>NZ_CP187556.1:0-4512352 GCF_049860755.1 Paenarthrobacter sp. NyZ202 | reverse complement strand
CATTTACGTTCCTCGTACTTGCTTGCCGGCATTGCTGGCAGCCGAAAGTGTCTCCGACTGGGCGTTGCTCCGGGGTAAATCCACAGAGTTATGCACAGCGGGTGGACAATGGGCTACTGAGCCACTCTAGGGGATGATTTCCCCAGAAGATAGCTGGGAAGTTGCTTGTGGATAATTACACGGTTGTGGTTCGTGAACGGGCCCTGTGAGCCAGTTCATCCACAGGCTGGGAACCATTGTTTGGCACAGCTGTGGATAGCTTCGGGCAGTCTCCCCGGTTTGACTGAGGGCGTATTTTTGCCCTAACGTTGTGAAGTCCTTTGTGTCCGCTTTTGCGATCAGTTGCACCTCCGCGCGTTCATCGTGCGGGCAGCAGCGGCGGCAGGCACATACAAAACTTAGCGTCGGCCAGTTCTTCCCCTTTTGATCGGGTGGGCGCACCTTTGATCCACTGGAGTAACTAACGTGAGCAAGCGGACTTTTCAGCCGAATAACCGCCGTCGGGCCAAGAAGCACGGCTTCCGCCTTCGTATGCGCACCCGTGCCGGCCGCGCCATCCTGGCTGCCCGTCGCGGCAAGGGCCGCGTCGAGCTGTCGGCCTAAATAACTGACTTGTCGGTCAGAGTCCTTTCGCAGGTTCGTCGGTGCTAGCCACCCCTAACCGTCTTCGGACGTCTACCGACTTTTCAACAACTGTACGTTCCGGCGTCCGCAATGGACGCCGGAACTTAGTGTTATATACGGCCTCTATCGGGGCCGGGGAGCCCAGCCGGATTGGCTTCATTGTCTCCAAAGCCGTCGGGAACGCCGTGACCAGGAACCTCGTTAAGAGGAGACTGAGAGAAGCAGGTGCATTGTCCTTGCGTGTGCATGGGACTGGCCTGGCGGTAGTGGTCCGGGCGTTGCCTGCAGCTGCATCGGCCAGCTGGGAGCAACTGCTGTCCGACTACAACGCCGCACTGGCAGTGACGACGAAGCGACTGGCTGGCTCCGCTCCAGCGAACGCTTCGCCGGAACAAAACGGCACCACAACGGAAGGGACACCGCGTGCGTAACCGCAGCACCGCCGTCGTTCCTTCCCCTGGTGACCCGGCGCCTTCCGCCGGGCATCCCGTCGCAGCAGTGCCGCCTTCCCGCAACGTGCCGGCGGCGGTGGGTGCTTTCCTTTGGGACTTGCCCCGGAACATTCTGATCCTCCTGCTGAAGGCCTACCGCAAGGTTGTTTCGCCCCTTTATGGCCAGGTATGCCGTTTCTTCCCCTCCTGTTCGGCATATGCCCTGGAGGCGGTCACGGTGCATGGCGCGGTGAAGGGCAGTTGGCTCGCAGCCAAGAGGCTCGCCAGGTGCCACCCTTGGAATGCCGGCGGAGTGGACCATGTCCCCGCCGGCCACCGTCATTGGCCCGAAGGCCGGACGCCCACAATTGTTGTACTGAACAATCCGGACAAGTTCCTGGCTGCTCAGGCTGATGAAGAAGGCCGCTCCGCGGCCTGACGAATAGGGATATCGTATGGACTTCTTTGAAACAATCATGTTTCCGTTCAAGTGGTTGGTGTCAATCATCATGGTTGGCTTCCACGAGGGACTGAGCTTCCTTGGAATGCCCGCGGCGAACGGTTGGACCTGGACCCTGTCCATCATCGGCCTGGTGCTGGTGATCCGTGCTGCCCTGATCCCGGTCTTCGTCAAGCAGATCAAAGCCCAGCGCGGCATGCAGCTGCTCCAGCCGGACCTGAAGAAGCTGCAGACCAAGTACAAGGGCAAGACCGACCAGCTCAGCCGCCAGGCCATGGCGCAGGAGCAGATGGCCCTGTACAAGAAGCACGGCACCAACCCGTTCTCAGCATGTTTGCCGATGCTGATCCAGATGCCGTTCTTCTTCGCGCTGTTCCAGGTGCTTTCGGGTGTCACTGCCGCCCGCAATGAGGGCGAAGGCATTGGGGCCATGAGCCACGAGCAGGTAGTTCAGTTCGATCAGTCGAGCATCTTCGGCGCCCCGCTGTCCGCCTCCCTGCTGCACGGCGATCCCAGCGGCGGCAACACTGCCGTTGCTGTGTGGGTCCTTTCCATCATCATGATCCTCGCGATGACTGCCTCGCAGTTCATCACCCAGAAGCAGATCATGGCCAAGAACATGTCCGAGGAAGCCCTCGCCAGCCCGTTCATGCGCCAGCAGAAGATGATGCTCTACATCCTGCCGCTCGTGTTCGGTATCGGCGGCATCAACTTCCCCATCGGTGTCCTCATCTACTGGACCACCACCAACCTCTGGACCATGGGACAGCAGTTCTTCGTCATCCGCCGCATGCCCACCCCGGGTTCCCCGGCCGCAAAGGCCCTGGAGGAACGCCGTGCCGCCAAGGGCCTGCCGCCGCTGCTGGGCGGTAAGAAGAACGACGACGCCGAGGCTGCCGCCGCCGCTGCTGCGGCTGAAATCCGCAGCCAGCGCGTCCAGCCACAACGTAAGAACAGGAAGAAGAAGTAATGTCTGCTGAGAGCACCGAAGAAGTAACCACGGCTGTGGCCGAAGACCAGGACGACGCGCAGGAAGCGACTTTGTCCAAGTCCGCCAGCCGGCTGGAAGAGGAAGGCGACATCGCAGCCGACTACCTCGAAGAACTTCTTGATATCGCGGATATCGACGGAGACATCGACATCGAGGTGCGCAACGGCCGTACCTACATCTCCATCGCTGCCGAGGAAGAGTCCGCCGCGCTGGAGAACCTTGTGGGCCGCGACGGCGAGGTCCTCGAAGCCCTCCAGGAACTTGCGCGGCTGTCTGTCCTCTCCGCTACTGAGAACCGCTCCAGGCTGGTGCTGGACATCAATGGTTACCGCAAGGACCGTGCCGGTGTGCTCCAGCAGATCGCAGAGGATGCCGTGGCCAAGGTCAAGGAATCCGGTGGCACCATTGCTTTGGAGCCGATGAGCGCTTACGAGCGCAAGATCGTTCACGACGCCGTTGCTGACCTTGGCTTCGTTTCCGAGTCCGAAGGCGAAGGCTCCGGACGCCACATCGTGGTTTCGGCCGACTAACGGCCCATGGTTGAGATTACCGACGCTGAACTGCAGGCGGCCGAGAAGATCTTCGGCGACAGGCTGGATCTGGCCAAACGCTACGTTGAGCACCTGGCCACGTCCGGTATTGAACGGGGCCTGATTGGGCCCCGCGAAGTTCCCCGGCTGTGGGGTCGCCACGTTCTTAACTGTGCAGTCATCGAGTCCGCCATCGCCAAGGACAGCCACGTCGCGGACGTTGGTTCGGGCGCCGGTCTTCCCGGTCTCTGCCTGGCCATTGCCCGCCCGGACCTCGAGCTGACACTCATCGAGCCCCTGGAACGCCGCGTGATCTGGCTCCAGGAAGTCGTGGATGATCTGGGTCTGGACAACGTGACCGTGATGCGGACACGTGCCGAACTGGCCGTGGGCCTTGTGGATGCGGACGTGGTTACCGCGCGTGCCGTCTCAGCCCTGACCAACCTTGCCGGCCTCACCATCCCCTTGCTCAACGGCAAGGGCGAGGTGGTGGCCATCAAGGGCAGGAGCGCGGCCGAGGAAATCGAGAAGGCCAGGAAGGTCATCCGCAAGCTCGGAGGTGTGGAGACGTCCGTTGTGGTGTGTGGGCAGGAACTCCTGGAGGAACCCACCACCGTGGTGAGGATCATCGTCAACAAGCCCGGAAAGACGGAGTAGACGCCGCTTGGTTTCCCGCGTGTCGCCGGGTGAGCAGTTAGGCTAGAGAACGGCAGCATGCGCCGAATGAGAGTGAGAGTGTGACCAGTGGGCAGTAGCGAAACCTCAACGCAGCGGATACCCCCGTTTATGTCTTTGGGGTCCGCACGCTCCATCGCCGCTTCTTCTCCTGCACCCCAAATTCCAGTGGTTCGCACGGAATCGGTTGATGTTTCCGCCGTTTCACGTGAAACCCTGACGGACGGAGTTCACAACGTCATGGACTCCATCGATGATTCCAGTCCCATCGCGCGGCAACTGGCCAACGAGACACGACGCCGCGAACGGCTGATCGGACGCGAATTGCCCAAACCTGAACGGACACGAATCTTCACGGTGTCCAACCAGAAGGGCGGCGTAGGCAAGACCACTACCACGGTCAACATTGCCGCTGCCCTGGCGTCCGCTGGACTCAACGTTCTGGTCATCGACATCGATCCGCAGGGTAATGCGTCCACTGCACTGGGCATTGAGCACCACGCCGACGTCGACAGCATCTACGACGTCCTCATCAACGACCTTCCCCTGAAGGACGTTGTGGCTCCTTGCCCCGACATCCCCAACCTCATCTGCGCCCCGGCCACCATTCACCTGGCCGGTGCCGAGATCGAACTGGTCTCCCTTGTGGCCCGCGAACAGCGTCTTCGCCGGGCTATTGACGTTTACGCCAAGGAGCGGGAGAAGAACGGTGAGGGCCGTTTGGACTTCATCTTCATCGACTGCCCGCCCAGCTTGGGCCTGCTCACAGTGAATGCTTTCTGCGCTGCCAGTGAGGTCCTTATACCCATCCAGTGCGAGTACTACGCGCTGGAAGGCCTCAGCCAGTTGTTGAAGAATATCGAGATGATCCAGAAGCACCTCAATGCTGACCTGGTGGTCTCCACCATTCTCCTGACCATGTACGACGGTCGCACCAACCTTGCGGCACAGGTGGCCTCCGAAGTCAGGCAGCATTTCCCGCAGCAGGTATTGAGCGCTGTGGTTCCGCGCTCCGTGCGCATCTCTGAAGCGCCCAGCTACCAGCAAACGGTCATGACGTACGATCCTTCCTCGAGCGGTGCACTTTCCTACATGGAAGCCGCAGCTGAAATCGCTGAACGCTAGAATTCTTGAAACACTGCAACAGCTTGGGCCCGGACGTGCTCAGCAATCCATCGGAGGGATGAATCAATGAGCGAAAAGCGAAGGGGCCTGGGCAGGGGTCTTGGGGCTCTCATTCCCAGCTCTGCTGCGGCCGGGGCTCAGGGCAACGGTTCGTCACCTTCCCGTCCGGTTGACCTTTTCTTTCCTGAAGCGCGAAAGACCGTAGAGCCTCTTGACGCACCCGAGGCCGATGCTGCCCCGGAACCCAAGGACCGTAAGGCTCCCGCGCCGCGAACCAGCACGTCCAAGTCGCCTGCTGCCAAAACACCGGCTGCGAAGGAGTCGTCCGCAAAGCCGGCCACCAAGCGTGGAAGCGGCGCGCCGGCTTCCGCCGTGGACTCTGAAGAAAGCACGACGGCGGCTGCCGCACAACCGCAGGAACCATCGGCTGCCTCCGGCGCACCTGAGGTTGAGCTTGTAGAGGTGCCGGGTGCCAGGTTCGCCGAGATCCCGGTCAAGGACATCCATCCCAACCGCAAACAGCCCCGAAGCGTCTTCGATGAGGACGACATGGCCGAGCTGGTGCACTCGGTCAAAGAAATCGGCGTGCTCCAGCCAATTGTTGTTCGTACCTCAACCGAAAAAGGTGGAGAACCGTACGAGCTTGTCATGGGCGAGCGTCGGTGGCGCGCAGTACAGGCTGCGGGACTCGACACCATCCCTGCGATCGTCAGGGATACGACTGATGACGACCTCCTGCGGGACGCGTTGCTGGAGAACCTCCACAGGAGCCAGCTGAATCCCTTGGAAGAAGCTGCTGCCTATCAACAGTTGCTCGAGGACTTCGGTACCACTCACGAGCAACTGGCGGACAGGATCGGTCGCTCGCGCCCTCAGGTCTCCAATACACTTCGTTTGTTGAAGCTTCCGCCGTTGGTCCAGCGCCGCGTTGCTGCCAGTGTGCTGTCAGCCGGTCACGCACGCGCGCTGCTGTCGCTCCCGGATGCCGCCGCCATGGAACGCCTTGCCCAAAGAATCGTTGCCGAGGGTATGTCAGTTCGTGCGACGGAAGAGGCCGTTGCCCTCTACCAGGAGCCGGCTACTCCCACTAAGAACTCGATCCCCAAGCCAAATGCCCGGCATGAGCGACTGGATTATCTGGCTTCCTCTCTTTCCGACCGTTTGGATACGAACGTCAAGATTACCCTTGGGGCCCGCAAGGGCCGGGTGAGCATTGAGTTTGCCAGCGTGGAGGATCTCAACCGGATTATGGACGTGCTGAGCCCCGGGGCGGAAGAGTAATCGTGGTGAGCTGACGGAAAGGGTCTGTTTCTTGGAAACAGGCCCTTTTTGTTTGTGGTTAGCACTGTCGTAGCAATCTTCCGAACCCAGACAGGACGCAGTGCACGCATAACGACATATGGGAGCGTCAGATGGCAACCTATGGGTGGTGTTCTTTGGCTGCAAGCAGTGTGGCTGTTGCCACCCTTGGTGTCTCGTTGGGCGTCGTTTCTTCCGTGCGCGTCTAGTCTAAGGAAGTCTGTAGTCCTGGGGATGATCCGGCGTGGACTGCGTTTCACGTGAAACATAGGGGTTAGAGACTATGTCGTGACGGGTGAGCCGATGCGCGGAGTGCTGGGCTGTCCTGCTTTGCCGTGAGGAATTTGCACTCTTTTCTGGCGATATCGCATTCTTCGGCTGACGTCGAGATGATTCAGTGTAGGGATTGTGTCGTATAGAGGGCCTGGAGCGTCTTTACAGCCTCGGAGCCCTCCCTAACGGTGTTGAGCGCCTGAGACCAACCCGGTGTTCTTCCAGGAGCCTGTGGGGCCACTCACGCCTCCTGTAGGCGTGCCCTAGTAGCGTTTGCCTCAGCGTCATTTCTGAAATCCTGAGAGGCACAGGTCCGGGGATTTGTTGTTTGTGAGACGTCCAGGGTGACTGGTGCCTAGTGGCGTTAAGAACCTACTCGTTGGACTGCGGTTCACACGTTCCGCCATGTCGTTCAACCGCGGGTAGCTTGTGATCCGTGATCTTGGACCGCACCGGCCTCCTTTTTGAAGGCTGCGATCGACGATATTCCTGCTCATCTGGCCAAAATTGCTTGGATCATACCGCCCTCTAGCTCGTCCGGGAGTTGTTGTAGCCAGGCTGAACGCCTTTGATCCTCAGCCGAGTTGGTTCATGCCGTCCCTCCCCTTACATCTGTTGGTTGCCCGCCAAGGAGTAGGCGCATCCCGGCAATCGATGTCTTCGCGTACGCAGACTACGACTGTTTCCGGCATTGTCGATGTGGGCGCCATTGTTCCGCTGTTACGGCACTGCCATTCCTTCTTGTCCTGGCACTTGCTAGACCTTCATCCGTGCGTTGATCAATCGAACTTTGGGAGTTCAGGACTCCACGCACGGATCAATCCGGGTGCGTGCGCTGCCACGCAGCCCCTTCCCTGCATTGCGGCGTTGTTCTTAGCGCCATCTATCCGGGCGCGATGACGGGGCCGAACGAGCCTCCGTGCCGACCGCCTCCCCGTTACGAGACACCTTTGGAGATTTCCGCCCTACGCTCCCTCACCGTGCCTGGATACTTTGGTGTTTGTCACCTCTATTTTGGACGAGCCAGCGCTCGAATGTTTCACGTGAAACGGGAACGCTTAGCAAAGGGTTCGCACCTCCCCCGAAGCTGCATCGTGGGCCGTCATTCACGCAACTTGTAAGCGGTCTCGTGCTTTGAGCGTGTGCGGTGGCTGCGACAACCGAAAAAAGAAGGTTGTTTCACGTGAAACGTCCGCTCGGTCCTACCAGAGTGCGGGTTTCGCCTACGGCGCTCCACATGGTGAACGTTGCCCCGCCGTTCGCTGCCCACTCACTATCTGTCTGGTTTCACGTGAAACACGACTGAGACAACGAGGGCACCTTGGCCTCAGTGCTGAGACACTGATGCCCCCTTCTCTCGCCTACGAATTTTACGTTTTATGCGAGAAGCTTCTGCCCCGTTGCTGTAGCAGGCTATGCCGGCCCGTACGATGACCCTCCGGGATAGTCGAGTCACTGGATTAACCGGATGGTCGGATCCATCGTCCTGCAGGGATGACGTCATGTTCGTGGCGGAAGGACCCACGGCTGTGGGCGCCGACTCTTCTTGGAGGGTAGTATCCGGGCTATGCGAAGGGGTGATATGCGGGCTCTGCCTCGCTCCGCTCAGCCGGCCTGCTTTGGATGCCAGTGGTAGGGACCCTTCACCAGCCGCTACTTTCCTATCACCTGCGCTGCGTGCCTAATGAAGGCACAAAAGTCGTGGACAGCGGACCCCAGCGATGCGAGGCCTCCCCTGTGCTCGCTGCGGGCCCTAAGGCGGCGGTATTCAGCAGCTTGGACTGGAACGGCGCAGGGAATACCAGCTAATGGTTTATCCATCTCAGAGACAGTGGTGTGCCTGGAGCCACACGCCCTGCTCCCCTTCTGCGATCAACTCGACATCACTCCCGCAGTGATGATTGCGTGCGCCTTTTCAGGCTTCTTCCAGTTGTCCAGCGATCCGCAGCAGCCGTCGTTGATGCTCACATCGCCACCGGCCATTGTCGGCCCTCAATACATCTGGTTCCAGGAAGAGGCAGGACAGAGGAGAGGACCAATGCGTCTGGATCAAAGCGCTGCAGTACGACCCCTGGTGGGGTGATTACCGCAGGCCGTGATCGCGCCTCAGTAGTGGGCTTGTGGTGCTCCCTTGGCGCAAACGATCAAGACAACGGAATCAGAGAATGTAGCAGCAGTTCCTCAGTCTTCCAGGAAATCCGCTAAGGGGACTCACTGTTGACACACCCCGTTGTCAGCAGTGTGAAGTACATCATTGATCGGATGTTGTACCACGATCGAGGCCGGTCGGACTCAAGCTGGACTTCCGCCGCAATCAGGTGCTGGGCCAGGTTATGTTCCTTCTCTTCCATGATGTGCATGAGCTGTAAGTAGATCAGCGAGCCGATGCCAGGTGTGAACTGTCATGAGGGCAGCTGGTGGTTCGACTGGAATAGCGGAGCGAACGGATCCCCACGGCGAAGCGTGCTTGTGGAGTGGGCCACAGCACGGTGGATATCGCTGTGGATAACTTTGGGGACAACTTCGCGGTCTACGACCGTCTCAATGCACGGCAAGCAGATGTGTACGGCTCCCAACGGCGATGGGGGGCGCGGTTTGTACGTCACCGTCGCTGATGTTTCACGTGAAACAGTGCGAAGCTCGGTGGAGGAGTACCTCAGTGACCAAAAAACGCGTCTGGACGGTCCTTTCTGTGGCTTTTAGTCCACATTTCAGTCGATTCTCGCCTCACCCGAGCCGAGTGGGAAGGGCTCGCGTTTAGATTTTGTGTAGCCCCCCTGCTTTCATGTGTTAGGCAGGTGAAGGGGACAGACCAACATCCATGAGATTTGCAGACGTTCCGCCTGTGGGCGACGGTGGATAAGCCTGTGGATAACATTGTGCATAAATAGCGACGAAAGTCCCAGGAGCGGTAGCCTCACCCCGGTCCAAGAGACCTCCCTTAGCAGATGGCCGGACGCCCATTTTGGTTAGACGCCGATGCACAAGAGCGGATTCAAACCTGCGTGGCCGCCGGTCACGAAACTCGTCAACGGCACAGTAGAGCGCGTGTGTTCATCTAGACCAGAACCAAGAGAACGGACAGCGCGGTGTATAGGGCATCCCTTCAGGAGGAGCCCGAAAGATCGGATGTTTGTATATGGGGTGAACTACCTGCGCGGGAGTAGTCTTAGCGATGCTCCCAACTCAAGTGCCTGCCCTTAGCCCGTGAATGATGGTGGTGCATGGGTGTGCCCAGGGTGTCAGTCCCGCAGCGTGCCAGGGTCGATATGAAGCTGACCGCCTTGGAGGGATTCCGTTCCCCGGCTGACGGTGGTTGGTTTGGGGCCCGGCCGCTGGACCTGCCAAAGCGCCTCCCCCGCGGAGCCCGTAATCACTTCTTGGCATTCCCACGGGCTTATCCTCAGCGTGTCGTGGTGTCGTGGTGTCGTGGTGTCGTGGTGTCGTGGTGTCGTGGTGGCGTGGTGTCGTAGTTCGTGATGCTTGTGCTGTCCCGCAGGTTGAGATGACCACCCACCGTCGATCAGGGCTCTGTGGTGGCCAATACTTATGGAGTCTGTAGTACGGATATGATGCTCCGACGATGTGGACGCCGATACGGAGCTGGTCGTGTGCCATTATCGAATGAGTCTGTCTTTACTCGGGGTCCAGATCGAGGACCGATTGGTCGCTGGATCCGGATCGGCGCCCTGACATGCTCTGTGAGAGGAGCGCGGACCGGCGGTGGGTTTGTGATGCCGCATCCTTGCCATAGGCGCTTGAACTTATTGGTCCTGCCTCCGAGTAGGCGGCTAAAGTGTCGAACCCGGTTGTAGAGAATCCGGCCACCCCTCAGCTGTTTCACGTGAAACATAGGGGTACAGCCCACGGCATGTGGGGCAGCGGTACACAGGCTCTGTTCCGATCTTCCGCGTCGTGGAGGAGCCCAAACCACAGGATTGTGTCCAACTGGACCACCGGCTACGAGCGGCTGCCCAATGCCAGTGGCACCTCGGTGCTGCGTAAACGATCCGTCATTCCGGCAATGAACGAGCTGACGGACGCCCTACGGTTCATCGGGATGGAGGAACTCATGACGCACCGGCCAGGACGTGGGCTACCTGGTGTTTGCTCGTGGGTCATGCCCATAGGGAACCTCCAAGGTGCTTTTAGTGGGCCACCTGCGGCGGTGTTTCACGTGAAACACAGATCACGAGCCGCCTTATCGTTTGGGAGGCTCAGACGTACCAGAGCGGAGAATGTGCGAATTGGGCACTGTGATCCCCCGCAGAACCACAAGGGGTCGACGGGCGGAAGCAGTTGGAGTCACCACAAGGTGTATCGCGCGCTCACCCGCGTAGAAGATACAGCTAACAGGCTCTCTCAGCAGGGCTAGGCAGTCCCGTCAGCCCTCCGGACGCTGCAACCCACTCTTTGCAGTTAGCGTTCATCTCGCAGACATCAAGGCTTGTGACGCACTTAAGTCAGCAGCCAGGCGCGGTTACCTCTCGGTCGAGCAGTGACGTGTCCACCTGCATCCCGAATCAGTACCATCGACCGATCGAGACGGCCTGCAGATACGGAACTTCTGGGGAATCAAAGGAGCGCCTAAGTCCCTATGTGGCTGTATTGGGGCCTATCGGAGGGCGCGGGCACTATCAGGGCGGCCTCGGAATTATCGGAGCGCCCGCGTCGATCAGCTTGCCCGCGGCCCTATTGGAGCGCCCGCATCGATCAGCATGCCGGCGGTGCTTAGAGTGCACTGGTTTGCTCGGCCGGACCATTGAGCGGTCGCTTAGGACTTATCGAATGGGTAGCGGTCTCTCATGACAACACACCCCCGAGGGCCGATCTGCCGGCGGCTGTCGGTTGATGTAGCGGATCTCTGGGCTGCCTGCCACTTTTGACCTGACAGTTTTATGAGTGGCTTCGAACTGACGGAAAGAAGCACCTGTCGAAGCATGTACCACGAGAAACATGGGTAGGAAACTCAAACGGGGTGAGTAACCGCCGCTTTCGAGTGCTCTGTAGGTTTAAGTCGCCCCTTCCATCTGAACTGAGGGCTGAGTAGTCAATGAAGAACGCCCTCAGCTGAGCGACCCGCGGGACGAACTACCTAGTGGCGGTGAAGGAGGGATCCTGGAAGTCCGAAAACACAGTCCAACATCAAGGCCATCATCAAGGCGACAAAGACTCGTGGCCGGCGACCCGCAATCTGGCTCCAACCAGGCGAAGGCCCAAAACGAGGTCAAAGGCTGGGGACGTTTGCGTGGGTCAGTGGCTGCCAAAGCGATGTCAGAGGCTTCGAAGCTGAGAATGCCACGCCATGGGCTCATTAGTACGCTCATCTGATGGGCGGGCTTTGCCCGTAAGCGCCGTGGACCCATGTTTCACGTGAAACAGTGGTCTTTGTCGGCGTCCCCCAGCAGTTAGGTGCCCACAGTAGAAAGTAATGGACGTGAAGGCCCAGGCCTTCCTCTTAGGTAGGCGTAGTGGAGGCGGTTGGGGCGAGGGGCACGCAGAACCGGTATCCATCAGCCAAAGCAGGGGCCAGCCGTAATGATCAAGCACCATGTAAAGCAACCCCGCGTGGGCGCCGAGTCCACACCGCCGATCGGCGTATACGCGATCGGCGCAGAAACGCCGGAAGGGCTGAACAACACATTGGTCGCTTGCAAGGGTCGTTGCTGTTTCACGTGAAACATCATTCGCAGCAGCCATCAGCAGCCATCAGCCGTCAGCAACCCAACGCCCAGCCTGGCCAGGTTCTTCTGTACCCAGCTTCTTCTGTACCTTGCCGAAGAGAGCATCACTTCCGCCGCTGCCGGTCAATCGCGAAGCATTTCTCTACTGCAGTAGACTTCACCATACCCGGAGTCCCACACACGAATTCTGCACCGCGTGGACCGTGCCAGTTCCTCCGGACTGGGGAGACAACAGTGCTCCAGTGAGTCGACCCGGGATCAAAGAATGAAGCACGAGCGCGTGGAGGAAATGCACGAGTAACACAACCGGGAGGGGATGCAGAGACAAAAAAGACGACCTCTGCTCCCGGGTGGGAAGCAGAGGCCGTCGGATGTGGGCCCGAAAGACCCCGGAATCAGGACAGGACGTCCGCGAATTCCTTCTCGAAGAACTGCTTGGGCTTGGCGCCGATGACGGTGCTTTTCACTTCTCCCCCGCTGAAGAGGTATACGGCGGGGATGGAGGTGATTCCATACTCAGCGGCAATAGCCGGGTTGTCGTCCACGTTGAGCTTCACGACATCGACCTTGTCGCTGTACTCGACAGAGATCTCATCGAGGATGGGTCCGAGCTTACGGCAGGGGCCACACCATTCTGCCCAGAAGTCTACGATGACGGGCTTCTCGGAACCCAGGACATCTGTGCTGAAGCTTGCGTCGGTTACGTCTTTGGCGTTGCTCATAACTTTCCCTTCTTGGAGTTTGCTTGAAGCAGCTTAGGAGTGCAGGTCTGCAAGGTAGTGCTCGACGTCCAGTGCGGCCACGCAACCCGAACCGGAAGCCGTGATGGCCTGGCGGTAGGTTGGGTCGATGACATCACCGGCAGCAAATACACCCTTGATGCTGGTCTTGGAACTGCGGCCCTCGACGGCGATGGTGCCTTCGGGCGTCAGTTCCACCTTGCCCTTGACCAGGTCGGTACGCGGATCGTTGCCAATGGCCACGAACACACCCGTCACAGCGAGCTCGGATTCCGTGCCATCCACGAGGTTCCTCAGCTTAAGGCCCGTGACCTTGTCCCCGCCCAGGACATCGTCCACTGCGGTGTTCCACACGAAGTTGATCTTTTCATGAGCCTGGGCGCGGTCGCCCATGATCTTGGAAGCCTTGAGGGTGTCGCGGCGGTGGACCACAGTCACGGACTTGGCAAACTTGGTGAGGAAGAGCGCTTCCTCCATGGCGGAGTCACCGCCACCGATGACCGCGATGTCCTGGTCCTTGAAGAAGAAACCGTCACAGGTTGCACACCAGCTGACGCCGTGGCCGGAAAGGCGCTTTTCGTTCTCCAAGCCAAGCTCGCGGTAGGCCGAACCGGTGGACAGGATAATGGCCTTCGCCTGGAAGGTCTCCCCCGTTCCAATGGTCACGGTCTTGATGTCGCCGTCGAGGTCCAGTTCGGTGACGTCCTCAAAGAGGATCTCTGTACCAAAGCGGGCTGCCTGCTTCTCGAAGTTCTCCATGAGATCCGGGCCCATGATGCCTTCCGGGAAACCCGGGTAGTTTTCAACGTCGGTGGTGTTCATCAATTCGCCGCCGGCGGTGACTGAACCGGCGATGAGCAGAGGCTTCATGTTGGCGCGGGCGGTGTAGACGGCGGCGGTGTAGCCGGCCGGACCGGAACCTACGATGATGACGTCACGCACCTGCGATGCGCTGGTTTCTGCAATGCTCACGTGGCGTGAACCTCTTCCTTTTATCGATGCTGCCGCTTTCGGGGCAGCCACCTGACTCAACCCTTGGAAAGCTCCAATTATTCCGTTGGTTTTTGAGGGACGCTGAAGACCCTAAAACCCACCGTCATTCAGGGTACCGGTAGAGGGGCGGCCGAATCGAAGCGGCCAGACAAACCAGGTAGCAGTAGAGGCCGTTCTGATGGTTCAAAACGGCCCCTACTGCTACTTAGTTGGGTGAGTTACTGGACGGTAACCTCGGCCAGGCGGAGACCGAATCCGAAGCGTGTCTTAGGGGCTGCCAGCTTGGGCAGGGTCTTGATGACAACAATGACGTACTGGGCCTGGGTGGGCGCTGCCAGCGGCATGGTCAACTCGGGCGACGTGAAACTGTTGGTCCCCACCAGCTTGGCACCGTCCATGGCGGGGCGATCGTTGGTGTAAACGCTGATGCTGCCGCCGGATCCACCCAACTGGTTGAGGACCACGGACTTGATTTCGGCCGGCTCCTTGAGCTTCACGACCAAGGGCATCTCGTCCGTCAGTCCCCCGCCCCAGTCAGCGGACGCGAATTCCATGTCCGACCAGTAGCTTGCAGCATTGCCGTCGAATGCCTTCACCAGGTCCTTGTCGAATGCAGCGGCGAAATCGAAGTTACCCAGTCGGGTAATGTCCTCGATGGCCGGAGGTGCTGCCGGAGCCGCTGTCTCCGACGGCGTGGGCTCGGTTGTCCCGCTGCCTGTGCCGTTGGATTGCGGCGCCGTGGTGTTCTGGGTCGCCGCAGGAGAGCCGCTGGGGAGCAGGCTTCCGAGGTTAGTCACTGCCAGAACAAGGCCCACGATCAGGACGGCGGCAAGAAGACCGCCCACCAGCCAGCGCATGGACCGCGGCTCACGTTCCGGTGTGTCATCTTCATAGTCGTCGTCGGTCTGGTAGTCCTCAACAGCGGCCGACGCCGGGAAGCTGCTTGCCGCGCGGTCGTATCCGGCGTTGGAGGTACTGGCCGCGGCACCACCGGCAGCAGCGCCACCGGCGAAGCCATAGTCTTCCTCGGACCACAATGAAACCTTCGGCTCCGCAGGTTCCCGTTCCGGCTTGGACTGCGGAGAGGGTTGGCGGGCAGCAGGCTGTGCATTGACTGCCTGGGTAGGCGGCTGCACGGGAGCAGCGGGCGGTTGCGCAGGGGCCGCGGGAGGCTTCGCGGGAGCGGAAGCAGCAGGCGAAGCACCCGCTGCTTGTGCGTTGACGGCCTGTGTTGGCGGTTGGGCAGTGTCAGCAGGAGCAGGAGCAGCCTGGGCTTCCTGGTTCTTGGACCCCGTCCCCTTCTTCAGGGCAGCAGCAGCGGCAACGCCTGCGGCTCCAGCACCCGCAGCTGCAGCGGCGAGTTTACCTGCCAGGCCCCCGCCGCTCTTGGATGATGACGGGTTGGACGCGGGCATGGGTGGGACGTGGCCGGCAGCTGCAGCCGGCTCGTCGGCGTCGTGCTCACGCTGGACGGGGTATCCATCCTGGTCGTACTGGATGTACTCGGCCTCGTGCTCGTCGTCCTCGTAGAGGCCGTCGTAGGTTTCGGGTTCGTAGGTCCTCGATTGGCCGAAAATTTCACTGCCCAGGGTTTCCGTGAAAAACGGTTCGACATAGGGCGGGTTGGTGGCGACCACCAGGTCCAGGAGGTCCGGGGCCGTGCTGTGGTTGGTGATCAGGTAGGTGGTGTTGTCGCTGACGCCGAGGTCCAGGATCTGCACGTTTCCGGGGCGCTCCCCGGTGGCTACCTCGCGGGCGCTTTGAGCTACTTGTTCGGCATTTCCGGGACCGGCTACGAGGATGCTCACGGGACGGTTGAGAACCTGGTCGACGCCGTCGAGCACCAGATCTTGGTCATGCGAGGTCAGTACCGTGGCTGTGACCTTGTAGCGGCCGCCAAGTACTGATCCGACGTCGATCGGGTGGGACACGTGTTCCTCCTAGGCTGTCCGGGAGCTGCGGGTCCTGCATGCTGGCCACCCGCTGAGCCGGGTAAAACCACTTTTGCAACTACCTGTATTGGTTTCTAGCCTAACGGATTGAGGCCCTTCGCCCACGTTGGCGGCGCCGTTACTCCTTGTCGTCCCCGGGGACAGGGAAGTATGGATTCCGTCCGGGGTCGCCTTGGTAGGTGCGGCGCCCAGGCAACGGAACCTGCGGACGGAAGCGGCTGCCTTTGGCCGTGCTGGGCACATCTTCCTCGGGAAGGTAGCTCTCGGCGCCCTCCGCAGGCGCTTCGGGCTCCGGCTGCAAGGCCGGCCCGGCCCTGAAGGAGGCTGCGTCGAATTCGCCCGAGATGCGCGGAATCAGGCCAGTGTCATCCGAGACCGTGGCGCGCGCCGGCGTCGTGGGTGTTGCTGCGGTGGCAGGACCGGCGCTGACGGGGACGCCGCGGCCCAGGCGGCCCAGCAGCGGCCGCAGGAGGTCGCGGAGTTCACTGACGCGGAAGACCTTCAGCAGGAACAGGTAGGCAACCAGCATGACAGGCCCGACGACGACCACGGTCACCAGGGCGGCTGGCCGGCTGCTCCAAGCGAAGCCGTCGGCCCGGTAGCTGCCCAGCAGCCAGAGCGCGAGGGCACCGGCAAGCGCGGAACCGAGGCCTGCGTAACCCATGCGGATGTAGGAATTGGCAATGCGGGGACCATCCAGGTGGCCGAGGAGTCGACGGAGGAACACCACGCTGATCACCACTGACAGGATGTTGCCCAAGGTGTAGAGGATGGCGACCGCGTAGATGATCTGGCCGACGGGGAGGAACTGGATGAAGAATGCGCCCACCACGTAGATCAGGGCCAGCAGGAGCTGGACATACAGCGGCGTGCGGGCGTCTTCGTTGGCATAGAACACGCGCGACATCATGAAGTTCGCGCTCAGGAACGGAGTGCTCAGCGCAAGGATGGTGAGCGTTTGGGCCAGCATGACGCCGTCCTGGGGTTTGCCACCGGAGAAGAACATACCCAGCGGGCCGGCCAGGGCGAACAACGCCAAGGCACCGAACACGGTGGCCACGGCCATGGTGCGCAGGCCGTGGGAGAGGGCATCGCGCAGCTCGGCCTTGTTGCCGTCCTGGGACGCGCGCGTCATGCGGTTAAAGAGGACGGTGGCCAGCGACAGCGCGATGATCGAGTGCGGCAGCAGGTACAGCTGGCTCGCTACTTCCAGGACGGCGTTGCCGGGCAGTACAGCCGCGGCTGCATCGTCTCCGGCGTTGTCCAGGCGCAGGCGCTCGGCACCGGGAATCGTGGCAATTTTCATGACGTAAAGGAACGCCAACTGCCCGACGGCGGCAGTCAGTAACGTCCAGATGCTCAGCTTGGCTGCCTGGCCCAGTCCAACCCCGCGCCATCCGAAGCGGGGCCTCAGCCCCAGCTTCAGGCGAAGAACAGGGATGAGCAAAATGGCTGTTTGCGCCACAACACCGATGGTGGAGAAACCGGCCACAAGGAATGTCTGGGTTGGCCCCCAGTTGTCCAAGGTGTGCGGGTTGGTGACGTTGTCTCCCAGGATCCAGATGAACATCCCCAAACCGGCGATAGCCACCAGGTTATTAAGGATGGGTGCCCACATGGCCGGCCCGAAGGCTCCGTGGGCGTTGAGTACCTGGGTCAGCAGGGCGTACAGGCCGTAGAAGAAAATCTGGGGCAGGCACCAGAAAGCGAACGTGACAGCCAGCGCCTTCTGTTGCTCCGAGTAACCCTGCGTGGTGAGGTCGATGACCAGTGGAGCCGCCAACGTCACAAGTGCAGTGAGCCCGAGGAGAACCAGCACCGCCAGTGTCAGGAGACGGCTGATGTAATCGGCTCCCCTGTCCGGTGCGTTGCTTGCCTTGATGATTTGCGGCACCAGGACGGCGTTGAAAACACCACCGGCAACCAGCAGGAAGATCAGGTTGGGCAGGTTGTTCGCGTTAATAAACGTGTCATTGACCGTTGAACCCAGGCCGAGGGCGGCCCCGAGCATCCAGGTCTTAGCGAAGCCAAGGAACCGGGAAACCAACGTTCCGGCGGCCATGATGGCGCTGGAACGTGCTTCTCCGGATTGAACGGACTGGGTTGCTTTGGCGTCAGACATCGCCTTTATCGTCCCATGAGCCCGCGTCAGAGGTGTTCCGGCAGCACTTCCCGTGCCAGGTCGGCGATGCGGCGTTCATTGGGGAAGGACAATTTGCGGGCAAGTTCCTGGATGGGAACCCAGGCGGCGTCCACGGCTTCCTGGTCGGGATCGTTCTCGATGGTGAGCTCCCCGCCGGTAGCTTGCAGCAGGAAATGATGGACAGTTTTGTGCACGCGGTGGCCGCTGACCGTAAACCAGTAATCGATACTTCCCAGGGGTGCCAGGATGCTGCCTTCGATGCCGGTTTCCTCGGCGATTTCCCGGACAGCTGCTTCCTCATTGTTCTCCCGGCCTTCCGGGTGGCCCTTGGGCAGGCACCACTCCAGCCGGCCACCCCTGTTAAGGCGGGCAATGATCGCAACCCGCAACTCGCCGTCGGACGTGTCCACTACGACGCCGCCCGCGGAGACTTCCTCAACAGTGGGAAGCGAGGCCTGGACCGGGTGCTGCGGGGCGGGCGCGACGTGGGCGCCGATTGCCGACGGCAACGGTGCGTTTGTCCTCCTGCCAGGAGCGCTCGGTATCGGATTGGCCATGAAGTCCACTCTAACGACTCTTGCCCGTGAGTGATGACCGGGACATGGCCACAAGATGGACTGCAGGAGCCGGCTGTTCGGGGACGCCGGGTTTTTGCAGCGATCCGTGACCCAACGCAGGGTAAAAATCTGCCAAGCTTAAGGGACTATGGCGCACGTATTGGACAGTTCTTCAGTTAACTTCACCATCGACCCGGTGGTGCTCGATCTCGGGCAGCGCTTTGTCGACGCCGGATTTGAGCTGTCGCTGGTGGGTGGACCCGTGCGCGACCTTTTCCTGGGCAGGACATCCCCGGACCTGGATTTCACGACTGATGCAACGCCGGACCAGACGATCTCCGTCATCAAGAAGTGGGCGGATAACTTCTGGGAGATCGGGCGTGCGTTCGGGACGATCGGGATGCGCAAGGACGGCTTCCAGATCGAAATCACCACCTACCGTGCCGAGGCCTATGACCCCGACTCCCGCAAACCAGTGGTGGCTTTCGGCAACTCGCTGACCGATGACCTGCTGCGCCGCGACTTCACCATCAACGCCATGGCCCTGAAACTGCCTGGCCTGGAACTCGTGGATCCCTTCGGCGGGGTCCGCGACCTCCATGCCTCGGAACTGGCCACCCCCGGCGCGCCTGAAGCATCCTTTTCCGACGATCCGCTGCGCATGATGCGGGCAGCCCGGTTCGCGTCGCAGCTGGGTGTGTCGGTACATGACGACGTCCGCCTTGCCATGAGCCAGATGGCCGACCGCATCAAGATCATCTCCGCCGAGCGTGTCCGGGATGAACTCATCAAGCTTATTAACGGAGCGCACCCCCGGGTGGGTATCGACCTGCTGGTGGACACGGGCCTTGCCGAGTTCGTCCTCCCGGAAGTCTCTGCCCTGCGGCTGGAGTCGGATGAACACCACCGCCACAAGGACGTCTACCAGCATTCGCTCCAGGTCCTGGAACAGGCTGCAGACCTTGAAACCGGTCCGGACGGCCCGGTGCCCGGGCCTGACTTCGTGCTGCGGTTCGCGGCGTTGATGCACGACGTCGGCAAGCCGGCTACGCGCAAATTCGAACCGGGCGGCGCGGTCAGCTTCAGGCACCACGACGTCGTGGGTGCGAAGCTCACCGCCAAGCGCATGAAAGCACTGAGGTTCGACAACGACACCATCAAGGCCGTTGCCCGTTTGGTTGAACTGCACATGCGCTTCTACGGCTACGGCGATGCCGGCTGGACTGACTCGGCCGTCCGCCGTTACGTTACGGACGCAGGTCCGCTGCTCGAGCGCCTGCACCGGCTCACCCGTTCGGACGTCACAACACGCAACCAGCGTAAGGCCGACAGGTTGTCGTTCGCCTACGATGACCTTGAGCAGCGCATCGCTGCCTTGCTGGAACAGGAATCGCTGGCAGCCATCCGGCCGGACCTGGACGGTGCCCGGATCATGGCGCTCCTCGGAATCAAGCCCGGCCCTGTGGTGGGCCGTGCCTACAAGTTCCTCCTGGAGGAGCGCATGGAACACGGACCGCTGTCCCCCGAGGAAGCCGAATCAAAGCTCCTGGCCTGGTGGGACGCCCAACCCGAGTCCGCCGTCGAGCTTTCAACCGAAACAGAGGAGCCCTAATTGACCGCCGCGACTTCACCGCGTCCGCAGCTCTGGATCCTTCGCCACGGCGAGACTGAATGGTCCAAGAGTGGCCAGTACACCGGCCTGACCGACCTTCCGCTGACTGTGGAAGGCGAACAGCAGGCCGTGGAAGCCCGCAAGGTCCTCGAAGGCATCGACTTCGACCTGGTCCTCACTTCCCCGCTTCGCCGTGCCCGCCGCACCGCGGAACTGGCCGGCTACCCGGACGCCGTCCATGAGCCGTTGGCCGTGGAGTGGAACTATGGCGATTACGAGGGCATCAGTTCCGACCTCATCCGTAAGGACAACCCCGACTACCTCATCTGGACCGATGGCGTTCCCAACGGGGAAACCCTGGACGAAGTCGCAGCCCGGGCCGACAAGATCATTGGCCGGGTCCTGGAATCCGGAATGGACAACGTCCTGGTGGTGGCCCACGGCCATTTCTCCCGCATTCTCACGGCCCGCTGGCTGGAAATGGACGCCCGTGAAGGCCGGCATTTCATTCTTGGAACCGCCAAGGTCTGCACCCTGGGGTGGGACAAGCGAACCCCTGCCATTGTCCGCTGGGGCCTGTAAACCCTCATCCTGCCCACCAACTAATCCTAAGATTTCAAGAAACTTTTGAAAAAAGTGCGAATTAGCTGGTCATGACAGTAATTCATGCTGTAGCTTATATCTTGTTCCCAGAGCGACCCGCCGGGAACCAGGCGTGCATAGGGCAGTCAGTCAGCTGTCCATGCCACAAGCAGAAAAGGAGGTTGGGAAAAATGATTACTTTGACTAGCGGATGGAATGTGACCGTCAATGCCGCCCCGGCCTCTGCTGCTTTGCGACGCCCTTTTACAAAGCACATCTCCAATCACTGATCACTCCTGAATTGCCGGACCGGGCTTGTTGCCGGCGGTTTTTCACTGTCACCTCCGGGTGGCGCTGAGTAGTCAGCTGTAGAGGCAGACCCTGGCAGAACGCCGCGGGTGTGCAGTTTCCCCAAAGATCGGAACCAGCTTCTTGTTGGGGGCCGCTGCAGGAAATCCAAATCTCCTGCGGGACCATTCGAGGTTTTTCCGTTCAGGTCTGCTTTATCCCTTATTTATCCTTGGGTAATTGTGCCCTTTTGCCATGGTTTTTCACTGCATAAATCAGGCTTTATTTGTTGTGCCCAAATGCCCCGTAGTTTATGGAAGGAGGTGATCGCTTTGCGCAAACGCCCGGAAGAACAGCGCTTCTACAAGAGCAGCGACGCTCCCAAAGACCGCACACTGTTCAACGGCCAGCTGCTTGACCAGCGCCGTGAAGACGTCTTCGTTGTCCTGCACCAGATGGGACTCATCCGCTGATGCATCCGTGCCGTGAATGAAGGAGTGTCCGGTGCCGCATATCCAGGCTGAACCCCAGGGAGCCCACGCTGCCATGCGTGGGCTCCCCCTTTTGAAGTCTGTTCCGGGTTGGTACCGCCGGAGCTACCTGACGGTAAGCTCGACTCATGCAGGAGACGAGGCCGCGCCGGCAAAGTAAACGTGCAGGCTTTGTGGTCCCCAGCCGGAATGATTCCCTGCTGCGCAACTTCACTGAGCTCGTGGGCGGTCCCCTGGGCAGGCACACGTCGCCGGGAAGGATCTCTCCCGGTCCGTTCACTGTTGAACGCGTCCTGATCGTCCTCACCGTCATCGCCGCCCTGCTTGCCATCCTGGCCAAGGATTACTGCAGGACCAACGGTTGGCAGACACCCAGCCAGTTCTATGCCACGTGCTACTCGGACTTCCCGGAGCTCTTCCGCAACCGTGGCCTGGGCGATGGTGCTTTTCCGTTCCTCACTCCTGACGCCCTGTTCGAATACCCCGTGCTTATGGGACTCATCGCGGGAGCTACGGCGTTGCTGGTCCCCGGCCAAGGAGTCAGCAACGAACGCATCCTGGGCTACTTCGATGTCAACGCCACCTCGATTGTTGCGGTGTGGATCATCACCGTTCTCCTGACTGCCCGCATGAACAGGCGCAGGCCGTGGGACGCCGCCATGGTTGCTGTGGCGCCGGGCATCATCCTGGCCGGATTCATTAACTGGGATATGTGGGCTGTGGCGCTCCTGGCCCTGGCCATGTACTTCTTTTCCCGCGACAAAGCGGTCCTGGCTGGTATCTGCATCGGTCTCGGCACGGCAACCAAGCTCTACCCCGTGCTGATCCTGGGGGCGGTCCTCGTGCTGGCCCTAAGGAGCGGGCGGATCAAGACCTTCCTGGTGACCACCGCTTCCGCGCTGGCGGCGTGGTTGGCGGTCAACCTGCCCTTCGCCGCCATGAACCCCGCCGGATGGCGGTACTTTTTCGAGTTCACCCAGGACAGGCCGGCGGGGTACAGCTCACCATGGTTCGCCTACAACCTGATTGCCGAGCGGCTCCAATGGGTGCAACTGAACGCGCTCACCATCAACGCCCTCGCCCTGAACCTGTTCGTCCTGGCGTGTGCCCTGATTGCCGTCCTTGCCCTCGTGGCTCCACGCAGGCCCCGGCTTGCGCAACTGGCCTTCCTGATCGTGGCCGCCTTTATCCTGACCAACAAGGTGTACTCGCCCCAATTCGTCATCTGGCTGATCCCCTTGCTGGCACTGGCAAGGCCCCGGTGGCGGGACTTCCTGATCTGGCAGGCAGCAGAAGGGCTGCACTGGGCGGCCATCTGGATGTATCTCGGCCAGGCAACCAGCGGAGGGGCAGCCCAGCACAACATCGACATGTCCGCCTACGTCATGGCCGTGCTGGTTCATATGGCGGCTACGGCCTACCTCATGGTCCGCGTGGTCATCGACATCTGGGACCCCTCGCAGGATCCCCTGCGGTCTTCGGGCGACGATGACCCGCACGGTGGTCCGTTCGCCGGAACACGGGATTGGTTGAGAATCGACCTGTTCCGCCCCACCGCCTCCATTCTTCCCTGGCGCAAACAGGAAGTATCCGTCCCACCCGAAGCACCCCCTGCAAAGGAGGTCGGCCGCCATGGCTGATGTCGCCGTCGTCGGATCCGGTCCCAACGGTCTTGCCGCTGCGGTGGTGATGGCCCGGGCAGGCCTGGACGTGCAGCTGTATGAGGCAGCGGACACGATCGGCGGTGGGTCGCGCACCAGTGAACTGATGGAGCCGGGATACCTGCATGATGTCTGCTCGGCGGTGCATCCCATGGCGCTGGTGTCGCCCTTCTTCCGCGACTTCGAGCTCGCGCGGCGGGTGGAACTGATCGTGCCCGAAGTCCAGCACGGCGTGCCGCTGGACGTAGGTGGTGCCGCTGTTGCCTACCAATCCCTGGTCCGCACGGTGATGGAACTGGGCGTCGACGGACCCACCTACCGCCGCCTTATCGAGCCGCTGCTTGCGCGCGTGGATGGCGTAGTGGACTTTACGTCCAACAAGCTGCTGCGGATCCCCAAGGATCCAATCGCCGCTCTCAAGTTCGGACTCGCGACGCTGGACCAGGGTACGCCGGTGTGGAACCGGCGGTTCAAGGAGACTGCCGCTCCCGCGCTGCTGACCGGTGTCATGTCCCATGCGCTCGGGTCGCAACCTTCGCTGAGCTCCACCGGCGCCGGACTGATGCTCAGCATCCTTGCCCACGCGGGAGGATGGGCTGTGCCCGTAGGCGGATCACAGTCCATTGCCAAGGCCATGGCCGACGATCTCGTTGCCCATGGGGGGACCATCCATACCGGCCAGCGGATAGACTCCCTGGACCAGGTCCGGCCAGCGAAGGCGATCCTGCTGGATGTTGCCCCACCGACGCTGCTGCGCTTGGGAGGGGCGGAAATCCCGGACCGGTACAGGCGCTCACTTGAAGCATTCCGTTTTGGGAATGCAGCGTGCAAGGTGGACTACATCCTGTCCGAGCCGGTTCCGTGGTTGGCGCCCGAGCTCCGGAAGGCCGGTACGGTGCACGTCGGCGGATCGCGCCGGTCGATGGCGGAGTCGGAAAACCAGGTTGATCTTGGGATGCACCCGGATGAACCCTACGTCCTGGTTTCACAGCCCTCGTTGGTGGACTCATCCCGGGCTCCGGCCGGAAAACAGATCCTGTGGACCTACTGCCACGTGCCTGCCGGATCCACGGTGGACATGGCCGAGGCCGTGACCAACCGCATCGAGCGCTACGCTCCCGGTTTCCGGGACGTTGTGGTGCGGTCCAAAACCACGACGGCGGCGGAGATGGCCGAATACAACGAGAACTATGTGGGTGGAGATTTCAGCGCGGGAATCATGGACATGCCGGGGCTGCTCCGGCGGCCCGTGGTGTCGATGGTTCCGTGGCGGACGCCGCTGCGGGGCGTCTACCTGTGTTCTTCTTCCACCCCGCCAGGGCCGGGAGTGACGGGAATGCCCGGGTATCACGCCGCCGAACATGCCTTGAAAGACATATTCGGCAAACGCGTACCAGGGCTGGGCGTTGGCAGTTAGTTCGCCGCGGTGAAGCGTGCCCGGCGGTGTGCCGGGCTTTCGATCTCGTCCAGCATGGCCACAGCGTAGTCCTGCGACGAGATGGAGTTCCCTGCAGGAGTGTCTTTGGCGACCTTGTACTCGCCGGTGCGCTCACCAGGCTGGATCAGGGGTGCAGGTGCCAGTACGGTCCAGTCCAGGGCCTCGGGTGCCTGCCGGACGATCTCCAGGGCCTTGGCACCCGTGGTTGCTTCCGCCTTGTAGGCCTCGGGGAAATCCGGAGAGTCAAGGAGCCGGACGCCGTCGATCTCCAGGGTTCCTGCGCCGCCGACGATCATCAGCCGGGTTCCTTCGGCATTGCTGTAGGCCGTGGCCATGGCGTTCAGCCACTCTGCATGGTCACCGCCGGTGCGGCTGGGACCCGTAGCCAGCACAACGACGTCGTGGTTTTTCGCGATGGAGGAGAAGACCTGGGCGTCGGACTGGTCGGCTGCCTTTGCCGTTGCTCCGGCCACCTCGGTGCCCTTGCGTGAAATGGCGGTGACCTCGTGGCCGCGGGTCAGGGATTCCTGAACGATCTGGCTGCCGACCATGCCGGTTGCCCCGTAGACTGCGATCTTCATAGCTGCTCCTTTAGGTTGGTATCCTTGTTGTAGTTCAAAGGTATCTATTTGATACTGATAGCTTCAAAGGAACCCAGTTACCTGATGGAAACCAACCTCCCCGCCAACGTCCTTGACCCCAACTGCCCTTCCCGCGTGATCTTCCAGCGCATCGGCGACAAGTGGGCCTCCCTGGTCATCCAGGTGCTGGGGGCCGGGCCTGTCCGGTTCTCGGAGTTGCGCAAGATGGTCAACGTAGTCACGCCCAAGGTGCTGACGCAGACGCTCCGAGCGTTGGAACGGGACGGCTTGATCACGCGCACTGTCTACGCCCAGGTTCCGCCACGGGTGGATTACCAACTGACTCCGCTGGGCCAGTCCTTGCTGGAGCCGTTGCGCCTGCTGCGTGAATGGGCCGAAAGCCACGTGCCCAGCATCCTCGAAGCCCGTGACGCCTACGACGAAGCCCAGGACGACGCACTCCTCCCCGAACCCAACTGAGTCGCATTTGTGCGCGTTTTGAGCGGTCTAAACGCGCTTAAGTGCGACTCAGTTGGGTTGTGGGGCGGGGGTCAGGGCAGGGCTGATCCGTCCGTCGCTCATGGTCGCAACAGAATCCGTCAGGGGTAAGAAGCCCGTGTCGTGAGTGACCATCACCGTTGCTGTCGAGAAGTCGTCAGTGATGCGCCGAAGCAGCCGCACGATCGACTCGCTGCGTTCGTGATCCAGTGCCGCGGTCGGCTCATCCACCAGCAGGACGGACGGGCTGCCCATCAGCGCCCGGGCAATGTTGACGCGTTGGCGCTGCCCTCCTGACAGCTGATGCGGCTTCTTGCCTGGAGCGCCGCCCAAACCCACGACGTCCAGCAGATCCTCCGCCTTCCTGCGTCCTTGCCGCGGCGGGATGCCCCGCAGGTGACAGTGGATCAGCAACTGCTCGACGGCGGTCAGTGACGGCAGGAGGTTGGGTTGCTGGAAGATGATGCCCACCTTCTCCCGGCGCAGGGCAGCCCTTTCGGCTTCCTTGAGGCCGGTGACCTCCTGCCCGTCGATGATGACAGACCCTGAGCTTGGCTTGATGAGGGTCGCTGCCACCGCCAGGAGGGAGGACTTTCCCGATCCGGACGGACCGACAAGGGAGAGGAACATGCCGCTGCCGACTGTCAGGTTTACCGCATTCAGGGCGGTCAGCGTCGATTCACCGTCCGGGTATTCGAGGCTGACATTTACGAGTTGGAGGGAGCTCATGTGTATTCCTTTCCGGGAATTCTTTAGTTGCCGCCGAGTGCAAGCAAAGGGTCGATACGGGTGACACGACGGACTGCGAGGACGGACCCGAGCAGGCCCAGGACGATGATTCCGAGCACGGGCAGGACGGTGGTGAAGGGTGTCAGGAGGAAGGGCGCTGCCTGCACGGCGGCGAGTCCTCCCGCCAGCCCCAGCACTCCACCTGTCACAGACCCGGCCAGCAGAACCACCACCGCTTGGGCCAACGCGTCGCGCAGGACGTAACCGGACGAGCCGCCAAGAGCCCGGAGTACCGCGATGTCGCGCGTGCGCTGCACCGTCCACACAGTGAGGAACGCGACGATCACCAGGGCGGATATGCCGTACAGAAATGCCTGCATGAGCATGAGGGATCCGTTCTCGCTCTTGTAGCTGGCCAGGGCCTGGAATGACGCAACAGGGTCGGCGCTGACCGTGCCGGCCGCCGCATTGGCGGCGTCGGTATCCAAGGAGGTACCGCCGTCGTGGGTTACTCCCAGGACCGTGGCCTTGCCCGGTGCCGCGTGGGCAATGGTCCGCCAATCCCCCAGCGTGGTCCACACCACGGAGGTATGTGAATACCACTGGTCTTCCACCACGCTGGAGACGGTGAGGTGCAGGCCGCCCACCTGGACCCGGCTGCCTTCCCGCAGGTCCAGTTCGCGGGCAACGCCCTCGCCGATCACCGCGGTTCCTTCCTGCACCCGCGGGCCAAGCGAGCCGCCGAAGACTGCCACGTTCGCCGTTCCCGTTGCCGCGCCGTCCGCGGCCAGGGACTGGAACCGTGACTGGCTGATGCCGAGCTCCTGGACGGAAGCCACCCCCGGCTGCTCCCGCCAGGTGGTGAGCTGGCCGGTGGAGACCTCGGACTCGGTGAAGGACGCCTTGGGCTCCCCGCCGGCAGGGGCTCCGAACACGATCTGCTGCACCGGCAGAGCGGCGATGGCGGACGTGGACTGGTTGGCAAGCCCCGCCGTCAACCCGGAGAGCATGACGAGCAACAGGGTGATGAGGGCGATCACGCCGCCCATGAGTACGAAACGTCCTCTCGCGAAGCGGATGTCGCGGATGGCTAGAAACATCGGATTCCTTTGGTTCAACCCGGGCTTGTCCCGGCCCTTTCCACTCTTCCGGCCAGCACTCCCGGGCACATCGGGAGCGGGATGGATTGGGCCGGGACAAGGGGTTGAGGGTGCCGTCAACCGAATGGTTGATTCCGGCTGGAGGGCGGGGAATTCCGTCCCGCGCGGTGCGCGCCGCGGATACGCTGGAAGGCGTGCAGGACCAACCCAAGCCCGACGCCCGGGAGACGCCCACCGGTGCGATTCTCCGCGTCCTCCGTGTGAGCTTGCATGTGGGATTTGCCGTCCTGTTGCTGGTGGCCGTGGTCCGGCTGTTGCTGGGAGCCGGCGGCAGCAGGACACCGCTGTCCTTGGGTGCGGGCCTTGTGCTGTCCGGCGCGTTGGCCTTGGTGTATCTTGCCGGGACTTTCCTTGAGAAGCGCCACGCCAACTCCCCCGATGCGTTTGATCCCGCTCCGTACGCGCGCTGGTGGCTGGCCGCGGTAACGCTTCTGTGGCTGCTGCTCCTGTTGGTCAGCAGCGACTTTGCCTGGGTCGCCTTCCCCCTGTTTTTTCTGCAGCTGCATGTGCTGCCGCGCCTGGTGGCGCTGCCGGTCATTGCGGCGTGCACCTTCTTGCTGATCGGGGCGCTCTGGTTCCATGGACAGGGATCGGCCGACGGCGGACTGCAGCTTGCGATGGTCCTCGGGCCTGTGTTCGGGGCCGGGTTCGCCGTGGTCACCGGCATGGCCTACGGAGCCTTGTTCCGCGAGGCCGAAACGCAGAGAAGGGTTGCCGGAGAACTGCTCCGGACCCGCGCCGAACTTGCGCGGACGCAGCATGAGGCAGGCATGGTGGCGGAGCGGGAGCGCCTGGCCCGGGAAATCCACGACACCCTGGCCCAGGGCTTCTCAAGCATCGTCCTGATGGGCAGGTCGGTCGGGAAAGCCATGGACGCCGGCGACCTCGAGTCGGCGAAGGGCCTGCTCAAGGTCGTCCAGGAAACGGCATCCGCCAACCTGGCCGAGGCCCGCAGCTTCGTGCGCGGCCTGCGATCGCCCGACCTCGCGGAGTCCGGGCTGGTGGCCACCCTGCGCGGACTGTGCGAAAAGACGGAAACCGAGGCTGCCGCCAGGGGAACAACAATGCGTGTCCGGTTTCAGCTGGTGGGTGCCCCTGTTGACCTCCCGAACGCCTTCCAAACCACCCTGTTGCGGGCCGCGCAGGCCTCCCTCGCCAACGTGTGGAAGCATGCGCAGGCGCGTGCCGCCGTCGTGACCTTGTCCTTTCTTGAATCCGAGGTGACCTTGGACGTGTTTGACGACGGCGTCGGTTTTGAACCCTCGACGGCGGCCCATGCGGTGCGTGGCGACGGTAGCGGCGTCGGGCTTTCCGGCCTGCGCGAGCGGCTTGCGGCGCTGAACGGGAGCCTGGAGGTGGAGTCGGCGCCGGGTGAGGGGACCGTGGTCGCAGCCCGGCTGCCCCTTCCCGAGGCTGTCCTGTTGTCCACGTCGAGCTTGGCGTAGATGTGCACCAGGTGGGTCTTCACTGTGGCCTCTGAAATGAACAGTTGCTTGGCCAGGGTCGCACTTGTGCGCGTTTTGAGCCGTCATAACGCGCACTAATGCGACTCAGTTGGGTGCGAATTTAGGTGAAACGGTTGACCTTTCGCCTTCAAAGAGTGACGATTAGTGCACGTTTCGCTATGAGTTAGATCACAAACTATCACTCGTCGAAAGAAGTCACCCATGTCCGCACCCCTCAAGGGCTTATCCGGCGCTGCGCCCAACAGCCCACGATGCGCCCCGCTTCCGTTCCTCAGGAAGGCCGCGTCGATCGGCTTGGCAACGCTCCTGCTGGCCGGAACCATCCCCACCCTGGGCTTCACACCGGCCGCGGCCGCCCCAGGCGCCCCGGCAGCGATCAAACCCGTCACTCCTGAAGTCCCCGTTGATTCCGCGGGAGTACCCCTCGGGGCGGTGACCGGATACACCCAGGCGGGAAACGTCGTCGAGCTTTCAGCCGAAAAGGGTGCGATCCGCGTGACGTTCCTCGATGACGGGAACTTCCGCCTGGAGGCCGACCCCAGCGGCACGTTCACCGACCCTGCCAATACTGACCAAGGCGACCCGGCCCGGACCGCGAACATCGTGGTCGGCAAGGACAAGTTCCCGGGCGCTAACCCAGAGGTGACCGACGGCGACTGGATTGTCCTCAAGACGGCCAGGATCAGTGTCCAAATCAACAAGGCCACTACCCGGTTCCGTGTTGTGAGGGCGGACGGATCTTTGGTGCTGCAGGAAACCGCGCCCATCACATTTGGGGCGACCACGGCAACGCAGCACCTGGCCCAACAGGACGGTGAACAGTTCATCGGCGGCGGCATGCAAAACGGCCGTTCCGTCCACACCGGGGCCCTGATCAACATCGCCAGGAACTTCGACTGGGATGACGACGGCTACCCCAATGCCGTCCCCTACTACATGTCTTCCAAGGGCTACGGCGTCCTGCGCAACACCTTCGCGCGCGGTTCCTACAACTTCGCCGGCCAGCCCACCACCACGCACGAGGAAAAGCGGTTCGACGCCTACTACTTCGTGGGCGACTACAAACAGTCCCTCGGGGCTTACACCACGCTGACCGGCAAGCCGATGATGCCCCCGGTCTACGCGCTGGAATACGGCGATGCGGACTGCTACAACCGGTCGAACCCGGGCTACTCCTCCTCAGGCTACGGCGATCCCGACGGAGCCAAGCAACGCACTCCGGATGCCATCAAAACCGCGCGGAAGTTCGTGGAAAACGACATGCCGGCCGGATGGATGCTGGTCAATGACGGTTACGGCTGCGAATATCAGCAACTCCCGGAAACCGTGGACAACATCGAGGAAGAGACTGACCTGAAAGTTGGCCTCTGGACCCAGCGTTCCCTGACCAACCAGGAATACGAGGTAGGCGAGGCCGGTGTCCGCCTCCGCAAGCTGGACGTCGCGTGGGTGGGCCAGGGCTACCGCCAGGCGCTCACCGGATGCGAAGCCGCCCACAGCGGAATAGAGCAATACTCGAACGCGCGCGGCACCTCGCTGATGGTTGAAGGCTGGGCAGGTTCCCAGCGGTGCGGCATGCAGTGGACCGGTGACCATTCAGGAAACCTCGACGCCGTCCGCTGGCAGGTCCCGGCACTCACCGGAGCCGGGAACTCGGGTCTGGCATTCTCCACGGGCGATGTCGACGGAATTTTCGGCGGCTCACCGGAGTCTTACGTGCGCGATCTCCAGTGGAAAGCCTTCGCTCCTGCGCTGTACTCCATGTCCGGATGGGCCGCGACTGACAAGCGTCCGTGGTTGTACGGCGAGGAAGCAACCGCGATCAACCGCCATTACCTGCAACTCCGCCAGCAGCTCATGCCGTTTATCTATAGCCTGGCGCAGGAGTCTTCCACCACAGGTGTTTCCATGATGCGCTCCATGGCGCTCGAGTTCCCGGACCAGGAATGGTCCTACGGCGCGGAGGCCAACAACCAGTTCATGCTCGGATCGGATTTCCTGGTCGCTCCGGTTTTCACCCAGACAGATGTCCGCAACGGAATATTCCTGCCGGCAGGCTGGCAGTGGGTGGACTACTGGTCCGGCAAGCTGTACCAGGGCGGCCAGATCCTCAACGGCTATGACGCACCCTTGGACAAACTTCCTGTCTTCGTGCGGGCGGGCGCGGTGATCCCGCAAGGCATCGTGGCCAGGAATGCTTCCCTGGTTCCCGAAGATTCCATGATCACGCTGGACGTCTATGCCCAGGGCAAGGACAGTTTCACCCTCTACGAAGACGACAAGGTCACCCGGGAATACAAAGAGGGCAAGTCCTCAAGCCAGCTCTTCGAGGTGGACGCCCCGGGCAAGGGCAACAGCAGCGTGAAGATTTCCATCGGCGAACGGAAGGGCGACTACACCGGCAAGGCAGCAGCCCGCCCCTACCAACTCAAGGTCCACGCCGGTGCTGCACCCAAGGAGGTGAAGATCGGCGGCGCGAAGCTCACGCAGCTCAGCACCAAGGAGGCGTTTGACGCGGCAAACGCCGGCTGGTTCTTCGACGAATCCACCAACGGCATCGTATGGGTGAAGACCGGAACCATCGCATCAAACCAGTCCGCGACAGTCCAGCTGCAGCAGGCCGGCCCGCTGGGTGGAAACAGCCAGGACGCGGTTGCGGCCGAAGTCCGCGTTACCACCGGGCAGCAGGTCTTCCAGGATCAGCAGACCACGGTGACAGCCGAATTCGTGAATACCGGCGCCAAGGCCAAGACCACCGTGGAACTGGCTCCGGTCCTTCCCGAAGGCTGGACCGTCATCTCCTCCGCCGGGACGACGGCGGTCACGGTGGAGCCCGGACAGACGGCAACCGCAACGTTCGTCGTCTCACCCGGCTCCAGTGCGAAGGCGGGTCAACAGACCGTGCGGGTGTCGGCGTCGTACGCTGCTGCCGACTCAACCACACAGACGGTGACCGGAGGCAACTCCCTCTACGTGGCTTATGGGTCACTGGCCGCGGCCTACAACACCGTCTCGGTCACCACCGTGGCGGGCAAGGCGCTCGGAAACTTCGACGGCGGTGGCGCCACCTTCGCGGCCGAACAGCTGGCTGCCGCACCGGTACCGTCGGGCGGCGTCCGGCCAGGCAGCACGGTGACGGTGGATGCGGGGAAGCCCACCCAGGTTGATTACACATGGCCGTCCGTTGGGCCGGATGTACCCAATTCGGTAGCACTCTCCGCCCAGACCATCGCGGTCAAGGGCAAGGGAACGCACTTGGCTGTGCTGGGCTCGGCAGCCGTCGGCAACGGCACCAGTCCCGTGCTGACCTTGACATATGCCGATGGGAGCATGGAAAAGCAGTCCGTCTTCTTCCCCAACTGGCTGCAACCTTCAGTCCTGAACGGTGCCGTGGTGGCGGTCTCTGAGCAGGGCCGCAACAACGCCAACGGACCATCTCCGGAGTACACGCAGTACAAGTACCAGGCCTTCTCGAACACGGTCCGGCTCAACCCCACCAAGGAACTGGCCTCGGTCACGCTGCCCACGGACACACGCGTGAAATTCTTCGACTGGAAGGTGGTTTCCCAGCCGCTGCCGGATGTTCCGCGAGGTTCCGTGTACGCCTCGGAAACGCCTTGGGTGCAAGCCATCAACGGCTATGGCGTGATCGGCAAGAACGTGGCGAACAAGGACAGCGCATCATCCCCGGACAAGCCGCTCGCCATCAACTACACCGATCCCGCCACAGGCCAACAGCCCGTCTTCACCAAGGGCCTGGGTGTGCACGCGGCCTCGAAAATCACGTATTACCTGGGTGGAAAGTGCACATCGTTCACGTCCCAGGTGGGCTTGGAGAGCGGTTTTGGCGGCAACATCATCTTCAAGGTCAATACCGACGGCGTGAACAAGTACCAGTCGCGGACCTATACTCCCGGTTTTGCGCCCGAGTCCGTGAAGGTGGACCTGTCCGGCGCAGCGTACGTGGAGCTGGTGGTTGATCCCTCCGGTTCCATCAACGGGGCACACGGCGTATGGGGTGATGCCAGGTTCACCTGCGCGCCCTAGCTGATTCCCTGGCCCTCCGGCCCGCAGCATCGTTGACCACGGCTGCGGGCCGGCGGCGTCCCGTCCGGGGTGTGGGCGCAGCAGGAAACTGTCAGGGGAACCCGGCATAATGTCGCAAATGGGGAAACTTAGGAATCTGGTCCTTGGACTCGTGGCGCTGGTGATGGCTGGATCGCTGGCTGCGTGCGACGACGGCCGCTCAGGAGCGGAGAGCGCTGCCCGGCAGCTCGCGTCCGCCCTGGAAGCGCTCGACGTCGGGCAGCTCGCCGTGGAAGGCACGGACGCTGCCGCAGCCAACGAGGAACTTAAAGCAGTATTGGGAGGCTTGGATGCCAAGCCGTCTGTCCAGTCCGGTGACGTAAAACTCGACGGCGACACCGCCACGTTCCCCCTCAACTACAGCTGGAATATCGGTTCCACCACGTGGGACTACAGCCTGGACGCCACGCTCAGGAAATCCGGTGACAAGTGGGCGGTCCAATGGAGCCCCCGCCTGCTGGTTCCTGACCTGGGTGATGGCGAAACCCTCTCCGTCAAAACCGTCCCGGCCCAGCGGGGACAGATCCTCGGTGCAGGGGATGCTCCTATTGTGGAGGACCGCCCGGTCTTCCGCGTGGGAATAGATAAGACGAAGGTGCCCGCCGAGCAAGCGGATGCCTCGGCACGGGCCATGGCTGCGCTGCTGGGGTTGGACGTTGAGGAGTACGCCAAGCAGGTAGCTGCCTCCGGTCCCCAGGCGTTCGTAGAAGGCATCGTCCTCCGTGCTTACACAGCCGAGATCACGGAGGCCAGGATCAAGGCCATTCCCGGCGGCGTCAGCATCCTTGATTCCATGGCACTGGCTCCCACCCGGACCTTTGCCCGGGCTCTTCTGGGCAGCGTTGGCCAAGCCAGTGCGGAGCAGATTGAGAAGTCCAACGGTGCGCTGCGGGCCGGTGACGCCACAGGAACGGGAGGCCTGCAGCAGAAGTACGACTCCCTGCTCCGGGGCAAGGATGGCGTTGAGGTTGTTGCCACCGCCAAGCCCGCGTCCGAAGGCGCAGAGTCCCAAACCAAGGTGCTGTTCTCCACAGCCGCTGAAGCCGGCACAACGCTCAAGACCACACTGGACATCGAGCTCCAGCAACTTGCCGAGCAAACACTGGCAGGGGTGGAGCCTGCATCCGCCATCGTCGCCATCAAGCCGTCCACCGGGGCTGTGCTCGCTGCCGCCTCCGGGCCGGGAAGCAACGGCTACAACACGGCCATGCTCGGCCAGTACGCTCCCGGTTCCACCTTCAAGATCGTGGATTCACTGGCCATGTTCCGCAACGGCGCCACACCGGACTCCAAGGTAGAGTGCCCGTCCACATTGACCGTGGACGGCCGGACCTTCAAGAACGCCGAGGGCTACCCCGAAAGTTCGCTGGGTTCCCTTGCCCTCCGGGATGCGTTCGCCCACTCCTGCAACACCGCTTTCATCAATGCCCGTACCACCGTCTCCCAGGACCAGCTTGAATCCGCCGCCCTGGCATTGGGCGTGGCGGTGGAAGCGCCAAAACTTGGGGCCGATGCCTTCCTGGGATCCGTCCCGGCCGAAGCCGAGGGCACAGAACATGCCGCTTCCATGATCGGTCAGGGCAAGGTTCTGTTCTCCCCGCTTTCGGCAGCGGTCATGGCTGCTTCGGTGGCCAACGGAGCGCCCGTGTCACCGCAGCTCGTCCTGAACGCCGATGCTGCAAGTACGCAAACACAGAACCCCGACGCCGGTACCGCCCCTGCGGAAGGCGGCACCGCATCGCCGTCGTCCGCTGCCGCTACGGTTCCGGCCTCACCAGCCTCAACCACCCCGATCACCAAGGAAGAAGCCGCAGGATTGGCGGACATGATGCGGGCAGTGGTGACCTCAGGGCACGCCGGCTTCCTCGCCGAGGTCCCCGGGGCACCGGTCGGTGCGAAGACGGGCACTGCGGAGTTCGGCAACGAAAACCCGCCAAAAACCCATGCGTGGATCGTGGCAACCCATGGGGACCTCGCAGTCGCAGTGTTCGTAGAGGACGGCGGCCTGGGTGCCACTACCAGCGGTCCTTTGCTGAAGAAGTTCCTGACAGCAGCCGGCTGACAGGCGTTCGGTGGGCTGAGAGCCTGCATGGGAAGATGGGGCAGTGGCCCATATTGACGTTTCCGGCATCGACTACTTCCTCTCAGACGGCACCCAACTGCTGAACGGCGTGACGTTCAAGGTGCCGGACGGCACCAAGACAGCCCTGATCGGACCGAACGGCACCGGCAAAACCACGCTGTTCAAGATCATTTCGGGGGACCTCACCCCGGACGAAGGCGCCGTGGGCCGTTCCGGGAACATGGGAATCATGCGGCAGTTCGTGGGCCAGGTGCGGGACGAATCCACAGTCAGGGACCTTCTGGTTTCAACGGCGCAGCCCGGCCTGGCAGCGGCTGCGAAAGCCGTGGAGGAAGCCGAGCTCGCCATGATGGAGCGGGATGATGAGCCCACCCAGATGAAATATGCCCAGGCGATCGTGGACTGGGGCGACGCCGGCGGTTATGACGTGGAGACAGTCTGGGACGAGGTTTGCATGGCTGCCCTTGGGATCTCGTTCGACAAGGCCCAGTTCCGCCGGGCCTCCACGCTGTCCGGTGGCGAGCAGAAGCGTCTGGTCCTGGAGGCATTGTTTGCCGGACCGGATGAGTTGTTGCTGCTGGACGAACCGGACAACTACCTGGATGTCCCTGGTAAGCGCTGGCTCGAGTCCAAGCTCAATGAATCCAGGAAAACGGTGCTGTTCATCAGCCACGACCGCGAATTGTTGAACAACGCCGCAAGCCGCATCGTGACTTTGGAACCGGGGATCAATGGTGCCGGCGCATGGATCCATGGTGGCGGGTTTGGTTCCTACGTCGACGCCCGTGCCGACCGGAATGCCCGTTTTGAGGAACTCCGCAAGCGGTGGGACGAGGAGCATGTCAAGCTCAAGGAACTCGTCAACATGTACAAGAACAAGGCTGCGTTCCGTTCCGACATGGCCAACAGGTACCAGGCCGCGCAGACCCGTTTGGCCAAGTTCCTGGAGGCTGGCCCGCCGGAGGCCTTGCCCATCGAGCAGAACGTGCGGATGCGGCTCAAGGGCGGGCGTACCGCCAAGCGTGCCGTGGTTGCGGAGAAGCTCGAACTGACGGGGCTCATGAAGCCGTTCTCCACGGAAATCTGGTTTGGCGACCGCGTGGGTGTCCTGGGGTCCAACGGCTCGGGCAAGAGCCACTTCCTGCGCTTGCTCGCCACCGGCGGCACGGATCCTGAGCGGGAACACCTGCCCGTCTCGGACGTGGTGATCGCTGAGGTCCCCCACCAAGGCACCGTGAAACTGGGTGCCCGCATCCGGCCCGGTTTCTTTGCCCAGACCCACGTCCGCCCCGACCTCCTTGGCCGCACGCTGCTGGAGATCCTGCATCGGGGTGACGAGCACCGCTCCGGCCTGCCCCGGGAGGCTGCGGCCGGAGCCTTGGATTCCTACGGCCTGGCCGGTCAGTCTGAGCAGAAGTATGAGTCCCTGTCCGGTGGCCAGCAGGCGAGGTTCCAGATCCTGCTCCTGCAGCTTTCCGGTGCCACCCTCCTGCTGCTGGACGAGCCCACTGACAACCTCGACCTGCACTCCGGCGAGGCCTTGGAGCGGGCCATTGATGCGTTCGAGGGCACCGTCCTGGCGGTGACGCACGACCGCTGGTTCGCCAAGTCCTTCGACCGCTTCCTGGTGTTCGGCTCGGACGGCAAGGTGTACGAGTCGGAGGAACCGGTCTGGGACGAGAAGCGCGTGGAGCGCACCCGCTGATCCTCTCCCACATCCCGTCGTGTTTGGGCGCATCCGAAGCAGGGATGAGCAAATGATCACAGTTGGTGATCAATTGCTCAAATCCATGCTACGGTTGAAGCATGGGAACTGCTGACCGTCATCGCCTCATTGGCGAACTTCTGCGCCAGCGCGAGGAAGTCTCCGTGGAGGAGCTCGTTGCGGCGTGTGGTGCCTCCGGTGCCACTATCCGCCGGGATCTCGAAATTTTGTCAGCCAATGGTGTCCTCCGCCGCGTCCATGGGGGCGCCCGCAGCCTGCTGGACCGTGGCGACAACCCCGGCTATGGACAACGGGAACTGGAAGACCATGACGCGAAGCTCCGGATTGCCAAAGCGGTGGATTCCCTCATCAGGGACCGCGCGCACGTCTGGCTGGACAGTGGATCCACGGCTACGGAGATCGCCCGTTGCCTGGGCAGGCGTACGCTGACCGTCATGCCGATGTCCCTGCACGGCGTCGATGCGCTGATGGACAGCAAAACAGGTGGGCGCTCTGACCTCATCCTCCCCGGCGGCGAACTGATTCCTGGCGAACAGTCCTTCCGTGGCCCGATGACTGAATCCAATATCCGCTCCCTCCGTTTTGACACCGCCGTCGTCACACCGTGCGCCATCAACGTCAAGGACGGGCTCCTGGCCCATGACCTCAATGACGCCGCGGCCAAACGCGCAGGCATGGAATCGGCGTCGAAGGTGATCGTTGCCGCCTCCGGCGCGAAATGGCTTGCCAGCGCGGTGGCATTGGTGTCCGCCCTGGACGCCGTGGATGTGATCGTGACCGACCTGGAACCCTCCCCTGAAATTTCTGCCCGGCTCAACAAACTCTCCGTGGAAGTTGTGATCGCATGACCACCAGCACCAAGGCCGCCCCGAACGTCAAGGCAGCCGCCGTGGCTACGTTCCTGATCTTTGGCATGAACGGCCTGGTATTCGCCAGCTGGGCCGCGCGCATCCCTGCGGTGACTGAGGCATTGAGCCTCACGTCCGGCCAGATGGGCACGTTGCTGCTGTGCGCCGCCGTCGGGTCCCTGTTGGCGCTGCCGTCCGCTGGCTGGGTGGTGGGCCGGATCGGGACCGCCAATACGGTGCGTGCGGCGGGAATCGTGGCGGGCGCTGCCGGGGTGGCCATTGCTGTTTCGCTGATTGCGGCGTCGGTCCCTGCCACCGCGATTGCGCTGTTCTTCTTCGGTATCGGCATCGGCCTGTGGGATGTCGCCCAGAACATCGAAGGCGCAGACGTCGAACACCGCCTCAAGCGCACCATCATGCCCCAGTTCCACGCTGCGTTCAGCGGTGGCGCCTTTGTGGGCGCGCTGATTGGGGCGGGACTTTCCCAGCTGGGAGTGGGGCTTCCGGTACACCTCATGGTGATCGCGGCGATCGCCGTGACGCTGGCCCTGACGGCGCCACGCTACTTCCTCCCGCACGTGGCTGCGGCCTCGGAAACGCACGACGGCGAGCGGCCGGCTTCCAAGGGGCCGTCGGCTTGGCGGGATGGACGGACGCTGCTGATCGGTGTGGTGGTGCTGGGTGCCACCCTTACCGAAGGCGCCGGCAACGATTGGATCGCGAAGGCCGCAGTCGATGGATTGGGAGCCTCGGAAGCCACCGGTGCGCTTCTGTTTGCGCTCTTCGTGGCCGCTATGACGGCCATGCGCTTCCTGGGCGGGAAGGCCATCGACAGGTTCGGTCGTGTGGCGGTGCTTCGGGCCAGCATGGCGGCTGCGGCAGCGGGCCTCGCTCTCTTCGTCTTTGCGGGCAACGTGGTCCTTGCCGGATTCGGCGCGGCCCTGTGGGGTATCGGTGCAGCGTTGGCGTTCCCCATGGGCATGTCCGCCGCGGCTGACGATCCCAAGCACGCGGCCGCCCGGGTTTCGGTGGTGTCCACCATCGGTTACGTGGCCTTCCTGGCTGGACCGCCCCTGCTGGGATACCTCGGCGACCACACCGGGATCCATCTGGCACTGCTGGCGATCGGGGCGCCTATTCTGGTTGCTCTCCTGCTTGCCGGCGTTGCAAAGCCTTTGCCTGCCAAATAGTCATGCCGTCCGCTTCGGCGTTCTCTTTGATGCATGCTTTGCGGAAAGCCACCCAAAAGAGCAGCACGGTGCCGGCGGCAAGGCAGGCGCCGCCCAGGACATCGCTGAGCCAATGAGCCAAGAGGTAGGTGCGGCTCACCATCATCGCCACGATCCCGATGGCCGCCAGCACCTTCATCCATGCGCGCCCCATCAACAGGCTCAGGATGACGAGGAAGGCTGTGGTTGCCGATACATGCCCGGAAGGGTATGAACCAGTGTCGGTGAGAACCCTGGCTCCTTCCGGCCTGTCGCGCCCGACCACTGCCTTGGCAAGCTGGGTCAGCGCCAGGGCAGTCAGTCCTGAGGTGCTGGAAAAGATGGCAGCTTTGGGTCGACGCCAGATGAAGAGGACGGTCACCAGGACGACGTGGAAGAACAGCATGCCCGCATAGCCGGCCCAGTTGAGGAAAGCGTTCACGGCATCTCCTGCCGGCGACTGCAGGGTGAAGATGTAAGCCTGCCACTGGGTATCCGCGCGGTTGAATGCCGGTTCCCCCTGCCCGGCCATGAGGATGACAGCCGGAACAAGGAAGGCGCACAGCAAAACGGTCCCTGCCGTGATCAGTTGCCAGTCCGGCCTGGTACTTGGTGACAGGACTCGGATCATCCATTCATCGTAGCCACACCGCCGTCGGCTGGGCCTCAGGCGGTGTGGAAGCGAGGTACGACCGTGACGGGACCCACGTTGTCCAGCGTGCGCCGGACTGTCTCCTCCACGTTGTGCGTCTTTCGTGCCAGACCTTCAAGGGTCACGGTGTTGTCCACGGGCAGGGTGACTTCGGCGTGGAGGGCATGGCCGGACCACCGGAGCCTGGACGAAGCTCCGGGATATCCTGCTTCCTTCAAGGCACAGGCCAGTCGTTCCGTCAGGCGGGGATCCACGCCGTCCATCAGCCTCCGGCCGACATCGCGCACAGTCCCCCACAAGAGGACGCCGATCGCCGCGGAAATGAGAACCCCTACGATCGGATCCGCCAGGGGGAAGCCGAGCCAGATCCCCACCACTCCGGCTACGACGGCGAGGGACGTGAAACCGTCCGTACGGGCATGGACGCCGTCTGCCACCAGTGCCGCGGAGCCGATCCTGCGCCCCACCCTGATCCGGTACATGGCCACGAGCTCGTTGCCCAGGAAGCCCACCAGCCCCGCAGCCAGGACCCAGCCGAGGTTCTGCACGGGTTGGGGTTCAAAGAACCGACGGACGGACTCGACGGAGGCCACTACTGCGGAAAGGGCGATCATGGCGACGATGAAAAGCCCGGCCAGGTCCTCGGCCTTCCAAAACCGTAGGTGTACGTGGAGGTGGCCTTCCTCCGGCCAAGCAGGAAAGCAATCCAGAGGGGAACAGCCGTGAGGGCGTCCGAGAAGTTATGGACCGTATCCGCCAACAGGGCGACCGACCCGCTGACGAGGACAATGCCGAGTTGGAACAGGGCAGTCACGCCCAGTCCGAACAGTGAAATCTTGACCGCACGGATGCCCTGCGCGCTTGAAGTGAGTGCAGCATCCATCGAATCGGCCGGATCGTGCGAGTGGGGAGTCAGGACGTGCTTCAACCAGCCCATGAAACCGCCGCTGTGATGGTTCCCGTGGTCATGGTGGTGATGTGGGTGTACGTCAACGGACCGCTGATTGTCACGGTGGATTGGTGCCGTATGGTCTATGTTCACTGGCCGGCCGCTTCCCGGGGCGGGTGTGGCTGGATCCGGTGGTGTGGTGCAGTCCCCAAGGCGTGCTCAGCCTGGTGGATGGCATCGGCCACAAGTTCCCATGCATGGCCGTCCTGCAGCCTATAGAAGACCTTGGTGCCCTCCTGCCGGGTGCCCACCATGCGGGCCAGGCGCATCTTGGCCAGGTGTTGGGAAACTCCGGCCGCGGGCTTGCCGGTCTTTTCGGCGAGTTCGTTCACCGACAGCTCACCGTGGCGCAAGGCAAGGATGAGCCTCACCCTTGTGGCATCGGCCAGCATGGCAAACACCTCCACGGCCAGTTCCACGTACTCACTGTCAGGCGAGAGGGTGCAAGCCCGCTTATCTGCATTCATACGCAGATAATCGCACACCTCTGCCTCCACGCTCAAGCAATGCCGCTGGCAGCGCGCTACTGTGGTCGAATGCGACGCTTCCTGGGCAAGGGCCCACGCCATGTGGCACGACTTGACCAGTTTCTCGTGCGCGCGGTGTCACGGCAGCCCCAGGGAGACCACGACGATTTCTTCCGCCAACTGTCCGCAGCAGCCACCAAGGGCAAGTTGTGGTTCGGCGTGGCCGGAGTACTCGCTTCCTTCCCTGGCCGCCCTCGCCGCGCAGCACTCCATGGGCTGCTGGCCCTTGGCGTCGCATCAGGCGTCACCAATCTGGTCTTTAAGACAGCCCTGCCCAGAACCCGCCCTCAGCCCGAGCACCTGCCGGTCTTCCGCTTCGTGCACCCGCAGCCGGTCAGTTCCTCCATGCCGTCCGGGCACTCTGCGTCAGCAGTTGCCTTTGCCGTGGGTGCCGGAATGGTGTGGCCCGCGCTCGGGATCGGCCTGGCTCCGGTCGCTGCCGGGGTCGCGTATTCGAGGGTCCATACGGGTGCGCACTGGCCGTCGGATGTAGTGTTCGGTTCTGCGCTGGGGGCCGGCGCTGCTCTTCTGACCAGGAAGTGGTGGCCGGCAAAACCCCTTGAGCCGAAGCCCCGCCGTACTGCCGCGGAGGTACCGGCAATCGCCGACGGCGAAGGGCTGAGTATCGCCGTCAACACCCTGGGCGGGTCGTACACCCCCGCAACGGGCGAACTCCTCCGGCAGATATTCCCCAAAGCGCATATTCACGAGATTGCCGAGGGCGACGACGTTGCAGCCGAGATCGACGCGGTCGCGACGCAGCCTGGCACCGTAGCCTTGGGCGTGTGGGGCGGTGACGGAACGGTAGGCACCGCGGCCGCTGCCGCCGTCGGGCATTCATTGCCACTGCTGGTCCTGCCGGGCGGAACGCTCAACCACTTCGCGCGCGACCTCGGGACCAACTCGATGGACGACGCCCTCGCCGCACTCACCAGGGGTGAAGCTGCTTTGGTGGACCTGGGACACGTGGTGGTGGAGCGCGGGTTGCCTGAACTCCCCGAAACCACGGAAATGGCCATGCTGAACACAGCCAGTGTGGGCGTTTACCCCAATCTGGTCCGCAGGCGGGAGCGGCTCCAGCCCGCCCTCGGCAAGCCGCTGGCCGGATTGCTGGCGTCGCTGAGGACATTCGGCGCCAACTCCCCCACCACGCTCACCGTCGATGGCCGCAGGCACAAGCTCTGGATCCTCTACCTGGGCCGAGGCCGCTATTACCCCAGTGACCACGCGCCACTGCGCCGTCCAATACTGGACGACGGCGTGTTCGACCTGCGCATGATCAGTGCCGATGAGCCCTTCGCCCGTGCACGGCTGCTGTGGGCAGTGGTGACCGGGACGGTTGCGGCTTCCAAGGTCACGCACTTGTCCGAGGCCACCGAGATCACCGTGGAATCCGTGGGGCAACCGCTGGTGCTTGCCGTGGACGGTGAACCGAAGCCGGGTGTGCGAAAAGCCGTGTTCTCCGTCCGCAGCCGGGAACTGCGCGTGTACTCGGCCTTGCCCGAGGTCGACTGATGACCCGGATCATCCGTGAGGACTACCCTGACCGGACCCTGAATCATCCCTGAGACAGGCGAATTACGCACCCTCCGTGACTAGCGTTGTAAGTACAGTCAACGCTCATCCGCACGCAGGTGCTCTGAGGAGGGAACGCTTCCATGATCGAAGCAAAAGGCCTGACCAAGGTCTACGGCGAGAAGACCGCCGTGGGCGGCGTCAGTTTCACTGTCCAGGCCGGACGTGTGACGGGCTTCCTGGGCCCGAACGGTGCCGGCAAGTCCACCACCATGCGCATGATCATGGGGCTCGACACCCCAACCTCAGGTTCGGTGACCGTCAACGGCGAGCCGTTCGCACGGCACAAGGCACCGCTGCGCGAAATCGGCGCGCTGCTGGATGCAAAAGCAGTCCATACCAGCCGCACCGCCCACAACCACCTGTTGGCCATGGCCGCTACGCACAGCATCCCCAAGGCCAGGGTCCGCGAAGTCATCGAAATGACCGGACTGGGTGATGTCGCCAGGAAGAAGGTCAAGGGGTTCTCGCTGGGCATGGGGCAGCGCCTGGGCATAGCCGCTGCGCTGCTGGGCGATCCACAGACCATCATCTTGGATGAGCCGGTCAACGGCCTTGATCCGGAAGGTGTGGTCTGGGTCCGGAACCTGGTCAAGTACCTCGCCTCGGAGGGGCGGACGGTTTTCCTGTCCAGCCATTTGATGAGCGAGATGGCACTGACGGCGGACCACCTGATCGTGATCGGCCGAGGCAAGATCATTGCCGATGCTCCTATTGCGGACATCATCACCGGCAAGGGCCAGGTCAGGACCCGGGTGCGGACGGACCAGCCGGAGAAGCTCATGCAGCTTCTGGCCGGTACCGGCGTGTCAGTGGAAGTCCACGAACGCGAACTGCTGGAAGTGACAGGGCTGGATCCGCGCGGCATTGCCCGCACGGCGTTGGACAACCAGGTCATGGTCTATGAGCTCACACCGCTCCAGGCAAGCCTCGAAGAGGCGTACATGGAATTGACCAAGGATGAGGTCGAATACCACTCGCACATCACCGCCGGGGCCCAGGTTCCCGCCCAGGCTGGAAGGAAGTAAACATGAGCACCGCAACTTTGGACCGCCCCATCCGCAACTCGGTTGGCCCGGGACCGGCCTTCCACCGTGTGCTGAACTCGGAGTTCATCAAGTTCCGCACTCTCCTTTCCACGCTGATCCTGCTGGCCTCGACTGCCCTGGTCATGGTGGGGTTTGCTGCACTGGCAGCCTGGGGAACCGGCCAGTTCTCCCAGGAAATGGCCAACGATCCCGAGGCTGCAGCAGCCATGGCAGCCCAAGGCGGAGACCTCGCCGTCAGCATTCCCACCTCGGGCATTTCCTTTGCGCAGCTGATCCTTGGCTCACTGGGCGTGCTGTTGATGAGCTCGGAGTTCACCACCGGCATGGCCCGCTCCACCTTCGCGGCCGTGCCCAACCGGATTTCGCCGTTCCTGGCAAAGCTCATCGTGGTGGTGGTCAGCGCCTTCCTGTTGACTGCGGTTTCCACGTATGTGGCGGGCCTGGTCGCCTTGCCGATCGTTGATAACTACGATCTCAAGCTGGATCTGGGCAGTTCCCAGTCGATCAAACTCCTGCTGGTCAACAGCATTTACGTTGCAGCGGTGGCCGCCATCGGCATGGCTTTGGGAACCATCGTGCGTAACTCTGCAGGCGGCATCATGAGCCTCGTGGGCCTGTTCTTCGTGGCACCCATCGCCTTCCAGCTGATCCCCGGGGACTTCTTCAAGGAAGCCAGCAAGTACCTTCCCACCAACACCCTGACGCCACTGACCGCCGTCGAACATGTCCCGGACACCCTGGAGGCCTGGCAGGCAGCCCTGGTCCTGGGCGCCTGGGTGATTGTTCCGGTCGCCATCGCCATGGTCCTGCTGAAGAAGCGGGACGTATAAGCCCTCTAGGCTCGAACCATGACAGATGTTCCACCAGCGAAAGACGCGCCGGCACCCACTGCCGACGCGTCTTTCGCGGAAATAGCCCAGCGCCGCAGGGGCCGGGTCCGCCGCTGGTTCTTTGAACGGCCGCGTGCCATGGATGCCGTGGTGGTGCTGTGCTACGTCCTCCTGGCCCTGCCCACCATCATTGGTTCCATCACCGAGGGCAAATGGCTGGTGGTGGCGCTGCTGCTGATGATCGCGGCGGTCCTGGCCTTCAGGCGGCGTTTCCCGCTGCAGGTAGTGATCGCCGTAGCGCTGTTGGAAGTGTCAGCCACCATCCTGAACCCGTGGGGCTCCAACGTGTCCGCGGGCCTGTGGTTCGCCCTCTACGCACTGGCCTCCATCAGGAAGCGGTCGGTGTCCCTGGTGGTCTTCGTCGCCGCAAGCCTGCCGCTGAGCCTGCTCTACCTCTTTATGTGGACCAGCCCCAGCGAGATGGACAACCTTCAGGATGTGCCGGAGAACTTCCACCTGATCAACAACATTGCCACGTCCGTGACCATCATGTTGTCCAACCTGCTGGCCACCGGAATCGGCATATCGGTCCGGCAGCGCCGCGAGCATGAAGCGGAGATCGCGGCGTGGGCGGCACGGACAACACAGCTGGGGAAGGTCACCGAACGGAACCGGATTGCGCGCGAGATGCACGACGTCGTGGCGCATTCGCTAACGGTCATGGTCAGTCTCTCCGATGGAGCCGCGGTGGTGGTCAAGAAGGACCCCGCGCGTGCCGGTGAGGTACTGGGTGAACTGTCCCGGACCGGCAGGGCTGCCTTGGCCGACATGCGCCGCGTCCTGGGCGTCCTGCGGGACGATTCCGGGCGGCCGGCGCCATTGACGCCCTTGGAATCGGGACACAACCTGGCCAAGCTCCTGGACGGTTTCCGCACTGCCGGGCTGCCGCTGCACTATGCTCACACCGGTCCGGCGCTGCCGTCCGATCCCGCCCTGGAGTTGACGGTCTACAGGATCGTGCAGGAATCGCTCACCAACGTGCTGCGGTACGGCCGTTCGCTCAGCCGGGTGGACGTCCAGGTGACCAACGACGGCGATCTGGTCACCATTGACGTGCTCGACGACGGCCGCGGCACCCGGGATGGTGGCGCGGAAGCCGTGGGCAGCCTGGGTACGGGCCAAGGCATCGCGGGGATGCGGGAACGTGCCGGAATCTATGCTGGAATCGTTACTGCCGGTCCAAGCAAGAGGGGAGGCTGGGCTGTCCATGCCCAGCTGCGCTTGAACGGCGACAAGGGGGAACTGTGACAGAAGACGGCATCATCAAAGTCCTGTTGGTGGATGACCAGCCACTGCTGCGGATGGGTTTCAGGCTCATCCTCGAAGGCGAAGACGACTTCTCGGTGGTGGGGGAGGCTTCCGACGGAATCGAAGCGATCGGTTTGGTGGCTGAGTTGCAGCCGGACGTGGTGCTCATGGATGTCCGGATGTCCGGCATGGACGGAATCGAGGCCACGCGGCACATCTCGTCTTCCGGGTCCGAAGCCAGGGTCATCATCCTCACCACTTTCGACCTTGACGAATATGCCTTCTCAGGTCTGCAGGCAGGAGCCTCGGCGTTCCTGCTGAAGGACGTGGCCCCTACCGAACTGGTTCATGCCGTTCGGCTGGTAGCCAGCGGGGATGCGGTGGTGGCTCCCCGCGTGACGCAGCGCCTGCTGGAAACCTACGTACGCGGCGGGCATGCCCCGGGGCATGCTGCGCCAACCCACAGGGATCCACTGCTGGACGAGCTCACGCCGCGGGAAACGGAAATCCTCACCACCATCGCCGAGGGTCTGTCCAACGCGGAGATCGCCCATAAGTTCTTCCTGTCCGAGGCCACGGTGAAGACGCACGTCCGCAGGATCCTCAGCAAGCTGCAGTTGCGGGACAGGGTGCAGGTTGTGGTTTATGCGTACGAAACGGGCCTGGTGGTCCCCAGCAATCCGGATTACTGACGCACAGCCCCGCCACAGTTCCGCCATGTACAAGCCATAGCTGTGGCGCGTTTCATGGATGCATGACCTCCTCCAACCAACCCCACCCACATCATGACCGAGGCCTCGAGTTCGACCTCTCGACGCTCCTGAGCAGACGTCGCACGCTCGGTGTCCTGTTGGGCGCCGGCACCTCAGCAGCCCTGGCCGCCTGCACGCCGGGCACCGGAGGCGGCTCCGCAACGCCGTCGTCCACTGCCAGCGCTGCCGCCACGGCAACGCAAGGTACGACGCCGGCCGCCTCGCCTTCGCCAACGGGGACGGTGACCCGTGCTTTTGCCGAATGCGGCGTGGAGATCCCGGAGGAAACCCTGGGGCCGTACCCAGGGGACGGTTCCAACGGACCAAATGTGCTGGAAGCTTCAGGCGTGGTGCGCCGCGACATCACATCGAGCTTCGGTACCTCCACGAGGAAAGCCGAGGGTGTTCCGCTCACCGTCACGCTGACACTCCTGGACAACGCGAACGGTTGCGCTCCCTTGGCCGGCGCTGCCGTGTATGCGTGGCATTGCGACCGGGACGGCAAGTACTCGCTGTACGACGACGGGGTGGAGAACGAGAACTACCTCCGCGGGGTGCAGGAAGCGGACGCGAACGGCCAACTCACCTTCACCACGATCTTCCCCGGTGCTTACTCCGGGCGCTGGCCTCATATCCACTTTGAGGTCTTTGAATCGATGGGCAACACCACTGCGGCCGGGCAGGTGCTGGCCGTATCGCAGATCGCGCTGACTGAGGCGGCGTGCAAAGACGTCTATGCCTCGGCCGGGTATGAGGCAAGCGCCCGCAACTTCCCCAGGACAACCCTGAAGACCGACATGGTGTTCCGCGACGACGGGGCCATCTACCAGTTGGCGACCATGTCCGGTTCGGTGACCGGAGGCTACACGGCGGCACTGAACGTCACCGTATAGTCCCCGCGGTCCGTTCCGGTGCCTTCCGGGCCCATCTCGTAGACTCGGGGTCATGTCCTCCTCGAACCAGTCCGCAGCCCGTGACCACATCCAGGACCTCGGAAGCTTTGTGTCGGCTTCGCCGTCGAGCTTTCACGCCGTCCATGAGGCAGGGAGGAGGCTGGATGCAGCAGGCTTCACGGCTTTGGACGAGAGGCAGCAGTGGGAGGGGGGTCCGGGAAGGTACTACGTGATCCGGGATGGTGCCCTGATTGCTTGGGTTGTTCCGGGGAACGCCACAGCCGCCACGGGTTTCAACATCCTGGGCGCACACACCGACTCGCCGTCTTTCAAACTCAAGCCCAAGCCGACCACCGGCAGGTTCGGGTGGCTCCAGGCCGGCGTCGAGGTCTACGGTGGGCCGCTCCTCAACTCGTGGCTGGACCGGGAGCTGCAACTGGCCGGGCGGCTGGTGCTGCGCGATGGCTCCGAGCATCTGACGGCAACCGGCCCGCTCCTGCGTTTCCCGCAGCTGGCCATCCATCTGGACCGTGCGGTGAACGACGGCCTTGCGCTGTCCAAACAGCAGCACATGAATCCGGTCTTCGGGTTGGGTGACCCTGCGGGTGAGGATCTGTTGGGCCTGCTCGCCGCACGCGTGGAAGGCGCCTCCGTGGATGCTGCGGAAATAGGCGGGTACGACGTCGTTATTGCGGACACGCAGGCACCTGCGGTTTTCGGGGCCAACAGTGAGTTCTTCGCATCCGGGCGGTTGGATAACCTGTCGTCCACGCACGCGGGGCTGACGGCATTGATCGATCATGCCGAAGAGGTTCCCGCCGATGGTCCGATCGCTGTCCTGGCTGCTTTCGACCACGAGGAAATCGGATCCAACTCGCGTTCCGGTGCCTGCGGACCTTTCCTCGAAGACGTCCTGACCCGGATCGCAGACGGGCTGGGAGCGTCGGTGAGCCAGCGGCGGCAGGCGTTGTCGGCGTCGTTCTGCGTTTCCGCCGACGCGGGGCATGCAGTGCATCCGAACTATGCGGAGCGGCATGATCCTGCCAACCGGCCGCTGCTTAACGGTGGTCCCCTCCTGAAGATCAATGCCAACCAGCGATACGCCACCGATGCCCCGGGGGCGGCGTTGTGGGCGCAGCTCTGCCATGAGGCCCAGGTGCCTTACCAGGAGTTTGTCTCCAACAATGACATTCCGTGCGGTTCGACGATCGGCCCGCTGACTGCAACACGGCTGGGGATCCGCACCGTAGACGTGGGTGTGCCGCTGCTGTCCATGCACTCTGCTCGTGAACTTTGCGGTGTGGAGGATCCCTACCACCTGACGGTGGTGGTTGGTTCTTTCTTCCGGCGTCATGTGTGACCGGAAGCACCCGCGTCCTTCTCAAGCAGTCATTTCAGGTGCATTTCAAAATTTATCTTGGTGCAACAGTTGATGCCTTGAGCAATACATTTTGTGCAGCTTCCCTTTTTGGCGGGCGTCAAAATGTACGGGCGCACAGCTTGGAGCCCCATCGCGGTAGCTAGTGTGGGAAAGCCATGTGGCCCGGTGCACACACCAGGGCCGTTTCCAGCCAGACTCGAAGGACGGCGCGATCCATGCACGCTGACCAACAGCTTTCCAAGTCGCTGAAGCCCCGACACCTCTCCATGATCGCCATCGCAGGCGTGATCGGTGCGGGCCTGTTCGTGGGCTCCGGTGCCGCGATCCAGCAAGCCGGACCGGGAATTCTTCTCGCCTACCTGGCAGCCGGCCTCGTCGTCATCCTCGTCATGCGCATGCTCGGCGAGATGGCCGCAGCCAACCCGGAAACCGGTTCGTTTTCCACCTACGCGGACAAGGCCCTGGGCCGCTGGGCAGGGTTCAGTATCGGCTGGTTGTATGCGTGGTTCTGGATCATCGTCCTTGGCATTGAAGCAACAGCCGGTGCGGCCATCATGCACCGGTGGGTCCCCGGCGTCGATCAGTGGGTGTGGGCGCTGATCCTCATGGTGCTGCTGACCCTGACCAACCTGGGTTCCGTGAAGTCCTACGGCGAGTTCGAGTTCTGGTTTGCCTCCATCAAGGTAGCGGCGATCGTGATCTTCCTGCTCGCGGGCATCGCGGCCATCTGCGGACTGATCCCGGGCGTATCCGCCCCCGGCGTGGCCAACCTCCTGGACCAGGGCGGCTTCATGCCCAACGGCCCGGGCGCGGTCCTGGCCGGCATCCTTGTGGTGGTCTTCTCGTTCTTCGGCGCCGAAATCGCCACCATCGCCGCCGGCGAGTCAGCCAACCCCGTGGACGCAGTCAAGAAGGCCGTGAAGTCCACTGTGTGGCGCATCCTGATCTTCTACATCGGCTCCATCGCGATCGTCGTAACCCTCCTGCCGTGGAACAGCGCCTCGGTTGCCAAGAGTCCGTACGTCGCGGTCATTGAGCTCTACGGAATCCCCGGTGCGGGAACCATCATGGACGTCGTTGTCCTGACCTCCGTGCTCTCCTGCCTCAACTCCGGCCTGTACACGGCCAGCCGCATGCTGTTCTCGCTGTCCCGGCGTGGTGATGCTCCCAGGTCCTGGACCAGGATTTCCAAGCGCGGCGTCCCTGCAGCGGCAGTCCTTGCCTCAACCGTGGTCGGCTTTGTCACCGTGGGCCTCAACTACATCGCCCCGGACACTGTCTTCCTGTTCCTCGTGAACACCTCCGGTGCCATTGCCCTGTTCGTGTGGCTGGTCATTGCCGCGTCACAGCTGGTCCTCCGCAAGCGCATGGGTGCCGCCGCCAAGGATCTTTCCCTCAAGATGTGGTTCTTCCCGTACCTGACATGGATTGCCATCGCCAGCATCGTGGCCTTGATCATCGGAATGGTCATCCTGGAGTCCACCCGCGAGTCGCTGTTCCTGTCGCTCGCACTGGCCGTGGTGGTTGTTGGCATCGGCGTGTGGCGCTACCGCAAGGGTGGTGCCGCACACCAGGCGACCGAAGCGGAACGCAAGCCCGCAGAGGTAGGTTCCGGCCCGGCGTCGTAAGCGTTCCTTGGCTGCGGGGCAGCTGCCGCCAGAGTTCGACGGCGGGTGCCCCGTTGCGCTTCATGGGGCCGCCCGGGTCAGCCGCGCCGACTCAGCGGCGGGAACTCAGAGGTCGCGTGTGGCGGGCTGCTGGCCGGCCTGGGCGCGTTTCCGGTCCGCCTGGATGATGCCGTCGCGGACCCCGGCCCGGACAACGAAATACAGCGCATACAGGACGACGGACGCGCTGAGGATGGTCAGGACGAGCGAGCTCAAGGGATCCATGCTTCCACCCTAACGGGATGCTGACCGCACCCTGGTGGAGTCAAAATCAACACTTTGGGCATTCTCGTGCTAGTGTCTTTGACGCTGTTACGGAGAAAAAGGAAACCGCTTCTCCGAATCACCCTGCGCGGGTGGCGGAATGGCAGACGCGCTAGCTTGAGGTGCTAGTCCTCGAAAGGGGGTGGGGGTTCAAGTCCCCCTCCGCGCACACAGGAAACCCCTGGAAGATCAAAGTCTTCCAGGGGTTTCGTTGTTGGTGGAGCCCACGCTTCCCGGGAGGCTCCCTACGCCCCGGGGCGGGGAGCAAACATGATGACGGCGACGCCCACCAGGCAGATGACTGCTCCCATGACATCCCACCGGTCCGGGCGGAAGCCATCCACCAGAATCCCCCACGCGAGGGATCCTGCGATGAACACTCCGCCGTAGGCGGCGAGTACGCGGCCAAAGTGCGCGTCCGGCTGGAAGGCTGCGAAGAATCCGTAGATACCCAGGGCTGCAACGCCCAGTCCGGCCCACCACCACGCCTTGCCCTCGCGGACTGCCTGCCAGATCAGCCAGGCGCCACCGATCTCTGCAATTGCGGCCAGGATGAAGAGCACAACAGACTTTGCGATGGTCATCCCATCAGTATTCACTGCCTGGGGGAGCCGTTTTCCACATAAGCACTTCCGGAGCTTTGGGTGGGGCAATGGGTCGAATAGCTTTGAGTGCGGGGGATGCACTAAGATATTGAAGTCTGTGCTGCGCCCTCCTTCCGAAACTTCGGCGGGGGAGCGATGCACAGCATCGCAAATGAACCTCCTGTTACGGAAAGACCGTAACCGCTTAGCCCAAAGGAGGTGGGTTCACATATGCGTCCTTACGAATTGATGGTAATCATCGACCCCGAGGTCGAAGAGCGTACCGTAGAGCCGTCGCTTCAGAAGTTCCTGAATGTCATCACCACCGATGGTGGAACCATCGAGAAGGTTGACATCTGGGGCCGTCGCCGTCTGGCATACGACATCAAGAAGAAGTCTGAAGGTATCTACGCAGTGGTGAACTTCACCGCTGAGCCGGCTACCGCCAAGGAACTTGACCGCCAGCTGTCTCTTAACGAGACGATCATGCGCACCAAGATCATCCGCCCCGAAGACCAGAAGGTTGTTGCTGAGTAATCAGCCCTTCAAGCTCTTTACCCCGTAGGAACGAACAAGGAGGCAGTAGATGGCAGGCGAAACCACTATTACCGTCATTGGCAACCTGACCAATGACCCGGAGCTGCGGTTCACGCCGTCCGGCTCGGCAGTAGCGAACTTCACCATCGCTTCTACTCCCCGGACCTTTGACCGCCAGTCGAACGAGTGGAAGGACGGGGAAACCCTGTTCCTCCGCGCATCGGTATGGCGCGAAGCCGCTGAGAACGTGGCCGAATCCCTCACCAAGGGGATGCGCGTCATTGTCTCCGGCCGTTTGAAGAGCCGTTCCTACGAAACCAAGGAAGGCGAAAAGCGCACCGTCATCGAGCTTGAGGTCGACGAAATCGGCCCGAGCCTGCGTTACGCAAATGCCAAAGTCAACCGCACCCAGCGCTCCGGCGGCGGGTTCGGCGCCGGAAACGGTGGCCAGGGTGGCTTCGGCGGCGGCAACGCCGGTGGCTTTGGAGGAGGCGCTGCAGCTGGTGCACACCAGGGCGGCGGCAACTCCGGTGGAGGCTGGGGCGGCAACCAGTCCGCACAGCAGGATGACCCCTGGGCTACGCCCGGTGTCAGCAATGCAGGCGGCTGGGGCAACGGCCCCGATTCCGAACCTCCCTTCTAAACACCTAAACACCACCATCCCGTGGATCTCTATCCACGGGCTCCATAGAAAAGGAGCTCCACGATGGCTAAGGCTGAACTCCGTAAGCCCAAACCAAAGTCCAACCCCTTGAAGGCCGCTGACATCACTGTCATCGACTACAAGGACGTAGCACTGCTGCGCAAGTTCATCTCCGACCGCGGTAAGATCCGCGCTCGTCGCGTCACTGGCGTTACCGTTCAGGAACAGCGCAAGATCGCCCAGGCAATCAAGAACGCCCGCGAAGTTGCTCTGCTGCCTTACTCCGGCGCTGGCCGCGGCTAAGGGAAGGGATTAACTAACATGGCAAAGCTCATTCTGACCCACGAAGTAACCGGTCTCGGTGCTGCTGGCGACGTTGTCGAGGTCAAGAACGGTTACGCACGTAACTACCTCCTGCCCCGCGGCTTCGCTCTGACCTGGACCCGCGGTGGCGAGAAGCAGGTTGAGTCCATCAAGGCTGCCCGCGCTGCCCGCGCCCACGCTTCTGTTGAAGCTGCACAGGCACAGGCCCAGGCTCTGTCCTCCAAGAAGGTCAAGCTCGAGGTGAAGGCCGGCGAGTCCGGTCGTCTCTTCGGCACGGTCAAGCCGGCTGATGTTGCTGCTGCTGTTGAAGCTGCCGGTCTCGGCTCCATCGACAAGCGCAACGTTGAACTGCCGAACCACATCAAGTCCGTGGGTTCGTACCAGGCCAACGTCCGCCTGCACGAGGACGTTTCCGCTGTCATCGACCTCGAGGTCGTTGCCAGCAAGTAGTCGCCGACTGCACCTGAAGGACCCCCGTTACCGGATTCCGGTGGCGGGGGTTCTTTCGTCCGCGGCTTGCGTGCGCCGAGATGGCAGTTAATCGCAGTGTTGACGCTCGGGATTGTCATCAAATGCCATCTCGGCGGGGTAATTTATGGCCGATGGATCTCCGTCATCACATGGTGGTAGCCGAATCGGATCAGTTCCGCGAGGACGTCCCGGTCTACGTCACCCAGCTTGTTGACGTAGAGGCAGGCAACGCTGGTCTTGTGCTTTCCAAGGTCCGGAAGCAACTTGTCCGCAGCGGGTCCCTCGGTCAGTCCGTAAAGCACCAGGTTGCCCTTCCGGGGCGAGAACCCTACGGCCGGTGCGTCTCCTTCGCGTCCGGTGTCGTATTTGTAGTGATAACTGCCGAAACCGACGATCGACTCCCCATACATGTAGGGCTCCTGGCCGGTGATTTCACGCATCATCTCCAGCAGCTCGAACCCATCGGCCCGCCGTACGGGGTGTTCCACGGCGGTCAGGAATTCTTCCACTGGCACGTCAGTGGGCTGGGTCTTGTTCTCTGCCATGACCGTAGTCTGGCAGGTCCGGGGAGTGTCGGCCAGCAGCGGTGATAGCCTGCCCCGGTGACTTCCAACAGCATGCGCAGCCGCCCCTTCCATCAAGTCGATGTCTTCTCCGGCGAGCCGTACAAGGGCAACCCGCTTGCGGTCGTCGTCGACGCCGAGGGCCTGAGCAGCCAGGCCATGCAGGGCTTTGCCAACTGGACCAACCTGTCCGAGACAACGTTCCTGCTGCCTGCTACGCACCCGGACGCGGATTACAGGGTGCGTATCTTCACGGGCAGCGAGGAGTTCCCTTTCGCCGGCCATCCCACCCTCGGCTCGGCCCACACCTGGCTGGAGGCCGGGGGAGTTCCCAAGACGGACGGCCTCCTGGTCCAGGAGTGCGGTGCGGGTCTGGTCAGGGTCAAGCACGACGCCGGGCGGTTGGCTTTTGCGGCGCCGCCCCTGACCCGCTTCGGTCCGGTCGGGGAGGAAGTGCGGGCACAGTTGATGGCCGGGCTGCAGCTGGCCGACGGTGCACTCCTGGATGCGTCGTGGCTGGTCAACGGTCCCCGCTGGATCGGGGTGCTCTTGGGCTCGGCCGACGACGTGCTGGCCATCGAGCCCGACCTCGCTGCGCTCGGTGAGTTGAACGTCGGGGTGATCGGCCCCCATAAGGAGGGTGCCGGCGTCGACTTTGAAGTCCGGACGTTCTTCCCGGGCGATGCCATGATCGAAGACCCAGTCACGGGCAGTTTCAACGCCGGGGCGGCGCAGTGGCTGATCGGAAGCGGACGTGCGCCGACAGAGTACGTGGCTGCCCAGGGAACCGTTCTGGGCCGGGCAGGCCGTATCCACGTGAGGGCCGAAGGCGACGACATCTGGATTGGTGGTGAATCCACCACCTGCATCCAGGGAACCGTGGTGTTGTAGGGCAGGGAACGCAGTCCCGGGTGCGCGGGACCTGCGTTGTCGGCACCCGTTGCTGTTGTTAAGCTCAAGCATGCCGCACCAAAAGGGATCCCCATGAGCGAATACTCCCCGGCCGTTGATGCCTACATCGCGTTGCAGCCTGACGACGTGCAAGCGGTCCTGCATGAAATCCGGAGGACCATCCATGATGCGGTGCCCGACGCCGGCGAGATGATCAGCTACGACATTCCCACCGTCACGTTGGGCGGCCGGTACGTGGTGTATTTCGCGGCGTGGAAGCATCACATCTCCGTCTACCCCGTTCCGCACGCGGACAAGGAGCTCGCATCGGAGCTTGAACCCTACCTGGCAGGAAAGGGCACGTTGAAGTTCGTGCTGGCCAAACCCATCCCATACGGCATGATTGGCAGGGTGGCTGCACAATTGGCAGCGGAGAAGGACCGCCGGGGTTGATTGACGCGCGCCGCCAAGGGTACTGAAGGTATGGGCGCACACAGGAGGACAACGCATGGTTTCCGCACGGACATTTGAGTCGATCGTCATCATCTTCAACCCCAACAGCACGGGAGACGCACCGGAACTCGCAGAGCAACTGCAGGGGAAGTTGACGGAGATGCTGCCGTATTCGCCCGAACTCGTCCTCAAGCCGACCCAGCACGCCGGCCACGCAGTGGACCTGGCCCGTGAAGCGGCATCGGCGGGCGGCGACGTCCTGGTGGTGTCCGTGAGTGGCGATGGCGGCTACAACGAGGTGGTGAACGGCGTCATGCAGGCGCAGAACCACAAGGCCGTGGCTGCGGTCATGGCAGCGGGAAACGCCAACGACCACCGCCGGACTGTGGGCACCAAGCCGCTGGAAGAAGCCATTGTGGAAGGCCACGTGCGGAATATCGACCTGCTGCGCATCCACACCGGCCAGCAGGAAAACGAGCCGCTGGAGTACGCACACTCGTACATCGGGTTCGGACTCACTCCCGTGGTGGCGACCGAGCTGGAAAAGGGCAGCAAGGGCGCCCTGAAGGAGATGGTTTCCGTCATCAAGACCTTCTCCGAGTTCGAGCCGTTCGAGATCCGGCTGGACAACGGAAAACGCCAGAAGGTGGACAGCCTGGTCTTCGCCAACATCCCGGAGATGGCCAAGTACGCCACACTCAGCGAGGCGGAGGACACGCCCAGGGATGGCAAGTTCGAGGTAATTTTCTTCCCGCACATGCCCAAGTGGCGGGTGGCGCTGAACGCCCTGCGCGCAACCACCCAGGGCCTGGGTGACCAGCCGAGCGTCAGCAGTTACGAGTTCACCACCCTCAAGCCCTTGCCGTACCAGATGGACGGCGAGGTCAAGAATGTCGAGGCAGGCATCAAGGTCCGGGTTGAGAGCGCTCCGGCAGCTTTGCCCACCATCGGCTGACCTCAGCCGCTGCACGCCTTAGCGACGAAGTCGTACAACGAGCCGCGAAGTCCGGTGGGGGCAGCCACTTTGAGAATGCCCCGGCGTTCGCCCACGGCTATCCGGACCGGCAGCAGCGTTCCCACTTTGTCTTCCGCTACCGCATGCGGATCGCAACGCGCAGCCCGCATCGGCAGCCGCAGTTCCGTGGCATCGCCGCCGGCCTCGATGGTCACGTTCCTGGGCCACGCGCCTTCCACGGCCTCGGCCAGAAGCGTCGTTCCGTCGATTGACTCGATGGTCAGGCTCTTCTGCGAACCTTCCAGCCCTGTGGGGGTGACCAGCAAGCGCACGACGGCGGTACGGCCATCCGCTGCAGGCTCCAGTCCCGGATCCAAGGACAAGGCGGCGACGCCTGCCGCTTCAGCTGCCAGGCATAATTCGCCTGAAGTGCGTGCAAGGATTCCGAAGGGGTCGTGCGCGTCTGCGGCAACCTCCCGGTCCTGTCCGTTGACGCTGTAGTGAACCGTCGCCACAGGGGTCGCAGTGTCCACGTCGCCGCATGCCGGCCCAGGCAGGACGGCGGGGAGCGCTTTGGGCTGTCCGGGTGGCAGTGCCAGGGGAGTGTTTGCCGACGTCCAGCTGATGCTTCCCTGGAACAAGGGGGACTCTACGCGGGCCCCGGTGACGCTGAGCTCTTCCGTTGTGCTGTTGGTGAGTTCGAGCAGGATGGCCTGCGTTCCGTACTGGTCCCTTGACTGGTTCAGTGCCACGCTGACGGCGGCTGCGGGTGTGCTTCCGGCGGGCTCGGGAACCGCCGTTCCACACCCGGCCAACGCTGTAGCAGACATCAGAACCAGACAAACCGCGGCGCGACGCCGGTGAAGGGACGCCATGGGCTCAGTCTAGGAGCAGTCCCTATGGCGATCAAATAATAAGCATGCTTAGCTTAAGGACAATACGCCCGGTTTTGTCACGCAGGAAGGAAGCCACATGTCCACCGTGACCCAGCTGTTCCAGTCCCCGCCAGCAGCTGTCTGGAAAGTCATTGCCAATGGTTGGCTCTATTCGGGCTGGGTGGTGGGCGCCTCGCGGATCCGCGCGGTGGACGACCATTGGCCTGAGGTTGGCTCCCGCCTGCACCACTCCGTGGGCTCCTGGCCGTTCCTGATCGACGACAGCACCAGCGTCACTGCCGTTGATCCGGGCCGCTCTTTGGAGCTGCAGGCACGCGGCTGGCCCATGGGGGAAGCCAAAATACTGATCACGCTCGAGGACCTCGGGGCTGGTAACTGCCGGGTCTCCATCTCGGAGGATGCGGTCCGCGGGCCCGGAAAATTCGTGCCAAAGGTGCTGCGGGACCCTGTTATTGCCGTCCGTAACCGCGAAACGCTAAGGCGCCTGGATCTCTTGGCCCTTGGCGGCGCCGGAGAAAGCAGGCCCGCCATCTAGGCCCCGCGGCGCCGGGAATAGATCCATCGCCTGACCTGTTCAGTCATGTAGATGCATATGCATGTATGCTGGAGATGAACAAGCAACAGGAGAATGCCATGGAAACCCGCCGCATCACCGTCCTTTCCGCCGGGCTCGGCGTACCGTCGTCCAGCCGCCTGCTCGCAGACCAGCTGGCTGCTTCGGCAGGGCGGCAATTGCGCGAGGCAGGCGTCGAGGCGAGGATCGACGTCGTTGAACTCCGCGACCTCGCCGTGGACATCGCCAACAACTTCGTCACCGGGTACGCCGCACCGCGCCTCGCTGAGGTGATTGCCGGCGTCGAGGACTCCGATGGAATCATCGCCGTCAGCCCCGTCTTCAGCGCCTCCTACAGCGGACTGTTCAAGTCGTTCATCGATGTCCTGGATCCCAAGTCTCTGGACGGCAAGGCCGTCCTTCTGGGCGCTACCGGCGGCACCGACCGCCACCAGATGGTGCTGGATTACGCCATGCGGCCGCTGTTCAGCTACCTGCGCACCCGGATTGCGCCAACCGCAGTCTTTGCCGGGCCCCAGGACTGGGGAAACGACGACGGCGGGTCCCCGCTGTCCGCGCGCGTTGACAGGGCCGCCGGCGAGCTGGTGCAGATGCTGAAGGGACCGCAGCCGGGCCGTAAGCCGCAGGCGCTTGAGTCGCTGCCGTTCGAGCAGCTCCTCGCTGGAATTTCAGCGGGCCGGTAGGGCGAACTTTTCACCGCGGCCAGTCGTTGTGGCAGGCATGAAGTGTCCTGTGGATTCTGTCGACCTGGTGATGAGCGAACGCAGCGGAGTGGAGATTGACTACTGCCCGCAGTGCAGGGGCGTGTGGTTGGACCGGGGGGAGCTGGACAAGATCATTGATCGGGTCAATTCCGAGACCGGCCAGATGCCCCCGCGGCCCGCTGCTGCCCAGCAGCCGCCCATAGCCCCGCCGCCTTTGTACAACCCGTTCGAATCGCGTCCGCGCTACGACGACCGTGAACGCCGGGACTACGACCGGAATGACTACGACCGCCGCGACGGCTATAACCGCGATCAGTACGGCCGGAAGCGCAAGAAGAAGGAAGGCTTCCTGGGCGACCTGTTCGACTTCTAGTCGTCCAGGAGTTCGATGAACTCGCGCGCCTGTTTGATGGTGATGTCGGAATGGCGCGTGAGGGCACGTGCCGCGCCCTCCACGTCGCCGCTCTTGGCCAAGGTGCGGATGCGTCCGTAGATTTCGTCGTTGAGCATGTTGCTGCTTACTTCACGCGTCACGTCGCCTTTGCTGACGATGGCGCGGTAGCGGTAGGGAAAGCGCTCGGGTTCGTCGTCGTCGTCAGCCAACAGGTCCTTGGGCGGTGTCTCCGGGGTAAACGGCTGCGGGTGGGCGGCGAGTGCTCCCACGGCGTCCCTTGAAGCGCGGAGTCCCTCGCCGGTCGCTTGCAGGTACAGTTTGATGGCTGCCATGCCCTGCCCCTGGGCGATCAGCGAATAGAGCCTCCGGTGCTGCTCCTCGTTGAGCTTGGCGGCCGAATCCTTGGCCAGCTGCACGGGATCCTTCGGTGCCTTGGCTGCGGCGGCATCGGCCCTGGTGACGGCCTGCCGTTTGGTGAAGGAGCGGATAAGGAGCAGTACGCCCGCGATGACCGCTAAAAGGATCACGAGCGGGATGAGGAGCGAATCCATGGCGTTTCAGAGCCGATCTATGTAGTTCTTGGCGGTGGCTAGGTCTGTCCGGGTGGCCTGTCTGAGGACCTTGATGGCTTGAATCTTGTGGCCGCTTCGCACCAGGTTCTGCAGCTCGAAGGCGAGCTGCGGATTGAGCTGTCCATTGGGAAGGACTGCCGGTGGCTGCTGTGCAGGGACGGAGTGCCCACCGCCGCCCGGCTGGTTTACGGGCGCAGTCCGCTGCTGACCGGAGCGGTTGCGCTGGGTGGTCTCCTCGATCCTGGCACGGGAGGCCAGGGCGGCCTGAACCTGGGACGCCTGATGAGCGGCGGAGCGCGCTGCCAGTTCGCGTTGGTACCGTTCGGCGTCGGAGATCCCCGTGTCGCGGGGTTTCAAGGCCGCAGAAAGAGCCCACAGAAGTCCGACGACGATGATGAGCGGAAGAGCAATCGTCAGCACGTCGCCAAGGTTCGTCCCCATGCTTAGAGCTTATGCCAAATGTCGGTTATCCACAGCACATTCCCGGGTTGGCATAGGGTGGTGATAGAACGCTGTCAAATCCGGGCGCCATTTGTAAGATGCATCACAATTTCGGCATGCTTATCCCCCAAGAAGCACTTGGATTGATGCCGGGTCGACTCGAGGCTGTGGATGGTTTTCCACTGTAAATTTCTTTAACCCACAGCTTGTGGGGAGCGTTTCCGCAGGTCAGGGCATGGTTACGTGGAAAAGAAATTCTCTATCCACAAGGTAACGCACAGGCTGTGCACATCCGTGAACACCTATTCCACAGGTTATCCACAAGTGTGCGTGGGAGTCGGCTTTGCGACAGGGCGGACCACCGCTAACGTGGCTCGGGTACCTGTTTCAGGAGGAATCCGTCCGTGGAGATCCGACTTTAGGCACGCACTTGTGCGGCCGCGGAAAGATCCTGTGGATAAGTTGTGGAAAATGGGGAAGTCCCTGAATTGTCAGACCCCGGAGATACAACTGGAGCACTCGGCTGGTCCGTAGGCTCGGACAATCCGTCCAGGTTCAACTGCGCTTGACGCACCGCTGAGCAAGACTCTCTGCAGCGGTACATATTTGGAGGACGGCTTTGTCAGTTACGCACTTGGACTCGATCGAGGGCACCCGCGCTTCCGACTCAAGCAGGAAACCTCCCCAGGACATTGCTGCCGAACAATCTGTGCTCGGCGGCATGATGCTCTCCAAGGACGCTATCGCGGACGTCGTGGAGATTGTGCGGGGCCACGACTTTTACCGTCCTGCCCACGAGACCATCTACGAGGCCGTCATCGACCTCTATGGCCGCGGCGAACCTGCCGACGCCGTGACGGTCTCGGACGAGCTGACAAAGCGCGGAGAGATCAACCGCATTGGCGGACCCGCCTACCTGCACGAGCTGATCCAGACCGTTCCCACCGCTGCCAACGCGGGATACTACGCCGAAATCGTGGCCGAACGGGCTGTCCTGCGGCGCCTGGTGAATGCCGGAACCAAGATCGTGCAGATGGGCTACGGCCAGGACGGTGAGGTCGAGGACCTCGTCAACCAGGCGCAGGCGGAGGTTTATGCGGTAGCCGAGAAACGCACGGCAGAAGACTACGTGGCTTTGAAGGACGTCATGGAGTCCACCGTGGACGAGATCGAGGCCTCCGGCCACCGTGGCGAGGGCATGGTGGGCGTCCCCACCGGCTTCTACGAGCTGGATGAGCTCACCCACGGCCTGCACCCTGGCCAGATGATCGTTATCGCCGCGCGTCCGGCTGTGGGTAAGTCCACGTTCGCCTTGGACTTCGCCCGTTCGGCGGCCATCAAGCACAATCTGGCTACGGTCATGTTCTCCTTGGAAATGGGCCGGAACGAGATCGCCATGCGTCTTCTCTCGGCAGAAGCCACCATCAGCCTCCAGGACCTCCGCAAGGGCACCATCAAGGACGAGCAGTGGTCCAAGATCGCCACCACCATGGGACGCATGAATGATGCCCCACTCTTCATCGACGACAGCCCCAATATGTCCCTCATGGAGATCCGGGCTAAGTGCCGCCGTTTGAAGCAACAGCATGATCTCAAGCTCGTGATCCTCGACTACCTCCAGCTCATGAGCTCCGGTAAGAAAGTGGAGTCCCGCCAGCAGGAAGTCTCCGAGTTCTCGCGTGCCCTTAAGCTGCTTGCCAAGGAACTCCAGGTCCCGGTCATCGCGCTTTCCCAGCTGAACCGTGGCTCGGAACAACGCCAGGACAAGCGGCCCATGGTGTCCGACCTCCGTGAATCCGGCTCGATCGAACAGGACGCCGACATGGTCATCCTGCTTCACCGCGAGGACGTGTACGACAAAGAATCACCCCGTGCCGGCGAGGCCGACATCCTGGTGGCCAAACACCGTAACGGCCCCACCAAGGACATCGTGGTCGCCTTCCAAGGCCACTACTCGAGGTTCGCCAACATGGCCGGCGACTCCGGCGGCGGCGGGTTCTAAACCGTAGGGCTTGCGGCGGTGGTGCTACTTCAACTGCCTCCGCAGTAGGCAGAACTCATTGCCCTCGGGGTCCTGTAAAACGTGCCAGTTTTCGTCGCCGGTTTGTCCGACGTCGGCGGGTCGGGCTCCAAGGGACAGAAGGCGTTTCAGCTCCGCTTCCTGGTCCCGGTCAACAGGGTTGACGTCAATATGCAATGGAAGACGACCCCTGCGGGGGTTGGTGCTTGGGCTCAGGATGATGGTGGGCTGCAGCCCGCCAAAACCCACGTCTGGTGGCCCGATTTCAATCGCTCCATCCTCGCGGTCCAGTTCAACGTAGCCAAGGACGTCGCTCCAGAACCTGGCAAGCAGTTCAGGGTCTGCACAGTTAAGGACCAGTTCGCTGATGCGGCAGGACATGGAGGCCAGTGTACTCAGTGAAGCAGCAGGTAAAACAGCACGACCAGGCCGGGTATCAGGGCTTGGCCGATGGCGCTTGTCAGGAGGCGCCGTTCCGTGACCCACAGCCAGAAGCCCAGGAACACGTGGCTTGCGCAGCAGAACAAGACGATCGCCACGCCTCCGTCAGCATTGCCGAAGTTGACCATCCATAATCCAACAGCGATGCCAATCCCGTAGACGATGTTGTAGGCGCCCACATTCATGGCCCACATCCGGACGGCCGCCACGTCCGGCGGTTTGATGAGGAAAAACCGGTGGAAGCGTTGATCCCCGTGGAAGAAGATCTCAAGCGTACCGACGCTGAGCAACGTCAGGGCGGTGAGCCCGGCAAGAAGCTGGCTTAAGAGGTTCATGGTGGGCTCCTGACCATGTCCAATCCCGCTGTTTCCGTGCAGAATACGCCCGCGGGGATGCACTCTCAAGGTTTCCCAGGAACAGAAGGCCAGGACTCCGCGCAGATCGCGGAGCCCTGGCCTTGAGCCGAAAAGTCAGCAGCCCTCGAAGTCGCTCAGCACCTTCACTTTCGCCGCGGAGCCGGACGAGGGGTCGAAGGCGTAGCCGACCCATTCCTTGGCCAACCGCCGGGCGAGTTCCACGCCCACCACGCGCTGGCCCATGGTGAGCACCTGGCAATCGTTGGACAGGATGGAGCGTTCAACGGAGAAGGAGTCGTGCGCCGCGGTGGCACGGATACCGGGAACCTTGTTGGCAGCAATGGCTACGCCAATGCCGGTGCCGCAGAACAGGATGGCCCGGTCGGCCTTGCCGTCGCGGATCATTTCACCGGCCGCGATGCCAACGTACGGGTAGGGCTTGGTGAAATCCTCATCGGCACGGTTCACTCCGATGTCGATCACCTCGGTGATCCGGGAGTCGGCCTGAAGGTCGGCGAGGATCCGGTCTTTGTACTCAACGCCGGCTTCGTCGGCGCCCACGATGATGCGCATGGTCGTTCTCCTAGTGGGTTGCTGCGGCAGTTGCGGGAACTGCGGTGAAGTGGGGTCCGACGGCGGTAAACACCATGGCGAGCGACGTCGCCCCGGGGTCCGGCGTGCCGACGCTCTTTTCGGCGAGGGGCCGGGCGCGGCCCTTGAGCGGCCGGAGCTCGGCGGTCGCTGCGGCAGCTTCGGTGGATGCGGCGGCGGCGGAAGCCCAGGCTTCCTCGACCGAAGAACCGGAAGCCACACCCTCCGAGAACGAGGACGTAAACGGCAGCAATGAATCCACCATGGTCTTGTCACCGATGTCGGCCTTGCCAAGTCCTGTGATTCGCTCGGCGAAGGCGCGGACAGCCTCGGCGAGGTCTGCCGGCGTCGGGATTTCGGCGTCGCCCAGCCGTTCGCCAAAGGCGCGCAGCCCGGCTCCCCACAGGACGCCGGAGGTTCCACCGGCCTTGTCTGCCCAGGCGTCGCCACCGGCGATCAGCACGGATCCGGCGCCGGCACCGGCGGAGTATGCGGCAGCGGCTGCTTCGAGTGCTGCCGAGGACCCGCGGACCATACCGCGGCCGTGGTCGCCGTCGCCGGCTATTGCGTCCATCTCGCCCAACTTTGTTTCTGAATCACGCAACAAAGAGGCAGTCTCTTCCAGTGCGGCGAGGCACTGGCCGGCATAGGCACGCGATTCTTCTGTGGAGGAGTAGTTGGCGGCAGCCTCGGCTACAGCGTCGTCCACAGCAGTGTCAGCGGTGGCAGCGTCGAATCCCACGGAACCGCGGCGGTATGCGGGGGTCAAAGCAGGAGCCGTCCAGTACTCCTCGAGTTCATCGTCCAGCCACGTTACGGTCAGCGACACACCTGCCATGTCCAGACTGGTCACCAATTCGCCGACCTCAGGCATCACCAGGGTGTAGCCAGCCTCGCGGAGGAGAGGAGCAACCGTACGCCAGAGGACGAACAATTCCTCGTTCTTGGTGGAGCCCAGGCCATTCAGGATGACGGCAGCACGTCCGGACGCGCCTGCGGGTGCTTCCTCCAGAACGCGGCGGACCAGTTCCCGGCCGAGTTCGACGGCGGTGGGCAGCTCGGTATCGAACAGCCCAGGCTCGCCGTGGATGCCGAGGCCCAAGCCCATGTGTCCTTCCGGAAGGCTGAAAAGCGGGGTATCGGCACCAGGAAAAGTGCAGCCGCTGAACGCGGTTCCGATGGTCCGGGTGGAGTCGTTGGCCTTGCGTCCCAGCCGGACCACGGAGTCCAGATCCAATCCGGCCTCGGCAGCGGCCCCCATGACCTTGAAGACCACGAAGTCACCGGCGATGCCGCGGCGCTTCTCGATTTCGGCCAGGGGAGCGCTGGCAATGTCGTCCGTGACCAGCACGTTCTCGGCGCGGATACCCTCGGCGTTCAAACGCTCGCTGGCCATCCCGAAATTCAGGACGTCTCCAGCGTAGTTGCCGTAAGTGAACACGACGCCGGCGCCGGAGTTGGCTGCCTTGGCCACCGAGTAGGCCTGCTGGGTTGAGGGCGAGGTGAAGATGTTGCCCACCACGGCACCATCAGCGAAACCCGGGCCGATGATGCCGGCGAACGCGGGGTAGTGGCCGGAGCCGCCGCCGGTAATGACGGCGACCTTCGGCGTGGCAGGCCGGTTGCGGCGTACCGCTCCGCCCTCAACCTGGCGGACCAGGTCCGAGTGGGCGTCGCAGAAGCCAGCGAGGGCTTCGTCGGCAAAATCGGCGGGATCGTTGAAGATTCTGGTCATGGTGGGTCCTGGTGTTCCTTGTGAAGCAGGGACTAGTGGATGTGGCTGCCGCCGTTGATGTCGATGGTGGTGCCGGTGAGGTAGGCGGAGTCCTCGGAAGAGAGGAACGTGATCACGGCTGCCACTTCCTCGGTGGTGGCGTTGCGGCCCAGGGGGATGCCGGCGTTGATGGCGTCTTCCTGCTCCTGGGTGCTGCCAACGCGGATGTTGGTGTCCACGGCGCCGGGGGTGATGGCGTTGACGGTCACGCCGGTTTCACCGATTTCACGGGCGAGTGCCTTGGTGAAGCCGAGGATCGCTGCCTTGGCTGCGGAGTAGGGAACCTTGCCGAAAACGCCGCCACCGCGCTGGGCGGAAACGGAGGACATGTTGACGATGCGGCCCCAGCCATTGGCGATCATGTCCGGCAGGAAGGCCTTGGTGACCAGGTAGGTGCCGGTGGCGTTGACGTCCATGACCTTGTGCCACAGTTCAAGCGTGGTTTCGAGGAACGGGATGGGGGAGGTGATGCCGGCGATGTTGGCCAGCGCGCCAACGGGGGGCAGGTTCCCGCCGGCAACTTCAGCGGCAACCGCGGCCTGGGCGGCGGTGACGGAGGCCTCGTCGGCCACGTTGATCTCGAAGCCGAACGCAGGGACGTTGAACTCGTTGCCGATTTCGGCGGCAACCTTGGCGGACTTCTCGCCGTCGAGGTCCAGGATGACGATTCCCCAGCCCTGGGCGGCGTAGCGGCGGGCGGTGGTCAGGCCGATGCCGCGCTCGGAGGTAGCTCCGGTGAGGACTGCGGTGCGCTGGATGGTGGACATGGTGCTCCTTGGAATGGTGGTTGTTAGATGAGGTCAGTGATGAAGCTGCCGGCTTTGGCGGTGGCAGCGGGGCGCTCGTCATGGGTGACGTCGCGCGTTTCAAGTTCAAGCGAGAAGTGGCCGGTGTAGCCGGCATCCCGCAGCTTGGACAGGCCGGTGGCGAAATCCGCCTGGCCATTGCCGATGCTGAGGTTGATGTTCCCCGGCTCGGTTTCGGTGGCGGGCACTGCATCGCGGAGGTGGACGTGCGTGATGCGGCCGCCGAAGCGGTCCACGAAGTCCACGGGATCGCCTCCGGAGGCAACGACGTGGCTGAAGTCCATGACAATTCCGACGTCGGAACCGGCCAGGCGGTCGGCGAGCAGCTGCGCGCGTTCGGTGTTCCAGCAGAGCCGGAAGTAGTGGAGCGACTCGGTCCACAGTTCGACGCCGAACTCCTTGGCCCGCTCCGATGCGTGGATCAGCTGCGAAGCAACAGCGTCGATGTCTTCTTCCAAACTGCGGACCGGTTCGTGGTCGATCGCGCCACACGGAAGGACCAACGCCTTGGCACCTGTCTTGGCAGCAAGGCTGAGCAGCATCCCAAGGTGACGTTCGCGCTCTTCCGCGGCTCCGGCGTCGAGCGTTGCATTCAGGTCCCCGACGTCGCCGTTGACCGAGCGGACGCGCATTCCCGAGTTATTGACGACGGCGGCAACCGCCTCGACCGCCGCGGCGTCCAGTACATAGGGCACGTGGTCGCAGACGCCGGGGAGGGCGCCCAGGTCAATCTCGTCGAAACCGAGGCTGCGCATGGTGCGGAGGGCAGTGTCCAAGTCCTGGTGGCGGAAGCTGATGGAAGAGCAGCCCAGTCGTGAATGGAACATCGTCGTTGATCCTCAGAGTGCGACGCCTCGTCGTAGAGGCGTTTTAGTGATGGACACCACGGTAGCTCCGTTAACTGTCGACAGTCAACCTTTGGAGTTGACTGTTGACATTGCTGGTGTCACCCGTCACAGTTGACGTATTATGTTGACTGTCGACAGTGAGGTTGCCGTAGACGCGCCCCACTCATCGAAAGGGAAAGACAAGATGAGCAATGAAGCTCTGACCATGCGTGGTCCGGTTCATGGAACCAAAGAAGCAAAGCGCGTCGCCGTCGGCTCAGGCGTAGGCGCAGTCATTGAAACCTATGACTTCATCGGCTTCGGCACAGCCGCCGCACTGTACTTCGGTACGGCATTCTTCCCGGGCGCCGACCCGGTGACCGGTACGTTGGCCTCCTTCGCGACCCTCGGCGTCGGGTTCGCTGCCCGCCCGCTGGGCGGCATCATCGGCGGCCACCTTGGTGACAAGCTGGGCCGCAAGCCAGTCCTCGTTGCCTCGCTCATCCTCATGGGCCTGGCGACGTTCGCCATCGGCCTTCTTCCCACGTACCAGCAGGTGGGCCTCCTCGCGCCGGCGCTGCTGGTGATTGTCCGCATCATCCAGGGCCTCGCCTTCGGCGCTGAATGGGGCGGGGCCATCCTCATGAGCTACGAACACGCACCCTGGAAACGCAAGGGCCAGTTCACGGGCATCGTGCAGGCCGGCTTCCCCGTAGGCCTGCTGTTGGCGAACCTCGTGTTCCTGGGCAGCGTGGGCCTGGGCGGTGAATGGGCCTGGCGCGTTCCGTTCCTCGCCAGCATCGTGCTGGTGGCAGTCGGACTGATCATCCGCTCCAAGGTCCCCGAGTCCCCCGTGTTCGAGGACGTCAAGACCAAGGGCGACATTGTGAAGTCCCCGGTCGTCGAGGTCATCAAGACCGACTGGCGCAACATTGTCCGCGGCATCGGCCTCCGGGTCGCAGAAACCGCAGGCTACGCCGTTTCCGTGACCTACATGATCTCCTACCTGCACAGCAACCAGCTGGCCGACAAGACCCAGACCCTGGTGGCACTGTGCATCGCTGCCGGCATCGGCATCTTCGCCACCTACGCATGGGGTGTGCTGACAGACAAGGTTGGTCGCCGCCCGGTCTACATCTGGTCCACGGCCTTTGCTGTTGTCTTCGGCATTCCGATGTTCCTGATGGTCAACACCGGCCTCTTCATCTGCATCATTGCCACGATCGTCATCGCCTACGCCGTATGCCAGAACTCCCTCGCCGGTGCCCAGGGTGCCTGGTTCCCGGAGCTCTTCCAGGCAAAGACCCGCTCCTCCGGCGCCTCCCTGGCCTACCAGATTTCCGCCATGGTTTCCGGTTTCACGCCGTTCATCACCACCCTGCTGTTCGTGAGCTTCGGCTGGGTGGGTCCGGCCGCACTGTTCAGCATCTACGGCGCCATTGGTCTCTGGGCCGCAGTTGTCACCAAGGAAACCTGGGGCAAGCGTGAGCGTCAGCTCGCCGAAGAAGCCGCCAGCAAAACCCCCCAGACGGTAACCGCCTAAGCAACCACTCGACGTCGGGCGCGTTCTCTCCATCAGTGCGCGCCCGACTCCGGAAGGAAACCAGTGTCTCTTTCAGCAGCCCAGGCGGCTCCCACCGCCGCAACCTCGCCCGAGCGCGTCGAGCGTATCCGTGCCGCTGCGTACCGCATCCGCCATCACGCCCTGAACATGGGCGAAGTCCAGGGCCAGGGCTACGTGGGTCAGGCCCTCGGCGCGGCGGACATGCTCGCTGCGGTCTACGCCGATCAGCTCACGTACCGCATCGAAGACCCCCACTGGGAGGGCCGGGACCGGTTCCTGCTCTCCACCGGGCACTACGCAATCGGCCACTACGCGGCCCTGGCCGAGGCCGGAATCGTTCCGGTTGACGAACTTGAGACCTACGGCTCGGACGATTCGCGCCTGCCGATGTCGGGCATGTCCACGTACACCCCGGGCATGGAAATCTCCGGTGGTTCGCTGGGCCACGGTTTGACGATCGCCGTGGGCATGGCACTCGGTCTGCGGGCGCAAGGTTCCGCTTCCCGGGTCATCAACTTCCTCTCTGACGGTGAACTGGACGAGGGTTCCACCTGGGAAGCGGCCATGGGCGCGCACCACCACCAGCTCGGGAACCTGACTGCGATGGTGGACATCAACGCCCTCCAGGCCGACGGGGCCACGAACACGGTGCTGCGCACCGAACCGGTGACGGAGAAGTGGGAATCGTTCGGTTGGTACACCCAACGGGTGGACGGGAACGACGTCGGTGCGCTGCTGGCTGCGTTCGACAACATCGCCTCTGTTGCGGCTCCGGTTGGCCGGCCGTCCGTGATCCTGTGCGATACGAAAGTCGGCCGCGGCGTTCCCCTGCTGGAGACCCGCGAGAAGGCGCACTTCATGCGCATCGAAGAACACGAGTGGCAGATCTGCCGTGAGCAGCTGACCGCTGGATATGAAGGGACGGCCACGGCATGAGCACCGCAACAGAGGCCCGCAACACCACACGGGCTGCCAAGCCCAAGCTGAAGACTTCGGCGATGATCGCATCCTTCGCAGACCCCGGACAGAAGACCACCTCTGCTCCCTTCGGGCACGCACTGGTTGCCGCGGCCGAGGCGAATCCGAAGATCGTCGGGCTCACCGCAGACCTGGGCAAGTACACGGACATGCACATCTTCGCCAAGGCGTTCCCGGAGCGGTTCTTCCAGATGGGCATGGCGGAACAGCTGCTGTTTGGTGCGGCAGCGGGCATGGCCGAGACAGGGCTGGTGCCGTTTGCGTCCACGTACTCCGTCTTCGCTGCCCGGCGTGCGTACGATTTCCTCTGCCTGGACATCGCCGAACCGAACCTCAACGTGAACATCGTGGGCGGACTCCCCGGCCTGACCACGGGCTACGGTCCCAGCCACCAAGCCACCGAAGACATGGCGATCTTCCGCGGTATGCCCAACCTGACCATCGTGGATCCGTGCGACTCCGTGGACATTGAACAGGCAGTGCCGCAGCTTGCAGCCTCCGATGGGCCTACCTACCTGCGCTTGCTCCGTGGCAACGTGCCCACTGTGCTGGACGAGTACGACTACACGTTCGAACTCGGCAAAGCCAAGGTGCTGCGCGGCGGCAACGACGTGGTGTTCGTCTCCTCCGGGTTGATGACCATGCGCGCGTTGCAGGCAGCCGATGCACTGGCAAAGCACAACGTGGACGTGGCCGTGGTGCACACGCCCACCATCAAGCCTTTCGACTCCGCGACGGTACTTGCGGAGCTGAACACCGACCGGTTGGCCGTCACCCTGGAGAACCACACGGTTGTTGGCGGCCTGTTCGAAACTGTTGCCTCCGCCGTCGTGACCGCAGGGCTCGGCAAGCGGGTGGTTCCCATCGCGCTGCCGGATCAGTTCCTCGACGCCGGTGCGCTGCCAACGCTGCACGAACGCTACGGACTGTCCGTGGACCGGATTGTTGCGAAAGTGCTGTCCGAACTCGGCTAAGCACTTGTCCTCCAGGGGCGCGGGACCGGCATACTGCCGGTCCCGCGCTTCTGGCCGTAGTATCGACTGTTAACAGTCGCCCATTGACACCAAGGAACATCATGGCCCTGAGCGCATCCCTGCTGGGACTGGAAAAGAAGAGCCTCCGCGAGCAAGCGCTCTCGGCACTCCGTACTGCCATCACCAGCGGTGAACTCGAACCCGGGCGTCATCTGGTGGAAACCGAACTTTCCGACATGCTGCAGATCAGCCGCGGGACACTCCGCGAAGCCCTTCGCCAGTTGGAGCAGGAAGGGCTTGTATCCGCAGGAGCGCGGGGCCGCCTCTCTGTGCGGCACCTGGACGTCAAGGAGATCCGCGACATCTTTGCCGTCCGGGGCGTCCTGGAATCGCTCGCTGCGCGTACCCTCAGCGACATGCCGGACAAGGAGGCCGCGCTCGCCGAGTTGCGTGCCGCCGTCGACACCATGGCCAAGGCCGGGGAAGCCTCCCTGGAACAGCAGATCGAGGCCGACCTGGAGTTCCACCGCACCCTGTGCCGCCTCTCGGGCAACGAGACACTGCTGCATCAATGGGAGTCGCTGGAAGGCTCCATCCGGATGTCCATCATGTTCGCCGGCCTGGAACGCGCCACGAGGAACATGAGCGTCGGGCGGCACCACGACATTGTGGCCGCAATCGAGACAGGCGATGCCGCCAAGGCCCGTGAGACGATCATCGCGCACATGGATGGCGCGGCCGAGAACCTGGTGGGTTAGTTTCCCGCGTCCTTCAGCAGATGGTCCGGCAGCCGGTTTCCCGGGGCGCGCCCCCTGATTTCCAGCAGTTCGCGGGCATGCGCGTGGAGTTTCCTGTCCTCGTCAGACACCGGGATCCAGGCAGGAATGGGTACCGCGGTTCCGGTTTCGTCACGGGCCACCATGACTGTCAGGCAGTACGTGGTGAGGTTCATGTCCTTGGTCTTTGGATCACCGGAGCGGACATGTACCGCGATGTGCATACCTTTGGCACCCGTGTAGACGAGCCGGGCTTCTACCTCCACCACGTGGCCGATCAGGAGGGGACGGTAAAAGCGGACGCCTCCCGAGAACACGGCGACCGTGTCCTTGCCGCAGTAGCGTGAGGCGCATACGTAGGCGGCCTCGTCAATCCACTTCATGACGATGCCGCCGTGGACTTTGCCGCCCCAGTTCACATCGGTGGGGGACGCCATGAACCGCAGCGTGACGCGTTCGGCGGTACCGGCGTCGGTATATTCCTGGGCGTTCATGGCATTGACGATCTGCTCGCGGACTTCGATACGCGCCAAGGCATGGTCCCGGGCTTCGATTTCACCGGGTGTCTTTGGTTCGAACTGGGGGACGGGGATCGGCTTGCCGTCCGGGCCAACTGCCACGAAGATCACCATGCACTGGCTGTGCATCGTTTCCGGTCCGCCCTTGGGATCGTGGGAACTCACCACGGTGTGGATGTGCATTGAGGAGCGGCCCGTGTACACGATGGTGGAGGTTACCTCCACCATGTCGCCGCTGTTGACGGGATCAGCGAAGTGGATGTTGCCCACGTACGCCGTCACGCAATACGACTTTGCCCAGCCCACAGCCGCCGCGTAGGCCGCTTTGTCCACCCACTCAAGGACGGTTCCGGCGTCGACGGAGCCGCTGTGGCCCACGTCCATGGGGGCCGCGAGGAAGCGGAGGGTCACAGAATTCGCGGGGGACTCGCTCATGCTGGAAGTTTACTGGCGGGGTGGGTTTGTTACGGCTCTGCTCCTTGGTCGGCAGCCGATTTGCCCCTTATATGAGAATGAATATCATTTAACTCATGTCACTCCCTTCATTTCCTTTCCTGAGCCTGCCCGGACGCCGCCCCGGGACCAAGTCCATGATCGCCGTCGGGCTTTCCGCGCTTCTCCTGGCCGGCTGTGCCGGACCGGCCGCCAATCCCGGCGCCGCCCCCACTGAAACTTCCGCCTCCAACGCGAAGGAGGCCGGCGCGCCTACGCCCCGCCTCGTGTACACCTACGACGGCGGTGTGGCCGTCCTCGACGCAAAGTCGCTGGAGCCGGTAGGTGCCGCTGCGGAACTGGACGGATTCAACCGGCTGAATCCAGCCGGCGACGGACGCCATGTCTTCATCTCCACCGGCGATGCGTTCCGCGTGTTCGATGCCGGATCCTGGAGCGAACCCCATGGCGATCACAGCCACCATTACGTGGCCGATCCCAAGCTCACCGATCTCTCCTTTGAAGCGAACAAGGCCGGGCACGTCGTACGTCACGCCGGCAAGACGGTCCTGTTCAGCGATGGATCAGGCAAGGTGGAAACTTTCACGTCAAGTGAGCTCTCGGACGCGGCAGAAGAGGGCAAGCTCCCCGCCACGGACGTCTACACCACGCCTGAAGCCCATCACGGCGTGGCGGTGGAGCTGGAGGACGGCAAGCTGCTGGTCACCCTGGGAAATGAGGAAGGCCGCTCCGGGATCGCCGTCCTGGATGCCGGAAAGGGACAGGAGCGCAAGGAAATTCTCCGGAATGAGGAGTGCCCAGGCGTCCACGGTGAAGCTGTTGCTGCCGACGAGGCCGTGGTGGTTGGCTGCGAAAACGGCATGCTGATCTACAAGGACGGCAAGATCACCAAGGTGGCCAGCCCGGATGCCTACGGGCGAATGGGAAACCAGGCCGGCTCGGAAGAATCGCCGGTCATTCTGGGCGACTACAAGGTAGACAAGGAAGCCACCCTGGAACGGCCCACGCGCATCTCCTTGGTCAACACGGAAACCGCGACGCTCCAGCTCGTTGACCTGGGTGCGAGCTACTCCTTCCGTTCCCTGGGCCGTGGTCCGGCGGGCGAGGCCTTGGTGCTGGGAACGGACGGCGCGCTTCGAGTGATCGACCCTGCTTCCGGAGCCATCACGTCCACCATCCCGGTGGTTGGCGCCTGGGAAGAGTCCGAGACATGGCAGGACCCGCGGCCCACGCTCTTCGTCCAGGGCTCGACGGCGTTCGTCACCGAGCCTGCCACGCAGACCCTTCACGCTGTGGACCTGAAGGTTGGAAAGGTCGCCAAGTCGGCCAAGCTCGAGCACGTGCCCAACGAGCTGACCGGCGTTAAGGGCTAGCGTCCCTCTCTCACCTATCGGCGCCGTGAGCCGGATGCTCTCTCACCTATCGGCAGCGTGAGCCGGATGCTCTCTCACTTAACGGCAGCGTGAGCCGGATGCTCTCTCACCTAACGGCACCGTGAGCCGGATGCTCTCTCACCTATCGGCAGCGTGAGCCGGATGCTCTCTCACTTAACGGCAGCGTGAGCCGGATGCTCTCTCACCTATCGGCAGCGTGAGCCGGATGCTCTCTCACTTTCTTCAGGGGGTGAGAGAGCATCGGCGTTTTCGCGGTGTTAGGTGAGAGAGCGTCGGTGGAAAGGGGGTGTTAGGTGAGAGAGCGTCGGTGGAAAGGGGGTGTTAGGTGAGAGAGCGTCGGGGGGTGGGGTGGTTAGGCGAGGACGCGGAGCTTGGAGCCCGGGCGGCCGAACAGGGCGTTGTCGGCGGAGATCCGGCCTGCGCCTGCCAGGGCGAGTGCCAGGGCAGCTCCTGCGAAGAGTAGCACCAGTTCGTATCCGCCATTGGTGACGAAGACGCCGGCGGGGGCGTGCACCAGGAACAAAGCGCCCAGCATGTTGACGGTCAGGAGCGCCGCGAAGACCCTGGTCAGAAGGCCGACGATCAGCGCGATCCCGCCCACGAGTTCCAAAGTGGCGACGATGGGTGCTACCGCGGAAGCTCCGGGGACGCCCATCTGCGTGAAGGCTGCCTGCGTGCCGGCGATGGTGAATTCGTTGAACTTCTGCCAACCGTGTGCGGCGAAGAGAAATCCTGCAACAACACGCAGGATGGTCAGGGCTGTGGTGGTCAGGGTGGACTTGTTCATGTCTTCAACCCTCCCGAATAAAAGTTGAAGAGTCAACCAATCACGACTTAAAGTGACGCTTCCCACGCGGCCTTTGCAACCACGGCTGTAACAAACGGGTGGTGATGGGTAGGAAAATGTACGTCATCAGCGGCGTCAGAATCACGATCGTCAGCAGTACTTGCAAAACCAAGGGCCAGTCCTGTGTGAGCGGATGCAGGAGGAAGTTGGCCAGCAGGCTCAGCGGGAAAAATGGCAGGAAGATACTGACGGCCTGCTTCCAGCGCGGAGGCACCACGGTCTCCGGAACCACAACAGAGACATCCCCCGGCTGCGAGAACCAGCCCTCGATGCCGGTGCGGCGCTCCACCCGCGTGGTCTCCATCATGTCCCGGGCACTGTCGATCCACCACCGGCGTTCCTCCGACTGCTCCCAAGCCTGCAGGGTGTCAGCACTGGAGAAGCGGTACAGCATGTGCCATTCCGTGGAATCGTCGCCATTCCGAACCCAGCCCGACCCCAAGTATCCGGGCCATTCGCGGGCCAGCTCCTGGCCGGCATGTGCCCAAGCGTTGGCCTGCCGTGTATAGCCGGGAAGGATGGTGCGGGCTACGGAAACAGTGACGGGATGCTCGTGTGACACGCCCCAAATGTACCCGCCGTCCAGCGGTCTACCCTTGTTTAGTGCCTGAAACCACAACCACTCCCGCCCGATCCAATGCCCGCGAAATCCTGCGCCTTGCCGTCCCGGCCTTCGGAGCCCTCATTGCCGAGCCGCTGTTCCTGTTGGCTGACTCCGCGATCGTGGGCCATCTGGGCGTGGCAGAGCTGGCCGGCGTGGGGCTCGCATCCACTGTGCTGCATACGGCTGTAGGCCTGATGGTTTTCCTGGCGTACTCAACCACACCTGCGGTCGCCAGGGCGATCGGTGACGGGAAGCTCGGCAAGGCTTTGGCTGCAGGGCGCGACGGCGTGTGGCTGGCTGTGCTGCTGGGCGTGGTGCTGGCGGTCGTGGGGTGGATCATGGCCGGGCCGCTTGTTGGCCTGATGGGCGCCACTGGACAGGTGCGGGACTTCGCTGTCGATTATCTGCGCTGGTCCATGCCCGGACTGGTGGCAATGCTCCTGATCTTCGCCGGAACCGGTGTGCTCAGGGGTTTGCAAGACACCCGCACGCCGCTGTTGGTGGCAACTGCGGGGTTTGCCCTCAACATCGCCCTCAACTGGTTCCTGGTTTATGGGCTCGATCTGTCCGTGGCCGGTTCGGCAATCGGTACCAGCATTGCGCAGTGGGCCATGGCGGCGGTGTACCTGGTCATGGTGGGCCGCAATGCACGGAACCATGGCGTCTCCCTCAGGCCCGACTGGCGCGGCATCCGCGCCCTGACGAGGGTGGGCTCGTGGCTGATGCTCCGAACGTTGAGCCTGCGCCTGGCGATCCTGGCGACGGTGCTGGTTGTGACCGCCCAGGGCGAGGTGAACCTGGCGGCGCACCAGCTGGCCATGACCATTTTCTCGTTCCTGGCCTTCGCGCTTGATGCACTCGCCATTGCGGCCCAGGCCCTGATCGGCAAGGAACTGGGCGCGGGGAACGCGGTGCGGGTCCGGGAGCTGACCCGGACCATGGTCCGTTGGGGCCTCGGGTTCGGAGTGATCACTGGCGTCTTGCTGGCGATCGCTGCACCGTGGGCAGGATACGTCTTCACCTCCGACGCCGGCGTCATCAGCGCCCTGACTTTTGCCCTGTGGGTCCTCGCGGCGGGCCAGCCCCTCGCGGGGTACGTGTTCGTGCTGGACGGGGTGCTCATCGGGGCAGGTGACGCACGCTATCTGGCGATTGCCGGCGTCGTGAATCTTGCTGTTTACTTGCCGCTGTTGGCGGCGGTCCACTTGACGCAGCCCGACGGCGCGGCGGGGCTGGTGTGGCTGTGGCTCGCGTTTGCGCTGGGCTACATGCTGGCGCGGGGAGTGACCCTGGGGGTGCGTGCGAGGACCGATCAGTGGGTGGTGCTGGGTTCGCACTAAACTGGACGGGTGACTCTCCCCGCAAATTCGTCCCGGACTCCTTCTGCTCCTGCAGCTGATCTCTGGAAGCCCGTGCTGCTCCGGGCCGTGATTGCGCTGGTTTTTGGCGTGGTGACAGCTTTTTGGAGCAGCCCGTCGGTGCAGGTCCTTGCCTGGGCTGCGGGTCTCTACCTGCTGGCCACTGCCGGTGCCGTGTGGATGCTGCGCTCTCTTCCGGTTGTAGTTCCGGTGGTTGTAGCGCTGGGCGGAGTGGGTGCCTTGGTGACCCAGTCAGACGCCGGTGTTGCGTTGTCCGCGGTTGTTGCCCTGGGCGTCCTTGGCGTGGCCGAACTCGTGCAGGGGCTGCGCAAGCGCGATCAGCTGGCCCGCGACTGGCTGATCTCCGGCATTGTGGGTGTGGGCACGGCGGTGACTTTACCGTTCTTTATCGGGCTTGGTGCGCACGCGCTTCTGGGTGTTGCCGGGGGCGGCGCCATCATTGCCGGTGTGCTGTGGATACTGTCCGGGCTGAGCCTGCGGCACGATATGCGGTCGCGTAGCGGACACCATGCGCCCGGCGCTTCCCCGGAGGCCGTAAACTAGTAGCTGGACGTTCTACTGGCTGTAGAACTATTGCAAAACGGGCGGGAACCGAACAGTCCCGCCATCATTGGAGGAATGACCGTGGCTGACCAGACACCAGGAGAACCGCGCAAGATGCGGACCTCGGTCAAGGGACCGCTCATGTTCTCCGCGTTCTTCGGCGTCCTCGCGTTCTTCGCCGTGCTGATCTTCGCGTCCGGCGGCAGCGCCCGGGCTCCGCGGTTCGACCTCGCCTTCACGGGCGCGGGAATCGCGTTTATCGTGAGCCTCGTGATCGCAGCGATGTTGTCCATGAGCCACAAGGAGAACGCCGAGCACCTTGGCAAGGGGTCCGGCGTCAACCTCAGCTCCAAGCGTCCGGGCCATGGCGGTTCGCCCGCGCCTGGTGCCGCGGACCAGCCGGAAAACCCCGACGCCGACCGCTGAGTCCCAGCGCTTCTCCACTTCTGGTGGGGGAGCGCTTTTGTTTTCCCGCCAGCCTTGGTTGCTCCGGTAGCGCAGTCTGCCGGCCGTCAATGCGGAGCTAGTCCCCCTGGGCGGCTTTCCTTTTGCGGTAGGCCGCCACGTGGGCCCTGTTGGCGCAGTTGCCGGTATCGCAGTAGAGCTTTGAGCGGTTCCGGCTGAGGTCGAGCAGAATGGCGTCGCAGTCGTCGGCAGCACAGACGCGCATCCTGTCCATTTCCTTGCTGCGGATGACGTCGATGATGGCCATGGCGGCTTCCGTGCCCATGCGGTCCGCGAGTGGTGCTTCCGGGGTTGTGGCGTGAAGATGCCAGTCCCAGTGATCGTGTTTGACCAATTGGGGAAGGGCTTTGGCATCGGCCAGGAGCTTGTTCACTGACTTGGCGGCGGTATTTTCCTCGGCGGCCCAGAGTGCTGCCAATTCGCTCCTGAGGCGTTTGATGCTGCGGAGCTCGGCAGCGTCGTGGGTGCGTGAACCGGAGAATTGCTCGGCTGCAAGGAACGCATCCAGGTCGGCAGGGGTGGCCAATGCTTCTTCGCCGTTCGCGGCAGTGTTGACCAGGTTGACGACGCTGCGGAGGGCAACCTCAGTGTCAGGCGCAAAAAGCACTTTGACTCCTTACATGGTTCGGGAGTAATGTCATGACCATAAGCCCACTTTACTCCTGACAGGAGGCTGCTGTGTCAGCTGCAATGACCCCGGCTGATGCAAAGGGTTTCCTCGCATCGGGACTCGGCATCGCCCTCTTCTCATCCGCTGTCTTCGGCACCTCCGGTTCGTTCGCAAAGTCCATGCTGGAAACCGGCTGGTCACCCGGCGCGGCCGTTGCCGTGCGCCTCACAGGTGCGGCACTGATCCTGGCGATTCCCGCCGTCGTGGTTTTGCGCGGCCGCTGGCACCAGCTCAAGGACAACTGGCTCACCATCCTGCTGTTTGGCCTGATCGGTGTAGCGGGCTGCCAGCTCTTTTACTTCAACGCCGTGGCCCGGCTTTCCGTAGGTGTTGCGCTGCTGCTTGAGTACCTGGCACCGGTGATGATCGTGCTGTGGCTGTGGATCTCGAGCCGGCGCCGTCCCCGCGCCCTCACGTCCATCGGCGCGCTGCTTTCCCTGGGCGGCCTGGTCCTGGTTCTCGACCTGACGGGTGCCGTGAAGGTGGACTTCATCGGCGTGCTCTGGGGGATGGCCGCGGCTGTCTGCCTGGTGATCTACTTCTTCATCACTGCCAAGGAAAACGACACACTGCCGCCATTGGTGCTCGCTTCGGGCGGGCTGGTGGTGGGTGCCGGCGTGATGTGGTTGGTGGGCCTGGCAGGGCTGCTGCCCATGTCTTTCAACACTGCCGACACCAAGCTCGGCCCGTGGACCACGCCGTGGTGGGTCTCGGCCGCGGGATTGATCATCCTTGCCACCGTGCTGGCCTACGTCTCAGGCATCATGGCAGCCCGCAGCCTGGGTTCCAAAGTCGCTTCGTTCGTGTCGCTGACCGAGGTCTTGTTCGCCGTCGTGTGGGCCTGGCTCCTGCTGGGTGAGCTGCCCGGGCCGATCCAGCTGATGGGTGGGGCGCTGATCGTTGGGGGCGTTGTCCTGGTCCGTGTTGACGAACTACGGGGTGATCGGCGCAGTGGTGTGTCCCTGGCCGACACGGAGGCGTCGCGGGTGCTTGACCATGCCAACGACGTCGAACCGGTCCCATCCGGGCCCGTCACCAAGGGACCGCGCACTTAGCTCGCAGCGGCCTGAGCCACGAAACGCGGTTTCAGAGCCAAGAACGCTTAAAAGGCAAAATGCCCCGGACGACCATGCGTCCGGGGCATTCCCAACTGTCTTAGTTGGAAGCCTGCTGCTGCTGCTCGGCGTTCTTCTGAGCGCGGTCGCCGGCTTCGCGGAGGGCGTCAGCAACCTTCTTCAGGTTGGAAGCGTGCTGGCTGTCCCACTCGCCGCGGAACTTGTCAGCGTCCGGGCCCTTCCAGTCGGTGCCGTCAAGAGCGCCCTTGAGCTGGGAGCGCTGCTGCTCGATGTTCTCGGCACCGGCCTTCAGCTTGTTGCCGAGCTGGCGAAGCTGTTCAACGTCTGCACCCCAAATAGCCATGAGATATCTCCTTCTTTGTTCGGACCCGAGCTCTTCGGCATCCCCAGCGGCCTCCGGCTCATCCGGAAGATCCAATACCTAAAACCTATCCCGGGATTCCGAACATCGTCGATGGGCACCCCTCCCCATGCACGTCTGCCCATGGTTAGCATGGGTTTATGTGCCGCAATATCCGGACCCTCCATAACTTTGAACCGCGTGCCACCACGGAGGAAGTGGAGGCCGCAGCGCTGCAGTACGTGCGCAAGATCAGCGGTTCCACCAAACCTTCCAAGGCCAATGAGGAAGCCTTCGCCGAGGCTGTCCACGAGATCGCCCACATTACGCAGCACTTGCTGGACTCCCTGGTGAGCCACGCACCTGCCAAGAACCGCGACGACGAAGCGGCCAAGGCGAAAGCCCGGGCGGCCGTCCGCTTTGGAACGGCCTAGCCCGGACCGCTGTTTTTGCAGTGGCTGCTACTTCCCGAAGGAGCGCAGCCGCAGGGAGTTGGCGACCACCAGCACCGAGCTTGCAGCCATTGCTGCGCCCGCGATCATCGGATTCAGCAGACCGACCGCTGCCACCGGGATGCCGATGGCGTTGTAGAAGAAGGCCCAGAACAGGTTGGTCTTAATGGTGGACAGCGTCTTCCTGGACAGCTCGATGGATTGCACCAGTTGGTGCAGATCGCTGCCCATCACCGTAAGGTCCGAGGCCTCAATGGCCACATCCGTGCCCGAGCCCATCGCGATGCCGAGATCCGACTGTGCCAACGCTGCGGCATCGTTCACGCCGTCGCCGGCCATGGCCACGGTAGCGCCGGTTGATTGGAGCTTCCGGACGGCTTCCACTTTGCCTTCGGGCAGCACTCCTGCGAACACGTCCCCTTGCGGGATTCCGACGGCGGCCGCCACCTGCGCGGCCACTGCAGCGTTGTCGCCGGTCAACAGCATGGGGCGGATTCCGAGGTCCTTGAGCTGCTGAATGGCGGCGGCCGAACCGGGCTTGATGGTGTCCGTCAGGCTGATGATTCCAGCCGGTTGACCATCCACCGCTACCCAGATGGCGGTAGCTCCGACGTTCTCCTGCTCCGTCAGGGCTTCCCGCTGTTGGGCGTCCACGGTGATGGAGTTTTCCTCGAGCCACCCGGTACGTCCAACGACCACGCTCCTCGTGGTGCCATCAAGGGCGACGGTGCCGCGGACGCCACCGCCCGGTGCGGAGGTGAATCCGTCCACGTGCGGGAGGGTTGCGGACCCGGGAATCGCGGCGTGGGCCGCAGAAGCGATCGCCTGCGCAATGGGGTGTTCCGAGGCGGCTTCCACAGCGCCCGCCAGTGTCAGGACATCGGCGGGGGAGTGGCCGTTCAAGGCAGTGGTGTGGTCCACGGCCAGTTGGCCGGTGGTGACTGTCCCCGTCTTGTCCAGCAGGATCGTGTCAACATGGCGGGTATCCTCGAGGACCTGCGGCCCCTTGATGAGGATCCCCAACTGGGCTCCCCGCCCCGTGCCCGTCAATAGGCCCACTGGTGTAGCCAGGCCCAGGGCGCAGGGGCAGGCAATCACCAGTACCGCGACTGCGGCGGTGAACGCGGCGTTGGGATCGCCGGTCAGGATCAGCCACGCCAGGAAAGTGACGAGGGCGATGGCCAGTACGATCGGCACGAACACGGAACTGATCCTGTCAGCCAGTCGGGCGATAGGTGCCTTTCCCGTCTGGGCCTGGCTGACCAGGCGTCCCATCTGGGCCAGCGTGGTGTCAGCCCCGACGCGGGTGGCCCGCACCAGGAGACGGCCCGAGGTGTTGATGGTGGCTCCGGTGACCGAACTGCCGGGACCTACCTCCACTGGCACGGATTCACCAGTGACCAGGGAGGCATCGACGGCTGAAGCACCTGCTGTGACAACCCCGTCCGTGGCGATCTTCTCGCCCGGGCGGACAACGAAGACGTCATCCACCAGAAGCTGGTCGGCAGGGATTTTCTGCTCACGGCCGTCCACCAGGAGGGTGGCATCCTTGGCGCCAAGGTTCAGCAGTGCCTTCAGGGCATTGCCTGCTTTGGCTTTTGCGTTGGCTTCAAGATAGCGGCCCAGGAGCAGGAAGGTGGTGACCACAGCGGCAACCTCAAAGTACAGGCCTCCTCCGGACATGCTCTCCATGCCTGGGTGCTCGGTCATCCGGGGATCACTGAACAACTGCCACGCTGAGTAGAGATAGGCCGCGATGACACCAATCGACACCAGGGTGTCCATGGTGGAGGCGAGGTGCCGGGCATTGACTGCAGCGGCCCGGTGGAAGGGCCATGCCGCCCAGCTCACCACAGGCAGGGCGAGTGCTGCGGCAACCCATCCCCAGTGCGGGAACTGGAAGGCCGGAATCATGGACACGGCAAAGACCGGGACTGTGAGGACCGCGGCAAGGACCAGCCTGGGGCGCAGGGTGGACGCCGCGGGGCCGTGGTCCATGTGGTTCTGGTGTGCTTGGTGGTCTGTGGGTTTGTGTCCCGCATGTTCGGGCTGGTCAGGGTAATCGGACTGCTCAGGCTGCCCAGGCTGCGGAGGCTGCTTGGGCTGCTCAGGCTGCCCAGGGTGCGGAGGCTCCCCAGGCTGCGGGCGCGCATGCGCGGCAGGGGTTTGGCGGATGGTGGCCTTGTAGCCCGTGGCGTTGACCGTGTCTACGAGTTGCTGATCCGTGACGGTCGACGGGACGGTGACATGGGCTGACTCCAGGGGAAGGTTGACGGTTGCTTCGACGCCCTCAAGCTTGCCGAGCTTCCGTTCTACTCGATTGACACATGAGGCACAGGTCATGCCTTGGATGTCGAGTTCAACGACCCGGGTATCGGGTTTGCTGAAAATCTCCTGGTTGGTCAACAGAAACTCCTATGCCTGGTTGGCTACCACCACGTAGCCGGCTTCAGCCACGGCCTCGCCGATTTCCGACGGCGAGAGCTCGCTGGTGGATGTGATGGTCACGGCGGACAGGCCGCCGGGATTGAGGTCCACCTTGACGTCCTGGACGCCGCTGAGTGCCTCGAGTTCTTCACTGACGCTGGATACGCAGTGACCGCAGGTCATGCCGGAAACGTTGATGTTGGTCTGGATGGGCTCGCTCATGATGCGCTCCTTGGTTGAGAGTTGGATGGAGTGGTGTGTTCCGGCGGAGTTACCGCAGCAGGCGCCCGATGGCATCGGTAGCCTCCTTTACCTTGGCGTCGATATGTTCGGCCCGAAGGTCGGGGTCCGGCTCAGAGGCGGCACCCACCACGCAGTGGCCGATGTGCTCCTCAACGAGTCCCAGGCTCACCGCATGCAGCGCCTTGGTGGCTGCAGCCACCTGCGTGAGGATGTCGATGCAGTACTTGTCTTCATCGACCATGCGGGCGATGCCCCGTATTTGGCCTTCTATGCGCTTCAGGCGGCGCAGGTAGGCGTCCTTGTTGCCCGTGTAACCGTGGGGTGCTGCATGTTCAAGATCCACCTCCACGGTGGGCAGCGCACCCGGTTGGGTGAGGTCTGCGTTGGTCATGTAAACCAACATATACCCCCAGGGGGTACCGAATCAAGTACCCCCGGGGGGTATATTCCCAGCTGTGGCCAAGAAGTGAGATCACAAAAGGAACCGCATGAACTCCCAGCCTTGCCCAACCCGGGAAACGGGAAGCCATCCGCCCGCACCAGCTCCCGGATACAGGATCAGCGCACCGCCGGCATCCCGTGCCAGCACGTCCGGCCGGCCATCTCCGTTGAAGTCACCAGGCGCAACGAGTGCATTCATCACATTCCAGCCCTGGCCGACCTGCCGGCGTTCGCTGAGCCATCCTCCCTTGCCGTTCCCGGGGTGCAGCCACAGCGTTCCCGAGCCGTCGCGCGCCAGGACATCAGGCGCACCGTCCGTGTCGAAGTCACCCGGCCCCAGAATCGCGGTCGTTTCATTCCAGCCCGTACCAAGGCTGGCCCGCGGCAACCATCCTCCCTTGCCGTTTCCGGGGTACAGCCACAATGTTCCCGAGCTGTCGCGGGCCAGGACATCCGGGTGGCCGTCACCGTTGAAGTCGCCCGGTGTGGCAAGGGCAGACATGTCATTCCAGCCTGAACCGACCTGCAAGCGCGGCAGCCATCCGCCGGAACCATTGCCCGGATACATCCACAGATAACCGGCACTGTCCCGGGCCAGTACGTCAGGTTTCCTGTCGCCGTTGAAGTCGCCGGGACTTACGACGGCGGTCATCGGGTTCCAGTCGGAGCCCACCTGGGCGCGGGGGAGCCATCCGCCGGCGCCGTTGCCGGGATAAAGCCACAGCAAGCCCTGGGGGTCGATGGCAAGGAGGTCCGATGTGCGGTCCCCGCTGAAGTCGTTTTTCAGTGGGGTGGGCATGTCGCCGTCGATCACTGCCATGGGATCCTGGGACGTGGTGATGTATGCCTTGTTGGTGACGTAGTTGACCGCGAGATCATTGACGGGGCCTGTGCTGAACGTGGACAGCGCCGACGTCGCGGGGTCGTAGACACCAGCCCCTGCGCCCAATTTCAGGTATGCCTTCTTTGTCATGCGGTTGACGGCAACATCCCCGGGGGCCGACCCGGTGGGCACGTGCTTGGTGCCTGACCCGCTGAAGATCGACAGGACGCCTGTCTGCGACAAGGCTGCGGACCCGCTGTTCTGTGAGCGGCCCAGATACACGGTATTCGCCGTCTCATCGACAGCCAGTGCGGTCGGGTAGGAGTTGGAGTCGGAATAGAGGACGGTGGCGGCGTTGGTGGCGCCGTCGACAACCTCCAACACCATGGTCGACCGGAGGCTTGAGGCGACATAGACCTTGTTGTTTGACTGGCTGAGTGCAAGCTCCCTGATGGGCAGCACGCTGTTACCCAGCGGGACGGACGTCACCGAGTGGGTGATGCCGTCTATCGCTTTGAGCCCGCCGGCCACGGCATACACCCGGTTGCTTGCTTGATTGACCACCAGCTCGGACGGCCGGTCCATGCCGATGGCGACGGTGGAGTTGGTGTTTCCGTTAATGACGGAAACACCTGCGTTGGTAGCTACATATATCTTGTTGGTGAGCTGGTTGACGGCGACGGTTTTCGGCTCCGGACCTACGGCCACTTTGGTGACGGAGAGTGTGGCGCCGTTGAGCACCGCCACCGTTCCGCTGCCGGTCATGCTGGCGTAGATCCTGTTGCTGGCCGCATTCACGGCTATCGCCGCCGGCGCCCCACCCAGCGCCACGGTCCTGGTGGCGTGGGTCTTACCATCCACCACGGTCACCCCGGTCCGGGTGGCAACGTACACCGTGTTGGTGAGCGGATTGACCGCGACCCCTGCGGCACCGGACCCGGCGTTCACCCGGTGAGTGACGTCGTCGGCGTTTGCAGGACCGCCGGTAAGGCTGGAAGCCAGCAACAACGCTGTGGCCAATGCACCAAGCAGGACACGCCTGAAGCAGTGCCCCGCGCCCCTTGTAACAGGTTTCACCGCAATCCCCCCACCGCGCCGGTTACCGTGGTCGTGGCCCGGATTCTACCGGGAGCTGGAAGGCAGGAACAGCCCCGACGGCGGTACCAGCCCCGGTGCGCCCCGCGCCGGGGCCCGTTCATGTTTCCTTCACCATCAGTTGCTAGGCTGCCGCGCACAAGCGTGACGCAGAGATCGGCCGACCAGGAGGAACGCATGACGGACGCTACCCCGCCAACTACCGAACTTGACGATTGGTGGGTCCGGGACAACCTGCGTGAAACCATCGACCACCTGGTGGAGCTGGGTTACACCATCAACGGCGGGCAGGGCGAGGACCCGGACCTCATTGATCCCGGCGGATCCGCAGTGCAAACGTGGCACGAGGACTATCCATATGAACAACGGATGACCCGCGAGGAGTACGAGATCGAAAAGTACCGCCTGCAGATCGAGCTGTTGAAGTTCCAATACTGGGGGCAGGACCTGGGACTTAAGCACGTGATCGTGTTCGAGGGCAGGGACGCGGCCGGCAAGGGCGGAACCATCAAACGGTTTACCGAGCACCTGGATCCCCGGTCCGCGCGCACGGTGGCACTCGGGAAACCGTCCGACCGTGAGCAAGGCCAGTGGTACTTCCAGCGCTACGTCCAGCACCTCCCCACGGCCGGTGAGATCGTGATGTTCGACCGCTCCTGGTATAACCGCGCCAACGTTGAACGCGTCATGGGTTTCTGCACCGAGGACGAATACACCACGTTCATGGGTCAGGCGCCGGTCTTCGAAAAGATGCTGGTGGATGCGGGAATCCACGTCACCAAGTTCTGGTTCTCCGTGACGCGCCAGGAGCAGCGGACCCGTTTTGCCATCCGCCAGATCGACCCGGTGCGTCGGTGGAAGCTCTCGCCCATGGACCTCGCTTCGCTGGATCGGTGGCACGAATATACGGACGCGAAGGAACAGACCTTCCTCCACACTGACTCCGACCACGCGCCCTGGACCACCATCAAGTCCAACGACAAGAAGCGGGGCCGCATCAACGCCATGCGCTACTTCCTCAACCAGTTCGACTATGAGGACAAGGACACGTCCGTGGTCTACGCTGCCGATCCCCTGATCGTCCGCCGCGGCCGCGACGCCGTAGGCGACTGACGCCAGGCCGCGCCTTGGCCGGCCACCGGTAAACCACGACGCCGGCACTCAACGCGAGTGCCGGCGTCGAGCCTTGGCGGGTAGATCTGGAAAGTCCGTTACATTTTTCGGATTGCCGGACATTAACCGGTTATGAGCTTGCAAACGGGCCAAGGAGATCGCGTGGAGACAGCGAGGGAGAAGCGCTTTCTCGCAGCCCACACAGCCTGCCATGACGAGGTTTACCACTACTTCCGGCGTCGGACAGAAGGAATAACAACAGCCGAGGACCGCGAGGTTCTCCTGCTGACGTACTGGGACGGATTCACCTCCGCCGAGGTGTCCCAGCTGCTCAATGTCACCGCGCCAGCGGTAAGGATGCGCCTGCACAGGGCACGGAAGGAACTCAGCCGACTGCTTCTGTCGGATCAAGCCACGGAGGAACGCCAGCAATGAGCAGTAAGAAGATGTCAGCGCTTGACCGCCTCACGGCAGCCGACCCGGCCTTGTTGGTCATCGAAGAAGACCTGGTCCGCAGCCGCCGGAAAAGCCTGGCCGTCATGCACCGTGATGCGGACCAGCTCACCGTGAACGCCTCCGGGGCCGATCTTCACCACCGGCCTTCGTCCCGCCGTTTTCGGGTGACGGCGGGGATTGGGCTGGTGGCGGCCACGGCTGCGGTGTTTGCCGGAGTCGTTATGTCAGCCGTGCCGGCACCGCTGGCCGGAGTGCCTGCGCCGGGTGTGGCAGAAACTCCTGCCACGGAGCTTGGTATTGCCCCGGAAACAGGATCCGCCGACCTTCCGCCGATGCCCGTGGTGACGCCCGCCCCTTTGCCGACAGTGGAGGCCGGGATCGTTACCGGCCGTGCAGGGACGGTGGCCGTTTCCACGCCGGACATCGACCGTCAATTGACCGAGGGCATTCAGATGCGTCCGGATGTTCTTCGGCACCTGAAACTTGGCGCGGACCAGAACGGCTGCATCGGTCAGGGCTTCCTGTTCCCCACCGGCACCAAAGTCTCCGACAAAGGCTTGGTGATGCCCGACGGAAAATCCTTCAGCATGGGTGACGTCATCCAGTTCGGAGGGATCGAGCTGGAATCAAGGGCCGTGGGAGTATGCTCGGACGGCCGTCCGCTCGTCTATGTCGAGGATGTGCGGGCTGCCGACCAGGCCATGCCCGGACTTAGCGGGTGACGCCAAAACCCGACGCCGGCACCCGGCTTGAGTACCGGCGTCGAGCGCTTTATTCGGCGGGCTCGTCCTCTGCGACCGGCTCCCTCAAGACCAATGCCGTCCCCTGGAAGGCACCCAGTTCCAGGAAGAAGCTGTGGAGATCGTCCACCTGGCCCACGTCCTCGCCGCTGAAGAGGTCGTGGACGATGGATCCTGGCACAAGGTGCGGGGACTGGATGCTGCCGGAGATGTCCTGGTCGGAGAAATTCAGGACCGTCACCTCCAACGCCCCGGAACCAAGCTGGTTGACCAGGACCAGAAGGCCGCGATGTGAAACGTCCGGGACATCCAGGAGCGTGCTGGTGGCGATGCCCGATTCCTCACGCACCGTGAGGATCTTCTGCAGCCGCCGCGCGTAGGACTCCGGGTCCTTGAGCTGGTCAGGCAGTGAACCATAGAGGCTCCGGGCGCGGGGCATGCCCGCCAGTGAGGTCTTGGCTTCCGGGCTGGTTCCCATGAGGTCGTGCGCGCCGCGGTTGATCCAGCGGGTGTCGCCCTGTGAGGTCAGTTCGGCCACCCTGTTGCGATCCAGGGCGGTGACACCGGTCAGGTCCCAGCCGGAGAGCGCGAACACGCCCGGCTGCAGGGCGTTGTACATGGACAACAGCACGTGCGCGTCGAGAATCCGGGCTTCCTGCTCCTTGGTGATGGCCTCGGGATCCTTGATGCCCAGGGCTGCCATGATGAAACTGACGGTGGTGCAGGCGATGCCGTTGGTAGTGAAAACGGCGTTGTAGGGACCGTTTTCCCCGGTCAGCCGTTCGCGCATGGTGTTTTGGACCTTCTCCGCCACCTCGGCTCCGGTAAGTTCCTCACCGCCGAGTTCGAAGATGTCTTCCCGGTGGCCGGCGGCGAAATGCAGCAACTCGTAGGTCAGCTCATCGTGGTTCTGGAGCGCATGGACCAGGGAGGCCTGATCAACGCCGATCTCCATGGCGAGCTTGATGGTGAGGCGCAGGAACTCGGTGTCGGCGGTGACCAGTGCGTAGTGGTACGCCGGCCTGGTGATGAAGTCGTAAGACAGATCGGCGCCGGACACCGACTGGGCTTTGATGTCGTCGATGGTCAGGTTGAGTTCCTGGAAGGAGAAACCCCCCACCTTGCGGATCATCGAACCGATCAGCTGGTTGGCGGCCTCGGACAAGGGGTGGCCCTCGGACCAGCCCGGCTGCTCTTCCGCACTCTTTTCCACACCCAGGAATCCGTTGGCATCCAAGCGCAGGGCGCCGGTTCCGAGGTCCAGGAGCGAGTGCAGCGCATCGCCCACCACCAGGCGCATGCCGGCAAAGGTGGGGTCAAGCCAGTTGATGGACGGTTGCCCGGCTTTGAAGTAGTGGAGATAGACCCAGCGGCGCGTCTTGCCGGTGGTGTCCACGATGGGACGGGTGGCGCTCCAGTTGGTCTCCTTGACGCCCGGTTCGTAGAAGATGACGCGCTGGAGGCGTCCGATGATGTACCCGGCCTGCTGCAGCGCTTTCTCGGCCTCGGGACTGATGTTCACCGAGTCCGCACCCTCGGGAACGTCCGGCAGCAGGTGCCAGTCTTCCTCCGGGATGTCCACCATGTGGTAGATGCCGGGGTAGTCACGGAAGTTCATTTCGGCGAGCCGGAAGTCGGCTCCCTTGCCCGTGTGTCCCGGGACAATATCGTCGATGATCGTGCCGTCGTGGTCTGCGGCAACCTCGCACATCTGGCGGAACTCTTCCTCCGTGCCGAAGGCAGGATCGATCGCCATGCTGATGCGGTCGAAATGCCCGTCAACACTGGGCGTCTGCGACCATCCACTGATGCCGCCGGCCAGCTTGACCGGACCCGTATGGAGACCGCGGATGCCGATTTCACGGAAGGCTTCCCACAATTCCGGATCGCCCAGGGCGGAGAGGAAGGACTGGCCATCGCCGGTAATGAAGGACAACGGGTAAGCGGTGAACCAGACAGGTGCACGCTCTACCGCGGACCGTGGGTTGGGACGGGCGTAGGCGTTCTGCCACATGCTGGCCTGCCCGGAAAGCTGCCGCGCCAAGGTGTTGGCGTCGCCCAGCATGGACTGGTTGCGCAACCAGTCGACATAGGTGGCGTTGCGGCCGTCCAGTTCCAGCGACGGACGGGCGGCAAAGAACTGGCGACGGCGGGCGATGGGCCGCAGTGCCTTGGGCCGGGCCGGGTAGAACTGTTCGTCGAAGGTGATCTCGGCGGCGTCGCTGGCCGGGGTTTCTTCCGTTGCCTCCACGTCCTCCGCTTGGCTGGGGGCTTCCGCAGGCCCCGCAGTTGATTCCGACACACGCTCGCTGACTACAGGCTCCCGCACAGCATTCTCCTTTACGTGGCCACCGCGTCTACGGCGACCGTCCGAGGGGTCGTTCAAGAGGTCACGTACCCAGGCTTGCCGGGCGTATTCATGCTAAGCATCCTTGGCAGCTGTTTGTCGAGCCACCCATGTACATCCCACTTCACAACCCCGAAGCTTAAGGAACGGAATCCGGGGGAGCATCCATGTACAAGGCACCCAGCAAGGAAGCCACGGACACGTGGCTGGACCACGGTTTCTTTGTCCTGGCCGGAGCAGCTGCCGTGTGGCTGGCATTCCTGTTGGCGGGCGAAAGCCTCCAGCTCGGCTGGGGCCAGCTTTGGTCCTGGTTGGTGTTCTGGGCGTTCCTTGCCTACCTGCTTTTGCCGCGCCTCCACCGGATCCTGACCACGATCTATGTGCCGGGCTATTTCATTGGCCGGGCCCGGACCAGCGACGGACTGCTTGGTGATCCCGTCAATGTGGCACTCCTTGGGACCGAACGGCAGATCCACGCCATCATGAACCGTGCCGGCTGGACCATCGCGGACGACGTCACCTTTGCCAGCAGCCGCCGCATCGTCACCTCCACGCTCTTGCGGCAAAGCTACGAGCAGGCTCCGGTCAGTCCGCTGTACCTTTTCGACCGGCAACAGGACTTCGCGTACCAGCAGGAAGTGGACAACAACCCCGGCAAACGGCACCATGTGCGCTTTTGGCGCTGCCCCGAGGGGTGGATGCTCCCTGGTGGACACAAGGTGGATTGGCTTGCGGCCGGAACCTACGACCGCAGCGTCGGCTTCTCCCTGTTCACCCTGCAGATCACGCACAAGATCGAGCAGAATACCGACGTTGAGCGCAACCACATTGTCCGGACAGTGTCCGAGGGCGAGCCTGCGGTCACCGTGCGGGTCATTAAGGACTTCTCCACGGGTTACCACTCGCGGAATGGGGGCGGCGATTCCATCTCCACGGACGGTGACCTTCCCGTCGTCGACGCCCGCTCGGTTCCGGTGTCCGTCCCCAACGCGCCGCAGCAGACGGACAGCCGGGACCGTCGGCCCGCCCCCACGATCGTCGGTGCCGCCCTTGTGGTGGTGAGGGCGCTCGCCGCGCTCGCTTTGGCGGTCACGTTGTTCTCCTCTTCCAGCGAATTAGCCGATGTCACCCTTGGAGACGGTCCGGCGGATGCGCAAACCACGACGGCGGCAGTCACCTTCGTGGGTATCGCCGTCCTGGTGTTCGGCTTGGGTGAGGTGTTCCTGGCGTGGCGGATCTTCCTTGGCAGCAATGGTGCCCGCGTGATCGCGATGGGGCTGAGCTCGGTCTCCATCGTGGTCCAGGCCATTGATGCCTCCACCGGAACCACCAGCATCACCCTGGAAGCCGGGCTGGTGGGCTTGGCCACTGACATTCTGGTGCTGCTGGCACTTTCCAGCCAACGTTCCCGCGTGTACGCCAAACGCCAACGGGTCCCGGCTGTCCCGCCAAACCTCACCCCAAAGCGCCTCGCTTCTTGAGCCGTACTTTGCGCCGCGGGCGCAGGGACCGTAGCCTCACGAGGGTGAATGGGGACACAGAGCAAACATCAGGGCCGACGGCGAACAAGGATCAACGCGGGGGCTCGGCATTCCTGCCTGTGGGCATCGTCTTCGCAGTCCTTGCGGTGGCCATGGCCGTCATCGGAAACCCGGCCTGGATAGCCTTTGCAACCATGGGAGCCACCTTCTTGATCCTAGGATTTAGGGGCCGCGCAAAGAAGCAGCCCACAGACACGCCGCCGGACTAAACGGAACCGTAAGCGCCGTACTGCCACCACCAACTTTGAAGCCCGGCGCCGTCGAGGTCGCGGGAAAAGTCGGCGTGTCGTCTGGGGAGCCGGGCCAAAGTAGGTGGTGGCGGCACACGGCCCCTGGCCAACCACCCTTAAAACCCCGACGGCGGCACTCAGGTCGAGTGCCGCCGTCGGGCTTCCCGTTGGGTGAGAGAGCGTCGGCTCAACGCGTCGGGAGGTGAGAGAGCGTTCCCCAGAAAGGGGGTTTAGGTGAGAGAGCGTCGGTAGTTGCCCGACGCTCTCTCAACATGTCCGTGAAGGACACCCTGAAGACGTGGACCGTTCTGGAGACGGTGTTGTCCATTGTGGGCTTCGGGATGGCAGCCCTCCTGTACACCTTCGTGAGGTAGGCCTTCGCGCCTGAGGTGAGTGCCGCCGTCGTACGCTTGTACCGTCGCCACCAACTTTGAACCGAAACGGCCCCGACACGTCCGTCCCAGCGGCGTGTCGGGGCCGTTTGTGCGTCAAAGAAGGTGGTGGCGGTACGCCACGATCCCATGGAAACGCCGGGTATTAAACAAAAAGCTCCGGAGTGCGTTATTGGGGGATACGCACTCCGGAGCAGCCTTTGAGCAGGCGCTTTCGCTGACCTGCAGTCATTACTCTACGTGGGCCGGGACGGCATTGCCACCCACATGAATAAGTACTTTCACTTTAGTTTTTCGGTGGGCTGTCCGGCCGCCTTTTCTGGGGAACGATCAGCACGGGACGGCGTTGATGATGGCTTAGCCACGCGGCCACAGAGCCATTCAACGCCTCGGAAATGCGGTGCCCCAGGCCGGGTTCCGGGGTGCCGACAATAATCATGGAAGCATCGATGTCAGCCGCAAGCCGGCCGAGGGCCCGGGCAGGATCACCGGCCAGCAAACGCAGGGTCCAGTCGGCGGAACCGCCATCCATGGCTTCTCCGATGACCCGTCCCAGATCACCGCGCATGGCGGCAATGTCTTCGTCGTCCTTCTCTGGATGAAGCGACATCCTGTGGGTTTCCCGGGAGGGATCCCATTCAACCAGGTAGCTCGCCTCGTCCACGTAAGCACACACCAAGGGCACGCCGAGTTGCTCGGCCAGGGTCCGGGCGGTTTGCAGGACCTCCACGTGCTGATCCGGCAGGACACCCACCACCAGCGGAATCCGTCCACGGAAATTCTCGGCAGCCATACCTACATTGTTGCGCCGCGGCATGTGCTTGAACAGGCCGCAAGCTCACCCAACTGGGTCGCATTTGTGCGCGTTATGAGCGCTCAAAACGCGCACTAATGCGACCTACTTGGGTGAGGGGGGTGGGGCGGGCGGGTCAGGTTTGTTCCAGGTCAGGCTCACCCTGAAGTTGGACGCCGTGCTGGCCGAAGCAATGAACGCACCCGCCTCCGCATGAAGGTCGATCCCGAACTCCACGCTCACCTGGTCCGGCCGGTTTTCCAGGCTCAGCAGTTCATCGATCACACCCTGCACGGCGGGACGGACATGCGCCAGGGCACGCTCGAACGTCTGCTGCGCCCGTGCAAAAACCCCCGAGTGGTCCCCGACGTGGTCACCACCCCTGGTCACCAGGCTCCCGGCGGTGCTCGCCACCTCCACAACCACCGTGCCGCCGTCGTGGGTGCTGAACTCCACCAGCCGGCTCATGGCGCGGTTCCCGCACCCACAGCCGGCCGCAGGCGCCGGGCATTCACAAAGAACGCAATACCAACACCGCACAGCAGCACCAGATGCAGCAGCAACGGCAACGCCTGCGTCATGTACCAGCTCTCCATGAAAACGCCTTTCCCTTGGATCCAAATGATGGGTTGCAACACCGTGGGCAGCAGCAGGAGCCAGGCCAGGGTCTGCTGCGCCGGATACTTCATGGCCAGCAAACCCGCCCACAGGCCGAATGCTGCCACCGCGAAACTGCCGTAGACCGTGGCCGCTTCCACCGTGTAGTTGAGCCCCGCCAGCCCGAAGACCCCTTGCGATAGCACCAGTCCGGCCATCGCCAGGCGACCCTGGCCGGTGTTGTCCGGCAGCCCGGCGATGACCAGCAGCAGATACCCGAAGGCAGTAACCACGCCGTAGATGATGCGGAGCACGATGTCGCCGCCGACGTCCTGCCAGAAATACGTGTCGAACCAGATGAAGAACACCGCGAAACCTGCGCCAACCGCGCCTGCGGCCGCCAGCACAGCACCGGCCCAGGCCAGCGGGGAAGCGGCCAACTGCGGCGGTTCCTTCCGGACGGCTTCTTTAACGCCCTTAACGCCCGACGGCGGAACTCCCGCGGGTGCCTTGGCTTGGGTTGGTTGCGTGGTGGGGCGGGTACCGGCGGCTGGATCCGTCGGTGCTGACGGACGGGACGGGCGGGGTTTTCGCGGCGGGAGGTCGATGGCCGTGAAGGATCCACGTTCTTCCTCTTTCTGAACCGGGGCGGCCCCTTCCGAGTCCTCGGTCTTCCGGAGTTCCGCCCGGGCAGCCGTGGCAAGACCATCCGGGTCGGCAGCCTTCGGATCCACTCCGGCCAGTTCCTGTGCGACGTCCACCACCGCCTCCCACGCACCCAGGGACGAGTGGTAGCGCAGCTCACCCTGAAGGTCGGAGACGCGTTGCCGGCGCTCGCAGTCCCTTTTTCGCTGGGCCGCGTCGGGGAAGGCAGGGTCGTCCTCGACCTGTGCAAAGCCATCTGCGGCAGCCAGCCAGTCCCCGGCCTCCTCGGCTTCCAGCGCCGCACGGTAGGCCATGGTCAGCTCCAGCCGTTTCCGGGCGTTGTCCCTCAAAGCTGCGGCATCCCGGTAGTCCGGCTCGAGGGTCAGGAGGTCCTCCAGCAATTCAAGGGCCGGTTCAAACCGCCGTGCCCGCAACTCCGCTGATGCCTGGACGTAGAGTGCACGCAGCTGGGCACGCCTGCGGGCTTCGGCTGCATCTTGTGCAGGGACCGGTTGGTCCGCTTTCCGGGCGGGGCGCGCCTGCTGGTGCGGGACGTCCTGCCCCGGTGCGAAGGCGGGCTGCCCGGTCAAGGTGCCGGTCGGCGTCGCGGTTTGATCGGTTGGGGTGGGCCGGGCCGGTACGGTGCGTACCGGCGTCGTACCTTCCGCAGAAGCAGCCGCGCGCGGGGTGCCGTTGAGGGTGAACAGTTGCGTGGAACCGCCCCGGACGTAGAGGGCGGGCGTGACCCATTCGAGGGTGCCGTCCGGGCTGGCCATCACGGAGATACGGCCGATCCGTGCGGCCTCATCAACGGTGCGGCCGTTGGCGATGGCTGCGTAAAAGCCGTGGGCGAAGGCGATGGCGGCGTAGTCGCTGATGGCGAACTGCATGGCAGCCACGGCCCCGATACCGCTCCTGACCAGTGATGATGCCGTGCCGGAGAAGAGATCGCTCTGGCCCATCTCCCCTGAAGAGCAGGAGTTAAGGACCACCAGCCGCGGGCGCGGTGCGGCGACGCTGAGGAGGGCCATGAGCCTGACGGCACGCACCATGGCCGCGCGGCCATCCTGGCCGACCAAAGCGATCCTGCCTTCGTCGGTGCGTGAGTCGTAGTCGCCGTGACCCACGAAATGCACCACATGCCACGGTCCGGAAAGCAGCGTGGATTGGATGTCGTCCCACGTGCCGCTCCTGGTCCAGACAAGTTCCACCCGCCCCTCGTCCACAGGACCGGCCAAGGCGCGGCCCAGGTGGTCCTTTTCCGCTTGGACGTCCAGGGCAGGGAGGTCGCGGGGCGAGGCGACGATGCCCAGGATCCTCAGTGGGGGAGCGACATCCAGCGGATTCTGATGGTAATCCGGGGCAGGAACGTGGCGCAGCAAGGGTTCGGTCTGGCAGAGGTACGTTTCCGTTTCGGGGTCGAACAGCGTCTCCCAGGGCATGGTCGCAAGCTCCGGCGCGGCGAGCCTCAGCACCACGCGAAGCTGCTGGCCGGCGTGCTGGGCCGCGCCGAGGCTGGCCCTGTATGTCCCGTACACCTCGCGGGTAAACAGCGACTGGAAGAGTTGCCGGCCCACGTCCCGGACCGCCACCTCGGCCACCGGCAGCGTCCTCCGCGCCGCGACCGCAGACGCGAGGACCGTGGCCTCCAACTGGGGGAGCCGTTCAATGATCGCGTCGACATCCAGGGTAAAGACGCCGGAGGCGTGGCCTCCCGCCGGCGCACGGACCACGTGCACCGTATATTCACCGCGTGCAGAGCCGGCGCCGATCTCCAGCTCGATGTCACAGTCCATCGCGGGTCCCTTGTAGCGGCCCATTGCCCGGGCCCTACGTACAGATTGGCCCCGGACCGGGTTGCTTACAAGGGTTTGCCGGGAACTCTTGCTGGTGAATCCGGCCCGTCCTACGGTTAATCCGGGGTGTTGATCCGGGTCTCCAGTGGAAGGTGGCGTGCGATGGAAATCTTCATGTGGTGGCTGGACCTGCCCTTGGCCAGCAAGGAATGGCTGCGCGAAAACCTGCGCGCCGAGGAGCTCCCGCTACAGGTCCTGCAACACATTGCCGAGGCCGGCGGACCCCACCCGGACAGCCTCGGCGGCGGGCTGACGGAGCGGGACTGGGACTTCATCGAGACGCAATCGGAGTTTGTGGACTGATCAACCCGCCGGCTTCCACCCCAAGGCCGGGCCGAGCCTTTCCGCGATGTCGGTCAGGATCTGCACGTAGTCCTCGTGGTCGAAGCTGAACGGCAGCGCGAAGGCAACCTCGTCGACTTCCTGGAAGCCCTGGTGGGCGTAGAGCTGATCCGCGATTTCCCCGCTGGTGCCAATAAGGTCCTGGGCGAACATCATGCGCTTGGGACCCTGCGGCGTTGTGGTGCGCGGCGTCCGTTCGTCCACGTAGCGCCGGTACTTTTCTCGCTGTGCATCTGTTGCGGAGTCGGTGGGGATCACCACCAGGCCTTGGGACACGCGACCCTTGTTGCCGGATGCTTCGCGGTAGGCACGGATCTGCGCCTGCTGGACACGGGCGAAGTCCGGCTCCTGCCCTTCTTCGGGGAAGATGACGCTGCTGGAGAGCAGGTTGAAGCCGTTCGCTCCCGCCCAGATGGCTGACTTGAGGCTGCCGGCGCCGTACCACAGGCGGTCCCGGAGACCGGGGGAGTGCGGTTCCACGCGGTTGGAGAACTCCTCCACCACGCCCTGCTTACCGGAGAAGTCCCTGACTTTGTCTCCCGCGACCAGCCGCGCGAACCGTTCCACGCGGGCGTAACTGAAGTCCTCCGTGCCGGCGGTGTCCGGGTAGAGCTCGTGGCTGACGGTGTCGTAATTCATCGGTTCCCCGACGCTGACTCCGGGGTTGATGCGCCCACCGCTCAACAGGTCCACCGTGGCCAGGTCCTCCGCCAGGCGAAGCGGGTTTTCCCAGCCGAGCGGGGTCACCGCCGTGCCCAGCTCAATTCTGGACGTGCGCTGGGTGGCGGCGGCCATCACGGCCACGGGGGACGAAATTCCGAACTGCAGGTGCCGGTGCCGCAGCCAGGCGCTGTCGAACCCGAGCCGCTCCCCGAGTTCGATGACCTCCAGCGTGGACCTGTGGCCTGCCGCCGGGTCAGCGGCATCAAACAGGCCGATAGTGAGGAAGCCAAGCTTGAGGAGCGGCTGGTCGGGCTTGGGCATGCGGATTCCCTTCACGTCTCTGGCGGCGGCTACTGCCCACGATATGCCCACCAGCAGAGCACGACGGCGGGAGGTTACCTTTTGTGATGGGGCTGCGGCTCCGGCGTTCTGGACTGCGTCCTAGTTCAGTGCAGGGGTGTCCTTCGGGATGACGCCCGAGCCATACAGGTCCGTGGCGAGATCCTGCAGGGCACGCAGCGCAACACGCTGGGTGAAAGGTCCGTAGGAAACGCGTGCTACTCCGAGCTGCTGCAGTTCTGCGGCCGGCAGTGCTCCCGGTGCACCGATCACGGAAAGTTTGCCGTGGCCGAGTCCTTCCACCAGCGGTTCGATGACATCACGCGTCAGGGCGCCGGGAACGAAGACCAGCGAGGCTCCGGCATCGAGGAAGGCGCGGCCACGCGCAATGGCGTCGTCGATGCTTTCCTGGATCGGCCGGTCGCCGCCCCTGGCGATGGCGTCGGTACGTGCGTTCAACTGGAAGGGAATGCCTTCATCGTCCGCTGCCTTGACGATGGCCCGCACGCGGGAGACAGCTTCGTCGAAGGGCCGCAAGCGGTCTTCCACATTGGCACCGACCACACCGATCGCAATCGCCCGGCGGATGGTTTCGGCAGGGTCTTCGTAACCGTCGTCGAGGTCTGCGGTGACCGGGAGGTCAACTGCCTTGACGATTCGTTCCACGCCGCCCAGTGCGACATCCAGCGGCATGGTTCCGTCGGCGTAGCCAAACGCCGATGCGATGGAGTGCCCGGCCGTAGCGATTGCCTTGGTTTCCGGGAGGGCGGCAATGGTGGTTGCGCTGACGGCATCCCACACGTTGACCACGCTCAGGATTTCCGGTGCCTCATGAAGGGCTTTCAGTTGTTCTGCGCGGGCTTGGGTACTTGCTTCGGTCATGGTGTTCTCCGTCATCCTCGGTTGGGAGTTGTGCCAAAGCCAGCCTAGACGGCAGGAGCCTTTGCAGGGCAAGGCGGGGTCAGGCGGCGTAACAGGGGTATCAGCGTGGGCCCCTGCAGCAGTGGTCCTGCCGTCTATCCCTTCCTTGGTCTGCCTCCAGTCATGAATCCCGCAACCCTTCAAGAAGGGCTCGGAGGCTGACGTGCAGGTGCCACCAGCATGTGTTTGCTGGCGGCACCTGTATGGTAAGCGCTGCAGGGCCTGTCAGGCTCTGCGTTTCCGCAATCCACGGAGCAGGATGGCTGCGAGGCCTCCTGCCGCCAGTACCCAGGGGGCGCCGACGATGATCGGATCCATCCACTGGTGGCTGAGGTCGGTGCGCTTTTGTCCCACCCGGGAACGGACCCCTCCACGGGTGAACTCACTGAGCACCCCCGTCTCGGTAATGGGGTTGTCGGGCCGAAGGGTGGCGAATGAGCGGAGGTGGTGCTCAAACGCGTCAACCCTGTCTGCTGCGACGAGCAGCAGCCAGTGGGCTGCCCGGCCCTCGCTGTACTTGTAGGCGTACTTCCGGATAGCTCCCGAGACTCCGGCCGGAGGCGTGGACGTCCCGAAAACCGGAGGCAGGAAGGCGTGTTCCACCGACCTTTCACGCGGCCATTTCTCCGGCTGGCGTTCCGGGAAATCCCAGCGCGCACCCGTCTCGATGCCGGGTTGTTCGCGGGGGTAGGAGGGGCGGTCAGCGGGGTCGAGGTCGGCGCCCCACCCCGGGATACGGGCCCGCAAAGCCTCTGCGGACTCCTTCAAGCCAGACTTGCTGGCGACGTATGGTGTGGCTGTTTCAGTCAAGGTGCGCTTCCCTTCAGGACTGGCCGGCGACAACCAGCGGCTTGATGATGTTGTCCAGCTTGGCGGAGAACATGTGGTAGCCCTCCGCGATATGTTCAAGCGGAATGCGGTGCGTGACAATGTCGCTCGGCTTCAGGTACCCGTTGCGGACGTGCTCGAAGAGCCGGGGCCATTGACGTTTCACAGGACACTGGTTCATGCGCAGGGTCAGGCCTTTGTTCATGGCGTCGCCAAACTTCACGGCACTGAAAAGCGGACCATAGGCGCCTACCACCGAGACCGTGCCACCCTTCCTTACGGAGTCGATAGCCCAGTTCAGGGCGATGGGAGAGCCGCCCTGGAGCTTGAACTTGCTGCTGGTGACGTGCTGCAGGAAGTTTCCGTCGGCCTCGGCCCCCACGGCGTCAATAACGACGTCGGCACCCAGGAAGTCGGTTTCCTTCTTGAGGTGCACCACGATGTCGCCGTACTCGGTGAAGTTGTACGTCTCGGCGTGGGCGAAGCTGCGTGCCTTCTCCAATCTGTACTCCAGGTGGTCAATGACGATCACCCGTCCCGCGCCCATCAGCCAGGACGACTTGGCGGCAAAGAGTCCCACTGGGCCGGCGCCGAATACCACTACGGTGTCGCCTTCCACTATGTCCCCAAGCTGGGCGCCGAAGTAGCCGGTGGGCAGGGCGTCGGTCAGCAGGACCGCGTCCTCTTCCTCCATCCATTCGGGAATCTTTGAAGGTCCCACGTCCGCGAATGGTACGCGGACGAACTCGGCCTGGCCGCCGTCGTAACCACCGCAGGTGTGTGAGTAGCCGTAGATGCCGCCCACCGCCGTCGCGTTCGGATTGACGTTGTGGCAGTTCGAGTACAGTCCCCGGGAGCAGAAGTAGCACGAACCGCAGTACACGTTGAACGGCACCATGACACGGTCGCCTACGGCGAGGTTCTCCACGGACGAGCCCACTTCGTGGACAGTTCCCACGAACTCGTGACCGAAGGTCATGCCAACCCGGGTGTCCGGCATCATGCCGTGGTACAGGTGCAGGTCGGAGCCGCAAATGGCGCCCGCGCTGACCTTGACGATCGCATCGTTCGGATGCTCGATTTTGGGAATGTCCTTCTCTTCGACCCTGACCTTGTATGGGCCGCGATAAACCATTGCTCGCATCAGTACCCCGTTCTGGACATTGCTTGTTCAGACATCTGAAAAGTCCCTCAGACTCCGGCTGGGTGGAGGACAACCTTCGTCCAGCCGTCTTCCCGGCTGTCGAAGTTCCGGTAGCCCTCTGGAGCCTCGTCAAGGCTCAACTCGTGGCTGACGATGAAGGACGGGCTGGCCTTTCCGCCGGCTACGAGGTCCCGCAGTGCGCGGTTGTACTTCTTGACGGGACACTGGCCCGAGCCCATGGTCTGACCCTTGAACCAGTAGTTTCCGTAGTCGAAGGCAACCTGGCCTTGCTTCTCGAGTTCGTCGGGGGAACCCGGATCCTGCGGCAGGAAGACACCCACCACACCCAGGCCGCCCACAAAGCGGACTGAGTCTACGAGCCGGTTCAGGGTTTGGTTGGGGTGTTCGTTGCCTTCGGGATCGTGGGCCTGGTAACCCACGCATTCGCATCCCCGGTCCGCGCCGAATCCCATGGTCTGGTCCTTGACGAACTCCACAGGATCAACTTCGGCGTCATTGACGGGAATGGCGCCGATCTGTTCGGCCAGCTTCAGCCTGTCTTTCTGGCGGTCCACCACCATGACCTTGCCTGCACCTTTGATGATGGCGGAGTAGGCGGCCATGAGTCCCACCGGTCCGCCGCCGTAAATGACCACGGAGTCGCCCGGGTAGACGCCTGCCATTTCGGTTGCGTGCCAGCCTGTGGGGAAGATGTCTGCGAGCATGACGTAATCGAGTTCCTTCTCCTCGGCGTCCTCCCCCAGCCGCAGGCAGTTGAAGTCGCCGTAGGGAACCCTGAGGTACTCAGCCTGCCCACCCTGGTAGGGACCCATATCCGCGAAACCGTAGGCAGCGCCGGCAAGCTTTGGCTCGGGCTGCATGGTCAGGCAGTAGTTCGTGAAGCCGCGTTCGCAGTTCTTACAGAATCCGCAGGCGATGTTGAAGGGCAGAACCACCCGTTCACCCACTTTGACTTTGCTGACCGCGGGGCCAACCTCAACCACCTCCCCCAGGTTCTCGTGTCCGAAGGAGCGTCCCGGTTCGAAGCTCGTCCTGCCCTCGTACATGTGCAGGTCCGAGCCGCAGATATTGGCCGAGGTGATCCTCACCAATACATCGGCCGGGTGTTCGATCTTGGCATCGGGGATTTCTTCGACGCTGACATCGTTTGGTCCTTTGTAAACTACTGCCTTCACTGTTTCGCTCTCTTCCTTGGTTTATCCCAAGGGCCTTACGTGGCATCCGCGAAGCTGTTTGGAGGCGCGCGCCATCAGGCCGCGAAGGAATGTGATACGCAGAGGACCTCGGGTGCCCGGAAGGCGTGAGGCCCAGGATTCAAGACGACTGGCTGCCCCGGCACATTCCCGGTTGCCCAGCCTGTTTACAAGGTGAAACCGATCAAGACTTAATAATAAGGAACCTTATTAACGATGTCGAGGGGTTACGCAAATGGATCCGGCGCAACCCCCCCACCGGCCGCCGGCAACATCCTCCCGCAAGCTATGGAAGCTGCTGGTTGATGCTCGCCGGTTGGACCGATGGGAGCCCCCGTCGAACTACCCCTGGTGCGCTGCCGGTGGCCCTCAGACCGATGCTGCCGGGAAGCGCTCCCACGCCCGGTGGGCAGCCAGCAGGCCCGTCAACTCTGCCACCACGGCGTCTGCATCCTTTCCGGCAACAACGCCGGGTGCATCCTGCGGGATACCTGCTGCCGTCACGGCCGATGCGGCGCTGTCCAGGGAGGCAATGGCCTTTGCGTGGCGGAAAGCCTCACCAAGGAGCAATCCAGCCCGCGGATCCAAGGTGCCGGCGGGAGTGCCGGACTTGGCGTCCAAACCGGGTTCGGCATCGGCAGCCGGCGTGGCGGCCGTGGCCACGATGACGGCGTCGAACTCTGTTGAGCGGGCGGTGAGGTAAGTACGCTGAACGGGGATCCCGCCGTCGTTCTCTGATCCCAGGAAGCCGCCTTCCGGGGCGATAACCAGCGGGACGATGCCCTCTGCGTCCAGGGCTTTCCGTGCCGCGGCCACCGCAGAAAGGTCGCTGTCCTGGTCGGCCAGAATTCCGACAATGCGGCCGGCGACGGGCCAGGTCTTCCCGACCTGCGACAGCGCCGGGCTGGGTTCGACCTCCGGCACTTCGACGGTTGCAGACGGCGCAGGGAGGCCGAGGCCCTTGGCTACCGCGGCGCACAATCCAGCGTCCACGTTGGCCAAAGCTGCAAGCTGGCGTTCGCGGATCGACTTCTCGTAGCACTTGCCGAGCTCAAACGTGTAAGCCTGGATCACGTGGTCCTGCTCGATCGGGCTGAGGCTGCGGAAAAACAGCCTGACCTGGCTGTAGTGGTCGTCGAAGGAGGCAGGGTTCCGGCGTTCCTTGAGGGACGCGGCGAGTTCCTCCGGGACATCGATGAACGCTCCCATGTCCTGGCCGGCGTGGAACGGGCAGCCGCCGTCGAGGGAGTTGGGGCGGTACGGCGCAACGCCACTGTGGTCTGCCTGCTGGTGCATGCCGTCGCGCAGCATGTCGTTGACCGGAGTCTGTGGCCGGTTAATCGGAATCTGTCCAAAGTTCGGCCCGCCCAGGCGTGAGATCTGGGTGTCCAGGTAGGAAAAGAGGCGTACCTGCAGCAGTGGGTCATTGGTGACGTCGATCCCGGGGACAAGGTGGCCGGGGTGGAATGCCACCTGCTCGGTTTCGGCGAAGTAGTTGGTGGGATTGGCGTTGAGGGTCATGACGCCGATGGGCTGGACCGGCGCCAGTTCCTCCGGCACGAACTTGGTGGGATCCAGCAAATCGATCCCTTCGAACATCTGGTCCTCGGTGTCCGGGAACGTCTGGACCCCCAGCTCCCATTCCGGATAGGCACCTGCCTCGATGGCGTCGGCCAGGTCGCGGCGGTGGAAGTCGGGGTCCATACCGTTGATGATCTGCGCTTCTTCCCACACCAGCGATTGGACGCCTTGCTTTGGCTTCCAGTGGAACTTCACCAAAGTGGTGCGGCCCTCGTCGTTGATGAACCGGAAGGTGTGGACGCCGAAGCCTTCCATGGTCCGGTAGGAGCGCGGGATTCCACGGTCGGACATGTTCCACATGGTGTGCGCCTGCGCCTCGGTGTGCAGGGAGACGAAGTCCCAGAAGGTGTCGTGGGCACTCTGCGCCTGCGGAATTTCGCGGTCCGGATGCGGCTTGGCGGCGTGCACGACATCGGGGAACTTGATGCCGTCCTGGATGAAGAAGACGGGAATGTTGTTGCCTACCAGGTCATAGGTTCCCTCGTCCGTGTAGAACTTCGTCGAAAAGCCGCGGGTATCACGGACCGTATCCGCTGAACCGCGGGAGCCGAGGACGGTGGAGAAGCGGACGAAGACGGGAGTTTCGACATCCTTGGCCAGGAACCCTGCCCGGGTGATGTTGGCGGCCGTCCCGTAGGAGCGGAAAACTCCGTGGGCTCCCGCGCCGCGGGCATGCACCACACGCTCCGGGATGCGCTCGTGGTCGAAGTGGGTGATCTTTTCCCGGAGGTGGTGGTCCTGCAACAGAATGGGACCGCGCGCACCTGCCTTCAGCGAGTGGTCGGTGTCGCGAAGGCGGAGACCCTGGGCTGTTGTCAGGTACTGGCCTGACTGGGCGCGGGAGGTGGCGGGGGCTCCCGTGGGCGTACCGGTCGGGGAAACCGCCTCGGGTCCGCGCTGATCCTGCTTGGGCGGCAAGGGTTCCCTGGGTGTCGTGGGTTCTTCCAGGCTGGCCGGTTCGCTTCCCGGCACGCCTGGAATGTCGATGCTGTTCTTCTTTTCCGCCATGAATTTCTCCTCAGGATGGGCAAAACCAGCAGTATTCGACCGATGGCCGAAATGCTAAGCATACTTAGCATGCTCTGCACCCTAGGGAAGATTCTTCAACTCCACAAATTTTGCCCGGAATCCGGACCGGGCATACGCGACAGGAAACCAAGCCCCGCACTACTCATCCGTCACGTGCGCCAGCCGCGTCACCACGTGGCCGTTCCGATGCTGTGGATCCGGGATGGATGCCCACCCGCATGGGAGGAGCAGGCGCCCCCGACGATCTCCGGCTGGGACACCTCACGCAAGCCTGGCTTGCAGCCGGCTCAGGGCCGGAAACGCACGGAACCGGCCAGTACTGGTACCACCGGAAAACCCTTGAACCGCACCCGTCGGTCCACGATCATCGCTTTCAGGACGCGTTGCTTGCCTCGCTGTCCGAACACACGGGAAGCGCCATCCGTTGAACCACGACGGCGGATGGTCACCCAGGCGACCATCCGCCGTCGGGCGTTTCTAGCCGATGCGGGACGCGTCCGTGAGCCGGTGGAACCACCGGTCGTGATAGACCAGCGGGTCTGCTGTGCCGGGCTGGCCGAGGATCTCCAGTACCTCTGCGGCCAACAGGATGGACGTACCCACCGGTACACGGTGCGTGATCCGGCAACGCAACGCCCACGGTGCTGCTCGGAGCAGCGGCTCACCCGTGGGCAGCGTGGCCCAGTCCATGGCCGTGGTGAAGCGCTCTGTACCTGGCTTGGAGAAGGTTTTCACCAGGTCCAACGGTCCGGCGTCCATCATGTGGACCACCACTGTTTCGGCCTGGATCAGCTGCTCGGCCGACCTGCTCCCGGACAGGGAGAAGGAAAGCGCCGGCGGCTCGGCGGACACCGATGCTACGGAGGAGGCAGTGAGCCCCACAGGCCCCACTTCACTGGCCGCGGTCACTATGGCAACGCCGGCAGGATGTGAGCGGAAGGCGTTGCGGAAAAGGTGGTGTGTTGTGTCGGCCGGGGCGCTGGAGAGGGGCATAACCTGTGCTTTCGTTGCGGGCCCAGGATTTTCGGGGCCGTTACAACCCTAAAACCTCAACATTTGTTGAAGTCCAATCGAGGCAGGCCGACTGGGAGAGCGGGAACAGCAGGCCATCCCCGCCACCAATGCCGACGCCCTGCCAGCCCCGCAGCCCACCCGGGCCGGGGAAATCACCCCCGAAGCGGTCAACGCCGCGAGCTGGGACGACATAGGAGGCATGTACTCCACATACGGCGACGACCCCGAAGCCCTGGAGAAACTGCAACTCCTGGTCGAGGAACGCGAAGCCCGCGAGGACGCCGACGTATGGGGCACCGGCACCGCCCCCACCGTGGGCGAAGGCGACACCATCACCAACCCCACCCAACGCAAAGAGCGCAAGCTCACCCCGCACGAGGTAGCGAGGGAGAAGTACGACCACTACGTCTATTCCCAGTACCGCAGGTGCGAATCCGAACTGTCGTTCATGGTCAACAAGGAAGGCCAAGCCAAAGGCATCGACAGTTTCAGCCTGTTTTCCGGCCCCGTTTCCCGCGTCAAAAAGTACGGCAGCGAAGAACTGCAGGCGTGGTTCGCAGCCAACGGCAGGCACACACTAGGTTCTTTCAGGCACGCAATGTTCGGCTGGGCCTCGGACGCGAATGCGGCCCGCAACGCGCGTCTGGAAGGATTTGAGAATGTCGCACACACTTTCTAGAGCTGAGATCCTTCAATGCCAACAAGAGGGCTACAACGCCTACCTGGAAGGCAAACAACCCACAGCCTGCCCCTACATACTCGGAACCCCCCAAGGTGAGGCCATGGGAGACGCCTGGTTCCGGGGGTATGCAGCATCCAAAACCGACCGCGCCAGGGCAAACCGCCGGGCAGCGGAAGCGGAAAACCAATAGCGGCTTAGGCAACTAGTCTTTAGGGGTTATGCCTGCAAAAATACAACCCCCCTGGTGGCGCAACCGACGCCGAATTATCGAATTGATCGGCCTCTTGGTGGTGATTGTCGGGTTGGGCCTACTCCGGTGGCTCACACTCTCCGAGCCGAGGTACTTCTGGCCCAAAAAGGCTGAGGACTGGTCAGCCTGGGGAACCTGCCTGGGGGCCATCGGGACCATCTTGGCTGTCGTGTACGCCGCCAGGACATTCAAATCCACTTCACAAGCGCAGTTGGAAGAGCGCCAGGACCGCCGGGCTGAAATGAGCTTCATTGAAGCTAGAGAAGCAGCGGAAGCGATCAAGCTTCGGCCAAACGTCAACGGCATCGCTCTGCGCGGGGATGAGCATGGCGGTAGTTTCGAGTTGAAAGGCGCTCTCATCTACGTAGAGAATCGCTCAGACCACGCTTTCCATGACGTTCAGGTGTACGTTCCTCCCACGTCTTTGAAGGAGGGAGTAACTCTTTCAAACTTCAAATTCTTTGAAGCACCCTTTGAATGGGAATATAAGGCTGATGAGTCCCGTGAGCCCAAAAGAGGAACTTGGGCGGACATGCCGGCACCCGCTCCACCAATCCCAGATTCAAACCTCTTTACTTTGGGAACAGTTGAGCCAGGCAAGGCCCGTAGCGTCATGTTCGACTTCGAGTTCAAATCCGATGATCTTGTAGAGGACACGATGAAATGGGGACACAAGCCCAGAGCATCAGCGGATGAATTTGGGCGCGAGGTGCTGCTTGTCATCTCATTCACTGACCGCAACGGTAGGACGTGGGAACGAACTTCCCACGACGGCGGCAAGATCAAGAGGGTTAGACACTCAGAAGCGACGCTTTAGGCGGCTTGTGGCGCGGCGTATGGGCGAAGTGTCCAGGCGGTCCGCTCTGAGCTGTGAATCAGGTCAACGGTCACCAGCTCCCCGCGCCTGCCTAGCTGTGCTTGAACGCGCCACACTTCCAGGTCAATTCGCGGCGGGTTATCGCGGGGGTAGCGCTAGAAGACGTTCCACCAGTCGATGCGCTCAAACCAGCGGACAGGCTCCGCAGCAACGCGCCAGGTACGCCCGTTGTACTCGAAACTCACCGGCACGCCGGATGCCGATGTTTGCACTAGAACGCTTTCCACCCAAGAAGGGTACGCCCAGACGCCGACAGTAAACTGAGGCCAAAATCAGCATGGGGGAGGAACACAGTTTGGACTTGGCTTTTTGCATAGAGGACGATGCGCCGTGGGATGCGCGGAAGCTCAGCGACGAGGCGCGAAATCACCCCAAAGATTGGCTGGATAAGCGCCGCCCAACCTTCAGGTGCCCAGGTTGCGAGAAAAAGGCCAGGTTCGTCAACGCGACCAAGCGCATCCCCCATTTCGGGATTGTGAACGACGACCACGACGAAGATTGCGACTACCTGGGGAACCCTGCCGGGCGCAACAATAGGCCAGGGGCTCCGCTGCCCGACCGCGCCCCGGCAGAAGGAAACAAGGAAGTCCGCTATGCCAAGCCCGGCCCGCTCCATCCCCCTGTAGCAGGAGGGAACGGTGGCAACAACGGAGGGCGTGGAAACGGCGGCGGGCAGGGCGCAGCCATCGGGCCGTTGCACGAAACAACCAAGCTGGGAACGCTCCTAAAGAACCTCCGCAACCGCCCCGATTACCCGCCGGAAAACTTGTGGCTGGACGTGCCCGTGAGGGGTCCAGCCGTGCGGGCCACGGACTACTTCCACAAGCTTTCAGACGTGACCAGGGAAACCACTACAGACGGGGTAACCCGCGCTTTCTGGGGGCACATCAGCAGTGCCCAGGAAAACAGCGGAACCAAGGGCAAGGAAACGCTGTGGATCAACTGCGATGCACGCGGGGAAATAGTGACAATCCGCGTGCCCTTCGATGTGAAAGACGAACTCTACAAATCAATGGGCATCACAAGGCCGCACGAGCTGAACAACGCCCATGTGATCGTTGAGGGCATCCTTTCCCAGGGAGCCAGGAAGCACTCAGTCACGTTGACCGAGGTAGAAAAGATAGCGTTCCTCCCGCCCCGAACGTAGCGTGAGCGCATGAGCGAAGACGTGCCAGCTTCACTACGCCCACCCGTGGAACTGGCACTAGCCAAAGTGGCCGACGCCGTACCGGCAGAGGGAGCGCTACCCGGCGGCTGCCTGTACGAACCAAAGTGGGACGGCTACCGCTTATCCATCTCCGTAGGCGCCGGGGGAGCGTCCCTATGGAGTCGCCAGGGCAAAGACCTATCCCGCTACTTTCCAGAGCTTCTAAGAGCCGCAGAGGCCCAAATCCCGCCCGGCTGTGTGCTCGATGGAGAGGCCGTGATCTGGACGGCTGGCCGTCTGGACTTCGACGCCCTACAAAAACGCCTGGTGACCGCGCATAGTGCCTTACCCGCGCTCGCCAGGAAAAGCCCTGCATCGTTCGCCGCGTTCGACTTGCTGGCCGTCGCCGGGCATGACATTAGGGGCACTCCGCTAGCTGGCCGCCGACTGGCACCCGCCGCTGAATCTCTCACCCGTAACCAGGGAACGCAGCGAGGCGCTGACCTGGCTTGAAGAAATGCCCGCCGTAGGGGTCGAGGGGGTCATGGTCAAGGCCGCCGGGCAGGAGTACCAGCCAGGCATGCGCCAATGGTGGAAGGTCAAGAGCCGCGAAACCGTAGACGTGGTGTGTGCCGCCGTCATAGGCCCCATCACACGCCCTGAATACATCGTGGCCGGGCTGCCCATCGAAGGCCGGCTAAAAATCGTTGGCCGCTCCAGCGCCCTCACAGCCGCAGCCGCCCGGGCGCTCGCCGCGCAGCTCCAGGAACCCACCGACCCGCACCCGTGGCCCGAGGTCATCACGGAAACGATGCTCAACAGATTCAGCAAGGACAAAGGCCCGGTTCACCTGACAAGGGTGGAACCGATCGTCGTTGAAATCTCGGCCGATGTTGCATGGTCGGGCAACTCATTCCGCCACTCGGTGCGCTATCTCAGGGCGCGCCCCGAGCTGGAACCCGCAGACGTGGAACTGCCCGCGCATGTTCCCCCGTTCTAGGCTGGAACCATGGGTCTGAGAAGTCTTTTCCGTCGTAAGCGTGCCGCAGCAGCTCCGGCACGAACCGCGCCAGTAACTCCAACTCCCGAAGAACCGCTATCCCCGGAAGCCCTGGAGGAAATAGAAGCCGCCTGGGCCGACCTGGAAGAAGCTGCCAAGGAATCAGGCGTGAAAGGCATTCACGCATGTTCCCGTGGCGGGCAGCCATGGCAGAAAGACCCCGCCGCCGTGCGGACAATCGCAGCAGCGATTAGGGCCTTGCCCGAGGCGGCGGAGGAACGTGCAGAGTCCAGCTAATACCGGATTGATACTTTGAAATCCTCGGCTGGTCAGCCCGTGAGCGTGGAAGCTGACTCAGCTACGGCAGCGGGAATTTCACGGATGTTCGCGGCCTGAACGAAAAGGGCCGGCAGCTCGATAACTCCGATGGTCAACCGCCCATCTGTGGCCTCTTTGATATGGGCAGTAAGTTCCATGATTCCCCCGGTAGCGCTTTAGCCGTACGAAGCAAGCCTACTGAGGCAGCCCCAGCGAGCATTAAAAGGCAGGCCGCCGACGGGATTGGGGGAACCGTCAGCGACCTGACCGGTCAGCGTATCAGTGACGCTTGGGTGTGTTTCAGATCAGGACGACGGCGCGGCCCGCCGGAACAGATAAATGCCCATGACGTCGCCCTCCAGTTGCCCCTCGGTTCCCTGGAAGATGCCGGGGGTAGTGCTTGAGTCTGTTTGCAGGAAAACAAATCCCGCATGTTCCAACCGCCAGCCGACAGCCTCAATCTGGCCCAGGAGGCCTCCAGGCGCAGCACCTGGGAAGACTCTGCTGTTGCGGACTTGACTCACCGGAAGCTCCAGCTGAAAAAAGCCGTCGCCATTCCGGTGTGCTGCCTCGGCCCTGCCCATCGGGCTGGCCGCGTATGCAGCTTGATCCTTCAGAGCCCGTTCGGCCTGCTTCTGTTCCTCTGATTTGCCCCAAGCCATCGGACGCCTCCCTGCCTCAATGGAAGGATTATCCGCCCACACGAAGAGGTAGGAAACACTCGATTCAAAATAGGTTACACATGTAACCTATTTGTGTTAGGCTAAGTACATACCAACGAACAAGGGGGGTGAAGATGGCAAAAGACAAGCGGCTCAAATGGCTACTTGAAGAACTGGAAGCGCAAGGATTCAGGCTCCGGGAAATCAAGTCAGGATGGATGGCGATGCCACCGGATAGGAGCAAACCGGGGGTAACGATCCACAAGACTCCTAGCGACGTGAGGGCATGGGAAAACATGCTGGCGCAGTTGCGAAGGGTTGGATTCATTCACAAAGCCAAATGAGGCCCACGGCCCCGCACCAACGGTGCGGGGCAAAGGGCTTCCAATCGAACCGCTAATGCCCGCTTCACCCCCCCCGACACAGGCACAAAAGAATGACAATGGCGAAAGGTACCAACCATGACTAACCAGACATGGTTTGTTGACTTGGATTTGAAGTTGGACGAACCAGTCAGTGACGCTTTACTTGATGACCTTGTTGAGGTCGTTGAACCCTTCCACGGCGCGATCTCCGCAGGCGACGAGCCCAAGCTTGGGCTGTCCCTGGCTTTCGAAGCAATCGACGCTTGGGCCGCCACAGCATCGGCCCGCACTTTCCTTGAAATGGATCTTTGCCGGATCGTTTCGAAGGTAGAAATAAGCTCGTGCCGCGTACTGGACGAGGCGACCAGGAACGCCGAGAACGAGGAACCGACATTCCCGGCATTGGTGGCAGTGCCCGATATTGCCGAAATGCTGGGAGTAAGCCGTCAGCAGGCACACCGCCTGTCTAGCCGCGAAGGATTCCCCGCTCCCGCGCTGGAGCCTCGCACCGGCCCGCTGTGGCTGCTCGCCGCCGTCGAGGCCTGGAGCCAGCACACAGAACGCAAAGCAGGCAGGCCCACAAAATCGGCGGCCACCAAAGAGGCGGCCACAGATGCAGCGCTTGAAGCACTGGGCGAATTCAAGGGCCAGGTGGAAATCGCCGTCAAAGAAGCAATGGGACGCAGCAGAGAGGCAGTGAAGACACGGACCAGCGGCCAGAAGGTAGTCAAAAACCCTGGCAGCAGTAGCAAGGTAGTGAAAGACCCCGGCAGCAGCAGCTACACACGCACAATCCGCGGATAAAGGCACACTCAGCGAATGGATGGAACACTGAACCGCGTCAGGCACGCGCTCGCAGAGCTGCCTAGTCTGCCATTGAGAGTCGAGGAATCCATGAAAGACGGATTCGGTGCGATCACTGATTCGGGAGAGGTTCCGTCGTTTGTGTTCCGCAATTGCGGAGACGCCGAAGCCGAGGCCATCGTGGAAATTCTCAATGCCACTCCAGCCCTCTTAGCGGAACTGGAGCTGCCTAGAGGAGCCGCGACGGAAGAAACCGGAGACTCAGGCCGCCTAGCCAAGGCTCAACTGGTGACGGCCTACTTCCGGGACAACGGCACTTTGCCCATGGCGTCGGCGGCCCCGGATTCACTGGAAGCCGAAGCGTATAAAGCACTCGCCAAATTGCGGCAGCTCGCCCGCAAGGGAGAGCTGGAAAAGGCGGCATCACGGATTCTAGATAGGGCATGCCCCGGCTGGCACGACGGCTTAGGTTACCGATTGGATCGGGCGTGGCAGACACGTCGGGATGAACTTATCCGATGGATGAAAAAGCACAAGCGGCCACCGCACTATTCGTCCGGTGATCGTGCCGAACGGCGACTAGCAAGCTTTGTTGCCGGGTACCGCCGACCCCAACGCCGGGCAGACTTCCCGGAGCGCATCAAGGAGCTAGACACGCTAGCCCCTGGATGGGACGAATCGCCCGTGTGGGTGCCGCAGGCAGTACCTACGCCGCCAGGAGGGTAAGTTGTGTCTGAGGGCCGGTAAGCGTCTTTGCCCCCAATAGGACGCGTGCCGGCCCTTTCGCTGCCCGGAGCCGCGTCAAAGTTTGTTCATCAAGCCCTTCCCACACAGCACGTTCTAGAGGGCGCTCACTGGGGCTTATGAATCTGAATCTGAATCTTGCCCTGGGATCACTCGTGACCGTTGCTACTGCCTTGCCTGAACTCTCGCCGTTACAGCGCGAACTAGCAGCGGCGGTCTTGTGCTGGGCTCTGGGAATGCACCGCAAGCCTATGGAGCCTTAGTGGGCCGGCCCCGGCCGGCAGGGGGAACAAGCCGGTTTAGGGCAATAAGGCGGGTAGGTGCATCTTGACTGAGATACATTTGGCTCGACTTGTGTGTGTTTCTAGATGGGGTGTGGTGTGGCGTCGAAGCTTTCTCTGGCAGAGATTAGGGCCAATGCGGGCAGGTTTGCCCGGCGCTGGAGTGACGCGAGCAGAGAGAACGCCGACACTCAAATGTTTTGGGCCGAGTTCTTCGCGGCCTTCGGAATCGATGCGCGTCGTTTCGTCGTCTTTGAGCATCACGCGAGTCGCTTCACAACTGGCCGGTCAGGACGCATTGACGTGTTCTGGCCTGGTGAACTTCTCGTAGAGCAAAAGTCACGCGGTGCCGACCTTCGCAAGGCGGCCGATCAGGCATACGACTACCTGGATTCCCTGGACGACAAAGACCTACCCCGGCTGATCGTCCTTTGCGACTTCAACAAGTTCGTAGTCCACGACGTATCCGTGACGCCGAAGGTCACGCACGAATTTGACCTGAAATCCTTGCCGAACCGCATCGGTCTTTTTACCTGGATGGCTGGCTACACGCGGGAGCCATCTGTTGTTGTTTCAGAGCAGGCAGCGAACGCTAAAGCGGTGACCAAAATGGCCCAGCTCTATGACGCTTTGGCCGACGACAAGCTGTCTGATCATCACGTCTCAGTTTTCCTTACCCGCATACTCTTCCTGCTGTTCGGGGAAGACACGGGCCTTCTGGAGCGCGGATTATTCCGCCAGATCATCGCGGACAAGACTGCCGCTAACGGGTCTGACCTGGGGGCTTGGATTCAACACATCTTCCAAACACTCGACACTGCCCAGAACGACCGTTCAGCCCGTACAGACGAGATGCTTCTGCGTCTGCCCTACGTCAACGGATCGATCTTCACCGAAGTCATTCCAACAGCGCACTTCGACCGAACAATGCGCGAAGCGCTCCTGTCTGCCTGCGATTTTGAATGGGGCCTGATATCGCCCGCCGTCTTCGGCTCGATGTTCCAATCCGTGAAGTCAAAGGAAGCCCGCCGAGCACTGGGGGAGCATTACACAACCGAGCGCGACATTCTGCGGGCCATCGGCCCCCTTTTCCTCGATCAGCTCCAGTCAGAGTTCAAAGCGGCACAGTTCAGCGTTAAGAACCTCAACGCGCTCTGGAACAAGATCGCCGCCTACAAATTCCTCGATCCAGCCTGCGGCTGCGGCAACTTCTTGGTGGTCACCTACAGGGAGCTGCGAGCTCTGGAACTGAGGATTATCGAGCAGCTGCAGCAGCTTCAGGCCGGCGGCGGGCAAACAGTCCTCCTTGGCGAAGAAATGGGCCTAAAAGTCAGCCTCGCCCAAATGCACGGGATCGAGCTGGAGGAATGGCCTGCCAGGATCGCAGAGGTTGCGCTGTTCATTGCCGACCACCAAGCGAACCGCCACATGATGGAAACAGTTGGGTCCGCTCCTGACCGCTTGCCCCTAACGACGTCGGCAAAGATTGTCAGGGACAACGCCCTGGGATTCGACTGGAACATCGTTCTTCCCGCCGGGGACGACGTTGTTGTCGTGGGAAATCCGCCCTTTATCGGCATCAGCCTGCGGACAAACCAACAGACAACCGATTTGAAAGCAGTATGGGGAAAGAAGCTCTATCACGGCAGCCTCGATTACGTCAGCGGTTGGTACATCAAAGCCGCTGACTACATGGGCACACACAAGGGCCGAATCGCGTTCGTTTCCACGTCATCCATCTGCCAAGGCGAACAAGTAGCCCCTCTATGGGGGCCGATTCTGGCTCGCGGGTTCGAGATTGATTTCGCCCACCGCACCTTTGCCTGGACCTCCGAGGCAAGCGGCAAGGCCTCCGTCCACGTCGTCATAGTCGCCTTCTCATACGGCGGCGTTCTCGGGCGTAAAGTGCTGTTCGACTACCCGAACATCAAGGGCGAACCGGACACCATGGACGTATCAAACGTTTCCCCGTACCTGGTCGAAGGGCCGTCAGTTGTCGTCTATCCGCAATCGAAACCCCTCAGTCGTTCATTGGGGCAGGTGAGATACGGCAGCAAGCCCACAGACGGCGGCGGCTTCTTCATCGGGCCGGACGAATACGCAGAGTTCATGAATGACCCAGCGGCCGCCAAATATGTTCGGCCTTTCGTGGGAACCAAGGAGCTGCTGCACGACATTCCCCGCTGGTGCCTGTGGATGGTTGACCTAGATCCCGCCGACTTGAAGGCTTCGCCCCTGCTGCGCGAACGGCTGGAGCACGTCAAAGCCTTCCGCCTGGCAAGTGACGCGGCCTCAACGCGTGAATACGCCACGATGGCCCGTTTGTTCCGCCAGATCGCCCAGCCCGAAACCAACTATCTCTGCATTCCCAGGCACGTTCTGGAGCGCCGCCTGTTCTTCACCGCAAAGCGACTTGGACCGGAAACCATTTCCGGGGACGCCAACTTCGTAGCCGACGATCCCGACGGCTTCATGTTCGCAGTAATCTCCTCCACGGCTTATGTCGTCTGGCAGAAGACAGTTGGCGGACGAATCAAGAGCGACCTGCGGTTCTCTAAACTCGGCGTCTGGAACACACTTCCTCTGCCAACCGTTACGCCCGAGCTGCGCAAAGAAATCGTCGCCGCCGGTGAAGCAGTGCAAAGCGCTCGCGAGAATCACCCGAGCCTTTCCCTGGCGCAGATGTATGACCCTGACGCTATGCCTCTGGACTTGATCCGGGCGCATGCCGCACTCGATAAAGCCGTGGATCGAGCCTTCTTTGGCCGCAAATCAGTACAGACGGACGAACGGCGCCTAACTCTGCTGTTTGAGCAGTACAAAGCGCTCGCAGGCAATCAAGACGTAGCTGCCTAACGGTCTCTGATGGGATCAGCTCTGAGGGTTCGCTAGGCTACCAAGGCCGTTCTTTAGCGCCTGCGTCGCGGCTGGAGACTTCGCATTGAGAGTTCCTCGGCTGAAGTCGTAGACGAACAAGGCTATGCCCGTCTGCGTGGCAAATTCGACGGCTGCAGTCGAGTAACCCGACAGCGAGAAGAAAAGGGCCCTTTTCTTCTCAGCGGCGGCGACCCCAAAAATCTGTCGTACAAGACTGGGCGGCACAGGGGACGAATGGTGCTTGACCTCAGCAACAAACTGGGCGGAAACAACGTCCATGCCGCCGTCTCGTGTAGCACTCGAAACCTTGGAACCGCCTGCGCCCAAATACAGCATCCAATCGCGTGCCAGGAACTCCGCCTCCCTGTCAGTACATGAAGCTCGTGGCCGTGGGCGCTCCCCCTGGGGCGTCCACGGCAGGGGAGCCCTAGGGGCTGCTGCAAATCTCCTGAGGAGCGACAGTCGGTATCGGGCGTAGATAGGCGTCCCAGGCCTCACGGATGGCCGTTTCTAGAAGCCTGTGTAAGTCCCTCTCTAAGGGGCCGCGGTCCTTACGGCGCGGGTCGTACCTTTCCCAATACCGGCGCACAGCTTCCCGGTGCATCTTTGACCAGATGCCGGCCAAAATCCATACGAAAATGTACGCCAACCAAAAGACCACTCCAGCGGTGATGATCCCGCCGTTCTTTGCAGGATTGCCCGATGCTGGCCCCAAGATGAATACAGAAATCATCACGCAGGGCGCGGCAAGAAAAGCCATTGCCATGGGGTTTATGAAGGGCTCTCGAGGGACCGGAGGTAAGGGACCGGGGCTGGGAAGAATCTGCTGCGTCTTGTTCTTAGCCCATTGCCGCGCCGCATCACGCTCTGATTCGGGACGCCTGCCAGCTCGCACGCAATAGTCAGCTATAGATTTCACTTCGCGGTCTAGCTCTGCCGCGTCAACCCCCGAAGAAACCAAGAGGGGCGTCCAAATCATCCACATGGCCGAGTACATGGAAGTTCCATATCACGGACCAGCGACGCTCACCCTGTTTGTGTCGGGACTGCTGGCACGTGGGATGGACGGCGGATGCAGCTTTTCCGCATCATTTCTGTATTTCTGTCTTTCCGTGCCAGCGCGTCAGTTGCGGTTGTATCCGAACTGCCGTGTAAGAAGCGCTCGTTTGTAGTGGGCTTCGGCGGCGTCTACCTGAGAGGCCGGCGTGCTTGGGGAGAAGACTTGAAGGATGCTGAACTGGAAGTGCTGCGGGTGTGAAAGGTCCAGAGCTGCCAACTCCCTTAATGCCACGTTTCCGCCGTGGCCGGTTCTGGCATAAGTGCTCCAACGTCCCAGGAACCGCTCGTTGCCGTCAGCCTTGCCGACGTAGAGCTGGCCGCTCTTGCTGTCAGCGATCAGATAGATGCCTTGGACGGAACTGAGCGCGGTCTGCCACTGGCTGTAAGAGTCGTCTTCGAGGATGGACCGCAACTCGTCGAAGTTCACCAGCAACCGGTCGTAGCCAGGGAAAGGTTTTACCCTTGGATTAGCGATCTCTACGACGTCTAACGAGCTGGCGGCCTTTCCCGACTTTGCCCAATTCACTGTGTCGCCGGGCCATTCAATGACCAGGCGACGGCGTAGAGACTCAAGCGCCGGGGAAGGGCGGAGGTCGAAGAATCGCAGTGTCGGCGTGCGCTCCTCGGCCACCTCCCCGTGATTCTCGAAAGCTGTCAAGAATCTGGCCCGACGCCCAGTAGTCGCGAGAAAATTCAGCCAGATTTTGGGCGGGTTCTTGCCGAGCTTGTTACCGTGCCCTTGCTCGCGGGTGTAGGCAAGAAGCTTGGGGCCATTGGCTTCGGCCTGCGTGGTCAGACCTCCAGAGGTGAGGGTGTGACGGATGGCCACCACGTTTTCGGTACCCAATCCAGCAGCAAACAGGAGGTGCCCCAACTGGAGCCGTCCAGATATATCCGTCAACATAAGGCCCCGATTTCCCTTTTTCTGTTTTGAACAACGGGAGAAATTCTAATTCAAGCTTCTTGTGACGGCTTCTGTTGCCCTGTCACTGCGGGCAGTTACAGGGGAACACGGGGGTCCAGTCGACAGTTCGACGCCTGGCGGCTTCTATCCAGGAGCATTCCGGGGCATGCTCGCCTTTGTTCCACACGCCTATCGACCACGGTTCAGCCTCGCATTCCACGCAAACGGGGGCCGTGGCCTCTTTCCATTCAATGTAGTCAAGGGGCATTTCGGACTTGAGCTGAACTGTTCCACAGCCGTGGCACCAGCCAACGGCTTCGCGTTCAAGGCATTTTTCGTCATATTGGCAAGCCTACGGTCGTTCGGGTGCTAAGTCTCTAAAGAACTCAGACACTTCCCTCTTGGTGTGTGACGTTCTACGGTGTTGCTCATGGCGAGGATGACACCCAAGGAAGCTACTGCCGTCAACGTGCTGCTGGGCTACTTCGCAGGTCGAGCCGAGCAACCTCCTGCTGAGGTCGTGCGATCACTCGAAATGCTTGCGAGTCGGGCTCACAACCGTTTGCAGGCGGGATGGGATGAGACTGCTGTTCAACGCCAGTGGCCCTACGCATATCAAGCTGGAGACGATCATTCTTCAGCGATGCCAACATGAAGCCGTGGGTTGCATCCCCTACGGCTTAAACCCATACATCTCATAGTAGAGGGCAACCAAACCAGCGGTCACCGCTGCGTAGAACAGCCAAGCATACTCGAATTTGACGCGCTGTTTTGGGCGTAAACCTTCACGAATATTGGTGTCTGCCAGTTCGATGTTAGGTTGGCAACGGGGTGCCCCTTCACAGATGTAGGAGGCACGAAAACTGAATTGCTTGGGCAGCAATGCTGGAGCAAGCCTGATTGTTGATTCATTTTGAGTGAAGTCGAGCCGGGCGCTGAAATTGCTTTGGCTGGCGTCTTGATCAACCTCATCCAAGACAGGTACGCCCAAATCGAATAGGACGGGTTTCTGCCCGTCAAAGTTTGATGAAGAAATGTCTGCTCGTCCTGTTGAGGCCACTTCAATGGTAACCAGATGAGGATTTGGAACTGCTCGCCCGTCGTAGGCCACTGACAGTTTGGGCAGGCCGTGGACTCGGCTGGCCACGAGTGGAGCGTAACGTACTTCCCACGAAAACTCCCGTCGAGGGTGCTCTCTGAAGTGCACGTAGAGGGTTACGAATACGGCGATTAGTCCGGCAACCCCGGCAACCATACTGACGATAAAGCCCGGGAGGGCAAGAAGTTCACTCACGACAACAGCGAATGACAGTCGATTAGCGGCTTAGGGCATATGACGGCTAGGAGTGCGTCTAGCTTGGCGCGGGCTTCCTCGTAGGTAGCACCCTCGGCGCTGATGTAGTCGTACTGGTCTTCGGTGGTGGTTATGGTGCCGGTGAGTATCATGCCCTGAGTGTAGGCTGCTGGGGCGTAGCTCGGGGCGGTTTGTGTGTGTGGGGACTCAATCGGTGTGGTGAACACCCTGGGACCCTGACTTAAGAGGGAGGAAATCCGAATGACGGACTTTAACTGGAACGCGGTCCAGCGACTCGTCGAAGCCAAAAAGCAGGCCATGGTTCGCCAGATGGAAGCTGAAACTAAGTGGCGGGCGGAGTATGAGCCGGTCGTCCGGAAAGTCGCGAACGAAACCGTGCGCTGGACGGTCGCCGAGGTTGCGAAGGCACTGCTCACGGAAGATGAAGTGGAGGAGAGGTTGGCAGATGCGCTCCGTGAGCGTCACGCAGTCGTCGATCCGCTCGCATCGGAAATCGTCGCAACTGTGCGATCGGTCATGTCCGCGATAGTGGCGGAAATCATTGATGGACCGGGCGAAGATTCGGATGCGGGCCCGCTACGGTGCGTAGGTGGGGCCGTCCCCACCAGCACTGCACTGTCCAGCACAACACTTACAGGGGGCGGCCCTGTTTGAGCCTACACGGCTACTCGCGCTCAGGCGGTGCCAACGTTCTGTGTTTCTGTGTTTCTGTGGTGGCGCTTGGTGCCATGCCCTGCTTTGCCCCCGCCCGTGTCCGTCGCGTGGGGTCGGGTGTGTGTAGGTTCCTCGTTGGCAGACCAGGGGGTCGGTCTTCCGACCCCCTGGTCTGTCTTGCCGGGCGTTAGGTGCCCCTGTGGCCCTGGCGGGATGCCCTGTATTCCTGTGTCAGGCGCTCGTGTGCCGCGTAGGCCTCGTCGAATGACGGTGTAAGGAAAGGTACTTCGGTTTCTGATCGCATCCAGGGCCAGTCGTCGTTCCGTCGCGAGCCGTTCATATGTGCGTCTTCTGGCACTGGCACATCCTCGCCTAGTCCGTCGAAGACAAGCTCATCAACGATCCCGCCAACAGTGAACGGATAATCGCAGCGCTTCGCGTAGAACACTTCACCATCTCGGACAAGGCCAACAAGGTAGAACTCGTGCACCCCCACGAAACTTCCCCCGGGAGCGGGCAGGTAGGCAATTTGAATCCTGATATCCCAATTGGAGGCGAACGCCTCGCGTAACGGCAGAGTCAGGTCATACCCCTGCCGGGCCTCCTTCAAGTGCTCGATCAGTTCATCGTTGAATGAATAGTATTCGGCTAGAGGCGACGATCCAGGGGTAGCTTCTTCTTGGTCAGTCAAGTGCTGCGTCCTTTCAGGAGGGGCGTGTAGTTCGATGCTATGGGTCTGTCCTGCTGCCTGACGCTTCTAGGCTCAGGGCTCCCGGCACTGCTTTGGTGCTCTTATTGCGGGCGGCCCGCGCCATTTCGGTTCCGCATGCCCTCGGCGCTGATGTAGTCGTACTGGTCTTCGGTGGCGCCCCTTGGTGAGTTCCAGGCCTGCCTTCACCGCCCTCGCCCCGCGTCCTGCCTTGCCGTCGCCCTGGCGTTCCCCCGCCCGCTTGGCGGCCGCGCGCTCGCTCCTGTGTCTGTGTTTCTGTGTTGCCCCGTTGTTGTGGTGGGTGGCGGGCGTTTCCTGGCCCCGTGCGCGGCCCTGATTGAGGCTGTTTTAGGTGGTGGGCCGGGGGAGTGTGTGGGGTTTCCCGGCTGTTTGCGGCCCCTGGTGGCCCCCGGCAGGGGTTTCCAGGGGCTCCTGGGGTGCGAGGGTGTGCCGTCGTCGTGCTGGTGCCCTGGTGGCCTGGTGGGCTGTCGCTTGGGGGAGTGGATCGGGTGTAGCTCGTCGCGCCGTCGTGCAGTTCGCGGCTGTTTGCTGCCGCCTGGGCGGCTGTGGGCGGCCCATGCAGGGGCCGGCACTTGCGGGGTAGCGAGGGGCGGGGCGGGCCGTTAGGCCCGGTTTTCCGGGGTTTTGCACGCCACTAGTGGGGGGACAAGACAGTTTAGGGGAGCGGCCAGGGGCTGGCACCGCCAGCGCCGCGAGGCCGCTGCAAGCGTCTCTAAGCGCCCGGCGGGGGCGCGGCCTTACAAATACCCCACCCGCACAGGGGAGCGGCCAGCGGGTGCCCTGGGGGAGCGGAGAGAGGCCAAAACCGGTTTAGACCCGGCCCCCGATCCGGGAGCGCGGAGCGCCCCGGCCAGCACCAACCCCCACGACTCCCCCCACCCACACCCCCCAAAACCCCAGCAACAAGGCGACACACACACCCAAACCAGCCACCACCCCGCACCACAGGGCACGCAGTGCCCCCGGAACGCCTAGCACCCAACCCAGCCACCCACAGGACGCCCGGAGGGCGTCGAGAGGCACGGAGTGCCTCGGGCAGGCAAGGCGCGGAGCGCCGCCGCACTGCCCCCCCAGCCTCCCACGTGCTGCCATCCTCCAGCATTTAAGGACTGGGAGACGAAGTTTTGGCAATCGTTACCGAATTGCCTGTATGCACCGTTTCGGCCGAAGGCCCAGTAACGTGCGTAATTTACCATCGCCGTGTAGTTGTAACCTGCGGCGCGCGAGATTTCCTGATCACTTTTCTGAGGTACAGGCGACCTTGACTTGTGGCGCATGGCTGTTCGCAGCCTCAGCCTTCGCTGGGTCCGCCTTTTGGCCGGACTCAATATGGAGTGCGGCGTTAGAGCCAGGCGGGTTCTTCGAATAGGAAAGCTGCTCCGCGCTGACAACTGTAGATGGAAGAATTCCTTCCGAAGACTTTGGTTTGATGGCATCGATGACCCAGCCTGTGCCTGATCTTGAGAAATCCACGACCTGTTCGTACTCGTAACTTTCTGGAGGTCCGCCAGTTGTGTATGTCAGTTCAGTTCGTTCAGTGACCTCTGCGGTGGCGCGGTCTCCAGTGACTTGGAATTTCTCCGATTCAAAGTTCGTACTAATGCCGGAGTAGCCCTGGCCATACCCTGCCAACCTCTTCTTTCGAGCCTTGAGTTCGCTGTACTCAGCTGCGACCTTACTTTTGGACTTGGTACTAAATCTTTGCAGACTCATCTGGTCAGTGGAGTCAAGGCTTTCGCCAACCAGCATCTGCTGGTTTCGCTCATTGATGGCCGACTGCAGGATCGCTGATAGCTCCTTGATTTCGGCCGGTGTTGTCTGAACGGGTTCTGGAGAAGCAGATGCAACTGCAGGTTCGAATGCGCTCAAACCTACGACCACTGCTACTAAAGCGGCGCCTACATGCTTTGCTCTCGTCACTACTTGTCCCCTCTGCGATTGCGGCCGGAGTTTGCAATGCTGAAGCCGGGAATCGATTCATACGTGGATGTCGGCAACCTTCAGTGTTACTCCGCTGATGATCTGAAGTGGCGGCCGTCACCACAAAGTGATGCGTCTCACTGGAAATGGTTTCAACTCGTTGGGTTCGCCGCTGACTATCCACATAGCCGACAAACCCATTGCCCTCCCCAGCCCGCGATGGTTCGATGGGACTCATGGCAACCCCAAATACCGCAGAGAGTTATGTCTTGGCGATCGGGACCAAGAAAGGTCTGTGGCTGGCAACCAGCCCGGACCGCAAGGATTGGTCCCTCTCCGGCCCGCACTTCCTGATGAGCGAGATACCAAGTATCGGGATTGATACGCGGGACGGCACAACACGAATCATGGTGGGTGTCCGTTCCGAGCACTGGGGACCCACTGTTGCCCACTCCGACGACCTCGGCAAGAGCTGGACCGAGCCCGAACACGGCGCCATCACCTTCCCGGACGGCACCGACGCCGCCCTGGAGCGAATTTGGCAGATCTACCCCGACGCCGACTCCCGCCCTGGTGTGGTTTGGGCCGGTTGTGAACCAATTTCGGTCTGGAAATCCACCGACGGCGGGGAGCACTTCGAGTTGAACCGCGGTCTGTGGGACCACCCGCACCGGAGCGAGTGGGGCGCCGGCTACGGCGGCGCGGCCGCCCACTCGATCGTGGTGGACCCGTCGGGCGAGAACGTGCATGTCGCCATGAGCACGGGCGGCGTCTACAGATCGCTCGACGGCGGTACCTCCTGGGAGCCCCGCAACAAGGGGATCTCGGCCTACTTCATGCCGGATCCCAACCCCGAGTTCGGCCAGTGCGTCCACAAAATCGCAGCCGACGCCACTGTGGAAGGCCGTTTGTACGCGCAGAACCACCACGGCGTCTACCGCACGGATGACAACGGTGACAATTGGAATTCAATTGCCGAGGGGTTGCCGGCGGACTTTGGCTTCGTCATGCTGACACACCCCCGCCGGGAAGGGACAGCCTGGGTGATCCCGCTGAAGGCAGACGGCGAACGCATCCCGCCGGGCAGCAAACTCAGCGTTCACCGGACCGCTGACGCGGGAAATTCCTGGACGGAACTGCACACGGGCCTGCCGGACCACGAATACAACGCGGTGCTCCGCGACGCCGCCTCCGTGGATACGGCAGAACCCGTGGGTGTGTACTTTGGAACCCGCGGAGGGTCCGTCTATGCCAGCGCCGACGAGGGCGGGACCTTTACTGAAGTGGCCTCGCACCTGCCGGACGTGCTGTGCGTGAGGGCCGCCGTCGTGGTTGGAAACCCAACGGGCACGGACCAGCCGCTGGCAGTCGCGGAAGCGACGGTGCTGGCAGAGGCTGCAGAGGTCGTCGAGACAGCTGCGAAAGCAGCCGGGACGCCCGGGGACACTGCCAGCGCTCCGGTACCCGGTTAGGTCCGTTGTGGCTGACATTACGGTCCTGCTGCCTGGCGTCCTGCAGCCGCTCGTCGGCGGACAGTCCTACCTGACTGCGTCCGCCGACGGTGCTGTGACCGTTGGACAGTTGCTGGACACCGTGACCGGTGAATACCCGGTGCTGGCCCGGCGCCTGCGCGATGAAACCGGTGCGCTCCGCCGTTTCGTGAATATTTACGTGAACGGCGATGAGGTCCGGAGGCTGAAAGGGCTTGATACGGAAGTTGCGGGCGGCCAGGAGGTCTTGATAATCCAGTCCGTGGCCGGCGGCTGAGCTGGTGTTCGGGGTCGGGCCAGGCTCACTGTGACGGTAGTTCAGGCGACGCGCCAAACACTGCATTCGTCGGTGTTGATGGCTTTCCTCATCCCGGAGATGCGGTCCATGATCCAGACAACACCGATTCCCGGCGCTGTTTCCTGGACGAGTCCGCGGCGGACCACCACGTCATCGTAGGCGGGGCCCACGGACAGTCGGGCCTCGATTTCGTCTCCGCGGTGAAGCTGGCTGACGGCTCGGATTCGTGTGGTTCGGGTTGTGGCATCCTTCAACATGGTGTCCTCCTCCTGACTGGAGCTTGTGCCTGCAGTTGCCGGCTATTCCAGTGTGGAGGGGCAATGTTGCCGACGTATTTCGGCGTGGTTAGGGTCCGGTAAGCATTGCGGGCTGGTCGCGTTTCGGGCTGCTGCCAGAAGACGCGCCGAGTGTTGGCCCGGACTTCCGCGGGCTGGTGCGGACCCCGCTGTAACCTGATGTCGGTTCTTGAGACTCACAGGAACCACAGCCTCCGCCCCCGGGAGATTTCATGGGTTTCTTGCGTCGTTCCATTGCGTTGTCCACAGGCTTGGTGGTGTTCGCCACCGGCCTGTTTTTCGTTCAGGCGCCGGCCACCGCCGTGCCGGCACCAACACCGGACAATCCCAACGTCAGGTTCGTCGAGGGAACCCCGCATTCGGAGCATACGTTCGAGGGCCCGGCCGGGGTGGCGACGCAACCAGCCGACGAATCCGCCGATGTCGAATCCCTCCTGCGGGACGGTGCGGCCGCAACCGGCCCGGGCGGCAGTATCCGCGTGAAGCTCGTGACAGCCAAGCTGGCCGACAACACGAATGCCGTCTCCATGGCCGGGGCCGAGCAGGCAGTTGTTGCCACCAGTAATTACTGGAAAGCCATGACGGACAACAAACTCTCCATGTCCGTGGCCAGCAAGGTCGCCGGCTTCCAGTCCAAGGCGAGGTCCACGGACAGCTACAGCACCATCATGTCCACCATCACCAGCGAACTGACATGGGCTCCGAATCCCTACACGGCACTGGTGATCTTCATCCCCACCAGCACCCTGTCCGGCAATGCCCTGGGTGCCGGCTACAGCAGTGGCAGCTACAGCGGCAGGGTCCTGCTGCCGCAGATCAGCAACTTCACCAACAACGTGATCAGCCACGAGTTCGGGCATGTCATCGGCTTGATGCACGCCGATGCGCTGCAGTGCGGCAGCGGAGCCTCGGACGTGGGCGTCAACAGCAACGGCCAGTTCACCGATCCCTCCTGTTACGTCCGCGAATACGGCGATACCACTGACATCATGGGCGCGGCGCAGTTCGCATCACCGGTGGTCAGTTCCACCCTGTGGGACTATGCGGGCTTGGGCCGCGGAGATGAGATCCGCGACGTCGGTGTGGCCACGGGTGTCAAGAGCTATACCCTCAAGCCGTGGGGAGGCACGGAAGCCCAGCGGGCCATCAAGTTCACGGACCCCGTCAGCAAAGAGGTCTACTACCTTGAACTGCGGCAACCGGTCGGCTACGACAGCTACCTTTCCGGCGCAGGCCGGGAAGGAAACCGCGGCGTAAAAATTGTCCAGCGTGGCGGCGCCACCATTGCCTCCTCCCTGATTCTCATGCCGGACACACGGCCATTCAGTGGCTGGTACAGCTCCAACCATGCCTGGCAGGCGGGCTCGACCTTCACCACGTACACGGGCACACAGGTGACCATCAACTCTGTCAGCTCCACGTCCGCCACGGTCACCATCAACGCCGACCCCAAGCTGAAGGCGCGCATGCGCTTCTCGGCCGGGGATTTCGACGGCGACAAACTCGCCGATGTCATCTCCCGCGAAACCGACGGCTCCCTGCTCCTGTACGCGGGCCTGCCCGGGAACCGGCTGGCCAACCCGGTCCAGATTGGCTCCGGCTGGGGGATCTTTAATTCCGTGATCGGCACCTCTGATTTCAACGGTGACGGTTTCCCGGACATTCTGGCCCGGACCAGTGACGGCGCACTCTGGCTCTACCCCGGCAACGGCAAGGGCGGATTCCTGGCCCGGAGCCAGGTGGGTGTTGGATGGCAGGGCTTTACGAGGTTGCTGGCCGTTGGCGACTTCAGTGGAGACGGCCGCGCGGACCTGATGGCCACGACCACCGACGGCCGGCTGTGGCTCTACCCGGGCAACGGCGCAGGAGGCTTTCTGACGCAGCAGCAGGTTGGACAGGGATGGGATGCCTTCACCAGCCTTACCCCTGCAGGCAGCTTCGGCGGCGGGAAGGCCGGGCTCCTCGCCCGCACGGGCGATGGCACCCTCTATGTCTACCCCGGCGATGGCAAGGGGGGCTTCCTGCCGCGTGCCGCCGTCGGGAGCGGTTGGAACCAGGCCGGTGACATTGTTGGCGGGCAGGATCTGACCGGTGATGCAACCGCCGATGTTCTGACCGCCAGCGGCGCGGACATGCGCGTCTACCCCGGCGACGGGTCCGGCTTTGCCGACCGGCTCGCCATCGGTACCGGATGGAGCGCGTTCCGCCAGGTATGGGAAGCCGGGGACTTCGACGGCGACGGCGTGGCCGACATCCTGGCCCGCGGCACTGACGGCGCACTCTGGCTCTACCCGGGCAACGGCTCGGGCGGCTTCCTGCCGCGGGTCCAAGTGGGGAGCGGGTGGAACATGTTCACCGCGGTTCTGTCGGCAGGTGATTTCGACGGCGATCGGCGCCCGGACCTGGTGGGCCGGGCCTCCGATGGAACGCTGTGGCTCTATCCGACCGACGGGTCGGGGCGATTCCTGCCCCGGAAACAGATCGGCACAGGCTGGCAGGGCTTCACGCAGTTGCTGGCTCCCGGCGACTTCACGGGTGATGGCAAGCCGGACATCGTGGGCCAGACCAGCGACGGTGTGTTGTGGGTCTACCCGGGCAATGGCTCGGGCGGGTTCCTGGCGCGGAAACAGATCGGAAGCGGCTGGAACATGTTCAACCTGGTGCTTCAGGCAGGGGACTTCAACGGCGACGGACGTGAAGACCTGCTGGGCCGCGCAGCCGATGGCGGGTTGTGGCTGTACCCGGGCAATGGTTCGGGCGGGTTCCTCCAGCGCTCGTACCTTGGTTCCGGCTGGAACATGTTCTCCGGCATGGCCGCCCTCGGCAACGGGTTCACGGGTACCGGTGATCCTGCCGTTGTGGGTGTTGCCGGAGACGGCACACTGCTCATGTATTCCGGGACCGGGCGCGGGGCCTTCAAACCGGTGGTGCTGAACCCGCGGTAGATGGTTTTTTCTTGTGGGATACGCGGGAATGCCCGGCATGTGGGGGAACATGCCGGGCATTTTCGCGTGTCGTCACCGATGGACGCGCCCTGGAACCGGAAGGGCGCAGCGGGTGTTACTTGTGCAGTCCCAGCTGGGCCGTGGGAACTTTGGCAGATTCACGGGCAGTCAGCGCGGAGACGGCGGCGATCACGCAGATGACACCGCTGAAGATGGAGATCTGGACCCATCCGCCGGGCTTGGTGCCGCCCATCGCAGTGACGATCGCCGGAGCAAAACCTGCCATGAGGAAGCCGAGCTGGGTGCCGATGGCCAGGCCGGAGAAGCGGACCTTGGTGCTGAACATTTCACCGTAGAAGGACGGCCATACGGCGTTGGCTGCTGCGTATCCGAAGGAGAAGAACACCACGGAGACCAGGAACATAAGCGGTACGTTGCCGGATTCCAGCGTCAGGAGGAAGACCGGGGTCATGATGGCACTGGCCAGTGCGCCATAGATGAAGACTGGCTTGCGGCCGATCTTGTCGGCGAGCATGCCGAACAGGGGCTGCGTGCCCAGAGCCACGATGTTGGCCACCACTACCAGCCAGAGGGTGATCGTGCTGCTGACGTGGGCCACATCCTGGGCGTACTTGATGGCCAGGGTGCCGAAGACCGTGCTGACTGCGGCGATGAAGGCGCAGCAGATGACGCGGAGAACGTCCCGCCAGTGCAGTCTCAGGAGGTCGGCCACGGGAAGTTTGGCGATCTGGTTGTTCTTCTTGGCTTCTGCGAAGGCGGGCGGCTCATGCAGTGTGCGGCGGATGAAGTAGGCAACGATGACCACCACGGCGCTCAACCAGAACGGGATGCGCCAGCCGATGCCGTACTTGATGTCGTCGGGCAGTGCCACCACCGGGATGAAGACCAGTGCTGCCAGGATTTGGCCGCCCTGGGTGCCTGTCAGGGTCCAGGAGGTGAAGAAGGAGCGGCGGTTGTCCGGCGCGTGTTCCAGCGTCATGGATGAAGCGCCGGCCTGCTCGCCGGCCGCGGAAAGGCCCTGGCAGAGACGGGCCAGGACCAGCAGGACCGGAGCCCACCAACCGATGGTCTTGAAGTCGGGAAGGCAGCCGATCACGAAGGTGGCCGCACCCATGAGGACCAGGGTAAACATGAGGACTTTTTGCCGGCCGATCCTGTCACCGAAGTGACCCAGGATGATGGCGCCGACCGGACGTGCGACGTAGGCGAAGCCGAAGGTCGCGAAGGACATGATGGCTGCATTGGCGTCAGCGTCAGGGAAGAAGACGTGCGGGAAGATCAACGCTGCGGCGGATCCGAAGATGAAGAAGTCGTAGTACTCAACGGCGCTGCCCAGGAAGCTGGCGAGTGCGGCTTTCTTGGGTGTACCCGTTGTTGATTCAGTGCCGGGCGTCGCTGACGGCATTGTTTGGCTCATGGGAGGTTCCTTCTGTGACAACGATGTCGCGGGTAAAGCAAGGAGGGATCGCGAGCGAGGTGCGGCTGGCTTATCCCGACAGTAACCACATGGTGAGAGCTACTTGTGCAATACAGCAATAGTGGCTGTGAGTGCGGTCACTTGTCAAGAGAAGTAATCACCATCTAGAAATAGCTCTCACTATGTGGGAGCATTTCCCTTATGAGTGTGAAAGAGGACACAAAGACCGACATGGTGGGCAAGGCTCTGAGCCTTTTGGTTTTGCTTGGCGACGAACCGAAGGGCGCCAGCGCCGCGGACCTTGCGCGAAGTGCGGGGTTGCCGTTCAGCACCACTTACCGACTGCTTGGCTCGCTGACACGCGACGGGTTTGTGGACTATGAGGCGGATGGTCGCCGCTATCACCTGGGCCTTCGTGTATTCCAACTTGGGCAGCGGGTTTCCAACCATCACGGTTTTGCCGCTACTGCACTGCCCGTGCTCCAGCGAGTCACCGAGCGAACACATGAGGCCACCATCCTGTCAGTGCGCGACGGCGACCATCATCTGACGGTCAACAAGGTCGATGGCCCCAAGACTTTCCGGGTGACCAGCGATCCGGGCCACCTCGGAGCCCTGCATACGACGTCGGTTGGCAAAGCGATCGTCGCCTTCGAAGAGGACGCGGAACGCAAGCGCCTCCTGGAGGAGCTTCCGCTGGAGGCCTTGACGGAGCACTCCATCACGGACCGCGACAAGTTCCGCGAGGAGATCGAGCAGGTCCGCCGCCAGGGCTACGCGGTGATGGATGAGGAAAACGAGATAGGGATGCGGGCCGTGGCTGTCCCGGTCCTCAATTCCCAGGGCCATGCCTTCGCTTCGATCGCCACCGCTGTTCCCGTGTTCCGCCTGACCATGGAGGAACTCATCGCCCATGTGCCCACCCTGCAGGAAGCCGCTGCCGAACTCGCGGCCCGCCTGCCCCAGCGCTGACCCAACTGGGTCGCATTAGTGCGCGTTTTGACCGCGCTAAACGCGCTTAAGTGCGACCTAGTTGGGGGGAGAGGGGGAGCGCGGGGGAAAAATGTTCGCGATAAGAACAGGCGTGCGGAATATGAACAACTGTAGTAATCTGAATCATACGTTCGGTCCGAACAGCGTTGAGCGCTTCGGGCAGGCCGTGAAAGTAAAAGGAGCTTGAGGATGAGCAACCGAGCCGAATCCGTTCTGGTGGGCCTGATTGGCGAAGGCGTGATGCCCTCGCTGACTCCGCCCATGCATGAACGCGAGGCCGATGTGCAGGGCCTTCGCTTGCTGTACCGCCCCATCGACCTGCTGGAGCTCGCGCTGCCGGCCATCGCCGTCGGGCAGCTCCTCGCAGCCGCCCGGCAGATGGGCTTCAACGGCCTCAACATCACCCACCCCTGCAAGCAGCTGGTCCTGGGGCACCTTGACGAAATTTCCGACGACGCCCGCCGCCTGGGTGCCGTAAATACGGTCCTGATCCAGGACGGCCGGTTCGTCGGCCACAACACGGACTTCTCCGGCTTCGGCGCGGCGCTCAGCAATGGACTCCCGAAGGCCAAGCTCGACCATGTTGTCCAACTGGGCGCCGGAGGTGCCGGCTCCGCCGTCGCCTATGCCCTGCTCAAGGCCGGCGCCAAGCACCTTGACCTCGTGGACATGGACGCAAGCCGTGCCGCCGAACGCGCTGCCGAACTCGGCGAACTCTTCCCGGCCGCAAGCGTCACACCGCGCAGCACCTCTGAGCTGGGCCGCATCATGCCCGAGGCCGACGGCCTGGTGCACTGCACCCCGATCGGCATGGCCGCCCACCCGGGCCTGCCCCTGGACATCGACCTCCTGGAACCGCGGCACTGGGTGGCGGACATCGTCTACCGCCCCATTGAAACTCAACTGGTCCGCGAGGCGCGCGCCAAGGGTTGTGACGTGCTCGACGGCGGTCGCATGGCAGTTGGTCAGGCGGCGGACGCCTTCAAGATCTTCACTGGCAGGGACGCTGACCGCGACCGCATGCGTGAACACTTCCTGGACCTCATCGCCGCCGAAGAATCCGCACTCGTGAAGGCGGCCCACTGATGCGCACGGGAATCGCCACGGTCTGCCTGTCCGGCACGCTGAAGGAGAAGATGCAGGCCTGCGCCATCGCCGGGTTCGACGGCATCGAGATCTTCGAGCAGGACCTCGTCACCTCCTCGCTCAGCCCCGAAGACGTTCGTAAGATGGCGGCGGACCTGGGTCTCGGCCTTGATCTGTACCAGCCGTTCCGCGATTTCGACGGCGTCACACCGGACCTGCTGAAAGCCAACCTCAAGCGCGCGGAAGCCAAGTTCAAGCTGATGGCCCGCCTTGGCATGGACACCATCCTGGTCTGCTCCAACGTGGCCACAGCGACCATTGACGATGACCAATTGCGGGCGGAACAGCTGGCCGAACTTGCCGAACTGGCCGGGGACCACGGCGTCAAGGTCGCCTACGAAGCATTGGCTTGGGGCAAGTATGTCAACGACTACGAACACGCCTACCGCCTGGTGGAGATGGTGGACCACCCCAATCTGGGCACGTGCCTTGACTCGTTCCACATCCTCTCCCGGGATTGGGACACGGCGCCGATCGAGGATATCAACGCGGAGAAGATCTTCTTCGTCCAGGTAGCCGACGCCCCCAAGCTGACCATGGATGTGCTGTCCTGGAGCCGCCACTACAGGGTTTTCCCCGGGGAGGGCCAGTTCGAGCTCGCCAAGTTCATGGGACATGTGGTCCGCGCTGGGTACACGGGCCCGGTTTCCCTGGAGGTCTTCAATGATGTGTTCCGCCAATCGGACGTGGAGCGGACGGCCGTGGATGCCATGCGCTCCCTCATCTGGCTGGAGGAACAGAGCGCCAAGTGGCTGGCAAGCAGCCCGGCGTCCGGCTCGGCAGGAGCCCAAGAGAACTCCCGCCGTCGTTATCCCATGGAACTGGCCACCCTGCCCAAGGTGAACGAGCCCGCCGGGTTCAACTTCGCCGAGGTCAAGGCTGACGACACTGCGCAGCTGGAGAAGCTCCTGGGCCAGCTCGGCTTCGAGTTCGAGGGCCGGCACCGGACCAAGGACGTGCAGTTGTGGACCATGGGCCAGGCAAGGGTGATCATCAACGAACAGGCGGCCTCGCATACGGAACCGGCTATCGCCGCGTTGGGGTTCGACGTCGACTCTCCGGTGATTGCCTCCGCTCGCGCCCAGCAACTCAAGGCGCCAGTGGTCGCCCGGAAGGTGCAGGCGGACGAGGAAGTGTTCCAGGGTATTTCTGCACCGGACTCCACCGAGATCTTCCTGTGCCAAGGCAACCCGGACGGAACGGCCGCGTGGACGCAGGAGTTCGGCGAGGGGCTGGAGCACCCGCGGGCACAGCAAAGTGCCGTGATTGATCACGTGAACCTGGCCCAGCCATGGCAGCACTTCGACGAAGCCGTCCTCTTCTACACCAGCGCCCTCGCCCTGGAACCGCAACCGTTCGCCGAGGTGCCCAGTCCCAGCGGCCTGGTCCGCTCGCAGGTCATGGAGACCAGCAATGGTGCGGTGCGGCTGGTGCTGAACCTCGCCCCTGCGCAGCAGGCCGAAAAGGCACGCAAAACGTATCAGGAACACATCGCCTTCGCCGTCGACGACCTCGTGGCAACAGCCCGGTCGGCGCGGGACCGCGGCCTTGAGTTCCTGCAGATTCCGGCCAACTACTACGAGGACCTGGATGCGCGGTTCGATCTTGAACCCGGATTCCTGGACACGCTCCAGGAACTCAACCTCCTGTATGACCGGGACGCCAACGGCGAATTCCTCCACTTCTACACCGCCACGGTGGGCAGCGTGTTCTTTGAAATGGTGGAGCGCCGCGGCAACTACAACGGCTACGGAGCCCCGAACGCCCCGGTCCGCCACGCCGTCCAATACGACTCACTCCACCGGGCGTAGCTGCCCGGACCCGACAAAGAATCCATAGAAAGGAGCCGGCTGTGCCGCAAGACAACACCGCACAAGCCCTCGAATCGGAGGAACTGGTGCCGCCAGCTGAGCCACACGCCGCGCATGAGTCCAAGAAGGTGGAAACGCAGGCGGACCTCAGTGCCGAGATCAAGGCGATCGGCGAGCGCTATGCCGAGGCCCTGAAGAACGGCAAGGCACCGGAAACCATGCCGCGCCTGGACTACGCGCCCTACCGCAGCTCCATCCTGCGCCACCCCACCAAGAACCTGCACCACGCAGATCCGGAGACCATCGAGCTGTACTCGCCGGCGTTCGGCCACCAGGACGTGCACGCGCTGGAGTCGGACCTGACCATCCAGCACAACGGCGAGCCGCAGGGTGAACGCATCATCGTCTCCGGCCGGGTCCTCGACGGTGACGGCCGCCCGGTTGCCGGGCAGCTCGTGGAAATCTGGCAGGCCAACGCCGCCGGACGCTACATCCACAAGCGCGACCAGCACCCCGCCCCGCTCGACCCGAACTTCACCGGCGTCGGACGTTGCATCACGGGTGCCGACGGCTCCTACTCCTTCACCACCATCAAGCCCGGTGCGTACCCGTGGAAGAACCACCTCAACGCCTGGCGCCCGGCCCACATCCACTTCTCCATGTTCGGTTCGGAGTTCACCCAGCGGATCGTCACCCAGATGTACTTCCCGGGTGACCAGCTCTTCCCGTTGGACCCGATCTACCAGTCGATCGTGGACCAGGACGCCCGTGACCGCCTGGTTGCGCAGTACGACCACGAGCTGACCAGCCCCGAATGGGCCCTCGGCTACAAGTGGGACATCATCCTGACCGGTTCCAAGCGGACCTGGACCGAGAACGAAGCATACGGCGACGCCGGGGACGAGGAGTAAGCACATGAGCAAGCTGACACCCACACCGGGCCAGACCGTCGGACCCTTCTACGGCTACGCCCTTCCCTTTAACAAGGACAACGAACTCCTGGCACCGGGCAGCCCCGGCAGCATCCGGCTCCAGGGCACGGTGTACGACGGTGCGGGCAACACCATCCCCGACGCCATCCTGGAAATTTGGCAGCCGGACTCCGACGGCAACATCGTCCAGCGCACCGGCTCCCTGGTCCGCGATGGCTACACCTTCACCGGTTGGGGCCGCGGTTCCGTCGGCAACTCCGGCGTGTACACCTTCACGACGGTCAACCCGGGGCCGCTTAAACCCGGAGCGGCGCCGTTCATCTCCGTGGCGGTCTTCGCCCGTGGCCTCATGAACCGCCTCTTCACCCGCGTCTACCTGCCGGAAAACGAGGAAGCGCTGGCAAACGATCCACTGTTGAGCTCGCTTGACCCCGAACGCCGCAAGACGCTGATCGCACGCCGCGATCCCGACGGTGGACTCTCCTGGGACATCCGCCTGCAGGGTGGCGACGAGACCGTGTTCCTGGACTTCCAGCAGGACGGTTCGCTGGATCTGGCCTCGGACCAGTCATGACCGACGGCGACTTCGGCCTCCTAAGCCCCGTCACTGCCTCGCCTGCGGTGACGGCGTTGACGGGCGACCGTGCCGTGATTGCGGCGATCCTCGACGTCGAAGCTGCCTGGGCGGCTGTCCTCGAGGAAGCCGGGCTCGCCCCCGAAGGTTCGGCAGCTGTGGTGGCCGAAGCCGCCGACCCCGGGCGCTATGACCTCGCCGTCATCGCCGAACGTGCCCAAGGCGGCGCCAACCCGGTAATCCCGCTGCTCGGTGAACTCCGCGCGAACGTGCGCAGCTTGGACGCCGACGCGGTCGGTGCGGGCAAGGCCGTCCACACCTCGCTCACCAGCCAGGACGTGCTGGACTCGGCTCTCATGCTGCTGGCCAGCCGCACCGTTTCGGCGTTGCTGGTTGAGATTAAGGGCACGACGACGGCGCTCGCCACCCTGGCGGAACAGCATGCGGACACGCTGTGCGTGGGCAGGAGCCTGACGCAGCATGCCCTTCCTTACACGTTCGGGCTTAAGGTGGCGCAGTGGTTCCAAGGGGTGGCTGCGGCTGCGTCGCGGTTGGCTTCGCAGGAGTTGCCGGTGCAGTTTGGCGGTGCCAGTGGAACGTTGGCATCCGGGTCCAAACTGACAGCCGGCTCTTCAGAGACGCCCTTCACGTTGGCCGACTCCTTGGCTTCCAAGCTCGGCCTGGCCGCAGTTCCGGCTCCATGGCACACCAACCGCTTGGCTGTGACTTCCCTGGGCGATTCCCTGGCTTCCCTGCTGGATGCCTTTGGCAAGATCGCTGCGGACCTGGTGTTCCTGAGCCGCCCGGAAGTTGGCGAACTCGGCGAACCCCTGGCTGCCGGGCGTGGGGTGTCGTCCGCCATGCCCCAGAAACAGAACCCTGTGCTGTCCGTGCTGATCCGCAGTGCGGCCCTCCAAGCTCCGGGTCTTGGTTCCCAGCTCCACCTGGCCGCTGCGAGCTTCAACGACGAGCGGCCGGACGGTGCCTGGCACACGGAATGGCCGGCGCTGCGTCGGCTCCTCGCGCTGGCGCTCGGTGCCGCGCTTCAATTGCGCGAGCTCGCGGAAGGTGTCCGGGTGTTCCCCGAGGCCATGCGCAGGAACCTGGAGATCTCGGGGCCGCTGCTCCTCAGCGAAGGTGTGGCGGCCGCCGTCGCACCTCTCCTCGGCGAGGACGGGAAGCAAAAGCTGCAGGCCGTCGTCGACGAAACCCTGGCAGTGCCGGGACCCGAGCAGGCGGACACCTACCGCAAGCTCCTCCGCGAGGCCGTCCCGCCGGACACGCTGTCCGACGAAGAGCGGGACGCCTTGCTGGATCCCGCGAGCTACCTCGGTGAGGCCCGGGAAATCAGCCGCCGCATCCTCGCCGCCTACCCGGACTTCACCGCTTCAACGAACGGAGCCTCTGATGACTAAGCCAACCGTCAAGGCCGTGCTGCTCTCACCGCAGCGCGAGCTCGGCGCCAAACCGCTGCTGGTGGTGGGTCCCTCGCTGGGCACGTCCACGGTTCTCTGGTCCGAAACCGCCGCCTTGCTCGGCGACGAGTACGACGTCATCGGCTGGGACCTCCCCGGCCACGGCATCTCGCCGGCCGCCACGGAAGGTTTCGATGTCCCGGAACTGGCGGACGCCGTCGTCGATCTTGTGGAATCTGTAGTTCCGCCAGGAAAAACAGCAGTGAGGTTCCATTACGCGGGCGTCTCGCTGGGCGGGGCCACGGGCCTGCAGCTTGGCATCAAGCACGGCGACCGCCTCCGCAGCCTGTCCGTGCAGTGCTCCGGCGCCAAGCTCGGCACGCCGGAAGGTTGGCTGGAGCGCGCGGAAACCGTGCGAAAACTAGGCACTCCGGTGATGATCCAGGGCTCGGCAGAGCGGTGGTTCGCCAAGGGGTTCATGGACCGCCAGCCGGACATCAGCAGCCGGCTCCTGCACGCCCTTCGCGACGCGGACCGCTTCGGCTATTCGTTCTGCTGCGAAGCCCTTGCTGCGTTTGATGTCCGCGAGCAGCTCGGCAGCATCACGGTTCCCACCCAAGCGATTGCCGGCGTCGAAGACACAGTGGCGCCGCCGCCGTTCGCCGAGGCGGTGGTGGCCGGCGTGAGCGCCGGTGGCACGTTCGCTGTGGCGGAAGCGCTCGACGGCGTCGCGCACCTCGCGCCTGCTGAGGCGCCGGGCGTCGTGGCTGGATTGATGCGGAACTTCATGAAGGAGAACGGACTGTGAACACTGTTAACCCGGAGCGGAGCGGCGACGCTTCCCGCTATGGCGCCGTCCAGCCCGAGGCTACCGGACGGGACATCTACGACGCCGGCATGGTGGTGCGGCGCGAAGTGCTCGGCGACGCGCATGTGGACCGGGCGAACGCCGGCATCGACTCCTTCACCGAGGACTATCAGGACATGATCACCAGGATCGCCTGGGGTGGGATCTGGACACGGCCGGGGCTGAGCAGGCAGATGCGTTCCGCGGTCACCCTTACCGCGCTGGTGGCGCACGGTCACTGGGAGGAGCTGGCCATGCACGTCCGGGCCGCCCTCAACAACGGCCTGAGCAGGGACGAGATCAAGGAAATCCTGTTGCAGACCGCGATCTATTGCAGCGTGCCGTCGGCCAACTCGGCGTTCAAGACGGCCCAAAAAGTATTCGCAGAAATCGACGCTGCATCCACCCCCAACTCACCCAACTAGGTCGCAGTTAAGCGCGTTTAGACCCCTCAAAACGCGCACAAATGCGACTCAGTTGGGTATCAAGAAACGAAGGAAATCCTATGAACCAGGCTTTTGTGTACGACGCCGTGCGCACGCCCTTTGGCAAGTTCGGGTCCGGTCTTGCTGCCATCCGTCCGGATGACCTCGCGGCCCATGTGGTCCAGGAGTCGGTTAAGCGTGCGCCTGGGCTGGATGTTGAGCGGATCGATGAGGTGGTGTTCGGGAACGCGAATGGTGCCGGCGAAGAGAACCGCAACGTCGCGCGGATGGCGACGCTGCTGGCTGGCCTGCCCGTCTCGATTCCGGGCACCTCGGTGAACCGCCTTTGTGGTTCGTCGTTGGACGCGGCGATCATCGCATCCCGGCAGATCAACGCCGGTGATGCCGATGTGGTGCTGGTTGGCGGGGCCGAGTCGATGTCCCGTGCCCCGTGGGTGCTGCCCAAAACGTCCAAGCCCTACCCGGCCGGGGACATGACCCTGGCGTCGACCACGCTGGGTTGGCGCTTGGTGAACCCGGCCATGAATAAGGACTGGACCATTTCCCTGGGCGAGGCCACCGAGCGCTTGCGCGAGAAGTACGGGATTACCCGTGAGCGGCAGGACGCTTTTGCGGCGGATTCGCACAACCTGGCAGACGCCGCGTGGAACGAAGGCTTCTACGATTCTTTGGTTACGGCGGTTCCGGGGACGGACCTGGTCCGTGATGAGGGCATCCGTGCCGGTTCTTCGGCGGAGAAGCTTGCCGGGTTGAAGACGGTGTTCCGTCCCGAAGGTTCAGGGCCCGACGGCGGCACGGTCACCGCCGGGAATGCCTCGCCGTTGTCCGACGGTGCTTCGGCTGCGTGGATCGGGTCGGAGGCTGCTGCTGGGATTCTGGGGTTGGAGCCGTTGGCCCGCATTGCAGGCCGTGGCGCGCACGGCAACGATCCCCAGTTCTTCGGGTTTGCCCCGGTGGAGGCCGCCAACAAGGCCCTCGCGAAGGCGGGCATCGGCTGGGACCAAGTTGGCGCCGTCGAACTTAATGAAGCGTTCGCCGCGCAGTCGCTGGCATGCATTGATGCGTGGGGAATCGACCCCTCGATCGTGAACCGCCACGGCGGTGCGATCGCGATGGGCCACCCGTTGGGAGCCTCCGGTACCCGGATCCTTGGCACGCTGGCCCGTTCGCTGCAGGCCTCCGGCCAGCGCTGGGGTGTGGCTGCGATCTGCATCGGCGTTGGGCAGGGCCTGGCCGTGGTGCTGGAAAACGTAACCTCTGGCGTTGAAGGAGCGTAAGGGCGATGTTGAATTTCATTGACACTGTTGGCGAGGCCGTTGCCGGGATCAAGGACGGTTCCACGGTGATGATCGGCGGTTTCGGCAATGCCGGGCAGCCGTTCGAGCTGATCGATGCGCTGATGGATTGCGGCGCGAAGGACCTGACCGTGGTGAACAACAACGCCGGCCAGGGTGACCAGGGCCTGGCGTTGCTGATCAAGGAAGGTCGGGTCAGGAAGATGATCTGTTCCTTCCCCCGGCAGTCCGATTCCTGGCACTTCGACGCCAAGTACCACGCGGGGGAGATCGAACTGGAACTGGTCCCGCAGGGGAATCTGGCCGAACGCATCCGCGCTGCCGGGGCCGGTATCGGCGGCTTCTTCACTCCCACGGGCTATGGCACCACGCTGGCCGAGGGCAAGGAAACCCGGTTCCTCGACGGGAAATGGCAGGTGTTCGAGACGCCGATCCACGCCGACGTTGCGCTGATCAAGGCACTCAAGGCCGATGGCAAGGGCAACCTCGTGTACCGCAAGACCGCCCGGAACTTCGGGCCCATCATGGCCGCCGCGGCGAAACACACCATTGTGCAGGTTTCCGAGATCGTGCCCACGGGTTCGCTGGATCCGGAGAACGTGGTGACACCGGGAATTTACGTGAATTCGGTGGTCCGGGTGGACGGCATTGGTTCTTCGAACGGAAAGGTGGCCTGAGCATGGGCACGCAGACAAGCATCCAGACCTCCGAGAAGCCGCTCGGTCGCGATGAACTGGCGCAGTTGGTGGCCCGCGACATCGCCCCGGGCTCGTTCGTGAACCTGGGCATCGGCCAGCCGACGCTGGTTTCGAACTACCTCACCGAGGACCAGAACATCACCCTCCACACGGAAAACGGGATGCTCGGTATGGGGCCGGCAGCTGAAGGGGATGCCGTTGACGGAGACCTGATCAACGCCGGCAAGATCCCCGTCACCGAACTGCCCGGAGCCTCCTACTTCCACCACGCCGACTCGTTCGCGATCATGCGCGGCGGGCACCTGGACATCTGCGTCCTCGGTGCCTTCCAAGTCTCCGCTACCGGTGACCTCGCGAACTGGCACACCGGCGCACCCGACGCGATTCCCGCCGTCGGGGGCGCCATGGACCTGGCCACCGGCGCCAAGGACGTGTTCGTGATGATGACCCTGCTGACCCGTGACGGCGCATCCAAGCTGGTCGAGGCATGCACCTACCCGTTGACCGGCGTCGGCTGCGTTACCCGCGTGTACACCGACAAAGCCGTGTTCCTCACCGGACCCGACGGCGTCACCGTCCGTGAAACGTTCGGCTGCACCTTCGAGGAAATCCAGGAACTCGTCCCGCTGCCGCTGAAGAAGGCAGAGGCCTAACTCTCTCTTAGCGGGGCCCTGAAGTTGGGCCCCGCAAGTGGGGTTGCGCGACTCCGCCTTAATCGGAACGTGTTGAACCCGACGGGGACCAGAGGGGCGTGTCGATGGGCGAAAAGTCGGCTGCTTTACCATCAAGCCTGCGCATCCGTGTCCCCTGTACAGCCGTCAAGGCCTCAGCGCTCAGAGGGGTAGTGAACGTGTTCTCGACGTACGTATATTCCGCGGCAAGCCGGCCGACGGGGGACAGCGCCCCTGTATCTATTCGTCCGCGCTCGAGGTAAAGGTCATCCCGGATGTGAAAGCGGAGAATCTCGCCCCAGACCACGTTCTCGGTCCCGCTCACGGGAATGATCCTGTCCAAGCGGCATTCGTAGGCGATCGGTGCTGAAGCTATCCGCGGTACGGACACGACTTCGCAAGCGGCCTTCCCAATCCCGAGGACGGTGAATTCGTCTTCCTCCGGATCGTATTCATGGGCGGAATCGTGTACTGCGTTCGCATCGGGAACTGTTGCCATGTTCACCACGAATTCGCCAGTATCGCGGATGTTGGTGAAAGTGTCTTTCAGCGATGTCCCGTCGGAGCGCGGTTGCAGGGACAGCGAAATTTTCGGCGGCCGACGGCCCACAGCCGTGAAGAAGGAGATCGGAGCGAGATTGGCAACTCCTTGGCGGGACAGCGTGCTGACCCAGGCAATGGGGCGGGGAAGAATGGAACCGATCAGCAGCTTATAGGCAGCAGATTCGGTAAGGGCTTGGGCATCGATAATCATCTCGGGAGACCTTCCGGGAGGCATAGCCGCATGCGGCTCGGGGGAAGTGCTATCGGGGAGCGGGCCATCCAGCGACCGCGGCCTGGATGGCCCGCGGTCGCTGGATGGGACAGGATGCTGTCAGTTAGCGGAGACGCGCTGTCGGTGGGCTCGGACGTTCGCCCGGTTCCCGCACAGCTTGACGTCGTGCCAGACCCCGCTGTTGTTGTTGGAGCGGTCGTAGAAAACCACATCGCAACCGTGTGCCTTGCAGCTCTTCATTCGGCGGAGGACATCGAGCGTCCCTGCCTCGTGGCATTCGAGCAGCAGCGCTGTTTCGTAATAACGCCAGCCATCTCCGTCTGGCTTGAGTTCCACCCCTTGGGATGTCAGGGTCACCGCGGGGCGGTAGTCGCCGGGTTTAACCGGAGGATCAGGTACCGGCTGGGTTGCCGTTTCCTGGTAAAGGGTGTTGAAGAGGTGAGCACGGAGTGCCAGGAGGCGTAGCCTGTCATCCTCTGTCATCTCGGGAAGTTCTTTCGCCCATCCGAGATCATCGGTCTCGGTCCAATGGGCGATCATGGAGTCTGCCCAATGTTGGGCGGATTCCAGATTTCCCAGGAGGTCGGGCCGGGGGGTTGTTTTCCCGGAACCAATCGTGTTTAGGAAGTCCTGCACCAGACCCAGGTTCCCGGGCGCAACTGCCAACCCGAACCGGGCTGTAGCTGGCCATTCCATTGGTTTTCCTTATCCTTCGCGCCGATCCTGACGACTCCCCACACTTTACCCTTCCTTGCTTAGGTGCTCCTTGAACCAGCGGAGGGCTGCGCTGGAGGTGGTATTGAACTGATCGAGGTACCCATCAAAGTGTCCGCCGGGGAAAAGCACGAGTTCTTTTGGTGGGAGGGCCTCCTGGTAGGCCTTAAGAGCGAGATCCGTAGGTGTCACGGTGTCGTTGTCCGCGACGACCATCATGAGAGGGGTCGGGGACACCCTGGTGATGAAGACCCCGGGCTCGTAGGCACGCGCGGCGCGGGTGGAACGGATGGTGACGTTGTTCTCCCATGCGCCGTCGGGGAGTGGCTGCAGGTAGAAGGCGACCGCATCGGGGTCCGTATAGGCTGCGGGGATTGATCCGTCCGACACCAAGGCAATTCGATGTAGTTCCTCACCTCTCAGTTGGGCGAGCTCATCGGCTGCGAAAGACTCCTCGAGTTTCACGGACGCTCCTGCCGGGACGCGGCGGAGCCCTTGTTGGTAGCCGCTGATCGTGGGCACCTGCGAGACCACTACCTTAACCCTCGGGTCCGTGGCTCCCATGACGATTGCGTGGCCGCCTGAATAGCTTGAGCCCCAAAGGCCAATTCTTTCGGAGTCGACCTCTTCACGCGTCTGAAGATAAGTGACCGCACGGCGCCAGTCGTCGATCTGGCGCCAAGGGTTGATGTCCTGCCGGGGGAGGCCTTCGCTCCGCCCAAATCCGCGATGGTCGTGCAGCAGCACAACAAACCCGGCACTGGCGAAGGCTTCGGCGTACGGAAGTGTGCCGTGTTCCTTCACTCCTCCGTAACCAACTGACATGGTCAATGCCGGAAAAGGCCCCATGCCATGCGAGGGGATGTAGAGGTTGCCGCGAAGCACGACATCTCCCTCCGCGCGAAAGGAAACTTCTTGGACCGTGTAGTCCGTTTCATGCTCAGTCATTGGGCCGAAAATGTCCTTCCTGGATCTTTCCCTTGGTGCGTTGGTACATCTCGGCGGAGAACTCCAGTACCGCAGCCAGGGGACGGTGGCTGATCGAGATATGCCGGATAAGGCCGGCCTCATTTCGCGTCAGGACGGTGACCCCGGAGAAGCGGACGCCGGAGGCTCCTGTCGCTTCCCATTCAATGTACGTACGATCCCCATTTGTGGCTTCGTGGGTGAACGCCAGGGACGTGTAGTAGTTGCTGGCGGCACCCATGGATGTTTGAACGTTCGTGCGTCCATGGAGGGGTTTAAGCAGCGCTGTCGCTTCCAGGACCACATCCTCAGCAAATGCAGAACCGAAGGCATCCTCGGACTTTGCTGCGAAAGCATCGGTCCAGGCCGTCTCCCCGACCTCGGCGGTCCTGATGTCCTGACCTGTGCTTGATGATTGAGACGGGGTCATGATTCCAGTCCTTCGTTGTAACTTGCAGCGTCAACGCGCTGTTTGAGGGCAAGGGCTCCGAAGCCACCTGCGGCGATGAGCAGTGGGACGGCGAAAGCTACGAAAATTGCCCCGATACCCCATCCAGCTGCAATCATGAGGCCGCCGAACAGGCCGGAGAGAATGGCTCCGAGTTTTCCCGCCGAATGCATCCAAGACACGCCCGTCGCCCGGGCATGGGGTGGGAAGGCTTCAGAGGCAAAGGCATTCATTCCACCGTTGGAGCCGCCGTTAAGCAAACCCCAGACCAATCCGAGGGCAAGCAGCGCCGAAAGTGGCCACTGACCGAACGCTACGATCGAGATGGACGCAGCGGTCAAGGCCAGGCCGATGATAAGAACCTTGTATTGGTTGAAGCGGCTCATGGTGTAGCCAATGATGAGTGATCCGATCAGTCCGCCCCATCCGGCCATTCCGATGACCTGCCCTGAGCCCTCCGCGCCCGTCCCCATCTGGGCCATGATCAGGGGCAGGTAGCCGATCAAAACGTAGGTGACGGTGCAGTTGACCAGATATGCGAACCACACAACGACGCTGGTCAGGACAAGCTTCCGCGAAAGAACGGTCCTGATGCCTCCCTCCAGGGGCGGGGTTCCCGCGGCTTGGGGTTCGGCAGTTATCGCAATCGGCCGCTCTTCCTGCAAGGACCGGGCCAACCGTCCCACGATCCGCTCGGCTCGTGACAGGCGGTGGGAGCTGTTCAGCAACATCGTCAAGGATTCAGGAAGGAAGAGCGCGACAAGAGGCAAGAGGGCCAGGCCGGCGACCCCGCCAACGATCAGAAGCGACGGCCATCCAAGCGTCGGCACGATAAAGGCTGCCATGTAGCCAACAACAGCCTGTCCGAGCGGAAAACCGCAGAAAACAACGGTGACGAGAAGTGCCTTCCGTTTCCTGGGGAGGTACTCGGAGACCAACGTAATGGCTGTTGGCATGACGGCCCCAAGACCCGCGCACGCAATGGCGCGGCAGATTCCTATGGTTTCGAAAGAGCTGGTACTGCCTGCTACGAGGAGTGACACGGCGAATAGAGCCACGCTGACCAGAAGTGTGGGCTTCCGGCCAAAGCGGTCTGCGACCGGCCCCGCTACCAGGGCGCCCAAGGCCAGTGCGATGTATCCGGCCGTGGCCACTACAGTCACCTGCTGCACGGTGACACCCCAGTCGGCTATGACGTGCGGGTAAACGAAGCCCCAAACACCAATGTCGATACCATCCAAAAGTACGCACAGAAAGCCGACCAGGATGACTGCCACGCGACGTCTTCCCAACCGGGGGGTATCAAGGAGGTCGCGGACAGTCAGCGGAGCTTGGATTGATGTTTCCGACATCTCACGCCTCCACTCGGGTCAGGGTGCTGACGAAGGTACCCACAATCCGCGCAACGTCAGAAGGCTGTTCCAGATGGGGAATGTGTCCGGCGCGCTCGATGCTCATGGAAGAGATATTCTCGAAGCGGGGAAGAACGCCGCTGCCAAGGACCTCGTCTGTGACAAAGGGATCCTCCGTGCCATTGAGGACCAAGGTGGGCCCGCCAAAGGCAGAGTTCTCCAGCCCGGCGGGGTCGCCGTCGTTCCATGCGTCGAAAACCTGGGCCACCACAGCCGGAGCGGGCTTTGCGCCTGAGGTGAGCAAGAGTTCCAGGGCTTGGGGTGTCAGGGAAGCCGTCACTGCAAGCCGTCCTTGGCGTTGCGCTTCAACGTTTCCTCCGAGGCTGCGGAACGACTCGGCGCTTTCGCCGGAGAGGTGCACTCCCGCCAGCGGGATGGGTGTGAGGAGGACCAAACCGGTGACCTTGGCAGGGCGTGCAACTGCCGCGAGCTCGACCAATTGCGCGCCCATGGAGTGTCCCACCAAAACCACCGGGCCGGTTGCGGCGTCGATTGCCTCAACGACGGCTCCGGACAGGTTCTGCAGGGTGAAGGGGCCGGTATCCCGGATGCGCGTTCCCGCCCCAGGCAGGTCGATGGCCTTTACCTGAAGTGTGTTGTCGAGTCGCTTTGTGACGTAGTCCCAGACCGTCTGGTCATCCAGGAATCCGTGGACAAGAATGATGGTCGGGGCTTGCTCGTCATGTTGGTGTGACATGTTCAGATGACTCCTTTGTCGAGGCGAACATTTATAATTGCCCGTTTGGGCGGCCTGCGGTTGGATCAGCGGGTTGGGTTGAGCAATCCAACGGCCCCGTACCAAGCGGGTCCCGGGTTGATGCGGTGGGGGTAGAGGCGGACTATGGCCTCGTAGTACTCCTCCGGAGTGGAAACTGTTGACAGCAAGCGCTTTGCGTCCTTCAGGTAGCGCCGCGTGTCGTCAATTGAGGCAGGATCGTCCGCCGCTCCAGGCGCTTTGTGGCCAGCCACGACGTGTTTCGGGTTGAGATTCTCGATTTTGTCCAGGGCCGCCAGCCACGAGCTGAAGCCGTCTTCCGAGGCTTCGATCAGATACTGATGGACCCCGTTGTACACGGCATCGCCGGCCACTACGAGGGAGAGATCGGGAACCCACAGTGCCGTCGTGTCGTCGGTGTCGGTGTGGCCCAATTCGACGGGGACCATGAGGTGATTCTCCAACGTAAAGCCTTCGGCCGGAACCTCTTCGGCCAACAGTGGCGATGGCGGAACCAGCCCCGGGAAGACTGCGTCCCATAGGGTTTCCCGTCCTGTGGTGGCCTGCTGCTCCATTCCTGCCAGCGTCCCCGTAGTTGCGTAGACCTTCACGTCAGGGAACCCGGAGAGAAGCTCCCCGGTCCCCAGCCAGTGGTCGCCATGGGCATGGGTGATGTAGATGTACCGCAGGGTCTTTCCCGAGTCGTGTATCCAGTTGCGCACACGCTCCACCTGGCCATAGGTGTAGGGGGCGTCGACCAACACGGCATCGCGCTCGCCGCTGATCAGAGTAATGCTTAGCGGCGACGAAACGATGGACTCCCCCGTGGGAAGCCGCTGGTCGCTAACTCTAGGGGTCCCGTCGAGGACAAGTACTTCGTAGGACAAATTCGTCATGTCTGGCTCCTCCGGTCAACGTTGACCGATTCAGAAGGTGTAATAAGTATCGCATTGATGCTTATTACTACTGGTGCTGTAATAGTCACACAAGTGATACCTATTACACAAGAGGAGAATCTCATGGCATTCAGAGCCCTGCTGGCAACAAAAGCGGGAGCGTCGATCGCCGCTGACGTAGTGACGCTCTCCGAGGACGACCTCATGCCCGGAGACGTCACGGTCAACATCGACTACTCAACGGTCAACTACAAGGACGCATTGGCCCTCACTGGGAGATCCGGGATCATCCGCCAGTTTCCGCTGATAGGGGGCATCGACCTCGCGGGCGTGGTTGAATCTTCTTCCTTTCCGGGCCTCAAGCCCGGTGATCGCGTTGTGGCCAACAGTTGGGGACTCAGCCAAACCCACCACGGGGGTTTCGCGCAGAAGGCGCGACTGAGCGGGGACTGGTTGGTCAAATTGCCGGACGAGTTCACCACGAAAGACGCCATGGCCATCGGTACTGCCGGCTATACGGCCATGCTTTCGGTTCTTGCCCTTGAACGCGGTGGGATCACACCCCGGAGCGGCGACATTCTCGTCACTGGAGCGAACGGTGGGGTGGGCTCCATCGCTATCGCCCTTCTTGCCGATCTCGGCTATCGGGTGATCGCCTCCACGGGACGCACCCAGGAGAGCCAGTATCTCCGGTCCCTGGGGGCGGCTGAGATCATCGACCGTCACACCCTGTCCGAACCCGGGAGTCCACTCGGGGCAGAACGATGGGCCGGTGCAGTGGACTCCGTCGGAGGACAGACCTTGGTTAGCGTCCTTGCCCAGACGAAGTACCGCGGCGTTGTAACGGCGTGCGGACTCGCCCAAGGAACGGATCTTCCAGGGTCGGTGCTGCCGTTCATCATCCGTAATGTCACCCTTGCCGGTATCGACTCTGTCAAGGCCCCCGGGATGTGCGTTTGGAAGCGTGGACGCGACTGTCCCGCGATCTCGACCTTCGGAAGCTTGCACGCACCACAAGCACGGTTGGGCTCTCCGAAGTCCCCGCCATGATTCCCGCATTGCTTCAGGGCAAAGTGCAGGGCCGGGTCGTCGTGGACGTCAACAACTAGAAGAACGGGCTCAAGACAATGACCAAAATAGAAGGCTCGACCGTCCTGGTGACCGGCGCCGGGGGAGGTCTGGGCCGCCAATGGGTCAACCAGTTTCTCTCCCGAGGGGCAGCCAAGGTCTATGCAACCACACGTTCACGTTTGGAGTGGGAAGACGCCAGGGTAGTCCCGCTCCGCCTTGATGTAACCAACGAGGACTCCATTGCTGCGGCAGCTGAATATGCGAGCGATACCAATATCGTGGTCAACAACGCCGGAATCCCGCTCTACGGGCCCATGTCCACGGTAAGCACGAACATGCTTCGCGACGTGTTCGAGGTCAATTTCTTTGGTGCTGTGGCCGTCGCACGCCACTTCGTCCCACATCTGGGAGCCAACGGGGGAGGTGCAATCGTAAATGTCCTGTCAGTGCTGAGCTGGTATGCGCGCAGTGGTGGCTACAGCGCTGCCAAGGCTGCCTTATGGTCCGCAACGAATTCCCTGCGGCTCGAGTTGATCCCGCAGGGAACGCACGTCCTCGCCCTCCACATGGGCTACGTCGACACGCCGATGACCGCAGGGATAGAAGCGCCAAAGTCGAGTGCTGAGGAAATAGTCAGGGTCGCCCTGGATGGTTTGGAGTCGGGCGAAAACGAGGTCCTGGCCGACGCGACGGCCCGGAAGGTTCGTGAATCCCTCAGCGCGCCGCTTAGCGCCCTGTATCCCGAACTCGGAGGGAAAGCCGGGGCACTTTAGGATTGGTAACCATGAGCGAATCCGCAACGACCCCGCAGGCCAGCGACCAGTACGTACAGTCGTTGGCGCGGGGTCTTGCGGTGATCCGGGCGTTCGACGCGAACAACCCGGTCATGACGCTCAGTGAAGTCGCGGCCCGCACGGATCTGACGCGGGCCACGGCACGACGTTTCCTGCACACTCTCGTTGAGCTCGGCTACGTCCGCACCGACGGCAAGACCTTTGCGCTCACGGCAAAGGTGCTGCAGCTGGGGTATTCGTACCTTTCGGCGCTGTCGTTGCCGCAGCTCGCCCAGCCGCACCTGGAGGAACTGAGCCTGAAACTCGGGGAGTCCACCTCCGCTGCTGTTTTGGACGGCCAGGACATCTTCTACGTTGCCCGCGTTGCCACCAAGCGCATCATGAATGTGGGCATCACCGTGGGCACCCGGTTCCCCGCGTACGCCACCTCCATGGGCCGCGTATTGCTCGCTGGCCTGCCGCCGGCCAAGCTGGATGCCTACTTGGAGAGCGCCGAACTCAAGCCCCTCACTCCGCGAACCGTCGCCAGCGCGCCCGAGCTGAGGTCCGCCGTCGAGCGTGTCCGGAAGCAAGGCTGGTGCCTGCTGGACCAGGAGTTGGAACTCGGCCTCATGTCCATCGCGGCGCCGGTTCACAACCGCAACAACGGCGATACCGTGGCGGCGATCAACGTGTCCCTGCAGGCGCAAGCGGTCGCCGCTCAGCCGCAGGACTACCTCGATTCAGTGCGGGAAGCCGTCGTGGCCGCCGCGGACGCGATCTCCCAGGACGTCTCCTCCAAGCACTGACCCAAGTAGGTCGCAGCAGAGCGCGTTTAGACCCGTCAAAACGCGCACAAATGCGACCTAGTTGGGTACCACAACGGCTACTTGCGGATCGCTGCCAGCCGGGTCTCCAGGATCCGGCGCACCAACGAGTCGGGCACCGGATTCTCCGATGAAAACCGCAGCGTCCCCGGCGACCACGAGTACCCGCCCAGCTCCTCGGACATCTCCGGCAGGATCTGTCCGCTGAACGGGTACAACGCCAGATGCTTCTTGGTCTCCTGAACGCTGACGAAGCCCTTGCCGTCAACGAGCAGTGCCGGCATTCCGTAGCTGGTGCCTTCCTCAACATCCGGCGCCAACTCCCGGGCAATCTCCACAATCCGCTCCAAGACAGGACGGTTGGTGGCGCTGACGTTCTCCAGGTATTCCGTCACGGTTCCCATGGGCCAATGCTGCCTCACGCTCCGAGGGAAGGCCAGCAACTCAGCGCTCCGGAATGACCGCAATTCCCTGGATCTCGATCATGGCTTCCTTCTGCCAGAGCCTCGTGACTCCGATGCCCGCCATGGCCGGGTACTGCGAGCCGGCCATCTCGCGCCAGATGCGCCCGATTTCGCGGCCGTTGGCCATGTAGTCGTCCACGTCGGTGAGATAGATGGTCACGTTGACCAGATCCTCGGGTTGGCCGCCGGCTTCGCGCAGCGTGGTGAGGACATTGGAAAACGCCTGCGTGAACTGCTCCACTATCCCGCCGGGCACGATGTTCATGTTTTTATCCAGCGCTGTCTGCCCGCCCAGGAACACGGTGTTTCCGGCGAGCATGCCGTGGGCAAATCCGGACGGCTTGGGCAGCGATTCCGGGTTGATGGTCTTGTGGCTCATGGTGGTCCTCCTCGGTTGTGACAGTTGCGAAAACTTTTGAAAAGCCCCTATGCAGATCATTCCCGCCCTGCTACGTTGAGCATATGTGACGATCGTAAAAAAGTCGACACATCGGATATCTCGAAGGGAACCCAGCGATGAAACTAGCCACCCTGCGCGTTTCGGGCGGACGTACGACGGCGGCACTCGCCACTGGCGAGGGCACTTACCGAACGCTTCCGGCCAGTGATGTGGGCGCACTCCTGGCCCAGGACAATTGGCGGTCCGTGGTGGAAGCAGCCGACGGAGAAACCATCAGCAACCCTGACTTCGCTCCGTTGCTCCCCAATGCCGGCAAGGTGATCTGCTGTGGCCTGAACTACGGTGACCACATTCAGGAGATGGGCCGGGATCTCCCCGAATACCCAACACTGTTCGCCAAGTATGCGGACACCTTGGTCGGCGCGAACGATCCTGTAGAAGTCCGCGGGAGTGGGCGCGTCGACTGGGAAGCCGAGCTGGCCGTCGTCGTGGGTTCCGAGCTGTACCAAGCGGATGAGGACCAGGCGCGCGAGGCAATAGCCGGCTACACCGTTGCCAACGACGTCTCCATGCGCGACTGGCAAAACCGGACGCTGCAGTGGTTCCAGGGCAAGGCCTGGGACGGCACTACTCCTGTAGGCCCGGTGTTGGTCACCGCGGACGCGGCCGGGGAACACTTCCAGGTCAAGGGCTACGTCAACGGCGAGCTCGTCCAGGACGGCAACACCCGCACGCTCGTCTTCGGACCGGCGCAACTGCTGTCTTACATTTCGCAGTTCACCATCCTGCGCCCGGGCGACCTCGTCCTCACGGGGACGCCCGGGGGAGTGGGCATGGGCATGACCCCGCCACGTTTCCTGCAGGACGGCGACACGCTGACTACCGAAATCGACGGGATTGGGCGGCTGGAGAACCGCTTCGCGATCCACGCACCCGTCCACGCCTAAGAACACAGCCCAAACAAGAGGAGAAACCCATGAGCCAGGCCACCACCGAATACCGCCTCGAAGGCGACAACTCCATCTACGCCCAGCCGGACGGCAAGGTAGTCCCTGTCGTCACCCGTGCCGGCGCAGAGGACACCAACACGGCCCAGTCCGGCGACTGCATCCGCGTCTCCGGCGTCAGCATCCAGCACACCCCGGCAACCAAGATTTGGTTCGGCCAGGTCTCAAACACTCCCGGCTACCGCTCGCTGCCGCACCACCACGGCGAAGCGGAAACCGGCGGCTACGTTCTCCGCGGCCACGGCCGGATCTACTTCGGTGAGAACTACTCAGAGTTCATCGACATGAAGGCCGGCGACTGGGTATTCGTGCCGCCGTTCATGCCGCACGTCGAGGCGAACATGTCTGTCACCGAGGAACTTGTCTGGCTGACCGCCCGTACGCCGGAGAACCTCGTGGTCAACCTCGAGGACGTCCCTGACGAGACCCTCGCCGACTACCGCCGGGCATAGCCATGATCACGGGAACCCTGACATCGGAGACCTTCCTCCGCGCTGTTGAGCTGACAAAGACCGAACCCCAGGTCTTCGACGAAGCGTATGAGGCCACTACCCAGTACGTTCCGTGGCCCAAGGCTTACGGTGGAGACATGGTGGCCCAGGCCGCAGCGGCGATGATGCGCTCGGTGGATGCCGACCGGCAGCTCCACTCGATGCACAGTTACTTCATGCGTCCGGTGGATATCGGCTCCACGGTCCGGTACGAGGTTGAGCGCCTGCGCGACGGTCGCGGCTACTCCACCCGCACGGTCCGGGGTTTCCAGAACGGCAAGCCCGTGTATGCCGCGATGGGGTCCTTCCATGTTCCCGAAGACGGGCCGGACTTCCAGCCTGAGGCGCCTGCCGCCGTCGAGCCTGAATCGCTGCGCTCCGCAGCAGAGGCGCTCACCGAAAGCGAAGGCCCGGCCGCTGATTACTGGGCAACCGGCCGTAGTTTCGACATGCGGCATATTCCCGGTCCGGTATATGTCGAGCTGGAGGGTGGAGCCGCCCCCCAGCAGGCCATCTGGGTCAAAGCCTTCGACACCCTGCCTGATGACACCAACCTCCAGCGCACGGCACTGGCCTACGTCTGCGACTACACCATCTTGGAACCACTGCTCCGGGTCAACGGCCTCAACTGGTCCAGCCCCGGCCTCGCCACCGCCAGCCTTGACCACTCCATGTGGTTCCACCGCGACGGCCGGGTGGACGACTGGGTGCTGTATGCCCAGGAAGCCATCTCCGGCCAGAGCAACCGCGGCCTCGCCATGGGCCGCTTCTTCGACCGTCAGGGACGGCTCCTGGCAACCGTCGCCCAAGAGGGCATGATTCGCGCCTGAAACCCCCATCCCCAGCCCCAACGACGCACCACTGAAAGGAACGGCCATGAGCATGTTGCCATCGGCCCACGTGGACACGTTCACCCGAGACCACCTGCCGTCCACCGATACCTGGCCGGCGTTCGAATTCCCCCTCCCCGAACTGAACTACCCGGACCGGCTCAACGCCGCCGCCGTGCTGATCGACGACGCTGTCGCCCGGCACGGCGCCGACCGCCCCGCCCTCCGCACCCCGGACGGCGTTGTCTGGACGTACGGCGAGCTCCAGACCCGCTCCAACCAGGTGGCCCAGGTCCTCACCGAAGACCTTGGCGTCGTCCCCGGTAACCGCGTCCTGCTGCGGGGACCGAACAACCCGTGGATCGTGGCTGCCTGGCTCGGCGTACTGAAAGCCGGCGCCGTGGTGGTGACCACCATGCCCATGCTGCGCTCCACCGAGGTCTCCACGATCATCGAGCTGACAAAGCCCGTTGTGGCGATTTCCGACCACCGCTTCGTGGACGAGCTCGCGGTGGCCGCAGGTGATGACGTCACGGTCCTGACGTACGGAAAGAACGACGACGGCGACCTCACCGCCCGCTGCTCGCGCAAGAGCGGGGTGTTCACGCCAGTGGACACGTCCTCGGACGACGTTGCCCTGCTGGGGCCGACGTCCGGAACTACGGGCGTGCCCAAGGTGACCATGCACTTCCACCGCGACATCCTCGCCAATGCGGACACCTTTGCCCGGTACATTCTGGAGCCCACGGCGGATGACGTCTTCGCGGGATCTCCCCCGCTTGCCTTCACGTTCGGCCTGGGCGGACTGGTGGTCTTCCCACTCAGGTTCGGCGCATCGGCCTTGCTGACCGAGAAGGCCGGACCCGTGGAACTGGCTGAGCGGGCAGCAGAGGCCGGAGCCACGGTGCTCTTCACCGCTCCGACGGCCTACCGGGCCATCCTCAAGGAGAAGCGCGGCGATCTGCTCAGCGGTCTTAGGATCGCCGTCTCCGCGGGCGAACACCTGTCCAAGGAAACGTGGGAGGCCGTCCACGAGGCTACCGGCCTGCGTCTGGTCAACGGCATCGGCGCCACCGAAATGCTGCACGTATTCATCTCAGCCGCGGGGGACGATATCCGTCCCGGCACCACGGGCAAGGCTGTGCCAGGCTACCGGGCCACCATCCTGGACCAGGACGGCAAGGAACTCGGCCCGGGACAGTCCGGCCGCCTCGCCGTCATTGGCCCCACGGGCTGCCGCTACCTCGATGATCCCCGGCAAGCCAACTATGTGGTGAATGGCTGGAACGTCACGGGAGACACCTTCTCCATGGACGAGGACGGCTACTTCACCTACCAGGCACGCTCGGACAACATGATCGTTTCCTCCGGATACAACATCGGCGGACCCGAAGTGGAAGCAGCCATCGACCAGCACCCCGACGTCGTGGAAAACGCGGTCATCGGCATCCCGGATGAGCAACGCGGAAGTATCGTGTGCGCGTTCGTGGTCCTGCGTGAAGGCGTCACAGGAGACGCGGCCAAGCGCAAGGAAATCCAGGACTTCGTGAAGCAGACCATCGCTCCGTACAAGTACCCACGCGATGTCCGCTTCGTCACCGAACTTCCACGCAATCCCAGCGGCAAACTGCAGCACTTCAAGCTGCGTGACCGCGTCCTCGCAGAAGAACCAGAGACACAGGAACTTACCGCCGCCGGCCAAAGCCAGGCGTAGCGGGCCCGAGAAGGAGCAACACCATGAAGATCGCAATCGTCGGAGGCGGCCCGGGGGGCCTGTACTTCGCAGCACTGATGAAGCAGCTCGACCCGTCCCACGACATCACCCTCTGGGAACGCAACGCCGCCAGCGATACCTTCGGGTTCGGCGTCGTGTTTTCCGATGAGACCCTCGGCGGCATCGGCAACGCCGACCCCGTAGTGGCCGACTACATGAGCCGCCGCTTCGCCCGCTGGTCCGACATCGACATCCACTTCCGCGGCGAAATGATCACGGTCGGAGGCCAGGGCTTCGCTGCCATGAGCCGCAAGGAATTGCTGGAACTCCTCCAGCGGCGATGCATCGAACTCGGCGTCGATGTCCGGTTCAGCACCATGGCACCGGCCATCGAGGAGCTGGAGGCCAACTACGATCTTGTCCTCGCAGCAGACGGCGTGAATTCCCAGATCCGCGCCAAGTACGCCGACGCGTTCGGCCCTGACCTGGATCCGCGCACCAACAAGTACATGTGGCTCGGAACGGACCAGGTGTTCGAGGCCTTCAAGTTCTTTGTGAAGGAAACCGAGTGGGGTGTCATGCAGATCCACGGCTACCCGTACTCGGACGAAGGCTCCACGTTCATCGTCGAAATGCATGAGGACGTGTGGCACGCCGCAGGCTTCGACGAGACCGCCAATGAGGTGTTCCCTCCGGGTGTCTCCGACGAGAAAGCCATCGCCAAGATCCGCGACATCTTCGCTGAGGAACTGGCCGGCTACGAGGTCCTCTCCAACAATTCCAAGTGGCTGAACTTCAACACGGTCCGCAACCAGAGCTGGCGCAAGGGCAACGTGGTCCTGGTGGGCGACGCCGCCCACACGGCACACTTCTCCATCGGCTCCGGGACCAAGCTGGCCATGGAAGACTCCCTTGCGTTGGCTGCGTGCCTCCACGAGCACCCCACGGTGGAGGCAGCCCTGGAAGCCTATGAAACCGAACGGCGTCCCGTGGTGGCCTCTACCCAGCGTGCCGCGCAGGCTTCCCTTGAATGGTTCGAGCGCATCGGCCAGTACAAGGATCAGGACCCCACACAGTTCGCGTTCAACCTGCTCACCCGCAGCCGGCGCATCACGCAGGAGAACCTGCGCCTGCGTGATCCTGAATTCGCCGACGCCGTGGACCGGAACTTCGCCGCAGCCCAGGGCCTCACCGAGGTGGCCCCGGCCATGTTCCAGCCCTTCAGCATCGGCGAACTGGAACTCAAGAACCGCATCATCGTCTCGCCCATGGACATGTACTCCGCCACCGACGGCATCCCCGGCGACTTTCACAAAGTCCACCTGGGTTCCAAGGCCCTGGGTGGCGCCGGACTGGTGATGACGGAAATGGTGTGCGTCTCCGAAGCGGGCCGCATCACCCCCGGCTGCAGCGGCCTCTACACGGACGAACAGCGGGACAGCTGGAAGGAAATCGTCGATTTCGTGCACTCCCGTTCCACCGCCAAAATCGGTGCACAGCTGGGTCACTCGGGCCGCAAGGGCTCCACCAAGCTCATGTGGGAAGGAATCGACCAGCCACTCGACTCCGGCAACTGGACCGCCGTCGGACCTTCCGCCCTTCCGTACGGCCCCGGAAACCAGACCCCGCAGGAACTGGACCGCGCCGGCATGGACGCCATCAAGGCCGAGTTCGTCGCAGCAACAAAGCGCGCGGAGCAGGCAGGCTTCGACCTCCTGGAAATCCACGCGGCCCACGGCTACCTGCTCTCCTCCTTCCTCTCGCCGGTTTCCAACCAGCGCACGGACGAATACGGCGGCAGCCTGGAGAACCGGCTGCGGTTCCCGCTGGAAGTCTTCGACGCCGTCCGTGCGGCTTGGCCTGCCAACAAGCCGGTGACGGTGCGCATCTCCGCGACGGACTGGATCGACGGCGGCAACACCTCGGATGACTCGGTCGCCATCGCCAAGGCGTTTGTTGAGCATGGTGCCGCCGGGCTTGATGTCTCTACCGGCCAGGTCGCCAAGGAGGAGAAGCCCGCGTTCGGACGCAGCTACCAGACCCCGTTCGCGGACCGCATCCGCCAGGAAGTTGCCGCTCCGGCAGGCGTGGCAGTGATCGCCGTCGGCGCCATCTCAAGCTACGACGACGTGAACTCGATCCTGCTCGCCGGACGTGCCGACTTGATCGCCCTTGGCCGCACGCACCTGTACGATCCCCAGTGGACCCTGCACGCAGCCGCGGAGCAGGAATACCAAGGCCCCGGCGCCGACTGGATCCCCCAGTTCCGTGCCGGACGCCGCAAGCCGCCAAGCTCCCGCACGGACGCCGTCCGCCCGCGGTTGTCCCTCCTGAAGGAGCCCGATGCCGAACAACTCAACGCCCACCTCCGCTGGACGCCTGCAGCAGCAGCGTCAGCCGCAGCTTCGGTGCTGGTGAAGTAGCCATGGCCGCCGCCTCCGTGAACACCTGGAACGTCCCCAAGCGGACCACCGGTGTGGTGCTGTTCTGCTGCTGGCTTGCCATCCTTGCGGAAGGATACGACGTCGGCGTGCTGGGTGCCGTGCTTCCCGCACTCGCCGAGTACAAGGAGTGGAACCTTTCGCCGCTGGCCCTGGGTGGCCTTGGCTCATATGCCTTGATTGGCATGCTGATTGGTGCCCTGTTCATCGGGACCCTCAGCGACCTCGTGGGCCGGAAGAAAATGCTGCTCGCCTCCATGGCGATCTTCACGCTGACCCAGGCCGGAGCCGCCTGGGCTCCGACGCCGGAAATCTTCGGAATCTTCCGACTCATCGGCGGGCTTGGCATGGGCGGTGTCATCCCGGTGGCCGCTGCCCTGACCATCGAATACTCGGCGCCGAACAAGCGCTCCTACAACTATGGGTTGATGTATTCGGGTTACTCGCTGGGCATTGTGGCCGCGGCGCTGGCGGCACTGTTCGTCCTGCCGCTGGGTGGGTGGCGCGCGGTCATCGCGATCGGCGCCGTCCCTGTCCTGCTGATCCCGGTCATCTGGAAGTTCCTGCCCGAATCCCTGGAATACCTGGAGTCAAAGGGGCGCCGGTCCGAAGCGGAAGCGTTGGCTTCCAAGCTGCGGATCAGCGACTACCGGCCCACTGTTGCTGCAGCTACGCCGGGCTCCCAAGCCGCTCCGGCTGATCCGTGGTGGAAGACCATCACCACCATGTTCTCCCTGAAGTACCTCCGCTCCACCGTGTTCTTCTGGATCTCGCTGTTCTGTGGCCTGGTGCTGGTCTACGGCCTCAACACCTGGTTGCCCAGCATCATGAAGAAGGCCGGCTATGACCTCGGCTCGTCGCTGACCTTCCTCCTGGTCTTCAGCCTCGCCTCGGCCATCGGCGGACTGCTCCTGGGCCGGGCCGCGGACAAGTACGGCAAGAAGCTGATCCTGGTGGTGTTCTACATCCTGGGTGGGCTGGGAATCATGCTCCTGGTCTTCCCGAACACCATGGTGGTCAACCTGCTGTTCGTGGCCTTCGCCGGCGTTGGCTCGATCTCCACGTCGCTGGTGCTCACGGGTTACATCGCCGACTACTACCCGGCGAAGGTCCGCGGCACAGCCACGGGCTGGGCACTCAGCTTCGCCCGGCTCGGTGCCATTTCCGGTCCGTTGATCGGTGGGTGGATTGCGGGGTCCAAGCTCCCGTTCGAGGCGAACTTCGCCATCTTTGCCGGAATCGCCGTGGTGGCCGCGGCCGCCGTCGCGCTCATTCCCAAGCCGCAGCCGGATCAGCCGGTGGCGGCAGCGAGCACCGACCCGGAGGCCGAGGACGCCAACGTCCCGGCCCGGTAAGGAAGGGCAGGTCATGGAGTTTCCGGAAGCAAGCGTCACCCGGACGGTGGAATGGGTGGACACCGACGCCTCGGGCCACCAGCACAACTCGGCCGTCCTGCGGTGGGTGGAAGCCGCCGAAGCCGAGCTCTTCCGGAAACTCCAACTGCCGGATTACTTCCCCCACGCTCCGCGCGTCCAGCAGGTGGTCAACTACAAGTCCAAGCTGTGGTTCGGCCAGCGCGTCACCGCGACGGTCAGGGTCCACCAGCTCGGGCGGACGTCGCTCACGTTGGGGTTCGAGGTGGTGGGCCACCCGCTCGAAACCTCCGCGGACAATAACTACGACGGCGGTACCGACGACGGCGGCACACCGGCAGGCAGCGTAGTGGCCGCTTTCGGGACGGTCACCACGGTCCACGTTCCCAACGGAACCACCGCATCACAGCCCTGGCCGGAACATCTGGTCAGGGCTGTGCAGGGCCCGGTTTCGTCCCCGCGAGATGGCACTTAATGACAGTCCGGGAGCCCGGGATGTTATGTCTCGATACATCGGTGACAGTTCTGCATCAGAACATCGGTGACACAACACGGGGTCTTGGTGGTGACACTTCGCTCTGATTACCCGGGTCTATGGGTTGAACTAGGCTGATGTGAAACCTAATGATCCCGTTGATGCGGCGGCTTCGCTTGGAAATCGCTCAGTGGCCTGACGACGCCCCGCGTGGGGCCGTGACCACGTTCTGCGAAGCCCATGACATCAGCCGCAAGACGTTCTATAAGATCCTCGCTATCGCCCGCGAGGAAGGGCAAGCGGCAGCCTTGGAGCCCCGCTCGCGCCGACCGAAAGCCTCTCCCACCCGGCTGGAGGAGACCGTTAAGGACCAAGCAGTCAAGGTTCGCGCGGCGCTGGAGTCCTCAGGCTTGGACCACGGCCCGATCAGCGTTCACGACAAGATGAAGGCCCTTGGAATGGCTGCTCCGTCCACGGCAGCGTTAGCCCGAATTTTCCGTGAGAGGAACGTGGCCCGTAACGAGCCGAAGAAGAAGCCCCGCGCCGCGTGGCGACGCTTTGTCTATCCGGCACCGAACGCGTGCTGGCAATTGGACGCCACCGAGTACGTGCTCTCCGGCGGACGTCAGTGCGTGATTTTCCAGCTCCAAGATGACCATTCCCGGCTGGCCATCGCCTCGCACGTGGCCTCCGGAGAGACCAGCGAAGCAGCCCTGACGGTGGTTAAGAAGGGCATGGCCACCCACGGTGTCCCTCAACGGTTGCTCACGGACAACGGGACCGCGCTGAATCCCACCCGTCTGGGCGTGCAAGGCCAGCTGGTGACGTTCATGAGCTCTCTGGGTGTTTCGATGATCACCGGCAAACCCTACAAACCCACGACGCAAGGCAAGAACGAAAGATTCCATCGAACCTTGTTCAGGTACCTGGACAAACAGCCCATCGCCAGGTCGTTGAACGAGCTGCAGGACCATGTTGACCGGTTCGATGTCATCTATAACACCCAGCGGCCTCACCAGGGCCTGCCCGGCAGGATCACCCCGCAGCAGGCGTGGGAGGCGACCAGTGTCGCCGAACCACCACGTCCACCCGCCCTGGAGCTGGCTGCGCCCCACGTACCTGTATTTCGAACGCCTGAACCGCTGCTTGCCGCAGAGCAGGTGGAGTACCAGGCGATCGCGCCGGAGCAAACGATGCTCGGCAGCCTCATAACCACCGACCCGACCGGACAACACACCCTGAAGGTCTATTCCAACGGGACCGTCAGCTTCAATAGGGTGATCTACTACCTGACCACACGCATGGCCTACCGCCCAGTTCTCATTGACTGGAACAGCGAAGCAATCACGTTCATCAGCCCCGAAGGGGAAATCATCGCGGAATTCGATTGGCCTCCTGCCGGCACCAAACACGTGGGAATGAAATCAGCCCGGTACGCATTCCAGCAGGCTCCATAACCGGGCTCTGCACCGGTGACCGCCGGGAACTGTCACCGATGTCTTGACACACGGACTGTCACCGATGTCCTGATGCAGAACTGTCACCGATGTCCCGAGACATCACATCCGGGAGCCCGGGATTGTCATTAAGTGCCATCTCGGCGGACGGACGCGCGTGGGACGTCGCTCCGCCACCCCCCAAGGTGCGGGTGCCGCCGTCGTGATCTTCCAGGACCCGGCTTGCCGGCAACTTATGATGAACATGATTGGCGCCTGGACTCCGGCGCGGAAATGAGGAAGTTTCTATGTTCGCCGTCCCGGCACCGCCCGTCCGTCACCAGCAGCTCCTGGTGACGATCTTCGGCCTCTACGGGCGGAATGCGGGTGACGCCCTGCCGGTCTCGGCGCTGATCTCCATGCTGGGGACGCTCGGCTACGACGCCCCCGGAGTGCGGTCCTCGGTGTCCCGGCTCAAGGCGAAAGGTGTGCTGAAGAGCGTCCGTGAAGGCGGCATTGCCAAGTACAAGATTGCTGAGTCGATCAGTGACGTGTTCCGTGAAGGTGACCGGCGGATCTTCGCGCCAGAGCAACCCGCGCCGGTGGACACCTGGGTGCTGGCAGTCTTCTCTGTCCCGGAATCGATGCGGAACAGGCGTCACCAGTTGCGCTCGGCGTTGTCCGGACTTGGCTTCGGCTCCGTGGCTTCCGGGGTGTGGATCGCCCCCGCCCACAAGCTCGAGCAGGCACGGGAACGACTCACGGCCAGCGGACTGATCGAATTCGTGGATTTGTTCCGCAGCGACTACGTGTTTGACGGTCCCATGCGTCCCAAGATCTCCGAATGGTGGGACCTCAAGGAACTCGATGGCCAGTTCACCGCGTTCCTTGAGCTGTACCGCGGAGCCGGGCAGTTGTGGGCCGACCGCGTGGGCGGCGACCCGGATGCTGCCTTGGCGCGCTCCACGGAAGAACTGCGGCGGGACGCTTTCCGGTACTACATTCCCATGCTCACCATGTGGCGCCGGTTCCCTTACCGCGACCCCAACCTTCCTTCGGACTACCTTCCGCCGGACTGGCACGGCCCGGAAGTGCGCAGGACTTTCCAGGCCGTGCACCGCCTCGCCGCCCCGCTTGCTGCGGAGTACGCGCACGAAATCATCGCCGGGGCAATGGATCCGGCAGTGGTTTAGTTTTCGGCCGGGGCGACGGCGATGAGTCCAAAGACTTCCCCTTGCAGGCCCTGCACGATCGCCATGCGGCCGAACGGGCTGTCACTGACGGGCATGAGGAGCTTTGCCCCGAGGTGTTCGGCCAGCGCCGCCGTGGCAGCGACGTCGTCGCTGGCGAACCAGGTCAGCCAGTAGTCCGGTGTTTCCCCGGGGAGGGCGCTGTCCAGCTGGATGCCGGCCACTTCGCGCGCGTCCTTTGGGCGCAGGCACGTGGAGTACACCATGTCATGACCGTCGATGTCGTGGTAGCTGAAGCCGAAGACGTCAGCGTAAAACGAGCGGGCCGCGGAGTAATCGCGGGTGTGGAGCTCATTCCAGCACAGGGAACCGTGCTCATTGACGCGTTCCGCCCCGATATGGTTGCCGGCCTGCCAGATGCCGAAGACCGCGCCGCCGGAGTCGGCCGCGACAGCCATACGGCCGGCATCCATGACATCGAAGGGCGGTACCAGAAGCCGGCCACCGGCTGCCTTGACCTGCGCTGCGGTGGCCCCGGCGTCGTCGGAGGACAGGAAGGTGGTCCACGACGGCGGCAGCGCGGCATCATCCTTGGGCCCCAAACCGGCCACCGCATGCCCGTCGAGGTGAGCCAGCAGGTAGCCTCCGGCGGCGTCGTCGGAGGTGTAGCCCCAGCCGAAGAGTCTGGAATAGAAGTCCCTGGCCGACTCAACGTCATCGATGGACAGATCGACCCACATGGGTGTGCCGGGGGGCCATTTGGAGATTTTGGTGGTCATTCGTGACTCCTCAGGGTAGGAATTCCGGGCGTTACCGCCTCCCCGGGCGCCCTATGCGCCGGACCCCGGGGAAGCAGCCACCCATCCTGTGTGCTTCAGCCCTGATTCGTGTCACGAACCGGGGATTTAGTTCCCCAAATCCTCCAGGACCGCCATGGCCGCGTTGTGGCCTCCCAGTCCACTGACCCCGCCACCCCGGCGTGCCCCCGCCCCGCACAGGAACACCCGCGGGTGGCCGGTACCGACACCCCAGCGCTCGGCCGGCGTTTTCCGGGGTTCGTCGTCTTCAAGGAACGGCCACTGGAGCTTGGCGTGGAAGATGTTGCCGCCGGTCATATTCAGGGCGGCCTCAAGGTCCAGCGTGGTTTTCGCTTCGATGCACGGATTGCCGTCGGCGTCAGTGAGCAGGAGGTCCTCCACCGGTTCGGCCAGGACGGAGTTGAGCGAGGAGAGCACGGCGGCCTGCAGCTCGGCCCGCATCTGCTCGTTGTTCTCCTCGGTGACCAGCCGGCCCGGTGTATGCAGGCCGAAAATGGTGAGGGTCTGTGCGCCGGACGCGGCAAGTTCCTTGGACAGGATGCTTGGGTCGGTCAGTGAATGGCAATAGATCTCGCAGGGCAGCGGTGAAGGAATCCGGCCCTCGGAGGCAGACCGGTAGGCCGCCTCCAACTGGCCATGGCCCTCGTTGATGTGGAAGGTGCCGCCGAAAGCTGCTTCGGGTGACACAGACGTATCCCGCAATCCGGGAAGCCGGCGCAGGAGCAGGTTCACCTTGATTTGCGCACCCTCGGGGCGTTCGCCCTGGATGCCCGAAGCGTCGCCCAGGAGACGGCCGAGCACCCACGGCGACACGTTGGCCAGCACGCGCTCGCCGTGGAACTCCTGAACGACCCCGCCACGCTGGAACCGGACCGTACCGCCGTCGGAAATGTCCGTGACCTCGGCGCCGGCCAAGAGGACGGCCCCGGCTTCCCGGGCCACGCGCTCCAACTCCCTGGACACCGAGCCCATCCCGCCCAGCGGAATGTCCCAGTCTCCCGTTTCATTCCCTATCACGTGGTAGAGGAAGCAGCGGTTGGCGTCCAGGGAGGGATCGTCGAGGGAAGTGAACGTGCCGATCAGGCCGTCGGTTGCCACGAGGCCACGCACCAGGTCGTGCGATAGGCGATTCGTGACCACGGTGCCCAAGGGATTTTCGATGAAGTCAGCCCACAGCTGGTCATCGCCGAGCAGTTCGCGTGCTTCCGAGCGGCTGGGCAGCGGCCGGCATACCGTGGGAAACAAGGCGCGGGCCAGTTTCTCGGTGTCGGCGTAGAAGCCTTGGAGGGCATCGAAGTCCTCGCCGGCGCCCACCCGGGCGAAGGAACTGCGGCTTGCCTGAGCGTCGTCGCCGTCAATCAACAGTCCCGTCTCCACGTTGAGCGGGTTGGGTGTGTAGGAGGAATACCTGCGCCTTGCGAGCTTGATGTCCAGCCCCAGCTCACGGATGATCTGCTCCGGCAGCAGGCTGACCAGGTAGGAGTAGCGGGACAGGCGGGCGTCCACACCCTTGAACGCCCCGGCCGAAACCGCGGCGCCACCGAAGTGGTCGTCGCGTTCAAGCACAGCCACGCTTTTCCCGGCCTTGGCCAGATAGGCAGCCGCCGTGAGTCCGTTATGTCCGCCGCCCACAATGACAGCGTCGAAGTGTGTGTTATCCATGCCGAGAGACTAGCCATGGCGTGATGCTGCTTACGGGAATTGTTCCGTGGCGTAAGCAACCCTTGGTCTCGCGGCACCCGCCCGGCGGGCAAGCGTAAGGTGCCTGCCCGCCGTCGTGGGTTGCTCAGATGGTTCTGGTCGCCTTGGCGAGGTTCTCGCGCAGTTCGACGGCGTTCTGCCGCACCACGTAGGCGGGCCGGTCGCGTTCGACCCGCCAGCTCTCCTCAAGCGGTCCGACGTTGACGGTGTCGAAACCGAACTCGTCGTAGAGCCGGGTCACCAGTTCAACGGCCTCCGGGAAGTCGCTTGCAGTAGCCAGTGCCCGGCGGTTAGCGGTGCCGGCGGGGCTTCCGTCGGTGGTGATGTCCGCGGCGCCGATGTGGTTGAAGCCCTTGGCCACCTTGGAGGTGGGGAGGTGCTTTTGGAGCAGCCCGGACGTGGTGGCCTCACCCTTGTCGAGTTCGGGGATGCGACCGTCGCGCTCCCAGTAGTAGTTATTGGTGTCGATGACGATTTTGCCTTCGAGGGGCTCCACCGGGATGTCCCGGTAGGCCTTGAGGGGTACGGTCACGACGGCGAAATCGCCTGCCGCTGCTGCTTCGGCCGCCGTCGTGGCCCGGGCGCGGGGCCCGAGTTCGGCAACGAGTGCCGCGAGGGTTTCCGGTCCGCGTGAATTGCTGATGACGACGTCGTATCCAAGTTCCACGGCCTTGCGTGCGACCTGGCTGCCAATGTGTCCTGCACCGATGATTCCGATTGTTGTCATATCTACGGCAACAGGAAGTTGCAGACGCGTATTTCCAGCGTTACGCAGTATGTCGGCCCGCCTTGGGTCCCGGACGTCAACCGGGAGTTATATACTAAGTAATCTTACTAAGCAGGCAATCATCACGTACGAGGAGGTTGGGAATGGCTGGTCACTTGGAGTTGGTTGATGCTCCCGATGGGGGCTACCGCGTGCTGATGGTAGACGGCGAGGACTCGCTGGTGGGGTTGTCCAGGCGCTATTCATCAAAGGACGAGGCGGTCCGTGCCGTGGAATCGCTTCGGGAAGTCGCGGGGACGGGGCTGCTGCGGCAAGGTTCGGCGGAGCGGTATGCGTTGCTGGAGTCCGAAGAGTTCATGATGGACCGGGCGCTGGCCGGGGCCGCGCCCTTGCGCGCCGAGGTCCGGTAGCCATGTCCGGGTCTGTGCAAGGAGGCAAGCGGGGCGTTCTCTTCGATGTTGACGGGACGCTCATCGATTCAAGCTACTTTCACGCGTTTGCGTGGTGGCAGGCGTTTCGGCGGGAGGGCCTGGACGTCCAGCTCTCCAACATCCACCGCTCGGTGGGCATGGGCGGTGACCGGCTGATCCAGCATCTGGTTCCTGACTGTACTGAGGAGATGCAGGAGGAACTCAAGAACGCCCATGGTGCAGTTTTCTCCACTTTTTGGCCGTCCTTGAGGCCGTTCGACTCGTCACGGGACCTGCTGGCAGCCTGCTCTGATGCGGGTCTGGCGGTGGGGTTGGCGTCATCGGCCCAGGAGCGCGACCTGGACGTCAGCCGGAGGCTTCTGGATGCCGGGACGTCCATCGATGCATGGACGAGTTCGGCTGACGCCAAGGAGAGCAAGCCGGCTCCCGACATCCTGGTGGCGTGCCTGGAGAAGCTTGGAGTGGATGCGCCCAATGTGGTGTTTGTCGGTGACGCGGTCTGGGATGTGAAGGCGGCTGCGGCGATCGACGTTCCCGCCATCGCGCTGACCTGCGGCGGAATCAGCGAGGCTGAACTGCGCGACGCCGGTGCCGCGGAAGTCTACGACAATCCGCGGCACCTGCTGGAGAACCTTGAGGGCAGTGCGATCGGACGCCTGGCCTCGGGAATTCCGCGGCCTTAGCGGCTGACTTCCTTGTTGCGGCCGCGCCCGCGAACCGCCCAGATGATCAGCGCGATGACGATGATTGCGGCAATTGCCGCAAGGATCCACGGGGTGACGTCAGTGCGCGTCTGTTCCTGGGGTTCCGACTCGCCCGTGCCCGGGTTGGCCGGTCCGCTGCTGGCCGGGTTGGGAGTTTCGGAGGTACCGGCTGAGGGGCCGGGGTTGGTTGGCGTGGCCGTTGACGGCCCGGAGGGATTGCTGGGGCCCTGGGATGGCGTGGGACTGGTTGCGGCAACATGTGCTTGAACAGTTGAGGGCGTGGCGGCAGTGGCGGCCGCGCCCGTGGACAGCAACGCTCCGCCGAAGAGTGTCAGGGCTGCGGTGGTCAGGGCTAATCTGCGAAGCATCGTTTCTCCTGGGGGTAGGCGTGTTCGTGCATCCTCATGGTAGTAAGCATACTGACTAAATCGGTAAAAGTGTGGGTGCCGCGTGCACTGCGCACCCGGCACCCACTGGTGTGGCTAGCGGGTGAGCTTGGCGGAATCCGGTTCCAGGTCGCCGATATGGCCCGGCGCGTTGGCGGCCAGGACGCGCTGGACGAAAGCGCTGTACTCCTCCATGTAGTGGCGCAACAACCCGGCGGTCCCTTCGTCCTTAACGGTGCCGTCGTCGTCGTACGCGTCCGCGACAAAGCGGATGTACGCCTCCGGGGCGTTCAGCTGCGGGGCATCCAGGAAGCTGAGCACGCTCCGCATGGAGGACTGCATCACCGCAGTGCCGATGCCGCCCGGCGAGGCGCCGATGATTCCGGTGGGTTTGCGGGCGAACGAATTGGTGCCCCACGGCCTGGATCCCCAGTCGATGGCGTTCTTGAGGGCGCCCGGGATGGAGCGGTTGTATTCAGGCGAGACGAACAGGATGCCGTCCGACGCGGCGATCGCGTCCTTCAGCGCTTTGCCCGCAGGCGGGAAGTCGGCGTCGTAGTCGGAGCTGTACAGGGGGAGATCCTTGATTTCGATCTCATGGAATTCGAGTTCGGGCGGCGCCACGCTGATGAGCGCCTTGGAGAGGGTCCGATTGATGGAGGTACTGGAGAGGCTACCCACGAAATAACCGATCTTGAATGTATCCATGGCGGCATTCCTTCCCGACGGCACGGCCGTGACCGGCGCGTCGACGTGCGGAGGCTGGTTGCCCCCAGCTCACGTTCGACCCTAGTTGAGAAGCGGGTCCGGCGCAGCCCCCCAAGTCCGCGCCGGCTGAGCAGTGCGTCCTGGTCCACGAGTTCGCCCCGGGAGGTGTGGATGAATGTGGCGCCGTTCCTCAGTTTCGCCACCAGCCCGGCATGGATGAGGTTCTCCGTGGAAGGTAACGACGGCGCGTGGAGGCTCACGACGTCGGAGCTCGCCACGAGCTCGTCCAGGCTGACGCGTTCGACGCCGAGTGCGTCCGCCGCGGCATCGTCCAGATAGGGGTCGGAGACAACGATGTCGAGGTAGTAGGGAGCCAGGAGCCGGATCACGTGGCGGCCGATCTTCGAGGCGCCGATGATCTGACTGCCCCGGGGATGACACTATTGCTCTCTCAAGAAAGTTTTAGTGTATTGACACTAATGCTTTCGCGAGAAAGCATTAGTGGGTGGAGCGAATCAAAGGACTCTCAACGGGAGAAGTCGCGGAACGTCTTGGAATAACCCAGGTGTCGGTGCGACAGCTCGTTGAATCCGGACAGCTCACTGTCATTGGGCGAGTGGGCCGGTCCATCCTTCTCGACACGGCCTCCGTCGAACGACTGTCCGCAATCGGCACGCGCCGAGGCCGGGCGTGGACTGCCAAGACAGCTTGGGCGGCGCTGGCGCTCTTGTCCGGGCAGAACCCCACGTGGATCTCATCATCGGAGAAGTCCCGACTGAAAAGCAGACTGCGGCGACTCGATGCGGCCGCTGTCTGCACCCTCGCCAGGCACAAGGACCATGTTCTCCGGTATAGAGCTACACAGGAGGCTCTGGATCGGCTGAGCTTTCATCTGATCGCCAGCGGGGCCGCCGCCATGCAGGACGAATCCACTGCCGAAACGTTCGGCATGGCCGGCGGAAGCGGCATCGCCGAAGGTTACGTCATGGCCGGAGACGCCAAGGCGCTGGCTGATTCGTTGGGTCTTGTTGAGGACCCGTCCGGCAACGCCATCATCCACGAGGTCGAGCTGGTAGAGCCGTTCGCCGAGGGCAGGGTACCTGTCGCCGCCGTGGCCGTGGACCTGATGGGGTCCCTGGCCACCCGGGAACGCACCGCCGGCAAGCGGGTCATCGAGGAGCTGCTTCATGCCTGAGCCTGCCGCGGCCAATGGCCGGGAAATTTGGGACGTCTCCATACTGCCGGGAGGTGGGGGCCCGCCATGGCCGCAGTGTCTGGAGCTGGCCAGGACGCTGCCCTCCACCCAGTGGACGCTCGTGGGCGGCCTCATGGTCCAGCTGCACTCCGTGGCCGCCGGCCTGTCCGTCTCCCGACCAACCGCCGACGTGGACATCGTGCTTCACATCGAGACCGGAGCGGCCACGACGTCGTCGGTGTCAGCAGCGCTCAGCGGGCTGGGCTACACCCTGCAGAGGTCCATCGACCACGACGCTCCTGCGCACCGGTTCGTCCGCGGCAAGCAGCAGATCGACGTCATGATCGCTGATCACTTGCCGGAGGCTAAGGTTCCCACCCTCGGTGGCCGCAAGCCCTTCCAAGTCTCCGGCGGCACGCAGGCTCTGAAGCGGACCGTCAATTGCCGGCTTGTCGGCGGCGACGGCGAGTCTGTCGTCATCAGCATCCCCAACGCGCTTGGTGCCCTGGTCTTGAAAGGTGCGGCCTACCGGGAGGACTCCCGCGATCGGGACCGGCACCTCGACGACGCCGTGGTCTTGTGCGCCACGATCAAGACGCCACTGACCACTGCCAAAGCGATGGGCGGCAGCGATAGGTCTCGCATCCTCACGCTCCAAAGCGTGCTTGAGAATCCGGACCACCGCTCCTGGCAACTCCTTGACGAAGCTGATCGGACACCCGCGATGGACGCTCTACGCATCCTGGCCAGCAACCCGCAGCAGCTCCCGCGGGTGAACAGGCTTAAAGAGGGGTAGCAGGGGGCGTAGCGCGCAATTGCTGGATTGTCGAACTGAATTGAACTGCTTGCCGATCCCAAGGCGTATAGGCTCAAATCCATGAGCTCAGTCCCGGAGGATGGAGAACCCATGGAACCGTTCCGTGCGGTCATCGGCTTCAGCGATCAGAAACTCTCCGCTACGTGGCCCTTTATCGAGCTCTTGGCAACGCAGGAACGACTGGAGTTCCGTGCCCGCATGGGGTTTGCCCGGCTTTTGGGACCATGGGGCGTCGAACGGTCCCAGGTCACCGAGATCTTCAGGGCTCCGGGTTTGCTGACCCGCGACTGCATTGCCGTCCGGGGCAAGCATTACATGGACTGGACTATTTACGCGTTCAGCCTGGAGCCCATTCTTCTGAGGCTCGAGGAACTCGGCTATCCCGTGGACTCGGTTCATCGGAGACCGTGAATATGGACACCAGGGGAGGGGGCCCGATGAAGCCGAACCGCCGGCTCGGCACAATACTGGGCGCACTCGGAGTCGCGGCACTCTCACTCAATTTCTTTATCAGTCTCAACCATGCCTTTAGGTATCCGGACGGGCTCAAGGTACTTGAATGGCCTTGGTCATCGTGACGATTCCTGCAGTGGCTTGGTTGGCTTGGACGTTCCACAAGGCAAGAACCTTCAAAGAGAGGCAGCAAGCGAGCCAGCCAAGCGGCTGACCCAAAGCTACCGCAACTCGCCCACCCCGGTACGGGCCAGCCGGTGGTGGTCGGCGTGCTCAAGCAGGGACGCTGCTTCCTCGTCTGCGATCACTCCGGTGGTCAGCCCGAGCACGGCATCAGGCTTACCTTCGAGGTGCTCAACAACGAGCGAGGCCGCGATTTCTCCTGCTTCTTCCTGGGCGCGGACAATGGTGACTTCTGCCATAGGATTTCTCCCAACTCCGCCGGCCTGCAGCAGTTGACGGCGGTTCATGGAAACGGACATGGAAGGTCTCCTCGTTGAGTATCCCGTTGGGGGTCCAGGGGCGGCAGCTTCCGAGACGTTCCGGATACGTTCAGGGCACCTGCGATCAGTGTTCCAGCGGTCCGCGTGCCAATTCCAGAATTCGAACATTTTCAAACCTCCCCATCCCTACCGGCGCCCTGCGCACCGCCATAGACTCATGCCATCCACGTTCTGGACGGTTCTGGAGAGGGGTGGCGTTGAGGGCAGGCATAGCGCGGGAGCGGATCGACGGTGAACGCCGCGTTGCCGCGACACCGGAAACCGTCAAGCAACTCGTCGGCCTTGGCCTCGAGGTCCAAATCGAGTCCGGTGCGGGACTTGCCTCCGGCCATGGCGACGCTGACTACCAGAAGGCGGGTGCCGCCGTCGTGCCTTCCTTGAACCTGTCCGAAGTGGACGTCTACTGCCACGTGCGTCCCATGGACCCGACGACGGCGGGAGCCCTCCGCCGGGGCGCGGTCACCGTGGGGCTGGGGTCGCCGTCGTCCGAGTTGCCTACTGTCCACGCGCTCGCCGCAGGCGGCATCACGTCCTTCGCCCTGGAACTGGTTCCTCGCATCTCCAGGGCGCAGTCCATGGATGCCCTGACGTCGCAGGCGCTGGTGGCCGGATACCGGTGCGTGCTCGAAGCCGCCATGCGACTGCCCCGGTTCTTCCCGCTCTACATGACGGCCGCCGGAACCATTCCTCCGGCGCGCGTGCTGGTGCTGGGTGCGGGAGTCGCGGGATTGCAGGCGATCGGCACTGCGAAACGGCTCGGTGCGCGGGTGTCCGCCAACGACATCCGCCCGGCGTCCGCCGATGAGGTTGCGTCCATGGGCGGCACGTTCATCAAGCTGGACCTCGAGACGGCCGAAGCGTCCGGCGGGTACGCCCGCGAGCTCAGCGCCGACCGCGGCACCCTGCAGCGCGCCCTGCTCGCTCCCCACGTGGCGCAGGCTGACGTACTGATCACCACCGCGGCCGTCCCCGGAAGGCGGGCGCCGCTCCTGGTAACCCGCGAGATGGTCCAGGCCATGAAGCCCGGTTCCGTGGTGGTGGACCTGGCGGCGGAATCGGGCGGCAACGTTGAAGGCGTCGTTCCCGGGCAGGATCTCCACGTTCCTGCCGCCGACGGCCAGGGCACCGTCACGCTGGTTGGCCTCAAGGACCCGGCGTCCGCGATGCCCGCCGACGCGTCCCGGCTTTATGCCAAGAACGTCGCCAACCTCATCGCCCTGATGACGCAGGACGGCGTGGTGTCCCCCGACTTTTCGGATGAGGTGGTGGCGGGCACCTGCTTAACCCACGACGGCGTCATCCGCCACGCGCCCACGGCGGAGGCTGTAGCGGGACTCGCCGGGGAGACGTTGGGCAAGCCAGGTGAAGGAGTGCACTGATGGATGGTTTGAGCCTGCTCACGATCACCGTGCTGGCGGTATTCGTGGGTTTTGAAGTGGTTTCCAAGGTATCCAGCACGCTGCACACCCCGCTGATGTCCGGCGCCAACGCCATCCACGGCATCATTCTGGTGGGTGCCATCATCGTTGCCGGGCAGGCCGCGGAGCCGCTTGTCCTGGTGGTTGCACTCCTGGCAGTTGTCCTTGCCACGGCCAACCTCGTCGGTGGCTTCGTGGTGACCGACCGCATGCTGGAGATGTTCCGCGGACGGCAGCGGCCGCCGTCGAACGTTGAACGCGGCGAGCCTGCCGCAAAAGCCGCTGAGGAGCGTGGCCGGTGACGCTCCTGGACCCTCATTGGACCGCGCTTCTCTACTTGGCGGCCGCGGTGTGCTTCATCCTGGCGCTGAAGGGTCTGAGTTCGCCGAAGACGGCCAGGCGAGGCAATGTGATCGGGGCCTTCGGCGCTCTACTGGCGGTGGTCACCGTCTTCGTTTCCGTGCGGTTGGATAACGTGCCATGGATACTGGGGGCGATCGCGGTCGGGTCCGGCGTGGCGGCACCTGTGGCCCGGCGCGTGCAGATGACGCAAATGCCGCAACTGGTGGCGCTGTTCAACGGCGTTGGTGGTGGGGCTGCTGCGCTGGTCGCCCTGCTGGAGTTGGCGCACGCCGGCGACGAGTGGGTGCGGGTGGCAATTGTCTTCACCCTCCTGGTGGGCGCGGTGTCTTTCTCGGGTTCGGCGGTGACATTCGCCAAGCTGCAGGGCCTCATGACCACGCGACCGGTCACCTTCCCCGGCTTGCCCTGGCTGATGGCCGGGGTACTGGTGGCCGCCGTGGCGGCGTCGGTGGTGGTGGTCCTGAACGGCTCACTTCCGCTGGCCCTTGTTCTGCTGGTGTTGGGCCTGGTGGCCGGGGTCCTGTTGGTGCTTCCCGTGGGTGGGGCCGATGTGCCGATCGTCATCTCCCTGCTCAACGCGTTCACCGGCCTGGCGGTGGCGGCGTCCGGCCTGGTGCTGGGCAACGTGCTCCTGGTGGTGGCGGGCACGCTGGTTGGGGCTTCCGGAACAATCCTCACCCGGGCCATGGCCGCGGCCATGGGACGCAGCGTCGCCGGGATCCTTTTTGGTGCCTTCAAGGGAGGTTCGACGGCGGGGTCCACCGCTGTCAGCGAGCGGCCGGTCCGCTCGTCCAGTGCGGAAGACGTGGCGGTTCTCCTTGGCTACGCACAACGGGTGATCATCGTCCCCGGCTACGGACTGGCTGTGGCACAGGGCCAGCACACGGCCGCAGAACTCGCCCAAGCACTGGAATCGAGGGGTATCGAGGTGGACTTCGCCATCCATCCCGTGGCAGGACGCATGCCCGGCCACATGAACGTGTTGCTGGCCGAGGCCAATGTGCCCTACGAGTCGCTGAAGGAAATGGGCGACATCAACTCCGAGTTCAAGACCGCCGATGTCGCCCTGGTGGTGGGCGCGAACGATGTGGTGAACCCGGCAGCAAAGACCACGTCCGGCTCACCGATCTACGGCATGCCCATCCTGGAAGTTGCTGACGCCCGGCAGGTGGTGTTCCTCAAACGCTCCATGCGGCCGGGCTTCGCGGGGATCGAAAATGAGCTCCTGTACGAACCACAGACCACCCTGTTGTTCGGGGATGCCAAGGAATCGTTGACCAAGGTTCTGGGCGCGGTGAAGGGGTTGTAGTCTGCTCCGGTTTCCCGGTCAGTGCATGAAGCCGCTTGAATCCCGTTCGGTTTCATACTTGCCACAGCGCCGGCATCGCCTGTAACGCTCGCCATCCTCGGTGCTTTCGATGTGCCAGTCGTGGCTGAGATTCAGTTTGCAGAGCAGCATCTTGAGCATGGCGGACTCCGTTTCAGACGCGGCGGCCGGGCTCGATACGGCACCTCACCGCACCTCCAATTTTAGGATGCAAACCGCCCCGCGCGCAGGATCCCAGCCTGCTCCGCGCACCCTTCCCGGCCATCCGGCGTCGTTCTAAGCTGTTCCGTACGTGCGTTGCCATCCACCCAACAGGAGGTTGCCAAGTGACCGTGAAGCTCAACAAGAAGGCGTTCGACCACGCCAAACACCTGATCCGGGATGGCAAGGTAGCCAAAGACGAACGGGATGACTGGAGCGAGCACTCGCCTTCAACCAAGGACGAGAACGCGTTCCTGGACAAGCACGGCTTCGCTGACTACGGAAAGTGGTACCTCGGCGTCGACGATGAACACCCCGACGACCAAAAGGGGCACTATAAGTTTCCCATCGGTGATTTCAAGAAGATCCACCGCTGCGGAGTCATCTCAGCCGAAAGCCGGGCCGGACAATACGACTACGACGACATCCGCGACGCCCTCGGGAAGCTGTTGGAACAGATCGACGAGGAGTGAACGGCATGCAACAGGGAATGAATGCCGCGGCTCCCTTAGCGGATGCGGTCAGAGTCCAGGTCGTCGTCCAGGTTGCGGTCGGTGCGCGCGTTGGCAGCGCCTTCCTTGAGCAGGTCGCGGATTTCTGCCAGGAGAGCAGTGTCGGCCGGAAGCGGTTCTTCCTCCGGCTCCTCGGTGGCCAGGCGGTCCTTGACCATTGAATTGATCTTGTTCATGGGCGCCACAAAGATGAAGTAGACCACTGCGGCGGTGATCAGGAACGTCACCAGTGCCGTCAGCACAGCACCCAGGTTGACGAAGGTGGCCGGGTTGTCCTGCCAGATGCGGAAGCCCAGGCCATCCGCATTCACACCACCTGCTGCGGCGATCACGGGGTTGATGATGTTGTTGGTGAATGCGGTGACCAACGCGGTGAAGGCACTGCCGATAACGACGGCGATGGCCAGCTCGATCACGTTGCCGCGGAGTATGAAGTCCTTGAAACCCTTAAACATGTCATGTCCTCTGATTGGTGCGGGGCGTATGGCTCAAGCAGAGATCAAACTACCACTGCGGGGTTTCAAGAAGGTGCAGCGGGGCGAGAGAGCGATCGGAAAATGCGGCCGGGATGTGAGCGAGCATCGGCAGTGATGGATGCCCGCTCACATCCCGGCCCACTTTTGCGGATGCCCGCTCAGATCCTTTGCACGCCCTAACCGAACAGGGCCCGGGTGTGGTCGTTGAGGAAGATGCCGCGGGGGTCGAACTCACGGCGAACCTGGAGGAACGTGTCCAGCTCCGGGTAGAGGCGCTCCAGCCGGCTCCGGGTCATGAAGTGGATCTTGCCCCAGTGTGCCCTTGGTTCGAAGTCCTGGAGCACGGCGTCGGCGTCGCGGAAGAACTGCCAGTACTCCGTCCCGGGCTTGGTGGTGAGCGTAATGACCGTGCTGTCGCGGCCCTGGAACTGTGACATGTAGGCATCGTCGGCCTTCACCCAGCGGACTTCCACGGGGTACTTCTGGTCAGGGTGCTTGGAGCGGATCAGGTCCTGGATGGCTTCCGTGGCCGCCAGCCCGTCCTCGCTGCGGACAAAGTATTCGAGCTCGTGGAACTGCGTGGTGAACCCACCCGGGTAGATCCGGTATGAACGGTCCAGGCGTGCGCCCTCGATGGTGGAGAGGCCCGACTCGTCCGGGACCGAAGCCACGTTGTACCGCTTGGTGTAGCTGCGGTCCGCCATATTGTGATCGGGTGAGCCTGGCAGGTCCAGAAGTTCGCACGAGTCTTCCCCGGGGCACCACAGGAAGGAGTAGTGCCGGTTGGAGTCGATGTCTTCCTGCCAGGTAGCTGCCGTTTCGGACCACGTGGGATAGGTGATTTCCTCCTGCAGGTAGTACTTGTCATCCACCTCGAGTTCGACCTCAAGGAAGATCCCCAAAGTCCCCAAAGCCACCTGGGCCGCACGGAGTTCGCGAAGCTGTCCGTCGCCGATCTCCACTATCTCGCCGTAGCCGTTGATCAGTTTCACCCAGCGCAGCTTTGACGAGAAGCTTCCAAGGTCCTTACCGGATCCGTGGGTGCTGGTGGCCAAGGCCCCGGCGATCTGCTGCTTGTCGATGTCGCCCTGGTTGCTGAGCGCGAGGCCCTGCTCCCAGAGCGGGTCGCCGAAAGCGTTGATGGTGGTTCCGGCCAAGGCCCGGGCACGGTGATTCAAGCGGTCCGTTCCGGTGATCCCGGTGAGCTTGGACATGTCCAGCAGGACGCCACCGGTCTGCACCACGGGAGAGGACGAATGTCCCGAGCCAGCCGCCCGCACCGACAGGCCCTCGCGGATGGCGAACCGTACGGCGTCGAGAGTCTCCTGCTCATTCCTTGGCTGGACGGTGAAGGCGGGAGTCGAGGTTTGGTTGCCGCCCCAGTTGGTCCACGGGACCTCGGTCCGGAAAGGGGCCGACGGCGTGGCTGCAGGCGGTGCCGAGGGAACGATGGGGTTCACAGTGGTCATTTCACAAAGCTCCGTTGCTTCTCTGGTTTCGCGTAGTGGGGCTTACGCGCCGTGGTTAATCATGACGTGCTTGGTCCGGGAGTAGTCATCCAGGGCGTAGAGGGAGAGGTCACGGCCGTAGCCGGAACCCTTGAACCCGCCCCAGGGAACCTCGTTCGCCAGCACCAGGTGGGCGTTGACCCATACCGTGCCGAAGTCCAACTGCTTGGGGACGCGGAGTGAAAGGCTGGAATCCTTGGTCCACACGGAGGCGGAGAGGCCGTAAGGGCTCTCGTTGGCGCGGGTCACGGCTTCCTCGGTGCTGCTGAAGGTCTCAACAGTGACAACCGGACCGAAGATCTCGTGCGTCGCTATGGGCGCTCCCGCCGGAACACCGGTGATGACGGTCGGTTCGATGAAGAAGCCGGTCCCTTCAATGGCGGACCCACCAAGGGCGATGGTCAGTCCCGCGGAACGGGCTTCTGCCAGCGCTTCCTTGACGCGTTCGAAGTGCGGCCGGGAAATCATGGGGCCCATCTCCACCGTGTCCCCGGCATCCGGGGCACCCACCACCAGCGAACCCACCTCTTCAACCAGGTGTTGGGTGAATTCCTCGGCCACCGACTCGTGGACCAGCACACGGCAGGCTGCACCGCAGTCCTGGCCCGCGTTCCAGTACCCGGCGTTCCGGACGCCGGCAGCGGCAGCCCGGAGGTCGGCGTCGGGAAACACCACAACGGGAGCCTTGCCGCCCAGCTCAAGGTGGACGCGCTTGACGGATCGGGCTGCCGTTTCGGCAACTGCCTGGCCGCTGACGACGCTGCCGGTCAGGGCAACCAGGGCGATGTCGGGGTGTTCCGACAACCGCTGGCCCACTGTCCGGCCCTGCCCGGTCACGACATTGAGGATGCCGTCCGGGATGCGTCCGGCCAGGAGTTCGACGAGCTTCAGCGTGGAGAGCGGCGTCTGTTCCGAGGGCTTCATGACGATGCTGTTGCCAGCAGCCAGGATAGGCGCGATCTTCCAGGCGGCCATGAGGAGCGGGTAGTTCCACGGGGTGATGACGCCAACCACGCCCACCGGCTCACGAATGATCACGGAGGTGTGGTCTGTTGCGTAATCCCCGCCGGCCATGGAGGTCAGGGTTCGGGAAGCGCCGGCCATGAAGCGGAAAGTGTCGATGGTGCTGGTCACATCGTCCTCGGCAACCGCCAATGGCTTGCCTGTGTTGGCGGACTCGATGACTTCAAAGGCCTCGCGGTTGGCTTCGATGATGTTCGCTATGAGGTTCAGGACGTCCGCGCGCTCCTTAGGGGTGGTGGCACCCCAGGTTTTCTGGGCTTCGACGGCGGCTGCCACCGCGGCGTCCACATCGGCCGCGGTGCCCGCCTGGACAGAGGTGATGATTTCCTCGGTGGCGGGATTGACGACGTCGATCAGGTTGCCGGAAGCAGCGGCGGGAACGAAGGATCCATTCATGAAGTGCCCGATGGGCGGAAGGACCGCGGAGACATCGGAGGTGCCTTCGGCACGGTGGACGGTGAACGTCTCGGACTGGGTGGTGGTCATGATGCTTCGCTTTCAGATGAGGTCTGGTCAGATGAGGTCAGGGGTGAGGGAGCTGGATGGAAAGGGGGCGGCTTCTGTCTTCTTGCCGAACAGGCGGGCCGCAACGTAGTAAAGCGGTGCGACGACCACCAGGCCGACGATCCAGGAGATGTCCACACCGCCCATGGCCGCAGCCAGCGGCCCGGTGTAGATCGCGGTTGCCGAGAAGGGCACCTGGATCAGGGCGCCTGCTATGTACGAACCGATGGCGACCCAATTGAACCGCCCGTACACGCCGCCGTCGCGTTTGAAGAAGTCCTCTACGCGGTATTCGCCGTGCTGCAGCAGGTAGTAGTCCACCAGGTTGATGGCGGTCCAGGGGACCAGGACGTACATCAGGAAGGACAGGAAGTTGGTGTAGAAGAGGATGAAGTTGTCGCGGGCGAACAGGGCGATGGAGACAGCAAGGATAAAGAGCACGACGGCGGCCACGCTGCGGGTTTTCGCGCGGGGAAGCCAGGTGGGCTTGAAGGTCTGTCCGATGGTCAGTGCGCAGAGGACGCCGCAGTAGAGGTTCATGGCGTTGGAGGCTGCTACGCCCAGGCAGAAGATGCCGACGATGACCAGTGTCCAGGGTTGAAGGAGGGTGCCCAGGCTGCCGACGATCTCTACGTCGCCGGTGCTCATGGACACTGCCAAGGTGCCAACCAAGGCGCCCAGGAGCATGGGGAAGAGCGTACCCAGTACGCAGCCTGAGTAAGAAGCCCAGAAGGCCGGGGCGGACCCCGTGCCTTGCGGCATGTAGCGGGAATAGTCTGAAACGTAGGGCGCGTAAGCCAACTGCCACAGGGCCGAGACGGAGATGGTGCCCATGAAGCCCACCCAGTTGAAGTTGCCTTGCTCCAGGAAGTTGGCTGGAAGACCATGCACAAGGAGTATCCAGCCGAAAGCCAGCAGCAGCGCCAAGCCTGCCGCTACGCTCAAAATACGGGCGTAGGCGTGAATGAGCCGGTAGCCGAAGATCGTGGCGATGACGCTGACCACACCGATGATGATGATGCCCGCGTCAACGCTGATTCCCGGGCTGACGGCGGCCAACGCTTCGCCGCCGAACACCAGGTTGGCGGCGAAGAATCCCACGTACATGACCACCACGATCACCACGATCAACAGGGCGCCGAACGAACCGAACTGGCCGCGGGTCTGGATCATCTGGGCAACCCCGAGCTGGGGTCCTTGAGCAGAGTGCAGGGCCATGAAAATGCCGCCGAGCAGGTTGCCGATGATGATGCCGACGATCGCGGGGATGAAGCTCAAACCGAACACCGTGGTTGCGAGGCCGCCGGTCACGATGGTCATGATCATGATGTTGGAACCAAACCAGATGGTGAACAGGTCCCGGGCCTTGCCGTGGCGTTCGTTGAGGGGAATCGGCTGGATGGTCTTGTCCTCAAGCCGCGGAACCTCTGTTGCCTGTTTCGTGGATGACAGCGTACTCATGATGCGCTCCGGGACACCGATTCGAGTTCACGGATTTCGGAGGCCTTGCTCCGGTTGACCATCAGGGCGAGGAGGTCGAAGACCAGCGTGGCTGCGGCCACCGTGGTGATGTCTGCGTGGTCGTAGGCGGGAGCGACTTCCACCACGTCTGCTCCGACGATGTTGATGCCGTCCAAACCGCGGAGCAGGGCAAGGAGTTCGCGGGAGTGGAGCCCGCCCATCTCCGGGGTGCCGGTGCCGGGAGCGTAGGAAGGGTCCAGGACGTCGATGTCGATCGAGACATAGACAGGCGTGTCGCCAAGGCGTTCCTTGACCCGCTCGATCGCCGCCGGAACACCCATGACGTCCAGGTCCGAGCAGCGGATGATCTGGAAGCCGAACTCGTGGTCCCGGAGGAAGTCGTTGCGGTCATATACCGGTCCGCGGATACCCACATGCATCGACTTGTCCTCCACAAGCAGCCCCTCTTCGAAGGCGCGGCGGAAGATGGTGCCGTGCGTGATTGGCTGATCGAAGTACGTGTCCCACGTGTCCAGGTGGGCGTCGAAATGCAGGAGTGCGACCGGTCCATGGACCTTGTTCAGTGCCCGCAGCATCGGCAGGGCAATGGTGTGGTCGCCGCCGATGGATACCAAGCGCTTCGATTCGCTGATGAGCGGCAGCGCCTGTTCCTCGATCTCGCGGACAGCCCGGGTGATGTCGTAAGGGGTGCAGGCGATGTCGCCTGCATCAACAACCTGGGCTTCGTACACCGGCTCGACGTCGAGCTCCGGATGGTAGCCCGGGCGCAGGAGACGCGATGCCTCGCGAACCGCGGCAGGACCAAAACGGGCGCCGGGCCGGAAGGAGGTTCCGCCGTCGAACGGCACGCCGACAATGGCGATGTCATAGTCCGGAACGCGGTCGATCTGGGGGAGTCGGGCGAAGGTGCCGAGGCCGGCGTAGCGGGGAACCTTGGTTGCGTCTACGGGGCCGATGGGCTGGTGCGTGGTCATGGCTGAATCCTTCGAGTAGCTGGGTGCTCGCCGTTGAGCGGGAAGTGCATAACTCAATTCTTGGTGACCCCGATCACTGCGGATAGCGGTACATTGACTACAAATGGTCGGGGCGTTTAGACAAACGTCTAAACGCCCCGAAACAAGACCCAGGAGTCATCATCCATGGCCATCACCGTCGCCGAACTCGTCGCCGAGCCGCAGCTCGCGCTGACCCTTCTGGCCGGCGCGGACGGAACAGGCAACCGCATCACCTGGGCACACACCTCAGACCTCCCGCGCTTGTGGGAGTGGGTCACCGGCGGGGAGCTCATGATGACCAACGGGCTCTCCATCCCGGCTGATCCGGAGGGGCAGGTGGCGCTCGCAGAGGCCTTGGTGGACGCGGGTGCCAGTGCGTTGGCGATTGGCGAGAAGATGCACGCGCCGCCGCTGACGGAGGAATTCCTGCAGGCCTGCGACCGGCTTCCCCTGCCCCTGATCAACATCCCGTACCCGCTCCCGTTCATCGCCATTGCGCGGTCCGTGGCCGAGTCGTCGCTGCTTGAGGAATCGCGGCGGCTTCGGCAGACGGCCCGGGTGTACGACCTCCTCCGCACGGCCGGCGCCTCGGAGGACCACTGGCAAAGCCTGGTGCTGCGGCTCGCCACGGAGCTGGATTCGGAGCTGTTCGTGGTGGACCGCCGTTGCCTCCATCCATGGCACCCCGAGGGGCAGTCCCTGCCGGAATTCCTTGTGGAGGAATGGTCGCCGCACCCGGGCCAGGTCTCGGTTGCGGGCAAGAACTTCCAGTGGCACCGGATCCGCGGCCGGCACGTCCTCACCATGGACATTCCCACCCATGCCAACGCGCTGCTGGTGGTGCTGCCGGGCAGTGAACTGCACCCTGACGCCGTCGTGCTCCTGCATGCCGCGACCGTGCTGGGACTGCAGTTGGCCCGGATTGTCCTCTCGCTCGAAGGCCGCCACCGGCTGGCCGGTGAGTTCCTTTTGCAGGCGCTTGACGGGCGCCTTGGCACGGCCGAAATGGAACGGCGGCTGGAGGCTTTCGAGGTACCTCCGCAACGCTTCGTGGTCGCCTCGATGTCGGCGGACGACGCCGACAGGCTGGCAAGCGTGCACATCGAACTCTGGCGGCATGGGACATCGGCCGCTTCACTGAGGCGGAACGACCGGCTCCACGTGGTGGTCGCGGCGGACTTGGCGGACGAGTTGCTGATCCACTGTGCGGGCTTGGGAACCACCATCGGTGTGAGCTCCGCATCCGCGGTGGGCGGGCTTCAACAGGCCTTGCAGGAGTCGTTGTGGGCGCTGGGTTCGGCCAAGGCGAACAAACTGGGGCTCGCCCGGTACGCCCAAGGGCCAAGCTGGCTGGGTTTGACCGGATTCGAGGAAGGAAGCGCATTGGTCCAGCGGCTCCTGGGCCCGGTTTTCGAATACGAGCAGCGCCAGGACGGTGACCTCATGGTCACGCTGAAAACCTATCTCAACTCACAACGCTCGTGGCAAAAGACGGCTTCCGCCCTCTTCACGCACCGGCAAACCATCATCTACCGGATCCGGAAAATCGGTGAGCTTACAGGCCTGGATATGGGTGAAACCTCAACGCTGGCGCAGCTCTGGCTGGCCTTGCAAATCCACGAGGCGATGCACGGTTAGGCCCTTATTCAAACCCAGCGGGAAACGTCCGCCTTGCCATTGTCAGCGACCAGCCGCTATGGTGTGAAGCGTGTCACCGAGGTGGCGCACACGCTTTTGATCTGCGGCGGGAGAGTCCTGCCGGGTACATCCAGTCAGGCGCCGTAGGAGCAAATCCTCCCCAGGAATCTCTCAGGCCCATGTACCGCCGCGGCGAGGCAACTCTGGAAAGCAGTCCGGGCAACCGGGCTCACCGACGGTGCAAGTGGACCTTGCCAAGAACACAGTCCACGGAATCTCTCAGGTCCAATACAGAGCGGGGAGGAACCCATATTCACCATGGCGCTCAGCGGGCGCCTGAATCCTGGAGTTCCTCTTGACTGTTAAATCCTCCCCAACCGCTTTCGCGGACCGGCATATCGGCGCCCGTCGCCAGGCCGATGTTGAGACCATGCTCAAGGCCATCGGCTACGACTCCGTCGATGGCTTGGTTGACGTGGCCGTTCCCGATTCCATCCGCCAGTCATCGCCGCTCGCCCTGCAAAAGGCGCTGAGCGAGACCCAGGTCCTGGCCGAACTCCGCAAGCTCGCGGCGAAGAACAAAACCGCCGTCCAGATGATCGGCCAGGGCTACTACGACACCATCACGCCCCCGGTCATCCGCCGCAACATCCTCGAATCCCCGGCCTGGTACACCGCTTACACGCCCTACCAGCCGGAGATTTCCCAGGGCCGCCTCGAAGCGCTCCTGAACTTCCAAACCATGGTCCAGGACCTCACGGGCCTGCCCATCGCCAACGCTTCCCTCCTTGATGAAGCCACCGCAGTGGCCGAGGCCGTGCTGCTCATGCGCCGCGCCAACAAAGCTGTGAAGGACGGCAAGACCGTCCTCGACGCCGACCTCCTCCCGCAGACCATCGCGATCGTGAAAGGCCGCGCCGAGGCACTCGGCTTCGAGGTTGAGGTCGCCGACCTTTCCGCAGGACTGCCCGACGGCGACATCAACGGCATCGTCCTCCAGCAGCCTGGCGTTTCGGGCCGGGTCTTCAACCACGCCCCCGTGATCGCTGCGGCGAAGGAACGCGGTGCCTTGGTCACTGTGGCTGCCGATCTGCTGGCACTCACGCTCATCACGCCCCCGGGCGAACAAGGTGCGGACATCGCCGTCGGAACCGCCCAGCGCTTCGGTGTCCCGCTGTTCTTCGGCGGCCCGCACGCCGCGTACATGGCTGTCCGCACCGGTATGGAGCGCACGCTTCCGGGCCGCATCGTCGGTGTCTCCAAGGACAACGCCGGCGTGCCCGCGTACCGCCTCGCCCTGCAGACCCGCGAGCAGCACATCCGCCGCGAAAAGGCCACGTCCAACATCTGCACGGCACAAGCCCTGCTCGCGATCGTTGCCTCGATGTACGCCGTCTACCACGGCCCCGAGGGCCTCAAGTCGATCGCCGAGACCGTCCACGGCAACGCCTGCGTGCTTGCTACCGCCCTGCAGAAGGCAGGCCGTGAACTCGTCTCCGACTCCTTCTTCGACACCCTCACCGTCAGCGTTCCCGGCAAGGCGGACAAGGTGATCGGCGCGGCCGAGGCACGTGGTATCAACCTCCGCTACATCGACGCTGACACCGTGGGCGTTTCCGTTGATGAAACCACGACGCCGGAAGTCCTCTCCGCAGTCGCCGTCGCCTTCGGTGCCGGTCCGGTAGGGGACGCAGCCGGGTTCGAGTTGCCGTCCGACGTAGTCCGCACTTCCGACTTCCTGCAGCACCCGGTGTTCAACACGCACCGTTCCGAGACCCAGCTGTTGCGCTATATCCGCAAGCTGTCCGACCGGGACCTCGCGCTGGACCGGACCATGATTCCGTTGGGTTCGTGCACCATGAAGCTGAATGCCACGGCTGAGATGGAGGCTATCTCTTGGCCGGAGTTCGCTTCGATCCACCCGTTCGCCCCGGATTCCCAGACCGAGGGCTGGCGTGAGCTGATCTCCGGTCTGGAAGCCGATCTCACCGAAATCACCGGCTACGACCAGGTGTCCATCCAGCCGAACGCCGGTTCCCAGGGTGAGCTTGCAGGCTTGCTCGCGATCCGCGGCTACCACCTGTCGCGCGGGGATGACCAGCGCAACGTCTGCTTGATTCCGGCTTCCGCCCACGGCACCAACGCCGCTTCGGCAGTGCTGGCCGGCATGAAGGTGGTCGTGGTGGCTACCGCTGCCGATGGCACGATTGACCACGCTGACCTGGCTGCGAAGATCGAGGCCAACCGCGACGTTCTCTCGGCCATCATGATCACCTACCCGTCCACCCACGGTGTTTACGACGCTGACGTTCGCGAGGTTTGCGACGCGGTCCACGAGGCCGGCGGACAGGTGTACGTGGATGGTGCCAACCTCAACGCGCTCGTTGGCTTGGCACAGCCGGGCAAGTTCGGCGGGGACGTGTCCCACCTGAACCTGCACAAGACTTTCTGCATCCCGCACGGCGGTGGCGGACCCGGCGTCGGCCCGGTCGCAGCCAAGGCGCACCTCGCTCCGTTCATGCCCGGTGATGCCAACAAGGCTTCCTCCGAGGGTGGTGTGGCCATCTCGGCTTCGCGCTTCGGCTCGGCCGGCGTGCTGCCGATTTCCTGGGCTTACGTGAAGCTCATGGGCGGCGAAGGGCTCACCGAGGCCACCAAGTCGGCACTGCTGGCGGCAAACTACGTTGCTTCCCGCCTGGACGAGCACTTCCCGGTGCTCTACACCGGCGAGGGCGGACTCGTAGCCCACGAGTGCATCCTGGACCTGCGCGAACTGACGGCACGCACCGGTGTCACGGCCGAGGATGTCGCCAAGCGCCTCATCGACTTCGGCTTCCACGCTCCGACGCTGGCCTTCCCGGTTGCGGGCACGCTGATGGTGGAGCCGACGGAGTCCGAGGACCTCGCCGAGATCGACCGCTTCATCGAGGCCATGATCATCATTCGTGCCGAGATCGAGCAGGTTGCGGCCGGTGACTTCTCCGTGGAGGACTCCCCGCTTCGCAACGCGCCGCACACGGCAGCCGCCGTCGTGAATTCTGCTTGGGAGCGTCACTACCCGCGCGAGCAGGCAGTATTCCCCGTGTCGAGCCTCAAGCAGGACAAGTACTTCCCGCCGGTGGGACGGATTGACGGTGCGGCGGGTGACCGCAACCTGGTCTGCTCCTGCCCTCCGATCGAAGACTTTCAGAACTAAGGAACCCGACTATGTTTGAGAACTACACCGCTCTCTACGAGCAGCACAAAAAGGCCGGCGCGTCCTTCACGGATTTCGGCGGCTGGCAGATGCCCCTCAAATACACCTCCGAACTGGCTGAGCACCACGCAGTCCGTAACGCCGCTGGCCTGTTCGACCTTTCCCACATGGGCGAAGTCTGGGTGACCGGTCCGGAAGCAGCCGCGTTCCTGGACTACGCCCTGGTGGGCAAGCTGTCCGCTATTGCCGACGGGAAAGCAAAGTACTCGCTGATCTGCAACGCGGACGGCGGGATCATCGACGACCTGATCACGTACCGCCGTGGTTCGGAGAAGTTCCTGGTGGTGCCGAACGCCGGCAACGCCAAGGTGGTTGCGGCGGCCCTGTCCGAGCGCGCCGCCGGGTTCGACGTTGTTGTTGAGGACGCTTCCGCTGAGACCTCCCTCATTGCTGTGCAGGGCCCGAACGCCGAAGCGATCCTGCTGAAGCTCGTCCCGGCCGGGCAGCATGCCTTGGTCACGGAGCTGAAGTACTACGCCGCCGTCGAGGTTTCGATTGCCGGCGAGGAACTGTTGCTCGCACGTACCGGCTACACGGGCGAGGACGGGTTCGAGATCTACGTCCCGAACGCCGATGCACCTTCCCTGTGGGAGGCGCTGCTCGAAGCCGGCGAAGGCCACGGACTCATCCCCGCCGGCCTGGCAGCCCGCGACTCCCTCCGTCTCGAAGCCGGCATGCCCCTTTACGGCAACGAACTTTCCCGGCACATCAACGCCTACGCGGCCGGGCTCGGCCCCGTGGTGGCGTTGTCCAAGGAGGGCGACTTCGTGGGCAAGGAAGCGCTGGCGGCGATCAAGGCTGCCGGTGTCGGCTCCACGATCGGGCAGAAGCTGGTGGGCCTCAAGGGAGCCGGTCGTCGTGCAGCCCGCGGCCACTATTCGGTCCTCAAGGATGGTTCCCTGATCGGAGAGGTGACCTCCGGCCAGCCGAGTCCCACGCTCGGTTACCCGGTCGCGTTGGCGTATGTCGACGTCGAGCATTCCGCCCCGGGCACCACCGTTGACGTCGACCTCCGCGGCAAGGCCGAACCGTTCGAAGTCGTCGCGCTGCCTTTCTACAAGCGCCAAAAGTAGTCACGAGAGAAGGAATTGATATGAGCAAAGTTGTTGCCGAGCTGAAGTACTCGGCTGAGCATGAATGGATTGCTGCAGATGGCGACGGGCCGGTGGGTATTGGAATCTCCGCCGTGGCCGCCGACGCCCTGGGCGACATCGTGTACGTGGACCTGCCCGAGGTCGGCTCCACGGTGACCGCGGGGGAGACCTGCGGCGAGGTGGAGTCCACCAAGTCCGTCTCCGACCTGTACTCGCCCGTGACCGGTGAAGTGACCGAGATCAACGACGCCGTCGTCGACGATCCCGCCCTCATCAACAACGACCCCTACGGTGCCGGCTGGCTGTTCAAAGTCGCCGCCACTGAAGAAGGCCCGCTGATGACGGCCGAGGAATACGCAGCAGCCAACGGAGGCGAACTGTGAACCCGGTGTCAGTGAGCGAGTTCGAGCAGGTTGTATCGCCGTCGTTGGACGCCGACCTCGCCACGCTGGACCCCGAGATCGCGGCAAAGATCGACGACGAACTCGGTCGCCAGCGCGGTGGCCTGGAAATGATCGCATCCGAGAACCACACCGCCGTTGCCGTGATGCAGGCCCAGGGTTCGGTGCTGACCAACAAGTACGCCGAGGGCTACCCGGGCAAGCGCTACTACGGCGGCTGCGAGCACGTTGATGTGATCGAACAGCTCGCGATCGACCGCATCAAATCGCTGTTCGGCGCCGAGTACGCCAACGTCCAGCCGCACTCCGGCGCGCAGGCCAACGCCTCCGTGATGCACGCCCTCATCAAGCCAGGCGACACCATCATGGGCCTGAACCTCGCCCACGGCGGACACCTCACGCACGGCATGCGGATCAACTTCTCCGGCAAGCTGTACAACGTGGTCCCGTACGGCGTCCGCGAAGACACCCACACCGTGGACATGGCCGAGGTGGAGGCACTGGCGCAGGAGCACAAGCCTGCACTGATCGTGGCCGGCTGGTCCGCATACGCGCGGCAGCTGGACTTCGCCGAGTTCCGCCGGATCGCCGACTCCGTTGGCGCGTACCTCATGGTGGACATGGCGCACTTCGCGGGCCTCGTCGCCGCGGGCCTGCACCCCTCGCCCGTCCCGCACGCCCACGTCGTCACCAGCACCACGCACAAGACCCTCGCCGGTCCGCGCGGTGGCATCATCCTGTCCAATGACGCCGACATCGCCAGGAAGATCAATTCGGCTGTGTTCCCGGGCCAGCAGGGTGGACCGCTGGAGCACGTGATCGCGGGCAAGGCCGTAGCGTTCAAGATCGCCGCGTCCGAGGAATTCCGTGAGCGCCAGTCGCGCGTCCTGGCGGGCGCACGGATCCTCGCCGAGCGGTTGGTCCAGCCCGACGTCGCAGCGGCGGGCATCTCCGTGGTCTCCGGCGGCACCGACGTGCACCTGGTCCTCGTGGACCTGCGCGACTGCGAACTCGACGGCCAGCAAGCCGAAGACCGCCTCGCCGCGATCGACATCACCGTCAACCGCAACGCCGTTCCGTTCGACCCCCGCCCACCGATGGTCACCTCCGGCCTGCGCATCGGCACCCCGGCGCTTGCGACGCGCGGCTTCAGCGAAGCAGCCTTCCGCGAGGTTGCGGACATCATCGCCGAAGCGTTGATCGCCGACGCCGACACGGACCTCTCCGGACTGCGTCACCGCGTCGAGACCCTCGCCGAAGCACACCCGCTTTACCCGGAGGTCGCGAACCTCGGCTAAGCCTCGAGGGGTTCGCCCGGCGGGCCTGACGTCCTCTGCGGGCTCGGTTGCGGCCTGGCGGCCGTTGGGGCCGGCATCCTCCGCGTGCTCGGTCGCGAAGACGCCCGCTGGGCGGACGTGACGCTCCCTTAGACGCACGCTTCCGGATGCCGGCCCCAAAGGGCCAAGGGTTGGATCCTCCGGGTTGGGGACAGGACTCGCGGGCTCGTTTGTTTTGAGAAATGGGACCACCTGCCGGGGGTGGGCTCGTATTGATCTACCCGGGTGGGGTATTTGCTGGGAACGGATGCCCCACATCAATACCGGGTTTGGAGGTTTGGTACTGGACCTCCACGGGGGCTGGGTCGCCTTGGCTCAGGAATTGGCCCAGCCCCCATCTACTTGTTTTGTTTCACTCCTCCCGGAAAGGGACCCAGCTATGGCTGTTGGTGTTTTCGATCTGTTCTCCGTGGGCATCGGCCCGTCGAGCTCGCATACTGTGGGGCCGATGCGTGCCGGGGCGGTGTTCGCCCGGGAGCTCAAAGATTCCGGAGTCCTCGACTCCGTGGCGGGGTTGCGGGTGGACTTGTACGGGTCGTTGGCTGCGACCGGAAAAGGGCATGGCACGTTCACCGCGACCCTGCTGGGCCTTGAGGGCTTCGAGCCTGAGTTGATCCTCCCCGACGAGGTGGAAGAGCGTCTGGCTTCGATCGCTGAGACCGGCAAGCTCAACCTCGCCGGTAGTGTCCAGTTGCCGTATGCGGTGGAGGATATGGTGTTGCATCCGTTGACGGTGTTGCCGCGGCATACGAACGGGATGAAGTTCGCTGTGACTGATGCTGAGGGGGTTGTCCTCAAGGAGGCGACGTTTTTCTCGGTGGGTGGTGGGTTCATTGTCCGCGAGGGCGAGGAAGACGCGGCGCAGCAGGAACTCGAGGAGTCGAAGCAGGAGTTGCCGTTGCCGTTCCGGACGGCGGCGGAGTTGTTGGGCCGGTGTTCTTCGAAGGGTTTGCGGATCAGCGACATCATGTTGATCAATGAGCGGGCGTCCCGGTCGGAGGAGGAGATCCGGGAGGGGCTCTTGCATATCTGGTCTGTGATGGAGGCCTGCGTTGAGACCAGTCTGAAGCGTGAGGGTGTGTTGCCGGGCGGTTTGCGGGTGAAGCGTCGTGCGCCTGATTGGTTGGAGCGGTTGTTGAAGGAGGACAAGGACCGCAATGATCCGAAGTATTGGCAGGAGTGGGTGAACCTGATCGCCCTGGCCGTGAATGAGGAGAACGCTTCCGGTGGACGGGTGGTGACGGCTCCGACCAATGGTGCGGCGGGGATTATCCCGGCGGTGCTGTATTACGCGTTGCATTATGCCCCGGGGATGGATCAGGCGTCCCAGGCTGACCGGGATGATGTGGTGGTGCGGTTCTTGCTTGCTGCTGGTGCGGTGGGGGTGTTGTACAAGGAGCAGGCTTCGATTTCCGGTGCTGAGGTGGGGTGCCAGGGTGAGGTGGGGTCGGCGTCGTCGATGGCTGCTGCGGGGTTGGCTGAGGTGATGGGTGGTTCCCCGGCTCAGGTGGAGAACGCGGCGGAGATCGCGATGGAACATAACCTGGGGCTGACGTGTGATCCGATCGGCGGGTTGGTGCAGATTCCGTGTATTGAGCGGAACGCGATTGCTGCGGCGAAGGCGATCAACGCCGCCAAGATGGCGTTGTGGGGTGATGGCACGCACCGGGTGTCCCTGGACGAGGTCATTGTCACGATGCGCGAGACCGGCAAGGACATGTCCCACAAGTACAAGGAAACCGCGATGGGCGGCCTCGCCGTCAACGTCGTCGAATGCTGAAAACCACATCCGGAATTAAGACGAAGGGAAACCATGACCCTGGCACCTGAAGGCCGCAAGCTGCTGCGCGTCGAAGCCCGCAATGCACAAACCCCTGTTGAGCGTAAGCCGGAGTGGATCAAGGCGAAGGTCCAGATGGGGCCGGAGTTTGTCGGGTTGAAGAACCTGGTGAAGAAGGAAGGCCTGCACACGGTGTGTGAGGAGGCCGGGTGCCCGAACATTTTCGAGTGCTGGGAAGACAAGGAAGCGACGTTCCTGATCGGCGGGTCCGAGTGCACCCGGCGCTGTGATTTCTGCCAGATCGATACCGGCAAGCCCTCCCCGCTGGACCGGTTCGAACCCACCAAGGTGGCCCGGTCCGTGCAGGCCATGCAGCTGCGCTATGCCACCGTGACCGGGGTGGCCCGTGACGACCTCGAGGACGAGGGCGTGTGGCTGTATGCCGAAACGGTCCGCAAGATCCATGAACTGAACCCCGGCACCGGGGTGGAGTTGCTGATCCCGGACTTCTCCGGCAAACCCGAACACATCGCCGCGATCTGCGACTCCAAGCCCGAGGTATTCGCCCACAACGTGGAGACCGTGCCCCGTATCTTCAAGCGCATCCGGCCCGCGTTCCGCTACGAACGCTCTCTGGATGTCATCACGCAGGGCCGGGACCTGGGCATGGTGACCAAGTCCAACCTGATCCTGGGCATGGGCGAAACCCGCGAGGAAATCTCCGAAGCCCTGCGGGACCTGCACGCCGCCGGGTGTGACCTGATCACGATCACCCAGTACCTGCGCCCGTCCGAACGGCACCTGCCCGTGGACCGGTGGGTCAAGCCCCAGGAATTCGTGGACCTCCAGCACGAGGCCGAGGAGATCGGCTTCCTCGGCGTCATGTCCGGTCCGCTGGTCCGCTCCTCCTACCGCGCCGGCCGGCTCTGGGCTACCGCGATGCGCAAAAAGGGCTGGGCCATCCCCGAAGCCCTGGCCCACATCGAGTCCTCCGGAACCACCCGCCAGGAAGCCTCCACCATCCTCGCCGCCCACAGCTAGGCCACGGCCGGCGGCACGGCCGGAACTGTGCAGGCCACCCGGCCCGGAAATGAGGGTGGGGACAAATACTACGACGGCGGTCCGCCCACCTCCCACGGTGGGCGGACCGCCGTCGTCATGGGGAAGAAGCGCGGGCCCGTGAAGCAGCCTCGCCACGTTCGAACACCAGCGCATTTTTGGCTCAAGACGGCCACAATGTTGACGCACGCCCTCCAAGCCCGCCGTCCACATTCCGGACAACAAGCCCAAAAGCCGGAAATGGACGCAGAAAAACTGAGTACCGCTCCAGGAGCCCCCAACGAGGACCGGGGCATCGGTGTCCAGCATCCCCCGATCCCAGTACTGGCGCGGAAATCCACCTTGCGCAGAAGCCGCACCAGGAGTCCCCCCGCTGGCCTTCACCAGCAAGGAACCAAGTAGTCCCCTTCCGGAAAACTGAGTACTTAAAGCGAATCAGGACGTATTCCTGAACGGTCGGTCGGCGCAAAAAATGGCGTACTTCCAAGGGTGGCGAGGGGGTGGCGGCAGCCAGAAATATTGGGGCATCGCTTCATCCGACAAACCCGATCGGATGCTGGGGGTGCGAGTCGGCTCCCCGGGGACGCACAACAACAGAGGAGTCAAAATGCAGAAGCTTTCCAGGAAGAGCCGTATCACCGCCGCCGTCGCAGGTGTGGCATTGGTAGCAGTCGGCGGCGGCGCGGCCTACGCCTACTGGACCACCACGGGTTCGGGCAATGGCACGGCCACCAACTCGTCCGGTGGCGGCACGGTAACCCTGCACGCCGCATTCGACGCCGGGCTTGCCCCGGGCAACCAGGTTCCGGTGGCCTACACGGCCGACAACGCGACCACGTCCGGCACGGTGGTAGGTGAGCTGAGCGCCACCGTCAGCACCAACAACGCCGGCTGCCTCCCGTCCTGGTTCACCGTGACCGCGGTGACCGGCAACAACCACGTTGCGGCCAACACCAGCGGTGTGTCCGTGGGCTCCGGCATCCTGACGTTCAACGACAGCGCCACCGAGAACCAGGATGCCTGCAAGTCCGCTGTCGTGACCGTCAACGTCACCAGCAAGTAAAACTCCGGCAGCCGGGCCCACCCATCTGGGAGGTGGACCCGGCTTCCGCATCCCGCTCACGAGCCCATCAGGAGAGCTTTCATGGATCACCGGTCTCAGCGAAAAACACCCGTCTTCCGCGTCGGGGCACCTGTCCGCGCCCTCCTGCTGGCCTTGGTGGTGGCGTTCATTCCCGTCACGGCGCTGGCTGCGAGCGGTGGCCAGGGCACGCCGTCGAAAGCTCCCAAGGGAATCACGGTGTCATTGACGCCGTCCAGCCGCACCGTGGACCAAGGACAGGCGGCCACGTATACGGTCATTGCGACGTCCACGGGCGGCTTTTCGGGCCCGGTTACGTTCGCAGCCGCGGGCCTTCCGGCGGGCACGACGGCGGCATTGTCGCCGTCGTCGGTATCCTTGCCCGCGGGCGGAACCGCCCAGGTGACCCTGACATTGGGCACCGAACCGACCACTGCCGTTGCCAAAACCAACTTCACCGTCACCGGCTCCAGCGGCACCGTCAAGTCCAATGCGGCTCCGGGGCAGTTGCAGGTGCTGGAAGTGAAGCGGAGCTTCGGGATTTCGGGCTCCGTGGCCGGGGTCCTTGCTCCCGGCACGTCGCGGCCGATCGATCTTCACCTCACCAACACCAGCAACAAGGGCTTCGGAGTCACCAACCTGACGGTAGCCATCAGCCAGGTGGTCCGGACGCAGACAGCAGTGGCAGCGAACCTTCCGTGCACCGTATCGGACTACCAGCTCACGCAGTACTCCGGCACCTACCCGCTGTCCATCCCGGTGGGAACCAGTTCGTTGTCCGGGTTGGGTGTTCCACAGGCCGCATGGCCGCACGTAAAGATGCTGGACACCCTGCAGCTGCAGGACGGATGCAAAGGCGCGACCATCCACTTCACGTACTCCGGCACTGGACAGGCGGACTGACATGACCACGGCAACCAGATCACGGCGGAGCAGCAGCACTGTCCGCAAGGGGCGCGTGGCCCGGACTGCGGCCACCACGGTCGCATTGTGCCTGTTGGGAGGCATGGGGTCGGCCTACGCCTACTGGGCAACGGCAGGCGCCGGAAGCGGCAGCGCCACCAACGGAACCATGCAGGACGTCACGGTGGACGCGCTCGTCCCGGGCGATACCCTGCAGACCTCCTTGGTCCCCGGCGGCACGGCCGACGTCATTGTCCGGGCCGGCAACCCCAACCCGCATCCTGTCACCGTCCATGCCCTGGGCACCAGCGGAGCCGTGACGGCTGACGCCGCCCACCCGGGCTGCTCGCCCACGGACATCACTTTCACCCCACCGGCCGGTTTCCAGGAGCCGGTGGTCATTCCCGCGAACACCTCCATCCTGCTGACCCTCCCCGGAGCGGCCAGCATGGGCGCCTCGTCACCGTCCGCCTGCCAGGGAGCCCGGTTTGCTGTCCCCGTCACATTGGAGGTGCGCAAGTGAGCCGGCATCGTCAGGAAGGCCCGCCGTCCACTGGCCTGGTGCGGCGTTGCGCCGTGATCGTTATGGGCGTTCTCCTTCTTTCATGGGGTGGCCCGGCGGCCAGTGCTTTTTGGAGCTCGGTGGCAAGCAACTTCGGGGCGGCCGCAGCCGACACCGTCGGCCAGGGCGCCACTCCCAGTACCAGCGTTTCGGGCAGCACCGTCAGTGTCGCGTGGGAGGCCGGCACGACGGCGGCAGGCAGGTCCGTGACCGGCTACAGCATCGCCCGCTACAGTGCCGCTAGCGGGGGCACCGCGATTGCTGCCGGAGGAACCTGCAGCGGAACGGTGGCTGGATTGGGTTGCTCCGAGACGGTCCCCTCCGGGACCTGGTACTACACAGTGACGCCGTTGCTGTCGACCTGGAAGGGTGCCGAAAGCAACCGGGGCGCGGCGGCTGCCATCGATTCCACCCCGCCTGCTGCTCCTGCAATTACTGCGCCGACCTACGTCAACCAGGCCAATGTGGGGAATGTGCCCGTGAGCGGAACAGCCGAGGCCGGGTCCACGGTGGTCCTGACCGTCACCGACTCGGGCACACAGTCATCCAGCCAGACCCTCACCGCGAACGCGGCGGGCGCTTGGACGGCAGCGCCGCTGAACCTTACGGCCTTCAACGCCGGAACCATCACGTACTCGGCCCGGGCCACTGATGCGGCCGGAAACACGGGTGCTGCAGGGACAGCAACGTCCACCAAGGACGTCATCACACCGGCGGTGGGCTCGGTCCGGCTGAACAACGGCGGAGCCACGGCCGGCAAGGTGGAGCGGGGCGACTCGGTCACCATCACCTTCTCCGAACCGCTCAACCCGGCCACGATCTGCAGTGCCTGGACCAACGGCCCCGGTATCCAGACGCAGAACGGCAACGGCAACAACCAGGTGGTAGTGAACATCAGCGCCAACGATGTCCTCACGGTCACCGGCGCGGGCTGCCCCACACTCCGGGTTGGTTCCGTGGCCCTGGGTGCGGACTACACCTCGGTGCCGCTCACCTTCATGGGCAACAACACCAACGCATCCAGCCTGCAGTGGAACCACGACCAAAGGACGCTGACCATCACCCTGGGAGCCGGTACGGCGGGAGCGGCCACGATCACGTCCACCACCGTCTCCCCGTCCTACACCCCGGCAGCCGGAGTGACGGACGCAGCCGGAAACGCCTTGCCAACCACGCAGACAGCAGGCCTGGCCTCACGGTTCTGACCTGGAGCCCGAACCCGGAAGTGCCCTTCATCCACCGTGATGAGGGGCACTTTTGGCGCCCGAACCCTGAGTAGCCCAGCGGGCCGGGCGTAACCTTGGAAGCGGACGCCAGTGCCGCCGTCGTACTTTTGATCCTGCGACGGAAGGCGAGCCGCCCCTTGGAGGCTGTCACGGAAATGTTCACGATGGGTCCCGGAAACAAGGACCACCATCCCGCTCTCCGTTGCGCTGTAGGTGTGTTCGTTCCGCTGATAACCCTGACGTTGATGGGGCGGCTGGATCTGGCGGTGTTCGCGTCGTTCGGTGCCTTCACGGGAATCTATGGGCGCAACGAGCCACACAGCGTCCGGTTCAGGAGTCAGCTGCGTGCCGGCGGCTTCATGCTGCTAGTGATTCTGTTGGCTACGGTGACCGCGCGTGTGGCGGGTGCACTGGGCATCGACGGCATGGCCTACTCCTGGCTCCTGACGGCGGCCACCACCCTGGTCGCGGGGCTGTGTTCCGTGGTGGTGGCAGCGTGGCGGCTGAGGCCGGGAGGCTCACTGTTCCACATCTTCGCTTTCGCCGCGATCGCGTCCATCCCCTCGCAGCCCTCGCTATGGGAGGCGATGCTGGTCTCAGTCCTCACTACCGGCTTCTGCCTGCTCGTGGGCATGTCGTCGCGTGTGGTGAAGAGCCATCGCACACCCTGGAAGCGTCCCCCGCCGATCCGGCATACGGCTCCCGAGCGGCGTGCCATGTGGCTGGAGGGCGGCGGCTACCTGGTGGCGGCTGGCCTTGCCGGGACCATTGCAACCCTGGTGGGCGAGCGGCTGGGCTTCGGGCATACGTACTGGGCGATGGTGGCCGCTGTGGTGCCGCTGGTGGGGCATTCCACCCGGCATCGGGTGAGCCGCGGCATCCAGAGAATCGCAGGAACCGTGGTGGGGCTGGTGTTGCTTGCCGGCATCCTGTGGCTCAACCCGGCTCCCTGGGCCATGGTGCTGGTGATTGCGGTGTGCCAGTTCGGAGCCGAGATGTTCATCGCCAGGCAGTACATGGTGGCGCAGATCTTCGTCACGCCCCTTGCTTTGGTGGCCACACTGCTGGCTGCGCCGGTAGACCCGGGGCTTTTGCTTCGGGACCGCATCGTGGAAACGGTCATCGGTGCTTCAGTGGGCGTCGCGGTGGTGGTTGCCCCCGCTGTCTGGCGCAGGGTGCGCGGATCGTCCGCCTAGGGCGGCGGTTTGAGTGCAGGGACCTGTTGCGCCTAAAATCAATTGCTTAGACAGTCAAGATATATGTCTATCAAGGGGTTGGTGATGAGCAACAGAAGCGCGACGCTGGGTTATTGGTACGGCACGGCCGACCGTCCGCAGGCCGATGCTGTCGACGTCCTCAACGAACTCAGGGATTACCGGGCCGCCGAGGCTGCGATGCGCAGACGGACCCGGACTGCCATGGGCATGGGGGAAACGGACCTGATTGCCCTTCGGTATTTGCTGGAGGCCGAAAGGGCCGGCAAGGACATGGGGCCCAAGGAACTCGCTGTCAGGCTGGGCGTCACCTCGGCCTCGATGACCTCCCTGGTGGATCGGCTGGTGAAGTCGGGGTACGTGACCAGGGAGCCTCATCCGACGGACCGTCGCGCCTTGATCCTGCGCTCTACTCCTGGCGCAGACCAGGAGGTGCGGAATACGCTGCGTGACATGCATCAGCGCATGATGGAAGTCGCGGAGTCGCTGTCGGGGGAGGAGGCAGCCTTGGTGACCGCTTTCCTGCGCCGCATGCGGGCCGCCATTGATGAGATCGGCAGCTGAAGAGATCCTCATTGGACATTAATGCTAAGTAAGCATATAACTAGATTGCCAAGCTACTTAGGAATCTAGCCAGTGGGAGTACCGATGACAGCAGTGCTGCGTGAGCCGAATTCCTCACCGGAAGTCCAGGAAGTCCAGAATACCCAAACCGTTCCGTCGACGGATGCCGGGGATGGTCCGGAGGGTGACGTTCCGCTTCTGGACGAATCAACCATCGAAGAAGAAGCCGCGCCCGGAGGCGATCTGGCTGCTGCTGTCGATGAGGCCGTCGAGGGGGTGGCAAGGAGCGAGGAGGTTGCTCTTGGAGATGGTGTTGCGCTTGCTGGCGAGGTTGCCCTTGCAGATGGTGTTGCGCTTGCCGGAAAGATTCTGGAAACCGCCGGGACGGCGTTGGGCACGGTCGACGCCGGGGAGCTGGCCGTCGTCGAAAAGCTCGCCACCGGCCCTGTCCACTGCGGCTCCAACATGGCAGTTTCGGCCGGTCCGGCTTTCGAATCCATGCAGTGGGTCACGGTAGAGCCAGTGTGGCCGGAATGGGCATGCGACTGCGGTTTCCGCATGGACATGGACGCAGTGGACCCTGTCAGCAGCGTATGGCTTGCCGCAGTGCGGCGGCAAAGCCTTCAGCGGGAGCTCACAGTCGCCCAGAACACGCTTGAACTGGCTTTCAGAAAGGCTGTCGACGCCGGCGTCGAGCCTCAGGAACTGGCCAGGCTGGCGGGGATACCGGCCCACGAAGCTGAAACCCTCGTCCGGTGACGCTCGCGGATCCCGGGCTAAGCGAGCCGGCGCACCGTCCGGATCCTGAATCCGGGCACCCGGTACTGAACGGCAGGTACCGCCTCGGCCGGCACCTGGGCGGTGGATCCGAAGCCCATGTGCACGAAGCCCTGGACCTGCGCACCTCGAACCTTGTTGCCGTGAAGGTTTTCCGCGCCAAAGATCCCAGCGACGACGCCCCGTATCGGCGGGAGCTGGAGATCCACAGCCGGCTTAAGCACCGGAACGTCGTCCGGATCCGGGATGGGGGCCGTGCCGTCCTTGATCAAGGGAGCGGTGAGGCGCGCAACTTCCTGGTAATGGAGCTGGTGGACGGTCAAGACCTCAGAAGCATTACCCACGCCGGTCCGGTGTCCTCACTGCGGACAGCCGGATGGATGACGGACATCGCCAGTGCACTGGCCCACGTCCACCGGAGGGGCGTCATCCACAACGACGTGAAGCCCGGCAATATCCTGGTGGACTTCAGCAGGACTCACGACGGCGAGGCCAGACTGACCGACTTCGGCATCGCCCTGAGTTCGCGCCATCAAGCGCCCGGCTCCTCGTCCGGAACTCCGCATTACCTGAGTCCGGAGGAAGTTGCCGGCGAACCGGCGACGGCGGCCAGCGACATCTACTCCTTGGGTCTGGTGGCGCTCGAATGCCTCACCGGGACCAAAGCATTCCCCGGGCCGCCCCTTGAATCGATGGTTGCCCGGACGCTGACTGAACCAAGGATCCCGGGCACTGTTTTACGGCGTTGGTCCATGGTGTTGCACGCTATGACGGATCCAAGCCCGGAAGCGCGGCCGACTGCGCGAGAAGCCACCAGGATGCTCCGCCGGATCAACCGGTAGCCGGTCACAAATCCCCCGTAACTCCCCAAATGGGGGACCCCTCGTCGGCTCGGATACGCTGCATTCGATCTACGCCGCATCCGCATGCTTGGGGGTAACCAATGACGCTCTCCTCGGCCCGGGACACCACCGGCCACCCACAGCCTGGCCGACCGCAGTCTGGCAGGCCGCAGCGTGACCGGCCGCTGTCTGGCAGGCCGCAGCGTGACCGGCCGCTGTCCGGCAGGCCGCAGCCTGGCCGACCGCTGTCTGGCAGGCCGCAGCGTGACCGGCCGCAGGAGCGTGGTGCACTGGGTACCATCCTGGGTGCGTTCAGCGTGGTCGCGCTGGTGGGGGGATTGTCGCTGGCCCTCACCAAGCTGGCGGCCGCTTCGCCCGGTTGGGGTCCCGCTTACGACGGCTGGGCCGCAGCAGCCGCCGGCCAACCCCTCGCCGCCTTGCGTTGGTTCCTTGGCGACATGACCGAGCCGCTCTTCTTCAAATCGGAACTCGCGGCAATCGGCCTGCTGGCCGGGGCCGTCGTGGCATGGTGGTGCGGACGGCGACGCCGCGGACTCCGGAAAGGGCTCGAGGCCGGCAGCGACCACTGGGGCGGATTGAGCTACGGTACCGGCCTCTGGCCTTGGGTGCTGGCTTCGGGGATGCTGAGCCTGCTCTTGTCCAACCTTGCGTTCAGCAAAATGCTCGACGGCGGATGGCAGCCCACGTTTGTGCCCCTGGTTTGTGTGGCCCCCGCCATGGTCCTGATGTACGGACGCGGGTGGTTGACCTGCCTCACCGCGGCGGTCCTTGGGGTATTGACCACCACGCCCTTGGCCCTGCTGTTCATTCCCGCGGTCTCTGTTCCGCTCGGTCTTCCTGCCGTGGTCGCCAACGTCCTGGCCATGGCAGCGGGATCGGTGGTGGCGTTTGCGATCGCCCGCAGGCTGCCTTGGCTTGTCCTGCGGAAGCAGGACCCGGCACCGGAAGCCAGCCCACCGCCGTCGGGCACCAACCAGCTGCGCGCCGGCAACCAGCTGCGCGCCGGCAACCAGCTGCGCTCCGGCACCCAGCTGCCCTCCGGCAACCAAGTGCGCGCCGGCAACCAGTTGCGCGCCGACGCGAGCTGGGCGGCGCAGAGGGTCCTGAAGGACTTCACCGAGACACACTTCTACGCCAACGGAATCGCGGGATTGGGGTTGATCGCCGGGGTCTCGATCGCGTTCGTGCTGAATCCGGCGCTCCCGGCGTACGGCTCGGGACTGCTGCCGCACATCCTGTTCGCCCAGGCCCTCACCTCTGCGCTGGGCATCGTGCTCTGGCGCGGCTGGTACCGGGGCGGCGGGTGGGCGGCGACCTACGCGTCAGTCGTGTCGGTTGCCCCGGCAACAGTCCTCGCCTGCAATGGCTCGTGGCAGGGCATCGTCGGCGGGGCCGTGCTGGGGGCGGTACTCGCGCCACCTATTGCGCGCGTGGTGTCGGCACGCCTTCCTGAGGGATTCCACCCGGTGATCGGGAACACCGCTGCCATGGCCATCACGACGGCGGTCACCGTCCCGCTGCTCGGATTGTTGCCGTCCTGAGAGCCTCCGCACTTCGCCACTGGGTCTTGAGAATTTCCTGAGCAACAGTTGAGGGTTTGCAGGACCGGTTCTTGATGCTGCCCCGGCACAGTAATTCCTGTCAGCCGGACAGGCTGGATGAAACGGCCGGCCCGCAGTGGTGGCCTCTCGGAAGGACAGGATCCACATGGCCATCAGCCTGAAGACCACCAGCGGCAAGATCCTCGCGTCGGTCGCACTCGTAGGCACCGCGGCCGCCGTCGCCGGCATGGGCACCTACGGTGCCTTCACGTCGTCGACGTCGGCAAACCAGGCAGTCACGGCCGGCACCGTCACCATCGCGCTGGGATCCGGCACCTCCAACACGCTCAGCGTTCCGGTGGCCGGGCTGCTCCCCGGAGACAAGGTGGAAAAGCTGGTCACCCTGGGAAACACCGGCAACTCCGACCTCAACGCCATCACACTGACGACGTCGGCCGGCGCCACTGGCTCCCTCCTCACCACCGACGTAACGCACGGACTGCAGCTCACCATTGAAAACTGCAGCGTTCCCTGGACGGGCACCGCCGCACCCTACGCCTGCAACGGCAACAAGACCACCGTGATGGCCTCCGCTCCCGTGATCACCGCCAACAAGGTCCTGAACAACCTGACCTCACTGGCATCCTCCAAGACGGACAACCTGAAGGTCACCACCTCGTTCCCCGCCACTGCCCCCGATACCTTCCAAGGCGCCGCCAGCACCATCGCCTTCAGCTTCACCGGAACCCAGCGCACCGAAACCGTCAAGTAGCTGCACCACCACAGGCTCCGTCGGGCCTGGTCGGGCCTCCCCCCTGCCTGACCAGGTCCGCCGGTGAAACCGTGAATCCACCAATCGCGGATTTCCATCCGACTATCGCAGAACCTAAACACCGCAGAACCCGACCATCGCAGCCCCCGACCATCGCAGAACACCGCCATCACAAGAGGAAGGAACGCAGGACATTGAGCGCATTGACAAGCTTGGACCACCCCGGCCTCCGTGACAGGCGTTCCACCGGGGAATCAACTGGCGCTACCCCCAAGACCGCCGCTGTGAAGCAGTCCGCAGCGGCACCCAAAGCAGCCATGAAGCGGGGCGGTATCCACCGCATTGCAGGTGCAATCTTCAGGATCGTCGCCGCGTGCATGCTGGTAGTGGCGGCGCTGATGTTCGTGTTCCTCGCGATAGGTCCCAGGGTCCTCGGCTATCAGACGTCCACCATGCTGACCGGGTCCATGGCCCCGCTGATCAACCCCGGCGACGTTGTGGTCACCGTCCCCACCAGCATCAGCGATCTCCAGGTGGGAGACGTCATCACCTACCACATTCCCGTGGAGGACCAGCGGGTGGAAACCCATCGGATCACGGACATCACCCCTGCTGCAGACGGACAGGTGGCAGTGCAAACAAAGGGCGACGCGAACAACGGCGTCGACCCGTGGATCGCCACACTGCAGGGCGAAACCGTGGACAAACACGTGGCCACGATTCCCTACGTCGGTTCGGCCATTCGTGCACTGCGCGAGCCCGTCGTCCTGAATGCCCTCATGTACGGAGCGCCCGCTGTCCTGGTGGTCGGGATGCTTGCCTCCATATGGGGCACGAAGCCGGACGGGACGCCCGGGGCCAGCGCGGCGCGCAGGGCCAGCGAGATGCCCGGACCCAGCGGGACGCGCGGGACTACCCGGGACGGGACGCCTGGAACCACCGGTCGGGAGGTGAGCGGCGATGTCTGAATTCCCTTGCGATCATCCGGCCCCCGGCACCATGGGTCCTGCCGACAGCCCCGCCGAAACGCCTGTCTTCGAGGACCGTCGACTTCAACATCTGGCGGACGAGCTCGGTGATGCCCAACCAGTCCTGCGCCTGTGCTCCATGTACCTCTCGATGCTGCCCGGCCGCATCTCGAACATCTGCAGCGGGCTGGACGAAGGTGATGAAGAGGCAACCATGACCGCCGTCCTGAGCCTGAAGGTTTCATCAGCCATGGTGGGCGCGGTGGAAACCGAACATCAGTGCCGTGAGCTTGAGCTGATGATCAGGGCCCATCACCTGGACTTCGTGGCCAAGGCGCTGCCCGCACTCCAGAGCTACAGCGAGCGATGCGTAGCCGCCGGCCCGCAGTTGCTGGGCAGGGCGTGGGAAACCTTGGCACATGGAATTCCGCTGGTTCAGGGCCAAGCAGCAAACCCACGGCCGGCCGGGGGGATCTAGTCCCCCTGGCCGCCGTGGGCTCCAGTCGTCGTGCCGGCGGTTACCGTTCTCCCGCCGGCACGGCATCCATATCTGTCTTGATGTGGTGGGGCACCAACAGCAGTGCAGCCACCGCCAGGACCCCGGCCCCGGCGAAGACGTAGAACCCGGCGGGGTAGGCGATGTTCGCGGCAACCAAGGTGCCGGTCACCGCGGGACCCACAATGGCACCAAGCCTGCCCACGCCGGCGGCGAATCCGAGGGCGGTTCCCCGCAGCCTGGCCGGGAACAGCTGGCTCACCCAGGCGTAGACCAGCACCTGCGAACTGAACACGAAGATGCCCGTGACGAACACGGCGGCGTTGAGCAGCAGTTCATTTTGGATCTTGACGCTGAGGACCGCCAGGAACACCGCTGACAGGCCGAACCACATCAGAACGATCTTCTTGGTACCGTGCCGGTCGGCCAGGATACCGGCGAGGACCAGGCCCGCCACGGCCCCCAGGTTCAGGACAAGCAGCAGGGTCAGGCCCGTGCTGACGGTGTACCCGGCGGCGGCCATCAGCTGCGGCAACCAGGTGTTGAGTCCGTAGACGAGCAGCAGTCCCATGAAGGACGCTATACCGATGCCCACGGCAACCAACGGGTATGGCTTTTGAATCAGGTCGCGGAAGCCGGTCTTCGGCGCCGCTGTGGTGCCGTCTGAATGCCCGACGGCGGCACTCGCCTTGGGCTCCCGACCCGCCGCTGAAGGGGCTGCTTCCGTCAGGGACTCGGGGAGCTTGGCCCACAGGAACGGCAGGAGCACCAGCCCCGCCACGCCACCAATGATGAACATCAGCCGCCAGTTGGGAACGATGACGATGGCCAGGAGGGCGGTAGCGACAGCGCCCACGTGGTAGCCGGTCATGGTCCTGGTGGTGGACTTCCCTGCCGACCCTGCCGGCGCATAGTCGTTCATGTAGGCGAGGGCGGCGGGAAGGCATGCTCCCAGGCCGAGCCCGGCCAACATTCGCAGGACCGAAAAAACTGCGACGTTGGGTGCGAAGGCGATGGCGATCGTGAACAGGGAGAAACCGGCCACACATGCGATCAGCAGTTTGCGGCGGCCGAACTTGTCCGAAAGGGGTGCGATGAACAATGCCCCGAGGCCGACGCCGACCAAGGAGATGGTGGCTGCGAAGGTGGCACCTACAGCATCGAATCCCAGGTCGCCGGTCTTGATGAGCGTAGGGATGACAGTGCCCAGGACCACGAGGTCGAAGCCGTCAAGGACCATGGCCAGCCAGCAGAGCCAGACGGGCCATTGGGAGCGGCGGGAAGATGACATCGTTGGCATAGCGTCCTCGGTAAGTGTGATGAGCGGTTGACCCGCCAGAACGGCCGGTCAGTTATGAGAGTTCTATCACCCGGACTTGTTGCGCAGCACACGTTCTACCATTGAATGGAAGGCGCTCGCCTATCGTGAGTCAAGCGGGGTGCTGATCAAGGCACTGGCCGGACGTGGGTCCGCGTCACGAAGCTCGCGAGCGCGCAGGCAAGGAGGCAACGTGGCCAATTCGATATCGGGGGATTCGGTGGTGGACCGCGTGGTCAGGATACTTCAGGCGTTCCCGGAAGGCGTGACAACGCTGCAGCTGACCGAGCTGGCCGAACGATCCGGGCTGCCGTTGTCGTCTGCCCATAGGTTGGTGCGGCAACTTTCACATCATGGGTTGCTGGATCTGGGGGCAGGAGGCAGCGTCCGGCTGGGGCTCCGGCTATGGGAACTCGTCAACAGGAACTCGCCCACATTGGCCCTTCGCCAGGCGGCCATGCCGTTCATGGAGGACATCCAGCAGGTCCTGAACCAGAACGTGAACCTCGCTGTTCTTGAAGGATGGGAGGCGCTTTTCGTCGAACGCCTTTCCCGCCGCGGTTCGGTTGCGAACAGGGCGAAGATTGCCGGACGGATGCCGGTCCACATATCCTCGGCGGGGCTCGCGTTGATGTCCAACCAGCCCCGTGAACTGCAGGCGGAGTACCTCAAGCAGTTCCAGGATCCGACCGGAAAGGTGAGTGTCGACGTCGTACGTCACTTGCTTGCCGAAGCAGCCCAACAGGGGTACGCGCAGCTTGCGGGCGTGGTGGATCCTGACACTTGGGGGATTGCGGTGCCGGTGATGAACGGCAAGCGGAAAACCGTTGCTGCGCTTGGCGTGGTTGTTCCCTTGGCGGAAGTGCGGCTGCAGGCGCTGGTTCCGGCGCTTCAGACCGCTGCCCGTGGTATCGGACGGTTGCTGGCCGACTGAAGGATTCCGTTGAATGGAATCCCTGTAACGTCGGTCACGGCGTCTGGTCCACACTGATTCCAGACTCAGCCCGCTGCTTCGGCGGGGCGCAAAGAAGCGAGGAACTCATGGCCAGAACAACCATCACCACCCAGGTCGCCATCATGGGCGCAGGTCCGGCAGGCCTCATGCTGTCACACCTGCTGGCCAAACAGGGCATCGAATCCGTGGTCGTGGAAATCCGAAGCCGCCAGCAGATCAGCGAAACGGTGCGCGCAGGCATCCTCGAACACGGAACGGTCAACCTGCTGGTCGATTCCGGGGTGTCCGACCGTGTACTCCGGGAAGGAGACCGGCACGACGGTATCGAGCTTCGCTTCAACGGCGAAAGTCATCGCATCAATTTCAAGGAACTTGTGGGCGAGTCCGTGTGGCTCTACCCGCAGACCGACGTGTTCATGGACCTGGCCGCGCGGCGTGAGGCCGACGGCGGCGACGTCCGGTACAACGTCACGGACACCAGCGTGCATGATCTTGAAGGTAAGCCCAAGCTGTGGTTTACCGACGCAGACGGTCAGGAATTCGAGGTTCAGGCGGACTTCCTGGTCGGCGCCGACGGGTCCCGCAGCCACTGCCGGTTCCAGATCCCCGAAGCGAACCGGAAGTGGTACTTCCACGAGTATCCGTTCGCCTGGTTCGGTATTCTCGCCGAGGCGCCCCGTAGCGCCGACGAGCTTATCTACGCTAATTCCGCCGACGGGTTCGCACTGATCTCCCAGCGCACCGAAACGGTGCAGCGCATGTACTTCCAGTGCGACCCGAAGGAAAACGTCGACGACTGGGATGACGAACGCATCTGGTCGGAATTCCGCAAACGCGTGAACGGCAACGGGTTCGAGCTCAAGGAAGGGCCGGTCATCGAGAAGATGGTACTGCCGTTCCGCAGTTTCGTGCACACCCCGATGCGGCACGGCAACCTCTTCCTCGCCGGCGATGCCGCGCACACCGTGCCGCCTACCGGGGCCAAGGGGCTGAACCTTGCAGTCCACGACGTCAAGGTGCTGTTCGAAGGCCTGGAGTCCTACTATGCCAGCGGGTCCACGTTGCTCCTGGACACCTACAGTGACCGTGCCTTGGACCGCGTCTGGAAGGCCCAGCATTTTTCCTACTGGATGACGTCCATGTTGCACACCGTCCCTGGTGCCGATGATTTCGACCGTGCCCGCCAACTCGGTGAGTTGCACTCGGTGGTCACGTCTGAGCATGGCAAGGCATACCTCGCCGAGGCCTACACGGGCTGGCCGGGCTCTCGGTAGGTTCGGCGGTTGCTGGCCTGATGGTTGGCGACAAGTCCGGCGGCTGGTTTAGTCCCCCCCGGATCGTGTTGAGTCTGGTGGCTGTTCCCGGCCCGATGCTCTTCCTGGCCCGATGCTCTTCGTGTGGTGGCTACGACCGCAATGCTTTAGGCCGACTCGGGTTCGTGTCCTGATTTCGTGGCCCATTTGAGAGGCGCTCGACAGCAGCGGTCACCCTCTGGTGACCGCTGGCTGTCGGGCGCTTCTGTGTTGTCCTGGCGCGTCTGATTCATGCGTCTGTTTCATGCGTCTGTTTCAGAGAGCAGGTCTTAGGAGTCAATCTGGCCTGCCGCGTTCGGGCGGCGGTCCGCTGTTCGTGGTCGGGATCTCCTTCACCGGCACCTGCCGTGTGCGGTTTGTGGGTGTGTGGTTTGTAGGTGAGTCGTGGGTGGCGTGTTTTGTGTGGTGGTGGTTTCGGCGTGGGGTTTGTTGGGGGTCGATGTGTGGCGGTGGGGTAAACCATGGGGTGCCGTTCCGGGTGGTGATTTTCCATTGTTCTTTGTGGATGAGGTGGTGGTGGTGTGAGCAGAGAAGGGTGCCGTTGTTGGTGCTGGTGGGTCCGCCGTGTGACCAGTAGGTGATGTGGTGGGCTTCGCACCAGGGGGCGGGGATGGTGCAGTCGGGGAAGGCGCAGCCTTGATCACGGGCGGTGATGGCTTTGCGGATGTGGGGTGGGAAGATCCGGGTGGTACGGCCGATGTCGAGGATTTGTCCGTCGGTTCCGAGCAGGACGGGCAGGATGTCGGCGTCGCAGGCGATTTTGCGGATGGTGTTGGGGTGTAGTGGTCCGGTGAAGGTCGCGGTTCCGGTGGAGAGGTGTTTTTGGGTGGGCTTGGTGGTGGGGTGGAGCTGGTTGAAGAGTTCATGGGCGTCGATGGTGATGGTGAGTTGGGGTTTGAGGCCGCCGTTGGCTGGTAGACGGGTGGTTTTGAGGGCCAGTGCGCAGGCGGCGACGAGGCCGTCGAGGAGCTTTTGCGCCCGGGAGCGGCGGTCCAGTTCCGGGGCGGGCCCGGGCGTGGGGCTGGTGGGTTGCTTGTGGCTGGTGGGTGTTCGGTGGGGTGGGGTGCCGGGGTGGGCCAAGGATTTGTGCTCGATGACGGCCGCGGTGGCCGGGGCGGGTTTGCTGGCAGCGGGGTAGGTCTTTGCGACTGCTGAGGGGGTCGTGTCGGCGGTGGTGTCGGCGGCTGGATAGGTGCCGGTGCCTTGGGCGTTGAGGCAGGCGGGGCTGGGTGCGTTCGGTGTGGTGGTGCTGTTGTTTGGCGTGGTGCCGGGAGTTTCTGGGGTGGGGCCGGGTGCGTTCGGTGTGGTGGTGCTGTTGTTTGGCGTGGTGGGGGTTAGACGGGGGTTGGTGGCGGCGTTCATGGCTGTTGCGAGGGTTTCGTATTGTTCGGCGGTGGCGAAGATTTCGATGTGGTGTAGTCCGTGGCGGGGTTTGCGGATGAATGCGCCTTGGTGGTGGCGGAGGGCTTCTTCGGTGGGTTCGGGGCCGTCCTGATCGATGCGGTCGCTCCAGCGGCGGGCTATTTTGGCGACGAAGTCGGGGTCGGATTCTGTGGCGGTGGTGGTGAGGGCGTGTTCCATGGCGGCCAAGGTCTGGGGATGGGCGGCGTGCCGGACCTGGTCCAGGGCGGTGGTGATGATTGTTGCTGAGCGGGATGGTATTTGGGCGGTGGCCAGGGCATGGGCGAGCTCTTCGTGTCGGGCGGGGGTTGGCTGGCCGGTGATTGTTGTTCCGGGGAGGGTGTCGTGGGCCAAGGCAAGGCGGCGCCGGGCTTCGCGGATCTCGATCCGCAGCCGGGCGCGAAGGAATTCGGCGGTGTTGCGGTATCCGTCATCGAGTACGGACCTGTTCTGCCAAGCCAGCTCGGCCGAGGTGCTCCCTTCCCCGGCGGTGGTGCGTGCTTCTTTCGGGGCCGGGATGGTTCCGGTTTGGTCGGCAGGGTCCTGGCCTGGGGTGCCTGGGGTGTCGGGGGCGTTGCCGGTGTCGAGGGTGTTGTCGGTTTCGGTCCAACCGGTCCGCCATCCCGGCCCCGCACCCGCCCCCGCACCCGCGCCGGCGGTTTCGGCAGCGAAAGCGGTGGTGGTGTGTGGGGTGTGTTTGGCTGCCTCGCGGGTTCGTTCGACTGCTTGGGCTGCAACTATCTGGAGGTATCCAATGGTCCGGGCGAGGTCTTCGACCCGGCCGGCGAAGTCAGCGGCCTCTTGGACATCGAACAGCCGTGCCGCCGAACCGGCCGCGCTCCGCAGGGCTTCGAGGGCGGCGGCGCCCTCTTCCAACGCCTCCTCCACTTCGCCACCGGCGGGAGCGGGTGTGGGGACAGCAAGGGCGGATGTTCCTGCCCGAAGGGCCGCGACCTGTCCGTTGATTCCCATGAACCAACCCTCCCAACCCGCCGCCGCTATGTAACCACCCAACATCCCGTATGTGGAAAACCACCGCACCGGCGGAACGGACACCGCGAAACCCGGTGAAGGGATGTCCGGGAGGAGCACCGGCGGAACGGACACCGCGAAACCCGGTGAAGGGATGTCCGGGAGGAGCACCGGCGGAACGGACGCCGCGAAACCCGGTGAAGGGATGTCCGGGAGGAACGCCGGTGAACCCGTCGGGATGTGCGAGGGGAACGCCGGTGAACCCGTCGGGATATGTGAGAGGAATGCCGGTGAACCCGTTTGGATGTGCGAGCGGATCGCCGGAAAACCGTCGGGATATGTGAGCGGAACGCCGGTAAACCCGGTGGGACGTGAGAGGGAAACACAAACCCGATTTTTGCCTTCCCTCTTGCCAACTAAACACTAAGCATGCTTACAATATTACCAATCCGTGATGCAGAACGATCGATTCCACGATCCCACTCCGCTCCCGGATACTGAGACCGGTGAAGCAGGCCGCCGGACATGAAAAGCACCACACATCGAATTCCAAGGAGACGCCATGCTCGCCAGCACCACGGTTCCCGTGCAGCGCGAGGAGGTCCGTCTGGAGCGTGAGCCCATTACGGACGCCAACGCCGGTGATGCACGTTCGGGCCCGGACCTGACCGAGAGTGAGCACGAGGTGACCCTCCACGAGGAGCGTCCGGTGGTGGAAAAGGAAACCGTCCCGGTGGAGCGGGTCCGGTTGGAGAAGGACACGGTCACGGAGAACGTCCCCGTCAACGAGGAAGTCCGCAAGGAACGCATCGAAACGGACGGCACCGACGAGACCCGTCGGCTCTAGCCCCCACTAGCCCCCTCCAGGGCTGACGGAGTCCAAAGCCAAGGGGTGTCAGCCCCGGGATTTCCGCCACCGGTGGGGTCAATACCAGTAGGGTCAGCGCCCGACGGCGGGAGGTCGCCGTCGGGCGTTTGGCCCACCACCTGCTGCTACCGCAGCAAGGCCGCAGATCGGATGGCCATGAACAAGGAACAGGACACGGAGCAGGGCTCACCTACCACACAGCAGATGAGCACCGTGGGCCAGCGCCGCCGCGAGGCTGAGCGCAAACTCGACCAGCACCTGGAGGAGGCCCGGCACAAAGCGGAGTCCGCCCATCCTGACGAGCAGACGACCGAGCCGTAGGTCACCGACTGGTTTCCGGCCGCTTCTCCGGGGCCGGATGACTCGTGCCCGGGCCGCTCTGCATGGCGTTCTTGGGCAGTTGGCCGGATCCCCGTTCGGGATGCTTGGGCCGCTGCAATGGAGTGTCGCTGCCGTGGGCTTCGCCGTGGTGGAGTTGCAGTGCGCAGTGGATCAGCGGGAAGTGGCTGAAGGCCTGCGGTGTGTTGCCCAGTTGTCGTTGGGAGGCCGGATCCCATTCCTCGCTGAGCAGGCCGACGTCGTTGCGGAGTGACAGCAGGCGCTCGAACAGTGCGGTGGCTTGGTCCCCTCGGCCCAGTCCCAGCAAAGCATCCACCAGCCAGAACGAGCACGCCAGGAATACGCCTTCATGCCCGGTCAGTCCGTCGTGACCTGACTCTGTCCGGTACCTCAGCACGAGGCCATCTTCCGTGAGCCGCTCCTGGATGGCCTGCACGGTACCCGCAACCCTGGGATGGCGGTGCGGCAGGAAGCCGACGCGGGGAACCAGCAGCAAGCTGGCGTCGAGTTCCTTGCTGCCGTAGGACTGGACGAATGAGTTGAGTTCCTCGTTGAAACCGTTCCTCATCACATCAGCGTGAATCCCGCTCCGCAGTGCTGCCCAACGGTCGTCCGGTCCGGGCAAGCCAGAGGTCCTGACCGCCTTGACCATGCGGTCTGCCGCAACCCAGGCCATGACCTTGGAGTGCGTGAAGTGGCGGCGCGGTCCGCGCATTTCCCATAGTCCGTTATCGGGCTTGTCCCAGGCGCCTTCGAGGTACTCCATCAACGCGACCTGGATGTCCCACGAGGTATCCACGGTGCCCGGCGGTGACGCAGCCCGGGTCAGTGACAGCCCGTCCAGGACTTCACCCCACACGTCCAGCTGGAGTTGGGGTGCAGCGGCGTTGCCGGTGCGGACCGGCCGGGAGTTTTCGTAGCCGGACAGCCAGGGGATGTCCGCTTCCGGAAGCCGGCGGGAGCCGTCCAGGCCGTAGACGATCTGCAGCTCGGAGGGGTCGCCGGCGATGGCGCGGAGCAACCATTCGCGCCAAGCTGCGGCTTCTTCCGTGTATCCGGCCGCAAGGAGCGATTGCAGCGTCAGCGTGGCGTCACGGAGCCAGCAGAAGCGGTAATCCCAGTTCCGGGACCCGCCAAGTTGTTCGGGCAGGGAGGTTGTTGCCGCAGCCACGATCCCGCCGGTGGGAGCGTACGTCAGCGCCTTTAGCGTGATCAGCGACCGCTCCACGGGGTCCTTGTACTTGCCCTCCATCTCGCTCCTGGCGATCCATTCGCGCCAGAACGAATCGGTGGCGTCGAACGCCTTGAAGGGGTCGATGCGCCGCGGCTCGGGTTCGTGGCTCGGAGCCCAGCGAAGCACGAAGGGGATGCGGTCTCCCGCTCGCACGGTGAACTCGCTGACGGTGTGTTTGTTTTCTCCCCGCAAGGGGGCCGGTGTGGTGAGGTAGGCGGAGTCGGGTCCCGCCACTGCGCTGATGCCGTGTTTGCTGTGGCGGACCCAGGGCACCACCCGGCCGTAGTCGAAGCGAAGCACCACCTCGCCGCGCATGGCCACCTCGCCGGAGAGCCCTTCCACGATCCTCACAAGGTCCACGGCGTCGTCGCGGACGGGCATGAAGTCGGTGACGCGTACTGCGCCGCCGTCAACTTCCCATTCGGTTTCCAGGATGAGCGTGTCCGGCCGGTACCGGCGTCTGGTGCAGTTGCCCGGGGCACCGGCGGGTGCAATCAGCCAGCGGCCGGCTTCGCTTGTGTCCAGCAGTGCGGCGAAACATGCGGGGGAATCGAAACGCGGAAGGCACATCCAGTCGATGGACCCGTTACGGCCCACCAAAGCCGCGGTGTTCAGGTCCCCGATGATCGCGTAGTCCTCAATCCTGGGCAAGGCATCAGATCCTTCCGTCGGCGTCCTGGCTACGCCCGACGCTACTCCTTACGGGCACGGCCTGAAAGAACCGGCCCGACGTAAGGCGGACAATGCAAGGCACAAAGCTCTGGTGCCCCCACATTCTCCGTCAGTATGCTTACCATATCGGCAGTGTCCGGGTTCTTCCGTTCTCCGGACGCCGACCACGAGAGGAGCACGACCATGAGGATAGGTTCTTCCATAGCCCTGATCGCGATCGGTGCGATCCTGGCCTTCGCTCTTGCCCCGGGACTCATTCCCTTTGTTGATCAAGTTCTTATTGGCTACATCCTGATAGTGGCCGGAGTCATCGGCCTCATCGTTTCCATCATCCTGAGCACCCGGACCCGGCGTACGGACACGGTCGTGGAGCGCCGCGGCGCGCCGGACACGATCGTCGAACGCCGCACCGATATCTAACAGAAAATCAGCCAGGCACCCTGGCGACAAAGCGCACGACGGCGGGAGGTCGCCGTCGTGCGCTTTCTTGCGTTAAGCCGGGGTGCTGCGCGGCTGCCACTCAGGCAAGCGACAGCGAGAACGACAGGACGAATCCCGCTGCCGTGCTCAACGCCACCGCCGGGCCGCCGTGTTCGTAGGCTTCCGGCATCAGCGTGTCGGCCAGGGAGGCAATGACGGCGCCGGCGGCGAAAGCGAGCGGCAGGGAGATGGTCTGCGGATCCGCGGAAGACAATGGTCCTGCGCCCAGCATCACCGCGGCCACAAGGAGGACGGCGCAGACGGTCCACAGCAGCATGGTGGCGCCGGCGGTCTTGCCTTGGCTGCGCATGGAGGACGCGCCCACCAGGGCTTCGGGCAGGTTGGATACGAAGATCGCGGCCAGGAGGGCAAGGCCGCCGGAGCCTTCCTGCAGGGAGATGCCCAGGGCCACATTTTCCGGGACGCCGTCCAAGGTTACTGCCGCCAGCAGGGCCATGCCGGCGGCGCCGCGCGTCGAGGCGGAGGTAGCGCGCTTGTCGGAGGCGGCGGCGTCGGTGTCGAGCTTGGGGCTGCCTTGGATTTCGTCGGCAGGTTTGGTCTTGTTGCCCGCCTGCGCCCAGCGGTCCAGCAGCGCACTCAGGACGGTGAAAACCACGGCTCCGGCGGCGAGACCCAGCGCCGCCCTGAGGATGCCGCCCTGTTCGTAGGCATCTTCAAAGAGTTCAAAGGCAAGGGCCGTGATCAGGGAGCCGGCAGCGAAGGACAAGAGGATGGCGAGAAGCCGCTTGGGCAGTTCGAACCGCACGCCGACCAGGGCGCCGATCACCAGGGCGCTGGAGGCAATCAATCCAAACCACAATGCTGCCATCACACGGCCAGTATAGAAGTAAGGAGCCTGATCTTTACATGTCCCTGGGACGCGGGTTCCCGGCGTAGGCTGCTGCCATGGAGAAGTCGTTCGACATTGAACTTGTCAACCAGGATGAATACGTGGTCCGCTGGGCGTCGGAGGGGCAGACCGGGGAATCGGTCTTCCGGGTCACCTCTGATTTCCTGGGGGAGTCCGGGCTGGAGGGCCATGACGGGCAACGGATCGTCGAGGAAACGTCCCACTACCTGGCTGAGCGGCAGCCCGTCATCGACTTTCCCCAAACGGTGGACCTTGAAGAGATCGCGGCGGCGTACCCGGACTTCGTGCAGGCACTGAAGACAGCGTTGGAAAAGCGCTAGGCCCGTTACTGCGGCTGATCGAGCCCGGCGTTGGTCAGTACCGGGTTGGTCAGTACTGCAGGTGGACCTCGAACTCCCCGGGGTCCCTGCCGGTCAGCTGCGACAACGCGTTGACGACGGCCGTTTCAGCATCTTCCAGGCGTGCCGCGTGCACCACCAGGCCAGGGTATTGGGCTACTTGGAGTTCGAACCAGCAGTCGGCCGCCAGTGACACCACCGCTGTCACCGTGGTGACAGCGCCCGTGGGTGGCTCCTTGTCCCCGGCGGAATCGGCCCCGGCGGAATCGGCCTCTGGGGATCCGGCCTCGCGGGATCCAGCTCCAGGGGATCCAGACCCGGGGGATCCAGCTCCCGGGGATCCGGCCAAGCTGGATCCAGACCTGGGGGATCCGGCCAAGCTGGATCCAGACCTGGGGGATCCGGCCAAGCTGGATCCGGTCAAGCGGGATTGGCGGGCGGCGGCGAGAGGCATGCTGACCTCCAAGGCATGGAGCGTTGGGGCCAACTTCTTGACTGCGTCGAGCATACGCAAAGTGGCATGGCCCATGTCAATAACCTGGGTGCTGTGGCGAGCCTGGGCCACCCGCGGCGGCCTGCCGCACAGGGTTACCCGCTGCGTCCAGGCTGGGCCACCCGCCCGGCGAGCCTGGGCCACCCGCCCGGCGAGCCTGGGCCACCCGCCCGGCGAGCCTGGCCCACCCGCGGCGGCCAGCCGCCCAGGGTTACCCGCCGCGGCCAGCCACCTTCGCTGGCCTGTCCGTTGAGGAAGTCAGGCGTCCACAGGGGACGTCAGAAGCTCGCCGTTGAAGTATTCCAGGCGCCATCCATCGTCCACATGGTGGTGCGCCAGATTCAGCACGGCATTCTGCACACTGTCCAAGGTCCGTCCGATCGCTTTGCTGAGGGCCAGCCTGATCAGGGTCCCGTGTGCCACCACCAGCACACGCTGTCCGGGGAACTCCCTGGCCAGTTCGTGGAGTGCTGCGATGCCGCGGTTGGCAGCGTCTTCGTCGCTCTCGCCGCCGCGGAATCCGCCGTCGATACGGAGGGCTTCCAGTTCCGGCCCTGCCTGCAGCCCCTCTGCTTCCCCGAAGCTCCGTTCGGTCAACGCGGGTACCCGCCGCGCTACCTTCAGCCCAAGGCCTTCGGCGATGAGGTCGGCTGTCTCTGCGGCCCGGCTCAACGGCGAGGAAACGATCGTGTCCCATTCATAGCCGGAAAGGATGCCCACGGCATCCCGGGCCTGTCCGCGGCCAATCTCGTTGAGCGGAATGTCCGTGGCGCCCTGCAGCCGTCGCTCTGCGTTCCAGTCAGTCTGGCCGTGGCGGACGAGGGCGAAGGTGGTAAGGGTCATGATGTCCATTCTGCCCTGACTGCCGGCAACAACCTGAACCCATGGCTTGTGTGACCCGGGAAGCCTATAGTGAAAGAGTCAGAGCTGATGCAGTCCGGCAACGATTACTAATCCCGAGGTTGCCATGATTCGCCACGATCTGCCCCAATTCATCCATGAGTCCCTGGTGTATGAGGAAGACACCACTGAAGGCCTGGATTTCGACACCCTGTACGGCCTCTACATCAGTTGGTGCCACCTGCAAGGAAGCACTCCCGTGTCCGAGCGTGCCCTTGGCGCCGCGCTCAGGAAGCAGCGGTTCCACCGTGTCCGCCACTCCAGGAACCAGTCCTACGCCGGTCTGCACATGGTAGGCCCGGCTGCGCGCGACTACGTTATGCACTGCGACACGTGCTGGTCCGCCGAGTCACTGGATGACCTGCAGGACGTCACGGAGGACCGCGGGCTCCTGCTCCGATAATCCCTCCACGGAAGAATGCAACTTGTCCTGCGCAGAAGTGGAGCATCGGTGCTTTGTGTGCTGGGATGAAGCACGGGGAACTTCTTTCCTGCGCAGGCCAACAATCACGGAGTGGAGCAGTCATGGATACTGAACTGCCGCTGCCTGGCGAACTGGCTGCGGTTTTTGCCTGGGCGAACGGCATGCTCCTCAGCGAGGAAACAGTCGACGCCGCACTGAACCTCATCACCGAAGCCGCCGTACTGGCTGCTGACGATGCCTCCGGCGCGGGTGTTTCCCTGATCGAGCCGGACGGCTACCGCAGCAGCACTGCTTCCACCAACGATCTCGTGGCGCAAGCCGACGCCCTGCAGTATGAGATGGGCCAGGGTCCATGCCTGACGGCGTGGGCCGCCGGACGGCCCGTCATTGTGGAGGATGTCCGGCTGGACAGCCGATGGCCCGAACGGGGTGCTGCCGCTTTCGACCTTGGCCTGCGCTCCTGCATCAGTGTTCCGCTGGTCTCCGGCGGCCTGGCCTTCGGTGCCATCAAGATCTACTGGGAGAACCCCCAACTCGCGTCGCCGCGTCTGGTCCGCCTCCTGGAGACCCTGGCTGCACAGGCGGCCATCTTCCTGGTCAACATCCAGACCCGGGACAGGGTTTCCTCGATGAGCGAGCAGCTTAAAGCAGCCTTGCTGCAGCGCAATGTGGTCGGTACTGCCAAGGGAATCATCATGGCCAGCCATGGCCTCGATGAAGGTGAAGCCATCTTGCATCTCATTACAAGGTCCACCAGGGAGGGCCGGACGTTGCGGGACATCGCACAGGAAGTCATTGATGGCCTGTCTGGACATGACTCCTGACCGGGGGTGAATCGATGGCCGTCCCTGGAGACGAGGACGAACAGCGCGGAACGTTCAGGGCTGCCTTCGAGGCGGCAGGAATCAAGATCGACCATGTGTGGATGCAGTATTTCAGCATCGGCGGGATGTCGCGCCTGGTTGAAGTCCAGGCCTATGTCTACGGCGCCCTCACCCTTCCGCCGCTGGAGCGTGATCTGCTGGCGCACGCGTTGAACGAGTCGCTGGACGCCCTGGGGGTGGACGGCCGGAGGGCCAGTTACAGCCGTGAAGTCTTTAAGGACAGCGGCGACGATCCGCACCTGGAGTGACTCTCTCCGCCACGGAAATCGGACCCCTGTCGGGCCGATACGTGTCCTACTAGCATGGGTTCCGTGGAAACGGGTGAGCAGAACGAGGACTTCCAAAGACTCCACCAGCTCGTGTCGGGGACCGATGACATTAAGGGCTTTCTGGACGGCACTACCCGCTATGCGGCTGTCACCTTGAGCCGTGCCACGGGCTCGCGGATCGAATGCGCCGTGACGCTTCATCGCCGCAAGCGCGCCATCACCATCGCGGGCAGCAGCGATGACGCGATACTCCTGGACGGGATTGAGCAGGCCATCGGGGAGGGCCCCTGTTTGGAGGCACTTCGAATTAACTCAGCTGTGCTTCTGAACGATATCGAGGATGACAGCCGCTGGCCGCGTTACGTCAAGAACCTGCGCGCTGCCGGAGCGCGGAGCGTCCTGGGCATTCCCCTCCAGTTGGGGGAGGACGCCTCTGCCGCCCTGAACTTCTTTGCCTTGGGACCCGGCCTCTTCACGGATAAGGCCGTGGAGGAAGCCAGGGTCTTTGGTGACATGGCAGGACAGGCGCTGCGCCTTGCCCTCCGCATCGCGGCAGCGGATTTGCTGGCCCAGGACCTCAGGGCAGCCATGGAGCGCCGTACGGCCATCGACCTGGCGTGCGGCATCATCATGTCCCAGAACTCGTGCACGCAGGAGGCCGCCTTCGGCTACCTGCTGAAAGCCTCGCAGCACCGGAACCAAAAGCTCCACGACATCGCCGCGGAAATCATCACCGGGCGGATCGACGGCTCGGTAGCCACCAACTTTGAGGACTGAACGTACGACGGCGGCAGGTCGCCGTCGTACGTTTTCCTGCGGTGGGTGCCGCCCGCGGCGGAGTTGACGGGCCAAGGTGACCACCCAGTAACATTCAGCAGCCCCACATTGCCTTCCCCGGCGAGTAGTAAGTATCCTGATGACTTATCTGGTGATCCGGATGATGCTGTTTTGACGCAGGGATGCTCAAGTCGCAGCGGTTGGCCCCCAATCCAGCCGCGCGGCAACGTGAAAGTTTGATCGACGGCGTTACCTGGAAGCAAAGAACAGTGGTTGGGTTCAGGAGCACCCGGGTAAGCCTGAAGGGCGTGACAATTCGTGGGCGACAATCAACAGACCGTGGACCTCAACGGCCCCGGCTGCAGTGACGGCGACACCATCGGTGACCGTTACCGGCTGGGACCCGTCCTGGGGCGGGGAGCGATGTCCACCGTTTACCGGGCGCAGGATCTGCTGCTCGGCAGGGACGTGGCCATCAAGCTCTTCTTGTCTGGTTCCGGCGACGAATCCTTCCGAACGCGGCAGGAAACGGAAATGCGGCTCCTGGCCGCTTTCGACCACCCGGGGCTCGTAGCGGCTTTCGACGCAGGCGTCGATACCCGCAACGATGAAGAGCGGGCCTACCTGGTGATGGAGTTGGCCGAGGGTCGTGACCTCCGGGCCGTGTTGTCCGAAGGGCCACTGACAGTGCCCGAAACCACCCGCATCGGCGTGAAGCTTGCCGGCGCGTTGGCGCAGGTCCATGGGCATGGGGTGATCCACCGAGACATCAAACCCGCCAACATCCTGGTCTCGGAGGAATCCGGTGAGGCCCAGTCCGTGAAGCTGGCGGACTTCGGCGTGGCCCTGGTGATGGACGACAACCGCCTTACAGCCACGGGCTTCACTGTGGGCACGGCCCAATACCTCAGTCCGGAGCAGGCCCAAGGGCTGCACCTGACTCCGGCCAGCGACATCTACTCCCTGGGCCTGGTGCTCCTGGAATGCATCACCGGCAGGGCTGAATACCCGGGCACTCCGGTTGAAACCGCGTCGGCCCGGCTGCACAGGGCACCCGAGGTTCCTGAGGGCCTGCCCGGTGGACTCACGGCCCTGCTCCGCGCCATGACGGATATGGACCCTGGCCTGCGCCCCGCCGCGGGGGACGTCGAAGAGATGCTGGCCAATGGCGGCAGTTACGCAACCTCCGGCACCGCGATCCTTCCTGCCTTCGAGGCGGTGCCGGGTGGCTCGGCTGTCGCCTTCGAGACGCTGCCTGGTGGTTCGGCGGGGCGGGTGCATGCCGAACCCGTCCACGCTTCGCATCCTCCGCAGACCCGCAGGGCACGCCGGCGCAGGCCTGACAGGCAGACCGGAACCCTGGCCGTCCTTGGTGCGGTGGGAAAGCGCCACCCCAGGGTGGTGGGCGGAGTTGCCGCTGCGGCTGTGACCATCCCGGTGGCACTGGCCCTCCTGAGCCAGGGAGTCGTCGCTTCCGGAACGCCCGACCAGTCCACGGAGCCCGCCGGATCCGACGTCTCGATCGCCGAGCCCCTCCATAACGTCCCCGCGGCCCCCGACCCTGTGCCGTCCGCCGAGGTTGTTCCTGCTGCGGAGGTTGCCAGCATCCCGGAACCCGCGTCGGTTCCCGTCCAGGTCCCGGCGCAGCAGGTTCAGGTGCCTGTCCAGGAGGCCGTGCCGGGCGGCACCGGAGGAAAACCCGCAGCCGTGAAGAGTGGAGGCAAGAGCGAGACGAAGCCCGGTGGCGGAAAACCTGAAGGCGCCAAGGGCGGCGGCCGCGACTGACCTGCGAGGTATAGTCGCAGGATCTGCAGGGGAAAATCCTAAGGAGCCTGATCTTGAGGCAATCTTGAGGTTTTTTTCCGGAATTCTTGAGCCGCGGCTGACACCTTAAAGGTGTCTCGCATCAGCCGAAGGCATGCTGGGTGGTCTGTTTGGCAGTAGGCAGGCCACCCACACTTTTGTCTCCTGCCCGGGATAGCCGCCCCGCGGGTGGCGTTCAGAAGACCCGCAGAAGCTAGCTCCCGGCCGGGAAACTGATTGCCACAGTGGTTCCACCGCCCGGGGTTTCCCGGAGCATCAGTTCGCCGCCGTGTGCTTTCGCGATGCTGCTGCACGTGGCCAGTCCCAAGCCGCTGCCCGGCCCGTCTCCCGGACGGCGCAGGCGTACCAGGGGCTCCAGGACCTTGGCACGATCCTCCGGGTCGATCCCCTTCCCGTTGTCGGCCACGTAGATCGTTGCTCCGTGATAGTTCGAGACACCACTGACCCGGATCCGCAGGTCCCGCTCCGGACTGCGGTAATTCATGGCATTGGTCAGCAGGTTCTGGAGGAGGGTCCGCAATTGGCCGCGGTCTGCATGGAGGAACACATCATCCACTTCGACGAGCCCGTCCTCCTCGATGCCCAGGTCACGGATGACGTCGTCCGTTGCTTCCTTGAGCGACACCCGCACCGGGTGGATACCCCCGCCCACCCGCGAGTAGCTGAGGACATCTTCCAACATGGCCAGCATGCGGCGTCCTGAAGCCCCAATGCGTTCCAGGTACTTGGCAGGCGTACTCCCCGGTTGGATATCGGGATCGTCCTCCACCATTTCCACATAGCCAAGGATGGTGGTCAGCGGGATGCGGAGATCATGGCTGACCCGGCCGGCGAATCCCGCGAGCTTGGCATTGCTGTCCTTGAGCTCGGCATAGGTCCGGTCCAGCTGGACCGTGCGGTGCTGCAGTTCCAGGAGCTCAACAACCTGCTTGGCCAGGATCTCAAGCATGCTGACCTGCTGGGGCAACAGCTCCTGCGGCTTGTCAGAGAAAACGCACAGGGTGCCGGGGACGAATCCCGAGTCGGTCTGCAGCGGCACTGAGGCGTAGAAGCGCACCTTGCCGATGTCGCCCGTCACAAAGGGGTTGTCGGCAAAGCGCGGGTCCTGGGAGGCATCGGGAACCACCGTCTTTTCACGGGACAGGAAAACCTTGGCGCACATGGAGTCGTCGCGTGAGCACACCCCGGGATCAACTCCCCAGGCGCCGATCTGGTGCTGGTACTCCGCGCTGATGATGTTGACGACGCCAAAAGGCGCGCCACAGAGTTCGGTGGCCAGCCGTACCAGGTTTTGGAGGGCACTGAGGACGGCGGAATTGGGAAGAAGGTTGGATTCAAGCGACGGGTCCAGCCCGTATTCGCGCAGTTCCAGGTCGCGGCTGACATCGTCCGCGAAAGTTAGTTGCCCTCTTGCACCCGACATGTGAGTAAAGTCCCCCCCAGCTTCATAAGGATTCCCTGCCGATGATACCCGCCGGCAGCCGATGTCTCTGGTTAGGTGAGCAGGATCCGAGAAGCGCCGCAGGACGGCTGGTCCTAGGCTGAAGACCACATCGGATTCCCACCAAAGGAGCACCATGCCATACACCGTCAATTTCCAGGAGGTCTCCACCGTTGGCCTGGAGTCTTCGCCAGTGGCCGGGGCCTTGGCCGGACTGCGGGCCAACGAGGCCCGCTACTTCAAGAACAAGTACGACCACGAGTTCACGGTGGTACCTGCAGAGGAGGCTCCGGAGATCGTCGACTACGTGAACAGGGTGCTCAAGGAGCGGGACCTTGTCATGGAATCCCGCCCCCTGGAAGTTACGTCCTTCGACGTGGAGGGCACCCGTTGGACCTACGTGTTCTACGAATCCGGCTTGTCGATCAATGTCCTGTACGGACTCGAGCCCGGCAGCAAGCGTGCCGTGGGGTTCAAGCTCTCCCAGGGCATGGAGGTCCCGGCAGAACTGGCCGGAACCTTCAAGTTTGCCCGTCAAAAGTCCAAGCTGGCCGGGGAAATCCGCGGCTCATTCTTCGTGATCAAAGGTGAGTACAACTAGTCCGCTCTTGGCAGCAGGCAGGGGCTGCCCGTCACTGCTGCCGTTGGGGGTTGTCCGCACCGCGTGCAAAGCCGGGCGTGGTCCGGAGCGCATTGACTGCCCTGTCCGCGATGATCTGCGCATCGGTGCCGGAATCCAGGATTGTGTTCCTTACCGATCCGGGATCAACGAGGACTGTTGTCACGTCCAGGCCATCGGTGGTCCGGGTGGTCAACAGGGCGTCCACCTGCGCTTCGAAGCAGGACTCACTCGATGTGGCATGGACATCTTTCGCCACCACGTGGTTGGTGGAGACCATGTTGCCGGCTCCGTCCGTGAGCCTGATGATGACGGGAGTCGCCCCCGGCGGCCGGGTGCTGTCCGCGTCGATGACCAACGAGAAGTGGTTGGCGAGGACTGAGTTGTCGCTGCCGTGGACGGTGAGCAACCCGTGGGTGTCGTCCAGGCCGTTGTCGATGCCGAAGAAGGGTGTCCACGGCTCGTGGTCCCGCAGGAAATGGTTGGTGGCCACGAGGTTTTCGGAGCTGTTGGCCGCCAGGACCACCATCCCGGGGTAGAACGAGTGCAGGCGGTTGTTGGTCACGCTGGACCGGGTGACGCCGGAAAGATGGACGCTGTCGGCACCCCGGGGAAAGACGTTGTTGGCAGTGACCAGGAGCCCGCCGTGGTTCTCCGCGTAGATGGAGTGGCCCTTGAAACCTGCTCCGATCAGGTTGTCGGTGATCTTGGAGGCCTGCCCCCAGCTGCGCAGTTCGATGCAGTTTCCACATTCGGCAATGAAGTTGTCGTGGATGGAGAGCGCATCGGCTTTGTGGATGGTCAGCGCGTGTTCCAGGTAGATGAATCCCATGCCGTTGATGCGGAAGGAATCGTTGGCACTGGCAACATGGATACCGGTTTTGCCGTTGACATAGGTGTTCTCCGGCGGCAAGGAAGAGCCGTCTGCGCTGAAGTGCAGGCCGTCGATGCAGAAATTGGTGAATTCGACGGAGCTGATCCGCGGGCTGCCGCTCCGTTCGACGTAAAAGGCGGCTCCCTGGGCTTCCGCCGCTCCGTCGCCGGCGGGAAGGTCCACCAGGATCCTGCTGCCCCCGGGCCACAGCTCGTGCAGATCAGGCCATTCCTCGCCCGGGACGTTGAACCGGATGCTCGATGACGTGAAACCATGGCCCGCGCCTTGGATGGTGAGGAAGCTGATGTCAATCAGCACCTGTGTCTTCAGGCGATAGTCGCCGGGCGGAAGATGGATCACCGCCCCCGGCTTGCCGCCGTCGTTGACGTCCGTAGCGTTTTGCCGTTGCTTGATGTCGGCGATGATGCTGTTGATGACGTGGCCAACGTCCTCGAAGGGGTTGCCCACGGGCCACGTGGTGACGTCGTAGTAGTTGCTGCCGGACATGGTGTGGATTCCCTCTGGGTAACGGGCCTGGAAAGCGGGGCTCAGGCTGTGGGCTTGGTGTGTCATGGTAGTCCCCTCCTTTAAGTAAGCGTCCAAACGGTGAGTTTGAGCAGCGTTGCCGGGCCTCCACCGACCGTGAGCCAGTTCTCCACGCTGTGGGCGTCCGGGAAAACAAGGTCGGTCAGGACCACCCTGCCGTCCTGGGCAAAGACTTCCACTGAGCACTGGTCTGCAACGATCAGCAGCTTGAGCACACCACGGTCCAGTGCGACGGGCGCTGACTCAACGGACGGGAACTTGGGGTGGAAACCGGTGTTGCCCGACTGCCGGCGGTCCAGGGTGAGCCTCGATGTCGCTGTGTCATAGCGCAGGACCGTGCCCTGCGTCTGATCGGTGCTGCCGAAGAGCAGGAATTCGGCGCCTTCAGCTCCGGCGAGGTGCATGGATGCCTCGATCGCGTAGGCACTGCCCGGTTCGACGTCCGGCAACCTGAGTGATGAGTCCCGCAGCTCAAAGGGGCCCGGGTCCATGAGCTGCCCCGCGCCGGACTGTGCGGGAAGGACAGGCTGCTGGACCAACCGCGCCGAGCCATCGACGGTGATAAGCCGAAGTTCCCGGGGCAACGTCATGGACGAACGCCACGGCGATGTGGGCAGCTCGTTCGCGTAGTCCCAGTTGTTCATCCAGCCCATGATGATCCGCCGGGTGTCCGGGACATTGCTGAAGGAGACCGAGGCGTAGCAGTCCCGCCCCCAGTCCAGCCACAAGCTCCGCTGCAGCGCGTCCGCCCGTGCGGCAGGGTCGGCAATGGCTGAAACTCCGGAAGGCGCCGCAAGGGAAGCTGCGTCCGGAACGAAGCTGGCGCCGTCGAAATGGCCCACGAAGTACTGGCCGCCGGATCCACCCGCCACTGCGCCGGGGTTCACGTTGACGATCAGCACCCACGTGATGCGGTCCGGATTACCGTCCACGGGAAGGGGAAACAGGTCAGGGCACTCCCACTCACCGGCGTCCGCATTGGCGGGGCCAAAGTCGCTGAGGAAATCCCAGGTTTTAAGGTCGTCTGAACGGTAGAGGACCACCTTCTGCTGCTGGGCCTCGACGGCGACCATCACCCAGTACGCACCAAGCCCACCCTGGTACCGGAACACCTTGGGATCGCGGAAATGCGCTGAATTCCGGGCCAAAACGGGATTCCCTGGGTATTTTTCCCACGTCATGCCGCCGTCGGTGCTGTAGGCCAGGGACTGGGCCTGCGTTCCGTGGTGCGCCGACGCCTCCTTAAAAGCGCTCGTGTACACGGCAACCAGCGGAGGCGTCTCCGAAGAGCCAAAGCCGGACGTATTGCCGTGGTCCACCACCACGCTGCCGGAGAAAATGTCCTCGGTGTCGTCACCGGCGATCGCCACAGGGTGTTCCGTCCAATGCAGCAGGTCGCGGGACGTGGCGTGCCCCCAGGACATGTTGCCCCAAACGCTGCCGTAGGGGTTGTTCTGGAAGAAGAGGTGGTACTCACCATCGTGGAAAACCAGGCCGTTGGGGTCATTCAGCCATGTGTCCCTTGCCGTGAAGTGGATGGCGGGCCGGAATCTGGCGGTGGCCTCCGGGGTGGTTTCCGTGCCCGGGACTGTTTCCGGGCGTGCGGCATCAAGGCTGCTGGACATGGGGGCGTTCCTTTGGGGACGTTGAGGTTGGTAATGGGGCGTTAGCGAGGTGCTGCAACGGAATCGCGGCGGACCAGGGGACAGCCCAGGATGGTCGGGTGGAGCGTCAGGAGGGACAGGTCTGTCTTTCCCTCGATGGCGTCAATCAGGTGCTCGGTGGCCCAGGCACCCATCTCGTAGTGGGGGAGGGCCACAGTGGTGAGGCCCGGGAAGAGGTTGGCGGCGATCAGTTCCTGGTCATCGAAGCCGACCACCGACAGATCCGCCGGAATGGACAGTCCCAGTTCTGCGGCGGCACGGTAGGCGCCCATCGCCATGCGGTCGTTGTAGCAGAACAATGCCGTAGGCCGGTCCTCGCGGGACAGGATCCGGCGGGCTGCTTCATAGCCGCCCTGCACCTCGGAGACCTCCGACTCCACAGGTGCGCCGCCGCCGTCGAGCCCTGCTTCGGTGAGCATGGCCCGGAAAGCCTGGAGGCGCTCGCGGGTGGCCGGAACGTCGTCGGTGTTGTTGATGAAGCCCACCTTGGTGTGGCCCGCCTCCAGCAAAGCGCCCACGGCGGCACGCGCACCTCCCGCCTCATCGGGGATCACGGCCGTGATGTTCCCTCCCGTGGCCACCGAGTCCACCAGGACGGACGGTACGCTGCCAAGGTTCGATGGCAGGTCCACATTCCGGTGATACATGGTGGCGTAGAGGATGCCGTCCACCCGCCGCTCCAGTAACGCCTGCACATCAGCTTGCCGGGATTCGAGGCTGGCCGAGCCCGGCGTGTTGATGATCATGAGGTTGTAACCCCGGGCCTTGGCAGCCTCGTCCGCGCCGAGAATGATCCGGCCTGCGTGGGGCGTGGTGGCGATTTCTTCGCTGACCAGCCCCAGCATGCCGGTCCTTTGGGTTCGCAGTGCCTGAGCAAGGCGGTTGGGTCCGTAGCCGAGCTGCTCGGCCGCGGACCGGACCTTGTCCCTGGTTTCGGGGCTGACCCGGGCATAGGAGACCTCGTTGAGGACGTGCGAGACAGTCGTGACGGAGACACCGGCGGCGACGGCCACGTCCTTGATACCGATGTTCTTGTTGCTCATCTTCTCTGCCACGTCCTTATGGTTTGTGATGCCCGGGTGGGGCTATCAGTAGGCTACTTCGTTGTCGGTGTGCTGGCCGTGCAGGAGTCAGCCCTTGACCGCGCCAAGCGTCATGCCCGCCACGATCTTCCGTTGCAGCAGCAGGGTCAACAGGATGACCGGGATCGAGTACACGGCCGCGAGGGCCGTCATGGAACCCCAGTCGAGCCCGAACTGCGTTTGGAAGTTGGCGATCACCACGGGCGTGGTCTGCGAACGGATGGCGGTCATGAGCAGTGCGAACAGGAACTCGTTCCATGACGCCAGGAAGGCGAAGATCGCCGTCACCGCAATGCCGCCCGAGACCACCGGGATCACCACCCGCCAGAGGGCGCCCAACCGGCTGCAGCCATCCACGGTGGCCGCTTCTTCCAGGTCCCGCGGGACGGCTTCGAAGAAGCTGGACATCAGCCAGATGGACAGGGGCAGCGAGATGGTGGTGTGCGCGATCGACAAGGCAATGGGCGTGTCGGCCAAGCCCACCGACGCCATCATGGACGCCAGCGGGATACCAATCGCCACCGGCGGAACCATACGGGTCACCAAGGCGGCCATGATGAACACCCGGCCACTCGGTGTCTTGTAGCGGGTGATGCCGTAGGCCGCAGGTATGGCCAGGACCAAGGACAGCAACGTGCTGATCACGGCCGTCTGGATGCTGTTGATGAACGACGCCACCACCCCGCCCCGGCCCAGCGCGTTCACGTAGTTCTCCAGCGTCCATTCCTTGGGCAGGATGGTCGGAGGGACGGCGATGGTGTCGATCGGCGTCTTGAACGAGGTAAACAGCAGGTACAGGAACGGGAAGCCGTACAGCACCATGGCCGCGGCCAACAGGATCCACAGGATGGTCCGGGTGCTGCGGCGGCCTGCTTCCAGGCCTTCCCGGTTGACCCCGCGCCGCCTGCGCGGCGGTTGCGCATTGGAGACGTTCGACGCCGGCAGCCCGGGCCCGGTGTTTACGGCGGTTTCGCGGGGGTGCTTCGCCGCGGCGACCCGTGTGGCGATTCCGTTGCCGCGCTGCGGTGGGACAGAAGCAGGACCCCGCCTGCCGCCGTCGTACGTGGACTCTGCGGTGCTCATCAGCTGTCCTTTCCTGGCCGCCAAATGGTGGCCACCGCGAAGAAGGCGACGGCGAGCATCGCGAGGAGGTAGATGGTGCCCATGGCGCTCGCGAGGCCCGGATCGCCGAAGCGGATCATGGTGCGGTAGATCAGCAGGCTCATGGTCTCGGAGGCCGACTGCGGGCCGCCGTTGGTCTGGATGAGGATGGTGTCGAACGCCCTGGCGGCGTCGATTCCGCGGACCACCAGTGCCACGGCGATCACAGGCCGCAGGAGCGGGATGATGATCCGGAACAGGAGTGCCGGGGCTCGGGCACCGTCAAGGCGGGCTGCCTCGATCAGGTCGCCGGGGATGTTCTGGAGGCCCGCGAAGAGCACCAGGCACATGAAGGACGTAGTGAGCCAGATATCCGGGATGGCCACCGAGAACAGCACGATGCTTGGGTCGGACAGCCAGCCGATCTGGTTCGGGTCCGAGAGGATCCCCGCCTGGTGGAGGAGGGTTCCGATGAGTCCGAAGTTGTCGATCATCAGGAACTTCCAGAGCAGGCCGGCCACGATCGGGGCGATCATCAGCGGGTACAGGAAGACGGTCCGCCAGATCTGGGACTTCTTGCCCAAAGCGGTGAAAAGCAACGCCATGCCGAGCCCGAGCGCGAACTCGAGGGTCACTACCACCACCGTGTAGGCGAGGGTCCGCCAGCCCGCGCTGGTGAAGGCTTCGGACGTGAAAGCCGTGACGTAGTTCTGGAAGCCCACGAAGTCGCGGGGACCGCCGGCGATGGGCGAGATCTTGAAGAAGCTGTCAGCCACCAGGCGGAACAGCGGGTAGGCGACGAAAACGGCCAGGAACAGGGCCGCAGGCGTCATCAGGAAGAGGGCAAAGCGGCGATCGGAGATACGCACGGTTTTCTTTTCTGCTGGGTTGTTTTCTGCTGGGTGTTTCTCTGTGTGGTGCCGCGGCCGGCACTGCTTTGGGGTTCCGGCGGTGCCGGCCGCGGAGTCTTACTTCAGGAGGTCCTGGATCTGCTTCTTGGCATCTGCCAGGAGGGCCGAGGTGTCTCCGCCGGCCACTGCCTTCTGCAGCAGCGGGACCAGGACGGTGTCAACGATTTGCTGCCATTTGGCTGTCGCCGGACGGGTTGCCGTGGCAGGGGCGTTCAGGGTCTCGATCAGCGGCTTGAAGCTCTCGTAGCCGGGCTGGTCCTGGTACTTCTCGAAGGCACTGATCCTGGACGCCAGACCGAGCTTGGAGTCGATGCCCATGCTGTTGTGGTCGTAGGCGCACTTCACGAACTTCTTGGCAGCCTCGGTGTTCTTGGTCGCCTTGGGAACTGACAGGTACCACGGTCCCGGAACACCCGCGACGCCGGCGCTGCCGCCAACCATCGCTGCGGCACCCACTTTTCCTGCAACCGGGGAATCGGCGGGGATCTGGCGGTAGGCGTGGGCCCAGAAGCGCGTCATGGCTGTCTTGCCCTGGTTGAACAGGTTCTGCGCTGCTGCCCAGTCGACCTGTGCTGCACCGCTCGGGGCGGACTTAGTGAGGCTTACGTAGAAGTCCAGGGCTTCCTTGTGGGCGGCATTGTCGATGACTACGTTGTTGTCCTTGTCCAACACCATGGGGGACCCGGCCTGGAGCACGTGGGCCAGCCATTCGGTTTCCACGGCACCCTTGACGTCCGTGCCGAACATGCCGTCCTTGGTGAAGAATTCGGAGATGTCCTGGTACTGCTTCCAGGTCTTGGGTGCTGCGAGCGCGTAGCCGTACTTGGCCTGGAAGTCGGACTTGTTCTTGGCGTCTTCGAAGAGGTCCTTGCGGTACAAGATGATCTCGGCATTGGTCCAGGCCGGCATGCCGATGAAGTGGCCGTCCACGTTTGCTTCCTTGACGAGCGCGGGGAAGATGTCCTTCTTGGCCTCATCAGTGAAGAGCTCGTCGATGGGTTGGACGGCGTCCTTGAAGCTCGGAAGCCAGACGGAGTCCAGGGCGGCCACGTCGAAGGAGACGTTGCCGGAGCTGAATTCGCTGGAGAGGCGGTTGAACATGCCGTCGTAGGGGAGCTCGACGAAGTTGACGTCGACTCCGGCATCCTTCTTGCACTGCTCGGCGACACCCGTGAGTTCGGCATGGCCGCCGGCTTCCACCAGGACGTTGATCGAACTTGAGCCGCCGGATCCACTGGAGGATGGTGCGGGGCCGCCGGCGCCACAACCGGTGGCAACGAGTGCGACGGCGGTGCACAGCCCGCCAAGGGTGACGAGCTTGGAGATGGTCTTTCGAGTGGACATCGCTGTCGACTCACTTTCTCTTGAACGGAAATTGCAGAGAGATGGTGGGATTGCTTTTGGCTTTGAAAAATCGTTTTGCCAAAACGACTTGGCATTGACAGTAGGGCTGGCTGGGCGGATGTGTCAACGGTGTTCGCAGAAAATTTTCGACCTCTTGACGGCGGGGATTTTCTGGTTCTAGAGTGATCGGCGCTGAACAGCAAATCGTTTTGGCACAGATTGGCTGATTTGGCATTTGTTTGGCACGTGGCTCGGTGGACTGTCCGTGTGCGTCGATCGCACCCTACCCCCGGGTGCCTACGTCGGCCGCACCCGTGTACGCCGATCGCACCCGTAATCCTGGGTGCTTGGGGCGGCAAAGGGTGCGCTGCACTCCAGGAAGGGGTGCGCCTGGCGGAAGCGGGTGCGCCTGCAACTTTGGCTGCGCGTCCGTTTGCACCGATCGCACCCGTACCCCGGGATGACCGACGTGGGCCGCACCCGTGTGCGCCGATCGCACCGTACCCCGAGATGACCTACGTGGGCCGCACCCGTTTGCGCCGATCGCACCGTACCCCGGGATGACCCACGTGGGCCGCACCCGTTTGCGCCGATCGCACCCATAATCCTGGGTGCATGGGGCGGCAAAGGGTGCGGTGCATTCCACGAGGGGTGCGTGGGGCGGGAATGGGTGCGCTGCGTTCCGCAAAGGGGTGCGCCAACACCACGTAACCTGACCCGGCGAACAGGAAGAACGTCAAGGAGGACAAGACGCACACCGCGGGTTTCCGCCCTGGTGACAGCCGCCGTCGTGCGTTCCGCCCGGACCGTCAGGCAGTAAAGGCGAGGTCCTCCGCCCGCACCGGGAACCGCAGAGGTTCGCCGCGTGCCAGGCGGAGTGCTTCGGCCACGGCACTCGACGCCATTCTCTCCAGTTCATTGCCCAACGACCCTGCTACGTGCGGTGTCAGCAGGACATTGGGGTGGGTGTAGAACGCCGATTCCGAGGGGAGCACCCATGGTGTGGTGACATCCAGGATTGCGTACAGGTCTCCGCGTTGAATCCGGGCCAGCAGTGCATCCTGGTCCACCAACTCGCCGCGGGCTGTGTTGATGAAAGTGGCCCCGGAACGCAACCGCCGGATCAGCTCCGCATCGATCAGGTTCCTGGTGGACGGCAACGACGGCGCGTGGAGGCTCACGATGTCGGACGTCGCCACGAGCTGGTCCAGGCTCACGCGTTCGACGCCGAGAGCACCGGCCTCAGCCTCGGTGAGGTACGGATCCGCCACCACGATGTCCAGCTCGTAGTCGCGCAGGAGTCGGATGACATGCCGGCCAATCCTGGAGGCACCGATGATCCCAACGCGCTTGCGGTAGTTGCCCATGTCCGGGAAAAGCTGTTCCGGGAGGACCTCCGCGTGGGTGGTGTGCAGCACGCGGGCAATCTGGAGGACGCGCTTGTTGGCCAGGACGATCATGGCCACTGTGTACTCGGCAACGGGGATGGCGTTGGCATCCGCGGCCGAGCTGACCTGGATGCCGCGCTCCCAGCACGCGGCACCGATGTGGTGTTTCACGCTTCCGGCGGCGTGAAGGACGTATTTAAGCTGTGGCGCGTGATCCAGGACGTCATCATCGATCATCGGGCAGCCCCAGCCGGTGAGGAGGATGTCGGTTTCCCGCAGGACAGCTTGCGCCCGCTGGGTGCGGAAATCCTGGAGGGGGTCCCGGCTCAGGAGGGTGAGCGAGGGCTCCAGCGGATCCAGGCTGCGGGCCGGGAAGACGGCGCGTGCCGTTTGGGCCGGCATGGCCAGGGCCACTTTCAGTGTCACTTGACGCTCCCTGCGGTGAGGCCGGATTTCCAGAAGCGTTGCAGCATGATGAAAGCTACCAACAGCGGAATGACCGAGAGCAGCGAGCCGGTGATCACCATGGGCGTGAACTCCGGTTGCGGGACGGAGTACCCCTGCCAGATGGAGATGCCGACGCTGACAGGAAGCAGTTGCTGGTCCTGCAACATGACGAGCGGGAGCATGAAGTTGTTCCAGACGCCGACGAACTGGAAGAGCGCGATGGTGATGTAGCCGGGCATCATCATCGGCAGTCCCAGGGAGAAGAAGGAGCGGATCGGCCCGGCGCCATCCACCCTGGCTGCTTCCAGGGTTTCCGCCGGAACGTACGCCGCCGAGTAGACCCTTGCCAGGTACACGCCGAACGGGTTGCACAGGACCGGGATCAGGATGGCCCAGATGGTGTTGGTGATCCCGAAGACCGAGGCCAGGAGGTACATCGGCAGCACGGTTGCTGTGTTGGGGATCAGGACGCCCACCAGGACCACCCCAAAGAATGAGTCCTTGCCGCGGAACTGGAATTTGTCGAACGCATACCCGGCCATGACCGAGATCAGCCCGCCGAAAACAGCCCCGAACGCTGCATAGAACATCGAGTTGGCCATCCAGCGGAGGAACATGCCGCCGTCCTGGGTGATGACAGCGCTGACGTTGTCGAAGAACGCTGGCTGCCCGAAGGCGTAGGCAGCCGTCGCGTAGAGGTCGGAGGCGTTCTTGGTGGAGGCAAAGAACAACCACAGAACAGGGAGGACCATGTAAGCGCACCCGAGGAGCAGGAGCGCGTTGACGGTAAAGGCACTGGCGAACGCGCCCGGACGGACCTTGTGGGTCCGGAGCCGGCCGGTCCTGCCGCTGCGGTGCGGTCCGCGCGGACCAACTGTGCTTCCGGAGACGGGTATGCCCGTGGGGCGGGTAGGAGTGGAGGTGCTCATGCCTTGTTCATCCTTGAGCTGAAGCGGGTCACGGCCCAGGACAGCACGGCGGCCATGAGCGCGATGATGATGGAGGCTGCTGCGGCCTGGTTCAGGTTGTGCCGGTTGAACGCGGCATCATAGGCCCACATATTGGGCACCCAGGTGCTGGTGACGGAGGCCGTGGCCTTGGAGATGATGGACGGCTCGGTGAACAGCTGCAGGGTTCCGATGATGGTGAACAGCATGATCACGCTCAGCGCCGGCAGGATTAGTGGCAGCTTGATGGACAAGGCAGCCCGGATTTCCCCGGCCCCGTCCACCCGGGCGGCTTCCAGGATTTCGCGGGGCACGGCCTGGAGTGCGGTGAAAAGGATGATCACGTTGTATCCCGTCCACTCCCATACGGCGATATTCACAATGGACGGCAGGATCATGTGGTTGTCCAGGAAATTCAAGGAGATACCGCCGCCCTCCAGGACCGAGACGATCGGGCTGACGCCGGGGGTGTAGAGGTAGGCCCAGATGAGGGCCGCAATGACTCCCGGCACGGCGTGGGGGAGGAACACCAGGAGCTGGAACAGCTTCCTGGCCCGCGCGACGGCGGAATCCAGCAGGAGCGCGAAGGCCAGGGCGCCGCCCACCATGCACGGGATGTACAGCAGGCAGTACAGCGCGAGCCTGCCGATGCCGCCCACGAAACTCTCGGACTGAAGGACCTGAAGGTAGTTCTCCAGGCCAACGAACGTGGTCTTTGCCTCGCCGAAGCCCAGGCCCGACTTCTGCTGGGCGTAAAAGCTGAGGACGATCGAGTAGACCACCGGTGCCACCATGGCCAGGGTGAACACGCTGAAGAAGGGAACCAGGAACAGGGCTGCGGTCCGGCCGCCCGTTCCGGCCATGGCCCGCGATGCAGGGGGCGCTTTGGTGTGTGCCATTGTTTATCTCCTCGCCGGCGGGGCGGCTTCCCCGGAAGTGGGGAAGCCACCTTGCCGCGCGGGCCTACTCCTTGACGGAGAGGCCGTTCTGCTTGAGTCCGGCCACCGTGGCGGTTTGCGCGGTTTGCACGGCGTTGACGACTTTTCCGCCGGTGGTCAGCTTGGCGTAGGCGTCCTTGAGGGCGGTGTTGGTGATGTCCCAGTTGGGACCCCACTGCCACCCCGGAACGATCGTGGAATAGGCCTTGTCGAAGACCTCGTAAATATCGTTTCCGAAGAAGCCGGCGTCGAATGCTTCCTGCGCCACGGGCGTGAGTCCGGGGAAGGCCAGGTACGCCGACCCGGTGTTACCCCTGGCCTTGATCGCATCAGGGCTGGTGGCCAGGTACTCGATGAACTTCGCGGCAGCGGCGGGGTTCTTGCTGCTCTTGGTGATATTGAAGCTGGATCCACCGTAGAAGGCGTCTGCCGGGGTGCCCCAGTGGGGAACTTCCGCTGCGATCCACTGGCCTTTCTGGCCGCTGGCTTCGGTCCGCTTTTGGATGCCGGTGGCGCTCCAATTGGCTCCCAGGACACCCACGACGGCGCCACTTGCCAAATCTGCCGACCATTCGTCACTGAAGGACTGCTGGACCTTGACGATCTTCTGGTCGATCAGCTTCTGCCAATACGCGCCGACCTTCCGGGTGGCTTCGTCGTTGATGCCAACCTTCCAGCTGTCGCCCTCGGTACCGAACCACTTGGCGCCGGCCTGCCAGGACAAAGCGGCCGTGAGGGTTGCCTCGTTGGGGTTGAAGCTGGCCAAATGGGCTTCCGGCGCGACGGCCTTGATCTTGCGGCCCGCCTCCTCGAACTCCTCCCAGGTGGAGGGAACTCCGACGCCGGCCTTGTCCAGCATGTCTTTCCGGTACCACATGATCATGGGGGCCGCGTCGTAGGGGAGTGCGTAGGTCTGGTCGCCCAGCTGCACCAGGGACCTTGTTCCATCGGTCAGCTTGTCCACGGTCGCAGACTTGTCGATCAGGCCATCCAGCGGCTGGAGTTGGCCGTTGCTGACAAATTGCGGAAGCTGGGCGTACTCGATCGTGGCGACGTCCGGGCCGTTGCCGGCTGTGATGGCGGTTGACAGCTTGGCATAGCCGCCTGCCGCCCCGTTCGGCACTGTTTCGAATGTGACCTTGATCTTGTCCTGGCTGGCGTTGAAGGCCTCGGCGACCTTGTCCATCCCGGCCAACGAGGACCAGAACGTGATGTTTCCGGACGGGTCCTGTGTTGGGGTGGGTGCGGCGGCCGGGGTGCTGCCGCATCCGGTTACCAAGGCGGCACTGGCCATCAGGCTGGCCGCCCCAAGCAGAAGCTGGCGACGCTTCATTCTGTTCTCCTTTGAAGTTCACGATGCGAAGTCGTGGTGTGCTCTAGGCACGTTGTGACTGAGCACCATGCAATACCCAAAAGTGAACATGAGCAATGAAGTAAACAGAAGTGAACAACCCGGCGCGGCTCGCTGAGCTGACGCTCGATGGCAACCTGGAGCACAAACAGCCAGCTCGCGGGCTAGGGTTCCGTCGAGTCCCTGACCACAAGTGCGGGTGACAGGTTGACGCGCTGGAGGGCGCTGGTGCTGCCGCGGCGGACCCCCAACCTGTTGAGGCACATCACCAAAGCCTGGTGGCCGACGTCGTACTTTGGTGGTGCCACCGCTGTGAGGGGAACGGCCCCCAAAGCCGCAATTTCGTCGTCGTAGGCCACAATGGCGAGCTTGCCAGGAACGGGAAGGTCCCGCTCCTGGCACACGCTGGCGAACTGGAGGGCGTCTTCATCCGTATGGACCAGCGCCGCGGTGACACCGGAGGCGGCGCACCAGTCGAGGATGCCGCCCACCATCAACCGATGGGCCTGCGGATCGTTTTGGGCGCGCGTCATGGTGCGCACTATGGAATCGTCGCGCGGCTTGCCTGCCCGCTCCAAGGCGAGGTGGAAACCTTCGATCAGCGGCGGGGCCGTGGGGCTGTTTTCCCGCAGGCACAAGGCGATCCGCTGGTGGCCGAGCCCGAGGAGGTGGTTGACCGCGATCTCGGCGCCGCGGACGTGGTCGCTCCGGACTGCTTCCAAGCGGCCATGGTCCAGCGCGTTGTCGATGGACCGCTCCACCACCACCACGGGAACCTCCGCCTGGGCCAGCAGTTCCAGCGTCTCCGTGCCGGCCAGGGACGTTGCACTGGGCGTGATGAGGATGCCGTCCACGCCGTGGTCGTACAAGCGTCGCAACTGCCGCTGCTCCTCTGCCTCCGAATAGTTGGAGACGCCCAGGACCAGGCGGACGCCCGCCTCCTGCGCTGCGGCCTCGGCACCGCGGATCACCCCGGGGAAGTAGTACGACGCCGATGGCACGATCATCCCGATCGTCGCCAACGGCCTCCTTCCGCCGGGCCGCCACGAGGTTTTGCGGACGGCCCCGGCGCCGGGGGAGGGCGCCCAGTTGGAAAGCGCGGCGCTGGAGGGCGCCCCGGCGGGAAGCGCGCCGCTGGAGGGTGCCCCGCTGGAGATGGCCCGGCCACCCGGGGGAACTGCTCCGCCATGGACCCGCTCCAGCAGCCCCTGTTCGGCCAGCAGGGCCAGGTCCCGCCGCACTGTCATGCCGGACGTCCCCAGCTTGGCGGCGAATTCGGCGGCATTGACGGACCCGTACAGGGCCAGTTCCCGCAGGATGAGCTGTTGGCGGTCCTCGGACAACATTGGTGGCCTCCGCAGCGATCGTTCACTTGTGTTCAGTTGTTCATTATTGCCTACAACCGGACGGAGTGCTGGGGAGGCGCCGCGCCTAGCCGTCCGTGCCCGGGGCCGGCGTCGTTGGTCCTGCTCCGGCCGGAGCCTGGGAAGGAGACGGGGCGGGAGTGATGGCTGGCGGGGCACTCACTGAAGGGGCTGGCTGGGGTTGTGCCGGTGACGGCACGGCCGTGGATGCGGGGACAGCAGGCGCGGGCGAGGCCGACGCCGCAGGCGAGGCCGGCGCAGCAGACGAGGGTTGGGGCGGAAGTGCTGTACCGGTTCCCGGTCCCTGTGAAGGGGCCTGTGATGGCGTCGTGTGCGGATTGGTTGGCGAGGCAGTGCCGTCGGATGCAGGTGTTCCGCCAGCGCCGGGGTCGGACCGGATGAGCTGCGCGATCCGGTCCTTGTAAGCGGAGAGGCGGGACTGCAGCTCGGACAAGGGAACGTTGCGGAGGTTCCGTCCGAATTCGGCGATCTCCTGCCACAGGGCCTCCAGCGTGGACATGCCTTCCGGGCTGAGCGGGCCGTCCAGGGTCAGCACCAGTTGACTGGCCAGCGCGTACGTGACGCAGGAAAGGCAGCCGTAGTTGGCCGCGGCGGACAGGTTCCGGGGCACCACCACATCGGCCTGCCCCAGGACCAGCACCACTTGGAAGCCCACCGCAATGGCAGCACATCCGGCGCAGGACGCGAAGGCATACGCTTCGTTGGTTGTGTCCACAGCTTTTGTGCCGTCCGCCCAGACCAGGGCGAAGGCCACGTCGTAGACAACAGAGCCGTCCGTGGTATTGACGGCCAGTGCCTGGTTGCCGTCCGCTTCTGGCGCCTGCGGTTTGTCGAAAGGGAAAACCCACGACGGCGGCACGCGGCTTTCGGCGCCGGCACCCGGGCCGGGGGACACGCTGCCGGTCTGTGCCGTGCCGGTCCGGGGTACCAGGACCAGGCTGAGCTGGGGGTTGTCGCGTGTAGGCAACGACAGCCCCTCCGGCCACAGGGTCACTGTCTGGCCGGGCCTGCCCTCTGACAACCCGGCCGGGCCGGCAGCAGACGAGATGGCGGGAGCGGCGTCCAGGAGTGTTCCGCGCTCATAGGGCCTCACTGGCGTATAGGTGCCTGGAGCCGGCCACCATGCCCAGGCAAGTCCGGCAGCTACTGCTGCGACAGCCACCAGTGCCACGGCGCGTTGGCCTGCCTTCCCCCGGGTTTTGCGCCACAAGCCTCGAAGGAACTGGCGCAGCAGGCGCACCAGCATGTAGCTGATTCCCGCAATGGGCAGGGCGATGGCCAAGAGCGCGAGCACCTGCGCACCAGCACCGGCGAGGTCGCCGTTGGCCGCGGGTTCGGCCAGTGAAGCATAGTGGCCCGTGGCGCTTGCCCACGCAGTTCCTAGCAGCCGGGGCAGGGCAACAACCAGCAGCAGGAGGCTGATGACCAGGAGGGGCACTGTCACCAGCACCCACACGCTGACCACGGCCCGGGCCCACGGCTTCAGCGCTTGTGCCTCCGGGTTTTTCCTGTGCCTGGGAAGCAATGCCAGGAGCGTGGGCTTGATGCGGTGGAAGAGGTCCGGAACCCCGGTGGCATCAGCCAAAATGTGGTAACCGTCGAACCTGAGCAGCGGCAGGAGCTGACGCACCATCTGCAGTACCTGGGTGACAATCACCAGCAACCACGCGTCGTCGTGGGTCAGGAACCACACTGCCATGATGCCCACGGCGGTGATGGCATTGAAATAAAGGCCGCCCAGGTCCGTCCGCAGGCGGCCGCCGCGGCCCAGCCGGTAGGAATCGGTCACGTCCGTAAAGAAGGCGGGCCACACCAGGTACAACCCGGCCCCCATCCTCCCTGGAGCGGCCCCGCCACGGGCGGCGGCGGCAGCGTGGCCGAACTCGTGGAACCCGGCGGAGAGGATGGTTACGCAGAACACCAGCAGCAGGAGTCCCGGATTGTCAAAGGCGTTGTGTGTTGCCGAGGCGAGTCCCTTGACCATCAGAACCCACCAGCATGCGGCCAGGAAGGCTGCCGTGACGGCGAAGACGATGAAGGGATGGAACAGGATGGCGAAGGGTGCGGTCAACCGCCGCGTCATGGACGGGTCGGTCACGGTGAAGCGGAACCGCATGCCCAGCAGGGGGTCGGCCCGCTTCAACCCGGGCTGGGAGCCGTCGGCCAACTGGAGCAGCCCCAGGGGCAGAAGGTGGGAGGCCATCAGGGCGGCAACATTTCCTGCGGTGACGTGTTTGCCGAACCGGGGCGTCACCTCCGCGGCGATCTCATCCAGCGTCCGGGTGCCGTTGGAAGCCTCGAGCACCATGAACAGCAAACTGGTCAGTTGCAGGACCTGGCCGTCAGCGCGCCGGACCAGCGACGGCGGTTCGCGGTAGCCCGAACCCTTCGTCTCACCCAGCAACTGCACACCATCGGCCAGGACGGGCAGCTCCGGCACATTCGCCAGGTCAGGCTGTTGTTTTTCGGGCAGCGCATTTTCTCCGGGCAGCGCGGAGGTGTGCGGCGGGCCGCCCGTGGTGGACGGCCCGCCGTCGGCGATCCTCATGGGCTACTGCTGCAGGTCGGACTGCTGGTTGGCGTTGGCTGTCGCTTCGCCTTCGATGTTTTGGTTGATGATGGCGTCCTGCTGCGACACGGCAGTGGCGCTGCTGTCGATGGAGCCGATGTTGGCCGCCACGGCTGCGTCGATCGGCGCTGCCACGTTCGCGTTTGCGGCGACAGCACCGTTGATCGGCGCGGCGATATCCGCATCGGCGTCCAGGTCCACGTTGACGTTCAGCAGGTCGCCGTCCAGGGCTGCTGTTGGGTCGGTGGGGAGGGCGCCGAGGTCAGTGGCCCCGTCGGTGTCGCCAGCCGGGGCAGCGGCGTCGTCACCGGTTGGCGCGGCGGTGGTCCCGCCGTCGATCGTGTCATTGCCTTGGTCGATCGCGCTGTCCTGGGCTGATTCCGCTGCGGCGTCGGCGGCGATGTTCTGGTCAATAAGGACACCCTGATCGGACAGCGCCTGGGCCTCGGAACCGAAGGAAAGGATGTTTGCTGCGGCAGCGGCATCGATGGGTGCCGCGACGTTGGCGTTGGCCGCTACAGCGAGGTCGATCGGCGCGGCGGCGTCGATGGCGAGGTCGAGATCCGCGTTCAGGTCCAACACGGACGCTACCTCCTTGTCAGGGAGGGCGGTGCTTTGCTGCTGCAGCAATTCGTCGTCGGTCAGCGGGGGCAGATCCTGTTCGTTACTCACGTTCAGCTCCTCTCCGGCACCGGCCGGCCCTCCCCCTCGGGCGGACTCCACGCCGGTGCGCCTCATGCGACTGAATAGTAAGCATATTGATCATTTATTGGAAAGCGACGTTACGGCGTGACCGTTCCCGCCTTCCGGTCCACTGTCGGTCCCCGCTGCGGAGATGTCGACGGCGGTGCGCGGGGCCGAGGTGCCGACGCGGTGCGCGGGGGTGGGGATGCGTCGCTACCGCTGGGGGATGCACGGCTGCCGCTGCGGGCATCCCGACGGCGGTGCGCGCGGCGCGAATCCGGGGCCGCATCCTTCTCCATGGCTTTCTCGGGAATTTTAGTTAGAATTCCGTATAACTAGCTAAACAAGCTAGATGTCACCATAAGAGGAGTGATCATGACAGCAGTACTGAGTGGAGAAGCGCTACAGCAGTCAGAAACCGGCTCCTTGGTTGAAACCCGGACCCCGGACCACCGGCCCGTGGTGCTTCCGGGACTGGGAAGATCCGAACTGCTGGGCGCGGTCTGGACCGCATCGGCCCGGCTCGAGAGCCTTCAATGGGAGGTCGATGCAGCACAGAACGACATGAACCAGGCGCTTACTGCAGCAGCAGCCGCGGGGGCTCAACTGCCGGACCTCGCTGTCGCCTCAGGGATGAGTTTCGCGGACATCGAGCAACTGCTGGCCTGAACCAAACCCCTGCCGGTCATTGGGCCCCAGGCGCGACCCCCGGACAGTCCAGAAGCGTGGCTGTGGGCCGGGGCGCCTTCAACGAGGAACACGGGACCGGCATTACCTGGCGCGCATGCTGCACCAGGCCTCCCCTTCAACCTTCCCGAAGCGCACTACGATCAGGCGGGGCTGGAATCTTGAGCCAATCTTGAGATGACCCGGCGTGCTTCTTGAGGACCCCCACCCATGGTTGAACTAACAGCCAACCGTGCTGATGGGAAGCTCCGGGAAGGACCGCCGAAATGCCCGACCAGATCACTGACATGTCCGCCACGGGCGCAGCCCGCATGGCTCCCGAATCGTTCGGTGCCGACAAGGCCCTCAGGGCCGGCGAGCCGTCTGCCCAGTCGCGCCCCGGGACGTCCATCCGCGAGCAGTTCAACCCGCTGGGCGGTGGACTCGGCAGCATCTGGCCCCAGTCGGTCTGCGGGTACTAGTCCGCGGACATTAGTTCGCGGGGTAGTTGCCCGTAGGTACAGACCCGTCGGTACTGACCCGTCGGTACTGACCCGTCGGCAGCGCCGACCGCCGCACCTTTTGCAACACCCTGCGTGGCCTTCCCCTGTTCCAAAGTGGCACCATGGATCGCAGCCACAAACTGTCAGGAGGCTTGCCATTAAGGAAGAGATCAAGAAGGCCGCCGATGTGGCCGAAGAAGCCTCAAACTCGAAGATCCTGGAGATCGCGGCGCGCGCCGGCTATGCCGTCAGCGGCATCCTTCACGCGTTGATTGGCGGCATTGCCCTTCAACTGGCCTTCGGGAACAGCGGAGAAGCCGATGTCAGCGGAGCTGTCGCCCAACTCGCCCTGCAGCCTCTGGGTCCCTTGTTGCTGTGGGCCTGCTTCGGAGCCTGTGCTGCGTTGGCCCTCTGGCAACTGGGGAACGCCGTCCTAGGCCACCGCAGGGAATCCGACAACAAACCCGGGAAGCGATTTTCCGCGGCCGGGCAGGGGGTCCTCTTCGCGGCGCTCGCAGCCACCATCATGTCCTTCGTCGTCGGGCAGGGAAGCAGCAGCCGTGAGTCGACCAGTGACTTTACGCTGGCGCTCATCAAGAACCCCTTCGGAGTGGCACTCCTCCTTGGCATCGGTGTCGGAGTCATGGTGACAGGTGTGGTTTTCGCCGTCCGCGGTTTCAGGCGGACTTTCACCAAGGATCTCGTCTTGTCCTCCCACAAACCTGTTAGAAAGTTCCAGGTGGTGGTAGGGGTCGTGGGATACGTGGCCAAAGGCTTGGCGCTGCTCTTGGTGGGCTTGTTGGTTTTCGTCGCCACGATCCGCGCCGAGCCTGAGCAATCCACAGGCCTGGACGGAAGCCTGCGTGCCCTCAAGGACCAGCCGTATGGGCCCTACCTCCTTGCCGCAGTGGCCGTGGGACTGATCGCCTACGGTTTGTTCCTCATGGTGAAGGCGAAAACGCTCCGGACCTAGCGGGAACGGGTTTGGGAGGAACCCCCGCGGGGTACAGCTTGTGACGAGACGACCTTGCACGCCGTTGCGGCTGTGCGCGGCAGTAAGTGGGCAGGGTCGCGGCAACCAGACTTCCGGGAAGGGCAGAACCGTGAATCAAGCCAAGCCAAACAAGCCTGGGCAGCAGACCAATCCTGGCCGGCACTCCGGTGCCGAACAGTCCGGCCAGCGCCTTGATGCCCCACCTGCGGATCCCCGCACCGGGTACCATTCGGATGAATTCCCCCAACAGGAACAGGAACAGCCCGGCCTGACCAAGCCCCTCGAACCCCAGCCGGACCACGGCGAAGCCAGCTACGTGGGCCATGGGCGGCTTCAAGGCAAGACGGCACTTATCACCGGCGGTGACTCCGGGATTGGTGCCGCCGTGGCTATCGCCTACGCCCGTGAAGGCGCCAACGTGGCCATCAGCTATCTTCCGGAAGAGGAAGAAGATGCACAATCGACGGCGGAGTGGGTCCGCGAGTGCGGCGCCCAGGCTCTGTTGCTTCCCGGTGATGCCAGGGATCAAGGTTTCGCTGCCGACATCGTGGAACGAACGGTCCGGGAGCTCGGCGGGCTGAACATCGTGGTCCTGAACGCGGCCTACCAAAAGAACCGCGAAGGCCTGGAAACCATCCCCACGGACGAGTTCGACCGGGTCTTCAAAACCAATCTCTATTCCCTCATCTGGACGGCCCAGGCGGCCATACCCCATCTCCGCCCGGGTGCCTCGATCATCGTCACCGCCTCCATCCAGGCCTTCAATCCCTCGCCGCAGCTCGTGGATTACGCGATGACCAAGGCCGCCCAGGTCGCCTTCACCAAGGCCATGGCCCAGGAACTGGGGCCGAAGGGAATCCGGGTGAACGCAGTGGCCCCGGGACCTGTTTGGACCCCGCTCATTCCCGCTACCGAATGGCCGGACAAGCTCCCCACCTTCGGGCAGGACACGCCCTTGGGCCGTGCAGGCCAGCCCGCCGAGCTGGCTCCCGCCTACGTGCTCCTGGCATCCGATGAAAGCTCGTACATTTCCGGAGCCGTCCTTCCCGTCACGGGCGGTAAGGGCCTCTAGGGCCTCCTTCACCAGAATCCGACGCCGAACCCAAGGAAGTTGCCCAGCTTATGATCGCGGTACTCGTCATCGACATGCAGAATGCCTTCTTCGAGGAGCCGGTGCTGCAGCGGCGCCAGGAAGAAGTGGTAGCGGCCTGCAATTCCCTTACCAGCGCAGCCCGGGAGGCCGGGGCGAAGGTCCTGCTGGTGGGAACTGAGCATGAGCGCGACAAATCCACGTGGAGCCTGAACATGCTGGACGATGACCAGGGGTTCATCTTCCGGGGGAGCGATCAGGCCAGGTTCGTCCCGGGCTTGGTGACAGCCGACATACCCCAGATGGTCAAGACCAGGGACAGCGCGTTCATGGGCACCGACCTGGGGATGCGGTTGCGGAACTGGGAGGTGGAAACCGTCATCCTGGCGGGCGTCTCGGCGCACAACTGCATTGCCCAGACTGCGGCGGACGCCTTCGCCCATAACCTCCGCGTCATCTACGCTGCAGAGGCCATCGCGACGGAGAACCCGGAGGCTGCCGAGGCTGTCCTCCGGGTTCTGACCCGCGAGTACCGGCAACGGGTTTTGCCGCTGGACGAGATCAAGGCACTGTTCGGCTCCGGCCCTGCCGGCGCGGGCGCGTAAGCCCGCCAGCGGTCAGCGCCTGAGCCTGCGGCGGTCAGCGCCTGAGCCTGCGGCGGTCAGCGCCTGAGCCTGCGGCGGTCAGCGCCTGAGCCTGCGGCGGTCAGCGCCTAAGCCTTCCGGCGCCAGTACAACCCCGGGCGTCAGCCCTGACAAAAAGTCCTGCGCCTTGTGCCCAATAAGGAGCCGGGGCCGGACGCCGGAAACCCGGAGCTGCAATGTGCGGCTCCGGGTTCCTGGTTTTTCACTTGTTCGAAGGTCCTGGTTCAGGACTCCCGCATCTCACGGGCCGCTTGAACCGGATGCCTCCTCATCGGGCTCGGACGAGAAGGGCCTGTCCTCCGGGGTATCTTCGGTGTTGCGCTCATCGAGTTCTGCGTCCGCTGAGGGGACCGTCTTCTCGGCGTAGTCGCCTGCCGTGTAATCCCCGCCGGCGTCGTCCTTCAGCGCTTCAGGTGACACACCCGCGTCTCCGTAATCGCCGTTGTCGTACTGGCCTTCGCGTTCGCTCTTCGTGGGGTCGGGAACTCCGTGGTCAGCCATGGTGTGTCCGGCGGCGACCGGTGACCATGCCCCAGATCAGCAGCACGAGGATGGAGCCGCCGATTGCGAGGAGCCACGTCCTGATGGCAAAGAACTCGGTCAAACCTTCACCAAAGATGAGACCGCCGATCCAACCACCCAGCAAGGCGCCGACGACGCCGAGAAGGAGGGTGACCAGCCAACCGCCACCCTGGCGGCCGGGAAGAATAAGCTTTGCGATGGCTCCAGCCAAAAGGCCGAGCAGAAGAAAACCAAAGAAACCCATTTTTGCTCCTACTTTCTTGTTGATGGAAATTCCATGAACTCGGTGAAGCGGTTCAGCTCATCGGGTGTCCGCTACATGGGTAGGGTCACTCACGCCGGGCCGAATTCGGCTCGGCTGCACAATTGGGGATTTAGAACGGATAAACAATCCCGATGAATTTTTCATTAATGCAGCGAAGCATTGCTGCCGGCCTGTTCCGACCGCAGTGCTACATCAGTAACGCTAGCCGGTCCCCGGGCCAACAGCAAGTAACCTGACTATTTTTTGGTCACAGGCGTGCCGACCCGTTCCCGGGCGCTCCGCTCCGCTACTTGTTGCCGAAGACATCCTTTGCGGCGTCTTTGACCTTCTCGCCGGCCTGCTTGGTGTTTGCCGAGGCCTGATCGCCTACGCCCTCTGCCTGGAGATCCCTGTCTCCGGTAGCCTCGCCGGTCTTTTCCTTCGCCTTGCCGCCAAGGTTTTCAGCGGCATTCTTGATCTTGTCATCCAGTCCCATGGTTTTCACTCCTCGGGTAGCGATGTAGTTGTTGCCTGCGGGTTTCCGCTGGTTGGCAATAAAGTTTAGTCCAATATTTCAATTGAGCAAATTCAGATTAACCGGATGCTCATTACGGACAGCGTGACACCGTGTTCCAGCGGGACTAGTGTCGTAGGTAAATACACCTCGAAAGGAGTTGGTCCTGTGAAAGGGAAAGCATTCTTCGCTGTTGGCGTCGCTGTGGGATACGTATGGGGTTCCAAGTCCTGGCCGCAGGTGTACAGGCGGATCCGCGGAGGCGCGGAGAAGGTCTGGAAGACCCCTGAGGTCCAGGAAAACGTGCACCAGGCGGCGGGGACCGTGCAGGAGTCCGTGCCGGACATCCTGGACAACCTTTACGCTGCCGGCAAGAAGCTGCTGGAAAAGGTCGAGACCGCCCTGCCGGGCGTCCTTGATTCCAAGAGCGGGCAGAAGGCCGAGTCGGGGGACAAGCGGCCTACGGTGTCGACGGTCAAGGGTGATGTGGTGTCTGATCCAGCTCTTGACGTCACCACGGGAAGCGACTGGACGGACGAAGGCGGTGCTGCGCCCGAGGGGCCGGCCACCAATACCAAGCCACGGCCCTGAGCTTGTCCGGCCCCGGACTCGGGGCGTTACTTCCCCGATGGTGGTTGGACCAGCACGACGCCGGGTGGCCCGCGGAACCGGGCCACCCGGCGTCGTACTTTTACCGGTTATCCACTCAGGCTTGTTGGTCCACTGCGGCGAGCAGCGCCTGGCCCAATTCGGCGGGCTTGGTGAACTGCGGCCAGTGTCCGGTGGGCAGGTCCACGAGTTCGACATTGCGGATCCTGGCCAACTCCTCGGTGAAGGGGTGGCCGGCGTCCATCATCTGGTTGAGCATGGACGTTGGGAACTCGCAGGCGATGATTGTGGCCGGAACGTCGTAGCGCCGGACGTCGTGGAGGTGCTGTTGCTCGTAGGCAACACCCTTGGGCTGGGGAATCGCCCGGGCGCGGAACTTTTCCCGCAGCTCCTCCGTCAGGTCCACGAGGTCCGCCTCCTCGAAACCGTCCCAAGGTGGCAGGGGGATGTCATCGCCTTCGTGCGGCAGCTCGTCGTTAATGACACCGCCTTCGCCCAGCGGTCCACTGTCCACGTAGATCGCGCGGGCAATCCGGTCGGGCCGGGCGTCTGCGACGCCGTGGATGATGGCACCGCCGCCCGAGTGTCCTACCAGGACCACCTTGCCCTCCAGTGAGTCCACCTTGTTGATCACGGCGTCGATGTGCGTCCGCAGGCCGATGCCGGCGCGGGGCGTGTCTGCTGATTCCAGTCCCGGCAAGGTCAGCGGATGAACCGTGTGCCCGGCCGCCACGAGCGCCGGTGTTACCTCCTCCCAGGATGAAGCGTCCAACCAGAATCCAGGTACCAGGATGATGTCCATGCCCCGACCCTACGGGAGCCCCCTGACAAGATGTAAGGCCCAACTGGCTGGTCCGGGCGCACATAACAACCGCTACTGACAGTGAGTTGGAAAAGGGGGTTGACGCAGGCCACATTCTGGATCATAGTTTTCGTATACGATTTCGTACTTGATAGCTGAGTCGATCAGATAACCAATGCAGGAGGAAGCGGTCGTGACAGTGGAGTTCCGGACGCAGGACTTGGGCCAGGATGTGCTGGACCGGACGCGCAAGGTGATTGCGGTCCACATCAATTACCCCAGCCGCGCTGCCCAACGTGGGCGTACTCCGGCCCAGCCGTCGTACTTCCTGAAGCCCTCGTCCTCGTTGGCGCTGGGTTCCGCGGATGCCCCGGGCACGGTGGAGCGTCCGGCCGGTTGCGAGCTGCTCGGGTACGAGGGCGAGATCGCTTTGGTCATTGGCAAGGCTGCCCGCCGGGTTGGTTTGGAGGATGCGTGGAGCCACGTTGAATGGGTCACCGCGTCCAATGATCTTGGTGTGTACGACCTCCGTTACGCGGACAAGGGCTCGAACGTCCGGTCCAAGGGCGGCGACGGATTCACCCCGGTGGGCCCGGCACTGATCCCGGCCGACGCCGTCGACCCCGCCGCCTTGCGGATCCGGACCTGGCACAACGGCGAACTCGTCCAGGACGACACCACCGAGGACCTGCTCTTCCCGTTCGCGCAGCTCGTCGCGGACCTCTCCCAGCTCCTGACGCTGGAGGAGGGCGACATCATCCTGACCGGCACCCCGGCCGGCGCCTCGGTCGCGAAGCCCGGTGACGTCGTCGAAATCGAGGTCACCGGCGGTGATTTCAGCACCGGCCGCCTCACCACCAAAGTGACGGAAGGTACGACGCCGTTCGCGGACTTTGGTGCCTTGCCCAAGACTGATGACACGCAGCGGGAAGAGGCGTACGGTTCACGGGAAGCTGCCGGTCTGGCGCCGGTTTCGGCGGGATTGTCGCCGGAGCTGAAGGCCAAGCTTGAATCCGTCGCGACCGCTACCCTTTCATCGCAACTGCGCAAGCGCGGGTTGAACAACGTCAGCATCGACGGCTTGCAGGCCACCCGTCCGGACCGCAAGGTGGTGGGCCTGGCCCGGACCCTGCGCTACGTTCCCAACCGTGAGGACCTCTTCAAGGCCCACGGCGGCGGCTTCAACGCCCAAAAACGAGCCATCGATTCGGTCAACGAAGGCGAAATCCTGGTCATGGAAGCCCGCGGCGAGAAGGGCACCGGCACAGTGGGGGACATCCTGGCCCTCCGCGCCCAAGTGCGCGGTGCCGCGGCGATCATCACCGACGGCGGCGTCCGGGACTTCTCGGCCGTGGCGGATCTGGAAATGCCCACGTACTTCGCCAACCCGCACCCGGCAGTGCTCGGCCGCCGGCACATCCCGTGGGACACGGACATCACCATCGCCTGCGGCGGAGCGACCGTGCAACCGGGAGACATCATCGTGGCCGACTCCGACGGCATCCTGGTGATCCCGCCGGCCATCGCCGAGGAACTCGTGGACGACTGCATCACCCAGGAAAAGGAAGAGATGTTCATCTTCCAGATGGTCCAGGAAGGCAACAGCGTTGACGGTCTCTACCCGATGAACACCGAATGGCAGGCCCGCTACAAGAAATGGGAAGCCACGGAAGGAGCCCACGGTGACTGAAACCGCCGTCGGAAGCAAGTCCCAGCAAGCCTATGACGCCGTCAAGGCGAGGATTGTCGAGGGCACCTACACGCCGGGATACCGGCTGGTGCTCGCGAAGATCGCCGAGGACCTGGGCTTCAGCGTGGTCCCCGTCCGGGAGGCGATCCGCCGCCTCGAGGCCGAGGGCCTGGTGAAGTTCGAACGCAACGTCGGTGCCACGGTTTCCGGGATCGACCCCACCGAGTACCTGTACACCATGCAGACCCTGAGCATCGTGGAGGGGGCGGCAACCGCGTTGTCCGCCCCGCTGATTGATGCCCGTGCCATAGAACGCGCGCGTGCAGTCAACGCAGAGATGCGCGAATGCCTGGAACACTTCGATCCCGTACGTTTCACCGCGTTGAACCAGGACTTCCACAGCGTCCTGTTTGAACACTGCCCCAACCCGCACATCCTTGACCTCGTCCATCGCGGCTGGAACCGGCTGGCGTCCCTGCGTTCGTCCACGTTCCGCTTCGTTCCCGGCCGCGCCCAGGAATCCGTGCGCGAACACGAAGCCCTGCTCCAGCTCATCGAGTCTGGAGCAGACGCCGACACCATCGAAAAAGCAGCCCGCCAACACCGCGCCGCCACCCTGGACGCCTACCTCGCCACAGCCAACAACCAGGCCTAAAGCCGCCTCACCAGTTAGGACTTCAACGATGACGACCTCCGTAGAAACCGCCAAGCATTACGTCCCCGAGGATCTGCCCACGCACATCCAGCACTACATCAACGGCGAGTTCGTTGACTCGGTTTCGGGCAAGACGTTCGACGTCCTGGACCCGGTCTCCAACCAGAACTACGCCACCGCCGCCGCCGGGCAGAAGGAAGACATCGACCTCGCTGTCGCTGCAGCACGCGAAGCGTTCGTGAACGGTCCTTGGCCGAAGATGAAGCCCCGCGAGCGTGCCCGGGTGCTGAACAAGATCGCCGACGCCGTCGAGGCGCAGGAAGCCCGCCTGGCCGAACTCGAGACGTTCGATACCGGCCTGCCGATCACCCAGGCCAAGGGCCAGGCCCTCCGCGCTGCCGAGAACTTCCGCTTCTTCGCGGACCTGATCGTCGCCCAGTTCGACGACGCCATGAAGGTCCCGGGCTCGCAGATCAACTACGTCAACCGGAAGCCGATCGGCGTCGCAGGGTTGATTACCCCGTGGAACACCCCGTTCATGCTCGAGTCCTGGAAGCTGGCCCCGGCCCTGGCCACCGGTAACACCGTGGTCCTTAAGCCGGCCGAGTTCACGCCGCTCTCCGCTTCGCTCTGGGCCACGATCTTCAAGGACGCAGGGCTGCCCGATGGCGTGTTCAACCTGGTCAACGGCTTGGGCGAAGAGGCCGGCGATGCGCTGGTGAAGCACCCTGATGTTCCGCTGATTTCCTTTACCGGCGAGACCACCACGGGCCAGACGATTTTCCGCAACGCAGCCGCCAACCTCAAGGGCCTCTCCATGGAGCTCGGAGGCAAGTCCCCGTGCGTCGTGTTCGCCGACGCCGACCTGGACGCCGCCGTGGATTCGGCCCTGTTCGGTGTCTTCTCCCTCAATGGCGAACGCTGCACGGCAGGTTCCCGCATCCTCGTGGAACGCGCGATCTACGACGAATTCTGCGAAAAGTACGCCGCCCGGGCAAAGAACATCGTGGTGGGCGACCCCCACGATCCCAAGACCCAGGTTGGGGCACTGGTCCATCCCGAGCACTACGCCAAAGTCGCTTCCTACGTGGAGATCGGCAAGTCCGAAGGCAAGCTCCTGGCCGGCGGTGGCCGACCCGACCACCTCCCCGAAGGCAACTACATCGCACCCACGGTGTTTGCCGACGTCGCACCTGACGCGCGGATCTTCCAGGAGGAAATCTTCGGTCCCGTCGTGGCCATCACCCCGTTCGAGAACGACGACGAAGCCCTCGCCTTGGCGAACAACACCAAGTACGGCCTGGCGGCCTACATCTGGACGCAGAACCTGACCCGGGCCCACAACTTCTCCCAGAACGTCGAGGCCGGGATGGTGTGGCTCAACAGCCACAACGTCCGCGACCTCCGCACCCCGTTCGGTGGTGTCAAGGCTTCCGGGCTGGGTCACGAGGGCGGCTACCGCTCCATCGACTTCTACACCGACCAGCAGGCCGTCCACATCACCCTCGGCTCAGTCCACACCCCCAAATTCGGCGCCTAGCACCCAACTAGGTCGCATTAGTGCGCGTTTTGAGCCCTCAAAACGGCATCAGCTGCGACCCAGTTGGGTTCCCACAAGAACCCTTTCAACGAAGAGAGACCATCATGAGTAACTTCACCGGCCCTATCCCGACCCCGTCTGTTCCTGCTCCGGACATTGTCCGTTGTGCGTACATGGACATCGTGGTCACCGACTTGGCCAAGTCCCGCGAGTTCTACGTCGATGTCCTCGGGCTGCACGTCACCGAAGAGGACGAGAACGCGATCTACCTGCGCTCCCTGGAGGAGTTCATCCACCACAACCTCGTCCTGCGCAAGGGCCCGGTAGCCGCCGTCGCCGCGTTCGCGTACCGGGTGAAGTCCCCGGCCGAGGTGGACGCCGCCGAGGCCTACTACCGTGAACTCGGTTGCCGGGTGGAGCGCCGCAAGGAAGGCTTCACCAAGGGCGTGGGCGATTCCGTCAGGGTAGAGGACCCGCTGGGCTTCCCGTACGAGTTCTTCTACGATGTGGAGCACGTCGAACGCTTCACCCAGCGCTATGACCTCTACTCCGCCGGTGAACTGGTCCGCCTGGACCACTTCAACCAGGTCACCCCGGACGTCCCGCGCGGCCGGAAGTACCTGGAGGACCTCGGCTTCCGCGTCTCCGAGGACATCAAGGACTCCGACGGCGTCACGTACGCGGCGTGGATGCACCGTAAGCAGACCGTGCACGACACCGCCCTGACCGGCGGCAACGGACCCCGCATGCACCACGTCGCGTTCGCCACGCACGAGAAGCACAACATCATCCAGATCTGCGACAAGATGGGCGCCCTGCGCATCAGCGACAGGATCGAACGCGGACCCGGACGCCACGGTGTGTCCAACGCGTTCTACCTCTACATCCTGGACCCGGACGGGCACCGCATCGAGATCTACACCCAGGACTACTACACCGGTGACCCGGACAACCCCACCATCACCTGGGACGTGCACGACAACCAGCGCCGCGACTGGTGGGGCAACCCCGTGGTCCCGTCCTGGTACACCGAGGCCTCCCTCGTCCTGGACCTGGACGGCAACCCCCAGCCGGTGATCGAACGGGAAGAGAAGTCCGAAATGGCCGTCACCATCGGCGCAGACGGCTTCTCCTACACCAAGCCGACCGAAGACACGGCCGCTGAAGGATTCAAGCTGGGAGCGCAGGTCTAAGCCATGCTGGACGCGAAGACGATCGAAGCCATTGCCGACGAGCTCGTTGAGGCCGGCCGAAACCGCAAGCCGGTGCCGCGCCTGACTGCCCGCTACCCGGAGATGACGGTGGAGGACTCCTACGCCGTGCAGCAGTTGTGGCGGCAACGCAACGAGGAAGCCGGGCGCACGCTGGTGGGGCGGAAGATCGGACTCACGTCCAAGGCCATGCAGGCCGCCACGGGCATCACCGAGCCGGACTACGGGGCCATCTTCGATGACATGGTCTTCGAAACCGGCTGCTCCGTCGATTGGGACAAGTACACCCACCCGCGGGTCGAGGTGGAGCTGGCCTTCGTCCTGAAGGAAGGACTGAAGGGCCCTGGCTGCACCATTTTCGATGTCCTCAACGCCACCGACTACGTGGTTCCGGCCCTCGAGATCCTGGACTCCAGGATCGAAATGGAGGGCCGGACCATCGTGGACACCATCTCGGACAACGCCGCGATGGGTGCCATGGTGATCGGAGGCCGGCCCGTGAAACCCGACGCCGTGGACCTCCGCTGGGTCTCGGCCATCCTGTACAAGAACCAGACCGTCGAGGAAACCGGAGTCGCCGCAGGGGTCCTGGACCACCCCGCCAACGGCGTGCACTGGCTGGCCAACAAAATCGCCGCGCACGGGGACTCGATGAAAGCCGGCGACATCATCCTGGCAGGCTCTTTCACCCGGCCCCTCTGGGTCTACAAGGGCGATACCGTCCACGCCGACTACGGATCGTTGGGAGTCGTGACATGCCACTTCAACTAGGCCCCACGTTCTACCAGTCACTGGACCAAACGGGCAGGCCTCTGGCCGGCATGTGGGTGTGTTCCGGCAGCCCCCTCGTGGCAGAAATCTGCGCCGGGGCTGGCCTCGACTGGATCCTGGTCGACGCCGAACACAGCCCCAATGGCCTCGAATCGATCCTCGCCCAACTCCAGGCCATCCACGGCTACCCCGTCCAGGTCATGGTCCGGCCCCCGGTCAACGACACCGTGGTCATCAAGCAATACCTCGATCTCGGAGTGCAGAACCTGCTCATCCCCATGGTCAACTCAGGCACCGAAGCGGCCGCGGCTGTGGCTGCCGTGAGGTATCCGCCCCACGGCGTGCGCGGGGTCGGGTCCGCGCTGGCCCGCGCCTCGCGCTGGAACCGGGTACCGGACTACCTCGCCGAAGCAACCGGCACCGTGAGCGTCACCGTCCAGATCGAATCCACCGCAGCAGTGGACGCCGTCGAGGAGATCCTGGCCGTCGACGGCGTGGACGGCATCTTCCTCGGCCCCTCCGACCTCGCCGCATCCATGGGCCTGCTGGGACAGCAGGAACACCCGCAAGTGCGTGACGCCGTCGGACACTGCATCAAGGCCGCCACCGCGGCAGGCAAGCCAGCCGGCGTCAACGCCTTCAACCCCGACACCGCCCGCGCATACCTCGACGCCGGAACCTCCTTCGTGCTCGTCGGCGCCGATGTGGCGATGCTCGCGCGGGGGTCTGAAGCCCTTGCATCGCAGTTCGTCCGGCCGTCGGAAGGTGCGGTAAAAGCCAGCTACTGATCTGCGAAAAAGGGACTGTTTTGTCCGCCGCCAAAGGGGTACAACAGTGGTATCAACCTGCGGATTCGGACCCTTTGGGAGCTGTGATGTCGATCCGTCCAGTGCCTCACCCCACGTTTTATGCCGTGCTGGAAAACGAGGCCCGACCCCTGGTGGGCATGTGGGTTTGTTCAGGAAGTCCGCTGGTGGCGGAAATCTGTGCCGGGTCAGGGCTGGACTGGTTGCTGATCGACGCCGAGCACAGTCCCAACGGCATTGAGTCCATCCTGGGGCAGTTGCACAGCGTCAGCGGCTACCCCGTGCAGGTCATGGTCCGGCCGCCGGTCAACGATCCCGTGGTCATCAAGCAGTACCTGGACCTTGGCGTGCAGAACCTGCTGGTGCCCATGGTGAACTCGGCACTGGAGGCAGAAGAAGCGGTGGCCGCCGTCCGGTACCCGCCGCTGGGAATCAGGGGGGTGGGTTCGGCCTTGGCCCGGGCGTCGCGCTGGAACCGCATCCCGGACTACCTTGCCCAGGCCGGTGACACCGTCAGCGTCACGGTCCAGGTGGAGTCCGAGGCCTCGGCAGCCGTGGTGGAGGACATCCTGGCAGTGGATGGCGTGGACGGCATCTTCCTGGGTCCGTCGGACCTGGCCGCTTCCATGGGTCTGCTGGGACAGCAGGAACACGCTTTGGTGCGTGCCGTCGTCGAGCATTGCCTGGCCGCCGCCCAGATGGCCGGCAAGCCTGCCGGCGTGAACGCCTTCAACGAGGACATCGCGCGGGCCTATCTCGACGCCGGTGCCTCCTTTGCGCTGGTGGGTGCGGACGTTGCGGTGCTGGCCAGGGCCTCGGACGCGTTTGCCGAGCGGTACATCCACTCCAAGCGACCTGTGCGTTCGGCCGACGAACCGGTGGCCGAAACCCTGGACCGCGCCGGCTGACCTGGCCCGCGCCGGCTGACCTGGACCGCGCCGGCGCCCCCAACTAGGTCGCAGTTGTGCGCGTTTTCACGGCTCTAAACGTGCACAAATGCGACCTAGTTGGGTGTTGCGGGAGTGTCCTTCCGGGCCATGTACCACTCCGTGAATTCGCGGGCACGGCCGTCCTCGGCGAACCGGATGACCCACAGATTGTCATAGGTGGGCTGGCCATTGAGGTAGGTGGTGAGTCCCTGCACGAAAGCGGTGTCCCCGTCCCGGCCCAGGAGCGTCCATTCAAACGTCCAGTCCCCGGATGCGTCCGAGGAATCGCCGGACCACTCCTTCACGATTGCCTCGTGTCCGTGCCAGGCCTCCTGGTCATGGGGCCGGGTGTTGTAGACGGCGTCCTCGGTGAAGAGGGCCTTGATGTCGCCGGGCTGGTTTGAGTTCCACGCCCGCACGTACTGGTTCATCCACGAATTCACATCGCTCATCACTCTGTTCTACCGGTGAACCCGCCAGGGGACAACGGTTGTCAGGCGGATCGGGTCAACCCCCGGATGGAGCGGCGGATGTGGTCCGGGGTCAGGCCGGTGAGGGACGCGAGTTCCAGATCGTCGCAGGTTTGTGCCCTCGCCGCCGCAACGATCAGCGCCTCCCGGCGTTCCGTTACCTGCCCGCGGTGACTTTCGGCGGCCTTCAACTCATCGCTCTTGGCCTTCAGCGCTTCCAGCAGGGCCTGGCGGGGGAGGCCACTGACCTGCAGGTCGTCATAAGCCAAAGCGATGGTCCGGACGGTGCGGAGGTTCTCGCCGGTCACGGCTGCGATGGTGGCCACGGTGAGCCCGTCTTCCACGGCTTGGGCGATCAAGTCATTTCTGGCAGCCGTCAAGGTCCTGATGGAGCTGGCTGCGTGGGAGAGGAGTTGCCGGTGCACACCCAAGGCGTGGGCCAGTTTCGCGTGCTCGGCGTCCGCGGTCGAGGAAGTGCGCGCAGGAGCGCCGGCGCGGTAGGTGTAGCGCCCAGTGGCGGACCGGCCTTGGGCGGTAGCTGGAGCCAAAGCTGGCATGAAATCCCTTTCGAACGCTCGACGGCGGTGGGCCGGGACAGCCGTCAACGTCGCCGCCGCGGCGCTGTAGTCAGCTGTTCCAACCACTCGAATCTAGGCAGCGTTCACCCGCCCGTGGAAATACCAATACCGCGTGAACCCATAAGCAAAGTGCATGGATACGGCCTGATTCAGGCGCAGAGCTCCGTGTCTAAGCATGAAGCGCTCCGAAAGCAACCGGCGTCATAAGCGTCCCTTATGAATCCACGCACATTAGGTCTTATCCAGAGCCCTCCGCCAGTACCTAGTCTCGAACAAAGGGATCCGCGAATCCGCGCGTCCCGAGTTCCACATCCCTGGAGGAGACATGTCCGAGTTCCTGCCGGCGTCGAGGGTTACCCGCATCAAGGCCTCAGCCAGCGTCGCCGCGGCCGCCCGCGTGCGCGAACTGAAAGCCGAAGGCATTCCGATCATCGACCTGACTGTCGGCGAGCCGGACTTCGACACCCCGGACCACATCAAAGAAGCAGCATTCGCTGCGATCAGAGACGGTGAGACCAAGTACACCTCGGTCACCGGAACTCCTGAACTGCAAAGCGCGATCCTCAACAAGGTCGAGCGGGACACCGGACACGGTTACGGAGCCAACCAGCTGACCATCGGCGGCGGCGCCAAGCAGGTCCTGTATGTGGCGCTCATGGCCTCGCTCAACGAAGGCGACGAAGTGATTGTCCCGGCGCCCTACTGGGTGTCCTACCCGGACATGGTCCTGGCCAACGACGGCACCCCGGTGATCGTCCCCTGCGGTGAGGAAACCGGCTTCAAGCTCACTCCTGAGGCCCTCAAGCAAGCCATCACCCCCAAAACCAAGTGGCTGATCCTCAACGCGCCGTCCAACCCGACCGGTGCCGTGTACTCCCGCGAGGAACTTCAGGCCCTCGGCGAGGTGCTGGAGGAAAACCCGCACGTCTTCGTCCTCACCGATGAGATTTACGACGAGGTGTACTTCGGCGAAGGCCGCGTCACCAGCCTGGTCACCGCCGCCCCGGCGTTGAAGGACCGGATCCTGCTGGTCAACGGTGTCTCCAAGGCCTACGCCATGACCGGTTGGCGCCTCGGATACGGCGTCGGACCGGCTCCGTTGATCGCAGCCATGAACAAGCTGCAGTCGCAGACCTCGTCCTGCCCATCGTCGATCAGCCAGGCTGCCGCGGCAGCCGCACTGAACGGTGACCAGTCCTTCGTCCGCGACAGCGTGGAGGTGTACCGCAAGCGCCGCGATGCCGCCGTCGAGGGTTTGAATGCCATCAGCGGCCTGTCCGTCGCGCCCGCAGAGGGCGCGTTCTACGCCTACGTGAACTGCTCCGGCGTGATCGGCAAGACCGCGCCGGACGGCCGGGTGATCGAGAACGACCAGGACTTCACCCTTTACCTCCTCGACGCCGCGCGCGTCGCTGTCATCCAGGGTTCGGCCTACGGCCTGGGCCCCTACTTCCGGATCTCCTTCGCCACCTCGCTGGAGACCATCAACGCCGGCGTGGACGCTGTCCGCGATGCCGTCAACGCACTCAACTAGAAGGAACCCGAAAATGATCCATGTCAAGACCAAATTCGAGCGCCCGGACGCCGACGTCGTCGCACGCCTCGCCAAGTTCTCCTCGGCCACGATCCACGAAGCACAAGGCCGCCGCGGCGCTCTGAGCTCCAAAATCAAGCCGATCGACCGCTCCATGTCCTTCTGTGGTCCGGCTGTCACCGTGGCTTGCGCTCCGCAGGACAACCTCATGCTCCAGGTCGCCATCCACTATGCACAGGCCGGCGACGTGGTCCTGGTCGGTGCGCAGGAAATGGCCGAGGCCGGAACGTTCGGCGACGTCCTGGGCAACGCCATGAAGGCCAAGGGCATCGCGGCCATGGTCACCGATTCCGGCGTCCGCGACACCCAGGACCTGATCGAACTCGGGCTGCCCGTCTTCTCCGGCAGCGTCAGCATCAAGGGCACGGTCAAGGAAACGCTCGGCCCGATCAACCATCCGATCGTTTTCGGCGACGAGATCATCTACCCGGGCGACATCCTGCGCGGCGACGCTGACGGCGTCGTAGTGGTCCGCCGCGAAGAAGCCGAGGAAGTCATCGCGCTCTCCCAGGCCCGCGACGACCACGAGCGCGAGCTCATCAAGCTCTACCACGACGGCGGCAACACCATCGAGCTGTGCGGCCTCACGGAGAAGCTCAAGCAGAAGGGCCTCCTTGTGGAGGACTAGTCTTTCCGCTGAGGGGCCGGCCACTGTTGTGGCCGGCCCTTTGGCGTGGGTCTCAGGGAGTCCGGGGCACAAGAAAGGCGCCGTGCCCGAGTCTTGGGGGCAGGGCGCCTTCAGCGCGGTGCAGCTGTGGTTGGCGTACGACGGCGGGTGGCTGGCGTCTGTGCCTGGCGTACTGGTCAGTCGAGGCCGGAATGGCCGGGCCGGGTGTCCACCAGGTGCCATTCGATGCTGTTCCCGGCGTGAGCCGGCATGAGGCTTCCTTCAAAGACGAACAACGGCTCGCCGATACCGCCAATGGGCCGCCAGAACCCATTCTTTGGGCAGTGAAATCCGGTTCGTGCTGTGACAGTTCCGCGGGTTGGATTCGAAACCCATCCGGAGGTGCTGATCTTTTTCACCGTTTTGTCCTTTGAACAGGCCCGCAGTCTTCCGTGGGCTGTATTTCGAATTTCTTCTTAATTCGATAATAGGAAACTAAAACGGCTTTGAATAAGACCAAAGCTGTCTGTCCGGATAAGACTTTGTTATGGATGTGCGGGCAGCTGCACGGGGTCTGTTCCGTACTTGGAGATCAGCTGCTGGTGGAGCATCTCCTTGACCACCAGAAGGACGGCGGAGGCTGCCTCGGACAGGGGCTCGTGGTCCGGTGTGCAGAGGGCGATCTTGCTTTGCAGGGCAGGCTCCACGATCCGCAGTACCTTGAATTCCTGGTCCGGGAAGAGGGCGTCCGCTGCCGACTTGGGCAGTACCGTCCCGCCAAGGTTCGCCCGGATCAGCCTGGTCAGGGAGGGGACAGATTCCACTTCACCCACGAGCTTGAGCGGCAGGTCCTGGTCGTCCAAGCCCTTCTCGATCAGTTGCCGGAGTGTGTGGTTCTTCTCCGGGAGGAACAGGCCCACGGTGCTCGCTTCGGCCAAGGTAATGGTGTCCCTGCCGGGGCTGAGGCGGGCCACCTCAGCTTCCGGGTGAACCACCAGGTGCAGATCTTCGACGATCATGGTGGTGAACTGCACGCCCCGGATTTTGCCGGGTTCATAGATCAATGCCATGTCCAGGCGCCCATTCTTGATGGCTTCGCTGAGGACACCGCCGAAAATCTCGGTCAGATGGACCACGATGTCCGGGTAGCGCCTGCCCACTTCGCTGATGATCCTGGGGGTCAGGCTGGAAGCCATGCTGTAAGGGGCGATCGCGATGGATACCCGTCCTGACGGTGCAGCCCCGGAGGTTGCCACGTCCTGCCGGGCCTGTTCAACCAGGCGGAGGATCGACTGGGCGTGGCGGTACAGCGTGTGTCCGGCTGCGGTGGGTTCAACCCCCTGCTTGCTGCGGATCAGCAACCGCTGCTTGAGGTCGTTTTCCAGGGCGGACACCTGCTGGCTCAGGGCCGGCTGTGCAACGTGAAGGGCTGCAGCGGCCTTGGTGATGCTTCCTGAGTCGACGATTTGGACGAAGTAGGAGAGCTTTCGTGTGTCCATGGATCTACCTTTCTGGTTGTTCAAATATAGACGCACCCGCACTCGCTGGGAGCCGCGCCACAGCACCGGGTGGCGCAGGTCATAACGGAGAGCTATCACGGGATAGCGATTAGGTCTTTGTGCAAGGCAGTTGGCGGGTGCGAGACTTCTGGAAGAACCTTAGGCGAAGTTTTGAAGCATCAGGACAGCAGCCACTTTCCGGGAATTCCCATCATCAACCCTGATGGTCTGCGGCATTTTTCGGAATTTCATAAGAATTACCCACGGAAAGAGAACCACGTGAACCCGATGATTGATCTTGTAGCGGATCTCGGAGAGGGATTTGGCGCCTACACCATTGGTGACGATTCCGAACTCCTGGAGATCGTCTCAAGCGCCAATATCGCGTGCGGGTTCCACGCCGGTGACCCGGACATCATGGCAAACACTGTTGCTGAATGCGCCCGCCGCGGTGTGGGCATTGGAGCCCACCCAAGTTTCCCGGACCTCCGTGGCTTCGGACGCAGGGACATGGGTTTGAGCGCCGGCGAAGTCCAGAACGATGTCCTCTACCAGTTGGGCGCCTTGAACAGCTTCGCTGCCTTCCACGGCACCAAGGTCACGCACCTCGCACCCCATGGCCGGCTCGGTAACCTCGTGGCCGTTCGCGCCGACTACGCCAAGGCTGTGGCCGAGGCGGCAGCCCGCGTGGACAACGAACTCATCGTGGTGGCCCAGGAAGGCGAACTGGCTGCGGCCGCACGCACCGCAGGGCTGGACGTGGCCATCGTGGGGATTGTGGACCGCGCCTACCAGGAAGACGGCACGCTGGTTCCCCGCAGCCAGCCCGGCGCTGTCCTGCACGATCCTGCCGAGATCGTCGAGCGGACCCTTCGCATGGTGGTCGAGGGCAAGCTTCGCTGCGCCAACGGCGTGGACATTGTTATCGACGTTGACACGGTCCTCCTGCACGGAGACAACCCGGGCGCTGTCGAACTGGCCCGCCTGATCCGGTCCGAGCTGATCGCAGCCGGTGTCCGCATTGCACCCCTGGCCGAGGTCATGGACGCCAAGAGGAAGGCGGCCTGACATGACCGTCCTGACAGTGGCTCCCACCGAGATCTACGAATCGGGTGATTCGGCGCTCCGGGTGGTCGCAATCTCGGAAACCAGCGAAGACAACTGGCTGACCGTCCACCGCCTGGCCGGCTGGCTCGAAGAGTGCGGTGCCGAGGGCCTCCACGCCGCGGTTCCCACTTACGATTCCGTGCTCGTGGAGTTCGACCCCGTGATGGTTACCGCGGGCCAGATGCGCGCGTTCGTGAAACTTGGCTTGGGCGAGCTCGGCCGTTCGGCCGGAAGCAGCTCAGCACCCCGTGAGTTCGACGTTCCCGTGGTCTACGGGGGCGAGTATGGGCCGGACCTGGAAAAGGTTGCCGCATTCCAGGGAATCTCCATGGAGGATGTGATCCGCCTCCACACGGAGAAGACCTACACCATCCGTTGCCTTGGCGCACCCGCGGGTTCCCCCATGATGGACGGTCCTGCATTTCCCAAGCCTGTACCGCGGTTGAAGGACCCCCGGCTGAGCGTACCGGCAGGTGCGGTATCCGTAGCTGGCCGCCAGGCTGTCATCGCTCCGGCCAAGGCTCCCGGTGGTTGGTGCGTCATCGGCCAGACTCCTCTGTCCGTCCTCAACATCCGCCGCGAACCGCTGGTCCCCTATCAGCCTGGAGATATCGTGCGCTTCCGGCAGATCGGCGCCGCCGACTTCCACACGTTGGCTGGACTGGAACTGGAAGCGCAGGCGCAGTCATGAACGGCCGGATCCTGATCCATCAGCCGGGAAACTCTGTCGTCACCGACCTGGGGCGCTTCCGGGGACCCCGGTTCGGGCTCCCCGTGAACGGCGCCCTGGACCAATACTCAGCCAGGGCAGCCAACATCCTTGCCGGAAACCTGGACAACGAACCCCTGATCGAAATCACTGCCCTGGACTTCCGCATGACGGCTACCCAGGACATCCTGATCGCGGTGACGGGCGCTCCCTTGACCCTCACGGTCGGTGGACGAACCGTCAGCCAATGGGAACCGGTATCGGTCCGGGCCGGCGAATCCGTTTCCCTCCGGGGCATCCACCGCGGACTGCGGGCCTACCTCGCCATCCACGGATCCGTGGAGGCGGATACGCTCCTGGACAGCGTTGCTCCGGACACCGTGGTCGGATTCGGACTGCAGCTCAAGGAAGGAACCACGCTCACCACCCGTCGCAGCGTGGGTCCCGTGCGGCAGCCGTACTTCGACCTTCCACTTTTCCGGCTGGGCCTCGAACGCCCCAGCATGGGTTCAGACCTGTCGGTCGACGTGACCGACGGACCGGACGTCGCTGAGTTTGGCGCATCCGGTGAATTGCTCTTCACCTCGGAGTACACCGTCAGCGGCCGCAGCAACCACATTGGCCTGCGGCTCGGCGGTGAACTTCCGGAAAGAACCTCAAGCAGTGAGGTCCTTTCCCGCGGAGTACCAGTGGGCGCCGTCGAGGTTCCCTCCAGGGAAGAGTTGCTGGTACTGCACCGGGGACGCGGCGTCACCGCCGGGTATCCCGTGCTGGCAGTGGTCACCAGCACCGGACTGGATGTCCTGGCCCAGGCGCGGCCAGGGGACAAAGTCCGTTTTCGGAAAACCACAGTGGCAGAAGCAACTGCCGCCCACCGGCGCTCGCGGGCCCAACTTGAAACACTCCGCGAATCCGTCAACACCGTCTTCGGACTCCTCGGCATCGGATGCCGTCCCCAGTGGCAGGACCTACCAGTTGCGGCATGCAGCTAAAAAACCTGTCGTCATACCTAGTAGGCGTTGCTACGCTCATTTCAGTAAGGAAAAGTCATGACCGCAAGCACCAATGCTGCCCCGGAGCAGCATGAGCGGCTCACGAGCCGCCAAACCCGCAAGGTTGTCACCGCAGGTTGTGTTGGCATCTTCGTGGAGCTGTACGACAACGGCATCTTCGCCTTCATGGCGGGAACACTGGCCCTCGTCTTCCTGGCCCCCGGCAACCCGGACAACGCGCTCCTCTTTGTGTTCGCCGGTTACGCGGTCTCGTTCTTTGTCCGTCCCCTCGGCGCGATCGTCTGCGGTTACCTCGGCGATAAGATAGGCAGGCAAAAGCTACTGGTCTTCGTGATCATGCTGATCAGCGTCGCCACCGCCGGTATCGGCCTGCTTCCTCCATATGCGGCCATTGGCATCGCCGCGCCGATCCTGCTGGTGCTCCTCCGCCTGGTCCAGGGCTTCTCCGTGGGCGGCGAAGCTGCCGGCGCCATGACCTTCTTGGCCGAACACGCCCCTGAGGGCAAGCGTGGCGTCATCACCTCTTTCGCGCAGATCGCGTCCTTCGCCGCACTCCTCACCGGTACCCTGGTTGCCTTCGCAATGTCGCCATGGCTCACCCAGGCTGCCATCGACGGCGGCGGTTTCGGTTCCTTCGCCTGGCGCATCCCGTTCCTCGTGGCCATCCCCATGGGCATCATCGGCTGGTACATCCGCAAAGCCATCAGCGACACCCCCAATTTCGAAAAGCTCAAGGAAGAGGGCGGACTCTCCAAGAACCCGCTCAAGGAAGCCCTCGCCAGCCCGGTCCACCGCCGCGCCATGCTGCTGGCCCTCTTCATCCCGCTGATGAACGGCTCCGGCTACTACGTCCTCTTCTCCTACATGCCCACGTTCCTCAAGGGCAAGCAGCTGAACTTCACCATCGGCGAGGCACTGCTGGTCACCGCCTGCAGCCTGGTGGTCATCTGCATCGCCATCCCATTCATGGGTGCACTCTCCGACCGCCTGGGCCGCAAGAAGGTGATCGCCGGATCAGCAATCGGAATGGCCGTCCTGGGCATCCCGTCCTACGCACTGATCGCTACCGGTGACATGGGCCTGGCCATCCTGGGTGCCTGCATCATGGCCGTGATCTTCGCCGGACACACCGCCGTCATCCACATCCTGCTCGTGGAACTGTTCCCCACCCGGGTCCGCTACTCCGCCTACGGCGTCGGCTACAACATCTCCTCGGCACTGTTTGGCGGCACCGCCCCGCTGCTCATGACCTGGCTCATCAGCAGCACCGGCAACATCTACATGCCGGCGTTCTACGCAGTCGTCACGGCCTTGGGCACCCTCATCGCCGTCAGCACCGTCAAGGACCGCGCCCACGAACCACTGCGCGACGCCTAGCAATAACCATCCGGCGGGCGCCGTCATCGATGGCGCCCGCCCCTCCCACTTTTGGAGAACCAATGTCCTTTTCTGACTACACCACCGCCCTGGTCACCGGAGCTTCCACCGGTATGGGAGCGGCAATCGCCGAACGCCTCGCCAAGCGCGGGTTGACCGTTCACGCTGTGGCCCGCAACGGCGAGCGCCTGGCCGAACTGGCCGACCGCACCGGAGCAGTCCCGCACGTGGTGGACCTGACCGACACGGCCGCACTGGCCGGCGTCGTGGGTGACCTCAAGGTGGACGTCCTGGTGAACTGTGCCGGTGTCTCGCGGCCAGGCAACATCCTGGACTCTTCGGAGCAGGACATCGACGAACTGGTGGACGTGAACCTCCGCGGCCTGCTGCAGCTGACGCGTCTGGTGCTGCCCGGCATGGTGGAACGCGACCTCGGGCACGTCATCAACATCAGTTCGATCGCCGGCGTGTACAACTTCTACGGGCACACGGTTTACCACGCCACCAAGGCCGCCGTGCACCAGATCTCCCGCCAGTTGCGCAACGACACCGTGGGCAAGCGGATCCGCGTTACCGAAATCTGCCCCGGCCGCGTGGAGACTGAGATCTTCGGCCGTAACATGGGCGGCACGCCGGAAGCCATGGAAGAAGCGTGGAAGACCTACTACGAAGGCTACGAGTCCCTCACCACTGATGACATCGTCAACGCCCTCGATTACGCCATTGAAACCCCGCGCCACGTCAACGTGGGCATGCTCGAACTGATGCCGACCTTCCAGGTTCCCGGCGGACTGACGTTCGACCGGCGCTGACGCCCTTCCGGTTCAGCGCCCCACAGGTTCCGGCGGCACTCACTCCCGCTGCCGGAAAACATAGGCCGGCGGCCGCGGTTTCCGCGGCCGCCGGCACCCGTTTAAGCATGATTGCAAGTGCTGCAGTTGCCGGAAACCCACGACGGCGGGTGGTTTAGTCGTCGTCGCGGGTTTTGGTCAGGTGGTGGGTGGGGATGCGGTCCCGGTCATACGTGATTTCTGTGTAGCCGTGGGGCTGCGGGCGCCCGTCGGGGCCCAGGTTCACGAACACGATCTCCTCAATCGTGAGGATGCTTTGGCGTGTGATCATGTTGCGGACTTCGGCCCGCATGGTCAGCGATGTGCGCCCGAACTTCTTGGCGGTCAGGCCCATCTCGATCAAGTCGCCTTGCACAGCCGAGCTCACAAAGTTGATTTCGGAGATGTACTTGGTCACGGCGCGGCCATTGCCCAACTGCAGGATGGCGTAGATCGCGGCTTCCTCGTCAATCCACTTCAGCAGGCTGCCACCGAAGAGCGTGCCGTTGGCGTTGAGGTCTTCGGGCCGCACCCATTTGCGGGTGCGGAAGGTGATGTCTGCTTTTTCCATGATCCGAGATTATCGAACCGTCCCCCGTGCCGCCTAAGCCATGGCGGTATGCGAAGCACTGTGCGAGTCGATGCGCTTGGAGTAGCAGTACGAGCCGCTGGCGCCAACGTAAGGGCCAAAGTTGGGAATCTCGGAGAACCCGGCGCTGACGTAGAAACTCCGGCCGTCGGACTGGGCCGACCCGGCTTCTGCCGCAATCACGCTGAATCCCCGTGAATGAGCCTGCGCCTCGAGTGCAGCCAGGATGGAGCTGGCCACTCCCGACCCGCGGGCGTAGGGGACCACATAGAGGCGCTTGACCTCTGCGGTGTTCTCGTCGAGCATCCTCAGTCCACCGCACCCCAGAGGTTGTCCCGAGCACTTTTCGTAGGCCACGACGAACACTGCCGTGTCCGCTTCAGACGGCGGCGGACCGGCTTCGTGGTCGGTGGTGCCGAAACGCGAGTCCAGTTCCGCCTGCTGTGCGGCCCGAAGATCTGCGCCAACCGGGTTCGCCCAGGTGACCTGCCGGATATTGAGCCGTGGGTTGGTCTGCATCAATGCCTCGTTTCGCTTCCGTACCGCTGAGGTGTTTATGCCTCTTAAGCCTAGGAAACGGCGGTTACCGTGGTGTTTCCTGCTCGTAAGCGTCCGGAGAAATGCTGGCTACTGCCGTGTCTGCTGCATGTCTGCAGGGCTTGATGGCCCACACCTACAGGGCGTCGCCGGTCGGGTCCTCGGCCGTGCGGTCTGCAAGGGCCGGGCCACCCACGGGAACCTGGTCCCAGTGCACTACGTGCCAGCCGAAGGCAGGATCGCCTTCCAGGGCAACAACGCCCGTGTTGGGCAGCATGTGTGATTCCGCGAAACCGGTGCCGATGTCCGTTGCGCGCAGCCCGGCCCAGCACCGGATAGCGGCACCATGGCTCACTATTGCCGCAGTTGCATGTCCGGCGGCGGCTACCTTTTCCACAGAGGCATCGAACCGGGCAAAGAAGTCATGCCCGGTGAACCCGCCCGGCATCCGGGCTTCAAGGTCGCCTGCGGTCCAGGAGAACACGGTGTGCATGTAGCGGAGGTGTGATTCGTGGTCGGTCTTCTTCTCAAGAGTTCCGGCTTCGATCTCGTGGACACCATCCAGGATGACCGGTTCCAGCCCGGTGGCCTTTGCCAGCGGCAGGGCCGTGCGCTGGGTCCGCACCAGCGTGGACGCGTACAGCGCCTCGATGGTTTCTCCGGCCAACGCGCGGGGGAGGGCGTCAGCCTGGCGCTCACCGAGCTCCGTCAGTCCGGGGCCGGGGAATGCCGTATCCAGTTGGCCTGCGACGTTGCCCGGTGTTTGTCCATGCCTGATCAACAGGAGCCTCATAAACGCTCCGCTCCTTCTCTGGTAGCTGACGTGTTTCCAGAAACCGCGCCTGGCCTTAGGGCGGTTCCTTGGTTCTTTGGTTCCTTGGTCCAGCCTAGACGCAGCGACTGGGAATCTTCGCCAGAGCGCAGCCCTGGGCAGCAATGACGCGGTGGAGACGGGCGGGTGTTGGCTCCGGGGCGCGGGGCTGTGGCGCGGCTGTGTGGTGCGGCTGTGTGGTGCGGATGGCTAGCGCGGCTTGGTGGCGCGGCTGGGTAGCGCGGCTTGGTGGCGCGGCTGGATTGACAGACAACGACGGCGGGCCGTGTGGCGCGGCTGTGTGGCGCGGCTGGATTGATAGACAACGACGGCGGGCCGTGTGGCGGGGCTGTGTGGCGCGGCTGGATTGACAGACAACGACGGCGGGCCGTGTGGCGGGGCTGTGGCGCGGCTCCGTGGTCGGACAACGACGGCGGGCTGGGTTTGCCCCGCCCGCCGCCGTGTGCGTTTGTGCTGCAGCTCTGGAATTACTGAAGGTGGTCTACGAGCTTTTCCGCAATGCCCGTGTACTTCCCGGGGGTGAGTGCCAGGAGGCGTGCTTCAGCTTCGGGGGACAGACCCAGGCCTTGGACGAATTCCTGCATACGCGCGGCGTCTACGCGCTGTCCGCGGGTGAGGTCCTTCAGGCGTTCGTAGGGGTTCTCCATGCCTTCCACTCCGGCAATGGCCTCTGCCCGCATCACCATTTGGATGGCTTCACCCAGAACCTCCCAGTTTGTGTCCAGGTCGCCGGCCAGGACGTCCTCGGCAACGTCCAGAGCCTTCAGGCCCTTGGCGACGTTGGAGATGGCCAGCAGGGAGTGCCCGAAAGCCACGCCGATGTTGCGCTGCGATGAAGAGTCCGTGAGGTCGCGCTGCCAACGGGAAGTAACCAGAGTGGCGGCGAGCGTGTCCAGTAGGCCGTTGGAGATTTCGAGGTTGGCTTCGGCGTTCTCGAAGCGGATGGGGTTGACCTTGTGAGGCATGGTGGACGAACCGGTAGCGCCGGCCACAGGGATCTGCCGGAAGTAGCCAATCGAGATGTAGCTCCAGATGTCCGTGCAGACGTTGTGCAGGATGCGGTTGAAACGGGCGATGTCCGCGTAGAGCTCCGCCTGCCAGTCGTGGCTTTCGATCTGGGTGGTGAGCGGGTTCCAGGTAAGTCCGAGTCCCTCCACGAAGGACTTGGCCACGGACTCCCAATCCGCGCCGGGTACCGCTGCCACGTGGGCGGCGTAGGTTCCGGTGGCGCCGTTGATCTTGCCGAGGTACTCGGTCTTGGCGATGCGGACCAGCTGGCGGTTCAGGCGGTGCGCGATGACCGCCAGTTCCTTGCCGAGCGTGGTGGGCGTAGCGGGCTGGCCGTGGGTGCGGGACAGCATGGGGACGGAACGGTTGGCCTCGGCCATCGCCTGGATCTGCTGGACCAATGCGGTGGCATTGGGAAGCCACACGTCCTCCACCGCGCCCTTGATGCCGACTGCGTAGGAAAGGTTGTTGATGTCCTCGGACGTGCAACCGAAGTGGACCATGGCCGTCAGGTTTTCGATGCCGATGGCCGGCAGTCGACGCCCGATGTAGTACTCCACGGCCTTGACGTCGTGGACGGTGACGGCCTCGATCTCGGCGAGCTCATTGACGGAAGCGGCGTCGAAGCCTGTGACGATGGCGCGCAGTTTGGCGACTTGGTCGTCGGTGAGGGGACCGGCGCCCGGAAGCACTGAGTGGCTGGTCAGGTGGATCAGCCACTCGACCTCGACATGAACACGATCGCGGTTAAGGGCAGCCTCGGACAAGTAGTCGACGAGGGGCGCGACGGCGGCACGGTAGCGGCCGTCGAGGGCGCCAAGGGCGAGAGGTTCAGAAGCGAGGGAAACGCGGGGGGATTCAGCCATGGTGCCTATTCTTTCATGTTCCAAGCGAGGCCCTGAGTCGGTGACAAGCCGTATGTGGAAACCCCTCCGCGTTTTCCACATAGGCGACGCGCTCGCTTCCACCCCGCTCCGCGGCTCCGTACCGTCGAACTCACCGATCCGAATAACAAACCACGGAGTACACAGACATGAGCGTCGGCTTGATGCCCGCAGCCAACCCGCCCACCTTCGACCCCCTTGAGTGCGCGTCCCGCAGCCACGAAGTCCAACGACTGGCCTGGCGCATCAAGCGCTGCGTGGATCAGACGGACCAAGTGCTTGCAACCCTGCGGCGGACGCAATTGGAAAGTTGGCAGTCCCCGGCCGGGCGCGCGTACCGGACCACCATTGCATTGCACGCTTCGGCGGTGATGCGCACCCGGGAGTCCTTGGACACGGCTGCAGGATTGATCCTCCGGCACTCGCACAATGTAGCTGTCTCGGGGCAAAAGGTGAGTAATGGCTGATTCGGCACCGGTGGGGGCCGGCTCCCCGCCCCTTCCCTCTCCGCCCCTTCCAGATGGTTCCTTGACGATCCGCGGAGGGCTCGGCGGGATTTCCTTCCAGTTCGAGGAACTGTTGCGTGGCGTAGCCCAGCTGGATGACCTGGTCCAGCAACTCAAAGGCGTAGAGGACGAAGCTCGTCGCGTCCAGGACGAACTGGCCGGGTCCCTTTATGAGTCTTATGCAACGGGGTGTGACGCTATCAATGCGGTAGCCGAAAGCGGAAAGGAAGCCGGCCGCGTCCGCAGGGAACTGGAAGCTGTAGCCGAGGGTGTAAGGCAGGGACACCGCGACTACGAGCGTGCCGAGGCCCGCAACGCAGCCCTGGGGGATTTCGGCCCGGAACAGTTCGGGCTGTCCGTGACGGCCCGGACCCTGAGCCGGGACATGACGGAGAACGTCATAGGAAGTGCTCTTCCGTCCGGCATGGGTGCCGGGGATATCTTGCGGAGTCTCGTGGGTTCGCCGTTCATGAAGGGAGTCCAACCGCGCCCAGTGCACGCTGAAAGCTTGGGCGAATCGGTGGAGCCGGTGGACCCGTCCATGGCTGCGAGCATGCGCCGGCTTCAATCCCTGCACGCCCGGGGTGACGGCGAAATCGAGGTCATTCAGTTCGATAACAATGGAACTGCAGCCTGGATGGTCCTCATTCCAGGCACGCAGCCCGATTCACCCAGCAGCAACCCGTTCGATATTGCCGGCATTGGAGAAGCTCTCGGTTACGACTCCGAGCAGGTAGTTCCCGCTGTTGCCCAGGCCCTGCGGCAGGCAGGGGCTGAAGCCGGTGATCCAGTGGTGGCAGTGGGCCATAGCCAGGGTGGAGCACATGCGATGAACCTCAGCCAGAACAAGGCCTTCCTCAGCGAGTTCGACCTCAAGTATGTACTGACTGCGGGAGCCCCGACAGGAGGCATCACACCGGGGCAAGGAATCAGCAGCATGCACCTGGAGCATGTCCAGGACTGGGTGCCAGGCAGCGATGGGCGTATCCCCGCGGATACCAAGGACAGGGTGACGGTCACGCTGACGAATCCTGTGCAGACACCCAAGGGGGAGGACCCGGGGTTGGGGCCAGGTCATGACCTTGAAAACTATGCTGAAGGCGCCGAATTGATCGCTGCCAGCCACGACCCATCGCTCGCGGCGTCCAGCGCTGCCTTCACTGCCGCTGTCGGATCCGGGGGTACCGCCAAGGTGACCCGCTTCAAGCTGGAGCGGGAACCATTGCGGGATCCCCGGGCGGCGCTGCGCGATCCGCACCTGCCGGATTCCAAGCCGGCCATCGGTGAACGATGAACCAGGTGAGTCCCTGCTCGGCAGCGGTCGTTCCCCCGGCGCGGGATTCCTTTCTTGCCCTCGGGAGTTTGCCTGTGTTGATATCGCGCGGGCTCGGCATCCACTCCACCCACGGACCCTACCCCCGGGCGAGCAGGTTATCAGCGTTTGCGGGCACCCGGGATCAGTCCGGCCACCAAGCTGATGATGCTGATGATGATCGAGGCAAGAATGGCAGTCCAGAAGAACGAGTCGATAGTCAGATGCACCGGGGTGAAACTGCTCAACCATGCCGTCAGGTACAGCATTCCGGCATTGATGACGATCGTGAAAAGACCCAGTGTCAGAATCGTCACGGGAAGGGACAGGAACTTCACCAATGGGCGGACGAAAGCGTTGACCACACCAAAAATCAAGCCGATGAAGAGGTATGCCAGCACAATGCCTGCGGTGTCAGCGCTTTCCGTCAGGCCGGCATTGGCAGCTACCTGCTCCGTGGCGGACGTTGTGATCTCCAGTCCATCCAGCAGCCAACTGGCAACCCACAGGGCCAGACCGTTGATGAGGACGCGAATGATGAATGAACCCATGGGCCAATGCTGTCATATGGACCTGTTAAACAGCCCGGGAACAACCCGATGCGGGCAAGTAGTCTTGAACCCATGACTACTACTGACAACGCACCGGAGGGCGTACTCCCTCGGCCGGTCGTGGACAGGCTCCCCAAGTATGCTGCCGGCAAACCTCCGGCAGCAATTGAGGGCCTCACCAGCTACAAACTGTCGTCGAATGAAAACCCCCTGCCGCCGATTCCTGCAGTGTTGCAGGCCATCGCCGACCAGTCGGACGTCAACCGCTACCCCGACCCCCTGGCTACCAAGCTGCGCACTGCTCTGGCAGAATTCCTGGATGTTCCCGCTGACGATGTCGTCACCGGTGCCGGAAGCCTGGGCGCGCTTAACCAAATCCTCGCAACATTCGCCGGGCAGAATGACGACGGCAAGCAGGACGAGGTGATTTATGCCTGGCGTTCCTTCGAGGCCTATCCGATCTGCGTCGGACTTGCAGGGGCCGCGAGTGTGCAGGTCCCACTGCTCCCGGACGGGCGCCATGACCTGGAGGCCATGGCCGCTTCAGTGACGGCGCGTACCAAGGTCATCCTCCTGTGCACGCCGAACAACCCCACCGGCCCCATCCTCACTGCAGAGGAAACAGAACGTTTCATCCAGTCGGTGCCGCCCAATGTCGTGGTGGTGATCGACGAGGCCTACCAGGAATTCGTTCGTGACCAAGCTGCCGTGGACGGCATCAAGCTTTACCGCAAATACCCCAACGTGGTGGTGCTCAGGACCTTCTCCAAGGCCCACGGTTTGGCCGGACTCCGGGTCGGCTACAGTGTTTCGGGCCCGTTGCTCACCCAGCACCTTCGGGTAACCGCCACGCCTTTTGCTGTTTCCCAAATCGCGGAACGCGCCGCAATTACGTCTCTGGAGAATTTCGATCAAGTTGTCGAAAGGGTACAAAGCCTGGTTGACGAGCGGGACCGTGTGACTGCGGGCCTGCGAGGCCTCGGATGGTTCGTGCCGGAGGCGCAAGGGAACTTCGTCTGGTTGAATCTGGGCGAGAACAGTGGCGAATTCGCGGCCCTCGCGGCGGAACAGGCCTTGTCAGTCAGGGCCTTCGGGAATGAGGGTGTCCGGGTCAGCATCGGCGAGGTCGAAGCCAACACCCGGTTCCTCAAGTTATGTGCGGGTTATACAAAGGCACCCGCGGGTTCCTAGCGGTTAACAAATGCGCCTACGGTACTTACTACGGATAAAGTAAGGACCGAAAGCCAATGTATATGCCCATTCAGGAATGCATTCCTGAATGGGCATATATCCCAGCGACAGACATTGCACGGCATCCGCCGCGGCAAGCAAGGAGACGGAATGGGCTCGACACAACTGCCCCCTGGGGCCTATGACACTCTGGCGGCTACCTCAGCAGCGGTAGCTGCGTCCGGGGAATCCGTGGAGATGGTCCAGTTGCTCGGCCCCGACGGGACGCTGGGCAGCGACCCCGTGTTCTCCGACTACGCCAAGCGGATCGACCCTGAGAAGCTGCGGACCTTCTACGCTGACATGGCGCGGATCCGTCGCTTCGACCAGGAAGCCACTGCCCTGCAGCGGCAGGGTGAGCTGGCGCTCTGGGTACCCCTGACCGGCCAGGAAGCCGCACAGATTGGTTCCGGGCACGCGAGCCAGGCGCAGGACTACATCTTCCCCACCTACCGAGAGCACGGCGTCGCGTTGGTACGGAACGTGGACCTCGCGGAACTGCTGCGCCAGTTCCGGGGCATCTCCAACGGCGGATGGGATCCCCGCCAGAACAACTTCCACCTGTACACGCTGGTGCTTGCGGCCCAGACACTCCACGCGGTCGGGTACGCCATGGGGATCCAGCGTGACCAGAAAATGGCCCGGGACTCCACCGATCCCAAGGCGGCTGTCATCGCCTACTTCGGTGACGGCGCCAGTTCGGAGGGCGATGTCCATGAGTCCATGGTCTTCGCAGCCTCCTACGACGCCCCGGTGGTGTTCTTCTGCCAGAACAACCACTGGGCCATCTCTGTGCCCACTGAAGTACAGACGAAGGTGCCGCTGGCCAATCGTGCCAAAGGCTACGGTTTCCCCGGAATCCGGGTGGACGGCAACGATGTCATCGCCGTCCACGGCGTTACCGAGTGGGCGCTGGAGCATGCCCGCGAGGGTCGGGGCCCGGTCCTCATCGAGGCTTACACTTACCGGCTCGGGGCGCATACCACCGCCGACGACCCCACCAAGTACCGCGAATCGGCCGAGGAAGCCGCATGGCGTGCAAAGGACCCCCTGGATCGCCTTGAGAAGTACCTCCGGTCCGAGGGCCTCGCGGACGAGGCGTTCTTCGAGCAGGTCAAGGTGGACGGCGACGAGCTCGCGAAGTACGTCCGCGAAACCACGCATGGCCTCGAAGTGCCGGACATCCGGGACGCATTTGCCAATGTCTACGCCGAGCAGCACCCCCTGATCGCCGAAGAACTAGCGTGGTTCGAGGAATATTCCGCAGGATTTGAAGGCGAAGAGGAGGCATCCAACTGATGGCAACCATGACCATAGCCAAGGCCATCAACGAGGGCCTTCGCGCGTCACTGAAGAACAACCCCAAGTCGCTGCTCATGGGTGAGGACATCGGCCACCTTGGAGGTGTTTACCGGGTTACTGACGGCCTCATCAAGGAGTTCGGCGAAGACCGCGTGGTGGACAGCCCCCTGGCTGAGTCCGGCATTGTCGGTACCGCCATTGGCCTGGCCTTGCGGGGCTACTCGCCCGTCTGCGAGATCCAGTTCGACGGATTCGTGTTCCCGTCGTTCAACCAAATCACCACACAGCTCGCCAAGATCCATGCCCGCAGCCACGGCCAACTGACGGTACCCGTGGTCATCCGTATCCCGTACGGCGGCGGCATCGGTTCCGTGGAGCACCACTCGGAGTCGCCGGAAGCATTGTTCGCCCACACGGCCGGCCTCCGTATCATTTCGCCTTCCAATGCCCACGATGCCTACTGGATGATCCAGAAAGCCGTCGAGTGCACGGACCCGGTGATCTTCTTCGAACCCAAGCGCAGGTACTGGCTCAAGGGTGAGGTGGATGTGGAGAACGCGGGACTCTCCGAAGATCCTTTCAAGGCCCACGTGATCCGTCAGGGGACAGATGCAACCATCGTGGCCTACGGCCCGCTGGTTCCCGTCGCACTGGCTGCGGCCAACGCCGCCGCTGAAGACGGACGAAGCATCGAGGTCATTGACCTCCGTTCGATTTCGCCGCTGGACTTCGACACCGTGGAAGCCTCCGTCAAAAAGACCGGACGGCTGATCGTCGCCCATGAGGCTCCCACGTTCGGTGGTATCGGCGGCGAGATCGCTGCCCGTATCGGTGAGAGGGCCTTCCTGCACCTGGAAGCCCCGGTGATCCGCGTCGGTGGCTTCCATATGCCATACCCCGTGGCGAAGGTCGAGGAAGATTACTTGCCGGACATCGACAAGATCCTCGAAGCCCTCGACCGCTCCCTGGCCTACTAACCCGCCCTGATCCAGCCCGCTACTGCAGGGCGCACGGAAACCGAGGACCACTGTGACTGTAAAGAAATTCAACCTTCCGGACGTTGGCGAAGGCCTGACCGAAGCCGAGGTCGTGGCTTGGAAGGTCAAGCCCGGCGACACGGTCGCGATCAATGATGTCCTGTGCGAGATTGAGACGGCCAAGTCCCTCGTCGAGCTGCCTTCTCCGTTTGCGGGCACGGTAACCGAGTTGCTGGTTGAAGAAGGCATCACTGTGGAAGTGGGCACGCCCATCGTGGCGGTCTCCGATAACCAGCCAGGTGACTCCCCGGCGGTCGCCCCGGACAACACGGCCCAGCAGGCGCCAGCTGCCGACGCCGAGGAAAGCTTCACGCCGATCCACGGCACTTTGTCCGCTGACGACTCCGCGGCGCCGACCTACGGCAAGCTTCCCGCCGACTCAGGGGATGCCCTCGCCGGCGGACCCTTGGTGGGCTCCGGTCCAAAGGCCGACGCCGTGAAGCGCCGCCCGCGCAAACGTCCGGTTGCGTCGCCGGTCGCCCCGGTTCATGTCGACGAAAACGCTGAAGGGACAGTCCAGGACAACCAGGCTGTCCTCGAAGCCGAAGCAGCCCGGACGCCGGCGCCTCACCGACCGCACGGAACTCCCGCCGTCGTCCGTCCTGCGGCCCCGGCCGCTGCGACCCCCGCCGGTGCGACGGCCCCGGAAGGTGCGGCCACGGGGACAGCCCCGGCCAGGGTGACGGCCCCGGAAGGTGCCGCCACGGTAACCGCTCCCGTTCCCCCCGCCTCCAGGGGCGCTGCCATCAGCGGCACCATCAGCGGGCTGGTCAACAAGGTCCTGGCCAAGCCCCCGGTACGCAAGTTTGCCCGGGACCTGGGAATCGACCTGGCAGACGTCGTGGCTACCGGTGAACGTGGGGAAGTGACCCGCGAGGACCTGGTCAGCTACCAGGCGCAGCGCGACGCCGAACTGGACAAGGCAGACACCTTCTGGGGAGCTTCCAAGAAGCCGCAGGAGCAACGGATCGAGCGTGTGCCGGTCAAGGGCGTGCGGAAGGCGACGGCCAAAGCCATGGTCGATTCGGCGTTCACTGCACCGCACGTGAGCATCTTCGTGGACGTCGATGCCAGCCGCACCATGGAGTTCGTCAAGCGCCTCAAGGCCTCCCGTGATTTCGAAGGCATCAAGGTCTCCCCGCTGCTCATTCTGGCCAAAGCCGTGATTTGGGCGGCCGCCCGCAACCCCAGCGTCAACGCAACCTGGGTAGAGGACGCGGACGGCAAGGGTGGCGCAGAGATCCAGATCAAGCACTTCATGAACCTTGGGATAGCGGCCGCTACCCCGCGCGGGCTCATGGTTCCCAACATCAAGGACGCGCAGGACCTCTCGCTCAAAGAGCTGGCACTTGCCCTGAATGAGCTGGCTACCAAGGCCAGGGCCGGCAAAACCCAGCCGGCGGAGATGCAGGGCGGGAGCCTGACCATCACCAACATCGGTGCCCTGGGCATCGATACCGGGACGCCGATCATCAACCCGGGCGAGGTGGCCATCATTGCGTTTGGCACCATCAAGCAGAAGCCCTGGGTCCTGGACGGAGAGGTCATTCCGCGGTGGATCACCACGCTGGGCGGCTCCTTTGACCACCGGGTAGTGGACGGGGACCTGTCAGCCCGCTTCATGGCGGATGTCGCCGCGATTCTCGAAGAACCGGCGCTGTTGCTTGATTGATCCGCAGACGGCACCCCGGCCCCTGGCCGCACCACAGCTTCTCACCGGGCCGTGGCGCACCTTCGCCCGCGGGCTGACGGAGGTTTTCCAGCCTCCGGTGGTGGTGACGCTGCTGCTGCTGATCAGCCCCGCCATCGAGCCGGGTTTCCCGGGAACCGCCTGGTTCGGGGCGTTGGCTGCCTTCTTTACCTGCGTGCTGCCCTTGGGTTATGTGCTGGTGCTGGTCAAGCTGGGTCGGATTACTGACCACCATGTCAGCGACAGGCGCCAACGGACGCCGTTGCTCCTCTTGTCCCTGGTCTCTGTTCTGGCCGGACTGGCCGTGCTCCAGTGGCTGCACGGACCCGCCAGTGTATCGGTCATGATCATTGCCTTGATCGGCGGAATAGCGGTCCTGGCAGTCGTCAGCGCCTTTTGGAAGATGAGCGGCCACGGGTCTGCCATCTCCGCCGCTGCCGTCATTGTGGTCCTGATGTTCGGACCGGCGTGGAGTCCGGTGCTGCTGCTCATCCCGGCCGTTGGCTGGTCCCGCGTGGTGTTGCGGGCCCATACCCTGGGGCAGGTCATCGCGGGATCGCTGTTCGGTGGGGGCGTCATCGCCGGGCTGTGGTGGCTGCTGCGCGGCTGGATGGTGTGATCGTGCGGGCTACTGGAAAGCCAGGCTGCGGCTGCCAGCCCGCCTAGAAGGCCGGGTAGTTGACCAGCAGCGCCTGGAGTTCCGACGTGGACATGTGGTTGGCCATCTCCACGCTGATGCCCATGGCCACGGCAGCCACGGTGAGCATGCCCACCAAGGCTACGGAGAGGAAACGCCAGTCCTTGCGGAAGATGCTGCCCATGGTTTCGGGCATTTCCAGGCTGGGGGAGATCGTGTTGGGGGCGCTGTCCCAGGAGCCGTCATCCAGCAATGCGATCACACGGTCGTTGCCGCGATCCAAACGCATGGTGCTGATGTTGTTGCCGTGGCGGGCAAGCAGGATGTCGTGTCCGACGCGCTGGCGCGGCTGCAGAGTAAGCAAGAAAGATCCCCTGGAAGTTGAGGTGGGTGGAGGTGGCTCACGCCGTTGGGGGCATCTCAATTTTATAACGGTTCAGTTTCTCCACTTGCTCTGAAGACGCAAAAAGCCGGGTGAGTCTCCCCACCCGGCTGCGTGATTCAGCTCGCTTTACGGCTGATCGGTCTTGGCGATGTACACGTCGCAAGGAGCAGTATGGGCCACGGTATTGGCGACGCTGCCAAGGACCCTGCCCAGACCCTGCATGCGGCGGTTTCCCACCACAATGAGTTTCGCGTCCAGCATCTCCGCTTCCTTGACCAACGCCTCACCGGGCTTTCCGCGTGCGGCAGAGAAGGTGACGTTCAGGCGCTCGTCGGTCAGTTGTTCGGCGACAGCCTTTGCCACGGCCTCAGCCTCCGCGGCATCGGAGACGATCCATTTGTCCGTGCCGATTTCCACGACTTCGGTCCGGTTGCTGTCGAAGGCGCTGACCACGCGCAAGGTGGCGCCAAGTCCGATGGCCAGTTGCTGGGCTGCCCTCGCAGCCCTGAGTGCCGTTTCGCTGCCGTCTACTCCTACGATCACGACGTCGGTCATGATGCTGCTCCTTTGGTGGTGGCTTGGATGGCCTCTGCCAAAACAGGGGCCAGGCGGCGGACGCCTTCGGCAATCGTATCCGGAGGCACGGCGCTGAAGGCCAGCCTGAGCTTGTTGGACGGGCCGTCCGCGGGCGTGAACGCCGCCCCGGGGATGAAGACCACGCCGTCGTCGATGGCTTTGCCCAGCAACGGGTACGTATCCACCCCCTGCGGAAGGGTGACCCACACGAAGAAGCCCCCGTCGGGCCGGGTCCAGGTGACCCCGTCGGGCATGTATTCGTCGAGGGCCTTCAGCAACGCCCGGCACCGTTCTGCGTACAGTCCGCGGTAGGTTTCGATCTGGCCTTGCCAGTCGTAATCGCGGAGGTATGCCGAGATGAGCATCTGGTTCAGTGGCGGCGGACACAGCGTCACCGATTCGGAGGCCAGGTAGAACCGGCGCTGCAGATGTGCGGGAACCAGCGCCCAACCAATCCTCAGGCCCGGTGCGAAAATCTTGGAGAAGGAGCCAAGGTAGATGACGTCGTCAGGGTTGGCAGCGCGCATGGGGGCGATGGGATGGCCGTCGAACCTCAAGAGCCCGTAGGGATTGTCTTCGAGGACCAGAATATTCGCAGTGCGGCATATATCGACGATCTGCTGACGGCGTTCCTGCGCCAGCGTGATGCCTGACGGGTTGTTGAAATTGGGGATCGTGTAAAGGAACTTGATGCTTTTGCCTGCTGCCTGGAGCGCCGCGATCCTGGCCTCAAGGACCTCAGGTACCAGACCGTCGTCGTCCATATCGATTGGCTCCACCTCCACCTGGTAGGCCTCGAACGTGTTCAAGGCACCCACGTAAGTGGGGTTTTCCACCAGGACGACGTCCCCCGGGTTGCAGAAGACTTTGGTGGCGACATCCTGTGCTGACTGCGAACCGGCCGTGACCACGATGTTCTCCGGCGTCGCGTCGTTGATGCCTTCGGCGGCCATGATCCGGCAGATCTGCCGGCGCAACTCCTCGGTGCCCTGTCCGCCGCCGTACTGAAGCGCGGTCATGCCTTCTTCGGAGATGATCCGGGCGGCAGTCTGTCCCAGTTTCTCCAGAGGCAGGGACTGCAGGTAGGGATTTCCGCCGGCAAGGGACACGAGTCCGGGCTGCATGGAGATGTCAAAGACATCGCGTACCGCGGATTGTTTGATGTTCGCGGCCCGCGCTGAAAACAGTTCTTCATGCGGGTGCGCGGCTGTGGCGGCACGTTCGATGGCGTCGATGGCTTCAGCGGGCAGCGTGGTGCCGGCATCCAGTGCTTCGTGGGTCACAGTGACAGGATACCCCCGCTGGTTGCCAATAAGGCAACATCTGTTTCCAGACATTGGTGACTTTACGCCGATTGCGCCACGGGCTGGAATGTACCTATGACACCGCACAGAGCATTAGCAGCCAAAGCCGAACTGTTCACCAAGCTCCACGACGCGGGGCCCACGCCGCTGGTGCTCGTGAATGTTTGGGACGCGGCCTCCGCGCGAGTGGTCCAGGAGGCGGGGGCGACGGCGATCGCGACCTCAAGCTCGGCGGTTTCCTGGAGCCTGGGCTTCCGGGACGGAGACCATGTTCCCTGGGGTTTGGCCATGGCTGCGTTGGGCCGGATCGTCGGTGCCACCAAGCTCCCGGTTACCGCGGACATCGAGACCGGTTACGGCCGTACCGACGACGAACTGCGGGCTACGGTCCATGCGGTCCTGGACGCAGGGGCCGTGGGAATCAACATTGAGGACTCCGCCGAGGAGCCACTGACGGACGTGGCCGAACAATCACGCCGCATCGCCCTGATCCGGGCCGCGGCCGACGAACGCGGCGTCCCACTCTTCATCAATGCCAGGACGGACACATACCTCTCCGGCCACTACCCCGAAACAGCCTACGAGGAGACGCTGCTCCGCGCAGGGTCGTACCTCACCGCTGGTGCCAGCGGCATTTTCGTCCCCGGCGTCGTGGACCTGCACGTCCTCCACGAGCTGTGCAGCCACATCCAGGCTCCCGTGAACGCCCTGGCGGGAGTGGGGGCGCCGTCGCCCCTGGAACTGCACGACGCCGGAGTCCGCAGGGTCAGTATCGGTGGCAACACGGCGAAGGCTGCTTACGCCAAGGTCGCGAAGGTGGCCCACGAGATTCTGGGGGACGGCAACTGGTCCGGCCTTGCCGGAACACGCAGCCACGACGAGATGGACGCCTTGTTCGCGCACGGTCCCAAGTACTCGCTGTAACTGCCGCCACGCAAAGTACGACGGCGGCACCTGGCTTTATTGTCGGACCCCGCCGATAGCTTGGGATCAATCAGGCAGAAGGCCCGCAGGCCGGAGTCCCGCAGGCGCGGGAAGGCGACGGAACAGGGCAAGGAAGGGTGGCAGTATGGCCAGGCGCAGCGTCCAGTTCTGGCGCATCGACCAGCTCAACGGCTTCCCCCTCACCCGGCCGTTTCCTGCCCGCCGTGTGGCAGAGGTCCTGGCGAACGCCCGGCAGGCCGGAACGGACAGGCACTTCACCTGCGCTGACGGAACGGTCCTGCTGGCCCAGACTGCAGCCATGTCTCCGGCTCCGGTGCTTGTGCTGGACCGGGTCCGGTATTCCAACCTGCCCAGCGTCGGTGATGCCCTGGGCAGGCGGAAACCCTTGCCATTGGCGCCGGGGGACCACCTGCTGGAAACCACGTACTTCGCCTTCCTGAAGCGCAATGTCATGGCGGTGCTGACCAGCGGCAACGGCCCCAGGCCACCGCGGCTCGCTGAATACCTGGACGGAATGCTGGGACTGGACTTCGGCTTGCTTCCGGTGGTCAGGGAGGATGTGGAGGAGATCCTGGCCCGGCTCGAGGTGAGCCGCTTCGAGTTCGCCCTGCCCGCCGAGCGGCTGACGGGGAAGCTGATGGAGGGTGAGTGGGCCGATGTCCTCGACAGCGCATCACGCCTAATGACGGAAGGGACCTTCCGGCTTTCCCTCAGTGTGGGCCGCTCAGGCACCACGGAGGACAAGCAACGCATCCGGGAACGGATCCAGCGGCTGATCGACCTGTTCCGCAGGTCCGGCTCCGTGGAGCACTTCGATTACGTGGTTGCCGAGGGCAGGGACTCCGTCAATGGAGACCGTGAAATCGTTGATCTCCTCAAGGAGCGGTTTGTCTCGCACGTGGAGGTCGAGTCCGATGTCCTCAACGATCCCGCCAAGTCCACTGCCCAGGCCATCGCCATCCTCAATCGTCAGGCCAAGGACAACGAGGCCTTCTTGGCCAGGACGCTCCCGGAGGTCAGGGGCTCGGCGGAACCGGGGCTCGTCCCGGACCTGGTAGCCGGCGGAATGGCCGCTGCCCGGGAGCTGGCGGCGCGGGAGGAACAGGCGGCGCGGGAGGTGGCCGCGCGGGAGGAGCAGCCCGGAACGCCGGTCTCCGTCGGAGCTGATTCTGCGGGAACACAAGGTGGTGCGGGTCATGAGCTTGTACGAGGTTGATATCCAACGCAGCGGCCGCCGCCGAACACTCTGGCGGTGGTTCCTGTTGCATCCCAAAGCGGACTATGTCTGGGCGCTTCTGCTGGTCCTGGTGTGGTTGGGCCTGGCGGTGCTTGCACAGCGTCCTTTGATGCTGGAGAACGTCGGTACGGACGCCCGGCGCACCCTCTTCCAGACGCTCGCCACGCTGGCAGGTGCTACTGCGGGCCTGACCCTCACGAGCGTGTCCATGCTGATCAACGTTCTGGGCAAGAAAGCCGCTCCCGGACAGCAGGAACTTCCGCTGGAAAGGCTGACCGCCACGCATCGCCGGCAGATAGGCGAGGTCTTTCTGTTCGCCATTCCCGGGTTGGGGCTTCTTCTGGTTGCCGCCCTCACCACCGTGGTTCTGGAAGGTGACCACGCCACCGGCCTGTGGATTCCGGAAGCAGTGGTTTTCGTCATGGCTTTCGCGTCTGCTTTTGCTGTCCTTCGTATCGCCTGGGCATTGCGCCGTGTTCTGGCCATCGCCACTGCCTGATCACGGGGAGGCGGACCTCACCCCACACCAAGCACATCCGCCAGCGTCCGGCCGTTGATGTAGATCTCTGCCCTGGACGCGCCGCTCGCCGACACCACGGTGTGCGTCAGTTGGGCTTCGATCCGCGGAATGTCGCACACACCGCCGGGTTGCAGCGAGCCGCCAAGATTGACCACTACCGTTGACCCGCTGACGTAGCCGGAGAGGAAACGCAGCGACGATCCGGCCAGGGAGTCGTAGAGTCCGGCATCGCTGTCCACGGGCATGCCGGCGTCCAGCAGGCGGCTGAGGGCTACGGTCAGGGGGTCGCCGGGGATCGCCGCGCCGCGCACAGGCACGAGGCTGTCATTGCAACCGAACCGGACGCCCCGGGCGCCGCCGTCGTCCACCGCCACGTAGTAGACAGCCGGTCCCAGGTCGATCGCGTCGGGTGGCAGGGCCGCAGCCCTGGCGGCTGCTGCAGCATCGGACGGCGAAAGTGCTGTGGCGGTTGGCTTCGGTGAAGGCACGACGCCGGTACCTGGCGCCGGCGGGCTGGCCGCCCCGGGCGGGCTGGCCGACCCGGGCGGACTTGTGGGTTCGGACGAACCCGCGGAACCGGATGATCCGGCAGAACCTGAAGAGCCTGAACCCGTCGCAGGTGTATCAGTGGACGGGCTTCCGGGCGCCGGGGGCGCGGTGGTGGGAGATCCACCGGCAGCAGTGGGAGGCAACACCGGACCGTCATCAACGGAAGTGTCGCTGGATGGGGCTGCGCCCGACGCGCCGGGTGGCGTAGCCACTGCTGCGGAGGCCGGAGTGCCGGAAGCGGCCGGGCTCATCGAACCTTCGGGGGCCGTGCAGCCAGCCACCCACAAAGCCACCATGAGGCAGGCAGCCGCGATCGCCGTCGTACTTTCCGATCCCCGCCCGGCACGCATGACAGCCCCACGCTCCTGTCCGTCCACCCGTAGTTCAACGTTAGGCCGATGCCGGCGGCAGGAACATGCCGCTTCGGTGACGGTTAGGACAAGACTTGGTCACGCCGCGAGCGGACACGGCAGCGCCCCCGATCCGCAAGGGGCAAGCAAGCAGAACGGGGGCGCTGGGGGTGCAACGGCTAGGCTGCGGCTTCTTCCTGAACGGCCGTCAGGGGCTCGAAGATGCCCTTGATCTGCTCAACGACCTCTGCGTCGTCCTTCGGGTGCAGTTCAGCGAAGCGGACCATGGAACCGGGAACGGCCAGCTTGACGTCCTCCAGGACCTTGGCGCCGGCAATGCCAACGGCCTTGCGGGCTTCGTCCTGCGCCCAGACTCCGCCGTACTGGCCAAAGGCGGTTCCGACGACGGCGGTCGGCTTGCCTGCCAGGGCGCCGGCGCCGAAGGGGCGGGACAGCCAGTCGATGGCGTTCTTCAGGGAGGCGGGCACGGTGCCGTTGTGCTCGGGGGTGACCAGGAGGATGGTGTCTGCCTTGGAAGCGGCGTCGCGGAGGGCTGCGGCCTCGGCGGGGATCTGGCCCTCCACGTCGATGTCCTCGTTGTAGAACGGGATGTTGCCCAGGGACTCGTGGATCTGGACTTCGACGCCTTCAGGGGCGTTGAGCTGGATGGCTTCAGCCAGCTTCTTGTTGTGGGAATCGGCGCGGAGGCTGCCGACGAGGGTGAGGACGGTGCTGCTGGACATGATGTCTCCTTTGGAAGTTGGGGCCTTCACCGATACTAAACGGACTGCGGTCCGCTTTCTATTCCCGGGTCTAGAATATTTCTTGTGAGCTCGATCCCACTCCAGCCGGAAGTGCCCTTCGGGCCGCCGCACGAGCGCAGTGATGCTGCCCGGAACCGTGAGCGGCTGCTATGTGCTGCCCGGGAGCTGGTGGAGGAGTTCGGCGCAGAAGCACTCACCATGGATGCGCTGGCCTGCAAGGCCAAGGTGGGCAAGGGGACCGTGTTCCGGCGTTTCGGCAGCCGTGCGGGGCTGATGATGACACTGCTGAGCGACTCCGAATCCGAGTTCCAGCGTGGCTTCATGTTTGGGCCGCCGCCCCTGGGCCCCGGTGCGCCTCCGGCGGACCGGTTGGTGGCCTTCGGGGAAGGCCGGATCTACTTCGTCCTGGAGTACGGCGACCTGTGGAAGGCGGCGGGCGCTTCTACGCGGAACCGTTTTGAGGTGCCGGCCACGCTTCTGGCGCATCGACATATCGAGGTCCTGCTGCGCGAAGCCGGCATCGCGGATCCTTGGGTGATGGCGATGACGCTGATTTCCGCACTGGACCCCGAACGGATCGTGAACGACGTCCGGGTGCACGGCGTCTCACCCACGCGGCTTACTGATTCCTGGCGCGACCTCGTCAGCAGGCTGTTGGGCAGCGTCCGCTAGCTTGCCCGGTTGTTGCGGCGGTGACCTGCGCGCCTAAGTAGCTCCGACGTCGTAAATATGACGCAGTCTGCACATAACAATCTGGCTGCAGGCGTGAAACTGGACTCGTTGAAGCAAAACGTGAAGCAGTTATTGTGGTAGTTTCCTCTTGAATGTGACCCATGCCATACCAGGCCGGTGATCACTGAAGGGGTTTGGGGGTACAAGTTCCCCTGCGCCAATTCGTTGCTGACACCGGCCACAGCCGGGAACCGCGGAAGGACGACCATTGAGCTTTGCCAAGATCGAGGGCAGCCGCCCGACATGCTGAAATACCTTGCAAAGCGATCGGGCATCTACCTGATCATGATCTTCCTGACCACCAGTGCGGGCTACTTCCTGGCCGTAACTTCCCTCAAGCCGGCATTGCTGGAGCAGGAAAAGATTCCCCGGCCAACACCGGAACAGGTGGCAGCGTCCTTCCGGGGACTCGGACTGGACCCTGAAAAGAATGCCTGGGAGCGGTACGTCGAATGGCTCGGCGGCATCATCACCCGCTGGGACTGGGGCCGCAGCCCCAACGGCGCGTACGTCAACGCCGAATTCGCCGACCGCGTGATGGTCTCAACGCGGCTGTTCATAGCCTCGATCATCCTGACCCTGATCATCGGCGTGGCCTTGGGCGTGTACTCAGCTGCGCGCCAGTACAAGTACCAGGACCGTGTCATCACGTCCTACAGCTACCTGGTCCACATCCTTCCCGCCCCCATCGCCTACTTCCTGGTTCAGTTGGGCGCCATCAGCATCAATGAGACGGTCGGCGAACGGATCTTCTTCGTCACCGGAATTTCGACGCCGGGAATCGACCCGGGCTGGCCGGCTTTCGTCGACCTTGTGGCCCACTACGCCGTGCCCACCTTCGCGATGACCATCTTCGGTTGGGCGGGCTACCAGATCGCCCAACGGCAATACCTCCTGGACAACGTGAACGCGGACTTCGTCCGCACAGCCCGCGCCAAGGGCCTGACGCGCAACCAGGCCATCCGGCGCCACGCACTCAGGGTCTCCTTCATCCCCGTTGCGCAGAGCATAGCCTTCACCATTCCAGCGATCTTCACGGGCGGCTTCTTCGCCGAAGCGATTTTCGCCTGGCCCGGCATCGGGCTGTGGAGCATCCAGGCAATCGGGCTCCAGGACGTCAACGTCGCCACAGCCACGCTGGCCTATGGTTCGGTGATCTTCGCCATCGGTGCCATCCTGGCCGACTTCGCCACCACGCTGGTTGATCCGCGAGTGAGGGTCCAGTAATGACCAACATCATCGATCCCATCGCCGAAATCGACGAGTCACGCGTCTCGGACCAGGACGTCGTGATCGGGAAGTCCCGCATCATCTTCCGGCGCTTCATGCGCAACAAGACCGCCGTCGCCGGACTCATCATCTTCCTGGCGCTGTTTCTCTTCTCCCTCTTCGGCGGCTTCCTGACGCCGTGGGACAAAGACACCATCGACCCCCTCAACATCGGCATGGGACCGTCCCTCGAGCATTTCTTTGGCACCACGCAGGCCGGGATCGACCTCTTCTCGCTGATCGTCGAGGGCACCCGCATTTCGATCTTCATCGGCCTGATCGTGGGTGGCATTTCGGTCCTCATCTCCGCCGTGTACGGCTGCACCATGGCGTTCTTCGGCGGCAAGGTGGATGCCACCATGCTGTTCATCCTCGAGGCCCTCATCATGATGCCGGCCATCCTGGTGGTGGCCGTGGCAACCAGCGGCGGCGGGGGACTCAAGGACCTGCCCAGCTGGCTTCTGCTGATCATCGTGCTGCTGTTCTTCAGCTGGATGGGCACGGCCCGCCTGGTGCGCTCGCTGTCCATGTCCCTCATGCAGCGCGACTACGTCAAAGCCGCAAAGTACATGGGCGTCCCGTCCCGCAGGATCGTGTGGCGGCACCTCGTACCGAACATCGGTTCCTTGCTGGTCCTCGACTTCACGCGCGGCATCACCGGCGCGGTCCTGGCCGAGGTGGCATTCTCCTTCATCGGCATAGGCATCAAGCTCCCCGACGTGAGCCTGGGTGTCCTGATCGGCCAGGCCACCGGCCAGGTGTCCTCGTTCCCGTGGATGTTCTGGGTTCCGCTGATTGTCATGTTCCTCCTGACCGGCTCACTGGCCATGATGAACGACGGCCTCCGTGACGCCTTCGACCCCAGCTCCAGTTCCATTGGCCGCGCAAAGTCAAAGACCGCAAAGAAGACCAGCAAATGAGTACCAACATCTCCCAGTCGGCCAGCTCCCCGGCACCAGCCGAGCGACTCCGCGACGCCGGGCTCTACGCCCCGGGCGACGCCGTCCTGAGCGTCCGCGACCTCAACGTCCGTTTCAACTCCGAAAACGGCGTGGTCCACGCTGTCCGCGGCGTCAATTTCGACCTCATGCCCGGAAAAACCCTGGGCATCGTCGGTGAATCCGGTTCCGGCAAGTCCGTCACGTCCATGGCCATCATGGGCCTGCTCCCGGAAACCGCAGACATCACCGGCTCGGTGCGCTTCAAAGGCAAGGAACTCCTGGGCCTCAGTGACAAAGCCATGTGCAAGCACCGCGGCAACGATATCGCGATGGTGTTCCAGGACCCGCTGTCCTCCCTGACCCCCGTGTACACCATCGGGAACCAGATCACGGAGGCGCTCACGGTGCACAACCCCACCATGAGCAAACAAGCCAAAGAAGCCCGCGCCGTCGAACTTTTGCGGATGGTTGGCATCCCGAGCCCGAAGGACCGGCTCAAGGCCTTCCCGCACGAATTTTCCGGCGGCATGCGCCAGCGCGTCATGATCGCCATTGCGATCGCCAACGATCCGCGGGTGCTGATCGCCGATGAACCCACGACGGCGTTGGACGTCACCATCCAGGCGCAGGTGCTGGAAGTCCTGCACACGGCGCAGGAGGAAACCGGTGCTGCGGTAGTCATGATTACGCACGACCTCGGCGTCGTGGCGGGCATGGCCGACGACATCATGGTCATGTACGCGGGCAAGCCTGTGGAAACCGGGACTGTGGAGGACATCTATTACAGCCCCCGCATGCCGTACACGCTGGGACTGTTGGGAGCGGTTCCCCGGGTGGATACGTCCACCAAGCAGTCGCTGGTTCCGATCGAGGGAACGCCGCCCAACCTCACCCTGCCGGTGACCGGCTGCTCCTTTGCGCCGCGGTGTCCGTTGGCCAGCCAGGAGTGCCTCGATGGTGAGCCCACACTGTGGCCGGTTACCGCTCCGGACGGCTCCGCCGTCGCCGGTCATCACGCCGCATGCATTAAGTCGGACAAACTGTCCGGCGACGCTGACGCGCACGAGATCTTCCACGCGCCGCCCCAGCCGGTGTCAAAGTTCGACGGCGTCACCCGCCTCGAGCGCCGGAAGGTCCTGGAGCTCAAGGACGTCAAGAAGCACTTCCCGCTCCTCAAGGGGGCCCTCATCAAGCGGCGGATCGGCACGGTCAAGGCCGTGGACGGGCTGAGCTTCGACATCCGCGAGGGCGAGTGCCTGTCGATCGTGGGCGAGTCCGGTTGCGGCAAGACCACCACCCTGCTGGAAATCATGGAGTTCCACCCGGACCAGGTGGGTGAAGTGGTGATCGGCGGGGTCAGCAACAAAGCTGCCACGGACAACAAGACAAAGCTGGCCATGCGCAAGGAAATGCAGATGGTCTTCCAGGACCCAACGGGTGCCCTGGACCCGCGGTTCACGGTGTACGAGGTCCTTGCCGAGCCGCTGGAGAACCTGGGCATGCCCAAGGCGGCCATCCGGAAGCGCATCATGGAGCTTATGCGGCTGGTGGGCCTTCAGCCTGACCACGTCAACCGCTTCCCCAACCAGTTCTCCGGCGGCCAGCGGCAACGCATCGGCATCGCCCGGGCGCTTGCCGTCAACCCCAAGCTCGTAGTGCTGGACGAACCCGTTTCCGCCTTGGACGTCTCCGTCCAGGCAGGAGTCATCAACCTCCTGGACCAGCTCCGCGCCGAACTCGGGCTGAGCTACCTGATGGTGGCCCACGACCTCTCCGTGGTCCGTCATATTTCCGACCGTGTAGCGGTCATGTACCTGGGCAAGATCGTGGAAACCGGACATGTCGACGACGTGTTCGATAACCCCCGCCACCCCTACACCAGGGCGCTGCTGTCCGCGATCCCCGTGCCGGATCCCCGCCTTGAGCGAACGCGGGAACGCATCATCCTTCAGGGAGACCTTCCGAGCCCGTTGGATGCTCCCAAAGGCTGTAACTTCGCGACTCGTTGCCCTGTCTTCGCCGCGCTTCCCCCTGCCAAGCAGGAGAAGTGCCTTAATCTGGAGCCGCCCCTGGCTTCGGAAGCGGATCAGCGTCAGGAATTTGCATGCTTCTTCCCTGACGGAGAGATTGATGCCGACATGCTGGTGGTGCATGCCTGACGACACATGACTCAACTGAACCCTGTATTCAACTCGCAAAATCCTGTCGTAAAAAATGAAGGGTAAACCATGAAGAAGTACACGACGATTGGCGGCGTAGCAGTTGCAGCTGCACTGATGCTGACCGCTTGCGGCGGGGGAACGCCGTCGGGTCCTGCCTCCCAGAAGGCAGAAGAAAGTGGCGGCGACATCAGCAAGCTGATCAGCGTCAACGCCAAGGAAGCAAAAGACTTGGAGCAGGGCGGCACTGTCACCCTGGCTGTGGGCAGCATCGGCCCGGACTTCAATGGTTTCTCCAATGTGGGCAACAGCGCCGACACCTCGGCCCTGATGACCCCGGTAAACGTCGCCTCCATCAACAGTGGCGGAATCGGCGGCTGCTGGAAGCTCGACTTCGACGGCAAGGCCGAGCCGAACAAGGACTTCTGCGAAGAGGTCAAGAGCGAAGTCAAGGATGGCAAGCAGACCATCACCATCAAGGTGAACGACAAGGCGACCTGGAACGACGGAACGCCGATCGACGTCAAGACGTTCGAGAACACCTGGAACATGCTCAAGGGCGAGGATACGTCCATCGATATCGTTTCCGCGGGTGCTTACGCGTTCGTTGATTCGGTCAAGGCCGGCGCCAATGACAAGGAAGTCATCGTCACCACCACCCAGCCGGTCTTCCCGCTGGAAGGCCTGTTCTTTGGCCTGATCCACCCCGCAGTGAACACCCCGGATATCTTCAACAAGGGCTTCGCGGGTGACATGCACCCCGAATGGATGGCTGGTCCGTTCAAGATCGACAACTACGACACCACCGCCAAGACGGTCACCATGGTTCCCAACGACAAGTGGTGGGGCCAGAAGCCGGTTCTGGAAAAGATCGTGTGGCGGCAGATGGAGCCCAGCGCAACGATCGCCGCGTTCAAGAACGGCGAAATTGATGCAGCCAACGGCCGCACCCTGGGCCGCTACAAGCAGCTCGAAGGCACCAAGGACGCCGACATCCGGCGTGGCCAGCGCCTGTTCGCCGGTGGCCTGAACCTGAACGCCAAGCGCCCGGCCCTGACCGACGTCGCCGTGCGCAAGGCGATCTTCACCGCCGTCGACCGCAAAGCCATCCGCGATGTCCGCTTCAACGGTCTGAACTGGTCCGAAGAGAGCTCGGGCTCGATGATGCTCATGCCGTTCTCCGAGTACTACCAGGACAACTACCCCGTCAAGGAATCGGGCGCCGAGGCAGCCAAGAAGGTCCTGACCGACGCCGGCTACACCGCCAATGACAAGGGCATCATGGCCAAGGACGGCGTTCCGGTTGCCTTCAAGATCACCAACTTCGGTGACGATCCCACCACGGCTGCCACCTCCCAGACCCTGCAGAAGCAGCTCCAGGCCGCCGGCATGGACGTGTCCATCGACCAGCGCGGTGACGCCGACTTCGGCAAGGTTGTTGGTACCCGCGACTTCGATGTGACCATTTCCGGCTACACCGTGGGTCCGGACGCCACGGACGCGGTCAAGCAGTACTACGACTCCGCAACCAACGAGAACGGCCTGGGTGACGCTGAGCTCGACGCCGAAATCAAGCGCCTGGCGACCATCGCCGATGACGCCGAGCGCAACAAGGCCGCCATGGAGGTCGAGAAGAAGCACATGGAGAAGTACTTCTCCATGGGTACCGTCCTGAACGGTCCGGAAATCCAGTTCGTCCGGACCGGCCTGGCCAACTACGGGCCGTCGCTGTTCAAGAGCCTGTCCAACGTTCCTGACTGGACCACCATCGGTTGGGAAAAGGGCGCCAAGAAGTAACGCCCGCAGCCTGATTCAAAGAAGGCCGGGACTCCCCGCGACCCATGGTTGATGCCAAGGTCCGCGGAAGGAGCCCCGGCCTTCCCCTTCCCGATCCTCTCTCACCAAAACATCCCTTTCGCCCGATCCTCTATCACCAAAACATCCCTTTCGCCCGATCCTCTATCACCAAAACATCCCTTTCGCCCGATCCTCTATCGCTTTCTTCAGGGGAGTGAGAGAGCATCGGTGTATTCCGGGGGATAGGTGAGAGAGCATCGGGGCAGAAGGGGCGTTAGGTGAGAGAGCATCGGTAGCCTAGGCACATGACTTCATCGAGGATCCGTACTGCCGTTGCGGGCTTTGGTCTGTCCGGCAGCGTCTTCCATGCGCCGTTCATCGCCGTCAACCCTGCCTATGACCTGCCCATCATCGCCACGTCGGACCCCGACCGGCAGGCCAAGGCCGCGGCCACCTACCCCCAGGCAACGATCGTCAACACCCCGCAGGACATCCTGGCCCACGCGGACCAGCTTGACCTGGTGGTCCTTGGCACACCGCCCGCAACCCACTACCCGCTTGCGAAAGCGGCGCTGGAAGCCGGGCTCGACGTCGTCGTCGATAAGCCTTTCGTGGTCCACAGCGCGGACGGCGGGGAACTGATCGAACTCGCCGCGCGGCTTGGCCGCGTGCTCACCGTGTACCAAAACCGCCGCTGGGACGGTGACGCCCTCACCGTGAAGAAATTGCTCGACGCCGGGGCACTGGGTACCGTGACCCGGTTCGAGTCCGGCATGGAACGGTGGGCGCCGGACATCGCCAAAGCATGGAAAGCCGGTGCCGCGGTGGACGACGGCGGTGGCGTCCTTTTCGATCTGGGCTCGCATGTGCTGGACCTTGCCCTCCGGTTCTTCGGGCCGGCGCAGGTCACGTACGCAGAGATCACTGCCCGCCGACCCCAGGAGCGCGCTGATGACGATGTCTTCATCGCCCTCAGCCATGACTCCGGCGTGGTGAGCCACGTGCGCCTGAACCTCACCAGCCATCTCCACGGACCCCGGTTCCGGGTGCTGGGCACCCACGGCGGCTTCGTGAAGTACGGTGTGGACCCGCAGGAGCCGTTTGTCCTGGGAGGTGGGCTGCCCACGGATCCGCAGTACGGCGTCGAGCCTTCCGAAAACCATGGCACTCTGGAAGCCGACGGGCGCCGCAGAACTGTTCCCACAGAACGCGGCGCCTACCCGGAGTTCTACCGTCTCCTCGCGGAAAAAATCAACGACGGCGGTACAGCCTCCGCGCTTCCGGCACCGGTGGATCCGGCGGACTCAGTGGCGGTGCTCCGGCTCATCGAGGAGGCAAGGGCCAAGGCTTCGTCAGCGGGCTGAGGGCCTGTGCCCCACCGCTGTTTGCGAGGGTGCGGCGCTAACCTCTGCGCTGGCCACCAACGAATAGATGGCCTTTTTGTGGTCGTCTTCCTGGAGGCGGCAGCTACCCGTGAGTTGAACGACGTCGGCGGCAACGCCTTGGTCCACCACTGTGACCGCTGTGAACTGCGTCAGGGATCCGGCCTCCGGATGTGTGTACCGGGCTTCCCGCACATGCCACTGACGGCCATTGATCACGGCTGGTTCAGTACCGAGCAGAACAGCATCCGGCAAGGTGGCCATGAAGGCATCCACGGAGGCAGCAATGTCCTGCAGCTGATAGCCGGGGGTGCGCCGGGACACGGAGATCACCACGTTCGCCGTGTATTCGCCGTCGATGACCGGGCCCTTCAGCGCACCGAGGGCATCCGGGACCACATCCGGCGTCCACTCTGCAGGGGGAGTGAGAGAGATGGCGGGGTAGGCAGGGAACGTAGCGGACGGAAACACTTGCTGCGAGGTCATGGGGCCCTTTCGGCAGATTTTCGTGGAATGTGTGGCCGGTATGTCTACTTGGTGATGAAGTCCGCGAAGCCGCTCACGGATTCCATGAATCCCGAGGGGCTGATGGTGATTTCGGCGCCGGCGCCCAGGCCGATTTCAGCCGTGATCTTGGCCCCGACTCCGAGGGTGAAACCGTCCTCGTCCAAGGATGCAGTGAAGTTGTAGCCCTCACCCGCGCCCACAGCCGCAGTGGCAGACGTGGCGAGGCGCTGGCCCAGGACTTCAACATACTGGGATTGCGTCAGCTCGGCTCCGGCCCCCGCACTGGATGCTCCGCCCGTGACCTTGTCCGACTTGTCCACGCTCAGTTCGCCTTGTCCGGCACTGGCCCACGCGCCGCCGCGGAGCTCGGTGCCCTGGCCGGTGGTGAACAGGCCGCCGGCGAACTCGGTCTCTTGGGTGAGCGTGACCTTCTGGCCCGCGAAGGCCTCGCCGCCGGGGGAGAAGAGGAAGCCGCTGCCCACAGCGTGTGCTTCTGCCTCGGCACCGGTCATGAAACGGGCGGTGCTGGTGCTGTTGACCCAGCCATCGAAGAACTCGCTCTTGGCCGTGGTGATGTTCTCGACGCCGACAAAGGCTTCGCCAGTGGCTTGGAACTCCGGCAAACCAAATCCGAAGGGGACGCTGGCATCTAGTCCGCCGTCGGCCCGTGCACCAATGAAGGTCTCGTTGGTGATGGACGAGCTGACCGGACCGTTTTCGCTGGTTGCGGTGAAGACTGCCCGCCCCCCGGCTGACACCTCGCCCGTCGCCTCAACGTCTATGCCATGCGGACCCACGGAGCCGTTGACCTGCCCGGTGCCTTCCACGCCCACCGAGCCGTAACCCTCCACCGTGACCGGCCCGTAGGTCCGGGGGCCGATGGTGAATCCGGGGAGCTCGCCGGAGCCGGACCCGCCCGCGCCGCCAGGACCCGCAGATCCCACCGATGCCTGCTCCTGCTGGTCAGCATTGAGCCGCAGAGTACGGGCATTCGTCTTCAGACACAGCGCGGCAGCCGCGAGGCGCGCGTGGAGGTCGCTGCGCCAGAGGCTGCGGAAGCGCTCGGCGTCGTTGCCCTTCCAATAGTGTCCGTTGTCGATCAGCGAGCCCAGTTGGCGCTGGAGCGTGGTGATCTTCTCCGCCTCGGAGTCCATCAGCTTGGACAACCGCCGCAGATCCGCGACGTCGGCGCCGACCAATCCCTGCCCCATGACGCATCCCCCTGCGCTAGTCGTGTCATGCCTGGCCGCAAGATGCTGCCTGGCTAAAAGTATGACCTGAGCTTAGCCGTCGGCGCGGCACAGCGGCGATGGGCAGAACTTCCCTTGTGGATGCAGGCGCGGAAAAAGTTTCAGCCCATGCGTAACCTCTGCACGGAAAGAAACGATGTAAGGGGAGTACGGGCCACGTCCGCACACTGATCATCCGGCAGCTGCACCATGGTTGCCGGGGCAATCCCCAATGTTTGACGGAGGAATCCATGTCCTTGTTCACTGTCCTTGCCACCAGCAAAGTCGCCGCGGGCGTCCTGGCCGCCGGAGCTGTTGCGGCCGGCGGAACCGGCGTAGCCGCCTTCAACGGCGCCCTCCCCGCTGGACTTCAGCAGGCAGCCCACGATGCCGTTGGCGCCCCGGCTCCCGTGGCAGAGCAGGCAAACACTACAGCAGCCGAAGCCGTGGCGGCGGGCGGGGACAAGGCCGCTGACGCCGTCGGGACCGCCGCTGACGCCGTTGAAGACGCCACGTCCCCCGAGGCGTTCGGCCTGTGCACCGCGCTGCTGGGCGGCGGGCTCGCCGCGGACGCCAAAGTGCCCGGTTACGAGTCCCTGGTGATCGAAGCCGGCGGCGACGCCAACGTTGAAGCCCACTGCGCCGCAGTGGTCGAAGCCGGCAAGGCAGCCGGCCTGAAGGCCGACGGTGCAGCAGGAGCAAAGGTCGACGGCGGTGCCTCCGTCGCGGCGACGGTACCTGCTGTTCCGGCCACCCCGGCTGTCCCCGGTGCCCCTGACGCGCCGGCCGTGCCCGCGACCCCCGCTGTTCCGGCTGCTCCGGAACTGCCCACGCAGGTTCCCACCGACATTCCTTCGGCTCCCGGCGCGCCGCTGGATTCTGTCCGCTAAACCACCAGCGGCTACGGTTAACAGCGGGGCTCCCCGAAATCGATCTGATGTCGATCACCGGGAGCCCCGCTACGTAACGGACGGCAGCGCAGTGGTTTACACGCCCGGGACGTCGCTGCGCTGCGTGGATGGAGGCATCCGCGGGTGCTTGGGCCTTTAACTGACGAATATCTGCAGACGGACAATGATGATCCCGCTCTGCTCTTCACGGCTGCCTACAACAACTTCGCCGGGCAGGTGTGCGGGTACCTGCGTGCCCGCGGTGTGGACGATCCCGAGGCCGTCACCCAGGACGTCTTCCTTGCCTTCCATCCGAAGCTCCAGGGCCTGCACGGAGGACTCCAGGGAGCCCGCACCCTGCTGTTCACCATCGCCCATGCGCGCATGGTGGACCATTACCGCAGGAAGGAGCGGATGCCGGAGGCAGCCCCCTACCAGCCCGAGCTGGATGGCCGGCGGGCGCCATCGGCTGAAGAGCAGGCGGTAGGAGCCCTGGGCGTGACCGGGCTCCTGGAGGAATTGGCCACCGAGCATCGTGAGGTCCTCGCGTTGCGGGTGGTGGCAGACCTTTCCGTGGAAGAAACAGCGGCCATCATGGGCAAGTCCCAAGGTGCCGTGAAGCAGTTGCAACGCAGGGCGCTGGGTGCACTGAGGAAGCGTGTACTGAAAAGGAACGGCACATCATGAGCGAACAGACCAAGGCACGCGCAGTCGAACAGCTGCTGGCCGACGCCGGAATCGATGCTGCCCGTGACGGCTCCGGCGTCCGCGACGAACTGCTCCGCCTGCGCTCGCTGGCTGACACGGCGCCGTTGCCGTCGGAGGCCGTGCGCGCCTTGATGGCAGGGCAGGCGGGCGACGCCGCCACTGCGTTGGTGCCTGTCGTTGAGGAAAACCCGACGGCGGTCCTTCCGTCCGTTGGCGGGTCCACCGCCCAGCCTCCGTGCCACGACGAACTCGCGGCCCGCCGTCGTAAGCGCCGGGCAGCCATTGCCGGATTGGCCCTGGCAGCCACACTGGCAGGTGGTGCCTCGGCGGCGGCCGCGCAGGAAGGCGGGATCCCGGGGACGTTCCAGCATCTCGGCGCGGCCATCGGCTCCGTGGTGTCGCAGCTTGCCCCGGGACCGGCGAAGGCTCCGCAGCCGGAGCGGCCGGCCGGGCCCGCTGAAGAACTCCCCACAAACGGCGTCCACCCGGCACCGACCGCCCCCAATCCAACGGACAGTGCCGGCGGAGCCACAGGATCCGGGCCTTCGACGGGCACGGACCACGGCAACTCCGCCAAGCACCAAGGCGGCGGAGTGTCCCAGGCACCCAAGGCCCCGGGGAACGCGGGCAATGTGCCCACTCCCGAACCCGGGATCACGCCGCCGTCCATCGGAACACCGGATCTTCCACCGAGCCTGGGTCCGTCCACCCTGCCGGTTCCTGTTCCCACGCAGGTGATCCCGGAGGTTCCCAAGGCCCCAGGCAACCCCGCGAAGTGACACTTAATGCCAATGTTTGCCGCGAACATTGGCATTAAGTGCCATCTCGGCGGGCAAGAGACAAACGACGGCGGGGTGCGGCCTCCGTGGAAGCCGCACCCCGCCGTCGTGCTCGCCTGGAAGCCTAGGTGTAATTCCCACTGAGGTTGTGAACGCGGCTGATGGGGGTTTTGCCTCCGATGCCGGTATGGGTTCGGTGATGATTGTAATGGTGGAGCCATGCCGGGTAGGTGGCGGCGCGCTCGGTTTCTGAGGTGTAGGGCCGGGCGTAGGCCCATTCGGTGGCGAGGGTGCGGTTGAAGCGTTCCACCTTGCCGTTGGTTTGGGGTCGGTAGGGGCGGGTGCGCCGGTGTTTGAGGTGCGGTCCCAGGGCTGCTGCGAAGGTCCGGGAGCGGTAGCAGGACCCGTTGTCCGTGAGCACCGCTTTGACGGTGATGCCGTGGGCGGCGAAGAATGCGGCGGCTCGCAGCCAGAAGGCGGCGGCCGTTTCCTTCTTTTCGTCGTTGAGGATTTCGGAGTACGCGAGCCGGGTGTGGTCATCGACGGCATGATGCAGGTGGGCATAACCGGTCCCGGCACGGCGGTTCCGCTGCCCCTTGGCGCGTCCGAGGGCGCGGTGTCCGCCGCCGTCGGGGATGCGCCCAAGCTTCTTGATGTCCACGTGGATCAGGTCTCCGGGGTTCTCGTGCTCGTAGCGCTGCGGTGCAGGTGTGCGAACGGGCAGACCGGTGCCCTGATCCAGGCAGGCCAGCCGGGGCATCCGGTACCGGGTCAGGACCTTGCCGACGGTGGAGCGGGCCAAGCCCAGGTGGGCCGCTATCCGGTGCGGTCCCCACCGCCGATTGAACCTCAACCCCACAATGCGGCGTTCGGTGCGTACGGGGGTGCGTTTCGGGCTCCGCCGCGGGCGGGAGGACGCGTCAGCCATGCCGTCCTCACCACGGACCCTGTAGCGGTCCACCCACTTCTTGGCCGTCGCTGGTGAGCATTGAAAACGTTCCGCGGCCCGGCGCAACGTCCAGCCCTCCTCAACGACCAAACGGGCCAGCTTCGCCCTGGCCTTAGGTGTCAGATCGGCGTTGGCATGGGTAACGTAGGACAACGAGAGCCTCCTGGCGTCGAGATGAGTGTGGTAACCCAAATCGATACCGGAGGCTTTCGCCTTTTACATCACGCCACGCTGTTCACAACCTCCATGGGAACTACACCTAGGCAGTGACCAGGCTGTGCCAGTCCTCAACCAGGGGCAGGTTGTGCGCCTCGGAGACGGAGTGGTGTGCCACCTGGCCGCCGGCGATGTTGAGGCCGGCTGCCAGTGCCGGATCGCGGTCGAAGGCGGCCTTGACGCCGAGGTTGGCCAGGGCGACGGCGTAGCGCAGGGTGACGTTGGTCAGTGCGTACGTGGAGGTGTTCGGAACAGCGCCGGGCATGTTGGCAACGCAGTAGAAGATCGAGTTGTGGACCTTGTACGTCGGTTCCTGGTGGGTGGTGGGGTGCGTGTCCTCGAAGCAGCCGCCCTGGTCCACGGCGATGTCCACCAGCACCGAGCCCGGCTTCATCCGGGACACGAGTTCGTTGGTGACCAGCTTCGGGGCCTTGGCGCCCGGGATCAGGACGGAACCGATCACGAGATCTGCGTCGACAACTGACTTCTCGATCTCGTAGGCGTTGGAGGCGACGGTCTTCAGGCGGCCCTGGTAAAGGGCATCGAGTTCGCGCAGCCGGTTGATGTTGATGTCCATGATGGTGACATCAGCACCGAGGCCCAGCGCCATGGCAGCGGCGTTGGTTCCCGCAACGCCGGCTCCGAGGACAACAACTTTGGCCGGGCGCACGCCCGGAACGCCGCCCAGCAGGATGCCCTTGCCGCCGGCGGGTGCCATGAGGGAGGACGCGCCGACCACCACGGAGAGCCGGCCCGCGACCTCGGACATGGGGGCGAGCAGCGGGAGGGCGCGGCCTTCCTGCACGGTTTCGTAGGCGATGGCCGTGACGCCGGAGTTGATGAGCTCGGTGGTGAGCTCGGGCTCGGCGGCCAGGTGCAGGTAGGTGAAGAGGATCAGGCCCTTGCGGAAGCGGTGGTATTCGGCCTTGATGGGTTCCTTGACCTTCATGACCATGTCGGCACGGGCCCAGACGTCGTCGGCTTCGTTGACGATTTCGGCGCCCGCGATCGAGTATTCCTCGTCGGTGATACCCGAGCCGAGGCCGGCACCGCGTTCAACGAGGACAGTGTGTCCGTGGGTGCGGAACTCGTGCACGCCGGCGGCCGTGATGGCTACGCGGAACTCGTTGTTCTTGATTTCCTTGGGGACACCGATGATCATCTGGGGCTCCATCGTTTGCGGCTTTTTTCGGCCGGATTTTGCTGCGGGCTGTGGTTCCAGAATAGATCCGGCTGTGAGGCAGGCGACACGATTACCTCAGCGCTTGAGGGGGAAGAACCGCGGAAAATCAGGGTTTTTGGAATATCTAGCTCGACATTTGTCGAGCCTTGGAACGTCAGGTGTCGCCTGATGTTGGTACGCTGTCCCCGTGCAGCAGGACGTCGAACAGATTGTTGAGAGGGTCGCTTCGAAACTCGGGCGGGGCCTGTCTTTGGAAGACCTCGACGGTGTCCTCCTGGCCTACAGCTCCAACCAGTCCCATGCGGACCGCGTGCGCGTGAATTTCCTCCTGAGCAAGAAGGTCCCCGGCGACGTCAGCGCGTGGCAGCTTTCGCATGGAATTTCGACGGCGGTCCGTCCCGTTGTGGTGCCCGCCAACGATGATCTGGGCATGCTTGGCCGGGTCTGCGTGCCGTTGCTGGTGCGCGGTTTCCGGGTGGGATACCTCTGGGTGCAACAGGATCTTGAGGAGCAGACCGCGACGGCGATCCTCGCCCAGTTGCCCGGCGTGCGGGACGAACTGGATCTGTTGGCAGGGGTGTTGCTGGATTCCAATACTGCCGAGTCGGAGTTCCGGAGGCGGCGGGAGCAGGAATTCATGGCTGCCTGCGGAGGCGAGTCGAATGCTGTGTCGGCTGTTGCCGGGTGGAAGGAAATCCAAGGCCGCGGACCATGGCAGGTGGTGACGGTGCTGGACGCCGGTGGTGCGGGATCCGCCGTCGATCCCATTGCCGCGACGCTGACGCACCGTTCCGCCGCACTGCAGTCCACCATTGGGGTGGACGCTGCCCTGTTCAGTGCCGGAACGGAAACCCATGCGGTGATGCTGTTCCGGGCTTCCGGCGGCCGGGCGGAGCATGCCCAGGTGCTGGTGCACTACCAGCTGGAACTGGCCAAGCGGGCCGGGCGGACCGTGGACCGCGTGATCCTGGGTATCAGCGAGCCCTTCCAGGTGATCCGCCAGTTGGCAGCGGCCTACCGGGAATCCAGGGTTGCCGCCCAGGCGGCTGCGGTGGACCCGCCGCTGGGAGAGTTGGTGGACGGACGCGCCGTGGGGATTTACCAGTTGTTCGACCGTCTGCAGGCCCCCGGGGGTTGGGACGACGCGGGGTCGGTCCACTTCAGGGCGCTGGAAGGCCACGACCGCAACGGCGAGCTGCTGCCGGTGCTGGAGTTGCTGTACGACAACGACGGATCGGTCCAGGATGTTGCCCGGAAGCTCCACCTGCACCGCAGCAGTATCTACAACCGGCTCGGCCGGATCCGCCAACTCATCGGAGCTGATCCGCTGAGCGGCGCGATCCGGCTCGAACTGCATGCGGCGCTGAAGGCCCGTCGTTGGGCGGGGAGGCCCAGGATTTAGAAAGCCGACGTTCCGGCCTTAACGGCCAGCACTGGGCGGTCGGCCTGCATGAGGATCCGTTGCGCGTGGCTGCCCATAATGAACTTGCCCACCTGGGTCCGGTGGCGGAGCCCGATGACGATCAGCGAAGCATCGATGTCCCGCGCGACGTCGAGGAATTCGTCGGCGAGGTCGTCCTTGTAGGGCGGCTGGATGACAGTGGCGTTCACGCCGGCTTCCGTTGCCCGCCGGAGCGCTTCTTCAAGGACGGAGGCTGGAGCGACCGACTTGTCCACTAGCGCGCCTTCCCGGGCGGAGTTCACAATCACCAGGTCCTGCCGGCGAAGTTGTGCCTCCGAGATCCCCGCGGCCAGGGCCGCTTCTCCTGCCGGGGTGGGAACGAAGCCGACGATGATTTTCATACCTTTTCCTTGATGTCGTTGGTGCCCTGGATAGTTGAACCGGAGTTGCGTGCCGCCTGGGAAGACCTGGACCGCCGGGCCAGGAGCGTGCGGAGCGCGGGCAGCAAGGCCACGAGCACGAAGACCAGAAGCAGGGTGGCCGAGATGGGCTGCGAGAAGAAGCCCATGGGATCGCCGCCGAACACCAGCAGTGAGCGGCGGAGGGAGCTTTCCAGGAGCGATCCCAGGACGAAGGCAAGCACCAGCGGGCCGGGCTCGAAGCCAAACTTCTTCATCAGGTAACCCACCACGCCGAAGACCACCACCAGCGTCACATCGAACATGCTGTTGTTGATGGTGTAGGCGCCCAGGAGGGTAATGAGTGCGGTGATCGGCGCCAGGATGGCGGCGCGTACGCGCAGGATCTTCACAAAGATTCCCACCAGCGGCAGGCTCATGATCAGCAGCAGGATGTTGCCGATGTACATCGAGTTCACCACGCCCCAGAACAGCTCCGGATCCTGGTCCACCAGCTGCGGGCCGGGGGTGACGCCCTGAATCAGCAACGCTCCGAACATGAGAGCCATGGTGGCGTTGGCAGGGATGCCGAGCGTGAGGAGCGGGATGAAGGAGGACGTGGCTGCGGCGTTGTTGGCTGTCTCGGGTCCGGCCACACCTTCCGGTGCGCCTTTGCCGAACCGCTCGGGCTGCTTGGCCCGCTTCTTTTCCATGGCATAGGACGCCATGGAGGCGATCGTGGCACCACCACCGGGCAAAATGCCCAGGAAGAATCCCAGGATGGAGCCGCGGCCGATTGCGCCCGACGCCTGCTTCAGGTCCTTCCGGGATGGCCAGACATTCGCGACGGCGGATGGTGCCTTCGCGGCGCGGTGGCGCTCCTCGAGGTTGTACAGGATTTCGCCGAGTCCGAAGATGCCCATGGCGATGGGGACGAAGTCGATGCCGTCTGCGAGTTCGAGGCTGCCAAAGGTGAATCGGTTCTCACCGGTGAAGACGTCCCGGCCTACGGTGGCCAGCAAAAGTCCAATGGCGGCGGCGATGAGCGCCTTGGCCTGCGCTCCGCTGCTGATGGTTGCCACCAGAAGGATGCCCAGGAGGGCCAATGCGGAGTATTCGGCGGGACCGAAGTCCAGTGCAAAGCTGGCCACCAGGGGTGCCAGGAAAGTCAGGCCGATGATGGCCGCCGTCCCGCCGGTGAACGAGCCAATGGCAGCGAGACCGAGGGCTGTTCCGGCTTTCCCTTGCTTGGCCAGTTGGTAACCGTCGAAGACCGTGACCACTGACGATGCTTCGCCGGGCAACCGGAGCAGCACGGAGGTGATGGTTCCACCGTACTGGGCACCGTAGAAGATTCCGGCCAGCATGATGATGGCCGTGACCGGTTCCACGCTGTAGGTCAGCGGGAGCAGGATCGCGATGGTCGCCGCCGGCCCCAATCCGGGCAGCACACCGATCAGCATGCCGATGAGGACACCGATCAGGCAGTAGAGCAGGTTCATGGGTTCCAGGACGACGCCGAAACCGTCGATCACGGGATTCAGGAAATCCACGGGTGTCTCCTAGAAAAGGTGGGGGATGGACGTATTGAGCGCCAGAACGAAGATGCCGTAGAAGGCGACGATCACCAACGCGCTGACCAGCAGCGTGGACCGCCAGGTTTCACTGCCCAGGAACTTCATCCAGATGATGCAGAGCACCAGCCCGGGAATTTCGAATCCGATCAGGGGCATGAGCGCCACCATGGCGGCCAGGGAGACGAACCCGGTCACGGGTGCCAGGGAGAGCCGGGTGAATTTTTCCGCATCCAGGTTCCTCCGGCCGATGATCAGCTGGAAGAGGCCAAGGGCCACCATGACGCAGCTGATCATGAACGGCCACAGACCGGGTTCGGGTGCCGCCAGAGTCCCCAAGCCCATGGCCACGGACAGCGCAACGGCACCCGCTCCAACCCCGATCACCACCAGCGATGACGCCACGTTGGCCAGCGGGCCGGCGGCAGGGGGCTTTTCTTCCTCCCACTGGGCGGCCAGTTGTTCAGGGGTCAGTTCGTCGGGGCTCCCGACGGCGGCAGCTGCGTTTGCGCTGCTGCCTCCGCCGGGTGCCGGGTTGCCGGTGCTCACGGGAATCACTTGGTTCCGCTGAGGCTGATGTCGTACTTCTCTACCAGGGACTTGTATTTGGCTGCGTAGTCCTTCCATTCCTTGACTACTTCTTCGCCGGAGATCTCCTTGGGTGTGAGCATGTTTTTCTTATTGAACTCTTTGTAGGCGTCCGTCTTGAAGGTCTCCTGAAGCGCGGAGTAGAGCTTGTCCTTCACATCCTGCGGGGTCCCCTTGGGTGCGGCAAGTGCGCGGTACTGTGCCACGGGAACGTCGTAGCCGGCCTCCTTCGCGGACGGGACGTCCGGCAGGAAGGAGTTGCGCTCATTGGAGAACACCAGCAGCGGTGTCACTTTGCCGGCCTCGATTTGGGGCATGGCTTCGCCGAGCTGGATGGTGGCGAGTTCAACCTGGTTGCCCAGGACCGCCGTCAAGGCCGGTTTGCCGCTGTCGAAGGGGACATCGGTTCCCTGGACTCCGGCCTGCTTGAAGAGGACGGTTTGGGCGAGCTGGCTGCCGGTGCCCACGCCGGTGGTTCCAAAGGTGACGTTGCGCTTGGCGTCCGTGACGTCTTTGAAAGAGGAAAAGCCGGACTGCTTGCTGGCAACCAGCACGTAGTCGTCCTGGGAGAGTCCTGCGATGATGTCGAGATCGTCGATGTTCATGGCCTCGTCGGCGGATACTGCCAACGGGGTGATAGTGATGAGGGACGCCGTGAGGAGCACCAGGTTCTGGCCATCCGCGGGCTTGCCGGCCACTTCCTTGGTGGCCAAGGCGCCGTTGGCTCCGGGCTTGTTAACAACCGGCATGGGCGAGCCGAGGGTTTTGCCTGCGCCCTCGGCCACGGCCCTGGCGATGAGGTCGGTGCTGCCGCCTGCTGCCTGTCCTACGGTGAGGTTGACGGGCCCGTTCGGGTATTTGGCGTTGGTAGAGGAACTGCCTCCGGCGACGTTGCCGCAAGCTGTGAGGGCCAAAAGGGTGAGTGCTGAAGCCGCTCCGAGGACAGCGCGGCGGTTGGGGAAGTGCGTCATTGGGACTCCTGGTTGGCACGGGTGGTTCATGCGGAGGGTGAGTCCTCCAGCATGTGAACCGGGTCACGCCCGGTGCGCTCTGTCGAGTGTAGGGACCCGTTATGATGCATGTCTAAGCCCAAAAATGCATCATTTGATACCGGGAAGGCATCATGTTTACTTTCGATCAGTTGGCCGGATTTATAGCCGTTGCCGAGGAGCTCCACTTCGGCAGGGCTGCGGAGCGGCTGAACATGACCCAGCCGCCGCTGAGCCGCCAGATCCAGCGGCTGGAAAAGATCGTGGGTGCGGAACTGCTGGAGCGGGACAATCGCAAGGTGGAACTGACGCACGCCGGGCAGGCGTTCCTTGAGGAGGCCCGCCGGCTGATGGCACTGGCCGAACGCGCACCCGTGGCGGCCCGGCGCATCGCTTCAGGGCGCTCCGGCCTGCTGCGCATCGGCTTCACGGCGGCCAGCGGCTTTAGTATCCTCGGGCCGTTGCTGGAGGAAGTGGCCGGCATCATTCCGGACGTGGATGTTGACCTCCAAGAGTTGGTGACCGGCGAGCAGATCAACGGGCTGCTCACAGGCCAGTTGGACCTGGGTTTGGCCCGCCCGCCGTTCGACAAGGAGGCGTTCGATTCCCACCTCTTGTACAGGGAGTCCATCCTGCTTGCCGTTCCCGCGGGGCATCGGCTGGGCGGCCTCGGCAGGGACGTCACCCACCAGGATCTTATTGACGAGCCCCTGATCATGCACTCAGCCTCGGATGCCCGGTATTTCTATGACTTGGTGGTCCGCCTGATACCCATCCGCCATGAAAACGTGGTCCATACGGTCAGCCAGATTCTCACCATGGTTTCCCTGGTGGCTGCCAAGCGCGGGGTTGCTTTCGTGCCACACTCGGCCAAGGTGCTGGGTCTGCAGGGAGTGGAGTTCCTCAACCTGGCCGGCGGCGAGGCCGAGCCCGTGGAACTTCACGCAATCTGGCGCCGCAAGGTTGAGAACCCTGCCCTGCGACGCCTGTTGAAGGAACTGTCTTTCGGGCTTGAGTAGCCCCTGCCCAGACTCCATGATTGATGCAGCGAGGGTATCAATGAATACAAAAGAACACTTAGACAGGCATTAGTACCCCACCTAGTCTGGAAAGGAACCAACACACCCGCGCCAACGATGCGCATGCTTCCCGTAAGGACCACCGTGGCAACGTACTCACCCCAGGAACTGGCAAACGTCCTCAAGGACGGGCTCCTTTCCTTCCCCGTCACCTCTTTCGATGCCCAGCTTCAGTTCGATGAGGAGAACTACCGCAAGCACCTCGCCTGGCAGGCCAGCTTCCCGGTTGCCGGACTTTTCGCCGCGGGAGGCACAGGTGAAGGCTTCTCCCTCACTCCCGCGGAATCCGAGCGCGTGGTGCGTACCGCCGTCGAGGAAGTCGGATCCACTGTTCCGGTGCTCGCCTCCGCCGGCGGTTCCACCGCACAGGCTGTCGAGAACGCAAAGGCAGCTGAGGCGGCGGGCGCCGAAGGCCTCCTTCTCCTGCCGCCCTACCTCACCGAAGCGGACCAGGGTGGTCTGATCGAACACGTTAGCGCCGTGTGCAGCGCCACCAACCTGGGCGTCATCATCTACAACCGTGCCAACGCCATCTACAAGGACTCCACCGTGGCAACCCTGGCCGACCGCCACGCCAACCTGATCGGGTTCAAGGACGGTGTTGGCGACCTGGAGCACGATGCCCGGGTCTACGCCAAGCTCGGCGACCGGCTCTTCTACCTTGGCGGCCTGCCCACCGCCGAGACGTTCGCACTTCCGCTCCTGCAACTCGGCATGAGCACCTACTCCAGCGCCATGTACAACTTCGTTCCCCAATTCGCCCTGGACTTCTACGCGGATGTCCGTAACAACGACCGTGAGGCTGTGAACAAGAAGCTCAACGATTTCGTGATCCCGTACCTGGACATCCGCGACCGCGTGAAGGGCTACGCCGTGTCCATCGTCAAGGGCGGACTGGACGCGATCGGCCGCTCCGCAGGCGGCGTGCGCCCCCCGCTGCAGAACCTTGCAGAGCAGGACCTGGCAGACCTCAAAGCACTGATCGCCCGCGTTTCCTGACCGACTCTCTCCCCAGACCCAGGAGGAACCATGACCCTCACCGGACATTCCCTCATTGCCGGACAGGCCGTTGTTGGTGGCGGCAAGACCACCTGCGGCTTCAATCCCGCAACCAATGAAGCCCTGGAACCGGCCTACTCGCTGCTCACGGAAGAGCAGCTGAAGGCCGCTACCGCTGCCGCGAAGGAGGCCTATGCTTCCTTCAGCACGCTGGACCCCGAAACCCACGCTGCGTTCCTGGACGCCATTGCGGACAACATTGAGGCCATTGGCGACGAACTCATTGTCCGCGCCGGTCAGGAAACGGGACTCCCGGCTGCCCGGCTGCAGGGGGAACGCGCCCGCACCACCGGACAACTGCGCTTGTTCGCAAACGTTGTCCGCCAGGGCGACTTCCGCGGCGTGCGGATCGATCCCGCGATTCCGGACCGCGCACCCCTGCCGCGTGCGGACATCCGCCAGCGCCAGATCCCGCTTGGGCCCGTGGCCGTCTTTGGTGCCAGCAACTTCCCGCTGGCCTTCTCGACGGCGGGTGGAGACACCGCTTCAGCACTGGCCGCGGGTTGCCCAGTGGTTTTCAAGGCCCACAACGCCCACCCCGGCACCAGTGAACTGGTGGGGCAGGCAATCGCCAAGGCTGTCAAGGACACCGGACTCCACCCGGGCGTGTTTTCGCTCATTTACGGTCCCGGAGCCAGCATCGGCCAGGCCCTCGTGTCCGATCCCGCGATCAAGGCAGTGGGTTTCACCGGTTCCCAGAGTGCCGGTGTTGCTTTGATGCGTACCGCCGCAGCCCGCAGGGAACCCATCCCCGTCTACGCCGAAATGTCCTCCCTGAACCCGGTGTTCGTTTTCGAGGGCGCCCTCGCCGGCGACGCCGGTGAGATCGATGCGTTGGCCCGGCAGTACGTCGCGTCGGTGACGGGCAGTTCCGGGCAGCTGTGCACCTCACCCGGTCTGCTGTTTGCTCCGGAATGTGAGGCAGGAGACCGGCTGGCTGCCGCCGTCGGACGCGCTGTTGCCGCTTGCAGCGGACAGACGATGCTGACCGAAGGCATTGCCGGTTCCTGGAATGCCGGTACGGAGGCACTCGGCAGGGCCGACGGTGTTGAGGTGATCGGCCAGGGCACTAAAGGTGCCACGGAGAACGCCCCGGCACCCACCATTTTCGGGACCGGTGTCCAGCAGTTCGTGGAAAACCACGTCCTCCACGAGGAAATCTTCGGCGCAGCATCCCTGGTGATCCGTTACTCCTCTGTGGATGACCTCCTCCAAGCCGCCTCGCGGATCGAAGGGCAACTCACCGCATCGCTGCAGCTCACCGAAGGGGACTACCCGACGGCGGCACGCCTCCTGCCGGTACTGGAGCAGAAAGTGGGCCGCATCATCGTCAACGGCTGGCCTACCGGGGTGGAAGTCGGCCATGCCATGGTTCACGGTGGACCGTTCCCCGCCACCTCGGACACGCGCACCACTTCCGTGGGCACCCTGGCCATCAACCGTTTCCTCCGCCCGGTGGCCTACCAGAACCTGCCCCAGGAACTCCTCCCGGCATCATTGCAGGACGCCAACCCATGGCACCTTAACCGTCGTATCGACGGAGAGATGGTGCCTGCGAACGAGAAAGCAGAGGTCGGCGCATGAGCACCCAACCCACCATTTCCCGGGTAGAGGTTGTGCCCGTTGCCGGCTACGACAGCATGCTGATGAACCTCAGCGGTGCCCACGGGCCGTTCTTCACACGCAACGTGGTGATCATTACGGACTCCGAAGGCCGCACAGGCTTGGGTGAGGTCCCCGGTGGCGAGAAGATCAAGAGCACCATTGAGGAAGCCGGCGCCCTGATCAACGGAAAGCCTGTGGCCCGCTACCGTTCGCTCCTGCGCGAAGTTGCTGCAGCGTTTGCGGACCGTGATGCCGGGGGACGCGGCCCGCAGACCTTCGATCTCCGCACTACCGTCCACGCCGTCACTGCCATCGAGTCAGCCCTGCTGGACCTGCACGGCCAGTTCCTGGGCGTCCCCGTGGCCGAGTTGCTAGGCGATGGCCAGCAGCGCACCTCCGTCCCCATGCTCGGGTACCTGTTCTTCGTGGGCGACCACAAGCGCACGGATCTTCCATACCTGGTGGAAGAGTCGCCGTCGGACCGCTGGGAAGAACTGCGCCGCCAGGAAGCCATGACCCCGGAAGCCGTGGTCGCACTGGCCGAAGCTGCGCAGGAGCGCTACGGCTTCAGCGACTTCAAGCTCAAGGGCGGCGTGCTGTCCGGCGACGCGGAAGTAAACGTTGTCACCGCACTGGCCAAGCGCTTCCCGGAAGCCCGCGTCACCCTGGACCCCAACGGCGGCTGGCTCCTGGAAGAAGCCATCCGCCTGGGCAAGCGCATGCAAGGAGCAGTGGCCTACGCAGAGGACCCCTGTGGCGCCGAGGGACGTTTCTCCGGCCGGGAAGTCATGGCCGAATTCCGCCGGGCCACAGGGCTGAAGACGGCTACCAACATGATTGCCACGGACTGGCGGGAGATGTCCCATGCCGTGCGCAGCAACGCTGTGGACATTCCTCTGGCAGACCCGCATTTCTGGACGATGCACGGTTCCGTCCGCGTCGCCCAGCTCTGCCACGAGTTCGGACTCACGTGGGGCTCGCACTCCAACAACCACTTTGATATCTCGCTGGCCATGTTCACGCACACCGGAGCAGCAGCCCCGGGTGAGATCACTGCACTGGACACACATTGGATCTGGCAGGACGGCCAAGGCCTGACCAAGGCACCGCTGCAGATCAAGGGCGGCGCAATCGAGGTTCCTGATGCGCCGGGCCTGGGCATCGACCTTGACCGGGACGCCCTGGACAAGGCGCACCAGCTGTACCTGGAGCACGGTCTGGATGCCCGTGATGACAGCATCGGCATGCAGTACTACATCGATGGCTGGCAGTTTGATCCCAAGCGCCCCTGCCTGGTCAGGTAGGCACTGACTTCCGCACGGCCGCTGCAGTCCTCGCAACAGGAAGCGGCCGTGCGGACACCAACTTCATGAAGGGAGCAGGGTGGGCGGCGTCGTTTCCGGCATCCTCATCATCAGCGCGGTCATCGCCGTGGGTTTCTGCGCGTCCAGGTTCAAACTCCTGGCTCCCGACGTCCAGGGTGCACTGACCAGGACTGCCTTCTACATCACCAATCCTGCACTCTTGTTCACCGTGGTTGCCTCAAGCGACATCCGGGCGGCCCTCGGCGTCGATGCCCCGCTTGCCCTGCTCTCGGCAGCGGCTGTGGGGCTGCTCTATTGCCTGCTCAGCGTCCTGTTCTTCCGGCGGCCCGTTGCCGAGACGGCCGTGGGTGCCATGGCCAGCAGCTACGCCAACGCCAACAACATCGGCATCCCGGTTTCCCTCTATGCCGTGGGAACCGCCCAGCACGTTGCGCCGGTGCTCCTGGTCCAACTGCTGGTCCTTGCCCCGTTCTATGTCACCGTCTTGGGGCTGGCCGGTGGTGCCAAAGTTTCGTGGAAGCGGGTGCTTCTCCAGCCGTTGGCCAACCCGATGATCATCGCTTCGGGCTTGGGCGTGCTGATGGCGCTGACCGGGTGGAAGGCGCCCGAACTGGTACAGAAACCCATCGACATGCTGGCCGGGGCCGCCGTTCCCATGGTGCTCCTGGCCTTTGGCATGTCCCTGTCAGGCAAGGCACCCCTGCAGAAGGGCGATGGCCGCGTTGAAACCGTGGTGGCAACCCTCCTCAAGGTTGCCGCAATGCCGGTGATCGTCTGGGCGCTGGGCAGGTTCGTCTTCGGGCTTGAAGGCCAGCACCTTCTGGCGAGCGTCATCATGGCAGCCCTTCCCACAGCCCAGAACGTGTTTCTTTTCGCCTCCCCATATGACCGGGGGACCGTGGTTGCCCGTGACGTCATTCTTTGCACCACTGTTTTGTGCGTCGGGGCGCTGCTGGTGGTCGCTGCCTTGCTCGGCTGACCGGCTGTAATGCTTTGAAGGTATTCATTGATGCAATTTCTGTGTTGGACGCGCATCACACCGAACCTCTAAAGTTGATGCAGGTCATATGACAGGCGCCACAAGTGCCATGCCCCAGCAGTGATCCAGGCCCGGTCCCAGTGCGCCTGCGGTCGCGAAAAGCTTTACCTAGTCAAAGAGGATTTACCCCATGCAATCTGTTGACGCTGCCGTCACGGATGTCGCCCACGCCACCAAGAAGTTTTTCAAGCGTGTGCTGCCCATCATGCTGGTCATGCTCGTCTGCAACCAGCTCAACCGGTCCAATATCGGCTATGCCCACGAACACCTTGAAGCCGACGTAGGAATCGGCGCCGCCGCCTACGGGTTCGGTGCCGGGCTGTTCTTTGTTGCCTACGCGATCTTCGAGCTTCCCAGCAACGTACTGATGGAAAAGTACGGCGCCAAGGTGTGGCTGACCCGCATCATGATCAGCTGGGGCCTGGTGTCCTTCCTCATGGCCTTCGTCCAGAACGAAATGATGTTCTACGTGCTGCGCTTCCTTCTGGGCGCCGCCGAGGCAGGCTTCTTCCCCGCCGTGATCTTCTACTTCGCCCGCTGGGTGCCCGCTGGACAACGCGGCAAAGCCACTGCAATCTTCATTGCCGGGTCCTCCGTCGCAGCAGCCCTCTCCGGCCCCATCGCGGGCCTGCTCCTCAGCCTCCACGATCTTCTGGGGATCCGCGGCTGGCAGTGGCTCTTCGGCTTTGAGGGCTTGCTCTCCGTGGCCGTTGGCTGCATTGTGTTCTTCCTGCTGGATGCCAAAATCGAGGATGCCAAATGGCTGACTCCCTCGGAAAAGTCGGCACTGACACAGGCAATCGCCGATGAAGACGCCCATCACACCAAGGGTTCCAAGGGCAAGGTCAATCGCTGGAAGATGCTCCTCAACCCGCAGATCCTCCTGCTCTGTGCCATCTATTTCTCCGTGCAGTTGTCCATCTACGCCAACACGTTCTGGCTGCCCACCATCGTCAAGCAGATTCCCGGCACCACCGACCTCAGCGTCGGATTCCTCTCCGCCATTCCGTGGGTCTGCGCAGTCTTCGCCATGTACTTCGCCGCCAAGCTGCAGGACAAAGCCAAGTCCAAGCGGCCGCTGCTGGTGGTCGCCCTGCTGGTTGCCGCCGTCGGGACCTTTGCGGCAGCCGTGGCCACACCCGTCCTGGCGCTGGTCTTCCTGGCTGTTGCTGCCATGGGCTTCAAGAGCGCGTCGCCGCTCTTCTGGACCATCCCGCAATCCGGGCTGCACCCGGCAGTCCTTGCCCCGGCCATCGCCATCATCAACTCGCTGGGAAACCTCGGCGGTTTCGTTGCGCCGTTCGGTTTCGGCATCATCAAGGAGCAGACAGGCAGCGTGGTTCCGGGCCTCTACGCCCTCGCCGCAGCGTCACTGCTCGCCGCGGGGCTGGTCTACTTCCTGCGCGAACGCAAGAAGGACATCACACCTCGCCCGGAATCCGGCACGGCCGAGAAGGTTAGGTCGGCTGACACGCTGCATACGGCAGTCTGATTTCATCAAAGAAGACAGAGGGCAGGCACCCGCAACGGGAGCCTGCCCTCTGTCTTTAGCGAAGCTATCTTGATCGCCGGAGCCGCTGGCAGCTCCAGCGGCCCATCCGCCGCCGGAACGTTGCCGTACGGCTGCTGCTGCAGTAACGGCCGTGCCAGCCGATGTGCGTGGTGGTCCGGGGCATGCGGGTGCTCACTTAAGCGCCTCCTTGGCGAGGTCCAGCAGCCCGTCCACGCTCAGGGACGGGTCATTGGTGGCCGGGGCGCTGCCCGCTTTTGGGTCGTTGCTGGGCCTCGGCTTCTGGGTCTGGGTCGGCGTGGGCGTTGGCGTCTGCGTGGGAGTAGGCGTGACGGTGGGTGCCGGCGTCTGTGTGGGGGTGGGGGTCGGCGCAGTGACCGCATCCGACGGCGGCGCGGGCTGGCCCGGAGCCGGAGTGGTCACTCCTGGCACCGGCACCACGGCCGACGGGGTTGTGGACGGTACCCATTTCGGCGCCGCCAGTGATACCGACGGAACGGGAACGGACGACGGCGACACTGCGGCAGGTGCCTCCGGTGCCGACTGCGTGGGGTCGGCCGGCGCCTGATCCGCGGCGGTTGCCGTCTGGGATGCTGCCGACGCCGTGGAGTACGACGGGCTCGGCGCGGGGGAAGCGGTGCCGGTATGGCGTCCATTGCCGTTGCCGGATGCAGTACCGTCAGCCTCCTGCGCGGGTGTTTCCTGACCGATCAGCGGCAGCTCCCAGGCCTGGCTCACCGTGCCGACCGTCAGCACAAGCCCCAGGGCACCGGCAACCACCGCCATGCGCTGGCCCATGGTTTTCACGGAGGCGGCCTTGGTCAGGGCGTTGTGGGGCTCCCGGGTGAATGGTGACGCGCCCAGGGATCCAAAGGCGGATGCGCCGGCCGAGTGGGTGCTTTCGCTTCGAGCTTGTGCGTGGCCTGCCGCTTCGGCGCGGGCAGCGCTGCGGCTGGACAGGCCGGCCGCGGCCGTAGCTGCTGCTGCGGCTGTTTTTGCCGTGCCTACTGTTTTTGCCGTGCCTGCCGCTTTGGGCTGGGCGGGGACAGGTTCGACACCGGGCTCGGCGCCGGGTGCGGCAATGACCGGGATCGCCGCGGTAGCGGGTTCGGGGACAGGTTCGACGCCGGGCTCGGCGCCGGGTGCGGCAATGACCGGGATCGCCGCGGTAGCGGGTTCGGGGGCAGGTCCCGGCTCGACGGGTGCGGCAATGACCGGGATCGCCGCGGTAGCGGGTTCGGGGGCAGGTCCCGGCTCGACGGGTGCGGCGATGACCGGGATCGCCGATGTTGGCGGTCCGGGTGTGGTGGATTCGGCGCGGGTGGGCACAGGGACGGCAGGGATGGCGGCAGTCCGGGGCTCTGCTTCCGCAGCAGCGGGACCGCTGGCGGGGGCGCCGGCAGTTTCCGCAGCCAGAACCGCCTGTGCTGCGCGCTCGGCCGCGCGGGCCGCCGCGCGCGTCATGGGCGCCTGGGTAGGAGTGGCCGCGGTGGCGGGTGCCGCCGTCGTGGTTTCTTCACCGGTGACCTGTCCGCTGGGTTGGGCCCGACGGCGTCCGGTTGGCTTGGTGCGCTCGGCGGCCCCTGGGGCACGGCGCGGCTGATCCATGGTTGGGGACATGGTGTTTGCCTCTCAACGCCTGCGAGGTTAGCTGTCGGGTTCGGACGAGGCCGTCCGGCCGCGCATGGCGGCTTCACCCCAAGGGCCTGCGGAGAACAGGCCCGGGAACTCTGGGTCCCCCGTCTCTGCCGCGGATCTGGCGGATTCCGGGATGCGGCAGAGCTCGGCGTCAGCCCGGAAGCGGCCCAGCGGAGATTCGGGTCGCCCTTCGAAGGTACAGGAGCACGGAAGTAAAGTCACATTAATGTAACGGACGGAACGCCTAAGGGTGGTACGGGTCCGCGGCGCCTACCCTTCGGGGTCCGCCCGGGAGTGCCCTGTTTATGCACATAGGGGATTGCACCCTAGCTTTGGGCAGGTGCGGGCCGGTAGACATGAGCTATGGATCTTCCCGTGATGCCGCCCATTTCGCCCATGCTCGCCAAGTCCGTCCCGAACATCCCGGATGTCGGGCACTATGAACCCAAATGGGACGGGTTCCGGACCATCGTGTTCAAGGACGGGGATGACATCATCCTGGGCAGCCGCAACGAGAAACCCATGACCCGCTACTTCCCTGAACTCGTGGAGGCGCTGAAGAAAAACCTGCCGGAGAAGTGCGTGGTGGATGGCGAGATCATTCTCATCTCCGGCAACCGGCTGGACTTTGAGGGCCTGCAGCAGCGCATCCACCCAGCCGACAGCCGGGTCCGGATGCTCGCAGAGAAAACGCCGTCCTCCTTCGTGGGGTTCGACCTCCTTGCCCTCGGTGACGAAGACTTCACCGGCAAACCGTTCAGTGAGCGCCGCTCGGCGTTGGAAGACGCGCTTGCCGCGGCCGAACCGCCGGTCTATGTGACGCCTGCGGTCACCGACTTGGAGCGGGCTCAGGAATGGTTCGTGCAGCTTGAGGGAGCAGGGCTCGACGGCGTGTTGTCCAAGCCGCTCCACGGCACCTACCAGCCGAACAAGCGGGTGATGTTCAAGACCAAGCATGAACGGACAGCGGACTGCGTGGTGGCCGGGTTCCGGTGGCACAAAACGGCGGACGTTGTCGGGTCCATGCTGTTGGGCCTCCATGACGATTCCGGCAAGCTCCATCATGTGGGAGTGGTGGCGTCCTTCCCCATGGCAAAACGGAAGGCGCTCGTGGAGGAGTTGGAGCCTTACAAAGTGGACATCGGCGACCACCCGTGGGGCGAGTGGGCCAGCCAGGAAGCGGGGGCCGCGGTCAATTCGAGGATGCCGGGCGCCCAAAGCCGGTGGAGTGCGGGCAAGGACTTCTCGTTCGTACCGCTGCGGCCCGAGCTCGTGATCGAAGTGGCCTACGACTACATGGAGGGCGACCGGTTCCGGCACACCACCCAGTTCCGCAGGTGGCGGCCGGACCGGACGCCTGCCAGCTGTACGTACTCACAGCTGGAAGAGCCCGCAGATTATGACCTCGGGGAGATCCTGCGGTTGTCTTAGCGCTACTCCTCGTGCCCCTGGTCCATGCTCATGCTGTCCTCGGCCGGTGGGGTTTCTCCGGGAGGAACTCCGCCGCCCGGCTCAAGGCCGGTCACGTTACCGTTCTCCGGGTCAGGGTTGGCTGAGGCTGCGGGATCGCTGTCTTCGTCCTGGCGCAGGTCCGGGTCTTCGTGGATGCTGTCGGGTTCGGCTGCTCCACTTGCGCCGAAGGTCTGAGGGTCGTCTTCCGGGTCATAGCTGGTCATCGTCAAGCCTTCCTAAGCAACCTTATGATCATGCTTGCACCGCCAGCCTAGCCGGGTGGTCCGGCAGGCAACAAGGGGCGCCGCTGCCGCCTGCCGTCGTCGTACTCCCGATCCTAGGTGTGCGGAGATGTTGCCGACACGAAGCTGCGGATGGCGTCCGCAACCGCCTTCGGGCGCATGTGCTGGGCCACGTGTCCCACCCCCGGAATCTCCACCAGCCGCCCGTGCGGGACCGCCCGCGAGAGGCGCAGCGACCATTCAGGTCCGGCCACGTGGTCGCGGCTTCCACGAAGAACCAGCACCGGCACATTGACGTGCGACAGGCGCTGTTCAGTGGGGTAGTCCATCATGACCGGCAGTTCGGTGAGGTACCAGCGCGGACCGCAGCGGAGGTAGTCGGACACCACGATCCAGTTGGACGTCGGGCTTTCCCTGAGGAGGCCGTCCAGGAAGAGCGCCAGCGATTGGCGTCGCAGGTTCTTATGCCGGGAATCGACCACGGGCCCCATGAGGATCAGGTGGCGGATGCGGTCGGGCTCGTACAGGGCGGCCTCGATGGCGAACTGCACGCCCATCGAGTGCCCCACCAGGACGTAGGACTCGATTCCGCTGGATTTGAGGGCCTCGGCGATGTACCGCCCATAGTCCTCCACGGAGAGTTGGTGGTCGGGCTTGGGGGTGCCGGCGAATCCGGGCAGGTCCAGCGAGTACGTGGTGGCACCCTCGGCCAGGACCGCGTGGAGCCGGGCGAGGTAGCGGTGGGAGACTCCAATGCCGTGGATCAAAATGTACGCAGGCCCGGCTGGCCGCGGCGCTCCAGGTGCCATGGCAGGGGGCGGTTGGGTTCCCTCCGTCCAGAGGATACGGCCGGTCAGCCCGGAAACTTCGACGTCGGCAGACAGCAATGTTGTCAGCTTCCCCTTGCGCCCGGCCTGGCTTGCCAATCGATCATCCTCGCTGTCTGTGGTGGTGTGTTCAGGACCGTTGCAGGAACACTGCGGCTCCGGGTCCGCTGAGTTCATTGTCCGCTACCGGCCGTCCTGAGACGGCCAGAAGCAGGGAGATGGCAGGCCCCTGCACTTCAGGACCGTGCCCGTGCCTGAAATCGGTATCCGTGGCCACCAGCGTCCATCCGGTGGCGAACTCCTTGCCGCCTCCCATTGCGGTGGTCGTCCGCGCCTGGTATCCGAGGGCGGTGGCTACCGGCGCAGGCGGGTAGCTGCGGGACAAACCCAGCGGACGACGGATGTCCTCGCCGTGGACGAATGCTTCCACCAGCCGCGTTTGCGGCGCTGCCGGCGGTCCGGACGTCCGGCTGGCTGCAGCGCCAAAGGCCCGCAGCGTGCCCTGCGGGTCGTGGGTGCGCTCGCGGGCAACACCCTCGGCATTGTCCCGATCGAAGTCGAAGCGCGCGGTGATCATGCGGCGGATGAAGCCCCAGCGGGTGGTCTTCGCCGTATCCACGAGGTGGGCCACGACATCGTGGACATCCCAGCCTGGACACAATGATGGTGTCCTCCAGAGGTGGTCGGGCAGCGACTGGAGGTCGTCAATAAGGGCGCGGCGTTCCTGGTGCACTGTGGGCCAGATGCTGGAGCGGGGACTCAACGCCATACAGCCATTGAACCCCATCCTGTGACGCGGGGTGGTTACTCCCGTGCCGCGTCGTCCGATTCCGCGGCATCGTTGGCGTTGTGCGGCCGTGTTCCCGGCGCCTGCGGTGCGTTTGCAGCGTCAGCAGCGTCCCGGCGTCGGGCGATCTTTGATTCGGTCCACATGGCCACCGCGACGAAGACCACGCACGCGAACATGAAGGTGGCCACGAAGTTCAATCCCAAGGCCGATCCCAGGGGTGCGGCAAGGGCCATGGCGGCCAAGCCGGCCACTATATGCCACCCTTTGAAATTGCCCACCAAACAAGCGTAACCCCGGCCTTTATGGGTGCTGGCCCGTTGGCTGGGATCGTTGCTTGATCCTTATCACTCCGACGTCATCCCGACGCCTGTTGCGTGCCGTCCGACGGGGTCTTGGAACCGGCCTCTTCCTGCTTCCGTTTCTGGGTTTCCAGCCAGGTCATGATCGCGGCCTGGCGGATGCGGCGGTGCGTGCCGCGATATTCCACGGGGATCTCGCCCCGATCGGTCATATTGCGCAGGTAGGTGTGCGAGATTCCCGCCAGCTCCGCTGCCTGGGACGTCGTGAGCATTTCTTCCACGCTGCCCACGGTGACCGCTTCGCCCCGGCTGAGGCGTGCGAGAAGATCCACGACGGCGTCCCTCGCCTGGTCGGGGAGGCGATGGACCGTGCCGTCCACAAACACAGTGATGTCGTTGCTGTCCTGCAGGGAGCGCGCGAGTTTCCGGGCGTCCTCGGCCGGGAGCCCGGGCGTGACGCGGGGAGCTATCAATGCCATGGCAGAAGCCTAGCGCGCCACTTTGCCCGCCATGACGCCGTTCCGCTGCAAGCACTGGCCGTGCGCAGTGCAGGGTATCCGGCCGCGCCATGAAAACGTGTCAGGAGGACCCGTTGACAGTCAGGAGGTAACGCGCGTAACCTGAATCACACGTTCGAAGTAACGCGCGTTACCTCATCAGGATCCCGGAGCATTCAATGGCGAAAAGCACCACACCCAAGCAAGCTGCTGCCGTGCGGCAAAAGGGCGTCACCATGAATGACGTCGCCAAGCACGCAGGCGTCTCCAGGACCGCAGTCTCGTTCGTGCTGAGCAACCGCGAGAATGCCAGCATCTCCGAGGAAACGCGCACCCGCATCAACCAGGCCGTGCAGGATCTGGGCTACCGCCCCAATGCCGGAGCCCGGGCGCTGGCATCCCAACGCAGCGACTGGTACGGGATCGTCACCGAGATCGTCACGGCACCGTTCGCCGTGGACATCATCAAGGGAGCCCAGGACCAGGCGTGGCTTGACCGGCGGTTTCTGCTGATCGCGCCCTCCGACCAGGCCGACGCAGCAGGACCCAACCAGGGCATGGAAGATGCAGCCATCGAAAAGCTGCTGGAACAACGAGTGGAAGGACTCCTTTACGCGGCCACGTATCATCGTGGCGTTCACGTCCCGCAGAGCGCCAGCGAGGTACCCACCGTACTGATCAACTGCTTCGACGCCGACGGAAAGCTGCCCTCGATCGTCCCCGACGAACGCGCCGGGGGACGGGTCGCCGTCGAGCGTTTGCTCCAAGCCGGCCACCGCAGGATCGGCGTTATCAACCTGGACCCGGACATCCCCGCAGCAGTGGGCCGGCTGGAGGGTGCCCGCGAAGCACTCGCCAACGCCGGGCTGGAGCTGGACCCTGACCTGGTGGTTTCCGGGAACGCGACCGCGGACGGCGGCTATGAGGCAGCCGGCCGCATCCTGGACCACTATCCGGTGGGTGCAGGCAGGCCGACCGCCCTGTTCTGCCTCAACGACCGCATGGCGATGGGCGCCTACGACGCCATCAAGGAACGGGGCCTGACCATCCCCGGAGATATCGCCGTGATCGGCTTCGACAACCAGGAACTGATCGCGGCCTACCTCAGGCCAAAACTGACCACGGTTGCGTTGCCGTTCGAACAAATGGGCGCCCTGGGAGTCAGGACGCTCGCCGCTCTCACAGCAGGACAGCCGATCACTGCCGACCAGCAATTGGTCGACTGTCCGCTGCTAGAACGCTCCTCGGTCTGACCGCGAAATCACTTCCGAAGAGCAAACCCCTCACCCATTCCTTCACCTCGGACGATGAAGACAGGAAAGAGATACCCATCATGACACAACCCCGATTCCTCAGGGCTGCCCGGATCACGGCGGCCGGCCTGGCGGTGGGCGCCATGCTGCTGACCGGCTGCGCCGCCACGGGCGGAAACAAGAACAACGACGCCGGAGCGAACGCGAGCGCGCTCCTCACCATTCCGCGCGAGGACATGGGCACGTTCGTCCAGAACTTCAACCCGTTCGCTCCCACGGTGAACCCGATGGTCCAGCAGTCCATCTACGAATCCCTGCTGATCTTCAACCCGGCCAAGGGCGACACAGTGCCGTGGCTGGCAACGGAGTGGAAGGCGGCCGAGGACGGCAAGTCCATCACCTTCACCCTGCGCGATGGTGTGAAGTGGTCGGACGGCCAGCCGCTGACAGGCGATGACGTGGCCTACACCTTTGAACTCCAGAAGAAGCTCAAGGGCGGTTTCGAATACCTGGACACCGTGACGGCAGAAGGCAACAAGGTCACTTTCGCCTTCAACAAGCCGTGGTCTCCGGCCTTGTACGACGTCGGCCAGCTCACCATCCTGCCCAAGCACATCTGGTCAGCCCTGGCGGACCCGGAAAAGGACCCGAACGCCAAGCCTGTGGGCACCGGACCCTACACGGAGGTGGACAGCTTCCAGGCCCAGTCCTTCGTTCTGAAGAAGAACCCCAACTACTGGCAGCCGGAAAAGCAAAAGATCGCCGGCATCAAGATGCTCGCCTTCGCGGGCAACGACGGCGCCAACCTCGCCGCTGCGAACGGCGACGTGGACTGGGCCCCGCAGTACATCCCGAACATCGAAAAGACGTTCGTTTCCAAGGACAAGGAACACCGTCAGTACTGGTTCCCTCCCACGGGCGCCATGATCAACTGGCAGCTCAACACCACCAAGGCGCCGTTCAACGACGTTGATGTCCGCAAGGCGCTCAGCATGGCCGTGGACCGCGACCAGGTGACCAAGATCGGCATGAGCGGTTACGCCAAGCCGGCAGACTGCACGGGCCTCTCCGGCAACTACGAGACCTGGAAAAACAGCAAGGTCAAGGACAACTGCACCTGGACCAACCACGATGTCCAGAAAGCCAACGAACTCCTGGACAAAGCCGGCTACTCGAAGGGCGCGGACGGCAAGCGCACGCTGAAGGACGGCACGCCGTTCGAGTTCAAGATCTCCGTGGGCGCTTCCTCCTCCGACTGGCTGTCCGTGGCCAACGTGATCGCTCAAAACCTCGCTGAAATCGGCGTGACCGCCAAGGTCGATTCCCCGGACTGGGCTGCCGTGGTGGCCGGGTACGAGACCGGCGACTTCGATTCCGGCATCGTGTGGTCCGCGAACGATCCCAGCCCGTACAAGTACTTCAACACCTCCATGGGTTCGGCGACCGTGAAGCCGGTGGGCACCAAGACCTTCGACAACTACCACCGCTTCGGCGACCCCAAGGCTGATGCCCTGCTGGCCGAGTTCGCTGCAGAGTCCGATGAGCCCAGGCAGAAGGACATCGCCAACAAGCTCCAGGAAGAGTACAACGACGTGGCACCCCTGGTGCCGCTCTTCTCCGGCCCCGAGTGGGGCGCGTTCAACGACACCCGCTTCACCGGCTGGCCCACCCAGGACAACCCGTACGCCACCCTGTCCGTCCGGGCTCCCACCACGGTGCTCGTCCTGACCACGCTGGAACCGCGCAAGTAGCGTAGCCGGCTATCCACCGCACGCCCGGCGGCCTCGTCGCCGAAGGACAGCCCGCCGGGCGTGCCCCCAAACGTCTCCGCAATTCCCGAATTGGAGGGAAACCGTGCGCTTCATCCTGCGCCGACTGGGTTTCTACCTGATCGCCTTCTGGGCATCCATCACCTTGAATTTCCTGCTCCCGCGCTTCATGCCCGGCGACCCCGTGTCCCGCATGTTTGCCCGCTCCCAGGACAGAATGCAGCCCGAACAGATCGAGGCCCTGCGCAAACTGCTGGGCGTTGACGACCGCCCCATCTGGGAGCAGTACGTCGACTACCTGCACAACGTCTTCACCGGCCGGATGGGCGTCTCCATTTCCCGGTTCCCCACCCCGGTGACGGAGGTCATCTCCTCCCAGATCGGCTGGACCCTCCTGCTGGGCGGGACCGCGCTGGTGATTGCCGCCGTCGTGGGCAACCTGCTGGGGATCGTGGCAGCCTGGCGGCGCGGCGGGGCGATCGACTCCGCACTCCCGCCGGTGCTGGTGTTCATCGGTTCCTTTCCGTACTTCTGGCTGGCCATGGGGGCGCTGTACCTGTTCGGCGTGGTGCTGGGCTGGTTCCCGATCCGCCACGCGTTCTCCGACGGTTTGGAGCCCGGGTTTACGTGGGAGTTCATCGGCGACGTCGGTGCGCACCTGGTGCTGCCCGCGTTGACGATCGTGCTGGTCTCGATCGGCGGCTGGATGTTGGGGATGCGCAACACCATGATCGCCACGAACTCCGAGGACTACATCCTGATGGCCGAGGCCAAGGGGCTTCGCCCGGGACGCATCATGCTCCGCTACGCCGCCCGCAACGCCATGCTGCCGTCGGTGACGAGCTTTGGGATGGGCCTGGGGTTTGTGGTGGGAGGTGCGCTCCTCACCGAGGTGGTGTTCGCCTACCCCGGCGTCGGCTACCAGCTCCTCAACGCCGTGCAGGGCCTGGACTATCCGCTCATGCAAGGGCTGTTCCTGACCATCACCGCCGCCGTGCTGCTGGCCAACTTCCTGGTGGACATCCTCTACGTCCGCCTCGACCCCCGCGTGCGCAGCAACTAGGAGGACACATCATGGCAACCGCAATCCTGCAGCAGCCCACCAAGGCCGCTGCCAAACCCAAAACCAACCGCAGTTTCCTCCGCGGGCTGCTCGGCAACAAGAAGGCCTTGTCCGGCATGGCCGTGATGGTCGTGTTCATTGTGCTGGCGCTCCTTGCCCCCGTCCTGTTCCCGGGCGATCCTTCCCGGATCACCGCGATGGCTTCCATGGAGCCCGACGCCGAACACCTGCTGGGCACCACCGCCAAAGGACAGGACGTGCTGGCCCTGACCATCCACGGAGCCCGCAGCTCCCTGCTGGTGGGACTGACGGTCGGCTTCGCTTCCACCTTCATCGGGATACTCGTAGGGCTGGCCTCGGCGTACTTCGGCAAGTTCATCGACGATGCCCTGTCGCTGGTAACCAACGTCTTCCTCCTGCTCCCCGGCCTGCCGCTGCTGGTCATCCTGGCAGCATTCCTCCCACCGGGGCTTGGCACCGTGATCCTGGTGCTGATCGTCACCGGGTGGGCCGGCTCCGCCCGGGTGTTGCGCTCGCAGGCCCTGTCCATCCGCTCCAAGGACTTCGTGGCAGCCGCCGTGGTCTCCGGGGAACGGGCAGGCCGCATCATGTTCCGCGAAATCCTGCCGAACATGGCATCGATCGTCATGGGCACGCTCCTGGCCTGCGTCATCTACGGAATCGGTGCCCAGGCGGGCCTGGAGTTCCTGGGCCTGGGCGATGTCAGCACGGTCTCCTGGGGCAACAACCTGTTCTGGGCCGGCAACGAGGGCGCACTGCTCACAGGAAGCTGGTGGGTCTTCGTGCCATCCGGGGTGTGCATCGCGCTCGTCGCTTTCGCCCTGGCCCTCATCAACTACGCCGTGGACGAGATCACCAACCCCCGTCTCCGCAAGATCCGGAAGCCAACCGCCGTGGCCACGACCCGCGGAGCCCACGCCACCGCAGAAAGGAGCGCGGCACTGTGACTGTTTCACAGGTTTCCTTCGGCTCCCACGAGCCCGTCCTCGAGGTCAGGAACCTCACTGTCCAGTACGTCGGCGACACCCGCTCCACCACCGCCGTGGACCGCGTCTCCTTCAGTATCGGCACGGGCGAGGTGTTCGGTCTGGCGGGTGAGTCCGGGTGTGGAAAGTCAACCATCGCCAACTCGATCATGCGCCTGCTCAAGGACCCGGCAAAGATCGCAGGCGGCAGCATCTCCTTCGGCGGGAAGGATGTCCTGGCCATGGGCCCGGAGGAACTGCGGAGGTTCCGGTGGCAGGACGTCGCCATGGTCTTCCAGTCCGCCATGAACTCCCTCAACCCGGTCCTGACCATCGGTGAACAGATCGTGGACATCTTCACCACCCATGCCGGCTACTCGCGCAAGGAGTCGCTGCGACGGGCCGGCGAACTGCTGGAACTGGTCCGGATCGACCGCTCCCGCCTCAAGTCCTACCCGCACCAGCTCTCCGGCGGCATGCGCCAACGGGCCGTGATCGCCATGGCCGTGGCCCTCAAGCCCTCCCTGCTGATTCTCGACGAACCCACCACCGCCCTGGATGTGGTGGTGCAGCAGGAGATCATGGCCCAAATTAAGGACCTGCAGCGCGAACTGGGCTTCTCCGTCCTCTTTATCACCCACGACATGTCCCTCATGGTGGAACTGTCCCACCGCATGGCCGTGATGTACGGCGGGCGCATCGTGGAAACCGCCAAAGCGCAGGACGTCTACAGGGACCCCCGCCACCCCTACACGCAGGCCCTCATGGGAGCGTTCCCGCCCCTCACCGGTCCCCGGCTTCCGTTGGCGGGATTGCCCGACGGCGTGAAGTTCCGGAACATCCCCGACCTCGCCGAAGCAGCACCCGGCCATTTCGTGGCCCCCTTCAATGCCGACGTCACCACTTCCGATCCGCTCTCCCTGGAAGGAGCTGTCCGATGAGCCACGCGGCCGTCCAGGCAAGCACACCCACGGCACCTGCCGGCCAGGCGCCAGCCCTTGAAGTCCGCGGACTGGGCAAGTCGTTCCCTGTCGGTGGCCTGTTCTCCCGCCAGTCCGTCCGTGCGCTCCACGGAGTGGACCTGTCAATCGGCCGCAGCGAGATCGTTGCCCTGGTGGGGGAGTCCGGTTCCGGCAAAAGCACCCTGGCCCGGTGCGTGGCACGGCTGGAGAAGCCGAGCGAAGGCGCCATCCTGGTGGACGGCGTGGATGTCCTCAAGCGCGACCGTTTCCAGGCCTCACGGGCGTTCCGATCCCAGCTGCAAATGGTGTTCCAGGATCCCTTCGGCTCCCTGAACCCGGCCCACAGGATCGAACATTTCCTGCGGCGCTCGCTGGCCATCCACGGCAAGGGCGGTACCGGCACAGGCGGTACCGGCACAGGAATCCAGGAGCGGCTGGAGGAGCTCATGACCACCGTGGGCCTGCAGGCGGACATGCTGAACTCCTACCCGCACGAGCTCTCCGGCGGGCAGCGGCAGCGCGTGGCCATTGCCCGCGCGCTGGCGGTGGAGCCCGCGGTGATCCTTGCCGATGAGCCCACCTCCATGCTGGATGTTTCCGTCCGGATCGGCGTGCTGAACCTGATGCGGAAGCTGCGGGACGAGCAAGGCATCTCCATGCTGTACATCACCCACGACCTCGCCTCCGCCCGATACCTGGCCGACCGCACGGCCGTGATGTTCGCCGGGGAACTGGTGGAGGAAGGGGAGTCCCTGGACCTGCTGGCCAACCCTGCCCATCCGTACACGCAGCTCCTGGTGTCAGCGGTTCCGGACCCGTCGCGCGCCGGGTCCTACGACCCCGTCCGCCGCGCCGAACTGCGGCAGGCCGTCATGGCCTCCATGCACTGCCCGTACGACGGCGACCCGGACCAGCCGTGCTCGGCCCACCAACCGGTCCGCCACCGGATCGGCGACCCTGCCGGCAGGCACTGGGTCCGCTGCCACCTCTACCGGCCCAGCTCAGGCGCGGGCGGTCACGCGCTCGCCAGTGAACCGGCAACCGGGCAGCCCGCTGGACCCGGCCACCCGGCGTCGAACCTTAACGAAAAGAAGGCTTCCGCATGACTGAACTGACCCACCCGCTCGCCACGGTTCCCCGCGACGAGCTGGTTGCCCGTGCCGAAGCCGACCCGTTGCGGCCGCGTTTCCATTTCGTTGCACCGGCCGGCTGGCTCAACGACCCCAACGGCGTCTGCCAGTGGGACGGCACCTACCACCTCTTCTACCAGTACAACCCCGAGGGCGCCTTCCACCACCGCATCCAGTGGGGCCACGCCACCAGCACCGACCTGGTCACCTGGACCGACCAGCCGGTGGCGCTGGAACCGTCGGCGGGTCCGGATGCGGACGGCTGCTGGTCCGGCGTGTTGGTGAACGACGGCGGCACGCCCACGATCGTCTACTCCGGCCGCCTCGGCGAGCGCGAACTGCCGTGCGTCGCCGTGGGGTCGCCCGATCTGGCCACGTGGACCAAGATTCCGCAGAACCCCGTCATCGCCGCCCCGCCAGCCGGCGTGGACATCACCGCCTACCGGGACCACTGCGTGTGGCGCGAGGGCACCGTGTGGCGGCAGCTGGTGGGTTCGGGCATCCGCGGGCGGGGCGGGACGGCGTTCCTCTACGAGTCCGCAGACCTCCGGACCTGGGACTACGTGGGTCCGCTGGTGATCGGGGATGCCTCGCAGGGCGACCCTGCCGGCAACCACTGGACCGGCACCATGTGGGAATGCGTGGACCTGTTCCGTGCCGGGACTGGTTCCCTGGGGTCGGTGCCGGAGGATGGCTCACCCGATGTGCTGGTCTTCTCGGCATGGAACGACGGCGACACCCGCCACCCGCTGTACTGGACCGGCAGGTACGCGGGGGACTCGTTCGAACCCGCTGCCCTGCACCGCCTGGACTACGGTGGCCGGTTCTTCTATGCGCCCCAGTCTTTCCTGGACGAATCCGGGCGCCGGATCATGTTCGGCTGGATGCAGGAAGGGCGGTCCGACGCAGCCATGGTGGAGGCCGGCTGGTCCGGTGTGATGAGCCTGCCGCGCGTGGTGTCGCTGGCGGACGACGGCACCCTCAAGTTTGCCCCGGTGCCTGGGATCACCGCGCTGCGCCAGGAGCAGGTGAGCCTGCCGGGCCGGGTGCTGGTGGGCGCCGGGACGTCCGTGGATACCGGAGTCCGCGGCAGGCAGCTTGACCTGGAACTTGAGGTGCAGCTGTCGCCGGGGGCGGTGTTCCGGTTGGCCGTGCTCACGTCCGATGACGGTGCCGAGACCACGGTGGTGGAGCTGTCGCGGCCTGTGGATCCAACGCAGCCGGACGGCGTCCTGCGCCTGGACCGCACCCGGAGCAGCCTCGCCCCGGCTGCTGGGGCGGCGGCCCCGGCACTGGATGAGGTGGATGTGGAGGAGAAGTCCGGACCCGTTCCCTTGGTCGACGGGCACGTGCGCCTGCGCGTCCTGGTGGACCGGTCCGCCGTCGAGATCTTCGCCAACGGCAAGCCGCTCACGGCCCGGGTGTATCCCACGCTCGGCGGCGGGAACGTCACCGTGTCAGCGGCGGCCGGAACCGTGCGCCTGCTCAGCTTCGACGCCTGGACGATGGCCGATATCTGGACCGCCCCCACAGCCCAAGCCGCCCAACCCCAAGCCGCCCAACCCCAAGGAGGTACCCGCACCCTCTTCCCGTAGCACCAACGCTCTATCACCTAATCGACGTTTTCCCCGGACCCTCTCTCACTAAAACGCAGGTTCCGGGGAACGCTCTCTCACTTCGAGATCAAAGGCGATCTGTTATGCACAAGAGAATAGTTGCGGGCCTCACAGCAGCGGTCCTCGGTGTCGGCTTCGCGGGGACGGGAGTCACTGCCCCGGCAGTGGCGCTCAACCCCGCGCCCGTCACCCTCAACAGCACCACCAGTCCCATCCCCGACGTCGCCGGCACCAGCGGCACGTGGACCCGGACAGCGCAGGGCGGGTACACCGCCGTCGCGCCTTCCGGGCAGAACGCGGCGGCAACCAGCGAGCAGGTGATTGCCGGCACCGCCCGCTACACAGCCTCCGTGAAGGTCGACGGCGGCAGCCCTTACGGTGTGGGGGCGCTGGTTTTCCGGGCGACTCCCGACGCCGGCGCAGGCTACGCGGCCACGATCGACCCCAACCTGGACCGGGTGAGGTTGTTCGATCTCGCGAACGGCCAGGACATTGTGGCACCCGTACCACTGCCGCTGAACACCGGGCAGTCCTACAGCGTGGATGTCCACGTGGACGGGCCGCGGATCTATGTTGCAGTGGACGGAGTCTCCCGCATTGACGCCACGGACCACCGCTATGAATCCGGCCGGGTGGGACTCCACGCGTTCAACGGGACTGTGGCCTTCGGGACACCGGGCGTCCGGACCATCGATGCGAATGTCCACGGGTGGGGCCTCACCGGGGGCGGATGGTCGGCCACGGCTACCGGCTTCCGCGGCGCCGCTCCGGCGAACACCAACATCCGCGCCATCGCCACCGGCCAGTCGCCCACGGACGTGGACTTTGCCACGGACATCCAGGTGACGTCCCAGTACGGCGTGGGCACGGTGTTGTTCCGGACCAACGCGTCGGGTACCAACGGGTATGCGGCAGAGGTCGATCCCAACGCAGGAAGGCTGCGCCTCTACCGGGTTTCCGACAACGCCACGCTGGGAACCTACACAACGGCCATCGCCCTGGACAAGGTTTACCGGCTCCGGGTCACAGCCCTGGGCAGCAACTTGGCAGTCCACTGGCAGACCGACTTCCTGGACCCCAACGGTGCCACCCCCTCGATCACGGCCACGGATTCCACGCACGCTTCCGGGCACGTGGGCGTCGGCTCCTACAACGGGACTGCGGTCTTCCAGAGCATGACATTGCGCGGGCTCGAGACCTCCTTGCAGGGGTGGCGTACTCCTGCCGGTTCGTGGGAGCCGGATGCGGCAGGGCTTCGCGCCTCTGCGGCGAGCGGCACCGCGGTGCGGTTTATCCCGGCGGTAGCGTCCGACGTCGTTGCCTCCTTGGACCTGACCGTCACCTCGCCCTCGACCGCCTCAGTGGTGGTCCGCAGCGGTGCCGACGGTGCGGGCGGGCTGGAACTCAGGGTGGACCCGGCGACGGGAACCGCCAAACTGTACAACCGGGCCAGTTCCGCGCTGCTGCTCTCCGGCGCCCTGCCGGGCCACAGCTTCAAAGCGGGGCAGCTCAACCGCGTCCACTTGACGGCCCGCGGTACGGAAGCCTCGGTACTCATCAATGGCACCCCCGTACTGAATGGCCAGGTTCCAGCCGCTGCAGGCACGGGCTTTGCGTTGCTGGCCACCGGCACGGCCTGGTTCCAGAGCGTCCGCGCGGACAACGTGGACCAGTACATGAACGGCCTCTACCAACCCGGCTACCACTACACCCAGAACTCCGGAAACAGCTCCGACCCCAACGGCCTGGTCTACCTGGACGGTGAGTACCATCTCTTCCACCAGGACCGTGGACGCTGGGCCCACGCGGTGAGCTCCGATCTCCTGCACTGGAAGCAACTGCCCATCGCGTTGCCGCACATGGCGGCGGGGGAGTCGTGGTCAGGGTCGGCCGTGGTGGACGCTTCGAACGCGAGCGGGCTGTTTCCGGGTGGGTCCGGACTTATCGCCTACTACACGAGCTTCAACCATGATGCTCCCAACGGAAACCAGTCGGTCCGTGCGGCGTACAGCACGGACAAGGGCCGCAGTTGGCAGACCGTCCAGGCCGCACCCGTGGTGGAAAACCCGGGCGGCCCCAATGGCGGCTGGGACTTCCGGGACCCCAAGGTCGCCTGGGACGCGACCTCCGGCAGGTGGGTCATGGTGGTGGCCGGCGGAGACCACATCCGCTTCTATTCCTCCACAGACCTGCTCCACTGGACGTTCAAGAGCACCTTCGGCTACGGCGACTGGGTGCGGGGCGGGGTCTGGGAGTGCCCGGACTTCTTCGAACTCCCTGTGGAGGGACAGCCCGGCGTGAAGAGGTGGGTCCTGTGGTGGAGTACAGGGGCAGTACGCGCCACCAACGGTTCAGCCGCGCAGTATGTCACCGGAAGCTGGAACGGTACGTCCTTCACCCCGGACACCCCTGCCTCGACCGTGCTGCAAGCCGACCATGGCCGGGACTACTACGCCGCCATGAGCTTCTTCGGTGCCCCTGACAACCGGCGGATCATGATCGGCTGGATGTCCAACTGGGACTACGCCTTCAGCCCGCCCACGGGCCGGTGGAACGGGCAACTGTCCGTGCCGCGCGAGGTCAAACTGGTGGACGTACCCGGTGCCGGGCTTCGGCTGACGCAGGCTCCCGTGGTGGAGGAACAGTCGCTGCGCAGTTCCACCTGGCAGGTTTCGGATGTCCCGGTAACGCCGGCCTCGGCGAACCCGTTGGCCGGAGCCTCCGGGCGTTCGTTCGAGCTGGAGGCCGAGGTCGGAATCCCATCGTCCGGCGGCGCTTCCTCCTTCGCCTTCGGGCTCCGCAAGGGGAACGGCTCCACCGGTGCGCAGGAGACCAGCGTGAAGTACGACGCCGGAGCTGCCGCCCTGACCGTGGACCGCGGAACCTCCGGGCGGGAGGACTTCACCCGGTACTTCGCCGGCTCGGCGCAGGACAATTCCACGGCGCCATGGGCTTCCACCACGGTGGGGTCTGAACGGCGGATCAAGCTGCGGGTCCTGGTGGATGCTTCCTCGGTGGAGGTCTTCGGAGGTAACGGCACGGCAGCCATCACATCGCTGATCTTCCCGGACCCGTCCTCCACAGGGCTGTCCTTCTCGGCCACCGGAGGGAATGCCCGGCTGGTGTCCGTCAAAGTACACCAGCTCAGCGACACTGCCCGCCTGACCAGTGCGCCGCCGTCGGGCATCCTGCCTCCCGCCACCGGATCAGCCCGCCACAACCTGGGCGCGTATGCGGTGGTGCCCGGCGGGACATGGGAAGCCACGGGCGCAGGGTTGGCCGGAACGTTCGACAAGGACTCCACAGCCCTGAGCCAATCCACCTATGCCAACGTGCGCGTCCAGGCCACAGTGCGGTTCGGCGGCGAGGCCTTCGCCGGTGAACTCCTGAACCGCGACCTGGCTCCGGAGAAAGGCTACGGCGGTGCGGGTTCCATGCTGCTTCGGTCCTCTGCGGACGGATCCAGTGCCTACTACGTGAACCTGGACCCCAACCTCCGCGTAGTGCGGGTGTTCAAGCTGGTCAACGGCGTGTTCACGGTCCTCGCGAGCGTGCCTTCCGCCGTGGGCCATGGGGTGGGCTACTCCGTGGATGCCGCTGTCACCGGCAGCAGGATCACGGTGTCGGTGGACGGTGCGCAACTGATCGACGTCACGGACACGGCCCTGTCCTCGGGCAGGGTGGGCGTGAACGTCTTTGACGGCCGGGCCGCCTACCAGGACGTGCTGGTGACGGCCTTGCCGTAGCCCGCGAAACGGACCTGGGCAGTACAGCTAGACGGCGTCCAGGTCCGTTTCCAGCAGCTTCACCAACGCATCCAGCGCAGCGTCGGCACCCTCACCCTCTGCCCGCAGCACCACGACGTCGCCCTTGGCAGCCCCGAGCGTCATCAGGGACAGGATGCTGGCGGCGTCCATGGCTTCGTCAGCGGGTTCGCCCTGCATGGCGATCGTGACATCCACGGGCTGCTCGCCTGCTGCCTCCGCGAAGAGGGCGGCAGGACGGGCATGGAGGCCGGAGCTGCTGGCGATGGTTGCTGTGCGTTCGGGCATGGGTTTCTCCTTGCGGTTGGTCGTGGCTGAACTGGTCGTGCGGGACTAGAGGCCGAGCTCTTCGAGCACGGGGAGCTTGGCGCGGACCCACTCGCGGGCCTCGGTGGCGCTGGGCGCTGAGAGGGCCAGCCGCGCCAGTTCCTGTGCCTGTTCCAGGGTGACCGTCTTCAGGACGGTTCCGACGGCGGCCAGCGAGCGGGCGGTCATGGACAGGGTGGAGACACCCAGTCCGGCGAGGACGACGGCGAGGGCCGGGTCCGCGGCAGCCTCACCGCAGACGCCGATCGGCTTGCTGTCCCCTTCGCGGCCGGACGCTTCCAGCGCCGAGCCTTCCACGGTGAGCTGGACCAGCCGGAGGACCGCCGGCTGCCACGGAGTGTTCAATTCCGCGAGCGGGCCGAGCTGCCGGTCCGCAGCCATGGCGTACTGGGTGAGGTCGTTGGTGCCCAGCGATGCGAATCCCACTTCCCGGAGCACGGACGCCGCAGTCAACGCTGCCGAGGGCACTTCCACCATGACGCCGGGGGTCTTGAGGCCGGCCGCGGCACACAGGGACGCGAACCGCCCTGCTTCGGCTGCCGTGGAAATCATCGGTGCCATGACCCAGACATCGGCTTCGGATTCCGAGGCAGCCTGGGCGATCGCGGAGAGTTGCCGTTCCAACACGCCCGGCGTGGTGAAGTCGGTGCGGTAGCCGCGGACACCCAGCGCAGGGTTGGGCTCGGTGGCATCCGTGAGGAAGGGCAGCGGCTTGTCGGCGCCGGCGTCCAGCGTGCGGAGGACCACTTTCTTGCCGGGGAAGGCATCGAACACGGCCTTGTAGGCCGTGGCTTGCTCATCCACGGAGGGCTCGGTGTCACGTTCCAGGAAGCAGAATTCCGTGCGGAACAGGCCAACACCCTGTGCGCCCAGGCCTGCAGCGGCCACGGCGTCCTTGGCACCTCCGACGTTGGCCAGCAGCGGCACCAGGTGGCCGTCCGCCGTCGTGCCGTTTCCGTCGAAGGAGGCAAGCGTGGCGGAGGTTTCGGCCCAGGCGGCGGCGGAAGCGCGCTGTTCCCCCGAAGGAGAGGCTGCGACAAAGCCGGCGGCGCCGTCCACATAGATTTCGGTGCCGTCGGCGATCCCGTCCACACCGTGCGCCGCCACCACGGCAGGGAGCCCCAGGGAGCGGGCGATGATGGCGGTGTGGGACTGCGGGCCGCCGCCGGAGGTAACCAGCGCCTGGACGACGTCGGGATTCAGTGTTGCGGTGTCGGCGGGAGCGAGGTCTTCAGCCACGAGGATGAACGGCGTTGTGGAGGCGGGGATGCCGGGAGCAGGGACGCCGCGGAGTTCGGCCACAATGCGGGCACGGACATCCAGGACATCGGTGGCGCGCTCGGCCATGTAGCCGCCGAGGTTGTGCAGCATTTCGGAGACGGATGCACCGGCTTCCCAGATGGCGCGCTCGGCCGAGGTCCCGCCGTTGATGAGCTTGGTGGCCGACTTCAGCAGCATGGTGTCCTTGGCCATGAGTGCGGTGGCTTCGAGGACCGCCTTGCCATCACCGGAGGCGGATTCGGCGCGGTTCTTCAGTTCGTCATGGACGGATTGCGCTGCTGCCTTCAAGCGCGCGACGGCGTCTTCCGGACTTGCGTCCGCTGCGAGCCGTTCGCCTGACGGTGGTTCGCTGACTGGCTTGGGCATCTGGCGGACCGACCCGATGATGCGGCCCGGGCTTACCCCTACTCCCTGGAAATTCTGCACTGAATCCTCTGTTCCTGCTGGTTGGTCAAGACCCCCCGGCGTCGGCACCGAGAGCCTGCGAAACTTAGCTTACAAAATTCCCTTGTGAGCTACTTCATATAGCAATGCTATAGGTGCTAGGGTAGCGGTTATGAGTTTCGATGACCAGCTTCCGCCCAAAATTCGGTTGCTTCGCGCAGCTGCCGAATTGCTGGCGGTTTCTGAAGGGTCAGCGGTCTCAACGCGCCAGATCACCAAGCTTGCCGGGGTCACGGCGCCAACGCTTTACCACCACTTCGGCGACAAAGAGGGCCTGTTCGACGCCGTTGTTTCGGCCGGTTTCGAAGAGTATGTGGCCGGAGAGCGCGATTTTGCACCGTCCGGGGAGCCCCTGGAGGATGTCCGGCGGATGTGGGACAACCACGTCCAGTTCGGCCTCACCCAGCCCCACCTGTACTTGGTGATGTTCGGCAACATCCGTCCGGAAAGCCGCCCGTCCATCGTGGCCGACGCGGAAGCCCTCCTGGAGGAAATGCTGAACAAGGCCGCCATCGCCGGTCAGCTCAACGTGCCGCCCCGCGAAGCTGCACGCAGCATCCTCGCGGCCAACGTGGGCGTCACGCTCATGCTGATCGCAGAACCGGTGGAAGAGAGGAACCTGGAGCTTTCCACCATGACCCGGGATTCCATGATTTTTGCCGTCTCCACGGACACCGCCCGTGGCGCCGCAGCGGAGGATTCCGGCAAATCCTCCGTGGTTGTTGCGGCAATCGCCCTGAATGCGGCACTGCAGGCCTCGCATTCGGACCAACTGTCCAGCTCTGAACTGAAGCTCTTCCTGGAATGGCTTCACCGCATTTCCAGCAGCTCCTAAGGCTGCTCTCTCGATCTATATCGACTGACCCCGCGCCGCCGCGGGACACACGTTAGGAATTCACATGGCAACAGAGACCGTTGCGAAGCCCCGCACCAGCCTGCGCGTTGGCGTCCAAAAGTTCGGAACCTTCCTGTCCGGCATGATCATGCCCAACATCGGCGCTTTCATCGCGTGGGGCCTGATCACAGCACTCTTCATCGAGAAGGGCTGGATCCCCGTTCCTGCCCTCGGTGGCTTCGGCACGAATGCCGAGGGAGTTCCCAACGTGGGCCTGGTTGGCCCCATGATTACCTACCTCCTTCCGCTGTTGATCGGTTACACCGGCGGCAAGATGGTCTACGACGTCCGTGGTGGCGTGGTGGGTGCCATCGGAACCATGGGTGTCATTGTCGGCGCCGGTATCCCCATGTTCATCGGCGCCATGATCATGGGCCCGCTGGGTGGCTGGACCATGAAGCAGCTCGACCGCATCTGGGACGGCAAGATCCGCCCCGGCTTCGAGATGCTGGTCAACAACTTCTCTGCCGGTATCTGGGGAGCCATCCTCGCGCTCCTCGGGTTCTACGGCATCTCCCCGGCCGTCACGGTGTTCAGCCAAGGCGCCGGAAACGTGGTGCAGTTCCTGGTCAACAACGGCCTCCTGCCGCTGACCAGCATCTTCATCGAGCCGGCCAAGGTCCTGTTCCTCAACAACGCCATCAACCACGGAGTCCTGACCCCGCTTGGCATCCAGCAGTCGCTGGAGCAGGGCAAGTCCATCCTGTTCCTGCTCGAAGCCAACCCCGGCCCGGGCCTGGGCATCCTGCTCGCGTACATGTTCTTCGGCCGCGGTGCAGCCAAGGCGTCGGCGCCGGGCGCTGCGATCATCCACTTCCTCGGCGGCATCCACGAGATCTACTTCCCGTACGTCCTGATGAAGCCGATCCTTATCCTCGCTGCCATCGGCGGCGGCATGACCGGCATCGCCACCCTGGCCATCACCAACTCCGGCCTTGTTGCTCCCGCTGCACCTGGATCCATCATCGCGGTGATTGCACAGACCTCGCGCGACAGCTACATCGGCGTGATCCTCTCGGTTGTCCTGGCCACCGCCGTCTCCTTCCTGATCGCGTCCCTGATCCTGCGCACGTCCAAGAACAAGGGCGAGGACGACCTCAGCGAGGCAACGTCCCGCATGGAAGCCATGAAGGGCAAGAAGAGCTCCGTTTCCTCCGCTTTGGTCGGTGAAGGCGCTGCGGCCACCCGCGGCGAGGGCACTGTCCTGACCCGCCCGGTCCGGAACATCGTGTTCGCTTGCGACGCCGGCATGGGTTCCAGCGCCATGGGAGCCTCGGTACTGCGCAACAAGATCAAGGCGGCCGGGTTCCCGGACGTCAAGGTCACCAACTCGGCCATCGCCAACCTGAGTGACACGTACGACGTGGTGGTGACCCATGAGGACCTCACCGAACGCGCCCAGCCGCGCACCACAAGCGCCGTGCACTACTCGGTGGACAACTTCATGAACAGCCCCAAGTACGACGACATCGTCGAGTTGGTCCGCTCCAGCAACAGCGGTGACGCAGTCACGACGGCGGAAACCACCGCCGGTGCGCCCGCCGCCGCAGCTGCGGGTACCGGAGCTGCCGGTACCGCGCCGGGGACGAGCCATGGTGCCCATGCCGCTGAGCCGGCTGCCGCCGTCGGGGGCAAGGGAGTGCTGCTCCGCGACAGTGTGGTCCTGAACGGCAAGGCCGGCGACCGCGATTCCGCGATTGACGAGGCCGGGCAGCTCCTGCTGGACCGTGGTGCCGTGGACGTGAGCTACGTGCACGCCATGCACGAGCGCGAGGAATCCGTCTCCACGTACATGGGCAGCTTCCTGGCGATCCCGCACGGCACCAATGACGCCAAGGACCACATCAAGCATTCGGCAGTGTCAATCGTCCGTTACCCGGAGGGAATCGACTGGGGCGGCAAGCAGGTCAAGTTCGTGGTCGGCGTGGCCGGCCTGAACAATGAGCACCTCCACATCCTGTCCACCATTGCCAAGATCTTCACCAACAAGGCCCAGGTGGCCCAGTTGGAGGAGGCAACCACGGCGGATGAGGTCCTGGAGCTGTTCGGAAAGGTCAACGCATAGTGAAGGCAGTCCATTTTGGGGCGGGCAACATCGGACGCGGATTCGTGGGGCTCCTGCTGCACGAGGCCGGCTATGAAGTGGTATTCGCGGATGTCGCGGATGCGCTGATCAGCCAGCTTGCATCCGCTGACAGCTACGACGTGCACGAGGTCGGCGAGAACGCCGCGGTCAAGACCGTGGACGGTTTCCGGGCGCTTAACTCGGGCACGCAGGAAGCCGCGGTTGTGGAGGAAATCTCGACGGCGGACGTGGTCACCACTGCGGTGGGGCCGCACATCCTGAAGTTCGTGGCGCCGGTGATTGCCCGGGGACTGGCCGCCAGGTCCGCTGACCTGGCGCCGCTGCAGGTGATGGCCTGCGAGAACGCCATCAACGCCACAGACCTCCTGCACCAGGAAGTCCTGGCTGCCTGGGACGAGTCGGCCGGGGACCTCGATTCCCTGGCTGTCTTCGCCAATACCGCGGTGGACCGCATTGTCCCCAACCAGGCGCCGGGCCAAGGCCTCGACGTCACCGTGGAGACCTTTTACGAGTGGGTGATCGACCGGACTCCGTTTGGCGGGAACGTCCCGGTCATTCCGGGTGCAACATTTGTGGATGAGCTGGGGCCGTACATCGAGCGCAAGCTGTTCACGGTGAATACCGGGCACGCATCGGCGGCGTATTTCGGGTACCAGGCGGGGCTGGAGAAGATCTCCGACGCCATGGCTGACCCTTCAGTGGCAGCGAAGGTCCGTGCTGTCCTGGAAGAAACCAAGGAACTCCTGGTCGGCAAGCACGGCTTCGAGGAAGCTGCGCAGGAAGCGTATGTGCAGAAGATCCTGTCGCGCTTCACCAATCCGCACTTGCCGGACACCGTTGTTCGTGTGGGCCGTGCGCCGCTGCGGAAGCTGGGCCGGCACGAGCGTTTCATCGGCCCCGCGGCTGAGCTCGCCGAGCGTGGCTCAACTCCGGTAGCCCTGCTCGAGGCCATGTCAGCGGCCCTTCGTTTCGACGATGGCTCCGATGACGAGGCCGTAGAGCTTTCCACCATGCTCGCCGAGCTTCCTGCTGCCGAACTGGTGGAGCGCGTCACGGAACTGACCCCGACGCATCCGCTGTTCCCCGCCCTGGAGAAGCTCGTGGTGGACCGCCAGGCCGAATCCTGATCCTCTCTCACCAAAGGCCCCCTTAGGGCCGATCCTCTCTCACCAAACACCCCCTTAGGGCCGACCCTCTCTCACCAAAGACCCCCTTAGGGCCGACCCTCTCTCACCAAAGACCCCCTTAGGGCGGACCCTCTCTCACCAAACACCCCCTTAGGGCCGGCCCTCTCTCACGTCCTTCCGGAACGCTGGATTCACGTGAGAGAGCATCGCCGGAAAGGGGGTGTTTGGTGAGAGAGCATCACCGGAAAGGGGGTGTTTGGTGAGAGAGCGTTTGGGTCTACGAGGGGAGAAAAAACGTGACTTTGGCCACAATCGCCCCGGGGAGAGGCTTTCGTTTTTGAAGTTAGCCTCACCTTACTAATAGAGTCACAGGAGCAATTAGGCAACGTAACTGTGACGTATTAGTGAGCGGAGTACCGGCGTGAAAAAGAGGCTGTCAAGCTACATCGGGGCAATGGCTGCAGGGGCGGCCTTGCTGGCCGTGACTGCGTGCGGAGGCGGGGCCACTGCGTCCTCGCAGGCCGGGGAAGCCACGACCATCACCATCGAGCACGCCCAGGGCTCCACCGCCAACGTTCCCGTGAACCCGCAGAAGGTGGTCACGTTCGACCTCGGCGTCCTGGACACCATGGACGCTCTCGGTGTCGACCCCACCGGTGTACCCGAGGCCAGCTACCCGGACGCCCTCAAGAAGTACTCCGACGCCAAGTACTCCAAGGTTGGCTCCCTCAAGGAACCCGACTTCGAAGCGGTCAGCTCCTCAGCCCCGGACCTGATCATCATTTCCGGCCGCACTGCCGGCGCCTACGGTGAATTGAGCAAGATCGCCCCCACCATCGACCTCTCAATCGATGCGGCCAAGCCCATGAAGAGCTTCAAGGAGCAGACCGAAAAGCTTGGCAGGATCTTCCAGAAGGAAGACGACGTGGCCGCCAAGCTCGCCGAGGTGGACAAGACCGTTGCCGACACCAAGACCAAGGCTGCTACCGTCGGCAAGGGCCTGATCGTCCTCACCTCGGGCGGCGAAGTCACCGCATATGGCGCCGGCTCGCGCTTCGGCATCATCCACGACGTCCTGGGCGTCCCCACGGCCGCCGACGTCAAGTCCGAGGGCTCCCACGGTGAGGCCGTTTCCTTCGAGTACATCAAGGAAACCAACCCGGACATCCTCTACGTGATCAACCGCGACACCGCCATTGGAACCGGCGGGTCCGCTGCCAATCCGATCCTGGACAACGAACTCGTAAAGTCCACCAACGCAGCCAAGAACAACAAAATCGTCAACCTCGATCCCGCCGGCTGGTACATCGTGGGCTACGGACTGAACAACGTCCAGGCCATGGTCACCGCAGTGGCCGACTCGGTCGCCTGACTCTTCCTGAGGTGACAACTACAGCCGTGCGCGCCACGGCACCAGCACGCCGCAACCGGACGGGCCAAACAGCCCGCCTGGTTGCGGCCGCTGCCGTTGTGCTGGTGATCGCGGTTGGCAGCATCTTCGTTGGCGTCAGCGACGTCTCGCTCCAGTCGTTGTTGGCGAACGACGCCGGAACCTGGGAAATCTTCTGGGTCTCGCGGGTGCCGCGCACCTTGGCTGTGGTCCTGGCCGGGATGGCGGTGGCTGTCGCTGGATTGATCATGCAACTCATGGCGCGGAACCGGTTCGTGGAGCCCTCCACGGTGGGGACCGTGGAATCCGCGACGCTGGGAATTTTGGTGGTGACCGTGCTTGCCCCGGAGTCTCCGATCCTTACCAAAATGATCGTCGCCAGCGTCTTCGCGATCCTTGGCACGGCCCTGTTCCTGGCGATCCTCCGCCGGCTCCCGGCCCGCAACACCCTGCTCATTCCTTTGGTGGGCATCATGCTGGGCGGCGTCATCGCGGCTGTCACCACCTTCTTTGCCTACCGCTTCGACCTCCTCCAAACGCTCAGCAACTGGATGATTGGCGACTTCTCCGGTGTGCTGCGTGGCCGTTACGAGTTGTTGTGGATTGTGGCCGTCCTGGTTTTGGTGGGCCTCTTTGCCGCGGACCGGTTCACTGTGGCCGGCATGGGCCAGGACTTCACCACCAACCTTGGCCTCAACTACGCGCGCACCATGCGGCTCGGCCTGATGATCGTGTCGCTGATCTCAGCCGTAGTTGTGACAACCGTTGGCGCCGTTCCGTTCCTGGGGCTCGTGGTCCCCAACATCGTGTCCTTGCTCTTTGGTGACAACCTGCGCCGCGCTGTTCCGTGGACCGCCTTGTTCGGTGCCGCGTTCGTGCTGGTCTGCGACATCATTGGCCGCACCATCAGGTTTCCGTACGAGGTTCCGGTGGGCATGGTCATGTCGGTGCTGGGTGCCGTGATGTTCCTTTTCCTGCTGTTGAGGAAGCGAAATGCCTGAAACCTCGCTCATGCCGCCGGTTTCCCCGGCATCACTGTCCGTACGGACCCGCCTGCGCGAGGCCGCCCGAAGCACCCCGCCGGGACTGGTGGTCACTGTGCTGGCGATTGCCGCCGTCGTGCTTGTTGCCGTTTTCCTGATGATCGACCTCAAGGGAAACGTGGCTTATGTCCTGCCGCGACGCGGGATCAAGGTGTCCGCCATGCTGCTGGTGGCCGTGGCGGTGGGTGTTTCCACGCTGCTGTTCCAGACCGTAACGGCCAACCGCATCCTGACCCCGTCCATCATGGGTTTCGATTCGCTGTACATCCTGGTGCAGACCGCCCTGGCGTTCGTGGCCGGAGCAGCGACGTTGGCAGCCGCGCCGTCCACGGCAACTTTCGGTCTGGAAATTCTGCTGATGGTGGGTTTCAGCGCATTCCTGTACCGGTGGATGTTTACGGGGGCTACGAGGTCGTTGCATCTGCTGCTGCTGGTGGGCGTGGTGTTGGGCACGCTGTTCCGGGGTATGTCCTCGCTGCTGCAGCGGCTCATGGAACCGAGCGAGTTCATCATCCTGCAGGACTTGTTCTTTGCGAGCTTCAACAATGTGGACCCGGGCCTGCTGGGCGTTTCTGCGCTGCTGGTAGCGGCCGTCTGCGCGGGAGTCTGGCGCATGCGGCACACGCTCGATGTCCTGGCATTGGGCCGCGACGTGGCGATCAATGTGGGCGTGGACCACAAACGTGTGGTGATGCGGGTGCTCCTGATGTGCTCGCTGCTCGTGGCGGTTTCCACTGCCCTGGTGGGGCCGGTGACGTTCTTCGGGTTGCTCGTGGTCAGCCTTGCCTACCAGGTTTGCCGCGGATTCCGGCATACCTGGTTGCTCCCGATCGTGGTGCTGCTCGGCGCGATCGCGCTGGTGGGCGGGCAGCTCGTCCTGGAACGGGTTTTCGGTTTTGCAACGGCGCTGAGCGTGATCATAGAATTCGCCGGCGGCATCCTTTTCCTCTACCTCCTGCTGAAAGGCTCGCTGAAATGACCGGGGTCCGCCCATGATCACCGTCCGCAACGTCACCAAGCGCTACGGTGGCCAGACCGTCCTGGACGATGTCAGCTGCGACATTCCGCGCGGGGGCATCACCTCCATCATTGGCCCGAACGGTGCCGGGAAGTCCACGCTGCTGTCGCTGATCAGCCGGCTCCAGCCGATGGACGCCGGAGGAGTCTCGGTGGCCGGCCTGGCCGTCACGGCCACGCCCAGCAAGGAATTGGCCAGGACCATGGCCATCCTGCGGCAGGAAAACCACCTGACCATGCGCCTTACCGTGCGGGACCTGGTGGCGTTCGGGCGTTTCCCGCACAGTGGCGGCAGGCCTACGGTTGAGGACCTGGCCCACGTGGACGAGGCCATCCGGCACCTGGACCTGGAGTCCATGGCGGACAAGTTCGTGGATGAACTCTCGGGCGGGCAGCGCCAGCGGGCCTACATTGCCATGGTGCTGGCGCAGGACACCGAGTATTTGCTGCTCGACGAGCCGCTGAACAACCTGGACATGAAGCACTCCGTGGAGATGATGCGCCTGTTGCGGCGGTTGGCGGACGAGCTCGGGAAGACCATCGTCCTGGTGGTCCACGACATCAACTTCGCCTCCTGCTACTCGGACACCATCCTGGCCATGAAGGACGGCCGGATGATTCACCAAGGCGCGCCTGCGGACATCATGCACCCGGGGATGCTGCAGGATGTCTACGACATCGATATCCGGATCGAGGAGATCGACGGGAACCGCATCGGCGTGTACTTCGCCTGAACAGTGACAGAGGGTTGCGCCAAAGGGGCGGTTAGGTGAGAGAGCGTCGCGCTAAAGGGGCGGTTAGGTGAGAGAGCGTCGCGCTAAAGGGGCGGTTAGGTGAGAGAGCGTCGCAAACGGGCGCAGAAAGCCCGACGCCGGCACTCAAGCTGAGTGCCGGCGTCGGGCTTTCATGGTTGGCGGCTTAGCGCGCTGCCGCGGTTTCGCGCTCGGCCATTGCCTTCCACTCCGCAACGCGGGCCTGGTGCAACGGGGACTTGCGGACCACGGCGTAGGCCACGCCGAGGACTGCAAACCAGATGGGCGTGACCAGCAGCGCAGTCAGCGTGTCCGGCTGCGTGGTCAGGGCCCACACCAGGAAGGCGAAGAAGGCGAACACCACCCAGACCATCGGGACCCCGCCGGGCATCTTGAAGGGCGACGCGGCGTGCTGCTCCGGACGACGCTTGCGGTACACAAGGTAGCTGGCCAGGATGATCGACCAGACGAACATGAAGCAGACGGCGGACACGGTGGTCACCATGTCGAACGCAGCACCAACGTCTTTGCCCGCGTACAGCAGGACGACGCCGGCCAGCAGTAGGATGCAGGACAGGAACAGGGCGTTCTGGGGTACTTTGCGGCGGGAGAGGCGGCTGAAGACCTTGGGGGCGTCGCCGTCGTTGGCCAGGCCGAACACCATGCGCGAGGTGGAGTAGATGCCCGAGTTGGCTGAGGACATGGCCGACGTGAGGACCACCAAGTTCACGACGGTCGCTGCCATGCCGAGGCCGGCCAGGGAGAACATGGCGATGAACGGGCTGTGGCCGGCCTTGAACTCGGTCCACGGGGTGACGGACATCAGGATGATGAGGGCGCCTACGTAGAAGAGCATGACGCGCAACGGGATGGCGTTGATGGCGCGGGGGAGGTTGTGCTCGGGGTTCTTGGTCTCAGCCGCGGCCGTTCCAACGAGTTCGATGCCAACAAAGGCGAAAACAGCAATCTGGAAGCCGGCTACGAAGCCCATGAATTCCTTGGGGAAGAAGCCGCCGTGGCTCCACAGGTTACTGAAGCTCGCGGTGCCGGCGTTGGACTGGAAGCCGGTGAAGATCATGACCAGGCCCACCACGATCAGCGCCACAATGGCGACGATCTTGATGAGGGCGAACCAGAACTCGGTCTCGCCGAACGCCTTGACCGTGGGGAGGTTCAGGAGCAGGAGGATGAGGATGGTGGCCAGGCCCGGGACCCACAGGGGAATGCCCGGCCAGAGCTCGTTGGCGTAGCCGGCAATCGCGATGACGTCGGCAACGCCCGTGACCACCCAGCAGAACCAGTAGGTCCAACCCGTGAAGAATCCGGCCCAGGGGCCCAGGAGGTCGCCGGCAAAGTCGCTGAATGACTTGTAGTTCAGGTTGGACAGCAGGAGCTGGCCCATGGCCCGCATGACGAAGAACAGCATGAAGCCGATGATCATGTAGACGAAGATCACGGAGGGTCCGGCCACGGAGATGGTCTTGCCCGAACCCATGAACAGGCCCGTGCCGATCGCGCCGCCGATGGCCAGGAGCTGGATGTGCCGGTTGCTGAGCGAGCGTGACAGGTGGGGCTCGCTGCCCCTGCTGGAGGCATGGAGCTGCCCCTGTGTTGTCTGGTCAGACATTGATAGAACCCTTCGGAAGGCCCGTCACAAAAGTGACGACCGTTACAAATCTGGTGTCACCAAGCTATAGGGAATGCCCTCCGGTTAGCCAATCGGCCCATATGGCGAAAGCTCCCGCCGGATGGTGGGAGCTTCGCCTGCCGGTTTTCCTACGCTGTCCGCCTCCGGTACACAGCCATGGCTCCGGCGTAGGCGACGACCAGGATCCCCACGCACCAGGCCAACGCGATCCAGATGTCACCGCCCGCCGGCCGCTGTGCGAGCAGGTCCTGGATGGTGTTGACGATGGACGTGACAGGCTGGTTTTCAGCAAACCACCGCACCGGGCCTGGCATGGTTTCCGTGGGTACGAAAGCCGAGCTGATGAAGGGCAGGAAAATCAGCGGGTAGGAGAACCCGCCGGCTCCGTCCACTGACTTGGCAGAGAGCCCGGCGATGATGGCAAGCCACGTCAGGGCCAGCGTGAAGAGCGCCAGGATTCCAGCCACCGCCAGCCACTCCAGCAGGCCTGCAGAGGTGCGGAATCCCATCAGGAGCGCCACGGCCACAATGACCATCAAGGTCAGCCCGTTTGCTGCCAGGGAGGTGAGCACATGGGCCCACAGGACGGAAGAGCGCGCGATCGGCATCGACTGGAACCGTTCAAAGATGCCGCCCTGCAGGTCGGTGAACAGCCTGACCGCCGTATAGGCGATACCGGATGCGATGGCGATCAGCATGATGCCAGGCAGGAGGTAGTTGATGTAGTTGACCGTGCCGGTACGGATCGCTCCGCCGAACACATAGACGAACAACAGCATCAGGGCGACGGGGGTGATGGCCGTGGTGATGATGGTGTCCGGGCTCCGGAAGATGTGGCGCATGGAGCGGCCGGTCAGGAGTGACGTGTCCGCCAGGAAGTGGGTGCTCATGACCTGTCCTTTGCTGGTGCTGTGCTGCCCACCAATGCCAGGAAGATTTCCTCCAGCGTGGGCTGTTTTTCCACATATTCCACGGTGGCCGGCGGCAGGAGTTGTTTCAGTTCCTGGAGCGTGCCGTTGGCAATGATGCGGCCCTCATGCAGGATGGCGATCCTGTCCGCGAGTTGCTCGGCTTCGTCCAGGTACTGCGTGGTGAGCAGGACCGTTGTTCCTTGTCCGGCCAGTTCCTTGACGACCTCCCACACTTCGAGCCGCGCCTCGGGGTCGAGGCCGGTGGTGGGTTCATCCAGGAAGATCACATGGGGATCGCCGATCAGGCTCATGGCGATGTCCAGCCTGCGGCGCATGCCACCGGAGTAGGTGTCTGCCCTGCGGCTGCCCGCTTCCGTGAGGCTGAAGCGGGACAGCAACTGGTCGGCAATTGCTCCGGGGTCCTTTTGGTGCCGGAGCCTGGCCAGAAGCACCAGGTTTTCCCGGCCGGTCAGCATTCCGTCCACGGCGGCGAACTGTCCGGTGAGGCTGATGGCTTCGCGGACCTGCTGCGGTTGGGCCGCCACATCAAAACCGTCGACGGCGGCCGCGCCGGCATCCGCTGTGAGCAGGGTGGAGAGAATCCTGACCATGGTGGTTTTTCCGGCGCCGTTGGAGCCGAGGAGGGCGAAGATGCTGCCCGGCGCCACGTCGAAGTCCACGCCGCGGAGAACCTGGAGGTCCTTGTACGACTTCTCGATCCCCCTCACTGCTATGGCTGGCGCGGTCATGACTCTGCCTCCTTGGTTTTTGCGTGGTCCACGGCTTCGATCAGGCGTGTGCGTTCCTTGTCGATCCAGCGCTTTCCGCCGTAGGCCTGGGCGAAAGTTTCGGCGAACCCGACCGGGTCGTCACCCACGATCCCGCTGACCGGCGTGCCGTCAACGGCTGCGCGTTCCCACAGGTCTGCGAGGTCGATGAACATCTGTACGATCGTGTCGCCTTCGGTAACCCCGCCGTAGTACGTGAGGTACCGGTTGTAGGCGTTGGCGACTGACCGGTAGGGCTCGGGGAGTGCGTCGAGCCGGGCCTTGGCCTGCTTGTACTGCTTCTTCTGTTCGAGTGATCCGGTGACCAGTTCGATCCATTTGGCTGCCATGGTTATTTCCCTTCTTTACGGAGCTGTTCCAGCCGTTCGGACAGGAAGCTCCAGGTGTTCCAGAATTCGTCCAGTTCCTTCTTGCCTTGGGTGTTGAGCGTGTAAACCTTGCGGGGCGGTCCCTTTTCGGAGGGGCGCTTTTCCACGTCCACCAGGCCCTTTTGCTCGATCCTGACCAGCAGCGCGTACACGGTGCCCTCGGCAATGTCGGTAAAGCCCTTGGCCCGGAGAAGCGTGGTGATTTCGTAGCCGTAAGCCGGGTTTCCCGTGAGGAGGGCCAGTACGATGCCCTCCAGCGTCCCCTTGAGCATTTCGGTCATTTGCTTGCCCATCCAGGACACCTCCTTCAGTACTCAGTATTGCTAGCTACCACTACATAGTAGAACTAGGTACCGGTACTTAGCAATACTTACTTGCGCGGAAAATGCGATGCTTTGATGATGACCGCCAAACCTGCCGTGCCCCCTCTGATGACTGCCGCCGTCGAACCTGGAACCTTTACCCTGAGGCGTGCGGCAAGAGCGGATCTGCCGCAGATTCTTCAATTACTCGCCGATGATCAACTGGGTGCGGGGCGGGAAAGTGCCGACGAGCTGGCGCCCTACGAGGCGGCTTTTGACGCGATCGACGCCGATCCGGCCCACCTTCTGGTGGTGGGTGAGTTGGGCGGCGAGGTAGTGGCGACGTGCCAGCTCAGCTTCATCCCCGACCTCTCCCGAAAGGGTTCCTGGCGTGCCCAGATTGAGGCTGTCCGTGTGTCCAGTGGGCTTCGCGGACATGGTGCAGGTGCGCTGATGATCCAGTGGGCCATTGATCAGGCTCGTGAACGTGGCTGCGCGCTGGTCCAGCTCACCACGGACAAGTCCCGCGTGGGTGCCCATCGTTTCTACGAACGACTTGGGTTCGTCGCCAGCCACGAGGGCATGAAGCTCACCCTCTAGCCCCCCATACCCAACTAGTACGAAAGTAGTGGTGGGTTAGGCTGCGGTGACCGGGGTGATGGTGACGTTGTAGCCGAGGTTGTTGAGTTGTTTGATGGCGTTGTTCTTGGCTCTGGTTGGGTTGATCCTGTTGAAGTGGTCGGCGCCGGGGTCGGTGTAGCACTCGCCGTTGCGGAGCATGTGCCAGGCCGCTGTGAGGATGGAGTGTTCGATGGCGACGAGGGCTTTGTTGGTTCCGGAGCGGGCGGTGATGCGGCGGTATCTCGCGGCGAGGTAGGTGTTTTTGGATCGGGTCGCGGACATGGCCGCGGTGCCGAGTGCTGCTTTGAGGTATTTGTTGCCGGGCATGATGTGGCTGGATTTGATCCTGCCGGCGGATTCGTTGGCGCTGGGGCAGACCCCGGCCCAGGACGCGAGCCGGCCCGGGGTTTCGAACACGCTCATGTCCGCTCCGGTTTCGGCGATGATCACTTCGGCGACTCGTTGGGATACTCCGGGGATGGTGGCCAGGGCTTCCCTGGCCTCACGAAAGGGTTCCATCGCCTCCTCAATGCGTGCGGTGAGGGTATCGATGGTGCGGGTGTGGGCGTCGATCTGGTCCAGGTGCAGTCGTGCCATGAATGCGTGGTGGGGTTTGAACCTGCCGGTGAGGGCGTCGACCAGTGCCGGGATTTTCGAGCGCAGCATTCCACGGGCCATCCCGGCCAGCACCTCGGGGTTCCGTTCGCCGTTGATGAGGGCTTCGAGCATGTCCCGGGAAGAGACCCCGGTCAGGTCTGAAACCACGGAAGAGAGTTTGATCCCGGAGCTTTCCAGGAACTTCTCCAGCCTTTGGATTTCCCGGGCCCGGTCGCGGGTGGCGATGGCGCGGGCCCGGGTGAGGTCCCGCAGTTCGCGGATGGGTTCGGGCGGCACGAATGATGCCCGCAGCAGCCCGTGCGCGGCCAGTTGGGCCAGCCACGCGGCGTCGGAGACATCGGTTTTGCGTCCCGGGATGTTCCGGGCGGCTTTGGCGTTGACCAGCATCACCGGCAGGGTTTCTTCGAACAGGTAGAAGAACGGTTTCCAGTAATCGCTGGTCGCTTCCATCACCACAACAGTGACGTGTTCGCGTTCGAGGAACTCCCGAAGTTCCAGGATCGCGTGCGTGGTCGCGCCCCAGGTTGTGACCTTTGAGGTGTAGGTCCCTGCCCGTTCTCCGGGGACCCGCACGCAGACCTTCGCGTCGCGTTTGGAAATATCCATTCCCGCGGCCCGTTCATGAACAATGTCCATTCCAGCTTCCCTTCAATACATCCAGTTACCGGCGTCGTCTCGGGGAGGACAGGGAGAATATTCAGGAATCTAGTACCCGTGCTTGAAAGCAACAATCCACGGTTCCCGTGGAAGTCCTCCACGCCACGCTGGGTCACGGACTCAAGGCACCAAGTTGGGCCAGCGTTCACCGAGACGAACAATCCCATGATCAACCCGTATGGGCAGAGCCCACCAGAGCCCAGGCGAGCCAACCGCATACTTTCCCGGATCACGGCGCGCCGAAGGCACTCACACGCTGGGTCGCACTTGTGCGCGTTTTGAGCCGGCATAACGCGCACAACTGCGACCTACTTGGGTTCCGTTCAGATTGACTATTAGGTGTCCTAACTATTAGGGTACCTAAATATGAGCGAAGACCATGACAGCCTCCTCGACCTCGCCCAGGAATTCCGTGAATCCCTCCGCCTTGGCGTGTACATGTTCCGCCGATTGGACCCGGAAGGTGAACTCACCGCCGCCCAGCTCAGCCTGCTGTCCATGATTTCCGACGGCGGGCTCCGCGTCGGTGACATCGCGCGGAACCTGGGGATCAAGGTGCCAAGCGCCACAGAGCAGATCATCAAGCTCGAACGCGCGGGCCTTGTCCGTCGCCAGGCCGACCCCGACGATTCCCGCGCCGTCCAGGTGGCTGTCACACAGGCGGGGGTGGCCGCCGTCGAATCCGCCAACCTGCGCCGGAACTCCATGGTGGCAGCCCTTCTCCAGGAGCTCAGCCGGGAGGAAAGAGAGCATCTGGCTGCTGCCCTGCCCGTCATCACCAAGCTCAACAACGCCTTCCAGAACTGAACCGCACCGTAAGGAGCCATTGAATGTCACGCCAGCTGGCTGACGCTTCAGCAAGCGCCGAAACAACACTCGAAGCCGAAAAAACCTCACTGCTCAAGCAACCCAAGGCTGTGTGGGCAACGGCCCTGGCCGCCGTCTTCGCTTTCATGGGAATCGGGCTGGTGGACCCCATCCTCCCCGCGATTGCCAAGAATCTGGAAGCCTCCACCAGCGAAGTGTCCCTGCTCTTCACCAGCTACTTCCTGGTGACCGCGGTGGCGATGCTGATCAGCGGATTCGTGTCTTCGCGCATAGGCGGCAAGCGGACCCTGCTGATCGGGCTTGCCGTCATTGTGGTGTTTGCATCCCTGTCCGGCCTGTCCGGAAGCGTTGAACAACTGGTGGGCTTCCGTGCAGGCTGGGGTCTGGGCAACGCCTTGTTCGTGGCCACCGCGCTGGCGGTGATCGTTGGCGTGGCCAGCGGAGGAACCGGAACCGCGATCATCCTCTACGAAGCCGCCCTTGGCCTGGGAATCTCACTGGGGCCGCTCCTGGGTGCGTTGCTGGGTGGTTGGCAATGGCGAGCACCGTTCTTCGGCACCGCGGTGCTCATGGCTGCGGCATTCCTGGCGCTGTTGGCCCTCCTGCCCAAGACCCCGGCGCCGGCAAAGAAATCGCGGTTCCGGGATCCCCTGCTCGCCCTGGGGCACCGGGGCCTGAGCACCACCGCCGCCAGCGCGCTCTTCTACAACTACGGCTTCTTCACCATCCTCGCCTTCACCCCGTTCATCCTGGGCATGGACGCCTACGGGATCGGGGGAGTGTTCTTCGGCTGGGGTGTTGCGGTGGCTGTGTTCTCGGTCTTCGTGGCACCGGTCCTGCAGAACCGCTTCGGTGCCGTAAAGGTCCTGGGCGGCACGCTCTTTTTGCTCCTGCTCGACTTGGTCGGGCTGGGACTGGCGGCCGGGCACTCGGTGATTGCCGTCGTCGTGCTTGTCATCGTGGCGGGGGCGCTGCTGGGAGTCAACAACACGATCTATACCGAGCTGGCCATGGGTGTTTCAGACTCGCCGCGGCCGGTGGCGTCGGCCGGCTACAACTTTGTCCGTTGGATGGGCGGTGCGCTTGCACCGTTCGCCGCGGCCCAGCTCGGTGAGCACTTTGGCCCGCAGGTTCCGTTCTTTGCCGGGGCTATGGCCATGGCGGTGGCGATCCTGGTGGTGTTCGGTGGGCGCAAGTACCTGACGTCGCACGAGCCCCACCTCGTATAACCCCAACTGGGTAGCAGAAGAGCGCGTTATGAGCAGTCATAACGCGCTCTTCTGCTACTTACTTGGGTTCGTTGGCCACCGGCAGCGGCGACACCGGTGCGCCCTTGGGAACGAACAGCGTTTCCGCCTGCTCCAGGGACATGCCGTTGGTTTCGGGCACCTTGAACATCACAAAGAAGAACGACGCCGCAGCGAACGTCGCGTACATGGCGTACGTCAGCGGCAGCGAACCTGCCGCCATGATGGGGAAGCTGAGCGTGATGGCAAAGTTGGCGATCCACTGGGCCGCCGCTGCCAGCCCCAAAGCGCGGGCACGGATGCGTGACGGGAAAATCTCGCCCAGCAAGACCCACACCAGCGGCCCCCAGGAGGCGCCGAAGCTGATCACGAAGACGTTGGCGGCGATCAAAGCCACAGGTCCCCAACCGCCGGGAAGGGTGATGTCGGTCCCGGTGCCCGTTGCGGACGAGAACGCCACGGCCATGACGCCCAGCGAAACGGCCATGCCGATGGAGCCGGTCAGGAGGATGGGCCGGCGTCCCACCCGGTCCACCAACGCGATGGCCACCAGCGTGACCAGGATGTTGGTGATGGACGTGGCCACGGAGATCGTGAGCGAGTCCTTCTCCTGGAAGCCCACGGCCTTCCACAGCGTGGTGGAGTAGTAGAAGATCACGTTGATGCCCACGAACTGCTGAAGCACGGACAGGATGATGCCGATCCACACCACGGCCTGCAGCCCGAAGGTGTTGCCACGCAGGGAGCCCTTTTTGCTGGAGAGCTGGTCCTGCTGGATGGAATCGCGGATGTCCCGGATGTGCCGCTCGGTGTCGTCCACCGGGATGATCGTGTGGAAGATTTTCCGGGCCTGGTCTTCCTTGCCGTTGAGCACCAGGAAATGCGGGGATTCGGGGAGGCGGAAAGCGATCCAGCCGTAGACGGCCGCGGGAACTGCGCAGGCGATGAACATCCAGCGCCACGCCTCAATGCCCAGCCAGAGCGTGTTGGCGGCGCCGCCGGCCGAGTTGGCCAGGACGGCGTCGGACAGGAGTGCCGCGAAGATGCCGGTGGTGATTGCCAGCTGTTGCAGCGATGCCAGCCGTCCGCGGACGTGGCGCGGGGAGATCTCGGAGATGTAGGCCGGCGCGATCACGGAGGCGAGCCCGATGCCGAGTCCTCCCACCAGGCGCCAGAAGACGAGGTCCCAGACGCCGAAGGCGAGTCCTGTGCCCACGGCGCTCACCAGGAACAGCAGCGCCCCGATCTTCATGGCGGGAATGCGCCCGTAGCGATCGGCCACCTTGCCGGCGAAGTAGGCACCCAGCGCACACCCCAACAGGGCAACGGCCACGGCGAAGCCGGTGATGGCCTCACTCATCATGAACTCGTCCTTCATGGCATCCACGGCGCCATTGACCACGGACGAATCGAACCCGAACAGGAACCCGCCCACAGCTCCAGCGACGGCCAGGCCGATGACTTTCCGGGAAACTGGCGGCGCGCCTTCTTTGGTGCTGGGACTGGACATGGGTCTCCCTTGGGGCAGGTGGTGTGGGATCGCGGTGCGGGACGTCGTCGGCTATCCGACGGGGACGTCGGTGCACTCGCGCTACACAGTGTGGCATGTCATATCAGCCAAGTTCCAGTCACAGTGATGGACATGACATGCATTTACCTTATGAACGCATAGACCTCTCGCTGAAGGCTGAAAGTCCGCTGGGAGGAGGCAATGAGGCGCAAATGGTGCCTGACCGGGCCTTTGGCTCAACTTTATGAACGCAAAGCACGACGGCGGCAGGTGCCGTCCGTAGCGAGGCCGGGCTGCAGGGAAATGAAAGTACGGCGGCAGTCCATGGACCGCCGCCGTACTTTTGTGGGTCGCGGCCCTAGTGCGCCGGGACGGACTCCTTGGCTGCTGCCTTGGGGTCGGTGAGCTTCTTGTTCGGCAGGGCGAAGCTGATGAGGAACGCCACCAGCATCAATCCGGCAGCGGTGAGCATGACGACGTCGATCGCTTGGGCGAAGCCCTCGGTAATGGGCCGGGTCAAGGTGCTGTTGGCGGAGTGGAGCCAGCTGGTGTCATTCAGGGAGTCGTTGTTGGCGCCATTCTTGAAGAAATCGAAGAGCTTGGCGTTGGCGGGATCGGAAGCCACCGCCGGGTCCTGCATGACAGCCTGGTAGTCCGGATTGGAAGCGGCATCCTTCATGGCGTCGGCAATCTTGTCCGCTGCCAGGCTGAAAAGCATCGAAATGAAGACCGCCGTACCCACGGCTCCGCCCATGGACCGGAAGAAGGCAGCGGTGGATGTCCCGACGCCCATGTCCTTGGGCGGCACGGATACCTGCATGGCGAGCGTCAGCGGCTGCATGCAGAAGCCCAGCCCAACTCCGAAGAAGACAGCAATGAGCCCCGGTACCCAGAGGCCCGTGTCAACGCCCAAGGACAGCCCCATTACGACTGCTGCGCCGGCAAGGACGGCGGTTCCGAGGATCGGGAAGATCCGGTAGACACCGGAGGATGAGATGGTGCGCCCTGCCGTGATGGAACCGAAGAGGATGCCGACGGTGAAGGTGATCATCATCAGGCCTGCCTCAGTGGGGGTAAGCCCCTTGACCAACTGCAGGTACATCGGGAGCATCGCGATGGCGCCGAACATGCCGATGCCGATGATGAAGTTCAAAAGTGAGGAGAGCCCGAACGTCGCGTTCCCGAACAAACGCAGCGGGATCAGGGCGTAGTCTCCCGCCCTCTTCTCAGCCAAAAGGAAGGCCACGATCCCGATGGCACCCAACGCGTAGCAGAGCAGGGAAGCGCCTGAAGCCCAGCCCCAGACCCGGCCCTGCTCCGCCACGAGCAACAGCGGGACGATGGCCAGCGTAATGGCCGCGGCGCCCCAGTAGTCGATCTTCTGCTTGACGTGCCGTGCGGGGAGATGGAGATACATGAAGACCACCACCAGTGCCGCCAGGCCGATGGGAAGGTTGATGAAGAAGACCCAGCGCCAGCCGTCGAAGCCAAGGATGTTGGACGTGCCCGCAAAGGCTCCGCCAATCACGGGACCCAGCACGGACGAGATGCCGAAGACGGACATGAAATAGCCCTGGTACTTGGCCCGGTCCTTCAACGCCACGATGTCGCCGATGGTGGTCAGGGCGAGTGCCAGCAGGCCGCCGGCGCCCAGGCCCTGCACACCACGGGCCAGCGCAAGTTCCGTCATGGAGTGCACCGAACCGGCATACAGCGAGCCGGCCAAGAAGATCACAATGGCCACGAGGTACAGCGGGCGCCGGCCGAAGATGTCGCTGAGTTTTCCGTATAACGGTGTGCTGACCGTCGACGTGATCAGGTACGCCGTGGTGGCCCATGCCTGGAGCGACAAGCCATCGAGGTCGTTGGCAATGGTGTAGATGGACGTGGACACAATGGTCTGGTCCAGCGAGGACAGGAACATGCCGAGCATGAGTCCCACCATGACGGTGAGGGTCTGACGATGGGTCAGGACCTCGCCGGCAGCCCGGACGGGCGTGGTTTTGGACATATCTTCTCCAAGGGATGGCAGATCAGGAATTAAGCAGGATAGTTGCTTTCAGTAACTATCCTAATGCCTCATTGATTCCCGGTCCGATGAAGTTTCGCTGGACAGCAGCCGCCGGATAGGTCACTTCTCCACAAGGATGCCGTCCGGGTCGCAATAGATCATGGCGCCTGGCCGGATGCGCACACCATCCAGTGTCACGTCGACGTCCGTCTCACCCGCCCCGTTTTTGGCGCTTTTCCGCGGATTGCTTCCCAGGGCTTTGATGCCCAAGGGCAACTGCGCCAGAGCCTCACGGTCCCGGATGGCGCCGTTGATCACCACGCCTGCCCAGCCGTTGGCAACCGCGCTGTCGGCAATCATGTCCCCCATCAAGGCTGTTCCCAACGAGCCGTCGCCGTCGACCACCAGCACGCAGCCATTGCCGGGTGTAGCAAGCGTGGACTTCACCAAGGCGTTGTCCTGGAAACAGCGGATGGTCCGGACGGGCCCGCTGAAATGGGTGCGTCCGCCCAGGTCCTGGAACTGCACCGAAATCGAGTTGAGTTCCTCTCCACGCTGGTCGTAGAGGTCGGCGGTGTTTACCTGATCGTTCATGGGATTCTCCTTCGGGGTTTGAGCCCACACTACGTTCGGATCGGTGGTGCGGCACGGCATGTCCACGCCTATGTGGATAACGCCGCCACAAAGGGCTCCACGCCTGTCTGCCGCGCTAGGCTGAATCCAAGCATCGAAAGTAGGGGGAACCTGCCATGAGTCTGTCCGATCTGCCGGGGCCGGTCCCGGATCCCCTCGTCGTTCGCGGCAGCACGGCCACGGCACTCGCCGAGCCGGTGGACCGGGTCCGCGGGCTTTGGGTGACCGGCGTCGTCCTGGTCAACCTGGGTATCAACGCAGCATTCTTTGGCCCACTCCAGGTTTTGCTGGGCCAACAGGCCGCCCACTTTGACGAAGGCGGAAAGGAAGCCATCCTGGCGTTGGTGACAGGGTGCGGAGCGGCCGTTTCCATGGTGGCGAACCCCTTGTTCGGTGCGCTGAGCGATCGTACGGTCTCCCGGTATGGCCGTCGCGTTCCCTGGGTGGTTATCGGTGCGATCCTCGGCGCCGTCGCCCTGGTGGCCCTGGCCGGCGCCCCCGATGTAGCGGTCATGACTCTGTTGTGGTGCGTGGTGCAGGCCGGAGCCAATGCCATGTACGCGGCAATTACGGCTGCCGTTCCCGATCGTGTTCCTGTTGTCCAGCGCGGGACCGTGGGTGGCCTCGCCGCCATGGGGCAAACAGTCGGCATCCTCCTGGGAGCGGTAATCGCCGCCGTTGTGGCCGGCGACTTCGCCGTGGGCTACTGGCTGTGCGCCGCGGCGCTGCTGGCCGGCGTCGTGCTGTACCTGGTCAAGAGCGACGACCAGCCGCTGCCCCAGGAAGCCCGGCCGCAGTTCCGGCTGCTGGAGTTCATCAAGGGCTTTTGGGTGTCGCCAAGGCGCAACCCGGACTTCGCGTGGGCCTGGCTCACCCGCCTCCTGGTGAGCACCGGCAACCATATGGTCACCCTGTATCTGCTCTACTTCCTCAGCGACGCGGTGCACCTTGAGGAAACCGAAGGCATCAAACCCGAGTTCGGTGTGCTCATCCTGACGGGCCTGTACGCGGTTACCGTGATCATCACCAGTGTGCTCGGCGGGCGGCTGAGCGACCTGATGGGCAAACGGAAGCCCCTGGTCATAGCCTCGTCCGTCATCATCGCCGTGGCGTCCCTGATCCTGGCTTTTGCGCCCACATGGATCGGCGCCCTGTTGGGTGCAATAGTGCTGGGAATCGGCTTCGGCGCCTACCTGGCCGTCGACTTTGCGCTCATTACGCAGGTCCTTCCCACAGCGCTGGACCGCGGGAAGGACCTCGGAGTCATCAACATCGCGAATTCGCTGCCCCAAGTGATCGCACCCGGAATCGCGTTCCCGTTCGTGACGTACTGGGGCGGCTATATCTCGCTGTACGTGGCTGCTGCCGTGATCGGCCTGCTGGGTGCAGTGTTCGTGGTGAAGATCAAGAGCGTGGCATAGCCGCCTTAGAAGACGGCGGTGAAGCCGCCCCAGCCCCAGCCGACCACTCCGGAACCCTTCCAGCCGCCTGCTCCGTTGCCGTAGTACATATGCATTCGGCCCGAGTAGTCGATACCGTAAACGTCCTGATGGCCATCCGCGTTAAAGTCCCCGGCGGCGCCTACCCTTGCCATAACGTTCCATCCCACGCCGATGACGTCGCGCTTGTCGATCTTGGAACCATCTACTTGATAGCTATAGAGAAGCCCGGACGGGGTCCGGCCCATAAGGTCTTCCACGCCGTCACCGTTGAAGTCCCCGGCCGGGAACACGGTGTTAAACATGTTCCACCCAGTTCCCACCGGATGTCCGGCGTAGCCCAGGCCACCGTCGTAGCCGGTTCCGTAGTACCAAAGAGTTCCATTGGCATCGCGGCCGTAGATACCGCTGTGCCCGCCTTGGTGTGCGCTCGTCATTGCGAAGATGGAGTTGAAGACATTCCATCCGGTGCCGAGCTGTTGCCGCTGCAACCAGCCGCCTTGGCCGTCACCGGGATACAAGTAGAGCCGGCCAAGGCTGTCGCGAGCCACAACGTCATTCTTAGTGTCGCGATTCAGGTCGCCGACCTTGAAGATAGAGGTCATCTCCGACCATCCTTGGCCAATCACGCGCGGAGTTTGCCACCCTCCTTGCGTCGAGGTGGGGTACATGCTGAGAACACCTGAGCGATCGCGGACAAGGACATCCGGAGTTCCGTCTCCGTTGAAGCCGCTGGACCAGTGGGAGTCCCTGATGTTTTCCCGCCATTCGCTGTCAACAACCCGAAGATTGTCCCAGCCCACTGACACGGTGACCTCTGCAGCAATGTAATTCTGGTAGTAGCCATGATGCTGGTCCTGAAGTGTAGGCCGATACGTTGGACCTGTCGGGCGCTCTACCCAGGGCGGTCCTACCCAGCGATGCTTAACCACGGCGGTGGATCCTGAAGGAAGAAGCACTTCTGACAAACTGAAGTCGGTCCGAAGGATGGAACCAACCGATGCTTCGCCCAGTACCTTTGGGTGCCGAGGCTGAACAACGGGTCCTGCCGGCTTTGATTCGGTCATCGTTGGAAGATACCCAGGAGCGTAAATCTTTGCTCTGAACGAAACGGATGCACCAAGGTCGAAGGACGTCAGGTAGTAGTCGTAGGACTTGTATTCCAGATCGACGCCGTTGCGCATCCACTGGTAGTCCACCTCAGAGACGCCGCCCTGCCAGGTGCCAACATTGGCTTTTGCCCAGATACCCGTCTCGGCTCGCCCTTCAACGTAAGCCGGGCTGATATTCACATTTGGTTGAAGAATTACCCCTGGGTTGTTGACGCTGAATACCGCCTGTGGAAAGTCATCTGTGACTGAAGAGTCTCCACTGTACTTTCTTGGGTTTATCGTCGCCAACGAGCCGTCAGCAAATTTGACCCTGGCTTGTCTTAGGGAGTATTTTCCCGTTGCATCATTGGTCTTGACGGTACGGACCGCAAAGCCGCTTTGCTGCGGCGGCACACCCGCGGGAGGTCGCCAGGACATGTAGCTCTCCGTGACTCCCGACTCGTCCTGCATCACAAAGCTGACTTCGATAGCCGGTTGCGCCACCGTGAAGTTCAGCCGTAACTCACCACCCACTGGAACACTTGCCGTGCTAGCGGCCGCGATGCTCAAGAACGCGGGATCGGGCGGCCAGACGTACGAGTCCACGCCTAACGAATCCTCATGGCTGGGTGCTGCAACAGCGCCGGGCACGAATAACGAGAGGCTGCCCAACGCTGTCGAAATGGCGAGGACCACAAGATAGCAGCAGAGCCTCGTGGTACGGGGCGTGATGAACTTCATGTCTGGCTCTCCCTGCTCGTTATTCCTGGGAATGGTATCGACTAGAAGACGGCGGTGAAGCCGCCCCAGCCCCAGCCGACGGCAGGGGAGCCTTTCCACCTGAACCCAGTGATTCCAAAGTGCCCGTAGCCGCCAGGGTCGCCGAGGTACATGGTCATGCGACCGGCGTTGTCGATTCCGTAAACATCGGGATAGCCGTCGCCGTTGAAATCACCGGCCATGCCGATGCGAGCTACCGATTCCCATCCCCATCCAATGGATCCGCCGAAGCCGCCCGGCAATCCAAATTCCTCAAACCACCCATTCCGATTGGTGGTTCGTACTTCAAGCGTTCCCCAGAACGGCCGTGTAAGTACAACCAAGTCCGGGGTGTCCAGGAAGTGGCCTGCACCCACGGCATAGTAGCCATCCCACCCTGGACCGATTCTGTAGGGGGCGAGCCAGCCACCTCGACCGTTGCCCGGGTACATGAAGAGGTTGCCAGCCGGGTCCTTCGCGAGGATGTCGTTGGTGCCATCGCCGTTGAAGTCGCCAGGTGCTACGAGGTCTTTGAAGCCTTGCCAGCCCTGACCGATCTGGAACGCCTTCTTCCAGCCTCCCGAGCCATTACCTTGGTACAGGAAGAGGCGGCCTTGGCCGTCGCGGGCAAGGACATCGACCGTGCCGTCCCCGTCGAAGTCCCCAGGAGAGAGCAACAGATTGAAGTTGTTCCAACCCCATCCAATGACTTGGGTTGGCTGCCAGTTTCCGCGTCCGTCCGTGGGGTACAACAACAGTCGGCCTGCGGAATCACGCGCAAACATGTCAAGAGTTCCGTCGCCATTGAAACCTCGGGCGCGGGGTGCCGCCGCAACGCGGAGTGGGTGGGAAGCTTGGACGGTCAGCGTCGAGTCGGCATCGTACGTAACCGTCAGATGAGCGGCCACCACCCGCCCCAAGTCAGCCGGGGTAGCACGGTAAGTGGTGCCATTGGCACCGGGGATGACCACGCCGTCCCTGGTCCAGAAGTAGGAGATGGCCGGAACGCCGCCTTCGGGTGAGACGTGCGCATAAGTCGACGAAACGTCCACCTTCAGCAGCCCACCTACCGTCGGGTCCCCGACCAGTCGGGGCGTGCTGGAGACGTAGACGTAGCGCAGCGGAGCGACAACTGTCGGTGCTGCAGCCTGGGCCGGGACGGGCAGGCCGGCAGCGAGGAGTCCGCAGGTCAGAACGGAGGCAGCCACCAGACGGGCGAGACGACGCCAACGGTGTGGTGTGACGTTATTGAGTTTCAAGAATCCTCATAAAAAGTTGCACGAAAGCGGTTGGACCCGGGTGGTGGGACCCGCTAGAAAACTGCGTTGAAGTCGCCCCAGCCCCAGCCGACTACCCCGGAACCCTTCCATCCGCCGGAGCCGTTGCCGTAGTACATGCGCATCTGGCCGGCGGTGTCGATTCCCCAGACGTCGTTGGCGCGGTCGCCGTCGAAGTCGCCGACGCCGCCCAGCTTGGTGATGGCGTTCCAGCCTTGGCCAATCACGCGGCTGGTGGTCCATCCTCCGCGCCCGTTGCCGCCGTAGAAGACCAAGTTGCCGGCGCTGTCGCGGGCCAGGACGTCGGGCTTGCGGTCACCGTCGAAATCTCCCGGGGAGAAGATCGAGGTCATGCCGTTCCAGCCCCATCCCACGGTGGACGCGGACAGGAAGCCGCCGTGCCCGTTCCCTGGATACAGGACCAGCTCTCCGTTGGTTTTGCGGGCCAGGAGGTCGTTGTTGCCGTCGCCGTTGAAGTCACCGGCGGCGAAGACGGAACTGAAGACATGCCAGCCCCACCCGATTTGCTGGCGCGGGAACCATCCACCGTGCCAGTCGGCGGGGTAGAGATAAAGGGCACCGGAACCGTCACGGGCAATGACGTCGTTCTCGCCGTCGTTGTTGAAGTCGCCGGCGGCGAGCATGAGGTTGAAGATGTTCCAGCCGGAACCGACCTCGTAGGCCTGCTTCCACGTTCCGTTTCCTCCGGTGGGGAACAGGCCGAGCCGGCCCCAGGAGTCCCGGATCAGCAGGCTCATGGTGTAGTTGTCCCAGTACGCATCGCGGTAGAACCCGCTGGTGTGGGGTCGGTCGATGCTCACGGAAGTGACGTAATTGAAGTCCAGGGCCTCCAAGGTCACCGCCGCAGTACCCGAGGCTGGAAGGTTCCCGGAATTGTGGACTATGGATCCGTCCCGCCAGTAAGCAACCACGTTGCCCACCTCGGTCCGTGCTTCGACATACTGGGCGCGGTAGGAACCCGCAGGGGTGCCTTGGCCGAAGAACACTTCAAAGGTGTAGGTAAAATCGGCCGCACTGTAGGAGCCTTGGGTCAGTTCCTTGTGGACTTCGCCCGTGGCCGTGTTCCGGAAGGCGACATACACGTCGTTCAGCGGGCCGGAAGCCTGGAACGTGATCCGCGAGGTCGCATGACCGCCGGAGGCCACGTTTACGGGCGTCGTGGAGACCGCCACGGGAACGGGTGCGAAAGTGTCATCAGCCTGCGCCGCTGGTGCCACACCAAGTCCACCGGCCACCATGATGCTGCCAACGATTGCGGCCAGCCAATTGCGCACACGGCGCCGAGGAGTGCTCCCCATGATTCCCCCAATTCGGGCCGGCCACAGACAACCGGCAGGTATAAGTGAGTTGAGAGTACATGCTGGAAACCGCAGCCTGGGAATTTGCTGGCAAAAATTCACACAGAAGACAAGTCAAGCTTCAAAAGCAACCGAAATCGGCTTAGAAAACCGCCGTGAAGCTGTCCCAGCCCCAGCCGACAGCCGCGGGACCTTTCCAGTTGCCGTTGCCCGCGCCGTAGTACATCACCAGTTGGCCGGAGGAATCGATGGCCCAGACGTCATTAAAGCCGTCGCCGTTGAAATCACCCGCGCCACCGATCCGTGACATGACGTTCCATCCGGTCCCGACGGCCCGCGCCGTGGTCCACCCTCCGCTGCCGTTGCCACCATACAGCCGCAGGTTCCCGGCGGAGTCGCGCCCCATGACGTCGGGGTGGCCGTCGCCGTCGAAGTCGCCGGGGGAGAAGACGTGGCTGAGGACTTCCCAGCCCTGGCCCACTGCGCCGGGTGCCCGGAACCCGCCGCTTCCGTTGCCCGGATACAGCACCAACGCGCCAGTGGGCGTGCGGGCCATGAGGTCGTTGTTGCCGTCGCCGGAGAAGTCGCCCACGGGGAAGACCGCGTCAAAGATGTTCCAGCCCCACCCGATTTCCTTGCGCGCCAGCCAGCCGCCAAGGCCGTTGCCCGGGTACAGGAAGAGCGTGCCGTTCCGGTCCCGGCCAATGACGTCGTTGAACCCGTCGCCGTTGAAGTCACCGGCGTTGAAGACGGTGTCGAAGACATCCCAGCCGTAACCGATGGTCCTCCGGGCCTGCCAGCGGCCGGCTCCGTCCGTGGGGTACAGCAGCAGGTTCGCGGCAGCGTTCCGGGCGAACATGTCCAAGGAGGTACCGGCGTCGAACCCTTCTGCGGGCGGCTTGTTCCGCACCACGGTGCGGCCGTACACCGTGAACGGCCTGGTCATCCCGGCAGGATCACCGGCCTGGACTACTGCCCGGAAACCCACGACGGCGCCACGGTCGGCAGCGGTCAGGGTGTAGGTACTGCTGGTCGCACCGCTGATCGGGGTTCCGTTCCGCACCCATTCATACCTGACGCTGAGGGGACCGCCGGCTGTTCCGGTGGAGACGGTGGCCTCGTTGAAGACGCCGGTGAGCTTTGATCCGACGGTCAACTTGCCCTGGAGTGTGGGAGGTGTGGCCGTCATGGGGGAAGTGGGCGTCAGGGGAAGCGACGACGCGGACACTGCGCGGTACCCGGACCGGGTTGCCGTCACGCGGACGGACAGGGTCTGGTCAAGGTCCGCCTCGACCACCCGGTAGCTGTTGACCGTCGCACCGGCGATCGGCTGCCCGTTCCGCAGCCACTGGTAGATGTAGCCGGTGGGCGGATGGGTCCAGGCGCCGTTGTCCGTGCTGAGGACCTGGTCGTAGCGCGCCGTCCCGGAGACTACCGGCGGCTTGGTGTTCGGGTTGTCCACCAGGGGGAGGGCAGGGTTGTCGACCGAGAAGTCGATCCTGTCCAGGGCGCCAGGGCGCTGGGTCGGCGCTTCCAGGCCCTGGGTGAGGAAGATGATGTTGCCATCACGTCCGTACCGCACGGCACCCTGCTCTGCGGGCAGGGTGATATTAACGCTGACCAGCCTGTAGCGGCCGGTTCGTTTGAAGGAGCTGCCCGTCACAGGAACCTTCGCCTGTGCGCTGTACGGTCCAGCGGCTGAACTGGTGGGGCCCAGGAGGGTCGCTTGTTCCAGGGTGTCCTGGTTGACGTAGGTGAATCCGACTTCCTTGGCAGGACCGTTCAGGGTGAAGGACACTGCAATGGTGTCGCCGGGCCCCGCAGTGGGCGGCGATGTCAGCGTGGCAACGGTGGGCAGCGGGACGCCCGGCCCGGCAGCGCCGGCCGGAACGGGTACGGCCATGACCAATCCTGCGACGAGGAACACCGCCAGGAGAACCCTTAAAAGAGGGCGGACGGAAAAGAACACTGCCATGACTCCCCCAGCCCTTAGAAGACGGCGTTGAAGCCGCCCCAGCCCCAGCCGATCACGCCGGAACCGTTCCAGCCGCCGTCGCCGTCACCGTAGTAGGCGATGAGGCGGCCGGACCCGTCCACGGCATGGACGTCAACGTTGCCGTTGCCGTCAATATCGCCGGCGGACGCAATGGTTGCCATGCCGCCCCAGCCCCAGCCGATGGTGGAGGACCCGCGCCAGCCGCCGCTTCCGTTGCCGGTGTACAGGCGAAGGTTTCCAGCGGTGTCCCGGGCCAGGACATCGACGTCGTTGTCCCCGTTAAAGTCACCCGGGGTGATGATCTGGTTGACCACGTTCCAGCCGGTGCCGGCTACCGACCTGCCCAGCCAGCCGCCGTTGCCGTTGCCGGGGTAGAGGAAGAGCGTGCCGGCGGAGTCCCGTGCCAGGACGTCGTTGTTGCCGTCTCCGTTGAAGTCGCCGGGGGAGACAATCGCAGTGAATCCGTTCCAGCCGCTGCCGATCTGCCGGCCGGCGAAGAAGCCGCCGTCGCCCGTGCCTGCGTAGAGGAACAAGCGGCCGGAAGAGTCGCGGGCCAGGATGTCGTTGACGCCGTCGCCGTTGAAGTCACCCGGCGAGAGGACGGAGGTGAACCCGTTCCATCCAGGTCCCACGGTACGGGGTGCTTCCCAGGCGTTGCCGGAGCGCGGATAAAGGACGAGGTTGCCGTCCGTCCGCCGGGCCAGAACCTCGAAGATGCCGCGGCCGGTGAATCCGTTGGCGCGGTGGGAAGCGGAGATCGCTGCGGTTTCCTGGCTGGATACCTCCACGGGGTCACAGCCGTTCTGGCTGGCTACCAGGTGTGCGGCGATTGTTGCTCCCCGGTCTTCCTCCGTGACGATGTAGTTCGGCCACTGTCTGGAAGAGAGGACGCCGTCGCGGGTCCAATAGATGCTGTAGTCCGGACCGGCAGCAGCTCCGCAACCGCTGAACGAACCCTGTTCGATCTCCACGGTGAGCGTCGAGCCAACGAACGGAGCGCCGTGGATGACAGGTTGGTCGGGATCCATGGTTGCCTGGGCCGGGGCCGGTGCCAGCATGAATGCCGCTGCAATTGCGGCCGCGATTCCGGCTACGGCCCGGCGCACGCCAAACACAGGGCACGGTAAAGCGTTCATTGTGTCCTCCCCAGACTTATGCGCCAATAATATCGCGGCTGGGTTTCAGCTAAAAGATTGCTGTGAACCCGCTCCAACCATTACCTGCCGGCTCGGACTTGCGCCACCCGGTCCGTCCATCGCTGTAATACATGACCAGCCGGCCCTGTTGGTCCACGCCGTAGACATCGGGAAAGCCGTCCCGGTCAAAGTCGCCCGCAGCGCCGACAGACTTGAGGGCACTCCAACCCACCCCGATCAGCCACGACCGCGTCCACCCGCCGGCGCCGTTGCCGCCATAGAAGTAGAGGTAGCCGCTGCGGTCCCGCGCCAGGACGTCGACCTTGCCGTCGCCGTTGAAGTCTCCGGGAGTCACCAGTGCGTCCATCACCTGCCAGCCCTGCCCGACGGCGGTCCTCGCCAACCAGCCTCCGGAACCGTTGCCGGGGTAGAGGTACAGGGCGCCACCTGGCTCCCTGGCCAGGATGTCGCTGTGGCCGTCACCGTTGAAGTCGCCCGGGCTGACAATCTGGTCAAAAATGTTCCAGCCCCTGCCGATCACCTGGGCAGGCTTCCAGCCGCCGGTTCCGTCGCCCGCATAGAGGTAGAGGGTTCCGGCGGCGTCCCGTGCCAGAACGTCGCCTTTGCCGTCACCGTTGAAATCCCCTGGGGCAAGCAGAGCATTGAAGCCGCTCCAGCCCCACCCCACGGCACGCGTGGTGTCCCAGGCTGTTCCCTTGCGCCCGTACAGCATAAGGGTGCCGTCGTTGGTGCGGGCCAGGAGTTCGAAGCTGCGACCGGTGAAGCCGCTGGCGCGGTTGGCCGCTGCCACGGGCCCGGTCTCGTTGCTGTGCAGCGTTTCTCCCGAACACGCGGTCTTGCTTGCTGTCAGGTGGGCGGACATCCGGGCTCCGGTGTCATCGGGCTGAAGGACGTAGGTACGGGCGGTTTCACCTGCTACGAGGAAGCCGTCACGGGTCCAGTAAACCGTGAAGTCAGGCCCCTTTCCGCCGCCGCAGCCGTAGAAGGTGTAGGGCCCGATCTCCGTGGCAAGTGTCTTGCCCACCACAGCCTCTCCCTGGACCACCGGGTCGGGCCCGCTGCCGGGGGCTGCCGACGCCGGCAGGGCGCCAAGTGCCATGACCGCCGCAGTGGCCGTTGCAAGCGCCGCTGCCATCCGGCGTCGTAATGTCCCCATGCTGTTCCTCCCGCGCCTGTGCCCCCAACCGGGTCGGAGTTGGGGGTGAAAACCTTCCTGAAGTTTAGGGTCGCGGGCAGCGGAATCCGGGGAGCGGCATGCGGCCGGCCTGATCCTGGCACTCTCAGGAAACAGTCAAGAAGCTCCCGTATCATTGATGCGATCGGCCAGCCGCGGGTCCTCGATTCCGGCCGGCCGCTGCCTTGCCAGCTTCCCAAGAGATCGCCGGAGATGTCTGCAGCAAATTCACTGGAACCGTACTCACTGGATCTGACCACGGGGTTGCCCCGCATGGCTGCCGCGCCCACCACGCCGCGGCAGTTGCTGCGCTATGCCCGGATCCTGAAGACGGCCGCCGGTTTTGCGCAGCGCCAGTTCGACACCCTGAGCCTTTCCGATGTTGCCGCCCGGGCCGATGTTCCGCTGGGAACCCTGTACCGCTACTTCCCGTCCACCGCGCATCTCATGCTCGCGGTCTACCGGCAGCAGTTGCGTGAGCTGAAGGACGGGCTGCGGCAGCGCGACGGCAAGGGCCATGTGCTCTCCGGGCTGATGATGGAGATCTTCCACCTGCGGGTCATGCAGCCGGGCGTTGAACATTGCCTGATCCGGCCTGCGGGCAAGGACACTGACACGGCGCAGCTGCTGCGGGAGATCGACGTCCTGTCCGAGGAAGTGGTGGGTTCTTTGACGGACCGCGGCAGCAAGGACCCGGCCAGGGCACGTATCCTCCTGCATCTGGTCAGCGGGCTGGTCCAGGCGGTCCGGTGCCGCCGGCTGTCCCTTTTTGAAGCGGAGAAGGACCTTAAGAGGGCCTGCAGCCTGCTCACCGGTGACTGACTGGTCTAGACCGGAGGCCTGCTGGAATGCGGTTTTTCCCGTGACGTGAGTCACATTCTTTGCTGGATAAACGTTTTACTCTTGAATCGTCTCTCTTGGTATTGAATCTTGTACCTTCCGGGCTTGCCTACGCTGGAAAGACCGAAGCGGCTAGCAGCCCATCTCTGCAGAAGCACCTTCCAGGCCAGCCACCTTTTGGCCTGAACAGCAGTTCTGTTCCTGCCCGAATCATTGCCGTGGGTCCACGGCTAGCCTGAGGAGACAACGACGTGTCCACCGAGACAATCGCTACTGAAACCACTGACAACCTGATCCTCACCGAAGAGGAAATCTTCACCGCCCACGAGGGCGGCAAGCTCACCGTCACGAGCACTGTTCCGCTGAACGACAAGCGCGACCTCTCCATCGCCTACACCCCCGGCGTCGCACAGGTCAGCCGCGCCATCCATGCCGACCCCAAGCTGGCCCGCACCCACACCTGGGCAGAGCGCCTGGTGGTAGTGGTCAGCGACGGCACCGCCGTCCTCGGCCTGGGCAACATCGGCCCCAGCGCTTCCCTCCCTGTGATGGAGGGCAAATCGGCGCTGTTCAAGACCTTCGGCGACCTCGACTCCATCCCGCTGGTCCTCAACACCACCGACGTGGACGAGATCATCGAAACCCTGGTCCGCCTCCGCCCGAGCTTCGGCGCAGTGAACCTCGAAGACATTTCGGCGCCGCGATGCTTCGAACTCGAAGAGCGGCTCATCGAGGCCCTGGATGTCCCGGTCATGCACGATGACCAGCACGGCACCGCCGTCGTGGTCCTCGCAGCGCTGACCAACGCCGCCAAGGTGACCAACCGCGCCATCGAAGGCCTTAAGGTAGTTGTCTCGGGCGCAGGAGCCGCCGGCATCGCCATCGCCGAGATCCTCCTGGCCGTGGGCATCAAGGATGTCATCCTGCTCGACTCCAAGGGTGTCATCAACGCTGACCGTGCAGACCTCGTGGCCGATTCCGGCAGCGTCAAGGCCCGCTTCGCCCAGCGCACCAACCCCCGCGGGGTCAGCGGCGGCCCGGCAGAGGCCCTGACCGGCGCCGATGTCTTTGTGGGTGTCTCCTCCTCCAAGCTGGATGAAGAACACCTCAAGCTCATGAACAACCAGTCGATCGTGTTCGCGCTGTCCAACCCGGACCCCGAGGTCCTGCCGGAGGTGGCCCGCAAGCACGCCGCTGTTGTTGCTACCGGCCGGAGCGACTTCCCGAACCAGATCAACAACGTCCTGGCCTTCCCGGGCATCTTCCGCGGGGCCCTGGACGCAGGTGCCCGCCGCATCACGTCCGAGATGAAGATCGCGGCGGCCCTCGCCATCGCTGAACTTGCCGAGGAAGACCTCTCCGCCGACTACATCGTGCCGAGCCCGCTGGATGCCCGCGTGGCACCTGCGGTCACCGCGGCAGTCGCTGCCGCAGTCACCAAGTAGCGGTCACCACCGCTTCCACAACGACGGCGACCCTCCCCACCGCGGGGAGGGTCGCCGTCGTCGTAGGCGTCAGAAGACCGGACCGAAGCTCAGCCACCTAGACTTGGGGCCATGAACGCCGAACTTATCGTGACCATCCTGTGCGGCCTGGCCATTGCGGTAGGGATAGCCGGGACCATCATTCCGGTGCTGCCCGGAAGCATCCTGATCGGCGCAAGCTTGCTGGCCTGGGCCATCTGGGGAGGAGCCGGAACGCTGGGTTGGGTGGTCTTCGGTGTGGGCCTGGTGTTCGTGATCGCGGGCATGGCGGCGAGCGCGGTCCTGACCGGGCGGAAACTCAAGGAACATGGCATCCCCAACAGGTCCGTGGTGATCGGACTCGTGCTGGGCGTCGTGGCCATGTTCCTCATACCCGTGGTGGGGCTCCTGGTGGGGTTCGCCGTCGGCCTTCTGCTCAGCGAGGTCCAGCGGACCCGCAACTTCCGCACCGCCGTCCGGTCCAGCCTGGCTGCCATCAAGGCCACGGGCATCGGCATTCTGGTGGAGTTCGGGCTGGCGTGCGCCGCCGGGAGCACGTGGATCATCGGGGTGTGGATCAACGCCGTGACCCCTTAACCACGCGCCGAGATGGCACTTGATGACAATGCTGGGCGGCAACATTGTGATCTTTTGCCATCTCGGCGGCGGCTTAGAAGCCCGCAGGCAGGCAGGAAGCAAGGCCCTACTTCAACACGATCGTCCTGTTCCCATTCAGGATGATCCGCCCTTCGCAGTGCCAACGAACGGCGTTGCTGAGGGCCTTGCATTCCGTGTCCCGACCGGCGGCTACGAGATCGTCCGGTCCGAACGTGTGGTCCACCTCCACTACCTGCTGCGAGATGATCGGTCCTTCGTCGAGTTCACCGTTGACGTAGTGCGCGGTAGCGCCCACGGTCTTGACGCCTCGTGCGTAAGCCTGGTGGTACGGCTTGGCGCCCTTGAAGCTCGGAAGGAACGAGTGGTGGATGTTGATGGCCCGGCCGTCAAGCTTCCGGGCAAGGTCGTCACTGAGGACCTGCATGTAGCGCGCCAGGACCACGAGTTCCACGTCGAGCTCGTCGATGATCTCCAGCAGGCGTGCCTCGGCAGCGGGCTTGGTTGCGGCGGTGACAGGGACGTGGAAGTACGGGATTCCGTGCCACTCGGCCAAACCCTTGTGGTCAAGGTGGTTGGACACCACTCCCACCACGTCGATGGGAAGCTCGCCGATGCGCGCCCGGAACAGGAGGTCGTTCAGGCAGTGGCCGAACTTGGACACCATGATCAACACTTTGCGCTTGTAGCCCTGGCGCTCCAGCTGCCAGTTCATCCCGTACTTTTCGCCCACAGGGGCAAAAGAAGAACGCAGCGCCTCAACCGTGGACTCGTCTCCCTCGGATGCGAAGTGCACCCGCATGAAGAAGTGACCCTCGGCGCGATCGCCGAACTGCTTGTTGTCGATGATGTCGCAGCCGTGCTCCAGCAGGAACCCGGAGACCGCGTGCACAATGCCGGGACCTTCGGGGCAGTCCAGGGTGAGCACGTGCTCCACGGTGGTCCCTTCACCGGAAGGAACGGAAGTTTCGGTTTGGATGGCAGTCATTGCTAGCACTCCACTACGTTGACGGCGAGGCCTCCACGGGAGGTCTCTTTGTACTTGGATTTCATGTCGGCGCCGGTCTCGCGCATGGTCTTGATGGCCTTGTCCAGGGAGACTTTATGGCTGCCGTCGCCGTGCAGGGCAAGGCGGGCAGCGTTGATCGCCTTGACGCTGGCAATGGCGTTCCGCTCGATGCACGGGATCTGTACCAGCCCGCCCACGGGATCGCAGGTGAGGCCAAGGTTGTGCTCGATCCCGACTTCCGCTGCATTTTCAACCTGCCTCGGAGTTCCGCCGAGCACCTCGCAGAGCCCTGCGGCCGCCATGGAGCAGGCCGAACCCACCTCGCCTTGGCAGCCGACTTCGGCGCCGGAGATCGAGGCGTTGATCTTGAACAGGATCCCGACGGCGGCCGCGGCCAGCAGGAACCGCACGACGCCGTCGTCGTTGGCTCCTGGAACAAACTTGGTGTAGTAGTGCAGCACCGCCGGCACAATGCCGGCCGCGCCGTTGGTGGGTGCCGTAACGATCCGGCCGCCGGCCGCGTTCTCCTCGTTCACCGCCAGGGCAAACAGGTTCACCCATTCCATGGCGAGCAGGGGATCGCTGCTGTTGGACGCGTCGGCTTCAGCCAGCTTCTTGAACAACGACGGCGCCCGTCGCTTGACGCTCAAGCCTCCCGGCAGGATTCCCTCGGCAGAGCAGCCGTTGTCCACGCACTCCCGCATGACGGCCCAGATGCCCAGCAGCCGTTCGCGGAGCTCCTCCTCGGAACGCCAGACGAGCTCGTTGGCCAGCATGATGTCGGAGATGGATTTGCCTTCGCGTTCGCAGATGGCCAGGAGTTCGTCGCCGGTCGTGAAAGGGTAGGGCTGGACCGTGGTGTCCGGCACCACCTTCTCCGTGCCGGTGACGTCGCCATCCACCACGAAGCCGCCGCCGATCGAGTAATAGCTGCGCTCCCGCAATACCGCGCCGGTGTGATCCAGGGCGCGGAAGGTCATCCCGTTGGGGTGGGCAGGGAGGGATTTGCGGCGGTGCAGGACCACGTCCTCTTCCCAGTTGAAGTCCACCCGGTGGGTTCCGCCCAAGCGCAGCTCTGCATCCAGCGCAGCAGCCGCCACCTGGTCATCCGCCGTGCGGGTGTCCACTGTTTCGGGGGAGTGGCCCTGCAAACCCAGGACCACGGCTTTGTCCGAGCCGTGGCCCCGGCCGGTGGCGCCCAGGGAGCCAAAAAGCTCAGCCTGGACGCGCACCGTGGCCGGGAGTTGGCCGGACGAAACAAGTCCGTCCGTGAACTGCTTTGCCGCCCGCATCGGGCCGACCGTGTGTGAAGACGACGGCCCGATGCCAACGGAAAACAGGTCGAGCACACTCAGTGCCATTACGGAACCTCAGGCGACGCGTACTCCCGCATGGAATCCAGGAGCCAACGACCCAGGTAATCGGCAAAGGAAGCGCGCGGGAAGATCTTGAACGTCTCCTCGTCGACCTTCCAGAGGACCACCGGGATGTGTCCGATTTCCGTGGACAGGGCGGTGCCTGCCTTCAGGACGCGGGGGTGGAGGTCCAGTGCGCAGCTCTTCTCCAAGACTGCGCGGGCGCGGCTGCCCGAGAGCTCGAACGTGGTGCGGTTGGCGGAGAGGTCCACCACCTGGCCGGAGTCGCTGCCCAGAGCGGCCGTCAGGTCGCCGACAAGGGAGCCGCCGAGGGAATCGTGGGATCCCTCCGGTGCCACCACCAGGAACTCGGTGGGGCCGAGCCACACGGTGCTGGCGGAATCCGAGGACACTACCTCGCCGCACGCGGCAGGCAAGCCGCCGGTGACGGACGCAACCCGGGTACCGGCGTCGGACGTCCTGTCCACCCGGACACCCACCTGGGTCTGGTAGGGGATTTCCTTGAGCGTAACCGCCCCGGGCACTGAGCCGGCGGCGAAGGCGTCGGCAAGGTGCTCGGCCGGGCTGCGGCGCGCGGCGCGAACGCGGTCAACATTCACGGTTTCTGCGGGAGTTGCTGTCTCAGCCATCTTTGCGGGTCCCTTCAGCATCAAAAAGTACGGTTTCGCCAACAACCACGTCCACCAGCTGGTCTCCCACGGAAGCCACGAGGGTTTCGCCAATGCGGTTGCGGCCGTTCTGGATCAGGGCCAAGCCAAAGGAACGGCCCAGGGCGGCGCTGTGGTAGCTCGAGGTCACGAAGCCTTCCATGGGAACGGGACCGTTGGCCGGGTTGACCGCGATGCCCTTCTCCACGAGCTGGGTGCCTTCGGGCAGCTTCAAGGAGTGGTTCACGGGCAGGACGCTCACCAGGTGCTTGCGGTCCTCGCGCTTGGAATCCTCGCGGAGGTAGGAACGCTTGCCGATGAAGTCCTTGGCCTTGGACACAATCCATTCCATGCCGGCATCCTGCGGGGTGACCGTGCCATCGGTGTCCTGGCCCACGATCGGGTAGCCCTTTTCGGCGCGGAGGACGTGCATGGTTTCGGTGCCGTACGGGGTGATGTTGAACTCGGCACCGGCTGCGGCAACGGCCTCCCAGGTGTTGAGTCCGTACCAGGACGGAACGTTGATTTCGTAGGCCAGTTCACCGGAGAAGGAGATCCGGCAGACACGGGCCTGAACGCCCGAGGCCAGCGTGGTCTCGCGGAAGGTCATGAACGGGAAGTTCTCGGCTTCCAGTCCACCGTTTTCGGCCAGCTGCGGGGCCACCTTGGCGATCACCGCACGGGACTTGGGACCGACGACGGCGATCGTGCTCCACTGTTCCGTGACGGAGGTGAAGACCACATCCAGTTCCGGCCACTCCGTCTGGTGCCACTCTTCGAGCCAGTCCAGCACCTTGGCTGCGCCGCTGGTGGTGGTGGTCATGAAGTAGGTGTCCTCGTCCAGGCGCAGGGTCACGCCGTCGTCGAAGATCATGCCGTCCAACGTGCACATAACGCCGTAGCGGGCCGAGCCGGGAGCGAGCTTCTTGAACGCGTTGGTGTACACACGGTTCAGGAACTCGCCGGAGTCCTTGCCACGGATTTCGATCTTGCCGAGGGTTGTGGCGTCCATGAAGCCCACGGAGTCGCGGACTGCGGCGCACTCGCGGAGTACCGCGGTGTCCATGTCCTCGCCGGCCTGCGGGTAGTACCAAGGACGCTTCCACTGTCCGACGTCTTCGAACAGTGCGCCCTGGGCAACGTGCCACGGGTGGATGGAGGTGACGCGGGCCGGGTCGAACAGCTCGCCGCGCTGGCGTCCGGCCAGGGCTGCGAAGGCCACCGGGGTGAACGGGGCGCGGTACGCGGTGGTGCCGATCTCGCCGATGCCCGGAACAGCGTCCGCGCCGCCGAACTTGAGCGCTGCGGCAATGACGCCGATTGCGTTGACGCCGGAGGTCTTGCCCTGGTCATTGGCGGTGCTGATGGAGGTGTACCGCTTGACGTGTTCCACGGACCGCATGCCCGCACCCGTGGAGCGGAGGACGTCGGCCACGGACTGGTCGCGCTGGAAGTCCACGAAGTGGTTGTGCCACTCACCCGGTTCACCGGTCTGGCCGGGAACCAGCCACAGCTGGCGGGTGGGTGCGCTGGCTACCGGAGCGTTGACCTCGGAAGGAGTCACTGCGGACTCGAAGCCTGCAGCGATGGATGCGGCTGCACCGGCGGAGATACCCTCTGCCAGGCAGTCCTGCAGTTCGTAGCTGCCACGGCCTGCGCCCACAACCTGCTGGTCGCGGACCACGGTGGAGGGGACGAACGCTGCGAGTTCATCGTCCCAACGCAGTTTGCCCTGGCGCTGGCTGTGGAGGTGGACCACAGGGCTCCAGCCACCGGACACGGCGAGGACATCGGCGGCGATCTGCTCGACGCCCGAGGTGAGTTCGCCGTCGTCGTTGATGCTGCGGACGGTGACGCCGCTGAGGCGGCCCTTGTCATCTGCGCTGGTATCGGCAACGGCGCTGCCGATCAGGACGCGCAGGCCGGATTCGACGGCGGCTGCGGCCTTTTCGCTGATCTGCGGACGGGCATCGACGACGGCGGCAACCGGCACGCCTGCTGCCTTCAGGTCCGCGGCGAGCAGGTAGGCGGAGTCGTTGGTGGTGCTGATGACGACGCGCGAACCGACGGCGACGGCGTAGCGGTTGAGGTAGGTGCGGACGGCCGAGGCGAGCATGATGCCCGGGCGGTCGTTGTTCTCGAAGACCAGCGGACGCTCGTGGGCGCCCGGTGCCAGGACTACCTGTGCAGCACGGATGTGCCAAATACGGGTACGGGAGACGCCGGGAGCTGCAGGAACGCTCAGGTGGTCCGTGCGGTTCTGGGCTGCAATCAGGTAGTTGGAGTCGTAGGAGCCGAAAGCCGTGGTGCGGTGCAGGACCGTGCATTCCTCGGCAGAAACGAGTTCGGCTTCAACGTCGGCAACCCACTCCAGGGCGGGCTTGCCTTCGATCTCTTCCGCGAGTCCCTCCGCGGTGGAACCGGAAAGCAGCGAACCGCCGAGTTCGGGCTGGTCGTCGATCAGGATGACGCGGGCGCCGGTGCGGACTGCTTCACGGGCAGCTGCCAGGCCGGCAACGCCGCCGCCGACCACCAGGACGTCGGTGTGGACGTACTTCTTGTCGTACTCTGCCTTGTCTTCGGCCGGGTCAAGCTTGCCCAAGCCGGACAGGAGCTCGATGCTCTGTCCGTCCACCAGCGAAACAGCCGTGGCGGGGAGCATGGACTCGGCAACGTGGCCGGGGAAGCGGGGCGCGATCTTGACCAGTGCGTTCGGCTCTTCGACCCCTGCGGCGACAATACCGCGGGGGCGGTCCTCGTAGAGGGAGTTGCCTGCGTTGATGTGGCCGTTGGCAAGGAGGGCCGAAGCGATGGTGTCACCGGGGTGGCCGACGAATTCCTGGCCATCCACGGTGAACCGCCAGGTGATGCTGCGGTCAATGCGGCCGCCGGTGGCAAGGCGGGCGTTCTGGCTGCTCACTTCTGGGCTCCTTCCGGGGAGGTGGTTGTGGTGGGGGCTGCCGGTGCGAGTCCGGGGGTGCCGGCTTGACCTGCTGCTCCCTGGTCTGTCGCTGCGAGGTCCGGCCGCGGTGAGCCCATCGCGTAGATCGAGTGGATGTCGTAGCTCACGGTGTCCCGGAGCATGTTGAACCACTGGCGGCAACCGGTGCTGTGAACCCAGCGTTCGGCGTAGGTGCCCTTGGTGTTCTCGCGGTAGAAGAGGTACTCAGCCCACTCCCGGTCCGTGAGGTCGTTCGGGTTTTCCGGGTAGGGGACGTGGGCCTGTCCGCCGTAGTGGAATTCGGTTTCGTCGCGTGGCCCGCAGTTGGGGCATGAAATGAGGAGCATGTCTTTTCCTGTCCTGTGCGGCTAGTGGGCCACGGCTGCGGCGCCGTGTTCGTCGATCAAGGCACCGGTCTCGAAGCGTTCCAGTGCGAAGGGAGCGTTTAGCTTGTGCGGTGCGCCCGTGGCGATCGTGTGGGCGAAGGTGAGGCCCGCTGCCGGGGTTCCCTTGAAGCCACCGGTTCCCCAGCCACAGTTGACGAACATGTTTTCCACCGGGGTCACGCCGACGATCGGCGAAGCGTCCAGCGTGGTGTCCACGATGCCGCCCCAGGTACGGAGCACGTGGGCCCGGGCGAAGATCGGGAAGAGTTCCACGGCTGCTGCCATCTGCTCCTCGATCACGTGGAAGGAGCCGCGCTGGCCGTAGCCGTTGTAGGAGTCGACGCCCGCACCCATGACCAGTTCACCCTTGTGCGCCTGGGAGACGTACACGTGGACGTGGTTGGACATGACCACCGTCGGGTGGACGGGCTCGTGCAGTTCGGAGACCAAAGCCTGCAGCGGGTGGGACTGGATCGGCAGGCGGAACCCGGCCATCTCGGCCAGGACCGAGCTGTGGCCGGCGGCTGCCAGGCCTACCTTCTCAGTGTGGATGGTTCCGCGCGTGGTCTTGACGCCGGTGACGCGGTTGCCGTCCTTGATGAAGCCGGTGACTTCGCAGTTCTGGATGATGTCCACGCCCAGCTCGTCGCACTTGCGGGCGAAGGCCCACGCAACGTGGTCGTGCTTGGCGATGCCAGCGCGTGGCTGGTAGGTGGCACCCATGACGGGGTAGCGGATGTTGTCGCTCGTGTTCAGGATGGGACAGAGTTCCTTGACCTGGTCCGGCTCCAGCCATTCTGCGTCCACACCGTTGAGGCGGTTGGCGCCGACGCGCCGCATGCTTTCGCGGACATCGCCCAAGGTGTGGGCGAGGTTCATGACACCGCGCTGGCTGAACAGGAAGTCGTACTCGAGTTCCTCGGGAAGGATTTCCCACAGCTTGAGGGCGTGCTCGTAGATGGCCGCGCTCTCGTCCCAGAGGTAGTTGGAGCGGATGATGGTGGTGCTGCGGGCCATGTTGCCACCGGCCAGCCAGCCCTTTTCGAGGATGGCGATGTTGGTCATGCCATGGTTCTTGGCCAGGTAGTAGGCCGTGGCCAGGCCGTGCCCGCCACCACCGACGATTACTGCGTCATAGGACTGCTTGGGTTCGGGGTTGCGCCAGAGGAAGTCAGGGTGTTCGGGGAGGTGGTCGACACTCACTGGGCTGCTCCAATCATTTCTGCTTCGAGTACGGATTCGGCACCATTGCCGTTGTTGGAAAGGTGGGGGTACAGCGGGAACTTGTCCGCCAGCACGGTCACGCGGTTGCGGAGTTCGACGGCGGTCGCGTCGTCCAGGGTGCCGGTGGCTGCCGAGGCGATCAACGCCGTCGCAATGATGTCTGCTACTTCAGTGAATTCCTCGGCGCCGAAGCCGCGGGCGGCAAGTGCCGGGGTGCCGACGCGGAGTCCGGAGGAGACCATCGGCGGGCGGGGGTCGAAGGGGACGGCGTTGCGGTTGACGGTGATGCCGATGTGGTGCAGGGCGTCCTCGCCCTGCTGGCCGTTCAGTTCGGAGTTGCGCAGGTCGACGAGTACCAGGTGAACGTCGGTGCCACCGCTGACGACGGAGATTCCGGCCTGGGCAACATCATCCTGCAGGAAGCGCTCGGCCAGAATCTTGGAGCCTTCCAGCACGCGGACCTGGCGTTCCTTGAACTCAGGCTCGGAGGCGAACTTGAAAGCCACGGCCTTGGCGGCAATGACGTGCTCCAGCGGTCCACCCTGCTGTCCGGGGAACACTGCGGAGTTGACCTTCTTGGCGATGTCGGCGTCGTTGGTCAGGATCACGCCGCCGCGCGGGCCGCCGAGGGTCTTGTGCGTGGTGCTGGTGACGATGTGGGCGTGGGGGACAGGGCTCGGGTGCAGGCCTGCTGCCACCAGTCCGGCGAAGTGTGCCATGTCCACCATGAGGTAGGCGCCCACCGAATCGGCGATCCGGCGGAATTCGGCGAAGTCCAGCTGGCGGGAGTAAGCGGACCAGCCGGCAACGATCAGCTGCGGCTTGTTCTCGACGGCGAGGCGCTCCACCTCGGCCATATCGATGGTGTGCGTGTCTTCGCGGACGCTGTACGGGACCACGTTGTAGAGCTTGCCGGAGAAGTTGATCCGCATGCCGTGGGTGAGGTGTCCGCCGTGGGCGAGGTTGAGGCCCATGATGGTGTCGCCGGGGGTGATCAGCGCGTGCATGGCAGCTGCGTTGGCCTGGGCGCCGGAGTGGGGTTGGACGTTGGCGTATTCGGCGCCGAACAGGGACTTCAGACGGTCGATGGCCAGCTGTTCGATCACATCAACGTGTTCGCAACCGCCGTAGTACCGCTTGCCCGGGTAGCCTTCAGCGTACTTGTTGGTCAGCACTGAGCCCTGGGCTTCCATGACTGCGGTGGGAGCAAAATTCTCCGAGGCAATCATCTCCAGCGTGGACTGCTGGCGGATAAGCTCCTGGGCGATCGCCTGATCAACCTCCGGGTCCGCCTGTGCGAGCGGGCGGATCAGCGGTTCAACCATGGTGTTCTCCTTTGACGTGCTTCTAGCGGCCGACTGTTAGGCAACTGATATATTAGAACTATTGCCATAGTATGTTGAACGTCACATAGTCGTCAACGGGTCGGTCAAAACTCGTCCGGCAGACCGCTTTACGGCCACGGGAAGAGAGTCATGAGCACAGCACTGGAAGCGTTGGAATCGGCACCGCAGGGCAGCTCCCTGGCGGAAAATGCCTACCTGCTGTTGCGCGACCGGCTCATCATGCTGGATATCAAGCCCGGCGACCCCATCAATGACGGTCAGATCGCGGCCGAGCTCGGCATTGGACGCACGCCTGTCCGCGAGGCCATCAAGCGGCTGGAGAGTGACCACCTCGTGGTGTCCTACCCTCGCCGCGGCACCTTCGCGACCGGGGTGGACATCACCCAGCTCGCGGAGGTCTCCGAAATTCGTGAACTGCTGGAACCCCTTGCCTCGCGTAAGGCCGCCCGAATGGCCAGCCCTGCCATGCGTTCCGAGCTTCGTGATGTTGCCGCGGCCATCCGTGAGCTTGAAGGCCAGGATGCTTCCTCCAAGGAGCTCATGCGCTATGACATCCAGGTGCACCGGCTCATCTACAAGGCCTCGGCCAACGCCCACCTTGAGGACGTCCTGATCCGCTACGACAACCTGGCCACCCGCATTTGGTGCCACATGCTGGAAAAGATGCCCTCCGTTTCCGGGCACATCTCCGAGCACGCCGAACTCCTGACGGCCATTGCCGACGGCGATGAAGAGCTGGCCGCCAAGTTGGCCACGCACCACGTAGTGAGCTTCGAAGAGACCATCCGCAAGGTCCTCTAACCCCTCTCTCACCTTTTTCCCGTTTTTTGGGGACGCTCTCTCACCTTTTTCCCGTTTCTTAGGGACGCTCTCTCACCTTTCGTGTCGTTTTTGGGGACGCTCTCTCACTGTCCGTGCGCGGGTTGGTCGGCCCATGCTCGACGGCGGCACTCGCTTGGTCGCAGCAGGTACCTCAGCTGCCGGGCTGGTGAGAGAGCGTTGCGCCGGGGTGGGGTTTTGGTGGCAGAGCGTTGCGCCGGGGTGGGGTTTTGGTGAGAGAGCGTTGCGCCGGGGTGGGGTTTTGGTGGCAGAGCGTTGCGCCGGGGTGGGGTTTTGGTGAGAGAGCGTTGCGCCGGGGTGGGGTTTTGGTGGCAGAGCGTTGCGCCCGAGTGGGGTTTTGGTGAGAGAACGTTGCGTTTCAGGCTCACATGGCGCAACAGGGTCTCACGTATGACAACTCGCCGCTCGGCTTAGCTGCTCCGGCTGTTGTGTTGCCCTAGATCGGTTTCGTCGCAATATTCTGTTCCAGGTAAACCTTGACCGTGCCGCAGGTCACACATACTCTGGTGCAACAGTGTTGCGTTGAATGCAACCCCAAAGATTTTGGTGGATCCATGACTAACGAAACATCCTCAGTGGCAACCGCTGCTTCCAATCCGAAAAGCCGAGTCAGCAGGGACACGCGACGACGCGTCGTCACCGCCAGCTTCATCGGCAACTTTGTCGAATGGTTCGACTACGCCGTCTACGGCTACCTCGCAGGCATCATCTCGACCGTCTTCTTCCCTGAGTCCGATCGGCAGACCGCACTCCTGGCAACGTTCGGCGTCTTTGCGATCTCCTTCTTTGTGCGGCCAATCGGTGGTTTCATCTGGGGCCATATCGGCGACAGGATCGGACGCAAGCAGGCGCTGAGCCTCTCCATTCTGATGATGTCGGTCGCTACGTTCTGCATCGCCCTGATCCCCGGCTACGCCACGATCGGCGTCATGGCTCCGATCCTGCTTTTGCTGGTCAGGGTGGTCCAGGGATTCTCCGCGGCAGGTGAGTATGCCGGGGCTTCCGCCTTCCTGGTGGAATACGCGCCGGCCGGTCGGCGCGGACTGTATGCCGCCGTCGTGCCTGCCAGTACCGCAGCGGGACTGCTGCTGGGATCGTTGCTTGCCGCCCTCCTCAGTTCGCTGATGACCGCTGAGCAGCTCAACGAGTGGGGTTGGCGCCTTCCGTTCCTCCTGGCCGCGCCGATGGGCCTGATCGGCCGTTACATCCGGACCAAACTGGAGGACACGCCGGCGTTCCGGGAACTGGCCGAGAAGGACCATGCGGTGAAGGCGCCCGCGTTCGCGATGTTCCGCCGCTACAAGAAGCAGTTGATCATCGCCACCGGCGCGGTGCTGCTGAATGCCGTCGGCTTCTACGTGATCCTCAGCTACATGCCGACGTACCTCTCGGAAGAACTGGGCTTCGGCGCCACGGAGTCGTTCCTGGCTACCACCATTGCCTTGGCCAGCTACATCGGCTTCATCTTCCTGACCGGCATCGCGTCGGACAAGTTTGGCCGGAAGCGGATGCTGCTCACAGCGTCCATCCTGTTCGCGCTGCTGACTGTGCCGGCGTTCATGCTCCTGGACACGCGGAACTTCCTGGTGATTGTGCTGGTGCAGATCCTCCTCGGCGGAATGCTCACCCTGAACGACGGGACGCTCCCCAGCTTCCTCGCGGAACTTTTCCCCACCAAGGTCCGCTACACCGGCTTTGCTGTCAGCTTCAACCTCTCCAACGCCTTGTTCGGCGGCACCGCCCCGTTCATGGCCACCCTCCTGATCGGCATGACCCACAACCAGTTGGCACCCGGCTGGTACCTGGTGGCTGCCTCCCTCGTTTCCCTCATCGCAGTCCTCTTCGCAGCAGAAACGTCAAAGAAGCCGCTGCAGCAGGACTGACAAACAACCACACCCATTGAAAGGAACACCCATGACCATCACCCAAGACCAGGCTGTCAACGACGTCGCCAAGCTTGAGCGCCTCAAGGTCCTCAACAACGGCGAAAAGGTCTCGCTGACGTTCTCCGATGCCGAGTTCGAGCGCCGTCTCGCCGGCCTCCGCCGCATCATGGCCGAGAAGGACCTCGACGCCGTGGTCCTCACCAGCTACCACTCCATCAAGTACTACTCCGACTTCCTCTTCACGTACTTCGGCCGTTCGTACGGGATGGTGGTCACCAAGGATGACACGGTCACCATCACGGCAAATATCGATGCCGGAATGCCTTGGCGCCGCAGCTACGGTGAGAACCTCGTGTACACGGACTGGCGGCGTGACAACTACATCCATGCCATCCAGGAAGTCCTGCGCACGCGCGGCATCATGCCGCGCCGCATCGGCGTCGAAGATGACTCGCTGCCGCTGGACAACCGCAACAAGATCCAGGCCGCGTTCGCCGACGCGACGCTCGTTGACGTGGCCCTAGCCGCGATGCGCCAGCGCATGATCAAATCGGCTGAGGAAATCGAGGTCATCAAGCACGGTGCCCGCATCGGTGACCTTGGCGGCGAGGCAATCCGCAACGCCATCAAGGCCGGAATCACCGAATACGAGGTAGCGCTGATCGGTACCGAAGCCATGGTCCACGAGATCGCGCGCACCTTCCCGAACTCGGAAATCCGTGACACATGGGTGTGGTTCCAGTCGGGCATCAACACTGACGGCGCGCACAACTGGGCAACTACGCGAAAGATCCAGGAACACGACATCCTGTCCCTGAACTGCTTCCCGATGACCAGCGGCTACTACACGGCACTTGAACGGACCCTGTTCTATGGCGAACCCGATGCCCGCTCGCTGGAACTGTGGAACATCAACGTCGAGGTACACAAACGAGGCCTGGAGCTCATCAAGCCCGGTGCCGTCTGCAAGGACATTGCCGCCGAGCTCAACGAGATCTATGTCAACCATGGTCTTCTCGCCAACCGCACCTTCGGCTACGGCCACTCGTTCGGCGTGCTCAGCCACTACTACGGCCGCGAAGCCGGACTGGAACTGCGTGAGGACATCGAGACGGTGCTGGAACCGGGCATGGTGGTGTCCATGGAACCGATGATCACTGTCCTGGATGGGCAGCCGGGTGCCGGCGGCTACCGCGAGCACGACATTCTGGTGGTTGGCGAGGACGGTGCGGAGAACATCACCAAGTTCCCGTTCGGCCCCGAGCACAACATCATCGGAGCGTAAGTGATGGGACCGGTGGTCACGGTGCACGGTGGCCACCGGCCCGATCGCGCCGCCGTCCGGTTCGTGCCCGCGAGACGGTTCCGGTGCGGGCGACCCGGCGAAATATAGTGAATCCATGACTCCCGCGGAATCCAACGATGCTCCCAGCAACGGCGAAGGCAAAGGCGCCTCAGTAATCGTCAACGCCATCGCAGTGCTGAAGAGCTTCAGTGCCGAAGAACCTCTGCTCGGGGTCACCGAAATAGCCGGCCGCATCGGCATGCACAAGAGCACGGTGTCGCGCATCCTTGCCACTTTGGAGCAAGAGGGTTTGGTAGAGCGCGACGTCGATTCGCGCAGGTTCCGCTTGGGGCTGGGAATGATCGCCATGGCTGGCCCCCTCTTGGCGGAACTTGAAGAGCGCCGCGTCGCGTATCCGGTCCTCCGGGAGTTGACCGAACGCACCGGTGAGACCAGTGCGCTCATGGTGTGGAACGGCGTCGAATCCATGTGCGTTGAGCAGATCCCCAGCCGGCATCAGGTGAAGCACCTTGCTCCACTCGGCGCGCGCTACAACGAAGCTCTCAGTTCGTCAGTGCAGGTGTTTCTCGCTGGGGAGAATCCCGATCGCGTCCGGAGCCTGCTGCGCAGCGGCTCGGTCACGTTGCCCGGACTGGATGACGACGCCGTTGAGGCGTACGTCGGGCGGTTGGCGGAAGCGTCCAAGCGCGGATGGGCCGTCAATTTCGGAGAAACGTCCATTGAGGAAGTGGGCGTGGCCTCGCCCGTCTACGACCATCGCGGCGACATCGTGGCGTCCGTGCTGATCCCCGCACCCAAATTCAGGGTCTCCGAAGACATCCTGAACAGCCTTGGCGAAGCGTGCGCCGCCGCAGCAGCAAAGGTCACCACGCGCTTGGGCGGGCGCCCTCTGGCCTAGCGGCCCTACGGATCCCCTCGAGGTGGCAGTTAATGACAATCCCGTGCCGCAGCATTGTCATTAACTGCCAGCTCGGGGTTGACCTGACTCTCCTTCCTTCCTAGGGTGTTCTGAGAAAACGTTTTCTTGCCCCTGATTGTCCGTGCCGGAGTGCCGTGGGCGCTCCAGGACTGGGTCACATCGTTGTGCCCGGGAAGGAATCATCCATGCGAACAGCCCGTACGAAACGCGCGCGCCTTGGAACGGCCGTTTTGACAGTTGGCCTTGCGTCGCTCACGGCTATTGGAACGCCGGCTGCCGCGGCACCGGCCAAAAAGCCCGGCGGGACGGACAGCCCCGTATGCTCCAGCAGCAGCGTCATGCTGACCGCAGGCACTGGCAACGCACCGCAGAACCTCTGCGTTCCTGCCCAAGCCACGGACCACAGCAGCACGCTCTTGGTGTGGAATAAGCCGGCGGACTACGCCGATGTGGTGGACTACCGCGTCTATATGAATGGGCGGCCGCTGGGAACAGCTGAGGAAAATGCCAAAATCCACTCGCCGGCCCAGGAATACATAGAAGCGTTCAGGGCCGCTGACCGGGACGGTTTCCACGTGAGGACCGTGGCGCACAACTTCACCGTGACCGGGTTGGCCCCCACAACGGCCTACCAATTCAGCGTCTCGGCGGTGAGGGAAGATGGAACGGAATCGATTGTGAGTGGCCCCATCACTGTGACCACAACCCCGAGAGCACATAGAGTCAGCATCACAGATCCGGCCTATAAAGCCGTTGGCGACGGGCAAACCCTCAACACCGCGGCAATTCAGAAAGCGATCGATACCTGCCGTACCCCCGGCTGCACCGTGGTGGTTCCTGCGGGCACCTTCACAACGGGGGCTCTGTTCCTTCATTCGGACATGACGCTGCATCTGGAAGAAGGCGCCCGGCTCCTCGGATCGGATCGGCCTGAGGACTATCCGCTGGAGAAGGGCTACTACCTCTATCCCGTCCCGGACCCCCTGCCCACCGAAACGGAGTACCGGAACTTCCGGAGGCCGCCGTCGTTGATTAACATCCTGCCGACAGACAACGGACGCTCGGCCGAAAGCCGCGAGCCGGGAGCCGTCGCGAAGAAGGTCCGCATCACCGGTAAGGGTGTGGTGGACGGTAACGGCTGGAAGCGGACCGCAGAAGGTTCCATCACGGACGAAGCCGGAAATGTGCTTCCGCAGTATGTCGCCAGCTCGGCCGGCAAGGTGCTGGATGACGGCCTCCTTGCCGCGGCCCAATTCCGCAGCGCGAAGGAGTACCCGGAGTTCCTGACGGGAGTGGTCAATAAGCCGGAAACGCTGGAGGATTCCGTGCTGTACGGCCAGTATCGCTCCAGCCTGATGACCTTCGTGGGTGTGGAAAACCTGTACCTGGAGGGAATCACAGCCGACAATCCTGCCTTCCACGGCGTCATGATCCTGGACAGTGAAAACACCACCGTGAACGGCATGCGCCACACGACATACAACACCAACAACGGTGACGGCTTGGAATTCGGGGGCACCAGCAATGGCATGGTGCTCAACAACTTCTTCGACACCGGGGACGACCAGGTCAATTTCGCTGCCGGACAGGGCAAGTACGGAGCACAAGGACGGCCGAGCGAGGATGTGTGGATCTTCAACAACTACATGCGTATGGGCCACGGCGGAGTTGCTGTAGGTTCCAATACGGCGGCGTGGGTCCAGCGCGTCCTTGCCGAGGACAACGTGATGTACAAGGTCGAAACCGGCGGACTCCGGATGAAGAGCACCTCTGATATGGCAGGCGGCGGACGGGATTTCCTGTTCCGTGATACCGCCATGGCCTGCGTGGGCAGCAGCGCGTTCATCATGACGCTCAGCTATAACCAGTCGCCGTCGGGGTATGTTGCCGCGGACTCCGCGACCTTCAAGAACGTCGCCGTCAGGAATGTTTCTGTGGATGGCAATAACTCGCCCACATGCGGCATGGCTGTCTCTGACAGCAAGCCGGTGATCGACATCCAAGCCGGCCCATCCCTGGGCGAAGGGACGGCCACCCTGGGCGCCTTCACGTTCCAGGATGTGGTGTTCCGAAATGTGAATCCCACCAACATCAAGGGGCTCACGGACTCAACTTTCGACGGCGTGACCTTTGAGAGCGTCCGGAACAACGCCAATCCCTGGCGCTTGGACGAGTACTCCACCGGAAACACCTTCACGGAGGTAAGCCCGGCGCCGCAGTAACCCCGAGATGGCAGTTAATGACAATCCGACGCGCAAACACTGCCATTAACTGCCACCTCGGCGGGTGAGACCAACAGAACGGCGGCCGTCCCGCGAAAGTGGACGGCCGCCGTCGTTGTTATCAACGTGGGAAAGGCTACCTGGCCCTTCTTGCCGTTGTTGTCTCGTCCATGGCATCCCTGCCGAGCCACGCACCCAGGCCGATCATGGCCACGCCCAAGATCAAGTGCAGCCAGTTATCAGCGGTGTTGAACGGAACAAAGTTGGCGCCGGTTTCCTGGTTGATGACCAAGCCGTAGATCCAAAGAACTACGTAAACGGCGCCGCCACCCAGGAGGAACAGGCGTGCCATGCGAGCGTTCCTAGCCATGGCCAAACCTGCTACGCCGAACAGAAGGTGGACAATGTTATGGAGTATCGACACTTGGAAAACTCCAAGCAGCATGGCGCCGGATTCATGTCCCGCGAAGGTCATGGCGCCGTAATTGGTGGTGATTCCGGGGATGAATCCCAAGATGCCTACCAGCAGAAATACAATGCCAACGCCCATGGCGGTGTTGTGGAGCGTTAAGCCCATCGCGTGGTGATGGGCGGGGTGCGAAGCGGTGGTCATAAGTCCTCCCTTTCACGCTGGTTTCCGGCTCTTCTCGTGGAGAGCCGGCCTGCGGCAAGGGTGTCGGAAAACCTTGCCGACGCCGCCATAATACTCCTGAAATGCCGCAGATAGCAGGGGAAACAGCCGGATAGCATGGGTTCATGAGCCATGGTTCAAATGGGGAATTCAGGTCGTTCTATTACGACACCCGTGATCTCACGCCGTTCCTGGAAGGGTACGTCCGCACTCCCGTCCGCGGCCTGACTGACGGTTTGGGTGACGCGTTTTCCGGCGTCCTGAACGGTCGCAATTCCGCCAAGCTGTCCGTCGCGGGTCCGGTACCGCGGCTGAAGATGCTCTCCGGCAAGCCGGCCAAGGCCATGCACGACGCCGTTTTCACCTCCACGGAGCCGGAATCGTTGCTTGCCCTGGCCCGCGCCTACCCGGGATGGGCGGGCCTTTGCCACGTCATGGCCGGACTTCTGGCGTACAAGCATGGCAGCTATCTCAGGGCGTCGGAACTGTTGCGGCGCGGCTTGTCCACCAGGATCGACGACGACGCCAGCCAGTTCTCGGCAATGTACCTGGGGCGTGTGGTCACCCGGGTTGAGGTTGCGGAGCGCATCGAGGTGCCGGTCCTGTTCAGTGAGGAATCCGTGTTCCTTGCCTTGGCCCATTGCCTTCGCGAGATGGGCCTGACCGACTCGGCGCTGCAGGCCGTGGTGGGGCTGCCGCCGTCGTTGCCTTCGGCTTTGGCGCGCTGTTCGGCAGCGCATGCACTGGGACGCCACCGCGAAGTAGTGGCCTGGACTGAGGGGCTCCTCAACACCGATGACCTGTCTGCTGCGCTGTTGCTCGTTCGCGCCAGGTCCCAGCGGGCGCGGGGTGACTATGACTCAGCGCAGCAAGCGTTGCGGGAGGTCCTCCGACGGCGGAAGACCAACCTGGCGCTGAAAAATGACGCACTGACCGACCGTGCCCTGCTTGCCCTGGACCTGGGTCGCCGTTCCCTCACGCCCCGCTCCATGAGGCCCTCCCCGGCGGCGGACCTGGAACCCGTGGAGTTCATCCGCAAAGACGAGGAAATGCGCAGGCTCTGGGAGAACGACTTCAAGAACCTCGGGGGCGAGTAGGCCTAGGCAAAAACCGGCAGGAGTTGCTCGGCCAGCAGCACCGCGCCCAGCCCCACCATGATGATCCCGCTCGCCAGGGTCACCGCCCGTGCCGCACCTGGTCGTGAAGCCAGCAGTTTCCGCGACGCCAAGGCGACGCCCGTGTAGACAAGCCCGGCCAGGGCCACGAACGTCAAGCCCAGCAGCCCTGACTGGACGGGCACGGGAAGGGTGGCGTCGGAGCTTACGAATTGCGGAACCAGCGCCACGAAGAACAGTAGGCCTTTGGGGTTGATGCCGCTGGTGCCAACGCCCTGCAGATAGGTGCGGAGGCGGCTGCCGGAAGGTACGACGGCGGCTTCCGCGCTGAAGCTCGCCCCGCGCCACGAGCGGAGGGTCACGACGCCGAGACACAGCAGGTAGGCAGCGCCCGCGACGGTCAGCCAACCCAGCAGGCCCGGAACTCCTGCCAGGAGTGCCGCCAGGCCCAGCACCATGAGCGCGGTGTGAAGCACGTACCCGCTGCAAAGCCCGGCCACGGCAGGCACGAAGCTGGTGTGGCGTAGACCGGCGGAGATGGAGTAGGCCCAGTCGACGCCGGGCGTGCAGGCCAGGGTGGCTGACACGACGAGGAAGGCCAGAAACAGCTGCGGGTCCACGGTTCTCTCCAGGGTTTGTTGGTAGGAAAACTCTAGGGAAAACGGGGCGAAAAGTGCTCTCATTTTTTACTGCCCAGACTGCGGATTGCAGTAGTATTCTTGCGTGATTGATGGAATCGACAGAAGTATTTTGCGTCACCTTCAAGAAGACGGGCGGATTACTGCTACCGCCCTCGCGTCGAAGGTGGGTCTGACGGTGGCGCCCTGCCATCGACGTCTCCGCGATCTTGAGCAGTCCGGCGTTATCCGTGGGTATCGTGCGGACATTGACCCGGCCGCCGTCGGGCTTGGATTTGAGGCGATTGTCTTCGTCACGCTGCGCCAGGCGGACAAGGCCACCATGGCCGCCTTCGAAGAGAAGGTCGCCGCGAGCACCAACATTGTGGAGGCCCAGCGGCTCTTCGGTTCGCCGGATTACCTCCTGAAGGTCATCGCGGCCGACCTGCCCGCATACCAGCGCTTTTACGACGACGAGTTGGCGGCGTTGCCCGCAGTTGAGCGGTTGAATTCAACGCTGGTGATGAAAAACCTGAAGACCAACACCGGCCCGCCGGTCTAACCCTTTTCCTGCAGGAGTCCGGTGGTCCGGTACGGGATGACTTCGCGGAGGAACATGCTGGTGGACGTGCGGACAATGCCTGGGCACAGCCGGATCTCCTCGGACACCCGGTAGAGGTCGTCGGGGCTCCTGGCCACTACCCGGATGATGAGGTCGGTATCGCCGGCGGGGGCGTGGCACTCCAGAACTTCGGGTATCTCGCGCAGTGCGGCTATGGCTTCATTGAGGTGGCTTTGGTCCAGTTCGGCGCTGACCGCAGCGGCCACGCCCCGGCCAAGCGCGGAAGGAAGGACCCGGCTGCTGTTGGCGCGCAATGCCCCCGAGGCGGTCATACGCTCCAACCGTGACTGGACGGTCCCGCGGGCCAGCTTGAGTTTCTGCGCCAGCACCATGATGGGGACACGTGGATCCTCGTCCAGTGCGGCCATGATGCGGCGGTCTGTGGCGTCGAGTTCCTGCAAAGTGACCACTTCCTGTCGATGAACCGTGCCGGGACTGGTCAGATTGACTACTCAAGCCAGTTCCTGTTGCACCTACTGTATGCCCCCTGCTGAAATAGTGGCAACGAGGCAGGGTGAAGCTACCGCTGGAATCCTGCCGGCACCAGGCAGCTGGAACACCACCCGGCGTCCTGCGACGTTTCCCGCAAGGAAACCGCCGCTGATTGACTCTTGTTCACGCATTGTCATTCTGCACTCGCCCGGAAACGGGCAGCACAGTAAGAGCCCCTGAGCCACCGAACCGTTGCGGTAGCTGAGGGGCTCTTGTGCTGCCGCCCGGCACATAGGCTGGGACCATGACTTCCGCAGGCCGTTTTGCCCCCAGTCCCTCCGGCGAACTCCACGTGGGCAACCTGCGCACTGCCATTCTCGCCTGGCTTTTTGCGCGCTCCACGGGGAGAAACTTCCTGCTGCGCGTCGAAGACCTTGACCGCGCGCGGTCCGGCGCCGAAGCCCGGCAGCTCCGCGACCTGGAGGCCGTCGGCGTCGGGTGGGATGCCGCCGTCGTACGTCAGACGGAGCGCGGTGCGTTGTATGCAGAGGCGATTGACCGCCTGGCCGGGCAAGGCCTCACTTACGAATGCTTTTGCACCCGCAAGGAGATCCAGGAGGCCCCGTCAGCGCCGCACGCACCGCAGGGTGCCTATCCGGGGACGTGCCGGAAGCTGTCGCACGCTGAACGGGAGATCCGGCGCGCTTCGCGCCCCGCCTCGATCCGCTTGAGGTCCGACGTCACGGAGTGGGCTGTTGAGGACCGGTTGCGCGGCCGCTATGTGGGCGTGGTGGATGACTTGGTGCTCCGCCGGAACGACGGTGTGACTGCCTACAACCTGGCGGTGGTTGTGGACGATGCCGCCCAGGGAATTGACCAGGTGGTGCGGGGCGACGACCTGCTCCCGTCCACACCGCGGCAGGCTTACCTCGCCTCGCTGCTGGGGCTGCCGGTCCCCGAATACGCCCATGTTCCGTTGGTGGTGAACCACGACGGCGTGCGGCTGGCAAAGCGCGACGGTGCCGTGACGCTGGGCGACCTCGCCGCCGTCGGAATCCCGGCTGACCAGGTGCGGGACCTGCTCCTGGGGTCGCTCGGGCTGCCACCCGGATCTTTGGAATCTTCTGTGTCACGGTTCCGTCCGGAGGAGCTTCCACGGGAACCGTGGGTGTGGAGCGTTCCCCGCGGCGCTTAGCTGTTGGCCTCGGCCGCCCGTCGCAGCGGGGACCAGCTGTCCTCACCCCTCAACGAGACGGCGCCGATGTTTGAGTTCCTTGATCCAATCTCTCGTTTGCATGGCGCCAAAGGGTGAGGCGCCGCCGTCGAGGTCGCCGATCAAGGGGCCGCCGGCTTTGAGTGCAGCCTCCAAGGAATGCTGCGCGGCCCGGTCCGTGAGCCCGAGCTTCACTGCCCAACCCAGGAAGTGCTTCCGGCTGATTCCGGTCTTCTTGCCTCCGATGGCCAGAGCCAGCGTCTTGTCGCCGTAAACCACTGTGGAGGGGATGTCGTAGACCGGAGCGATGGTGAACTCGCGCCGACCCTGCACGCCGGGTGTTTCGACCACCGAAACGTTCTTGGCGTGGAGATCGCCGTTGCCGGTCAGCCAGGCGAAGGCCACCTGGATCACCAGGCTCCTGAGGGCAGGCAGTGGTGCAGGGCAGTGTGCGGCCAGCGCCATGCACACGTCGCTGAAGGGAATGCTGTACTTGTCGGCCGGATAGAGGCCCAGGATTTGTGCTCCGTCCTCCACCGCTAACCGCTGCGGTGAGCCGTCGGCTGCGGTGATGCGATCGAAACGCTCCACCAAAAGCCCTGCCCGCCCGCCGACGTCGTGCACCAATTGGACATGGCTTACCGGAATCCGCAGCCGACGCGCGTAACGGAACATAAGAAACTCGTTTTCCACGACGAACGGAAACTCCGGCGCGTTGAGCTTCAGGATGTAGCGCTTCCCGGCCTGTGCCACGGGCAGGGAGATCATCCCCGCCGACAACTTGTCCTGCACACCCGCCAGAGCCACGGGGTCGATCAAACCGGAGTCGCCAAGCAGGGCGTCGAAGTCAAGCGGCAGTTTGGGATCAAGCACGACGGCGGAGCCGCCTTCTGCCGGCGGCTCGCCGTGGGGGACCGTTTGGACATCGCCCACCGCGTCTCCGCCGGCTGCCATCAGGAGCGCGAGTTCGTCGTCGGCGCTGGCCTTGACATGGCGGCGAAGTGCATTGAGGCGTCGCCCTTCCGGCAGCAGCCCTGTGAAGTAGGGAGGAACAGCGCCGCTTGGCGTGACTACCGGTTCATTGCTGACGGGCAGGGTGGTTGCGACCGCTGGGAGGTCCTTGTTCAGATAGCCAGGCAGGTAGCTGAACTTGGTGCCCCCTTGATGGCGCTCAAGACGGGCTGCGTGGATGCCTTGCTTGTAGACGTCTGCGATGCGGTGGTACGTCATGGGGTTGCCGTGCTGGCTGGACTGGCGGCGTGGACGACCGAAAGTTCCAACCCGAGGGTGGACAGGAGGGCCAAAAGTGGCTCAAGTTGAATGGTGGGCTTGCCGCTTTCCACGAAGCGCACGAAGCGTTCGGAGACTCCTGCGAGGTCGGCCACGTCCTGCTGACTGAGGCTGAGGGACGTGCGGCGGGCGCGCACTTCCGCGCCGAGGGTTGAGCTGAAACTGCTGCCTGTCATCCTGGCCTCCTGAATCGGTTGGAGCGGCACGAACGTGCCGGTCTCAACATTGTGGGCGCTTTTGTGCGTCGCTTCAAGGGGCGTGCGGGCGATTTCGGCACGTTCGTACCGGAGGTATACGTTGCGGCACCTTAGAGGACGTGGGGGACATGTCAGGATGTGAAGCACACATTTGCATAGGGCCATGGGAGGTTCCCCTAACGGCGGCAACTACACGGTACGTTCATGGGTGGTGCGGTTCATCCTTGCAATCATGATTCCGGCCGCGATCGGCAGCTTCATCATGCTTAGCGCGGCCATCGTCAGTCTGAACTGGATCGTGCTGATCTCCGGCTTGGTCTGGACCCCGCTATTCGCTTCCGCTCCATCTGTAGGCTTCAAAGCAGCCAGGGATGGGCGGGAAGCTCGGAAGGCGCGCAAGCTAAACGGTCTACCGAAACCTCAGACATCCGTGGACGACGAAGCAGCCAGGCGCTACTTCACGAAACATAAGGAAGCCGGGCTAGAGATCACCCCAGGGAACTTCCCTGACCGCCAAATGGTGAACACGTTGACCGGGAACTGTGGCGGCGGGGTGTTCCAGTTCCAAGGAAGTGGACTGGTTAACCGTGTAGCGTTTAGGGAACCTTCACCGGGCATTTTTGGGGGCGGGTCTTACGGGAATGCCGTAACACTGGAACGGCGTGGTCGTCGATTGCACGTCAGATACGGCCGGTGGGGGACCGGCTTACGGGCACGCTTTTCGATTATGAGACGCCGTGAGAGAGGGCGTCATTTTCGGGCAGAACCGACCACGTCGCGGTTCCAGACTAAAGAGGAAGAACGACCCGCTGCGCAGCTCGATACCGCACTCAATGAATAACGGAAAGATGCTCGCTCGCCTGTAGTCTGAAACCTCGCGCTCAAGCCGCTCAAGGTGTTTCTGAAAATTGAGGTTCGAAGATGGTCCATCCTGTCGCGCAAAGGACAGCAGCCAGCCTCCCCAAGGTGCTCCGAACATCAAGTTACCTCTGGCTTTCGGCCGCCATCCTAGCTTGCATTCAGCCAGTCATCTTGATGTTCACTTGGGACGCAAGCGATATTGTCACGCTCGTCGGCGGTCTATTCCTGCTTCTATTTACGGTTATTCAGGTCCGGGCAGCCTTGGGACTCCTCAGAGGTCGACGCTGGGCGAGGATAGTCCTTTCCGTCCTGGCTGTTTTGGCTCTCGGAGGCATTTTCAATCTTGTCCTTACGCCTATCACAGTAGGGGTCTTCATCTTAACCGCTGCCGGTTCTGTGCTGATGTGGATGCCTGCATCCAGCCGATATATCCGACAAGGTGCCCCCTCCGCCGACCAAGCGCCAGCTCGCGAGTCCCAGCTCTAGAACTCGTAGTAAAGCAGTGTCTTCGTTCTTCCGGTGGCCGCAATGTCCCGTAAAGGATCCTCTACCGGATATTGAAGCGTCCGCTGCCCCCAATCGAAAGCCACGCCCCGCCGGCCGCTCCACGTAAAGTTCGGTGCATGAAGCTAAGGCCGAGATGCAGGCAAGCCGCAGCGGTCTTCATAAACCGGACGGGAGGTTAGTTTGGGAAAGCTGGAATACGGTCCCGGGGCGCTTTTTGCGGTGCCCCTGAATGTTGGTGGCTGCGATGGTCTCGAAATATCCACGAGTCCAGGGCAGGCGGTTGGTCATCAAGGGAGGAAGCAACAGTTTCTTGGACCGCAGCTCCGTTCTAAGGGGCAATTCCTTGGATTGGGACCGGTAGCTGAACACGTAGATCAGCTGAGCACCTGGCCCCATCCCTGCATTCACATCGGTGCTAACGAGCCGGCCAAAGGAAAAGAGTCCGTCAGGCATCTGCAGCGTGAACACGCTACCTGCTCTGTTCTTTATACGTGAGGGGTTGAGTACCCGCATGTTTGTCTGCACCGGACTCATCATATTCCGTCGGGTCAGGCCGCCCTTTCGCCCCGGCCAGGGGCTTTTGTACGCCCGTAAGCCGATCGGCTTGCGGACGCCCTCCTCCTTCGATCCACCAGTGGCGTTGGTGTTGGCCGGCACTCCTCGCCTCCTTGGGGTGTAGGCCTCTCCATGATGCGCGAGCCCCGGGACGAGCCCTCGCCCATCACCAGAGCTTTCAACAAAATTGTCACCGAGTCTACAAGCCGAATTGCTTGAACATGCTCCTCACGACCGGACTCAGCATCTCTCCGTCCTCAAAACACGGCGATGGTCTCGCATCGAACTCTCCGCGAGACCACACCAGGCGGTTGTCATCAAAGGGGGCAGCAGTGTCTCGGACGGCAGCTGGGACCTAGGGGTAAGTACTTGGATGAAGGGCCTTTCACGGGCACATAATTGCAGGCTACCAGCCCATATTCCCCCCGATACTTTCCCGCGCTGCATCAATTTCAGCTTGGGTGACTTCCGGGACGGACGTGTCCGTCTCAATACAAGTAAGTAGATCCGCTAGAGCCTGCTTTTCCGCTGGATGAAAAGTCGGGACCGCATCCAAATCAACGTTCATCAGCCAGTCAAACAGGACAACTGCGTCGGCACGCAGGAGCTCGAGGTTTACCGTTGGTTCTGAACTCATTTCACAATTCTCCCAAAGAGCAGAGGCGACTGCCGAACAGCACTGATCTGAGCAAAGCTACACGGAAAGTGCCCCAGTCGTCTGGACCCACAACTGGAGCACTGTCCGATTGTTGTCTACTGGTCAAGGACCCATCTCAATGTGCCAAAGTGGGTCACTCTTCTTGAGAGTCTGCCCTGTGAACGGGTTCACAGTCTGTTTCCCGCTCAGATAACTTACATATCCATTCGGATAGGTGTATTTACCTTCAAGAATGGGATCCATGACACGAATGTGGGTAACTCGATCACTCAGCGCTCCGGAGGGCTGAAGAGGATAAATGTAACCCTTGTCGGATCTTGCTAGCGTGCTGCCAGCTGCACCAGCAGGAACACCCGGTAGGACTCGACCGTCCGGCAGGGTTATCTCAGCCGGTCGGGCGAGGCGGCCGGCAGCGGCCTCCATAGAGTCCGGGATGAGCTTTCCGCCAGCTGAGCACAGAAGCTTGATCTTGCATATGGGTATGAGCCCAGTCGCGAATTCTGTGCCCCCGTGGGTCACAAGTTCTTGAGCTGAATACTGTCCATCCTTGTCTATGGCCCAACCAGCAGTTGATCCTGCCGCGGCAAGCGCAGCCCCACCCACCAAACATCCAAGGCCACCGGTAAAGATGCATAGGCCCGCGCCAGCAGCGATTCCCAACCCAAGCCCCACGCCTTCGGCGGTGAGCTTGAAGCCTGTGGCTTCGGCTTGTTGGATGCTGGGGAACCCGCCGATGGCTCCCATGTCGGCGTCGTCCCAGATGCTGGAAGTGTTCCCGGGGGCCGGCGACTTTCGTCCGGTTGTCAGGTGCAGCCAGGCTGGTGCAGTTTGTCGCAGGTAGTCGTTCTGGAGTTGCTGTGCCGATCCTGGAACGGTTCCTGACGATCCGTCCGCTTCGCAGTCACAGGAGGGCCTGAGTCCTGTGGGGTCGGAGGTGTTGATGACGTTGCCAAAGGCATAGGTGTAGGGAGTGAATCCGCGGTGATCCTCGGTGCTGAGGATCGGGTCGGGTGATGTGAAGATGCCAAGGACCGCATCCAGTTCCCGCGCCCCGAGGTGGGTAAGGGAGCTGGCAGTGTCATCGAGTCCGGCGATGTAGCCGTTGACGGCACCGAAGCCTGACGCGTTGGATGCGTTGCTGCCGGTTCCGGCAGTAGTACTGGCCGCCGCCGTGAATGATGCATTGCCGGATGCTGTGCCGTTGGAGCCGCGGGCGAGGCCCATGGGATCGGTTCGTCGCACCAGCGTGGTGATGTTGGTGGTGCTTGCCGTGGTGTTGGGCAGCGTCATGGTTTGAGCGGTGTTGACGCTGTCACCGATGATGAAGGCCAGTTTCGTGGTGCCGGCGCCTGCGGTTGTGCGTTGGCCCACGACTTTCCCGGCAAAGGTGTAGGTCTTGGTGGCGGTCTTGGCGCCTGTTGCTTTGTTGTGGTGGGCGGTGATGCTGCCCAGGGTGATCGTGGTTCCGGTTCCGTCCGTGATGCCGACGAGGTTTCCGACGGCGTCGTAGTACCTGGCGCCCATGTCATCGGCGATGCTGGTTCCCGCTGTAGGGGGTGTCCCTGCGGTGGCGTTCGGATTCGGGTTGCTGGGGATCGTGCTGATGCCCGTAGTGGTGTCCAGTCGGCCGTCCAAGGTGTAGGTCAGGGTCTGTCCTGCACGATTGGTCAGGCGGCCGGCCGCATCCCACGTCAAGGACCGCGTGGTGGCGGTGCCTCCGGCGGGAGTCGAGACAACAGACTGGGGCCGGTGTGCTCCTGACGTTCCTGGTGTGGGGTAGGTGTAGTCCTCGGTCACCGACAGGGCGCCGTTGGAGGCGAAGCGCTTGACCTGGGACCGGTCGCCGGCAGCGGTGTAGGTGTAGGTCTGCGCATACGGGGCAGGCCCGCCAAGCCCTGACACTGTGGTGGCCGTTGATGCCGGCGGGGCGCCGCATGTACTGTTCGCCGGCGTCCACACGGCCTTGATGCGGTCGGCGTGGTCGTAGCTGTAGCACTGGGAATCTGCCGGTGATGAGGGCCTGGAGGTGTAGGCCTGTTCACGTTCGGTGATTCTGCCTACCGGGTCGTAGGTGTAGCGGGTGGTGCCCAGGTCCGTGTCCACGAGAGAGCCAATGAGCTTGTTGCTTGCGACCGTGTCGGAGAGGCGGCCGGTGGCGGCATCCCAGTTGTAGGTGACCTTGTTGGTGCCTGTGGTGTTGGCGCCGCTGTTGAAGTTGCTGTCGTACTGGGAGTAGGACGCAATCTGGTTCAACCGGTTGTAAGTTCCGCCGCCGACGATGTAGTTCGATCCTGAACGGACTTCGTAGGGGTTGTCGTAGGTGTTGTAGACGTTGGTGACCGATTCGGCAGGTAGCCCGGCTATGGCCGGGGTGCCTGAGACGTTCGTCTTGCCGGTCAGGGTGGTCGTGTTCGTGAAGGTGTACGAGGTCGACCCGAACCCTGTCAGCCCGGCAGGCAAAGTCGTCACAGTGGTTCCCGGCGTGTAGGCCAGGTCGAAGCCGCTGAATGCGGTGGTTACGGGCTGGTCAAACGCGGCACCGTTGTTCCTTGTCGAGCTGGCCAGCACACCCAAGGGGTTGCCTGCACCGTCATAGGTGTTGCTGATCAGGGTCTTCTCGGTGCCACCGGCAGCGGTAACGGTCTGCTTGGTGATGCGGTCAAGCACGTCATAGCTGTACTTGGTGACAGTGTTGAGCTCATCAGTCCGGGATGCTACCCGTCCTGCGGCATCGTAGGCCGTGGAACTTGTCCCGGTGTCAGGGTCTTCGCTGCTGACCAACCGGCCGGCTGGATCGTAGGCCCAGGTCCAGAGGTTGTAGCCATCCCCCATGCGTGTCAGCTGGCCCAGCGCGTCGTACACGTAGGAGCTGACGTCGGCGGTGCCCGTGGCGGTGGTCCCGTAATAGGTCTTGCGGGTCTGGAGTTTGCCGTCGGTGTTGACCAGCGTGGTGACCGGCGATTTGGTGAATCCGCTGTCGTTGGTCACAGAGGCAGTTGTGGTGTCGAGGCCAGCGTAGGTGTACTGGGTCTTCCACAGCTCGTCGTTGTCCCATGCCATGGCGCGTTCGGCTGTGACGCGGCCGTAGGCGTCGTAGTCGAAGATTGTGGATGACGGAACGGCAAGGGTTGGAGTGACCAGCACGCCGTCCGGTGTGGATGCGACGAAGTACGGGTTGCGTACCAGGTCTTTGTTGCCGGCTGAGTTGTAGGTGATGTCGGTGACGATTGAGCCGCTTCCCGGGGACTGCGATTGTGTTTGCCGGGGACGTCCCATGCCGTCGTAGATCGTGAAGCTCTTGGTTGTTTGGCCGTAGCCGTTGATGACTGTCTTCTGTACCCATGACGGGCTTGTTTGCGAAACGCTGTAGTCCGTCGTGATGGATGGCGTGGTCGCGTTGCTGCTTTGCGGGCGGCGCACGTCCCAGGATTTGATTTCACGACCGGACGGGTCGTACTTCGCGCTCGTCTCGTGGCCGTTCTGATCGACCGTCTTCAGGGTGTTGCCACGGATGGCGTCCAATGTGGTGACGGTTTGCCACTGGGCGGCATTTGTTGTCGTGACCTGGGTGACTGGCCCCGTGGCAGGCGAGTACGCGGTCTTCGTGACACGGGTGGTTCCGGTGCTGGTGTCTGTGGACTGGGTTGGCCGGCCCAGAGCGTCGTAGGCCGTTGTCGGTCCGTTCTGCCAGGCGGTCGCGGTTCCGCCGGACACGGCGGTTGCTGTATCGATGCGGGTCTTGTCGGCCTTCGTTGGAGCAACGTACCCGGAGGTGCCGGGGACAGCGGACGTGGAGGCGTCGTAAAGCGTCCTGGTGGACTTCAACAACGTGACACCCGGGGTGTTGCAAACAGATGAATAGGTAGAGGTGACAGCGGGCAGCGAAAGGATGTTCACAGCCGGGTTGTCGGCGTAGCTGGTGGTGGTGCAGTTGTCGTCAGCCAGGGTTCCAAGTTCACCGTCATCACTGACAGCAACAACCCGTCCGAGCGTGTCATAGGTGTTGGACGTTTTGGTCTTCCGCCACCCGTTTCCTTGGCCCGAGGCCATCTGGGTTTGAGTCCACGCGGTGCCCGTGAAGTACGCCTTCACCGAGCCCAAAGCAGTCGTTGACGTCGCAGTAGGCGCGGTTGAATTCCACGGATAGGAAATCGTGCCGGTCATATAGGTTCCGCCGGTTCCCCGGTAGCTGCGCTTTTCGAAAACCCTGCCAGCGAACCACGGTGAGTCGCGAACGCTGGCCGTCACACCGTCCGAGGATGTGAGCGTGACCGAACGCATGGCCCCCGATGAGTTGGCTGGTGTGCCGTCATTGCCGCGGAAGTATGTGGTCAGCGTGTAAGGGTTGTTGGTCTGGACAGGGTCGTTGCCGGTGATGGTCTTGACCTGGGACCAGCCCCCGAACACCGACCAGGTCTTTTTGGAACCGCCCGTGCTGGTGTCGATCTTCGGGCCCGCGTACTTCCACACGGGGGTGCCTTCGTAGGTGTAACGGACCATGACAGGGGTGCTGCCGTCAACGCCCATGCTCGGGGTCGTGGTCACCTGCTCGACAGGGTAGACGTTGAAGTATGACATCATCGCGGGCTGAACGATGGGCTCCGTTGGCACCCACCATTGCGGGAAGCACCTCTTGGTGTTATTCTCCGGAACGATGTCGCCGGTACCGTTTTGGTTAACGTCTTCCTCGGTGCAATCGGGCTGCTTGTATTCAACCGTGGTGGTGGCGCCGGTGCTGTTCCGGATCCAGTCCAGACGGATGCGGTTCATCGTTGCCTGGCCGGAGCGGACATCCCAGACCCGGTTCTTCTTGCCGTGGCCGTCGAATTCGGTTGGCGGGTCTGTGACCCAGGAGGTGATACCGGTTGACGTGGTGTCGGCGCCGGAGTGGGTGATCGACTTGAACCACAGCGCCGGGCGGGCACCAACCGCGTCATAAGGATCCGGCATGCTGTGCTGCAGGTACCAGTAGTCCGTGTTTCCGTAGCTGGTGCCGTTTACGAGCGTTTGCGACAACACCGTCCAGAGCCGGTAGTGCGTGTAGAACGTCGGGGCCTGCACCGTGCAGCCGGACGCGGTGGAGCAGTTGAATTCCTCGTACGGCACGTCATTGCCCGCCGAGCAGTCACTGCCCTGTTCGCAGCGACCGGTGTATCCGAAGTTCACGATCATCGGAGCTTTGGAGGTGAGCTCGGCACCTGCGCGCATGCCGTAATCCACCCGGACAAGCCTGCTGGCCCGCACATAGATATGAGTAGGACCTGTACCGGCGGCCGTGGAGTAATAGTTCATGTCCTGCGTGTAGTAAAACGCTTGGGAGTTCCCGTGCACGTCGACAACGTAGTCCAGGTTCCACGCATAGGCCTGCTGACACATCGCCGGTGCGATGTCCCAGCAGGCCTGCTGGGAGTTCGCTGCCCGGACAGGAACGTAGTCGGTGGAATTGGTGTTCTGGGTTGCGCTGCTCCACCCGGGAAGATGGTTTACACCGAAGTAGAACTGGGTTCCTTCGGGGTCGGTCAGACGCCAGTAATCTCCAGCACGTGTGCCGTTTGAGGCACCCGTAAGGTATTCCAGGCGGCTGCCGTCGTCGTTTTGCAAACGATATTTGAGCTTGGGATCGGTCTGCGTTGCGTCTTCAACGATCAGCCCAGAACGGCTGCCAAAGGAGATAGTGAACTGTCTGCCGTCTGCGTTTCCGCACAAGTCCCAGGTCTTGGTGCCGGCCGGGAGCTGGTCCCGGCAGGAACCAAACTTCTGCCGGATCGATCCCGTGCCGGACAACTGCCATCCATCACCGACGACGGAAGCCTGGGTGTTGGTCGAACTGGTCAACCCATCCAAGGTCGTCGAATCATACGAGAGCCCCAGTGATGGGGTCTTGCCGGCGGGGGCTTTGCGGATCGGGAAGGGGTAATTCCACGTGAATCCGCCCGTCTGGCCCGTCGTTCCCCACGAACCGGACCCAATCCCGGGCACGGCCGTGAAGTTTGATGTGCCGTTGCCACTCGATGGAACCGTCGCCATCATCGGAACACGCGCAGGTTGTTTGCCCTGCAGCGCCACGGTGTTGGCGGTCGGGCTCCCGCCGATGACCGTGTCGACGGGAGCAGGGGCGGCAGTTGCGTCCACGCCCGATGGGACAGGCGCCGGTGGTGGCTGTTCGGTCCACCTTTCAACAGGGACCGGGTCCACGTCCCGGGCTGCGTTCTCTGCCTTTGGTGTAGCTGTTGGCGGCAGTTCGGGCAGCACGCTGAACGCGCTGCCGCTGAGTATCAAGGCACCCGAGAGTGCCCCGGTGAGAAGTGCCTTCAGCGGCATGGGCAGGTATTTGGGGGTTCTCATTGGAGCAGGCCCTCTTTATCGTTGGTGCCGCCGGTGTTCACGAAGGCCTTTTGAATGGTGGAGAACTGGGTGTCAGTCAGGATTTCCTGGGTGAGGACCGGCCGGTAGATCTTGCCGTTGAACTGCTGGGCCCCACCGATGCTCTGGCCAACGATGACCTTCTGCGTCGAGGCCGCCGGGAGGATGTTCTGCTGGGAAGCTGCAATCACCCAGTCGGAAATCGAACCGCCCACCTGCGAGCTCAGTCGGAGCTGCCGGTTGATCTTGTCGTACACGGCTGTGACATAAGACCACTGACCAACCGGAAGAGTGCCGCTGTCTTCGTTGACGATGTGGCTCGAATTGGCCCCGGTCCACGCCTGGAGCCTCACGGATCCCCACTCACCAATCTCCAGAGCAGCGCCGGGAGTGGAGCCCGCGAGCTGAGTGATCAGGGAACGGATCGATTGAACTGTTCCCCCTCCGACACTCGTGGGGCAAACCCACGCGGCGACGCTGAAGTCCCCCGATGTGTCCACAGCCCGGGCCGCGGTTTCGGCCTTCCCGGCGCCGGGATTGAACTGCAACGCCCTGGCGTTCCTGGAAGCCAAAGGTACGGCTTCCTCCACGCAGGAGCCTTGCGGTACCCGCTGTACCGCCAGGTTGTCCCCGTCAGCGTGGATGTCAACCCACTTAGCGTTACCGGTTGGGGTCAAGCCCACGACCGTCTTGGTCAGGACAGGCTCCGAGACGGTCAGTGTCGCGGTCTTGGCGGCACCACTCTGATAGTCCTGGTCATTCGGATCGGTCCCGGCGACGTTGCCCGCTGCGTCGAAAGCCCACACCGATAGAACTGTCGTCTGGTTGACCGCACCGATATTTATCACCATGCTGTCACCGTCGGGACAGACGATCACAAATTCCTGGGTTGGTGGTGTGAGACAGTCCACATTAGTCGGGGGCGTGACAGCTGCTTCCTTGCTGACGGCATAAATAAACCCATCAGCACGAAGCACCCTGCCATCGACATAGCTATTGCTGATTTTGAACGGATACACCGCATCACCGGGGCGGTGGTTGTTGTCGCTGTAACTCGTGACGCCGGTGGTTTGATTCGTGGTCACCGTGTACGCGGCCCCGGCCACTGGTTCAATCTTGGGCGTTGTAGGGGCTGTCAGATCGACAGAGAACGGGAAATTCATCAGCGGTGATATCCCGCCCCAGTCGTCATAGCTCCTGGCCTCGAAGACGTAATCGCCCTCGGTCAATGCGGCCCAGGATCCCCAGTCCATGGTTTCCGCGTGCCACTGGGGCGATGTGTTCTCGACAACTCCGCTGAAAATGCTCCCACCGCCAGATGCCCGGCGGACGCTATAAACCACTTTGATTTCGCCGCCGTCCAGATCGATGTCACCGACCATGGCGGTCAGTTTCGGCTTCGTGACGCGGGTGACGTACTTGGACGTCGCTGCCCACGGGGTACCAGTCCATCGGCCGGACTGGATCGAATGGATCGCCGGACCTGTTGGGTTGCGGTTATAGTCGACCCGGATGGCACCGGAATTCGCGAACCGCTTCCACGCCAATCCGCTCGTATCCAGTTCATTGTCCGCGGCGAGCATGATCGTCCACTTCGAGGAATTCAGCAGAATGCTCTCGGCAGCGAGAAGATCGAACCCGACCATTCCTGCCGGGCATGCCGAGCTGTAACCCTTGGCGACATTGCCGCGGTCAGTACGCACCTTCAACTGGGGCTGGTTGTTCCACGTCGTGCCGGTACCGACTTCACCGGTAATCCAAGACGCAACACCGGTCGGGGTGCAGGACGATGACCAGGTCTCCAGGACTTCAAAACGGGCATTAATCAAGTTCGCCGTCGCGTCGAACGTTTTGCCTTCGAACTGGAAGTACGAACGTGCCAGGTGGGTGACTCCATCCGGCGCCCAGTAGTTCGGCAGATACCCCACGTTCATGGTCTGGTCCGTGAACTGGCCATTCCAGTACGAGGTGTTCGGGTAGGCGGTGTCCACAAAGACATACGAGGTCCGGGGCGTGTTCCATGGCGGATCCACATAGATCGGGTACTGCAAGTCAGGTGTGTTCAGGATCTCGTCCATCCCAAACACTTGGGTCTGCTTGCCGGCTTCCTGACCGAGGCTGAACGTGAATGGCCGGGTCAGGCCCGGCGCTCCAGGATCCAGCGCGGATGCCCCGGGTTGGGAGGAATCCCACCACTGCCCACCGCTCATATGCAGCTCCACCTGCCCCGTGTCGCTGCCCGTGGCCGTGAGCGTACCCTCCTCAGTCTCGGAAACAGTCGCGTTTCCCGCGTCCAAGTACAAACGCATCTGCACAACACGAGGATCCCTGGCAGCCTCGGCCGACTCGATCTTCAACACCTGCGACACACCGGTCTGGTGGGCGATCTGGACCAGGTCCACCCCGGGCAGTACCTGACGGTACGTCGCAACATTAGCCTCAATGACCGGCTCCGGAAGCGTACCGAACGGCCAGGACTGGGCGATCGAGTGGCCCTCGTTATCGTCGATCGTTGCCATCTCACTTGAACCACCAGCACCCAGAGTCACATCGACAGGAATCTGTTCGGGCTTAATAACGGCCTTGCCGTCTTCGACGGTCCTGACCAGATCTGTTGAGATATCCACCCAGCCCTCACTGGTCTCCATGCGCACCGGGGCCGTGTTCAAGGTCCGGGTGAACGTGCCGTCCGGATTGGCAACGGTGAGATCCGTCGGGGTCGTGGCGTCAGCAACAACGACCTTCTCCCCCGATGCCTTGGCCTCAGCCTGGGCAGCACGCTCAGAACCGGGCTCCGGGGACGTTGAAGGGGCCGGAGTCGGCTCAACTGACGGCAAGGTCTCGGCAGGCTGATTCCCGGGAACGGCAAGAACAGCGGGCGCCGAAAGGCCCGCAAGGAGCAACGAGAGCGCAAGCGCAGGTGCGCAGGCACGACGAAGGAACGCAGCAGGAGAAGCCACAGCATCACTTTCCGGAGCAAAGTCACTCGACAGAGGGATGCGTCAGTTGCCGTCGGAAACCCCCAAATTCGACTAGCGAGAGCAGACTAAACCGCCATTAAGGGTTTTACCAAAGAGAATCCAGTCAACACACAGGAAGGCCCCTTATCATTAGCGCTTCAACCCGGCCATCTCGCTCGAATGCAACCCACAAAGGTTGTCCAGCCACTAAAACGTTAATCTCGCGGCCCGCGCTCATGCGTCATATTCACGTAACAAATCCACCAGGCATATCCTCATCCAAGCGAAGAAGCACTCCACAAGACTGCCCCGCCCAGTGATGAGCCAACTTTCGTCGATCCTAAGATCTGCACGCCACGCAGTGCACGGTAAGGGATCGTCTTGCGGGCGGGTCGGCCGAGAAGAATCAGCGGCCCGGATAGACCGATTGCGAGGACATCACCATATGTCCCAGAGCACTGAGCAAAACCAGTCTGCTGTATCTGAGAGCATGTCATCATCGCCCACGGGATCAACCAGGCACAGCACAGCCCGGGCGAACTTTGTGTCCGGTTTATCCAGGTGCTCTTCGATAGGGAACTTCTTCAAGTACTCCCAACACTGGCGCTTTGCTTCCAACAAGGTTTCGGGACTACCAGTGCCCTGCGTCCAGTATCGGCCGACTGTCTCGAGGATGGCTTTTAGCTTGTCGGGTGCCGATAGGGCTTCGACGTAGTGGAGTTGGACCAGCATGAGGCCCTTCCAGGGATCAGTGCCTTCGGCTTTGGCTAGCATCCGTGCTGCGGCTTGGAGTTCAAGGCTAGGTAATGGGCCGCTGAGATCAGGCAGGTCGGGTCCCACGTGCCTGCCGAGCATCTTTGACAGCTCAGCATGGACGATGTGAGCTGCGGCAGCGTCCCCGTCGTAGTAGTCCTCCCAGAAACCAGGTCTGAGCCAGGACGCAGGTGCGAGCTGCAGTGTTCCACCATCACGGATGCGGGTTACCCATGTGTCGGGAATCGCTTCGTCTGTGGTTGAGAACGCTGATGAATCGAACAACCCAAGACTCCCAGCATCGTCTACCAGTTGCAGTTTTGTCCGTCCTTCGGGATGCGCAAGTATGGAGACGACGTGATACTCAGCTCCGATGGTTAGCCACGGACTCCTATCGAGAGTTTCCTGCCGATCGTGAGACAGCAGCTTCTGGCAAATTACCTTCATGGACTGAATCATTCCTCAGCTCAACCGCCAAGAGCGACCCATGACGGACTCGCGCCGCGCCCGGTGAGGGATCGGCTTACGGGCGTTGACTTAAGACGATGACCGTAGTTCGTCAAGAGGCGCACCTGGTTCATATTTCGTTGCTGGCCCGGCTTAGCCGTGGCGTCCTCACGTAGTGGACAATGTCGATCATGGGTGTTCTTTTTGACTACTTCTCTGCTGCATCCGATGAGGAAGCAGCCTCGGTGATCGATCGTGTCGGCGGTCCCGGATCCCAAGGGACGATCGCTCCGCCGGCCGAACCCAGGCGAGGCATCTTCGGCCGTAAACGCCCACCGGCGGCCGTGACCTACCAGGAGGCTGCCGTATTCGACACGGTATCCGGTAACGGTATTGATCCCGTTGTGCAGCTGGGAACACTGGAAGAGCTGCTCACCGGACGGTCCTTCGACGATGTCATGGACGATCCACGGAGCGGGCAAGCCCTCGCGGATCGGGATGGTGGGGAGCGTCTTGTACTGACCCTGACGGAGCCCCTTTCCACCGCGCTGTCCACCGCTTCCGACGACGCCCTCGAGCAGGTGGCGATCCCCTGGTCGGAGACTGAAGAGTTCTGGAACGCAGCTGATCCGGCGCTACTTGCCGACTTCCTAAAAGATTTGGCCGGACTAGCCCGACGATCCAAAGCTTCCGGGCAAGGGCTCTACTGCTGGGTGAGCATGTAAAAGCGCCGCCTAGCGTCCGCGTAAGGATCCCTCAGCGGACACGCAATCCAGCACGCTTTTGCTTCCAACGCCGGCCCGTGGCTCATCGCGAAGAAATGTCTGGACCGCGCCTGAATCAAACCCGAGCCTGGTCCAAGGCGCCCATAAGCCCGTCAACATCATCGACGTCAAAGAAGGTAACCGTCTGTCCCATACCAAGGCCGAAGAAGTCCATTCCGGTGTTCTGGTACATGCCCAGAAGCCCAGCTAGGCCTTGGTATCCGAAGCTGACACTTACATGCCGGCCGTCCCTTGACCTGTCCACTTTGGTGGGTGCACCGACGATGGGAGAGTCAGCAATTGACCTTTCTCCCGAGTAGACAATAGCCCGCGAGTTGGTTACCGCATAGATGGTTGCGAGCTTTCGTCTTTTCTTAAAGATGAAACGACCGAAGATAAAGTAGAGCCCTACCAGCACGAACGGTATGCCCCAGATAATGAACAATGGCTGCCTAACACTCGTAATAGCGATGGCTTCCCAAACGATCGCGAATCCGCCCCAAAGCACACTGAATGGCACGAGAAACGCATCAGCCCGGGTGAAGCGAACCCTGGGGTCGGGTTGTCCCACCCACAGCAGCCTCTCATCTCGACGCAGTATTGGAAGAAGGCGGTTTCGTGGGTCGTTCATGACCGAATTCTTGCACAGCACCTCCTGACAGAACGGGTAGCACTGCTGAACCTCCAGAAGCGAAACCATTTACGCGCCCCGGCCGTAAGCCGGCGCGCAGCGGCACCCCTTGTATTCTCAGGACATCCTTCTGGCGTGACACGATGAGAATCAGAGACCGCGCAGGGGTAAGCGATACCTAAACTGACGTACCGATTCGCACATATGGAAAGTTGAGACGGTGGCCCCTTCCGAAACCGCCCTGATAAAGGGGCCCACAGCGTTCGCTCTCTGGAGATGGCGGATCCGTTTTACCTCAATAGCAATTGGGGTGCTCACGGTGCTCTTCATACTGAACAACGGGGGAGTTCCTCAGTCGTGGTTCATCGACGTTCTGGGCATACTCATGCTGGTTTCGATCGCACCTGTAGTCGTGCTGATCGGCTGGTGCGCATCCAGAGAGCGTGCGGAACGACGGGCCGGGTACACCACTCTTCGTCTCGGTGACAGGAAGCTTGCTCAAAGGGAGCCCTACATGGGCCGCATCATCCGACTGGCCGGCACGGACTACCTCGACCGTCGACACTTCGCTGAGATCCTGGATGCAACGAGAGCCCAAGCGGGCAAGCAGAAAACCTCCTAAATCGGTGCCCTAAGCCGATCCCTCACCGGGTTACCGCATCGCCTCCGACGACTTTAGGGACATGGCACGATGAGAGCTGGGGAGTGCTTGCGCAAAGAATGGAGCTGAGACTTGGTAAAAACAGGATCCCATAGTGGTTTGATTACTGGCAGAACTGCCTTTCAAGTGACACGGTGGCGCCACCGTGTCACGGGGTTTATTGCGCTGGATGGACTGTTAGGCCTCTATCTAAACAACTCTGGTGTCCCTCAGTCTTTTTTTACCGATCTGGTGTTAGGCCTACTACTCGTTTCAGCGCTCCTTCTGATCGTCCTCATCAACTGGGCAGGCTTCAGGGAAGATGCTGAAAGGAAGGCTGGCTACACAACCATCCGCCTTGGCAACAGGAAGTTGATGCAGCGAGATCCATACATGGGGCGCATCATCCGGCTAGCTGGCGCGGACTATCTCGACCGCCAGCACTTCGCCGAGATCTTGGAAAGAACCAAAGTCGAAGCGCAGAAGCAGCAGGCCCTTTAGGACAGCGCCCCGTAAGCTGATCCCTTACCGGGAGGCCTCGAAAAGGATGAGCTCTGACTGACCGTCGTCACCGGTTACTCCTCGAATCTCCGAGAATCGGGCGACCGGCCAGAAGTTGAGCGCCTCATGCATCCTGATGGATGCCGTGTTGTGTTCGTTCGTGAAGTAGTACGCAGTCGAATCCCGGGACCAGATCCATTCCAATCTCGCCCGGGTTAGTGCAGAACCGATTCCTTGCCGGCGGAACCCCGGAGCGACTTCCACGCCGCCGAGATAGTGGCCCGCTGGAGCTTTGTCTTCGGGATTCGGGTGCAGATGTGTCTTGGCCACGCCGACTACTTCATCCCGCGTGACAGCCACGAGAACAATGCGGTCGCTCCTTGCAGCGATCATCTCGCTGGTCCAGCGTGTTCGTCCACTGGCATCACAGACCGCATTCACTTGTCCCAGGTCATCCATGGTGGCGTCACGAACCTGCATAGGCACAGCGTACCGGGAGAGTGGAACCGCTCCGTCGTTCCCGTCCGTAAGCCGGTCCCCCACCGGCCGCCAGTCCGTCCCGAACAGCGCCCACCAATTTCGCGGCATTCCCCAGAACGAGGATTGCCGTAAGACCCGCCCGCAGAACTGCCCGATAAGAGTGCACCAAACGCTACACTCAGCGTCATGCTTATTGGCTACGCCCGCGTCTCCACCAACACCCAAGATCTGACCGCCCAGCGCGATGCTCTCACGGCCGCTGGGGTGGAGCCCGAGGCGATCTACGTCGATCAAGGATTCACTGGAACCCAGCGCGAACGGCCCGGCCTTGGCAAAGCCCTGGCCGCATGCCGCAACGGAGACACTCTCGTGGTAACCAAGCTCGATCGCCTCGCCCGGTCATTGCCCGACGCCAGGGACATCGCGGACGAGCTCACGCGCAAAGGAGTTGTCCTCAATCTTGGTGGCAGCGTATACGACCCGCACGATCCAGTGGGCAAGCTGCTCTTCAACGTCTTGGGTATGGTGGCCGAATTCGAAGCCGACCTCATCCGTGCCAGAACCCGGGAAGGAATGGCAGTAGCCAGGTCGAAAGGCCGGCTCAGAGGGAAGCAACCGAAGTTATCCAAAGCCCAAGAGGCGCACCTAGCCAGTCTCCACCAAGGCGGTGAGCACACCACCACTGAGATTGCCGAATTATTCGGCGTCGCTCGCTCTACGGTCTACCGCGCCATTCAAAGAGCAACACCGACGGATTCTCAGAATCATTGACATTGGTCCTTTGACAAGGGGGAGAAGACCAAGGACCAGCGGGACGTCTTTGTAACGGCTGGCTTTTCAACGTTCATAGCAGCCATTGTCTCTACTGACGCCTGCGCCGAGTCGCACGGCGTTCGTGTGCGCGAAGCCCTGAGGTCAGTTCGCGCCGAAGTAGGCCACCCTGGGAGCGGCAGCCAGATCACTACCGGCACCTGCGTCTACGAGGATGTCAGCGGCCGTGGCGGTTATGACCATCGCGGCAATCTATGGGCTTCCAACTCCGGATCAATGTTCGGGGGCTCGCCCCACCCATCGTGGTGTCATCGTTGTTGGGGGCGTAGCTGCCAGCCAAGAAGCCAGTGGCGTGTGACCGATCCGGTGACCTACGACGACGGCACCACCCCGGCGCGGACACTGTCCTTCTGAGGGTGGTGGTTTAGCCCGCCGCGGCCTCCAGCCGCCGGAGTGCTGCCGCTCGGCCTTTGTGGCCCGACCGTTCGTCCAGGGCAATGGAGACACCCAAGGCGGCGACCATGACCAGCATGCACACCGGAACCGAGGCTCCCGAGGCAGCCAAGCCAACGCTTCCCGCGAGTACCGCCACCACCATGACGGAGCTCCAGAGCACGTGCTTGTCCGCGCCGAGCATGGCCGTGTAGATCAAGGTCAGTGAGATCTTGAAGATTGCTATGGGGGCCGCAATCCAGGCGATGGCCGTGGCCGCGCTGATGTGTGCTTCGTGGTCGATGAAGTAGGCCGCCACGTGGAGCCCTGCACCCGTGGCGGCGATCGCGGCGAAGACCATCATGTGGCCGTAACCAAAGAGGAACGAGCGGTGCCGCTGGAGATGCAGGGACTTGCCCGAGGGAAGGATGAAATAGATCCACCACATACCGAAAGCCAGGCCTGTACCGCCGATTCCCACCACGGCTGCCTCGAGGGACCAGCCGTGCAGGGCAACAATTGCACGGAGGGTTTCGATGGCCCCGATAAGGCATTCGCCGAGCGCGATGATGGCCAGCAGTCCATAGCGCTCCGCAATGTGGTGCGCGTGCCATGGCGTACGCATTTTCCGTTCCGCGAGGCTCGGCACAGACATTTCCAGGACAAACAGGGGTGCCGCCAGGAGGAAGGTGGTGAGGACGTCGGTCTCGATCACCAAAGCAGCCACCCAGCCCAGCTGCACCAGAGCAAGATATTTGGCGTACCTCAAGCAGGTCTCGCGCCGTGCGGGATCCTGTTTGGCGGCCCGGAGCCACTGGAACACCAAGGCGAGGCGCATCACGATGTACCCGATGAGGATGGCCACGTTGTTCACATGGTCGCCCTCAAGGATCGAATGGAACATTGGCTCGATGCCCATCGCGAGGATGAGCACACCCAGCATCTGGATCATGGTGACTACTCTGAACACCCAGTCGTCGGTGTCGTATGCGCTGGCAAACCACGTGAAGTTCACCCACGCCCAGATGACGGCGAACATGGCGTAACAGAAGCCAAGAAGACCTGCCCCGAAGTGCGCTTCGGCAACATTGTGGGCCAATTGGTTGGCGGCCACACTGAAGGCAATGACAAAAGTCAGGTCGAAGAACAGTTCAAGGGGCGTGGCGGTGCGATGCTTCTCATGTGGATCGCGACCGCCCATCCGTGCCAAGGCATGACGAAGGGGGTTCGTGGACATAGCTCACAGATTACCCACTGCCGCGCAGCTCCGCCGAGATCGCGGGAATGCTGCGAAATAGACGTGCTTTAGCGCACGAAATCGCAGGTTTCCCACGAAGTCGGCGCGGAGCCCGCATGGACGAGCCCTACACCCGCCCCGAGACATCGATGTCTTCGAGGAATTCCTGGTACACCTCGTCGCTGACGGTGGTACGGGTTTCTGAGATCGCATCCAGGTAGTCCTGGGTAACCGGGCCCTTCCGTCCGTTGGAGCCGTTGGCGCCGTTCGGTGCGGAGCCGGCGGCAGCACCGTCGTCGTACACGGCCTTTTCCAGGGCACGCTGTGAGGCGCTGCGCGCGGCGAACTCGATGTCTGCCGGCGAGAAGCCTTCCGTGCGGGAAACCAGCAGGGACACGTCTACGGTGTCTACCACGGTTGCCGGAATGAATCGCTGCCACATCGCTTCGCGTGCGTGGACGTCCGGCAGGCCGATGGGGATCACGTAATCAAACCGGCCGTGGCGCAGGAACGCAGTGTCCAGGGCGCGGATGAAGTTGGTGGCGCACACCAGCAGACGCCCGGGCTGTTCGCGGAAGGCCGGGATGATCTTGAGGAGTTCGTTCGTGACACCCTGCAGTGGTGAAGGCGGATCGCCAGCGCGTTGCGAGGCAATTTCCTCCACCTCGTCGATGAAGACCACAGCATGTTCCAGCTCGGCGACTTCCAGGAACGTCTCACGGAGGGCACCGGCCAAGCCCTTGGGATCGGAGGCCAGCCGGGAGGGGAAGACTTCCACGAACGGCCATTCCAGCCGGGACGCAATGGCTTTGGCGAACGTGGTCTTGCCCGTGCCGGGAGGGCCAAACAGCACCACAGCACGCGGCGGGACCACGCCATATTCGTCGGCGAGGTCGGCTTCAGCCAGGGGCAGCACGAGGCGCCGTTCCAGGAGTTCCTTCTCGCGCTTCATGCCGGCGACGTTTTCCCACAGGTCCCGGGCCAGGATGCGTCCGCCGAGCAGGCTGAGCGGTTCGAGTTCCTGGCGTTGGACGGGGATGGTCCGTTCAAAGTAGCGCAGGTTCTTCTTGACCACGAACCCGCGCCCCAGGAAGGCTTCCACCCGGGTTTCGGTTTCCGGCATGAGCGCGGAGAGTTTGTTCAGGCCGTGCGGGGCCATGCGGTTTTCGACGGCGGACAGCAGCGAGGTGCCGATCCCTCGCCCGCGGAACTCGGTCAGCGTGGCCAGGAAGACTACCCAGCCCTGATCGTGCGCGGCGCGTCCGACGGCGGCTCCGACCACTTGGTCGCCCTGGACCGCCACCACGGCGTGGTCCTTCTCGCAGGAAGCCAACACCTCGGACAGGGCGTACACCGGCTCCACGCCATCGGCCTTGAGCGACTCCCACAGGTGCAGGATGCCGTCCAGATCGGACGAGTGGAAGTCCCTGATACGCCAATTCGTCATGGCTGTGTCTCCTGGGTCTGCTAGGTGAATCGCCGTTGATGCCTTGGAGTTGAGCATAGGCGAACCCCGGCGAACAGGAGGTTGCGGGACCGTTGCGTTACGTGGGTCCCTACTGAACCGGACGCAGCCGCAGACCCTGCATGCCGCCGTCGACCGCCAGCGAGGTTCCCGACGTCGAGCCTGACAGCGGGCTCGCGAGGTAGGCGACCGCGCCTGCAACCTCCGCTGGATCCACCAGGCGACCATGCGGCTGGCGCGCGTTGAGGGCTGCGCGCTCGGCAGCCGGATCGACGGCGGCGTCCAGCAGCCGGCCGACCCAAGGCGTGTCCACGGTTCCGGGGTTTACGCAATTGACGCGGATGCCCTCGCGGACATGGTCCGCCGCCATGGCGAGCGTCAGCGACAGGACAGCGCCCTTCGACGCCGAATACAGCGCACGCTGCGGCAGCCCCGCAGTCGCAGCGATTGAGCAGGTGTTGACGATCGCTGCGGCGGGTGACTCACGGAGGTAGGGCAGGGCCGCGCGGCTGACGCGCGCGATGCCCACCACATTGACGTTGAGGACACGCAGCCACTCGTCGTCGTCGTTTGCGGCGATGTCGCCCTGGGCGCCGATGCCGGCGTTGTTGACCACGACGTCCAGGCGGCCGAACTCTTGCGCCACGCGTTCGACGGCGGCGCGCACCGAGGCGTCGTCGCCCACGTTGCATTCAACGCCGTAGTGGGGACTGCCTGCCGGGGAGAGGTCCAGGACGGCCACTTGGGCTCCTCCGGCGGCGAGGCGGTCCGCAATGGCCGCCCCGATCCCGGAGGCACCCCCGGTGACGAGTGCTGCAAGGCCTTCGAAGTCGTTGCCCACCGTGGTCCCCATGTCTCAGGCGTGGGTGCTGGCGAACGTAGCCGGGCGGGCTGATCCGGCCGCCGCGCGGTAGTACTCCTGACGTTGGCGTCCGAGTCCCTCGATCTCCAGTTCCACCACATCGCCGGGTTGGATGAACGGGAAGCGTCCGGACAGTGCGACGCCTTCCGGAGTGCCCGTGATGATCACGTCTCCCGGTTCAAGGACCATGTATTGGCTGAGGTGGTGCACGATCGTGGCCGGATCGAAGATCATGTCCGACGTGCTGGAGTCCTGACGGGATTCACCGTTGACGGTGGTGCGCAGGCGCAGATTTCCGGCGTCGATGTCGCTCGCCGGAACCAGCCACGGACCCAGGGGAGTGGAACCCGGCAGGGATTTGCCCTTGGTCCACTGTCCGGCCGCGCCCGGAATCTGGTAATCGCGCTCGGAGAGGTCGTTGGCCACGGCGTAGCCGGCGATGCACGCTTCCGCTTCAGGGACAGAGGAAAGGTATGACGCTTCCTTGCCGATCACGATCGCAAGTTCCACTTCCCAGTCGTACTTCTCCGACGACGGCGGGATGGGCGCGGCGTCGAACGGGCCACTGATGGTGTTGCCCGGCTTGAGGAACACCACGGGAACCTCGGGCGGCGTGGCACCGGACTCGGCAGCGTGGGCTGTGTAGTTGAGCCCGATCGCAATGACGTTGCCGGGGCGCGCGACGGGTGCTCCGATGCGGACGCCGTCCACGGAAATTTCCTTGAGTTCGCCGGACTCCAGAGCTTCACGGGTGCGGGCGATGCCGTCCGCGGCAAGGAAGGCGCCGTCGATGTCTTTGGTCAGAGACGAGAGACTGTAGTACTTCTCGGTGCCGCTGGCGTCCTTGGAAATGACGGCCGGTTGTTCGTTTCCGGCCGTACCCAGCCTGGCGAATTTCAAGGTCATGGCTTCCTCCGTGCGTTCGGGACTAACATCCGAGCTCTAGTGTGCTGTTTTCCTCCACAATACAGAAATGTGACCCGTTGACAAGGCAGACATCGGATGTTTAGGCTCGTGGCAATTCGTGAAGCCCGTCGACGCGCAGGAGCCGCATGAGCACCGTTACCGCTGTGGATACTTTCGATATCCGCTTTCCCACCTCCCTTGAACTCGACGGCTCGGATGCCATGAACCCGGACCCCGACTATTCGGCCGCCTACCTGGTCATCCGCACCGACGCCGGCGACGGCTTTGAGGGTCACGGTTTCGTGTTCACCATCGGCCGCGGCAACGACGTCGAGACTGCAGCGATCGGCGCCCTAAAAGACCATTTGCTGGGCCGCAACGTTGAGGAACTCCTCGGCGACATGGGTGCTGCCTGGAAACTGCTGGCCCACGATTCCCAGTTGCGCTGGCTGGGGCCCGAGAAGGGCGTCATGCACATGGCGATCGGTGCCGTGGTCAACGCCCTCTGGGATCTGAAGGCCAAACGGGCAGGTCTTCCGCTGTGGGAATTGTTGAGCGGGATGAGTCCGGAAGAGCTCGTTTCCCTCGTGGACTTCCGGTACCTCACCGATGCCCTCACTCCGGACGAGGCACTCACCTTGCTCCGTGCCGCCGAACCCGGGAGGGAAGCGCGCAAAGCCGCACTTCGCGCCGAGGGTTACCCCGCGTACACCACGACGCCGGGCTGGCTGGGATACAGCGACCAGAAACTTTCGCGGCTGGCCAAGGAAGCCGTGGCCGACGGATTCACCCAAATCAAGCTGAAGGTCGGGGCTTCCCTGGAGGACGACATCCGGCGGGTGCGGGCAGCCCGGGCTGCGGTGGGGCCGGACATCCGGATCGCCGTGGACGCCAACCAGCGTTGGGACGTGCAGCAGGCCATTGACTGGATGGCACATCTGGCCCCGTATGACATCGCGTGGATCGAGGAACCCACCAGCCCGGACGACATCCTGGGGCATGCCGCCATCGCCCGCGGGGTAGCGCCCATCCCCGTGGCCACGGGAGAACACGTCCAGAACCGGGTGGTCTTCAAGCAGATGCTCCAAGCACGTGCCTTGGATGTGCTGCAGATTGACGCTGCCCGCGTGGCCGGAGTCAACGAGAACATCGCCATCCTGCTGCTCGCGGCCAAGTTCGGCGTCCGGGTGTGCCCGCACGCCGGTGGAGTCGGTCTCTGCGAGGCTGTGCAGCACCTGTCCATGTTCGACTACGTCGCCGTGTCCGGAAGCAAGGAAGACCGGATGATCGAGTTCGTCGACCATCTGCACCAACATTTCGTTGATCCGGTGGACGTGCATGCAGGTGTTTACTGGCCGCCGTCGTCGCCTGGAGCCGGCACCGAAATGCTTCGTGAAACACTGGCTGAGTACAGCTTCCCCGACGGTCCCGTCTGGAAGGACAAGCATTGATCAAGCACGCACCCTGGTTCGAAGAAGCCCGTTTCGGCATGTTTGTGCACTGGGGCCTATACGCGCTCCCCGCCCGCCACGAGTGGGTGATGAATCGGGAAGAGATCACTGTGAAGGACTACGAACAGTACTTCCGCCGCTTCGATCCCGACCTCTACGACCCCCGGGACTGGGCACGCACCGCCCGCAACGCCGGGATGAAGTACGTGGTCCTCACCACCAAGCACCACGACGGCTTCTGCCTCTGGGACTCGGCCTTGACTGACTACAAAGCCACCAACACTCCCGCGGGCCGGGACCTGATCGGGCCCTATGTCGAGGCGCTACGGGCGGAGGGGCTCAAAGTGGGCTTTTACCATTCGCTGATCGACTGGCACCATCCGGATTTCACCATCGACGGCGTCCACCCGCAACGCAACGCCGCCGACGTCGAACGCCTCAACAGCGGCCGCGACATGGCCCGCTACCGCGAGTACCTGCACGGCCAAGTGCGTGAGCTCCTGAGCAACTACGGCACCATCGACTACCTGTTCTTCGACTTCTCTTACGCCGACCACGGCGATTTCCGGGACGGCAAGGGCCGGAAAGACTGGGACTCGGAGGCGCTGCTGGCCATGGTCCGGGAACTTCAGCCGGGGATTGTGGTCAATGACCGGTTGGATATCCCGGGTGACTTTGTCACGCCGGAACAGTACCAGCCGGCCGCTCCCATGATGCTCGACGGCGTGCCGGTCACCTGGGAAGCCTGCCAGACCCTGAACGGCAGTTGGGGCTATGACAGGGACAATCTGGACTACAAGTCCGTCGACCTGCTCATCCGCATGCTTGTGGACGGAGTGTCCAAGGGCGGGAACCTGCTGCTCAACGTCGGGCCCACGGGACGGGGAAACATTGATCCTCGCGCGCTCGCATCCTTGGAGGGGATCGGGGAGTGGACGAGGCTGCATGCCCGCTCCATCTACGGCGCCGGTCCATCCCGGTTTACGGCGCCACCTGATGCCCGCTACACCCAGTGCGGAGACCGGCTGTATGTTCACCTCTTTGCGTGGCCTTTCGAGTACGTTCACCTTCCGGAGCTGGCCGGCAAAGTGGAATACGCCCAACTCCTCAACGATGCCTCGGAGGTCTTCCTTCGCGAAGTGGATCCGGGACAGCAGGCCATGAACATGACACCCGGCGGCCAGCCTCCGGGAACCCTGACCATCAAGCTTCCCTTGCAGCGACCCAACGTCGCCGTGCCGGTGCTGGAACTTTTCCTGAAACCGGAGGCCGCACATGGCTGAGTCGATCGCACTCCACACCCGGCTCAAGCCAGGCGTCGAGGCTGCCTACGCGGAGGCGCATGCGAACATCCCGCCGGAACTGGTGGCCGCCCTGAAGGAAGCCGGCGTTCGTAACTGGCGGATTTGGCGCAGCGGCCAGGACCTCTTCCACGTGGTGGACGTGGACGACTACCAGGCCATGCGCCGGGCGCTCGCCGACCATCCGGCCAACGTGCCCTGGCAAGCACGGATGGCCGAACTACTTGAGGTCCAGGACGATTACTCCGGCAACGATTCGGGTATCCAAAAGGTATGGGAATTGCCATGACTTCACCTGATCGGGGCAAGGCGTGGGGACCGGGCAAACTTGGCAAGCTTGGCTTCGGCGGGGCCGGTATCGGAAACCTGTACCGGGCCATGCCGGACGGGGAGGCGCTTGCCACGGTCCTCGCTGCATGGGACGCGGGCATCCGCTACTTCGATACGGCACCGCATTACGGCCTGGGCCTGTCTGAACAACGCCTTGGTGCAGTACTCCGCGACAAGCCCCGCGACGACTTCGTCATTTCCACCAAAGTGGGCCGCATCCTGGAACCGTCCTCGCGCGGTGGCCGGGACCCCGAGGGCTTCGACGTTCCCGCGGACAAGGAACGCGTTTGGGATTTTTCGGAGGCCGGCATCCGGCGGAGCCTGGAAGACTCCCTGGAGCGGCTGGGCCTTGACCACGTAGACATCGCCTATCTCCACGACGCCGACGTCCATGACCTCCAGGCGGGCATCTCGCAGGGACTACCGGCCCTGGAGAAGCTGCGCGCCGAGGGCATTGTCAAAGCCATTGGCGTAGGCCTTAACTCGGCCGAAGCCGCCCTCGAATGCGTCGAAGCCGCCGATCTCGACCTCGTCATGCTCGCCGGACGGTACACCCTGCTGGAGCAGCCCAGCGTCCCCTTGCTCGAACGATGTCTGGAGCGCCGCACCGGCGTCGTAAATGTTGGCGTCTATAACTCCGGGCTGCTGGCCCGGCCGGACGTCCCGGACGACGCTCACTACAACTATGAACAAGCCCCGCGGGCCGTCGTCGAACGCGCAAGGGCGCTCGCGGCCGTCTGCCGGGACTTTGGCGTGGAACTTCCGACGGCGGCCCTCCAGTTTCCGTTGCGGCACCCCGCCGTGGTCAACGTGACTGTCGGCGCCAGTGCTCCTGAACAAGTAGCCGCCAATGCGGCCCGCATGGCGGAGTCCGTGCCGGAGGAGCTGTGGGCCGCGCTGGAGGCCGCCGGGCGTGATTGACGCGCATCTGCATTTGTGGAGCCTGGAAACCTTCGTGACCGGCGGTGTCCGTCCCTACGCGTGGCTTGGCCCGCAGCACGGTCGGTTGTTCCGTAGCTTCCAGGAGGAGGAGGCGCGGGAAGTCCTTGAGGCTGCCGGGATGCGCGGCGCGGTGCTGGTCCAGGCTGACGACACCATGGCCGACACAGAGAGCATGCTTGCCGTGGCCGCGCGGCAACCGTGGGTGCTGGGAGTGGTGGGCTGGTTGCGGCTTGATGCGCCGTTTGAGGCCGCCGGCCAGCTGGACAGGTTCGCCGCGAACCCGCTGTTCCGTGGCGTGAGGCATCTGGTCCACGATGACCCGCGGGATGATTTCCTGGAGCTGCCCGCTGTCCGGGAATCCTTGGCGCTCGTGGCGCGCCGCGGGCTGGTGTTCGACGTTCCCGACGCCTTTCCGCGGCATCTGGGCGCCACCATCCGGCTTGCCCGCGAACTGCCCGAGCTGACCGTTGTCCTGGACCACCTGGGCAAGCCGCCGCTCGCTGATCCTTCGGGGATGGACGTGTGGCGGGCCGGCATCGCGTCTTTGGCCCGGCAGGAGAATGCCGTGGCCAAACTGTCCGGACTGCACGTCTCCGGGGTTGACTACTCGGCGGATTCGTTGCGGGAGGTGTTTTCCCTCGCGGTCGATGCCTTTGGGCCGGAGCGCCTCATGCTGGGAAGCGACTGGCCGGTGAGCACCCTCGGGGCACCGTACGGGCGGACCGTGGATGTGTTGCTGGAACTCGTTGCCACGCTCAGCCCCGCCGAGCAGGACGCCGTGCTGGAAGGAACAGCGACCCGCGTGTACGGGTTGACCGCAAAGGGCTAGAGGGCCTGCCGAAGCCAGCTCTCCACGCCGCTGATGTGCACGGTCACCAAGGCTCTGACGAGCTCCGCATCTCCCCGTTCCAGGGCGTCGGCGATGGCGCGGTGCTCGGACAGTGTGTGCGCCACGGCCTTTTCCTGCGTGAGGCCGCGCCAGATCCTTGCCCGCACGGTGCTGCTGGACAGGGCTTCCAGCAGGCTTCCCAGGTAGTCGTTTCCCGCGGCGTCGGTGATGATGCTGTGGAACTCGAGGTCGTGTGCCACGAGCTCTTCCACGGGGGTGTTCTCGTCAATGCCGTCCATCGTGCCCCGCAGTTTGTCGATGGCTTCAGGCGTGATCTTGCCGGCGGCCAGATGGGCGGTGGCCGGTTCCAGGATTCGTCGGACCTCAAAGAGTTCAAGGATGGACCGGTCCTGGTGCAGGTCGACTACGAACGCCACGGCCTCGTTCAGCAGCTTGGCATCGAGGCTGGTCACATACGTGCCATCGCCGCGCCGGACATCCAGGACACGGATGAGTTCCAGTGCTTTGACGGCTTCCCGGAGCGAACTGCGGGACAGCCCGAGCCGTTCGCTCAGCTCCTTCTCCGGCGGGAGCCTGTCGCCGGCTTTCAGTTCCCCGCGGATCAGCATGTCCTTGATCTTGCCGATCGCCTCATCTGTGACAGCCATGGACCAATACTAATCACCAATGATCGGATGTCTGGGTTCGCCGCGTCCTCACCCAACTGGGTCGCATTAGTGCGCGTTATGAGCCGTCAAAACGCGCACAAATGCGACCCAGTTGGGGGCGTTAACCAACGACGGCGGCACTCGCGTTCCGCTGGTACGGAACCCGGGTGCCGCCGTCGGGCGCTAACGGGTAGTGCTACGAGTCGCCGCCGCGCAGGGGGCGGTTGGCAACCACGGGCGCACTACCGGTGTAGCCGTCACGGGCTGCAGCAATCTCGTGGATCTGCTTGCGGCACATGAACCAGCCAACCACCATCAGCACGCACGCAATGGCGGTAACCAGCATGGTCAGCGGGGAGTCAATGAAGACCATCACCAGCACGCCCACCAGGAACAGCAGGGAGAGATAGCCCGTGTAAGGGGCGCCGAACATCCGGAACGACGGCCGCTTCAGCCAGCCCTTGTCCGCCCAGCGCTTCAACTGCATCTGGCACAGGACGATCGTGGCCCACGTGACGATGATGCCCACGGAAGCGACGTTCAGCACGATCTCGAAAGCCTGGGCGGGGACGAGGTAGTTCAGCGGGACACCCAGAAGGGAGACTCCTGCCGTGATGGCGATACCACCATAGGGAACACCGGCCTTGTTCATGCGCTGGGCGAACTTGGGAGCGGAACCGGCCACGGACATGGAGCGGAGGATGCGGCCGGTGGAGTACAGGCCGGCGTTCAGGGAGGACAGTGCGGCGGTGAGGACCACCAGGTTCATGATGACGTCCACGCCCTGGACGCCGATGGAACCGAAGAAGGTCACGAACGGGCTGACGCCCTTTTCGTAGGAGGTGTACGGCAGGAGCAAGGCCAGCAGGATGACGGAGCCAACGTAGAAGACCGCGATACGGAAGACCACGGAGTTGATGGCCTTGGGCATGATCTTCTCCGGGTTCGCGGTCTCGCCGGCGGCGGTACCCACGAGCTCGATCGAGGCGTAGGCGAACAACACACCCTGCATCAGGATGATCATGGGCAGCAGGCCGTTCGGGAAGATGCCGCCGTTGTCGGTGATCAGGCTGAAGCCGACTTCCTGGCCGTCCACGGGGGTGCCGAAGATGACGAAGTAGGTGCCCACCAGCAGGAACGCCACCAGGGCGGCGACCTTGATCAGGGCGAACCAGAACTCGAGTTCACCGAAGACCTTCACCGAAACGAGGTTCAGGCTCAGGACCACCACCAGGGCGATCAGCGCCCAGGCCCACTGCGGGACCGCGCCCATCCAAGGGACATACTTGCCGAAAAAGTTCATGTAGAGGGCAGCCGCCGTGATATCCACGATCGTTGTGGTGGCCCAGTTGATCCAGTAGAACCAGCCGGACACGAATGCTGCCTTCTCGCCGAAGAACTCACGGGCGTAGGAGACAAAAGAACCCGACGACGGGCGGTGCAGTACCAGCTCGCCCAGCGCACGCAGGATCAGGAACGCGAAGAAGCCGCAAACGGCGTAGGCGATGACCAGCGAAGGGCCCGCCGCGTTGAGCCGGCCGCCGGCGCCAAGGAACAAGCCCGTGCCGATGGCGCCGCCGATGGCGATCATCTGGATCTGACGGGGTTTCAGGTCCTTGTGGTAGCCCTTGTCCTCCGTGTGGAGGGCTTTCTCGCTGGCGTGCGCTTGGGCCGGAACCGTGTGGTCCGTGATGGGTTGGTTGGTCATGGGAATCCTTAGGGGTGTCCTGTTGGGGTGTCCTGTGTGCCGGCGGTCGGGGTCCGGGCACGCAGGACAGGGCCTCTTTGGGTGTTTGCCTTGCAGGCGACACGGCTCACACGAGCCGCGCTGGGAATCTGGCCTTGGCGGCCTACTTGCTGAGGTTTGCCAGACGTTCCGGGCTGAGCAGTTCTTCCAGCTGGGCTGCGGTCAACAGACCGTGCTCCAGGACGAGTTCCGCAACACCCTTGCCGCTGGCCAGCGCTTCCTGGGCGATGGCAGTGGCTGAGGCATAACCGATATGGGGGTTCAATGCCGTGACGAGACCGATCGACTGCTCCACGGTAAGCCGTAGCCGCTCGGTATTAGCTGTGATTCCCCGGACGCAGCGTGCCGTAAGGGTTCGGCACGCCGCTTCCAGGTGGGAGATGCTCTTGTGCAGGCTGTGCACAATGATCGGTTCGAAGGCATTGAGCTGAAGCTGGCCTGCCTCCGCGGCCATGGTGACGGTGACATCGTTGCCGATGACTTCATAAGCCACCTGGCTGACCACTTCCGGGATCACCGGATTGATCTTGCCGGGCATGATCGACGAGCCGGACTGTACTGCCGGCAGGTTGATCTCACCCAATCCCGCGCGCGGCCCGGAGGACAGCAGGCGGAGGTCGTTGCAAATCTTGGAAAGCTTCACGGCCACGCGCTTCAGGACACCGGACAGGTGCACGAACGCCCCAACGTCCTGGGTGGCCTCAATCAGGTCGGCAGCCGTGATAAGCGGAAGACCCGTGACGTCGGCCAAGTGGCGGCATGCGGCCTCCGCATAGCCTGACGGCGCATTCAGACCGGTGCCGATCGCGGTGGCTCCGAGGTTGATCTCGTGGATGAGCATGTGCGATTCGTCCAGACGAGCCCGGTCCTCGCCGATGGTGACGGCGTAGCCACCGAATTCCTGGCCAAGGGTCATGGGGACGGCGTCCTGGAGTTGGGTGCGGCCCATCTTCACTACGGTGCGGAACTCGCGGCCCTTCTCAGCGAAGGCTACTTCGAGTTCTTCCAGGGCTTCAAGGAGTTCCTTGACGGAGAAGATCGTGGCCAGGTTCACCGCTGTCGGGTAGACGTCGTTGGTGGACTGGCTCAGGTTGACGTGGTCGTTCGGGTGCAGCTTGGAGTAGTCGCCCTTAGGGTGGCCAAGGATTTCCAGCGCGCGGTTGGCGATGACCTCGTTGGCGTTCATGTTGGAGCTGGTGCCCGCGCCGCCCTGGATTACATCCACCATGAACTGGTCCTGGAGTTTGCCGTCCAGGATGTCCTGGCAGGCCCGCTCAATGGCATCGGCCCGTTCCGCGTCCAGGAGTCCGAGCTCATGATTGGTGCGTGCGGCTGCCTGCTTCACCGCTGCCAGGCCCCTCACCAGGTGCTTGTTGGTGGAAAGAGGCTGCCCAGTAATGGGGAAGTTTTCGATGGCCCTGAGCGTATGAACACCCCAATACGCGTCTGCGGGAACATCGCGGTCTCCCAGGAGGTCGTGTTCTGAACGGACGGGGATCGCCTGATCGACGGTGGTCATAGCTGTCCTTTAGTTCGTGGTGAAAATCCGGGCCGCACGCAGTTCGCCGACCGGAAGGCCGCCGCCCAGCACGGGTGGGCTCTGAAGCGGGTCCAAAGTGCCGCCGTCGAACCCCAACCGGCGAAGCACCTCAACGGTGACCGGCATGCGCGCGCGGTCCCCGCCGTCGGAAATTTTGACGGCAACGCCACGGCCGTCCGGCAGGCCCACCAGCTGGAGGCCCTCGAAGCCGTCCTTCGCCAGCAGCCCCGGGACGGCCCGCATGAGAGCGGTGACATCGCGGCCCTCGCCGGCCACCATCTCCGGGTAGCGGCGCATGGCGTGGGCAACCTTGCCCTCGGTGGTGCTTTCATCCGCCGCAGCCAGCCGGCCATACGCCCGGGCCATGCCGTGCAGCGAGTGCGCGAAAAGCGGCGTGCCGCAACCATCCGTGCTGACCGCGGCGGCTTCCTCGCCGGTCAGGTCCGTGATGGTGTCCCGGACCAGGACCTGGAGCGGGTGCTCCGGGTGGAGGTAGCTGTCAACCGGCCAGCCGTTGATGACACACACGGCGGTCATGGAGGCGTGCTTGCCGGAGCAGTTCTGTGCCAGCTGCGTGGGACCGTTGCCGTCGCGGAGCCATTCTTCCCGCTCTTTCACGCCGTACGGGAGGTCCGTGCTGTTGCCTAGATTCGCTGGTGTCAGGCCGTATAGGCGAAGGATTTCAGCGGCTCCATCGCGGTGCATCCTGCCGCCCGAATGGCTGGCCGCGGTCAGGGCCAGCAGTTCTTCCGGGATGTCCAGGCCTGCCTTCAGGAGCGCCACGGCCTGCAGCGGCTTGAGGCTCGACCGTGGGTACATCGGCGCTTCCGGCTGTCCGGCAGCCAGGGCTGTGCTGCCGTCTGCGTTCAGTGCGATCAGGGAGCCGTAATGGATGCTTTCCACCAGACCGTCGCGGGTCTGCTCCACCAGAGGGACGTGGTTGGGCGTTGACGCAGGTGTGTGCTGGTGATGGGGCGCTTGCTGGGCCGTTGCTTGGTGGGCCGTTGCTGCGGGCATGCTGTCCTTTGGGTGGTTCATTTGCTGAGGATCGTGTCCAGTGCCACGCTGACGGCCCGGAGGTGGTCGGCCATCGCTTTGCTGGCGGCGTCGGCATCTCCGGCTTCGATCGCCTCGAGCACTGCGACGTGTTCCTCGTCCGAGCGGTGCTGGCGGTCGGCCACCAGGTTGAGGGTCTCGGACTGGTGGGCCAAGGCATCGCGGATGTCCTGCACGACGCTCGCGAAGACGCGGTTGCCGCTGGCGCGCGCGACGGCGGAATGGAAGCTTGCGTCCAGGTTCACCCAGGCTTCGGGGTCGGTTTCGTTGAGCATCTCCTGGACGATCTCTTTGAGGTGCTCCAGCTCTTCTTCGGTTCGCCGCTGGGCGGCGAGGCCGGCGGCGGGGATCTCGATATGGGGTCGGGCTTCGTTAAGATCGCGGGCGCTGTACTGGCCCAAGGTAAGGTCATTAGCGACCTTGTTTGCCACGACGAAGGTGCCCTTGCCCGTTTTTGTGGTGGTGAGTCCCAGCGTGTTGCAGGACCGGAGGGCTTCCCTGATGACGGATCGGCTCACGCCGTACTGCGCCGCGAGCGTGGCTTCGGAGCTGAGCTTGGTGCCGATGTCGAACTGGCCACCCTCGATTGCCCTCCTCAGCGCTGCGAAGACCGCCTCAGCTGCGGAGATGCGCGAGATGGGGGTAGGCGTCGCTCGGCTCTGATCCGCGCCTTGCTGTCCGGCTGTCCGGCTGTCTGACAGGTTCACGCTACGAATATGGCACGGGTCACAAGACCCTGTCAACGCTGAAAGGACTGCTTCACGGTTTGGGGGTTAGCGGCTGTGAATCAGCTCGTGTCCAGACGGTCAGCAGGCCGCGATAGGGCGGGCTCACCACCGGACGTTGCCGGTACCGACGTCGCGTATGGCAATTTCGAATCCCAGAGCCTGGAACAGATCCATGAATTTCGATGCCTCCACGGTTGCCTTGCCGGCCTCGGCGTCGATCACGAAACTTCGTGAGACAGACGCGCGGCGGGCCAACTCTGCTTGGGTCCAGCCCTGCTCCTCGCGAAGCTCCCTGATCAGTGGCCCAGCCTCGCGGACTGTTCTCAAGAGAAACTCCTGTTGTGATCGGATGGTTGTTTTGTCGTCGTACGGCGACTTTTGCATTTGTCGCCGTACGACGACAATCGAATGAGCCTGCCAGTTCCCCGCCAACACGCATTCACGCACCCCTGCAGCCCGGCGCATAATGCAACCATGACAGGTCATGACCCGGTCGAAGGTACGGCTCACGCGTCCCGGATCACGGTGGAGGTGCCGGTTCTGCGTGTGGGAAGCGGGACGGAGGACTTCGAAAGGCTCGGAATGTACGTCGAATCGCTTCGGAAACCGGCAGGCCTCCACATGACGCTGCTCCATGTAGGGATACTGGACGATCTGGTAGGCGACATCGTTTCCTGGACCAGCGGCAGGGCGAAGGCCGAAGAGGTCAGGGCGGAAATCGTGGCGTGGCTTCATGCGCTGCCGGTTCTGGAAGGGTTCCTTGGCAAGTCGAGCATGCTCGTCTCTCTTGGCGGCGGACGCGTGGCTGCCTTGGAAGTGGGAGTGCCCCAGGCCGTCCACGATTATCAGTCCCTTCTGGTTCAAGGCCTCCATGTGCTGCTGGACCAACTTGGCTTGGACAACATCGACGACTTCATCCTCAGCTCCCGGGCCTTGGGTTACCGTTCGCCGCGTTGGATTCCCCATGTGGCCATCGGCAAAACGCGGACCCGCCACGAACCGTCCGTGGAAATCGCTCCCTTGCCCCTCGAATTTGGTGATTCACGCATCAGGAACGCCCAGTCGCTGCCCACCGTTAAATGAGCGACCCTTCACGTCCACGGTAACTTTGGACGTGACAATCAATTCCCAGACGAGGATTTCCATGCAGCCGCGCGCCCTGTTCCGTACCGTAGCCTTCGCCGAAGCCGTGACCTGGACGTTGCTGCTGATCGGGCTGTTCCTTAAGTACGTCACCAGGACCACCGATATCGGTGTCAGCATTGCCGGCGGCATTCATGGCTTCGTCTTCCTGTGCTACGCCGCCACGGCCGTCTTCACCTGGATCAACCAAAAATGGTCTGCCCCGGTTGGTGTCCTCGCGGTTGTGTCCGCGGTTATTCCGTACGCAACCATTCCGGTCGAGAAGTCACTGGACCGCCGTGGAATGCTCGACGGCGGGTGGCGGCTCGCTGCTGGTGGCGAAAAGCCCCAGGGAGCCCTGGAAAAGGCGCAGGCCTGGGTGCTCGGTAATCCGATTCTTGCTGTGGTTGTTGTGCTGGCCGGCGTCGCTGCCGTCTTCAGTTTCCTGCTGTTCATGGGCCCGCCGGACACCTGGTTCTCCTAAATCACTGTTTTCCGGGCCGAAGCGCGGATCTTGTCTTGTTAGTGTCGCCCTGTTGAGGTTCCTGACGGAAAACTTGCTCAGGGGGAGAAACCACGTCCAGAGAATCTGCCGAAGCTGCTGACACGCCACTCTGCCCGATGGTCTGATGCGTCCTTTTGACGGAGGGAGGTATCACAGAACCACAGTATGTGCGGTCATTCGTCCGTTGAACCGATCAGTAGGTTTATGTGGAAAACCAGTGCTCTGCTGCGCCCGTGTTTAGCGGTCGTCTATCGGTTTTGTGGGCAGCCCCATGAGGTGGGGTTTTCTTCGCAGGTGTCGGCGACGAGGGCTCGTTCTGTTTTCCAGGCGTGGATGGTTTTGGGTGGGGTGGTGAGGTTGAGGGTGCCGTTGATGGGCAGGGGTGGGCCGTTGTTGACGGAGTAGGTTCCGGTGAAGGTGGTGGTCACGGTGATGGGGTAGTTCCCGGTGGTGGTGTAGGTGTGGCTGGTGCGGGTTTTGTCCTGGAGCCAGTGTTTTTCGGGCAGTGGGGCGCCGTGGTCGGGGGTGGGTCCGAGGGTGGTGCCGTCGCCGTAGGTGTAGGTGTGGCTGGTGGGGGTGGCGGTCAGGTGGACGTTTTGGCCGAGGATGGTGGTGTTGAAGGTCTGGGTTGTGGCGGTGGTGTAGGTGTTGGTGGGTGCGCCGATGAGGGTGTGGGGGAAGGGTTGGATTTCCACGGTGCCGGGGTTGATGGGCAGGTGTTGGAAGTCGGTGAGGATCCGTGCGGCGATCTCGGCCAGGACGTCTGCGGGTTCTTCGGTGTAGAGGCAGGTTGGGCCGCTGACGGGGATCCAGTCGGTCCAGCCGGGATTGGTGATGGCTTTGGGTGCTTGTTTCCAGATCACCGGGGTGCCTTCCGCGCCTCCGGTGGCCGGGGGTGGGCAGGACAGGGCCAAACAGCCCGGGTCCACGGTGTCCGGACCATCAGCCCGGCAATGAGTATCGGCCATGTACTGATTCGGATCCTCGGTGGTGGCTGTTCCGGGTCCTCCAAGGACGGACTTCGAGGCGCCGGTGACAGGATCTACCCTGTAGATCGCCCCGAAGTCGACGTTGCCTGTCGACTGGTTGAGGCTGCCCCAAGTTTCGTGATTGTCTCCCGCGACTGCTGTGGCCGGAAACACCAGTAGCAAGATAACCAGCCCGGCAATGCTGGTAAGAAGGCGATACCGCTCAACGTAGGACACCGGACTGCGTCACCTTCCACTCCCCTTCGAAAGCTGCGATCACCAGGAAAACGTCATTGGTCGCCGCGTCTGAAGGCCGTCCTTCACTTCCATTTGCGTTGTAGTAGTGAATTTCGTCCTGCATCACTTGAATTCGGGCGTGAGAATGGGGGACGAGGGATTCGCCTTCGATCAGAAATGCGCCGGTACTTAACTTGCCGCCGGATATCCAACGCCCCGACTCGTAGCTCTCAAGGGTTAGCTCGACCATATGAGTGCAGACACCGCACTCTGATGTGTGCAGACTCCTGAGAGTCTGCACGTCTCCCGTCTCGTTCGCGTAGCTCTTCACCGCGTACCAATACCGAATAAACGCCTCCAGCCCCTCCTTCGTGTTCTCCCGCGCCGCCGCCGGCATCACCGGCACCGGCACATTCTCGGCCCGGCCCTTTGCATCCGCAGGCTTGTACGCGCCCGTGGTCGAGCCGACAGGCGATGGGCTTTCCGAAGGACTGGCCGGCGCACTCACGGTGGGGGTCGCCGTCGTCGTGGTTGTGCCGGAGGGAGCGCCGCCGGATGAGCAGCCGGCCAGAAGCAGAGCTCCCGCCACGGCGGCAGCCAGGAGGTAGGAAGGCACGGAAAAGGAAGGAAAACGGCGTGGCATGACAGACTCCCCAAGGACTGCTGAGACGTGATGTCCGCCAGTCTAGGCAGGGGGAATCACAAGAATCACGCGGGAACCGGCCCCATGTGGATAACCGGGCGCTACCCCCGCAGCTTCTCCATGTCCCGCCGGTCCTTCTTGGTGGGCCGGCCAGCACCGCGGTCCCGCTGGGGGAGGCCAAGCTGGGGCATCACGGGCCGCGGGGGAGTGTGGTCGGTGAAGCAGTGGGAGGCGGCCTCGGCACCGACGCGTTTCGCGATCAGCTGCCTGACCTCGTAGATGCGTTCCCAGCCGGATTCGCGGATGCGAACAGTGTCGCCGATGATCACTGTTTGCGAGGCCTTCACAGGGTTCCCATTGATGCGGATGTGCCCGGCACGGCACGCGGCAGTGGCGAGGGACCTGGTTTTGTAGGCCCGGACAGCCCACAACCAGGCGTCGATGCGGACGCTTGAAGAACTACTCATGATTCAGATGAGTCTAGCCGTGGCTTTTACCGCACCGTCACCTCAACCCGCTGCGCCATGTTGTTCCCAATGCCCTGGTAGTTCCACACCTGCTCAGTGGACTGCAGCGCGCCCGACGAATCCATGGCCCTGCACCGCACTACGTGATCGCCTGGCGTGGCCACCCACACCACGGACCAGGACCGCCAGGCGAAGTCGCCCAAGGGGTCGTCAAGTTGGGCGGGCATCCACTCGCCGTCGATCCCCACCTCGACCCGCTCGATTTCGCCGTGGCCGGACCACGCCTTGCCGTGCAGCATGACGGGACCGGCTTCAACCACACGCCGGCGGGTGAAGAAGTCCGGGATTCCCGGGGGCACCATGAGCGACCGGACGCGGATGTGCGATACGGGCAGGCCAGGTCCATCCGGACCTTGCAGGTAGTGATACGCCACCGCCTGTTGGAATCCCATGAACCGCGAGGTCACGGCCTCGATGGACGTCAACCACTTCACGCTGGCCATGCCGTACCACCCCGGCACCAGCAACCGCAGTGGAAAACCATGCTGCGGGGGCAGCGGTTGCCCGTTCATGGCATACACCAGCATGACCTCGGGGTGCATGGCTTCGTCGATGCTCAGGCTTCGCGCGTACGGCTCTTCGGCGCCGCCCTGGATGCCGCTGTCGGCACCGGTGAAAACAAGTTCGACGGCGTCACTCGCCAATCCGGCTTCCTCGAGCAGGGGTGCCAGCGGCGTTCCGGTCCATTCCGCCGTGCCCACGGCGCCCTGAAGCCAAGGCTGGCTGAGCGGACGGGGCTGCAGAAGTGCCCGGCCGTTTCCGGCGCACTCCAGGGTGACGGGCATGGTCACGGACGGGCGTGCCTTGATGTCTTCGAGGCTCAACTCAAGAGAATGGGAAACTGCCCCGCCCAGGCGCAACCGCCACTGGTCAACAGGTACCTGCGGGATGTCGAAGTGGATCAGCAGGTAGTGGAGTCCCGCGGGTGTGATGTCGTGCGCCAGGGCTTCCAGCGGCATCGAGTGGTTTCTGCCGGCCAGGAGGAGTTCTTCCTGGGTCAGCGGACCATCCGTGGGCTGACCGGCGGCGGGTTCTTTGGCGGTGCTCTGTGAAACACGTGGCTTGACCATGGCGGCGGCGTTCTACTTGACCTGAAGCTGCGGTGTCCCTGCAGCTGTTAGGTCAAGGATCACGCCGGGGTCCGTGGTCGTCAATACCTCATTGCGGCGGCCAGGCGACTACCGGCGTCGAAGCTCCGGGTACTCCAGGTGCGGGGCCACGGTACCGGCGTCGCGCTCAAGGAAGTTGATGGCCGGCGCCACGATGTCGTCGATCTCATCCAGGACAGCATCGCTCAGCGCTACGTCCGCGGCCTTGAGATAGTCGGTCAGGTGGTCTTCGGTCCGCGGGCCAATGATCACACTGGTGACGGCCGGGTGGTTCATGGCAAACGCCACCGCCAACTGAATGAGCGTGAGGCCGTGGCGGGACGCGAGCTGCGCGAGTGCGTCAGCCGCGTGCAGCTTGGCCTGGTTGAAGGGCGCCGTGACATCGAACCGCCCCGGAACAGCTGCCGCACGGGAGCTTTCGGGCTGACCCGCACCCAGGCGGTAACCGCCGGCGAGCCAGCCGCCGTCGAGCGGTCCGTAGCTCAAAACCCCGACGCCGTATTGCTGGGTGATGGGGAAAACGTCACGTTCGTTGGCGCGCACCAGCAGGGAGTAGGGAACCTGGTCAACCACAGGCGGTGTGAGGTGGTTGGTGTTGGCGATCCACTGCGCCTCCACCAGCTGGGCCGGGCTGAAGACGGAGGTGCCGTAATAGAGGATCTTGCCTTGGCGGATCAGGTCGTTCAGGGCCGTGATGGTTTCGAGGAGGTCGGTGTTGTAATCGGGCCGGTGCGCTTGGTACAAGTCGATCCGGTCCGTGTTCAGTCGACGCAGGCTGTCCTCCACGGCGCGGACGATCCAGCGTCGTGAATTTCCTGCATGCGCGGGGTTGGAACCCATCTGGCCGTGGAACTTGGTGGCCAGGAAGACGTCGTCGCGCCTGCTGTGGATTGCTTGTCCCACCACGGTTTCTGCTTCGCCCTGTGAGTAGATGTCCGCGGTGTCGACGCTGGTGATCCCCGCGTCGAGGGCGGCCTTGATGATGCGGATACTTTCGGCCGGTCCCGTGGGAGCTGTCCCGGTGCCGAAGTTCAGCGTGCCCAGGGTAAGCGGGCTGATCAGGGCGCCAGTGCGTCCAAGCGTTCGTAGCTCGTTGAGGCTCATGTCGGCTTCCTGTGGTGGGGCTGGATGTCCAACCGAGGCTACACAGGACCGTGGCGGGCAGAAACGCAAGCGGTAGAACTTCTTCGCTTTTCGTCTTGCGGAGTAACGCAAGGCGCCTTAGTTCGCGATATTTCTTGACATGCGGCAACACAAATGTCTTCCGGATCAACAAATATTGAGCTTCCCCGGAACGCGTGAATCATGGGAAAGAAGTTCACAGACACGCACAAAGGGGACACCGGAATGACACAGACTGCAGCGGAAGAAACAGCGGCGATCAAGACTGCCTTTGCCCAGTTCCCGTCCGGAGTGGCTGCCTTCAGTACAATGGTGGATTTCACGCCGGAGGCCCTGGTGGCGTCATCCTTTACCGTCGGCGTTTCACTGGAGCCGCCGCTGGTGATGTTCGCCGTCCAGAATTCCTCCACAACATGGCCCAAGCTGCGGCAGGCCAACCGCCTGGGTGTATCCGTGCTCGCCGAGGGCCAGGAGGCAGCGTGCCTTCAGTTGTCGTCGAAGAACCGCGACCGCTTTGCCGGGATCGCAACGAGCGTCAGCGACTCAGGTGCAGTGCTGATCGACGGCGCAGTGCTGGGTTTCGAATGCGAGATCGTGTCCGAGACGCCCGCCGGGGACCACGCGATTGTGGTCCTCGAGGTCAAGGCCACCACCATCAACCGCGAGTCCAACCCTTTGATCTACCACGGGGCGTCCTTCCGGCAGCTGGCCGCTTAGGGGTTACCCGCCCCATCCAGCTAGTTGTTGCGGCTGGCGCCGCTGAGGGAACCTTTTCGAATCGGGCTCGGTGTCTTTCCATTCCTGGAAGGCGCCGGGCCCGGTTTCTTTGCGCCCTGGGCGCCGGTGCTTGCGCCCTGGGTGCCGGTGCTTGCGCCCTGGGTGCCGGTGCTCTGTCCGGCCCCTTGGGTGCCGGCGCCCTGTCCGGTTGCGGGCGCAGCAGGTTCGCGGGCCGGCTTGGGCTCCCCGGCCGGCTTGGAGGTGTTGCCTTGGGAGGCGCCGGCGGGCTGCTTGGCTCCGCTTGGCTTTTTCGCCGGGGTACCCGTGCCGGCAGCTGTGCCCTGCTTTCCGTTGCCGCCGGGCTTGGCGCTGTTGGAAGACGGAGTGTCAGGGGCCTTGGGGCCGGACGGAGTGCCGTTGGTGGAACCGGGCTCGTCGAAATCGCGGACAGTGACCTTTATCGCCGGGGGCTGCTCCGCTTTGGCCCGTGCGGCTGCGCGTTCATCCGCCCGGGCAACGGCGTCGGCCCAATCCTTGGAGAGCACAGGAGGCTCCTTGCTGGCCGCAACAATCAAGGGGTGGTGTTGGGTTTGGGTCTCCACCACAGTCTTGGAGGTGTTGGTGGCCCAGTCTTTGACCTGCGCCGGCTTGGGAAGGTTGCGGGGGTCCACCTTGGCTTTCCACCCGCCGCCCTTGATGGCCGCAGACGCCCCGGAGAGCCGGCGTCGAACATCCCCCAGGAGGTCCCGCTTTGGCGGGGCAACGGCTGCCGGGACGGTTTCAGGGGCAGGGGAGGGGGCGGGTGTGGAGCCGGCGGGTTCGTAGGCCAGGTCTTCCAGCGGGGACTCAACGGTTTGTTCGGAGTCCACAACGCCGGCACCCGCCGGAGCGGGAACGTGCTGTGGGCGCGGGGGCAAGTGGACGATCGCAACGGTGTCCTTTTTGGGGAAGATGCCCACCATGGCCAGGAGTACCACTGACAACAGTCGCCCGATTCCGGCTATCACCAGAGTGATGATGATGATCAACCCGAGACCCAGGAACATGAGGACGGCCATCCCCAGTGTGCCCAAGTACGTCAGGTTGATGGCGAGTGTTGTCGGATCCTCCACGTAGCCTCCCCTGGCCGTCGTTTTGTGATGCGCGCATTGCCCACCCAGCTTGCATCTCTAGCCTACGGGCCAGCACCGACGGAATCACGCGCGTCCCCACCCTCAGGCGGGGTTGTTTCGAAGCTGTTATAACGCGTGGGAAAATATGTTGCCCAGCTCTCATTTACCGCCCCGGAAAGGTATACATTGACGCCTGACCTCAGCCGACTCCGCAACGGCGCCTGCCCTTGTCTTTCCGGCGAGCAGTACGACCACTGCTGCGGCCGCTTCCACCGTGGCCAGGCCGACGCCCCCACCGCCGGGCAACTCATGCGTTCCCGGTACTCAGCCTTTGTGGTCCTGGATCCGGAGTACCTCCTCCGGACCTGGCACGCCAGCACCCGCCCGGCCGCGATGGACCTGGATGCGCAGATGGAGTGGCGTCGCCTGGACGTTGTGTCCACGCAGGGCGGCGGACCCCTCGACGCAACGGGAACGGTGGAGTTCGCTGCGCACTACCGGGTGGACGGGGAGCGCGGCGTGCAGCGCGAACTGAGCCGGTTCGTGCGGGAGAACAAACGGTGGTTCTATGTGGATGGCGATGTCCGCTGACTTTCCCCGGCTACGGCCTACCGGTATTTCCGGTGCAGTGTCTCCTTGGTGGACGGGCCATGCGACGCGTCGCTGATCCACGGCCCGGTTCCTTCGGACTGGTCCAGCACCCCAGCCTCAAGCCAGGCGTAATCCCCGGCGAGGACTTTGCGCGAAAGGTGCCGGTCGGCGTCGTCGGTATTGCGCCATAGCTGGTCGAAGTATTCGTCCACCCGGACGCGGGCCTGTTCACAGTACGCCTCGGCCAACTCGAACGCAGCGGCGCCGTTCGCGGGCTGCGTGCGGAGGATGTGTTCTGCCCGCGTGCAGCAGGCCGCCATGGCAAACAGCTCAGCGCCGATGTCCACGATCCTGCCCAGGAATGCCTGCTTGTGCTCCAGTTTGGCCTGCCACCGGCCCATGGCGTAGAAGGTCTGGCGGGCCAGGCGGCGCGAGGACCTCTCCACGAACCTCAACTGCTTGCCCAACCGTCCGAAGTCCGCGTAGGAACGCGGGTCCATCCCCGCGCCGGCAACCAGTTTCGGCAGCCAGCGGGCATAGAAGCCGGAGGCCCCGACGGCGGCCCTCGCCTTGTCCTGCAGGCTCGCTTCGGCTGAGGCCAGGTCGCCCGCGGCTGCAAGGTGCGCGTCCACGGCCTCGCGGGCAATGAGGAGCTTCATGATTTCGCTGGAGCCCTCGAAAATCCGGTTGATGCGGAGATCGCGGAGAAGTTGCTCGGCAGCAACAGCACGCTCGCCCCTGGCCTCCAGGGAGTCAGCGGTCTCAAACCCGCGCCCGCCCCGGATCTGCACCAGCTCGTCGGCGATCCGGCAACTCAGCTCAGTGGACCACAGCTTGGCCAGGGCAGCTTCAATACGGATGTCCTTGGCTCCGGCGTCCGCCATCTCGGCGGACAACTCAAAGACCGCCTCCAAAGCGAAAGCAGTGGCCGCGATGAAAGCGATCTTCTTGCCCACGGCTTCGTGCTGGCCAACGGGCCTGCCCCACTGTGTCCGTGCATTCGACCATTCGCGGGCGATCTTCAGGCTCCACTTGCCGGCGGCAACACAAAGCCCGGGGATGGAGAGCCGGCCGGTGTTGAGGGTGGTCAACGCGATCTTGAGCCCCTGGCCTTCACGTCCCAGGCGGTTGGCAACGGGCACCCGCACCTGATGGAAACGTGTCACGCCGTTCTCAATGCCGCGAAGGCCCATGAACGTATTCCTGTTTTCCACGGTCACACCCGGGGAGTCCATTTCCACGACGAAGGCGGTAATGCCTCCCTTGTGCTCCGTGCCGTCCGGGTCTGTAGAGGCGGGAACCCGCGCCATCACCACCACGAGTTCCGCAATGACACCGTTGGTGGTCCAAAGCTTCACGCCGTCCAAAAGGTAAGACCCGCCGTCGTCCGACAGTACGGCAGTGGCGCCCATCCGCGCGGGGTCGCTGCCGACGTCGGGCTCCGTCAGGAGGAACGCCGTCACGGCACCGGCGGCGCAACGCGGCAGGTACGCCTGTTTCTGCTCCGGCGTGCCGAACACCTTGACGGGCTCGGGGACGCCGATGGACTGGTGCGCCGAGATCAGGGCACCGAGGCTCGGGTGCACCGAACCCAGCAGCGCGAGGGCGCGGCCGTAGTACACCAGGGACAGGCCCAAACCGCCGTACTCGCGCGGAATCTTCATGCCGAACACGCCAAGATCGGCCAGGCCGGCCATGTACTCGTCCGGCACTTTGGCATCGCGCTCAATCACGCGGCCGGACATGGTCCTGCAGTAGGCCTCGAGCTTGGCCATGAAGTCCTCGCCGCGCTGGACGTCCTCGGCTTTGGCCTGGGGCCATGGGTGGATCAGGCCGATGTCGAAGCTGCCCAGGTACAGGCCTTTGGCAAAACTGGGCCGGTTCCATTCGGTCTCCCGGGCGGCTTCGGCGACTGCCCGGGCTTCCTCTGCTGTGGCGTTGACGCTTGCGGCGGTGAGGCTGCTGTCTGTAGCGGACGTCATTTCATAACTCCTCTAGCCGGGATACCGGATGGAGCCAGGGTCCGCCTTGGGTGGGAACCCTTCAGCTGTCCCTCAATGCTACCCGCGGGTAGCTACCGGTGCCAGAGGATACCTGGGGCTGGAATTCGGCGGGAATTTCCACCTGGCCGGCGTGGTGGACCACCCGGTCCCAAGCGAAGTTAATGCCGTCCACCATGGCACCCAGGACAGCTTTGGCGGCGTACCAAAACAGTCCGAAGACTCCAATGAGGACAATCGTTGCCATTGCTGCTGCTGCTATAAAGGCCACCAAAAGTGCAGCGAAGACCAGCGTTCCAATGAATACGTAGGTGGCAGTTTCCAGCGCCGTGAGATCGAAATTCATGGTTCCCCCTGAGCGACAATGCATGGGTGAACGCGGCGTCGCCGCGTCGATGATCTGACATTAGGGGTGGCAGCGCTTCCCGGCCAGCATGGAATGGCCTTGCAGGGGCGTTGATATGGGATCGAAACCATACTCGGGGGTAGGTAACGGAACGGGCACAGCGGTGGGTGGTTGCGTGGGGTGCCCGGCCTGCCCAACTGGGTCGCAGTTGTGCGCGTTTTGAGCCGTGTAAACGCGCACAACTGCGACTTAGTTGGGTTCCGGCGCTCTGCGTTAACCTTGTACGGGGCAGTTTTCGCTGCCGGCAGGGTTTCGCAGCAGCTGAAGGAGAGTAATTGTCCCGTTCAGCCATGTCCTCCGCCGATGCCATCAGCGCCAGGTTGCGGGACCTCGAACACCTCACCAAGGGCCCCGCCTGGGCGTTGACCCGCTCGGCCCCCTGGGTCATCGCGGTCCTCCAGGCCTCCTTCACCCGCACCCGTCCGCAGCTTCCGCTCGAAGAGTTCCATGCCGACGTCGACGCTTTCCTTGAGCAGCTCCGTCGCCAGGAGCCCGGGCTCGGTGGCCAACTGAATGGCAAGGGCTTCGGCGACGAATGGACGCGCAAGCAATTCCTGACCCGGCGTAACCAGTCCGGGCAGATCGTTTACGAAGTCACCGAACCCGCGGCCCGTGTCCTCGCGTTCCTGGACAGTCTCTCCAGCGAGCGGTCCACCCTCAACGGTTCCCGGCTGGGCACGCTCCTGGGCGACGTGGAAAAACTCGCCAACGAGACCAACCCGGACCAGAGCGCCCGGCTCGAAGCCCTGGAGGAAGAAATCCAGGAACGCCGGCAATTGGTACAGGACATCAGCTCGGGCGATTTCGACGGGCTCCTCGATGACGAAGAAGCCGTGGAAGCGGCCGGCAACATCCTCGACCTCGCCGCCAGCCTTCCGGCCGACTACAAGAAAATGCGTGACCGGATCGAAGAACTGGTGGGCGAACTGCGCAACCAGATCATCGAGGAATCGCTCAGCAAGGGGGCCACCATGGCCCAGGTGCTGGAAGCGGACAAACGGCTGCGGCAGAGCCCGGAAGGCCGGACGTTCCGTTCCTTCACCGCTTTCCTCGAAGACCCGCAGCAGCAGCTGCGCTTCCGCTCGGCGATCGGGGAGGTCCTGAGCCGGCAATTCGCCGACGACCTCTCCCACGAAGACCGGGAAACCCTCAAGAACCTCGTCGCGGAACTGCGCTCGCAGCACAGCCAGATCCAGCGGATCTACGGCAAGCTCTCCGAGAGCCTCAACACGTACATCCAAAGCGACGATGTCCGGCAGTCGGTCAGCCTCCGCAAGGTCCTGGCCGAGGCCGAGCAGGCGATCCGTTCCCTGCCGTACGAACGCGACCGCCCGGGCCTGGTTCCGGGGCCTGCCCTGTACAACGCGGGATTCGAGTCGCTGTCCATGGTCAAGCTTTTCGATCCTGACGAATTCGCTGCCCCGCCGCGCCTGGCCGACCCCATCGCCTTCAGCGACTCGGACCGGGTCAAGTCCGCCCGCACCGGCAAGGCGAGGCCCGACGTCGTCCGCGCAGCCATGGCGGGCTCCGCCACCCTGGGCGAGGCATGGGACAACCTGCCCGAAGGGGAGCGGCACATCAACACCGTCCGCTCCCTCCTTTCCATGGCACTGCAAACCGGCGCGGCCTTTGACCGCGCAGCCTGGGAACACATCGACTTCGAACAAATCGACGGCAGCATCCGCACCGCGTACCTGCCGGTCGTCTCGCTGAGCAAGGATTCTGATGACTGAGGAAATCACGACGACGGACCCCACCTCTGAGGAGGATGTCGCCGTCGCAACAGGTCACGTTGGTACAGGGCCGGCCGAGCACCCGGCGGACCCGTTCCGGGTAACTCCGCGCGATACGTTCGTGGACGGCGCGGCGTTATTCCCCGGTGACACGGGCGTGCTCCCCATGAAGGTCCGCCATGCGCTCGTGAAGCTTCTTAAGGGCCCCTACATTGATGGCGGCAGGGACGAGAAACTCTGGACCACGCTCCTGGACAACCAGCTGATTCTCCGCAGCCGCCTCTCCGAGCTGTTCCTCGCCTTGCAGCTGGACCACGACCGGAAGATTGCGGTCCTCAGGCCAGTCGACCCGGACATCATCGGCGCCAGCGCACGGTCAAGCATCCTCCGCCAGCAGCGCGCCCTCAGCCGGGTGGAGACCATTGTCCTGCTGCGCCTCCGCCTCCTCCTGGACCGCCACGTCACAGCCCAGACGGACCCGACCATCACCCGCGAGGAAATCTCGGATCTGGTGGCCAACTACACACCGGCCGGCCAGCAGGATGCGTTGCGCGACTCGGACGTGGTCACCCGCACCATCACCAAACTCCTGGCCCGCCAACTCCTCCTCCCCACCCCGCTGGAGGACACCTACACCATCAGCAACGCACTCCCGCTTGCTCTCCCCTTTGAGAACATCGGCGACATCCCGGCCCACATCGAGGCACTCGTAGCGGCTGCGGCGGACGAATCGGGAACGGAGCCTCTCTTGGAGGTCACCGATAACGATGCGGGTGGGAGCGACGACGCCGAGGGTGGCGTTGACGCAACCGAAGGAGCAGCCAAATGACGATTGCCAGCATGCTCCCGCTCGGAGAACTCACCAACCCGGGCCAGATGCGTCTGGCCCTGGTGCAGGTCGTCAACTGGGGTACGTTCCATGGCGCCCACACCATGCACGTGGACCGCAACGGCACTCTTTTGACAGGCAACTCAGGGGTTGGCAAGTCGACGCTCTTTGACGCGATGCTCCGTGTTTTCGATGCCCGTCCACGCTCGAATGAAGCTGCTGCCCAACGCGCCGGCGGGGCTGTGGAGGACAAGAGGACCACGTTCACCTACATGCGCGGCAAAGTTGGTGATAAGGCCGTTGGTGACAGCTCGGCCAGTGCCTTCCAGCGCCCCGGGGCGACCTGGTCCGCCGTCGCCCTGACGTTTGACAACGCTGCCGGGACCAAGGTGACGGTTTCGGCCCTCTTCGACCTGCCCAAGAACGGCACGGAATCCAGTGTTGGCCGGTTCTACGTGATCGACAGCAAGCCGTTGGACCTGGAAGCAATTGAGGGGATCGCGCAGAAGCGGTTCACCAAAGGGGCTTTGGAGGGGATCTTCCCCGAGGGGCAGGTCTTTGACGTCCACAAAGCGTTCGCCGAGCGTTTCCGCCGGCTCCTGGGCATCAATTCCGACCAGGCGCTCCCACTGCTTCGCGTGATTCAGGCCGGCAAGGGCCTGGGCGGCAGTGTCAACACGTTCTTCCGCGACCAGGTCCTTGATGCCCCGGCCACGTTGGCTGCCGCCGATGACGTGGTGGAAGAGTTCAGCAACCTCATGTCCATCCGGCAGCGCCTGGAGGATGTGCGTCAGCAACGGGACCAGTTGGCCCCCGTTCCCGGGCTGAACAAGGAGTACGCCCAGGCTCTCCTGGATGCGAACCGGCTCCGGGAACTTGCCGGTGAGGAGTTCGAGGCCTACAAGCAGCAACTGGCCGTGTCGGTCCATGCCAGGACCTTGGCCCGCTTCAAGGAGTTGGCCCAGACCAAGGCCCAGGAACTGGCTGCCGAGCGCACCGTTCGCGATGCCCTGGCCAAGGAGTTGCGCGGGCTGGAGTCGGATTACAACAACCGCGGCGGCAACGCGATTTCCGCGATCGAGCAGTCGCTGGAGAATGCCCGGGTCAGCCTTAAGCTGCGCCAGCAGGTGGAGGAATCAGCCCGGCAGGCATTGACGGATGCAGGGCTGAACCTCGAATGGTCCGCGGAGGGGTGGGATCAGGCCCACGAACAGGCCGCTGCCCGGTCCGCAGAGTTGAAAGACGATTCCGAGGCCCTCAAGGAACTCCGTTTTGAGGCTTTCGATGCCCACGCCACCATGAAGCGTGAACTGGCCGCTGCTGAGCAGGAACTGCTCTCGCTGCGGTCGCGCAAGTCCCTGTTGCCGCCGTCGAGCATTGACAACAGGGCAGCCATTGCCGCTGCGACGGGCGTGCCCGAGGAACGGATGCCGTTCGGTGGCGAGCTGATCGACCTGGCCGAAGGGCAGGAGCAGTGGCGCCCCGCCGCGGAACGCGCCTTGCGGAGCCTTGCCACCACCTTGCTGGTCCCCGGCGAGCACTTCGCCGCCGTGACGCGCTACCTCAATGACAACACGGTCAGGGGTGCCCTGCGGGCAGTGGACGTCTCCAAGCCCCTGGCCGGTGGAGCGCTGGCTGTGGAGGACGTGTCCGACGGCGAGCTGTTGACCAAGTTGAGCATCCTCACCATGGGAGCCAATGCGGAGGCGGGCGAATGGATCCGTGAGCGGATAGCACTCGACTTTGCGTACCCGTGCGTGGAGGATCCAGACGAGTTGGCCTCGCTGGAGAAAGGCCTCAGCCTGGGCGGCGTGGTCAAGCGCAACCGGCACACCGTGGAGAAGGACGACCGCTTCACCAGCCGGCAGGATTACGTGCTGGGCTTCGACAACGCCTCAAAACTCGAACTGGTTGCGGCGAGGGTCGGCGAGCTTCAAAACGGGCTGGCCAAGGCCGCGGAACTCGCCCAAAGCCGCGAGGATTCGCACCAGGGCATGGCCCGGCAATTGGAAGCCCTGCGCAGGGTTGCCGAGGACGAGCGCTCCTGGGAACAGGTCTCCGCATCGGTCGCGGCCGAGGAATTGACCCGGATCGAGCAGCGCCTGGCAGATGCCCTGGCGGCGCAGGCGGACCTCGAACCGCTGCGCACCACCATCGAGGCGGTGCGCGAAAAGCACCAGTCCTCCACAGGAGCGGCGGCTGTCCTGCAGAGCGAATACAAGGCGCTCGACCAGCAGATGACCACAGCTGACGGCCTGCTCGATGCCGCGAGGCTCAAGCTCGAGCAAGCACCGCCGTCGAGCTCCACCGTGGCGGCACTGGAGCCGTACTTTGCCGGCGCCTCCGACGTTGCCGAGTTGTACCAGCTGGACAACCTCGCCAACGGCGTCCGCAACAAGCTGCTGGACGAGCTGCACGCAGCGGAATCGCGCGGCCAGGCCACCGCCGAGCGCCTGACCCGGATCTTCGAGGCGTTCGTGCGCGAGTGGGGCAGCGCCATCAGCGCCGACCATGGCACATCGATCGGTGCCGCCGGTGATTTCGAGTCCCGGTACCACGCAATCGTGAGCGACGGGTTGCCCGCGCAGGAAGCGGAGTTCCGGCTGTTCTTCAACCAGCGCACGCATGAATCGTTCAGCACCCTTCTGCACCTGCTGGACGAGGAACGGCGCAGCATTACCAGCCGGATCCTCCCGCTGAACGGCATCTTGTCCGAAGTGAACTTCCACGAGGGAAGCTACCTGGAACTGGACATCAAGCAGACGCTCCCTGCTACGGCAAAGCAGTTCAAGGACGCGATCCAGAGCGCACTGAAGGCCAAACACACGCGACCCTCCAGGGGAGCCGCCGCTGCGGTTGAGGCGGATGAGGACGCTGAGCTCACGGCCCGTTACAAGTCCCTGGAAACCTTGGTCAAGAGGCTCGGTTCGCAGACGCCCGAGGACCGGCGCTGGCGTGCAGAGGTCCTGGATGTCCGTGGGCACCTGTTCATCCAGTGCAAGGAACACCGTGAGGTGACCGGAAAATCAGGCCGGAAGAAGACCGAAGTCTTCATGCACGCCGACACCGGTTCCATGTCCGGCGGCGAGCGTCAGCGTTTCACCGCCTTCATCATGGCCGCGGCGCTGAGCTACCAGCTGGGTATCGCAGAGCAGGGCTTCACCACCTACGGCACCGTGATGATGGATGAGGCTTTCGTGCTTGCCTCCGAGGAATTCGCCGGGGCGGGCATCAAGGCGCTCCATGAGTTCGGCTTCCAGCTGCTCCTGGCGGCCCCGGAGAACGTGATCGACCTTTCACGGCACCTTGGTTCGGTCACGGAAATCCTCCGCGACAAGCGCACCAACCGTTCGGGCGTGCTCACGGCTCCGGTCATCTCGGGCCAGGCCGAGCCGGGAGCGTGGCGTTCGGAAGCCAACCCGGTGGACATCGTGCTCCGCTGACCCCCCGTGCTTACCCAACTGGGTCGCAGTTAAGCGCGTTTAGAGCCGTCTAAACGCGCTTAACTGCTACTTACTTGGGTCAGCGCGTGGAGCCTTGGCGCACCCTGTCCACGAACCGGGCTGTCCGGAACTCCAGGCCGGCGATCTGTTTCCGGACCACGGCCGCGGGATCCGGGTTGATCTCGTTGACCGGAGGTTCTTTGCGGACGTTGTCGCTGCAGTCAAACCCGGCGCAAATCAACGTTCCTACGGTGTTGCCGTCCTTGCCGGACTGCCCGGCCCGCTTCGCGACCCACAGATAAACGTCGGCCTTGGAGAACACGTCCCGGCACAGCTCACAGAGGACTGCGCGGTTCTTGGCCGAGCCACCCTCTGGTGCACGGAGCATTATGCCTGTCAGTTTCCCGTCAATCGGGAGTACGAGGTACCCGCGCTGCGGCATTTTCTCGTCCCGCCAGCCCAGGAACTCCAGCGAATCCCAGTCGATGGACTCGAAATTCCGGGGCAGGTTGAGCTTGGCGGCTTCTGAACGGCTTGCGTTGATGAAGGACGACCGGATTTGTTGGGCAGTAACTTTCTGCATGGCAAAGCTGCTTTCGGAAGATAACGACGGCGGCAGCGCACCTCGCGCTGCTTAATGGCACTGAGGCGTCGGTCACCTGAAGGCACTTGCGCACGCGCAAGAACCAACGGTGCGTTGGTTCTTTGCTGCCTATGGTGCTACTTGGAGGATCCCGACGCGAAGGGGTGTGCCAAGCAGGCCAAAGCGGCCACCTCGCCAACCATGGCTGCAGCAACTGGAACAGTGCGCACGCTCATCTCCTTCGTCATTTCCTGAACCGGACCTAAATGGGAGCCCGCTGCCAATCCTGCCAAAGCTTCGCCGACGGTGTCCACCGGAAGGTGGGCGAGGAAGTGGGCGGATGGGGGTGCTTTGCGAGTGAGAAAGCGGCTATTTTTCGTCAAACTCGCGTCATGCAAGGATTACGTGATGCAAACGTTTCGTAATTGACCGGAGGGTAGGCTAGCCTTACTTAGGTTCGCATCACTTACTTAAGGAGTCCCGTGGCTACCCTTCTCCCACGCCGCGCCCTGCTGAAGACCGCAGGAACCGCGACGGCCGCTTTGGCCGCCGTCGCCCTTACCCTCACTGGCTGCTCCACCGGCCCCGCAGCCTCCACCTCGGCCACGTCCGAGGCCACCTCCTCCGCTTTCCCGGTCACCATCAAGCACGCCTTTGGTGAGACCACCATCAAGGAACAGCCCAAGCGCGTCGTCACCATTTCGTGGGTCAACGATGACATCGCGATCGCACTCGGTGTGGTTCCGGTAGGCGTTCCCAAGAACGAGTGGGGCAACAACGACAAGGGCTCCACCCCCTGGAAAGACGCTGCACTGGAGAAGCTGGGCGCCGGCTTCGGCACCGACAAGGCTCCGGTCCAGTTCTCCGAGGCAGACGGCATCAACTTCACCGAGATCGCCAAGCTCAGCCCGGACGTCATCCTCGGCGCGTACTCCGGCCTTGAGGAAGCGGACTACAAGAAGCTGTCCGAAATCGCCCCCGTGGTCGCCTACCCGGAGCTCGCGTACGGTACGCCGTGGCAGGAAAGCACCGAAATGATCGGCAAGGCGCTGGGCAAGGAAGCCGAAGCCAAGAAGCTGGTCGAGGACACCGAGGCCACCATCAATGACAAGGTCTCCAAGTTCCCGCAGATCAAGGACAAGACCTTCATCTACGGCAACCTCGAGCCCGCCAAGGGTGACGGCGTGAACGTCTACACCGCTATCGACAACCGCCCCCGTTTCCTCTCCGACATTGGAATGAAGCTCGCCCCGGTTGTCTCGGAAAACACCAAGACCGACCAGGAGTTCTTCATTCCCTGGTCCGCTGAAAAGGCCAACGAGCTCGCTTCCGACGTCTTCGTGACCTGGGTTCCCGACGCCACCACGGCCGAGGCCATCAAGGCTGATCCGCTGCTGAGCCAGATCCCGGCCATCAAGAGCGGGGCCCTGGTTGCCGACTCGGACAACACCCTGACGTTGTCCATCTCCGCGTCCTCGCCGCTGAGCCTGCCGTGGGCGCTTGACACCTTCCTCCCGCAGCTGGGTGCCGCGGCCGAAAAGGTAGCGGGCAAGTAACCGCAATGAAGCAGGGTACGACGACGGCACTTCAGGGACGGGGCCACAGCACCAATGTGCTGGCGGGCCCGGGGGGCATATCTCCTGAGGCTGCGGGAACCGGAGGGGGAACCGGTTCCCGCAGGTCGGCAGGCAAGCGATCAGCCTGGTTGCTGGCCGCCGTCGTCGTACTCGGCATTGCGTGCGTGGCATCCCTGGCTATCGGCGCGCGCGGGCTTCCCCTCCAGACGGTCTGGGAAGCCCTCACCAACTTCAATGCCCAGGACGGCAACCACGCCGTGGTCATTGCGCGTATCCCGCGGACCATCCTTGGCCTCCTGGCCGGCGCCGCCCTCGGCCTGGCCGGTGCGGCCATGCAGGGGGTAGCCCGCAACCCGTTGGCGGACCCGGGCATCCTGGGCCTCAACGCCGGCGCTGCACTCGCCGTTGTCACAGGCATCTACGTCTTTGGCGTCAGCTCCCTGACCGGCTACATCTGGTTCGCTTTCGTCGGGGCCGCAGCGGCCGCCGTCGTGGTTTATGCCATCGCTTCCCGGGGCCGCGACGGTGCGACCCCCGTCAAACTGGCCCTCGCAGGCGCGGCCCTGAGCGCCGGCCTTTTCTCCCTGATGAACGTCATCCTGGTATCGAGCCAGGACACGCTGGACCGGTTCCGGTTCTGGCAGGTAGGCAGCATCGGTGGCCGTGACTGGTCCGTGTTGCTTACGGCACTGCCGTTCCTTGCGATCGGCGCAGTGATTGTCCTTGCCGGCGGCCGCATTCTCAACAGTCTTGCCCTGGGTGACGACATCGCCCGTGGCCTGGGCCAGAACGTTGGACTGTCCCGGGCAGTGATCGGCATGGGCATCGTGCTGCTGTGCGGGTCCGCCACGGCACTGGCCGGGCCCATCGGCTTCCTTGGGCTGGTCATCCCGCACGCGATCCGGTCCCTGACAGGTCCGGACTACCGGTGGATCCTGCCGTTCTCAGCAGTGGCGGCGCCTGTGCTGTTGATCTTTGCCGATGTTGCTGGCCGCGTGATCCTGCTCCCCGGAGAAGTCCCGGCCGGCATCATGACGGCCATGGTTGGCGCGCCGGTCTTTGTCTGGCTCATCCGCCGCGGAAAGAAGGCCGGACTGTGAGCACCCTCAAGCCCACCCCCGAGTTGGCACTTAATGACAATGTTGACCCCAAACACTCTCATCAAATGCCATCTCGCCGCGCGTTCAGCCCCACGATCTTCCTTGCAGCGGCACTCGTGGTGATGTTCGCCGTGTACGTCCTCCTGGGCAGCTACACCGTGACCATCCCCGATTTCTTCACCATTGTCATCAACCACCTGACCGGCGGCGAGAAGATTCCAGGCGCCAGCTTCATCGTCATGGAGCACAAGCTGCCCCGGGCCGTGGTGGGAACCTTGATCGGGTTGGCTTTCGGCTTGGCAGGTGCCCTTTTCCAGACCATGCTCCGGAACCCGTTGGCCAGCCCGGACATCATCGGCATCAGCTACGGCGCAAGTGCCGCTGCCGTCACGGCGATCGTAGTCTTCGGCGCTTCCGGTGCGGTGGTGTCGGGATCCGCGCTGGCCGGCGCCCTGGGCGTCGCAGCGATCATCTATGCCATCTCCCGCGGCACCGGATCCGGTGCGGGTGGCGGAAGCCGCGGCAATGCTGCCGGAAGCCGCCTGATCCTGGCCGGCGTCGGCATCGCTGCGGCCCTTCACGCCGTGGTGAACTTCCTGATGACCCGTGCCGATATCCGCACCGCAGCCGACGCCCTGGTGTGGCTCAACGGCTCCCTCAATGCCGCCACCTGGGAGCGCGCAGGAGTACTGTCCGTATCCTTGGTGGTCCTGGTTCCCGCTGTCATAGCACTCGCCGGTCCGTTGCGGATCCTCGAATTGGGTGATGACGCCGCCGCCGGGCTTGGCATCAAGGTCAACGGCGTCCGGCTGGGACTTGTGCTGACCGCCGTCGGACTCGCCGCCGTCGCCACCGCCGCAGCCGGTCCCGTGGCGTTCGTTGCTTTCCTGGCCGGGCCGATCGCCCGCCGCATCGTCCGCAAACCAAGCCTCCCGGCGTCGGCCCTTACCGGTGGGTTGATCGTCCTGGCTGCCGACTTCTTCGCCTCCAACCTCGCTCCCGTCATCCTGGACGGAACCGTCCTTCCGGTCGGCGTCATCACCGGCGCTCTCGGTGCACCCTTCCTGTTGTGGCTCCTGCTCACGTCAAACCGAAAGGAGGCCTGACATGGCCATCCTTAATGCCAAAGACCTGACGCTCCAATATGAGCAGCGCAAAGTGGTGGAAGGGCTGTCCACCCAGATCCCCGAGGGCAAGGTGACCATGATCGTGGGGGCCAATGCCTGCGGCAAGTCCACTCTGCTCCGGGGGCTGTCCCGGTTGTTGAAACCCGCCGGCGGTGCGGTCACGCTCGATGGCAAGGACATCCACTCCCGGCCCGCCCGTGAACTTGCGCGGACCCTCGGCCTGCTCCCGCAGCACCCCACCGCGCCGGACGGCATTACCGTGCGCGACCTCGTGGGCCGCGGCCGGTACCCGCACCAGGGTTTCTTCCGCAGTTGGAGCGCCAACGACGACGCCGCGGTGCAGCGTGCGCTCGACGCCACGGGAACGCTGGAACTGGCGGAGCGGAGCATCGACGAGCTGTCCGGCGGACAGCGCCAGCGCGTCTGGATCGCCATGGCCCTTGCCCAGGAAACCGAAGTCCTCCTCCTGGACGAGCCCACCACGTACCTTGACCTCGCCCATCAGGTGGAAGTCCTGGACCTGGTCACCGACCTGAACCGCACCCGCGGAACCACCGTTGCGATCGTGTTGCACGACCTCAACCTCGCTGCACGCTATGCGGACCACGTGATCGCCATGAAGGGCGGATGCATCGTGGCCGAAGGGCCTGCACCCGTGGTGGTCACTGAGGAACTGGTCCACACCGTTTTCGGCCTGGAATCCCGGGTTGTTCCGGATCCCATTTCCGGGACGCCGCTGATCGTTCCCATCGGACGCCACCACGCCGTGGCCCCGCAACCCACTGAACACCACGCCCGCCACGCCAACGAACTGGAGATTGCCTCATGAGCACACAACCCGCCCGTACCCAGGCTGGTGCAGCAGTGGAACCCATGACCCTGGCGTTCGATGTCACGGTGACCGCGGTCCAGGAACTGAGCCCCAACTTCCGGCGCATCACGTTCGGCGGCTACTCCCTGCGTGACTTCGGCGTGGCCGGCGACACCTTGGACCTGCGCGTGAAGCTCATGATCCCCTCCTTCGATGAGGAGGGCCGCATCGTCCCGTTGCCGGAATTCAAGATGGAGGAGGCCGGCTGGTACCAGGAGTGGCTCGCCATGGATCCCTCAGTCCGTGGGGCAATGCGGACCTATACCGTCCGGTCCGAGCGCCTGGACGCCGTGTACCCGGAGATCGACATCGACTTCGTGATGCACTTTGACGACGAAGGCCACGGCGGTCCGGCGGCCAACTGGGCTGTCGCCGCCAAGCCGGGCGACTCGCTCACCATCATCGGACCCAACAACCGTGCCGCCCAGTGCGCCACCGCCGGGGCCTACGGCGGCATCGAATGGCGTCCGGGCCTGGCGCAGCGCGTTCTCCTCGCCGGCGACGAAACGGCTGTACCCGCCATCAGCGCCATCCTCGAAAGCCTCCCCGCCGACATCACCGGCCACGCCTTCCTGGAAGTTCCCGAGGCCGGCGACTTCCAGGACATCACCACGGCAGCCGACGTCGAAATCACATGGCTTGCCCGCGGCGCGGCGATCGGCCGCTCCCGCCCCCACGGCGAGCTCCTGAAAGAAGCCGTGGCCAAGGCCGTGCCGGTTCCCGGCTGGGTTGGCTTGAAGGGCTCCGATACGGCGGCCGGCCCCGAGCCGGAAGACGTCAACGTGGACCAGGACATCCTGTGGGAAACCCCGCAGCGCATGGATGCCGCGGCCATCGAAGCCACCAAGAACCCCACCCTTCCTTCCGGGGCATTGCCGTTCTACGCCTGGATCGCCGGCGAAGCCTTTGTCATCAAGGAAATGCGCCGCTACCTGGTGCGGGATGTTGGCATCGACCGGAAGCAGGTTGCCTTCATGGGCTACTGGCGCCGGGGCAAAGCAGAAGGCTGATCTTCCTCCCAGCGGACGCTCTCTCACTTAAACCCCCTTTCGGGCAAACGCTCTCTCACTCCTTTCGGGGAAGTGAGAGAGCGTTTCCGTAAAGGGGGTGTTTTGTGAGCGAGGGTTGGTTTACCTGCGGTTGGTCCGGGCTTAACCACGGGCGGGTAGCTTCGGTGGGGTGCGGGAGGAATTCAGGCGCGGGAACAACGCTCGACGGCGGTATGTCGCCTTGGGAGACTCCTTCACCGAGGGCGTGGGGGACACCAGCACGGTCCTGCCGAACGGTGTCCGCGGATGGGCGGACCGCGTGGCCGAGAAACTGGCCAAAGCCGAACCGGGCTGGGAGTACGCCAACCTCGCCGTGCGAAGCAAGCGTCTGCGCCAGATCATCGACGAGCAACTGGAACCGGCATTGGCCATGGAACCAACCCTGGTCACGCTTTATGCGGGTGGGAACGACATCCTCGATTTCGGCACCGACATGGAAGCCCTGCTCAACGACTATGAACTCCTTGTCGCCCGGCTGGCCGGGACCGGAGCCACGGTGGTCCTGTTCACCGGGTTCGACGTCAAAGTGTCAGCCGTCCTTGAACCGTTCCGCAAACGCAACACCCTCTATAACCAGCGCGTCCGTGGCATCGCTGCCAAGTACGGCGCAGTGCTGGTGGACTACTGGTGTTTCGAGGCATACCACGACCCCCGGATGTGGTCCTCGGACCGGCTCCACATGTCCAAAGCCGGCCACAAGTACCTTGCTGCACAGGTCCTGGACCATCTGGGTGTTCCGCACAAGGTCTCTCCCAAGGAGTGGGACCCTCCCGCCAGGGTGGGTATCAGGGAGTGGGAACGACGCCAGCGGCGCTGGGTAAACGACTGGGTGTTGCCGCTGTTCGGACGGAAACTCCGCGGCGTCACCTTGGGCGATACCCTGAGTGCCCGCTGGCCTGAACCCGTAAAGGTGCCGCGCAAAGGCGGGCTTAAAAAGCTCATGGAAGAGGCAACCAGATGACCGGGCCCATCCGATACGTGGCACTTGGTGATTCCTTCACGGAAGGCGTTGGCGACCACGACCTGCGTCTGCCCAACAACTGCCGCGGCTGGGCAGACCGGGTGGCCGAAGAACTCGCCCGCCAGGACCCGTCAACTACCTACGCCAACCTCGCCATCCGCGGCAGGCGCCTGCAACGGATCCTCGACGAACAAATCGAACCAGCCCTGGCCATGAAGCCCACCCTGGTCAGCTTCTACGCCGGCGGCAATGACCTCCTGATGGCACGGCTCAACATGGCCGCACTCATCAGGAACTACGAGAAAGCAGTCCGACGGCTCAAGGACAGCGGAGCGACCGTACTGCTCTTCACGGGCTACAACGTTCCATTGTCACCACTGCTGGAGCCGCTCAAACTCCGGACCGCGGTCTACAACCGGCACATCAGGCGCATCGCGGCGGAGCAGAACACCCTCCTGGTGGACTACTGGTGTTTCGAAAAGTTCCAGGATCCGCGCATGTGGTCGCCGGACCGCTTGCACATGTCGACCCCCGGGCACAGCTATATGGCCAAGAAGGTGCTGGAAGTACTCGGGGCGCGGCACACCCTGGCGTCGCCGGTGTTCGCGCCGCCGCGTCCGCGGACCCTCACCGAAAACATCGTCGACGACGTCAGCTGGCTCAGGCGCGATGTTGGACCTTGGTTCCTGCGCCGGCTCCGCGGTGTCTCCAGCGGCGACCGGCTCGGTGCACGGTGGCCGGAGCCCATGCCTGTAGTTCTTCCGGAGCGGCTGGGCACTGCGAAAGCACGGCAGGCTCAGGTGTCCAGCAGGTTTTCGTAGCCCTCTGCGACGCTCGTAGCCGTGAACTCGATGACCTCGAATTCAGCGACACCGTTGATGTAGAACGGGTCCTTGGCCAGGGACGCGTCCAGCGTGGCCCGGTCGGCCTTGGACAGCAGCACGCCTCCCACCGCTGGGACGCGACGTCCGGACGCAAGGAACACGCCGGCGTCGAACGCGTCCTTAAGCCAGGCCATGTGGCCGGCGCGGTGGAAGTCCACGGTTTCGTCGGGCACTTTGTAGGTCAGGGAGACAACGAACATGCGGCCAGCCTACCGTTTGGGCGGCATGGGCGGCATGGGCGGGCCAAACCCGGGATTCTCCTAAGATGGAGCCATGACTGAACCCCGCTGGCTTAATGCCGAGGAACGCCGTGCCTGGCTTGCCCTGCTGAGCATCAACACCCTGCTTCCTTCGGCATTGGATACGCAGCTTCAGTCCGCGGGAAAGCTCTCCCTATTCGACTACAACGTCCTGGCCATGCTGTCCGAAACCGACGGCCGCTACCTGCCCATGAGCGAACTTGCCGCCCGGACCAGCGCCTCGCTCTCCCGCCTGTCCCATGTGGTCACCAAACTGCAAAAGCGCGGGTGGGTGGAGCGGCAGGCACACCCCGGTGACGCCAGGGTCACGGTAGCCCACCTCACCGACGCCGGCATGGCCACCATCGTGTCACTGGCTCCCGGGCACGTGGAATCGGTGCGGACCCTCATGCTCGACTCATTGACTCCCGACGACGTGGCGGACCTTGCCCGCATCGGCGAGAAGATCGTCGCCCGCTTGGACAACAACCACTGGATCCTCCGCGATTCCTGACCGGCAGCGCCTGCTTTGTGGCCCTGAGCACCCAGATGGCAGACTGGCGGCATGGATTTTTCTGCCCGATACGTTGCCTTGGGGGATTCGTTCACGGAGGGTGTCGGTGACGCCGACCCCACCCGCCCCAACGGCGTCAGGGGTTGGGCGGACATCGTGGCGCAGCAGCTGGCGCGCAGCAACGACGGTTTCGGCTACGCCAATCTCGCCATCCGCGGCCGAAAGCTCCGCCGGATCATGGCAGAACAGGTGGCTGCCGCCGTCGAACTTAAACCCACGTTGGTGACGCTGTACGCCGGGGCCAACGACATTCTCCGCCCGAAAGTCAGCATTGACTCGCTTTTGGAGGATTACGACGCCGGCATCGCCCGGTTAAGCGCCACCGGCGCCACCGTGGTGCTCTTCACGGGCTTCGACGCCAAGGGTTCGAAGGTATTCAGCACCATGCGGGGACGGACGGCGATCTACAACGAACTTGTCCGCGAAATCGCGGAGAACCACGGCGCCCTGCTGGTGGATTACTGGCGGTTCGACGAATACGACGACTGGCGCATGTGGGATACCGACCGGATGCACATGTCGTCGGCCGGTCACTTGAACATGGCCAAGCGCGTGCTGGACGTCCTGGAGCATGAGCACGTCATCGACGTTCCGGAACTGGCGCCCCTCAAACTCCTGAGCAGGGCCGAAACCCTGCGGGCCAATGCCCAATGGGTCCGGGAGTTCGCTGCGCCATGGGTGGTCCGCAGGGTGCGCGGCACATCGTCCGGTGACGGCCTCAGTCCCAAGTACCCGCAGCTCATCCAGCCTCGCTAGGCGCGTCGGCTTTGTGCCGGGTGATCCCGGCCTATCATGCCTGATTGGTCTTAATTTGGCGCGCCCCGTAGAATAGTGAGGCGCCAGGTAGTGCGGAGCGTGTGCAATTGCTCCGGTTGTCGGTGAATGTCGGTCTGACCGACGTCCCGGGGGCCGGTAGTTAGGGGCTCAAGTTGCGTGCATTCCTGTATTCGCCCGGTATCCCAGGATCTGATCCAGTGTCTTCCACTGCCCGGTTCTGAGGCCAGCCTTCTTCGCCGCGTTTCCCGCGGATTCGGGGAACGCACCGGATGCGGACACCGCCTGTCGCACGGTATCGCAGGAACATCTGCACGCCGTTTTCATTCAAACTTTGGAGGAGAGTCATGGCAGCACACTGCCAGGTGACCGGAGCCGAGCCGGGCTTTGGACACAGCATTTCGCACTCGCACCGCCGCAACAAGCGCCGGTTCGACCCCAACATCCAGAAGAAGCGCTACTGGGTTCCGTCCCTGCGCCGCAACGTCACCCTGACGCTGTCGGCCAAGGGCATCAAGGTAATTGACGCACGTGGCATCGACGCGGTCGTCGCCGACATCCTGGCACGAGGAGTGAAGCTCTAATGGCAAAGGACAAGGACGTACGTCCGATCATCAAGCTGAAGTCCACCGCGGGCACGGGCTACACCTACGTTACGCGCAAGAACCGCCGTAACGACCCCGACCGCCTGGTCCTCAAGAAGTACGACCCCAAGATCCGCCAGCACGTCGAATTCCGAGAGGAGCGCTAAACACATGGCAAAGAAGTCCAAGATTGCTCGCAACGAGCAGCGCAAGGTCATTGTTGAGCGCTACGCTGCCAAGCGCCTCGAGCTGAAGAAGACCCTGGTTGACCCCAACGCGTCTGACGAAGCCCGTGAAGCTGCACGCCTCGGCCTGCAGAAGCTGCCCCGCAACGCCTCCCCGATCCGTCTGCGTAACCGCGACCAGATCGACGGCCGTCCCCGCGGCACCTTCCAGAAGTTCGGTATCTCCCGCGTTCGCTTCCGCGACATGGCTCACAAGGGTGAGCTGCCGGGTATCACCAAGTCTTCCTGGTAAGCACCAAGCTCTGAAAGGGCCGGTAACCGTTATGGTTGCCGGCCTTTTCGGCGTTTAAGCCACCCCCGCGGACGCTCTCTCACCTATCGCTCGTGTTGGTCGGACGCTCTCTCATCTATCGCCCGTGTTGGGCCGTCGCTCTCTCACTTTCCGGCGCGTTGTGTGGGGTGTTTTGGGGTGTGATGGGGTTCACGGGTTGTGGATTTGTTTGTGGTGTTGGGGGTGTGTAAAGTTATTCGAGTTGCCGCCGCTGATGCGGGTTTGAAGGCGACGAACTCCCTTTTGAATGGCCGGTTTCCGGTGGTGCTTTGGTGTGCTGTCGGGGTTGGTGGGGGCTTGGGCTGGTTTGCTTTGTGGGGCTGGTTCGGGTAACTTTGAAAAGTTGCTCCGGAGCGATCTGCTGGCCTGTGTGGTTGGTGGTGGTGCTGGTTTGTGACCTGTTGTTTGAGAACTCAATAGTGTGCCAAGTTTGTTGATACCGATTGTTTTTTGATTGGTTGGATTTTGCCGGGCCGCCGTGCACCCCCGTGTGTGGTGGTTTGGTTTTCAGCTGGTTTCAGATTTTTGCATGGCTTCTCCTGTCTTTTTCCGGTGGGGGTTGTTGTGTTTTCGTTTTTGTTTTACTTTGACGGAGAGTTTGATCCTGGCTCAGGATGAACGCTGGCGGCGTGCTTAACACATGCAAGTCGAACGATGATCTCCAGCTTGCTGGGGGGATTAGTGGCGAACGGGTGAGTAACACGTGAGTAACCTGCCCTTGACTCTGGGATAAGCCTGGGAAACTGGGTCTAATACCGGATATGACCATCTGGCGCATGTCATGGTGGTGGAAAGCTTTTGTGGTTTTGGATGGACTCGCGGCCTATCAGCTTGTTGGTGGGGTAATGGCCTACCAAGGCGACGACGGGTAGCCGGCCTGAGAGGGTGACCGGCCACACTGGGACTGAGACACGGCCCAGACTCCTACGGGAGGCAGCAGTGGGGAATATTGCACAATGGGCGCAAGCCTGATGCAGCGACGCCGCGTGAGGGATGACGGCCTTCGGGTTGTAAACCTCTTTCAGTAGGGAAGAAGCCTTTCGGGGTGACGGTACTTGCAGAAGAAGCGCCGGCTAACTACGTGCCAGCAGCCGCGGTAATACGTAGGGCGCAAGCGTTATCCGGAATTATTGGGCGTAAAGAGCTCGTAGGCGGTTTGTCGCGTCTGCTGTGAAAGACCGGGGCTCAACTCCGGTTCTGCAGTGGGTACGGGCAGACTAGAGTGCAGTAGGGGAGACTGGAATTCCTGGTGTAGCGGTGAAATGCGCAGATATCAGGAGGAACACCGATGGCGAAGGCAGGTCTCTGGGCTGTAACTGACGCTGAGGAGCGAAAGCATGGGGAGCGAACAGGATTAGATACCCTGGTAGTCCATGCCGTAAACGTTGGGCACTAGGTGTGGGGGACATTCCACGTTTTCCGCGCCGTAGCTAACGCATTAAGTGCCCCGCCTGGGGAGTACGGCCGCAAGGCTAAAACTCAAAGGAATTGACGGGGGCCCGCACAAGCGGCGGAGCATGCGGATTAATTCGATGCAACGCGAAGAACCTTACCAAGGCTTGACATGGACCGGAAAGACCTGGAGACAGGTGCCCCGCTTGCGGCCGGTTTACAGGTGGTGCATGGTTGTCGTCAGCTCGTGTCGTGAGATGTTGGGTTAAGTCCCGCAACGAGCGCAACCCTCGTTCTATGTTGCCAGCGGTTCGGCCGGGGACTCATAGGAGACTGCCGGGGTCAACTCGGAGGAAGGTGGGGACGACGTCAAATCATCATGCCCCTTATGTCTTGGGCTTCACGCATGCTACAATGGCCGGTACAAAGGGTTGCGATACTGTGAGGTGGAGCTAATCCCAAAAAGCCGGTCTCAGTTCGGATTGGGGTCTGCAACTCGACCCCATGAAGTCGGAGTCGCTAGTAATCGCAGATCAGCAACGCTGCGGTGAATACGTTCCCGGGCCTTGTACACACCGCCCGTCAAGTCACGAAAGTTGGTAACACCCGAAGCCGGTGGCCTAACCCTTGTGGGGGGAGCCGTCGAAGGTGGGACCGGCGATTGGGACTAAGTCGTAACAAGGTAGCCGTACCGGAAGGTGCGGCTGGATCACCTCCTTTCTAAGGAGCTGCTAACAGCTGTCGGTGCCCCTGTAGGGGGTGTTGGTGGTTGTCAGTGTTGCCCATTGCGCAGGCGGATGTTCTGCGGTGGGTGCTCATGGGTGGAATATCAACGAATCATTTTTTGTGGTGGCATGGTTTTTGCTGCTGGTGTTCTGGTGTTAGTACGGCGGTCCTGTCCTTTTGTGGTGGGGTTGTTTGGAAGGTGCCGGGGTGTTGGTGGTGGGGGTTGTGTTTGGCGCACTGTTGGGTCCTGAGGCAACAGGACCTTCACGCAGCTTTTTGCGGGGAGACACGTTTCTGGTGTTTCTTTGTTTTCCTGCGGCCGTTTCCTTGTCACACGGGTACCCCTGTTTTTTGTGGGGGTTGTGTGGTGGGGGTGGTTGTTGGGGTTGTTGTTTGAGAACTACATAGTGGACGCGAGCATCTGGACGCATGCACCTGTTGGGTGTGTGTGTTCGTAGCAATTTCTTTGATTTAGAACCTGGGACTGCTGCCTGCCTGTTGGGTGGGTGGTGGTTTTCCTGTGGTTCTCTCGAATGGATTCAAGCATCAGCCAGGCCCCTTGAGGGGGTTTGGTGTGTGTGGTCTAGTTTTTAAGGGCGCACGGTGGATGCCTTGGCATCAGGAGCCGAAGAAGGACGTAGGAATCTGCGATAAGCCTGGGGGAGTTGATAACCGAGCGGTGATCCCAGGATGTCCGAATGGGGAAACCCCGCACAACGCTGTGAGGTGATTGTGTGACCCGTACCTGAACTCATAGGGTGCGTGGGGGGAACGCGGGGAAGTGAAACATCTCAGTACCCGTAGGAAGAGAAAACAAGAGTGATTCCGTTAGTAGTGGCGAGCGAACGCGGATGAGGCTAAACCGACCCATGTGTGATAGCCGGCGGGCGTTGCGTGGGCGGGGTTGTGGGACTTGCTGTACTGGTTCTGCCGGACCGGTGGGGTGAGAGTGCAGGTATAGGTGAACGGTCTTGAAAGGCCGGCCAGAGAGGGTGTGAGTCCCGTAACCGTAATGTTGTGCACCGCCTTTGGTGAGGATCCCAAGTAGCACGGGGCCCGAGAAATCCCGTGTGAATCTGTCAGGACCACCTGATAAGCCTAAATACTTCCTGATGACCGATAGCGGACCAGTACCGTGAGGGAAAGGTGAAAAGTACCCCGGGAGGGGAGTGAAACAGTACCTGAAACCGTGTGCTTACAATCCGTCAGAGCAGCCTTGTTGTTGTGATGGCGTGCCTTTTGAAGAATGAGCCTGCGAGTTAGTGTTACGTCGCGAGGTTAACCCGTGTGGGGCAGCCGTAGCGAAAGCGAGTCTGAACAGGGCGTTTGAGTGGCGTGATCTAGACCCGAAGCGGAGTGATCTACCCATGGCCAGGTTGAAGCGACGGTAAGACGTCGTGGAGGACCGAACCCACTTCAGTTGAAAATGGAGGGGATGAGCTGTGGGTAGGGGTGAAAGGCCAATCAAACTCCGTGATAGCTGGTTCTCCCCGAAATGCATTTAGGTGCAGCGTTGCGTGTTTCTTGCCGGAGGTAGAGCTACTGGATGGCCGATGGGCCCTACAAGGTTACTGACGTCAGCCAAACTCCGAATGCCGGTAAGTCAGAGCGCAGCAGTGAGACTGTGGGGGATAAGCTTCATAGTCGAGAGGGAAACAGCCCAGACCACCAACTAAGGCCCCTAAGCGTGTGCTAAGTGGGAAAGGATGTGGAGTTGCTTAGACAACCAGGAGGTTGGCTTAGAAGCAGCCATCCTTGAAAGAGTGCGTAATAGCTCACTGGTCAAGTGATTCCGCGCCGACAATGTAGCGGGGCTCAAGTACACCGCCGAAGTTGTGGCATTCACACATATACCTCAGCCCTTTGTGGTTCAGGGGTGTGGATGGGTAGGGGAGCGTCGTGTGGGCGGTGAAGTCGCGGTGGAAACCAGCGGTGGAGCCTACACGAGTGAGAATGCAGGCATGAGTAGCGAAAGACGGGTGGGAAACCCGTCCGCCGAATGATCAAGGGTTCCAGGGTCAAGCTAATCTGCCCTGGGTAAGTCGGGACCTAAGGCGAGGCCGACAGGCGTAGTCGATGGACAACGGGTTGATATTCCCGTACCGGCGAAAAACCGCCAATACTGAGCGGGGGATACTAACCACCCCCCACCCTGCCCGGATCACCACTTGTGGTGTGATGGTTGTGGTGGTGGCTGGGACCTGATCCCGGGAGGTAAGCGTATTAACAGGTGTGACGCAGGAAGGTAGCCGGGCCGGGCGATGGTAGCCCCGGTCCAAGGATGTAGGGTCAGGGATAGGCAAATCCGTTCCTGTGTGCTTCGAGCACGCTCCTGAGATCTGATGGGACCCCCGTTCGGGGGGATCCGGTGATCCTATGCTGCCTAGAAAAGCATCGACGCGAGGTTTTAGCTGCCCGTACCCCAAACCGACACAGGTGATCAGGTAGAGAATACCAAGGCGATCGAGAGAATTATGGTTAAGGAACTCGGCAAAATGCCCCCGTAACTTCGGGAGAAGGGGGGCCTGCCCCGTGAAACGACCTTGCGTTGTGGAGCGGGTGTGGGCCGCAGAGACCAGGGGGAAGCGACTGTTTACTAAAAACACAGGTCCGTGCGAAGTCGCAAGACGATGTATACGGACTGACTCCTGCCCGGTGCTGGAAGGTTAAGAGGACCGGTTAGCCACCTCGCGTGGCGAAGCTGAGAATTTAAGCCCCAGTAAACGGCGGTGGTAACTATAACCATCCTAAGGTAGCGAAATTCCTTGTCGGGTAAGTTCCGACCTGCACGAATGGAGTAACGACTTCCCCGCTGTCTCAACCATAAACTCGGCGAAATTGCAGTACGAGTAAAGATGCTCGTTACGCGCAGCAGGACGGAAAGACCCCGAGACCTTTACTATAGTTTGGTATTGGTGTTCGGAGTGGCTTGTGTAGGATAGGTGGGAGACGTTGAAGCCCGGACGCCAGTTCGGGTGGAGTCATCGTTGAAATACCACTCTGGTCACTTTGGACATCTAACTTCGGCCCGTGATCCGGGTCAGGGACAGTGCCTGATGGGTAGTTTAACTGGGGCGGTTGCCTCCTAAAGAGTAACGGAGGCGCCCAAAGGTTCCCTCAGCCTGGTTGGCAATCAGGTGTCGAGTGTAAGTGCACAAGGGAGCTTGACTGTGAGAGAGACATCTCAAGCAGGGACGAAAGTCGGGACTAGTGATCCGGCGGTACATTGTGGAATGGCCGTCGCTCAACGGATAAAAGGTACCTCGGGGATAACAGGCTGATCTTGCCCAAGAGTCCATATCGACGGCATGGTTTGGCACCTCGATGTCGGCTCGTCGCATCCTGGGGCTGGAGTAGGTCCCAAGGGTTGGGCTGTTCGCCCATTAAAGCGGTACGCGAGCTGGGTTTAGAACGTCGTGAGACAGTTCGGTCCCTATCCGCTGCGCGCGCAGGAAATTTGAGAAGGGCTGTCCTTAGTACGAGAGGACCGGGACGGACGAACCTCTGGTGTGTCAGTTGTACTGCCAAGTGCACCGCTGATTAGCTACGTTCGGATGGGATAACCGCTGAAAGCATCTAAGCGGGAAGCTCGCTTCAAGATGAGATTTCCACACACCTAGCGTGTGAGAGGCCCCCAGCCAGACCACTGGGTTGATAGGCCGGACGTGGAAGCGAGGACCAAAGACTCGTGAAGCTGACCGGTACTAATAGGCCAACAACTAACACCACACACACTTGCATGCACGCGTCCACTATGTGGTTCCCGAACAACAACCGTTCAGGAAAACCAACCACAACCAAATAACAACACCACAGTTGTAACCAAAAACTTCCCACCCCCACCAACACGGGGGACGGGTAACAAGGTTACGGCGGTCATAGCGTGGGGGAAACGCCCGGTCCCATTCCGAACCCGGAAGCTAAGACCCACAGCGCCGATGGTACTGCACCCGGGAGGGTGTGGGAGAGTAGGACACCGCCGGACAACCATTCAGGTCGAGACCCCCCAACCACGTTGGGGGGTCTCCCACATTAACCACCCAAACACCCACACAAAAACCCCGACCACGGACGGTCGGGGCTAAACCCACTTAACCCCAAACCAGGTCGTTCCCAGCGCCCGGAACGCGCACAAACGCGACCTGGACGGGTAGCCGCTACCCCGAGAAGAACACCGACAACTCAGAGATCAACTTGTCCGGTGCTCTATTAGGGCTAGCGTTGCTGCAGCAGTTCGTGCAGGACATCTGAACAGCGCTGGAGTCCCCGGCAGGTCAGTAGCCGCCGGCGTGCCGTTGTCCCTGGAGAACTACCCGTAATACGTTGTCCCAGGACCGTCCATCAAGCCCTCTACGGGCCGGGAAGATCGGACCTGGCCGTGGATCCTGCCGCTTCTGTGTCAATGGCCATGAGTTTCTGCCCACCGGCGGCCAGCTGATGTGCCCGCTGGTGGCCAGCAAAACTGCCCGGTGATGGCCAACAGATCTGCCCACTTATTGGTTCGGCGGGATTGGCCATCACGAGTCTTGTTAGTTCAGTTGGGTGACTCCTTTTCCGGCGAGGGCTTGGGTGAGGCGGATTGAATCGCCGCTGGTTTGGCAGACGTGGGCGTGGTGCAGGAGCCGGTCCACGGTTGCCGTTGCGAGGGTTTTGGGCATGAGCTCATCGAAACCCGCTGGGTGCAGGTTCGATGAGATCGCGACGGAGCGTTTTTCGTAGGCTGCGTCCACGACCCGGTAGAGGCCTTCCGCGGCGTCGGTCGCGACCGGTAAGAGGCCGATGTCGTCAATGACGACGAGGTCGGCGCGCAGGATTCTGGCGACGGCTCGGGTGACGCTGTCATCGGTGCGGTGGGCCCGGATCAAGGCGCCGAGGTCCTCAAGCCGGAACCAAGCCACGCGCATTCCGGCTTCGACGGCTTGTTGGCCGAGCGCTTCGAGGAAGAACGTTTTCCCGGTTCCGGAAGGGCCGCAGACGACGAGGTTTTCCCGCCGGCTGATCCATTCCAGGGTGCGGAGTGCCTGCTGGGTCGGGCCCGGGATGGACGAGACGGCGGGGTCCCAGACGTCGAAGGTTTTACCGGTCGGGAACCCTGCTGCCTTGCGCCGGGTGGCCAGCATCGACCGGGCCCGGCCGGCTGTTTCCTCGACGAAGAGTGCCTTGATGATCTCCGCCGGTTCCCATCGCTGGGCCCGGGCGGTCGCGATCAGTTCCGGGGCGAGGGCTCGGGCGTGGGGCATCTTCAGTTGCCGCATCAACGCTTCCAGCTCTGCCGGCAGTGCCGGGGCGGTGGTGTTGGGCGTGGCGACGGGGCTCATCGGTTCTGCTCCTTCTGCGTGGTGGAGACGGTGACGCCCAAACCTGCCCAGGCGCTGGTGCCCTGGGTCAGGGATCGGGTTTCGTCCGCGGAGTGGGTGGTAGTGCGGGACTTTCCGGCGTTCAGGATCGAAGCCAGATCCCCGTGCGCGAACCGGCCGTGGAAGGCTGCGTTGCCGAGGGCTTTATCGACTTCGGCGAAGCCGGCGATCTTCGCCAGGGTCACGGCTTCAGCCATTTTCACGTTCATACGGGCCGTGCCGGCCGCGGCGGCTTCGACCAGCCAGGTCCTGGCGCCCTCGCCGATGGCCAGGAACTCGGCCTCGTCCGCGCTGCGTGCCTTCACTGGGTAGTCGCCCGGGATCCTGGTCCTGGTCCCGGGGAAGTGCTCATCGTTGATGGCGGGGCTACCGGGCCGGGCCCGGTGATGGCGGGCGACCTCGACCGGACCCGTCGGGCCGTGGTGGACGATGATGACGTGTTCGTCTGGTCCGGTGCCGTGGGCGCGGACGAACACCCTCGCCCCGAGCAGCTGCGCAGGGACCGAATACTGGGCGTTCTCGAACGTGACCATCGGGGTGTTCTCCGCGACGGTGCGGGAGAGCCCGAACACGACCGTGTGCGCGGTCTCGGGGACCCGGTGCAAACGCGGGGCCTCCTCGGCCAGGACCGCGGCGGGTTTACGCCGGATAGTGCGGTGTTCCCGGCTGTTGACATCGTCCATGAACGCCTCGCAGGCGGCCTCAAGCTCGGCGAAGGAGCCGTAGTCCGTGCGCAGGTTGGTGTCCTTGAGAACGAGGTCTGCCTTGGCCAGCTTCACCGAGGCTTCGACTCCGCCTTTCGTGGCCGGGTCCGCGGGCTGGCAGGTCAGCACGGTGACACCGTAGTGACGGGCGAAGTCCAGGGTCTGTTGGTTCCGGACCGGCACCCCGGCAACATGGGCCGTGGTCACCGTTTTCTCGTTGTCGGTCAGGACATAGGTCGGTGCGCCTCCCAGGATCCGGAAGCACCGGTCCAGTGCGGCGAACACGCTCGGCGCGGTCCGGTCCCGCAAAGGGATTACGATCCGGAACCTCGAGAACGCCAGCCACGCCACGAACAAGACGGTCTTTACCCCGCCGATGCGCGGTCCGTCGCCGAAGTCGTACTGCAGCCACATCCCCGGCTCCGCGATCCACGGCCGGTGGACCCGCACGTGACCCAGCCGCCACGCGGCCTTGACCTGCGCAACCGCCCGGCGGGTGGACCGTTCGGAACCCGCATAGCCCAGAGCGAGCAGCTTCTCGTGGGCTTTATCGGCGCGGATCCGGCCCTTGGACGCCTCGACCCATTCCTCAATCTTGGGCAGGAACGGGTCGGTCACCCGGTCCCGCGCGGCGGGTTCTCCGATCGGCCGGCCCGCGTCCCGGGCCGCGATATGCCTGGCAACAGTGTGATGCGAGCAGCCCGTGAGTTCGGCCGTGGCGCGTAACGATCCGGTCAGATCGTAGGCAGCAAGAATTTCCATGATTTCTCCGTCATGCTTCATACAGGGCCTCTTCCCGAGTGACTTGGTGCGTCTAGACACCGTCATCAAATCCCGGGGAGAGGACCCCGCCGCTTAAGACGCGGCAGGTCAGTAAGGAAGTGGGCAGATCTCATGGCCACCAATGGGCAGTTTTACTGGCCGTCAGTGGGCATTTCCGTGGCCGCCAATGGGCAGTTTTTCATGGCCGCTAACACTTCTGTTCGCACCGGATGGGCCGGTCGCCGGCGGCGTCGTCGGAAGGAAAATCGATGCAGGCCCTTCGGGCATGGTCATGATTCGAGACCGGCCTTGCAGAAGCGATTGGCAGTTTGGTGTCGGGGGCTAAGGAAGGGACTTAGTCACTGGAAAGAGGGCGCTCCGTCATCGGGACTCTGGTTCAACCCTCATACTCCTGGCGGGTGTAACCGCCGAGCTGAGATCTGCGCGATCGACTGGCCGAAGCACTTACACCTCTCCCAGCCCACCTGGATCGCTCGCCGTCCTGGGAGCAAGGCATTGAGTCGGCCTGCCACCACGAGTTCACGTGGCAAACACCCACGCCTGTGTACTCCTGCGACTTTGCGAGTCCATGGCAACCCGGATCGAACGAAACACTAATGGTTAGCTGCGGCCATACGTTCCGAAAGGAACAGATCAGGGCGTCCACACTCACGAACACTTGGCTGTGTTCGCAGTCGAGCTCAATCAGCGACCACGTGAGATTCCCAGAGGCAGAGCCCCTTCCCAGCGCCTTACTGGACTGCTCTCACCTTCGACCGAGCCATAAATTGTTGCGACGACCGCTGAATTCCGCCGCCCTCACAATGGCTAACGCGTCGGCCGTCGCCGACAGCCGGGCCGGCAGAGGTTTCAGTCTGGCTGGTCGCGATTTTCCGCTGTGAGGCGGTTGAGTGCTGCATCAGGAGATCCCGGCCGCGAGACGGTTTCGACAGAGCTGTGATTTGCCCGGCCACCTGATCCACCAGGCCTACGCCGCTTTTCCGGGTCCGGGAGACCAACCGCTGCCGCAGGCGACTTCTGGTCAACGACTTCGCCCAGCCGGGTGAACCCACCGCTCTGGCGTGACTACACGCACGCGCCTCTCCCTTGGTGAAGCTCCTCTGGATCACCGGATCCCACACCTCCAGCCAGCTCCTCCCTTCCCGGGGATGTGGTGGGGTTCACGTTAATTGTTGTGAAGCCGTTGGGTTGAGGGCCGCTGGCCGGTGTTGGTTTTGGTGCGTGTTTTAGGGGTTTTGGGGTGGTTGCCGGGTGGATTTGCGTTGGGGGTTGGGGGCGTGTATTGTTTTCTGAGTCGCCGGGAGCGGAACGGAAAGCCGGAAGGTGTGTACGGGCCGGGAGGCGGCGGATAAATAACTCTTCTTTTCCAATGGCCCTTGGTGGGTGTGCTGCTTTGTGTGGTGCGCTTCGGGGTTATGTTTTGGAGGGTCTGTTGTTTGAGAACTCAATAGTGTGCCAAGTTTGTTGATACCGATTGTTTTTTGATTGGTTGGATTTTGCCGGGCCGCCGTGCACCCCCGTGTGTGGTGGTTTGGTTTTCAGCTGGTTTCAGATTTTTGCATGGCTTCTCCTGTCTTTTTCCGGTGGGGGTTGTTGTGTTTTCGTTTTTGTTTTACTTTGACGGAGAGTTTGATCCTGGCTCAGGATGAACGCTGGCGGCGTGCTTAACACATGCAAGTCGAACGATGATCTCCAGCTTGCTGGGGGGATTAGTGGCGAACGGGTGAGTAACACGTGAGTAACCTGCCCTTGACTCTGGGATAAGCCTGGGAAACTGGGTCTAATACCGGATATGACCATCTGGCGCATGTCATGGTGGTGGAAAGCTTTTGTGGTTTTGGATGGACTCGCGGCCTATCAGCTTGTTGGTGGGGTAATGGCCTACCAAGGCGACGACGGGTAGCCGGCCTGAGAGGGTGACCGGCCACACTGGGACTGAGACACGGCCCAGACTCCTACGGGAGGCAGCAGTGGGGAATATTGCACAATGGGCGCAAGCCTGATGCAGCGACGCCGCGTGAGGGATGACGGCCTTCGGGTTGTAAACCTCTTTCAGTAGGGAAGAAGCCTTTCGGGGTGACGGTACTTGCAGAAGAAGCGCCGGCTAACTACGTGCCAGCAGCCGCGGTAATACGTAGGGCGCAAGCGTTATCCGGAATTATTGGGCGTAAAGAGCTCGTAGGCGGTTTGTCGCGTCTGCTGTGAAAGACCGGGGCTCAACTCCGGTTCTGCAGTGGGTACGGGCAGACTAGAGTGCAGTAGGGGAGACTGGAATTCCTGGTGTAGCGGTGAAATGCGCAGATATCAGGAGGAACACCGATGGCGAAGGCAGGTCTCTGGGCTGTAACTGACGCTGAGGAGCGAAAGCATGGGGAGCGAACAGGATTAGATACCCTGGTAGTCCATGCCGTAAACGTTGGGCACTAGGTGTGGGGGACATTCCACGTTTTCCGCGCCGTAGCTAACGCATTAAGTGCCCCGCCTGGGGAGTACGGCCGCAAGGCTAAAACTCAAAGGAATTGACGGGGGCCCGCACAAGCGGCGGAGCATGCGGATTAATTCGATGCAACGCGAAGAACCTTACCAAGGCTTGACATGGACCGGAAAGACCTGGAGACAGGTGCCCCGCTTGCGGCCGGTTTACAGGTGGTGCATGGTTGTCGTCAGCTCGTGTCGTGAGATGTTGGGTTAAGTCCCGCAACGAGCGCAACCCTCGTTCTATGTTGCCAGCGGTTCGGCCGGGGACTCATAGGAGACTGCCGGGGTCAACTCGGAGGAAGGTGGGGACGACGTCAAATCATCATGCCCCTTATGTCTTGGGCTTCACGCATGCTACAATGGCCGGTACAAAGGGTTGCGATACTGTGAGGTGGAGCTAATCCCAAAAAGCCGGTCTCAGTTCGGATTGGGGTCTGCAACTCGACCCCATGAAGTCGGAGTCGCTAGTAATCGCAGATCAGCAACGCTGCGGTGAATACGTTCCCGGGCCTTGTACACACCGCCCGTCAAGTCACGAAAGTTGGTAACACCCGAAGCCGGTGGCCTAACCCTTGTGGGGGGAGCCGTCGAAGGTGGGACCGGCGATTGGGACTAAGTCGTAACAAGGTAGCCGTACCGGAAGGTGCGGCTGGATCACCTCCTTTCTAAGGAGCTGCTAACAGCTGTCGGTGCCCCTGTAGGGGGTGTTGGTGGTTGTCAGTGTTGCCCATTGCGCAGGCGGATGTTCTGCGGTGGGTGCTCATGGGTGGAATATCAACGAATCATTTTTTGTGGTGGCATGGTTTTTGCTGCTGGTGTTCTGGTGTTAGTACGGCGGTCCTGTCCTTTTGTGGTGGGGTTGTTTGGAAGGTGCCGGGGTGTTGGTGGTGGGGGTTGTGTTTGGCGCACTGTTGGGTCCTGAGGCAACAGGACCTTCACGCAGCTTTTTGCGGGGAGACACGTTTCTGGTGTTTCTTTGTTTTCCTGCGGCCGTTTCCTTGTCACACGGGTACCCCTGTTTTGTTTGTGGGGGTTGTGTGGTGGGGGTGGTTGTTGGGGTTGTTGTTTGAGAACTACATAGTGGACGCGAGCATCTGGACGCATGCACCTGTTGGGTGTGTGTGTTCGTAGCAATTTCTTTGATTTAGAACCTGGGACTGCTGCCTGCCTGTTGGGTGGGTGGTGGTTTTCCTGTGGTTCTCTCGAATGGATTCAAGCATCAGCCAGGCCCCTTGAGGGGGTTTGGTGTGTGTGGTCTAGTTTTTAAGGGCGCACGGTGGATGCCTTGGCATCAGGAGCCGAAGAAGGACGTAGGAATCTGCGATAAGCCTGGGGGAGTTGATAACCGAGCGGTGATCCCAGGATGTCCGAATGGGGAAACCCCGCACAACGCTGTGAGGTGATTGTGTGACCCGTACCTGAACTCATAGGGTGCGTGGGGGGAACGCGGGGAAGTGAAACATCTCAGTACCCGTAGGAAGAGAAAACAAGAGTGATTCCGTTAGTAGTGGCGAGCGAACGCGGATGAGGCTAAACCGACCCATGTGTGATAGCCGGCGGGCGTTGCGTGGGCGGGGTTGTGGGACTTGCTGTACTGGTTCTGCCGGACCGGTGGGGTGAGAGTGCAGGTATAGGTGAACGGTCTTGAAAGGCCGGCCAGAGAGGGTGTGAGTCCCGTAACCGTAATGTTGTGCACCGCCTTTGGTGAGGATCCCAAGTAGCACGGGGCCCGAGAAATCCCGTGTGAATCTGTCAGGACCACCTGATAAGCCTAAATACTTCCTGATGACCGATAGCGGACCAGTACCGTGAGGGAAAGGTGAAAAGTACCCCGGGAGGGGAGTGAAACAGTACCTGAAACCGTGTGCTTACAATCCGTCAGAGCAGCCTTGTTGTTGTGATGGCGTGCCTTTTGAAGAATGAGCCTGCGAGTTAGTGTTACGTCGCGAGGTTAACCCGTGTGGGGCAGCCGTAGCGAAAGCGAGTCTGAACAGGGCGTTTGAGTGGCGTGATCTAGACCCGAAGCGGAGTGATCTACCCATGGCCAGGTTGAAGCGACGGTAAGACGTCGTGGAGGACCGAACCCACTTCAGTTGAAAATGGAGGGGATGAGCTGTGGGTAGGGGTGAAAGGCCAATCAAACTCCGTGATAGCTGGTTCTCCCCGAAATGCATTTAGGTGCAGCGTTGCGTGTTTCTTGCCGGAGGTAGAGCTACTGGATGGCCGATGGGCCCTACAAGGTTACTGACGTCAGCCAAACTCCGAATGCCGGTAAGTCAGAGCGCAGCAGTGAGACTGTGGGGGATAAGCTTCATAGTCGAGAGGGAAACAGCCCAGACCACCAACTAAGGCCCCTAAGCGTGTGCTAAGTGGGAAAGGATGTGGAGTTGCTTAGACAACCAGGAGGTTGGCTTAGAAGCAGCCATCCTTGAAAGAGTGCGTAATAGCTCACTGGTCAAGTGATTCCGCGCCGACAATGTAGCGGGGCTCAAGTACACCGCCGAAGTTGTGGCATTCACACATATACCTCAGCCCTTTGTGGTTCAGGGGTGTGGATGGGTAGGGGAGCGTCGTGTGGGCGGTGAAGTCGCGGTGGAAACCAGCGGTGGAGCCTACACGAGTGAGAATGCAGGCATGAGTAGCGAAAGACGGGTGGGAAACCCGTCCGCCGAATGATCAAGGGTTCCAGGGTCAAGCTAATCTGCCCTGGGTAAGTCGGGACCTAAGGCGAGGCCGACAGGCGTAGTCGATGGACAACGGGTTGATATTCCCGTACCGGCGAAAAACCGCCAATACTGAGCGGGGGATACTAACCACCCCCCACCCTGCCCGGATCACCACTTGTGGTGTGATGGTTGTGGTGGTGGCTGGGACCTGATCCCGGGAGGTAAGCGTATTAACAGGTGTGACGCAGGAAGGTAGCCGGGCCGGGCGATGGTAGCCCCGGTCCAAGGATGTAGGGTCAGGGATAGGCAAATCCGTTCCTGTGTGCTTCGAGCACGCTCCTGAGATCTGATGGGACCCCCGTTCGGGGGGATCCGGTGATCCTATGCTGCCTAGAAAAGCATCGACGCGAGGTTTTAGCTGCCCGTACCCCAAACCGACACAGGTGATCAGGTAGAGAATACCAAGGCGATCGAGAGAATTATGGTTAAGGAACTCGGCAAAATGCCCCCGTAACTTCGGGAGAAGGGGGGCCTGCCCCGTGAAACGACCTTGCGTTGTGGAGCGGGTGTGGGCCGCAGAGACCAGGGGGAAGCGACTGTTTACTAAAAACACAGGTCCGTGCGAAGTCGCAAGACGATGTATACGGACTGACTCCTGCCCGGTGCTGGAAGGTTAAGAGGACCGGTTAGCCACCTCGCGTGGCGAAGCTGAGAATTTAAGCCCCAGTAAACGGCGGTGGTAACTATAACCATCCTAAGGTAGCGAAATTCCTTGTCGGGTAAGTTCCGACCTGCACGAATGGAGTAACGACTTCCCCGCTGTCTCAACCATAAACTCGGCGAAATTGCAGTACGAGTAAAGATGCTCGTTACGCGCAGCAGGACGGAAAGACCCCGAGACCTTTACTATAGTTTGGTATTGGTGTTCGGAGTGGCTTGTGTAGGATAGGTGGGAGACGTTGAAGCCCGGACGCCAGTTCGGGTGGAGTCATCGTTGAAATACCACTCTGGTCACTTTGGACATCTAACTTCGGCCCGTGATCCGGGTCAGGGACAGTGCCTGATGGGTAGTTTAACTGGGGCGGTTGCCTCCTAAAGAGTAACGGAGGCGCCCAAAGGTTCCCTCAGCCTGGTTGGCAATCAGGTGTCGAGTGTAAGTGCACAAGGGAGCTTGACTGTGAGAGAGACATCTCAAGCAGGGACGAAAGTCGGGACTAGTGATCCGGCGGTACATTGTGGAATGGCCGTCGCTCAACGGATAAAAGGTACCTCGGGGATAACAGGCTGATCTTGCCCAAGAGTCCATATCGACGGCATGGTTTGGCACCTCGATGTCGGCTCGTCGCATCCTGGGGCTGGAGTAGGTCCCAAGGGTTGGGCTGTTCGCCCATTAAAGCGGTACGCGAGCTGGGTTTAGAACGTCGTGAGACAGTTCGGTCCCTATCCGCTGCGCGCGCAGGAAATTTGAGAAGGGCTGTCCTTAGTACGAGAGGACCGGGACGGACGAACCTCTGGTGTGTCAGTTGTACTGCCAAGTGCACCGCTGATTAGCTACGTTCGGATGGGATAACCGCTGAAAGCATCTAAGCGGGAAGCTCGCTTCAAGATGAGATTTCCACACACCTAGCGTGTGAGAGGCCCCCAGCCAGACCACTGGGTTGATAGGCCGGACGTGGAAGCGAGGACCAAAGACTCGTGAAGCTGACCGGTACTAATAGGCCAACAACTAACACCACACACACTTGCATGCACGCGTCCACTATGTGGTTCCCGAACAACAACCGTTCAGGAAAACCAACCACAACCAAATAACAACACCACAGTTGTAACCAAAAACTTCCCACCCCCACCAACACGGGGGACGGGTAACAAGGTTACGGCGGTCATAGCGTGGGGGAAACGCCCGGTCCCATTCCGAACCCGGAAGCTAAGACCCACAGCGCCGATGGTACTGCACCCGGGAGGGTGTGGGAGAGTAGGACACCGCCGGACAACCATTCAGGTCGAGACCCCCCAACCACGTTGGGGGGTCTCCCACATTAACCACCTGCTGAGGGTAGGCTCTCGGAGTGGATCTTTCCAGAGAGTTGAACTTGTTGGATGGCGGAGGCCATCCGGGGGCTTTTCATATGAGGCCAGTCCTCTTGGAGGATGCGCATGCCCTCGCAGACCTGTACACCAGGAATGCCGCACACCTGTCGCCTTGGGAACCGCGGAGGGATGCCAGCTTCTATAGCTTGACCGGACAGAAAGCTGTCCTCGCATCCAAGCTGGAACAGTTCGAGGCCGGTTCCGAGGTGCCTTGGGTGATCACACTGCAGGATAAGCCAATAGGCATGGCTACCTTGACCGGGATAGTCAGAGGCCCCTTCCTCAGCGCGAACCTCGGCTACTGGGTGGACTACGCCCAGACCGGCAACGGTGTAGCTTCGGCTGCTGTTTCATCGGTCGCGGCGATGGCCCGTGATGAGTTGGGTCTTCACCGTGTGCAGGCCGGCACCTTGCTCCATAATGTTGCCTCACAAAGAGTCCTGAAGCGCAACGGTTTCGACCGGATAGGAGTGGCTTCTGCCTATCTCTGTATAGCCGGGACGTGGCAGGATCACGTGCTGTACCAGCGCATCCTCTTCTGACCTTGCGGGCAGTCGAAGGCCCGTAGGGTACGCGATAGCCGTCCAAGCCGCGAAAAACCCCGGAAATCCGGTGATTTTGGTCAAAAAAGCGCGGAAACACGCGGAATTTGCTGGCCATGCACGCCCAAGCTGGTAAGTTTTCGAGCAGTGGCTTGCTCGCACTCCGCGTGAAAGCTCAAAAAACGTATGAGTCCAGGAGGACGTAAATGGCTAAGAACCGCAGTGAACTCGTTGCAGAGGTAGCAGGCAAGGCTGGCACCAGCCAGGCTGCTGTCAACTCCGTGCTCGATGCTCTGTTCGAAGTTTTCGAGACTTCTGTTGCCGCTGGCGAAAAGATCACCATCCCGGGCTGGCTCGCAGTTGAGCGCACGGACCGCGCAGCACGCACCGGCCGCAACCCCCAGACCGGCGAGACCATCCAGATCGCAGCAGGCCACAGCGTAAAGCTGACCGCAGGCTCCAAGCTGAAGGCAGCTGTCGCCAAGAAGAAGTAGAACTTCTTCGGCGCACACGCCTCAAAGGGACGGCAACCGTTGGGTTGCCGTCCCTTTGCTTTTGCCGACGCCCCCAGGCAGCCAGCCCACAGGCCGACGCCCCCAGGCAGCCAGCCCACAGGCCGACGCCTGCAGGCAGCCATCTCACGGGCAGACAGGACCTTGACTGTTCCTCCCCAACTGTCCGCCGATTCGCAGCCCGGCGGCTGGTAACGGACAATGGATAGGTGCCATCAGCAAGAAACTCCGCAACTGCCCCTTCGCCCCTTTCCAAGCCGGGAGCGCGGAGAGGCGATGCCGGCACGGGGATTTCCCTTCCCTGGCAGTTGGCAGGGCTCGCGCTGCTGATGGTGTCATTGGTGGCAGCGCTCCTGTTCTCCGGGGCTGCGGCCGCCCGGCAGGTAGCCGATCCCGGCGCCCTGGTCCGCTGGGGCCTGCCTGTGGCCAAAGCCCTGCACAACGTCTCTGTTGCTACCGTCATCGGCGGCCTGATCTTTGCCGTTGGAATCCTCCCTAAGAACCTGCGTGTTTCCCGCTCCCGGGAAAAGGACGAGGAAGCTCCGGAACACCCTGCTTTCGCCCGGGCACTGGCAGTGGCTGCAGCCGCGGGCGCTGTCTGGACGCTGTCAGCTGTGGCGGTCCTCGTGCTCACCTACGCTGACGTAGCGGGACAGGGATTGTCCGGAGACGCTGAGTTCACGCGGTCGTTGGTCTACTTCATGACTGACATTGAGACCGGTAAAGCCTGGCTGGCGGTCACCATTATCGCTGCCGTGGTCACAACAGCCCTCTTCGGCGTCAGGTCCCTGACCGGCCTCGCGTTCACTTTGCTCCTGGGACTGATCGGCCTGGTACCGACTGCGCTGATCGGCCACTCTTCCAGCTCCAGCGACCACGAAGGCGCGATCAACTCCCTCGGCCTGCATTTGGCAGGTGTTTCCACATGGGTCGGCGGCATCATCATGCTGGCCGTCCTCTCAGGAATTCTGACGGGCTCCCGCACCTCAGGAACCGGTGACATCACAGAGCCCACGCTCAGGCGCTTCTCGTCCCTGGCAGGCTTCGCGTTTGTCCTGGTTTTCGCGTCCGGTGTCATCAACGCCGCAATCCGGGTCACCAGCCCCGCCGACCTCTTCGGTTCGCCCTATGGTCAGCTGATCCTGGCGAAGTCCCTCGCCACGCTGGTCCTTGGCGGGATCGGCTTCATGCACCGTCAGTGGGTCATTCCGCAGCTCGGCAGGAGTGCGTCAATGTCAGCGTGCCGTGTGCTCTGGCAGCTGGTCCTGGTGGAGCTGCTGGTCATGGGAGCCACCTCCGGCCTGGCGGTGGCCCTTGGCCGGTCCGCCCCGCCGCAGCCCTCGGAGTACGCACCTGACGCTTCGCCGGCGTTCATCCTGTCAGGATATGAGGTTCCTCCCGAACTCACAGCCCAGCGCTGGCTGACCGAATGGCGCTTTGACTGGCTGTGGGTCGGCGTGGCCTTGTTCGGCGCGGTCACCTACATCCTGGGAATCATCAAGATCCGCAAGCGCGGCGATTCCTGGTCCTGGTTCCGGACGGTTACCTGGATGGTCGGCCTGCTGGTCCTGACCTACATCACCTCGGGACCCCCGGCTGTCTATGGCCGGGTGCTCTTTTCAGCCCACATGGTGGACCACATGGCCCTCACCATGGTGGCGCCAATCTTCCTTGTACTGGGCGCGCCTGTGACCCTTGCCTTGCGGGCGCTGCCGTCCCGGGGTGAAGGGGCGCACGGCTCGAGGGGCTTGCGTGAGTGGTTGTTGCTGTTCGTGCATTCGAAGTTCTCCCAGGTGGTCACGCATCCGCTGTTTGCGGCCGCCAACTTTGCTGGTTCCATTGTGTTGTTCTACTACTCGGACCTCTTCGGCCTGGCGATGCGTGAGCACGTGGGCCACGAGCTGATGAACCTGCACTTCCTCCTGACGGGTTACATCTTTGTGCTCGGCATGATCGGCAGTGATCCGCTGCCGCGCCGGGCTCCCTATCCGATGCGTCTCCTGCTCCTGCTCGCCACCATGGGCTTCCACGCTTTCTTCGGTGTCGCGATCATGGGCGGGACCGGTCTGCTCGCCGCGGACTACTTCGGGAACCTTGGCCGGACCTGGGGTCCTTCGGCCATCGCCGACCAGCAGCTCGGTGGTGCCATTGCCTGGGGCATCGGTGAGGTCCCCACGCTGTTGGTGGCGATCGGGGTGGCGATCATGTGGTCGCGCTCGGATGAACGGGAGACGCGCCGCGTTGACCGCGCGGCTGACAGGAATAATGACGCCGAGCTGAGCGCTTACAACGATATGTTTGCCCGGCTCGCCGACCGCGACGCCAAGCAAGCCGGGACTACTGGCAAGGTTCCCCGCCCCGCACCCCAGGGAGCACCGGCCGAGGAGCACGGGGACAATGACGCCGAGCAGATCGAACGCAACACCAAGCTGGAAGGACGCTGATGAGCGAAACCGTACGCACCCAACTCCGGGTCAGGGCATCCGAACTTGAGGGCCGCGGCTGGCTCAATACCGGCGGCAAATCACTGGATCTGGAAGCCCTGCGCGGCAAGATCGTGCTGCTGGATTTCTGGACGTTCTGCTGCATCAATTGCCTGCACGTCCTGGACGAACTTCGTCCCCTCGAGGAGAAGTACTCAGACGTCCTGGTGACGGTCGGCGTCCATTCGCCCAAGTTCGAGCACGAGGCTGATCCGGAGGCCTTGGCTGCGGCCGTCGAGCGTTACGAGATCCACCACCCTGTGCTGGACGATCCCGAGCTCGCAACGTGGAAGGCCTACACCGCCCGGGCCTGGCCAACGTTGGTGGTGGTGGACCCCGAGGGCTACATCGTCGCCCACCTCTCAGGTGAGGGCCATGCGGATGGCCTTGCTGTTCTCCTGGAGGAACTTGTCGCAGAGCATGACGCCAAGGGCACGCTCCACCGTGGCAACGGCCCGTACGTGGCACCGGAGCCGACGTCGGGCACCCTCCGGTTCCCGGGCAAGGCAACCCAGCTGGCCAACGGCAACTACCTCGTGGTCGACTCCGGCCACCACCGGGTGGTGGAACTTCGCCCCGACCTGGAGACTGTGGAACGCGTCATCGGTTCCGGCACCAAGGGCTACCAGGACGGCGACGCTGAAACCGCCCGGTTCAACGAACCCCAAGGTGTGGCGCTGCTGCCTGCTGAACTCGCTGCCCGGCTTGGATACGACGCCGTGGTTGCCGATACGGTGAACCACCGGCTGCGTGGCGTGGCCCTTGCGTCCGGTGAGGTCCGCACTGTAGCCGGCAACGGCGTGCAGCGGCTCCTCGATGCGGGCCCTGCCCGGGTCACGGACTCCGGTGCCGGCACGTGGTCTGAACATCACGACGGCGGTCCGGCCGACTTCGCTGCCGACGCCCTCGACGTCGGGGTTCTTGGGTTGGGAACAAGGGTTTCCCTGTCCTCGCCGTGGGATGTTGTGTGGAGCGAAAAGCTGCAGCGTGTGGTGATCGCGATGGCCGGAACACACCAGATCTTTGCCTTCGACCCCGTGGCAGGCGAGGTTTCCATCCTTGCTGGCTCCGGACTTGAGGGACTGTTGGATGGCGTGGCCGAGGAAGCGTGGTTCGCGCAGTCGTCAGGGCTTGCCATTGACGCCGATGACAACATTTGGGTAGCTGACTCCGAGACGTCGTCATTGCGGCGCTTGGTGGTCGGTGATTCCGGGGTCACGGTGGAGACGGCCGTGGGCAAGGGCCTGTTTGACTTCGGATTCCGGGACGGCGATGCCTCCGAGGCCCGGCTGCAGCACCCCTTGGGGGTCACTGTGCTGCCGGATGGTTCCGTTGCGGTCGCTGATACGTACAACGGTGCTGTGCGCCGCTACGACCCCGCGACCAAGACCGTGTCCACGCTGGCCCGCGGTCTGGCCGAGCCCAGCGATGTTGTTGTGGTCAATCACGACAACACGGATCCGCTGCTGGTGGTGGTCGAATCGAACAAGCACCAGCTGGTCCTCGTACCGATTCCCAAGGAAGCCCAGCAGGTGGACGAGGGCGCGTCCCAAACCCACCGGCCCAAGAGCCCTGTCACGCCCGGCACGCTCGAACTGGCCGTGCGTTTCAAGGCCCCCACGGGCCAGAAGCTTGATGACCGCTGGGGAGATCCTACCCAGCTCAAGATTTCGTCCACTCCTCCGGAACTTCTGGTCTCCGGTGGCGGGACTTCGGTTGGACTGTTGCGGACCTTGGAGCTGTCCCCTGATGTCCCCGAAGGCATCCTCCACATCACCGCGCGGGCTGCGGCCTGTGATGGCCCCGAAACGGAGGACGGCGAAATTCCGGACCACGCAGCCTGCCACTTATACCAGCAGGACTGGGGCATCCCCGTGGTCCTGCAGGCCGATGGGGATTCGGAGCTGGTACTCGACCTGCGCGGCATGGACTGAGAATTCCACAGTTGACGGCCCGGTTCTCCCAGCGAGATCCGGGCCGTGCCCGTTAAAGCCGTGCCCGCTAAAGCCGTGCCCGCTAAAGCCGTGCCCATTAAAGCAGAAACCTAGAACGTCAGCAGCGGCGTGACGGTGACCGTGTTGTTGTCGGTGTCCAGTTGCGTGGTGAAGCTGAAGTCGTGTTCCACATTGAGGTCCCGGCCGTAACCGGTGAACAGGTTGATCTCGCGGGCCGTCAGCCGGGCCTTGCCGTTCAAGGGTGCCACCACCCACTTGCCGCCAAAGGGTTCGATGGTGATCTTGGGGTACTCCGTGATCTCCCATTTGATGGTGCCGTCCACTACCCGGGTGTTGCTGGCGTGGTAGAACGGGCAGTCAGGTTGCAGCCGCTGCTGCTCGGTGGCTTGGGCGGCGCAGGTGTCCAAGAACTCCCGCACCTTCCCGGCGACGGCCTCGTTCATGGCCTTGGTGGACCGGGTCTGCAGGTTCAGGGGAGCGGAGCCGCCGTCGCGCGTGGAGACCAGGACGGAAGTGGCTGGGGCTTCGAAGAAGGTGCCGTTGAGGCTGGCCTCGTACTTGCCGGGGTAGAAAACGGCGAAGGTGTTGTGGCCGTTGGGCATGTTCACTGGAACACCGTTCAGGGCCACCTCACTGGCGTTGACCACGGTGACTTCAATGGTGGGCAGTGTGGTGGGAACGAAGGCCCATTTCCCGAAGAACATCCACTGTGTCCCGGTTCGCTCCATCAGGAACTCGGTGCGCAGGCGGCTGCCGTCCAGCGTGTATTCCACGGGAACGGCCATGCGGTTGCTGCCCCTGGATTCAGGATTGCCGATTTTGACGTCGGACATCCTGGCTGCCGCGGTTTGCAGCGCTGTGCCGTCCAGCATGGCGGCATTGGCGGAGGGTACCTTGGCACGCAGAAGCCCCAGGGCTTCCTCGCCTTCACCCTTTTGCAGGGCCTCGAGGTATTCGCGCACAGGCTGCTGTGGACTCGCGACCGAGGAGCTCACCAGGTTGATGCAGACGATGGCTCCGGCAGCAGCAAGCATCAGACCGAGCAGCCACCCGGCTGCGGTCTTGACGAAGGCTTGACTTAACTGCACGACCCTTACGTTACCTGCCGTGGGTGCCGTAGCAGTGCATGAAGACGCGCAGGTGACCTTGGGGCAACGCGCAAGGAAAGCCCGACGGCGGGTGGCGGCAAGCGTAAGCCGCGTCCCGGCGTCGTGGGTTACACAGCTGCCGGGGACCGCGTAAGCGGTCCGGCATCCCCGGGATGGCCGGTGTCAGCGGCGGCGCCTGGAGGATGTACCAAAGACGCCCCGGAGGAGTTCGCGGCCCAATTGCGTGCCCATGGAACGGGCCATGCTCTTGAGGCCGCCGCCCAGGGCGCCGCCAAGGACTCCGGCGAGGTCGCCCAACACTCCGGGCTCTTGTTGCGGAGGGAGGGGCGGGGCGGGTACGGGCTCGGGGTACGCCGTGGGCGCTGGCCGGGAACTTGGACGACCGAGGATCTCCTCCTCGATGCGGCGTGCTTCGGCGTCGATGTCGCTTTGAGTATTGCCGGTGATTGTTCCCGGAACCGGAGGCAGTCCGGGGGCGGGGTCGCCTGTGGATACGGCAGCGGAGTCATTGAGTTTCTCGTAGGCGGAGACGTTGTCAACGGCGGTACCGTACTTGACCAGGAGCGAGGACGCGGCCACGGAGCTGCGGATGAGCTCGTCCGTGCTGGGACCCATCACGGATTCGGGGGCGCGAAGGCGGGTCAGTGCCACGGGCGTGGGGGCTCCCTTCTCGTTCATGACGGTGATGACGGCCTCGCCGATCCCCGCGGAGGTCAGGGTTTCCTCGAGGTCGTAGTCGCTTACCGGGAACGTGGACACGGTGGCCTTGAGGGCTTTTGCATCTTCCGGAGTGAAGGCGCGAAGCGCGTGCTGGACGCGGTTGGCCAGCTGGCCCAGTACATCCGCCGGCACGTCCTTGGGGGTTTGGGTGACGAAGAAGATGCCCACGCCCTTGGAGCGGATCAGCCGGACCGTGGTGGTGATGGCTTCCAGGAACGCTTTGGAGGCGCCGTTGAAGAGCAGGTGTGCCTCATCCAGGAAGAACACGAGCTTGGGCTTGTCCAGGTCGCCGGCCTCCGGGAGGTCCTCGAACAGGTCGGCGAGCAGCCACATCAGGAAGGTGGAGAACAGCAGTGGCTTGGTCTGCAGGGTAGGCAGTTCGAGGCAGCTGATGACGCCCCGGCCATCGGGGGCGGTGCGGAGGAGTTCGGCGGTGTCGAATTCGGGTTCGCCGAAGAACTTTTCCATGCCCTGAGCTTCAAGGGCCACCAGTTCGCGCAGGATCACCCCCGCCGTAGCTTTGGACAGCCCGCCAAGGTCTGCGAGCTCGGCCTTGCCCTCGTCCGAGGTGAGGAACTGGATGACGGCCCGCAGGTCCTTGAGGTCGATGAGTTCCAGGTTGTTCTTGTCCGCGAAGTGGAAGATCAGCTGGAGGCTGGATTCCTGGGTGTCGTTGAGGTCCATGATGCGGGAGAGCAGGATGGGCCCGAACGAGGTGATGGTGGCGCGGACAGGGATGCCGTTGCCGTCCCCGCCGAGGCAGAGGAACTCCACGGGAAAGTTCTTGCCGGACCACTCCTGGCCAAGCGCAGAAGTGCGCGCCGTCAACTTCTCGCTGGCCGTGGCTGGGGTAGCCAGCCCGGACAGGTCACCCTTGATGTCGGCCAGGAACACGGGAACGCCGGCCGTGGAGAGCTGCTCGGCGATCATGTGCAGCGTGACGGTCTTGCCCGTACCTGTCGCACCGGCCACCAGGCCGTGCCTGTTCATCATGGCAAGCGGGAGCCGGACCTGGGCTTCCTTGTGGACTTCGCCGTCCACAATCGCGGCGCCAAGCTCAATGGTGGCACCTTGCAGGGTGTACCCCTGCTGGATGGTGGCAAGTTTTTCAGCAGTGGTTTTCTTGGCCATGCGCATAGCTTAGCTGTGCGGGGAAAGATCCTTGCTGAAGGCCAGGTGCTTGATGTCTTCGGGATCTGCAGCGAGGTCGAACAACGCCTTGTAGCCTGTGGCGAGGTACAGGTTCTTGGCTTCCGGCTGCCGCGGTCCGGTGGTCAAGTACAGCTTGCGGTAGCCCCGCCGTCGGGCTTCTGCCTCAAGTTCGGCCAGCACACGGCGGGCCAAACCGCGGCGGCGATGGGCCGAGTGGGTCCAGATCCGCTTGAGCTCGGCGGTGTGTTGGTCGTAGCGGCGGAAAGCGCCGCCTGCCACGGATTCGCCGTTTTCCTGGAGGATGATCAGTGCCCCGTGCGGTGCCGCGAATTCTTCCGCGGGGTAGCGATTGAGCTCCTCGGCGGCACCTTCGCTGCTGAACAGGTCGCCGTAGCGGGTGTTGTACTCGACCGCGAGTTCGTCCAGGAGCGGGCGGACGCGGGGGTCGCGCATGGGCAGGCTCAGGACCGTCAGGCCCGACGGTGGGAGGGTGGGCGTTGCGGTCATGTCTTGCCTTTCGTAGGTGGGAACCCAACTGGGTGACAGTTGTGCGCGTTATGAGGGCTCAAAACGCGCACAAATGCGACCTAGTTGGGCTGGGGTGCTGGGACCGAAGCCGCGACGGTTTCCAGGATCCGCCGGGCCAGGGCGTCGTTTTCGCGGAACGGTGCCGCGTTGGTGTTGGGCCGGGCAAACGCTCCCGCTCCCCATCCCGACGTCCAAGGACCTACCGCAAACAACCCCTTCTGTGCTGTTCCAACAGGTGAGAGGACCTCGTGATTCCCGGAGACCAGGAGTTTTCCGGTGGAGTGGGCGCCCTCAGTGGTGAGCAGCCGCTGTTCGGTGCCCAACCCGGCGTCGTGCAGGTCCAGCAAGGCGGGATTCGCGGACCGCTCCACCGAAGCAGCAGGCAACCGCGCCTCAATGTAGGCCGAAGCGTCCACCACCACAGGTGACTGGAACGAGCCCGCCACAAAACGACCGCTCGACTCATCGGTACGGACCCACATTCCCGGTCCCAGGAACTTCAGGCGCCCAGCGCGGTGCAGCGCAAGCATCTCGCGGAGGCGGTGCGCGGGCGGGCCGGAATCCACGAAGCTGAAGAAGCCATGCCACCAGCCGTGGATGGCCTGCTGGGACCTGGCGTTGAGCCGCTCCTGCGGGACCAGCCGGCCGAGGTCCATGTAGACGAACAGCAGCGCCATGAACAGGGCAAGGGTCTCGGAGTGGTCGGGGCTGGTGCGGAGGTCGAGGTCGCGCTGGATGTACGCGGTGACGGATCGCTGCACGGCGTCATGGGAGTCGAACGCGCAACCACTCAACGGGTGGTCCACGGCTTCGAGGTCCAGGCGAAGGGAGCGGTCCGGCACAGCGAAGGCTGCCAGTTCTTCGCGCTCGCTGCTGTACCAATCCAGGGCGTCGAAGCGCGCCTGGAAACTTGCCCACGTCCCCAGCACCCGCTCCGGGTAGCCGGTGAACAGTTCGCGGTAATAGGCGTATCCGGCGTCCTTGGCGATCAACGGCCAGAGGTGGGCGCGGAAGTCGAGTTCCTGATGCTCGGCGAGCAAGGCGTCGATCGCGTCGGCAGTAAAGTACCGGGGACGGTCCACAGGGGTGCGCAGCGAGGAGGAGATTTTGGAGTGGTACGGAACCCCACGGCGTGAGCCTGCCCAGACGCGCGGCTCGGCGCCGGAGGGCACGTAGTCCAGTTCGCCGTCGGGCCTTTCCTCAAAGTGGCCGCCCCGGCCCTCGAACAGCAGCACCAACAGGTCCACGAACGCCAGGCCCATACCGGACACAATGACGTCCTGCCCGGCTTTGACTCCGGAGTAGTCAACATCCGTGGTGTACGACGGCGGCGCATGGAACCCGCCGTGCCTGGCGGCAAAGGCGCTCAGCCGCGCGGACTCCGGTTCCACTTGCGAGTCGGTGTGGCCCAGGGCGTAAACCACGACGTCGGCAGCCACCTCGGTGCCCGAAGCCAACTGAACGCGGTGGGTACCGCCGTCGTGGTCGCCGGAAGCCGGTTGGACAGATGTGGCAAGGTCCCGGTGCACGGTGACGGAGATGTCCGGCCCGAGGGACGTCACGGCGCGGCGGAAGAACCACTCCAGGTACTTGCTCTGGAGCTGCCGGGAAGGGAAGGACGCAGGGCCCAGGGACCGGAGCTGTTCCAGGATGTGCGGCTCAAAGACGGGCACATCGCGGATGCTGCCATCGAGCACCCCTGCGGCCCAGGTAGCCAGTGCCGGACCATCCAGGGCCGGGCCGTCGCAGGTGACGGATGAATCGGTGAACATTGTGACGTCCGCAGCCGTGGAGTTCATGAGCAGGCCGGGACCTTGGTCGTAACGCCAGATCCTGCCCGAACCAGGTTGGTGCGGCTCTATGACGTGGATCTGCAGCGGGCCTTCGAAGAGGGCGGGACGGTTCGCCGCCAGCCTCTCCAGGACGCCGGCCGTGCGCGGACCGCCGCCGATAAAGGCAAGGGCGGGAATTCGTGACGGCATAGGGATCTCCTGTAAAGCAGCGGTTGGTATGCCCAATGTAGGGACCCGCCGGCCAGCGGGTCGAGACGCCGGTAACCGCCGTTCACCACACGTCATTCGGAGTTAAACGACGACAAGGAAGCGACGCATATGGCGTTATGTGAAATGCCTTTATGACGCTGCACGAACGATTTTGAAGCTGCGCTAAGCCCGGTGAAGAAGTGCAAATTCCCGCCTTGCTGGCCGTTCCGGCCCCCCCCTAGATTTGCAGAAATCCGATAGACAACATCCCCAACTGAAATGAGGTGGCGCATGAGTGCAACAGCACCGCCTGCCACGGCGGAAACCGCACCGCCCACCCCGGACTACTCCACCTACAAACTGGTTCCGGCCAGGCACCCGTGGCGCTGGGTAGGAACGGTCATTGTTGCCGCGGGCGTCGCCGCAGTGGTGTGGTCCCTGCTGACCAACCCCCGGTGGGAATGGGATGTGGTGGCCGAATGGTTCACCGCCCAGTCGGTGGTCACAGGCCTGGTGGAGACCCTCAAGCTGACCGCGATCTCCGGCGTCCTCGGATTCGTGCTCGGGTTCATCCTTGCCCTCATGCGCCTGTCGGCCTCGCCGCTGCTGGTTTCGGTGTCCTGGACGTTCTCCTGGATCTTCCGGTCCACGCCGCTGCTGGTCCAGCTCCTCCTTTGGTACAACCTCGGTTACCTCTACGAGAAGATCAGCCTGGGCATCCCGTTCACCGATGTCCGCTTCTTCGAGGCACAGACCACCACCTTGATCAGCCAGTTCGCGGCGGCAGTGCTGGGCCTGACCCTCAACCAGGCCGCGTACTCAGCAGAGATCATCCGCGGCGGCATCCTCTCCGTGGACCAGGGCCAGCTGGAAGCCGCCGCAGCCCTGGGCATCCCGGCCTGGAAGCGCAACACCAGGATCGTCCTGCCGCAGGCCATGCGCGCCATCCTGCCCAACGCCTTCAACGAGATCATCGGACTGGTCAAAGGCACCTCGATTGTCTATGTCCTTGCCTACTCCGAGCTCTTCTACACGGTCCAGGTCATCTACAACCGCACCCAGCAGGTCCTGCCGCTGCTGTTGGTGGCGACGCTCTGGTATGTGGTGATCACCTCAGTGCTCAGCGTCTTCCAGTACTACATCGAACGCCACTTCTCCAAGGGTGCCGTGCGGAACCTGCCGCTGACGCCACTTCAGAAAGCGCGCAGGTTCTTCGCGACCCACGCACCCCTCAAGCCTGGGAAGGAATCCCGATGAGCACCGTCTTCTCCTCCTCCGAAGCCGCTGCTGCCGCGCACCTCGCCGAGACGGAACTCGCCACCGTGCCGGGCCAGGACAAGGAACGTACGACGGCGGCACGGGCTGCCGCTGCTGTTCCGGCTGCCGCCGTGGTTTCCCCGGGAGCGGGCGCCGCGACCCGGGGCCAGGTGGACATCGTGAACGTCCGCAAGTCCTTCGGCGCGACCGAAGTCCTCAAGGGTGTTTCCCTGTCCGTCCCTCCCGGCGGCGTGGCCGTGATCGTGGGCCCTTCCGGCTCCGGAAAGTCCACCCTGCTGCGGACCATCAACCACCTGGAGAAGGTGGACGGCGGCTCCATCACCATTGACGGCGAGCTGGTGGGGTACCAGGTCCGGGGCAACAAGCTCCACGAACTGCGGGAGAAGGACATCCTTAAGCAGCGCACCAACATTGGCATGGTGTTCCAGAGCTTCAACCTGTTCCCGCACCTCACCGCACTGGAAAACGTGATCGAAGCTCCCATCGTGGCCCAAAAGCGATCCAAGGCCGAGGCCCGCAAGCGAGGGCTGGAGCTGCTGGACCGGGTGGGACTCAAGGACCGCGCCGATGCCTACCCCCGGCAGCTGTCGGGTGGACAGCAGCAGCGCGTGGCCATTGCCCGGGCGCTCGCCCTGGACCCCAAGATCCTGCTCTTCGACGAGCCGACATCCGCGTTGGACCCCGAACTCGTCAACGAAGTGCTGGACGTCATCAGGGAACTTGCAAAGTCCGGTACCACGCTGGTGATCGTGACCCACGAGATGGGCTTCGCCCGCGACGTCGCAGACACTGTGGTGTTCATGGACCAGGGGCAGATCGTCGAGTCCGGTCCGCCCCAGGACATTTTCGGCAATCCCCGTGAGGAACGCACCCGCAGCTTCTTCTCCAAAGTCATCGAACCAGCCTTCAATATCTAGGAACCTCCTCCATGCTTCGCATCTCCCGTCCCACCACTGCACACCATCCCAAGCCCCGCCAGGCCAAAGGCAGGATTTTGGCACTCGCGGTGCTTCCCGCCGTCGTGCTTCCCGTCCTGGCCGGTTGCGCCGACCCTGGTGCCTCCGCTGCCAAACCGGAGTCCGCGGCGGCCAAGAACGGCGTGGTCTACAACACCTCCGTTGACCAGAACCGCATCAGGGCTGAGAAGGACGCCACCGCTGCAACCGCCGTTCCGGCCGCCATCGCCAAGGACGGCAAGCTGACAGTGGCCACCACGGCCGGTGCCATCCCGCTGTCCTTCCACGCCACGGACGACAAGACCCCGATCGGCGTCGAAATCGACATTGCGCAGTTGGTCGCAGACAAGCTTGGCCTGGAGCTGGACCTGCAGGTGACCTCGTGGGAGAACTGGCCGCTGAAGACCCAGTCCGGTGACTTCGAGGCCGTGTTCTCCAACGTCGGCATCAACGCCGCCCGCGTGAAGCTGTTCGACTTCTCCACGTACCGCGCGGCCTACATGGGTTTTGAGGCAAAGAAGAGCTCCACGTACGACATCAAGGGTTCGGACGACATCTCCGGCCTCAAGATCTCGGTAGGTTCGGGCACCAACCAGGAAAAGATCCTGCTCGCCTGGAACAAGGAACTCGAAGACAAGGGCAAGGCCCCGGCCACGCTGCAGTACTACTCCTCCGACGCCGACACGATCCTGGCGTTGTCCTCGGGCCGCACCGACCTGAACCTGGCTCCGTACCCGTCCGTGACCTACCGTGAGAACACCCGCGACGACCTCAAGGTGGTTGGCAAGGTCAACGCCGGCTGGCCGTCCGAGACCCTGGTCGCAGCCACCACGCTCAAGGGCAACGGACTGGCACCGGCCGTCACCGAAGCGCTGAACTCCACTATCAAGGACGGCTCCTACGCCAAAGTCCTGGAGCGCTGGGGTCTCTCCGAGGAAGCCGTGCCCGAATCCAAGACCGTCACCGAAGCCACCTTTGGGACGGGCAAGTGAAATTCCAGGTCCTGGACATCATCCCCCACCTGAAGAACCCGGTGACGGGGGAGATCGTCTCCACCGCTGACCGGCTCAACCAGGTGGTGGAGACCGCCCGCCGGGCTGAGGCGCTCGGCTTCGACAGCTTTTCTGTGGGGGAGCGGCACGCCGGTGAGTTCGTCAGCTCATCCCCGACGACGGTCCTCGCCGCGATCGCGGCCGTCACCACGCGGATCCGCCTCCAGACCGGGGTCACGGTGCTCTCCGTCCTGGACCCGGTGCGCGTGGCCGAGGACTACGCGACCATCGACCAACTCAGCCGTGGCCGCTTGGAACTGGTGATCGGCAAGGGCAACGAGGTGCTGCAGTACCCGCTCTTCGGCCTGTCCCTTGAGGACCAGTGGGATCTCCTGGCCGAGAAGTACGCCCTGCTGCGTTCGCTGTGGCGCAAGGAAAGCGTTACGTGGTCCGGCCGGTTCCGCCCCGCACTCACCGAACCAACGACGACGACGCCACGCCCGTTTGCGGGTTCGCCCCGGATTTGGCACGGCTCGGCTACAACCCTGACGTCCGCTGCGCTGGCGGCCAAGTGGGGCGATCCGCTGTTCACGGCCAACGCCATCCAGCCCCGGGAAAACTACAAGGTCCTGATTGACCACTACCGCGAAGAATACGAACGCCACGGCCACGATCCCCGGCACCAGTACATCGGTTCGGGCAGCGGCGCCGGAGGGGTGTTCATTGCGGACACCACCCAGGAAGCCATCCGCCAGTACGGTCCCGTGTATGAGGGCTTGACCGCCGGCCGCAACGTCCCCGGCAACAACTCGCCCTTCCGGGACATCGAACACGCGGTGGCAGAGGGACCTGCCTTGGTGGGCAGTCCGGAGCAGGTCATCGACAAGATCCTCAGCTACCACTCGCTGTATGGCCACGACCTGCAGTCAATCTCGCTGCCCACCACCCTGCCGTTTGAGCAGCAGCTGGAGATCCTGGAGCGCTTCGCCCTGGAGGTTATCCCGGCCGTCCGGGCGTCCGCGCCTACCACCCTGTGGGAAGCCGGGGACCCGTTCGCTGGCCGGCCGGAGTTTGCCGGGGCCACCGAACCGGATGCCGCAGCAACCGTCACCGCAGACCACGCCTTCAACAGGACGGATAACGCTAATGTCTACGCACACTGAAACAGCACTCGAAGCTTTTGAAGACGAGTGGCAGCAGTGGCACGCCGCCCACGAACGCCACCGCGCCCACCCGCACGGATTCCTTGCCGTCACCCACCTCCACTGGCTCACCGCTGAACCGACCCCGTTGGACGGTGCGCCGGGAACCTGGAGTGCGGAAGCCGACGTCGTACGCGTTGTCCTGGAACCGGGCGAAAGCCTGCTCCAGGACGGCGTGGAGCTAAGCGGCAGCGTTGAGCTGGGACCGATCGAGGAGCGCGGCGGCATCAACCTGGTCTCCGGCGACACCGTGATCGAGGTGGCAAAGCGCGGCGGCGAGTACATCGTGCGTCCCCGAAACCCGGAGAATCCCTTGCTGCAGGAGTACCAGGGCACACCGGCGTACACCCCGAATGCGGCATTTGCCGTCGCCGGAACCTTTGTTCCGTTCGAGACCCCGCGTGAGACCACTGTTGGCGCCGCCGTCGAGGGCATCCAGCACGTCTACCAAGCCCCGGGCGAGATCCGTTTCAAACTGGCTGGGCAGGAGCTCGCGCTGACCGCGTTCAACGGTTACGCGCCGGGTTCCCTTTCGGTGTTGTTCACCGACCAGACCTCGGGCAGGACCACCTACGCAGCCAACCGTTCCCTGTCGGTGACACTTGCTTCCGACGGCAGCGTACAGCTCGACTTCAACCGTGCCGTCAACCTGCCGTGCGCCTACACCGACCTCGCCACGTGCCCGCTTCCGCCCGCCGAAAACCGGCTGCCTGTGGCAATCGAAGCCGGCGAAAAGATTCCCCACGAACGTCAGGACCAAAAGTGAGCTCCAACAACAAGGCCGGATTCCTGGCCATCGAACTTGACGGTGCTGGTTGGGACGGCGGTGCCTTCCGCAGTCTTTCCGAGGCCGTCCTCGCCGCCGAGTCCGCCGGATTCCACGTGGCAACCTTCGCTGATTCACCGGATGCCGGCCGCGCCAACGCACTCCAGCGGGCAGCTTACGCCGGCCCGGTGACCCGGACGATCGCCCTGGTCCCGGAAGTGGATACGGTTTACACCGAGCCCTTCCACATTTCCACGCAGCTCGCGAGCCTGGACTACGTCTCAGGCGGCCGTGCCGGGTGGATCGCCACCGCAGCCGAATCGCCCGAGGCCGCTGCCGCCGTCGGACGTTCCTTCGTGACCGGAGACGCACTGGGGCAGGAAGCCGCCGCGTCGATCGAGGTTGGCCGCCGCCTGTGGGACTCCTGGGAGGATGACGCCGTGATCCGCGACGTCGCCACCGGCCGGTACATCGACGTGGACAAGCTGCACTATGTGCACTTCGAAACTCCCGCCGACTTCGCGGGAACGGCGTACTCCGTGAAGGGGCCGTCCATCATCCCCAGGCCGCTCCAGGGACAGTTGCCGGTGCTGGCGTCTGCTTCGCTGGTGGGTGATGGCGCCGTTCCCGTTGAGGCCGTTGACGCGGTGCTGGTCACTGCGCCGACGCCCGAACTGCTGGTTGCCGAAGTGCGCGACGTACGTGCCCGCCTGGGTGCCTCGGTCGCGGTGGTGGGGGAGCTCGACGTCGTCCTCGACTCCCGTGGCGAGGCCGCCGAGGTGCGGGCGGGATCCTCTGGTGGGCGCGCACGGTTTGTCGGCACGGCTGCCGGGCTCACTGAGCGTCTGGACGCGTTGTTGCAGGAGGCCGACGGCGTTCGGCTGCACCCGGCTTCTTTGGCGCTGGAACTGGACGAGCTGTCGCGGCTCGTGTTGCCGGAACTGCGTCGCCGAGGTTCGCTGCGGCCGCCGGTCCACGACGGAACGTTCCGTGACCTGCTCGGCCTGGAACGGGCCGAAAACCGCTATGCGAGCTCCGGTAAGTAAGGAAAGAACCATGACACGCGATATTTTCCAGCCGAGCGGACAGATCCAGTTCGGTATCTTCTTCCAAGGCGTCAACTCCGGCACCATCTGGAAGGCAGCCGAGTCCGGCTCGCAGACCGACTTCGAGTCCTTCCGCCGCATTGTCCAGACGGCAGAGCGCGGTAAGTTCGCTGCGTTCTTCCTGGGTGAAGGCCTGCGGCTGCGTGAGCACCTCGGACGCCCGCACGCCCTTGACGTGGTTGGCCGTCCGGACGCCCAGACCATGCTCGCCGCCCTGGCGTCGGTGACGAAGAACATCGGCCTCGTGGCAACACAGAACACCACCTACAACGACCCCGCGGACCTCGCGCACCGATTGTCCTCGCTGGACCTGATCTCCGGTGGCCGTGCGGCGTGGAACATCGTGACCACGGACAACGCGTGGACTGGCGCCAACTTCCGCCGCGGCGGCTACCTCGACCACGCTGACCGGTACAAGCACGCTGAGGCTTTCGTCGAGACTGCCAAGCGCATCTGGGACTCCTGGGAAACTGCGTCCGGACCCGCCCGCCGCGTGCTGCACGAGGGCCAGCACTACACGGTGGACGTGACGCCCCGACTCCCGCGCAGCGCACAGTACCGTCCCGTGCTGTTCCAGGCCGGTGACTCACCTGACGGCCGTGACTTTGCCGCCCGCCAGGCAGATGTGATCTTCTCCGCCCACCCCAAGTTCGACGACGCCGTGGAATTCCGCCGCGACATCGTTGCCCGTTCGGTTGCTGCCGGGCGCGGGGCCAACGCGGTGCAGATCATGCCGGCCAGCGAGTTCATCCTTGCCGCCACCGAGCAGGAAGCCCAGGAGAAGAAGGCCTGGGTCCGCAGCCTGCAGATCGGTCCGCAGCAGGCCATCGCCTACCTGGAACAGTTCTGGGGACGCGAGCTCTCGTCCTATGACCCGGATGGTCCCCTGCCGGAGATCGACCCGGTGGTCGAAGAGACCTCCGAAACACGCGGCAGCGGATTCCACGGCGCCAAGGCCCGCCAGTTGGCGGACCAGTGGCGCGCAGAAGCCAAGGACAAGGGACTGTCCATCCGCCAGTTCGTCACGTCCAAGACAGCGCGCATCGATGCGACCTTTACCGGCTCCTACAACGCCGTGGCAGACCACCTGGCCGAGTACGCCCGCGTAGGCGCAGTGGATGGCTTCAACATCTCGCCGTGGCTCATCCCCACCGGCCTGGACGACATCGTGAACCACCTGGTTCCCGAGCTCCAGGAACGCGGCGTGTACCCCACGGAGTACCGCGGCACCACGCTGCGGGAGAACCTGGGACTGGAGACCCCGGTGCGTTCAAGCGAGTCCGTGGGCGTCTGATGGGGAAGCTGCTCGATCTTGCTGGATCACTCTTCCGTCTGGTTGGAGTGGTCCAGCAGGATCCTGAACCTGCCCATGAACCGCGGGGGACCATTGCCCTCCAGTTCGCTGTATGGGAGCAGCAGCTCTAGCCTCTTGGGACACTAGAGCAGCTCGCGGAACACATTCCACCCTGCGCCGACGGGACCATAGGGACCCCACAACACTGCCGTGGAGGCGCCGGTTGAGTAGGTCACCAGGTTTCCGTTCCCGTTGACGGCGAACAGGTTGTTGTACTTCTGGTGGCCGAAGCTGCCAAGGCCCGCGATCTCCGTGAAGGTGCCCCAGCCTCCGCTGATGACTGCAGAGGAGTCCCAGCCGCCTTTGCCATCGGCCCGGTAGATCGAGATATTGCCGTTGCCGTCCCGGCCGAACACCTCCACGGGGCCATCACCGTTCATGTCGCCGCCGGTGATGATTTTGTTCATCACCTGCCAACCCTGGCCCACCTTGGACCGTGGAAGCCACCCGCCGTCTCCGTCGCCCGGGTACAGGTACAGATCGCCGGCGGCATCACGGGCCAGGACATCGTTGGTGCCGTCCCCGTTGAAATCGCCGGGGCCGACGATCGCGTCGAAGATGTTCCAGCCCTGGCCGGCTTTGCGCCGGTCCAGCCAGTTGCCCTCGCCGTCGCCGGGGTACAGGTACAGATCTCCCGCGGCGTCGGTGGCCAGCAGGTCGTTGTAACCGTCACCGTCGAAGTCCCCGGGCGAGAAAACGATGCCCATCGCATCCCATCCCTGGCCGACTTGCCGGGGTTCGTCCCACTCACCGTCATACCTCGGGCACGGGCCCTCGCAACTGCCTGGCTCGTACGTGTAGGTACGCGGGTAGAGAATCAGCCTGCCGTCCTGCGTGCGGCCCAAGGCTTCAAAGTTGCCACGGTTGGTCCAGCCCATGGCCCTGGAGGAAGCCTTCACCGGCGCCGTGTCGGGGCTGACCCGGGTAGCGTCCGGGCAGTTGGGTTCTTCCGGTGTGGAGGGATGGACCCTGAGTGCCAACCGGTGGCCAACATCTGCGGGGAGCACCTTCAGCACCTCACCCTGGCGTTCCGGCGGCAACGGCACGCCGTCGCGCACCCATTCGGCTGTGTAACCGTTGGGGGTGGTCCCGTCCGGATTCAAGCACCCGGCATAGTCGTAGTCGTACTGCTTACGGAGTTCGGCACCTACATAGGGGACACCATCTATGGTGGCTGTTGGTCCCACGGACGGGGCAGCTGAAGCCGGCGCCACGCTGATCAAAGAAGCTCCCGCCACCGCCGTTGCTGCTGCGAAGAGTGCCGTGCACGTGCGAAATATCCCCATTGTTCCCCCCCGGAAGCCAGCATCGATAGTGCGTGGGTCTTTGCTGAGCGTACCCCAGCAGCCGGGGTATGGGCAGTAGGTCCCGGGATCCTCCGGAATCAGTCCATCAGCCCTTCCCCTGAACCGGCTTGTCCCGGACCGGGTTGTTATGAACCGGGGCCTCTTTGTGCGTGGCCACCCAACTTGCCAGTACCTTGAGCGCATCCTCCGAGGGCGTGGCCGGGTCAGCCGTGTACACGTTGATCCGCAATCCCGGATCTGCCGGGAGCTCAAGCGCTTCGAAGCTCAGGTCCAGGTCACCGACAATCGGGTGATGGAGCCGCTTGCGTCCCGTCCGGTGGTACTTCACATCGTGCCGCGCCCATCGGGTCCTGAACTCTTCGCTCCTGGTGGAGAGTTCACCGATCAGGTCCGTCAGGTCCTTGTCGTAGGGGTTTTTCCCGGCGGTGGAACGCAGTACGGCCACGATGTCGTCCGCGCTGCGTTCCCAATCGGCAAAGAACTCCCGCGCTTTGGGGTTCAGGAAGGTAAACCGGGCGCTGTTTGGCGGAGCTGTTTCCTCGGCCATCAAGTCCATATACAGCGCTGCGCCGAGCTCATTGGAAGCCAGGACATCGCCGCGGTCATTACGGACCCAGGCCGGCGCCGTCGTGATCGCATCAATGACGCGTTGGACGCTGGGGCGGACTGTCCGCGGGCTCCTTTTGCGGCGTATCCGCGGTGCTGCGGAAGCAGCCCGGGCCAGATCGAAAAGGTGGGCCGTCTCGGCGTCGTCAAGCTGTAAAGCGCGGCCGAGCGCCTCCAGGACGCTGTCCGAAGCGCCCGAGAGGTTTCCGCGCTCGAGCCGGATGTAGTAGTCGATGCTCATGCCTGCGAGCATTGCCACTTCCTCGCGGCGAAGTCCGGTCACACGCCGGTTCCCACCGTAGGCAGGCAGCCCCGCGGCCTCCGGCGTGATGCGCGCACGCCGCGAGGTCAGGAACTTCCGCACGTCGTCACTGTGAGTCATGACTGCAACGCTACGCTGCGCCGCATGATGGAGGGAGGTAATGGCGTGCACTCCCTGCCGCCGGTTGGCCGCCATAGCGTTGGATGCATGACCAACGAACTAATCCTCAACAACGGAATCACCATGCCTGCCCTCGGCTTGGGCGTCTTCCAAAGCGCTCCGGAAGAAACGACGGCGGCCGTCGAGGCAGCGCTCGCGGCCGGTTACCGGCACATCGACACAGCGGCGGCCTACGGCAACGAACGGGAAGTGGGCGAAGGCATCCGGGCGTCGGGTCTGGGCCGCGCGGAGGTCTTCATCGAAACCAAGGTCTGGGTCAGTGACTACGGCTACAACGAGACACTGCACGCCTGGGACAAAGCCGTGGGCAAGCTCGATGTGGAGTACCTGGACCTGTTCATCCTGCACCAACCTGCCCCGGACCGTTTCGAGAAAACGATCTCGGCCTACAAAGCGCTGGAGCGGCTGCTGTTCGAGGGGCGGGTCCGTGCCATTGGTGTCAGCAACTTTATGCCACATCATCTGAAGGAGTTGCTCGCCTCCACAGAGATCGTTCCCGCAGTGAACCAGATCGAACTGCACCCCTACTTCACCCAGCCGGAAGTCCAGGCGGCGGACACTGAGCACGGCATTCTCACCCAGGCCTGGTCGCCGATCGGCGGCATCACCTTCTACCCGGGCTGGGGAGAAGAACGCCGGAACGTGATGGAGGATCCCGTGGTCGCGGCGATCGCCCGGGAGCACGGCAAGACGCCGGCGCAGGTCATGATCCGCTGGCACTTGCAGCAAGGCCGCTCGGCCATTCCGAAATCCACCAATCCTGGGCGCATTGCAGGAAACTTTGATGTTTTCGACTTCCAACTCGCCGCGGGGGAACTCGCTGCCATCGACGCCCTCGACCGCGGCGTACGGAACGGTCCCGACCCGGACGTAGCCCGGCCGGAGCGCTTTGCGATGGTGATTCCCGAAGCCTGATCCTGCCTATGACCTGGTCCCTCCGCCCTGGTGATGCGTGCCTCCGGACCTCATGAAGCGATGCTGACCGTAGGATGAAACGGACGAAAGGGGCCCGCTCATGGTCACGCGCGAAGAGGTGGAAGCCGCATACTCGAGGACGTCGGGGTGGGTGCGCCATACGCCGGTTGCAGAAAGCGGCAACCAGGAGCCCTACCACCTGTGGTTCAAGCTCGAGTACATGCAGCACACAGGCTCGTTCAAGGCCCGGGGTGCTTTCAACCGGCTCCTCACGGCACGGGAAAACGGGCAGCTGAATCCGGAGATCGGGGTGGTGGTTGCTTCCGGCGGCAACGCAGGCCTGGCCAACGCATACGCCGCAGCCAAACTGGGTGTTCCGGCCACCGTCTTTGTTCCCACATCCGCTCCGGCCAACAAGGTGCACAAGCTATACGCAATCGGAGCCCGGGTAGTCCAAGGTGGCGCCGAGTACGCCGAGGCCTATGCTGCGGCCGTCGCTTTCGCCGAGGAGAAGGGCGCCATCTACTGCCACGCCTATGACCAGCCGGAGATCGTGGCGGGCGCCGGCGGCGTGGGGCTTGAGCTTTTGGATGAACTGCCCGACGTCGACACGGTCCTCGTTGCTGTTGGCGGCGGCGGATTGATGGGCGGCATTGCGGCAGCTGTCGAAGGCAGGGCGACAGTGGTGGGCGTCGAACCGGAGACAGTACCGACGCTGCATACTGCCCTTGCACAGGGAGAACCCGTGGACGTTCCGGTTTCGGGTATTGCCGCCGATTCGCTGGGAGCCCGGAGGATCGGCGAGATCGGTTTCGGCGTGGCCAAAAGAACCGGCGTTCACAGCTTGCTGGTCAGCGACGAAGCCATTGTCCAAGCCCGCCGCAAGCTGTGGGAAGACCGCCGGATCGTGGTGGAACACGGCGCGGCAACTGCGTATGCCGCGCTGCTTACGGGCGACTACGCTCCGCACCAAGGTGAGACGGTCGCCGTCGTACTTTGCGGCGCGAACACAGACCCCGCCCACCTCTAAGCACCCAACTGGGTCGCAGTTAAGCGCGTTTTGAGCGCCCAAAACGCGCTTAACTGCGACCCACTTGGGTAGGGGGACGCGACACGGTGGGCCGGGCACAAAGAATCCCCGCCAGGTGGTGTCCGGCGGGGATTCCACGTCGGCAGGTCTGCCCTGCCCGGTTACGGCGCCTACTTCTTGGGCAGGCCTGCCGGGTTCAATTCGGACGTGGGAATGGCCTCGGAGGAGAGGCCCCAGCGGTCCAGGATCTGGGCGTAGCTGCCATCCTTGATGAGCTTGTTCAGTGCCGTCTGGGCTGCCACTGCCAGACCGTTGCCCTTCTTGGTGGTGAAGGCGATTTCGGCCTTCAGCGGCCAGCCGCCCTCCAGGGTGCCCACCTGCTTGGTTTTTCCGTCCTTCGCGGCCTTGTAGGCAGCAGAAGCGTTCGGGCCGAAGGTGAGGTCCGCGCGACCGGACTGGAGTGCCAGGCTGGAGGCGGAATCGTCGTCGTAGTACTGGAACTCAACCGGCTTCAGGCCGTTCTTCTTGTTTGCCTCATCCCAGCGGACCAGGATTGCTTCCTGGTTGGTGCCGGAACCGACGATGATGCGCTTCCCCGCTACGTCCTTGGCTTCCTTGATCTCGCCGATGTCAGAGTCGCTCTTGGCGTAGAAGCCCAGGAGGTCGTTGCGGTAGGTGGCAAAGTCGAACTTTTCCTTGCGGGCCTCCGTCACGGTGACGTTGGACAGGACGGCCTCGTACTTGGCTGACTCGATCCCCAACGGCCAGTCGGCCCATGCGACGGGCAGGACCTCCACCTGAAGGCCGAGGGTCTCGCCGACGGCGTAGGCGATGTCCACTTCGCTGCCGATCAAGGTCTTGTTGTCCGTTGCGAAGAGGCTCAACGGGGCGGCACCGCCCGTGGTGACCACCGTCAACTTGCCGTCGGCCTTGATGGCTTCCGGGACTTGGGCAGCCGCTGCGGAATCAACACTGACCTTGACCCGGTTCTGCTCCGGAGTGAGGTTGAATTCCTTGGTGGTCGAGCTCGAAGCGGCGTTCGCGCTTGCCGATCCCTGCGGGGCGGTTGCCGCCGTTGCGCCCGGGTCGGAGCAGGCCGCGAGGCCTAAGAGAGCGGTTGCGGCCAGCGCCGCAGTGACGCCGGTTTTGGCTGCAAAACGTGCCATGGTTTCCCCTTTTGGTTTGCCTTCTTGAAAGTCCGATGCGTACTTGTGGCTGCAACTATCCGGCAGGGCCGCGAAGCCGGTCAAAGCGTCCTGACACGCTGGGATACAGGGGTTCACAACGGTTCATCGGACGTCGAAATGGGTCATATACCTCTACCCTTGGCGGAGCGCGACGCAACTCACAGAAATAAGCCGGGGGTCGCCGTCGTTGTCGCTTAAGCGCCGCTGAACAACCCGGGCAGGCGCAAAACCTCACCGAAAGGCCGGCATCCACGTGACTGTTCCTCTTTCCATCCTCGACCTGGCAACCATCGGAAAAGGCCAGACAGTGGCGGAAAGCCTCGCAGGCAGTGTGGCCATGGCCCGGAAAGCGGAGGAGCTGGGCTACCGGCGGGTCTGGTACGCCGAGCACCACAACATGTCCGCGATCGCTTCTTCTGCGACCAGCGTCCTGATCGCCCACGTCGCTGCGCACACCAACAGCATCCGGCTCGGCGCGGGAGGCATCATGCTGCCGAACCACTCGCCGCTGACCATCGCCGAGCAGTTCGGCACGCTGGAAACCCTGCATCCGGGCCGCATCGACCTGGGTCTGGGACGCGCTCCCGGCAGTGACCAGAACACCATGCGGGCACTGCGCCGCGACCACACCTCCTCGGACAGCTTCCCGCAGGACGTCCTCGAACTCCAGGGCTACCTCACCGGTCCCACGCGCATCCAGGGCGTGGAGGCGACGCCGGGCAAGGGCACCAACGTGCCGCTCTACATCCTGGGTTCCTCCCTTTTCGGCGCACAGCTCGCTGCCCAGTTGGGGCTTCCGTACGCCTTCGCCTCACACTTCGCGCCCGCTGCCCTGCGTGACGCCGTGGCCATCTACCGCCGGGATTTCAAGCCATCCGAGCAGTTGTCGGAACCGTACGTTATTGCCGGCGTGAACGTCACCGCCGCAGACAGCAACGCTGAGGCGCAGGCCATCCACCTGGCCGTGAAGCGTGCCCGGGTGTCCCTGTTCTTCGGGGGTGGCCGGGAGTTCACGGACGACGAAGCGGATATGGTGCTGGATTCCCCGCAGGGCCAGCACATCGCCCAGATGATGAAGTTCTCGGCCGTCGGGACGCCGGACGTGGTGCAGGACTACCTGGAGGAATTCGCCCGGCACGCCGACGCCGATGAACTCATTGTTGCGCACCAGAGCACGGGGACCGAAGAACGGTTGCGGTCCGTTGAGCTGGTGGCGGAGGTTGCGGGGCTGGTTCCGGCGTAGGGGCGGGGCCCCCGGGGCGCCGGGGCCGCTGGCCGCGGCCGAGGCGGGGCTGAGAAAGATTTAACGCCCCTGCAATTACGAGGTATACGAGCGAAACATTTCGGGCGGAAACTATATCTATCCGCTTCGGAAGGATCCGCCATGCCTACTCCGTTGAACCAGTCAGTCGCCGATTCCGCGCTGCTGATGAACTCGCTGCCGCTTGGCCTGCTGCGGACCTTCGTGCGTCCGCACGAGGACCACGGCATTACCCCGGAACTGATGGCCGACCTGAGAATCCTGTCCAGGGTTCCCGGCCTGTTGGTTGCCTGCAACTATGGAGGCACGCTGTGCGCGGCGGAGGGTGTTTCCACGGAGACGCTTCCGCTGGACAGTGCCGCAGTGGCCCTCCGGGCGCTCGCAGCGTTGCCCAACACGCATGCCGCCATCATTTCGGGGCGCTCGCTCCGTGACCTTGCGGCGGTGTCGCGGCTTCCGGCCGAGGTGCACCTGGTGGGCTCGCACGGTGTCGAGTTCGACATGGGTTACGCCTATAACCTCTCCCTTGCGACCGAGACGCTGCTCCAGCAGGTGGCCACTGCCCTCACGGAAGCGGTGGCGTACGAGAAGGGCGTCAGCATCGTCCGCAAGCCGGTTGGGGTTGCTGTACACACGCGTCCGGCGACACCCGAAGTCGTGGAGCGTGTCATCTTCAAGTCCCGGCAGATCGCCGTCGAGTACGGGCTGTACTTCATCATCGATGGCACCGTCCTGGACCTCACAGTGGAGGAGCCGGCCAAGGGCCAGGCCCTTGATGCGCTGCGCCAGCGGCTTGGTGTCAGCGCCGCCCTCTTTGCAGGCGATGCCGAAAGCGATGAAAAAGCTCTCGCCACTCTGCGCGGCCCCGACCTTGGCCTGCATGTTGGTTCGGGAATGACGACGGCGGGACACACCATCCCGGACCCGGAAGCGTTCGCGAGGGTGCTGGCTTTGCTCTTCGAACTGCGGCGGTCGTGGCTCTTCGGTGAAGATGCCGTAGGTCTGGAGCGGCACTCGATGATTGCCAACGGAACGTCGACGGCGCTGCTCACCCCGGACGCGAAGGTCTGCTGGATGAGTCATCCACTGCCTGATTCGGGATCGTTGTTCGCCCACATCCTGGGTGGCGACCCGGCGGGGCATTTCAGCATCGAACCCGTCAAGCCTTCGCCGGTGCTTGCCCAGCGCTATCTGGACAACACCATGGTTGTGGAAACCCGCTGGGCCGATGTCACGGTGACTGATTATCTTGAACCGGCGCCCGAAGGCATCACCAGCCTGGTCCGTGTGCTCTCGGGAACAGGCACGGCACGAGTGACATTCGCGCCGCGGCCGGACTACGCCACCGCTCCCTTCAACATGGAGATCCGGGATCACGAGGTCCACGTGGTGGGAACATCCGATCCGATCATCCTCGTCGCACCGGGTGTGGACTTCACCATCACCAACGACAGCCGCCACGCCACGGCCACCGCTGAGGTCCAGCTCCAGTCCGGTCCGGTCGTGCTCAACCTGCGCTGCGGGGATACTGAGTCCTTGCCCACGGACCTGGACGGGGAGCCTGGGCGGCGTGCCGCCGTCGTGCAGTCCTCCCGGGAGTGGGTCACCTCGCTGCAGCTGCCCACCATCAAGACCTCATTGGTGCGGCGTTCGGCGCTGGTGCTGAAGTCCCTCGTCCATGAGCCGACCGGCGCCGTCCTTGCCGCGCCCACCACATCCTTGCCGGAGGGGATTGGCGGCACGCGCAACTGGGATTACCGGTATTGCTGGCTGCGGGACGGTGCCATGACCGTGAACGCGCTGGTATCCCTGGGATCAACCGCTGAAGCCGACGGTTTCCTGCGTTGGCTGGGAGGCATCCTGGAGAACGCTCCGGGTCCGGAGTGGCTGCACCCGCTGTACTCCGTGACGGGGGCGCCGTTGTCCACCGAGGCCATTGTGGAGAGCCTGCCGGGTTACGCGGGGTCGCGCCCGGTCCGCATTGGCAATGCTGCGGATCACCAGGTGCAGCTGGACGTGTTCGGTCCCATCGCCGAACTTATCCACGACCTCGGTGAACGCCGTGGCTACCTGCCGGATGGGCATTGGTACCTGATGGAGCAGATGGCCCATGCAGTGATCGCGCGCTGGCACGAGCCGGACCATGGGATCTGGGAAGCCCGCCGGCCGCCGCGGCACCACGTGTACAGCAAGGTGATGTGCTGGGTGACCCTGGACAGGGCGCTGCGTGCGGCAGTCCTGCACGGGCGGGCCGCTCATGCCGACTGGTCCTCCACAGCCGAAACCATTCGTGCCGAGGTCCTGCGGGAGGGCTGGGATTCTTCCGCTGCGTCGTACACCGTGGCCTACGACAGCCCCGACCTTGATGCCGCGGTGCTGCACATTGGCTTGTCCGGGCTTCTGGAGGTGAACGACCAGCGCTTCCTGGATACCGTGGCTGCCGTGGAGCGTGAGTTGCGCGTCGGGCCCACGGTGTTCCGTTACAGGTACGACGACGGCCTGCCGGGCCTGGAGGGTGGCTTCCACATCTGCACCACGTGGCTGATCGAAGCGTACTTGGCGGTGGGGCGGCTGGACGATGCCTTGGAGTTGTTCAACCAACTCGTGGCGTTGTTCGGGCCGACGGGGTTGCTTCCTGAGGAATACGATCCGGGCACGGAAACGCACCTCGGCAACCATCCGCAGGCGTACTCGCACCTGGGCTTCATTCGCTGCGCGCAACTGCTGGACCGCTATCTGGCGAGTGCCGACGTCGAATAACCCAAGTGGGTCGCATTTGTGCGCGTTTTGAGCCGTCAAAACGCGCACAAATGCGACCTACTTGGGTGAGGGGGGGCGGTTAGGTGAGCAGCAGAGCTACGGCGATCATCGCGGGGACGGCAACGATGGTCGTTATGAGCACCGTGTCCTTGGCCACCGTGATGCCCGCCTGATACCGGTTGGCCGCGACGAACACGTTCTGGGCGGTGGGCAGCGCGGAGGTCACCACCACCGCGAACAAGGCATGACCGTCCATGTTCAACGCGAAGCGGGCAAACAGGTAGGCGATCAAGGGGTGCACGATCAGCTTGAAGCCGCTCGCCAGGAGGGTGTCCAGCCTTCTGCCTTCAGACTTCTGCAGGGGCCGTGAACCATTGAGGCTCATACCAAACGCCATCAGCATGGCCGGAATCGCTGCGCCACCGATGAGGTGGATCGGTTCCAGGATCAGGGTCGGCACCTGGAACCCCGTGCCGGCCACGATCAGACCCAAAGCCGAGCCCACAATCATCGGGTTCTTCACGATCATCAGCAGGAAGCGCAGGGGAGTGGTCCGGTGCGTGCTGGTGCTCGCATCCAGGGCCATCAGGTAGAGCGGGGTAAAAAAGGCCAGCTGGAAAATGAGCAGCGGGGCAACGTAACTCGCATCTCCCAGGACAAACACCGCAATGGGGATGCCGAGATTCGCGGAGTTGGCCAGCGACGAACTCATGGAGGACATGAGCGACTCCGGCAGGCTCCGCTTCAACCAGAACTTTGCGATGAGGAAGAACAATAGCCCGGTGATGGTCGCCCCGACGGCCGTGACCAGCAGGGGCGCCGCAAACACATCGTGCAGCTTGGCCTTGCTCAGCGTCTCGAACAACAGTGCGGGGCTGGCGACGAAAAACGTCAACGAGCTGAGGACCGACCTCGCGTTCTCACCGAGAATGTTGCGGCGGCCAACGAACATGCCCACCAGAATGATGGCCCACACCACGAAGAACCCGGACAGGACACCGATCATGGCGGCGTGCTGGCAGGGAAGCGGTGGGTCACCGTCCCAGCCTAATCAGATTTATTGGGTCAGTAAGCGTTTTCGGGTACAGGGTCCGTTATCCGGACACCGCGTTAAAGCACGACGGCGGCACCTGCGTGAGTGCCGCCGTCGTGGTTATGCGTGTGGCTGGGTCAGCTGAGGTGCGCCGCGTTGCTCAAGGCGTGCGGCGGCCGCATCAGGCCCGGAGTGTGCGCCTCGGCAGGATCGTTGCCGAGTTGCAGGATCTGGTTGTCCGCACCTACATGGACCACTCTGGGCTCGTAGGACTTGGCCTCTTCCGTGGTCATCTGCGCGTACGTGATCAGGATGACGAGGTCGCCCACATGGACCTGGTGCGCAGCGGCGCCGTTGATGCCGATCACGCCCGAACCGCGCTCGCCGGCAATGGTGTATGTCTCCAGTCGGGCCCCGTTGGTGATGTCCACAATGGAGACGAGTTCGCCGGGGAGGATGTCGGCAGCGTCCAGCAGGTCCAGGTCAACAGTGACCGAACCGACGTAGTGGAGGTCGGCGTGAGTCACCGTAGCGCGGTGAATCTTGGACTTGAACATTGTGCGGATCATAATGCGATCAGTTTAGCGTGGGACCCTTCACGGGCGCTGTGACGTAGCAGACGTTCGGGCCCTGGGCGGCGTGAAAACGGTTACCATCGCTGGGGGCCACCATCGCCGAATCAAAGGACAAGAAGCTTGGACGGAGTACTGAAAGGCTTCTTTGTGGTGGGCGTGGTCCTGTTGGTTGGTTACGTCCTGGGCAAGACCAACGCCTTGGGGCCGCAGGGCAGCAAGGTGCTCTCGACGCTCACATTCATGGTGGGCTTGCCGAGCCTGATGTTCTCCACTATTGCGTCCAGGCACATCAACGAGGTGCTGAGTCCCACTGGCCTGATTTCGGTGGTCACGGCCTCGGCGGTCATGGTGGTGTTTGCGTTGGCGGGGGCAATCTTTCGCTGGGGTGTCAGGCGAACCACGATCGGCGCGTTGGCCACGGGCATTGTGAACTCGACCAACCTTGGCGTCCCGCTGTCCCAATACATCCTGGGCAGCACCACCTACGTGGTGCCGATCATGTTGTTCCAGCTGGCCGTGGTGACACCGATCGCCCTGACCATCCTTGACCTCACGAACCCGACTGCCACCAAAATTTCCGTGTGGCGGATCCTGGCCACGCCTTTCAGGAACCCCGTGACCGTGGCGGCGATCCTCGGTGTCATTGTGAGCGCTTTGGGCATCGAGTTACCGTCGTGGACGCTCGATCCCCTCAGGCTTGTGGCCCAACTCGCGGTGCCGCTCATGCTGATCATTTTTGGCATGTCGTTGCATGGATTGTCCGCCGGGCAGGGGATCGGGGAGAGGGCTCCCACGGCGCTGGCCATCGCCTTGAAATCCGTGATCCAGCCGGCAATGGCGTGGGTGCTGGCGGTCTTTGTTTTCCGCCTCGATTCCTTCAGCACCTTTGTTGTCACGGCCTGCGCAATCCTCCCCACCGGGCAGAACGTGGTGCTCTATGCACTCAGGTATGGGGTGGGCCAGAAGATCGCACAATCAACCGCCGTGACCACGTCAATCCTTGCAGTGCCGCTGCTGCTGGGGGCGGCGTGGGTGATGGGGTAGCGCGTGGCCGCGCCGGGCCGGAATCGTGAAGTCGCGGCAAACACGCCAGGACCCCTGGAAAGTTCCGGCGACCACGCACGTTTCCCGCGAACAGGAGGAACCATGACCGAAGTACGTCTTACTGGGCAACTCGTCTGCCAGGACCTGGATGAGGCGGCGATCGTCGTCGAGCATCTGGCCCGCCACGTCGAATTGACGCTCGCCGAACCCGGCTGCGTCTCCTTCCAAGTGAACGCAACCGAGGACCCCTGCGTGTGGCAGGTCGATGAATTGTTCGACGACGCCGCATCATTCAGGGCACACCAAGACCGCGTCGCTGCCAGCGAATGGGGCCGGGCCACGGCCGGCATCCAGCGCCGCTATACGGTGACGGGACTCTGACGACCAATCTCGTAGCGCACCAGTTCCGTACCTGAGGCGACAAGCGAGCGCAGTTCAGCCAAACCTCCGGTCACCACTCCGGCAGCCCGCGCCTGCACCAGCACATTGCCCAGCGCAGTCGCCTCCACTGGGCCGGCTACCACGGGCTTACCCGTTGCATCGGCAGTCAGTTGGCAGAGGAGTCGGTTCTGCGAACCGCCGCCCACTATGTGCACCGCGGACGTATTACGGCCGGTGAGGCGTTCGGCGTCGGCCAGGGTGCGGGCGTAACCTGCCGCGAGGCTGTCCATGATGCAACGCACGACGGCGGCAGGCCGGTCCCCGAGCACGTCGCCGTTGTGCCGCACGGCTGCGCGGATGCGTTCGGGCATGTTGTCCGGGGCCGTGAACGCGGGATCGTCAGCGTTGATCTGCGGCCCACCCGGCGGCAAAGCCGCGGCAGCGTCGAGCAGGGCAGGCAGTGATTGGCTGAAGCCCTGGGCTGCCCAGGTGCGTTGGCATTCGCTGAGCAACCACAGCCCGCCGACGTTACGGAGGTAGCGGATGGTTCCGTCCACGCCGCGCTCGTTGGTGAAGTTCGCTGTCCGGCTGGCTTCAGTGAGCACCGGTGCATCCAGCTCCACGCCCACCAGGGACCACGTGCCGGAGGAAATGTAGGCGAAATCCTGGTCCAGAGCGGGGACGGCTGCGACGGCCGAAGCGGTGTCGTGGGAACCCACGGCAACAACGACGGTGTCCTCGGGAAGCCCGGTCTGCTCGCGGATCGCAGGCAGGAGGGCTCCCAAGGTCTCCCCGGGCTGGATCAGCGGCGGGAAGATGTCCCGCGGTAGTCCCAAGGCCTCGAGGAACTCCGTGGCCCACTGGCCGGAAACAGCGTCAAACAACCCGGTGGTGGACGCGTTGGTAGCCTCCGTCCGACGGACACCCGTGAGGAGGAAGGCGATCAGGTCAGGAATGAGGAGTGCCTGCACACCTTCAAGCGAACGTTCGGCAGCCAACTGGTACACGGTGTTGAACTGCAGGAACTGCAATCCCGTGGTCGCGTAGAGCTTCTCCGGGGGGACGGCCGCGTGGACCGGTGAGACGGCGGAACTGCTCCGCTCGTCGCGGTAACTGAAGGGCACTGAGACTAATTTCCCCGAAGAATTGACCAGGCCGTAGTCCACCGCCCACGTATCGATCCCAATGCTGGCGATCCGTTCCCCCTTCGCCGCTGCTACCGAAGCAGCGGCCGCCAGGCCCTTGAGTACCTCGGCGAAGAGGGCGTCGAAGTCCCAGTGGAGTCCGCCGTCGAGCTCCACGACCCCGTTGGGAAAACGGTGGACGGTCTCCAGAGTGGCGCCTGTGGAGGGGCAGACGCGGCCGAGCATGACGCGACCGGAGGACGCGCCGATGTCGATGGCGGCGAAGACTTGTTTGGCATGGGGAGCGGGCACCGCCCCGGCGTTGGCCGGGGCGGTGCTCGTCGTTGCAGCGTTGTTCACGATGTGACCTATCGGAGGAACGCTGCCGCGACGCCGGCGTCCACGGGGATGTGGAGGCCGGTGGTGTGGGAGAGTTCGTTGCTGGTGAGCACGGCCGCGGCGTTGGCTACGTGTTCGGGGAGGACTTCGCGTTTGAGGAGGGTGCGTTGGGCGTAGTACTTGCCCAGTTCTTGTTCGTCCACGCCGTAGACGGCTGCGCGTTTGGCGCCCCAGCCGCCGGCGAAGATGCCGGAGCCGCGGACCACGCCGTCGGGGTTGATGCCGTTGACGCGGATGCCGTGATCGCCGAGTTCCGCGGCGAGCAGGCGGACCTGGTGGGCTTGGTCGGCTTTGGTGGCGGAGTAGGCGATGTTGTTGGGACCGGCGAACACGGAGTTCTTGGAGGAGATATAGATGATGTCTCCGCCCAGGCCCTGGTCGATCATGACCTTCGCCGCGGCCTTGGACACCAGGAACGAGCCCTTGGCCATGACGTTGTGCTGCAGGTCCCAGTCCTTCTCGGTGGTTTCCAGCAACGGCTTGGAGATGGAGAGGCCTGCGTTGTTGACCACCAGGTCCAGGCCGCCAAACGCGAGCACGGCCTCTTGGATGGCGGCGGCGATTTGGGCTTCGTTGGTCACGTCGGCCTGGACGCCGATGGCGACGTCGGGCCCGCCCAGTTCCGCGGCGACGGCTTGGGCGTTCTCAAGGTTCAGGTCGGCAATGACGACGCACGCGCCGTCGGACGCCAGCCGGGTGGCGATCGCCTTGCCGATGCCCGACGCCGCTCCGGTCACCAAAGCGATGCGGGTCGCGTGGGACTTGGGTTTGGGCATGCGGGCAAGCTTGGCCTCTTCCAGGGCCCAGTATTCGATGCGGAACTTCTCGGATTCCTCGATCGGGGCGTACGTGGAGATCGCCTCGGCCCCGCGCATCACATTGATGGCGTTGATATAGAACTCGCCGGCCACCCGTGCGGTCTGCTTGTCCTTGCCGTAGGAGAACATACCCACCCCCGGGACCAGCACGATCGCCGGGTCCGCGCCGCGCAGCGCGGGTGAATCAGCGTCCGCGTGGCGGTCGTAGTAGGCCTGGTAGTCCTGCCGGTATTCGGCGTGCAGCTCCTTCAGGCGGGCCACGGAGTCTTCAATGGAGGCGTCCGCGGGCAGGTCCAGGATGAGGGGCTTGACCTTGGTGCGGAGGAAGTGGTCCGGGCAGGAGGTGCCGAGCGCGCCGAGGCGCGGGTGCTCGGTGGCAGCGAGGAAGTCAAGCACGACGGCGTCATCGCTGAAGTGCCCCAGCTGCGGTTTGTCCGTGGAGGCCAGGCCGCGGATCACCGGAGCCAACGCTGCTGCTTTCGCGCGGCGCGCGGTCTCGGGGAGCGCGGCGTAGCCCGGCAGCGCGGGACCGAAGGGCTCGGCTTTGCCGTTCTCAGCGATGTACTTCTCGGCGGTGTCGATGATCCAGAGGGAGTTGGCCTCTGCTTCTTCGGACGTGGCGCCCCAGGCGGTGATGCCGTGCCCGCCCAGGATGGTGCCGATGGCCTGCGGGTTGGCTTCCTTGATCGCTGCGATATCCAGGCCCAGCTGGAACCCGGGACGGCGCCAGGGAACCCACACCACCTTGTCACCGAAAATCTTGGAGGTCAGCGCTTCGCCGTCCACCGCCGTCGCGATCGCGATGCCCGAGTCGGGGTGCAGGTGGTCCACGTGCGCGGCGTCCACGAGTCCGTGCATGGCGGTATCGATCGACGGGGCCGCGCCGCCCTTGCCGTGCAGGCAGTAATCGAACGCGGCCACCATTTCGTCTTCACGCTCGACGCCGGGGTAAACGGACTTCAGCGCCTGGAGCCGGTCCAGCCGGAGGACAGCAAGGTTCTCGGCCTTCAGGGTGCCGAGGTCACCGCCGGAGCCCTTGACCCAGAGGAGTTCGACGTCCTGGCCGGTGACCGGGTCCTTTTCGGTGCCTTTCGCGGAGGTGTTGCCGCCGGCGAAGTTGGTGTTCCGCTTGTCCGCGCCGAGGCGGTTGGAGCGGGTAATCAGGTCTTCAACAGTCTTGTTGCTCATAGGATTAGGCGCCCCATCCGGCTTGCTGGCCGCCTGCGCGGTCCTCGTTGATCTTCTTCTGGTAGCCGCTGGCCTTGTAGGCAGCGATCGGGTCGGCGGGCAGGCCGCGGGATTCGCGCCATTCGGCCAGTACCGGGCGGACATCGGTGTAGAAGGCATCGTTGAAAATGCCGTTCGCTGCCAGGACATCCCCGGCACGCTGGGCCTCGTTCAATGCAGCCGTGTCCACCAACAGGGCACGCGCGGTCATTTCCTGGACGTTGAGCACCGAGCGGATCTGGCCCGGGATCTTCTCTTCCAGGTTGTGGCACTGGTCCAGCATCAACGCGACACCGGAGTCTTTACCGAAGCCGCCACCGCGGATGACCTCGTGCATGATGCGGAACAACTGGAACGGGTCAGCCGCGCCCACGATCAGGTCGTCATCGGCGTAGAAGCGGGAGTTGAAGTCGAACGACCCCAGCTTGCCCAGCCGCAGGAGCTGCATCACGATGAACTCGATGTTGGTCCCCGGGGCGTGGTGGCCGGTGTCCAGGCACACGAAGGCCTTCTCGCCCAAGGCAAGGGTCTGCGCATAAGACGTTCCCCAGTCCGGAACATCGGTGTGATAGAAAGCCGGCTCGAAGAACTTGTACTCCAACACCAGCCGCTGCTCATCGCCCAAGGCCGCGTAGATTTCCTGGAGCGACTCGGCCAAGCGATCCTGGCGGCCGCGCATGTCGTCCTGGCCCGGGTAATTTGTGCCGTCGGCCAGCCAGATCTTCAAATCCCGGGAACCTGTGGCGTGCATAATCCCGATGCAGTCCAAGTGATGCTCAATCGCCCGGCGGCGGACCGATTCGTTGGACGAAGTCAGCGAACCGAACTTGTACTCATCATCCTGGAACGTGTTCGAGTTGATCGTGCCCAAACCAACGCCGAGCCCTTCCGCATACTCCCGGAGCTCCGAGTAGTCCTCCACCTTGTCCCACGGGATATGCAGCGCCACAGTAGGTGCGAGCCCCGTGAGCTCGTGAACCTTCGCGGCGTCGGCGATCTTCTCCTGGACGGTGCGAGGCGTACCCGGAGTGCCGAAGACCTTGAACCGGGTCCCCGAATTCCCATAAGCCCAGGACGGCACTTCAATGGCCAATTCTCCCAAGCGGCCCAGGGCCGATTCTGTGGTGTTCATGCTTGTTCCTTCTGATGGGTAGGGGCGTTGCCGGCTTCGGAAGCCGAAGCCAGTTGGTCTTCCAGGTTGAAAACTTCCTCGATGATTTCGAAGCCCTCGTCCGGAGGGGCGTCGCTGTTGGCAAAGAGGGTGGCCATTTCGGCCTGCCATCGTGCGTTGACCTCCGTGAGGGCCATTCGGGCTTGTGCCGCCTGGTAGTCCTCACATTCCAAGTAGCCGATCAACTGTCCGTCTGACGCCAGAAAGAGCGAGTAGTTGTTCCAGCCCGCATCTTTGAGCGCACGGAGCATTTCCGGCCATACGGCGGCGTGGCGGCGCTTGTACTCGTCCATCAACTCTGGCTGGACGGAGGAGCGGAAACATACCCTCATCTGCGGTTCTCCGGGGTTACTCGTCTTTGAATCGTTTCATTTGTTACGATTCAAACTACCCCGCACAAAGGGGGGTGTCAAGGCATTGCCTGTACTTGAGAATTCGAGCCCGGGGAGATCGGAAAGCATGTCCCAAACAGCGAGCATCAAAGACGTCGCCACCCATGCCAAGGTTGCCGTGGGTACCGTGTCCAATGTGCTGAATTACCCGGACAGGGTGTCGCAGCGGACCAAGGAGCGCGTCCTCAAGTCCATCGCTGAACTGGGGTTCGTCCGCAACGACGCTGCCCGGCAACTCCGCGCAGGCCAGAGCCGCACCATCGGTTTGGTGGTCCTCGACGTCGGAAACCCCTTCTTTTCGTCTGTCGCCCGGGCGGCCGAGGACGCCGCAACGGCGATGGGGAGTGTAGTCCTCGTGGGGGACAGTGGCCAGGATGCTGCCCGCGAAGCGCATTACATGGACCTGTTCCAGGAGCAGCGTGTCCAGGGCCTGCTCATCTCACCCGTGGGCGATGTTTCTGAAAGGATCGATACCCTGCGCGAGCGCGGGGTGCCCACAGTGTTGGTGGACCAGCTCGCTGATGAAGGCCGCTGCAGCTCGGTCTCCGTTGATGACGAAGAAGGTGGCTATCTGGCTGCCCGGCACCTGCTGGACATCGGCCGCCGTCGTTTGGCTTTTGTGGGCAGCCCCTCCATCCGCCAGGTGGCGCACCGCCTTAAAGGTGCGCAACGTGCTGTTTCCGAGGTGGAAGGTGCATCCATTGAGGTCCTCGACTCTGCAGGCCAGACCGTCCTGGCGGGGCGGCAGGTAGGCAACAAGCTGGTGGAGCGGGAACCGGGAGAGCGCCCCGAAGCCGTCTTCTGTTCCAACGACCTCCTGGCGCTCGGCGTCATGCAGTCACTCACCATGCTGCGGACTGTTCGCATTCCGGAGGACGTGGCGCTGATTGGCTACGACGACATCGATTTCGCCATCTCCGCAGTCGTCCCGTTGTCCTCCATCCGCCAGCCCACCGAGGCGCTGGGGCGGACCGCCGTCGAGCTTCTCGCCGAGGAGCAGGAGAGCGGCGGGACCAAGCACCGCGCCGTCGTGTTCACTCCCGAACTGGTGGTCCGCCAAAGCACCGCCGGCGCACCCAAGTAGGTCGCATTTGTGCGCGTTTTGAGCGTTCAAAACGCGCACAAATGCGACCCAGTTGGGTGAGATTACGACGCGCGGAGGCTCGTCAGGTAGCCGAGCGGCACCACAGCATCGGGCTGCTTCGTCTGACGGGAGATGCCGGGCGCTGAGGCGGCAAGGCGGTCCGCCGAGCGGCCGAGGCATTGCAGGATGCTGGTGATGGAAACGCCGGTCTCCGACTTCTGGTGAAGGGCGGAGATATGCCGCCGGGCGACGCAGCCGCTGATGGTCCTGGCCACGATCTTGTCCGTAGCAACATGGTCGAGCGCTGGCACGAGCGCAATGCCCACCCCGGACCGCACCATGCCGCGGATGGCGTCGTAGTTGTTGCTCCGCACACTGATGCGCGGCGCGAACCCTCCACTCGCGCACAGGTGCCTGAGGCATGCGTCACCGGAGGAGTCCTCCTTGGTGGACACCCATCCCTCCTTTGCCAGATCCTGGAGAGTGATGGAGTCGGCCCCGGCAAGCCTGTGGTTCTCCGGCAGCAGGAGCATGAGTTCCTCGGCCAGCAACGGAACGGCCGCAACATTGGAGGGCCATTGCTGCGGGACTAGGTCGTAGTGGAACACCACCGCGACATCCAGGGCCGCATCCCGGACCATGCCTGCCAGCTCGGCAGGGCAGTCCTCTTCAAGTTCCACGGTGGAGTTGGGGTGCCGGCGGAGGTAGGACGCCAGTCCCGAGGGCAGCAGCCGTTGGCTGGCGGTACTGAAGCTCCCCAGTCGCATCAGGCCGTAGTTGCCTTTGCTGAACCCCTTGATCTCGTCCTCCAGCGTGACGAGTGCGTTGATGATGTCGCTTGCCCGGGCAGCCAGGAACTTCGCCGCCTCCGTGGGGCGGATGCTCTGCGCGTCGCGTTCCACCAGCGGCGCCTGCACGGCCCGTTCGAGAGCGGCAACCTGTTGGGATACCGCTGATCCTGTGTATCCAATCTCGCGGGCAGCGTCTGCGAAGGAGCCCGTCCGGAGGACCACTGACAGCGTGCGCAAATGGACTGGATTTAACACGGCATTGCTACTTTCCAGAAGGTGGTGTGAGGAGTTGCGCCACGTTCACCGCTCCACCTGCGGCCTCGAAATCCAACTGCGCCTGCTCGCGGAGCCGCTCATCTGCCAGATAGTCGGCCATGGTCAAGGCCAAGCCGATGGCGCCGTCCACTACGGCTTGGTCGCCTGACGGGCTGATGGCGTGCTGGCCGAACTCCACCGTGTGCATGGGCGTGGCTTCGCGGGAGATGCTGATCGTCGGATGGATGGACGGAATCCGCAGGCTGAGGTTCCCCAGGTCGGTCGACCAGCCGCCACCCACCAGTTCCGTTTCCAAGGTGATGCTGCGCCCGCGCTCGGAGATATGCCGGTGGTATCTGGCCGCCAGGGCCTGGTTGCTGCGGACCGGCAAGTACGCGGGGAACGGATCCCACGTAGTCTCCAGCCGGGTTCCCGTCATGAGCGCCGCCCCCTCCAGGATGTTCTGCACCTTCTCCGACAGCTCAACCAGTCCGTCCGGGTCAAGGGAACGGATTTCGACGACGGCGCTCGCCAGGTGGGGGACGACGTTCACCGCTGACCCGCCCTCGACAATGAGGCAGTGGAGCCGATCCGTGGCGGAGATGTGCTGGCGGAGCGCCGCTATTCCCTGGTAGGCCGCGACCACGGCGTCGAGGGCATTTCGGCCCAGCTGTGGCGCCGACGATGCATGCGCGGCGACGCCGTGGAAGGTTACATCCACATCCCGGACTGCCAGGGATGCGAAGGACGCAACCTCGTATTCACCCGTGAACGGATGCAGCATGACGACTGCGTCGACGTCGTCGAACGCGCCGGCCCGGGCCATGAGTTCTTTGCCGTTGCCGTTCTCTTCGGCGGGGGTTCCCATCAGGACAACCGAGCCGCCGAGGTGTTCAATCTGCGAAGCGAGCCCAATAAAAGCTCCGACGGCCGCTGCGCAGATGACGTTGTGTCCGCAGCCGTGGCCTACGCCGGGCAAGGCATCGTATTCGGCCAGGACTGCAATCCTGGGTGAACCCGAGCCCACCTCTGCGCGCAGGGAGGTTCGCAGGCCGTACCGTCCCGCCTGAACCTTGAAGCCCCGGTAGCGGAGGAAGTCGGCTACGAAGGCGGCTGACAGTCGCTCCTCAAAGCCAACTTCGGCGATGCCGTGGATGCCATGGCTGAGTTCGCGAAGATCAGGTGCGAGGTCCTCGATGGTGCTCGCGATGGTCCGCGCGAGGGAGTCAGTGGCTCCGAGGATGCCAGTGAGGGCAGGGCTGGACGGGTGGGTTCCCACGGTGTTCACGTGGCGTCCTTTCGGGGGAAGTTCTTGGGTGGCTTGCTGCCGGGCATCATTGCCCGGTAGCAAGCTCGTTGTTTAACTTAAGATACATCCGGATCTGACTTAAGAACAGCTAACCATGCAAGAATGTTCCATGACCGAAAAGCCGCTCCCGGATGTCTCCCGTCTTCGCCTCCTCAACGAGGTAGCGCGGCAAGGATCGCTGGCTGGCGCAGCCCGGGTCCTCGGCATCACGTCATCGGCGGTTTCGCAGCAAATCAGCATCCTGGAGCGGGAAGCCGGAGTGCAGCTCCTGGACCGCTCATCCCGCGGTGCCGGCCTGACCGGAGCCGGCGAGATCCTGGTGGAACGGGCGCGGGCGGTGATCCGGCTCCTCGAAGAAACTCGCGCCGAGATGGACCAGCTCAGTGGCGATCTCGCAGGCAGGGTGCGGATCGGCTCCATTCCCTCCCTTGCCCGGAATGTCCTCCTGCCGGTCGCGGAAAAGCTTGAGGTGACTGCGCCCGACGTCGAACTTACCGTCAACGTGGTGGAACCGGTGGACAGCATCGAGCAATTGCTGAACGGAGCCTTGGACGTTGCGATCGTAGACCTCTACGACAACGTGCCCGTGGCATTCCCTGACTACCTGGTGACCCGCGAGGTCATGAACGAACCCCTGGTGCTGGTGACGGCCCCTGACTACAAGGTGCCGCCGCGGCTGAAGCTGACCGACCTCAAAGACGCCGACTGGGTTCTCACTCCTGAAGCCGGGGCCTGCGGGCAGGCCGTGCGCTTTGCCTGCCGGACCGAGGGGTTCGAGCCCAGGGGCAGTTGGGTGGTGGACGATCTGCTCCTGCTGGTTGAAGCCATTTCCCGCGGAAGGGGCATCTCGCTGCTGCCCCCGTTGTCCGTGGATGACACGGTGGCGCCCGTCGGGATCCATGCCTTCGACAAACCGGGGATCCGGCGCCGCGTCCTGACGGTCACCCGCAGCAGCGACGCCCGGCGCCCCATCGTCAAGGCCGTCCTGGACGAAATCCACACCCTCCTTGGTGCCGCGGCCGCCTGAGCCGGGCTCCGCCGTCGAACCTTAAACAGCAGCCCAAGAAAGTCTTGCGGCAGCCCCAGCAAACCTCGTTCTGTTGCCCGGTTGAAGGCCTGTTTTTCGTTCCATGCTTGAAGTGATCAGTGACGATCACCACAAAGGAGAACGAAAGACATGACCATCCTCGAACGCCGTTTCGCAGAACTTCCCGGCCACTGGCAGGTGCCTGGCCACTTCAAGATCAACCACAGCCACGGCATCCGCGTGGGGGACATGATCTACGTCGGTGGCCAGGAGGATCTCGACGAACAGGGCAACGTCCGCAACCCCGGCGACATCGTGGCCCAGTGCAAATCCGTCATGGAGTCGCTGAAGCGGGTCATCGAGGAACTCGGCGGAACCATGGGCGACGTCGTCCAGTTCAACACCTTCTACGCCGGTGAACTCAGCTACGAGGAATGGCAGCGTACCTACGACATCCGCTTCAGCTACTTCCCGGCCCCCGGCCCCACGGCCACCGGCATCCTGATCGGCGAGGAACTGAACCTGCCGGGCATCAGGGTGGAGGTCAACGCGGTTGCGATCGTTGGCAGCGCGGCCACCCGCGTGGAAGCGTTCGACGGCGGCACTCCGGCGCTGCTCGACGTTCCGGGCGAGCGCAATGACTAGCATCAAGCCCCAGCTCGGCGTCATCCTCTGCGACCTCGACTCGTATCCCGTGGACTATGTGGAGTGCCTTACCCCGGATGCGCCCGGCATCAGCGGCAACCCCGTGGGCTTCTTCGAAAACCCGGCCAGTTGGCAGGGACTTCCCGTTGCCTACGCCGTGGCCCGCGGCGCCCGCGTCGAGCCCCTGGTCAACGGTGAACCTGAAGCCATCGAAGCCTTCTGGGCGGCGAGCGAAAAGCTCGCCCACTGCCCCCTGGTCATCACCGACTGCGGCTTCTTTTTCTACGCACGCAAGGACATGCGCCAAACCGCCAACGTCATCACCAGCGGCCTCGACCTGTTGCCGATTGCCTCGGTACTGACCAGCAAGGACATCGGCATCCTTACGGTCTCGGAGCCCCTTGCCACCAAGCTCCTTGGCGACCACGTGTTGTCCTCCCGCATTGTCATTGCCGGAATGGAAAGCGAGGCCGGTTGGGCCACCATGCTCACCAACGACCACGCCCTCGGCAACGGCTGGGACCAGGCGTTGCTGAAGGAAGGCGTGGCCGCCGTGGCCAAGCGGGAGTTCGGCCCGGGCGGGCGCTTGGAAAACATCGGCGTCCTGGTCCTCGAATGCACGCTCCTGCCTGAATTCCGCCAGGAGATCCGCAAGTACACCAACGTGCCGATTCTCGACGTCGCCTCCTTCGCGCTGAACGCGCTGGGCAAAGGGTTCGACGCCGGTGCTGCCGCCGGCACCCTGCCACCCTCCCCACAGTTCGCGCCAGAGCAATGACCCAAGTCAGGAACGAATCAACCATGCAAGAAGACACCGAACAGCATCGGACGGCCATATTGCTGGAATCCGTGGTGAAACGGTTCGGGGAGCACACGGTGATCAACGATGTCTCGTTGTCCGTCCGCGAGGGCGAAGTAGTCGCCATCATTGGGCCGAGCGGCGCCGGCAAGAGCACCTTGCTCAGGTGCATCAACCTGTTGGAAGTCCCGGACAGCGGTCGCATCACGGTCGAAGGCAACCACGTAGACGCCGGAACCGACATCAGCCATAAGGACCTGGTCCGTTTGCGCCGCAACGTGGGCATGGTGTTCCAGTCCTTCAACCTCTTCCCGCACATGACAGTCCTCCGGAACATTTCCCTGCCCCAGGAACGTGTGCTGGGCAGGACCCGGGCCGAAGCCGACGCCCGTTCCTTGACGTTGCTCGAGCGGGTGGGCCTGACGGACAAGGCGCAGCAATACCCGGGCCGTTGTTCCGGGGGCCAGCAGCAACGCATCGCGATTGCCCGGGCGCTGGCACTCGATCCGCAGGTCATGCTGTTCGATGAGCCAACGTCGGCCCTTGACCCCGAGGTAGGCCTGGAAGTCCTTGCCGTCATGCGGGAACTGGCCGCAGAGGGCATGACCATGGTGGTGGTGACCCACGAGATGCAGTTCGCCAGGGACGTCTCGGATCGCGTGGTGGTGATGGCCGACGGCGCCATTTTGGAGCAAGGTGACCCGGCCGACGTCTTTACCTCCCCCAGCATGGACCGCACGCGGAAGTTCCTGCGGGCCGTATTGGAGCGCTGACATGGAACATCTTGGCGTAGTGGCCCAAGGCGTCACCATGACGCTGCTGCTGACACTGTCCTCCCTGCTTTTCGGTGCCCTTGGGGGAGTGCCCTTGGTTTTGGCGCGGCGCTCGCGGTTTGCAACTGTGCGGTTCGTTGCCAGAAGCTTCATCGAATTACTCCGGGGCATTCCACCGCTCGCGTGGCTGTTCATCATCTACTTCGGTATTGGGACCGGGGTGATCGAGCTGAGTTCCTTTGCAGCGGCAGTGATCGGATTCGGGCTGGTGTCTTCTGCCTACATGGCGGAGATCTACCGGGGCGGTTTGACCGCTATCCATGAGGGCCAGTGGGAAGCGAGCGATGCCCTGGGACTGTCCCGGGCGGCGACGCTGGCTACGATCATCGGTCCGCAAGTGCTTCGGGTGTCCATACCCGCGGCCGCCACCTTCGCCATAGGACTCCTGAAGGATTCCTCCGTGGCTTCCGTGATCGGCGTACAGGACACCATCTATTGGGCCGGCCACGAATCCACAGTGACTGGCGACGCCATAGTGCCGTTCCTCTGGGCGGCGGGACTCTACGTTGCCATGACGATTCCCTGTGCGTGGGCAACGCGGTTGCTGGATGCCAGGCTCCGAAAGAGGGTTGCGCGATGACATTCTTCAACGACTGGGTGGAGTACTTCCCGGATCTGCTGGGCGGACTGGGAGTGAGTCTCCAGCTGACTTTCGTCACCTTGCTGATCGGGCTTCCGGCGGGCCTCGTCCTGGCTTTGGGCGCAGGTTCCGGGAACCGCGCCGTACGGGTTGTGTCCATTGGCGTGATCGAGATCGGCCGCGGCACCCCGGCCCTGGTCGTCCTGCAGCTGTTCTACTTTGGACTTCCGACGGCTGGCATGACGCTGACGTCCTTCGTCGCGGCATCGCTGGCGCTCGCCTTCACCACCGCGGCTTACACCAGCGAGATCATCCGTGGCGGTCTGCAGGCAGTGCCTGGCGGTGAGGTGGAAGCGGGGCATGCCCTGGGCATGGCCCGCCGCGACATCCTTCGCTTTGTTGTGATTCCCCAAGGGATCAGAATCGCCATCCCGCCGCTCATGGGATTCGCGATCATGGTGTTCCAGGCTACCTCCCTGGCCTACACCATTGCCATGCCGGAACTGATGAGCCAGGCCTACTCCATCGGCTCCATCACTTTCCGCTACCTGAGCATCCTCACCCTCGCGGGCCTGATGTACGCATTGATCACCATCCCTGCGAGTTCCCTCAGCAACTTCGTCGAGCATCGATTGGCACGTCACCGTTGACACGCCATCCAGGCAAAGGAACCACCATGAAACTACGAATGATTGCGTCGGCAGTGGCTGCCGTGACGCTTGCTGCGGCCCTCAGCGGTTGTGGCGGTGGCACTCAAGCCGCCGGCTCCAGTACCCCGGCCGACTGCAAACCTGCGTCTGAATTCAGCACCATGAAGAAGGGCGCCCTGACGGTGGCGGTGTATGAAGCGCCTCCGTATGTCACGTTCAAGGGCAACGAACTCGGGGGAGTCGACGGCGACATCCTCATGGGCTTCGCTGCCAAGGAATGCCTCACCATCACCACGGTCTCCGCAGCCGCAGCAGCGGTGATCCCCACAGTCCAAGGCGGCCGCGCAGATGTGGCCACGGGCGGCTGGTGGCGCTCCAAGGCACGCGCCGAAATCCTGTCCTTGACCGATCCGATCTACACCGACCAGATGGTGCTGATCTCCAAGGACGGCCTGAACAAGGTCACCGATCTCAAGGGCAAGAAGGTTGGCACCGTCAACGGAAACGTCTGGGTGGATGACGCCAAGAGCTACCTCGGCGGAGAACTCCAGCTGTACAAGGCTCCGGTGGACCTGTTCCAGGATCTGAAGTCCGGTCGTCTTGACGTTGGTATCGATGGCTTCGGCGAGGCACACAACAACAGCAACGGACTCAGGGTGGAAGTGCTGGAGCCGGACAATGCCATCAAGGCTTCGCTCGAACCGCCGCAGACGTGTCTCCCGGTCACCAAGGACAACGCCGGACTTCTCAAGGCCCTGAACGATTACGTGGACGGCCTGCGCAAGGATGGCACGCTGGAGAATATCGTGGTGAAGAACGGCTTCCCAGCCTCCGCAATCAACACCGGCGACGCCCGCCTGATCGGCTAACCCCACCCAACTAAGTAGCAGCAGAGCGCGTTTTGAACCCTCAAAACGCGCTCTGCTGCGACCCAGTTGGGCTTAGAGGGAGTAGATGGACCAGGACGCCGTGTGCGTTGCCCCGGGTTCCAGGCGGATCAGGTCCCTGCCGCTGTTGAAGGCGTCCGGGGGACACGTCATCGGCTCCACGGCCAGTCCAATCCGGCTCGGGATGGGGGCGGGCTTGTCTGCCGTATGGATCTGCAGCCAGCGGCAGCTTTCGTCCCATGACATTCCGACGCCGGTGCCCGCCGGGTCCCGCAGCGACAGCCGCGCCAGCCCGCCGTCGAAGGTGACGTCCGTAAACGCGTGGTCGATTTCGGTGGTGCCGATGGCCCGTGCGGCGCGGAAATCGAATTCGTGGCCGTCCACCGAGGCCAGTGAAACAGGCAGCAGCCGGTCCGGCGTGACTTCCAGGAAAGCTCCCACCGGCGCTTCCAGAATCCACTCGTCCAAGGGCGAGGAGCCCGCCACCAGGTACGGATGCGGGCAGACGCCGTAGGGCGCTGCGACGTCTGCGGCGTTGTGTGCAGTAACAGCGCAATGCAGGCCACTGTCGGACAGGGCGTAGTGCGCGGTCAGCTCCACCACGAACGGATAGCCCTCCGTGGGCCCCACCGTGCACGTCAAGGTGACTGAACCGGCGTCGTGCTCCTTCAGGGCCCAGTCGAGGGGGTAGGCGAGGCCATGCAACGCGGTTCCACGCTCCGGTTCGCTGACGGCCAGTTGGTGGGTGACGCCGTCGGACGTGTACCGGCCGTCCTCGATCCGGTTGGGCCACGGCGCGGCGATGATGCCGCGGTAATCCGGGATCGGGCCGCCTTCGGGGAAGGGGACCACCAGGTCCCTGCCGTTGAAGCGGAGGACGCGAAGCGCTGCGGCACGTTCCGTGACAACCGCCTCGTAGCCGCCGGCTTTCAGGCTGTATTCAGCGCTCACAGGCCGCCGGCCAACTTGTAGTAGGCCGCGTTCCAGGCGAGTTCCTTTTTGAACTGTTTGATGGTGGTGCTTTCGTCGATGGTGAGCAGTTCCGTGCGGGCGATCTCGGCGAAGTCTTCGAACACCTCGAGTCCCACTTGCGTGGACAGTACCGTGTGGTGGGCGGCGCCGGCGGTGAGCCACGCTGCGGCGGAGGTTGCGAAGTCGGGCTTGGGTTCCCACAGCGCGCGTGCCACCGGCAGGTTGGGAAGGGGCTGGTCGAGGTCGACGACGTCCACGGCGTTGGCGACCAGGCGGAACCGGTCGCGCATGTCGGACAGCGCGACGACGACTCCCGGGCCGGCGTCGGTGTCAAAGACCATCCGGACGGGGTCTTCCTTGCCGCCAATACCCAGGGGATGGATCTCCACGCGCGGTTTCTTCGCCGTGAGGGACGGGCAGACCTCCAACATGTGGGCGCCGAGGATCTTTTCGCTGCCCGGTTCCAGGTGGTAGGTGTAGTCCTCCATGAGGCTCGCACCGCCTGGCAGGCCGCCGCCCATGACTTTCGCGGCGCGAACCAGGATTGCGGTTTTCCAGTCACCTTCGGCGCCGAAGCCGTAGCCGTCGGCCATGAGGCGCTGCACGGCCATGCCCGGGAGTTGGCGAAGTTCGCCCAGGTCCTCGAACGAGGTAGTAAACGCCGCGGATCCGTTGGTTTCCAGGAAGCTGCGCAGGCCGAGTTCGATCCGGGCGCTGTAACGCAACGATTCGTGCCGGTCGCCGCCGGCCTTCAACTCGTCAGCCACGTCGTAGAGCCGCTCGTACTCGGCAACCAGGGCGTCGACGTCGGACTCTGCTGCGGTGTGGACTGCCTCGGCGAGTTCGTTCACGGACCAGGTGTTGACCGAGACGCCGAAGCGCAGCTCGGCTTCGGTCTTGTCGCCTTCGGTGACGGCGACGTTGCGCATGTTGTCACCGAAGCGGGTCAGCTTCAGGTTCCGGACCGCTGCCCAGCCGGCGGAGGCACGCTGCCAGGCGCCTATCTGGCGGGCGACCTCCGGGTTGGAGACATGGCCGACGACAGTCTTCCGCGGCACACCGAGGCGCGCCTGGATGTAGCCGAATTCGCGGTCGCCGTGGGCCGCCTGGTTCAGGTTCATGAAGTCGAAGTCGATGTCCGCCCAGGGGAGGTCCCGGTTGGCCTGCGTGTGCAGGTGGAGCAGCGGCTTACGGAGGGCGTCGAGGCCCTGGATCCACATCTTGGCCGGGCTGAAGGTGTGCATCCACGCGGTCACGCCGATCACGGAATCGTCGGAGTTGGCTTCGAGAGCGGTGCGGCGGATGGCGTCGGAGTCGGTCAGGACGGGCTTCCAGACGAGTTTGACGGGGACATCTGCGTTGTCGTTGAGCGTTTCGGCGATTTCCCGGGACTGGGCTGCGACCTGCTTGAGGACATCCTCGCCATAGAGATGCTGGCTGCCGGTGAGGAACCAGACCTCGTAGTGATCCAGGGTGGTTGAGTTTGCGGACGTGCTGTTGGGCATGGGGTTCTCCAGAAAGTTGGGTGGGGCCGGGTGTCGACGGGTGGGGCCGGGCGTCGGCGGGTGGGGCCGGCCGGTTCAGCGGCCGTACACGTTTTGGTAGCGGTCGTAAAGCGAGGCGATCTTGGCCTCATCGATGGGCAGCGGTTCGCCGAGTTGCCGTGAGACGTGGACGGTCTTGGCTACTTCCTCGCACATCACGGCCGCTTTGACTGCTGCGCGGGCGTCCTTGCCGATGGTGAACGGCCCGTGGTTTTGCATGAGCACGGCCGGGGAATTGGAGTTCTTCAGCGTCTCCACGATCCCGTGGCCGATCGAGTCATCGCCGATCAGCGCGAACGGACCAACGGGAATGGGCCCGCCGAATTCGTCGCTCATCATGGTCAACACGCACGGGATCTCCTCGCCCCGGGCCGCCCAGGCCGTGGCGTAGGTGGAATGCGTGTGCACCACTCCGCCGACCTCGGGCATGTTCCGGTACACGTAGGCGTGCGCTGCGGTGTCCGAGGACGGCGAAAGGTCCGGGTTGCCCCAGTCCACGGTGCCGCCGCTGCCGGTGTTGATGCCCCGGACGGGTACGCCATGAAGATCGGTTACGACCATCAGCTCCGGGGTCAGCTCGTCATAGGAGACACCGGAGGGCTTGATCACCATCAGTTCGTGTCCCGGAATGCGCCCGGACACGTTGCCTGCCGTCCAGACGACAAGTCCGTACCGGGTAAGTTCAGCATGCAGTTCGCAGACTTCCGTGCGGACCTTCGCGATAGTATCCAGCAGCGCGGTCATGCGGGGGCTCCTTCCATGCTGGCTGCGGTGATGTCCGACGGCGGTGCTGCCGCCAGCGGTGCCGCGGCAGTCGCCGTCGTGGTTTCGCGTATGGTCCCTTCACGCGCGGTCCGCTGGATGGCCTTCAGGCGGTGCATGACGTTGTTGGTTCCGCGGCCGAAGTAGTCGTGGAGGGTGCGGTATTCGCGGAACAGTTCCTCGTAGGCGGCGACGTTCTCCGGGATGGGTGTGTAGACGGCGCCGGGGTCCGCTGCCATCGCTGCGGCCGCTTCACGGATGTCCTTGTACTTACCGGCAGCAACGGCGGCGTGGATCGCCGAACCCAAGGCCGGTCCCTGTTCAGATCCGATCGTGGAGAGCTGCAGTCCGGTGGCATCGGCGTAGATCTGCATCAGGAACTTGTTCTTCAGCAGACCGCCCGCCACGATGAATTCCTTCACCGGAACACCCGAATCACGGAATGCCTCCACGATGGTCCGGGTACCGAAGGCCGTCGCCTCGAGCAAGGCCCGGTAGATGTCCTCGGGTTTGGTGGCCAACGTCTGGCCCACCACAACGCCGGACAGTTCGTGGTCCACCAGCACCGAGCGGTTTCCCGAATGCCAATCGAGGGCGATCAGGCCGTGCTCACCAATTTCCTGCTCCGCCGCGAGCCCGGTCAGGTACTCGTGGATACTGACGCCCTGTGCCGAGGCAGCCTCGTGGTATTCCGGCGGGACACCGTTCCTGGTGAACCAGCCGAAGATGTCGCCCACCCCGGACTGCCCTGCTTCATAGCCCCACAAGCCCTCCACGATCCCACCGTCCACCACGCCGCACATGCCAGGGACCTCGCGCAGGACATCGGCGGTCATGACGTGGCACGTGGACGTACCCATGATCGCGACGAGCTGCCCGGGTTCCACCGCGTTCGCAGCAGGAGCGCTGACGTGTGCGTCTACGTTGCCCACGGCCACCGCGATCCCGGCAGGCAGCCCGGTCCAAGCAGCGGCTTCTTCAGTGAGGTAGCCGGCGGCATCGCCCAACCGGCCGATGGTGTGTTCCAGCTTTTCGGAGACAAAGTCCTTGAAACCAGGATTCAGTGCAGCCAGGAAATCCTCCGAGGGGTACTTGCCGTCCTGGTAGATGCCCTTATACCCGGCCGTGCAGGCGTTGCGTACGTAGCTTCCGCAGAGCTGCCACACGATCCAGTCGGCCGCTTCAACCCAGTGCTCCATGGCTGCGTAGACTTCGGGGTCTTCTTCGAGGAGCTGCAGCCCCTTGGCGAACTCCCACTCCGAGGAGATCAGGCCGCCATACCGGGGAAGCCAGGCTTCGTCCCGCGCCTCGGCGAGCTCGTTGATGCGGTCCGCCTGCGGCTGCGCAGCGTGGTGCCGCCAGAGCTTCACGTAGGCGTGGGGACGGTCAGCGAAGCGGTCCAGTTCGTTCAGCGGCGTGCCGTCCGCTGTCGTCGGAACCATGGTGCACGCGGTGAAGTCAGTCGCGATACCCACCACGTTCTTCGGGTCTATACCGGCATCGGCGACGGCGGCCGGTACCGCGTGGCGCAGGACGTCGCGGTAATCGTTGGGCACCTGAAGCGCCCAGTCCGCCGGAAGCCGCCGGCCGGAGCCCGGGAGGCTGTCCGAGACAACCGCGTGCGGGTACTCGAACACTCCACTGCCAAGTTCCTTGCCATCCGAAACGCGCACCACGACGGCGCGTCCGGACAGGGTGCCGTAGTCGACCCCGATGACGTATTGCTCGTCGGGCGGGAAGTTTTCAAAGGTAGTCATGGTGGTCTCCATCCGGCTGGCCAAGGCCTCATTGCCGGGGTCGGGTGAAGGGGGTTCTTGAGGGTCTGTTGCAATTGTTAGCGCTAACAACATGGAAGTCAAGAACCCCGCCCCAACTAGGTCGCATTAGTGCGCGTTATGAACGCTCAAAACGCGCACAAATGCGACCCAGTTGGGTGCTCGGGCGGGGGTGTCACTTCAGCTGCCGGCTGCCGCCGTCGTGGATCTGACCACCAACCGCGGGGCCACCGTGACCGGTGCGCCGGGCTTGCCCGACTCCAACCGGTCCAGGAGCAGTCCGATGCAGCGCCGGCCCAGTTCCTCGAAGTCCTGCGCAACCGTGGTGAGCGGCGGGATGAAGTAGGCGGCTTCAGGTTGGTCGTCAAAGCCGACAACGCTGATGTCCTGAGGAACGCACACTCCGGCCTCGTGGAAGGCCCGGAGGACGCCCAAAGCCATCTGGTCGTTGGCGACGAAGAGCGCGGTGATGGAGCGGTCCCGGGCGATTTTCAAACCCTCGCGGTACCCGCATTCGGCACTCCAGTCTCCTTCGATCAGGACCGGTGCCTCCAACCCCGCGTCAGTAATGGCCTCCTGCCAGCCTTCGATGCGCGCGGCGGCGTCGATCCAGTCGGCTGGTCCGGACAGGTGGCCGATGCGTTGGTGACCCAGTGACACGAGGTGTTCCACCACCAGTCGGGCACCTTCGCGTTGGTCTACCGTGGCACCGCTAAGATGCTCATCGCCGCTCGCGCCGACGGCCACCAGGGGCACCTGCGTGGTGATGTCCTTAAGGACGTCGAAGGTTCCCGGGTGGGGGACCGTCACCACGATCCCGTCCACCCCCTGGTCCATGAAGTGTGCAATCGCATCTTTGATCGTGTCGGGTGTGACGTCCCGCAGGCCGGCCACGCTGACGAAGTACCCGGCATCGCGCGCTGCCTGCTGGACCCCAAGAAGCGTGTGAGACGGTCCATACTGGGCAAGTTCGCTCCCAAGCACCCCGATGGTTTGCGAACGCCTCGTCACCAGGCTCCGCGCGGCGGTGTTGCGTCGGTAACCAAGTTCGGTGATGGCCTGTTCCACACGTTCGCGGGTCTTCTTGCTCACGTTCGGATGGTTGTTTAACACCCGGGACACTGTTTGGTGGGACACGCCTGCCACGCGTGCCACGTCTTCCATGACGGGAGGCCGATTCGGGGCGGATTGTTCGGTGCTCACCCTGTCACGATAGAGCACCGAACCATTGGATCAGCCGAGGGCCGCCTTCGCGGCGTGACGCCGGTACCTGGACAGGAATTCCGGAGCCCTGCCCTGCTGGCGGGCTTCGATGCTGGTTCCCTCCAGGGGCCACTCGGGGAGCGTGCCGGTCAGGACACCCGCTGCTTGGCGGGCGGCGCCGTCGGCCACATACTCCCCGGGCTCGGGGACAAAGACAGGGAGGCCGAAGACGGCCGCAGCCACCTGCTGCACCGCGGGGGATTGCGCTCCGCCGCCCACCAGGATGATCCTCCGGGCGGAAACGCCTTGTGCCTGCAGCGCGGCAAGGCCGTCGGCCAGCGAGCACAGGACACCCTCGACGGCGGCGCGCGCCAGGTTTGCGGGCGTGTAGTTGGACACCGTGAGCCCGTGGAGGGAGCCTGTGGCATCGGGAAGGTTGGGTGTCCGTTCCCCCTCAAAATATGGCACCAAGGTGAGGCCGTCGGCGCCTTCAGGAGCCGACAGCGCCAACTCGCCGAACTCCTTCAGGTTGACGCCAAGCAGGGATGCGGTGGCATCGAAGATCCGGGTGGCGTTCAGCGTGCAGGCAAGCGGCAGGTAATGCCCGGTGGCGTCGGCAAACCCTGCCACCAGTCCGCTGGCATCCCTGGCCGGTACGTCGGACACGGCAAAGACCGTCCCGGACGTCCCGATCGACACCACGACGTCCCCCACCGAGGCGCTGACACCCAGTCCCGCGGCTGCGTTGTCACCGGCGCCGGGCCCGATCAGGGCACCCGCCGGGGTCTTGCCTGCGGCTTCGAGAGGCCCGACGACGGCGGGCAGCACCGGAACGTGGCCGAGCGTGCTGTTGAGGACCTCGGGCAGGTACTCTCCCTTTTCTGCGGAGAAGTATCCCGTGCCCGAGGCATCGGAGCGGTCGGTGCGGAGCAGCTCAAGGGAAGCCGGGCCGGACCCCGGACCGTGGCCTGCCAGTCGCCAGGACAGCCAATCGTGGGGCAGGCAAACGGCGGCGGTCCGGCGGGCGTTGCCGGGTTCGTTGCGCCCGAGCCAACGGAGCTTGGTGGCGGTCAGCGAGGCAACAGGTACCGTTCCGGTCAGGGCTGCCCAGTGCACGCCGCCGGCTTCAGGGTCCCCGGCGCCGGCCTCCCGTGTCAGTTCCTCGGCATCCGGGGCAGACCGCGTGTCGTTCCAGAGGAGCGCCGGCCGCACTACGTCGCCGGATTCGTCCAGGCACACCATGCCGTGCTGCTGGCCGCCGACGGACACAGCGTCCACATCGTCGAGTCCACCCGCCTGGGCAATGGCTTCCTGAAGTGCTGTCCACCAGTGGTCCGGGTGCACCTCGGTGCCCTCCGGGTGTGAAGCGCGGCCCTGGCGGACCAAAGCGCCGGTGGCTGTGTCCCGGATGACTACCTTGCAGGACTGGGTGGAGCTGTCGATCCCTGCGACAAGCGGCATGGGTTTTCCTTCGTGATGCAGTTGCCGGGCCTGGATAAACGGTATCCGGACCCGGCCATGGATTGCTGTGGTTTAGCGGGCGCCGAGCAGGTGCTCGATGGCCAGCTGGTTGAGCCGGATGAAGGCGAAGGAGCGTTCGGCAGCCTTGTCTGCGTCGAACGACTCAAAAGCGGCAGCATCGGCCAGCAGGTCCGCGGTGGTCTCACCCGCGGCAAGCGTGGATTCTCCGAGCTCGAAGACGCCGGACGTTGCCAGGGCTGCCTGTACTTCGGGATCCGCGCGGAAAGCGAGGGCGCGTTCCTTGAGGAGCAGGTACATGGCCATGTTGGACTTGGCGGACTCCCACACGCCGTCGTATCCGTCGGTGCGGGACGGCTTGTAGTCGAAGTGGCGCGGCCCTTCGTAGCGCGGTCCACCGTTCGGGAAGCCGTTCTCCAACAGGTCCACGGTGAAGAAGGCGCTGGTGAGGTCGCCATGGCCGAAGACCAGGTCTTGGTCGTACTTAATACCGCGCTGGCCGTTGAGGTCGATGTGGAAGAGCTTGCCGGCCCACAGCGCCTGGGCAATACCGTGCGTGAAGTTCAACCCGGCCATCTGCTCGTGACCCGTCTCCGGGTTGAGGCCAACGATGTCTCCGTGCTCGAGCTGTGCGATGAAGGCCAGGCCGTGGCCGACCGTCGGCAGGAAGATGTCACCGCGGGGTTCGTTCGGCTTGGGTTCCAAGGCGATGCGAAGGCCGTAGCCCTTTTCCTTGATGTAGCCGGCGGCGGTGTCCACACCTTCCTTCATGCGGTCCAGTGCGGCGGAGAGATCCTTGGAACCGTCGTACTCGCTGCCTTCGCGCCCACCCCACATGACGAAGGTTTCCGCGCCGAGCTCGGCTGCGAGGTCGATGTTGCGCAGGACCTTGCTCAGGGCGAACCGCCGGATGGAGCGATCGTTCGAGGTGAAGCCGCCATCCTTGAAAACCGGGTGGCTGAACAGGTTGGTGGTGACCATGGGCACCTTGAGGCCGGTCTCGGCAAGGGCCGCCTTGAAGTTCTTCAGGATGAGGTCACGCTCCGAACCGGAGGCGTCAAAGGGAACCAGGTCATTGTCATGGAAGGTGATGCCGTAGGCGCCGAGTTCGCTCAGCTTGTGGACCGCCTCAACTGGATCCAGGGCTTGCCGCGTGGCTACGCCAAAGGGATCGGCGCCGGTCCAGCCGACGGTCCAGAGGCCGAAAGTGAAGCGGTCCTGGGGAGTGGGCTGCGGGGTCATTCTTGCTCCTTTGCAAAGCGGGCGAGGGGAATTGGAAGGTGGATTCCAATTAGTTTTCAATCTGAACTATATGGGCGATGATGGATCATGGTCAATGGAACCAAGCAAGAAACTTTCGTGAGGAGTCCTGTGCCAGTGAACGAGCAAGCCGCCCCCGGCCGCGTCGGCGATGTCCGGCGTCGTAATCTTTCGCTCGTCCTGGATTTGATCGCCCGGACCGGAGACGCCAAACCCAGTCGGGCGCAACTGGCAGCCGGGACGGGCCTCACCAAGGCGGCAGTCTCCAGCCTGGTCGCGGACCTCGTCGAATCGGGCTTGGTGACCGAAGTCGGCTTGTACCGCGATGGCGAGCGGGGCCGGCCCGGGCAGGGCCTGGAGCTGAGTCCGCGGCGCGGGGTGGTCGGCATGGAGATCAATGTCGATTACCTTGCCGTGGGCCTGGTGGACCTCAGTGGGAAGCTTCGGTTCAGCTCTACGGAGGAGTCCCCCAATCGCGAGATGCGGCCCTCCGAGGTGATGGACCGCCTTCGTGTCCTTGCCGGTCAGGCCGAGGCGGCGGCTGCCAAAGAGCGCATGGCAATCCTTGGCGGGGGCCTGGCCGTTCCGGGCCTGGTGGATGAGCAGCGCAGCCTGGTGCTGTCCGCGCCGAACCTCCACTGGGAGCGGGAGGCGCTGTCCCCGGACCGCCTGCTCGGCAACACCCCGCTGGGCGTTACGCTCTCCAATGAGGCCAACAGTGCCGCGCTCGGTGAGCTCTGGTACGGCTCGGGCCGCCCGGACTTTCTCTATGTGTCCGGTGAGGTTGGCGTCGGTGGTGGCGTCATCATCGATTCGGAGCTCTATAAGGGTCCCGGCGGATCGGCGGGCGAACTCGGCCACATCGTGGTGCATCCGGAAGGCCCGTCCTGCTCCTGTGGCGGGGCGGGATGCCTGGAAACCTTCGCCGGCCAGGAGGCAATCTTCGCGGCGGCGGGCATCCCTGCAGGGCCGCTGGCTGCCCGCACAGCCGAGCTTCTGGCTGCCCTTGGGGCCGGTCAGTCGCGTGTCGCTGAGGCAGTGCACGACGCCGGAAGGTACCTTGGCGTCGCGCTGGCCTCTTCGGCGCGGCTGCTGGACCTTGAAGCGGTGGTCCTGGGTGGACATTTCGCCGTGCTTGCCGAGTGGCTTAGGCCTGCGTTGCTTGCCAGCCTTGAGCGCCACGCCCCGGGATTGCTGGCCCAAGAGGACCTGGTTGTTTCGACCCTGGAGCATTCAGGTACCTTGTTGGGGGCCGCGGGCCAGGTGATCCGGTCCGTCATCGAGTCGCCTTCGGAGCTGATGCTGGCGGGCAAGCCGGCTTAGCGGCAGGCCGTCCCGGCGGCCATCAGGCAAGGATCTGTGCCTCGTTCGGCGCGGGTGCTTCCGAAGCATTCATCAGCATGCTTACTATTGATGGGTCAGTTGTTCGCGAAATCTACCCCACGGACGAGTGCCTCATGACTACACAAGATTCATCACACACCAGTACAGCCAAAGCGGGCGAAGCGCCGGCCCCGGAAGACTCCCGGAAGCCGGACAGCCCCAACGACCTCGTCAAGCCCACCTGGATGTACATCGCCAAGAGGACGCTGAAGGAGTTCAGTAAGGACCAGTGTCCGGACGCCGCAGCAGGGCTTACCTACTACGCGGTGCTTTCCCTCTTCCCGGCGCTCCTCGCGCTTGTATCCCTGATCGGGCTTTTTGGAGATGCCGGAAAGACGACGTCCGCGCTGTTGGACATCGTCCAGCAGTTCGCTCCCGGCCCAGGCGTTGACGCCATGCGGCAGCCCATCGAGGAGTTGACGCGTTCGAACACCGCCGGCTTCGCATTGGTCTTCGGTATCCTCGTGGCCTTGTGGTCAGCCTCCGGCTACACCACGGCGTTCAGCCGGGCCATGAACCGCGTGTACGAGGTGGACGAGGGCCGCGGCTTCGTGAAGCTGCGCGGCACCATGCTGGCCGTCACCGTCGTCGCAGTTGTCGGTGCGGCACTGGTAGCCGGCATGCTGGTGCTCAGCGGCCCGGTCGCCGAAGCGGTCGGCGGCGCGATCGGCATGTCCGAGACCTTCCTGACCGTGTGGAACATTGCCAAGTGGCCGGTCCTGATCCTCCTGACCGTCGTTGTCATTGCAGTGCTCTACTACTTCACGCCAAACGTCAAACAGCCCAAGTTCCGCTGGATGAGCATGGGTTCCTTAATCGCCCTGGTGGTCTTCGGCCTGGCCTCGCTGGGCTTCGGGTTCTACGTCGCCAACTTCAGCAACTACAACAAGACGTATGGTGCGCTGGCCGGCGTCATCATCATGCTGCTGTGGCTTTGGATCCTGAACATGTCCCTCCTGTTCGGCGCCGAGTTCGACGCAGAAATGGAACGTGGACGCCAGTTGCAGGGCGGCATCGAAGCCGAAGAAAGCATCCAGCTCCCGCCCCGCGACACCAAACGCAGCGAGAAGCAGCAGAAACAAGAGGATGAAGTGATCCGTCGCGGTCAGGAGATCCGTGAGGAACATGGAAAACCGGAGCCTGACCGCAAGTCGTAAACAACCCTATGAAAGCGGGCCCCTGCCGTGACCTTGGCAGGGACCCGCTGGTGGCGCGATCCTCCCGCGGAACTTAGGGCATCTGCGGGAGGACCAGTCTTTTAGGCGTACGGGAGGACGAGCTCCGCGTAGCGCTGTTTCATGGTTTCCAGGACCGAGTCGCCGTCGGCGTCCCAGATTTCCTGGTTGAAGATTTCAACCTCGATATCGCCCGTGTATCCGGCATCCCTGACCCAGGTGCCGATGGTCGCGAAGTCGATGACGCCGTCGCCCATCATGCCGCGCGACAGGAGCGCGTCCGCAGCGATCGGCACATTGAAGTCGCACACCTGGTAGGAAGCAATGCGGTTTTCGCGCCCGGCGCGTTCGATCTGCGCCTTCAGGTCCGGATCCCACCAGACGTGGAAGGTGTCGACGGCGACGCCCACAGCCTTCGCGTCGTACGGCGCGGCGAGATCCAAGGCCTGGCCGAGGGTGGAGATGAGTGCCCGGTCCGCGGCGTACATCGGGTGCAGCGGCTCAAGGACCAGCCGGACGCCGTTCTCCGAAGCGAACGGGACCAGTTCCTCGAGGCGGTCCGCCACGCGCTGGCGGGCAGCGACGACGTCCTTTTCGCCGGGAGCAAGCCCACCGACCACCAGGAACAGTTCCTGGGTGTCCAGCGCCACCGCTTCACGGACGGCGTCGAAGTTGTCGGCCAGGGCAGCAGCTTGTCCCTCGGCATCGGCTGCCGTCAGGAACCCTCCGCGGCACAGGGACGAGACGCGGAGTCCGGCATCCTTGATCAGCTTGGCGGCCTTGTCCAGGCCGGCTTCGGCCACCCGGTCGCGCCACGGGCCGATGGCAGGGATGCCGGCGCGGGCACAGCCGTCCACAGCCTCGGCCAGCGTCCATTTCTTGGTGGTGGCGCTGTTGAGGGACAGTCGCGTGAAGTCGCTCATGCACCCACCCCGTTGATCCGCAGGAAGTCGGACATCCGGAAGGCTGCCAGCGACGGATCCCTGAGGAGGCCCGCCTGGTCTGCCAGCTCGAAGGTCCGCGCCAGGTGCAGGACCGAACGGCCGGAGTGCAGGCCGCCCACCATCTGGAACCCGGGCTGCTTGCCGTTGAGCCAGGACAGGAAGGCAATGCCGGTCTTGTAGTAGAAGGTCGGTGCACTGAAGATGTGCTTTCCGAGCTCACGGGTGGAGTCCAGGATGGCGCGCCCTTCCGCACCGTTGCCGGCGTCGTACTTCTGCAGGGCGACCGAAGCGGCAGGGTAGATCGCCGCAAAGATGCCCAACAGGGCGTCCGAATGGTGGGTTTGGTCGCCGTCGATCAGTTCCGGGTAGTTGAAGTCGTCGCCGGTGTAGAGGCGGACGCCTTCCGGGAGGTTCGCGCGGAGGGCGACCTCGTGCGAGGCGTCCAGCAGTGAAACCTTGACGCCGTCCACCTTGTCCGCGTGTTCCCGGATGAGGCTGAGGAAGGTCTCGGTGGCGACGGAAACATCGTCCGAGCCCCAGTATCCGGCCAGCGCGGGATCGAACATGGTGCCGAGCCAGTGCAGGATGACGGGCTGGTCCACTTCCTGCAGGAGCGTGGAGTAGACATGGAGGTAGTCGTCGGCGCCGTTCGCAACCTTGGCCAGGGCACGGGACGCCATCAGGATCACCTTGGGGCCGGCTTCGCTGACGACGGCGATCTGCTCCCGGTAGGCCTCGATCACCGCCTGGATGCCGGCGGCGCCGTCGGGAAGGGCAGCGATGTCCAGCTGGTCGGTTCCGGCCCCGCAGGACACAAGGTCGCGGACGGACTTGCCTGTGATTGCCGCGTTTCCGGCTGAAACAATCGAGGCAGCCTCGGCTCCGGTGCGCTTGATGAGCTGTTGGGTCGCTGCCCAGTCCAGGCCCATGCCGCGCTGGGCGGTGTCCATGGCATCGGCAACGCCCAGGCCGTAGGACCAGAGCTCGTGGCGGTAGGCCAACGTCGCGTCCCAGTCGAGCTGTGCCGGGGCGCCGGGGGTGTTGTCCGCAGCGACCTCGGGGATGACGTGCGCTGCGGCGTAAGCGCGGCGGGCCGTCAGGGGAGCGGCCGGCTTGGCCCACGAGGTGGCGGGCTGGAGGCGGTACTCGCGTGTCCCGCCGTCGTTGGTGGGAAGAATCAGTGAGGTCATTAGAGGGTGATCTCCGGGATGTCGATGGTGCGGCGCTCAGCCGAGGACTGCAGGCCGAGTTCGGCCAGCTGGACGCCGCGGGCGGCGGAGAGCAGGCCAAAGCGGTGCTCGCGGCCGGCGACGACGTCGCGCAGGAACTCTTCCCACTGCAGCTTGAAGCCGTTGTCCAGTTCAGCGTTGGCGGGGACTTCCTGCCACTGGCTGCGGAAGGACTCGGTGACGGGAAGGTCCGGGTTCCAGACGGGCTTGGGGGTGTGGGCGCGCTGCTGCGCAACGCACTTGTTCAAACCGGCGACGGCGGAACCGTGCGTGCCGTCGATCTGGAACTCCACCAGTTCATCGCGGTAGACGCGAACGGCCCAGGAGGAATTGATCTGGCCGATGACGTCGTCGCCGCCCGGGGTTTCGAGTTCGAAGATGCCGTAGGACGCGTCGTCCGCGGTGGCCTTGTATTCCTTGCCGGCCTCGTCCCAGCGTGCCGGGATGTGCGTGGCGGTCTTGGCGTTGACGCTCTTGACCTTGCCGATGATGCCTTCGAGCACGTAGTTCCAGTGGCAGAACATGTCCGTGGTCATTCCGCCGCCGTCTTCCTTGCGGTAGTTCCAGGACGGACGCTGTGCAGCCTGCACGTCGCCTTCGAAGACCCAGTAGCCGAACTCGCCACGGATGGAGAGAATGCGGCCGAAGAAGCCTTCGTCCACCAGGCGGCGGAGCTTGACCAGGCCGGGGAGGTACAGCTTGTCATGGACCACGCCTGCGGTGACGCCGGCTTCCTTGCCGATCTGCGCGAGCTCGATCGCTTCCTCAAGCGTTTCTGCGGTGGGCTTCTCGGTGAAGATGTGCTTGCCCGCACGCATGGCCTTCTTCAAGGTGGCGGCGCGGAGGCTGGTCATGGAAGCGTCGAAGATGATGTCCACGGTGGGATCGTTGATGACGGCGTCCAGGTCGGTGGTCCATTCGGAGACCTTGTGGAGCTCGGCGAGCTCGCGGATCTTGGCTTCGTTCCGGCCGACCAGGATCGGTTCGACCTGGACCTTGGTGCCGTCTTCCAGCGTGAAGCCGCCGGCGTCGCGGATCGGAAGGATGGACCGCAGCAGGTGCTGGCGGTAACCCATCCGGCCGGTGATGCCGTTCATGGCGATGCGGATCGTCTTTGTTTCGAAGCCCATGTTTTCTCCAGTGCCTTGGTGTGCTTGCTCGCTGCGGTGCGGCCAGCTGGTGCGAATACTCGGTGGGAAAGCGCATTCCCATTGCTTCGATAATGCCTCACTGCCCCTGCAATTGGCAAGCGCTTTCCCAAAACTGCCGGAAGACTGCCATAATTTCCTTAGCGCCAGCCCCGACGCCTGCAGAGAAGGAGGGCCCCGTGGCCGCCAGCACACTGAGTGAAGTAGCCCGCCTGGCAGGAGTATCCCTGGCCACGGCATCCCGGGTGCTCAACGGGTCTTCACGCAAGCCCGCCGAGGAAATCGCCGAGCGCGTCCGCGAAGCCGCAGACAAGCTCGGCTACATTCCCAACGCCCAGGCGCAGGCGCTCGCCAAGTCCAGTTCGGGTCTCATCGGCTTGATCGTGCATGACATTGCCGATCCCTACTTCGCCGCCATCGCCCGCGGGGTACAGGACGCCGCCCGCCAGCAGAACCGCATGGTGCTGCTGGCCAGTACATCCGGGGCTCCGCTCGATGAGAAGGAAGCCGTAGCCGCCTTCGCCGCGCGCCGCGCCGACTCGATCGTCATTGCAGGTTCCCGCTCCGTGCGCCCCGGGGACAAAGACGGGAACGCCCAACTCGCGGCCGAACTGGACCGCTATTGCCGCAACGGAGGGCAAGTCGGCGTTGTTGGCCATCCGGTGGCTGGATCTTCAGTCACCGAGGGGTACCACGTGGTGGAGGTACCCAACCAGGAGCTTGCGGCTTCCCTGGCCCTCGAGTTGGCGGGTACCCACCACGGCGACTTCCTGGTGGTGGCCGGTCCTGAGGGGCTGCTCACGTCCGACGACCGTGTCCGCGGCTTCCAGAGCGGGCTCAAGAAGGCTGGCCGTCCCGAAGCAGAGGTGATCCGCACCGGCTTTAACCGCGACGGAGGCTACGACGCCGGCCCCGGCCTGGCTGCCCGCATCAAGGCATCAGCGGAGCGGCTTTGCATCTTTGCCGTGAACGACGTCATGGCCATCGGGATCACTGCCGCGCTGCGGTCCGAAGGGGTATGGATTCCGCGGGACGCCACCATTGCGGGCTTCGACGACATCGAGACCCTCCGCGACTTCCGGCCTGCGCTTTCCACCGTCTACTTGCCCCTTGAGGAAATCGGCAGGCTCGCTGCCGGCGCAGCAGAAGGCGGCTCGGTCAGCGGTTCCGTCAAGCTTCGCCGGAGCACCGAAGTTCCGGCTGACAACCCCGCCTGACGCGCCGGCGGACCGGGCAATTCCCGACGGCGGCATGTGGCTTGCGCGTCGGGCGCACCAGCGCTCGAGTGGCCTCACGCGGTGACGGTGATTCCCGCCGTCGGGCATGACGCGGGCGGGGAAGGCAGCCTGTCACTTCGTGTTCGGGTCTTTGACAGTGATGAGCCCGGACCGTGATGGTCGCACCTGATCTCACCCACCCACTTGGTAATCCGGTACGGTGTTCGTGAAACGCCTCTGCGGCCGGTCTCTCGATCTGGATGGGTAAAGATGATCATCGGTCATTCGGTATCGAAGCTCGCCGTCGAGGAGCCCCGGTTCCAGCCAGACCTCGTAGTTGTCCGCTGCCAGGAACATCTCGCGCTCGTATGCCCCGTCCGCAGCTATCCAGATCATGCTTGCGTCGGGCATTACGGCGGCCACCGTTCCCGTGCGTACCACCGCGCCCAAGTGCCTTATCTCTACAGGAACGCCGTCCAAGCGGTGCCACTCGGATGCGGGATACAGCATCATCGATCTGCCCTTGGCTTGAAGCCTTCCGGCCCGTCGGCATGGACCAAGAGATAGCTCTCCTTCGATAGGGCTGCCTGGGCAGCTGCCCTAGACCTGGGGTTCTTCGACAAAAGCCAGAACACGGGCCGGGCTCGCAGTTCCGCCCACTATGGGCAAGGGCGTGACCACAATGAAGGCGCCAGTGGCCGGCAACTGCTGAAGGTTCTTCAGGGAGGTGACCCCATACTTGTCGTTTCCCAACAGAAAATGATGCATGGGGAAAGGTGGCTCCAAGCTGAAGCCTGCACCGGCGTCGATCCCTACCGTCTCCACACCAAAGCCAGCAATATCGGTCTCCTCAGCAAGCCATCGCGCGCACTCTGCCGAGACGCCGGGCGTGTGCGGCCCCGTTTCATCGGCATTGAGGAACAGGGATTCGTTGTCTCCAAAAGCGTCCCACCCAGTACGGTAAAGCAACCATGCACCCTTGGGCAGCTTGCCGTTGCTGGCTTCCCATGCCTCGATGTGGTGGACCTCAAGCAGAAAGTCGGGGTCCGCCGCGGCCTCTGAGGATGCATCAATCACGACGGCGGGGCCGACGAGTTTTTCGGGCGGCAGCTGGGAAATGTCCCGCCCTTCCCTCCCGCTGACCCAGTGGATGGGCGCGTCGACGTGGGTGCCAAAATGCTCGCCCACGTGGATGTTGTTGTGCGCCCACATGGGTCCACGCTCGTCGTAAGCCGCTACTTCTTCGAGGCTGAGATCGATGACGTTGGAAAGAGGTGCCGGCAAGCGCAGGGCGGGAGTATTGGGCGTCAAGGGAGTTGTCAGGTCGATGACGCGAATGCACCCCTGGGCAAGTCCTTCAACCAAGTTGGCCAGCAGCTGCGGCTTGGACGTTGTGTTGGTCATGACAGTGGTACCTGTGCGGTCAATTTTTTTGCCTCGTTCCTGTTGATGGCCTTAGTGGCCTTTGAATGCTTCCTCGAGCCACCAAGACGCAAAGCTGACGGTCTTTGCGTCGATAAGCAGCGGCTTGTCCCGGTCCCCTTCGAGCCATTCACGCACTGGTTCCAGATCTTCCGGCTTACGTACGGTTGCAGCTGCAAAGCCGTAACCGCGTGCGATGGCTGCGAAATCAGTGTCAGGAAAAGTAATAAGCCCCAGAGCGTCATCGTCCTCACCGAAGTGGTGGACTTCCGCTCCGTAAGCAGAGTCGTTGTAGACGATAACCACCAGCGGGATACCCAGCCTCACAACGGACTCCATCTCCGCTGAAGCCATCAGGGCGCCGCCGTCTCCGGTGCCGAGGACCGGGAGCCTGTCCGGCTGTGCGTATGCTGCCCCGATTGCACTGGCCAGACCCAGCCCCACACATTGGAAGGCCTGGCTGAAGACGAGCCCGTTCTCGTCAGGAATATCAAGGAAGGCGCTGGGATATCCGAGGAAGTTGCCCGAATCGACGGCCACCACCCTTTCCTTGTCGAGCATCCCGTCCAAAGCGATGGTGAGGGTCCGGGGATCGATGCGCTCTCCATCGCCCAAGTCCTCGTAAGGGACGTCCTGCCATCGGCCTTCGGATTTGATGGCTTGTGCGATCTCTTCGGTTCGGTAGCCAACACGGGAGAAACCGCGGCTGCGGAGCTCGCTGGCTGTTGCTGCTGCCGTAAGCCCTGCGTCGCCCAAGACGCCGAAATCCACGGGCCGGTGCTTGCCGGGTGCCAGCGGATCAACGTCCACCTGCACAACCGTGGTGGCCGGGCCAATGAGCTCGCCGTGCCGCATGGTCCACATGTTCAATGCAGAACCAAAGGAGATGATGAGGTCGGAGTCCTGGATGGTGCGAGCCGCCAGCGGCGTACTGAAACCACCGGAAATGTCCAGATAGAACGGATCGTCATTGAACAGCCCGCGTGCGACCGCCGAGGTTGCCAAAAGAGCTCCCGAAACCTCCGCAAGATCGCGGAGCTGAGGTCCGGCACCGCGCCCACCGCGGCCGGCGATGATGACGGGACGATTCGACCGCTCGATAAGGTCGGCCAGGTGGCTGATGTCTTCGGCAACTGGTGCGGCCACCGTTGAAAGGGAGGCCCCGCTGGCAACTGAGGCAGCATACTCTTCGGTGGTTTCGGAGTTTTGGATGTCCAAAGGGAGATTGATCAGCACAGGAATGCGGCGCGTTACTGCCGTCCTGTAGGCAAGGGCAACGTCCCGGGCGGCAGTCTCCCCGGAGATACGGAAGCTGGCGGCTCCAACGGATTCAACCAGATGGCTCTGCTCGATGCGGAAATTGGAATGAATAGCCGACGACGCAACTTCGGCGGCGAGAATCAGCATTGGTGTGCCGGATTTCGCGGCTTCCGCGATGCCGGTAATGGCATTTGTCAGCCCGCATCCCTGGTGCAAGGAGATTACAGGGACTGAGCTGCCTACTCGTCCAAAGGCGTCCGCCATAGACGCGGCTCCGCCCTCGTGACGGGCCGCCACATACGTGGCCCCGCCGGCAATGAGAGCCTTGGTCACGTCATAGTTGCCGCTGCCGACAACACCAAAAACCTGGCGGACGCCAAGCCCTATCAGCGTTTCAGCCACTTTCTCAAAAACACGCATCTGATTCGTACCTCGGGTTCTGGTTGCTGGAAGCTCTACACGAAGATGCTCCCCTTGGCTGGCTCGAATGGCTAATGCCTATTTCACTCACCAATCCTGAATAGGGCATAGCTGTGGATCAGGGGCATCACATCAGGAGGCCGAAATCGTCTTGCGGATTCCCACGGCTACTTGTTCAAAGCAACGCAGCATCAACACCACCGCAGGGCTCGGCAGCCTGTCCTGCAAAGTGGTCACGCCAACCGTCTGACTGATGCCTTTGATTCTCGCTCCAACAATGCGAAGGAGCGGATCAGCGGCCCCAATAGTGCGGGGCTGGAGCGCAAGAAAGTCAGTTTCTGCAACGATGGCACGAAGGGTCATGGGGGAGGAGCAATCCACCTGTTGCTCCGGCAGCTCCAGACGCTCACGGGCAAAGGCGCTTTCAAGCTCGCCGCGCAGTGCTGTCTGCGCCACCGGCATGACCCACGGGTAGTTTCGCAATTGATCCAAGGTGGTTTCACCGCGCTCAAAGACAGGGTGCCCATCTCTTGCAACAACTTCGAATGGCTCGTGGTAAAGCGCCGCTTGCTGTAAGTCAGGAACGCCATGCTGCGGGGTGAGGCGCCCTACGACAATGTCGATTTCACCTGCGACGAGTCCATTGGTCAGCCGGTCGGGAGTCGCCTCGTGGACATGGACGCTTACGTGCGGCCGTTGTTGCTTCAACAGCGCTATCGCCTTGGGCAGCAGCAGGTTGCCTCCTGCCACGTACGTGCCGATGGTGACAGACCCTGCGGTGGCATCCGCCAGCTCTGCTATGTGCTGGGTCGCTTGCTGCAGGTGGCCCACCACGGCCCGCGCGTGACTGATGAAGACCTCCGCAAAGGGCGTGGGGCGGACCCCGCGGGCGCCCCTTTCGAAAAGAGGCGCCCCAAGGGCATCCTCGACCTCTCGCAAACCCCTGCTGACCGCGGGCTGGGTGATGTACAGGTGCCTGGCCGCACTCACGATGGTGCCGTGATCAGCGATCGCCAGAACGAGGACGAGATGACGGATCTTCAGGGGGCCATTCAAGAGGGATCTGATATCCATGTCGACGATGATATGCCCATATGGACATGGCTGGTACGGGAAAAGGCATTCGACGGACATGGGTTGCCCGCAGCACACTGGTGATACAACCCACACCGACGACCCGGGAGAAGCACCCATCATGGCGATTCCTACTCTGCGTAACTTCGTTGGCGGAGCCTTCCTTGACGCCGCCGACAAGACATTTGAAAAGATCAGCCCTGTCGATGGCAGCGTGATCGCCTACGTTGCCGAGGCCGATCGGGGCACTATCGACATGGCGGTGAAGGCCGGACGCAGCGCACTCCAAGGACGTTGGGGGAATTCCACAGTCAACGAACGGGCAGCGCTGCTGCGTCGTATCGCCGATCGCATCGAGGCGCGTTTCGATGACCTGCTCGCTGCCGAAATCGCGGACACGGGCAAGCCGGAACAACTTGCGAGGGACCTCGACGTAGCCCGCGCAGCAGCAAATTTCCGCGCATTTGCCGACATCATTGCCGCCGAAGGCCTGGACTCCTTCCTCACCGAGCTTCCCGACGGTCGGCGGGCCCTGAATTACGCTTTGCGCCGGCCCCTGGGAGTTGTTGCCGTAGTAGTGCCGTGGAACCTCCCCCTGTTGCTGCTGACCTGGAAAGTGGCTCCGGCAATCGCCTGCGGCAACGTGGTGATCGTCAAGCCCTCGGAGGAAACGCCGTCGTCTGCGACGTTGCTGGCTGAGATCATGGCCGAGGCGGGCGTGCCCGACGGGGTGTTCAACCTGGTCCATGGTTTCGGCCCCGGTTCGGCCGGCGAATTCCTGACCACGCATGAAGGCATCGACGGAATCACCTTCACGGGGGAATCCTCCACCGGTTCAGCCATCATGCACGCTGCAGCGGCCCACGTTCGCCCGGTTTCCTTTGAGCTCGGTGGAAAGAATGCCGCCCTCGTTTTCGCAGACGCCGATGTAGAGGCTGCGGTGGACGGCCTCACGAAATCCATCTTCACCAACACCGGGCAAGTCTGCCTCTGCACCGAGCGTGTCTACATCCAGCGTCCCATCTTTGACGATGTCGTAGCTGGACTTTCTGAGCGCGCCAGAGGCCTGACGCTCGGTCAGCCCATGGATCCCCGGACCACCACCGGACCACTGATCTCCCTTACTCACAGGCAAAAAGTTCTCTCATACCTCGAACGCGCTAAGCAGCTAGGCGGTGAGGCGATTGTGGGCGGTGGGATCCCCAATCTGGGCCACGAACTCAGTGGTGGCGCTTGGATTGAACCCACGCTATGGACCGGGCTCAGTCACGACGCACCCGTGATGCGCGAAGAAGTCTTCGGCCCCGTCGCGGGCCTGATTCCCTTCGACAACGAAGAAGAAGCCGTACGACTGGCCAATGACACCAAATACGGCCTTGCCGCCGCTGTTTGGACCACCAACCTGGAGAGGGGACACCGGGTCGCCGGTCGCATGAATACAGGCATCACCTGGGTCAATACATGGTTCCTGCGCGATTTGCGCTCGCCTTTCGGCGGAGCCGGGCTCTCCGGCATCGGCCGCGAAGGGGGAACCCATTCCCTGCACTTCTACACCGAGCCCACGAACGTGTGCGTAAACCTGAGCGAGGCAACACGATGACCACAACCCACCCGGACCAAATAATCAACGACATCGCACGCAAACTCGACCAGGCTCAACGCGAGGGTGTGGCCATCAATCAGTTTGGCGACCTGCTCTCGCTTGAAAGTGCCTACAAAGTGCAGTCGGAATTGCTTAGCCTTCGCCTGGCCCGCGGCGAGCAACTTTCAGGTGCGAAGCTCGGGTTCACCAGTCAGGCGAAAATGGCGCAGATGGGCGTGAAGGAAGTGATCGTCGGCTTCCTGACCTCCAGCATGCAAGTGAACGAGGGCGAACAGCTGCCGTTGACCGGGTCCGTCCACCCACGGGTCGAACCTGAAATCGCGTTCCGCTTCGGCCAACCCGTCCCACCGGACGCGTCAGAGGAGCAGATCCTTGCAAGCGTGGACGCAGTCGCACCTGCGCTGGAAATCATCGACTCGCGCTATCTCAACTTCTCCTTCAGCCTCGCCGACGTCGTTGCCGACAATACGTCCGCCAGTCGCTACGTCCTCGGCGAGTGGACTTCGTTTACGGACGATCTTGCCGGCAGGACCGTAACACTGCTCGTGGACGGATCCATCACCGAAACCGGAACCACCTCAGCAATCCTCGGCGACCCCATGAACGCGCTTCGGGCGTTTGCACGGATGTATCCGCGCCACGGAACCGGCCTTCCTGCCGGTGCGGTACTTCTGGCAGGTGCGGCCACCGCTGCGGTTCCCCTCCCGCCAGGATCCACCATCACGGCCATTGTGGCCGGCATCGGCGGCGTTGAACTGGAGACGGCGGGAGCCGACTCATGAGCGGGGCCAAACTCATCGGGGAGATGGCAGGGCCCCGAGGCCGTTTCCCACACGTCAAGACTGCCGGTGATTTGATCTACGTTTCCGGAACGAGCAGCAGGCGACCGGACAACACTTTCGTTGGTGTCGACGTCGATGAACTGGGCACCACAAACCTGGACATCCGCGCACAGACCCAGTCCGTCATCGAGAACATCGGACGCATCCTGCAGAACGTTGGCGCCTCCCTGGACGACGTCGTGCAGATCACTACTTTCCTGGTCAACATGAATGACTTTGGAGGCTACAACGAAGTATATGGACAGTATTTCGACGAGGAAGGGCCCGCCCGCACCACAGTCGCAGTCCATCAACTTCCCCATCCACACCTTCTCATCGAAATCCAGGCGATAGCCCACAGGCGGCAACCGCCGGCAACACCAACACAACACCCGGAAGAACAAGGAGCAGGACAATGACCAAGAGCACCAACAAGACGAGCATCCTTCCCGTCTTCAACTTCCAGCAGTGGCTGGCCGAAAACGAGGCTTCGTTGAAGCCACCGGTGAATAACAAAGCAATGTGGACCAAGGTTGATGACTTCATCGTCCAAGTGGTCGGGGGCCCGAATCAGCGCACCGATTTCCACGTTGATCCCTACGAAGAGTGGTTCTACCAGGTAAAGGGCAACATGCACGTCAACGTCGTTACCGACGAAGGCGTCAAGCGGGTTGACGTAAAGGAGGGCGAGATGTGGCTGCTCTCGGGCAACATTCCCCACTCGCCCCAGCGACCGGAAGCCGGCTCCATCGGCATTGTCATCGAACGCATCCGGGAGGAAGGGACCACGGAGAAGTTCCAGTGGTACTGCCTCGAATGCTCCGACCTCATCCACGAGGTCGAACTCCAGGTCCGGGACATCGTCGAAGACCTGCCGCCCGTGTTCGAACAGTTCTACGCCAGCGACGCTTCGGCGCGCACGTGCAAGAACTGCGGGGCCGTCCACCCCGGCCGGGGCTAAGCAACCCCTCCGGAAAACGCACCAAAGGAAAAGATCCCAGTGACCAACCTTTCACCCACCATCGACGTCCACACCCACTACGTGCCGAACGGGTGGCCTGACCTCGGGCAGGAAACAGGCGGAAACGGCCCCTGGCCGTGGCTGCGCAGCGACTCGGAACGGGAAGCGATGCTCATGCTGGGCTCCGCTGAATTCCGCCCCCTTCGCTCGAACGCCTGGGCGGCCGAAGAGCGCCTCGCGGCGATGGACGCCGATGGTGTGGACGTACAGGTTGTCTCACCTACACCGCTGTTCTTCTCCTACGCCCGCGACCCTCAAGAAGCAGTGAAGGTCAGTCGGATCTTCAATGATTTGGCGTTGGAGGTCTGTGATCCAGCACCACAGCGCCTGATCCCGTTCTGCCAGGTACCCCTGCAGGACACGGACGCCGCGTGCCGGGAACTTGACCGATCGCTGGAGAACGGCCATGTCGGCGTCGAGATCGGCAACCACGTCGGCGACCGCGACCTGGACGATGAAGGCATCATCACGTTTCTCCAGCACTGTGCGGACCGCAACGCAGCTGTTTTCATACACCCCTGGGACATGCCCACTTCACCTCGACTCGAACGATGGATGGCACGCTGGTTGGTGGGCATGCCCGGGGAAACACACTTGTCCATACTTTCGCTCATCCTCGGTGGGGGCTTCGACAGGCTACCCGAGCACCTGCGCCTCTGCTTTGCCCACGGAGGTGGATCCTTTCCTTACTGGGTAGGCCGCATGGACAACGCCTGGCACCAGCGCCCGGACCTTATCGCGACATCCGAGTTCCCCCCATCGCATTACCTGAACCGGTTCAGCGTGGACTCCGTGGTTTTCAATGACGCCTCTTTGCGGCTCCTCATTGACGTCATGGGAAGCGAACACGTCATGCTCGGCTCCGATTTCCCGTACCCCTTGGGTGAAAGGCCCGCGGGAAACCTGATCAGGCAGGCTCCCTTCCTGACCCACCAGCAACAAAGTCAACTCCTGAGCAAGAACGCTCAAAAGTTTCTCGGAATGGACGTCGACGCTGACGTCCGGATCTTCACCGGAACACAGGCCAGTGCTTGATGGCTGACCAGCAGGATCCCCGCCGTCGTGGATCCTTGCCCCACCACACCCCCCTTTCCACCAGGAGACGCTCATGTCACAAAAAGCCCTAGGCGCGTCCGGCGCCAAAAGCCCCGGAATCAAGCGCTATGTCATCGCATCGCTCGTTGGGAATTCGCTCGAATGGTACGACTTTTTCCTTTATGCGACGGCGGCCGCCATCGTCTTTGGAAAGCTCTTCTTCCCGTCAGGCACCGATCCGCTGGTGGGCACCTTGGGAGCCTTCGTCGGCTTCGCCGTGGGATTCGCCGCCCGTCCGTTTGGTGGCATACTTTTCGGCCACATCGGCGACCGTATCAGCAGGAAAACTGCCCTGGTCATGACACTGAGCATCATGGGCATCGCCACTTTCCTGATGGGCCTCCTGCCCACGTATCAGCAGGTAGGCATCTGGGCTCCCATCATGCTTGTGGTGCTTCGCGTCCTTCAAGGAATAGCTGCCGGCGGCGAGTGGGGAGGAGGCGTTTTGATCATCAGCGAAAACTCCTCGGAAGAACGCCGCGGACTGTTTTCGGCGTTCAGCCAAGGGGGAGTCACCCTCGGGTTCGTCCTCGCCTCTGCCGCCTTCTACCTCGCACAATTGCTCCCGGAGGAGCAGTTTATGGCTTGGGGCTGGCGCCTGCCGTTCCTCCTGAGCATCCTGTTGTTCGGCGTCGGCATGTACATCCGTTTCCGGCTTCCGGAGACGAAAGAATTTGAGCAGGTCAAGTCCGACGGCGACAGGGCCGCCTTGCCGGTCTGGACCGCGCTGCGTACCCACCCGAAGGAAATCCTGGTGGCCATGGGTCTCCGGGTTGCCGAAAACGGTGGCTCGTACCTGCTGCTGTCATTCTCCTTGGTCTACGGCGTGCATGTGGGAGTCGAACGGGGAACGCTGCTGTTGGGCGTCATGCTCTCGATGCTGTTTGCGTTCTGCACCATCATTTTCTTTGGGCATCTATCCGACAAGATCGGCCGCCGAAAAGTCTACGCAATTGGGGCCACCGCACTGGCACTCATGGCCTTCCCCTTCTTCTGGCTCATCGACTCGAACTCGCCAGGCCTTATTGTTCTCGCCTACTTCATCGGAAACGGAATTTGCCACGCCGCAATGATCGGGGCCCAGCCCGCCTTCTTCCACGAACTGTTCAGCCCCGAAGTCCGCTATTCAGGAATGGCACTGGGCCACGAAGTAGCAGCTGTTTTTGCCGGCGGACTGGCACCATTCATCGCTACCGCACTCCTGCTGACCTACAACAGCTCAACGCCGGTTGCCCTGTACGCCCTCGGCCTGGCGGCCATCACCCTGATTGCGCTGGCCTTCTCCAAGAACGTGGGCCAAAACCGTACACCTGCTCCTGATGCCCACGTGGACGTGCACGAAGTCAACGTCGCACCCCGATAGCCGTCAGCCCCGGCCGACTCCACCCCACTGAACAGGAAAGAACCAACCATGGCAGTATCCATCATTGCTACCGGCGAGTCCCCGTATACGCGGCATCCCCAACCCGGGACCACTACATCGGGCACCATTGCCGATGCAGTGGGCCGTGCACTCAAAGACGCCGGACTTTCTCCCAGCGATGTAGACGGCTTTGGAGTATCCAGCTTCACGCTGGATCCGGACCACGCCATCGACCTCGCGTGGAGGATGGGTTTGAAGCTGACCTGGCTCATGCAAGACACCAACGGTGGCGCCAGCGCCGGTAACATGCTGCAGCACGCCGTCCACGCCATCGAAGCGGGCGATGCCTCGGTAGTTGTACTCGCAGCCGGCGACCTTATGGACGGTGACGCCTTCGCCAACCTTGTTGCCAAGTACAACAGGGCAACGGCTGACCACTTGACCCCCTTGCCCATGTCAGGCCCGAACGCACTCTTTGCCATGCTGACAACCCGCCAGATGGAGAAGCTTGGCTTGGCCCGGGAGGACTATGGCCGCATTGCAGTGGCCCAGCGGGAATGGGCGGGCCTGAACCCAGGGGCCGTGTACCGCACACCTTTGACGCTTGAGGAGTACCTTGCCGCTCCTTTGGTTGCCGAACCCTTGGGCCGCTTTGACTGTGTTCCGCCTGTCACAGGTGCCGACGCCGTTGTGGTCGTTGCGGATGAGAGGGCAAACGGACAGCGAAGGGCGAAGATTCTTTCGACCACCGCTTCCTACAATCAGGACAACCAAGCGGGCGATGGTCTGGTCACCGGTTTGCGGTATTGCGCACCTTTGGCATGGGAGAGGGCGGGGGTCTCTCCAGAGGATATGGACGTCCTCAGTGTCTACGACGACTATCCGGCCATGGTGGTCGCCCAGCTCGTAGACATGGGAGCGGTGGCAGAGAACGCGGACATCCCGGAATTCATCCGGGCACGCATTCTCTCCAGGGAGCTGGCCCTTAACACCTCAGGAGGGCAACTCTCCGCAGGCCAGGCAGGATCTGCCGGCGGTATGCATGGCTTGGTGGAGGCCACGCGGCAGTTGCTGGGACAAGGAGGAGATCGGCAGGTGCAAGCGAGACTGGCTGCAGTCAGCGGATATGGGATGGTGCTGTACCGCTACGGTGCGTGCGCAAACCTGGCAGTGTTGGAGGCTTCGGAATGAGTGCTGTTTTTCAAAGATGCGTCAATTGCCGCAAGGCCTACTTCCCGTTCCGGCTCATCTGCTCCAGATGTTCCAACACTTCCTTTGTTGAAGACGACGTCGACTCCGGAGTGGTCGAAGCGGTCACCTTGCTCTCGAGCGGGCAGCAGACAGCTACCGTCGTCTGCCCGGAAGACGTTCAATTCATTGCCCGGATTCTGGGTGGGACCGTCAAAGCAGGCGACAGTATCGACCTCACCAACACTGCCAGCGAAGAAACTGCCCTGGTTGGCTACGTACCTTTTCAGAGAAATAAAGCCTAGGAGAACCATGTCCGAAGATACCTACACCGCAGGTTCGGTTGCCGCCTCGATGACGGTCCCTGGCCTGTTGATGAACCGGGCAGAGAAGCTCCCGAACGCGCCGCTTATGCGCTGCGGTTCAGTCCGACGGGATGGCCGGCAAATGCTGGAAGCCGTCGCCCTCGCGGGAGGAGTGCTGCTGAATCATGGCATTCGTCCGGGTGACCGGGTTGCTCTGATGTCCAGCAACCGCATCGAACTTCTTGATCTCATCCTGGGGTGCGCATGGGTGGGAGCAATTGCTGTTCCCATCAATACGGCCGCACGAGGAGAACAGCTCCATCACATCCTTGCCAATTCCGAGTCATCACTCCTTGTTACGGAGTCGACGCTGCTTGAACATGTGGACAGGCTTTCGGACCTTCCTGCATTGCGGCAGATCTGGCTGTTTGACGAAGCAGCTTCAGCCCTTGACAGTCGCTACCCTTTCACGGGCTTGCCCAAGGCAACTTCCCCTGTTGAGCCTGCGCCCGTACTACCCGGGGACACGGCAGCGATCCTTTACACTTCCGGTACCACCGGAGTGTCCAAAGGTGTTCAATGCCCGCATGGGCAGTTTTACTGGTGGGGCGTAAATGTCTCTCGTCAGCTTGAAATCACAGAGGCAGACGTTCTGTACACCTGTTTGCCGCTTTTCCATACAAACGCCCTGAACGCGTTCAGCCAGGCATTGGTCAGCGGTGCCGAATACGTCCTGGGACCCCGATTCTCGGCCTCGCGGTTCTGGTCGGATGTTCACAGCGCAGGCGCGACATTCACGTATCTGCTCGGTGCCATGGTGAGCATCCTCGCCAGCAAACCACCTACTCCACTGGACCGGGCGCACGGAGTGGTCGCCGCGCTCGCGCCGGCAACACCTGCCGGGTTGTTGGCCTCTTTCCGCGAACGGTTCGGGATCACCCTCATGGACGGCTACGGCTCAACCGAAACCAACTCCATCGTGGCCTCCAGCCGGAGCGAACAAAGGCCCGGTTACATGGGGAAGGTACAGCCGGGATTCAGTGCGCGCATCGTGGACGAGTACGGGCTGGAGGTCCCGGCCGGGGAGCCGGGCGAGCTGTTGCTGCGCAGCGACCAGCCCCATGCGTTCGCAACCGGCTATTACCGGATGCCCGAGGCCACGGTCACGGCTTGGCGGGACCTTTGGTTCCACACCGGAGACCGCGTCGTGGTGGAACCAGACGGATGGGTGCGGTTCGTCGACAGGATCAAGGACGTTATCCGTCGCAGGGGCGAGAACATATCTTCAGCCGAAGTCGAACAGGCACTCCTCGAACATCCCCTGATCAGTGAAGCGGCGGTCTATGCCGTGGATTCTGAACTGGGCGAAGACGAAGTCATGGCGGCGATCATCACCAAGGGCCCTGTTGATTTCGGCGAGATCTCGGCTTTTTGCGAACCCCGGCTGGCCAAGTACGCGATCCCGCGGTTCATGCGTGTGGTCCCGGACCTGCCAAAGACCGAGAACGGAAAAGTGCGGAAGGCCGTGCTGAGGGAGGAAGGTACTGCGGCGGCCCAATGGGACAGGGAACTGCTGCAGCACCACCAGCCCACCCCGGTACTGAACTCCGTGGGACATGGATAGGCCAGGAACGATCACGCGCTGATAGGAACAACAATGCATACAACCGCCAACGCCACGGAACGCGAAGAAGTCCTGCACGGTTTTGCCCAGGAGCTGCTCACCGCCACAGTTACCCGAGCCCCGGTGCCACCCCTGCGTGACCGGATCGCGTCCATGACCATCCAGGATGCGTACGAGGTGCAGGCCGACCAATTGAAGCAACACCGGGCAGCCGGTCGGGTTCTCGCCGGGAGGAAAGTCGGCTTGACCTCCCAAGCCATGCAAGCACAACTTGGCGTCGACTCGCCCGACTTCGGTTTCTTCTTCGAAGACATGGTCCATCACGACGGAGCACAAATCCCCAGCGACAGTTTCATCTCTCCAAAAGTTGAGCCAGAGTTTGGTTTCCTGCTCAAAGAGGCACTCCAAGGCCCCGGTGTCACCTACCAGCAAGCAGTTGATGCCGTGGAAGCCGTCTACCCTGCGATCGAAATCATCGATTCACGCATCGCTGACTGGAATATCCGATTGGTGGACACCGTGGCGGATAACGCTTCCTGCGGCGCCATCGCAGTTGGCCGGACGCCGCTGGATATCCGCGTCGACGAACTCAAACAGGTTGAATGCACCCTGCGCATTGACGACCATCCGGTGGAAACCGGTACTGGCCAGGCTGTTATGGGTGACCCCATCCTGGCGCTGGTTTGGTTGGCCAACATTTTGGGAGAACAAGGCGTTGCCTTGGAAGCCGGACACCTTGTTCTCCCGGGATCATTCACCAAGGCCCTTCCGGTGGTTGCTGACAGCAGCGCGACCGCCGACTTCGGCGACCTTGGATCCCTGACAATCCACTTCACCTAGCCCATGCATAACAACGGCTACCAATCAAAGGAAACCCACATGGCCAAGAAAACCGCAGCAATCGTCGGTTCAGGCAACATCGGGACCGACTTGATGTTCAAGATCATGCGACGCTCGAAAAACGTCGAAGTCAAATACATGATCGGCATCGACCCCAACTCTGACGGCCTTGCCCGCGCAGCCCGCCTCGGCGTGACAGTCTCTTCAGAAGGAGTCGAGTGGCTGCTGGCGCAGGAGGACAAACCGGACTTCGTGTTCGAATGCACGTCCGCAAAAGCCCATGCGGCGAATGCCCCCAAGTACCGCGAGGCGGGCATCCGGGCCATCGACCTGACTCCCGCAGCGGTGGGCCCCTACGTCGCTCCCGTGGTCAACCTGGAATTGATCGACGACGCCATGAACGTGAACATGATTACCTGCGCCGGCCAGGCCACGACGCCGATCGTTGCGGCGATTTCTTCGGTGGTTCCGGTGGATTACGCAGAAATCGTGGCATCCATAGCGTCGAAGTCGGCTGGTCCGGGTACACGGGCCAACGTTGATGAGTTCACCGAAACCACCGCAGAAGCACTCCAAGTTGTCGGTGGTGCCAAGCGGGGCAAAGCCATCATCATCATCAACCCCGTGGAACCGCCCATGATCATGCGGAACACCATTTACTGCGCAATACCGGCAGTGGCTGCCGAACCGGGAGAGACCCAGGAACGGATCCGGGCCGCCATCAACGAGGCCGTTGAGAAGACGCGGGAATACGTTCCCGGATACGAACTGCGGGTCGAACCGCAATTCGATACCGCCCGGGACGATTGGAAGGGTGCCGGAAGGGTTGGCGTCTGGGTGCAGGTAAAAGGTGCCGCAGACTACCTTCCCGAGTACGCCGGCAACTTGGACATCATCACCGCTGCCGCCACCCGAACCGCAGACCTGCTTGCCGAAAAGATGGACGAGCAGGAGCTTGTTGCTGCTTCCACCCAGAACACCAGGAGCCAGTCATGACCCTTCCGGAAAAAAATGGTTACGCCGTCCGCCTGACGGATACCACTTTGCGCGACGGTTCCCACGCCATGAGCCACCGGTTTACGGAAGCGCATGTGCGAAGCGTCGTCAGGGCGCTCGACGATGCCCGCGTGGACGTCATCGAAGTGACCCATGGAGACGGCCTGGGCGGTTCGTCCTTCAACTACGGGTTCTCACTGACCCCGGAACTGGACCTCATCAAGGCCGCCGTGCATGAAGCCAAGCGGGCCCGGATCGCGGTGCTCATGCTTCCCGGCCTCGGCACCATCCACGACCTCAACAAGGCACACGACGCCGGCGCTTCAGTAGCGCGGATCGCGACGCACTGCACGGAGGCAGATATCTCTACCCAGCACTTCTCCCGTGCGCGGAAGCTGGGCATGGAGACCGTGGGTTTCCTCATGCTGTCGCATCGGGCGAGCCCGGAGGAGCTGGCCAAGCAGGGCCGCATCATGGCCGACTCGGGATGCCAGTGCGTTTACGTAGTCGACTCTGCCGGTGCCCTGATCCTGGAAGGTGTTGCCGAGAGGGTCGCCGCCCTGGTGGCAGAACTGGGCGACGACGCGCAGGTGGGGTTCCATGGCCACCAAAACCTGAGCTTCGGCGTCGCCAATTCAGTCTTTGCCGTGCGCGCCGGTGCACGGCAAATCGATGGCACGCTTGTGGCTCTCGGGGCCGGAGCAGGCAATTCCCCAACCGAAGTGCTCGCTGCAGCATTCGATCGGCTCGATATAACCACTGGTGTCGACACCCAAGGCCTGATGGCTGCCGCTGAAGACATCGTCAAGCCCATCATCACCCGCATGCCCGTCATGGACCGTGCATCCATCATGCAAGGCTACGCAGGCGTCTACTCCTCGTTCCTCATCCATGCAGAGCGGGCAGCGGAACGCTACGGAGTGCCGGCCTGGCAGATCCTTCAGGAAGTCGGTAATGCCGGCTACGTGGGGGGACAGGAAGACATGATCGTCGATGTGGCGTTGAATCTACAGGCAGCCGAAACCAACTGAGAAGCCCTGTCATTCCCGGGTGGGTAGCCCACATCGTGCCAATGCCTCCCTCGCGGCACGTGGTGCTGCCGCTCCTTACGGGAAGTACGTGCCGGTTGTTGCCGTCATGGTTCCGGCCTTGGTGGACCCGACAGGGCCGGACTAGTCCTCGCCCAAGGTGATGCCGTGCAGGAAGGCGGCGTCGTGAAGGACATTCTCCGGGAGGTCGTCCTCCACGAATTCCATCATGATGTCCAGGTCCTGGCCGTTCCCGCGCAGCACGTCGGATACGGTCTGCCACAACAGTTTCCGCGCCCGCAGCGGATGGCGTTCCGCCTTGGGCCCCCACGAAAAGCAATGCACACCCACCACGTGCGGCAGGACGTGGTGAAGCGAGTCGAGCGCCTGCTGGTCGGAAAGCCCGACGGCGGGCTGCCAGTAGGTGCCGATGTTGGCGTGGTCCACGCGGCGCAGCAACTCCAGGGTGGTTTCCGGTGTATCAGTGAGGGTATTGCCGTGGTACTCGAAGGCGATGGTGATGCCATGTTCTTCCGCCAGGCCCGCAATCCGCTGGGAGTCGCTGACTACCGATTCCCAGTGTTCGTCGGTGGCCTCATGGCTGCCGACGTCGCCGGCCCAGACACGGATCCTCGGTGCGCCCAGGGTCGTGGCCAGATCGAGGAGGTGGTCGAAGCCGGCGAAGGATCCTGCCCGGTAGTAGGAGCCCAGAGACAGGACGCGAAGCCCTGCCTCTTCACCCGCCTTCCTGGCGTGTTCGGCGGAGTCCGTGTCCTTGATGTGCACGTCCGTGCCCCACTCAATGCCGGCCAGGCCCGCTTCGGCGGCTATACGGACCACCTCGTCGATCCCTTTGTCCCTGAGGGTGACGGAGCAAATGCCCGGCGTGAGGTCTGGCAGCGTTGTGAGGTCGATCATTGGTTCAGGATAGCTGGAATGCGCTTACCCGCGAAGAGCGAGGAGTCTGTCCGGACAAAAGCGAACACGGTCAGGAGGACTTGTTCAACGTCCGGCCCATGATGGCCTGGGTCAGGGCATCGATGACCTCGGCGTTGGCCAGGGGGTTCCTGATGAGCGTGAAATCGACATCTCCCACCGGCGGCAGGTCGAAGCGCTGGGTGATCACTTTGAGATCCTCCGGAACCAGCGAGGCCGGCATGACGGCTACCCCGATGCCCGCGCGGACGGCGGCCAGTACGCCACTGATCTGCTTGGTGCTGCAGGTGATCCGCCAGGTCCTTCCGGCTGCCTCCAAGGCGTCGATGGCCAGCTTCCGGCTCAGGCTGGGAGCCGGGTACGCGATCAGCGGCACGGGAGCGCCGGGTTCGAGTACGGTCTGTTCCAGACCCACCCAGGCGAAATTGTCATGCCGCACCACGGTCCCTTCCTTGGCTCCCGCCACCCACTTCACAAAGACCAGATCCAGTTGACCGGCATTGAGCCTCTTGTAGAGCTGGTCGCTCTGGCTCACGGTCAGCTCGAGGTTGATCTGCGGGTACAGCTGCCTGAACTCACGCAGGATCCGGGGCAGGCCTGTAATGGCGAGGTCGTCGGCGGTGCCGAAACGGAGTCGTCCGCGCATCGCCGAACCCGAGAAATATCGCGACGCAGAGTCGTGGGCCGCCAGGATGCTCCGGGCGAAGCCGGCCATGGCGTCGCCATTGTCCGTCAGCCGGACCTCGCGGGTGTCCCTGGCTACGAGGACCCTCTTCGCTGCCGCCTCGAGCTTGCGCACGTGCTGGCTGACAGTGGGTTGGGCCAGGCCAAGGCGGTCCGCTGCCTTGGTGAAGCTCAGCGTTTCAGCGACGGCCAGGAATGAGCGCAGCTGGACGGGTTCGAACACGCAAAACTCCTTTGAGTGCTTGCCGCGACAGGGGCCAAAGTGCTGCTCCAGCGCTGGACGATCATTGCATTCCGCAATGCTACTTATAGGCCCAATAGGCTTCCACAATTGCTGCAGGCAACCATAGCGTTAAAGCCATCCCACCGAAACTCCTAATCCGAGGACTAACTTTGGCACCCCCACCGCCTTCAGCGGCACATGTCAGCCAGCCCGTCATCGATTCCCTGTCCGCTGGTCCCTTGCAGGACACTAACCCCTTGCAGGACACAAACCAGACGGACCCCGTCACCCAGCCACTCGCCGTCGTGAGTGAAAAGCTGCCCTGGCGGCACACGTTCATTTCCTTGAAGGTCCCCAACTTCAGGATCTTCGCCCTTGGCCACTTTATTGCCGTGATCGCCATCTGGATGCAGCGAATCGCCCAGGACTGGATGGTGCTGGAGCTGTCCGGTTCCGTCACCGCTGTGGGAATCACCGTGGCGCTGCAGTTCATGCCGTCACTGTTCCTTGGTCCTTGGGGCGGCATGATGGCGGACCGCTTCGCCAAGCGGAAGATCCTCATCATCTGCCAGTCGGCGGCCGCAGTCCTGGCTGCCGCGCTGGCGATCCTGTCCCTGACCCACGTAGTGCAGGTGTGGCACGTGTACATCATTGCCGTGCTCCTGGGGTTCGTGACTGTGCTGGACCAGCCGGCCCGGCAGGTATTCGTCAACGAACTCGTCGGCCCCAAATACCTGCGCAACGCCATCAGCGTGAACTCCACAACTTTCCAGCTGGGCGGCCTGATCGGGCCCGCGCTCGCCGGCTGGCTGCTCACCGCCGTGGGCGCCGGCTGGGCTTTTGCCGGCAACGCCGCGGCCTGCTGCTCCACAGTGGCCATGCTGATGATCCTTCGCAAGGACCAGCTCCACCTGAGCCAACCCACCCCGCGCCGGAAGGGCATGCTGCGCGAGGGTCTTCGCTACGCGCTCGCCAAGCCCACCATCTACTGGCCGTGGCTGATGGCAGGCTTCGTGGCAGTTTTCGCGATGAGTCTCCCCGTGCTGCTGGCCGCCTTCGCGGACCATGTGTACGACGCCGGCGCCGGAGGCTACGGCCTGCTGAACGCCATGGTTGCACTCGGGGCACTGACGGGAGCGGTTGCCTCCACACGGCGCCGGCAACTGCGGTTGCGCTCCGTGGTGGCCTCGGCTGGGCTGTACGGTCTGATGCTCTGCCTGTCTGCTGCCATGCCGTCCATGGTCTGGTTCAGTGCAGCGATGGTCCTGGCCGGGTTCTGGTGCCTGATGTTCCTTACTGCGGCCAACCAGATGGTGCAGACCAGCTCCAACATGGGCATCCGTGGCCGTGTCATGAGCCTTTACCTGGTGGTGCTGATCGGTGGCCAGGCGATCGGCGGTCCCATGATGGGATGGCTGGCCGAGCACTTGGGCCCGCACCTTGCCATCCTGGTATCGGGCGGTGTTCCGGCACTCGCAGCAGGCGTGGTGGCTGTGGTGCTTGCGCGGCGCTCCTCGCTGCAGCTCAAGGTCAACCTGCGTGACCGCCGCCGGGTGCTCAGGATCGTGGAGACATCCGCAGCCTCGGCCTAGCGGGATTTGTGGCCCTTAAAGCCGGCGCGTAGCGGCTTTGAGGGCCACGAACCAGGTCAGCGGGGGTGGGACGAAGAGAGCGGGCGACGGGAATCGAACCCGCGTATCGAGCTTGGGAAGCTAGCGCTCTACCATTGAGCTACGCCCGCGTTGCCCCGACTGCACGCCGGAGCGAATCCCAGCTTAGCGCAGATCAGGGGCTGCCGATGACAGGCGCGCCTACTTGAACAGCTGCAGGCCGTTCCAGCCGGAGCCCACTTGGCCGTACGTGGTCCACTGACCCCGGCCCAGTCCGTAGTTGTAAAGGTTGCCTTCCATGGTCCGCGCCGTGATTCCGCGTGTACCTGCACCGGTCAGCCCAAAGCTGGGAACCAAGGCCCGGATGTACTGCCAGCCTGTACCGACGGTGGTCGCCGGTCCGTAGAAACCTGCCCAGCCGTCCCCGCGGTAGTTGATGAGCGCGCCCGAGGCTGTCCGGGCAAGGATGTCGTTGGCGCCATCGCCTTCCCAGTCGACCATGGTCAGTTCCATGCCGTTCCAGCCCTTGCCGATGATCTGCGGCCCGCTCAACGCCCCACCAAACGTGTTGGGGTAGTAGCGCAGGACGCCGTCAGGGAAGTACCCCACCACACTGGGGCGGGGATGGCTGTGGGACCACTTGCCCACGGTGATGGTCATCTGCTCCCAGCCGCCGCTGCCCACCACTACCTGGCCGGCAAAACCTCCACCCGGGAGGCCGCGATAAACGCCCAGGACACCGTTGTTCCACTGGGCCAGGATGTCGTACACCCCGTCGATGTCCCAGTCCACCACGAAGCCCTGCTTCAATCCGGTCCAGCCCGAACCGATCTGGACAGGCGCCATGTAGCCGCCTGCCGCCGTCGCGGGGTAGCGCAACAGCCTGCCGGAAGAATCGGCTGCCACAAGGTCGGCGCCGGACTTGATGCTCGCGGAGCGGGCGGTGTTGCCTGCGAAGTAGTGCTCCAACGTCGGGAAGCCGCGGCGCTGCATGTCAGTAGCCAGAGCGACACCTACATAGCGCAGGTGCCAGGGTTCGTAGCTGTAACCCGTGGTCCCTGTGTAGCCATTGGGATACCGGACGATGAACCCGTATTTGTGGGCGTTTGCCGCCACCCACTTGCCTGCGGCGGTGTCGCCGAAGCAGGTGCTGAGACCACAGGAGCCGCCAGCGTTGCCGATGTCCATGGCAAGGCCGGTCTGGTGCTCGCTGTAGCCCGGTTTGGCGGAGATGGTGTCGGCGTAGGCTTGGCCGTACTGGTTCACATAGCCCCAATAGACCTGCTGCTGCGTGGCATAAGACCGGTACCCGCTGATGATGGACAGGCCACCCGTTCCGGCATCGGCCGCGCCCTGGAACAGCCCGTTCAACCATGCGGCGGCTTCAGCGCGCATGTACTGGCCTGAACCGCGGGCGTTGATGAGGTCATGCGGGACATAGCTGAGGGGGTTCAACGGGCGGGACTTGTTGACCAGCACGGAAAAGCTGGACGGATCCCCGATAGGATCGACGCTCGGCAGCGGGTTCGCCGTGGTGGGTACGGCAGCCTTCGCAGCACTGGAGACGGCCGGTGCAGGAGCAGCAGGCGCAGGAGCCGCGGACACAACACCGCCAGCCACAGCGACAGCCAGGAATGCCGCACACGCGGCCACCCGCCGTCGCGCTTTTCCAACAAAAGTGCGGTGGTCCAAACGTCGCATTACGCCCCCAATTTGATTAATACCGGCCCGGAGGAACTCTACCCGGACAGGCGGGATGTGTCAGCAGCATGACGACACCCGGCCGGGAGGTAACCATTCGGTCAAGGCTCGTCAGCAATGTGTCCTGCGTGAGCGGCGCTGTCTATTCTGAAGGTGTTAGCTGCAGTGTATGGGGAACCGGGCTACGACACCGTGAACGTACGCCGAAAGAGGTCTCCGTGGCATTTGCAGCCCATGAAGTGGTGATCGACAGGGATGCCATGACCGTCTATGGCTTCCTGATGGACGGAATGAACAACGCCCTCTGGCGCTCGGGCGTCCGGAGCATCTCCCTGAAGGCCGGTGTCCAGGGCGAGAACGGCGCGGTGTACCAGCAGACCCTCAACGGACCCGGAGGCCGGCCCATTGCCGCGGACTTCCAGATCACCGAATCGCGCCCCGGCGCCGAGGTGCGGTTTGCCGTGGTGGCAGGACCCGCCCGGCCCACCGGGGGCTACTACCTCAGCACCGAGGGCAAGACCACGCGGTTGCGGTTCGCGCTGGAGCTCCACCCCAAAGGCCTGCAGAAACTCATGGGCGGCATGATCCAGAAGACCATGGAGGCCGAGGTCGCGCAGCTGGAACAACTCAAGACGGTGATTGAGTCACGCCCGGCGGCGTGACGGTCCCGTGTTGGGTACGACGCTTTAGGTAGGACGCTTTAAGTACGACGCCGGAACCTGGCTTGGGTGCCGGCACCGCACCGGGCAGCGCGTCTACTGCGCGAGCTTGAAGCCGGACCATCCGCCGCCCACCGCCACCGGTGTGGTGAGCTTTCCGGACGTCAAGTCCCAGTACTCCAGCACCCCATTGGTTCCCAGGCCGGCAACGCCGGTGGTGTCAGGGCCGTTGACGCCCTGCAGCGCCCGGATGCCCGAGTAATCAGTCCACGCGGCGCCCACGATCGGCCTGGACTCCTGCTTGGGAGTGGCCAATCCCGAACCCCTGTACAGGCGGAGGTAGCCATTCGGTTCCACTGCCAGGAGGTCCTGGAATCCGTCAGCGTTGTAATCGACCATGCTGAGCCTGACAGATCTGTTGCCAGTACCGATCGCCGCCTGGGTGCGGATGTATGACAGGCCCGAGTTCTTGTAGAACCACAAGCCTCCGGACGCGTCCATGGCCACGATCTGGGGCAGGCGGTTATTGGCGCACCAGGTGCCGATGGCGAGGTTCAATGACTGCCAGCCATGCCCCAGGACACCCGGCGATCCGAACCCGCCCGACTGCCTTCCCGGATACACCAGCAGGGCACCATCGGTGCGTTGGGCAATCAGGTCGAACACGCCGTCGCGGTCCCAGTCGGTGACGAAGAGATCCTTAAGCCCGGTGAAACCGACACCGATCTTGCGGGCTGGCTCGTATTTCGCGTTGCCCAGGGACGGGTAGGAATAGACCGTTCCGTCCGGTCCAATGGACACCAGGTCCGCGGCGCTGCGGATCGAAGCTGTACGCAGGTCGACTGTCGGTGGCTGGTACTTGTCTCCCGGCTGGCATACGCCCACCGGATCAGCGGGCGGGGTGACCGTTCCGCCCGGCCGCGTGGTGGTTCCCGCCGGCAAGGTGGTGTAGCCGAAGAAGTTCACCACGCCCCACAGCGTGTAGCGGTTGGGGGTGGTCTGCCAGTTGCCGTCCGTGTACGTGATGCCAATGCCCATCACGTTGAAGCGCGGATCGCGCAGGAGGGCATCATGCCCCGGGGATCCCTTCCACCACTCCACAAGCTGGGCCGCATCCCGGTCCCACCGGACGGCAATGACCTCACCGGCACCGTTGTTCGGGTTGAGGGCCCGGGGGTCGGTCCAGAAGTTGGGCCGGTGCTGGATTACTTCCCGGCTGGCGATGCTGTTGGACCACTCCTGCGCCAGGCCGGCCACGGTGGCGTGGTACTTGATCGGGGCAAGGCCCAGTGACGCCCGGTAGCTGTTGATGGCGTTGAAGACGGTCAGGATCGCGGCGGTGTTGTCGTCGGGAAGCAGGGCCAAGGCGCCGTTGCCGGGGTCGGCTTCGGCGCTGGGGGTCTTGCCCGGGAACGGGGTGGACGTGGGGCCCGGGGTCTGCGTCGCTTCTGATGAGGGCACGAGCGACGGCGAGGGGGTGGATGTGCCCTGTGGTGTGGCGCTCGCCGTGGGGGTCGGGGTGGGGCTCAGGGTGTGGCTCGCTGAAGGCGAGGGCGTGGGTGTGGGCTCCGCGGACGGGGCCCGGGTTGTGGGGCTTGCCGGAGGCGTGTTGCTCGCCGTGGGCGAGGGGGTGGGCTCCGCTGAAGGAGACGGGCCCGCTGCCGGTGCGGAAGGAGTAGGCTCGGCGGTCAGCGTGGGAGCCGCCGAAGGTGACGGGCCGGCAGGAGCGGAGGGCGCCGGACCGGACGGAGCCTCGGGCGCGGGCCCGCCTGGACCCCATGACGGTCCGAAGGATGGCAGCGGCGGCGGAGACTCCACTACAGGGTCGACGGCGATCGGTCGCGTGGGTGCCCCGCCCGGCATTCCAGGTACTGCCGCCGGATCAGGAGTGGGGGTGGCGGGTTCCTCCGGGACGCCACCGGTTGCGACGGGCGCAGCGGAAGGTGAGGGCTCCGCCGTCGTACCCGCCTCCGGGGCGGTTAAAGCGGAAGGTGTGCCGGCAGAGGGCGTGGTGCCTGAGCCCGGGACGGCTTCGGTAGCCGGCAGCAGTTGGCTGGACGCCGCCACCATGACTGCAAGTGCGCCGGCCACGGCGACTGCCGCAGGCGCTGCCCATTTCCCCACAATTACCCCGCGAATGCTCGTTGCCCCCAAACTCCGGGCGCGGCTTAACCTGTCCGGGAACTATAGTCGCACGGGACGGCAGGGACAATGCATGCGGTATTTTTGATGCTGTGCTGATCTCTGACCGCGATATTCGTGCCGAAATTGACTCCCAACGGATTGTCCTTGACCCGTACGACCCCGCGATGGTTCAGCCTTCATCCGTGGACGTCCGGATTGACAGGTTCTTCCGCCTGTTCGACAACCACAAATACGCGCACATCGACCCTGCCGAAGAGCAGCCGGAACTCACGCGCCTGGTCGAAGTGGAGGGCGACGAGCCCTTCATCCTCCACCCCGGCGAGTTCGTCCTTGGCTCCACTTTCGAGACCGTCAGCCTCCCGGACGATATCGCTGCCCGGCTGGAAGGCAAGTCCTCCCTGGGACGCCTTGGCCTGCTGACCCACTCGACAGCCGGATTCATTGATCCCGGCTTCTCCGGCCACGTCACCCTTGAGCTGTCCAACGTGGCAACGCTGCCCATCAAGCTGTGGCCCGGCATGAAGATCGGCCAGTTGTGCTTCTTCCGGCTGACGTCCTCAGCCGAGCACCCCTACGGATCCGGTGAATACGGCAACCGCTACCAGGGCCAGCGCGGTCCGACCGCCAGCCGCAGCCACCTGAACTTCCACAAGACCGCCATCTAAGGCCTTCTCTGCGCGGGGTCGCGCGGCAGGAGGCTCTGCTCCAACGGGCGGAGCATCCCAACGAGAGCGTTCCCGGCGGGAGCGTCCCAAGGGGTGAGCGTCCCCAATGCGAGCGTCCCCGGCGGGAGTCCGGGGTAGGCCTTAGGCGGGAGTCCGCTCCGGCGTCCGTGGCGGCGACCCCGGTGTCTTGCGCAGGGCCTTGACCACCGGCTCCACGAAGCGGGCTGCCAGCGGGCCGAGGATGGCCATGATGAGTACGTACGCAGTTGCCAGTGCGGCTAGTTGGCCCGGTACTGCTCCCGAAGCCACCGCCAACCCGGCGATGACGATCGAGAATTCGCCGCGGGCAATCAACGCCGCACCCGCACGGAACCGGCCGGGAACAGCGATTCCCGCCCGCTTGGCCGCCCACATGCCGGTGAGCATCTTGGTCAGCGCGGTGAGCAGCGCCAGGGCCAGGGCCCATCCAAGAACTGGCGGGATGGACCGCGGATCGGTGTTCAGCCCGAAGGCCACGAAGAAAATCGCCGCAAAGAGGTCCCTCAGGGGCTCGAGGATCCGGGTGGCGTTGTGGGCTGTGGCGCCGGATATGGCGATGCCCAACATGAATGCCCCCACAGCCGCCGACACCTGCAGGGCCGAAGCGATGCCGGCTACCAGGAGCGCCAGGCCCAGCACGTTCAGGAGGAAGACTTCGGAGTTCTCGCTGTGGACTGCCTTGGATACCCGGTGGCCGTGCCGCAGCGCGATCAGCAGGACCACCGTGACAACCGCCAGGGCAATGCCTACGGTCTGCAAACCGCCCAGGAACCCGACGCCCGCCAGAATCGCGGTAAGGATGGGCAGGTAGACGGCCATGGCGAGGTCTTCGAAGACCAGGATGGAAAGCACCACGGGAGTTTCACGGTTGCCGATCCGCCCCAGGTCGGTGATCACCTTCGCGGCAATCCCCGATGACGAAATGTAGGTAACGCCGCCCATCACTATGGCGCCCACCACGCCCCACCCCAGCAGCACCGCAATGGCAGCGCCGGGGATGAAGTTCAACACGAAATCCATCACGCCCGCCCTCCACGAGCGCTTCAGCCCGGTGACAAGCTCCGCCGCCGTATATTCAAGGCCGAGCATCAACAACAGCAGGATGACCCCGATTTCACCCGACAAGTGGGCGAACTCGTGCATTCCGTCCAGCTTGACGAATCCGCCCGCTCCGAACGCGAGCCCTCCCACGAGGTACAGCGGAATGGGGGACATGCCGATCCTGCCCGCAAGCCGAGCAAGGAGACCGAGGCAAAAGACGACGGCCCCCAGTTCAACGAGGGCTAGGGCGAGTGGATCCATAACGGGGTTCAGCCGTTACGGAGAATGTCAGCGGCAGAGTCGAGGCCCTCCTGCGTGCCAACTGCCACCAGCAGGTCCCCGGCGTGAAGAACGATGTCCGGTGCCGGCGACGGAACGACCTCGCCTTCGCGCATGATCGCCACAATGGAGACGCCGCTGCGGGTACGTATTTGTGCCTTTCCCATGGGCTGGTTGATGAAGGGGGAATCCGGGGCTATGGAGAACTGGCGCGTGACGATGCCCGGCACCTCGCGGTGTGCCTCCGCGAGCCGCATGGCAATGTGCTGGCCGCCCAGGAGGTTGCCCAGCGTGGCGGCTTCATCGGCCGTCAGGGGAATGGACGCCTGGCAGGTATCGGGATCGTCCCAGGTGGACACGAAGAGCTCGGTTTCACCTTCCCGAAGTTCCACGACACCGATCCGGCGGCCCGAGGCCGTGACGAAATCCTTGCGGACCCCGAGGCCCGGAAGTTCAGTCTCATCCACGTTCATGACTCCACCTTAACTCTCTTGAATGCACGCTGGTACGGCGTTCGCGCCGGGCTGCAGCGTGAGTGCCGCGGCTTGCCGCCGATGTCGCTGTCCGTGGGGCGGCAGGCCCTGTATCTTGCCGGTCAGTTCTGCGGTACGACGGCAATGCGCGTCCTGCTGGGCGGCTTGACGGGCAGCAGCACCAACAGACCCGCGAGCAGCACCACCATGATGCCCAGGATGCCCCAGCGTTGGGCTTCGCCTTCTTCAACCAAGGGGGCCGCGATAGTGATGCACACCGTGAAGAGCGTTGGTGCCAGGAAGCTGACGGCGCGTCCAGTGGTGGCGTAAAGGCCGAAGAGCTCCCCGGATTCGCCTTCAGGTGCAAGCCTGGCGAGGTAGGCGCGGGAGGACGACTGTGCAGGCCCGACGAACAGGCACAGCAGCAGGCCGAAGATCCAAAAAGTGTTGGCGCCCGGCCACTCGTTGCCGAAGAAAACGTACGTGCCGTTGCCGAGGACCAGGATGAAGGTGCCCGCGATGAGCAGGCCGACCAACGACAGCATGATCACGGCCTTCGGTCCGATCCTGTCGTCCAGGAAGCCGCCGATGATGGCACCGACAGCCGCTACGACGTTTCCGAAGATCGCGAAGAAGATGACGTCTTTGAGCTCGAACCCAAACGTTCCGGCTGCGATGACACCACCGAAAGTGAAGACCGCAGCCAATCCGTCGCGGAAGATGGCGCTGGACAGGAGGAAATAGATAGTGTGCGGGCTCGTCTTGTAAATGGCTGCGATGCGCCGGAAGAGGAGCTTGTAGGAGGCAAGGAACCCCAGGGAAGCTGTGTCCCTCTTTGCAGGAACCTCGGGCACGGCGAACAATACGGGGAGCGCGAACACAAAGAACCACAGCGCCGAGAAGACCGCCACGAGCCGGATGTTGAGGGAGTCTTCGGTGGAGGCACCGAACCACTGGAACGACGGTTGCACGAAGAGCTGCAGCACCAGGAGCAGTGCCACGATCCCGCCCAGGTAGCCCATGCCCCACCCGAAGCCGCTGACCTTGCCGATGTTCCTGGGCGTGGAGATCTGGGCAAGCATGGCGTTGTAGTTGACGCCGGCAAACTCAAAGAAAATGTTCCCCAGCGCAATCAGGCAGACGCCCAGCAGGAGGAACTCGGGCCGGGGAAAGACGAAGAAACACAGGGCGGTCAGGACTGCGGTGGCCGCTGTGTTCACTCCCAGCCACAACTTGCGGCGTCCCCCGGCGTCGGAGCGCTGACCGGTGACGGGCGCCAGGACAGCGATGGCAAGGCCGGCGATGGCCAGGGCAGTTCCCAAGGCAGCGGATGCCGTGTCCTCCCCACCGAAGGCGTTGGAGGTCAGGTACACCGTGAACACGAAGGTGGTCATGATGGCGTTGAAGGCAGCCGAGCCCCAGTCCCAGGAAGCCCACGCGAGGATCTGGCCCTTCTTGGAGGCGGCGGGCCCCGAGGCGAGCTCGGAGGCCGGCTGGGAAGCATGGGGGAGCGCGGCCGGGTTCATAAGGTGCATGCTATCGGGACTCGACCGGGTGCCTGCACCCGACAGACCGCTATGTGGATAAAGGGGGCAAGATACTCCTCCGGACGTCATCGTGCAAAAAAGTGGCTGTTCACCTTGATAAACTGGATCTTCCGAACCCAACGTATGACCGCCTGCTCCAACTTTGACAACTCGTTCCTGACTTTGCGGAGAAAAAGTGATCACAGTCCTTGCCATCATCTTTGCAGCGGCAACTGTGGCGCCCTTCATCTTTAAGAAACTTGGTCGGAACGCCTTCCACGTCCTGGCAGCTGTGCCTGCCGGTGCCTTTGTGTGGCTGCTTTTCCAGTACGGCGCGGTCTACCCCGCAGAGGGGCGCACGGGTGGAACCCTGGAGGAAGTCCTCCCGTGGATCCCGGACCTCAAGCTTGAGTTTGCCTTCAGGATGGATGTCCTGGCGTGGGTCATGTCCCTGTTGGTCCTGGGCGTCGGTTCCCTGGTGTTGGTGTACTGCGCCCGGTATTTCAAGACCAAGGACCCGGGGCTGGGTGGCTTCGGCGCGCAGTTACTGGCTTTCGCCGGCGCGATGTTCGGTCTTGTGACCTCAGATGATTTGTTGATGCTCTTCATCTTCTGGGAGCTCACCACCATCCTTTCCTACCTGCTGATCGGGTATGCCCGGACCCGCCTGGCAGCCCGCCGCTCGGCCCTCCAGGCACTCATGGTCACCACTGCAGGCGGCCTTGCGATGCTGGTGGGATTGATCATCCTCGGGCAGGCAGCCGGCACGTACCGCATCTCCGGCGTCCTCGAACAAGCAGGGTCCCTGATGACCGGTCCCATGCAGGGCGCGGTGAGTGCCGCCGTCGTACTGGTCCTGGTAGGTGCCGTGACCAAATCGGCGCTGGTCCCCTTCCACTTCTGGTTGCCCGGGGCCATGGCGGCGCCGACGCCGGTGAGTGCCTATCTGCACGCCGCTGCCATGGTCAAGGCCGGTATCTATATCGTTGCCAGGCTGGCCCCGGGATTTGCCGCGTCGGAGTTCTGGTTGCCGCTGACGCTGGGACTGGGCCTTGCCACCATGCTGGTGGGCGGTTACCGGGCCCTCCGCCAAACGGACATCAAACTGATCCTCGCGTACGGCACGGTGAGCCAACTCGGCTTCCTCACCATGGTGGTGGGGCTTGGCCGCCCGGACGCCGCCCTGGCAGGCCTGGCCCTTCTGCTGGCCCACGGCCTGTTCAAGGCCGCGTTGTTCCTGGTGGTGGGCATCATCGACCACCAGTCGGGGACCCGTGACATCCGCAAACTGTCCGGCGTCTTCAGGTCCTCCCGCGCCCTCGGAATCGTGGCCGCAGTTGCCGCGGCCTCCATGGCAGGCGTTCCGCCGCTGGCCGGATTCGTGGCCAAGGAATCGGTGTTCGAGGCCTTCGTCCACTACGGCACGGGGCACGATGCTCCTGCCTGGGGAATCTGGATCCTGGCCGGCCTGGTGGCTGGGTCCATCCTGACCTTCGCATACAGCGCACGCTTCATGTGGGGTGCGTTTGCCACCAAGCCGGGCGTGGAACCCACGCCGTTCAAGGCGATCAAGCCTTCGTTCCTGGCGGCGCCGGCGATCCTGAGTTTCCTGACGGTTGTCTATGGCCTGTGGCCGGTCCCGGTGGACACGTGGATACAGCCTTATGCCGCCCTGTTTGCCTCCCCCGGTGAAACCGCCGACGCCGGCCACCTGGCTTTGTGGCATGGCCTCACCCCCGCGCTGGGGCTGACGGCCATCACGTTCGTAGCCGGAGCGGCGATGTTCTACGGACGCAATGTGGTGGCCCGGGCACAGGGCCTGGTGCCCGACTGGGTTGACGGGGACCGGGCGTACCAGCACACCATCGGCGCCTTGGATGACATCGCGGTCTGGGTCACCGGCCGTACCCAGCGTGGTTCGCTGTACTTCTACCTGACGGTGATCCTGTCGGTTGCCTTCGCGGTGCCTCTGGCCGCACTGTTGCTGGCCAACAGGCCGCTGCCGGAGGGCATGTACTGGATCGACCCCAACTCCCCGCTGCAGATGATCGCCGGCGTGGGCATCATTGCCGGGGCCTTGGCTGCGGTGCGGGCCAACAAACGGTTCCTTGCTGTGCTCATGGTGTCCGTCACGGGGTACGGCATCGCGCTGATGTTCGCGCTGCAGGGTGCGCCGGACCTCGCCCTGACCCAGATGCTGGTGGAAACAATCGTGCTGGTGGCGTTCGTCCTGGCCATGCGAAGCCTTCCCGCCGAGCTCAGGGACCGGACCGGAGGACGGCTCCGGGTGATCCGTGTGATCATCGGGGCAGCTTTTGGCATCACCATGATCTTCGTAGCCATCTTTGCCATGGGTGCGCGTGTAGCTACTCCGGTGTCGCTTGAATTCCCGCGGCTGGCCTATGAAGGCGGAGGTGGCCTGAACGTCGTCAACGTGACCCTGGTGGACATCCGCGCCTGGGACACGTTCGGTGAGATCTCCGTGCTGGCCGTGGCCGCCACCGGTGTGGCCAGCCTGATCTTCGTGCGGAGCCGGGGAGACCGCATCAGAACCGCAGCCTCGGTGCCGGAGGGCAGCGTGGGGCGCCGCACCGGCGTCGACCGTGACTCCCGCGACGGCGTCACGCTGGCCGTGGCGCGCAAGTTCAGCGATGTAGCGCGTGACGCCTGGCTGGTTGCCGGCCGCACGCTGGCACCGGAGCGCAGGTCCATCATCTTCGAGGTGGTCACCCGGCTGATCTTCCACTCGATGATCGTGTTCTCCATCTACCTGCTCCTGGCTGGACACAACCTCCCCGGCGGCGGATTCGCCGGCGGCCTGACGGCCGGCCTGGCCCTGACCATCCGATACCTTGCCGGTGGCCGGTTCGAGCTCAGTGAAGCAGCGACAGTCAGCGCCGGAACACTGCTGGGAACGGGACTTGCGACGGCTGCCGCCTCCGGTTTCGTGCCGCTCCTCCTGGGTGGGCAGGTGTTCCAGAGCGCCATTATCGAGTTCTGGTTGCCGGTGTTCGGGGACGTCAAGTTCGTCACCTCCACCATCTTCGATATCGGCGTGTACATCGTGGTGGTCGGTCTGGCCCTGGATGTACTCCGCAGCCTGGGCGCCGAGATCGATGAACACTTCGAAGGCAAGCGCGTACCGCTCGCGGAAGCCGACGCCGCCGAGCAGGCCGTTTCAGGGAAGGGCAACTCATGACCATCAACCTGACCCTGCTGGTTGTCATGGGCGTCCTGTACGCCTGCGGCATCTACCTGATCCTGGAACGGAGCCTCACCCGGGTGCTGCTGGGCCTGATGCTGCTGGCAAACGCGACCAACCTGCTGATTCTCTGCACCGGTGGATACGCCGGACTGGCCCCCCTGTTCAACAAGGACACCGATCCCGGCAGCTATAACGATCCTTTGCCGCAGGCCTTGATCCTCACCTCGATCGTGATCTCGTTTGCAGTCACGGCCTTCATGCTCGGCATCATCTACCGCACGTGGGCCCTGGCCCGCCAGGACGACATCCAGGACGATATCGAAGACCACCGCGTGGCCAATACGCCGAGCTTCGATGCCGAGGACGACGCGATCGTTCCGCTGGAAACGTCCGAGTTCGCAGTAACCCCCTCGTCTACGGAAGACCTTTCCCCGGCCGAGGCGACCGAAACCCCCAACACGGTGAAGAACCAGGAAGGAGGCAGTGCGTGAACCTCGCCAACCTGTCCCCGCTCGCTGTCCTCCTGCCGATCCTGGGCGCCGCCCTTGCCTTCGTGCTGATCCGTCACACGGCGGCGCAGCGCATGGTCAGCATCGGCATCCTCAGCGCCACGTTGCTCCTCGAGTGCCTGCTCCTCTTCTCCGTGTGGGACGGCGGAACGACGTCGGTCACGCTGGGTGGCTGGCTTCCACCCTGGGGCGTGGTGCTGGTGGTGGACCAGTTCTCCTCGCTGATGCTCGTGGTTTCCACGGTGGTGAGCCTTGCTGTCCTCATCTACGCCACGGGCCAGGGCATGGCCGACGGAGACCAGGAAGCTCCCGTCTCGATCTTCCACCCGACCTACCTGATCCTGGTGGCCGGCGTCTCCAACGCCTTCCTCACCGGCGACCTCTTCAACCTCTACGTGGGCTTTGAAATCCTCCTGACCGCCAGCTATGTGCTGATGACGCTGGGTGGGACGGGGCCGCGCATCCGGGCCGGTGTCACCTACGTGGTGGTCTCGGTGGTGTCGTCGGTGCTGTTCCTCATCGCCATTGCCATGATCTACGGAGCCACCGGCACCATCACCATGGCCGACCTCGCCATCAAGCTGGCGGAACTGGATCAAGGCACCCAGAACCTGCTGCACGTGATGCTCCTGGTGGCCTTCGGGATCAAAGCGGCCGTCTTCCCGTTGTCGTTCTGGCTCCCTGACTCCTACCCGACAGCCCCCGCCCCGGTCACTGCCGTGTTCGCCGGTCTGTTGACCAAAGTGGGTGTCTACGCCATGGTCCGGACAGAGACACTCCTGTTTCCCGGCGATACGCTCAACGTCCCGCTGATGGTGGTTGCGTTGCTGACCATGGTGGTGGGGATCCTTGGTGCCCTGGCGCAGAGCGACATCAAGCGTCTGCTCTCCTTCACCCTGGTCAGCCACATCGGGTACATGGTGTTCGGGCTGGCCATGTCCTCCGTGACAGGACTTGGCGCCGCGGTCTTCTACGTTGCGCACCACATCACCGTGCAAACAAGCCTGTTCCTGGTCACAGGGCTCATCGAACGGCGCGGTGGGTCGTCCTCCATCGACCGGCTGGGTGGGCTCGCCAAGCTGTCCCCGCTCCTGGCCCTGCTGTTCTTTGTCCCAGCCATGAACCTCGCCGGCATTCCGCCGTTCTCCGGATTCCTCGGGAAGCTGGGCCTGCTGCAGGCCGGGGTCGAGCTGGGGACGCCGTTGGCGATCGTCCTGGTGGTGGGCGGCGTGGTCACCAGCCTCCTGACCCTGCTGGCCATAGCCAGGGTGTGGAACAGGGCGTTCTGGCGGAAACCCGAAGACGCGGACTTCCCCGATCCCGTCCTGCAGACACCCGGCAACGTGGGCGTCCTCCCGCGGACCATGGTGGGTTCCACAGCCGGCCTGGTGGTGTTCGGGGTTGCCCTGACCGTCTTTGCCGGCCCGCTCTTTCAACTGGCAGGAGGCTCCGCGGAAATCATGCTTGACCGTTCGGCGTACATCCATTCAGTCCTGGGAGATGCCGCCCCAGTTCCGCCGCTGGCCCAGGGCGGTGCCAAATGAGCCGCAAGCCGATCTCCTTCCGCACCGAACTCCCGCTGCTCATCTGGCTGGTCATCGTGTGGGGTGCCTTGTGGCAGGACTTTAGCCCGGGCAACCTGCTGTTCGGCGCACTGATCGCCATTGTGGTGGCCAAGCTGTTCTACCTGCCGCCGGTGGAACTCAGCGGCCGGTTCAATGTGCTGCGGGCCGTTCCCTTTGCCCTGTTGTTCCTCGGCAAAGTGGTGGCGGCGAGCTTCCTGGTGCTGTACCTGGCCGTGGTGAAGGGACCCAAGGTGCGCAGCGCCGTCGTCGAGGTTCCGTTGCGGAGCCATTCGGACCTTATGGTGACGGCCACCGGCCACGTCATTTCCCTGATTCCCGGGTCGCTGGTGGTGGAGGTGGACCGGTCGACGTCCACGCTGTACCTGCACGCGCTGAACATCTACAACCAGGCTGACATCGACAAAATCCGCCGGGAGGTACAGAACATCGAGGCCGGATTGATCAGGATCATGGGCACACGCGAAGAAGTAGAGGCGCTCCGAAGCGAAACGCGTCCGGGCATGGAAGGTGCGGCGCTGTGAAGGAACTTGTCCTGGTGGTCACTGCCGTGATCCTTAGCCTGGCAGGGGCCGGTGCCATCATCCGCATTGCGATCGGGCCTTCCCTGCTGGACCGTGTGCTGGCATCCGACGTGCTGCTGGCCATCGTGGGCGCGGCCCTGGCAATCGACATGGCCATCAACCGGCACCTCAACAACCTGATGCTGCTGGTGGCCCTGGCCGTGATCGGCTTTATCGGTTCCGTGACGGTGGCCAGGTTCGTGGCCGAAAGGCGGGAACAGAGCAATGACTCCTGACGCTACGGGCGTAGACGCCGTGATCGATGTTCTGACGGCCGTTTTCCTGGTGGTCGGCGCCCTCATGTCCTTGGGCGCGGCGATCGGCCTGCTGCGGTTCCCGGACCTCATGAGCCGCATGCACGCCGCGACCAAGCCGCAGGTCCTGGGCCTCTTCCTGATGCTGGCTTCCATCGGCCTGCAGATGCGGACGTGGTGGGTGTGGCCGGTCCTGCTGGTGGCCTGGATATTCCAGTTGCTGACCGCGCCCGTGTCCGCGCACATGGTGGGCCGTTCCGCTTACCGGACCAAGCACGGCCACCGCGAGCTCCTCACCAAGGACGAACTTGAGGCCGTGGTCCAGCGGGCTGCCGGTGAACATCCGGGGGACGGAACGCACGACGCCGGCCGCTGAGTCCGGCGGTCAGGGCACCTTGGAAATGGGTCGCCCAAGGGTGCGCCGCCGGTGGTGGGGTGCCTTGGCTTGTCCCCGGGCAGCGGGTCAGACGATGTCGTGCGTCTTGGCGAAGCGGGCGATCGCGCGCTGCGTGCCGCGGCTGGTTAGGACCTGGATGAGGGTGCTCACGAAGGCCGAAACCAGCGCGAATGTCAGTGCTGAGCGCAGGCTGGTTTCGAGGTCGTCATGACCTGCGGGCGGCTTGTTGCCGGTGGCCTTCTCCCAAGCCAGGTTGACCAGTTTGGTGCCGACGAATCCTGCTCCGAGGCTCACTCCGGTCCCCAGCAGCTTGAAGAAGAAGTTCATGTCCCAAGCCTAACCTCACCTACAGCGTGCACCAGGCACCGTTCCCGGGCGCAAGGGGAGCGTTATCGGCGGTTTTCCCTGTCTTTCAGGAAGGCCGCCATGGAACCCCGGGGTGCCAGGACGGGAACTACGGGGTGCCGGGCGCCCCACACAGCATCCACGGTGCCCAGGCTCGCAAGTTCCTTGAGCAGGTAGTAGGTGGGTGGCATGAGGTGGAGCGTGCCTTCGGCTTCAGCGGAGAGGACGCCGGCCACGGGCATCCAGAGCGACTGCCAGGCTTCCGTTGTTTGGTGTTGGGGCGCTGCCCCGTCACGGGCCTTAGCGACGTAGAAGTAGGTGTCAAAGCGCTTGGGCATGTCCACCGGGGTCACCCAGTTGGCCCACGGACGCAGATCTGCAGGCTCAAGCGTGAGTCCGGCTTCCTCCTGCACCTCGCGGAGGGCGGCAGTCAGCACGGTGCCCGCTTCCCGGATGGCTTGGTCCGGGTTGGCGGCGATGGATGCTTCCGACCACGCATCGGCGTGCCCTGCCAGCAACTCCTGCGGGTAGTCCCACCCTTCACTGTCCGCGGCATCCACGCGGCCTCCGGGAAAGACCACCATGCCCGCGGCGAAGTCCATGGTGGACACACGGTGCTGGACGAAGACCTCGAGCCCGTCGGCGGCGTCCCTGAGCAGGATCACGCTGGCAGCGAGCCGTGGTTCGGGTGCAGGCTGGCCTAAGCCGGGATGATCCGTCATGAAGTCATTCTCTCAGGTGTGCATGAGAGAGGAAGCCGCCAAACGGGCCGGGAGAAACCGCAACCCATTATGACTGCCACCGAGGGCCAACGCACGGACCCGGGTGTAAACTGGACCTCGCCCATCAGGGCAGATTGATAACGACAGGGGAGCGCCGCCGTCGAACCCTGCAGGGATGCAGGTGACGCGAGGGCGCTGAGAGTGCGGACAGCCGCAGACCCTCGAACCTGATCCGGTTAGTACCGGCGCAAGGGAGTCGAGCTTCTCAGAGTGTCCGGAACACCGGTGGCGCATGCCTGCCGGGAATCCGGGGAGCACTTTCCCCTCCTGTAACCTCAGGAGGCAAAGAAATGACCACGGCAAGCGTGAAGAAGACCAGTTACAACTGGCGTGTAGTAGACATCGTGGTGGCAGCTTTGATCGCCATCGCCGGCGGCGTGATCTTCTGGGCATGGTCCCAGGGCGCCGCGATCGTATCCATTCCCATGAACGCGGCCTACCCGCCCTTGACAGGCCTGATCGCCGGCGGCTGGATGATCCCCGCAGTCCTGGGCATGCTGATCATCCGCAAACCCGGCGCCGCGCTGTTCTGCGAGGCTGTGGCCGCGACGGGTGAGCTGATCATGGGTTCCCAGTACGGCACCACCGTGCTGATTTCCGGCGTCCTGCAGGGCCTGGGTGCCGAGCTGGTGTTTGCTGCGTTCCGCTACAAGAAGTTCAACCTCCCCACGGCGCTGCTGGCCGGTGCCGGTGCGGGCCTCTTCTGCGGCCTCAACGACTCCTTCATGCCGTGGGGCTGGAACATCGCCTACGAGGCCGTGGACAAGCTGGCCTACATCGCGTTCTGCACGTTGTCCGGCGCCATCATTGCCGGTGCCCTGTCCTGGGTCGCCACCCGCGGCCTGGCCAAAACCGGCGTGTTGAGCGCCTTCGCATCGCGCAAGGCCGCCTCGGAGCCCGTCTTCAACTGATGGCCGCAACGAGCACCGGCAGGCCTGCCGCCATCTCCGCCGAGGGCTGGGGTTGGCGGCACGCCGGCCGGACCACACCTGCCATCCAGGGCCTTGACCTCCGCATCGATCCGGGCGAGCGGGTGTTGCTGTTGGGTCCCTCCGGTGCGGGCAAGTCGACCTTGCTGCACGCGCTGGCCGGGGTCCTGGGCGAGGAAGAGGATGATTCGGACGAGACCGGTTCACTCCTGCTGGACGGTGCTTCGCCGCGGGAACAACGCGGCCGCGCCGGATTGATGCAGCAGGATCCCGAAACGCAGGTGGTCTTGTCCCGGATTGGCGACGACGTCGCCTTCGGAGCCGAAAACCTTGCCGTGCCCCGTGACCGGATCTGGACCCGGGTTCATGAAGCGCTCGATGACGTGGGGTTGCGTACCGCTGATGGCGGCGGTTTGGCATTGGATCACCCGACGGCGGCACTCTCCGGCGGCCAAAAGCAGCGGCTTGCGCTGGCGGGTATTTTGGCGATGAGGCCGGGACTGATCCTGTTGGACGAACCCACGGCCAACCTGGACCCTGCCGGTGTGCTGGAAGTCCGTGATGCCGTGCGCCGATGCCTGGACAAGACAGGCGCCACCTTGGTTGTGGTGGAACACAGGGTGTCCGTCTGGAAGGACCTGGTGGACAGGATCGTGGTCCTGCAGCCCGGTTCGGCTGGCGGTGGGGTGCTCCTGGATGGGCCGCCGGACCAGGTTCTGGCCGAAGCGCATAGCTTGCTCAAGGCCGCCGGCGTGTGGGTCCCCGGGTACGTTCCCGAAACCCGCCGCAGGGAACGCGGCAACCAATCCGCGCAACTGCTGGTGGCGGCCCAGGACCTGGCAGTTTCCCGCGCCAAGCCACGCAGGAAGGGTTTCAGGTCCATCCCGCCGCAGCCGGTGCAGCACGGCATCAGTGCCCAGGTCCGGGCAGGGCAGGCGCTCACCATCACCGGACCCAACGGCGCCGGAAAATCCACGTTCGCCTTGACGCTGGCAGGACTTTTGGCGCCGGTGGCAGGGAAGGTCTCTGCCGCCGTCGAGCTTTCCGAAGGCGCCGGAATCGATCCCTTCCGGTGGAAAGCGGACCAACTGATTTCCCGGATCGGCACGGTGTTCCAGGAACCGGAGCACCAGTTCGTCACCGGCAAGGTGCTGGATGAGCTGATGTTCGGTCCCAGGCATGTGGGCCGTGGCGAGGAGCGGGTCGACGAACTGCTGGAGCGGCTCCGGCTGACGCACTTGGTGGACGCGAATCCCTACACCCTGTCCGGCGGCGAGAAGCGCCGGCTGTCCGTAGCGACCGTGCTCGCCGCACACCCCAAAGTGCTGGTCCTGGACGAGCCGACCTTCGGCCAGGACGCGAACACGTGGGCCGAACTGGCGTCGTTCCTGTCGGAACTGCTGGACCAAGGCACCGCCGTGGTCTCGGTGACGCACGACGAGGAGTTCAGTGCCGTGCTGGGCGGCGCGGAACTCAGGTTGGCCCCGGCGGAGCGGTCCCGGAAAATGGAAGCGGGTGCGGCATGAGGGACACCTTGAGCCTGAGCGGCAACCATGCCTTGTTGACGCGGGCCAACCCCTTGGCGAAGTTCGTCGCCGTTTTCCTGATTTCGCTGGTCCTGGCACTGTCCATCGACTGGGTCTCCGCGTCCGTGGCCCTGGTTGCCGAGCTTGCGCTCTTCCCCCTTGCCGGGCTCACGCTCGGGCTTCTCTGGTCAAGGGCCTGGCCGCTGATTATCGCCGCGGCCGTTGGCGGCTGGAGCACAGCGATCGTCGCCGCTGACAGCGGCGCTGTATTGCTCGACGTCGGGCTCTGGTCCATCAGCGAAGGCTCGCTGGAGCTGGGACTCGGGTTCATGCTTCGAGGGCTGGCCATCGCGCTTCCGGCGATCCTGCTGATGACCTGCACGGACCCGACCGACCTCGCCGATGCTTTGGCCCAGAAGGCCAGGCTCCCGCACCGCTTTGTGCTGGGCTCCCTGGCCGCGATGCGCTTGGTGGGTTTGCTGGCCGAGGAATGGCAGACAATAGGCATGGCCAGGCGCGCCCGTGGCGTGGGTTCGCAGGGCAGCCCCCTGCAACGGCTGAAGGCGACCCTGGGACAGAGCTTCGGCCTGTTGGTCCAGGCTGTCCGGCGGGCTTCCCGGCTGGCAGTGACCATGGAAGCCCGCGGTTTTGGTGGCGGCCGGCGCACATGGGCGCGTGAGTCCACCTATTCCCTGCTGGACGCCTGGGTTCTCCTGGGCGGCGTCCTCATTGCCGGAACCGCGGTGGTGGCAGCCGTAGGAGCAGGCACCTGGAGCTTTGTCTGGCGCTAGAGGAGGCGCCACGCGGGCTTAGCTGGCCGGAACTTCCTGGGCCCGGATTTCCTCGAACCCGGCCCGTGTAAGGAACCCCAACTGTGCTTCCTTCTCCTCCAGTTGGACGATCGGGCCCAGTTCAAAGCAGGTGGCTTCAAGCCGTCGCAGGGCCTTGGCGTTCCGGGCGTCAGGCTCCACCACGATCCGGTCTTTGCCCGGCAGCGAGAACATGTACTTGATGAGCGAGGTGGCCAGGCGCGGCGTGAAGTGGGGGATCGGCCGGGTGGCCGGGGCCAGCAGCAGGTGCATGCCGATGTCTTCTTCCCGTGCCGGGTAGGCCTCGCTCACGGGATCGTGCAGGGGCTCATAGGTTTGGAACAACGCCAGGGGCTGGCCGTCCAGCTCCACCAGGAAGGCGTGGTGCGTGTCCAGTGAGTCCAGGAACTCATAGATCTCCAGGACTTCCTCCCGGCTTTTCTCCAGCATGCCCCAGAACCTGGCCCTCGGCTGGCCGACCCATTCATGGATGAGGTCGATGTCTTCGGCGGGAACCAACGGAACAATCCGCAGGGCTCCCCAGCCGTCGAGTTCTTCGGCGTAAACGGTGGTTCGAGTGGCAAAGTCCTGGGCAGCGGTCATGTTTTCCTCGGGGGGCTTGGTGGCGGATGGGGAGAGTCTTAGCGGGGGTCTTTGGTCAGTTGGTCCCAGGACGTTGCCGCGGGGACGAGTTCCCCAACAGTCCACAGGGGCAGCTGGTCTGCGAAGTGCGGGTCAGCCGGAGAACCGGAAGCTCCGAACGGAACGATCCAGCGGCTGTTGTCCCGGTCCTGGAGATCCCAGACGTAGCGGGCCACGGGCCCACGGAAGCTGCGGTCTTCCACGCCCGGCAGGCTTTCCGTGCAGAGGACGCACCCTGTATCCCCGCTGAGCGGTGAATCCGGCGCCGAACCGGCCAAGGAGCCCGGGAGCACATGGACGGGGAGGATCCGGTGGCGGTCGCCCCACACAGCGGAGCCCTCCGTGGTGGTGCCGGCCTCTTCCAACGCGGCGGCCGCTTCGAGGGGTACGGCTATTCCGAGCTCGCCTCCCCGGACCAGGAGGGTCTCCAAGGCGAAGCCTACGCGGGAGCCCACTGAGAGCCAGGGACCGAACAGCGCAGGGAAGCCGGTGGCCTCGTGAAGCCGGGCCAGTGCAGGATGCCTCACGATCCGCTGGACCAGCGCACCGCGCCAGGACGCGAACGCTGCTGCCTGCCGGCTCCCGCTGACCATGCGGCCGTCCCACTCCAGAAGGTGGAGGCGAAGGGCATGGGCATCGGGGGAAAGCCCTGCCATGGGCAGATCCTCCAGCAGGCTGCGGAAAAGCGGCCAGGGGCCCAACAACGTGTCCGTGTGGATGGCCTGCATGTCTTCAACGGACAGCGGGCCAGCGGCCTCCAGCAGCTCCGTGATTCTCCGCGCCCGGTGGGCTGGAGCGAATTCCATGGCCACGGGGTCACCTCCGCCTGCAGCCCGGTCGTTGGCGGAAACAACGAACTTCTTCACTTCGGTGCGCGGTAGGGGAACGTACTGGCGCTCCCACGCATGCCGCGCCGAGAGCCCCGGGACCGGGAAGCGGCGGTTGTCCGGGTGGCGCTGTGGAACGAGGCCGGCAACAAAATGCCGAACGTCCCCGGCTGCGTCGGCGGTGACCACGCTGTTGACGGGCTCCACCCAGGCATCGAATGCGGCTTCGACGTCAGCGACGGTCCGGCTTCGCAGGAGCGGCAGGAGGGCCTCGAAACCCAACCGCCCCTCAACCCGGGCGGGAAACCTCAACGCCAGCGCGCCGCCGTCGGGCGTTTCCGAAATGACCGGGCCCCGGGAAGTTTCGATCACCTCCACCGTCTCAACACTGCCGCCGCGCACGTGGATGCTTTCCGTGGTGACGACGGCGGTTTCCCACCCTTCCGGGCTGCGCGCCAGAACGCGGGCGCCACCGGTTTTGCGGGAAGGAACCCGGCGGAGCTGCTCCTCGAACAGGTCCTGGTAGTCGGCCATGGCATTGGTGATGGCCCAGGCTGTGTGCCCCGTGTGGGCGAAGTGGGGCAGTCCGGGAACGCCGGGAAATGCAAAGCCCAGGGCGTCGAACTCGGGGCATGCCAAGCGGATCTGCTGGTAGACGCCGGGCAGTTCCATGAGCCGGTGCGGGTCGCCGGCGATCAGCGGGAGGCCGCTGGACGTGCTGGAACCATGCGCTGCCCAGGCGTTGCTGCCGGACCAGACAGGCGCCTCGATACTGAAGAGGTCCACTGCGTCCGGTCCGAGCGTGCGGGCCGCATGGGCGCGGAACAACTTGTTGGGAAACGTTGAAAACAGAATGTGGTGGACCAGGAAGACCCCCAAGGGCGTCCAGGGATTCCATGGTTCGGGTGTGCACCCGGCCTGGTCGAATTCGGGAGTGGAGCGCACATCGTCGGCCAGCGCCTGGTTGATCCCGGCCACGTACTGCGTGCACCATCGCCGGGTGTCCGGATCGAGGCGGTCAAAGCAACGCCTGGCTGTGTCATCGAGCCTGGCTTGCCGCGCGAAGCGGTCCCACGCCACTGCGTCAGGGCCGAGGACCTCCGCGGTGCGCCCTTCCGAGCGCCACCGTTCCAGCTCGATCTGCCAGGAACGGTCGGTTGCCGCGTTCACGCCCTGCAGGTAGGCCAGCTCGTCGGCGGACCCGGCCCAAAGGTGCGGGATTCCCCAGGAGTCCCGGTAGATGCCCGGACCGCCTGCCGGGGCGGTGTGGTGCGTCGGGGCAGGCGTCATAATCACAGGTTGCTTTCGAGCTTAGGTTAGGCTTACTTAAGTTCAAGATAGGTGGGGTTGGTCCGGTTCGCAAAATCGGCGCCCTTCGTGAAGGAGTATTGCTTGAAACGCAGTTGGGAAGGCGTCGTCCTGAAGGTAATGGGCGCCAAGGACTTCACGCTCCATGTCACCGGGCGGCAGGAGATCACGCCGGATTTCCTGCGCATCCACGTCCGCGACGGAGGGCTCCTGTCCAGTGTTGGCCTGCACCCCACGCTGTGGATCCGCCTGTGGTTCGACGACGCCGGCAAAGGGCACCAGCGCGCCTACACCGTGGTCAATGCCGACCCCGTGGCGGGAACCTTCAGCATGGACTTTGCCATGCACGACGGACTGGCTGCCGACTGGGCACGCTCCGTGCCGCCCGGGACCACGATCGAGGCCACTGTCCAGGGCAGCGCCTTCGCGTTTCCGGACACCGCGCCGCGCCGCATCTGGGTAGTGGGCGACCCTGCTTCCCTTCCCGCCATCAACTCCCTGCTGGACGAGCGGAATGCCGTCTTGGGGACTGCCGCTCCCGTGACGGCGTGGCTTGAGTACCAGCACGACGCCGACCCCTCGATTGAGGTGCGCGCGTCAACGTCCGACGTCGTCACCTGGGTTCCGCGCAAACGCGACGGTGACGCTCTGGTTGAGGAAGTTGTCCTTGCCCTGACCGCCGATACTGTGTCCGCCGTCGACGACTTCTTCTGGATTGCCTGCGAAGCGTCCAGCACCCGGGCCATCGTCAAGCACCTGCGGAAGGTACTGGGCGTGGACAAGCACAGGATTGATGCGCTGGGGTATTGGCGGGCGTAGCTACTCCCGCCAGTTCAAGAAGCCTTTTCCGCCATCCGGGGGCGTGAGGATTACCTCGCGGCCATACTTCTTTTTCGCATCCTCGCCGAAAAACGCATCCGGAATGATGCGCACGGCCTTCGTGACTTTCCCGTCCTTCAGGAAGACGAACAGTGCCGGCGAGGCCGTGTAGCGGTTCTCCTTGGTCAGGGGTTCGCCGAACGCGGCTTCGATGTCCTTGGCGGGGGTGCCCTCCATGACGAAACCGGCCTCGTCCCAGTCAAAGTCGGTGGCGTCTGCCAGCTTGAGGGCGGTTCCGTTGGTGGCGGACTCCAGGACCTGGCTGTTGAGCTTTTCGTTGGATTCGGGCATGACGGAACCTCCCAGTGAACAGGCGCCCAGGGCGCAGGTCAAAACAACTAAGAGCAGCCCGGCGAGGGCTGCCATGGCGGTGGTGGCCGGCGACCGGCGTCGTAGTCCTGCTGCCGGTCCCATCAGAAGCCTCACGACGTGGTCCTCGACTCGTCGTTGAACTCGGGATCCTCGCCCGGAGCCGGCTGTGCGTTGCCGGCGTCGCCTGTCTGCTCCATGGGGACCTCGTTGGAAGGGTGCGGCAGGAGGTCCTGTCCCACAACCACCGTGTCGCCGTTGCGGACGGCTTCCTCCACAAGGTCGGCCAGCTCCTCCGCGCCGGCGTCCGGGTGGGCGATGGCGATGTTCCGGCCTACCTCGTTGTTGTACAGGTCCATGGCCTCACGGGGTGCCGGGTTGCCGGGAAGTTGCTCATGGGCCGTCGCGTAGTCCTCGGCCCAGGCGGCCCCGAACTCCTGCACCATCAGGGCATTCCAGTAGGCGTGGCGGAAGGCGTCGTTCTGGTCATCGTTCCGATCCCCGCTGGGGAAACGCTCGTCCGCAACGCTGAAGGCGTCGTCGTGGATGCCTTTGAACGCGTTCATCTCCAAGGGTCCCAGGCCATTGAGCAGTTCGGCCTCTTTTCTGGTGACTTCGCGCTGGTCCACCACCAGGCGCAGCGGGTCCCAGTCCCCTGGCCAGCGGGTGGTCTCGGCGTCGCTGACCTGGTAATTCTCAAGGATCTCTTCAGGGGTGGGCATTCCTGGGTTGGCCGGAGAAGCTGCCGTGGAGATGCTGCCACTGCCTTGGCTTGCGGCGGGTATACCGCTATTGCCTGTCGACGCCGTGGACTGTTCTTCCGCGTTGGTGAGCACCGCTGTGGATGCCGCCTGAATGCCGAGGGAGGTCTTGACCAGCAAGGGGCGGAGGCTCGACTGCCATTCCCCGGCAAACCGCTTGGCATCCTGGCCCTGCCAGTGGCCGCCCTGCCCGATGACCGAATCCAGCTCCCGGGCCTTCGAAGCCAGGAGATCGGCTCCCTTTGCCAGAGCCTTGGACAGTGTCTTGAGCTGATTGATGTCTGCGCCGTAAAAAGGCATGTTCCCCCCTTGAACCGTGCTGTCCATGCTGGTCCAGTGCCTGGCCGGAACGCAATGGGGAGTTCTTCCCGCAACCAAGCCACCCGCCCCGGCTACCGTGGCTGACTAACGGGAAGCGCCGCCGTCGTGCTTGACATATCGCACCGTTCGGGTATGGCGTGACCTTAACCGCAAGAATCGCGGAATGTCCACTACTTCTAACTCATTTGTGATATTTCTTGAGTATGACGCAACCTACCGCCGAACACGTAGGCCTCCTGCTCCGCAACGCGCGCAGCGACAAAGGCTGGACGCAGGGGCAACTGGCCTCGGAGCTGGGAACCAGCCAGAGTGCCATCGCCCGGATGGAACAGGGCAAACAGAACCTCAGCCTCCGCATGATCGAACGAATCGAGGCTATTTTTGGACGACCGATCGTGAAAGTCGGAAAGCCCCAGATGACCCACCTCCGGGTGGAAGGCGGCCGCACGCTCTCCGGGGACGTGGATGTCAACAGCAGCAAGAACGCCGGTGTGGCACTCCTGTGCGCAAGCCTGATCAACCGTGGCACCACCACCTTGCGGCGCCTGGCCCGGATCGAGGAAGTCAACCGGATCGTGGAAGTGCTCACGTCGATCGGCGTCGAATGCACCTGGCTCAACGGCAGCGACCTCCGCATCCGCCGCCCCGAGAACCTGAACCTGGACCTCATGGACGTTGACGCTGCCCGCCGTACCCGCAGCGTCATCATGCTGCTGGGCCCTTTGCTCGACCAGACCAACGACTACCTCCTGCCGTACGCCGGAGGCTGCGACCTCGGCACACGCACCGTGGAACCGCACATGCAGGCCCTGCGTGAGTTCGGCCTGTCCGTCGAGGCGAAATCCGGCTTCTACTCCGTGGCTGCGCCGCCGGCCGATGGGCAGGACCGCTCCTTCGTCCTGACCGAACGCGGCGACACCGTCACTGAGAACGCCATCATGGCCGCGGCCCACCGCGAGGGCACCACCGTCATCCGCAACGCCAGCCCCAACTACATGGTCCAGGACCTCTGCTTCTACCTGCAGGGCCTGGGGGTGGAAATCCAGGGCATCGGAACCACCACCCTGCGCATCACCGGCCGTTCCAGCATCGATGTGGACATTGAATACTTCCCGTCAGAAGACCCCATCGAGGCCATGAGCCTCATCACCGCGGGCATTGTGACCAATTCCGAAGTCACCATCCGCCGGGTACCCATCGAGTTCATGGAGATCGAGCTCGCGACCCTCCAGCAGATGGGCCAGGAGCTGGTGGTGTCCGGCGAATACATGGCACGCAACGGCAGGACCCGGTTGGTGGATGTCACCACCAAACCGTCTGTTCTGCGCGCTCCGCAGGACAAGATCCACCCCATGCCGTTCCCGGGCCTGAACATCGACAACCTGCCCTTCTTCGCCGTGATCGCCGGTAACGCGGAAGGCCAGACCATGATCCATGACTGGGTCTACGAGAACCGCGCCATCTACCTGACCGAGCTCAACAAACTCGGCGCCCAGGTGCAGCTCCTTGACCCGCACCGGATCTACGTGAACGGCCCCACCAAGTGGCGTGCCGCTGAGGTCGGCTGCCCGCCGGCCCTGCGCCCGGCTGCGTGCCTGTTGCTGGCCATGCTCGCCGCGCGCGGAACCTCCGAGCTGCGCAACATCTACGTCATCGAACGTGGTTACGAGGACCTGGCCGAGCGGCTCAACACCATCGGCGCCAAAGTGGAGTACTTCCAGGACTAAGGCAGCGCACCCGTTTCCGCCATTCGCGCCCCACGTACGCCTGGGCGCACCCGTTTCCGCCATCCGCGCCCGGTCCATTGGGGGCGGACGGCGGCAGGGGGTGCGCACCAGGATAGCTAAGGGCAGAATGAAGCATGCGGACTTTCGGGGTTGAGGAAGAGTTGCTCATCGTCGATCCTGTGACGGGAGCGCCGCTGGCCCTCGCGGACGCACTGCTGGCGGGAACTGATCCCGTGGAGCCGGGCCTGGGCCTGAGCCACGAGTTCAAGCTCGAACAGATCGAAACGCAAACCCGGCCATGCCACACCTACGCCGAGCTTCTTCCCCAGATCCGGCGTGGGCGCAACATGGCCAACCAGGCCGCCAGGAAACACGACGCCCGTATTGCCGCCCTGGCCACCTCGCCCCTGGAGTCCGGGACACACACCACGCCCGATCCCCGGTTCGCCGAGATGCTGGAACGCTTTGGCCTCACGGCCCATGAGCAACTGACCTGCGGTTTCCACGTGCACACCTCCGTGGAGTCGCCGGAAGAGGGCGTGGTGGTCCTGGACCATATCCGGGACAAACTGGCCGTGCTGACGGCGATCAGCGCCAATTCCCCGTATTGGCGCGGCCAGCACAGCGGCTTCGACAGCTTCCGGACCCAGGCCTGGAACCGCTGGCCGACGTCCGGTCCGTCAGCGGTGTTCGGTTCGCTGACGGCCTACCGGCGGATGGTCAACCGGTTGCTGGAAACCGGCGTCATCTTGGATGAGGGCATGATCTACTTTGATGCCCGCATCTCCCGCAACCATCCCACCGTGGAGATCCGGGTCGCCGACGTGTGCCTCCGCGCCGAAGACGCGGCGCTCATTGCCGTGTTGGTGCGCGCCTTGGTGGAGACGGCAACCTTGGAAATGCTCGACGGCGTGGAACCCGCCTCGGTGCCCACGGCCCTGCTCAGGATGGCCAGCTGGCAAGCGAGCAACACCGGCCTCCGCGGGGACCTCCTGGACTTCGGTGACTTCCGTCCCCAGCCTGCCGCGGACGTTGTGTGGGCTCTGGTGGACTACCTCAGCCCGGTCCTGGACGACCAAGGGGAACTGGAACTGGTCAAGGCAGGCATTGCCGACATCCTTGAGCGGGGCAACGGTGCTCAGGAACAGCGCGCAGCAGCGGACCGGTTCAGCACCCGTTCCGCCGGTGCCGGCTCTCCGGGAACCCCGCCCACCACGGAAGTCCTGACCGCCGTCGTCGGGCATGCCGTGAAAGTCACCACCCGCGGCACCTCAACCGACGCGCACAAGGAACCGGCGCCGCTGTTGACCAGGGTCCGGAGAGCTTAGGGGCGCTCTTCGGCCGGTTCTTCCCACGTCATCAGGTACGCTCCGGCCACCCCCCGGTGATCCAACGGCCTTCTTCCGCCAGCAGCATGCGAAGCCGCTCCGCAGCATCGGTGGTGAGGTACACCCGCTGGACCGGGGAGATCCCCAGGAACCAAACCGCCGTACCGGAAACAATGACTGCTCCGGCACGGCGATAAGGGCGGTTCCCGCTCATGGCATGAAGGTTAGACCTGCTTGAGCGCCTTTTCCAGATCGAGGATCAGGTCGTCCACGTCTTCCAATCCAACGGACAACCGGACCACGCCGTCGGACAGTCCAATGGCGGCCCGTCCCTCCGGTCCCATGGCCCGGTGGGTGGTGGTGGCAGGGTGCGTGATGAGGGACTTGGCGTCGCCCAGGTTGTTGGAAATGTCGATGACCCGCAGGCCGTCCAGCAACGCAAAGGCGGCTTCCTTGGCGCTCCGCCCGGAGGACGGTGACAGTTCGAACGTCAGTACGGTGCCGCCGGCCTTCATCTGCTTGGTGGCGAGCTCGTACTGCGGGTGGGACTTAAGCAACGGGTACTTGACCCAGTTGATGGCCGGCTGCTGCTCGAGCCATTCGGCGATTTTCAAAGCCGATGCGGAGCTGTGGTTCACGCGCAGCCCGATGGTTTCAAGGCCCTTGGTGAGGACCCAGGCGTTGAAGGCGGACAGCGAGGGACCGGTGTGCCGCATGAGCTGCTTGACCGGGCCGTCAATGAACTCCTTGGTGCCCAGGATCGCTCCACCCATGACGCGTCCCTGGCCGTCGATGTGCTTGGTTCCGGAGTAGACGATCACGTCGGCGCCCAGGTCGCCGCAGCGTTGCAGCAGGGGAGTGGCAAAGACATTGTCGACGACCACGGTCGCCCCGGCGGCATGTGCCAGTTCGCTGACGGCAGCGATGTCCACGATTTCCTGCATCGGGTTGGACGGTGACTCGAAGAAGACGGCTGTGGTCGGCTCGGAAAGAGCTGCACGCCACTGGTCCAGGTCCGGGCCGTCGACGAACACTGTTTCCACGCCCCAACGCGGCAGGATTTCGTTCAGGATCACAAAGCAGGAACCGAAGAGTGAACGGGCGGCAACCACGCGGTCGCCGGCTGCCAGCAGTGCGCCCAGTGCGGTGAAGACTGCAGACATGCCGGACGCCGTGGCAAAGCAGGCCTCGGTTCCTTCAAGGAGCCGCAGCCGTTCCTGGAACGTGGCCACGGACGGGTTGCCGTAGCGCGAGTAGACAAAGCGTTCGTCTTCGCCGGTGAACGCCCGTTCTGCTGCTGCAGCGGATTCGTAGACGAAGCCGGAATTGAGGAACACCGGCTCGGCGGTTTCCTGGAAGTTGGTACGGTCGAGTCCACCGCGGACGGCCTGGGTGTCAGCGCTCCAGCCGGCGGCGTCAGGATTGAAAGTCACTTTTAGTCGGTCCCCAGGTTGGTGGGCAGGCCACGGTTCTTCCAGCCGTTGACGGTGCGTTCCCCGTAACGGTCAGGTTCGCCCTCGAAGCCTTCCAGGACGTTGTAGGACGTGAATCCGGCCTGCGTTGCGGCGATGGCGGCGGAGATGGAGCGCTGGCCCGAACGGCAGATGAACAGCAGTTCAACGCCGTCAGCCTCGGGAGCCTGCTGCTTCAGGTCGTCGATGAAGGTCGGATTCGGGATGCCGCCGGCGAGGTTCCACTGGATGAACAGGGGATCATTCTCCGTGGCCTTGGTGTCAGGGATGCCGATGTGGGCCCATTCTCCCTCGGTCCGGACATCAACCAGGATGGCGCCGTCCTTAAGCTTGGCCCACGCGTCCTGCGGGGTCAGGTCACCTGCGTAGCTCATGCGTGTCCCTCGAATGCTTCTTCGTCTTCGTCGTTTTCCAGTTGGTCCACGGCGTTCGCGACGGCGGCATCCGCACTTGCGATCGCGGCGGGCAGGACGATGGCTTGCGCCACAATCACGTCCGTGCCGTTGAAGGTTGCGGACGGGCTGCCGTGCAGCACATAGCCTTCGGCGAGGGCGTTGCTGATGCGCTCGCAGAATTCGCGGGTATCCGGGCCCGTGATCAGGCGGTAGGCGAGTTTGTCGTCAGTGGGTTCTGGCATTCGTGGTGCTCCTCAGTCACGCTTGCAGTTCGAAGTGTCGATACGCCGAGTAGTCACCTGAGGCACCCCGCCGCGGGAGAGGGTTGCCGACCAGCAAGTCAGGGCTTAACGCTGGTGCTCATTACTCAAGAAAAACGTAACATCCGTGGACGTTCACCTGCATTTGTTGCGGGCATGACAGCCGTCATGTTGCGTAACCGGTGCCTACTTGTGGTCCTGTCCGGCCAGTTCTCGGACCGCCGCACCAACTGTCGAATAGAAGTGGTCAGGAGTGAAGCGGGCCGCCGTGCCCAGCTGGACCAGCTTGTCCTTGACCGGGCCCTTCAGCTCGGCGAACACGAGGTCCACGCCCCGTTGGGCCAACCATTCGTCCAGCGTGACAAGGTCGTCCAGGGCCGTGGTGTCGATCCCGGTGATGGGCTCGGCAGCGAGGATGACGTGCGTGATGTGGTCCTCGGCCTCGTCCAGTTCTTCCCGGACGAAAGTGGCCAGGACCTGCCCGTTCCCGAAGAAGAGGGGTGCATCGAACCGGAGGATCAGGAGCCCGGGGATCCTGTCGCCTTCCGGGTGGCGTGCGAGGTCGTGGTATCCGGGGCGGCCCTCCTGGGCGCCGAGCTCCGTACGGTAGGGATTCCATGCCCGCCGCACAAAATCAAGGAGGGCCAGGGCGATGGCCACGAGGATTCCCTGCAGCACGCCGACCAGGAGCACTCCAAGGAACGCCGCCAGCATGACCACGGATTCGCTGCGGCTCATGCGCAGCAGGCGCCGCACTCCCGCGGGATCGGCCAGGGCGACCGCGGCGGCGATCACCACGGCAGCCAAGGTGGCCGACGGCAGGAATTCGGTGACTCCGGGCGCCAGGAGCATGAAGGCGAGCACCAAGGCCGCTCCCACGGCACCCGTGAGTTGGGACTTTGCCCCGGCATCCACCGCAACAGGTGTCCGGGAACTGCTGCCGCAAATGGGAAAGCCACCCAGGACACCTGTTGCTGCGTTGGCTGCACCCAAGGCAGCCATCTCCCTGTTGCCGGAGATCCTCTTCCCTTCTTTCGCTGCCAGGGACTGGGACAGTACTCCGGTGTCAGCGAACGCCATGAGGGCGATGCCGGCCGCCGCCGGGACCAGGGAAAGGGCGTCGCCCCACGTGATGCCACCAAGCGCTGGAGCCGGCAGGCCCTGGGGGAGCGCCCCTGTTACTTTGACGGTATCGCCCAGGTCCAGGAAAGCCGTGGCCAGGCAGGAAGCGACCACGGCCAGCAGGACTCCGGGAACCTTCCATTTCAGGCGGCGCGGAATCCAGATCAGTGCCAGCGAGCCCAGTCCGAGGGCGACGGCGGCAAGGTTGGTGCCTCCGTCCATGACCTGGGTGTAGGTGCCGGCCAATTTCTCCCAGATCGAGTCGCCTTCTGCCTCAATCCCCAGGAAGGCGGGAACCTGGGACAACCCCACGTACAGGGCAAGCCCGTTGAGGTAGCCCAAACGGATGGGTTTTGAGAGCAGGCCGGTGATGGTCCCCAAGCGGAGGACTGAGCCCAGGAGCATGATGCCGCCGACGAGCAAGGCCAGCAGGCCCGCAAGTGCCACGGATTTCTCGCTGCTGCCCATGGCCAAAGGCATGATGGCTGCCGCGATCAAGGGTGCCAGGGCAGAATCAGGGCCCAGCACCAGGATCCTGGAAGGACCCACGATTGCGTATACCAGCAGGGGGACGACCGTTGCGTAAAGACCGGTGACAGGCGGGAGTCCTGCCGCCTGCGCGTAAGCCATGCCCGCAGGGACCAAGAGGGCAAACAGTGCTGCGCCGGCAATCAGGTCATGCCGCAGCCATTCCCGCTTGTAGCCCTTCAGTGCCCAGGCGCCCAACAACCGGTCCCTCACAGATCGGGCTGACGTGGGCGCACTCATACAGAGATCATTCCGGACCCTGCCGTTTTCCGGAAGCCGGGCCTTGCTGCAGGCACTTCACATGTGACGCCACGGGAGCATAATTGACGCAGTACGACCCCCGGTAACTTCGCATGAAATCAGGTCGCGGTGAACGGACACAGCAGTTCTACACTCAAGCCCATGCTTCATTTTGGTTGGTTCGTGGGACACGGCTTCGGAGTCCAGGGGTGGGGAACTCCGGGCTACAGCCTGGGTTACGACTGGAAGAAACCCGCGTTGTACCAGGAGGCCGTGCGTGCCTTCGAGAGATCCGGCCTGGACCTGTTCATCATCGAGGATTCCCTCACAGTCCCGGATACGTACGGCGGCACCGCGGAAGTATCCCTTGCCCATGCCTCCTTCGCGCCCAAACATGATCCGCTTGCCCTGGTCCCGTACCTGCTCTCCGCCACGGAGCACCTAGGGATTGTCCCGACGGTCAGCGCGTCCTTCTACCCGCCCTTCACCGCGGCGCGGCTGCTGGCCACACTCCAGCATTTCTCCGAGGGCCAACTGGGATGGAACGTGGTCACCTCCGGCAGCGACCTCGCCGCGCGGAACTATGGCCTTGACCAGCAGATTGAACATGACCTCCGGTACGAAAAAGCGGAGGAATTCGTCGACGTCGTCAGGCGGCTGTGGCGGAGCTGGGAACCGGACGCCGTGCTGGAGGACGTTGAGGCCGGTCGGTTTGCCGACCACACCAAAGTGCACCCGATCAACCACGACGGCGAATTCTTCAAGGTCCGCGGTCCGCTCAACACAGCGCCGCTGCCGGAAGAGCCGGTGCTGGTGCAGGCGGGCGCCTCGCCCCGGGGCAAGGCCTTCGCCGGAGGCCACGCCGATGTGGCGATCGCCCTGGCCCGCGGCGTGGACGGCATGAAGGCCTACCGGGACTCCATCCGGGCTGAGGCCGTCAAGGCGGGCCGGAACCCCGACCATGTCAAGGTACTTTTCGTCCTCAAGCCCACCGTGGTGGGATCCACGGCAGAGGCCGAGGACCTGCGCGCCCAACGCAGGGAGCTGACGCAGCGCGACATCGACAGCCAGCTCAACTCGATTTCCTACCTTTCCGTCATTGATTTCAAGCAGTTCGACCTCGACGCACCCTTGCCCGAGCTCACCACCAACAGCAACCAAGGCACCCTGGAGCACTTCTCCAAGGCAGCACCCCCAGGCTCCACGCTGCGCCAGATCCTCCAGGCCCGAAGCGGCGGCGCCGGGGACTCCATCATCGGTACAGCCGGGGAAATCGCGGACTATCTGCAGGAAACCGGCGAGGCAGTGGGCGGTGATGGCTTCCTGTTTTCCGGCTTCGTGGATCCCGTGACCGTGCATGGCGTCCTGGACAAGCTCACTCCCGAGCTGCGCCGCCGCGGTGTCTTGAGGACCAGTTACGGAAGCGGTGGCTTCCGGCAAAACCTCCTGGACTTCTGACGATGCCCGGGCCTGGGAAGACACTGGTCATCGGCACCTCCGCCGTGAGCGCTCCCGAGGTGGCGGAGGCAGCGGCCGATCCGACGTTTCACGTGGAACTCAACCGTGAAGCGTTGACCTTGATTCAGCAATCCAGGGACGTGGTGGAGAAAGCCGCCGCATCGGGACAGCGTGTCTACGGACTCAACACCCTGCTGGGCTCGGGGCGCGACACGGCTGTGGAGGAAAAGTCCATCCTGGCGTACCAGGTCCAAGTGGTCCGCTACCACAACAGCGGGGTCGGCGCCTACCTGGACCGGGCCGCCGCCCGTGCTGTGATCCTTGCCCGGCTCATCGGATTCAGCCGCGGCGGCTCGGGCGTCCGCCCCGAAACAGCCCGGTTCTACGCCGACCTGCTCAACAGCGGCATCCATCCCGCCATTCCGCGCGAAGGATCGGTGGGGTCATCCGACCTCACCCAGCTTGCCGCCGTCGCCGCCGTCGCAATCGGCGAGGGGGAAGCCCTCGACCCCTCGGGCGCCGTGGTTCCGGGCGCCAAGGCGCTCGCCGACGCCGCACTCCAACCGCTGGTCCTCGCTCCCGGCGAGGCCCTGGCGCTGGTCAGTGCCAACTCCTACTCCGTGGGCGCCGGAACCCTCGCCCTGGTGAGGCTGCAACGCCTGGCCGGGCTGGCCGACGTCGCGCTTTCCCTCTCGCTGGAGTCCATTGCAAGGTACGACGGCGGCGGGAACCTCAGCCCTTTTTCGCCGCCGATCCAGGCGGCCAAGGCGGTAGACGGCCAGCGGCTGTCCGCGGAGGCTGTCCGGCGCCTGTTGAGCGGTGGTTGGTTGGAGCGCGCCCGCCCCGAGGTGTCCGTACAGGATGCCTTGTCCTTCCGTGCGGCACCGCAAACCCATGGAGCTTTCCGCGATCTGGTCCAACAGTTCGAGCGGGCGCTGGAGGTGGAACTCAACGGCCGGAGCGACAACCCACTGGCTGACGTCGGGTCCGGACTCATGGTCTCGGGTGGCAACTTCCAACCGATGCAACTGGCGCTCTCCTTTGAATCGCTCAGGCTGGCCCTGGCACATGTGGGCATTTCCAGTGAGCGCCGGATCGCCAAACTGTACCCGCCGCAACGCACCATCCGGGCCAGGCATTTGGCTGCCGCGTCGGGCGGATCGGGCTTGGCGCAGGAGGAACTGCCCGGACTGCTGTGGTACTCGGCCGCCGGCTTGCTCGCCGAACTCAAGTTCCTTGCAGCCCCGGCAACCCTGGGCGCTCCAACCCTTTCCGCCGATATCGAGGACCACTCCACGCTGGCTCCCTTGGCGCTGCAGCAGTTGGAAAAATCTCTGGAAGCGGCCGAAAAACTCCTGGCGATCGAAGCACTCACCGGCTCCTACCTGCTGCTCGAAGCGGATGCCGCGCAGCCGCTCGGAAAGGGGACTGCCGCCGTCGTGGGCTGCCTGGCCGACATCCTGGCAGACCGGCCGCCCGCTTCCGAGCTGGTGGAAAGGGCGCGGCATGCCCTGCTGGTCCGGGAGGAGGGGGAGACACAGTGACCACGGAAGCGGCCGGGCCGGCCCATACCGACGGGCTCGAGGCCTCCATCCTGGACAAAGTGGGCCACACGCCGCTGGTGGCCTTGGAGTCACTGGGCAGGGGTCTGGGCAGCAGCATCCACGTCAAACTCGAATCCGAAAACCCCGGCGGCTCCATCAAGGACCGGACCGCTTTGAGCATGGTCCGTGCCGCCGAGGAATCCGGGGAGCTGCAGCCCGGGGCGACGATTGTTGAGAGCACCTCGGGAAACACGGGGATCGGGCTTGCCCTGATCGGCCAGCTGACCGGGCACCCGGTGGTGGTAGTCACCGGCGACTCCATCTCGCAGGAGAAACTCGACGCCCTGCACAGCTACGGGGCGCGCGTGGTGATCACCGATTGGAACGCGCCGTCCGAGTCGCCGGAGAACGCCCGGGCGGTAGCGGCGCGCATCACTGCAGAGACCCCCGGGGCCTGGCGTCCAATGCAGTTCGACAATCCCGCCAACCCCTTGGCCCATTACCGCACCACCGGGCCCGAAATCTGGGAACAGACGGGCGGGCTCGTGACTCACTTTGTGGCCGGAATTGGTACCGGCGGGACCATCAGCGGCAACGGCCGGTACCTGAAGGAACGCGTGGCTGCCGAACGGCCGGGTGGCCACGTGGAAGTGGTCGCGGCAGATCCCCACGGCTCGGCCTACAGCGGCGGGCATCCCGGTAACATCCTGGTGGACGGCGTCGGCAACTCTTGGCCTGAAGCGGAATGGCCCAAGATTTTCGACCGGTCGATCGTGGACCGGTTCCTGCGGATCCCCAATGATGAGGTGTACACCACCGTCCACCGGCTCCTGGATGAAGAGGGGCTTGCGCTGGGTCCGTCGTCGGGGCTCATTGTGGCCGCAGCCCTCCGTGTCGCGCGGGCCGCACCAAGGGGGTCGGTGGTGGTGGCGATTGCTCCCGACGCCGGAACCAACTACCTCAGCAAAGCCTTCAACCCTGTCTGGCTGGCAGAGAACGGCATTCGCCTCACGGCGGACATCCCCGCCCCCGGCGAGTGATCCTCTCTCATATACCGTCGGGTTTCCCGCGGTCCTTCCGCGCAGGCCGGTGCGTTAAGCTCCACGTATGCCCGAACAGGAAACAACGCACCGCCTTGCCGGTTATCTGGACAAACAACAGCCCGAACTGTACTCAACGCTGAGCCACTACTCCCAGCAACTGGTGGACGAGGCGGACAGGCTTGGGGTCCCCCGCCGGACCCTGGAGCTCATCAATTATCTGTGCTCGCAAATCAACGGCTGTGCCTTTTGCCTGGACCTGCATCACCGCCGGGCGCTGAAATACGGCGAGACCGAGCAGCGTCTGTCCTTGGTGCCCGTCTACCGTGAAGTCCAACTGTTCGAGCCCCACGAAGTCGCCGCCATGGAGATCGCAGAGCAGATCACCCGCATGAGCACGTCGCGGCCCACCTTTGAACTCTTCGAGAAAGCCCGGCTGCATTACACGGATGCCCAGATCAGCGTGATCTGCATGGCGGCGATCGGCATCAACGCCTTCAACCGCCTCTCCATCCTGAGTGAGCACCCCGTCCGGGCGGCCAGGAAGTAGTCCAAGCACGCCTGGGGCTTGCCGCCACCACCTTCTTTGGGCCCACAGCCAGCTCGAGGCCAGGATTTTCCCGGCGTGTTGGGTGTCCGTCGGCTCAAAGTTGGTGGTGGCGGCACACCCCCTAGGGTGAAACCTTTTCCGTGGCAGGCGAGGCAAGCTTCCGCCGTCGTCCGTACTTGAAGTGGAAGAACGCATAGCAGGCGCCCACGAACGGAATGCCGAACAACAACGCAGCCACCTGGTTGGGATCGAAGGCGATACCTATGAGGGACACCACGCAGAGCGCGAACGCAAGGATCGGAACCAGCGGGAACAGCGGCGCCCGGTAGGGGAGCGATGCAAGATCACCGCCGTTGCGGACAAAGGTTCGCCGGTACACGAAGTGCGAGGCCACGATGGACATCCACACACCCACCGTGGCGAAACCGGCTATGGAGACCAGCACCAGGTAAACGGTGGCGGGTGCCACGATGCTGCTGACCAGGGAGGCAAGGCCACCGAGCATGCTCACACAGAGCGCCACGAGAGGGATTCCGCGCTTGGTGAGCTTCTTGAAGGCCTTGGGGGCGTGGCCTTCGTCGGCCAGCGAGAACAGCATGCGCGCGCAGGAGAACAGGCCGCAGTTACCGGCTGACAGCAGCGCGGTGATGATCACGAAGTTCATGATGTCCGCCGCGAAGGGGATGCCCAGCATGGAGAAGACCGTGACGAACGGGCTCTCGTCCACGCTCACTTTCTCGTAGGGGATGGTGGCGGCGATAACCGTGATCGCCCCGACGAAGAAGATCATGAGCCGGATGACAGTAGTCCGCATGGCCTTGGGGATGTTCGCGCCCGGGTTGGCTGTTTCGCCGGCGGCGACGCCGATCAGCTCCGAGCCGGAGAACGCGTAGAAGACCGCCAGGCAGGTCACGAAGACACCCGTGAAGCCGTTGGGGAACAGCCCTGCATCCGTGGAGAAGTTCTCGGTCAGCGACGGGTAGCCGCCCTCGGCGAGGGGGTGGAAGCCCAGCAGGGCAGCGCCGCCCAGGATGATCAGGCCGACGACGGCGGCGACCTTGATCAGTGCGAACCAGAATTCCGATTCACCGAAGACACGCGACGAGATGGCATTGAGGGTGAACAGGACCGTGGCGAAGACGAAGCACCAGATCCAGACGTCAACGCCCGGGAACCACCGCTGCATGAGCAGGCCGGCCGCTGTGAACTCCGACCCCAGGGCCACCGCCCAGCAGAGCCAGTACAACCAAGCCGTGGCAAAGCCGGTGGCCGGCCCGATGGTGCGGGCAGCATAGATGTGGAATGCGCCTGAAACGGGGAATGCGACGGCGAGTTCCCCCAGGCACGCCATCACCAGATAGACCACCACGGCGCCGATCAGGAATGCGATGACTGCGCCGAGCGGGCCGGCGGTGGCGATGGTGTACCCCGAGCTGACGAACAGGCCTGAACCAATGACGCCTCCCATGGCGATCATGACCAGGTGCCGGGCCTCCATGGACCGGCGGAGGCCTGATGAGGCGCCCTCTTCAGGCTGCGCCTCAGGTGCCGATACCTCGGCTTTGAGTGGGGAGCTGTGTCCCATGTTCCCTCCGGGAAGTAGACAGCAAAGTCTTGGAAGTGCCGTGCCGTTGGAGTGATCCAACTAACACGAAGACAAGATTCATCACACGACAAACACCCATTTCAAGGAGGATAAGAAACCCCTCGCATAGACGGGCGGGCACCCTGAGCGAGACCAAGATTTCCTTATCAGTAAGTCATGCGAGCAATTACTCTGCTTTCGACCTGCTAAGTTCCAAGCGGAGCTTCTGCAAGGATTACTCGATGCCGGCGAACAACTCGTTGAGTTCAGCCGTGAGCTGCTTGCGGACGGCTGGTGATCCGATCTCGTGGCCGTTGATGTGGTTCACCGGTGCGATCAGGCGAATGCTCGAAATCAGCCACACGGCGTCGGCGTCAAAAAGGTCCTGCGGAACCAGCGGGCCGTAGCCAAGCTCCCAGCCGGCAGCTTTGGCGGCCGCGAAAAGCGCGCCTTGCGACGTGCCCGGAAGGATGCCGCTGTCCAGTTGGGGAGTGATCAGGCGACGCACCGTGCGGACTGAACCTTCGCCGTCGTCGACTGTTTCCAGGTGGGCCAACAGCACAGTGGACGTCGGCCCCTCCAGGACGCGCCCGTCTGTGGAGGTGAAGATGGCGTCATCGGCACCCTGCTTGTGCGCATAGCGCAGCGCAGCCATGTTCACCGCATAGGAGAGCGTCTTGGCGCCCAGCAGCAGCCAGGGTGCGCGCTCGCCGGCTTCGGTGTCGAAGCCCCGGTCCAGAAGTACGACGTCGATACCCGTCTCCCGCTGCCGGCGGCTGCCCGCGGGTGAAGGCGAAGCCTGGACCCAGCACGTGGGGCTGGCTGCACCTTCCACGCCCCGGGTCACCAGGAGCTTGACGACGACTTCGTCTTCTTCGGGAGTAGGCGCGGGGTGGGCGGAACGGAACTCGGTGATGGCAGTGTCGATGGCCCTGCGCCAGGCATCCTGCTCCGGAACGGCGAGGTCCAACGCCGCGGCCGAGCTGCCCAGCCGGTTCAGGTGCGCCTGCACTTTGCGCGGCTTGCCCTCGACGGCCAGTAGCGACTCGAACACGCCATCACCACGGGTGGCACCGAGGTCCGTGGCCATGAGCTGGGGCTGGCTGGAGTCGGCAACGCGGCCGTTGGGGAAGGCCGGATCCAGGAAAACAAGGACCGTAGGGGCAGGTGAAGTCATGTTCCAAGCTTAGTGGCGCCCTCCACCACGGGCGGGCGGATAGGCTGAGGTCACTGTTTGTATTCGGACCGTGGGGGTTTGTCGAGTGCTTTTTCCGTTTCCGTTTGGCCCCGAGTGGACGTGGCTCGTGGGTGTCTGGGCCATCGCGGAAGTCATCATGCGGATCGTGCTGCTGGGCATCATCCCCGGCAACCGCCGCCCCACCACTGCCATGGCCTGGCTCCTGGCCATCTTCCTGATCCCGTCCCTTGGCTTCGTGCTTTTCCTGCTGTTCGGAAATTTCAAGCTTTCCAAGCGGCGGAGGGAGCAGCAGGAAGCGGTGAACCACCGGGTCCGTTCCGTCACTTCCGAGCTGGCGGATCCGGCCAGCGAATATTCCGGTCCCGAATGGGTGCGCTCGGCAGGCGAACTCAACCACCAGCTGGGCTCGCTTCCCATGGTGGACGGTAACAAAGTGGAACTGATTCCGGGCTATGACGAGTCCCTCAAGGCCATGGCGGAAGCCGTCCGCGGTGCCAAGGAGTACGTCAATGCCGAGTTCTACATCATGAGCAGCGATTTCATGACCGACGAACTGCTCACGGAACTGGAGAGGGCCGCAGAACGCGGTGTCACGGTACGGCTGCTCTTCGACCACATCGGCACCCTCCGCATCAAGGGCTACCGGCGCTTGGTGCGCAGGCTCAAGGCGAGCAAGATCCAGTGGAAGCCGATGCTTCCGCTGCTGCCCATCCACGGACAGTGGCGGCGCCCGGACCTGAGGAACCACCGCAAGATCCTGGTGATCGATGGTGTCCTGGCGTTCACTGGCTCCCAGAACCTGATCGAGCCCTCCTACAACAACCCCAAGCACCGCAAGGTTGGCCGGAAATGGGTGGAGCTCATGGCACGGCTGGAAGGTCCCATTGTGCCCACGCTCAACGTGGTGTTCGCCACCGACTGGCTGAGCGAAACGGACGAGTCGCTGGAAGGGCAGCTGCGGTTGCCCACCGGGCCGAACCCCGGGCACGTCACCGCGCAAGTGGTCCCGAGCGGTCCCGGGTTCTCCACGGAAAACAACCTGCGCCTGTTCAACACCCTGATCTACTCCGCCCAACACAGGATTTCCATCTGCAGCCCATACTTCGTGCCGGACGATTCGCTGCTGTACGCCATCACCACGGCAGCCCAGCGCGGGGTGGACGTGGAACTGTTCGTCTCGGAGAAGGGCGACCAGTTCCTGGTGCACCACGCCCAGCGCTCCTACTACGAGGCCCTGCTGGAGGCCGGCGTCCGGATCTACCTCTACAAGGCCCCGTACGTCCTCCACGCCAAGCACTTCACGATCGACGACGAAGTAGCCGTCCTGGGCTCCAGCAACATGGACATGCGGTCCTTCTCCCTGAACATGGAGGTTTCGGTGATGTTGCTGGGCGCTGAGACGGTCAACCTCATGCGGGCCGTGGAATCGACCTACCGTGAGGTCTCCACGGAATTGACCCTGGACGACTGGATGCACCGGCCACCACTGGCCAAGTATGTGGACAACGTGGCGCGCCTGACTGCCACCCTGCAGTAACCCTCAGGAGGGGAAGTCCGCCCCCAGCGTAGAGAGCACCCCGTACGCCTTGGTCCGGATTTCCTCGTATTCTTCATCCGCCACCGAGTCTGCAGTGATGGCTCCCCCCACGCCCAGCGTGAGGGTCCGCCCCTCGGGCGCTTCAGGGTTCACCACCAGCGTGCGGATCACTACGGCAAGGTCCGTCGCGGCGTTCATGGAGAAATACCCCACGGCGCCCGAATACATTCCGCGGGGCCCGGACTCAAGACGGTCCAGGATGTCCATGGTGCTGATCTTGGGCGCGCCGGTCATGGAACCGGCAGGAAACGCGGCGGCGACGGCTTCAGCCCTGGGAGCCCCCGGCCGAAGCTGTGCATCCACGGTGCTGACCATCTGGTGGACCGTGGCATAACTTTCAATCGCACAGAGGCGGCTCACGGTGACGGATCCCGGCACGGCGTAGTGACTCAGGTCGTTGCGGAGGAGGTCCACGATCATGATGTTCTCCGCACGGTCCTTGAGTGACTCCTCGAGCTCATGCCGCAAGCGGATGTCTTCGGCGTCATCCTTGGACCGGCGGCGGGTGCCCTTGATCGGCTCGGCCCGCATGCCGCCGTCGGACAGGATCCTGAGGAAGCGCTCCGGTGAGGTGCTGGCCGCCACGAGCCCGCCGAACTTCAGGTAACTTGCGAACGGCGCGGGGTTCCGGCGACGCAGCGCCAGGTAGGTTTGCCACGGATCGAGGCCCGGGTCACCGGCTTCAAGGGTGGTGGTAAGGCAGACTTCGTAGGAGTTGCCTTCGCTGATTTCGTGCTGGGCGTCGGCGATCTTCCGCTTGTAGTCGGTAGCGGAGTCGCGGCAGGTGAACCCGGGGATGGAACCAACGAGGGCGGATGGGGCACCGGCGGTGACCGGCCGGCCGGCGGCGCGGCGGCCGGAGGCGGGGTGGGTTGTGGCCGGGTGCACACCGGCACTTTCGCTGCTCGAAGCAGCCGCGACAGAGGCGCGTGCCGCGCTGAACCATTGATCGGCGTCGGGGGCGTCCAGGGCCAGCAGCCACACGGCGCGGTCGCGGTGGTCCAGCACCACGGCGCGCCCCGCGAAGAGGAGGGCCGCATCCGGAGTGAGGGAGCGGACATCGTTGCCGCCGGTCTCGCGCTTCAGCTCATAACCCAGGTATCCAAGCCAGCCCAGGGTGAACTGGCCGTCGTAGCCCTCGGGAGCGCGGACTGCCTTGCGCCCCCACACGGAGTCGAGCCAGCGGAAAAACGGCCCCGACGTTTGGGCCGTAGCGGATCCGGCAGTCACCAAAGTAGTCCCGGACCGGTGCTCTACAGACTGTCCGAACGCGCCGCCGTCGTCGGCCAGGATGCTGAAGCGGCTCCGGGCAGCCGCCTGGGTTCCACCGGTGATCGCGGTGGCGTAGTTGGACGAATCCAACCACACCGCGTTGGCGGAGCGGCCGTACAGTGAGCCGAACAGCACGGCGGCGTCCGGGGCGGCATCGATCCGTTCGGACCTGAGCCGGAGGCCGCGGCGGGCGCTGAGTTCGGGAGCCAGGACGGCCGAAAGTGCGGGCAAGTACGGCATGGCGTTGAGGACGTCGGTCGGCGCGCTGCCGTCCGCGCGGTTCAGGACCCGGATGTCCGCATGGTCACCCACGGGGTCCGTGGCCAGCCAGTCATCCTCCTGGGCAGCCCAGGTGTCCCAGTAGGGCTCGTAGGTGCTTCCGTCCCGCTCCAAAGCACGACGGCGGCGCTCCTCGCCTGTCGCTTCGACCCACACGACGACGTCCAGCATGGGCCGTGCGGCGGCAGAAGCGGCCCCGACACCTTCCACGATCACGATCTCGGCGGGCTGGGTGACCTGGTGGTGCCCATCGCCGTGGCGCTCCCAGTCCCAACTGGTCCATTCGGCGGCCAGGTTCCGGCTTAAGGGTGTGAGGACGGTGGCAACGTAGCGTTCGATGCCCGGGGCAAGGCCGTTCCAGCCGGGGTAGATGTCCTCAAGATGGAACATGGACACCTTGTGGTGCTCCCGCAACCGGGCCGCCAACTCGACGGCCAGCGTGGTCTTGCCTGCTCCGGAACGCCCGTCGACAGCAATGATCACGGGTGCAGGGGTCATGACATAGAGGTTACCTGCTGGGGCTGGTTGGCTTGTCCGGCGATTGCTTCCTTGACGTGCCGCACAATTCCCGGGATGGCCGCGTGGATGAGCGTCCAGGTGTTTTCGAAGTCCGTGTGTCCGCCGTACCAGGGGTCTTCGATGCCCAGGTCAAGGGTGCTTTTGCCAGTCATCCGGGGGTCGAAGCTGCGGAGCATCCGGACCTTGCCCAACGATTCGTCGTCCGGCGCGCCTTCCTGCAGCCACCCGAAGTGGTCCACGTCCAGGGCAAGGATAAGGTCGCGTTCGGCGAACCATTCCCGCCGCCATTCCCGGGCGAGGTGGTCTTCGGAAGCGATGTGCTGGGTGGTCAGGATGCGGGCTGCGCGGGGGTCGATTCCGTGCCCGACTTCGTAAGCCGTGGTTCCTGCGGAATCGACGTCCACAAGGTCGGCGAGCCCTTCCGCGGCGAAGGCTTCGGTCAGCATGAGGGCCGCCATGGGGGAGCGGCAGATGTTTCCTGTGCAGACCGTAATGATGCGGTATGGGCTCGTCTTTGAGTACATTCTGCAAGCATGGTTGATGGCACCCCTCTTTGGCTAGGGCGCCACTCCACAGGAATGTCATTTTCGGTGTCGAATCTGTCACATTCGACGTTTGGGCGTTAGAGGCTGTGCGCGGGTTCGGCTCCGGCTTCCGCAGCATCGGCTGCTTCCGCCGCTTCGGCGGCCAGCGCTGCGGCCGCCAGGTAGACGGTACGCACGACGGCGGCGCGTCGCCTTCCGATACGCCCGGGGTCATTGCCCGCCATAAGGCCGTCCAGTGCAGGCAGGACAGGGGCCGAATCGCAGAGGCTCACGATGGTGATCAGCAGATCGCCGGCATCTTCCCGCGAAACGCCGGGGAGGGCTGCGATGGTGCTGTTGACCTTGGAGGCACAGTTGGCCATGCGCTTGGGCAGTCCGACCACTTCGGTGCCCCGTTCCAGGCCTTCCCAGAACAGGAGCCGCGGAGCCGTCGCGTCCTGTTGGTGGTGGTCAAAAAGCCGGCCTGCATAGTCCGCCATGGCTTCCGGGCCGTGGCCTTCGATGGGAACCTCATCCATCAGCGTGCTGAGTGCGGTGACGATCACGGCGTCGAAAAGTGCGTTCTTATTGCCGAAGTACTGGTAAATCCGCTCTTTGTTGACGCCGGCCTCGGACGCAATACGGTCGATGCGTGCACCGGCAAGTCCGCGGGCGCAGAACTCCGCCGTTGCAGCTTTCAGCAACAGCCCTTTGGTTCTTTCTGTGTCCCACGCCATAGGGTCATATTACCAGTTTCCAACTAAGTGGTTGTAATTGGATCGCGGTCCGGTTAGGGTGGTGCCAAGCCAATTGCAACTATCTGGTTGGAGAATCCGATGACCGCCCCTGCCGCTTCCAAAACGACCGCCGAGTCCGCCGCCGCACCGCCTTCTGCTGCTGCTCCTGCACGCCCGCACATCCCTTCCGTGCACATGCGTGCGCTGATCACGTGGCTCGCCATTTTCCCGCTGGTGTCCATTGGCATGCTTGCCCTCGGACCGTTGATGGAACCGTGGCACCCGGTGCTGCGCGCGCTCCTCTTGACGGCATTGGTGGTCCCGCTCGCCGTGTACATCGTGGTTCCCCGGCTCATGGCCGGCCACGGAGTACTGACCCGCAAGGCCGTGGAACGCGCAGCCCAACGAGCCGCCCGCCGCTCCGTTTAGCCCAACTGGGTCGCATTTGTGCGCGTTTTGAGGGCTCAAAACGCGCACAAATGCGACCCAGTTGGGTGCCGGGGCGGGTTAGGCGTCGCGGGCTGCTGTGACTTCCTCGAGGGTTGCGTAAGCGGCCTGGGTTCCCTTCTTGGTCGCAGCCAACGCGGCCGCAACAGAAGCGAATGACGCGGCGTCCACCAGCGAGTCACCCGCGGCCAAACGCGCAGCCACAGCTCCTGTAAACGCATCGCCGGCACCCGTGGTGTCCACCGCATTGACGCGCGTCGGAGCGATCCGGGTGAGCTGCTCCCCCCGTGCCAGCGAGTCCAGCACCACCGAACCCTGCGAGCCGAGTGTCACGAGAACCCGTTGCAGGCCCCGGTCGGCGAACTGGCTGCGGACGGGCTCCCACGCTTCGGCGTTCGCATCGGCGGAAGGAATGTTCGCCTCGGAACCAAGGAACAGTGCGGCCTCGTGCGCGTTGACCAGCAGCACGTCGCTCAAGCCGGCCAACAACTCCGGCACATCGGCGTACGGCGAGAGGTTCAGCAGGACGGTAGCCCCGGCGTCGTGCCCGGCCTGGGCGGCGGCCACGACGGTATCGATGCCGACCTCCAGGCAGAGGCACACGACGGCGGCGTCCCGGAAGGCGGCGAAGTCGACGTCGGCGGGGGAAAGGGTGCCGTTGGCGCCGGCAGAGATGATGATGCTGTTCTCGCCGCGCGCATCCACCGAGATCACAGCGACGCCGGTTGCGGTGTCCGAGCGTCGGACGCGCGAGACGTCCACTCCGGCGCTGGCTGTCGAGTCCAGGAGCATGATGCCGTTGGGGTCCTCGCCCACTGCACCGATCAGGCTGACCCGGCCGCCGAGCTTGCTGGCTGCCACCGCCTGGTTGGCGCTCTTGCCGCCCGGGTTCACCGCGAAGCCGTTGCCGTGCACCGTTTCACCCGGCTGGGGAAGGCGTTCTGTGTAGATGGTCAGGTCGGCGTTGAGCGAACCCACCACTACGATTCCGGGTGTGCTCACGCAGCCACCTCTTCGTCCTCGTGGACCTCGGCGTCAACCGGCTTGGGAATCAGCAGCGAGGCCGCGAACGCGGCGAACGTGATGGCAAAACCAACGACGACGACGGTCAAGTAGGAAGCTTTCGCGTCACCCATCGCTGAGGTAGCCACCAGAACGGCGGGCAGGACCAGGAAGCTCAGGCCGGCACCGAGGTTGAAGGCGCCGGCGTTCATGCCGGGGAGGAAGCCGGGGTTGCCCTTGGGCGAGAGCACCACGCCGAGTCCGTTCAGCATGATGTTGACGGTACCGGCGTACATGATGCCCAACAAGGCCGTGCCGGCAATCATCATCGGAAGGCTGTTGAGGCCGAAGAGGGCAATGATCGCCAATGCGACGAGGCTGCCGACCATACCGATGCGCAGCACCTTGGTGTAGCCGAGGACCGGGGCCAGCCGGCCGCTGATCGGGCCGAAGAGCCAACCCAGAAGGGCGTACGGAGTGAGGATGATGAGGGACATCTCGGTTGGTCCCACGCCGAATCCCGGATTTGCAGCCTGGACGAAGGCCGGGACGATGCCGTTGATCACCGCGAAGATACCGGTCATGGTGAGCGTAGTGGTCAGCAGGGGCGCCCACGTGGAGCGCTGGCGCAGGTGGACGATCTCGACCATCGGCTGCTGGGCGCGCTTCTCCACGGCCCAGAAGGCGGCGAATGCGACGACGGCAATGACCGTGAGTCCGACGGCGAGGGCCAGCGTACCGCCGTCGAATGCCGACGCGAGCTTGGCGCCCTCGTTCAGGGCAGTGAGCAGGGCGCCCACGGCGATGACGATGAAGAACACGCCGAGCCAGTCCATGGTGGTGCCCGCGGCGGGCTTGCTTTCGCCGGCCAGGAATGCGATCAGTGCTGTCGCGACGACAGCCAGTGCAACCATGAGCCAGAAGATGCTGCGGAAACCGAAGTTCTCAGCGAAGTAGCCACCCACGAACGAGTCGACGCCGGCCACGCCGCCGTTGACTGCCGTAATGAGGCCCATGAGCGCGCCGTACTTGCGCGGGTTGCTGACTGCCGAGCGGAGCATGATCAGGCAGAGCGGAACCGTGGGGCCGCTGACGCCCTGGATGATGCGGCCCACAAACAGCCACGTCACGTCCGGAGCCAAGGCGGCGATGACCGAGCCGATCGCCATGAGGACCATCATGCCCACGAGGATCTTCTTACGGCCGACGATGTCGCTCAGGCGGGGAAGGAACAGGGAGAACAGTGCTGCGGCCGTGAAGAACCAGGTCTGCGAGAGACCGATGGTGGCTTGGTCGGTCTGGAGTTCGTTGCCCATGGTGACCAGGGCCGGGCTGAGCATGGAAGCGTTGAGCTGGAACGCCACGCACGCTGCCAGCAGGGCGACCATGAGGGCTGTGACGTTGCCTCTGGTTGTTGCGGGGACGGACATTACTTGGCCTCTCCTGCCAGAACCGTTTCCGCGACGTGCGCGCCTGAGGAAGTGCCGCCGTCGGGCTCGCCGATCCGCTCGATCGCATCGGTGACCAGGTCCCAGAACTTCTTGTGGTCCAAATCCACGGCGACGGAGGTGTGGCAGTCCTCCGGTGCGGGTGCCCGGAAGTCGGCCACGGTCATGCCGAGGGTGAGCTTGCCCTGCAGTTCGATGTCCACGGGGACCTTGCGGGTGGTCATGACGGTGGGGTCGATGACGTAGGCGACGGCGCAGGGATCGTGGACCGGCGGGAAGTCGAAGCCCTGGGCGTCCTTGTAGGTCTTCTTGAAGAACTCCATGAGCTCCAGGACGAACTTGGCGGGCTTGGTTCCGATTTTGGCAATGTTGTTGACCACCTCGTCCGTGGCCAGCGCTTGGTGCGTGAGGTCCAGGCCAACCATCACCACGGGCCACTTCTCGTTGAACACGATGTGTGCGGCCTCGGGGTCGATGATGATGTTGAACTCGGCAACGGCGCTCCAGTTGCCCACGTGGTAGCCGCCGCCCATGAGGACAACTTCCTTGACGCGTTCCACGATGCGGGGCTCCTTGCGGGCCGCCATCGCAATGTTGGTGAGGCCGGCGGTGGGAACCAGTGTGACGGTGCCAGGCTCATGTGCCATGACGGTTTCGATGATGAGGTCGACGGCGTGGCGCGGGTCAAGCTCGATGGCGGACTCGGGCTGCTCCGGGCCATCCATGCCGGAGTCTCCGTGGATGCTGGGGGCCGTTTCGATGGTCCGCACCAGGGGTCGGTCGCAACCGGCGGCGAACGGAACGCCGGTGATGCCCGCGATGGTCGCCACTGAAAGGGCGTTGCGCGTGACCTTCTCGAGGGTCTGGTTGCCTACCACCGTGGTCACGGCCAGCAGTTCGATGTCCGGGTTGCCGTGTGCCAGCAGCAATGCCACTGCGTCGTCATGGCCAGGATCGCAATCAAGAATGATCTTTTTGCGGGTGTTGGTTTCCACGTTTCTCTCCACGTCATTGGGGCCTGTCCGGAGTTCTTGGCTTTCTGGGGTGGTGCCGGCGCCGGACAGGGCGCTAAGCATTCAGGGGAATCATGGCACTTCGCTTGGGGTTACGTCAAACGCTTAACGTGGGGTACGTCAAGCGCTTGATGCATTGTGCTGCCTGTCGGTTGCGTAACAACGCTAGGATCGATGCATGGAAACCCCCGCCCACCTCGGCAAACGCGCGCCCCGGGTCACGGCCGCCATGGTTGCAGCGAAGGCGGGCGTTTCGACGGCGACAGTCTCCCTGGTTGCCAACGGCAAGACGCAGGGGCGCGTCTCGGAAGACAACATCTCCCGGGTCCGGACCGCCATCGCCGAGCTTGGTTACGTGGTGGACAGCATCGGGAGTTCCTTGGCCCGCGGGGTCAGCTCGATCGTCATCCTGGTAACCCCGGACGTGTCCAACCCGTTCTTTGCCAACGTCATTGCCGGGGTCCGTGAGTCGTTGGGCGCTGACTACCAACTGCTGCTCTCCGTGACCGACGCCGGCGAATCGCCGCAGGCAGACGACGTCCGGAAACTCCTGTCCCTGCGACCGGCGGGGCTGCTGGTGGGCGCGCCGAGCGCGGAGTTTCTGAAGGATCTGTCCGCCAGCGGCCCGTTGGTGCTGCTGGATGCTCCGGGGCTGGAGACCTTCGCTCCGTCGGTAAACCTGGATGTTGCGCAGGGGGCACGCGAACTTGCCCGACACTTGGCTTCCGCCGGGCACACCCGGGCCGCCTATGTGGACGGTATTACGGGCACGGCCACGTTCCAGCTACGGCGTCAGGCGTTCCTCGAGGAGGCTGCATCGTGCGGCCTGCTCGTCTCGGAGGACCACGTCATCAGCACCTCGATCGATGTTGGAGAGGCCGCGGCTGCCTTCGCCTCCGCCTGGCCTTCGTGGAAAGCGGCAGGCGTGACCGCCGTCGTCTGCGGTACCGATACACACGCCTATGGCGTACTGCAGGAAGCACGGGTGGAGGGCGTCCGGATCCCCGATGAGCTTGCTGTAGCGGGTTTCGACGACCTGCCTTATTCCGCAACCAGCAACCCCAGTCTGACTACTGTTCACCTGCCCGCGACACCGCTGGGCCGCAAGGCGGGGGAACAGTTGCGGGGGCTGATCGAGGGGGTTCCCCTGGCCGAGCCGCACGTGACGCTGGAGAGTTCGCTGGTGGTCCGTGGCTCGACGGCGCAGGGCTGACCAGCGTTAGTGGATGACCGCCAGCAGGATGCCCACCAGGACGAACAGGCACCCGAAGATGCGGTTCAGGATCTTCTGGCCGTGGGCGTTGTGGGTGAAACGCTGGAAGGACCGTGCCGCGAGGGCGAAGAAGAGCCACATGACCAGGATGTCGATCGCCAGAACGGTCGCCGTCAGCACCAGGTACTGCGGAACAAGGGGCTGGTCCGGCTTGATGAACTGCGGCATGAACGCCAGGAAGAACACGATCGCCTTGGGGTTCAGCAGGTTGACCCAGATGCCGCGCTGGAACATCGACAGGGCGGGCTCGTTCTTCTTGTCCTCCACCTCTTCTTTGTCCAGGTCTGGCTTGTGCAGGAACTGCCGGATGCCCAGGTACACGAGGTAGGCCGCGCCGGCGTAGCGAATGATGTTGAAGATCAGCGGCGAATTGGAAACCAGCACGCCAACGCCCAGGGCGACGATCACGATGTGGATCACCAGTGCAACCTGTTGGCCGAGAATTCCCCAAATGGAGCGGCGGAAGCCCGAATTGAGCGAGTTGCTCATGGTGAAGATGGCCCCGGCGCCGGGCGTGAAACTGATCAGGGTGCCGGCACCAACCAAGGCCAGCCAAAGGGAAAATTGCACCATCTCAGCTTAATGCCGGTGAAGAGGGTAGCCGGGACAGAGTGGCACGGGGCGCCGGGTGGCTCCGGCGCTTCGGCGGCGCCGGCGTTCTCGGCACACGCCCCGTGCCTCCACCACCCACTTTGCCGCCGCCCGCCGTCGAACTCGCCCAAAACAGCTTGATTTCGGCGCCCGGGCAGCTCAAAAGGTGGCGAAGGCACAGCCCAGCCATACCAACAACAAATGTAGTTTGAGCGACCCTACGGGACGACCGCTGAAGTCGAAGCTGATGCAACAGTTGCCGTGACGTATCCGGTCTTGGTGCCGGTGACTTTGACGGTGAGGGTTTTTCCGGTGTCTGTGCCGGTGAGTTTGTAGGTTGGGGCTGTGGCGCCCGGGATTGCGATGCCGGTCCGGTACCACTGGTAGGTGAGCGTTACGGGTGCTGGTCCCCAGGTGCCCGGGTTGGCTGTCAGGACGTAGCCCGCCTTCGGCGTGCCGGTTATGGTCGGGGCTGCTGACGTGAGGACACCGGCAGCGATTGTTGTGGTTGGGGCCGATGTAGTGCTTGCCGTGACGTATCCGGTCTTGGTGCCGGTGACTTTGACGGTGAGGGTTTTTCCGGTGTCTGTGCCGGTGAGTTTGTAGGTTGGGGCTGTGGCGCCTGGGATTGCGATGCCGGTCCGGTACCACTGGTAGGTGAGCGTTACGGGTGCTGGTCCCCAGGTGCCCGGGTTGGCTGTCAGGACGTAGCCCGCCTTCGGCGTGCCGGTTATGGTCGGGGCTGCTGACGTGAGGACACCGGCAGCGATTGTTGTGGTTGGGGCCGATGTAGTGCTTGCCGTGACGTATCCGGTCTTGGTGCCGGTGACTTTGACGGTGAGGGTTTTTCCGGTGTCTGTGCCGGTGAGTTTGTAGGTTGGGGCTGTGGCGCCTGGGATTGCGATGCCGGTCCGGTACCACTGGTAGGTGAGCGTTACGGGTGCTGGTCCCCAGGTGCCCGGGTTGGCTGTCAGGACGTAGCCAGCCTTCGGCGTGCCGGTTATGGTCGGTGTACGGCTGGTCAGTGCGCTATTCACGCTAATTGTGCTGAGGGTTTGGAATGATCCGGAGTTTCCGAGGCTGTCTCGGAGTGGGAAGAGTGTGACGTTCCATTGTCCGAGGGCTGAGCCTTGGGGGATGGTCATGGTTCGTTCCCAGGTTCCGTCTTTGGTGGTGCCTGAGATGAGTGTTGCGGTCCCGAAACCGTGGCTTTGGCTGGTTGTTGTGTGGCCGAGGGACAGGGTTGGTGCCGTGGTTCCGGTCGTGTCGGTTATGCGGAGGGTGACCTTGACCGTTGCAGGTCCGGTGCTGAGGTTGAAGGTCTTGGGCGTGACAGTGGAGCTCACAAGCACCGGGGCGGATGTGTCGGTTGGTGTTCCGCTGAGGGTGATTGTGCTGAGGGTTTGGAATGATCCGGAGTTTCCGAGGCTGTCTCGGAGTGGGAAGAGTGTGACGTTCCATTGTCCGAGGGCTGAGCCTTGGGGGATGGTCATGGTTCGTTCCCAGGTTCCGTCTTTGGTGGTACCTGAGATGAGTGTTGCGGTCCCGAAACCGTGGCTTTGGCTGGTTGTTGTGTGGCCGAGGGACAGGGTTGGTGCCGTGGTTCCGATCGTGTCGGTTATGCGGAGGGTGACCTTGACCGTTGCAGGTCCGGTGCTGAGGTTGAAGGTCTTGGGCGTGACAGTGGAGCTCACAAGCACCGGGGCGGATGTGTCGGTTGGTGTTCCGCTGAGGGTGATTGTGCTGAGGGTTTGGAATGATCCGGAGTTTCCGAGGCTGTCTCGGAGTGGGAAGAGTGTGACGTTCCATTGTCCGAGGGCTGAGCCTTGGGGGATGGTCATGGTTCGTTCCCAGGTTCCGTCTTTGGTGGTGCCTGAGATGAGTGTTGCGGTCCCGAAACCGTGGCTTTGGCTGGTTGTTGTGTGGCCGAGGGACAGGGTTGGTGCCGTGGTTCCGGTCGTGTCGGTTATGCGGACGGTGACCTTGACCGTTGCAGGTCCGGTGCTGAGGTTGAAGGTCTTGGGCGTGACAGTGGAGCTCACAAGCACCGGGGCCGAGACGTCAGACGCGGCAGTCGCAGCAGTCAGCGGCGAAAACGCGAAAGATAGACAGACAGCCAGTAGTAACCCGAGCATTCTCATTGGCCCGGTAGATTTGGTCAACGACACGCGTTATTCCCCATAATTCTCCGCCCCCATGGCGGTCAGCTATTGCCTGCAGGAGCGCGGGCAGAGTAACTCTAATGTCATTGACTTTCTCAAGATTTCACGTGACGGATTATGACCTGCCATTCGGCACCTAAACCACTCGCTGGCTATCTCAACAGCATTTGCCCAGCGGTGAGTGGCTCCAATGGACCTGGGTTTCCGGCAGGAGGTTGTAGTAGGTGTCGAAGTACGAATGAGGACCAGAGCACGTGTAGCCAATTTCGTCTATGCCGAAATGACAGATCATCTGCAAGTCAAGCTCGGCTTCAGCCAGTGCTTTGAGTATCGCTGCTTCGGCTAGGACTGGCTCAGAGCCATCACAATTCTCCGACCAGCGCCCGGAGTGCGCGATTGCGAAATACTTGGTGTCTTGGTGCCGTAACGCATCAAGAATTTCTTTAAAGTACGGCGTTAGGCATCCTGCTTAGTCATCCGTGATGACGGTGACGATATCCAAGCACATGTCGGCGTCCAGCCCAATGAGCACAATCCGCGGAAGTACGGTTCGGCCGTGAAGGATGTACGGACACGCGAGTATTTCAAAGTCGAAGCCAGCTTGAATGATCATGCCTCGACGCTATTGACCTAAAAGGATTCTTCGAAGTCCGCAAATAACCTGTGTGTACAGCCGAACCGGCGTGGCGTGGCCGTACTCGCTCATGCCCCGTACCGCCACCACCCACTTTGCCGCCGCCCGCCGTCGAACTCGCCCAAAATCAGATGGATTTTCGACGACGGGGAGCCCAAAGTCGGTGGCGAAGGTACAGACAGCGCCGCCCAAGACCGGGCAGACTGGTCCCGTGAGCGGAATCCCGTGGGTCCTGCACGTAGATCTCGACCAGTTCATCGCTGCCGTCGAGATCTTGCGGCGGCCTGAACTCGCTGGGAAGCCCCTCATTGTGGGCGGCCGAGGCGATCCCACGGAACGGGCGGTAGTGTCCACGGCGTCCTATGAGGCGAGGGCCTTCGGCGTTGGCTCAGGGATGCCCCTCCGCATTGCCGCACGGAAAGTGCCCGAGGCCATCATCCTCCCCGTCGACCAGGAGGCGTACCTCGCGGCCTCGGAGGTTGTGATGACCACCCTCAGGGAACAGCCCGGAGCCACGGTGCAGGTCCTTGGCTGGGACGAGGCCTTTGTTGGCGTCACAACGGATGACCCCGAGGCCTACGCCAAGCAGATCCAGGCTGCCGTGCTGGAAAACACGCGGTTGCACTGCAGCGTGGGCATCGGCGACAACCTGGTTCGTGCCAAGAACGCGACCGACTTCGGCAAGCCAGCGGGCATCTTCCGGCTCACCCAGGAGAACTGGCTCGACGTCATGGGTGCACGGCCCACGAAGGACCTTTGGGGTGTTGGTCCCAAGATCTCCAAAAGACTCGCGGCCCACGGCATCACCACAGTCAATGAACTCGCAGCCATTGACCCAAACAGCCTGGTCCAGGAGTTCGGCCCCAAGATGGGTCCTTGGTACGCCCAGCTCGGTCGCGGCGAAGGAGCCACGGAAGTAGACGATACGCCCTGGGTAGCCCGGGCCCACGGCCGCGAGACCACCTTCCAGCAGGACCTCACGGAGGCCGAGCAAATCGAGGACGCCATCAAGGAACTCACCGCCCGGGTCCTTGAGGACGTCACCGCCGAGGGCCGCCCCGTTGTTGGGCTGACGCTGAAGGTCCGCTACAAACCGTTCTTCACCAAGACCTACGCCCGGAAGATCCCGGAGACCTTCGACCGCAGCGAAGTCCTGGCCCAAGCCCTGGACCTTACCTCAAAAATGGAGCCCGACCGCCCGATCCGCCTGTTGGGACTCCGCGCCGAAATGGCCATGCCCGACGACGCACGCAAGGGCCACACGCCAACCCGCAGCGGCTGGTAAAGCGACCGGACAGCACGACGCCGGCCTCCCGCCTCAGGTGCTTGGCGCCGCCTACCAGCGCGGGTGGATCGCCTCGCGGAAGTAACGGTCGTAAATGTCCCGGACGCCGGCAGCCAGCCCGGTTCCAACATCCTCCAAACCGCCAGCTTCGGCATTCGCCCGTGCCTGCGCAGCAGATCGGGCACCTGGAATGACCGAGGTGACGCCGTCTTGGGCGATGACCCAGGCGAGGGCCGCTTGCGGGGTGGTGACGCCGTCGGGAACCAGCCCGCTGAACTCCTGCGCGGCCTTGACGCCTGTGGCGAAGTCGACGCCGGAGAAGGTCTCCCCGACGTCGAAGGCGGTGCCGGAACGGTTGTAATTCCTGTGGTCATTCTCGGCGAAGGTCGTCTCGGTGGTGTATTTGCCGGACAGCAAGCCAGACGCCAAGGGAACCCGGGCGATGATGCCTACCCCGGCTTCCCTGGCTGCGGGCAGTACTTCATCGAGCGGCTTGAGGCGGAAGGCGTTGAGGATGATCTGGACGGTTGCCGTGTTGCCGCGCTTGATGGCCTCGAGGGCTTCATCGGTCCGTTCGACGCTGACGCCGTAGTTCCGGATGGCCCCTTCGCCGACGAGGGTGTCCAGGGCGTCGTAGACCTCGGTAGTGCTGTAGACCGAGGTAGGCGGGCAGTGGAGCTGTACCAGGTCCAGGGTGTCCTGCTGGAGGTTCCGCCGTGAACGGTCGGTCCACTCGCGGAAATTTTTGAGCGTGTAGTGCTCCGGGAGTTGGTCTACGCGGCGCCCCATCTTGGTGGCCACCGTGACGTCCAGTTCCGGGTGTTTCCTCAGGAAGCGCCCGATGATCTGCTCGCTGCGGCCATCACCATAAACGTCGGCGGTGTCGAAGAAGTTGACGCCGGCTTCCACCGAGGCTTCCAGGACGGCTGACGCGTCGGCTTCACTCACGGCGCCCCAGTCGGCGCCAAGCTGCCAGGTGCCCAATCCTACGACCGACACCAAGCGGCCGGTCCTGCCAAGTAAGCGCTGTTCCATGGGTTCGACTATATGCCGCTTGTGAGCGCTATCACCAAGGACGTCCGGATTAAAAGACGGGACAGCGCTTATGCGCGGGCAATGACTTCGCCGTTGGGAATGAGGAAGTATCCGTCCTCCGTGGCGCCCCAGCGATGCCAGCCGGCAGCGATCCGGGCAAGGTCGGCCTCCTTGGCGAAGCCGTACTCGAGGGCTTGCTCCGCAAAGGCAGAGTGCAGGACGCGTTCGCTCCAGACCCGCGACTGCCAGGCCCGCTGCTGTGCCGTGGCGTACAGCCAGTTGCTGCTGCTCGGTGCTACCTGTGCAAAACCTGCCTTTTGCGCCCATGACACCAGGCGGCGGCCCGCATCGGGCTCTGCCCCGTTGCGCCGGGCGATCTTTTGGTACAGCTGCATCCAGTCGTCCAGCTCCGGAACCTCCGGGTACCAGCTCATGCCATGGAAGTCGGCATCCCGGACTGCCACAATCGCCCCGGGCTTGGCGACCCGGCGCATCTCGCGCAGAGCTGCCACCGGGTCCGTGAGGTGCTGAAGGACCTGGTGGGCGTGGACGAGGTCGAAGGTCTCGTCGTCGAACTCAAGGTCGTAGATGTTGCCGGTGCGGAACTCCACGTTCTCCACGCCCCTGTCCTTGGCCAGTTCGGTGGCCTGGGCGATGATGTCAGGGGCGCGGTCCAGCCCTACGACGTGGCCGGGCGCAACCAGCCCCGCGAAGTCGCACGTGATGCTGCCCGGTCCGCAGCCGACGTCGAGCACTGACGTCCCGGGGGTGAGATGGGGGAGGACGAACGCCGCCGAATTCTCGGCTGTCCGTGAGGCGTGGGCCCGGACAACCGACTCGTGGTGCCCGTGGGTGTAGACATCTTCAGGTTGCTCCGCGTTCATAGGGAAACGCTACCCAACTGGGTCGCATTTGTGCGCGTTTTGAGTGCTCAAAACGCGCACAAATGCGACCTAGTTGGGTTTGGGTTGGGAGGCTTCCTGGCGGGCAGCAACAGTGGCGTCCACCATGTCCGACATGAATCGGCGCACGACCTCAAGCTCAGTGTCGCTGTAGGAGCTCATCGCTTGACCCATGCGCAGGGCGAGCGGCATGAACATGGCGCTGCCGTCGCTGTAGGCCTTGGGTGTCATGTGGAGCTGGACCTGCCGGCGGTCTGTCCCCAGACGTTCCCTGGTGACATGTCCCGACGCGTGCAGCCGGTCCACGAGTGCTGTGGTGGCCGGGGAGCTCAGGCGGAGTTCGCTGCGCAGGACTCCGGGCGTGACCACCCGCCCTGCTGCTGTATGCCGCATGATGACGGCGAGGGCGTTGAGGTCCGTCCGGTGCATATCGTTCTTGCCGCCCGCGGCGTCAACATAGTGGTTCGCTTCCAGGGTGAAGTCCTGGAGCAAGCGGATCAGGTCCTGCGGAGCGTCGGCCGGAGGTCCGCCAGGCACGCCGGCCGGAGGTCCGCCAGGCACGCCGGGTGCGTCCGCCGTTGAAGCCATCTCACCCTCCCGCACTGTCTCCGTGAATGCTGCCTTCCGGATATTACTCCCAGCGGCGGGGGAACCCGGCATTGGGAAACTCTTGGAATAGTTCCATGATAGAGATAATCTATGGTGGAAACAATCGCTCCGCCCCAAAACCCTGGAAGAAGGACCCATGAAATCCCAGAAGGTACCGTTCTGGCTCAGATGGCTGGTGCCCGTGGTGCTGATCATCGTCTGGTTCGGAATCGCCGGCATCGGCGGCCCCACGTTCGGCAGGCTGGAGGAGGTCTCATCCAACGACCAGGCCTCCTTCCTGCCTGCCGGTGCTGAAGCGACGGAAGCCGGTGACTGGCAGGCCAAGTTCCGCGACTCCGAAGAGATCCCGGCCGTCGTGGTGATCGAGGGAGATGCCGCCTTCACGCCCGCCCAATTGGGCGAAGCAGGCCAGATCAAAGCGGACATTGAGGCACTCAAGCTGGGTAGCGCCGTCGTCGGACCCATTCCCTCGGAAGACGCCAAAGCGGTCCAGTACATTGTCCCGATCGCCGAATCGGACGAACTGCGCGACGTCGTCAAGGAACTGCGGGATACCGTCCAACCCGGCGCACCGGACGGCATGCGCGCCTACGTGACGGGACCGGCGGGACTCACCGCAGACCTCGTCAACGCTTTTGGCGGGATCGACGGCATCCTGCTGCTTGTGGCGCTCGGTGCCGTGTTCATCATCCTGTTGTTGGTGTACCGCTCGCTCGTGCTGCCGATTGCCGTGCTCCTGACGTCTGTGTTCGCTCTCTGCGCCGCGATCCTCCTGGTCTTCGGCATGGCAAAGCTCGGCTGGATCCAGTTGAACGGCCAAAGCCAGGGCATCCTCTCCATCCTGGTCATCGGTGCCGCTACCGACTACGCCTTGCTCTACGTGGCAAGGTTCCGTGAGGCGCTGACACACACTGCCAACCGCACCGAGGCCGTCCTCACCGCGTGGAAAGCATCATTCGAGCCGATCCTCGCCTCCGGTGCGACAGTCATCATCGCGTTGCTCTGCCTGCTCTTCTCCGACCTGAACTCCAACAAAGCGCTCGGCCCCGTGGCTGCGGCCGGTATCGTCTGCTCACTGTTCGCAGCGCTCACCCTGCTGCCGGCCTTCATGGGTCTGCTGGGCCGCGCAGCTTTCTGGCCCTTCCGCCCCAAGCTGGTGCCCGACGGCGAACGCGAACCTGAGTTGGTCACCGGCCTTGAGGGGCAAAAGGGCTTGTGGCGCGCCACCGGACGGCTGGTTTCCCGTCGGCCGCGGACAGTGTGGGTGGCCTCCGTGCTGCTCCTGCTCGTGGCGTCCACGGGCATCCTTCAACTCAAGGCAAACGGCGTCCCGCAGACCGATGTCATCCTGTCCCAGTCGGACGCCGTTGACGGCCAGGCCGCGCTGGCGCGCCATTTCGACGCCGGCAGCGGCAGCCCCGCCGTCGTGGTCGCCTCAGAGGACGCTGCAGAAAAGGTGCTGGATACCGTGAAAGCAGCCGACGGAGTGGGCGATGCGTACCTGCTGGCCGAAGGCAACGTCCCCATCACGGGTGCCCCCGGGGCTCCGGCTGATCCCGCGGTGCGTGACGGCAAGGTGCTCATCAACGCGACGTTGAACTCCGCGGCGGACTCGATCGAAGCTGAAGAAGCGGTGAAATCACTGCGGACAGCCGTGAAGGACGTGGACGCTGAAGCCCTGGTTGGTGGGGTGACCGCAACAGCCCTGGATACCAACACCACTGCGCAGCGGGACCTGGTGGTCATCATCCCGATTGTGCTGGTAGTCATTCTGTTCATCCTGATGCTTTTGCTCCGCTCCGTGGTGGCGCCGGTCCTGCTGATCCTGTCCGTGGTGCTGTCCTATGGGGCCGCGATGGGAGTCTCGGCGTGGGTGTTCAACGGGATCTTTGCCTTTTCAGGAGCCGACGCGACTGTTCCGCTGTTCGGGTTCGTGTTCCTGGTGGCGTTGGGCGTGGACTACAACATCTTCCTCATGAGCCGCGTCCGCGAAGAATCAATCAAGCACGGAACACGTCCGGGAATCCTGCGGGGGCTGGGCGTGACCGGTGGCGTGATCACCTCGGCCGGTATTGTCCTTGCCGCTACGTTTGCGGCCCTGGGTGTCATTCCCATCATGTTCCTGGTGCAGCTGGCGTTCATTGTGGCGTTCGGGGTGTTGCTTGATACCGTCCTGGTCCGGTCACTCCTGGTGCCCGCGCTGGCCTACGACATCGGAGACAAGATCTGGTGGCCCGGCAAGCTGGCACGCCGCAGGCAGAAGGGTCAGGTGCAGGAGCGGGAGGCATCAGTTGTGCCTTAGCCCTTGATTGCCCGGCGGGTACTTGTTGCACTTGATGGGTACCCGCCGAGCCAAGGGAGATGCTGTGAGCCAGGAACAACTGATCATCATCGGGTCCGGTCCGGCCGGGTATACGGCCGCGATTTACGCCGCCCGGGCCGGCCTCAGCCCACTGGTCCTGGCAGGTTCGGTCACTGCAGGCGGGGCGCTGATGAACACCACTGAGGTGGAGAACTTCCCTGGCTTTCCAGAGGGCATCCAAGGCCCCGAGCTCATGGATGGACTGCAGGCGCAAGCGGAAAAATTCAGCGCCCGGATAGTGTTCGACGACGTCACGTCAGTTTCGTTGGCGGGTCACGTTAAGTCCGTGGTCACCGGGGCGGGGGACACCCACCAGGCTACGGCCGTTATCCTCGCGACCGGCTCGGCGTACAAGGAGCTCGGGTTGCCGGAGGAGAAGAAGCTCAGCGGCCATGGAGTCTCCTGGTGCGCCACGTGCGACGGTTTCTTCTTCCGCGAGCAGGACATCATCGTGGTGGGTGGCGGTGACTCCGCCATGGAGGAAGCGACCTTCCTGACGCGATTCGGAAAGTCCGTGACCGTCGTCGTCCGCAAGGGCGAACTGCGCGCCTCACGCATCATGGCCCAGCGCGCCAAGGACAACCCCAAGATCAGCTTTGCGTGGAACTCCGCCGTGACTGCCATCCATGGCGACACTAAAGTCACCGGTGTGACGCTCACTGACACCCGCACTGGTGAAACCCGCGAGCAGGCAGCCACGGGCATTTTTGTGGCCATTGGACACCTGCCGCGGACGGAGTTGGTGGCCGGGCAAGTGGACCTCGACGCGGAGGGCTACATCAAGGTGGACTCACCCACCACGTGTACCAACCTGTCCGGCGTCTTCGCCTGCGGGGATGCCGTGGACCACCGTTACCGCCAGGCCATCACAGCCGCAGGCACCGGGTGTGCTGCCGCCTTGGATGCCGAGCGCTACCTTGCAGCTTTGGAAGACGCTGACAGTATCGCAACGGCGTTGGTAGAGGAGCCGACGCACTTCTAAGGTGGACGAGTTGGACCGCGTGTTCAGAGCGGGGGAAGGCCGAACTCTCGCCGGAGGTCATCGCCGTTGACCGTGTTGCCTTCATCGATGTCCCTTTGGGCCTGTTCGAGGTCGTTTTTGAGTTCCTCGGCATGTTCCCGGTAGCCGTCGGCCGCGTACACGCCGAGGACGCGTACCTCGGTGGTGAAGAACTCCAGTTCCTCCAAAGCCCTGCGGAGGCGTGCGTCTTCGGGGTGGCCTTCGACGTCGGAAATGAACATGGTGGCGGCAAACTCGTTGCCCACCATGTAGCTTTCCAAACGGGTCATGTTCAGGCCGTTCGTCGCGAAACCGCCCAGGGCCTTGTAAAGGGCCGAGGGTACGTTGCGGACCCGGAACACGAACGTGGTGATGGCCGGGCCGGGTAACTCTTCTTTGGTTGGGAGTGTCCGTTCCCGCGCCAGGACCACGAAGCGCGTGGTGTTGGTGGGATCGTCTTCGACGCCGGACGCCAGCACCTCGAGTCCGTACAGTCCCGCTGCCAACGGGGGAGCCAGGGAGAGTTTCCGGGGATCGTTCCAGTCCCGGACCTCGCGGGCCGAGCCGGCAGTGTCCCCGGCGATGACGGGCTTCAATCCGGCGTCGCGGATGATGCGCCGGCACTGGCCAAGGGCGTGGATGTGGCTGTGGACTTCCGTGGCACCCTCGATGGTGCTGCCCGGAATGCCCAGCAGGTCAAAGCGGATCGGCAGGAAGTATTCGCCAACGATCTGCAGGTTCGACTGCGGGAGCAGGACGTGGATGTCCGCCACACGGCCTGCGATGGAGTTCTCGATGGGGATCATCGCAAGGTCAACAGCCCCGGTGGAGACGAGTTCAAAGGCGTCCTCGAAGCTGGCGCAGGGCACGCTTTCGAGCTCCGGGAACATTTCCTTGCATGCGAGGTCCGAGTTGGCTCCGGGCTCGCCTTGGTACGCGATCTTTTGGGACATGCTGCTCATGGTTTCACGACAGGCATATGGCCGCGCAAAAGCGTCCACCGTATGGCCAGCGCGACCCAACTGGGTCGCAGTTGTGCGCGTTTAGAGCCGTGAAAACGCGCACAAATGCGACCCAGTTGGGCCCGCACGCGGAGCTTAGCCGTTGATGATCTGCGGGACGCCGAGGTGCTTGAGGCCTTCGGCGCCGAACTCCAGGCCGTAGCCGGACTGCTTCGCGCCACCGAAGGGGACGCGGGGGTCCACGGCGCCGTGCTTGTTGATCCAGACCGTTCCGGCCTGGATGCGGGCGGCGACTTCGCGGGCGGCGGCCGGGTCGGAGGACCAGACCGAGGCGCCGAGTCCGACGTCGAGGGCGTTCGCTTTGGCGACGGCCTCATCAACGGTGCTGTACTTGATGATCGGAAGGGCCGGGCCGAACTGTTCTTCGGCGACGAGCGGGTTGTCGTTGTCGATGTCGGCCACGAGGGTGGTGGGGTAGAAGTTGCCGGGCTGGTCGGCATCGGGGTTGCCGCCGAGCAGGATGCGGGCGCCGGAGTCGCGGGCCGCGTCCACCAGGCGGGCGACGATGTCGTACTGCTGGCGGTTCTGCAGCGGCCCCAGGACGTTGTTCTCATCGAGTCCGTTACCCATGGGCATTGCCGCCGCCACAGCGGCCAGTTCGGTGCAGACGGCCTCGTACTGGGATTCGTGGACGTACAGGCGCTTCAGGGCGGCGCACGTCTGGCCGGTGTTGATGAACGCGCCCCAGAACAGGCCCTCGGCGATGGCCTTCGGGTCGGAATCGGGCAGGACGATGCCGGCGTCGTTGCCGCCGAGTTCCAAGGTGAGGCGCTTGACCGTGTCCGCGGAGGAACGGATGATCGCCTTGCCCGTGGCGGTGGAGCCGGTGAACATGACCTTGCCGATCGCCTCGTGTTCTGCCAGCCGGGCGCCGACGTCGCGTCCGCCGGAGACTACGGATACCAGGCCCTCGGGCAGTTCCTGGTTGATGATCGAGATCAGGGCCAGCACGGAGAGCGGCGTGTATTCGGAGGGCTTGACCACCACGGAGTTGCCCATGCGCAGGGCGGGGGCGATCTGCCAGACGGTGATCATCATGGGCCAGTTCCACGGGCCGATCGCGCCGACGACGCCGATGGGCCGGTAGTGCAGCTCGGCGCGGGTTTCGCCGTCGTCCACCACGACTTCGGGTTCCAGCGGGGTGCCGGCGGTGGCGCGGAGCCAGGCGGCGCAGGCGCCGACTTCGAAGCGGGCGTTCGGGCCGTTCAGCGGCTTGCCCTGCTCGCGGGAAAGAAGCTGGGCGAGTTCCTCGGCGGAGCGTTCGACGGCGTCGGCTGCTTTCAGGAGCGCGGCGGACCTGGCGTCGTGGCCCAGCGCAGCCCACGCCGGTTGCGCTGCAGCGGCAGCAGCGATGGCGGCTTCGAGGTCCTCGACGGTGTGGACCGGTGCCTCGCCAACGGTTTCGCCCGTGGCCGGATCGAAGATGGTGCGGCTGTTCTGGCCTGGTGCTGCGGTGATCGAGGCCAGCAGGGCGTCGTAAGTCTCCATTGGTACTCCGCTCAGGTAGTAAGTCGTGGCGGCCGGTAAGGGCGCGTTGCAATGTCTCCAGTGTGGTTGGCGTCACGTCCCGGTACCTTGTCTATGCACGAACGGCCCTTGACGGGAAGCGAACGCTTTAGGCTCACGTGGCTTTCGCTACCTGTCGGTATGCTCCACAATCGACTGTGTGACTCTCGCTTCCCTGGCTGCTTTCGCCGGTCTTTGCCTTGTCCTGTCCGTGACTCCCGGCCCCGACACGTTCCTGGTGCTGCGCATTGCGTTGAACAGGCCTTCAGCTGGAATTGCTGCCGCGGCGGGTTCGGCGGGTGCAGCGATTGTCTGGGCGGCGCTGGTGGGCGTAGGCCTCGCCGCGATCCTGGAGCAATCCGCCGAGCTCTTCCGGTGGATCAAAATTGCCGGTGGCTTGTACCTGCTGTACCTGGGCATCTCGTCGTTCATCAAATCACGCCGCGCTGCGAAGGCGGGCGCTGACGGGTCAGCCGCGGAAGCGGCACTGCCCTACAGCAGGCTTTCTGCGCTGGGTGCCGGCGCGCTCTCCACGCTGCTCAACCCCAAGGTGGGCCTCTTCTACCTTGCCGTGGTCCCGCAGTTCATCCCTCACGGCGGCGACACCATGGGCACGTCCCTGGTCCTGGGTGTCGTGGTGGCCGTCATCGCCTTCGCGTACCTTTCGATGATCGCCGTGGTGGCGTTCAAAGCGATGCGGTGGCTCAAGAAGCCCAAGGTGAGCACCGTCGTCGAACGTACATCCAGCGGAATTATCGCTGGGCTCGGTGTCGGCGTGGTGGCGTCGGGAGCGACGAGCTAGCCGCTAGTTCAGCGAGATACGCAGACGTTCCACGCCCTCGGCACCCTCCGGCACTTGGTCCATCAGCGATGGTTCCTTGGCCAGGCGACCAAGCATGTTTGCCAAATGGTCCCGTTCGGCAGGCTTGTAAGTGACACCGCGAAGGTCCGAAGCCCGGACGACAGAGGCCAAGGTGAGGAAGTCGTCGATGTGTCGTCTACCCAAGGGATCGTTGATGATGGTCAGCGCTCCTGCTTTGCCGATGAGGCTGCCAAGTATCGTGGGTCGGATTACGCGGCCGGAGGCTGACCCGGCTTGAACGGCAACGGTCTCCGAACGGTCGAGCGCTTGCTGGTGCAGCAATTGTGGTTCCACCCGTAACGCCGCGTCGCTTCTCGGCGCGTTCTCCCAGATGGCGCGGGATCATGACGTCTATCACGGCTTCTCCGCGTGTCCATCTATGTTGATAGCCCTCCAGCGATTCCCCTGCTGACTCGAATCCGAGCCGCACGAGGAGTTCGGTGAAGTCGTGGAGCATCGTGGGGAACGCCCGGATATCGAGGGCCATATCCGCGTCCTTCGTTGCCCGCACGCTCGGAGCTCCACGTTCAACGGCGTGCAGGAAGACGGCTTGGCCTCCGACCAGAACCCAACCCTGCGGCATCGCTCTATGGATTTCGAAGACCGCCTGCCATGCTTCCTGCTGTTCGGAGAGCATCGCGGGAAGTTCAATCGGCACGGACGCTCCTGACGATTTCGCGAGCGGCTTGCTGTTCCCGGACGCCGGGCCTTTCGGCCAAGTCTGCTGCGACGACCAGTGGTGGAAGGTCGTTTGGGACCTGCTCGGCGGCCCGCAGGACGACATTGGGCCTCTTTCCGGGCTGGGGCTCAACCAGGAACCAGTCCCTGACGACGTCCTTGAGTTCGTCGCGTCGCACGTAAGCCTCCACTTCTGAGTTGGCCAGTAGTCCGGACCGTGGGTGAGAGACTCCGGAGAGATGGAGGCGTTTGTCTTGGCGAAGTTCCGCTATATCTGCAGGGCTGGAAGAGAACTCGAACCTTTCGGCGCGGTTGGCCAGCCAGGCTGCAAGAAGCTCCAGCGAGCCGGGGGAGTCCTCCAAGCGGCTGATGCGTGCCTTGAGGCGATGTCTCTCGACGGGCGACGGTTCCAAGTACCCAGGGCGGGATTGCCGCGGACTGTCGTCCCAGAAGGATGACATAAGCTGCCAGGCGCTTCGTTCGGAAAGCGGACGGCCGGCAGGCTTGCCGGGGCGATATTGGGCGGCGTCGGCTTCCTCAACGATCCAGCGTCCACCGATCCGCTGTCCGCGTATGCGACCGGAGTGGACGAGATGCCGTGCCCGGCTCTCGTTGACATGGAGGCGATTCGCCAACTCGGGGATACTCAGCGCCATTTCATAATCCTAGCGGTGTCGCCACGAATATGTAATGCCTCAACCTTTTTGGTTTATTACACATTCGTGGCGATTCCGCTATGAATGTGTAATCGAAGGGAGCCGCAGCTGCCTAGGCAGCCAGTAGCGCCAGGTAGTTGTCCAACTGCCCCGCGAGGTCGATCGAGAAATGCTCGGCTGGCGACAGCGCTGCCACAATTTGGGCGCCCAGCATCATGTTGAGCAAGTGATCGGCGACGGCGGCATCCGCGATGGGGGTGGCGATCTCACCTGCTTCCCGGGCTGCGGCCGTGTGGGCTGTGATGGTGGCGTGCCACTGGTTCATCGAGTCGCTGTGCAGGGCCGCCATGTCCGGGTCGTTGAGTGCCTTCTGCCAGAAGGGTATGACGATCCGGGCTTCATTCACCCGCTCCTCGTCCAAGGGGAGCACCTCGGCACAGAAGGCCCGGAGTGCGGGCAGTCCTGACAGCCCTTCGGTGACCAAAGCGATCCGCTGGTTGGTCCGGTTGAACACGTGTCCGAATGCGGACGTAAGCAGCAGGTCCTTGGTAGGGAAGTAGGGCTTCAAGGCCCCGTTGGCGAAGCCTGCCTCTTCGGCGATTTCCCGCATGGTGGCGCCTTCAATGCCCAGTCTGGCGATGATCCGCCAGGTGGCATCAACGAGTTCAAGGCGTCGTTGATCGTGGTCAACAATCTTTGGCACTGAGGGGGCTCCCGGGAAATTTTTAGCGGAAAGGTCTTGTGACCCATCTTACGTTTTGGTTATTCTCTACAACTATAGAAAATAAATCCCGACCTTCCAGAGTCCCGGACCAGAGGCAGCCATGACGCCCACAGCAACTGAAACTTCCACCCAATACGGCCTGGCCACCGGTGAAGAGATCACCACGGTGCGGGGCATCCTGCAGGCTGCCGGGCACCTGGGCGACGGTCACCGGATCGCCTATCTGGGGCTCGTGGATCCCTCGCGCGATGCTTCCCCGGAGGTGGACCGCCGGTTCCGCGTCTTCATCCACGACATCTCCGGCGGCGCTCCCACGGATGTTCTCGTTTCCGCCACCCGCGGAGAGATCCTGTCCGCCGTCGAGCTTGATACCAAAGTCTCCGGCGAACTTCCGGTCCTTGAAGAGGAGTTCGAGGTTGTCGAGACGCTCCTGGCCACCGATGAGCGTTGGCTCGCCGCGCTCGCAGCCCGCGACCTGGACGTGGAAAAGGTCCGCGTGGCTCCGCTGTCCGCCGGTGTCTTCGAATACGAAGAGGAGCGTGGCCGGCGCATCCTCCGCGGGCTGGCATTCGTCCAGGACTTCCCCGAGGACAGTGCCTGGGCACACCCCGTCGACGGCCTGGTTGCCTACGTGGACGTGGTCAACAAGGAGGTCACCCAGGTGATCGACCTTGGCGTTATGCCGATCCCCGCTGAGCACGGAAACTACACCGACCCCGAACTGACCGGGCCGCTCCGCGAGACGCAGAAGCCCATCAGCATCACCCAGCCGGAGGGCCCCAGCTTCACGGTCACGGGTGGCAACCACGTGGAGTGGGAAAAGTGGAGCGTGGACGTCGGTTTCGATGTCCGCGAAGGAGTTGTCCTCCACAACCTTGCCTTCCAGGACGGGGACCGCAAACGGCAAATCATCAACCGCGCCTCGATCGCCGAAATGGTTGTCCCTTACGGTGATCCTTCGCCCATCCGGTCCTGGCAGAACTACTTCGACACCGGCGAATACCTCGTGGGCCAGTACGCCAATTCCCTGGAACTGGGCTGCGACTGCCTGGGGGACATCACCTACCTAAGCCCCGTGATCAGCGACGCCTTCGGCAACCCCCGCGAGATCCGCAACGGCATCTGCATGCACGAGGAAGACTGGGGCATCCTCTCCAAGCACTCGGACCTGTGGACTGGCATCAACTACACCCGTCGCAACCGCCGCCTGGTGATCTCCTTCTTCACCACCATCGGCAACTACGACTACGGCTTCTACTGGTACCTCTACCTGGACGGCACCATCGAGTTCGAAGCAAAGGCCACCGGAATCGTGTTCACGTCTGCCTTCCCGGAGGGCGGCTCGGACAACATCTCCCAGCTCGCACCGGGCTTGGGAGCGCCGTTCCACCAGCACCTCTTCAGCGCCCGCCTGGACATGGCCATCGACGGTTTCACCAACAGGGTTGAAGAAGAAGACGTCGTCCGCCAGGCCATGGGCGAGGGGAACGAGCGCGGCAACGCGTTCTCCCGCAAGCGGGTTCTCCTGGCCAAGGAGTCCGAGGGCGTCCGCGAAGCCGATGCCCGGGCCGGAAGGACCTGGATCATCTCCAACCCTGAATCGAAGAACCGCCTGGGCGAACCCGTCGGCTACAAGCTCCACGCCGAGAACCAGCCCACGCTTCTGGCAGATCCGGGTTCCTCCATTGCCCGCCGCGCAGCCTTCGCCACCAAGGACCTCTGGGTCACCCGCTACGCCGACGAGGAACGCTACCCCACAGGCGACTTCGTGAACCAGCACTCCGGCGGGGCCGGCCTGCCGGCCTATGTTGCCCAGGATCGCGACATCGACGGGCAGGACATCGTTCTCTGGCACACCTTCGGCCTGACCCACTTCCCGCGGGTTGAGGACTGGCCGATCATGCCCGTGGACACCGTCGGCTTCAAGCTGCGCCCCGAGGGCTTCTTCGATCGCAGCCCGGTGCTCGACGTGCCGGCGAACACCTCCGGATCGAGCTGCCACGCCGCCGCCTCGGAAGCCGGTTCTGACGCCGGGCACTGCCACTAGCCATGACCATCTTTGCAGGGCGGGTCCGCGCGGGCGGGCCCGTCCTTCACCCCCGGATCTGTGCGGCACTAACGGCTATCTCCTGCGCCGTGCACCTCTGGCTCGCGGCCTCCGGGCACCATGAGGCGTGGGTCGGCGTCCTCATGATCGCCCTGGCAGCCGTGTGCGTTCCGTGCACCATTCACATCTGGCGCCACAGCCGCGTCGGAGCGCTCCGCCAGGTCATCGGCTCTGCCCTGGCCATGGTTGCCCTGCACGCTGTGCTGCTGCTCGGCGCTGGCGGTGCCGGCCACGCACATGGCGGCAGGCCGTCGTCGGGCGCTATCGATACGAACGGGGCGGCGCAACTCTTGCTGGTGATCGGACTGGAAATCACGACGGCGTTGCTCGCCGCGACGCTGGTAGCCCGGCTACGGCGTCGGGCAGCTGTGCGGTATTGACCCACTTTGCCGCCGGAAGGGCATGAAGACACCCGAAATTGGTTGCAGAAACAGCCCGGGCGGTCGAAAGAAGGTCGTGGAGGTACGCCCACCCGGAAGTTCGGCAGGATATTGCTCCTGGCAGGCAGTTTCCCCGCTTGTTGGACACACCCCGAAGAGTGTTCAGTGGTTGGGTGAATAAAGCTGTCAGTAGTTCGGGCCTCGGCCTGTTCCGGGCAACCGGAATCTATGTAGGTGCCATCCTCGGCTCGGGTGTGCTGGTCCTTCCCGCTATCGCCGCCCAGGTGGCAGGTCCGGCGTCGTTGCTGGCGTGGGCGCTTTTGCTGGTTTTCTGCACGCCGGTAGCGTTCAGCTTCGCCGAAATGTCCAGGCAGCAGCCCGACGCCGGCGGGATCGCGACGTTCGTGACCCGCGCTTTCGGGCGGCGCGCCTCCGTGGTGGCCGGCTACCTCTTCTACTTCGCCATCCCGTTCGGCGCGCCTGCCACGGCGGTGATCGGAGGCGACTACATCGCGCATGCCGTGGGCGGCGGGAGGGAGACGGCCTTGATTGCCGCCGGCGTCATCCTCGCGGCCGGTTTCCTGAGCAACGCCGTGGGCATCCGGGTCTCAAGCAAGTTGCAACTTGGGTTGATGGCCTTGCTGGTGGCGCTCCTTGCCTTGGCCGTCGGGGTTGCGGCGCCCTATGTCAAGGCGGAGAACTTCGTGCCCTTCGCCCCGCACGGCTATTGGGCCGTGGGTGGTGCGGCAAGCCTGCTGTTTTTCTGCTTCGCGGGGTGGGAAGCAGTGACGCATTTGGCGGGCGAATTCCGCAACCCGGAGCGCGACCTGAAACGGGCAACCTGGCTGACCCTCGTCGTCGTGGGCGTAATCTACATCGGCCTGGTGGCGGCGTGCGTCGCTGTCCTTGGTTCGGGTCTGGGAGGCAGCAGCGTCCCTGTTGCGGAACTGCTCGCCAAAGGACTGGGGCCTGCCGCTGCCCCTGTAACTGCTGTGGCCGCCGCGGTGCTGACGTTCGGGCCGCTCAACACTTTTGTTGCCGGCGCCAGCAAACTGGGCGCCCGCCTGGCGTCCGACGGCGTGCTGCCGCGGGCATTGGCGCGTGGCGCTGGGCCGGGTGAGGTCCCCACGGCGAGCCTCGGCGCGCTCGCTGTCATGGCATCTATCTCCTTTGCGCTCGCCGCCGCCGGGTTGTTGAGCATGGAATTCCAGATCGGCGCTGCCTCGGCCTGTTTCACCGCGGTGACGGCGTTTGGATTGGCCGCCGGTGTGGTCCTCCTGCGCCGGGGAACCGCAGCTTGGTACGGGGTAATCGTTGCTGCCGTGGTGATGCTTGTGGTGCTGGTGTTCAGCGGGTGGGCACTCCTGGTCCCGGCCGGGCTGGGGGTGGCGGCGTTGCTCGCTGGGCGCTTGTATTTGAAACCCCCGGTGCCACAATTGACGCATGGCCGCAGCGTGGTCAATTCGTGAAGGGTTCCGCAGCGGGCCGGATCCCGATGCCCTGCGTCGTCCCTTCTTCGTAGCGGCCGTCGCCGTCTTCGCCCTGGTAGTCCTGGCCGAGGTGGGCATGTCGCTGCTCCTGGGCCAGACCGCCGTCGAGCCTGTGTCCGCCGGAGATGCCAACAAACTGGGCGTTCCGCTTGACGTATTCCTCAAGACGCAGAAAGCCGATGCCGATCCTCCGGGTGCGGGCATCGGCTTTCTGGCGTTCCTGGATGGATTGTTGCTGTTCACGGTGGTGATGCTGGGTCTCAGCCTCATGATGGACCTGCGGACGTACGGGCGGGTGCAAGGGATTGCGACGCTGATCGTGACCCTGTTGTGGGTGATCGCGGCGTTCCTGACGGCGATGCTCGCGTTGGCCAAACTCTTCCTGATGATCGGACTGTTCGTGGCCACGCCGTTCGGGACCATTGCGTATCTGGCTCTCTGGGGGAGCTTTCCGAAAGGGCAGGCTGCGGCGATCCTGGGGCTGTTGCTGCTGCTGAAAATCGTGTTCGCCGTGCTGTTGGTGTTGAGCCAGCCGAAGTTCCTGAAGGTCACGGGCTTGGTGGTGCTGCTGGTGATCTCAGTGCTTTTGCAGGTGATCCTCGGGCTGATTCAGGGGTTCCTGCCTGGTCCACTGGTGTCCATAGGGGACCAGTTTTGGGCGTTGGTGACCGTGGTGGTGGCGCTGGTGTGGGCTCTAATCATGCTGATCGGGTCCATTCCCGCGATCATCAATGCGCTGCGGGTCAGTGGGTCTGCGGGGGACTGATCTCCGGGGATTCGCGCGCCGGGTTCGCGGGAAGCCTGCCGGTTCGTGCGGAAGTTTCCTCACGAATGCGCAGCTTTCCCGCGGTTTCGCGGCAGAGCTAGAGCGAAACCCGGGTCAGCTTGTCCGGATTCGAGACCTGCCGCAACCCGCAGATGCTGCCGTCAGGGCCGTCGTCGAGCACTAAAACGTCGGCACGCCCCTGGTGCCTGAGCACCAGCGCCGGTTCGCCGTTGATGTCGATGACGTCCGCGGAAACCGGCCGCAAGGGGTCGACGGCGGCTGCCTTGCCTAGGATTCCGACGAAGAACCGTGCGATCCTTGCTGCACCAAACAGCGGGTTCATGGCACTCTTGACCTTGCCTCCGCCGTCTGCCCACAGCACAGCATCCCGGTCCAGCATGGCCACGACCGTTTCGATCTCGCCGTTCTCAATGGCAAGCACCAACTTCTCCAAGGCGGCGCGGTCCTTGGTCCTGGGGGCAGGCGCGTCGGGGTCGATGTCCAGGCGGCGTTCGGAGCGCGAAATCATCTGGCGCACCGCGGCTGGGGTCTTCTGGAGGATCTCCCCGATTTCCGGGGCGGACATCCCGAAAGCGCGGTGCAGCACCAGGGCCGCCCGCGCCTCGGGCGCTAATTGCTCGGCAAGGTGTAGCAAGGTCAAGGACAACAGCTCACGGTTGGCCAGTGCTTCCTCCGGAAGCGCCGCCGTGTCAACCGGTTCGGGCAGCCAGGGCCCGGTGTAGTCCTCCCGGATGGCAGCAAGTTGCCGCACCCGGTCCACGGAGCGCCGAACGCACACCGTGGTCAGCCAGGCCGGCCAGGAGTCAACGCTGGAACGCCGTTCCTGCCGGACAGCGTCCATCGCGACTTCCGACACCACATCTTCGGCATGCCCGAAATCGCCCAGCATCCGGTAAGCGATGCCCAGGAGGCGGTTCCGTTCGCTTTGCCACGCCGCCGTGGCCGAGACTGCAAGCGTCATGCTGCCCACGTTACCGTTCAGACCAGCGGGTTCTTCTCGTCCAGTGGTGGCTCCATCTGCGTGCTGATGGCGATCCGGTTCCACACATTGATGGTGGAGATGGCCAGGATCAGGGCGCCCATCTGGCCGTCGTCGAAGTGCGTGGCTGCGGCGTTCCAGATCTCGTCGGTGACGGTATCCGGACCGAGCTGGGTGACGGCGTCCGTGAGAGCCAGCACGGCTTGTTCCCGCGCGTCGAAGAACACTTTGGAGTGCTGCCAGGCTGCGACGGCATGCAGCTTCCGGGATGGGATTCCGCGTTTCCGGCCGTCCGTGGCGTGCATGTCCACGCAGAAACCGCAGCCGTTCAGGATGGACGCGCGGAGCTTGATGAGCTCGTACAGTTCGGGGTCAACCGACTTGCGGGCGTAGCCTTCCAGCCCAATGACGGCTGCGTAGCCGAGCTTGTTGCTGCGGCCCATGTTGATGCGTGGCATCGTGTCTCCTCTTCCGATGGTTCCTTACATCAGGGATGTCGGAACGGACGCGGGAAGTGTGACAGCCGCCCAACTGGGTCGCAGTTAAGCGCGTTTTGAGGCCTGAAAACGCGCACAAATGCGACCTAGTTGGGCAGGTCAGTGGGGCGGTTCCGGTATGCCGCCAGGAAGTGCGAGATACGGCGCACGGCTTCCTCGATGTCCCGGACATTCGGCAGGATCACAAAGCGGAAATGGTCCGGGGTGGGCCAGTTGAAGGCCGTGCCGTGGGAGATAAGGATCTTCTGTTCCTGTAGGAGTTGGAGGACGAACTTCTCATCCGACTCGATGGGGTAGATCTCCGGGTCAAGCCGCGGAAAGAGGTACATAGCTCCGGCAGCCGGCACGCAGGACACCCCGGGAATCGCCGTGAGGAGCTTCCAGGCCAGATCCCGTTGCTCCCGCAAACGCCCGCCCGGGGCAATCAGTGCCTCGATGCTCTGGTAGCCACCCAGGCAAGTCTGGATCGCGTGCTGTGCCGGGACGTTGGAACACAGGCGCAGCGATGCCAGGAGCTCCAGTGATTCCCGGTATTCCGCAGTGGCAGCCAGCGGACCGGTCACGGCAACCCAGCCTGCACGGTAGCCGGGCATGCGGTAGGCCTTGGACAGCCCGCTGAAAGTCAACACGCAGATATCGTCCGCAACGGAGGCGGTGTGGATGTGCGGGGCGTCCACGTAGCGGATCTTCTCGTAGATCTCGTCGGAGAACAGCACGAGGTCGTGCTTGCGGGCGAGGTCGGCGAACTGCTCCAGGACGTGGCGCGGGTACACGGCACCGGTGGGATTGTTGGGGTTGATGATGACGATGCCGCGGGTACGTGGAGTGATTCTCGCTTCAACGTCGGCCATGTTCGGCCACCAGTTCTCGTCCTCGTCGCAGAGGTAGTGCACGGCCTTGCCACCGGTCAGGGTGACGGCTGCGGTCCAGAGCGGATAATCCGGGGCGGGGACCAGGATCTCGTCGCCGTTCTCCATGAAGGCCTGCAAGGTCATGGAGATGAGCTCGCTGACGCCGTTCCCGATGAAAACGTCCTCGACGCCGATGTTCATGAGTCCGCGCGTCTGGTAGTACTGCGAAATGGCGGTCCGTGCCGAGAAGATCCCCTTGGAATCGCTGTACCCCTGTGCGCCGCGGATGTGGTGGATCATGTCCACAACCACGGACTCCGGCGCCTCCAGTCCGAACGGGGCGGTGTCCCCGAGGTTCATCTTGAGGATCCTATGCCCCTCGGCTTCCATGGCCTTGGCGGCCTGGAGGATGGGGCCACGGAGTTCGTAGCGGACGTTCTGGAGCTTGCTGGAGGACTGCATCGGACGCATGGTTGATCTTTTCATGAGTGATGCCGCTGCGGACACTGCCGGACGCAGTGCTACGCCGATTGGGAGGCTAGGTCCAGCGGATGATGACCGGCAAACTGCTGGTGCTGGCGGAAACTTCGCGCTCTGTTCCGCGCACAGCTACAGCGAAATGCTGGAGTTCATCAGGGGATGCCATCACCTCAAAGTGCCCTGTTGCGTCGCTCCGCACGGCCGTGGCCGAGGAGTGCGCGTGGATGTAGGCGTCCGGAATTCCCTTGTTGTGGCTGTCCACCAAGCGGCCGTGGATGCGGCGTGCGGCGCCATTGCTCGCCACCAGTGTCTCCAACGCCGGAGGACCGGACGGCTCGTCGAAGTGCAGGGACACCGGGATTCTCACCAGGAATCCCAGTCCGTCGCGGATGCTTTTCTCGTACTCACCCGGCCGGTATTCACCGCTGGACACGATCGAGTACTGGCTGTGCCGCTCCACAGACAGGAGGAGTTGCTCCATGTTGTCCAGTTGTTCGGGACCGTGGCATTCCACAGCCACCCGGAGTTCCAGGTCAAGGACGGGACCGTCCAACCGGGACCTTCCCACCCGGCTGAGCGTTACCGCGTGCACGGTGACCGGCGCCTCCGGTGGAGGAACGACGGCGGTGGGGGACCCGTCGTCGAACCTGACCCGCTGGGGAGCCACGGCGTCGGAAAGTATCCCCAAAAGGTCGGTCAACGACGAACGGACGAAGCTCACGGCAGAACCCCAGCTGGACAAAATCCACACTTGCAACTGGAAACAGACTACTCCCGGTTGTGCCGGTAGTCACTGGAAAACGTGGGTAACTCCAGTCGTTGGGATGACCACTGGCCTATCCTGGCCGGTACGAGTAACGGTACTCGGACGGTGAGTATCCGAACGCTGATTTGAAGGCCCGGGAGAAGCTCGAGGCATCGGTGAAACCCCAGTGCATGCCCACGACGGACACCGGCCTGGTCTGCAATCGTGGATCCAGCAGGTCCGTGCGGCATTTCTCCAGGCGTTGGCGACGCAGCCATGCGCTGACAGTGTCGTCCCGCTCTTCGAAAAGTTTCTGGAGGTACCGGACCGAGACGTTGTGCGCGGCCGCGATGTCGCTGACGGACAGCTCCGGGTCGCTGAGCCGGGAGGCGACGAATGCTTCGATCCGCTCCATCAGCGCGAGCCGCTCGTGCGACAACGGCGACGACGGCGGCACGCGCTCAGCGAAGACCGCCGAGATGAGGTTCAACAAGGCATCCGAAACCGAGGCCGCGTCAGTCACGGAACCCTCATGGAGTTGCTTGGCCACTGCGCCCAGGAGCGCCGAAGTCAACGAACCAAGGCCTTGGCGTCCCGAGACGCGGGATGCGGTCAGCGTTGCGATGCTCTTGCGGTTCAGGTGCAGAGCCTCAGGCGGAAACATCACCACCATCATGCGGAAAGCGTCGTCAAAGTAGAGGTCGTAAGGACGGGTGGTGTCGTAAATTGCGAAATCGCCGGGCGTCAGGGCAGCTTCGCGGCCATCCTGCGCCACCACCGAGTAGCCCCGCAGTTGGAGGCCGAGCTTCACCAGGCCGGGATCATTGGCGCTGATTTCGCGGGGTCCCCGGCTGACGTGGCTTGCCGTTCCGGATACTGCGCTGAGGAAGACCGGTCCGACTGTTTGGTTGATGAGGCCGCCGTCGAATTCCTTCACGTCTGCGGCGGCCACTGAAAGCGGGACGAATGCGTCATTGACGGCTTGGTTCCATGCCTCAAAGCGATCGGTCCTGGCGAGGGCCTTGGTGCTGAACTCTTCGCGGGTTTGTTTGGCGATGGCTCCGGACACGTCGAGTCTCCTTCGAATGACGCACGGGGGGTCAAAACCAGTCTCGCACGGAATCGCCGGTAGGCGTGATCGGCATCACAAGTGTGCAGATGGTGTGCAGGGCTGTGCGTTCCCGGCCAAGGTCTTCCCGGGACGACAGCGAAAGACTCGTGGAGACGAACTCCCCTTCGCAAGCCAACCCTGTTCAAGGAGGAACCCATGGCTGAAACCCAAACCCACGACTATGTGGTGGTCGGCGCAGGCTCGGCCGGCAGCGTGATTGTCCGCCGTTTGCTGGACGCAGGACACAGCGTGCACGTTGTGGAAGCAGGATCAACCGATACCGACCCCAACATCCACAGCCCCCAGGGTTGGCCGGCTTTGCTCACCGGCGCCAATGACTGGGCCGTCATTACCACCCCGCAGAAGCATGCCAACAACCGCAGCCTGTACTGGCCCCGCGGCAGGGTCCTGGGCGGCAGCAGCTCGCTCAACGGCATGATCTATATTCGCGGACACAAGAGCGATTACGACTCCTGGGCGGCCAACGGCGCCGAAGGCTGGTCCTGGAATGACGTCCTTCCGCTGTTCAAGAAGTCCGAGGACCACGCCGACGGTGCCAGTGAGTTCCATGGCAAGGGCGGGCCGCTGCACGTGGAACGGATTGCTGAACGCCACCCCGCCGCCCAGGCCTTCGTGGAGGCCGCGAAGGCTGTTGGCCATACGGAAACCGACGACTTCAACGGTATGCAGATGACCGGAGTCGGGTTCAACCACACCACCACCAAGGAAGGCAAACGTGCCAGCGCCTGGCAGAGTTTCGTCGCTCCGGTACTGGACCACCCGAACCTCAAGGTCACCACGGACGCCCTGGTCACCCGGGTGACGGTCGACGGCGGACGCGCGACCGGCGTCGAATACCGGCTTGGTGATGAGGTGCTTCGTGCTGAGGCCGGCGCGGAAGTGATCATCAGCGCAGGAGCCATCGGTTCGCCAAAGATCCTCCTGCTGTCCGGGATCGGGCCGTCCGCCCACCTGCGCGAGGTGGGCCTTGACGCCGTCGTGGATCTGCCCGGCGTTGGCGAAAACCTGCACGACCACCTGCTGGCGGGCAACATCTACGAGGCGAACGGTCCACTGGTGGCCGGCCGGCACAACCTTCTGGAGAGCCAGCTGTACGCCCACAGTGACCAGACCGACGAGGAAGCGCCGGATCTTCAGCCGCTCTTCCTGCACTTGCCGTATCCCACCGATGGAGGGCCGGCACCCGAACATGGCTACACGATTGCGCCGGGCATCGTGCGCCCAAGGTCGCGGGGAACCCTGCGCCTCGCCTCAGCCGATCCTGCCGCCGCACCCTTGGTGGATCCCAATATCCTGGCCGAGGAGTACGACCTCGAAGCCCTCGTTGACGCCATCATCCTGTGCCGGGAAATCGGGCAGCAGGACGCTTTTGAGCCATTCCGCAAACGCGAGTTCACGCCGTCGGACGCTCTAGTTTCCCGGGATCAGGTGCGCGGGTTCGCCCGGCAGGCCGCCGGGACTTATCACCACCAGGTGGGCACCTGCAAAATGGGCATCGATGATCTGTCCGTCGTTGATCCGCAGCTGCGCGTCCGGGGTGTCGAGGGCTTGCGGGTGGCGGACGCGTCCATCATTCCGTTCGTTCCGAGCGGCAATACGAACGCGCCCGCCATCATGATCGGCGAAAAGGCAGCGGAGTTGATTTTGGGCTTCTGATGACTCAGGCCAGGCCGGGCACGCCGTCGTTGATGGTGAAGGACTGCTTCGTGGAAACCGGGGCGCCCGGCCTGGTCACGTAGTCCAGAACACGGAAGTCCGCAGTCAGCTGGTCTTTGGTGATGCGGGTGTTCACGTACCCGCGGTTGTCGTTGTAGAACTTCAGGTGCGGGTTCCAGGCCATGACGGGATCCGTGGTGGAGCCCGAGCCGTCACCGTTGGACGTGATGGACGAGCACACCAGTTCCGAACCCACCACGGGAGAGGACGGGTCCTTGTAGTCCACCTTCAGGTCGGTGGCCCAGTGGCGGTGCACGTCGCCGGTCAGTACGACGGCGTTGCGCACCTTCGCGTCGATCCAGCCTTGGGTGATGCGGCGGCGGGAAGCGGCATAACCGTCCCAGCCGTCCATGGAGACGTCGTCGATCTCGGGCGCCTTGTCGCGGTCCCGCTCCGCGAAGAACACCTGCTGGCCAAGGATGTCCCAGCGCTGGGTGGAGTTCCGGAAACCATCCAGGAGCCACTTTTCCTGTTCGGCGCCGGTGATGGTGCGGTTCTCGTCCAGGCGTCCGGCCACGTTCTTCCGCCAGCCGTCTCCGGCGAGCTGGTCGTCGCGGTACTGCCGGGTGTCCATCATGTGGAAGTTGGCCAGCTGACCCCACTGGATGGTGCGGTAGATCTTCATGTCGAAGCCGGCCGGGAGGGACGATGGGCGCAGCGGCATGTTCTCGTAGTAGGCCTGGAAGGCCGCGGCGCGACGCTTCCGGAAGCGTTCGGTGGTGTCATTGAGCTGACCCGGGTCGTTGTTTTCCGGGACGTCGTCCGCCCAGTTGTTGTCCACCTCGTGGTCGTCCCAGACCACCAACCAGGGCGCTACTGCGTGGGCGGCCTGCAGGTCGGTATCGGCTTTGTACTGAGCATGACGCTGGCGGTACCCCGCCAGGTTGGTGGTCTCTGGACCTTCGTGGTCGCGGGGATTGCCGCCGCCGATCACATAGCTGTCCTTCTTGTACTCATAGACGTAGTCGCCCAAGTGGAGCACCAGGTCGGGGTGGTCCTCGGCAAGCCGTGAATACGCGGTGAAGTAGCCGTGTTCGTATTGGGCGCAGCTGGCGAAGGCCATGGCCAGAGCGGCGGGCGTTTCACCGGGGGCGGGGCTGGTGAGCGTACGGCCTACCGCACTGAAATGGCGGCCCGTGCGGAAGCGGTAGAAGTACTCGCGTCCGGGCTTGAGACCCTTGAGCTCCACGTGCACTGAGTGGGCGGATTCGATCCGGGCCGTCTCGACGCCGCGGGCTACTACCCGGCGCATGGCCTGGTCTTCGGCTACCTCCCAGGCGACGGCGACGTTGCGGGAGGGCATGCCGCCCAGACCATCTTCCGCCACTGGGTTCAGGGCCAAACGGGTCCAGATCACGAAGCCGTCGGGCCACGGCTCGCCGGAGGCGACACCGAGCGTGAAGGGATCGGTGCGGAGACCGGCGTCGTCCGCTGTTGAAACGGCCACGGCGCTGACGGGGACAGCGGCAACCAAACCGGCGCCGAGGCCAGCTGAGATGAGGGATCTGCGGGTGATGTTTTCCATGGAGCTGACGCTAAGGAACCTGTCTTGACACGGCGCGAGGGAGGTGTGAATGCTGGGTGAACTGTGTGACACAGGTTGTTAACTCGTGCCCGCACGGCAGGAGAATGTTGCCGCGCGCTGGCGGGTTACCCTACGTGCGGGCAAATGTGTTAGCTTCAAACCATCAGACATTGCCCCCCTCTGAGCCGCGGCTCAAGGGGGCAATTTTCGTTGTCAAGGACTTGTGGTGGGTTTGGAGTACACGAAGGAATTCAAAGAGCGCGAAGATCTACTTCAGCAGCTTGAAGACCGTGGTCTTGCGGTTCCTGATCGAGCGGCCGCGCTTACTTTCCTCACTCGTGTTGGCTACTTTCGCTCCGGCGCGTACCGGTATGTCTTCCGAGAGTTCCTGCCACCACAGGAGGTCGATTCGAAGCTGCACCAGTACCGCTCGGATGACTATGTGAGTGGTGCGGGCATTGGTGATGTCATGGCTCTGGAGGCGTTCGACTCCCGGCTGATACGGGTCTGTCAGGACGGCCTTTTGGACTTCGAAGTCCGTCTGCGGGCGGCGATCGCCCATACTCTTGCTGCGAAGGATATCGCCGCCCATGCGTCGAGAGAGTTCTTGGACGAACATAGCTGCGATCAACCAAGAGGGCAGCACACGAAGTTCGATGCATGGACCATGACGTGGCAGGATGCGGTGCGGGCGGCTGCGGAAGACGAGGATTTCATCAAGCACCATGTGTTGAAGTACCCGCGTCAGCCTGTGCCGATCTGGGCCGTCACTGAGGTACTAAGCTTCGGAAGCTTGCCCTATCTTTTCGAGTTGATGCAGACGCCGGACGCCCGTGCCGTGGCTCGCATGTTTGGGTTTGCCCACCCCCGGCGGTTCGGAGCGGTGATCCGCACGATGGTCGATTTCCGAAACGTTTGTGCGCATGGTGCCAGGTTATTCAACCGTTCCTTCAAGAGAGCAATCTCCATCAGCGCTCACGACACTGACGGAGTCCTCTTGGCGCATCTCAATGAGCCGGGCTTTACGACTACACCCAAAGGGCACCAGAGACTCTATATCTACGCAGCCGTCCCGGCGTTCATGCTCCGATCCCACACAGCTGGGACCAATTGGCATCTAAGCTTCAAGACGCAAGTCAAGAAGTTCGATACCACCGTCCGAGCTCCGGGTGGCTCCGCGCTCCTCTCTCCGGAGGCAAGCATGGGATTCCCTGGGGATTGGCTGAAGCTGGACCTATGGCAATAGTTGCATGGCGTGTGGCGGTCAGTATGTAATTCACGCCACGGTCGGGCGGGTGGAGCCCCACCACGCCATCGTTGCTTCGGCCGCCTCCGGAAGTGGCGTCGGTTTCAGGCCCAGCAACCGCTGGCTTTCCGATGAATCCATGACGAATGGCTTCTCGAACTGGTACAGCATTTCCGCGAGCTCACGCATGGCGGTGGAGAACAGTCCGGCGGACCGCAGGATCCACCCCGGCACTGCGCCCACTTTTGGTGCCTTCACGCCCGCCGCCGCGGCAAAAGCTGCTGCCAGTTCACGCTGGGTCAGGGCAGGTCCAGTGGGCGCGTGAAGCACGCGGTTCCACAGTCCAGGGTTTTGCGCCGCGGCGATCATGGCATCGGCCAGGTCGGGAACATAAGTGAAGGAGTGGAGCTGCCCTGCGCTCCCGATCACTTGGAGGGGCTTTCCTTCAAGAATGGGCGTTACCACCCGTTCACCGCCGTGGGCCATCTTTACCCGTGGCCCGAAGAAGTCGCCGGCAACCACGCTCACGGTGTCAGCCGGGTGCGCCTCACGGGCCTTGAGCAGTTGGGTCCGGACGCCGCGCTTGCCGCCCGTCGCCTCCCGGGGCCCGGCCTCGGTCATGGTGCGATCGGGCTCGCTGTACGAGTACAGGCTTTCAGGAAATACGACGACGGCGCCCGCGACCGCCGCTGCGTCCATCACCACTTGCTCGGCCTGGGGGAGTTCGGCCTGCCACTCCTTTGCCCGATATTTGGACCCGTGGATGCAGTGGAAGACTGCCTCGGCACCGCGCACTGCCTGGCGCAGTTGGGCCGAGTCGGAGGCGTCTGCCCGCATCCGCTCAACCCGCGGGTGCTCCGGTCCGCTGCCCGACCTCGTCAACACGCGAACCTCTCTGCCTTGCGCGGCGAGCTTCTCGGCAATGGTCCAGCCAACGGGTCCTGCTCCTGTGACGACGTACATAGGGTGCTCATTTCGTTTCCGGGAAGATATTCGAGAGCGGTGCTCTCTCAAATCCAGAATGACCCTCGAGTAACGCAAAGTCAAGAGCACTGCTCTCTTTTGTTGCTGTTGCTCTCAAATGTGGCAAGCTGTTCGTATGCCAGACAATCCCAAGCCGCAGACTCCCCGGGAGCGCGCCCGCGCCCGGACCATCGCCGACATTGTGCGGTTGGGTCGTGAGCACTTGGCGATCCACGGAGCGGCAGCGCTCTCGCTCAGGGCCGTGGCGCGGGATCTCGGCGTCGTCTCCTCCGCCGTATACCGGTACGTCGAGAACCGCGATGAGCTCCTGACCCTCCTCCTTATCGACGCCTACAACGAGTTGGGGGACGAGGTGGATGAGGCGGTCGATGCCGTTGCGCCAAGCGACTTCGCAGCCCGGTTCCACGCCCTCGGCACGGCCGTCCGCTCCTGGGCTCTCCGCGAGCCGGCGAGTTACGCATTGCTTTTCGGCAGTCCCGTGCCCGGCTACCAGGCGCCAGGGGAGCGGACCACCATTCCCGGCACGCGCGTCATCGTCCGCCTCGTCGGGATTTTCGATGCCGCCTACCGTGCCGGTGCCCTGACCGCGGAGGTGGGTCCCGCCGTCGTGATTCCACCGGCGCTGGCAAAAGACCTGGCGGGTATACGCGCAGAGATGGGGCTTGCAGCACCCGATGCGTCGCTCGCGCGGGGCGTGCTGGCCTGGACCTCGCTGTTCGGGGCCGTGAGCTTCGAGGTGTTTGGGCAATACGGCCCGGACACCTTTGCCGCCCGCGATGACCTCTTTGCGCATCAGATGTCTGTGCTGCAGGCAGTCGCGGGCTTGTAAGGGGCGGAAGTAAAGTATTCGGATGGCTCGTGGACTGGCTGACATTGGCGCGGAGGGCGTTTTGCTCGCCGGAGCCGGACGCGCCATCCTCCTGCAAATCGCCGATCCCCGGGTGGGTCACGGGGTGGCCGAGCACAGTGACTTTGCTAAACGTCCACAAGACCGGTTGCGGGCCACTCTGACGTATGTCTACGCGATCGTGTACGGCACCGAGGAACAGATCGCGGCTGTCCGCCGCGCAGTCAACCGGGCGCACGCCCCGGTGCGCAGGACCGCCGGGGCAGGGTCAAGGGGATACAACGCTTTCGACGCCGGGTCGCAGCTTTGGGTGGTGGCCACCCTGTACGACACGGCCGTCACCGTTTGCGAACAAGTCCTGGGCCCGCTCGACGACGACACTGCCGAGCGTATGTACCAGGACTATGCGCGGATCGGGACTGCCCTCCAGCTACCGCCGGACATGTGGCCCGAGAACCGCGCTGCTTTTGCCGAATACTGGAACACGCAGCTGGGGTCCCTGCGGCCGGACGACCAGGCCCGCAAGGTGGCCCGCGACCTGCTGTACCCCGCCGGAGGGCCGGCTCTCATGCGCCTCCTGATGCCCCTGGCCCGGTTCCTCACAGCCGGGCTCTTGCCGGACCATCTGCGTGAGGGATTCGGACTCGAGTGGGGGCCGGCGCATTCGCGCCGTTACGCACGGACCATGCAACTGCTTGGACGCCTGTACCCGCGTCTCCCTCGAAAGATAAGGCATTGGCCGAAAGACTATTGCCTCAGCACCCTCGCGGGGGTGCCTGTCCGGGCCCGGAGTGAGGTCCACCATGCGTAATTCGACATCGGTGGAAGAGTCCATTGACCGGCTGGCCCACCGTTTCCTGGACCGTTCGCCCGGCGGCCGCCTGCGGGGCCGGCTTACGGAATTTCTCGTCTTTGGACTCAAGCAGGCCTGGGCGTGTGTTTTCGGCGCACTGTTGCTGGCCGTCATCATGGGAGCGCGGCTTTGGTACCCCTCGGACGCGGGGCTGGCCCGGAACGATTTCCTGACCCTCGCCGCCGTCCTGATCCAGGTACTCATGGTGGTGTTCCGGCTGGAAACCCTGAGGGAGCTCCGGGTGATCGTGCTGTTCCACGTGGTGGGTACGGTGATGGAACTGTTCAAGACGGACGTCGGTTCGTGGGCCTATGAAGCTGAGGGAGTTCTCCGGATCGGGGCGGTTCCGCTGTTCAGCGGTTTCATGTATGCGGCCGTGGGGTCTTACATGGTGCGCGTGTTCCGCCTGTTCGACCTCCGTTTCAACAGGTACCCGCGGCGCTGGGTCACCGCCCTGGTCGCTGCCGCGATCTACGTCAATTTCTTCTCGCACCACTACATCCTCGACTTCCGCTGGGTGCTGCTTGCCGCCGTCGTGATCGTGTACGGACGGTGCGTGATGCATTACCGCGTATTCCGCAAGCGGTTCCGGATGCCCATCCTGGTCGCGTTTCTGTTGGTGGCGCTGTTCATCTGGTTCGCGGAGAACATTGGCACCTGGTCCCGCGCATGGCTGTACCCGAATCAGCTGGATGGCTGGCAAGCGGTCTCGATCGACAAGCTGCTGGCGTGGTTCCTGCTGATGATCATTTCCGTGGTGCTCGTTGCGTGGGTGTACAAGCCGGAGGGGCCCGAAGACGAGGCGCAAGGCCGCCCCGGCCGCGCTGATCTGACCACCGTTAGTCCGTCCGAGGGGTCGTAAGCCGTTTCCGCAACGTCACGACGGTCACGCCAGCGACGAGCCCGGCCAGTGGGAAGGTTCCCAGGACTATCTGCGGATATCTGGGATGGAATGAGCGTTGGCTTGATCCGTCGATCATGGTGAAAGAGCAGTCCAGGCCCAAAGGGAAGAAGCTGTAATCGCCGGCAGGATTGGAACTCCCTACGTCGTGGATGGTCCCCTTCGGCAGGTATTCAGTATGGCAGGGCATCGAAATGGATGATCGCCAGACCAGCAATCCCCGATCAGCGGCCCCAACGAGGAAGTACCATGCGGCGGCCAAGGCCACCGCAACTACGACGAATGGATGCTGCGACAGCAAGCCTTGCCGCCCTCGGCTCACGTCCCGCCCCGGATGGCTCGGAGGGCTGCCCCGCGGGCTTGAAGCAGGGGCTCGACGTCGGGCACCCGCCTCAGGCGGATGCCATCAGGTCCCGGACGCCCTCCTTGGCAGAGGATAACGACGCCGGGCTTGGTGAGCGCCGACCACGCGACCCAAAACGTCGGCCCTTCCCAGACGTTGAAATTCGTGGGAACGCCATCGACGGTCGCGTCGTACTGCCGCGGATTAAGCGAATCGGACCTCTCGAATGGCCTCGCCGCCCACGACGGTGGTGGCCCGCTGACTTCCCGCCACTTGTGGAGGGCCGTCTCGGAGGCGGGCCGGGTCGTGGTGATCACCTCAAGGTGAAACGGGGCTTCACCTTCCTTGAGCGGGGGCCGGTGCCCGTGCAGCACGCTGCCTTCGCTCGCGTCCATTTGCCACGAGCCCAGCATGAGAGGCCCCTTCCAGTCCTCGACTTGGTAGAGCGGAAGGCTCGCTGCGCGCTTCCGTGCTTCCTGGTCGTGCCGGCTTTGCATGGCCCAGAACTCGTCCGGTGGCATGAATCCAGTGAAGTCCATCGCGTCAGTCTGCCAGTTCACGCTGAGCGAAACCAGCCCCGGATCCCGCGCCATTCCGCGTCGCAGACCGCAAAAGAAAGCAAACTTGAGCGTACTTGACTCAACTTTGGATTGACATCTTTCCGAGGCTGAGTACAGTTGAGTGCAGAACGCTCAACTAGCCGATTGTTGAGTGGGCTCCCGACCAGCAGGACCGCTCCGGCGGAGAGTGTTGCCGGGTGCAATCTTCAACATCGGCCATTGAAAGGAAACAAGATATGTCACGTGCAGTAGGTATCGACCTCGGAACCACCAACTCCGTGGTCTCTGTTCTTGAAGGTGGCGAGCCCACCGTCATCGCCAACGCAGAAGGCGGCCGCACCACGCCGTCCGTCGTCGCGTTCTCCAAGTCCGGCGAAGTCCTGGTCGGCGAGATCGCCAAGCGCCAAGCCGTCAACAACATCGACCGCACCATCGCCTCCGTCAAGCGCCACATGGGCACTGACTGGACCGTCGCCATCGATGACAAGAAGTACACGCCGCAGGAAATCTCCGCGCGTATCCTCATGAAGCTTAAGAACGACGCCGAGAGCTACTTGGGCGAAAAGGTCACCGACGCTGTGATCACCGTTCCGGCCTACTTCAACGACGCCGAGCGCCAGTCCACCAAGGAAGCCGGCGAAATCGCAGGCCTCAACGTCCTCCGCATCGTCAACGAGCCCACCGCGGCCGCTCTGGCCTACGGCTTGGACAAGGGCAAGGAAGACGAACTCATCCTGGTCTTCGACCTCGGTGGCGGTACCTTCGACGTCTCCCTCCTCGAGGTCGGCAAGGACGAAGACAACTTCTCCACCATCCAGGTCCGCGCGACCGCCGGTGATAACCGCCTGGGCGGCGACGACTGGGACAACCGCGTTGTCGAGTGGCTCCTGGGCCAGCTCAAGGTCAAGGGCATCGACCTCTCCAAGGACAAGATCGCCCTCCAGCGCCTCCGTGAAGCTGCTGAGCAGGCCAAGAAGGAACTGTCCTCCTCCACCAGCACCAACATCTCCCTCCAGTACCTGTCCGTCACCCCCGACGGCCCGGTCCACCTGGACGAGCAGTTGACCCGTGCCAAGTTCCAGGACCTCACCAAGGACCTCCTGGACCGCACCAAGAAGCCGTTCCACGACGTCATTGCTGAGGCCGGAATCAAGGTCTCCGACATCGACCACATCGTCCTCGTCGGTGGTTCCACCCGTATGCCTGCCGTCTCCGAGCTCGTCAAGGAACTCGCCGGCGGCAAGGAACCCAACAAGGGCGTCAACCCGGATGAAGTTGTGGCCGTTGGTGCCGCACTCCAGGCCGGTGTCCTGAAGGGCGAGCGCAAGGACGTCCTGCTCATCGACGTCACGCCGCTGTCCCTCGGCATCGAAACCAAGGGTGGCGTCATGACCCACCTGATCGAGCGCAACACCGCCATCCCCACCAAGCGTTCGGAAACCTTCACCACCGCTGACGACAACCAGCCGTCCGTGGCCATCCAGGTCTTCCAGGGCGAGCGTGAATTCACCCGCGACAACAAGCCGCTGGGCACGTTCGAGTTGACCGGTATTGCTCCCGCCCCGCGTGGCGTGCCGCAGATCGAGGTCACCTTCGACATCGACGCCAACGGCATCGTCCACGTATCCGCCAAGGACAAGGGCACCGGCAAGGAACAGTCCATGACCATCACCGGTGGCACGGCACTGTCCAAGGAAGACATCGACCGCATGGTCCGCGAAGCCGAAGAGCACGCCGCCGAGGACAAGGCCCGCCGCGAAGCTACGGATACCCGCAACTCCGCAGAGCAGCTCGCCTACTCGGTGGAGAAGCTGATCTCCGAGAACGAGGACAAGCTGCCGGAAGAGGTCAAGACCGAGGTGAAGGCCGACGTCGACGCCCTCAAGTCCGCCCTGGAGGGCACCGACGACGCCGCCGTGAAGACTGCGTTTGAGAAGCTGCAGGCTTCCCAGACCAAGCTCGGCGAAGCCATCTACGCCCAGGCGTCCGCTGCGGACGCTCCGGGTGCCGGTGCTGAAGGCGCTCCCGCAGGTGGCGCTGGTGACAAGGCCGACGAGGACATCGTCGACGCCGAAATCATCGACGAAGACGAAGCGAAGAAGTAGCCATGCCTCATCACGGCAACGAAGAAGAGCACTCCGAAGGCAACGAGCAGCGCAAGCCCGTCATCCGGGACAACCGCAAGGTTGACCCGGAGACCGGGGCCGCGCGGCACCCTCATGGTGAATCCGCGGATGCAGCTGAAAGCGACGCCGCTCCCACCGAGGGCGACGCCCTTTCCCAGGCTGAGGAAATCCTCAACGGGGTGGAGGTTCCGGCTGAAGAGTCGGTAGCGTCCGGTGCGGCGGCCGAGGCCCAGGCAACGGAGCTCCGCAACGACCTCCTCCGCCTGCAGGCTGAGTACGTCAACTACCGCAAGCGCGTGGAACGGGACCGTGCCGTAGCAGGAGAAATGGCCGTCATCGGCGTCCTGAACTCGCTGCTTCCGGTGCTGGACGACGTCGACGCTGCACGCCAGCACGGTGACCTCGAGGACGGACCCTTCGCCGCCATCGCCACCAAGCTGGAGAACGCGCTGAAGACGTACGGACTCGAGCGCATCTCGGAAACGGGTGTCGAATTCGACCCCACCATTCACGAGGCACTCATCCAGCAGCCCGGCGAGGACATCGAGGTAGACACCGTCAGCCAGGTGCTGCGCTCCGGATACCGCTCAGGCGAGCGTGTCCTCCGTGCAGCCCAGGTGATTGTGGCTGTACCCGCGTAACAACTCATCGAGATGGCAGTTCGTGACAGTGTTTGAAGAGAACATTGGGACGAACTGCCATCTCGTTACCAACGAAAGGAAACGCTCTTGGCCAGCCAGGACTGGGTTGAAAAGGATTTTTACGCGATCCTTGGTATCGCCAAGGACGCCTCCGACGCTGATATCAAAAAGGCTTACCGCAAGCTTGCCCGGCAGTACCACCCGGATACGAATGCCGGTGATGCTGCTGCGGAGAAGCGGTTCAAAGACATTTCCGAGGCCTACTCGGTGCTGTCGAGTCCTGAGGACCGGCAGCAGTACGACGCCATCCGCGCCATGGGTGGCGCCCGGTTCGCCCCTGGCGCGGGTGGACGCAGCGGTGCCGGGGCCAACGGAGGCTTCGAAGACCTGTTCGGTGGCTTGTTTGGCGGCGGCGCGCGCCAGCCGGCCGGCGGCGGCGGTATCCCGCCCGAGTTCGCCGACCTGTTCGGCGGTGGCTTCGGAGGAGGGCCGGCCGGGTTCCAGCGTGCACCCCAGAAGGGCTCCGATAGGACCGCCACCACCTCCATCTCGTTCGCCGGTTCCATCAAGGGCACCACGGTCAGCCTGCGCGAGAGCAACGGCAATGTCATCGACGTCAAGATTCCGGCGGGCATCAAGGACGGCCAGAAGGTCCGCCAGCGCGGCAAGGGCAACGCCGGTCCCGCCGGAAACGGCGACCTCATCATCACGGTGAGCGTGAAGCCCCATGACTTCTTCCAGCGCGAAGGCGACAACATCCGCATCCATGTGCCGGTGACGTTTGCGGAGGCGGCGCTTGGCGCCACTATCGAGGCTCCAACGCTCGACGGCGACACCGTCAAGTTGCGTGTCCCGGCGGGCACACCCGCTGGCCGCACCCTGAGGGTCAAAGGCCGTGGCGTGAAGACATCGAAGGCGACCGGTGACCTTCTCGTGACGATCGACGTCGCCGTTCCCCAGAACCTGAGCAAGGAAGCGGAAGAGGCCGTCAAGGCGTTCGCTGCCGCCACCTCGGACGCGAACCCGCGTCAGGATCTGGCCGCGAAGGCCCGGCTGTAAGGAGGCGGTCATGGCAATCGACGTCAACCAGCCGATCTTTGTCATCTCCGTCGCCGCGGAGCTTGCCGACATGCATCCGCAGACGTTGCGCCAGTACGACCGCCTGGGCATCGTCTCGCCCAGCCGCGCCCCCGGAAAGTCCCGCCGCTATTCCCAGCATGACGTGGACAAACTGCGGGAGGTCCAGCGCCTCTCGCAGTCGGGGGTGTCCCTGGAGGGCATCAAACGCATTATGGAGCTCGAGAACCAAGTGGCGGCCTTGCAGTTCAAGGTTGCCGAACTGACTGAGGAGCTTTCACGGCGCAGGACCCCCTTGGATGCACGGATCTTCGCAGCTGGTGCTGCCGGTGACGTGGTCAGCCTTGCCCGCGGGCAGCGGCCGCGCCCCCGCTCGCAGGCCGTGGTGGTGTGGCGTCCGCGGTCGGGGGAGGGCCAACGATGAATCCCTATGCCGGGATGCCAACTCACCGTGACCAATTCTTTTCCACCTTCCTTGAGACATTCGGTTCCTGGCGTCCGGATGCCGTGATCTTCGATTGCGACGGCCTCCTGATGGACACCGAATCGCTGTGGACCCGCACACAGGAAATGGTGTGTGACCAACTCGGTATTGCCTTGGACAGGGAGCTGCGCCATCAATTGGTTGGTCTCCCTGCCAGCCGCATTGGGCCCCTCATGGCCCAGCGGGCGGGTGCCGAGCCGGCCTCTGTCATCAAGCAGCTGTTGGATGTCAATGAGCTCCTGGTGCTGGAGTCGGGTCGCCCCATGCCCGGGGCCCGCGAAATCGTGGAGGCGATGGGGGCGAAGGTACCGCTGGCAGTCGCGAGCAACTCGGCCCGCCGCATCCTGGACGTGGCCATCTCCCGCAGTGGCTTCGAATCACAGTTCACGGCCACTGTTTCGGCTGAAGAGGTGGCGCAACCCAAGCCGGCCCCGGATGTCTACCTGGCCGCTGCGGAGGCGTTGGGCGCGGCCCCGGGGAAATGCGTCGCCTTCGAGGATTCCGAGGCCGGCGCCAAGGCCGCGGTGGCCGCAGGCATGAACGTCATCGCCGTCCCACACATGGCAAGCCAGGAGCCGCTGGCCCATGCCTTTTGCGGATCCCTGGAATCGCGGGATCTGCTGGCTTGGGTAGCGGCTTGGAAGTAGGTGCCGAGGGAGCTACGAACTCCGGCGCGATTGCCGGATGCTGCTCTGGTAGGTGTCCTTAAGGTTCTTGACGGTCGCGTCATAGTGCCTTGTGGCGTAGGCGGCGTAGAGGATGTCGATGACCAGCAGCTGCCCCCATTTACTGGTGACCGACTCCCCGTAGAGTTCTCCGCCGCTCGGGGCCGTAGCCGTGAACAGTGCGATATCGGCGTGCTCCAACAGGGGAGAGCCTTCGGCGCCAGTGATGGCCAGGGTTGCCGCCCCACGTTGTTGGGCCAGATGGAGCGCTTCGATGATGGGCGTGCTTTGCCCCGAATCGCTGATACCAATCAAGAGATCACCCGGGGCAAGGATGGTCGCGAGCATGACCTGGATAGTGGTGTCCCGGTAGAGCATGCATTTCTTGCCTGCGCGGGTGAAGCGCATCACGGCCTCTTCGGCGGCGATGCTGGAGGACCCCATGCAGCAGAACACCAAGGTGTTGGCGGCGTCGATCATGTCTACGGCGCGCTGGATGGCTTCCACGTCCTGGCGCTGTCCCGTACGCCTCAGTGACTGGATGCTGCTGCGTTCAACCTTGCCGACGATGTCCTCGGGGGTGTCACCGCGGTTGACGCCCTCGTACACAACGTCCGACGCCGCAGGCTGCTCCTGGGTGGCAGCCTTGGATATGAAGGCCGCTTCGGCCAAACCCAGCAGCAGGGACTTGTAACCGTCCACGCCCAGCTCGCGCACGAAGCGCGAGACGGTCGATTCGCCAACGCCGGCGGCCAGCGCCAGTTCGGTGATGGTCATGGCCTGCGCGCGTTCGGGTGATTTCAGGACAGCTTCCGCCACAAGACGGAGCGACGGCGGAAGGTAAGGCAGCCGCGCCGAAATCCGGTGCAGCAGTCCGCCGTCGGTAAAGGTCTCCGTCATGTGGCAGTCTCCGGTCTAGTGCTGGTTGGCCAGGGCCTGAAGCAGGTTGTCCACGGCAGCCCAGGTGGCCCGGTCAACGCTTTCCCCAGTGTATCCACCGATGTGCGGGGTCGCGATGACATTCGGGTGCCCCACCAGGGGAGTGCGGCCGGGAGGCTCGGTTTCGAAAACATCGGTGGCGAGGAACGCCACGGCTCCCGATTCCAGGGCGGCCAGAACTGAATCATCATCCACCAGGGAAGCCCGGGCTGTGTTGATGATCCCTGCCCCGCGTTTGAGCAAGCCGATAGTGGCCTTCCCTATAACCGGCTCCGCCGACGGCGGCATGTGGAGGGAAACTACGTCGGAGGTTCGCAGGACGTCGTCCAGCGAACCCCAGGCGAATTCCTCCGAAGGTCGGAAGGACTCCAACGGGTAGGCGTCGAAAGCCAGCACTTTCATTCCAAGCCCCAGCGCCATCAGGGCCACCCGCCGTCCGATCTGGCCGCAGCCGAGCAGGCCGAGCGTTAGCCCCGACACTTCCCGGCCAGGGCGTCGCGCCCACTGCCCGGACTTCAGTTGACCGTCATGCCACGGGATGCCTCGCACCGCAGACATCATGAGGGCGATGGTCAGTTCCGCGACACCCTGGGAATTGGCACCGGGCGCGGTGAGAACGCTGATGCCTTGCCGTTTGGCGGCGTCGACGTCGATCGAATCGATCCCCACTCCGTTGCGGGAGATTGCCTTCAGCTCAGGGAATTCGGACAGGAATGAGCCGCTCAGGCGTTCCGTCCCGGCGATATAGCCCACGCAACCGCGCAACGCGCTGCGCAGCTGCTGTTCGTTGGGGACGGCACCCGGGGCGGGATACACGACGTCGTATCCCGCCTTTTCGAGCTGCCGCAAGGCGGGGTGCCCCCCGTCCGAAATGGAACGGGGGGTCACCGCAATCCGGCGAGGGCCGCCGTCGTGCGTTACGTTCGGCGACATGGCACTTAGGCCTGCCAGCGCGGGTTGTCGATGAACTCAGGCTTGCCGTCCCGCTCGACGCACAATTTGCGGAAGCCTTTGGTCTCGATGGTCCCGTAGTCGTGGCCGGCGTGGCCCGGGAAGGCGAAGAAGGTCACCAGCGGCTCCGTGGCCGAAACGTTGATGCTCCGATGGGCGTAGCGGCGCGGAACGTAGACTGCCTGTCCTGGCGTGAATTCCGCGGCCTGCCAGTCGCCCTCGGGGTTCTCCATCAGCATGTAGCCATGGCCGCTCAGGCAGTAGTAGATCTCCGCGGTGTCCAAAACCTCGTGGAAGTGGCCCTTGGTCATGTAGTACTCATCACCCACCTTGCCCGGGTAGGTGATGCTGGTTCCGTAGGCCACGTCACCGGACGTGGACGGAACGCCCATGTCGAAGAATTCATAGACCAGGACGTCGTCCTCGGCCACCTGTGCGGCAGCGGCGGCTTGGTCCGCGTACATGTTGGCCATGGCTGAGAGCCGGCGCTGCAGCGGTGCCTTCGCGGTGGACAGCCCGGTCTTGACGTCGAAGTCTGTCAATACTGCCTGGACGGTCGTCTCAGCTGCAGTTGTCTTGGCGGCGGTGGTGCTCATGAGGAAATCTCCTTCTTGGAAACGTTCAGTGCGATGTCTGACAAGCGGTCGAAGACCGGTCCGCGGGTTGGAATGTCGATGGCGAAGACGTCGGCGATCACGCGTGTCCACCCGTGGAGGAAGTAGACCCAGCCGTCTTCTACCCGGACGTTCAGGCTGGGTTGTTGGGCGTTGGCCTGGTCCAGGAACACGAGCTCGCCCCGGTAGTTGAAGTCCCAGGCAACGGCGTCCTGGGGGAAGACCACTTTGTCCGTGAGCGGTGAGCCCGGCCGGTCTTTCCCCAAGCCAGTGGCATTGATGATCACTGAGCCGGGTGGAGCGGCGGAAACCACGGCGTCGTTCTCCGCAGCGTCTGCCACCTGGACGTAGCTGATGGGCAGGTTGCTGCCGAGCTTGGCATGCATCGACCGCATTTCCTCCAATCGGCTGGCCCGGCGGTTGGTCACCGTGATCTTGGCCGGTGCCGGGAATCCTGCGCCTGCGCGTTTGTGCAGGTAGTACGTCAGGGCCAGGGATGAACCACCGGCCCCCAGCAACACCAGCTCGGCCCCGCTGTCCTGCCAGTAGTCATCAGGAACAATCGCTTCCAGGGACAGCCCGCTGGTGACGGCGTCCATGGCGTTGCCCCACAGCTTCCCGTCCTTCTTGGAGATGCTGCTGATCTCGTGCAGCACCTGTGCATCCTCACCGAAGCCGTCGAAGTGTTCCTTTGCTGCGCTGACGATGTCCAGCTTGTGGGTGGTGACCAGCGCGCCGAGCGACAGGGGATCAGTTTTGAGGAACCGGACAACGTCCTGGTAGTCGGGCGCCGGTGCGCCCGGAGGGAGGTCGATTCCCTTCAGGACTGCGGACAGTCCCAGTTCCTCGGCCCATGCCGGGAAGACGCGCATGATGGATGATTGCTTGGTGGTGACCCCCACGAAGTACATGGTGGGTTCAGTGGCGGGCAACAACATAGTGGTGCTCTCCTCGATGTGCAGTGGTCAATGGTCTAGTGCTCTTCCCAGTCGGAGGCACGGGCTACGGCGCGCTGCCAGCCGGAGTACAACTTCTGCCGCTTCTCCTCCGCCATGTCCGGAATGAATTCCCGGTCCAGCGCAAAGGTCTCGCGGAGTTGGTCCTGGCTGTGCCATATTCCGCACGCCAACCCGGCCAGGAGGGCGGCGCCCCGCGCGGTGGATTCCACCTGCCGGGGGCGGAGCACACGGACGTTGAGCATGTCCGCCTGGAACTGCATCAGGAAGTTGTTGCGGACGGCCCCTCCGTCCACCCGGATTTCGGAGACCGGGATGCCCGCATCCGTCTCCATGCAGTTGATGACGTCCTTGATCTGGAACGCGATGGACTCCAGGGTTGCCCGGATGATGTGGTTCCGGCTGGATCCCCTCGTGAGGCCCAGGATCGCGCCGCGGGCATAGGGATCCCAATACGGCGCGGCCATTCCCGTGAACGCCGGAACAACGTAGACCCCGCCGGAGTCCTCCACGCGCATGGCGGCATACTCGCTGTCCGCCGAGTCATAGATGACGCGCAGCTCATCACGCAACCACTGGATGGAGGCAGCAGCCACAAAGATCAGGCCTTCCAGGGCGTACTCAACCTTCCCGTTCAAACCCCAGGCGATGGTGGTGAGCATCCCGTTGGTTGAGCTGACGGGCGCGTCCCCGGTGTGCATCACCAGGCTGGCTCCTGTCCCGTAGGTGGCTTTGACCATGCCACGGTCAAAGCAGGCCTGGCCGAACAGGGCTGCCTGCTGGTCCCCCACGGCCGAAGCCACGGGAATGCGGGCCCCCGCGAAGATCGCATCGCAGGTGTGGCCGTAGACTTCGCTGCTGGGCCGGACCTGGGGGAGCAGCATCCGTGGAACCCCCAGTTCGTCCAACAGTTTGTCGTCCCAGTCCAGGGTGTTGATGTTGAAGAGCATGGTCCGTGCGGCGTTGGAGTAGTCCGTCACGTGGGCCTTGCCCCCGGTGAGGTTCCAGATCAGCCAGCTGTCCACGGTGCCGAAGCACAGTTCTCCGGCCTCGGCGCGCGCCCGGGCGCCGGGAACGTTGTCCAGGATCCAGGCGATCTTGGTTCCGGAGAAGTAGGCGTCCACCACCAGGCCGGTGGTGGTCCGGACGTACTCTTCAAAGCCTTTCTCCTTCAGCTCATCGCACAGCCCAGCCGTGCGCCGGTCTTGCCACACGATGGCGTTCATGATGGGCTTGCCGGTGCTTCGGTCCCAGATCACGGTGGTTTCGCGTTGGTTGGTGACACCGATTGCGCCGATGTCCCGCGGATCGATGCCCGCTGCCTCCGTCGCCCGCCGGGCTACGGCCAATTGGGTGTTCCAGATCTCGATGGGATCGTGCTCCACCCAGCCGGGCTTGGGATAGATCTGGGTGAACTCCTGGCTGGCTTCACCCACGATTTCAAGGTCCTGGCTGTAGAGGATTGACCTGATTCCGGTGGTGCCGGAGTCCAGTGCCATGATGTACTTCGTCGTCATCAGATGTCCGTTTCTGCGTGCGCGGTAACTGTGGGCCCGCGCTTCACTTCGAGTCGAAAAGGATCATGGCTTTCATGCCCGCGCCCGATCCTGCGTAGTCCATGGCCTTCTCGATGTCATCCAGTGTGAAGGTCTCCGTGACCAGTGGCGAGAGGTTCAACCGGCCTTCTCCGACGAGCCGCAGCGAGGCGGCGTAATCGGAGTTGCTGGAGCCGGTGGTTCCCGTCAAAGTGAGGCCTTGGTAGTGGACGCGGTTGGTATCCACGGGAACCCGCTGGGCCTTGCCGAGGCCGGCGAAGAAGTTCACCCGCCCGTGCATGGCCAGCAGGTCCACCGCTTCAGCCTGGACTTCCGGTTTGGAAACGCACGTCAGTGCGACGTCCACGCCCCGGCCGGACGTTTCTTCCGCCACCACGGACGCCAGCTCGCGCTCGCCCAGGTTGACCAGGACGTCAGCCCCAACGGAGCCTGCGAAGTCGAGCCGTGCCTGGCGGTTGTTGGAGACGATGACCTTGGCGGCGCCGTAGAGCTTGGACAGCATCACGTGGCACGCCCCGATCGGCCCGGCTCCCATGACCAGCACGGTGGTTTCGGGTCCGACGTCCAGCTTGCTGATGGCGTTGTAGCAGCAGGACAGCGGTTCCACCAGGGCTGCCTCGGCATAATCCACGGTATCCGGAAGATGGAAGACGTTGCCGCGTTCAATGGCGAACCGCGGAATCAGGACGTATTCCTGGAAACCACCGTCCATGGTGATGCCGAATGCCTCGTAGGACGGGCACATGTTGTTGAGTCCCACCAGGCAGCTCGCGCAGCGTCCGCAACCTACGTTGGGGGTGACACTGACCCTGTCGCCCACGGCATAACCGGCAACTTCATCCCCGGCCGAGACGATGTCGCCGGCAAACTCGTGGCCGAGGACCCTCGGCGTTCCTTCCGGAAGCTTGAAGTGGCCGTTGGTGGCGATGCGGCGGTCCGTACCGCAAATGGATGCCGCGCGGACCTTGATGACAATGTCACCGGGTCCGGCCACCGGACGGTCAACCTCGTCCACAGTGATGGTGCCGGCGGAGTGGAGCCTTGCAGCCTTCACTGTGACCGCACCTCCTCCTGCGCTTCTTCGGAGACCGCGAACAGCACCTTGTTGTACCAAATGGAGCGGTCGGTGAGTTGCCGGAAAAGTCCCGGGGCCTCTTTCAAGGGACGGACGTGGCTGATGAGCTCCTCCACTTTCAGGTCTTTGCCCAGATGCGCGATAACCATGTCCCACTCACTGTGGCCCTTGGGGGTCACTTTGGCGTTCCACGTCCCGTAGAGGCGCAGTTCCCGGCGCAGCAGGGAGGATACCTCCGCCTTGGCCAAGTGGAGGTCCCCGCTCAAGTCACCGAGCAGCACTACCTGCCCCTGGACGGAAGCGGCGTCGATGGCCTGGACCAGTGCCTTCGGGTTCCCGGTGGCTTCCACGGTGATCTGCGGTCCCCAGCCGTCGGTGGCAGCCCGTGCGAGGTCGGCGGTGTCGCCGGTCCTCGCGTCGAGGACATCGAACCCCAGCCCGGACATGATCTCCAGTTTCCGGTCATCGATATCGGCCACAAGCACCCGTGAACACCCCAGGATCCTGAGCCACTGGGCCGCCAAGGCACCAATGGGACCTGCTCCGATCACCAAGGCCGTGGCGTGGGTAGGGATGTCCAGTTTGAGCATGGCGTGCAGGGCTACGCCTGCCGGCTCCACCATGGCTGCGTGCGTCAAGGGAGTATTTTCCGGGACACGGAAGATGCTCTTGGCCGGTACCCACATCCGTTCGGACATGGCACCGTGCCGTCGGGAGCCGAAGTAGTCGTACCCGGTGCCCAGGGCGTGTTCACCGATTTCGGACATCGGGTCCCCGTGCTGGTGCAGCAGGGGAAAGACTGCAGCGCGGTCACCGGGCCTGAGCCCGGAGTCCGTGGGGGCTTCCTCCACGATCGCGGAGAACTCGTGGCCGAGCACCAGCGGATAGTGGTACGCCTTGCCGTGGCCGTAGCGCAGCACGTCGGAACCACAAACCCCGACGGCGCCGACGCGCACCAGGACGGGGTCCTCGCCTACAGGCTCGGGCTCAGGGATGTCCTGGTACTCCAGGTCATTGAGTCCATTGAGAATGGCAGCCTTCATGACAGGCTAGACCTCCATGCCGTAGCGGTGTGCCTTGTGGGTGGGGTACAGGGCGATCTGCGGAATGGTGACGTCCGGTGTCCGGGTTGCCACGTAAAGGGTGATCTCGGCGACGTTGTCCACCTCGATGCAGCTGGCGTGGATGCCTTCCTCGATTTCCTTCTTGTCCAGCCAGCCGTCGATGTAGGCGGGAACATCGCCGTCGTAAAGGCCCTTGTCGATGATTTCGGTCATGGGGGTCTTCACATGGGACGGGTTGATGACCGTGACGCCGATCTTCTTGTCCTTGCCTTCCAGCAGGATGTTCTTGCTGAAACCCATGAGGCCGTGCTTGGACGCACGGTAGGGGCTGTGGCCCGGGCCGGAAGCGACGCGGGCCGACGAGGAACCCATGTTGATGATGCGTCCACCGTTCTCCTGCTTCTCCATGATGCGGAACGCTTCGCGGCACATCAGGAACACGGCGGTCAGGTTCGGGTTCAGGGTCTTGTTCCACTCGTCCAGGCTGACGTCCGTGACGGGCGGGGCGAGGGAGTCGCGGCCGGCGCTGTTCACCAGGAGGTCCACGCTGCCCCAGTTGGTTTTGGCCCAGGCGAAGAGGTCGATCACGGACTGCTCGTCGGTGACGTCGGCCAGGATGGAGTGGACTTCGCCGCGGCCGTAGCCGCGGATGCTGGCGGTGACCTTGTCCAGGCGTTCCTCGTCGATGTCCACCAACAGGACGTTGCTTTCGTTGGCGGCGAAGATGCGGGCCACGGCCTCGCCGATGCCGGATGCCGCGCCGCTGACGATTGCGACCTTGCCGCTCAGCGCCACGCCGTTCTGGGGGACGTATGTTTCACTCATTGTGGTTCTCCTTGTAATAGGTGGTTTTGATGGGATCGGTGGCCGTCAGGAGGACGCCACTGAAGGGGATGCCAGGCGCACGGCCTGGCTGGCTTTGCTGCGGATGTCGTCCCAGCGCCGGCCGGAGATGTCGGCCTTCGTGGCGATCCAGGAACCGCCGCAGGCGGCCACATTCGGGGCTTGCAGCCAGGCCTCCACGGTGGAGGCGGTGATGCCGCCGGTTGGCATGAACGCGACATCCGGATATGGCGCCGCAAACGCTTTGACGAGCGGCAGCCCGCCCACGGCTTCGGCAGGGAAAAGCTTGAGCAAACGGAGGCCGAGGGCCCGTGCGGCTTCAATTTCCGTGGGTGAGGTGACCCCGGGAATGATCGGCACACCTGCCGCCTGTGCCCTGCCAACCACCGCGGGATTCATCCCCGGCGAGACCAGGAAATGGGCACCGGCGTCGATGGCTGCGTCCACATCCGCTTCGGAAAGGACCGTGCCGGCACCTGCCAGCAATCCGGGCACGTCACGCACCATGCGTGCGATGGCCTCGGCCGCGGCCGGTGTCCTGAAGGTCACTTCAGCTACCGGCAGCCCGGCCTCCACCAGCGTGTGCCCCAAGGGCACAGCATCGTCGGCGTCGGCGATTTCGATGACGGGTACGATCCGAAGTCCACGGAGCGATTTTTCGAGGTCCATGTCAGCGTCCTTCCAGCTGTGCGGCGTGGTGGGCGGACTCGATGACGTGGCATAGGCCCACATCGGGGAGGGTCCATTGCAGGTCACCGGCCACCTCGCCAAGTTCGCGGGCGGCTTCCTCGCGGGACACCGTATTGAAGTCGAACAAGCCGAAGTGGTGGCCAACGACGGCGGGAATCGCCGCCTGCTTGCAGAGGGCCGCTGCTTCGTGAACTGTGAAATTGCCGGGAACGCCGTTCTGCAGCCTGTGCTTGTCGCGTCCGTTGATGGGCAGCAGGGCAAGGTCCACGGCGTGGCTACGGAGTAGTTCCGCTTGACCCTCATAAGGGACGCAGTCGCCGGAGTGGTAGATCCGCAGGCCGGCGATGTCCAGGATGTAGCCGAGGAAGACCGAATCGCCGTTGGCGTCGACTTCGAGCTCTTCATGGGCTGCCGGTACGGCCGTGACGGTCACGCCGTCGCCGAGGTCCACTACGTCCCCGGCGGTGACGGCACGCAGCCGGTCCTCGGGAACGTGCCGGGCCAAGGCCACCTCGCGCCGTGCCCTGGGCGCCACGAACACGGGGGAGTTGTGCGCCAGCAGGCCGGCGACCGTGTCCGGGTCCAAATGGTCCGTGTGGGCGTGGCTGTGCAGCACGGCTTCCACACCGCGCACCTCCGCCGGGTCCACGGGCACTGGCTGGAGCCGCGTGTGCGGGAACAGGGTTCCGGCGTACTTCTTTGCAAGGCTGTCCGAAAGGTACGGGTCCAGCAGGATTCGCCGCCCGGCATATTCAAAGGCGAAGCCTGCCTGGCCAAGCCACCAGAAGCGGAGGCGTCCGTCGTCGCCGGCTGCTTGGGTGAGATGCCCGACGTCGGGCCCGTCACTTTCGGCACGAACAGTGAAGTAAGCGTTCATCGGACGGCCAGCCGGGCTGGGAGTGCTTCGGGATCGTGCCCCTCGGGCGGTGTTTGCGCACCGGTCATCAGCGACACAGCGTCGTTCATGGTGATGTCCGTTTTCTGGACGCAGGCGATGCGGCGGCCCAGCCGTTGGACATGGATCCTGTCCGCTACTTCGAAGACGTGGGGCATGTCGTGGCTGATAAGGATGACGGGGATGCCGCGGTCCCGGATGCCCGCGATCAGGTCCAGAACTTTGCCTGATTCCTTGACGCCCAAGGCGGCTGTGGGCTCGTCCATAATGATCACGCGGCTGCCGAATGCTGCCGCGCGGGCAACGGCCACCCCTTGGCGTTGGCCTCCGGAGAGCGTCTCGACCGCTTGGCCGATGTTCTGGATGGTCAGCAGCCCCAGGTCGCCCATGATCCGGGCGGTTTCACTGCGCATTTTCTTGTGGTCCAGCATCCGCAGTCCCCATCCCAGCGGGCCGGGCTTCCGGATTTCGCGGCCAAGGAAGAGGTTCGCGGCGATGTCACGTGCCGGGGCCAGGGCGAGGTGTTGATAGACCGTTTCGATGCCAGCGCTGCGGGCGTCCAAGGGCGAACGGAACTTCTGCGTGGTGCCATCAACCTGGATTTCGCCTTCGTCCGGGATCAGCGCACCGGAGAGCGCCTTGATGAGGGAGGATTTACCGGCACCGTTATCGCCGATCACTGCCAGGACTTCGCCGGGGTAGAGGGTCAGGTCGGCGCCTGCCAGGGCGGTGACGTGACCGTACCGCTTCACGAGGTTCCGTGCCTGGAGGATAGGCTGCGTGGTGAGGGTTGGGTTCGAAGTCATCCTGCGACCTTTCGGGTCCACTGGTCCAGCCCGACGGCGACGATGACCAGCACTCCTGTAGTGAATACCTGCCAAAGGACGTCGACGCCTGCCAGGGTCAGGCCGTTACTGAAGACCCCGATGATGAGGGCGCCCAGGAGGGTGCCAAGGACGTTCCCGCGGCCACCGAAGAGGCTGGTTCCTCCGATGACCACAGCAGTGATGCTGGCGAGGTTGACGCCTTCTCCTGAGAAGGGGCTGACGGATCCGACGCGGCCGATGAGCAACCAGCCTGCAATGGCGCAAATGATCCCCGCCACGACGTAGACGCTGAGCAGTACGCGAGTGGTGCGTATGCCGCTGAGCCGGGCTCCTTCGGCGTTGTCGCCTACTGCGTAGATGTGCTCGCCCCACGCGGTGCGCTTGAGGATGAACGCAACAGCGACGAAGCTCAGCAACACCAGGATGGACCCGTATGTGACCGGTGCTCCGAGGACCCGGAACGTTTCGCCCGGCCACAGCAGCAAGTCCGGCAGGACGTTGGCCTTGATGGTCTGGCTGCCTGAAGCCAGCAGGTTCAAGGCCGTGAAGATGCTGAGCGTTCCCAAGGTGGAGATGAACGGCGGGACACGGAAACGCGTCACCAGGATGCCGTTGAGGAAACCGCAGGCAGCACCCGTCGCCAACGCAATAACCAGCGCGACGACGGCGGGAAGCCCGGCTTCGGCGGCCAGCTTGCCGGAGATGACGGTGGTGAAGACCATAACGGCGGCGACGGAAAGGTCGATGCCGGCTGTCAGGATGATGAGCGTTTGTGCGATGCCCACCATGCCGATGATCTGGACCTGCTGGAGGATGAGCGAGACGTTGAGGGGATCGATGAACCGTGGGCCCACCATCGCGGTGAAGACGACGCAAGCGAGGATCAGGACGGCCGTCGGCCCCAGGAGGGGGTGGGCGTGCAGTTGGCGCTGGATCTTCCCGAGCAACGGGACGGGTGGCTGGTCATCAAGGCGCTCGCCGACCCTGCGTTGGGCCGGTGCCTCGGCGTTCTTGACAGGCGCCGGGCTGCCGGGGGTCGCGGATACTGACTTCATTGTTGTACCTTCGCTGTTCAATGAACGGTGTGGTCTGGCTGCCTGGCTTTAGCCCCAGCAGTTCTCCAGGCCCCAGGAAGTGGGTTCGGAAGTGACACCGGGTGCGGCTTTGTCCGTGATGAGCGTGACGCCCGTGTTGGTGAAATCGAGGCCATCCGTGGTGGCGGGCTTGGTGCCGTCCTCCAGGTAACCGCTGATGGCTTGGAGCGCGTCGCTGGCCATCTTGATGGGGAACTGCATGGACGTGGCGCCGATTGCCCCGGCCTTGACGTCATTGACGCCCGGGCAGCCGCCGTCGATGGAAACCACCGTGACCTGCCCTTCCAAGCCGGCGGCCTTGATGGAGGAGTAGGCGCCTGCCGCGGCAGGCTCGTTGATGGTGTAGACGAGGTTGATGGTGCGGTCCCTTTGGAGGAGCTTCTCCATGGCAGCCCGGCCGCCGGCCTCGTTTGCGTTGGTGACTTCATGCCCCACGATCCGGGGGTCCTTTTCGTCGCCTATCTTGTTCTTGTCCGCGACATCCACGCCGAACCCCTGCAGGAATCCCTGGTTTCGCTGGACATCCACGGCAACCTGCGCCGGGCTGAGGTCCAGCATGGCGATCCTTGCGGGTTTGTTGGCAAACTGCGCTGCGGCCCATTGCCCGATCAATACGCCGGCCTGGAAATTGTCGGTCGCGAACGTCGCGTCGGCAGCATCTGTCGGGTTGGTGGGGGAGTCGAGGACTGCCACGAAGACTCCTGCGTCCCGGGCCTTCTTGATGGCGGGGAGGATCGCTTCAGAGTCTGAGGGGGCAATCATGATGCCCTTGGCGCCACGGGCTACAAGATTCTCGATCGCCTTGACCTGCGAGTCGTTGTCGCTCTGGCCCTGGCCGGAGAGGGACTGAAGGTCGAAGCCCAATTCCGCTGCCTTCTTCTCGGCACCCTCACGCATCTTCACGTAGTAGGGGTTGTCATCGGTCTTGGTGATGAGCCCTACGAGTGGCTTGGACTCGGCTGCGGAGGAGGAGCAAGCGGCCAGGCTTGCCGTGAGGCCGGCCGCGGCGATGAAGGCGGCTGCCTTGGCTGTCATTCCACGCCGTTGTGTACGAGCGGTCATTTCGAGGCCTTTCTGTCGAGAGAACTCTCTGCTGGGTGTTGGGGAGGGGGTGGTGTTGATCACAACCTTAGCAGGAATTTTCTACCAATCAATATAGCTTGGAAGAAATTTCCAAGCTCGGCTAGGCTGGGCCCATGTGTGGAATCGTTGGTTACGTCGGCAGGTCCGACTCAGTTCAAGCTCACCGGCAACGTGCCCTGGATGTGGTCATGGGCGGCTTGCGCCGCCTTGAGTACAGGGGGTACGACTCGTCGGGCATCGCCGTTCAATCGGCAGGCGGGGTCCATATCCGCAAGAAGGCCGGGAAGATCGGCAACCTCGCTGCGTTAATCGATGAATCGCCGGTTCCGGGCGGTGAGGTTGCAATTGGGCACACCCGTTGGGCGACCCATGGCGCCCCGACGGACGCCAATGCCCACCCCCACCTTGCTGATCGGGGACGGCTGGCAGTGATTCACAACGGGATCATCGAGAACGCTGCAGCCTTGAGGCTGTCGCTCTCCGGCGAGGGGCATGTCTTTTCCTCTGAGACGGATACCGAGGTGGCTGCCGCCCTGCTCGCGCAGGCGTACCGGTCCGCAGTCGATGACCGCGGGCCGGTCGCCGTCGATGACAGTGATGACCTGCTCGTTGGCGCCATGCGCAGCGCGTGCCGGCAGTTGGAAGGTTCCTTCACGCTCCTGGCAGTCCATGCGGGGCATCCCGGGCTGGTGGTGGCCGCACGGCGCAACTCGCCGCTCGTCGTCGGAATTGGGGACGGCGAAAACTTCCTGGGCTCCGACGTCGCGGCCTTTGGTGAATTTACCAGGCGTGCCGTTGAGCTGGGCCAGGACCAGGTTGTCGCCGTCACCGCGGACACCGTGGCGGCGACCGACTTCGACGGCGTACCGGTGCAGGTCACCGAAGTGGCAGTGGACTGGGACCCCGTGGCAGCATCCAAGGGCGGCCATGCTTCCTTTATGGCCAAGGAAATGCTGGAGCAGCCCGAAGCTGTCCGCCGGACCATCCAGGACCGCATCGGCATTGACGGATCTGTCCGACTGGATGGGTTGGGCATCGAGGAGTCCACGTTCGCCGGGATCAACAGGGTGGTGGTGGTTGCCTGCGGTACGGCATCCTACGGCGGGCAGATCGCCAAATACGCAATCGAGCGCTGGTGCCGGATACCGGTCGAAGTCGATCTCGCCCACGAATTCCGATACCGCACGCCCATGCTCGATGCGCGGACGCTGGTGGTGGCCATATCGCAGTCCGGAGAAACCATGGACACCTTGATGGCGGTCCGTTACGCCCGGGAGCAGGGCGCCGTGGTGCTGTCCATCTGCAACACGCAAGGATCGACGATTGCCCGTGAATCGAACGGCGTCCTCCATACGCTCGCCGGACCCGAAATTGCCGTTGCTTCCACCAAGGCCTTCCTTGCCCAGGTCACCGCCAACCTCCTCCTGGCGCTGTACCTGGCCCAACTTCGGGGCGGCGCATTGCGGGAGGAAACCTTTGCCGTGGCCAAGGAGTTGCGGAGAATCCCGGACCTGATCCAGCGCACGCTCGACCGTGCGGGCCGGATCAATGCCTTGGCCGCAGACTTGCGGGAGGCAACATCCGTACTCTTCATTGGGCGGCATGTTGGATTCCCGGTGGCTTTGGAGGGCGCCCTCAAGCTCAAGGAGCTCGCGTACATCCATGCCGAGGGGTTCGCGGCGGGCGAGCTGAAGCACGGCGCGATCGCCCTGATCGATGAGGGTCAGCCGGTCATTGTCGTCGTTCCGTCGCTCAGGCACAGCAGACTCCTGCACGCGAAGGTGATGTCCACCATCCAGGAGATCAAAGCACGCGGTGGATGGGTGATTGCCGTGGCGGAGGAAGAGGACGGGGTTGTTGCGGAATGGGCGGACGAGGTAATTGCTGTGCCGGAGTCCTCGCCACTTTTGGCGCCCTTGCTGACCACGGTTCCGCTTCAGCTCTTTGCTGCAGGCCTTGCCGCTGAAAAGGGACTCGACGTTGACCAGCCACGCAATCTTGCAAAGTCTGTCACGGTGGAGTAGTAAAGGGCCGCCCGCTGAGGTGGGCGGCCCTTTTGCCTTAGCTCCGCATGGAGGCCGGAAGTTCAGGGGTGGCCGCCTGTGTGTTGCTCAGGGACTGCAGCCGGGTGGCCACAACGCTGATTTCGGCGATGTTGGTCCGGGGTGGCAGGCTCACGGCGCAGTGGACGGCCTCGGCGATGTCGTCCGGGTGGATGGCCCAGTCCCGGACTTCCCGCGGCGGCGGGCTCGGACGGAGGTCAAGGATGGGGGTGTCCACGATGCCCGGCAGTATGCTGCACACGCGGATGCCATTGCCGTGTTCGTCCCTGGAAGCTCCTCGTGCCAGGCCCAGCAGCGCGGCTTTGGACGCGCCGTAAGCGGCGCCGCTGTGGTCCGGCCAGCTCGCGGCGATGCTGGAAATGATGACCACGTCCCCTTGACGTTCGCGCAACTGGTCAAGCGTTGCCGAGAGCAGCGTGAAGACACCGTAGACGTTGGTTTTCATGATCTGGTCGAAGCTCTCATCCGTGAGCTCTGCTACCCGCCGGCGCGGAACGTTGGTCCCTGCGGCGCAGACAAGGATGTCGATGGGGTCGGATTCCGCCAGATGTGCTGCGAGGCTCCGGGCGCCAGCAGTGTCGGAGACGTCCAAGGCGTGTGCCACAAAGCGGCCGTCGGCGAGGTGTCCAGGACTGACTTCGTTGAGGGCTTCCTGTCGACGTGCCACCCCGTGCACCCGGGCGCCGGCCGTGAGGAGCCGGCGGACCACGCTGGCGCCGATACCGCTGCTTGCTCCGGTAACAAGGGCTACTCTGCCCTCAAGATTCGTGTCCATGGGTCCTCCTTGCGCCTGGTTTGGCGTTTTCTTGTTCGGGAATTGGGCTGGGAGGCGGGGCCTTCCTGCCATTTTTCTAAATTATCACTTGACAGACATTTTGTCCGCATGGTGATGTTGATTGCAGAAAGTGAGCCTTCCGGCCCACATCCCGGCCGATTCTGCCTCGCCCAGAGGGGCAGCACATCGTGGCCGGGTCACTACCGAGTCCAAGCCACCTAACGTGGCTTCCCAACGCGGGAGCATTCAATGACGATTGTTGAGCAGAACGCAGCCCAGCAGGGGATCAGCCCCGAGCGGCTGCGTCTACAGCGCAAATCCTTGCTCGCCACCGGAGTAGGCAACCTGCTGGAATGGTTCGACTGGACCATCTACACCGTTGCCTCGGTCTACATCGCCGGCAGCCTCTTCGACTCCGGAAATCCCATGTCGGCGCTGCTGAGCACCCTGGCCGTTTTCGCCGTCGGCTTCCTCATGCGGCCCATTGGCGGGCTGGTCTTCGGCCCGTTGGCCGACAAATTGGGCAGGCGCAAGGTCCTGCTGACCACCATGTTCCTGATGGCAGGGGCCAGTCTCGGCATCGCCCTGATCCCGTCCTACGCCGCGATCGGGAGCTGGGCATCCCTGCTCCTTTTGCTGGCCCGTCTTATCCAAGGCTTTGCCCACGGTGGCGAGTCGACGACGTCCTATGCCTACATCGCGGAGATCGCGCCGCCGAAGCGGCGCGGCCTGTGGTCGAGCTCGGTCTTTATCGCCGTGGGGTCGGGTTCCCTGCTCGCCACCTTCTTCATGGCCATGCTGACGGGTGTGTTCAGCAAGCCGGAGATGATGGAGTGGGGATGGAGAATTCCGTTCGCAGCAGGCGCCCTGTTGGCTGTCGCAGCGCTATGGCTGCGCCGGGGCATGATGGAAAGCGAACACGTAGCGGGTGCTCCCGAAGCCGATGCAGCGCCAGCGTGGAGCAAGAAGCAAGTGGTTGCCGCCGGCGTTAAGCTGTTCCTGTATGAGGCCGGGGCAACCTTGACCTACTACACCTGGGTTACCTCGGCAGCCATTTACGCAATCGGAGTCAAGGGCATGGACCCAGGCCAGCCTCCGGCAAGCCCTTGGACCAGATCCAATAACTCCGCTCATCAGATACACGGACAGTTCCCGGCGGTGCCCCAGGCCCCCGGGAACTGCCGCATTCCGGAAGGAAAACAGTGAACTTACCGGCATCAGCGCCTGCCGCCGTCCGATCATCGACAGCCCCTCACAGCGTCACCGTTGGCATGAAGGACCTGCTCGCGCCCGGTGCGGGCGAGGTTCTTGTCCGCACCCAATACTGCGGATTGTGCGGGTCCGATCTTCACATCTGGAATGGCGACGACGGCTATGACTGGGTGCCCTGCGGCACCACTTTGGGCCACGAGATTGTGGGAACCGTGGTCCGCGATGGGCAAGGTTTTGCGGCGGGGGACAGGGTCACCGCGATCGCCCAGTCGGGGTGTGGGGACTGCCCTTCGTGCTTGGAGGACTACGCGAACGGCTGCGACGGAAAGGTCACCTTGGGCTTAACGCGCGACGGCGGTGCCGCGGCCTACGTCCGGATCCCGGCTTCCCAGTTGCTGGCCGTGCCCCCAGGAGTCCCGTCCAAAACGGCAGTTCTCACCGAGCCACTGTCCGTTGCCGCTCGCGCCGTCGCCAGCAGAGGCAGGATCACCTCAGAAGACGCCGTGGTGGTCAGCGGGCCAGGAACGATCGGCATTCTGGCAGCTCTGGTGTGCGGATATCTTGGGGCCCGCGTCCTCCTGAAGGGTACGGCGCGTGACGTCGCTGATCGTGCGCGCCTCGCGGCCCGGCTCGGGTTGGACTTGGTGGAATCAGTGCCCGGAAGTTTCAGGCCCACGGTCTGGATTGAGGCCGCCGGCGCGTCTGCCGCCCTGGATGATGCCGTAAGGGAACTGCCTGTGCGAGGCCGCTTGGTGATGGTGGCCCTCTATGGAGAGCCGCCCGTGCTCGCAGCCAACGATGCCGTGCGGAAGGAACTGGACATCATCACGAGCTACAGCTCACACCGGCCTGACTATGAACTGGCGCTGGCAGTTCTGCAAGCGCACCCGGACTTAGGGGAGCTGATGGTTGAGACCGTCCCGCTCGCCGATATTGCTGGTGCCTTCGAAAAGGTGGGCAGGGGCGCCTCCCCCAAGGTCGCCGTCGTGCCTTGAAGTAGTCTGGACCGCGCCGCAAACGTAAAAGGCCGCAGCTCCCGGGAAGCCCGGTGGCTGCGGCCCTCTTGTATGGTCAGTCAGTCGAATGTCCCGTCGATGGTAAGCCCGCCGTCTACCTTGACCACTTCGCCGTGAATGAACGATGCGTCCGGGGACAGCAGGAAAGCAATCACGGAGGCGATTTCCGATGGTTCCGCCAACCGGCCCAGCGGCGTGCGTCCCAGGAGGGTCTGCTCGCTGAGTGTGCCGTTCCGTAAGCCGCTGCGGACCATTTCGGTGTTCACATAGCCTGGAGCCACCGCATTGACGCGGATTCCATGCTTACCCCATTCAACGGCGAGGGTCCGGGTCAGGCCCAGCATTCCGGTCTTCGCCGTGGAATAGGCAGAGCGGCCCGGGAGCCCGAACGAGGAGCCCACTGAGGCGATGTTCACGATCGAACCGCGGCTGGCTTTCAGCAGTGTAAAGCCGGTCTTCGCCATCAGCATGGAACCCGTCAGATGGATGTCCAAAAGACGCCGCCACTGGGCGATGTCCAGCTCTTCAGCGGGTTGCCGGAGGATGTTGCCGGCGCAGTTGACCAGGCCGTCCAAACCGGCGGTCTCCTGGGCCACAGAGGCAAAGAGGCCTTCCACGCTGGTCTCGTCCGCTACATCCACGCCGAAACCGAGATGGGGTGCGTACGTTGGTGCTATGCGGTTGAGTTCCTCGGCGAGATCTTTGGCGGCCCCCTCGTTGAGGTCGGCTAACAGTACGCGCCAGCCCCTTTCGGCCAGGGTATGCGCTGCACGGGCGCCTATTCCTTGGGCGCCACCGGTGATCAGGGCAGTACGTGGTTTCATAATGTGCTCCTTTGTGACATCGGTTGCGCCTTAGGCCACGCCAAGGCGGAAGTCTTCTTCAGGGTCTTGGACTGGCACCGCCGGCGCGCCGGAGAGGCTGCCGAGTGCCGTCGTTGTACGTGCCACGGCCAGGGCGCCCCAGGCAGCGGACCTGGCCAGCGCTTTCGAGAAAGACCACGCACGGTTGCGCGGCCCGTTCGGGCCTTCGGGTTCCGAGCAGGCCTCGCTCAGGAATCCGGCCAGGGCGGCGTCTCCGGCGCCTGTTGTATTGACCACCGGGGTCCTTGGCGCCCGGGCCCAGAGAACACCGTCGGGTCCAGATCCAATGAGCCCGTCCGCCCCCATGCTGGCCAGGACCGCCCCGACGCCGGCCCGCCGGAGCGCTTCGGCCGCACGGACTACGTCGCCGACTGTTGTCAGTTTCCTTCCGGAAAACGCTTCAAGCTCGGGAACGTTGGGTTTGACCAGATCAACGAGGCCTGTGGCGGCCCAGCGGCTCAGATCGGGGCCGTTGACGTCCAAACAAATCTTGGTGCCGACAGCCCGCGCCTCACGAAGGAGCCAATCAAGATCGGCCGGTTGGCCGTCCTCCGTGACCGGCAGGGCACCTGCAACCACAAGCCAGTCGGCTTCCAATGCCAGGACCTCCCGCAGCGTCGCTTCGCAGATGGACCGCCATTCCCCCAGGGGCAGCATTCCGGGGCGCTGGTTCGCATTGGTTGTGGTGCCTCGGGAGTCCACCAGCACCGTGTTGACCCGGAAGGACGTGGAAACGGGAACGGTTGAAACCGGCGCCGACACCGACTGCAGAAGTGCAGCCTTGGTCCTGTCCGCTTCGCTGGCAGGGATCACGGCTATGGTGGGGTTGCCTGCCAGATTGAGGGTGCGCGCAACGTTGATGCCGTTGCCGCCCAAGCCCTCCTCGACGGCGGTCGCACGGTTGACCTTACCGGGAACCAGGTCCCTGAAAAAGTACACGCGGTCAACAACGGGCGACGGCGTCAGCGTCACCACCCGCTGCTGGCGCAACCTGGGTGGGGCGGTCGTGACGGGGTGGTCGCCACCACGGGACCGGTAGACCAGACCGCCGCGGGTGGTTCTGTGCGTGAGGCTGCTCATGCTGTTTGCACCTGCGGCTAGTCGTCAGCCAAGGCGTGCCGGACCTGCTCGGCCACCCTCTGGGCTGATAGGCCGTACTTGTCCAGCAGGTAGGCATTGGGGGCCGACTCGGACCAGGAATCCGCCAAACCCAATCGGGTGACGGTTTTTCCCAAGGTGGTGCTGGTTACCAACTCGCTTACCAAGCCACCAAGGCCTCCTATGATGCTGTGCTCTTCGATCGTGAAGATCGGTGCCGGTCCGGAGAGTGCGGACAGGAGAGCGGCTTCGTCGACGGGTTTTAGACAGGGAACGTGGACGACGCGGACTTCGAGTCCTTGTTCGGTCAAGAGCCCTGCGGCATCCATCACCCGCGAAGTCTGAACACCCGTGGACACCAGAATGGCGTCGCTTCCTTCGCGCAGTACATGAACTTCTCCGGGGGTAAAGGCGTGGCCGGGATCGAAGACGTCGGCCACCGCGTCGCGGGCGAGACGGAGATAGACCGGACCGTCGTAGTCCGCCGCCCACCGGATCGCTGCCTCCGCTTCCGCCGGGTCGGCAGGGGCGATGACCGTCATGCCGGGCATGGCTCGCATGATCGCGAGATCTTCGATGTCTTGGTGCGTTTTGCCGCTGCTGCCGTTGAGGAGGCCCGCATAGGAAGCCGCAATCTTCACGGGTGCACCGGTTTGGGACACGAGCATACGGATAGGGTCCAGGGCACGGTGGGTCAGGAAGACTCCGAAAGTGGACAGCCAGGGCCTGTAACCAAGCGTTGATAGGCCAAAGGCCACACCTACCATGTTCTGCTCAGCGATGCCGATCTCAAAAAAGCGGTCCGGGAATGCGTCTGCGAACAGGTCGGCCTTGGTGGAGGTGGCCAGGTCGCCGTCAACCAGGGCCACCCGGTTGTCGCTGCGGGCAAGGTCCACCAGGGTCTGGCCCCAGACATCGCGTTGTGCTTTCACTTTGCTTCTCCTTCGAATGACTGGCCGAGTTCTGCAGCGGCAATGGCCAGCTGTTCCGGGGTGGCAACCCCGTTGTGCCACTTGTAGGTTCCCTCCGTAAAGGAGATGCCCTTGCCCTTGATGGTCTTTGCAAGGATCACGGTCGGCTTGCCCGAACCACGGGCCGCGCGGACCTGGTCGAAGGCTCCCTGGATCTCATTGAAATCGTGTCCGTTGATGCTGACCACATTCCACCCGAAACCATTGAAGACGCCCTCAAGGTCCACCCCTGCCCACGGGTTTGAGCGGTCGAAGCGGTCGCCGTCTTCGGTCACCGGCCACCCGTATTGTTGGAGGCCGTTCAAGTCGATGATTGCGGTGAGGTTATCCAGCTTGAAGCGCCGGGCTGTGTGGACTGCCTCCCATACCATTCCCTCTTCCAGCTCTCCGTCGCCCAGCATCACCCAAGTGTGGAATCCGGCCCCGAGCTGCTTGGCCGCCATAGCCATCCCTGCCCCCGCCGAAAGGCCCTGGCCCAGCGACCCGCTGGACGAGTCGACCCCCGGTGTGAGTTTCATGTCCGGGTGCCCTTGGAGTCGGGAACCGCCCTGATCGAATGTAGCCAGTTCCTCGAGGGGAAAGTAGCCGCGGAGTGCCAGCACGGCGTAGAGCCCGATCGCGCAGTGACCTTTGGACAGGATGAAACGGTCCCTCGTTGGATCGTCTGGTTGTTGGGGGTCGATGGCGAGCTCATTGAAGTAGAGCGACACCAGCAGGTCCATGGCCGAGAGCGGGCCGCCGATGTGACCCGCCTTGGCTTTGGCGACGGTTTCGACAACGTGCCAGCGGCCGGCGGCCGCCAGTTGCTGGAGTTCGGCCGTGCTGGTCCGGGTTGCGTTCGTATTCGACATGACTTGTCCTCGTTGATCGTGTCAGCAGTCTGTACGCAATTATTATCGTAGAACGGACTGTAAGTCCATCCTACGATAAAAGCTAATTGCTCCTGATGAGGACTTTGACGGCACCAGTGCCGGAACGAGCCTCCGCGAAAGCTTTCGCTACGTCGGCAAGCGCATACTCCGAGACGGGAATGTCGGCCAAGGGCAGGACGCCGCGGCTGATCAGCTGGACGGCTCCGGCGAAATCGTCGGGCTCATAGACGCGCACCCCGATGATTTCCTGCTCGGCGAAAGCCAGTTCCCGGAGGTCCACCCCCGTCGGGCCGTGATGGACGGCCACAATGACTATCCGACCCCGGACGGGTGCCACTTCGGTGAGGCGCGGGGTGACGCTGTGGTGGCCCGCGCAGTCAAAAACGACGTCGGCGCTTCCGTCGTGATGCAGGCGGGCCACGGGCGCTTGGTCGGGGGTGAGGGCGGTGAGCCCGAGAGACTCGACCACCTGCCGGCGTCGTTCGCTCGGTTCGACTATGCCAACCACCACGGCGCCCGCGTGCCGCGCGACCAGCGCGACCAGAATCCCGATCGGTCCCGCGCCGAAGATGAGTACGCGATCCTGGGTGGCAACCCGTGCCCGATGCACGGCGTGCACGGCCACCGCGAGCGGCTCCGCGAGGGCGGCCTCCCCGGCGGGAACCGGGCCCGCAAAGGGGGTAATGTTCGAGATCGGCACTGCCATGAGTTCTGTCATCGATCCCGGAGCGTCAATGCCGAGTAGCCTCAGGTTTCGGCATACGTGGGGAAGTTCCATTGCGCAGGCTCCGCAGTTGCCGCATGGCAGGAGGGGGTTGACTGCCACCATGGTGCCTGTCGGCAGGCCGCTACGGCCCGGCCGCTCGATGATCCCGGTCATCTCGTGTCCCATGACCAAGGGAAGTACAGCGCGGGGGTGCGCGCCATCGACAATGGGAAAGTCCGATCCGCAGATGCCTGTGTAGGTGATGCGGATCAAGGCCTCATCGGGTCCTGGTTCAGGTGGCGATACAGGCTGAATGGCAAACTGACCCGGTCCTGTGAGAACTGCCGCGCGGCTCTTTGTGGCTGCGGGACTGGTGATGGTGGACATTGCGACTCCTTTTGCTTCGGGTGTTTAGGGCGGTTGATGACTAAAATTATCAATGAGCAGACATTTGGTCCACAATGCGAGAAGATGAGCAGGTCGCCATGCTTGCGTCTCGGGGCGCGCCTTCCGTATCGTGAGTCATGGTCTTTGTCCGCTACGTGAGAGGTTTCCAATGTCGGAAGCAACAGACCCAACCGGCGGAATGAACCTCGTCACCAAGTCGGCCGCTGTGCTCCAAGCAGTCGCCGACGCCGGTGAACTTACGGTGGGCGAGTTAGCGGAACGCACCGGCGAACCGGCGAGTTCGTTGTACAGGCTGCTATCGACGCTCCAAGGAATCGGTTGGGTGGAGGATGGTTCGCGTCGCGGAAAAACGCGGCTGGGCATCGATTTCATTCGCCTGGGGGCCAAACTCGAAGCCCAACTGGATTTGCGGGAGTTGGCACGTCCCGAGCTGGAAAGGCTGCACACGGCGACGGGCCAGACGGCATTCCTCTGCATACGCCGGGATCTTCGGGCAGTGTGCATCGACAGGATCGACGGCCTTGACGTGCAGATTCACAATCTCAGGTTGGGTGAGTCCATGCCCCTGGGGCAGGGCGCCGCGCCCAGGGCCATCTTGGCGTTTGAATCGGATGAAGTCGTGGAGCGTTACCTGCATGAGCTTCCCGAAGACGAATTCTTCGGACCCGTGGCGAAGAACGCCGATGATCTCCGCCGTCGTCTTAAAGAAACAGCGGCCGACGGCGTCGCCGTTGCCCACAGCGACTGGGGCCAGGGAATCGGCGGCGTTGGAGCTCCGATCTTCAACCACGCCGATGTGGTTGTCGGGGCCTTATCCATCAGCGGCCAGACCCACAGGCTCTTTCACAGCGGATATGACCCGGTGGAAATGGTCATGTCAGCCGCCGCGGCGGTCAGCCGCGCACTGGGAGCTACGAGCACGGCACTCGTCCCCGCCAAAGAAAGCGTGCGCCTCTGATGTCTCCCAAGCCTATTAAAGTCATGGCCAACAGTGCCGATCTGCTGAACGCACTGGCAGATCAAGGACCCCTGGGCGTCGCGGACATTGCCGATGCCATCTCCATGCCGCGGCCCAGCGTCTACCGTCTGCTGGACGCGCTGGCCCACGTAGGCCTGGTCACGGTGCGGGAAGACGGGCGCGCCCAGCTTGGCACCGGGATCCTTCACCTCGCCTCTGCGGCCCTCAACGGAATTCCGGAGGTCGGGGCGGCGCGCACCGTGATGCAACGGCTCAACGACCTGACCGGCCAAACCGTTTACCTCTGTGCCCTCCGGGACAGGCGAATAGTCTGCCTGGACTGGGTCGAGGGCACCAAGGTCACGCTGATGTTGCTCAAACCTGGAGGAAGCCTCCCGCCCCACGCCGGCGCGACTTCCAGGGTGATTTTGGCTTACGACGATTCCTTGAGGAGCCAGGTCCTGGACACGGTGCCCCTTCAGGAGTTCACGCCCCTAACGCTCACCAGCGCCGAACAGTTGGAGGCCGATGCTGCCCTGATCCGCGAACGTGGCTACAGTCTGTCTGACGAAGACGTAACCATTGGTGTTGCGGCGCTTGGGGTTCCGTTGTTCGACTCCAAAGGCCTCCTGCGGGGAGCCCTTTCCGTCGCTGGGCTGCGGGACGACGTCCTGCCGCACCAGGCGGAGTACGCGGACGTGCTGCGCAAAGCTGCCGACGAAGTCGCGCCAAAGCTCTAGGCGCCTGTGTTTCTGGCCCAGCTGACCGCGACCTTGGCCGCCCCCTCTTCCGTCCGTTCAACGTCCACCACGATCTCGGACTCGGCAGCCCCCATATCCCGGATCTGCTGCTTGTAGTCCTCGATATGGGCTTGCAGCGACTCTTCGGTCCATTCACCCGGACGCATCCTCGTGGAGATTTCCACTGGCTCGGCCTGGGGCACAAGAAGCTCTTCGGGCTGTTCGGCTGTGGTTCCTGTACTTTCCGGTGCGTGTGCCGTTGATCCGTGGGGCGCACGGCGTTTTAGAGCCTCAGGGTCTCCGCCGGGGGCCATCATGCGCCATGCGAAAAAACCGCCGGCAACCCCGGCGAGCAATCCGGTGGTGATCAACCACAGGGCGCGGCTGGTGCGTCGGCGGGGTCCAGAAACAAAAGTGCCGGGTTGGTTGGAATCGGTACTGAATCGTCGTGTCACGGTACCCAGCTTTCGGTTGGCGAGGTCACTGTCCTTTCGCTAAGCATACTTAGGGTGAGCTGTCGCCCAAACCCCCGCCGCCTTCGCACCGCGACCACAAGTTCCTTCAGGACCTGTGGATAGTGTCCGGAATTCGACCGATAATGAAGTCAAGGCACGGCAAGCAGCCGCACGTGCCGATGGCTGGAGCGTTGGCGCCGCAGGCGTGGAGTGCTCGTGTAGTGAGGATGATTCCGATGTCGTTATCGGATGAGGAGCGCAGGAGGCTGGAAGCGCTTGAGCGGGATCTCGCTGCAACGGATCCCGATCTGGACCTCCAACTGAAATCCGGTCGTCTCCGGGGGACAGCCGTCCGCAACGCCCTGGGCGCGGGGTCGATGCTGGCCGGCTTTGCCTTGGTCATCACCGGAATCATTACCCAACTGGTCATTGTGGGAGTGGTCGGTTTCCTGCTGGCCGGCACCGGCGCCTATGTGATTCTCAGCCGCCTCGTGTTCCGGCGGAGAGTCCGCATGAGCGATGAGGGCCAAAGCGAGCAAGGCCTCAATGGCAGGTCCGGCCAGTAAAGTCCTTCAGTACGTCTCGGGTGGGACCTCGCCACCCGACGCCTGCTCGGTGGGCTTCACCGGGGCAGGTTCCCCCGGCGGCATCAACATCCGCCAGAAAACCACCGCAGCCGCACCGATACCTGCGGCTGAAAGGAAGATCAGCCAGCGCGCAGGCCGCGACGGGCGGGCCGGCGCAGCGCCAAACCGGGCTGCGCTTCTGCTCAATGCCTGTGTCCTCCCGGCCTGCGAGCGCAGCGCCCGGCTTGCCTTGACCACGGCCTTCGCAGCAGTTCGTCGGGCTTTCCTGGCGGATTTGCGGTTACCGGTGAGCGTAAGCACCACACCATGGACCACGCCGGGAACGTCGGCATGGTTGATGCGGCCCAAGGCCCACCTCACCACGGCATCTGTTTGTGATGACGTTCCCTCCGCCGCGTGCCTTACCCACTCGCCTGCAACGTCCTGGACTGCGGGAATGATGTCTTGAGCTTTATACACGTGAACCCCTCACGTCGGTTGATGGCCCCGTTGCCAGCCTACGCTGCCCTTTCGGCGGCGAACAGGCGGCGTTCCTCAGTTGCGGACTACGGCGGCCAGTTCGACTGGTCCTTCCAGGCCTTCCCACCTGCCCTGCAGCGTGAGCTCGTGGTGGAGTTCAGGTGCTGCCACGGAGGCGGAAGACAGCTCAGCGGGGACGTCCACTACCCGGGCGATCTTCAGTCGGAGTCCTCCTGCATCGATGACGGTCACTCCGCTGCCTGAAACCGGCGCCGAGGCGCTGACGGTGGGGACACCGCCGTCGAGCGTGCCGCTGCCTTTCACCGAAACCGTGCTGGGCCGCGGTTCCAAGGTGCCGTTGTTGTCCACGAATTGCTCCGCCTGTTCCTGGCCGGTGAGGATGGCTGTTGCCAGGGCTTTGACGTAAACGGGGTCGGCACAGGCGTCGTACACCCAGCGTTTGCCCAGCACGGAGTGCTCCATGGTTCCGACGAGCCATTCCTCGGCGCCGGCCAGTTCGTAGCCCCGGTAGCTGAGAGGGATCTGGTAGATGCGGTCGCCTGCGGCAACCACATGCGTCTCAAGTCCTACCTCCCCGGCGGGATCGTCAAAGCGGTACGCACCCACGAGTTCCGGGGTGCCGTCCTGGATGAACCACGGCTGCTTGGGCAGGTAGCCTGCGATGAGTTCGAGCTTGGTGGGGGACAGGGTTGCTTTGTGAAGGATCGCCATGGCACCCAGCCTAGGGCAGCCCGGCGGGGCATCCGAAGTCAAAGCGGCACACGCGGCTCAACACTCTGACTACAATCAAAGGGACGTCGACCACTGAGGGAAACATGAAGAAACTCACCACTGTCCTGATCGCTGCCGGGCTGCTTGCCACGGCCTCCGCCTGCTCTTCGCCGCAGCTGACCACCGCTGAAACCTGTGACCGGGTGGGTGTCGCCGTCGCCAGCCTCCCGAGCAACGCCAGCAAGACCGCAACCATCCGTGTTGCCAATGCAATCCGTCCCATCGAGCCCGTAGCCTCCGAGGACATGAAGCCCGTGGTCAAGGCAATCCTTGAATACTCGGACGAGATGGTGAAGGACGAGGACCACCGCGACGAAGCGAAGATGGGCGAACTGTCCGCTGCCTACCAGGAAGCCGGCACCAAGTACGGCGAACTCTGCCGCGGCTAGCACCACCCACAACGCTCTCTCACATCACCACCCTTAAACCCGAACGCTCTCTCATCCGGTGAGAGAGCGATCGTCAACAGGGGACGTTATGTGAGAAAGCGTTTTACTTTTCGTCGGGGCCCAGGTCAGGCGCGACGGCGAAACGCACCTCGCGCGTCGCGCTTCCGTGCAGTTCCAGGACAGCGAGCTCGTTGGTGCCTTTGCGGATCAGCGGCCCGGGTACGTAGAGGGTGCGTTGTGGTCCGCGGCTCCAGTAGCGGCCCAGATTGAAACCGTTGATGAACGCGTTGCCCTTGGTCCAGCCGTCGAGCCGGAGGAAGCGGTCACCCGGTCCGTCCGCCTCAAAGGTGCCGAAGGCCATGGACGGGCCCGCAACCGCCGGCCCGTCCAAGGGTTCAGCGGCAGTACGGAACCCATCCAAGTTCGCCAGGTCAACAGCGCCGAGCTCCCAATCCAGCACCTCGGAACCGTCCAGCAACGCCGGCCCGATCAGGCCCTTCGCCTCGCCGATTCGCTGACCATAATTGACGCGTCCCTGGTCCTCCAACAGGACACGAAGCCGGCCGCCGCCGGGAATCACCAGGGAGCGCTCGCCCAGTTCGCGGCTCAATACACCAATGGGGACGTTATTGAGGAAGAACTGCGCACGGTCACGCACTTCGGTGAATGACAAAACTCCGCCGCGGTTCAGGGATGTCTCGTAGAGATGGAATCCGCGGTACTGGCCGGTGACTTCGACCGGCGGAACGGGGCCTGCCACAGGAGCCAAAGGGACAAAGGACAACGGTGCCGCACGGTCCACCGTCACCACGCCTGCAGCGGCCGGGGTACGCCCGGCAGGTACTTCCGCCGGCACCGGGAAATGCTTCGCAATGACATCCCGGAACGCAAAATACTTCTCCGTCGTATGACCGTCTTCGGACAGCGGAGCATCGTAATCGTACGACGTGATGGTCGGCTCGTAGATGCCCTTGTCATTGGCTCCGTTGGTGAAACCGAAGTTGGTGCCACCGTGGAACATGTAGATATTCACCGAAGCTCCCGCAGACAGCAGCGCGTCCAGTTCGGCGGCGGCAGCACCGGCGTCGGTGGTGTGGTGGTGCGTTCCCCAGTTGTCGAACCAGCCGTTCCAGAACTCGGCACACATCAGGGGCCCAGTGGGTTGGCGTTCCCGCAGGATGGCGAGCCGCTCCTCTGCACGCGAACCGAACGTTCCTGTCTTGTGCAGCTCCGGCAGTGATCCGTCCTCGATCATGGTCCCAACCGGCTGATCACAGGTGAACAGCGGAACGTCCACGCCCGAACGCTCCGCCACATCAACCAAGTGCTGGAGGTAGGCCTTGTCCGTCCCGTAGGCTCCGTACTCGTTCTCGATCTGGAGGAGGATCACTGGTCCGCCGTGGGAGATCTGCCGAGGCACCACCAGTTCCAGCACGGACTCCATGTACGCAGTGACCGCGGCGAGGTAGGCCGGCTCGCTGCTCCGGACGCCCACGGAAGGATCGGTAAAGAGCCACGCAGGCAAGCCTCCGTTGTCCCACTCGGCGCAGATGTACGGACCCGGACGCACGATCGCCCGCATCCCCTCAGCCGCCACCAGGTCGAGGAACCGGCCCAGGTCCAGCCCGCCGTGGGTGCGGAAAGAACCAGGAGCCGGAGAGTGCTCGTTCCAGGGCACGTACGTCTCAATGGTGTTGAGCCCCATGAGCCGTGCTTTGTGGATGCGGTCAGCCCAAAGGTCCGGGTGGACGCGGAAGTAGTGGATGGCACCGGACAGGATGCGGAAGGGCTGATGGTTCAGGAGGAAATCCTGATCGCCGATTGCGAAGGTGTCCAAAAGAGTCCTCGGGAAGCTAGGGCGTGCGGAGCACGGCGTGGAAAGCGAACGAGGCGTTGCTCCAGATCACGAACAGCAGCGGGGCCGGTGCCAGCGCAATGCCCAGCACGGGCTGCAGTACGGCTGCGGAGATGATGATGCCCAGGAGCACCAGCATGGCCAGGCTCAGGTACCAGCGCTGCACCACCAGGTAGAGGGAGGCCTTCAGGATGCTTTTCAACCTCGCCTCGGGCAGGAGTACGACGCCGGCGATCGCCGTCACTGCCAGGCTCACCGTCATGGCGGCTGCTACGACAATGAGCGGCAGCAACAGCGAGGCACCCGGAACCGTTTGCACGGCTATCAGGTCCATGCCGAGGAACAACAACAGGGCAACCGCGCCGAGTCCCACCGGTGCGACCTTCGTGAAACTGCGCTTGTATCCGGAAAGGAACGCCGCTACCGGCTTGACCGCGCCGCCGTCGTCGTTCAGCGAGCGGAAGGCCGCGAAGAGACCGGCGAGGGAAGGGGCGATGGTGATCGAGAGGGCCAGGAAGAACGGCCACGCGGCCGCCGGGTCTGCCACCAGGGAGAGGCAGAGCACCAGCGGCGCGTTGGCGACGGCCAGCAGTACGTTGCCGGCCAGGAACGTGTAGACGAAACCGAAGATGCTGCCGAAGGCTTCGAATCCCGGCCCTGACCAGCGGCGCTTGCGGGAAGCACGCAAGGTGCTCATCCCTTCATGCCGCTCGTGGCGATGCCTTGGATGAAGTAGCGCTGGCCGATCAGGAAGATGATGAGGATCGGGATCACGGAGATCACCGAGCCGGTCATGATCATGGCGTACTCGGCGTCGAACTGGCCCACGAATGAGCGCAGGCCGAGCTGGACGGTCCAGAGGCGGTTGGATGTGAGGTAGATGAACGGGCCCATGTAGTCGTTCCAGGTGTTCACGAAGGTCAGCAGCGCCAGGCTGGCCAGGGCAGGCTTGGACAGGGGCAGGATCACGCGGGCCCAGATGCCGTACTCACTGAGTCCATCGATCCGGGCGGCTTCGCAGAGTTCGTCCGGGATGGTCATGTAGTACTGGCGCATCAGGAACACCCCGAACGCGCCGAAGGCCTGGAGCAGGATCAGGGCGTTGAAGCTGTTCGTCAAACCGAGCTGCTGCATCATGATGTACTGCGGAACCATGTAGGCCTGCCATGGAACGGCGATGGTGCCGATGTAGGCCAGGAACAGCACGTCCCTGCCGGGGAAGCGGACCTTGGAGAAACCGTAGGCGGCCAGCGAGCCCGTCAGCACCTGCAGGCAGGTGATGATCACCGACAGGTAGAGGGAGTTCTGCAGGTAGCCCATCATGGGGATGCGGGTCCAGATGTCCGTGTAGTTGCTCCACACGAATTCGGTGGGGATCCACTGGATGGGGACGGTGAGGACCTGGTTGTTCTCCTTCAGCGAGGAGGAGACCATCCAGATGAACGGCACCATGAGCGCCACCACCAGGACCACCAGCACGCCGTAGATGATGATGTTGGCGGTCCGTTTCTTCTGTTCGCGCGGGGAGCGCTTCCGGACCGTACGACGGCGGTCTTCCGCGGCGGCAGGTGGCAGGCCCGACCCGGCGAAGCGGGCCTCGGCCTTGAGGTCTTCGGCCATGTTGGTCATCAGCGTTCCCTCCGCTGTTGGATCTTGAATTGCAGGACGGTGACCGTCAGGACGATGAGGAACAGGACCAGCGAGATTGCCGAGGAGTAGCCGAACTTACCTTCGCCGATGCCCTCCTGGTAGATGAGCTGTGAAAGGACCGTGGTGGACCGGCCGGGGCCACCGTTGGTCATGACCACGATCAGATCGAAAACCTTGAAGCTGGAGACCGTCAGCATGACCACCACGAAGAACGTGGTGGGCCGCAGGGACGGGATGGTGACGTTCCAGAAGCGCTGCCAGGCGCTGGCCCCATCAACCTCGGCGGCTTCATACAGCTCGGTGGGGATGGCCTGGAGTCCGGCCAGGTACAGGACCATGTAGTAGCCCATGTCCCGCCACACGCTGGTGATGATCACTGCCGGCAGTGCCCAGTCCGAGCTGGAAGTCCAGCCCGGTGCGTTGGCTATGCCGACTGCGTGGAGGAACTGGTTGATGGGTCCGTTGTCCGGGCTGAACAGCATGTTCCACACAACAGCTACCGCAACCAGCGAGGTGATGTAAGGGAAGAAGATCGCGACACGGAAAAAGCCGATGCCCTTGAGCTTGCGGTTCAGCAGCATCGCCAGGATCAGGGCCAGGGCCATGGTCAGCGGAACGTGGCCGATGGCGTAAACCACCGTGTTGCGCAGCGCGATCCAGAAGGAGTCGGAGGCGAACATGCGTTGGAAGTTCGCCAGGCCCACCCACTTGGGGGCGCTGAAGGACGTCCACTCCATGAAAGAAAGAGCGAACGCCGCGAGGACCGGAACCAGGGTGAAAGCCAGGAAGCCAATGAAGTTCGGGAGGATGAACGTCCAGCCGATCAGGGTGTTGCGCCTGGCCTGCTTCCTGTTGCCCCGGCCGGCAACAGCCGGGGCAACGGGCTTGGAGATTGTTTCTGTACTCATAACGGGCCTTACTGGCCGAGGACTTCGCTCTTGACGCGCTTGCCCATCTCAGCGATGCCGTCGGTGACGGAGCGCTCACCCACCATGATCAGATCGTGCTCCTGGTTGAGGATCTTGTCCGTTGCTGCGGACTTGTCACTGACCGGCATTTCGAGGGCGGTGGTGTCAGGGGTGAACGCCTTCTTGGAGAGCTCATCCGTGGGCATACCGTCCAGCGCGAAGTAGGCGTCCTTCACGGCATCGTTCTGCAGGGCCGGGACAACACCGATCTTGGAGATCGCCTTGGCGCCCTCTTCACCGGCAGCCCATTCGATGAACTTCTTCGCTTCCTCGGTGTGGACCGCGTTCTTGTTCACGGCGAAGGCCGTGGGCGAACCGAACGTGGTGACCTTGCCGTCGTCGTTCTTCTGCGGCATGGGGGCCAAGCCCCAGTTGACGTTCGACTTGCCGTCCTTCTTGGCCTGCAGGATACCGGCGATGTACCAGGTGCCCATGGGCATCATGGCTGCCTGGCCGGTTTCAAACATGGTGCGGTAGCTGGTCTTCTGGCTCTTGGCAGTGCCGTAGTCCAGGGTGGCGCCGGACTTCTGCAGGTCCAGGGCAGTGTTGTACTGGTCCTCGAAGTAGCCGTAATCGCCGCTGTTCTGGTCCTGGCCGTTCTGGGCAGCGGAAATGGCTTCAACCACCGAGCGCCAGATGTGGTGGTACGTTCCGTAGACCTTCTTGCCGTCCGCGCCGGTAGTGGTGAGTTTCTTGGCCAGGGCGGTGTACTCGTCCCAGGTCAGGTCCTGGGGATCCTCCACGCCGGCGGCCTTGAGCAGGTCCTTGTTGTAGTACAGGAGCCAGAAGTCCTGGCGGTAGGGGGCTGCGTAGTATTTGCCGTTCATGTCGAAAGCATCCAGGCCAGCGAGGTTGTCCTTGCCCACCTTGTCCACCACGCTGTTGATCTCCTGCAGCTGGCCGTTGTTGGCATAGCGGGAGTAGTCGATGACGTTCTTCATGGTGAGGACGTCCGTGGTGTCCCCGCCGGCCAGCATGGTGGTGACCTTCTGCGGGTAGTCGTCAGCCAGGATGTCCACCGGTTCGATGTCGACGTTCGGGTTGGCAGCCTCATAACTGTCGAACAGCGCCTTGAACTCCGGGGTTCCTTCGTAGTTCCAGACGGACACGGTCAGCTTGGTTTTGCCGTTGGCGGCCGGCTGGTCTGCGGGGCCGGCGGCGCCTGCACAGCCGGTGAGTCCAAGTCCGGCAGTCACCGCAAGGGCGATTGCGGCGAGGGTGGTGCGCTTCATTGCGTTCTCCTTTGGTACTGGTTTTAAGTCTGCCGCACCTGCGGCGGTCTGGTTCTTGCGGACCTAGGCGCTGAGGCCCAGGTCCGCGTGTACTACTTGGGCCAGGAGGTCCTTTCCGGCGAGGTACCGTTCAAGGTCATCCAGGGCGGCATCGGACATCCGCCGGGTTTCCGTGCCGAGCGAGCCGGCGATGTGTGGCGTGATGACCACGTTGGGCAGGTCATACAGGACCGAGCCCGCCGGGAGCGGTTCCGGTTCGGTGACGTCCAGCAGGGCGGTGATGCGGCCCTTTTGGCATTCGACCTCCAGCGCTGCCGTGTCCACCAAGGAGCCGCGGGCGGTGTTGATCAGTGTTGCGTGATCCTTCATGGCCTGCAGTTCCGCGGTGCTGATCATGTTCCGGGTTTCCGGCAAGGCAGGCGCGTGGATACTGACGACGTCGGACTCCCGGAGCAGTTCCTCCAGCGTCACCAACCTGCCACCAGCGGCAGCGACCTCAACCGGGTTGGCATGGGGATCGCTGACCAGGCATGTGGCGTCCTGCAGTTGTTGGACGAGGTTCACTACGCGGCGGCCAATGCGGGAGAATCCTACGATGCCCACCACGCGACCGATGTTGCCCAGTTCGCCCCGGGCCGACACATAGTCCCAGTCATCGCGGAACGTGCGGGCGTCATTGGCCAGGACGTGTGCCTTCTTCCCGGCGAGCACGATCGAGGCGAACGTGAACTCCGCAACCGGGATGGCATTGGCGTCCGCGCCGTTGGTCACGGTGATGCCGCGGTCCCACAATTCCTCGCTGACAAAGCTGCGGACCGTTCCTGCACAGTGGAACACTGCCCTGAGCTTGGGCATGCGTTCCAGGCGTTCGGCTGTCAGCCGGGGAACTCCCCAGCTGGTGAGGAGGATTTCCACCTCTTCAAGCCGGCCCGCGAGTTCGGCTGCGTCGAGGGTATCCGTCCACGCCTGATCGCCAAGTTCCACCATTCCTGCCAGCCGCTCCAGTCGTGTGGAATCGAACTGGTCAGCAAAGGTTCCGCTATTCATGACCAGCAGTGCCTGGGGCTTGAGCGACATTCAGGGACCCTCCCTTCGGATTCTCATCCGGTCTGTTCGACCGGTTATTTATGTGTTGCATCACATCTAATACTCAGTACATACTCATGAACAAGACAGTTCATTCAACTCAATCGAGCTTGATCTAATACGTTCAGATTCGAACACATGAGAGAAGAAACCCATGGCAAAACCTCCCGGCGCCGTCACCGTCGACGCGCCGCCGCTGCGTACCGCATGGGGCCCCGAGGCGTCCGTTCCGGCTCTGGTCTCCTCGCTTCGCGGCGCCCGCTCACGGCTCACCGTGCGTCCAGCGCGCGAAGGCGGGTGGCGCCTCATCGCTCCGGATCGCATTTCGGCGCTGGCTGGGCAGGCGAAGGCCGAGAAGGGCACCCCTTGGCCACAACCGCTGGTTTCGCACTACGCGCGCTACTTCCGCGACGGAAACCGCACGGCGTATGAAGGACTCGTGGCGGCCCGGCAGCAGCGGCTGACGCGCGCCGTCGTGATGGCGGCCATCCAAGGGGCCGATTCGGGTGAGGGCTGGCTGGACGAGGTGATCGATGGCGCCTACCTCCTGTGCGAACAGAGCTCCTGGAGTTGGGCGGCGCACGACGACGTGTACACCCATACCGGCGAGGTTGTCCCGGACCGTTCCCGCCCGTACCTTGATCTGGGCGCGGGAGAAGTGGTGGCGCAGCTTGCCTGGCTGGACCACATCCTGGGCGATGATCTGGATCATCGGGCACCTGGCCTGCGGAAACGACTCCGGCTGGAAGCACACGAGCGAGTAATCCGGCCCTTCCTGGATCGCCTCGACTGGCACTGGCTTGGCCTCGACGGGGACGTCCACAACTGGAACCCCTGGATCCATTCGAACATCATCACGGCCGCGTTGCTTTTGGTTGATGACGCCGGGCTGCAGGCCACGGTCATTGCCCGCTGCATCGAGGGCCTGGACCGGTTCCTCGCTTCCATCCCGGCTGACGGGGCCATTGATGAGGGCTTCGCCTACTGGTGGAACGGGGCCGGGCGCGCCTTGGAGGGTCTTGCCCTGTTTGAGGAGGCCGCCGGGCTCGATCCTGATCTCCCGGTGGTTCGTGCGCTCGTTGCATTCCCCGGCAGCATGCACTTGGGTGATTCGTGGTTCCTTAATGTTGCCGATGGTCCTGCCCGCGCGGCCGGCTCGCTCCCGTGGGACATGCTTCACACCTGGGCCGGGCGCTTTGGGGATCCGGAAACCGTTACCCTCGCTGCCGCCTTGACCCGGGCTGAGCCGGACCCCGCTTCAGGACTGGGCCGCGTCCTCACCTCCCTCACCCAACTGGGTCGCACTTGTGCGCGTTCTGAGCCCTCAAAACGCGCACAAATGCGACCCAGTTGGGTGACGTGGCTGCCGTCCGTGCAGATCATGTTGGCCCGGCAAACTCCCGGCTCCACGAAGGGGTTCACCCTCGCGGCCAAGGGCGGGCACAACGGCGAACACCACAACCACCGCGACGTCGGTTCTGTGGTGGTTGCCATGGACGGAATTCCCTTGCTGGTCGACGCCGGCCAGCCCACGTACACTGCGCAAACGTTCGGGCCGGACCGCTACAAAATCAGGGCCATGCAGAGCGGTTGGCACAACGTCCCGGCGCCTTTCGGGCTCGAGCAGGGAACAGGCAGGGAGTTCGCCGCTTCCGTCCTCCAGGAGCCAACTCCGGGAGAACCCACGCTGGCCCTCGGGCTCGGCCTTGCCTACGGACTGGGTCACGCCGAGCAATGGATCCGCACGTCCTTGCTGAACCGCGAGGCCGGGACAGTCGTCATCGATGACCGCTGGAACCTGCCGTCGCCCCCACCTGATGGAACGCACGACGTCGACATCACCTACCTCGTAGCCGGCACCGTCCGCTTGGGCCAGGACGCGACGGCGACCATCACCCCTGAAGGCATCCCCACTGTGGCGGGTGGCCGCGGAGTCAAGCTGCGCTGGAAGCCCGCAACCGCCGTCGTACTTGTGGACGAATGGCACCTGGACGATCCGCTGCTGGGCGACATCTGGGGAGAAAAACTGACCCGGCTGCGGTTCCGCATGCCCTCCGACAACCGCGCATCGGGCGCATTCACCCTCACTTTGGAGGCAACACATGAGCACTGAATCGAGTCCGGAATCCGGCGGGAAGTCGCTGTTTTCGCTGCAGCGTCGCGAGCGGCTGATGGAGGAACTGCGCGCGCACGGGGCCATCACAGTCCGCGACATCGCCGCCAAACTGGGCGTGAGCGAGTTGACCATCCGGCGCGACGTGAACATGCTGGCTGACGAAGGGCTCGTGTCCCGCGTGCACGGCGGCGCGACGTTGCCCAGCCCGCTGGACCGATCCACTGCGGGGCGGACCACATCCCACAGCTACTCCATCGGCATGGTGGTTCCATCGTTGGACTACTACTGGCCACAGGTCATCAGCGGTGCCCGCGGCGAGGCCGAGGTTCAGAACCTCAGGATCGTGGTCCGCGGCTCGGCCTACGACGCCGCCGACAACCGCCGGCAAGTGCAGGCGTTGCTCGATACCCAGAACATCGACGGGCTGATCGTGGCTCCGGACATGGGCGGGGAACACGGCAAGGAACTGCTCCGCTGGCTCAACGCCCTGCCCATTCCGGTGATCCTTGCCGAGCGTCGGGCGCCGTTGGAGATCCCTGCGCATAAGCTCGAATGGGTGGCCACAGACCACGCGTTCGGTGCGGGCATGGCCGTGCGGCATCTGTGGCAGGAAGGGCACCGAATGATCGGATGCCTCACCGATTCCACCAGCCCCACCAGCCCGCACGTGGTCCGCGGCTGGACGCAGGCCATGAACGCTTTGAAGATTCCGTTGGAGAAGTCCATTCATGAGGACTCGGCCAAGCTTGATAATGGCGACCGCGCCAAGCACTTCGACCGCGTGCTGGAACTGTGCCGTGCATCGGGGACCACGGCCATGCTGGTGCATTCTGACACCCAGGCCGTCGCGTTTGTCCAGCACTGCGTGGACCGCGGCGTGGACGTGCCGGGTTCAATGGCAATCGTTGGTTATGACGACGAGGTCGCCTACCTCGCCGAGCCCGCTATCTCGGCAGTGCGGCCTCCCAAGAGCTACGTGGGAAAGGTCGCGGTACAGCTCATGGCAGCGCGGTTGGCTGAAGGAAGGATGCGGCCGGTGCACCGGGTCGACCTGAACCCTGAGCTGATTGTCCGGGAGTCGTCCGTCGGGGCTCCGCGCGTTGTCATGGAGGAAGCACTGTAATGGCCCTTGAACTGCCTCCTTTGGACCACCGGCTTTCCCCGTACACGGGCTTGACCCGTGCGCACTGGAATGCCTCCGCGGACTACCTTTTGCGCTCCGCCCACCGCTTCGGTTCCGACGATCACGCCAATATCTACCTGCCCGGACCGAACAGCCGGTATGGACGGGGAAGTGACTCGCTCGAAGCCTTCGCCCGGACGTTCCTCCTGGCCTCGTTCCGGATCGCCGGAGACCCCGGGAACACCGGCTGGATCGCCGAGTGGTACGCGGCCGGGCTCGATGCCGGGACCAACCCCGCAAATCCCGACCGGTGGCCTACGCCAGGCGAGTTGGGGCAGGCGAAGGTGGAGGCGGCGTCGTTGGCCGTTGGTTTGGCGCTGACCCGCGACGTGCTGTGGGACAAGCTGTCGCAGCGCGTACAGGAGCAACTCATCGCCTGGTTCGAAGCCGTGATCGGCGAGGAGTATCCGCCCATCAACTGGGTGTGGTTCCAGATTGTGGTGGAGACATTCCTGGCTTCCGTGGGCGGCCGGTACTCCGAGGAGGATATCGACGCCGGGCTCGCCATCCACGACTCCCTCTATCGCGGCGGCGGCTGGTTCGCCGACGGTCCCGAGCGCGCCTACGACCACTACGTGGGCTGGGCCTTCCAGGTGTACCCGCAGCTCTGGGCGTTGATGGCGCCCAACGATCCGCGCGTCACCGCCCGCAAGAAGCTCGACGGCGACCGGCTGGCTGATTTCCTGGACGACTTCTCCTACCTTGTGGGTTCCAACGGTGCTCCGTTGATCCAGGGCCGCAGCCTGATCTACCGGTTCGCAGCGGCGGCGTCGTTCTGGGTGGGGGAGTTGTCCGGGCACACGCGACTGGCTCCCGGCTTGGCACGGCGGGCGTCCTCGGGGATGCTCGACTACTTCGTCCGGCACGGCTCCATCACCTCCGACGGGCTGCTGTCCATCGGCTTCCACGGGGAGTTCCCGGGCATGAAGCAGGCGTACTCCGGGTTCGGATCGCCATACTGGGCAGCCAAGGGGATGCTCGGCTTGGCACTGCCCGCCGACCACCCGGCCTGGACGTCGGTGGAAGCCCCATTGCCCGTTGAAACCGGGGACACCCAGCGGATCATTGCCGCTCCCGCTTGGCAGGTGGACGGGACTGTTGCCGACGGCGTGGTGCGGATCCGGAACCATGGAACGGACCATGCCATACCCGGGGCTGCTCTGGCGGATTCTCCCCTGTATGCCCGGATTGGCTACTCGACGCACACATTTCCGGATCTCACGCCCGAGTCCGTGGACAATGCAGTGGTGTTTGTTGGGCCGGATGGCGCACTGACCCATCGGACCGGATTAGAGCACCTCGGAACTTTCTCCGCAGATGGCCTCTCCGTGGGGGCATCCCGGTTCACAGCCAACTGGATCACGCCCGATCCCGACGCCGGTCCGGATCACGGCAGCGGCGTCTCCGGCACGGCAACTGCCGGGCCTTCCGTGACGTTGGTGTCGGTGACCCGCGGTGCCGTTGAGTTGAGGCTGGTGCGGGTTTCCGGGGCTTCCGGCTCTGAGTCGCGCGCCCGGCTGCAGATCGGTGGATGGCCCGTGGATGCGGCATCGTCCGTGGTGAGCTCGGTCCAGGCTGTGTCCGGTTTCGGCAATGTCCTGGATGACTCCGGGACATTCGTCCGCTCCGGCGAACACCCGATGGGTTCGGAACTCACCATCCCCTGGGTGGGAACCGCCGGGCCCGCGTACGACGGCGACTACGCCGCCGTCGTACTTCTCGCCGGTGCGGGAGGTACTTCGGTGGACGCGGGCGTTCGGTACGAGGACGGTGATTTCGTGTTCCCCGACGGGACGCGAATCGGGCTGGAAACGCTTCGCCGATTCGATGCTTAGCTGCGTGTTGGACGTTGCCCGCCATCGAGTGTGCAGCTAGCCATCGAACCGGGCGCGGCCCTCGCTTCAGATGTCGCGACCTGCCAGCCGGCGGTTGAGGCGATCCACTTCATCCAAGACTTCCGTGGCTGCCCAAGCGCGGTTCCGTTGTGACTGGGTGATCTGGGTGAGGACCCCGGCATCTGTCCATGAGCAGGCCATGAGCCCAGGATGCACCTCAAACTGGATAACTACGATGTCCTTATTGCGCAGACGGGCCTCCCGGAACGTGTCCCGGGAGGCCCGCCGTGCAACTCGAGCCTACTTACGCGCCGCGAAGCTGCTCACGCATTGCCCCTGGTTCTTGAATACCGGAGACGGGCTCGTCTTCCATCCGTCGTCCATGCATGCTTCCTTGCCCGTGGAGATGTCTACCCGGTACTCCCTGACCGTCCCGTCGGGGGCCGTGACGGTGACTATCGCCGTCGGGCTTTCCGCAGTGGCCTGCCGAACGCTCACCTTCGCGTTCGTGTCCAGCGGGTAGCCGACGACGGCGGGAGTCGCCGAGGCGGTCAAGGCGCGGTACCCCGTGGTTCCGGGAGCGAATCCGACCACGGACGCCTGGTTGACGAGGAGCCGGCCGAGGTCGGCGAGCCCTGCATCAGCCAAGCGGGTCCCGGCGATGGCGACCTCGGCCACCTTGGTGTAGGAACCGGTGGTCACAAAGGAAACCCGGATCCCGCGGGTCGTGACGGGGTCGAAGCGAACGGTGGTCGGCTGGGTGACCGAGAGTCCGGTAATGACCCCGGCCGAGGTGTCTTTCCACGTGCCCGCAGCGTCCTGGTACTGGACCTTGAGGCTCGCGGCAGCCTTCTCGGCGGACGTCACCGTGACCGACGAAACCGTGTAATCCCGGCCGAAACCATAGGACAACGAGTCACCGGCCCGGCCCCCGCTCACCCAGTTGGACCAGCGGGTGGAGGCGTTGGTGTCGCACGTGTTCCTGGCGACGTATGAACCCTCGGTGTAGCTGGCCGTGACGGTGGTGGCGGGATCGTCCTTGCAGATGTTGCCTACCGGGACGCGGTCCACCACGATGACGGTCAGGGTGGCCTCAAGTGAGCCCGCCTTGCCTGACACCGTCAGTGTTCCTGCTTTTTCCAGGGAAGCGGTGTCCAAGGAAGACCAGTCCCACGCCACAGACAGGGGATTGCGGGCCGGTCCATCGGAAATCTGGCCGGGCACAGTGGCTGGAGCAGCCGCCTGCACTGCGGCCAAGGAAGACCCAACGCCAACCGTGACGGATGCAGGATCTGTCGCGATGTAATCGCCCACAGTCACCGTGAGGACCGCCTCAAACCTCTGACCGTACGGATCGACGCCGGCACCGTACAGCGTCACCTTTCCGGCGCTGCCCCACACAGCGGGATCGACAGGCGCCCATGTGACAGAAAGGGGCCTGCCCGGACCGGCCTCGTAGACAGGTGTGACGGTAGTTGGCAGGACAGGAGCCACGCCAACGGGTGTGCTCACGTCCAGCGGAGCAACCCCCAGCAGCTTCAGATCCGCGATGTCCGTGAAGGCCCAGGCCTGGTGCGGACTGGCCAGCGCGGTTGACGTGCTGCCCGTGGAGGAAGCCAGCGCAACTGAGGTCCCGGCCGCCGTCTGGTTCCCCGAAACCTGAAGGGAAATCGCCGCAGCAGCGTTGACCAAAGTCCACTGCTTGCCGTTTTCCGTGGTGACTATCCACTGTGCGGAAGGAGTGGATTTGGCCTGCTCAAGCGAAAGCGATGCCAAGGAAAGGGTGCCGCTCTGGGACCCATTCAGCACGCCGCCGTTCCCTGCCAGGACGCGGCCATCAGAGGAGGTGACAACCCAGCGGCGGTCGTTGGCGAACTCATCGTCCGGGTGGACAGCGTTGAACGTCCAGATCTGCGGCGCAACCCCTGCAGCGTCGGTTCCAAGGTCCTGGATGGACGCCGCTGCGGAACCAGCTGTCAGGTAGTTCCCGCTCGCCTCCCCGCTGAGGTGGTACTTGTGGCCGTCCTGCACCGGTGCGGCGTCGTCCGAAACTCCGCTGACGCCGTCGACGACGAACGTCACCACTGATGCGGCAGGAACCTCCAGCGTCGCGGACTTCGAAGCGGCGTCGACGGCGACCGGCTGGCCCTTCACCAGCGCGTTCTTCTCGATGTCATCCAAGGGCGACTTGGTGGTGACCACAGGCGTGACCTTCGCGCCGGTGGCGATGCTGCCGAAGCGGCTGAGGTCGATGGTGACCTTTTCCGGCGTCGGGGTGTCATTGAAGTGGACCAGCGTGGCGCCGCTGCCGTCCGCGCGGAGGGCGCTCGCGGTCTTGGGGTCGTTGTTCTGGATGAGGAAATCACCCGGGCGGATGTAGTGGGTGAAGTTCCGCGTGGTGTTGTACTTCTGGTTGGTCAGGACCTTGCACTTGGCGGCGTCCAGGGCGGCGCCGTCGTTGAGCCTGCGGTTGGAGTAGCCCTCACGGCCGGCGTAGTTGCAGTCGAAGTCGACGTAGATGGAACCCCAGCCCTTGTCGCCTTTCTCCTGCTTGTACGTGTCCTCTACGGGCTGCCAGAACACCCACGCGTCGGGCTCGAGCTCCCGGAGGTCGTTGACCATGCGGCTCGCGATGCCCAGGCCGTTGGTGATGTTGGAGCGGTCCCAGCCACTGGTCGAGTCGCCGAGCGCGGGATTGCCGGTCCAGAATCCGCCCACTTCGCTCATCCACAGCGGTTTGTCCGTGGAGTTGGCAAGGTCCCGGACCCGGCGACGGTCGTTGGTGCCGTACGTGTGCACGTTCAGCTGCGAGACGGCCTCCTTGGCTTCCTGGCTGTAACCGTTCCAGTTGGTCATGAACTTGGAGGGGTCGGTCTCGTCCATTGCTGAAATCACGGCATCGGTGCTGCCTTTGGCGAGTTCGGCGGCCAGGAGTTTGGTCACGCGGTCCTGGGCGGCCGGATAGATCAGGGCGCCCTCCTGCTTCTGTGTGTATGTTGTGGGCGGTTTGCCCGTGGCCGCGTTGATGTCCGTTCCCCAATAGCCGGAGTTGGGCTCGTTGAACGGATCGATGGTGTCCACCGTGATGCCGCTGCCGGCTTCCAGAAGTTCGACGGCGTGCCGCATATACGCGGCGAACTTGGCTTCCGCCTCAGGCAGCAGGTTTTCGCCCTTGCTGGTGTTGACCTGACCGGAGACGTAGCCGCTCTTGGTCATGAACCATGGAGGCGAGTTGCTGAAGGCTTCCCAGTGCGTGATCTGCTGGTCTTCGGCGAGGCGTTCCACCCACCACCGCTGGTTCTGGTCGGCGTCAGGGTTGTAGGAGGCGGGGTCGTCAGGGTTCCACGCGTTCAGGAACGCGAGCTTGTTGGCTTGTGTCTTGTCGACGCTTCCGTCAGGGTTGTAGAGGTTCGACGCCGGCTGGCCGGGTTGCGCTTCAGGCACCGGCCTCCACCATCCCTCCACAGCGCTGCCATCGTTGAGGTAGTCCGCCACATCCGAGGCGTTGCCTCCGCCGACGTTGTAGCGGGCGATGTTGAGGTTCAGCCCATCTTCTCCGAAGACCTTTTGGTAAAGCTCCTCGCGCAGTTCCGGTGAGTATCCCGCCGTCGCGTTCGCGAACCAGACCAGGCTGGTGCCCCAGCCTTCGAACGCCTCGCTGCGGCTGGCCGGGTTAGGGGTGATCGTGACAGGGGTGGCATCGACTGCCTGGGCCGCTGGGCCTATGGGCAGGAGCGCCATGCTGGTGGCTGCTGTGACGGCCGCCGCCAGGGCAGCGACCGGCCTTCGGAATCGTGGAATCGGCATAGGGGCACCTCATCATCGGGGTTTGCGAGTGGAACCGGCTGCTCTGGCGAAGCCGGTGCTGCCGAGACTATGAGGTGCCTTAGGGTGCCACAAGGGAGTCGAACAAGGTCGATCGTGCTTGGTCCGAAGTGTTCTTACTCAAAGCAACGCGGGGTCATGGAGGGCCCAAGACCGCCGCCAACCGCGGCGCGGGCCACCCCGCGTTGCTGCGGAGGGCTGGTGACCTGTATAGATGTATACAAGTACACCTCTGAACTTTGGCGGCAGCATGGCAGAATCACGACCCCGGAATACGGGCGCACACTTGGTTTACACGGAACTGAAACGGCAGATCCTGGACCTGGAACTCAAACCCGGGACGCGGATCTACGAGCCCGCGATGGCCACCTCGCTGCAGGTCAGCCGGACTCCGTTACGCGAAGCGATCAGGCGCCTGATTTCCGAGAACCTCCTGGAGCAACAACCTACCGGGGGAGTTGTTGTGCCGTTGCTCGATGAAGGGGCAGTCCGCGAGCTCTACGACGTGCGCGCAGCCTTGGAATCCCTCATGGCCCGTGAAGCGTGCGCCCGCGCACAGGATGCCGACATCGACAAGCTGCAGGGAGTCCTTGAGCGGAACGCCGCCATGGTCGGGTTCGCGGACGAGGCCATGAGGTACGGCGTCACCCTGCACGCCACCATTGCCTCGATCGCGGGCAACTCTTGGGCCCGGCGCTTTCATGAACAAATAGCCAGCCAGGTGGAGCGCTACCGGTACTTCACCAACAACTCCCGGGAGCGGCGCGAGGAAGCATTGGCGGATCACCGGCTGCTGGTGGCTGCCCTGGCCGCCAAGGATGCCGATACCGCCGCGAAGATTGCCTTCGACCACGTCATCGGAGCCCGGGACGAGACGCTGCGCATGATCTCGGACAAAGGACTCGGCGTCGAATGATCGGCGAACTCGGGCGGCGCTCCTCCACGGCGCTCCTCATCCATTCTGCATTGATCCAGGCAGTGACTTTCCTAGTCCGGCCAGCCGCCACGTACCGGGCCCTGGAACTTGATGTGCCAGCCTTCGCGCTCGGTGTTCTCGCTGCCAGTTATGCGGTCTTTCCGTTGCTGCTGGCCCTGCCCATTGGCAACCTGGTGGACCGCTTGGGTGAGCGTCGGCTCATGGCCGCAGGGTCCGCCGTCGTCCTTCTTTGCTCAACGTTCCTGCTCCTTTGGGGGACGTCCGTTGCGGCGCTGATCGCCGGAACGGCGCTTCTGGGCGCTGGACAGTTGGCCTGTGTTGTGGGGCAGCAGGCAGTGGTGGCGAACAACGCGGCGTCTTCGCGTCTCGACTCGGCTTTTGGCTACCTGACCTTTGCGGCGTCGTTGGGGCAGGCGCTGGGACCGCTCGCGATTTCGATTGTTGGCGGTGCTTCAGTCAGGCCCAATACGCAGGCGATCTTCATCCTGGCTGTTGCGATGGGGTTGGTGCTGTTCGGGACGACGTTCCTCGTATCATCGCGGGTGAGCAGCGGTCGCCGCGCCTCAAGGTCCGCCGAAGCCCCGCGGGGGAGCGCCTTCTCCTTGCTTCGGGCGCCCGGCGTGGCGCGTGCCCTTGCAACCAGTGCGACGGTTTTGGCAGTTGTGGACCTGACCGTTGTTTACCTGCCTGCTCTAGGTGCCGAGCGTGGAATCACCGCTGCAACAGTGGGCCTGATGTTGACGGTCCGGGCAGTATTTTCCATGGTGTCCAGACTCGGGTTGGGCAGCGTCTCCCGCAGGATGGGCAGGCTCAGGCTGCTGGTCCTCAGCCTGGCCGTATCCACGGGGGCACTTGCTGTGGCAGCGATTCCGATGCCCGAGTGGTTGTTGTTTGTTGTCATGGCTTTCCTCGGCCTCGGCTTGGGGATCGGGCAGCCGCTCACCATGTCCTGGCTGTCCGCGCAGGCACCTGCCGGGCAACGCGGGCGCGCCCTGGCCCTTCGCCTGGCCGGAAACCGTGTGGGCCAGGTGGTTCTACCCAGCGCCATCGGCGTGGTTGCTGTGGGCCTCGGGGCGGCGGGCGTTTTCCTGGCCTCCGCCGTTGCCGTTGGCGGGACAATGCTGATGCTGCGGGGCGTGCGGCTGGACGCCTGATCGGCCCAACTGACTGGCATTTGTGGTTGTTCCCAGCGCTGGGAACAACCACAAATGCGAGCTAGTTGGGACCCCTACTCCGCGAACAGCGCCGCCAGGTCCTCCGCCGTCAAGGAACCACCGGCCAAGGCATCGCCTTCCATCACGTCCGCGAACAGCTGCGACTTCTTGGCTTTCAACGCCATGACCTTTTCCTCGATGGTGTCCTTCGCCACCAGCCGGTACACCATGACGTTCCGCGCCTGCCCAATCCGGTGTGTGCGGTCCACGGCCTGGGCCTCGGACGCGGGGTTCCACCAGGGGTCCAGCAGGAACACGTAATCGGCCTCGGTCAGGTTCAGCCCGAAGCCACCGGCCTTCAAAGAGATGAGGAAAACCGGCGCGGTGCCGTTCTTGAATTCGCTGACTACGTCGCCACGGTTCCGGGTGCTGCCGTCGAGGTAGCAGTACTCGATCCCCTCGGCGTCCATCCGCTCGCGGACCTTGCCCAGGAACCCGGTGAACTGGCTGAAGATCAGCGTCCTGTGGCCCTCGGAGATGATGTCCTCAAGCTGCTCAAAGAGGACGTCCAGCTTGGACGAGCGCACGGCAGCAAGCGAGGAATCCACCAGCGAGACGTCCAGGCTCAGCTGCCGCAGCAACGTCAAGGACTGGAAGATCGTAAAGCGGTTTTTGTTGACGTCGTCGATCAGCCCCAGGATCTTCTGCCGCTCGCGTTGGAGATGCGTCTGATAGACCTTTTGGTGCCGCGGGTTGAGAACCACCTCGAGCACCTGTTCCTGCTTGGGTGGCAGGTCCTGGATGACCTGTTCCTTGGTGCGGCGCATCATGAGCGGACGCACACGACGCCGGAGCTTGGCCAGCTGCGCCGAGTCACCGTTCTTCTCCACCGGTTTTTGGTAGTTCTCGGCGAACCTCTTGGGGCTCGGGAACAGCCCCGGTGCCACGATCGACGTCAGCGACCAGAACTCCATGAGGTTGTTCTCCAGCGGAGTGCCGGTGATGGCCAGCTTGAAGCGGGCAGGCAGCTTGCGCGCGCACTGGTACGCCTTGGACTGGTGGTTCTTGACGAACTGCGCCTCATCCAGCATGAGCCCGGCCCACGGGAGCGAAGCGTAGGCCTCGTAGTCGATGCGGAACAGCGCATACGAGGTAATCACGACGTCGGCACCACTCAGGGCTTCCGACGGCACCAACCCGCTCTTGGCAAACGTCTCGGAGACGGTACGTACGTCAAGGCCCGGGGCAAACCTCTGCGCTTCCGAGGCCCAGTTGCTCACGACGCTCGTGGGAGCAACCACCAGGAACGGAGCCCTCTCATTCCCGCTGGAGCGGGCCAACTCCTGCGCCGCGCACATCAACGCAATGGCCTGCACGGTTTTGCCCAGGCCCATGTCGTCCGCCAGGACCCCGCCCAGGCTGTGCTTGTACAGGAAGCTCAGCCAGTTGAATCCCTCCAGCTGGTACGGACGCAGCTCAGCGTTAAGTCCGGCCGGAAGCGGCAGCCCGGTCACGCCGTCGTCGAGCAGGCCGCCTACCGACTCCCGCCACGCGGCGGCTTGCTCGTCCACGATCCCCAACTGCGCTAACTCGTCCCACAGCCCGGCCTGGAAGCGGCTGATCTGCAGGGTTCCGTCCTTGTTGTCCGGATTGTCCTGCAGCGAGCGGGCTTCATCGATGAGTGCCCGGAGTTGGTGCAGCTCGGGGAGGTCCAGGGAGAAGTGGGCGCCGCTGGGCAGGAGCATGCGGGTTTGCCCGGCGGCGAGGGCCGAGAAGACGGCGGCGAAAGATACCGGTTCGCCCTCCAGCGTGATCACGATGCCAAGATCGAACCAGTCACCGCTTGCCGTCTCCTTGGTGGAAATGGACACGACGGGCGCTTCTTCGGCTTCGCGGTAGTCGGCGATATCGCCGGACGTTTCGACCACGACGTCGGGCAAATCCCGCAAACGCGGCAGCACCTCTTCGGTGAAAGCCAGGGTGTCCAGGCCGCTCAGTTCAGCCGTGGCCGTCAGCCGGGGAGCACCCCAGCCACCGGTGGACGATTCCGCGAGGGCAGGGACGATTTCCCAAGGATGCCCGAGTGATTCAAGGATGCGGGCCTCGGCTGCGTCGTCCCGGTATCCGCGGTCTTCGGGGTGCCGCCACAGGGGCTGCGCCGTGACCAGGGTGCCCGAGGTGTAGTGCCACTCCCAGTGCAGCCGGACCTTGTGATCGTTTCCGTAGTTGGCCAGCAGTGACAGTGAAGGCACGGCCAGGGTGGGCAGTTCCACCGACTCATCCGCGGCCTGGACTGGTGTGGACTGCCGCAGCTTGGGGTAGAAGGACGTCAGGAAGCGGCCCTCGTCTTCCGCAGGAATTTGCAGCGTGGACCCGTCGGTGACAAATTCCAGCAGTTCGTCGCTGATGCTCCCCTCAATCGGGGCGAGGGTGATGAGGTTCTTCTGCTGCGTGACGCCTGGCAGCGTTTCCGGCCCGGAATGCGTGAAAAAGACGCCGTTCGCGGGCTTGCCCAGGAACCCCACGGACCCCGCATCAACCTGCTCCCCACCCACGGTCACCGACGGCGAAAGCTGCAGGCCGCCGTCGGGCTTTCCGTTGTGGCTTGCGTCAGCGCCCTGGCGCGCCAGGGTCAAACCCACGACGGCGGGTTGCGGCTCCACGCGCACTGGCTCGCTTCCAGCGGCGTGGATCAGCGGGATGCCCGCCTTCCTGGCATCCTCGAGAAGGGTCCAAAGGTTTCTGCCGGCGAAGTCGTTCAGGCTCAGCCACATGGCACCGGATGGTTGCTGCCGGCCGTTGGGGGAACCATGGGCGGCCAGGAACGTTTGCAGCCACTCAACGTGGGCCTCGTTGAACTCGCGGCGGAAGCTGATGTAACTGAGGTTGTTCCATGACACGTCGCCCCTGATCCACTTGCCTTTGGCGCCCATCATGACCGGACGGGCCTTCAGCTGCCGGACGCTACGCATGGGATCCCGACGCCCTGTGTAGGTGAAGTGGGCGGCCGGTTCCTCAACCTCGAACTGGAGGGCCAGAGGGATGCCGGCCGCGTGGGGAACCGTGCCGGGCTTGGCGATGAGCCTGTTGAGGGCAAGTTCCCAGGCCGGCCTGGACGCAGGTGGGCTGTGGGGGGCAGCGGTCTGCATGCCCGGGGCCTGGGCCAGGAGTTGGGCCCGGATGGTGGGATGGTCCTCGGCGGTGAAGAGGAGGGCGGCGACGTGCTTGCAGTCCTTCCGGACGGGGCAGCTGCAGATTCCCACGGTGCAGCTCCACCCGCTGGGTTTGCGCACCAGCTTGGCCGAGGTGGAGTAGGGCTGCGGACCGGTACCGCGGACTTTGCCGAGCAGGAGGCCCGTGCCGGAATCGAAGGTTATGCCCGTCACCCGGCTGCCCATGGCGTACGCCAAGCCTGCCGCCAACGAACGATCAGTGATGGCAGGTGTTTGTATGGCCAGTTCCCAATTGTCATCGGGGTGGGACGGCATGCAGGCGGCTACTTTCGACAGGAGGCTATCTGTTCAATCTTAGTCAGGCAGGACCTGCCCCCAAACTTCGCCCACCGTTAACCTCAACCTCGATTCCTGCGCTGATGGCGCAGCTACGTTGAAAGTGTCCGGAGCACCACCCGCTTTCAGCAGTGAGGATTTCCCATGACTACCAACGAGTACCCCGTCGTCCTGAACAAGAGCGCCGTCGAAGCCGGCAGCGCGGACGTTGTGGATTCAAACGTCAATGTGGTGAATGAGATGTACGCAGAACTCCTCAACAGCGATGAGATCGCCCCGGCCGCGCTCAACAGCTACTTTGTCGACTTCTACCTGACACAGGCCCTGGCTGGAGGCTTTGCCCAGTACGTGTTTACGGCACCCGAGCGCGAAGAAGTGGACGGGTTCGTCCGCGCAGGCCTGGAAGCCATCGGCGCCCACCGGCACGCGGACCTTTTCGACCGCACGGCCGCGGCCTTCGATGCCCTGACCGAAGATGAAGCCGAGGCCTACCTCGACGGGGAACTTGATGACACCGAGGGGGTCACCGCGCCGGTGGCATTGCTGGACGAGCTCGACGGCGAGTTCGAGGCGCTGCTCGAGGAAGAAGACCTGGTGGAGCTCAACGGAGAATACCTGCGCCGCCAGCCGGACCTGCTGGCCCTGTCCGACGAGGACCTGGAAGCCCACATCGCCGAGCGGGTTTCCCGCATCCCCGACCTTGCCGGGCGTCAGGCCGAGGCGGAGGAAGAAGCGCTGGCCAGCGCGCCCGATTTTGAGATCATCATCCGCGAATTGTGCGACGTGGCGGGCTACCAGCTGGAGAGGATCACCATGGGCGATCCCAACTACGATCACGACGGCGGGACCATCCTCGCCTGGCACTTCTCCACGGACCATGGCGACTACATCATGATCGAGGAAGAGGATGAAGCCTTCATGATCCATCCGGAGACGAAGGAGATCATCGCCGCGGTGGAGTTTGAGGAGTCCGACGAGTTCGTGGAGGCCTGAGTTTCCCTCGCCCCGGCCCCGGCCCCGGCCGCCCCGGCCCGGCCCACGCCGAGATCGCTGGAACGCTGTGGGATCGCCGGAGTTTTCCAGCGATCCCTGCAGCTTCCGGCGACCTGGACGAGCTCTTGGCATTGAGGCCGATGGGATCCACGGCAGCGTGTCGTTCGAGCCGCGCAGTGTTTCCGCTATTTCGTCCCTCGCTTTCCACATAGCAAGGCCGAGCCCTTCTGCGGCAGGAACGGGCCCGGTGATGCTGGTCCGATGGAAATATCGTCAGCGACTTCGGTCACGCCTGTCTTGGCATTACCGTCGAGCGGCTACATGTGGAGAACCGATGAACTGCTCCGCTTCGGGCTGAATGCCCGAAAAATCAAGGCGTTGGTCAACTCGGGGGAACTCCACCGCTTGAGGTACGGCTGCTACATCAGGTCCAGCAAGTGGAACGCCATGGGTCCGAGGCGGAAGGCGATGGAGCGCATCGTGGCGCACGCCCATGGCACACTGACAACCTCCTCGGGCGGTTTCGTTTATAGCCACCTTTCCGCGGCGCGGCTCCACGGATTGTTCGTGTGGGGGGGTCGATGACAAGGTCCATGTGCTTTCTCAAGTCAGGCCTTCTTCGGACCGCTGGGGCAAGGATGTCACGGGACACACGGAGAACTTCACGGAGGACGACGTCGTGATTGTGCGGGGCCTGCGGGCGACCTCGCTGGAACGCACCATGTTCGACTGCGCAAGAATGCTTAGCTATCCGAAGGCGTTGGTGATTATGGACCATGGGCTGCGATTGGGCGCTAGCATCCAGTCGCTTACCCGGATGCTGGCAGCCTCCAGCGGCAAACGGGGTATCCGCACCCTGCGCAAGGCACTGGAGAACGCAGATCCGCGCTCCGAGTCTGCTGGGGAGACGCTCACCCGGGACCTGATGCAGAGATTGCGCATCAGGCCCCCTCAGCCGCAATTCAAGGTCCAAACCCGCATAGGCCGGCATCGCATGGACTTTGCGTGGGAAGAAGAAAAGCTGGGTTTGGAGTTTGACGGGCGAACCAAGTATTTCGACTACAAACCCACGGATGAGGTCATTTTCCAGGAACGCCGGCGTGAGAAGGCGCTCATGGAAGACGGCTGGCGCTTCATCCGGATCGAATGGAAGGACTTGTTCCAGGAACGGGCCTTCAAGGAACGCATCCTTCGGGCGCTCAGGTGATGGCGGCTGTGCCCAATCCGCTGGAACCCTGCGGGCTCGCCGCAAATTTGCGGGGGTATGGGCAGGCTTCCCGCGAACTCGGCGTGGCAGGGGCGTGGCAGGGGCAGGCGCAGGCTTCCCGAACAGCCCTCAGTATCCTGACGTCGCAGCCCCCTTGACCATCTCTCCGCTCGGGCTCACCAGATACCAAACATCGTTGACGCCCTGGCCCAGCACGTCCCCGGGTTTCTTGTCCTGTGCGAAGTAGTACAAGGGCAGCCCGTTGAGTGTGACCTGCTTCTTTCCGTCAGGCGTTGCTATGGTTCCCAGGGTGCCGGTGACGCCGTCCGCGGTGGGGGTGTCCGCCGTCGTCGTGAAAACCGGCCAGGCGGCCAGGCAGGCGCCGGTGCACGCGCTGGTTCCCGAGTCCTTGCTGTCCTTGGTGAAGAAGTAGAGGCTCATGCCTTTGCTGTCCACCACGATCTGGCCGGCACTGGACGAGGCTGTCTTCAGGTCTGCGGCCACTGCAGGGCTTGAAGCCGACGCCGAGGTGGCCGTCGGTGCCGGGGTTGCCGTGGTTCCAGGGCTTCCACCACACCCTGCAAGAAGGGCGGCCAAAGCCACAACTGCCACTCCGAGGCCCACTTTTCTGTTCATGTCCAGCTCCTTCGACGGACCGGCCGGTGGGACCGGCGCCAACCCTTACGACGCTGTCCGACCCGGAACGGTTCATGACAGTGAACCTTTCCCGCCTGCCGCTCGTCGTACATGATGAACAAAGCGCAAGGAGGTGGCCATGCCGTTGGACGAAGACGTCGTCGCAGCGATCTACCGCGACCACGGTACGGCCCTGAAACGCTTCGTCCTCAGTTGCACGCCGGATGCCCATCAAGCGGACGACGTAGTCCAGGAGACCATCCTCAAGGTGTGGCAGCACGCCCCGCAGATCACCGGGAGCCTGCGCAGCTACCTGTTCAGGACGGCCCGCAACGTCATCATCGACAACTACCGGAAAGCGCAGCGGCGCCCACCGGAGGCAGGTGAACACGAACTGCCGGACCATGCGGCAACCGAACGGGTTGATGAGTTACTGAACCGGGTCCTCATGGAGGAGGCGCTCCTGAGGCTCAGCCACGAACACCGCGAGGTGGTGGTGGCCCTGCATTACCAGCGGTACACGGTCAGCGAAGCAGCCCTGCACCTGAACATCCCTGCCGGAACCGTGAAGTCCCGGGCCTTCTACGCCGTGAAGGCCCTCCGAACGATCCTTGATGAAATGGGGGTGGAACGATGAACGGCAACTCCGTCCACCACTTGCTGGGCGCATACCTGCTGGGCGGTCTGACCCCTGACGAGGCGCGCGGCTTCGAAGAACACCTCGCCCGCTGCCCCGACTGCCGCACCGAACTCGAAGCCCTGGAAAGCCTCCCGGCGTTGCTCGATGCCGTGCCCAGGTCCGACGCCGTGGCGCTGACCGTGGCTGGCACCGCTGGTTTGCCGGCTGATCCGGCCCCCGACTCGGTGCCGCAAAAGGCGCTGGTTGAGCTTTCCCACCGTCAGCGGACATCACGACGGCGGTGGGCGGCTTGTGTGGGGACGGTCGCCGCGGCTTGCCTGGCAATCGGCTTCCTGGCCGGACCACTGGTGAACCAACCACCTCAGCCGGATGCCACCTATTCCGTCCAGTCCGGCGATGGCTTGCAACTCAAGGTGGGCATGGTCAAGAAGAATTGGGGCACCGAACTGGCAGTCGAAGGCCAGAGCATGCCCAGGGAAGGCACCCTGTACCTGTGGGTGAAGGGCCGTGACGGTGCCGAGGAACGAACCTGCGGGTGGACAGCTACGTCCAGCGGCCGGATCAGGATCACGGGCGCTACACCGGTGCAGCTGGCCGGGATCGCGGGAGTGGAGCTAAGGGACGCGTCGGAGAAGACGGTGGCCTCGATTTCAGTTCCCTGAGCTTGCTTGAAGTTCAGCTACCAGTGCCGGGTCTTCGCAGGCCCGGGCAAAGGCCTCAATCCTTTTCTCGATTTCGCGGCCCAGAAGCCACCTGCCCGCCCTGTCGGCGAAGGGCTTCAACCACGCCGGGCGGCAGGAGAAGGTGTACTTCCAGACCGCGCGGGTGCCGCCGTCGTCGGGGGTGAAACGCCAGCCACCGCCAAAGTTGGCGAAGAACCACGGGCCGGCCACCATGGTCATGCCCACGTTGCGCGGCGGCGCATAGGAGACGTATTCGGTGACCATGGTCAGGCCCATCCGGGACACGGTCCTGGTTCGAACGCCCTTGGCGGCTGACGTGGCGCCGTCCACGAAGCTTTGGGCGGAAATGAATGGATCCCATCTGAGCCGGAAGGCACCGGTTGTTTGGGACAGGGCGAAAACGGTGTCCGGGTCCAGCCGGATCAGGCGCTCGGCGCGTACCTGGGGCATGTCATGCACCTCCAAGGGCGCCGAGCACCAGGAAGACCAGGAATGCCACCACAAAGATGTTCACTGCCATCAGCGCCAGGCCAATGATTCCCGTGATCCGCCCGGCGTTCATGCGACCGGCCCGGACGACCGCGATCAGCCCCGCGACGATGGCCCCCACTGACAGGGCGCCTGATGCCGCGGCCAGCAGAACGGTGCCAATCCACCAGGACTGGTTGTCCCCGCCGTAATTACCGAGTTGCGAGGCCATGGCAGCAATACCCAGCGGGATGCTCACCACTGCCGGCACGGGGGACATCACCGCACACACGATGCTGGTGATCCCGGCACCGAGGCCCCTGTTGCGGGTCACCTGGCGCGTCTTGTAGTAGTCCAGCGGCGGTTGATAGGTCATGATTCCCCCGAATCGTGCAGCTCAGATCTTCCGGTAGGTGAGGTCGAAGATCATGCGCCCGGCCTCGTGGGCTTTGTTCTCGAAACTCGTCCGGATCCGGCCCTCGAAGCGGGGAGCCCACCCACCTTGGTGGTCGATTCCCTGGTTGGGACCCGTGTGCTCCGTGCTGACCGGTGCACGGCCTTCCTTGACGGGGGCGCCCCCCACCACGGATTCGACGCCGGACTGCCACACGTGGGTGAGCGGGCTTTCCTCGCCGGCCCGCTCGCCGTCGTGCATGTTCTCAAACTCGGTGGACCCGGCCAGGACTTCCCGGACGTGGATGGCGTAGTTGGACCAGTCGGTGGCGATGCGCCAGTACCCGCCCTTTGCCAGGGCCTTGGCCGCCACGGATGCGAACGCCGGCTGGATCAGGCGGCGTTTGTGGTGCCGTGCCTTGTGCCACGGGTCCGGGAAGAAGACCCAGAGTTCGCTGACGGAACCGGCGGGCAGCATGGATTCCAGGACTTCCGGGGCGTTCGCTTCCACCACGCGAACGTTCGTGAGCCCGCGGCTGTTGATTTTCATGATGGTGTTGGCCAAACCCGGCGTGTAGACCTCCACCGCCAGGAAGTCCTTGTCCGGGTTCTGCTCTGCGGCGTGGACCACGGCATCGCCCAGCCCGGAGCCGACCTCCACGATCAAGGGAGCTTTGCGGCCAAAGACTGCCTCGGCATCGAAGACGTAGTCGGGGTGCACGGACGTGTTGGCCACGTGGCGGGGGACCTGGATGGCCCAGCGCTCGGCGTGCTCTTCCCACGCGGCCTGCCTCCTGCCCTGGAGGCGGGTGCCGCGGCGCACAAAACTGACTGGCCTGCCACCGTAGGTTCCATGGGACGCCTGGGTGCCGGGGGTGATGGGGCGCGGGGAATCTGGGGTTTCACTCATGACCCTTCCAGAATACTTCGCCCCTGCCCACGCGGCTGCCCGGGGTCACATCCCGCCCCAACGGGCCCTGGTCATACTCGACTGACAGAATAGGACGTGTGACCTCCTCCCAGAAGCCCGTTTATTCAGAGAAAGACACGGACAAGTCCGCGCGCAACCAGCCGCTGCCCGAGATCGCCGTCGACGCTGAGATCAACGAAGAACCCGCGGCCGCTCCCACCGCGCTGCGGGGTAAACGCGCCCTGGTCTACCTGGCGGTGTGCCTGATCCTCATCGGCTTGAACTTGAGGACGGTCTTCTCCAGTTTGGGTGCCGTCCTGCCGGAAATAACGTCCGACGCCGGCCTGCCGGGTTGGTCCGTTGTGGTCCTGACGACCGTGCCGGTGACGTTACTGGGGGTCTTCGCGCCCCTTGCCCCGGTCCTGGCCCGGAGGTTCGGAGCAGAACGGGTACTGCTGGGAGCCATGCTGGTCCTCACCGCGGGCCTCCTGATCCGACCCGGCGAACTCCCGGGGGCGGGGCATGTGCCTGCACTGCTCGTGGGGACAGCTGCCTGCGGTGCGGCGATAGCCCTGTGCAATGTGCTGCTTCCCGGCGTGGTCAAACGGGACTTTCCGCACCGGCTGGGGCTCATGGGCGGGCTCTACACCACGGCTATCTGTGCTTCGGCTGCCCTCGGCGCCGGGTTCACGTACCCGGTCTTTACGGCAACCGGCCACTGGACTTCGGCGCTGTGGTTCTGGGCGGTGCCTGCCGCCGTCGTGCTTTTGCTTTTCCTGCCGCTGGCCGTCAGGCAGCACCCCGTCCGTCACCAGGCCACCACCGGCGGCGTCAACGTGTGGCGCTCCGCGGTGGCGTGGCAGGTGACCGCATTCATGGTGCTGCAGTCGATGATGTCGTTCAGTGTCTTTGCCTGGTTGGCGCCGATCCTGCGGGACCGGGGAGTGGATGGCGCGACGGCGGGGCTGATCGTGTCCGTGTCGATTGTGCTGCAGATGCTCGGCTCGCTCTTTGCGCCGGCGCTCGCCACACGCTTCAAGGACCAGCGGGCGATCAATACCGTGGTGGCGCTGATGACCGGCGGCGGGTTTGCGTTGAGCATTTTTGGACCGGGTGAGCTGATCTGGGTTTGGACGGGGTTGCTTGGGCTCGGCCAGGGTTCGCTCACTGCCGTGGCCTTGACGATGATCATGGTCCGGACGCGCGACGCCCACACTGCCGCGCACCTGTCCGGGATGATGCAGGGCGTTGGCTACGGAGTGGGCTCCACCGGAACGCTTCTGGTGGGGCAGCTTCACCAGGCAACGGGTGGGTTTGCCGCCGCGGGGATCCTGTTCCTGGTGGTCGGATCCCTGGCGGCGTTCTTCGGGTACCGCGCAGGCCGCAACCGCTTCGTTTAACCCATCTGGGTCGCAGTTGTGCGCGTTTTGAGGGCTCAAAACGCGCACAAATGCGACCCAGTTGGGAGGGCGGGGCGGGGTTAGACGGTCAGGTCCTTGCCCTTTGTCTCCGGGATCGTGAACACGAAAGCGATGCTGATTACCAGCAGGATCACCGCGTACACGTTGAACAGGTAGCCCTGGCCGATCGTGCCCAGCCACGTCTGCAGATACGGGGCCGTGCCACCGAACGCTGCTACGCAGATGGAGTACGGAACACCCACGCCCACGGTACGGATGTGGGTCGGGAACAGTTCAGCGTAGACGGCGGGAACGATCGCGGCGCTGCCTGCGATGAAGAACAGCATCACGGACATGGAAACTGTGAGCTGCCACGGGGAGTCCTTCAGCAGCCAGGTCATGGGGAAGTGGAACACGGCCGCCCCCGCGGAGGACATGATCAGGACAGGCTTGCGGCCGATGCGGTCAGAGAGCCGTCCCCAGAACGGCAACGCTGCGATGAACACCACGTTGGCGATGACACCGGCCCACAGGGCGGCACCGCGGTCCATCTTCAAAGCCGTTGCAGCGTAGCTGGGAGCCACGACGCCCCAGATGTAGTAGACCACCGTCAGGCCAACCGTCAGCCCGATGACCTGCAGTGCCTGCCTGCGGTACTTCACGATCTGCGGCCACATGGGAGCCCGCTTTTCCTGCGGGGCCTCGGCCTCGAATGCCTCGGTTTCCTTCATCTTGGCCCGCATGATCAACGCGTACACACCCAGCGCGCCGCCGATCAGGAACGGAATGCGCCAACCCCAGGCGCTCATGTCGTCCTTGCTCAGGACGGCGGTCAGGATCGCACCCAGCAACGTGCCGGCCAGGATGCCCGCGGTGCCTGAGGTGTAGATCAGGGTCGCCCAGAAGCCGCGCTTTTCCTTGGGTGCCATCTCGGAAAGGTACGTTTGCGACGACGGCAGCTCACCACCGTGGGCCAGGCCCTGGATGAGCCGGGCCACCAGCAACATGACGGACGCAAAGGCGCCAACGGCAGCGAAAGTCGGTGCGATGCCGATGAGCAGGCTGCCGATTGCGCCCAAGGCCACGGCGATGGTCATGGACGTCTTGCGGCCGATACGGTCGCCGATCCAGCCGAACACGAACCCGCCGAACGGCCGGGCAACGAATCCGACGGCGAAGATCGCCAGGGTGGACAGCACGGCCGATGTGGGGTCGGATGAGCTGAACAGGGCGCTCGCGATGAACGGCGAGAACGTTGCGTAGATGGCCCAGTCGTACCATTCAACGGCGTTGCCGATGCCGGTACCCACGAGCGTGCGCATGTGGGATTTGTGGACCTTGACGTCCGGGGACGTTCCTACGGTGGCGGTCATGGGGTTCTCCAAAGTGGGGCGGGCTGGGGGCTAGTTGCTGGATGCCAGGGCGGCGATGCGGGACACGGCGAGCTCGGCATACAGCGCGGCACCGTCGGTGAGGACGCCGTCGTCGAACGTTGCGTACGGCGAGTGGTTAAAGGGCGACGTCGAGTGGTCGGCGCCGGGGGCCACGGCACTGAGTCCCACGAAGGTTCCGGGAACCTCGGCAAGGACCCGGGAGAAGTCCTCCGAGCCGCTCAGGGGAGTTGCCATCCGGGTGAGGCGGGATTCGCCGAACATGCCTGCGATGACTTTCTCGGCCGTGTTCGTCTCGTCCTCGTCGTTGATGGTGAGGGGGTATTCCTGCTGGTAGTCCACGTCCACCTCCAAACCGTGGGCCGAGGCGATTCCTTTAAGCAGTTTGGGTACTGCAACCATCATCTTCTGCCGTGACTCTTCGGAGAAGGTCCTGATGGTGGCCTCAATGCGGGCAGTTTCCGGAATGACATTGCGTTTGGTTCCTGCGTGCAGCACACCGACGGTGAGGACTACGGGGTCGAACATGTTGAACTGGCGGGTGACCATGACCTGCAGGGCCGTGACCATCTCAGCGGCGGCCGTGACGGGGTCCTTGGCGGAGTGCGGGGCTGAGCCGTGGCCACCGGCTCCCAGGACCGTCACTACCAACCCGTCGGAGGAACTGAGCATCACACCGTTCTTGGTGACGAACTGGCCGTGCGGTTCTAGCGACGAAAACACATGCATTCCATAGGCCGTGTCCACGCGGCGGCCCGCAGCATCCAGGACGCCTTCGTTGATCATGTAGCTGGCGCCGTCGAACCCTTCTTCGCCGGGCTGGAACATGAGGACCACGTCGCCGGCGAGCTGCTCACGCCGCTCGGCCAGCAAGGTGGCAGCTCCGGCGAGCATGGACGTGTGGAGGTCGTGGCCGCAGGCGTGCATCGCGCCGTCAACCCGGGAGGTGTAGTCCACGCCCGTGGTTTCCTGGACGGGGAGGCCGTCCATGTCGGCGCGCAGGAGCACCACGGGCTTCTCGGCCGAAGCGTGGGCCGCGCCGCCTCGCAAAACCGCGGTGACCGACGTCGTATCTTTCCCGAGGGTGATTTGGTACGGGAGTCCGTCCAGTGCCTTGAGTACCTTCTCCTGGGTGCGGGGGAGCTGCAGGCCGATCTCGGGTTCGCGGTGGAGGTCGTGGCGAAGGCGGACGATGTCGTCCTGCAGTTCCTTGGCGTCGGCGGCGATGGTCATTGGTTCTCCTGTGATGCTCGGCTGCGGGTTCCTTATGCCATTCTGTGGTGACCTGATTCACAATCCTGAAAACATCTGGAAAACCGCATTGTTTTGGACGGAGCGCAGGATTCATGCAGCTATGCGCGAGAATGGAGCCATGGAACTCAGTGAAGAAGATCTGCGCCTCATCAACGCACTGCAGATTTCACCGCGCATCAGTTGGTCCGACGCCGGCGATGTCCTGGGCGTCCACGCCACCACGCTGGCCGGGCGCTGGGACCGTTTGCGGGCCGCCGGTGCTGCATGGACCACCGCCCACCTCATGGGCGATCCGAAGAACATGTGCCTGGCCATGGTGGACATCGACTGTGAGATGGACCTGCGGCCAGAGGTGACAGCGGCAGTCGCCGAGCTCCCCGAGGTCATCACGGTGGAAGAGGCTGCCAGTAACCGCGACCTCACGTTGACGGTGATCACGCAGGACCTGGACCAATTCAGCACCAGCCTGTTGCCTCGCCTCAAGGAGGTCCGCGGCCTGACGAAGTACCACACCGCGCTTTGTACCCGGATCCACACCAGCGGCTACGCCTGGCGCCTCAACGTGCTGAGCAAGGCCGAACAACAGGCGCTGCGTGGGCTCGCCGGGCCCGAGTCGGCCAACCCTTCAGCGCCCGACGCAATCGTGGTTCCGCTGCCCGAAAGCCACCTTGCCCTCATTCCGTTCCTGGCCCGGGACGGACGCGCCTCCGCAGCGGAGATTGCGCGCGCCCTGGGACGCCATCCGGCAACCGTTCAGCGCCAGTTGGGACGCGTGCTCGCCAGCAGGATGCTCTCCTTCCGCTGCGAGATCGCCCAGAAGTTCTCCGGCTACCCGGTCACCGTACAGTGGTTCGCCAACGTTCCCGCCGGCCAGCACGAAGCCGCCGCCACAGAGCTCCGCGCCATCAGGAACGTCCGCTTCTCTGCCTCCACCACGGGCAGGACCAACTTCACCATGATCATGTGGCTGCGAACCCTGGCCGAGGTCATGGAGATGGAACTCGCCATCCAGCAGCGCATCCCCGGCGTGGAACTCGTGGAGAGCGTCGTCATGCTCAACACCGCCAAGCGTGTGGGCTGGATGCTCAACCCGGACTCCACGGCAACGGGCACAGTGGTGGCACCTTACGGAGAATTGCTGCCGGGTTCCGTTTAAGTACGACGGCGGGGCTTGGGTACGACGGCGGCGCTCGGCGTGGGTGCCGCGGGTGATCAGTGGCGCCGGGTCGCCCGCAGGACGGTATCCAGGATGGTCGCGGGATTGCCGTCAGGGTCATCGATGGTCCGTTGCCTGGCCTCCGCGACATCCACTGACCACGGCCCGCCCTCAAGCCCCAGGGCTTCCGCCAGCTCATCAGGGGTGAAGAACATCCCCGGCGCGTGATGGTGCCCCCACGGTGCCAGGCCATGTGGGTGATGTCCAACAATCAGGAGTGTCCCACCCGGAGCCACTGCGGCTGCGGCCTTTGCAGTCGAGTCCCGCCAGGGCAGCAAGGGGGAGTGGAGGAATTGCGCCGACACCAGGTCGAATGCAGGTTCAGGCGTCCAGTCGGCCAGATCCTGCTGCTGCCATGTGATGCTGTCCTGCTGCCCGCTCTGCGCTGCGTGGTCTGCTCCCCGCTCCAGTGCCACTGCGGAAACGTCCATGGCCGTGACGGTCCACCCTTGCCTGGCGAGCCAGATCGCGTCTCCACCCTCGCCGCAACCCAGGTCCAGTGCAGTTCCGGGTTTCAGGCCGGCCGCCTCTGCCACCAATTGGGGGTTGGGGTTGCCGCTCCAGATCTTCGGACGCTCGCGGTACATTCCGTCCCACATGTCCACGGCATTGTCTGCGTCTTCGTGGAGATTCAAGCGTCCCTGCTGGTCGCTGGCCTGGTGAGTGCCGCCGTCGTGAGTGTGCGCGTGCTGGTGAGTGCCGCCGTCGTGAGTGTGTTCAGCCATGACCCTAGCGTGCCGGGTGGCACCAAAAGGAGGCAAGCCCCGTTGCCGTTTCAGCAAACCCAACTGACTGGCAGCAGCGGTTGTTTTCAGGGCTCAGAACAACCGCTACTGCCAGTCAGTTGGGGTCGGTCCAGCGCAAAGCCCCCGCCCCGGTCGCGCCAAGTTCGTCCGACGGATTCTGCAGCGTGCAGGATTTCAGGCTCAGGCATCCGCAGCCGATGCACCCGTCCAGATCGTCACGGAGGTGTTGCAGTGCCGCGATCCGTTCGTCGAGTTCCTTCCGCCAGCGGAGGGATAGCCGTGTCCAGTCCCGCTTGGTGGGCGTTCGCCCGTTGGGCAGCGAATCCAAAGCCTCGCGGATGTCCTTCAGCGGCAGGCCCACACGCTGGGACGTCTTGATGAACGCCACGCGGCGCAGGGTCTCCCGCGCGTAGCGGCGCTGGTTTCCGGGAGTGCGTTCGGCGCTGATGAGGCCGTTGCGTTCGTAGAAGTGAAGGGCCGACGCCGACACTCCGCTTCGCTCGGACAGCTCGCCAATGCTGAGTTCGCGATGGATGGTGCCCGGAGCCTGGGGCATGGCTCGACCTCCTGTGCAGGCGTGGTGAATTGACCTCAACAATAGTTGAGGTTTTAGGGTAGCGTCCATGACCCCTGACACCTCCGCAGCCGGTATCCTGCGCCGTCCGTACCTGTTGGCCACCGTGGGTACGTGCGCACTCGTCTTCCTGAGTGCCTTTGAATCCCTCGCCGTCACCACCGTGATGCCGGTGGTGAGCAGGGACCTGAACGGCGCCAGCCTCTACGCGTTGGCCTTCGCTGGGCCGCTGGCTACGGGTGTGATGGGGATGGTGGGTGCGGGCAACTGGTCGGACAGGCGCGGTCCCAGGGCGCCTTTGTACGCGTCGGTGGCCCTGTTCGTTGTGGGTCTCCTCGTGGCCGGAACCGCATCAACCATGGAGATGCTGGTCTTTGGGCGACTGGTGCAGGGTCTCGGCGGAGGAGCCATGACCGTTGCCCTGTATGTCCTGGTGGCCCGGATCTACCCGCCAACCCTGCACGCCAGGATCTTCGCCGCGTTCGCCGCTTCGTGGGTGATTCCGTCGCTGGTTGGTCCCTTCGCAGCGGGGTTGGTGGCCCAGTTGAGCAGTTGGCACTGGGTTTTCCTGGGCGTGGTGGGACTGGTGGTTCCGGCGCTCGCCATGGTGGTTCCGGCCATGCGGGGGATGGCGCCTTCCACTCAAACCGAACCCGTCCCGTGGGCCTTCGGACGCATGGGCTGGGCTGCACTCGCAGCACTGACCGTCCTCGCCCTCAACCTGTCGGCTGAGGTGCCGTCCGTGGGCGGGGTGATTGCCGCCGTCGCGCTTGTCCTTGCGCTGATCGCCGTGCGGCCGCTGGTGCCGCGCGGAACACTCACGGCGCGTCGGGGCCTGCCGAGCGTCATCCTGTCCCGTGGTCTGGCCTCGGCCGCCTTCTTCGGTGCCGAGGTCTACCTGCCCTACCTGCTCACCGAACGCTACGCCTTCACCCCCACGTTCGCCGGGCTCACGCTGACCGGTGCTGCGCTGGCCTGGGCGGGTGCGTCCGCATTGCAGGGTCGGCTCGGCTCACGGCTGGCCGATGCGCTGGCGGTGCGTGTTGGAGCCTGCCTGGTGCTGGCGGCGATTGCGCTGGCATTCGTCACGGCAGCCCTGGGATTTCCGCCGGCCGTTGCGATCGGTGGCTGGCTCTTTGCCGGCTTTGGCATGGGCCTGATGTATCCGCGGCTGAGCGTGATGACCCTTGCGCTGTCCACACCGGAGAACCAAGGCTTCAACAGCGCGGCCATGTCCATCTCCGACTCGCTCGGCGGTGCTCTGGCGCTCGCCTCCACGGGGCTCGTCTTCGCGGCCTTCACGACGACGGACCCGTTTGCGGCGGTCTTCGCACTGACGGCGATCATCGCCGTCGTCGGGGTTGCGGTGGCGCCGCGCGTCGCGGGTCGAAAGCCCGCTACGGGTGGCGGGGCGGGGGCTTCCGACGCCCACCCCAAACTCTCCCTCCCCCAACCCAAGTAGGTCGCATTTGTGCGCGTTTTGAGAGCTCAAAACGCGCACAAATGCGACCCAGTTGGGGGCGCGGTGCAAAGGGGTGCCTCGATCGCTGCTAGAATAGGATCACTTGATGTGCGGTGACGCCCTGAAGGCTTGCTTGGAAGAGCGGGCGCAGGGCATTTTTCATGTGAGAGGCACATCCTGCGTCGATGAACGCGTTCCATTTGGTCCCGGCCAGCGCTGCTGCAGCGAACCGGTAGACCACCTGACTTTTCCTCGGCGAACCCCTGGCCCAACCGGCGTCGGGGGCCGATGTCCGCCACAGGACACCGCCCGAAAGACATGAAGTACATGACTGCTTTTGCTGCCCTTGGCACGCCCAAGGCAATTGTTGAATCCCTCGCCGCCACAGGCATCGAAGAGGCATTCCCCATCCAGGTCAAGACCCTCCCGGACACGCTGGCAGGCCGCGACGTGCTGGGCCGTGGCCGCACAGGCTCCGGCAAGACCATCGCCTTCGCCATTCCCCTTGTGGCCCGCCTGGCCGAACGTGAGGCCTCCTACTTCCGCAAGCCCGGCCGCCCCATGGGCCTGGTCCTTGCTCCGACCCGCGAGCTCGCAACCCAGATCAACGCAACCGTGGAGCCGCTGGCCAAAGCCATGGGCCTGAACACCACGGTGATCTACGGCGGCATCTCCCAGGCGCGCCAGGAGAAGGCTCTCCGCGCCGGCGTCGACATCGTCATTGCCTGCCCCGGCCGCCTCGAGGACCTGATCCGCCAGCGCATCCTGACCCTCGAGTCGGTCGAGGTGACCGTGCTGGACGAGGCCGACCACATGGCGGACCTTGGCTTCCTCCCGGTGGTCAAGAAGCTCATGGACATGACCCCCAAGCAGGGCCAGCGCCTCCTCTTCTCGGCGACACTGGACAACGGTGTTGACAAGCTGGTCAACCGTTTCCTGTCCAACCCGCTGACGCACTCCGTTGACGATCCGCAGGCTGCCGTCACCACCATGGAACACCACGTCCTGGTGGTCAACGACCAGACCGTCAAGAAGCAGCTCATCGTGGAACTGGCCTCCGGTGCCGGACGCCGGGTGCTGTTCATGCGCACCAAGCACCACGCCCGCAAGCTGGCCAAGACCCTGACGGATGCCGGTATTCCGGCTGTGGACCTGCACGGCAACCTGTCGCAGAACGCCCGCGACCGCAACCTGGCCGAGTTCTCCAGCGGTGAGGTCCGCGTCCTGGTCGCTACCGACGTCGCAGCCCGCGGCGTGCACGTTGACGACGTCGAACTCGTCATCCACGTTGACCCGCCCACAGAGCACAAGGCCTACCTGCACCGCTCCGGCCGTACTGCCCGCGCTGGCTCCGAGGGCACCGTTGTCACGCTGACCCTTCCGGAGCAGCAGCAGGACGTCAAGAAGCTCATGCGTGCAGCAGGCGTGGACGTCTCCTTCGAACGCGTTACCGCCAGCTCCCCGCTGGTGGCCGAGCTCGTCGGTGAGGTTGCCGATAAGGTCGATCCCCGCACCCGTGCAGCGCTCCTCGCTGCCAAGCTTCCGCAGCAGGGTGGCGGAACGTCCACCGGCGCCAACGCCCAGCGCAAGCGGGCCCGCCGCTCCGGCCAGGCTGCACCAACCGCGGGTGGCCGTGGTGGTCGCGGCGGACGGGGCAAGGTCGCGGCCGAGCCGGTTCGTACCGACGTCAACCGCGCCGAGCGTCGCGCAGCAATGAACGACGACGTCGCCCGCAACTCCCGCGGTCGCGGCAAGTCCGGTGCCACGCACCGAAATGACGTTCCCGGCTCGCAGGGCCAGAACAGCCGCAGCGGGCGTCCGGCCACGGGGCAGCGCGCCTCCGGTGGACAGCGTTCCGCCACGGCTCCGCGTTCGGCCTCGGCCACCACAACCCGTTCCAGCGGGAACCAGGCCGTGTGGTCATCGAACACGGGCGGCACGGCGGGTGGATCCTACGGTTCGGGCAACTCCGGTCGTGGGAGCTCCGGCTCCGGTCGCCCGGCCCGCAGCGGCCCCCGCCGTGCGTCGGCTCCGGCGTCCAACGAACGCCGCGGCCGATAGCACCAACTCACCAGCCCCGGGCGCGCCACTCTTCCAATTGGGGCCGCTCGGCTCCCAGGGTCGTGGGTAGCCCATGGCCGGGGTGGACCACCGTGTCATCCGGGTAAGCGTCGAACAGCCGTTCCGTGACGTCGTTCAACAGTGACGTGAAGCGTGCGGAATCGTTCTGTGTGTTGCCGACGCCTCCCGGAAACAGCGAGTCGCCACTGAAAATGTGCGCAGGCCCTTCCGGATCCTGGTACACGAACGCAATGGAACCCGGAGTGTGCCCACGCAGGTGGACCGCCCGGACCTCGACGTCGTCGAACCGCTCAACGTCGCCGTTGTTGAGCCGCACATCCACCGGAACGGGCAGCGCATCGGCGTCGTCCGCTCCCGCGGAGGTGCTGGCCCCCGCAACCTTCACCAGCTCCGGCAGCGCACGGACGTGGTCCCAGTGCTGGTGGGTGGTGGCGATCCGGAGCAGTCTGGTGGGCTGGGCCGAGTCGGCAGCGCTGTCTTCGAGCAGTTGCTGAATGGCCGGGAGGTCGTCGGCGGCGTCGATCAACACCTGCGCACCCGTCGCTTTGGACGTGAGCAGGTAGACGTTGTTGTTCATTTCGCTGACTGAGATGCTCCGGATCGTGAGGTCGCGGAGTGAGTGAATAAGCGAGTCCATTCGTTCAGCCTACGTCCTTCGCTTCGCGGCCTTGGGACACCCAGTTCGGGTCGGCGGAGCGTGAACCCACGACGGCGTTCGCGGCTTGGTCGAGCACCTCGAGTTGGGCTTCACCCAGGTCCAGGGACAGTGCGCCCAGGTTCTCGTCGATGCGGTGCGTTTTGCGCGTGCCCGGGATGGGGACCACGGGGATTCCGATCCTCCGGCCTTGGGCAAACAGCCAGGCGAGGGCCACTTGGGCCGGGGTGGCTCCGAGTTGCGCAGCTACGTCCCGGACAGCATCCACCACAGCCTGGTTCGCGTCCAGGGCCCCCTCGCCGAACCGGGGGATCTTGTGGCGGAAGTCGTTCTCGCCCAAGTCGCCTGCGCTGACGGTTCCGGTGAGGAAACCGCGGCCCAACGGCGAATACGGCACAAAGCCAACACCGAGTTCCTTGGCTGCAGGAACAACATGTTGCTCAACATCCCTGCTCCAGATGGACCATTCACTCTGGACCGCGGCAATGGGATGGACGGCGTTGGCCTGCCTGAGCTCCTCGGCTGTCACTTCCGACAAACCGAGGTGCCTGACTTTGCCCTCACGGACCAGCTCCGCCATGGCCTCCACGGTTTCCACAATCGGAACGCGGAGGTCACGGCGGTGCATGTAATAGAGGTCAATGACATCAGTGTCCAGCCGGCGGAGGCTCGCTTCCGCCGCTTGCCTGACGTAGGCGGCATCCCCGCGGACGCCCGAGTAGCCGTCCGCGGGGTTGCCCTCAATGCCGAACTTCGTGGCCAGTTGGATCTCGTCGCGGCGCTCCTTGAGTAGCCGGCCGACGAGTTCCTCGTTGCTGCCCGCGCCATACACATCCGCTGTGTCGATGAACGTGATGCCCGCATCCACGGCGTGCCGGAGTGTTTGCAGGCCCTCTTCAGGATCGATCCCGCCATAAACGGGAGTGAGGGCCATGCCCCCGAAACCGAGCGGACTGACGGACAAGCCGTCCCCGAGGTGAACTGCAGTCATGACGTGCTCCAATACGCGTTTAGGTGCTCTTGAAGGCGTGAACTCCACGTATGCTGCGGGTATTCCTCGGCCCGATTCGACGGGGGAGTGCCCGGCGCTGGTTGGAGCGTTCGGTGCTACTCGGCGCTGGCGGTTTTGTCGCTCTTGTCCGCTGGGAGGGCCTTCAAACCGGCAGCACAGCCCACGATTCCGGCAATGAACAGCAACTTCAGCGGGCTCGCCGGCTCAACACCGGTGACCATGGCCCAGCCGACAGTCAGCGCCGCGCCAATTCCTACCCAAACGGCGTAGGCCGTGCCCAGGGCAATCCGCTTCACGGCGATGCCCAGGCCGATCATGCTCAGGGTTGCCGTGACTGCGAACACCAGGGTAGGAACTGGTTGGGTGAAGCCGCTCGACAAGCCCAGCGCTGTGGCCCACACGGCTTCGAGGATGGCCGAGGCAAGGAGAACCAGCCAGTACGCGCCGGCCTTGTTCGACTTCAGGGTTTGGGTACTCATGGCTACGCCACCACCTTCAGGCCGACCACGCACGCACCGATGCCGGCGAGCAGCAACAGACGTGCCGCCGTCGGGCGTTCCACCTTGGTGACCATGGCGTAAGCCGAGGTCAGCACGACGCCCACACCAACCCACACCGCGTATGCCGTGCCCGTGGGGATGGATTGCATGGCGATCGCGAGTCCGCCGGTGCTGGCAATGACCGACACCAGGAACACGATGGTGGGGATTGGCTTGCGGAAGCCCTTGGAACGGTGGAGGGCCGCGGCCCAAACAGCCTCGAGCGCTCCGGAAAGAATGAGAATTACCCACGACATGACAGATCCTTTGGCCAGTCTTGTCGCGTGCCGGGTACTGAACCGTCGTCCGGAGGTTCCAGAGCGGAACCTTGATTTCAGGCTAGCAACTCCGGTGCGGGGTGGCCACCTCTGGTGGTTAACGTCACCACTTAGGCATGGTCAATGGAAATAACGGCCACGAAGCCCCGGCCTGAGATTTCCGGACTGCGGACATCCGACCCGACCACGGCGTCATACCGCGAGAGCTCCACAGGCTCCTCGACGGAGGGAGCCGGCCCGCCGTCGTCGGACGTTTCCGCGGCGCCGGGTACCACCGATGCCTTGCCCTCCAGGAGCACTGCCAGTTGGCCTTCGAACACGGGATGCGGACGCTTCTTGGAGATCTCCACAATGGAGGTGTAGCCCTTGAACTTATCGGCGCGGGCAATAACGTTGAGGTCCCTGACATCGCCCGTGGGGAGGGTCGCGGATGATGCAGCTTCACCGGAGAAGCGGAAGGGCCGGTATTTCTCGAGTGGGTGCTCGGAGCCGTCCACGGTCAGGAGCAGCAACTCGCCGTCGATGATGGTGATGACGCGTTCCATGCCGGGAAACGCCGAGAAGTCGCCTGCCTTGGAGACGTCGGCGATGCTGACGCGCCAGTCCCAGGTGCCGTCCTGCTCCGAGGCGGCTTTCGGGTGGCTGGCGAGCTCTCGCGTGACGCCTCCGCCGTTACGCCAGGGCTGGGGACGGAGGTCGGCAAAGCGGATGATGTCCATTGCTCCAGCCTAGTGCGGGAGCCCGGTTCTGCCTCGGCAGGCAAGGCTTGCTAACGTCATAGGAGGCTTGTTTTTGCTGGTGATGGCTGGAGGCACGGAATGTTCGTTAAAGTGTGTGGTTTGAGCACGCCCGAATCCGTGCGTGAAGCCGTGGACGCCGGTGCCGATGCCGTCGGTTTCGTGCTCACGGCCAGCCCCCGCGAAGTCAGTCCTTCCACTGTCCAGCAACTGTTGCCCTTGGTGCCACCTTCAGTCCATGCCGTTGGCGTTTTCCGCCACGAGTCCGCCGCTGACGCCGTTGCCGTTGCGCGGGAGGCCGGCCTGTCCTGGGTCCAGTTGCATGGTCACCGCACTGCGGCTGACGTTGAGGAAGTGCACGACGCCGGGATGCGGCTCATCAGGGCCGTCACCATGGGTGCCTCCCCGGAAGAGTTCGGTGATCTGGGCGAGGACCTGTTCCTGATCGACGCCGCCGTGCCCGGCTCGGGCGAGGCCTGGGACTATGCGTCTGTTCGGGAGAAAGCGTTGGACGGGCGTTCGTGGTTGCTGGCCGGTGGCCTGGAGCCTGGAAACGTGTCCTCCGCTGTGGCCGCTGCCGGTGCATGGGGTGTGGACGTGTCCTCCGGGGTGGAGTCCTCCCGCGGCGTGAAGGACCTGGCCAAGGTCCGGGCGTTCGTCGAAGCCGCCAAGGCCTGACCCTCTCTCACCGTTTGCCTGGTTTGGCTGGACGCTCTCTCACCTTTTGCCCGGTTTGGCCGGATGCTCTCTCACCGTTCGCGGCTTTTCAGCGGACGCTCTCTCACCTTTTGCCCTGTTTGGCCGGACGCTCTCTCACCGTTCGTGGCTTTTCAGCGGACGCTCTCTCACCAAATGCTCGCTGCTAGTCGAGCGCCGCATCTAATTTGTCGAAAGACGTGCCCCATCCGTCCCGCGTCATTTCTACCCACTCTTCAGATGCGAAGGGGCCCTGGGTCAAATGCATCCTCGTCCGGCTGCCGCCCAGGTCTTCGAATTCGAGGCGCATTTCTTCATATTCATGGTCGGCATCCGGGGCGGCTTTTGCTTGGGCGACCAGCAAGCCGGGGGCGTCGAGCTGGGTGATCACGGCTTCAATGGGCGCTTCCTGCTGACCGTTCTCATCCGTCCAAACCATGACCACCTGCCAGATCCCGCCGACTTCGGGCTCGACGATAATCTTTCCCCGGGGAGCTTCCACGTCAACGGGCCCGAACCACCTGGTGAGCTGGTCCGGGTCCATCCAAGCCTCAAACACTTTCTCGCGAGGGGCGTCGAAGTCCCGAGTCAGGGTAAGGGTGTGCTGTGCCGTGCTCATGGTGCTCCTCGGTGTCTAATTCAGTGGATACCGTCGTGCCGTTTCGGCCGTCGTCGTAGCGCTGTCCTGTGACCGAGTCTAGGCTGACAACCGTCCGAAACCGACGCTCTCTCACCAAACCACCCGATATTCGAAACGCTCTCTCACCCTCGCGGGGGAGGCCCGGAACGCGGTGAGAGAGGGTGGGCGCCAGGGGGTGTTTTGGTGAGAGAGGGTTGGCGCCAGGGGGTGTTTTGGTGAGAGAGGATCCGGGAAGTCAGGGTCCGTTCAGGGCAGACCCCTAGGCTTTTGGGCGGTCGGGCACGAGAGAATGGGGACTATGAAAACTCTGCTCAACATCATTTGGCTGGTTTTTGGCGGCTTCTGGCTCGCCCTTGGCTATTTCGCCGCCGGGCTCATTTGCTGCGTCCTCATCGTGACCATTCCCTGGGGCATCGCGTCATTCCGCATCGGTTTCTATTGCTTGTGGCCCTTCGGCCAGATGGTGGTGGAAAAACCCGGCGGGAGCGGCGTCTTCGCACTGCTCGGTAATGTGATCTGGCTGTTGGTTGCCGGCATCTGGATCGCGATCGGGCATGTGGTCACCGCGGTGGCCATGGCCATCACGATCATCGGCATCCCGCTGGCCATTGCCAACCTGAAGCTGATCCCGGTCTCGCTGATGCCCCTCGGCAAGCAGATCGTTCCCACCGACAGGCCGTTCGCCAGCAACTACCGCTAAGAGGCAGTGACGTCTCCGGTCCGCAGATCGAACCGGAACGTCCGCTGCAGCGGCAACGGACCGCCGTCGTGCGTTGCTCCGGAGGCTTGGACTGAGAACGTGAGGTCCAGGGTGCCCTGGCGCATGTCTGCGTCCGTGATCGTGTAGGTGGGCGTGAAGTACAGAACGTGCTGTCCGGGGGCCAGGTCAGTGGCCGGGAAGTCGCCCGGGTTGGTGTGCGGCCCTTGAAGTTCGACGCCGGTCATCGCCTCCCCGGAGCAGTTGCGGACACGTCCCGTGAAGGCGAGGATGTCGCCTGCCTTGTACCCGGGGATGATGGGGCCGTAGTTGAGGTCTTGGGCCTCCCGGGTGCCCAGAATCTGATCGCCGGTGTAGCCCTGCCCTATCTCCTTCCACGTTTGGACGTCCCATTGATCTCCGCCGGAGGACGGAATCACATGGAAGGGGCCGGCATTTTGCCAGGCCTGCGGCCGGCCCGGAGTGATGGAGCGCAGTTCCATGTCGAAGGACAACCCGGCCAGAGGTACAGCGTGCCCTTCTGCCAGCTGTTCAGTAAGCTGCGCCGGCGGAACCGACGCGAACACGAGCTCCCGGTAACCCTGCCGTTCGTAGAGGACGCCTATGTTCCCGTTGGGCAACCGCGTCACCGTCGAATACGCCGAACTTCCCTCGCACAGCACCAGTCCGGCCGGCCACGTAGCTCCGTTGTCCGTGGAGAGGCTGAGCACAGTGTTTCGCCGCAGGTGCGGGTCCTGGTTGTTGCTTGCCAGGAGCCAGCGGTCGGTGTCGGGCGTGGCGAGTGACTTGATGGAGGGCAGCCCGTCGAACCGGGCCACCGAACCGTTGTCGCTGGGATCGGGAAGATCCGGTACAGGCTGCAGGGGACTCCAGCTTTGGCCTCCGTCTTCGGAAAGGGCGGCCAGACGGCACGGCGTGGCCCGCGAATGCAGCAACAGCCGGCCGTCCTCCAGGCAGACCACCTTGTTCTCGTTGGGCCCCACGCCGGACGGTCCGGGGCCAATGAACGAGCCCAGCGCCCACGTTTCACCGTGATCGTCACTGAAAGCTGAGGCTGCAACGATCCGGCCGTCCACCAGGAGGACGTATTGCTGTACCAGCCTGTTCCTGTAGGGGCCCGCATGGATCTGGATACCTTGGCCGGCGGCCGCGAAGAGGCCGGTGATTCGCCCTTCCCGTTTGAGCTGGGCGGTGAGGCGCCGGTGTTGCCAGGTGCCGCCGTCGTCGTCTGAAAAGCTGACGTCGGCGTGCTGGATGTCGTCCGCGGGCTCCAGTCCGGCGGCGGCCTCGAAGAAGCCCGCGTGCGTTCCGGCCGCATGGAACATGAAGATCCTGCCGGTCACCGGGTCGACCAGGAGGCTCGGATCGCCGTAGCCGTCCAAGCCGGTCCCGGTCCTGACAACCTGCTGGCTGCCCCAGGTGACGCCGTTGTCGTGGCTGCGCCGCAGGAGGAGGTCGATCGGGTTGGGAAGGTCATCCAAATTGGGCCTGCCGTCATAGGCGGCCAGGATCGTCCCCCGGGTGCTGACCGCGAGTGCCGGGATACGGTACTGCCGGTATCCGCCCGCACCGCGGACGGCAAGCACGTGCTCGACGTCGGGGCGGGCGTGCGGGTAAGGGGAGAGGTAGGAGGTCACATCTCCAGTGTACGAGAGTCAGCCATCCAACTCCGCGGCCAGGTTCCGACGGGCGGCATCCTGCCATAGGGACCGGGCACGCCCGCTGTGGAAGAGCGGATCCAGCGCCAGGAGATAACGCACGACGGCGGCACGTCCCGCTGCGAAATCATCGTCGCTCACGTGGGCGTAATCTTCGCGGACGGCGGCAAGATACCGTGCGTAGGACTGTTCGTCGCCGCCCAAAACGGAAAGGTCGGCGTCGCAGAGGAGCGCCCCGGCATGGTCGCCGGGCTCGGGCGAATGGGTGGCCGTGAGCCGGACCAGCCGGGCGACCTCGGCCACGTCCTCCGGCGCCAGGCGGGCGGCGGTCAGCCTCTCCTCGGCCAACAGCGCCGATTCCTCTTCATCCTGGCCGGCCACTCCCTCATAAACGGCGTCATGGAACCACGCAGCCAAGGCGACCGTGCGCGCAGGAAGGGCCGGCTCGGTGAGGATATCCAAAGCCTCCAGGACCGCTAGCAGGTGTGTCCGGCTGTGGTACTTCCGGCTGTCTTCACCCCACCGTTCCACCAGTTCCAGTCCCAGCTCCTCGTGGCCGGGAAAGGTGCTGTTCCAACGCTCCATCAAAGGCACGGTCAGGGCCTTGCTGCGCTCCCGGGCAGGAATCCTCAGGCCGCTCGCAATCAACTTCCGGACCAGCACACGGGCTTCCACCGGGATGGCGCCCGCTTTGACCAGGTCGTCATAGCGACGCTCGGGAACGTCGTAGTGGTCGCCGTCGAAAGCGCGTTCAGGAACCCCGGCCGCTGCGGCGAACGCGTGCAGTTCATCCAGCGAGGTATCGGATACCAGATGGGAAAACACCGTGCCGTGGGCGGGCCACAGCGGCGGATCAACGTAGACGGCCATGGCCAAAGTGTAGTCCCGGATCGTGCTGCAGGAACGGCCGGATGATCCTTCCCGGTTGCCGGTCATCGGGCGTGTCTACCGCCGACCACGGCCCGGAATCACAAGCTTCGCTGCCGGTGACGATCACGGCAACCGGGAAGGAGTGCGGCGGGTCAGCGTTCGGCAGGCAGGATGTTCTGGTTGCCCCTGAATACGTTGTCGGGATCGAATTGTGCTTTGACCTTGGAGAGCCTGCGGTAGTTCTGCTCCCCGAACGCGGCCATGATCCGGTCCTGCCCTTCGTCCCCGATGAAGTTGAGCCAGACCCCGCCGGTGGTGTGCGGGGCGATGTCGTGCCTGAACTGCTTCACCCATGCCTTGGCTTCCTGCCCGCCTTCGGGGGAGTCTGCCAGGCCGAACGGATGGCTGACCCAGGCTGCGCTGCGATGCTGCAGGGGAGTGTTTTGGGCCGCAGGTCCTCCTACGGCCCCGCCCCAGCGGCCGATCAGTTGCTGGGAGTGCGTGCCGGGCAGACGCTGGGCCGAGTCCACCAAAATGTCCAGGGCTTCGTCGCTGAGTTGGTCGTGGTAGTCGGCGCTCCAGTAGTTGTAATAGCCGGGAGGGTCATCGATCATGCACTGGAAATCCGCGTAGCCCATGGGCTCCACCAGGTCCACCGTTGGACCGAGTTCCTTGAACGGCTTGGCGTACTCCCTGCCCTCCTCCACGTCCCCGGCATACAGGTAGGCCATCCCCACGGCCATCTTGCCCACCATGTCCTCCGGCACGAATTCTTCCTCCGGCGCAGTGAGGTAGATCAACGCAGTTCCCACGCCGTCCGGTGCTTCCAGTGCCAGGCGCCGGAATTCGCGGGACAACGCAGGTGCAGCCTCGCCGGGGAAGAGCGTGATCCCGGCCATGACAGTGGGGCCAAGATCGTGCAGTTGAAAGGTGAAGGACGTCGCAACACCGAAGTTGCCGCCACCGCCATGCAATGCCCAGAACAGTTCGGGATTCTCGTGGGCGCTCGCGGTGACAAGGTCGCCTGAAGCGGTCACCAGGTCCACGGACAGCAGGTTGTCGCAGGCAAATCCGTAGGAACGCTCCAGCCACCCCGAGCCGCCGCCCAACGTGAAGCCCGAGACACCAGTGGTGGAGGCGCGGCCTCCCGTGACCGCCAAGCCGTGCCGTTGTGTTGCCCGGTCGAACTCGCCCCAGGTAAGCCCTCCGCCGGCCGTGATGGTCTTGGCCTCCGGGTCGACGCTTACGGATTTCATGGGTCGGACATCGACGACCAGCCCGCCCTCGTTGGTGGACATTCCGGCCACCGAGTGCCCGCCGGATCTGACGGCCACTTCCAGATTGTGGGTGCGGGCATGGTGGAGGGCCTCCGCCACTTCACCGGGGCCGGAGCACCTGGCGATCACCGCCGGACGGCGGTCGATCATTGCATTGAAAAGTTTCCGGGTCTCGTCGTAATCCGGGTGGTCCGGACGGATCCATTCCATGGGACGCTCCTTCGCGCCTGAGACTCTCCCCTGAAACAGGGTACTGCGGCATCATCCAGCGGGCCATGGCTGGAGCTTACGGAATGCTTTCGGAGCCTGTTTCCAGGAAAATTACGACGGCGGTCCTCGCCTTGCGCGCACTGGCCGACCTAAGGGTCATATTGCGTTTGCGGACATAGAGGTTTCTTCCAGACGCAAATACGGATCTACACTCGATTCATGCCGCACATACGAATATCCGAGGCCGCCCGTTTCCTGGGTGTCAGCGACGACACCGTGAGACGTTGGACGGAGAACGGGACGCTGACGCCGCAGAAGGATTCAGCCGGACGCCTGGTGGTGGACGGCTTGGAGCTGGCCACCCTTGCGCGTGACCAGTCGCACCTCCCGGACGACCCCTCCCGCGCCGGCAGTTCAGCCCGGAACCGCTTCATCGGCTTGGTCACCGGGATTACGGCGGACAAGGTCATGGCCCAGGTGGAGCTGCAGTGCGGCCCGTTCCGTGTGGTCTCCCTGATGAGCAGCGAGGCCGTGCGCGAACTCGGGCTTGAGCTTGGATCGGTGGCCACCGCCGTGGTCAAGGCCACCACTGTCATCATCGAAACACCCCAGGGAAAGAGCATCATATGAACCGCAAACCCCTTACCGCAGTGCTGCTGGCCGGGGCCTTGGCAGCAAGCGTGGCGGGATGCGCCCCAGGCGCCAGCCCAACGTCGCAGCAAAGCACCTCACCTTCAGGCGAAATCACCGTCTTCGCCGCTGCGTCCCTTAAAGGAACCTTCTCGCAGCTGGCCAAGGACTTCGAGGCAGCCAACCCGGGGACCAAAGTGAAGCTGAGCTTCGCCGGATCCTCCGACCTGGTCACGCAGATCACCCAAGGCGCCCCGGCGGATGTGTTCGCCTCCGCCGACACCAGGAATATGTCCAAACTGGCTGATGCGAACCTCGTGGAGGGCACTGCCACCAACTTCGCCACCAACGTCCTGGAGATCGCCGTCCCACCCGGCAATCCGGCGTCGATCGCTTCTTTCGCGGACCTGGCAAAGCCGGGCATCAAAGTGGTCACCTGCGCAAGCCAGGTGCCGTGCGGCGCCGCAACCGACGCCGTCGAGAAAGCCTCCGGAACCACGCTGAGCCCGGTCAGCGAGGAGTCGTCCGTGACGGATGTCCTGGGGAAGGTCAGCTCCGGCGAAGCGGACGCCGGCTTGGTGTACGTCACCGATGTGAAGGGAGCCGGCGACAAAGTGAAGGGCATCCCGTTCCCCGAATCGGACAAGGCTGTCAACACCTATCCCATCGCCACGGTAGGCTCCAGCAAGAACAAGGCGCTGGCGGCGGCCTTCATTGCCACGGTTACCGGGGACAAGGGCAAGAAGGTCCTGGGCGACGCTGGTTTCGGCACACCGTAGGGAGAATATGAAGACCACCGGCTATCACGGTATTCCGCGATGGATCCATGCCGTGGCAGCAGTGGGTGGCCTCTTGGTGATCCTTCCGCTGGCAGCCATGCTGCTGCGCGTGAATTGGCCCCAGTTCATCCCCCTGATCACGTCCGAGTCGTCCCTCGCAGCCCTGGGCCTGAGCCTGCGGACGTCTGCCGCCAGCACTGCTCTCTGCATTGTGCTGGGTGTCCCGCTGGCTCTGGTGCTTGCCCGGGGTGAGTTCCCCGGCCAGAAACTCCTCAGGTCCTTTGTGCTCCTCCCACTGGTGCTGCCGCCGGTGGTTGGCGGGATTGCGCTGCTGTATACCTTCGGGCGGCAGGGCCTGTTGGGGAAGTCGCTGGAGCTGGCCGGTCTGCAGATCGCGTTTACCACCACCGCGGTGGTCCTGGCCCAAACGTTCGTGGCCCTGCCGTTCCTGGTGGTCAGTTTGGAGGGCGCCCTGCGGTCGGCGGGCAGCAGGTACGAAGCCGTGGCTGCGACGCTCGGGGCCAAGCCCACCACCGTGCTTCGTCGCGTCACCGTTCCCTTGGTGCTGCCGGGGTTGGCGTCCGGGGCGGTGTTGTCGTTCGCGCGCAGTCTGGGTGAGTTCGGCGCGACGCTGACGTTCGCGGGCAGCTTGGAGGGAGTCACGCGCACGCTGCCGTTGGAGATCTACCTGCAGCGCGAGACCGACGCCGATGCCGCCGTCGCGCTGTCCCTGGTCCTGGTTGCCGTGGCCGTCGCGGTGGTGGGCCTGAGTTATGGCGGCGGCCGCCGACGCGCACCAGAGGCGGTCCAGCCGTGAGCTTCGAAATGCGCGCCAGCCTGAAGACCAGGAATTTCGACATGTCCCTCAGTCTCGGGGACGGTGAAACCGTGGCCGTTCTTGGTCCCAACGGCGCCGGCAAGTCGACGTTGCTGGGGGTGATCGCCGGACTCTTGCGGCCCGACTCCGGCTCCGCCTCGATTGACGGGCGCCAGCTGTTCAAGCTCGACGCCGGCACTCGCCAATGGGACCCGCCGCACCTTCGCGGCATCGCCCTTTTGGCCCAGGAGGCACTCTTGTTTCCGCACCTGAGTGCGTTGGACAACGTGGGGTTCGGCCCCCGCAGTGCAGGTGCTTCCAGGCCCGCTGCCCGGGAAGCTGCCCGGCATTGGCTGGCCGAAGTTGATGCCCAATCCCTTGCTGACCGGAAGCCGGCGCAGCTCTCCGGCGGCCAAGCCCAGCGGGTGGCCGTAGCGCGGGCCTTGGCAGCCGAGCCGGACTTGCTCCTCCTGGACGAACCCATGTCCGCGCTGGACATTCATGCTGCGCCCTTGCTCCGCCGGGTCCTGAAACGCGTTCTTCAGGACAGGAAGGCCATCATCGTCACGCACGATGTCCTGGACGCCTACATGCTGGCGGACCGCGTGATAGTGGTGGAAAACGGTCGCATCGTGGAACAGGGCCCGACGCGCCAGGTTCTGGAGCGCCCCAGAAGCCACTTCGCCGCCGGCCTCGCCGGCCTCAATCTCGTCACCGGCGCCCTCAGCCGGGAGGGAATCACGACGCCGGATGGCCGGGTTTTCGCCGGACAGCACGATCCGGACTGGTCACCTGTGCCCGGCCAGGCAGGCGTGGCGGCGTTCCCGCCGTCGAGCGTTTCCGTTTTCCTCGGTGATGTCCACGGAAGCCCCCGCAATTCCTTCCCGGTGATCATTACGGACCTTGAGCCGCACGGCGACCAGATCCGGATCCGGGCAGGCGCCGGTTTGGACGGCACGTTGTCCGCCGACATCACACCAGCGGCCTCGGCGGACCTCGGCCTTGTCCCCGGCATGGAGGTGCGGTTCGTGGTGAAGTCCGCGCTGGTGTCGGTGTACCCGGCGTGAGGCCTGGTCCCGATCTTCAACTGACGGAGACCGCCGGCACAACGCCGACGGCCCCCGCTCCCGTTTAGGGGATGTTGTGCCAGAACAGGCGGATAACATCAACGGCTAGCCGGATGATGTTGACCGCAAGGTTCCAGGCGCCCCTTGGTTCTTCACGTTTCCGCTTTGAATCCATGCCGACACCTCCTCCCAAAGGAACAGGCGCGGCTCGCACTGATAGTCGGCACAACAACGTTGCGGCCTACGTGCGTAGGGCCATAGACTCAAAGTGTGGCGTTTGAGGTTCTATGGCCCTCTTACCGCACCAATGAGCGAACCGCTCAGAACAAAGACCCGATGCCAGTCGGGTCTTTCGTTCGTTAACGGCACAGCAGGCTGTTGCCTGATGGTGCAAGCCTAGGGCAGGTTCCTGCTACTCCCGGTACATCCGCTCCGCGTAGGACGGCCCGTAGTAGGTCTCGAGATCTTCCAGCGGCGTCTCCGGCTGGGTGTACGCCTGGGCGAGCACCGCGATGCTGGGAAGGTCTTCGGTTTCCCACGTTTCCGGCTGCCACAGGCCGCTGCGCATGAAGGCCTTGCCGCAGTGGGTGAACACTTCCTCCACCGAAACCACGACGGCGGCACGCGGCCGGTGCCCCTTGACCACCATCTGATCGAAAAAGTCAGCGTCGCTGACCAGGCGGGCGGTGCCATTGATGCGGAGGGTGTCCGTGCGGCCGGGAACCACGGACAGGATGCCCACGTGCGGGTTCTCCAGGATGTTCCTGAAGCCGAAGGCAAGCTTGTTCCCGGGACGTTCCGGGATGGCAACGGTGGTGTCGTCCACCACGTGGATGAATCCCGGAGGATCGCCCTTGGGGGATGCATCCACGTGGCCTGCAGCATCGGACGTTGACAGGATGCAGAACGGGCTGGCTGCCAGCCACTGCCGGTCGAAACCGCTCAAGGTGGTGCGGACTTTGCGGCGGACCCTCTCCAACGGGGTGCCGATCAGCTCTTCGAGTTCGTGAGTGGTGGAAATCGGGTTCATGGCCCCAGCCTACGGCGCGGCGCAGGACCCAGGCCTTGCCTTTCTGCCCCTTTCATCTGGACAGGCGTTTCGCCCTCGGCAAACATGGAACGCAGTGGACGAAATCCAAAGTTGAGCGTAGTAGACTCAACTTTGAAATAAGTTTGGACTCACTCCAGGAAGGGAGCTCGCTTTGGATACCAAATTCACCACCAAGAGCCAGGAGGCCCTTTCTGCGGCCGCCATGAACGCCTCCACCGCGGGCAATCCGCAGGTGGAACCGGCGCACCTGCTCAAAGCGCTCATGGACCAGCGGGAAGGCGTTGCCGTGGCGCTGCTTCGTGCCACCGGCGCGGACCCGGACGCTGTGAGTGTGCAGGCAAGTTCCGCCATCAAGGCACTGCCTTCTTCCTCCGGCAGTTCCGTCCAGCAGGCGCAGCTGTCCCGCCCGACCCTGCAGGCCATCCAGGCCGCCCAAAACGAGGCCGACAAGCTCGGCGACTCCTTTGTCTCCACAGAGCACCTCCTGCTGGGGCTTTCGGCCGGAAGTGATGCGGTGGGCAAGTTGCTGCGCGACGCCGGAGCCTCCCATGAGGCCCTCCTCGCCGCCTTGCCGGGTGTCCGCGGTGATCGAAAGGTCAATTCCCCGGACCCGGAGAACACGTTCCAGGCTTTGGAGAAGTTCGGGACCGACCTGACCGCTGTTGCGCGCTCGGGCAAGCTGGACCCGGTGATCGGCCGCGACAGTGAGATCCGCCGCGTGGTCCAGGTCCTGAGCCGCCGCACCAAGAACAACCCCGTCCTGATCGGTGAGCCCGGCGTTGGCAAGACGGCCGTCGTCGAAGGCCTGGCCCAGCGCATGGTGGCCGGCGACGTTCCGGAGAGCCTGCGCGGCAAGACCCTGATAGCCCTGGATCTGGCTTCCATGGTGGCCGGTGCCAAGTACCGCGGCGAATTCGAGGAGCGGCTCAAGGCCGTCCTGGAGGAAATCAAGAACTCCAACGGGCAGATCGTCACCTTCATCGATGAGATCCACACCGTAGTGGGCGCCGGTGCCACGGGTGAGAGCGCCATGGACGCCGGGAACATGCTCAAGCCCATGCTGGCCCGCGGTGAGCTCCGCTTGATCGGTGCCACCACCTTGGACGAGTACCGCGAGAACATCGAGAAGGACCCGGCCCTGGAGCGCCGGTTCCAGCAGGTCTTTGTTGGCGAACCCAGCGTGGAGGACACCATCGGTATCCTCCGCGGCCTGAAGGAGCGCTACGAGGCCCACCACAAGGTGGCTATTGCCGACTCCGCCCTGGTTGCGGCAGCCACACTGTCCAACCGCTACATCTCCGGTCGCCAGCTGCCGGACAAGGCCATCGACCTCGTGGATGAGGCTGCTTCCCGACTCCGCATGGAGATCGATTCCGCCCCGGAAGAGATCGACCAGCTGCGCCGCGCGGTGGACCGTCTGACCATGGAAGAGCTGGCCCTCCAAGGTGAGAGCGATCCTGCTTCCGTGGAACGGCTGGCTGCGCTCAGGGCAGACATGGCGGACAAGAAGGAAGCCCTCGCGGCGTTGAATGCCCGTTGGGAAGCCGAGAAGGCGGGCCTGAACCGGGTCGGCGACCTCAAGGCCAAGATCGACGAGCTTCGCTCAGCGGCTGAAAAGCACCAGCGCGAAGGTGACCTCGAATCGGCGTCGCGCATTCTGTACGGCGAGCTGCCTGCGCTGGAACGTGAGCTCAACGCCGCAGCCGCGGAGGAATCCGCACGCAGCGACTCCGAGCCCGAGCTCATGGTGGCCGAGGAAGTCACCGCGGACGATATCGCCGAGGTGATTTCGGCGTGGACCGGGATCCCCGCCGGCCGCATGCTGCAGGGCGAGTCGCAGAAGCTGCTGCATATGGAAGAGGAGCTTGGGAAGCGCCTGATTGGCCAGGCCAAGGCTGTGCAGGCCGTCTCCGATGCCGTTCGGCGCGCACGTGCGGGCATCAGCGATCCCAACCGCCCCACGGGGTCGTTCCTGTTCCTGGGCCCCACCGGCGTTGGCAAGACCGAGCTGGCCAAAGCCTTGGCTGATTTCCTCTTTGACGACGAACGCGCCATGATCCGGATCGACATGTCCGAGTATGGCGAAAAGCACTCGGTGGCCCGACTGGTGGGTGCCCCTCCGGGATACGTAGGGTACGAGGAAGGCGGCCAGTTGACTGAAGCCGTGCGGCGCCGCCCCTACTCCGTGGTGCTGCTCGACGAAGTGGAAAAGGCCCACCCCGAGGTCTTCGACATCCTCCTGCAGGTGCTCGACGACGGCAGGCTCACCGACGGCCAGGGCCGCACTGTGGATTTCCGCAACACCATCCTGGTGCTGACCTCCAACTCCGGCAGCCAGTTCCTGGTGGACCAGTCCCTGGATGCCAAGGCCAAGCGGGACGCCGTCATGGCCGTGGTGCAGGCATCGTTCAAGCCGGAATTCCTGAACCGCCTGGATGAGATCGTCCTGTTCGATCCGCTGTCGGTAGAGGAGCTTGCCCGGATCGTGGAACTGCACGTGGCAGAACTCGGCCGACGCCTGCACGATCGTCGCCTCACCCTGGAGGTCACGGACGGCGCCCGCGCCTGGCTGGCCATGTCCGGGTTCGATCCTGCCTACGGTGCAAGGCCGCTGCGCCGTTTGGTGCAACGCGAAATCGGGGACCGCCTGGCCAAGGAGATCCTCGCCGGCCAGATCAGCGACGGTGACACTGTCCTGGTGGATACGGCCGCCGATGTGGACGAGCTCACCATCGCGGGCCTCGAAGCGCTGACCGCCGGCGACGACGCTGCCAGCTTGGGCACGGGCCTGTCGGTCCGGAGGAAGTAAGCGGCCCGCAGGAAGTAGCGGTCCGGAGGACCAGGGCTACTTGTCGAGGAGGTCTTCCTTGATGGTGTTGCCCGAGTCCACCACGATGAAGCAATCAACGCGGCGGTCGCCACGGTTCCAGCTGTCAGTGCTGGGATACACGTTCTGCTGCAGCAGCACGTAGTTGTCGGCCGCCGCGTTGTCCAGTTTCACTGTGCCGCAGACTTCACGGCCCTTTTCCCGGAGCGCGTTTGTACCGGGGAATGACTCGTCCTGGCCATAGCTGTGCACGGCACCAAGCTGGGCTGAATGTTCGGTGTCGCAGGCCACGGCTTTGGCTTTGGGTGCGTTCGGGTCGAAGTCGGCAAAGCAATCGCCTACCTGGAAATCCTTGGCCTCGGTGTCGCGGGGGAGCGGTCCCAAAGTAGCCGTAGGGCTGGGGGTGCTGACCACGGCTTCCGGCCGGGTTCCCAACAGGTTGAGCAGCACCCAAATGACCACGCCTATGAGCGCCAGGACGCCTACCACGATTCCCCCGATCACCAGGCGTTGCCGCTTGGTGGTATCACCTTGGGGTGGAACCTCGGCGCCGGGCTCCCAGGATTGGGGAGGGTCCTGGGGCGCTGGCGGCAGACCGTCCTCGCCTCGATCCCGTGGCGAATCGTCACGTGGTGCAGTGTTGTCCTGGCTCATTCCCGTGGTGTGCCTTCCTGCCGTGGTGCCACATTGAGGCCGACTCTACCCAATTTTCCGCCCCAGTGGAGGTGCTGGAAGCCGGAATTGCGCGCCTGGAGCCCCGACCCGTGGCCAGGGTGGCACGCAGGCACTCCCGAAAGCATGTAATCTAGACATACGACAAATTGACCAAACATTCCGGGGCCTCACCGATCGCCAAGGTGACCACCTCCGGTCCAAGTACAAAAGGGGGTCACGCCATGGGGCGCGGCCGTCAAAAGGCAAAAGCTACCAAGCAGGCTCGGGACATCAAGTACTACTCCCCGAACACTGACTATTCGGCCCTTGAGCGTGAGCTCACGGGCCCATCCAGTCGTGCAAAGAGCCACTTCCCGGAAGATCCGCCGGAGCCGGACTACTCGGCTTATGAGGACAAGTACGCGGAAGACGATGACGACGAGGTAGACACCCGCCGTATCGGATAGCTGTCGCAACCAACAGGTGCCGCAGGCACTGAGTTGTGTACCGCCGTCGTACATCAGGTCGTCGCGCATCTCCGGATGCCGAAAATCACTGAAGAAGGCCCGCAGGCCACGCCGCTGTTTGGCGTACCCTGCGGGCCTTCTTTTGTGCATCCAAGGCCAATGCGTTGTCCTGGTCAAGGCCCGGTACTAAGTTGATGAAGGACACGCCCCAGCGAAAGGAAAGCCATGCCTGAGGTCGAGAGGTACCAACAGGGAACACCGTGTTGGGTGGACCTGTCCTCCACCGACATCGAGGTTTCCAAGGCGTTCTACAGCGACCTTTTTGGCTGGGAGCTGGACGGCATGGAGATAGGACCGGGCCTGACCTATTACATGGCCAAACTCAAGGGACGCTATGTTGCCGGGATGATGCAGCAGCTTCCGGACGCACCGGAGGGCATGCCGTCCTATTGGGCCAACTACCTCGCTGTGGATTCAGTGGACCAGGCGGCAGAGCGGGCGGTGGCGGCCGGTGGAACCATCGTCTTTCCGCCGGATGAGGTCCCCAACGGCAGCGGCCGGATGTTCTTCGCGGCCGATCCCACAGGGGCGCAGATCGGTTTCTGGGAGGCCGGGAGCCATCCTGGGTCGGGGCTGGTCAATGAGCCCGGCACCCTGATCTGGAACGAGCTGCAGACAAACGATGTCCCCAGGGCCGTGGCCTTCTACCAGGCAGTGACCGGGTGCGGAAGCAGCACCGCCCCCGCAGGAGACCTGCAGGAATACACCAACCTCACCGTTGCCGGGAAGCCGGTGGCGGGAGCTGTGAAGTTGCCCATTGAGGGCCTGTCACCCTTTTGGATGACCTACTTCAATGTCACTGACGTGGATGCTTTTGCGGAACATGCGGCCAGCCTCGGCAGCCACGTCATTTCGCCTGCGTTCGACGTGCCGGGCATTGGCCGCATGGCGGTCCTGATGGATCCGGCCGGCGCAGCGTTCAGCATCATGTCGAGGCTTGACGCATGACCGCCCGTAGCCGTTACTCCCACGGCGAGCCGTGCTGGGCCGACCTTCAGACCCGGGATGTCGCCGGGGCCAAGGAGTTTTACGCTGCAGTGTTCGGGTGGAGCTTCACGGACCTTCCCACGCCTGACGGTCGGTTCTATGCCCAGGCTTTTATCGGAGAGGATCTGGTGGCTGTGGTCGCTCCGCAGAACCGCAGCCAGGAAGCCGCCGCCACCCCGGGCCAGTGGAATATCTATTTCGCGGCCACAGACGCCGAGGAGGTTGCCGAGGACGCCGTCCATGCGGGAGGGAAGCTCGAGTTCGGTCCCGAACATGTGGCAGACACCGGCGTCCTGGCCTTCATTGCACCGCCAGGAGGCGGGACCACGGGCATCTGGCAGGCGGGCACGCACCTGGGAAGCCACCTCTACAACCAGGCCGGCGCCTTGGCATGGGCGGAGCTGTCCACGCCGGAGCCGCAGGCAGCGGTGGCCTTCTTCCAGCAGCTTTTCGGTCACGAGGTTACCGAATACCCCCAGGACGACGGCGGCAGCTACTCCACGCTGATGGTGAACGGTGGGGAGGTGGCCGGCGTCGTCCCTGCCGAAGCGGGGGAGGAGGCGGCCTGGCAGATCTACTTCGGGGTCACCGACCTGCGGAAGGCCGCACACGCCGCAGTGGCCGCTGGTGGCACCCTGCTCGTGGAACCGGAGGAACACCCGGAAGAAGGATCACTGGCCACCATCCAGGACCCCCAAGGCGGAGTGCTCAGCCTGATCCAAACCCCCTCATCCAACTAGGTCGCATTTGTGCGCGTTTTGAGGGCTCAAAACGCGCTTAACTGCGACCCAGTTGGGTAAAGCGGAGGCTTAGGCGTAGGCGTTCACCAAACGGACCGCACCGCCGTCGACGCCCTTGGCACCCTGGACGTAATCCGGGCCGGTCTTGTCGATCGCGTCCGAGTCGGCTGCAACGGTACCCATGATCCAGGACGGCAGGCCACGCTCGTTGAGGCGTGCCACCGCGGCGTCTGCTGCCTCGGGGGAGACGATCGCCACCATTCCAACACCAAGGTTCAGCGTGCGTTCGAGGTCGGCCAGCGGGACATTGCCCAGCTCGGAAACCAGCTTGAAGATGGCGGGAAGTTCCCACGTGGCGCGGTCAACCGTGGCCACGAGGCCCTGCGGGAGGACGCGTGCCAGGTTGGCCGCCAGGCCACCACCGGTGACGTGGCTGAAGCCGTGGACAGCCGCTCCGGCGGAAACCGGGAAGGTGCGGGCCAGGTCCAGACAGTCGGCTGCGTAAACGCGGGTCGGCTCCAGGAGTTCCTCGCCCAGCGTGCGGCCGAGTTCGGAGACCTGTCGGTCCAGTGCCCAACCGGCGTGGTTGATGACGCGGCGGACCAAGGAGTAGCCGTTGGAGTGCAGGCCGGAGGATGCCATGCCGATCACGACGTCGCCGGCGCGGACACGGTCCGGGCCAAGCAATGCGTCAGCTTCCACAACACCGGTGGCGGCACCTGCGACGTCGTATTCATGCTCGCCAAGGAGGCCCGGGTGCTCGGCGGTTTCGCCGCCCACCAAGGCAGTATCGGCAACAGAGCAAGCAGACGCAATACCGCGGACAATGCCGGCGATGCGCTCCGGAACAACTTTGCCGCACGCGATGTAGTCCGTCATGTAGAGGGGTTCAGCGCCAACTACGACGATGTCGTCCACAACCATGCCCACCAGGTCGAATCCGATGGTGTCGTGGATGTCCATGGCCTGTGCGATGGCTACCTTGGTGCCCACGCCGTCGGTGGAGGTGGCGAGCAGCGGCTTCTTGTAGGTGAGCAGCTTGGAAACGTCGTACAGGCCAGCGAAACCGCCGACGCCGCCAATCACCGAGCTGTTATGGGTCGCCTTGACGGCGTCCTTCATGAGTTCGACTGCGCGGTCTCCCGCTTCGACGTCGACACCCGCCGAAGCGTAGGTGATGCCGGAGGCGTTCTCAGGAGTTCCGGCGGAGGATGCGGAGGTCATACAGACTCTTTCTTTTCGGCGTCGGTCAAACGATCAGCGTCGGTAAGGAGGTTCTCGAATTCGGCATCCGGTCCCGGATCACAGCCTGTGGCGCCCGGCTTCTCCGCCGGATCCTGGGTGTCGGAAGGATCAGAAACTGCGTCACCGGTAGGTTCTGCCGGAGCCAGGCCACCGAGGTCGGAACGCTCGAGCAGGTTCTTGCCGAGCTTGTCAGCGTGCGGCAGCTCGATCGGGTACTTGCCCGTGAAGCAGGCGGTGCAGAGGCGTTCACGCGGCTGCTGGGTAGCCCCGATCATGCCGTCCTCGGAGATGTAGGCCAGCGAGTCGGCGCCGATCGCCTGCGAGATCTCTTCGATGGTGGCACCGTTGGCGATGAGTTCCGCGCGGGAGGCGAAGTCGATGCCGTAGAAGCACGGCCACTGGACCGGCGGGGAAGAAATCTTAACGTGGACTTCCTTTGCGCCGGCTTCCCGGAGCATCCGGACGATTGCGCGCTGGGTGTTGCCGCGAACGATCGAGTCGTCCACCACCACCACGCGCTTGCCGCGGATCACGGATTCCAAAGCGTTGAGCTTGAGGCGGATACCAAGCTGGCGGAGGGTCTGCGAAGGCTGAATGAAGGTACGGCCCACGTAGGCGTTCTTCACGAAGCCGTGCGCAAACGGGATGCCGGACTGCTCGGCGTAGCCAACGGCAGCGGGAGTTCCGGACTCGGGGACCGGAATGACGATGTCGGCCTCGTGGGTGTTTTCGCGGGCCAACTGGCGGCCCATCTCCACACGGGACTCGTAGACTGAACGGCCTGCGATGGCCGCGTCCGGACGGGCCAAGTAAACGTACTCGAACACGCAACCGGCGGGGGTGGGGTCGGCGAAACGCTGGGAGCGGACGCCCTCTTCGTCAATCGCGATGAACTCGCCGGGCTCGATCTCGCGAATGAAGCTCGCGCCAACGGTTGCCAGGCCGGCCTGCTCGGAGGCGACAACCCAGCCGCGGTCCAGGCGGCCGAGGCACAGCGGGCGGATACCGTAAGTGTCACGGGCTGCGTAGAGCGTGCCTTCGTCCATGAAAACGAAGCAAAAGCCACCCTTGATCTTGGGGAGCAGCTCCAGGGCGGTCTGCTCCAGGGTCTTGCCCTCTTCGCCCTCAAGGAGTGCGGTCACCAGCGCAGTGTCCGAGGTGTTGCCCTGCTTCATTTCACCGGTGAGCTGGCCGTTGTTCCGCTGCAGGATCATTTCGCGAAGCTCTGCGGTGTTGGTCAGGTTGCCGTTGTGCGCCAGTGCAACCGTGCCGGTCGCCGTGGCGCCCAGCGTGGGCTGGGCGTTGGCCCAGTGGCTTGCGCCGGTGGTGGAGTACCGGCAGTGGCCCACGGCCAGGTGTCCGGTAAGGGTGTTGAGGGTAGTCTCGTCAAAGACCTGGGACACGAGGCCCATGTCCTTGTAGACATTGATGCGCTTGCCGTCACTGGTAGCAATACCAGCCGACTCTTGTCCGCGGTGCTGCAGCGCATACAGCCCGTAATAGGTGAGTTTTGCTACTTCTTCACCCGGTGCCCATACCCCGAAGACGCCACAAGCGTCCTGGGGGCCCTTTTCGCCGGGGAGAAGATCATGTGAAAGTTTTCCGTCGCCACGTGCCACTGGTCGATTGTCTCATGTCCCGGCCGTGGTAAGTTCCCGTGCAGACTTTGTGACCCCGTCAACAGGCACTTATCGCGGAGGAAACGCCCAAAATGCGGTGCGTCTCACACTGCCCATATCGGGCCGGACTCAGCGGTCGCCGTCGTGCTCCGGTCCCTCATCCGGAACCGAGTCCGGAACGGGCTCAACCACGGCACGTTCTGCGCGCTTGACGCTGATCCGGTCCAGGACCAGCGCCAGGATGGAAAAAAGGATGACGCCACCCGCGGCGCAGGCCACCAGGAAGAAGCCGAACACGGTGCTGGCGTCGAACGCGGGGTCGGCCGGGCGGCCGTAGGCGATGATGGCAGCCACGATGGCGCCCACAATGGCGCCGAGGATCATGAACGGGACGAACTTGGGCGCCCTGCGGACGGTGATGTTGCGCCGGGCGGGCGGTTCGTTGCCGGTTTGATTGCCGGGTGCGGGAGTCGGGGTTTCCTCGGGAGCCATGCCTTCCAGCCTACCGTTCCGGATTTGGGGACAAGAACGCCCTCCGGCGCGGGCCGAAGGGCGTCATGGCGGCAGACCTGGTCAGCTGCCGCGGTACGTGGAGAATGCAAACGGGCTGAGCAGGAGCGGCACGTGGTAGTGCTCGCCTGTGTCCGCAACCGTGAAATTAAGGTCCACTTCCGGGAAGAACGTGTCCGTGCCGAGGGCAGCGTAGTAATCGCCGATAGCGAAGTTGAGCCGGTAGGCGCCGCCCGGAATCTGCTCGGGGCCCAGGTTCTTGATGCGGCCGTCGGCATCCGTTTCGCCCTTGCCGACCAGCGTCCAGTTCTCGCCTTCGCGGACGTAAAGTACGACGGCGACACCCGCCGCCGGGCGTCCGGAACCGGTGTCGAGGATATGGGTTGTTACCTGCGATACGCTCATGCGTTGGCTCCTTCGGTGACCAGGCCCGAGAGGCGCAGCAACGCGATCTCCCGCAGCTGGCCGGCTACGATCGTGTCTTCTTCTTCGGGGGTGTGGGCCAGGCGCTCGTTGAGCGAGGCAAGGATTTCCTGGGCGCTGCGTCCTGCGGCGCGGATCAGGAAGACCCTGCCAAACTTTTCCTCGTAGTCGCGGTTGCCCTGGGCGAGCGCTTCGGCCACGGCCTGGTCTGCGGGGTCCACGCCGGACTGTTCGGAGCGGGACATGGCCGCCTCGGTGGTCTGGGCCTTGGGGCGTTCGCCGATGCGGGGGTGGTGGGCCAGCGCTGCTTCCACTTCGGTTGCCGTGAAGGGCTCGGCGGCTTGGCGGCCTTGTTCCAGCAGGTCATCGAGGCTGGTGAAAGGGCGTGCGTCCACTACTGCTTCCACCCAGCGGGTGATGTCCAGGGCGGGGGTGACGGCCGTGATGGCCTGCTCCCGGTCCAGGCGGTTGAATTCTTCAAGCTCCATGCTTGTCGGTCCTTGTGCAAAATGCTGGCATCCATGGTGTGGGCTATGCGGAACTCCGGGGTTGGCCGGAGGAAGCATCTTCACTTCTTCATTCCGCATCATGGAACTGTTATTTCAGCATACGTAAGTAGTTAAGCCGAGCTGAAGCATCAGTGTCAAGAGGCGACAGCTGTACGACGCCGCGTCCGTACCGTGAGGTACAGCCGGTGCGACGTAATCACCAAGGCGAGCCAAGCGACACCGATGGCCCAGGCAGCGAGCACATCCGTCAACCAATGGTGCCCCAGGTAAACGCGGCTGAGTCCCATGGTAAGGGCGAAAATTACCGCCACGGCTATGGTCAGAACCCTGGCCCTGGCCGTTTTGAGGCGCAGGATCACCAAGTAGGCAACGATTCCCGCGATGACGATCGAGTTCAGGGAGTGTCCGCTGGGGAAGGACGCCGAGTGCTCGTACGGAGGAATGGCATCGGAGAGATCCGGGCGTGCCCTGCCGAAGAGCGGTTTGCCCAGGATGGTGATGATCAGCGACCCCAGCCCTGCAGCCAGCATCAGGATCACCGGGGTCCACGAACGACGCCGCAGCGCCAATGCCACCATAATGGCGGTGGCGAGCAGCGGCATCCCTACCGTGCCGCCGATGTTCGTATACGCGGTCACTGCGACATCAAGCTCAGGGGACCGGACGTTCTTGGCCGCAGACAACACGGGATCATCCAGCCCGGCCACACCGTCGGCGTCCGTCACGGACTCATAGACCTCGCCGAACACCAGCGCCAATGAGGCAGCGACGGCCAGGCCGAGGAGCAGCGTAAAAACCAGCGCCGCGTATGGGCCGAGCAACGCCGTGACACGTTCCGCGACCGCAGCCATGAACCGTCCCAGCGGAGTTTTCCACCGGGTCAGGTCCTGTCCGGCTACAAACCGGTCCTGGCTTACCTCGCCGTGGACACCCTTCTCAGGCAGCTGTTTTTCTTCGGTCGCCACTCTCGGTCTCCTCGTTAGCAACGGCTTTGGTAATGGTGAGTAACCTTAGCAGTTTGGGCTTGGACCTTCGGCTCAGAGCGCGCCTACAACGATGTGTGCGGCAGAATGACCTCAACCAGCTGAAGGAGTTCGCACATGCCAGACATTCTGACGTCCAGGTTCCTGTTCGGTCCCGGCCCGGGCAACTGCTACCCCGAAGCCATGGCGGCCTTGGCCTATCCAGTGCTCGGGCACCTCGATCCTGTGTTCATCGAACGGCTCGACCATGTGTGCGAAGGCCTCCGGGCCGTCTGGGGGACATCCAACGCGCGGACGCTCCCGTTAAGTGCCACAGGTTCCGGTGGGATGGAAGCGGCGTTTGTGAACACCGTGTCCGACGGCGACGTGGCAGTCATCGCCGTCAACGGACTGTTCGGGGCACGGATGTGTGAGGTGGCCCGGCGCTGCGGAGCCACTGTGGTGCGAGTGGATCACGAATGGGGTCAGCCCGTGGATGCGGACCGCGTGCTCTCTGCGCATCCCAACCCGAAAGTCATCGCCGCCGTCCACGCAGAGACGTCCGTGGGCGTCCTCTCCGACATCGCCGCCCTCGGTGCGGGCAAGGGCGATGCGCTGCTCATCACGGACGCTGTCACGTCCATCGGCGGACTGGAGCTGTTGGCAGACGACTGGGGTATCGACGTCGGATACGCCGGAACGCAGAAGTGCCTCGGCGTCCCGCCGGGACTGTCGCCCTTCACGGTGTCCGACCGCGCCTTCGAACGCCGCGTCAAGGATCCGCGCTCCTGGTACCTCGATATCGGACTGCTCGGCGGTTACGTGGGCGCGGCGAGCGGGACCCGGACTTACCACCACACTGCGCCGGTAACGATGGTCGCAGGCCTCGAGGCAGCGTTGGACCGGATCCTCGCTGAAGGCCTGGACGTTGTGCAGGCCCGGCACCGCGCCGCGGGCGCCGCTTTGCAGGACGGGTTGCGGGACATGGGGCTCGAACTGTTTGCCGCCGAGGGCTCCCGCCTGCCAAGCCTCACCACGGTCAAAGTGCCCGACGGCGTCAACTCGTCCGCCGTCCGCGCCTACCTTTTGGAGCACTTCAGCATGGAGATCGGTGCCGGGGTGGGCGAATTCGCGGACACAGTGTGGCGGATCGGAATGATGGGGCCGAATGCCAACAGTGCGTCGGTGACGTTGGTGTTGGGCGCGCTGAAAGAGGCGATCGCGAAGGCGTGAGCGCGAGAGGGTTCCCTGGGAAGGGCCGGTGAGAGAAGGTTCCCAACGGGCGCTCACCTCACGGGGTGACCTGACCGGCGTCGTACGCCAAAACCGCGGTGGCGGTCGTATCTCCGGTGGCCGGCTGGATCGAAGCGAAGCGCAACGAGCCAGCGCCCGGCAACTCGACCGACTGGCATGCCGCCCCGTCTGTGTTTGCTCGAAGATAATTCTGCTCAGCCACGGTCAACGTACCCCGGCCGCGGTGGAGCGGCGATGGGTACATCTTCCCGGTCAGCCCGTGGGAAGTTCGTTCGGGTCGCAGCTTGGCGAGGCGACAGGAACAGTCAGGCGCAGGTAGGCGGGGTTTCTTGGACTGGATGGTGACCGTTGCCCCCGATCCGTTTGTACTACGCGTGACGACCCAACCGCCGGGAGTGGGATCGGTCCCGCCGAACGACGGGAATCCATTCTGCGCCAGGATGGGGTCGGCCACAGCGAAAACGTCCTCGAACGCGTTGGAGGGCTTCACAATGTCAGCACTGCTTTTCATGCTGGCTGGCCGGAGGATGCACCTGCCGTCATCCGTCCGGCTCAAGGTGGCCTGTTTTTCCACACTCCACGTGATCCCAGGCAGCTTCTTTTCCAGCGCAGCAACGAGATCCGAACGCAGGGAATCATATTTGGCCAGGCTCTGTGCCACCGGCTCGGGGCTCGCCGTGATGGGCGGGGCGCTGCTCGGCCCGCTGGTGTGGTGGTGCGGGGTTGCAATGCACCCGGCCAAGATTGAGGAGCACGTCACCAGCGCGGTCAGGATTAATGGTCTCGGTGCAGTGCGGCGCATTGTTCCCCCAGGTTTTGTTAAGGCACGACGGCGGCCTTCAACGCATGCTTTCGCGTTCGCCTCGCGTCCGGCCATGGGGAGATGAGCCCATCTTCCCCGGGTGAGAGAGGGATCGGTGGAAGGGGTGTTTACGTGAGAGAGCGTCCGCGTGGAGGGGTGTTTAGGTGAGAGAGCGTCGCAACCTCCGGACGCTCTCTCACCTATTGCACGATTGAGATAAACGCTCTCTCACCCTTTTACGTCTCGCGGGTCAGGGTCCAGGTGTTGGTGCCGTCCTGGCGCTCGAACGTCACCGTGGTCACCAGAGCCTCGATGAGGGCCAAACCGCGCCCCGACTCGGCATCGGAATCCGGCATCGAGGCCTGCATGTCGTTGGCAAACGGTTCGCGGGCATTGAACGCGCTGACCCTCGCCACCAGACGCGTCGGCCACACGCTGATGTCCACGGCGATTTCCACGGGCTTCTCCGCCACGGGCTGCGCGTGCTGCACGATGTTGGAAGCTGCCTCGATCACGGCGGTGGCGAACGTCATCCGGTCCATGTCGGGCACGAACGAGGCGTCATCCCACAGCGCGTCGATCTCATTATGGATGGCCTCGATGGCGTCGTCGTTGGACAGCCCGTGGTAGCTGCGGCGGGCAATGACGTCAGTCATTGCCGAACGCCTCCTCCGCCGACGGATACGCGGTGAGGACCCGGTCCATGTTGGTCAGTTCCAGCACCATCTTCACCTGCGGCTGCACGCCCGCGATACGGAGATCGCCGCCGGCCTGCCGTGCAGCTTTGAGGCATCCGATGAGGGCACCCAGTCCGGAGGAATCCATGAAGTCGGTCTCGGCCAGGTTGACCACCACACGGTTGGAGCCGCCCGCGACAACCTCGTTCACTACCTCGCGCAGCTTGGGAGCGGCCACCATGTTCAAACGGCCCACGCCCTTCACCTCCGCGTAGGACTCCTTGACCTCGTAACTAAACTGCATCGGCATTCCTCTCTTCGGGGACAAATCCCTTGTACAAAACTGCCTTCACCAGGACGCTCAGGACCACCAGGTCAAAGGCAACCCAGGCGACGTTCACCAGCGTGCCCAACGGCTCGGAGAGACCCGTCATGAGCCGGACGATGCCCACCACCAACGCCACGGCCAGCAACACGGCCACGATGATCTGGGGACGGATGAGGCTCCAGCTGGGTCCGCCGTTCTGGCGCGCCTTGGGGGTGACGGCGAACCCCAGGGGACGTCCGAACCAAACGTTACGGGCCGCCGTCGTGCATGCTTTGATCCAGGTGGGGAACAGCGCAAGGCTGTACTGCTGACCGCGCCAGGTGGGAATACCGTGACCGGCCACCACGAACAGCAGCTGGTTCACCACCATGAACGGGATGAAGCGGACAAAGAAGTCCCAGCTCAGGCTGCTCACGGGCAGGATGCCCAGCGTCAGGTAAATGATGGGCGCGGCGAAGTAGACCACGGCCGCGAACCCGCTCAGGTAGCTCCACATGGTGGAGAAGTACATGAGCCGCTGGCCCCAGGACAGGTTCCGCTGGACCAGGGGGTTCTCGCGGAGCAGGACCTGGATGGTGCCCTGCGCCCACCGGAGGCGCTGCGTGAGCATGGTCTTCAGGTCCTCGGGCGCCAGGCCGTTGGCCAGGATCTCGTGGTGGTACACGCTCTTCCAGCCCAGGCCGTGGATGCGCATGGCCGTGGCCATGTCCTCGGTGACCGAGATGGTGGCCAGCGGCATGATGGGCTGGGCTTCGTCCGTGCGTTCCACCGAGATGGCAGCCAGCACCGCGTGGACGGACTCGAGCGCGCCCAGCGGCGACCAGTCGCGGCCGGACATACGGTCGACGGCGTCACTGGCCACGGTGGTCACGCCCGACTCGCCGACGTGGGCGAGTTCCATGGCGGCGATTTCCTCGAGATCGGCTTCGAGGGCGGAGAAGTCAGCGGCAACCAGGGTGCGCACGGCCTCGTCCACTTTGCGGCGTACCCGGTAGGTGATTTCGCTGAGGGAGACGCGGGCTTCGAGTTCCTGCTGCGCCGAGTTGGTGGCAGCTTCCACCTGGTTGAGCATTTCGGCCACCAGCGGATTGTCGGCCTCAGGTGACCTGCGGGCCTTCCTGATGGCCTGCTTGGAAGCCGCCAGTGCGCGGCGGATGCTCTCCTCCGTGGCCTTTACGTATCCCACCAGGCCCAGCTGCATCAGGGCTTCGCGGCGGAGGATGGCGTTGGATCCACAGAAGAACGCCGCATTCCAGCCGTCCTTGCCCTGCTGAATCGGCCCGTAGAACAAGGGTGCCTGGCTGCCCAGGGGGTCGTCGGCGGGGACGTTGATGAAGTACTGCGGGGTCTGGACCAAGGCAACGCGGTCGTCGGTGAAGTAGCCCAGCGTCTTGTCCAGGATGTCCGGCTCGGGGATCTGGTCGGCGTCGAGGATCAACAGGTACTCGCCGGAGGTGAGCATCAGGGCGTTGTTCAGGTTGCCTGCCTTGGCGTGGCGCGGCATGTCCGGCGTCCAGTCGGCGGAGCGCGTCACATAGCCAATCCCGTGCGATTCGGCGAGTTCGCGCATCTCGGGCCGGTTGCCGTCGTCGAGAATCCAGGTGCTGTGCGGCCAGCGGATGTCCTTGGCCGCCAGAGCCGTGGTCAACACCAGGTCCAACGGCTCGTTGTACGTGGTGATGAAGACGTCCACGGTCGCATCCGGGGCAGGCGGGGGCGGCGGCTTGCGGATCTTGAGGTTCCACACCGTCAGCCCGAACAGCATCACGTCTATGAGGCTGTAGGTCTCGGCGATCACCAGAGGAATGGCGATCCACCACGCCTCCCAGTTCAGCGACGCCAGCCAGCGCCACGTCACGTAGTTGACGCCAAGAATGACTGTCAGGACAACCAGCAACCGGGTCCAGAATCGAGTCACAAATCCCCCTTTTTGCGGCTAGTGCCGGATTGTCCCTGTCTGGTGGGCAGCGCTTTGTTGACGGCGGACCACGACGGCGGTCACGTCATCTTCCGCTGTGGCGGCGGGCGCCAGGTCCAGCAACGCGGCGCAGACCTTGTCCGAGGTCGGCTCGTTGCGCGCTGCTTTCTCCACGTTCCGCATGAATTCCTCGAGCGACTCGTGGGCGTCCAGGACACCGTCGCTGACAATCACCAGGGAGTCCTCGGCCTCCAGTTGCAGCTCCGCGGCGGGCCACAATTGCCCGTCCAGGATGCCAACCGGTGGACCTGACGAAACGAGTCTCCTGGCCGGACCCTCAGCCGGGATGTGCACGGCCAGGCCGTGGCCGGCGTCGATGTAGCTCAGCACGCCGGAGCCGCTGTCCAAGCGTGCATGGAACATGGTCACAAACGAGCCGGACTGGTCCAGGTCCGAGGCGATGGTGGCGCTCGCGGAGGCGAAGGCGGCATCGAGGGCCGGAGTGTCCGCGACGGACCGCATCACGGCCCGTACCGTGGCGGCGATGAGCGCAGCACCCATGCCTTTGCCCATGGCGTCGGCGAACGTCAGGTGCATGCCGGCGGGAGTCTGATACCAGTCGTAAAAGTCCCCGCCCACGCTGCGTGACGGGCGGAAAGCGCCGGCGACGTCGTAGTCGTCCAGCCTCACGGTTTCCTGCGGTAAGAGGCTCTTCTGCACGACGGCGGCGCGCGCGAGTTCGTCGCTTTGGCGTGGGTCTTCCGTGGGCTGGGCGGGAGTGCGTGCCCGGCGGAACAGCGCGCGGATGCGGGCCTGGAGCTCCTTGGGACTGAAGGGCTTGTTGATGTAGTCGTCCGCGCCGGTATCCAGGCCGTTGAGCCTGTCGATCTCGTCGGCGCGGGCCGTGAGCATGAGGACGTAGGCATCGGAGAACTCCCGCAGACGGCGACAGACTTCCATGCCGTCGATGTCCGGGAGGTTGATGTCCAGTGTCACCAGCTCGGCGTTGGTGGTGCGGACGGCCTCGACGCCGGACAGGCCGTCCGGTGCCTCCGTCACCTCGAAGTCGAGCTGCTCAAGAACAAGGACCAGGAGGCCGCGGATATCGGCGTCGTCTTCCACGACGACAGCCTGGCGTTTGACCGGTGTTGAGACCATGGCTCCATTAACTAATGTCCCTGACGATTTGTCACGTTTAGTAAAGACACGTGTAACGCCCGCTCATGGAAGTGAGCGGGCGTTACAAAATTTGTGCATTTATGTGAGTGAGGGATCTCCAAAAAAGGGGTACTACGTGAGAGAGCATCCTCGGGAAGGGGGTGTTAGGTGAGAGAGCGTCCTAGACGCCGAGCTCTTCGCGGAGAGCCTGCACGTGGCCCTGGGCGCTCACCTGGTACTGGGCGAGCTTGACCTTGCCGTCGCCGTCCACCACCACGGTGGAGCGGACGATGCCCTCCACGATTTCACCCTTGACGAGCTTCTCGCCCCAGGCGCCGTAGGCCAGCGCCACGGAGTGGTCTTCGTCGGAGAGCAGCGGGAAGGTGAGCTGGAAGTCGCCGGTGAATCCCTGGAGGGCTTCCTGGGCGTCGGGCGAGATCCCGATGACGTCGTAGCCCTTGCCCTGGAGGCTGGCCAGGTTGTCGCGGAAGTCGCAGGCCTCGGTGGTGCAGCCGGGGGTGGCCGCCTTGGGGTAGAAGTACACAATGACGTTGCGTCCGCGGTAATCGGACAGCGAGACCTTGTTGCCGTCGGCGTCGAGAAGCGCGAAGTCCGGAGCTTGCGTTCCGACGAGGAGTTTCTGGGTCATGGCGATCCTTTACGTTCAACCGGTCTGCACCGGCGTTTGGTCATACTAAGAAAGCGGATTCGAGATATAGAACAGCACAATCAGATGCTGTATTCCGCAGGTCCGCGCACAGTGGCATAAGGGCCGGGCACGAACTGGTAGCCACCACCACGGACGGTGGAGACGGTGTAACGGGCGGAGCCAAGCTTCCGCCGCACCCTTCCAACATAAACGTCGATCGACCGGAACGCCGCGCCCGGCAGGTCAAATGACTCCAGGAAGCGTTGCAATTCTTCACGTCCGATCGCCCGTGAGCAGTTCACCACGAGGTAGCGCAACAGCTTGTATTCCATGCCGGTAAAGGCAACGGGCTCCCCGTCCAGTAGGACTACTTCAGCCGCGAGGTCGATCGCAAGTTGGCTGCGTCGGGCGGCCAACGTTACGGGCTCGACGGCGGTGCTGCCGCCCGCTTCAGCCTGTTGGGACGCCTCTGACAGAGCGTCCGCAAGGGAGACGGAAGACGCGCTGGAAAGGTGGTTACCGGCGTCGGCGGTTTCCTGCGGAGTGCCGCCCCAGGAAGTGTCGCCGACGCCGGAGTGCTGTGCCCCGGTGGCGGGCCAGATGCGGACTTCCGCCTCCGGGGCAAGTTTCATGGCCCGTGCCAGCACCAGCCGTGCTGCACGTTCCCAAATTTCGGGGTCCACGGGATCGCCCTCGGCGGGGTTGACCCAAAGGGCCAGGCCGTGGGCCGTAAGACCCGGTGCGGTGAGGCCCTGTGTTGTCCGGCCCGGGCGCCGCGCGGCCCCCTGCGCTCCTGTGGAGGAGAGCCTGGGGAACCGTGCGGGCGGGGGACCGTAGGCATTGACTGCCATGGCGGTTGGTCCTAAACGTTACCGCGGCGGATCAGCTTGCCGCTGGGGTTCTGGAAGTCGATTTCCGAGCCCCGCAGGTAGGTCTTGCGGACGACGCCGGAGAGCGGACGTCCGTCGTAGGGGGTGATCGGGTTCTTGTGCTTGAGCTTCTTCACGTCCACCACGTAGGCGTCGTCGTGGGCGAAGATCGAGAAGTCGGCGTCGTAGCCGAGGGCGAGCTGACCCTTGTTGTGCAGGCGTGCCAGCGCGGCGGGCTTCTCCGACATCCAGGCAACAACCTGCTCCAGTGAGATGCCGCGGTGGCGTGCCTCGGTCCAGATCAGGGACAGGCCGAGCTGGAGGGAGGAAACGCCGCCCCACGCAACTGCGAAGTCGCCGTTCTCCAGGTCCTTGAGGTCAAGGGTGGAGGGGGAGTGGTCGGAGACGATGCAGTCGATGGTGCCGTCCTGCAAGCCCTTCCAGAGGAGCTCGCGGTTGGAGGCCTCGCGGATGGGCGGGCAGCACTTGTAGGCCGTGGCGCCGTCGGGGATTTCCTCTGCCATGAGGGTCAGGTAGTGCGGGCACGTCTCAACGGTGAGGTTGACGCCGTCGCGCTTTGCCGAAGCGATCATGGGCAGCGCGTCGGAGGAGGAGAGGTGCAGGATGTGGGCGCGGGCGCCGGTCCAGCGGGCGCGTTCGATGACCTCGGCGATTGCCTTGTTCTCAGCGCCGCGGGGGCGGGAAGCGAGGAAGGTCTCGTAGTGGTCGCCGCCGGGGTGCGGGGCGCGGTCGATCGCGTGGGAGTCCTCGGCATGGACGATCATGAGGGAGTCGAAGGACTTCAGTTCCTTCATGTCCTCTTCCATCTCGTCCGCGTCCAGGTGCGGGAACTCGTCCACGCCGGAATGGAGGAGGAAGCACTTGAAGCCGAAGACGCCCTCGTCGTGCAGCGGGCGGAGGTCGGCCTTGTTGCCCGGGATGGCACCGCCCCAGAATCCGACGTCCACGAACGCCTGGTCCTTGGCAACCACGCGCTTCTGCTCCAGGCCGTCCACGCTGGTGGTGGGCGGGATGCTGTTCAGCGGCATGTCGATGATGGTGGTGACACCGCCGGCTGCGGCTGCACGGGTGGCGGAGGCGAAGCCTTCCCATTCTGTGCGACCGGGCTCGTTGACGTGGACGTGGGTGTCCACGAGGCCGGGGATGAGGGTCTCGTCGTCCGCGAGGTGGATGACCTCGGTGCCCGTCAGGCCGTTGCCCAGGGGTTCGATGGCGACGATCACGCCGTCGCGGATGCCAACCTCGCGGGGTGCGATGCCGGCCGTGGTCAGGATGCGCTGACCCCGGATAACGAGGTCATAGGCGCCGATTGCTTCAGACATTGAGGTACTCCTTGTTTTCAGTCCGTTCCGCCAGGTACACGCCTATGTGCTTTCCTAATTGTTCAAGCAACGGACCTGCTTCAGCGATACATTTCTGGACATCGTCTTCCAAGTCGGTCAATGCGTGGACCGTGTGGAAGCCGGCATCGTTCAGTTGTTCCCGGCTCAGGGTACTCCGGCCGCACACGGCGATCACGGGTACCCCGGCTTTTGCTGCCGCCCGGCTGACACCCATCGGCGTCTTGCCCAGGAGGCTTTGTTCGTCCAGGCTGCCTTCCCCGGTGATCACCAGGTCGGCGCCCTTCAGTTTGCTTTCCAGTTCAGTGAATTCGAGGACGACGTCGATACCCGGCCGCCGCTGCGCCTTCAGTGCCGCGATGGCAATGTAGCCAACGCCGCCCGCCGCGCCTGCGCCGGGAGCCTTCGCTGCGTGCTTGGCTTCGATGCCGGTTGCTTGGCTCAGCACGTCCACGAAGTGGCTTGCTGCCGCGTCCAGTTCGGCGACGTCATCCGGCGTCGCGCCTTTTTGCGGACCGAAGATGGCTGGGGCTCCGCTTGTCCCCAAAAGGGGATTGTCGACGTCGGACGCCAAGACGAACTCTGTGGCCTCGATCCGCACGTCGAAGTTGGCGAAGTCGATGCTGTCCAGGTTGGCGAGGGCGGCACCGCCGCCGGGGAGCTCGTTGCCGTCCTTGTCCAGGAACACGGCACCGAGGCCCTGCAGGACGCCTGCCCCGGCGTCGGTGTTGGCGCTGCCTCCCACGCCAAGGATGATCTTGCGGCAGCCGAGGTCCAGCGCGGCGCGGATGAGTTCACCCGTGCCGATGCTGGTTGCCGTCTTCGCGGTTTCGCTCGTGGGGCCTTCCGGGAGGAGGGCCAAACCGGAAGCGGCTGCCATTTCGATCACTGCTTCGGTGCCTCGGATGGCGAAGTCGGCCTTGACCGGTTCGCCGAGCGGGCCGGTGACCGTGGCGGTCCGGCGGGTGAAGCCGGAGCCGATGGCGGCGTCGATGGTTCCTTCGCCGCCGTCGGCCACCGGAATGCGTGTTGTCTCAAGTCCGTTGCTGCCGAAGCCGGCCAGCAGGCCTGTTGCCAGGTGCTCGACGACCTCGGGCGCGGACAGCGAGCCCTTGAATTTGTCCGGGGCGATGACCACACGCATTCCGGTGCCTCCTTACTGTTACTTACGCTTTGGCGAGGATCGCGGTGGGGGCGTCCTCTGCCGACTCGGCCAGCTCTTCGAACTCGTTCACTGCGTTGATTTCCAGGCCCATGGAGATGTTGGTGACCTTCTCCAGGATCACTTCCACAACCACCGGAACCTTGAACTCGTCGCGCAGTGCCTTGGCCTTGTCGAAGGCGGCAGGCATGTCTTCCGGGTTCTCCACGCGGATGGCCTTGCAGCCGAGGCCCTCAACCACCTTGATGTGGTCCACGCCGTAGCCCATGGTCTCGGGGGAGTTGATGTTATCGAAGCCCAGGGACACGTGGTAGTCCATGTTGAAGCCGCGCTGGGACTGGCGGATCAGGCCCAGGTAGGAGTTGTTCACCACAACGTGGATGTACGGCAGGTTGAACTGTGCGCCCACGGCCAGCTCTTCGATCATGAACTGGAAGTCGTAGTCACCGGAGAGTGCAATGACGTTCTCGCCCGGCTTGCCGCGAACCACGCCCAAAGCGGCGGGAGCGGTCCAGCCCAGCGGGCCTGCCTGGCCGGCGTTGATCCACTTGCGTGCGCCGAACACGTGCAGCATCTGGGCGCCGGCGATCTGCGAGAGACCGATGGTGGACACGTAGGTGGTGTCCTTGCCAAAGGCCTTGTTCATCTCTTCGTACACGCGCTGCGGCTTGATCGGCACGTTGTCGAAGTGCGTCTTGCGGTGCAGGGAACCCTTACGCTCCAGGCACTCGGCAACCCAGGCGGAGTAGTCCGGCAGGGTGCTTGCAGCCTTGCGCTCACGGGCCAGTTCCAGCAGACCGTCCAGGGCCGCGCCGGCGTCGGAAGCGATGCCCAGGTCCGGGGAGAACACGCGGCCGATCTGGGTGGGCTCGATGTCGATGTGAACGAACTTGCGGCCGGCCGTGTAGGTGTCCAGGCCGCCGGTGTGGCGGTTGGCCCAGCGGTTGCCGATGCCGATCACGAAGTCGCTCTGCAGGAAGGTCTCGTTGCCGTAGCGGTGCGAGGTCTGCAGGCCAACCATGCCAGCCATCAAGTCGTGGTCGTCAGGGATAGCGCCCCAGCCCATCAGGGTGGGGATGACCGGAACGTTCAGCAGCTCGGCCAGCTCAACCAACTGGGCCGAAGCGCCGGCGTTGATGATGCCGCCACCGGCAACGATCAGCGGGTGCTTGGCCGCGGTCAGCATGTCCAGAGCCTTTTCCAGCTGCTTGCGGGAAGCCTTGGGCTTCTCCACCGGCAGGGGCTCGTAGGCGTCGATGTCGAACTCGATCTCGGCCATCTGAACGTCGATAGGCAGGTCCAGCAGGACAGGGCCCGGACGGCCGGAGCGCATTACCTGGAAGGCCTTCTGGAAAGCACCGGGAACCTGGCCCGGCTCCAGGATGGTCATGGCGAACTTGGTGACCGGCTTTGCGATGGACTCGATGTCCACGGCCTGGAAGTCTTCCTTGTGCAGCTTGGACACCGGGGCCTGGCCGGTGATGCAGAGCATGGGGATCGAGTCGGCCCAGCTCGCGTAGAGGCCGGTGATCATGTCCGTGCCGGCAGGGCCCGAGGTGCCGATGCAGATGCCGATGTTGCCATCAGCTGCACGGCTGTAGCCGTCGGCCATGTGGCTGGCGCCTTCAACGTGGCGGGCCAGGGTGTGGCGGATACCGCCGTGTGCCTTCATTGCGGAGTAGAAGGGGTTGATTGCTGCGCCTGGCAGGCCGAACGCCTCGGTGGCGCCTTCCTTTTCCAGGATGGCGATCGCCGCGTCAACGGTGCGCATCTTAGCCATGGTGTGCTCCTTGAAATCTTGGGTTCGCCCCGCGTTCGGGGCGGAAAAAGGGTGTGGTGAGGGAGCCGCCGTCGTTATTTACGACGGCGGGTTCCCTTGTTTTTGGTGCTTAGTGCCTTAGTTGCGGCCGCTGAGCTGCAGGACCTGCTTGAAGAGGCCCGAGTGGTCCAGGCCGCCGTCGCCCTGGTTGACGGTTGCGGCGACGAGCTGCGCGACGACGGCGCCGAGCGGGACGGCGACGTTGGCTTCGCGGGCTGCGGAGGTGACGATGCCCAGGTCCTTGTGGTGGAGGGCGAGGCGGAAGCCGGGGTCGAAGTTGCGGTCGAGCATCTTCTGGCCCTTCTGGTCCAGGACCTTGGAGCCGGCCAGGCCGCCGCCGAGGACCTTGAGAGCTGCGTCGGTGTCTACGCCGTAGGCCTCAAGGAAGGCGATGGCTTCGCCGAGGACCTGGATGTTGACGGCGACAATGAGCTGGTTGGCTGCCTTGACGGTCTGGCCGGAGCCGGACGGGCCGACGTGGACGATGGTCTTGCCCACTGCGTTGAGGACATCCTGTGCTGCCTCGAAGTCTGCTGCGTCGCCGCCGACCATGATGGACAGGACGGCGTCGATGGCGCCCTGTTCGCCGCCGGATACCGGTGCGTCGAGGGGGCGGATGCCGGCTTCACGTGCCTCGTCGGAGAGGCGCTTGGCGACGTCCGGACGGATGCTGGAGGCGTCGATCCACAAGGTGCCCTTCTTGGCGTTGGCGAAGACGCCGTCCTTGCCGCTGACTACACCCTCAACATCGGGGGAGTCCGGCACCATGGTGATGACGACGTCGGCGTCCTTGACTGCGTCCGCGATGCTGCTGGCGCCCTGGCCGCCTTCGGAGACGAGCTTGTCGATCTTGTCCTGGCTGCGGTTGAAGCCGGTGACCGTGTGGCCGGCCTTGACGAGGTTGATGGCCATGGGGAGGCCCATGATTCCGAGGCCGATGACTGCAACGTTGCTCATTGTGGTTCTCTTTCTGAAAGTCTGCGTGTGCTTTGAGTTCGTGTGTATTAACTCAGGTGTGCTTACCCAACTAGGTCGCATTTGTGCGCGTTTTGAGCGTTCTAAACGCGCTCTGCTGCTACTTAGTTGGGCTCGCGGGGCTTAGTTGGCGTTGGCGCGCTGGCGGATGGCCCAGCTGAATGCCGTCTCCTGCGGTTCCTTGTATTCCAAACCGATGTAGCCCTCGTAGCCGAGTTCGCGGCTGCGGGCGATCCACTCGCCGAGGGGGAGGGTGCCGGTGCCGGGGGCGCCACGGCCGGGGTTGTCGGCGATCTGGATGTGGCCGAAGTCCTTGGCGTGGTTCTCGATGACGGATTCGACGTCGTCGCCGTTGACTGCCAGGTGGTAGAAGTCGGCGAGGAGCTTGATGTTCTGTGCACCGGATTCTGCCTTGACGCGGGCGATGACCTTGAGTGCGTCTTCGGCGGTGAGGAGCGGGTACTTGGGTGCGCCGCTCACCGGTTCGAGGAGGACAGTTCCACCGATACGTGCGACGCCGGCAGCTGCTGCGGCGAGGTTCTTGGCGGCGAGCTCGTCCTGCTCTTCGGGGGTGAACTCGTCCTGGCGGTTGCCGTAGAGGGCGTTGAAGGCCTTGCAGCCCAGGCGCTCACCGATGCCCGCGACGACGTCGATGTTGTCCTTGAATTCGGAGCAACGTCCCTTCCAGGAGACGAGGCCGCGGTCGCCACCTGGCATGTTGCCGGCGTTGAAGTTAAGGCCCGTGAGCTGAACGCCGGCGTCCTTGATGGCTGTCTCGAACTCTGTGGTCTCTTTGTCGGTGGGAACCGAAGTGGCGAAGGGCCACCAGAACTCGACGGCGTCAAAACCGGCTGCCTTCGCGGCGGCGGGGCGCTCGAGCAAGGGCAGCTCCGTCAGGAGGATGGAGCAGTTCACTGTGTACGTCATCGTAGGTCCTTCCGAGGAGGGGCTTTGATCTATCTTCCTCTGTGCTTCGTCTTGGCCTTGGTGCTTGGCTTAAGTTTCCGCTTGGTGGAATTTAGATTCTGCTTTATGAAAAGTTTAGGGAAGTGGAGGGTGCGAGTCAAGGGGGTGGGTGGGGAGGTGGGGGTTTGGATACCAGGAGACGTGTGGTGCCCAGTGCGGGTAGCTGCACTGTTGGGCTGTTCTTCGTACGAATTGTGCAAAGAGCCTTTGCACAATTACGGGTTGATGGTTCGGGGGAAGAGTGGGCCGGTGCGGTCTTCGCACACCTACTCCGCGCCAAGGTTGTCCGTAGGATTGGCCTTGTGTCAGATACAACAACAGGCGGCCCGCCGCGTCCCCTGAGCGTCGGAGACATCGTCGTTGGACCGAACGATCTTCTTGGCGAATGGGTGGCGGCCCAAATCACGAGTATCGATGCTAATTGGAAAAAGGTTGGTGTCCTGGACCTGAATTGGTCAGGTCCAGTGCCATCGTCAACGGACGACTTGGGCGTTATTGAGCCGCTCGTACTGACGCACAACTCCTGGAATGGCCGGTTGTCCTACGTCAATTGCGACTGGGTGCTTCCCCGGAGTTTTCACGTCCTCGGCAGCTTGCCGCTGATTCACGAGCAACCGTCGAATAGCTATACCAGCATTTGGACAGTTGGTTATCAGCTGGCCCGGCAACGCGCTTGGGACAGGGGCGAGCGTGATTGGAACGAACCAGGGGAACTTGAAATGACTCACGCGGACCTGGCTAATGCCCTCGCAGACGGAGCACCCGTTCAAAGTGACGTGCGCAGCCTGAAGTCAACCGCTTTGTCGGAAGTGGACTGTCTTCGGATAGTGTCCACCTTTCCCAACTTGACGAGGCTGGCCCTCGGCGGCAACCTCGGACAGGTCACGAACGCTGGAATGCTCAACAAACTCGGCCGGCTCCGGGACCTCTTTATTTCCAACCTGTTCGGCATGACAAAGTCCGACTGCTTGCTTCCTATCGAAATTCCCAACCTCGAGTACCTCTACCTAGACAGCGTCCCTCAGGAGTACGCCTCTGCGATGCGGAGTCGGTGGCGGTCTGAGGCGGCTAACGGCACAAGTGTCAGTATCACCAAGGCACGCAAGCCTGAATGGGTTCAAGAGAATCTAGAGAACCCGCTTCGTGACTGGGACGGACGCGAGCACATTAGCTCTGGTCGGTTCAAGAAAGCTGTGGCGCAATTCAAGAAGACACGAAGCGAGGTGTTCGAAGCACTCTCTGCCGAGCCAGACGAGACCACCTTGGGACGGCTGGAGGACCTTGGGCGTGATTACGCTGGTGCCTTCAACCGGCTTGACGGGCGGTCCCCATTCATAGAGACAGAGGAGCGTGAGGAACTGTTCGCCGCGCTTGCCTCTGTCATAGATGAGTTCGAATTGGAGCTGGGGCGTCCTCTCGCGGCCGAGCGGCAGGCACTTTTGTCGGGAGTGGAGGAAGCACGGGACTGGTGAGCGTTGCCTTGCCGTGGGCGTGGGCCTACGACGCACCTGACCGGGAAACTCCACCCGCCAGCCCTGATCAAGGCCCGTGCGCTGACCCATGTGCTGAGGTGCCACGGCTCCTACACGACATATGCGTTGTTATCGGCCTTTTGAAAGTGCTGCGCTGGCCATAGGGGTAGCACTCAGTTCTGTTCGGTGAGTTGGTTATTGCCTCGTTGGGGCCAGTAACCGACAGACTGGAAGTATTCGGTTGCGTCAGCATGCTCTGTGAATTCGAGCAGGTTGCCGATCTTATGCTCCAGGACATCGCGTACCTCGGCTGGTGTAGCGAAGAAGAACTCTTTTCGGAGGTTGGACTGGTTCAGGGCACGGGCGGCGAAGTGTTTGTGGAGTTCGTTCTCAAGGGTGACTGCATCTTCAGAGAAGTACAGGGTGTGGATGTCGAAGCGGAAGGGGACGGATGCGCCACTGAGTTCGGCTACGCGTTGTTCTGGCTCAAGCCTGCGTGTGAGGCCGATCTTCACGACCCCTTCGCCGAAGGCTCCTCGGTTTGAGATCACGTAGATGTACCCGGCTCTGATATTTGCCGCACGGAAGTCGTTCTGGGCGATTGCCTCATCGACTTCTCTTAGACGCTGTTCTAGTTCTTCGTCGTGCTGGCCTGAGGCGCCGAGGGCAGCCAGGGCATTGACGAGGTGTGAGCGTTCTTTGTCCAGCCGGGAGCGTTCCGCGGCGAGTTCCCTTTCGACGCGTTGTTCTTCGCGTAGGCGGGCGCGCTCTTCACGTTGCGCTTCTTTTTCTTCCTGCTTCTTCATCAGCCAGTCTGCCGTCAGCTCAATCTCTTCGAGCCGGAGGTCATGAAATTCATCGCTGATGTGCATTTCCATGAGCGCGCCGAGCTTGGCGATGGCCACTCGTGACGCTTCCAGACGCCGTTTGGCGGTTATGACGTTGCCGAGTTTGAGTGACCTGATGCTGTTGTCTGCTTCGGCGTTGTATGCCCTAAGCATGAGTTTTGCCAGGTCCTCGGTCATCCGTCTGCCCTTGGCCAAGGAGTTGTCAAAGGTGAACATGTTGGACTTGATGATGGCGCCACCGGCCCGAACCAGGTCCGCGATGCGTGTTTCGATCTCACTTAGCCGATCACGGTAGGAGGCTGCGTTCTCGAGTGGGTGATGGTAGCGGTAGATCCCGACCTCTTGAAGTACCAGTCCGTCGTTGAGTTCAACATACGACGTTGCGGCAGTCGGGGTCTGTTTAAGACGTTGCTTCAAAAGGCTGTTCTCCGCCTCGAGGAAAGCGATCCTGGCTGATTCGGAAGACTGACTGCTGGAGGTGGGAACGTCCGGTTGGTCTTGCCTGTCGATCGCCGCTGGCGGCGTTTGAGTTAGGTCATCCCCGCCAGTTTCGGCGGGTAGCCATAATTGCCAGCCCTCGGGTGGGGCCGGCCATGCTGGATCGGGCGTCCATCCAGCCGGAGGGCGCCACGAAGGAGGGGGCTTCGGCCACCCGGGCGGGGGATTGAAAATCATTGTTTGCTCAGCCGACATCAGGAAGTACGTACTCCAGAGACATTGGCAGGAACCAGACCGAGCGGATTCTTCGAGACTGAAGCCCCAAGATGCTCAAGCGTGGCGGACGGGACGACGGCTGAGAGGTCAATGTCGGCGAAGCTGGCACGCGGGACAGCTACAGCAACGAACGGGATGTAGGTGTCACGGCCCGTCGCCGGGTTGATGGTATTCGTTCCCACTTCCAGTGAGATGCTCTGGATCAATCCACGCCGGTCGGCTTCAAAAACCTCGTGTAGCGTACGCAGCGCGACTTGGTGCACAGCGCCGGCATACCGGTCCTTTGAGTCCTTCTGAGACAACGCAACCGGCGTGATTTCATCCGCTGCTCTGACGTACTTGTAGGACTTGATCGTTGGGACACTGTCCGGGCCCGGCACGAGCGTTCGCAAGGCAAGTTCAGCAGTTGCAGGATCGAACTCGGATTCGTGCTCCACCTCGAAAGCCTCGGGGTACACAGAGTTGGCGAGCACGATTCCAACGTACTCCTGCACGGCATCGACGACGCCATAACCCAAGCCCGAGATCAACTGGTCAAGGGAGGCATTGTGTTCGGCGACTTCCGATTCGCGAGCGGCGCACTCGGCTTCGTAGACCTTGCGCGCTTGCGCAAGTTGCTCCTGCCTTTTCGTCTCGGCTGCCACGTGACGTTCCGCGAGTTGGCGACGGCGCTCGGGCAGCTGCTTCATCTCTGCCTCCCAAGCGCCGCGGGCAGCTGCGTACTCCGCTTCAGCCTGGGCCTGCGCTTCAGCCAGCTTCTTCTTCCGACCAAACAATCCGGTCGGGGGAGCAGGAGGCCGAAACACGGGCTCTTCGGGATCCAAGAGGACAACGGGGGGAGGCGTCGGAAGCTCGAGTGAGCGATCAAAAGGAGGATGCTTGGCTGTCTGCCGCAGTGATTCAAGATCGACGTAGTCGTCAACGTCGAGAGTTGCCTCCAGAAGAGAATCGACTTGGTCGTACACCGCAAAAAGCTCGGCATTCAGTTGCTCGACTTCAGCCTGTTTGGCAGCGATGTGGGCATCGGCAGCTTCCTTCTCCAAACGCTTCCGTTCAGCCTCCGAAGCCCGTTGGAACGCGGCAGTTGCCCGTTGTTCCGCCCTGAGGGCCTGCTCTGCCCGCCGGGCCGCTGCCGCCTGCTCACGGACCGCGGCCCGCTGACGCTGTTCAGCCAGCCGTGCCTGATGTTGCATTTCCGCAAAGAATCCCCGACGACGCCCCATTACTAACCTTTCACTGAATTTTCGTTCACCATATCAAGGGCGAACGACGTCTTTTGCCCGAACTTCGAGAAACGACCAATGAGAGACAGAAATGGTGGTTTATGTGAATAAGAAGCAGCCTCTAGGGTTGGGTTATGAGCATGGATGTCATACAAGTGGAAGTCGTCGGCCAGTCCTGTGGTCTGTAGCGCTTCCTGTCCTCGCGATCGCTGTCTCCCCTGGCTCGCTGGGTGCCAGGCTCAGGCTGCGCGCAGTTCGTGGGTATCTGTTCGGTGCCGGGCAGGACGACAAGATGTTCCACCATCTTGAGGCTACGAACCAAGGCAGATCCGGAGCCGGTGTTCTCCGGACCTCGTTGAGTGCTCCTAGACGGCTCTGCAGCCCTGGTAAGCGATAGCCTCACCGCCCGCGATACCCGCCGACAGTGTTCCAGTAGCGGCGACCCGCAGGGCGTTGAAATTCAGCAAGCAAGGTAACTAGCGCTGGAGAGCCAGCCCGGTAACTGAACGGGACTCGATCGATGCGCACCGGGTCAATGCCGCCTTGGACATTCATGACGACGACCCGGCATTTGGGAACCGTTTTGTGGACGACGAACTTCCTGAGAAGGGCCTCACTGCGGGCGAGAACAGGGTCCAGCGCCTTCGCAGGGACCGCGGAATCTGGTCGGCTTTCTCGAGGAAACGCGGCCTGAACCGCAGACCCGGGCCACCGGGTCATGACGATCTGGTCGAACGGGACTTCGCCGCCGCCGCTCCCAACGAGCTGTGGCTGACAAACATCACATCCCACCGCGAGGGCAAGCTCTACCTCTGCGCGGTGGAGGATGTCTATTCCGGCAGGATCGTCTTCTACTCGATGGACTCACGGATTAACTCCTCCCTGACGGTGGCGGCACTGGAGAACGGGGTCCGGGCACGCAAACCTGCAGGGACCGTGGTGCACTCGGGCCGTGGTTCCCAGTTCGGGTCACGCCGGTTCGTAGGCGGTCGGCCTGATGAGCAACTGTTAGACGTAGCCCTCGACTAGCTTCGATACCTAGAGTTTAATGTCGCCGTCGTTTACGCCTGAAGATATTGCAGACGCAATTATTGCGTCGATCAAAGACCACACCTGCGTGCTCGGATTGTGTCGGGAAGGTGAGCCGTTCTTCTCGTGCTCCGTATCTAGCTTTTTAGCAGCCGCCCTGGCCTTCTGGAAGTTTCCGCGAAGGAGGCTGCAGTCAAGGCTCTTATCATAGTCAGGCATATAAACCCTAAGGCGCTCTGCTGCCTCCTCCGACGATAGATAGGCGGTGGTATAAGTGAAATGCAACAACGGCCAAACTTCAAAACAAGGATTGCTTACCGCTACGTTAATCTTCTCTCGCTTAGCGAGACTAAGAGCAGTCGGTATGCGGGTGAAATCGTCGACATCAAAGACGCACCAAACGTGATCAAAAGACAAGTTGTCGTCCCGCTGTTGCTTGGCCACTTTTAGCGCATCTCGTTTTAGCCTTACTGCATGTTCGACAACCTGCAGCGGGTCGCCGACGCCGCCAACCGTTCGCACTTGGATGAGGTCATCGCGTAGTCGATCCTTCACGTCAGTGAAGTACTCGGGTTCGGTGACCTTTCCCTCGCTCACAATCAGGAAACTTTTCCTCTGCTCCAGTCCCTGCCCCTTTCTCGCTAGCGATCGAGGAGGAGAGAGGTTCTTTCGACCCAACCGTTACACCGTTCCCACTTCGACATCGCCGCTAATAGCTCCAGCGATTTTTCTGTGATTGACGTAGGGGACAGCTCCATAGCGGCCCTGCAAGTAGCCTCGTTCCAGATTCTCGAGTCGCCTCGGGCTGTATTCACTAAGGGCATAGACTCGACTAGCACCATTTCGACCCTTTTCTACAAACCACACCTGGTCCCGGTCGAGGACAGGAGATTCATCGCCGGAAGAGGCCAGCAAAGTGGTGTCGTGAGTAGAGAAAATGAGCTGTGCTTGCGCTGGGTTCGACTTGGGTGACTGAAATAGGCGTACGATCTCGGCAACCACACGAGGGTGCAAACTAGTGTCTACTTCGTCTACTACGAGTGTGTTGCCTTCCTCTAGGGCTTTGATTACGGGACCCGTGAAGCTGACTAGGGACTTTGTGCCGAGAGACTCATACTCGAACGGCAGCGAGAATTTTTCACCGTCAATACCTATATGCTCAAGCTCAAACTCATTCCGCATTTGCGAAAAAAGCTTTTCTGTAGCCACGTCGTCTTGTTTTTCTGCGGGTTGGTCAGGTGAGATTTCTCTGGATATCGCAGTCATTAGGCGTCGCATGAGGGCTGCGTCTTCTTCGCCCAGATCATGATGCCGCACTTGAATATCGGAAATGCCGAGATCAGCATGTCGGAGTAAGGCGGTTGCTTTCGCTGCGAGTGTGCGATCTTTCTCGATCAAATTCATGGTATATCGAGTACGCTGATCTTGATTTGTGGGTTTTACAAATCGAAGGTTAGTCCCAAAGTAAGAATAGATTTTTGAGAGTCGTGGGTGCTTTAGACCTGCAGCGGCAGAAATGAATAAGGAGTTGTCGCGAGTAGACTCGGCAATGAGTCGGTTCGGGCCACCTAGACCCTTGCCAAAGTACCAAGGATCGCTCTCATCGCTGTTACGTTCAAAGAGGGTTTGCCTCCGTGCCTTGGGGTAGGCGTACAGCCACTCCTTCAAGTACTGATTAGCGTCGTGTTCGAAGCCGTACTGGTGCCGGACGCCTTGCATCAAAAATTCAAGTTCATAGCGAGTGGGTTCCGTTCGGCTGTCCGCATCTAGAAGGAACGGACTGAATGCAACCTTTTCTGTGGGCTTGGAAGTGGCCGCAGACCTGTCAACCATCCTTACCATCTCACTAAGGGCGTCCAAGAGACTGGACTTCCCCGAAGCGTTGGGGCCATATACGGCAGTGACCGGCGAGATGCGGTCATTCCACTCGCTCTCGGGCGCCTCGGTACTCGTAGATCGCTTACGGCCGGTTCTCATGAACGAGAGGTTGATCTCATCGCGTATTGAGCGAAAGTTAGACACTCGGAATTGCATTAGCATGGTGATTCCTCAGTTCTCACTATCGAAGACTATCCGTTTCAGGCCCATTTTTGCAAAAAACAAGCAAAAAATGACTTCTAAGCATGCCGTCGGGGTTGCCTCGCTAGGTTCTGCGTTCGATTAACAAGTGTTTCACGTCCCACAATCACCTGCCCTGGGGCCGCAACTACTTCCGCGCATGATGGGCTCGGTAGCCATTTCTACTCGTCGCGTGTCGCCGAAACCCAGAGTGCAATGACACCTTGAAGCTAAAGTCCGGCGATGACAGATTTTAGCCCTTCCCCTTGGACGCAGGAGCGAAGGGACTGTTGTGGGATTCGAGGTTTCCGACTCTTTTCGGCCAGAGGAAGCAGACATAGGCCGGACGTCTACTGACCTGACTATGCTGAGGGGGCCAGCTGTCACGGCGGTGACGTGGCGGCGAGGTCCATGGTCACTGCTCGCGGAAGGACAATCGAATGGCTCGGCCGACAGTTCAGGACGTCGCCAGGACTGCGGGTGTGTCCGTGGGGACGGTGTCGCGCGTCTTGAACGGGAGCTCGGCGGTCAGTGCGTCGGCCAAGGAAAAGGTCAACGCCGCCATCAAGGAGCTCAGCTACCGCCCTCTGGCCTCGGCGCGGGACCTAAGAAGAGACCGGACCATGCGCGTCCTAGCCCTCGCCAAGAACCTCGACTCCCTCGTGATCAGCGAGGTCTTCCGAGGTGTAGGAGATGCCGCCGCGGACAACGGCTACGTTAGCCTCATCGCAGCCACCGACGGAGACCGTGACCGCGAACAGCAACTCGTGGACATGCTCCGCAACGGATCAGTGGACGGCCTGGTGATCTTCTCGCCGACCATGCCGGACGCGGACGTCAACGCCGTCGCGGAGCAACTCAGCGTCATCCAGGTCTGTGAAATCGTCGATGCCGAGGCAGCCTTCGGTGTATCAATTGATGACCGCCAGGCGGGCTACGACATCACCAAACACCTCATCGACACGGGCGCCAGGAAGCTGGCCATGCTCGCCCACAGGGGTGCCCGCTCGGGTCGGCTCAGGGAAGAAGGCTTCCGCCAAGCGCTCAAAGAGGCAAATCTGGAACCGGACCGGGTGCTCCTAGGCGAAGGCAACTTCGGCTTCCACGCCGGACGCAACCTCGCCAAGAAACTTCTGGAAGCCGAAGACCTCCCCGACGCCGTCTTCTGTGGGACAGACGTCGTGGCGGCCGGGTGTGTCCGCGAGCTGACCGACGCAGGCCTAAGAGTCCCACAGGATGTCGCCGTGGCGGGCTTCGATGACTCCGCCCAAGCGGAAATGTGCGTGCCGGAGCTGACCACGGTAAGGCAGCCGGCGTACGAGATGGGCCGAGCGGCCTTCACCGAGCTCCTGGAGCGGATGACTGTGGAGGGCGCGCACCGCAAGGGGCGGACCTTCTTCCCGCACCAGCTCGTCATCCGGGACTCCACCAAATAGAAAGGGTTGACAGCTACGAGCAACCACTGCAAAACTACTTTGGAATCGATTCCACGGGCCGCGAGGCCTTTTTTCAAAGCAACATTTGGAATCGATTCCACGGAACGACCACAGCACCCGGCAACGAAGCCAAACTCAGGACTGCGCAACAGCCAAAGCGCCGCACTGAACATCCCCACAGTCACCAAAGGAGCCACTTGTGGACTTGAACCAACCTGCTCTCCCGCTCCGCAACAAAGCCACCAAACGCACAACCCTCGCTGCAACAGCCATAGCCGCCGCCCTCCTCCTCAGCGCGTGCGGCGGGGGAGCGGCGCCCCAAGGCGCGGAACAAGCGGCAGCCGCCGATCCGGCGTCGGGCGCTAATGCCAGCGGCGCCGTGAACGTCTGCGGCGTCAAGGACGCGAGCGGTATTTACAAGGGCACGGCGGAAGCGTTCACCAAGGCGAACGGCAAGGTCATGGCCAAGTACACCGAGATCGGCGCCACCACGGACGAGGCCCGCACGCAGATCGTGCAGCGCTTGGAAGGCAAGTCCACCGAGTGCGACATCTTCATCTCGGACGTCATCTGGACCTCCGAGTTCGCATCGCAGGGCTGGCTGCTGGACCAGACCAAGCTGGTGGAGGCCAACAAGGACCGGCTCATTCCCTCCACTGTGGAAACCACCAAGTACCAGGACAAGTACTGGGCCTCGCCGTTCTTCACCAACGCCGGCCTGATCTACTACCAGAAGGACAAGGTAGCCAAGCCGGAGACCTGGCAGCAGCTCTACGCGGAAGCCGCCAAAGCCCCGGGCAACGGCTTCGTCTACCAAGGCAAGCAGTACGAGGGCCTCACCGTGAACTTCCTCGAAATGCTCTACAGCGCGGGCGGCGAAGTCCTGGATGACCAGGGCAACGTCAAGATCGACTCCCAGGAAACCCGCGACGTCCTCAACTTCATGACCGACGGCCTCAAGAACGGCTCAGCCGACCGCGCCGTCCTCACCTACAACGAAGACCCGGCCCGCCTCGCCTACGAGTCCGGCAACTTCGGATACCAGCGCAACTGGCCGCACGTGTACCGCCTGCTGAACGCGACCCCGCTCGCGTCCAGCTTCGCCGTCGCACCGCTGCCGGCGTGGGAAGGCGGCAAGGCCTCGGGCGTGCTCGGCGGCTGGAACCTGGCGATCTCGGCCAACTCCACCAACCAGGCCGGGGCGGTTGCCTTCATCGACTTCGCCACGACGCCGGACTGGCAGAAGCACGTGGCCATGGATTACTCGCAGGCACCCGTGAATGAGGCTGCCTACTCGGACGCCGCGGTATTGCAGAAGATGCCGTTCGCCACGGAACTCCTCGCCTCCGTCAAGGGCGCCAAGCCGCGCCCGATTTCCCCGGTCTACCCGCAGATTTCGCAGGCGATCTACAAGAACGTCTACGCCGTTCTCTCCGGCACTGCCTCCACTGAGGACGCCGTGAAGAAGATGGCCGACGAAGTCGCTGCGGCCAAGTCGAGCTTCTAGTCATGGCCATCAAGACCCTCCAACCCGGTCGCGGGGCGCCAAAGCGCGGGGCCGGCGGATCGAACGACGGCGGCGCCCCCGTCCGCGTGTCAGGCCGCGACCGCGCCGAACGCCGTCTAGCCTTCCGCATGACCGCGCCGTCGCTGATCCTCATGGCCCTCGTTGCTGCGGTCCCGATCGGCTACGCGATCTGGCTCTCGCTGAACCAGTACAGCGTCCGCACGGCCGGGCTCTCGCGGTTTGTCGGGCTGGAGAATTACATCAACGCCCTGGCCAGCCACGAGTGGTGGGCAGCGTTCGGCCAGACCTTCATCTTCGCCGCCTTCTCGGTCACTCTGGAGCTGATCCTCGGCACGGCAATGGCGTTGCTGCTCAACCTCGCGTTCAAGGGCCGCGCCGTCCTGCGCACGGTGGTCCTGCTGCCGTACGCGATCGTCACCGTGGTCAGCGCCATCACCTGGCAAACGATGTTCCAGCCCAACCTCGGTCTGGTCACCAACGTCCTCTCCGCACTCGGGCTGCCGGGCGGCGACGTCGTCTGGCTGGGTGAGCACGGCTACGCCATGGCGGTGATCGTCCTGGCCGACGTGTGGAAAACGACGCCGTTCGCGGCACTCATCATCCTGGCCGGCCTGCAGGTCATCTCCTCGGAAACCTACGAGGCCGCGGAGCTCGACGGCGCCAGCAAGTGGCAGACCTTCGTCCACATCACCCTGCCGCTGCTGCGCCCCGCGATCGTGCTCGCCGCGATCTTCCGCACCATGGATGCCCTGCGCGTGTTCGACCTGCCGTTCGTCCTCACCCGCGGCGCCAACGGCACCGAATCAATGTCCATGCTGGCCTACGGCGAACTCCGCGAAAACCGGCTCGTCGGCGAAGGCTCGGCACTCTCCATCCTCACCTTCATCACCGTCATGGTGGTCTCGGTCATCTACATCCGCTTCGGCGGCGGCAACATCCGCGACGTCGCGAAGGAGGAGCAATGAGCACGCTGACTGCAGAACGCTCGACGCCGGCACCCGCCACCGGGCGCAAGTCACCCAAGCGCCGCTTACGTGGGGAGGCGAAACTGCACCCCTTGGTGTGGGTGTTCGTCGTCGCGGTCATGGGCTTCTCGCTCATTCCGTTCTACTGGCTGGTGAACACCTCCCTTAAGAAGGGAGCGAGCCTGTCCAAGGGCGAACTCTTCCCGAGCCAGCCAACCCTGGAGAACTACCTCGTGGTCTTCCAGAACCCCGAGTTCCTCCTGGCCTTGCGCAACTCGGTGATTATCGCCGTCGTGACTACAACAGTGGCGCTGGTGTTTGCATCGTTCGCCGCGTATGCGCTGGCGCGGCTCAAGATGCGCCGCAAGGCGATGATCCTGACGCTGATACTCTCGGTGACGACGTTCCCGGCCATCGCGATCGCGGCCCCGATGTTCTCCATCTGGCGCGAAATCGGGCTGTACGACACCTTGCTGGGCCTTATCATCCCGAAGCTGACGTTCGCCCTGCCCCTGGCGATCTACACGCTGACCTCGTTCTTCAAGGAGATCCCGCGGGAGCTTGAGGAATCGGCGTACATGGATGGCGCCACGCCGTTCACCGCGTTCCGCAAGGTCATCCTTCCGTTGGCAGTCCCCGGCCTGGCGACTACGGCGATCCTGGTGTTCATTTCGGTCTGGAACGAGTTCCTCCTGGCCGTCACGCTGACCACCTCGCCCGAAGCCCGTCCGGTACCGGTCGCGATCGCGTTCTTCAGCGGAACCAGCGAGTTCGACCAGCCCCTCGGCACCATCAGCGCGGCATCGGTGATCATCACGGTCCCGCTCGCCATCCTGGTGCTCCTTTGCCAGAAGCGCATCGTGTCCGGCATGACCGCGGGCGCGGTCAAGGGCTAACAGTTTTTCAAAACCGTCAAGAAACCCAGAAAGAACAGGAACAACGTGAGCATTCAGCAGCAGGCCCCCACCACAACCCTCAAGGTGGGAGTTGTGGGCATCGGTTGGGCCGGCCAGCAGCACCTCAAGGCCTACAGCAACATCGACGGCGTCGAGATTGTCGCCGTCGCGGGTATGGAACCAGAGCTCCTGGCCCAGCTGAAAGAGGAGTACAGCATTCCGCACGCCTTCGCGCGCTGGGAAGACATGATCGAACTCCAGGACCTCGACGCCGTCAGCGTCGCCGTGCCGACGTTCCTCCACGCGCCGATCGCGATTGCTTCGCTTGAGCGGGGTTTGCACGTGCTGAGCGAAAAGCCCCTGGCGCGCAACGCCGTCGAAGGTCAAGCGATGGTTGACGCCGCCCGGAAGGCGGGCCGCGTCCTCGACGTCGCGTTCAACCACCGCCGTCGCGGTGACATTCAGGCGCTCAAGAACGTGATCGACGAAGGGACCCTCGGCCGTCCGTACTACGCAAAGGCTTCCTGGCTTCGCCGCCAGGGCATTCCGATGCTCGGCAGCTGGTTCACCAATCCTGCGCTCGCCGGCGGTGGCCCGTTGGCTGACATCGGCGTGCACGTCCTGGACTACTCGCTGCACCTGCTGGGCGAGCCGAAGGTCCTGGCCGTTTCGGCGTCGACCCACTCCGAACTTGGCCCGCGCGGCCTCGGCGGCAACGCGAGGTATACGGCGTCGAACTCCAGCCATAAGTTTGAAGTGGAGGACTTCGCCTCCGCGTTCATCCGGCTGGAAGGCGGCGGAACCTTGATCCTCGAAGCGGGCTGGGCCACCTACCGCGACGAGCGGGACCTCCTGGACTTCACCGTCTACGGGACCGACGGCGGAGCGGACTTGCGCTCGGTGGGCGCCTCAGAGAACCCCGTCGCGGATGTGCACATCTTCACCGAGAAGGATGGCGAGAATGCCGACTTCGAGGTAGTGGCCGAACCCGGAAAGGCGCACCAGGCCGTCGTCGACGATTTTGTTGCTGCCGTGCGCGGTGGCGAGACCGTGTGGGGAAGCCATGACGGATCGCTTGCCCTCAGCCGTGCGCTGGTGCTCGATGCCTGCTACAAGTCCGCCCAGGAACAACGCGAAGTAAGGCTCTGACATGTCTGATACGAAACTGAAGATCGTCGTCTGGAACGAGGGCGTCCACGAGGCCCGCAACGAGCCAGCCACCATCGGCGAAATGTACCCCGAGGGGATCCACGGCGCTATTGCCGCCGGGCTCCGCGGCTTCTACCCGGACTCCGAAATCACGACGGCTACCTTGGCTGATCCGGAGCACGGGCTCTCGGAAGAAGTTCTCGCTCAGACCGACGTGCTGCTCTGGTGGGGGCACATCGCCCATGAGGAAGTCGCCGAGGAAGTGGTGGAGCGCGTGCAGCGTCATGTGCTTGGCGGCATGGGACTCGTCGTGCTGCACTCCGGACACTTCGCGAAGATCTTCACCAAGCTGTTGGGAACCACGTGTTCCTTGAAGTGGCGCAACGAGGGCGAGCGTGAGCTGGTGTGGACAGTCAAGCCGTCGCACCCGATCGCGGCAGGCATCGAAAGTCCCATCGTGATCCCGCAGCAGGAAATGTACGGGGAACTGTTCGACATCCCGGAGCCTGACGACCTGATCTTCATCAGCTCCTTCGCCGGGGGAGAGGTGTTCCGCTCCGGCGTGACGTTCTCGCGCGGCAAGGGCCGGATCTTCTACTTCAGCCCCGGCGACCAGGAGTACCCGGTTTACCACCAGCCGCAGATCCAGAAGGTGATCGCCAACGGCGTCCGCTGGGTGGCGCAGCCGGGTGTGTTCCGTGAGGCGCCCGAGGTTTCCAACCCTTCGCGCGACTGGTTCGCGTAGGCCTTTCTATCCAAGGAGCTTGATCATGACCACTTCTCTTCCTGTGGGGCGTCCGTTGGGTGTTGCCGCGATCGGTTACGCCTTCATGGGCAAGGCCCACTCGAATGCGTGGCGGAACGTGGCGAGCTTCTTCGACGTCCCGGCCTTCGAGCAGAAAGTGCTGGTTGGCCGGGACGCTGTCCAGGTTGCTTTTGCAGCGGGTAAGTACGGTTGGGCTGAGTCGGCTACTGACTGGCGTTCGGTGATCTCACGGGACGATATCGACATCGTGGACATCTGTGCTCCGGGCTGGATGCACGCGGAGATCGCTATCGCGGCGCTGGAAGCCGGTAAGCATGTGCTCGTGGAGAAGCCGCTGGCCAACACGCTGGAGGAGGCTGAGCTGATGGCTTCGGCGGCAGCTTCGGCCCAGGCACGGGGTGTGCAATCGATGGTCGGGTTCAACTACCGGCGCGTCCCGGCGCTGGCCCTGGCTCGGGAACTGATTGCCGAAGGACGTCTCGGAACCGTTCGGCACGTACGCGCCGCTTACCTGCAGGACTGGCTTTCCGACGTCGAAGCCCCCATGAGTTGGCGACTTCGGAAGGAGACAGCCGGCTCCGGGGCGCTGGGCGACATTGCTTCCCACGCGATCGACCAGGTTCAGTACCTCACCGGGCAGTTGGTTACCGAGGTGACAGGGACGCTGCGGACTTTTGTCACGGAGCGTCCCGGTCCGTCGGGCCCGGAGAAAGTGACAGTGGACGACGCCGCGTGGGCCACTTTGGGGCTGACCGGCGGCGTGAGTGCCTCCGTGGAAGCGTCACGGGTGGCTACCGGCCAGAAGAACGCACTCAAGATTGAAATCTATGGTTCCCTTGGCTCGTTGACGTTCGATCTGGAGAGCCTGAACGAACTTGGATTCCTGGACGCCACGCTGCCCGTGCGGGAGCAGGGGTTCCGGCGGATCCTGGTGAATGAGCCCGAGCATCCGTACGTTGGGGCGTGGTGGCCGCAGGGGCACATCATTGGCTGGGAACACACCTTCACGCATCAGATCCGGGACTTCCTGTGCGCGATCCGCGATGGCGAGGCGCCGTCGCCGTCGTTCGAGGACGGCCTGCAGGTTCAGCGGGTGCTGGCTGCCGTCGAAGAGTCGGCGCGAAACAGGAGTGTGGTGACGGGGGTTCCACAGGGCGCTGAACCTGCTAGAGGCAAAGCCCTACCGCCAACCGTGGCCGACGCTGCGCGAGATCAGTCCGCGCCGACGGCTTCAATACGGTAGTGTTTCTTCATCACGATCAGCCCGCTCGCCTCACGGCTCGGGCTGATTTTCTTTTTAAAGCGCGGGCGAGTTATGCTGTTTAGCTCAACGCCGCCCCACGACCTCTCGCAGCTGGTCGTTAGCCGCCATCGTCGATATATGCCGCCCTTCTTTCGTAGGCGTACTCCAGACGGTCGCAGGTGTCCTGCGAAACAAGATTTGAACCGTCTTTTCGACACCATTCGAGGAACACTGACAGCTGATCGTCACTAACGCGGATGAGAGCCGTTGGATACAACTGACCGTCAACCACAAAGGTGCTGACTCTCAGGGCCTCGGCCGTGGAACCCTTGAAGTCTTGAACATTGGGTTCATCCGATGCCAGTGGAAACTGAAGTGCTGTGTACCCTCCTGGCTCGGGCTTATCTGGCGGGCACCAATCGCTGAGGGCTATTTTGCAGAGTTCGATGTAAGTGTTGACTCCGGAGGCGCAAATTGACATAGCTGTGGAACCGGAGACCCGAGGGTTCACCTCGATGCATGTGAACCCTTTAGGGGTTGCGATGAACTCGAATTCGAAAGCTCCCCTGAGTCCGTCCGTTCGGCACATCTTGCGTATCCGACTTGCGAGCACGGGCTCGATGGTGTCCATGTGAACACTGGAATGAGACCATCGGACCTGTTCAAAGGCGAAGCTTCCGGGGGAGATCGTGGGTCCTTTCCATACAACTGGTTGCATCAGCACAGTCGTACCGTCGGAAATGACTTCAATTGAGCACAGTTCGCCGTCTATGAGTTCTTCAATGACACAATTAACGTTCATCCCGCCGGCGTTGAGCCATTGGTTGAGGCACTCGCTGTCATCCAATTTAACTATCCCGTTGCCTAGGCAATCCCAGACCGGTTTTGCCAGCACTGGGAACGTCAGATCCTGCGCTAAAGCTCTAAGCGCAGGCGGATACTCCATCTGCACTGAAGCCCGACCAGCCAGTAAATCGCCGTCAACGTAAAAGCCTCTTGGGGTAGTAATACCGTGCCGAGTCAGCGCATGCTTGGTTTCCCATTTGCTTGAGAGAGTTAGCGCAGCAGAAACTGACGGCGCGAGAATCGTCCGCCTCCGCGGGGCCTGCGAGTCCGCCAAGACCGCATCACGGACCACATTCTCGTCGGGGATGGAGATGCTTACGCCAACCCCGCCCGGGGGTACGATGCGCTCGAATGCCTGGACAAAGTCGACCAAGCCGCCGGAATCCGGCAGCCGGGTTGTTTCGCCGTTGAACAAGCGGGGCGGGACGTCGCCGTCAGAATAGATCAAGTGGCTGGTTAGCCCTTGCTCGATGAGCCAGTCATGGCACTCAGAGAGATGGGGAAGTGCCTGTCCGACCTCGATGGATCGCAGGAAAGCAAGACCAACCACTAGACGACGCCGACCTTGACGCGATCCAGGACAGACCGCATTTCCTGCTCGTATTCGTCCATAGTGTTGGAAGCAACAATCGCATACGCCAAGCGAGAAATATTATCGACACCATCTGAGACGGCCTCGCCGTTGGCTACGAGATAATCCCCCTCAACTAGGGACGGATGGACAGGGAACGGTGCCGAGACCACGGCAGTACCCACACGGTCCGGTACGACAAACCGAACTCCTGCTGTGCGGGACACAGGGCGAGGCTCCAGGTCAGGCGCAATGCCCCGCGCTACGTCGACGTACGCCTCTGCCAGACCCACTCCGGTAGCAAGGGGAACTAGCTTGATGATGTAGTCTCCTCCTGGTCGCAGCCCTGCTTCTATGACCCACGCTTCGCCGTTCCATACCTTCACTTCTGTGTGCGCTACACCGTCGGTAAAGCCAAGACTTGTCAGTGCTGCCGTGGTTGACCGATGGATTTCAGACAGGTCATGGGCGGACACGTTTGCGGGGATTACATGTCCGAGTTCGGCGCGGCGGTTCCCCTTTGTGGTGCTCTTGCCGGTTACTGCCACGTGGCTGATCCTGCCCCGAAAGGCCACCGATTCAACGGAGTACTCAAGACCGCCAATATACTCCTGGGCAAGTATCCGAATGTCGAGTGGCAAACCATGGGGAAATTCGAACGGGAAGGATTGGGCTTCCCTAACAGCCTCGGGGATGTCGTGGGGTTTTTCGACGATTGTCACTCCAACAGAGCCGGCATTCTCTGCTGGTTTTATGACTAATGGATAGGAAAGTCCAGCCGAGGAAATCTCCTCCAGTAGACTAACGGCATCGGCTGCGACCACAGTTTTGGCATGCTTAACATTTGATTGGAGGAAGACCTCGGCCATCATGCACTTATTCCGGGCAGCATTAGACTTCTCCTGCTGGTTTCCCGGAAGGCCGAGCTTCGAAGCGACTTCGGCCACTATCCCGGTGAAGAACTCCCAGCCTGTTATCAAACCCACAACCCCCTTGTCGCTGAGCTGAGCCTGAATGTCATCGACCACGCTCGGACTACCAAAGTCGACCAGGAGTATTTCGTCGGACGATGCAATCACCTTGGCGTCGAGCTTTGGCAAGACATCCTGCTGGGTGACTGTGATTAGTCGTAGGTTTCTTTTGACAACCGCTTCAGCGAGAGGCCGCGAGGCATTGCCAAATGGTTCTAAGATTGCGATTGCATCCTTAGGAAAATTAGTCATTTTGAGCGATCTTTCGTTTCAACAGGAAGCATCCGAGGATGGAAAGCAGGCATAGGACAGTGAGAATCCCAATGAGAAGGTTTGGTGAAAACTGAAGTAGCGTGGCGAAAAGGACTGGTGCCATGGCCATTCCGAGACTCCATGACGACTGGAACGCGCCCTGATAGCGACCCGAGTGTGCAGAGTCAGCCATCGAAACACTCAGATCGCTCATGTACGGCGTGCTCAGCATCTCCGCAGCGCTGTAGATCACGATGAACACAGTGAGGAAGAGTACGGCCGCTAGACCTCCACTGTTTGCACCGGCGGCCCACAACAAAATCAGTGATAGCGCGTTCAGGGCGAAAGCCCCAATGAGCAGGGACGCAGGGTGGAATCGTTCGGTTAGTCGTACTGCAACCGTGCTCAGCAAAGCCACGCATAGCGTGTTAGCCGCGATGAGACCACCGGCCCACCCTGGTGCGAGCCTGGCAATGTCGACGACCCATACCGCGAGCAAGAGTGGAAGGACCATCGCCGCGAGCACAAACACAAGGTTGAGCGCCAGCAGCAGCATGTAGCGACTGTCTGTGAGCACTGCGGCATATCCCCGGTTTCCTGGAGATTCGGGCGGGCTTGTGAAGTCCCTGGCTTTTTCGGACCTGTGTTTCTGCTCCATTGATGACATGTTCCAGGCCAGCAGCAGAATGGACGCGATGGCGAAGGCAAAGGCGCTGCCACCCACCAGCGACCGCAGCAGGACTGGGGAATCGACTGCAAGAAATAAGGATGCGACCACCGCGCCCACCCCGGTACCAACGTTCCGGAGCGCGCCGAGGAGTGCAAACCAGCGGGGCAGTTCTTCGCCCTGTGCAGCGATCGCTACAAGGCTCCTGGAACTAGTCCAGTACAGGTTCATACCAACCTGGATGAGTAGCTGACTGATTCCAATCACCCAGAAATCCGTAGCGAATGCTGCCACGCCAACTCCCACGAAGGAAATCCAGTTCCCAAGGACGATGACCTTCCGGGGGGACCAGCGGTCAAGGGCCATGCCGGCAAGCGGCGGCGTTGCAAGGGCGACCAGACGTCCAGTCGTCATTGCAAAGCCGATTTCCGCCAGCGGAACAGCCGTCACTTGTTGAAAGTAGATGAGCAGGAAGGCAAAGACGACACCATTTGCGAGGCTGTCGACCACCGTCGAACCTACGAACAGTCCTCGTCCACGGACAGAAGGGAACCCCATCGTGGTGCGAATTCGCTCGCCCAAGGAACCAACATGTGTGTGTTCGGTCTCAGCAGGAGCCATAAGTACCCGGATCGAAGTAGTTCACGGAGCTCACTACTAGACCGACACTTCGTGGAGCAGGTTCTCAGCGACAACGAGATTCGCGTGATAGCTCAAGAAGGCCCGTTCGGAGGGTGTAAGCGACAACTCACGGAAAGCGGCGAGATCCCACTTGCGTGCAAAGAACTCAATGGCTCCGATCCGGAAGTCCGATGCTGGCAGTCGTCCTATCACATCGACAATCTGTGCCTGGGAAACTCCGTTCAGGTGCATGTTGTGGATCCTCAGCATCTGTTCGCAGCCATCAAGGAAAGGATCACTTAGGTCAACCGTGGCCGAATAATTCCCGCGCCTGAATTGGCTTTCCACTTCAAGGAGGCCGACAATGCCGTGGTCGAATGCGTCCAGCGTTGACAGAATCGGCAATGATCGCACGCCGTAGTGATACGGGCTTTCGACCGGGGCGTTGCTCGTGATCCGTCGGGCCACAGAGTAATGGCGCTCGTACACGTGCATAGAGCCGACAAACCAATTCAACTCTCCCACAGCCAGGCCTAGTGACGCAGCGATGAGCTCCAGAGTCACACTCCACTCGAAAACATTGATGCCCGAGAAGCCCCAAATGGCGTCGTTGGCGCGAACTGAAACGTTCAAGTGGAGCCGCCCATCGCGCTGGATAAAGTTCAACCAGTTGTTGCAGGGAACATCCTTGGAATCGACGAAATCCGAGGCCGGATCGTAGATCGAGGCCACGGCGCGCTTAGTGTTGATGTCTTCATGGAAACGCTGAAGCACTCCTGCAAGTTGATCAACTTGGCCATTCCACTTCCTCAGCCGAGGTCCGTATGCCGCTCGCCACGTCGTACCGTTGTCGGAGAAGTCGACTGCCCGGGGGAGATACCGGGAAAGGAAGTCCATGTCATCCCGTCCAGCCAGCACCCACAGGGTTTCGGCTATCTGGGCGAATATGTTGTTCTTCCGGCCAGGGAGAACTACAACGCGTTCCTGGGGTGACGTCATGGTGGTGCGGTAGCCGATAATCTCACGCTGGTTCTGCCCCCGCGCAAGGACTTCCGAACCAGTGGTCTCGATCTCTGTGAGGGCACCCTGGAGGGCGCTTGATAGGTTGCGGTACTGAGTCATTTGGTCACCCGTTCCAGTGCGGAGTCAAGTTCGCGAAGCGCGGCATCGAGGTCGTCGTATTCGATAACCTCGACACCATCTGCGCCGGCGATCATTGCTGAAAGCGATGAACGCTCAGGACGATGTAGAGCGATGACTGGGATGTTCCAGTTCAGGGCGCATGCAATCTCATATCCCACGCCGAGGCTGGGATTTGTAGTTTCGGCGACGACGCATTTGCAAGTACGCAGCCAGCCAAGGTCACGATCGTGAATGAACTTGTCGGTATGCTCCGTCTGACCCTTCAGAGAAAGTGAGTAGTCGCCGACGTGTTCGGTCAATACATCCCCAGTGGTCTGGAGGTGATCGATGATCCGCCGGTAGGTGGGTACGTCGCTCCGCCCGGCTCTGATGGAGCCGGCAAAGTAGTACTTTTTCATAGACTTTCGCCTTTCTTCGGTGTGGAAGGGCTTCTCGGTGACCCCTTTCAAGGGTCGTTTGAAGTCCAAACGACGGATTTCGCACGTGCCTAGATCGAGAATGCCGATAGCTTCAGCTTCTGTTCCCCGATGTCCTCGTGAGCGGAAAAACCGAAACTAGGTGGTGTTTTGGGGCAAATTAGGTACTGGAAAGGGTCAAAATAGGTGGTGCTCGAAGGTGGTCTAGGTGCTGGAGCTGTCCTATGTCGTGCGTGTCGGGGGATGTCGCTCGGACATCGTTCGGAGATGGGAGCGCTTTCGTGGCCGCTAGTGTTGTGTGTCCAATGCTTGAGTACAGCTTCAACATCGACATGATGACAACGCGTTGAAAGCGGCTTTGCGCAATTGCGGACAGATGTCGCACCGTTTGTCTCCGGTTGGCCAGCTGTGCGGTGGAGGTTGCTGTTTTTCGTGCAAGAATCACGGCATGGACCAGTTTGAGCGGCAAACGAGGGAAGAACTGGTTATTCTCGAGGCCCTGATGCAGGCGATAGATCGACGCGACGAGGTTTTCCAAACAATTGAGGATTCAGAAGACGTCAATGAGGCCACTCGTCGCGTTGCTCAACTTCTGGGAGTCGAGACGGTTGCCAGCCGGGCGGTCCTAGATGTGCAGGCCCGGAGATTCACCCGCGACCAGCGTCAAAGGAGCGCCTTCCGTGCGGCAGAACTTAGATCCATATTGGGCGAAGGGGACTGACTTAAGGCCCTTGCCCGGCGCTAAACAGACCTAGTAACCCGCCCTTTTCAAGCACACATAAGTAACCAGGCAGCCGACCAAGCCCAGCAGTACCCCGGCCCACGCGGCGGGTTCCGAGCCTCGAACGAGCAGAGTAACGGGAAAAAGACAGGGTATGACTGCCAGGGCGCTTCCCTTTCCGGCACTGGCGTCTTGGCCGGTACCGTGCACGAACTGTCTGTAGTACATGGCGAGCCCGGCCAGGAACGCCATCAGGCCAACGAACACCAACAGCAGCCAAGGCCAGCCAACCATCGTGAACAATGTCAATGGCCACTAGTTTCTGCCCACCGGCGGCCAGTTAAAGTTCCCGCTGGTGGCCAGTAAAACTGCCCGGTGATGGCCAATAGATCTGCCCACTGATCGGTTTCGGCGGGATTGGCCATCGTCGGGGCTTGTTAGTTCAGTTGGGTGACTCCTTTCCCGGCGAGGGCTTGGGTGAGGCGGATGGAGTCGCCGCTGGTCTGGCAGACGTGCGCGTGGTGCAAGAGCCGGTCCACTGTGGCTGTTGCGAGGGTTTTGGGCATGAGTTCATCGAAGCCGGCCGGGTGCAGGTTCGAGGAGATCGCGACGGAGCGTTTTTCGTAGGCTGCGTCCACGACCCGGTAGAGTCCTTCGGCGGCGTCGGTGGCTACCGGCAGGAGCCCGATATCGTCAATGACCACGAGTTCGGCGCGCAGGATTCTGGTCACGGCGCGGGTGACGCTGTCATCGGTGCGGTGGGCGCGGATGAGGGCTCCGAGGTCTTCGAGCCTGAACCAGGCCACGCGCATCCCGGCTTCGACGGCTTGCTGGCCGAGGGCTTCGAGGAAGAACGTTTTCCCGGTCCCGGAGGGCCCGCAGACGACCAGGTTCTCGCGTCGGGTTATCCATTCCAGGGTGCGCAGGGCCTGCTGGGTTGGGCCTGGGATGGAGGAGACGGCCGGGTCCCACGCGTCGAAGGTCTTCCCGGTCGGGAAGCCTGCTGCTTTGCGGCGGGTGGCGAGCATGGACCGGGCCCGGCCGGCGGCTTCCTCGGCGAAGAGTGCCTTGATTGTCTCGGCCGGTTCCCAGCGTTGGGCGCGGGCGGTCGCGATCAGTTCAGGCGCGAGGGCCCGGGCGTGGGGCATTTTCAGTTGCCGCATCAGCGCTTCGAGGTCGGCCGGCAGTGGCGGTGCAGTGGTGTTCGTGGTGGTGACCGGGCTCATCGGTTCGGTTCCTCCTGCGTGGTGGAGGCGGTGACGCCCAAACGTGCCCAGGCGCTGGTGCCCTGGGTCAGGGAGCGGGTTTCGTCCGCGGAGTGGGTGGTGGTGCGGGACTTTCCGGCGTTCAGGATCGAGGCCAGATCCCCGTGAGCGAACCGGCCGTGGAAGGCTGCGTTGCCGAGGGCTTTATCGACTTCAGCGGTGCCGGCGATTTTGGCCAGGGTCACCGCTTCGGCCATTTTCACGTTCATCCGGGCCGTGCCTGCCGCGGCGGCTTCAACGATCCAGGTCCTGGCGCCCTCGCCGATACCGAGGAACTCTGCTTCGTCAGCGGTGCGGGCCTTCACCGCATAATCACCCGGGACCCGGGTCCTGGTCCCGGGAAAGTGTTCATCGTTGACGGCAGGGCTGCCGGGCCTGGCCCGGTGATGTCGGGCGACCTCGACCGGACCGGTCCGGCCGTGGTGGACGATGATGACCTGCTCATCGGTTCCGGCGCCGTGGGAGCGGACGAACACCCTCGCCCCGAGCAGCTGCGCAGGGACCGAATACTGGGCGTTCTCGAACGTGACCATCGGTGTGTTCTCCGCGACGGTGCGGGAGAGCCCGAACACGACCGTGTGCGCGGTCTCGGGGACCCGGTGCAAACGCGGGGCCTCCTCGGCCAGGGCCGCGGCCGGTTTACGGCGGGTCACCCGGTGCTCGCGGTTGTTCACTTCGTCCATGAACGCCGCGCACGCCTCCTCAAGCTCACCGAACGTGGAGTATTCGGCCCGGAGATTCGTAGCAGTGGGGACCAGGTCGGCTTTGGCCAGCTTCACTGATGCTTCGACGCCGCCTTTTGTTGCGGGGTCCGCGGGCTGGCACGTCAGCACAGTAACCCCGTAATGGCGCGCGAAGTCCAAAGTCTGCTGGTTCCTCACCGGAACCCCGGCGACGTGGGTGGTGGTGACGGTTTTCTCGTTGTCCGTGAGCACATAGGTCGGTGCCCCACCGGCGATACGGAAGCACCGATCCAAGGCGGCGAACACGCTCGGCGCGGTCCGGTCCCGCAACGGGATCACGATCCGGAACCTGGAGAACGCCAACCAGGCAACGAACAAGATGGTCTTCACCCCCTCGATGCGGGGACCGTCGCCGAAGTCGTACTGCAACCACATCCCCGGCTCCGTGATCCACGGCCGGTGCACACGAACATGACCCAACCGCCAGGCGGCCTTGACCTGTGCGACGGCGCGACGGGTGGACCGCTCCGAACCCTCATAGCCCAGAGCGATGAGTTTCTCGTGGGCTTTGTCAGCACGGATCCGGCCCTTGGAAGCCTCGACCCATTCCTCGATCTTGGGCAGAAACGCGTCAGTGACACGATCCCTGGCGGCGGGTTCGGCGATGGGACGGCCCGCGTCCCTCGCGGCGACATGCCTGGCGACAGTGTGGTGCGAGCAGCCCGTCAGCTCCGCGGTTGCCCGCAACGATCCGGTCAGATCGTAGGCAGCGAGTATTTCCATGATTTCTCCGTCAGACTTCATACAGGGCCTCTTCCTGGCGAATTTTGATGCGACTAGACACCGTCATCAAATCCCGGGGAGAGGCCCCCGCCGCTTAAGACGCGGCAGGACAAGTAAGGAAGTGGGCAGATCTCATGGCCACCGCTGGGCAGTTCTACTGGCCATCAGTGGGCACTTTCGTGGCCGCCTACGGGCAGTTTTTCATGGCCGCTAACAGAACAACGCCAGGCCGACTCCGGAAGCGGCGGAAAGTCCCAGCCGATGGCCCTTCGCTGACTTCAGGTGCCACATTTCCAGTTCCTTAGAGCAACGAGGCCGTCTCGGCGCGGGCTGACATCTCACGCCTTCTGGTTCGGAACCAACCCACCAGGGATGCCACGGCCGCCACCGCACTCAGGGCGCAGAGAGTCGGATTGTTGGAAAACGACAAGCACGCGGCCACCACATGGAACCCTGCCGTGACCAGGAACAAAACCTTCATCTCCCACATCCAATCCCTCGACGTCCCCGAGGTCCCAGCCTTATCCCAAATTATGAGCACTAGGTGGTAGGGACCCAAATGCACGGGCTAATGACAGCGGTACTAGGTGCTGCGGCGTCGAAAAATAGGTGGTGCTGAAACTCATCTAGGTGCTCAGCCGGTATCGTCCAACCCATGGGGAAAACAAAGCCAGCACCGCGAACCATGGCGACTGCCGCCGTCGTACTTCTTGCCCTCAGCGCCTGCGGCGTTCCAGCCGCCTCAACGCACAGCGGCGCACCGACTCCAACCGCCGCGTGCCCAAGCGCCGGCACCGAACCTCTACCCACCAACTGCGTCCCCTACGACGGAGACGCCGCCATGGCCGCCAACGAGACCTACCGCCAACGCGGAAAGCTCAGTTCGGACGTGCAAGCGGAACTGAACCAGCACATTGCCCCCGCCGTCGAGGCACTGCAGAAACTCCCGCGGCCCGCCACGGCGGACACCGTCACTGCCGCGTTTAACGGCCTGCACTTAAAAGAGGTTCAAACGGACGACGGCGGCACAGGCGTGAGGTTCGGGGTGGCGGTGCCAAGCGGCGGCTGCCTGTACGGCTTCGTTCCGGATCAAGGTGACGTCACCGTCCAGGCCGGCGGCGGAATCATGGACGGCGGATGCCTGGAGATGTTCGGCCATTAGGCCCTCCACGAGCGCCCGGAAGCCCCGCACCCAGCACCACCTAGACCCAAGCTGCATCACCACCTAGGCAGGCTCTCCCACCACCTAGTTTTGGTGTTTCGACCACCTAATTTCCCTCTTTGGGCTTGCGCAGTGTCCACTTTCACACCCATGCCCATCACCGCATCCATAGTCTCCTTCACAGGAACGGGCCCTGAGCACCCTCGGGGCCGTAGTGGAGCGACTATTGGGGGTCGGGTAGATGACGTTGACTCAGCAGCAGGCCACAGCTGCGGCAGTGGACCAGTGGATCACCGGGATTCCCGGACGGATCCAAGGGCCCGCAATTTTCGTGGAGAATCCGGACCACGCACCATATGCCAAGAAGCTTGCGGACCGGGATGCGACAGTCCTGGTACTGGGCGGCGATGCCGGCGACCACACCATAGTTCCGGTGTCAGGCGCGTTCGCTGAGACTGGCGAAGAACTCTTGATTGACGGGTCGTTGAGCCTGGAAATCCAGGACTATGTGGCCATCCCGTTCATCAATCTGGTGGGCGTCACGGTGGTGCGCATGACCACCCGGGAAGACTGGCAGGCATTCTTCGATGACGCCGATGCCGCCCGCAGCTCCGGGCATTTCATCCAGCAACTGACTGAAGTCAACGCAGTGCTGGCAGAACGTGCTTTGCTCAGCGGACTGGCCACCCACAGCCTGGTGATGCCCCGGCTCCACATCACCGGGGACGGACGGATCCTTAACGGACCCTACGGAACCAGGATCGGCCAAGTGGGCGACCCCCTTCATGACCTGCGCCTCCGGTCCCTGGCCCTCCACCCGGAGTCCTCCGTGGCTGCGGTATCCGAACCGGGTGACATCCGCCGCCTGCTCCGGGAAAGGCCTTGGCTACCCCGGTATCTGGCAGCTTTGGACGCTTGGAAGTTCATTCCCCGGGAAGAAAGGGCAGCAACCCAGCTGGTGGGCTTCGGGCGCAGCCTCTACGGCGCACTGGACAGCAGCAGTACGGCCTCGCCTGACGCCCCGTTTATCCTGCACCGCGGCGGTGAACACACGTTGTTGGATCCTAAGACAGGCCGACTGTTCAAGATCGGCAAGGATGCGGCAACCATCGTGGAGGCAGTGTCCAACCTCCAGGACTTCAACACCGCCGCGATACTGGCCGCCCCGGCACTGGGCGTTCCCGCCGCGCAAGCGGAAAGCTCGGTACGCGCCGTGGTGGCGCAGTTCGACCAGTTGGGCATCGACATCCTCGGAGTCCGGTGATGACCGGCCAGTCACCCCGCACAATGCTGCCACTGTGGGTGCCGCTGATTCCCCAACACGACTTCGTGGCGGAGAGTTACACGGCAACCGCGGCCCAAGGCGTCCACGTGACCTTCGCGGACGGCCGCCGACGCATCTGCGCCAAGAGCGGTCTGTGGAACGCCAACCTCGGCTACGGCAACCAGCGGATCGCTGCGGCCATGGCAGCGGAGTTGGAGACGGCGTCGTACCTTCCCCTTTTCCGGTCTGCCCACGGCAAAGCAATCCAAGCAGCGGACGCCTTGTTGTCCCTGCCTGCCCACCCGTTCCAGCGTGTGCTGTTCTCCACGTCCGGCGGTGCCGCCAACGACGCCGTCATGAAACTGGCGCGGCAGTATGCGGCCTTGGCGGGACATCCGGAGAAAAAGCTGATCGTCGGCTTGGAGCGTAGCTACCACGGCCTCACCTACGGAAGCCATGCGCTGGGCGGCGATGACCTGGGGCAAGCAGTGTACGGGGTGGACACCCGCAATATCAGGCACGTCAGTGCAGACGACGGCGGCGAAGGGCTTGCCGCGCTGATGCGGCGGGAAGGGCACCGGATAGCTGCCGTGGTTGTGGAACCGGTCCTCGGCTCCGGAGCGGACGCACTCCTGCAAGAATTCGTCAGCCAACTGCTGGGCTACCGAAAAGACCATGGCTTCCTGATCGTCGCGGACGAGGTTGCCACGGGATTCGGCCGCGTGAAGTCCTGGTTCGTGTCCGATGAATGGGCCGAAGGCCCGGACGTAATTATCACCTCGAAGGGTCTGACCAACGGGACTTCCGCCTGCGCTGCCCTGCTGATAGGAACACGCGTCACCGCCGCGTTCGACTCCAGCGAGGCCATCTTCGTCCAAGGTGAAACACAAGCCGGAACTCCTGCTGCGTGCGCGGCCATCCTGGCAACCATCGATGAAATGAAAAGGCTCGACCATGAGCGGCTCAATGCGGAGGTTTCGCAAGGGCTGGACGAGCTCATCGAATCACTGACGGCTATTCCAGGCGTGGGAAACACGTCCGGCCGTGGCTGCATGAGGGGCATCCAACTGTTGAGCAGCAATGGTGTTCCGTTGGCGTCGAACGCAGTGCTTGCCGTGGTGAGGCGCATCCATCACGCGGGTGCCTTGGTCCAACCCGGCCCCGGCCGGATCCAACTCCTTCCTGCCCTCGTCTATACGCCCGACAACTTCGCCGAGCTCAAAGAGGCAATCTTCAAGGGCCTCCAGGACGCATGTCGGGACGGAGTTTTCGGATGATCGCCGACAAAACGTGGCGGACCCGCAGCGTCATTCTCGACGCCGGAATGTCACCGAAGTATCTGCATGCCCTGACGCGCGGGCGCACCGGTTTGGTGCTTGATCCTGCGCTCGGCGGGCAACGCGACCGGCTGCTGGCAGGCGACCTGAGAGGAGCACCAATTCTGGAACTCCCTGCCGGGCCCGTCGATACGGAAAGGGTCCGTGAGGTCACTGCGTTTGTCCTGGCCAAGGGACTGCGGACCGTGGTAGGCCTGGGCGGCGGTTCGGTCATGGATGCCGTGAAGCTGGGGGCGCTGTTCTCCGCCGACCCCAGCCTGGCTGTATACGTGGAGCGCCATGCCAGGAGGTCCGGCCTGATGGTGGTGCCGGCGATGGCTGCACCCCATGAGCGCCCACGGACTGTCCTCATGCCGTCCACCATAGGGACCGGAGCGGAAGTCAGCGCAGTAGCGTGCCTGGACACCGCCGTCGGGCGCCGGCTCCTGGCCTCACGGCACTTGGCTGCCGATGCCGCGGTCCTGGACGCAGCGCATCTGGCGGACTTGCCGCGGCACCTGCTTCTGGAGGGGTTGCTGGAAGCTTTCCTGCGCGTGGCCGGAACTGTTGCGGGCAGCAGCGCCAGCATTTTCGACGACGACGCCCACCTGCTGCTGTGCCGGATCGTTGCCTTGGGGCAACGCCTCACACAGGAGGATTCTCCGGGGTTGAGACTGTCGGCCGCGCGGCTCAGCCAGGAAACACACACCGGATGGTCCTTGGCAGGCCGGGACCCTTACGGCGCCAAGCATTGGTACGTCGCCAACGAGCTCGCCTATCACGCAGGAATCCGGAAAATGAGTGCCACCGCCGCCATCATCCCCGCGATTTGGGAAGAGATCACCCGCGGGGCAGCGGCTTGGGGCGACGCCCGCAGACTGGCCGCGCTCTGGTCAGCCGTGACCGGGACAGACTCCAGCCTGCCGCCGAATCCTGCGCTGGGAATCGCCGAACTGATGCGCAGATGGGGACTAAACCAACCCACTGTCGTCGCGCACGGTACCGCGCAGGAAGCCGCCAGCTCCTCGATCAGGAACTGGGGCGGCGTCCTGCCCATGCTTCGCGGACTCACTGCAGCACAGGTCCTGCAGGTCCTCCAGCCGGGAGAGGACCCGGCTGGAGTGGACCCGGCCGGCGGGGGACAGCGGGCCGCATCGAACTTGCCACATGCCACTACACCGACGGCAAGGGAAAGGAGGTGACTACATGAGCAGCCTTACTGCACCGAAGACCCTGGACCTGCATATCCAGGAACTTGAAGCCATGGATGTACCCGATGACTGGGACGAACGGATCAAGGGAATCTCCTGCGGGCTCGCCTTGGTGACGATCGCCGTCACCATCACCTGATGGCGGGTCCACTACATCCAGCCCCGACCCAAGGAAGGAGGTGAAACAGCACCACATGCACAAGCAGCTCAATATCTCCGTCCAGGAGATCGAATCCATGGATACTCCGGACTTCACCAACTGGTTCGTCGGCGTCACCCAAGGTGTGGCAATCGGCATCATCGCCGTCAGCATCACCTAGGCCAACCATGTCCCCCTGAACAACACCCTGAAAGGAGGCAGCAATGACGCTCCAACTGTCCATCGAGGAAGTGGAAAATCTCGATACCCCGGATGACACACCGTGGTACATCCGCGTCGGTGACGTGATCATCATCGCCGGCATCGTCGTCGGAATCGCCGCGACCTGACCCGTGCGCGGGCGGGAGGTTCTGGTCCCGCCCGCGCGCACCTTTCAACGGCCACTTCCGGAGGAGACAAGTCGATGAAACCGACACCAGACAAAACCGCAGACGCCATTCTGCGCGTCCTGGGTCACGTTGATCCGCCCGAGGATCTTTACAGTGCATCAGGATCGCGCCTCTACGACCTGATCACTGCCGACGACCTCACCGAGCTTCCCGAAATCCTGGCGGCAGCCCGCAGCACCAACGGGCCCATCCTTGAGCTTGCCGCCGGGTCCGGCCGGATCACCCGTGCCCTGCTGGCCTTGGGACGCCCCCTGACGGCCGTCGACTCCTCACCGGAGATGCTGGCGATGCTCGCCCGGAAAGTCAGGACCAAGGAGTTCAACCCCCGCAGTGTCCCGGTTGAACTGGTGGAGGCGGACATGTCCACGCTGGAGCCCGACGGCGGTTACGGTTGCGTTGTCCTCGGTGCCAGTTCCATCACGCTCCTTGACCCGGAAGGACGCCGGAACCTCTTCCGGCGGGTCCGCGGTTCCCTGGCCGCCGACGGTCGCTTCCTGCTGACCGTCCTGAATGCTGACAGCCACCGAACGTCGGGAACCTACGACGGCGGCACAACAGTTTCCGCTCTTGGGGACGACGCCTTCCTGATCACCGCGGAAAGCCGCGATCCCGTAAACGGCGCCAGGCACGTGACCATGATCCACGTCAGCTTCAACGAGGGCGGCACGTACCGGTCCTCCGCCTACACCAGTGAGGTCGCCTTTGTCAGCAACCACCTGATCGAGTCCGAGATCACGGCGGCCGGGCTGGAGATCCTTGAGCGCCGGCCTGTCCGGTTGGCTACGCCCAGTCCGGAACTGAACGACGTTGAACTCTGGGTGTGTGGCCCATGAGCATTGATGCCGTCACCACGCTTGACCCGGCCTCGGGCCTGCTTTCCGAGGCAACCGTTCACCTGCCCAATGAGGTGGGCCTTTGGCGGACCGTGGGCTATCTGTCCAACACCGCCGCCGCCGCCGGCACGGGGTACTCATCCGCGGTGGGGGCCTTCGACCTTCGTCGACGTGCCTCCATGATCCGTGCCGCCGGAGAAGCCGTGGAGCGCTTCGCGTTGGTCCGCGTTGAGGGCGATCGGGATGTCCTGGCCGTGTCAACGGACGAGGACCGCCGCATCGACTTTGTCTCGGCGGGGCTGGGACGGGCCTCCGCACTGGCTTACGACTTCCCCTGGTACCGCGCACGCAACCTGCAAACCGGTGCCGAATCACAAGTTCCGGCTCCGGTGGTGGACTACGGTCCTCAACAGCCTGGCGAACCGTGGGATGTCTTCTTTGATCCCTCTCCCAATGGGGCAGCGTCCGGTCCAACGGCAACCTTTGCCCAAGCTGCTGCCCTGGCCGAGGTCCTGGAACGAGACAGTTTCCTGACCGCTTGGTACAAGGGAAGTCCGCTCCATCAAATAGACACTGCCCGTCTGAAGGGCCTGCCGGACTGCCGCGGCCTGACCCAGCTTCTCGAATCAGCCAAGACCGCCGGCATAGATCCGTGTCTCGCGTTTGTCCCGGAATACGGCTCCCCGCTGCACACGGCGGTCTGCATCATTTGTGATGGCAGCGGGCCGGGATTTGGCGCGGTTGGGCTAAAAACGTCTGCCGACCCGCTGACGGCGTTGCTCGGGGCGCTCCAGGAAGGCCTGCAGATCCGTGAGCTTTTCCTGGCCCGGACACCGCACGCGAGCAGCGCCACCCTGCAGGTCACTGACGACGATTCGCGCGCTGCCTACTGGTCAACCCCCGGCGCTGTTCAGCGACTTCAGGACTGGGTTGGTTCCTTCGCAGAGTCCGGAATCCCCGCAGGCAAGCCAGTTCCTGATGCAGCCGCCCTGGTCCGGCACCTGGCATCGCGCGGCGTCGGCTCACACTGGGTGGATCTCACGCACCGCCTTCCGGTACGGATCCGGGAATTGGGTTGGGTCAGCGGCAAAGTGGTCTGCCCGGGTGCCCTGCAGTTGACAATGGACGAAACCAAGGGGCTGTCCATCCCGGATAACCGGAGGGCCGGGTGGGAATCCTCCGGCCATACGACCCCGCACCCGCTGATATGAGCCTGCGCAACAATATGTCCCGGTCCGCAGCTCAGCCGCTTGAATGGCCGGTGCGGCTCAGTTCCGTGGCGTCCATCGATCAACCCCTCGACGCGGGTGGTCCGTGGATCGTTGCCCTGAATCAGGTGCCAAAGGCCCGCGTTTCGGCTGACGTGGCCGCGGTGCTGCGGACCGTTGACGGCACCCTGCTGCCCGGGCAGGTAGCAGCTGCTCTCGGGAGCCAATGGACTGCGGAGGACGTGGAAAACGTGGTGGGCCGGTTGGCCCACACCGGAATCTTCGACGCCGGTCCGCACCGTGCAGAGGTCCGTCGCGTGCAGTTCCGGGCACCCTTGACTGTCCAACTCACGCTGTTCAATCCGGCGCCCCTGCTCCAGGCCTTGCGCCCGGCGTTGGCGGTCCTGGTACGCCGGGAAACAGCGGCCGCCCTTGCGATCGTTCTGGTGGCAGGCCTCCTCGGCCTTGTCACGGCCAGCGAAGATATCGTCCGGGTGTTGTCCACACCGTTGCCCATGGAAGCGTATGTTTTTGTGGTTGCGGCCATGTTCGCCTCCACGCTGCTGCACGAACTGGGCCACGGAATGGCCTTAACGTACTTCGGAGGCACGCCCAGACGCATCGGCATCATGCTGTTCTACCTGTCTCCGGCATTCTTCTGCGACGTGACGGACGGTTGGCGCCTGGGATCCCGCAAGCAACGCGTCGTGATCGCCTTGGCCGGTCCGGTGGTCCACGCTGCCTTGGGTAGCCTGGCCCTGGCAACGCACCTATTCCTCCCGGCCTCCCCGCTTGGCGATGCTGTCCTGCTGTACGGGGTGATCTGCTTCGCGGTGGCGGTCCTGAACCTGTTCCCCTTCATCAAGCTGGACGGTTATGTGGCACTGATGTCGTGGCTGGATGTGCCGCACCTGCGCAGGAAAGCCCTGGATGCACTGGCCGGCGTCGTCGGCTATTGGCTGCTGGGTGCACCCCGCAGCAATCACCATCAGGGGTGGCTGCCGTGGTTTGGCCTGGCGGGCTTTGTGTCGGGCGCAGCCTTCACCTTGGTTGGCTTCCAACGACTGGTGCCCGTCTTCCTGCAGCTTGGGCTGGTGGGACACGTGGTTGTGGCCGCTGGTTCTTGCCTGCTCCTCGCAGTGGTCCTCAAGAATGTCCTTGCCTTCTTCGGCTCCGCGGCCAGGCAGGGAAGTCCTTTCTGGAGGCGTGCAGTAGTTGTGGTGGCTGGCGTGCTGTGCGTTGCTGCCCTTCTCGCAGCAGTTCCCGTCAGGCCCACCACGGTTGCCGGCTACACCTACAGCGACGGCGATCTTCGTATTGTCATGCCAACGGTGTCCGGGACACACTCGATCTCCGCGGGGGACGAGGTGATCCTGCAAACGCAGGGCATGGTGGTCAACCTGGAAGTGGCCAGGGCCAGCGTTGGTGACCAGCCGCCGTCGAACATCAACGCACCAGTGGAGACGGTAGGGCCGGTGACTTTCCCGGGCGCCCTGGTGCCGGTGCTTGCCTACCCAGGCGAGATGCACGCCTTCGCATCCTCCACCCCTGCGTCCGGACGCGCCGTGATCAGCGGCGGCACAAGCGTGAGCCTGGGGGAGTGGCTTTGGAACGCCATCACCGGGTCGCCGTTGTGGCCGGGCTCGTCCGTGTCCGGAACCGACCCCACGAAAGGTGCCCCATGACTGTCTACGCCAAATTTGCACACTTCAGCAAGAAACGCGGAGACCAATTGGTGGTGGACGACCTGTCCTTCGAGGTGCCCGCAGGCAGTGTTGTAGGACTGATCGGCCCCAACGGTGCCGGCAAGAGCACGGCGCTCGCAGGATTGACTGGCTTGGTGGCCGCGACCTCCGGAAGTGCCACAGTTTTCGGGACGGGGTACCGGGGACTGCGGAGGCCGGCCACCAAGGTGGGGGTGAACCTCGATTGCATGGATATGGAGCCTGGCCTGAGTGGTCGCCGGCACCTCCAGATCTGCCAAGTGGCCGCAGGCGTGGGCAGGGACAATGTGGAGCGGGTCCTGGAGCAAGTGGGCCTCGCCGAGCACGCCGACAGGAAGGTCAAGGACTATTCCCTGGGAATGCGTCAACGTCTGGGCATTGGATCCGCAATCATCGGCGATCCAAAGCTTCTGGTCCTCGACGAGCCCGCAAACGGGCTGGATCCGGAAGGCATCCAGTGGCTGCGCCAGTTTCTCAGGGGCTTCGCCGCAGCAGGTGGGAGCGCACTTGTTTCCAGCCACCAATTACTTGAACTGGAACACGTGGCGGACAGCGTGGTGGTGCTGAAGCGCCGAACCATGTTCCAAGGATCCTTGGCGCAGGCCAAAGCGATCGGTGGGGGCAGCCTGGAGACTGCGTACTTCCGCATCCTCGAGGACTCATGGTGAAGGACGACGTGCGGGGAACGATCATGGACGTGGTCCGGTCCGAACTCCTGCGGTACATGAGCGGCTACTCGGTGCTCGGTGTGCTGGCGTTCGCGGCCCTGGTGCCGTGGTTCATCGCCAATTTCGCCGGCTGGCCTGGCAACTCCGAAGCCGTGCCGCCGGGTTACCACATCCAGGCTTTCTGGGGTTTGGCGGCAAGCATCGCCGTAGTAGCTGCCTTTGCCGGGAGCTATGTGGTGTCCCGGGAGTCCTACTACGACACTTTGCGGCGTACCGTCCTGGTGTCCGGACTGGTTGCCGTGGCGGTTGCCAAGTACGCTGCCGCGTTGGCCATAGGCAGCGGCATCATGCTGACCGGTATTGCTTTGTGGGGTGCGAGCGTCGCGTTCGCCGTACCCGCCGCGGCCCACGCCGAACTCCTGTCCCCTGAATCGTGGCGCTTCCTGCCAGGAGTCGTCCTCGCCGGGGCCATGGCATCCTTGTGGGGCTGCTCACTGGGCTGGATCATCCGGCATTACTACGCAACGACGATCGTCACCATGCTCCTTCCGCTGGCTGTCGAGTTGCCGTTGCTCTTGAGCTTCCCGGAAGCAGCGCGATGGCTTCCGTCCGGAGCCTTGGCAGGTGTGGCGTCATTGCCTCTTGACGGGCTCCTCGACCCGGTCCCCGCCTTTGCCGTGTGCTCGGGATGGCTGGCAGCCAGTGGGTTTGCCGCAGCCAAGGTGCTCGAAGGCACGGAATTCTGAGTGGGCAACTTGTCAGCAGCCTTTATCTCGGATCTGGTCCGGCCGTCCTTATGGCGTGACGCGGCCGTGGGTTCGTTACTGGTGGGTGCGCTCGCCGGAACGTTGTATACCCTCGCCTACTTTGAATCCGGGCCGTCGTCCCCCGGAACCGAAGCAGTGCTGTTGAAGTCTGCCCTTTCCCTGGTACTCACAGGCTCCGCGCTGCTGGGTTCTTTCGCGTTCACCTCGGCCTTCAGGACAGGATCGCTCCATCTGCGGGTTCTCTTGTTCCAGCGGATCCCGGCGTTCGCAGCAAGGGCAGGATCCACCATGGTTGCGGCTTCCGCCTTGGGAGTTGCCACGGCAGAACTTTGTGCGGCCCTTGGTGCCTTGGTGTCCGGAACAACCGGGATCCATGCTCCAGGTGTGTTCGCGGCGACGGGGTGCATGGGTGCCGCATGGGGATACTCGATTGGTTCGGTGGTGAGGAACCACCAAGTGAGTCTCTTCCTTGTTCCCCTGACCTTGGTGCTCCCGGGGCTTGCTGCTCAGCTGATGCAGGAGGCCGGTCAGTTCGTCTTTCCCTTGGCAGCAGCGGACTGGGCGGATCGGGCGATCCTCAGCCAGCCGGCGTCGTGGTCTCTGCTGACCTCGCTCGGCTGGTTAGCCACAGTCGGCGCCGTAGCCCTCGGCGTCTTCACCAAACGCGACCTGGCTTGAACCACAACCCAATGAAGGAGTCCATCATGAACCGCACACCCCTGGTCCGGCTGCTGCTGGCTCTGGTCCTCGGCACGTACGGCGTGTCCATCTTCATGAGCAACGGCAACAACCCCGCGTGGTGGTCTACTGTCTCGGGGGTCATTGCAGTCGTTGGCGCAGTAGTGATGTTTGCACGATTCCTGCTTGAACGGCGATCAGACAGGAGCGGGCAATGAGAGCTGACAGACGCCGGGCCCGCTTGCCGGGGACTGATGTCCTTCGCGGCAAGCGAGCCCGCCAATCCTGTGCTGGCCGGTCTGCGGACTACTGTCCGCGGACTGCTCACTTTCTAGCTAGGTCTATCTCTGTTTGGGGCCTTTCCCCTCGGACACAACCATCGCTGAGCCGCCGCCGCGTCGCTCCGGCTCAGCGGCAGCTGTCAACAGGCCGTCCTCACCGAACTCGATCGCTGTCGCCGCCCCGATCTCTGCCGCCGACGTGAAGGCATCACCGGCCGGAACCAGCGTGTGGCCAAGGGTGGATAACCCATCGTCATATGCCTCAATGAAGGCAGGCTCTGCCGTGACATTGAGGGTGTTCCTTTGCGCCGCCCGCGGAGCTGCCAACGCCTCGGAGACACTCATGCCCAGGTCCACCCGGTTGAGGATGGTCTGCAGCACCGTGGTGATGATGGTTGACCCGCCGGGCGATCCAAGCGCCAGGAACGGCTTCTGATCCTTCAGGATGATGGTGGGCGACATGGACGACCGGGGACGTTTGTTGGGCTGAATCCTGTTGGGGTCGTCCGGGTTGTACACCGTGGTGAAGTCAGTGAGCTCGTTGTTCAGCAGGAAGCCGCGGCCCGGAACCACAATGCCTGATCCGCCTGTTTGCTCAATCGTCAGCGTGTACTCCACGACGTTGCCCCAGCGGTCGGCGACCGTCAGGTTCGTGGTGGAGATGTTCTCGGTGTCCGTCTCCTCGGCGAGCGGTGCATCGGAAGGCGGGCACGCGCCGTCGTAATCCGTGACGTCGCCGGGAGCCACCGGCTTGGTAGCCGCTGCAGCCGGATCAATCCTGCACGCACGTTCCTTGCCAAAGACATCGTCAAGCAGCGCCGCAGTGGGAACATCCACAAACTTGGGATCGCCCACGTAGGCTCCACGATCCGCGAACGCCAACGCGCTCGCCTCCAGGTAGTGGTGGAGTGCGTCAGTGGTCTCCATGCCGGCAAGGTCGAAGGGCTCCAGGATGTTCAGGGCCTCACCCACGGTGGTTCCACCGCTGCTGGAGGGTGCCATTCCATAGACGTCATACCCGCGGTACTCGACGTGTGTGGGGTCCTGATCGAGTGCCTTGTAGTTCGCGAGGTCGTCCGTTGTCATGAAACCCACCGGTACAGGCAGGTCGGTGTCACCGGATGTGGGCGGAGCCTGAACCGTGGCCGCGATCTCCTGGGCCAATGCCCCGCCGTAGAAAGCGGCAGTGCCGTCCTTGGCGAGCAGCCGGTACGTTTCGGCGAGTTCGGGGTTCTTGAAGACGCTTCCGACGGCGGGAGCGTCACCGCCGGGCAGGAACAGGTCCTGAGTGGAGGTGAAAGTGTCAAAGCGCAGCTTGTTGTCCAACGTCTGCTGGCGGAAGGTCTGGTCCACCACAAAACCCCGGTTGGCCACCTTGATGGCAGGCTTCAATGCCTCGCCCAGGCTGAGGGTGCCCCAACGCTCAAGGGCTCGTTCCCACGTGGCAGGCGTTCCGGGGACGCCGACGGAGACGCCGCTGGTGACCAGATCCGGGGTGAACGGGTAGGGCTTACCCGTTTCCGGATCGATGAAGGCGTCCTCGGGCATGCCTGCCGGTGCTGTTTCACGTCCGTCGATTGTCCCCACTTGCTGGGTCTTGGCGTCATAGAACACAAAGTACCCGCCGCCGCCAATGCCGGCGCTGTACGGTTCTGTCACACCCAAGGTGGCGGCTGCTGCGACGGCGGCGTCGGCTGCGTTGCCGCCTTTCCGCAGGACTTCTATCGCGGCGGCGGAGGCCTCGGGGTCCACGGTGCTCACTGCGCCGCCGTAGCCGGTAGCTGTTGGGTTCTTGTCTGTTTGGCGCGGATCGGCGAAAGCCGGGCTGGCTACCGCTCCGCTCGTCACGCTTAGGGCCAAGGCTGCTGTGACAGCAGCCAGTCGACGTCTCACTTGTGTCATGGTTTCTCCCAGGATTTCCAGACGAAGGTGCGGGTGGACGGTCCGGTCACCCTATCGCGGGGGTTTTTGAGGTTCAACGGTTGACAGGTGCGGCGAGGTGGGCCAAGAGGGGCAGGTTGCGGGATGTCCCGACCAAGTCCAGGTCGGGACATCCGAGGAGGGAAGCTACAGTCAGACGTAGTTCTTGACGCTGGCGCGCAAGGTATCAGCGTGCTCGTAAATTTCTTCCAGGGAATTGATCGGAATCCTTGTTTCCTCTTTGTTCGCATCGAACAATCCGATGTACTTCTGTGACCGGTTGAAGTGGAGACGGGCAATCGGTTTGCGGTTGTTGTCGTCCAGAAGGACGGCGAAATAGGACTTCGCGTCACGCTGGACGACCCGCGTGGGTTTAACTTCACTGCAAACAATGGCTCGAACGATCTGGTATCCCTCGATTTCTTCGAGGGTGGTCTCAATTGCGTCAGCCTCCGCCAAGTCTGCATCGGCCACCGGCTGGCTGGAAACAGCTGAAGCCGTCGTCAGATCCTCAGCCGGAGCGTATGCCTGTGCGCCGAGTGCTTTCTTCAATCGTTCATTGACCTGATCATTGAGGAACTGCTTCGTCGCCTTGCTTACCAGAGTGGTGAACTGCTCGCGTACTCTCTGTGTATAGGGTCCTGCATAGACACGGGTGGTCAAGAACTTCACCCACTCGTCCTCGGGCTCTCGAAACTGCGTTGCCAAGGTTCGCTTCAGTTCGCCAATGTACTTGAGCTCGCTGGCGGCGCCGATGATCGAATCGAGGTCGAAGACGTCCTTCGTCAGTTTCTGCAGTTCGGGCAAGAGGCTCTCATCGATGTCGTTAAGGTCCAGGACAAGGAATGGCTTTGCATCCATGCGGTTGGGGGCATCGAGATCAGTGAAGAACTGATAGGTCTCACCGTTCGTCAGAATGGCGATCCGCGCATTAGTGACGGCAAAGTAGCGGAACAGCTGCGACGCGTGTTCGATCTTGACCGGCTCGATCGACTTCTTACATTCGATAAGAATCTGAATTTCACCATCTTTCACGATGGCGTAGTCAACCTTTTCACCCTTCTTGACGCCTACGTCGGCAGTGAATTCCGGGATAACTTCCAGCGGGTTGAACACGTCGTAGCCGAGTATGGAGCTGATGAACGGCATCACAAAAGCATTCTTGGTTGCTTCCTCTGTTTCAATGACGCCGCGCTGCTGGCGAACTTTAGCCGCGAGGGCGGCCAGCCGTTCTGCAAATTCCAAGATGACCCCCATGGTCTCAAATCGGTAAGTGAGGCCACATTAGCCCAATCGAACGACAAAATGGCTGAGGAGCGGAAAGTGGGTGCCGGCGTCAGGGATCTCGCCGACCTCGGACGCCCTACCAGCGGTGTTAGGGGCGAGCTTTAGATCCCGTGCCGCGGCTGAAGAACCAGCGCTGCGGGCAAGGGCCGCGCGTCTGTACGCGCCGATAGGATGGAACAACTAACCTAACTAACCTAACTAACCTAACTAACCTAACTAACCTAACTAACCTAACTAACCTAACTAACCGATGTAACCTCGGAGCGCAGGAGGACGAATGCCGCGGACTCAAAACCCCTTCAGGCCCACAGCGGGAGCAACTCCGCCGGAAGTCATCGGGCGCGGCGGACTGTTGGACGAGTTCGAGTACGGTTTACGCCTGGGTTCAGGAGCGCCTGGGCTGCTGTCGATCTTTACCGGGGCCCGCGGCATTGGCAAGACAGTCATGATCGGCGAAGCCCATGATCTGGCGCGGGAGCGCGGGTGGGCGGTCATCTCCGAGACGGCAGCAGGGGCCTTTATGGGGCGCATTGGCGAAAAGATGCGTCGCCTTGCCGAAGAGTTGAGTGATCAGCCCACGGCACGTCGTCGAATCACTGGCATCTCCGTCGCTGGATTCAGTATCACGTCCCAACTCACGCCTGAGCGTCAGGTTGACTGGCGGGAGTTGGGGGAGGCCCTGCTGCGGATACTGGACGAAAATGGAACGGGGCTGCTGATAACAGTTGATGAGATTCATGCTGCAGATCGAACGGAACTGGCACAGTTGGCTGCAAACGTTCAGCACTTCATTCAGGACAAGCTGCCCATTGCATTGATCTTCGCGGGGCTACCCTCAGCAGTGTCCGACCTCCTGAACGAAGGAGTTGCCACGTTCCTGCGCAGGGCGGACAAGATCGACCTCCATGCAGCGGCCATCCGTGAAGTTGAAGAATCGTTCACTCATACCTTTGAAGCAGCGGAGATCAGCATCGCGCCTGACTTGGTAGCCAAAGCGGCGGAGGCCACCGGTGGGTATCCGTTTCTGATTCAGTTGGTTGGCTACTTTTTGTGGCGTGAGGCCGAGACTCAAGGCGGGGTCATCTCCGTGGAAGCGGCTGACCGTGCATTGGCTGCTGCCGCGAGAAGGAACGAGCGCGTGGTCATTGAGGCCGCCCTTGCGGAGGCATCAGCGAAGGACGTCGAGTTTCTGCGCGCTATGTCTCTAGACGATGGGCCATCAGCAGTTGCGGATATCGGTGAACGGATAGAAGCAAGCACCAGCCTCGTTTCGAAGTATCGTGCAAGGCTTTTGGCGGCCGGGCTCATTGAAACGGCAGGCCGAGGAAAAATTGAATACGCCATCCCGGGCCTCCGTGAATATCTCCGCAGGACCGCCCCACGCTAGGCCACCAGCCGGAGCGGTGTCCGGCCCAGCTCAACGGTGATCTCCTGCCCCCAGGATGCCGTGAGCCGGTCGTCTTCCATGCCGTCTCCGAACACCACCAACTGGTCAGACGCCACGGTGATCCGCAGCGACTCGCCGGCTAACAGGGCACCTTCCGTCAACGAAGCTCCCGTGATGGGGGAGGGCCACGCTTCCCGCACGAACCAGGCCAATCGGGGGTCTGTTGGAGCCGGCAGCGTCCGGCCTCCCCGTTCCAGGGCAATCGATGCGCACCATCCGGTGGCTCCTGTCCCGGTGGAAACAATGAGCCCGGAGGACGATTGGCGCTCGCTTGCAGGCTTCCCGTCAGCGCGAGGCGCCGTTAGTTGGTACCTCGCCGACTGGTGCGAGGCGTGGCCGACGAACACTTCGTTGAGGGCCGAAAGCTGCTGCCCGTCGTCGAGCGTTGCCGTCACGGTGGTGAGGTCCTGGCAGGGGAGGCCCGCCGAATCGGCGGCGGCCAGGAGGGCTGCCGCCTGGGCTGGAGAGTGGTTTACCAGAACACCGGGGTTGGTGCCGGGTTCGGGGTCGATGCCGAGCACCGGCTGGCCGTTGAGGTACTTGGCGACGTTGGCCACCAACCCGTCCTGTCCCACCACGGCGACGATGTCGTCGTCGGCGAGGAGGAAGCGGCTCAGGTCGGCACGTTCGACGTCGGCCTGCCGCCACTCCGCCGGGATCGAGGCGCGCATGGCGGCCAGGGCTGCGGTGAGTTTGTCGTGCCGGTCCTGGACGTCCTGCAGATTGCGCCCCCGGGTCCGGAGGAAGAATTCTGCCTGACCGCGGGTGGCGTGCCGGTCCAGGAGTTCCTGGAGTTCGGTGCGTCGATGGACGAAGACGATCCGGGGGTTTGCCATTATCGGTCCTCATAGTTGGTGACGGTTACAGCGGGATAATTGGTGACAGGTGCAGTGGGATATTCGGTGACGGGTGCAGCGGTGTCTTTGAACAGCCCGGCCAGTGCGCCTGTGAGCAGGTCAGGTGTGATGGTGAGGTTGCCGATGTTGGGAAGTGAGCCGGCGGCGTCCCGGAGCGCCAGTGCCAGCAGCGTTGCCTGGTCCATGTCGCGGTAGACCTGCATGGTGGCAGCCTCGCGGGCGGCAGCCGCTTCTCCGACCAGCCGGATCTGGTTGGCTTCCGCTGCGGCGCTGATACCGGTTCGCTCGGCAGACCCTTGGGCCTCGATCAACCCCGCGGCGGCCTTTTCCTCCGCTGCCCTGCGGGCGTTGGCACCTTCCTGCGCCACCAGCCGTTCGCGCCGGGACGCCAGTTCAATCTGGCTTGCCATCTCATTCTCGGAGATGGTCCGTTCACGTTCGACGGCGACTGCGCGCCTTTCGTACACGGCCCGGTCGGCTTCGGCCTGCAGTTGTTCGCGAACGGGTGTTTGGAGGGCCCGTTCAACGTCGGATTCGGGCCGGACCGCGAGTACCTGAACGCCGAGGATGTCGATGCCGGTGGACTGCAGCCTCGCATCGGCCCGCAAGGCCTCGGACAGGAGCAGGCGGAGTTGGGAAACTCCCCGTTCCAGGGCTTCGGCCAGCGTGGTGGTGGCGATCTGGTCGATCGCGTGGCTCTGGCAGAGCTGGCCGATGATGGTTGACACCTGTTTGCGCCCGGTTGCCGCCGGTTCACCTGCAGGGTGGAGCCCGAAGTCGAGGCGGTTCGATACAGCCACGGGGTCGACGAAGCGGTACGTCACGTTGGCCTGCACGCTGACGTCCTGGTGGTCGCGGGTGATGGCGTGGAACAGGGTGGGCAATTCCTGGTCGTCCACGGGAACTTCACTGAGGACGGAGTCGGCTTGGCGGAACCAGAATGCCTGGCCCACGCCTTGGTGCCGGACCTGCCCTTTCTGCAGGTGGACTACGTAGCCGGTGGGGCTGCCGAGGAAGTGGTTGATCCCGGGGTAGCGCTTGATGGTTGCCATGGTGTGCTCCTTCTCATTGGTTATCGTCACTTTGACGATAACGATAGCCTAGGCAGCAGACGCCTTTATTGTCAACATGACGATAATTGCCTACGATTGCTGCATGCCTTCGAACGCCCCTGCCCGCTTCCCAGTGACTGTGGATGTCGTTGCCCTGACTGTCCGTGAGGGCAGCTTGAACGTCCTGCTGATCACCCGCCTCATCGAGCCCTTCCGGGGCCAACTGGCCCTCCCTGGCGGGTTCGTCCTTCCGGGTGAGGACCTGCTCGAGGCGGCGACGCGGGAGCTCGCCGAGGAGACCGGCGTCGAACGCCTCCCCGGCCACCTGGAGCAATTGGGGAGCTACGGGCCCAAGGGCCGCGATCCCCGTGGTGAGATCCTGACTGTGGCCCACCTGCTGCTCGCCCCGGACTTCCCCGTCCTGGCTGCGGGCAGCGACGCCGAGAAGGCAGCGTGGTATCCCGTGGCCGCGATCATGGACGGCGAGGTAGGTCTCGCTTTCGATCACGCGCGCATTCTGCAGGATGCGCTGGAACGGGCCAAGGCTAAGCTCGAGTACTCACCATTGGGCGCAGCATTCTGCGGGGAGGAGTTCACCATTGCCCAACTCCGGTCCGTGTATGAGGCTGTGTGGGGGACGCGGCTGGATCCCCGCAACTTCCATCGGAAAGCCACCGGCACGCCCGGCTTCCTGGAGGACACAGGCCGCATGACCGCGGGCGACGCGGGACGGCCGGCAGCGCTGTTTCGCCTCACCCCGGAAGCACGCCCGACGGCGGGTCAACCCACCCGTGCGATCCTCAACCCGCCGCTGATGCGGCCACGGGACTAACACGGCCTTCGCCCAATAGGCTCTGGACAGCTTCCGGCTCGTGGCTGCACTCTATTCTGAGGGCTTCAGCAGCGGGGCCCTCTCTGGAGGCATTCATGGGCAGGTTCGGTGACTTTCTCGGCACGGCGATGCACCGCAGTACGCCCCAGACCGGAGCCTTGCCGTTGATAACCCAGCCCCAATCCATGGTGGTTCCCAAGCTGGCTGAAATCGTCGGTGGCGTGGTTGCCATGCTGCGGGAGGACGGCCGCAGCTCCCTTCCGGTGGTGGATTCCCGCTCCTCGGCTCCGTGGCCCGGCGTTTACGTCCTGGGACACATCGCCGGAGCGGATGACGACGGCGGTACGGCCTTCGCGGAGGTGGCCATGGACGGCTCGGGCCGGCTCGCGCTGTTCCAGCCACTGGAAGTGGCCGCCAGGGGGTCCCGGTTGGTTCCTGTTAGCTCCTCCAGCCTGGAGGGCAGATATTTGAAGCAAGTGGGCGAGATCCGGCCCACCAGCGAACGGGGTGCATTTCCCATCACGTTGGACCGGACCGGTGAATTGATGATCCTGCCTTTGTGGCGGCCCGAATATACGGCGGAGGTGCCCTTGAGGCAGTACTTGTACTCCCTGGCATCCGAGGCCGGTGGAGTCCTGCCTCCCGGCTGAGGCCCCGGGCCAAGGTCCGGGCCTAAGACCTAGCGGTGCTGGCCGGAGCGAGGGCCACTGCATCCCTGAGTTGTTCCAGCGTTTCCTCGGCCGAGCCGTTGGCATCCACCTCAACGAAGTCCGGGAATTCGGGAAGCGAGCGGTAGGCCGCGCGGAAGGCCTGCAGATCGGACAGTGTCTCCTGGTCAGTGCCACGCCGGGTGACGCGTTCCTGCGCCACCCGGGGTTCGACGTCGAAATGGACGATGAGGTCCGGCGCGGGAAGTGCGGCCAGCAACCACGGCAGGAAGCGGCCGCGCCCCAGTCCGTTGGCCTGGCGGAGGGCCAGCTGGCAATGCAGGTGGCGGTCCATCACCACGGTCCCTTTGAAGAAGCGGGCGCGGGCATGCGACACCACGACGTTGAAGATCCGGACAGTGGTCTCAATGGCGTCGACCAAGCGGGCAGGCAGGTGCCAGCCGAAGCGGGCGCTAAGGAGGGACAACCGGCGCCGGGCGGCATGGTTGCTGAGCAGCAACGCCTTGGTGCCGCTCTTCTCCAGCGTCGTGGCCAGGGCGTTGGCCGCCGTCGTTTTTCCGGACCCGTCTATGCCTAACAGAACAATGAGCATGTGGCCTCCCTTCGTCTTCCGTACAACGCCGAACGGCGCGAACTTGTGCCGAAATATGGCCGGGATCACTACTGTGCCGTGTGGTGACGTCCGCCTATCATGATGCTGTGCACGTACTTTGGTAAGCCGGATTTGTTTGAGCCGGCGGTCTTAGGGGTAAGTACGGAACAAGGAGATCATTTTCTCCGTTCGGTGCCCGTTGATATGGGGTGGATCTCCTATCGGAGTCCCAGCGGACGCCTTCCTAACTGGACAAATTTGTTTGAAGGGATGCGTAGCTACATGAACACTCTTTTAGTGATTGCCGGTGTCATCGCGATCATCTTGCTCCTTGTTGGCGGATTTAACCAAGCCTTGAGCTTCCTGCTGTGGGTAGGAATTATCCTGCTTGTTCTGGCTCTCATTGGTTGGGTGCTTGGCAGGGGCCGGTCGCGCGTATGACCACTGATCCAACCGAAGTTGCCGGCTTTAGCCAGGTGCACGACGGAATCACCACTCCGGGACACCCGATCCCACGGGATTTGGGGGCTCCGGAGCAGGATGAGCAGGTTCCGGTGGATGATTCCGGGGGTGGCCCCGAGGACGCCACGGATGCCGGAGAGAATCAATCGGCAAATCCGGCGGGACCGGCTGAAGAAAAGGATGGTCAAACTGCGGATGACCGCGGTTTGACCACCGAAACCAATCCAACGGATTGACCAGGGTGCGGCCGTGCAGGGAACTGTGCGGCCGCATTCCGGTTCTCCGGGCTTTTCCCCGGCAGTACATCCGTTATTTGAGAGGTAAAAATGCGTATCGGTTCAATTATCGGGCTGATCGTTGTTGTGTGGCTGGTGATTGGTGCAATTGCGGCAGGCCAGCGCGGCTATTACAACGCCCCGCCTGCCCAGTGCTCGCAGTTCGCTACGATCGCGCTGAATATTGTGGCGGGCCCGTTGAATTACACGGGGCTGGACCCGCAGGGCGGCTGTGAAGTTCCCCAGCCTTCCTAAGGCCGGTGTACATCGTAGTGCCTTACCCGGCAGATTACTAAGTTTGCTGATTAATTACGTCCGATCATGGACAGTAAGGCTACTGACCTTATAGGTTCGAAGAGTTCATAAACAGTTCCACCGCTTTGGAAAGGACAGGTCGCATGGACAAGCAGAACGCCACACCGGAAGAAGAAGTGGGCGGCTACGGTACCCCCACTGCGGAGCAGGAAGCCGGCGGAGGCCAAGCCCAGCCGCGGGTGGAAGAAGACCTCAGCGAGGCAGGCCTGAGCCAGGACAGCCCCGACGGCGAAACCTACGCCACCGGCGCGCCCAACCTGAGCCACCTGGATCCGGAAGATTCCGACAGTGCGGGGGAGCCCGGCGCCGGCCGTTTTGGCGGCACGGATGAGCAGTACCACACGGAACAATCCACGATCCCGGACGAATCAGGTTCGGAAAGGGCATCGGACATTCCCGACGGAAGCGGCAATGACCTTCCCCCGGAGGAGTCCCCCAAGGACGACGACGGCGAAAGCTTCGACGCCGGCTGAGCAACCGCGCTGACGCGCCCAAGACCGGCGCGCCTGCGGTTATGCAGCCAGCCGGCTGGCGCGCCACCGGCAGTCCAACCCACCGACACCATGAAACATTGAAGGAGCACCACCTATGGCTACCGTCAATAAGTCAGTCGACGTAGATGTCCCCGTATCCGTGGCCTACAACCAGTGGACACAGTTCGAGACGTTCCCGGAGTTCATGAACGGCGTAGAGGCAGTCCGGCAGATTGATGACACCGCCCTGCATTTCTCCACCAACGTGGGCGGCGTCAAGCGCGAGTACAACGCGCAGATCATCGAGCAGGTGCCGGATTCCCTGGTGAGCTGGGCCAGCGTGGACGGCCCGCGCAATGCGGGAACAGTGAGCTTTGAGCCACTGGATGCCGGCCGGACGAGGGTCAATGTGGAGATCGAATGGGAACCCGATTCCCTGGCGGAGAAGGCCGGTTCGGCGGTAGGCGCGGACAGCCTGCGCGTTGGTGCCGACCTGGACAAGTTCAAGAAATTCATCGAAGCCCAAGGGCATGAAACAGGTGCCTGGCGTGGCACCGTCAGCGGTGGCGATGTTGATGAAGCAGGAGGACCATTGGTTTAACCGCTTCTCCGGGAGGGCCGGCCAGCGAACGGGCTGGCCCTCGCCGGCGCCCTACGGAAATGCGCAGTGAGGAGATTACGCCCATGGCAGCTTCCAGCACGGTTGAGGCAGAAAGAAAGTTCGACGCCGACACCTCCACTCCGCTTCCCGACCTCACGGGGGTGAAGGGAGTCGCCCGCGTCGGCTCACCTGCCACCCACACCCTCGAGGCCGTCTATTTCGATACGCGGGACCTGGCTCTGGCAGCCCACGGCATCACGCTTCGGCGGCGTACCGGAGGACCCGACGCCGGATGGCACCTCAAGCTTCCCCACAGCCCAGGGCGTCGAACAGAAATCCAGGCACCGCTGGGCCAAATGGACACCGTACCCGTGGAACTCCTCGACCGGGTGCTGGCCTTTTCGCGTGGACATGCACTCAAGCCGGTGGCAACGCTGGACACGCAGCGCACAACGTACGCACTGTACAGCGACGATGACCAGCGGTTGGCCGAGTTCGTGGACGACCACGTTGTGGCGCGCCCCGCCCACGACAGCCCTGCTCCACAGGAGTGGCGGGAGTGGGAAGTGGAGCTGAACGGGGCGGTCGGGGATCACGACGATGCCCTGCTGGACGCAGTAGCTACCCGCCTCGTCCAAACCGGCGCACGCCCCAGTGAACGGACCTCAAAGCTTGCCACGGCCTTGGGCGATACGTTGCCTCCTGCCAAGGGCAGCGGCCGGGAAGTGCCCCGGCCCAAGGGCCCGGCTGTGGTTCCGGTGCTTAACTATCTGGACGGGTTGCTGGCAAAGGTCCTTCTTGAAGATGCCCACGTCCGGATGAACCGGGACGACGCAGTCCACCAGATGCGGACCCTGACCAGGCGCCTGCGTTCTGTGCTGCGCAGCTACCGCAAGTTTTTCAAGGCAGCCCCCGTGGCCGAACTCGAATCCGAGCTGAAATCACTGGCCAAGACCCTGGGCCGCTACCGTGACGTTGAGGTGCTGCATGCCCGGCTCCGGAAGGACCTGGACGACCTGCCGGTGACGCTCGTACTGGGACCCCTGCAGGCCGAACTTGATGAACGGATGAAAGTCCGCGCCGACACCGCCCTGGCTGCCGTCCGTACACGGCTCAACAGCCCTCGGTACTTCCGTCTCCTGGACAAACTTGAAGCGTTCCTTGACGCTCCGCCGGTAGCTCCGGAAGGAACCGGACCGGCACGGAAAACCACCGCCAAGTACGTCAACAAAGCCGCCAAGCGCGTAGCCAAACGCCATGACGCAGCGGTGGGTGCCGCCGTCGGGCCTTCCCGCGACCTGGCGTTCCACGAGGTCCGGAAGGCTGCCAAAAAACTGCGGTTCGCTGCCTCTGCCGTGGAAAGCGTGCACGGAAAGCCGGCACGGAAGATGGCTGACGCAGCACACGGGATCCAGACGGTCCTCGGTGAACACCAGGACAGCGCCGTGGCACGCGCGGAGCTGCTGAAACTCGGCTCGGCGCCGGGCGTGGGAAACGCCGCCTTCACCTACGGTGTCCTCCACGCTGCCGAACGCCAAGCAGCCGATGCTGCGCAGCAGGAGTACCTGCGCGGCAAGAAGAAAGCACGGAAACTGCGCCTCAAGAAGTAAGGAATTAGCCCTCCGGAACCTGGCCCCGGAGGGCAATTTCTCCCCGGGACTATTTCTTCAAGAAGGCCAGAAGCGCCTGGTTGATCTCGGCTCCGTGCGTCCACAGCAGGCCATGCGGGGCGCCTTCGATCTCCTGATACTCGGCGCTGGGCAAAGCTTCCTTGAAACGGCGGCCGGTGACGTCGATCGGCAGGATGTTGTCTGCCGTGCCGTGGACAATCAAGGACGGAACATCGATCTTGGGGATATCGGCCCGGAAGTCCGTGAGCCACGTGGGCTGGGCAGCGACGGACGCGAAGGCTCCCGAGCTTGCCGCGAGGTTCCAGCTGGCATCCAAGGACTCCTGGCTGAGCCGCTCGGTCCCCAGGAACGTATCGGTGTTGTAGAAGTTCTTGAAGAAGTCGGTAAAGAACGCGTACCGGTCCGCCTTCACGGCATCGGCCAGACCGTCAAAGACATCCTGCGGAACGCCGTCCGGGTTGTCGTCGGTCTTCAGGAGGAACGGCTCCAGCGAACCAAGGAACACGGCTTTGGCTACGCGGGCTGAACCGTAGGTGCTGATGTAGCGGGCAACCTCCCCGGTACCCATGGAGAAACCCACCAGGACTGCGTCGTTCAGGTCCAGGGTTTCCAGGACGGTCTTGAGGTCGGCCGCGAACGTGTCGTAGTCATAGCCAATGGTGGGTTTGCCCGACTTTCCAAAACCCCTGCGGTCATAGGTGATGACCCGGTAGCCGGCGTCCAGCAGGGCAGCAGTCTGCTTTTCCCACGACGAGCCGTCCAGCGGATAGCCGTGGATCAGCACCACTGCCTGTCCCGACCCGTGATCCTCGTAATAGAGCTCAATCTCAGTGCTGTTTTCGTTTCCGACGGTGATGTAAGCCAAGACTTCGGTCCCTTCATAGCGGTTCTGGGGTGGAACGTTTCCAGCCTACGTGGCCCGCCAACCCGCTGTGCAGGATCCCTGCAGGGTGGTGTTCCCACCAACAGCATCGGCGCACACTGGTTGCCGCCGGCGCCCCGGTGGATTCTTGGATCACCGCCGATGACGATCCTAGGAAGACCCATGCCACTCGCCCTGCGCCCCACCAGCAGCTACGCTTCCATCGACGAGCTCCTGGGTGACGGAAGCCGCCGTTTCTTCAGCCACGGCTACAAGTCCACCAATCCCCGGCTCAGTTCCCTCCGGGTAGTCCACACCCTGGCAGAATCCACCTTGACGGCCCGCGCCGCACTGGGCCTGGACGGCGTCTGGTCCGTCAAAGGAAACTCGGAACAGGTTCCGCATCTTGGCACCACGGACGTCCTGGTCCTGGCGTGCAGAATGGCCGAGGCCCTGCTGGCCAGCCGCTATTCCCCGGACCTGTTGCCCACGGCCCGGCTGGCCTCCGTGACCATCTCCGGAGGCAGCGAACCGGTGGAAGGCCTCTTGGGCGACCTTGAATGCCGGGCAACCCTTGAAGACGGGGCGGCAGGCTCGGTGATCCGGTGCTCCGTGGCGTCCATGGGCGCGGTGCTGGAAATCGACCATCAGCCGGCCGGGCTGGGGCTTGCCTCAGTCCAGTCTCCGACAGAAGAGGCGTTGGTGGGTGAGGCCGGTTCGCGTCTCTACGGGCAACTGTGGGCCCAACGGCAGGTCTCCTTGCTGGACGTGGTCCTGGACGGTGACGGTAACGCCCGGGCCGGGCTGTCCTTCCGCGAACAACCTTCCCTGGGCCGGAACCTGGGTGACCGCCGCGGGTTGGAAGCTGCGTACCCCCAGGCGCTGTCCGCCGTCGAGTACTTTGTAGGGTCGCTGCAACTGGGGCAAGTCCTCCTGTACCGGCTGGACTCCATGGACCGGGCCAACAGCAACACACTGTGGATGCGCCGGACGCGCATCACCCTCAACGTTCCCTGCCCGAAAATCGGGGGCGGGCAGGGTACTGAACTGACGGTCCGGCTGAAGAAGAGCCGCCTTATCGAAAAAGACGGCGGAGTGTGGCGTTGCGCCGACGTCGTGGGAACGTTCGACGGCGGCGAGGTCGTCTGCAGCGTCGCCCACCGTCTTCCCGTGGCGGCCGGCGTCCCTGCGACAGTTGGGGTGGTGAAATGAGTACTGCTGTTGTCCGGGGCCTTGGTGGTGCCCTGCCGGGAAAGGTGGTCACCAACCACCATCTCTCGGCCGTCATGGACACCACCGACGAGTGGATCCGGCGCCGGACGGGAATCGTTGAGCGCCGCCACGCCGATGAAACAGAGAGCACCAGCGTGCTGGCAACCCTTGCGGGAGAACGCGCCCTGGCAAGTGCCGGGGTCGACTCTGCGGGGCTGGTGATTGTGGCGACCTCGACGCCGGACAAAGTCTGCCCGGCCACGGCACCAAAGGTTGCGGCGAACCTCGGGTTGAACGGGGTCGCAGCCTTCGACATTTCGGCCGTGTGTTCGGGATTCGTGTACGCCCTGGCTACTGCCGCATGGGCCATTGAGTCGGGGTCAACCTCTTCTGCGTTGGTGATCGGAGCCGACACGTTCACGCGGCTGCTCGATCCAACGGACCGGACCACGTCCGTGATCTTCGGTGACGGGGCAGGGGCGGCGTACCTTGCCGCGGGCACTCCGGACCAGCCCGGAGCCATCCACGCCTCCACCCTGCATGCGGACGGCGACGGGGAATCCCTGATCCAGGTTCCGCGGGGCGCCGGTTCATTCTTTGAAATGCAGGGCAAGGAAGTCTTCACCCAGGCGGTCACCGCCATGTCCGGATCCCTGCAGACCGTGCTGGACTCTGCCGGCTGGACTGCGGAGGAGGTCGATTCGTTGATAGCCCACCAGGCCAATCTCCGGATCCTGAACGCCGTGGCCTCCGTGGCCGGGATCCCGGCCGCCAAAGCGGAGGTGCATTTGGACAGGGTGGGCAATACGTCCGCTGCCTCCATTCCGCTGGCCATGACCGACGCCGCCACCAAAGGACACCGGACACCCGGAGACAGGGTGCTGCTCACGGCCTTCGGCGGAGGCACCACCTGGGGAGCCATAGCCATGACCTGGCCATCAATCTCGGTGGTCGACCCGCACTAGGGACGGCTGCCAACTCCTGCCGGCGGGGCCGCGCAGGACCACCGTGGCGCCGGTTGCTCCCGGCCCACTGAAAAGGGGGAAAAACAATGGAAATCACCGCTCTTGACGTTGTCGATGCCATCCGGTCCACCATGGACGAACTGAGCCATATGGGGCCGGAGGACGCCTTCGCAGACCTCGACATCGACTCACTCTCACTGGTTGAAGCGGCCGTGATCATCAGCAACAGATTTGGCGTCCGCGTTGATGAATTCGAACTCACGGAAGCAGGAACTGCCCGTGAGGCCGCCAACCTGGTCACCGGCAAACTGGCCTTGCAACCCGCACTCTGACTACCTCTGCCACCGCCCGCAACCACACAACACAGCGAGGACACCCATGACCATTCCAGCAATCGCAGTTCTCTACTATTCAGGCTCCGGCCACACCAAAGTCCTGGCGGATGCCGTCACGGCGGCTGCCGCAGCCACCGGTGCCACCACGGCACTGTTGCGCGTTGATGAACTTGACCAGGAAGCCTGGGATTTCCTTGACGAGGCTGATGCCATCATCTTTGGTGCCCCCACCTACATGGGCACCGCACCGGCAGCGTTCCACGCATTCGCCGAAAAGACCGCCGGTCGATGGGCCGTCCAGAAATGGCATGACAAGCTCGGGGCGGGCTTCACCAACGCAGCGTGCAAAGCCGGAGACAAGAACTCCACGCTGGACTACTTCGCTACATTCGGTGCCCAGCACGGCATGAACTGGATCAACCTGGGCCTCCTGCCCGGTTGGAAGAGCACCAAGGGTACGGAAAACGACCTCAACCGCTTTGGCTACTTCAACGGGGCCGCCGCACAGACGTTCTCCGACGTCGGTGTTGACGGCGTGCATCCGGCGGACATCGCAACGGCTGAGCATCTGGGCCGCCGGGTGGCGGAGATCACCGCTGTCTTCGCGGCCGGTAAGACCGCGCTGGAACGGGAACTGGTCAGCGCGGGAGCCTGAACCGCTACGGAAAGCCCGGTGACATCCGGTGTCGCCGGGCTTTCTGCTGTTCCCCCTGGTCCTGGTAGGGCTCTGCCAGGGTCCTTTCCACCAGCCTCATCACTGCCGGGTTGCCCACGTGAAAAAGGTGGCCACGCCCGGCTTCCACCACCGGCGGAGCCGCCGCACACCAATCAGCCCAGCGCGCCGATTCCGACGCCGGCACCACGGGGTCGTCCCGGCCCACCAGGACCGTAGCAGGCACTTCCAGTTGGCGCGCCGGTGGCCTGCCTTGGTAGCTGCCAAGAAGTGCCAGGTCCTCCTGGAGAACCTCCAGGGCACGCTCAGACAACGTGTCGGAAACACCCGGCTCTGCCAGGACGGCATCCGCCCAAACGGCGGCGGGGATCTTTCCGGTGGCGGCAGCACCGGCGTCGTGCGTCACCGGTAGGAAGCCCGACGGCGGCCGGGCTGCTGCGAGGAAAACGTGCGCCACGGTGCCGGACGCCTGGAGGCGGAGCGCCACCTCGAAGGCGAGCACGGCACCCATGCTGTGCCCATACAGCGCAATGCGCGGAGACCGGGATTCCTGAACCCGGCTTGCGATGGAGTCAGCCGCCGCTCCGAACGATGCAAAGTTCCGGCCACGGTAGCCGGCCTTGGTAACGGTGACTCCTTGGAAGCGCCACCCAGCGAAGCTTGCAGTGGTTCCGCCCGCGTGGTGCAGGCAAAACAGGTGCATGCCGCTAGCTGAAGGCCAGCCGGTGCCGGTCGTGCTCGAGCCGGGAAGCGGCGACGTCGTCCATGTGTTCCTCGGCCCATTCCTTCATGTCGAAGATGATCCGCAGGAGCGACCGGCCCCGCGGAGTCAACTCATAGTCAGTACGAACGGGCACGGACACGGTGACATGGCGCAGCACCAGGCCGTCACGCTCAAGTGACCGGAGTGTGGACGTCAGCATCTTCTGGCTGGCACCCGGAATTTTCTTGCGAAGGTCGCTGTGCCGTTGCTGGCCGCCTTCCAGGGCGAGCATGACAAGGGTTACCCATTTGCTGCTGATCGCTTCAAGGAGTTGGCGCGCGGGGCAAAGGTCCAGGGAAGCGTTGTAGTGCTTCCGGGCCTTCTGGCGCTTCTGTTCAGCCGTGAGAGTCATTTCCCCAATACTTTCCTCATCAAGTGGACTGCTGGGCACAGCTTACTTGGGGCGTGTGACAGTCTGGGAAACAACGACTCAAACCTTAACCGGCGGCACCTCTGCAGCACGCATGAGCCGCCCACCGACCAGCATCGACTCACCGGCCAGGGCCATGAACGGAAGGTCCGAGCTGTGGTCCCCGTAGGCGTAGCTTGCGTCCAGGTCCACACCGGACACAGCTGCGTGCCTCCGGACAGCGCGCGCCTTGGCTTCACCAACCAGTGCTTCGCGGATACCGCCGGTGTACCGGCCGTCGGTGACCACCGGTTCCGTGCACAGCAGCTCCAAGGTGGGCCACCGCCGTCGTACATGCTCCAAGGCCGGCGCGAACGATGCCGTGACGGCCACCAGCCGCCGCCCCGCACCGGCGTGGGCATCCAGGAGTGAGGCCACTGGCTCAAGAAAAGCCCAGTCGTCCGGCGAGCCGGCCTGGGAGTCGGCCCACAGCCCGCCGAGGTGCCGGATCCCGTCCACGGCACGGCCGCTCCACCAACGGAAGTACCGGGCATTCGTTACTGAACGCGGCACACCGTTCGCGGCTGATGACCTGAGTCCGGCCAGGAAATCCTCCGCTTCGGCGCTGCGGCCCTGGCGCGCTGCATCGAAACGGAGGAACTCGAAGATCGTGTTGTAGGCGGTGACGGTGCCGTCGATGTCCGTGTAGACGGCTTGAGCGGCGTTGGCCTGCCCACAGGACCGGGAGGTTCGGGATTCTTCCACAGGAAGAATCCTAGGGCGCGGTCCGGTGATGGGAAGCCCTTCAGGGGAGGGCACTTCGAAGTGCCCTAGGCACAAAAAAGTGCGTTCTTACGCAGGTCCGCAGCACCGGGTGAGGATCGTTGACGGGGCACAAAGCGTCCCCGCAGCAAAGCCTCGAAAGGAAGCACATGCCTACCATCCTCCACGTCAATGCCTCCCCGCGTTATGCCAACAGCGACTCCCTGCGGCTGGCCCGGCACTTCATCGATTCCGTCCAGGCTGCCGGTCCGGAGAGCTTTGAGCTGGAGACACTGAACCTGTTCGATGACGGTGCGCTCCCCGTTTTCGGCCGGATCGCCGCTGCGGCGAAGATGGCTGTCTTCACCGGCCAGGACCAGACCCCTGAGCAGGTGGCAGCGTGGGAAGCCGCCCGGGCTGTGTTTGACCAGTTCGCCGCCGCAGACGCGTATGTTTTCAACATTCCCATGTGGAACTCCGGCGTGCCCTATGTCCTCAAGCAGTGGATCGACATCATCACCCAGCCCGGCTGGAGCTTCGGCTTCGATCCGGAGCAGGGCTACCGCGGCCTGATGGAAGGCAAGCAGGCCCTCGCCATCCACACCAGCGGCGTCTACGCTCCCGGTGTCCCTGCCGCCTTCGGTTCCGATTTCAGCAGCACCTTCTTCGCTGACTGGCTGAACTTCGTAGGCATCGAGGACGCAACCCACGTGCGCTTCGCTCCGACGGTCCTCAACGCGGATGTCGAAGGCACCCGCCAGGTTGCAGAAGCGGACCTGAGCGACGCCGCCATCGAGTTTGCCGGCAAGCTCAGCGCCGTGGGTGCCCTCCAGCTCGTCAACGACTAGGAGGCCTGCGTGCGTATCGGCATTTCGGGTACCTATTCCTCGGGCAAGACCTTCACGTCCATGGCGCTGTCCCACTACACCGGGCTTCCCCGGACGCGGGCCAGGACCATGCGGGAGATCCTGCCCGAGGCGGCACCGGGTAAGACCCTGGAGGAGTGCACGGCTGCGGAACTCATCCAGATGATCGTCACCCGTCACGTGGAGCGCGCTGTCTACGAAGACCGGCTCTCGGACGGCTTCATCTCCGACGGTTCGTCCCTCCAGGAATGGATTTACGGTTCGGTGCGTGTCTCCCTGGGACTGAACCCCAGCGCGTCCGCACACTTGAAGGCCGGCGAAACGGTGGAGAAGACGCCGGAACTGGCATTCTTCGAGGAGGTCATGACCAGCCTCGGCAACAGCTTCAAGCGGCACGTCAAGGGCTCCTTCGACGTCTTTGTCCACCTCAAGAACGAACTCCCGCTCTCGGCCGACGGTCACCGTCCGGTGAACGACCAGTTCCGGAACATGTCGGACGCCATCCTGCAGGAGACCATGGACGAGCTCGGTATTCCGTTCCACGTCGTGTCAGGTTCGGTTGAGGAACGACTGGTGCAGATCGCCTCGCTGTTCAACCTCGAACCGCGCATGAGCCCCGGGGATGCCACCCGCCTGGCATCCGAGGAGTATGCGCAGCTTGATGTCCGCTCCGAAAAAGAGCGGGTCCTGCAGTAACCAGGAACCGACCGACTCTCCGTCCGGCCGTCCACCAAAGGGTGGACGGCCGGACGCTGGCCATTAACTGGAGACCCCATGCCTGCCGATAGACCCCCCATCACGGAAAAGCTCACGCCCGGCGGCCGGAGCCTGCCGCCGGACAAACCTCTGGCGCACCGGACCCGTTCCAACCACGCCCGCTTGGGCGAGTTCTTCCGGGCCAGGCGCGAACAGACACGTCCGGAGGACGTTGGGCTGCCCGTTAGCCCTCGACGCCGGACTCCCGGACTGAGGCGCGAAGAGGTCGCCGTCCTGGCCAATGTGGGGGTCTCCTGGTACACGTGGCTTGAACAGGGCCGGGCCATCGGTGCTTCGGAGGAGATCCTGGACGCGATTTCCACCGCCCTGCAACTGAGCCCCGAGGACCGCGCATACGTCATGCTTCTTGCCTCGGGGCGGCGCCCGGTGTCCGATGCGGGGGGTGGCAGCCCGCGGAGCGTTGGTTGGCGGGACACTGGAGCCGGAGGCTTGGAAGGCACCCAGCTTGCCCTGCTTCAGCAGTTGGTGGATGCCATGGAAAACCCGAGCTACATCGCCGATCCGTTCTGGGCCGTCGTGGTCATGAATACAGCCGCCGCGGACACGTTCGATACGCGCGTGGGCGAAAGCTGCCTCCAGCGGTTCTTCACTGATCCGGAGCTCGCCAAACCGCACGTGCACAAGGAGATGATGGCCCGTTCCATGGTGGCGCAGTTCCGGGCGCAGTCGGCCAAGTTCCCGGACGACCCACGCTTTGATGCCATGGCCCGCGGACTGTGCAGCGTTTCGGATGCTTTCCGCGAGCTGTGGGAGCGCCAGGTGGTGGGCGATTCCTACCATGTTGACGTGGTGTACGACCACCCGCTGCTTGGTCGGCTGAGTTTCGCGCCGATGGTGCTGGGAGTACCGCAGTTTCCGGCGCTGCGGCTGTTTACCTACCTGCCAAAGAGCGGTACGGGGACGCAGTCGGCCCTGGTGTCCCTGGAGCGGAAAGCCGTCGTCTGATCTGCCGCTGGTTGCCCGCAGCAACCAGACGTAAACTGGCCTTCGGTTTATTGCTGGAAGCTCGGAGATCCCATGCTCTGGAAGGTTCTTGTTCGTTTCCTGCGGCCACATCAGCGGCTGCTGGTCGCCGTCGTCGTTTTCCAACTGGCCCAATCCGTCGCCTCCCTGTACCTTCCGACGCTCAACGCGGACATCATCGATCATGGCGTGGCCGTTGGTGATACCGGCTACATCCTGCGCATGGGCGGGCTCATGCTGCTGATAACACTCCTGCAGATCGCCTGCGCCGTCATTGCGGTGTACTTCGGCGCGAAAGCCGCCATGGGCATGGGCCGGGATCTCAGGGAAGCGATCTTCAGCCGCGTGGGGGAGTTCTCCGAACAGGAAGTCACCCGGTTCGGCGCAGCCTCGCTGATCACCCGTTCCACCAATGATGTCCAGCAGGTGCAGCAGCTGGTCCTGATGTCGTGCACCCTCATGGTCACGGCACCCATGCTGAGTATCGGCGGCGTGGTGATGGCGGTCAGGCAGGACGCCCAGCTCTCCTGGTTGATCGCGGTCAGCGTGCCCGTGCTGCTGGTCTGCGTCGGTGTGATCGTGACGCGCATGGTGCCGCTGTTCCGCAAGATGCAGGTGCGGATTGACGCCGTTAACCGCGTCCTCCGCGAACAACTGACCGGCATCCGCGTGGTCCGGGCCTTCGTGCGTGAGGATATGGAATCGGCCCGGTTCGGCAAAGCCAACGACGACGTCACTGATGTTGCGCTGCGGGCCGGGCGTTTGATGGCGCTCATGTTCCCCGTGGTCATGCTGGTGATGAACGTTTCCAGCGTGGCGGTCATCTGGTTCGGGGCATTCCGGATCGGGGACGGGTCCATGCAGGTAGGGACTTTGATCGCGTTCCTGAGCTACCTCATGCAGATCCTCATGTCGGTCATGATGGCCACGTTCATGGCCGTCATGATTCCCCGGGCGTCGGTCTCCGCCGACCGGATCGGCGAGGTGCTGCAGACCGACTCAAGTGTCCGGCCGCCGTCGAACCCTGTTTCCCTCACCGGCCGCCGCCGCGGCCAGCTTGAAATGCACGACGTCGGATTCGCCTACCCGGGTGCTGAGCAGCCGGTCCTCAGCGGTGTGTCATTCACTGCCTTGGCGGGGCAGACCACGGCGATCATCGGCAGCACCGGGGCGGGGAAGACCACGTTGGTGAACCTGATGCCGAGGCTCTTCGACGCGACGTCCGGATCCGTGCGGCTTGACGGTGCGGATGTCCGTGAGCTTCACCCGGACCAGCTATGGGGCCACATCGGCCTGGTGCCCCAGAAGCCGTACCTTTTCTCCGGCACGGTCCGCAGCAACCTGCTCTACGGAAAGCCCGACGCCACGGACGACGAACTGTGGCAGGCCCTCGAGGTAGCCCAGGCACGGGACTTTGTTGAGCAGATGGAAGGCGGTCTCGACGCCGCCGTCTCGCAGGGCGGGACCAACGTCTCCGGCGGGCAACGGCAGAGGCTTGCCATTGCCCGGGCCCTGGTCAAGAAGCCCGAGCTTTACATCTTCGACGACTCCTTCTCCGCCCTGGACACGGCCACCGACGCCCGCCTGCGCCACGCACTCAAGCAGCACACCAGCGGCGCCACGCTGGTGATCATCGCCCAGCGCGTCTCCAGCATCGCTGACGCGGACCGGATCCTGGTGCTCGACGGCGGCAGGATCGTTGGGCAGGGAACTCACCAGGAGTTGCTGGAAACGTCGGAAACCTACCGGGAAATTGTGTCCTCCCAGCTCGCAGCGGAAGAGGCAGCATGAGCACCATGACCCGGGGTCCGCAGCGCCCGCCCATGGGACCCGGCAGGGGTGGCCCGTTCGCCGGCATGAACATCCCCGCGGAGAAGGCGTCCAACTTTGGCGCGTCCGCCCGGCGGTTGTTGGGCACCCTGCAGCCCGAACGGCTCTGGCTGGTCCTGATCCTGGTGTTTGCCGTGGTCAGCGTAGCCCTGAGCGTCATCGGCCCACGGTTGTTGGGCGAAGGTACCAACCTGATCTTTGCCGGCGTCGTATCCAAAGAACTTCCCGCCGGCGTTTCCAAAGCCGATGTGATCGCCGGGCTTCGCGCCTCCGGCGAAGGGGCCAAGGCCGACATGTTGAGCGCCATGACCCTGACACCCGGAACCGGAATAGATTTCGGCGCCCTGTCATCAGTGCTGCTCTGGGCGCTGGCGCTGTATGTCCTGGCCGCGGCGTTCGGCTGGATGCAGGCATATGTGCTCAACGGCGTCGTGCAGAGGACCGTCTACCGGTTGCGGCAGCGGGTCGAAGCCAAAATCCACCGGCTGCCCCTGCGGTACTTCGACTCCATCCAGCGTGGTGAGCTGCTGAGCAGGGTGACCAACGACGTCGACAACATCTCCCAAAGCCTCCAACAGTCCATCAGCCAGGTAGTCTCCTCCCTCCTGACGGTGCTGGGCGTGCTGGTGATGATGTTCATCCTCTCGCCGCTGCTGGCATTGATCGCCTTGGTGACCATCCCCCTGACCCTGGGCATCACGGTGCTGATCGCCAAACGGTCCCAGAAACTCTTCGTGGCCCAGTGGAAAAACACCGGTGAGCTCAATGGCCAGATCGAAGAAACCTACACCGGACATGCCCTGGTGAAGGTGTTCGGGCGGCAGAACGAGGTGCAGGAGAAGTTCCGGGCCAAGAACGCCGAGCTGTACCAGGCCAGCTTCGGCGCCCAGTTCGTCAGCGGCCTCATCATGCCGGCCATGACGTTCATTGGGAACCTCGTCTATGTGGGCATCGCCGTGGTGGGTGGGCTGCAAGTGGCTGCCGGGGCCATGCAGCTGGGCGACGTGCAGGCCTTCATCCAGTACTCCCGACAATTCACCATGCCCTTGGCCCAGCTGGGGTCCATGGCCAACATGCTGCAATCCGGAGTTGCCTCCGCGGAGAGGGTCTTTGCCCTCTTGGACGAAGAAGAAGAATCACCGGAACCTGTTGATTCTTCCCCGGGCACGGGCCGGGGCCGACTGGTCTTTGAGAACGTCTCCTTCAGCTACTCCCCGGACAAGCCGCTGATCCAGAACCTGGACCTGGTGGCCGAGCCCGGCCAGAGCATCGCCATCGTGGGGCCCACCGGGGCGGGCAAAACCACCCTGGTAAACCTCATGATGCGGTTCTACGAACTCGACGGCGGCCGGATCACCCTGGACGGCGTGGACATCGCCACCATGTTCAGGCAGGAATTGCGCTCGCGGATGGGCATGGTCCTGCAGGACACCTGGCTCTTCGGTGGAACCATCCGGGACAACATCGCCTACGGACGGCCTGATGCTCCGGAGTCTTCGATTGTGGAGGCTGCCCAGGCCACCTATGTTGACCGCTTTGTCCGCTCGCTCCCGGAGGGCTACGACACCGTCCTGGACGATGAGGGCAGCAACGTTTCGGCAGGGGAGAAGCAGCTGCTCACCATAGCCCGGGCCTTCCTGTCCCGTCCGTCGGTGCTGATCCTGGACGAGGCCACCAGTTCCGTGGATACCCGTACCGAGGTGTTGGTTCAGAAGGCCATGAATGCCCTGCGCTCGGACCGGACCAGCTTTGTGATCGCCCACCGGCTCTCCACCATCCGGGATGCCGACCTCATCCTGGTGATGGAGGCTGGGCAGATCGTGGAGCAGGGGACGCATGCGGAACTGCTGGCCACCGGCGGAGCGTACTCCCGGCTGTACGAGGCCCAGTTCGCGGCGCCGGCGGCGGAAGTGTGAGGTTTCGCGGTCGGTGGCCCCTCGGAGAATGACCGCAGTTTCTTGATCGTCCGGGGCTATGAGTGGATGTCACAAGCAGGTGATTATCTGATGTTTATCAGATAAAATTTTCCTATGACCACAACAGCAACCTTCACGCAGCTTCTGCGCGAGCCAAAGGAAGTTCTGTCCCACATCGACGAAGGGGACATCGTCGTCACGCGGCGCGGCAAAGAAGACTTGATAGTCTCCAAGGCAAGTGATCACCGCAACGACCGCCACGGTCTGCAGTTGGCTTCCGCCCTGATTGCCGCTTCCCTCGGGGAAGGCGACTTTGTCCAACGACTCCATGTGCCTTTTCCATGGCTCACCTTCCTGACCCGGGCTGAGCAGGACGAGTTCGCTGGCGAGGTCGTGGAGGTAGCCCGTGGATGCGCTGCTGTTGGATTTTTCGGGCGGCTCGGCGTAGTGATTTCCTCGTGGGAGGCCACGGCCGCGGCCGCAGCAGAAGGGATCCCTGTCGGCAGTGCGGACCTGAACTATCTGGATCAGCCGGTCATTCTCGAGGGGCCGTAGCTTGGCGAAGCGAACGGACGGCGTTCCCAGGCCGTCGAAAAGCACGGACTTTGTCCTGCAATTCATAACCCGTGAGGCGGAGAAGGGTTGGCAAGATGCTAAAGCAACCGCTCGCAATAGCCTCGCCGAGGCTTGGGAGTACCTTACGACGAATCCAGGCCGCGAACAGCCGGGGCTGTGCTACATACTTCGGGGTGGGTTCCGGAGCCTGACTTACCAAGGTCTGGAACATGACCGTTATCAGTACAAGTTCTCTCACGGTGGCCGCATCTGGTACGCCGTGATCCCGCCGGTCAAGAAGGGCAAAGGTCCAGGCCGCGTGCTCATTGAGCGTGTGGAAACAGGCCATCCGAACGAGACCGAGCCCGGTCGCAACTTCCGCTGATCTTCCAGTCTCAAACGGGGCACGCCTTCCCGACCAACGCTGAGCCGCGTATCGACCCTTTCCAACTGGCTGTGGCTGTTTTGGCACCTGCCTGGCGTCAAAGTATGTCGTTGCGGTAGGCGCCTCGGGATCACGGCAGCCTCGAGGGCCTCAACGCCGTGGCGTCCCCGGCACGGGAGGGGTCCAAAGGGACGGGGCTGACCAGCACGGCTGGACCGCGGTGGAGCAGGCCACCGGAGACCACCTGGCATCTCACTCCACCCCTTCCACGCATCGCTTTGTGGGCGCCGGGAGCCAGCATCTGGTCCATCCAGGCACAGGGATGCGCTGGGCGTCCGGCCTTTAAGGCCACGGAATCGCCTGCAGACTCCAGGGTGAATTCGTGTCCCAGCAACGGAGCCAGTTCGGCCCCGCGGATCACCACGTTCCGGCGCGTCAAGAGCGGATCGAAGGGGCCGGCACCGAGGTCTGCGGCGATCGATTCAAGGGCTTCGACGGCGAACAACGTCACCGCTGCGTCCATGTGGGCGGCCTTGCCGAAGAACCGGTCACCCACGATCCCCTTGCCCGCAACAAGCTCGGCAGCGGGGGCATCGGTTGTCGGAACGTCGGCAGCTCCTTCCCGCGCCCGGCCAAAGTAGGCGTGGGCGGGCGACACCAGCAGGTGCAGCACCTCGACGTCGTACCTGTACTCAGTGACCATCCCTCAACGCTAGCTGTCCGGCCGCCGGCGCGCACAGGTCCCCGTCTGCGGCAAGCCGACGACGGCGGCCTCTCGCGCAGTGGTTGGCCTGCCTGGGCGCCGCGAAACTAAGCGGCGAGCTGGCCGGAGATTTTCTCGACGAGCACGTCAGGCGCAAGGTTGAAGTCGGCAAGTACGTGCTTTTCGTCGTCAGCCAGGGGTTCCAGTGTGCTTAGTTGCGAGTCGAGGAGGCTGGATGGCATGAACTCGTGATCGCGGGCGTTCATCCGGGCCAGGAGGGTTTCACGGTCGCCGTGCAGGTGGACGAACACGACGTTGGGAACGTGGGTGCGAAGCAGTTCGCGGTAGCTGCGCTTCAGCGCGGAGCAGGCGATGATCGACGGGGCGCCCTGATCCATTGATGCACGCAGCGTGCGCCCGATCTCTTCCAGCCAGGGTTTGCGGTCGGAGTCGTCCAGGGGGATGCCCGCGCCCATCTTTGCCTTGTTTGCCGCAGGATGGAGGTCATCGCCGTCCTGGAACGGCATGCCCAGCTGCGCGCCCAACAGCGAGCCGATGGTTGATTTGCCGCATCCGGAGACGCCCATGACTACAAGGGGTGGCAGGGGAGTGGTGCTCATATGGATATTCCTTTGGTTCGCGCCATCGCGGACGGGCATGGCAAAAATCATACTTGAGAAAAGGTTCGCAGTATTTCGAGTGGAGGTCAAGGGGGGTGGCCGCGCCTCAAGCTATGAGAAAACTTAAGCAAATGAGAAAAGTTTCTTGATTTTGTGTGATGCCGGACATACGCTTAAACCATCAGATTTCCCGGAGTTTCCAGCAAACTCCCCAGACCCCGGAGGCACGTGATGCGACGCATCGTTGGAGAACAATCGCAAGGTCATTCACACCGGTGCCGGTACGTGGCCGGGACCGGAACCCATTGCCCGGTCAGCGGCTTGTGGGCTCCGGTTGGTGAAACGGGGCCGGGTCTGCAGGTGTTGGAGGGCAGCATCATGCCCACGCACCGCAACACGGCCATCGTGTGGCATCTGGTCCACGGCCTCACGCCCCGTGACCTACGTAGCTGAAGCCAGGCCGCGCCGACGGACCACTGCCCATAAGCCCCGGCTCACTTCGCTGGAGCTGAGGCTCACAGAGTCCCGGGTCTCGCGCGCCCGCATCGACAGCCATGTGCGGATGCTCCTGAGCCGCCGAAATGAGGCTATTGCGGCCGCGCTGGCGGACAAAGTGTCCCTCGCCGCGGTTTCGGCCGTTGTGGGAATCCGGGCAACCGATGTCAAAAGGCTCGGCGGCGCCTACCAGGATCTCCATTTCTCAGGGGCTCAGCAGGATTGGCACCTCGCGGGCCTTTCCGCCATCGTGAGGCAACTCAATGCCGCCTTGGAAGACAAGGACAAGTGCGTGCAGCAACTCCGCCGCGATGTCCTGGCCGGGCTCCAAAAGGGCAGCCTGGACATCTTCCGGGTCGCCGCTTTGACGTCCCTGCCGGCAGAGCGGATCCGCGAACTTATCAGGCCGGAAACACTGTAGGCAGGGAAGGCCGGACCCGCGGGTCCGGCTTTCCCTGTTACGGAATATCTACGCCTGCTCCCGGTCGGCGCTCCAACCGGACAGTGCACCCTTGAGGGCTGCGATCAGCCGGGCCGTTGCCTGGTCCTTGGTCAGCCCCACAGTGTTGATGAGGTCCAGGATTTCGCGGGGGTCGAACAGGATGTTCCACAGGAACATGGCCTCATCGCCGATCGGCGGGAGGCCCAATTCCTCGCACGCCTCGCGCAGTGGCCGCTCCAGTGCATCCGCTTGCACGGTCAGGTAGAAGGCGCCGGAGCGCAGACGGGCCAGGTAGCCTTCGCCGGAACGCGTGTAGAGCATGGCGCCGCCATGGCGCGTGACCAGGTCCACCCACTTGCGGCTCACTGTGGTCAAAAGTTCGACGCCGGACAGTTCCTGCTGCTTCAGGCTGAAGTCGCGCAGTTTCTCACCAACGCCAAAACGGTACTCGGCCAGGATGTCCTCGACTGAAGGAAAATGCCGGTACGCGGTGGCCGTAGATATCTCGGCGTGCTTGGCGACGTCCGTCATGCTGATAGGGCCGCGGCGGGACGCAAACAGCTGGCCCGCTGCCTTGACCAGTTGTCTGCGGTTGCGCTGTGTGTCACTACGCATTGATGGGCACCCTTTCGTCACCTCAAGCTTAGGTCCTGGAAACGGACCACCCAGTCAGGGCGGCCGTGAAAGTCCTGAGCAGCCGGGCGGAGGCCTGTTCGGCCGTGAGCTGCAGGCTCTGGATAAGATCGTTGATTTCGCGGGGGTCGAAGAAACCGTTCCAGAGGAAGAGGGCCTCGTCCCCTGGGTGCTGGATGCCGAGGTCCAGACAAGCTTCCTTGAGGGGCTCCGCAAGAGCATCGGCCTGGACCGTCAGGTAGTACGCGCCGGCCTTGACCCGGGCAAGGTAACCCTCCGGGGATCGGGTGTGGATCATCGATTCGCCGTGCTGGACCACCAAGTGAACCCACTTGGTGCACACAGCCTCCAGTAACTCCAGGCCGGCCGAAGACTGTGCACGGCTGAATTCCAAGAGCTCGCGGCCCACTTCAAAGCGGTAAGCGGCGAGCGCGTCCTCCACCGATGCGAAGTGCCGGTAGGCAGTGGCAGTGGAGATGCCGGCTTCGGCGGCGATTTGGGACATGGTAGCCGAACGGCCGGCTCCGAAGAGCCGGCCGGCCGCCTCAACCAAAAGCATCCGGTTGCGCTGCATGTCTACGCGCAGCCCTGATGGAGGGTTGAGCAGTGTCACGGGGTCTGCTTCAGTGCCGCGAGGCCCGCAGCGATGCGCTCGACGCCGGCGGAGATCGCTTCAGCGCTCGCGGCGTAGGAAAGCCGTAAGTGGTGTTCGCCGTTGCGCCCGAATTCGCTGCCGGGGCGGACTGCCACGCCGAACTCACGCAAGTGGGCCACCATCCGGGCTGCCGGCAGGTCCACGTCGTACTTGGGGAACAGATAGAAGGCACCTTCAGGGGAGCTCACCGTAAGGCCGGGGATCTTGCTGAGTCCGTCGACCATGAGCTCACGGCGCTCGGCGTAGGAGGCGTGCATGCGTTTGATGTCCGGCCCGCAGGTCTTCAACGCAGTCAGCGCGGCCAGTTGAACGGCGGTGTTCATGGAGCCGTTGAAGGTGTTGTGCACCCGTGCTGCGGAAGCGATGATGTCCGACGGTCCCCACAGGTAGCCCACACGCCAGCCGGTCATGGCGTAGCTCTTGGAGAACGTCTGGCAGTAGATGGTCCTTCCGGCAAGTGCCGGGATTTCCAAAGCCGAGGTGAACGGCTCCGGGGTGTAGACAAGGTCACTGTACGCCTCGTCCGAGAGGACCAGGGTGTCCGTTCCGGCAACCATGTCCGCGAGGGCTTCGAGCTCCTGGCGGGAGTGCACGATGCCCGTGGGGTTGGACGGGTTGCAGAAAACGAACATCTTGGCGCCCTTGAGGGCTGTGGCCAGGGCGTCGAGGTCCCAATGCAGGTCCTCGGCCAGTGGAACGGGAACAATCTCGCCCCCGGCCATGCTGACCAGGTCTGCGTACAGGGAGTAGGTGGGGTCGGGGATGACCACCTTGTCGCCCGGGTTGACGATGCCCAGGATAGCGGCGGAAAGACCGGCCGTTCCGCCTTGAGTGATGAGCACGTCGCTGGGGCTGGCCACTTCGCCGAGGAGCTGGCCGATACGGGCAGCCAGCTCCTCGCGAAGCACCAGCTCGCCGAGCAACGGCGAGTAGTGGGTGTGTCCCTCTTCCAGAGCGCGGGCGGCTGCGGCACGTACCTGTTCGGGCGTGTCGAAGTCCGGCTCGCCCATGGCCAGGGACACGAGATCGCCCTTTGACTGCGGCTGCTGGACGCGCAGTGATGTTCGCTGGACCCGCAGCACGGCCTCGGATGGTTGGAAGGAGGCAACGGCGGTGGTTGGTTCAAGTGTCATGGGGTCCTGTTTCGGGATAGGTGGAAAGTTTGGCGGGAGCGGTCTTAGCGCCGGGGGTGGTCTTCTGCGGGGGCGCCGGCCCAGCGGCTGATCTCGATGTCCCCTGAGGTGTCGCGCTGGACGGTCGGCGCGATCACCAGTTCCTGGACCACGGTGCGCTGCGGCAATGTGGCTACCAGGTGGATGGCGCGGGCCACGTCCTCGGGCTGGACCATGGCTTCGCGTTCTTCGGCCTTCGGCGGCCGGGCCCGGTTGTCCAGGATGGGCGTCGCGGTTTCGCCCGGAAGGATGGTGACGGCACGGAGTCCTTCGTTGCGGAACGTGTTGTGGAGGTAGGTCATGAAGTTCCGGACGGCGGCCTTCGCGGCACCGTAGGCGGCGCCGCCCAGGAGGTTCGGGTTGACGGCCGCGAGCGAGGACACCGTGATGATGGTGCCGGTGTTGCGGGCCAGCATCCCGGGGAGGACGGCCTGGGTCAGCAGGTAGACGGCGTTGAGGTTGACATCCAGGACGCTGTTCCATTCCTCCTGGCTGATCCACCGGACATTGAGTACCTTGCTCGCGCTGCCCGCGTTGTTGACCAGGATGTCTACAGGTCCGAGGGTTTCGGAGACCCACGCGACCAGGGAATCGACGTCGTCCTTGGCCGCGATGTCAGCGGCCCGCGGGTGGACGCTGCCGCCGTCGGACGCAATGTCCGAGGCGACCTCCTCCAGGACGGAAAGCCGACGGCCAACCAGTACTACATGTGCGCCTTCAGCTGCGAGCAGTTCCGCAGTTGAGCGGCCCATGCCCGTTCCCGCGCCGGTAATGACGGCTACTTTGCCTTCAAGAAGTCCCATGGTTCCGTTCCTTTGGATCGTGGAAAGTGCTGAGATAGCTGTCACATATGCGAAAAGTTTCTCATTTGCGAAGCTGTTGGGTCAAGTGCCCCGGTCGGCCAATGTTCAGGCCGCAGCCCGCGCCGGGGCCGGACGGGAGTGATGGGGGAGGTCCAAGGCCCCGAAAAGGTTCTCCACGCGCGACTCCAAGACGGCCAGCAAGCGCTGCGCCTCGTGGTAATCCGCGACCGCCTGGTGCTGGTCCACCCAACGGAACGTCATGCGTTGCCCCGGACGCGCCTGGCCCAACATTGGCAAGGAGGCCTTGGTGGCGAACGCGACAATCGGGTAGCCCGCAGTCAGGGTCCGGTAGCGGCCCAGAATGATGAGCTCGTCGCCGTGCGGGATCTCGAAAGCGCCGATGGGGACGCCATGCGAGACGATCTCTCCGAGGCCCTCGGGGTGCACCACCGGGCCGTCCAGACGGAGTCCCACATGGTTGGACTTGGCGGTGACGGTGTATTCGCGGGAAGCGAGGAGCTCGCGGATGCCCACGGCCGCGTCCGTCTCCGGACCCTCCACAATGTCGATGGTCCACAAAGGGTGCTCGAACGACGGAATGGGTACAGGAAGGCGGAACAGAGGCTGGGTCAGGTAGGGATGCTCAAACCCCGAGTAGGAGGTCTCGAGTTCCAGGTGCTGTCCCGCGGCGATCTGTTGAGGGAACCCCATTCGTGCCTCGGGGGCCGCGCTGCCCATGAAATGGTCAGTGACCAAGGTTCCACTGAAAGCCAGGTAATTTCGCATGCCGCCGCGCGCGTTCGCAATCACCACGCGGCCCTTGGCTGGGACACAGACGGGTTCCCACATGGAGACCTTGCTGCCGTTGACCGTGACGTCCGCCGGTGCTCCCGTGACTGAGATCAGGACGGGTTTGGACGAGGTGAATACGAACCGGCCACCCATGAGTTCCAGAGCAGTGGCAGCCCGGTCGTTGCCCACCAGGATGTTCGCCACGGCTGCTGAGTGCTGGTCGGCCGCACCGCCGCAGGGGACACCGAGGGCTTCGGATTGCTCGCGCCCCAGGTCCTGGAACGTGGCCAGCCAGGCGGCCTCGCGGACCTTGACGGTAGCGCTGCGCTCGGCCGGCATCAGAGTGCTCCTTCCATCGAGTACGAATCAGTCCTCAGAAACCGTCCGGCCAGGCGTTCCCACTCGGACTCCGGGACCACCTTGAACCGGACAGTGTCTCCGGGCGAATAGGACGTGGGTGGATCTTCGCGGATATCGCAGATGGTCAGGGGAGTACGCCCAATGACCTTCCAGCCTGTGGGTCCCGGGAAAGGCTGGATGATGGCGTTGGTGCCGGCCACCATTACCGATCCCGGGTCCACGTTGGTCCGTGGTTCCCTGCAGCGGCTGACCTGTCCGGGGAACCGGACTGTCCCCATCATGGGTGCCATGGCCGAGGCCAGAAGGTTGATCGACAACACGGAATCCTCAAGATGCCCAAGGACGGCTTCCTGGCTGATGCCCAATTCCGCGGCCACATCCTGCAGGTCCGGAGCGAAGGTCTGGTTGACCACCAGCGGAATCACAAAGTGCTTGCCATCGGTGTGCCCCGTGTCCTCGTGGAACCGTCCAGCAGCCGCGAGCCGGATGGTTTGCGCCAGTTGGGCGTGCCCCACCGTGAGGCAGTCGAACTCCACCAGAATGGAGTCGACGCCGGCCACAACGTCCTGCAGTCCGTGGGGCCGCACCTCGAGGAGGATTTCACGGAGCCTGCGGCTGCCCGCCTGCCGTTCTCCTGCCGTCCCGGAGGCAACGCTGACCATCAGTGCGGAATCACCGAACGGTACGGCCTTGATGTCCGGCAACTGTCCGGGCTCTGGGTGCGTGCTCATGGGTCCTTGGCTTGTTGGTGGGGTGGGTCAGACGGTGGCGAGCTTGGCCTTCTCGGCCAGCACTTCCTGCAGCCCTGTGGCCTTGACTCCGGCTTTGTCCAGCGCGGCGCGGAGGGCGGTGCCGTTCTCCAGGACCTGTGGGTGGTCGCCGTGGAGGAGGACGACGTCGGCGTCGTGGCCGAGCGGGACAACCTTGCCGGTGACGGCGCGGACGGTTCCTTCGGTGACGACCTGGACCACGCGACGGCCGATTTCCTCGGGGTCGTGCAGCAGGGCGCCCTCAGTGTTGCGGGAAACGGGCATGCCGTCTTCGCCGTAGCCGCGGTCTGCCAGGAACACGTAGCCAACCTCGAGGCCGCGCTTGCGGGACTCTTCGGCCAGCAAACCGTTCTGGCAAATCACAATGTAGGAGGGGTCGTAGGCCTTGATGGCGTCGGTGATGGCCCGGGCGTGCTTTGCGTCGGTCTGGGCGATGCTTCCCATGCGGCCGTGCGGTGCCACGTGGCTGATCTTGCCACCGTGGATGCGGGCAAAAGCGTCCAGGGCGCCGATCTGGTAGAGCACGTCCGTTCGGATTTCTTCTTCGCTGGCCTCGATCAGGCGGCGGCCGAATCCCACCAGATCGGGGTAACCGGGGTGTGCGCCGAGTTCGATGCCGCGTTCAACGCAGGCCTTGACCGTGGTGTCCATGACGCGTGGGTCCCCGGCGTGGAAGCCGCAGGCGATGTTGGAGGCAGTGACCAGGCCCAGCAGGGCGTCGTCGTCGCCGATGGTGTAGTTTCCGTAGCTTTCGCCGAGGTCTGCGACAACGGCGACTGAGTTGATGCCCAAGGTGACTCCCAATGGTCTTGTTGTGGTGCTTTATGGTCCAACGACGGCGGCCTGGCGGCAATGGCGGCAGGCCGCCGTCGTACTTATCTTGCTAGTGCGTGGCCAGGGGCTGGCCCTTGGTTTCCTTCAGGAAGTAGACCGAAACCAGGGTGATGATGGCGGTGCCGATCGAGGCGTAGGCCGGGACCATGCTGTTGCCGGTGGCCTTGATGATTTCCGTCATGACCAGCGGCGCGCTGCCGCCAAAGATGATGGTGCTCAGGCTGAAGCCGATGCTGTAGGCGCTGTAGCGGACGGTGGTGGGGAACATCTCGGTCAGCACCGTGTGGACCACGGCTGCATGGCCGGAGAAGGCGATAGCCATGACCACGGTGGCGATGCAGGCCATGAGCATGTTGCCCGTGGTGATCATGGCGAACATCGGGTAGGACACCACGGCCATGAGGACCGCGGAGAGGGCCAGGACCGGCTTGCGGCCGATGCGGTCGGAGAGGCGCGCCATGAGTGGGATGGCGACAATGATTGCTACCAGGCTGAAGGCAGTCACGGTCAATGCCTGCAGCATGCTGAAGTTGTTGCCGGAGCCGAGCTGTGTCTTCAGGTACGTGGGCATGTAGGCGAAGAGCAGGTAGTAGCCGGGGCCATTTACTGCCGGGAGGAAGATGGTCAGTGCGATCGCCTTCAGGTGGCGTTTGGACGTGAAGACTGCGCACAGCGGGTTACGCTCCACCTCGTTCCGTTCACGCAGGGCCTCGAAGTGCGGGGTGTCTTCCATCTTGGAACGGATGTAGTAGCCCACGTAGCCCAGCGGCACGGCGAACAGGAACGGAATGCGCCATGCCCATGATTCCATGGTGGCGTCGCCCAGCGTGGTGATCAGGACCGCGGAGAAGGCGCTGCCGAAGAGCAGTGCGCAGAAGGAACCCACGGCGATGAAGCTCATGGACCAGTTGCGGTGCTTGTTGTGTGCGTACTCGCCTACGAACGCCATGGCACCGGCAACCTCGCCGCCGGCGGAGAAGCCCTGCAGGATGCGGAGCAGGATGAGCAGGGCCGGAGCGGCCCAGCCAATCACGGAGGAACTCGGGATGAGGCCGATGCATGCTGTGGCGCCGGAGATGAGGAGCAGGAGCATGGAGAGCAGGTTCTTGCGGCCCAGCTTGTCGCCCAGGTAGCCGCAGATGACACTGCCGAACGGGCGGGCCAGGAAGCTGACAAGGAAGCCTACGTTGGTCAGCAGCAGGGACCCGACGTCCTTGGAACCCATGATGTTAATGGCAAGGTACGTGGTCAGGAGCCCGTAGATGCCATAGTCGTACCACTCCACGAAGGAGCCCATGGTGCCGGCAATAGTAGCCTTGCGCACCATCTTGCCGTCAGCTGTGACGACCTTTACCTGTGCGGTGTTCAGATCCACTGATTCCGTCGATGAAGTAGACATTGGTGGTTCTCTCAGTTTAGGTCCCGCTGTTGGGGAGGGGAGAAGGGGTTAGCTGTATTCGCTGGTAATCTCGGCGGTCATTTCGGCCTCGTGGACCGCGACAGCCTTGACCAGCTCCAGGATTTCCGCGGCGCGGGCCTGGGGGATGATGACGACGCCGTCATCGTCTGCGGCGACGATGTCACCGGAGGAGCACACAATGCCGCCGATGGCTACCGGCTCGCCGATGACGCCCGGACCGTTCTTGAACGGGCCGGCGGGGGTGGTGCCACGTGCGAAGACCGGGAACTTGATCTCGGTGATGGTGGCGCGGTCACGGATGTAGCCGTCGATGATCGCCCCGGTTGCACCGGCGGCCTCGAAGCGCTGGGAGAGCTGCTCGCCGACGAGTGCGCGGTGCTCGTGGCCGAAGCCGTTGATCACCACAACATCGCCGGGCTCGATGTAGTTGAGGGACTCGATGACGGCTGCGTTGTCGCCTGCTGCACCCAGGACGGTGAGGGCTGATCCGACGCACTTGGCGCCGGTCCACACAGGGTTGATGTTGCCATCGACCAGGCCGAGGCGTTCCATGGCGTCGCCGATGTTGGCCACGGGGAAGGCTTCGAAGGCGCGGACCAGATCCCGCGGCGGACGGGTCCACTGTGCCTTGCGGACTGTGAGCTCAAGAGTCGTTGCCATGTGTTCCACCTTTGGGTTGGTCCGGGAGTCGGATGAGACGGCGATGCTGAGACGCCAATCACATATGAGAAAAGTTTCGCGTTTTTTTCCGAGTCCGTCAAGCCCTCGATGTTTCCGGCCTGTAAAACCTCGGCGTGGCGCACGTCTCCTGTGGGGGAACTCACAAGAAACCGTTGACTTCACCCGGTCAATGTGTGAATCTCTTCTCATTCGCGAAAGTTATCGCACTTCAAATCCTTTGGGAAGCAGCCGGCTGGGTTCGTTCGCATCCGCCCCGCCATGGTCTCCCGAAGGCGACCAGGAGGTTCACCCCTTATGCAAGGACGTTCCACGTTCATGGCCACTGCGGCCGCAATAACTGCCGCCGCGTTCCTCTTGACCGGTTGCACCACCGGAGGCCAGGGATCGGCGGGTGCAAGCACAGGCGGTGCCATGTCCACGGACACCATCCGGACCGCCCTCAACGCAGATCCCACTACTTTCAATGCTGCCAAGGCCAACGCCAAGGACGACTACGAGGTTGCCCGTTTCCTGTTTGACACCGTGGTCCGACGGGATGCCGACGGTAAGTTCATTGGCGGGCTCGCCAGCGAGTGGAAGTCCACTGCCACCGATGCCACGCTGACCATCCGTAAAGACGCGACGTGTGCGGACGGCACCCCCATCACTCCCACCATCGTGGCCAAGTCCCTCAGCTACTTCGCGGACCCTGCCACCAAGAACAACTTCGGCAAGCTGGTCTTTGGCCCGGGACAGCCCACCATTACCGGCGACGACGCAGCAGGCACGGTGGACATCAAACTCGCCCAGCCATGGTCCGAGCTCATCGGCGGCCTGACCCTCGCCCAGACCGGCATCATCTGCCCAGCCGGTCTTGCCGACCTGGAGGGCCTCGCGAAGGGCGCCGTCAAGGGTGCCTTTTCCGGTCCTTACACCCTGACCAAGGCAAGCCACGGCGTCAGCTACGACATGACGCTTCGCGAGGACTACAAGGCGTGGCCGCAGTACTCCAAGGCCTTGGAAGGTGTACCGGCCAAGACCGTCCGTTTCTTCCCCGGAGTCAACAAGACCACCGTGGCCAATCAACTCCTCACCGGCGAAATGGACGTCTCGGACATCGCCCCGGCCGATGTCCAGCGTTTCGAAGGCAACAAGGACTACACCGTCACATCTGTGCCCTTTGCCGGTATCTTCCTCTTGTTCAACCAGCGTGAAGGCAGCCCCTTCACCGACCCCGCACTCCGCAAGGCAGTTGCCCAGCTGATGAACCAGCAGGCGTTCAACTCAGCTGCCTACGCAGGCAAGGGCATCACCTACAACTCGATCGTGGCGCCGACCGTGCCATGCGTCCTCCCGGATAACTCCAGCCTCACCAAGGAAGACGCTGCCGCGGCCAAGGCAGTACTTTCGGGGAAGACCTTCAAGATGGTGGGAACCACCAGCATCGGTCCGAACGGCGCAGGCAGCACCTATGTCCAGGAAGCCCTCCGCGCTGCAGGGGCAACGGTGGAACTGCAGCTGGTAGACAACGGCACCTGGGCCACCATGACCCAGACCAAGCCCGAGACGTGGGACCTGACCGTACAGGGCGACGCCAACTTCGTTGGCACCGTGGCAGCCTCATTGACCCGTATTGCCGGTGTTCCCACGGAAAAGGGTGGCCGCAACATCGGTGGCGGCGAAAACGCCGACATCCTCGCAGAGATCGCCACCGCCCAGTCCGCCACTGATGAATCAGCCCGTTGCGACGCCTACACCAAGGCCCAGAAGAGCATCCTCAGCGACAACGACATTGTTCCGTTCGTCGGTGAACCGCAGATCGTCGCCCAGCGTTCCGGATTCTCCATCCAGGCTCCGTCCGGGATCGTCGACTACGCCACCATGCGCATCACCAAGTAGGCAAAGGCTCCACGATGACTGAACCAACCATGCTCTCCAAGGAAGTACAGATCCTCGAGAGCCAAACCCCGGGGGCCACAGGCCCCCGGGGCCGGGCCCTGAGCCTCTCACCCTGGGCCGATTATGCCCTTCGCCGCGCCGGCGGTGTCCTTCTCTCCGTCGCCCTGCTCGTCGTCGTGACCTTCTTCATGGTTCCGCTCATCCCGGGCGACCCGGCAGTGGCAGTGGCAGGAGCGGACGCCACCACCGAACAGATCGAAGCCATCCGCAACAGCCTTGGCCTCAACGATCCCCTCTACATCCAGTTCATCAACTACGTCGGCGGCCTCTTCACCGGCGATCTCGGTGAATCGTTCGCTTACAGCACGTCGGTGTCACAGATCATCGCCACCAAGCTGCCCTTCACCGCGGAGATCGCACTCTTGGGCATCATTCTGGTGCTGCTGGTCTCCGTGCCGGCCGGCATGATCGTGGGCATCCTGACCCGGGGTGGCCGGAAGAAGTGGCTGGACGTGTCCTTCGGGATGCTGACCGGTTTCTTCCAGGCCGTCCCGCAGTATGTTGTCTCCACCATGCTGGTGGTGGTCTTCGCCATCATCCTCAAGGTCCTCCCCGCAGCCGGAGCGGCATCACTGAGCTCGCTGATCCTGCCGGTGATCGGTCTCTCCATCGCGCCCATCTGCTCGATCGCCCGCGTGGTCCGTCGGGAGACTTCCACCGTGCTGGAACAGGACTACTTGCGCACCGGCCGCGGTTGGCGCCTGCCGGCACTGCGCCTCTATGCCCGCCACGCCCTGCCCAACCTGCTGACCACCGCACTCACCCTGGCCGGACTCATCCTGGCCGGCATGCTGGGCGGCGCGATCATCGTGGAAAACGTCTTCAACTGGCCGGGCCTGGGCCGCGAGATCGTCACTGCCATCGTGAACAAGGACTACCCGGTGATCCAAGGCATCATCCTGGTTCTTGGCTTCCTGGCCATCGTGCTCAACCTGCTGGTCGATGTCATCCTCGGCCTCATCGATCCCCGTACGCTCGGAGGAAAATCCAATGGCTGAGACAGCCCGTCCCCGCCGCCGGTTCCGTTGGACCACCGGCCTGATCGTCGGCATCGTTTTGATGTCTATCATGGTCCTCACAGCACTCATCGCGCCGATGTTCCTCACCGACGCTGCGGAGAAGCTCACTCCAAACGCCTCTCAGGGACCCAGCCCTGAGCACTGGCTCGGCACAGACGACTTCGGCCGGGACGTCCTTGCACGTTCCCTGGTCGCCGCTCGACTGACGTTGCTGATGACCGCGGCAACCACGGTGATCGCCGTCGTCGCCGGTATTGCCGTTGGTACTGCCGTATGGCTGGCACCGCGACGCATCCGTACGGCAGTGCTGCGGGTCATCGAAGCCGCAGTGGCCTACCCAAGCCTCATCTTCTCGCTGCTGATCGCGGCGATCCTGGGCCAGGGCACGTGGTCTGCCGTGCTTGCGATTTCCATCGCAAGCATTCCTGCCTTTGCGAGGTTGACGGCGAACATGGCTGCGTCGATCTCGCAGCGGAACTACGTTTCCACGGCCCGGCTGCTGGGCGTTCCCGGCCCGCACATCATCACCCGGCACCTGCTGCCGAACATGGCCGAACCTCTCCTGGTCCTCACGGCCACGGTGTTTGCCACCACCCTGATCGACCTCTCCAGCCTGTCCTTCATCGGCCTTGGCGTGCAGAACCCCGAGTATGACTTCGGCCGGCTCCTCAACGAGGCCCTGGTCAACATCTACTCGCAACCCCTGCAGGCCGTGATGCCGTCCATCATGATCACCATCACCGGGCTGTCCGCGATGCTCATCGGCGACGGACTCGCTGCCGCAACCGACCCCCGGGGTGGACGAAAGTTCGGCAGCCTCCGGAAGGCATCGGAGGTTCCTGCCTCTTTGCGTGCAGACGCCGAAGCGCTCGTTGAGGTGGACAACCTCACCGTCACCACGCCGTCGGGACTTCCCTTGGTGAAAGGAGTCTCGCTCAGCATCCATGCGGGCGAAGTGGTAGGGCTTGTGGGGGAGTCCGGGTCGGGGAAGTCGCTGACTGCCATGTCCATTGCCGGTCTCTTGCCCGAAGAACTCGGAGTGAACGCCAGGACCATGCGCCTGGGAGAGATGGACCTGCTCAAGAAGAACAACCCGCGCGAACTGGCAACCTCGATCGGGCTCGTGTACCAGGACCCCGGGACCAGCTTCAATCCGGCCCTGCGCATCGGCTCGCAGCTGACGGAAGTCAGCCGGGTCCACCTGGGTCAATCCGGCAAGACCGCGTTCGGCCGTATGGTCAAGGCCCTTGCCGATATCCGGATCACCCAACCGGAGAAGCGCATGAAACAGCACCCGCACGAGCTGTCCGGTGGCATGCTCCAGAGGGCAATGATCGCCTCCACTTTGGTCACGGATCCGCGCCTGATCATCGCGGACGAACCAACCACCGCCTTGGATGTAACTGTCCAGGCCGACGTGCTCCGGCAGTTCCGCACCATCAACCGCGAGATGGGCACCGCCATGCTGTTCATCTCGCATGACATTGGTGTGGTCCAGGCGCTGTGCGACAAGGTCATCGTCATGAACGGCGGCAAGATCCTCGAACGCCTTACGGGTGAGGAACTGGCTGCCGGGAAGGTCAAGCACCCGTACACCAAGGCACTCCTGGCAGCGACACCGTCCATTGCTGAGCGGCGGGCTGAGCTGGTCACGGTGCAGGCTTCGGACTTTTCCATGGATGAAGTTTTTGACGACGATTCGGCCGCCGACCGCGGTACGACCAAGACCGAGGAGACCGCGAAGTGACTGCCGTTCTTGAAGTGAACGATGTCCGTGTGACGTTTGGCTCCGGTCGATCCGCAGCCACCGTCCTGAAGGGCGTCAATGCGAGCATCCAGGCCGGGAAGACCTTGGGGATCGTGGGGGAGTCCGGGTCGGGGAAATCCACCATGGCCAAAGCCATCGTCGGCCTGGTCAAGCCCAGCAGCGGTGTGATTTCGTTTGAAGGCCGGGATGTCATGAAGATGTCCGGAGCCGAGCGCCGCCGCATGCGACGTCTCGTCCAGATGGTTCCGCAGGACCCGTATTCTTCATTGAATCCGCGGCGCACGATCGGCCAGACGCTCGCTGAGGCCATCGATCCCTCGCGGGCCAACCCCAGGGAACACCGGGAGAAGATCTCCTACTGGCTTTCGACCATCCGCCTGGACCCGGACGTTGCCGAGCGCTACCCGCACGAATTCTCCGGGGGGCAGCGGCAACGCATCGCCATCGCGCGTGCCCTGGCCGTCGAGCCGAAGCTCATCATCGCCGACGAGATCACCTCCGCCTTGGATCTCTCTGTCCAAGCGGAGATCCTTAACCTGATTGGCAGGCTGCGCAAGGAACTGGACTTGACCATGGCCTTCATTTCCCACGACCTCGACGTTGTGCACCACGTCAGCGATAACATCCTGGTGCTGTTCCATGGTGAGGTTGTTGAATCCGGAGACGTCGACGCCGTCTACGGCAACCCACAACACCCCTACACCCGTCGCCTGATTGACTCCGTCCCAGGTGGTCCCGGCTTCGACATCGGACCTCGGAGGGCAGTGCCGGTGTGACGCCTCTTTGCAGGACGGGGCTGCGGCGCAGGTACAGTGGCACGGTGAACTTTGCTGTGGCCCCGGACGGCACCGAACTGGCCTGGGTTGCCCAGGGAGCCGGCGAACCGCTGCTGCTCATCGCCGGGCAGGCCACGGCCATGGACGGTTGGGGCCCGACGGCGGAACTGCTGGCCCGCTTTTACCGCGTCATCCGCTTCGATCACCGGGGGATCGGCAGCAGTGGCCGGGGCCAGGCCAATCGCTACACGACGCGTCTACTGGCCGCAGACGCTGTTGCTGTCCTGGATGCCGCCGGTGTTTCCTCGGCTCACGTGTACGGGCATTCCATGGGCGGGCGGATTGGACAGTGGTTGGCGGTCGATTTTCCGGAAAAGGTCCGCACCCTGGTTCTGGCCGCGACAAGCGGTGGACGCTGCGACGACCCCGGGACGCACGCTGACGCGGCTGCGCTCGAAGCGCTGGTCAGCGGAGACTTGGAGCGCTTGATCCCGCTGTTCTTTGAGGAGGAGTGGGCGCGCCGCAATCCGGATGCCGTCCACACATTCTTCACGTCCCGTGCCTCGGCCTGGGCCAAGGCCCGGCACTTCCAGGCCAGCCGCGAGCATGATTCCTGGAGTGAACTCAGCTCCATCAAGGCCCCCACCCTGATTTTGCACGGTACGGACGATCCCCTGACACCGCTCCGGAACGGCATACTGCTTCGGCAGCACATTCCGGGCTCGGTACTGGTGCGGGTTCCCGGCGCGGGCCACGGCCTGCATCTGGACCGTCCGGAGACGATCGACTGGATCCGGGAGTTTATTGCGAGGAAGCGGCGCTTAGCTGGCCAGATGTCGTGAAGGCTTGGATTGCGTCTTCGCCGAGTAGTGGACCTTTCCGCTGGTGCGGGGCCTGCCAGCTTTGGTTGCGCCCACCCCGGGGACGTCAACGGGCCTGATGATGGCGGGCAGCTTCATCTCGGATAGTTTTTTGACGGTTGGCGACGTCGGGCGCTTCAGCTGCTCGTCAAGTGTCACCTTGAGTCGGGCAGCAAGGATTTCGCGTCGCAGTTTCCTGAACACCTGGTCCTTGTGTGCCTTGTCGCTAAACTTCTGCTGGTCCATCTGCCCCCTCCCGCTCGATCTTGGCTCCATTGTCTCCTGCTACAGGGTGCCCGTCCATGATGTAGAAACTGCGGACGACCCCTTCTTCTTCCTTGTCGAGGCCTCCAAGGTTGGCTGCCTCTTTGAGGAGTTCTTCAATGTTATCGTCTTGCATCCCGGTGTCCGTGACTTCCCACACAGCGTCGAGAAGTTCCTTATCTTTCACGTCGGCAAGTTCGCTCCTGGCCAACAGGTCAAGCATTCCGGCTCCGTATGAATTCAGTACATCGTTAGCGGAAGCAGTCGCTTCCAAGGCCCATTGTGTGCGGCGCCACCACTCGGCGCGCGCGTCTGCCTCGCGCTTCTGCTTGATGGTCCACCAGCCGATGAAAAATGCGACCACTGCGGCCGCCAGTGTTGCATATGAACCGAAGGCTCCCCAGACCTGCCAAGCCTGTGCTTCATGAGGTTTGAGGTCCTGCACTGCCTCAATGACCCTGCTCAGTAATTCCTGAAACTGCTGCTCATCCATGGGGCCGGCTAAGGGTTGTTTGCTTGCGGGTGGACCCGTGCGGGGCGTGGGTGACTGACATCAGTGGCTATCTCAGACCGAAGATCATTGTCGGTCACCTTTGCATCAACTCCGTAGTTTTAAACACGTAGGTGAAGGCTCACGCGCATCAAGGTGACACTAGCATCTGCCTTTACGCTTGCTTACGTGCGTCATGCCGTTATCCACAAGTACGGGGAACCACGACACCGGAACCTGGTCATCCGGCGCGCAAGTACCCCACCAACGCGTCAACAATGGACAGCTGCCCCTTCACGAGCTTGGTGCGGGCAACGGCTTCCGGGAACCAGCGCGCGTCGTCGATCTCCGGGAACTCCTGAATGGACCCTGAACCCTTGGGCCACTCCATGGGGAACGTGTTGCTCACCACCTGGGCAGGCTGGAATGTGCCGGCCTCTGCGGCGTAGGCCGTGATGAGCTTCCCGGAAGGCTGCCGGAACACGCCCAGCGGGTGGTACTCCACGTCGGGCGGTGGTGTGCCCATCTCTTCGGTGAATTCACGCTTGGCGGCGGCCAGGGGGTCCTCGTCCTCAAGATACTCACCCTTGGGGATGGACCAGGCGTGCAGGTCTTTCCGCGCCCAGAATGGCCCGCCCATGTGGGCAATCCACAGGTCAAGATCCCCGGAGGATTCCCGTCTGTAAAGGAGAATCCCTGCGCTGCGGATGGCGATGGTGACTCCTCGTGGCGGGTGACGCATGAACGTGGCTGACAAGGAACAGGCTACTCCCCGATGCGTCATCGTTATCCAATTGATGGCGGAACGTGCGAATTACATGCATGTTTTGGCTTCCGACAGCCTGCTGTCTATCTCATAATCAAGGAGTTGCAGGTTCCCTGTGGGGATGGGACCTGTTGCGGTCCCCGGTGTGCGCCGGGGACGTCTCTGGGCGCATCAAATGGAGGTACAGCTATGTCGTGGTCAAGGAGGCACCTTCCACACGGAAGAAGAATCATGGGGCTCGCCGTCGTCCTGGCGGTGGGCCTCTCAATGTTTGCAGGGGTAGGGCCGTCACAAGCGGCCAAGAAAGCGGCCGTGCTTGAAGATCCCGGACCCGTGGGAAGTTTTTTCTGGGAAGGGTTCAACTGGCAGAAGCGGTTTTGGGGCGGAGCCCCCATGTACAACGGCACGTGGGACCCCAATAACGTCAGTGGTCCGGACGCCAACGGCTACGTGAAGCTGTCCATCAGCAATCCCACCGGTTCAGCTCCCGTAGGGGCAGAGTTCCAGTCGACGCGTGAGGGCTTCGGCTACGGAACCTACAGCACCACGGTGGAGAAGGACGTCAGTGCACTCCAGAAGGAAGTGGTGTGGGGCTGCCTGTTCACCTACGACCCCAACGCCTACCCGGGATACACGGAGATCGATCTCTGTGAAGCGTCCGCCTGGGGTGGAGGAGCTGCCTACGGTGAGGACTGGCCGGTGGTGCAGGGCCACGGTTACTGGTTCGACGCCACCAAACCTCCGGGGCAGGGGAACAACACCATCAACTTCGACACCACCAATGCGCCGATCCTGACCCACCGTATGGTGTGGGAGCCCGGCAAGATCACGTTCGAAACATTTGCCGGGGTTAATGCAACGGGAACGCTGCTCAAACGAACGGTCCTGCAGGGGTCAACAGTGCCCGTGCCGGCCAAGGAGCAGATCCACTTCAACCTCTGGGTTACCGGCGGTGGCGGCGGAGATCCAGCCCATGTTGCTCCTGAATCGGTGACGATCCGCGACTTCTCCTTCGTTCCGGGAATCCCGCTGACCGCCCCCACACCGACCGTGACGGGCACAGCCGCTGTCGGTTCCACGTTGACGGCCAACCCGGGAACCTGGACCAGCGGAACGTCCTTGACGTACCAGTGGTTCCGGAACGGCGCCGCTATTGCGGGGGCAACAGCCTCCAAGTACGTCCTGGCAGCAGCTGACCAAGGCACACAGATCACGGTGAAGGTCACGGGAACCAAGAGCGGCTACGCCACAACCACCAAGGAATCGGCACCCACGGCAACGGTCGTGGCCGGCACTTTGGCAGGACCCACACCTACGGTCTCGGGAACCTTGGCTGTCGGCTCGGTCCTGACTGCCAACCCCGGTACCTGGACCTCCGGCACCACGTTGAGCTACCAGTGGTACCGTTCGGGCGTGGCGATCACCGCGGCAACGGCCAAAACGTACACCATAGTGGCCTTGGACCAGGGTGACACCCTGCGTGTCCGCGTGACGGGAACCAAGCCCGGCTACACCACCTTGGCCAAATTCTCGGCCAACACGGCGATAGTTCCCTAGGAACTGAAGAACAAACAACAGGCCCGCGGTGCGTCGCGTTGGGGGATGGTTTGACGCAACCGCGGGCCTGTTGGGCTTTGTGACCGGACCGTGGATCAGTCTTTCTGCGCCCGGACGGGTACGATCCGCTTGACGGCCATACCGAGGGCAAGCATTGCGAACGCTGCCAGCGCGAACCAGAAGAGGTCACCAGCTCCCGTCATGGCGAGGGCTCCGGAACCTGTGGCTCCTGCGAAAGCTCCGGCGGCGGGTGCTGCTGGGTTGTTGTACACGGGTGCTTTACCAAACTTTCTTTCGATTGAATGCTGCATCCAGGTAGGCCTTTGCATGAACGGCCTGCAGGAAGACGTCGATGACGGTTTCGTACATGGTGGCGGCCAGAAGCATGTACCTCCAGCCCCGGTAACGCACAGTAACGATGCGTTCCACAATGAAGATGCCGGTTACGGCGACCCAGAAGGGCTGCAGGTGCAGGCCCGTTCCGGAGGTGATGGAGTAGATGATCGAGCCGAGGTAGGCAACGGTTACCAGCACACCGATCATGGACAGGAACTGCCGTCCCCAATAGGCCCTGGTGACGCTGGTCCAGCCGTACTGCACGCAGTTTTCCACGGCACCGCGCTTCCAGCGGAGACGCTGCGCCCAGAGTTCACGCCACGTGGGCATGACCTCCGTGACCAGGGTGCAGTTGGCCGGGGAAGCGATGCGGTAGCCAAGAGTGAGCAGCGCGAAGGACAACTCGTTGTCTTCGGTCAGGACAGAGGTGTCATAGACGCCGCCGTTGCCGTTGCCGGGAGGCAGGGTTCCTTCCAAGCGGGCCGCTACGACATCGCGAAGCGTCTTCGCCCGGAACAGGGCCGCGGTGCCGGTAACCACCAGGCACCTCCCGTGGAGGCGCTTCACATCGCGGGCATAGCGGGCGTATTCGTTGCGTTGGAGGTGTCCAACGAATCCGCCGCCGGGACCGCCACTGAACACGCCGCCCACTGCCCCGAGCATGTCGTCCTTGAGCAGGTTGGCCGTTGCGTTCTCGATGAAGTCCAGGGCCAGCTGGGAGTCGGCGTCCTGAACCAGGATCAGGTCTTCGGGATCGGCATCCGGCAGGAGCGCGCTGAGCGCGAAGTTCAGCGCGCCTGCCTTCTTGTCCTTGTTCCCAACGGTCCGGATCACCTCGGCGCCCTGGGCAAGCGCGAGGATCTCCGTATCGTCGGTGCAGTTGTCAGCGACAACGATCACGCGGTCCGGCCGGCGGGTCTGGTTGTTGAGGGAAACCAGGGTGTCGGTGATACCTGCGGATTCGTTGTGTGCGGGTACCAGGACAGTGACCACTCCGCCGGCAGCCCGGTGGGCGGCGCGGCGGGTCTTGACGGAGGTGTCCGCTGCTGGTGGCTGCAGGGTTTGCGTGCTCATGGCGGTCCTTTCCGTGGTTGTCCCGGTGAGCTGACACGCTTAGATTTCCAAGGCCAACACAAGAAACGACCGCGCAAAGGATCAAGAAATCCTCAAGCTTTCCCGCAATTTTTCCCATTCCACGTCATGTTTTTTGGAAGCGGAACAATAGTGCCTCGCTGCGCCTTTAAACGTTCGACACGCCAGATTCCCATCGGATAACCCGCACCCTGATCCGGCGCCCCGGACCTCCGGTGATGGGCACTTAAAACAAGAGGACGACGCCGGGTGGTACCGGCGTCGTCCTCTTGTTGTGTTTGGTCCGGGCTGCTTAGCGGCTCAGGCTGACGGTGAAGGTTTTCGGTCCGCTCATGGTCACGGCGATTCCGCAGTTTTCTGCAGTTGCGCGGGGTGTGAGGTCACGGATGGCGGCATCGATGGTGTGGTCGATGGACGCCTGGTCCCAGATCTTCAGCGTGATGGAGTCAGTATGTGTCGTCATTGTCAGTACTTTCACTCAGGCTGTTTGACAGCCCCAAGCCTCTTCGCCCGGGGCCGCATCCTCGTCGGTGAGGTTGCTGATTCAGCTTGTATGGGAACGGATTCCCTCATTCATGGTTCATGCTGACAGCCCCGGATGACAAGCGAATCGGCGCAAGTGTGACCGATTACACGCTGCTCTTTACTCCGTGTAACCTGTGGCGGTGCTGATGCCCCGCCAACGGTCAACTTCAGACCGCACAGCTTGGTCCACCGCCTCGTACGCCCTGACGGCATCCGCTCCCAGGAGCAGGAATGACGGAGTGTCCGGGGCTTCGACGGCCTGGATGATCGCCTGGGCTGCCTTGCGGGGGTCACCTGGCTGGGTGCCGTGGACCGTGTCGTTCTCCTTGCGGCGTTTACCGGCCGTGTCCGCGTAATCGTCAATGGCTTGGGCTGACTGGGTCAGCGACCTTCCCGCGAAGTCGGTCCGGAAACCACCGGGTTCCACGGCAGTGACGGTGATCCCCAGCGGGGCCAGTTCCTTCTGCAACGACCCGGAGATGCCTTCCAGTGCAGCCTTGGTGGCCGAGTAATACCCCGAGCCTGGTGGGCAGATGCGGGCCCCGATCGAGGAGATGTTCACAATGGCGCCCGAGCGGCGGGAACGCATGCCGGGAAGGGCGGCCTTGATCAGGGCAACGGGACCAAACACGTTGGTGTCGAACAGTGCGCGGATGTCGGCGTCGTCGCCCTCCTCAATGGCGGCGCGGTAGCCGTAACCGGCATTGTTCACCAGCACATCCACGCCACCGAACCGTTCTTCGGCCTGCCTCACCGCATTCTCCACCTGGGCCGGTTCCGTGACGTCGAGCGCTAGGGCGAGTGCCGTCGTCGGGAATTCAGCGGTCAGGTCCTGCAAACTGCCGGTGTTGCGGGCGGTCACGACCGCGTTATGGCCCCTGCCGAGGACAGCCTGCGCCAGCGCGCGGCCAAGTCCGGTGGAGCAGCCAGTGATGAGCCAAGTGGTCATGATGTTCCTTTCATGGTTTGTCCCTTCAACTGAACGCTACCCGGCGGCGGAACGGGAGGGACCGCCTTTACAGGTACCGGCAGTGCTCCCCAACGCCTATCCGAGGTCCAGGGTATAGACCACCAGCTGCACCTTCGGTGCAGGGCGCGGCTTCTCCCGCTCGGGCCGCCGGACATAACCGAGCCGCCGGTACAGGCGCTGCGACGGTTCATTGTCGACGGCGGTGTCCAGCACCACGCGTTTGGCACCCTGGGCGGTGGCGATCCTCGCGGCTTCGTCCATCAACCGCTGGCCAAGGCCGGTGCGGCGGGTTTCGGGCAGGACTGCGAGGAGCCTGAGTTCCGCTTCGCCTTCTTCCGCCTGCCGGCTCAGGGAGGAACCGTAGGGCAACAGGCTGGCGGTACCCACCAGACGGCCGGTGTGCACATCCTCGGCAACCAGCAGCAGGCCTTCGTTGGCACGGGCCGCCGCGTCGAGCAGCAGGTTCAGGCGCTCGCCGTCGGGCTGATGGGCGCCGGGCAGGTGGTGGCCGAAGCCTTCGTACGTCAGCCGCCCCACGGCGTCGTACTCTTCGTGGCGGGCCTCGCGGATCAGGTAGGTGCCGGTGGCGGCGGTTGCTTGGGTGGTCATCTTGGTCCTTTCGACGACGGCGGTCCGCACGACGGCGGTCACCGCACCTCCGCTGGGACGCGGCTGGGCAGTGGTTCCAGGCCGAGGTGGGATTTGAGGGTGGTGCCGGCGTATTCGGTGCGGGCGAGGCCGCGTTCCTGGAGGATCGGAATGACACTCTTTGCGAAGCGTTCAAGGTCCTGGGGGAGGAGGGAAAACATCAGGTTGAAGCCGTCGGCAGCTCCCGCGGCATGCCATCTTTCCAAGGACTCCGCAACGTGCTCCGGAGTGCCGATGAAGTCGTTGTTCCGTTTATCGCCGGTGAGGATCGAGTAGAGGTCCTTGAGGGTCACCTCGTCCTCGCGGCCCCGGATTTGTTCGCCGGCAGAACGGAAATCCGAGCGGGGGTTGGTGATGCGGGGGATACCGGCCTGGGCCACCGTGGCATCCGCGCCCAGACGGGTGAAGTCGACCGTGCCTTCCTGGACGGGGGCCGCGAAATACTCCTGCAGGAAGTCCAGCACCTGCTGGTCGGTGATCAGGCCGTCCAGTTCGCGGATGCGCTCCAGGGCTTCCTCTTGGCTGTCCGCGACCACGGGGGAGATGGCCTGGTAGACGTACAGTTCGTCCGGGTTCCGGCCGAATGCCGCTGCCTGTGCCCTGACGGAGTCGCGGTATCGACGGGCCTGCGGGATGTCCGGGTGGCTGGCAAAGAGGGCGTTGGCAAACCGGGCGCCGAGCTGCTGGCCCGGACCTGATGTGCCGGCCTGTGCCAGCAAGGGGGAGTGCTGCGGTGAAGGAGCAATGTTCAGCGGTCCGGCGACTTGGAAGAATTCGCCGTCATGGTTGAGCCGGTTGAGTTTGTGGCGGTCGAAGAACGTCCCCTGTGCCTTGTCATAGACGAACGCGGTCTGGTCCCAGGAGTTCCAGAGCCCCTGGGTCACTGTGACGAATTCCTCGGCCCGCCGGTATCGCAGGCTGTGGTCGAGGTGCTCCTGCGCACCGTAGTTTCCCGCGGTGCTGTTGGTCAGGTCGCGGGTGGTGACGATGTTCCAGCCAACCCGCCCGCCGCTGATATGGTCCGCGGTGAGGGCAGCCCTCGCAAAGTTGTAGGGCTGGTCATAGGACGTTGAGGACGTCGCGATCAGGCCGATCCTGTCCGTCACCGCACCCAGGGCCGTGACCAGTCCGATGGGGTCGAAACGGTTGAGGATGCCCGGATTGCTGGTTTGGTCAATGGCCAGGGAATCGCCCAGGAAGATGGCATCGAACTTGGCATCCTCGGCAGTCCTGGCCAATTTCACTTGGTGGGCGAAATCGATGCTGGCCTGCGGGAACGCCGAATCGTGGCGCCACGACGCCAGATGGATGCCCGTCCCTACGAGGTAGGCGAAGAAATGGATCTGCCGGCGTTCGCGCGCGAGGTGCTGGTTCATTGGTGTTCCCGGGTGTTATGGAATGGCCGGGGGCGGTTGGCTGTGTGGCGCAGCGGACCGCCCCCAGACAGCTACTTGGTCTTCTTGATGGCTGCTTCTTCGGCAGTCAGGACTTCCTGCAGCTTGGCTGCCGTCCAGTCCGCCTTGAACTGCAGGTTGCCGTCGTTGAGCTTGGTCACCGAAGCTTCGACTTCCGGCGTGTGGTAGGCGTCCACGATCTTCTTCCAGGTGGGATCGTCCTTGCGGTCCGCCTTCACCACGAAGCCGTTGATGTACGGAGCCAGGGACTCCGAGTTCAGGTCTTCCTTGAAGATGATCTTGTCGTCGCCAAGTCCGCCCTTCTGGGCCTGGGTGTTGTTGACGACGGCGGCTTCCGTGGTGCCCTTGAGCGCGTTGACGGTCTGGTTGCTGTCCACGGGGACCACCTTGATCTTGCTGGAGGTGATTTCCGCCGGGGTGGAGAGCGAGTTGCCGCCATCCTTGAGCTCCAGCAGGCCGGCCGTCTGCAGGTTCAGGAGTGCCCGTGCCTGGTTGGTGGGGTTGTTGGGGATGGCTACCTCGGCGTCGGCGGGAAGTTCGCTCACGGACTTGTACTTTTCCGAGTAGAGCGCCAGCGGGTAGACCGCGGTGGCGCCAACGGGAACCAGCGTGCCGTTGCTGTTGACGTTGAACTGGGACAGGTACTTCAGGTGCTGGAACAGGTTGATGTCCACCTGGCCCTGCTGGGTGGCCGTGTTGATCTGTGCGCCGTCGGTGAAGTTCTTCACCTCCAGGTCGATGCCCTGGTCCTTGAGTTTGTTCTTCACGATGGTCCAGTGCTCCTCGGCACCGTCGTCCACACCGATCACCACCTTGGTGTTCCCTGAGTTTGAAGAGCCTCCCGCAGCACCCCCGCACGCTGACAAGGACAGGGCGGCGATAAGGCCGACGGCGGCAACTAACAGGCGGTTCTTCATGATGCTTCTCCGTACAAAGGTGTTGATGCGAATGACAGGTACGGGGTATCCCCCACGCCTCACGCTAGGCATCCCACGCGGTGAGGACGAACGCGTCCGCAACACTCCGAAACCCTCCGTCAAGGAACGAAACCCCAGGTCACAAGGGGTCATTGGGTTCGATCCGAGAGTGGTGCCGCTGTTGAAATGGGCACTCCGCAAAGCATCTACAACACCCCGAAGGAGGCTCCGGTGAGCGCCATCGTCTCCCTGCGCGGCGTCAGTAAGCAGTACCCCGTCCCAGGGCGCAGAAGTCCAGCCGCGGGCACGCAGCCGGTGCGCGCCGTCGACTCCGTCACCCTCGATATTGAGGAGGGAACCGTGGTGGGCATCGTGGGCTACTCCGGAGCAGGCAAATCCACTCTGGTCCGCCTGCTCAACGGCCTGGAACGTCCCACCGAGGGACAAGTGTTCGTCAAAGGACAGGACATCTCATCTCTGCCTGAGAGCCAGCTGCGCAAGGTCCGGTCCGGAATCGGCATGATCTTCCAGCAGTTCAACTTGCTGAAGTCCCGCACTGTGTTCGGCAACGTCGCCTACCCGTTGAAGGTTGCGGGATGGCCCAAGGAGAAGATCAAGCCCCGTGTCGAGGAGTTGCTCGAGTTCGTGGGAATCGCGGACAAAGCAGGTTCCTACCCGCGGCGGCTCTCGGGCGGGCAGCAGCAGCGCGTCGGAATCGCCCGTGCTTTGGCCAACGCGCCCGACATCCTGCTCGCTGATGAAGCCACCAGCGCCCTTGACCCGGAAACTACCCGGGACGTCCTCCGCCTGCTCCGACGCATCAACAAGGAACTCGGCACCACCGTGGTGGTCATTACCCACGAAATGAACGTAGTCCGGGAAATCTGCGACACCGTGGTGATGATGGAATCCGGGCGTGTGGTGGAAACCGGCCCCACATACTCGGTCTTCGCTGATCCCCGGACCAGCTCCACCCAGCGCTTTGTGTCCACCGCGGTCCACGGCACTCCTGAGCCGGATACCGTCAGCCGGCTCTCCGCCGCGCACCCGGGGCTGTTGGTGTCAATTGGAATCTCCGAAACCGCGCCCACGCCTTTGGTCGCAGCTGTCTTCGAACGCCACGGTGTCTCTTCCAGCGTCGTCTTCGGCGGGGTCACCGAAATCCAGAACCGTATCCTCGGCACGCTCACCTATGAGCTCACCGGTAGCGACGCATCCATTGACGCCGCGCTCGCCGAATTGGGCGACGTCACCGCCGTCGAACGCCAAACGGCCGGCGTCGAGCAACAGACCGCACCCGCCGAAAGTGCCGTGCCGAACCTGGCCACTCTTGGAGAGAAACCATGACCACCGACTGGACCACCCTCCTGCCCGTCCTGGGCGAATCGTTCCAGCAGACCATCTACATGGTGGTCATCACCGTGCTGCTCAGCGGCTTGGCCGGTTTGGCGCTGGGCGTCACGCTGTATGCCACGCGGCCCGGGAACCTGTTTGCCAACAAGGCCTTGTTCTCCGTGCTGAACTTCCTGGTGAACATCATCCGGCCCATCCCGTTCATCATCTTCATTACCGCCATTGCGCCGCTGACGTTGATCATCATGGGCACAACGATCGGGACCACCGCGGCGATCCTGCCCATGGCGCTGATGGCCGGCGTCGTGATCGGGCGGGTGGTGGAGCAGAACCTTGTGGCCTCCGACCCCGGCGTGGTGGAAGCTGCCCGGGCCATGGGCGACAGCCGATTGCACATCCTGTGGGCCGTGGTGATTCCCGAGTCCCTGGCGCCACTGATCCTCGGCTACACGTTCATGATCATCGCGATTGTGGACATGTCCGCCATGGCCGGTTACATCGGCGGCGGCGGGCTGGGCAACTTCGCGATCATGTACGGCTACCAGCAGTTCAACTGGGAGGTCACGCTGGTCACGGTGCTCATCATCATCGTGATGGTTCAGGCCGCGCAGTTGCTCGGCAACTTCCTGGCCCAGCGCATCCTCCGCCGCTAACGCCTTCTGGAGATTTTCTTATGCCTATCGAATTCCTCGGCATGGGCGCCGGCAACGATTCCACGGAGACCTCGCCGGCCACCACGCCCTTCTTCGACCCTTCCTATGCTGTGAAGATTGCGCGGATCCACGAGGACAACAACTGGGACCATGTGCTGTTTGCCTACAACTCGGCAACCCAGGACCCAGCCGTCCACGCCACGTGGGTTGCGGCCAACACGGAACGGATTCAGCTGCGGTTGGCACACCGGCCCAACGTTTCGCATCCCACCTTCGCGGCCCGGTCCTTCCTGACCCTCGACCACATTGCGCAGGGGCGCTTGACGGTGCACTTCATCACGGGCGGAAGCCAGGCGGACCAGGCACGGGAAGGTGATTTCCTGGTGAAGGATGCCCGCTATGGCCGGACGCAGGAGTACCTGCAGATTGTCCGACGGGCCTGGTCGGGCGATACCTTCAGCTGGGACGGACCGCATTACCGGTTCGAAGGGTTTGCCTCCGGGCTGGGCCCATTTGCCGGGAAGCGTCCTGGTATTTCCTTTGGCGGGTCATCCGAGGCCGCGTGGTCGGTGGGCGCCGCGGAGGCCGACATCTACGCACTGTTCGGAGAACCGTTGGCAGATGCGGCCTCGCAGCAGCAGCAGATACTTGCGCGGGCCGAAGCTTTGGGGCGCACGGAGCCGCTCCGGTGGCAAATCGCCTTCCGCCCCATCGTGGCCCCGACGGATGAGTTGGCGTGGGAGAAGGCGCGGTCCATTCTTGCTACGTTTGAATCGCGCCGGTCCGCCGGCGAAGTCATCGATCCTGTCCGGCACTACGCCGTGAAGCCGGAGGCTGCGGGAACCCAGCGGCTTCTTGCCGCTGCCGAACGCGGGGACCTTCACGACCGCGCTTTGTGGACGGCCCTCGCCAAAGCGGCTGGTGGCGGAGGAGGAAGCGCGACGGCGTTGGTCGGCAGCTACGACACCGTCACCCAGGCGATCCTCGACTACCACGACCTCGGCTTTGAGATCTTCGGCCTGCGTGGCTACGACTTTGTCCCGGACGCCATCGAGTTCGGCCGGCACGTGATCCCGCAGCTGAAGCAGGAGGTGGCGCACAGGGAGCGCGGTGTGGCTCCCGCAGCTCTCCGCGCCGCGCAGGCCGCCGCCCGCACCCGCCTGGCCCCCGCCCCCTCCGGATCCTCTCTCACCTAATGACGGTTTTTGCCGGTTCCTCTCTCACCTATCTACCGTTCCTACCGGTTCCTCTCTCACCTAATGACGGTTTTTGCCGGTTCCTCTCTCACCTAATGACGGTTTTTGCCGGTTCCTTCGACAGGAGGCGAACCTCCAAGCCGTCATGTCCAGCTCCCGCCAATGCTTCACTAAGAGAGGATGCGGCGGGAGGGGTGGTTTTGTGAGAGAGGATGCGGCCGGGAGTCACAGCAGGTCAACGTAAGTAACCCTGATTCACGCCCCTTAACCGGGTGACCCATGATGTCCGGCCGCCCACCACCTGAGCCTAGAGTCACCAGCATGGGTACAAACGCCAAACGGTCCGCACTGTGGCTTTGCCTGGGCGCCGGATTCATCACACTGTTGGATCAATCGGTGTTTGTCCTCGCAGTCCCGGCCATGTCCAGCTCACTCAATGCCGATTCGGGATCGGTCCAATGGATCCTCGCCGCCTACTCTCTGGCCTTCGGAGTGGCGTTGGTCCCGGCGGGCAGGCTCGGGGATATCGTCGGCCGCCGTACCCTCTTCATTGCCGGAATTTCCGTGTTCGGAGCATCGAGCCTGCTCGGCGGGCTTGCCACGGAACCATCCTGGGTCATCGTGGCCCGGCTGCTCCAAGGACTGGGAGCCGGAACGCTGAACCCCCAGGTCCTCGGGTTGCTGCAGGACGTGTACTCCGGGCACGAGCGCGCCAAGGCACTGGGTGCCTATGCTGCCGCAGGTGGTTCGGCAGCGGTCTGCGGCCCGCTCATCGGCGGACTGGTTCTTTCGCTGGGGGATCCGTCCATCGCGTGGCGCATCCTGTTCCTGGCCAACGTTCCGCTGGTCCTGGTCCTGGTGCCGCTTGCCTTCGCGCTGCTGCCGCGCCCCACAGCCCGCCAGGAACCCGGGAAAACGTCCGTAGACATCCTCGGCGCACTGCTCCTGGGCAGTGTGGTGGTGGCGTCCCTCATCCCTACGATCTATGGAGCAGGAATAGTGGCGGCGACTTCGCTGACCGTCGGCGCAGCCGCCCTCCTGGCGTTCGCGGGTTGGGAGGTGCTCTACCACCGCCGCGGCAAAACACCCTTGCTCAGCTCCGCCCTTGCTACGTCCAAGGGATACGCACTCGGAACCGTGGTTGCCCTATGCCAGTTCGGCGTCGGCGCGGGCATGGCGGCCGTGACCTCCTTCTATTTCCTTTCCGGCACGGGAATGGCACCCCTCGCGGCTGCAGCGATTCTCGCCCCACAGGCTGCCGGCATGCTCCTGGCATCCACCTTCAGCTGGCGGTACCTTGCCCGCTACAAACGCGCCGGAATCGTCGTCGCCCTTCTTGCGAGCCTGGCCACCCTGGCAGCCAAGGACCTGTTCGTCCAACACTTCGACGCCGCCACCGCGGCACTGGCGGTCGCCGCCGTCGGGCTCCTCCAAGGGATTGCGACAGGTCTGGTGGTGGCTCCCAACCAGACGCTGACTCTGGGTCACGCGCCCGCCGGAGCTGCCGGCGTGGCCGCCGGTTTCTACCAGCTCAGCCAGCGTTTTGCTGCCGCGCTCTGTTCAGCTGCGGCTGCAGGCATGTTCCTTCAGGCCCACGGAGCCGTCACCGGCCAAGCAGCCAAGGAAGCCTTCCATCAGGGCATTGTCCTGTGCTGCATCCTGTTGGGCGCCGCGTTGGTGGCCGGCGGACTCGACTGGCTCCGCGAGGCGCGCAGCCCCGGCAACGCAAGTGCCGCCGTCGTGGTTTCCATAACGGAAGTCACGACGGCGGCACTGGCACCTGCTGCGGTGGAACCGGTGGCAGAGGGCCCGACGGCGGGAGGAACCCGCCGCTCGGACGTCACCGAACCCGCGGACGCCTAGGCAGATTCAGCCGGAGGCGCGGTGGGTCCGGTGGTGGGGACGCCTGCGTCGCGGAGGGCCGGGAAGCCGCCGTCGACATGCACGGCGTTGCCGTAGCCCAGCGCCTTGAGCTTCTCCGCGACAGGCCGGGATCCGTTCACGGAACCGCAGAAGACCACGATCTTCTGATCGGTGCCGGTGACCTGTGCAAGGCGGTGCGGCGAGTGCGGCGCGAAGTCCTCTTCCACATGCTCGCGGTTTACTACTACGGCGCCGGGGACTGCGCCTGTGCTGGCACGGCCGCCTTCGCTGCGGACGTCGATCAACAGGACGCCGTCCTCGATCAGCGCAGCGGCTTCCTCTGCGGTGATGAGCTGGGCGTCTTCCTGGGTTTCCGTGCTTTGTACAGTCATGGTGCTCCTTGTTTGGCGATTGACAGGTTCAGAGGCCCCAGGCCTCGGCGAGCAGCTGGTAGGAGTTCTCGCGGTCGGCAGGGTCGTGGGCAATGGTGGTGATGAGCAGTTCCTGGGCCCCGGTGGCGCGCTGGAGGGTGCGTAATCCGTCGCTGACCTGATGCGGGTCGCCCACGAACCGGGTGTCCGGGCGGTCCTTGACCAAGTCGGCTGCTTCCGGGTCCAGTGCGAAGTCAGCGGCGTCCTCCGGTGCGGGGTAGGGGATGGCGCCCTGTCCGCTGCGGATGCCGTGGACCCATTGGGCATACCCGCGGCCAATGCGGCGGGCACTGTATTCGTCGGGCGCAACCAGGACATCGGCGGAGACAATCACGTGCGGTTCCTGCAGCGATTCCGAGGGTTTGAAGTGGGCGCGGTACTCGGCGATGGAGTCCAGCACCGTCGCGGGAGCCACGTGGTAGTTGGCACCGAACGGCAGGCCCAACTTCCCTGCGAGCCTCGCGCTGGGACCTGCCGTGGAGCCGTGGACCCAAAACTGCGGGGACTGGCCCAGGGCAGGGGTGGCGGTGACTTCCTCGCCGTGCCTGGTCCGATAGTCGCCCGTGAAGAAGCCGATGATGTCCTGGACGTCGTTCTCGAAATTGTCCGTGTCTCCGGGAAACCGGCCCAGGAGTTCACTTTGCAGCCGGAACTTCCGGGGAAGGACGGCGCCAAAGATCGGGCGGGGAGCGGGGACCACCAGCCCCTCCACGACGCGTTCCTCCGGCTCCTGGTCTACAGAAGGTGAGGGTTGGCCCGGGGCCGGTTCGCCCGGGGATTTGGGCGGCCCGGAACGGCCAAAGCCAAGATCCAGGCGGTCAGGGAACACCGCTGCCAGGGTGCCGATGCTCTCCGCGATCTGCAGTGGCCGGTAGTTGCCCAGGAGCGTGGCTGCCGTGCCAACCCGGATGGTCTTCGTTGCCGACGCCACGAGTCCTGCCAGCACATGCGGCGCCGATCCTGCCACACCGTCGTTGAGGTGGTGTTCGGCGAGCCAGTACCGCGAATAGCCCGCTGCCTCGGAGGCGACAGCCAAGGCGAGAGTGCTGCGCAGGGCATCGCCGGAGCTCTGGTTGGCGGAGACCGGGCTGAGGTCGAGGACTGACAAGGGGATCACGGGAGGCTTCGGCATGCCATGACACTACGGAGCGGCACGGCGGGGCCAAAGCCGGTTTGTCACCCGGCTCAACTGGACTCAACGCGGCTCAACCCGGCGCAACGGATCGTCACACGGTCGCGGCGTTCCCTTATGCGCGTCTAGGCCTGGCCGGGCAGGCCTCCGCTCATGGGCGGGATGTATCCGGGGCGGCCCTTTTCTTCTTCTTCGGTTCTTTCAGCCGCGCTGTGGGAGTCACTGGCTGCGGTTTCGTCCGAGTCGCCCTCCACATCCACCAGCCCGTTGGTCTGGTCGAACGGGTGGGTGACCGGATCCAGGGTGTCCTCGCTGGCGGCTCCTCCGCCCCCGGTCCCGCTGCCTCCGGTCGCGCCGGTTCCGGATGCCGCCGCTCCCGCCATTCCACCTGCCGCAGTACCCGCGACGGTGCCGTCGGCGTCCGTGATGCGTGCCGCCGTCGTGCCGTCCGCCGGGGTGGCTGTGCCATGCTTTTCCACGTATTCCTTAAACTTCTTCAAGTCCGACTCCGCCTGCCTTTCAACTACATGCAGTTTGTCGCCCAGGAATTCCAGAACCCCATGGGGTTCGTATTCCAGGGTCAGGTGCAGGGATGTCTGTCCGGGTCCGGCTTCCTTGAAGTCCACCCAGCCGGCGTTCTTGGCGCCTTCCACGGCAGCCCATGCCACGGCCCGGTCCAGATCCTGCTGCACGATTTTGGCTTCCCAGCGGCGGTGGACGCCGGCGATTTCCGCCACCCACTCGAGACGGTCGCTGCCGAGCCGCGTGACGCGTTCCACGCCGCCCATGAACTGGGGGAAGTCCTCGAACTGCGTCCAGTGCCTATAGGCCGTGCTCACCGGAACGTTGACCAGGATCGTCTTGTTTACCTTGGTGGTCACCATGTCCTCCTCTGACTCGCGACGGAATTGTCAGCATACTTACAGTATCGATCTTTCCGTGGCGGAGCCAGAGGTCCGGGTGTCGGAAGGCGCCTCGCTCGCCGTCGAAAGGTCTTGACGCTCCGGCAGGCCGGGAGTATCGTACAACCAAATGGTTGTAGATCAGCTCAGTAAAGACGCCGAATTGAACCGCTTGTTCCAGGCGTTGGCCGATGCCACCAGAAGGGACATCGTGGCGCGGGTGACGGCCGGGGAGTACTCGGTGTCCGGCTTGGCTGCCCTCTACGCCATGAGTTTCGCGGCCGTACAGAAACATGTTGCGGTCCTGGAACGTGCCTCCCTGGTGACCAAGGAGAAGCGTGGGAGGGAGCAGATCGTGCGGGGAAACCATGATGGACTGCAAAAAGCCCGGCATCTGTTGGATCAATTCGAAATGATCTGGCGGCAACGCGCCGACCGGATCGCGGACCTGCTCGCTGAAGATGATGAAAGGGATCTGCCATGACTGTAGTCAGTGTGGACAAGGATGTTGAGGCCCTGAGCCTCACTGTTGTCGCCGAGTTTGATGCCGACGTCAAGCGCGTCTGGAGAATCTGGGAGGACCCGCGGCAGCTCGAACGCTGGTGGGGGCCGCCTACCTGGCCGGCCACCTTCGAAGCCCACGATTTCACGCCCGGTGGCAAGGCTGCCTACTACATGACCGGCCCGGACGGCACCAAAGCCCGCGGCTGGTGGAAGTTCACGGAAGTCAACGCCCCCGACCACCTGGAGTTCGACGACGGCTTCGCCGATGAAAACGGCGACCCCGCCGACGAGTACGGCGTCACGCACGCCACCGTTCGCCTGGAGCCAGTGGGCGACCGCACCAGAATGACCATCGTCTCCAGCTTCGAATCCGCGGAGCAGCTTCAGCAGATGGTGGAGATGGGCATGGAGGAAGGCCTCCAGGAGGCCATTGGCCAGATCGACCAGCTCTTGGCGGAGCCGGCCAACGCCTAGCGGCGCATGTTCCGGCTTTAGGTGCCGGGCACCCAGGAATCAGCCGACGACGGCGGGACGTCCCGCCGTCGTCGGCGTATGGTTTAAGTCCCGGCCGCCTTTTGAAACGGACGTGAGCCATGGCGCGACTGATCATCATGGGGCCGCCAGGCTCCGGCAAAGGAACCCAGGCTGAGTTCCTGGCGCGGCATTTCGCGGTCCCGGCGATCTCCACGGGTGACCTTTTCCGGGCCCACGTGAGGGACGGAACCGCTTTGGGAACCGAGGCCGGCAGGTACATGGACCACGGCGAGTTCGTCCCGGACCACGTCACCACCGCCATGCTGCGCGAACGCTTGGAAGCCGACGATGCAGGAGCGGGCTTCCTGTTGGATGGCTACCCGCGTACCGTCGCGCAGATCCAGGCCCTGGATGACGTCCTGGGTTCACGGAACCAGGCAGTGGAGGTGGTCCTGGCGCTTGCGGTGTCCGACGACGAACTGTTGGAACGCATGCTGCAGCGGGCCCGTGAGCAGGGGCGCAGTGACGACACGGCACCTGTCATCCAGCGCCGCCTCGAGTTGTACCGGGAGCAGACGCAGCCGGTGATTGCGGCCTACACGCAGCGCGGGATTCTCCTGCGGATCGATGGTTCGGGCGATAAGGATGCCATTACTGCTACTGCGATCGCGGCCGTGGAGGAGGCCCTGGGCCGGCCGGCCCGCGGTGGCTGACAGGCTGCGGCCCCAACGATCCATTGCCCGCCGCAGCCTCCACGCCGACAATAGGTTGTGAGGGGCAGTAGAAGGAACAGGGCCATGAACACTCCTGAGTCCCGCCGGCTTCGGGACCTTGTCTACCAAACGCTGGCCGCGGAAGGGAGGGCGCCATCAGTCCGTGAGCTGGCCCGACAGACGGGCCGCCCGGTGGATGAAGTTCAGCGCGACCTGCACTTTTTGGCAGACCAGCACGCACTGGTCCTTACCCACGATGGCGACGCTGTGCGCATGGCACATCCGTTCTCGGCCGCGCCCATGGCCTTCGTGGTGACGCCGCAGGACGGCCGGGATGACCGGCGGTGGTGGGGCGGCTGCGCGTGGGATTCCTTTGGCATCAGTGCTGCCCTGCACTTGGACGTCCGGGTGGATACCGGTTGTCCCGAATGCGGGGCCCACGTGAGCTTCGACTGCGGGCCGGCCTCACCGCCGCCTTCCGGGCTGGCAGTCAGGTTCCAGCGGCCCGCAAGGGAGTGGTGGGACGACGTCGTTAAAACCTGCACCAACATCCGGATGTTCTGCGACCCAGGGCACGCAGAACAGTGGACGGAGGAGAACGCGCCGGGTTCGGGCTACATCACGGCCGCATCCACGGTCTGGGAGCTGGCGGCACCCTGGTATGGAGATCGACTGGCGCCGGACTTCCAGCCCCATTCCCGGGAGTACAACCAGCAACTCCTGGAAGAGTGCGGCCTGACCGGGGATTTCTGGCGATTGCCCTGATCCCTACAAAGCGGACGCCGCAGGCAGCTCCTGGCTCAGGGCATGCAGATACGCAGCGAATCCCTGGGGTGCCCGTGCATGCGTGCGTCCCGAGGTGATGATCCGCAGGGTGTCAGTGGCCCTGACCCGGTGGCCTTCCCTTCGGAGCAGCTCCGCCAGGACCCGGTCCTCGTGGGCGCGGAGACGGGGGAATCCTCCCACCGCCAGGTACGAGGACGCCCTGACGCCAAAGTTGGCTCCGTGAATGTGGGGATGGTCCTCGTGGAAGGGGTGCAGTTCCAGCCAACGGTGCAGGAGGGCAGGCTCCAGGTCCTGCGCGTTTGGTTCCACGGAGCCCAGAATGGCATCCACCCCGGAATCTGCCATCCTGACGTGCCCCACCAGCCAGTCTTCCGGAACGATCGAGTCCGCATCGGTGTTGGCCAGCCACACGGCAGCCCTTTCATGCCGCAGCGTTTCCAAAGCTGCCCCTATGCCTGCCGCGCGGCTTTCCCCGGTGCTGCGGACATCGACGGCAACCATCCCAAGCCGTGGGTCTGCCGCGGCGAATGCGGCTGCTATGGCCGCCGAGCCGTCAGTGCAACTGTCCAGGACGACGGTGATGGAGACGGTAACGTCCGGGCAGTGGTGAGGCAGCGCATCTGCTGCCCGTTGCAGGGCGGTGAGTGCCGGACCGAGGTGTTGTTCCTCATTGTGTGCCGGCAGCACCACGGCCGCATGCTCGATCGCACGCCCGGTCATGCCGGACCGCCGGGGGCCGTGAACACTTCCAGGATGAAGTCCTTCTCGCGATAGGTGCCATGTACTGGCCAACCAAGGTGGCCGCGCGCCATGGTGTGGACCGCTTCCCCGTCCAACTGCCATCCGACAATAGGGTGCCGCCAATGGCAAAGCAGCAAGGTGCCGCCCGGATCAAGGGATTCGCTGATCCTGTGGAACAGCCTGCCCAGTTCATCGGGTGCCAGGTAATAGCCGACCTCGGATACCACAACAAGGTCGAATGCTCCTTCCGGCCACTCTGCGGGGACGGTCATCTGCCTGGCTTCGGCTCCGTCCACAGCAGCAAGCCGATTCCTTGCCCGGGTTGCGGCGGTGCTGCTCGCATCCACGGCAGTCAGTTCCCGGCAGCGGCCGGTGAGTTCGACGCTGAGCGTCCCAATGGAGCAGCCGACCTCGAGCCCGCGCACGTACTCCTCACGGGGAAGCGCGGCGAGCGTCAGGGTGCGTTTGCGCCGCTCGTACCAGGAGGTGGTGCAGTTCCATGGATCGTCCGCCCGGGCATGGACTTCGTCGAAAATCCGCTCGGCGTCTGCTGCGGCATTGGTACCGGTCACCGGCGGGTGCCAGGCGAAGGTCTCCCACGGCCGGGAAAAGTGCTCCAGGAAGGTTGCGGACAGCAAGGTCCCGTCACCGGGTTCGGGTGACAGGGGGTGTGTTTGTGACACGTGGGCGCGCATGGCCTTGGCCTTGGCGGCTTGTTCGTCTTCCGTCAAGGGAACGCGCACCCAGGAGCACCAGGTACTGTCTTCCGGCGGTGCCCACAGCCAGTACCAGATGGGGTATTCGAGCAGCCCGTGCCCTCCCGCAGCGGCCACCTGTGCGGCTATGGATCCGAGCGCGTCATGGTCAGTGTGCCCGTCGGAACGGTACGGCGCCACGATCACCACATTCCCTGCAGGGGCTCCGGATTCGGTGATGGTCTCCTGCAAAGCCTTGGTCATCCGTTCACGGGACGCAGCCAGCCGCCCGTCGGGCAGTTCAAGGAACCGCCACGCCGCGCCGGGTGCCAACCCGGACACAGCCGTGTGGAACTCACTGAGCCGGACGGCGGCAAGCCGTTCCGGCGTCGTGGTTCTTGACTCAGGGTGCGATGCTTCGCCGGCGGTGCACAGCAGGAAGTGGACGGTCGCCCCGGCTGACTGGACCTTGGCCACCAAGCCGCCTGCGCCCAGCGATTCGTCGTCGGGGTGCGCGGCCAGCACCACGAACGTCATCGAGGCGAGTTCGTTGGCATCGAGGGGCAGTTCGGGAAGGGACGGCACGCCGGAGGCAGCCCACGCCGACTCCGGTGTGCCGGTGTCCGTGTGCGAAAACGTCACCACTCCCTGTCCCCTTTGAACGTCAGGGCGCCCAGCTGGGAGTCGTCGCGCATGCCATGGTGCTGGCGGATGTACAGGGACAGGTCCGCCATGCGCTTGCCGTAGGTATCGTTGAACGCCAGCGGGGCCGGGCCGAGGTTTTGGGTCACCACGGTTTGGATGCGCTCGACGGCGGCCGCCACAGTTCCGCGGACGCGCAGGGCTTCGCTCCAATGGCTGGAACCTGCCGGCTCGTCGGAATCCCAGGCGTCGATCCGCTCGGCGGCCCGGGCGAGGGTGGAGGCCACGGCGCCGATGAGCCGGTCCACTTCGCCCAGGTGGGCCAAGGCAAGCTGGTCAGGCTCACGGCCCCTCTCCGCAGCGGTTGTCAGTGAATCCGCGAAATCGCGGGCCAACGCCACCGCTCCGCCAAACCAGCAGGCAGCAACTCCCATGCCACCCCACGCAAAACCGGGTCGTTGGTGGTACCAGCCGGCGCTTTGTAATGGCGTTGCTGGAACCTGGTGGAAGTGGACCGTTCCGCTGGGGATTTCCTTGAGGCCCCGGCTGGTCCAGTCCGGGTCTTCGCAGGAAACGCCCGGGTGTTTGAGGTCGACGGCGAAAGCAGCCCTTCCCTGGCCGTCGGGGAGGTGGGCCGTCACCACGGCGCCGTCCAACACCGCCGCAAGTGAACACCATGGCTTGGAGCCGTCCAGGACAACGCCGTGGCCGGCCTCGGCGGCCAACTGCATTCCGGGTCCTTCAGCGGCGAAAACGCCCCAGGTCCCCGTGGGTGCCGGGAGGCCCGCCTGCGCATGGATGTGCAGGGCATCCAGGTGCGGCTCGAGGATCCGCGCCGCCGCCACATCAACCGCCGCCACGGATGCCAGGACTTCCCACAGTTGGGCAGTGTTGCCTTGCCCCGGGTGGGGTGCCGTGGATCCAACGTCCCCGGCGATGGCCAGCAAAGCCGGGACGTCGTCTACCGCATCCTGCACTCTCTGCAGCAGGGGATGGAGGGCCTGCAGTTGGGCGGGTTCGGAACTGATGCGTACTGCATGGACCTCGGCGACGGGTTTGCCCATGTACTGCCTCCAAACTGTGGATCGGTTTGGCACCAACCTACCCTAAGGAACCTTATCGTCGGGTTGCCTGAGGCACGCGAACGACGGCGGGTGGCCGCCCGCCGTCGTTCGGTTTCTGTTGGGGGGGCTGCCACTCATGGATGTGGGCCCACAACGCTCCGCACCCTCGCGAAAGTTCCCACTTGTCGTTCTGTGAAGCCGGATCTTCACAACTTTTGTCAAGCGTGTCACATCTTCTTGTCACCACGTATGACAAGTTTTCTAGGCTTGGGGGTGTCCACCTTCCCGAGCCAAGGAAACTCCATGCCGCAACCATCCAAGACCGACGCCCACAGCCCGCCCCGCACCGAAAAAACCAAGAGACCCAGCTTCCTGGGCAACCTCGGTGCCGACCTTCCGGCCTCTTTGGTCGTCTTCCTCGTGGCCCTGCCCCTCTCCCTCGGCATCGCCGCAGCATCGGGTGCCCCCGTCATGGCCGGGCTCATTGCCGCCGCCGTGGGCGGGATCGTTGCCGGAGCTCTGGGCGGTTCCGCGCTCCAGGTGAGCGGCCCCGCCGCCGGACTGACCGTCGTCGTCGCCGGTTTGGTAGCCGAGTTCGGCTGGCAGGTGACATGCGCGATTACGGCAGCGGCCGGCGTCGTGCAAGTGCTCCTTGGCCTGGGCCGCGCGGGACGGGCCGCCCTCGCAGTGTCGCCCGTAGTGGTCAAGGCCATGCTTGCCGGGATCGGCATCACCATCATCCTGCAGCAGCTCCACGTACTGCTGGGCGGGCAGGCGGCAGGTTCCGCCGTCGAGAACCTGACCGCGCTGCCGGCGGCCATCACCAACGTAGAGCTGCACTCCGCGCTGTTGGGCCTGGCCGTGGTCGCCATTCTGCTGGGTTGGAAATACCTGCCGGCCGCTGTCCGGAAAATTCCCGGTCCGCTGGCCGCCGTGGTTGCCGTAACCGCTCTGGCCGTCGCGGTCGCACCCGGAGTGGAACGCATCAGCTTCACCGGGTCGATCTTCGACGCTGTTGCCCTGCCCAGCCTGCCGGAGGGCAACTGGCGTGCCGCCGCCATGGCCGTCATCACCGTGGCCTTGATCGCGAGCATCGAATCGCTGCTCTCCGCCGTTGCCGTGGACAAGATGCACGGCGGCTCCAGGACCAACCTCAACCGTGAACTTGTGGGGCAAGGCTCCGCCAACATGGTCTCCGGCATGATCGGCGGCCTGCCTGTGACCGGCGTGATTGTCCGCAGCGCCACCAACGTCGAAGCCGGGGCCAAAAGCCGCACCTCCGCCATCCTGCACGGCGTATGGGTGCTGGTCTTCTCCGCCCTGTTTGCCGGCCTGATCCAGCTGATTCCTATGTCCGTGCTCGCAGGCCTGCTGCTGGTGATCGGCGCCAAGCTCATCAAGGTTGCCGACATCAAGACAAGCCTCCGTACCGGCGACCTCCTGGTCTACGCCGTCACGCTGCTGTGCGTCGTGTTCCTCAACCTGCTCGAAGGCGTCATCATCGGGCTGGCGCTCGCGGCCCTGTGCGTGCTGTGGCGTGTCCTCCGCGCCCGCATCAACGCGCACGCCCCGGTGGGTGACGGGCAGCCGTGGCGCGTGACCATCGAGGGTTCCTGCAGCTTCTTCGCCCTGCCGCGCCTGAACCGGGTGCTCCACACAGTTCCCGAAGGCAGCGACGCCGTGGTGGAACTCAACGCGGACTACCTGGACCACGCCTTCCGCGAAGCGCTGGTCGCGTGGCAAACGCAGCACCACAACACCGGTGGCACGGCCACCATCGAGGAACACGGAACCACGGTCTTCCGCGACGCCGCAGACAACACACCGCAACGGCAGGACCCGCGGGAATTCCCGCTGCCGCCGAGGACGTCCTGGCAGCCTGCGGAGCCAGCCGGCCAGGCAGAGGACGACGACGGCGGGCAGCCACCGCTGCGGTCAATCCTCCTGGGCATCGACAAATACCATAGGCGCCACGCAGACAAGGTCCGGCCCCTGGTCCAGGACCTCACGGACGGACAGAACCCGGACACACTGTTCGTGGCCTGCGTCGATTCGCGGGTGAACCCGAACCTCATCACCAGCAGCGGCCCCGGAGACCTGCTGACCCTGCGCAACATCGGCAACGTGGTCTGCAGCGATGACCATGATGCGTCCATCGACTCCGCCCTGACGTTTGCGGTGAAGGCGTTGTCCGTGGAGTCCATCGTGGTCTGCGGGCACTCCAACTGCGGAGCGATGAAGGCCGTGATGGCCGATGCCGAAGGCGCAGCACCAGCGTTGGGATCCGGGTTTGATGCCTGGCTGGACCATGCCCGGCCGAGCTACCGGTCCCTGGTGGAAGGCCATCCGGTAGCGCAGGCCGCTGCTGCCGAGGGATACAGCAGGCTGGACCAGTTGAGCATGGTCAATGTGGCCGTGCAGCTGCAGAAGCTGGCCGAACACCCCGTTACCGGGCCGGCACTTTCTTCCGGGCGCGTGCAGGCGACGGGTTTGTTCTACGACATCTGCACCGCGCGGGTGGTCCTGGTGACACCTGAGGGGATCGAACAGCTGGATCCGAGCATGGCTGTTCGATAGCCCGGACCGCCACCACCCACTTTGAGGGCGTGCCGCCACCACCCACTTTCACCACAGGAGCGCCCCGACACGCCGGCCCACACGGCGTGCCGGGGCTCTCGTCCATTCAAAGTGGGTGGTGGCGGCACACCTGTTTGGGCCTCCCGGCTTTGGGGAATACTGGAAAGAGACCCACGATTCCCCAAAACCCGGGAAAGGCGGTGCGGACCGTGGTCAATGAGGGCAATGCCAGACGTCGGTTGGAACGGGCTGCGGAGCTCAGGGCCGGCCGCACTGCGGGTGGCCAGGATGCGCGCGAGCGAGCCGAACTCGATGCCGATGACGCCCTGCGTGAGAAGCGCCGGAAGGTCAATGAAGCCGCCCGCGCCGACTACCTCGTGCGCGAAGCCATGTCCCAGGGAAAATTCGACAATCTCAAGTACGCGGGCAAGCCCATCCCCGGCCTCGGCAAGGGCTACGATCCCGACTGGTGGGTCAAGGGCCTCATCCAGCGCGAACAGATCAGCGGCCTCGGACCACCCGCCATCCTTCTTCGCACTGAGGATGCAGAGCTGGACGCCAAGCTCGATACATTCCTCATGGAGACGCAGGTCCGGGAAACCGTGGAGGATTTCAACAAGCGCGTGATCGAGGCCCGACGCCAGCTGCAGGGTGGTCCTCCGGTCATCACCAAGCTGCGTGACGTGGACCAAGAGGTTGCCCGGTGGAAGGAACGCCGGGCTGCAGCGGCCCCACCGGAACCGGAACCCGGACCGCCGTCGAAACGCACGTGGTGGCACCGCCTCTGGAACGGCCCGGACCCAACTAAGTAGCAGCAGATGCCGTTTTGAGCGTCCAAAACGGCATCTGCTGCGACCCAGTTGGGTTTGAGCCGGGCTATTGCTTGATGAGCGAGGCGAGGTGTTCCTGCTGCTGGCGGACGTGGCCGTTGGACACCAGGCCGAACTGGTAGGCGGACTCGGCGTGCTGGGTCAGGTCCACACCCGTTACCTCGTGCTCGTGGGCCACGCGGAAGCCGATGGTCTTGTGGATGGCCCGGCCAATCACCAGGGTGCCCAGGCCGGAGACCAGGATCGTGACCAGGACTGCGACGGTTTGGGCAATGAGCTGCTGCGGGCCGCCGCCGTAAAGGAGGCCACCGCCGACGCCGTCCACGGGCAAGGCGATGAAGCCCAGGGACATGGTGCCGATCACGCCGGCACCGAAGTGCACGCCCACTACGTCCAGGGAGTCGTCGAAGCCGAACTTGTACTTGAGGTCAACGAAGACCGCACACGCGGCACCAGCGACCAGGCCCAGGCCGACGGCGGCGAGCGGGCTGATGTTGGCGCACGACGGCGTGATGGCCACCAGGCCGGCGACGACACCGGATGCCGCACCCAGCGAGGTGGGGTGGCCGTGGCGGATCTTCTCTGTGACCAGCCAGCTGAGCATGGCAGCAGCGGGAGTCACCAAGGTGTTGATCCAGATGAGGCCGGCCTGCTCGGCAGTGGTTGCCGCGCCGCCGTTGAACCCGAACCAGCCGAACCACAGGATGGCGGCACCGATCATGATGAACGGAACGTTGTGCGGGCGGTGGTTGGGATCCTTGGCGAAGCCGTGACGCTTTCCCACGATCAGTGCGAGGACGAAAGCTGCGGTTCCCGAGCTGACCTCCACCACGGCACCCCCGGCGAAGTCGATCACCTGCCCGAAGATGTTGGTCAGGGCGCCGCCCGCGCTCATGAGGCCGCCGCCCCAGATCATGTAGGCAAGGGGGCAGTACACCACGGTCACCCAGATGGGCACGAAGACCGCCCAGGCTCCGAACTTGGCGCGGTCGGCGATGGCGCCGCTGATGAGTGCAACCGTGATGATCGCGAAGGTCGCGGCGAAGCCCACCTTGATCAGGTCGGCCGATCCCATGAGGTCCTGCAGGCCGAAGTGGGCGAAAGGGTTGCCGAACAGGCCCAGGAAGCCGTCACCGGTGGTCATGGAGTAGCCCCACAGGACCCACACGACGCCGACGATCCCCGCGGAGATGAAGCTCATCATGATCATGTTCAGGGCTGCCTTGGCGCGGGTCATGCCGCCATAGAACAGGCCGAGGCCCGGAGTCATGAATAGCACCATCGCCGATGACAACATCAGCCAGACGTGTTGCGCAGAGATCTCCATCTGCGTTCCCTTCTGAAAACCTGTCCGAAACGGGCCGTGGTAGTCCGGCCCTCACTAACCCCCGATCAATAGTCGGTGAGCTATGTTTCAGACTCAGAAGAGCCAAGTTGCGGAGAAGTTACAGAAAACGCGCTGACGTGAAGATCACGTGACTGTGATGTTTCGGGGATGTTACCGGCGCTTCTCCCGCGGTCCTGCGGGATAGCCTCCGCGCCGGGCAGCAACGATGATCGCCAGGGCTACCGCGGTGGGCAAGGCTGCCGCCAGCGGCACCAGTTGGGCACCGGCCGTGGTGAGGGCCAGGGCGCCATATCCAGCGCCCACCGCGATGCCCAGCTGGATGGTCACCACGGTGAGTCCGTTGGCGGCGTCCTTGTGCTCGCCCCCTGCCTGGAGGATCGCGGCCTGGTTGTAGATACCGATCGCCCCGAAGGCGATGCCCCACACTGTCATCAGCGCGAACGCGCCCACCCAGGTGCCGCCCAGCAGCGGCAGGAGGGCGAAAGCGAGCAGGAGGAGCCCGACGGCGGCAATCACCGAAAGCCTCGGCCGGGAGTCTGCCGTCAGACCCGCGATCCAGATGCCCACGAGGCTGGACACACCAACCACCGAGAGGGACAAACCTGTTGCCGCTTCGGGCAGCCCGGACGCCAGGAGGAACGGCGCAATGTAGGTAAACAGTGTGAAGTGAGCCAGCAACAGCAGCGGCCAGGCAGTGGCCACGGCGATGACGCCCGGTAGCTTGAGTGCCGCCCGCAGTGATGATGCTTTGCTGCTGGTGCCATCGGTGGCCGGAGGCAGCAGCCAGAAAGCCAGCAGGGCAAGGAGTGCGCTGACGCCGGCAAGGATCACAAAGGAAGCCCGCCAGGTCATGAAGGTGCCCATGAGCGTGCCGATCGGCGCCCCGACTGCCAAGGCAATGCTGTTGCCGCTGAAAACCACGGCCATGGACTTGCCCACCGAATGGGCTGGAACGATGCGCGCTACATAGGGTGGCATGCTGGACCACAGCATGCCGTGGGCAATGCCGCCCAGGAGCCGGGCTGCCACGGCAATTTCAAGGGTGGGGCTCAGTGCCAGCAGCACGTTGCTGAGGGCGAAGCTGAGCACGGTGGCCACGAGCAGGGTCTTGCGTGGGAACCGGCCCGCCAGGAAGCGCGAGAGCGGCAAGGCCGTGAAGACGATGACGGCTGCGTAGGCTGCGGTCAGCGAACCCACCGCCGACTCCTGCACACCAAGGTCGCGGCTGATCTGGGGGAGCAGGCCTGAGGGCAGGAGCTCCGTGGTCACAGCGGTGAAACCGGCGGCAGCCAGGACCAGGAGGCCCGGCCACGGGATCTTGGCGGGGTGGCGGGTTGCGCCGGAGTGCTGGGTCACGGAAGTTTCGACCACGGCAGGGTCCTGCTTCAAAAGAGCTCCTTTGGGGGTTTTGCCACACTGGGACGTTAGCGTGAACAATTCCTACGCTACGCAATAAGTGCCCTGTGGTGGGAGTGTCTGTCAGACACCCCCACCCCAGGCAACAAACGTGGACACGTTGCGCTTCCTCACGCACACTGGGCCTGTGAAACCCTTCCTGTTGCTGGCCACCCGCGCCGAGGACGCCGCAGCCGATGACGAATACCAGGCCTACTTGCGCTACTGCGGGCTGCGACCGGAGGAACTGGTGCGGGTCAGGCTGGAAGCAGGCCCCATGCCGGCAATCACCTTGGACGACTACTCAGGGGTGATCGTGGGTGGAAGTCCCTTCACCTCAAGCGATCCCATGGAAGAGAAGAGCCAGGCGCAGCGCCGCGTGGAGGCTGAGCTGTCAGTGCTCCTGGACAGGATTGTCGAAGAGGACTTCCCGTTCCTTGGCGCCTGTTACGGCGTGGGAACACTGGGTGTGCACCAGGGCGCCGTGATCGACCGCAGGTTCGGCGAACCCGTGGGCCCTACGGAAATCAGGCTGACACCCGACGGCGAACAGGACCCCCTGCTGAAAGGGGTGCCCTCCACGTTCGAGGCTTTCGTGGGTCACAAGGAAGCATGCAGCAAGCTGCCCGGCCACGCCGTACTGCTGGCCAGCTCGGCAGCCTGCCCGGTGCACATGTTCAGGATCAAGAACAACCTCTACGCCACACAGTTCCATCCGGAGCTGGACGTGGACGGCCTGGTCACCCGGATCGGCATCTATAAGGATGCCGGCTACTTCCCGCCGCACGCGGCAGACGAACTGATCGGGACGGCCCGCCGGTCTTCGGTGACGGAGCCCATGCGGGTGCTCAGGAACTTCGCGCAAAGGTACGCGCGCCGGTAGCGGACCGCCCACCGCAAGCCGTAGTCACTGGGCGCTCCCGGTCTGTGCGCTCTCCACGATGTTCTCCGTCGCGGCCCAGGAGGCCAGGAGTTTCAAGGCGTCCTCGGTGGGGCTGCCGGGAACTGCGGGGTAGACGGTCAGGGTGTAGCCGGGATCTTCTTCCAGGTCCAGCACCTGGTAGTTGAGCTCCAGCAGCCCCACCACCGGGTGCCTGAAAGTCTTGGCCCCCGTGTAGTGCCGCCGGACATTGTGGGCAGCCCAGCGGATGCGGAACTCCTCACTGCGCATGGACAGTTCACCCACCAGCCCGGCAATCCCCTTGTCGTGTGGGGCACGGCCGGCGTCCCGCCGAAGAATGGCGACGTTGCTGCTGGCCGCCCGTTCCCAATCCGTATAGAAGTCGTGTGACCGCGGATCCAGGAAGATGAACCGGGAATGGTTGGCCGGCCGCGCCGTGGTGCCCCGGTACATGTCGGAGTACAGGGCATATCCCAGCGTGTTTGCCGCCACGATGTCCATCCGGTTGTTGCCGATGAATGCCGGTGCCCCCGTGATGGCGTCGAGCAGGTGCTGCAGTACGGGACGGGCGGTCGCAGCCGATCCGGTGGCCCGCTTGCGTCCGGACTTGTTTGCCGCCCGGGCGAGGTCGTACAGGTGGTCGTGCTCGGCCCGGTCAAGGTTAAGGGCACCGGCAATCGCGTCCAGGACAGAGTCCGAGACGCCGTTCAGGTTCCCGCGTTCCAACCGGGTGTAGTAGTCCACGCTCACCCCGGCCAGGCGTGCCACTTCCTCGCGGCGCAGCCCGGTGACGCGGCGGCGGCCCCCATAGGTGTCAAGGCCCGCCTGTTCGGGGGTGATGCGTCCCCGGCGTGATGAGAGGAACTCCCGTACCTCGGTTCTGTTATCCATACCAGTACCGTACGTGGGAACAGGGCCACGGTGAGAGGGTCTGTCAGGGCCACCGTTGCATCGTCACGATGGGGGCAGAAGCGATCCGCTACGTTGACGTACGACGGCGGCAGTCGCCGTCGTACGTCATGTCACCTAAGGCGGGGCTACCGGAAAGTGAGCCGCTGCGACCCGGACGGGGACGGTGCCGGAGCCGGGGCGGGCGGGGCCGGCGGGGGAGTGAAGGCGCCGCTGGGGTAGAGGGCCGTGGCCTCCATCATGAAGTTGGCCCACTGGGGGCCGGCGATCATGTAGCCATCCAACGACTTATAGAACTTGCCGTTGATGTTCACGTTCTGCCCGGCCCGCTGCTGGCCCGCGGTAGTGTCCCCGAAGAACGACGCCGTAGCCAATGTGGTGGTGTACCCCGCAATCCAGGTGGCACCGTTGTTGTTGGACGTGCCTGTCTTGGCCGCCACCGGCACCCGGCTCTGCACTTTGGGCTCGATGTACACGCCGGAACCCACCTTGAGGACGTCCTGCAGGACAGCGTTGACTCCACGGGCTACCTCGGGCTTGACCGCGGCCCGGCACTCGGGAGTCTGGGCATCGTACTTCCGGCCCTGGGAATCGCTGATGTCCGTGATCGCGATCGGTTTGCAGTAGGTGCCGTCATTGGCGAACGTGGCGTAAGCGCTCGCCAGCACAACGGGGGCAACGCCGATGGAACCCAGGAGGTTGCCGATCTGGTGCATGTTCACGGGCGCGTTATCCAGTCCGCTGTGCAGGCCCACGGCATCCACCATTTTCTGGATGCCGCAGAAATCCAATTGGGCCGCCGTGGCGAACGTGGCGGTGTTGATCGAGTTATAGAGCCCATAGTTGATGGGCATCGGCCGGTAGTAACCCTCGTCGTTGTTCTGGAGGTCATCGTCCGCGCCCAGGTTCTGGGCTTTTTGGGCGGAGCTGTATCCGCCAAGGACCTTCCCGCAGCTTGAACGCCACGCGAAGCCCACCGGATAGACCCTCCGTGAGGCGTCAACCACAGCCGTGGGGGATTTGCCCTGGTTGAGCCACTCGGCAAAGATGAACGGTTTCATGGTGGACCCGGGTTGGAAGCCACCGGCCCCATTCAGGTCGTAGCCGTTCTCATCCTTCGCGTCCACGTTGAAATTCAGCTGCGTATCGAATTTTCCAGGGGTCGGGACGAACACAGTGTTCTGGGCCATGGCCAGGATCTTGCCGGTGCCGGGCTGGACCGTGGTCAGGGCGGCACCCCATTTGTCCGGATTCTCACCCGCCGATGCGTCCACCTGCGCCTGCGCGACGGCCTGAAGACGGCTGTCCAGGGTGGTGGTGATGGTGAGGCCACCCCGGTACAGGAGGCGCTCGCGGTCGTTGAGGGTGGCTCCGTAGGCCTCATTGTTAAGGATCAGGTGGGAAACGTAATCGCAGAAGTACGTGGCGATCGCGGCCCCGGCACAGCCCTGCATGGAGGGAGTGATCTTCAGCTCAACGGGTGAGGCCACGGCCGCGTCGTGGTCCACCTGCGTGATGTAGCCCTGCCCCAGCATCCTGTCCAGCACCAGGTTGCGGCGGTTGAACGCAGCGTTGGGGTCGGCGGTGGGGTCGTAGATGCTGGGACCGTTCACCAGGCCCGCCAGCAACGCCGCCTGCGGCAGGGACAGGTCCCTGGCCGTGGTGCTGAAGAAGTAGCGGGAGGCCGCTTCAATGCCGTAGGCATTGCGGTTGAAGAACACAATGTTCAGGTAGCCCTCAAGGATCTGGTCCTTGGTAAAGCGCTTCTCCAGCTCCAGGGCCAGTTTGATTTCGCGGAGTTTGTCGCCCATGGTCTTCTGGCCGCTGAGGACCACCTCCTCGGGCTTGCCCTCGGACAGCCGGGACTCATTGAGGACGTTGGTGACGTATTGCTGCGTCAGCGTCGACGCGCCTTGACGGGTTCCCTTGGTCAGGTTGGACGTCAGGGCGCGCATGATGCCTTGGGCATCCACGCCTGGGTGATCACGGAAACGGCTGTCTTCGATGGCCACAATGGCCTGCCGGATAAAGGGCGACATCTGGTCCAACGGAACCTTCACCCGGTTTTCGGCATAGAACGTGGCAATGTGCGCTCCGTCGGCGCTGACCACCGTGCTGCTGAGGGAAGGGGAGTCCACATTCAGCTGGCTGGGCAGGCTCTGGTAAAAACCGACCGAGCCCTTCACTGTGGTGTTGGTGAAGGCGATCACAGGTGCCAGGAACCCGCAGATCAACACACCGCACAGTGTGCTCACCAGGAAGAACCCGAAGATCCTCAGCAGGACCTTGCCCAAACCCAACCGTGGACCACTGCTCCGCGCCATTTTTCGTGCCATTCATTCGGGGATGCCGGCTGAAAAGTAGCTACAGAATACGTCTGCGGTGACCCTTGATCCATGGGTTGGGTGGCCGAAAAAGGTTCCAAATCGGACTCAATCCAGCGGCAGCGTGACCCTCACGGTCGTCCCCTGTCCGGGCTCCGATTCAATCTCAACTGTCCCGCCGGCGTCGTGTACTGCGATGGACATCAGCAGCAGCCCGAAGCCGTGCCGGCGGCCACTGGGAGCGGCGTGGATCTCGAATCCGTTGCCGTCATCGCTGATGGTCAATTGGATGCCGTGGTAGACGGCGTTCAACCGGACCGTGAGCTGACTGGCTTCGGCATAGTTCAGGGTGTTGCTGAACGTCTCCTGCGCCACGTGGTACAGCAGGCCCGCAGACTTGGAGGGTATCTCGATGCCGTGATGCGGCGTGTGCCATTGGACGGTCACGCCGGACCGGCGAAGCGGCGCCGAAAGCCTGTCGATGCATCCGGCCACCCCCAAAGCATAAAAATCCACAGGGAGTTGGTCCTGGATGATGCCCTTGACGGCGATCACCTCGGTTGCTGCTGGTGCCTGATCCATTTCTGATCCCCACATCGTTGTGCTTGCTGGATATTCGACGCCGCAACCCCTGTGTATTGGTGCTTCGCCTGGTTCCAGCGTGGCCCCGCAAAATCAAGGATCCTGTTCGTTTGCATCAATTTCGGCTCAAGTTTGGGGGCATGCAGACAGGGCCCGACGGCGGCAGGTGGGGACCGCCGTCGGGCCCTGTCAGCGTAGGGTCAAGCCGGTTGCGGCAGCCGTGCAAGCAGCAGGCGGCAGGCGCTGGGAATGGGCTGGATGATGTCGACGGCGGTCGCCTCGGCCAGTCGTCGGGCGGTGGCGCTGAGCGGCCCTCCGGCGATGATGACAGCCTGGGCACCGTCCGTTCCGGTGGCTGCCTGGACGGCGTCGGCCAACTCAAGGAATTGGCGTTCAGGATCCGCTGCCAGGTCCAGGGGCCCGGACCGGGTGAGCCGGACTCCGGTGAATTGGTCCAAGAACCCGTGGGCGGCCACCAGTCCGGCGAGGGCGTCCACCAGGAGCGGGGTGCTGGTGGCCATGGCGAACCTCCTGGGGCTGCCGTCCGAAGCGTAGGCCGCGGCGTAGATGGACCCCTGGCCGATGCCCACCACCGGAATGTCCAGCTCGTCGGCCAACTGCCTGCGCCCGGGATCACCAATCGCGGCCACCATCACGCCCGCAACCGTGCCGCCGTCGGGACCTGCAAGGAAGCGGTGAACCGCCTCCCTGACGTGTACCGCCGACGTTGCCAGGGCGTCCGGATCGATGATCATCGGCGGTCCGGCAGGTGCCGTAATCCCCACGACGTGGAGTCCGGCAGGATCCAGGGCTTCCTTGGCGAGTTCCACCATCATGGCGGTGGTGTTGTGGTTGGTGTTGGGATTTACCAGCAGGATCGTGCGGGCGTTAGTGGCCATGGATCGCAGCCTCCTGGTCGTCTCCGGCCTCCCCGTCTTCCTCCAGCGGCTTGCCGAACGTTTCCGGCGGGAACTGGACTGCGATGGCGAGAATGCAGAACAGCACGGCCAGGGTGGTGAACATGCCCGGCAGCCCGGCGGCATCGAACACTGCGCCGGAGATCAACGGGAAGAGTCCGCCGGAGAGCGAACCCGCAGCCAGGATGATGGACGTTCCAAAGCCACGTGTCCTTGTGGGGTAGAGCTCCGGCGCGAACAGCCAGATGGTGGTGTTCAGGATGATGACGGAGAAGTTGAACAGGACGCCGAAGATCACGATGAAGACGATGTCGTTGGCGAGGAAGGCCATGGACAGTCCGGACAGGCAGCCCAGGACTGCTGCTGCGGTCAGGACCTTCTTGCGGGGCAAACGGCTGGCGAGGTACGCCGCCGTAGCTGCACCCAGCAGGGAACCCGATTGCATGATGAGGGTGAACCACAGGCTGGTATTCACCGCGTAGCCGCGCGAGACCAGAATGGTGGGCATCAGGGTCAGCATGGAAATTTGGGCGGCGTAGGACATGCAGACCGCAATGCACAGCAGGACCGTCCGCTTGAGGAGTTTGCCGCGAAGGGCATCCTTCCAGTGGCCCGTGGATTGTGCCGGGCCCTGGTCCGGAACGGCCGTGATGTAGGTTTCCGGATCGGTGACCGGTCCTGACAACTTGTTGCGCGCCAGGCGGGTGATCACCAGGTTGGCCTGGTCGATCTTGCCCTGCGAAGCCAGGAAGCGCGGAGTTTCCGGCACGAACCGCCGGAAGAACATCACCAGGATGGCGGGGATGAACAGCAGGCCAAAAACCCAGCGCCATTTGTCCGGGCCGTCAAAGAGTGTGAAAACCAGGATGCCGAAGGCGGGGGCCAGCATGTTGCCGAGTCCCGCCGCAGTGACGTTGATGAGGCCGACGGCCGTGCCGCGGTGTTTGGCTGCGAAGAATTCGGCCATCATGATCACGGCTACGGCGATTTCGCCGCCCAGGCCGAAGCCCACAGTGAATCGTCCGGCCGCCAGGATGGGGTAGTTCGGGGCCACTGCACAGAGCAGGGAACCACCGGCGAAGATGATGAGGTTGATGACCAGCATGTGGCGTCGGCCGTATTTGTCAACGATCAGGCCTGTAGCAAGTCGGCCGAGCGCCGTTGCCGTGAACGTCATGGTGTTGAGCAGGCCGATTTCGGTGCCGCCCAGCCCCCAGGCTTCACGCAGGACCGGGCCGGTGATGCCGACGGCGTTTTGTTCGAGGGCGTCGAAGAAGACACCCAACAGGATCATGAAGACGATCTGGCGGTGTGCGCCGGTCACCCCGATCCGTTGGTATGCGCCTTCGATTTGTTGGGCCAGGGATCCGGTCCGCGTCGTTGCGGCCTCCCGGGCAAGATCTTTATCCACAGTGCGCTCCTATCCGAGCTCTGAAGGTTCATTCATTGCCACCTGAATGGTTTTCCGTTGTGTGGAAAGGTGATTCCACAGGAAGGAATGTGATCAATATTACACTTTGGAATACCAGATGGCCATTGATTGGTCATCTGACGGTTTGTGACCCTACTTTGGGATACCAGAACGCGGAAAGGGCGGTGGCCCGGGCCGCTACCGTCGGCCGCCCGGGCCCTGCGCCTGGGTGTACCCCCCGGCCGTGACGGTTCCCACCTGGTCTGCGCCGTCGATTGATCCCGTGGTGATCCCGGCCGCGGCATCGGCGCTGCCGCCCGTATAGACGGTGTACGTCCCGCCTTCGGTGATTGCGGCGGATGAGAAGACCAGCGAGGCGCTGGACTTGGTCGTGACGAACGTAGCCGCCACGGCGCCGGAAGCGTCAACGATGTGAATCGGTGTGCCTGCCGCAACCGCCGAGTTGAATGACACTTGGACCCCTGACTGCGTCGAGGAGGTGCCCGGCGTGACCACCATTCCGGCGCTGCCGGCTGCTGCAACGGTTCCGCCCGTGACAGCCAGTTCACCGTTCACATCCAGGGCACCGTTCCCGTTACTGGTAGGCCCGTTCACCACCACGGTGCCGCCGGAGATGGTGGCGCTTCCGTTGGAGTCCAGCCCATCACCCCCGGCGTTGATGGTCAGGGTTCCACCGGACACATCCACGCTGTAGTCACCGGCCGCCATTTCACCGCCACCCATTCCGCCACCCATGCCCCCACCCGGACCGCCCATGCCGGTATCACCGGAAGTGGAGGACGACCCGCCCGAGGCGTTCACGCCGTCGTCGTTGGACGTTACGGTGACATCACCGCCGGAAACCGAGATGTGCTGCGCCTCCAACCCCTCCTCGGACTGTGCCACTGTGATGTTTCCGCCCGAGACGGACAGCGTGTTGTAAGCCTTCACGCCGTCGTCGCCGGCGTTGACCGTGAGGGTGCCTCCGCTGACCAGGAGCCAGCCGCGGCCTTCGTCCGCGTCGTTGTCCGCCTTCACACCGTCCCCGCCTGCTGCCACCTGGTAGGCGCCGTCCAGGAGCACGGTGTAGTCCTTGCCGCGGATTCCATCGTCCTCGGCTTCCACCGTGACGCTGCCGGACGCCAACACCAGACCGTCCTTGGAAACGATGCCATCGTTGAACCTGCCGTTGACCGCCAGGCTTCCGGGTCCGGCAATCGTCAGGTCGGCCATCGAATACAGGGCTGCGTTGGGCGCGTCCTCGCCTTGATCCGCGTAGGTGGTTGCGTCGGTGAGGCTGTTGGTGCTGCCCTCTTCCAGGTAGATGATGGCCTCGTCGGCGCTTTGCACCACCACAGGAGAACCGGTCAAGTTCTCCAACTCCACGCCGTCCAGAATGATCCGCACTGTGTCCGACTCTCCGGCGGCAACAACAAGCCGGCCGTCACCCAGCGACCCCGTCAACCGGTACGTTCCGGCGGCGGTGATGGTCACCGTGCTGCCGTCCAGCGTGACACCCGCAGAGGACGACGACGTGACCTGGCTGCCGCCGTCGAACAGGCTGATTGCCACTTCGGACGCGCTGTCCCATGTGAGGTCGTCACTGTCGTAGTGGGTGTCTTCTTCGATGGTCGCTGCGGTGACCACCTGCTGCGTGGAGGAGACGGATGCGGACCCGGTGGAGGTGACGGATGCGGACCCGGTGGGCGAGGCCGAGCATCCTGCGAGGGAGAGGGCCAAGGCAGCAGCGGCCAGTGAAAGGGAGGTGCGGTAAGACGGCATGGTGTTTAGTTCCTTCGGTGTGGGGGTTAGCAGGCAGGGCGCAGGGGCATCCGGTGCCGCAGGGTCTGGTTCCATCGGTTGGCGGGAAGTCCGGGGTGGAGGGCGGCCATGCCCGTGGCGAACTTGGAGATACGGCAGGGGCGGACACCGTTGGCCCAGAGATGCCTGTCCAGCGGTCCGGGCGCGGATCCGGATTTGGTTTCCAGCACCACCGCTTCATCCAGCAGCCAGGGCCGGCCGCCGGGACGTTGCCAGGTGACATCGGTGTCGATGGTCGCCCGGCTGCCTGACCGGGGAAGGTACAGCGTGGTGCGGTTGTAGCGGGTGGACAGTACGGGTTCCAGTGGACCGTATTCTGCGTCGCCGATCGCTGCCGCGAGGGTCTCGTTGACGTAGGCGAGTCCTTCGTCGGTCAGCCTGTCGCGGTCGCCCGGCTCGTAGGGAATGCGTTCCTTGACGGTGGCTTCCCGTGCCCCCTCGGTCTTGACTTCAAGGAAGCTCACATTGCTGTCCACGTAGGTGCGGGTCCGGATTTTGAACCGCCTGCGCCTGCCATGGGCTGCCAGCATGTAGCTGTCCAGTGCGGGGGTGTCGAAGTAGACGGAGTCGTAGTTGAACATCCGTGTCCCGTCCATATCCAGCACCCGCGCTTCTGCGTGGAAAGTGCCCAGGAGCAGCCGTGCCGTGGCAGAGGGCACCAGGTACTTGCGGTCAACGCGTGTCAGCAGCGCGGCTTCTTGGGTGAGCTCGTCAAGCCCGACGGCGGGCAGTTGGTCAAGGTTCGGAATGATCGGGTCCTGCCCGGGGCGGTTCATGCGGCACCAGCTGTGGTGGTGGAGGAGTGCCGGGCACCGAGCAGTTCCTGAGGTGCCGGGGTGAGCGCGCCGGCCGGTTGGTCGAAACCGAGGGCTGTCCGGGGGAGCTCCGGAATCCTGCGCACTGCGTACCGGACATCCACGATTGTTTTGTCGTTGACGAGGTCCAGTTCCTGAACGGTTGCTGCATGGACGGTTCCGTTGAGGACTTCTTCAAGGCGGGCGGTGAGTTCCTGTTCGTCGCTGATGGCCCGGTCCAGGACTACGGTCTGGTGGCGGTAGGCCGGAAGGACCTTGGGGTTGTCTCCCACGAACATCACCAGCAGCACCAGGGCCATGAGCGACAACGTCAGCCACAGGGGTTCCACGCCGATGCCGGCGATCAGGCCCAGGGCCAGGGCGGAGAAGTAGTACGCCACCTCGTGCTGGGCCAGTTCCGTGGACCGGAGGCGAATGATCGACAAGACCCCGAACAGCCCCAGGCCGAGTCCCAGACCGGCAGCGGATCCGGACAGTGCGGTGGCAACTGCGAGGACTCCTGCGTTCATGCCGAGGTAGGACACCACCAGGTCGCGGCGGCGGTGCCTGCGGAGGTAAAGGGCGAGGGTCAGGACGGTGATGGCGGCCAGGTCGGCTGCAATAAGAATGATGGTGTTCATCGGAATCTCCGGAATCTGTTGGTCGGCTGGTTTCCACGATTCCCGGCCCGGCTGTGCTGAAACTGTGCCGGGGCCAAGGCTGGGATATGACTTTCGACGGCGGCCGGTTCAGTAACGTCCTTTGCGGCGGCCTCCACCGTGCGGGACCTGCCCGCAAAAAGGAACCGCTGCTGGACGGCGTAGCTCACGCCGAGGAGGGCCAACTCGGTGACGAGCTTGGCCGGCAGGTCCGGAACGGCCAAGGAGGTCAGGGACCACATGCTGGCGTAATTGGCAGTCAGAAGGACCAGCACCAGCGCCACGTAGCCGCTGGCAGCCGAGCGAAGTGACTTTTCCTTGCCATGCCCGAACACCAGGTTCCGGTTCACCATGAAATTCACGGCCGCGCTGATGGCTCTGGCACCAACCACCGCCAGCAGCAGGGAATCCGTGAGCGACGTCAGCACCAGGAACGCCACGGTGTCCACCAGGAACGCTGAGAGCGATGATCCCAGGAACTTCAGCAAGGGCGCGTAGATCCTGATCGAGTCCGCCACGGGCCTGAAATGTGATCCCGAGTTGTGGTCCAGGTACACGGTTGCGATCTCTACAGTGTCTATGCCGTAACCCGCATGTTTGGCTTCGAGCAGCAGGTTGAGCTCGTACTCGTAGCGTTGGCCGGGGACGGTCAGCAGCCACGGAATCATGTCCGCGCGGTAGCCACGAAGGCCGGTCTGCGTGTCCGGGAGTCCCTGTCCCGTTGCGAGCCTGAACAGCCAACGCGTCACAGTGTTGCCGAACCTGCTCCTCGCGGGGACATCACCGGTGAACGTCCGGCAACCCAGGACCATGGACGCGGTGACTCCGCGGAGCCGGCTTCCAACGGCAAGGATGTCGGCAACGGCGTGCTGGCCGTCGCTGTCGGCGCACACCACGTCATGGCCGGGGAACCGCTCAAGGATGAAGGAAAGTCCGCTCTTGAGGGCGTGGCCCTTCCCGCTGTTCACGGCGTAACTGAGCACATGGCACCCGAGCCGGGTGACGCCGTCGAACACGTCCTGGAAGGCGGGGCCGGAACCGTCGTCGACCACAATGATGGTGATCCACGGATCGGCGTCCCGGAGGTTGCGGACAAGGGAAATGAGCTCTTGGCCCGGCTCGTATGCCGGTATCAGGATGATCATGGCTACTGGGCGATGTAGAGGATGTCCGAAGTACCGCGCTCTTTGTTCCCGCCGAGCGGGTTGTTCACCAGTGATCCGTTGAAGTACATGGTGGACGAGCCGCCGCCGTCGATGTTGTACGCGGTGGTAGCGCCGAGGCCTTGCATGATTTCCGCCAGCTCCGTCATGGTGACGCCTGCGGAGTAGCCGGGGCTCCGGCCATCCACCACCACGAACACCAAGTGGTTTTGGTCGATCACCCCGACTGCCGTGCGCGGCTGCTCACCCTGGATGGAGTGGTTGCCGAAGTTCGTGTCCACTTCCACGTCTTCGATGCCCGAGGCGATCCAACCGTTCTCCAGCAGGGATGGTCCGAAGGAGAGCGTGTTCCAGACTCCGTCGGCGATGAGTTGGTCGGCCGTCGTGGTGGTCTCGTCATAGACCTTGACCGTGCCGTCTTTGTAGAAGGCGATACCCTGGCGCGCGCCCTCATCGCGGTACACCACTCCATTGCGGATCACGATGCCCGTGTCCCGGAAGCCGTAGTAGTCGCCGTTGATCGCGAAGATCGCGTTGTGGTCTTCGGCAATCGCGGAGGTTGTTTCCGTGATGTTCTCGCCGTAAGTGTCTTCGGCAAAGGCGGATTTCAGCGTGGTGGCGTCATTGAGGACGACGTCGGCGACGTAGTAGGTGACGGTGCTGTCACCGCTGCCGGTGGTCACCGTGGAAATGGTGACGCCGGTGTCGCCCTGGGTGTAGCTGGTGTCCGTGACGGTGGCGCTCGCCGAAGTGTTCGCCGTCGTGGTGGTTCCGGCCTGGTTTGCCTCATATTCAGTGACATTGGTGATCTGGGCATGCGGGATGACGAAGCGGTCCAAAGCCCATGCTGCGGCACCTCCCGCGGAGAGGCTGACCGCCAGGACGGCGGAAACGACGGCGCGCCGGGTCCGGCTGCCCTTACGGTGGTCTGTTGTTGGGGGAGTCATGCCTCATTTGTACGGAGGCAGGCTACGCCGGAGGTTTGCTGGACTTATGCGTGGGCTGTGAAGGTTTATGGGCGCAGGCGTTCGGCTTCCCGGGCCGCTTGCTCCAAGCGGTAGCGGTGGGCAGCCAACTCCTCGGAGTTCCGTACGGGGATGTTGGGATCGTTGGGCCGCTGCCCCGCTTGGCCGTCGATGAGCTCCCGGATGATGTCCGCGTGGCCTGCGTGCCGGGCTGTTTCGACGCACATGTGAACCAGGATTTGGTGCAGGGTCACGTGCTTCTTTTCCTCGGACCACCACGGCACCACACCGGGTGCGTCCAGCGGGAGTGCCTCGATGGTTTCGTCGCTGTGCTTCGCGGAGAAGTGGTGCAGTTCCATAATTTCCTCGCGGCTCTCGGTGGCCGGAACCCACATGTCCGCATCCGGCTCCGCTGTAAGTTCATACCAGGGCAAAGCGCGATCGCTTGGCCGCCCGAAGGTCTCCCCGAAATAGCCCAACTCCACACTGGCAACGTGTTTCACCAACCCCAGCAGGTTGGTTCCCGTGGGCGTCATGGGCCGGCGGGCATCGTATTCGCTGAGGCCCTCTACTTTCCCGAGCAGGTCCGCCCGGCGGGTCCGGAGATAGTTGAGCAACGTCGCTTTGTCATCCATGGGTGCACTCTACCGATTCACGCCTCCCAACTGGGTCGCATTTGTGCGCGTTATGAACGCTCAAAACGCGCACAAATGCTACGTAGTTGGGGCACGACGGCGGTGCTACCGCGGGCTTTTGTCGATGACGCAGAAGCGGTTGCCGTCCGGGTCTTCCAGAACCACGAAGTCCGGTTTTTCCGGGTACAGGTCCCAATCCACATGCGCTGCGCCGAGGCCGATGAGCCGCTCGATCTCGGCAGCCTGGTTGTCCGCGTAGAGGTCCAGGTGGATCCGGGGGTGTTCCTGGACCGGGGTTTCGCTGAACGACAAAGCGAGCTGGGCCCCCGGACCGGAGGCCGGAACAAGAATCACCCACGTGTCATCACCGGGTTCACGGGGCACATAGCCCAAGGCGGACTGCCAGAATTCCGTAGCGCGAGCGAGGTCGTTCACGCCCAGGACAATGCTGCCGATGCTCAACATGTGCCCAGCGTAGTCCCTTGTTGCGGCAGCGGACCGGGTGCAACAGTGGACCATGGCCACCGAAGAGGACGTTAGAAGGATCTGTCTGGGCCTGCCCGGCGTGACCGAACGCCTGAGCTGGGAGCAACCGGCCTGGTTCGCCAAGACCCTCATGGCCCGGATGTGGGAGGACGGGGTTGTCACCGTCAAGACCGATGAACGCGAGGCGCTCGCGGGTACTGAACCGGACACGTACTTCTGGACCCCGCACCACGATCGCTCCCCGAACCTGGTCCTCATCCGCCTGGACAGGATCGAAGTGGGAGAACTCGACGAGCTGCTCCAGGAGTCGTACCGCATCGCCGGAGCTCTCAAGTAGGCGTACGGCCCGCGTACCCCACCCAACTAAGTAGCAGCAGAGCGCGTTTTGAGCCCTCAAAACGCGCACAAATGCGACCCAGTTGGGTGCTCGGGCTAGACTCGGCCGCATGGGGGACAACGACACACTTGGGGAACACAACACACCGCAGCCTGCACGGAAACTGACCGCCGTCGTCGTGCCTTTATTGGGGCTGGTCGCTGTGCTGGTGGGGGTGGTGGTGGCGTGGACCAGCCTGAACGCGGAGGTGGGGTGGTTCGCCTACGCGCCCCTCAGCAATGAGGTGTTCGTGGGGAATAACGGGTCATTCCTGAGCAAGGAAACACAACTGGGCGTGGCCATATCAGTAGTTGGCCTGATCGTCCTCGCGTTTTGGGCCGGGCTCGCCGTGGGCCGTCGCCGGTAAGCGCCTCCGCCAAACCGCCGACTTCGCCGGAAAACGACGAAATCGCCGGAACGTTCCCTGCGAAAGGGCAGCGTTCCGGCGATTTCGCGCGAGAATCAGGTGAGCTTCACCTGGCGGTTCATGTCCTTGTACAGCAGGTACCGGAACTCGCCCGGCCCACCCGCGTAGCAAGCCTGCGGGCAGAACGCGCGCAACCACATGAAGTCGCCGGCCTCCACCTCAACCCAGTCGTTGTTGAGCAAGTACATGGCCTTGCCCTCCAGAACGTACAGGCCGTGCTCCATGACGTGGGTTTCCGGGAAGGGGATCACGCCACCGGGCTGGAATGTGACGATGTTGACCTGCATGTCGTGGGCGAGGTCGCTGGAGTCCGTGAACCGCGTGGTCTTCCAGACGTCGTTGGTGTCCGGCATGGACGTAGGCTCGATGTCCTTTTCGTTTGTCACGAAGGACTTTGCCTCGTAGCCCTCAAGCCGCTCGTAGGCCTTGCGGATCCAGTGGTAGGAGACGATGTCGTTGGAGACGTTCTCCACGCCCCACTCCGCACCGGCGGCGAGGTACGCGTAGCCGCCCTCTTCGAGGTGGTGCAGTTCGCCGTCGAGGGTCAGGTTGAGCTGGCCCTTGGTCACGAAGACAACGCCTTCGACGCCCGGCTCGAACTCCGCTTTTGGAGCACCGCCGCCCGGAGCGATCTCCACGATCAGCTGCGAGAACGTGGTGGCGAAGCCGGAGATCGGCCGCGCGATGATCCAGGAACGGGTGTTGGTGAAGCCCGGGAGGTTGCTGGTCACGATGTCCGTGAGGACGCCCTTGGGGATCACGGTGTAGGCCTCGGTAACGATGGCCCGCTCAGTGGTCAGGTGGGTCTGCGGCGGCAAGCCACCGGTCGGGTAGTAGTAGTTGCCCATCAAGGTGCTCCTAATCAGTGCGAAGTTGGTTGTGCGAGCCGCGGGTGCGCCAGTGCGGTCAGCTGTGAAAGTTCGACGCCGGCAAGCGCCTTGACCTCGTCGGTCCCCACTGCGCCGCACTGGACGCCGCGCAGGACGAATCCGGCCAAAGCGCGTGCGGTGGCGGGTTCGTCCATGACGCCGCCTTCGGTGCGTTCGACGTAGTTGCGCAGGCGCAGCGCCGCTGCCGGGAGGCCTTCGCGGTAGAAAGCGTACGACGCCGAGAAACGGCTGGGGAGCTGGGCGGCGTGGAGATCCCAGCCTTGGTAGTAGCCGTTCTCCAGGGAGCGGCGGACCAGTCGGCCGTGCAGCTTCCAGGCGTCTTCCACGGCGTCACCGACGGGGATGATGTTGGTGGAACCGTCGGAGAGGCGGATGCCCGTACCGGCAACGGCGAGCTGCATGACTTCCTTGGCGAAGTCGGCCACGGGGTGTTCCATGGACTGGTATTCCGCGGAGATGCCGAGGGAGGCGCTGTAGTCGTAGGTGCCGTAGTGCAGTGCGCTGATCCGGCCGGGCACCACGTGCGGCAGCTGTGCCACGGGAGAGGTTCCGTCCGCACCGAGGATGAGCTGCGGGGTTTCCACCTGCACCTCGAAGCGGAGCCGTCCGGCAGGGAGTCCGAGTACTTCCTCGAGGCGGGACACTGCGTAATCCATGGCCTGGACCTGGGCCACCGTGGTGACCTTGGGCAGGGTAAGGATCAATCCAGCGGGAAGCTCCCCGGCCTCAGCCAGTGTGGACACGAACAGGTCCAGGGTCTTCAGGCCACGGGCCCGGGTGGGGGCTTCGAAGCACTTGAATCGGATGCCGATGAAGGGCGGAGACGTTCCGGCCGCAACTGCAGCGGCAACGGCCTTGGCGGCAGCAACGACGTCGGCATCTTCTGCCTCGTCGCCCCGGTCGCCGTAACCGTCCTCGAAGTCCAAACGCAGGTCCTCGATGGGCTCGGAAGCGAGCTTGGCAGCAACCCGGGCCGCGACAGCGGCTGCGAGGTCGGGCTCCTGGCCCAGCAGCTGTCCCAGCTTTTCCAGGCCACCGTGAGCCTCCGCCGTCGCGAGTGCCTGGGCGCCCCAATCAGCCACAAAGGTGGGCGTAAAGCGGTCGGCCGGCACGTAGACGGTGTGGATTGGCTGGCGTGAGCCGTCGTCGCCGGGGTAGTTGCGGTCAAGCAGCTGGTCCGTGGCGGCGAGCTGTTTCTCGATGTGGGCCAGATCGGAAGGGGAGAAGGAACTCATCTCAGCCCACCAGCTCATACGCGGGCGTGGTGAGGAAGTCCGTGTACTCGTCGGAGAGGCAGATTTCCTCGATCAGCTTGGAAGCCGGCTCGTAGTACTTGGTGAAGTTCTCGTCGCCGAACTCGATGCGCAGGCGTTCGGTCTCTTCGCCGAGGATCCGGGTCACGAGTTCGCGGGTCACGGTGTTGCCCGTGTCCGCCAGGATGGACTTGTTGCGCAGCTGCTGCCACACCTGCGAGCGGGAGATTTCCGCCGTCGCAGCGTCCTCCATGAGGTTGTGGATGGCCACGGCGCCGCTGCCTGAGATCCAGACGCCGGTGTAGGCGACGGCGACGTAGAGGTTCAGGCGAAGCCCGGCCTCAGTGACGGTACCGCCGGCGGAGGCGACGTCGATCAACTGCTCGGCGGTGACGTTCACCTCGGGACGCTGCTTGTCGATCTGGTTCGGGCGGTCGCCGAGCACGGAGTCGAACACTTCGCGACAGGTGGAAACCAGGTCCGGGTGGGCAACCCAGGAACCGTCGAAGCCGTCGTTTGCTTCGCGGGTCTTGTCGGCGCGGACCTTGTCGAAAGCTGCGGCGGTGACGTCCGGCTGCTTGCGGTTGGGGATCACTGCGGCCATGCCACCCATGGCGAAGGCGCCGCGCTTGTGGCAGGTCTTGACCAGGAGCTCGGTGTAGGCGCGCATGAACGGGGCTGTCATGGCGACGGTGGCGCGGTCCGGGAGGACGAACTCCTCGCCCGCATCACGGAAGTACTTGATGATGCTGAACAGGTAGTCCCAGCGGCCGGCGTTGAGGCCTGAGGCGTGGTCGCGGAGTTCGTAGAGGATCTCGTCCATCTCAAAGGCGGCTGGAATGGTCTCGATCAGGACTGTGGCGCGGATGCTGCCTTGCGGGATACCGAGGTAGTCCTGGGCGAAGACGAACACGTCGTTCCAGAGCCGGGCCTCGAGGTGGCTCTCCATCTTCGGCAAGTAGTAGTACGGACCGTGGCCGTTGAGCAGGAGCTGCTTGGCGATGTGGAAGAAGTGCAGGCCGAAGTCCACCAGGCCGCCGACGGTGGGTTCGCCGTCGATCAGCAGGTGGCTCTCCTCCATGTGCCAGCCACGCGGGCGGGCCACAACAACGGCCAGGGGAGCATCCGTGCGGAGGCGGTATTCCTTGCCCTCGGGGGAGGTGTAGCTCAGGGTTCCCTGGGCTGCGTCGCGGAGGTTGAGGATGGCGTCGATGACGTTGGGCCATGTGGGGGTGGAGGCGTCTTCAAGGTCGGCGAGCCAGACTTTGGCGCCGGAGTTCAGGGCGTTGATGGCCATCTTGGCAGGGGTGGCCGGGCCGGTCATTTCCACGCGGCGGTCCTGCAAAGCTGCCGGTGCCTCGGCAACCTTCCAGTCGCCGTCGCGGATCTCCTGGGTTTCCGGGAGGAAGTCCAGGCGGCTGGTCTCGGCAACCTTCTGGCGCTTGGCCTTGCGGGCTTGGAGCAATTCGTTGCGGGTGCCGGCGAAGCGCTTATGCAGTTCCTCGATAAAGGCCAGGGCTTTGGGGGAGAGGATTTCCTCGGCGCGTTCGATCGGCCGGGGATCTGTGACTGTAATAGCCATGGGAGCGGATTCCTTTGTCTATAGTGCGCTGGTGCTAGCGAGCTGCGTTTGCGTGGGCGGCTGCAGCGACGGCGGCAGCTACCTCGGCGGCAACATGGGGATCGAAGACGCTGGGGATAATGTAGCTCGCGTTGAGCTCATCGTCAGCCACGCGGTTGGCGATTGCTTCGGCAGCTGCGACCAGCATGTTCGGAGTAATGTCCGATGCTCCGGCGTCCAGCAGGCCCCGGAAGAAGCCCGGGAAGGCCAGCACGTTGTTGATCTGGTTCGGGAAGTCGCTGCGTCCCGTTGCCACCACGGCTGCGTGCTTGGACGCGATGGTCGGGTCGATTTCCGGCGTTGGGTTGGCCATGGCGAACACAATGGCGTTCTCGGCCATGGAGGCAACCTGCTCTTCGCCGATCACGTGCGGCGCGCTGACGCCGATGAACACGTCCGCGCCCTTGAGTGCGTCGTGGAGGCTGCCGGAGAAGCCTTGCTCGTTGGTGTTCGCGGCAATCCAGATGCGGTGTTCGTCGTCGTACTTCTCGCCCGAGTGGATGGCGCCCGAGCGGCCGGCGGCGACGATGTGCTGCGCGCCCTGGGCCTTCAGGAGCTGGATGATGGCGGAGCCGGCAGCGCCGACGCCGGAGACCACGATCTTGACCTCGGACAGCTTCTTGTCCACCACGCGCAGCGCGTTGACCAAGGCTGCGAGCGTAACGATCGCGGTGCCGTGCTGGTCGTCGTGGAAGACCGGAATATCGAGTTCTTCGCGGAGGCGGTTCTCGATCTCGAAGCAGCGCGGGGCGGCGATGTCTTCGAGGTTGATGCCGCCGTACACGGGGGCCATGGCCTTGGCGATCTTGATGATCTCCTCGGTGTCCTGGGTGTCCAGGCAGACCGGCCAGGCGTCCACGTTGGCGAACTGCTTGAACAGCGCGGCCTTGCCCTCCATGACCGGAAGCGCTGCGGCGGGGCCGATGTTGCCCAGGCCCAGGACGGCGGAACCGTCGGTGAGGACGGCGATCGTGTTGCGCTTGACCGTCAGGTTGCGGGCAGCGGCCGGGTCTTCAGCGATCGCCAGGCAAACACGTGCGACGCCGGGAGTGTAGGCGCGCGAAAGATCGTCGCGGTTACGCAGGGCTACTTTGGGGACGACCTCGAGCTTGCCACCGAGGTGCATCAGGAAGGTGCGGTCGGAGACGTGCTGGACCGTCACGCCGTCGAGGGCGTTCAGGGCGTCCTTGACGCGGCCGGCATGGGCGTCGTCGGTGGTGTTGCAGGTGACGTCCACGACGATGGTCTCGTGGTGGGATTCCGTGACGTCCAGGGCGGTGATTGCGGCACCCGCCGCGCCAACGGCAGCTGCCAGTTCGCTGGTGGCAGTGAAGCTCGACGGCGCGGAGACGCGCAGGGTGATCGAGTTACCGGGGCTCGGATTCGCCATTGAAATTCCTCCTGTTAGGCCCGTTCCCGGGCCGCCGTTACAACCGAATGTTTTCGTATTATGGATATTATTATCTACAAAGTGGAAACACAACCCCTCGACCGGTCATGTTCGGTGTCGTCGCGGGCAGGCCGCGCGTGCTGTATCTTGGGTGTTCTAAGCAATTCTTTTCACGATGCGGATAAGAGTTGTCGGAATCTGAGTCATTGGAGACAAGGACATGGCTGAAAAAGCCTCCGGAGGCGTGCAGTCCGTTGAGCGCGTCTTTGAGCTGTTGGAACTGATCACGGAAGCAGGCGGAGACGTCACGCTGAGTGAACTGTCATCCTCTACGGACCTGCCCCTGCCCACCATCCACCGTCTGCTGCGGACCCTCGTGGCGCTCGGCTACATCCGCCAGTTGCCCAACCGCCGCTACGCCTTGGGCCCCCGGCTCATCCGGCTCGGGGAAGGCGCCAGCAAGCAACTTGGTGCCGTGGCGCGCCCGCAGCTGAAGACCCTCGTGGAACGGCTCGGCGAGACGTCCAACATGGCCGTACTCGACTCCGACATGGTCATCTACGTGGCCCAGGTCCCGTCCATGCACTCCATGCGCATGTTCACGGAGGTGGGCCGCCGCGCCCATACGCACGACACCGGCGTAGGAAAGGCCATCCTGGCCCAGCTCGACGACGAGCAGGTCCGCGGCATCGTGGCCCGTACCGGCATGCCCACCCCCACGGCCAAGAGCATCGGCGACATCGACTCCCTGCTCGCTGACCTCAAGGTGATCCGGGAACGCGGCTACTCCATCGACGAAGAAGAGCAGGAGCTTGGCGTCCGCTGCTTTGCCATGGCCGTGCCCAACGCCCCTACACCCACGGCAATCTCGGTTTCCGGGCCGATCACTCGTGTGGACAGCAGCTTCGGAGACCGGGCCGTACCCCTCCTCCGCGAAGCGGCCCAGGCGATCTCCGCCGAGCTCAACCAGAACTGATCCACGCCCTCCACCGCCAGCCCCGCCGAGATGGCACTTAATGACAGTGTTTACCGCAAACATTGTCATTAAGTGCCAACTCGACGGGGCTTTTTGGCGCATGCTGACCGGTCCCTTAAGCCGGCGAAAGACGGCAGTGCCCCCAAGGAAACACTGCCGTCTTGCTTGGTCGCCGTGAGTCAGTGCTCGGACGCCGAGGTGCTCTTGAGCGGGACCTCGTTACCGTCGGCGTCGATCAACTTGCCGTTCTCAAAGCGGTCACCGTGCTCCAGGCACTTGATGTCCTCGGACGTGACCACACGCTCCGTGCCGGCGACAAACACCGACTGGTTGTCCGAATTCCCGGCCTTGAAGTGGTTGAAGATGATGTTCAGGATGATCGCCATGACCGCCGCCGAGCTGATGCCCGAGTGGAAGATCGTGGAGAACCAGGAGGGGAACTGGTCGTAGAACTTGGGTGCCGCGATCGGGATCATGCCGAAGCCGATCGAGGCAGCCACGATGATCAGGTTCATGTTGTTCTTGTATTCGACCTTGGCGAGGGTGCGGATGCCGCTGGCGGCAACCGTGCCGAAAAGTACGACGCCGGCACCACCCAGGACGGGCGTCGGAACCGCTGCGACCACGCGGCCGAGGATCGGCAGGAGGCCCAGGACCACCAGGATCACGCCGCCGGCGCTGACCACGAAGCGGCTCTTGATGCCGGTGATGGCCACGAGTCCAACGTTCTGCGCAAAGGCGCTCTGCGTGAAGGAGTTGAACAGCGGGGAGATGGCGCTGGAAAGCATGTCTGCGCGGAGGCCGTCACCGATGCGGCGGGAGTCCACCTTGGTGTCCACGATCTCGCCCACAGCGATGATGTCCGCGGAGGTTTCTGTCAGTGTCACCAGGATGACGATCAGCATGGAGATGATGGCGGCGATTTCAAACGTCGGTGCACCGAAAGCGAACGGGGTGGGGAAGGCAACGATGTCGCCCTGGCCAACCTTGGAGAAGTCCGTCATGCCCGCGACGAAAGCGATGATGGTACCGATCACCATGGCCAGCAGGATGGACAGCCGGGAGATGGCTGCGTTGCCCACCTTGCTCAGGAGCAGCACGACACCCATGGTTGCGGCTGCGAGTCCGATGTTGGCCATGCTGCCGTAGTTCTCAGCCTTGGCGTTGCCACCCATGGCCCAGTTGGCGGCCACGGGCATCAACGTCAGGCCAATGGTGGTGATGACAGTGCCCGTCACCACCGGCGGGAAGAATTTGATGATCTTGGAGAACAGGGGAGTGATGGCCAGGCCGATCAGCGAGGCCACGATCACTGAGCCGAACACCGCCTGGATTCCGCCTCCGCCCTGCACGATCGCCACCATGGTGGACACGCCGGCGAAGGACACGCCCTGGACCAGGGGAAGCTGGGAACCGAAGAACCGGATGCCCACGGTCTGCAGGATGGTGGCGAGGCCGCCGACGAAAAGGCACGCGGCGATCAGGAGCCCGATGTCCTGGGACGACATGCCCGCGGCTGCGCCGATGATCAGGGGTGGAGCGATGATGCCGCCGTACATGGTGAGAACGTGCTGGAAGCCGTAGGCGAACGTGCTTCCGATCGAGAGCCGTTGGTCCTCGGGACGCTGTGGTTTCTGCACGCCCTGATTGGCGGGGCGGGACTTCTTCTTGGTGTTCATGGCAGACTTTCTGGGTTCATGGCAGACGTCTTCGTCTGGCTAACTGTGTCTGGCTAACAAAAGTGTGTAGTTTTTGGGGTCGGGTTTGTGTGCAGGTCCCGCTGTTGCGGGGCGGCCCTGGGGTGTCCTTGGGCGGAACCTGCACACAAACCCGGTGGCTTGGCGCGCGGCTTTGGTAGCGCGGCTTAAGCCCGGTGGTGCTTAGCAGAAGCCGGCGATGCCCATCCAGGCAAGCGGCGCGGCCGTGGTGTTGTCGCGCTGGACGGTTGCTTCAATGAGGCCGTACGGGCGGTCGGCGGCGTAGAAGACCTCGTTGGGGTTGTCCAGGCCGAACGGGCCAAGATCAACCAGGAAGTGGTGCTTGTTGGGCATGGAGAACTTGATCTCAGTGACTTCGCTGTGTGCCTCAAGGACCTTCTTGCCCATGTCGAAGAGGGTCTGCTGCAGTGCGTGCGAGTAGTTCTCCGTGAAGCCCTCGAGGAGGAGGGCCTTGATGTCCTCGTAGCTCTTGTTGAAGTCCGTGGCTGCTGCGTCCAGGTTGGTGTTGTAGCGCCAGCGGGCGGAGACATCCGTAGCCAGGATGCGGTCCGTGGTTTCCGGCAGGGTGGTGTACTTGTCGCGCGGGTAGCCGACGAAGCCGGACTGCGTGGTCTTCAGGACGGTCAGGTCCTTGAGGCCGGAGACGATGTGGGTGGTTGCGCCATCGCGGACGACGACGGCGGTACGCACCTCTTGTCCGTTGCGGACGAAGCTGTGGTCGTGTCCCTGGCCGTGTGCCTGGATGCGTTCCCAGGCGTAGGACTCAGCTTCCCAGCGGCCACCGGTAACCCAGGAGAACTCCCCGGTGAAGTGGTCCGCGAGGCGCAGCAGGAAGGCCTCAGGAGAGCCGACGCCTTCACGGGCGAACGCGTAGACGGTGTTCTTCTGGGTGTCGGTGGCTACCACGTGGCCGTTGTCGCCCTGGAGGTGGGCTGCCTCGAAATCGCCCCGGAGCTGCGAGGTGACGTTCAGGTCTTCGATCTGGTGGCGGTCGGTATCCCGGGTGACCTTGACGACGCGGACTTCTGCTTTGCCGTACTGGTTTTCGCCGAGGACGATGTTGTTGCTCATGGTCATATCCCAACTTCTGTGAGGTGGAACCTACGTTCCATCAATGAAATTAAGCGAGTGTTTCCACTGCGTTTCCGGTGGAGCCGACCCCAACAAAAAAGAGCCGGCATCCATGGATGCCAGCTCATTACGACCCTGCCTGCTGCTCTCAGGTTACGTGACCTACGCCACGAACTCATTCGAGAGTAGCTTACGAATTCGGCATGTGTATACGGGTTCGGGGTGATCGTTATGAACTATCCGAATGTGACCGGGGCAACTCAGTCACCCTCGAAGGGGGTCTTGACGCCCGCTTTCCCGTTCTCCTAGACTTTCCACATATCAATAAAAAGTTTCCGAATTACGGAACTCTTGAATTGGCAAACGAGCGCATGAAAGAGGAGGAACAGATGGACTCGAAGGATACGAACAACGTCGTGGAATTCCCGGCACCGGGCCAGGAGCTGTACCTGCCCTTTGGTGCGACAGATCCCGACTTTTACATTCCGGCCGACTGCGACCGCAAGGCCACCGGGTTCTCCCGCTGGCTGCGCGCACTCCCTGTCTTCGGCCGGCAGCGCCCCTGACCTGCAACAGGGGCGCGGACTCTGCGCAACAGAGCCAACGAGGCGGGCGGCACCTGGGGAGGTGCCGCCCGCTTTGCTGTGCCCGGCGCTCGAAGTCGCGGGAAGGCTGCCAAGACGCCGTAACCTTCCGCGCGAAATGGGCATCTTCCAGCTTTTTCGCGCGAGTGCAGGGCGGCGAGCAGGCCGGATTTGCGTCGCGTCACATTCGCGCGGGGTGTGGCGCGGATCACGTAAGCTGGGCAAACGGCCACCCTGTGGGTCTTGAAGGTCGTCGTGGCCCCCTTGTTTGGGCCGCACTTGCTGGCTCGATGGCATGCGGACAAATGTCCGTACGCGTCGCACTGCAGCAGGCCGAGCAATGGCTGGTGCTCGTCATCGAGCTGTGCCGGGACACTGATGCCCGGCTGATAATCCCTGCCTGGCAGGTGACAGAAAGAGCCGGAGCTGGGGGTCTGGCGCCGCAGCAGCATCATTCAGGCTGCTTCCCCAAAGGAATACAAAGTCATGAAACGCACCTTCGTCACGCTGGGGGCGGTGATCGTTGTGGCCCTTTCGGGTTGCACGGATCCCGGTACGCCGCCGCCTACAGAGAGCCCGAGTGCAACGTCGACGGCGGAACCGACGTCGACCCCCACGGATTCGACGGGATCTCCAACCGGCACACCCGAACCGACAGCTACGTCGACCGCCAGCCCCAGTCCGACGGCCAGCGAGGAGCCGACGCCGACAGCGTCACCAACCACGACGCCGACACCAACGCCCACCACGCCTCCGGGCCCGGGTAGCCTCGCCAACCTGGCCCGGATTCCGTGGGACGGCGGACCCGCCTATTGGGCCAAGTTTCCCGGCGCGGCGCAGCTCAATGATCCGAATCTGTTCCCCGTTGCCGTGTTCTTCGGTAAGCCCGGACACGCCGCAGCGTTGAAGGACATTGGCGTGAACGTGTTCCAGGATGCCGAACATGACGGATCGCCGATATCAACCATCACCAGCACGGGCATGCTTGTCATGGCCGGGCAGGAATGGACGCGGGCGGAGGTAGGAAACGACCCCAACGTGGTCGGCTGGACCACGTACGACGAGTGCGACATGGGACTCGGTTGCGGCGGTGCCAATACCGAAGAGAACCTGGCACGCATGCAGGCTCTGGTGGACAGGATCCGGAGCTACAACGACGGACGGTTCACGTTCGCGAATTACTCAAAAGGCATTCTTGGCACATGGTGGGCGTCGGGAACCATGGACGACTTCCTGGCCGTTGTGGACGCCGCGAGCGTTGACAACTACGCCTACACATCCCCGCCTGTTGGTGACGCCATCAGGCAGTCGCCGCATTGGCCGGCAGGCGCCAATCCAATGACGGCTGCAGCATATGGCTGGCAGATCGACCGCGCCCGGTCCTACCAGGCAACACCAGGGGTCCACCCCAACTGGATCTTCGTTGAGTCCGCCAGGCCTTATCTGTCGGAGTCCAACGCCAGGACCATCACTCCCGAGCAGATGGAAGGCGCCATGTGGTCCGGTATCATTCACGAGGCACGGGGAATTTCCATTTTTCAACACAACAACGATCCCCAGTTCGGGAATTACAGCCTGGTTGACATCCCTGCTGACCGGAAGGCCAGCATCAAGGCCGCACTGGCCAAAATCCAATCGCTGGCTCCGGTGTTGAACACGCAGAGTTATGCCTGGAATGCCGGCGCCACGGGTACCGACACCATGTTGAAGGCCAAGGATGGCAGCGCCTACCTGTTTGCCGGCATCGGCCTCAATGGCAACACGGGTTCCAAGACGTTTACCCTCCCCGCTGGAATTACGGGAACCCAGGTGGAGGTGGTGGGAGAGAACCGCACCATCCCCATCCAAAACGGCAAGTTCACGGACTCTTTCGCAAACGAGTACACGCACCACATCTACAAGGTCACGATCTAGCAGAGCCGCGTCGACGCTGGAGATTGACGCGACAGTGCAAGCAGCGAGACCGCCGGAAGCATGCGAAATCGCCGGAACGTTCCCCACGAAAGGGACGCGTTCCGGCGATTTCGTGCGTGCCGGACCCTATCCCGCCACGAGCTTCCGCGCCGCCGCAGAGTGCTCGGCGATCAACTGAGCAACGTCCAGATCGGGAAGTTCACCGTCAACCACGCGCCACGAACCGCCGACCATCACCCGGTCTGCCCGGTCTGCGCCGCACAGCAACAAAGCAGCAACGGGATCGTGGCTTCCCGAGAAGCGCAGGGAATCGAGCTTGAACAGTGCCAGGTCGGCCTGCAAGCCCGGAGCCAACTGCCCAATGTCGGAACGCCCAAGAACCGCAGCGGACCCACGTGTTGCCCAGCCCAGTGCGCGGGATACGGGAACCGAAGCGCCGTAACGCAGCCGCTGCAGGTACAGGGCCTGGCGTGCTTCGAGGATCATGTTGGACGCATCGTTGGACGCGGAGCCATCAACGCCGAGGCCCACAGGAACGCCGGCATCCTCAAGTTCCAGCACGCGTGCGGTACCGGAGGCCAGCCTCATGTTGGACGTTGGGCAATGCGCGACGGCGGTGCGCGCGGCTCCCAGCCTGGCGATCTCCTCGTCGTTGAAGTGGATGCCGTGGCCCAGCCAGGTCCGGGATCCGAGCCAGCCAACTGATTCCAGGTAGTCCACGGTCCGGAGGCCGAACATGGAACGGCAGAAGTCTTCCTCGTCGATGGTTTCGGCAAGGTGGGTGTGGAGCCGGACGTCGTATCGCTCTGCCATGACCGCGGATTCGGCCATGATTTCCTTGGTCACCGAGAAGGGCGAACAAGGAGCCAGCGCGATCTGCACAACAGCCCCCGGACCTGTCTCGTGATACTGGCGAATCAGCCGTTCGCTGTCCGCAAGAATCGCCTCGGGTGACTGGACCGTGGTCCGGGGCGGCAGCCCGCCGTCGTCCTCTCCGAGCGTCATGGACCCGCGCGTCAATGTTGCCCGCATGCCCATGGCGCGGACGGCGGCGACTTCAATGTCGATGGCGTCTTCCATGCCGTCCGGAAACAGATAGTGGTGGTCGGCGGCCGTGGTGCAGCCGGACAGCAGGAGTTCGGCCAGGGCAACCTGTACGGCGAGTTCCAGGCTTCGTGGGGTGAGCCGCGCCCACACGGGGTAAAGGTTCTGCAGCCAGGGGAAGAGGGGCACATTCGCCACTGGTCCCCAGGCGCGGGTGAGCGTTTGGTAGAAGTGGTGATGGGTGTTGATGAGACCGGGCAGAACCACGTGGGACGAAGCGTCGAACTCGGTGCAGGGCACGGAAGGTCGACCGCCGGAAGGCACGAGTTCAACGATCGTGCCGTCGTCGGAAATTACCAGTCCGTTGCGGGCGTCGAGTTCGTTTGCGGTGAAGATACCCAGGGGGTTTTTGATCCAAAGCATGGAGGGTTCCTTGTCTGGTCGGCATGTATGCGTTCCAGCTCAGTTCGGCCCTGTCTGCTGATCCAGGAACCGGCCGCCCAGAGAGGGGCCGGTCCAGAAAAGCGTAGAAGGCCCGACGGCGGCAGTCAACGCCCGCAGTAAGGCTCGCCGGTCACATTGGCGAATCAGGCGGCGACGGGGCACGCTGGAGAAGTAATTTCGCATGACGAAATTAAACTTTCAAAAAACTATGGCGCGGCTCACAAACGTGGTGCTACGCTCTTACTGCCAAAGGCGGGCACCCGGACCTCGGGAAGCTATCTACCAGGCGCAACTTAACCTTCATCGCACATGCTGAAGCCTGGTAACCAAGCAACTGGAGCTCCTCTTTGCGGCGCCCCCAACAGGTCACCCGGCTTCCAAGCACTAAAGGAAGTCGCAACATGAGTACAACCGTCACGGCCGAGCAATTCCTGGCCACCTCCATTGAGCTGGCAACGGCCAATGTCCTCAACAGCGGAGGGCCGTTCGGCGCCGTCGTTGTTACCGCGGACGGACAAGCCTTCCAAGGCGTCAACCGCGTTACCGCCTCGAACGATCCCACCGCCCACGCAGAAGTCACGGCCATCCGCAACGCCTGCCGCGAACTGGGAACCTTCGATTTGAGCGGTGCCACCCTCTACACCAGCTGCGAACCATGCCCCATGTGCCTGGCGTCCGCACTCTGGGCCCGCATCGACCGCGTGTTCTTCGCCGCGGACCGCCACGACGCCGCCTCGGTGGGCTTCGACGATGCTGTCTTCTACGAATACTTCGAGAACGACAACCGGGACGACCTGATGCCGGTAGCCAAGCTGGAACTGGGCGACCCCCAGGCCCCGCCGGTCATCCAGCCGTTCACCACGTGGAACACGCTTGATTCCAGGATTGATTACTAGGGCCCGGTGGCTGACATGGAAATCCTGGATACCGCAGAAATGCAAAAAGCAGCTGAGAAGCAGGCTGCGCTCTTCCCCAACGGAGGCGCAGAGCCCACAGCTGCAAACGTGAAACGCGCTGCAGGAGCGGCCGGCAACGGCAAGAAGCCCCCGAACTTCCTGGACAAGTTCTTCCAGATCACCCAGCGCGGCTCCACCTTGGCCCGCGAATTCCGCGGCGGCCTGGTGACGTTCTTCACCATGGCGTACATCGTCATCCTCAACCCGCTCATCCTCGGAGGCTTCTCGGCCGACAACGCCCCCACGGACGTTGCCGGCGGATGGCTCTCCGCAGCACAGGTTGGTGCCGTCACCGGCCTGACCGCTGGCGTCATGACCATCGTCTTCGGTTTGGTCGCCAACCTTCCCTTCGGGCTCGCGGCTGGCCTGGGCATCAATTCCTTCCTGGCAGTCGCCGTGATCCAGGAAGTCACCTGGCCTGAGGCCATGGGCCTGGTGGTCATCAACGGCATCCTGATCGTCATCTTCGGCGCCACGGGTGCCCGGACCGCGATCTTTAAGGCGGTACCCAAGGAACTCAAGGCTGCCATTACCGTTGGCATCGGCCTGTTCATCGCTTTTATTGGCTTCGTCGACTCCGGATTCGTCCGCCCCACCACGGGTGGTCCTCCGGTCCAGCTCGGCAATGGTGGATCCATCACCTCCATCCCCACCCTCGTTTTCATTGTCGGATTGCTGGTCATGGGTATCCTCGTGGCACGCAGGATCCAGGGCGGCCTGCTCATCGGCATCGTCGCTACGACCGTCCTCGCCGCTGTTGCCGAGGCCGTGTTCCGGATCGGTCCCGGCTCCGCAGACAACCCCGGTGGCTGGCACCTCAACACCCCGGTGCTTTCCGGCCAGCTGGTTTCCGTCCCGGACCTGAGCCTGGTGGGCCAGTTCGATCTCTTCGGTTCGTTCGCCAGGATCGGCGGGCTCGCTGCCACCATGCTGGTCTTTACCCTGGTGTTCACCAACTTCTTCGACGCCATGGGCACCATGACCGGCCTGGCCAAGAGTGCAGGCGTGGCCCACAAGGACGGTACGTTCCCCAAGCTCAAGTCGGCTTTCATTGTTGAAGGCATGGGCGCAGTGGTGGGTGGCGCAACCTCGGGTTCGTCCAACACTGTTTATATCGACTCGGCCGCAGGCATCGGCGAAGGCGCCCGCACCGGCCTGGCCTCCGTGGTCACCGGTGCCCTGTTCCTCGGATCGATGTTCTTCACCCCGCTGACCTCCGTGGTCCCGCTCGAGGTCGCAGCTGCGGCTTTGGTCGTGGTCGGCGCGATGATGATGGCCCAGATCCGCGAGATCAAGTTCACCAAGTTCGCGATCGCCCTCCCGGCCTTCCTGACCATCGTGACCATGCCGCTGACGTACTCCATCGCCAACGGGATCGGCGTCGGGTTCATCTCCTTCGCCGTGGTCAACGCGGCGTCTGGCAAGGCCAAAAAGGTCCACCCGCTCATGTGGGCGGTCACGGCGGGGTTCATCATCTACTTCGCCCGCGGTCCGATCAACGCCCTGATGGGTATCTAGCCGGAGCCGCACAACCCGGGCCGGCGGGTTCTCCGGCACTCCGATCGGCGGTCCTGACGGGACCCCACCGCACGAATAGGCGTCCGCCGTCGTGGTCCCCTGACAGAGGGGACGACGGCGGGCGGCGGCGGGGAGCCCAAAGGTTCCGCTTGGAGCGGACGCTCCAGGGAGCAGGGCAGGGAGATGAAGCCCTGCCCTGCTCCTCATAAACCCTCGAACTTACGCAGCGCGCACTACCCCTCAACAGCTTCACGGAATGAGAATATGAGGCAAGACAGCGCGCTGCACCGGCCGGGCCCCCGGCCGGGACACCTGGAAAAAGGACGTGTTGCCATGCTGGATCTGTTGCCTTCGCTGGGGAGCTGGCGGCCTGCGGTCTCAGGCCAACGATGCGCTGTGGCCACGATTGTGGGGACCGGCGGTTCGGTGCCGCGGCCCACAGGGACCTCCATGATGGTCTCCGAAACCGGCGAAATCCTGGGCAGCCTTTCAGGCGGCTGCGTGGAAGGCGCCGTGGTTGAAGCGGCCCTGGAAGCAATGCGCGACGGCGGCCCCCGCCTTGAGTCGTTCGGCTTCAGTGCCGAGGACGCTTTCGCGGCCGGGCTCACCTGTGGCGGGGAACTCGAAGTGCACATCCAGCCGCTCGGCGGGCCGGCTGAACTTGGGCTCCTGGCCAGCCAGCCGGAGGGCGCCACTGCCTTGGCACTGATCCGACGGCTGGACGCGGGAGGAGGTGCCGTCGTCGTCCATGATCCTGTGCGGTTCCGTGCCATGGAGTCGCAGGAACTGGCCGAGCTGGTGGGGGACCACCCCGCGACGCTCTTCGCGGCAGCTGCCCAAGTGGAGCCCCTGCTGCAGGGTGGCCGCACCGGACTGGTGAGGCTCGCGCCGCCGGAAGGTTGCATCGATGGTTGGGTCACCTTGGACCGGTGGGAAAATCCTCGTGAGGAACCTGAACCGCAGCCCATCACCCTGTTCGTCGAGAGCCGTTTGCCGGCCGCGCGCATGCTCATTTTCGGTGCCAATGATTTTGGTGCCGCGCTGCTCCCTGCCGGGCAGCTCCTGGGCTACGATGTCACGCTCTGCGACGCCAGGCCCGCCTTTGCCCAACAAGGGCGCTTCGCCGGGGCGGACCAAGTGGTCACGCAATGGCCGCACCAGTACCTGGAAGCCGAAGCCGCCGCAGGACGGATCGACCCCCGCACCGTGGTGTGCGTACTGACCCACGACCCTAAGTTCGATATTCCGCTGCTGGAAACGGCTCTCCGGCTCAAACTGGCCTACGTCGGTGCCATGGGCTCGCGCCGAAGCCATCGCCAACGGATCACGGCTCTGCTGGATACGGGCATGCCGGTGGGGATGCTGGAGCAACTGCACTCGCCGATCGGCCTTGATCTGGGAGCGGTGACCCCTGCGGAAGTTGCGGTATCCATCACGGCGGAGATCGTGGCAGGCCGGGGCACCCGGACCGCAGGCAGTACAGGATTTCCTTCACTCAAAGACACGTCCGGGCCGATCCACGCATCGCCCGCAGAAGCTGTGCCGGCCGGTCCGGCACCCCATTCCCTCCAGGAGGACCCATGGACATGAACACCATCGAGGCGGTGGTTCCTACCACCGACCCGTCGCAATGGCGCGAAGGGGATGCGTGGCTGGCAGGTGGGACCGTCCTGTTCTCCTACGGCAGCACCGTACTGAAGCGCCTTCTTGACCTGGGCGCCGCGGGGTGGCCTGCCATCACGGCCTCCGACCGCGGGATCGACCTCGCCGCCACGTGCACTGTGGCGGAGCTCTACGACCTCCCCGATTCTGCAGAAGCGGCGCACCGGGAATGGCCTGCCCTGGCGTTGGTGCGTCCCAGCTGCGATTCCTTTGTGGCGTCCTTCAAGATCTGGAACATGTCCACCGTGGGCGGCAACATCTGCACGTCGTTGCCGGCAGGACCCATGATCTCGCTGTGCGCGGGGTTGGACGGAATTGCCACCATCCTCAGTCCGGATGGCAGCAGCCGCGAGGTGCCGGTTGCCGACTTTGTCACCGGCGACATGGACAACGTGCTCTCACCCGGCGAACTGCTGCGGAGCATCCACCTTCCCGCCGAAGCCCTTTCAGCCCGCGTGGCCTTCCGCCGCTTGTCCTTGAGCAATCTCGGCCGCTCCGGTGTGCTGCTGATTGGCAGGCTGGACCCCGTCTTCGGCCTGGTCATCACGGTGACCGCCTCCACCAAGCGACCGGTTCAACTCAGGTTCGCCGCCGATCAGGTTCCTGACGCCGCCGGACTGGCTGCCGCCGTCGACGATTCCATTCCCTGGACGCTCTACCACGATGACATCCACGGACTTCGGGCGTGGCGCCGGGACATGACCCTCCGGCTCGCGGAGGAAATCCGGGCAGAGCTGCTGGATGAGGGGATGCGGGTCTCTGGTGATTTCTGGCCGCCGCACGACACCTCGCCCCAGCCGTCCACGCAACCCTCCAGCACCCCCGGCGACCCCCAGAAGGAGGCCACCCATGGCAATTGAGATCAACGGCGCTGCTTCGCAGGCCGCACCCCGTCCTGGCCAGTGCCTTCGCACTTTCCTGCGGGAACAGGGCAACTTCGGCGTCAAGAAGGGCTGCGACGGCGGCGACTGCGGAGCCTGCACCGTCCACGTCGACGGCACGCCGGTCCACAGCTGCATCTATCCGGCGGTCCGTGCCGAGGGCAAAGCAGTCACCACCATCGAAGGCCTCGCCACTGCCGAGGGCCTCCACCCTGTGCAGGAACAGTTCCTCGAAGCCCAGGGCTTCCAATGCGGCTTCTGCACCGCCGGCATGATGATGACCGCGGCCACGTTCGACGACGAACAACGCGCCAACCTGCCGCGGAACCTCAAAGGCAACCTGTGCCGCTGCACCGGCTACCGGTCCATTGCGGACGCGGTCTGCGGGGACTCCGGCCACGCGCACGCGCACGGGCCCGACGCCGGGGCGGGCGTTTCCGTGGCGCACGACGCCGGAACGCCCGACGCCGGAGCGGGCGTTTCCGGGGCGCAGGCACCGACCGCCGTTGAGGCCAAGAGCGGCCAGCTCGGTGACAACGTCCCCGCGCCCGCCGGCCAGGCTGTGGTCACGGGCACCGCCCGGTACACCCTGGATGTCCCGGCCGAACAGCTTCCCGGCTTGCTGCACCTGAAGCTCCTCCGTTCCCCGCACGCCCACGCGCGGATCGTGTCCATCGACAAGGCAGCAGCGTTGGCAGTTCCGGGTGTGGTGGCGGTGTTCACCCATGAGGACGCCCCGCAGCAGCTCTTCTCCACCGCCCAGCACGAGCAGTACACCGACGATCCCGATGACACCAGGGTGCTGGACAACGTGGTGAGGTTCATCGGGCAGCGGGTTGCCGCCGTCGTGGCCGAATCCGTTGGCGCAGCGGAGGCCGGCGCGCGGGCCTTGGAGGTGGAGTATGAGCTCCTGGAAGCTGTCTTCACTCCGCGGGACGCCATCCTCCCCGGCGCCCCGGCCATTCACGGCGAAAAGGACGCCGTCTCCACCCGGATTGCGCGGCCCATGGACAATGTGGTGGCCGAAGTGCACGCGGAACTGGGTAGTGTTGCCGACGGGTTCGCCGCCGCCGATTTTGTCCACGAACACACCTACCAGACCCAGCGCGTGCAGCACGTTGCCATGGAAACCCACTCGTCCATTGCGTGGGTGGACGAGGAAGGACGGCTGATGGTCCGTTCCTCCACCCAGGTTCCCTTCCTGGTCAAGCGGACCCTGGTCCGCCTGTTCAACCTGCCGCAGGAGTCCGTCCGGGTGGTTGCCGGACGGGTCGGTGGTGGCTTTGGTGGCAAGCAGGAAGTGCTCACCGAGGACCTGGTGGCGTTGGCAGCCCTTGCGTTGAAGCGGCCCGTGCAAGTGGAGTTCACCCGGACGGAGCAGTTCACGTCAACCACCACCAGGCACCCGTTCACGATCAAGCTCAAGGCAGGGGCCAACCGCGACGGCTACCTGACCGCCCTGCAACTGGATGTCCTCACCAATACCGGCGCTTACGGCAACCACGCGCCAGGTGTGATGTTCCACGGCTGCGGCGAATCCCTGGCGGTGTACAAATGCGCCAACAAGAAGGTGGATGCCCACGCCGTGTATACCAACACGGTTCCTGCCGGCGCCTTCCGCGGCTACGGCCTGAGCCAGATGATCTTTGCGATCGAATCGGCCATTGATGAGCTGGCTGTCGGGATCGGCATGGACCCGCTGGAGTTCCGGCTCAAGAACATGGTCCGGCCCGGTGACCACATGCTTTCCACTACGCCCGAACCCGAGGAAGACGTCCACTACGGCAGCTACGGCCTGGATCAGTGCGTGGCCTTGGTTCGCGACGCCTTGGACCGGGGCAAGGAACGGTACCGTGCCGCGGGCCTGGATGACCTCGGACCGGAGTGGGTCACCGGCGAAGGCGCGGCACTGTCCATGATCGACACCGTCCCGCCGCGTGGCCACTTCGCCCACACCCGGGTGAGCCTGGAAGCGGACGGCCGGTACGCCGTCGATGTCGGAACTGCGGAATTCGGGAACGGCACCACCACCGTCCATGCGCAGCTGGCTGCCACGGCTCTCAGCACTACCGCCTACAACATCCAGGTGCGGCAGTCCGACACGGACCTCGTGGAGCACGATACCGGCGCGTTCGGCTCAGCCGGAACAGTGGTGGCGGGCAAGGCGACGCTCGCTGCTGCGCTGGAGTTGGCTACCCGCATCCAGACGGTCGCTGCTTCGCTGACCGGTGTCCCCTTGGCGGATTGCCGTCTGGTGGACGGAGCGGTGGAGTGCGGCGACCGGACGGTGCCGTTGAAGGACATCTACGACGCCGGTACGCTGCAGGGCGTCCGTCTCGCCACTGACGGGAACTGGGGTGGTACGCCACGCTCGGTGGCGTTCAACGTCCATGGGTTCCGCGTTGCCGTGAACACCGGAACGGGGGAGTTGCGGATCCTGCAGAGCGTGCAGGCTGCCGATGCAGGTGTTGTGGTCAACCCCCGGCAATGCCGTGGTCAGATCGAGGGCGGCATTGCGCAGGCCTTGGGTGCCACGTTGTATGAGGAAGTGAAGGTGGACGGGGAAGGCCGGGTCACCACGGATATCCTGCGGCAGTACCACATCCCTTCCTTCGCGGATGTGCCCCGGAGCGAGGTCTACTTCGCTACGACCAACGATTCCACCGGCCCGTTGGGAGCCAAGTCCATGAGCGAGAGTCCGTTCAACCCCGTGGCACCTGCCCTGGCCAACGCGATCCGGAACGCAACGGGGGTCCGCTTCGGCGAGCTCCCCATCGCGCGGGACAAGATCTACCTGGCGTTAAGGGACCGCACCCTGATCCCGAACTAGCCGCACCCTGTTCCCCACCCCTCACCCAACTAGGTCGCATTTGTGCGCGTTTTGACCCGGCAAAACGCGCACAACTGCGACCTAGTTGGGTTCCAGGGGGAGTTCCATGAAGACGCTGTTCGGATCCAGGCTGTAACCGGCGAAGGGAGCGCATTCGGTGAAGCCGTGCTTGGCATACAGACTGCGGGCCGGAGCGAAGTACTCCTCGGTCCCCGTTTCCAAGGCCACCCGGTGGTAACCCCGGTTCCGTGCCTCGGCCAGAATGTGCTTCAACAGCAGCGTCGCCACGCCCCGGCCGCGTGCCTCCCCGGCAGTCCGCATGGACTTGAGTTCCGCCTGTCCGGGCACGCCCAGCACCTTCAGCGCTCCGCAGCCCAGGAGCACTCCATCCTCGCGGGCGGTCCAGAACGTGATCGATTCGTGGGACAACGCGGAATGATCCAGGGCATGCACGCTTTCCGCAGGGGACGTGGCGAACATGTCGGCCAGGTGCTCACTCAGGAGTGCGTGGACATCAGGGCGCGCGGGATCGTCAATGTCGATACGGATCATGCGGTCAAATCTACCCGTCCAGCAGATGCAGTTGGTCCTTGGTATCCAGGTCTTCACCGGAGCAGAGATCACTGCAATCCACCAGGTCGACCAAACCCGGGTGGGCTTTGAGGAACGAGCGCGCGCCCGTGTCACCGTGCGCTGCTTCCGCCGCTTGGGCGCGGAGCCCGACGTCGAAAATCACCGGGTGCCGACGCTTCAGGTGGCCGAACCCGTCAGGATAGGCGGCTGCAGTGACCCGGCCGGGACGGTGGCTGCCCAGCAACCTGCTGACCGCCGTCGGGGTTAATCCGGGCTGGTCCACCAGCGCCACCATGATGCTGTTCCCCGGCTCCGCCGCTCCGATGCCCAGACGGAAGGAACCCGACATCCCCTTGGCCCAGTGATCGTTCGCAACCACCCTGTACCGCGAGAGTTCCGTGGAACTGCGCACCCGGTCAGCCTCGGCTCCGAGGACCACCACCACCTCGCGGCAGCCACCGTCGAACAAGGTGTCGGCCAGGACTTCCACCAGGGTCCGGCCCCGGTAGGGGAGCAGGGCTTTGGGGCCGCGGCCCAATCGTGTCCCGGCGCCGGCGGCAAGCAGGACGCCCGTGGTGGGCGCCGTGCCGGATGCAGTCATATCCTCACCATACGCGCGGGGCCCTTTCCGGTCTGTAGCTCCTGCGTTGCTTTCCATGACATCTACCAATATCGGTTTCAAACTACTCCTCGGTAGGGCTGTTAGTGGCCACCGACGCCGATTATTCTCGGTAGGGAATTGTTCAAATCAGCTCTGATGCAATGACGCGTGGAGGTAGGGGAAGATGGCGGGCAGTTTCGAAATTCTCAGGGCGGGAAGCAACACTTTCCGGTTCCGGCTGACAGCCGATGACGGAACAGTGGTGGCCGTATCACCGCAGTTTCCCAGCCTGAAGGCAGTGGTGGCCGGCATCAACGCGGTCCGGGAAAACGCAGCCACAGGGTTCGTGGTGGACCGGAGGAACCTGGGGACGTAGATTCATTGCACTCTTAACGCAAGGGTGGCGGCGGTGTTCATGAACACCGCCGCCACCTTTTTTAGTGCAGTTTCCTAGGCGTCGCCGCCGGCGCCACCTGTGGTGCCTGCGTTGACGTCCAGCAGCTTGTACCGGTCAATCGCGTACGACGGCGCGCCCTCCTCGACCTCGCCCCTCGCCGCCAGCATCTGCAGGGTTTTGGTGACGATGGAGTGGGTGTCGTTTTTGAAGTAGCGGCGGGCGGCGGCGCGGGTGTCGGAGAAGCCGAAGCCGTCGGCGCCGAGGGTGGCGAAGTCGTTGGGGATGAATTGGCGGATTTGGTCGGGGATGGCTTTCATGTAGTCGGTGACGGCGATGACGGGTCCGGTGTGGCCGGCGAGTTGTTCGGTGATGAATGGTGTGGGTGCTGGTTGGCCGGGGTTGAGGAAGGCGTGTTCTTCGGCGGCGAGTCCGTCGCGTCGGAGTTCGTTCCAGGAGGTCACGGACCAGATGGTGGCGGCGACGTTCCAGTCTTCGGCGAGGATCCGTTGGGCTTCGAGGGCCCAGGGGACGGAGACGCCGGAGGCGAGGATGTTCGCGGTGGGCCGGTTGGGGTCGCCTTCGGGGGCGTCGGCGAGTTTGTAGATGCCTTTGAGGAGCCCGTTGATGTCGAGGTTTTCGGGTTCGGCGGGTTGGGTGATGGGTTCGTTGTAGACGGTGAGGTAGAACATTGTGTTCTTATCCGACGCTGTTCTTGTTCCTTGCGCGTCAGCGTCGCCGTACATGGTTTCGAGGCCGTGGCGGATGATGTGGCCGATTTCGTAGCCGTAGGCGGGGTCGTAGGTGCGCACGGCGGGGTTGGTGGAGGCGAGCAGGGGTGAGTGTCCGTCGGCGTGTTGGAGGCCTTCGCCGGTGAGGGTGGTTCGTCCTGCGGTGGCGCCGATGATGAAGCCGCGGGTCATTTGGTCGGCTGCGGCCCAGAAGGAATCGCCGGTGCGTTGGAAGCCGAACATGGAGTAGAACACGTAGATCGGGACCAGGGGTTCGCCGTGGGTGGCGTAGGAGGTTCCGGCGGCGGTGAACGCTGCGACGGCTCCGGCTTCGTTGATGCCGGGGTGGATCAGTTGCCCGGCGGGGGATTCTTTGTAGGCCAGGACGAGGTCGCGGTCCACGGAGAGGTAGTTCTGGCCTTTGGGGTTGTAGATTTTCGCGGTCGGGAAGAACGCGTCCATGCCGAAGGTGCGGGATTCGTCCGGGACGACCGGGACGAGGCGGTGGCCGAAGTTCTTGTCCCGCATGAGGTCCTTGAGCAAACGCACGAAGGCCATGGTGGTCGCGGCTTGTTGTTTCCCGGACCCGCGTTTGGCGACGTCGTAGGACTTGGCCTCGGGCAGGGTTACGGGGGTGTGGGTGCTGCGGCGTTCGGGTACGAACCCGCCCAGGGCGGCGCGGCGTTCCATGAGGTACTGGATTTCCGGGGCGTCCATGCCGGGGTGGTAGTACGGGGGCCGGTAGAGGTCCGCGTCGAGTTGTTCGTCCGTGATGGGGATGCGCAGGTGGTCACGGAAGGCTTTGAGGTCTTCCATGGTGAGTTTTTTCATCTGGTGGGTGGCGTTGCGGCCCTCGAAGTGCGGGCCCAGGCCGTAGCCCTTGACGGTTTTGGCCAGGATGACGGTGGGTTTGCCCTTGAACTCGGTGGCTGCCTTGTACGCGGCGTAGACCTTGCGGTAGTCATGGCCGCCGCGTTTGAGGTTCCAGATCTGCTCATCGCTCAGGTCCGCGACCATGTCCTTGGTCTGCGGGGACTTGCCGAAGAAGTGTTCCCGGACGAACCCGCCGGATTCGGCCTTGTAGGTCTGGTAATCGCCATCGGGGGTTTCGTTCATGATTTTCACCAACGCCCCGTCCTGGTCCGCTTCGAGCAGCGAGTCCCATTCCCGGCCCCAGACGACCTTGATCACGTTCCAGCCCGCGCCGCGGAAGAACGCCTCGAGTTCCTGCATGATCTTGCCGTTGCCGCGCACCGGCCCGTCCAGGCGCTGGAGGTTGCAGTTGATCACGAAGTTCAGGTTGTCCAGGTTCTCGTTCGCGGCCAGCTGCAACAGGCCACGGGACTCGGGCTCGTCCATTTCCCCGTCACCGAGGAACGCCCAGACCTGCTGATCACTGGTGTCCTTGATCCCGCGGTGGTGCAGGTACCGGTTGGACTGGGCCTGGTAGATCGCGTTCATCGGGCCGATACCCATCGACACGGTCGGGAACTCCCAGAACCCCGGCATCAGGCGCGGATGCGGATAGGACGAGAGGGCATGGCCTTCCCGGGACTTCTCCTGCCGGAACCCGTCCAAATCCTCCTCGGACAGGCGCCCTTCCATGAACGCCCGCGCGTACATGCCCGGAGACGCGTGGCCCTGGAAGAACACCTGGTCCCCGCCCGAAGGATGGTCCTTGCCACGGAAGAAATGATTGAACCCGACCTCGTACAACGTCGCCGCGCCCGCGTAGGTGGAAATATGCCCGCCCACCCCAATATCGGACCGCTGCGCACGATGAACCATCACCGCCGCGTTCCACCGCATATACGCCCGGTACCGGCGCTCGAACTCCTCGTTCCCCGGGAACTCAGCTTCCTGGTCCACCGGGATCGTGTTCACATAATCAGTGGTCGTCACCATCGGAACACCCACGCTCCGGGCACCGGCACGCTGCAACAACGAACGCATAATGAACTGCGCCCGCTCCGTACCCTGCTCCGCGATCAACGCATCCAGGGACTCAATCCACTCCGCCGTCTCTTCCGGATCACGATCAGGCAACTGGGCAGTCAACCCACTAAGGATGTGTGAGGTCTCTTCTCCTGCAGCCACGTCCAACCTCTCTTCATTGAATGTCTGGGCGCTTGCTCTGTGGGGGCGCTCAAGGGAATTTCGTATTGTGAGAATAAAATTCTGCTATTCGAGATTACGCACGCCGATCAGGCAGCGTCAACACGGAATGCGGGTTCAATACAGTCAACTCCCCGGCTTCGGTCCAAGCAACCAATTGTGACCCGTCCTACACCGGCGCCAGCCAAGCAACCCTTGACGCTCAGTGATCCACGTCATAAAGTGTTTTCACTATTCAATAACTTGTTTTCATAATATGGAAACAGTGCGAAGTGGAGATCCACGATGCAGACGACTTCATCAGTCGGCGTCACTGGGACTCCGGAAGACGCAGAATCCCACGGCTCTACTCCCGTGGCGGTAGGCAACACAGCCCTGTGCGACATCGCTTCCGAAGCCTCAGGCCGTACCATCAGCCCCAGCCTCTACAACATCGACCTCGCTCCCACCAAGGCCAAGGGCCGCAAGTGGACCAGCTACAGCATTTTCACCCTCTGGGCCAACGACGTCCACAGCCTGGGTAACTATGCCTTTGCGATTGGTCTGTTCTCCCTCGGGCTCGGCGGCTGGCAGATCCTGGTAGCCCTGGGCATTGGAGCAGTGCTGCTCTTCGCCCTTCTGAATTTCTCCGGGTTCATGGGACAGAAGACCGGCGTCCCGTTCCCCGTCATGAGCCGGATCAGCTTCGGCATCCGTGGTGCCCAAATCGCGAGCCTGGTCCGTGGCGCCGTAGCCATTGCCTGGTTCGGCATCCAGACCTACCTGGCATCCGTGGTCCTCAGGGTCATGCTGGTTGCCATGGCCCCGGGCCTGAAGGACCTGGACAGCAACTCGATCCTGGGCCTGTCCACCCTTGGCTGGATTGCGTTCGTCGGCCTCTGGATTGTCCAGTTGGTCATCGTGAGCTTCGGCATGGAGATGATCCGTAAATATGAGGCCTTCGCGGGTCCCGTGATCCTGGTGACCATGGCTGCCATTGCCGTGTGGGTCTTCGTCGAAGCCGGCGGCGCCATCCAGTGGTCGGGCATCAAGGGCCTTGAAGGTACGGAAATGTGGCTGACGATCTTCGCCGGCGGCGCCCTGTGGGTGTCGATTTACGGAACGTTCGTCCTGAACTTCTGCGACTTCACCCGCTCGTCCACCTCCAAGAAGTCGATCGTCCGCGGCAACTTCTGGGGCATCCCCATCAACATGCTCGTGTTCGGCGCCATCGTGGTGGTCATGGCCGGCGGGCAGTACAAGATCAACGGCACGGTCATCGAGAGCCCCTCGGACATTGTCCAGAGCATTCCCAACACCCTCCTGCTGGTCCTTGCCTGCCTGGCACTGCTGATCCTGACCATCGCCGTGAACCTGATGGCCAACTTCGTGGCCCCCGTCTATGCGCTGACCAACCTGCTCCCCAAGCACCTGAACTTCCGCCGGGCTGCATGGGTCAGCGGCACGATCGGCCTGGTCATCCTGCCGTGGAACCTCTACAACAACCCCATCGTCATTGTGTACTTCCTGGGCGGCCTGGGTGCCTTGCTCGGTCCGCTCTTCGGTGTGGTCATGGCTGACTACTGGCTGGTCCGCCGCGGCAAGGTCAACGTTCCTGAGCTCTACACGGAAGATCCCAAGGGCGCGTACTTCTACAAGCGCGGCGTCAACCCCAGGGCCATCATCGCGATGATCCCGGCCGCGGCACTGGCGATCGCCATCGCCTTCATTCCCGGCCTTGCGGCCGCTGCCCCGTTCGCTTGGTTTATCGGGGCGGGCGTCGCTGCCCTGACGTACTTTGCAGTAGCCGACAAGAAGCAGGCCTTCGACGACGTCTCCGGCGAACCCATCGCGGTTGCCAGCACCCACTAGAGCATTGCAGTAAGGCATGGCCCGTCCTCCCGGTCGTCAAACCGCAGGGCGGGCATTGCCATTGAAAGGAAAAACCATGCGCATCCTTGTCGCAAACGTGAACACCACCCAGTCCATGACCGATTCCATTGCCGCCCAAGCACGCGCGGCCGCAGCTCCCGGAACGGAAATCATCGGCATCACCCCACGGTTCGGTGCCGACTCCTGCGAGGGAAACTTCGAAAGCTACCTTGCGGCCATCGCAGTCATGGATGCCGTGGTGAACTATCCCGAGCCGTTCGACGCCGTGATCCAGGCAGGGTACGGTGAGCACGGCCGCGAGGGCCTGCAGGAACTCCTTGATGTTCCCGTGGTGGACATTACCGAGGCTGCCGCCAGCACGGCGATGTTCCTTGGCCACAAGTACTCCGTGGTCACCACGCTGGACCGTGCTGTGCCGCTGATCGAAGACCGCCTCAAGCTTGCCGGGCTTGACGCACGGTGCGCCTCGGTCCGGGCCAGCGGCATGGCCGTCCTGGAATTGGAGGAGCACCCCGACCGCGCTGTGGAAGCCATCGTGGGCCAGGCCCAAGAGGCTGTCACCCGCGATCACGCCGAAGTGATTGTGTTGGGGTGCGGCGGCATGGCGGGGCTGGACGACCGGATCCGGGAGCGCACCGGCGTGCCGGTAGTGGACGGGGTGGCCGCGGCCGTGACCATCGCCGAGTCCCTGGTGCGCCTGGGCCTCTCCACGTCCAAGGTCCGTACCTACGCCGCGCCCCGGCCCAAGACTGTCATAGGCTGGCCGATAACTGCCGCAGCCCAGACCGCTGCACGCTAGGCAACCCCGTCGAAAGGCAACCACATGAATGACTCACGCCCGCCCGCAGACCGGAGGGTCGCCGTCGTGACCGGGGCAGGTTCCGGTATCGGGAGGGCTGTCGCCCGGCTGATGCTGGCCGAGGGCTACCGCGTTGCGCTGGCCGGGCGCCGTGAGGCGCAGCTGCTGGAGACGGCGGATGGGCATCCGGAGTCCCTTGCGGTGCCGTGCGACGTGACAGTGCCCGACGACGTCACGCACCTTTTCGCGGAGGTGCGGCGGCGCTGGGGCCGGGTGGATGTGCTGTTCAACAATGCCGGAATTTTCGGGCCCGCGGGCGACGTGGGAGACATCGACATTGCGGAGTGGGAGGCCACCCTGCGCGTCAACGTGACCGGTTCAATGCTGTGTGCGGCGGAGGCTGTCCGGACCATGAAGGCCCAGGAACCCCAGGGCGGGCGCATCATCAACAACGGCTCCATTGCCGCGCACTCGCCCCGGCCGAGGTCTGTTGCTTACGCAGTCACCAAGCACGCCATGACCGGCCTCACCAAGAGCATTGAGCTGGACGGGCGCGGCTTCGGCATCACGTGCGGCCAGATTGATATTGGCAATACCCGCACCGAGATCATGGACACCATCGGTGTGGGCTCAGGCGCCCTGCAGGCCGATGGTTCCCGCAAGGTGGAGCCCATGTTCCCGGTGGAGGACGCAGCCAGGGCTGTGCTGATGATGGCCAACATGCCGGCGTCGGCCAGTGTGGGTTCCGTGGTTGTGACTGCCGCGGGCATGCCGTTCATCGGCCGGGGTTAGGACTTCCCAGCCCTCAGAACTGCTCTCCCCGGAGCCTGCCCGACCAAGGCCCGTACCGCCACCACCCACTTTCACGCAGCCCAGCCCGCGGCGCGCCCCTTTTCACGGCGTGTCGCGGGCTTTTTGGTGCCAAAGAAGGTGGTGGCGGTACGCAGGCGTGGCATACCAAACACATTATGACTTCCATAATATGGAAAAGGATTCTCCCCTTGCGGAATGGTGTGACCGGGATTACATTGAAGAAACCCCCTGAAAATCGGGGCTGATCCCAACTGATTGGTTCAGAACAATGAAAATCCCAGACTCTTCGGCGCTGAAGGCGAGTTCGGCGCCGCTGAAGAAGAAGCCCCTGTACAGGTCGCTCTTTTTTCAGATCCTGATCGCTGTCGTCGCAGGTGTACTCATCGGCCACTTCTGGCCGACCATCGGGTCCACCCTCCGGCCCTTGGGCGATGGATTCATTCAACTCATCAAGATGATCATCGCCCCGCTGATCTTCCTCGTGATTGTCACGGGAATCTCAGCAGTCGGCGACGTCAAAGCGGTCGGAAGGGTCGGGGTCAAAGCACTCGTCTACTTCACGGCAGCAACACTTTTCGCCTTGGTCTTCGGACTCATCGTGGGCAACATCGTCCAGCCAGGCGCCGGCCTGAACATCGATCCGGCAACACTGTCCCAGGAAGCACTTAACGCCAAGACCGGGAACGCGCCGCCCAAAGATGCTGCGGCGTTCATCCTGGATGTCATCCCCACCAGTGTGATCGGGGCCTTCGCCAACAACAGCCTGCTTCAGGTGCTCTTCTTCTCCGTCTTCTTCGGCGCAGCGATCGTGGTCATCGGCCGCGAACGGTGCATGCCGGTCATCAGCCTCATGGAAACCGTCCTGGAACTGATCTTCAAGATCATGTCCTGGATCATGAAGGTAGCCCCGATCGGCGCGTTCGGTGCCATGGCTTTCATCATCGGCCAGTACGGACTGGGCACGTTGGGAACGTACGCGCTGCTGATTGCCGCCTGCTACGGCGCCGCCATTGTCTTCATCGCGCTCCTGTTCCTGGTGGCCTGGGGCTTCGCACGGGTCCCGCTGTGGCACTTCCTCAAGTACACCCGCGAGGAATTCCTGCTGGCGCTGGGCACGGCCTCCACCGAGGCCGTCATGCCCCGCATCATGACCAAGCTGACCAACGCCGGTTGCTCCCGTGCAACCACCGGCCTGGTGGTCCCGACCGGATACTCCTTCAACCTGGACGGCGCTGCGATCTACCTGTCCATCTCGTTGCTGTTCCTGGCGCAGGCGTTCGGGCACAACCTGGACCTCGGACAGCAGCTGGCAGCCCTGGGCGTGCTGCTCCTGACCTCCAAGGGCATGGCAGGCGTGCCGGGCTCATCGTTCCTGGCCCTGTCGGCAACCGCCGCAGCCCTGGGGATCTTCCCGGTGGCCGGCGTCGCACTCCTCCTGGGGGCCGACCGCCTCATGGACTCCATGCGCGTGGTGGTGAACCTGCTCGGCAACTGCGTGGCCACGTTCGTCGTCGCCAAATGGGAGGGCCAGTTTGACCGCAGCGTGATGGTCCGCGCCTTCAAGGGCGAGATCACCAACGAGGACTCGGCCATCATGCTCGGCAAGGAAGACGTCTACGAGGAGCAGGAGCTCGAGCGCATCAGCGACGGGCAGACCCCGTCTCCCAAATTCCGTGGTGGCCCCACGGCGGACAACATTCCCCAGTTCGAAATGAGCAAGAAGGGGCAGGCAAGCAACCCGGTCTGCCCTGACTGAGCGGGCGGTTCCGTAACCGCTGATGCCTCCAGGACCCGCGTCCCGGGGGCATCAGCGGCACTTAAAGCGGAAGCAGGTGGGAAAGATCCGCGCGCAGCCCGGATGCTGCCACCCGGCCTGCCGCCACCGCATCCGCCCACGAAATCCGGCCGGTCACCATCTCAAGCCAGGTGCCGCCGTCGGTCTCTATGACGTTCGGGGGAGTCCCGCGCGTGTGCCGCGGCCCCTCCACACACTGGGTCACGCCGAACGGCGGCACCCGCACCTCCACGGAATTGCCGGGGGCGCGGGCGGTTACCTCCTCCAGGGAGTAGCGGACCGCCGTCGCGATCAAGGAGCGCGACGGCGGCGTCCCGGCTCCGGCGGTTTCGGTATCGGGATGCCCGACGGCGGTTTGCCAGGCCTCCAGCGCGACGCGGCCTTCCTGGATGTCTACGCGGCGACGTGCAACTGCCATGGTGTTGTTTCTCCTGTTAAGACGAACTAGCCGAGCATGGCGGACACTGCGTGGCCCAGGCGGATCCTGCCCACCTGGCGGCCTCCGCCGAGGACCGGCTCCACCACCCGTTCCAGCACGTTGGACACGGCGGGAACATCCACCGCACCGCTGACGGCCAGCAGGGTCAAGCCCACCAGGGTGGTGGCGCGCAGGTTCCCGTCCAGCATCTTGACGGCCACCGTGGCGCCGGTGGCAGTGGCAAGGACCAGCACGCCTTCGGCGCCGATCTTGGCCAGGATGTCCAGCTCTTCCATCACGATCGTATTGGACTCGCCCCGGCCCTGGACCGCCCAAGGGTAGTCCAGCATGGACGTGGCGATGGTTGCCGCGCGGGCGTTGGAGGTGGAGTCGCCGGGCGACTTGGCAAGGCGGGAGAATGCCCGGGCCAGTCCGGTGAGGGAAACGGCTGCCACGGGTGCGCCGCAACCGTCGATACCCAGGTGCGAGATGGCTTCGCCGCTGTACTCCTCGATGACGGAACGCACGCGTTGCTGCAGGGGGTGGTTTGGTTCAAGGTAGCTGCGCAGGTCCCAGCTGTTTTCGGAGCATGCCCAGAGGAACGCCGCGTGCTTGCCGGAGCAGTTGAAGGCGAGCCGGGACCGGCCCTTCTCCGCGCGGACCAACCAGTTGCGGGCCGTTTCATCCTCTGGCCACGTGGCGGGACACTGCAGGTGGTCTTCCTTCAGGCCTGCTGCCTTGAGCATGCCCGCCACCACGTCCATGTGATCCAGGGATCCGGTATGGCTTCCGCAGGCCACAGCCACCTGGGCGCCGCGGAGGGGCACTCCGGACTGCATGGCTGCCAGGGCCTGGAATGGTTTGAGGGTGGAACGGGCCATGACCGGCGCATCGATATCACCCAGGCGGGTGACTACCGAACCGTCTCCCGAGAGGACCACGGCGGCCCCGATGTGCCGGGACTCGATGAAGCCACTGCGTTCGATCACGGCCAGTTCGACGGCGGACTCAACGTTGAACGTTTCATGGGAACTCAGTGGCATGAGGCAAGTCTAGGTTGCCCGGACGCAGGGACGGGTCACGTTGCCCTGTCACGCTGAACGCTGTCGCCGCAACAGCTTAGGCCCCTCGCCGCACACAAAGTACCCTTGAAGACTGTGAAGGTACTCGTCATTGGCCCAGGCGGCCGCGAACACGCCATTGTCCGCTCTCTGCTTGAAGATCCCAACGTGTCCGAGGTCCACGCGGCTCCGGGCAACGCCGGCATCAGCAAACTCGTTCCCACCCACGCGATTGACGGGAACAACCCGGAAGCCGTGTCCGCCCTCGCCACCAAGCTGGGCGTGGACCTGGTTGTCGTCGGCCCGGAAGCTCCGCTCGCCGCGGGTGTCTCCGACGCTGTGCGTGAAGCCGGTATCCCCGTCTTCGGCCCTTCCAAGGAAGCTGCACAACTGGAAGCCTCCAAGGCCTTCGCCAAGCAGATCATGGCCGAAGCCGGTGTGCCCACCGCCATGGCACGGGTCGCTGAGAACGCCGAAGAAGCCGCAGACGCGCTGGACACCTTCGGTGCTCCCTACGTCGTCAAGGACGATGGCCTCGCCGCCGGCAAGGGCGTTGTGGTCACCCGTAACCGGGACGAGGCCCTGGCCCACGCCCAGGCATGCTTCGACGCCGGTGGAACCGTGGTGATCGAGGAGTTCCTGGACGGTCCCGAGGTTTCCCTGTTCGTCCTCTGCGACGGCCACACCACCGTGCCGCTGTCCCCGGCCCAGGACTTCAAGCGCATCTTCGACAACGACGAAGGCCCCAACACGGGCGGCATGGGCGCCTACACGCCGCTCGAGTGGGCCCCTGAAGGGCTCGTGCAGGAAGTCATCGACCGTGTGGCCCAGCCGACCGTGGACGAGATGGCCCGCCGCGGTACTCCTTTCGTCGGTGTGCTCTACTGCGGCCTGGCACTCACCTCCCGCGGAACGCGGGTCATCGAGTTCAACGCACGCTTCGGCGACCCCGAAACCCAGGCCGTCCTCGCCCGTCTCAAGACCCCGCTCGGCGCGCTGCTGCTGGCAGCTGCCAAGGGCGAACTGGACACGGCAGAAGAGCTGCGCTGGTCCAAGGACACGGCAGTCGCCGTCGTCGTTGCCGCCGAAAACTACCCGGACACGCCCCGTACCGGCGACCGCATCCGCGGCCTCAAGAAGGTTGACGAACTGGACGGCGTCCACGTCATCCACGCCGGCACCAAGCTGGACGAAGACGGCAAGGTTGTCTCTGCCGGTGGCCGCGTCCTTGCGGTGGTGGCGCTCGGTTCCGATCTGGTGGACGCGCGCGAAAAAGCGTACGACGGCGTGGAGCTGGTTCAGCTTGAAGGCTCCCAGTACCGTACGGATATCGCAGGCAAGGCAGCGCGCGGCGAAATCAAGGTTCCTTACGGCGCCACCGGCAGCATCCCGAAAGTGCAGGCGTGACCATGACCGATTCCTTGCCCTCCGGCGGGCTTGAAACCAACGCACTGCAGCTGCCCGGCTGGACGCACGTCTACTCCGGCAAAGTCCGCGACCTGTATGTCCCGGCCGACGAATCCATCACGGAGAAGGTCGGCCAGGAGTGCGTCCTGGTGGTGGCCAGTGACCGTATCAGCGCCTACGACCACGTCCTGAGCAGCGAGATCCCGGACAAAGGCCGCGTCCTGACCCAGCTGAGCCTGTGGTGGTTCGAGCAGCTGGATGTCGAGCACCATGTGCTGGCCTCCACGGTCGAGGGCGGTGTCCCCGCCGAGGTCGAAGGCCGGGCCATGATTTGCAAGAAGCTGGACATGTTCCCGGTGGAATGCATCGCCCGCGGCTACCTCACCGGATCAGGCCTGGCTGAATACAAGGAATCCGGTACGGTGTGCAGCATCCCGCTGCCCGGGGGCCTGGTGGATGGTTCCCGCCTGGAGAAGGCCCTGTTCACCCCCTCCGCCAAGGCCGAGGTGGGCGAGCACGACGAGAACATCACCTACGACGACGTCGTGGCGCTGGTGGGCGATGACATCGCGGCCCGGCTCAGCGAGCTGACTCTGAAGATCTACACCCGCGCCGAGGAGATCGCCCGCTCACGCGGCATCATCCTGGCCGACACCAAGGTGGAGTTCGGCATCGACGCAGGCACCGGCATCATCACGCTGGGCGACGAAGTCCTGACCCCGGACTCCTCGCGCTTCTGGGATGCGTCCACGTATGCACCGGGCAAGTCGCAGCCGTCCTACGACAAACAGTACGTCCGCGACTGGCTGACGTCGGATGAGTCGGGGTGGGACAAGTCCTCCGACACTCCGCCGCCGGCCCTCCCGACAGAGGTAGTGGAGCGCACTCGTGCCCGCTACGTCGAGGCGTACGAGAAACTGACGGGCCGCACCTTCGCCTAGCCCTCACCCAACTGGGTCGCAGTAGAGCGCGTTTTGAGCCGTCAAAACGCGCTCTACTGCTACTTAGATGGGCTAGCTGGCTTCTGAATGTGCTTCTGGGTGGGCGGCGGCGCGGCGTTCGGCCAGCCGGATCTCCAGCACCGCATCCATGGCCTGCTGGACCCTGTCCGAGGCTCCGGCGGCGCTGAAGTCGTGTTGCGCCTCTTCGAGGAAATGCAGGGCGTCGGAGGTTTCACCGGCGGCCTTGAGGGATTTGCCCAGCAACAACGACACTTCGCCGGCCGTGTGGCGGGCCAGGACTTTCCGGTCCTGGTAAATTTCACGGAGCTTCTGGACGGCGGCAGGAATGTCACCGGTCAAGTACAGCCAGCGGGCGCGGATGAAGGCGACCTCCAGCTGGTCCGTCTTGTTGCCGCCCACGATGGACAGTGCCAGTTCAGCCCGTTCAATGGCGGACAAAGTCTCAGGCTCCACGATGCCCGAGGACAGCCTCACCGCAGCGGAGGCCTTGTTGAACCGTGCCCACAGCTCGATGTCATTGGCAGGGGAGAGGAGCGAGGCAGCACGCTCGTGGTGCTTGATGCCTTCCGTGTAGTCGTGCCGCATGAACGCAACGTTGCCCACCACCCATGCGACCTCGCCGGCGAGCTGCGACATGGAGTGCTCATCCATGTGCTCGATCATCGCGAGGCAATACTCCCACGCCTCATCCAGTTTGCCGCTCTCCGCCAGCGCACCAATCAACGCGCGGTGCGCGCCAATGATCAGTGTGGATCCCTTGGGCAGCTCACCGCACAGCTCAACAGCCTTTTTGGCATGCTCGACGGCGGTGGCCAGCTGCCCTTGTCCGTGGCAGACAGCGGCAAGCATCTGCCAGGCACGAACACCGAGTCCGGCGGATTCGGTGGCCATGGGGTGCTCCAGCAGGTGCTCCACGATTTGCTGGCATTCCTTCAGCTGGCCCTGCTTCATGACGCATTCGGCCTGCATGTAGGTCATGTTCCACCAGGCGCTGTTGTTTTTCGCTTCCAACGCAATCTGGGCTGCGGTTGCAGCGTGGCTCGCAGCAAGCTGGTAGTCCCTGAGATCCCACGCCTGCCGGGCGTAGAGGCCGGCCAGGACGTATTCTGCGTCGCTGACGGACACAGGCTGGCTCCAGGCCTCCAGTGCTTTGGGGGCGAGTTCGAGCCGGCGGGCCAGTTCCTCGATCACTTCAGCCGTCGGTTCCCGGCGGCCGGTCTCCAGCAAGGAGATGTAGCTGGGGGAGTACAGGTTCTTGCCCAGCTCTGCCTGCGTCAACCCGCGTTCGAGCCGTTCGGCACGTAGCTTCTCGCCGAATCCGTTTCCCACGGGGCCCTCCTACACGTGTGATCGCACCAAAACCTTGACAGTCTCTGTGGAAAACATTTTACAATGTATGTCAACAGGGACCGCGCAATTTCCGTAACGAATCCGACTCGCATTGGGGAACATAATGTTCAAAAAACTCGCCGCTTCTGCGGCATTGGCAGGCGCTCTCGCTTTCACGGTTGCGGGCCCCGCAGTCGTCTCTGCAGCTCCCGCTGCGGACTCCAGCTCAACTGTCAGCGCCATTGGCAACTGGCCGGATCCGATGCGTGCATCGGTATCCGCCCCCACCAAGACGACAGAGACCACGTACAGCACGTCGTCCATTGGCAACTGGCCTGATCCGATGTAAACAGCACTTCCGAAGAAACCCCGGAGCATCACGAGCTGCTCCGGGGTTTCTTATTGCCTTCGTTGCTGGAGCCGCTCTGCGTTGGCAAAGCTTGGCCAGGGGCGCAAAGCGGGCCCGGCAATGCGAGGTCGCACAAAAGCAGTGTGATTCGAACAAACAAAAATGGCGCCGATTTCTCGACGCCATTTTCGTTTCTTGGTCGGGATGACAGGATTTGAACCTGCGACCTCTTCGTCCCGAACGAAGCGCGCTACCAAGCTGCGCTACATCCCGATCCGCTGCGAAAGCAACTGTTCAAGGATAGCTGAATCGGTGCAGGATGCGAAATCGAGGAGGCGGTGTCCCTGCTCACAAAGGCAGCCCAGCGGCGCATCATGTCAGACCAGCGAATCCTTCCATGCACCATGCAGGCGGGCGAACCGTCCGCCACCGGAAATCAACCCAGCAGGGGAGCCGTCCTCAACGATCCGCCCATCGTGCACCACCAGCACCCGGTCCGCCGTCTCCACCGTGGAAAGCCGATGGGCAATGATGATCGCAGTCCGCGGCGCGGCTCCGCCGGCGACGCCCTCCAGGAGATTGGCCAGCCCCTCCTGCACCATTCGCTCCGACGGGATGTCCAAGGAGGACGTTGCTTCGTCGAGAATCAGCACCGCGGGTGCTGCCAGGAACGCCCGGGCAAATCCGATGAGTTGTCGTTGACCGGAAGAGACCCGCCCGCCACGCTTATTGACGTCTGTGTCATAGCCGTCGGGCAGTCCGGCGATGAACTCGTGCGCGCCCACGGCCTTGGCAGCAGCTTCGATCTCCGCGCGCGAAGCTTCCGGCCGGCCCAGCGCGATGTTGTCGGCCACCGAGCCGCTGAACAGGAACGCCTCCTGGGTCACCATCACCACAGATCGGCGAAGATCGGTGGTGGAGAGGTCCCGCAGGTCAATGCCATCCAGGGTGATGGACCCAGAGGTGACGTCATAGAAACGGGCAATGAGCTTGGCCAGCGTTGATTTACCGGCACCTGTCTGTCCCACCAGGGCCACTGTCTGCCCCGCCGGAATGTGCAGATCGAGCGAAGGGACAACAGTCTTGCCTTCGCCGTATCCGAACTCCACGCCGTTGAAGTCGATTGCACCCCGTGGATTCTTCAACGCCACGGGATTTTTAGGTGGCCGGACCGTGGGAACCTCTTCCAGGAGCCCGGATACCTTTTCCAGGGCCGCCTGCGCGCTTTGGAAGGAGTTGTAGAACATGGCCATCTGGTCCACGGGCTGGAAGAACCGCTTCGTGGACAAGATCAGGGCCAGCAGGACACCAACTTCCAGGTCTCCGCCCAACACCCGGAAACCTCCGACCAACAAGACTACGGCTACGCACACGTTCCCGATCAGCACCAGGCCAGGCTGCAGCACCCCGTTGAGGAAGATCGATCGGACTGTGTTCTTCCGGTAAGCCTCGGCAACCTCGCCGTAGGTCCGGGCGTTTTCGCGTTCCTTGCGGAAGGCCTTGACGGCCCGGATACCGGTCATGGTCTCCACGAAGTGCACAATGAGCCGGGCAGAAACAACCCTGGACTCGCGGAAGGCGATCTGCGAGTGCTTCTGGTACCAGCGGGCCAGGAGGAACATGGGCACGCCGGCACCCAGCATGATCAAGCCGCTCCGCCAATCCAGGGCGAACACGGTAATGGCCGTAAAAACCATGAACAGCAGGCCGGAAGCCAAGGAGCTGACGCCCGAGTCCAAGAGTTCGCGGAGCGCCTCCAAGTCTGAAGTTTGCCGGGCAATGATGCGGCCGGACGTGTACTTCTCGTGGAACTCAAGGCTCAGCCGCTGGGTATGCCGGAAGACGCGTACCCGCAGGTCCAGCAACATGGCCTGGCTGAGCTTTGCCGTGGACGTGACGTAGAGCGACGTCAGCCCGGCCGTGGCGATGGCTGCGCCCAAGTAGAGGACTCCCACCAGCACCAGCGGCCCGTTGTTCCCGGCCTGCAGCGCGGGAAGCGCGTTGTCGATGCCGAAAGCTATCAGGGCGGGTCCCGCCACCCGGGCGAGCTGTGAAACAACCACCACCACGATCGTCAGCCAGAAACGCAAGCGAACGGGCCGGATCAGCGACCCAAGCAAGGTGAGCGACCGGCGTCGTACGGCTTTGCTGTCCGCTTTGCTGAGGTGGGTGTTGTCCTCGTTGGCCGTTCCAAAGGTTGTGGCGCTCACCGGCGGGCCTCCTCGGCTTCTTCGAGCTCGTCCAGTTCGGAGTCCAGGTCCTTCGGACCAGTGTCCAGGCTCGCGATGACGTAGCGGTAGTGGGCGTTGCCGGCCAGCAGTTCCGAATGGGTCCCGACGGCGGTGATGGTTCCGTTTTCGAGCAGGGCAACCCGGTCCGCCAATGCCACAGTGGACGGACGGTGGGCCACGATCAGCGTGGTGGTGTCGTGGAGAACATCACGCAGCCGCGCCTCCACCCGCTCTTCCGTGTTCACGTCCAGGGCAGAGAGGGGATCGTCCAGCACCAGGATTTTCGGCTTGGCGGCTATGGCCCGGGCCAAAGCGATTCTTTGCCTCTGACCGCCGGAGAGGCTCAGGCCTTCCTCACCGATCAGGGTGTCCACGCCATCCGGGAGCGAGTAGGCGAACTGCGCCTGGGCAACATCCAGGGCCTCGTCCAGGGCGGCGTCCGTTGGCTCAGGTGCTCCCAGCAACACGTTGTCCCGCACGGAGCTGGAGAACAGCGTGGTGTCCTCGAAGGCAACGGCCACGACCCGGCGAAGATCCTCCAGGTCCATGTCCCGGACATCCACACCATCGATCGTCACGGACCCCTCCGTTACCTCGTAGAGACGGGGGACCAACTGGAGGAGTGCGCTCTTGCCGCTGCCGGTGATGCCCACCAGGGCCATCGTCTCGCCGGGACGAATCTCCAGATTGATATCGCGCAGGAGGGTGCCGCCGTCGTCGTACCCGAAGCCCGCTTGCTCGAAGCGCAAGGCACCCTTGACAGCCGACGGTGTGGCGGGCTTGTCCGGCGAGGTGATGGTGTTGGGCGTATCCATGACCTCAAAATGGCGGTCCAACGCCGTCTTGGCGGTCAGGGCCATGGCCAGGAGCATGCCGGAGAATTCCACCGGCGTGGCAACCACGGCGGCCGTTGCGAAGAATGCCACCAGCGAGCCGATGCTCAGCTGGCCCGACGCCGCCAGCATGATTCCTACCACCAGTCCAACCCCCAGCGCGAGCTCCGGCAGGAGCGTCACCACCAGCGTGAAACCGGCCTGTTGCTTGGCTTTCGCGATTTCCGTCTGCCGCAGTTCCTCCGCCTGGCCATTGAAGTTCTCCAACGCTTCGCGGCTTCGTCCGAAGGCCTTCAGGACGCGGATGCCGTGGACGGACTCCTCCACGGTGGTGGCGAGGTCGCCGGCCTGGTCCTGGCTAAGCCTGGTGACCAGGCTGAAGCGCCGTCGGAAGCGGAACGAGTTGATCATGATGGGCACGGCGGCGGCGAGGAAAATCAGCGCCAGTTGCCAGCTCATGGTGAACATGACGCCCACGCCGATAATCACCGTCAGGGTGGTGACCACCAGCATAATCGCGCCGAACGCCATCCAGCGGCGCAGGAAGCTCAGGTCCGTCATGGCACGCGACAGCAACTGCCCGGAACCCCAACGATCGTGGAAAGAAACCGTCAGTTGCTGCAGGTGCCCGTACAGTGACACCCGCATCCTGGTCTCGACTGTCGTGGCCGGGTTGATGACGAACTGGCGTCGCAGCGCCACCAATCCTGCTTCCGCCACGCCCAACGCAAGGATGACGACGGCGGCAGTCCAGACAGCGCCCGGGTCACCGCCGGGTTGGAGCGAATTATTGACCAGGACCCGCAGGACCTGGGGGATGGACAGCGCCACGATGCTGGCCAGCAGGGCACAGAGCAGGCCCATGAACAACCGGGGAAGGATAGGCCGCACATGGGGGTACAGGCGGCCGACGGAGGTAAAGAATGACGTTTGCTTGGACATGCCCGCTTCTCAACAGCTGGATCTTCAGGTGGTGCGGAGGTAGTTTCCCGTAGCAACCACCCTATGCCATGCCGTGACTCGGTTCACAGGTCAGCGTGGGCGCGGTGAAATGTTTGACCAGTTATTGGAGTTTGTAATGCTGCCCTTGGTTTTAGTTGCGGGACGTCAGCGTCAGCAGCACCGCTTCCGGGCGGCAGGCGATGCGGACCGGAGCAAAGCGGGACGTGCCGATGCCGCCGGAGACGTTGACCGGCGTCGTGTAAATATCGTTCTGCCAATCGTGCAGGCCTTTGGCGCGCCACGTGGGGAGGTCGCAGTTGGAGACGAGCGCGCCGTAGCCGGGAATGCAGATCTGGCCGCCGTGGGTATGTCCGGCGAGAATCAGGTCCGCCTCGGCTTCCGTGAAATGGTCCAAAACACGTTGGTAGGGAGCATGGATGACCGCCACGCGGAGGTGTGGCCTGGCATCCTGGTTTACGGTGCCGCGGGGCCAACCTGCGTAGCGTTCGCGTTTGAGGTGCGGATCATCAACGCCGGAGAAATCGAAGCGTAAGCCGTTGAGGACGAGCGATTGCGCACGATTGGTCAGGTCTACCCAGCCCGCCATCCCGAAGGCGGAGCGCAGCCTGGGCCAGTCGAGTTTTACCGGGTCTGCCTTGTGCTTTGAGGGCCCTCGGAAGTAGCCCGCCGGGTTCTTGAGCCGGGGGGCGTAATAGTCGTTGGACCCCGGGACGAAAACACCCGGGAACTGCATCAGGGGCCTGAGTGCCTCGATGAGGGGATCAATGGCCTTGGCATGACTGAGGTTGTCGCCGGTATTGACCACGAGGTCCGGCTTGAGATCGGCCAGGGATTGCAGCCATTGTGCCTTTTTATCCTGACCTGGAACGAAGTGGATGTCGCTCAGGTGCAGTACCCGCAGCGGGCCAAAACCCTCCGGGAGAATGGGGAGGGTTTCGTTCCTGATACCGAATTGATCCTTCTCCCACCAACCGTAGGCAGCAGTTGCCGCCCCCGCGGTAGCCCCAAGAACTGTCGTAACGGCGAAACCGCGCCCAAGGGTGCGGACGCGGTTTGCCAGGGATTCAGGAAAAGGCACTATTGGTCAGTCCTTATCGTCGTTGCCATTACCGTTGCCGTTGCCATTTCCGTTATTGCCGCTGTTCCCGCCGGTATTGCCGCCGTTGGACGGGGCGTTGTTGTTCGGCGTGGAAGGCGCAGGGGTGGTGTTGCGCTGCGGTGCTCCGCCGCCAAGGAGGTTCGACGGAGGTGCAGGGAAAGGATTGGTTCCATACGCCGGAGCGACCGACAGCATGTAGTTGGTGAACTGCGGACCAGCGATCATGTAACCGTCGATCGCTTGGTAGTACTTGCCGTTGACGGTCATATTCCGACCGGGCCGGGATTGGTCGCCCAGCGGATCGCCGAACCAGGAAGCCGTTGCAAGGCCGCTGGTGTAACCCACCACCCAGGTGGAGCCGTTGGTGTCGTTGGTACCGGTCTTGGCTGCGACAGGGAAGTTGTTTCTTGTGGACAGAGACGGCCTGATCAGGGAGCCGGAACCAGCATTGAGGACTTCCTGCATAGCATAGGCCACACCACGGGCCACGTCCGGCTTGACGGCGTCCTTGCAGTTGGATGCCTGGGCGGGAAGCTCAGCACCCGCCTGGTCCTTGACCGAGGTGATGGCGATCGGCTCGCAGTACTTGCCGTCGGCAGCGAACGTGGCAAACGCAGCTGCCATGGTCAGGGGTGCGGTCTGGGTGGCACCGATCAGGTTCGAGAGCCGGGTCATCGGAACCTGCGGGTTGGGGTCCGTGATCTTGCCTTCCTTGTCGCGCATGGGGAGGCCGCCGTGGATACCTGTTGCGTCAACAATCTTCTGAATGCCACACAAATCCACCTGGGCTGCGGAAGCGAACGTTGCCGTGTTGATGGAGTTCATGAGGCCATACAGGACGGTCATGTTGCGGTAGTAACCCTGATCGGAGTTCTGCAAGTCGAAGCTGCCCGGAACGGTTGCGTCATAGAAACCATCCGTCGGGGTTGGGCAGGTGTTGCGCCAAGGGAAATTCACCCCATACCTACGCACCGACGCATTGACGTTCTGGTTCATCGACTTGCCCTCGTTCAGCCACTCGGCGAACGTAAACGGCTTCATCGTTGAGCCGGGCTGGAAGCCACCGATGCCGTTCAGGTCATTGCCGTTGGCGTCCAGGACGTCCACGTTGAAGTTCTGGGTCTGATCGAACTTGCCTTCTTGCGGCAGCCAAACAGTGTTCTGGGCCATGCTGACAATCTGGCCTGTGCCGGGCTGGACGGAGACGAGCGAGGCGCCCCACTTGTCCGGGTTGGCACCGGCAGTCGCATCCACCTGCTGCTGGGCAACTGTCTGGGCCGTCGGGTCCAGGGTGGTCTGGATGGTCAGGCCACCGCGCATGACACGCTTTTCGCGGTCATCCTGCGTTTCGCCGTAAGCGGGGTTGTTCAGGAGGAGGTGAAGCACGTAGTCGCAGAAGTACGGTGCCATGGTGGCGTAGGCACAACCTTGGCGTGCGGGAGTGACCTTGGTAGTCACGGGGGTGGCCACGGCCTCGTCGTATTCGGCCTGGGTGATCTTGTTCTGGTTGACCATGGCGGCCAGTACCAGGTCCCGGCGCTTCTTGGCGTTGTCCGGGTTGGCAATGGGATCAAAAGCGGACGGGCTGTTCACCAAGCCGGCCAGAAGGGCAGCCTGGGGAAGGGTCAGGTCCTTCGCCGAGGTGCTGAAGAAGAACTTGGATGCAGCTTCAATGCCGTAAGCATCACGGTTGAAGAACACGATGTTCAAGTAGCCCTCAAGGATCTGCTCCTTGGAGAACTTCTTCTCCAGAGCGATCGCCAGCTTCATTTCGCGGAGCTTGTCGCCCACGCCCTTGTTGTAGCCGTTGAGCTTGACGTCGTCTTCCTTGCCGGACGCCACCAGTGACTCGTTGATGACGTTGTTCACGTACTGCTGGGTGATGGTGGAAGCACCCTGCTTGTTGCCGCGGGCGGTGCTGACAAGGGCACGCATGATACCCGTGGTGTCGATACCGCCGTGGTCATAAAATCGGCTGTCCTCGATGGCTATGACAGCGTCCTTGATGAACGGGCTCATTTGGTCCAGCGGAACCTTGGTACGGTTCTCTGCGTAGATGGACGCAATGGGTGTACCGTCCTTGGCCAGGATCGTGGTGTTCTGGCTGGGCGGGTCGACCTGCAGTTCCGCGGGCAGCGTGTCAAAGAACTGGATGGAACCACTTGCGGCACTGCCTGAGACTGCGGCCGCGGGAACCAGAAGTCCAGCTACCAGCACGCCACAGATCGCACTCACGCCAAGGAAACCGAGAATCTTTCCGAGGGTGGTGGCAGTGTCGAATATGGGGTTCTTGCGAGTCACCATGTTTTCCACTTTACCGGCAAGGGCTAGGCTTTCTGTCATGACCAAATGGGAGTACGCCACGATTCCGCTCATTATCCATGCCACAAAGCAGATCCTGGACCAGTGGGGCGAGGACGGCTGGGAGCTTGTTCAGGTCGTCGGTGGACCCGATGGCAAAGGCCTTGTCGCATACCTTAAGAGGGAGAAGCAGTAACCATGACAACCCCCGCAGACACCACTACTCCCGCGGAATCCGGCACCCCCACATCCGCTGTGGAACAGCGACTGGCCGAGCTTGGCCTGACCCTTCCGGAGGTCGCCGCGCCGGTTGCCGCCTACGTGCCGGCCGTTGTGTCCGGCAACTACGTCTACACCTCGGGACAGTTGCCCTTTATTAACGGCAAACTCGAAGCTACGGGCAAGGTGTCCACCGGCGAACTCGGCGCTTCGGATGAGTCCACGGTGGATCCCCAGGACGCAAAGCGCTACGCAGGTGTATGCGCGATCAACGCCCTGGCAGCCGTCAAGAGCGTCATCGGCGACCTCGACCGGGTGACCCGCATCGTGAAGGTTGTGGGATTCGTCTCCTCCGACCCGAGCTTCACCGGCCAGCCCGGCGTCATTAACGGTGCGTCCGAACTCCTGGGCCAGGTCTTCGGTGACGCAGGCGTGCACGCACGTTCCGCCGTCGGCGTTTCTGTTCTGCCGCTCGACTCTCCGGTTGAGGTCGAGCTCATTGCTGAATTCAGCTAAGGAGCCGGTTCACTCAAGTGCCGCAACTTGCCCGACGCTCGTTCGTACTGCCTCCGGAACTTGAAGGCGCAGCACGCAACTGGCTTGAACTTGGCGAGCGGACACCCCGTGCCGCGCGCTATGCATCATCCGTTGTCCTTTTGCGGGACTCGCCCAACGGGTTGGAGACCTGGCTTGGTTACAGGCCAGGCTCTTCGCCGTTGGGCGTTGTCGCGTTCCCCGGCGGCTCGCTTCAACCCAGCGACGACGACCCCGTCGGTTGGGTTGGTCCCTCGCCCCAGTATTGGGCCGAGCAGATGGGAACGGACGACGTCGGACTCGCCCGCCGTCACGTGGTGGGAGCCATCCGTGAGCTCTTCGAAGAAACCGGCGTCCTGCTCGCAGGGCCGGATGCCTCGTCCACGATTGAAGCGAACTCGACCGCTGAGTGGATGAAGACCCGCGAAGCCGTGGCTTCCCAGGAGAAGTCCTTCACGGAGATGCTGACCAAGCGCGGCCTCTCCCTCCGGACGGACCTCTTGAAACCCTTGGTCAACTGGCTCAGTCCTGACTTTGCCCACACCCGTTTCAATACCCGGTACTTCGCGGCCACTGTCCCCGTGAACCAGCAGCCCGGCATTCTGGGCAGCAAGGGTGTGTGGGGCCGATGGGTCAGCGCTTCCGAAGCCATTGCCCTGCGCGACACCACGGCCTTGGGCGACGAAGTGGGCCAGGACAACACTGTCGGTCTTACTCTGGGGCAGCTCATGGTTCCGGGTTCAGAGATCATGCTGGAGAAAATGGCCCACGCCAACGGCTGTATCGCCTACCTGAGCTACAAGCGCAAGGCACATGTGTACCAGCCCAAACTTGTGGACGAGGGCGGGCAGCTGATGCTCGAAGTCGAAGCCGCCAGGACCTCCCCCGGAGACTCCCAGCGCGACCGCTGACCCCACCCCCGGATGCTCTCTCGCATCCCGGCGGTTTTCCGGCGTTCCTCCCGCACCAACAAAAAAGGCCGCCCCGGTTCCACGAACCGGTGCGGCCTTTCCCAACGCGTTTAGCGGGAGCGCTGGCGCAGTCGCTGCATGTCAAGAATGACCACCGCGCGGGCTTCCAAGCGAAGCCAACCGCGCTGGACGAACTCGGCCAGGGCCTTGTTGACGGTTTCGCGGGAAGCGCCCACCAGCTGGGCCAGTTCTTCCTGCGTGAGCTCGTGCGCCACCAGGACACCATCCGTGGCGGGACGGCCGAAGCGGTCGGCCAGGTCCAGGAGGGCCTTGGCGACACGGCCTGGTACGTCCGAGAAGACGAGGTCGGACAGCGAGTCGTTGGTGCGGCGCAGGCGGCGGGCAAGGGCCTGGAGCAGCTGGGCGGAAACCTCGGGGCGGGTCCGGAGCAACGAGTTGAGGCTCTCGTTCTTCAGGCCTGCCAGTCGCGTTTCGGACACAGCCGTTGCCGTTGCGGTACGGGGGCTCGGGTCGAAGAGAGCCATCTCGCCGAAGAGTTCGCCCGGGCCAAGGATGGCCAGGAGGGACTCACGTCCGTCGGGGGAAGTGCGGCCGAGCTTAACCTTGCCGGAAACGATGAAGTACAGCTGGTCACCCTGGTCGCCTTCGCGGAACACCGACGCTCCGCGGGAAAGGTCCACCTCGGTGAGCTCGTCCGTCAGCAGGCGGAAAGCGTCGTCGTCAAGGGTGGCGAAGAGGGGTGCGCGGCGCAATACCTCGATGTCCATGAAATCTCCTGAGTATAAGTTTCGGTCGTGGCGCTCCAGCCATTGTTTCAGAATTTTTGTGCTCTTGTGACGTACTTGGCACGCGAAACGCTGAAACGACGCGGTTTTCAGGCAGGCAGCCCCGGAAGTGACGGCGGGAAAGGTCCCGGATCGTGACCGGACTAACGGTTTCCTGTCAGGGTCCACCTCTAGAATTGGCGCTACCCGGCTGCAAGGAGCATTGGTGTTTGGCTTGACGATACTGGATCTGGCATTGATTCTGATGCTGCTTTCCTACCTGATCTATGGCCTGCGCAACGGGTTCCTGGTGACGCTCGGCGGTATTGCCGGCTTTATCGTCGGCGCCATCGCGGCGTTCATGGCGGTACCGCTGGTCAGTAACTGGGTGGGCGACAGCTCCTGGAGGCTGACCGCCACGGTGGGGGCCGCCGTCGTACTTATTGCGCTGGGGCATGGGCTGGGAACCATGATCGGGCGCAAGGTCCGCCACGCGGTCCGCATCAAACCGTTGCATGCAGCTGACCGGTTGATCGGCGGCGTGGTCAGTGTGGTGGTTGCGGCGTTGGTCATGTCCATGCTGGCCTTCAGCATCAGTTCCCTGGGCGTGCCGTTCGTGTCACAGCAACTGGCCCAGTCCCGTGTTATCCGGTACATCGATTCCCTGACGCCGAATCCCGTCAAAGCCACCATGGCCAAGCTGCGGTCAACCGTGATCGGCGACGGCATACCCAAGCTCATTGAAGGCATCGGCCCGGCCACGCCGGTGACCATTCCCAACGAGTCCACGGATACGCCCGCCCTCAACCGGGCAGCGGAATCGGTCTTGAGGATCGCGGGTACGGCTTTCGAATGCGGCCAGAACCAAACAGGTTCAGGATTCGTGGTGTCGCCCGGGCGTGTTGTCACCAACGCGCACGTGGTGGCCGGGGTGCCGCAACCTGTAGTGGAAGTGCCCGACGGCGGTGCGTTGCCGGGTCGGGTGGTCTACTTCGACTCCCAGCGGGATATAGCTGTTGTGGCCGTTGACGGACTGTCCGCCGAGCCGCTTCCCTTGAGCGCTGACCTTCCGCCCGGCAGCTCTGCGGCGTTTGCCGGGTACCCGCACGGTGGTCCGTTCCAGTCGAAGCCAGCCACGGTCCAGGGGATCTCGACCATTCTTGTGCCGGATATTTACGGCAACAACCCCTCGCCCGAGCTGGTCTACAAGTTGGCCGGCGATGTTCAACCGGGTAACTCCGGTGGACCGCTGCTGACCGTGCAGGGACAGGTTGCCGGATTGATCTTCGCCAAGACCACCACGGATGCTGCGCTGGGCTTTGCGTTGACCATGGCAGATGTCGAGCCGGTTGCTGCCCAGGCCCCGGCCCTCAGCCAACCCGTCTCGCCGGGGCAGTGCACCCGAAAGTAGGGTGACCCTGGTCGCGATTTCCGATCCACTCTCACATCATGAGCGTTTTCCGGCGATCCTCGCTCACGTTCCGGGCACAATTCACGGACGCTGACTCACGGCTATAGATTTGAAGCCATGAGTGAAGCCAACGACGCTGCCCGTGGAACCATCCTTGTCATCAATGGACCCAACCTGAACCTTCTGGGCACCCGTGAGCCGGAGAAATACGGGACGTCCACTTTGGCCGACGTTGAGCAGTTGGCGCTGTCTGCCGCTGAGTCACACGGCTTCACGGTGGACTGCGTCCAGTCGAACCACGAGGGCGACCTCCTGGACGCGATCCACGCAGCGCGAGGCACCGCCGTCGGTATCGTCATCAACGCCGGTGCCTTCACGCATACGTCCGTGGCACTCCGGGATGCCCTTGCAGCGGTCCAGCTTCCCGCCGTCGAGGTCCATATCACCAACGTCCACCAGCGCGAGGAGTTCCGCCACCACTCCTACCTGTCGGGGGTGTGCCAGGCGATCATCGTGGGCGCAGGAGTGCTGGGCTACAAGCTGGCTATTGATTACCTCGCGGACGCGCTCTGACGCTTGGCGTTTGGTGAGAGAGCGTCCGCCTAAAGCGTGCTTTTGGTGAGAGAGCGTCCGCCTAAAGCGTGCTTTTGGTGAGAGAGCGTCCGCCTAAAGCGTGCTTTTGGTGAGAGAGCGTCAGAGGGCTGTGACGCGGAGCAGGATGGCGTGTTCGGGCTGGAGGACAGGCATCGGCAGGCCGACCTCACCGAGGAACCGCCCGGACGCCCGGGCGCCGGAAGCCAGCCACGTCGCGGGCTGTGCTTCCATGAACGCGTGCCCGTAATCAGCATCCGCGGGACGGGGGAACAGCAACTCCACCCTGTAGTTCCGGCCAGCCTCGAGCCCGGGGATTGCCACCCTGCCCGGCATCTCCGCGAACCCCGTCCGGGTCCTGACCACAGCGAACAGCGCCGCCGTGGCACTATCCGCGGCACCGCCGTCGTGGTCTGCGGCAACGACGCCGTGCACCATCAGGGACTCATCGGGGACATCGGCCCGGACCATCCGTCCACTGTGGATGAGTTCCCGGTGTTCCTTGTACAGGGCAATGAAACGCTTGAGTTCCTGCCGTTCCGCCCCGGTTACCGTGCGGACATCCCACTCCATCCCGAAGTGCCCGAACAACGCAGTGATCGCCCGGAAGGACAGGTCATGGGTGCGGGCCGTGGTGTGGGACGTCGACGGACCGATGTGCGCGCCCACCAGCTCCGGAGGCACCACCATGCCCGTCCACCGCTGGATGGTCTGCCGTTCCAGGGCGTCGTTGCAGTCCGAGGCCCAGATGCGGTCCGTTCGTTGAAGGATGCCCAGGTCCACGCGGGCGCCGCCGGAGGAGCAGCTTTCAATTTCCACGGAGGGGTGGGCAGCCCGTAGCGCGTCGAACAGACGATAGGCGGCCAGGGTTTGCTGATGCACCGACGCGCGGCCGGCGTGGCCGTGCTCCAGCAGGTCCCTGTTTTGGTCCCACTTGAGGTAGCTGATGTTGTTGTCGCGGAGCAAAGCGTCCATACGGTCGAACACGTATTGCCAGGCGGCGGGGTTCACCAGATCGAGCACATGCTGGTGCCGCCACTCCAGGGGCAGCCGTCCGCCATCCTTGGGGGACCGGGCCGCGGGGCGCACGATCCATTCGGGGTGCTCCCGGGCGATGTCCGAGTCGAGGTTCACCATCTCCGGTTCCACCCACAGGCCAAACTCCATGCCGCGGGACGTTACCGCTTCGATGAGCGGAGTCAGGCCCCCAGGCCATAGTGTCCCGTCCACATACCAGTCACCCAGCCCGGCGTGGTCGTCACGTCGCCCGCGGAACCAGCCGTCGTCGAGCACGAAACGCTCAACCCCAAGATCCGCAGCGGACTCGGCCAGTTCGACCAACGTTTCCAGGTTGTGGTCGAAGTACACGGCTTCCCAGGTATTGAGGACCACCGGGCGGGGTCCGGAGACGTGATGAGGGCGGGAACGGAACCAGCTGTAGAACGCCTCGCTGATTCCGTCCAGTCCCCGGTCCGAGTAAGCGGCGAACAACGTGGGAGTCTGGTACGTTTCCCCGGGCTGCAGCACCACTTCCGCAGGACCCAGGAGCTCCGAACCGCCGAGCACGGTCCTGCCGTCGGCCAGTCGGTCGGCGAACTGCTCATGGTTTCCGCTCCAGGCCAGATGGGTCGCCCAGACCTTGCCGTGCCGGTTGCCGAAACCCGCAGTACCGGCGGCCAGCAACAGGGACGAATCGTGCCCCGTGCGGCCGTGACGCCCGGTGCGTACCCATGTTCCCTGCTGGATCGCCCGCCGCTGGGGGTGGCGCTCACGGCACCAGCGCCCGGTCAGGTCCAGGAGTTCGACCGCGTCCGGCGCCACCGGAAGCATGGTCGCCAACTCATCCACGTGGAAAGGCGACGTGCCGTGGTTGGTGAGTTCATGGCGCAGTTCCAGCAGCCCGCCGGGATGCAAGGTGAGGTTGCTCGCGACGGTGATACCGGCGTCGGGATCCGTTTGAATCACGACGGCGGTGCGTCCGTCCGCGTCAGCGCTCACCGCGCTCAGGCGGACAGAGAAGTCGAGGCCTGCCACACCGTCGGTGATCCGGTGCCCGCGAAGCCCGGGCCGCCCCTGCCATGCCGATGATGCCTGGGGGAGGAGCCCGGTGGGGACGTTGGCGTCGATCGAGGACGGCGGGATGGGCTCGTTCAGGAGGGACAGGTCCGGGAGGGTATCGCCCAGGTCGGCTCCCCAGTGGACAATCTCAGCCTCTCCACGGTGGGTGCTGATGACCAGGCTGGTGCCGGCGGAACGGAGGTGGAGCGGGTTCATGCGTGAAGTCTCATTTCCAAAAGTTGTGGGGCCCGCTCTCCGCGCACAGCGAGCGAAATAACGCGCAGAGCGGGCCCCGCAAGGATTACTTGAAGAGGTTGTTGACCTGGTTGTTGGCTTCCGTCAGCGAGGACGCGGGCTTCTTGCCGGAGAGCACGGCATCCATGGCCGGCTTCATGATGCCGTCAACCTTGGCGGCCTTGTCCGCGATCGGGAAGAGGAACGTGGTGCCGTCCTTCACGTGGGTGGTGAAGGCGGAGACGTCGGTGCCCTTGGCCTTGAACGCTTCTGCTGCCTTGTCGGATGAGGAACTGATGGCAGGGAAGACTACGGCCTTGCCGGCCACTACGTCCTGGCAGGCCGTGGAGCCCAGGTACTCAACCCATTTCACACTGGCGGCAGGATTCTTGGTACCGGCCCAGACGGAGTCGGCCAGGCCGTTGAACATGGACGCACGTTTGCCGTTGGGACCCTTGGGCGTGGGGGCGATTCCCGTGGTGATGCCCTGGTAGGTCTGGTACTGCCCAATCAGCCAGTCGCCGTTGGAGTTGATGGCGGACTTGCCGGCACCGAAGTTGTCCGTCACGCTCGCGCCGACCGTGGTCTCGAGCTTGGGCATGTAGCCCTTGTCGATCAGCCCGGCCCACCACGCGATGGTTTCCTGGAACCGGGGATCGTCGTAGTTGAACCTGCTGCCCCACGGGTTCTTGTCCGTGGCAGTCCAGCCGGTGGTCGCGGTGAGGAAGCTCCACTCAGTCTGGCCCTGGCCCGAACCGCTGCCGGAGAGGCCCAGCCCGTAGGTGGCGACGTTGTTCTTGTCGAAGCCGGGCTCGTCGCCGCGCTTGCCGTTCTTGTCTACCGTCAGCTTGGCAATGACCTTTTCATAGCTGCCGCCGTCCTGGGGGTTCCAGTCCAGGTTGGCCATCTGTTCGGCCGTGATTCCTGCGGCATCGGTCATCGCCTTGTTGTAGAACAGTCCAACGGTGTCCCAGTCCTTCGGGAGACCGTAGCGCTTGCCGTCCTGGCCCACCCAGAGCTCCGGGAGGCCCTTGGTGTACTGATCGAGCTTGATGCCGTCCTTCTCCACGGCCTCATCGAGGGGCAGCAGCTGCTTCTTGGCAGCGAACTCCGGGTACTTGGAGAGGTGGTTGGTGAAGACATCCGGAGCTGTTCCGGCGACAAACCCGTTGGTGAGGGTGGTCCAGTAGTCGTCCCAACCGCGTTGGGTGATCTTGACCTTGATGTCCGGGTTGGCTTTGGTGAAATCGTCGGCACACTGCTGGTACGCGGGGAGCTGGTTGGCGTCCCACAGCCAGTAGTTGATCTCGCCTTTGGCGTCGGAGGAACCCGCGCTGGACCCGCCGCAGGCGGACAGGGATAGTGCTATGGCCGCGGCAGCAGCGGCGACGCCGAGGGTTTTCTTCATGACGGACCTTTCAGTGTTCATACGGGGGAGTTATTTGATTCCGGAGAATCCGATGGAGTTCACAACCTTCTTGCCGAAGGCGATGAAGAGGATGAAGATCGGCAGCGCGGCCACCAGGGTTCCGGCCATGAGGCCCGACCAGTCGAGCGCGCCTTGCGGTGACTGGGATTTGAAGACACTCAAACCGACGGTGAGCACACGGACGCTCTCGTCCTGCCCCACCAGCAGAGGCCAGAAGTATTCGTTCCACTGACCGATAAAGGTGAGCAGCGCCAGCGTGGCGATGGGGGCTGCGGCGTTGGGAAGCACAATCTGGAAGAAGATCCTGAGGTGCTTGGCGCCGTCGAGCATTGCCGCTTCCTCCACCTCGCGGGACATGCCCAGGAAAAACTGCCGCAGGAAGAAGATGGCGAACGGGGTCATGAACAGGAACGGAAGCGTCATGCCGGCCATGGTGTTGAGGAGGCCCAGGTTCTTGATCATGAGGAAGTTGGGCAGCGCGGTGAAGATCGGCGGGACCATCATGGTGGTCAGGAACAGCCCGAAGACTTTGTTTCGCCCCGGCCAGCGCAGCCGTGCGAAGGCGTAGGCAGCCATCGCGCTGAAGAACACCTGGCCGGCCGTGGTGATGGTGGCGAAGATGACGGAGTTGCGAAGGTACAGCCAGAAATTGATCGCAGCACCGGATCCGCCTTCTGCAATGGCTTCTTCCGTGGTCTGCAGGCCGAGGACCCGCTTGAAGGCACCCCAGCTGAAGTCGGCGGGGAGAAGGTTGGCTGAGTTGGACGCCAGGGCGCCGTTGCTGGACAGTGCCGTACGCAGCATCCAGTAGAAGGGGGCAATGGTCACGGCGAGGGCGACGGCGACAATCACCCAGGCGCCGATGCGGCGCCAGTTGAGGGGCTTCCTGCGGGACGTTTCGCGGGGCAGGGTTGTAGTAGTCATGGTGGGGTTCCTTTGCTCCGGGTCCTTGCTAGTCCAGGTCCGATTCGTTGCCCTTGAGGAACTTCATCTGAAGGAAGGCGACCAAGGCGAGGATGACGAACAGGATCACGGACAGGGCGGAGGCGTAGCCGAAATCGGACTCGCCGAAGGCTTTCTGGTAGATGTACATCTGGATCACGCGTGATGCGTTGACGGGGCCGCCGTTGGTGGTGACGGCTACGGTGTCGAAGACCTGGAAGGAACCTATGACGGTAACCACCAGGACCAGGACCAGCACCGGGCGGAGCAGCGGCATGGTGACGCTCCAGAACGTCCTGGTGGGGGACGCGCCGTCGAGGTTTGCCACTTCGTAAAGGTTGTTCGGGATGGCTTGGAGACCGGCGAAGATCAGCAGGGCTGTGTATCCCATGTGGCGCCAGACGTTGACGAAAGCGATGGTGGGGATGGCCCATTGTTCGCTGCCGAAGAAGGCCACGCGGGGCAGCCCGATCCAGCTCATGACCTCGTTCACGATGCCCAGCTGGTAGTCCAGCATCCAAAACCAGACCAGGGCGACGATCACGTTTGCCACCAGGAAAGGAAGAAGCAGCGCGCCACGGATGAAGGTGGACTTGGCAACCCGGTGCATCAGGAGGGCCAGCCCAAGGGCGATCACTGTCTGGAAGCCGATGTTCAGTGCTACGTACTGGAGGGTGACGCCCATGGCGTTCCAGAACAGCTCGTCGCCGAAGATCGCGGTGTAGTTCTTGATCCCGATCCATGTGGGTTCGCCGAGGATGCTGTATTCGGTGAAGCTCAGGTAGATGCCGCGGATAGTGGGAATCAGGAAGAACGCCACGAAGCCGACGACGGCCGGGAGGATGAAGAGGATGGCGATCCTCAGGTCTCCCAGGCGGCTGGCCAGGCTGCGTTTGGCGGGTGCGCTGTTGGGCCCGTGGCTTCGCCGTGAGCGCTCTGATGCGCTGCCCGGCTGCTTGGTTAGCGTGGTCATCGTCGACTCTTTTCTTGCTGTGATGTGAATTACAACGAGCACGAATCTACACGAGTAGATTTCTGTTTGGCAAGACTTGCTGTTGGGAAATGTTCGGAATTGGTCTCTTTGTTGACTCGTGTAGATTCCGGTGCGAGACTTCCTTTGCACGTGGGAACCATCACAACCAAGCCGCGTGGGCGGCATCAGAAAGGTAAACAATGACGTTTTCGATTGGCGTGTTGGGCGCCGGACAGTTCGGCAGCCAGTTCGCGCATCTGTTCAAGCTGCACCCGGGCGTGAGTGAGGTTTACGCCGTCGACGAGCTGCCCGAACGCGCGGCGGCGGCGCAGGAGCGCTGGGGCCTGGACGGGGTGATGGCCGGCTTTGACGAACTCCTGGAGTCCGACGTCGATGCTGTCGCCATCTTCACGCAGCGGTGGACCCACGGTCCCCTGGTGGAACGCGCCCTCAGGGCAGGCAAGCACGTCTACTCGGCCGTGCCCATGGCCATCTCAGAGGAAGAAATTGCCCGCATCATCGAGGCCGTCAGGGAGACCAAACTCGTCTACATGATGGGCGAAACAAGCTACTACAACCCCGCCACCGTGTTTGCGCGCAAGCAGCAGGAAGCCGGTAAGTTCGGCCGCGTCTTCTACACCGAGGGCGACTATGTCCACGACATGGACCTCGGGTTCTACGACGCTTACCAGTACAGCGGGGGAGAGCGCTGGAAGGAAACCGCGAGCTACCCGCCCATGCTGTATCCGACCCATGCCATCGGTGGTGTCCTGGGAGCAGTTCCCGGCCACGCTGTCAGCGTCAGCTGCATCGGCGTCAAGGACCAGCGCAATGACGGCGTCTTCGACAAGAAGGTCAGCATGTTCGGCAACGACTTCTCGAATGCAACGGCACTGTTCGAAATGAACGACGGCGGTGCGATGCGCACCAATGAGATGCGCCGCGTGGGGTACCCCTCACATATCCGCGAATCACGCTTCCGCTTCTTCGGAACTGAGGCCAGCTTCGAGCAACTCGCCACCACCACCGTGTGGCAGGACAAGTCTTCTGTGCAGGACGTGTCAGGGCAGGTGGAAACCAAACCGACCATGTCGGCTGATGATCCCTCGTTGGCCGACGTTGCTCCGGAACTTCGTGATGCCTTCATCTCCGGGCTTGCCCCGGTTCACGACCAGGCACGGCTGCCGCAGGAATTCCTTGGAGCTCCCAACGGCCACGAGGGCAGTCACCAGTTCCTGGTGGACGACTTTGTCACCGCCGTCAACAAGAACTCACTCCCGCCGGTAAATGCCTGGGTTGCTGCCCGCTACACCCTCCCGGGGATCATCGCCCACGAATCGGCCCTCCGCGGCGGCGAACGCCTGCCCATCCGCGACTTCGGCGATGCCCCTGCGATGTAGCTAGCATTTACCCCATGACCACATCAGCTGTACAAACCCCGCGCGGACCGGTGACCCGAAAAGACGTGGCCCGGTACGCCGGGGTGAGTACCGCCGTCGTGAGTTATGTGGTGAACGGTGGGCCGAAGAACGTTGCCCCGGCGACGGAAGCCAAAGTGCGCGATGCCATCCGCATCCTCGGGTACCGTCCGAATGCTGCAGCCCGGGCCTTGAAACTGGGCTCCAGCGAAACGGTTGGCGTCATAGTCCCGGACAACACCAACCCCTTCTTCACCCAGTTGGCCCACGCCGTTGAGGATGCTGCCGCAGAACTGGGATACGGCACGGTCCTTGCCAACTCCGACGGAAGCCTCAGCAAGGAACGCCAAAACATCCGGAACCTGGCGGCACGGCAAGTGGACGGGGTGTTCCTGGCGAGTTGTGTGTTCGATCCCGATCTTGGTGATCTGGAAGCCTCGGAGATCCCGTCGGTGCTGTTGAACAACGCCGGATCCCCACCGGGCTTCACGAGCGTCGGGGTGGACCTGGAAGCCGGAGGGCGCGCAGCGGTGGAGCACCTGATTGGGCATGGGCACACCAACATTGGCCTGGCCATTGGAACCAACACCGGGAACCAGTTGGACGGCCGCGAAGTGGGCTGGCTCGGGGCCCTGCGCGATGCCGGACTGCCGGACGGACCCATGCTGCACAGCCCGTTCAGCCGTCCCGGCGGTTATGAGCTGGGCAAACGGTTCCTCGCCATGGCCAACCGGCCAACGGCGATCTTCGCTTCCAACGATATGCAGGCCATTGGCATCCTTCGTGCCCTCCACGAAGCCGGCGTGACGGTGCCCGAGGACATTGCCCTGGTGTCCTTTGACGGCTCGATCGATTCCGAGTACAGCTGGCCCGCACTGACCACGGTGGCCCAGCCGGTGAACGCCATGGCCGAGGCCGCTGTGCGTGCCCTGGTGGGGGAGGGTCGAGGGGGAGACCGCGAGCACCGCATCCTGCCCACGGAACTGATCATCCGTCAATCCTGCGGCTGCCCCTAGGACCCTCTCTCACCTATCGCCCATTTCTGCCGGATCCTCTCTCCCCTATCGCCCGTTTCTGCCGGATCCTCGTTACCTTTTTCGTAGCCCGTTTCCTGGTGCAGGATGTGGGTGTGCTGGCCTGCTGGTCCCGGCATGATTTCAATCCTCTGTCGATCGATGATCTTGAGAGTGTTGTCACCGGGATTGGCAGGTGCCGGGGAGATCGCTAATAGGGGCAGGACAGTTCGGGAACGTCGTGCGTAACGTGGATGCCGGGCCCTGACACCGCGGACAGGCCAGCACAGGCAGCTGACTACGACCGGAGGTGCCGAGGGTGATCGAGAATCATGAAATTGCTGACGTGTTCGTCGGGCTGGATGTTGGCAAAGGCGTCCATCACGCCGTTGCGTTGGACCAGGCCGGGAAGAAACTGCTGGATAAGGCCCTGCCCAATGACGAAGCAAAGATCCGGGAAATCCTTGCCGGGTTGGAGGGCAAGGGACGGGTCCTGTTGGTGGTGGACCAGCCCGCAACGATCGGGGCGTTGCCGGTAGCGGTTGCCCAGGCTGCCGGTGTCCTGATCGGGTATCTGCCGGGGCTGGCAATGCGGCGGATCGCGGACCTGCATCCCGGAGAAGCGAAGACCGACGCGCGGGACGCGTTCATTATCGCTGAGGCGGCCAGGACCATGCCTCACGCCCTGCGCTCGGTCCGGTTGGCCGATGAACAACTCGCGGAATTGAGCATGCTCTGCGGCTTCGATGATGATCTGGCCAAGCAGGCTACGGCTACTTCGAACCGGATCCGCGGGTTGTTGAACCAGATCCACCCTGCTCTGGAACGGGTGTTGGGACCCTACATGGCCCATCCTGCAGTGCTGGACCTGCTGCGGATCTGGCCGACCCCTGAAGCGCTCCGTCACGCCGGCCGGCGCCGGATCGGGAACCGGCTGACCAAACTCGCCCCACGGCTGGGCGAACGCCTGGCAGATGAGATCATCGATGCCCTGGACCAGCAAACAGTTGTTGTCGTGGGCACGAACGCTGCGACCATCGTCCTGCCGCAGCTCGCGGCGATGCTCTCCGGGCTTCATAAATCCCGGATGACCGTCTACGCCCAGGTTGAAGCCCTTGTGGAGGCCCACCCTCTTCACCGGGTCCTGATGTCGCTGCCGGCCGTGGGCATCAGGACCGCTGCACGAATCCTCACCGAAGTCGCCGGGAAAGATTTCCCTACCGCCGCGCACCTGGCCTCATACGCCGGTCTGGCACCGGTGACCTGGCGCTCGGGATCCTCCATCCGGGGCGAGCACGCTTCCAGAAAAGGCAACAAAGTCCTCAAACGCACTCTGTTCCTCTCCGCCTTCGCCGCCCTCCACGACCCATCCTCCCGGGCCTACTACGAACGCAAACGCGCCGAAGGCAAACGCCACAACCAGGCCATCATCGCCCTCGCACGACGACGCTGCGACACCCTCTACGCCATGCTCCGCGACAGCACCCTCTACCAACCAAAACACCCATCAACAGCTTGACGAAAAACATAGGGGCACTCTCACCTATCGCCCGTTTCTGCTGGATACTCTCTCCCTCTCCTCAGGAAAGTGAGAGAGCGTCGGAAAAATCGTGCGGTTACGTGAGAGAGCGTTGGAAAAATCGTGCCATTACGTGAGAGAGCGTTGGGGGAACAGGGGGTGGAAGTGAGCGAGCATCCGGGGTTGGCGGATCAGGAGTCCATGCCCGCGCAGCGTTCGGGGCGGGCCAGCACCTGACCGATCTGGCCTGTGCCTGCTGCGACCGCCAGCCGGACCAGTGCGAACCCGGCCGCAAAGACGCCGCCAATTGTCAGGAAGACAACCGGCTGCGTCAGGAGCACGGCGCCCGCGAGCGGCAGGACCAGCAGGGCCGCAGCAGCGGCGGAGATGCCCGCCACCAGGAACAGGGGCGACATCACAGCCCGCACACGGGCGGCGACCATAAGTTCGCGGGGCATGCCCATCCGGTCCAGGGCCACCAGCATGGATGCCCGGTCCAGAACTGCGGCCGCCTGGTTCACACCCGCCGAGCACGCCACCATCAGGAACGAGCCCAGCAACGTGATCATGACGCCGGTATTGATGTCGCGCACCAGCAGGGCGGTCTCATGGGCAGCATCGCCGCCCATGGTGTCCGCCACGGCCATGCCCACCCCCACAAAGACCCCCACAAAGCTGGTCATCGCAACGCCCCCTACCTGTCGCCACGACTCCTTCGGACTTTCGAGCACGGTCCGCGCGGCGAGCAATTGCTCGGGTCGCTTGGCTCGTTTCAGCTGCGACGACGCCCGCAACCGCAGGACCCACGGACCCATGAGGTTCAGTGCCAGCAGCGCCAACCCGAAGCAGCCTCCCAGCACGGAGAGGATCACAATAAACGTACCGAAACTGCTGAGCATGCCCATGGCTGCTACTCCGGCGAGCACCACCACCACTGCCACCAGCCCGCGGACCCAATGGGCGCCGTCGGGGGTCTGCCGGGTCCGCACCCCCAGCGGCGTCACCACCACTTTCCGCAGTCCCAGCGCCGCGCTGACAGCGGCCAGCGCGCAGACACCGGCGATGCACGCCGCCATGGCTGGCAAGGACAGCCAGGCATATGATCCGATCGCCTGTCCGCGGAACTGGATCAGGCCAAGGAATGGCGCGGCGCACGCGTAGAGGGCGGCGCCCGCAATGGCACCGATGGCTGCGAGGATTGTCGATTCAATGACTGTCAGCCAGACGACCGTTGCGCTGTTGGCACCCAGCAACCGCAGGGACGCCAACCGGGCATCACGACGGCGGGCGGCCAGCTGTGCGGCCGAGGCGCCAAGGGTCAACAAGGGAACGATGAGCAGGACGACGGCGACGACCGCCAGCGCCTGGTAAGTTCCGGCGATGTCGTCGGACCATGACCAAAAGACCTGGGAACCGCCGGCAACAGTAAGAAGCAGTGCGGTGACGGTGCCGAAGGCCACGATCGGCAGCCCGGCATCCTTGAGGCCGGATTCGCGGAGGCTTCGGCCCTTGGCGAGATAGGGAGTGAGACGGACGGCCGTGACCAGACTAGACATTGAACGCGCCTTTGAAGTTGTGGACAGGCTGGGGTGCCACAGGGACCGGCCCACCGCTGTCGGCCACAATCCGGCCGTCCCGCAGTTCCACCACCCGCCGGCAGCGGGTGGCGACGTTGGGGTCGTGGGTCACCACCAGCAGTGTCCTGCCGTTGGCCGACGCGGAACCCAGCAACACGTCGAGCACCTCCGAGGACGTCGCCGAGTCCAGGGCACCGGTTGGTTCGTCGGCGAAAACCACCCGGGCGCCGGTTACCTGGGCGCGGGCGATGGCCACCCGCTGGACCTGCCCGCCGGACAGCTCACCCAATCGTCGCTTTTCCATGCCTGCCAGCCCCAGAGCGGCCAGCCACTCGGCGGACCGGGACTCGGCGGTGCGGCGGTCGGTACCGTTGAGCATGAGGGCCAGGGCCACGTTTTCAAGGGCGGTGAGTTCGGGCAGGAGCATGCCTTGCTGGAAGACAAAGCCGAATTCCTCGCGGCGTAGACGGGAGAGGGCAGCGTCCGTCATGGCACCAAGGTTCAGAGGCCCGGCCGCCGAACCCAAGGTGACCGTACCGGCGTCGGGCTTCAAAATCCCGGCGAGGCAGTGCAGAAGGGTGGTTTTACCGGAACCTGACGGACCGATGATGGCGACCGATTCGCCGGCGTTCACGGCGAAGTCCACGTGGTCCAGTGCGACGCTGCCGGGGTAGTGCTTGGAAAGCTGCTGGGCTTGAAGAATGGCGTTCATATACCCAGCATCCCCGGACCCCGGGTGCCGGGGCGTCAGTCCGGTGGCTGAAGTCTGCGGCCCGGCCTCCACCCGCGGTATGAGACCCAACTGGGTGACATTTGTGCGCGTTTTGAGCCCTCAAAACGCGCACAAATGCGACTTAGTTGGGTATTTTGGCGGTCCTGAGCTTCGCGACGTTCTCTTCAAGCAGCCGCCGGGCATCGTCGCCCAACAGTGAATCCGTGATGAGTTCGTCGGCTTCCTCCAGCGGCGCGATCGAGGCGATTCCCACGACCCCCCATTTGCTGTGGTCCGCCAACACCACGGTGCTGCGGGCCGATGCCATGAACGCCCTGTCCGTTTCGGCCTCCAGCAGGTTGGGCGTGGTGAAGCCGGCCCGGGCGTCCATGCCGTGGACACCGAGGAACAGCGCGTCCAGATGAAGCTGCTTCAGGGACGATGTCGCAATAGGACCGACCAGGGCATCGGATGGGGTGCGTTCGCCGCCAATCAGGATCACCGTGGACCCGAAACGTCCGGGCCCGGATGATGCTCCATGGAACAGTTCGGCAATCCGCACAGAGTTGGTGACCACCGTGATTCGGGGACCGTTGACCAATTCCTTGGCCAGGGCCCAGGTGGTGGTTCCCGCGCTCAGCCCGATCGCCATGCCCTCCTGTACCAGCGAGGCCGCCTCCACGGCGATTGCGTGCTTCTCGGCGGTCAACTGGGTGGACTTGAGCTCGAACCCGGGTTCGTGGGTGCCTGCGTCGCCGGGCAGCTTGGCTCCGCCGTGGATGCGTTCAACCCGCCCGGCTTCCTCCAAGGCCTCGATATCCCTGCGGACGGTCATGGGGGAGACTCCCAGCAGCAGGGCAAGGTCCGAGACGCGGACAACCCGTTCGCGCTGGACGGCATCAATGATGGCGGTGTGGCGTGCAGCCTGGAGCATCGGGGCCTTTCGGGGAGCCTCGTCGGGTCTGAGTCTGGCTACAGTCTAGGCTCCCGGCGGCTGTATTAAACCCCGACGGCGCCGCTCACCTCGTGTGGTGGGCGGCGCCGTCGCGTTCCAGGAAAGGCCGGGACGCTACTTCCGCAGCGATTCGGCGATCTGCGTCATGATGGACGGGTCGGCCAGGGTGGTGGCGTCGCCGGTGTCACGGCCTTCTGCAATGTCCTTGAGGAGGCGGCGGACGATCTTGCCTGATCGTGTTTTGGGCAGTTCCGGAACGATCAGCAGTTGCTTGGGCTTGGCGATCGGGCCGATTTCCTTGCCTACGTGATTGCGCAGTTCCAGCACGGTTTCGTCACCGTTGTTTACGGCGTCGCCACGGAGGATCACGAACGCCACGACGGCCTGGCCGGTGGTCTCGTCCGCGGCGCCGACCACTGCCGCTTCGGCCACTGCCGGGTGGGAGACGAGGGCGGATTCGATTTCCGTGGTGGAGAGGCGGTGGCCGGAGACGTTCATGACGTCATCCACGCGGCCCAGGAGCCAGACGTCGCCGTCTTCGTCCTTCTTGGCCCCGTCGCCGGCGAAATACATGGCCTCGAAACGGGACCAGTAGGTGTCCTTGAACCGCTCCGGGTCGCCCCAGATGCCGCGCAGCATGGAGGGCCAGGGTTCGCGGACCACGAGGTAGCCGCCTTCACCGTTGGCCACGGACGCGCCGTTCTCGTCCACCACGTCCACGGCGATGCCGGGCAGCGGAACCTGCGCCGAGCCGGGCTTGGTAGCCGTGACGCCGGGCAGCGGGGCGATCATCTGGGCGCCGGTTTCGGTCTGCCACCAGGTGTCCACGATCGGGGCCGGATTGGTCTTCTTGCCTCCGTTGCCGCCGATGACCTCCCGGTACCACATCCACGCTTCGGGGTTGATGGGTTCGCCCACGGACCCGAGCACGCGGATCGAGGAGAGATCGTACTTGCCAGGGATCTCCCGGCCCCACTTCATGAAGGTACGGATCGCGGTGGGGGCGGTGTAGAGGATGGAGACCTTGTATTTCTCCACGATTTCCCACCAGCGGCCCTGGTGCGGGGAGTCCGGCGTGCCCTCGTACATGACCTGGGTGGCGCCGTTGATGAGCGGGGCGTAGGTGACGTAGGAGTGGCCGGTGACCCACCCGACGTCGGCGGTGCACCAGTACACGTCCGTTTCCGGGTGGAGGTCGAACACGGCCTTGTGCGTGTACGCGGCCTGGGTGAGGTAGCCGCCGGTGGTGTGCAGGATGCCCTTGGGCTTGCCGGTGGTGCCGGAGGTGTAAAGGATGAACAGCGGGTGCTCGGAATCATGCCCGACGGCGGTGTGTTCAGTCCCAGCCGCGCCTACAGTGTCGTCCCACCACAGGTCGCGGCCCTCGACCCAGTTGACGTCCTCGCCGTTGCGCTTGACCACGACCACGTTGTTGACTGAGTGGCCCTCGCCGTTTTCCATAGCAGAGAGGGCCTCATCCACCGCAGGCTTCAAAGCGCTGGGCTTGCCGCGGCGGTACGTGCCATCGGCGGTTACCACGAGCTTGGCTTCTGCGTCCTCGATCCGGGACCGCAGGGCGTCGGCGGAGAACCCGCCGAACACCACCGAGTGCACGGCACCGATCCGGGCGCAGGCCAGCAGGGTGATGACGGCTTCGGGGATCATCGGCAGGTACACGGCCACGCGGTCGCCCTTGGCCACGCCCAAGGCCTCGAACGCGTTCGCTGCCTTCTTCACTTCCTGGGTGAGTTCGGCGTAGGTGTAAGTGCGGGTGTCGCCGGGTTCGCCCTCGAAGTAGATCGCGACCCGGTCACCGAGTCCGTTCTCCACGTGGCGGTCCAAGGCGTTGTACGCCGCGTTAACCTCTCCACCAACAAACCACTTGGCAAAGGGCGGGTTGGACCAATCCAGTGCCTCAGTGAAGTCCTTGTCCCAGCTCAGCAGCTCACGGGCCTGCTTGGCCCAGAAAGCGGGCCGATCGGCTTCTGCCTTGGCGTACTCGTCAGCGCCCACAACAGCGTCCGCCGCGAAGTCAGCCGACGGCGCAAACTTGCGGTTCTCATGCAGAAGGTTTTCAAGTGCCTCGGTGTGCGCGGCCCCACCCTGGGCCGTTGTAGCAGCAGCGGTGGCAGTGGATCCGGTGGTGTCCTGGGACATGGTGAACCTCATCATTCATCGATCTTTGCTGCGCGGACGCCGCCGGAGGACCCGCGCCGCCGCCGGGGCTCGACGTCGGGCGATCCAGCGGAGGTTCCGCAGAGTGCTGTCCGCCACCCACCCTATCGCTTCACAAGGTCCTACGTGTGCCTGGTCACAAATGTGCCAGCAAGCGGTACGGATTTGGCGACGAATGGCACCAGGGGAGGTGGGGAACCGCTTACATGACGACGACGGCGGGAGGCGCCGCTGCTGCTGGCGGAGCTGAACCAGTGCCTGCAACTGCGAGGGAGCTTGGAGTTTGCTGTGGGCGAAGTCGTAAGGGCCCTTTCAGCTAGAACACTGTCAGTGGCGTGGCATAGGCTGAACAAGTCCCGGGACGCATCAGAGGCGTGTCCGGTGTGCCGCGGAACAGTGCGGTTCAACCGGTCCGGACTGCCCGGGACACCGCCGTACGAAGGAGAAACAGATGAACCAGCTGAGCCCGGGCCCACACGACGCACATCAGGCGGGACAGGACACGAAAGCTGGAAAAGCCACCAACGGCAGCACGTCCAACCCAACTGCGGCACCGGCGGCCAACCCCGGTAAATACGACGCCGTTGCCGGCCCCTTCACAGTCCGGGACCTCACGGTGTTTGGCTCCGCGCTGCTCATGTTCGTAGCCTCGCTCCTGCCGATGTTCGGCGGCCGGTTCAACCTCTGGAATGTGGGCAACCTTTTCTTCCTGCTGCTGGGCATCCTCCTGCCGTTGACCGTGGTGGCACTGTTTGCAGCACGGCGGCTCCAGCCCAAGACCCACGTTCGGATCGGCTCCCTGTCCGTTGACCAGTTTGCGTCGGTCACGGCTGCGTTCGCGTTCCTCCTGTTCTTCCTCACGACGGCGGTGTCCTTCAATGGCAGCGTCCTGCTGGGCCTGGTGGGATCAGTGGGGCTCCTGGCAGCAACTGTTCTTGGCCCACACCTGCCTTTCCTTTCTGCCGACTTCAAAGGCCGTGCCGATGAACCCGCCCACGTGGTGGCGCGGCAGGCCGTCCAGCCCACCCGCAAGCCCCCCGCTCCCAAGACTCCCAAGCCCGCAGCCGGCAAGGTGGGCGAAAATGCCGCTCCCGTTTCCACCGGCCCTGGTGTTTCCGCTGGATTCGGTACCCCCGCCGGTGCCGCTGCTCCGGCTGGGACCGGGGCGCCCGCCGTCGTGCATTCTGCTGACGCCATCAGCGCATCGCCGCAGGAAGCTGACGCTCGCCAAGGAGCTCCGGCCACTCCAACGCCTCAGCCGGCAGCCCCGGCGGGAGCCGGCGGAAGCGCCGGGAATATCGGAACCGCCGCGAACCCGCCCGTAGCGCAGGAACCCCGGGCGCCACAGCCGGTTGCAGAACAAGCACCTCACGCGGGTGCATCTCCCGCGGCGGCGGGTGCAACCCAGGCCGCCGCGTCCCGAAATGCGTCAGGCACGCCACGCGAGGAGGCTCCCGCTGCTGCGGATGCTGCAACCACCCAGCACGCCCAGCAGCCCGCTCAGCAAGGCACCGAACGTCCGTGGGCAGCAACCATGGCTACCCCGATCGTCCACGGTGGACCCCGCTCCCATGAGTCCATCGGGGCCACGGTCGACCCAGCCAGCCGCCCCGACGACTCCAGCCCTGCCCCGGCCTACGAGGCTTTCTGGTTCGCTGTAGCCCAGCCGCGCACGGCCTATGACGAACGCACCGGTGCACCGGCCTTCGTCATCGAGCCCGGTGGCTGGGTCCTGGCACTGGAAGACCGCGGACATGAGTTCCTGGTCCAGGACACCGACGGCAAGATCGGCGTCCTGCGGGAACTGAGCAACATCGAACGCGGCTAGGCAGCGCGCTGTGGCCATCGCTGAAGCTGGTTCGCCGCTGGCGCTCAAACGCCGGGCACGCAAAATCAACAGGGTGCTTGCCGAAAAGTATCCGTACGCCCACGCAGAGCTGGACTTCCGCAACCCCTTCGAACTCGTGGTGGCCACTGTCCTCTCCGCGCAGACCACGGACGTACTGGTCAACCAGGTCACCAGGATTTTGTTCGCCCGCTACCCGGACGCCCGGGCCATGGCCGAGGCAGATCCCGTGGAGCTGGAAACCATCCTCCAACCCACCGGGTTCTTCAGGGCGAAAGCCCGGAACGTCCTGGCCTTGAGCAACAAGGTGGTGGATGACTTCGACGGTGAGGTTCCCGGCAGGTTGGAGGACCTGGTCACCTTGCCGGGCGTGGGACGCAAGACGGCCAACGTGGTGCTGGGAAATGCCTTCGGTGTTCCCGGCATCACGGTGGACACGCACTTTGGGCGCCTGGCGCGCCGGTTCGGTTGGACCGTGTCGGATGATCCGGTGAAGATCGAGTTCGACGTCGCTGAACTGTTCGAGCCACGGGACTGGACCATGCTGTCGCACCGCGTGGTGTTCCATGGGAGGCGGGTGTGCCATGCGCGGAAGCCGGCCTGCGGTGCCTGCCCGGTGGCTAGCCTTTGCCCCAGCTATGGGGAAGGGGAGACCGATCCTGTCAAAGCCGCCAAGCTGCTGAAGTACGAGCTCGCACCCGGAAACGAGGAACTTCTGGAGAAGCTTCTGGCCGAGACCCATCGGGCGGCCGAGATCCGGATGGAATCCCAAAGGAGGCCCGGATGACGGCGCTTGATGACCTGAAGGCGCTGGTGGAGCGTCTTGCATCGGGCGGGCAGAGGCATTCAGCCTATTGGTCCCAGCTGCCTGTCAGTGCCGAAACCACCAGGCGCGCGGCCGTCCTCATGCTCTTTGGGGTCCTGGACGACGTCCCCGCAGAATCGGACCGGCCCACTGCTCCCGCAGACCTCGACGTCCTGTTGCTGGAACGGGCCCACACGCTGGACGACCACCCCGGCCAGGTTGCCTTTCCGGGAGGCAGCGTGGATCCGGAGGACGAGTCCGTGGTTGCAGCGGCCCTTCGCGAAGCTGTGGAAGAGACCGGCCTGGACGCCGCGGGGGTCCGGGTGCTTGGACTGATTCCCGAACTCGGGCTGATCCGGAGTAACTTTCGGGTGACCCCGGTCCTGGCGTGGTGGGACGCCCCGTCTCCCGTGAGGGTGGTGGACTACGCGGAGTCCGCGCAGGTGTTCCGCGTGCCGGTGCGGGACCTCCTGGATCCTGCCAACAGGGTCACGGCCGCCATCAGCCGGTTCGGCCGCACCTACACCAGTCCAGGATTTACCGTCAATGGGGTCCTGGTGTGGGGCTTCACGGGGATGGTTCTCAGCGGGTTGTTCGACGAACTGGGCTGGACTGTTCCCTGGGACGAAACCCGGCTCCACCACATCGACCTCTAGCTCTACACTGCGGGTGCCGGAGCGTCCGCCAGCGGCACGTGGGGAGACAGGACGTCAACCGGGGCGGGAATCGGGGCATCCCGCAGCAGCCGGTGCAGGCCCGCCTGGGCTTCACCGAGCCGCCGCGATTCCATGGCGCGGAGCTGTTCGATGTCCGCCGGGTTGATGGTGGGGGTGAGTCCGGCCAGCCAGGCAAGTCCGGCAACGCTGTCGTGGTGTTCCCCCAGGATGCGCTGTAACGCCATGGCCGGCTGGACGATGGCTGCGGCCCGGGGTCCCAGCGCTTCCGCGACAGCTTCGGCAGCGTAGCGCAGTCCTTTGACGTCTTTGCGCGCTGCATGCAGGAGTTCATGGTGTTCTTCGGTGTTGACCTTCGTGGACATTGCGGCGCCCAACCGCTCCTGGACTTTTCTCCATTGCTGCTGCAGCAAGCGCGTCGCATCCTCCGGGCCGGGCTGCGGTTTGGTCGAGGGCAAGGGAAGCAAGGCAGCGCGGGCAGCAGCCAGCAGGTCGTCGTTCCGTGCGTCCCGGCCGACCGTTGCAGCCATCGTGTTGCTGGACGCCACCAGTTCCGCCAGCGCTTGGTGCAATGCCGCGCCGCTGAGCCAGTCGGCGTACGCGTCCAACCATAAGGTGAACCGCTGGGCAAGGACATAGGCGTCGCGGGCCTCGCCCAGGGCCCGGGCCAAGGACCGGATTCCGTCCCTCAAACCACGGGGGACATCGGGCAGGAGCGGCTGGTAGCAGGACATCACCGAGCGCAGGCGCCGAAGGGCAAGGCGGGCCGAGTGGACGGCTTCCTGGTCCGCGGCCGCGATCAGGGACATGCCCGCCTCCAGCTCCGACAGTTGAAAACCAACGTAGGAAGCCACCGCATCACGGATCTCCGACCCCACGAGCCAAGTGTCCTCCCGCCCGGGGCGGCGGACAAGGCACAAGCGGGTCCGTGCCTACTTCGCCTTGTCGTAGGAATCGACGACGGCGACACTCACCGGAAATTCCACCGGTATCCGGCCGAACAAGAGTTCCTTGGCAGCATGCGCCGCTTCCTCGATGGCCGCGATACAGGCTTCCACTGCGTTGTCGGGGGCGTGCACCATCACCTCGTCGTGGAGGAAGAAAACGAGTTCACCGGAGGGTGACCCCTCCGCGCGCAAGGTGCGCAGCCGCCGTCGTAATTCAGCCAGCCAGCATGCCGCCCACTCAGCCGCGGAACCTTGGACCACGAAGTTTCGGGTGAACCGTCCACGGGAGCGGGCCAGGTTGTCTGCGCGTCGCTGTTCTTCCGCAGTGGTGGACTGCTGGCTTCGCAGCCACCCGGGGGAGGGAGGTGGACTGCTGCGGCCCAGCCGGGTGGTTACGGTGAGCCCCGCTTCGCCGTCCCGGGCAGCCTGCTCCACGTACCCAACCGCCCGCGGGTAGGTTCGGGCGAGCTGGGGCATGAGCCTGCCTGATTCGCCTGTCGTGGCTCCATAGATGGCCCCGAGCAAGGCCACTTTTGCCTTGGACCGGTCACCGCCGAACCCTTGGGCGGCGATGCCTGCGTAGAGGTCCTTGTCACGGGCAGCGGCGGCCATTTTGGTGTCCTGGGCCAACGCCACCAGGACACGCGGCTCGAGTTGGGAAGCGTCGGCAACAATGAGTTTGTGGCCTGGATCGGCGTGGACTGCCGCGCGGATGTTCCGTGGAATCTGCAACGCCCCGCCACCGCGCGAAGCCCAGCGGCCGGACACCACCCCACCCACCACGTATTCGGGGTGGAACCTCCCGCTGTGTACCCAGGCGTCAAGCCAGGCCCAGCCGTTGGCGGTGTGGAGCCGTGACAGTTTCTTATAGGCCAGCAGGGGCGGAATGGCGGGGTGCCGCGATTCCTTGAGCTCCCACTGGCGGGTGCTTTTGACCTCGATCCCGTTCCGGTGCAGCGCACGCATCAGGTCCTGGGGAGAATCGGGGTTCAACGCCGGAGAATCCAGGATGCTGCGCAATTCCCTGCACAGGGTTTCCAGCGCGGGAGGTCGCTGGCCCAGGGGCGGGCGGGGTCCCAGCACCTCGTTGAGAATCTGTTCGTGGAGATCTTCCCGCCACGGGACACCCGCGTGCTGCATCTCCGCGGCCACGATCGCAGCCGCGGACTCGGCAGCCAGCAGCAACTGAAGCCGCTGCCTGCAGCGGTCATCCCCGGTGACGAGCGAAACCGCTTCCTGCTGTGCCGCAAACTCAGCGCGTAGATCGTCCAGGCCCATGCCCTTGGGTTGGGGCAGCTCCTCGAAGAGGGCATCCTGCAAGGCCGGCACCGGAGGCGGCTGGAGTGCACGCGGAGGAACGGTGTCGTCGTCGTGGGTGATCTTCGCCGCGCTGCGGGCGTACTGCTTGTCTGCTGTGAAGCTGGAGTGCGCCAGAATTGCTCCACACAGGGTGAGGTCATGGCAGCGCTCCACCTCGACGCCCTGTTTCAGCAGACCCGGGTACCAGTCCTGGGTGCGTTCCCAGACCCAGCGGGGCCGCTGGCTTTCCAAGTCAAGAACGACGGCGGCCAGCTCACTTCCGGTGACCACGCGGGCATCCGCTGTGGCCTTCCCGGCAGGAGAGACCCGTTGTATGGCTGCACCGTCCTGGTGGGGGGCGAGCAGCAGATACATGTCCTCCATTCTGCCTTGTTCCCGGAGCATGGCAGGTCGACTGCTCCCCAACAGCCGCTCCGGCCGCAGTCTTATCCACATGAGGGGATTCGGGCCTGTCCTCAGCCGTGTCCGGCCATGAGAGTGGCTTCATGAACAAGCGACATCGTCGGCAAAAGCACGGCCCCAACCAAACAGAGGAAATCCAGCACCCAGGGAACTGGACGCCGTCCGGTGGCGCCGACATCCTGCTGGTCACCGGCAACCCCCATCTGGAGGAGGAAGCCACCAGGATTGTCGCAGCAGCCGGCGGGAATTTGCGTGCAGTACCGGACATCGGAGACGCAATGCACGGGTGGGACCATGCCGATGCTGTGCTGATCGGCAGCGATATCCGGGAGATCCCGCCCCGCAGGCAAGTCCCGGCGATCCTCCTGGGCACGGCCGCCGAGGGGGACGGACTATGGAAACTGGCCGCCGCAGTGGGGGCTGACAGGGTAGCTGTCCTGCCCGAAGCCGCCGGCTGGCTGGCCGAGCACCTGAGCCTGTCGGGGTCCCCGGAGCCCGGCGGAAGCGTGCTCGGGCTCATAGGCGGCAGCGGCGGGGCCGGAGCCACCACTGCCGCAGTGTGGCTGGCGCAAGCGGCAGCAAGCCACGGTATCAGGACGTTGCTCATCGATGGCGACCCGTGGGGCGGTGGCCTGGAATTGGCCGTCACTGCAGACGAGCCGCCGGGCCTGCGGTGGCCCGACTTCACGGGCACCCGAGGCAGCATCGATCCCTCCCAGTTCCACGACTCTTTGCCGGTGGCCGGAGGGTTCGCGTTCCTGTCCTGGCCGGGGACGAGGGCACCTGTGGTGACACCCGAACCCGCTGCCGTGGCTGCCGTGATGGACGCCGCCCGCAGAAGCTTCGAAGCAGTGGTGGTGGACATCGGGCGGTCCGGGGACGCTCTCCGTACCCTGGCGTGGGATTGCGACCGGATGCTGCTTCTCACCTTGGCGCACCTCAAGCCTGCGGTTGCCGCCTCAAGAATCCTTGCGGAACTGCCGCCGGTGGATACCGCGCTCCTCGTCCGCGACGGCAGGCCGGCCGCCATGGATGCCGATGTCATCGCGGGATCCCTCGGCCTGCCCATGCTGGGCACTGTCCCGGGGATCCGCGGCGTGGCAGCAGCAACCGAGCAGGGGCGGCTGCTGGAACTGGGGCGGAGGAAACCGGTGCTTGCCTTTGCCGGAGAGGTCCTTGAACTGAACGGGCTCCTTCCATGAACCGGCCACTGAACGCCGGGGGCTGGCCGGCGGGTCGTGTTCCGGAAGGGTACCGCCGTCCGCAGAACCGCAGGCCGGATGCCATCCTGCTGGAAGCAGTGCGTGAATCCGTCCTTGCCGGCAACGGACCAGTGACGCCTTCTACTGTGGCGGCAGCAGTCCAAGCCAGCGGACGGCTTCTGGGGACTGCGGGAGCCCTTGAGGCTGCAGAATCCATCAACGCCGAGTTGAACGGTCTGGGACCGCTGCAGGGCCTCGCCAAGGATCCTTCCGTCACGGACATCTTCGTCAACGGGCCTGACTCCGTGTGGCTGGACAGGGGACGGGGGATCGAACAATCCAACGTACGGTTCGAGTCGGAACAGCAGGTCAGATCCCTGGCTACCAGGCTCGTCTGCGCCGGAGGACGGCGGCTGGACGACGGCTCGCCCTGCGTCGATGTCAGGCTCGACGGCGGTTATCGCGTCCACGCCGTGTTGTCGCCGATCTCAACCGCGGGAACCCTGTTGTCCATCCGCATCCGGCGGGAGGACACGTTCAGCATGGCAGAGCTGCGGGAGGGCGGCATGTTCGGCCCGGACGTGGAACACATACTCCGAGCCATCATGGAGCGTCGGCTCAGCTTCCTCATCAGCGGTGCCACGGGTTCGGGCAAGACGACGTTGCTCTCCACCATGCTGGGGCTTAGCCACCCATCGGAGCGCCTCGTGGTGATTGAGGACGCCTCGGAGCTGAACCCGGTCCATCCTCATGTGGTGTCGCTCGAATCCCGCCACGGCAACCTGGAGGGCGGGGGCGCCGTGGACCTCGGCGAACTGGTCCGGCAAGCGCTGCGCATGCGTCCTGATCGCTTGATTGTGGGGGAGTGCCGCGGACCGGAAGTGCGCGAACTCCTGACGGCACTCAACACCGGACACACGGGCGGGGGAGGAACCATCCACGCCAATACGGCACAGGACGTACCCGCCCGGCTGGTTGCCCTGGGCGCACTCGCCGGCCTTGGTGCCGAGGCTGTGCGGCTGCAGGTCTCCAGTGCCCTGGACGTTGTGATTCACGTGGAGAGAACCCCTCATGGCCGGCGGGTCGGTTCCATCGGAGTTTTGGTGGAGACTCCGCATGGCCAAACTGTGGAAACGGCTGTCCGGGTTTCGGCGTCCGGTGTTTCCTGGGAAGCCGCGTGGCCCTGCCTGGCTGACCGGCTCGGTCTCCACGGTCGGGGGCCGGGCGGTGCAGCACGAACAGTTGAGGGGTCCAATGATGCCAACAGCGCGGATCTGGCGCGGTACACGTGAGCATCATGCTGCTCCTGGTCCTTTCCCTGGCGGCGTGGCTGCACGTGAGCGGCTCCGGAACTTCACGCCGGCGCATGCAGGCGGTGTTGGACGCCTCTACCGAACCCGGCACCGGATCCTGGCGCTGGTCCCTGACCCGTCCAAAACCGCTGTTCCGGAGGCCGCCTGACAACGGTTCCGTGCCCCTGGTGGTCCTCGTTCAACAGCTTGCAGCGCTTCTTCGCGGTGGCCGTACTCCATCACGCTTATGGGAGGAAATATGGCAGGTACACCAGCTGCGCCCGGAGGTCGGCGGCGGCCACCGGATTTCCGGCAACTCCTTGAAAATTCTGGGTGCGGCCAAGGCAGCATCTGTCGTCGGGAACTCCCCGGCGCAGGCCATCCGAAGCAGGGCGGCCGGGGTGTACCCACGCCAGGGCAATGCCGAGCGGCGAATCTGGATGGAGCTGGCAGCATGCCTGGAAGTGGCCGAAACCAGCGGCTGTCCCTTGGCTGACCTGCTGACACGGTTCGCAGCGCAACTGGAAGCCGAGGAGGATGCCGAGGCCGCCCGGCAAACTGCGCTGGCTGGTCCCAAAGCCACCGTGCGGCTCTTGTCCTGGCTACCGGTGTTCGGGCTGGTCCTGGGCACGGCCTTGGGCGTTGATCCTGTGGGAATCCTGCTGGAGAACATTTTTGGAATCGCCACCTTGGGTACAGGGCTCCTGCTGACAGTAGCCGGGAGGGTATGGTCCTCACGGCTTGTAACTGCTGCGGCCGGACCAACGTGATACCCGAATACCCGGTGGTGTGCCTGGTGGTTGTCCTTGGTGCTGCGGCCTTCCTGGCCTTCCACCCAGGAGGCATGACGGCCTCGGTCCGGCGACGTCTGAAATCGTCGTTGGCTTCCCGCCGCCACGCGGTTGAGGCCGTTCACCACGCCGGCCAGGACCTCCCTGAGGCTCCCGGCGACGGTCTCCGCGATCCTGCCATGATGCTGGAACTGGTGGCCTCCATGCTGGACGCAGGTGCGGGTCTTGGACGCGCATTGGAGCTGGTCGCCCGCAGCGGAACTCCCGAGGTCGCCAGTTCCCTGCGGCCTGTGGTGGCCGCCCTGGCCATCGGGACCGACTGGCAGACGGCATGGGGAAGTTCCGTAAAGCCCGCGCCCGAAGTCGTCCGGCTCAGGAATGCGCTGGCTTTCGCCGCCATGACCGGTGCGCCTTCGGCGGCCATTCTCTACGCACAGGCAGCAAGGGAACGGCGGGAACAGTTCCGGGCAGCAGAAAAGCGGGCGGCTGCCCTCGGCGTCAAGCTCGTCGTGCCTTTGGGTCTCTGTTCCCTTCCGGCGTTCATCTGCCTGGGCATTGTCCCCGTGCTGATCGCGATGATGCCCGCAGGATGATGCAGCACCATGACGCCCGGCCTGCCCCACTGTTCCTCCACACACAGCATGGGCGGACGGTTTATCCACTTCACCCAAGCAACCCCTACAGGACCCGGTGAAGACCCGGAAGAGTCAATGATGCCGGACGATTCACCGGTATTCCCTCTGGAAGGACAGACAATGACAACAGCCAATTCCAACTCCGCCCTTTCCGTACGGCCCTGCCAGGGGCGGTGCTTTGCGGCGATGACCAGGCGGCTTCGATCCAGGTTCGGGAGCGCAGGGTCCGAAGCCGGGATGGCCACGGCGGAATACGCCATCGCAACGCTTGCTGCTGTTGGACTGGCGGGCCTGCTGGTGGTCATCCTTCGCAGCGAGGAAGTCCGCGGTTTCCTGCTCACCCTGATCCGCACTGCGCTGTCGCTGCCATGACCCCTGCGTCGAACGGCCCCCTCAACCAGGACGGTGCCGTGACGGCCGAATTCGCCGTCGCGTTGCCGGCCGCGGTCCTCCTCCTGGCATTCCTTCTCACGGGCGGTGCCGCGGGTATCACCCAGTTCCGACTGGAGGAAGCGGCACGAGCTGGTGCCCGTGCCCTGGCCCGCGGCGACAGCACAGACCAAGCCCAGGCCATCGTCCGGCAACTCGCAGGTGACACAGCAACCGCGGTGGTCGGGGTAAGCGACGGCTGGGTCACGGTGACAGCATCGGCAGCGCCCGGCGGTGCGTTGGGCCACATGATTCCGTGGACCCTGACGGCAACGGCTACGGCCCTGACCGAGAACGCCCCGGAACCGGCGGGTTCAGGAGATGTGGCCGGTCCATGAAACGGGCGTGGAGGGTTATCCACCGGCGGTGGCGGGGGCCGGGCGGCCGGACCAAGGAAATATATAGCCCTGCGCTGGAGCGCGGGGCGGGAACACTCCTGGCCCTGGCGCTCGCGGTGGTGGTCATGGCACTGGCTGCCGGACTGTTGCTTCTGGTGAGGGCCGGCATTCTGGCATCGCAGGCTGCAACGGCGGCGGACCTGTCAGCGTTGGCGGCGGCCGACGCTGCGCGGGGCCTTGCCGAAGGCGATCCGTGCACGGTCGCAGCTGCCGTCGCGGCCAGGCACGGAGCGGGGCTGACCGGGTGCACGGTGACGGGCGGGGAAGTTGTGGAAGTCTCCACTGAGTTGGAGGCTGCCTTCTCCCTGGGAGCAGCCACAGGGCGCTCGCGGGCAGGACCGCCACCATAAACGCGAGTGCACGCCTGCCGCCGTAGAGGCTCAGGGGAACCGACGTAACAGTTCCGGCATCAGGAAGAAGCTAAACGGCTTCCTTCAGCAAGACGTCGAGGAGCGTGATGGCGGCTGCCTTGTCCAGCGGGTTGTTCTTGTTTCCGCACTTCGGAGACTGCACACAGGACGGGCAGCCGGCATCGCACTCGCAGGCCTTGATGGCCTCACGGGTGGCCGTGAGCCAGACCTTGGCTTTCCCGAACCCCCGCTCGGCAAAGCCTGCACCACCGGGATGGCCGTCGTACACAAAGATGGTGGGGACTCCGGTGTCCGCGTGAAGGGCGGTGGATACGCCCCCGATGTCCCAGCGGTCACTGGATGCCACCAGCGGAAGGAGCCCAATGGCAGCATGCTCTGCGGCGTGCAACGCTCCCGGAAACTGTGCCTCGACCAGGCCGGCGCCGTGAAGGGAGCGGTTGTCCACCACGAACCACACGGCCTTGGTGAACAAGTCACGTGCCCCGAGGTCCAAGGGTTCCTCACCCAGGATTTCGTTGGAGATCAAGGCCTTGCGCTGGAAGGAGACAACTTGGGTGGTTACCTTGACATCGCCGAAATGGACGGTGATGTCTCCCCACTGCATGGACTTCGATGTCTCCAGGACTTCGATCTGGGTGACGTCCCGTGCAGTCGTGTAGAAATCGGGGTTGACGCGCTTCACCATGACGCAATGGTCGGTTTCGTTCAGTTCCTCCACCAGATAGCTCTCGCCCTGGTGGACGTAGATCGCTCCGGTGTGCGCCTGGTAGTGGGTTTGGGGGGAATCCATGGTGCCCAGCAGCGACCCCGTTTCGGTGTCCACAATGCTCACCGGGCCACCGCCGTCGGCGCGGAGGTTGACCATGCCGGCGGCGCTCTCCGGATGGGTCCAGAACCACCCGGCGGGCCGCTTCCGGAGGTACCCCTGGATGACCAGCTTGTCGAGGAGGCCCGCTGCTGTGGGGCCGAAGAGTTCCAGCTCTGCTGGCCCGATGGGCAGCTCCGCTGCAGCAGCACACAGGTGCGGGCCCAGCACATACGGGTTGCCGGGATCAAAGACGGTGGCCTCAACAGAGACGTCGAAGATGGCCTGGGGGTGGTTCACCAGATAGGTATCCAGGGGATCGTCGCTTGCCACGAATGCGGCGATGGCATCCTGGCCTGCCCGTCCTGCCCGCCCTATCTGTTGGAAGAGCGAGGCGCGCGTGCCCGGCCACCCGGCCACGATCACTGCATCCAGCCCGGAGATGTCGATGCCCAGCTCCAATGCAGAGGTACTGGAAACGCCAAGGAGTTGGCCGGAGCGCAGGGCTTGCTCCACGGCCCTGCGCTCTTCCGGCAGGTAACCGGAACGATACGCTGCCACGCGCCCGGGCAGGCTTGGATCCACGTCATTCAGCAGCCGCTTGGTGATGGAGGAGATGGACTCAGCGCCACGGCGGGATTTGATGAAGGCTATCGTCCTGACCCGTGCAGATACCAGGTTTGCCAGGATGTCGGCGGTTTCGGCCACTGCGGTCCTGCGCTGCTTGGCGCCGTTCTCCCCTTTGACGTCCGTCAACGAAGGCTCCCACAGCGCAACCGTGGTGGACCCGTGGGGGGACGAATCTTCGGCGACCTCACGCACCGGAGCGCCAATGAGCCGGCCAAAGGAAAGGCCGGGGTCGGAAGCAGTGGCGGAGGCGGCAATGAACACGGGCTCGGGGAAGGAATTACCCGCCCCGTAATAGGCGCAGATCCGTCGCAGCCGCCTCATCAGGTTGGCAACGTGGGATCCGAAAACACCGCGGTAGCTGTGGGCTTCATCCACAATCACGTAGCGGAGCCGGCGGAAGAAGCCAGCCCACCAGGCGTGGTTGGGAAGGATGCCAAAATGCAGCATGTCGGGGTTGGCAAGGATGAAGTTGGCGTGCCCACGGATCCACCGGCGCGACGCCATGTCGGTATCGCCGTCGTAGGTTTCCGCGCGTACGGTAGGAAGCCTGAGCGAGCGGACCGCCGCCAATTGGTCAGCAGCCAAAGCCTTGGTGGGGGAGAGATACAAGGTGACGGCGCCGTCGTCGTGGATTTTCCCCGGTTCTGCCTGGATCCGCAGCTCGGAGCGGTGGATGGCGTCCAGAGCAGGCAGCTGGTACGCCAACGACTTTCCCGAGGCCGTGCCGGTGGCGATCACCACATGCTGTCCGGAGTGGGCAAGGTCGGCGGCCTGGACCTGGTGGCGGTACGGTTCCCGGACACCCAGGGAGCCGTAGGCCTCCACAATGTCGGGGTGCACCCATGCCGGCCAGGGCTCGTTGATTGCTTTGCGGGCAGGGATCGTGTGGACGTGGCGCAGCTGCTCGGGGTCCGGCGTCCGGCCCAGCAGGTTGATCGGGGAAGTTGTTGCAGCCACCTGATCATTGTTTCATTCCGCCGGGCATGCCATCTTCGGCCGGGCGCGAGCCACAGGGGGCGCGGTCCGCGGCACGTGGCTAGGCGACGGAGAGATCCGCGCTGTCGTTGGGGCTCGCGGACATCATCAGTACGTGGCACACCACGTCCCAGCCCAGGTGCGAATACAGTTTTTGGCCGTCCAGCGACGCCAGGAGCAAACCGTTCTGCACGTCGTGTTCGAATGCTTTGGCAGCCAGCGCCTTCATGATGAAGCTGCCAAGGCCCCGGCGCTGGAACGCCGGCTCCGTTACGATCTTGTCGAAAACCGCAGTCCCGTCCACAACGTAGACCCGGCCGCTCGCAGCGACCTGTTCGCCGGAGTGCACCACGGCGTGGTGCACGCCGTTGGATTCCGAGGTTGCCAGTTCCAGGTCGTCGTCGGGAAGCCATGGATCCTCGGAGTCCTGTGTCTCCATATCCACCACCATCATGGTCTGGGAGGCGGAATTGACCGCCAGGCCATGCTGCTCTGCGAGGTATTTGTAGTGCTGGACGTCGTTGGTCAGGATCGTCAGGATGCGGGTCTCCGCTTCCTTTGTTTTCGCGGCCAGGTCAGCGAACTCCTGGTCGGACGGGTCATGGGCGAAATACTCCCAGTCACCCGTCTTGTCGGCGCGCAACGCAGCGGGGAAGCGCCCCTCCTGGCGGGCTTCATAGCCCCGGCAGCCGGTCCAGCCGGCCACCCAGACTTCAAGGAGATGCGCGATGTCTTCAACCAAGGCGTCTGGACTCATGTAGAGAGAGTATGCCAGCGCACCATGAAGCAACAGGGGCCGGTGACCGCAGCAATGGGTGCTTATGGAATTGTGACTTCCCGTACCAGGCTGCCGGGTACCGCGGCGGGCAATCCGGAGGATTTTACTGCACCCAGTACCCTTTAACAGTGGCTTTGAACCGAATTGTGCTTTTCTATGGCTTTACCCCCATCTCCGATCCCGAGGCGGTCCGGCTCTGGCAGCGCGCCTTGTGCGAGAAGCTGGGCCTGACCGGACGCATCCTGATCTCCAAGGACGGTATTAACGCCACGGTCGGCGGCGAACTGAACAACATGAAGCAGTACGTCAAGACCACTCGTGAGTACAAAGGGTTCCGGGACATCGACTTCAAGTGGTCCGAAGGCGGTGCCGACGATTTCCCCCGGCTCAGCGTCAAGGTCCGCGACGAAATCGTCTCTTTCGGCGCCCCGGGCGAACTGAAGGTGGATGACAACGGCGTGGTGGGAGGCGGCAAGCACCTCCAGCCTGAGGAACTTCACGCCCTGCTCGACCAGAAGAAGGCAGGAGGCGAGGACGTTGTCTTCTTCGATGGCCGGAACGCCTTCGAAGCGCAGATCGGCAGGTTCAAGGACGCGGTCGTTCCGGATGTGGCTACCACCCACGACTTCATCAAGGAACTCGATTCCGGGAAGTACGACTCCCTCAAGGACAAGCCGGTCGTTACTTATTGCACCGGCGGGATCCGCTGCGAAGTGTTGTCCAGCCTCATGGTGAACCGCGGGTTCAAGGAGGTGTACCAGTTGGACGGCGGAATCGTCCGGTACGGCGAAACGTTCAAGGACCAGGGGCTCTGGGAAGGCTCCCTGTATGTCTTCGACAAGCGCATGCACGTCGAGTTCAGTGACCAGGCCAAGACGATCGGACAGTGCGTGCGGTGCGAAGCTCCCACCAACAAGTTCGAGAACTGCTCAAATCCGAGTTGCCGCACCCTGACGCTCTACTGCGCCGAATGCGCTGCCAGCCCTGAAACCCTGCGGTGCCCGGAGGGATGCGACGCAGCCTGACACCCTGCAGCCTGGCACTGCCCCTGCAGCCTGGCACCCTGCAGCCTGGCACTGCCCCTACAGGCGGCTGACCCGGTAGGCGAAGTTGGCGTCCGACCTTGCCCCCACGGTGATCTCCAAGGCACCGTCGACGTCCAGCTGCACCACGCTGACGCGGGCATTTGCGCACCCCAGCGTCAGGTCAACCAGATCATTGCCCGCGAGTTTCACGGCAAAGGACATCCGCCGGGTGCCGCGGCATGCCAACGTCACGGCATAGGTTCCGACCGGCAACTGCATCGTCTGCTCGGTTTTGGACTCGCCCGGGTTGAGGTAGCCGGTACTTGAATAAAACGACTGTCCCTGCGACTGCGGCAAGGCAGCCGTTGCCCATTCCTCCAGTTCCTCGCCGCTGACAGTTTCTTCCAAAGCCGGGTCCGGTGGAAGGACGACGTTGTTGCCCGCTGTCGCGGAGGGACTGGAGCCGGCGCGCGCGCCGTCGTCGTAGGTGTATTCGCAACCTGCCAGAGTGCAGCCCGCTACCAGATAAAGCACGACGGCGGTCCTCACCGGCCGCCGTGGCCTCACCGAGCCAGCCGCTGTGCCGCCCATGATCCGACTTTACGCCGGTGCGGCGGCCGCCAATAGGGGGTCGGTCAGTTCCCTGCTGCGGCGAGGTGGTAGGCGTACATCAAGGGGGCGTCCACGCTGCTGGTGGAGATGCTCACCGGGCCCGGAACCGGGACGTTGATCTTCACCACGTCGCGGTTCCCGTTGCATGCGGCAGCAGCATCCGCGAGGTTCTTCCCGGCCGACGAAACCGCAAAGTAGGCCTTGCCTCCGCCATCACAGACCATGGTGAGCGTGTACGTACCGGCTGCCACCGGCGCCGCGTCCTTGACCAGGGGGTCGCGGTTCAGGATTTTGCCCGAGTCTTCCAAGGCAACGTCGCCTTGGGCCACGGGAAGTACTGAGTCCCTCCACGTCGGCACGTCGGCGTCCTCGATGTTGACCGGTGCCTGGCAAGCTGCGGCTGTGACAAGCACCAGCGCAGCTGCGGCCAGGGAGCACGCACGGCGTCCTGTGAAGGTTGAGTAGAGCATGGTTCCACGCTACCGGTTCCGTCGCGGCTGCTTTTCCACATACGAGGATCCGCGATCGGTGCACCGGAAGCAGCGCCCCTAGACTTGCAGGGTGACTCAGACCGCTACAGACTTCACCACCGGCAATGTCCCTGATGCTCCCCGCAGCGACCTCCCGGAGCTCCTCCTGGCCTTGTCCCGGGATCTGCGCGCCATTTCCTACACCGTGGACGGCGTCGCTGAAGCCCTGGGTCCGTCAGCGCATGCCGCCCTGGGCAGGGACCAGCTGATCCCGGCCCTGTTGGTCAGCGGGAGGTTGGCCGGATCGGATGACACATCAGTCCGGGCCCTGGCGGCAGTCGTCCAGTTGTGGTTGTTGGCTGTACCGCAAAGCGTCGATGCCATCGATGCCGCGTTGCCGCATGTCCGGACCCAGGGCCTGGCCGATCTGGGGCTCGTGGCGGTGGAATCCGGCATGGTGTCGGCCAAGGTGGATCTCCGCCCCTATGGCTGGGATCCCAACCTGGACGGCAGCGGAGGGGCTGAACTGTGGGTCGCCAGTGATCTCGCCGCCCACCAGGCCCCGGGAGTCCTGCGGCACGATCACGTCCTGGGTATTGGCCAGGCTTCCACAACCTTGGTGCAGGTGACGGTTCGCAAGCACAGCCGCCGGGCGTTGGACCTCGGTACCGGCTGCGGTATCCAGACTTTCCACTTGCTGCACCACTGCGAGCATGTCACCGCTACGGACATTTCCGAGCGGGCCTTGGCTTTCACCCGTTTCAACTTGTTGCTCAATGCGCCCCAACTCAACCTGGACCCCGCTAACCTGGAGGACCGGGTCAGCCTCCGCCTGGGATCGCTGCTGGAACCTGTGGCGGGCCAGCGCTTCGACCTTGTCGTGTCCAACCCGCCGTTCGTCATTACGCCCCGTACCAGTGGAGAAACCCCGTCCGGGCAGTTCACCTACCGCGATGGCGGACTGCCCGGCGATGAAATCGTGGCGTCCCTGGTCCGGACAATGTCCGGCGTCCTTGAGCCCGGGGGCACAGCGCAAATGCTGGGAAACTGGGAAGTTGTCTCCGGCTCGGAATGGCACGACCGTCCAGCAGCCTGGCTTGAGGGCCAGGACGTCGACTCCTGGTTCATCCAGCGGGAACAGGTGGGGCCGGAGCAATATGCGGAAACGTGGTTGCAGGACGCCTCGGAAAACAGGGACCGCGCCCACTACCGGGAGTCCTATGCTGCCTACCTGGACGACTTCGCGTCCAGGGATGTGGGGGGCATTGGTTTCGGCATGATCTGGATGCGCCGCAGGGACGCGGCGCAGGCCGCCATCAAACGCTTCGAAGAGATCACCTACCCCATCGAACAGCCCATCGGACCGCATCTGGGAGCCGCTGTCGACCGTGCTGACTGGCTGGTGGGAGCCAGCCTTCCGGACACGCGGCTCGTGGTTGCCGGTGATGTCACTGAAGAACGCCACCAAAGGCCCGGAGCGCTGCATCCAGGAGTGATCCTTCTGCGGCAGGGAGCCGGACTCCGCCGCACCAACCTCCTGAGCACCGAACTGGCCGGCTTCGTCTCTGCATGCGATGGTGAGCTGACTGTCCGCCAACTCGCCGGTGCCCTGGAGGCCATCCTCGGAAATGCCGAAGACATCGATCCCGCCACGTTCCGTGCAGGGTTGCTGGCAGGAGTGGAGAATCTCGTCCTTGACGGTTTCCTCATCCCGGCCCAGGAAAAGGAGACGCCGTGACTGCCCTGTACCCGCCGCGCCCCCTTCATGCAGGCCTCCGGCCAAGTGACGCTGATTACACTGAGGAAATGACTGCGAACAACGCGCCTTCCCCTTCGGCTGACGGCACCCCACGGCGCAAGCGGGCGGAAAAGACGGTGGTCATCACCGATCCCAAGGCCATCCGCGCCCTGGCACACTCTGCCCGGCTCGAAGTCATTTCGGAGCTCTATGCCACCCAGGTCAGCCACACGGCAACGGAACTGGCCGCGCGAACGGGCCTTACCCCCAGCGCCATGAGCTACCACCTGCGTGCCCTCCAGAAATGGGGGATCGTGGCCCCCGCAGAGAACGCCGGGGACGCTCGGGAACGCCGGTGGAAAGCCGCCGGCACCGACTTCACCATCTCCGGCGGCACTGTGGCAAGCCCGGAGATCGCGGTGGTGGATCTTGAACTCGATGCTTTCAGGCGGCGGGCCTCTGCCTTTGCCAGGGCCAGGGGAGAACGGCGCCAACGCGGCGAAACAGCGGAGGAACCGGCATCGGTGGTTCTGGCCAGTAACCTGTTGTACCTGACCAACCAGCAACGCAAGGAGCTTTCCGACCGGATCCGGGAGGTCCTGCGCGAGTACGAGCTCGAGGACCCCACCCGGATACCGCCCGGAGCCGAGCGGGTTGCTACCCTGTGGTCGATGATTCCTGACGACCGCCAGGCGCCCGGGCAGTAAGGTTCCCGCTGACCCGGCAGAACGCAGGATTCTGCAATCTATGGTGAACTAAGCCAAGATGGGCACAAGCCCAATACACATTTTTTCTGTAGGAGCACCGTGCCCAGCAAGGCAAAAACCGGCAAGAAACTCGTGATCGTGGAGTCTCCGGCCAAGAGCAAGACCATCGCCAAGTACCTTGGCGAGGGCTTCATCGTCGAGGCATCCATCGGCCACATCCGTGACCTCCCGCAGCCGTCAGACCTCCCTGCAGAACTGAAGAAGACGTCGCTGGGCAAGTTCGCTGTCGATATCGAGAACGACTTCAAGCCGTACTACGTGGTTTCGCCGGATAAGAAGAAAAAGGTTGCCGAACTCAAAGCCCAGCTGAAAGACGCTGATGCGCTTTACCTCGCAACCGATGGGGACCGCGAAGGCGAGGCCATCGCGTGGCACCTCCTGGAGGTCCTGAAGCCCAAAGTCCCCGTGTACCGGATGACCTTTGGCGAAATCACCAAAGAGGCCATTCACCGCGCCATGGACAATCTGCGCGACGTCGACACCGCACTGGTCGATGCCCAGGAGACCCGTCGTATCCTTGACCGTCTCTACGGCTATGAAATTTCCCCTGTCCTGTGGCGAAAGGTGGCCAGGGGCCTTTCGGCAGGCCGTGTGCAGTCCGTGGTGACCCGCATGGTGGTGGACCGTGAGCGCGAACGCATGGCGTTCCGTGCCGCTTCCTACTGGGACCTGACGGGCCAGTTCGGCGCGGATGCCGGATCCTTCAAGGCAAAGCTGGCCGCCGTGGACGGTGCCAAGGTTGCCAGCGGCAGGGACTTCAACGACAACGGCCAGCTCACCTCCTCCAACGTGGTGCATCTCAATGAGGAACTGGCCACCTCGCTCGCGGCAAACCTGGAGAAGTCGGACTTCCGGGTCCGGTCCGTCGACACCAAACCGTACACGCGGCGGCCGGCTGCGCCGTTCACCACCTCCACGCTGCAGCAGGAGGCCGGACGAAAGCTGCGCTTCTCGTCCAAGAGCACCATGCAGGTAGCGCAGCGCCTCTACGAAAACGGCTACATCACGTATATGCGTACCGACTCGTCCGCCCTGAGCGACGAGGCAGTCACGGCTGCCCGGCGCCAGGCGGCAGAGCTGTACGGCCCGGAATACGTTCCGCAGAGCCCCCGCATCTACGCCAACAAGTCGGCCAATGCCCAGGAAGCCCACGAGGCCATCAGGCCTGCAGGAGACTCCTTCCGCACTCCGGCCCAGGTGGCGCAGCAGTTGAGCGGAGATGAGTTCCGGTTGTACGAGCTCATTTGGAAGCGGACCGTGGCCTCCCAGATGGCCGATGCCAAGGGTTCCACGGCTACCATCCGGCTTGGCGCGGTCTCCGCAGATGGCCGGGACGCGGAATTCTCCGCTTCGGGTACCGTTATCACCTTCCCCGGCTTCCTCGCTGCCTACGAAGAAGGCAAGGACGAGAGCCGCGGCGACGATGATTCCGATGAAGCCCGCCGCCTGCCCAACGTAGCCAAGGATGATCAACTGTCGGCCTCGGAAATTGTTGCAGTAGGCCACGAGACATCGCCGCCCCCGCGGTACACGGAAGCCTCCCTGACGGCAGAGCTGGAAAAGAAGGGCATTGGACGCCCGTCCACCTACGCGTCCACGATTTCCACTATCCAGGACCGCGGCTACGTGAGGAAGCAGGGCTCTGCCCTGGTCCCCAGTTGGATCGCGTTCTCGGTGATCCGCCTGCTCGAGCAGCACTTCACCGATTATGTCGATTACGAATTCACGGCCGACATGGAAGGTGACCTGGACAAGATTGCCAACGGCCAGGAGGCCGGTGCAGCGTGGTTGCGCCACTTCTACTACGGCGAGGACGCCGACCCTGGCTTGCTGAGCATCGTGAACAACCTCGGCGAGATTGATGCCCGCGAGATCAACTCCGTGCCGATCGCAGAGGGCATCACGCTCCGCGTGGGCAAGTTCGGTCCCTACCTTGAAAGCAGCATCCCCACGGTTGATGAGAAGACCGGCGAGGTGGTCGAGTCGGCACGTGCCAACGTCCCCGAGGAACTGGCACCCGATGAACTGACGGCCGCCAAGGCTATTGAGCTCATGGAAACTGCGGCCCCGGAGGAACGCGTCCTCGGCACCGATCCGCACACGGGCCACACCATTGTGGCCAAGAACGGCCGCTACGGCGCCTACGTCACCGAGATCATCCCCGAGATGACCGAGGAACAACTGGCTGCGCAGCCGGTGGAGTACTACAAGAACGGCAAGCCCAAACCCCCCAAGAAGCCCGTCAAGGCAAAGCCGCGCACGGGTTCCCTCTTCAAGTCCATGTCCGTGGACACCGTGACCCTGGACGAAGCCCTGCAGTTGATGAGCCTGCCCCGGGTTCTGGGCGAAGACGCCGAGGGCACACCGATCACCGTCCAGAACGGCCGCTTCGGTCCGTACCTGAAGAAGGGCACGGACTCCCGGTCCATCGGGTCGGAGGAGGAAATCTTCACCATCACCCTGGACCAGGCCTTGGAGATCTACTCACAGCCCAAGCAGCGCGGTGCCCGTGCCGCCGTTCCGCCGTTGGCTGAGTTCGGACCGGATCCCGTCTCCGAGAAGAACATCGTGGTCAAGGAGGGCCGCTTCGGTCCGTACATCACCGACGGCATCACCAACATCACGGTCCCGCGCTCGACGTCACTGGAGGAACTCACCCGGGAACGCGCCGTCGAGCTTCTTGCCGAGAAGCGGGCCAAGGGACCGGTGAAGCGGACCACCACGCGGAAGGCGCCTGCCAGGAAGGCCGCTGCCAAGAAGTAGCACGCCGGCTGTCCGGACCCGGCATTCGTGCCGGGACGCGATTCCGGTGAATTGCGTCCCGGCCGGCATCATGGTCGAGTAGAAGCATGACTGAACAGACGGCTACGCCGGACAACCAGCCCCTGAACGACCTCGAGGCCAAGCTCGCTTTGGCTGACAACCCCGACGCCAATCCGGTGGACGTTATCCTCGCCTTCCTGAACAACGAGGTTTACCTGGTCAGCCCGGAAGCAGTAGAGGGACCCGATTCCTCCGTGGAGCCTCTGGTGCTTTCCAACGCCGACGGCAACCCCGTCCTTGCAGTCTTCAGCCACCCGAGCCGGGTGGACGCCCGTTTCCTGGAAGCGGCCCCGAACGTGCTCGGCACCATGGGCTCGGCCATCCTGGGCAACATCGGGGACGAACTGGGCCTGGTCATCAATCCGGGCAGCGAATACGGCTTCGAAATCGACCCCGAGGGCATCGCCAACATCCGACGCGATTTCAAGCGTGCGGACGAGGTCGGGGAGTCCGGGGAATAACCGGAACGCAGGCGGAGCGACATGCGCAACAGCGCGAAACGTCCAGGCCAAGTTGCTTCGCAGGCTTCGAATCGGTGAATAATGGCAGAATGCGTCTTGGCGTTCTAGACATCGGTTCCAACACCGTCCATCTGCTGCTTGTGGATGCGCATCCCGGCGCGCGCCCTGTGGCGTTCGCCTCGCACAAGAGGCCCCTGTCCCTGGTCCAGTACCTCGACGGCGACGGCAATATCAACGATGCCGGACAAAACGAACTCATCGAATTCGTCCTTGAGGCGTGGGAGTTTGCCGCCCGCCACAAAGCCGAAGACCTGCTGGCGTTCTGTACCTCGGCCATCAGGGAAGCGACCAACGGTGCCGAGGTCCTGGCGAGGGTCAAGCACGAAACCACCGTGACCTTGCAGGAACTGACGGGCAGCGAGGAGGCGTCCATGACGTTCTTCGCAGTGCGTCGTTGGTACGGCTGGGGTGCGGGTCCCATCCTGGACCTGGACATCGGCGGCGGGTCGTTTGAAATGGCTTTTGGAACGGACGAACTGCCGGAAATTGCCACGTCAGTTCCCTTGGGTGCCAGCCGCCTGACCAGGGACTGGCTGCACGACGATCCGCCAACGGCGAAAAGCGTCAAGGAACTCCGCCGCTACATCCGATCCACGCTGAAGCCCGTGGTTCCGACGTTCCACCAGCTGGGCCGGGCCAACCTGGTGGCGGGTACTTCCAAGACATTCCGGTCGCTGGCCCGTATCGCTGGGGCAGCACCCAGTGCCGCCGGCCCTTACGTGAAGCGGGAACTGCACGCCGCCGACCTTGGCCTCTGGGCGCAGCGCATCTCGGCCATGACGGTGGAGGACCGGCTGTACCTCCCGGGGGTTTCCGACGCCCGGGCCCGCCAACTGCTGGCCGGCGCCCTAGTGGCCGAGGCCGCCCTGGAGCTCTTCGAGTTCCCCAAGATGGAGATCTGCCCGTGGGCGCTCCGGGAGGGGCTGATCCTGCGACGACTGGATCAATTGGTCTTCGAGGAAGCACTCGACCCGGCGCCGCACGTCGGTAAACGCAAGAAGGACAAGGCGAAAAAGAAAGCAGGCAAGCACACGGACACGCCAGCCATGGAGGAGAACCCGGTGCCGGTGAATACTCCGGCCCCCACGCCCATTCCGGTCCCGGTGAACAATGCCGCGGTGGATACCACCGCCGTTGATGCCACCCCGGTGGCAGGCGGGGTGGCCTCCTGAGATGAGTGCCGACGTCGAGCCCCAAGCAAACGGCCACCGCATCCCTGTGGCGCTGTCCAGCGCGTCCGTCTACCCGTTGAGCGTCCATGACGCCTTCGCCGTCGCGCAGGACCTCGGCTATGACGGCGTGGAGGTCATGGTCACCAACAATGCCGTGAGCCAGAATCCTGACGCGCTGGTGCAGTTGAGCCATCGGTACAAGCAACCGATCGTTTCCATCCACGCGCCCACCCTCCTGCTGACCCAGCAGGTGTGGGGCTCGGCCTGGAACAAGATCGAAAGGTCATGCCAGATGGCCACGGAGGTAGGTTGTGACACCGTGGTGGTTCACCCGCCGTTCCGCTGGCAGTCCAATTACGCAGAGAACTTTGCCCAGGGCGTCCGCGATATTGCTGCCACCTACCAGGTGCATATCGCAGTGGAGAACATGTACCCCTGGCGGGTCCGGGGACGGGAGGCAGTGGCTTACCTTCCGCACTGGGACCCCTTGGACCAGGACTACGACGCCGTCACGTGGGATTTCTCGCACGCCGCCACTGCGGGGGCCAACAGTTTGGAAGCAGTCCAGGCGCTGGGCAGCAAGCTGCGGCACGTCCACCTGACGGACGGCTCAGGCTCCGGCAAGGATGAACACCTGGTTCCCGGAACAGGAACGCAGCAGTGCGCCGATGTCCTGCAGCACTTGGCTTCGAACGGGTTCAATGGCGCCGTGGTGGCTGAGATTTCCACCCGGAAAGCCAAGGTGACAGGGGAGCGTGAAGAGATGCTCGCGGAAACCTTGCGGTTTGCGCGCCAGCATCTGAGCGTTCCGCTGGTGCGCAGCTTGGACAGCTAAGGGCAGTTGGCCTTCAGACGGGCCCCATCGCCTTCAGGGTTGCGGGGTCCGTCCGGGCTGTCCATTAAAAGCGAAAGCACCGGCGGCCGGATCGGGAAATGGGGGAAAACCCGCCCCGGCCACCGGTGCTGCTGGCGGACATCCCCATGCCCGCCTCATCACTCGCACCCTCAATGAGGTACTTACCAAGTTACAAAGCAAGGTTGGGTGCCGCCTGCAATAATCTTGGGAACTGGCTGGGAATCCGTCATCCGGAAGGCGTTAGACCCGCCCAACGGCCAACTGCAATGATGGATCCATGACCAACCGAATCGCATTCCTTGGCTGTGGATCCATGAACGAGGCAATTCTGGGCGGCCTGGTGGCCGCCGGAACGGACCCGTCCGACATCGTTGCCACCGTCCGCCGCGCAGAGCGGGCGGACGAACTCGCCCAGCGGCACGGCGTGATGGCGATCGCCGGCGAAGAAGATCCGGACAACAACAAGCTCGCTGCCAAAGGCTCCAGCCTGGTCATCCTGGGAGTGAAGCCGGTAGGCATCGCTGATCTTGCGCGCGAAATCAGCCCGGCCCTGTCCAAGGACACAATCGTGGTCAGCGTCGCCGCTGCCGTCTCCATCGCCCAGCTCGAAGCAGCGCTTCCGGAAGGGCAGCCGGTGATCCGCACCATGCCGAACACACCCGCAAAGCTGGGCCGCGGCGTCGTATCCGTCACGCCTGGTTCGTCCTGCACTCCGGAGCAGCTGGAGAAGGCCAAGGCCGTCCTGGCCGGTGCCGGAAAGGTGGTGGAGGTTCCCGAGGACCAGGTTGATGCATTGTCCGCGATCAGCGGTTCCGGTCCGGCGTACGCGTTCTACCTGGCCGAGGCCATGGCCGCGGCCGGCGTCGAGCTCGGCCTGGACGCTGAACTGTCCGTGATGCTCGCCCGCGAGACCGTTGCCGGTGCAGGCTTCATGCTCGCCGAGCCTGGAGCAGACCCCACCTCGCTGCGTGTCGCCGTCACCAGCCCCAACGGCACCACTGAGCGCGCCATCGCCACTTTCGACGACGGCGGGATCCCCAGGATCATCGCCGACGGCGCCCGCGCCGCAGCCGCCCGGGCAGCCGAAATCACCAAGCAGCTCGGCTAGCCAGGCACCACGTCAGGGGCGTGCGGCGAAGCGCTCCAGCAGGTCCACGTGTCCGGACACGATCAGCATGTCGTGCCCGGACACTTTGGTTTCCGGACGGGCATAGGTGAAGTCCTCACCCGGGGTCTTCACGCCCACGATCGTCACGCCGTACTTGGACCGCACCTTGGATTCCTCCAGCGTGAAGCCGACCGTCTCCTTGGGCGGATACATTTTGACGATCGCGTAGTCGTCGTCGAACTCGATGAAGTCCAGCATGCGCCCGGACACCAGGTGCGCCGCACGGACTCCGGCATCGGCCTCGGGGTAGATCACGTGGTTGGCGCCGATGCGGCTGAGGATCTTGCCGTGGGAGGGCGTAATGGCCTTGACCCACAGGTGCTGGATACCCAGGTCCACCAGATTGACCGTAATGAGCACGGAGGATTCGATCGACGTGCCGACACCCACCACAGCCGAGCTGAACTCCTGCGCGCCCAGCTGCCGCAGGGCATCGATGTTGGTGGCGTCAGCTTCCACCACGTGGGTCAGCACGGGTGCCCACTTCTGGACCAGCGACCTGTCCCGTTCGATCGCGAGGACTTCCCGGCCCTGCTTGACCAGCTGCTCGGCCGTTGCCGACCCGAAACGGCCCAGGCCGATCACCAGCACTGGCGCATTGTGGGCTGGCCGGTTGGGGGCAGCCCCTGTGTTACTAGCCAATGATTGGCCTCTCTTCCGGGTAGTGGTACAGCTGGCTGCGTTGGTGCAGGGCCAGGCCTGCGGCCAGGGTGACGGTGCCCAGGCGGCCGGCGAACATGAGTGCGGTCAGGACGTAAACGCCCGACGGCGGCAGCTCGGCACTGAGGTTGGTGCTCAGTCCCACGGTTGCAAAGGCGGAGATGGTCTCGAAGAGCACCCGGTCCAGTGAGGCGCCGCTGATGGACAGGAGCAGGAAAGCGGCGACGGAAACCAACGTGGCTCCGGCGACGATGACCGAGATGGCCACCCGCATGGTGCCCTGTGGGATGGTGCGGCCATAGACCTTGACGTCGGCGTCGCCGCGGGCTTCGGCCACGATGGCGAGGAACATGACGGCGATGGTGGTCACCTTGATTCCGCCGGCGGTCGACGCCGAGCCGCCGCCGGCAAACATCAGGGCATCGGTCAGCAGCATGGTGGTTGATTCCATGTGGTTCTGGTCCACCAGGTTGAAACCGCCGGAGCGGGTCATGACCGATGCGAAAAGGGAGTGGATGATCTTGTCGCCCAGGCTCATATGCCCGATGGTCCGCAGGTTGTCCCACTCCATGAGCCCCCACAGGACTGTTCCCGCCACCAGCAGGATGAACGAGACCTGGATGGTGAGCTTGGTGTGGAGGTTCCACTTCTTCCAGTTCAGGCCGTTCTGCTGCAGGACCATGACCACGGGAAAGCCCAGGCTGCCCAGGAAGACTCCGAGCATCAAGGGGACCAGGATCCACAGGTCGGTCTCGTACGGCACGATACCGTCCGAATGCGGGGTGAACCCTGCGTTGTTGAAGGCCGAAATCGAATAGAAGACTCCGTGCCACACCGCCTGCCAGAAAGGTTCGCCCAGGACCATGAACCGTGGAATGAGGGCAAGGGCCAGGGCGGCTTCGATGACCACCGAGGTGATGATCACGATCCTCAGCAGGGTACCGACTTCGCCGAGCCTGCCGGCGTTGTTCATGGCTTCCTGCGCGATGAGCTTGCCCCGGACACCCAGCCGTTTGCTCACCATGAGGGCCAGCAGCGAGGCCAGGGTCAGTGTGCCAAGGCCGCCCACGAAGATGCCCACCAGGATCACCAGCTGCCCAAAGAAGGACCAGTGCGTGGCCGTTGACACCACGGTCAGCCCCGTGACGCACACACTGGATACGGCGGTGAACATGGATTGGTGCAGGGGGGTTGTTTCACCCGATGCCGCCGAGGCGGGGAGGGACAGAAGCCCGGTGAAGAGCAGGATGACCATGGAGAAGGCCACCAGCGCCAGGCGTGCAGGGGAGGAATTGGCGATGTTGTCGATGAAGTCCCGGGCGCGGGTGAAGATCCACAGACCCTCACGCTCGGGCTGGCCGGGTTGCCAGTTGGCCGGGGTCCGGGACCGCGACTGGCTTTGGGACATGGCGATCTTCCTCGGTTGAACATACTTTCCTACGTAGTAAACCACTATTCGCCCGGCGTAACCCGGCGCTGGGGCCGCACGGGCTCGGGTAGCCTGTTCAGGGTGAACTCCAGGCCTGGGATGACTGCTTCCAGCATTACCCGTTCCGCACTGCCAACGACGGTGGTGTGGGATCCGGCCATGACTGCCTACAATTTCGGTCCAGGGCACCCCATGGCTCCGCAACGGCTGGAGCTGACGGCCCGCCTGGCCGGGTCCCTGGGACTCTTCGACCACAGCCATGTGGCGGTCGAGGCACCCAGGGTGGCTTCCGACGTCGAGCTTTTCACTGTCCACAGCCGCGCCTATGTGGAGGCTGTGCGCCGTGTCAGCGATGATCCGCTGGAACCTGAAGAGGACCGCGGACTGGGGACCGAGGACGATCCCGCGTTCGCGGGCATGCATGAAGCCAGCGCGCGGTTGGCCGGCGGCTCGCTGGTGGCGGCCGAGTCGATCCTGGACGGCACGGCCGTGCGGGCCGTCAACTTTGGCGGCGGAATGCACCATGCGTCGCGGGAGCGGGCCAGCGGCTTCTGCGTCTACAACGACGTCGCGCTTGCGATCCAGCGATTGCTCGACGGCGGTGTGCAGCGGATCGTCAGCATCGACGTCGACGCTCATCACGGCGACGGGACACAAAGCATTTTCTGGAACGATCCCCGGGTCATGACCATATCGCTGCACGAATCCGGGCTCACCCTCTTCCCCGGGACGGGCTTCGCCAACGAAACCGGCGGCCCCGATGCGCCGGGAACGGCGGTCAACGTGGCACTTCCGGCGTTCACCGGTGACGCTGCGTGGCTGCGGGCTTTCCACGCGGTGGTGCCACAGCTCGTGTCGGCGTTCGCTCCGGAAGTGATCGTCAGCCAGCACGGCTGCGATTCACACCGTCTTGATCCCCTGACGCACCTCAACCTGAGTGTTGACGGACAGCGGGAGGCGGCTGCCGCCGTCGGGGGCTTGGCCGCAAAGCACTGCGATAACCGGTGGATCGCCACCGGCGGCGGTGGCTACGACATCACGGGAGTCGTCCCCAGGGCGTGGACCCACCTGATAGGTATGGTGACGCAGCGTCCGGTTCCCCTGAAGACACCGGTTCCACAGGCCTGGCGCGACTACGTCCGGGAAACCTACGGCGCCCAGGCCCCGGAGCTGATGGGTGACGACGTGGACATCTGGTGGCGTTCCTGGGAAGTCGGCTATGACCCGGCGGACCAGGTTGACCGGACCGTGATGGCCACGCGCAAGGAAGTCTTCCCGCTGTACGGGCTGGACCCCTGGTTCGACTGAGCGCCTAACTTTCCTCGGTCTGGAACACCACCCCGGCTGCGCCCACCAGCCAGCCCAGGAGCGAGAGGGCGAACGCCCCGATCAGGTCGGTCGATGCTTGTCCCTTGAAAAGCCACACCACCAGCACGAGCATCCCCATGGTCATGTAGACCATGATGGCGAAGATCACCCTGCCTGAAAGCCGGGTTGCCACGGCGCCCGGACTGACCAGCTGGTTCGGCTCGCCGGCCGCGGCGCTGTCCCTTTTGACTTCCGAGATCGTGAAGCCCAGTGCCGACGCCGTCAGCGAACTCAGGGATGTCGACAGGACCCCCGCTGCCGTGACCAGGGCGCCGTTCAGTTCCGGCCGTTCTGCGCCACCGGAAGGCACCCAGGTGCCCACACGGATCAGGACGGTGGCCCACACCAGGACAAACAGGGCCAGGAACACTGCGGCGATGATGTTGAAGATGTGGCGCCGGAACAAGTCAGTCATTGCCATGCACCCCGTGCGTTGGGCGGCCGGGGCCTGGGAGCCCGGACAGACCGTGTTTTCGTTGTAGCACCGGCCGGGGGAGTGGTCAACGATCCTTTGCTTCGTCGCCGACGGAAACAGTGATGCCTTTTGGCGTATATGTCGCTAGGGTGGGAGGCATGGTGACTGACGACGTATTTGCCGTCATTGCTGAGGCAACCAGGCGCGAGATCCTGGTCTCCCTCCGCTCTGGGGACAAAGCAGTAGGCGAACTGGTGGCGGAACTGGAGGCCAGCCAGCCCACGATCTCCAAGCACCTCAAAGTGCTTCGCGAGGCCGACCTCGTGAGCATGCGGGCCCAGGGCCAGAAGCGCTACTACGCGTTGAATCCCAAGCCCCTTGCCGGCGTCGCCTCCTGGCTGGAAACGTTCGACGTCGGACCCAAGCCTCCCGCCGCCGTCGCGCCTGTTGCAGGGGCTGCTTCCGATGTGCAGCCGGCAGCTCCGGCGCTTGCGAACCAACCGTCGGCCCAAGCTGCCGACGTTCGTCCGGAAGCGTTGAGCCAGGCTGTCGTAGCGCAGGCCGGTGAGACCCCCGTTTCCGTGGAACTGCAGTCGGACGACACTGTGCCGCAGCAGATCGGACGCACGGTAGGCCGGGCAGCCACCAAGGCCGCGGACCTGCTGGCCAACCTTCCCAACCTCCCCAAGTTTGGACGGAAGCGATAGCGATCTAACGTGATCCTCACCACATTGTGAGGTTTTGTTAACTTCCTGTTTCCTTGTGTTTCCGGGGTTCTTGGACAGTTGTGTTAACTCCCCGGGCCGGGGTCACAAAGCCATCGGATGGAGATCCTACCTTCGTTGGTGCAACCATGAGCGGGACTGGATCGTCTCGCCGCGGGTCGGCGCACTAGTGGATAGGAAAAGTCATGGATTCGAGGCTGGAAGCCGTCCGGGACACCGTATTGGCGCGGAACCCGGGCGAAAAGGAATTCCACCAGGCCGTCACCGAGGTCTTCGAAAGCCTGGGGCCGGTCCATGACCGCCATCCCGAGTTCCTGGAGGGCGCGGTCCTGGAGCGCCTGTGCGAGCCGGAGCGCCAGATCATCTTCCGCGTCCCGTGGACCGACGACGCCGGACGTGTCCACGTCAACCGCGGTTTCCGTGTGGAGTTCAATTCCGCGCTCGGGCCGTACAAGGGCGGGCTGCGGTTCCACCCGTCCGTCTACCTGGGCATCGTCAAGTTCCTCGGCTTTGAGCAGATCTTCAAGAACGCTTTGACCGGCATGCCGATCGGCGGGGGCAAGGGTGGTTCCGACTTCGATCCCCGTAGCCGTTCGGACGCGGAAATCATGCGGTTCTGCCAGTCGTTCATGACTGAGCTGTACCGTCACATCGGCGAATACACCGACGTTCCTGCCGGTGACATCGGGGTGGGCGGCCGCGAGATCGGCTACTTGTTCGGCCAGTACAAGCGCATCACCAACCGGTACGAATCCGGTGTCCTCACGGGCAAGGGAATTTCCTGGGGCGGTTCGCTGGTCCGGCCCGAGGCAACCGGCTACGGCACAGTGATCTTCGCCCAGGAAATGCTCAAGACCCGTGGGACGTCTTTCGATGGCCAGCGCGTGGTGGTTTCCGGCTCCGGCAACGTGGCCATCCACGCCATCGCCAAGGCACAGTCGCTCGGGGCAACCGTGGTGGCCTGCTCCGACTCGGCCGGCTACATCGTGGACGAGGCGGGGATCGACGTCGGGCTCTTGAGTCAGGTCAAGGAAGTTGAGCGCGCCCGCCTGACCGAGTACGCCGCCCGACGCCAGGGGTCCAGCTACGTCGCCGGTGGTTCCGTCTGGGACGTCAACGGCACCGTTGCGCTCCCTTGCGCGACGCAGAACGAGCTCGACGGCGATGCTGCCGCCAAGCTGGTCAGCAACGGGCTGATCGCCGTGGCCGAAGGCGCGAACATGCCTTCGACACAGAAGGCCGTGTCGATCTTCCAGGACGCAGGCATCCTGTTCGGGCCGGGCAAAGCCGCCAACGCGGGCGGCGTTGCGACCTCCGCGTTGGAGATGCAGCAGAACGCCAGCCGTGATTCCTGGACCTTTGAACACACTGAGCAGCGGCTCACCGAGATCATGGTGGGCATCCACGACCGTTGCGCAGAGACGGCCGAAGAATATGGTGCCCCTGGCAACTACGTGGTGGGTGCCAACATCGGTGGCTTCGTGAAGGTTGCCGACGCGATGCTGGCGCAGGGCCTCATCTAACGCTCCTGGCACCCAACTGAGTCGCAGTTAAGCGCGTTTAGAGCCGTCTAAACGCGCTTAACTGCGACCTGGTTGGGCTAGCGCTGGAGCAGGCGGACGTGATCCGGGGTAAGGTCCGCTACCTTGCTGACTCCGAGCAGTGCCATGGTCCGCGTCATGTCTTTTTCGAGGATCTGGATGGTCCGGTCCACACCCTCACGCCCGCCGGCCATGAGCCCGTAAAGATAGGCCCGGCCGATCAGGGCGAAGTCCGCGCCCAAGGCCAGGGCTGCCACGATATCGGCGCCGCTCATGATGCCTGTGTCCAGCATGACCGCGGCCTTGCTGTTGTCCGCCTTCAGCGCAGCCGAGACCTCGGGCAGCAGGTGGAACGGAATGGGGGCGCGGTCCAACTGACGGCCACCGTGGTTGGACAGCACGATCCCGTCCGCGCCGTGGTCCACCACCTTCCGCGCATCCTCGACGGTCTGGATGCCCTTGACCACGAGCTTGCCCTTCCAGGTTTCGCGCAGCCAGTCGAGGTCTTCATAGGTCAGGGTGGGGTCGAACATGGAGTTGATCAGGTCGGCCACGGTGCCCGTGTAACGCGACAGCGAAGCAAAGGTCAGGGGTTCGTGGGTCAGGAAGTTGAACCACCAGGCCGGCCGGTAGGACGCATCCAGCACGGTCTTCAGCGTCAGCGCCGGCGGGATGGTCATGCCGTTGCGGACATCGCGCAGGCGGGCACCGGCCACTGCCGTATCCACGGTGACCATCAAGGTGTCGTTGCCCGCTTTAGCGGCCCGCTCGATCAATTCCAGGGAGCGGTCCCGGTCCGTCCACAGGTAGAGCTGGAACCAATTGCGGCCATTCGGTGCCGCCGCGGCGACGTCTTCGATCGAGGCCGTGCCCATGGTGGACAGGGTGTAGGGAATGCCGGCAGCCTCGGCGGCCTGCGAGCCTGCGTACTCACCTTCGGACTGCATCATGCGCGTGAACCCGGTGGGTGCGATGCCGAACGGGAGTTTGGATTCCTGACCGAGGATCTCCGTGCGGAGGTCGATCCTGGAAACGTTGCGCAGGATTCCCGGCCGGAATTCGATGTCCTGGAAAGCCTGGCGTGCCCGGCGCAGGGTGATTTCCTCTTCCGCTGCACCGTCAGTGTAGTCGAAGGGCGCTTGCGGGGTCCTGCGCTTTGCCATATCCCGCAGGTCCCAGATGGTGCTCGCCCGCTTGAGCCGCGCAGTCTTGCTGAATTCGGGCTTCTTGAACTGCATCAAGGGCGCCAGGTCAGAGACTTTGGGTACGCGCCGCTTCAGGGCCGGAGGCTGTACGACGGCGGGACCCGGCTGCGGCGCGCGGCTGACGTTCTGGTCGCTGCCGGCGTCGGCGGGGGCTGCGGTGATTTTGGGATCGAGGGTGTCGGTCATGCGGTTCTCCCTTGAATTCGTGTGGTCTAACCACACTGTAGGACATGTGGTCTGACCACATCAACTACTATTTCGGTATGCGTACGCACGAACTTGTCCTCGAATGGATCGAGAAGCAGCTGTCCAGCGGCGAACTGGCCCTCGGAGGGCGCTTGCCCGGCGAAAGGACCATGGCCGAACAGTTGCAGGTTTCCCGGACCTCGGTCCGCGAGGCCGTCCGGATCCTTGAGGCGATGGGTGTGGTCCGGGCTGGGGTGGGCTCGGGAAAGGACGCAGGCACCATCGTTATTGCCGAACCGGGGTCGGCCCTGGGGTCCACGCTCCGACTGCACGTGGCCACCAGGCACTTCCCGGTCGCAGACATCGTGGAAACCCGCGTCCTCCTGGAATCGTGGGCTGCCGAACGTGCGCAGGCCGGCGGGCCCGCGCTGGACGAGGCTGCGGACATGCTGGCGCAGATGGAGGAGGCTTCGGACATTGAGTCGTTCCTGGCCCTCGATGCGCGGTTCCATGTGGCCCTGGCCCGGGCGGCAGGCAATGCGGTGGTCAGTGCCATGATGGCCTCCCTGCGCGGGGCCATTGAGAACTATGCCGGGGAACTCACGGGCAACCTGCCGGACTGGAGCGCCACGTCAGGAAGGCTTCGGGCTGAGCACCGCGCCATCCTCGCTGCCGTCAACGCAAACGATGGCAGCAAGGCAGCGGAGCTTGTGGCCGCCCACATCCGGGGCTTCTACACGGAGGCCGGAGTGGATGCCAATCCCTCGCCGAGATGACACTTGATGACAATGTTCCACGTGGGCATTGCCATTAAGTGCCAACTCGCTGGGTTCAAACTGACTTCAATGCCGGGGCGGCAGTGCTCTTGCGGATTTCCATCCGGGGAGCGAACTCATCCTGCTGGAGGGCGGGAGTTTCGCCGCCCTGCTGGATCTGTTCCCGCATCCTGCGCCAAGCCAGGCTGCCGAGCTCGTTGATGGGGACCGCTGCCGTGGTGAGCGGGGGAGTGGTGTATTTGGCGAACGGGATATCGTCAAAGCCCGTGACGGAGATGTCCTCCGGCACCCTGATGCCACGCTCATGCAGGCCGCTGAGGAGGCCCATGGCCACCAGGTCGTTGAATGCCAGGATGCCTGTGGCGCCGCTGGCGATGATGGCTTCCGTGGAGTCGTGGCCTGAATCGAAGTTCGAGCCGCCATGCAGCATCTGGAGCTCAATGTCCGGATGGTCCGTGCGGAACTGCGCCAGCCCCACCAGCCGCTGGCGGTTGGAGGCGCTGTGTTCCGGGCCTGACAGGTATGCCAGCCGTTGGTGGCCCAGGGATACCAGGTGTTGGGCGAGTTCCTGGATGCCTTGCCCATAATCGACGCTCAGGCTCGGGGTGGTGGTGTTGATGGTGGTCCGGTTGATCAGGACCAGCGGGTGGAGCGTGGGTGCCAGTTCTTCAAGTTCGGCATCGGGCATGCGGGGTGCGCAGAGCACCACGCCGTCACAGCGCCGCCGGGCCTCTCCCGCCAGGATCGCTTCTTCGCTTGTCACTTCGGAGGAGTCTGCGATCAGTACGCGGTAGCCGTCCTGCGCGGCAGCGATGCTCAAGCCGCGCAGAATGGCCTGGAAGGTGGGATTGGCCAGGTCCGGCACCACAATGCCGATGGTGTCCGTCTTGCCCAGCGCCAAACTGCGGCCCACAGGATTGGGCTGGTACTTCAACTCGGCGGCAGCTGCCCGCACGCGCTCGGCAATGCCGGGGTCCACCGCGGCGTTGCCGTTCATGACGCGCGACACGGTGGCGTGCGACACGCCCGCCTTCTCCGCGACGTCGGCGATGCCAACGCGCCTGTTGGTATTCCTGCGTGCCATCCTGCCCCTTCCAATTGGCTTGTCCCGTGCTGCCCCGCCCTTGGGGTGATGGTTGACGCGACCGCCAGAGTCTTGATACAAAGCTTATAACGCTCTGAGAAAACGCTTTCTCATGATTCTTCCCAGAACAAGCCGGGCCGTCAAGCGGTTCACTCCTGCCTTTGGAAAGGGGCATCCTCCATGGTCAACGTCGACACCGCCGAGACCCACCCAACCGCCACCACAGCCACCCCTGGGACCGCCGGCCAGCGAACAAGGATTGCGCTTATCGGCACCGGCGGACGTTCGGAAATGTACATCCGGGCCATCTTCGGCCAGCACGCCGACGTCGCCGAACTCATCGCCTTGTCCGACGTCAATCCGGGCCGTGTGGAGTTCTACCAGGGACTCATCCAGGAACTCGGCGCACCGGGCCCTGTGGCCACCTTTGAGCCGGCCAAGCTGACAGAGTTCATCCAGGACAACGGCATCGAGCGGGTCATCGTGACCACTCCTGACTACACGCATGCGGACTACATCGTTGAAGCGCTCGAGGCCGGTGCCGACGTCGTGGTTGAAAAGCCGCTGACCATCGACGTTGAAGGTTGCCGCCGCATCACCGCAGCCGTGGCCGAAACCGGCCGCAACGTGGTGGTCACGTTCAACTACCGCTATTCGCCGCGTAACTCGGCCCTCAAGGAGGTCATCCAGAACGGTGTGATCGGCAAGGTGACCTCCATCGACTTCAGTTGGGTGCTGGATACGGTCCATGGAGCCGACTACTTCCGCCGCTGGCACCGCGACAAGAAAAACTCAGGCGGCCTGCTCATCCACAAGGCGTCCCATCACTTCGACCTGGTCAACTGGTGGATCAACGACGTTCCGGAGCGCGTTTTCGCCTCGGGCGGGTTACGGTTCTACGGCGACAAGAACGCCAGCGAACGCGGCCTGGGCGCACGCCCTGAGCGCGGCACCGTGGACGGCCTGGAACGGGATCCGTTCCGCTTGGACCTGCGCGACGACGAACGCTTGAAAGCCTTGTACTACGACAACGAGAAGTTCGACGGATACCGCCGTGACCAGGACGTCTTCACCGAGGGAATCACCATTGAAGACAATCTGGCCCTCGTGGTGGATTACCAGGGTGGCCCCACGCTGAGCTACTCGCTGAACGCCCACAGCCCGTGGGAGGGCTACCGCGTCACCGTGAACGGAACGGAGGGCCGCGCCGAACTCGAGGTGGTGGAGCGCGCCGCCGTCGAATTCAGTACGGACAAGAAGACGGTCGTTGACCCCAGCGCCACTCCCATCGAGGAAGAAGACGCCGTGCGCCGCAACGGTGAGCGGCTCGTGGTGCAGCGCCACTGGGAAGCAGCCTACGAGGTACCGATCATCAACGGGGAGGGTGGACACGGCGGCGGCGACAACCTGCTGCTTTCGGACCTCTTCAATGGCCCCGGTGTCGACCCACTGGGCCGTCCCTCCGGCTACATCGACGGGCTCCGTTCCGTCTCGGTGGGCATCGCCGGAAACCAGTCCCTGGAATCAGACGTGCCGGTCCGCATCAGCGGACTGGGACTCGGCGTCGACCGCGGCCGCGGCCAGGCATAGCCGCAGTCCCGTAGACGAAGGAACATCATATGAGCACGATTTTTGTCACCGGCGGGTCCGGACGGCTCGGCCGCAGTGTGGTGGCCGGCCTGGCCGCCGCAGGACACGGAGTGATCTCCGTGGACCGCGACGCCATCCCCGCAGACCAGCTGCCGGCCGGCGCCACACAGCGGACCGCAGACCTGCTGGCGCCGGGCGAGGCGGCGCGGCTGATCCAGGAAACAACCCCCGACGCCGTCATCCACCTCGCTGCTATCGCGGTACCCTTCAGCGCGCCGGAGGATGTCATCTTCAGCACGAACACACGGCTCGCCTATGCGGTGATCAGTGCTGCCACCGACGCCGGGGTCCCGAAGATCGTGACGGCAAGCAGCCCCACCGCCCTCGGTTACGGCTCACCGGCAGGTTGGCTGCCGCCGTCGTTCCCTTTGGACGAGCAGACGCCGCCCAAGCCGTGGAACGCCTACGCACTGTCCAAGCTCATCGCGGAGCAGACGGTCCAAATGTTTGCCGCCGCGCAAGGGGACAGGATCCGGTACGCGGCCTTCCGTCCCTGCTACGTGATCTCGCCCGAGGAATGGGAGGGTGCGCCGACCCAGCAGGGCCACACGGTCCGCGAACGCCTGGACGATCCCGCGCTGTCCGCCCCGGCGTTGTTCAACTACGTGGATGCCCGGGACGTTGCGGAATTCCTGGACGTGCTCCTGGCCAAGATGGACACCATTCCCAACGGGCAGACCTTTTTCGTCGGCGCCAAGGACGCCTTGGCTACCGCACCGCTGGCCGAATTGTTCCCGCGGTTCCTGCCGGGCAGCGGTCCTCTGACGGAACACCTCACGGGCACCAGCCCTGCCTTCTCCGTGGACAAGGCGCGCGAACTCCTGGGCTGGGAACCGAAGCGCAGTTGGCGCACCGAGCTTACCCCGGCCTATGAGGGCGAAGACACAGCATTACTCAATGACGAGACCCACCGCGGCCTGGTGCCTGCGGGAGCAACCAGCAAGGAGACAGCATGAATTTCGACGGCGTACTTTTCTTCCCCGTCACACCCTTCGCCGAGGACGGCTCCGTGGATGTCGCCCTCCTGAAGGAGCACATCGCATCGCGCCTGCCGTTCGGTCCGGGCGGGGTGTTCCCGGCCTGTGGAACGGGTGAGTTCCACGCCCTGTCCCTCGACGAGATCCGCACCGTGGTGACTGCCGCCGTCGAGGTCGTTGCAGGTGCCGTCCCGGTCGTTGCCGGCGCCGGTGGCCCCTTGGGCCACGCGCTTGCCGCCGCCAAGGTTGCCGAGGAAGCGGGCGCCGATGCCCTTCTGGTCCTTCCTCCGTATCTCGTCACCGGGCCCACCGACGGCGTAGTCGCCTATGTTGAAGCCGTCGCCGCAGCCAGCAGCCTGCCCGTGATCGTGTACCACCGCGGCACGGCCAAGTTCACGGCCGCTGCCATGACCCGCCTGACGGCCAACCCCAAGGTGGTGGGCTTCAAGGACGGAATCGGCGACGTCGGCCTTGCCCAGGAAATCGTCTCCGCCATCAACGCAAGCGGACGCACGGATTTCGCACTGTTCAACGGCCTCCTGACCGCCGAACTGACGCAGGGCGCCTACCGTGGCCTGGGCATCCCGCTGTACTCCTCGGCAGCGTTCGCCATGGCTCCCGAGATCGCGAAGGCCTACTACGACGCCTACGTTTCCGGTGATGAGGAACGCCGCAACGCCCTGCTTGAGGGTTTCTACGGACCGCTGGTCAGGCTCCGCGACCAAACACCCGGCTTCGGCGTCTCGCTCATCAAGGCGGGTCTGCGGCTGTCGGGACTGCCCGTTGGCTCCGTGCGTCCGCCGCTGGTGGACCCCACCGAGGAACAGCTGCTGGAGCTCAAGGCAATCCTCGCCAAGGGCCACGAGCTGGCCGGCAACTGATGACCAGCCGAATCACCGGGCTCTCCACGCGCCTCATCACGGTCCCGCTGCTACGCAGTTGGGGTGTGGAGGCGCCGGAGAACCACGTGATTGTCACCGAACTGACTACCGACGACGGCGGTACCGGCCACGGTTTCTCCTGGACGCCTACCATTGGCCCCCAGGCGGTACAGGCCCTCCTGGACCACGACATCGCCCCTTTCATTGCCGGACTCGAAGCCAACCCGGAGATCGTGTGGGACGAATTGTGGAAGCGCCTGCATGAGGCCGGCGGGGGAGGGCTGACCACCATCGCGATGGCCGGCGTGGACCTGGCCTTATGGGACCTCAAAGCCCGACAGGCCGGCACGTCCGTCACAGGGCTCCTGGGGCAGCGGCAGGAATCCGTTGAAGTCTACGGTTCCGGCGTGAACCTTCATTACTCCTTGGACGAACTCGTGGAGCAAGCCCGGCGGTGGGTTGCGGCAGGACACCGGGCTGTGAAGATCAAGGTGGGCAAGCCGGAACTCCGCGAGGACGCCGAACGCGTGGCCGCCGTCCGCGAGGTCATTGGACCGGACAGGCTGCTCATGATCGACGCCAACCAGCGCTGGGACCTTGCACATACTTTCCGTGCACTGGACGTCCTGTCCGGCTACGGGCTGGAGTGGCTGGAAGAACCGATCCGTGCGGACGATCTATGGGCCTACCGGAGGCTCCGCAAGCACTCACCGGTGCCCATTGCATTGGGGGAGAACGTCCACACCATCTACCGGTTCCGCGACTTCATCGAGGCAGAAGCCGTGGACATCATCCAGCCCAACATCGTCCGGGTCGGCGGCATTACCCCGTTCCGGCGGATTGTTGAGCTGGCCAGGGCCAACAGCATCAGGGTCGCTCCGCACCTCCTTCCCGAGCTGTCCGGGCAGCTGGCTCTGACCTTGGCCGAGGCCGTCAGCGTGGAAGACGTGGAGGACGCCTCCTTCCAGGCACTCGGCATTCTTGACGGCCCATCACCGATCAGGATCCGCAACAGCCGCCTCAGCAGTACCGGACGCCCGGGCCTGGGCTTCGAATTCTCTGCCGGCCGTCCGGCACCCACGACCGAAGGACACCACATTGAGTACAGCAACTCTTGACCTGACGGCAGTAACTGCTGCCGCGGCGGCCGCCGCCAAAGTCACCGCAGCAGCGTCCGACGCCGATCGCGCAGCCTGGCTGACCGCCGTCGCGGACGGCTTGGACGCCAACGTGACGGAGCTCGTTGCCATTGCAGACTCCGAGACCAACCTGGGGACGGTCAGGCTCACCGGCGAAGTTGCACGGACCAGCGGCCAGCTGCGTTTGTTCGCGCGCGTCATCACCGAAGGTTCGTACCTCGAAGCCGTGATCGACCACGCCGATCCCCAAGCCACCCCGCCCAAGCCCGACCTGCGCCGCATCCTCAGGCCCGTTGGCCCCGTAGCTGTGTTCTCGGCGTCGAACTTTCCGTTCGCGTTCTCGGTGGCCGGCGGCGATACCGCCTCCGCGCTCGCTGTCGGATGCCCGGTAATCGTCAAGGCCCATTCGGGGCACCTTCGTCTGTCCGAGCGAACGGCGGAAATCGTCAGCGAGGCCTTGGCCGAGGCGGGCGCCCCGGAGGGCATTTTTGCTTTGGTGAGCGGTCGCGAGGCAGGTACGGCGCTGGTCCAGGACCCGGCCATCAAGGCGGTAGGCTTCACCGGTTCCATTCCCGGCGGACGCGCCCTGTTCGATCTTGCGGTCTCACGGCCCGAGCCCATCCCGTTCTACGGCGAGCTTGGCAGCCTGAACCCCGTGGTCATCACGGCTGCGGCCCTGGCGGAACGTGGACGGGAACTCGCCGCGGGGCTCGCAGCTTCTTTCACCATGGGCGCGGGACAGTTCTGCACCAAGCCCGGCCTCATCTTCATCCCCGCCGGGACGGACTTCGCTGTGGACCTGGCCGAGGCGGGCAAGGACAAGCCAGCGGCTGCCATGCTCACCGAACGCATCGCCGAGGCCTACCCCCATGGGCTCCGCAACGTTGCCGGCCAGCCCGGTGTCACCGTGGTCAGCGGCACGTCGGACCAGGACGCCTTGGCCGATGGCGCAGCGCCGGTGGTCTTTTCCACCACTGCGGCCAACGTGCTGGAGCGGCCTGAAGAGCTCTTGGAGGAGTGCTTCGGCCCGACGACGCTGCTCATTGAGTACGCCGACCAAGCTGAGTTGTCCCAGGCCCTTGCGAAGGTCCCGGGAAGCCTGACTGCGACCATCCATGCCCAGCCCGGCGAGGACATCGGGGCGCTTGTTGAGCAGCTCAGCGGCCTGGCCGGACGCGTGCTGTTCGCCGGCTGGCCGACCGGCGTCGCAGTGAACTGGGCCCAGCAGCACGGCGGTCCGTACCCGGCCACGACCTCGCTTTTCACATCGGTGGGAGCGACGGCGGTCCGCAGGTTCCAACGCCCCGTGGCGTACCAGGACGCGCCTGAAAGCATCCTGCACCCGGCACTGCAGGAAGCCAACCCGCTGGGTATCCCACGCCGCGTCGACGGCACGCTAACCCTCCCCTGACCCACACCGGCGGCTACCCAACTGGGTCGCAGTTAAGCGCGTTTTGAGCCGTCAAAACGCGCTTAACTGCGACCTACTTGGGTGGGGGGACGCGAAAGGGGCGGGTCACCGTGAAGGTGACCCGCCCCTTTCGTTTGTTCGGGATGAGGGCTACGGACGCAGCGTCAGAGGACGACGGCGGCCGTCCACTTCCGCTGCAGGCCACCGATCGTCAAGGCTGAGGACCTGAATGCCGCCCTCCGTGAGCAGCACAGTGTCCTCGATCTTCACGCCCGGCCCGGAGGGGTTCCATGTGAAGGGTTGGTTGAGGACGATCGTGTCTGTCACGTCGGCGGTGACCCGGGGATCCCGTCCCGCATAACCCGCAGGGCCGCCCTGGTGGTGCTGCTTCCATTGGTCGGCGCCGAAGCCGTGCCGTTCGTAGGCTGTCTGGATCTCTGCGAAGACATCGTTGAGCCGTGCACCCGGCACAGTGGCCCGGAAGATGTCCGCCTCCACTGCAGCGATGCGGGCCTCAGCGTCCAGTTCCTGGCGGGTGCCGGCGTCGAACGCCACCCAACGGGTCACGTTGGCAACCAGGCCGTCGCGCCGGGCGCAGACCACGGCCATGGCCCGGCGGCCAAGGGGAGCATGCGTTGCCAACGGGTGGCGGAAGTCGCTGCGCCCTGAGCCGTTGCAGAGCAGGACCAGGGGCTCGGCCCCGACCGACACGATCCGGGCAGCAAGCCCGGCAACCAGCTCAAACTCGGTGGTCTCCGGTGTTGCCCCATAAAGGACATCCGTCATGGCCGCAGCTGCATCTGCGGACAGCTGCGCGTACCGGGCTGCCTCCGCAGGGAGCAGTTGCTGCCGGGCTGCACGGAGTTCGGCTGTCACCGCGGATTCGAACAGGGGGTTGCCGTCGCCTGCCAAGGCTGCCGCAGTGGCGTGCAAAGGACCGTGCCAGGGAACCGTGTGGAGGCTGACTCCTTGGGGCAGTTCCTCGGCGGCAATCCGGCCGGCCTCATTGTTGAAGGTCACAAGGTGGTCGCCTTCCCGGTCCACGAGCAAAGCCGCAATGGGATCGCCTGCCAGGCTGATGTGGACGCGGCTGCCATCAAGGTACCAGGTGAGCGCCGTGTGCGTGGTCAGCAGCAGCGAATCACGTCCTGCGGCATCGAGGATGTCCAGCACCCGCCGGCGTTTTACCTCGCGGTCGGCGGCGTTGCCGGGCGCGGTCCGCGGTGCGGCGCCGGACACGGTTGTGGACTGAGCTGGAGCGGTCATGCCGATTCCCCCATGTGAGTGATGAGCTGTTCTATGTCTTGTGTTGCCAGGAAGCCGTCAGCGATGAGGACGGTGACCGTGCGGCGGATGGGATTGCCGGGTTCGGCCTGGACCGGTTTGTCCCATGCCAGGGCCAGTCCGACCCCCGGATAGCCCGAATGCCGCACGAACCATGGGTCAGGGGCCTGCGGCGCAGCAAGGAAAACGAGCGTTGCGGGGTGGCCAAGGTGCCCACTGCCGGCGTCGAACGTTCCCGACCATGCCAGCCACGGCGCGACGCTCCCATGCACGGCGTCCTCACCGCGGGCGTCTACGGTCCAGATGGTGGCGTCGGCGACCTTCGGCAGCCGCCAGAAGAAGCCGCCGTAGCCGCCCTGCGGCCTGCCGTTCGAACCGGGGCTGCCGAGCAGCACCGTCCGGTTTACGGCCGGTTCGAGGCTGAAGTCCAAGGTCAGCGTCCACGCGGAATGCCCGACGGCGGACCACCGCCACTCGCGCTGTTCGCTGAGTATCCGGGTGCCGTCCGGACCGATCCAGCCGAGCTGTTCCACCCTTCTCCCGGCCAGGTGTTCGGCGGCTTCCGTCACGATGCGTCCGTGGTCCTTGCGCCAGACGTAGGCCCCGGCGTCGCGGGTGTAGGTGCGGCCACCCCAGAAGTTGATGCCATCAACGTCCTGCAACGCGACGCCGGCGCCCAAGTGCCATACGTGGTCCTCGGGAACGTGATCGGTGACCACGGTTCCGGCCAAGGTGCGGATGGGGTGCAGGTAGGGTCGTGGGGATGATGTGGGCCTGATCTCGGATCCATCCCGGACAGTGGCGACCGTGGTTCCGCCCAGGCCCATGACCGGGGTTTCCGGACCGGAAGTCCACGGTGCTCCCAGTTCCTGGAATGTGGCCTGGCCCAGGGCTGCCCGTTGGATCCACGATTCGATGCCGTGCACCACCGCGTGTGCCTGGTCCCCTTCGCCCACCCAGCTCACGTGGCCGGCGCCGATGGGCTTAGGGTCCTCGGCCGTGCGGATCGCCTCGAGCACCGAAACGTAGGCGCCCGCGCTGCAGAGCGGGCTCAGGAGATCCTCTTTGGACTGCGCGGTGAGGAGATTCTCCAGAAGATCTGTCCTGGCGAAACTTTCGCTCCTGGTGCCCGCTGGGGTGGTGATGTCCAAACGGTCTTCGGTGTAGGAGAAAGTGACCTGGCCCAAGGTGCCGTAGACCGTGACAAGCGGGGCAGTCTGCACGGGGGCGCACAGCGTCAGGGCACACGTCAGGACCGTTCCATTGGTTGTACGCACCCGGACCACCGAGGTGTCGTCGCTTTCGGTGCTGTTGGCACGGTAAAGGTCCGTGTCCACCTGCTCCACATCGGCCACGGTCCTGGCGCCCGCAAGGCACAGGCCGGTTGCGACGGCGTGGGCCAAGGCATTGGTTGCGACGCCGTCAACCACGTCCGTCCCGTTCAGGCTCCGTTTTCCGGCCCATCGGGATCGTGTGAAGTACCCCCGCGTGCGAAGCCACTGTCCTGTTGCACTGATCCCGCGGACCTCGCCGATCCCGCCGGAATCCACGATGTCCTGGATCGCCGGGATGGCGTGTGAACCCAGGCTCTGGAATCCGAGCTGCACCAGCTTGCCGGCTTGTGTCGCCGCGGCCAGGACGTCCTCGTACTGCGCCATGGAGGCTACCGGCGGTTTCTCCAGGTACACGTTGGCCCCGGCGGCAAGTGCTGCGAGGGCCAGCGGTGCGTGCGTCTGGATCGGCGTGGAGATGATGACCACGTCCGGGGTCTCTCCGGCTGCCAACAGATCGTCGAGGGAACCAAATACGGCAACATCTGCCGGGAGTTGGCCCTCTGCCGGCGGTACGGGATCCGCTACGGCCACGAGGTGCAGCTTTCCTGCCGTGCCCAGGCGTCGGAGGTTCTCCAGATGGCGTTCCCCGAAGCCATGCACGCCAACCAGAGCCACCGTGGGAAGGGCCGAGCGTTCGGCTGCGGTCAGTGTTTGCGTTGTTGCAAGATGGGTCATGAGGCGGTCCTAGCTGAAGCTGTTGAGGGTTGTTCTGCCATGAGATGCGAGGCGAGAAAGGCCGCCGCTTCTTCCTGCATGGCCGGCGTGAAAACGTGCCCTTCGTTCCAGAAGCTGCCGCTGTACCGGCCCGGCGCTGCGGCCAGAAGGCGCGCATCGGCGTCGCGCATTCCGTCTTCGGGGAACAGCTCATCAAGCAGGCCGTACTGCAGCAGGAAGGCATCGGCCGTGGACCGCGCCGCGAGGTCCGGCAACCCGCCCAGGCGGGGGAGTCCGGACGAGTGAAGCAGCCACGAATGGGCGTCCACGTATGCGGGAAGGAGCGATTCGAAGGTGGTCATCATGCACGCCACCACGTAGCTGCGGATCTGTGGGCTGAGCGCGGCGAGCACCATGGCCCGGCCACCGCCACCGGAGAACCCGATGCAACCAAGACGCCCCGCGTCCACTCCGGGCAGGGAAGCCAGGACGCCCAAGGCAGTGAGATCATCGTGCGCCACCGTGCCGGCGATCGTCGAGCCAAGCAGGGTGGCGGCCTTCGCCACGGTTTCTTCGTGTGCTGCCGCTGCTGCGTTGTACCTCTCCGCCGGAGAAGGTACGACGCCGGCCTCCCGCCACAGTGCCTCCTGGCCATCCAGCCAGTGGGCAGTCCGGTAGGGCAGGGGGTCCAGGTGGAATCTCCGGCTTCCCCACATGAAGGCATCGTGGGCCAGTACGGCAAATCCTTGCCGGGCCAACCAGGTAGCCAGGGGCCGCCCACCGTAGAGTTTTGCCTGCAGGCCGGGAGGAAGTGGACCGAGCCCGGGCCGGGAGGTTGTACCGCCGTCGTGCCTCGGTGCCTCAGCAGGGATCCCGACCAAGCGCTCTGCGCCGTGTGACTTGATGCCGCCATGGCAGTGCAGGGCCAGCAGGCCGGGGAGCGGCCCGGCGATGCTGGTTGGCCGGAGGAGCCAGGCCGACGTCCCGGGACCGAAACCCGTTTGCCAGGAAAGGCGGGACGTCACCACATTGTTGTCTTCGACTTCCCAGTCCACCGTGATTGCAGTACCGGGCGTAACGGCCGGAACACCGAGAGCGCCGGCGAGCAGCCTCGCGTCTTTGGAAGCGGGCCTGTACGGGTTGTCGGCGGCGTAGCCGGGCCAATCCTCGTAGCCGGCAATCGCGCTGGGGCGTCGCTGCCTCCCGGCGATGCCAGCCGTCGTGGCTGTCTGTGGCAACAATGAGTCCTGCTTTGCTGGGGCGGATGGGTGTGCAGGACCGCACGCCGGACTTCTTCAGCGTGGGCTCGATCTGCAGTTGCGCGTTCTTAAGAAAACGCTTTCTCAAAAATTAGCAAAAGGCTGTACATGGGTCAAGAAAACGTTTACTTTGGTACGGAGCCGCTGAACGCCGGGACCCTGATCCTGGAGAATCAGGTGGTAGCGCCGGAGTACCCGGCGGTCCCGGACGGCAGCATTTCCCAGCAAGAATTCCGTGGAAGGCCACGATGACCAAAGGAGACCACATGGCCGCACAGCATCACCCCGCAACGCCGCAGGGCGTCCGGGGTCACGCAGGGAGGACGCAATGAGCGCTATTGGCGAACTCTCCACCATGACCCGCCGCAAGGGGCCCATGAGCAAGGAGGAGAAGAAGGCCAACGGCCGCGATAACAAGGCCGCCTACATCTTCCTTCTTCCGTGGCTGATTGGCCTGCTGGTCATCACCGTGGGACCCATGCTGATGTCGTTGTACTTGTCCTTCACGGATTACAACCTCCTGCAGCCGCCGGCCTGGGTGGGACTGGACAACTTTGTCCGGATGTTCAGTGATGCCCGTCTGCACAATTCGCTGGGCGTGACCTTCACCTACGTGCTGGTGGGTGTTCCGTTGCAGCTGGCCGTGGCGCTCCTGATCGCGTTGGTCCTGGACAAGGGCCTGCGCGGGTTGCCGTTCTACCGGTCCATCTTCTACTTGCCGTCGCTGCTGGGCGGCTCCGTTGCCGTCGCCATCCTCTGGAAGCAGATCTTCGGCACCACGGGCCTGGTCAACCAGGTCCTGGCCATGATCGGTATCCAGGGGCCGGGCTGGATTTCCGATCCCAACACGGCTTTGGGCTCCATCATCCTTTTGCACGTGTGGACCTTCGGCAGCCCCATGATCATCTTCCTGGCGGGCCTGCGCCAGATCCCGCACATGTACTACGAGGCGGCCAAGGTTGACGGTGCCACCACGCTGCAGCAGTTCTGGCGGATCACGCTGCCGATGCTGAGCCCCATCATCTTCTTCAACCTGGTGCTCCAGATCATCGGATCGTTCCAGTCGTTCACGCAGGCGTTTATTGTCTCGGGCGGCAACGGCGGGCCTTCAGACTCCACCATGTTCTTCACGCTGTACCTGTACCAGAAGGGCTTCGGCCAGTTCGACATGGGTTATGCGTCAGCGATGGCCTGGTTCCTGTTGGTCATCATCGGTGCCTTTACGGCCATCAACTTCATCGCTTCAAAGTATTGGGTGTTCTACGATGACTAAAACTCAGACCCTGCCCGCCGCCTCCGGTTCTTCTTCCGACAAGCCGGGCAAGAGCCCCCGCCGCCGCGAATCACCGGGAAACCTCGCTTTCAGCCGCAGCGCCCGCATCAAGGGACTCATCAAGCACGCCATCCTGATCATTGTGGGCGGCGTCATGATCTACCCGCTCCTGTGGATGGTCGTCTCATCGCTGCGCCCGAACGACCTCATCTTCCGTGAACCCGGCCTCTGGCTCCAGAACCTCGAGATGAGCAACTACACCGACGGCTGGTCCGCCTTGACCCATCCGTTCGGGCACTACATGATCAACTCCGCGATCGTGGTCCTCGGATCCATCCTGGGAAACCTGATCTCCTGCTCCATGGCCGCCTACGCCTTCGCGCGGCTCCAGTTCACGGGCAAGAAGCTCTTCTTCGGCATCATGCTGTTGACCATCATGCTGCCGTTCCACGTGGTGATCGTGCCGCAGTACATCCTGTTCTCCCAGATCGGCTGGGTGAATACTTTCTGGCCGTTGATCGTGCCCAAGCTCCTGGCTACCGACGCGTTCTTCGTCTTCCTCATGGTCCAGTTCATCCGCGGCATTCCGAAAGACCTGGATGAGGCCGCCCGCATTGACGGTGCAGGCCACCCGCGGATCTTCCTCCGCGTCATTCTTCCCCTGATGGTGCCGGCCCTGGCCACCACCACCATCTTCACCTTCATCTGGACCTGGAACGACTTCTTCAGCGCGCTCATCTACCTCACCGACCCGGACATGTTCACGGTCCCGGTGGCACTGCGCGCCTTCGTTGACTCACAGTCGGCCACCAGTTGGGGATCGCTGTTCGCGATGTCCATCGTGTCCTTGCTGCCCGTGTTCCTGGTCTTCCTGTTCGGCCAGCGATTCCTCATCAAGGGCATTGCTACCACCGGCATCAAATAGGCAATACGGGCGTTCCGGTGGGGTCGGTCCATTCCGACCCCGCCGGCCGGTCGTGACGAGCGCCAAAGTGCGGGCTCGTCTCAAACCAACAACTAGTACAAGCAAAGGTCTTGTCACACAAGATTGTGACTTGTACCATCAATCCAATGAGAAAACGCTTTCTCACACATCAGGATCAAAGAAGATCGGAGACAACAGTGCCGGTAATTCCCAAGGGTGAAGCCACCGCCCCGGCAGGAGCAGCAGCTCCCGCGATGGAACCCAAGGCCAAGCGAACCAGGCGCAAGCTGCGGGCTTCCGCCATCATAGCTGCCACGGCCGCAGCCGTTCTGGCCCTCAGCGCCTGCGGCGGAGGGTCCGAGGCCAAGAGCGCCGACGGTAAGGTCGAGCTTCGCTTCTCCTGGTGGGGTGGCGACAAACGGGCCCAGCTGACGCAGGAAGCCATCAAGGCCTTCGAAGCTGAAAATCCCAACATCACCATCAAGGCCGAGTACGGCGACTGGTCAGGTTATTGGGACAAGCTGGCTACGCAGGTCGCCGCAAACGATGCTCCGGATATCATCCAGATGGACGAGAAGTACATCACGGAGTATTCCACGCGTGGTGCCCTGCTGGACCTGTCCAAGTACCAGATCGATACGTCCAAGCTGGACGAAGCTGCCTTGAATGCAGGCAAGGGCGCCAAGGGCCTCACCGGCATTCCGGCAGGCATCAATGCCGCAACCATCCTTGCCAACCCGGCGGTCTTCCAGGCAGCAGGTGTTCCGTTGCCGGATGACAAGACCTGGACGTGGGATGACTTTGAGCGGATTGCCCGCGAGGTCACGGAGAAGTCGCCCAAGGGCACTTACGGCGCCGCCGCCTACGGAACGGACGAGGCATCTTTGGGTGTCTGGCTCCGCCAGAATGGGAAGTCCCTGTACACGGAGGACGGCAAGCTTGGCTTTGAGCCCAACGACATCAAGGGCTACTGGGAGTTCCTGAAGCAGCTCAGCGAGAACAAGGCTGTTCCCACGGCCTCGGAGATCGTGGAAGCGGAAGCCGCGCCGTTGGACCAGAGTGGCCTGGCGACGGGAAAGAACGGCATGGCCTTCTGGTGGTCCAACCAGCTTCCGGCCCTGGAGAAGGCGGCCGGCGGAGAGTTGCAGATCCTGCGCTTCCCGTCCAAGACGGGCAAGGCCGCTGACTCGCAGCTCTGGTACAAGGCCTCGCAGTTCTGGTCCGCCTCGTCCCGGACCAAGCACCCTGAAGAGACGGCGAAGTTCATCAACTTCCTCACCAATAATGTGAAGGCCGGCGAGATCCTCCTGGCTGACCGTGGTGTCTACCCGAACTCCGAGGTCCGCGAAGCCATCGCTTCCAAGCTGGCACCTGCCGACACCAAGGTTGTGACCTTCATCGACCAGATCAAGGAGGAGCTCGGCGAAGCTCCCGCAGCTCCGCCCAAGGGCGCGGGGGCCATCCAGGAGATCATCAAGCGGTACACCTCCGAGGTCCTGTTCAACAGGCTCACCGCGGAGGAAGCAGGCAAGAAGGCTGTGGATGAAATGAAGTCGGCCATCGGGGCCTAGCCTCGGTCGAAACCCAAGCGCCCCGGGCGAACCACAAGGTTCGTCCGGGGCGCTTTTTCGCGCCTAACTCCCTCCCTGCCGCGGCACCACTCTCCCGACGCGGCACCACTCTCCCGGCACCCAACTGGGTAGCATTTGTGCGCGTTTTGAGCGCTCAAAACGCGCACAAATGCGACTTAGTTGGGGTGGTCTTCCGCGATCACGGCCACTCCTCCGGCGGGGACGATGCCGCTGAAGCGCAGCCCGCTGAGGAGTTCGTCGCCGTCGGACTTGACCGTGACGTCTTCCCTGCTGTGGTTGATGGCGAACAGGAAGCTGCTGCCGTCGGCGGTGCGGCGCCGGGTCAGTTCGACGCCGGGAGCCGCCTCGGCAGCGGACGTCACCTTGGCTTCGGCCAGGAGCCGTTCGGTGAGTGCTTCAATGCCGTCGGCGTCGGGAAGCGTGGCGAGGTACCAAGCGGATCCTGCGCCCACGGAGCGGCGCGTGACGGCGGGGACGCCGTCCAGCGGGTAGCCGGTAAAGGTGGAGACGACTTGGGCGTCGGTCGCGTGGACATGTTCACTCCATCGCGTGCCCGTTGTTCCGTCGCTGAGGGTGACGGTGGTGCCCGGAAAGAGGGGATGGAATTCCTCGCTGCGGATGCCAAGCAGTTCGCGGAAAGCGCCGGGATAGCCGCCCAGCCGTACGTGGTCGCGTTCGTCCACGATCCCGCTGAAGTAGCTGATGAGCACGGTGGCTCCGGCTTCGGCAGCAGCTGCGATGGAGGCGGCATCCTGGTCGGTCACGGCGTACAGCGTGCACACGAGGACCAGGCTGTAACCGGAGAGGTCCGCCGACGGATGGACGAAGTCGGCGGTGACACCCTGGAGGTACAGCGCGCGGTGGAAGGCCCGCATCGTCTCGAGGTACTTCAGGCTCTGGCTCGGGTGGGAGTCCAGTTCGGAGGCCCACCACGACTCATAGTCGAACACGATGGCCACGCGGGATTCCACGCGTGAACCCTTCACCGGCGCGAGTTTGCCCAGGGCTTCCCCGAGTTCCACGACGTTCCGCCACACCTGGGTGTCGCGCCCACCGTGCGGAACCATGGCGGAGTGGAACTTTTCCGATCCTGCCTTGCTTTGGCGCCACTGGAAGAACATCACGGCGTCAGCGCCCCTGGCTACGTGTCCCAGGGAATTACGGAGCATCTCGCCGGGCATCTTGGGCTGGTTGTGGGGTTGCCAGTTGACCGCCGAGGTTGAGTGTTCCATGAGGATCCAGGGCCGGCCGCCGGCGACGCCGCGGGTGAGGTCTGCGCTGAAGGCGAGTTCAATTTCCCGTTCGGGGTCGGCGGCTACAAGGTAGTGGTCGTTGGCGATGACGTCCATGTCCTTGGACCAGTCAAAATAGTCCAGGTTCTTGGTGGCACTGGAGACCATGAAGTTGGTGGTGGCAGGGACGTCGGGGGTGACCTCGCGGATGACGGCCAGGAGCATGCGGTAGTAGTCGATGAACGCCCACGAGTTGAACCGGGCAAAGTCCAGTTGCTGGCCCGGGTTGAGCGTGGTGGGCGAGGCGCCGGGCGGAATGATTTCGTCGAACGACGCATAGTGCTGGGACCAGAATGCCGTTCCCCAGGCGTCGTTCAATTCCTCGATGGAACCATAGCGGCGCTCCAGCCAAGCGCGGAAGGCCTGGGCGTCTTCCTCTCCGTGGAACTCGCCCACATGGCACCCGAGTTCGTTGTCCACGTGCCAGAGCGCCAGTGCGGGGTGGTCCTTATAGCGTTCGGCCAGGGCCCGCGTCATGCCGGCGGCATAGCGGCGGTAAACAGCGGACGACGGCGTGTAGTGGCGTCGTGAGCCGCGCTCCAGTCTGATGCCTTCCGCAGTGACGGGGAGGATTTCGGGGTATTTGCGGGCGAGCCAGGCGGGAGGCGATGCTGTTGCGGTCGCGAGAGCAACTTTGATCCCGGCGCCGTGGAGGTTGTCCATGACCTCGTCCAGCCACGCGAAGTCGTACTGTCCTTCCACGGGTTCCAAAAGCCCCCACGAGAAGATCGCCACACTCAGCAGGTTGACCCCCGCCTCCTTCATCAGCCCGATGTCTTCGAGCCGGATGTCGCGGGGCCATTGTTCGGGGTTGTAATCACCTCCGTAGCCCAGTCCGTTGATGGCCTTCCATGTGGCTGCGTGGTGCTGGTTTTCGGGGGAGGACAAGGGAACTCCTTCGTAGTGCGGGCAGAGGTGCAGACGGATGGTAGCCGGGGTGGTGCGTCCGCAATGTGAGAAAACGCGTTCTTGGAAAACGCTTGCCCACATGTGGGATTAGAGCTATTGTATCGATTCAGAACGAGTGTAAGCGAGATCACTGCCACGTTGTAGAGGCGCTGAAGAAGCTGCACCAACCGAGCAAGGAGGCTCTCATGATCAATCGAAGGAATTTCCTTACCACGCTGGCTCTCGGCACCGCATCGGCCGCGTTCCTCTCAGCGTGCGGCCAATCGTCGTCCTCGGGACAGACGGGTTCCGCGGAGAACCCGGTGACCATCACCTATACCTGGTGGGGCAACGACGACCGTGCCGAACGCACCCGGAAAGCAATTGCCCTTTTCGAATCCAAAAACCCTGACATCAAGGTCAACGGGAACTTCACCGACTTCGCCGGATACTGGCAGAAGCGTGCCACCGAAGCAGCCGGCGGTGGCCTCCCGGATGTCATGCAATGGGACCTTTCCTACCTCCGGGACTACGGCCAGCGAAACCAGCTCCTTGACCTCGGCACCGTGAAAATCAATACGGAAGCTTTCGACAAGTCGCTGCTGCCGTCCGGCCAGGTGCGCGGCAAGACGTACGGCATTCCTACAAGCACCAATGCCTTTGCCATCTACTATGACCCCGCCAAACTTGCTTCCATGGGCATCGCCGAGCCGGACGGAACCTGGAACTACAAGGAATACAACGCGTTCCTTGCCGAGGTGGGACAGAAAGGCAATGGCGCCGTCTTCGGTGGCACTGACTACACGGGCGTGTGGTGGATGTTCAACATCTGGCTGCGCCAGAACAACATCGAGGCCTTCACCGACGAAGGCAAGCTGGGCTTCTCCAAGGACGACATGAAGAAGTGGTGGAACCTCACGTCGGATCTTCGCGGCACAGGTGCGATCGTCCCGGAGGACAAGGTCACGCAGTTGCTGCCCAAATCGCCGTTCGGGTCCAACGTCACCGCTACGGAAGCCACGTGGGACAACTTCATGGCCGGCTACCTCGGAGACAGCGGCGCCAAGGAACTCAAGCTTGTCCCCGTCCCCTCGGACGATCCCGACAACCTTGGCCTGTTCCTCAAGCCGTCCATGCTGATGGTCGCCAGCGCCAAGACCAAGTACAAGGATGCAGCTGCCAGGTTCATCGACTTCATGGTCAACGACCCCGAGGTCGGCCAGATCTTCAAGACCTCCCGCGGCGTTCCGGCGTCGAAGACCCAGCGGGACGGAACCACCTTCGAAGGTACGGACAAAGTGGTGGTCGATTACGAAAAGTCGATCGAGAAGTACCTCAAGGATGCCCCGGAACCGCCCATCGTCGGCTTCGGCACGCTTGAATCGTCATTCAAGCGCATCAGCTCGGAACTGAACTACGGCAAGCTGACGGTGGACGCCGCGGCGGACGCCTGGTTCAAGGAAGCCGAAGACCTCATCAAGCAGAACGCCTGATACAGGCTTTCCCGACCGACGGAATGATCCCGTGACTCAAAGCCCAACCCTGAGCAGGCGTCCCCGGACGTCCCCGGCCCCGCTGTCGCGCAAGCCGCGGCAGCAAGGTGCGGACGCACGCGCCGGCTACACCTTCCTGTTGCCTTGGCTGTTGGGGTTCATTGCCCTGACGGTAGGGCCAATGATCTCCTCGCTGTACCTGTCCTTTACCAACTACAACCTGTTCGATCCACCCAAGTGGATCGGCCTGGACAACTACGTGTCACTGTTCCAGGACGAACGCTTCCTGCAGTCGGTGGGCGTGACCTTGAACTACGTGATCCTGGGGACGCCGTTGAAGCTTGCGGCCGCCTTGGCCGTGGCCATGCTGCTCAACAGCAAGCGCAAGGGCCAGGGTTTCTACCGCTCGGCGTTCTACGCCCCCTCGCTGATCGGGGCCTCCGTTTCCATCGCCATTGTCTGGAAGGCGATGTTCGGCGACTCCGGTCCCGTGGACCAAGGGTTGTCCTTCTTCGGCATCAACCTTGGCGGTTGGGTTGGCAACCCATCCATGACCATGCCCATGTTCATCCTGCTGACCGTGTGGCAGTTCGGCGCTCCGATGGTGATCTTCCTGGCCGGTTTGAAGCAGATTCCGGCTGACCTGTACGAGGCTGCATCGATGGACGGGGCCGGTCCGGTGCGGAAGTTCTTCAACATCACCTGGCCCATGTTGTCGCCGGTGATTTTCTTCAACCTCCTCATGGAGACCATCCACGCTTTCCAGATCTTCAACTCCGCTTACATCATCTCCAACGGTGAAGGCGGCCCGGCCGGCTCCACGCTCTTCTACACCCTCTACCTCTACCTGCGCGGTTTCAGCGACTTCCGGATGGGCTACGCCTCGGCGATGGCCTGGCTCCTGCTGATCGTGGTGGGCATCCTGACCCTGGTCATCTTCCGGACGTCCAAGTCCTGGGTCCACTACAGCGGTGATTCGAAATGACAACCATGGCACCTTCAACCCAGCCCGCGCCGGCGCAGGTCCAGGCCCCGGAGTACAACCCGAAGTCTGAATCCGCGGTGGCGAAACGGGCCAAGAGCATCATCTTCCACGCCGCGGCGCTGGTCCTCACCGGAATCGTGCTGTACCCGGCCCTTTGGATGATCGCGTCGTCGTTCAAGCCGAATTCCGAGATCGGCGGGGCCAACACCTCGCTGTGGTCCGACAACTTCAGCTTCGACAACTTCGTCACCGCCATGGATGGTATCGGCGGGGTCTCAACCCTGACGTTCTTTACCAACTCCCTGATTCTTGCCGTGGGCGCCGTGGTGGGAACCGTGCTCTCTGCGTCGGTTTCGGCCTACGCTTTCGCCAGGATCAAGTTCCCCGGCCGCAGCCTGTTCTTCGGCATGATGATCGCCACCTTGCTGCTGCCCTTCCACGTGGTGATCATTCCGCAGTACATCGTGTTCCAGCAGCTCGGGCTGGTGGACACCTACATCCCGCTGTTGATCGGGAAGTTCCTGGCAGCGGACGCGTTCTTCGTGTTCCTCATGGTCCAGTTCATGCGTGGCCTCCCGGCCGAACTGGACGAGGCCGCCCGCATCGACGGCGCCGGACACGTCCGGATCTTCGGGTCCATCATGCTCCCGTTGATGAAACCGGCCCTGATCTCCACGTCGATCTTCTCCTTCATCTGGAGCTGGAACGATTTCCTGGGCCCGCTCCTTTACCTCAACACCCCGGAAAAGTACCCGCTTCCGCTGGCGCTGCGCCTCTTCGTGGACCAGACCCAGTCCTCCGATTACGGCGCCATGATCGCCATGTCCGTCCTGGCACTGCTGCCGGTGCTGGTCTTCTTCCTCGTCTTCCAGCGCTACATCGTCGAAGGCGTCTCCACGCAGGGCCTCAAGGGCTAGAAGGGTACGGACAATGAGCATCCTGGACACCACGGGAGAGTCCGCGGGAAAACCGGGCCTTCCGGTCAGCCGCTTCGCCCTGTTTTCCGAGACGATCCTGGCCGGCGTCATCGTGATGTTGTTGTCACTGCCCCTGGTGACGGCGCCGGCTGCCTACGCGGCCGGCGTCGAGCACCTCGACAGGCACCTCAGCGGCAGGGATGATTCCCTGCGAAGCCTGTGGGGCACTTTCCGCCGTGCGCTGCCGGGCAGCTGGCGTACGGGAATCACGACGGCGGTCGCCGCCGTCGTGATTGTCCTGAACCTGCTGCTCGCTATCGTGGGGCAGCTTCCCGGGCGGGAAGTGGTCCTTCCTGCCACGCTCCTGCTCGCGGGCGCGGGTGCAGTGCTCTTCCTGCGCGTCGCCGGAAGCTGGGGCGGAGAGGCCAATGCGCTGCCGGGGCGCCAGCGGTGGCAGGCGGCATGGGCACGAGGTAAGGATGATGCCTTGCGTGACTGGAGCGGGACACTGCTCCTGCTGGCCGCGGTGTTCATGGCCGTGGTGTTTGTGTGGATGCTGCAGGCACTGTTCGTGATCGTTCCCGGCACCCTTGTCCTTGCCGTCGCCGCCGTCAAGGTGCGGGACGCTTCACGCCGCACCGACGGCCAGCCACGCTCATCGGAAACCCAGCCCGTCAAAAACCCCTCGAAATGAGCTGACCGCCCCCGTGTCACCGCGCCCGCAGTCCCAGCGATCCACGCAGAACACCCCGGGCACACCCCGGACCCCCTCAACAGACACCTGGCACTACCCTCTGCGGCATCACAACTACCGCATGTTCGTGGTGCTGTCGCTGGTGGGGAGCGGGGGAGTATGGATGCAGCGCCTGGCCCAGGACTGGTTGGTACTGCAGTTGACCGGCAGTCCGGCGGCCGTGGGTCTTGCCGTTGCCCTGCAATTCCTGCCGATGCTGGTGGTGGGTCCCGTGGCAGGGGTGTTGGTGGACCTGTTCCCGAAGCGGCGGATCCTCCTGCTGTGCCAGTCGGTCGCTGTTGTTCTGGCGGCCGGGTTGGCCGCGTGGAATGCCGCGGGCGGAACGGATGTGTGGGTGGTCTACGCATCCTGCGTCGCTTTGGGAATCACCAGCGCCATCGATGGCCCCGCCCGCCAGGTGTTCGTCAACGAAGTGGTGGGCGACGCCGGACTTCCCGCAGCGATCGGGCTTAACAGCGCGATCGGGCAACTGGGTGCCATGGCCGGTCCGGCTTTGGCCGGCGTAGTCATTGCCCAGGCTGGTGCTGCAGCAGCATTTGCCGCCAACTCGGTGATCGGGGTGGCGGTGATCCTGATGATCATCGCGATCCGGCCCGGCGAACTCCATCACCCACCGGAACAGATCCTTACGGAACGACGTGGGCGGATCCTGGCCGGTTTCCACTTTGTGAGGGCCCGCCCGCCCCTTGCGCTCATCATGCTTCTGGCCGGCCTGCTGGGAGCCTTTGGGATGAACGGTCCCGTGGTCCTGGCGGCTTTTGCGGACCGGGTCTGGCACAGCGGCCCCGCGGGGTTTGGCCCGTTCAACACCGTGAGCGCCCTGGGTGCATTGGCCGGTGCCTTGCTGGCGCCGCGGATCAAGCGTTCTGGCCGGAAGGGGATCGTGGCGAGCGCCGGGCTTTTTGGGCTCAGCCAATTGGTGGCCGCCCTGATGCCCCACCAGGAACTGTTCACCGTGATGCTGGTGGTGGTGGGTTTCATGACCCGGATGTTCCTGACCAGCGCAGCAACCGCCGTGCAGCTGGAAGCAGGGGCAGCCGTACGCGGGAGGGTCCTGGCCTTGTACTTCCCGTTGCTTCTGGGCGGCCACGCTCTGGGTGGCCTGCTGGCCGGTTGGCTCACGGAGGACTTTGGCGTGAGGGCCGGGCTGGTGGTCACCGGCGCGCTGGGGATGACGTCCGCCGTCATCATCGGCCTGCTGCTGTGGCGCCATTCGCGGCGGCCGCGTCACACGATCTGAGACCCGGTGGTTATGTCCCGGACACCAGGTTTTCCACCTCTGCGGCGGTAAGGATGCCGTCGCTGATCCACACGGTGTTGCTGCGGGAGAGTGAAGCGCCACGGGCCAGCGACACCGGCTCGTCCCAGGCGAGCGCGGACCCGACTGCCGGGTAGCCCTCACACCGGACAAACCACGGGTCGGCAGACTCGGACGGTGCGGCGAACACCAAAGTGGCAGGGCCGCCGTCGAACTCTCCTGTCCAGGCCAGCCACTGCGCAACGGAACCGTGCACGTCTGGTTCGCCCTCAGCCGTGGAGGAGAAGACGCGCGGGGACCCATGGGCGGGAAGCCGCCAGAAGAACCCGCCGTAACCGCTCCCGGCGGCGCCATGGGAGCCGGGGCTGCCCAGGGAGACATCCACGACGGCGGTCAGTTGCGTCCGGAAGCCAAGTCGCCAGGTGCGGGTATCAAGGAGGGTCCGCTCGTAGCTGCGCTGTTCATGCATCAGCGGCTCGCCATCGGCTGTGAGCCATTCGAGGTGAAGGGTGGTGCTGTTGCTTCCACGGTGCACGTGACGGACTTCGATGCGGCCGTGGTCATCAAGATCCACATATTTGCCAGCAGTCCTGCGGTAACTGCGGCCACCCCAGAAATTCCAGCCGTTCACATCCTGGAGGGCGAAACCTGCGCCAAGATGCCACACATGGTCTGTCGGGAGGTGGTCTGTCACCGTGATACCGCCGGGCGTCCGCGCCGGGTGCACGTACGGCCTGGGGGAGAGGCCCTTCTCCAATGTCGCGCCGGTGCGCAGTACTGCTTCCGCGGCGGCGTGCGCGCCGGCCGCGGTGGTGTCAGCGCCCGCCGGGGCGGCGTGCGCGCCGGCCGCGGTGGTGTCCGCGCCCGCCGGGGCGGCGTGCGCGCCGGGGGAGAAGAGATCCTGGGAGCCGTCAACGGCGGGGCGGGCCCAAGGCAGCCCGAGCCCGGAGAACGTGGCATGCGCCGATGTTGCGCGCTGGAGGGCGTCCTCGATCCCACGGATCACTGCGCGCGCCTGGTCTCCCGAACCGACCCACTCAATGTACCGGGGGTCAATGGGGGCGGGATCTTCTGCTGTGCGGATCGCCTCCAGGACCTGCATGAATGCGCCGCTGTCCTCCAGGGGACTGAGCAGCGGCGTACCGTCCTTCAGGTGCTGCAGGAGGTTCTCCGTCAGGTCCTCGCGCCCGAAGTCGTGGGTGGTTTCGCCGGCCTCCGTGGTCACCGTGACGCGGTCCCCGGTGTAATGGAAAACTGCAGTTCCTTCCGTTCCCTGCAACGTGACGTAGGGCTCCACGGACTCCGACGCGCACAAGGTCAGTGCGCAGGTGATGGGCAGTCCGGCCGCTGTGCGGAGCTTGATGACTGAGGTGTCGTCCGATTCAATGTCGTTGGCGCGGTAGAGATCCGTTTCAACCGACGCGAGGTCATCTACGCTGCGGGCACCGGCAATCCGCAGGGCAGTGGCAATGGCGTGTGCCAGCGGATTCGTGGCCACTCCGTCCACGACGTCCACGCCGTCGAGGCTCCGCTTGCCTGCCCAACGCGATCTCTTGTAATAGGCGCGGTCCCGTACCCAGCGGCCGGTGGCGGAAATCCCCTTGAGTGTTCCGATGGCCGGAAGTTCCTCCGATGCACGGCCTTGGGCCAGGTGCGCCAGTGCGGCCAGGGCTTTTGATCCGAGGCTTTGAAAACCGACCTGGACGCTTCGGCCGGAGACCGCGGCTGCCTGTTGGAGTCGTTCGAAGTCCGCCATGGAGGCTACGGGTGGCTTTTCCAGGTAAAGATGGGCCGAAGATGCCAGGACGTCGAGGGCCAAAGGGGCGTGGGTCTGGATGGGGGTGGCCACAATAATGATGTCCGGGCGGTGGTTACCGCGCAGCAGGCCGCGAAGGTCCTGATGGATGGCAGTGGTCTCCGGCAGGCTGCCCGGCGCCGGCGGGTTGGGGTCGGCGACGGCAACCAGGTCCACTGTGCCGTGGGCGCTGAGCCGTTCCAGGTTGCCCAGGTGGTGGGCGCCGAAGCCATGGACCCCCACCAAAGCAATCCGTACCGGCACCACGGGGTCGGGGGCCGGCTGGTGTGCGGACTCTGTGGAAGCGGTCTCCATGGGTCTCTCCTCTGGGGCGGGCAGGCGAGGCGGGCGGTTGGCACTTCCTTGGGCAAGCGCTTTCCGCGTTTCAGTGACAGTGTAGCGCGGACGGTCCGGAATGTAACGATTCAAGTCGAGCCTGGTTCCGCCCGCGCCGCGTTGTCCTTAGATTAAGGGTCTGTGACAAGCGCCACTCCTTTATGACATAGGATGTCCTCAAGCTCCGCCTATCGTCACACCTCTTCTCTCCCTGGAACGGACCATGCCACTCTTCGACCTTCCCTTGGAACAGCTCCGCAATTACACCTCCAGTGCGGTCCCGCCCGCTGACCTCGACACCTTTTGGGACCGGACCATCGCCGAAGCGCGCGACATCCCGCTCGACGCCGTTTTCGAACCGGTGGAGAACTACCTCAGCGTCATCGATACCTTCGATGTCACCTTCTCCGGCTTCGGCGGCGACCGGATCAAGGGATGGTTGCACGTGCCGGCACACCTTGAGGCCGGGGAGCGCCTTCCGGTAGTGGTGGAGTACATCGGCTACTCCGGTGGCCGCGGGCTGGTGAACCAGAACACCCGCTGGGCGCAGGCCGGCTATGCGCACTTCATCATGGACACCCGCGGCCAGGGATACGGTGGCGTGTCCGGTGATACTCCGGATCCGCACCCGTCCGCCGGGGGCGTCAACTATGCCGGGCTCATGACCCGCGGGTCCGCCCACCAGGATGAGTACTACTACCGACGCGTCTATACCGACGCCTTCCGTGCGGTGGAAGCGGCACAGCACCATCCCGCCGTCGACCCTTCCAAAGTGGTCCTGACCGGCGTCAGCCAGGGCGGCGGCATCACCGTGGCCGCTGCCGGGCTGGCGGCCGGAAGGCTCGACGGCGTGATCGCCGCCCTGCCCGACGTCCCCTTCCTGCAGGACTTCCCGCGGGCGATCGACATCGCACCCCGCGGGCCCTACCCGGAAATCGCCTCGTTCCTCGGGCGGCACCGGGACCGGTACGAGTCCACGCTGGCCGTGCTGAACTACTTTGACGGGGTGCACCTTGGGCGTTTGGCCACTGTCCCGGCGCTGTTCTCCGCCGCCCAGATGGACGATATCTGCCCGCCTTCTACCGTGTTTGCCAGCTACAACAACTACGGTGCTTCGGGCGGATCCCCTGGGAAGGACATTGAGGTGTACCGCTTCAACAACCACGAGGGCGGCCAGGAACACCACTGGATCGCGCAGCTGCAGTTCCTGCGCAAAATATTGTCATCCTGACGGACACGATTTGGCGGGTGTGAACCTGCGCGGTTATGGTGTGGCTATGACTAAGCGTTGGTATGCGTATTTTTCGTTGGCTCTGGAGGGGCCCGCGTCTAACTGACACGCATCCAACTTTCCTTCAGAGCCAACAGGGCAGAGATGATTCTCTGCCCTTCGCCATATCCGGCGGGTTCTGAAAAGGGGCCCGCTCCGTTTCCCGGACAGGACCCAGAACATGACCAGCATCGCCCCTGAATCTTCGTTGACCTCGGACAACGCCCAGCCCGCAACCTCCAATCTCCGCGTCGCCCGGTTCGAGCCGCTTCCGGCACCCCAGGACCTCATCGCTGAGTTGCCGCTGGACGCCCGCTCAGCAGCCGTCGTCGACCGTGGCCGTGATCAGGTCCGCGCCATCATGGACGGCGTGGACGACCGCCTCCTGGTGATCGTGGGTCCGTGCTCCATCCACGATCCCAAGGCCGGCCTGGAATACGCCCGCCGCTTGGTCAGCCAGGCCGAGAAGCACAAGCAAGACCTGCTCATCGTCATGCGGACGTACTTCGAAAAGCCGCGCACCACGGTTGGCTGGAAGGGCCTCATCAACGATCCGCACCTGGACGGCAGCCACGACATCGCCGCCGGACTGCGCGCGGCCCGCGGCTTCCTCAAGCAGGTCACCGCCCTGGGGTTGCCCACCGCCACGGAGTTCCTGGAACCCATCAGCCCGCAGTACATGGCGGACCTCGTCTCCTGGGGAGCGATCGGCGCCCGCACCACCGAGAGCCAGATCCACCGCCAGCTCGCCTCGGGCCTGTCCATGCCCATCGGCTTCAAGAACGGAACCGATGGCGACCTGCAGGTGGCCATTGATGCGTGCGGCGCCTCTGCCGCTGAGCAGGCCTTCCTGGGAATCGACGACGACGGCCGGGCGGCTTTGGTGGCCACCGCCGGCAACCCGGATACCCACGTGATCCTCCGCGGCGGACGCAAGGGGCCGAACTACTCTGCCGCTGACGTGGCGGCGGCCTCATCCAAGCTCGCCGCGAAGGGACTCAATCCGCGCCTGATCGTGGATGCCAGCCACGCCAACAGCGGAAAGAGCCACCACCGCCAGGCGGAAGTTGCACTGGAGATCGGCGCGCAGCTCGAAGCCGGGGCGTCCTCTCCCATTGCCGGTGTGATGCTGGAGAGCTTCTTGGTGGGCGGTGCCCAAAACCTGGATGTGGCAAAGCAGCTCGCGGGGGAGCAGGAACTGGTGTACGGGCAGAGTGTTACGGACGCCTGCATGGAGTGGGACGTCACGGCTTCCGTCCTGGAGCAGTTGGCTGCCTCGGCCCGGAAACGTCGGTTGGCAGTCGGGGAATAAGCGGGGAGTGCGGTCCCACTTTCCTGGAAGTGCTTTCACATTGGCCCCATCAGCCACTAGAGTATCCAGCACATGGTTGTTTGATGGCTCAGCATCGGCACACCGTTCTTTCTGGGGGTGTCTTACTGTCTGAGAGCAAAGGAATATGGGAAATGTCCGCAGAGACTAACTTCTCGAAGGCACGTTTCATGACGGTGGCTGAAGTGGCCGACGTCTTGCGTGTTTCCAAAATGACCGTGTACCGCCTGGTCCACTCAGGGGAAATGCCCGCCGTCAGGTTTGGCCGTTCCTTCCGGGTTCCGGAAGAGGCCGTGGCCCAGTACCTCAAAGGTGCCGTGGTGGACGGGCAGACGGAGACCGCCTGAGGCCTCCCATGGCCCGCTCCGTGGGCCGTGGTCACAGGGTGCCTCTTTGAAGCGGTACCCTGTTAAGGAACGTTTTACGTCATTGTAAGAATCTGTCAGTTGTACTGTCTGCTGCTTAGTCCGCGGATCCGTTCCAACAGACAGGACCTTCATCTAGTTTGTAAGGAACTTTCGTGGGTTCAGTTATCAAGAAGCGCCGCAAGCGTATGGCCAAGAAGAAGCACCGTAAGCTGCTTCGCAAGACCCGCCACCAGCGCCGCAATAAGAAGTAGAGATACTTCGCCAAGCGTGAATGCCCGTTGCCTGTCCAGGCGGCGGGCATTTTTGCACCCGGGACGCTCTCTCACCGATCGTCCGGTTTGTCGGGACGCTCTCTCACCGATCGTGCGGTTTGTCGGGACGCTCTCTCACCGATGGTGCGGTTTGTCGAGACGCTCTCTCACCGATCGTCGCGGAATCCCGACGCGACGGCTGGGTCGATCCAGCTGTTCCTCAGGGCCTTCTTGATTTTCGAGATTGCCTTTGCAAACCCATCTGCCAGATCCTCTTTTCCAAAGATGAGAACCGTCCAACCGGCCGCCGCAAAGGCTTTGTCCCGCCGTCGATCGCTGAAGTACTGTTCCTCCTCGAGGTGATGGCCGCCGTCGTACTGAATTGCCAGGCGCCGGGCACGGAAGCCAAGGTCCGCTGACGGAGAGAAAGGGTCGTCATCGCGGAGGCGTATCTGCAACTCGGGTTCGGCAAGTCCGGCGTCGAGCATGGCGAGACGGAGCATGGCGAGACGGAGCATGGACTCCGGCGCCGAGTCGGCACCGACGCGCAGAAGGTTCAACGCTTCCCGCGCGCGGACCACTCCCTGGAGATTCTTGTGCCGGGACACCATGGTTCGTAATTCGGGGATTGAGGCGAAGGGGACGCTCCGGCCCTCAAATTCCGGTCGTGGGACCCGAATGAGCTGATCGCCGATGCAGACAAGGTCCTTCAACGGCAGTTGGCGTGCCAAGTCCAGCCATGTCCTGGAGCGGGTGCTCATCCACATGCCCTGCGTGAACTCGATCTCGGACTTGTCCAGGACCAGCGTGTGTCCGATGATGCCACGTCTTCGGACGGACGGCAGACTTCGCGGCTTGCTGAGGTGCAGTTCATTGGAATCGGCAAGCCAAGGAGGAAGCCAGAGGCCATGAAGTCGGGCAGCAGTTACATGGGATATCCAAGCACCAGGACTCGCGGCAGAGAGCGACCGTGCCGCAGCCGCCAGGTTGAAGTCCCAGTCGGCGGGACGATAGATCCCTTGACTGACACCCTCGATAGTGGCCTCTTTCCTGAGCTGCCTTTGTTCCAGGCCCGCAGCTCGCGCCTCTTTGAGGGTGAAGGGAGCAGAAGTCAGCAGGGTAGGAAGGGGCGACGGTTTTTGCATACCGGCATTGTTTCCCAGGAAGGCCGATGCGTGCAGAAGTTATCCACAGGCTGCTGCCGCCAACCATGAAGGGGTGAGAGAGGGGCGGCGCTGGTGGGGGTTTTGGTGAGAGAGGGTCGGCGCTGGTGGGGGTTTTGGTGAGAGTGCCCCTATGTTTTTCGTCAAGCTGTTGATGGGTGTTTTGGTTGGTAGAGGGTGCTGTCGCGGAGCATGGCGTAGAGGGTGTCGCAGCGTCGTCGTGCGAGGGCGATGATGGCCTGGTTGTGGCGTTTGCCTTCGGCGCGTTTGCGTTCGTAGTAGGCCCGGGAGGGTGGGTCGTGGAGGGCGGCGAAGGCGGAGAGGAACAGAGTGCGTTTGAGGACTTTGTTGCCTTTTCTGGAAGCGTGCTCGCCCCGGATGGAGGATCCCGAGCGCCAGGTCACCGGTGCCAGACCGGCGTATGAGGCCAGGTGCGCGGCGGTAGGGAAATCTTTCCCGGCGACTTCGGTGAGGATTCGTGCAGCGGTCCTGATGCCCACGGCCGGCAGCGACATCAGGACCCGGTGAAGAGGGTGGGCCTCCACAAGGGCTTCAACCTGGGCGTAGACGGTCATCCGGGATTTATGAAGCCCGGAGAGCATCGCCGCGAGCTGCGGCAGGACGATGGTCGCAGCGTTCGTGCCCACGACAACAACTGTTTGCTGGTCCAGGGCATCGATGATCTCATCTGCCAGGCGTTCGCCCAGCCGTGGGGCGAGTTTGGTCAGCCGGTTCCCGATCCGGCGCCGGCCGGCGTGACGGAGCGCTTCAGGGGTCGGCCAGATCCGCAGCAGGTCCAGCACTGCAGGATGGGCCATGTAGGGTCCCAACACCCGTTCCAGAGCAGGGTGGATCTGGTTCAACAACCCGCGGATCCGGTTCGAAGTAGCCGTAGCCTGCTTGGCCAGATCATCATCGAAGCCGCAGAGCATGCTCAATTCCGCGAGTTGTTCATCGGCCAACCGGACCGAGCGCAGGGCGTGAGGCATGGTCCTGGCCGCCTCAGCGATAATGAACGCGTCCCGCGCGTCGGTCTTCGCTTCTCCGGGATGCAGGTCCGCGATCCGCCGCATTGCCAGCCCCGGCAGATACCCGATCAGGACACCGGCAGCCTGGGCAACCGCTACCGGCAACGCCCCGATCGTTGCGGGCTGGTCCACCACCAACAGGACCCGTCCCTTGCCCTCCAACCCGGCAAGGATTTCCCGGATCTTTGCTTCGTCATTGGGCAGGGCCTTATCCAGCAGTTTCTTCCCGGCCTGGTCCAACGCAACGGCGTGATGGACGCCTTTGCCAACATCCAGCCCGACGAACACGTCAGCAATTTCATGATTCTCGATCACCCTCGGCACCTCCGGTCGTAGTCAGCTGCCTGTGCTGGCCTGTCCGCGGTGTCAGGGCCCGGCATCCACGTTACGCACGACGTTCCCGAACTGTCCTGCCCCTATTAGCGATCTCCCCGGCACCTGCCAATCCCGGTGACAACACTCTCAAGATCATCGATCGACAGAGGATTGAAATCATGCCGGGACCAGCAGGCCAGCACACCCACATCCTGCACCAGGAAACGGGCTACGAAAAAGGTAACGAGGGTTGGGGTGGGTGGGGGTTTTGGTGAGAGAGGGTCAGCGCGGGGTGCGGAAGCGGCTGAATCCCCGCCATAAGCCGTAGATGGCCCCGCCGACTGTAGCGGCCTTGAGGCCGAGGGTTGCCGCCCGGCGACCTGAACGGAAGTCATACACAGGCCAGTTGTTCTCCCGGGCGTGCCTGCGCAGGCGTGAGTCGGGGTTAATGACGACGGGGTGGCCCACCATGGTGAGGAGGGGGATGTCGTTGGCGGAGTCGCTGTAAGCCCAGCAGTGGTCCAGATCCAGACCTTCCTGCTCAGCCACCAGTTGGACCGCGACGGCTTTGGCGGGGCCGTGCAGGATGTCGCCGACGAGCCGCCCGGTGTACATGCCACCTTCGATCTCGCCCACCGTTCCCAGAGCGCCGGTCAAACCCAGCCTGGTGGAGATGACCGTGGCAACTTCGATGGGCGTTGCCGTCACCAGCCATACCGGCCGGCCCACCCGAAGATGTTGCTCCGCCAAGGCTTTGGTGCCCGGCCAAATCCTGGACTCGATCATCTCGTCGTAGACCTCTTCGCCAAGGGCCTTGATGTCATCGACCGTGATCCCTGCCGCGAGCGTCAAGGCGGAATCGCGAACCGCGTGGACATCGTCCATGTTCTCGCCCCGCAGGACAAACTTGAATTGCTTCCAGGCAAACCCCGCCGCCTGTGACAGCGTGAAAGCCTTGCGTTCGTACATTTTGCGCGCAACGTGGAAGAGGCTGGCGCCCTTCATCAACGTATTGTCGACGTCGAAGAAGGCAGCTTCGCCGGTGTGCAACTGTGCTCGGGCAGTCGCGGCGACAGCGGCGTTCTTCTCCTCGGGCATGCCTCGAGTCTAGTCAATTGCCGGTGTCCTGCGCTGAGGGCACACAGAAGGCGATACCGGGGGTGGGATGTGAGAGAGGAGACGGGGTTAATGTGGAGTCATGGCTGCTCCCGACATCGTTCTCCTCACCAAAGCTGACTGCCACCTGTGCACTGAGGCGCGTGCCGCCGTCGGGCGTGTTACGGCCGCCTTGGGGATCGAATGGACCGAGCGCGGGATCGACGGCGACCCCGACCTCCGGGACCGGTTCGCCGAGGAGATCCCGGTGGTTTTGGTCAACGGCGTGCAGCGCGACTTCTGGAAGATCGACGAGCAACGGTTGGAGCGCACCATCAGGAAAGTCATGGAAGCCTGAGCCTGCTAGGTTGCATGCGGCCGCTTTGGTTGAGCCCGGCAATGAGCCATAGAGTGGAACAACAAGCGACGCAATGGAGAACACCGTGACTGCGCTGGAACCGTCCCCGGGAGCTACAACCGGAGACAACGAACCTGCGGCAAAGCAGATCCCGCCCGCGGCCGTGGCCCGGATGACCCTCTATTTGCGCGCGCTCAATTCGTTGCTGGCCGAGGGCGTGGAGCGTGTCTCCTCGGAGGCGCTGGCCGAGGCATCCGGCGTCAGTTCATCGACGCTCAGGAAGGACCTCTCCTACGTGGGCTCCTACGGGACCCGGGGCGTGGGCTATGAGGTCCAATACCTGAGCCGCCATATTGCCGCCGCGCTCGGACTGACCCATGACTGGAAAGTGGCGATCGTCGGCGCCGGAAACCTGGGCAAGGCGCTGGCGCGGTACGGGGGGTTCGAATCCCGTGGCTTTGACGTTGTTGCAATCTTTGACGCCGACCCCATGGTGATCGGCAACGAGGTAGGGTGGCTGCGCGTGAGCGACTCCGCTGAACTGGAACGCGTCCTGGAACGCACCCATACCAACATGGTGGTCCTGGCACTGCCGGCCACGGTGGCGCAGGAAGTATGCGACCGGGTCATCGCTGCCGGCATCCGCAGCATCCTCAGTTTCGCCCCGGTCCTCCTCCAGGTTCCGCCCCACGTGAATCTCCGCAAGGTGGATATGGCCACCGAACTCCAGATCCTGGCTTACCACGCACAAAGGGCGCAGACACCGGGCCAAGCTGTGTAGCTTTACCGGGTCCGCGCCCTGTGCGTGATTCTTTAGCGGCCGTAGGGGTTCTGGTACGGGTTGCCGAACGCTTGCTGCTTCCGGAAGTACGGAGCCGACGCCGGCAGGTACAGCAGGACAATGGCCGCAACTCCCAGCAGGATCACCACCAGCTGGAGGAAGCCGTAGGTGGGACCGAGGGTAAACACGCTGGTCAGGCCGAAGACGGAAATCGCAGCGAAGACGGTGCCCAGGATGCGGGCCCAGTTCTTGCCCTTGCGGACCGGGAAGGCGACCAGTGCGTAAAGACCCAGGGAGATGATGGCTCCGATGACGCCGCTGACGGCAAAGAGGCCCTGCATGCCCTCGAAGGCCTCCGGCGGGAATTCCTGTCCCTGCCGTTCGGCCTCGGCAACCATCAGGTCAATCATCGGCTGCGCGCCGGAGAAGGCCAGGACCAAGGAGCTGATGGCGGAGAGGACGCCGGCGGCAATGATCATCCAGAAAGCGGTGTTGACCAACTGGGGAACACTGCTGGGCCCGGGCTGCTGGCTGGGCCAGTTGGTGTCCTGGCCGTACTGGGGCGCCTGCTGGCCGTAGGGGGAGGACTGCTGGCCATACGGCGATTGCTGTCCGTACTGCGGAGCCTGTTGCCCGTACTGGGGCGATTGCTGTCCGTACTGCGGGGCCTGTTGCCCATACTGGGGCGCCTGCTGCCCGTACTGGGGAGCCGAAGGCTGTCCGGACTGCGGTGCCTGCTGTCCGTACTGGGGCGTCTGTCCATACTGGGGAGTGGACGGCTGGGAGCCCTGCTGCTCAGGCTGGGAATCGCCGGGGTTGGACGGCGGGTATGGAGGGTTGCTCATGGCATTCCTTTGCTTGGGTGGACTGCTGGTACCTCTGCCGGGAAAAGCAAAACCCTGCCCCCAGCGTGGTTCTGGTTCCACCGTACCTCCACGGTCCGGCGCGGGGGAGAATCACACGCTGGATTTCGCCCCTGAGCACCGCAAATCATCACGCGGGCGTACTCCTTGATGATGAAAGCCGCGGCCGGTCCAGTGGACCAGCCGCGGCTCCCGGCACTGTTTCGGTGCGAACCACGCATGCGGATGAATGCACGACGGCGGCAGCGCACCTGCCGTCGAATAGTTCAGGCGGTGCCCTTGACCGCCTTGAACCACAGCTGCGAGTTGGGCAGCCACATGAGGACGACGGCCACGGCGCTGACGAGGAAGCCGAACAGGTTGCTGCCCAGTCCGGAGCCTGCTGCGCCGAGGTTGGCCGCACCGAAGATGGCAAGGAGCAGGGAGATTCCTGCGATGACGGTCAGGGCCAAACGGGCCCATTCCTTTCCTTCCTTCATTTTCATGGCCAGGATTACCTGCGCCACAGCCACGGCGAGGCTGATGAGGAGCAGGACCAGGCCGATTGCGGCGAGCCCTGGCGCGAAGGCGAAGGCAGCAATGAGGGCGAAGAATCCGATCAACCCGAACAACAGGCCGAGAAGCCCCGAGATCACCCAGATGAAGTAGGAGACCTTCAGTTCCGTGGGAAGTCCCTGGGTCTTGAAGAGCCCGGAGAAGCCTCCCTGCGGCAGGACATCGTTGAAGTTCCTGGGACCGTCCGTGGGCATTTCAAAATGGAAGCCGCCGGACTGGCCAGGTTGCTGGTACCCGCCACCCTGCTGGCCGGGCTGGTTGTAGGCACCCGGTTGCTGGTGCTGGCCGGGCGGGGACGGGGGCTGGTAGCCCTGGGGCGGTTGGTAGCCTTGCGGGGGCTGGTAACCCGCAGGCGGAACATTGCCGGGCTGCGGAGGCTGGGCGCCGGGCTGCTGTGGCTGTGGTGTTTCATCCGGGGTACTCATGGCATCACTTTAGACCGCAGGGTGCAGTAAACATAGGCAATCCGGCGGGTACTGGAGGCAACTTGCGCGGGGCCGGACCGGTGCACCCGGGAGAGCCGCCAGCCAAAGCCGGCTTAAAGCAGAACGGCGCCCCGGGCCGAAGCCAAAAGGGGCGCCGTTCAGGCAGGGGTTGCCGGGAACTCAGGCAGCAGCCGGTGCGATGAAGGCGAGTTCGAGATTGATGACAACCTTGTCGCTGACCAGCACGCCGCCGGCCTCGAGGACGGCGTTCCAGGTAAGGCCGAACTCCTTGCGGCTAATGGTGGTTTCGCCGGAGACGCCGGCGCGGGTGTTGCCGAAGGGGTCCACGGCCACGCCATTGAATTCGGTCTCGATGGCAACTTCCTTGGTGACACCCTTGATGGTGAGATCGCCCACAAGGTCGAAGCCGTCGCCGTTTGCCTTGACGTGGCGGGAGACGAAGGTGATCTCCGGGAACTTCTCCACGTCGAAGAAGTCCTCGCCCTTGACGTGGCCGTCACGGTTGGCGTCTCCGGAGTCGAAGCTGGCGGTCTGGATGGAGGCGGTGACCTTGGAGTCGGTGAGGGTCTCGCCGACCTCGAGGGTTGCCTCGGCTTCCTTGAACTGGCCACGGACCTTGCTGATGCCGGCGTGGCGCACGGTGAAGGCGATTTCGCTGTGCGAGTTGTCCAGGGTCCAGGTGCCGGTGGTGACGTTGGCGGGAAGGGTCATCATGCTTGTTGCTCCTCTTAGTGGAAGGTTCCGGTGCTACCCCGGGTGATTACTTGAAGCGTCAACCGAGGTTCGTATCCAGTATAAACATGCATATGCATCTTTTATTCCAACGTGACGGAACTTTTTGGGAAATCTTTGAGTTCTACTCTCGGTAGAAGATTTCAGATCGCTACGTATCTTTGAGAAACTGGTAAACATGCCCCAAGCAACTGTCCATCTGCTTCGCCATGGCGAGGTTCATAATCCCGATGGCGTCCTGTATGGCCGGCTGCCCGAGTTCCACCTCTCCGAGCGGGGTCGGGAGATGGCCCGCATGCTCGCCAACCACTTCGCCGAACGAGCCCGCCAAGGGTCCAATATCGTCCATCTCGTGGCGTCGCCCCTGACGCGCGCGCAGGAAACCGCTATGCCTACGGCCGAAGCCCTGGGGCTTGAAATCCACACCGAGCCCCGCATCATCGAGGCCGAGAACCACTTCGAGGGGCTGCACCCCACCCGCAGTGAATTCCTGAAGCCCAAGCACTGGTTCTACTTCCGGAACCCCATGCGGCCATCGTGGGGAGAAGCCTACAAAGACCAGGCCGCGCGAATGCTGGCCGCGGTGGAGGATGCCAGGCTCGCAGCGATCGAAGCAGGGGGAGACGGGGCCGAGGCCATCATGGTCAGCCACCAGTTGCCCATCTGGACCACGCGCCTCACGGCCGAGGGGCGCAGGCTTGCGCATGATCCCCGCAAACGCGAGTGCACCCTGACGTCCTTGACGTCACTGGTCCTGGATGATCGCGGCAGGATCGTCCGCGTCGACTACAGCGAGCCGGCTGCCGTCCTGCTTCCCGGTGCCGCCAGCACCCCCGGAGCGTGAAAGCGAATCATGGATAACAACCCCTCCCGCCGCGGTGTCCTGTCTGCCGGCGGAGTACTCCTTGCAGGGCTCACCATGGGTCTGTCCGCCTGTGCCCAAAAGGACTCCCTGGCCGACCAGGCACGCGCCGGCGACAACAAGAACTACGTGGCCGGCGATGGCTCCGTGACCGAGTTCGCCAAGGCCGACCGCAGCGCCCCCGTGCAGCTCCAAGGCACCCTGTTCAACGGCTCCTCCGTCAAGCCGGAAGACATCGTCGGCAAAGTCACCGTGCTGAATTTCTGGTTCGCCGCGTGTGCGCCCTGCCGTGTCGAAGCCCCTCAGCTGGAGGCCCTCCACCAGGAGTTCAAGGACCAGGGCGTGCAGTTCTTCGGCGTGAACCTCCGGGACGAGAAAGCCACGGCAGAAGCTTTCGACAAGACCTTCAACATCACCTACCCCAGCTTCAATGACCAGGACGGAGCCGTGTTGCTCTCCGTGTCCGGGATCGTGCCTCCAGGCGCCGTGCCCACCACGCTGGTCCTGGACAAGGAGGGCAGGGTGGCATCCCGCGTGCTCGGCGAGATCGAGAAGAGCACTTTGAAAGCGCTCATCACCACCGCGGCAGCCGAGTAGCCAACCATGAACAGTCCCTTCGCCGAGACGATCCTCAACGGGTCCTTGCTCCTGGCCGTGCCCGTGGCGCTGCTGGCCGGGCTTGTCTCGTTCCTGTCGCCCTGTGTGCTGCCGCTCGTCCCGGGCTACCTGGGCTACGTGACAGGACTGACCGGCGTCGACCTCCAGCGCCAGCGGCGCGGCCGCATGCTGGCCGGAATCGGCCTGTTCGTCCTGGGCTTCTCGGTGATCTTTGTCCTGCTGGGCGGCGCGTTCGGCCAGCTGGGGACACTCGTGACCGGCCGCCAGAACGCGTGGATCACCCAGATTCTGGGCCTCTTGGTGATTCTGATGGGCGTGGTGTTCATGGGTGGGTTCTCGTGGTTGCAGCGCGATGCGAAGATCCACGCGAAGCCGCCGGCCGGCCTGTGGGGTGCGCCCCTGCTGGGGCTGACGTTCGGGCTCGGCTGGGCGCCCTGCATCGGTCCCACCTACTCCGCCGTGCAGCTGCTCAGCCTCTCCGGCGGTTCGTCGGCGGCCAAAGGCGCCCTGCTGGCGTTCATCTACAGCCTTGGCCTGGGCATCCCGTTCCTGCTGATCGCCTTGGCGGTCCGCCGCGGCATGGGTGTGATGGCCTTCTTCCGGAAGCACCGCCTGGCAATCCAGCGGACCGGCGGAGGCATTTTGGTTTTGCTCGGCATCCTGATGGCCACCGGTGTGTGGGGCATGTGGGTGACCGAGTTGCAGTACTGGTTCCAAACCGACGTGAAGTTGCCGATCTGATGAGCGAGTCCGTGAAAGCCAAGAAGAAATCGCCAACCGCCGGCGAAGCCCCGTCCGAGGGTGGGGACAAGCTCCAGCAGGCCAAGTCCGACGCCGCCCTGCCCGCGCTCGGTGTCAAGGGCATGATCCGCTGGGCCTGGACGCAGCTGACCAGCATGCGCACTGCGCTGTTCCTGCTGCTTCTCCTTGCCATCGCTGCGGTCCCCGGTTCGCTCTTCCCGCAGCGGCCTGCCAACCCGTCGGTGGTGACGCAGTACATCAAGGACAATCCGTCTTACGGCGAACTCCTGGATGCGCTCCAGTTGTACGACGTCTATTCTTCGGCGTGGTTCTCGGCCATCTACCTCCTGCTGTTCATCTCGCTGATCGGCTGTGTCACGCCGCGTGCGATCGCCCACTACAAGGCGATGAAGTCGCAGCCGCCCCGCACGCCCAAGCGCCTGTCCCGGCTTCCGGAGTACGGCACCCTGGTGCTGCCCGCCGACGCCGGGATCCCGGCGTCGAAGGCCATCCATGACGCCGCCGGGCTGCTCAGGAAGCGCGGCTACCGCGTTGAGGTAAGGGACGCCGACGGCGACCTGCCGAACCTGGGTGCCGAGCGGGGATTCATGAAGGAAGTTGGAAACCTGGTCTTCCACACCTCCCTGATCGGCGTGCTGGTCTCCGTGGCCATTGGCGGCCTCTTCGGCTACAGCGGCCAGCGCATCCTGGTTGAGGGCGACACGTTCGTCAATACCCTGGTGGGCTACGACCAATTCACTCCAGGCACCAACTTCCAGAGCAGCTGGCTGCAGCCCTACTCCATCCGGCTGGATAAGTTCGAGGCACAGTTCGACCGCGAATCGGCGGGCAAGATCGGCCAGCCCATCGACTTCACCGCTGATGTGACCACCAAGGATTCCCCGGACGCACCGGAGCAGAAGGAAGTCCTCAAGGTCAACGAGCCCGTGAGCCTGGGCGGTACCAGTGTCTACCTGACCGGTAATGGCTACGCCCCCGTGGTGACGGTCCGTGACGGCAGCGGAAACGTTGCCTTCCAGGGCCCGGTGGTTGCCAAGCTGCAGGGCGACAACTACTACTCGTCCGTGGTGATCAAGGTTCCGGACGGCCGGCCCGAGCAGCTGGGCTTTGTGGGCTTCTTCCTTCCCACGGCCTATGTCACGGACGACGGCGTGTCCTTCAGCGCGAGCCCGGAATTGTTCAACCCGCAGCTAAGCCTGAACTCCTACTACGGGGATCTGGGCCTGGACAAGGGTGTGCCGCAGAACGTCTTCGAACTCGATGTCTCCGATCTCCAGCAACTCAACGGGCGGGACCTGGAAGCCGGGGGCATTACGCTGGCACCGGGCATGACCAAAGACCTGCCCGACGGCAAGGGAAGCATCACCTTTGACGGGGTCAAGAAGTACGTGGGCGTGGACATCCACCACAACCCGGGCCAGCTTTATGCCCTGATTTTCGGCCTGCTTGCAGTGGCCGGCCTGGTGACTTCGCTCTACATCGGCCGCCGCCGCGTCTGGGTCCGCACCGGAACCCACCAGGACGGCCGCACCATGGTGGAGTACGGCCTCCTGGCGCGCGGTGAAGACCACCGCCTCACCGGTGAAGCCGCAGCACTGCGTGAGCTCTTTGCCCGTGAGTGGCAGGTTTCCACCGATACCACCAATGCCTCCAATACAGTCTCTTCCACAACCTCGAAGGACCAGTAATGCCCGTCATCAACGAAACCCTGGGCCAGTACAGCGAGCTGTTCATGCTGCTCGCGGCCGGAACGTACACCGTGGCCTTCATCGCCTTTGCGTGGGACCTGGCCAGGAGCAGCAAGACCCTGCGGGCAGTGGACCTGAAGGCGGCCGCCTCGTCGGCTGCCACGAAGGTGGCCGTGGCGGCCGGCAGCGCCGGTGCAACAGCCGGAACTCACGACGACGGCGGGCCGGCTGACCGGGCCGGGCGTCCGGCGTCGGGCATCTCCTTGGAGGAATCCACGGCGGCAGGCGACATGAAGTACGCGGCCGAGCGCCGCGTGCCTGCCCGCGTGGGTGTGGCGCTGACTGTCCTGGGCGTGCTGATCCATGGCGCCGGCGTGGTGACCCGTGCCCTGGGCGCCGGCCGCGTGCCCTGGGGCAACATGTACGAGTTCCTCACCACGGGCGCCTTTGTGGCTGTGGCAGTGTTCCTGATCGCCTTGATCCGCCGCGACCTGCGATTCCTGGGCACGTTCATCGTTGGCTTGGCCATCATCATGCTGGTGGCCGCCTCGGTGGCGTTCTGGACCCCCGTGGGCCATCTGGTTCCTGCGCTCCAGAGCTACTGGCTCATCATCCACGTCTCGATCGCTGTCCTGGCTTCGGCGCTGTTCACGCTGACGTTCGCCATGTCCGCGCTGCAGCTTGTGCAGTCCTACCGGCAGAAGAACCTGGCCGCCGGCCGCGCCGACACCCTGGGCTTCATGCGGCTCGTGCCCAGCGCGCTCAGCCTGGAGAACCTCTCCTACCGGATCAACACGGTGGCGTTCGTCGGTTGGACCTTTACGCTGATGTTCGGCGCCATCTGGGCAGAGAAAGCCTGGGGCCGTTTCTGGGGCTGGGACCCCAAGGAAGTGTGGACGTTCGTGATCTGGGTGGTCTACGCCGGCTACCTCCACGCCCGCGCCACCCGTGGTTGGACCGGAACCCGTGCGGCATGGCTGTCCATTGTGGGCTACGCCTGCGTCATCATCAACTTCACGCTGGTGAACACGGTCTTCAACGGACTGCACTCCTACTCCGGCCTCTGAGCCGCGCATCCCGGCCCTGAACAGGGCTTCTGTCCGGACCGGGCCAGGCTGGCCCGTCATGCCGCCCTGACCGGCGTCGGCCGATTCAGTAATTGAGCCTTTTGCGCGCCCAAGGCAAGTGCTAACTTGTTGGGAACCCGCTTGTGATGAAGACCGCATGCGCTATGCCGTGTTCTTTTTCGAGGTAACCATGAGCTACGTTCTCGCCATTGACGTCGGGACAAGTTTCACCGCAGCAGCCTTGATGAAGCCCGTTGAACGGGTTGGACCAACGGAGCCCTCCGCCTCAGGTGCCGCTCCAAGGCCCGCCATCCTGCCCTTGGGACTGCACAGCAATGCCGTGCCCTCGGTAGTGTATTTCGCAGAGGACGGTCGGGTCCTGGTGGGCGAGGCCGCCGAGCGCCGGGGCCTTGATGACCCCGCACGGATGGTGCGCGAGTTCAAGCGCCGCATCGGCGACTCCGTACCCATCGCGGCAGGGGATTCGTGGCTGGCTCCGGAAGAGGTTTTCGCCCACATGGCCCGCTGGGTGGTGAACCGGGCGGAGGAGCGCGAGGGTGGTCCGGCGTCCGCCCTCGTCCTGACCCATCCTGCGTCCTGGGGCGGACACCGCACCGCCGTGGTGCGCGAGGCCCTTGCGCAAGCCGGCCTCCCGGAAGTCACCCTGATCAGCGAACCCGAGGCCGCCGCCCTGCACTACGCTTCCCAGACGCGTGTGGAGGACGGCAGCACGATCGCGGTCTACGACCTGGGCGGCGGGACGTTCGACACCGCGATCCTTCGCAAGGTGGCGGCCGGCGATTTCCGGCTTCTTGGCGATCCGGACGGCATCGAAACCCTGGGCGGCGCCGACTTCGACGCCGCCGTTGTGCGTCATGTGGTTGATTACCTGGGCGGGACAGTGGCCGCGCTTGACCCCGAAGCGCCGGAAACATTGGCCGGGTTGTCCAGGCTGCGCCGTGAATGCCGTGAGGCCAAGGAAGCGCTCTCCGCAGACAATGAAGCAACCATCTCAGTGTCTCTGCCGGGGACGCAGCAGTCCATCCGTATTGTGCGGTCCGAGTTCGAGGACCTGATCGAGGCACCGGTCCGCAGCACCGTGGAGGCCCTTGAGGGAAGCCTGGAGCGCATGGGGCTGGCACCTGAGGACCTGAGTGCCGTGCTGTTGATCGGCGGCTCCTCGCGCATCCCGCTCGTGGCGGAACTGATCTCGGCAGGGCTGGGCCGGCCGATCGCCGTCGACGCCGATCCCAAGTCTTCCATCTGCCTCGGTGCCGCGGCAGCGGTGGCCGGCGCCCTGGGCCTTGGTGCCGCCTCCAGTCAGGAGGAAAGCCCGACGGCGGCTGGTCCGGTCGCTGCGGCTGTACAGGCCCGCGGAACACAGGAAACAAAGCGATCGGAGTTCCCGGTAGGGGGCACCGCGCAGCACCTTTTTGCCCGGGCGCACGCCCCGGGCCACCGGACCCACCCGGCTGCCGGACGGCACGCGCCGCGGTCACGGGTGAAGATGACGGCCGCGGCTGCGGCGGCCGCCACGGTCCTGACGGTGGCCACTGCCACGGCCGCGCAGAGCCCGGACGGAAGCGGCTTGCTGGCGTCGGTGTTCGGGGCGCAGGCTGCGGATGTCATTCGCGACGGCGGCACTCCTGCAGGCGGCCAGCAAGCCGCCCAAGCACCCGCCGGTGGGACGGACTCTGTCCCGGCGACCGGACGGCCGGCGTCGGGATTGGAGGCCAGCGCGCGCAGCGGAGCGGCGCGGACGGGCGCCACCCGGCCCCAAACCCCTACCCGGCAAGGTACCTCAGGTTCCGGGGCGGGGTCCGCGGGCTCCGGTACAGGTACGGCTGCCGGCGCCGGAAGCGCAGCGGGACCTGCTGGAACCACCACCGGCAGCGGAACAGGGACCGGTACGGGCGCCGGAACGGGCGCGGGCACCGGAGGAACAGCGACGGACGGAACGGGCGGAACCACCCCGGGCACGGGGACGCCGGCGCCGGATCCCGGGACCACTCCCACAACGCCAGGCGGAGCCGCAAGCGGTCCTACTCCGGACCCGACCACCCCGACCGTGCCCACCACGCCTCCCGTGGTCAACGACCCCACCACGCCACCTGTGGTCACGGACCCTGTGACCCCGCCGCCCACCGGGCCAACCACACCGCCGGCAACAGAACCACCAGCGCCCGCCCCTGAACCGCCGGCCACCCAGGACCCCGTGCCGGACCCCGCTCCCACCATCACTGAAAGCAGTCCCGGTCCGGATCCCGCGCTGACCCCCGGAGCGTAGGCATGGGCAGGGCGCACGCCGGAGCCGATTCCACCGCGGCCGGAGCCCAGCCGGACCTCCAGATGCTGGCGGCCGGGTTGAGCGGCACCACGGCATCTGTCAGGGAACTGTTGCTGGCACTGTCAGCCGGGTTTACGCTGCCGGGGCCACTGCCGGCCACCCTCGAATCGAGGAAGGACCTGGGCGTCATCATCGAAACGGCGAAGGAGAGCGGGCTCCTTTCCGAGGACGGCAGGGTGGTGGGCACGGTTCAGCACGCTCTCCTGACCGGCACACCGGACGCCCATCTGCACGCCCTTCAACGGGAGCTGGTGGACAAAGTACTGTCCGCCGGACTGCCGTTCACTGATCTGGCCCGGGAACTGGCCCGCGGTGGTTTGCACGACGCCAGGGTGGCGGCCGAACTCGAGCGGGCTGCCGCCGTCGTGGTTGATACGGACCCGCGGCTGGCAGCTGACCTGTTTGCCGAGGCCCTCCTTGCCGGGGCCGATGAATTGGACAAGGCCGCACAGCGCGCCCAGGCCGCGGCGGCGATCGGCGAGCTGGACACCGCAGGCCGGCTGGTGGACCGGCTGCTGGCCATGCCGGATCCGCCCGGGCTGCTGCTGGGCGTAGACGTGGCCGCGTCCGTATGGTCGCAGCGCGGGATGCTGGCCCGGGGCGCCGACACCTACAGCTGGCTGGGCAAAGAACGTCTTGGTTCCTCGGCTCCATTGGCTGCCGTTGCGCTGGCCGGCTCCGGCGACCTGGCCATGGCCGAAGCCGTCCTTGACGCCAACCGGATGTCCGGCTCACCGACCCTGCTGGCGGTCTCCTTGTCGCTGACGGGGCAGGGGCTGCGGCAAACACTAGGCCCCGAACCTCAACTGGGTTTGCCGGACCTCATCCGCGCCTCGGACATGATGAATGCGGCCGGGACCGTGATTCCCATGCCGGAGACCCCTGCCGCCCTCGCTGCGTTGTGCGCGCTGCACGGCGGCGAGCCCGCGCTTGCTGAAACCATCCTGAGATCGGCGTTGACGGCCGGGCAAGGCGGCGACCCGGCAAGACCCCGGCACTTCCTGCTCCTGGCCTGGTCCCTGATGCACCGCGACAACGCCGACGAAGCACGGCTGGCAATCAACGAGGCCCTCAAAGCGAACCCGTGGAACCTCCCGCCCAGGGACGCGTTCCTGCATGCTGCCCTGGACGTGGGGCTGGCCCGTCGTGGCGGTGACGTCCACGAACTGGTGGTGGCCTGGGACCGCGCACGCGAGGCGATGATGCACGTGTCCGTGGACCTGTTCAATCTGTTGCCGTGGGGTGAACTGATGATCTCGGCGGCGCGCCTGCGGGAGACGCCCAAAGCTGCGCACTACCTGTCCGCTGTCCCGGAACTCCTGGAACGCCTTGGCAACCCGCCGCTGTGGGCCGTGCCGGTGCACTGGGCAGGGGTGGAAGCGGCGTTGCTGGCGGAAGACCCGGCCGGACTCGCGCCCCACGCGGCAGCCCTGGTGCGTGCATCGGAGCACAGCCACTTGGCTTCAGTGCTCGCCAGGGGCGGCCGGGCCTGGGTATCCGTGCTGGCCGGGCGCTTCGAAGCCTCCGATGTCGAGGCAGCGGCCCGTGGTCTTGCCGCCGTGGGGATGCCCTGGGAGGGTGCCCGGCTGGCAGGCCACGCCGCCGCGCACGCCGACGAGCGGCGCGACATGGTCAAGCTGCTCGCCTGTGCCCGGGACATCCACCCGCCGGCTTCCGGCGGCAACGCACCGGGAATACCGCAACAGGTAGCGGCAACGGACCCGCCCCCGGAGACCCGGGCCGACGCTGCTGGGCTCAGCGCCCGGGAGCGGGAGGTTGCCCGGCTGCTGCTGGAGGGCAAGACCTACCGGGAAATCGGGGAGGCGATCTACATTTCCCACCGCACCGCTGAGCACCATGTGGCCCGGATGCGGCGGCGACTGGGGGCAGAAAGCCGTTCCGAACTGCTCTCCAGGCTCCGGATTGCCCTTGCGGAGGGGTACCCGGACCGGGAACATCCCCCTGAACCCCCTCTTGGTCCCCCGCGAATCCCCTAACGCCCGGGGTGCGGGTAGGGGGACCACACCCGATGCCCCGCCCACCCCCACCTCAATACGTTGGTTCCAAGCCCGGCAAAGGCGCCGGGCGGCAACCACCAACCACAGAATTTGAGGGAGCATCCAATGCCTACACTCGCACAACAGCTCGTGCAGTTCCTGATGAGCCTGTTCAACGATCCCGAAGCCGCCGAGGAATTCGTCCGGGACCCGGAAGCCGCCTTGGCTGCCGCAGGGCTCCGGGACGTCTCCTCCGCTGACGTGGACGCAGTCCGGCCGGTCGTGCTGGACTACGCGCCCATCAATGCCCGTTCCTCGTTCGACCGCGAATACAACACCGGCGGAAACCACGGTTCCACCGGTGGTTGGGGCGGCCGTGACAATGACGACGACGGCGGTTACGGCGGCGGCGGCCACGGCGGCGGCGGTTGGGACGGCCACGACGACCACGATGACGATCATGATGGTGGCCACGGCGGCGGTTGGGGGGACCATGATGACGATCACGACGGCGGTCACGGCGGCGGCGGTTGGGACGGCCACGACGACCACGATGACGATCATGACGGTGGCCATGGCGGCGGTCACGGCGGCGGCGACTGGGACGACCACGCCCATGCAGTCCAGCAGCTGGTGCACGTGGTCAACAACTACTCGTACACCACCACCATTGACGACCGGGACACGATCACCGACCAATCCGTGAACCAGAACATCTGGGCCGACGGAGACGTGACCCAGTTCTTCAACCAGGATGCCGTGGTCGCCTCCGGTGACGGCGCAGTAGCTGCCGGCGACGACGCCGATGTCAGGGATTCGAACAATACCGACAACTCGGTGGACAACTCCGAGGACAACTCGGTCACGGTGGACGCCCGCGGCAACAACGACATCTCCATTGGAAACACGTACGAGGACAACTCGGTCACCAAGGACTCCTACAACACCGATGTGGACCTTGACCTGGACGTGGACATCGAGGATTCGTTCAACGACGACCACTCGACGCACACGGACAACTCGCACACGAACATCCACAACACGGACTCCTACAACGAGGACTCGTACAACGACGACCACTCCAACAACCTGGAAGTTGGCGACGTGGACGTGGAGTACACCAACATCGAGGACTCCACGATCATCAAGGACAACGAGGTCACGGTCGATTACCGGGACGACCACTCCACCAACGTGGAAGTGGACGACGTCCAGGTCATCAACGACTCCATCGTGGTCCAGGACAACGAACTCGAGTACAAGGAAGACAACTCGGTCACGATCGACGACATCGACGTGGAATACACCAACGTGGAGGACAACGTGGTGGTGGCCGACAACGAACTCGACGTCGAATACAACGACATCGACCATTCAAACGTCATCGCCAAGAACGAGGTGGAGATCGACTAACAGCGCAGTTCCATCAGGCGCAGCGCCCTCTAAACGCTAAGGCCCCGGGAGTGCCCGGCAGGTGATCCATCCCCTGCCGGGCACTTCGTGGCCCCCACCACCCGGACAGGCAGGAAGGCAAGGACAGAGCGTGGCGGAAAAGACAAGCATGGCCATCTTGGTGGAACAAGGCATGGCGCTGGTAGGGGACCGGAGCGACCTGCGCCGCAGACTGGAGAACACCCTCGCCCGCCTGGCCGATCCCAGCGTCCGCGTGATCGTGGTGGGGGAGTTCAAGCAAGGCAAGAGCCAGCTCATCAACGCCCTTGTCAATGCACCGGTCTGCCCTGTGGACGACGACGTAGCCACCACCGTGCCGACGGTGGTACGGCAGGGGGATCCGGCGTCGGCGTTAGTCCTGGTGGCCGAAGGCAACCGCAACCGTGAAGCGGAGGACGAGGGTGGCGAACGCCGCCTGGAACGCCGGGTGGTCAGGCTGGAGGAACTGGCCGACTACGTGTCCGAAAAGGGAAATCCCGGCAACGCACGGAACATCGTGGCGGCGGAAGTGGCGCTGCCCCGGAAGCTTCTCACCGGAGGGCTGACCATGGTCGATTCCCCGGGAGTCGGGGGCCTGGGATCCAGTCATACCCTGACCACCCTGACAGCCCTGCCATCAGCCCACGCCATGGTGTTCGTGTCCGACGCCTCCCAGGAGTACACCGAACCCGAGCTTCGCTTCCTGCGCCAGGCCATGCGTGTCAGCCCCAACGTGCTGTGCGTCCTGACCAAAACGGACCTGTACCCCAGCTGGCGGCACATCGAGGACCTGGACCGCCGGCACCTGGCCGGCGTTGGACCCGACATCCCCCTGTTCCCCGTGTCCTCCGAGCTCCGCCTGCAGGCCGCACGCCTGCAGGACCAGGAGCTCAACGACGAATCCGGATTCCCTGCCCTGGTGTCCTGCCTGCGGAACGACATCGTGGGACAAGCCACCGCACTCCGGCGCAAATCCGTGGGCCACGATCTGGTCTCCGTTACCGACCACCTCCGGCTGGCCCTCCAGTCGGAGCTGGAAGCCCTGGAAAACCCCGCCGGTACCCCGCACATGATCGCCGGCCTGCAAGCAGCAAAGGAAGACGCAGACTCCCTCCGCAAAAAATCGGCGCGGTGGCAGATCACCCTCAATGACGGCATCACCGATCTCATAGCGGACATGGAATACGATTTGCGCGACAGGATGCGACGCATCCAACGTGAAGCCGAGACCGCGATTGACCAAGGCGATCCCGGGCCCGCCTGGGACCAGTTCGCCAGGTGGCTTGAGCAAAGCACGGCCGCAGCCGTGTCGGACACCTTCGTCTGGACCAGCGAAAGGGCCCAATGGCTGGCCGGGCAGGTAGCGGAGCACTTCTCCGAAGACGAAGTTGCCCTCCCCGCCCTCCAGGTTTCGGACACCGGTGGTGTGCTGGACCCGGTCGCGGACATCCAGGGCCTGGACGACGGAAAGCTGGGACCGTTGCAGAAGGTCCTCATCGGGATGCGGGGTTCCTACGGCGGGGTCCTCATGTTCGGTCTGCTGACCGGAATCTTCGGCATGGCCCTGATCAACCCACTGTCCGTGGGTGCCGGGCTCATGCTGGGCCGCAAGGCATACCGGGAAGACAAGGCAGCCCGGCTCAAACAGCGGCAGACCGAGGCCAAGATCCTGGTCCGGAAACAGGTTGACGACGTCATCTTCCAGGTGGGCAAGCAACTCAAGGACCGGCTGCGCCTGGTACAACGGGCCACCCGGGACCATTTCACCGACATTGCGGAGGAACACGCCCGCTCCCTGTCCGAATCCGTGGCAGCGGCACAGAAGGCAGCGGCCACCTACGCCGCCGAACGGGATTCCAGGATCAAGGACATCCGTACCAGGCTCCGCGCCGTGGATTCCCTGCACGCCGCCTCGCGCCGGTTGATGGACGCGCCCGGATCCGTGACGGCACAACAGCACATCCGTCCAGCCGCCGTGCCGGCCGAATGACCGACTCCGGAATACCCGACCTCCTCCGGCAGGCGCGGGAGGTGTTCGGTCATGACGCAGCGGCGCTCGCCGTGGTGGACGAGCTCCGGCAGCGTTGGGAAGGGCCACTCCGCATAGCGGTCGCAGGGATGGTCAAGGCCGGGAAGTCCACCCTGCTCAACGCCATCATCGGCGAGGAGATCGCTCCGACGGACGCCGGAGAATGCACCCGGATCGTCACGTGGTACCGCTACGGCGCGACGCCCCGGGTGACGCTGCACCCGTTGGCCGGAGGCTCGTTGGCCGGAGGCCCCAGGAACGTACCTGTGACGCGCGAGGATGGACGCCTTGTCTTTCCGCTGGATGGTACGCCGGCTGAGGACGTGGAGCGCTTGGTGGTGGAGTGGCCGGCGCCGGGCCTGAAGGACCTGACGCTCATTGACACCCCGGGCATCGCTTCCCTTTCCACGGATGTTTCCGGCAGGTCCACCGCCTTCCTCCTCCCACAGGACGCGCCGTCCGCAGCAGACGCGGTGATCTATCTGATGCGCCACATGCATGCAGCGGACCTGGGGTTCCTGGAATCCTTCCGGGACACCGCCGCCGGGCAGTCCGGAACAGTCAACGCGCTGGCTGTCCTGTCCAGGGCCGACGAAGTGGGTGCCGGCAGGATCGACTCCTTGATCTCCGCAGCTGTCATTTCAGAACGGTACAGCCAGGACCCGGACGTGAAATCCCTGGCACTGGGAGTTGTTCCTGTCGCGGGCCTCCTGGCCCAGAGTGCCCGGACCATGCGGCAGGCAGACTTCGATGCCCTGCTCGCTGTGGCCACCATGGACAGGGACCAGCGCGAACGCCTCCTGCTGTCCGCCGACCGCTTCATCCGGGGGACGGGAACCGCAGGCTCCGATGGCGCCGGGCAGCTGGACACGGCGACCCGGGAATCGCTGGTCAACCGCTTCGGACTCTTCGGCATCCGGCTCGGCGCGGCACTGATCCGGGGCGGCATCGACGCGCCCACCCCCTTGGCACACGAACTCGCCCGGCGCAGCGGGCTGGGACACCTGCTGGACAGCGTGGACCATCTCTTCCAGAGCCGGGCCGGGGCGCTCAAGGCGCGTGCCGCCGTCGTGGGTTTGGAAGCATTGCTCCGCACCGCACCTGCCGGGAGCGCAGAGCCGCTGGCGACCGCACTCGAACGGGTCCGGTCCGGCGCCCACGAATTCCGCGAACTGAAGCTCCTGGCCGCACTCCGGACCGGCAGCGTGCCCCTGGACCTTCGGCAGAGCGAGGAGGCAGAGCGTGTGGTGGGTGGTCACGGCGACCTGCCCGCGGTCAGGCTGGGATTGCCCCCGGACAGCAGTCTTGAGGAGATCAGCGATGCTGCACGTTCCTGCCTGAACAGGTGGCGTGCCCTGGCGGACAATCCCCTGATGCAACCGGCCGCCGTCGAAGCCTGCCGCGTGGTTCAGCGCAGCTGTGAGGGGATGTTGGCGGGCATCCCGGCCGGCCGCTGACCGACCCGCACCTATCCGCCCTCCCTGGCCCCCCGGACCCAACCAGGTCGCACTTGTGCGCGTTTTGAGCGCTCAAAACGCGCACAGCTGCGACCTACTTGGGGGTGAGCCACTGCGTGGTGGAGGGAAAGAAGAGCAGGACCAGTCCCGCGGCGGCCAGGATGTACTGGGCAGCCAGCAGGATAATGGCGAGGGCCCCGTCCCCGCCCGGCGCCACCAGCCAGTCCGCGGTCATGACCACCACTACGGCATGGAAGAGGACCACGGGGGCCAGGACCCAGCGCGCCCAGCTGCGCTGCTTGAAGGCTACGGCCACCAGCACGGCCTCCATGGCGGTCACCAAGGCGAGAAGGGCCAGGCTGCCAAGGAATACGACGGCGGTGGCGCCCTCGACTGCCTGGGCATCGCCATCCGGGACCATGCCGGCGATGACGCCTTTCAGGCGTTCGAACTGCGAGTCACGGGCCAGGAACCCGGTGACGAGGACCGCTGCTCCTGCCACGAAGCTGGCGATCCATAAGGCTTTGGAAGCCAAGGCAGGAACCGGAGGCCGCACCGCCGCCGGAATGGGTGGCGGTACCGGGAGCGAGATGCCCGGGCGTGCAGGGGGCGATGGTGGACCTGACGGGGGCCCGCTGGCTGATGATGCGGTGACAAAACTTTGGGAGGACCGTGATTCATCAGCTTGCTGGGCCATGGTTGCCTACTTCAGCTCGTCCGTGTCATGGGGATCCGGCTCGCCGCGCTTGGCCTCGCCGGAGGGGAATCCCGGGGCACGGTCCGTGGTGGCGTCGCCGGAGGTGCCATCGGATTCGTTGAGCTTCCGCTCCTTGGCCTCGAGCTCAGCCCTGAGCTTTTTGAGGCGCGCTTCTTCCGCCTGGTTGCGGCGGCGGACTTCCAGGTTGCGGAGGAACTCGGGATCGTCGTCCGGTGCGGTGGGATGCCGGCGTACCTGCGGAGCCGAGGGCTTGCCGTAAGGCCTGCCAAAGATGAACCACAGGATGGCGCCCAACAGCGGCAGGAGGATCATGACCACGATCCACGCCGGTTTGGAGATGCCGCGCGTGAGGCGCCCGTCGGTACGGATCACGTCCACGAGGGCGTAGACGAAGATGACAAGGACGACGACGACGCCAACAACCCGGAGCATGCACCAAGTCTAATCGCCGGAAGCCGTTCGCTGGATGCCTTGTTGGGGCCGTGATCAGAGTGCAACCATCACGGCGGCTAAACTTGGATGGTGGCTTTCCTGAAGTATTCCCTGATCCGTTTGGCGCTGTTTGTGCCCTTGTTCGTGCTTTTCCTGTTTTTGGGGACGGGAGTGTTCCTGGCAGTGCTCTTTGCCGGGCTGATTGCCTTTGCCATCAGCTACCTGTTTTTCCAGAAGCAGCGGGACCAAGCCACCGCTGCCATGCGCGAGCGTTTCTCCGGCCGGGCCAAGCCCATCCGCACAGCCGGTGAGGTGGAAGACGCCGCGGCTGAGGACGGCCTCGTGGAGAAGAACCCGGACGTTGCCATCGACAACGACAAGCGCCGCCCCCAGGCATAATCCCTTCGCCGCCCCGGCGTAGTCCGGACCTAGAACCCGGTGCTGAGCACCAGGCCCAGTGAGAACAGCAGGCTGTAGCCGAGGTTGATCAGGCCGGTCTGCTTGAGGACCGGGATGAGGCTCTTGCGCTTCTTTCCGTTGACCATGAGCCACGCCGGCATGAGGCAGGCCGGGATCAGCAACAGCACGATCAGCATCCACGGCTTGGTGGGCGCCAGGATGATGACCAGCAGAATGGCAACGCCCAGCATCAGCACGTAGCTTTCGCGGGCGTGCCGGTCGCCCAGCCGTACGGCCAGTGTCCGTTTGCCGGCCGCTGCGTCCGTGGGGATGTCGCGGACGTTGTTGGCCATCAGCAGGGCGCACGCGATCAGGCCCGTGCCGATCGCGCCCACCACGGCGGCCAGGCTCACTTGTCCGGCCTGGGTGTAGGTGGTGCCCAGGGTGGCAACCAGCCCGAAGAACACGAAGACGAAGACATCGCCCAGACCCAGGTAACCGTAGGGGTTCTTGCCGCCGGTGTAACCCCATGCCGCCAGGACACAGCCCACACCCACCAGGATCAGCCACCACGTCTGCGTGATGATCACCAGGATCAGACCACACAGCATCGCCAGCCCAAAGAGGCCGAAGGCCGCCCACTTGACCTGCTCCGGCTTGGCCGCTCCCGAGCCCACCAGTCGCAGGGGACCAACGCGGTCTTCGTCCGTGCCGCGGATTCCGTCCGAGTAGTCGTTGGCGTAGTTCACGCCCACCTGCAGCAGGAGGGCCACCAAGGCGGCGAGGATAGCGTTGGGCAGCCGGAATGCATGGAGTTCAAACGCCGCCGCCGAGCCGATCAGGACAGGGGCAATCGCCGCGGGCAGAGTGCGGAGCCGGGCTCCTTGGATCCATTGTGCAGCTGTCGCCACGTGCAGTACCTCGTGTGTTTCGCGTCGATCTTCAGTCAGGTTCGTTAGGGGAGAACCTGTCTATTGTCCCTGATGCAGCTGTTCCAGCTGTTCGATCATGGCCAGCCTGTCCGGTTTTCCGTTCGGGAGCATAATCAGTTCCTTCTCCACGAGCACCGTCTTGGGCGCCAAAATGCCCAATGCGGTTTCGCGTCGGGCAGTAAAACCCTTGATTCCACCGGGCGTGGGGTTCGCCATTGCCACGTAGGCCGCTACCGCCTGGCCCCACTCGCGTGAGGCGACGCCGGCCACGAAAGCCGCCGTGACGCCGTCGAGCTCCTCCAGCTTGCTTTGGATGTAAGCGGCGGAGGCCTTGACGCCGCCGGTGATGATGACGTCGTCAGCGCGGCCCAACACGGTGAGCCTGCCGTCGGCGCTGAGCTCGCCCAGGTCACCGGTGACGTACCAGCGGACGTCGTCCTCCTCGAAGAAGACGTCAGTGGAAGCGCGCGCGCTGTCCAGGTAACCAGCCGCAACGGTCTCGCCGCCCAGCAGGATCCGGCCTTCCAGGTCGCCCCCGCCGATGCGGACTTCGACGCCGTCCAGCGGCTCGCCGTCGTACACGCACCCGCCGCACGTCTCGGCTGAGCCGTACGTGGTGACCACGTTGAGTCCCGCTGCCTGCGCGGCCGCGAGCAGTTCGGAAGGTGCCGGTGCGCCGCCCAGCAGGATCGCGTTGAAACGGCGCAGCGCGGCCAGGGTTCCGGGGGCGGGGGAGTCCAGCAGCCGCTGGAGCTGCGTGGGGACCAGCGATGTGAAGCGGATCCGGTCCGTCAATTCTTCGGCAGCGGCCGTGAACGCCTCGGGAGTGAAGCCGTTGGACTGGTCCATGACCCAAGGCCGGGTTCCGGCGTAGAGGGAGCGGACCAGGACCTGCACGCCGGCCACGTACTGCAGCGGCAGTGCCAGGAGCCACTGGCCCTCGCCGCGGAGTGCGATGGCCGTGCCCACGGACGAAGCCGCCAGCGCATCGATGGTGAGGACCGTTGCCTTGGGCGTTCCCGTGGAACCGGAGGTCCGGACCACCACGGCAGCGTCCTCGACGCCGGTCTCCACTGGAACAGCAGTCGGCTGCCCGGTGGCGTCAGTGACGATTTCGACGGCGGGACCCTCGCCATGGAGGGCAGCGGACAGGGCCTTGAGGATGGGATCGATGTCCACGGTGGTCCTAGAAGTAGTAGGGGAACGGGGACCAGTCGGGGTCGCGTTTTTGCAGGAACGCTTCCTTGCCTTCCACCGCCTCATCCGTCATGTAGGCAAGGCGCGTTGCTTCACCGGCGAAGACCTGCTGGCCGGCAAGTCCGTCATCTGCGAGGTTGAACGCGAACTTGAGCATGCGGATCGCCTGCGGCGACTGCCGGGCGATGTCTGCGGCGTACTCCAGGGCGACCTCTTCCAGCCGCTCGTGGTCCACGGCCTCGTTGACGGCGCCCATGCGGACCATCTCGTCGGCCGTGTATTCACGGGCCAGGAAGAAGATTTCCCGCGCGGCTTTCTGCCCGATCTGGCGGGCCAGCAGCGCCGAGCCGTATCCGGCGTCGAAGCTTCCCACCGTGGCGTCAGTCTGCTTGAACTTGCCGTGCTGGCGGGAGGCGATGGTGAGGTCGCTGACCACGTGGAGCGAGTGCCCGCCGCCAGCCGCCCAGCCGTTGACGACGGCGATGACCACCTTGGGCATGGTCCGCATGAGGCGCTGGACTTCGAGGATGTGGAGGCGACCGGCGCGGGCGGGGTCGATGAACTCAGCAGTATCTCCCCCTGCGCCCTCTACCTGGTACCGGTAGCCGTCCCGCCCACGGATGCGCTGGTCGCCACCGGAGCAGAAGGAGTGCCCGCCATCCTTTGCGGAAGGGCCGTTGCCCGTGAGCAGGACTGTGGCGACATCCGGGGTCATGCGGGCGTGGTCCATGGCACGGTAGAGCTCGTCCACCGTGCCTGGACGGAATGCGTTGCGGACCTCGGGCCTGTTGAAGGCGATCCGGACGGTGGGGAGATCCCTGACTCCGGCTTCCGTGCGCTCAACCTGCCGGTGGTACGTCATGTCCTTGAAGTCGTCAAAGCCGGAGACTGTGCGCCAGCGCGAGGGGTCAAAGACGTCGGAAACCTTGGCGGGGAGATCGTTGTTCACAGTCCGAGTCTAGTAATGGCCTCAGCTGATGCAGAACTCGTTGCCCTCCGGGTCGGCCATGGTGTGCCATACGTGCGGCCCCTGGTTGGCGGTCCACAGGTGCCTGGCCCCGCGGGCTTCCAGTTCTTTGCGGACCACGTCCTTGTCCCGTCCGTCCAGCCTGACATCCCAGTGCACGCGGTTTTTCACGGTCTTCGGGTTGGGGTCTGTCTGGAAGAGGATGCGGCGGCCGGTCTTGGGATCGGTGTCCTCGGCGGGAACGATGGCGCAGCCCTCCGCCCAGACCAGTTTGCCGTTGTGGGTGATGGTCTGGTCCTCGGTGGCGTATCCCTGGTCGATCATGGACCGGATGAAGTCCTCGTCCTGTGGCTCCACCGCCCATTCGAGGGTCTCCGCCCACCAGTCCGCGAGCTCGTGGGGCTTTTTACAGTCGACGACTACCTGGATGTTGAGTGTCATGTGCTCCAAGCTAATCCGGCGGTGGGTGGCCGGGTAGGCCTATGCGGTCACTTCCCGTCCGCATCACCCAACTGGGTCGCATTTGTGCGCGTTTTGACGGCTCAAAACGCGCACAAATGCGACCTAGTTGGGGAGGAGGTCGGCGGGGACTGCGTAGATCAGGAGTACGGCCAGCAGGTTCTTCGCGGCGTGGACCAAGTAGGAGAACATGAGGTTCTTGCCCGTCCACACGTAGACCGCCACCAGCACTACCGCCATGCCCAGATACGGAGCCAGGGCCTGCAGGACGAGGCCCTCGCGCCCGACGACGTGGATCGAAGCAAAGACCACCACGGAAATCCCGCAGCAGATCCACAGGTTCACATACTGGGAGAGCTTGCCGATCAACAGGTGCCGGAAGAGGTATTCCTCAACGAACGGCCCAAGCACCACCAGCAGCGGGACCATCAGCCACGCAGGGACCTGCTGCAACATGCCCTGGATGCCCAGTTGGTTTTGGGAGCTTTGCGCACCGCCCAGCACTCCCAGCAGGATCGCGGTGACGATCAGCATGACCACCACCGCCAGCGGCACCATGCCCAGCGTGAACCACGGGCGGGTGCCCAGGATGCCCAGGTCCCGGCGCGCCACGCGCCAGGCGGAGGCAAGGGCGAAAATCCCGACGGCGGCATAAAAGATTGCGTTGATGGCATAGGACGCTGTGGCCGGGTCGCGGAAAACCTCAAGCATGAGCCTTTGGACGGATCCGCCTGCGAAGACAAAGAGGAGCGTGAGGCCGGTGTAGGCGGCAACAGCCACGGCATCCAGCGCGTTGTAGCGATAGAGCTTCGGCCGCAGTGACATGGTGCCCATGCAACCAGCCTAATCTTTGCCGCGTCCTGCATGCGGCGGCTACACTTTTCGGTATGCCTAACTTTTCGTTTCGGCGCGCCAAAGATGTCCGCCGTTTCGCTGCTGTCCTGGTCACCCTGGCCGTTGCCCTATGCCTCTCTGCCTGCGGGGGGAGTTCCCCTGCCGGAAACGGGGACAAGCCCATGGTCCTCACCACCTTCACTGTCCTGGCCGACATTGCCCGGAACGTGGCCGGTGACAAACTCCAGGTGGAATCGATCACCAAAGCCGGGGCGGAAATCCATGGCTACGAGCCCACCCCCGGGGATATCCGTAAAGCTGCCCAGGCGGACCTCATCCTGGACAACGGCCTGAACCTTGAAGCATGGTTCGACCAGTTCGTCGAGGATCTCGACGTGCCCCACGCCGTAGTGAGTGAAGGCGTCGATGTCATGGAGATCGGCGAAGACAGCTACCAGGGCAAGCCGAACCCGCATGCGTGGATGTCGCCGGACAACGTCCAGATCTATGCCAACAACATGGCCAAGGCGTTTGCCAGGCTGGCGCCGGAGCATGCCTCGGAATTCGAGGCCAACGCCAAGTCCTACAACACCCAACTGCAGACGGTTAAGGACGAGATGGTCAGCAAGCTCGCGGTCCTGCCCGAAGCGCACCGTGCGTTGGTCACCTGTGAGGGGGCTTTCTCCTACCTGGCGCGGGACGCCGGCCTCAAAGAGGTGTACATCTGGGCCGTCAACGCCGAGCAACAGGCCACGCCGCAGCAGATCGCCCGGGCTATCGGGTTCGTCAAGGACAACCAGGTGCCGGCCGTGTTCTGCGAGTCGACGGTGTCGGACGCGCCCATGCAACAGGTGGTGGGTGCCACCGGAGCCAAATTCGGCGGAGTCCTGTACGTGGATTCCCTGTCCGAAGCCGACGGCCCCGTTCCGACCTACCTGGACCTTATCCGGCACGATGCCAAGACCATCACGGAGGCACTCACAGGAGGTGCGCAGTGAGCAGCCCGGCGATCGCCGTCCAGGACGTCACCGTCCACTACGGCGAAGTGCTCGCCCTGGACTCGGCCTCTTTCACCCTGGACCACTCACGGATTTGTGGTTTGGTGGGGATGAACGGTTCGGGAAAATCCACGCTGTTCAAAACCATCATGGGCATGGTCAAGCCGGATTCCGGCCGGGTCCTCATCAACGGCCACACACCGGCCAGGATCCGCAGGGAAGCAGGGATCGGCTACGTTCCCCAGAGCGAAGATGTTGACTGGGCCTTCCCGCTGTCCGTCCGCGACGTGGTGATGATGGGCCGCTACGGGCACCTGGGTTTCACCCGCCGCCCCCGCAAGGCGGACCGGGACGCCGTCGAGCATGCTTTGGAACGCGTGGAACTGGCTGACTTTGCCGACCGCCAGATCGGCCAGCTGTCCGGCGGCCAGAAGAAGCGGGCCTTCGTGGCCCGCGGCATCGCCCAAGGAGCAACCATGATGCTCCTCGATGAACCCTTCGCAGGTGTCGACAAGAGGTCCGAGGCGACCATCACCAGGCTGCTCCGTGAACTCGCCACGGACGGCGCCACCATCCTGGTCTCCACCCACGATCTCCATGCCCTCCCGCAGTTGTGCGACGAGGCCGTGCTCCTTATGCGCAAAGTCCTCATGCACGGCAGTCCCGATGTGGTCCTCCAACCAGAAAACCTGGCCATGGCTTTCGGCCTCGACGTCATGAACAGGGGCTGAGATGGAATTCCTCCTCGAACCGCTCAGCTATGACTTCATGGTCCGGGCATTGGCCACCACAGCCATCGCAGCAGTCGTGTGCGCGGTCCTGAGCTGCTGGCTCGTCCTGATCGGTTGGTCCCTCATGGGTGACGCCGTCTCGCACGCGGTGCTGCCCGGCGTCGTCCTGGCCTACATCGTGGGGGCGCCGTTTGCCCTGGGCGCGCTGGTCTTTGCCCTGATCGCAGTGACGTTGATCGGGGTGGTGCGCAATACCAGCAGGGTCAAGGAAGACGCTGCGATCGGCATTGTGTTTACGTCCCTCTTTGCCTTCGGGTTGGTCCTGATCTCAGTGACACCCAGCCAAACCGACCTGAACCACATCATCTTCGGCAACCTTCTGGGCGTCAGTATGGCGGACCTCATCCAGGTGGTGGTCCTGGGGGCGGTGGCCTTCGCCATCCTGATCCTCAAACGCCGCGACCTCACCCTGTACGCCTTCGACCCCACACACGCCCACGCCATAGGACTGTCCCCGCGCATGCTCGGCGCACTGCTGCTGGGTCTGCTGGCGCTGACGTCGGTGGTGGCCCTGCAGACCGTGGGAGTGGTGCTGGTGGTGGCCATGCTCATCATCCCCGGATCCACCGCGTACCTGCTCACGGACCGCTTCAACCGGATGCTCGTCATCGCGCCCGTGATCTCCGTGCTGTGCTCCGTCACCGGCATCTATCTGAGCTACTACCTGGATACGGCATCGGGTGCCATGGTGGTGGTCACGCAAGGTGCGGTCTTCGCCGTCGTCTATCTGTTCAGCCCGCGGCAGGGCCTGATCGGGACCCGGCTGGCGAAGGCCCGGCGGAAGAGGACCCTGGCCGCCGCGGCTTGACGCGGCTGCCTCCGTCCGGGCAGTCTGGACCGATGAAGTCTTGAGCGCAGCCCCCACTTTCCGGCTGCATCCCCAGTGCCCGAGCGGCGTTCCGCTGCTTCCTGCGTACCTGCGAGGATCCTCTTGACGAACCATCTTCACCTTTCCGGCGTGTCCCACGGCTATGGGGACCGCACACTTCTTGACGCCGCCCACCTGGTGATCGGCCACGGTGAACATGTGGCGGTTGTCGGCGAAAACGGGGTCGGCAAATCCACCGTCCTGCGGCTGCTCGCCGGCGTTGAAACGCCCGACGCCGGTAGCGCGGGTGTGGCGGGCGGGCCCGGCTACCGGGTGGGGTACCTCGCCCAATCAAAAGGCCTCCCCGGGTCGTTGACCGTGGAGGATGCCATCGATGCTTCCCTGGCAGCCCTGCGAACGCTGGAAGCGCGCATCGCGGAGCTGGAACGCGGCCTCGAAGAGGCCGACGCTGAAACCCTCGACCACTATGGAAGCCTGCAGACCGAGTACCAACTCCGGGAAGGCTACGGCGCCGAATCGCGGGTTGAAGCAGCGCTCGACAAGCTGAGGCTGGGAGGCCTTGACCGGCGTCGTACGCTGTCAACCCTGTCCGGTGGCGAGCAGGAACGGGTAGCGCTCGCCTGCCTGCTGGCCGATCCGGCAGATGCCCTGCTGCTGGACGAACCCACCAACCATCTGGATGCTTCGGGCGTGGACTGGCTCGAGCGCCGCCTGGCAGCACACCGCGGGACCGTGGTGGTGGTGTCCCATGACCGGATGCTCCTGCGCAAGGTCGCGGGCACCGTCATTGAGGTGGATGGGGACCGCCGCCGCGTCAACCGCTACGGAATGGGCTACGACGGCTACCTGCGCGAAAAGGCTGCCCAACGCGCCCGCTGGGTCCAGGAATACGCGACGTGGATCGACGCCATGGCGGCCGAGCGCCTGCAGGCCGCGACGGTGGCGGACGGGATGGGCTATGGCCGGCGGCGCGACAACGACAAAATGGCTTTCGGCGTCAAGACGGGCACCTGGGAGCGGGCAGCGGCCAGCAAGGTCCGCAATGCACGGGAACGCCTCCAGCGCTTGGAGGCGAACCCCGTGGACCGGCCGCCCGTGCCGCTGAAACTGGATGCCTCCTTGGACGGCGCTGTGCAGGACAGCGCCGGACCCGCGATCGAAGCACGCGGCATTGCTGTTCCTGGTCGGCTGGTGCCCACGGACCTCCGGGTGGAGGCCGGCGAAAAAGTGCTCATCACAGGCCCGAATGGTGCCGGTAAGTCAACCCTGGTATCGGTTCTCGCTGGAATGCTGCAGCCGGCCGCCGGGACGGTGACGGTGTGCGGCGCCGTGGGATACCTCCGCCAGGAACTGGAGGTGCCGAAGCGGCCAGGACTCAGGCTCCTGCCGGCGTTTGCGGCCGGACTCACCGGCAGCATGGAAGAACACGCCGAGGCGCTCCTGCGCCTGGGGCTGTTCAGGCCCGCGGAGTTCCACGTCCCGGTAGGAAGCCTGTCCGCAGGGCAGCAGCGGCGCCTCGCCTTGGCACGGCTGCTGCTGGGCAACCATCAGACGATGATCCTGGACGAACCCACCAACCACTTGGCTCCCGTGCTCGTGGAACAGCTGGAAGAGGCGCTCGCGGAGTTCGCGGGGACGGTGGTTATCGTGAGCCACGACCGGGCGCTAGGGGAGTGGTTCGATGCTTGTGCCGGTCATGCGAAAGCGGGGAACTGGGTGCGCTACGGCATGCAGGATGGGGAGTTGCTGTAGGCCGCTTGTTGCCTGCGTCACGGGTCCTCCGTCACATGGCGTAAGATAGACGGGTTGCGCGAACCTTCGGCGTTCTGCGGTCTGCGTCACACAACGGGATCCTCAAAGGGAAATCCATCGAATTTTGTGTGGCAAAGCCGCCCGTGTTCCGGCACTGGCGCGACCCCCTACAGCAACACCCCGACCCACAAGGAACAGCTGTGCCGCAAAGTACCCCCACAGAAGTCCATAACCCCACGGCTCCATCCACCGCCGTCGGGAGCACCCTCAGCGCCGAGGGTTACCAGAAGACCCTGAGCCGTCGCCACGTCACCATGATCGCCATGGGCGGCGCAATCGGCGTCGGCCTCTTCATGGGCGCCGGTGGCCGCCTGGCCTCCACCGGCCCCGCCCTGATTTTCTCCTACGCCATTGCCGGCGTCATCGCGTACCTGCTCATGCGCGCCTTGGGCGAACTCATCATGTACCGCCAAACCTCGGGCTCGTTCGTGAGCTACGCCGGCGAAATGTTCGGCAAGAAGGGCGCCTACCTTTCCGGGTGGATGTACTTCATCAACTGGGCCATGACCGGAATCGCCGAGCTGATCGCGATCGGCCTGTACTTCCAGTTCTTCTTCCCCAATGTCCCGGTGGAGTTGTCCGCAATCGCAGCGCTGGTGCTGTTGGTGGCCGTGAACCTCTTCAGCGTGAAGGCGTTCGGCGAGTTCGAATTCTGGGCTTCCTGCCTGAAGGTTGCGGCAATCGTGATCTTCCTGGCCGTGGGCACCTTCATGGTGGTCACCAACGCCAAGGTCGGCGAAGGCAACGCTTCGGTGGCCAACCTCTTCCATGACGACGGCGGTATGTTCCCCAAGGGCGCACTGGTGATGATCCTTGTGCTGAATGCCGTGATCTTCGCGTACAACGCGATCGAACTGGTGGGCATCACCGCCGGTGAGATGGAGAACCCGGAACGTGAAGTACCCAAGGCGATCCGCGCCGTCGTCCTCCGCATCGTGGTGTTCTACGTAGGTTCCGTGACGCTGCTGGCCATGCTCCTGCCGTCGGACCAGTACAAGGCCGGCACCTCGCCGTTCGTCACCGTGTTCGGCCAGATGGGCCTCGGCTGGATGGGCGATGTCATGAACATGATCGTCATCACCGCCGCCCTGTCCTCCTGCAATTCGGGCCTGTACTCGATCGGCCGAATCTTCCGCACCATGGCCAACAACGGGCACGCTCCGCAGTGGTTGACCAGGATGTCCACCCGCCATGTCCCTTACGCTGCCATCCTTGCGATCGGCGCGGTGTACCTCGTGGGCATCCTCCTGAACATCTGGCTGGGCGGCTCCTACGCCTTCGACCTCGCCTTGAACACCGCGTCCATCGGCGTGATCTTCACTTGGGGTTCAATTTTCGCCAGCCAGATCGCCCTGCGGAAAAAGCGCGGCAAGGTGTCCAGCCTGCCGATGCCGGGTTCGCCGTGGACCAGCTGGCTGGGCTTGTTCGCCCTGCTGGCCATCACCGTGCTGATCGGTTTTGACACCATGACCAACAAGGAAACGGGCGAGGTCTTCCTGCTGGGCCTCTGGACCCTGGCGACCATCCCGTTCTTTGCCCTGGTCCTGTGGCTCGGCTGGCAGAAGGTCAAGCACCGCGAACCGAAGAGCGAGCTGTTCTCTTAAGCAACTGACTGGCATTAGGGGTTGTTCTGACGCCTCAGAGCAACCCCTAATGCCAGCTACTTGGGTGTCCAGCCTTGACCAATGAGCGCGTTCCTTACCTTGGACACGGCCCGGTGGGCATCGATTCCCATGTGGCGCTTTGAAATGCGGACAAGTCTCCAGCCCGCGCGGCTGTAGTCCTCCTCGCGTTCAATGTCCCGGACAATTTGGGCGGGCTCTGAGTGCCCCTCGCCTTCGTACTCCACGGCGACGCGCTGCTCACGGAAGCCAAGGTCGGGTTCACGCACGACGCCGGAACCCAGTTCCGTGGGCCGGTTGAGTTCCGGTTCGGGCAAGCCGGCCCGTTCGAGTGCCAGTCGAAGTCGCGTTTCCGGCGCGGAATCGGCACCGATCCGCGCCTGATCCAATGCCAGCCGCGCTTTCCGGATGCCGGGCGTCCCCTTGTGCCGATCCAACATCTGTTCCAGCTCTTCGCGGGTGCAAAACGGCTCGCTTCGCCCCTCAAAGACAGCCCGCGGCCTCCTCAGCAGGTGATCCGCGACGACTGTGATTTCATCGATCGTCATCCGGCGGGCGCAGTCGAGCCACGTGCGGGGCCTTGTGGTGATGAGCAAGCCGTTCAGATTGGTGATTTCGTCGTCGAAGAACTGGCCCACATGCCCTTTGACCCCTTTGCGGCGCGGTATGGCCATCGTGTCCGGACGCGAGAGGTGGATCGTGGACTCGTGACTGCCTGGCAGGAAGCCCGGAAACTCCCACAAGAGAAACGCCGTGGCGTGCGAAGCGGCTGAAAAGGCAGTCACCACCGTATAGGGGCGCACGATCTGCGGTAGCTCAAGTTTGCCGGTCGAGGGAGACCGAATTCCCCTGCTTGGTGCCCCCAACGCGCGGTGCCTCCAACGCTGACGCGAGACGCCGGCGTCGAGCGCTTCCTGCCAGGTGAACGGCGCTGACTTGAGGGGATCCGGCAACGGTTGTGGGAGTCGCATCTCCACATGCTGGCAAACCTGCCCGGCGCGCGGGACGTTATCCACAGCTCCCGTGGACTCCACCCCAACTGACTGGCATTAGGGGTTGCTCTGACGCCTCAGAACAACCCCTAATGCCAGGCAGTTGGGAGTGTCGGTGGCCGGGTCTAGGCTCGATGTATGGAGCACACCACCACCCTGACCCAGCACGTCAATGCCAGCCCGGAGAAAGTGTGGGCCGTCATCTCGGACATTCCAGGCTCGGCCGGCACCATCTCGGGCATCGATTCGATCCAGATGCTCAGCGAAGGCCCGTACGGCGAAGGGACCCGCTGGAAGGAAACGCGGACCATGATGGGCCGGCAGGAGACCGTGGAAATGTGGGTGTCGCAAACGGACCCGCCGCGCAGTACCACGGTCAAGGCCCTCCAGGGCGGCGCTGACTACACCAGCCGTTTCTCCCTCCACGAACGCGACGGCGGTACGGACCTCAGCCTGACGTTCGGCGCGGAGGTCCTCAAGCCCACGCTGATGAGAAAGATAACCATGGCTCTGTTCGGGAAGATCGGCATGAGTTTCACGCGAAAAGCGCTGGCGAAGGATCTCGCCGAGATCGCGGCCAAAGCGGAATCCCTCTGATGGTGGCAGCGAAAGTTGCTGCGCCCAGGATTTCTCCGGTGCGGCTGGATGTACTGCGCGACGACGACGCCCCGGACTTCCAGCGTGGCGAACGGTACGACGGTATGAGGTTCACCCGTGTATCCGCGGACGGTGAAGAACTGAGCGGCGCCGATTTCATCGAGTGCGAGTTCAATGCGGTCTCCTTCAATGAGGCCCAGTTAAGGGGCGCCACGTTCCGTGAATGCACGCTCGCGGAGCCTTTCGCTCCGGTGTTGATGGCAGCCCGGACATCGTGGCAGGACGTGGACATCAGCAAGCCCCGGTGGGGTTCGGCCGAACTTTATGAAGGAACCTGGCGCTCTGTCCGAATAGACGGCGGCAAGCTGGATTACGTTAATCTGCGCGGTTCAAAGCTGACGGATGTGCAGATTTCCGATTGCATCATCAACGAGTTGGACCTTGGCGGCGTTGCGGGAACCCGGGTCGCGCTGAAGAACTGCACCATCGGCACCTTGGACGTCACCGGCGCCAAGCTCAAGGATGTGGATTTGCGCAGTTCGGAGTTCCGTGGAATCAACGGGCTTGCGGGGCTGTCCGGCGTGGTGATCGACGACTACCAGTTGAGCCTGCTCGCGCCGCTTCTTGCCGGGCACTTGGGCATCCGCGTGGTGTGAGGCGTCTGCGCATGACGCGACTCGCCTGTTGACCGGCCCGCACCACCGTGTAATCTTTATAGAACGAACGGTCGGTATATTATTCCGGGCCGGCCCTTTCACTTCGCGAAGGATGTTCTCATGGTCGAGGCTTTTCTTGTTGGCGGCGCACGGACGCCGGTAGGTCGCTATGGCGGGGCATTGTCCTCGGTCCGCCCCGACGACCTCGCCGCCTTGGTGGTCCGGGAAGCTGTGGCGCGTGCCGGCGTCGACCCTGACGCAATAGACGAGGTCATCCTCGGCAACGCCAACGGCGCAGGCGAGGAAAACCGCAACGTGGCCCGCATGGCCACCATCCTTGCCGGACTTCCCCTCCACATCCCCGGGATCACGGTCAACCGGCTTTGCGCTTCAGGTCTGAGCGCCATTATCATGGCCAGCCAGATGATCAAGTCCGGAGCCGCGGACATCGTGGTGGCCGGTGGCGTGGAGTCCATGAGCCGCGCGCCGTGGGTGCAGGAGAAGCCCACCACCGCGTTCGCAAAGCCCGGAGAGATTTTCGATACCTCCATCGGCTGGCGCTTTGCCAATCCCCGCTTCACCAAGGGCGAGCTGTCCCGCGACGGCAAGATGACCTACTCCATGCCGGAAACGGCCGAGGAAGTAGGCCGGGTAGACAACATTTCGCGGGAGGATGCCGATGCTTTCGCGGTCCGATCCCACGAACGCGCGCTGGCGGCCATCGCAGGTGGGCGGTTCAAGGACGAGATCGTCCCCGTCACGGTCAAGACCCGCAAGTCCGAGACCGTGGTGGACACGGACGAAGGACCGCGCGAGGGAACCACCATGGACGTCCTGGCCGGCCTGCGGCCAGTGGTTCCCGGCGGTTCCGTGGTGACGGCAGGGAACTCCTCAAGCCTGAACGACGGCGCCTCCGCCATCATCGTCGCCTCCGAGACTGCCATCAACAAGTTCGGCCTGACGCCGCGCGCCCGCATCATTGACGGCGCGTCAGCCGGATGTGAACCGGAAATCATGGGCATCGGTCCCGTCCCTGCCACGCAGAAAGTCCTGGGCCGCACCGGCCTCAGCGTGGAGCAGCTCGGCGCCGTGGAACTTAACGAAGCCTTCGCCACCCAGTCACTGGCCACCATCCGCCGTTTGGGGCTGAACCCGGAGATTGTGAACAACGACGGCGGCGCCATCAGTCTGGGGCACCCGCTCGGTTCCAGCGGCTCGAGGATTGCGATTACGCTGCTGGGCCGCATGGAGCGCGAACTCGCCTCCCACACCGGCCCGAAGCTTGGGCTGGCTACCATGTGCATTGGTGTCGGCCAAGGTACGGCCATGCTTCTGGAAGGCGTCTAAATGGGACTGAAACCCGAAGACTTCACAACCCTCCTCCTCGAGGAACGCGATGACCGGCTGATCGTGCTGCTCAACCGGCCCGAAGTCCGGAACGCCATCGACCAGAAGATGGTGGATGAGCTCCACACGGTCTGTGCTGAGCTGGAGAAAAATCCCAAGGTCCTTATCATTGCGGGCACCGACGGTGTGTTCGCCTCAGGTGCGGACATCGGCCAGTTGCGTGAACGCCGCCGAGACGACGCACTGCAAGGCATCAACTCCACCATCTTCGCGAGGATCGCCAAGCTTCCCATGCCCGTCATCGCCGCCTTGGACGGTTACTGCCTGGGTGGCGGTGCGGAACTGGCCTATGCTGCCGACTTCCGTATCGGAACGCCCAGTGTTCGGATCGGCAACCCGGAAACCGGGCTGGGCATCATGGCGGCCGCGGGTGCCACCTGGCGGCTCAAGGAACTGGTGGGAGAGCCCAAGGCCAAGGAAATCCTCCTGGCAGGTGCCGTGCTCCGTGCCGAGGAAGCCCTGCGGATCAACCTGATGACCGAGATCCACGAGGCTCCCGAGCTCATGGAAGCGGCGAACAACCTTGCGGACCGCATCGGCCGCCAGGACCCCCTGGCTGTCCGGATTACCAAGTCGGTGTTCCACGCGCCGGCCGAGGCCCACCCGCTGATCGACACCCTGGCCCAAGGGATCCTCTTTGAGTCGCAGGCCAAGTTCGACCGCATGCAGGCGTTCCTGGACAAGAAGTCCGCCAAGGAAACCACAGGATCAGCCCAGGACAACACCACGGACAGGAAGCAGCCATGACAACCAGCCCTGAAATTCCGCATGTAGTTGGCGTCCTCGGTGGTGGCCGCATGGGCGCTGGAATTGCCCACGCTTTCCTCACCAAGGGAGCCACGGTCATCGTGGTGGAGCGCGATCACGAGGCCGCAGCCGGAGCCCAGTCCCGTGTTGCCGACGCAGTAGCCAAGTCCGCCGAGCGAGGCACGTTGACCGGCACGCCGGAGGAAACCATGGCCCGCTTCAGCACGTCCACGGATTACTCGTCGTTCATACACTGCGGACTGGTTGTCGAGGCAGTGCCCGAAGATTTCCAGCTCAAGGTCAACGCGCTGAAAGCCGTGGAGGACCACCTCTCCGCCGAGGCGTTCCTTGCCTCAAACACCTCGTCCCTGTCCGTCACGGAACTGGCCGGCGAGCTCCGCCGCCCGGCCAACTTCCTGGGCCTGCACTTCTTCAACCCGGTCCCGGCGTCCACCCTCATCGAGGTTGTCCTGGCCAAGGAGACCTCGCCCGGCCTTGCTGCCGCGGCCAAAAGCTGGACCGAGGCACTCGGCAAGACCGCCGTCGTCGTCAATGACGCTCCCGGCTTTGCCTCCTCGAGGCTGGGCGTCGCCATTGCCCTGGAGGCGATGCGCATGGTGGAGGAGGGCGTGGCGTCTGCGGAAGACATCGACGCTGCGATGGTCCTGGGCTACAAGCACCCCACCGGCCCGCTGAAAACCACGGACATCGTGGGCTTGGATGTGCGGCTGGGTATCGCCGAGTACCTGCACTCCACACTGGGTGACCGCTTCGCCCCGCCCCGGATCCTCCGCGAGAAAGTCGCCCGGGGGGAACTGGGCCGAAAGACGGGCAAGGGCTTCTTCGACTGGAAGGACTAACCCACCGTCCCCCAACTGGGTCGCATTTGTGCGCGTTTTGAGCGCTCAAAACGTGCACAAATGCGACCCTGTCGGGTCAGCTAGGCTTGCCGGGTGACTGCGATTGAACCCCTGACCCTGAACGGCGCCTTTGTAACGCTTGAACCCCTCAGCCGTGAGCATCACGACGGGCTGGTGGAAGCGGCCAGGGATGGAGAGCTGTGGAAGCTCTGGTACACCTCGGTTCCGTCTCCGGAAAGGATGTCCGCCGAAATAGACCGGCGGCTGGCTTTGCAGGAGTCGGGGTCCATGGTTCCCTTTGCCACGCGCCTGAACAGCAACGGCAAGCTCATCGGAATGACCACCTACATGAACATCGACACGGCTACACCCCGGGTCGAGATCGGCTCAACCTGGAATGCCGCATCTGTGCATGGCACGGGCACCAACCCCGACTCAAAGCTGTTGCTCCTCCGGCACGCCTTCGAGACCTTGGGGTGTCCCGCCGTCGAATTCCGCACCCACTGGCTGAACCATCAGTCCCGCGACGCGATTGCCCGCCTCGGCGCCAAGCAGGACGGCGTGCTGCGCAACCACAGCCGGACCTCCGACGGCGTTCTGCGCGACACCGTGGTGTTCTCCATCCTGGAGCACGAGTGGCCTGCCGTGCGCACCGGGCTGGAGTTCCGTCTGGCTAAATACACGCCCTGAGATGGTGGCACCGGAACAAGGCCCGCGCATCAGCGTTCGAGCGGCCATCATCATGGTCATTGTGGGCGGGTTGTGGCTGCTGATCTTCAACTTTGCGCCGCCGCCCCCGGGCATGGTCCATGGACAAGGGACCGTTGTCGACCAGGAAATCAGTTCCAAGGGACTGTGCGAACCGATCGCCGAGGTGGTCATAGACGGCACAACGTATCGGACGCCGCCGGGGACCAGCGATGAGCCCTGTGCCTATGAACTGGGAGAGTCCATAGCCGTCACGTATTACCCGGACGATATCCCGGAGACCCTGGAGATTCCGTTGGAAGGTTCGTCGAAAAAAGCTGTCGCCCTGCTTCCGTGGGTTGGCATTGCCTTGGTGGCGGGGGGCGTCTTCCCGTTGGTGGGTCATGTGGTTCGCCGGCGGGCTTCCCGGTCCTGAAAATCCGTCAAAAGGTCTTTGCGGCACGCCCCACCAGGCGTAATCTAGCCAACACATTGCCCCGGTAGCGGCCGGTTGGTGGGCGAGCCGCGGCTTCCGCGAGCAGCATTACCGCTGCGGGTGGAGGCGCCGGAGCCCCATCACCACAAAGGGGAGTAGTCATGGCAAAGAATCGCGTACGACGCCGGATCACGGCTTTGGCGGGCAGCCTCGCCATGGTGGCGCTGACCTTGGGTTTCGCCACCGGCCCAGCCGCCGCAGCACCGCCGCCGCCTGTTAACTATGTGGCGTTGGGGGACTCGTATACCGCCGGGACAGGGGCGGGCGGCTCGGTGCGTACCGCGGTCTGCTGGCAAAGCGACGGCGGATACGTGGACCTGGTTGATGCTTCACAGCGAGTGGACCTGGTGGCCAATGCCGCCTGCCACGGGGCGATCCTGGCTTTCGATCCCCTCAACCCGAGTCCGTTCTACAACGGCGCACCGACAGTTGCGGAGCAGATTGCCGCGTTGGCCCTCAGCCGCGACCTGTCGGGTGAGACTGATCTGGTCAGCATCACCGCTGGCGCCATTGACGCCGGCAGCCTCCTCGCGCTTCAGGCTTGCTCCACCCCCAACACCCAGTTGTGCGCGGCAACCGTGGCGGGAATCATCCAGAACCTCGGCAGTCTTGAGGCCGCCTTGGAACTGACGTACCAGTCGATCCAGGCTGCGGCTCCGAACGCCACTATCGTCGTCATGGGATATCCCCGCCTGTTTGACCCGTCCCAGGGGGATATCGTGATCGGCGGGGTTACCGTTGTCCCGGTGGAGAACCAAATTGCCGTGAATACGGCCGTGGACGCCCTCAATGCCACCATCGCGAAGGCCGTGGCGGAGAGCGGCACCAACGCCGTGTTCGTTGACGTGACCAAGCGCTTCCTGGGCCATGCCGTGAACTCGGACAATCCATGGATCGTGCTGGACCTGACACATCCCTTGGCTGACTCGAACTTCCATCCGAACGACGCCGGCCACCAGGCCTACGCATCGGCACTGCTGTCCGCGGTCAAGCCTGCCAAGCTGGTCAAGCAGTAACCGCGTTGCCGACCCGCTGCCAGGGTGCAGCCCTGCAACCTGGCAGCGGGTCTGCGACTGGAAAGCCCGGGTGTGCTTAGCATGGCTTCCATGAACGGAACGGGATCGCACCTTCGCATGGATTGGGACGGCGCCGTGAACGCCTGGCAGATCGCCGGGGACGTGTACAGGATGGGACGCCATGAGTGGGTCACCGAATCCGGGTGGCAGCAAATGTACGACGACGGCGTCCGCACGGTCATCGATCTTCGCGCCTCGCGCGAGCGGCGGCAACGCGACACAGATCCCGAGGTGCCTGACGCCGTCAAGGCGCGCATCGACGTCGTACATTGCCCCACGGAAGATCCGGACCATAGCGACTACAACGATCTCTTCGGTCCCTATCTGAAAGACCCTTCACAGTACGGTGACTACCTCCGGCTTTTCCCGGACAAGATCGCAGCGGTGTTCAGGGCCATTGCGGCGTCGTCCGGCAAGGTAGTGGTCCACTGTTCGGCTGGCCGGGACCGCAGCGGAGTGATCGCCCTGATGCTGCAGCGTTTGGGTGGTCTGGCCGACCAGGAGATCGTGGACGGCTACGAGCTCGCCGCCCGGGGGATCAACGAGCGCCACCGCACCCATGGCGCGCCGCACGACCATGACCCGTACCTGCCCGAGGACGACCTGGAACGGATGCTGCGGGGCCGGCGGAGCGGCCTGAAGGAGTTCATGGACGGGCTCGACGTCGTGGCTTTCCTGGTTGCCAACGGCGTCACGGAAGAGGAGATTGCGGCGGTTCGCGCGAAGCTGGGTCCCACGGCTTCCACCGCTGCTACCATGCAGGATTGATCACACTTCCCAAATGGAACGGACAAGCCATGACAGCCGGTGCCCGCGTCACGATTGTGACCCGAACCAAGAACCGCCCCATCTTCCTGGCCCGCGCACTGGAGGACATCTTTGGGCAAACGTTCCAGGATTTCGAGCTCGTGATAGTGAACGACGGCGGCGACCCGGCTGCCGTTGACCGGCTCACCTCCCGGCGACCTGACGGGGAGCGGGAACGGATCATTACGCTGCACCACCCGGAATCGGTCGGCATGGAAGCTGCTTCCAACGCCGGCATCAAGGCGGGCAGCGGCGAGTTCCTCGTGATCCACGACGACGACGATTTCTGGGCGCCCACGTTCCTGGAGCAGACCGTTGCCTACCTGGATGATCCGGCCCACGCATCCGAGAGCGGCGTGATGGTCCGTACGGAGATCGTGATCGAGGAGGTGGATGGCGAGGAGATCCGGCCTGTCCGTCGCGAGATCTTCTGGGCCGACCTGCGCCAGATCACGCTGGCCGACATGCTCAAGATCAACCGCGCCGTTCCGATCTCGTTCCTGTACCGGCGCAGCCTCCACGACGCCGTGGGGTACTTCGACGAGAGCCTGCCGGTAGTGGGGGACTGGGAGTTCCACCTCCGCGTCCTGAGCCACTCCCGGGTGGGCTTCCTGGACGGGGAACCTCTCGCTTTCTGGTCACAGAGGCCCGAATCGCAAGGCCATGACGGTAACAGCATCTTTGCCCAGGCCACCGACCACACCCAGTACGATGCCCTGGTGCGCGATGGACATCTTCGCGATGAGGTTGCCAAGGGCGGGCTGGGGTCGTTGCTGTACCTGACCCGCGTGCTGGCCGAGCAGGAGGAGCTGATCCGTGCCCAGCAACGCCGGCTGGACGAGTCGGCCGCCAAGCTGGACCACGTGCTGGAACGCCTGGACGCCCTGAACCACACCATCATCACCCGGACCAGCGTGGGCGAATTCCTGAAGAAGCCCGTCAAGCTCGCCCGGAAGCTGAGTGGCCGGGCCTAACGCTCTCTCACGTACCGGCCGTCCTGACCGGTTGCTCTCTCAGGCATGCCCAAAATTCCGCTGTGCTGGCCCGCGCCCTTCATGTACCCTGTATATATTACCGAACGGCCGGTCAGTAATGTTGGGTCTTCCAGCAATGGCCGTGCCGATTCCATGTGCCTCGGAAGGACCCGTCGACGATGACCACAACTGCAGTCGCCCCGGAAACCACAGCCGTTACCACCGTCCCCAGCTACGTTCAGGATGCCTGGTGGACTCCGGCACCTGATGCCAGGACCGTCCCGGTCCGGGATGCCAGCACCGGAGAAGTGCTGGCCAACGTGAGCACCGACGGACTGGACCTTGCCGCCGTCGTACATCACGGACGCACCACGGGCCAAACGGAACTTGGCAAGCTGACTTTCCACCAGCGGGCGCTGAAGCTCAAGGAACTGGCCATGTACCTCAACGGCCGGCGCGAGGAGCTGTACGCTTCCTCCTCGCAGAGCGGTGCCACCAAGATCGACAACATGATCGACATCGACGGCGGCATCGGGGTCCTCTTCACGTTTGGCTCCAAGGGGCGTCGCGAACTGCCCAACTCGCAGGTCATTGTGGACGGTCCCATGGAGGTCCTGTCCAAAGACGGTTCGTTCGCGGGCGAGCACATCTACACCCGCATTCCCGGTGTTGCCGTACAGATCAACGCGTTCAACTTCCCGGTCTGGGGCATGCTGGAGAAGTTTGCTCCCGCATTCCTGGCCGGTGTGCCAACCATCGTCAAGCCGGCCACGCCCACGGGCTACGTCGCCGCTGACGCCGTCCGGGCGATCATTGAATCCGGCATCCTTCCCGCAGGTTCGCTCCAGCTGATCTCCGGCTCGGCCCGCACGCTCCTGGACGAACTCGACTACCGCGACCTCGTGTCCTTCACTGGCTCTGCGTCAACCGCGACTTCGCTCAAGTCGCACCCCAACGTGGTCCAGGGCGGCGTTCGTTTCACTTCCGAGACGGACTCCCTGAACGCAGCCATCCTCGGCCCCGATGCCGTTCCCGGCACGCCCGAGTTCGATGCCTTCGTCAAGGCCGTCGTGACCGAGATGACCGTCAAGGCCGGCCAGAAGTGCACCGCCATCCGTCGCGTGATTGTTCCTGCTGAATTGACGTCGGAGGTCGCCGCTGCCATTGGCGCCCGCATCAACGAGCGCGTCGTGGTCGGCGACCCGCGCGCCGAAGGCGTCACCATGGGCGCGCTCGCCTCGCTGGAGCAGCTCGCCGACGTCCGCGCGGCCGTCCAGTCAATGCTCGACGCCGGAGGCGAGCTTGCGTACGGCAGCCTCGATTCGCCGTCGGTCACCTCGGTCGGCGGAACCGTTGGCGTAGTGGAAGACGGCGCTTTCATGGCGCCGGTCCTTCTCAGCTGGGCCGACGCGGAAGCCGAAGAGGTCCACTCCGTGGAGGCCTTTGGTCCGGTGTCTTCGGTGATCGGCTACTCCGATCTGGCCGATGCAATCCGGTTGGCCGCCCGGGGTTCGGGTTCGCTGGTGGCCTCCGTGTGCACCAACGACCCGTCCGTGGCGCGCGAGCTGGTCGCGGGAATCGCGGCGCATCACGGGCGCGTTCACATGCTCAACCGCGAGGACGCACGCTCGTCCACCGGTCACGGCTCGCCCGTTCCACACTTGGTGCACGGCGGTCCCGGCCGCGCAGGCGGCGGCGAGGAACTGGGCGGCATCCGCTCCGTGCTGCACCACATGCAGCGCACTGCCATCCAGGGTTCGCCGAACATGCTCACCGCTGTTACCGGCCAGTGGCACACCGGCGCTGACCGCAACTTCACTGTGGAGACCGAGGGTGAGCACCCGTTCCGCAAGTCCTTGGCGACGTTGCGGATCGGCGACGCCGTCCGTTCGGAGCTGCGCCAGGTCTCGCTGGATGACATCACTGCTTTTGCGAACTCCACGGGCGATACCTTCTATGCCCACACTAACCAGGAAGCAGCCGAAGCCAACCCGTTCTTCCCCGGCATCGTGGCGCACGGATACCTGCTGCTGAGCTGGGCTGCCGGCCTGTTCGTGGAGCCTGCTCCGGGTCCTGTGCTGGCCAACTACGGCTTGGAGAACCTGCGCTTCATCACTCCTGTGGCCGCGGGGGATTCCATCCGCGTGACGTTGACCGCCAAGAAGATCACCCCCCGCGAGACCGATGAATATGGCGAGGTTGCCTGGGACGCCGTCCTGACCAACCAGAACGACGAAATCGTAGCCACGTACGACGTCCTCACCCTCGTAGAAAAGTAACCCTCTCTCACCGATCGCCGGTTTTTGGTTGACGCTCTCTCACCGATCGCCGGTTTTTGGTTGACGCTCTCTCACCGATCGCCGGTTTTTGGTTGACGCTGTCACCTAACTACGAAGCGCTTCCCGGAAGGGAAGCGTTTCGTAGTTCGGCTTGATCAGGGTTGATACTCGGCCTGCTGGCCGAGTGTTTCATGGATGCAGAGGATGTTGTTCTCGCTGTCCATGAACCAGGCGCACTTTTCTGCTTCGGTTGTACAGATGTGGTTTTTGCGTCTTGAGGTCGGGCAGGTAGTAGTCCTGGAACGCGACGCCCCTGGCTTTCATCTCGGCAACCAGTTGCTCGATGTCGTGGACCTCAAAACCGAGTGCGGTATGGCTGGAGGAGGGCTGGATGCATTGTGCCACCTCCCACGCAAGAAGTCCTCGCTGGCCGCGACGCGGGAGACCTTACCAATTCGTGTCTGGTCTCGGGCCGACGTCGGTGAGAGAGGGTTGCGCCCAGTGGTGACTTTGGTGAGAGAGGGTTGCGCCCAGAGGTGACTTTGGTGAGAGAGGGTCAGGCGGCGGCGTGGAGGCCGTCGAAGGCCATGGTGATGACGTCGTCGGCGAGCTTCTCCGGGGACAGCGATCCTCCGGGCTTGTACCACTCGACGATGGAGTTGATGGTGCCGAACAGCAACCGGGTGACGGTACGCGGATCGATGTCCTGACGCAGGGAACCGTCCTCGCGGGCAGCAGAGATGAGCGCGGCCACCCGGTGGTCGAAGTTGCGGCGGCGTTCCAGGGCGTCCCGTTCGATGTCCGTGTTGCCCCGCAACCGCAGCAAAAGCGTGACGAACGGAAGCCGGTCCACCAGCACGGCAATGGTCTGCCGCAACACGAATTCAAGCCGGGCGTCGGCCGGGCCGGTCAGTGCGGCAGGTTGCTCAAGGATCGCCTCAAGTCCCCCCAGCGCATGATCCAGTGCGAGCTTCAGCAGGTCGCCCTTGGACGGCACATGGTGGTAGATGGCTGACTTCGAGATCCCGAGGTTCTCGGCCAGGATGCCCATGGACGTTGCGTCGTAGCCGTGGCGGTTGAAGACGTCGACGGCGATGCGGAGCACCGACTGCTGGTCGTAGCCGGGCCGTCCGCGCTTGGCTGTGGTCTCAGAAGGCATGGTGGCATTTTCTCACGATCTCTTGGCGGTCCGCCGTTCGGCGTCGCGGCATGTCAGGAGATTGCGGCGCCGCGTGCCCTGTAGGACACGCGGCGCCGCGTCAACAATTCAGCCCTTCGGCCGAAGGTCGTAGATCCGACGGAGCTTGCCGTTGGAGCGTTCCAGTGAGCCCGGTTCAACGACGTCAACGACGCAAGACGACCCGACATGGATCTTGATCTGCTCACGCAAGGTGTGGGCCGCCGTCGTACCTGCCTCAACCGGAACAGACTCGCGGCGCTCAATCCTGACCGTCAGCGAATCCATGCGCTTGCCCTCCGGGCGGGTGATTTCCAGCTGGAAATGTGGGCTGAGCTCCGGGATACGCAACGCGATTTCCTCGATCTGCGACGGGAAGAGGTTCACGCCGCGGAGGATGATCATGTCGTCGCTGCGTCCGGTGATGCGGCCCATGCGGCGGTGTGCCGGGCGGGCGGTGCCGGGGAGCAGGCGGGTGAGGTCCTTGGTGCGGTACCGGATGATCGGCAAGGCTTCCTTGGTCAGTGACGTAAAGACCAACTCGCCCGGTTCCCCATCGCCAAGGACCGTGGAGTGGTCGAACGGATCGATGATCTCAGGGCGGAAGTGGTCCTCCCAGATGTGGCAGCCGTCCTGGGTTTCAACGGCTTCGCCGGCGACGCCCGGCCCCATGACTTCGGAGAGCCCGTAGATGTCCGAGGCCTTGATGTTCATGGTGGTTTCGAGTTCGTGGCGCATCTCCTCGGTCCAGGGCTCCGCGCCGAGAACGGCGTACTTGAGCGAGGTGGACGTGGGGTCGATGCCCATGTGCGCCATGGCATCGGCGATGGTCAGCAGGTACGTGGGCGTCGCCAGGATGGCATCCGGCTGGAAGTCCTGGATGAGCTGTATCTGGCGTTCGGTCTGGCCGCCGGACATCGGGATGACCGTGCAGCCGAGGGCCTCCGCGCCGGCGTGCGCTCCGAGTCCGCCGGTGAACAGGCCGTAGCCGTACGCGTTGTGGACCTTCATGCCGGGCCGCACGCCGGACGCGCGGAGCGAACGGGCCACCAGCGTGCCCCAGTTGGCGAGGTCGTTCTTGGTATAGCCCACCACGGTGGGCCGTCCGGTGGTGCCCGAGCTGGCGTGGATCCGGGCAACCTCGTTCTGCGGCACGGCGAACATGCCGAACGGGTACTCCAGGCGCAGATCCTCCTTGGTGGTGAAGGGGAACTTGCCGAGGTCGCTGAGTTCGCGGAGATCTGTGGGATGCACCCCGGCTTCGTCAAACTTGCGCTTGTACAGGGGCACGCGGTCGTAGGCGTACGCGACAGTGTGCTGGAGCCGGTTGAGCTGCAGTGCCTCCAGTTCGTCCCGGGACATGGTTTCCTCGCGGTCCAGCAAGGGCGCGTCGGCAGGTGCGGCGACGGTGTTCTGGGTCATGGTGTTCCTACTTCTTGGAGATGGTGCGGCTGCGGCCACGGAACTCTGCAATGAGCTCGCCCGGCGCGTCGGTGGTGGGGTTGGCCGCTGCGTCGGCGGCGTAGAGCTGAATGTCGTACAGGCCGCTGCGGCCGGTACTCGCCCGGCGGTTCGCGACGGCGGTGATCACCTGGCCTTCGAAGGCCGGCTTGATGAAGTTAATATCGACGCCGGATGCAACCGTGATGTTGGCGGCTTCCTCGCGCGTTGGGTTGGCCGGGTTGCAGGCCAGTGCGAAGGCGGTGTCGCCGAAGGCGAAGATCATTCCGCCGTGGGCCATGCCGAAACCGTTGAGCATTTCCTGCCGGAGGGTCATGCGGATGGTGGCGTGGCCGTCGTCGAGCTTGAGTACCTCGATGCCCATCCATTCGGACGCGTAATCGTTGGTCAGGATGTGGTGCTGGGCACCGGAGAGGGTAGTTTCCACCATGCGTCATTGCCTCCAGCTTTATTTACCGAATGTTCATTAGGTAATCCCAGATCGGCCCAATAGTCAAGACTGCATACGGAACGGCGCGCGCCTAGTAGCCTCAAAGGCATGCCGGATATTGCGCTTCCCATCCTGACCGAACGGCTCATCCTCCGCCGGTTCGAGGCCGAGGACCTTGACCGCTTCCACGGCTACCAATCCCTGCCCGAAACGGCCCGGTTCCTGCTCCGGCCGGAACTGAGCAGGACAAAGTCCATGGAAGTGCTGGGCCGGTACGCCAACTTCGAATTCAAGCAGGAAGGGGACTGGGTCTGCCTTGCGATTGAACGCCAGGACAGACCCGGCTTGTTGGGCGAGGTGGTGCTCAAATGGCTGGAGGGGCCGGGCCAGGCGGAGGTCGGCTGGATCCTCCACCCGGATGCGCGGGGGCAGGGCATCGCCACGGAAGCGGCCGAGGCTGTCCTGGACCTGGCCTTCGGCCTCCTCGCCTTCCATCGGGTGGACGCAAAGCTCGACTCGCGGAACACAGGTTCTGCCGCGATCTGCAAGCGGATCGGCATGCGGCTGGAAGCCTCGTTGGTGGACATCTGGCACTACCGGGGACAGTGGGCCACGGAGGACATTTATGCCATCCTCGATTCCGAGTGGAGGGAGCGCCGCTCCGTCAGCTGATGGGCCACGTCTTGTGGTGTTTCAGCTGCTCCGTGAGGTCCGCCGCCGGCAGGGGACGGCTGAAGAAGTACCCCTGTCCGCTGGTGCAGCCGATGCTGAGCAGGTAATCAGCCTGCTCCTCGGTCTCGATGCCCTCCCACACAGCATTAAGGCCGCAAGCGCGGATCAACTGCAGGACCGCCGCCAGAAGGGCCGGCTGTGAGGGATCGCTGCCCAACGCGGCCAGCAGCGTGCGGTCCACCTTGACCGCGTCCACGGGCAGCCGGCGGAGGTAACTGATGGACGAATAGCCGGTCCCGAAGTCATCGATTTCCAGCCCGACGCCCAGGCGGCGCAGGCTGTTCAGGGTGTAACGATCGAGGTCGTTGCCCTGGATCACCGCGCTTTCCGTCAGTTCCAGGACCAGCAACGACGGGTCCAGCCCGGCCTCCGCCAGGGCGTCCCGGACGTCCTCCACGAACTCCAGCCGCTGCAGGTCGGCTGCGGAAACGTTGATGCGCATGGTGAAGTTATGGCTCGCCGTGAGGGGGTCGCTGCGCCATTGCTGCAACTGCCCGACGGCGGTGCGCAGCACCCAGCCGCCCAGATCGGAAATCATTCCGGTCTCCTCGGCGATGGGAATGAACTCGTCCGGCATGATGATTCCGCGCGTGGGATGTTTCCAGCGCACCAACGCCTCCACGCCTTCGATTCCGCGGGTGTCGAGGCGGATGATCGGCTGGTAGTTGAGAATCAGCTGGGATCCGGCAATTGCTTCCTTGAGGTCGCCAACCAGCTGGTTGCGAAGCTGCCGGGCATGCAGCATGGCGGGCTGGAAGATCTTGAGCTTGCCCTTGCCGTCCGTCTTGGACTCGTACATGGCGATATCGGCTTCCATCATGAGGTTCTGCGCGCTCTGGCCGGCTTCGGCCATGCGCAAACCCATGCTGGCGCCGCAACGGAGATGCTCGCCGTCGATCTCCATGGGACTGTCCAAGGCGGCAAGGACGCGGTTGCCGATGGACGTGGCCATGGAGGGAGTGACGTTGTGCAGGAGGATAGCGAACTCATCCCCGCCCATGCGGGCCACCATGTCCTGTTCCCGGACGGCGCCGCTGATGCGTCGCGCCACGGTTTCCAGCACGATGTCCCCGATGGTGTGGCCCAGTGAGTCGTTGATCGCCTTGAAGCCGTTCATGTCCAGCAGGAGGATGGCCGGGCGCTGGCTGCCGTTGTGGCCGGTCTCCTGGGCATCGGACAGTGCGTCGGCAAAGGCGGAGCGGTTGCTGAGGCCAGTGAGGGGATCGGTCATGGCCATCAGCTGCATCTCGCGGTGGGCGTCATGGAGCTGCTGGGTCCGGGCCGCCACCCGCTGTTCCAACTCGGCGTAGATAATCTGGAGATCCTCTGCCAGGAGGTTGGTGCCCATGATCACGGCGTCGATCTCATCGCGGGCGTCGGATACTTCGATCCTGGCGTTGAGGTCCCCCGCGGCCAGTTTGACGATGCCGTCCAGGAGCAAGCCCAGGCGCGGATCATTGCCTGAGTAGGTGTTGCTCTCGGACATGTTCACCCCCGTGTGCCAAGCCTAGCTTTCCACACATCCCGTTCAACAGGCCCGTGCGGCAGGCTGGCTCCTCAGTCGTCCCGGGCAGGGAGATCCCCGGCACTGTCCCCGGCCCCCACAGCGTCCCGAAGGTAGTCACGGACGGCTGCGCTGCGTTCGGGAAGAGCGGCCTGGTCAAAAAGCTTCACGGTCTGGTCGAACGTGGCCACCGCTTCATCCAATCGCCCCAGCCCCACCAGCGTGCGGGCCAACAGGAAGTGCGCTTCCGCGGAGGTCTGGGTGGCCAGGATGGAGGAGCGGGCGCACAGCGGCTCGAGGATGTCCAGGGCAGCTTGGTACAGCTTGTTGAGATAGTTCCAGTGGGCCCGCACCAGGGACATTTCCAGGTGGTCGCGCTCCGAACCGCCAACAATGTCCGTGGCGAGCTCCGCCCGTTCGATGCAGCGCAGGGTGGCAGCGTCGCTGAGCTTGGCCTGGAGGCGCATTTCGGCAGATGCCCGGTTGAACCTTGCCCACAGGTCCACGTCCTTGGAAGGCGAGAGCCGTTCAGCTGCGAGATCGTGGTACAGGCCGCCGTCGGAAACCCGTTCGGCGAGGAAAGCGACATTGCCGATCACCCAGTAGCCCTTACCCGCGGTGTCCTCGTCGACGTCGGTGAGCAGGTTCTCCAGTTCCAGGCATTCCCGCCAGGCATCATCCAGCAGGCGGCTTTCGGCGAGTGCCGCGATCAGTGCCCGCTGGGCGAGGATCTGGACATACAGGAGATCCGGGTCGCGGGCGGCCAGTTTTGCGGCCTCCGACGCTGTCACGGCCGCCTCAGCGAGCCGCCCGAGTCCTTGCAGACCGACGGCGACCATGGTGCCCGCCTTCGCGCCGAGTTCGGGTGAAGCAGCCGTCAGTGGATGTCCGTTCAGTTCACTGGCAAGGCTGAGGTATTCCTCGATCCTGCCCTGGTCCCGGCGGCATTCAGCCCGCAGGTACTGCATGTCCCACCACGATTGGTCGTCTCCTGCGGCGCTGGCCAGGTCGCTGGCTTCTCCCGCCAAACGGAAAGCTTCGTCGAAGTCCCGCTCCTTCCACTTCGCGCGTGCAGTGAGTCCTGCTGCGAGGTGGGGCGAAAGATTGGGACTCTGCATGAGCCCATTATCCATGTCATTGCAGAAGAAAAGCTCGTATAGTTTGCCCCGTGACTTTATTCAAGTCACACACGGAAATTCGCATCAGAACGAAAGGGCACAGCGGATGAAGAAATTTGCGGCAACACTGCTCATGGCAGCAGTCCTGGCAGTCACCGGACTCGCTGCTCCGGCTAATGCCGAGCCTTCGCAGGACAGCACGGCAATCGGCTGGTGGCCGAACAGCACTACCACCAAGACGAACACCACCAGCATTGGTTGGTGGCCGAACTAAATCTGGGGGAGCGCCTTTTAGGCCACATGACTCAAACTGATGCCCTGGGCTTGCGAGCCCGGGGCATCAGTTTTATTTCGTTGAATGTCGAAGATTAGTGACCGTGTCCGTCAGGGCAGACCGTGCTGCATGACAGTCTTGTCAAAGGCCTACGGGCCGCCAACGGGCAATTCCACTGACACCGTGGTGCCGGCCCCGAGGGTCGAGTCGAGGTCCAGCCGTCCCATGTGGCGGCTGACGATATCGTGGGCGATCGCCAGGCCAAGTCCGCTGCCGGGTACGGCGGCAGCCGTGGCGTTGGATGCCCGGAAGAAGCGCGTAAAAATATGCGGGAGGTCGTGCTCGGGTATGCCGAGCCCTGTGTCGGCGACCCGCACCAGTGCTGCCCGTCCGCCGTCTTCGGACGCCGACAGCAGGCTCGTGATTCCGACCCTTCCGCCTTCGGGTGTGAACTTGATGGCGTTGGCCACGATGTTGGTGAAGACCTGTTCCAGCTTCGCTTCGTCGGCAGTGACCTCAATGTCCTCCGCTGCCTCCGTGAAGGAAACAGAGACGTGCCGCGACTCGGCCAGCGGACGAAGCGTCGCCACCACCACCTGGAGCAGTTTGTCGATGTCCACCGGCTTGAGGTCCAGGTTGCTGCCGTCCTGCATCGAAACCGTGAGCATGTCTTCGATGAGCCGGCGCAGGCGGTCCGAGTTCCGTGCGATGACTTCCAGCATCTTGTTGATGCCCTCAGGGACGGGACCGCCGGAGCCGTCACGGATCATGTCCAGGTAAGCGGTGATGGAAGTGAGGGGGGTGCGGAGTTCGTGGTTGACCGTGGCAAGGAAGTCGGTCTTTGCCTTGTCCAGCTGCCGGAGCTGGTGGAGGACCCGCTGCTGGGCGCTGATGAGGTGGCCCTGGATAAGCCCGTGGGCCACATTTCCGGCCACGTGCTGCATGAGGGCGATTTCGGGTCGGGTCCAGTCGTGCCGGCGTTCTTCCGTGGCCAGGAGAATGATGCCCAGCGCAGTGGCACCTTCGCCTACCGGGAGGATCACGGACGACACGGGGTTGAGCTCAGGGGACCAGTCCTTGATCGCCCTGGTGACTTTCGCTTCGGGCTCCGCGCGGTGGTCGCTGACGGCAAGGACGTCAGCTTCGGTCCATAGCCTGTTGGTGGCTTCCACGATGATGCCTTCATTACCGCCCAGCCGCGACGGGAACTGGGTGACGCCGTCGCGGTTCCATTGGGCGCGGATGGTGGGGACCCGCTCGTCACGGAACGTCGCAAACCACACGTGGTCCATGTCCAGCGCTTCACCAAAGCCGCGGACCACATGGTCGGCGATGAGTTGGGGATCGTTGGTTTCCCGGATCGCCGAGGAGACGTTGCGCAGGCTTTCACGGAGGGCTTCGATTTCGCCCCGTGACCGGGACCGCTCCTTGGACCGCCCGATCAGCGTGTTGACCCGGTGTACCAGCTCGTCCGGGCGGACGGGGTTGATCACGTAGTCCACCACGCGCCAGGCTTCGGCTTCTTCGAGGTCCACGGAGTCGCCGGCGTCCAACAACAGGAGGACCGGAATGCCGGGGCTCCTGAGTCCGTGCCCCAGCGCATTTTCCAGGATCAGCACGTCGGCCACGTTGTGGTCCAGCTGCACTACCAAGGACTCCGCATTCGATGCCGGGAAGATATCGAAGCCGGCGGCACTGAGGGTGGCCGTAATGAAGGCCATGCGTTCGGCATCGGAATCCGCCACCACCGCGGAGCGGGAAACGTGCTGCACTTCGGCCCCGTTCGTCTCCACTGAGCCCCTTCCGCCACAACTGTCGTTCCACGGTAAATCCAGATTTGGCAACACACTATCAGCGCAATTGGGGCGAGCGGACGTGTCACGCCAAAACGCGGTTTATTGCGTGGTGCGGGCCTGCCTTTACTTTGCCGCATGGATTGGCGAGCCTAGGAAGTGCCAACAAGGGGAGGCCCCCGCTGCCCCTTTCCACCACGCGATGAGGAGCCCAGTGGATCAGCCCGGAACACCCCAGGACCACCAGCAGGTGGAATTCGATCTGGTCCTTGAAGAGTCGGGCGTGCTCCGGTTGACATGGCCACGAGGTGCCCGCATCAAGGAAGATGACGCGCAGCGGGCCATGGACCGGGTAAACGAACTCTGCGGCACTGACAGGCACCCCATGATCGTGGACATGGCCACCACCGACGATGTCACCCGAGGCGCCCGTTCCGTCTTCGCCAAGCCGTGCCAGGCTTCCAGCATTGCTTTGTGGGGCGCGTCCCCGGTGGACAGGGTCATCGCCAACTTTTTCCTGGGCATCATGAAACCGCCGTGCCCCACCCGCTTTTTCACTGACGAAACAGAAGCGCTGGCGTGGCTGAAAGAGCAATAGCGGCACATATATTGGGAGGATGCTCGCAGCCCTGAAGAAGTACCTGCTGATTCCCCGGCTCATCAAGCTTTCTTCCGCAGCTCCGAAAGATCCGCGTACGGCCTGGGACAAGTACTGGGGCGATGTCCGGACCACGGGGGCCACGGGGGATGTCCTGTGGGATTCGGGCAGTTCCCACGAGCTGGAGGGCTACCTGCCCACGTTGGCACAGCTGGATCCGTCCTTGCCGGTGGTGGACGTAGGTTGTGGCCACGGAAGCTACACCCGGCTCCTGTCCAAACACTTCCCCCACGCTCTGGGACTCGACTACGCCGCCAACGCTGTGGACCGGGCACGCCGGGAGTCCACGGATTTCCCGGCGACGTCCTACGCTGTGTGCGACATGACAGCGCCTGACGCTGCACGAATCGTCGCGGACGCCCTTGCGGAGGCAGGCACCGGAGGCGACGCCAACGTCTTCATCCGGGGAGTCCTCCACGTGCTGGACCCCAAGGGCAGGGCGGCGTTGGCAGCGAACCTGCTGCCCGTCGTCGGGAAACGCGGCAGCGTCTTCCTCGCCGAGACCAACTTCCGCGGCACCCCGGTGGATTACGTCACGCACCTGGGCGCCACGCGCCATTCCATTCCCGCTCCGCTTGAGTGGGCCATCAGGGGCTTGCCCATGCCGGGCCGTTTTGGTGCGGCGCAGCGGGCCAAAGCATTCCCGGCGCCGGACTGGACCGTTGTGGAGGATGGCTCGGCGAACATCGAGACCCGCCCGCTGAGCAACCCTTCCTCCCCGGACGTGATCCCCGGTTACTACGCCGTCCTCCGCCCCCGTTAAACCAACTGGGTCGCATTTGTGCGCGTTTTGACCGCTCAAACGCGCACAAATGCGACCCAGTTGGGTGAGGGGGGAGGTTACTTGAGGCCGGCGCCGGGGAGCAGTCCGTTGGCGCCGAGGGAGTCCGCTACGAACGCGTAATCCCAGGCCCGCTCGCGCCATTGCACGTACCGGCCGGAAGCTCCGCCGTGGCCACCGTCCATCTCGATCTTCATGACAATCGGCTCGGAACCCGTGGACACGGCCCGCAGTGCCTGCACCCACTTGGCCGGTTCCACGTACAGCACCCGGGTGTCGTTGAAGGACGTAACAGCGGCGATCTTCGGGTAGGCCACGGAACGCACGTTCTCGTACGGGGTGTAGGACTTCATGTATGCGTACGCTTCCGGGTCGGTGATGGGGTTGCCCCACTCCTCCCACTCCAGGGCGGACAGCGGAAGCTCCGGGTCCAGGATCGTCGTCAGGGCGTCAACGAACGGCACCTGGGCCACCACGGCTGCGTACTTCTCCGGTGCCATATTGGCCACGGCGCCCATCAGCAAGCCACCGGCGGAGCCACCCATCGCAGCAATGCGGGACGGATCCACCCACCCCGAGGAAGCCAGCCAGTCGGTAGCAGCGATGAAGTCGGTGAACGTGTTCTTCTTGGTGAGCTTCTTGCCGTCCTCGTACCAGTGCCGGCCGAGCTCGCCGCCACCACGGATGTGCGCAATGACCATCACGATTCCGCGGTCCAGCAGGGACAACCGGGCCACTCCGAAACCGGGATCCATGCTCATCTCATACGAGCCATACCCGTACACCAGGCCGGCGGCTGTGCCATCCTGCTTGACCGAGACGTGCCTCAGCACGGACAGCGGAACCCGGGTGCCGTCGTCGGCGGTTGCCCATTCACGGGTGGCGACGTAATCGCTGGGAGAGTAGCCGCCCAGCACGGGGCTCTCCTTGCGGAGCAGCAACTCACCAGCGGGCTTGTCCGGCGTGGGCAACACGAAGTCGTACACCCGCGACGGCGTGAAGTAGGACGTGTAGCCCATGCGGATCACCGGAGCTTCATAGTCCGAACCGGATACGCCTGCCGTGTAGAGCTCTTCGTCGAAAGCCGGCTCCACGGGCGATGCCTGCCCTGCCGTACCGAGACCGGCGAGCGGCAGTACCTGGACGCGTTCGATGGTGTCCTTGCGGATGGACAGCACCAGGTGGGTGGACGTGACGCCCGCGCCGTTGACGCGCACTTGGTCGGAATGCCCGACGACGGTACGCCAGTTTTGCTCCGACAGCGGCTTGGCCAGTTCTTCCGGATCAACCAGGCTCACCATGGAATTGATAGCGTCCTTGTTGTGGGTGACCAGGAGGGTCTCGCGGCTGTCCAGGAGGAAGGGCTCGGCCTCGTAAAGGAGGCGTTCGTCGCGGGAGATGACCGTGGCCAGGCCGGCGTCGTAGTCGTCGAAGCGCAGCAGGCGGGTCTCGCTGAACTCGGAGCACCCGATGCTGAGCACCAGGTGACGCCGGTCGGAGGCGAGGTCGAAGCCCAGCCACATGGCGACGTCGTCTTCCTGGTACAGCACCTCATCATCGGCGACCGGGGTGCCCAGGACGTGCGACTTCACCTGGTACGGACGCCATGAATCATCCACCACCGTGTAAAACAGGCGTGTGCCGTCGGGGGAGAAGGCCACACCGTAGAAGATGTTCTCGATGACGTCCGGCAGGAGTTCGCCGGTGCGGAGGTCCTTGATGCGCAGCGTGAAGCGCTCGTCCCCGGAGTTGTCCACCGCGTAGGCGTAAAGGTTGCCGTCGATCGTGACCGCGGCGCCGCCGACGCTGAAGAAGGGTTGGCCCTCGGCCTCCACGTTGCCGTCCAGGAGGACCTGCTCACCTTCGATGGAGATTCCCGGCTCCACCACGGGCGGCGTCCAATCGGCCACACGGTCGCCGGTGTCCTGCGCGCGGACGCGGCACTGGATGCTGTATTCCTTGCCTTCCACCGAGCGGCTGTAGTACCACCAGCCGTCCTTGCGGTTGGGCACCGACAGATCCGTCTCCTGGGTGCGGCCCTTGATTTCCTGGAACATTGCCTCGCGGAGCTGTTCCTGGTGCGCGGTGACGGCTTCCTGGTAGGCGTTCTCTGCCTTGAGGTGCTCTATGACCTCGTCCGATTCCTTGTCCCGCAGCCATTCGTAGTGGTCGATGAACACGTCGCCGTGGTGTTCGCGACGGGCAGGGACGCGTTTGGCGACAGGGGGCTGGACGGAGGAACCCGGGGCAGGAGCAGGCGCGGAGGAAGTGTGGCTCATGGGGCCACTCTATCGCCCAACTGACTGGCATCAGGGGTTGTTCCCAGCGCTCAGAACAACCCCTGATGCCAGTCAGTTGGGGGAGGAGCCCTGAGTGGACACGGCCACCCGGTTCCGTCCCGACGCCTTGGCTGCGTACAGGGCAAGGTCGGCCTCCTTGAGGAGCTGCTCCGTTCCAGCCCGGTGCCCTTCGGTGTACGCTGCGACCCCGGCGCTGATGGTCAGCACCCCGTCCGGATCCCCTGAATGCTCGATCTGCAGCGCATGCACCGCGGACCGGACCCGCTCCAGGACCACCTCGGCCCCCGAGGACGTCTGATCCCGCAGGACCAACAGGAACTCCTCGCCCCCGAACCGGTACACCGCGTCCGAGGCCCGGACTTCCGCCGCCAGCGTCGAGGCGATCGTGGCCAGCGCAGCATCACCGGCCTGGTGACCGTAGAGATCGTTGTAGCTCTTGAAGTTGTCCACGTCCACCATGGCCAAGCAGTAGTCACCCGGCCGGGCCGAGGTATGCAGCCCGGCCAGGTCCTCCGTCAGCTTGAGCCGGTTGTGCAGCTTGGTCAGCGGATCCGTCCGGGCCTGCTCGGTCAGCGCCGAACGGTACCGGGCCAGATCGGCATGCAGCGAAGTAATCCGTTGCGCGGCCAGCAGGCGGATATGCAGGTTGAAGGGGTCCAACGGTTTGGTGACGTAATCATCCGCGCCGGCGTCCATGCCTGCCAGGACGTCTTCGCGGGAGCCATGGGACGTCACCAGGATCACGTAGGTGTAGCTCTCGTCCTCGGCGGACCGGATCGCCCGGCACAGGTCCAGTCCGTTCATGCCCGGCATCATCAGGTCGGTCACCACGGCCTCCGGACTGTGGACCTGGAACAGTTCCCATGCGGAGTCACCGTCCACTGCCACGATGCACTCGTGGCCCGACTGCTCCACCGCGGCCTTGGTGATCATCCGGGAGATCAGTTCGTCATCAGCGATCAGGACTTTCATGAAGCTCCCAACACCACACGCGCAAGCGCCTGGTCCACACGGTCCAGTTCATGGTGGAGTTCCTGGAGCAGCGGGGCTCCGGCAGTCTCCAACCCGGGCTCGGCTGCCCGGCCCAGGGCCTCCAGTTCCTTCGCCAGCCCGGCAGCGCCCACGGCGCCGATATTGCCCGCCGCTCCGGACAACTTGTGCGCCGCGGACTGCAGCGCCCTGGCGTCGTTCCCGGCCAACGCGGCGGCCAGGTTCTCCAAGGACGCACTGGATTCTGTCCGGAAGGCCGTGATCGCGTCCGGCAGCAAACCCGGACCCAGCGACCGCAGCAGCTCCAGGCGGTCCTGATCCAGCACCGCGTCGTCGCCTGCCGCTGTCACGCCAGTGCCCGACGCCGGTGCTGCCGCCGGCTGCGGCGCGGCACCACCTGCCGCTGTCACGCCAGTGCCCGACGCCGGTGCTGCCGCCGGCTGAGGCTCGGCACCACCCGCCGCGGCACCCGCCGCAGCGTCACCCGCGACCGGGCCGTCCGGCGTCGTACTTTCCGCGGAGTTGGGCGAAGCAGCAGTCGGCTGCGGCACCCACGTGGCCAGGATTTCGCCGAGTTTGTCCACGTCCACGGGTTTGCTGATGTAGTCGTCCATTCCGGCGGCGAAGCAGCGCTCGCGGTCTTCGTTGAGGGCTCCGGCCGTCATGGCAATGATGGGGATGCGTGGGCGGCCGGCGTCCCGGGCGCGGATGGTGCGGGTGGCTTGGAACCCGTCCATGACCGGCATGTGGCAGTCCATCAGGACTGCGGCGTAATCCCCGGTGAGGGTGGCCTCCACTGCCTGCGCGCCGTCGTTGACGATGTCCACTTCGTATCCCAGCCGCTGGGCCATGCCACGGGCCACCAGTTGGTTGACCTCGTTGTCTTCCGCCACCAGGAGCCTGCCGTGGAGCTGCGCGGGGCGTTCGAAGACAGGGGCGTGGGCGACGGCGCGTGGCGCTGTCTTGGTGGCAACGAGCCGGAGCAGCCGGTTGTAGAACTCGGAACTGCGGACCGGCTTGGTGAGGTATTCGCGGATTCCGGCGGAGGTGAGGTCAGCCTTCTCCACGGCCATGGTGGAGGTCAGGAGGATGATGCCGGGCGCTGGGTTGCCGTTGCTTTCCGCCTTGATCAGGCGAGCCAGTTCCAAGCCGTCTGTGTCGGGCATGCACATGTCCACCACGGCGAGGTCGTAGGGAGCTCTGGCCGTGGCTGCCGCGTGGTATTCCTCCAAAGCGGCGTTCGCATCGGGTACTGCCACGGGGACCATGCCCCAACTGGCCAACTGCGTTTCCAGGACCAGCCGGTTGGTGGCGTTGTCATCCACCACCAGGACTTTCCGGCCTGCCAGCGTCGCGGGCAGGGCAGTTGTTTCTGTTGGTGCCGGGCCCACGGGCAGTTCCAGGACGAACCAGAACTTGCTGCCCTTGCCGACCTCGCTGTCCAGGCCGATCTGCCCGCCCATGACTTCGGTGAGCCGGCGTGAGATGGCCAGTCCCAGGCCGGTACCGCCGTAGCGGCGGGTGGTGGAGGCGTCGGCCTGGGCGAACGATTCGAAAAGCCGGTGGTGGTCCTCAGGGCTGATGCCGATGCCGGTGTCCCGGACCTCGAACCGCAACCGGGCGTCCTTTCCCTCCTGTTCCAGCACGGAGACCTGGATTTCCACTTCCCCGGAGGGGGTGAACTTGACCGCGTTGGAGGACAGGTTCAGCAGGATCTGCCGGATGCGCCCGGGGTCGCCCATGAGCCGTTCCGGCACGTCCGGGTGGCAGTAGGAGATCAGCTCCAGGTCCTTGCTTTGCGCGGCCTCCGCCACCAGCCCGGCAACTTCTTCCACGAGCTCCCGCGGATCGAAGGCGGTAACGTCCAGGTCCACCTTGCCGGCTTCCAGCTTTGAGAAGTCCAGGATGTCGTTGATGAGTGTCAGCAGGACCTCGCCGGCACCCTTCACGCCCCGTGCGTACTGGCGTTGGGCTTCGCTGAGCTCGGTGTCCATCATGAGCGAGGTCAAGCCGATCACGGCGTTGAGCGGTGTGCGGATTTCGTGGCTCATGGTGGCAAGGAACTCGGACTTGAGGCGGCTTGCCTCCAGGGCGTCCTCGCGGGCGTCGAGCAGTTCGGCGGTGCGCTCGGTGACCTTGGACTCCAGCTCGCTGGTGAGCGTGACGTTTTCGACGACGATCAGCACCTGCCGCACGACGACGAACGCCACCATCAGCAGGCCCGTGACTATGAGGATGGGATCGTTTCCGACGGCACGTCCGGGGATGAAGAACACCGCGCTGAACACGGGAAGGTACGGGAGCAGCTCCAGCATCGCGGCGTACGCGCGGCCATCCTTCCTCGCGGTACCTGTCTCCCGGACCAGGGGACTGAGGCCCACCAGCAGGAAGGCGAGGACCCAGCCCAGCGTGAGGGGTGAACCCGTGACACCGGTGATGCCCTCGATTGTGAACCGTACGTAAATGAGGTCCGTGATGGCCAGGATCCAGAATCCCACCCCCAGGCAAAGCCAGGGGAGCCGCCGCCCGCGGGCTGCCCGCATGGTCAGGACGATCACCACGGACACCATGAGAACGTCGGCGATCGGGTAGGCCATCTGCGTGGCCTGCGCCAGCGGATCCTGGTCCGTCCCGCCGGCGATCGGGCCCAGGAGCGAGGTCCAGACGATGAAGAACATGGAGCTTGCCACCACCCCCGCATCCAGGATGGTGCGCCGGACAGGGAGCCTGAGTCCTTGCCCACGCAGCAGCAGGACCAGACCGATCGCCGTGGGCAGCGCGTACCAGACGAAACCTACATCCGCGAACGAAGGGAAAGGGTATTGGTGGTCGAGGGTGATTCCGTTCAGGGTCCAGATGGCTTGGCCGGCACTCCACACGGCGAGGCCGGCCACCACGAACCAGCGGGCCATCACGGTGTTGTGGACCACCGGGCCGCGCTTGACCTCCGCATGGTGCTTGAACGCCGCCCGTGCGTGGACCACAAGGGCGGTCAACACCGCGGTGAGGATGGCGAGGTCGCCGGTCAGTTGCGCAGTGGCCGTCCCGATACCGCTGGCGAACATGATGGTCAGCAGAACGGCACACACGCCGGCGGCCGTCATGAACAGTGGCAGGCCTTTCCCTGCCGGGCGCGCTGAAGGAACCCCGTGCTTCACTCCTGCCACTGAACCCCCGCTTCCAAGAGTGGCCCACCAAAAGCGAACGACGCGTCTATCCCTTGCGCTGAGGAGAGCATACGCCAGCGGCCATGCCCCCGCCTACCGCTCCGGGGTCAGGACCTTCGTAAAGATCACCGTGCCGTTGGCATTCCGCAGGCTCACTGTGAAGGTGCCGTCATCGGAAAGGTCCACGTGCCCGAAGTACTGGTTCTCGCCGTCCCGCGGTGATTCGCCCGGGAACCGTCCGGCACGGGAGAACACCACCTCGGGTCCGAACGTCCCGTCCATGTCGTTCGGGCCGAAGGACCCTGCGTTGATGGGGCCGGCCACGAATTCCCAGAACGGGTCGAAGTCCGTGAACGACGCCCGTTCCGGGGAGTAGTGGTGGGCCGCGCAGTAGTGCACGTCAGCGGTCAGCCAGACGATGTTCTTCACTCCGGACTTCTTGAACGCCGACAGCACGGCCGCGATTTCCAACTCACGGCCCAGCGGCGCTCCCGGATCCCGGTTGGCCAGGCTCTCCTGGTTCACGGCGCCGTCGGGAACGATGATGCCCAACGGCAGGTCCGCGGCGATCACCTTCCACGTGGCCTTGGACTGCCGGACTTCCTTGATCAGCCAGTCAACTTGTTCCTGGCCGAGGATGCTGGTGGCGTAGGGTTCCTTGCCGTCCGTGTTGGGGGACTTGAAGGTCCGCATGTCCAGGCTGAAGATGTCCAGCTGCGGGCCGCGGGGAATCTTCCGGTAGATGCGCGCGGGTTGGTACTGCCCGCCGTCGAACGTTCCAGGGCGCCACAGCGCCGCGGAGTCCGCGATCGGCATGTTCTCCTGCCATGCCTGGCGGCCGCGTGCGGCGAGCACATTGACGTTGCGTTCGGTGTAGCGGGGGTCGTCCAGGATTTCGCCGGGGTACCAGTTGTTGGTGGTTTCGTGGTCATCCCACTGGGCGATCACAGGGACATCGGCGAACATGGCGCGCATGTTGGCATCGAGTGAGTTGTAGCGGTGGCGTCCGCGGTATTCCTTGAGGGTTTCGGCGACTTTGGAGACTTCCTCGGTGACGATATTCCGCCACACCTGGCCGTCCTTCTCGGTGACGGTGGCGGCGATGGGGCCGTCGGCGTAGACGGTGTCGCCGGAGTGGATGAAGAAGTCCGGGTTGGTGCGGTGCATGGCCGCGTAGCCGCGCATGCCGCCGAGTTCCTCGTTGATGCCCCAGCCCTGGCCGGCGGTGTCGCCGGTCCAGACGAACGATTGGGAGCCCGACGCCGGCCTGCCGCCTTCGCGCCCGCCGTCCGTGCCGCCGTCGTGCTTTCCGTGAGTGGCTCCGGGTGCGGTGCTGAAGGTCCCGTGCACGGCTTCTCCTGCGCCGTTGTCGTCTTCGAAGTTCAGCTCAAGCTTGAAACGGGTGCCCGCGGGGAGTCCCTTGGCATGGATCTTGGCGGTGAAGTCGCTGGCCTCGGTGGCCAGGGGGCCGCGGATGGTGCGGCTGAATCCGTAGCGCCCGCGGAGGATTTCTCCGGCGCTGTCGATCGCCTGGAGCTTGGCGGTCATCCTGCCCGGACCGGAGGCGCGGGACCAGAGAACGGCGGAGTCCGTGGTGACGTCACCGGTGGCGATGCCCGTGGGGAGGGTGAGCCGCTTGCGGACCAGCGGGATTGCCGTGGGGGCAGCGGAGGCCTGGGCGGTTCCGGCGGCGAGCCCGGCCATGGTGAGACCGGCGAGAGACGTTTTGACGAGGGTGCGGCGTGAGAAGTCAGTCATGCCGTCTACTTTTGCCAGCCGCCGTGAACAGAGGGTGAGCCTGAGGTGAAGCCAAAAGGTTGACTGAAAACACCCGCTCCGCATATTCTGAACGAACGGTCGGTAATTTATTAGGAGCAACCATGGCATCGCAGAATCTGCAGTCAGTGCCCGCTGAGCTGTCCCCGGAGGAACAGGAGCGGGAGGCAGCCGGTCAGGCGTACTTTGATCGCATCATTTCGGAAGACTCGCGCATCGAACCCCGCGACTGGATGCCGACGGCTTACCGCAAGACTTTGCTGCGCCAGATCTCGCAGCACGCGCACTCTGAAATCATCGGCATGCAGCCGGAAGCCAACTGGATCACCAGGGCACCGAGCCTGAAGCGCAAGTCCATCCTCATGGCCAAGGTCCAGGACGAGGCAGGCCACGGCCTGTACCTGTACTCGGCGGCCGAGACCCTGGGCCAGACCCGGGACAAGATGATGGAAGACCTCATCGCCGGGAAGGCCCGGTACTCGTCCATCTTCAACTACCCCACGATTTCCTGGGCGGACATGGGAGCCATCGGCTGGCTTGTTGATGGCGCGGCCATCTGCAACCAGGTGCCTCTCTGCCGTGCGTCCTACGGTCCTTACGGCCGCGCAATGGTGCGCATCTGCAAGGAAGAGTCCTTCCACCAGCGCCAGGGTTTCGAGATCCTGCTGGAACTGTCCAACGGCACGCCTGCGCAGAAGCAGATGGCCCAGGATGCCGTGAACCGCTGGTACGCGCCGTCGCTGATGATGTTCGGCCCGCCGGATGACGATTCCCCCAACTCCAAGCAGTCCATGGCCTGGAACATCAAGCGCTTCAGCAACGACGAGCTGCGCAGCCGGTTCGTGGGAATGATGGTGGAGCAGGTCAAGGTCCTGGGCCTGACCCTGCCCGACAAGGACATCCGTTTCAACGAAGAAACCAAGAAGTGGGAGCACGGACCCCTGGACTGGAACGAGTTCAAGGAAGTCCTGGCCGGCCGCGGTCCCTGCAACTCGCAGCGCATCGAGCGCCGCCGCGAGGCACACGAGGATGGTGCCTGGGTCCGGGAAGCAGCGGCAGCCTACGCCCGCAAGCAAGCACAGAAAGCGAACGCAGCATAATGGCTCCCCACGGAAACCCTGAAGCCCCGGCCAGCGCCGCCGGCGAAGTCAACAACGAGGCACCCAAGGTTGCTGCCACCACGGCAGAAAGCACGACGCCGGCACCCGCCTCTGCGCCTTCGGTCGCCACCGGTGCGGCTCACCAAGAGACGCCCTGGTCCCTGTGGGAGGTCTTTGTCCGCTCCAGCCGTGGCCTCTCGCACGTCCACGCAGGTTCGCTGCACGCCCCGGATGCCGCCATGGCCCTCCGGAACGCCCGCGATCTCTACACCCGCCGCAACGAGGGCGTCTCCATCTGGGTGGTTCCGGCCGAGGCTATTGCCTCCAGCGATCCTGACTCCAAGGGTGCCTTCTTCGAGTCGCCGCAGGGCAAGGACTACCGGCATGCCACGTACTACACCAAGAGCGAAGGCGTGAAGCACCTGTGACTTCCCACGAAACCAACACTGACTTCGCGATCGACGGCCACGGCGACATCTCCGTCGGCGTCCACGGTGCCGGTGCGTCCGGCGACGGTTCGGCCAGCGCCACGCGCATCACGCCGGGCAACGCGCTGCGCCCCGAAGACATTGCCCTTGAGGTCCGCCGCGGGCAGGTCAAGCCGGGCGAGGACGTGGCAGAGTACGCGCTGCGGATCGGCGACGACGGCCTGATCCTCGCCCAGCGCCTGGGCCACTGGATCTCCCGTGCGCCCGAGCTTGAGGAAGACATAGCCCTCGGCAACATTGCCCTGGACCAGTTGGGCCACGCCCGGTCCTTCCTGACCTACGCCGGGGCAGCCTGGGACAAGTCCGAGGACGACCTCGCGTATTTCCGCCGCGAGCACGAATTCCGCTCAGCACACCTGTTCGAGCAGCCCAACGGCGACTTCGCGGTCACGATTGCACGGCAGTTCATTGTGAGCTTCTACCAGTTCGAGCTCTACACAGCGCTCACTGCGTCCACGGATCCCACCCTCGCTGCCATCGCCGCGAAGGCCGTGAAGGAAGTGGACTACCACCGCGACCACAGTGCCCAGTGGGTGCTGCGCCTCGCCGGAGGAACCGATGAGTCCCGTGCCCGGATGATCCAGGGCTTCAAGCTGGTGTGGCCGTACGTGGACGAACTTTTCGAGGACGACGAGCTCACCACCCGCCTGGCCGAAGCCGGTGTCACGGTCCAGCCGTCCAGCCTGCGCGAGGCCTTCGATCGCCTGACCGGTGAGATTTTCGCCGAAGCGGAACTGACCGCCCCTGACGTTCCCCAGTCCTTGGGTGGCGGACGCCGTGGCAAGCACTCCGAACACCTGGGCTACGTCCTGGCCGAAATGCAGGTCCTGGCCCGCGAACACCCGGGCGCGAGCTGGTGATGGTGATGGCAACGGTCACCACTGCTGAACAGCAGGCCTGGGACATCGCCTCCACGGTCTGCGATCCGGAGATCCCGGTCCTCACCATCGAGGACCTGGGCATCCTGCGCGGTGTCCGGGTTACGGAAGTACCCCGGCCCGAAGGAAACCACGACGGCGGCCCGGCAAGTACCGCCGTCGAGGTCACCATCACGCCCACCTACTCGGGCTGCCCCGCGATGGACGCCATCGGTGACGACCTGCGGGCTGCCTTCCGCAACGCCGGATACGCAGCTGTTGAGGTGAACCTGGTGCTTTCCCCGGCCTGGACCACGGACTGGATGACAGAATCCGGCAAAGCCAAGCTGGAGGAATACGGCATTGCGCCTCCCACCGGGCGCGCCGCCGCTGGTGGCCATTCGGGTCCGGTGCGGTTGAGCCTGGCTGTGAAATGCCCGCAGTGTTCGTCGCTGAACACCAAGGAACTCACCCGCTTCGGTTCCACCTCCTGCAAGGCGCTGTTCGTCTGCCAGGACTGCAAGGAACCGTTCGACTACTTCAAAGTCCTGTAAGGAATTCCATGACCACCGAAACCCAGACGGCCAGCCGCCGTCGTGCGTCTTTCCATCACCTGACCGTCTCGGAAGTCCGGCGCCTGACGGACGACGCCATTGAGGTGACGTTCGCTGTTCCCGTGGAGCTGGCCGGGCAGTACGACTACCTACCCGGACAGTACGTGGCCCTCCGCACCACGTTGCCGGATGAGAACGGTGAGCCGCACGAGGTCCGCCGCAGCTACTCGATCTGCGCAGAGCCGCGCACGTTCGACGATGGCAGCAGCGAAATCCGCGTGGCGATCAAGAAAGACCTGGGCGGTATTTTCTCCACCTGGGCCAACGCCGAACTGAAGGCCGGCGATGCCTTGGACGTCATGAGCCCGCAGGGTGCCTTCATCTCGCGGCACGGCAAGGACGGCTCGGACGTCCAGCACAACGTGATGAACTCGATGAACCACCCCGAGGAGCTCGCGGGGGAGCCGGGCAGTTTCGTGGCCATCGCCGCAGGTTCCGGCATCACGCCGGTCATCGCGATCGCGCGGACGCTGCTGGCTGCAAATCCCGACACCAGGTTCGACCTGATCTACGCCAACAAGGCCGCCATGGACGTGATGTTCCTGGAGGAACTGGCCGACCTGAAGGACAAGTACCCCTCGCGCCTGGCGTTGCACCACGTCCTGTCCCGCGAGCAGCGGATCGCGCCGCTCATGACCGGCCGCATCGATGCGGAGAAGCTGCAGTCCCTGCTGTCGTCGGCGATCCACGCCGAGGACGTGGATGAATGGTTCCTGTGCGGGCCGTTTGAGCTGGTCCAGCTGTGCCGGGACACCCTTGCCTCCCGTGGCGTGAAGCCGGAGCACGTCCGGTTTGAGCTGTTCACCACCGGGCGCCCGGACCGTCCCGAGGGCCACGCAGGCCGTCCCGTGGTGGAGGACGAGTCGCAGGAGACGTACAAGATCACGTTCAAGCTGGACGGCCTCACCGGCGATGTCGCCAGCCCGACGCATGCCCGCGAGTCTATCCTGAACGCTGCCCTGCGCGTCCGTCCCGATGTTCCGTTCGCTTGTGCCGGCGGCGTGTGCGGCACCTGCCGCGCCAAGCTGGTCACCGGTACCGTGTCCATGGATGAGAACTACGCCCTTGAGCAGGACGAGCTGGACAAGGGCTACGTCCTCACCTGCCAGGCCCACCCCACCAGCGAAGAACTGACCGTCGACTTCGACGTCTAAGGAGTCCCATGATCGAGCTCTCCCTTGAAAACGGCATTGCCGAAATTGTCCTCAACGCCCCGGAAAAGCTGAACTCGCTCAACGAGGACGCGCTGCTTGAGTTGGGCAGAGCGTACGACGACGCTGCTGCCGCCGCCTCGCGTGGTGAAGTGCGGGCGCTGCTGCTGCGGGGAGAGGGGCGCGCTTTCTGCGCCGGCCGCGACATTGCCGGGGTGACCCCTGAAACCGACGACGCCCAGGCGTATTTGGGCGGGTTGGTTGAGCCGCTGCTGAAGAAGATGGCGGCATTCCCGGCGCCGACGTTCGCTGCTGCGCATGGTGCCTGCCTGGGGGTTGGGCTCGGGCTGCTGCTGGCCACGGACGTGGTGTACGTGGCGGAGAACGCCAAGTTCGGGTCTCCTTTTGCGAAGCTTGGGGCAACGCTGGACTCGGGCGGGCACTGGTACTTCACCGAACGCCTGGGCATGCACCGCACGCTGGACCTGATCTACACGGCCGACCTGATCTCCGGTAGCGAGGCTGTGGCACAGGGTATGTTCAGCCGGGCCATGCCGGCTGAGTCCCTGCTGGATGAAACGCGGGCGATTGTTACCCGCGTTGCTGCAGGTGCCACCCAGGCGTTCGTCGCTTCCAAGGAACTGGTGGCCCACATCCGCGACCAGCGCCTTGGCCTGTGGGCTTCCATGGCCGAGGAAAACACCGAGCAGGCGCGCCTGTGCAAGACCGACGATTACGCCGAAGGCTTCAGGGCCTTCCAGGAGAAGCGGGCGCCGGTTTTCAAGGGGTAGGGCAGGGTCGCCCTGAACGCCCTGAACAGCGGCACGCAGGGCTTGGACCGAGTACACGCGTGCCAACCAAGTAGATCCCGCCCACGTATTCGAGTACTGACTACTCGTGACCACCCTTCCGCGTGCAGGATTCAATGGAGACCATCGGTTTTCAACGGGTTTCTGGTCTGGGGAGTAGTTCAAATGCGTGAATTCAGCGATCGCGGCACAGCGGCAATGGAGGGTCTCCGATGAGCGCCGGCATGGAATCGGCGGCCATGTTCGCGGGCTCGCTGCCCGGGCTCATCCTGATGTCGTTGGGCCAGATCATGGTGGTGGTTTGCCTCTGCTTCGACATGGTGCGTGCCCTGTCCGTGCCCCGCTCGCACCGCCGTTACGTGGCGAGCACCATCTTCAGGACTTTGGCGGTGCCGTCGGTCATGGTCATGGGAGTCAGTACCTTGGCCGAAGCCGTCATGTCGTCCTGGTTGAACGTGGTCATGAGCGTAGCTGTCCTGGTGGTGATCATCTTCCGTTTACACCACGACAAAGACGAAGACAACTGGTGGAAGGGCAAAGGCAAGAAGCTGGCCCGCTGGGCACGGAAGCAATTCTCGTTGCCGCCGGCCACGGCCACCGCAATGGGCTGAGCCGTCCGCCGAAGTTACCTACAAAAAATAGAGGCCGTGCCATGGTGGCGCGGCCTTTATTTGCATGGATACCAGCAGCTTTTTCCGAGGATTTCCGCAGGACCAGTACAGGACCAGCGCAGCGCCAGCGCAGGAACCAGAGCCTTTCCGCAGGATGTCCCCAAGACTCCGCTTGGGGGTATTTTTCGTTGCTACGTTGTGAGGGAGCTGGTATCGGGCCAGCCCAAATCCCCAACTCGCTCAGGAGTTTCACAATGCTTGTCTACCTCAACAACATCGCTTCCCGTGGCCGTCGTGACGAGACCGGCGCCACCGCCGTCGAATACGGCATCATGGTTGCCCTCATCGCCGTGGTCATCATCGTGGCCGTCAGCCTCCTCGGTGGCAACCTCGTCGAGACCTTCAACAGCTCCGCATGTGCCGTCAAGGGCGGCACGTGGACTGCCTCCGCTCCGGCGTCCGGTTCCACGGCCGCTGTCGTTGGCAGCTGCTCCAAGTAAAACGGCCCGCTGTGCCGGGTGGGTGGGGCAGGGGCCACCCACCCGGCATTCTTCCTTCCACAACCACCCCTGACCGGCAACCGAAAGGGCAGTTCCATGGACAGGGCTTCAGAACGGGGTGCTGTAGCAGTCGAATTCGCGCTGCTGGCACCGGTCCTGGTGCTCCTCGTGCTCGGAATCATGGAATTCGGAAGGGCCTACAACGCACAGGTTTCACTCTCGAACGCAGCCCGCGAGGGCGTGCGGGTGATGGCAATTTCGAACGACGTGACGGCTGCGCGGACGGCCGCCAAGAACGCGGCCGTTTCCCTGAACCCCAAGTTGCTTGACACGAACTTCACCTTCAGCGCACCAAGCTGCGCCTCCGGCATGCAAATGTCGGTGACCATCAAGTACACGCTCAGCACCCTCACCGGGATCGCAGGACCGTTTCCCATGGAGGGTGTAGGAGCCATGCAATGCGGCGGATAAGAGCCTGCGGGAACGGCGAACAGGGAGCTGTGGCCGTCTTCGTCGCCCTGATCCTGGTGGTGCTGCTCGCGTTTGCTGCGCTCGCCGTGGATGCGGGAATGCTCTACTCGGAAAGGGCACAGGTACAGAACGGATCCGATGCTGCAGCGCTGGCAGTTGCTCAGAAATGCGCTGTCAGCATCAGTGACCCCAACTGTTCGGTTACGCCGCAGATTGCCAAGGACCTGGCCAACAAGAACTCGATAGACAGCCGGGGCAACATCAACTCAGTCAACCTGGACCTCACCAACCGAACGGTGACGGTGTCTGCCGGTTCCCAACAGGCCGGTGGCGGGGCGAACTCGGTCTCACTGGTCTTCGCGCGTGCCCTCGGCATCAACACAGCCGAGGTCCTGACCTCGTCCACGGTCCAGTGGGGCAGCCCTTTGACCGGCACCACGCCTTTCCCGCTCACGTTCTCGGTCTGCCAGGTGCAGGGACAGGTCGGGGGGAACCCGCAGCTTCTCCAGGCACACGGCAGTGGCGCAAACCCCGGCTGCAACTACGGGCCTTCGGGTGCTGCAGTAGAAGGTGGATTCGGATGGACCGTCCAGAATCCAGGTTCCTGCGGTGGCTACATCGACCTTGCACTCAGCGAGGGCGGGAGCGCGCCGGGTAACAGTATCCCCACCAACTGCGCCGGCACACTCAACAAGTGGGCTGACACCATCAACGCCGGCAAGGACGTCATTGTTCTGCTTCCTGTCTTCAACGCCGTAACGGGCACGGGAAGCGGGGCCATCTACCACCTGGTGTCGTTCGCTGCCTTCAAAGTCATCGGCTGGAAGTTCAGCGGCAACTCCAGCCTGCCGGACACCTTCCGCAACGCGAGTCCGTACGTGTCCTCCGCACTTTCCTGTAGCGGAAACTGCCGCGGAATCGTCGGGACTTTCGTCAAATACGTATCCCTGGCCGACGGTTACACACTGGGCCCAGTCAGTGCCCACGGGGCCACCATCGTCCGCCTGACCAAGTAACACCTTTCCTTTCATCAGCACAGGAGCAGCAGTGAAATCACGCCTAGTGGCAGGATCGGCCGCGGCCTTGCTGGCCATCGTCGGGGTGATCCTCGTCTTTGCCTATGCCCAGGGCGCCGATCAAAGGGCCGTTCAAAACCTGGCCCCCGTGGATGTCCTCATGGTCAAGGCCCCGATTCCGGCCGGCACACCCGTGGAAGCCATGACGGGTTCAGTGACGGCCGAGCAGCTCCCGGCTGCGGCCGTCCCCGCCACGGCGATCAAGGCCCTGGGTGATTCCACGGGCAAGGTCGCTGCTGTGGACCTGGTCCCGGGGGAGCCTTTGGTCGCCGAACGCCTGATCGTCCCGGAGGCCTTGAAAGCCAGCGGCGAGGTGGACGTGCCGGACGGACTGCAGGAGGTCTCCTTCCAACTCGAGCCCCAAAGGGTGGTGGGTGGTCGCTTGGTGCCCGGTGACCATGTGGGGATCTTCATCTCCATGGAAGGTGGCGGAATCGAGGCAAAGCCGGAGAAGGAAACAACCCAGCTGACCATCCACAAGGTCCTGGTGACCGCTGTCCAGCGTGCTCCGGAGCCATCGGCGGCCCAGCCGACTCCGAGCCCCACCCAGGGGTCCGCCGCCGATCCCAAGGACACGGCTCTCCCCACTGGATCACTGCTCCTGACGGTGGCGGTGAGTGACGTCGACGCGTCCAAGATCGTCTTCGCCTCGGAGTTCGCCAAGATCTGGCTGAGCAAGGAGCCCCTGGACGCCCAGGAGAACGGTCCCCGGATTATCCAGAGGAGTGAGATTTACAAATGAGCCGATTCGTCCTCATTACTCCGAGCGCCGATTTTGATCAGCGGCTGCGGCAGGCAGTTGCCGGCGGACTCCCCGGAAGCGTGCAGACCTTCTTCACCAACGTCCTCCCCGTTGACCCGGCCGAACTCTTCGGCGCCCTCAACCAGGAACCCATGGAGGTGCTCATCCTGGGCCCCGACGTGCCCGTGGAGGAAGCCCTCCGCTTGACCACGGTGCTCACCGTGCAATTGCCGGAACTGAGCGTGCTGCTGGTCACCGAACCCGACCCTGACTTCATCCTCCAAGCCATGCGCTCCGGGATCCGCGACATCATGCGGCCCACGGCAGAGGTGGCTGAGATCCGGGTAACCCTTGAACGAGCGTGCCAGTCATTTGCGACCCGCCACCGGACAGCGGAACCGCAACCATCGGGCGCACCCAAGGGCACGGTCATCGGAGTCTTCTCTCCCAAGGGCGGTGTGGGCAAAACGACCATCGCCACCAACATCGCGGTGGGACTGGGCAAGATCGCCCCCATGGGCGTGGTGATCGTGGACCTGGACCTGCAGTTCGGCGACGTTGCCTCCGGGCTGTACCTCAATCCGGAACACACGGTGACAGACGCCGTGACTCCAACCGCCAGCCAGGACTCGCTGGTGCTCAAGGCTTTCCTGACTGTCCACCCGGCGGGCATCTATGCCTTGTGCGCCCCCAAGAACCCGGTTGAAGCTGACGGGATTACCCCGGAGCAGGTGGCCCGGCTGCTGGACCAGCTGGCTGAACAGTTCCAGTACGTCATCGTTGATACTGCTCCCGGCCTTCCTGAGATCGGACTTGCCGCCCTGGAACACTGCACGGATGCTGTCTGGGTGACCGGCATGGATGTGCCCGGCGTGCGCGGCCTCCGGTCGGGGCTGGACATACTTCGCAGGCTCGACCTCATCCCGGAAGGCCGTCACGTGGTGCTCAACATGGCCGACTCCAAAGCCGGGTTGTCGGTCCAGGATGTCGAATCGACCGTAGGCGCCCCGGTTGATGTGAGCATCCCCCGTTCCAAAGCCGTAGCCCTTTCCACCAACCGGGGAATTCCCGTGCTCCAGGAGGCAATGAAGGACCCGGCAGTGAAGGGCCTCAACCAGTTGGTGCAGCGCTTCAACCCCGCATGGCGGAACACAACCCAAAGGAAACTCCACAGAAGGGTGGTCGTCCAGTGAAGCTTTCCGAACGCCTGCATGACGCCGAGGACGTGGCGTCGCTTCCGGGGGCAGAGCATAGACGCGAAACCGCCCACCCGGCAGCAGGCAAACCCACTTTTGCCCAGGCCGTCCAGCAAGGCAAGCCCGGTCTCCAAGTGAAGGCCTCCGGTACAGCAAACCCCCACGCCACAACAGCCGACTTTACTGATGCACCCAAACCCAGGACCCAACAACCGGTGGACGCCTTTGCCGCGCTCAAGAGGCGTGCAGCGACGGCATTGTTCGAGCGCTTGGGCGCACGGTTCAATGATTCCTCGCTCAGTGAACTGGAGTTGCGGAGCACGGCCCGTGACGAGCTGATCCGGATCATCGACGCCGAGCAGGTGCCGCTTTCTGCGGAGGAGCGCAGCCGGCTGGTTGCGGACGTGGCGGATGACGTCCTGGGCTATGGGCCACTGCAGCGCCTGCTTGACGACCCGGACATCACCGAAATCATGGTCAACAGGATGGACCAGATTTACGTCGAACGGCGGGGCAAACTGGCCCTCACCGAATCGGTTTTCAGCTCGGAGGACCATCTTCGGAGAGTCATCGAACGCATCGTTTCCAGGGTGGGTCGCCGGATCGATGAATCATCACCCCTGGTGGATGCGCGCTTGGAAGACGGCTCGCGCGTCAATGCCGTGATCCCGCCCCTGGCTGTCGGCGGGTCCTCCTTGACGATCCGCAAGTTCAGCAAAGTGCCGTTGACGGTCAGGAACCTGATCGACTTTGGGACGCTCACGCCCCAGATGGCCGAGCTCCTGGACGCTTGCGTCAAAGCAAAGCTGAACATCATCGTTTCCGGTGGCACCGGAACCGGCAAGACCACGCTGCTGAATGTCTTGTCCTCCTTCATTCCGGAGGACAACCGGATTGTCACCATCGAGGACGCAGTGGAACTGCAGATCCAGCAGCAACACGTCGTCAGGCTCGAAAGCCGGCCGCCCAATACCGAGGGCAAGGGTGAGGTCACCATCCGGGAGTTGCTCAGGAACTCCCTGCGCATGCGTCCGGACAGGATCGTCGTCGGCGAGGTCCGTGGGGGAGAGTCGCTGGACATGCTGCAGGCCATGAACACCGGCCATGACGGTTCGCTTTCCACGGTGCACTCGAATTCTCCGAGGGACGCCGTGGCCCGGCTGGAGACCCTGGTCCTCATGGCCGGGATGGACCTGCCACTGCGGGCAATCCGTGAGCAGATAGCGTCAGCGGTGAACCTCATCATCCAGATATCCCGCCTTCGCGACGGAACACGCCGCATCACGCACGTTACCGAGGTCCAAGGCATGGAAGGCGACGTGGTCACCCTCCAGGACGCTTTCGTCTTCGACTATTCGGCGGGCGTTGATGATCACGGCAGGTTCCTCGGCCGCCCGGTACCAACCGGCATCCGCCCACGTTTCATCGATCGCTTCGAAGACGTAGGAATACGGGTTCCGGCAGAGCTGTTTGCGGCCCCTTTGACAACCACCGTGAGGACTTGAGCACGCCATGATGCTGTTTGCCGGGTTGGCCCTTATGCTGTCAGCCATCGTCGCCTTCGGCATTGCCGTGATTCTTCCGAAAACCCCTGAGGTTCCCTTGGAACGCCGGCGGCCCTACCAGCTCGGCTCAGGCTCGGGACTGACCAAACTGACCGGCTCCACCACGGAGGCCCTTCATGGGTTCCTGACGCGGCGCAACGTCCGGCTGTTCAATCGCGAGACCCTTGATCATGCCGGAGTGCGGATGAGCCAGGCCGACTTTGTTGTCCTGGTTATTGCCGGTGCATTTGTTGGCGCGCTGATCGGGCTTGTCGCCGGTGGCGTCCTCATTGCCGTTCTCCTGGGCCTTGCGGCACCCTTGATAGCCCATCTGGTCCTGAAATTCCGGGCCGGAAAAAGGCGCAGCACCTTTGATGACCAACTGGGCGATACCCTGCAGCTTCTTTCCGGAGGCCTGCGGGCCGGCCACAGCATCCTCCGGGCCATCGATGCAGCTGCTGCTGAATCGGCAAGCCCCACGGCCGAGGAAATGCGACGCATCATCACGGAGACGAGCCTTGGCCGCGACGTGCACGCGTCCCTGAGCGATACCGCAGAAAGAATGCGGAGCGAGGATTTCGTGTGGATTGCCCAGGCGATCCAGATCAACCGGGAGGTGGGCGGAAATCTTGCCGAGGTACTCGACCAGGTCAATGAGACCATCCGCGAACGCAGCGAAATCAAGGGACACATCAAGTCCTTGGCTGCCGAAGGAAAATTCTCGGCCTACATCCTCATGGCGCTTCCTTTCGGCATCGTTCTGCTGCTTATGGTGGTCAACCCGGGCTACATGAACGTGATGTTCACGCATCCCCTTGGTTGGGGCCTGATCGCGTTGTCAGCCATTCTGATGACGATCGGTGGCTTGTGGATGCGCAAAATCATCGACCTGAAATTCTGAGGTGAACCGTGCACCCCTTCCTGTATATGTCGCTGTTGCTGGTACCCCTGCCGGGGGCCTACCTGGCCTGGTCCCTGCTTTCCGTTGACCGCAAGACCCCACGGGCCGTCAAGGAACTACTCACCCGGGGCTACGTTGGAACCGACGCCGGGGAACAGAGGCGGATCGGGCTGCTGGAGCGCATCGGTTACAAACTCACTCCGGCAAGCTACGTCCAGAAGCTTGACCGATTGCTGTCACTGGCCGGCCGTCCGCAGTCGCTTCCCTTGGGACGGGTCCTGGCTGCCAAACCTGCCCTTGGACTCTGCGGGGCCCTTTTCGGACTGCTCATCACCACGAACAGTTCGAGCGGGCTTATCCGGCTTGTGGGCATATTCGTTGTCCTGCTGGGGTACTTCATCCCGGACCTGATGCTGTACAGCAAGGGGCAGGAACGGCAAAAGACCATCCAACTGGAACTGGCCAACACCATGGATCAGATGTTGATCTCCGTGGAGGCAGGTCTCGGTTTCGAAGGGGCCATGGCCCGGGCCGGGGAAAACGGCAAGGGGCCGTTGGCGGAAGAAATTGTGCGCACGCTCCAGGACATGCAGGTGGGACGAAGCCGCCGGGAGGCCTACCTGGCGTTGGCCCAACGGACCAACGTTCCCGAACTGCGGAGCTTTGTCCAGGCGGTCATCCAGGCGGACACGTACGGTATTGCCATCAGCCGGGTCCTGAGGGTCCAGGCGAAGGTCATGAGGGTCAAGCGACGTCAACGGGCCGAAGAGAAGGCAATGAAACTCCCGGTCATGATCCTCTTCCCGTTGTTGTTCTTCATCTTCCCCGTCTTGTTCATTGCCATCCTGGGGCCCGCGGCCATCAACGCAATAGTGACCCTTGGCGGCAGCTGAGCAAATTCAACAGGAGAAGTAACAAATAGGAACTGCCAGAATCAGGAGGTCGTTAGGATTTGCTCAAGATCAGCACAAGATCGGTTTAAGCCCAAATTCAGGAAGTACCATCGAGTTATGTCCAGTTCAGATTTCCGTGAAGCCAACGTGGAGGGTGTCCCCGGCGCAGCCGGCGGGGGCCACTTCGCCGGGTTGCCCCACGGCAGCCATGTTTCGGCTGATCCGATCCTGGACCTCGCAGAATTCCAACTGCTTGAAGACCAACTGGATAACCCTCGGATCGCACGTGATTTTGCGCGCGACTTCGTGAGGCTTTGGGAGGCAAGGCACCAAACTCTGCGCACCGCCGTCGAACATGGTGACGTGCCCGCCGCACTGGACGCCATCCTCAGCCTTCGGACTTCTTCGGCCATGGTGGGTGGAGTCCGCCTCGCAGGTCTTGCGGGGCGAATGGAAGAACACATCAACAACGGAGATTTGGTCCAGGCCCGGCCGCTCCTGCATGAGCTTGCCGAATGCGGTGAAAGCACAATCCAGGAGCTCAAAGAAAGCTATGTCCTGAGGAATTCGACTCCGGAACCGGATCCAACCGGTTAGTCTGTCTTTTTGGGAACGAGCATATAGCCGACCCCTCGAACCGTCTGCAAAAAGCGCGGAGCTTGCGAATCTTCACGCAGCTTCCGGCGCAGATTGCCGATGTGTGTCTCAACGGCACGCTCGTCAGCTTCGCTGATGTAGGCGTCGTCGTCGTAATAATCACCACGGGCGGCCCGCACAAGATCAGCCCTGGTCCGCACTTCCCCCGGGTTGCGCAGCAGATCGAGGAGCAGGTCGAACTCGCTTCTGGTCAGGGCCACAGGCTTGCCATCCAGGACAACAGTGCGGGCCTTGTAGTTCAGGGTCAGGCCGTTGTGCTCAATGGAAGCATGATTGGCCGTAGCCTGGCGGATCGGACTTCCCATCGGAGTGGCCTGGGCCTCCGGCACGGATTGCGCGGACACCACTCGAGGCCGCCGCATCATGGCCGTGACCCTGGCCCTGAGCTCGCGGGGCAGAAATGGTTTCTTGACGTAGTCGTCCGCGCCGGTCAGGAAGGCTGTCAGGGTGTCTGGCTCGTCGCGCCGGGCCGTGAGCATCACCACGTACGCGTCACTGAACTGCCTGATCCGCCTCAGTACCTCATGGCCGTCCATATCCGGAAGGCCAACATCCAGCGTCACGGCTACGGCTTGATGGTCCCGGACGACCTCGACGCCTTCGCGTCCGGTCGCGGCAGAGTGCACCACAAAGCCGGCCTCCTTCAGGATGGCGCCCACCAGGTTCCGGACGTCTTCATCATCCTCAATGACTACAGCAACCCCAGGCTCGTTCATTGAAATATCCTCGAGTCGGTACGCACCACCGCAAGCCCAGCGCAATACGGAAAGCGTCACCTCAATACGTACGATACAAGCAATCAAGTTATATGGCACCTAATATGTGCAATATGTGCCGATCCCAACATCAGAGCCCATTTCGCCTGATCTGCTCCGTTCTGTGCCATTGCCAGCGGGAAACGGCTCCTGATAGTAATTGGTCCGTGCCTCCCTCCAACGAGTCCTGCCTTGACTGAGCAGCCCTTTCTACGGACCGCCGTCCGCGTTTTCAGGAAACTGACGCCGCGGGCCAAAGTTGCGGTCTGTGAATTGCCTTTGACACTGGTTGTCACGGGATTGATCGTTGCCTCGAGCGGAGTTTGGCCAACCCTCTTCCAGAACTGGATGCTGGTTGTCGGGCTGCTCCTCCATGGCACGTTGTTCCTGGCCTGCTTCCTGGTGCCCTGGGAGCGGCTGCCTTCGAACGCAAGCCTCATCATTCCCATCCTGGATTTTGTGGCCCTGGCGTTTACCCGCAGTGGATCGTATGGTGTGCTGCCAGGGTTGGCCGTCCTGGCTCTCTTCCCCGTGATCTGGCTGTCCGCTTCCGGACTGCGCGCCAAGACGAGCCTGTCCATCAGCTTTGCCGGCCCTTTGGTGATCTCCCTCCCGGCATTCATCTCCCACCTGCCCCAACCCACCGCTGCCGACATTTTCTCTGTGGCAGTCCTGCCGTTGCTGCTTTTGGCCGTGTCGATCACTATCCGGCTATCGGGGTCCAATGCCCGGATCCAGCAACGGCGCGTTAGTGAGCGGGATCAAGCCCTCAGACAATTGCTCGCTGCGAGCAAGGACCGGGAAATGCTGCTGGAGACCATTCTGGACACGATCGACGTCGGTATTGTCGCGGTCGACTCAAAAGGAAAAACCGTCCTGACGAACAACCAACAAAGGGAGTTTCTGCGGCTGGCCAAAACCGGAGCGTCCACCGATGACGATGAAAGCTTCATCCATGGCCTGGACAAGCAGACGCCCTTGCCGCCCGGCAAGCGCCCTATTGAGCGGGCGATCCAGGGAGAGACGTTTTCCGATTACCTTGTCTGGTTTGGCTCCGGCCCGGAGCAGCGGGCTATCTCAACGGCTGCACGCAGCATGAAACGCCCGGCTGACGACGGTTTCGGGGGAGCGGTGATCGTGTTCCGCGACGTCACCGATGTGGTTGAAGCCCTCGCAGCCAAGGATGAACTGGTGGCCAATGTCTCCCACGAATTCGGGTCCCCGTTGACATCGATCCTGGGCAACATGGACCTTGCACTCCACGGGGATGAGGAGATTCCCGCCGCACCACGGCGCCGCTTGGAAGTGGTGGAGCGGAACGCTGAGCGGCTCCATGCTTTGGTGCAGGACCTGCTGTTGTCTTCCGCCGCCGTCGAGAGCGTCTACTTGCGGAGGACAGATGTGTCGGGTCTGGTGGAGAACAGCCTGGTGTCGGCCCATGCGCAGGCAGACGCCGCCAATGTTGGCCTGGTTGCCGACGTGCCGTCCCCGCTGTGGGCGGAGGCGGATCCGTTGCGGCTGGGCCAGGCGCTGGACAATCTCATATCCAACGCCATCAAGTATTCGCCCGGTGGCGGCCAGGTCAACGTGAAGGCGGCCCGCAACGACGGCTGGATCCACCTGGAGGTGTGCGACACCGGAATAGGCATGACCAGTGATGAAACCGCCAAGATCTTTACCCGGTTCTTCCGCACAGACAGCGCCCGGCAGGCGGCAATTCCCGGCGTCGGCCTGGGGCTTTCCATTACCAAGTCGATCGTGGAACGCCACGGGGGCACCATCACGTGCAGCAGCATGCCCGGGAAGGGCAGCACTTTCACCGTGGTGCTTCCGGCAGAGCACGACGACGCTGCTGCCGCCAGCTGACGCTGCCGGGTTCCTGCGGGCCTCTCGCAGGTTTTTCCAAGGTGGATCCGCCTACGATGGTCCCCATGAAGTCCCTACGTGAGGTGCGCTCGGCCGCCGTCGTGATTAACGCCGCCTCGCGTCGGGGTGCCGCGGTGAGCGACCAAGCTATCAACACCCTTAAAGGGGCCGGTGTCCCTGTAGCCGCTGTGCACTTGCTCAGGTCAGGGGCGGACCTTGCACCTGCCCTCGGCGGGGTTATGGCGGAGGGGCACGACCTTGTTGTTGTTGGTGGCGGGGACGGCACGGTGAGCCACGCCGCCGGGATACTGGCCGGCACAGACATTGTTCTTGGTGTGCTGCCGCTGGGCACTGCCAACGACCTCGCCCGCACGCTCGAGATACCTGATGATCTGGCGGCGGCCTGCGCCGTGGTAGCCAGTGGGAAAGTGGTTGACATCGACCTTGGCCGGGCGAATGGCCAGCCATTCCTCAACGTCGCGTCCGCCGGCCTTTCCGTGGGTGTCACCCAAGCCCTCAGCCACCGCCTCAAACGGTACATCGGTCCGCTGGCCTACGGCGTTGCCACGGTGAAGGCCTACGCAAGGCACCGCCCGTTTGCGGCACGGCTGGAGTTCCCGGACGGAGACCTGGAGACGCAGGAATTTGACGACCTGATCCAGATCGCGGTGGGCAACGGCCGGCACTACGGGGGCGGCAACACGGTCTCACCCACGGCAGGGATCGATGATCACACCCTGGACATCTACGCGATTTCCAAGGCACCCCTCCCGGAGCTCGTGAAAATCGCCAGGCTCCTCAAAGACGGAAGCTTTGTGAAGCACGATCGCGTGTTCCACTGCGAGACCCGGCGCGTCCGTTTGGTCACCGATCAGCCGCAGCCGGTGAACCTCGACGGCGAGATCGCCACAGAGTCGCCCACCGAATTTGTTGTGGAGCGCAACGCCGTCCATGTGGTGGTGCCGCAGGGGAGCACGAGTGCGGCGTTCGACGGGGTGCGGGGGAGCTGAGGGGTCACGGTTTAGGCACCCGCACGCCCATTCTCCCTGCTTTGGTTCGGCTGCCGCAGATTAGAGGATCTCGGTCATCACGTTCCAGCCGGTTCCTACCTTGATAGCGGAGGGCCAGGTACGCACGCCGTTGTTGGAATAGAGCCAGAGATTTCCCGCCGCGTCGCGCGCAAGAATGTCTGCCTTACCGTCGCCATTGAAATCGCCTGGACCAACCAGTGAGTTCATGGCGTTCCAGCCTTGGCCGATCTGCTGCTTGGGGAGCCAACTGCCAAAACCGGTCGCCCCGTGGAGCCACAGTACGCCGGCACTGTCCCTGGCAACCATGTCACCGAGCCCGTCGGCGTTAAAATCCTCCACGCCCGTCAGCTCAGTCAATCCGGCTGCGCTGTATAAGCCACCACCGGCCCAGCCGGGATGCAGGAAGCGGCTCTTCCCATCGGCAACGTATTGCTGCAATGAGCCGGAAGTGGTGCGGGCGATGAGATCCAGGTATCCGTCGCCGTAGTAGTCGAGTGCAAGCAGGGAGTTCATGGTCTGCCAGTCGTGTCCAACCTGGACGCGCGGTTTCCAGCCTCCGGCGCCGTTGCCCGGGTAGAACCACAGCAGGCCCCCGCCATCGCGGCCCAACAGATCGGCGTGACCGTCCGCGTTGAAATCACCGGGAGTGACCATGGCGGTCATGACGTTCCATCCCTGGCCTACCTGGACCCGGGGCAACCACCCTCCGGTGCCATTGCCGGGGTAGAGCCAGAGAAGCCCCGAAGCGTCCCGAGCCAGGACGTCGGCCTTTCCATCCCCATTGAAATCGTTCTTGGCCGGCTTCTTTGCGTTACCGTCAATAACAGCCACTGTGAACTGCTTCACCTGAAATCCGGATTTAGCAGTGTTGACTACGTAAACCTTGTTGTTGCGCGGGTTCACGGCCGCCTTTCCGGGATCCCATCCTGTATAGAGGACGGTGCTTGAGTTATCCCGGCCATCGATAATGGTGGCTCCACGAACAGCCATGGTGGCGTAAACCTTGTTGTTCGTTGGATTGACCACAATGGTGTTAGCTGGCGTTGCGATAGGGACAATGGCGGACTCGGTCATGGTGGGGCCGTCGACCACCTTGATGGAGCTGTTGGCGTCGTTGCCTGAACCGATGTAAACCTTGTCGGTTACAGGATTGACGGCAAGCGCACCGAGCGGGTCATTTGAAGCTACGGTGCCCGTGATGGTGTTGCTGGCACCATCGATGACCTTCAAACTTGAGCCGTATTGCGGCGCCGTAGTGACGTATAGCTTGTTGCTGGTCGGATTGAGGGCCATGGCAAGAAAGCCCCCCGCCCCTATGGAGACAGTCGAAGTGATTTTGCCGAGCGAATCGATGACCTTTACTGCTCCTGAGGAGAGAGCGTAAGCCGTATTGGTGACGGTGTTGACCACGATTTCCCTGGTTGAGGTGGCGCCTGGGACTGGAGTGACCGCATTCGTCCTGCCGTCGATGACGACAAGACCGGTCGTGGTGCCGACATATACCTTGTTCGTCTTTTCATTCACTGCAATTGCTGTCGGGGTGGCATCGAGGGCTATCTCCGTGCTCGCTCCCGTGGCATCATCAAAAGCCACGACCGCACCGTACGAATTGTTGATATACAGCTTGTTCGTCACTGAATTAACGGCAAGCCGAATACGTTCTCCGACCTCTGGGTAGATTTTCTTCGTACCGCCCGCTCCATGGCGGATTACGCCTTCGATACCGGAGGCGACGAAAACCGTGTCGGTGACAGGATTCACCGCTATGTCGGTGATCCACTGCGGGATGGGAAAGCGATCCACCACCACATCCGCATGCGCAGGAGCCGAAGTTGTCCCCAGCGCCAAAGCCAGGGCGAGTCCAACGGCGACCGTTCCCGCCGCTGCTGAGCTCCGGCGTCGTGATCCAACCAAGCCGAGTGCGCGCGAAACGGACGTGGAAGCCATAAGTGAGTCCCCCCAAAGACGAAGCCGACCAACCGTCGGATAGTCGGATCATACAGCGGGTGGGACAGTGCCCGCTCGCCGTCGCGGCGAATGACCCACAAAGGCTGGGCCCCACTTAGGCTAATCGAATGACTACCGCCAAAAGCCCCGTACTGGAAATCAAACGGCGGTGGCTCCTCGGACTGTTCGCTGGCTACTTGGTGGCGCTGGCATTGGTTGTCTTCCTGCCTTCCAAGGAAGCAGAGAAAGTCACAGGGTTCGTCGGAGTCATGGCAGGCTGGCTTACGGTCGTTGGGGTGCCGATCGATACGGCAGCCATCGTCATTGAGTTCGTTGCGAACATCGTTATGTTCATCCCGCTTGGTTGCCTGACCTTGGCCCTGTGGCCACAGACGTGGACCATGCGGAGCATGGTGCTGCTCGGTGCTGTTGCCTCGACATTCATTGAGTTGATGCAGCTTTTGATACCTGGAAGGGTGACGGCGGTTTCCGATGTCATCGCCAACACAGCGGGAGCTCTGTTGGGTGTCTTCTTGGCGCGTAAGCTTGGCTTGCGGGCTGCCCGGTCCCATGGGTGAGGACCCGGGCGGGGAGTAATCTGGGCAGATGGAGTCCGAAGTCAGGACTGTTGTCCTGAAGACAGGGATACGTCTTCGGTGCTTTATCCAAGGGTCGCCCGACAACGTGCACGACGGCGGCACGCCCTTGGTTCTGCTGCACGCCTGGACTGAGTCCTGGGGAAGTTTCGAGCGGCTGATAGCCGCGCTCCCGGACAGAGCCCTTGTGGTACCCGATCTGCGTGGCCACGGTGGGTCCGACAAACCCTCCGAAGGCTATTCGCTGGAGACCATGGCCGGCGATGTTGCTTCACTTTTGACATGCCTCGGAGTCACGAAGGCACATGTCCTTGGATCATCCAGCGGCGGGTACGTAGCCCAGCAACTGGCAGTGATGCATCCGGAGCTGCTGGCCTCGTTGATCTTGGTCGGGGCACCCTTGAGCTTGCAGGGCAGGCCACCCTTTGCCGATGAGGTTGCGCAATTGAAGGACCCGATTCCAGAGGGATGGGTCCGGGAGTCATTGTCGTGGTTCAAACTTCTGCACGTCGTTCCGAGTGCATACATTGAAGACAGGGTTCGGGATGGATTGGCGGTCCCGGCTGCGCTTTGGAATGCGTCGTTGAAAGGATTGTACGAGGCGGTTCCACCGACAGAGGCCGGAAGAATTTGGGCGCCCACGCTCATTCTGTGGGGATCCCATGACCACCTCTTGCCGAGGCATCACCAGGATGCCCTCGTTGGGCGAATCCCGGACGCACAGTTGAAGATCTATCAGGGAACCGGCCACCTGGTGCTGTGGGAATGCCCTGAACGGGTGGCGGAGGATGTTCGTCTCTTTCTTCAGAAACACGGGGAATTAAGAAGGTGGTCCGCTGTTTGTAACAGCGGACCACCTTCTCCTAATGCTTTGACGGATAACAGCCCGACGCTTGACACCGTCAGCACGTTCAGCCCGCGGCTGTATTGCTGGAAGTCCGCCCTGTGGCACCCGTGCAACTAACGCTTGAGCTGGCTGTAGGGCCGGATGTTAAAGTCCTGTCCGCATTGAAAATATAGGACCCATAAGCGGAACCAGTGAAGCCGGTGGTGACCTGCGACGGCGTGATGGCGGCGAACGCCGGGACAGCAGAGCCTGTCAGTGCAAGTGTCACGGCACCAGCTAATGCAACCAAAGTGCGTTTCATGTATTTCTCTCCCCAGAAGTTGTACACGAATCTCGTGGTGGTGCTCACGGTACAGTCCGCTATTGGAGCTGAACAATAGAATTGCCGGTAAACACTGTGAAAAGAACACGAAAAAAGCCCCTGGCTGAAGAATGGTCTTCAGCCAGGGGCGGGTCGTTTGGTGTCAGTTGCCCTTTTCCAAGGCGTGTGCCGTTACATAGGCGCCAAGTTGGTCCTTGCCCAGGGCGTCAGCTATCTCTGAGATGGCGGCGGTGTCGGCAACCACGATCGATTGGCCATCCACTGAAGTGCCGGTACCGAGGGTGGGGAGGGTAAACATGACGGTGTCACTGGCCCGCAGGTCCCTAAGCCCAACTGCAAGATTGCCGATCGCTGCAGCATCGAAGCTCTTATCCACGCTGATGTAGGGCGAAACGGCTGAGACCATACTGTTCACAGTGACCGGGTTGGTCAGAGTCTCCCGGGCAATCGTCTTGCTGATGATCGCCTTCATGTAGGTCTGCTGGTTGCGGACGCGCTGGTAATCCCCATCGCTGAAGGACTTGCGCTCACGGACGTATGCCAACGCCTCGTCACCGTTCAGGGTTTGTTTTCCGGCAGGGTAATAATGCCCCTTCATCGGCCCGGACGCGGGCGCGAACGGTATTTTGACGTCAACTTCAACCCCACCCAAGGCATCGGTAAGACCCTTGAATCCTTCGAAGTCAACCATGGCTACATGGTCGATCCTCTGCTGGAACAGCGACTCAACTGTCTGAACCATCAGAGGGACACCTCCGAGGGCCAGCGCACTGTTGATTTTGGATTCGCCTTTTCCAGGGATGTTGACCCACAGGTCACGCATGAGGGAAACGGCATAGACGTTTTTGCGGTCTGCAGGAATGTGCACCAGCATCAGCGTGTCGGCACGCTGGTCTGATGATGCCGCAGTATCGACGTCCAACTCGGCCGATCCTCGCGTGTCGCTGCCCATGACGAGGATGTTCATGGGGGCGGCGGCGCCATTGGTCGGCTCAGTTTTTTGTGGCCTCAGGGACTCTTCCGGGAATGCAGAATCAATCTTCGTTGTCCCGGAATTGAATGTCTGTGCCAGATTGTAGATGTACGCACCGCCAATGATGCCCGCGATGAGTACAACGGCTGCAAATCCAAGAAGCACGTTTCTCGCAGTTTTCTTGGGGTTCTTCTGACGCCGAGGTCGCGACTGTGGCTCGGCATTTTCGGTTTCTGTCGGGAGCGTCATATGTTCCTTGGTGTCGGCATCAGCAGTGATGATTCTACCAAGACGCGCTCGAAAGCCTGGCCGGAGCCGCAGTTGGGCTTTTAGTCGCCTTGAGGCGAGGCTGTGCCGCGCGGCAGTTCCGGGCTTTTCCCGATGCCAACATTGTAGGAGCGGCTTGCCCGCAGGCTTGTGGGCCCGACGTCCAGGGTTACCGTCTCAAGACGTGGATTGGCATCCATGCTTCTGTCCGAATTTTCTTCGGGGTTTGCTTTCTCGACATGATGCTGTTGTTTTGAGCCGTCCTTCAGTGTCCATTCGACGTGTAAGCCGTGCCCGGCGAGATTAAACCCGGATACGCGGACTACTCCTGCTTCTGCATCAAACACCGTGTCGGTAATAAGGGATGTGTGAAATCCATCAGCAAGCTGGTCCTTCAGTGGGGCGTTCTGGCCTTCACAGGTGAAATAGGGGTCCCACATGTAGGAGACGATCTTCCTGGCTTTACCCAGTTGCTGAAGCTGGCTGTCGATCCTGGGCAAGGTGGTTTGACCCCGCAGGCTGCCATCACAGTCGTTGGAAGCAATAGCCGGGGCCATGCCTTCCAGATTTGCCCACAGAATAGCGCCCGTGCCGCGTATGCCGGCCGCGGCTGCGTCAAAGTAGTCCTTATTTGGGGCGACGTATCTCTGTTTCCAGGTTCCCTTGCCCACGATGCTGGCAGCGTATTCGTCCACCGGCGCCGCAGCATCAGTCTCAAGGAAGGCCGCACCCTTGCCTGTGCCCATGCCGTCCTGGATGGCGATGTTGAGCTCCAGCCTGCTGGCTGTGGCGGCAATCTTTCGAATTCCTGCCCGTGCGTTCTGCGGGGTGATGCTGGCTGAATCGCGTCGTGCTTCTATATAGGGGCTAATGAGGGCTGACCGTGTGGGAAGGATCCGGTGTATCGCCTCGTTCTGCATCGTATACACGGACAGGATCGGCTCGAAGAAGGGGTTGTCACTCACGGGCATCTCCAGATGGTGATAGAAGCCAGCCAGCCCCGGGACATCGTTCTTAGCAGCCTGATACTCGAGGAAGCGTTCAGTGAAGCGCTGCAAAGTGCTGCTGTAACTGAGATCGGGCAGGTACTCAATGTCATTCCGTTTAGCAGGAGCCGGCATCCCCGCAAAGAACTTCATGTTCAGCTCGGAAGCCGCGTGGGCAAGGGAAACGGTGGGATCTTTGGCAGTAGTTCGGCTACCCCCTGCGACTACGACGTCGTAAGTGTTGGTGGGGGAGCGGCAACCTTCGCCTTCCGTTGGAAAAGCCAGGATGGTGTAGGTCTTTCCCCTGCTGTCAACGCTCCGGTCCTGCGGACACTTCAGGGCCGTCTCTCCCCACTGGCCCCCGTCCGAGAAGGTGAAGAACTTATTGATTTTCATGGTGGAACTCAGGGCGCCGGCGCAGCTGTCGCCATTAACTATGCAGTCTGCCGGGAGTGACTCTGCCGGAGTGGGCACCAATGAGTTGCCGAAGGTGATGACGGTGTCGCCCCCAACCGCCTTGACGTCCCTTAACTTCTGAAAATTCCTGGCGTCGTCGGAAGTCGACGAGATGAAGTATCCGCTGATGGGATACGGCGCCGGCCGTGGCGTCTCCTTCGGAGAAGGCTTGGAATCGAAATCGACTGCGTTCAACCCAATAACCAGAAGAACTGCGGCAACCAGGGGAACAACTGCGTACCAAACCCAAACATGTCCCGGGCGCTGTCTCTTGGGTACTCCGGATACTCTCGGCAGCGTCATGACTTCCTAGGTGGGGTTATCGGCAAGACGACGATATCAGCAGGCCTCCACCATCCTCGCCGGGAACTGCCTCAAGTGGTCAGGCATGGAGCGGCCCGGAACGACGTGACTCCGTCCATACGATAAACTAATCCGGGCCGCCCTCGCGTGATGGACGGCTCCCTGCCGTCCTGACTCTGGCGGTTGGCTTGCCGACGAGGCCGGAACATGCCTCGAACTAGTAGTAACAGGGGGGAAGTTGGGTACCGGAATCAAGCGTGTTCAGACCGCAGTGTTGGTCTTGATGCTGGGGATTCTCGGGTTTCTGGGAGCTCAACCCGCGGTGGCCACAGAGACCGGTCCGGCACCGGATACAACTGCATCCCCGACTCCGGAACCGCAGCCCAGTCTTCCCGGAGTGGTCCTGCCGCCAGTCGTTCAGCCCGCCCCCGACCCAACACCGTTGGAGCCTGCACCCTCACAACCTCCTGGCCAGCCTCCGGTTGAACAGCCAGCGCCCGCACCGGCTCCTGTTGCTCCCCCAGTGGTTGAGCCCACGGTGCCTGCGGTAGAAGTTCCTCCCGCGCCAAGCCCGTCTTCAGCGCCTGTGCCTGTCGTTCCAATGGAACAGCCTGTTGAGACCTACGCGGTTGTCCCGGACGTTGCCGCGGAATCCGCTTCAGCAGTACCTGCGGAGCCAACTGTGACTCCTACATCGACACCAACGCAGACACGAACAGCTGCCGTTCCCCTTGCCAACGCAGACATCACTGGGCCATTGAAGGTCGCCTTGGCACCAGTGGCCGAGAATAACCCCATCGTGCAGGGCCTCACAGTCCTGGTTCTGGTTTTGCTGGGCCTGGCATACTTCCGCGCCTTGCGTTCCAAGGGTATGCGCGGCTCCCGTCTCAACGGCAAGTAGCTTATGAAAAGTTCCCTCAAAAGGGAGAACGCTGAGACTGCCCCTGATGCACGTCCATTGCGACTCATGCTCCTCACCCATTCATACTGGCCCGAACATAGTCCGCCGCAGCGCCGGTGGTCTTCACTGTCCCGGGAATTCCTCAAGGCAGGGTGGGACGTGGATGTCGTCACTCCGGTGGCGCACTATCCCAATGGACGCCGGAATCTTCCCCGCCGCGAAGCCGGGATTGCGTTCTCGCACCAGAAAGGACCGCACGGCGAAATCATCCGGCGTGTTCCTTATCTGCGCCACCTTGGAACCTCAACAGTTGCACGACTTCTGGACCAGACATTTTCCGCGGTGATGTCCGTCCCGCTTGGATTGGGTCGGAACAAGCCCGACGCCATCGTGGCTACAGCTCCGAGCCTGCCCACTCTCGCAGCCGGCTACGTACTCTCACGGCTGCATGGAGTGCCGTTCATCGTTGAGATGCGGGACGCCTGGCCGGATCTGGCCAGGGACGCCCGCCTCGTCCAGGGCAGTGTCAAGAGTGTGGTGGAGCGGGCAGTGGAATTCGTCCAGCATCGCGCCGACTTGATTGTGACCGTCACTCAGGGCTTCGCCGAGACCCTGCGGACACGAGGCCTCCGCAACGTGGAGACGGTCAGTAATGGTTTGGACCTTGAAGCAATACCCTTTCTCGAACCCCCGGCCATGGACCGGGAAATCTTCCACGCTCTGTACTTGGGAAACCACGGCAAGAGCCAGCGTCTTGAAGTCTTAATCCGTGCCAGCGCATTGCTTGGTGAGGGCTTCCACTTGACGCTGGTGGGGCATGGAACAAACCGTCCCCAACTGGTGAAGCTGGCCCGTGAGCTGGATGCTCCTGTGAGCTTTTACCCCTCCCTGCACGGGACGGCGGTTGTGGACAAGTACCGTGAAGCGGACACGTGCATCGTTTCTTTGCGGGATGACTGGAAATCCTTCGAAACCACCGTTCCTTCTAAGACCTACGAGGTGTTGGCGATAGGGCGACACGTGACCGCGATTGTCAAGGGTGAAGCTGAGCGCATCATTCTGGATGCCGGGGGAGGTGACGTGGTTGCGTCAAATCCGGAAGCTGTGGCCCAGTTGTGGCGGGAGCTGGCCCTCGACCGCTCACGTTTAGCAGCGGGCAAGAGCGGCCGGGAGTGGGTACGGAACAATGCCGATTACGCTCAGTTGGCGCTCAACTACATGGATATGATCTCTTCGTTGGTGCGCAGGAATGCTCCGGCGCCGACCAAGAGGAAGGCCGCATGAGGCAGTTCATCCGGAACATGTCGATGGCGGCGGCCACTGTTTCCGACCACTTGACGGAGGCGCCCTTCGTTCTTGGACTCCAGGTCAGCCGAAGGCTCCCTTCCCGGTTGGTGCGCCCAATTGCCAGGCTGATATCGGATTCGGCTCCCCGGTCCACGCATCCGCTGCTGGTTCTGGCCAGCCACGCGGCCGGAGACTCTGCGGCGGTGTCACGGCGGTTGCACCTTACGTTGGACCAGGAAGTATCGGCAGGGAGGGCCCGAAGGGCTGCGGAAGCGGCGCTGGCTGCTGGTCAGCCTGAGCTGGCCGATTCTTTGCTGCCGCTTGCGGCAAACAGCAGCCGAGCGGCCGCTACCGTGGCGCGCCGTAAGTGGTACGACGGAGATATGACAGGCGCTGTGGGCGCTTTGGAAAGCCGTGGCGGCGATATGGCCAAGCAGAAGCGTCGCCTCGAATCCGAGCTCCGTGTCTTTCAGGGGTGGCGACCCACCCTGCCAAAGGAACCAGCCACGCCAGGCCATCGCAGAGTCTTGCACTTGCTGACCAACTCGGTTCCCCACACGGCAAGCGGGTACGCGCGCCGCACTCATTCGATTTTAACGGCCCAGCACGACGCCGGCTGGGACACCTTGGCTGTTACCCGCGTAGGTTATCCGGTCCAGGTCGGTGTCCTTACCGCCCAGGCAAGTGACGTCGTCGACGGCGTTCGTTATCAACGGCTGTTGCCACAGCGTCTGGCAAAGTCGATGGACGGACGATTGCAGCAGCAAGCAGAACTGCTCTTGGGGATAGCCCGCGACTTTCGGCCAGGCATCATCCATACCACGACGCACTTCGTCAATGGCCTGGTTGCCCGTGAAGTTGCTGACTCTATCAATGTGCCGTGGGTATATGAAGTCAGGGGACAGCTGGCCGATACGTGGGCTTCCAGCAGGGGTCCCGGTGCAAGGACCAGTGAACGGTACAAGCTTTTTCTTGACCGTGAAGCGGAAACCATGGCAGCAGCGGATCTTGTATTTACCCTGGGCCAGTCCATGAAGCAAAACATTATGGACGCTGGGATACCGGAAGCGAAAATCCACATCAGCCCGAACGCAGTGGGCGGGGCATACCTTCAGGAGCCTCTGCAACACGCGGAAGCGCGGCTGGCTTTGGGGCTCGAACCTCATCGAAAGTACATCGGCACAGTAAGCAGCCTGGTAGATTACGAGGGCCTGGATGACCTCGTCACAGCATTTGCATTGCTTGCGCCGCGGCTGCCAGAGTTGACGTTGGTCTTGGTAGGGGAGGGCGCTGCCGCTCCGGCCCTGCAAGACCAGGTAAGACGCCTGGGACTGGTCGAAAGGACCATCTTCACAGGACGTGTCAAGCCGGAAACCGCCCGGATGTACCACATGGCTTTGGATGTTTTTGTAGTGCCCCGCAAAGACCTTCCCGTCACGCGATCTGTGACACCCCTCAAGCCTGTCGAAGCCTTGGCCTGCGCGCGTCCGGTGGTCGCCAGCCGCTTGGAAGCTTTGAGCGAGATAGTGCATGACGGAGTCCACGGACGGCTGGTGGATGCGGAGAATCCAGACGAACTGGCTGAAACCTTGCGGGAACTGCTTGAGGACGAGGAGCAGCGCGAGCGTTTGGGTGCTGCCGGCAGGCAGTTCGTGTTGGCGACGCGGACATGGAGCGCAAACGCCGCGGCCTACGGCAGTGCATATGAATTTTTGGCATCGAAGAACGTAAGGAAGGCAGGCTGATGTCGGCGAGAAAGGCCAAGCTTCCGCCGCCGGCGGCTATTCAGCCGATGTCGGTGGACATTCGAAAGCTCTCCCGGGTTGGGTCCCGGCCGGGATTCCTGGACTACTTGGTTCAACTGTGGGACTACCGCCAGTTCATCTTCTACGATGCCCGGGCCAGGGTTCAGAGCGGTACCCGCAAGGACCGCCTTGGCAGTGCTTGGTTGCTGCTAAATCCGGTCTTTAATGGGCTGACCTATTACGTGATTTTTGGCCTCCTGCTTCAGACCAGCCGTGGAATTGAAAACTTCGTCGGCTATCTGGTGGTGGGCGTCTTCCTCTTTCAGTTCAGCGCCGGAGCCATTACTTCCGGCGCGCGCTCCATACGTAACGGGAAGTCGGTCGTCCAGGCGTTCAACTTTCCCCGGGCAGCCCTGCCTTTGGGTGCCAACATCCGCGAGTTGTTGTCGTCAGTACCCCTGATACTTGGCATGTTGCTGCTGGTCGTCGTTATTCCCCCTGCGGAAACCATCAGCTTGATGTGGCTTCTCATCATTCCTGCAGTTTTCCTGCAGGGCGTCTTCAACCTCGGACTGGGGATGATCCTTGCGAGAATCATCTCGCGGCTGCATGACGTCACCCACTTGCTTCCATTCATGATCAGGGCATGGATGTACGGTTCGGCCGTCTTCTATTCATACGAACGTTTCGTAAGCGACCCCACGTTGCTGGCAATCATGAAGTTCAACCCCCTGTTCAACGTCATCGACATCGTGCGCAGTTGCGTTCTCTACAACCGTTTGCCCGCCTGGGAGTCGTGGGCCAGCCTTGGCGTTGTTGCCCTGGGAGTGCTTTTGGTCGGTTTCGTCTTCTTCTGGAAGGGGGAGGAAACGTATGGTCGCGATTGATCAAGCGGTCTTCCTGGACGGCCCACCCTGCGTCGTCATCGACAAAGTGAGGATGACGTACAGAGTTCCATCCTCCGAGGGCAGGACAATGCCCAAGGGAAAAGGTTTAAGGAACAGGATCAAGAGGGTCCTGGAGCGTCCGAATCTTGTGACCGTCAGTGCGCTTAAGGAAATCTCCTTGGTTGTGGAGCGCGGCGAATCGGTGGGCATCATCGGCCGCAACGGCTCCGGCAAGAGCACTATCATGAAGCTCATCAGTGGCCAGGTTGCGCCAACGCATGGTGCCGTTTATGCCTCGAGCACCCCTGTCCTCCTGGGCGTGAATGCGGCCCTGGTTCCGGAATTGTCAGGTGATCAGAACGTGGTACTGGGCTGCCTGGCCATGGGTATGAGCATGGAGCAGATAGACGCCCAGTTTGACAGTATCGTTGCCGTTTCCGGCTTGGATTCGGCCATCTACCTTCCGATGAAGTCCTATTCATCCGGTATGGCCTCAAGATTGCGGTTCGCGATCGCCGCGTCGGTTAATCCGGAGATCCTTTTGGTTGACGAGGCTCTCAACACCGGCGACGCCCAGTTCAATAACCGAAGCAAGGCCCGGATGGACGAGCTTCGTGCACAGGCGGGCTGCGTCTTCATCGTCAGTCACGGGCTGGACACCATCCGGGACATGTGCAGCCGTGTGATTTGGTTGGACAAGGGGGAGCTCATCATGGATGGCCTGCCGGATGAAACCACAGGAATTTACCGGGATTTCTCATCGAATTTGTCAAGGGGCAATAACCTGACCGCAGCCAGGATCAGGGAAGAAGCACGGGCAAATCTTGTAGCTACGCGGGTGTTGGAACGGGCCAGTGGGCGCCGCATGGAAGGGCGTTGAGATTCTTTTGATCAGTGATATTCGGAAGGCCGTGTGGCATTTCAGGCAGGGCGGCCCCACTCAAGTCCTGGAGTGGCGGAGACGGCAAAAAATTGAGAAGCGCATAAACGGTGCCAAGGGGGCTGCGACACAGCCCCGCACGGAGGGAAGCGTCCCCACATTTGCGCCCCACCGGGTTCCGGACCGGGGTCCTAGGCGGGACGACCTGACTGTAGGCGTGATCTTGGACGACTTCTCCATCGCAGCCTTCTCTTTTGAATGGAACCTGGTCCAGTTAAAAAAGGACTCGTGGCGCCAGCAACTCAAAGAGACCAGAATCGACTTCCTTTTCGTGGAGTCCGCGTGGAACGGGAACCAAGGTTCCTGGAAGTACCAGCTCATGGGTACCTCCGGACCCAAGCAGGACTTTCTTGACCTGATGGCGTGGTGCCGCAGCCACGGTATCCCCACGGTGTTCTGGAACAAAGAAGACCCGCCGCATTACGCCGACTTCCTCCCGGCTGCCCGGGAGTTTGATGCTGTTTTCACCAGCGACTCGGACCGCATTCCGTCATACCGGGCGGACTTGGGCCACGACCGTGTGGCTGTGCTTCCGTTTGCTGCACAACCGGCGATCCATAATCCCGTGCGTGTGGGCCAAACCCATCATGCCCGTGGAGTTGCCTTCGCCGGAATGTATTTCGCGCACAAGTATCCGGAACGCCGGCAGCAGATGGACATCCTGCTGCATGCCGCGCGGGATGCCTCTGCCCGATCTGGACCGAAGCTCGAAATCTTCTCGCGCCAGTTGGGTGGCGACTCAAATTACCAATTCCCGGTTCCGTTTAACGAACACGTTGTTGGCAGTCTTGACTATGCCAAGATGTTGAGTGCCTACCGGGCCTACAAGGTGTTCCTCAACGTGAACTCAGTTGTTGATTCTCCGAGCATGTGTGCCCGGAGGATCTTCGAGATCACAGCCTCCGGGACGCCCGTTGTATCAACGCCCAGCGCGGCAATCCCACACTTCTTTGACGCCGATCAGGTCTATGTAGCGGGGTCCCGCGAACAGGCTGAGAGCCAAATCCGCATGCTCGCCCGCAGTTCCGAGCTTAATGACCGGGTCGTTCATCGGGGACAGAGGCGTATCTGGAGCGAACATACCTACGCACACCGTGCTGAGACTGTGGTTGCCTCGGTCCTTCCCGGGCGGGTCCGGAGGGTTGACCTTCCCACAGTCAGTGCCTTGGTACCCACCATCCGGCCGCACCAGCTGGAGCACGTCTTTTCAACTGTCGCCAGCCAGACAGATGTGGACGTCGAGTTGGTTCTCCTGACGCACGGGTTTGAGGTGCCGGAGAGCCAGGTACAGGAACTTGCGCATAAGCACGGAGTGAGCCGGTTCACGTTGTTGACGGCCACAAGGGACGTCACGCTCGGTGAGTGTCTTAACCGCTGCGTAGCCGCATCAACGGGTCAGGTACTGACCAAAATGGACGACGACGACTACTACGGCCCCCGGTACTTGGTGGATCTCCTGCACGCACTCGATTATTCGAAGGCAGACGTGGTGGGCAAGCAGGCGCATTACATGTACTTCGCTTCGACCAACGCCACTATGCTGAGGATCCCCCATATGGAACACCGCCAGACGCGGTTCGTCATGGGGCCCACCATTACCGCCCGCCGCGAGGTCTTCGAAGCCCATCCTTTTGAACCGCTGAACAGGGGAGAGGACACTGCTTTCCTGAAGGCCGTCACAACAGCCGGTGGCTCCATATACTCCGCTGACCGCTTCAACTTCTGCCAATACCGAAAAGGTGACGGGCACACGTGGGATATCTCGGATGAAGAACTTGCCGCTTCCGGCGAAATAAAATTCTTTGGTGCCCCCAAAGAACACATCACTGTTTAACTAAAAGGGGAAAATAATGACAAACATCAAGACAGTGGCCGTTATTGGCCTTGGATACATTGGTCTGCCTACCGCGGCCATCCTGGCAACCAACGGCATCAACGTCGTGGGTGTGGACGTAAACCAGAACACGGTGGACGCCGTGAACCGCGGAGAGGTTCCTTTCGTTGAACCTGACCTGGGCGTTCACGTTGCCGGTGCTGTTAGCCAGGGACACCTGCGCGCCACCACCGAGACTCCGGCCGCCGAGGCTTACATCGTTGCCGTCCCCACCCCGTTCCGCGCAGACCACTCTGCAGACCTCAGCTACATCGAGGCCGCTGCACGCGGAATCGCTCCGCAGCTAAAGGGCGATGAACTGGTCATTCTGGAGTCCACCTCCCCTCCGCGTGCAACCCGCCACCTGGCCGACTACATTCTGGCGCTCCGCCCGGACCTGTCCGTCGACGGAGCCAACGGTGCTCCCGTGATCCACTTCGCCCACTGCCCCGAGCGTGTTCTTCCGGGCCGCGTGATGATCGAACTGGTCACGAACGACCGCATTGTTGGTGGCGTTACCCCCGTAGCAGCCGAACTTGCCAAGGACCTCTACGCTGTCTTCTGTCAAGGTGAAATCCTGGTCACCGACGATGTCACGGCCGAAATGGCCAAACTCGTGGAAAACTCCTACCGTGACGTGAACATCGCGTTCGCCAACGAGCTCTCCATCATCAGCGACAAGCTGGGCATTGACGTTTGGGAGCTGATCCGACTCGCCAATCACCACCCCCGTGTCAACATCCTTCAGCCAGGTCCGGGCGTGGGCGGCCACTGCATCGCCGTGGATCCGTGGTTCATCGTTGCCGCCGCTCCCGAGGAAGCCCAGCTCATTCGCCAAGCCCGAGTCACCAACGACTCCAAGCCGGAATGGGTAGTAGCAAAGGCCCGCAAGGCCGCTGAAGAAGCCGGTGCCGCACCGGTCATCGCAACGCTTGGCCTGGCCTTCAAAGCCAACATCGATGACCTGCGCGAGTCGCCGTCCATCGGCATTGCTGCTGATTTGGCTGAACAGCTTCCCGCCGCCAAGCTCCTTGTTGTGGAGCCTCACGTCGACTCGCTGCCGGCCGCCCTGAAAGAGCGCGCCAACGTGGAACTCGTAGCCACCGAGGCGGCCATCGCCCAGGCTGACGTCATTGTGGTCCTGGTGGACCACGACGAATTCAAGTCCATCTCTCCTGCCGCTTACGCGGGGAAGACGGTCATAGATTCCCGCGGTATCTGGAATGCTTCTTTGCAAGCTACGGCTCTGGCCGCTTCCGACGCGACAATCTGACCTTATGTTTGGCTATCGGAATGGAAAGGGGCAACAACAGTGACTTCAGAGCGCGTAGATATCGCGATTCTTCGGCGCGGTATTAGCCAAGCGGCTCTCGCCCACAACGCCAAGCTGGATGAGCTGCAAGTAGAGTTGGCCGAGGCGTATAAGAGAGAGCTTGAAGCAGCCGTTGCGATAGCCGAACGCAAGCACTTCAGCCAGGAGTTGTACACGACCAGAAAGAAACTGGATGCTGTCAAGAATAAGCTGGAAGTGACCGAACGGAAGTTGGCCTTCACACAGCGCACTCTTGCAGAGCGCGAAAAGGAGAGCTCCCGTCAGATATCCGAGCTTGATGAGCAACTCAATGCAGTGTCGCGTGGTTTGGATAACGTTCAACGTCGGTGGACTGCTTTGTCCGAGTCACGGCTTGGCAGTTGGCAACTGAGATATTGGCGGTGGCGGAATGGGAAAAAACGTACATGAGTGCAGCTAACAAAAGTACCGAGGCCAGGGGAGCGCTCGTCAAGAGACGACTTAAGGAACTTGAGTACTCAAAATCAGCCTCAGATCTTCGGCAGCAGTTCTTCGGATCGAATCAATACATCAGTTCCGTTCTTTCATCTGAACCGATCATGCCTTCGTACAGTGCTCGAGAATACCTGCACAAACGTAGCACGTCACCTCTGCTGAACTATGCTGAACAGATTCGTCCTGTTCTGGATAGTATCCCTACAACATTGGGAACTCGGAGTCTTAAGCCCCACTCGGCTCATGTCGGTATAATTGCTGATGAATTTCTGTATAAGAGCTTCGATTCCACAGCAAAGCTAACTTATGTCACTCCTGACAACTACGTCAGTGCCGCCGAAGAGGTAGAGATTCTTCTAATAGCCAGCACATGGCGAGGCTTGAGCGGTGAATGGATCAATCTTGCGACCCCTCATTCGAACATGCGCTCTTTCCTTTTAGAGGAAGTGCTTCCCTACTACCGCGGCAAGGACTTGCCGATTGTGTTCTACTCCAAGGAGGATCCTCCGAACTATCAACAGTTTCTAAGTATTGCCCAGGCGGCCGATTATGTATTCACTTGCGCGGCCGAGGTGGTTAGTGATTACGAACGCGATTGTCCAAATGTTCGTTCCGTCAACCCCTTGAGCTTTGGTGTAAATCCGCTACATCATTCACCCGTCTATTCAAGGCGACATCGCGTCAGTGATGTTCTTTTCGCCGGGTCCTGGCACGCGCATAAGTATCCAGAACGGCGTGCCGCGGCGCACGCAATCTTCGAGGGCGTTGCGGCGTCATCCAGAAATTTGGTCATTTTTGATCGAAACTGGGGGCTGGAAAGTGAGCGCTATTTCTTTCCGGAGGAGTACATAGCGAACTTGGCGCCAAGTATTGGTCATAATCTGCTTCTGAAGCTACAAAGGCTGGCGGATTTCAATATAAATCTAAACTCGGTCATCGGTAGTGAAACGATGTATGCTAACCGGGTTGTTGAACTGCAGGCCATGGGTTCTATGGTGATATCCAACTACAATGTCGGTGTCAATAATCGCTTCCCAAACGTACTGACCTGCGAAAGCAGCGTTGATGTCCGGGACACACTGGATCAGATGTCTGCTGCCGAACTTTACGAAGTTCAGATGGAAGGTCTCCGCCGAGCATATAGCGATCACTTGTCGCATGATCGGATGGGCGACATTCTCCGAATAGTTGGCAATGACCATGTAAGCGCTAAGACAAAGGTGTGTGTGGTCGTTGACGAATCGACCGACTACCTGCGCTCTGTAGTGGACGCTCAAACCCTTACTGGGCTGACTGTGCTTAACGCAGACGAACTTGCTTCAGGTCGGCAGGACTTCGACGTCGTAGTACCGCTCTCTACCGAGTTTGAATACGCACCGACGTATATGGAAGACCTCGTCAATGCTTTCAAATATGCCGATGTGGATTTTGTCACCAAGGCTATTGATCCTGGCGTGGCGGACCATGAGATCACGTCCCGCTTGTCAAACGGGGCGACGGGCGCTATTTGGGCCGCTTCCCCAGCAGGGGATAAACTCAGGCGAGGTGATGCCATTGAGGGATACGGATACGCGCTCGATTCCATGGGTATTGTCCGTAGACAAGATTCGATTGAGCTAAGTGAGACGTCCGCTCGTACTGACGATTTCTTGGTGTCCGTAATCATCCCCGTCTACAACAATGGTCCTTTCCTTCTCAATAAATGCATTCGATCTCTGAGTCGATCTTCTATTTTTGACAAGATGCAGATCTTGATGGTTGATGACGGTTCGACGGATCTCCGGACGCAGCAAATTATCAATGAGATCGATTCCAAGTACGAGCAAGTATCAGTTTTCAAGTTTGAACAGGGTGGATCGGGAAGTGCTTCACGCGCTCGAAACAAGGGTCTGGGGATGGCTTCTGCTCCGTGGATTACCTATTTGGATCCAGATAATGAAGCCGTAGGCGATGGCTACGCCCGGCTAATCGAACTTGCCGCTGAAAAGTCATTGGACCTAGCCATCGGAGACATGCTGCGTTACGCAGAGAAGACTCTGAACTTTAAGAACTCGAAAAAACTCAAGCCGCATCTAATAGCGGACTCTGAGGGTGGATCAACGCCTGATCCGGAGATCTTGAGCAAGATGGAATTTTACCCAATGAGTAACCAAGCCATGGTCATCAATGCACAATGGCTCAAGGGCCTTGGAATTGAGCAACCAGTCGGTGCATTAGGTCAGGACTCCTTCTTCTTCCAGCAGATGGTGTACTACGCCCGGAAGATCGGTGTTCTTGAACACCCTATTCATATCTACTACGGCTCAGTGAGTAAGTCCGTCGTAAACACTATTGGTCCTAATTTCTTCAAGAAGTATATTCCTCTTGAGGCCGCCAGGTCCGCGTGGTTGCGTGAAATCGGTCTTATTCAGAAATATAATGAGACGCGCGGTCAATCATTCATGAAACTTTGGTTCCTCCGGAAACTTGAGCTGGTCCATGAATCGGATAGGTCCGAATGTGTAGACATCATTCGTGAGTTGGGCAGTTTCTACGAACCTGTAATCTGGGAAGATCCGGACGTGGCGGAGCTTATGGCCGGTGACCGCACATGAAATTTCATCGGGATGTAGTTGAACGACAAGCTTTCGGTGCGCGATTTGAGGAGACGCAGCAAGACGCTGCAATGGCGCAAAGGTTGAAGGATGGACGTCTAACGATGTCCCCTCATAAGGAATGGCAGCTGCCGGAGTTGCCGACTTGGGTTGAGGATCCATTTGCGGATAGTAACTGGCAATTTCAGTATCATTCACTTCGTTGGCTGGACCCTCTTCGACGGGTTGCTCTACGCGGAGACGATGAGGCCAAGGCGCTCTGGGAGCGTTACGTGAAGTCCTGGCTTGTAGCGAACCCGCCTGGTACTTCGCCAACCAAATGGGCGTGGATCGATATGGGCGACGCTCTTCGCACTTTCGAGCTTGCCTTTGCTTTGCCGCTATTCGTTGACGATGACGCATGGATTGTAGATGCTTTGCGTGAGCACGCGGACTGGATCGCAGATGAAACTCATCTTGGCCATGGAAACCACGAATTTCACCAGCACCAGGCGCTTTTCGTTGCTGGGTGTGCTTTAGGTTTGCCTGTCTATCGAGACTTGGCTGTCAACCGGCTTGAGAAGTTGCTCCGTTCTAGTTATGACTCCGAGGGCGTCAACGAAGAAGGGAGCATTGGCTACCAGGAGCAGAATTATCACTGGTGGCAAGAAGCGCTCAAGCGGCTTGAGCTGGAAGGTATTCCGCGGCCTTCAGGATATGAGCGTCTCGCCCTGGCCCCTCTTTCGCTCGCACACGCGACTCAGCCCAATGGTGAGTATGTCCGTCTGGGGGATCTGGATACCGGTGGACCAGCCCGTATCGATTCACCGGAAGCTCAGTATGTTGCATCTTCTGGGAAGCTCGGCAGCCCACCAGAAGATCTCATCAGGGTTTTTGAGCAAGGATACGTCTACGGACGAAGCGGTTGGGGGGAGACCGAGCGGGACTTTGAGCATGAGACGTTCTTCTCGCTTAGTTTTGGCAGGCAGAATAAGATTCATGGCCATCAAGACGGTTGCTCATTGACCTATTATGCCAACGGACATCCTTGGCTTATTGATACGGGAAAGTACACCTATGGCACGCACCCCATGCGGCGCTATGTAGTGAATCGCTCAGGACACAACCTGCTGGTTCTGAAGGGCCGAGCATATGATCGTACGACAGAGGTCGAATTGATTCGTCGAGTTGAAACTGGGCGAGTTTTCGATGTCACTTTGAGGGACACTGGCTACGAAGGAGCCCTGCTTTCGAGGCGTGTAATCTACTCCAAGACTGGGGAATACCTCATCGTATTGGATCGTGTTTCTTCAACCTCGTCGGTCGAAGTAGAGCAGCGATGGCATTTGTCGCCGGAAACCTCGTCGACAATTAAGGGAGCCGCTGCTCACCTCGAAAGTAGGAATACAACCAGCAGAATTCAATGGTTGGGTTCCCCAGGCAAGTTGAGTCATGTTAGGGGGAGCACTGAGCCTTTTGAGGGCTGGACGTCCACTGGATGGAGGCAAAACGCACCGACAACTCTCCTCAAAGCATCGCGAACCGGTACTCAGGTGCTTTTTAACACAGTTGTTGGTGCCACTGAAAGCCATGCTGGCATAGAGTCGGCGATGCGACGGCTGGGCGATGGCGGAATTGAATTTACTGTGCCGACTGCAAAGGGTGTCGAGTACGTTTTAGTAGATAAATCGTCGGCGAGCATTTCCGATGTTCCCTTCAACGAAAATGCTGAGAGCGCATCGATCTCTTTAGGGGCGGCGGATAGTGTGTTGCATGCTGTGGGAGGCAGAGCCTTTGGCAGTATCGCCGGCGAGTCGGTCTCCTCCAAGCGAGCAAGTGCCCTGAGCCCGGACTCGGAGCTGATGAAATTGCTTGTGAACCCAGCCAACCGACGAGCAGGTCTGTTGGCCACGGCGATCGACATAGCTGGCGACGATCTAGAGTTGCCCTCGTTCCTTAGTGGGTCCACGTCACGTCGTCGTCCAATGATTGCTTGGCCTGATATTGAGCTGCTCGAAGACCCTTTCGGTACGGTCAAGAGCTACGAAACTGTAAAGGCCGCGGGTCAAGACGTCGTGGGGGCCGTTCAGTCGGTGCGACTAGGTCCGATGACCCTCTCCGCGCACTCCTCCTTGGGGAGCGGCGACACTCTGATGGTTGGCTTTCATGGGGCATTGGATAGGGGTAAGTACTCGCTTCCCCGGTTCGAACGCCTCCAAGGGTTTTCTTCCCTGAATCGACCTCACTTGTTATTTTCGGATCCGACCTTGGACCTTGATCCTCAGCTGACCCTTGGTTGGTACCTTGGGACTCAGCAGTACGATATTCAGGGTTCCATTGCTAACTTCGTGCAAGAACGGATGACGGCCGGCGGATACAAGCGTGTAATTATGTCAGGGAGCTCAGGCGGAGGCTACGCTGCTCTTCAGGTCGCGGCGCTGGTCCCAGACAGCACGGCAGTTGTCTTCAACCCGCAGACCCGCATCCGACAGTACTTTCCGAGATTTGCTAACTTGGCATTGGACACTGCGTTTGGGCAACGAACTTTGAGTGCCGAGGACGAATTGCGTGTGGATGTGCTGGCGAGGTACAAGCAGCTTCAGCCTTCTACTCAGATATATTTTGTGCAGAACATCGGGGATGAACACCACGAAGTGCGCCATCGGGTTCCATTGGTCGATGCCCTCTACGATGTTCCGGACACGAAGTTGCATACAGTATTCGAAGACTGGGGCCGCGGGCACAAAACCGCCAACAACGACGCGTACCTAAAGCATCTCCTGTTGGCTCAAGACTTCAACTGGTAGTGCTGTTCGGCTACAACTCGGTGAGCTAGCAAGCCATGCTACTAAGGAACGCCTAGTGCCACTTCAGGACAACAGAGAAACATAGACATGGGGGCCGCCTTGGAACAATTCCAAGGCGGCCCCCAGCCTGCTTTATTGGCTCTTCACGGTTCGTAGTGAATGTTCTGCCGTGGCGGATGTTCATGCCGCTGTTCTAACGGCACTGCGCAACAGGATACGCGTTTTGTAGTTCCGTGCGTTGGTGAATCCCCGACCTGTCCTTTTGATGTGTTTTATGGCGGTGTTGTTGGCTTCGACTTTCGCTGTTGTCGCGCCGGTGACAATGAGGACTTCAATCTCTTTCCACCAGCGGCAGACCGTGCGCCAGAGCCGGTTCGTTTCCGGTTGTGTGGCCTTCTCGACCAGGGATTGCAAACGGTCTTTCGCGGCAGCAGCGTCGGCGAGGGACCCGGTCGCGAGGAGGGTTCGGAGCTGTTCTTTGACCAACCATGCGGCCTGCAGTTTCCCGGTGGCGTCGTCGGTCGCGAAAACGGTGCTGAGCCTGTCTCGTGCCCGGTCCGAGAGTGTGTCGCCGGCTCGCAGCAGCAGACGCCGGTTGGCCCAGACCGGGTCGATGGAGCGTCCTCTGCGGCCGTGGACTTGCTGGGTGAGGCGTTGCCGGACTTCGGTGAGCATGTCGTTGCCGAGCTTGACCAGGTGAAACGCATCAACTGACACGGCGGTGCGTGGCAGCCACATCCGCAGGGCCTTGCGGAACGCTGCAGAGGGGTCGATCGCGACGACCTGCACGCCCAACCGCCATTCAAGCGGGCGGGCGAAGAGCCAGTCGCCGACGCCATCACTGTCGCGGCCGTCCACGATGCCTAGAACTTGACCGGTGTCCAGATCGACGATTGTGGTCATCCATGGTTCGTAGCGTTTCCAGGCTTTGGTGGCGGGATCGCGGAAGAACCGGACCGACCGGTAGCGGTGTTCATCAATCCCAAGCATCCGCGGTGCCATTGCATCAACGTCGGGCAGCGTCAGCGCGGCCGCCGAGTCCAGGGCCCGCTGGACCAGCCACCACGACACCCCGAAGGATGAGGCTGCTTCCATTGCTGCCCGTCCGGACCCGACCACGGCAGCTACGAGCGCGTCGCGAAGGCGGCGGGTGGACCGTGCCCGGCGGGGAACCTGGCTTGTTTCCTCGGTGAACGTCTGCTGAGGGCACAAGTACTCATCGCAGAAGAACCTCCGCTTGGCCCAGACCACTTCGACTGGCCCGGCGATGGGGATGTCACGCAGCCGTTGTGGCCGGCGGGAATGAACCCGGGCGCTGATCACGCCGCAGGACGGGCAGCCGGCCTCTGCGGTGGCTTCGACACTGACCCGCCGCTGCCCGAAGCCCAGGATCTCGGTGCCGGTGACGCGGTAGTCGGGCAGGTTGAAGATGGCGGTGGCAGCATCAGGGTGCGGGGAAGTAGGCTCGATCAAGGCTCGTAGCTCCTGACTTGATGAATGCGTAGAGAACATCCATCACAGCAGGGCTACGAGCCTTTCAGCTCTCAAGACACGAAACCCGATTCACCATCTACCGTGAAGAGCCGCTTTATTGCCTGCCTGATCTTTCTAGGCGAAGCTAGCGATACGAGCACCCACGCCCAAGAGTTCGGCTACGGCAGCTACGGTTCGAGCAGCTGCTTTGCCGTCACCGTATGGATTTACCGCGTTGGCCATGGCATCAAATGCGTCCTGCTGGTTTAGGAGCCGATCTACTTCCTTGACGATCGTTTCCTCGTCCGTGCCGATCAACGAAACCGTTCCGGCGGTCACGGCCTCTGGACGTTCGGTGTTGTCCCGCATTACCAGGACGGGCTTGCCGAGGCTCGGGGCCTCTTCCTGGACTCCGCCGGAGTCGGTGAGCACGATGTGCGCCAAGGACAGCATGCGGGTGAACTCGCCGTAGGCCAGAGGTTCGGTGACCACCACGTTGGGCTTGCCTTCGAGGGCGGGCAGAACGGCTTCGCGGACAACCGGGTTCTTGTGGGCCGGAAGTACGATGACCAGGTCCGGTTCAGCCTCCGCGATGCGGGCCAGGGCGCGGCCCACGCCGCGCATGGCGTCACCTTGATTTTCACGGCGGTGCGTGGTGACCAGCAGGATCCTGCGGCCGCTGGACGCGAGCTCTTCCAGCTGCGGATCACTGAACGGCAGCTGCTTGTCCACAGTGGTCAGAAGGGCGTCGATCACGGAGTTCCCGGTGACCACGATGTCGTCTTCATCGATGCCTTCGGCAAGGAGGTTGGCCTTGCTGGTGCTTGTGGGTGCCAGGTGGAGGCTCGCGATCTGGCTCGTGATCTTGCGGTTGGCTTCTTCGGGGAAGGGGGAGAAGAGGTCGCCGCTCCGCAGGCCCGCTTCCACGTGTACTACGGGAATGCCGTGGTAGAAAGCTGCGATTGCGCCGGCGGTGGAGGTTGTGGTGTCACCTTGGACGATGACAGCATCCGGTTTCTTTTCGGCGAACAGCTTGTCGAGTCCGTCGATGGTCCGGGTCATGATGGCAGAGAGGGATTGGCGCTGCTGCAGGATGTTCAGGTCGTGATCCGGCTCAATGCCGAAGAGCTCGTTTACCTGGTCCAGCATCTCGCGGTGCTGGCCGGTAACAGTCACGATGCAGTCAAAATCGTCTGATTCTTGGAAGGCGCTTACGATTGGAGCCATCTTGATGGCTTCCGGGCGGGTGCCAAAAATTGGCATGACGCTGGGCATGGATTTCCCCCGTGAGTGGCGTTGAGTGACTCCTCGATGCTATCGCACGACTAATCGACGTCCTCAATTGTGTGAACTCTGGGGTATAGCCTCAGCGGGCAAAGATCAAGGTCAGTGCCAGAACGGGAATGCTGATGGAGACCAGGATCACAGAAAGCAGGGCTATGAGGCGTTTCTGTCGAAGGCTTGCCTTCCGGGAGCCAGGACTGCTGACCTTCAGCGGACTTGACGGCCTCGGCTGAGCGGGAGGATCCTCGGCCCGCGGAGGAGCGGCATCCGCAATGCTGAGCGTACCAAGTTCTCTGGGACGCTCGTATCCGGCAACTGAGGCAGTTGGTATTTCAGCCCTGAAGCGTCGCCTACGCATGTGGCGCGGGGAAGGCGAAAGCGGCGCTGTTTGGCGAACGGTATCCGTCACTCCATCACTCCTCACGTGCGTTGAAATGAAGCAGGGTCACGTTCAATTCTTGCACTTGGAGCCACAGGTGGCACATCCAGCCATTTGAAAGGTGTCGGCAATCGGCGTCATTAAAGGCGAAAGGGTTGCTGAAGACAGCCAGTTGGCGGCCGCGCATCCTGTGGTTGCGCGGCCGCCCGCTGCGGTGTCCTATCCTCGATCGGAATAGAGAGCGTCGTTCTTAACTCCAGAGCCGTTTGTTACGTTGATGAAGTAGTTCTTGCCGGAGCCCAGGGACGTGCTGCCAAGCTTTGCAGTGACTGACTCCAGCAGTGGATTGATGCCGGCTTGCTTGCCGTAAGAGGCGTTGTAATAGGACGCTGTAACCGTCTTATCGAAGACGCGTCCATAAGCATCGGTCCACTTAACCTGCACGGTTCCGCCACTTAGGTTGTGGCCAGTCACCAGGACGTCGCCGTTCCCGTAAAAGATCGAGTCAGTGATTACCGGAGTAGTGCTGGTTGCCTTGAGCCTGTCCAGCATGGGTGCCCAGGTCCCAGTGCAGGTGAAGTAGGGATCCCACATGAAGGAGATGACTTTCCTGGGGGTATTCCCCAGCTGCTGCAACTGCTTGTTGATCCTGGTCTTGGTCGTTTGACCGCGAAGGCTGTTCTGGCAGGGGTTCTGGGAGGTGGCTGGTGCCATTCCTTCGAGGTTGGCCCAGAGTTCCGCACCAGTACCTTCCACTCCCTGGGCCAGTGCCCAGAAGTAGTCCCGGGTGGGTGCCAGGTACTTGCTGCCCCAGGTCCCGCTTCCTACGATCGCAGCTGCATACTGGTCGACGTTTGTGCCGGCCTCGCTCTGGAAGAAAGATCCACCCTTGCCGGTGCCCATTCCATCCTGAACCGCAATGGCCAAATCGACACCGCCGGCCGTCCTTGCAATGTTGTTGATCCCAATTCGGGCTTGGTCCAAAGTAACCCGCCCACCAAACGCGCTCCTGGAATCGATGTAGGGACTGACAATAGCCGAGCGTTCTGGTTGGTACTGTGCGATGCGTGAGTTCTGGATCCTGTAAACCGTGAGGACAGAATCCCATACGGCCCCGTTGCTGAGAGGCATCTCAGTGTGGTGGTAAAAGCCTGCCAGCCCCGGAACGTCGTTGACCTTGGCCTGGTAAATCAGGAACCGTGCCGTGAACAGAGAAAATGTTGCCTGGTAGGAGAGATCGGGAAGATAGGTTATGTCGGTTCTCTTCACCGGCGACGGAAGGCCGGCGTAGTACTTCATCCCCAGGCTGGTTGCTGTCTTTCCCAATGAAATGGAAATGGAGGACGGTCCACCTGTGATGACCACCACGTCGTACCTTCCGGACGGGGACGTACAACCGCTTCCTTCGGCGGGCAGGACCAGGATCGTGTAGATCGAGCCCCCGTTGGTGACGGTCTTGTCCCGGGCGCAAAGGAGAGCGGGTCCACCCCAGGAACTGTTGTCTGAGTAGGTAAAGTAACGGTTCACGGTGACACCGGAAGCAGCCGCCTTGGCACAATTGACGCCCGAAATGACGCAGCCGGTGGGAATTGTTGCCAGTGTGGCAGGCTTCAGCAGTGAGCCGAAAGTAATGACGGTGTCTCCGCCTACGGATTTGATGTCGGTCAGCTTCTTCATGTTGGCAGCATCACTGGTGCTGCCGTAGATGAAATAGCCGCTGATGGGGTAGACGGGTGACGCTGCTGCTTGAGCCGGCGATGCATGCAGGAAGCCCAGAAGCAGGGAAAGTGCAGCGATAAAACTTAGGGCTAAGTGGCGCGCAGGGAAGCGGATAAGGGCGAGCGTCTCGGCTCTGAAAATGGCCACAACGGATCCTTGGGCTCGTAGGGCTGAGACCTTGGACCTATGGGAAAAGGATGAAGGGCGGGCCAGACAAACTCAATGGCTTGACGAAATCCTTCACGCATCGGCTGAAACGGTGTTGGACGTGTCAAAACGGCTAAAGGCGCGTTGCAGGGATTGTGGTCCCATGACAAAGTCAGTCAGGATCATTCGGGTGCCCGTCCGGGGATAGCCTCGCCTCCAGGCCGGCCGGTCTACACTCTGCACTCGGGCTGCAGCCACACGTCAATCAGCCCACCAGTCTCAACCACAAACCGGTCCAGCCAGGCCCCGGCAGACAGGTCCGGATCAGACCCGACCATCTGCACTTCTGCCGGCGTGCATTGATGCATTAAGGTGCCGGCGCGCAGCAGGTGGTAGTCGGACGTCACCACTGTCACCGACTGCCAGCCGTGCTTGGCCACCAGTTCGCCTACGGCATCGGCTTCCCCTCGCGTGTTCAAGGGCTCGGGACGGAAGCAGATGAGGTCAGGATCGTCCGCGCCGGCATCGCACAGTTCATCGCCCTCTACGTTGCCGGCGAGGCCGGTCGTGGAGACCACCAGAATCGGGATGTTCAGATTGCGTTGCAGGTCCTCGGCTACTGGAAGCCGCTCCCTGCTCATGCCACCCAGGACGATGATGGCATCCGTGCGGTGCGGGGTGATCTGCGGTGGGTTGTAGAAAAACTGAAGTGCAGCGAGGACCCACACTACAAACGCTGCCAAAAGCACCAGGAGCGTCCGCAGCAGGACGCGGGGTACGGAGGCGGTTTTGGTGGGCACGGGGACAGTTTAGGGTTCAAAACTGGGTGTTCCTGACAGTCTGTATTCAGGAAGGAAAGCTACCGCGTATCAACATCTTCAAAGACAAGGAAAGTCTGGGTATCCAGCACACCCTCCATCGACTGCAATTGGTCGAAGATCACACGGCGCAGGTGGATATTGTCGGTTGCCCGGACCAGAAGAATCACATCAAAATCTCCGCCTACCAGCGCGATGTGGTGCACTTCGGGTATCGCGCGCAAGTGCTCTTTTAGTTCCCGCCAGGAGTGTTGCTGCACTTTCAGGGTCACATAGGCCGACGAGCGCAACCCGGCCTTGATTGGATCTACAAGCGCGGTGAACTTGGTCAGCACTCCCTCGCCCGTAAGCCGTGCCAACCGGGAGTACGCATGCGCCCGGCTGATATGCACGTTCTCGGCTACTTGCGTGATGGACATGCGTCCGTCGGTTGTGAGTTCACGGATGATGTCCAGGTCAACGCTATCCAGGGGGACAGCGGTTTGTTCGGCTTCCGTCTCACTCACGGCAGGCTCCAATTCGTCTACAACACAGGGCAGTTACCCAGCTCACATTGACAATTCGTCTTCCAGACTAGCCCCAATGCCAAAGCTCTTCCATGATTTATGGCAAAGCTGGATACGAAACATGCGCCGGGAAGATACTGGAAGCACATAGTGGCTAGAGAAGGACGGACCAATGACGATCCATGCAGACCACTCTGCGCCCGAGACGGCGGCGGAGGACCAGGCTGCTGACGTCCGGAGAAAATTCGGCATCAGCGTTGAGGACTACATGCTGCCCGCCCGGCACCAGATTCAGATGGTCAATCCGGACGGTACCTTGCGGTCCAAGGAAGACCAAGGCACAGAACCCGGACACGAGTACCCCACTCCCGGCGACGACGAACTGCTGGCAGCGTACGAGCGCCTGGTCATCGGACGGCGCGTCAACGACCAGAACTCCGCCCTGGTCCGGCAGGGCCGCATGGCCGTGTACCCGTCGAGCCATGGCCAGGAAGCCTGCCAGGTGGCAGCTGCCATGTGCCTGGGCGACGGCGACTGGCTTTTCCCCACCTACCGAGACGCCGTCGCCGTCATGACACGCGGTGTGGACCCGGTAGAGGTGATGACCATTTTCCGCGGCGACTGGCACGGTGGCTACGACCCCAAGGAACACAACGTGGGCATCCAGTGCACGCCGCTGACCACCCAGCTGCTCCACGCCGTCGGCGTCGCCCACGCTGCAAAGCTGCGCGGTGAGAACACGGTAGTGATGGCGATGTGCGGCGACGGTGCCACCAGTGAGGGCGACTTCCACGAGGCCCTCAACTTCGCTGCCGTCTTCCACCTGCCCGTCATCTTCTTCGTGCAGAACAACAAGTACGCCATTTCCGTCCCGCTGAGCCACCAGTCTGTGGCGCCGTCGCTGGCGCACAAGGCAGTCGGCTACGGCATGGCCGGCGAACGCGTGGATGGCAACGACCTCGTCGCCCTGCTCGCCGTCATGGACCGTGCCGTGAAGCTCGCCCGCGAAGGCTCAGGCCCACTGCTCATCGAAGCCCACACCTACCGCATGCAGGCCCACACCAACGCCGACGACGCCACCCGCTACCGCCCGGACAGCGAAGTGGCCGAGTGGCAGGCCAAAGATCCCCTGACGCGAATGAAGGCCTATCTCACGGACAAAGGGCTTCTGAATGAGGACGCCAACCAAAGGATCGCTGAGCACGCTGAAGCCGTCGCCACCCAGCTCCGTGAAGGCCTCGGCGAGGACGTCCCGGTACAGCCGCTGGATCTCTTCAAATACGTCTTCGACAAGCAAACCCCGCAGCTGAAGGAACAGGCGGAACTCCTGGCTGATGAACTCGCACGTGAGGAGAGCGGAAAATGACCGTCACCGGCACCACCACGGCCAATGTCAGTGCCGCAACAGCCAGCGCAGCCGCATCGGCTGCAGCCACCGCGGAAGCCACAGGACCGCAGTCCATCACCATGGCCAAAGCGCTCAACACGGCCATGGCAGACGCCATGCGTGCTGATACTTCGGTACTCGTGTTCGGTGAGGACGTGGGCATGCTTGGCGGCGTCTTCCGCATCACCGACGGCCTCATGGCAGAATTCGGCGAACAGCGCTGCTTTGACACCCCGCTGGCAGAGTCCGGCATTGTCGGCATGGCGGTGGGCATGGCCATCAACGGCATGCGTCCCGTCATCGAGATGCAGTTCGACGCCTTCGCCTACCCGGCTTTCGAGCAGATCGTCAGTCACGTTGCCAAGATGCACAACCGCACCAAGGGCAAGCTCAAGATGCCCATGGTCATCCGCGTTCCGTACGCCGGCGGCATCGGGGGAGTGGAGCACCACTGCGACTCCTCCGAGTCCTACTACGCCCACACCGCCGGGCTGAAGGTCTACACGCCCGCTACCGTCGCAGACGGGTACCGCATGCTGCGCGAAGCCATCGACTCCGATGACCCCGTGATGTTCATGGAGCCGAAGAAGCTCTACTGGTCCAAGGACCAAGTGGACTTGGGTGCGTTGCGCGCAGAGCACGACGCCGGTACCTCCACCGAGGGCCGCGCCGCCGTCGCGCGTCCCGGCACAGATGCGACGCTCATCGCCTACGGCCCGTCCGTCCCTACCGCGCTCGCCGCTGCTGCGGCCGCTGCGGAAGAAGGTCGGTCCCTGGAGGTCATCGACATCCGCTCCATCGTCCCGTTTGATGACGAGACCGTTTGCGCATCCGTACGCAAGACGGGACGCGCGGTCGTGATCGCCGAAGCGCACGGCTTCGCGTCCGTGTCTTCCGAGATTGTGGCCCGCGTCCAGGAACGTGCGTTCCATTACCTGGCCGCACCGATCCGCCGCGTGACCGGTTTCGACGTTCCGTTCCCGTCTCCCAAGTTGGAGCACTACTACCTGCCCGGCGTCGACCGAATCCTCGACGCCGTCGACGACCTTCAGTGGGAGGAGTAACCATGAGTTCAGAGATGCAAGTGTTCCGCCTCCCGGACCTCGGCGAAGGCCTCACCGAAGCGGAGCTCGTGAACTGGCTGGTCGCCGTTGGCGATGAAATCAAAGTTGACCAGCCCATCGCCGAGGTGGAGACCGCCAAGTCCATGGTTGAGGTGCCCTCGCCTTACGCCGGCACAGTTGCCGAACTGCACGGCCAGGCGGGCGAAACGCTCGACGTCGGCAAGCCGTTGATCTCGATCGCCCGCGCAGGTGCCGCTCCAGTTTCGCCGGAAGCTCCTGCCGCCGCTGAAGATCCTGTGTCCACTGGAGTGCCGGCCTCGCCGGAGGTGTCGGCTGCGGCTGAGACGTACAGGACCGAGGAAAAGGCAGGCTCCGGGAACGTCCTGATCGGATATGGCACTCCCGGTGGTGCGACCGGCGGCCGCACACGCCCGCGCAAGGCGAGTGCCGCCGTCGTCGATGCTGCTCCTGCTGTTGTTCCTGAGGTTCCGCGGGAACCGGCCGTTGCAGGGACGCGCATCCCCGGGAAGCTCAGTGCCGTCATCTCGCCGCTGGTCCGCAAGATGGCCCGTGACCACGGTGTCTCCCTTGACTCCATTGAGGGCTCGGGCGCCAGCGGGCTGATCATGCGCAAGGACGTCGAGGCTGCGATCTCTGCACCCGCGGAACCGGCTGAACCGGCATCGGCTCCTGCTTCTGCTTCAACGGTTGAGGGCGGGCTGGATACCCGCACCGGCCTAGCCGTCTCTGCCCGTACCCCGGTTCGCGGAGTACGCAAGGCCGTGGCTGCGAACATGGCCAAGAGCCGTTCGGAGATCCCGGAGGCCACTGTCTGGGTTGACGTTGACGCCACGGCATTGCTGGAGATGAGGGCGGAGCTCAAAAAGCGGTCGCCGCACGATACCCCCGGTCTCCTGGCTTTCATCGCCCGTTTTGTCACGGCTGGGTTAAAAAAGTATCCGGATCTCAACACCCGCTTTGAAACCGCTGCTGATGGCTCGCAGGAGATCGTTGGCTTCCAGGGAATCAACCTCGGCTTTGCCGCGCAGACCGATCGTGGCCTGGTGGTACCGTCCGTTCGGAACGCGCACCAGATGAGTGCCCGCGAACTGGACGCAGAGATCCGCCGCCTGACCGCCGTCGCGCGTGAAGGCAAGGCGACCCCCACCGAACTTGGGTCCGGCACCTTCACGCTGAACAACTATGGCGTGTTCGGGGTGGACGGCTCGGCAGCGATCATCAACTATCCCGAGGTGGCGATGCTGGGCGTTGGCCGCATCATCGACAAGCCATGGGTTGTGAACGGGGAGCTGGCCGTCCGGAAGGTCACCGAGCTGACGCTCGCCTTCGACCACCGGGTGTGCGACGGCGAAACGGCCGCAGGCTTCCTTCGGTATGTTGCAGACTGCATCGAGAACCCGGGCGGTGCGTTGGCGGATATGTAGATACGCCCTTTAACGGAAGGACCCCGAGCCGGTTGGCCGGGGTCCTTTCGTGTCATTCCAACGAGATGTCGTACGACCTCCCATATGGCGCCCGGGATGGAGTCTGCCTACAATCGCGTGGGGGTCAGCTGGTGGTCTCCAGTTGCCCGCGACAGGCCTTCCTGGTCTGACGCCATTTCCTGAGGATGCCCACATCATGGTGAGAAAATTCCGGACGCAATCGTTGAGAGCCGTAGCGGTGCTGGCAGGCGCGCTCTTGGTTGCCGGGGGACTTGCAGCACAGCCGGCCGCCGCAGACGGAGACGATGTCCTTCCCGGCGCTCCGCAGGTCCTGCAGCCAGCAACTGAATCGGGCACCGACCAGTTCATTGTCGGAATCAAAGACAGCTCCGTCCAGAACGTCACTGACGCCGTGGAAGAGGCGACAGGCCAGGCCGGGTTGAAACTTGGAGTAGCGGCGAAAAGCCTTCGTGAGAATGCCACCGGCGGCCATGTAGTAAAGCTTTCCGAGGCTCTCTCCGCCATTGAGGCGGAACAATTCGTGCACAACCTGCGCCTGGACCCGGACGTCGCCTACGCAGATCCGGACACGGTCATGCACGCTGCCGTTGCACCGAACGACCCTTACTTCAACGAGCAGTGGGATCTGTGGGAGAACCCGGGTGGCATGCGCACCCCAGGAGCTTGGGACTACACCCATGGGGAGGGAGTAGTGGTTGCCGTTGTGGATTCAGGGATCACCCGGCATCCGGATCTCGACGCCAACATCCTTCCCGGCTACGACATGATCGCAGACGCTGCCGATGCCCGGGACGGGGATGGCAGGGATCCCAACCCCACCGACATGGGAGATTGGGCCGCAGCGAACTTCTGCGAATCAGGCAGCCCGGCGGAAAACTCGTCCTGGCATGGGACACACGTCGCCGGCACTATCGCGGCTGTCGGAAACAACAGCAGGGGGATCAGCGGTGTGGCTCCCAAAGCAAAGATCCTGCCTGTCCGGGCCATGAGCGTCTGCGGTGGCTACACGTCTGACATCGCGGATTCCATTGTTTGGGCTGCGGGCGGCGTCGTGAGCGGTGTTCCCACAAATCCCAACCCTGCCAAGGTCATCAATTTGAGCCTTGGCGCCACCAGGGCGTGCTCAGCCACCTACCAAAATGCGATCGACTTTGCGCACAACGCAGGCGCCGCCGTCGTGGTATCTGCCGGAAACTCAAACCGGCCGGCAGCCGATGCCAGCCCTGCGAACTGCCAAAATGTCATCACTGTCGCGGCGAGCAGCAGGGCGGGTGGCAGGGCGTCCTACTCCAACTACGGAAGCACCGTGGATGTCACTGCTCCCGGTGGCGACATGAGTGCCAATTTCCTGAACGGGATTTTGTCCACCTATAACGCGGGAACCACTGTTCAGGCTGAGACCGGATATGCGTTCATGCAGGGAACGTCCATGGCCGCCCCGCATGTTTCGGGCTTGGCGGCCCTCTTGTTCTCGGCTGAGGGAAGCTCGTTGACTCCCGCTGCCCTGGAGCAGCAGTTGAAGGACACCTCGCGTCCCCTCCCCGCAGGCTGTGTCCCGGGCTGTGGCGCCGGCCTCGTCGATGCCACTGCTGCCCTTATTGCGTACGGTGGCAACCTTCCCGTCGCCCCTTCCCCTGTGGTTTTCCGGGACCTCGACGGTTCTGCAAAGGACACTTTCACCGTCCCCGCCGTGAAGGGCGTTGAGTATTTGCTGGGGGGAGTAGTAGTGACTGCCGGGACTTACCCCGCCATCGGAACCGTGACGGTCACAGCACGGGCAGCCAAAGACTATGTGCTTGCCTCAGGCGCCACTACCAAGTGGACGTTCGTCTTCAAGGCCACGCGGATCAAGATCACGGATTTCAACGGCGATGGCAAGTCCGATGTGCTCGCGCGGGACACCAACGGTGTTTTGTGGCTGTACCCGGGTAACGGTTCCGGTGGTTGGCTGCCGGCGAAGCAGGTCGGGTCCGGGTGGAATGTCATGACGGCAATCGAGGCGTCCGGTGATTTCAATGGCGACGGTAAAGCGGACGTCATTGCCCGGGACAGCAAGGGCGTTCTGTGGTTGTACCCCGGTAACGGTTCCGGTGGTTGGCTGTCGGCCAAGCAAGTCGGTTCGGGCTGGAACGTGATGACGGCTATCGACGCTCCGGGCGACTTCAACGGGGACGGCAAAGCAGATGTCCTGGCCCGGGACGGCAATGGTGTCTTGTGGTTGTACCCCGGCAATGGAACTGGTGGCTGGTTGACTGCCAAGCAGATCGGATCGGGATGGAACGGCATGACCGCGATCGATGGTCCCGGAGACTTTAACGCTGACGGCAAGGCTGATGTGCTGGCCCGTAACGCGGCGGGCGAACTGTTCCTTTACCCAGGCAATGGCTCCGGCGGGTGGCTGGCTGCCAGCCAAATTGGTTGGGGATGGCAGGCCATGAACGCCATTGAAGGTCCGGGTGACTTTAGCGGGGATGGACAAAATGACGTCCTGGCCCGCAACGGCTCTGGTGCTTTGTTGCTCTATCCGGGCAACGGGGCAGGCGGGTTCCTTCCGTCCCGTCAGGTGGGGTCAGGATGGAATGTGATGAGCATCATTTTGTAGCCACACGAAAGACCCGATTAATAGTCGGGGCGCCTTCTCCCTTGAGGGCCACGATCTGTCTGATCGTGGCCCTTTTTGGTTTTCCAATGACTTACACCACATTCAGTTGGTTTTGCATCAGGATCCTTCGGCTTGCTCTACCTCTTCCACGGTTGAGCCATCCAAGACGGCGGTTCAGCTGCGCGTGCACGTCGCCGAACATCTCACTGAGATGCGAGCGCGAGAGTTGCAACTCATCAAACTGAAGGAAACCATGATCAGAAGATACGTCGCGGCCTTTGCAGCGACCACCGTTTTGGCGGCGGGGGTGTTTGCGGCCCAACTGGCTGTACCCTCGGCGGCACGGGCGGAAGCCCCGCCGACCGCAGCCACTACCTTTGATGCGCCGCTATGCCCGGGTACGACTGTTGAAGTAGCCAACCCGATAACCACCGTGGACGGCGCGAATCTCGATAATTACAACCAAGGGCTCGTTGTTCCCTTGTACAACGTTTTCGGTGACCCGGCCGGTGGCACAGATTTGCCCCCGTTATGCGGTGTCCGCTATTCAACAGAGGCTGAAGGCGGACCAATAGGCGGTGGCCCCGTGAGCGCATGGATGTTCTGCACGGACCGCGACTTGGAAACTTGCCATGATGGCCGTCCCCTCGACGAAGATTTCGAGAAGAACGCCGACATGACGGATACTCAACGCCGTCAGTTTGCTTACATCGTGCAGCACGGCTTCCAATACGTGGCGGGGGATGGCACGGTGGACGAATTCGTTACGTCCGACACGACGAGCATAGAACGCCAGCGGTTGCAGGCACTGGCGTGGTGCGTGGCCGATTTTGCCAAACTGACCCCCCAGCAGCAGGCAACCTGTGTGGCCAGTAAGCTCGGCCCGGATGACATCGACGAAACGCTCGGCTTCCTGGCCCAGACCTATACGCCTGAGCTGACTATTGATCCCGCAACTTCGGGCCCTTACGACGTTGGAGCGGAAGCCAAAGTCACTCTGAACACAAATGTCGTGAAGACTCCGATCGAGCTGAGCAGCAGCAACGGCACCCTTCAGCTCTGTGACGGCGAGACTGATGGCACGTTGAGTGGTGGGACGTTGACGGTCAACGAACCCTCAGCGGTCGGAGACACTGTCGCGGTTGATCTCTGCATCACGGCCACGACCGCTGGCACGGTCACATTGAACGCCTCAGTGCTTCCTACGACCGATGCCACTCTCAACTGGTTCCACAACGGGGATGACAATTGCCAGGTTTACGCGGTGTTCACTCGGGTCGAGTCCCACGTAGTCACCGATGCGGCCGAGATTTCGTTCCAAGAGCCTGCGCCGACGCCGACGCCGACGCCTACGCCGACTCCTTCGGAGACGCCGACGGAAACCCCGACGTCGACGCCGACGCCTACGCCGACTCCTTCGGAGACGCCGACGGAAACCCCGACGCCGACGCCGACTCCGACTCCTTCGGAGACGCCGACCGAGACGCCGACGCCGACGCCGACGCCGACTCCTTCGGAGACGCCGACGGAAACCCCGACGCCGACGCCGACCGAGACGCCGACGCCGACGCCTACGCCGACTCCTTCGGAGACGCCGACGGAAACCCCGACGCCGACGCCGACTCCGACTCCATCGGAGACGCCGACCGAGACGCCGACGGAAACCCCGACGCCGACGCCGACCGAGACGCCGACTCCGACTCCGACTCCTTCGGAGGAGACGCCGACTCCGACTCCGACTCCTTCGGAGGAGCCGACCGAGACGCCGACGCCGACGCCTACGCCGACTCCTTCGGAGGAGCCGACGGAAACCCCGACGCCGACTCCGACTCCGACTCCTTCAGAGGAGCCGACCGAGACGCCTACGCCTACGCCGACTCCTTCGGAGACGCCGACCGAAACCCCGACGCCGACGCCGACTCCTTCGGAGGAGCCGTCTGAGACGCCGACGCCGACTCCTTCGGAGGAGCCGTCTGAGACGCCGACGCCGACTCCTTCGGAGGAGCCGTCTGAGACGCCGACGCCGACTCCTTCGGAGGAGCCGTCTGAGACGCCGACGCCGACTCCTTCGGAGGAGCCGTCTGAGACGCCGACGCCGACTCCTTCGGAGGAGCCGACCGAAACGCCGACGCCTACGCCTACGCCGACTCCTTCGGAGACGCCGACTGAGACCCCGACGCCGACTCCTTCGGAGACGCCGACAGAAACCCCGACGCCGACTCCTTCGGAGACGACGCCCAGTGTCTGTGAGGAATCCCCTGGTGACGGGACTGAGGTTCCTGGCGGCGGTTCTGAAGTTCCGGGTTGCGAGGAGGTGCCTTCGCAGTGCGAGGAATCCCCTGGTGACGGGACTGAGGTTCCCGGTGACGGGACTGAGGTTCCTGGCGAGGGTTCTGAAGGTCCGGGTTGCGAGGAGGTGCCCGGAGATGGCTTAGCCAACACGGGCCTTCAGCTGGCCCCGTACGTCTCGGGTGCCGCTGCCCTTCTCATCATCGGCCTGGTTCTCATGCTGGTGACCCGACGAAAGGAAGCCTCGCGTCAGATCTAGTCGATCAACCGTGTTGAACTGACCTCGTAAGTATGGCCCGGAAGCTTGCTGGCTTCCGGGCCATACCCGTAGATGAGGGACGTCCGGGCCCGCTGCCGACGGCCCGGTTCCGCGTTCTCCCAGCCGCACGTGGGTAGAATCGAGGCCTGAACACCGCCGGATTGCAGTGGATACGGAGAACGCATTGTCAGCTTGGCTGGAACTTGGACCGGATAACTACGTGCTGGAGACAGAGGGGGCATCCCTCAACACCGGACTCGTGGTGGGCAAGGAACTTGCCATGGTTATCGACACTGGCTGCGGCCCCCGGCAGGCCCGGGAAATCCTGGCCGCTGTCCGGGAGAAGACGGAGCTCCCGCTGGTTGTGGTGAACACCCACGCGCACTACGACCACTTCTTTGGCAACGCGGTTTTCGCCGATGCAGGAGTAACCGAGTTCTGGGCGCATGAGAATTGCGCTGCAGCCATTGAACGCGATGCTGACAGCCAACGGCCCTCGGTTGCGGAGAACGAGCCGGAGATGGCGGCAGGAGAGGGCGACGCCGTCGAGGTTGTGGTGCCCAACGCAATTGTCCGCGACCAGCCCGTCCTGGTGGATCTGGGTGGCATCACTGCGACGCTCTTCTACCTTGGACGTGCACACACAGATGGCGACCTGTTGGTCGGAACCAACTCGACCCTGTTCGTGGGCGACCTTGTTGAGCAGGGTGCACATCCTTCGTTTGAAGACTCATATCCCGAGGAGTGGGCTGACGTGCTGCGCCACATCTCAGCCCTGCGTCATCGCTATGAACACTTGGTTCCGGGGCACGGCAAGCCGGCCAGCGACCAGTTCGTCAAGACGATGGCCAACACCATGAGTACTGCAGTGCGGCAGGCCACCCAGTCCATCCGCGACATGCCTGCGGACGCGACCAAGGCCATTCCGGTCCTTCCCTACGGACCGGAGCAGTCGCGCTGGTTCATTAAGCGCCTGCAGGAAACGAACGCCCAGCACGGTCGGCCGGCCGGAGGATCATTGGCTACTCCCGACTTCGGGCCTGAGAAAACAGGGTTCTACCCTTCCTCTTAGCAAGGTTCCTTATAAATTTTTCATCTTGACCCCCTAAAAGCGTGGACTAACGGCTTACTCCGGTTTTAGGATGAAGTCGACCATCGGTTCGCGGCTACCTGGGGGGTGTCGAGATGAAGGCCATAAGCGCAATTCCGCGTGCCAAGCAGATTCTCCGCTCCGTCATGGTCGCTGGCGCCGGAACGGCCATCTGGATGGCTCTCTCTGCAACGGCTGCCACCGCAGATTCAGGAACCGGTGATGGAGGCGCACTGCTTGCGGATGCGAAGTCCTCTGTCGCTTCCACGCTTTCCCCCGCAACGGGTGCAACGGGCAATATCACCACCAAGGTCACGCACACGACGGTCGCCACTACTAAAGCCGTGTCAGAGGTGAGCACTTCTGTAAGCAAAACGGCCGCGCCGACTTCAACTGGAACGGCTGTAACCGTGCCCCTGCCTTCGGTGCCTCTTCCCGAAGCGGTCAAAGCAGTGGTTCCAGCGCAGCCGGTCAGGGTCCCTGTGCCAGCTGTGACTCCGGTGGTCACCCAGGTGGCAGCATCGACTGATGACATCGTTGCCAGTGTCCCGGTGGTTTCCCAAATTCTTCCTGCGGACAGCGTCAGCGCCGTTGTGGATGCAACCGTGGTTCCGATTACTGGTGCTGTGGATGCAAAAGTCGATACCGCGGTGCCACCAGTCAACGATGTTCTGGCGCCAGTCGCTCTTGAGCCGGTCACCAATGTTGTCGATCCCGTGGTTCAGACAGTCGTGGACGTTGTTGATACAGTTCTTCCTCCGGCATTAGGCAGCGTTCCGCCGCTCGATGGTACGCTGCCGCCAGTCGGCGGAATCCTGCCCCCTCTGACGGCTCCGGGAGCCTCGGCTCCGCCAGCATCGGGTAGTGGTCCCGAGGTGCAGCCTGCCGCCCCAAACGTAGCCGCACAGCTGCCACCCGCCGTCGGGACCGCCGGTGACGGAACCCAAACGGCAACCATTACAGCCGTTGACGAACCGGCCAAAACCAACGTCGCACCCACTACCGGGACGATGGCAATGCTGCTCCGCGCATGGTTCGGGGAGCAGTCGACCGTGGCGGACATCGGGCAAACAGGCGTCGGCCTTGCAGCAGACGGTGAGCAGCCTGACCGGCTTCCGAGCGGTCAACCAGAAGCTCCTCTTGGCGCGGTTGGTGCGGGCTCCGGCTCCTCGAATAACGGAACCTCCGGGGCGGCTGCTGCGTTCCTGCAGCACGCGCTGATTATCCCGGCGGACGCACTTGCTGGCATGGGTCCTGCCAGCGACGAAAACCATCCCAAGCCGGTCTCCTTCGATCCCGGCTCCTCTCCTGACTAGTTTCCCAGCCGTGCCGCTGCTCCGTCCGCGGCAAACGGTCATGATGACGATCCTCGTGAGGACGTCTCTGGGAACAAGAACTTCAGGAGAAGATCACAATGAACTCGACTTTACGCAGGTGCCTCGTGGGCACATGCTTTGCCGGCGGCCTCGTGGCTCTCGGCGCGACCGCGGCACAAGCAGCCGGCACAACAACCAACGGCGAGGATGGACTCCTTTCCGGAACCCAGGTGGTTGCCCCCGTCACGGCACCAATCAACCTTGGGGCTACGTCTCTGGGTATAGCCGGAGACTCAGCAGCAACGACCAAAGCGCCAGCGGCAGCCCCCGCTTCCAGCGCTGCGCCGAACGCCGGAACGAACGGGTCCAACGCCATTGGCTCTGGAACCCAAGTAGTCGCTCCGGTTACGGCGCCCATAAACCTGGGCTCGTCATCAGTGGGTCTGCTGGGGGGCTCCACTGCGGCGGGTCCGGCCACGTCAGCAACTCCGTCCGGCTCGGGCGCTCCCGCGTCGACCGCTTCCACCAGCGGATCGAACGGAGTTGCTTCAGGAACACAGGTAGTAGCTCCGGTGACGGTCCCCGTGACCGTGGGGTCCATGTCGGTGGGTGCGTTGGGAGACTCATCGGCCACCTCAACACCAGCAGCAACATCTTCTGCGCCGGCACAAGCGCCGGCGCAGGCAACAACGTCGGGGGGAGAAAGTATCGCATCCGGCGCTCAGGTAGTGGCTCCGATTTCGGTCCCTGTTAACATCGGAGCCACTGCCGCGGGAGTTGGCGGGGATGCAACCGCCTCCTCGACAGCGCCAGCGATTTCCGGCGGTGACGCTGCTGCTTCCGGAGCTACTACCAGTGGTCATGATGGCGTTGCTTCGGGGACGCAGGTTGTTGCGCCGGTGACGGCTCCGGTGACTGTCGGTTCGACGGCGGTTGGTGTCCTGGGTGATTCGGCGGCTACGACCGGAGGTTCTTCAGCCGGGACGGCTGGTGGTGGTTCCACTGCCGGTTCCAGTACTGATGGGTCTGATGGCGTTGCTTCGGGGACGCAGGTTGTTGCGCCGGTGACGGCTCCGGTGACTGTTGGTTCGACGGCGGTTGGTGTCCTGGGTGATTCGGGGGCTACGAGTGGTGGTTCTTCAGCCGGTGCGGCTGGTGGTGGTTCCACTGCCGGTTCCAGTACTGATGGGTCTGATGGCGTTGCTTCGGGGACGCAGGTTGTTGCGCCGGTGACGGCTAATGTCACTGTCGGTTCTGTTTCCGCTGGAGTGTTGGGTGAATCCGTTGCCACCGCTTCAGGTACTTCGACGGGGACCGGCACCAACGGAACCTCTGCCGGTGGCACCACGACCGGCGAAGGTGGGGTCCTTTCCGGCACTCAACTCATTGTCCCCATCACGGCTCCCGTGACTGTCGGTTCGACCTCTCTGGGTATCGGCGGCGGCTCCGTAGGTACGGTGAACCCGCCGGTCGTGAATCCGCCAGTCGTGAACCCTCCGGTAGCTGAGCCTCCAGTAGTGAATCCTCCGATCGTTGAACCGCCAGTGGTGAACCCGCCGGTGGTGAACCCTCCGGTCGTTGAACCGCCAGTGGTGAACCCGCCAGTGGTGAACCCGCCAGTGGTGAACCCTCCGACCAGCGGCGGAGCCAGCACGGGTGGCGTCGATGCCGGGGTCAGTAGCCCGGGAATGGGCGCCGGAAACACCGGCATCTCCGCCGGGACAGGAGCGGCTCAGACGTCCACCATGGACGAAGCCGTCAGCGGCACCCGGGCCGCATCTGCCGCTGGGGCGGGTGCCGCCGTCGGAAGTTCCGCATCCCTGGCCAGTACGGGCCTCAACCAGAGCTTCCTTCTCTGGGCGGCCGCACTGCTCCTGATGGGCGTGGCTCTGGCAGTTGGCAGTCGCCGGGAGGCTGCTGCCACCCGGCAATAGCCGGTCGGGCCACTCGTTTGTTGTTGCGGTTCCGGCCTCCGGAACCGCAACAACAAACGAGGTAAACGCGCCGTCAGTCCTAGGATGAAGGGGATGACGCCTCCCAAAACAGTCCAAAACTTCAGCCTTCGCAGCATAGCTATCCCGGCTTTCGGACCGGCGCTCTTGTTCTGTATGGGCGAGGGGGCCGTGCTCCCGGTCATTGCCTTGTCTGCACGTGACCTTGGCGCATCTGTCGCAGTGTCAGCGTTGATTGTGACCCTGATCGGCCTGGGTTCGTGGCTGTTCAACATTCCGGCGTCGATCATCACCATCAGGTTCGGCGAACGATGGGCAATAGTCGGGGCCGGTGCTGCGGGTGCTTTGGCCCTGGGGGCAGCGGCCTTTGCTCCCCGCCTGGATCACGGGATTTGGTTACTGGCCGCCGCGATGACCGTGGTGGGCATGAGTTCGAGCGTCTTCAACCTGGCCCGGCAGAAGTACCTCACCGAGGCAGTTCCAGTGATGTTCAGGGCCCGTGCCCTCTCAACCTTGGGCGGCGTCACCAGGATCGGTATCTTCATTGGACCGTTCATCGGTGCAGGTGCGATGCAGTTTGCAGGTATCAGCGGCGCCTATTGGGTTGGCTTCGCGGGGATGATGGCTGCTGCGGCGTTGTCCCTCACCATCCCGGACTTGAAGGCACCGGAAAGGTCCGACGGCGGTGCGGTGCCTCCTGCTTCGACGCTCCGGGAGGTGGCTGCCTCCCACGCGGGAGTGTTCCTCTCCGTGGGATTCGGGATCCTGCTGCTCAGCGCTCTTCGGGCATCACGACAAGTGGTGATCCCGCTTTGGGCCGACCATTTGGGGATGGATGCAACGCAGGCTTCCCTGATCTATGGTCTCTCCGGCGGCGTTGACATGTTGGTGTTCTATCCGGCAGGCAAACTGATGGACCGAAAGGGACGGCAGTGGGTGGCCGTGCCATCCACTGTGATCATGAGCCTGGCCTTGGTGATCATCCCGTTCACCGGTGGTTTTACGCCCCTGCTCTTGGCAGCACTGCTGATTGGCTTCGGCAACGGCATCAGTTCGGGCCTGATCATGACCTTGGGCGCCGATTTCTCGCCCGACAATGGCCGAAGCCATTTCCTGGGGATTTGGCGCTTCATCGCCGACTCGGGCGCCACAGGGGGACCGGTTCTGCTGTCGGGGTTGACCGCTGCCGTTTCCCTCGCTGCCGGGGTTTGGGCAACGGCTGCGCTGGGGTTCGCGGCCGCACTGGTGTTTGCCATTTCCATTCCGCGGTTGAAGCACCGGCGGAATTACTAGTCCCTGTTACCAGTTCGAACGTTGTGTATTGGCGCGGCTAGACTACCGGGGTGCCAGAAAACCCAGCTGATGAAACCGCCGAGCCCTCGTCCTTCGCGGATCTTCATGGATTCCTGAACGCAGGCAGCATTCCCGCGGGGTTGATTGAGATCCAGCACCACGGCCTGCCGATCGAAATCCTGAACCTTCCCGCTGAATCGGACATCACCTTGGTCTGCTTCCACGGAGCCGCTGAAGCTGACGTTCGGCTCCCGTGGTTCCTGGGGCAGGGTGTAACTGCCGGGTTGCCCGTCAGCAGGATTTTCATCTCCGACCCGAGTCTTCGGATCTCGCACGACTTCAACCTGGCGTGGTACGCGGGATCAAGGTTTCAGCCAGACCTGCAGGAGACCTTGGCGGTAGTTGTCAGGCGCATTGTCGAAGAAACCGGAGGGCATAACGTGGTCTTCTTCGGCAGCTCCGCCGGAGGTTATGCCAGCCTTGCGCTGTCCCGCTTCTTTCCGATCTCCCTTGCGCTGGCCGTCAACCCACAAATCTCGATTTCCCGGTTCTACTCTGGCGCGGTGGAACGCTACCTCACCCATGCCTGGGGTGTGGAGGGCAAGGAGATGGACGGACTGCCGGCCAGCGTGACGCATGACCTGGTTCCTGCCTATTCTGCGGGGTTCGACCACACAGTGGCACTGATCCAGAACGCGAAAGACTGGTTCCATATCCAGAATCATCAGCTGCCGTTCGTTGACGCAGTAGGGGAGTCCGACAGTCTGTTCATGCTCATGGACCGCTGGGGTCCCGACTCCGGCGATGGGCACATTCCCCCGCCGAAGGAACTGCTGCGGGCCTGCTTCGAAGTCCTGGCAACCTGCAATGGCGACTGGAGCAAGGCACTGGTTGAGTTCGGCTTCCAAGCTGAAACGACACGACGCCACGTCAAGCAGCGCGTTATGGACACCGCGCCAGCAGCGACGGCAAGCTGAGCGGCCTGTCTGACAATGGAGCGCGTCCGGCGGACTTCTTCCATCAAAATTATGACTCCGGGACAGTAATAACCGCAGGCCACCACCCCCGGGTGACCTGCGGCCGTCGCTCACATAAAGGAAACAGCTACCGAACTGCCTGATGACCCTTGAATTCGAGGTTCAGGTTGCCGGAGCCGGAGCCCTTGGCGGTGCCGTTGACTGCGGACTGGGTCATGGCGAACGTCAGGGTGGCGTGGGCTATCGCATCGGCCATCTGTTCAAGGACCGCCGCGTCGATGTTGTCGATGTCGTCGCAGGCCTGGTGGTAGCAGGGGTCGTACGCAACGCCGGCCATGCCTCCATAAATGGCTGCCTGCTCAGCGGTCTTGATGTCCTCGGCGCCGGTGAAAAGGCCACCCGCCGGAATGCCGTTCTCAATGAAGCCGAAGTAGTCCGAACGCCCGTCGAATTCCGTAGGCTCCGTGGCCAGGCCCTGCGAAGCGAAGTAGTCCAGGAAGACCTTTTCGATCTGGCCTGAACCGTTGGGGCCGGAGGTGCCCAGTTGCTTGCCGTCGCCGTCGTACACGAAGCGCACGGGGTTAGGGGAGGCCACCATGTCAAAGTTCAGGTTCAGGGCGTGGTTCTTGAGCTCTGTCTTGCTCAGTTGGGCCACATAGTAGTCGGAGCCGATCAGGCCGTCCTCCTCGCCGCTCCACCAAGCAAAGCGAACGCGGTTCTCCGGAGTGACACCCAACTCGGCCATTTGCAGTGCTGTCTCCAGGATGGCAGCGGAGCCTGATCCGTTGTCATTGATGCCTGGACCTTCGGCCACGGAATCCAGGTGTGCGCCCACCACAACGGTCCTGTCAGCCCGGCCAGCGGTGTCTGCCAAGACATTGAACGTCTCGATGGGCTGCGTGTTGCCCTGGACGTCAATGCGGACAGTGGCCCCCGGGAGTCCTGCGAGTTCTTCGCCTACGGCGAAGCTGGCACCAACGGTAGGAATGGTGACCTCTGGATTGTCGGGGGCAGGAGCACCGAGAGTGCCATCCACCCGGGCAAGCCGGTCATCGCCGTCGCCCTGGTTGAAGATGATGACGCCAACGGCACCGGCGGCCTCGGCGTTGACGGCCTTGGTGTTGAACGGACACGTTCCGCGTTGGATCAAAGCGATGGTACCGGCAGGGAATCCGGTGAAGTCGGTGGCCTCGCAGCCGCTGGTGGAAGCACGGTCTCCCACGAGGTTTATATCCACGGGGGTCACAGCAGCAGTGACTTCCCCAAACCCGGAATACGTCATGGCCGCAAAATCATCGGCTGTATAGGTGAGCGGCGTCGGCGTGAGGCGTTGGAAAGCTTCACTCTCAAGGTTGAACTTCAGGTACTCAAAATACTGGCGCTCCGGTGTGTAGCCGGCTGCCTTCAGTTGGTTCTCGATGTATACGGCGGAAGCTACGTGGCCGGATGTTCCGGCTGAGCGGGTGCCGCCGTTGGCATCTGCGATCGCCTGAAATTCCTCGAGGTGGTCAATGATGGCTCCTGCGGTGACAGCGTCGCGCAGTGCTTGCGTGTCCGTCCCCTTGTCGGCGACGGCGGGCGGGGTGAAAGCAAATGCGAGAACAGCCATGGTGGCTACTCCCGCAGCAAGGGCAGAGGTTGGTTTTCCTGATTGCGGTTTGTGCTTGGTATGCATGTGGTGCATCTCCCTGATACGGACCCGGCATCTGGTTGGCCGGGCGCGGTAGCGAGAAACTTACTCCACAGTAGCCTTCCGGAGAAGCCTTGAATTTTGGCGGCCGTTGACCAAGACAACGGCGAGGACCAGCAGAATCAATCCCCAGGTCGCATTCCAGGCGTCCAGTGCAGTCCGCATCACCACGAACGGCGGAATAACTGCCAGTGCCGTAGCCGTCAGGACGCTCCACAGGCCAGGGCGGGATGCGCCGGGTGCCAAAGCTGTGCTGGCGAGTTCCAGACGGACAAGAGGGGTGGATGCCAGCAAGACCAATGCCCACGCTGCGACGTAGAACAACGGCCTTGTCAGCCACCATTCGGCGCTCGCCGGTTCCGGGAAAGGCAGGTGCAGGACCAAGGCAATGCCGAACAGCGCAATGATCAGAGGCAGGTGCCACAAATAGATGGTCATGGCGCGGCTGCCCACCACTAACATGACCTTCCGGACCCATTCCAACCTCACAAACCGTTGCAACCAGGGGTAGGCAGCCTTCACCAGCAGGACATGGGCCAGTCCCACCAGCACCAGTGGGAACATGGGTGGGTTCTGGCTGGTCAGCATGTCCACTGGATAGGGCCCTGCATCGGTCAGGGGCACCATGAGCAGGTAGGAAGCGACGGCAGCGATCACCAGCTTCCATCGCGCAATCCTGTCGAAGATACCGTCCGCATAAAAGAAGCCCAGCTGCTGCAGGAGCCCCCAAACAAACACCATGTTCAGCAGCCCGATCGGGTTGGAGTCGAAGCCCCACGGATTGCGCTCCAAGCCCAAGCGAAGAACATCGACGACGGCGGCGCCCGCGGCCAGCCCGGCCACAGTCCGGTAAGGAGCTGCTTCGTGGAACCGTGCCATCACCGGCACCATGGTCTGGCAGATGAGGTAAGCGGCAAGGAACCACAGCTGGACTCCGGCGCCGGCAGCGATGACCGACAGCAGGTCGCCCGGGACACCAGCCGCCGTCGCACTCCACAACGCAATCGTGAGGAATGCATAGAGGGCAACCGTGGGCCTGACGAGCCGCAGCACCCTGTTGCGCAGGTAGTCCGCCGCGTTGCCTCCTTTGCGCTGGAGGCTGCGCCACGATGTCAGGGAAGCGAAGCCGCCCACCACAAAGAACAAAGGCATGACTTGCCCGAACCACGTGCCTTGGGCGAACCAGGACAGGGAGGTCAAGGGGTTCTCCACGCCTATGCCTCCCGGACCAACGCTGATTCCCATCATGAGCAGGTGAACTGCCACAACGGCGAACATGCAGGCTACCCGGATGAGGTCGACCACCAGGTCACGGGATGCCGGTACTAGCGGCCGCGTGGTGGTAATCCTGCCGAAGCGGGTCGATTCAGAGGTAGGCATAAGGGCTCCTGGCGAATTTACTCTAACGTTTTGATTAATTGTAGAGTGCGTCGGCACGCCTTGCCATGGGGAGTGCTCCACCTGCGGTGCCTTACTGGCCGCCCAAGGTTCCCAAGACCCTCACGTCCAAAAATAAGCCGTGAGGCGAGCGAGCAGTTGCGGAGTGGTTCGGTGAGCTCGGCAGACCAAGCCGCCACCCGCCGTCGTGCGTTAGCGCTTCCTTGCCGCCAGCCCGAACAGCCACGTACCGCCCAGGGCGGAGAGGTATCCGGCGATGACTATGAAGGCGGTGCCTGCCCAGAAGTAGTCCACGGTGCTGTCGGTGCTCAGGCCAGGCATGACCTGCAGCACCGAGTAGCCTGCAACTGCAGAGGCGACCAGCAGGGCGAGGACGGTGAGCCACACCCAAAGGCGCGAGGCCGCCCAGTGCTCGCCATAACCGCGCCACACGTTCCAGCCGCCACCGGTCCGGACAATCAGCCATCCGGCCGGAAGCATCACTGCGCCAACTACAAGGAATGCGGCTACGACGTCGGCGGGACGGTGCCACTGGTTGATCAGGGTCGAAATTCCCGTGGCCACCGCGAAGGTGCTGCCCAGGAAGCCGGCCAAGGGGCGCCAGCGGGGGGACACCATCAGGAACACGGCTGCTGCGGCAGAGGCTGCCAGGGTGGTGTGACCGGAGGGGAGCGAGTTCAGTTCCAGGGTCTGCACGCCGCGGTCGGGGCGGTCCGGGATGAGGAACTTGAGGACCTGGGTAGCCAGGTTGGCCGCAACACATGCGGCGATGGCGATGCCGGCGGCCTTCCAGCGGCGCCGCGCGACCGTCACAAAGAGCACCACCACGGTAGCGATTGCCAGGGAAATCATGGGCAGTGCATCCAGGAACCTGGTGGAAGCCCTGCCTGCCGTGCCGCTCAGTTCGGTGGCCTCAACCAGCGCTGATTCGTCGATGAACTGGCCCGTGGTGGTGCGGACAAAGAAGTAGTACGTGGCCGCCACCCCCACCAGGCTCGCAATGGTGGCCAGGCAGAAAAGAAGGGCGACGCCTGCGCTTGCAGCGGGCTCCTGTGACGGCCGTTTGCTCGACCTCCCGCTGACGCGGAACTGCTGGGAACTCATTTTCTCTACACTGCCACAATTCGCTGGATGCCTCGTGTGAACACTCCAGGCGTCGGAAGCCCGTGGTGAGACCTGCGCAACATTCTTGTGACGCTTGACACGTGTTAGGTGGCAGGAATAGGCTTCCTCACACGTGTTAGGGAAGGAAATCTACATGCCGGGAACCAATGGGGCTTTGCGACAATTCACACGCAGAACCGCCCTCACCGCCCTCGGCGCCGGAATCGTGGGAGCAACAGCGGCGTCGTGGCCGCGGCTCACAGGTGCGGACATTCCGGGCCGGGGAGACAACAGCCTCAGCATCGCCATCATGGGTACGGCAACAGACGCTGCCGCCCGCCAGAAAGTCATCGACGCATTCGTCAAAGTCCACCCGGACATCAAGGTCAAGGTCCAGGCCATCCAGGCTGTGGACTGGAAGGACTTCTTCACCAAGATCCTCACCATGGTGGCTGCCGGGACTCCGCCGGATGTTGTGTACGTGGCTACCGAAGGCGCGCAGCTCTTTGCAGAGAAACTCGCGCACCCTCTGGATGATTACCTGCGCCGCGACGCCGCAGACATGAAGGAGTACTTCCAGGACGTCCACCCCAGCCTGGTGGAAGCCTTCATGTACAAGGGCAGCCTGTTCCAGCTCCCCATCGACTGGAACGCGGCCAACATGTACTACAACACTGCGTCCCTTCGTGCAGCAGGCCTGGACCGTCCTGCTGACGACTGGACGCACACGGACTTCCGGGCCACGCTGGCGGCGATGAAAAAGGCCAAACCCACCGATTTCACCCCCTATTACTGGACCAACAGGCTCTTTGGCGGTGTGGTCCCGTGGCTCTACGCCAACGAGACCAGCTTCCTGAAGGAGACCAAGTCCGGCGGCGGCGAATGGCTGTGGGACAGCTTCTACGCCGATGATCCCTCGCGCGACCTCCGCTCCGGTGGCTACCAATGGCTGGAGCCCAATGCCGACGATCCCCGCGTCTTTGAGTCCTTCGACTACCTCCGCGGACTCGTGAAGGACGGCTTGGGCGTCCGCCCCGAAGAAGGCGGCGGCAGCTCACTGATCGGCCTCTTCGCCTCCAACCGGATAGGTACGACGCCGGCAGGCGGCTATTGGGTACAAGGCCTCCACGACGCGGGGATGACGGAGGACGGGTTCGACGTCCAGTTCTTCCCCAAATGGCGGTCCCAGCGCCACCAATTCGGCACGGCCGGCTACGCGATCATGAAAACCGCCAAGGACAAGGACGCCGCCTGGGAATGGGTGAAGTTCAGCGCCAGTCTGGAAGCCATGCAGATCGTGTTCCCCACGCCCAATACCACCCCCGCGCGCCGGTCCATGGTCAACCAACAGCTGTACGCAGGCACCGGTCCGCGGAACTGGAAGGTCTTTTACGACACCCTGGACAGGTTCCCCACCACGGGTCCCATTCCGGCACCTCCCCAGCAGGCCGCCGTCGAGACCGCCCTCATGAAAAACGTATCCCTGGCCGTGAGCGGGGACGAGCGCCAGCTCAAGCAGGCCCTCGAATCCATGCAGCGAGACCTTGAACTGGCCCTGAGGAGGCAGCCATGAGCACCGCAACCAGCGTGCCCGCCGGGACCGGCAGCACCCCGCGCCAGCAACCGGCCCGGAAACACGCAACCCCAAAGCGCGGGCTCATTCAGCAACGATGGCTGCCGTGGGCGTTCCTCGCTCCCACCATCGTGGGCATGGGAATCTTCACGCTGCTGCCGATCGTAGCCTCCGTGGCCCTGGCATTCTTCCGGTGGGACATCATTTCCGCGCCGACGTTCGTGGGCTTCGACAACTTCGCCGAGGTAGTCCAGGACCCCACCGTCCGGGTCTCCTTCCTCAACACCATCGTGTTCGTGGTGCTGGCCGTGGCGTTGCAGCTCGGACTCGCCCTGGGGCTGGCCATCATGGTGCAGGAGAAGCTGCCCGCGTGGCTGCGCGTGTTCTTCCGGTCAGCGTTCTTCTTCCCGCTGATCCTCTCCGCGGCCTCCGTGTCCATCTTCATGCGCTACCTCTTCAACGAACAGTTCGGCGTCGTGAACTGGCTGCTGTCCCTGGTGGGCATCCCCGCGGTGCCGTGGCTGACGACGCCAACCGGGTCTGCCGCCGTCGTGATTCTTGTGTATGTGTGGCAGAACTTCGGGTTCTCGTTCCTGCTGTTCATTGGCGGGCTCGCCTCGATCCCTGTTGAAACCTATGAGGCCGCGTCCATTGACGGAGCTACCGGCTGGCGCAAGCACTGGTACGTCACGCTGCCGCTGCTCAGCCCCACCACTCTGGTTGCCTCGGTCATGGCGATCATCAACGCACTCCAGGTCTTCGACCAGCCCTATGTGCTCACCCGCGGCGGGCCCGGCGACTCAACGCGAACGGCTGTCATGGTCATCTTCGAGTCAGCCTTCCAACGGCTCGAATTCGGCCAGGCCTCAGCGATCGGCGTGATCCTCACGCTCATCATCATGGGCATCACGGCCCTGCAGTTCCGGCTTAGCAAACGATTCGTCTTCTACCAGTAAGGCCCGCCATGACCACCATTTCAGAACGTGCTGAAACCACGGCACCCGCACTCACGCGGAAGAAGCGGGACTGGTCCGTAGCCTGGCGCGTCGTCGCCCTGCTGATCGCGTCCGTCTTCATCCTGGGCCCCGTTCTCTGGACGCTGTCCACCTCGCTGCGACCGCCGTCGGAATCCTTCAAACTGCCGCCGGCCCTCCTGCCGTTGGACCCGGACTTCGCCTCCTACGAGCAAGTGTTCAAGCAGATCAACATTGTGGGCCTGGTCCTGAACAGTGCGCTGGTGACCGGGCTGATCGCCATAGGGCAGATGATCACCGCTGCGCTTGCCGGCTACGCCTTCGCCCACCTGCGTTTCCGCGGACGCGGGGCACTGTTCTCCATTGTGCTGGCCACCATGATGGTGCCGGCGCAGGTGACGATCGTGCCCGTGTTCATGCTGATCCGCGGCGTTGGACTCTCCGACACGCTGCTCGCGCTGATCCTCCCGGCCATCCCGACGGCGTTCGGCACCTTCCTGATGCGGCAGTACTTCATGGGGCTCCCGGCTGAGCTCGCTGAAGCGGCCGCGATCGACGGCGCCTCGCCGTGGCGGACCTTCCGCTCCGTGTACGCGCCGCTGGCGATGCCCGGCCTGGCGATCGTGGGCATCCTGGCGTTCAACTTCCACTGGAACGAGTTCTTCAGGCCACTCATCATGACCATCTCCGAGCAGAACTTCACCCTGCCCTTGGGCTTGGTGTCCTTGCAGGGCAACCTGGGGACCGGAAGCATCTCGGTGGTCCTGGCCGGCGTTGTCCTCTCCATGATTCCCGCACTGGTGGTGTTCATGTTCGGCCAGCGTGCGCTGCAGGATGGACTCACCGCCGGCACGGGCAAATAATCTTTCTACCTTTGAAAGGGTTCCAATGACGGATCTCGCAGTTGTTTCCTCCCTCGCCCGCGCCGCTGTGCACCCGGACCCGGCGTTCCCACGGTTCCACCCACGGCCGGCGCAAGGGTGGATCAACGATCCCAACGGCATCACCTACATCAACGGCCGCTACCACGTGTTCTTCCAGTACAACCCGTTGTCCGCCCGGCACCACCAGATCCAGTGGGGCCATGTGAGCTCCCCGGACCTGGTCCGCTGGGAAGAACACCCGGTGGCACTTGTTCCCCAGGCAGGCGGGCCGGACTCTGCCGGGTGCTGGACGGGCGTGGTGACGCTGGACGGCGATGTGCCCACGGCCGCCTACTCCGGCGTGCAGGACCACGGCGGCCACTCGCAGGTCGTGATCGCCAGGGGGTCCTCCGACCTCGTGACGTGGGAGCAGAACGGACACGTCGCCGCTTCCATGCCCTCCGATCCTCTGGTTACCGCTGTGCGCGATCCCTTCATCTTCCACTTCAACGGATCCCGCTACGCCATGCAGGGTGCCGGACTGGCCGACGGGCGCGCCGCCTTGCTGCTGTACACGGTGGATTCCCTGGACGATTGGAAGTACCAGGGGATCTGGCTCACCACGGCCAACCCTGTCGCAGCCGAGCACACGCCGGCCGAGATTTGGGAATGCCCGCAACTGGTTCAGGTTCCGGTAGCCTCCGGCGGCTCCCAGTGGGTCATGATGTTCTCCCTGTGGCTCTCCGGCGACGACCACGAGCACGCCAATGGTGTGGGGCACCTGATCGGTTCCATGTCCTCGCATCCCGAGACCGGGCTGCCGGTGTTTACTCCTGAAAGTGGCGGAAAGTCGGACTTTGGCCGCGACTTCTATGCACCGCAGATGGTGCAGCTCTCCTCCGGGTCTTCACCTTCGGCCTTGCTCTTCGGTTGGGCCAACGAAGGTCCCGGACGTGACGGTCGCCGGGGCCGCACCCAGGCTGAAATCGACGACGCCGGGTGGTCGGGTGTGTTGACGCATCCCCGGGTTCTGTCGGTGGTCGACGGGGCGCTGGTTGTTGCTCCTGTGCCGGAGGTCTCCGCGTACCGTGGCGCGTCGGTGGCTTCCGGGGCGTCCGGTTCGGTGGCTGTACCGGAGTTCGCGGAGGTGCTGGTGGCCGGCGCTGCCGGTCCAGTTGAGCTGGTCCTTGGCTCCGGGAGGGACCGTCAGGTGGTCTACAGGGGAGAGCTCGCGGCAGGGGAGGAACTCCGGATCTTCCTGGATGCCTCATTGGTGGAGGTGTACGCGTCCAACTCCGTGGCGACAACCCTCCGTGCCTACCCCGCGCCCGGCGAATACTGGACTCTTGATGTTCCTCCGGGAGCGACGGCCGATGTGTGGGAGTTGGCCCTGCCCGCCTGAGTGCCCCGCAGGACACTCGGCGACGTCTGAAGCTTGCCCAGGTCGGGGCCTCCCTCCGGGGAGGCCTGCCTGGCAGGGCGGGTCAGCGCGGTGCTGGACCCGTCGACTCACGCAAGACCAAGCGGCAGGGGACCATCGTCTCCGCGGCGGGCGCCGCCGTCGTACTTGTGCCGTCCTCGATGGAATCCAGCAGCGACGTCATCGCCGCACGGCCAATGTCCCTCAGCGGCAGGGCCATTGTGGTGAGGGCGGGGACCATGGTGTCGGCGATGCGGGCTTCGTCGTCGTAGCCCATCACGGACAGGTCGGCCGGGATGCTCAAGCCCAAGCGCGCGGCGGCAAGTGCCACGCCCACCGCCAGGCGGTCGTTGGCACACATAATGGCCGTTGGACGCTCTGCCGGGGACACGCCGTCGAGCAATTTCATGGCGCCGTGGAAGCCGGCATCGATGTCCCAGCCGGCATTGGTGATCCGGTCCTCGCTGATCGGGACCGAAGCTGCTGTCAGCGCATCACGGTAGCCCTGCACGCGCAGGGGCGCCGCCGGTGAGTCCGCCGAACCGGCCAGGAGCGCGATGTCCCGGTGTCCAAGCTGTAGCAGGTGCCGGGTTGCCTCACGGCCGCCGCCCACCTCATCCGGAATTACGTGGTGAAGCCGCGGCTGGATGTGGCTGTCGTAGCAGTTGGCCAGGACGGACGGAACCCGCAGCATCCCCTGCGGAACATCCAGCGGCTTCAAGCCCACCGTCACGTACATGAGGCCGTCCACTTGGCGGTCCAGCAGAGTTTCAATGGCGCTCGCATCCCGGGCGGCGTCGAGTTCGGTATCCATGACCACGGTCACGAACCCCCGGCTGCGGGCGATGTCGTCAGCGCCGCCGATGATGTTGCCGTCGAACGGGCTGACCACTACCTCGTCGGATACGATGCCGATCACACGCGAGCGCTGGTTCCGCAGGCTCAGTGCAATCGCGTTGGGCGTGTAGTTCAACTCCTGCGCGGCCTGCCGGATGCGTTCCTGGCTGTCCTTGGCCACATTCCCGTCCCCGCGCCCATTGAGCACCAGCGAGACCGCACTCCTGGAAACGCCCGCCCTCTTGGCGACGTCCAGGGCAGTGGCCTTGCGGTTCATGGGAGCGTCCTTTCAGCGGAATTAGTCAGCAGTCTACCTAACGCGTGTGAGGGTTGTGCGGTTCCAGGCGTTACGCGCTGACCGAGTAACCGATCTGCGAGTAGATCTGCGACATGAAGTTGGTCATCCAGACGCCCGTCACGATGAAGGACACAACCACGACTCCGATCATCGCCCATATGGGCGCAAGTCCCCGGTCCGGGGCCACCTTACGGACGACCACGGTCCGGCCAATGATGTAGACCATGGGGCTCAGGAAACACCAGGCCCAATGGAAGGGGCGGATCACCCCTGAACGGGTGAGCCGCTGATGGTCCATATAGGCGCACAGGATGCCCACGGCCCACACCAAAAAGCCGGAGATCTGCAAGGCGATGTACCCGCCTGAGTAGATGGATAGCGGGTCCAGGGTGGTGGCGCCCTGCGGCGTGGTGATGAGGCGGAACTCGGGCTGCCACGTCAAAAGCAACAGGACCGGAACCAGTGGCAGCAATGTCAAGGCCCAAATGAAGGGGTTGTACACCGGCGTCTGGTTACTGATGGGCACACGCGGTACCTGCAGTGACTGTCCCATGAACTGGCCCGCGAACGGTGCCAGGTGCGGAGTCCATTGCACACCGTCCCACCAGCGCAGCTGCTGCGGGAAGGCGGGATCCGGGTACCAGCCCGGAGGTGTGGCGGAGCCGTGTGGTGCGTAAGTCATGATTCCCCTGAATTGAGTCGTGGTTTTGAGAATAGCGCGGATGTTTATGCGCAGCCCTCCCGGAAGAACCGTGGCGGTGCAAGGATGAATCATGACCTTCTTCGACGACCTCCCCGAGCCTCCCGCCCGGCCGCGTCAGCCACAGCCCATCCGGCCCGGCTGGGCGGGGCCGCCGTCGGACGAGCTCCCCGGGGTGGCCCACATCGGTGAGTTCATCCACTCCAGTCAACGGGCGGTCGTGGCCTTGAAATCCGTGGAGGTCTATTCCACCGGCTGCGTCCTGGAGCTGATGGGGGTTGTGCGCCGGGGGCAAGAGACGGACCGCGAGTGGCGCGATGTCATGGAGCAGGTCTTCCAGCGACCCGGTGCCTCTGACGGGGCCGGCTTCCTGATCGGTGTCGCCTACCCGGATGGCCGCAGGGCTGTCGCGTCGCAGCCTATGCCTCCGATGTTCGAGGATGCTGATATAGCTGGGCCCGTGTTGGTCCCGATTGGGGGCGGCGGGGCTAACGGCGGCGACCACTCGGTGGAGGTCAAGGCACGGTACTGGCTGTGGCCGCTCCCGGTCGATGGTGACTGCCAGGTGGTGGCCAAATGGGACACCGTGGGTGTGGACGAGAGCTCCGTGGTGCTGGCCAGTGAGGTGCTTGGAAGCGGCCTGGCACGGATCCGGAAGTTCTGGGCGGGGTAGTTGTCCACATAGCCACATTGGCCCGGAAATGAGCTGATTGGCCGCCGGTACAGTTGGGGCTATGGTGCTTGCGCTTCCCCCACTTGAAGACCTGCTGGACTCCGCCCACGTGGTGCGGCTCCCCATGCGGGTGAAGTTCCGCGGCATCTTGGAACGCGAAACACTCCTGCTCAAGGGCCCTGTTGGGTGGGGTGAGTTCTGTCCGTTCCCGGAGTACCGCGATGCGGAGGCCTCCCGCTGGTTGGCGTCGGCCGTGGAAGCGGGATGGCAGGGATTCCCGGCCGCCCTTCGTGATCTCATCCCCGTCAACGCCACGGTGCCTGCGGTAACGGCAGATCGCGTCCCGGAGGTTCTCTCCCGGTTCGGGCGGGTGGACGCCGTCAAGGTGAAGGTAGCGGAGAAAGGACAGGATCTAGCTGACGATCTCGCCCGCGTCCACGCCGTGCGGGAAGCCTTGCCCGAGGCCGCAGTCCGGGTTGACGCTAACGGGGGCTGGGACATTCCGCAAGCCGTGCATGCACTGGGAAAGCTCTCCGCCGTGGGCCTGGAATACGCCGAACAGCCCGTTCCGGAGATAGAAGGACTCGCTGAGGTCAGGCGGCACCTGGCTGCGGCAGGCACCCCGGTGTTGATCGCCGCCGACGAGAGCGTCCGCAGGGAGGACGACCCCCTGCGCGTCGCCAGGGCCGGGGCTGCGGACCTGATCGTGGTCAAAGTCGCGCCCCTCGGGGGAGTGGCACGGGCTCTGGACATCGTCGCCCAAGCCGGCCTTCCCGCCGTCGTGAGTTCCGCACTGGACACGTCCATCGGCATCAGGGCCGGGCTGGCGCTCGCAGCCGCCCTGCCGGAACTGCCCTACGCCTGCGGTCTGGGCACCGTGTCGCTGTTTGCGTCGGACATCACGCGGGACCCCCTCACAGCACACGACGGCGGCATCCGGCTCCGTGAGGCCGTTGCCGATCAGGGGCTGCTTGAGCAGTTTGCCGCGCCGGGGGAACGTCGCCGCTGGTGGCTGGAACGCCTTCGCAGGGTCCACACGGTCCTGGCATCTTCCGGGCAAGGTTTGTTCACCAACTCTTAACCAGAGGGCCCTCTCGGATTCGGTTTCCGCTGCAAAGCTCGGCGTGAAACGTTTATACCCCCTGGAAGGTCACCCATGTCTGAAACCACCGGCCGCACGTTCCCGCTGCTGCCCATGCTCGGTCACACCAAGGGCAAGCGCAGCGCCGTCACCTGCGCCCTGAAGTGCGACAACGCCTGCGCTGGAGACGTCTGCAACACCAGCGCCAACGGTTACTTCCGGGACATTGCATCCACCGCCATGTCCCGCCGAGCCGCTTTGGGGCTCGGCGCCGCCGGTGCCCTGGCAATCGTCCTTGGCGGTGCGGTGACCGGATCCGAAACTGCTGTGGCCGACGGCGGCCAGGGCCTCTCCAACGCCGCAAAGACGGGCTTCGCGAAGTCCAAGCTCCAGTTCACGGCCATCAAGCCGGTAGACGCATCCGTGGATGCTTTCACTGTTCCGGAAGGCTTCGACTGGAAGCCGGTGATCCGCTGGGGTGATCCGCTGTTCGCCGACTCACCGGCATTCGACCTGAACAACCAGACCGCCGCCGCACAGGCACGCCAGTTCGGGTACAACAATGACTACACGGACATCCTCCCCATCCCGGGTTCCAAGGACCGTCGTGCAGTGCTCTTCGCCAACCACGAGTACACCAACGAGAACATCATGCTGCCGAAGGACTTCGATGCCGCGGAGGCACGGGCCATCGGACGCGCAGGCCACGGTCTGGCTGTAGTGGAACTCGAGCGCAAGAACAAGAACAAGCCGTGGAGCTACGTCCAGGGAGCACCCCTTAACCGCCGCTTCCTCACGGACACCGTCTACGAGCTGACCGGTCCCGCCGCCGGCAGCAACCTGGTCAAGACCATTGACGATCCTGCCGGCCGCTGGATCAAGGGCACGCTGGGTAACTGCGCCGGCGGCACCACCCCGTGGGGCACCATCCTCTCCGGTGAGGAAAACTTCAACGGCTACTTCACCGCCGCCGGTACGAGCGCCGCCGACAAGCGTTATGGCCTCACGGACAAGGCCACCAGCCGTCAGTGGGAACTGGACGAAGACCGCTTCAACACCCGCAACTCCGGCTACGCCAACGAGGCCAACCGGTTCGGCTGGATCGTGGAAGTGGATCCCTTCGACCCCACGTCCACTCCCAAGAAGCACTCCGCCATGGGCCGTTTCAAGCACGAAGGTGCCAACGTGATCGTCGCTCCGAACGGCCGCGTTGTGGCCTATATGGGCGACGACGAGCGCTTCGACTACCTCTACAAGTTCGTCTCCAAGGGCACGTACCAGCCGGGTGACTCGGCGGAAGCCCGCAAGAACAACATGAGCCTGCTCTCCGAGGGCGATCTCTACGTGGCACGCTTCACCGGCGACTCCCCGCAGGCCGAGATCGATGGCACCGGCAAACTGCCCGCCGACGGCGCTTTCGACGGCACGGGCGAATGGCTGCCGCTGGTAGTGAACGGCGAGTCTGCTGTTTCCGGTATGTCCGTGGCTGATGTGCTGGTCTACACCCGCCTCGCTGCCGACCAGGTCGGCCCCACCAAGATGGACCGTTGCGAAGACGTTGAGCCGAACCCGCACACCGGCAAGGTCTATGTTGCCTGCACCAACAACTCGGACCGTGGCAAGACCGGTAAGGAAGGCGCCACGGAGGTCAACCCCCGCACGCTCAACCGCGACGGACACATCGTGGAGATCACCGAGGGACCGGACCAGGTAGGGACAAAGTTCAACTGGACCCTCCTGCTGGTGGCCGGTGATCCCGCCAAGAACACCTCCACCTACTTCTCCGGGTTCCCCGCCGACAAGGTTTCCCCGATTTCCTGCCCGGACAACGTCGCTTTCGACTCCGTGGGCAACCTGTGGATCTCCACCGACGGCGCACCCTCCTCCATCGGATACGCTGACGGCCTCTTCAAGGTCACCCTCGACGGCCCCGAGCGCGGCAAGGTGGAGCAGTTCCTGGCGGTTCCGCGCGATGCCGAAACCTGTGGGCCGATCATCCACGATGAAGAGCGCACTGTATTCGTGGCAGTCCAGCACCCGGGGGAGGACGGCTCCTTCGCTGCCCAGAACTCCTACTTCCCGGACTACGTGCTGCCCGGCCAGACCGCGGCCCCGGGAACAGCCAGTGCACCGCGTCCTTCGGTGGTCCAGGTGTTCCGCAAGTAGATTTGTCCCGAAACGCTCTTCCTTTCCCCGGGGGTGGAAGGGCGTTTCGCTTTAAGGGGCCTTAGGTAAGAGAGGGACGGACGCTCTCTCACCTATGACCCTCTTCACGCGGACGCTCTCTCACCTTTTGCGGCCCTTCGGCGCCAATAGACTTGGACGGTGACTTCCCAGGACTCTTTGACATCCATCGGCGCCGCCCGGGTAGCGGTCGCAGCCCTCCTCGATGGGGGTGTCCGGCATGTGGTGGTCGCGCCAGGTTCCCGGTCCGCGCCCCTGGCCTACGCACTGGCGGAAGCCGAAGCCGCCGGCAAGGTCCTCCTCCACGTCCGGATCGACGAACGCGATGCAGGATTCACCGCGTTGGGCCTTGCCTTGGCGACCGAAGCGCCGGCAGCGGTCGTGACCACCTCGGGTACCGCCGTCGGGAACCTGCTGCCCGCCGTGATGGAAGCCAATCATGCCGCTGTGCCGCTGATCGTCGTGTCGGCTGACCGGCCGGAGGAGCTTCACGGAACCGGCGCCAACCAAACCACCACCCAACTGGACCTTTTCGGCGAGCACGTGCGGTTCGCCGTCGATGTCGCCGCCGGTGACAGTCCCCAGCGGGCCACCGCTACCGCACTGTACGCCGCAACCGGCGCCCTGGAGGACACCCCGCCAGGGCCTGTCCAGGTGAACCTCGCCTTCCGCGACCCGCTGGTGCCCGAACACGGGGACACGCTTCCCGCCGCTTCCGGCCACAGCGTTTTCCATTACGACGCCGGACCCCAGGCACTGGATCTGGCTCCGGCGCCGACCAGCCTCCCGGAGCGCCGCACGGTAGTTTTGGCAGGGCACGACGCCGGTCCTGTGGCCGAGGCTTTCGCCCGGGCGCATGGGCTGCCGCTGCTCGCTGAACCGTCCTCCAACGCACGGTTCGGGCCCAACGCGGTGGGCCCGTACCGCATTTTGCTGGAGCACTTTGGTCCGGAATCGGCCACCCCCATCGAGCGCGTGGTGCTGTTTGGCCGACCCACATTGTCACGCCCCGTTTCGGCGCTCCTGGCCCGCGAAACAGTGGAAACCGCCATCTACGAGCCCGTGCCTGTGGCGTGGTACCAGGCAGGCCGGCGCCGCGAGCAACCCATGGACACCCTGCCCGGGCTGGCCGCTTTTTCAGGGCGTGGTTCCTCCGAATGGCTGGACTCCTGGCTGCTGGCGGGGGCCGCCGCGCAACACGCACTGGATGGAATCCTGGCCGGGGAGCCGGCCGTGGGCCCGTCTGTTGGAGCGACGGTGTGGGAGCACGCGCGCGGCAAGCTGGTGCTGGGTTCTTCGAACGGTATCCGCGACGTGGACCTCGCCGGCCAGCCGCACCCGGATCCCATCGCCACCGTCTATGCAAACCGCGGCCTGGCCGGAATCGACGGCACCCTCGCCACGGCCACGGGAATCGCCCTCGGCAGCGGACGCGAAACCACCGTTCTGGTGGGAGACGTGACCTTCCTCCATGACGCCGGCGGGCTCCTGCTCGGCCACGGCGAACCCGTTCCGGACCTGCGGATCGTGGTGCTCAATGACTCAGGAGGGGCGATCTTCGGCCTTCTCGAACACGGCGCTGTCCACGAATCGGGGGCCTACGGCACCGCCGTCGAGCGCCTCTTCGGTACCCCGCACTCTGTGGACCTTTCGGCACTCGCGGCGGCTTACGGCGTCGGGCACCAGGTGGTAAGTACGACGGCGGAACTTGCCGCCGCGCTGAAGGCACCGCTCAAGGGGCGCACCATCGTGGAGGTGCGCGTGGACCGCGTGGGCCTGCGCGGACTGCACGCCCGGATCAGGTCTGCCGTCTCCGCCGCGGTCGGCCAGGTGCTCACGGCCTGAAACGCCACGAACGCGTCGGGATGTGGGAGAGCATCCGGGGATCGGATGCCCTCCCACATCACATCAGTCCTCTACGACGTCGATGTGGGTCGGATCCAGGACGCGGCGCAGGAACTCCTTGGTGCGCGGCTGGGTGGGCGCACTGATGACCTGCTCGGCCGCGCCCTCCTCCACCACCACGCCGCCGTCCATGAAGACCACGCGATCGGCGACCTCGCGGGCAAAGCCCATCTCGTGCGTGACCACGAGCATGGTCATGCCCTCCTGGGCCAGCTTGCGCATGACAGCAAGCACGTCACCCACGGTCTCAGGGTCCAGCGCGGACGTGGGCTCGTCGAACAGCATGAGCTGGGGATCCATGGACAGTGCACGGGCGATCGCCACGCGCTGCTGCTGCCCACCGGAAAGCTGGTCCGGGTAGCGCTCGGCCAGATGGCCCAGGCCCACGCGTTCCAGGTTGCGGCGGGCAACATCGGAGGCCTCGGCCTTGGAACGCTTGAGGACCTTCACCTGGGAAATGGTGCAGTTGTCCAGCACGCTCAAATGCGGGAACAGGTTGAAGTGCTGGAACACCATCCCCACGCTCTGGCGCATGCGGTTGAGGTCAACGTCGGGATCGGTGGCCTCGAAGTTGCCCACCTTGATGACGCCCGCGTTGGGCTGCTCCAGGAGGTTCACGCAGCGCAGGAGCGTGGACTTGCCGGAACCGGAAGGACCGATCAGGCACACCACCTGGCCGGGTTCCACCGACAGGGAGATGCCCTTGAGGACCTCGTTGCTGCCGTAGGACTTGCGGAGGTCCTTGATGTCCACGCCCGCGGCGTGGACCGTAGCCGAGTTGTTCATGACAGTCCTGCCTATCGCTTGGTCCGCGCGGAGCGGCTTTCGAACTTCCGTGCCAAAAGGCTCAACGGGATGGTGATGATCAGGTAGAAGGCACCTGCCACCAGGAGCGGGGTCAACCCGGCGCCCAGGCTGGAGATGCCGTCGCGGCCGAACTTGGTGAGTTCGTACTGCGAGGCGGTGAGGCCCAGGACGTAGATCAGCGAGGAATCCTTGGTCAGCAGGATGATCTCGTTGGTCAGCGGCGGGAGGACGATCTTGAAAGCCTGCGGGATCACGATCGAGATCATGGCCCGCCAATGCGGCATGCCCAGGGAGCGGGCGGCTTCCATCTGGCCCTTGGGCACAGCCTGCAGGCCGGCGCGGAGGGTTTCAGCGATGTAGGCGGCGGCCACCATGCCCAGGGAAACCATCACGATCACGTTGACGTCCCACTGGATCCCGAAGGCCAGCGGCACGCCGTAGCCGAACGCGATGAAGACCAGCAGCGCGGGAACGCCGCGGAAGAACTCGATGTAGCCCGTGGCAATCCACCGGTACAAGGGGAAGGACGAGAGCTTCATCAGGGCGAGCAGCAGGCCGCCGGACAGTCCCACGATGAAACCGAGGGCGGTATAGATGAGGGTGTTCTTGAGGCCGACCAGGAAGATACCCGGGAACATGGGCCCGATCTTGGCGAAGTTGAAGACGCTGTTCCCTACGGTCGTCCAATCCACGGCGAGGATTACGGCGGCCAGGGCCACAACGAAGATCCCGGCCTGGACGTACAGACTGACTTTGGCGCGTTGACGTGCAGTCATTGCCATGGTGTTCTCACATTCATGTTGCGCAGTTGGGGCCCCGTACGAACTGTCCATCAGAACATATCGTTACGGGGCCCCTCCTGCGTGGATCTTGGGAGCCGGGCTCCGGGCTACTTGGCGGCCTCGCCGAACCAGGTGGTCTTGAACTTCTCCAGGGTGCCGTCGTCCGTGATGCGCTTCAGCGTGGCGTTCACCGAGTCGGCCATGGCGGTGTTGCCCTTCTTGATGGCGATGCCCAGCTTCTCACCGGTGGCGTAGTCTTCCACGCGCTTGAGGTTGGAGTCGTCCTTGATGGCGTAGCCGAGGACGGAGCCGTTGCCGACAGCGGCGTCGATGGTACCGGCCTTGAGGGCCTGGACCAGGAGACCGGAGTCTTCGAACTGCTGCGCTTCGATGCCCTTGTCCTTGGCGTACTGGGCCCCGGTGGTGGCCTGCTGGACACCCACCTTCTTGCCCTTGGCACCGTCCAGGTTGCTGATGCCGGAAGAGGACGTGGCAACGAGGGTCAGGTCGTCATCCATGTAGGGGGTGGAGAAGTCCATGACGTTCTTGCGCACGTCCGTGATGGAGATCGAGGAGATGGAGACGTCGCAGCCGGTCAGTGCCGTGCCGGTCTCGATTGCTTCGAAGGAGCTGTCCACCACGTTGAGCTCGGCCTTGAGGTCCTTGGCGACCTCGGCTGCGATGTCCATGTCGAAGCCGACGTTCTTGCCATCCTTCTGGAACTCGAACGGCTCGTAAGGGATGTCCGAGCACACGGTCAGCTTGCCGGCGTTGATGAGCTGCGGGCCCGAACCCGAGGACGCTGCCGGGGTGGAGGAGCCACCACAGGCGGTCAGGGCGAGGGCGCCGGCGGCGAGCACGGCGGCCATCTTGGTACCGGACAGAACCGAACGGGAGATCTGCATGTTTTTTACCTTTTGTTGCAGTGGATGCTGAACTGAGTCGGTTTTAGTGTAGCGCCGAACGTGAGATGTGCATCACAGGAAACGAAGTTTCACTATTGGATAACTACTGTACCGAACATGCAAGGGCCCTTACGGAGTCTCTGTCTGGGATCCCGGATTCAGCGCCGGATGCCCAGGGCCTCCAACATCGGCCGGAATTTGGCCCACGTTTCCGCGAGCTCCGCCTCCGGCTGCGAGCCCTCCACGATCCCGCAGCCCGCATAAAGCCGAACCGTGTTGGCGTCCTCGATCACCGCGCCGCGCAGGGCTATGCCCCACTCGCCATTGCCGGCGGCATCCAGCCAACCGACCGGTCCGGCATAGGGCCCGCGGTCCAGGTGCTCCAGTTTCCGGATCAGGGCCCCCGCCACCAAGGTCGGGGTTCCGCACACGGCGGCGGTAGGGTGCAGCGCATTGATCAGGGCAAGGCACGTGGGTACGTGGCCCTCGATATCAGCCAGCTCGGCTTTGACGTCCGAGGCCAGGTGCCACACGTTGGGCAACTCCAGGATGAAGGGTTCGCTGTGCGAGTTCATGGCCTCGGAGAACGGGGCCAGCTGCCGGGTCAGCGAGTCGATTGCGATCTCGTGCTCATGACGCTGCTTCTCCGATCCCGCCAAGACCCGTTCGGCGTACTCCATGGGGGAGCCGTCCACGCCCTCGGCATCGCGCCGGTCCAGCGTCCCGGCAAGCACCCGCGCCTGTGCGGTGCGGCCCTCAACCTGGATCAGCATCTCCGGCGTGGCACCCACCAGCCCGTCCACCCCGTAGGTCCAGCATTCCCGGTACCGGGCGGCGAGCTGCCGCAGGACCTCGGCCGCGTTGACGCCCTCAGGGAGGGTAGCCACCACATCCCGGGCGAGCACCAGTTTTTCCAGTTTCCCGGCCCGGATCTCCTCCACGCCGTTGGCAACAGCTTCCATCCACGCTGCCTCGCTCAGCGAGCCGCTGCTGAGGCGACCGGCGGAACCGTCAAGCGCGGCAAGCCCAGGTGACATCCCGACGTCGGGACCTCCTGCCGCCTGCTCCCCACCGTCCGCGTCGCCGGGCTTAAGCCAGTGCCCGACGGCGGCCAGGACGCCTTCTTCGGTAAGGTCGCCGTCGTCGAAGGTCAACCGGGTAGCCCAGGCGCGGCCGTCCCGGATGCCGATGACCAGCTCCGGCAGGATCAGCCGCGAAATGTGCGGGGAGGTCTTGGAAAAGGCGAACGAGCCGAAGGCGACGGGGCCGGTGCCGGGAAGTTCGACGTGGTCCGTGATGTCAGCCTCGAGAATCAGGTGCCGCCACCAGATATCGGCTTCCAGGAACCGCTCCGGACCCGTGGCGCTGAACCGGGTCAACTCTCCGTAACCCACCAGGCCGGCCTCGCGGCGGGACCAGCAGAGAACGTCATCACGCACCAGAAACGACGGCAGCCCCCCGGAGGATGAATCAACATCGAGGGGGACTGTCAAGGTGCGGAGCGTGCTGGTCATGATGCAACTACAGTACTCCCGGTGCCGCCGGAACCCGCCCCGACTTCTACAGGGAAGCAAACTCGGGGGAATGTCTGAGACAATTGCAGGGTGAACCGAGCATCCTTGGAAAAGCGTCCTGACGAAGTTGCGACGATGTTTGACGATGTCGCCCCGAAATACGACGTCGTGAACGATGTCCTCTCCATGGGGCAGACGCGCCGCTGGCGCCGGATCGTGGTCGATGCCATGGATGTGAAGCCGGGTCAGCGCGTGCTGGACCTCGCTGCCGGAACGGGCACCTCCAGCGAACCCTACGCCGACGCCGGTGTGGATGTTGTGGCATGCGACTTCTCGCTCGGCATGCTCAAGGTGGGCAAGCGCCGCCGTCCGGACATCGACTTCATTGCCGGCGACGCCACCAACCTGCCCTTCGCGGACAACAGCTTTGACGCGAGCACCATTTCCTTCGGGCTGCGCAACGTCAACGAACCCCGCAAGGCCCTCGAGGAGATGCTCCGTGTCACCAAGCCGGGCGGCCGCCTGGTCATTGCCGAATTCTCCCAGCCCGTGGTTCCGCTGTGGCGCACCATGTACACCGAGTACCTGATGCGTGCCCTGCCCGCCATCGCCACCAAGGTCTCCTCCAACCCGGATGCCTACGTCTACCTGGCCGAGTCCATCCGTGCCTGGCCGGACCAGGACCACCTGGCCCAGTGGCTGGCCGATGCCGGCTGGACAGACGTCACCTACCGCAACCTGAGCGGCGGCATCGTGGCGGTCCACCGTGCGCAGAAGCCTGCCGAGCACCGCGAAAGTGTTCCTGTGGCCAAGCTGCGCCGCCAGATCAAGCCGCGCCGGACGGGCGCACAGTCAGGCTGACTTAGGACACCGTGAAAGTACTGATAGTTGGCGCGGGCCCGGCGGGGTCCACTGCTGCGTATTACCTCGCCCAGGCCGGTATCGATGTGACGGTGCTGGAGAAGACGTCGTTCCCGCGCGAGAAAGTGTGCGGTGACGGGCTCACTCCCCGGGCCGTCCGTGAAATCCAGAAGCTGGGCCTGCCGCATTCCCGGGATGAGGGCTGGCGACGGAACAAGGGACTCCGACTGATTGCCGGTGGCCGCACCATCGAATTGCCATGGCCGGAAGTCTCCGACTTTCCCACGTACGGACTGATCCGCACCCGCCTCGGCTTTGACGAATCGTTGGCCCGCCACGCGGAGGCAGCGGGCGCCGTCGTGCTTGAACGCCACAGTGTCACCAGCGCCCTGCAGGACGACGACGGCCGCGTTATCGGCGCACGCGCCGCCATCCTGGACGAGTCCGGACGCAAGACGGGCGAACAGCGGGACTTCCATGCCGACGTCGTACTCGCCGCGGACGGCAATTCGACGCGGACTGCCGTATCGCTGGGGATGCACAAGCGCGACGACCGCCCGCTGGGTGTTGCCGTGCGCACCTACTTCACCTCGCCGCGGCATGACGACGACTGGATGGAAGGCTGGCTTGAACTGCCCGGCAAGTCCGGCAAGCCGCTGCCCGGTTACGGCTGGGTGTTCGGCGTCGGCGACGGCACGTCCAACGTGGGCCTGGGCATCCTGAACTCCTCCAAGGAATTCGGCAAGCTCGACTACAAGCAGGTCCTGCGCGAATGGACCGCCGGCATGCCCGCCGATTGGGGCTTCACGCCGGAGAACCAGGTGGGGGAGATCCGTGGAGCCGCGCTGCCGATGGGCTTCAACCGCACACCGCACTACTCGCCTGGGCTGCTGCTTCTTGGCGATGCCGGCGGCATGGTCTCCCCGTTCAACGGTGAGGGCATTTCCTACGCCATGGAGTCGGCCCGGTTTGCTGCGGAGTTTATTGTCGATGCCGCCTCCCGTTCAGCTTCGGCCGGTTGGGCCACGCACGACGCCGATGCCCACCTTGCGCGGTACGCGGACTACGTGCGGGACCAGTGGGGTTCGCATTTCACGCTGGGCAGGGCGTTTGCCTTCCTGATCGGCAAGCCCGCCGTGATGAAGCTGGCGCTGCGCACGGGTATGCCCGTTCCTGTGCTGATGCGCTTTGTGGTCCGCATGCTGGCAAACCTCACGGACTCCTCCGCCAAGGGTTTTGAAGACCGCGTGATCAGGGTCCTTGAAATGCTTGTCCCGCCCACGTCAAATACTTCCTCTGCCCGCTCTGTGACGGCGGCAGGGGCCGAGACCGCGGTTTCCGCACCAACTAGTTAGGGTTAACCCGTGACGAACTCTGCCGAACACAGCTGGACCCACGCCGGTCACGGCCTGCCGGACTCCAACGAGCCCGCCCCCAACACCACCGCAATCGCGACGGGCCTCCAGCTGCCCGCCGGATTTGCCGCAATTGCCGGCGATCCCGAGCTCGGCCCAGCCATCACCACCAACCTTGCACGGGTGGAAAAGAAGCTTCGCGAGGCCATCTCCAACTCCGACCCTTTGGCTGACGCTACGTCCCGTCACTTGGTGGAAGCCGGTGGCAAGCGTATCCGTCCCCTTCTGACGCTGCTGTGCGCGCACCTTGGTGATGCTTCACGTCCCGAGGTTGTCCAGGCCGCTGTTGTCGTGGAGCTGACCCACCTCGCCACGCTCTACCACGATGACGTGATGGACTCCGCACCCTTCCGCCGTGGTGCTCCTACAGCCCATGAGGTCTGGGGTAACTCCGTGGCCATCCTGACCGGTGACCTCATCTTTGCCCGCGCATCCATCCTGGTGTCCGAGCTCGGTTCGCGTGCCCTGGGGATCCAGGCCCGGACCTTCGAGCGCTTGTGCCTTGGCCAGTTGCACGAAACCGTGGGTCCCCGCGAAGACGAAGACGCCGTGGAGCATTACCTCTCCGTCATCGCTGATAAGACCGGATCCCTGGTTGCAGCATCCGGGCAGCTCGGTGCAATCTTTGCCGGCGCTGCCCCGGAGTTCGAAGACGTGCTCGTGGAGTACGGCGAAAAGGTTGGCGTGGCCTTCCAGCTGGCCGACGACGTCATCGATGTCACCGGCGTGAAGGTCAAGTCCGGCAAGTCTCCTGGCACAGACCTCCGCGAAGGCGTGCCCACCTTGCCCGTGCTCCTGCTCCGCCGTGACGCCGCCGCAGGGGATGCCTCGGCTGCTTCGTTGCTTGAACTGGTGGATGGCGACCTGTCCTCCGACTCCGCCCTGGCTGAGGCTGTCGCGGGCCTGCGCGAGCACCCCGTCACGGCCGAGTCCTGGAAGATCGCCCGCGACTGGTCGGACCAGGCCATAGCAGCGCTCGCCCCGCTGCCGGAGGGTGTTGTGAAGGCGTCCCTGACCAACTTCGCCCACGCAGTGGTGGACCGCAGCAGCTAGTTCTCTTTGCTCCAGGCAGGCACTCGACCTTGAGGGTTGGGTGCCTGCTTTTTTGTGGGCCCTGGGCTGCTGCTTTTGTGCTCCGGGTGTGCCGCTGCCACCAACTTTGGGCATGGACAGGGGCGGGAAGCCCGGTTTTTGCGGCGGGTTCCCACCTGGTGGCTTCAAACTGGGTGGTGGCGGCACGTGGGCTACCGCGCGCTGGGCTTGTCATGGGTGCTTAAAAGGAATGGCCCCGGCTCGCTGCAACGTTACGAGTCATACGCTGCACCGAACCGGGACCACAATCTCCGTTCGCATCAGATCCACCGGAGGCATTTAGTGGATCCGTGAATAGCTTATGACAACCCTGTCACATTTGCAACACTGATCGTCAACGGCTTTTTCCCTGGTGTGCAGCGATTTACAAATTTGGCGCCGTGCCGCATCCACCCACTTTGCCCCGCCGGATCGGGCGACACGCCGAAAAAGGGGTCTGAAGTCATGGTCGCCCCCCCTCAAAGTGGGTGGTGGGGGCCGAGGAAGTTTTCCACATAACCCATTTGGTGTGACCGGCCGGGCCTTCCGGGGCCAACATGATGTCGGAATGAGCATCAACAACTTCCTTCGCAGCCGCCACGGAGCAGCCACCACCACATCCCTCTACGCCGCAGGGTTCAGTCGGCGGAGCCTGGCCAAAGCCGTCAGGTCCGGCCGGATCAGTCGACTCCATCGTGGTGTGTACGTGTCCAAGGCAGCCGATCCGGATATCGTGGCCGCGTTCAGAGCCAACGGGAAGCTGACGTGCGTTTCGGCGGCGCGCTTCTACGGGCTCTGGACCCTTCACGATGTCAAGGACCTGCACCTCAGTTGCACCACGGGGTTGGCCCGGCGTCGGATCGTCCACCACGGCCAGTGCATCCACCCGGATCATCCCTACCTTCCGGTGGCTGGAGTTGCTGACGTTCTGCTCCATGCCATGAGATGCCTCCCCGAGTTGGAAGCATTGGTCATGGTGCAGAGTGCCGTTAGCCAGGCATTGCTGACCACCAAGTTCCTGGACAGCAAGATGAAGGGCAACCGGAACGGAAAGCTCCGCGCTCTAGTGAATTTGGTCCTGCCAAGGGCCGACTCGCTCTTGGAGGTGCTCGCCCACACCCACTTCCGCCGGGCAGGCCTGCGGGTCCAGATGCACGCGGATGTCCCCGGGGTAGGGGAGGTGGATTGCTTGATCGAGGACTGGCTGATTGTGGAACTCGACGGCAGTACCCACTTTGAGCCAAAGCAGGTGAAAAAGGACCATTACCGGAACAACGCTTCCATCCGGGGCGGACGCCTGAGCCTGCACTACTACTACGCGGACGTCGTGTACCACCCGCAGCGGATGGTGGACGAGGTCCTGCAGGTCCTGGAAAACAGGGAGGCTGGTCTCTTCGGACCCTACCGCTACATAGCCGGCCCGCCGCCGTCGTAATTTTTCGCGAAGCCTGTACCGCCACCACCAACTTTGAGGGCAAAAGGTGGCCGGGAGGCCCGTAGAACGGCGTGTCCCGCCCGCATCCCATTCAAAGTGGGTGGTGGCGGCACGCTTGCACCAGAATCAGCGCCCGCCAACAAAACAGCCCCGCCAACCCAAGGGCTGCGCGGGGGCTGTGAACCAGGAAAACCTAGTCTTCGTCGTTGAACGCCCAGTCGAACATGTCGAAGACGAACTCGGAGAACGTTCCTTCCTCGCTCTTCCACTGGCCGCGGGCGTTGTTGCGGCGGTAGACGATGGGATCCGGGATGCTGAGGTCGGCTACACGGAAGCCCCAGGTGAACTGTTCGTCCTCGTCCTCGAGGAACATGAGGAAGCCTTCGTCATCGACTTCGAGTTCCTCGGGGTCCCAGAAGTAGTGGTAGGCCTCCATGAGGTCCTCGCATCCACCGAGTGCGAGATAAAACTCGCGGAGCACCAGGGGGATGGTGAAGGAGTGCTCGGACAGGGCGTCATCGAGTTCCTCCGGCGTCAGGCCGTCTTCTTCCTGCCATTCATCCTCGAGATACTTTGGGACCAGCGCGCGGAACTTCTCGAGGAACATGTCAGTCATGCTCCCATCCTAGCTAATCGCGGACCCCCGGATTCGCCCCGGCGCGGTGCCATCCACGCACTGCCAGGGGGACGTACCAACCGCGCCGCCACGCCGTGACGCGGAAAGTAAAGACCACCCCAGCGATCAGGCAGGCGGTCAGCCCGCTGAAGAGCCCCAGGTCCCATAAAAGCGTGGTCAGCCCGGCCCCGACAAAGGCGGGCAGGGCGTAGATGTCACGGTTGTTGAAAAGGGTGGGAATCTCGTTGGCGGTGATGTCCCTCAGGAGACCGCCGCCCACGGCCGTTGTGACACCCAACAGGATGCAGGTGACAGGGTTCATCCCCGCGGTCAGGGCTTTCAGGGTCCCGGTGATACAGAACAAAGCCAGCCCGCCGGCGTCGAACAGTGTCAAAAGTGAGGTAAAGCGCTGGACCGATGAAAACAGGTAGTAGACCAGCATGGCGGCCAGCAACGGTGGGGCCAGGTAGGCGGGGTTGGTGAAGGCCACGGGGGGCGCGGTATTGAGGATGATGTCGCGAATCACCCCACCGCCCAAGGCCGCGATTGAGGCGAGCAGGATGGAACCGAGCACGTCGAACTGTTTCCGGGCAGCCAACAGGGAGCCGGAGACGGCGAAGAAGAACACGCCGATGAGGTCGAGCCACAAAAGAACGATGTCAAGGGAAATCAAGTGGACGGTTCTTTCTTTACGTGCTTCTCAACTGGTGCTGGCTCAACGTTACGCTAGCTCCCATGAACAGCCCCGTCTTGATCGCCTGTGCCCACGGAACCCGCAACACCGAGGGCCAGGCTGCCATCCGCCAGGTCATGGCCGACATCGAGGAACTCCGGCCTGGGCTACAGGTCCTTGAGGCCTACGTCGACGTCCAGGAACCGGAATTGTCCGGCGTGGTGGAGGGCCTGCCGCAGGGGACCCCGGCCGTGGTGGTGCCGCTCCTGCTCAGCACCGGTTTCCATATCAAGGTGGACGTGCCCAAGGCGATCAAGAGCCGGCCCGAGGTAGTTGCCGCCAAACCGATCGGCCCCGACCCGCGCCTGGCAGAGCTGCTCGCCGCGCGCTTGCGGGCCGCCGGACTGCAGGATCACGACGGCGTGCTGCTGGCTGCCGCGGGTTCGTCCCTTCCGGACGGCTCGGTGGACTCCGAAGAGCAGGCGCGCCTTCTCGCCGAACTGCTGCCGAACACGGTCCGGGTCGCCTATGGTGCCAGCGCCCAGCCGAACGTGCCCGACGGCGTCGCCTCCTTGCGTGCCGAACTCGGCGCGGAGGGTGGCCGGGTTTTCGTCGCGTCCTACCTGCTGGCGACCGGGTATTTCCATGGCCAGCTGTTCAAGGCCGGAGCCGATGTGGTGACGGATCCGTTGCTGCCGTCGAAGGTCCTGGCAGCGATTGCACTGGAGAGATATGACGCAATCAAGGGCAGCCTTTCCTAAGCCATATTTCGCCGAAATGACGCGGATTCGGACTGCATAGAAACCGGGCGGGAACAAGGCCGGCGTGCTGTTCGTGACGAAATGTTTCCCTAGGTGACTCAACATTTCCGGACCTTTGCTGGCTAAATCTGGCCCCACCTACCCTCGATGTATGACAGATACAGCTGTAGCCGGTGCGCCCGCGGACACCGAAGTCTCCAAGCGTCCCGCACGCACCCGCCCGGCCGCCAAGCCCCACGGTCAGTGGAAGGTTGACGGCACCACACCCCTCAACGCCAACGAAACCTGGAAACAGGAAGACAACGGGCTGAACGTCCGTGAGCGTATTGAGTCTGTCTACTCAAAAGAAGGTTTCGACTCGATCGACGGAACGGACCTGCACGGCCGTTTCCGCTGGTGGGGCCTCTACACGCAGCGCAAGCCCGGGATCGACGGCGGCAAGACGGCGACGTTGGAACCGCACGAGCTCGAAGACAAGTACTTCATGCTGCGCGTGCGCATCGACGGCGGTGCGCTGACCACCGAGCAGCTTCGCGTGATCGGCCAGATCTCCGTGGATTTCGCCCGCGGCTCGGCTGACCTCACGGACCGCCAGAACATCCAGCTCCACTGGATCCGCGTGGAAGACGTCCCGGAAATCTGGCGCCGCTTGGAGGCTGTGGACCTGTCCACCACAGAGGCCTGCGGCGACGTCCCCCGCGTCATCCTCGGTTCGCCGGTCGCAGGAATCGCCAAGGACGAGATCATCGATCCCACGCCGCTGATCCACGAACTGTCCGAGCGCTTCATCGGTGACCCGGAACTGGCCAACCTGCCGCGCAAGTACAAGACGGCGATCACGGGCCACCCCTCACAGGACGTCGTCCACGAGATCAACGACTTCGCCCTGATAGGCGTGGTCCACCCCGAACTCGGCGCCGGTTACGACCTCTGGGTCGGCGGCGGCCTTTCCACCAACCCGCGCCTTGCCGAGCGCCTGGGCGTGTTCGTCTCCGCCGACGTCGCTGCCGAGGTGTGGCTGGGCGTCACCAGCATCTTCCGCGACTACGGCTACCGCCGCATGCGTACCAAGGCCCGCTTGAAGTTCCTCATGAACGACTGGGGTCCGGCCAAGTTCCGCCAGATCCTGGAAGACGAATACCTCGGTTTCAAACTTCCGGACGGTCCGGCCGCTCCCAAGCCCAACGCTCCCGGCGACCACATCGGCGTCCACGAGCAGAAGGACGGCAAGTTCTTCATCGGTGTTGCCCCCACGGTCGGCCGCACCTCGGGCCAGGCACTCGTGAAGCTTGCCGACACCCTCGAGCAGCACGGCACTTATCGCCTGCGCACCACCCCGCACCAGAAGCTCGTCATCCTGGACGTTGCCAAGGAGCAGGTGGAACCGCTGATCGCCGAACTGGACACTCTGGGCCTGTCAGCCCGCCCGTCCGTGTTCCGCCGCGGCACCATCGCCTGCACAGGCATCGAGTTCTGCAAGCTCGCCATCGTCGAAACCAAGGTCACCGCGGCCACTGCGATCGCCGAACTGGAACGCCGTTTGGCCGACCTCGTGGAAACCAAGCAGCTGCCGCAGGCACTGTCCCTGCACATCAACGGCTGCCCCAACTCGTGCGCCCGTATCCAGACGGCCGATATCGGCCTGAAGGGCATGATGCTGCCAACGCCCGACGGCGACCCCACCCCGGGTTTCCAGGTCCACCTTGGTGGCGGGCTGGCCAACAACGAGCGCGAGGAAGCCGGTTTGGGACGTACCGTCCGCGGCCTCAAGGTCACGGTCGAAGACCTGCCTGACTACGTGGAACGTGTGGTCCGCAAGTTCGTCGAAGTTGGCGCCGAGGGCCAGACCTTTGCCGAGTGGGCACACTCCGCAGATGAAGGAGACCTCCAGTGACACTAGCCCTCAAGCGGTCCAACGACGAGCTCAAGGCACTGGCAGAGGCCGGCGCCGCCGAGCTCGGCTGGAACGCCTCCGCCACCGACGTGATCGCCTGGGTTGCCCGCAACTTCGAGCTGCCCGCCATCACCGTGGCCTGCTCCATGGCCGACGCCGTCCTTCCGGCCCTGGTCGCGGACCAGATTCCCGGCGTCGACGTCTTGTTCCTGGAAACCGGATACCACTTCAAGGAGACCTACCAGACCCGCGATGAGGTCGCGGCCAACCTGCGGGTCAACGTGGTGGACGTCCTTCCGGAACACACGGTGGAGCAGCAGGACAGCCTGCTGGGCAAGGACCTGTTTGCCCGCGACCCCGGCCAGTGCTGCGCGCTGCGCAAAGTGGCACCCCTCCGCCGCTCCCTTGCCGGCTACGAGGTGTGGTTCACCGGTGTCCGCCGCGACGAGGGCCCCACCCGGACCAATACTCCCGTGGTCACCTGGGATGAGAGCTTCGGCCTGGTCAAGGTGAACCCCATGGTGGACTGGTCCTTTGACCAGTTGGTGGAGTACTCCGAGGACAACATCCTTCCCGTCAACCCCCTCCTGAGCCAGGGCTACCCCTCCATCGGTTGCCAGCCCTGCACCCGCAAAGTGGCCCCGGGCGAAGACCCCCGGGCCGGTCGCTGGGCAGGATCCGACAAGACAGAATGCGGGTTACACACATGAGCACTTACACAACTGAGGAGTCCACGGTGGAACTGGAAGCCAACGTCGCCGCCCCGACTGTCGAGCGCCTCAGCTCACTGGACACCCTCGAGTCCGAAGCCATCCACATCATTCGTGAAGTCGTGGCTGAGTTCGAGAAGCCTGCGCTGCTGTTCTCCGGCGGCAAGGACTCTGTGGTGATGCTGCACCTGGCCACCAAGGCTTTCTGGCCGGGCAAGGTTCCGTTCCCGGTGCTGCACGTGGACACGGGCCACAACTTCCCCGAGGTCCTGGACTTCCGTGACCGCACGGTCGAGCGCCTTGGCCTGAAGCTGGTTGTCGGCTCGGTGCAGGAATTCATTGACCGCGGCGAACTCGCCGAGCGTGCCGATGGAACCCGCAACCCGCTGCAGACCGTACCGCTGCTTGATGCGATCCAGAAGAACAAGTTCGACGCCGTGTTCGGCGGCGGCCGCCGGGACGAAGACAAGGCCCGGGCCAAGGAACGCATCCTGAGCCTGCGCGACGAGTTCGGCCAGTGGGATCCGCGCAACCAGCGCCCCGAATTGTGGAACCTGTACAACGGCCGCCACACCGTGGGCCAGCACGTCCGTGCCTTCCCCATCAGCAACTGGACCGAGCTGGACATCTGGCGCTACATCGAGCGCGAGAACATCGAGCTGCCCAGCCTGTACTACGCCCACGAGCGCGAGGTCTTCGCCCGCGACGGCATGTGGCGCGCAGTGGGCGAGGTCTCCCAGCCGCTCCCGCATGAGGACGTCATCACCAAGACGGTCCGCTACCGCACAGTGGGCGACATGTCCTGCACCGGGGCCGTCGAATCCGACGCGTTCACCGTGGCCGACGTCGTTGTTGAAGTCGCTGCCTCCACCCTGACCGAACGTGGCGCCACCCGCGCAGATGACCGCATCTCCGAGGCAGCCATGGAAGACCGCAAGAAGGACGGCTACTTCTAAAATGAGCACCGACACCGCATCCCTCATCGCCGGCACTGACGGCCTGGACTCCGCTCCGCTGCCATCCACGCTGTTCCGTTTCGCTACTGCCGGATCGGTCGACGACGGCAAGTCCACTTTGGTGGGCCGCCTCCTTCACGACTCCAAGGCGATCCTCGCCGACCAGCTCGACGCTGTTGCCCGGACCTCCGCGGACCGCGGCTTCGGCGGCGACAAGGGCGGCATCGACCTGGCCCTCCTCACGGACGGCCTGCGGGCCGAGCGCGAACAGGGCATCACCATCGACGTGGCCTACCGCTACTTCGCCACGGACCGCCGCAGCTTCATCCTGGCGGACTGCCCCGGCCACGTTCAGTACACCAAGAACACGGTGACCGGCGCCTCCACAGCGGATGCCGTCGTCGTACTTATCGATGCACGCAAGGGCGTCCTGGAGCAGACGCGCCGCCACCTGTCCGTGCTGCAGTTGCTGCGCGTGGCCCACGTGATTGTGGCCGTGAACAAGATCGACCTGGTGGACTTCAGCGAGCAGGTGTTCCGCGACATCGAGGCGGACGTCCGCAAGGTGGCGCAGGAGCTTGGCCTGGGTTCCGACGGTGTTTCCGATCTGCTGGTGGTGCCGGTTTCGGCGCTTGACGGCGACAACGTGGTGGACCGCTCCGAGCGCACCCCCTGGTACACGGGCCCGGCACTGCTGGAGGTCCTGGAGACCCTCCCGGCGGCAGACGAGCTCGAAGCCGGGCTGGAGAGTTTCCGGTTCCCCGTGCAGCTGGTCATCCGCCCGCAGGGCGCGCTGGCTCCGGATGCCGTTGCCGGCGGCCTGGACGTGGAGGCATACCGTGACTACCGCGCCTATGCCGGCCAGGTCACCGAAGGGTCAGTGAAGCTCGGTGACGAGGTCACCGTCCTCAGCCCGGGCCACGAACCGCGCATCACCACGGTGGTGGGCATCGACTTCGCCGGACGCTCCCTGGAAGAGGCCGCAGCTCCGCAGTCCGTGGCCATCCGCCTGGCTGACGAGATCGACATCGCCCGCGGTGACACCATCGCAGCGGCCGGCACGGTCCGGGAAAGCTCCGCCGACCTCTATGCCTCCTTGTGCTGGCTGTCACCCAAGCCGCTCCGCGAAGGCCAGAAGGTCCTGGTGAAGCACGGCACGCGTACCGTCCAGGCGCTGGTCCGCAACGTCAACGGCAAGCTGGATCTCGCCACGTTCAAGGTGGAGCCGTCGTCCACGCTGGAGCTCAACGACATCGGGCACGCCCAGTTGCGCCTGGCCGCACCGTTGCCGTTGGAGAACTACCTGCACCACCGCCGCACCGGCGCTTTCCTGGTGATCGACCCGATCGACGGCAATACCCTTGCTGCCGGTCTGGTCAAGGACCACCCGGGCGACCACGAAGACGAACGTTACGTCATCTAGGGTCACAGACGGACACAAAGACCGCAGCTTGTTTGATCATCCCCACGCTGCACGGCGGGAATGTCGAACAGGCTGCGGTCTTTCTGCAGAACGGACACCATGCCCCGGAATAACTCCCTCAGTACGCTCCTGCACGCCGGCCACACCCTGGTGCTGGATGGTGCCCTGGCCACGGAACTCGAAGCCCATGGCTGCGACCTTGAAGATCCCTTGTGGTCCGCCAAGGTCCTTATGGAGCAACCGCACCTGATCAAGCAGGTCCACAGGGACTATTACGAAGCCGGTGCCTCCGTGGCGATCACCGCCAGCTACCAGGCCACTCCGCAGGGTTTTGCCCGGCGCGGGTTGTCCCTGGAGGAGTCGCTTGAGCTGGTCGCACGCAGCGTCCGGCTGGCCGACGAGGCACGGAAGGAACACGCGGCGACCACCCCGGGTTCCGGGCCCCTGTTGATCGCCGGGTCCGTGGGTCCCTACGGCGCGTACCTGGCTGACGGTTCCGAATACCGCGGCGATTACACGCTTTCTGCCTCGGAATTCCGGGACTTCCACCGCCCGCGTATTGCCGCGCTGGTGGACGCCGGAGCCGATTTCCTGGCCTGCGAGACGCTGCCTTCCTACGCCGAAGCGGCCGCGCTGGTAGAGCTCGTGGCGGAGTTCGACGTCGAATCCTGGTTCACGTTCACGCTTCGGGACGGCAGCCACATCAGTGACGGAACGCCCCTTGCGGACGTGGCTGCGCTGCTTCGCGTGGAACCGCGCGTGACCGCCGTCGGGGTTAATTGTGTGCCGCTGGAACTGGTGTCGCCCGCCCTTGGTGAACTCCAGGCCGCGGGCGATGTTCCGCTGGTTGCCTACCCGAATTCGGGGGAGACCTACGACGCCGTGACCAAGACCTGGGGGCCTGCCGGCGGGGTTGCGGACTCGGGTACGCTGGCCGGAAATGTTGCCGACTGGCTCGCCTTGGGGGCGCGGCTGGTGGGTGGCTGCTCCGGACGACCCCTCGGGACATTGAAGGCCTCGCGGGGAATGTGACGCCAAGTGACCCTTCATGAACCTTGGTTTCTGCGGGATTGAAGCCGAAATATGACAGTCCCTACTGTGAACTCATGACCTCTCCGGAATGGTCCTTCCTTGCCCAACCAGGGCGATGTTGCGGGGCCTGATCTTCGCCCCAGCTCGCATCCCACTTCCATAAGGACCCCCCATGGCAAACAACTCCGAGTCACAAAAACCCGAGTCAGGAACCACCCGCATCGTTGCAGGTGAGTCGACCAAGCCCAAGCGCCGCCGCACGGTGGAAATCGCCGTGGCAGTCGGCCTTGTCCTGCTGATCGGCGCCGGCGCAGCAGTAGCTTCGGTGGTTTCCAACAGCAACAACCAGGCCGCCCCGGCACCCACCACGTCGCCCGCGGCCGAACTCAAGCTCGGCTACTTCAGCAACGTCACGCACGGCCCGGCGCTGGTCGGCACCAGCCAGGGCATCATCGCCAAGGAACTTGGCAGCACCAAGCTCAGCACGCAGATCTTCAACGCCGGCCCCGCCGCGATCGAGGCCCTCAACGCCGGTGCGATCGACGCCACCTACATCGGCCCGAACCCGGCCATCAACTCCTTCGTCAAGAGCAACGGCGAGTCCATCAGCATCATCGCCGGTGCAGCAGCAGGCGGCGCGCAGTTGGTGGTCAAGCCGGAGATCAACTCCGCGGCAGACCTCAAGGGCAAGGTCCTCAGCTCCCCGCAGCTCGGTGGCACCCAGGACGTCGCACTCCGGGCGTGGCTCGGCGACCAGGGCTACAAGACCAACGTGGACGGCAGCGGTGATGTGAACATCAACCCCACCGAAAACGCGCAGTCCCTGAAGCTCTTCACAGACGGAAAGCTCGACGGCGCGTGGTTGCCTGAGCCGTGGGCCTCCCGTTTGGTCCTCGAAGCAGGCGCCAAGGTCCTGGTTGACGAGAAGGACCTGTGGGAGAACGGTGAATTCACCACCACCATCCTGATCGTGAACAAGAAGTTCGCCGCAGAACACCCCGAGACTGTCCAGGCGCTCCTCAAGGGCCACGTCGAGTCGGTCAACTGGCTGAACAACGCCTCACCCGCGGACAAGGCAAGCACCATCAACGCCGTCCTCAAGGACACCGCCGGCAAGCCGCTTCCCGCCAACGTGATCGAGCGTGCACTGCAGAACATCAAGTTCACCACCGACCCGCTGGCCGGAACGTACAAGAAGCTCCTGGAAGACGGCGTCAAGGCCGGCACCACCAAGGAAGCTGACATCAACGGCATCTTCGACCTCCGCGCCCTGAACGAGGTTGAAGGCAAGAAGACCTCGGCTGCAGGACTCGGCCAGGACTAACACCACCGGCCGGCCCGCTTCATCACCGGAGCGGGCCGGCTTTGGGCGTATCAACAGCAAGACCAATCAACACGAAGGACGGGACCATGCCAGTCGTACTCGAGAACCTGGGGAAGCGCTTCGGCGACGGCGCCCCGGTGCTGGACGACGTCAACGCCACCATCGCACAAGGCGAGTTTGTCGCCCTCCTTGGTGCGTCCGGCTGCGGCAAGTCCACCCTGCTGAACATCATCGCGGGACTGGAGCATCCGACGTCGGGCGCTTTGGAGGTGCCCAGCGACGGCGCGGCCTTCATGTTCCAGGATGCGTCCCTGTTCCCGTGGTTGACCGCCCGCGGCAACATCGAACTGGCCCTGCAGCTGGCTGACAAGTCCGGCACCAAGGCAAGCCGCCGGGCCCGCGCCACCGAACTCCTTGAGCTGGTGCACCTGGGCGGGGCGGGGGACAAGCGTCCGCATGAGCTGTCCGGCGGCATGCGGCAGCGCGTGGCACTCGCGCGGTCTTTGGCCCAGGACCGGCAGGTGTTGCTCATGGACGAGCCGTTCGCTGCGCTCGACGCCATCACCCGCGACCTTCTGCACGATGAACTTGAGCGCATCTGGAAGGAAACCGGCCGCACCATCATCTTCGTGACGCACAACGTGCGTGAGGCGGTGCGTTTGGGCCAGCGTGTGCTGCTGTTGTCCTCGCGTCCCGGCCGGGTAGTGGCCGAATGGAACGTTACCGAGGAACACCGCACCGACGCCGGCCGTGCAGGGGAGCTCACCGGCGTCATTACCCGACGACTTCGCGAGGAGATCCGCCGCCATGCCAAGTAACCAGACCACTGAAGAGCGGACCCTCCCCGTGACTGATTCCCACCACATCACCTCACCGTCGCTGAAAGGCAACGCTTCCGAGCTCCGGGACCTGGAAGCCGGCCTGGACAACCTCCAGCTGGACACTGGCCGCAAGGGCGGTATCGAGTGGAAGCGCGTGCTGTTGCCCGTGCTGGCATTGGTTGTCCTCATCCTCGCCTGGCAGTTCTATGTCTCGCTGGAGCTCAAACGGCGTGACCTCGTCCCCGGGCCTGTTGATGTCTTCAAGCAGTTCCTCACGCTGTGGGGCGAGGGCAAGCTCCAGGAGGCAGTGTGGACCTCGTTGCAGCGTGGCGTGGTTGGCTTCCTTATTTCCGTGGTGATTGCCACCCCGATCGGGCTGATCCTGGCCCAGGTCGCTCCGCTGCGCCGCGCCTTTGGCCCGCTCATTTCCGGCTTGCAAGTCCTGCCGTCCGTGGCTTGGGTTCCTGCGGCCATCATCTGGTTCGGCCTGACCGACGCTACCGTCTACTTCGTGGTGTTCATGGGTGCTATTCCGTCCATCATCAACGGACTGATCTCCGGAGTGGACCAGATCCCGCCGCAGTACCGCAGCGTGGGCACCGTCCTGGGTGCCAACCGGCTCCAAATGGCCCTTCAGATCGTCCTGCCCGCAGCTCTGCCCGGGTATATCGGTGGTTTGAAGCAAGGGTGGGCATTTTCCTGGCGCTCCCTCATGGCCGCTGAAATCATCGCCGTTGGTGGCACCATTGGTTTCGGGCTGGGATCGTTGCTGGACCAAGGCCGTCTGTTGTCCGACATGACAATCGTGATGTCCGCGATCCTGCTGATCCTGTTCGTGGGCATTCTGATTGAGCTCCTGGTGTTCGGCCCTATCGAGAAGCGGCTCCTGCAGCGCCGTGGCCTGTTGGCGGGCAGCAGCCGCTAGCCCGGATCTGACGCAACGCAAAAGCCCGACGCAACGCAAAAGCCCGACGCAACGCAAAAGCCCGACGGTGACCTCCCGCCGTCGGGCTTTCGCACAAGGACGCTCTCTCACCGAACACCCCTTTCCCAGGGACGCTCTCTCACCGAACGCCCCTTTCCCAGGGACGCTCTCTCACCGAACACCCCTTTCCCAAGGACGCTCTCTCACCGAACACCCCTTTCCCAAGGACGCTCTCTCACGTCCCGCCGGGAGGGCGCGCGCCCTTTCGCGCCGAATGCACCTCTTCTTCGTGGGCTGCGCATTCTTATCCGCCTGGCGCACCTTAAATTACGGGTGCGGATGGCGGAAAGGGGTGCGGCTCCAGCGGCGAACCAACCGCGGGGGACGTCCAACCGCCGTCGTGCGTAAACCCTAAGCAGCCCGACGGTAGTGCACGGAAACAACTCCGTTGCTGAGGGGTGACGTCGAGATCAGTTCGAGGCGGCGGGTGCTGGGGAGCCCGCCCTGGAAGAGGGTCGGGCCGTGGCCGGTGATCACGGGGTGGACCAGGAACTTGTACTCGTCGATCAAGTCCAAGCGGTCGAGCTCCGTGGCGAGTTTGCCGCTGCCGACCAGCACTCCTTCTGGAATGCGGTCCTTGATTTCCTGCACGGCCGCGCGGACCTCGCCGGTCAGGTGGTGGCTGTTGGTCCATGGGAAGTTGGTGCGCGTTGACGAGAAGACGTACTTTGGCATTTCTTCCAGCGTGAGAGCCCACTCGCGGAGCGCAGGCGGCGCTTCCACCTCGCCCCGTGCGACCGCGGGCCAATAGGCCTCCATCATTTCGTACGTGGTTCGGCCCCAGAGCATGGCCCCGTTCTCCTCCAGGAGCCGGGTGTAGTAGGCATGCGTTTCGTCATCCGCGATGCCCTCCCGGTGGTCGACGCAGCCGTCCAAGGTGACATTGATGCTGAAGGTCAGGAGCCCCATTGGCTGATTCTAGCCCCGACCAATGCCGACGCTCTTGCACATACGGACGCTTTAGGTGGTCCGCACCATAGAAGGGGCCCGGGCGGAATGACCGGCGGTGGATCTGCGTTGTGACGGGCATGCACAAGAAACGGATCGGATTCCTGTCCTTCGGCCACTGGGCCCGCGTTCCCGGTTCACTGGTTCCCACGGCCGGTGAGGCCCTCAAACAGGGGATCGAACTCACTGTCGCGGCCGAGGAACTTGGTATTGATGGTGCCTTTTTCCGCGTGCACCACTTTGCCCGTCAGCAGGCCTCGCCCTTCCCCTTGCTGAGCGCCATTGCGGCCAGAACCAGCCGTATCGAAATGGGTACCGGCGTGATCGACATGCGGTACGAGAACCCCCTCTATATGGCCGAGGAAGCAGCAGCCACTGACCTGATCAGCGATGGAAGGCTGCAGCTCGGTGTGAGCCGTGGTTCACCCGAGCCCGCCCTGAACGGTGCCGCTAACTTTGGCTATGTTCCGGCGGAGGGCGAGGACGGCGGTGACATGGCCCGCCGTCATACGGCCCTGTTCCGCAAGGCGATCGCGGGCCACGGGGTAGCCCAGGCTGATCCGCACTACGCCGGAGGGGCCACCGGGCTTCTCCCGATCCAACCTCTCTCGAAAGGCCTGCCCAATCGGATCTGGTGGGGCGCCGGAACCCGCAAGACGGCTGTGTGGGCAGCTGAGCAGGGCATGAACCTCATGAGCTCCACCCTGCTGACCGAAGATACCGGCGTACCCTTCGACCAGCTCCAAGCCGAGCAGATCCAGATGTTCCGCGACGCCTGGGCTGCCGCTGGGCACGACTTCGAGCCCCGGGTTTCGGTGAGCCGCAGCATCATCCCGATCGTCGACGCCGAGGACAACCACTACTTTGGCCTTCGCGCCCAAGCCGACAGCCAGGACCAGGTAGGGATCCTCGACGGCGCCCTGTCGCGTTTCGGGAAGAGCTACATCGGCTCGCCCGAGCAACTCGCCGAGGAACTCTCGCAGGATGCTGCGGTCCAGTCTGCTGACACGGTCTTGCTGACGGTCCCGAACCAGCTCGGCGTCGAGTACAACGCGAAGCTGCTGGGGAACGTGGCAAAGCACGTCGCGCCTGCCTTCGGTTGGGAGGCTGCCCGGGCCGGCTAAAACGCCCGGGCCGGCTAAAACGCCCGGGCCGGCTAAAACGCCCGGGCCGGCTAAAACGCCCGGGCGCCGGGCATCGAGTAGTGTTTTTGGCTGTGCGCATGCACCACAGACACTGAAACACGTGCCCGGCCTCCCTTCAAGGACGAAGGGTGACCCGGCTGAGACAGAGGCCCATCCATGGATATCCAAAACCTCCTCGAAGATATAACAGGAGCTGTTCAACCCCAGATAGGCCAAGGACAAGTGGCCGGTTACATTCCACAGCTCGGTGCTGTTGACCCCCACCAGTTCGGGATATCCCTGGTCACCAAGGACGGTGAGGTGTTCTCAGCCGGTGATGCGCACGTTGAGTTCTCCATCCAGAGCATCTCCAAGGTCTTCGCCTTGGCGTTGGTGCTCTCCAGCGATGGCGACGGAATCTGGAAGCGGGTGTTCCGCGAACCTTCGGGCAACCCGTTCAATTCGCTCGTCCAGCTGGAAAGCGAAGACGGGATACCCCGGAATCCGTTCATCAACGCCGGGGCGATCGTCGTGACGGACAGGCTGTTGAGTCTGACGGGAGATGCCGCCGGAGCCGTCCGTGCCTTGATGAGGCGGGAATCGGGAAACGCCCTGGTGGACACGGACCATAGGGTGGCCACCTCGGAACTGGAGAGCGGGCACCGCAATGCCTCGCTGGCGCACTTCCTGGCCAGCTGCGGCAACCTGGAGAATCCCGTGGATGAGGTCCTGGAGTCCTACGCGCAGCAGTGCGCCTTGGCCATGACGTGCCAGGACCTTGCCCTGGCCGCCCGGTTCCTCGCATCCAATGGGCTGGGAGCCGAGGGGGAGTTGGTGCTCTCGCCCGCCCAGACAAAGCGGATCAACGCGGTCATGCTGACGTGCGGTACGTACGATGCCGCGGGTGAGTTCGCTTACAGGGTGGGCCTCCCCGGGAAGAGCGGCGTCGGAGGCGGGATCGTTGCAGTTGTTCCCGGCAAATGCGCCATCAGCGTCTGGAGCCCTGGTTTGGGCCGTTCCGGCAACTCGGTGGCGGGTGTGGCTGCCTTGGATGAGTTCACCACCAGGACTGGCTGGTCGGTCTTTTAGCAAGCCTGCGGATTTGAAACTGTTTGTGACGCTGCATTACCCAGCGTTACCGGGTGTGTCCGGGCCTTTGAAGCATATTACGGCCCCGCCCTACAGTTTTTTCATGGCAATACAGGACATTTACCCCACCGCGCTGCGGCTTCTTGGCCGCCCGGTGCTGGTGGTGGGCGGCGGCCCCGTCGCGGCACGCCGCGCCAAAGGGCTGCTCGACGCCGGCGCGAAAGTTACGGTGGTCGCTCCCGTTGCCTCTGACAAACTTCGCGCTTTGGTCGATTCGGGCCTGCTCGCTTGGGAGTCCCGCGAATACCGGGCGGAAGACCTCGACGGCGTCTGGTTCGTCCAGACGGCAACCGGCGCTGCCGCCGTGGACACCCAGGTGGCGGCCGACGCCGAAGCGCAGCGCATCTGGTGCGTCAATGCCTCCGACCATGAAGCATCGGCTGCCTGGACCCCCGCGGTGGCCGAGGTGGACGATGTCAAGATCGCCATCAACGCCGGGGGAGATCCGCGCCGCGCCATGGCTCTGCGTGACGCCGTGGCTACGGCGCTCGAATCCGGCGATCTTCCCCTTCGCCGCCACCGCAAGGCATCGGCCGCCGGTCATGGAAGCATCGGATCCGTGGCACTCGTTGGCGGTGGGCCGGGGGATACCGGCCTGATCACTGTGCGCGGCCGCCGCCTGCTGGGCCAGGCCGACGTCGTAGTTGCTGACCGTCTTGGACCGCGCGGGCTGCTGAAGGAGCTGGCCCCGGACGTGCGCATCATCGAGGTCGGCAAAACGCCTGGCCATCACCCGGTTCCGCAATTGGAGATCAACCGCATCCTCGTCGAGGAAGCCCTCAAGGGCAACCGTGTGGTCCGCCTCAAAGGCGGCGACCCCTACGTCCTGGGGCGCGGCGGTGAGGAAGCAGAATTCTGCCGGCAGAACGGCGTCGAGGTTGAAGTGGTGTCCGGCGTGACCTCCGCGATCTCCGTTCCTGCCGCCGCCGGCATCCCCGTAACGCACCGTGGGCTGGCCAAGGGTTTCAGCGTGGTGACCGGCCACGAAGAGCTTTCGGAAGTCCCCGCACGCCCCGACCACACTGTGGTGTTGCTCATGGGAGTGGCCCAATTGCGCGAGTCTGCGGCTGCCCTGGCCGCCTCGGGTCTGCCTTTGGACACTCCAGTAGGTATCGTAGAAAACGGGTATTTGCCGGAGCAACGCGTCACGATCGGCACGTTGGAGACCATCGCGGACCAGGCGGAAGCCGTTGGCGTGGCCAACCCAGCAGTCATTGTGATCGGCGATGTTGTCCGCGTCAGCCCCTTTGCACCCCAGCACTTCAAGACCGCTGACTACAGCACCATTACCCCCAACCGTCCCCGCGTCCGCACCAACTAGCCCCCGGCCCAACTAAGTAGCAGCAGAGCACGTTTTGAGCCCTCAAAACGCGCACAACTGCGACTCAGTTGGGAGGCCCGAAAAGAAGAAGGAACACAGCCGTGTCAACTAGCACCACCGTAGGTTCTGCGGACCGTCCGCTTCGCGTCGCCGTCATCGGCTCCGGCCCGGCCGGCGTGTACGCAGCCGACATCCTGACCAAGAGCGAAGCCGTCAAGAGCGGCGAACTCAACGTCAGCATCGACCTGTTCGACCGCTACCCGGCACCTTACGGCCTGATCCGTTACGGCGTCGCTCCGGACCACCCCCGCATCAAGGGCATCGTGAACGCCCTCCACAAGGTCCTGGACCGCGGCGATATCCGTTTCTTCGGCAACGTGGACTACGGCACGGACCTGTCCATCGAAGACCTCCGCAAGCACTACGACGCCGTGATCTTCGCCACCGGCGCCATCAAGGATGCCGACCTGAACATCCCCGGCATCGAGCTGGAGGGCTCCTTCGGCGGCGCCGACTTCGTCTCCTGGTACGACGGACACCCGGACGTTCCGCGCGAATGGCCGCTGGACGCCAAGGAAATCGCCGTGCTTGGCAACGGCAACGTGGCGCTGGACGTCGCCCGCGTCCTGTCCAAGCACGCTGATGACCTCCTGGTCACCGAAATCCCGGACAACGTCTACGCCGGCCTGAAGAACTCCCCGGTCACCGACGTTCACGTGTTCGGCCGCCGCGGCCCTGCACAGGTGAAGTTCACGCCGCTGGAACTGCGCGAACTCTCGCACTCCAAGGACGTGGACATCATCCTCTACGCCGAGGACTTCGAGTTCGACGAAGAGTCCGACCGCCAGGTCCAGACCAACAACCAGACCAAGACCATGGTCGGCACACTCACCAACTGGATTGCCGAGCAGCCGGAGGACCTCTCCGAGCTCAAGGCTTCCCGCCGCCTGCACCTGCACTTCCTGCACAGCCCGGTGGAGATCGTCGATTCTCCGGAGACCCCGGGCAAGGTTGCCGGCATCAAGTTCGAGCGCACCGAACTGGACGGCACGGGCAACGCCCGCGGCACCGGCGAGTTCATCGACTACCCCGTCCAGGCCGTGTACCGCGCCATCGGCTACTTCGGTTCTGCCCTGCCGGACGTCGAGTTCGACCACAAGAAGGGCGTTGTGACCAACGACGGCGGCCGCGTCCTGGACGCCGACGGCCAGCACGTTCCCGGCCTCTACGCAACGGGTTGGATCAAGCGTGGTCCGGTTGGCCTCATCGGCCACACCAAGGGCGACGCCCTGGAGACCGTCACCTACCTGCTTGAGGACCGCGAAAACCTGCCGTTCGCCGAGGTTCCTTCGGCTGATGCAGTGGTGGAACTCCTCGACAGCCGCGGCGTGCAGTTCACCAGCTGGGAAGGCTGGCTGGCGCTGGACGCCCACGAACTCGCCCTTGGCGCAGCGGCAACCGAGGCCGGCGGCTCGCACGGTGTTGAGGTCACCCGTGAGCGCATCAAGGTGGTTCCGCGCGAGGACATGGTCAACATCTCCCGCGACGGTGTAGCCGCGCAGGTCTAGTTCTTCATTTTTCATCAACGCGGGGCCACTGCTGGTGGCCCCGCGTTGTTTTAATCTGGGGTATGGACGTCGTGGTGATCGAGACACCCCAGCTGGGGGACCGCAGCTACCTGGTCCATGACGGTTCAGTGGCGCTGGTGATCGATCCGCAGCGGGACATTGACCGGGTGGAATCAGCGGCTCTTGCTGCGGGCGTCCGCATCACGCACGTGGCCGAAACCCACCTGCACAACGACTACGTCACCGGGGGCTTGATCCTTGCGGAGAAACACGGCGCCGCCTATCTGGTGAACGGGGCAGATCCCGTCTCCTTTGCACGGACCGCCGTGGCGGACGGGGATGTCTTCTCCGTGGGCAAACTGTCCGTGCGGGTGGTCGCCACGCCAGGCCACACCCACACCCACCTCGCGTATGTGGTGCGTGAGGTAACGGACGACGGCGGCACGGAAGCTGTGTTTTCCGGCGGCAGCTTGCTCTACGGCTCGGTGGGGCGGACGGACCTGGTGTCACCCGGGCAGACCGCGGCGTTGGCCCACGCGCAGTATTCTTCTGTCCGTCGACTGGCGGACTCGGCGCACCCGGAGGCCGCGCTCTATCCCACCCACGGTTTTGGATCCTTCTGCTCCATTGGCCCGGCGAGCCACCAGGATTCGTCTACGTTGGCCGAGCAGGCAGCACACAACCACGCCCTCACCGATCCGAGTGAAGAGCACTTCGTGGCCGAACTCCTGTCGAACATCACGGCCTATCCCGCCTACTACGCGCACATGAGCCCGCTCAATGCAGCCGGTCCGGCACCGGCGGACCTGGGCATTCCGGACTCCGTTGAACCCGGGGAGCTGCGACGCCGGCTCTTGGCCGGAGAGTGGGTGGTGGACCTCCGGCACCGGATTGCTTTCGCGGAGGATCATCTGCAGGGCAGCGTGGCCTTTGAGTACGGACACGGCTCCAACTTCACCAGCTACCTTGGTTGGGTGATCCCGTGGAACCAGCCACTCACGCTCCTGGGCTCACACGAGGACGTGGGGAAGGCGATCCGCGACCTGGCGAGGATCGGCATCGACAGTCCGGATGCCGCCGTCGGACCTTCCGGCGGAGCTGCCTTGGAAGTCCTGGCGCCGGGCACGCCGCGGTCCGGCTACCCCCACGGTGACTGGAGCCTGCTGCTGAAGGAGCGCGCTCAGGATGATGTGGTCCTGGATGTCCGGCGTCCCGAGGAGTTCGCAGCCTCGCATGTGCAGGATGCCGTGAATGTACCCGTGTATGAACTCCTTGCCCGGATGACCGAACTGCCGGAAGCCAGGGTGTGGGTGCACTGCGCCACCGGGTACCGGGCGAGCGTGGCAGCGAGTTTGCTGGATAGGGCTGGCCGGGACGTGGTGCTCATCAACGCCCGGTTCAGGGAAGCGGCCGGCGCGGGGATCCGGCTGGTGCCCTAGGCCGTCAGAACTGGACGGGGGTCTTGTCGGCGCAGAAGTCCAGGTTCCGGTAGACGCTGGAGACGGCGGCCTCGGGGTCGTGGGCTTCGAGGGCATCCACCAGCTCGTCATGGCCCTCACGGGGGATTCCGTTGAAGCCGTCCGTGCGCTGCTGGCGGAGGAGGTCGTTGTGGAACACCCCGCCAAAGGACACGTAGAGCTGGTGCAGCAGGGGATTGCCGGATGCCAGCGCAACCCGTTCGTGGAACTCCCAATCGGCGGAGGCCCAGGTGGGGTAGTCCTCGGCGAGCCAGGCATCGTGCCGGAGGGACAGCAAGCGGCGCATCTCGGCGATGTCCTCAACCGTGGCGTGCTTGGTGGCCAGCCGGGCAGCTTGGGTATCCAGTCCGAGGCGGACCTCCACAATGTGTTCCTGGGTGTGCTCCTGGTACATGCGCTGGGCTGCTCCGGAGATCTCGCTGTTGGCCCGCACATACGTGCCGTCGCCGCGGCGCACTTCCAGCATCCCTGAGTGCGCCAACGCCTTGATGGCCTCGCGCAGGGTGCCCCGCGAAACCCCCAGCGTTGCCATAAGCTCAGGCTCTGCAGGAATGCGCTCCTGCAGCGGCCACTCGCCGGTCTTGATCATGTCCCGCAGCTTGGCCGTGATCTCCTCGGCGAGGGCCGGGCGGTGCGAAGGGGTCAGGGTCATGCTGTCCTCGGTTGGGTCTTGGATTCAGTGCGCTTGCTGGTGAGAAGGTGGCACGTGACCATGAGCGCCACGGCCACGATGGACAGCAGGCTCAGCGGCAACACCCAGCCCCCGGTGGCGCTGTGGAGCAGCCCCATGCCAAAGGGGCCGATGGCCGCAATCAAGTATCCCAGCGATTGGGCGATGGTGGAGAGTGCGGTGGTTTCCGCCGTCGACTTTCCGCTGCGGCTGATGATCACCAGGACCAGCGGGAAGATGCCCAGGCCGAAGCCAAACAGGACGGCGGGAATGACAGCCAACGAGGTGGGGAGCCACAGCATGGTGCCGATGGCCGCCAGGGTGGAGCTGCTCGCCAGATACAAAGCCGGGCGCAGCATGCCGGGACGGGAGCCGACCGCGAGCAGGACCATGCCTGCGGCAACGGAGACCAGCTGCATGACGCCGAACTGCAGGCCGCTTTCCGAGGCGCTCAGGCCCTGCGAGGTGAGGATGTAGGCGAACCAGCTCATCACGGCGTAGGCCAGGAACGCCTGGAAGGTGAAGATCGCTGTGATGAGGATGCCGAGGCGGGTGCGGAGCAGCGGCCACATGGAGACGGTGGGGCGCTGGCCCTTGGGAGTGTTGCGGTGGGTGTGCAGGACCACGGGCAGGAACCCCAGGAGCGCGGCAACACCCAGGAACCCCCACGCGGCCAGGCCCATGGACGGCGAACCCAACTGTTGCGCCAGCGGAACGCTCACGGCCGCGGCGAAGGTGGCCCCGCCAGACATGGTGAACGTGTAAAGGCCGGTCATCATGGACATCCGGTCTGCATGGTGCTCCCGGATGAAGGACGGCATGGCCACGTTGCACACAGCAAGCCCGGACATGGCCAGGACGGTGCCGGCCAGGAGGGCTCCGGTGGCGGGAACCGCACGGACCAGCAGACCACCCGCCAGCAGGGCCATGGCGATGAAGATCGCCTTCTCGACGCCCACCCGGCGCGTCAGCCAGGAGGTCGCAAGGCCGGCAACGGCGAAGCACAGCAGCGGAATCGACGGCAGGATGGAGGCCACGAGCGCGCCGTATCCCAGCACCTGCTGCAGGTCATGGAACAGTGCGGCGGCGCTGGTGATCCCGGCGCGAAGGTTCAGCCCGATGAGCACCACGGCAACCACACCGACGACGGCGACCGTCCGCGTTTTGGGGGCGCGGGTGGTTGCTGCTCCTGCTGGAGAGATCGTGGGGATGTTTCCTGTGGTGGGTTCTACTGAAGTCGCGGCCATGGTTTAAAGGTTAGACGTTTGACGTCTAATGTCTACACTTCTGTGGCGAATCTCTCCGGCCGGGCAGGCACTTACGTGAGTCCCGCCGTCGAGCGCCTACCGCGGGTTGCGGGAGCCCAGCCGCTGGACCGCCAAAGCCAGCCACAGTTGCACACGGTCCTGCGTCTGCGAAGGGTCGTACCCCGTGAGTTCGGTGATCTGGGCCAGCCGGTAGCGGACGGTGTTGCGGTGCAGGGTCAAGGCCTCGGCCACCGCAGCCACGGAGCCGTTGTGGTTCAGGTAACTTTCCAGGGTGGTGACGAGTTCGGCGCCATGGGCTGCGTCGAACTTCCGCAGCGGGGTGAGGGATTCACTGGCCATGTCCGCCAGCGGCACGTCCTCGCTCGCCAGGAGCAGGGAGGTCAGGCTGAGCCGCTCGGGTTCGTTCACCGGCAAGCCATGCGCCACGGCGTCGCGGGCCTCGAAGTAGCTCCACCGGAGCCCGTTGGGCTTGGTATAGGCGCCGCCGATTCCGATGACCGCGTGGATGCCCGCCTCCTGCAGGTGGTCGCTGAGGTTTTTTGCGAGGGCGGTTGCGGAACTGCCGTCGTCGGCGACCGCCACCACCAGGTCCTTCCCGACGACGGCGCTGACGCCGGCCTCCAGCGACTGCGGCAAGGAGATGCTGACCAACTGCTTGTGGTGTGCCGTGGATTCCGCCACGAGGACCACGTTCTTGCGGGTGCTGTTGATGCCCACGCCTGCCAGGCGCCGGGCCGCCTCGATGGTCTCCAGGGTTCCGTGGATGACGTCGTCCAGCACCTGTCCGGCCATGGCGCGCTGGGCCTGCCGCTGTTTGACCATGTTGTTCAGCTCCACGCTGATGAGGTTCTGTGCGTAGCTGACGATGCCGGAGTCCACGAAAGGCTGCCGCAACCACAGTGTGCAGGCGTCCCTGCGGCCGGTAGGGATCGGGTACGAAGCCCAGCCATCCGCCGTCGGGGCCGGTTTGCCGGGGACGCTGTTGTACAACTGCGCGCTGAACTGGGTGAGCACCACGTCGGTACGCAGCATGCTGCCCAGTTGCTTGAGGAGCTCGGACAGGCCGCCGCCGGTGAGGAGTGCGCGGGCCAGGATCTGGTGTCCGGCCAGGAGCCGTTCGAGGTTGGAGTAGTGATCCGCCGAATGGGATTCGGCCACCAGCTTGCCGATGGCGATGAACGGGATCTCGTACGGGACTTCCACCAGCGGCAGTCCCCAGCGGTTGGCCTCGGCGGTCAGGGCATCCGGGACCGACTCGTGCGTGAGCCCGATACCGAAACCAATGCCGACGGCGCCTGCGCGCTGGACTTGCCGGACAAAGCGTCGCTGGTCGGCGGCGCTCTTGAGGCGCAGGCCGGTGGTGAGGACCAACTCTCCGCCGCTGAGGAACCGCTGCGGATCCTCCAGTTCCGTCACCGCAACCCAACTGATGTCCTGGTTCCAGGTGGTCTCGGCGAGGCCGGTTTTCCGGAGCTTCAGGGAGGGGACAGCGACGAGCGAAGCGAGGGACATTGCCATGCTTCCAAGCTTAACCTGCCACTGGGCAAGCGCACTAAGCGCAGTGTTCTTGTGTGTGCAGCTGACTATTCCTTGCGTCACGTTGCTGGCATAGGCTCTGAAAAGCTAAACCCATGCCCAGACACCGAAAGAGGGTTGCACACCGTGGTTCAAACCTTGCAGAACTTCATCAACGGCGAGTTCGTTACGCCGTCAGGTACGGGTCTCCTGGATGTGGTGAATCCCACCAACGGGGAGATCGTGGCCAAGTCGCCCATTTCGGTGCAGGCGGACGTCGATGCTGCCATGGCCGCCGCGAGCGAGGCTTTCAAGACCTGGAAGCACGTCACGCCGGGCCAGCGCCAGCTCATGCTTCTCAAGCTCGCCGATGCGGTGGAAGCCAACAGCGACGAACTCGTTGAAGCCCAGCACCGCAACACCGGCCAGGTCCGTTCCCTGATCGCCTCCGAGGAAGTTGCCGCCGGCGCCGACCAGCTCCGCTTCTTCGCAGGAGCCGCGCGTCTGCTCGAAGGCAAGTCCGCCGGCGAGTACTTCGAGGGCCACACCTCCTACGTGCGCCGCGAACCGATCGGCGTCGTGGCCCAGGTCGCTCCGTGGAACTACCCGTTCCTCATGGCCATCTGGAAGATCGGCCCCGCCCTGGCTGCCGGCAACACCGTGGTGCTCAAGCCCTCGGACACCACCCCTGAATCCACGCTGGTACTGGCACGGCTGGCAGGCGAGATCTTCCCGGCCGGTGTCCTCAACGTGGTCCTGGGTACCGGCGAGACCGGATCGCTCATGGTCGAACACAAGGTTCCCGGCCTGGTGTCCATCACCGGTTCCGTCCGCGCAGGCATCGCCGTTGCCAGCGGCGCAGCCAAGGGCCTCAAGCGTGCCCACCTGGAACTCGGTGGCAAGGCTCCCGCGATCGTGTTCAAGGACGCCGATATCAAGAAGAGCGCCGCGGCCATCGCCGAGTTCGCCTTCTTCAACGCAGGCCAGGACTGCACCGCGATCACCCGCGTACTCATCGAGGACTCTGTCCACGATGACGTTGTGGCCGCAATGGTGGAGCACACCAAGACCCTGCAGACCGGTTCGCAGAACGACGAAGACAACTACTTCGGCCCGCTGAACAACGTCAACCACTTCAACGCAGTGACCTCCGTGGTGGAGAGCCTGCCGGCGAACTGCAAGATCGTCACTGGTGGACACCGTGCGGGCGAGAAGGGCTTCTTCTTCGAGCCCACCATCATCACCGGCGCCAAGCAGAGCGACGACGTCGTCCAGAAGGAAACGTTCGGACCCGTCATCACCGTCCAGAAGTTCAGCACCGAGGCCGAAGCGCTCGAGCTGGCCAATGACGTCGAATACGCCCTGGCGTCCAGCGTCTGGACCACGGACCACGGTACGGCCATGCGCATGAGCCGCGACCTGGACTTCGGCGCCGTCTGGATCAACACCCACATCCTGCTGACCGCAGAGATGCCCCACGGTGGCTTCAAGCAGTCCGGCTACGGCAAGGACCTCTCCATGTACGGCGTCGAGGACTACACGCGCATCAAGCACGTGATGTCCGCACTGGATGCATAGCGCTGTCGCGTAAGAATTTCCCCGTTTTTTAGAAAGGCAACCCCCTCATGACCACCACCGCGAACGAGCTCTCGTACCGCATCGAGCAGAAGCGCAACATCAACGGCGCTTTCCCCGGCCCCAAGTCGCAGGCACTGGCTGAGCGCCGCTCCGCCGTCGTTGCTGCCGGTGTCGCCTCCGGCGTCCCCGTCTACGTCGAAGACGCCGACGGCGGCATCATCCGCGACGTCGACGGCAACTCCTTTATCGACCTCGGCTCCGGCATCGCAGTGACCAGCGTCGGCGCATCGGATCCGGCCGTCGTCGCCGCCGTCCAGGAAGCCGCCGCGCACTTCACCCACACCTGCTTCATGGTGACCCCGTACGAGGGCTACGTCGCCGTGGCCGAGCAGCTCAACCGCCTCACCCCGGGCGACCACGCCAAGCGCACGGTGCTGTTCAACTCCGGCGCCGAAGCCGTGGAAAACGCCGTCAAGGTTGCCCGCCTGGCTACCGGCCGCGACGCCGTCGTAGCTTTCGACCACGCCTACCACGGCCGCACCAACCTGACCATGGCACTGACCGCCAAGGCCATGCCGTACAAGACCAACTTCGGCCCGTTCGCGCCCGAGGTCTACCGCATGCCCATGAGCTACCCGTTCCGTGAAGAGAACCCGGAAATCACCGGTGCCGAGGCTGCCAAGCGTGCCATCACCATGATCGAGAAGCAGATCGGCGGCGACCAGGTAGCCGCGATCATCATCGAACCCATCCAGGGTGAAGGTGGCTTCATTGTCCCGGCCGAAGGCTTCCTTCCGGCACTGTCCGCATGGGCCAAGGAAAAGGGCATCGTGTTCATCGCCGACGAGGTCCAGTCCGGCTTCTGCCGTACGGGCGAATGGTTCGCCGTGGACCACGAAGGTGTTGTTCCGGACATCATCACCATGGCCAAGGGCATCGCCGGCGGTATGCCGCTCTCCGCGATCACCGGCCGCGCCGACCTGCTCGACGCCGTCCACCCGGGTGGGCTCGGCGGCACCTACGGTGGAAACCCGGTGGCCTGTGCAGCAGCGCTTGCCGCGATCGACACCATGGAGCAGCACGACCTCAACGGCCGCGCACGCCACATCGAGGAACTCGCCCTGGGCAAGCTCCGCGAACTGGCGTCTGAAGTTTCCGTGGTTGGCGACGTCCGTGGCCGCGGCGCAATGCTTGCCATCGAACTGGTTCAGGCCGGTTCCAAGGAGCCGAACGCAGAGCTCACCAAGGCTGTCGCAGCCGCTTGCCTCCAGGAAGGTGTCGTCATCCTGACCTGCGGTACCTACGGCAACGTCATCCGCCTGCTGCCGCCGCTGGTCATCAGCGACGAACTGCTGCTGGACGGACTCGACGTCCTGGCCAAGGCCATCAAGGCCAACGCGTAGGTTTCCAGCGAAAGAGGCGGGCCGAGGGTTCAATTCCCCCGTCCCGCCTCTTTTGCGTTAGTCGCCGAGTTCGCGGGAACCCGGCCATTTCGTGGGAGCTTTGCCTGCGATCTCGCACCCCTCCCGCGAACTCGGCCTCGGGCGGGGGCTTCGGTTCCAGTGAACGCCCGACGCCGGCGCTTGCCTAGGTGCCGAGCGTCAGGTTTTTCTGGTGGCCGTGTCCGTCGAGTTGGACCTCGATGGTGCTGCTGCCCACCAAGGCGGCCCCCTCGTCGGCCTGCACCACGGTGTTCCACGAGCCGGGAAGCGAGATCCGGACAGTCGCTTGGGTCCTGGACGGATCGGCGATCGAGATGCTGAGCTTACCGTCCACTTGATGGGTGGCGACGGTGCAAGGTCCCGACGCCGTGAAGCCCTCCGCGCTGCTTGCTGCGTAGAAGTTGGCCAGCACAATGCCTTCCTTGTCGACGGCGATCATCTGGACGTCCGCCGAGTTGGCGAGGACCTTCACGTCCGGATGGGCGGATTGGGCAAATGTGGCATCGTGGGCGGCAGCGGGCAAAACCATGTACGCATAGCCTGAGCCGGACGGATCCTTGCCGTGGCGGTGGGTCAGGGTTACATAATCCCGGGTTACAGGGTCTTTGCTCCCGCCGGTGTCCGCCCCGGAGTTGATGTCGTACCAGCTACCCGTCCTGCGGATGACGGCCAATTCGGCAGTGCCGGTCACGCCCGGAGCATCCAGGAGCACGTACCCGCTGTGGCCCTCAATGTGGAGCGAGCGCGTGATCCGGACGGCCGGATCACCCGGGAGGAGGGTGCGGTTCCGTGCATCGGTTCGCAGCACCGGAACGTTTCCGGCCTCGAAGGACCGGTTCTCCAGCGTCGTCCGGACCGACGCCCCGCCTGTTCCCGTAATTCCTGCACCGAGGCACACCAGGGCGTCGTCAAGGAAGAACCACGACTTCCGGCCGGACAGCGACTTGTTGTGGTTGAGATGGTCCATGCCCACCACGCCCCACCGGCCGTTGACTGTCAGCCCACCGGCGAAGGCCTGGTAGGCGCGCGGGATTCCGGTACCGGCACTTCCGGCGCCACTGGTGCGCTGCTGGTCGTTGACCGTGGTTCCGGGGAGTGCATAAGGATCCACTGTCGGCCAGAATCCGGCGCTGAACTGGGCAGGGTCCTGCCGGGTGTAGATGAAGGTCATGCCGTCGCCCTGGTACCAGCCCAGGTTGTTCTCGCTGTTGCCCCACTCATACCGGCCGATGCGGTTGGAAGACAGGTTGACCGTGCAGCCCCATTGCGGTCGATGATGCACCAACCGGTCCTGGTCGGCAAACATGCGGCTGTAGACCGGGGCAGGGGTTGCCGTGACGGCAGCATCGGACAGCACCGCGAGGGACAACAGGGACTTCGCCAGGCTTTGCGTCGGGTGGCCCACCAGTTTCTGGTCGGCGCACCGTTCCAGCCAACCCTTGGCCAGGGAAAGGAACCGGGACCTGTAGGGCTCTTCGCACCCTGGTGCCAGGAGAAGGACTGCGGAGATCAAACCGAAGCCGCTGACGTAGTCCGGTTCCCTTTGCCTCGAAACAGCCCGGCCGCGGATGGTGTCCATGATTCGTCCGTCCCAAACGAAGGGGGCGAAAGTGTTTTCCACGGCATCAAGGAGCACGGTTTGCTTGGGGTCGTTCACAGCCCAGGTGCTGCCGCCCAGCATGGCGATGATCTCCGCGATGCCGGCCAACGCCACCACCCCGTACGTTCCGGCATAGGGAAGGTAGCTGTGCTGGACGAAGGAGCCGTCCGTGTAAAAGCCGTCCCCCTTGCTGACGTACGTGAAGACGCTGTTCTTCCCTCCGCGCATCGTGTCACTCAGGGCATCCCGGCCCAGGGCGATTTCCTCGGGCTTGTTGTCCAGGATGCCCCGCATGCAGCAAGCCAGGGACTTGTCCACCCGGTTGGCTCCGGTCTCGGCCAGCGTTGTGGCGCGCCCCCGCCAATTGGGATCGGGGGCAAACCAGCGGACGGCGGCCAGCAGGGATGTCCTCAGGTTTTCAGGGACCTCTGCGTGAAGGAGGGTCAGGATGTCCACCGTTTTGCGCGGCACTCCGATTTCCCAGAACCACCAGTTGCCTGCGGCCCGGATCGTGGAGTTGTACGCGGTGTCGCTGAGCAATTGCAGTCCGGTCACGATGTCTGCCGCCAGCTCGGAGTTGCCCGCGTAGGGGCTCCCCGGAACCGCGTATCCCAAAGCCATGTCATAGAGCCGGTTGAAGTGGAGGCCCAGATTGCCCGTAGCAGTGGCGGATTGGCCGATTCCGGTCAGGGGAATGTCATTCCAGAGGGACGTCCGGACTGGCGCCTTGTCCATGGAGCTCCACCATTTTTCAGCGGTTTGCCCCATGCCCGCCAGTTGTCCGGCCAGCTCCGGGACGCCCTCTGCGCTTCGGCTGCCCGTGAGGACCAAACGGCGGCGATCGACGAGTTCGGTGAGCCCGGCGGGCGCGGCCGGGGCGGGGCCTGCCTGGGAAAGCAAGGCTCCGGCGAGTGCTGCTGCGCCCACGGTACGGAAGAGGGTCCTGCGGCTCATGGGGTGTCCTGTTGAGTTCACAACTGCTCCGTTTCGAGAGGGTCGGCGTAACTGACTGGCAGTAGTGGTTGTTCCCGGCCCTGGGAACAACCACTACTGCGAGCTACGTGGGAAAAGTTTCCGCAACCCTATGCCCGGTCCACGTGCACCTCAACAGAAGTGAACAAAAGTGCTCAGGACAACTTCCTCCGTAACGAGCAGATAGCGCCGAAGGATCGTCCACGGGCTCGCTGGAAAGTTGCGCCTACGTGGGGAAACTTCCCGCGAAGGCGCAGGCTTCCAGCGAGCTCGGCGAGCCAGCCGACTCAGGCCGCGGCCAGCCGGGCTTTCTTCTTCAAAACGGAGTTCTTGCGCGCGGTCCGGAGCATGTCGACGGTCAACAAAAGCAGGGCCAGCCACACCACGAAGAAGCCGATCCAGCGGGCTGTGGTCATGGTCTCGTTGAAGATGGTCAGCGCCACGACGAACTGGAGCACGGGTGCAAAGTACTGCAGCAGGCCGATGGTGGTCATGGGCAAACGCCTCGCGGAAGCACCGAAGAAGAGAAGTGGCACGGCGGTTATGACGCCGGAGGCCAGGATCAGCCAGAAGTGCGCCGGGCCCTGGGTTGTCAGGGTGGCTGCGCCGGTAGTGCCCAGCACCACCATGGTCACGGCGGCGAACGGAGCCAGGACCACGGTCTCTACGGACAAGCTGGTGATGGCGTCCACCTTGGGCCCTACACGCTTCTTCACGAAGCCGTAGAGGCCAAAACTGAAAGCCAGCATCAAGGCGATCCACGGCAACTGCCCGTAGGAGTAGGTAAGGACACCCACGGCTACAAAACCGATGCCAACCGCCGTCCACTGGAGCGGCCGCAGCTTCTCTTTGAGGACGAAAACGCCCAGCAGCACGGAAACCAGAGGGTTGATGAAGTAGCCAAGGGATGTTTCCACGGCATGGCCCGTGGTGACGCCAAAAGTGTAGGTCAGCCAGTTAATGGCGATCAGGACTGCCGCCAGGGCGAGCGGACCCATCATGGTCCGGTCCCTCATGGCCCGCCCGAGGACCTTCCACGTCCGTGTGACGGTGATCAGCAATGCACAGAAGAGCAGCGACCACACCACACGGTTGGCAACGATCTCGACGGCCCCGGCCGGCTGCAGCACGAAGAAGTAGATGGGGAGCAGGCCCCACAATCCGTAGGCTCCGATGCCGAACAGGATTCCGGTGGTGGTTTCGCTGCGCACGGGCTTGCCGCCCGAGGTACTCCCGACGCCCGTTCCCTTGCCGCCGCCCCCGCCTGCCGCCGTCGTGGGCTGTGCTGCGGATGATGCGGGAAGGATCTGCTCAGGTGTCGACACAAAGGCGCCAACACCGCGACCCGGCGCAATATTCCGCAATGTTCGGCTTGTTTTTAGGATTCTTTGTGACTCGTGCCATATGGGCGGTGGGCCCGGGGGTGCGTGTCTAGAATTGGAATCTGCGCGCCCCGACCACGGGCGTGGCTCACTGCTTCGGAAGGGCTTTCGGTGTCCAACTCAGCCACCTCTCCCCAACGTCCGCTTCGCGTTGCCATTGTGGGCGCGGGTCCCGCAGGTGTGTACGCGGCGGACATCCTCACCAAGTCCAACGAAGTCAAGGGCGGCGACGTTGAGGTCAGCATCGACCTCTTCGAGGCCTACCCGGCACCCTACGGCCTGATCCGGTACGGCGTGGCCCCGGACCATCCGCGCATCAAGGGAATCGTCAACGCGCTCCACAAGGTCCTGGACCGTGGCGATATCCGGTTCCTGGGCAACGTCACGTATGGGCGCGACCTGACCCTCCACGACTTCCGTTCCTTCTACGACGCCGTGATTTTCTCCACCGGTGCCATCAAGGACGCTGACCTGAACATCCCCGGGATCGAGCTGCAGGGTTCGTTTGGCGGCGCCGATTTCGTGTCCTGGTACGACGGCCATCCGGACGTTCCGCGTGACTGGCCGTTGGAAGCCAGGGAGATCGCGGTCATTGGCAACGGAAACGTGGCGCTGGATGTTGCCCGCATGTTGGCCAAGCATCCCGAGGAACTGTTGGTTACCGAGATTCCGGACAACGTGTACCAGGGCCTGAAGAAGTCGCCCGTCACGGATGTCCACGTCTTTGGCCGCCGTGGCCCCGCCCAGGTCAAGTTCACGCCGCTGGAACTTCGGGAACTTTCGCACTGCAAGGACGTGGACATTGTCCTGTACCCCGAAGACTTCGAGTTCGACGAGGCCTCGGATGAGGCCATCCGCACCAACAACCAGACCAAGACCATGGTCAACACCTTGACCAACTGGCTGGTGGAAGAACACGCCGAGTCGGAGCAGCCGTCCTCGCGCCGCCTGCACCTCCACTTCCTGCACAGTCCGGTGGAGATCCTCGATTCCCCCGAAACTCCCGGCAAAGTTTCCGCGATCAAGTTCGAGCGGATGGAACTCGACGGCACGGGCAACGCGAAAGGGACGGGGGAGATCCTGGAGTACCCGGTCCAGGCCGTGTACCGCGCCATCGGGTATCACGGTTCGCCGCTGGATGAGCTGCCGTATGACGCCCGCCGCGGCGTCATTCCGAACGACGGCGGCCGCGTCCTGGACGCCGATGGCCAACCGGTCCCGGGCATCTACGCCACGGGCTGGATCAAGCGCGGCCCCGTCGGCTTGATCGGTCACACCAAGGGCGATGCCCTGGAGACCATTGGCTGCCTGCTGGAGGATCGGCTCAACCTGCCACCGGCCACCAACCCGGATCCGCAGGCCATCATCGATCTCCTGGAGGAACGCGGCATCGAGTACACCACGTGGGAGGGCTGGAACCGTCTGGACGCCCACGAACTCGCACTTGGTTCGGCCTGGTCAGACGCTCCTGAAGCCGACGGCGTGGTGCGCGAACGCATCAAGGTGGTTCCCCGCGAGGAGATGATCCGGATTTCCCGCGGCTGAAACACAGCTGGCGGACGGCCCACGCCCACCCGGTCCGGTAAGCCGGCAGCGGTACACAAAGTGTGCGGCCGGAATTAGACTGACCCGTACCGTCTGCCGTCAGCACACCTTTTTGCCGCCAGGGAGTTCGATGAAGAGCCCGATCCACCCGCCTGTTCCGGGCAATGATGCCCCGGAGCTGTTGCAGCGGCGTGCCCTGTCCGGCCATGAGCAGCTCGGAACCCTGTCCGCAGATGAGGTCATTCCCGGCCTCCGCAGCCTGGTCCGTGAGTCCTGGCAGCGTTCTGCCGGTTTCAAGGCCAACCCGGATGTCGCAGAGGCTCCGCTGGCCATGGACCGTGACGAGCTGGAGGATTACCGCCGTCAGCACCCGCTGGCCACGATCATGCCCGTCATCCGGAAGTTGCTGGTCCAGCCCAGCCACGACAGTGGCCTGTTGGTGGCGGTCGGCGACGACGTCGGACGCTTGCTGTGGGTGGACGGGGATCCCGTCATGCAGCGCCGTGCGGAGAGCATGATGTTCGTCGCCGGCGCTGATTGGTCCGAGGCGTCCGTGGGGACCAGCGCCCCGGGCACGGCCTTGGCGGTGAACCGGAGCATCCAGATCGCCGGTGCGGAGCATTTCAAGCGCTCGGTCCATCCGTGGAGTTGCACGGCGGTTCCTTTCCATGACCCGGACAGCGGTGCAGTGCTGGGCGTCGTGGACATCACCGGAACGGAGACCGCCGTCGCCCCGCACACTGTTTCCCTGGTGGAGGCTACCGTTGCCGCGGCCCAGGCGCAGTTGCGGATCGAGCGGCTTCAGCTCGCCGCTTCGGCACGCGAGAAACCACGACGCCGGCACTCGCCGTCCGCGCGCGGGGGCGATGAGCGCCGGAACACGCTCTACCGCAACAGCCTGCAGTTGCTGGGGCGGGACCAGGCCCTGCTGAGCATCGGCGGACGTACCGTAGCGTTGTCGGCCCGCCACAGCGAGATCCTGGCGATTTTGGGCAGCCACCCTGCCGGGCTCAGCGCGGAGGAGTTGTGCGCCCGGTTGTACCCCGGCGACGGATCAGCCGTTACGCTCCGGGCCGAGATGGTGCGGCTCCGCAAAGTCATCCAGGAGCTCAGCCCCGAGGCCGTTCCTGAGTCGCGCCCGTACCGGCTGCCGGTGGAGTTGCTGCCGGACGCCGGACAGGTGCTGACCTGCCTGCAACGTGGCGCCCACCGTATCGCCTTGGAAATCTACAAAGGTGCGGTTTTGCCGCGTTCGGAGGCGCCCGGCGTCGTGCAGTTGCGTGAGCGCGTGTCGCACCTGCTGCGCGAAGCGCTGCTGAGCGATGGCAGTGTGGACTCGCTGCTGAAGTACGCGCAGTTGCCTGAGGCGAAGTACGACGCCGACCTCCGCCTTGCCGTCCTTAAGCTCCTTCCGCCGCGGTCGCCCAAGCGCGCCGCCGTGGTGGCCGACCTTGAACGGCTCGAAAGCGAAATGACTGCATAGTGATCTGATTCACACGGTTGCAACGTTGCTGCAACCTTCCCGCTCCTAGGCTCACATCAACGGCGACAGCCACCGTTATTTGCAGCAAAGGAGCCAGCAATGACTGTTTACGCACAGCCCGGTGCGGAGGGATCAAAGGTCACGTTCAAGGACCGGTACGAGAACTGGATCGGTGGGGAATGGGTTGCCCCGGTCAAGGGCGGCTACTTCGAGAACATCACGCCGGTGACGGGCAAGGCCTTCTGTGAGGTTGCCCGCGGAACGGCAGAGGACATTGAACTTGCGCTCGACGCAGCCCACAAAGCGGCACCCTCCTGGGGAAAGACCTCCGCGGCCGAGCGTGCGGCCATCCTGAACAAGATCGCGGACCGCATTGACGAGAACGTGGAACTGCTCGCGGTGGCCGAAACCTGGGACAACGGCAAGCCGGTTCGCGAAACCCTCAACGCCGACATCCCGCTGGCCGCTGACCACTTCCGCTATTTCGCCTCGGCGGTCCGCGCCCAGGAAGGCGGACTCTCCCAACTGGATGAGGACACCACGGCTTACCACTTCAAGGAGCCGCTGGGCGTTGTCGGCCAGATCATCCCCTGGAACTTCCCCATCCTCATGGCCGTCTGGAAGCTGGCACCGGCACTCGCGGCCGGAAACGCGGTTGTCCTCAAGCCCGCCGAACAGACGCCGACGTCCATCCTGGTCCTCATGGAACTGATCAGTGATCTCCTGCCGGCCGGCGTCGTCAACGTGGTCAACGGCTTTGGCGTGGAGGCGGGCAAGCCGCTGGCGTCCAGCCCGCGCATCCGGAAGATCGCGTTCACCGGGGAGACCACTACTGGCCGCCTGATCAGCCAGTACGCGTCCAACAACCTGATTCCGGTCACGCTGGAGCTGGGCGGCAAGAGTCCCAATATCTTCTTCGACGACGTCGCAGCCCAGAACGACGCCTTCTACGACAAAGCCCAGGAAGGCTTCACACTCTTCGCGTTCAACCAGGGCGAAGTCTGCACCTGCCCGTCCCGTGCCCTGGTTCAGGAAGGCATCTACGACTCTTTCATGAGCGACGTCGTAGCCCGCACCAACAAGATCATCCAGGGCAACCCACTGGACACGGACACCCAAATCGGCGCCCAGGCCTCCAACGACCAACTGGAGAAAATCCTTTCCTACATCGACGTTGGAAAGCAGGAGGGTGCCAAGGTCCTGACCGGTGGTGCCCGGGCCGAGCTCTCCGGTGATCTGGCCGGCGGCTACTACGTCCAACCCACCATCTTCGAGGGACACAACAGGATGCGGATCTTCCAGGAGGAGATCTTCGGCCCGGTAGTGTCCGTCACCAGATTCAGCGACTACAACGACGCCATCGGCATCGCCAACGACACCCTCTACGGACTTGGTGCCGGCGTCTGGTCGCGCAACGGAAATGTCGCCTACCGCGCAGGCCGCGAAATCCAGGCCGGCCGGGTCTGGGTCAACAACTACCACGCGTATCCGGCAGGGGCTGCCTTCGGCGGATACAAGTCATCAGGCATCGGCCGTGAGAACCACGCCATGATGCTGGACCACTACCAGCAGACCAAGAACCTGCTGGTCAGCTACAACGAGAACAAACTCGGCTTCTTCTAAAAGCTTGTGCACGGCAGCCGCCCTCCGCTGGTCCCTGTGGGCGGCTGCCGTGCACAACTGTCCTGTTGTCCAAATGAAAAAGGGAGATCGTCAATGTCGACGACCATGCAAGCAGCAGTAGTTACCGAATTTGGAACCGACCTGAAGGTCATGGAGGTTGAACGTCCGACGCCGGGTCCCGGCCAGGCGCTGGTTCGCCTCCTGACGTCCGGGGTTTGTCATACCGACCTGCACGCCGCCGAGGGCGACTGGCCCATCAAACCGACACCTCCGTTCGTCCCGGGACACGAGGGCGTCGGCGAAGTGGTGGAGGTCGGTGATGGCGTCACGGACGTTGCTGTCGGTGACCTGGTGGGCAACGCGTGGCTGTGGTCCGCGTGCGGTGACTGCCAGTATTGCCGCACCGGATGGGAAACCTTGTGCGAGGCCCAGAAAAACGGAGGCTACAGCGTCAACGGATCTTTCGGTCAATACATGCTGGTGGACACACGCTTCGCTGCCCGCATCCCCGCCGGCTCCGATCCTGTGGAAGTTGCCCCCGTCCTGTGTGCGGGCGTCACTGTCTACAAGGGCCTGAAGATGACCGAGGCAAAGCCGGGTCAATGGGTGACGGTCTCCGGAATCGGCGGCCTGGGGCACATCGCAGTCCAGTACGCCGTGGCCATGGGGTTCCGCGTTGCGGCGGTGGACATCGCTGATGACAAGCTGGCGCTGGCGCGCCAACACGGTGCAGAGGTGACCGTCAATGCCTTGCATGAAGACCCGGCCGAGGTGATCCAGCGGGAAACCGGCGGCTCCCACGGCGTGCTGGTGACGGCGGTGCATCCCTCAGCTTTCGGCCAGGCGATCGGCATGGCCCGGCGGGGTGGAACGATCGTCTTCAACGGCTTGCCTCCCGGAGACTTCCCGGCACCGATCTTCGACATTGTCCTCAAAGGTCTCACGGTCCGCGGGTCGATCGTGGGTACCCGCCAGGATCTTGAGGAAGCTCTGGACTTCTATGCCCAGGGCAAGATCAAGCCAACCGTCTCCACCCGTGAACTTTCCGAGGTCAACGCGGTCCTGGACGAGATGAAGCATGCCAAGATCGACGGCCGCGTGGTGCTGACGTTCTGATGGACAGGATCCAGCCGCAGGAGGACATCAGTGCGCAGCCTGTTCTTGAAGCCTCGGTGACGCTGCCCGGCGAGGACTTTTCCCGGGTAGCCCTCACCGGTGACGCTGTGGACCTGCTGCGCAAGCTCTGGGACCAGCATGGACCCTTGATGTTCCACCAGTCCGGCGGTTGCTGTGATGGTTCGGCGCCGATGTGCTACCCGGCCGGTGATTTCCTGACCGGGGATTCGGATGTCCTGCTGGGCAGGTTCGACATCGGCACGGCAGGAGATGCCAAGCCACTGGGGTTCTGGATGGCCAGGGAGCAATTTGCGTACTGGTCGCACACCCACATCACGGTGGACGTAGTGGCCGGCCGGGGGAGTGGATTCTCCGTGGAGTCTCCGGAAGGAAAGAGGTTCCTGATCCGTTCCACGCTGATGGACTGGGACGTTCCTGATGTCAGACAGGACTGATCGTCATTTCTGATAACGCGGCGGCGCGAAAGGGCCCCGGTTTGCCGATCTACCGGCAATCCGGGGCCTTTATGCGGGCTGGGACCAAACAATCTGGGAGTCACATCTGCACCACCAGCCACAGGAGAACGTGCTTCGTCTCACTATTCGGGACAAATATGGTCGTCCATCGGCTGGACACTATCCTTGATGAGTCCTATATCATCCCCATCCAGAATGTGGCATCTTTATGAACATTTTCAGGACCAAGTCGATCGAGCAGTCGATCGCTGACGCCGACGAACCCGGCCGTACCCTCAAGCGCAGCCTCAGCACCTGGGATCTCATGATCATGGGTGTCGCCGTTGCCGTGGGAGCCGGTATCTTCTCCGTGGGCGCCAAGGCTGCTGCGAATTTCGCCGGCCCTGCGGTGACCATCTCCTTTGCCATTGCTGCCGTCACCTGCGCCCTGGCCATCATGTGCTACGCGGAATTCGCCACCGCAATCCCCGTGGCGGGCTCGGCATACGTCTTCACCTATGCCACCATGGGCGAGGTCCTGGCCTGGATCATCGGCTGGAACCTCATTCTTGAACTCTTCACTGCCGCGGCTGTGATCGCCAAGTACTGGGGCATCTACCTCAGTACGGTCTTTGGCCTGATGGGTGTAGACCTGCCGCCGTCCATCAGCCTGGGCGGTGTGGACCTCTACTGGGGCGCGTTCCTCATCGTGGCGATCTTCACCGTGCTGCTGGTGCTGGGGACGAAGCTGTCCGCCCGCGTCGGCAACATCTTCACGCTGATCAAGATCGGCGTGGTGCTCTTCGTGATCGTGGTCGGCTTCAGCTACGTGAAGTTCTCCAACTACAGCCCGTTCGTTCCGGACTCCGTGCCCACCGAAAGCACTGGCGTGGCGGACGTCATGAAGCAGTCCTTCTTCGGTTTCCTTACCGGCGCGGCACCGGCCCAGTACGGCACCCTCGGTATCTTCGCGGGTGCGGCCCTGGTGTTCTTCGCGTTCATTGGCTTCGATGTGGTGGCCACGTCCGCCGAAGAAGTGAAGAATCCGCAAAAGACCCTGCCCCGCGGTATCTTCGGCGGCCTGGCGTTGGTGACCCTGCTGTACATTCTTGTGTCTCTTGCCCTGACCGGCATGGTGTCCTACACCCAGCTGGCGGAAGTGAAGAACCCGACGCTGACCACGGCATTCGAGGCCGTTGGAAACACCGATGCCGCCAAGGTCATTGCCTTCGGGTCCCTCATCGGCCTGACCACCGTGATCATGGTCCTCCTGATGGGCCTGGCCCGTGTTGTCCTGGCCATGAGCCGCGACGGTCTGCTCCCGCGGGCATTGTCCCGGACCAGTGACAAGCACGCCACTCCTGCCCGCCTGCAGATCATCTGCGGTGCTGCGGTGGCCCTGGTGGCCGGCCTGACCAACGTGGATCTCCTGGAGGAAATGATCAACATCGGAACGCTCTCCGCGTTCGTGATGGTCAGCCTGGGCATCCTGGTGCTGCGCAAGAAGCGCCCGGACCTGAAGCCCGCCTTCCGGGTGCCTTTCGGCAAGGTCCTCCCCGTGGTCTCAGCACTCCTGTGCCTGTACCTGATGACCAACCTCGCGGTGGAAACCTGGATCTTCTTCGCAATCTGGCTGGTCATCGGCATGGCGATCTACTTCGCCTACGGACAGCGCCACTCCCGCCTCAACGAGAAGTTCGCTGCGGCCAAGGCGTCCGTGGATTCCAAGCCTGGTGACGAAGACACCTTTACCACGGTCTGATCCACGCCGCACATAAAGCCAGGACGCCCGGGAACTGCTGTTCCCGGGCGTCTTCGCGTCCCGCCCCGGGGGACACGCTTCGGGGTCTGCCCTTTGGACAGATGCTTTCGGGCTGGTTTGATCAGCGACTAGGGCGCCGCGTGCAGGCTGATCCAGTCAACCAAAGGCCTCAGGGTCTCCCAGCGGGAAGCAACCTCGGCTTGTGCTGCCGGGGTTGAAACCCAGGAGGGTTGCCCCACCTCCATGCCGGCGGACAGGTACCGGTGCTTGAGCAGCCGGCCACGGGCGTGCTCCGGATCGAAGCCCCGGGGAACGGTCTTCAGTTGCTCACCCTCGATAAAGAACCCGGCCGCTGACAAGGAATCGACGATCTCCTGAAGTTGCCCTCCGGAGTCCGGGGCATCCACTGCACCCCGGTAGCGGGCCAGCTGGGCCGGGGTGTGGGAATGGTAGCCACCGCCGATCAGGAGGCCGTCGGCATTGACCTGCACGTAGAATCCCACGCCCTCCAGGCGCGAGGCGAAAGCGCCCTGAGCCGTCTTGTACGGTGACTTGTCCTGGGAGAACCTGATGTCCCGGTTGGGCCTGAAGATCTTGGCCGGCCCGAACTCCGGTTCGAGGTCCGCAAGGAGGGCGGACAGCGGCGCCCTGACATCGGCGTCGTACCTGCTTTTGTTCTCCAGCCACCACTCGCGGTTGTTGTTCTCTTCAAGCTCCGCGTAGAAGCGGAATGCTGCAGCGGGGATGCCTTCAAATGTGCTCATGCAAGGATCCTAGGTAGCGCCGCGCGGGCGCAGCCATAGCTGGATTCAGCTATGTGGAAAACGAAGAACACCCCGCTGCGGAATGGATCCGCAGCGGGGTGTTCCCGTAGCAAAAACGCTTAGAGCTTGTTGGCAGCTTCTGCGTCGGAGGAGCCTTCGCCGGCGCCGAGGTTGGCGCGCAGCTTGGCACCGAGTTCGGCGTCAACGTTGGTCCAGTACTGGATGGCGCGTTCCTTGATGTCGGCGCTCTTCACGCCGCCAACGGCACCGGTGATGGTCTCGAGGAAGCGTGCCTTGGCAGCCTCGTCGTAGACCTCGCGGTACAGGGTGCCGGCCTGGCCGAAGTCGTCGTCCTCGGCGTGCAGGGAGTGGGCGGAGAGGGTGAGCTCGCCGTCGTTCTCCCAGCCGCCTGCCGGGGAGGCAGGCTCAACAGCAGCCGGGCCACCAACGGTGTTCGGTGCGTAGACCGGGGTGCTCGGGGAGTTGAACAGGTAGCGTCCCTGTCCATCCTGGCTGTAGTTGTGGACCGGGCTCTTGGGCTGGTTCACGGGGATCTGGGCGTGGTTGGTGCCAACGCGGTACCGGTGTGCGTCAGCGTAGGAGAAGATGCGGGCCTGCAGCATCTTGTCCGGGGAAGCAGCAATGCCCGGCACGAAGTTCGACGGCGCGAAGGTGGCCTGCTCGATCTGCGCGAAGTAGTTCTCCGGGTTCTTGTTCAGCTCCATGGTGCCCACGTGGATCAGCGGGTAGTCAGCGTGCGGCCACACCTTGGTGAGGTCGAACGGGTTGAAGCGGTAGGTCTTGGCGTCCTCGTAAGGCATGACCTGGACGTGCAGTTCCCAGGAGGGGAAGTTGCCGGCTTTGATGTTCTCGTGGAGGTCGCGGATGTAGAAGTCCGCATCTGAACCGGCCAGCGCCTCGGCCTCTTCGCTGGTGATGGAGTTGACGCCCTGGTTGGACTTGAAGTGGTACTTGACCCAGAAGCGCTCGCCGGCGGCGTTGATCCACTGGTAGGTGTGCGAGCCGTAGCCCTGCATCTCGCGCCAGTTGGCCGGGAGGCCGCGGTCACCCATGAGCCAGGTGACCTGGTGGGCGGACTCGGGGGAGAGGGTCCAGAAGTCCCACTGCATGTCAGCGTCACGCAGGTGGGTGCCCGGGAGGCGCTTCTGCGAGTGGATGAAGTCCGGGAACTTGATGCCGTCGCGGATGAAGAACACCGGGGTGTTGTTGCCCACGAGGTCGTAGTTGCCCTCGGAGGTGTAGAACTTCACGGCGAAACCGCGGGGGTCGCGCCAGGTGTCCGGGGAGCCGTTCTCGCCTGCAACCGAGGAGAAACGGATGAGCATGTCGGTCTCGACGCCGGGCTGCAGGAATGCTGCCTTGGTGTACTTGGAAACGTCGGACGTGGTCTTGAACGTACCGAAAGCGCCGCCGCCCTTGGCGTGCACAACGCGCTCCGGGACCCGCTCGCGGTTGAACTGGGCGAGCTTTTCCACCAGGTAGTGGTCGGTCAGGATGATGGCTCCATCGGCGCCGACGGACTTGGAGTGCGCGTCAGACGTAACGGGGGCACCAGACTGAGTTGTGGAAATGGCAGTCATCGTTCTCCTATTTCTTGGTAACTGGTAGTACGGGAAGCTGTTGTTTGGCCTGGCAGTCCTGGCAGATGCCCTGGTAGAGGACGTCTGCAATCTGGATGGTCATTGGCTTGGAGTTTTCGTCCCAGTGCGGCGTAAGGCATGGTGCGTGCCCCACGGCGCAGTCAACGTCCTCCACCTTGCCGCAGCTGATGCAGACGGCGTGGTGGTGGTTGTCGCCCACCCTGGTCTCATAGAGTGCCGGGGAGTGCGGTGGTTCGAAGCGCCGCAGCATCTGCAAATCCGTGAGGTCGCTGAGCACCACATAAACAGACTGCGCCGTCAGTTCAGGTAGTTCCTCCCGGGCGGCAGCGAGAATGCCCTCTGCCGGGGAATGCGGATGATGCTGGACCGCGGCCAATACTGCCAGCCGCTGTTTGGTCACGCGCCGTCCGTGGGACCGCAGGGCAGCGGCCCATGCGTCCTGGTCGGCTGTGTGATCGATCATGCATCCATTGAAGCACTTATTTTGATAAGTTCACAATAAGGCGAGGCTAACTTCCGGCAAACGGAAGACATCAAGCATTGGGCTTGCCTCCTCGGCCGCGGAGCGGCCCACAGCATGCACCCGCAACGACCCGCCGGGATCCGGCGCTTCGACGGCCACGCAGCTGTACCCACTGCTCCGGGAAGACAGGGGAAGGGACCCCAGCGCCGCACCCAAGGCAACAAGCTCACCGGGAAGGACATCCGCGATGCCCGGCGCGCCGCTTGCAGGTTCAAATACCAAATGGTTGCGGCCCGCATCGACGGTCGCCACGAGCGGCGCGTGCTGCGCGTCAGGTACGACGCCGGCACCCGGCTCCGCGCCGCCGCCCGGTCCCGGCAGGGGAGCCTGAAGGCCGGAAGCCGCAGCGCGGACGGACTCCCGGAGCCGGTGGTCTACGAGGTCCAGGTCCTCCTCCGGCTCGGCCACCCGGCGGTAGGCCGGAAGCGCAAGCTGGCGGCCCGGCGTCGTGGTTTCTCCGTGCCAGCGCGCAAACAAATGGAACGTCGGAGTAGACGACTCGGCCACGGGTTCCCCCACCGCGTCCCCCAGCGGGTGCCACAGGTGGGCGAACATCACGGAGCAGCGCGAAGCGCCCAGGACTTCACGCAGGGCGGTGCGTGCCAGGCCATGGCAGTACAACCAGTCGGCGGCGGAAGATTCCGTGAACTCCACGGACGGGTCGGACAGCCGGAGCACAACGTGGCCGGCGGTCAGCGGATGACGCGGACGGGCAAGCTCCCAGAACGCGGAGCGGAACAGCAAGCGTCGTGACAAGACCATTGCACCTCCCTCCCCGGGGTGAGCCTACCAACCAAGCCGTGACAGCGGGAGAAGGGCGAGTCACGGGGCGTATCGCCGGCTCGCTAGGGTAGCAAGGTGGCAAAACTACTGGCTGACATCACCCCCCTGAAAGAGAGCCCGGCTTTTCGACGGCTGTGGATCGGCGGGTCGGTGGCAGCAATAGGCACCCAACTCACCCTCGTGGCTGTCAGTCTGGAGGTTTACCGCCTGACCCGGGAAAGCTTTTACGTGGGCCTCCTTGGCATCTTCGCGTTGGTTCCCTTGGTGGTGGCCGGGCTCTATGGCGGGTCCGTTTCCGACGCGTACGACCGGCGCAAAGTGGCGATCGTAGCCTCGATAGTGCTGTGGGCCACCACAGTGTGCCTTGCGCTGCAGGCGTGGCTGGAGGTGGGGAATGTGTGGCTGCTCTACGTGCTGGTGGCCATCCAGAGCGGGGCCCAGGGCATCAACGGGCCAGCGCGCAGTGCCATCATTCCGCTGCTGGTCCGCAAGGACCTCCTGCCCGCAGCGAACGCCCTGAACATGCTCACGTTCGGCCTTTCCATGACCGCCGGCCCGCTGCTGGCCGGCGTCCTCGTGGCTACCATCGGTTTTGGCTGGACCTACACGATCGACGTCGTTAGTTTCACCTTCGCCCTATGGGGACTGTTCACCCTGCCCCCGTTGCCTCCGTCCGACGATGCGGTCCGGCCGGGCCTGCGCTCCGTGGTGGAAGGCTTCAGGTTCCTGGGAACCCGGCCCAACGTCCGCATGACCTTCATCATCGACCTCATCGCCATGATCTGCGCCCAGCCCCGCGCCCTCATGCCGGCCATCGGGGCCGTCATGATCGGGGGCGGCGAAACCACTGTGGGTGTGCTGCTCGCCTCCACGGCCGTGGGCGCTTTCCTGGCGGGGCTGTTCTCCGGACCGCTGGGCCGTGTCCGGCGGCAAGGCAGTGCCGTGGTGTGGGCAGTGGTTGGCTGGGGTGCGTCCATCGGCGGCTTCGGCCTGGTGGTGCTGCTCGCCGGAGACGCCGGGCGCGGGGGAGTCACCCCATGGCTGATACCGGCCGCAGCGTGCTGCGCGCTCGCAGGCATTTCAGACTCCGTCAGCGCCGTCTTCCGCACCACGATCCTTCAGTCCGCCACGCCGGACCATCTGCGCGGCCGGCTGCAGGGCGTGTTCATCGTGGTGGTTGCCGGCGGTCCGCGGGTAGGAGACATGCTGGCCGGGGGAGTCACGCAGTTCCTCAGCGAAGGGGGAGTGCTGCTGCTGGGCGGCATCCTTTGCATCGTCCTGGCCTGGCTGGCCTCCCGGCTGCAACCCGGTTTTGTGGCGTACGATGCCAAGCACCCCACGCCCTGAGCCGAAGCCTTTCACCGCCCCGGGGGCCGGGCCCGCGGAACATGCCGCCCGCCGTCGGCGTTAATCCGGACAAAACAACCGACGAAAGCGATTGGACCACCGTGCACAGACACAACAATGGACTCAAGACCGCAGCGCTCTTTGGCGTGTTGTGGGCGGTGCTGTTGGGTTTGGGCGCCCTCATCGGCGCCGGTACGCGCAGCTCTGCCCCTATCTGGATCATGGCACTGATCGGCGTGGCAACCACGGCCTACGGGTACTGGAACAGCGACAAGATCGCCATCCGTTCCATGTCTGCCTACCCTGTCTCCGAGGCCCAGGCTCCCCAGCTGTACCAGATTGTCCGGGAGTTGTCCGTACGGGCCAACAAGCCGATGCCCCGGATCTACCTCTCGCCCACCATGACGCCCAACGCCTTCGCCACCGGCCGCAACCCCAAGAACGCCGCAGTGTGCTGCACCGAAGGGATCCTGCACCTGCTCGATGCCCGTGAACTCCGGGGGGTGCTGGGCCACGAACTGATGCACGTGTACAACCGGGACATCCTGACGTCGTCAGTGGCCGCCGCCGTGGCCGGCGTCATCACGTCCGTGGGGCAGATGTTGCTGTTCTTCGGCGGCGGGGACCGGCGGAATGCCAACCCGATCGCCATGATCGCCATGGCCCTGCTGGCGCCGTTCGCGGCCTCGCTAATCCAGATGGCCATATCCCGCACGCGGGAATACGACGCCGACGAGGACGGTGCCCAACTTACCGGGGACCCGCTGGCGCTGGCTTCGGCGCTGCGGAAGATCGAGTCCGGAGTTTCCCAGCTTCCGCTGCCGCAGGACCAGCGACTCGTCAACGCCTCGCATCTGATGATCGCCAACCCGTTCCGGGGCGGTGGAATGCGCCGGTTGTTCTCCACGCACCCTCCCATGGGAGACCGCATTGCCCGGTTGGAGCGGATGGCAGGGCGGCCGTTGTCCTAGCCGCGCGGGGTTCGTTGAGGTCGCCGGGCGGCCACTGAGTCAAGTGCGAACCCCCGGAAAGGCAAAAAGCCGGGGTGCGGCACACCCCGGCTTTTCCTGGTGCAGAACCTAGCTGCGGAAGTTCACGAACTGCAGGTCGGCTTCCTCGAAGTTCTTGAGGATGGCCATGGTGGCCTGCAGGTCGTCGCGGGACTTGGACGTGACGCGGAGTTCGTCGCCCTGGATCTGGGACTTGACGGACTTGGGGGCTTCGTCGCGGATGATCTTGTTGATCTTCTTGGCGATGTCCTGGGCGATGCCTTCCTTGATGGTGCACTCCAGGCGGAATTCCTTGCCCGAGGGGTAAGGCTCGCCCTGGTCCAGGGACTTCAAGGAGATGCCGCGCTTGATGAGCTTGGACTGGAAGACATCCAGGACAGCCATGACGCGGTCCTCGGAGTTGGCCTTCATGAGGATCTTCTCGCCGCTGAAGTCGATCTCGGCGCCGACTCCCTTGAAGTCGTACCGCTGAGCGATTTCCTTCTGTGACTGGTTGAGCGCGTTGGCGACCTCTTGCTTGTCCACCTTGCTGACGACGTCGAACGTTGATTCGCCTGCCATGACTCTCCTTGGGTTTGGGGCCCGGTAAGGGCGGTTTGTCTGGCATCAAGCCTAGTACGGAAGGGCAGCATTGGGTCCGTGGATCCCTTTCACAGTTCGCTCACAGCACACGCAGGGTTGGAACGAAGGCTGTGGACCGAGAGTTGTACCTGTTGGAAGAGCACACCGCCGGAGGTAAGCATGAGCAGCAAGGCCGTCCAGTATGTCAGCAAGTCCGCGTCCGTGGCGGCCGGAACCTTGGGCACGGCGGCGGTTGCCGCAGCCGGCGCGGTGGCAGCGGCAGCGGTGGCGGCCTCGATTGTCCTCAGCCCGGTACCCGATGCGGCTGCACGCATGGACGGTGTCCACGCAGACCTGCAGCGGGCCGTGGAGCTCAACCAGATCACCGCCGAACAGGCCGCGAAGTTCGAGGCGAAACTGGCCGGACGGATCCTCGGAGAGGCCTGATTCCCGGGCGATTCCGGGCCGTGCGCTCCCGATTAGATTCTTGGACGGAAGTTCTGTAAGGTTGTCTCTGCCTTCGGTTACCGGCTCGAAAAGAAACGGTCTTCCGGAAGTGATCTTCTTTTGAAGTTCGGCAGATTACCCGAGCGGCCAAAGGGGGCTGACTGTAAATCAGCTGGCACTGCCTACGGGGGTTCGAATCCCTCATCTGCCACCAACGGGAAATCCCCGGAACCATCTGGTTCCGGGGATTTTTTTTGTTCGTCCCGGTTGCATCCCGGGTTGCCTACCGGCCACATGGCAGCGGCCGGGCGGTCTTACGCTTCGCTGCGCCGGGCGGTGTGCTCCCGGAGTTCTGCAATCTCTTTGCGCAACGCGGCGATTTCGGCCACGAGTCCGGCCATCTCGGCACGGACAGGTGCCTCTGCCGCCGTCGTTTTCTCTTCCATGGCGGAGGCGACGTCCTCAGCGTTCTCCTCGATCCGCTGCACCAGCCAGGAGGCGATGGACGCGGTGACGATACCCAGCACGGCAATGCCGCTCATCATGAGCGCGGCGGCCACAAGCCTGCCGATGGGCGTGACGGGGTAAAGGTCGCCGTAGCCCACCGTGGTGATGGTGGTGATGGCCCACCAGGCAGCGTCGCCGAAGCTCACGATCTTGGCGTCGGGGGCATTCTGTTCCACATCGAGGACGGCCAGCGCCCCGACCAGGATCAGCATGGCTGCCGAACCGGCGACATAGGTGGCGATCCGCCCCCGCAGGGTTTCGCCCACGGTCCGGTGCAGGACCGACAGCAGTGTGACGAGGCGAAGGAGGCGCAGTGGCCGGAAGAAAGGGAGTACCACGATGAGGAGCTCGTGGAGGTTCCAGAGAAACCATCGTCCGCGCTCTTCGGCCAGCCACAGATTGATGAAATAGTCCAGGGCGAAGATGCCCCAGGTGATCCACAGGACGATTTCGAAGGGCAGGGCGGCAGGACCTTCCACGCGCCCAATGACCTGCCAGGCGTACGCAGTGAGGAAGATCAGGGCCGTGGCCATCAGGGGCCACTCCACAAGGTCCCGGTAGCGCGCTTGAGTCATACGGGAATACTAGCCACAGCCAACGCCCGAATCCGGCCGAAAGCAGCTAGGCGGCGGGAGTTTCCAGCCAGTAGCCGTCCATGTGGTGGACCAGCTGCCGGCCCAGGCCGCCCTTGAGCTGGACCCAAAGCGTGCTGCGGTCATCCGTCATGCCGTCGATGGTGCCTTCGATGCGGTTGCCGCGGGCGTCCTGGAGGACGACTTCCTGGTGCCGGTCCAGGGTGGGCCATACGTCACCGGGGATTGGGGTGGTCAGCAGTTCGCTCACAGGGTTCTCCTTGAATCTTCACGACGTTTCGGGGTTCCAGATATTGTGCACGGGATTCATGAACCGGCGGTAAACGTTTGTGCAAACGTTGGACATAAGTTGGACATAAATCAGGGGCTGCACCAGGCAATTCCTTGGTGACGCAAAATGTTACCCGCGGGTAACATGGTGGAATGCACCTCCTACTGCGAACCCTGTTGCTGCTGTTCACCTCGTCCAGGCGTCCCCCTCTGAAAGCCTGGGACACGTCATCCTTGCCGCTGCGGGTCCTGCCCACCGACATCGACATCGCCCTGCACGTCAACAACGGCATGTACTTTTCCCTGATGGACCTGGGCCGGTTCGACCTCATGGTGCGCAGCGGGATCTGGCGGAAGATGCGCAAACGTGGTTGGAGCCCGGTCGCTTCCGGTGAGACCATCGCGTTCCGGAAATCGCTCCAGCTGTGGCAGCAATACACGATCGAAACCCGGATCATCGGGCTGGACACCAAGGCCATCTACTTTGAGCAGCGCATGGTGGTGGACGGCGAAATCTACGCCCGTGCACACATCGCCACGCGCCTTGTAGCCAAGGGCAGGCCGGTGACCCAGGAGGAGATCATCGCAGAGTTCGGCGCTCCGCCTGCGGACATGGAATTGCCCGGATGGATCCACGAGTGGCGGGAAAACAACGCCCTCCCCGGGGCGCGCCGTCCGGCTCCCCACGTGTGGAGCTAAGAGCCGACGTCCCGCCGCTGCAGCCCTACCGCAGCGGCCACCACGAGAATCGCCGAGATACCCCACAGGGCGGCCGCGGCACCCGCATTGGCCCCGTTGGTGACCGGCGAATTGCCGTAGGCCCAGTGGTAGGGCGAGAAATCCAAGAGCCACTCGAGGTCGGGTGCCTGCCGCCCCACGGCATTGGAAACGTAGCCGAGCACCGCCACGCCCGCCCCGGCAGCCAGCCCATGGACCTTGCGGCCCGTCAGCGCCCCGGCGCACAGCGCCACGGTTCCGCTCAGCAGCGCCAGTCCGGCGAAGACCGAGCCGCGTTCCACCCCAAAGTCGAGCCCGTGCAGCACTTCCCGCTGCCCGAAGGTCTTCCGTAACCCCGCAACCCGGATTGCGGGGCCAGGCACAATTCCCGGCATGCCCATACGCCAGGCCCGTGCCCGCCTCCCCACAAGGTGCCCGCATCATAACGATGTGGCACCAAAGGCCGCGTCGGGAGGCAACCATATGCCGGCGTCGAACATACTTGCTTCACTGTTTCCGGTGCGGAAGCAGCGGCAGGGCTTCCGCCCGGGTTTTCATGGGGTAGCAGTATGAGGTTCGCAGCGTCAGCGACCACGCGGTCAGTCCGCAGGATCCACAGAACAGCCACGGCGCTTTTGCTGGCAGGGGTCGTGCTTGCATGCACGGCGGCGGCCGCGCCCACGGCCACCGCACAGCCTGCTGCTTCGGCGCCCGCCAGGGTGGTGACCGAGACGGCCACGCCGCCCGTGACGGGCGCCATCGGACACCTCTACACCACCAGTACGTGGGCGCGCAGCGTGCTGCTCAAACCGACTGCCGCAGAAGAGTGTTCGGCTTCGGGCTGCGTGCAGCGGTTCGTCGGAGGCGACATCGCCTGGTCCCCGCGCACCGGCGCCCGCGTGGTGGTCAACGGCCCGGTGCGCACTTCCTGGTGGGACGCAGACGGTCCGGCCGGTTTCCACGGCTATCCCGTGACTGATACCACCAGCGGCCTTCGCAACGGCGGAACAAAGCAGGTGTTCGAACGCGGCGCCATTACCCACTCGCCGGCCACGGGTGCGCAGCGGACCGGCGGTTCAATCCACCTCGCGTGGGGACGTTCGGGTTTCGAAAGCGGCTACCTCGGGTACCCGGCCAGCGGTGAGCGGACAGGACTGCGCGACGGCGGTGTGTACCAGGTCTTTGAACGGGGCTTTGTGGTGTGGTCGCCGGCGTCGGGGGCGCATCCCTCCATGGGGGCGATCCGTGAACGGTGGCGGCTGTCCGGCATGGAGAACGGCGAGCTTGGCTACCCCACCACGGATGAGTACCGTGGCCTGCGCAGCGGTGGATCAGCGCAGCACTATCAGTGGGGCACCATTGTCTGGTCTCCCGGTACGGGAGCAAAGGCACTGGCCGGGGCCATCCGCGGCTACTGGAATGCAACGGGCGGGCAGAACGGTGCCTTGGGCTATCCGGTCAGTGAGGAGTACCGCCAGGCCTCTTTCGCCTACCAGCAGTTCCAAGGCGGCACGGTCTACTGGTCTGCCGCCACGGGCGCCCACTCCACCACCCACGGCGACATCCACAACCGCTACGTGTCCCTGGGCGGAGCCGCCGGGCAGTTGGGGCTGCCGCTGACGGACAAACTCCCCAGGGCCGGCGGGTTGGTCCAGCAGTTCGTCAACGGCTGGCTCGTCTGGGGACCCTCCACGGGAACACGGATCGTCGGCCACCCTACCTACAAGGTATGGTCCATCAACCCGGGGGAGTTCGGGTGGCCGCTGAAGGACTCCTGGACTGACGCACGCGGGGCCCATGTGGCCTTCCAGAAGCTGGAAACAATCTGGAACGAGACCACGCAGGAACTCTACTCAGCCGAACCGGTGGACGCTGCCACGGTGGTGTTCCTTGGGGACTCGCAACTCGACCTGGATTCCTGGGGCGAACAGGGCGCCCGGGCAGCGGGCTATCCGCGCCAGGTGGTCCGCAGCATCGGCGGACTCGGCTACGTGTCCGGCAGTCCCGCCGTCGGAGGTGGTTCGGCCACCGATGCCATGCTGGCGGACCGGATCCTGCTGCCCCAGGGCAACCCGGGGCTGGTAGTGGTGAACCTGGGCGGCAATGACGCAAGGATCGGTGCCACGGATGCTGCCATCCTGTCCCAGGCGAACCGGCTCTGGGACGAACTGCGCCGGAAATATCCGCGGAGCACCATCCTGGTCAATGGCGTGCTGTCACGCTACGACGCCGGGCATGCGCAGCGCCGCTGGGTGGACGGGCTCGTGACCCGGGAAGCGGCCGTGAGGGGCTGGCCTAGGATTTCCATGGCGGGCACTGCCACGATCGCCGGGGCAAACGGCAACTATCTCGACGACGTCCACCTCACCCAAGCGGGCCACAACAAGGTCGCGCCGTTGTATGCCTCGGCACTGCGCTACGTCCTCGGTAAATAGCTACATCCGGCGCGCCGCCATTTATTCCCGGTGACGCGGGAAGCGAACAGCGGCGCTATCCACGGGACTTGACGGGCGGGGTCGCGTACCGTGGAAGCATGGCTACAGTTGACATCACTGGAGAACAGTTCGCATCGACCGTTGAGGACAACGACATCGTCCTGGTGGATTTCTGGGCTGCCTGGTGCGGCCCGTGCCGCCAGTTCGCGCCCACTTACGAGGCTGCCTCCGACAAGCACTCGGATGTCGTCTTTGCAAAGGTGGACACCGAGGCCGAGCAGCAGCTTGCAGCCGAAGCCGGAATCTCTTCCATTCCCACGCTGATGGCTTTCCGCGAGAAAGTCCTGGTCTTCTCGCAGCCGGGTGCGCTCAACGGCCCTCAGCTTGAGCAGGTCATCGAGGCCGTGAAGGGCCTGGACATGGACGAGGTGCACGCCCACGTTGCCAAGCAGCGTGCCGAAGCCCAGGAAAACTAGACCAACCCGCGTCCAGCGCGGAAAAAACACGAGGTCGCCGGAAACTTCCGGCGACCTCGTCCTGTTTCCGGCAGTTTCTGCCGGGACAGCTGGTCTTAGAGGCGTTCCAGCTTGACCGGTTCGGCAAGCAGGGCGCTCAACGACTCGTTCAGGTCCTGCACGGCAACTCCCTTGGAGTGCTTGTCCAGGAGTTCCTCGGATTCCCAGCGCTCAGTGAGCACCAGCTTTTCCTCGGTGGCTTCCGTCAGTTCGTAACGGATGCAGCCGGGCTCGTTGACCACCTCATCGATCGCAATTTCCAGGGCAAGCTTCACGCGGTAGAACTCGCCTTCGTTGGGGATGAACGTGGCCTTCAGGTCAATGGGTTCACTCATGGCCCCAACACTACCGGCAGGACAGGGCGGGTTTTGCTGTGGTTACGGCTCTGTTGCGCCAGGCAACGGTGTGGCAGAAGCCAGGCGGACACTACTTGGTGCTGCGGGCAATCGTGCGGATCCCCACCACCAGCCCGACGGCGGCAGTCACCACGGCGGCCACGAGTCCCCACAGCGTGTGGTTGCCGACCGTTCCGGCGAAGAGCTCACGCTCTGCATTGACGAGGTACGTCAGCGGGTTGAACAAGCTGGCCACTTTCATCCAGTCCGGTCCCACCTCGATCGGCAGCATGATGCCGGACAAAATCATCAGCGGGAACAGCAGGGTTTGCTGCACGCCCCAGAAAATCCACTCCTTGTTCCGGGACACCAGCGCCAACGCGTAGGACAAAGCGCCCAGCCCGATGCCGAAGATACCCAGGATCACCAGGCCCAGCAGGACGTGCGCCGGATGGAACACGAAGCCGAACGGGATGCAGACCACGGAGATCAGCAGGCCCTGGACCACCAGCGGAGCCCACTCCTTCAGCGCCCTGCCGACCATCAAAGAGGAACGGGACAGGGGAGTGGCAAGAATCCTTTCGTAGGAGCCCGTCATGAGCTCGTACTGCAGGTTGGAGCCGGTCATGGACGTGCCGAAGAGGGCGATCATGACCACCACGCCCGGCAGGAACCACTGCAGCGTGGACTGTCCGCCAAAGACCGGAGCACCCACCGACGCACTGAGCAGTGGACCAAACAACCCCAAAAACACCAAGGGTTGGATCAGGGAGAAGATCAGCGAGAACGGGTCCCGCAGCGGCAGGAGCATCTCCCGCCAAAATACGAACCAGGTGTCGGACACAACGCGGGAAACCCCAGGCCTGTGCAGGCCGGTCCCCACCTTCACCGCGGCTTCTGCGGCCATCAAACCTCAGCTCCTTCCCGCAAACTGCGGCCCGTGAGTTCCAGGAAAACGTCGTCGAGCGTGGGTGGTTTCAGCTCCATTGACTGGGCGGGAGCACCGGCGTCGTGCATGTCCTTCAGGAGGCCGGGCGCAAGGCGCGCTCCCTCCGCCAGCCGCAACCGGAAGCGGACCACGCCGTCGTAGGCGGCCTCTTCAAGCTGGCCTTCTGCGGCGGCCCGGCCCAGCAGGCCCCGGACCTCGGGAGCGGCCCCCGCCGCAACCTCCACCGCCAGGAGATCGCCGGCGAGGTTCGCTTTCAACCTGGCGGCGGTGTCGTCGGCGATGATCGAGCCGTGGTCGATCACGATCACGCGCTCGGACATGGAATCGGCCTCGTCCATGTAGTGCGTGGTGAGCACGATCGTGGTGCCGAGTTCAGCACGCATCCGCATGATGTGTTCCCACAGGTTGGCCCGGTTCTGCGGATCCATTCCGGTGGAGGGCTCGTCGAGGAACAGCAGTTGCGGGGAGTGCATGAGTCCCAGGGCTACGTCCATGCGGCGGCGCTGGCCGCCGGACAACTTGATGACGGTGCGCTTGGCGAGGTCGCCCAGGTCCAGGGATGCCATGAGCGTCTCGGCCCGCGCCTTGGCGTCCGCGGTGTTCATGCCGTAGAAGCGGCCCTGCATGATGAGTTCGTCAATGACGCGGTAGCTATGCCCGCCGCCGTTGCCCTGGCCGATGTAGCCGATGCGTGCCCGGACACCGGCCGGGTCCTCGCCGACATCCACCCCCGCCACCGTGGCGGTGCCGGAGGTAGGTTTCAGCAGCGTGGTGAGCATGCGCAGGGTGGTGGATTTGCCGGCACCGTTCGGCCCCAGGAAGGCCACCAACTCACCCGGTGCGACGTCGATGTCCACCCCCTTGACGGCCTCCACCGTTTCTTTTTTCGCAGTAAACGTTTTGGTGAGCTTGTTCGTGTGGATCACGGGCACTCCAGGGCGGGTAGCTGCAGGGCTGGGATTAGCTGACTCCAGGCGCCACGCTATACCCGGCAGCGGGCACGGTAAATACTTCCGCGGACACCTTCCGTCCGCATGGGGAGGGTCAGTGTGCGCGGTGGTCCTGGACCGTCATCCGCGGTCCGAAGGTGGGCTTGCGGAACCCGCTCAGGTACAGCATCCGCACCAGCCGCTGGCGTTGCCCCCGCCAGGGTTCGAGGAGTTCGATCATGCCGGGGTCGTCCGTCTTCCGGCCCGTCAGCGCATACCCAACGTACGACGCAAGGTGGTAGTCGCCCACGGAAATTGAGTCGGGGCAGCCGTGGGTCCGTTGCACCACCTCCGCCGCCGTCCACACGCCAATGCCGGGAATGGACTGCAGTTTTGCTCCGGCCTCGGCCGCGCTTACCGCGCCCAGGCGTTCAAGTGCGACGGCGGACTGCAGCGCGCGCATGACCGTGGCCGAACGCTGCGGCCCAACTCCTGCCTTGTGCCATTCCCACGACGGAACGGAAAGCCACTGCCGGGCAGTGGGCGGCACGAGCAGTCCTCGCGGAGCAGCCGGGCCGGGAGCGTCGGTTCCGTAGCGGTACATCAGGTACCGGTAACCACGCCGGGCCTCCAGGGTGGTGACCTTCTGCTCCAGGATGGTGGGCACCAGGGAGTCAACCACCCGGCCGGTGGAAGGCAGCCGCACAGCCAGGTTCCGGCGTCGTGCTTCCCGCACCAGCCGCGGGAGGGTGTGGTGGAAAGCGGGCTCGTCAAAGGCGGACCAATCGTCAGCCGCGCCCAAAAGCCGGGGCACCCCTGCCACGGCGTCCCCTGCGCCGGGACCCCAGGCCTGGGCATCCACGAAGGAAACGTTGCCGGCACCACCACCGGAGAGCCGCAAGGTGGCGGGCCCCGCGGGCGTGGTGAACGCCAGCCAAAAGCCGTTTGGGTGGGCAGCGAACGACGGATCGCCGTTGCCGCGCATCAAGGGAAAGAGGGTCTGGTCCAGCCGGAACGCTGCGCCGGGATGCCACCGCACAGAAGCATCTGCCGCGGCCGCAACAAGGGGCGGGGCTTCTGCGATGGTCATGTACTTAATGGTCCCACGCACCACCGACAATCCGAGCCAGCCAACCCTTACGGAATAAATTGCGCGGGTCTAGACTCCCAGATGTGGCGCGGGTGGGCCGCGCCCCAAACCAAAACCAGGAGCGCGGAACCATGGCTGGAATTGTGCACTTTGAAATCCCCACCGAGGACACCGACCGGGCCAACAGCTTCTACAAGAGCGTCTTCGACTGGAACCTCAGCCCGATGCAGGGCATGGACTATACGATCGCCATCACCACTGATTCCGATGAACAAACAGGCGCACCCAAACAGCCAGGAGCCATCAACGGCGCGTTGTTCCCCCGTACGGACAACCTGAAAACGCCGATCCTCACGCTGGACGTGGAGGACGTCGACGCTGCCCTGGCCCAGGTTGAATCGGCCGGTGGATCGGTAGTGCAGGGCAAGGATGCCGTACCGGGCATGGGCTGGTACGCGTACTTCAAGGACACCGAAGGCAACATCCTGGGCGTGTGGCAGACAGACTCTTCCGCGGGAAGCTGAGGTTGACTCCCGGTGACCGCCGGTCCGGGGAGCAGCAGGCAGGCGGTAACTTTGTACCTATGAAGTACGCCCAGTCCGTGTTGGACCTCATAGGCAATACGCCGCTCATCAAGCTCAACCACGTTACTGCAGGCATCAAGGCCACCGTCCTGGTCAAGCTCGAATACGTGAACCCCGGCGGCTCCATCAAGGACCGCATCGCCGTGAAAATGATCGAAGCGGCCGAGAAGGACGGGCGGCTCAAGCCGGGCGGAACCATCGTGGAGCCTACCTCCGGCAACACGGGTGTTGGCCTGGCGCTCGTGGCGCAGCAGAAGGGCTACAAGTGCGTATTCGTGGTGCCGGACAAGGTGGGCGAAGACAAGCGCGCCGTCCTGGAAGCCTACGGAGCGGAAGTCGTGGTGACCCCCACCGCCGTGGCACCGGACAGCCCGCACAGCTACTATGGCGTGTCCGACCGCCTGGTCAAGGAGATTCCGGGCGCCTTCAAACCGGACCAGTTCTCCAACCCGGCCGCACCGGGCAGCCACTTTGAGTCAACCGGGCCGGAGATCTGGCGCGACACGGACGGCAAGGTGACCCATGTGGTGATCGGTGCCGGAACCGGCGGCACCATCACCGGCACGGGCCGCTTCCTGAAGCAGGTCTCGGCGGAGCGTCCCGAGTCCGACGGCGGACGGGTCAAGGTCATTGGTGCCGACCCGGAAGGCTCGGTCTACTCCGGCGGCACCGGGCGTCCCTACTTTGTGGAGGGCGTCGGCGAGGACATGTGGCCCGCCAACTACGATCCCACGGTGGCAGACCACGTCATTGCCGTTTCGGACGCCGACTCCTTCGCCATGACGCGCCGCCTTGCCCGCGAGGAAGGCCTCCTGGTGGGTGGTTCGTCCGGCATGGCAGTGGTCGCTGCGCTGAAGGCCGCGCAGGAGCTGGATGAGTCAGCCGTCGTGGTGGTGATCCTGCCCGATTCCGGCCGGGGCTACCTGGCCAAGATCTTCAACGACCAATGGATGCGTTCCTACGGCTTCCTCTCAGGAGGGGAAGAAGTGTCCGTGGGCGAGGTCCTCAAGTCCAAGACCGGTGAGCTTCCAGACCTGGTCCACATCCACCCGAACGAGTCCGTGCGCGACGTCATCAACATCATGAACGAGTTCGGCGTCTCCCACATCCCCGTTTTGTCGCAGGAACCGCCGGTGGTGATGGGTGAGGTCCTTGGTGCAGTGGACGAGCGCAGCCTGACCAGCAAGCTGTTCCGGGGCGAAGCCAAGCTCACGGACAAGATCGCCGAGCACATGGGGGACAAGCTCCCCGTGATCGGATCGCTGGAGACCATATCCGCTGCCCGCGAGCTGTTGTCCGACGTCGATACCGTCATGGTCACGTTCGTTGGTGCCCCCGTGGGCATCCTGACGCGGCATGACCTTCTTGCCTACCTGAGCAACTGACAAAGGAGCTTCCATGTCTGCACGCAACAACGCCGGTTTCAACACCCGGGCCGTCCATGCCGGCCAGGCCTTCGAGCCACGGACCGGCGCGGTCGTTCCGCCCCTGCACTTCAGCACCACCTACGCCCAGGACGGCATCGGCGGCCTCCGCTCCGGCTACGAGTACGGCCGCGGCGGCAACCCCACCCGCGATTCGCTGCAGGAACAGCTTGCCGCGCTGGAAGGTGGCACCGCCGCGTTTTCCTTTGGCTCCGGCCTCGCCGCCGAGGACTCCCTGATCCGTGCGGTGGCCCGCCCGGGAGACCACATCGTCCTCGGCAACGATGCCTACGGCGGAACATACCGCCTGATCAACCGTGTCCTGGGTGACTGGGGCGTAGGAAACACGCCGGTGGACATGGCCGACCTTGACGCCGTGGCACGTGCTGTTGCCGCCAACAACACGCGCATCGTGTGGGTAGAGACGCCCTCCAACCCGCTGATGAAGATCACCGACATCGCGGCGCTCGCCCAGGTAGCCCACGACGCCGGTGCCCTCCTGGTGGTCGACAATACCTTTGCGTCCCCCTACCTGCAGACCCCGCTCACCCTGGGTGCCGATGTGGTGGTCCACTCGACCACCAAGTACATCGGTGGACACTCCGACGTGGTGGGGGGAGCGATCGTGGTCAAGGATGCTGAACTGGCCGAAAAGATCGGCTTTATCCAGTTCGCCGTTGGCGCTGTGTCCGGGCCCATGGACGCCTTCCTGACCACGCGTGGCCTCAAGACCCTGGGCGTACGCATGGACCGTCACAGCGAGAACGGCCAGGCGGTTGCCGAGTGGCTGCTGCAGCGCCCGGAAGTGGAAGCTGTCCTGTACCCGGGACTTCCCGACCACCCGGGCCATGACCTGGCTGCCCGGCAGATGAAGAAGTTCGGCGGCATGGTGTCTGTACAGTTCAAGGGCGGTGAGGCAGCGGCACGCACGGTTGCCGAGTCGACCTCCGTCTTTACGCTGGCAGAGTCCCTGGGCGGGATCGAATCCCTCATGAACTACCCGTCCGAGATGACCCATGCCTCCGTGAAGGGCACGGAGCTGGCGGTTCCGGAGAACCTGCTGCGGCTGTCCTGCGGCATCGAGGATGCCGAGGACCTGATTGCCGACCTCGAACAGGCCTTCGCCAAGATCAGCAACGGCTGACACCGTGTCTTCTCCTGTACAAACGGCAGCGTCCACCGCCAAGCGCGGCTGGACGCTGACCCTTGCTGCCCTGTTCACCCTCGCCGTCGCGGTCTGGTTCCTCTACACGGATTACCAGCCGGCCCTGTATGACTACGAGGTCTACCACTACGGTGGGACCAGGATCCTGGAAGGCGGCGACCTTTACGCGGTCCGCGACGGCTTGCCGTTCACGTATCCGCCGTTCGCAGCCCTGCTTTTCTCAGGCCTCGCCGCGTTGGGCTTCTTCGCGGGCAGCCTGGTCTTCATCATCGCTGCCCTGGTGGGAGCTGCCGTGGTCGCTGCCTGGCTGGCCAGGCACTACTTCGGCCATGTGGAATGGCGGGCGGCGTTTGCCGACTACCGTTTCAGGACCACTGCGTTACTGGGCACCGGTGCCATCCTGTTGCTGGGCCCATGGCGTGACACCTTCGTCTTTGGACAGATCAACATCATCCTGATGGGCGTGATCCTGGCCGACTTCGCGCTCTACGGCAAAGTGCGGGCAGGACAGATCCGCTGGCCCGCCGGACTCCTGATCGGCCTGGCTGCAGGCATCAAGCTCACGCCCCTGGCCTTCGGGCTCTATTTCCTGGTGCGCAAGGACTTCAAAGCGCTCGCATGGATGGCAGCAGGGTTCTTCGGCTCCATTGCCGCGGCCTGGGCAGCGCTGCCCCAAACGTCGCTCATGTTCTGGACCCGGATCCTTCCGGACACTGGACGGATCGGTGGGCCGGCCTACGTTGACAACCTCTCGCTGAAGGGTTTGCTGCTGCACTTCGGAATGCCCGATTCGACGATCACCAACCTCGTCTGGCTCGCAGGCTCAGTGGGACTGGCCGTCCTGACCGCCCTGATCATCAAGTGGGCGGTCAATGCCGAGGAGAACTTCGTTGCCGTGTCCGCAACGGCGATCCTCATGCTGCTGATCAGCCCGGTTTCGTGGTCGCACCACTGGGTGTGGGTGGCTGTTGCCCTGCCGAGCATGGCCTTCGCCATGCACCGCGTTCCCACCCGCAGCGGACGCATGCGTCTGGCTGGCTGGATCATTGTGGTGGCCTCCACCATTGCGTTCTACATGACCCCCAAGAACCTGGCCGTCTGGGCGGGAGCTGCCGAATGGGGCAAGGATCCGCAGACCCAGTGGCAGCTGATGGTGTCCAGCCTTGGCGTGGTGTGCGCGTTGGCCATGCTGGCTTACTGGGCGCTTGCCTATCGGCCGTCACGGGCCGTGCTGAGGCAGGGTGCGGCGGCCCGGTCCAGCGACCCCGGGGAGGGCCGGACCAGCCCCGGAGCCGCACCTGGCGCAGACGCCGCACCCCGCACTACGGCCTAGCCTGAAATACCCTCCCGGCCATCTTCTTCACGGCCGGTCAGGCGCCGCCGGAAGGATGCGTCGTCAGGGCTCGTGACCTCCACGTCGTACCAGCCCTGGATGGTCTCCCAGCCGATCTTCCTGACTTGGCCCGGCTTGAGCCGCACGGATTCGGAACGGTCCCCGTACTGCAGCGCTTCCAGGCGCACGGTGACGGTTGCCGTGCCGGTGTTGCGGACTTCCAGCTCCACGGCCTTGCCGCCGCGGAAGCCGTTAAGGCGAACGTCGACGCCGGACGCGGCACCCGCCGTCGAGCCCTTCAGCTCGTACTGGTAGCGGTTGGGGCCTGTGACCACCACGTCAAAGCCGCCGCCGGGAGCGGGCAGGTCCACGCTGTGGGTGCCGAGGACATCCACGTGGCGGGGTTCGGTGACTTCGCCCGCGTAGCCGTAGACAGTGAAGTGCGTGGAGCGCCGGCCGTCATTGGCCAACGCCAGCGTGATCCCCGCAGGCCGGACCGCGGCGGACACCCTGGGACGGTAGGGAAGCGGCCGCGCCGGCCGGCTCCCCGCCTCCTGGATCGGAGCCACCGGGACGGCTGGTGGATTGGGTCGCCAGCGGCTGATCTTGGCCGGTACCGGGCCGGGCTGGTCAAGCACGGGAGGAGTGCCGGGGGACTGGAAGTTGAACACCCCCGTCAAATCCCCGCAGACCTCACGGCGCCACGGCGAGATGTTGGGTTCCTCCACTCCGGTCCAGCGCTCCAAAAAGCGCAGCACGGACGTGTGGTCGAACACCTCGGAGCTCACGTAGCCACCGATCGTCCACGGTGAAACCACGGTCATGGGCACGCGGGGCCCCAGGCCGATGGGCTGGCCCGTGGTCCATTCGGTGTCCTCACCGGAGGCGGGCCGCGGCTGGACAGGCGGGGGAACGTGGTCGAAGTAGCCGTCGTTCTCATCGAAGTTCAGGAAGATCGCGGTGCTGTCCCACGTCTCCTGGTTGCTGGCCACGGTGTCCAGCAGCCGGTAGACGAAGTTGGCGCTGCCCACTGGTGTGGAGGCGCCGGGGTGTTCCGAGTCGGCCGCGGAGGGAACCAGCCAGCTGACGCGGGGAAGAGTGCCGTCGGCGATGTCGGCACTGAGGCGTTCCAACAAGGTGTCAGGGCGCCCGCGCCACATCGCTTTGTCGAAGAGTGCCTTCTCTGCTTCGCTCAGCGTCGCCCGGCCTTCGTGCAGTTGGGCCAGCAGGCGGTCCTGCTCTGCGGCGGTCCTGCCGGCGAGCTTGTCGTAGAACTCTTCGGTGGTCCGCAGGTTTCCTTCCACGGACGCCAGTATCTTGCGGCCGATCGCCTTGAATGTCTGGAAGTATTCCACGGCGTTGTCCGTGAAGTTGTCCCAGTCCTGGTAGATCCTCCAGGGAATGCCGGCTTGTTCAAGGCGTTCGGGGTAGGTGGTCCAGTCATAGCCGCCGTGGGTGTAACCGTAGGCCGCGTTGGTGACGGCACGTTTGGTGCTGCCCGGTTCGGTTCCGGTGGTGCCGCTCCAGAGGTAATTCCGGTTGGGGTTGGTGGAACCGTTGACCGAGCAGTGGTACGCGTCGCAGATGGTGAAGGTGTCGGCGAGTTCGTACTGCAGGGGGATGTCGGCCCGCTCGTAGAACGTCATGGTGGACGCGCTCTTGGCCGGAATCCACCGGTCGCACCATCCGTTGTTCCAGGCTGCCGTTGTTCCGGAGAACGAATGGTCGAGGTCACCCAGGTATTGAATGTCCGAGCCGGGACGGCCGGCCAGTTCGGCTGCCTTCCGCAGCGAGAAAGGCAGCACCGTGCCGCCCGTGGCCCGGGGCTGCTCGAACATGGAGGTCCCACCCGGCAGCCGGGTTACAGCTTTGTCCCCGTAGCCCCGGACGCCGCGCAGGGAGCCGAAATAGTGGTCGAAGGACCGGTTTTCCTGCATGAGGATGATCACGTGCTTGATGGACTGGAGGTCTCCCGGCGGTACCGGCTTGGCCATCGCTGCCTGGACCGAAGGAGGCAGCAGGGAGCCGGTGGCCGCCAGGGCGGTGGCCGCGGCGGCGGTGCCGAGGAAGCCGCGCCGGGAAAGCGAGCCGTCGGTTGAACGATTAACCAGATCAGGGAACTTCAAGGACATTAACTAACGCCTTTCGTGGTCAGAGTTGACCAAGCCAGCGTAGGAGAGCCTGGTGAACCACGAGTGAAACCGGGGCAAACCAAGGGGGTGTGTCGCGCCCGCGGGGGCGCTCTGGCTTTCTTCAAAGAAGTCAGGTACGTTCACATCATGCCTTTGCGTTCGGACTGGTCTGCCAGGACCTGCAGCCTTGCCCGTGGCCTTGATGTCCTTGGTGATCCCTGGGGCAGCCTGGTCCTCCGGGAAATCTTCTTCGGGAATGGCCGCTATGACACCATCAAGAAGCGGCTCGATGTGGCCGACAACGTCTTAAGCAAGCGGCTCGGCTGGCTCGTGGAGGCTGGGCTGCTGGCCAAGCGTCCCTACCAGGATGGCGGCAGGACCCGGCACGAATACGTACTGACCCGCAAGGGTGAAGACGCGCTCCCCGTGCTCAATGCCATCATCATCTGGGCCGAGAAGCACCTGGATGCACCCAACGACGTTTCCCATATGCGCGTCATCCACACCGACTGCGGACAGCCAACGTCATCCGCCGATACCTGCACGCACTGCGGGACACCCCTTACGGCAGCCAATACCAGCTGGCACAGCCTCAGGAGCGGGCACCCCATCCAACTGGCGGTCGCACCACCAGGCGGACCGGCCACCACATCACAGCAAACGGAGATGCCCGCATGACCGCGTCAAAGACAACCCGCACCTCCGACGCCGGGGCCACTCCGGACGGGAAGAAGCCCGCACGCCGCCTCCACCCCGCATGGATCGTAGCCGCCGTCGCATTCCTGGCCCTGGTGGGAGCAGCGGGATTCCGTGCCGCTCCGGGGGTGCTGATGGTCCCGCTGCGCGAGGAATTCGGATGGTCAACCACCGTCCTGTCACTGGCGGTCAGCATCAACCTGGTGCTCTTCGGACTGACGGCTCCCTTCGCGGCGGCCCTCATGGAGCGGTTCGGGATCCGGAAGGTCACGGCACTGGCGCTGTGCCTGATCGGGCTGGGCTCCGCACTCACCGTCTTCGTAAACCAGTCCTGGCAGATCCTGTTCACCTGGGGCCTGCTCATTGGACTGGGAACGGGATCCATGGCGCTGGTGTTTGCCGCTACCATCGCCAACACCTGGTTCGCCAAGAGCCGCGGCCTGGTGATCGGCATCCTCACCGCCGGAAGCGCAGCAGGGCAGCTCGTCTTCCTGCCCTTCATCGCGGCGCTCGCCGAAAACCCCGGTTGGCGGGGTGCATCACTCCTCATCGCCGCCGGCGCGCTTGCCGTTGTTCCGCTGGTGCTGCGCTGGTTGCGCAACTCACCTGCCGACGTCGGGGTCCTTCCATACGGTGCCGAAGCGCCAACGGAGGTGGCCGCCCCGGAGGAAAGCACGACGCCGGGCGGCAAGCCGGTCAACGCTGCGGTGCGGGCACTCCAGGTCCTGAAAAGGGCCAGCAGGGTACGGACGTTCTGGGGGCTCGCCGCCGGTTTCGCAATCTGCGGTGCTACCACCAACGGACTGATCGGAACGCACTTCATACCGTCGGCGCACGATCATGGCATGCCGGAAACTACTGCTGCCGGGCTGCTGGCCGTGGTGGGGATCTTCGATATCGTGGGCACCATCGCCTCCGGTTGGCTAACGGACCGGTTCAACCCGAAGGTGCTGCTGGCCATCTACTACCAATTCCGTGGCATCGGGCTGCTGGTGCTGCCCTTGCTGCTGGGCTCCACGGTGGAGCCAAGCATGATCATCTTCGTGGTGGTCTATGGCCTGGACTGGGTTGCCACCGTCCCGCCCACGGCGGCCATCTGCCGCTCCGTCTTCGGTGCAGATGGTTCCGTGGTGTTTGGTTGGGTGTTCGCGGCCCACCAGCTCGGAGCAGCCGTGGCGGCTCTCCTGGCCGGATTCATCCGCGACGCCACGGGGCACTACAACTACGCCTGGCTTGGTGCGGCAGCCATGTGCACCGTGGCCGCCGTCATCAGTGCCACCATCCGCAAGGACGCCGCACGCAAGGAGCCGGTGGCTGTTCCCTGACCGTGTTGTGGGGCCCGTTCTGCGCGCTATTCCGGCCTGGAAACGCGCAGAGCAGGCCCCACAACGGGTGTACTAGCCCACGTCCGTGATCTTGAACGTCAGATTCCTGGCCTCGGGCCGCAACGCAAAGTCAGGCCAGACATCCGGCCCGCAGGCCCTCGAACCCAGTCCATGCTGAGCGGCGTCGAGGTACAGGTAGCTGCCTTGGCTTGCCGGCAGTTCGTGGGGGTGATCCGCGCCGGCCATTTCCTGGGCTGTGTGCCCTGCCAGGGTAAATCCCGGCAGGCGCCCACGGGAATCAGGGACAGCGTCGAACCGCAACCAAGGATGGCCGGAGTTTTGCAGGTCCAGTGACCGTACATCGCTCCGGTGTCCGGTCTCCTGGGGTTTGGAGTAAGGAACGGACAACTCCTCAATTCCTGCCGAGTACCGGCCTACCAGGGCGGAACGGCGGCTGTCCGGGTAGGACTCGCGCGGTCCCGTACCAAACCACGAGACCCCGTCAACCGAACCGGGCAAGTCCAAACGGATGCCCACCCTGGGCCAGACCATGTCCCAGCGGGATCCGGGGATGACGTCAACGCGCAGCCAGAGCTCGCCGCCGGATACTTGCCACTCTTCGGTCACGGAGACCCAGTGCGAGCTGTTCGCGGCGGCATAGCGCGTACGGACACGCAGGCCGTCACCGCTGGAAACGACGTCCTCTACACGCGCAGTCAAGCGGTCGAGTCCAGCTTGGCGCCATTGCTCTGCCAGGGCCGGGGCAGGCACCCCGTTCCCGTTGTTCAGCCATGGATCGGCGGTGTCGTAGCTGCCCCTCCCTGCACCGGCGTCGTTGTCGGTCGGTGCCCGCCACAGTTCGAGGCGCGGCCCGGTCACCGGCAAGCCGGCCAGCGAGACCAGACGGCCGTCCTGGAAAGCCGCGGGTCCCAAGGTCAACGTTGTCGGCGCCCCGCCATCAGGCCGCGAAGGCAGAACAAGAGGGCGGGGTATTGCCTGGCGCGGACCTGTCTCGGTCAGCTCCAATTGCGCGGCGCTGATAACGTGCCCGGCTTCTGCCCACGCTGTGTCCTTTCGGAGGACGGCCTCCACCGTCAGCCAGTATTCGGCAGAGGCCACGGGCGCGAACGCCGGCATCGCGATCCGCGCCGCATCGCCGGCAGCCAGCGGCGTTCCCGCTTCCGTGAGCACGTCCAGTTCGCCGGAAGCGTTTACCACCCCGTCCACCTCGGTACGCCAGCGCAGCACAATATCCGATGCATCCGCCGTGTGCCGCAGGTTGGCGACGGACACGAACCGGCCCGTGCCGCCGTCGGGCGTTTCCGGTCCAAAACCCAAACGGAACGGCGAGACAACCTGCTTGTACTCAAAGAGTCCAGGGCTTGGTGTGGAGTCGGACAGGACCATGCCGTCCATCACGAAGTTCCCGTCGTGCACCACCTCGCCAAAGTCGCCGCCATAGGCGAAGAACTCCGTGCCATCCAAGGTGGTGGTACGGATGCCGTGATCCCGCCACTCCCAAACGAACCCACCGTGCAGGCGGGGGTAGCGGTCCACGAGGTCCTCGTACTGGTCGATGGCGCCCGGACCGTTGCCCATGGCGTGGATGTATTCGCACAGGATGAACGGCTTGGTCCGCTGGCGGGCCGACTCCGCGGCGGAGCAACCCAGCAGGAGTGAGCCGGAGTCGTCGCGGCCAATCGATTCGGTCTCCGGGACGGAGGAGTACATGCGCGAATACACATCGGTATAGGCGCCCGTGTAGTCGCCTTCGTAATGGACCGGTCGCCCGGAGTCACGGGCATGCGTCCAGGCGGACATGGCAGCAAGGTTTGATCCTGTTCCGGACTCGTTGCCCAGGGACCACATGACGATCGACGGGTGGTTCTTGTCCCGTTCCACCGTCCGTTCCATCCGATCCAGCAGGGCCTCACGCCAAGCGGGATCGTCGCTGGGATTGCCAACCCAGCCGTGCGCCTCGAAACCATGGGTTTCGAGGTCGCATTCCAGAATCACCCAGAAGCCCAGCTCATCGGCGATGTCCAGCAAGCGTGGGTGGGGCGGGTAGTGGCTGGTTCGGATGGCGTTGACGTTGAACTGCTTCATCAAGGCCAGGTCCTCGCGTGCAAAGTCTTCGTTGAACACGCGGCCCCGGTCCGGGTGGGTCTCATGCCGGTTAACTCCGTGGAACACTACGCGCCGGCCGTTCACCAGGAACTGGTCTCCCCGGATCTCCACGCTGCGGAAACCGAGGCGCAGCGATATGGTCTCGCTTTCGCTGGCCACAGTGGCGTTGTACAGGCGCGGAACTTCTGCGGACCAAGGTTCGACGGCGGTGATCGCCACAGGGGCGACGTCGGCAGGCGAGTTCCAGACGACGTCGACGTCCAGTTCCGGCACGCTGAGCCTGATGGGGAAGGCGGCGGGGGAGGCCACGATCTCAGGATCGATGGTTCCTGCTCCTGCATTGGTGAATGCGGTGCGGAGCCAGACGTCGTCAATTCCGCCGAGGGGCCTGGCCAAAAGGGTGACGTCCCGGAAAATGCCCGGCATCCACCACTGGTCCTGATCCTCCACATAGCTGGACGCGGACCATTGGTGGACCCTGACGGCAATCAGGTTCCTGCCGGGCCGTACGGCTTCGGTGACATCGAATTCCTGGGCGAGGCGGCTTCCCGTGCCAACGCCGATCAGGCTCCCGTTGAGCCACACCTTGTACCGGGATTCCACGCCGTCAAAGCGCAGAAGGATTTTCCCGGCTTCACTCCACTCCGCCGGTACCTCGAAAGTCCGGCGGTAGTCGCCGGTCGGATTGTGGTCCGGGACGTGCGGCGCATCAAGAGGGAAAGGGAACTGGACATTGGTGTAGATCGGGCGTCCATAACGGCCACGGCCCTCCAGGACCCAGTGGGCGGGAACCGGCATCTGGTCCCATCCTGAGTCATCCAGGGCTTCCTCCGAGACTCCTTCGATTGCTTCTCCCGCGGGAAGGACTCCACGTCCGCCCGCCGTGCCGGGACCACCCGGCAGAAGCCTGAAACGCCACTCACCATTAAGGGAGAGTGCCGGGGCATCACTGTGCAGCCACGAGCGCGCGGGCATCCTGTTTCCGGATCCGGGGCCGGGATCCGTGAGGTAGGAAACGTGCTGGTGTTCTGGGGACAAAGGCATTACTTAACGGCTCCTTCTGTCAGTCCGCCGCGCCAGAAGCGTTGCAGGACGACCATTGCGATACTGAGCGGAATGATGGACAGCAACACTCCGCCGGTGGTGAGTTCATAGAATTCGGGCAAGCGGTCAACCTGGCTAAGCCAGTTGTTGAGACCGAGTGTGATGGGGTAGAGCTCGGAGTCGGACAACATGACCAGCGGCAGGAAGTAGTTGTTCCAGATGCCTACAAGTTGGAAGAGAAAGACCGTGACGAGGGCAGGCGTGAGTACCTTAAGCCCGATGGTGTGGAAGATCCTGAGTTCCCCTGCGCCGTCGATCCGTGCCGCCTCGATCAGGGCTGTATCCACGGTGGCTTCCGCGTAGATCCTGCAGAGGAACAGGCCGAAAGGCGAGACAAGGGATGAAAGCAGGACGCTCCAGTAGGTGTTGGCGAGTCCCATCTGGCTGAACAGGAGGAACAGGGGCAGCGCCGTGGCCGTGCCGGGAACCAGGACTCCGCCGAGGATGGTGCCGAACACCAGGTTCCGTCCGCGGAACCGGTACTTGGCCAGCGCGTACCCGCCGGCCGCGGCGAAGTATGTGGCGAGCAGTGCGCCAACGCCCGCGTAGATGGCCGAGTTCAGGAACCAGCGGCCAAAGATCCCATTGTCGTAGCTGACCACCTTGGCGATGTTCTCGCCCAAGGAAAACGTGGATGCGAACCAGAAACCGTTGGTAGAGAAGAGATCCGCGGTGGACTTTGTTGAGGCGACGAAGACCCAGTACACGGGAATCAGGAAGTACAGTGCCACGATCACCAGGATCGCGGTGACGATGATGGTGGATGAGCGGCGCCGCCCTGCCGCGCGGTCCGCTCCCATGGCGGGCTTGCCGGCTGGTGACGGGATGTTCGACGTCGGTTTGGTGGCTGTTGTGGTCATGAGGACTTCCTGTTCGTGAATGCGAGGAAGGCGAAGGACAAAACAAATGCCGCGACGGCGATGATGACCGACTGGGCAGCGGCGACGTTGTAATCGTTGTAGGCAAAGGCCGTGGTGTAGGCGCTGAGGTTCGGGGTGTACTGGCTGTCGATGGCAGGAGCTACCGTTTTCAACACCTGGGCTTCGGCGAACAGTTGGAGCGTGCCGATGATCGAGAAAACCGTGGTGAGGACCAACGCGGGACGAATCAGGGGAAGCTGGATGCTCCGGGCAACCCGCCACGTCGAGGCGCCGTCCACTTTCGCGGCCTCGTAGAGTTCCCCCGGAATGGCCTTCAACTGGGCGACGATAATCAGCATGTTGTAGCCGGTGTAGCTCCACGTCACGATGTTGGCCACTGACCAGAGCACGCTGTTGGCACCCAGGAAGTCAGGAGTCAGGCCCACGATCTTGGCTACATCGAACAAGGGGCTGAGTCCGGGCACATAGAGGAAGGACCAGAGGATGGTGGCGATCACACCTGGCACCCCGTAGGGAAGGAAATAGGCGGCGCGGAAGAACCCCGGCCATCGTGCCGAAGCTGATTCCAGGAGCAAGGCCAGGACGGTGCAGAAAATGATCATCACAGGAACCTGAACGACGCCAAAGAGCAGCATGCGTCCTATGGAGGCCACAAAACCTCCGTCGCCCAGTGCCAATGCGTAGTTGCCGAATCCCGCGAATTCGCTGGTAACGCCGGCTTCGCCGAAGAGGCCTTGGCGGGTGACCTTGGTGAAGCTGGAACCAACGGCGGCGATGATGGGCAGGATAAACGTAAGGGCGAACAATGCCAGGAACGGCGCAAGCAGAAGCCAGGGTGCCCGGGTGGTGGCTCCGGTTCGCTTACTGCGGGATGGTGGTGGTCCGGAGCGTTGGCTGACTGGAACGGTGCGGACGGTGGTCATGACGTTTCCTTCCGGATGCTCAGGCCTTTGTTCTTGAAGACCTCCATGATCTGCTGCTCGGACTTCACCACTGAGTCCACCAAGCTGGTCCCGAATGCCTTCTTCCGGAAACCGTCACTGAGGATGTTGAACGACTGCTGGGTGACCGGCCACCAGGACCAGTCCGTGTTTTGTTGGCCCGTGGCTGGAACAAACACTTCCTCGTTGTAGCGTTGGCCACTGAAGAAGGTGGACGGTTGCTTCCGCTCAGTGCCGATGAAACCGGGGTTGGGCGACCAGCCGATGCCGCTGTGCTTGATCTCGGCATCGATCCCTTCCGTGGAGGTGGTGAGCCAGACGGCGAACTCGAGTGCCTCTTTGGGGTGCTTGCTGTTGGCCAGCACTGCGGCGGTGGAACCTCCCAGATAGCTGGACCCGAACCCGCTGCCGTCCCACGTGGGCATGGGAGCAACGCGCCATTTGCCTTCGGAGCCGCTGACACCCTGGACCAGGGCGTCACCCCAACTGCCCGTGATGGTGGAGGCAATGCCACCCTTGGCTGCGGCGGCAAACCATGCGGGGGAAAAGGCTCCGTAGGCAGTATTGACGATGTCCTGGTTGATGGCTTGATCGAAAAACCGGGCCGTGTTGAGCGTGGCGTCGTCGGTCATGTTGATGACCCAGCCGTCGGATTCCGGGCGTAGCCACACCGCGCCTGCCTGGGATGCATAGGAAGCAAACGGTGAGGCATCGCTGATGGGGAAGCAGTCCAAGTAGACATCCCTGGAGCGGAGTTCCTTGCCCAGGCCGGCCCACTCGTCCCACGTGGCGGGGGTCGTCCCGCCCACTGATTCGAGGACCGCGGGTTGGTAGAACATCCCCATCGGGCCTGAATCCTGCGGAATGCCGTAGACGCCTCCGGCGTAGCTGACCTGCTTCCACAGTGTCTCGTCATAGAGATGGGCGTGGTCATTGGCCCCGTAGCGGGACAGGTCCACCAGTCCGTTGACGAGGAGGAACTCGGGGATGGAACGCATTTCCACTTGCGCGAGGTCGGGGCCGCCCCCGGCAGCCAGGGCCGAGTAGAGCTTCTGGTATCCGCCGGAGTTGCCGCCTGGAATCCACACTACGTCGACCTGGATATCAGGGTGCTGTGCATTCCAAAGGTCGGCGACATTCTGGAAGTCCTTGAGCCAGGCCCAGTAGGTAAGCCTCACGGGGCCCTGTGCAGGAGCAAGAGTGGGGGCCGCGTTGACTGACTGGGTGCCCGGCGTGGCGCACCCTGAAAGGACGCCCATTGCGGCGGTACCCAATCCAGCACCAAGGAGTTGTCTTCGCGTGAGAGCGGTCATGTGCCTTCACCTCGTTGTGTCGGTTGCAGAGGCCACTGACGAACGTCCGCCGGCGGCCGAATGTGATCACGGTAACATAAAATTCGAGTGACTACTCGAATTTTATGTGATGCCGCGAACTCCGCCTGTACACTGGCTAGCCATGACCACAAAGGACAGTGCGCGCTCCGGGAAGCGTGGTCCCTACGCCAAGTCCGAGGAGCGGCGACGCACCATTTTGGATGCTGCCCACGCGGTTTTTGCTGCCCGGGGCTACCGTGGAGGTTCACTTCAGGACGTCGCCGACCACGCCGGCATGAGCCAAACCAGCCTCCTGCACTATTTCCCCTCCAAGAGCGAGCTCCTGATGGCAGTGCTTGCCCGGCGTGACGAAATTACCGAGGCCGCCAACCCGGCCGATATGGCGGAGGGCTTTGCCGAGGTGGTCTTTGGAACCGCCGAGTACAACGAGAACATCCCCGGGGTGATTGAGCTGTACACGGTGCTGTGCGCTGAGTCCCTGACCGAAGGGCACCCTGGCAGGGAGTACTTCACCGACCGTTTCGCCCGGCTTCGGCGGAGCTACACGAGGCGGTTCAAGGAGCTCCAGGCCGAGGGAAGGCTCCGCCCCGGAGTGGATCCGGCACAGGCTGCCACCTCCTTGGTGGGTCTGTGGGATGGTGTCCAGACACAATGGCTCCTGGCCCCGGACGACGTGAACGTTGCGCAAAGCCTGCGCGCTTTCTTCGACTTGGTGGTGGTCCCGCGCTAGCTGACTGCGTTGTCAGGCCCGCTTTGCGCGGACACGCCATCGAATAGCCCGCACAGTGGACCCCGCAACGGGAAACTTAGCCGCGGAAGGCCGGGATGCCCGTAATGTGGTGCCCCAGGATCAGGGTGTGCACTTCATCGGTGCCTTCGTACGTCCGCACGGATTCCAGGTTGTTGGCGTGCCGCAGGGGTGAATGTTCCAGGGTTACCCCATTGCCACCCAGGATGGTCCGGGCTTCGCGGGCGATCTTGATGGCCTCGCGCACGTTGTTCAGCTTGGCCAGGGAAATCTGTTCGGGCCGCAGCTTGCCGGCGTCCTTCAATCTGCCCAGGTGGAGGGCCAGCATGGTGCCCTTTTGCAGTTCCACCAGCATGTTCACCAACTTTTCCTGCGTCAGTTGGTACCCGGCCAGCGGGCGGTCGAACTGTATGCGGCCACCGGCGTAGTCCAAGGCAGCCTCGTAGGAGTCGCGGGCTGCTCCCATGGCACCCCAGGCAATGCCGTAGCGGGCCTCGTTAAGGCACGTGAACGGCCCGCGGAGTCCGTTGGCACCCGGGAGGACGGACTCCGGACCCAGCCGAACGGCGTCGAACGTTACCTCGCATTGGATGGAAGCGCGCATGGAGAGCTTCGGTTCGATGGGGGTGGCAGTGACCCCGGCTGTCCCGGCCGGGACCAGGAAGCCGCGGATGCCCTCGGCTGTTTTCGCCCACACCACCATGACGTCTGCCATCGACGCCAACCCGATCCACCGCTTGGCACCGTCCAGAACCCAGCCCCCGTCCGACTCGCGGGCGAACGTGGTCATGGACGAAGGATCGGACCCCGCAGCGGGCTCTGTCAGGGCGAAGCAGCCGATCAGCTCACCCGCGGCCATCCGGGGCAGCCAGCGCTCCTTCTGTTCCTCCGAGCCCCAGGAATGGATCGCGGTCATGGCCAGGGAACCCTGCACCGACACAAAGGTGCGGATGCCGGAGTCGCCGGCTTCCAGTTCCATGGCGGCCAGGCCATATTCGACGGCGGTCCGGCCCGGGCAGCCATAACCCTCCAGCTGCATGCCGAGGACACCCAGCTCACCCAGTTCCTGTGCGATCTCCCGGGGGAAGACGGCGTCCTCGTACCAGCGGGCAATGTTGGGCCTGATCCGTTGGGTGGTGAAATCGCGGATCCGCTCCCTGGTGTCCAGTTCTTCGGTGCTCAAAAGGGAGTCGAGGGCAAGGACATCGGAAGGATCGCTCATGCCAGCATCCTAGGCGCAGGAGCGACCCTAGCCCCGGACCACCCCGGCCTCTGCGCGCTTACCGGTGAAGTAGTCCCTGGTTGAGGGGGCGAAGCGGCACACAACGGCCAGCACCGCGCCCAGGGCCAGCAGCAGGACACCACTGACAAAGGCCCCGCCGATGCCGAAGATCTGCGTGTCGCCGTAAGCCGGGTCCCACATTTCCACGGCGGAGATGAAGAACGCGACCGTAAGGCTCAGCGCACCAAGGAAAGGAAGGATGCCGCGGAACCAGAGGTTGCGGGCGGATTCGCGGAGTGTGGCACGGAAGTACCAGACGCAGGAGAAGCCGGTCAGTGCGTAGTAGAAGGCGATGAACAAGCTGATGGCACTGATGGAGTCGGCCAGCAGGTTTTCGCTGAGGAAGCTCATGGCCACGTAGTACACCACTGCAACGGCGCCCATCACCTGCGTGGAGAACCCGGGAGTCATGTAACGCTCGTGGACCTTGCCGAACCGGGGCGGAAGGGCTCCATGCACTCCCATGGACAGCGTGCCCCTGGCCGTCGGGAGGATGGTGGTCTGCGTTGAGGACAGGACGGAAGCCAGCACGGCCACCACGATCAGCCAGCCCCAAGGCCCCAGCACGACGTCCTTCATGGCCAGGAAGACATCGTCCTGGTTGGCCTCATTGCCGAGGCCGATGCCGTCGGTGCCGATCGTTGCGTACATCATCACCAGGAGGGCAACAGACACGTAGATCGCTACCAGGACGAACGCCGAGATCACGGCCCCGCGGCCCGGGGTCTTGGCCGGGTTCTCAGTCTCTTCATTCAGGGCCAGGCAGGTGTCCCAACCCCAGTAGATGAACAGCGCCAGCAGCACGCCGTGGACCACGGCACTGGGGTCCGCGAAAGCGCCCACCGGGTTGAACCACTCAAAGTCGAAGGCCTGTCCCTCCGGAGCACCGCCCGCGATGCGGATGATGATCGCCAGTGCGAAGATTCCCAGCGAGATGTACTGGATGTAGGTCAGGGTCCGCTGTACATGCTCGCCCAGCCTGATCCCGCGATGATTCACATAGGTCATGAAGGCGATGAACAGTACACCGGTGGCAGTGACCAGCCAGGTGTTCTCCGCCAGGGAGCCGTCGCCGACCAGCAGCCAAAGGTACTTGCCGGCGATCTGTGCCAGGTTGGCGAGCACCACGATCCCTGCCAGGGCGACGCCCCAGCCGCCGAGCCAGCCGGCCCAGGGACCGAAGGCCTTCCTGGCCCATATGAACGTGGTGCCGCAGTCCGGCAAGGCGCTGTTGAGTTCCCGGAAGGCGTAGGCAATGAAGAGGACCGGGATGAAGCCCAGGATGAGGATCAGGGGAGTGTAGTTGCCGTTGACGGCAACAATGAGGCCCAGCGTGGCAGCCAGGGAATAGACAGGCGCCGTTGACGCCAGGCCCAGCATGACGGAGTCGCCAAGGTCCAGGATTCCGGCGTGGAGGCCTTTGGAAGGAACGACGGCGGTTCCGTCGCCGCCCGGGGAACCACCCGGCGTCGAAATTTCAGTGCTCATAGTACGGCTCCAAAAGGTGAGGTCGAAGTGGGTTGTGCCGGCGCCGGAGCGTCGATCGTGTTGGGCACGAAGCGGCAGAAGTAGTCCGTGATGGGCCCGTCTGATTCGCGGATGCCGCAGCCGACGGACTCGCCGTCCACCACCCACAGCCCCAGGACGGGATGGTTGCCGTCGTAGTCCGGCAGGGAGTGGTACTGCTGGTAGCACCAGCCCTCCCGGCCATAGCCGCCAGGTTGCGAGATGTCGATTCCCGGGGCGTGGATGCGGATATTGTCGCCCTCGCGGCCATGGAGCGGCTTGGCCACCCATTCCTTCAGCGGACCGGGGTCGCCCAGATAGGCGGGCAGAAGGTTTTCATGGCCGGGGTAAAGGTGCCACAGGGCGGCCAGGAGGGCCTTGTTGGAGAGCAGCATCTTCCAGGCCGGCTCCACCCAGCGCGGATTGTGCGCGCGGGTCAGGAGCCGGTGCCCGAAGGGCTCCTTCATCATCAGTTCCCACGGGTAGAGCTTGAACATGGTGCTGATCATGAAATTGTCCAGGTCCACGAACCTGTTCAGGTTGGGGTCCCAGCCGATATCGGACATGTTGATGCCAATGGTGGTCCATCCGCCCTGGCTGGCGACGTCGCGCATGTAGGCGGCGGTCATCCAGTCCTCGCCGGATTCTTCCGCCTCGGAGTGGGCGACGTGCAGCGTGCTCATGCCCGTGCGGAACTGGAGCTTCTGCCACTGGCGGATCAGGGCTTCGTGGATCCCGTTCCACTGGTCCTTATCAGGGAACACGTCCTGCAGCCAGAACCATTGTGCGACCGAGGCTTCGATCAGGCCGGTAGGGGTGTCGGCGTTGTACTCCAGCATCTTGGCCGGCCCGCCCTTGCCGTCGTAGATGAAGTCGAAGCGGCCGTAGACATCCATGTCGCCGGCCTGCAGCGACTCCGCAGCGAGCTCCAGGGCCTGCCGTCCGATGCCGATGTCGCCCATGGCGCCGGTGGCCAGGTACTTGGCGGCCTCCAGGCACATGAGATGCATGTCCTCGGCAGTCTTCTCGAGGGTCTCCACCTCGTCCATGGTGAATTCGTAGTAGGCCGATTCGTTCCAGTATTCGATTTTGCGGCCGTCGGGCATGGTGGTGGTGGAGAAAACCAGGCCCTGTTCTTCGATCTTCTGTTTCCAGTCCGGCCTGGGCGCGGAGGTCAATCGCCGCACGCCTACCCTCCCGAGCTTCCGCCGCTTTTCGAACTGCTGCCGAATCCGCCGCGGCTTACCGTGCCGCCCTTGCTGCTGTAGCCCGTGGACGTCTTGGCACCCTGCGGGACCGTCTTGGTGTAGCTGGGGTAGGAGCTTCGGTTCTGGCCCACAGCAGGCACACTGGCACCGCGGGAGTAGAAGTACCACGCGTACACGCCGGAACTGCGGCCGGCAGAACTGCTGTTGTTGCACTGGGAATCGTCAACGCGTTCCCCGGTTTCCTCGTTGAAACACACCTGGGCGTAATCGGCTTCAGCTTCGTTGCTGGCCACCACTGCGGTGATGGTGCCGGCCAACAGTGCCGTGACACCCAGGCCTACGACGACGGTGCGGCGCCGCGAGCGCTTCTTTCGGGCCTCCGCGTGGGCTGCCTCGCGTTCCCGTTCCTTGGCGAACGGGTCCACCACCGGAAGCGGTTTCCCTGGTTCGGGCTGGTGTGGGGCGGCGTTGGCCGTGGCTCCGCGCTTGCCTTTGCCTTTGCCTTCCGGAGCCTGTGGCACGGGGCCAGAGCCGGCCATATCGGGCCGCAGCTCCGGCTTGGGGACCTGCCACGGCGGTGGCTTGGGCGTGTTGCTGCCGGTGCTGCCGGCGTCCCAGCCGCTGTTGTCCCGGCCGTTGTTGTCCGGGCCGCCGGCAGGGTTGCCAGCGCCGTCTTTCGGGTCCATTCGTTTCCCCCTGGATAGACCGTTGGAGTGTCCGGCGCCCTGGCCGGATGAGGATGCTGAAAGCAAGCCTAGTCCTTGCGCGCCGCACAGGCACCGGTGTCGCGCCGGAGTGGGGAGAACTGCCCACACGGGCCACGTGCAAGGATAAAGCCATGCCAGCACCGGAAGCCCTTCCCGACGACGCCCACGGACTCCTGCTGCGGCTCCCCACGGTGCGTGGCATCGGGCGTGGCCGGATCATGGCGGGCCTCGTGCTGGCGCTGGTGCTGCCGGCCGCCGTCGAAATCCTGGTCACCGTCACCGGGTTCCGGAACTTCGCCGTGACCATGCTTTTCCAGCTGGCAGCCGCCGTGGCAGTTGCCGCGATAGGTGGCCTGTGGCCTGCGGTGGTGGCCGCCGTGCTGGGCAGCTTCCTGCTGAACTACTTTTCGGCCGAACCCGTGGGCTCCCTGTCCATCGCCGATCCGACCACCCTGTTCACCCTGGTGGTCTTCCTGGCAGTGGCGTGTGGCGTGGCGCTCGCAGTGGGGCTTGCGACGCGCCGGGCCCAGGAAGCGGCGCAGTCCGGTGCTGAGGCCACCGCGCTGAGCGGACTTGCACTGCGCATCCTGAGTTCCGATGACACCTTGGAATCATTCCTCGAAAAGGTCCGGGTCACGTTGGGGGTGGAGGCCGTGACGCTTCTGGGGGCTACCGGCGAGCGCCTTCCGGGTGCACAGCGCGGTTGGCAGGTCCTGGCCGGGGCCGGGGTCCAACCGCCGGTGACACATGCCGCCGCCGACCATGCCGCCGTCGTTGATCCCCACTACACGCTGCTGCTGCGCGGTGGTCCGCTGACGCCGCAACAGCAGCGGCTGCTGGCCGCGTTCGGCGCTTTGGTGGTGGCCGTGCGGGAACGGCAGCAGCTGGCCAGGAGCCGCAGGGACAACCAACGCCTGGCCGAAGGGAACAAGATGCGCACCTCCATCCTGCGCGCTGTGTCGCACGACCTCCGCACTCCGCTGGCCGGCATCAAGCTGGCGGTCGGCAGCCTGCGGCAGGAGGACGTCACGTTCCCTCCCGAAGTCCAGCGTGAACTCCTGGAAACCATCGAAAACTATGCCGACCGCTTGGACCACCTGGTAGGCAACCTGCTGGACATGTCCCGGATCACCGCGGATGCGGTCAACCCCTTGCTGACCGGTGTCGGGTGGGCGCAGGTGTTGCCGGAGGCACTGCGGGGCGTCCCCGTCGGCAGGCTCAGGAATGAACTTCCGCCCAACCTTCCGCCGGTACAGGCCGACGCCGGGATGCTGGAACGGGTGGTCGCCAATATCGCGGAGAACGCCGTGAAGTACGCTCCGGATTCGGACGTCGTCATCACCGCGCGCACGGGTGCCGGCATCAGGGTGGGGGACCGGCCGGCCGGCGAGCTGCGGGTCATCGACCACGGGTCTGGAGTAGGGCACGCCGAAGTGCTGGAGATGTTTCGGCCCTTTCAGCGGCTTGGCGACTCACCCTCGCCGGGCGGCGGGGGCGGGATCGGACTGGGCCTTGCCGTCGCGAAGGGTTTCACCGAGGCCATGGGTGGAACCCTGGTTGCCGAAGCCACACCGGGCGGCGGGCTGACCATGGTGGTGACCTTGCCTTTGTGGACCGGGCACGGCGGGAACGCGGCATGACCCGGGTCTTGATCGTGGAGGACGAGGCGCAGATCGCCCGGGCCATGCAGATCACGCTCCAAGCCAACGGTTACCAGGCCATCACCGTGGGAACCGGTGCCGACGCCCTGACCGCGGTCAGCCGAAACGGCGTTGACCTGGTGGTCCTGGACCTCGGTTTGCCGGATATGGATGGTGTGGAGGTGATCCGCCGCATCCGTGGGTGGAGCGCCATGCCGATCGTGGTGTTGTCGGCCCGGCACGCGTCGGAAGACAAAGTGGAAGCGCTCGACGCCGGTGCGGACGACTATGTCACCAAGCCCTTCGGTTTGGATGAGCTGCTTGCGCGCCTGCGGGTCGCCTCCCGCCGGCTGGTCACCGAGCCGGAGCAGCCGATGTTGGCGACGCCCGACTTCCTGGTGGACCTGGCCGGCAAGAAGATCACCAAGGACGGTGCGGAGATCCGGTTGACGCCCACCGAGTGGAACATCCTGGAGTTGTTGGTCCGCAACAAGGGCAAGCTGGTCAGCCAGCAGCAGATCCTCACCCAGGTGTGGGGCCAGGCTTATTCAAAGGAGACGCAGTACCTCCGGGTGTATATCGCCCAACTGCGCCGGAAGCTTGAGCGTGATCCGGCGGCCCCCAGGCACCTTCATACAGAGGCGGGGATGGGATACCGGTTCGATCCGTAGTTGGCATGAATCGGTCTGGCGGTGCGTGGGATGGCGTGCCTCCCTTCGTGTCAGCCCGGCATTCGAATTCGTGGTGAAAGAGGTCATGCCCCGCGACTGACGTGGCACCCGGTTGCCCCGCCGACGCACCCAGCCAGCCCGCCGTCGTCGTTGATTCCCCGGTCTTGTACCCCCACCACCCACTTTGAGAGCACAGGGTGGCAGGAAGTGCTGTGGACCGGCGAGTCGCGGAGAATACTCCTTCAAAGTGGGTGGCGGCGGTACGCCGGCAGGGCGCAACTCCAATCACTTCGGAGGTGAAGGGGCGGTTTAGTGAGAGAGCGTTGGCCGGAAGGGGGTGTTTGGTGAGAGAGCATCCGTGGGGCGCTTCCGTAGACTAGGCGCATGAACACCGCATCCGTCCTTGCCGTCTGCCGGGTCCATCAATTGCTGCCGGACCCGGAGGGAAGCGTGGGCGTAACGGCCATCGACAAACGGCCGGTTGAAGGTCCCGTCAAGGTCCACAAGCTGGGCCTGCACGGTGATGTGCAGGCCAGCCGCAAGGATCACGGGGGAGAGGACCAGGCGCTGTACGCCTACTCCCAGGATGACGCCGACTTCTGGTCTTCCGAACTCCAGCGGGAGCTGCCGCCGGGGATCTTTGGTGAGAACCTTCGGGTTGCCGGCATCGACGCCACCGGGGCCGTGATCGGCGAACGGTGGAAGATCGGCCTGGACCTGGAAGTGGAGGTGACATCGCCGCGGGTTCCCTGTGCCACGTTCCAACGGGTGCTGGGGGAACCGCAGTGGGTCAAGCGGTTTACGGCCGAGGGCCGCGTGGGAACCTACCTGCGCGTCATCAAGACCGGGAGCATCTCTGCCGACGACCACATCCACCGCCTGTTCGTACCCAAGCACGGCATTACGGTGGGGCAATGGTTCAGCGGAGCCACCCCGGACATGGTGCAGACACTGCTGGACGCGGAAGCGGACGGCGAGATCCGGTTGCAGGACGACTACCACCCGATGTTCGAAAAAGTCATGCGGCGCCACGGGCTGTAGCCCCTGATCGGCCCGGATCACGTGCCTCGCTGCCGGGCAAGGCGCGGGCTCCGCCTGCAGTGTGTGCGCAAGCTCTCACCGCCGTTGGTACACCGTGGGTCGCGGCCTGACGGCACCGTACCTTACACTGGATATATCCCCCACTCCGGAATTCCCTTTATCCTGCCCAATTTTTGAGGCAGGACTGGTAAGTGTTGGGGCCCGCAAACTGTGTGCGGGCATTTTCATAGGGAGCGCCGGCTAAAGAAAACGCTGTACAGACTGCTGGGATAGCAGCCAAGAGATGCAGCGCGAAGTCCTGCCATGGGATTGCGACAGCGCCGGACTTCTGCGAGAGCAAGGCACCCTTGCCGGGCTTTCGCGTGTAATGCGGCCAAGCCCAACCGGGCCGCGCCGACGCCCCATGGAAGAGGAATTTCCCCCTGATGTCAGAAACTCTCAACGAGAACCTCGACGCCACCACTGCCGACGCAGCCGAAGGTGAAGGTGCCGCAGCCCCGGCAACCGCACCGGCCGCCGTCGAGACCTCCGCTCCCGCGACTGCAGGCGACGCGGAAGACGAAGGCGTACGCTTCACCGACCTCGGACTGGATGGCCGAGTCCTGGCCGCCCTGCAGGATGTCGGCTACGAAAAGCCGTCCCCCATCCAGGCAGCCACCATTCCCCTGCTGCTCGAAGGCCGCGACGTCGTTGGCCTGGCCCAGACGGGTACCGGCAAGACCGCCGCTTTCGCTGTTCCGGCGCTTTCCCGCCTGGCCGAACTGCATGACCTGAACGGGCCCTCCCGCAAGACCCAGGCCCTGGTCCTGGCACCGACCCGTGAGCTCGCGCTGCAGGTTGCCGAGGCATTCACGTCCTACGCCAAGCACATGGAGGACTTCACTGTCCTTCCGGTCTACGGTGGCTCGGCCTACGGCCCGCAGCTGGCCGGGCTCCGCCGTGGCGCCCAGGTGGTAGTGGGTACGCCCGGCCGCGTGATCGACCACATCGCCAAGGGTTCCCTGGACCTCTCCGAACTCCAGTACCTGGTGCTGGATGAGGCCGACGAGATGCTCCGCATGGGCTTTGCCGACGACGTTGAGCAGATCTTCCAGGAGACCCCGGAAACCCGCCAGGTGGCACTGTTCTCCGCCACCATGCCGGGCCAGATCCGCCGCATGTCCAAGCAGTACCTGAACGACCCTGCGGAAATCTCGGTGAAGTCCAAGACCTCCACCGGTTCCAACATCCGCCAGCGTTACGTCCAGGTCATGGGCCCCCACAAGCTGGACGCCATGACCCGCATCCTCGAGGTGGAAGAGTTCGACGGCGTAATCGCCTTCGTCCGCACCAAGATGGCTACGGAGGATCTCGCCGAGAAGCTGAAGGCCCGGGGTTTCCAGGCAGCAGCCATCAACGGTGACATCCCGCAGCAACAGCGTGAGCGCACGGTCGACGCCCTGCGCGAGGGACGCATCGACATCCTGGTGGCAACGGATGTTGCCGCACGTGGCCTCGACGTGGAGCGCATCAGCCACGTGGTCAACTACGACATCCCGCACGACACTGAGTCCTACGTCCACCGGATTGGCCGTACCGGCCGTGCGGGCCGCAGCGGCGATGCGATCCTCTTCATGACACCACGCGAGAAGTACTTGCTGCGTGCCATTGAGAAGGCCACCCGCCAGTCCGTGGAACAGATGCACCTGCCCACCGCTGAGACGGTCAACTCCCTGCGCCTGGGCAAGTTCGCCGAGCGCATTACCGAAACCCTCGAGTCCGAGGACGTCTCGCTGTTCCGCGACCTGATCGCCTCCTACGAGGAAGAGCACAAGGTTCCGGCAGCCGAGATCGCCGCAGCCTTGGCAGTCATGGCCCAGGGCGGCCAGCCACTGCTGGTGAAGGACCTGCCTGCAGCTCCCGAGTTCCAGAAGCGCGAGCGTTCCAAGGACGGCTTCGGTTCCCGTGGCCCGTCCCGCCCCCTCACCGAGGGCAACGCCACCTACCGCATTGCGGTCGGTCGTCGCCAGCGCGTCATGCCCGGCTCGATTGTCGGCGCCATTGCCAACGAGGGTGGCATTTCGTCCGCCCAGATCGGTGGGATCGACATCCGCTCGGACCACTCCCTGGTGGAGCTTCCCGCGGACCTCAGCCCCGAGCAGTTGCGTGCCCTGTCCCGGACCCGCATTGGCGGCGAGCTGATCCACCTTGAGCTGGACACGGGCCGCAAGCCCGGCCGCGACGGCGATCGCGGCGGCTACCAGGGTGGCCGTGGCGGCAACTTCAAGGGAAACGGCGGCTTCAAGAAGGACTTCCGCCGCAACGACGGCGAGCGTTCCTCGGCTGACCGCGGCGGACGTTCCTACAGCGAGCGGACTTCCGGCAGCTACGGCGACCGCGACCGCGGCCAGGCCAGTGGTTCCCGCTTTGGCGGACACGGCGACGGTGCCCGCAAGCCCCGTGGCGGCGGCGAGCGTGACTTCAACCGCAAGGGAAAGTGGTAAACACTGCGAAATACCCTGACAGGGGCCGGCTTTCGAGCCGGCCCCTGTTTGTTTAACCAGCGTCACACCGCAGTCCCGGGGTTCCCCGCCGCGTAGGCTCCACGTACCATCGGACCCATGGGACAGGACGACGAGGCCACAGAAGACCAGAGCGCGGCGCGCCAGGCAGCAGAGGACGCAGCCGCCGTCGGGGTTTCTTCCGCCGATACTGCCGCGGCCGAGTCCGCAGCAGCCCAAGCCACTGAACAGCAGCACGCTGCAAACGCAGCAGCCGCCCAGGAGGCCGCCCGGGTGGGCCTGAACCCGGACGACCCCGAGGTTCGCGGGGCAACCCGGGAGGCTGCCTCTGAGGCCGCCGCAGCTGCCGGGCAGCGTGGACCGGTGGCGCCGCCGGTGCAGGAGGTAGTCGTGGAGGCCGGGGACACCATGGGCGGCATCGCCAGGCAGTTCGGTGTGGACCTCGCGGCGTTGATCGCGGCCAACACGGATACCGTCCCCAATCCTGACCGGATCTTCCCCGGGCAGGTGCTCCGGCTTCCCTGAAAATCGAGGCTCCGAGATCAAGTTTTGAGCGTCTTCGCAAATTGTGTCGACGCCACTCCGGGCTGTCATTTCGCCGATTTGGAGCTTCGGAAAACCTCCGGTAGAGTATTTACTCGTTGCCCCCCTAGCTCAGTGGTAGAGCGCGTTCTTGGTAAGAACGAGGTCACCGGATCGATTCCGGTGGGGGGCTCTGGATGAGGGCCTGCGTCAAGGCGGTTTGACCGGCTTGACGCAGGTTTTTCTCATTCGTGGCGGTGTAGCTCAGTTGGTTAGAGCGCACGACTCATAATCGTGAGGTCGGGAGATCGAGCCTCCCCACCGCTACAGAGCAAGACCCCGCAGGATTTGTCTGCGGGGTCTTTTTGTTGCTCCAACATGTTTGGCACATCTAGGACAGAATGGGTCCATGAGCCGAATCGCAATCATTGGCGGCCACGGCAAGGTGGCCCGGCATTTGTCCCGCATTCTTAGTGGGGAAGGTCACGATGTCACCTCCATCGTGCGCAATCCCGACCATGTGGCGGAAGTCATGGAAACCGGCGCTGCTGCCGAAGTGCTGGACGTGGAACATTCGACGACGGCGGAAATCGCCCAGGCGCTGAGCGGACATGACGCTGTGGTCTGGTCTGCCGGCGCCGGGGGCGGCAACCCGGCCCGGACCTATGCCGTGGACCGCGACGCGGCCATCCGCTCCATGGATGCTGCCTCGGCGGCGGGTGTGCGGCGGTACGTGATGGTTTCCTACCTGGGTGCGGCGACGAACCATACGGTCCCCGAAGACCACCCCTTCTTCCCCTACGCGGAGTCCAAGGCAGCCGCCGACGACTACCTGCGGAACACCGGCTTGGACTGGACCGTCCTCGGCCCCGGTTCCTTGACCGAGGATGCGGCTACGGGACTGATCGAGGTGGATCCAGCCGATCCCGGCAACGGTACGCAGACCTCCCGGGCCAACGTGGCCTTGGTGGCGGCCGCGGTCCTTGAGCTCCCGCAGACGGTCGGCCGGACCATTCCGTTTACGGACGGGACCGTGGACGTGGTGGACGCCCTGACCGCGGAATGAGCAGGCGGTAAAGAACTGCCCCTGCCAGAGCACCGGCGATGGGCGCGATGATGAATACCCAGAGCTGGCTGAGCGCCCACGGGTCGGCGTATAGGGCCGTGGCGATCGAACGTGCGGGGTTTACCGAGGTGTTGGTGACCGGGATGCTGACCAGATGAATCAACGTGAGGCTGAACCCAATGGCAAGCGGCCCGAATCCGGGAGTTGCACGCCGGTCGGTGACGCCAAGGATGACCACAAGGAAGACCATGGTCAGGGCACCTTCGATCACCAGCGCCGACAGGAGCCCGAACCCGCCAGGGGAGTGCTCACCAAAGCCGTTGGATGCGAACCCGCCGTTCCGCGCGGCAGCAAAGAACCCGCTGGGACCGCCCGCTGCGATCGCGGCCAGCACGCTCGAGGCTGCCGCGCCACCCACGACCTGGGCCACCACGTAGGCTGCAACGTCCTTGGCCGGAAAACGCCCGGCAACGGCCAGTCCGATCGTCACAGCCGGATTGAAGTGGCCACCTGATATGTGGCCCACAGCGTAGGCACCCGCGACGACCGTCAACCCGAAGGCCAGCGATACGCCAAGGAGTCCCACGCCCAGGGTGTTGGCGGCATTGGGGAAGCTCGCTGCGAACAAGGCAGTGCCCACACCACCGAACACCAGAACAAAGGTGCCGAGGGCTTCGGCGCCGAGTTTGGAAGCCAGGGCCGGGCCGGCATCAGGATCCGCTGCATGCGCGGAGGTTTGGGTATCTCGGGTGACCATGCTGGGCCTTTCAAAGACGGGTAGAGGTTTGCCGGGGATGTGCGAGGTGTCGGAAAGCTACGGCTGGGTACCCTCCTCCGCCATCGGAGCCTGACCGGATTCACCGTCGATGTTCGCCACGTAGTCCGAGGCCGCATCCTGGACGAGGTCGACCTGCCCGGCGAACTGGCCGCCGGTCTTTTCGTCGATGAGGTCCCCGACCTTTTCGATGGCGTCCTGAACGGCTTCTTCGTTGCCCTGGATGAGGTCCTGTGCTTTGCCCTGCAGATTCTCGAAAAGTCCCATCGATGCCACTTCCTGTGTTGGTTTTTTGTGGAGCTGTTGTCCTGGAGCCGGTTGGCTCTACCAGGTTCGTCTGCCGGCAGCGGCGTTCGTGACGCGGATCCACACCCTTTTTGGGCTTGGTCAGGAAGAGCCGCTGCCCCCTCCGATATGTTTGACGGGGAGCTTTTGCGGCAGTGCCGTTGAAAGCGGGCATAAGCAACTGGGGAAGCGGGAACATGGATCAACTGGCGCTCATTATCGGATTGCTGCTTGCGACGGTGGTGGCGGTGGGCCTGGGGGACCGGCTGCGCCTTCCCTATCCCGTCCTGATGCTCCTGCTCGCAGTCGCCCTGACGTTCATTCCAGGCTTTCCGGAATTCGAGATCGAGCCTGAACTGATCCTTCCGATTTTCCTGCCGCCCCTGCTGTTTGCCACGGCACAAAAGAGCTCGTGGGCGGTCTTCCGGGTCCGCTGGCGGACACTGCTGCTCATGGCGGTTGCCCTCGTAGTGGTATCCACCGCCGTCGTGGCAGGTGCGGCCTGGCTTATGATCCCGGGGATCGGCATACCGGCCGCGATTGCCCTGGGCGCCATGGTGGCACCTCCCGATCCCGTGGCGGTGGAATCGGTGGCCGGCCGGGTCCACATGCCGCGCCGGCTCATCACTGTCCTCCAGAGCGAAGGCCTCTTCAACGACGCTGCAGCAATCGTCATTTTCCAGGCAGCAGTCGCCGCTACCTTGTCCGGCAGCGAGGTGGGTCCTGACGTGGTGGTGCAGTTCGTTATCGGCGCTGCCCTGGCCGTGGTGATCGGCATCGCCATGGGATGGCTGACCAAGGTGATCACCAAGCTGGTGGCTTCCATGGTGGCGCGCAGTGCCGTGACCCTCGTGGTGCCGTTCGCGGCCTACATCCTGGCGGAGGAGCTGCACGCCTCAGGTGTGGTGGCCGTCGTCGTGACCGCCTTGGAACTGCAGCGGCACGCCAGGCCGCAGGACGCCGCCGAGCGGGTCACCCGCACGGCTTTCTGGGACGTGGTGGAACTCCTGGCCACCGGGCTGGCCTTCGGGCTGGTGGGGCTTGAGATCCGCCAAGTGATCCGCGATGAGGGCACGGCCATTTTCGGGATGATCGGTATGGCCGTGGTGGTCTGCGTCCTGGTGTTCCTGGTCCGGTTCCTGTGGCTCGGGCTGCTGGCCGCGTCAGCGCGACGGCGCCGCAATATCCTTCAGCCCACGTCGCCCAAGGAGGTCCTCATCCTGACCTGGTGCGGTATGCGGGGCCTGGCCACCTTGGCGCTCGCGCTGGCTCTGCCCTTGACCCTGCCGGACGGCAGCGATTTCCCCGCGCGCCACGAAATCCTGGTGATCGCCTGTGCTGTCCTGCTGGCCACCCTCGTGCTTCCGGGATTGACGTTGCCCTGGCTCATGCGGGTCCTCAACGCCACCGAGGACGGCTCGCATGAACAGCAGGCTGCGCGGGAGCTGGCCAAGCGCGCCCAAGCGGCGGCCATGGCCGCCCTGAAGGAACACGAGCTCATGAAGGAACTTCCAGCTGACAAAGTGTCGCTGGTGAAGGAAAAAATGCATCGCCTCCACGCTGAGCTGCTGGACGGCTCCCTGCGGAACGAGTCAGCCGAAGAGAAGAGGAAGCGCGGGCGCGAACTCGCCATCGCCGTCCAGACCATAGCGTTGGACGCTGCCCGACAGGAAGTGGTTGAGGCCCGAAAGGAACCCGGTACGGACCCCGAGGTGGCCGACCGCGTGCTGCGGCAGTTGGACCTCCGGACCATGTCGATGCCCGAGTAGGGCAGGCGCTAGGAAGCTCCCGCCCCTTTTCGCAGGGTAGCGGGGGAGAGGTCCAACGCATGCTCCTCGACGTAATCCAGGGCGTGCCGGATCGCACCGAGGGACACGACGCCATCGCCCAGCGCTGACGTTGCCAGCCTCGGGGGAGTGAAAGTGAAGTCCAGCAACTGCCGGGTGATTGCCGGGATGAGGAGCTCCGCGGAGGCTGCCACGGCTCCGGCGATGACCACCAGTTCGGGGTTGACCAGGGTGCTGATCGAGCCGATGGCACGGGCCATGCGATGGGCCAGCCGGTTGAGGGCCTCCCCGGCAGCGGTGTCACCGTCTGCGGCAGCCTTGAACACCATTTCCGCCGTGAGGGCCGCTGGATCGCCCCCGCACAGGACCCGCAGCTTGCTGTCCGGGTGGGACTCCATGATTTCCCGCCCCCACAATGCGGCGTAGTGCGCAATGCCGTAGGTGTCACCGACGCCGTCCACGTTGTTCAAGTAGCCCAGCTCCCCGAACCCGCCCAGCTGGCCGTGGAGTAGCCGGCCGGACTCGAGGACGCCCGAGCCCAAACGGTCGCCGGCGAGCATGACCACGAGGTTGTCGACTCCCTGAGCAGCGCCCTGCCAGCGTTCGGCCAAGGCTGCGAGGTTGGCGTCGTTTTCCAGGAGTACCCGCCAGCCATGGCGCTCGGACACGATCCGGGAGACGTCGAACGACTTCCAGAATTCCTGGACGGTCAGGACTTCCCCGTTCCTGCCGACAGGGGCAGCGACTCCAACAGACACGGCGAGCACGGACGCGGCCGGGACTCCCGCCCTATCCAGCGCATCCGCGGCGATGCGGTCCAGGACGTCGGCACGCTCTCCCGCCGAAACGTTGTACGTGCGGAACGGCATGGTGACCCGGGACAGGGGTTTGCCCGCCATGTCGGCAACGATCGTGGTGATCTTGTTGGCGCCGATGTCGATTCCCAGGACGCTGGCGGCACCGTCATCGAAGACGAAGCGGCGTGCCGGCCTGCCCTTCACGTAGTCGCCGGCGCCGCGCTGGTTTTCCAGCTCCTGGAGCCAGCCGAGGTGGACCAGCTCATCGCAGATCGAAATGACGGTGGCCCGGGAGAGCCCGGTGGCAGCCATGAGTTCGGTACCGGTAACGATGCCGGCACCCCGCATGGCCTTCAGCATCGCGCTGGCGTTGACGCGGCGGACCAGCTGCGTGGACGGTGCAGTGCCTGTCAGCATGCAGTGCTCCCAACTTTCTCGGCCGCCTGCGGAATGAGAGGACGGTCTCTCTAAATTTAGTACATAAATTTAGATCCCGTCACATTTGCCGGAACGGCTTGACGGTGTGGTGCTGCTCACATGATACTGGCGATAGGTAATAAATTTATCTCCTATATCAACTCCTGCGTGGGGTCGCATGCTGCCACCCCACGATCGCAACGCGGCGCTGGGGTCCGCAAGACGAAAGGACTACGGTGTCTTTCCAACTGACGCGCATTAAACGCATGGCTGCCATGGGTGCAGGGCTGGCCCTGCTGGCCGGCCTCCTGTCGGGGTGTTCCGGCGAGGGGGATAAGGAAACGATCCGCTTCACCTTCAGCAAGCGGGAAGCCATCGGCTTCATGACCAAGCTCGTGGCCGACTACAACGCTTCCCAGGATGACACCGAAGTGGTGCTCGATACGTCCGGCGTTGACGTCGTTTCCGCCAGCTTCGTCCGCGGAAACCCGCCGGACATCGCGTTGGCCAACTACAACATGGAGACCTCGAGGTTCGTGCAGCGGGGTGCCTTGAGTGATGTCTCCGGCACCGAAGCTGCCACCCGCATCCGTGAGGACCTGCAGCCGCTGATGGACCAGTATGGCTCCTATCCGGGCAGGACCAGTGCCCTCCCGTACTCGATCATGGCGTCGTCGGTGATCTACAACAAGGAAATCTTCGCCGCGAACAACGTTGAAGTACCCACCACGTGGAGCGAACTGGTTGCCGTCTGCGAGAAGTTGAAAGCCGCGGGCGTTACGCCTTTCTATGCCACCTTCAAGGACGACTGGACCATTGCCCAGGGTTGGTTCGACTATTCGGTGGGTGGCCAGCTCGACACCCTTGATTTCTTCGGAAAACTCGATGCCGAAGGGACGGAGGTGGGACCCGGATCGTCCGTGTCCTTCCAGAAGGACTTTGACCAGCCCGTGGCCAAAATGATGGAGCTCGCCACCAAATATGTGAACAAGGATGCTGCCAGCCGGGCGTACGGAGACGGAAACCTCGCCTTTTCGCAGGGCAAGGCGGCCATGTACCTTCAAGGGCCGTGGGCGTTCAGCGAGATTGCCAAGACCGCTCCGGACCTGGCGCTGGGAACTTTCCCGCTGCCCATGACCGAGAATCCCGAGGACCTCCGCGTCCGCGTGAACGTTGACCTTGCCGCATGGATCCCGGAGGCGTCCAAGCACAAGGATGCCGCGCGCGAATTCCTTGAGTACCTGTACCGGCCCGAAGTAATTGAGGCCTACAACAAGTCGCAGCTGGGCTTTACCCCCACCAAGGATGCTGCCGCCACTCCGGATCCCCGGATCGAAGGGATGGTGCAGTACTACGACGACGCGAAGGTCTACCAGGGCCCATCGGTGCTGGTGCCCAAAACCATTCCAATCATGAACTACACGCAGGCGCTGATCTTTGGCGAAGATCCTGCATCCACCCTCAGCACACTCGACGCAGATTGGGCGCGCCTGGCTTTCCGCCAGTAGCGAAGAACCAGGGAGTCAGCCATGTCCATCATCACCACCCCACCGACACCCGGGAAGAGCCGCCCGGCTCCGCGCAGCAAGCGGAAGGTCGAGCCGATCTTCTACCTTTTCCTGCTGCCCAGCCTGGTCCTGTTCACCCTGGCCATCACGGTTCCGGGAATCGTCGGCATCTTCTTCAGTTTCACTGACTCGATCGGAATCGGTGACTGGGAGTTTGTCGGACTGACCAACTACATCGCCATTTTCAGCGATCCCGCGATCCTCAAGAGCTACCTGTTCACCTTCGGGTTCTCGATCGTCACGGTCGTCGCCGTCAACATCGTGGCGTTCCTCCTGGCCGTGGGACTCACCTCACGGATCCGCATGAAGACGGCGCTGAGGACCATCTTCGTCATCCCCATGGTCGTCTCGGGCATCATCATCGCGTATGTGTTCAACTTCCTGTTCTCCAACTCGCTGCCCGCGGCGGGCACGGCGCTGGGGATTCCCTGGCTGGAGAGCAGCCTGCTGGCCAATCCGGACCTTGCGTGGATCGCGATCGTCCTGGTCACTGCATGGCAGGCCGTCCCCGGATCGCTCCTGATTTACATCGCCGGCCTGGTGGCCGTGCCAAGTGACGTCTACGAGGCTGCGGAGATCGACGGCGCAAGCAAGCTCCAGCAACTGCTGAAGATCACGGTTCCCCTGGTTGCAGGGTACGTCGTGATCAACGTCATCCTGGGCTTCAAGGGCTTCCTGAATGCCTACGACATCATCGTCGGCCTGACCAACGGTGGCCCTGGAACCTCAACCCGAAGCATTGCGATGACTGTCATAGCCGGCTTCAACGGCGGCGACTATGCCTACCAGATGGCCAACGCGACGATCTTCTTCGTGGTCGCCATCCTCATCTCTCTCGTACAGCTTTCGCTGACCCGCGGACGGAATGCACTCTGATGAACAAACAAGCCACCCTCGACCTTGACGCCGCCCGCCCTGCGTCAGCTGCGCCCGGAACCGGCAGCCGCCCGGCCAGGGCGAAAGCCGAGCGCGTCAACTGGTCCGGAACCACTATCCTCATCCTCTGCGCAGTGACCGTGCTGCTGCCGCTGTACGTCACGATTTCCATGGCGTTCAAGACCCAGGGGCAAGCCGTGGACGGCAACGCCTTCTCCTTTCCCGCGCCGTTCAGCATGGAAGGGTTCGTCCAAGCGTGGACGCTGACCAATTTCCCTGTGGGAGCTGCCATGTCACTGCTGGTTACCGCAGGCACGGTGGTTGCCACGATCATCCTCGCCGCATTCGCCTCCTACGCGATCGTGCGCAATTGGGAACGGAGGTTGTTCCGCTACTCCTTCTTCTACCTGCTCGCGGCCATGTTCATTCCTTTCCCGGTGGTTGCCCTGCCCCAGATCCAGCTCACGGGCCGGTTGGGGCTGGATAATCCGTTCGGTGTCATCCTGCTGGCCACCATGTTCCAGCTCAGCTTCAGCGTCCTGCTGTTCACTGCGTTCCTGCGTTCCATCCCCATGGAACTGGAAGAGAGTGCGAGGATGGACGGCGCCTCCACGTGGCAAACCTTCTGGAAGTTGATCTTCCCGCTCCTGGCGCCGATGAGTGCCACGGTGGGCATCTTTGCCTTCCTGTATGCGTGGAACGACTTCATGATGCCCTCGCTGATTATTTCCGATCCTGCACTGCAGACCCTTCCCGTGCGCCAGAACCTGTTCCAGACCCAGTTCAGCAACAACTACCACGTGTCCTTCGCGTCCTACCTGATGGCGATGGCGCCGGCAATCGTCGCCTACTTGTTCACCCAGCGGTGGGTCATGGCGGGTGTGACCCAGGGTGCCGTCAAGGGCTGACCGATCTTCTCCCGACCCGCACAACTGCGTTGTTGACCAACGGCGCCAACCGTCACATACTGGTTCGGGATACTAAATTTAGAAGCTAAATCAAAGGAGTTTCGTGAGCACCTCCGCCACAACGGCAAACCTCTCCCAGTCAGACCGCATGGCCGACCCCAATTGGTGGCGCCAAGCGGCTGTCTACCAGATCTATCCGCGCAGCTTCGCCGACTCCAACGGCGATGGCATCGGCGACCTCAAGGGCATTACGTCCAAGGTTCCCTACCTGAAGGAACTGGGCGTTGACGCGGTGTGGTTGAGCCCCTTCTACCCGTCGGCGCTCGCAGATGGCGGCTACGACGTGGATGACTACCGGAACGTGGACCCCAAGCTGGGGACACTGGAGGACTTCGACGAGATGGCCGCCGCTCTCCACAACGCCGGGATCAAGATCGTGGTGGACATCGTCCCCAACCACTCCTCCGACCGCCACGAATGGTTCAAGGAAGCCCTTGCTTCGCCCAAGGGTTCGGCCGCCCGCAACCGCTACATTTTCCGTGACGGACGTGGTGAGAACGGCGAGTTGCCGCCGTCGGACTGGGACTCGGTCTTCGGCGGTCCCATCTGGGACCGCATTACGGAACCGGACGGAACGCCGGGTCAGTGGTACATGCACATCTTTGCCAAGGAACAGCCTGACTTCAACTGGGAGAACCCGGAGATCCGCGAGGACTTCCTCAAGACCCTGCGCTTCTGGTCGGACCGCGGCGTGGACGGCTTCCGGATCGACGTGGCGCACGGCATGGCCAAGGACCTTTCCGAGCCCATGCCCATGAAGGCGGACCTGCTGGCCCGGGCCCACGGCACGGACGGTTTTACTGACGGTACCCACCCTTTCTGGGACCGGGACGAGGTCCACGAGGTCTACGCCGAGTGGCGCAAGCTGTTCAACGAATACAACCCTCCCCGCACTGCCGTAGCTGAAGCCTGGGTGCATGAGTCACGTCGTGCCCGGTACGCCAGCCCCGAAGGACTCGGACAGGCGTTCAACTTCGACCTCCTGCAGTCCGACTTCGATGCAGCGTCCTTCCGGCAGATCATCACGGACAACCTGGTGGCTGCCAAGGAGTCCGGTGCCTCGTCCACCTGGGTTTTCTCCAACCACGACGTCGTCCGGCACGCCACCCGGTACGGGCTGCCCAAGGGCGGTTCCGCAGCGCAAGGTACCAATGCCGCACAGGACGTCACCGGCGCCAAGCCCAAGGGCCAGGACGGCAAGGGCTGGCTGCTGGCCGGCGCTCCGGCGGAGGAACTGGATATCGAGCTCGGCCTTCGCCGCGCACGCGCAGCCTCCCTCCTGCTGCTGGCCCTTCCTGGCTCGGCCTACCTCTACCAGGGCGAAGAGCTCGGCCTGCGTGAGGTGACCGAAATCGCCGATGGAGAACGCCAGGACCCGTCGTTCTTCCGTAACCCCGGCGTTGAAATCGGACGCGATGGTTGCCGTGTGCCGCTGCCCTGGACTCCCGAAGGGCCGTCCTTCGGCTTCGGTGGAGGCAAGGCCCACCTGCCCCAGCCTGCATGGTTCGCGGACTATGCCGTTTCCACCCAGGACGGTGTAGATGGATCCACGTTGGAGCTCTACCGCACGGCACTGCGCCTCCGCCGGGAACTTCAGGCTGCCGAGGACCTCGAATGGCTTGAAACCGGCAACGCCGATGTCCTGCACTTCAGCCGCCCCGGAGGGTGGGAAACGGTGACCAACTTCGGTACCGGGCCCGTGGAACTCCCGGCCGGTACGGTGGTGGTCAGCAGTGGTCCGCTGGAAGGCGGCAAGCTTCCTTCCGACACCACCGCGTGGATCGTCCGCACCGCCTAGGCGCCGGACGCCTGAAACAGTATGACCAACGCGAACGGGCGGGGACGCCTCATCTACGGCTGCATGGGACTCGGCGGTCCCTGGGAAGGCACCTCCTACGGTGCCGGCGAGATTGACCAGGCAGCCGCCGTCATTGATGCGGCAAGGCAGATCGGGATCGACCTCTTCGATCATGCCGACATCTACCGCAACGGCAAGTCCGAGGCGGTCTTCGGGGAAGTCCTCGCCCGTTCGCAGGGTCTGCGTGGGCAGATCCTGCTGCAGACCAAATGCGGCATCCGGCTGCAGGAACAAGGGCTGAACAACCACTATGACCTGAGCCGTGAGGCCATCCTCGACCGTGTCAACGGAAGCCTGAAAAGGCTGCAAACCGACTACGTGGACATCCTCCTGCTGCACCGCCCCGATCCCTTGATGGACGTACGCGAGGCGGCTGCCGCCGTCGGGCAGTTGCTGGACGAAGGCAAGGTGCGGCAGTTGGGTGTGTCCAACATGTCCGGCGCCCAGATCGCGTACCTCCAGGACCGACTGGAAACGCCTGTGGTCGCCAACCAACTGGAGATGAGCCTGCTCCGCCGGGATTGGCTGGAAAGCACCGTCCTGGTCAATCATCCGGAAGCCGCCACCTGCAGCTTTCCCCACGGCACGATCGAGTACTGCATGGAGAAGGGTGTGGAGTTGCAGGCGTACGGGTCGCTGGCCCAAGGCCGGTACACCGGCGCCCGAAGCAGTGACCTCTCTCCCGCCGAATCGGCGACGGCTGCCATGCTGCAGGAACTGGCGGAACAGAAAGACGCCGCACCGGAGTCCGTGCTCCTGGGGTGGCTGATGAAGCACCCCGCGAAGATTTCCCCGGTGGTTGGCACCACGAACCCGGGCAGGATCGGCGCCTGCGCGGATGCAGCAGCGGCAGCGGAAACCATGACCCGCGCTGAATGGTACGGACTCTGGGTGGCGGCCCGGGGGACCAACCTCCCCTAAACCCAACTGAGTCGCAGTAGTGCGCGTTATGAGAGCTCTAAACGCGCTTAACTGCGACTCAGTTGGGTTAAAAACCTAGGAAATCGGTGCCACGACGGAGTACGTGCTGGAATCACCCTGCAGGGCCTGGCTTGGCTTGCCTTCGATGCCCACGGGAATGTCGCCGGCAATCGTCACCCGGTTGAGCTTGCGCGGCTGGCCATCGTAGTTGTCCGGAGCGTAGTGCTGCGTGATCCGGTTATCGAACAACACCACCTGGTTGGGCTCCCAGTTCACGCGCACAACGTTCTCCGGGCGGGTCACGTAGGCCTGCAGCAAGCGGATGATGTCCTTGGACTCGGTATTGGACAGACCCACGATCCGCAGGCGTTGCGCAAAGCCGCCGATGAACAGTCCGCGCTCGCCGGTCAAGGGATGGACCCGGACCACCGGGTGGGCGGTCTCGAACTTCAGCCGGGTGAACTCCTTGCGCCGTTCCTCGGCGTTGACGTGCTCCAGGTTCTTGGGAACGGAGTAGTCGTAGTCGTTGGTGTGGATGGCCCACATGGTGTCCGCGAAGTTCCGCAACTCCTCCGGAAGGTCCTGGTAGGCGCCGGCCGACGAAGCAATCAAGGTCTCGCCACCGTAAGCAGGCAGGTCGATGCTGCGCAGAGTGGAAGCCTGGGGCGGGTTCACCACGAACGTGACGTCCGTGTGCCAGTTGTTGGCCGAGCCGTTTTCGCTGTCCACGGGAAGGACGTTCTCCTCACCCTCCGCGGATGCAACAGTGGGGTGTGCCTTGGTCAGGGGTCCGAAGTGCGAGGCGAACTTCACCTGGGCTTCGTCCGTGAGGATGTTCGCCTCACGGAACACCAGCGCCTTGTGCTCGTTCAGTGCTGAGCGGATCTGCGCCACCGTTTCGGCACTGAGGTCCCCGCTGACGTCCAGGCCACGGATCTCGGCGCCGATACGGGCACCCAGCTTCTTGAACTCGAGCTTGGTTTCGGTAATGACGGTCATGGGTTTGTCCTAACTGTTGATTGGTTTGGTTCAGGAGGTGGTTCAGGAAGCGTCGGCGCCGACGGCGGTCCGCCAGCGGGAGAAGTGGCGCTCAAGGGCCACGAGCAGGAAGTTCACGCCCAGCCCCAACAGCGAGACGGTGAGGATGCCCGCGTACATGTCCGGGATAAGGAAGCTGCTCTGGGCATTCACGATCAGGTAGCCCAGGCCAGCCTTGGCACCAACCATCTCCGCTGCGATCAGCACCAGGATGGAGGCCGTCCCGGCCATGCGGATGCCCGTGAAGATGGTCGGCACCGCTGAGGGGAGGATGACCTTCTGGAAAAGCCGGAAACTGTTGAGTCCCAGCGACCTGGCAGCGCGGATCAGCAGGGGGTCCACGGTCTTGACGCCGGCGATGGTGTTGAGCAGCACAGGGAAGAAAGCAGCGTACGCAACGATGCTGATCTTGGACTCCTCGCCAATGCCCAGCAGCAGCGTGAAGACCGGCAGCAGCGCCAATGCGGCGGTGTTGCGGAAAAGCTCCAGGAGCGGGTTCAGGACTGAATTGAGCTTTCCGTACCAGGCGATCAGCAGGCCCAGGGAAACACCGGCGGCCAGCGCCGCGCCGAAGCCGGCAACCGACCGGGTCAGGCTGGCTGCGATATGGCTTTGGATGGTCCCGGCCTCGAACAGCTTGCCCCAGGCCAGGAGGACCTCATGCAGCGGCGGCAGGAACACCCGCGTGGAAGGGCTCGCCAGGTAGATCGGTCCCAGTTCCCAGAGGGCCAGGAAAGCCAGGATCGCTGCGGACTTCCACACGGCGGAACCGGCAAACGAGGCGACCCGGCGGCCTGCGGCGAGGACCGGCGTCGTGCGTTGTGCCTCCTGGGGAACGGAACGTACGACGGCGTCGCGCGGCACGGTGCCGGTGGCACCTTGGGTTGTACTCGGTTCTGCGGCGGCCTGGGTGAGGGTGGTGGTCATCAGGCGGCGTTCCTTTCGGGGGTGGTGGCTGGTTCATCCGGGGCCGTGCCGTCGGGCAGGATCTTGCGGTGCCCGGCGTCCTGGGCACGCCGTACCTCGTCGTGGAGCAGGGTCCACACCTGGTGGCGGTGTTCCACGAAAGCCGGGTTGGAACGGATATCGTCGTCGCCGTCACGATCGGGGATGTCGATGTCCACGATTTCCTTGAGCCGGCCGGGCCGGGCGCTCAGCACGGCGACGCGCTGCCCCAGGTACACGGCCTCGTCGATGCCGTGGGTGATGAAGACGATCGTCTTTCCGGTGGCTTTCCAGATCCGCAGCAACTCGTCCTGCAGTTGCTCGCGGGTCTGGGCGTCAAGGGCCGCGAAGGGTTCGTCCATGAGCAATACATCGGGCTCGTAGGCCAGGCTGCGGGCAATGGCTACCCTCTGCTTCATGCCGCCGGACAACTCGTGCGGGTAGCGGTCCTCGAAGCCGGCAAGGCCCACCAGTGCCAGGTAGTCCCTGGCAGTGGCTGCCCGTTCGCGGCGGTTCAACTTCTTCCCGTCCGGGCCCACGCCTTCGAGTCCGATGGACACGTTGGCCGATGCGGTGCGCCACGGGAAGAGCGCGTACTGCTGGAAGACCACGGCCCGGTCCTTGCCCGGACCGGTCACGGGCTTTCCATCCACCAGGACTTCGCCGGAGGTGGGGGTGGACAGCCCCGCCAGCAGGTCCAGGAGGGTTGTCTTTCCGGAGCCGCTGGGACCCACGAGGGTCAGGAATTCGCCGTCGCGTACCTCGAGGTTGAGGGCATCGATGGCGGTCAGGCGGGTCGGGGCAGTGGATTTGGCGCCCCGTGCCGGGCGGACGGTGAATTCCTTGGTGACGTTGCGGAGGCTGATCTTGGCTGTCATGGTCATCCCTTCTTCCCGGTGGCGGAAGCGGCGAGCTCGTTGAACTCGTTGGTGTAGTACTTGGACGGGGTGAGCTGGCCCTTGACGATGCCTGCCGAGTTCAACCAGGCCTCCCAGCGGGTGAAGTCCTCGTCCTTGATCACACCGTTGTCCGGAACCCCGGTGCTCTTCCAGTACTTGAGGTTGGCCGTGCTTTCATTCCGGCCGCGGTTTTCGATGATCTTGGTGTAGCGGGCAATGACTTCCTCGCGGGGAGTCTCCGTGGCCCACTTGATGGCCTTGGCGATCGCGGTGGTAAAAGCGCGGGCGGTGGTGGGGTTCTTCTCGATGAAGTCGTTCCGGAGCACGATCTGGCCACCGGCGAAGGTTCCGAACAGCTCATAGTCGTTGAAGAGGGAGCGGAGCCCGCCTGCCTCGATGGCCCGGTCCTGCAGCACGCCGCCCAGCGTGCCCGCATCGACCTGGCCACGGCGGATGGCTTCCTCGGTGTCGTTCGGTGCCAGCGGAACAAGCTGGACCTGCTTGATCTCATCCGGGCTGAGGCCGTTCTTGGTGAGGTAGGTGTTGATGACCGCCTCGTGGTGGGCGCCCAGGGTGTTGACGGCAATCTTCTTGCCGATCAGGTCGCGTGGTCCCTTGATGGGGCTGTCCGCTTTCACGTAGTAGCCGCTGAACGTTTTCTGGTCGGCGCCGTAGTAATTGATGACGCCCTTGACCGGTGCGCCGGCCTCGATCAGCTTGGTGACCGCGCCGGTGAACGCGCCGCCGAAGTCGGTTTGGTTGGTGGCAGCCGACTGGATGTCCTGCGGTCCGCTGGTGGTGTTGCCTACCCACTTCAGCTCGATGTCGCCCAGGTACCCCAGGTCGTCGGCGAGTTCGGGGAAGGTGACCTGGTTGGACCAGCCCTGGTAGCGGAGCTCCTTGACTTCGGTTCCGGCCTGGTTGGCTTGTCCGACCGTGGCTGCACCGCCGCAGCCGCTCACCGTCAGCGCTAGTACGACGGCGGCCGCGACGCTCAGGAGGGGACGATGCAGTTTCATGGGGGGCTCTTTCCGATGGAGGATTTGTGTGATGGGGAAAACCGGCAGGTGCGCTGGCTTGGGAACGATGTAAGCCCACGGCGACGGTGCCTGGGAAGTCTTCCGGTAACGCCCGGAAACGCTGTGAAACAGCGTGAAATGCGACGAAACGGAGGGCCACGGAAGGCAACCCGCGGACACAAGTCGTGGTGTTGAGCCCGGTGACGAAGAGCGTCCGGTGAGCGGCCTTTGACTGGCCGGTAACGCCGTCGGGAAGTCATACTCCGCGCGGAGCGGGGTCATATGGGCTTTAGTTCGTATTGATCCTCACAACCGGCGGGATTTCTTCGCCTCGTGGGGCACAGGGCGGATACGGTAGATACATGACCTCTAGCATCGCCGCCGAGTCCGTTCGGCCTACCCGCAACATTCCTGCTGATATCGCCCGTTCCTGGCTCCTTGTCAACGCCATGAAGACGGAGCTTTTCGACGAGTCGGCGGGTTCGCGGGCAGATGCCATCATCCTTGACATCGAGGACGCGGTTGACCCGTCCCAGAAGGACGCCGCACGTGAAAACGTGGTGAACTGGCTCGCCGCCGGCGGCCAGGCCTGGGTCCGCATCAACGACGCCACCAGCAAGTTCTGGGCGGACGACCTCGCAGGCCTCCGCGGCACCCCCGGCCTTCTGGGCGTCATGCTCGCCAAGACCGAATCCGCGGACCAGGTCACCGAGTCTTACCACCGCATGGACGGCAAGACCCCCGTGATCCCGCTGGTCGAGTCTGCGCTCGGCATCGAGGAAGCCAACCACATCGCCCGTGCGCAGGGCGCATTCCGCCTTGCCTTCGGTTCCGGCGACTTCCGCCGCGACACCGGCATGGCCGCCACCCCGGAGGCCATGGCCTACCCGCGGGCCAAGCTCGTCGTGGCCAGCCGCGTTGGCAACCTGCCGGGCCCGATCGACGGCCCCACCGTAGGCACCAACCACCCGATCCTCCGCGAACAGACCGGTATCACCGTCACCATGGGCATGACCGGCAAGCTCTGCCTGGCCATTGACCAGACAACCGTCATCAACGAGGTCATCAGCCCCACGCCGTCGGATGTCGCTTGGGCCACCGACTTCATGAACGACTTCGAAGCCAACGGACGCGTGATCCGCGACGGCTCCGACCTCCCGCGCCTCGGCCGTGCGGAGAAGATCATGAAGCTCGCCGTAGCTTTCGGTGTCCAGCCTTCGCTGTAATGCTCGTCCACGGCGTCGCGTGGGACTCTCCGGCGTCGCCCGTGCTGCGGCTGCGCGCGCCGGGGGAGTCCACTGACATCGCGTTGGCCCAGGGTTCCACCCTGGGCCTTCGTGTCCTGCCGGGGCTCTGGTGCCTTGGGCACACCAAAGTGCATGGACCCCGCGACCGGACGCACGTTGACTGCGGCAACGGATCACCGGCGGAACGGGGAACCCAGTGCGGGGCCTGCTTTGCGCGCGATGATTCCCGGCTCATGCATGACTTTCATCGGGGCGGATCCGTGCCCGCCGGCCTTCGTGCTTACCTGATGCAGCCGCACTGGCTCTATGTAGCCACCTTCGCCAACGGAACCACCAAAGTGGGCACGGCTTCCGCGCCCAGGAAATGGAACCGGCTGGCCGAACAGGGCGCCGTGCACGCCTCCTATGTGGCACAGGCTGACGACGGCCGGACCGTCCGCGTGCTGGAAGATCTCGTCACCAGCGAACTCGGCCTGGTCCAGCAGGTGCGCTCCGCGGCCAAGGTGGCCTCGCTGGTGCAGCCGCGTGCCGCCGTCGAACTTGCAGCCATCAACCGGAGCCACGCCGCCAAGGTGCGCAGGCCGCTGGGTGGCTTGGCGATGACAGGCTTTGGGGTGGTGGACGAAGAGTGGGACCGGCCGGGGCTGGCCAATGACCTCTGTTCCGTGGGGTCGTCGCCCGACGTCCGGCACGCCTATCCAGTAGAGTTCGACGGCGGCGGGCACGGGCTGCGGGTCCGCTCACTGTCCGGGGCCATCGCCTTGGCGACGCTTCCCGATGCTGCCGGTGGCGAGGTGGACGGAAGCTTCATCGTGGACCTTGGGTCCTTGAAGGGACGGCGGGTTGAGCCCGGCCACCACGTCACAGAGCTCCCCGCCCTGCAGGATGCCCTGTTCTGACACCGGTCCCGCCGGCGCGGCCGGTAGACTTGGACGGTGCTGAACGAATTCTGGGCCACCGCTTCCACCGCCTACAAGGTGCTGGTTTTCAGCGCCATGGGGCTCATCGCGGTGGGCCTGATCCTGTCCATCGCAGGCAACACCTCCGGGAACCCGGGCCTCGCCATGGCGTCACTGCCGGTCATCGGAGTGGGCCTGCTGCTGCACGTGGGTGGCATCGTGGTCCGCGGCCAGCAGATCCGCAAGGGCTACAAGAAGCAGCAGTAGCCGTCGGGACAGCGCCCGGCCGGTCCGGGCCGATAGGGTTGGACCATGAGTATCAATCCGGACTTGCAGGGCCGCAGTTACCCTGCCGCAGAGGTATATGACGTCGGCCGCGAGAAAATCCGCGAGTTTGCCAAGGCAGTAAAGGCCGGCAACCAGGCGCACTTCGATGTCGAGACAGCACGGGCCCTTGGCCACAAGGATCTGGTTGCGCCGCCGACGTTCGCCATCATCGTGGCCCAGCGCGCCGATGCGCAGCTCGTCGAAGACCCGGACGCGGGCATTGATTTTTCCCGTGTGGTCCACGCAGACCAGCGCTTCACCCACCACCGGCCCATCGTGGCCGGCGACCGCCTGGTAGCAGAACTCCACGTTGATGGCGTCAGGGCCATGGGCGGCGGTGCCATGATCACCACCCGCTCCGAAATCTATGCCCTTACCGGGGAAGACGGCCGCGAGAAAGTGGCCACCACGACTTCGTCCATTCTGGTCCGCGGAGAGGGACAGTAATGCCAAAGCTTGAAGAACTGACGGTGGGCCAGGAAATCGGTACCCGCAGCATCCAGGTCACCCGCCAGGACCTGGTGAAATACGCCGGCGCATCCGGCGACTTCAACCCGATCCACTGGAACGAAGCCTTTGCCACGGCCGTTGAGCTCCCCGGCGTCATCGCCCACGGCATGTTCACCATGGGGGCGGCCGTGCAGTTGGTGAGCGACTGGGCAGGCGACCCCGCCGCAGTCGTCGATTACCAGACCCGCTTCAGCAAGCCCGTGCTGGTGGCTGACACCACCGGAACGGAGGAAGCCGGCGCCGTCATCGATGTCACCGGGATCGTAGGTGCACTGGACCCGGAAGCCGGAACGGCCCGGATCGACCTCACGGTGGTAGCTGCCGGCCAGAAGGTCCTCATGAAGGCACAAGCGGTCGTCAAGGTTCCGTAGCCTTCCGCTGGAGCCGCGGCGCACCCCCTCGTCCCAGGGACCACCGGGTGCGCCGCTGCCTTTGCGCCGCTGCCTTCCGGGGTGCGGATGAGGGTATCCCCGATCCCGGCTAGGCTTGATGGGTGACCCAGACGCTGCTTTCCGAACTGACCACGTCCGCCGTCGGCGGCCCGGCCCGCGCCTACGTCGAGGCCCGCACCGAAGCGGAAATCATCGACGCCGTCCGCTCAGCCGACGCCGCAGGGGAGAAGCTGCTCATCATCGGCGGTGGTTCCAACCTTCTGATCTCGGACGAGGGTTATCCCGGGACGGTCCTCAAGATCTCCTCCGAGGGTTTCACCGTCAATGCGGAGGACAGCTGCGGCGGCGTGTCCGTGGTGGTCCAGGCCGGACACAATTGGGACGCCCTGGTGGAACATGCCGTGCTGCACGCCTGGTCCGGGGTGGAAGCGTTGTCCGGCATTCCCGGAGCCACTGGTGCCACGCCGGTCCAGAACGTCGGGGCCTACGGGGCCGATGTCTCCCAGACCATCGCCGCTGTGCGGACCTGGGACCGCCAGCGTAATGCTGTGCAGACCTTTACCAATTCCGAGCTCGCCTTCGGTTACCGGGATTCGATCCTCAAGCAGACCACGGTGGAAGGCTCCCCGCGCTACGTCGTGCTGACTGTGGAGTTTCAGTTGGCGCTGGGCCGGATGAGTGCCCCCATCCGCTACGCCGAGCTCGCCCGGGTCCTGGGCGTCGAGGTCGGGAAGCGTGCGTACTCCACTGATGTCCGGCGGGAGGTGCTGCGGCTCAGGGCGTCCAAGGGCATGGTCCTGGATGCTGCGGACAGGGACACTTACTCCACGGGTTCGTTCTTCACCAACCCCATCGTCCCTGCCGGGCAGGCAGCGGAGTTGCCGGAGGACGCCCCCAGGTACCCCGCCGGAGGCGACGGCCTGGTCAAGCTGTCCGCTGCCTGGCTGATCGACCACGCCGGCTTTGGCAAGGGCTTCGGGCTGGACGCGTCCAGCGTTTCAGGCGGCAGGGCATCCCTGTCCACCAAGCACACCCTGGCGGTAACCAACCGCGGCTCGGCCTCGGCGGAGGACATGGCGGCCGTCGCGCGTGAGGTGCGTGCCGGCGTCGTGAGCCGCTTTGGGATCGAACTTCACCCGGAACCGCTGCTGATCGGCGTCTCGCTGTAGCCGGACCGCTGTCAGCGCGTACGGCGTTCGGCCAGGGGAAGAACCTTGTTGAGCAGGAGGAACGTCAGCCCGCAGCTGACCGAACCCTGCAGGAAAATCTGGCTGAAGGCGACGCTCTGGGGTGACGGGCCGCTGGGCATGAAGAGGCCCGCCGCGGCAAAGCCCACCAGGCCCAGGAGCATCACAAGGGCTCCCACCAGGAAGCTGCGGACCTGGGCGGCAGCGGCCGGGTAGAACCAGGGTTCGGGAGCGTCGTCGTCCCGGTCGCCCACGGGTTGGACAATGGCAGCGGCACCGATCAGCGAGGCTGCCGCAGCGGTGGCGATGAGCCCCGCCCGCTGGATCCCCTCCATGGAAGGGGACAAGCTCACTCCCGTACCAACAGCCACGATCAGCCCGGCGCCCAGCCCAAGACCGGTGCACCACCAGCCGGCAGCTGCCAGCCACCGGCTCAACGGCCGCACCAACGGAGCGAGATCACCAAAAAGCATGCATCCATCCTAGGAAATCCTGCTGGAAGACGGCTGGGAGCCGGTGCAACGTTCCCTGTGCCGCCCGTTCCTTCCCGGCCGCCAAGGCTTCTAGGATGAAGCATGCTTGCTCCTAAAACCATCGGTCGGTTACGGCTGGCGAGCCAAGGGCTCCTTACCGGTTTCGGATCAGTTCCCGAGGCTGTGCGGTGGATGACTGCCATGCAGGCGCAGGACCTGGGCTCAGCGCTGTGGGCGGTCGGTCAGCGCGTGCCGGGATCAACGGCCGCCGACGTGCGCCAGGCCTTGGACGCCGGGACGATCGTCCGGTCGTGGCCCATGCGGGGAACCCTGCACCTCCTGGCACCCGAGGACCTCCGCTGGATCCTCGGCATCACCAGTCCCCGTTTGATGAGGGCCGTGGAGGGCAGGCACCGTGAACTGGGTATCACCCCCGATGACATCAGCCACTGCCGCGATCTTGCCCTCAAGACCCTCCATGACCTGGGCGGCCAGGGTGCCAGCCGGGAGCAACTGTTTACCGCTTTTGAGGATGCCGGGCAGCCCGCCAGGGCCCAGCGGGGAATCCACATTCTGGGCAGCCTGTGCCAGGAAGCCACGTTGGTGCAGGGGCCCGTGGCGGTCTCCAACGGCAAGGCCGGTTTGCAGCAGCTGTTCGTTCCGTTCGACCAGTGGATCACCGGTTCAAGGGAACGTGACCGGGAGGAAGGAATCGCCGAGCTCCTGGTCCGGTATGTGGGCAGCCATGGCCCGGCGACGATCAGGGACTTCGCCTGGTGGACGCAGATCCCTTTGACGGAGGTGCGGAGGGCACTGGAAGCCGTACAGGACCAGCTGGTGGAACTGGCTTTTGACGGGATCAGCTACTGGGTTTCGAAGGACAGTGCGGAACTGCTCGACGGCGGTGTCCCCGGCTCCCGCTCACTGCTGGCACTTCCCGGGTTCGACGAGTTTTTGCTCGGGTACCAGGACCGGAGCATGGTGCTGGCGCCTGAGGCCGCCGGGTTGGTGGTTCCGGGCGGGAACGGTGTGTTCAAACGCATCATCGTGGCCGGGGGAGAAGTGGTGGGAACGTGGGCCAGGACCGGCGCGGGGAAGAGCCTGGGCGTGGTCGCTGAGCCGTTTGAAGGAGGGCTTGGGCCGGCTGCGCAGAGATCGTTCCAGGTGCAGGGCAGGGCCTATCTGAAGTTCATGGCCAGCTGGTAGCTGCGCACGCCCGGGACGGCAAAACCCGCTGTTTCATTGCCGGGCGGCAACGAAACAGCGGGTTTCGGCAGTGCAGGACGTAGCTTAGAGCTTGCCCGTCGCAATGTTCAGCATGCGGCGCAGCGGCTCGGCTGCACCCCACAGGAGCTGGTCTCCCACGGTGAAGGCGCTGATGTACTCCGGGCCCATTTCGAGCTTGCGGATACGGCCAACCGGGATGTCCAGGGTGCCGGAAGCCGCCACGGGGGTCAGGTCCGCCATGGAGGCTTCCTTGGTGTTGGGCACCACCTTGGCCCACTCGTTGTCCTTGGCCAGAAGGTTCTCGATTTCCGTGACGGACAGGTCCTCGCGAAGCTTCAGGGTCAGTGCCTGCGAGTGCGAACGCATGGCGCCGATGCGGACACACAGTCCGTCCATTGCGATGTGTTCCTTGCCCGCAGCGCCCTTGGACGTGCCGAGGATCTTGTTGGTCTCGACTCCGGCCTTCCACTCTTCCTTGGACTGGCCGTTGCCGAGGTCGGCATCGATCCACGGAATCAGGGAGCCGGCCAGCGGAACGCCGAACTGGGTGGCGTCAACGCCGGTGCGCTGGGTGGCGAGGACCTTGCGGTCGATCTCCAGGATGGCCGACGCGGGATCCTCGAGTTCACTGCTGACCTCGTTGTTGAGCGTGCCGAACTGGTTCAGCAGTTCGCGCATGTGGCGCGCCCCGCCGCCGGAAGCAGCCTGGTACGTCATGGACGTACCCCACTCCACGAGGTTGTTCTTGAACAGGCCGCCGAGGCCCATCAGCATGCAGGAAACCGTACAGTTTCCGCCGATGAAGTCCTTCACGCCGCCGGAGAGCCCGGCATCGATGACGTCGCGGTTGATGGGGTCCAGCACGATGATCGAATCGTCGTTCATGCGCAGGGTGGAAGCGGCGTCGATCCAAAGGCCGTCCCAGCCACGGCTGCGGAGTTCGCCGTGGACCTGCTTGGTGTAGTCGCCGCCCTGGGCGGTGACAATAATCGGCAGCTTGGCAAGCGTCTCAATATCGAACGCGTCCTCGAGCTTGCCGGGATCACCCGCGGTAGAGCTCAGGAAGGACGGGGCGGCACCTCCTGCGTTCGAGGTGGAGAAAAATACCGGGTTGATGTTGGCGAAGTCGTTCTCTTCCTGCATGCGGTGCATCAGGACGGAGCCGACCATGCCACGCCAACCGACCAGTCCAACGGACGGATTAGCTGCTGTAGTCATTCACCCAGTCTAAACTTTCGGACCTTGGTACCGCTGTTGGTTACGTCACCCGCACCACGTACGACGACGGCCCGCACCGCAGCGTCCGGCGAGCCGGAAACGGGACTACTGTCCGGCGTCGTGCTCCTGTACCAGGGCGGCCTTCCGGGCCCGCAGTGCGAAGAAGGCACCAAAGGCGAAAACCTGCGTGATCACCACGAGCACGATGATGCCCAGGATTTTGTTGCCGCCCAGGATCATGGTGAGCCCCACGATCGCGGAGAGCAGCGCGAACAGCGGCAGCAGCATGTAGCCCAGCACGAAGAGGGTTTCGGGTTTCTTGAGCATTGCCTGTACGTCCTTGGTTCCTAGCTTTCGGTCCGGCGCCATGAGGTGAACCGGTAATTCGTGCCGTTGGCGGCAGTGAGCCAGCCGTCGGCCGGTGCCATGGTGTCGAAGGTCCAATCGTCGCCGAGTTCCGGGGCGAAGGTATCGCCGTCTGTCTCGAGGTCGATGATGGTGATAACGGCGAGGTTGGCTATGCCCATGGATTGTTCAAAGATCTCTCCGCCACCGACGATCCACACCTTCTGGCCGCCGGGCGAGAACTGGGACTCGAGCAGGGCAGCATCCAGGGAATCCACTACTACTGCGCCTTCAGCATCGGCCGTGGATGCCCATTCCCGGTTGCGGGTGATGACGATATTGGTGCGTCCAGGCAGCGGACGGTACTTCTCGGGGAAGGATTCCCAGGTCTTGCGGCCCATGATCACCGGATGGCCTGTGGTGAGCCGGCTGAAATGCTTCAGGTCCTCCGGCAGGTGCCACGGCATGCCACCGTCCTTGCCAATGACGCCGTTCTTGGTCTGCGCCCAGATCATCCCGATGCCCGTCATCTTCGCAGCGGTTTCCTGCGTGAAGATGACGCCGGGAAGCTGCACGTTCGTCTCTTCTGATGGCGTGCTCATACGGCGATCGGTGCCTTGATGGTGGGGTGGTGGCGGTAGCCGACCACCTCGAAGTCGTCCAGCGTGTAGTCGAAGATCGAGTCCGGCTTCCGCAGGATGTTCAGCGTCGGGTACTCATAGGGATCCCGGCTGAGCTGTTCTGTTACCTGCTCCACGTGGTTGTCGTAGATGTGGACGTCGCCACCCGTCCAGACGAATTCACCTGGTTCAAGTCCCAGTTGCTGGGCCACCATGAGCGTGAGCAGCGCGTAGGAGGCAATGTTGAAGGGCACGCCCAGGAAGGTGTCCGCGGAGCGCTGGTACAGCTGGCAGGACAGCTTGCCGTCAGCTACGTAGAACTGGAAGAACGCGTGGCACGGCGGCAGTGCCATGTCCTTGAGCTCGGAGACGTTCCATGCCGACACGATGTGCCGCCGCGAGTCCGGGGTGGCTTCCAGGCCCTTCATGAGTTCGGAGATCTGGTCGATGTGACCGCCGTCGGGGGTTGGCCAGCTGCGCCACTGGACGCCGTACACCGGGCCCAGTTCGCCATCGGCATCCGCCCATTCATCCCAGATGGAGACGCCTTGGTCCTGCATCCACTTCACGTTGGAGTCGCCGCGCAGGAACCACAGGAGCTCGACTGCCACGGACTTGAAATGCACGCGCTTGGTGGTGATGAGCGGAAAGCTCTTGGCAAGATCGAACCTCAGCTGACGGCCAAAAACGCTGCGCGTTCCAGTCCCGGTGCGGTCCGACTTGTGCGTGCCATTCGCCATGACGTCACGCAGCAGGTCTTCGTAAGGGGTGGGGATGCTCACGAGTCCAGCTTACTGGCCAGCCGCCCGCGAAGCAGATCAATGAGCGATTCGTCACTGACGCCCGCGTCGCGCGCCGCGCGGATCAATCCGTCGACGGCGGCCAAGACCGCGGTATTTCGGTCCACCTGGGCGTGGGGGGCCTCCGGCGGCCCGACGACGACAGTTCCGTTCCGCCGTCGTGTTTCAATCAGTCCGGACTGCTCAAGTTCCTTGTAAGCGCGCGCGACCGTCCCGGCTGCGATGCCGAGGTCGGCCGCGAGGCTTCGGACGGTGGGCAGGCGGTCTCCGGGTTGGAGGGCCCCTGCGCTGACCAGCGTGCTCAGTTGCCGGCGGATCTGCTCATACGGCGGCACGGGGTCGGTGAGGTCGATCGTGATGCCGGCCGTCATGGCGATGGTTGGTTCTGCTTGGTGGCGCGGTCCCGGGGGATAGCGCGGAACAGGCTGCGGACAGGTGTGACGGCGGCGACTACGGACAGCGCGAGAAGGACGGCGCCGATCATGGTTGACGGGCTCGGGGCGATGCTTTGGAACGGCGGGAAGAGTGCTCCCCAGGCTTCCACGTTGACCAGCAACAACAATCCGGCGTTTGCCAGGAGGTAGGCGGCCAGCGTCCGGACGATCCGGAACACAGTGATGGCTCGGAGCGCGGCGTCCAGGCCGCGTTCGGCGTGACCCTCCGGAACAGCACGACGACGACGGGCGGCCAGGATTGCGGTGGCACCTATCAGCCCCACACCGCAGGTCATCAGCAGGCAAGCAGGCCACGACGGCGTACCCACCAGCAGCGCCTGCCCGGCTCCGGTCAGGGCCATGGTCACTGCGAACACCGTTGCCGAGGCGATGGCGAAGGCGAGGAGTCCCCTGGACACTGCCCGCCGCGGCCAGTGCAAGGGTTCTTCCGGGTCACCATGGTTGTGGGCGATCAGGAGTTCTCCAGCGATGATCACCAGCAGGATCAGGGTGGCCATGACTGTCACCACAACAAGGGGCGCCAGGGACCCTTGCCCCTCGACAGGGATGAAACTGAACCACAACACCAGCGTCAGGAGCGGCAACGCCCCCACGAGGCCCAGTGCCGCGCCCAGGGAGATGCTGAGCTTCGCCGCGGCGTGCGTCCGCGGATCGGCCCTCAGGGCGTTGCTGCTCATCGGCTGCCGTAACTCCTGGAGCGAAGGAAGCTTCGGCACCTTCCACCACCACATGACCAGCAGGACCGCCATGTTGACCAGGCCAGGAATGTTGAACCATGACGATTGCCAGGTCGCGCCGGGTGCCGGGAGGGATGCGAAGTTGCCTGCGATGGTGGCAAGGCCGGCCGCGATCGTGGAGACCGTTCGAAGGAGCCGGTTGGTGGCAATGGTTCGAAGGACCCTGTTGTCGTCACTGCCCAGGTTTTCCAACTGGCGTCGGCGGGCAATGAGCACCAGAACCAGCCACGTCGCTGCTGCCAGGACCGCCAGGGCACCACCGAGCCACCAAGCCAGCTCCGATCCTGCGATCCTGCCGTCCTGCCCCTGGCCCGGGTAGATGGTGGTCCCTTCCGCCGACGGGGGAGCGGGGCTGGGAAGTACGGCAGCGTAGGCCGGCTGCGTGGCGATCGTGGCTATGGCGATGGCCGCGTAGGCAAAGATCGCGGCCGTTGTCCACGCGAGTTTCCGCGGCAGGAAGTCGCGGATCCTGCGCACGCTTATTTCGGCATACCTGCGGGGTGCTTTCGGGGCGGGGTAGCTCAGCTGCCCCAGGATATGGACCGCCAGAGTCGCGGCGATTGGCCATGCCAGCGCCGTAACGATGTCCTCCGCGGTGTGGGGCGCATTCGACGCCGTGGAGTGTGCCCGGATGACGCCTGTGCTCATGGCTCCCTGGAGGGAACTGGCCATCCAGCCGATGATTCCCACCCAGAGGCCGTGCGATTCCACGGATTTGGCATCGGCCGTGGACCATACCTGCACCCTGAGGAAGAGGTAAACGAGGATTGCTCCGAGCGCAGGCCCCAGCAACAGCAGAGGCGGCAGATCAATGGACACGGTCAAGACCCCCCAAGTCTTCGAATGTTTGTATCAAGTATTTGATACAAACGCCTCGGGGGTCAAGCCGCAGCTAATCGTCGAACGGCTTGACCTGTTCGACGGACACAACCTTCCTGTCTCCTCCCCTGGCCACCTGGCATACGACCACTTCGCCCGGCGACAGGTAGGGGTCGGACTGCGGCAACCGGCTGCGCAAGGCTGAGGTCATGTGCTGGCCCAACTGCTTGAGCACCGTAGGCAGGGCCGGACGGTGGGTGCATACCGCCACGGCAACCTGCTTGTCGAAGAGCGCTTCAACGGCGGCGGCGGTCTTCTTGGGCGAACGCCCGTGGTTGTGCTCCGTCAACGCTTCCACCAGTTTTACCTTGGCTCCGCTGGACTTGGCATAAGGCGCAATGGTTGCGACGCATCGTGTCCAGGGGCTGGTCACGATCCGCTGAGGCTTCCACGCATCCAGCAGCCTTTGAACGGCTATGGCTTGGCGCTGCCCCGTAGCTGCCAGGGGGCGGTCGCCTTCGGCCTTGGTCCAGGAGGACCGCGGTTTGGCCTTGGCGTGCCGGATCAATACCAGTGGCCACGTGTCCAGTTCACCCCGAGTGTGGGCCTTTTCAAGGTACTCGAGCGGCTCCACGTCCGACGGGTTGCTGAGGAAGGAGGCGGCCCTGTCGGGGCTGCACCACATGACACTGTCCACTTCCTTGCCGTCCGGCCGGAGTTGGCTTCCGTTCACCCGCATGGCCCAGTAGTGGACCACCTTCAGTCCAGCGCTGACGTGGTAGTGGATGGGCGGCAGCGGAATGCCAAGTGTTCCGTCCAGTCCAATTTCTTCCCGGACTTCGCGGACGGCGCACTCGGGAACGGTTTCTCCGTCGTCAAGCTTGCCTTTTGGCCACGACCAATCGTCGTAGCGGGGGCGGTGGATCAGGAGTACCTCCAGGGCGCCGCGCTGGATCCGCCACGGGATCGCGCCGGCCGCCAGCACGGCCACCGCCTCTCCGGGGTGGTCCGTCTGATCCGCCACGGGGGAATCGCTTTTCAATACTTTCCTTTACCTTCGGGCGGCTGCACGCTGGCGGGAGCGGGATGCCAAAAGCCAGGACTGCATATCCAGGAGCGGTTTGCCGTCTCCATCGAGGTGATGGCGGGTCCAGTGGCCTTGGTTGTCCAAGTGCCAGCTGGACGTCTCATCGTCAACGTAGCGGCGCATCAGGTCCAGGACCGTGGCGATGTCGTCCTTGCCCGCGAGCTGGACCAGTGCCTCCACACGGCGGTCGAGGTTGCGGTGCATCATGTCTGCGGAGCCGATGTACACCACAGGCTCGCCTCCGTTGGCGAAGGCAAAGACCCGCGAGTGCTCCAGGAAGCGGCCCAGGACGGAGCGGACAGTAATGTTCTCGCTGAGCCCGGGGACCCCGGGCCGCAGGGAGCAGATCCCGCGGACCACGACGTCCACCTTCACCCCGGCCTGGGAAGCACGGTAGAGGGCGTCGATGATCGCTTCATCCACCATGGAGTTGACCTTGATCTGCACCCGCCCGGGGATGCCTGCGGCGGCGTTGCGGATTTCCCCTTCGATCCTGTCGATCAGGCCTGAGCGCACGGACCGGGGGGCAACGAGCAGCCGCTTGAAGGTTGACTTCGGGGCGTATCCGGACAACTGGTTGAAGAGCTTGGAGAGGTCTTCGCCCACCTGGTCGTTCGAGGTCAGCAGGCCCAGGTCCTCGTAATAGCGGGCAGTGCGCGGGTGATAGTTTCCCGTGCCGATGTGGCAATACCGGCGGAGGCCGTCCACTTCCTGCCGCACAACGAGCGAGAGTTTGCAGTGGGTCTTCAGTCCGACAATGCCATAAACAACATGGACGCCTGCCTGCTCCAGTTTCCGGGCCCAGGAGATGTTGGCCTGCTCGTCGAACCGGGCCTTGATTTCCACCAGCGCCAGGACCTGCTTGCCGGCCTCGGCAGCGTCGATCAGGGCATCAACGATCGGGGAATCGCCGGATGTCCGGTAGAGGGTCTGTTTGATGGCCTGGACCTTGGGGTCCGCGGCCGCCTGCTCCAGGAACGCCTGGACGGAGGTGGAGAAGGAATCGTACGGGTGGTGCAGCAGGATGTCCCGCCGGCGCATGGCCGCAAACACGTTGGCCGCCTTGGACGTCTCGGATTCATTGAGGTACCGGGACGTGTGGGGGACATGCTTGGGGTAGTGGAGGTCTGCGCGGTCGATTCCGGCGATGACCGACAAGCCCCGGAGGTCCAGGGGTGCAGGCACCGAATAGACCTCTGACTCTTCCACCCCCAGTTCGCGCACCAGCAGGGCACGGATGTTGGGGTTGATGTCCGTGGTGACTTCCAGCCGGACCGGAGGGCCGAAGCGCCGGCGCAGGAGTTCCTTCTCCAGGGCTTGCAGGAGGTTCTCGGCGTCGTCCTCTTCCACCTCCACGTCCTCATTACGGGTGACGCGGAAGGTGTGGTGCTCCAGGACCTCCATGCCCGGGAACAGCTTGTCCAGGTGGACGGCGATGACTTCTTCCAGCGCGATGAAGCGGGCCACGCGACCAGGCACGGCTCCTGCGCGTGGACCATCCACGGAGATGAGGCGCGGGAGTTGGTCCGGCACCTTGACGCGGGCGAAAAGCTCCTTGTCGCTGACCGGGTTGCTCACGATCACGGCAAGGTTCAGGGACAGACCGGAAATGTAGGGGAACGGGTGCGCCGGGTCCACCGCCAGCGGGGTGAGGATGGGGAAGACCTTCTCCTGGAACATGGTGGTCAGCCGGTGGCGGGCTTCCTCGTCCAGTTCATTCCAGTGCATGATGTGGATGTGCTCGTAGGCGAGCTCGGGACGGATCTGCTCGGCGAACACCCGGGCGTGGCGCTCCTGCAGCTTATGGGCTTCCTCGCTGATCTGTTCGAGGACCTCGATGGGGCTCAGGCCGGCAGGGGAAGGAACAGCCAGTCCCGTGGCGATGCGGCGCTTCAGCCCGGCCACCCGGACCATGAAGAACTCGTCCAGGTTGGAGGCGAAGATGGAGAGGAAGTTGACGCGCTCCAACAGGAAAAGGTCCGGATCCTCGGCAAGTTCAAGGACGCGCGAATTAAAAGCCAGCCAGCTGAGCTCCCGGTCCAGGAAACGGTCGGGGGAGATGTCGCCCGCCGGTTCGAGACTGGGTGCGAACTCAGGGATGTCGATGCGGTCCTGGGTGGCCCGTGACGCGGGAACTTCGGATGACCCGAAGCGTGCGGGAAGCGTGGCGCCCTTTGAGGTGGATCCGGCGGTGCCGACGGGGTCCGGCTGCATGGGGTTCTCCTAAGCTCGGGACGGGGTTTGTCTCCCACATTACAAGCATTTGCCCCGCCCTCAGCCAAGATGTCCGCGGCTTTCGGATCCGGACGCCGCGGAGGCTACTTTTCGCTCAACAGGCCGTACATGACGTCCGTGTCCCAGCGCACGAAACCCAGCTTTTGGTACAGCGTCACAGCGGCCTGGTTGTCCGCGTCAACATACAGCATCACCGCCTGCAGGTCCTTCTCCTGCAGGTGCCGGATCCCGGCCACCGTCAGGGCCTTGCCCAGCCCCAGTCCTTGCGCAGCCGGGGTCACCCCGACGACGTACACCTCGCCGATCGGCGGGTGCGATCCCTGCCGCGGGTGCACCTTGGTCCAGTGGAACCCCAGCAACTGGTCGCCGGCGTCCACGGCCAGCAGGAAACCGGCCGGGTCGAACCACTCCTCAGCCATGCGGGCGTCCAGGTCTGCGCGGGTCAGCGAACCTTGCTCCGGGTGGTGGGCGAAGGCGGCCCTGTTGGCAGCCAGCCACTTCGCCTCATCACGGCCCGGCTCGAAGGGGCGGATGGAGACCCCGTCCGGGAGAGCGGCGTCGGGCAGTGCGGCAGTGGAGGACATCAGCCGCATCTTCCACAGCTCCCGGACCGGACCGTAGCCGAACCGCGCGGCGAGTTCCGCAGCGGCCTCGTGGTTGCCGTGGGACCACGCAGCCAGACCGGCAAAGCCGCGCTGCTCCTGAAGGGCAGCCAGCAGCCGACCGGCCACTCCGCGGTTGCGGTAGCTCGGGTGGACCGCCAGCTCCAGCACACCTTCGGGTTCGGCCTGGCCCAGCGGTTCAACGACGACGGCGATACCCGCCAGGTCCTCGCCGGTGGCCGGATCGGAGTCCTCGTCCGGGGCGTAGAGGGCAAGTGCCATCACGGTGTGGTCCCCGGCATCGGCCCCGCGGAGCATCACCAGGGTCTGCTCGGACAGGGGAGGGTTCCCGTCGGATTCCTCCGCTGCTGCAGCCAGGGTCCGGAAGTCCTTCAGGAGTTCGGGGTCCAGGGCGCCGGTGACGTGCAGGACGGGCCAGTTTTCCGGGTGCGCGTGACTCATGATGCAAGGCTATACGCCCGGGTGCGGCTGCGTAATTTGATGTGTGGGCATAACGGCGGTAATCTCGTTATCTCGTTCGGCTTTGAACCTGGGTTCAGGTCATCAGCCGGGCATTGGGGGGATCCACCAGTGGGGTGGCCTCGATACGTTCGACCCGTATGTCCTCCACCACAACAAAGAGGCCAGGATTCACCGGAATCCTGGCCTCTTTGTCTTGCTGCCTACGCTTCGGAGAGTTCGTCGTCCGGCAGCCGGACGAGCGTCAACCGGTAGCCCACGTTGCGGACCGTGCTGATGAGGTTCTCGTGGTCAACGCCCAGCTTGGCGCGCAGGCGCCGGATGTGGACGTCCACCGTCCGGGTGCCGCCGTAGTAGTCGTAACCCCACACTTCGGTCAGCAATTGCTGGCGGGTGAAAACCCTGCCGGGATGCTGGGCCAGGTACTTGAGGAGCTCGAATTCCTTGAAGGTCAGGTTGAGCGGCTGGCCGCCCACGCGTGCCGTGTAGCTGGCTTCGTCAATCACGACGCCGGCGGCCCGGATCTCCGTTTGGGTTTCCTCTTCGCCCGGTACAGCCCGGGCCATGGCCAGCCGGATGCGGGCTTCCACCTCTGCCGGGCCTGCCGAGTCGAGCACGATGTCGTCAACCGACCAGGCCGAGGAAACGGCAGCCATGCCACCCTCGGTCAGGATCAGCATGAGTGGTGCGCTGAGTCCGGTGGCTTTGAGCAGCTGCGTGAGGGAACGGGCACCCACCAGATCCTTGCGGGCGTCAAGGAACACGATGTCCGTGGGGTCGGTCTCGAGCAAGGCGGTTGGCTCTGCCGGAAGGATGTGCACGCGGTGGTTGAGCAATTCCAGGGCAGGCAGGATGTCCACCGAAGAGCCGGTGCTGTTCGTCAGGAGCAGGATGTGCGACATAGTTCCTCCAATGGGCGGTACGCGCATCATCGGGCGTCGAAACCGGAGTCTCACCGGCCGGTCACGGCTGCGTGCCGGCTCCCTGCCCGTTGTAACGGGATGAGGGCGTAAAACAGCGCGCCGTTGAAGTTTGAGTATACCCACCCGGCCCCGCGCCGTCAGGGATTCGTGACGGTCAGGACCGGCAATTGCGACATATTTGTGCGCCATGAGGCAGGATTGACGAGAGGTCGTAAGGCGCATCGAATTGAGGTCGGCACGCAGTGAAGTCTTGGAGCATCGGGGTATTCGGACTCGTGGCACTCGCAGCCATCGTGGCCAGCACCTTCGTTTCCCGGGAAGCCATGGTTGGCGTCGGCATTGCCGCCTCGGCCGTCGTGGGCATCGGCTGGCCCCATTTCCTCGCCATTCCCGCCAAGAAGACCCTGGCTTCCGTCATTGCCCTGGCCGGTGCCGGATCAGCGGTCTCTGCCGCTTACATGACGGCGCCTGGATTCCTTGACGGGACACCTGCCTGTATTGCCCTGGGCGTCATGGCCGTCTTCGTGATCCAGTTGGTCCGTGGCACGGGCCAGGCCCAACGCCTTGAATCGACGCTCGGCTGCTGCGCCGGCGTCCTGTTGAACTGCCTTGGTGCCGGATGGATTGCCGGAGCCCGGTTCAACGGCGTGAAGGAAATGGTGCTGGTGGCAGGACTGAGTGCCGCCGCCGCATTGCTGGTGGGCATCATCCGGTGGCCGGACCGGATCGTTGCACCCATCGGCGTGGTCGCGGCCGGGCTCATGGCTCCTTTGGCCGGACTGGTTTTTTCCGACATCGCCGTGGTGCCGGCAGCCCTGGTGGGTGTCGTGGTGGGCTCCGTCCTGGTCTGCTTCCGCCGCATGGCGACGCTGAGGCGGGGCCGCCTGAACGCGTTGGCCTCCGCCGGAATGGGTGTTGCTCCCGTCTGGGCGGTGGGGGCCATCGCGTACTTCATAGACAAACTACTCATCTACTAACGGTTAGGATGGCTCTATGTCTGTTCTCGCATTTGAAATCTTCTTCCTTGTCCTCCTTGGCCTGGCGAGCATCGCCATGGCCTGGTTCGCAGGTTTCGTCGTCTACCGTCTGTTCAAGGGCCAGAAGTAAGCTTCTGACCCGGCAGTCCACCAGAGGTTGTTGTTGTGCCTATTGAGATCCCCACGGACCTGACTCCCGAGCTCGTCCCGCTTTCCTGGCTCATTGGTGAGTGGGAAGGCCGCGGCCGCCTTGGTACCGGTGACGAGGGTTCCGAGCATTTTGTCCAGCACGTCTCCTTCACCCACAACGGACTGCCCTACCTGCAGTACCGTGCCGAAACCTGGCTCAGCGACGACGCCGGCGCAAAGTTGCGTCCGCTCAGCGTCGAGTTGGGTTTCTGGGCGCTGGAGCGCAGGCAGCAGGAGGGCGACGGCGGCCCCGGCCTCGTGCCCGCGGACATCGTTCCGGTGCTCAAGACGGCAGATGAGGTTGAGGAACGCCGCAATAAGGACGGCGGCTTCGATCTGTCGGTGTCCATCGCACACCCCGGCGGTATCACCGAGCTCTATTACGGCCAGATCAAGGGCCCGCAGATCCACTTGAGCACGGATATGGTGATGCGCGGCAGCCACTCCAAGGAATACACCGCAGCCACCCGGATCTTCGGGCTGGTTGACGGCAACCTCCTGTGGCGGTGGGATGTCGCCGCCAGCGGCAAGGCACTGGAAGCCCACGCTTCGGCATTCCTGCACAAGGTGTCCTGACCCGTCCACGGCCCTGCTGGCACGGGGGGCTCACTGAAGTTCCACCTGAAAACAGCAAGGGAGCAGCACGTGAACCAGAGTCTCAAACCCGGTGGATACGAAGGCCTCAAAGCCGTGTTCTTCAACGGCACCCTGAAGCCCTCGCCGCAGCTGAGCAACACGGACGGCCTGATCCGGATCAGCCGGGACATCATGGAAAAGCAAGGGGTCAGCACCACCCTGATCCGTACGGTGGACCATGACATCGCCAGCGGCGTCTATCCGGACATGCGGGAGCACGGGTGGCAGAAGGACGAGTGGCCCGCGATCTACCCCACGGTTGCCGAGGCCGACATCGTAGTGGTGGCGGGGCCCATCTGGCTGGGTGACAACTCCTCGCAGACCAAGAAGCTCATCGAGCGCCTGTATGCCCATTCCGGTGAATTGAACAGCAAGGGCCAGTGGGCGTTTTATCCGAAGGTGGGCGGCTGCTTGATCACCGGCAATGAGGACGGCATCAAGCACTGTTCCATGAATGTGCTGTACAGCCTCCAGCACATCGGGTTCACCATCCCGCCCCAAGCCGACGCCGGCTGGATCGGCCCCGTGGGTCCCGGACCCAGCTATCTGGATGAAGGATCGGGCGGGCCGGAGAGCGACTTCACCAACAGGAACACCACGTTCATGACGTGGAACCTGCTCCACATGGCCCGGCTCCTGAAGGAAGCCGATGGCATTCCGGCTTATGGCAACCTGCCGGAGGAATGGAAAGCCGGCACCCGCTTCGACTTTGAAAACCCCGAATACCGCTGAACCCTGCCCATCCGCAGGGAATACCCCGCAGCCTCAAGGACTTCTACTACATATGACCCACAAGAGCCCTCTGTTGTCGCGCCCTGGCGCAGTTGAGGACACCGGCCTGGATGCCGGCGTCGCAGCCCACTACGGGGAGCCGTTGCGTGAGCAGCGCGCCCTGGCGGGCGGGACCGCCGTCGTGGATTTGTCCCACCGCGGCGTGGTGACGGTCAGCGGCCCGGACAGGCTCAGCTGGCTCAACACCCTGTCCTCCCAACAGGTCACCAACCTGCAGCCCAACGTGGCCAGCGAACTGCTGCTGCTCAGTGTCCAGGGCCGGATCGAGTTCGATGCCCGTGTGATCGACGACGGCGCCACCACCTGGTTGATCGTGGAAGCAGCCGAGGCGGCACCCTTGGCCGAATGGCTGAACAAGATGAAGTTCATGCTCCGCGTGGAGATCGAGGATGCATCGGGCCAATGGGCGGTCGTGGGCGCAACCAAGCCCGTGGAACAGTTCGCCGGTCGCCTGGTGTGGGAGGATCCCTGGCCGCACGTGGGTCCGGGAGGCTATTCCTACAGTTCGGTCCCCGAGGAGGACCACCCCGGCCGGGAGCGCCCTTGGTTCGAGTACCTCCTTCCGGCTGCGGAGTTGGAAAGCTCCGTTGAAGGTCTGCCCCTGGCCGGAGCCATGGCTGCCGACGCCCTGCGCATCGCCGCCTGGCGTCCGCGGCTCGGAGCCGAAACGGATGACAAGACCATTCCCCACGAGCTCGACCTCATCCGCACGTCCGTGCACCTGAACAAGGGATGCTACAAGGGCCAGGAAACCATTGCCCGCGTCCACAACCTCGGTCATCCGCCCCGGCGGCTGGTGTTCCTCCAGCTGGACGGTTCGCAGCACACGCTCCCGGCGGTCGGAAGTGTCGTATTTGCCGGTGAACGCAAGGTAGGTACCCTGACATCTGTGGCGCAGCACTTCGAGATGGGGCCGGTGGCCCTCGCGGTCATCAAGCGTTCCGTTCCGGCAGGGGAGACCCTCACGGTGATGGACGGCGAAGAACCTTATGTCGCGGCCCAGGAAGTGATTGTTGCCCCCGACGCCGGCCAGGTGGTCGGACGCCAGACCGGATTCCTGAAGGGACCACATCGATGAACCACTCCACAGGCCCCGCCGCAGGCAATGAAGCCGACGACGAGACCCTGGCCCTTGCCCACGCTCTCTTCGATGCCGCCCGGGAGGGCAATACGGAGCTGTTGCGGAGCTACCTCAACGCCGGCGCCCCGGCCACGCTGACCAACGCGTCCGGGGACTCCCTCCTGATGTTGGCTGCCTACCACGGGCACGAGGAAACGGTGCAGCTGATGGTGCACCACGGTGCCGACGTCAACGCGGCCAACGACCGCGGGCAGACGCCCCTTGCCGGGGCGGTCTTCAAGGGATACACGTCAGTTGCGCGGGTGCTGCTGGACGCCGGAGCGGACCCCGACGCCGGTACGCCCACCGCGCGCGATGCTGCGGCCATGTTTGCCCGTTCCGAGATCCTGGCCCTGCTGGGATAGGCGGACCGCTGAAGCCCGGTTGTTGTGGAGATGGTCACAACAGCCGGGCTTTTCTTGTCCCCTGATATTCCACGTGGAATAGTTGTTGTGGAATATTCGTATCCGAGGACGTTCGTGACATGGCCCCATCAACTGACCTCACACCCCTGGGTGTGGCGTCATTGGCCCTCCTTGCAGAAGGGCCAATGCACCCCTATGAGATGTACCAACTGCTGATGGCCCGGCATGAGGACCGCTTGGTCAAGGTCCGGCCCGGCACGCTCTACCACGCGGTGGGGCGGCTGGAGGAGCAGGCACTGGTGGAAGCAGTGGGCACCGGACGTGAAGGCAACCGACCGGAACGGACCACGTACCGGATCACGGCCGCCGGCCATGAGGCCCTCGACGCCCGGCTGAAGGCGATGCTGTCCACGCCCGCCAACGAGTACCCGGTGTTTCCCCATGCCATCGCCGAAGCCCACCACCTGCCGGCAGGGATGGTGGCCGGATTGCTCGAAGAGCGACTGGCCGCACTGCAGGCGGACCTGGATTTCCTGGTGCACGCGGAATCCGAGGCCACAGCCAAAGGCGTGGAGCGCAAATACTGGCTGGACCTGGGCTATCAACAAGCACTACGCCGGACCGAGATCGCGTGGATCCGCGGCCTCCTGGCGGACTTGCGCAGCGGAGAGCTGCCCTGGGGCGATCCGCTGCCTCCCAAACCATCACTTGAGCCAAAGGAACCCGTTGGAAAAAGTAGCTAAGCCGTGGCCCGCACTGTGGTCGCTTGTCATCGGGTTCTTCATGATCCTGATCGACACCACCATCGTGTCGGTGGCAAATCCCCGGATCATGGAGGGACTGGACACGGACATCAACGCCGTCATCTGGGTGACCAGCGCCTACCTGCTGGCCTACGCCGTGCCGCTGCTCATCACCGGCAGGCTGGGTGACCGTTTCGGCCCCAAGAACCTTTACCTGATCGGCCTGGTGGTCTTCACGCTGGCGTCCCTGTGGTGCGGACTCTCCGGTGACGTGGGCATGCTGATCGCGGCCAGGGCTGTGCAGGGCCTGGGAGCAGCCATGATGACCCCGCAGACCATGGCCGTCATCACCCGGATCTTCCCGCCGGACCGCCGCGGGGCCGCCATGGGGCTTTGGGGTGCCACGGCGGGCATGGCAGTCCTCGTGGGCCCGATCCTCGGCGGCGTGCTGGTGGACGGCCTGGGCTGGGAATGGATCTTCTTCGTCAACGTTCCCATCGGAATCGTCGCCTTCATCATGGTGAGCAGGTTCGTTCCCAGGCTCGAAACCCACAACCACAGGTTCGACGTGCCGGGCGTGGTGCTTTCCGCCGTCGGGATGTTCCTCCTGGTGTTCGGCATCCAGGAGGGCCAGACCTATCAGTGGGGGACGGTCACCGGGCCCGTTACGGTGTGGGGCCTGATCATCGCCGGACTGGTGGTCCTGGTGGGCTTCGTCGCCTGGCAGTGGCTGCTGGAGCGCCGCGGCGGGGAACCACTGCTCCCGCTGGGACTCTTCAAGGACCGCAATTTCTCCCTGGGCAACACCACCATCATGACCGTGGGTCTCACCGTCACGGCCTTCCCTTTGCCCACGATCTTCTACTACCAGGTGGTGCGTGGGCTGACACCTACCCAGTCGGCCCTGCTGATGATCCCCATGGCCGTCATCTCCGGCGGGCTGGCTCCGTTCGTGGGGAAGCTGATCGACCGGGCCAACCCGCGATGGTTCGCCTCCTTCGGCCTGGTCTGCCTTGCCGCGGCCCTCCTCTGGACCGCAACGTTGCTCCAGCCCGACACCCCGATCTGGATGTTCCTCCTGCCCAGCGCCCTGCAAGGCGTTGCCAATGCCTTCATCTGGGGGCCCGTGTCCAACGCGACCACGCGCAACCTGGCTCCGCGCCAGGCAGGCGCCGGTTCCGGGGTGTTCAACACCACCCGCCAGATTGGAGCGGTGCTGGGATCGGCAGCCATCGCCGCCCTGATCCAGGCCCGTCTCGCAGCTGAACTGCCGGCAGCAGCCGGCAGCGGGCCCGTGGGGGAAGCGTCCATGACCGGTTCCTTGCCGGAGGCGCTGCACGCAGGGTTCTCGACGGCGATGGCCCAGTCAATCTTCCTGCCCGCCTGCACGATCCTGCTGGGCGCAGCCGTGGCGTTGTTCTTTGCCAAGCCGAAGTCCGTGGAGGGCTGGAGCTCGAAGCCGGCGCCGGAGGACGCCGAAGTCAGCAGCTAAGGATTCAACCCAGCAGTACGCTTGCGTGCAGCCCGCCCGTGGCAAAGCCAAGGCTGCGGGCCATCGCGAGCGCGCTGCTGTTGCTGACATCCGCTTTCCACTGCAGGGTCAAACCTGTGGCCAGGGCTTCATGGGCGGCGATGGATGCAGCGAGGGTGCCAAGGCCACGCCGGCGCCAGGGTGGTGCCACCAGGACCCCCATGGTGGCCAGCAGGTTTTCCCACTCGGCGTAGGCGCCGCACGCGACGGGCGTGGCCTGCTGTTCCTCCGGATGCATGATGGTGAACCGGTGGTCCAGGTGCTGCAATCCCACTTCATTGACGTCGTCCGGCGGGCAGAGGGATTCGAGCCCGATGACCTCAGGGTTGCCGCGCGAGACCGTGAGGTCTTCGGCGGGCTGTTTCAGCGGCAGGTCATCGGCGAAGAACAGTGCTGAGGACCCCAGCCCGTGCCCACCGTGGGAGCGGGTGAGGGTCAGCAGGGTGACATGCTGGGCCAGTTCCGTGTCCGGAAGGCCGGCCGCAGCATCCAGGGCCCACTGCGGGCCAACCAACACAGAGACCCCAAAGAGCCGGAGGAAGACCACGGCCCGCGCCGATTCGTCGGCGTGGGTGATCCTGTGGACGGGGTCGCCCGGATCCGCCGCGGAGGCGGCGATCCGCGCAGCAGCGGTGGCGAAAGCGTCGTCGTCGAGCCCTAGATGACGAGCCCACGCCAGCTGGACGATGGCAGCGGACGTGGGCTCGAGAGTCATGGATTCAGCCTAGCCGACTAGCCGAACAACACCGCCGCTTCGTCGTACCGGTGCTGCGGCACTGTCTTGAGCTTGCCCAGGGCCTCCTCGAATCCGACGTGAGAGATGTCGGTACCCTTCAGGGCCACCATGGTGCCCCAGCGGCCGTCCACCACGGAGTCGATGGCAGCCATGCCGAGCCGCGTGGCCAGGACGCGGTCGTAGGCGGTAGGCACGCCGCCGCGTTGGATGTGTCCGAGGATGGTGGCACGGGTTTCGATACCCGTTCGGGCTTCGATTTCAGGAGCGAGCTGGTCTGCGATGCCGCCCAGGCGCGGACGTCCGAACGTATCCAGCCCGCGTTCGGAATGGGGCGACTCCATGTGCTCCGGCACGAAGCCTTCGGCCACTACCACCAAGGGAGCACGGCCACGGTCATGGGCTTCCTGGACCCATTCGGCGATCTGCTCGATGCTGACCTTCTGTTCCGGAATCAGGATGGCGTGGGCGCCCGAGGCCATGCCGGAGTGGAGGGCGATCCAGCCGACGTGGCGGCCCATGACCTCGGCAATCATGCAGCGGTGGTGTGATTCGCCGGTGGTCCGGAGCCGGTCGATGGCTTCGGTGGCAATTTCCACCGCGGTATCGAAGCCGAAGGTGTAGTCCGTCGCATCAAGGTCGTTGTCCACGGTCTTGGGAACTCCGACGATCTTCAGGCCGGCGTCGGTGAGGCGCTTGGCAGCGGCCAGGGTGCCTTCGCCGCCGATCGCGATGATGGCATCAATGCCCAGCCGGTCCATGTGTGCCTTGATGGCCTCCGGTCCTCCGCCGTTTTCAAAGGGGTTGGTCCGGGAGGTGCCCAGGATGGTGCCGCCCTGCTTCGCGATGCCTCGAACCATGGTGCGGGGGATGTCGATCACATCACCTTCAACCACACCCCGCCAGCCATCGCGGAAGCCCACGAAATTCTGGCCGTGGATGGCGATGCCTTTGAGGACTGCTCCGCGGATGACAGCGTTGAGGCCGGGGCAGTCGCCGCCGCTGGTAAGAATGCCAATTTTCATGTTTGCTCACTCATGGCTTGGAGGAATACGTGCAGAGCGCCACGCTGAGCTCCCAACGATTGTAGACGTGGATGTGGGGTGGGACACAAATAGTTACCGGTGGTCCACGGGTGCGGTAGTGGAAACGTCGCCGAAAAACAAAGGACAACGCTCCGCAGTGCTGCGGAGCGTTGTCCTCGACCTTGCCAGGGGCAGGTTCTGTGCGTTGCGTCCTAGCGGGAGCGCTGCCGGATGAACGATTCCAAGGGGATCCTGTTGCCTTGGTCCGGCAGGATCAGCCAGGCCAGGATGTAGAACACGACGGCGGGTCCCGGCAGGAGGCAGAAGAGCAGGAAAGCTACCCGGACATAGGCGACATCAACCTTGAGCTTCGCGGCAATGCCGCCGCATACGCCGCCCAGCCAACGTTGCGGTCCACGCTTCAGGCCGAGGCCCCTGACGATGTTGAAGAACTTGTCCATGGCTACACACTTCCTTGTTGAGGTTGCTTTGTCACTTGGTGCGCGGGGTTTTCCTGGAACTTCGGCCGGCGGCCAGCAGGCCGCCCACCACCAGGGCGGCCCCGGCGCCGATCATGAGGCCGATCAGGACATACGTTCCGTCCAGGACCACCCAGCCGAGCGTCGAGATGACCAAAAGTGCCGCAAGGGCGACCACGATCAAGCCCCACACCACCGTGCCGATCCGGGCCTGCCGGGGTTCGTCGTCCGGGTCGGCCTGGCTGGGTGCTGCTTCCGCTACGCTGCGCTCCAGATGGGGCGTCAGGGGAATCTGCTGGAGCCGGGGCTTGGACAACGGTTCGGTCGGGCTGGCGCCTGCCGGGATGGACTCCGTGGGGTTGGTTTCCTTGGGGTCGGTGGTGCTCATGTCAGTTTCCTTCCTGGATGGTCACGTTGCTGAACGTTCCATCGATATCCACCACGAGGTTGGCACCTGGCTTGTCCGCGTTGTACATGGTCCGTTCATCATGGAGGCGGCCGCCGCGGTCCGAGCCGCGTTCATTGAGGTTGCCGAACGTCATGTCCGCACGGACCTCCACCGGCACGTTGTCAGGAATGACCACCGTGACGTTGCTGGCGGTGGCGTCCACGGGAATGACTACTTCCGTGGTCAGCGGCGGAGTGATGTTGATGTCGGTGAGGTCCACACGACCCTGCGCACCTGTTACGTCGATGCCCTGGCGGGCCTGTTCGATGCTCACCGGCGTCCAGTTCACGTCGTCGAAAGTGAAGCGGTCACCGTTGCGGGGCACTACGTTGAAGATGCCGCCGATGACCAGGGCCACGATGGCCAGGAAACCGAGGAACCCCGAGGTCCGTCCACGCAGGCCGGCGATCAGGATGCCCACGCCGAGGACTGCAGCGCCTGTCGCCCAGACCACTGCATTGGTCGAGTTGCCGAGGTCGATCACGTTTCCTGCATCAAGCAGCTTCACGGTTCCGCCGGCCAGCAGGGCCGCACCGGCGGTCACTGCCACCGTTGCCGGACCGGGGCCCTTGCGCTTTGCCCCGGGAGCTTTGGCCTGGCCATACGGGGGTGTCGGACCCATGGGTGGGGTGGGACCCTGCGGTGGGCGGGGTCCGGAAGGGCCGTAGGGACCTGGCCCGGACGCGCCGGGACCGTACGAGCCGGGGCCGTAGGAACCGGATGCGCCGTAGGAACCGGATGCGCCTGTTGCGCCGCGACCGGAGGTGTCGCCGTACACCGGGACGCCCGCGTTGGTGCCGGAAGCGGTGGTGTTCGCTGCCATGGGGTCGCCGTAGACGGCAGGGCCTCCCGCGGGAGCCGCATAGTGCTGTTGGTTCATGGGTGGGACACCCTTCCGGGTTTTGTTGCGCTGAACAAGGTAGTAGATGAGGTAGCTGATGCCACCGACCCAGAAGAGGGTCCAGAACAGACCGGGCAGGCCGTCCCAGCCCCAGCCCCAGAAACCGCGGCCCAGGCTCGGAAGCCCGATGATCGAGGTGATCAGTGCTCCCGTCATGCCGCCCGACCACCGGCCCGCGGCGGCTTCCTGCACGTGGATACGGCCATCGGGTTCCGGGAGCAAGGCCCAGGCGATGCCGTAGAGGAGGACGCCGACGCCTGCAAACAGGGCCAGGACAATGAAGATGCCCCGGACTATCAGCGGATCAATGCCGAAGCGATGTGCCACGCCACTGGCGACACCGCCTATCCACCGGTCCGGTCCCCGGCGGACTCCTTGGCTGCGGATCCAGTCGTAGAAGTTCTGCTGGGTGGCCGGACCGGCCTGCTGCCACGAGCTGCTGCCGGTTTCGCCGGTGGCACCGGCGGAAGAAGTGCCGGACGTTCCGGCCGAGGGGCCGGTGGAAGCACTGCCGGCGGAGGGGCCGGTGGAAGCACTGCCGGCGGAGGCGCTGCTGGCTGAGGGACCGGCCTGGCCGGCCGCCCCGGAGTCCTCGGGATTCATGCTGTTCGCGTTCATACCTCGATCCTGCCGCTGGTGCGCACCTGCGCTCTACTGGGGGATACCCTGAACGACCCCTGAGCGAACCCCCAAGAAGACCCGAACCCGCTCCGGGCACCCCTGATCCGTGCTTGGATTGGTACATGACTACCGCTCTGCTGCGCCCGCCGCTGGTCCGCAGCAGCGACCGCATGATTGCCGGCGTCTGCAGCGGACTGGCGGCCCACCTGAACCTGCCTGTCAAAAACGTGCGGGTGGCCATGGTCCTTGCGTGCCTTGCCGGTGGCGCAGGTGTGGCCTTCTACGCGTGGCTGTGGACCATGGTTCCCACCGCGGATGAAGACGCGCGGCGCAAAGCCCGGCGTCCGGCGTCGCCCATTGCTCCCGCAGTGAGCTTCCCGGCTGCGGCGGGAACAACAGCTCCCGACGCCGGACCCTCACCTGCGGGTACCCGCGCACCGGCGGTTGGTGCCGTCGTGGGGCCGGGGCCCTTCCAGTCCGGCGGCGCTCCAGGAGCTGCGGGGGTAACCGGCATGAACGGCTCCGACCAGCCTTCAACCGGCGGGACGGGACCGGGTGCTGCATGGTTCAGCTTCCGGAAGATCCAGTACGGCAAGGAAATCCTGCTCGGCGCGGGGTTGTTGCTCGTCGCCGCCATTTTGATCGCCCGCCAACTGGGGGCCGATGTTCCGCTGGGCACGCTGATTCCCGCGGCGGCGATCCTGGGTGGGGCAGCCATTGCGTGGATGCAGCTGGACGAGACCCGCAGGGCGGGCCTCGTGGACAAAACCAAAGCGGACCAGGCCGGGGGTTGGGTACGGCTGGCAGCCGGCCTGGCACTCGTCGTGGCGGGAGTGCTGGTCATGGTGTCCGGATCGGGTTCCTGGGAACAGACGTGGCTGGCGCTGCTGGCTTCCGTGGCCGTGCTCGGCGGTGTCGCACTGGTCCTGCTGCCGTGGGGCCTGAAGTTCTGGAAAGACCTCGAAACGGAACGCGCAGGCAGGATCAGGGAAACGGAACGGGCGGAGATCGCTGCGCATCTTCACGACTCCGTGCTGCAGACGTTGGCGTTGATCCAGCGCCGTGCCGGTTCGGAGCAGGACGTTGTCCGCCTGGCCAGGGCACAGGAACGCGAGCTGCGGTCCTGGCTCTTCAGCGACAACGCCAAGGAATCCGGCCTGTTGGGGGACCGTATCAAGGCGGTGGCCGCTGAGGTGGAGGACGACCACGGGCATGCCGTGGAGGTGGTGTCAGTCGGGGAGGCCGCCATGACGGAACGGCACGAAGCCCTGGTGCAGGCGGCCAGGGAGGCCATGCTGAACGCGGCCCGGCATGCCGGCGGAACCGTCTCCGTATATGTGGAAAGCACAGCGGCGGGAACGGACGTCTTCATCAAGGACCGGGGGCCGGGATTCGATCCGGAGGCTGTCCCCGATGACCGCTTGGGGGTCAAGGAATCCATTATCGGCCGCATGAAACGCCACGGCGGAACCGCGGTGATCAACAGCAGCAGCGACGGCACGGAAGTCCGGCTGGCACTGCCGGCAAGCGATGCCGAACCCGCCGAAGTCCGGAACGGAGAAACCAGGTAATGAACAACACCACCGCCCCCACCACGTCACGACGCGTCCGGGTGGTGATCGTGGATGACCACACGATCTTCCGCTCCGGGCTCAAAGCCGACCTCGACGCGAGGATGGACGTAGTGGGGGAGGCCGGGACAGTGGAACAGGCCATTGCGGTCATCGCCCAAACCCGACCGGAAGTTGTCCTCCTGGATGTCCACCTGCCCGGGGGCCTCGGTGGAGGAGGCCGCGAAGTCATCGGAGGTTCCGCCGCGCTGCTGGGTACCACCAGCTTCCTGGCCCTGAGCGTCTCGGATGCCGCCGAGGACGTAGTGGCCGTGATCCGTGCCGGCGCCCGGGGGTATGTGACCAAGACCATTTCCGGCGCCGAAATCTCCGACGCGGTCATCCGTGTTGCCGACGGCGACGCCGTGTTCTCGCCACGGCTCGCGGGATTCGTGCTGGACGCCTTCGGGACGGCGCCGGCCGACATCGCGGACGACGAGCTGGACAAGCTCTCCGCCCGGGAACTCGAAGTCATGCGGCTCATCGCCCGCGGCTACAGCTACAAGGAAGTGGCCAAGGAACTCTTTATTTCCATCAAGACCGTGGAAACCCATGTGTCCGCGGTCCTCCGCAAGCTCCAGCTCTCCAGCCGCCACGAACTCACCAAGTGGGCCGCCGAACGCCGCCTCCTCTAACCCCTTCCGACGCTCTCTCACCGATAGCCCCCTCTCCGGCGTCCCTCTCTCACCGATAGCCCTTAAAACAGAAACGCTCTCTCACCAAGCGGTGAAAGAGCGTTTCTCTGGCGACGGGCTACTTGGCCTTGCCGAGGAACTCCTGGATGCGGCGGACGCCTTCGGCGAGGTCGTCATCGCCCAACGCGTAGGAAAGGCGGACGTAGCCGGAGGGGCCGAACGCCTCGCCGGGAACAACGGCCACCTCAACCTCGTCGAGGATGAGGGCGGCCAGTTCCGCCGACGTCGACGGTCGAACCGGGCCGTTGGCGGTCTCGAATTCCTTCCCCAGCAGTCCGCGGACGTCCGCGTACACGTAGAAGGCGCCGGTCGGCGTCGGGCATTCCACGCCCTCAATGGCGTTAAGTCCGGCGACAATCGCCTTCCTGCGGCGGTCGAAAGCCACCTTCATCTCGTCGACGGCGGTCAGCGGGCCCGTGAGGGCGGCGGCAGCGGCCACCTGCATGATGTTGGAGACGTTGGAGGTGGCGTGCGACTGGAGGTTGGTGGCGGCCTTGATGACGTCGGCCGGGCCGATCATCCAGCCCACGCGCCAGCCGGTCATGGCGTAGGTCTTGGCGACACCGTTGAGGATGACCACCTTGTCGCCGAGTTCCGGCGCGGCCGTGGCGATCGAGGTGAACTCGACACCGTCGTAGGTGAGGTGCTCGTAGATTTCGTCCGTGACCACCCACAGGCCCTTGGACGCGGCCCACTTGCCGATCTCGGCAACCTGTTCCGGGCTGTAGACAGCGCCCGTTGGGTTGGACGGCGAGACGAACAGCAGGATCTTGGTCTTGTCCGTCACTGCAGCCTCAAGCTGCTCCACGGTCACCAGGTAGCCCTGCTCCGGCCCGGCGAAGACCTCTACGGGAACGCCGCCGGCCAAGCGGATGGCCTCAGGGTAGGTGGTCCAGAACGGCGTGGGGATGATGACCTCATCGCCTGGATCGACCAGCGTGGCAAAGGTGTTGTAGACGGCCTGCTTGCCGCCGTTGGTCACCAGTACCTGCGACGGATCGACCTTGTAGCCGGAGTCCCGCAGGGTCTTTTCCGCGATGGCTTTCTTCAGCTCAGGGAGGCCGCCGGCGGGGGAGTAGCGGTGATACTTGGGCTGGCCGGCTGCCTCGATGGCCGCCTTGACAATGTAGTCGGGGGTCGGGAAGTCGGGCTCGCCGGCACCGAAACCAATCACGGGGCGCCCCGCGGCCTTCAGTGCCTTGGCCTTGGCGTCAACGGCAAGGGTGGCGGATTCGGCAATTGCGGAAATTCGTTGTGAAATGCGGGCGGCAGGTGTTCCGGCAGACATCTAAATACCGTTCTTCGCAGGCAGCTCGTGGGCTGGATGATGGGATTCGACGTAAACTACCTTATGCTGTTCTGCGGAGCTCCCGGGCGCCCGCTGGATATTGTGACTGATGTTGCTGCTCACATGTTTCCGGGAGCGGCCGGAAGGTCCGGAATCGGGCCGGTTCGACTATCGCAGGATTCTTGCGTAGACTGGTTCACCGGTGTTGAAAAGCACCGCAGGCTGAGTGCGGCCTGAAACATGGATTCGATCCATAGGGTAGTGGCGCAATTGGTAGCGCAGCGGTCTCCAAAACCGCAGGTTGCAGGTTCGAGTCCTGTCTGCCCTGCGCAAGCTGTTCCGGTGGAAACACCGGGACCAGCGCAGCAACCATGGCTCTGATCAGGGCCGGGCACACGACTTTGCAAGGTGAGTGAGGACCAGGTGACGGAAACAGCTGCCAGCAGCTCCAAGGGCCGTCGTCCCGCCAGGAAAGCCGATGCCGGCTTCTTTGCCCGTATCGCCCTTTTTGTCCGCCAGGTCATCGGCGAACTGAAGAAGGTCGTCGCTCCCACGCGCAAGGAACTGATCAACTACACGCTGGTGGTCCTGGTGTTCGTAGCCATCATGATGCTCATCGTCACGTTGCTGGACCTCGCTTTCGGCTCGGCGGTCAACGCGATCTTCGGTGGTACGGGCGTTACGGACAACTAAGCGGAGCTGTCCGCAGACTGCGCGGAAATCCTTGGAATCTGAGGGATTTTGCGGGGTTTGCGGAATTGAGCCATTTAAATAGGCATGTTAGGCAATGAGGAAGCAGGAGACCAAGTGTCTGAGCAGGAGCTCGAGGTAAACGAGGCTGAGCTGGAAGAAGCCAAGGACTCTGCAGCTGAGGCTGCGGAGGAGTCCGGGTTCGATTCTGCTGCGCCCGAATCTGCCGACGTCGACGCCGAGGATGACTTCGAGTCCGACGTAGACGCCGAGTCTGATGATGAGTCCGGCTCTGATGACGCGTCAGGCGACGACGAAACCGACGCCTTGGCTGCTGCCGCCGCCGCGGCTCCGGTTGACCCTGCCGAGGAATTCAAGGCAAAGCTGCGCCGCCAGGAAGGTGACTGGTACGTCATCCACTCCTACGCCGGCTACGAAAACCGTGTCAAGGCAAACCTCGAGACCCGCATCCAGACCCTGGACATGGAAGATTACATCTTCGAAATCCAGGTGCCCATGGAAGAGGTCGTCGAGATCAAGAACGCGCAGCGCAAGGTCATCAACCGCGTGCGCATCCCCGGTTACGTGCTGGTCCGCATGGACCTGACCGACGCTTCCTGGGGCGCGGTCCGCCACACCCCGGGTGTCACCGGCTTCGTGGGCAACGCCCACAATCCCGTGCCGCTGCGCCTGGATGAAGTCTTCTCCATGCTCGCCCCGGCCTTCGAAGAAGAGCAGACGGAGAAGGGCAAGCCCGTCAACAAGCAGGCCCAGGCTCCCGTGGCCGTGGACTTCGAAGTCGGCGAGTCCGTCATCGTCAAGGAAGGCCCGTTCGAGACCCTTCCTGCCACCATCTCCGAGATCAAGCCGGAGTCCCAGACCCTGGTTGTCCTGGTCTCGATCTTCGAGCGCGAAACTCCGGTTACGCTCGCTTTCAACCAGGTCACCAAGATCTAGTTGATTCCAAGATTTCGCTCCCGGCCGCCTGCTTAGCGGTCCGGAAGCGGCCGGCCGCCTTGCCATGGCGGCCACCAACCTGGGACGCGCTCCGGTGTTCCAGGAAGCTATTGAGAGAAGGACCCTACATTGGCTCCCAAGAAGAAGGTCACCGGCCTCATCAAGCTGCAGATCCAGGCAGGTGCCGCCAACCCGGCCCCGCCGATCGGTCCTGCGCTTGGCCAGCACGGTGTCAACATCATGGAATTCTGCAAGGCGTACAACGCTGCAACGGAATCCCAGCGCGGAAACGTTATCCCGGTGGAAATCACGGTCTACGAAGACCGCTCCTTCACCTTCATCACCAAGACCCCGCCGGCTGCAGAGCTCATCAAGAAGGCCGCAGGCGTTGCCAAGGGTTCGGCTACCCCGCACACCGTCAAGGTTGCCAAGCTGACCCAGGCACAGGTTGAGGAAATCGCCACCACCAAGATGGAAGACCTCAACGCCAACGATGTCGCGGCAGCTGCCAAGATCATCGCCGGCACCGCCCGCTCCATGGGCATCACCGTAGAGGGCTAATACAGCTTTCACCCGCCGGGCAACCGGCAACTGAAACATTGAAATGTCGCAGGATCCTTGCCGGATCCACGACTGTGGCAGGGCCCAGCGCGGTCCGCAGACCACAACTGCACAAGGAGAAACAAGCAGCATGGCAAAGCGCAGCAAAGCATATGAGGCAGCCGTAGCCAAGATCGAGGCAGACAAGGTCTACGCCCCGTTCGAGGCCATCAGCCTGGCAAAGGAAATCAACCCGTCCAAGTTCGACGCAACGGTTGAGGTCGCTTTCCGCCTCGGCGTTGACCCCCGCAAGGCTGACCAGATGGTCCGTGGCACGGTCAACCTCCCCCACGGCACGGGCAAGACCGCCCGCGTCCTGGTTTTCGCAACCGGTGACAAGGCTGAAGCAGCAATCGCAGCCGGCGCCGACTTCGTTGGTTCCGACGACCTGATCGAAAAGATCGCCGGCGGCTGGACCGACTTCGACGCCGCCGTTGCCACCCCTGACCTCATGGGCAAGGTTGGCCGCCTCGGTAAGGTCCTCGGCCCGCGTAACCTCATGCCGAACCCGAAGACCGGTACGGTTACCCCGGATGTCACCAAGGCTGTCAACGACATCAAGGGCGGCAAGATCGACTTCCGCGTCGACAAGCACTCGAACCTGCACTTCATCATCGGCAAGGTTTCCTTCGACGCCGTCAAGCTGGCTGAGAACTACGCAGCAGCTCTGGAAGAGGTTCTTCGCCTCAAGCCGTCCGCTTCCAAGGGCCGCTACATCCAGAAGGCCACCGTTGCCACCACGTTCGGCCCGGGCATCACCGTTGACCCGAACGTCACCAAGGTTCTCACCGAGGCGTAAGCTTCGCGGGCATTGGCTCTGAAAGGACCGTCCGGCCATGCCGGGCGGTCCTTTTTGCTGCCCCGGACGGGTTCCTTGTCCCGCCGCAAGGGTGCGCCTTAGGCTGTGAGGCGTGGAACCGGCGTCGAACTTTCCCGTATCCAAGGGGCTGACCGTGGAACGGATCGCTGTCCCCCAAAGTCCGCAGGAGTCGCAGCACTCCGACTTCCGTGCTTTCCATGACCTGGACGTTGCGAACCAGTTGGCGCTCTGGGGAGATACCGAGCGTTGTGCAACGTTCCCGGAGGCCGTGGTGTTTTGGCAGGGCAACGAGTACGAGGAACGGCAGGTATTCCTGGCCAGGCTCGGCCACACAGTGGTGGGCAGCGGTTCGCTGACCCTTCCGCTCAGCGAGAATACGACGACGGCGGGCCTGGACGTGCAGGTCGACGCCGCCTACCGGCGCCGTGGGATTGGGACGGCCATCCTGGAGACGCTGGAGCGGACGGCGCGGGACCGCAACCGGGTCTCGTTCGACGGTTTCTGCGGAGAGCCCATAGGTCCCGTATTGGCGGGCGCGCCGCTGTTGGACGCGAAATCGGGCACCGGCGGCGTCCCGCGCTACGCTGCGTCCACCCAGTTCGCAGTCCATCACGGCTATTCGCTGGAACAGGTGGAGACCAGCAGTTCCTTGCACATGCCCGTGCCTGCGGACGTCCTTGACGGGCTCGAGGCCGCTGCCGTGGCTAAGTCGGCGGGCTACAGCGTGGTGGGATGGGAGCAAAGCTGTCCCGCGGAGTTCGTGGATGGTTTCGCGCGGCTCAAAAGCCTGATGAGCACCGAGGTTCCGATCGCCGGCCTGGGCTGGGAGGGCGAGGTTTGGGACGCCGCCCGGGTGAGGCAGGAGGAGGCCACCTGGGAAGCGGGCGGGATCAAGCAGATTGTGGCCGCTGCCCGGCATGAGGCCAGTGGCAGGCTGGCCGGGTATACGGTCCTGACACACCGGGACGGCCTGCCCGGCGTGATCAACCAGGAGGACACCTTGGTGGATCCGGCGCACCGCGGGCACAGCCTCGGCATGCTCCTGAAGGTGGCCAACCTCCGCCGCGCGGGGTTGCTGTGGCCTGAAGCCATGTCCGTCATGACATGGAACGCGAGCGAGAACCAGCATATGCTGGCCATAAATATCGCCCTTGGATTCAAGCCTTCCGGTTTTGAAGGCGAATGGCAGAAACGGCTGGGATGACAGTAGACGAGGGGAAGACTGTTCACATCGAACAGCTGTGGGTACCTGACAACCTGGAGAGTCCGAAGGCCCGCGATTTTTTGGACGCCGTGGAAGTCGGGCGCCGGGTCAGGATGGAGACGTGGGGGAGTGACGACCTCGCGTACACGCCCTTGGAAAAGCTGCTGGAATTCTCCGATCCGTACGAGCGGCAGATCATCCTGGTGGCCAAGATCGACGGTGCGATCGTGGGCACCGTGGATATTGCCTTGCCTTTGGCGGACAACTTGGACCTGGCTGAATTCACGCTGGACATCCTGCCGGAGTACCAGCGCCAGGGCGTGGGCAGGCAACTCCTTGACGCCGCCGAGCAACTGGCCCGCGCCGAGGGGCGCACCATGGTCCTGGTGGACACCAACCATCCCGCCACGTCCCTGACAGAGATTCCCGAGGACCAGTTGATTCCAGGCAGTGGCCCAGGGTTCCTGCCGGTCAGCAGCAGGGAAGTGGACTTCGCCCAGCGGGCCGGCTACACCCTGCAGCATATTGAGCAGTTCAGTTCGTGCATCCTGCCCCTGGACTCCAAGCTCGTCGCCGACCTCCAGGCCGAAGCCGGGGAAGCGAACGGGGGCCGGTACGCCCTGCACCATTGGACGGACCGCTGCCCTGAACCATGGCTGGAGGCCGTAGCGGAACTGGAGAATGCCGCGGGTGAGGTGGTCCACGGCCAGGACGACGACGAGGAACCGGCCGGCGTTGAACCCGCTGACATGGTCTTCGACGCCGTGGTTCTTCGCGAGACTGAAGACGCCGCTTTGGCGCAGGGGCGGCGGACGGTGGTGACCGCCGTCGAGCACGTAGCCAGCGGGCGGCTGGTGGGCCTGACCACCATCAGCGTGCTGGCCCATCGCCAGGACGTCGTGTTCCAGGACGACACCCTGGTCCTGCAGGAACACCGCGGCAACAAACTGGGCCTGCTCATCAAGGTTGCCAACATGGAACGCCTGAGCGAGCAGTTCCCGGATGCCAGGGTCATCTACACCTGGAATGCCCCCGAAAACCGGTACCTTTTGACCGTCAACAAGCAGCTGGGATTTACGACGGCGGGCGTCACCGGGCTCTGGCAGAAGGAACTTCCGCAGCGGTCGGCCGGGGCGACATCGTCGGATTAGGGGTGCTGCAACGGCGCCGATTTGGTGATGTCCAGGACTCTCCCGTAACCTTGAAGTACCAAAGACCGTCGGTTGATGGGAATCCACCCTTTCGAGCGCAGCTCAACTCTGCAGCCACGCCCGTGAGAACCAGGTGAATTCCTTGACGAAGGACCCTGACATAGGGCGGCCAACGCAGGTGAACGAGTTGAGTCTCCACAGCCAAGCTGTGTTGAGCCAAGCCCCGTGCATCTGCGCGGGGCGTTTTTAGTTTTAGCTCTCATGAGCGGGGACCCGGAAGACCGGCTTTATTCCCCGGAAGGAGGGTTATGACAACGCCTAGCAAGGTCTCCGCAGTTGCTGAGATCACCAACGATTTCAAGGAATCGACCGCGGCTGTCCTGACCGAATACCGTGGGCTCTCTGTTGCGCAGCTCAAGGAACTCCGTGTTGCTCTCGGCCAGGACACCAAGTTCTCGGTCGTCAAGAACACCCTGAGCGCCATCGCAGCCAAGGAAGCTGGTGTCGATGCATTCGACGGTCAGCTCTCCGGCCCCACTGCGATCGCCTTCATCAAGGGCGACGCCGTTGCTGCTGCCAAGAGCCTGACGGACTTTGCCAAGGCCAACAAGCAGCTGGTCATCAAGACCGGTCTGTTCGAAGGCAAGGCACTTGACTCCGAGGGTGTGGCCGCACTGGCTGCCCTCGAGTCCCGCGAGTTCCAGCTTGCACGTGTTGCCGGTGTCCTCAAGGCTCCTGCATCCGCTGCTGCACGCATCATTGATGCCCTGCGCCTCAAGCTTGAAGAAGAGGGCGGCGCACCTGCACCGGCCGCTGAAGAAGCACCGGCAGAAGAGGCTGCAACCGAGGAAGCTCCGGCTGCTGAAGAAGCACCGGCCGCTGCCGACGCTGCAACCGAAGAGAACTAAGTTCTCCCCCCAATCAAAACTCCGGTGCGAGGAACGGTCCGTCCGGATCCGCACCACCTAATGGAAGGACGCCACCATGGCGAAGCTCAGCAACGAAGAGCTCATTGAAGCTTTCAAGGAACTGACCATCATCGAGCTCTCCGAGTTCGTCAAGCTCTTCGAAGAGACCTTCGAAGTTACGGCTGCTGCTGTTGCAGTTGCCGGCCCGGCCGCCGGTGGCGCCGGTGCTGAAGCTGCTGAAGAGAAGACCGAATTCGACGTCATCCTCGAAGCCGCTGGCGACAAGAAGATCGCAGTGATCAAGGAAGTCCGCGCCATCACCTCCCTCGGCCTCAAGGAAGCCAAGGACCTGGTTGACGGTGCACCGAAGGCTGTTCTCGAAGGCGCCAACAAGGAAGCCGCAGAGAAGGCAAAGGCTCAGCTCGAAGAAGCTGGCGCAACGGTTACCATCAAGTAACTCGTTTTGCTGGGGAAGCCCCGTCCGGTTCGCCGGGCGGGGCTTCCTGCTGTTTAAGCACCCAACTGGGTCGCATTTCTGCACGTTTTGACCGCTGAAAACGCGCACAAATGCGACCTAGTTGGGTTCGCTGATGTCTGCCACGGTGGCGTTCAGGGCGGAGGTGAGGGCGTCTGCGTCCACGAAGGCGCTGCGGCCGTGCGCACCTGCTCCCATGGAGATGCGCCGTCCGGTGATGCTGGCGTCTGCGTACACAGGCCAGGCGGTGGTGCTGCCCAGGGGCGTGATGGTGCCGCGCTCATAGCCGGTCGCTGCAAGGGCGACGTCGGCGTGGGGGAGGGACAGTTTGTTGACGCCCACCAGTGCCCGCAGCTTGGGCCAGGAGATCTGCCGGTCCCCGGGAATGAGGGCGAAGAGGAAGCTCCCGTCCCGGTGCTTGACCACCAGCGACTTCACGATGTCCCCGGGCTCGATGCCCAGGATGCCGGCCGCCTCTTCAAGGCTGCGCGCAGCGGGACGTTCGACGACGTCCACGTCCAGTCCGCGGGCGGCGGCATCCTCAAGGAACCGCTGGGCGCCGTTCATTTCGCTGTTGTCCATGTCAGTGAATCCTGTCAGTCGCGGTAGAGCAGGAGGGCTTCACCCTGGCCGCCTCCGCCGCACAGGGAAACAGCAGCCTTGCCTGTTCCCCGGCGCTTGAGTTCATGGGCGGCGTGCAGTGCGAGGCGGGCCCCGGAAGCACCGATGGGATGGCCCAAGGCAATGGCGCCGCCGTGGATGTTGCACTTTTCCAGCGGATAACCGAGGTCCTTGAGGGACTGGACGGCTACCGATCCGAATGCCTCGTTGATCTCGATGAAGTCCAGGTCCTCGGCGGTCCATCCGGCCTTCTTCAAGGCCTGGGTGATTGCATTGGAGGGCTGTGAATGCAGGGAGTTGTCAGGTCCGGCCACCTGGCCGGGCTTTCCCACCACTGCCAGGTACTCCAGACCGTTGTCCCGGGCGAACCGGCGGCTCGTCAGGACGAGTGCGGAGGCGCCGTCGGACAGGGGAGAGGAGTTGCCGGCCGTAATGGTGCCGTCCGTGGCAAACGCCGCCTTGAGCGGGGCCAGGGTTTCGATCGTGGTGTTCGGGCGGACACCCTCGTCCGTCGTGACCACCACGGGATCACCCTTGCGCTGCTTGACGCTCAGGGGAGCGATTTCGGCGTCGAACGTTCCATTCCCCATGGCGGCAGCGGCGCGTTGGTGGGATGCCGCTGCCACTTCGTCCTGGGCCCTGCGGTCGATGCCGAGCGTTACGTTCTTGCTTTCGGTGGACAAGCCCATGGACTGGCCATCAAAAGCGTCGGTCAAGCCGTCGTGGGCGGCCACGTCCAAGGCCTGGATGGCGCCATACGTCCAGCCTTGCCGGGAACCGGGCAGCAGGTGTGGAGCACGCGTCATGGATTCCTGGCCGCCGGCCACCACTACCGTAGCGTCGCCGCTGCGGATCATGCGTGCGCCGTCGATGACCGCAGTGAGTCCCGACAGGCAGACTTTGTTGATGGTCACGGCCGGGATGTTCCATCCGACGCCGGCCGCGATAGCGCTCTGCCGGGCCGGGTTCTGCCCTGCGCCCGCCTGCAGGACCTGGCCCATGATCACCGCATCGACCTGCTCGGCTTTGACGCCGCTGGCCGCCAGTGCGGCGCTGATGGCATGGGCGCCAAGCTCGACGGCGGTGAAGGCCGCCAATTGCCCGTTGAGGCGTCCCTGCGGGGTGCGGGATGCAGCAAGGATGACAACGTCATTGTCGTCAACAGAGTAGGTCATGGTCCCTCTTCCGGTCCGGTGGTGGTGTAGCCAAGGCTATCGCGGGGCGCGCTCCACCCTGTCCTTTCCAACCAAAGTCGGGGGCGCTGCATTCCTTCGCTTGGATGCCTGCGGCAACGGTGCTTGCATTCACAGACGATCTGGGGTAGACAGGAAGGCTGCTTTGCCGTATCGTAGATATTTGCGTCTTCCCTGTTAACCTTCAGCCTTCATATAGCGGTGGGCTTTAAATCTCAGCTGCGCCATTGACGTGCCGTGGATAACGTGCAGTCGTCATGGACTGGCTGGGTCCGGGTCATATAGCGGAACCGGATAAGTATGCCGCGGATAACTCCGCGGGATGCAAACGGGGGAGATCTGAAAACGCCTGAAGGTCTGTGGAAGGATCCCTCTTGGTCGCCTCGAGCACCTCTAATAACGAAACCGCTAATACGGCAAGCACCGATGGTGCCACCCGCCGCCTCTCATTCGCAAAGATTCACGAACCCCTGGATGTTCCGAATCTTCTCGCCCTGCAGACGGACAGCTTTGACTGGCTGGTCGGAAACGAACGCTGGCAGGCACGCGTAGCGAAGGCCGTGGAGGAGGGTGACCTCAGCGTCGCCACCACCTCCGGACTTGCCGACATCTTCGAAGAGATCTCCCCGATCGAGGACTTCCAGGGCACCATGTCCCTGAGCTTCTCCGAGCCGGAGTTCGCTGATCCGAAGTACACCATGGCCGAATGCAAAGACCGTGACGCCACCTACTCGGCTCCCTTGTACGTCAAGGCCGAGTTCATGAACAACAACACGGGCGAAATCAAGCAGCAGACCGTGTTCATGGGCGACTTCCCCCTCATGACTGAAAAGGGAACGTTCGTCGTTAACGGCACCGAGCGTGTCGTCGTCTCCCAGCTGGTCCGTTCGCCGGGCGCCTACTTCGAGCGCGCTGCGGACAAGACCAGTGACAAGGACATCTTCACCGCGAAGATCATCCCGTCCCGTGGCGCCTGGTTCGAGCTCGAGATCGACAAGCGCGACCAGGTCGGCGTTCGCCTCGACCGCAAGCGCAAGCAGTCCGTCACCGTGCTGCTGAAGGCACTCGGCTGGACCGAAGGCCAGATCCTGGAAGAGTTCGGCCAGTACGACTCCATGCGCGCAACGCTGGAGAAGGACGCCACCGAAACCCGCGAAGACGCGCTTCTGGACATCTACCGCAAGCTGCGTCCGGGCGAGCCACCCACAGTCGAGGCTGCCCAGTCCCTGCTGGACAACCTGTACTTCAACCCCAAGCGCTACGATCTGGCCAAGGTTGGCCGCTACAAGATCAACCGCAAGCTGGGCATCGACCGCTCCCTTGGCGACAAGGAAGCCTCGGTCCTGCACGTTGAAGACATCGTTGCCATGATCAAGTTCCTCGTCGCGCTGCACGCCGGCGAGAAGACCATCATGGGCAAGCGCGATGGCGAAGACCACGAGCTCCGCGTCGAGATCGACGATATCGACCACTTCGGCAACCGCCGTATCCGCGCTGTCGGCGAGCTGATCGAGAACCAGGTCCGTACGGGTCTTTCCCGCATGGAGCGTGTGGTCCGCGAACGCATGACCACGCAGGACGTCGAGGCCATCACGCCGCAAACCCTGATCAACATCCGCCCGGTTGTCGCTGCCATCAAGGAGTTCTTCGGAACCTCCCAGCTGTCGCAGTTCATGGACCAGAACAACCCGCTCTCGGGTCTTACCCACAAGCGCCGTCTTTCGGCCCTTGGCCCGGGTGGTCTGTCCCGCGACCGCGCCGGCATGGAAGTTCGAGACGTCCACCCGTCCCACTACGGACGTATGTGCCCGATCGAAACCCCTGAAGGCCCGAACATCGGTCTGATTGGTTCGCTGGCTTCCTACGGCCGCATCAACCCCTTCGGCTTCATCGAGACCCCGTACCGCAAGGTGTCCAACGGTGTTGTTTCCGACGACGTCGAGTACCTCACCGCTGATGACGAGGCCGAGGTCCTGATTGCCCAGGCCAACGCGCCGCTGGACTCCGACAAGCGCTTCTCCGAAGAGACTGTCCTTGTCCGTGCCCGTGGTGGTGGAGGCGAGCCCGTCCTGGTTCCCGCCGAGGACGTCCAGTACATGGACGTTTCCCCGCGCCAGATGGTGTCCGTGGCAACGGCCCTGATCCCGTTCCTCGAGCACGACGACGCCAACCGTGCACTCATGGGTGCCAACATGCAGCGCCAGGCTGTGCCGCTGGTCCGTTCCGAGGCCCCGTTCGTGGGTACCGGCATGGAGCGCGCTGCAGCAGTCGACGCCGGTGACGTTGTCATCGCCAAGAAGGCCGGTGTGGTTACCGAGGTTTCCGCCGAGCTGGTTGTCATGCTCAATGACGACGGCACCGAGACCAACTACCGCATCAACAAGTTCGCCCGCTCCAACCAGGGCAACTGCTACAACCACCGCGTCCTGGTGAACGAAGGCCAGCGCCTGGAAGTTGGCGGCATCATCGCCGACGGCCCGGCAACGGACCAGGGTGAGCTCGCCCTCGGCAAGAACCTCCTCGTGGCATTCATGTCCTGGGAAGGCCACAACTTCGAGGACGCCATCATCCTGTCCCAGCGCATCGTCGCCGAGGACGTCCTTTCCTCCATCCACATCGAGGAGCACGAGATCGACGCCCGCGACACCAAGCTTGGTGCCGAGGAAATCACCCGTGACATCCCGAACGTGTCCGAGGAAGTCCTCGCAGGACTGGACGAGCGTGGCATCATCCACATCGGTGCCGAGGTTGAAGCCGGCGACATCCTGGTCGGAAAGGTCACCCCGAAGGGTGAAACCGAACTGACCCCGGAGGAGCGCCTGCTCCGCGCCATCTTCGGTGAGAAGTCCCGCGAAGTCCGCGACACCTCCCTGAAGGTGCCCCACGGCGAGTCGGGCACGGTCATCGGCGTGCGCGTCTTCGACCGCGACAACGACGACGAACTGCCCCCGGGCGTGAACCAGCTGGTCCGCGTCTACGTGGCAGCCAAGCGCAAGATCACCGACGGCGACAAGCTCGCCGGCCGCCACGGCAACAAGGGTGTTATCTCCAAGATCCTTCCGGTCGAGGACATGCCCTTCCTTGCAGACGGCACCCCGGTGGACATCGTCCTGAACCCGCTTGGTGTTCCGGGTCGTATGAACGTTGGCCAGGTCCTGGAAACCCACCTCGGCTGGGTTGCCAAGACCGGCTGGAAGATCGAAGGCGAGCCGGAGTGGGTCAAGAACCTCCCGAACCTGCCTCGTGAAACCGGCCAGACCACCGTTGCCACCCCGGTGTTCGACGGCGCCCGCGAAGAAGAAATCACGGGCCTGCTTGACTCCACCAACGTGACCCGCGACGGTGACCGCCTGATCGACTCCTCCGGCAAGACCCGTCTGTTCGACGGCCGCTCCGGCGAGCCGTTCCCGGACCCGATCTCCGTCGGTTACATGTACATCCTGAAGCTCCACCACCTGGTGGACGACAAGATCCACGCACGCTCCACCGGTCCGTACTCCATGATCACGCAGCAGCCGCTGGGTGGTAAGGCACAGTTCGGTGGCCAGCGCTTCGGTGAAATGGAAGTGTGGGCGCTCGAAGCTTACGGCGCCGCCTACACCCTTCAGGAACTGCTCACGATCAAGTCCGATGACATCCATGGTCGTGTGAAGGTCTACGAAGCAATCGTCAAGGGCGAGAACATCCCCGAACCTGGCGTTCCGGAGTCCTTCAAGGTCTTGATCAAGGAAATGCAGTCGCTGTGCCTGAACGTGGAAGTTCTTTCCACTGACGGAACCACCATCGAGATGCGTGACTCTGATGACGCAGTCTTCACGGCTGCGGAAGAACTGGGAATCGATCTGTCCCGCGCAGAGCCCAGTTCCGTAGAAGAGGTCTAGCAGCCGTTCCGGCGGGCCGCAGTTGAACGCTGCCCGCCGGAGCAGCTCCCTCTTTCCGTAACCAAGACTTCAGAATTTAGAGAACAAGAGAGAACAGGGACCACATGTCCAGCGAATCCTCCTTCGGCCTCATGCAGATCGGCCTCGCCACCGCGGAAGACATCCGTGGCTGGTCATACGGTGAGGTCAAGAAGCCGGAAACCATCAACTACCGCACTCTCAAGCCCGAGAAGGACGGTCTTTTCTGCGAGAAGATCTTCGGACCTTCCCGTGACTGGGAATGCTACTGCGGCAAGTACAAGCGCGTCCGCTTCAAGGGCATCATCTGTGAGCGCTGTGGCGTCGAAGTCACCCGCGCCAAGGTACGCCGTGAGCGCATGGGCCACATCGAGCTCGCCGCTCCCGTTACCCACATCTGGTACTTCAAGGGTGTTCCGTCGCGCCTTGGCTACCTCCTGGACCTGGCACCGAAGGACCTCGAAAAGGTCATCTACTTCGCTGCCTACATGATCACCAGCGTTGACGAGGAAAACCGCCACGCTGAGCTGCCCAACCTCCAGGTCGAGCACGATCTCGAGAAGAAGCAGCTCGTGGACAACCGCGACAGCGACATCGCCCAGATCGCCCGCGACCTTGAAGACGAGCTTGCCCGTCTTGAAGGCGAAGGTGCCAAGGGTGCCGACAAGAAGAAGGCCCGCGACTCCGCCGACCGCCAGATGGCGAACGTCCGCAAGCGTGCCGACGCCGACATCGAGCGCCTGGAGCAGGTCTGGGACCGCTTCAAGAACCTCAAGGTCGCAGACCTCGAAGGTGACGAAGGCCTGTACCGCGAACTGCGTGACCGCTACGGCATGTACTTCGAAGGTTCCATGGGTGCCGAGGCCATCAAGAAGCGCCTTGAGACCTTCGACATGCAGGCTGAAGCCGAGGCACTGCGCGACGTCATCCAGAACGGCAAGGGCCAGCGCAAGACCCGTGCCCTCAAGCGCCTCAAGGTCGTCAACGCGTTCCTGACCACCAACAACAGCCCGCTCGGCATGGTTCTCGACGCCGTCCCGGTGATCCCGCCGGAACTGCGCCCGATGGTCCAGCTGGACGGTGGCCGCTTCGCGACCTCCGACCTCAACGACCTCTACCGCCGTGTGATCAACCGCAACAACCGACTCAAGCGCCTGCTTGACCTTGGTGCTCCGGAGATCATCGTCAACAACGAGAAGCGCATGCTTCAGGAAGCTGTTGACAGCCTCTTCGACAACGGCCGCCGTGGCCGTCCGGTCACCGGTCCGGGCAACCGTCCGCTGAAGTCCCTGAGCGACATGCTCAAGGGCAAGCAGGGCCGTTTCCGCCAGAACCTGCTCGGCAAACGCGTCGACTACTCCGGCCGTTCGGTGATTGTTGTCGGCCCGCAGCTGAAGCTGCACCAGTGTGGCCTGCCCAAGCAGATGGCACTGGAGCTCTTCAAGCCGTTCGTGATGAAGCGCCTGGTTGACCTCAACCACGCGCAGAACATCAAGTCGGCAAAGCGCATGGTCGAGCGCTACCGCCCGCAGGTCTGGGATGTGCTCGAAGAGATCATCACCGAACACCCGGTGCTGCTCAACCGTGCACCTACCCTGCACCGCCTCGGCATCCAGGCCTTCGAACCGCAGCTTGTTGAAGGCAAGGCAATCCAGCTTCACCCGCTGGTATGTGGCGCCTTCAACGCTGACTTCGACGGCGACCAGATGGCAGTCCACCTGCCGCTGAGCCCCGAAGCCCAGGCCGAAGCCCGCATCCTGATGCTGTCCTCGAACAACATCCTGAAGCCCTCCGATGGCCGTCCGGTGACCCTGCCTTCGCAGGATATGATCATCGGCCTGTACCACCTGACCACCAAGCGCGTCGGCTCCGCCGGCGAAGGCCGCGTGTTCTCCTCTGTGTCGGAAGCCATCATGGCCTACGACGCCCGCGAACTGCACCTGAACTCCCAGGTGAAGATCCGCTTGGAGAACTTCGTTCCTTACGCAGGTTGGGAAGCTCCGGAAGGTTGGGAGCCCGGCCAGCCGGCGCTCGTTGAAACCTCCCTGGGCCAGGTCATCTTCAACCAGACCCTGCCCGAGGACTACCCGTGGGTTGAGGCTGTTGCGGACAAGGGTGAGCTGTCCCGGATCGTCAACGACCTCGCCGAGCGTTACCCGAAGGTCGTCACGGCTGCAACGCTGGACAACCTGAAGGATGCCGGTTTCTACTGGGCAACCCGTTCGGGTGTCACTGTGGCAATCTCCGACATCGAGGTTCCGGACACCAAGCCGGGCATCCTCGCCGGTTACGAGAACATGGCTGCCAAGATCCAGGGCCAGTACGACAAGGGCCTGATCGACGACGACGAGCGTCGCCAGGAACTGATCGAGATCTGGAACAAGGCAACCAACGAGATCGCCCAGGCAATGCGTGACAGCCTGTCCCCGATGAACACCATTAACCGCATGGTGTCCTCCGGTGCCCGTGGTAACTGGATGCAGGTCCGCCAGATTGCGGGTATCCGTGGTCTTGTGGCCAACCCGAAGGGTGAGATCATCCCGCGTCCGATCAAGTCCTCCTACCGTGAGGGCCTGTCGGTGCTGGAATACTTCATCGCCACGCACGGTGCCCGTAAGGGTCTGGCCGACACCGCCCTGCGTACCGCCAACTCGGGTTACCTGACCCGTCGTCTGGTGGACGTTTCGCAGGACGTCATCGTCCGTGAAGAGGACTGTGGCACCGAGCGCGGTCTGGTCACCCCGATCGCCGTGCCGGATTCCAACGGTGAGCTCGTCCTGGACGAGAACGTCGAGAACAGCGCCTACGCACGTACGCTGGCTGTCGACGTCGTGGATGCCCAGGGCAACGTCCTGGCTCCGGCCGGCACCGACTGCGGCGACGTCGTGATCGGCCAGCTGCTGGCGGCAGGCATCACCGAGGTCAAGGTCCGCTCCGTACTCACCTGTGAGTCCAAGGTTGGTACCTGTGCACTCTGCTACGGCCGTTCGCTGGCCACCGGCAAGACCGTGGACATCGGCGAGGCCGTGGGCATCATTGCCGCACAGTCCATCGGTGAGCCCGGTACCCAGCTGACCATGCGTACGTTCCACACCGGTGGTGCTGTTTCCGCCGGTGGTGGCGATGACATCACCCAGGGTCTGCCCCGTATCCAGGAACTGTTCGAAGCCCGTACTCCGAAGGGTGTGGCCCCGATTGCGGAAGCAGCCGGCCGTATCACCATCGAAGAGTCCGAGCGCCAGATGCGCCTGGTGATCACTCCGGACGATGGCTCCGAAGAGATTGCCTACCCGGTACTGCGCCGTTCCCGCCTCCTCATCGAGGACGGCGAGCACGTCAGTGTCGGCCAGAAGCTGATCAACGGTCCGGTGGACCCGAAGCAGGTTCTGCGCATCATGGGTCCGCGTGCGGCACAGAAGTTCCTCGTGGACGAAGTGCAGGGCGTTTACCGCAGCCAGGGTATTGGTATCCACGACAAGCACGTCGAGGTCATCGTCCGCCAGATGCTGCGCCGAGTGACCGTCATCGAGTCCGGCGACTCCGAGCTGCTCCCCGGTGAGCTGGCAGAGCGCGCCCGCTTCGAGGACGAGAACCGCCGCGTTGTGTCCGAGGGCAAGGCACCGGCTTCCGGCCGTCCGGAACTCATGGGTATCACCAAGGCCTCCTTGGCGACCGAGTCCTGGCTGTCCGCAGCATCGTTCCAGGAGACCACCCGCGTCCTGACGCAGGCGGCCATGGAAGGCAAGAGCGATCCGTTGCTCGGCCTCAAGGAGAACGTCATCATCGGTAAGCTCATCCCGGCCGGTACGGGCCTGCCCCGCTACACCCAGGTCACGGTGGAGCCGACGGAGGAAGCAAAGGCAAGCCTGTTCACGGGCCCCAGCGCTTTCACCGACTTCTCCTATGACGCCCTGGGCGGCGACGGTGCTCCCGAGTTCCACGCCATCCCGCTGGATGACTACGATCTCGGCAACGACTTCCGCTGACATCGGCGGCAGTAGCCAATGATTGAAGGCCGGGTCCCGCACTCTTCGGAGTGCGGGGCCCGGTCCGTTAAGCGTGCCGTTGCGGCCGGTGACCCGGGGGAGTGGAGGCCCGACGGCGGTACCTGGCTGCCGCCGTCGGGCCTCCATACACCCGATTAAGGCGGCAGATCAAGCCGTGCTAGACTATTCGTAATTGTTCTGTGTGGCAGTGGATGAAGGCCGCCGCAACATCATTTTGGTTTTGTTCTCATGGTGTTGGGTGTGGAGCCTGTTTCCGGGTTGCGGGCAACTTGCGCAACGAATGCCGCACTTTTGCACGCCTACCGGTAGATTCGCTGGCTGCATGAGCAACGCCAAAGTTCCCACTGAGCACCGGCTGGCGCCTGTGTGTGGGGGCAGAGATCAAACAACGGAGAACACGAAAGTGCCTACGATTAACCAGCTGGTCCGCAAGGGCCGCACGCCGAAGGTCTCCAAGACCAAGGCTCCCGCGCTGAAGGGCAGCCCGATGCGCCGCGGTGTTTGCACCCGCGTTTACACCACCACTCCGAAGAAGCCGAACTCGGCTCTTCGTAAGGTTGCACGTGTGCGCCTTAACGGTGGCGTTGAAGTTACCGCCTACATCCCCGGTGTTGGCCACAACCTGCAGGAGCACTCCATCGTGCTTGTCCGTGGTGGTCGTGTGAAGGACCTCCCGGGTGTCCGCTACAAGATCGTCCGCGGTGCCCTCGACACCCAGGGTGTCAAGAACCGCAAGCAGGCCCGCAGCCGCTACGGCGCAAAGATGGAGAAGAAGTAATATGCCTCGCAAGGGTCCGGCCCCCAAGCGGCCGCTCGTTTCAGATCCCGTCTACGGCTCCCCGTTGGTCACGCAGCTGATCAACAAGGTCCTGATCGACGGCAAGAAGTCCACCGCAGAGCGCATCGTTTACGGTGCCCTTGAAGGTGCCCGTGCCAAGACGGGCGGCGACCCCGTCGCAGCCCTGAAGAAGGCCATGGACAACGTCAAGCCTTCCCTCGAGGTGCGTTCCCGCCGTGTTGGTGGCGCCACCTACCAGGTTCCGGTTGAGGTCAAGCCGGGTCGCTCCACCGCCCTCGCACTGCGTTGGCTCGTGGGCTACTCCAAGGCCCGCCGTGAAAAGACGATGACCGAGCGTCTCCAGAACGAAATCCTGGATGCATCGAACGGTCTCGGTGCCGCTGTGAAGCGTCGCGAAGACACCCACAAGATGGCCGAGTCCAACAAGGCCTTCGCACACTACCGCTGGTAAAAACTTCCCGGACGCCGCCGGCTCAATGAGCCGGCGGCGAACGTGTAGCCCATCCGAAAGGGAGACCCCGTGGCACAGGACGTGCTTACCGACCTTAACAAGGTCCGCAACATCGGCATCATGGCCCACATCGATGCCGGCAAGACCACTACTACCGAGCGCATTCTGTTCTACACAGGCGTGAACCACAAGATCGGCGAGACACACGACGGTGCTTCGACGACCGACTGGATGGAACAGGAAAAGGAACGCGGCATCACCATCACGTCCGCGGCCGTGACCTGCTTCTGGAACAAGAACCAGATCAACATCATCGACACCCCGGGCCACGTGGACTTCACGGTTGAGGTTGAGCGCTCCCTGCGCGTCCTCGACGGTGCAGTTGCTGTGTTCGACGGCAAGGAAGGCGTGGAGCCGCAGTCCGAGACTGTTTGGCGCCAGGCTGACAAGTACAACGTCCCGCGTATCTGCTTCGTCAACAAGATGGACAAGCTGGGCGCTGACTTCTACTTCACCGTGGACACCATCATCTCCCGCCTCGGCGCCAAGCCGCTGGTCATGCAGCTGCCGATCGGTGCCGAGAACGACTTCGTCGGCGTCGTCGACCTCCTTGAAATGCGCGCGCTGGTTTGGCCTGGCGACGCCAAGGGCGACGTCACCATGGGTGCTTCCTACGAGGTCCAGGAAATTCCTGCCGACCTCAAGGAAAAGGCCGAGGAATACCGCGCACAGCTCGTTGAGACTGTTGCCGAGGCATCCGAGGAACTCATGGAGAAGTACCTCGAAGGTGAAGAACTCACCCTCGAAGAGCTCAAGGCCGGCATCCGCAAGATGACCATCAACTCCGAGCTCTACCCGGTCTTCTGTGGTTCTGCCTTCAAGAACCGCGGTGTCCAGCCGATGCTTGACGCTGTTGTGGACTTCCTGCCGAACCCGCTGGACGTTCCCGCGATGATCGGCCACGATCCCCGCGACGAAGAGAAGGAACTGACCCGTAAGCCCTCCGCTGACGAGCCGTTCTCCGCTCTTGCGTTCAAGATCGCCGCACACCCCTTCTTCGGCCAGCTCACCTTCATCCGCGTGTACTCCGGTCACGTTGATTCCGGTGCGCAGGTGGTCAACTCCACCAAGGGCAAGAAGGAGCGCATCGGCAAGCTCTTCCAGATGCACGCCAACAAGGAAATGCCTGTCGAGGGCGCTACCGCCGGCCACATCTACGCTGCGATCGGCCTGAAGGACACCACCACCGGTGACACCCTGTGCGATCCCGCCAACCAGATCGTCCTCGAGTCCATGAGCTTCCCGGAGCCCGTGATCTCGGTTGCGATCGAGCCGAACACCAAGGGTGACCAGGAGAAGCTCTCCACGGCTATCCAGAAGCTCTCCGCCGAGGACCCCACCTTCCAGGTGTCCCTCAACGAAGAGACCGGCCAGACCGTTATCGCAGGTATGGGTGAACTTCACCTGGACATCCTCGTTGACCGTATGCGCCGTGAATTCAAGGTCGAGGCAAACGTCGGCAAGCCGCAGGTTGCCTACCGCGAAACCATCAAGCGCGCTGTGGAGAAGGTCGACTTCACCCACAAGAAGCAGACCGGTGGCTCGGGCCAGTTCGCAAAGGTCCAGGTCTCCTTCGAGCCGCTGGAAACCACGGACGGCACGTTCTACGAGTTCGAGAACAAGGTCACCGGTGGCCGTATTCCGCGTGAATACATCCCCTCCGTTGACGCTGGTATCCAGGACGCCATGCAGTTCGGTATCCTGGCCGGTTACCCGATGGTGGGCGTCAAGGCGATCCTGCTCGACGGTGCCTACCACGATGTCGACTCCTCCGAAATGGCGTTCAAGATCGCCGGTTCCCAGGTGTTCAAGGAAGGCGCCCGCAAGGCGAACCCTGTCCTGCTCGAACCCCTGATGGCCGTCGAGGTCCGTACCCCTGAGGAATACATGGGTGACGTGATCGGTGACCTCAACTCCCGCCGTGGCATGATCCAGTCCATGGAAGATGCTGCCGGCGTGAAGGTGGTCCGTGCGAACGTGCCGCTGTCCGAAATGTTCGGCTACATCGGTGACCTGCGGTCCAAGACCCAGGGTCGCGCTGTGTACTCGATGACGTTCGACAGCTACGCGGAGGTCCCGAAGGCTGTTGCCGACGAGATCATCCAGAAGACCCGCGGCGAGTAATCACCCGGATCGGATGCAGTTCCGGTTCCGGGAAGGCATCACAGTGCAGTAGGCGGGGCCGCGGTGGAAACCGCGGCCCGGCCCCCTGCGCGAACAGGCTCTAGGAACTACCATTGGTTCCTGAATCTGCAATTTCACCAAAACCAAGCCCCCAAGTAGACTTGCTAGAGTTTCTGCCGCGAAAAGCGCGGCCGAGGAGCACGTCACTTGAAATCGTTCTAGGAGGAACCTGTGGCAAAGGCAAAGTTCGAGCGGACTAAGCCGCACGTCAACATCGGCACCATTGGTCACGTTGACCACGGTAAGACGACGCTGACTGCCGCCATTTCCAAGGTGCTGTACGACCAGTACCCGGATCTCAACGAGCAGCGCGACTTCGCGTCCATCGACTCTGCTCCGGAAGAGCGCCAGCGCGGTATTACCATCAACATCTCCCACGTGGAGTACCAGACCGAGAAGCGTCACTACGCACACGTTGACGCCCCCGGTCACGCTGACTACATCAAGAACATGATCACCGGTGCTGCCCAGATGGACGGCGCAATCCTCGTGGTTGCCGCTACCGATGGTCCGATGGCCCAGACCCGTGAGCACGTTCTGCTCGCCCGCCAGGTTGGTGTTCCCTACCTGCTGGTCGCACTGAACAAGTCCGACATGGTTGAGGACGAGGAACTCCTCGACCTCGTTGAAATGGAAGTTCGTGAGCTCCTGAGCTCGCAGGGCTTCGACGGTGACGACGCTCCCGTCGTTCGCGTTTCCGGTCTGAAGGCACTGGAAGGCGACCCGGTTTGGGTCAAGTCCGTCCAGGACCTGATGGCAGCTGTCGACGAGTCTGTTCCGGACCCCGTTCGTGACCGCGACAAGCCGTTCCTGATGCCGATCGAAGACGTCTTCACCATCACCGGCCGTGGCACCGTTGTTACGGGCCGCGCCGAGCGTGGTACCCTCGCCATCAACTCCGAGGTCGAGATCGTCGGCATCCGCCCGATCCAGAAGACCACGGTTACCGGTATCGAGATGTTCCACAAGCAGCTCGACGAAGCATGGGCCGGCGAGAACTGTGGCCTCCTGCTCCGTGGCCTCAAGCGCGACGATGTCGAGCGTGGCCAGGTTGTCGTCAAGCCGGGTTCCATCACCCCGCACACCGACTTCGAGGCCAACGTCTACATCCTTTCCAAGGACGAAGGCGGACGTCACAACCCGTTCTACTCGAACTACCGCCCGCAGTTCTACTTCCGTACGACGGACGTTACCGGCGTTATCACCCTGCCCGAAGGCACGGAAATGGTTATGCCCGGCGACAACACTGAGATGACCGTTGAGCTCATCCAGCCGATCGCAATGGAAGAGGGCCTCGGCTTCGCTATCCGTGAAGGTGGCCGCACCGTTGGTTCGGGACGTGTTACCAAGATCATCAAGTAGTTTCTGCTTGTAGATCGGGCAGGTTCCGGTCAGCCGGAAGTTACCCACAGAAGAACCCCACCGCATCGCCGGTGGGGTTCTTCTTTGTTATGATTTATCTATCGATTGGATAAACGCCGGTTCCTTGTTGTGTCCGGTGCTTTGAAAGGGTCTGCCATGACTGCACTGCTGGTTCTGATGCTGGTTGCCGTAGTGGGCTCCATTGGGTTCGCCTGGGGGTCCCATGTGGGCCGCACGGCCAAGCTGCGGAGCGCCCCGGCAACGAAAGTGGAGCAGGAATCCGCGTATCAGGCGGGATACCTGGCTGGACACCTCGCGGGCTGGCGTGATGCAGTGACGGCCGCAGGCCGCCACCAGGCAGGGGGAGTGCACCAGGTCCAGTCAGCCGCTCCAGCCGACCTTCCGGCATTGCCGCTTCCTGGCAGCGGTGGGTTGCCGCTGCCGGCTCCACAGTCACCTCTCCCCATGCCGACCGCGGCAGCTCCTGCCGGGCAATTGCCGCCTCCGGCGACGCCTGTGCCGCAGCCGGCCCACGGCCTCGCGCCTGCCCCGAAGCTTGCTCCGTCCACGCCGGCTGTTGTGAGCCCCGCGCCAGCCCGACCCGTGCCACCCCATCCCGCTCCGTTCACGCCCGTGCAGGAAACACCGGAGGAGGCTGCCGCCCGCAAGGCGCGACGCGACCAGCAAAACATCAATGTCACCCTGTATGTTGCCAGCCTGCTGCTGGTTGCCGCAGGCGCGTTGTTCGTCGGCACCAGCCTCCCTGTGCCGCTTCGCTTTGCCGGCATTTGCGGCATCACAGCCCTCTTCTACGGAGCCGGTCTGGTCATCCACCGCCGGGTTCCCAGACTGAAACCCGCGGCAGTGGCCTTCGTGGGCACGGGCCTTGCGTTGGTGCCCATCCTGGGGCTCGCCATGTACAACTTTGCCTTCCATCATGGCCCGGCTGCCTGGCTGATCACCTCTTTGGTTGGTACGGGAGCGTATGTCTATGCCGCGCTCCGGTTGGACAGCAAGGTGCTGGCTTTCCTGTCGCTCACCTTCATGGTTTCCACCGCCTGGTCGGGTGTCTCGATCCTGGGCGGGGCACTCGTGTGGTACTTCACCGCACTCATTGGTGTCGCCATCATCTCCACGGTCGTGGCACTGGTTCAGCCTCGCTGGATACCTCCGCTCTTCCTGCAGCCGTTGGCACAGTTGCACCCTTTCGTGGTGCCGCTTGCCGCGGTTGCCGTAACGTGCATGCCGCATTTGCTGGGCAAGGGGGAGTACCCGCTGGTGATGGCAATGTGCGGGGCCTACTTCGCCGTGATGGTGGCCGTCCCAGGCGTTCGATACCGCATCCAGCATTTCCATGCTGCGCGTATCGCCTTGACCTTGGCGCTTCTCGGCCTGGTGTGGGATCTCTCGGAGGACGCCACCTATGTCATGCTGGCGGCCGTCATCGCGCTGGGTGGACAGGCCGTAGGTGTCAGCTTGGCTGGGCGCCGGATCATCCCGGGGTCTTGGTGGAACGACGCCGTCTCCTGCCTGGGCCTGCAGAGCGTCATCGCTGCCGTCCTTGCGGTGGTTCTTGCCCTTCAAGGTTCCGGTATCCCCACCTATCTTCCCTTCGTCGTCTGCATGGTGACTGCCATGGCCTGTGGTTGGAAGCTGGGCCACGGTGCAGAGTTTGCTCCCGGCGGTGTCCTCGCAGTCATCGTGCCCTTTGTCCCCGTGCTGGATGCCTGGTCCGTGGCGGCCTTTGCAGGGTCGGCTGCCGTTTACTGGTTTGCCCGCGCCGCCATATCGGCACCGTACCGGAAGCCCTTGGTCCTTGCGGCGCGGGTGGCCTTGACCTTCTCGGTTCCCGCCGTCGTCGCGGGTGCCCTGGACGGTTCTCCCGACAGGAGTGCATACGTCGTCCTGGCCGCGGTGCTCGCCTCCGCAGCGCAGCAGGTGGTGGGTGCCGTCCTGGAACACCGCGGGGTCAGGTTGGCCGGGCCGCAGGCCTCTGCTGCCTCCTTCGGTGGTGCCGCACTGGTCGGGTTGCCGGTTCTTTCCTGGCTGGACGGGGCTGCCGGGAAGCCCTTGGTGGTTGCGGGCGTTTCCACCGTGGTAGCAGCGGGATTGCTGGCCGGGTTGTGCCTCGTTCTGCGGCCTCGGATTTCCGGGGAGGAGCCAGCTGGAAGCAGGCCTTCACCCCCTCGGCCAACCATTGCGGAGTTGCTCGGACCTGTCACGGCGGCAGTGGGTGGTGTCATTGGCTTCGTGACGGTCTCGCTCACGCTGGGCAACGCCGTCCTCCTGGCGTTGACCGGATACCTGGTCCTGTTGGCGCTTCGCCTCCCCGACTCCAGCCGACGCCGGAACTACTGGTGGTTTGCCCGAGGGGCAGCCACTGTCCTCGCGGTGTCGGCGTACGCTGATGCCGTCCGGCATGGATGGAGCCCCCGGATCGCGGGCGAAATTCCTTCGGCGGCCTTGGTGCTGGTGCTGCTTGCGGCGGGCCAGCTCCTTCTGCCACTCCTTCCAGCCACCCGCCGCCGGTCACCGGACGCCGCCCGTCTCGACGCCGGATTGCTCCTGCTGGTCATGGGTGCGGCGGCATCGTTCCTCACGGCAGCCGGTGTTTGGAGCGCACCCCTGTTCCGACACAGCTGGCAGCCGGGGGTTGCGGCCCTGGTAACAGCCGCGGCTGCGGTGACTACGGGATTCTTTCTGCGGAGGGTGCCCGCCACGTGGGTCATGGCACCCGCTGCCCTGGCACTTCTCCTGCTGCTCAGGTCCGGCGACGTCGGGGATGTCGAGGCCCTGCTGGGCGTGTTCTCCCTCTACGGCATCGTCATGGTGTTTGCTGTGCAGCCCGGGAGGGTACAGGGGGCGTACCTTGTTGCTGCGCGCGTCCTGACCGCTGCTTTGGTCACCGTCCTGGCCGCGGATCTGACGGATTCTCCGGCAGCGGCTTCCCTTGCTTTGGCAACCGTACTGGTGCTGCAACCGACTTTGGTCCTGCTCTTCCGTGGCCGCCTTCGGGACCTCCCTTACCAGCGTGGGGCTGCGTGGGCTGTCCTGGCTGCCCAGCTTGCCGTGCCGCTGGCGTACCTTGCGATAGGGAATCACGACGCCGGTGGCCGTTGGGTGGTCCTCCTCGAGTTGGCACTGGTCCCGGCTTCAGCAGCGATCATGCGGCGTGTCCAGGAGTTGGGCGGTGCCATGTACTTCGGCGTGGCCTCCGTAGCAGCCCTGGTTGTGGCCGCCGGTCCTGCTGTGGCCTTCCCGGCAAATACGTGGCTGTCCGAACCCATCCTTGACCGATACCAAGGGCCTCTGGTCTTCCTGGGACTGGCAGTGGCCGTTGCGGGGGCCCAGGTCCTTCTGCAACGCCGCAAGCGGACCGCCTCGCGTTCGGTGGTCCCGGCAGAACGGTGGTTGTGGTTGGTTGCCGCTCTCTTGTTCACGCTCCTGGGCGGACTCCTGACCCTTGATGTGTCCTACTCATTGACCGGTCTGGCGGTTTTGGTGCTGGCCCTCGTGCTGTTCGTTGCATCCCACCTTTTGGATATGCCGTCGCTTTATGCTGCGGCAGCGCCGTCGGCGCTGGTGGGTGCAGTACCTGCAGCCGAAGGTTTGCTGGGTCCCGGGAATGGAGCCTGGGCTGTTTTCATGCCTTGGCTCGTGGGCGGTGTTGGCCTTGCCGCACTCCTGTATCCGGTTCGCTGGTTCGGAGGAGCAGGCATCACGGATCAACCCTGGCGCCGGAATGGGCTTGCCGGTACTGCGGTGGGCGCATTGGCAGCTTCTGCCGCCATTGGGCTTGCGAGCGATCCCACTGCCCTCACGGCCGCTGGCCTCGTTATGGTTGCGGGGGTCATCGTGGTCATCGAAGTGCCACACGGCAGGTGGCTTGCTGGAGAGGTCGCGGGATTGGTCTCGCTCGCCGCCGTGCAACGGGCGGTCCTCTTTGTGGGAGTTGGTTCCCCGGAGTGGTTCTGGGCCGCGCAATGGTATGTGGTGGCCGGAGCTGTTCTGGCAGGACTGCGCTATTTCAAGGGCCAGCGGCACGAAGCGCGCTGGCGTTTGGGTGTGACGGCGGGCGTTTTGGCACTGACCTCTTTGGGAACTGTCCTGGGTGGCACGCCGTCACAACAGGTGTATGTCCTCGCGGCCCATGTGCTCCTGCTGGTGGCGGGCCTTCTGCTGGCCGAACGGATGTTTGTGTGGTGGGGTGCCGCAGGGGTGGCTCTCAGCATCATGTGGGCCTTGCGGTCCTACGCGTTCGCCATGCTGGCACTGGTTGCGCTGGCCCTGATCGTTGTAGCTGTGTGGCGGTTGAACCGGAAGCCACCCGCTGCGCCGGACGGGGCCCAGGAGTCCCCGGGCTATCACGTGGAGTCGCGCCCCGACCGCATCCGCTAAGGTTGCTGACAGGAGAGGAGCATCATGGAATTCCTGATCGTCTTGGCAGTCATTGCCGGAATTGGCGCAGCCGTGCTGTGGGGCCGGAAGTATTTCCGCAACGAGATCGACCGCGCAAAACGGATCAATCGAGCCAACAAGAACAGGTAGAACGCCTGTTTTAACCCGGCCGGGCTAGGGCTGGTGCCGGCGTGCGCGTCCCAAGGATCTATACCAGTAATAAGACTCCTTGGGCGTGCGCTCCAGGGTTTCGAAGTCAACATGGACAAGCCCGAACCGTTGGGAGTACCCGGCGGCCCACTCAAAGTTGTCCATGAGCGTCCATACGTAATATCCCCGAAGATCCATGCCCTCGGCGGGACCGCCCGGCCCCGTTGCCGTCAATGCATGGCCAAGGTGCTCTGCCAGGTAGCTGATCCGATCGGTGTCCTGCACCGGTCCGTCCACATGCGAAGGCTCCGGGAAGCTTGCGCCGCCCTCCGTGATGTACACGGGAGGCAAGGCATCGCCGTAACGCTCGGTCATTTCCTGCAGCAGTATCGCCAGCTGTTCCGGTGCCTCCGGCCAGCCGAATCCTGTGGTCTCATATTCCTGATAAGCCGCCAGATGGAAGGGGACGTTGACCATCTCCTCGGCCTGGCCGGTGGGAATCTCCGCGGGACCGCGGCCGGAAGCAACCTTGATGGGGTAGTAATAGTTCAAGCCGTAGAAGTCCAAGGGCTGGCTGATTGTTTCCAGGTCGCCGTCCAGCACCGGGCCCAGTGATCGGAACCAGGGCCACAGCGGAAGCGACGGTTTGGGGTATTGCCCAAGGAGTACCGCATCGGCATAGATCCGGTTCAGGATCAGGTCCAGGGCTTCGGCCATGAGGCGGTCCGAAAGCCGGTTGCCGGCCGGTCGGACGGGGGAGTGCATATTGGACAGTCCGATCCGGCCCTTGACCCCGGCAGCCCTGAGGGCCTGCACTGCCAGGCCGTGCCCCAGGAGTTGGTGGTGGGCGGCGGGAAGGCAGTCGAAGAGCAACCGGAGCCCGGGGGCATGGGCACCCAGCGCGTAGCCCTGCAGGGTGACGGAGACCGGCTCGTTGACCGTGACCCAGGAATCCACCCGGTCGCCGAAATGCTCCGCTGCCACGGCGGCGTAGGCGGCAAGTCGCTCAGCTGTATCCCGGTTCATCCACCCGCCCGCATGTTCCAGCGGCAAGGGAGTATCCCAGTGGTAGAGAGTCACCATGGGGGAGATGCCGGCGGCAAGGAGTTTATCCAGCAGGCGGTCGTAGAAGTCCAGCCCGCGTTGATTGACGGCGCCTTGCCCGTCCGGTTGGATCCGGGGCCAGGATAATGAGAAGCGGTAGGAGTCGACACCTAGTTCCTGCATCAGGGCAATGTCCTCATCGGCCCTGTTGTAGTGGTCGCACGCAATGGCGGGGGATCCGCCGTCGATGATTGTTCCGGGCTTTTCCGCGAACGCGTCCCAACCCGAAGGGCCCCGTCCGTCGGCCGTCAGTGCACCTTCGATCTGAAACGCGGCCGAAGCGACGCCAAGGGTGAATCCCGGGCGGAGCCGGGCGGCCAGATCTTCCACCGAACCCGTATCCTGGACTGTCATGCTCCATCATCCACAGCCGGTGGCGGGGCTGGCAATGGCTCCGGCAGCCCCGATTGGCCTTTGCTTGATAATTCCGGCATACTGGATGAGTTGTTCAAGCGCTTCTTCGCGTCCCGATCCGGATAATGCCGGGTGCCAGGGTCCAGGCTGAAGCCCAAACATAACCCTGAACCCCATGGATTGCGGTCGAGTTTGCGTGAAAATCGCGACACGCCCGACCGCGGGGGTCGGTGCGCCGGCAGGTTGAGGAACCCGGAGTATTCCGGATTCAGCTTGTGCGGCGAGTGGTGGTATTACCTCAAACGCTTCGGCGGCCACACAACAGGTAAGTAAACAGAGCAGCCCTAACTAGAGCAGCACTAGCTGAAAGAGAGTCAGGCGACATGGCGGGACAAAAAATCCGCATCCGGCTGAAGTCATATGACCACGAGGTCATTGATGTTTCAGCGCGGAAGATCGTTGAGACGGTCACGCGCGCAGGCGCAACGGTAGTCGGCCCGGTGCCGCTGCCCACGGAGAAGAACGTTTACTGCGTTATCCGCTCTCCGCACAAGTACAAGGACAGCCGTGAGCACTTCGAAATGCGTACTCACAAGCGTCTGATCGACATCATCGACCCCACGCCGAAGGCTGTTGACTCGCTCATGCGTCTCGACCTGCCGGCTGACGTGAACATCGAAATCAAGCTCTAGGGAGGTGCTGAGAGACTATGACCGCAACCCGTAACGTAAAGGGCCTGTTGGGCACGAAGCTCGGCATGACCCAGGTCTGGGACGAGAACAACAAGCTCATCCCGGTAACTGTCGTCCAGGCTGACTCCAACGTCATCACCCAGCTCCGCAATGCGGAGTCTGATGGCTACGTCGCCGTCCAGATCGGCTACGGCCAGATCGACCCCCGCAAGGTCACCAAGCCGCTGGCTGGTCACTTTGAGAAGGCCGGTGTAACTCCTCGCCGCCACGTGGTCGAACTGCGTACCGCAGACGCCGCATCCTACGAGCTGGGCCAGGAGCTCTCTGTTGAGATCTTCGAAGCCGGCCAGAAGATCGACGTCGTTGGCACCACCAAGGGTAAGGGCTTTGCCGGTGTTATGAAGCGTCACGGCTTCTCCGGCGTTGGCGCCTCCCACGGTGCCCACAAGAACCACCGTAAGCCTGGCTCCATCGGTGGCGCATCCACCCCGAGCCGCGTCTTCAAGGGTCTGAAAATGGCCGGCCGCATGGGCGCCGTTCGTCACACCACGCTGAACCTCACGGTTCACGCTGTTGACGTTGAGAAGTCGCTGCTCCTTATCAAGGGTGCCGTCCCCGGTGCCCGCGGCCAGGTCGTACTCGTACGTTCCGCCGTGAAGGGAGCCTAGTTCAATGACTAGCACTGTCAAGGTAGACCTGCCTGCAGAGATCTTCGACGTCCAGACCAACGTGCCGCTGCTGCACCAGGTCGTCGTCGCCCAGCTCGCTGCTGCCCGCCAGGGTACCCACAAGACCAAGACCCGCGCCGAAGTTTCCGGTGCCGGCCGCAAGCCGTTCAAGCAGAAGGGCACGGGCCGCGCCCGCCAGGGCTCCATCCGTGCACCGCACATGACCGGCGGTGGCATTGTCCACGGTCCGACCCCGCGCGACTACACGCAGCGCACCCCCAAGAAGATGAAGGCTGCTGCACTCCGCGGCGCCCTGTCTGACCGCGCCCGCAACGGCCGCATCCACGTCCTCGAGTCCCTGGTTGCCGGCACCAAGCCGTCCTCCAAGGAAGCCCTGGCGTCGCTGCGCGCAGTTTCCGAGCGCAAGAACCTGCTCGTTGTTATCGAGCGCGCCAACGACGTTGCTGCACTGTCCGTGCGCAACCTCGCAGATGTTCACGTTCTGTACGCAGACCAGCTGAACACCTACGACGTGCTGATCTCCGACGACGTGGTCTTCACCAAGGCTGCTTTCGATGCGTTCGTCGCTGACAAGGCAAAGAACGAGGAGGCCTCCAAGTGAGCGTAACCACCATCAAGGATCCGCGCGACGTCGTGCTTGCACCCGTCGTTTCGGAAAAGAGCTACGGTCTGATCGACGAAGGCAAGTACACCTTCCTGGTGGATCCTCGCTCGAACAAGACCGAGATCAAGCTGGCCGTGGAGAAGATCTTCTCCGTCAAGGTCGAATCGATCAACACCATCAACCGTGCCGGTAAGCGCAAGCGCACCAAATTCGGCTGGGGACAGCGCAAGAGCACCAAGCGTGCGATTGTCACCCTCAAAGAAGGCACTATCGACATCTTCGGCGGTCCGCTCGCGTAGCGGAGACCACTTTAACGAGGAAATAAATTATGGGAATCCGTAAATACAAGCCGACTACCCCGGGCCGTCGCGGCTCGAGCGTAGCCGACTTCGCTGAAATCACGCGGTCGACTCCGGAAAAGTCGTTGCTGCGTCCGCTGCACAAGACCGGCGGCCGTAACAACACCGGTAAGATCACCACCCGCCACAAGGGTGGTGGACACAAGCGCCAGTACCGTCTGATCGACTTCCGTCGTCACGACAAGGACGGCATCAACGCCCGCGTTGCCGAAATCGAGTACGACCCGAACCGTACGGCTCGCATCGCCCTCCTGCACTACGTTGATGGCACCAAGCGTTACATCATCGCTCCGAACAAGCTGTCCCAGGGTGACTTCGTCGAGGCCGGTCCCGACGCTGACATCAAGCCGGGCAACAACCTGCCGCTGCGCAACATCCCCGTCGGTACCGTGATCCACGCAGTTGAACTGCGTCCGGGTGGCGGCGCCAAGATGGCCCGCTCCGCAGGTGCTTCGGTCCAGCTCGTCGCCAAGGAAGGCCGCTTTGCACAGCTGCGCCTGCCCTCCGGCGAAATCCGCAACGTTGACGTGCGCTGCCGCGCAACCGTCGGCGAGGTCGGCAACGCCGAGCAGTCGAACATCAACTGGGGCAAGGCCGGCCGTATGCGCTGGAAGGGCGTCCGCCCGACCGTCCGTGGTGTAGCCATGAACCCGGTTGACCACCCGCACGGTGGTGGTGAAGGCAAGACCTCCGGTGGCCGTCACCCCGTCAACCCCAACGGCAAGCCCGAGGGCCGCACCCGCCGTCCGAACAAAGAGAGCGACAAGCTTATTGTTCGTCGCCGCCGTACTGGCAAGAACAAGCGATAGGAGCCTGGACACATGCCACGCAGCCTGAAAAAAGGTCCTTTCGTTGACCAGCACCTCTTTGTGAAGGTCGCACGGGAAAACGAGAAGGGCACCAAGAACGTCATCAAGACCTGGTCCCGCCGTTCGATGATCATCCCCGACATGCTCGGACACACGATCGCCGTACACGACGGACGCAAGCACATTCCGGTGTTTGTCACTGAGTCGATGGTCGGGCACAAGCTCGGCGAATTCGCTCCGACGCGGACATTCCGCGGCCATGTTAAGGACGACCGTAAGGGCAAGCGCCGCTAGGCGCCTGGCTTTACGTCTTAGACGAGAGAAGGAAAGCAATGGAAGCCAAGGCAATTGCGCGTCACATCCGCGTAACGCCTATGAAGGCCCGGCGCGTCGTCAACCTTGTTCGTGGCAAGCAAGCGAATGAGGCTCTGGCAATTCTGAAGTTTGCCCCGCAGGCAGCTTCGGAGCCGGTCTTCAAGGTACTTCAGTCGGCAATGGCCAACGCACGCGTCCTCGCGGACCGCGACGGCGTTGCATTCGACGAGACCGACCTCTTCATCAGCGAAGCATTCGTTGATGAGGGCCCCACCATGAAGCGGTTCCAGCCGCGTGCCCAGGGCCGCGCATACCGCATCAAGAAGCGGACCAGCCACATCACCGTGGTCGTCGCAACCCCGGAGAAAGAGGAGGCTCGCTAAGTGGGACAGAAAGTAAACCCGCACGGGTTCCGACTCGGCATCACCAGCGACCACGTTTCGCACTGGTTCGCTGACAGCAACAAGCCGGGCCAGCGCTACAAGGACTTTGTCCGCGAGGACATCAAGATCCGTCAGCTCATGTCCACGGGCATGGAGCGCGCAGGCATCGCCAAGGTTGAGATCGAGCGCACCCGCGACCGCGTCCGCGTGGACATCCACACGGCACGTCCGGGCATCGTTATCGGCCGCCGCGGCGCCGAGGCAGACCGCATCCGCGGCGAGCTCGAAAAGCTCACCGGCAAGCAGGTACAGCTGAACATCCTCGAGGTCAAGAACCCCGAGATCGAAGCACAGCTGGTTGCCCAGGGCATCGCTGAGCAGCTGACTTCCCGCGTGGCTTTCCGCCGTGCGATGAAGAAGGCCATGCAGTCCGCACAGCGTGCGGGTGCCAAGGGTATCCGTGTTGCTTGCTCGGGCCGTCTGGGCGGGGCAGAAATGTCCCGTTCGGAGTTCTACCGCGAAGGCCGTGTGCCCCTGCACACCCTCCGCGCGAACATCGATTACGGCTTCTACGAAGCCAAGACCACCTTCGGCCGCATCGGTGTGAAGGTTTGGATCTACAAGGGTGACGTCACCGCCAAGGAACTGGCCCAGCAGGCAGCTGCTGCCCCGTCCCGTGGCCGTGGTGGAGACCGTCCGGGCCGCCCGGGTGGCGACCGCCGTCGTCGTAACGACCGTCCGGCAGCTGAGGCAGCACCTGCTGCCGTTGAAGCACCGGCCGCTGAAGCTGCTGCTCCTGCAGCAGAAGGAGGACAGGCTTAAATGCTTATCCCACGTCGAGTCAAGCACCGTAAGCAGCACCACCCGGGTCGTTCCGGGGCTGCTACGGGCGGCACCAAGGTCACCTTCGGTGAGTACGGTATCCAGGCACTGAGCCCGGCATACGTTACCAACCGTCAGATCGAATCCGCCCGTATCGCGATGACCCGCCACATCAAGCGTGGCGGTAAGGTCTGGATCAACATCTACCCGGACCGTCCGCTGACCAAGAAGCCTGCTGAAACCCGTATGGGTTCCGGTAAGGGTTCCCCGGAGTGGTGGGTCGCAAACGTCAAGCCGGGCCGGGTTCTGTTCGAACTCTCCGGTGTCAATGAAGAGGTAGCTCGCGAGGCACTGCGCCTGGCAATCCACAAGCTCCCGTTGAAGGCACGCATTGTGCGTCGCGAAGGTGGTGAATAGAAATGGCAGTAGGGTCGAAGGATCTCGCACCCGCACAGCTGGACGGTTTCGACAACGAGCGTCTCGTTGAAGAACTCCGCAAGTCCAAGGAAGAGCTGTTCAACCTGCGTTTCCAGTCCGCCACCGGCCAGCTGGAGAACCACGGTCGTCTGCGCGCGGTAAAGAAGGACATCGCACGCATCTACACCGTGCTTCGTGAGCGCGAGCTGGGCATTCGTGCCGAGGTTGCCGCACCGGTTGTGGAAGCCAAGGAAGAAAAGAAGTCCAAGAAGGCTGCCAAGGCTGAAACTGCCGAGGTTGAAGCTGGAGAGGACGCCAAGTGAGCGAGAAGGAAAACGTGACGGAAGCAGCAGCCAGCGCTGAACAGCGCGGTTACCGTAAGACGCGTCGCGGCTACGTAGTCTCCGACAAGATGGAAAAGACCATCGTTGTCGAGGTTGAAGACCGCGTGAAGCACGCTCTGTACGGCAAGGTTATTCGCCGCACTTCGAAGATCAAGGCTCACGACGAGCAGAACACCGCCGGCATCGGCGACCTCGTTCTGATCGCCGAGACCCGCCCGCTGTCCGCTACCAAGCGGTTCCGCCTGGTGGAGATCCTCGAAAAGGCCAAGTAAATCCCGCGCCGGGCATGCCCGGCAGGTTTACTGGAAGGGCCCGCGTTCCGTATGGAGCGCGGGCCCTTCCGCTTTCCCGGCCGGTTATGGTATGGCCCGAAAGCATGCTAAGATTTTGAGTTTGTATGGCGCCATTTGTGTGCCATCGACTACCTCGTAAACAATCGTGCCACTGCATACTGCCCCGCGCAGGGTTTTCCTGCAAGGGAAGCTGATGCTCGTGGCACGGGCGTTTAGGCCTGTTCTGGCAAAATCCAGGCAGGTCCAGAGACACCCCGATCAACCGTTCCGCAAGGCTCATTCCGTATGCATGTTTTCGGTCTGAGAACCAGCGCGACGCAAGGAGTAAAAATTGATTCAGCAGGAGTCGCGACTGAAGGTCGCCGACAACACGGGTGCTAAGGAAATCCTTACCATTCGCGTTCTCGGTGGATCCGGCCGTCGCTACGCAGGCATTGGCGACGTCATCGTCGCAACCGTCAAGGACGCTATCCCTGGCGGCAACGTAAAGAAGGGTGACGTCGTCAAGGCCGTCATCGTTCGTACCAAGAAGGAACGCCGCCGTGCGGATGGTTCCTACATCAAGTTTGACGAGAACGCAGCTGTGATCCTGAAGAACGACGGTGACCCCCGCGGTACCCGTATCTTCGGCCCGGTTGGTCGTGAACTTCGCGACAAGAAGTTCATGAAGATCGTTTCGCTGGCCCCGGAGGTGCTCTAGTCCATGGCTAAGATCAAGAAGGGTGACCTCGTTCAGGTCATCACCGGCGCCAAGCAGGAACGCGGCGGCGACCGCGGCAAGCAGGGCAAGGTCCTGCGCGTATTCCCCGCCACCAACCGCGTGCTGGTAGAAGGAATCAACCGCGTCACCAAGCACACCAAGGTTGGTCAGTCCCAGCGCGGCACCAAGACCGGCGGCATCGAGGTTGTTGAAGCCCCGATCCACGTGTCCAACGTTGCCCTGGTTGACCCGTCGACCAAGAAGCCGACCCGCGTTGGTTTCCGTCTCGACACCGTTGAGAAGGACGGCCGCACCAAGACCGTTCGTATCCGCGTGTCCAAGGCCACCGGGAAGGACATCTGATGACTGAGACTCTCGAGACTCCAGTGAAGATCGTTCCTCGTCTGAAGACGAAGTACGCAGAGACCATCAAGAAGTCCCTGCAGGACGAGTTCAACTACGCGAACGTGAACCAGGTTCCCCGCCTGGTGAAGGTCGTTGTGAACATGGGTGTTGGAGATGCCGCCAAGGACTCCAAGCTGATCGACGGCGCTGTCCGCGACCTCACCCTGATCACCGGCCAGAAGCCGCAGGTAACCAAGGCCCGCAAGTCGATCGCACAGTTCAAGCTGCGCGAAGGCATGCCGATCGGTGCACACGCAACCCTGCGTGGAGACCGCATGTGGGAATTCGTGGACCGTCTGGTATCGCTGGCCCTGCCGCGTATCCGTGACTTCCGCGGCCTCAACGGCAAGCAGTTCGATGGCAACGGCAACTACACCTTCGGTCTGACCGAGCAGGTTATGTTCCACGAAATCGACCAGGACTCCATCGACCGCGTCCGCGGTATGGACATCACGGTCGTCACCACTGCCAAGACCGACGACGAAGGCCGCGCGCTGCTCAAGGCGCTTGGTTTCCCGTTCAAGACTGAAGACTAACTACGTAACAGGTCCGGCCGTGCCAGCTCCTAAGAGCCGGCACCGCGGAAACCGTTACGAGGAAGGGCTATAGCCCAAATGACTATGACAGATCCTGTCGCAGACATGCTTACGCGTCTGCGCAACGCAAACTCGGCATACCACGACTCCGTCACCATGCCGTACAGCAAGCTGAAGGCACGCGTCGCCGACATCCTGAAGGCAGAAGGCTTCATCGCCGACTGGAAGGAAGAGGACGCAGAGGTTGGCAAGAAGCTGACCATCAGCCTGAAGTTCGGTCCGAACCGCGAGCGTTCGATCGCTGGTGTCCGCCGCATCTCCAAGCCCGGTCTCCGCGTTTACGCGAAGTCCACCAACCTGCCTCACGTGCTGGGTGGCCTGGGTATCGCAATCCTGTCCACCTCTTCCGGCCTCCTGACTGACAAGCAGGCCGGCAAGAAGGGCGTGGGCGGCGAAGTCCTCGCGTACGTCTGGTAACGGGAGAGGAAGAGAATAATGTCACGTATTGGACGTCTCCCCATCACCGTTCCCGCCGGCGTTGAAGTCAAGCTTGATGGCTCCGTCATCAGCGTCAAGGGTGCCAAGGGCGAGCTGAGCCACACTGTGGCCAGCCCGATCGAGGTTTCCCTGGAAGAGAACACCCTGACGGTCACCCGCCCGAACGACGAGCGCAACTCGCGTTCGCTGCACGGCCTGACCCGCACCCTGATCTCCAACATGATCGTGGGTGTCACCGAGGGCTACGAGAAGAAGCTTGAAATCGTCGGTACCGGTTACCGTGTTCAGGCCAAGGGTGCTGACCTGGAGTTCGCTCTGGGCTACAGCCACCCGGTGAACGTCTCTGCTCCGGAAGGCATCACTTTCGCGGTAGAGGGCCCCACCAAGCTCTCCGTTTCGGGTATCAACAAGCAGCAAGTTGGCGAAGTTGCTGCCAACATCCGCAAGCTGCGCAAGCCCGATCCCTACAAGGGCAAGGGTGTCCGTTACGCCGGCGAGGTCATCCGCCGCAAGGTCGGAAAGGCTGGTAAGTAAACCATGGCCATCGCAATTAACAAGAAGCGTTCGAACAAGAGCAAGTCTGCTGCCCGCAGCCGTCGCCAGCTTCGTATCCGCAAGCGCATCACGGGTACCGCTGTTCGTCCCCGCCTGATCGTCAACCGCTCGGCACGTCACGTGTTCGTTCAGGTTGTCGACGACAGCAAGGGCGTTACCGTGGCTTCGGCTTCCACCCTGGAAGCTGACCTGCGCGCATTCGACGGAGACAAGACTGCCAAGGCCAAGCGCGTCGGCGAGCTCGTTGCCGAGCGTGCCAAGGCTGCCGGTATCGAAGCTGTTGTCTTCGACCGTGGCGGTAACAAGTACCACGGCCGCATCGCCGCCGTCGCTGACGGTGCACGTGAAGGTGGGCTGGCACTGTGACCGCTGAAAACAACGAAAAGGACATTCAGGTGACTGAAGCTGTAGCTGCTGAAGCAACTGAGACCGCTGCCGCTACCGAGGACCGCCGCGGCGGCCGTCGTGGCGAGCGCGGCGAGCGTGGCCAGGGCCGCGGCGATCGTGGTGGCCGTGGTGGCCGCGACGGCGGTCGCGAGGCCGAGAAGAGCCAGTTCGTAGAGCGCGTTGTAACCATCAACCGTGTTGCCAAGGTCGTCAAGGGTGGTCGTCGCTTCAGCTTCACCGCCCTGGTGGTCGTCGGTGACGGCAACGGTCTGGTCGGCGTCGGCTACGGCAAGGCCAAGGAAGTTCCCGCTGCTATCGCCAAGGGCGTTGAAGAGGCCAAGAAGTCCTTCTTCCGCGTTCCGCGCGTTGGCAACACCATCCCGCACCGCGTGCAGGGTGAGGCTGCTGCAGGCGTTGTCCTGCTGCGTCCGGCTTCCGCCGGTACCGGTGTTATCGCCGGTGGTCCGGTCCGTGCGGTATTGGAGTGCGTGGGTATCCACGACATCCTCTCCAAGTCGCTCGGTTCCTCCAACGCGATCAACATCGTTCACGCGACCGTTGACGCCCTGAAGCAGCTCGAAGAGCCCGCTTCCGTGGCTGCCCGCCGTGGCCTGCCGCTGGACGAGGTCGCTCCGGTTGCCCTGGTGCGTGCGCTCCAGAACCAGAAGGCAGGTGTCTAGTCATGGCTAAGAACCTGACTCCCTCCGACGCCAAGTTGGAGATCACCCAGATCAAGGGCGTCATTGGCGCCAAGCAGAACCAGCGCGAAACCCTTCGGTCGCTCGGCCTGAAGCGCATCGGACACACCGTTGTCCGTACCGCTGACGCCGTGACTGTTGGCATGCTCAACACGGTTCCGCACCTCGTGAATGTAGAGGAGGCGAAGTAATGGCAGAGAACGAGACCGCTGAGAAGCAGAACGCTCTGAAGGTCCACCACCTGCGTCCCGCCCCGGGTGCCAAGACCGCCAAGACCCGTGTGGGTCGTGGTGAAGGCTCCAAGGGTAAGACCGCTGGTCGCGGTACCAAGGGTACGAAGGCCCGCTACCAGGTAAAGGCTGGCTTTGCCGGCGGCCAGCTGCCGCTGCACATGCGCCTGCCGAAGCTGCGCGGCTTCAAGAACCCGTTCAAGGTTGAATTCCAGGTTGTTAACCTGGACAAGCTGAACGAGCTCTTCCCCGAAGGTGGCGCTGTCACCGTCGAGTCCCTGGTTGAGAAGGGCGCCGTTCGCAAGAACCAGCCCGTCAAGGTGCTGGGCACCGGCGACATCACCGTCAAGGTTGACGTCACCGCCCACGCTTTCTCTTCCAGCGCTGCTGAAAAGATCGCTGCTGCAGGCGGAAGCACCACGGCTCTCTAAGAGTCTGTGGGGCGTTTGCCCACAGTAATAAAGATCCCGGCATGCGGGGCCACAGGCCCTGTATGCCGGGATTTTTTTGCTGGTTGTGGACTCTCGATTATTACGACGGCGTCACAAGCAGCTAGACTCGGTTGTTGGGTTTCAATGAGCCCACTCACATCCTTGTACTTAAACTCAGGAGGACGCTTGCTCAGCGCATTCGGACGGGCGTTTCGGACGCCCGATTTGCGACGCAAGTTGTTGTTCACGCTGGGAATCATCACAATCTTCCGCTTGGGAGCTTTCATCCCCTCGCCTGGTGTGAACTACCAGAATGTCCAGCAATGCTTGATCAACGGTGATACCTCGCAGGGCATCTACCAGCTGGTGAACCTGTTCAGCGGCGGTGCGTTGCTGCAGGTGTCGGTTTTTGCCTTGGGCATCATGCCCTACATTACGGCGAGCATCATCGTGCAGTTGCTCCGCGTGGTCATTCCGCGGTTCCAGCAGCTGTATGAGGAAGGCTCCTCCGGTCAGTCCAAGCTGACGCAGTACACCCGGTACCTGACCATCGCCCTGGGCCTCCTGAATGCCACCACCCTGGTGTCGTTGGCGCGTTCGGGCCAGCTGCTGCCGGGGTGCAACCTGCCGATCATTCCGGATGAAAGCATCATCGCCACCATCCTGATCATCATCACGCTGACCGCCGGTACGGGCCTCATCATGTGGATGGGCGAGCTTGTCACGGAAAAGGGCGTGGGCAACGGCATGTCCCTGCTCATCTTCACGTCCATTGCGGCGAGCTTCCCGGGTTCGCTCGGTTCCATCTGGGAGTCCAAGGGACCGGGTACCTTCTTCACGGTGCTGGCGGTCGGTCTCCTGACAGTCGCCCTAGTGGTCTTCGTGGAGCAGTCGCAGCGTCGTGTTCCCGTTCAATATGCCAAGCGCATGATCGGGCGACGCACCGTTGGGGGCACCAGCACCTACATCCCCATCAAGGTGAACATGGCCGGCGTCGTGCCCGTCATCTTTGCCTCCTCCATGCTGTACCTGCCGGGCCTGATTGCACAGTTCAACCAGCCGCAGGCAGGGGAGCCGATCGCTCCGTGGGTTGAATGGATCAACAACAACCTCACCCGCGGCGACCATCCCATCTACATGGCGCTCTACTTCGCCATGATTGTTTTCTTCACCTACTTCTACGTGGCCATCACCTTCAACCCTGAAGAAGTGTCGGACAACATGAAGAAGTACGGCGGGTTCATTCCGGGCATCCGGGCGGGTAAACCGACCGCGGACTACCTGCAGTACGTGCTTTCCAGGATCACTTTGCCTGGAGCCCTCTACCTGGGCTTCGTGGCGTTGATTCCGCTGGTCGCACTCGTCCTGATCAACGCCAACCAGAACTTCCCGTTCGGTGGCACCTCAATCCTGATCATGGTGGGCGTCGGCCTGGAAACCGTCAAGCAGATTGATGCGCAGCTACAACAACGTCACTACGAAGGGCTTTTGCGATGACGAGAATGCTGATCATTGGACCTCCGGGTTCGGGTAAGGGTACGCAGGCTGAGCGGATTTCCGAGCGGCTGGGCGTGGTGGCCATCTCCACCGGCGACATCTTCCGTGCCAACGTCAAGGGCGAGACCCCGCTGGGTATCGAAGCCAAGAAGTACATGGACGCCGGGGACTTTGTTCCGGACAGCGTGACCAACAAGATGGTCCGGGACCGCCTCAGCGAAAGCGATGTGGAGAACGGCTTCCTTCTGGACGGATACCCCCGTACCACCGCCCAAGTGGACTACCTGGACCAGATCCTCGCCGAGGGCCAGCAGGAGCTCGACGTCGTGCTCCAGCTGACCGCCGACGACGAAGAACTGGTAAGCCGCCTCCTTGGCCGTGCCAAGGAAACCGGACGCTCAGACGACAACGAGGCCGTCATCCGCCACCGGTTGGACCTTTACCACGAGCAGACCGAGGCCGTTGTTGCCAAGTACGCCGAGCGTGGCATCCTCACGCAGGTGGACGGTATCGGCGGGATCGACGAGGTCACGGACCGCGTCCTGACCGCAATCGAATCCGCCAAGGCCGTCTAGGCAGCTTTTCCACATAGCCGGTCAGCCGACGCTGGAGCAGAGGGTGTGTCCCGTACCATGGGTGCGGGACACACCCTTTTCGTTGGCGGCATACAGTGGGGGACCGCATGCAGGAAGCTCTTTCCGGACGCAGCAGGATGGCAGGTTTGGAGGTCTATCTTCCTCCAGCGCGCCTGGACACTTCCGCCGTCGAACAACGCATCGCGGAGTCGAGTCCAGGGTTCCGCGTTCCCAGGGGCCTGATCCACCGGGTCACCGGGATCAGGACCCGCAGTGTCATGGCGGACACAGAGCAGGCCTCGGACCTGGCGGCGCATGCCGCTGCCAAGCTGCTGGCCCAATGCGGGCTGCAGGCTACGGACATCGGGCTCCTCATTTTCGCCTCCGCCAGCCAGGACATGGTGGAACCGGCCACGGCCCATATGGCGGCAGCCAAGCTGGGGTTGTCCTGCCCGGTGATGGACGTCAAGAATGCCTGCAACAGCTTCCTCAACGGACTGGAAGTGGCAGACGCCCTGATTGCGTCGGGCCGCTACAGCCGGGTCATGGTGGTTACAGGGGAAGCCCCGTCACGGGCTGTCCGGTGGGCGGTTCCTGACTTCGCGACTTTTACGTCGAGCTTCCCCGGCTACACCATGAGCGACGGCGGGGCTGCCTTGCTGCTGGAAGCCGTACCACCTGCCGGGGAGCAGGGTGATGCTGCAGCAGGTCCGGAGGGTGTCCTCGCCACCGCTTTCACCGCCAAGAGCAGCCATTGGTCCGTGGGGACCCTCGCCGCAGGTGGCTCGGCATATCCCAGGGATCCTGAGGCCAGCTACTTCAGCATGGATGGGGAAAAGCTCAAGGATGCGTTCCTTGACCTGGGATGCGGGATCCTCGATGACACCCTCGACCGGATGGGATTGCAGTGGAGCGACTTCGCGGTGGTGTGTGTGCATCAGGTGAGCGCCCCCTACCGTGAGATCTTCGCAGCGCGTGCCGGGGTCGCCCCCGAACTCCTGGTGCCCACCGTGGAAGAGTTCGGCAACCTGGCCTCGGCCAGTCTTCCCCTGCAGTTGAAAGTGGCCATGGACACTGGACGTTGCGCACCCGGTGATCTGGTGGCCCTGGTTGGTCTTGCCGGCGGGGTGAGCCTGGGCATGGCCGTGGTGCGGCTGTGACACTTTCGGCACGGAACCCGCAGTTGGACAGCACGGCACCAGTCCAGCGTCTGTGCATTGCAGTTCCCATGCTTAACGAGGAGAAACTGGTACTGCAGACGCTGGAAGCTTTGGCGGCCCAGGAGTACCGGGCCTTCAGCGTGGTGGTGGTGGACAACGGATCCACCGACGACAGTTGTGGGATTGTGGCCCGTTTTGCCGCGGCGCATCCGTGGCTGGATGTGCGGCTGGTTCACGATCCCGAGAAAGGCACCGGCGCGGCAGCAGACACCGGCATGCGTTTCGGTGTGGATCACGGAGCGCAATGGCTGGCGCGCACCGATGCGGATTGCCTGCCCGAGCCCACGTGGACGGCACGGATCGTCCAGGCCTTTGGCGACGGGCTGGAACTGATTGCGGGCCAACTGATTCCGCGTGACGATGAGGGCATCACCGCGTGGGAGCGCCGCACGATGCTCCTGGCCGTGGAGGTGGCATCTTTCTTTGGCCGCATCCGGCCTGGTAACAAGGGGGAGGGCTACCTGGGGCCGTACCAGATGCTGCCGGGTTGCAACATGGCAATCACCGCGGAGATGTACACCCGGTCAGGAGGCTTTCCCCGGTCCCGGATCGAGGACCTCCACGAGGACCGGGCCTTATCCAACAGAGTCCGCAAGCTGACCCGCAACTATGCCCTTCGCCGTGACGTGGTGGTCCATGGTTCCTCACGCAGGGTGAAAGCCTGGGGGTTGAAGAACACCCTCGCCTGGTACGCGGACCACAGGTACCGGCCCGACCACGTGGATATCCGATGATCGAGGCCGGGCACTGGGAACAGAAGGTGCACCTTGCTGCCCATCCTGTCCTCTACCCGCTGATTCGCGGTTTGGGCAGTCTCCGGCCGGTGATGCGGCTTCCTGGGCTGGGGGTGTTGGTCAGTGACGCCGCGCTGATCCGCCAGGTGCTGATGGACGGGGAGCGTTTCGTCAAGAACGGCCCGTCAGGATCAGGAGCGCTCTGGACGCCCGTGGTTGGACCCCGGGCGCTAGTCAACATGGACGGACCGGAGCATCGCGAACTGCGGCGGAAGCTGGCCGATTTGTTCACTCCGGGGCAGGTGTCCGGGATCGTGGAACCTGCTGGCCAGGCACTGCGCTCCAGGGTCGATCGTGAGCTGGATGCCGGTGCCCGGGCGGACCTGGTGGACTGCGTCAAGGAGCTTGCCGGGGGAGTCATCTCCCGCCTCCTCGGGATTCCGGAAGATGCTCCCGGGCGCCTGCCGGACAGGGAACTGTACAACCTCGGCTCGTCCATTTCTTCGCTCGTTCGTCTGGGGCGTCCCACCCTGACCGCACGCCAAGCCGCCAAGGGCAGGGCCGCCGTCGAGGTGCTGGCGGGGCCGGCGAAGGCCGCCTACCGTGACAGCGATCCCGGCAGCTTCCCTGGCCGGCTGCGCAGCCTGGGCATGTCGGAGGAGGAGGCCATGGGGATCATCAGCGCTTTTGTCATGGTGGGCACGGAAACACTGGTGTCCTTTGTGCCGAGGCTGATTGCCTTGCTGGCTGACAGCGGACGGCTGGAGGGCCTGGTGAAAAACCGGGACGGGCTTCCGGCTGCTGTCACGGAAGCGCTGCGCTACACCGTTCCCTCGCCCATGATGCTCCGCGACTCCACGGCGGCCTCCAGGCTTGGTGGCATAACCGTCCGCCAGGGCGACAGGATCCTGCTGTCCACCATCCATGCGTCCAAAAGCCTCGGCGGTTTTGATCCCGGACAGCCGGTGCCCGGTGCAGCGCGCCAACTCTGGTTTGGTGCCGGTCCACATTTTTGCATCGGCATGCCGCTGGCCATGGCGGAGATCAACGCGGTGCTGCAGGTTCTGCTGGACCGCCACGCCCAGCGACCTTGGGTGATTGCGTCCCGGCGGGTAAGCAGGCGAGTGTTGATTCCCGGCTACAGCAGCTTGGAGGTGGCCAATGCCCGGTGATGTGACGTCGGCCCCGACGGCGACAACGGCCACCACACCAGGGACGCAGACCGCCGTGGACCTCATCGCAGCGGTCTATGCCGCCGCGGAAAGGAACCCGGACAGCCCTGCCATCACGGCGCCGGGCAGGGCAGTCCCTCGCCTTGGGCGGAAGCCGGGCAGGACGAGGCCCGGGTCCACCATGACCTACAGGGAACTGGTGGACGGGATCGAAGCGACAGCGCGAAGCCTGGCGGCAGACGGTTTCGGCGCTGGGGAGCGGATGCTCTTTTCGGTCCGTCCCAGCCCGGCCGCTTTTACCCTGGCCCTCGGGGCAGTCCGGGCCGGTGGTTCCGTGGTCTTCATTGATCCGGGTATTGGCCCCTCACTGTTCCATGACCGCGCCGAACTGGCGGCGCCGCGCTGGGCAGCGGCAGAGTCGCTCCTGTATGCGCTCAGCACCAAGAGCCCGCTCCGTCCGTTGGCCCGCCGAAGGGGCCTGCTGTTGCCGGACTACGGTGCCATGAAAGTCCGGCACTACTACTCGGGCCCGTGGCTGCCGGGGGTTCCGGCACGGGCGACACCCGTCAGGCGCCTGGCCCGGGAACACAGCGACCACGGTTCGCTTCAGTGGGATGCGGAGAAGGATGCCGGCCAGGAGGCGGTCATCATCTTCACTTCCGGCACCACGGGCGCTCCGAAAGGTGTGGTGCACACCCGGGGTTCACTGGCGGCGGGTTTCGACCAGCTGTCCCGGAAGTGCATTTTCGGACCTGGTGACCGCATCCACTCCGAACAGTTGATGATGGGATTGCCGGCGCTCATTGCAGGTGCACACTGGACCATGCCCGGGTACGGGTTCTCGTCCCACATCGACCCCCTTCGCCTGGCCGCTGAGCTTGGTCCTGTGGCCGGGGCGGCAGGCCCTTACGACGCCGCCACTCACCTGTTCCTTGTGCCATCCCAGTTGGCTCCGATCCTGGACGCGGTAGAGGAGGGCACGGTGGTGCTCCCAGGCTCGCTCAAGACCGTGATGCTGGGGGCCGCTCCGGTGCTGGCGCCGTTCCTCAAACGGGCCATGGGACTGCTTCCAGGGGTCGACTTCAAGCTCATCTACGGAATGACCGAGCTCCTTCCCATCGCAATCGCCGACGGGCGGGAGAAGCTGGCCTTCGCCAGCGGAACCGATGCCGGGTTCACGGCCCCCGATGGAAGCGGCGAAGGTGACTTCCTGGGTGAGCCGCTGCCCGCCGTCGTAATCCGCGTGGGAGAAGACCACGAGTTGTACGCGAGCGGTCCCAACATGTGCCGCGGGTATCTTGGCGGGGAACCGATGGTGGAACACGCCACCGGTGACCTGGTGCGGCTCGACTACGGACCCGCCGGAAGCGGCCCGGGAAACACAGCGGGTGACGGGACAGACGACGGCGGCACGAGACCGCCACGGTTGGTGATGATCGGGCGCAAGAAGGACATGATCATCCGGGGAAAGACCAACATCTACCCCGCGCTGTATGAGCCGCTCATCCTCTCGATCCCGGGCGTCCGTGCGGCCGCCATGGTGGGGGTCGCGGATGCCATAGGAGACGAAGCCGTAGTTCTGGCAGTGGTGCCCGCCCCGGACGTGTCCGCGAAAACGCTGCTCGCAAGGCTTGGGAAGGAACTTCCACGGCTGATCGACGAGTCTGCCCTGCCGGACCGCATCGAACAGGTCAGCTCCATCCCCGTGAGCGGCCGGCACAGGAAACCTGACCGGCAGGCACTGAGGTCGCTCGTCGCGGGAAGACCCGCGGGCGGGGACAGGGGCACGCCATGAGGATCGCCGTGACGGGAGCCACGGGGTTCATAGGGGGAGCGGTCGCTTCAGCCGCCGAAGCCCGGGGCTGGGAGGTGGTGCGCTTTGCGCGTCGTCGCGGACCCTCGCTGACGTACTGGGACCTCGCCGGGGTGCCACCGGCGCACCTGCCTGCGGTAGACGCCGTCGTTCATGCAGCGGCGCATGTGGCCGACTGGGGTGACCCGGGAATCTTTCACCGGGCGAATGTCCACGGCACCCGCGCAGTGGCGGAGGCGTACGCGGGGACCCGCCTGGTCCACGTCTCGAGCTCCAGTGTCTATCCGTGGTGGACGCCGTGTTCCAACCGGGCGGAAGAAGAAGTAGCTTCCCGGCACCTCGGCGCGTATGGACGCAGCAAGGCGCTCGCAGATGTTGAAGCACGCCGCCACGCGAACTCAGTGGTCCTGCGCCCACACGGCGTCTACGGTCCAGGGGACCGGACCCTCCTGCCCCGGCTCGTCGCCAACATCCGCGGAAACCACCTTATGACCGTCGGCCATGAGGATGTGAGCCACCAGCTGACACACATCGACAACCTGGTCCGCGCCGTGCTGGCAGCGTGCTGCGCCGGAATCCGCGGGGCAGTGAATGTGGCTGACGCAGCCCCGGTGGAGCTGGGGGGCGTGCTGCGCCAGGTCCTCGACGCCACCGGCCACCAGCACGTGGGTATCCGGTACGTTCCCTACTCCGTGGCCATGGCTCTTGCTGTTGGCTCAGAAGCTGCAGCCGCCGCCACGGGCAAGGCTCCCCGCCTGACCCGCTATGCCGTGAGCCAGCTCGGGATGGAGCGGACCTACCGTCTTGACCGGCTGCGCGGGGACCTGGGAATCGAGCCAATTTCGACCACGCTCCTTGATGCGGGAAAATGGTTGGAGCGTGGGGCCTGACCGGCTCCACAGGAATCTTTAGAGGAGAACATGGCGTTCGGTCAGCCCCGCATCGAATACAAGACGAACGAGCAAATGCGGAAAATGCAGGAAGCCGGGTTGGTCCTCAGCCGGGCACTCGATGCTGCTGTCGCAGCTGCCAAGGCAGGAGTCACCACCAAGGACCTGGACGACGTCTTTGCGGCGGTCCTCAATGATGCCGGAGCAAAGTCCAATTTCCTGGGCTATCACGGCTTCCCTGCCACCATCTGCACCTCCGTGAACGAGGAAGTGGTGCATGGGATCCCCGGAGGCCGGGTCCTCGAAGACGGTGACATCATTTCCATCGACGGTGGCTGCATCGTGGACGGGTGGCACTCGGACTCTGCCCGCACCGTGATCGTGGGCACGGCGGACCCCGAAGACCAGCGTCTTTCCGACGTGACGGAAGCTGCCCTGTGGAGGGGCATCGCGGCCCTGGCCAAGGGCAAGTTCGTGGGCGACATCGGCAATGCCGTTGATGACTACGTTTCCTCGGTGCCGGGCAAGCCGCTGGGAATCCTGGAGGACTACGTCGGCCACGGCATCGGCTCCGAAATGCACATGGCGCCCGACGTCCTGAACTACCGGACAAACCACCGGGGACCGAAGATCCGCCCGGGACTGTGCCTGGCGATCGAGCCGATGCTTGTACGCGGAGGCATTGAGACCGCCACCCTGGATGACGACTGGACCGTGGTGACTACCGACGGCAAGCGCTCCTGCCAGTGGGAGCACTCCGTAGCCGTCCATGAGAAGGGTATCTGGGTCCTGTCCGCACCTGATGGCGGGGCAGAAAAGTTGGCGCCGCTCGGCGTCGTGCCCGTTCCGATCCCTTAGCAACAACAGGACAGGCGCGGGGCTGCCGTGGTTATTGGACCACTGGCAGCCCCGCGCTTCCTTGCTTTGTCAGAAGGGCTACGCCTTCAACTTCGGCTTCACATCCTTGGTGTAGATGCCCTCAAGGGTTTTCTTGAGCTCCGTCATGGTCGCCTTGACGTCGCCCTGTTGGGTGAGGATCTTTGCGGCGGCCTTGGCCATCTCCTGGTCGGCGCCGGGCAGGAACACGCGTGCGTTGTCCTGGACGCGGGTGACGGCCAGCTGGTCCATCGCGGTCTTGATCTGCGGCGTGGCAGCAAGCACGGCGGACATGTCGGCCGACAGACGCGTGGGCATGTACCCGGTAGCGGCCGAGAAAGCCGCCGTGTTGTCCGGTTCCGTCATGAACTTCAGGAACGTGGCGGCCGCAAGTTGCTCCTCCTTGCTGATGCCGCTCGGAATGCCCAGTCCTGCACCGCCGGTGGGGCAGACGCCCGAGGTGACCTCAGGGCCGCCGGGGAGGAAGCCGACGCCAACGTTGAACTTGGCCGCCTTGAGCACGCCCAGCAGAGAGCCCGTGGACGAAATGGTGGCGGAGGTGATGCCGGCGGCGAAGTCGTCGGCAGCCTCCTTGGAAGAAACGCCGGCCCAACCATCCTTGTAGATGGAGTCCTGCGCCCACTGCAGCGCGGCAACGGCCTTCTCTGAATCGCAGGTGATGTCCCAGTCCTTGGACCAGCTGCCGCCCCAGCCCCACAGGTTGTTCTGCAGCGTCCACCCGGCGTAACCGGCCAGTGCAGGGTAGATGTAGGCGTACTGGGCGCCCGAGGTTGCCTTGAGCTTTGGCGCCCATTCGGCGAATTCCTGCCACGTTGCCGGCGCCCGGTCCGGCAGGCCTGCCGCCTTGAAGTGGTCCTTGTTGTAGTAGAACAAGGGGGTGGACCGGCCATACGGAAGGGCCCACTGCTGGTTGTCGTACTGGTAGTCGTCAACCAGGGACTTCTGGAAGTCGTCCAGCTTGATGTCGAGCTGCTTCACCAACCCGTCAAGGGGAATGATGCTGCCATTGGAGAAGTACCGGAACCACCAAACGTCGGAGAGGACCACCAGGCCGGGCAGTCCGGTCTTTGCCGCCTGGGAGGTCTGGAACTTCTGGGCGATCTCCTCGTAGTTGGCACCTGCGGTGACAAGGTTCACCTTGATGTCGGGGAACTTCGCGTGGAATTTATCGATGATGGACTTCTCCACGTCCTGGGACTTGCCGGGGTGGTTGGTCCAGAAATCGATGGAGGCGGCGGGCTTGACGCCGCTGAAGTCGATGGCAGCCGTTTCGACGGCGGTTCCGGGACCCGCCGTCGACGGCCCACCGCAGGCTGCCAGGGCTGCTGTTCCGGCGCCGAAGCCTGCAAGGCCAAGGAAATGCCGACGGTCAAGATTCGTGCGCATGGTGCTTCCTCTCAAATGACGTGCGTAGATGCGAAATAGTGCGGGTGGAGAGTGTTAGCCGGTGACGCTGCCTTGCGTCAGTCCGGCGACGATGTAGCGCTGCAGCGCGGCGAAGACCAACAGGATGGGCACGATCACCAGGACAGCACCCGCCATGAGGATGCCCCAGCCTGCCCCGTTGCCCTCGGAGTTCTGGAGCAGGGTCAGGCCGACCGGCAGCGTCATGGTTTCGGGTCGGTCGGTGATGATGAGCGGCCAGATGTAGTCGTTCCATTCGCTGACCACCGTCACCAAGGCCACGGTGGCCACCGATGGCAGGGAGACGGGGACAATGATCTGCCACAATCGCCGCCAATGCCCGGCGCCGTCGATCTCGGCGGCTTCCAGGATGGAGGGCGGCAGGGTCAGGAAATGCTGCCGGAGCAGGAAGGTGCCGAATGCCGTGCCAAGACCGGGGAGGATGATGCCCCACAGCGTGTTCTTCCCGCCCATGCCCGCGATCAGGATGTAGTTGGGCAGGATGGAGACCTGCGCCGGCACCATGAGCGCCACCAGGATCAGCACGAAAATCACGTTCTTGAAGGGGAACCGGACGAACACCAGCGCGTAGGCGGTGAGGATTGCCAGGACCACCTTGATGGATGACCCAACCGCCGTGACGATCAGACTGTTGGTGAAAAACTGCGCGAACGGCACCGTGGTCATGGCCGTGGCGTAGTTCTCAAGGTTGAGCGACTCCGGCAGGATCTTCAGGTCCGTGGTCACGATCTCGCCGGGCTGTTTGAAGGAACTGAGCACCATCCAGAGCAGGGGGAGGAATACCACCAACGTGGCAATGATGAGCGGGATGTAGCCGGTTGCCAGGGTTTTGACCAGGTTGGCTGCGGACAGCGGCCTGGCGCGCGGCGGCTCTTGGTGTGGTTCGAGGGGAGGAACGACGGCGGCGGGAGACTGCGCGCTCATGAGTAGTGGACCTTTCGCTCAACAAAGCGCAGTTGGAGGACAGTGATGACCAGCAGGATTGCGAAGAGGGTCACCGAGATGGCGGCCGAGTAGCCTGCCCTGTTGTAGGCGCCGAACGCCTGGAGGTAGGCCTCGTAGATCAGTGTGCTGGTACCGTTCCCGAGCGGCGTCATGATGCGGATGAGGTCGAATGCCTGCAGGGAACTGAGCATGGTGGTGATCAGCAGGAAGAACGTGGTGGGGGAGAGCAGCGGCACCGAGATGTTGAAGAAGCGCCGGATGCTGTTGGCCCCGTCCAGTGCTGCGGCCTCCATGACGTCGCGCGGCAGCGACTGCAGGCCGGCGAGGTACACCACGGCGCAGTACCCGAGGTTCTTCCAGACGTAGACAATGATGACCATCGCCAGTGAAAGCTGGGGGTCGTTGATCCACTGGGGGCTCTGCTGTCCGAGCCCACGGAGGATCCATGCGAGCACGCCGTAACCGGGATCGAAGATGAACAGCCACACCAGGCCGACGCCCACCCCGGACAGGACATAGGGTGCGAATACCGCCGAACGGGCAAACGTGGTGCCGCGGACGTTCGAATTAAGTGCCAGTGCCACGAGCAAGCCCAGCACCATGGAACCGCCGACGGTAACCACTGTGAAGACTGCCGTGGTTCCAAGGACCTTGGAGGCATCCTCGCTGGCGAAGAACGTGACGTAGTTTTGCAGGCCCACCACTGTTGCCGAAGCCGAACCCAACGTCCAGTCCAGCGTGGAGTAGTAGATGTTGTTGATCAGCGGCCAGTATGTGAAGGTAGCGATCAGGGCCAGGTTTGGCAGGGCCATGGCCAGGAAGACGAGGAAATCCTTGCGGCTGCGGCCGGACCAGCGTTTGGCGGCGCGGACAGGTGCAGGCCTGAGTTCAGGCGGCACGGTGCCCGGTGCGGCCCCAGTTCCAGCGCGGCGGTAAACGAGTCGGGTAGTCATGGATCACTTACGTTGTGAGGCGAACTTTTAGGTGCCGGCCCGGATCGGGGCGGCGGGAGACAGCCCTAGCTCACCACAGCGCAAGGCCCTGGGCGGGCCAAAACCGGCCACAGTACCGATAGTTGGCTGACACTTCCGGACCCGTTTACTCGCCGTTACTCCGGAGTTGGGATTCGAGGCTTGGCTCCCACTTCCACCGGCCTTGGCCGCGAAGCCAGCCAGTGGAGAATGGAGCCATGAAGGCGATCACCGATGTTCCCGGAATAAGGGTTGGACACTCGCAAAAGGCTGGCGGGGGGTGGCTCAGTGGCGTGACCGTCGTGCTTCCGCCGCCTGGAACCGTGGGATCGGTGGATGTCCGGGGTGGGGGCCCGGGGACGCATGAGACTGACGCGTTGGATCCAACGACGCTCGTATCCACAGTGGATGCCGTGGTCCTCACCGGTGGGAGCGCCTTCGGCCTGGTAACCGCCCATGGGGCCCAGCGATGGTGCGAGGAGCAAGGGAGGGGTTTCGCCGTTCCCGGGACCGTGGTTCCGATAGTCCCGGCGGCGGCCATCTTCGACCTCGGACGCGGTGGCGACGTGCGCGCCCGACCCGACGAGGACATGGGCTACCAGGCAGCCGCCGCAGCCTTTGCCTCAGGCGACCATGCCGCCGTCGTGCGTGGAAACGTTGGTGCGGGAACCGGTGCCGTTGTTGCCCGAGGGCAGTTCAAGGGCGGAATAGGTACATCCTCGATCACGCTTGACCGTGGCGTCATTGTAGGTGCGCTGGCGGTGGTTAACGCGCTCGGGATGCCAGTGGGGCTGGGACCCGCCAGCGCGCGTCTAAGGTGGGGCCACGACGGCGGGGTTCCCTGGCCGAGCTTGCGAGGCGAGGGGGCCGTTGGGGAGGAACGACCGAGCGCGCAGAGGGTCGCAGACCCGCTGGCCCCACCTCAGGGACTCAACACCACGCTTGTCGTCATCGCTACGAATGCAATTCTGGATGTAGCGGAGTGCAGGCGGACTGCTTCGTCGGGCCACGCGGGGCTGGCCCGGGCGCTTGATCCTTCCCACACCCTCGCCGACGGTGACACCGTGTTCGCGTTGGCGACTGGCGCCGTCGGGCTTGACCGCAGCAGTGAGCAGGCGCGGCAGGTCTCACTCATCACGCTCCAAAGCGCCGCGGCAGAAGCCGTCCGGCTGGCGATTCTGGACGGCGTCACGTCGGCTGAAAGCATCACGACGGCGGCCGGCAGCTTCCCTGCCTACCGGCACGCGGGGGAGTGACGGGGCGGAAAAGGTGCGCTACCATGAACGGATTTAACTTTCACGCTTCAGTGGCGTAAAGTTGTCTGTTGGTTGTCTGTACAGCCACGCCCTTTTTGGTGTGGTGGTTCCAAGAGGGCCAAGCAAACAAAAAACGTCCGCTGGATCGCCGGTGCCTACCGGAGGACTGCGGCAAACAACAGTTAGCGGAGGATATGGCCAAGAAGGACGGGGTCATTGAGATCGAGGGCGTTGTGACTGAGGCGCTGCCCAACGCGATGTTTCGTGTTGAGCTGACCAACAAGCACATCGTGCTCGCACACATCTCTGGGAAGATGCGTCAGCACTACATTCGAATCCTCCCCGAGGACCGCGTAGTGGTGGAGCTGAGCCCATACGACCTCACACGTGGTCGTATCGTCTACCGCTACAAGTAAATTGCTGGGCGGCAGGGCATGTCCCGCGCCGCTCCAGCAGATCAACTGCAAAACACGCAAAGGAACGCCATGAAGGTCAAGCCGAGCGTCAAGCAGATCTGCGACAAGTGCAAAGTGATCCGCCGTAACGGCCGGGTCATGGTGATCTGCGAGAACCCGCGCCACAAGCAGCGCCAGGGCTAATTCCCCGCAAGGGAATCAGCGCCCGCAAGGGCAAACCTGGGTTGCTAACCCACGCAAGTAAATAAAGGCAGCACAAGCTGAGCTGGGACAGAAGTACAGAGCCCGGACAGCGTACCCCCGGTCGGAGGCTGGGGCCGCACTGACAGTGCGGGTGTACTGCCTACGACCTCCGGTTTATTCAAGGAGTACCGCCACTATGGCTCGTCTCGCTGGCGTAGACATTCCCCGCGAAAAGCGGTTGGAAATTGCGCTTACTTACATCTACGGCGTGGGCAAGACCCGTGCACACGAAACCCTGGCTGCCACCGGCATCAGCCCTGACGTTCGCGTCAAGGACCTGACTGACGCCGAGCTGGTCCAGCTGCGTGACTACATTGAAGGCAACTACAAGGTTGAGGGTGACCTTCGCCGCGAGGTAGCCGCTGATATCCGCCGCAAGGTTGAGATCGGCAGCTACGAAGGCCTGCGCCACCGCAAGGGCCTGCCCGTACGCGGTCAGCGTACGAAGACCAACGCTCGTACCCGCAAGGGCCCGAAGCGCACCGTCGCCGGCAAGAAGAAGGCCGGACGTTAATCCCAAAGGGATTGACCTGGTTTTCCCCCGATAACTTTCTGTAGGAGAAACAATGCCCCCGAAGACTCGTGGAGCGGTCCGTAAGCCGCGTCGCAAGGATAAGAAGAATATTGCGCTTGGACAGGCGCACATCAAGAGCACCTTTAACAACACCATCGTGTCCATCACGGACCCGACTGGCGCTGTGATCTCCTGGGCTTCCGCCGGTGAGGTTGGCTTCAAGGGCTCCCGTAAGTCCACCCCGTTCGCTGCCCAGATGGCTGCTGAGGCTGCTGCAAAGCGCGCCCAGGAGCACGGTCTGCGCAAGGTTGACGTTTTCGTCAAGGGCCCGGGTTCGGGACGCGAAACCGCAATCCGTTCGCTTCAGGCTGCCGGCCTCGAGGTTGGCTCCATTCAGGACGTCACCCCCAGCGCCCACAACGGTTGCCGCCCGCCGAAGCGCCGCCGCGTCTAATTAGGTTCTACCTGCCTGACGGCCGGGCCTGCTTGTGAAGGGTTGTCCTTTCGCAAGCATGGTCCGGCTGGTCAGGCTGGAAACCGAAGCCGATTTCCACCACCTGTGTTGCGTCATATAGCGGATGCTCGCTGAAAGGAAACCTAAGTGCTCATTGCACAGCGCCCCACCCTGTCTGAAGAAGTTGTAGCCGAGAACCGCTCCCGTTTCATCATTGAACCGCTGGAGCCGGGCTTCGGTTACACCCTCGGAAACTCCCTCCGCCGTACCCTGCTCTCCTCCATCCCCGGTGCCGCTGTTACCAGCATCCGGATCGATGGCGTGCTGCACGAGTTCACCACGGTTCCGGGTGTCAAGGAAGATGTCACCGAGATCATCCTGAACATCAAGAACCTTTCGGTTTCCTCCGAGCACGATGAGCCGGTTGTTGCGTACCTGCGCAAGCAGGGCCCCGGAGTCGTCACCGCCGCGGACATCGCTCCGCCGGCCGGCGTCGAATTCCACAACCCGGATCTGCACATTGCCACCCTGAACTCGAAGGGCAAGTTCGAACTCGAACTGACCATCGAGCGCGGCCGTGGCTACGTTTCGGCAGCTCAGAACAAGTCCGGCGACTCCGAGATCGGCCGTATCCCGGTCGACTCGATCTACTCGCCGGTCATGAAGGTAACTTTCCGCGTGGAAGCTACCCGTGTTGAGCAGCGCACCGACTTCGACAAGCTCATTGTCGACGTCGAGACCAAGCAGGCTATCGCTCCGCGCGACGCTGTTGCTTCTGCAGGCACCACCCTGGTGGAACTGTTCGGTCTGGCCCGTGAGCTGAACACCGCAGCTGAAGGTATCGAGATCGGCCCGTCGCCCACAGACGCTGCCCTGGCAGCTGACATGGCTCTGCCGATCGAGGATCTGGACCTGACGGTCCGTTCCTACAACTGCCTCAAGCGTGAGGGCATCCACACCGTGGGTGAACTCGTTGCCCGCTCCGAGGCTGACCTGATGGACATCCGCAACTTCGGTGCGAAGTCCATCGACGAGGTCAAGGCAAAGCTCGTGGAACTGGGTCTGTCCCTGAAGGACTCCCCTCCCGGTTTCGATCTCGCAGCCCGCGCCGCAGCCATCGAAGAGGACGACGCCGCGTTCAGCGACGACGAGCTCTAACAAGCAGATCTTGGTCGACGGGTCCAGTGATGGACCCGGCCGGCTTACACAACAGGAGAAATAACTATGCCTACCCCCACTAAGGGTCCGCGCCTCGGAGGCGGCCCGGCTCACGAGCGCCTGATGCTCGCGAACCTGGCAGCTTCGCTCTTCGAGCACAAGCGCATCACCACCACGGTTACCAAGGCCAAGCGCCTCAAGCCGTACGCAGAGCGTCTGGTCACCTTCGCCAAGCGTGGCGACCTTGCTTCCCGCCGCCGCGTTCTCGGCCTGATCAGCAACAAGGGCATCGTCCACGAGCTGTTCACCGACATCGCCAGCGCCGTTGAGAACCGCGATGGTGGCTACACCCGTATCACCAAGATCGGCAACCGCAAGGGCGACAACGCTCCCATGGCTGTCATCGAACTCGTTCTCGAGCCCGTTTCCCCCAAGCAGGCTGTAGTTGCTGAAGCTTCTGCCGCTGCTGCCCAGGCTGCTCCGGCTGCCGAAGCTCCTGCTGAGGAAGAGGTTGTAGAGACCGAAGCTGCTGAGGCTCCTGAAGCTGAAGCTGCCGAGGCCCCCGAAGCCGAGACTGAAGAAGCTCAGACCGAAGAGGCTCCGGCCGAAGAGGACAAGAAGTAATTCAGTAGACTTGGGTCTATGAATCAACAAAAACCCGCTGCCCCCGTTTCGGAGGGCGGCGGGTTTTTGCGTATCCGGATGGACCTCTCTTACGACGGTGGTCCGTTCAGTGGCTGGGCCGTGCAACCGGGACTTCTGACTGTCCAGGGTGCGCTCGAGGACGCACTTGAGTTGTTGGTGCGGCGGCCCGTGCGGGTCACGGTCGCGGGGCGCACGGACGCTGGCGTCCACGCCCGCGGGCAGGTTGTCCACGTCGACTTCACCTCCGCGGAGTGGTTCGGTCTGACGCGGGGGCACGACGTCGATCCTTCCGTTTCGCTGCTGCGTCGCCTTCGCGGCGCGTTGAGCCGGGTTCTTGGCGACCTCACTGGTTCCATCGAAGTGCACGACGCCGGTCTGGCGCCTGCCGGATTCGACGCCCGCTTCTCAGCCCTGTGGCGTCGTTACAGCTACCGGATTGCCGACGGCACCGAGCGTTGGGACCCGGTGCTTCGTGGGATCACGCTGTGGCATAAGGTCCCATTGGACGTGGCCTTGATGAACGCCGGGGCATCACTGCTGCTTGGCCTGCAGGACTTCCGTTCCTACTGCAAGCCCCGCGAAGGTGCGACCACCATCCGCGAGTTGCAGCGCTTCTCCTTTGACCGCGGTCCGGACGGAATCATCGTTGCCACGGTGCAGGCCGATGCCTTCTGCCACAACATGGTGCGCTCCCTTGTGGGCTCCACCTTGCGGGTGGGGGAGGGCCTGGAACCTCCGGCCTGGTTGCACGAGCGGTTGCTGGCCCGCGCCCGGGATCCGAAGTCCTTGCTGGCGGCCCCGCACCCGTTGGTCCTGGAAGAAGTGGCCTACCCATCCAATGACGAGTTGCTGGCCCGGGCGGAGTTGACGCGGGCCAAGCGGGAGTAGTCCGCTGTCTACGGTCGGGTCCGGGTGGCTGGGCCCGGACATTGGAGGACCCCCTCCCGGCTCTGGGTACCGGAAGGGGGCCGTTGTGGCCGTCCGCGGTCTGGGATCCGCGGAGGGCCGGTCTATTTCCCGCTGGCCAGGCTCAGCTGAAAGCCTCGAAGATTTTGATGACAGCCGGTCCGAGAAGGACGATGAAGAGCACCGGAAAGATGGAGAAGAGAAGCGGGAAAAGTACCTTGACGGGCAGTTTCATGGCTTTCTCTTCCGCAACTTGTCGCCGTTTAACGCGAGCCTGCTTGGCTTGGGCCCTAAGCACGTTGGCAATGCCGATGCCGTATTTGTCTGCCTGGATGACAGCCAGCACAAAGCTACGGATATCGGCTGCCACACAGCGCTCTGCTAAAGCTTCGTAGGCCTCCTGTCTGGGCCGGCCCACCTGAATGTCCTGCAGGGTGCGCATCAGTTCATGCGCCAACGGTCCTGCCCCGTAGGTTGAGGCCCGTTCAATTGCCGCTTCGAAGCCGAGGCCGGCTTCGACGGAGATCAGCATCTGGTCGAGGGTATTGGCGAATTCCAGTTGGATTGCTTCCTGACGCTTAATGCCCGTGTTGTAGACCAGCAGGTCCGGCAAAAAATACAGCAACGCCGTCAGGAACAGCGTAAATCCGATGCTCAGGGGGCTTGGCCCGGCGAGAATCAGCAAAATGCCGAACACAGCGCCGGCAAGAGCCAGGGTGGGCTTAAGCGCTATGACCTTTGTCAATGGCATGGATTTTGGTCGTCCGGCCAGAGCAAGCCAGTGATCGATCTTGGCTTCGTAACTGCCCGGGGTTAGTTTGCGGGCCACCCCGAGCATTAGCGGTGTGCGCTGAATACTGACTCCGGCACCTTGGGCGAAGCCCGACCCCAGATTCGTGTGAATGGCTACGACGCCCTTGCGGTCTATGGCCGACAAGGACCACACGAAGTAGGCGACAGGAAGAACGATGGTAGCGATGATCAGCCATGCGATGGGACTCATGACGTACTCCTAGAATTTGATCTTCACAGTGCGGCTCATCCAGAAGCCGCCAATGACGAACAAGATGGCGCTGACGACGAGCATCCCGATGCCCCAAATATTCGTGACGAAGATGGACATGTACTTTGGATTCATAACCGTCAGGATCAGGCCAACGCCGACCGGCAGGGCCATGAGGATGTAGGCAGAGATTTTGCCTTCAGCGCTGAGCGCTTTGACATGCGCCTTGATTTCACTTCGTTCACGAATCGTGCCACTGACTTGGTCGAGAACTTCTGCCAAGTCACCGCCCACTTCCCTGTTGATCTGGATGGCTTGCCCAATCCAGCGGAAGTCGTCACTGTCCATGCGATCGGCACAGTCCTCAAGGGCTTGGCGGGGATCTTTTCCGATCCGCACTTCGTTGACGATCCTGCTGAGTTCCTCGGATGTGGGGGCCTGGGCCTCTTGGGCCGCAGCTTCAAGGGAGCGCATGATGCTGTGCCCGACTCGAAGGCCACCGATCAACATCTGGATGGTGTCGGTCATTTGGGAATCAAAGACGCTGCGTCGTTTCCCGGTCTTGAGGGCCAGGACCAACTTGGCAATGAAGGGCGTTGCGATGGCAAGCAGGATTCCCACCAACAGGTTCAGCAGCAGGGAAGCCAAGACCCCGACGATGACCGTAGCTAAAGCGACCATGACAGTGAAATCGGCAGGGGCCTGCTTGACGCCCGCCATGTACAGAACCTCCCTGTTGAAGGGCCCGCCGGACCGTCCCATTGCTGTGTCGACGAACTGAACAGCTGATTGGGAAACCCGGCCAACGGTAGAACTGTCCGGAACGACACCTTCACGCCGCCGTTCCAGGGGTATCCGTCCATTGCGGGGTTTCAGTACAAAGATGAACACCACAAGCAGGGCCGCAAAGCACAAAGCAATCGACGAGACAAAAAGGATTGGCGAGTCCATTCTCATCGCCTCCCGACCGGGACGGGACCTACGCCAAAGACAGACGGAGACACGTGGATGCCCAACTCAGAAAACCTGTCGAGAAACCGTGGGCGTATACCGGTTGGAAGAGCACGCCCAAGGAAACGCCCTTGAGCATCAAGTCCGGCCGAATAGTCGAATAAGAAGGAGTCCTGAAGCGTTACGACATCTCCTTCCATGCCCTGGACCTCAGTAACGTGTGTCACCCGCCGCGTGCCGTCACGAAGCCTCGTCACCTGCACGATGAGATCCACGGCAGAAGACACTTGCTCTCTGATGGCACGCAGGGGCAGGTCCATCCCAGCCATCAAGACCAGCGTCTCCAGACGCGCTATGGCATCCCGGGGCGAGTTGGCATGGACAGTGGACAGCGAGCCATCGTGACCGGTGTTCATGGCTTGGAGCATGTCCAACGACTCCCCGCCACGGACTTCGCCGACAATGATCCGGTCGGGCCGCATGCGCAGCGAGTTGCGAACCAGATCGCGAATGGTGACAGCGCCTTTGCCTTCGATGTTTGGCGGTCGGCTCTCCAGTCGCACAACGTGCTGTTGTTGCAATTGGAGTTCAACGGCATCCTCGATGGTCACAATCCTGTCCGACTCCGGGATGAAGGAGGAGAGAACATTGAGGAGTGTGGTCTTACCGGTGCCCGTACCTCCGGACACTATGATGTTCAGCCGTGCGAGCACACAGGCACTGAGCAACTCCGCCATTTCGTGACTCATGGAACCCCACTCGATGAGATTGCGCACTGTGAGCGGAACATGGCTGAACTTCCTGATGGTGAGCGACGGACCGTTCACAGCCAGCGGAGGGATGATCGCGTTGACGCGCGAGCCATCCTCCAGCCGGGCATCCACCAGCGGAGAAGACTCATCGATTCGACGGCCGACTTTGGAGACGATTCTCTCGATGACTTTGCGCAGGTGTTCGTCGGAACTGAACTGTAGATCGGTCAAGGCCAAGTGTCCGTGGCGTTCAACGTAGATCTGATCGAAGCGGTTGACCATGACTTCCGTGACAGAAGGATCCTCCAGCAATCGTTGGAGTGGGCCATAGCCCATTACCTCGTCCGAGATTTCCCGTATCAGCCGTCGACGTTCCTCGGGTGACAGGGGCACCTGCTCATCGTCGATGAACGCCGAAAGTTCATCAACAGCAAAGGACCTGAGCTCCTCTTCGGATGCTGATGCGTCGCTGCTTCGTGTGCCCATTCGTTCAAACAGCGCCGACGCAGCCCGCTGCTTCAGGCCTGCCAGGGCATCAACGGCCGGTGCCGAGAGTTGCCCGCCGAGCATCGGTGCCGCCGGGGTCGAGAGCGGCAAAGCGGAGGCTGCTTCCATGCTCGCGTTACCCGGCTCAGGCGACCCCGAAGCGACCTCCACTGCGGTCAATGGATTGTTCTTGGTCAGTCTCTCTGAGAGTTTCATGACACCACTACCCTTCGGTGCAGCTTGTTCTGAGGGGTTGCCGCCAATCGGGGATCGAACCGCTCCACGAGCTTCTTCAGGCCCTTGAAGGCGGCGTCCCTTGTGGTTCCTTGAAGGACGGGCACCCCGCGGTTCGTTGAGAAGGGAAGATTTCTGGACCGAGGGATCACGGTGTCAATCGGAACACCGATAGTAGCCTCGACATCCTGGACGGAAATGCCGCTCTTCCTGTCGGCGAAATTGAGGACGGTATGGCGTCCCTGCGGTAGAAGCTGCAGCTCTTTGAGCACGCTGAAGGACTTCCGCAGTCCACGGATGCTTGGAACGTCCATCCCACATACCCAGACACCGTCTGTTGCCAATTCCAACGTGGCCAGACAGTGTTCACCGAGGCCAGGAGCGGTATCAACCACCACGTATTTGAACTCAGTAGCCAGCTGGTTGAGCAGCCGTGAGACATGTTCGGCGGTGATGTAATCCGATTCGGACGGCTTGCGGGGTGCACAGAGCGCATAGATCCCGGTTGGATGGACGGTAAGGAAGGCCTTGAGCACCATCGAGTCCTGCGCGGCAGGGCCATGCACGGCCTCGGTGATGGAGTGTTCAGGCTCGAGCAAAAGACCAGACGCTACATCTCCAAACTGAAGGTCCAGATCGACGATGACTACTCCCATCGGGGCCACAGCACCAAGACCAACGGCAAGGTTGGTGGCCACGGTAGTCTTACCCACGCCTCCCTTGGGCGACATGACTGCGATGACCCTGCCGCGATCCTGGCCGGGCTCAGCCGCGGGTTGCATGCCGCGCCGGCGGCTGGCAGCAGCCAGACAGGCCCGTTCAAGCAGCACACGTAGCTCGTGAACCTCGATTTCCGGAGAAACAATATCGCGGACTCCGGCATGCATCGCCCGCAGGACAAGGTCAGGTTCGGGGACAGACACCAGTAGCAGACTGATCTCCGGGTACTGGAGATCGAACACAGTGGCGAGTTTGAGGGCATCAGTTGGGTTCACGCCTGGACCAAGGATCATGACCTCAGGCGGGGCCCCTGTCAGCTGTTTGAAGACATCGTCGGTTCCACCCTGGAGTACGTCAGGGGACAGCGTTTGAAGGTCGCCATGCATTGCGCCGGAGATGGCTTGACGCACCCGCCCTTCAAAATCGCGGACGGCGGTGATAGCTACGAAGCGGCTCATTGGACCAGCCCTCCGAAGGTAGTTGTCGGGGGATCGCTCTTAACCGTCTTGTCTGTCTGCTTGGACAGCCAGAGTGAGCCGAATTCGGCACCAAAGACCATCTTGGCGGCGTTTGCGTCACTGACAGCAACAGTCACGTAGGCAGAGCCGTTCGGAAGCGCAACGCCCTTGTCTGTGCCGGCAGATTTCTCAGCCTCCGGAGCAGCCTGCTGAACAGCAGTGACGACCACGTCGTGGTAAAGCAGTTCGGTGAAGTCCTTCCACCCGGTCAGCTGGGCGGGCAGGCCGGAACCGGCAGGTACAGCCTCATCCAGCTTGAACGACGCATAGACCGTGACGGTGTCACCGGCTTCAATGCGGCCACCCAGGATGCGCTCCGGTGCGAGGACGAAGGTCGTTTCCTGTAGCCCTTCGGGGACGGGGACGGTCCCAGGGACGAGCTCGTTGGGGTTGACCAGCTTTACGCCGAGCAATTGCTCACCCGGTTGCAGATCGACGCTCGTCACCTTCCCTTTTTGATCGCTGAGGGCGCTGACTGTCCCTTGCGCGACTGCCGACTGCGGCAGGGTTTCAGATTTGACCTTGTTTCCGAGATCCTCGACCTTGGTGCCGGCGGGGACCTTTTCCTTGATAACGAGAACACTGACGGGTTCCAGCCCTTGCTGCGCCCGCTTGTCGGCTCCCTGAACATAGGTAACCAGCAAGACGGTACCGATGACTGCCAACAGCAGTGCTGCAATGCCTCCCAGTAGGCGTGCTTTCACTTTCGACTCCTTCGAGTTTTTTTGTGTAGAGGAGTAGCCCTTCCAGCGGCTACTCGGTGAGCGAGACGACCGAGGCGCCGTAATTCGGAACGCCTGTGGTTGCCTGCATGCCCTCTTCGAGGGACACGAAACGGGTGAAGTACCCCTGGAGCCCACGGCAATTTCCGTTGCAACTGGGAGCAAGGGGATCGACAACGGCCCCAGAGCCGCTGAACTTGTAGCCGGTTACCTGGAATGCTGCGAAGCCGATCAAGGTGTATTTCGCGTTGCTTCCATTGCCGGTAGCTGTGCTGAAAAGGGGGATGAGTTTCGGTTCATCCAGGAGGCTGGTGAGAACCGAATTGCAGGCGGCGTTGTTTGGGTAGTGATTGCCCGTTTGGCCGTTGACTGTAGAGTCCAGCGAGATATCCGTGGAACATCCTGTGTCCGTCACCAGCCAACCGAAGCCTCCAGGCTGGTAACCGTTCTGCGCGGCACACCCTGGGACGGTTGGTGCATTTTCGTCGTAACGGAGCAACAGGTGTGTAGGCGTGGGGTCACCCGTAAAGGTGCCAGTGGAGTTCAGCGACGCGAGCTGGGTTGGAGAAAGATACTTCTTGAAGACACACTCGCTCACCGTCCAAGGTAAGGTGGTCGCGGACGAAGGAGCACCCCAGGATGCTTCAGCCTCAGCGTCCACCTGCGTGGTCTCGAACCCCAGAACGCGTGCAAAGAATAGCGAGAAGCTGTTTTCCCCTGCCGAGTCCCGCGCGTTGGTGACGACGCGAACCGTCGTTGCGGCCGGGAAGCTGACCGTCGCCCCGCTGGTGTTGTCGTTGGAGTTGTTGTTGGCGAACTGGTTTCCGGTAGCGGTGCTGTCGCCGCAACTTCCGCCGGCGCAGTCCGTAGCGATCGCCAAGGCTGCGGCGTCAGCTCCGTTCTGGAGCTGAGCCTTTTCTGCGTAAAGAGCACCGACATCGACGGCCAAGGCTGCGAATCCCAGCAAAGCAACCATCATGGCAGCGACGAGCACGGTGGCTGCGCCACGCTCCTTGGAGTCCTGGTCCGACGTCTCTGGATTTGGAGCCGCCACCCTTTTCAGCCACCGCATCGCATTACTCCTACGCCTGTCATGTTGAGTGGAAAAATTCCCGGAGCGCCAAAGAAGCCAGCGTCCAGGAACCCTGACATCGATGGCAGAGAGACGCTGGTTGTTACCGTGACGTTTGACCCGGGAGCGCAACTGGATGCGTTGTCGCTGACGGACACGCCGAGACCGTCGAGAGATGGCGCGGAACCAAGCGCGGTGCCAGTGACATCCAAAGTGCCATCCTGATAGTGGACCGCGGCGTGACGGGCGCCTTCCCGGGCTGCCTGTGTCAGTGACACCTGGACGTTGAGCGCGCGTCCAAACTCAACAATTCCAACCAGAATCAGCAGTAGAACAGGTAAAAGAATTGCCATTTCCACGGCTACTGCGCCGCGCTCGTTGCTTTTCGGTTTCATGACCGTCTCCCAGACCCAGAATGACGAGCAGCAATGTGCCCTTAAAGAAAAGGTTGGCCGCGGCGGCGACGGGAGTCGCCATCGCAGCCAACCGTCCGTGCGCTTTACAGGTTGCCGGCGACGCCGATGAAGAGGTCGCGGATTGCCGGGCCAAGGATGATCAAACCGGCGATGACGACAATGGCGATCAGGGAGACCATCAGGCCGTATTCCACCATCGTCGCGCCCTTCTCTTCCTTGGTGAAACGGTCCTTGACGCCGGCGATGTACGAGGTAATGGTGAACATGAGAGCAGACATTGGAAAATCCTTCCCAGAATGAATTTTGGTGAGTTGGTTTGTTCAGATATAGGTCCGCAAATTATATGAATTTGCTACGTCCTCCGAACTACCCCCGTGTTGTCTTAGCGGTTCGGATTTCGATAAATCAAGAATTCACCCTGGGCCTGCAGCTGAACAATGCGTAGCCGTACTCGAATTGCCGAAACGGGCATTACCCGGCCACCCGGAAGCGGGCAGGGGAGTACTCAGTTTTCGCGGGAATGAAGCCGTCGGACTACTTGGTTTTGACAGTAGCCTTACGGAAAAGGGCCCAAAAGGAGTCCGGTCCGGGTACCTGCCAACTGTCTACTGGAGTACCAAAATGACGCCCAGGGTGGCCAGGAACATGGCCGGTCCGTGGGCGGTTTCCACCGCTTTTTCCTTGCGGCCAAGGCGTAACATCAGCACCGTGAGCACCCCGCCCACCACGAATCCCAGTAGTCCGCCGTAGAGTACTTGCTGCCAACCCAAGTACCCCAAGTACAGTCCAATGGGTGCTGCGAGCTTCACATCGCCCATTCCAAGGCTCCCCGGCGAAATAAGTCCCAGAATCAGGTAGCCGGCGAACAGGATTGCGCTCCCCGCGAGGGCGCGCAGAAGGTCCGGCCAACCCGGAGCGAGTGCCGCGGATCCCGCAAGCAGCAGCAAACCGCCTCCTAAAAGGAGCAGCACCAGGGGATTGGGCAGCAAATGCAGGCTGAAATCAATGCGGGAAAGCTGCACGCCCAGGACTGCCAGTAAAAGAAATGCCGGCAGTTCGGCGGAAAATCCAAAACGCCACGTCAGTAAAGCGAACAGCAGTGAGGTGACGGCCGCCGTCGTGATCCGTACCTTCAGTGAGGGAAGTCCGCCGAGCCGCGGCAGCCACAGTGCAATGAGCCACTCGGCAACGGGACTCAGGGCGAGTCCGGCGAGGGTGGCGAGGAGCAGGAGGGCGGGCCCGTCGGTCATCTTGTCTCCATCACGCGGCGAACGTCCCCGGGGGGGCGGATACCCCATTTTGACCCGGGGTGCCGCCTGACGGTATTGTTTATAGTCGTTGTGCGTGTCCTATCTCGATCACACATGCCCATTGGGGATCCAGTTGCAGGGTCAGTAACTCAAGAAGCATTTCGAGGTTCCGGGATGACTGGTCTAAAGAGCCCTCACCTCTGCTCCGGTAACGCATACATAGTAGGTGCGCGCTGATGCGTGACGCCTAAAACATGAACGCCAGAACAAGAACGAGGCAAAACCGTGCGTACGTACACCCCGAAGCCCGGCGATATCAACCGCCAGTGGCACGTCATTGACGCCACCGATGTTGTCCTTGGTCGTCTTGCCAGCCAGACCGCAACACTGCTGCGCGGAAAGCACAAGCCGACCTATGCGTCCCACATGGACATGGGCGACTTCGTCATCATCATCAACGCTGAAAAGGTCGCCCTTACCGGTGCCAAGCTGGAGCAGAAGCGCGCATACCGCCACTCCGGCTACCCGGGCGGTCTGACCTCCGTCAACTACGCAGAACTGCTGGAAAAGAACCCGGTTCGCGCTGTTGAGAAGGCCATCAAGGGCATGCTCCCCAAGAACTCCCTGGCCGCACAGCAGCTGGGCAAGCTCAAGGTCTACGCAGGCCCGGAGCACCCGCACGCTGCACAGCAGCCGAAGACTTTCGAAATCACCCAGGTCGCCCAGTAGTCCTGGCCACCAAACAACTTTTTATTCAAGGAGAATCGTGGCTCAGAACGAAGAACTGACCGCCGAAGCCGTCGAGGCTGAGGAAAACCTCACCAGCTACACCTCTGAAAGCGCTCCAGCCGAGGACGCGCCCAAGAAGGAGCGCCCGGCACTGACCGTTGCCGGTGCAGCTGTTGGCCGCCGCAAGGAAGCCGTTGCACGCGTTCGCGTTGTTCCGGGTTCCGGCAAGTGGACCATCAACGGCCGCGAGCTGGCCAACTACTTCCCGAACAAGCTGCACCAGCAGGATGTCAACGAGCCGTTCCGCGTTCTTGACCTCGAAGGTGCATACGACGTCATCGCCCGCATCCACGGTGGTGGCCCCTCCGGCCAGGCTGGCGCACTGCGTCTCGGCATCGCTCGTTCCCTGAACGAGATCGACGTCGAGAACAACCGCCCCACCCTCAAGAAGGCTGGCTTCCTCACCCGTGACGCCCGCGTCATCGAGCGTAAGAAGGCCGGTCTCAAGAAGGCACGCAAGGCCCAGCAGTACTCCAAGCGTTAATCCGCTTCACCGGAAGCCCGTCCCGCCATATGGTGGGGCGGGCTTCCGCCGTTTAAGCGACGCTTGTGACGCTCCCGGACGCGCCGTGGCCGGGCGCTGCGCCGCCGTCGTCTAAACTTGAGCCGATGTCTAGATTATTTGGAACAGATGGCGTGCGCGGTCTCGCGAACGGATTGCTCACCGCGGAGCTGGCTATGCAGCTCGCCCAGGCCGCCGCCGTCGTACTTGGCCATGACCGCACAACCGATGGCAAGCGGCCACGCGCCGTCGTCGCCAGGGACCCCCGCGCCAGTGGGGAGTTCCTCGCCGCTGCCGTTGAGGCGGGGCTGTCCAGCTCCGGCGTCGACGTCTACGACGCCGGCGTGCTGCCAACCCCTGCTGCCGCTTACCTGGTGGCGGACCTCGACGCCGATTTCGGCGTCATGCTGTCGGCCTCCCACAACCCCGCCCCGGATAACGGGATCAAGTTCTTTGCCCGTGGCGGCCAAAAGCTTCCCGACGACGTCGAAGACGCCATCGAAGCGCAGCTTGGCAAGGAACCGCAGCGGCCGGTGGGCGGTGACGTTGGACGCATCCAGCGCTTCTCCGACGCCGAAGACCGCTACATCGTGCACCTGCTCCAGACGCTCCCCAAGCGGCTCGACGGCCTCAAGGTTGTCCTGGACTGCGCCCATGGCGCTGCAAGTGGTTGTTCACCGCAGGTGTTCAAGGACGCCGGCGCCGATGTCGTGGTGATCGGCGCGGAGCCGGACGGCCTCAACATCAACGAAGGCGTTGGCTCCACCCATTTGGGACCGCTGAAGGAAGCCGTGGTCAAGCACGGCGCGGACCTCGGGATCGCCCACGACGGCGACGCCGACCGCTGCCTGGCCGTGGACCATGAAGGCAACGAGGTAGACGGCGACCAGATCATGGCGATCCTGGCGCTGGCCCTCAACAAGGCCGGCAAACTCAAGGACAACATCCTGGTGGCCACGGTCATGAGCAACCTCGGCCTGAAGATCGCCCTGCGCGAGGCCGGCATCACCATCCGCGAAACCGCGGTGGGTGACCGCTACGTGTTGGAGGAAATGCGCGACGGCGGGTACAACCTTGGCGGGGAGCAGTCCGGCCACGTGATCTTCTCCGACTACGCCACCACGGGCGACGGCGTCCTCACCGGCCTGCAGTTGGCATCCCAGGTGGCGCTCACCGGCCGCAGCCTCCAGGAACTGGCCACGGCCATGCATAAGCTGCCGCAGCTCATGATCAACGTCAAGGGCGTGGACAAGGCCCGTGCTGCCACGGACGAAGGCGTGGCGGCGGCTGTGGCCGCAGCCGAGGAAGAACTTGGCGAGACCGGCCGTGTGCTGCTCCGCCCGTCCGGCACCGAAGCCCTGGTCCGCGTCATGGTGGAAGCGGCAGACATGGAGACCGCTGAGCGGATCTGCAAGGGTCTCGCTGCCGTGGTCAAGGAGCGACTCGGCGCCAACAGCCAGCTCTCCGTCTAGGACAACCACACGGCCCGTTTCCCTACGTACCAGGGAAACGGGCCGTGTGCCTTTTAAACGCAGCTCACAGGTAGTCCGGTGCGGCTTCCAGCCCGAAGTACTGTTCCAGCGTGGAAATGCCCCGGGTGGCCATGTCGGTCGCGGCATCGACGCCGATGTACCGCAGGTGCCAGGACTCGTAGAAATAGCCCGTGGTGTCATGGAACATCCAGGGATACCGGACAACAAAGCCGTACTTGTGAGCGTTGGCCTTGGCCCAAATCGCCGCAGGCTGGTCCGCGAAGCACGGTTGGAAGCTGCAGGCGCCGCCGCCGTCGGCAATGTCGAACGCCCAGCCGGTCTGGTGTTCGGAGAAGCCCGGGCGGGCCGAAGCGCGGTCCGCGGCGGCCTGGCCGCTGCCCGCCACATGGCCGTTGTACGTGGCGATCTGCGTTGTGTAGGAACGGTAGCCGGAGGCCAGGGTCATGACGACGCCCTCCGCTGCGGCAGCGCCAAACATCTTTTCTGCGGCAGACGCCGTCGTACTGTTCACCATGCTGGCCTCGCCGCTGACGGCGAGCCGTACTGCGGGCTGGACCAGGTCCGCCGGCACGTAGTTCGGGGGATTGAGGGGGCGGTGCTTGTTGACCACCACCCACGGGCTGACGGGATCGGTGAGGGAGAAACCTGTCGCGGCAGCGCTCGACGGCGGCGGGCTGGCCGGGGTGCTGGATGCGGCGGCCGCGGGGGTCACCGCGGCAGGCTCGGACGCCATCGCGGCGCTGGGAGACGGGGTGGCCGTGGACACCTCCGCAGAGGCGGTGGAGCTTTCCGGAGTGCAGGCTGTGAGGACGGCCAGGCCGGCCCCGGCGGTGAGGAAGCCGGCAAAGGCCCGCCGTGAAGGCAGGGGACGGGACTGCACGGTGTCAGACCTTCCTGAGAAGCATGCGGCGGATGGAGTGGTCGGCGTCCTTGGTGAGCACCAGTTGCGCCCGGCCGCGGGTGGGCAGGACGTTCTCCTCCAGGTTGGGCTCATTGATGCGCTTCCAGATGCCACGCGCCGTAGATTCGGCATCGTCGTCGGACAGGGTGGCGTACCGGTGGAAGTAGGACTCCGGCTGCGCGAACGCCGTGGAGCGGAGCTTCCGGAACCTGTCGACGTACCATTCCTCGATGTAGGAGGTCTTGGCGTCCACATAGATGGAGAAGTCGAAGAAGTCGCTCAATGCGAGGCCCTGCTTGCCGTCAATGCGGGGACGCGCGGGCGCCAGCACGTTGAGGCCTTCGACAATGAGGACATCGGGACGGCGGACCACCACTTCCTTGCCGGGGACGATGTCATAGGTCACGTGCGAGTACCAGGGGGCACGGACTTCCTCGGCGCCGCCTTTGACTTCGGACACAAAACGCAACAGGGCGCGGCGGTCATAGGACTCGGGAAAACCCTTGCGTTCCAGCAGATGGCGGCGCTTCAGTTCGGCCAGCGGATAAAGGAAGCCATCGGTGGTGATGAGTTCCACATTCGGCGTGCCCGGCCAACGGCGCAGCATCTCGCGCAGCACGCGGGCGATGGTGGACTTGCCCACGGCCACCGAGCCGGCAACGCCGATGACGAACGGTGTGCGCTGGGTCTGTTCGCCCAGGAAGGTGGTGGTGGCGGCGTGAAGCTGGTGTGAGGCCTCCACATAAAGGTGCAGGAGGCGGGAAAGCGGGAGATAGACCTCCCGGACTTCCTTCATGTCAAGGGGGTCACCGAGGCCGCGGAGACGGAAAATGTCCTCCTCATTGAGGGGCTGCTCCATCTGGGCTGCGAGCCTGGACCAGGTCTGCCGGTCCAACTCAACAAAGGGGGAAGCGCCGTCGCCGTTTGCTTCGGTGCGTTGCAAAGTCACGCTCTCGATTCTGCCCTTAGCGCGGCGTAACAGGAAATGCGCGACGACCGGCAGATGAATTGTGGGTGATGCACGCCTCATGCTTGCGGCGGTGAGGGAGGACGTCCCACATCAGTTGTTTGCACCAGCCGCTAGGATTGTGCCCATGTGTGGAATCGTAGGCTATGTAGGCAATTCGTCTCGTCAGGGAGCTGGCCACAGCGCCCTTGACGTCGTTGTGGAGGGGTTGCGTCGTCTTGAGTACCGCGGCTACGACTCCGCGGGCGTCGCAGTGGTGGCTGACGGGACCATCTCCTCCCGGAAGAAGTCCGGCAAGCTGAGCAACCTGGTCAGCGAACTCGAAGCAAACCCGGTCCCGGAATCCCTGACCGGCATCGGCCACACTCGTTGGGCCACCCACGGCGGTCCCACCGACCGCAACGCCCACCCGCACCTGTCCGATGGTGGCCGCTTGGCGCTGATCCACAACGGCATCATCGAAAACTTCGCAGAGCTCAAGCAGGAGCTCATCGCCAAGGGCGTCACCTTCGAGTCCGAGACGGACACCGAAGTTGCTGCCGCCCTGCTGGGTGACATCTTCCGCAACCAGCTCAACGGCGACGCCGGCAACCTCACCCAGGCGATGCGCCTGGCCTGCCAGCGCCTGGAAGGTGCCTTCACCCTCCTGGCTGTCCACGCCGACCAGCCGGATGTCGTGGTTGCTGCCCGCCGCAACTCCCCGCTGGTTGTTGGTTTGGGCGAGGGCGAAAACTTCCTCGGCTCCGACGTCTCCGGCTTCATCGACTACACGCGCCGCGCCGTCGAACTGGGCCAGGACCAGATCGTCACCATCACCGCCGACTCCGTGGAAATCACCGACTTCTTCGGCGCCCCCGCCGAGGGCAAGGAATACCACGTCGACTGGGATCCGGCTTCCGCCGAAAAGGGCGGCTTCAACTCCTTCATGGAGAAGGAAATCCACGACCAGCCCGACGCGGTCGCGCAGACCCTCCTGGGCCGCTCGGACCTGAACGGCAAGCTCACCCTGGACGAGCTCCGCATCGATCCGGAGCTGCTCAAGCAGGTGGACAAGATCATCGTCCTGGCCTGTGGCACCGCCGCTTACGCCGGCCTCGTTGCCAAGTACGCCATTGAGAACTGGTGCCGCATCCCCACCGAGGTGGAGCTCGCCCACGAGTTCCGTTACCGCGACCCGATCGTGGACGCCAAGACGCTGGTTGTTTCCATCAGCCAGTCCGGCGAGACCATGGATACCCTGATGGCTGTCCGCTACGCCCGCGAACAGGGCGCCAAGACGATTTCCATCTGCAACACCAACGGCTCCACCATCCCGCGCGAATCGGACGCCGTCCTCTACACGCATGCGGGTCCGGAAATTGCCGTTGCCTCCACCAAGGCCTTCCTTGCGCAGATCACCGCTGCCTACCTCCTGGGCCTCTACCTGGCACAGTTGCGCGGCAACATCTTCTCCGGCCAGATCAAGGATGTCCTCGCGGACCTGAACAAGATCCCGGCCAAGATCCAGACCATCCTGGACGAGTCCGGCCCGCTGCGCGAACTCGCCCGCAGCATGAAGGACGAGAAATCCGTGCTGTTCCTTGGCCGCCACGTGGGCTACCCCGTAGCGCTGGAAGGTGCCCTGAAGCTCAAGGAAATCGCGTACATCCACGCTGAAGGCTTCGCTGCCGGCGAGCTCAAGCACGGCCCGATCGCCCTGATCGACGAAGGCCAGCCGGTCTTCGTAGTGGTTCCGTCCCCGCGCGGCCGTGACTCCCTGCATTCCAAGGTGGTCAGCAACATCCAGGAAGTCCGCGCCCGTGGTGCCCGTACCCTGGTGATCGCCGAGGAAGGTGACGAGTCCGTCAAGGCCTACGCCGAGCACGTGTTCTACGTTCCCGAGACGCCCACCCTGCTCATGCCGCTCCTCACCACGGTTCCGCTGCAGATCTTTGCCGCTGAACTGGCCGGGGCCAAGGGTTACGACGTGGACCAGCCGCGTAACCTGGCCAAGAGCGTGACCGTAGAATAACCCCATGATTGTTGGCATTGGCGTAGACGTCGTAGACATCGAGCGGTTCGGTCGGCAACTGGAACGGACCCCCGGCTTGCGGGACCGTCTGTTTGTTCCTGCTGAACGGGAACTCAACACACGGTCCCTGGCCGCCCGTTTTGCTGCCAAGGAAGCCGTCGCCAAAGTCCTGGGAGCCCCCGCGGGCATGAACTGGCAGGACTGCTGGATCGGACTCGACCAGAACGGCCCCACCATCCAGGTCAAGGGAACAGTGCTTGCTGTCGCCGAGGCCAAGGGCGTCAAGCGGTGGCACCTGTCCATGAGCCACGACGGCGGCATCGCCACGGCGACTGTCCTCGCCGAGGGATAGAACGGACACAACAGAATAATGATCAGCGCCTTCACCGGACAACAGATCAGGGATGCGGAAAAACCGTTCCTGGACGCCGGTGGGGGCGCTGTTCTCATGCAGCGGGCTGCCTACGGGTTGGCCCAGGCTGTGGTCCGGGAAGTGGGCAGGCGCCGAAAGCTGGCCGGGGCCGCCCTCACGGTCCTGGTGGGCAAGGGGAACAACGGCGGGGACGGCCTCTTCGCCGCCGCCATGTTGGCCCGCCGCGGGATGCGTACGACGGCGGTGCTCGCCTCACCGGAGGCGCACCCGGACGGTCTGGCTGCTTTTTTGGCCGCGGGTGGCCGGGTGTTGCACCTGCAGGGTGGCAATGCCGAGGAACTTGCCGTCGCAAGCGCCGGGGATGACGTTGTCATCGATGCCCTGCTGGGAACGGGGGCCCGGGGTGGCCTCCGCGGTGCGTCCGCTGAGCTCGTGGCGGCCCTGCAGGAACTGCGGCCCCGGTGCGTTGTGGCCTGTGATGTTCCCAGCGGATTGGATTCCAGTACAGGCGAAGTCCATTGGCCGGTGCTGCAGGCGGACCTCACCGTGACCTTCGGCGGGATCAAAGCGGGCCTCCTGACAGACCCCGGTGAGGGAAGCGCCGGGCGGACCGTGCTGGTGGAGATCGGCATCGAGGACGCTTTGGCATCCCAGGCGCCGGAGCTGCGCCGGCTCACAGCGCCGGATGCGGGTGCCCTCCTGCCGCATCCGCAACGCCGGTCACACAAGTATTCCCGGGGAGTGCTCGGTGTCGTCGCCGGGTCACCACGATTTGCCGGTGCCGCTGTGTTGAGCGTCCATGCCGCAGCCGTGGCCGGAGCCGGCATGGTCCGCTATGTAGGGCCTGAGGCGGCCGCACGGCAGGTCCTGGCCAGGACTCCCGAGGCCCTTTGGGAAGAGGGGACCTCCGGCAGGGTCCAGGCCTGGCTCCTGGGCCCGGGCGTTGACGGCCCCGGGCAGGAGGACCACGCCCGGACCGCTGCCCAGGCTGCCTTGGACGCCGGGCTGCCGGTCGTCGTCGATGCCGGTGCGCTGAAGCTCCTTCCGCAACGGTGCCCGCCGCAGTGGATCCTGACTCCCCATGCGGGCGAACTGGCCGTTTTGCTTGCCTCGCTCCCCTCCACGGGAGAGGTTGCCGTGACACGGGAGGACGTCGAGTCGCGGCCGCTCCACTTTGTACGGCAGGCCGCCCAACAAACGGGGGCCACCGTGTTACTGAAGGGCGCCACCACACTGGTGGCATCGCCGTCGGGCGTTGCCTTCAGCCAGTCCGACGGCACCCCCTGGATGGCCACCGCCGGAAGTGGCGACGTGCTGGCCGGGGTCCTGGGCGCCTTGCTGGCGCAGTCCACGGACGCCCTGATGGACGACGACGGAGCTTACGCCGCCTTGGGCCTGAAGCCCGAAGACCGCTGGGCTGCTGTTGCTGCGGCAGCGGCGGGGATCCATGGCCGGGCGGGCCGGGCGGCGTCGGAGGATTTTGTTGGAGGACCCCTTACAGCTTCGGCGATCATGGCTGCGGTACCCCGCGTCATTGGTTCGCTGATCGCGGAATGCGACCACGGAAAACCGTAAGGTTACTGTCCGTGTCGGGGGTCATGAGTAGGCTTGCAGCAGTTGTTCGCATCACCTAAGAGGAGAACGCATGGAAGTCTGGCCTGGATCGGCTTATCCGCTTGGCGCCACATTCGATGGCACCGGCACCAACTTTGCCCTGTTCAGTGAAAGGGCTGAACGGGTGGAACTGTGTCTCTTCGACGACGATGGCAGCGAAGTCCGCGTGGATGTCAAGGAAGTGGATGGGTACGTCTGGCACTGCTACCTGCCGCAGGTGCAGCCCGGGCAGAAGTATGGCTACCGCGTTCACGGGCCCTACGACCCTGACGCAGGCCAGCGGTTCAACCCCAACAAGCTGCTGCTTGACCCTTACGCCAAGGCAGTGCACCGGCAGATCGACTGGGATCCGTCCCTTTTCTCGTACAACCTGGGAGACCCGGACTCCCGCAATGATGAAGATTCCGCACCCCACATGATGCTGGGCGTGGTCATCAACCCGTTCTTCGACTGGGACGGGGACAAGCTCCTCCGCATCCCGTACCACAAGTCCGTGATTTACGAGGCCCACGTCAAGGGCCTTACCATGCTGCACCCGGAAGTGCCGGAAGAGCAGCGCGGTACCTATGCGGGCGTGGCGCATCCGGCCGTGATCTCCCACCTCCAGAAGCTCGGCGTCACCGCCATTGAACTCATGCCGGTGCACCAGTTCGTCAACGACGGCATCCTGCAGGACAAGGGCCTGAGCAACTACTGGGGTTACAACACCATCGGGTTCTTCGCCCCGCACAACAGCTACAGCTCAAAGGGCGATACCGGTCAGCAGGTCCAGGACTTCAAGGCCATGGTCCGTTCGCTGCACAACGCCGGTATCGAGGTCATCCTGGACGTGGTGTACAACCACACCGCTGAAGGCAACCACCTCGGTCCCACGCTGTCCTTCAAAGGCATCGATAACTCGGCCTACTACCGACTGGTGGAGGACGACCAGAAGTACTACATGGACTACACCGGCACCGGCAACTCGCTGAATGTCCGCAGCCCGCACTCCCTGCAGCTGCTTATGGACTCGCTGCGGTACTGGGTGACGGAAATGCACGTGGACGGATTCCGGTTCGACCTCGCTTCCACGCTGGCCCGTGAGTTCTACGACGTCGACAAGCTCTCAACTTTCTTCGAACTCATCCAGCAGGACCCGGTGGTGTCCCAGGTCAAGCTCATCGCCGAGCCGTGGGACGTCGGCCCCGGCGGCTACCAGGTGGGCAACTTCCCGCCGCAGTGGACCGAATGGAACGGCAAATACCGCGACACCGTCCGTGACTTCTGGCGCGGCGAACCGTCAACGCTGGGTGAGTTCGCCTCCCGCCTGACAGGATCGGCCGACCTCTACGAGCACTCAGGCCGCCGTCCTTTCGCGTCCATCAACTTCGTCACGGCGCACGACGGCTTCACTCTCATGGACCTGGTGTCCTACAACGAGAAGCACAACGAGGCCAACGGTGAGGACAACAACGACGGCGAATCCCACAACCGCTCCTGGAACTGCGGTGTTGAAGGGCCCACGGACGATCCCACGGTGCTCGGCCTGAGGGCGCGGCAGCAAAGGAACTTCATCGCGTCCCTTTTCCTGTCCCAGGGCGTGCCCATGCTGCTCCACGGGGACGAACTCGGACGGACCCAGCAGGGCAACAACAACGGCTACTGCCAGGACTCCGAACTTACGTGGATCAACTGGGACTCCGTGGACCAGCCGTTGATCGAGTTCACGGCCGCCGTCAGCGCCCTGCGCGCCAAGCATCCCACGCTTCGCCGCAGCCGGTTCTTCGATGGCCGCCCCGCTGTCCGTGGTGAGGGTGAGCGGCTTCCGGACATCGTGTGGCTGGACAAGGACGCAAGCACCATGACACCCGGGGACTGGGACACCGCCCTGGGCCGTTCGGTAGGTGTATTCCTCAACGGTGACGGCATCCGTGGGCTGGACCATCAGGGGCGCCGGATCACCGACGTGAACTTCCTGCTCTACTTTAACGCCGACGTCGACGAAGTCGGATTCCGGATCCCCTCGGACGAATACGCCGCAGCCTGGGACGTCATGATCGACACCGGGGGAGAAGGTGCGGAGGCCGACATCGTCAAGGCCGACCAGATCCTCATGGTGGCGGGCAAGTCCCTGGTGGTGCTCCGGGCACACAGCACTCCCGAGGTGGAACCGGATCACTCCGTGGCCGCTTCGCTGGCGGCGCTGACCCAGACCAGCACTCCGGAAACCGCCTCCATGACGGCGCCTGTAGTCACGTCGATTGCGTTGGGGTACAAAGACGACGAAGGCGCCGGAACCGGGGATACTGCCGGGGAGGAACCGGGTGGCGCGGACGCTGCCGGCGCGGAGGCGGAAGCCGACTCTGAGGCAGACCAGAAGAAGGCGGACTCATGAGGACTCCAGTCTCCACATACAGGCTGCAGATCCGTCCTAGCTTCACCTTGCAGGACGCAGCGGAACTGACGGGCTACCTCAAGGACCTGGGTGTCGACTGGGTCTACGTCTCACCCATCCTGACCGCCGAGGAAGGGTCCGATCACGGCTACGACGTCACCGATCCTTCCACGGTGGACCCGTCCCGCGGTGGGCCGGAAGGCCTGGAAGCCCTGTCCAAGGCAGCGCGGAAGGAAGGGCTGGGAGTCCTCGCGGACATCGTCCCCAACCACATGGGAGTAGCATCACCTGGTCAGAACGCCTGGTGGTGGCAGTTACTGAAGGAAGGGCGGTCGTCCAAGTACGCGGAAGCGTTCGACGTCGACTGGGACTTCGGCGGCGGCCGGATCCGCATCCCTGTGTTGGGCGGAGACGATGACCTTGACCAGCTCAGGATCGTCGACGGCGAATTGCACTTCTACGACCACCGCTTCCCTTTGGCCGACGGCACCTGGACCGAAGGGGACTCACCGCAGGACGTCCACGACCGGCAGCACTATGAGCTGGTCGGATGGCGCCGGGCCGACGCGGAACTGAACTACCGCCGGTTCTTTGCCGTCAACACCCTGGCCGGGGTGCGGGTGGAAGTACCGTGGGTCTTCGACGAAGCGCACCAGGAGATCATCCGCTGGTTCCGTGAGGAACTGGTGGATGGACTGAGGATCGACCACCCGGACGGCCTGGCCGATCCCGAGGGCTACCTGGCCCGGCTGAAGGAGGCCACAGGTGGCGCGTACTTACTGGTGGAGAAGATCCTGGAACCCGGGGAGAAGCTGCCGGAAACCTTCCAGTGCGAAGGCACCACCGGATACGACGCCCTGGCAGATGTGGATCGGCTCTTCGTCGACCCCGCCGCTGAAGAGTTCCTCGACGACCTCGACGCTCGGCTCCGGGACGAAGCCGAGCCTGCCAACTACCAGGTCATGATCCACGGCACCAAGCGGCGCATCGCCGACGGCATCCTCCGCTCGGAAATCCTGCGCCTGTCCCGCCTGGTGCAGGAAACCAGTGCGCTGCCGCGCTTGGACGTAGCCGATGCCCTCGCCGAGATCATCTGCTGGTTCCCCGTCTACCGGACCTACCTGCCGTACGGCCAGGAAATCCTGGAAGAATCGATCGAGCACGCGGCCAAGCACCGGCCGGAGCTGGCCGGAGTCCTGGAGGGACTTCGTCCGCTGCTGCTGGACACCACCGGCGAGCTTGCCCGGCGGTTCCAGCAGACCTCGGGCATGGTCATGGCCAAAGGCGTGGAGGACACGGCGTTCTTCCGCTACACCCGGCTCGGTACGCTCACGGAGGTGGGTGCCGATCCCACGGAGTTCGCCGTTTCTCCCGGGGAATTCCACCAGAGGATGGCCCGTCGCCAGGCGGAATTGCCGCTCTCCATGACCACGCTCAGTACCCACGACACCAAGCGCAGCGAGGACGCCAGGGCCAGGATTTCCGTGATCTCCGAGTCGGTCCCCGAGTGGGAACTCTTCCTCGGCACGGTCCAGGACCTGGCGCCGATTCCTGACGGTCCGTTGTCCGCCTTGATCTGGCAGGCGATCGCCGGTGCCTGGCCGGCGGACCGCAGCCGTCTTCAGGCTTACGCCCTCAAGGCTGCCCGCGAGGCCGGCAACTCCACCAACTGGACCGACCCCAACCTGGAGTTCGAGCGGCACCTGGCTGCCGCCGTCGACTCCGTTTTCGATGTTCCGGAGGTCGGGGCCGCGTTGGAGAACTTCGTCGCGGAACTTGAGCCGTACGGTACGTCCAACTCCTTGTCCGCCAAGCTGGTGCAGCTGACCATGCCCGGCGTGCCCGACGTCTACCAGGGCACGGAATTCCGGGATGGTTCCCTGACGGACCCTGACAACAGGCGGCCTGTGGACTTCCAGGCACGGATTGATGCGCTCGCGGAACTCGATGGCGGCGCACGCCCGGCCAGGACGAACGAGGCCGCCAAACTCCTGGTGGTGTCCAGGGCCTTGCGGCTGCGGCGGGATCGTCCGGAGCTGTTCGGCGGGTACCAGCCGGTGGCTGCCACCGGCGCAGCGGCCGCCCACGTGGTGGCGTTCAGCCGTGGCGCGGACGCCCCGGGCGCAGTGACCGTTGCCACCAGGCTTCCCAAAGCCCTGGAGCGCAATGGCGGCTGGCGGGACACCGCTGTGGACCTTCCAGCCAAGAGCCGCGACGAACTGACGGGAACCACTTTCGACGCCGGTCCTGTCCCGCTGGCTACGCTGCTGGAGCACTACCCGGTGGCGCTGCTGGTCCCGGTTGACTGAAGCGCCGCGCCACACCGTTACTGCACACGCTTGAATGTATAGGGGAGCTTGATGGAGCACGCTGCTGGAAAAGAGCTTTTTGATGTGTGGGCACCGGACGCACGTTCGGTAAAGCTGCTCGCGGACGGCCGCGAGTACAGCATGGAGCAAAACAACGACGGCGGCGCGCAGGGTTGGTGGCGCGCCCCCGCCGGGGTGGCGGCCGGCGAGGCCGTCCCTTACGGCTACATCGTGGACGGCGAAGGGCCGTTCCCGGATCCCCGATCACGGCGGCAGCCCGACGGCGTTCATGGGTTGTCAGCGACTTTCGATCCCTCCGCCCACCAGTGGAAGGACCACAACTGGAAGGGCCGCAGCCTCAAGGGTGCTGTTATTTACGAGCTGCACCTTGGGACCTTTACACCGGAAGGCACCCTGGAAGCAGCCATCGGGAAGCTCGATTACCTGGTGGACCTGGGCGTGGACTTCATCGAACTGCTGCCGGTGAACGCCTTCAACGGCGTCCATAACTGGGGCTACGACGGCGTCCTCTGGTACGCCGTGCATGAGGCCTACGGCGGACCGGCGGCCTATCAGCGGTTTGTGGATGCGGCCCACGCGGCCGGGCTGGGAGTGATCCAGGACGTCGTTTACAACCATCTCGGACCCAGCGGCAACTACCTGCCCAAGTTTGGCCCGTACCTGAAGTCCGGTGAGGGGAACACCTGGGGCGACTCGGTGAATCTGGACGGTCCCGGCTCGGACGACGTTCGGCGCTACATTCTGGAAAACGCCGCCATGTGGCTCCGGGATTACCACGTGGATGGTTTGCGGCTGGATGCAGTTCATGCGCTCCGGGATGAGCGCGCCGTGCACATCCTGGAAGAATTTGGCGCACTCGGTGATGCCGTCGAAGCGGAAACCGGCATCCCGCGGACCATGATTGCCGAGTCGGACCTCAACAACCCGCGGCTGATCTACCCCCGCAGGGACAACGGGTATGGGCTCGAAGGCCAGTGGAGCGATGACTTCCACCATGCCCTCCACGTCAACCTCAGTGGCGAGACCACCGGCTACTACGGCGACTTCGATTCCCTGGCTGTTCTGGCCAAGGTCCTGGAACACGGCTTCCTGCACGATGGCAGCTACTCAAGCTTCCGCGGACGTCACCACGGCCGGCCCATCCGGCGGGACCTGGCACACCCCTCGGCGTTGGTGGTCTGCCTGCAGAACCATGACCAGATCGGCAACCGTGCGATTGGCGACCGCCTGACGGCATCGCTGTCCTACGGCCAGTTGGCCATCGGTGCCGTGGTCACCATGACGTCGCCGTTCACGCCCATGCTGTTCATGGGCGAGGAGTTCGGGGCTTCAACCCCCTGGCAGTTTTTCACCTCCCATCCGGAACCGGACTTGGGGGAAGCCACGGCGAAGGGCCGGATCAAGGAATTCGAGCGGATGGGATGGGACCCGGACGTGGTTCCCGATCCGCAGGACCCGGAGACGTTCCGCCGCTCAAAACTCAACTGGGAGGAAGCATCCGACGGCCACCACGCCAAGTTGCTGGCACTGTACCGCGATTTAGCACAGCTGCGCCGAAACAATCCTGTCCTGGCAGACGGTGGGTTCGCGGACACCTCCGTGGAATACGACGATGAGGAGCACTGGCTCGAAATGACCCGCGGAGACCTTCGCGTGGTGTGCAACTTCGGGTCGGAAACGCTCGATACCCCGGTGGAAGGGGCGATGCTGCTGGCAACGGACGCACAAGCAGCCCTGGATAACGGCACGTTGACGCTTCCCGGCGCCAGCGCCGCCGTCGTGCGCGTCAACCAAGGCTAGCTGCTCCAAAGGTGACGGCGCCCACATGACGGACGGCGCCGTCACCCGGAGCGACACGGTGGCAGGATGGTACGTATGACTTATTCGGCCGCGGAAAACCGCTACGAAACCATGCCCTACCGCCGCGTCGGACGCAGTGGACTGAAGCTTCCCGCGATCTCGCTGGGGCTTTGGCACAACTTCGGCGATGACAAGCGGTTCGACGAACAGCGCGCCATCCTGCGCCGTGCGTTCGACCTCGGCGTCAACCACTTTGACCTCGCCAACAACTACGGACCCCCGGACGGCTCGGCCGAGACCAACTTTGGCCGGCATCTGAAGGAAGACTTCAAGCCCTACCGCGATGAACTGGTCATCTCCACCAAGGCCGGCTACTACATGTGGCCCGGCCCGTACGGTGAGTGGGGTTCCCGGAAGTACCTCATTTCCAGCCTGGACCAGTCGCTGGAGCGCATGGGCCTGGACTACGTGGATATTTTCTACAGCCACCGGCCTGATCCTGAGACTCCGCTGGAGGAGACCATGGGCGCGCTCGATTACGCTGTTCGGTCCGGCAAGGCGCTGTATGCAGGCATCTCCTCCTACACTCCTGAGCAGACACTGGAGGCAGCCCGGATCCTGAAGGAACTCGGCACGCCATTGCTCATCCACCAACCCAGCTATTCCATGCTCAACCGCTGGACTGAGAACGGCAGCCCCAACCTTTATGAGGCCCTGGACCAGGTGGGCGCCGGGTCCATTGCCTTCTCGCCGCTGGCCCAGGGAATGTTGACGGACCGGTACCTCAACGGTGTGCCTGCGGATTCCCGTGCAGCCAAGGAAAGGTTCCTGTCGGAATCGGCTCTGACAGAAGACAAACTCGACCGGGTCCGCGGGCTGAACGCCATCGCGCAGGGACGAGGTCAGACGCTCGCGCAGATGGCGGTGGCCTGGATCCTGCGGGACCAGCCGAAGGGGTCGCCCGTCACTTCTGCGCTGATCGGCGCCTCCAGTGTCCGCCAGCTCGAGGACACGCTCAGCGCCATCAACAACCTGGACTTCACCGATGAGGAGCTGACGGCGATCGATGAATTCGCCGTCGAGTCCGACATCAACCTGTGGGCCCAGAAGTAACCAGCCCCACCCATCCACTCTCACGTCCCGCCGGGTGCCGTCGATTGGGTTTAAGCTGCTGACATATTGCGAGGGGCCAGCCGGGAATAACGGCGGCCCCTCGTGTGTTGGTTAGAATGCAAAAGTGTGCGCCGAATGGCGCCGTGCCAATCTGCCGCTCTCCGGGCTCAGCCGGGGCATCGCGTGGCACTGAGGTTTTCCCAAAGGAGTTCCGTGTCTTCACATCCGATTCGTGTTGCCATTGTCGGCGTAGGAAACTGCGCCGCATCGTTGGTCCAAGGTGTCGAGTACTACCGCGACGCTGACCCGAAGTCCACGATTCCCGGTCTGATGCACGTTGAGTTCGGCCAGTACCACGTCAACGACGTCGAGTTCGTTGCCGCTTTCGATGTCGACAGCAAGAAGGTTGGCCTGGACCTCGCCGACGCCATCGGGGCCAGCGAGAACAATACGATCAAGATCGCCGACGTTCCGGCCACCGGTGTGAAGGTTCAGCGCGGTCACACCCTCGACGGACTGGGCCGCTACTACCGCGAGACAATCGTCGAGGCTCCGGAAGAAGCCGTTGATGTCGTAGCAGCGTTGCGGGAAGCCAAAGCTGACGTCATGGTCTGCTACCTGCCTGTTGGCTCGGACCAGGCTGCCAAGTTCTACGCCCAGTGCGCCATCGACGCCGGCGTCGCCTTTGTCAACGCACTTCCTGTCTTCATTGCCGGCACCAAGGAATGGGCCGACAAGTTCACCGAGGCCGGCATCCCCATTGTTGGCGACGACATCAAGAGCCAGATCGGTGCAACCATCACGCACCGCGTCATGGCCAAGCTGTTCGAAGACCGCGGCGTCACGCTGGACCGGACCTACCAGTTGAACGTTGGCGGCAACATGGACTTCAAGAACATGCTTGAGCGCGACCGCCTGGAGTCCAAGAAGATCTCCAAGACCCAGGCCGTGACCTCCAACGTCGAGGCCGAATTGCACGCTGATGACGTCCACATCGGCCCGTCCGACTACGTGGCCTGGCTCGACGACCGCAAGTGGGCCTTTGTCCGTTTGGAAGGCCGCAACTTCGGCGATGCCCCCGTTTCGCTTGAGTACAAGCTCGAGGTCTGGGACTCCCCGAACTCCGCAGGCGTGATCATTGACGCCATCCGCGCCGCCAAGATCGGCCTGGACCGCGGCATTGGCGGTCCGCTGCTCTCCGCATCCAGCTACTTCATGAAGTCCCCGCCGGAGCAGTTCAACGACGACATCGCCCGCGAGAAGGTTGAAGCCTTCATCCGCGGCGACATCGAGCGCTAAACCGCCAAAGCGACGAGCGGCCCTCCTGGTAACCAACCACCGGGAGGGCCGCTCACCTTTTAAGCGCCCCCACCTTCCCCGACGCTCTCTCACCTTTTACCCCCTTTTGGCGATCCCTCTCGCACCCGGTGAGAGAGGGATTGCCAAAAGGGGGATTTTGGTGAGAGAGGATCAGAAGAGGCCGGTGGGTTTGCCGGAAGCGTCCACGTCCATCCGCATGGCCGCCGGCTCCTTGGGCAGGCCGGGCATGGTCATCACAGCGCCGGTCAACGCCACGATGAAGCCCGCCCCCGTCTTGGGAATGAGCTCGCGGACGTGCACCTTGAACCCTTTGGGAGCACCCAGCCTGGAGGCGTCGTCGGTGAACGAGTATTGCGTCTTGGCCATGCAGACCGGAAAGCCGGACCAACCGTTCCGCTCGATCTCGGCGAGCCGCTTCTCCGCGGGGACGGAAAACTCCACGGTATCTGCGCCGTAGATTTCCTGGGCGATGGTCCGGATCTTGTCCTCCACCGGCATCCCGAGCGGGTACAGGTGGCGGAAGCTGGACGGGCCCTGGAGCGCGGCGGCCACCTTGGCAGCGAGCTCGTCGCCGCCGTCGCCTCCACCACCGCGTCCCCAGACATCGGCGACGGCGGCCTCCACGCCTTCCGCTGCGCACCAGGCGAGCAGCCATTCGAGTTCTTCCGGGGTGTCCGTGGCGAACCTGTTGATGGCCACCACCGGTGTGACGCCGAACCTCGCCACGTTCTGCACGTGCCGTTTGAGGTTTTCAACCCCGGCGGCAACAGCCTCCACGTCGGGGCCGGCCAGGTCCTCCTTGGGAACACCGCCGTGCATCTTCAGCGCGCGGATGGTGGCAACCACCACGACGGCGGAAGGCGCCACGTCTGCGAAGCGAGCCTTGATGTCCATGTACTTTTCGGCCCCGAGGTCCGCGCCGAAGCCGGCCTCGGTCACCACGATGTCCGCCAGTTCCTGCGCCGTCCGGGTGGCGATGATCGAGTTGCAGCCGTGGGCAATGTTGGCGAAGGGGCCGCCGTGGACGAGCGCCGGCGTTCCGGCGATGGTTTGGACCAGGTTCGGCTTTATGGCGTCCTTCAGGAGCAGGGTCAGTGCCCCCTGGACGCCAAGGTCGGCGACGGTCACCGGCCGCCGGTCGTGGGTGTAGCCGAAGGTGATCCTGCCCAGCCGGGTGCGGAGGTCTTCCAGATCCGATGCCAGACAGAAGATTGCCATGATCTCCGAGGCCACGGTAATGTCGAAGCCGTCCTGCCGGGGGACACCCTGTGCGGGACCGCCCAGGCCGATCACCACTTCCCGGAGCGCCCTGTCGTTCATGTCCAGGACGCGTTTGAACGTCATGCGGCGCGGGTCGATTCCCAGCTGGTTTCCCTGGAAGATGTGGTTGTCCACCAACGCCATGAGGGCATTGTTGGCCGAGGTGATGGCGTGGAAGTCTCCGGTGAAGTGCAGGTTGATGTCGTCCATGGGCAGCACCTGCGAGTACCCGCCGCCCGTGGCACCGCCTTTCATGCCGAGGATGGGCCCCAAGGACGGTTCCCGGAGGGCAATCATCACTTCGTGCCCGGCACGGGCCAGGGAATCGGCGAGTCCCACGGTGGTGGTGGACTTGCCCTCGCCGGCGGGAGTGGGGGACATGGCGGAGACCAGGACCACCTGTCCTGCAGGCTTCCCCGGTTCAGGGAGCAGCCGGGCGGGATCGACCTTCGCCTTGTACCGCCCGTACAGTTCCAGCGCATCCCGGGGAATCCCGGCCCGCTCAGCGACCTGTTCGATCGGGAGCAGCGTGGCCTGCTGGGCTATTTCAAGATCGGTCAGGACCTTGTTCTCAGACATCGTTGTCCTTCGGCTCGGTGGTGGTTCGGTGCGTGCCCGGGATGTGGGCCTGCGCCGTGCGCGCCAATCTACCAGCCGGGGCCGGGCATGCAGCGGAAGCCCTGCCGCCAAGACATCACCTGCCAGGTACCAGCAGGCCTGACACCGACTCCTTGTAGCTCTCCAAGGTGATGGCGGCGGTCCGCTGCCATCCGAACGACTCGGCGTGTGTTGCCGCAGCCCTGCCCATGTCTTCGCGCGTGCGGACGTCGTCGTACAGGTCCTCCAGGGCATCGGCCCAATCCGAAGGATCGTGCCCCTCCACCAGTATTCCGGTCCTGCCATCGGAGACGGCACGGGTCAGGCCGCCAACCTTGGTCGCGACCACAGGTGTGCCGCACGCCTGTGCTTCCAACGCCACGAGCCCGAACGACTCGCTGAAGGAAGGCATGACCACCACGTCCGCGGACCGGAACCAGCCGGCAAGTTCCGGAGCCACTACCGGTGGGCGGTGCGTGACGATGTCGCTGAGCCCTGCGTCCTGGATGACCTGCTGCAGGTTGAAGTCCTTGGCACCGCTCAACGAGCCGAGGATGGTCATTTCAAGGTCGATGTCCGGACGGCGCTTGCGGAGGATTCCCGCCGCCTTGACGAATACCTGCGGTCCCTTGAGCCGTTGGATACGCCCGGCAAAAACAATGTGGAAGCTCTCAGGCCGGACACCCCGCTCCCTGCGGGCCTTCCGCCGGAACGATGGCGTGAATACGTTCAGGTCAACGCCGGGCGGTGCGACATCGATCCGGTCCGGGTCGGCGCCGTAGTGCGAGACCAGTTCTTCGGCCTCAGCGGGGGTGTTGGCAATCAGGCGGGACGCGCCGTCGACGATTCTTTGTTCCCCTTCTTCCCGCCGACGGGGCTCGGGGCGCTCGCCGGACTCCAGGACCAGGTTCTTGACCTTCGCCATGGTGTGCATGGTGTGGACCAGCGGCACGTTCCACAGCTCCGCCAGTTCAAGGCCCGCCACGCCCGACACCCAGTAGTGCGAGTGGATGGCGTCGTACCGTCCGTGCGGCTGGCTGTGGCGGATGGCATCGATCTGCTCCACCATTTGGTGGAGGAGGGCGGGGAGTTCTTCTTTGGGCAGCTTCCGGCGGGGACCGGCCATGACGTTGTGGACGCAGACTCCGGGGCCGGGATGTTCGACGGCGGGTTGCCCGGCTTTGGTGGAACGGGTGAAGATCTCCACCTCCACGCCATTCTCTGCCAGCGCCATGGCCAGCGCACGGACGTAGACGTTCATCCCGCCGGCATCCCCGGCACCGGGTTGCTCCATGGGCGAGGTATGCAGGGACAGGAGCGCCACACGGCGAATCAACGGCACAGCGTTCCTCCTGCCTTAATCCCACACAGCTTTGCCTGCAGAAAACACTACTCCTGCCTTGGGCGTGGCGTGATCCCGGTGCCGGGGCTGCTAGCGTTTCCGCTGTGAGCCGCGACAAGAATTTCCACATCCGCCCCGCCACCCCCGATGACTGGCCCGGCATCTGGGCCGTCATGGAGCCCGTCATCCGCGAGGGTGAGACCTTCACCTGGGACCGTGACACCGCTGAAGACGCAGCACGGGCCAAATGGACCAAGGATGCCCCGGGCCAGACCTTCGTGGCTGTGGCTGACGATGGCGAGGTCCTGGGTACCGGGGAATTCCACGCCAACCAGGCCGGCGGCGGCAGCCATGTTGCCAACGCCGGCTACATGGTGGGGTCCAGGCATTCCGGCAGGGGCATCGCCCGCGCCTTGTGCGAGTACTCCCTGAAGGAGGCCAAAACCGCAGGGTTCCGTGCCATGCAGTTCAACGCCGTGGTGGAAAGCAATGTCCGGGCTGTGTGGTTGTGGCAGTCCATGGGGTTCCGGATCCTGGCCACCGTTCCCGAGGCCTTCAATCATCCCGAGATTGGTTTCGTAGGACTGCACGTCATGTACCAGGAGCTCAGGAAATAACCCGGCGACGTCACTTCCACAGCCCCCGGACTTCGGGAAAGGCCTGTTCGTAGCCTTCCACCAACCGCTGGCCGAGGTCCTCCGAACCCACCAGCGGGTGGGCGGCGAAGGCCCGGACCGCTGCGTCGCGGGAGCCGTCCCGGACGGCCTGGATGGTGAGCCGTTCAGCGTCCTTGACGTGGCGCATCAGTGTGAGGAAGCGCCCGCCGGGGCGGTCCTGCGGAAGCGGCAACGCGCCGTCGGGCGTCACAGAACAGGGAACCTCGACGACGGCGTCACCCGGCAACCCGGGCACGGCAACTAATGCGGGACCCGCCCCGGTGACGGCAACGGGGGAGTTGGGCACGTTGAGGATCAGCTCGGCCGGCCCGCCGCCAAACAGCGCCCGGATCACGGCCAGTGCCACCCGCTCGTAGCCACCGCCGGCGAGGTCTTCCTCGTCCCGCTGTCCGCCGTCGGTGCGTGCCTCGGCGAGGTAGCCTTCTTCCCGCGACCGCCTGGCTGCGTCCCAGCGGGCATAGGCGCCGGACGCGCCGGCGAGCTCCGGATACAGTGAGCGCTGCTGCTCGTGGATGGACGCGCCGCGGGTCTCCGTCTGGTCGCGGATCGCACCGGTCGCGTTTTCTGTGTCGTAGTAGTAATAGAGGTATTCGTTGGGCAAGGCCCGCACCCGCTGCAGGGTGTGCAGGGAAAACAGCCTGCCCTCCTCAAAAGAACGGAGCGCAGCTTCATCCGCCAGCAGTCCGGGCAGCAGGTCCCTCCCGCGCGGTGCCAGGCGGTAGAGCCAGCCGAGGTGGTTCAGCCCGAAGTAGCCCACGCCGTCGAGCTTTCCGTCCGGAAGGGGTGCACCCGCGGCCGCCGCGGCGCGCTTGACCAGGCCCCCGGCAGAGTCGCAGATGCCGATCACGCGGCGTCCCAAAACAGGAACCAATGCCTCGGTGACCATACCTGCCGGGTTGGTGAAATTGATGAGCCAGGCATCGGGACAGAGGCGGCGCATTGCGTGGGCCAGGCGCAGCATCTCCGGAATGGACCTCAATGCATAGGAGATTCCGCCCGCACCCGTGGTCTCCTGCCCCAGCAGCCCGAGGTCCAGGGCAACCCGTTCATCCACCACGCGCCCGGCCGTCCCACCGGGCCGGATCGCGGCAAAGACGGCATCGACGCCGGCCAGCGCCCGTTCCAGGTCAGTGGAAACAGTGACCTGCGGGGCCGGTCCGCCACCTGGCATGTCGCGCAGGACGGCCTCGATTCCGGCAAGCCGGGAAGCGTCCACGTCATACAGAACCAGTTCATCCACCAGCCCCGCGAAGGGACCCGAACGCAGGGCGCGGTAGACAAGGGGAACCCGGAATCCGCCGCCTCCGGCGATCATGAGCCGCATGCCTTGAGTCTATGCAGCCCAAGGCCTGCGGCGTAGTCTGCCGTGCATGGACGCCATGCCCCAGCGACGCTTCGACCCCCTTGCCTCCGTCCGGTCCGACGGCAGCAACCAGTGCGACCTCCTGCTCACCGGAACCGTCTTCCAGGACATCATCTTCACGGGACTGCCCCATTCGCCCGAACCCGGAACCGAAGTCTGGAGCGAAGGCATGGGAAGTTGCCCCGGGGGCGTGGCCAACCAGGCGATCGCCGCAGCCAGGTTGGGGCTCCGGACCAACCTGGCCGCCACTTTCGGCGACGACGGCTACGGCGACTACAACTGGCAGATCCTCGAAACCCAGGAGCACGTTGACCTGTCCTTGTCCCGCAGGGTTCCGGGATGGCATTCGCCGGTGACCGTTTCCCTGTGCGTGAACCAGGACCGCTCCATGATCACCCACGGGCATCCGGCACCGGTCAACACCTCGGAGTTGATCGGGAAGCCGCCCAGGGCGCTCGCCGCCGTCGCGGACCTGGGGGAGGAACTGGAGCCATGGGCTCTTGCGGCAAAAGAGTCCGGGACCAAGCTGTTCGGCGTGGTGGGCTGGGATCCCAGCGGTGAATGGTCCCAAAAACGGCTTGAGCAGCTGGAACATTTCCACGCCTTCATCCCCAACGCCCCTGAAGCCATGGCATTCACTGGGAAATCCGATCCGTGGGCTGCGTTGTATTCGTTGGCGGACCGGGTACCGGTAGCCGTGGTGACGTTGGGAGCCCAGGGGGCCATGGCCGTGGATTCGGACACGGGCGAGGAAGAATGGGTTCCTTCCCTGCCGGTGTCTGCCTCTGATCCCACCGGCGCAGGCGACTGCTTTGACGCAGCCTTCATCGTCGGAAGCCTGGCGGGGTGGAAGCTGGGGGACCGCCTCAGGTTCGCGAACCTGTGTGCCTCGCTGGCCGTTCAGCAGGTGGGTGGATCGCTGGCGGCACCCGGATGGGGCGACATCGCGGATTGGTGGCAGCGCGCCAACGCCAGGAAGGAACGCCAGTCCAGCCAATGGCTGCGCCGCTTCGCCTTCCTGGAGCCGATCGTGAAGGATATTCCGGCCGAAGCCCAACGGCGTGCCCGCGCCACCATTGCCCACCTGTCAGACGCGCACTGACCTGCGCAGTGCCCCCTCCAGTTAACCGGCCCTCACCGGCGCTACTAGAATCTCTTAGGTGACTTACGAAGCAGCGGCAGACATTGGGATCGGTTCCAGGCCCTCCATAGCAAAATCGGCAGTACTGGAACGATCTGCCGTGATCGACCTCGAAGCTATCCGGCACAACGTCCGGCAGTTCGTCGCCATCGCCTCTCCGGCCGCCGTCATGGCCGTGGTCAAAGCCGATGCCTACGGCCACGGTGCCGTGCAGGTAGCCCGTGCCGCCCTGGAGGCCGGAGCCCGCTGGCTTGGCGTGGCGCACATTTCTGAGGCCCTGGCCCTCCGCGCTGCCGGTATCGATGCCCCGTTGCTCGCCTGGCTGCACACCCGCGAAAGCAACTTCCAGGCGGCAGTGGCCGCCGGCGTCGACGTCGGAATTTCCGGGTGGGAGCTGGATGCTGTTGTGGCTGCGGCCCGCGAGCAGGAACGCCCCGCCCGGGTCCACCTCAAGGTGGACACCGGCCTGGGCCGCAATGGCTGCACCATGGCCGACTGGGACCAACTAGTGGGACAGGCCATGGAATACCAGGATGAGGGCCTGCTGCGCGTAGTGGGGATCTTCTCGCACCTGGCAGTGGCGGACGAGCCGCAACGGCCGGAGACCGACCAGCAGTTGCAGGTGTTCCGTGAAGCACTGGCCATCGCCGAAGACGCCGGCGTGGACACCGAAGTCAGGCACATCGCCAACACGCCCGCAGCACTGTCCAGGCCGGATTCGCATTTCGACCTCATCCGCGTGGGGCTCGGGATCTACGGATTGTCGCCTTTCGCCGGCGCCACCTCCACCGAACTCGGCCTGCACCCCGCCATGACCGTGCGGACCTTGCTGTCCAACTGCAAGAAAGTCCCCGAAGGCCAGGGGGTGTCCTACGGTCTCCACTACCACACCAGCGAAGAGAGCACGCTGGGCCTGGTACCGCTGGGCTACGCTGACGGGGTACCGCGCGTGGCTACCGGCGGACCGGTCCGCGTCAACGGCGTCAACTACCCGGTGGTGGGCCGGATCGCCATGGACCAGATGGTGATCGACCTGGGCCCCCTGACGGCTGAGCAAACAGCTCAACTCAAGGGCAGCGAAGCCGTGATGTTCGGTGATGGCGCCGACGGCGGACCCACCGCAGACGACTGGGCGGCGGCCGCGGGAACCATCAACTACGAGATCGTCACCCGCATCAGCCCCAGGGTACCGCGCAGTTACGTCAATGAAGCTCCCTCCGGCGCCGATGCCCAGGTGGAACCGGAAGCGGCGGCGCTGTGAGCGGGCCCCAGTGGGAGCGCACCCTGAGAGTTACGACGGCGGAGCAGACCCACGCCGTCGCGGCGGCACTGGGCGGTGTCCTTGAGGCGGGCGACCTCTTGGTGCTCAGCGGCGAACTGGGTGCCGGGAAGACGACCTTCACGCAAGGACTCGGCGAGGGACTCGGTGTGCGTGCCGGGATCATCTCGCCCACTTTCGTCCTGGTGCGGATCCACCCGAACCTTCCGGACGGTCCGCGGCCAGGCGGGCCGGACCTGGTCCATGTGGATGCCTACAGGCTGGAATCGTCCGCGGAGATCGACGACATCGACCTGGAAAACACCATGGACACGGCCGTGACCGTGGTGGAGTGGGGCCGTGACCGGGTGGAGCACCTTTCCGCCAGCAGGCTCGACGTGGAACTGCACAGGGCTGTGGGCGGGGGTGCCCCCGGTGCAGGTGCCACCACCGACGCCGTGCTGGACTTCGATACCGAAGACGACGACGAGCCACGCACCATCATTTTCCGCGGCTTTGGTCCCCGCTGGGCCGAGGCCCCGCCCATGCTCGAAACAAGCCAGGAAGGAGACCGCTGATGCTGATCCTCGCCATCGACACCTCCGCCGTGGCCAGCGCTGCCCTGATCTCCGATGCCGCCATGGAATCGGTGGTGGATTCCTTCGCCACGGAGGACACCCGAAGCCATGCCGAGGTCCTGGCGCCGGGCATCGACAAGCTCCTGGCCGGTGCGGGCGTCACCGGTGCGGACATCGATGCGATCGTGACCGGCGTGGGACCGGGACCCTTCACCGGACTTCGGTCCGGGATCGCCACCGCGCGCACCTTGGCGTTTGTCTGGAACAAGCCCTTGTACGGCCTGATGAGTCTGGACGCGATCGCGCTGGAAGTCGCTGAGTCCACGGCCGCTGTCCCGGAATTCCTGGTCGCCACGGATGCACGGCGCAAGGAGGTCTACTGGGCCCGCTACACGCTCCCGGAAGGGCAGCTGCCGCAGCTGGCCGACGGCCCGCATGTGGGCTTCGCGTCCGGCTTGCCGGACCTTCCGGTCTTTGGTGCCGGTGCCGGGCTTTACGCTGACGATCTCAATGCCGTGGAAGATTTTGCGCTGGCGCAGCCGGACGCTGCGTCCCTGGGCCAGTTCGCCCTGGCGAAGCTGGCGGCGGGGGAGCAGCTCCTGGACTCCACGCCTTTGTACCTGAGGGAATCCGATGCCCAGGTTCCCGGGCCCCGCAAGCGGGCGTTGTGAGGTGGCAGGCGTGAAGCTCTCTCCCAGGCTTGAAAGCGCGGGGATCTCCCTGCGGGACATGACCGAGGCCGATATCCCGGCCGTGGAGGCACTGGAGCGCCGGTTGTTTCCGGTTGACGCATGGCCGGTGCAGATGTTTTTCGACGAGTTGTCCCAGCCCGAAACCCGCCGCTACGTGGTGGCGGAGGCAGCCGGCCGGATCGTGGCGTATGCGGGCTTGATGTGCATCGAGCCCATAGCGGATGTCCAGACGATCGCCGTCGATCCTGAATACGAAGGCAAAGGGATCGGCTCCGCGGTCCTGACCGAACTTATCGAGGAAGCCCGGCGCCGCCGCGCGGCAGACGTCCTGCTGGAGGTCCGGGCTGACAATCCGCGGGCCCAGCAGCTGTACCTGCGTTTTGGGTTTGAACAGATCCATGTCAGGCCCCGGTACTACCGCGACGGCACCGACGCCTTGATCATGCGTCTTCCCCTCACCGATCTACACCCCACAGAAGGAACCGAAGCGTGAGCGTTTCCTCCCCGCAGCATCCGTTGGTCCTGGGCATCGAGTCCTCCTGCGACGAGACCGGCGTCGGGATCGTGCGCGGAACCACGTTGCTGACCAACACGGTGTCTTCCTCCATGGATGAGCACGTCCGCTTTGGCGGTGTGATCCCCGAGATCGCCTCCCGGGCCCACCTGGACGCTTTCGTGCCCACGCTGCGGGAGTCGTTGCAGGAGGCCGGCGTAACCCTGGACGAGATCGACGCGATCGCAGTCACCTCCGGGCCGGGTCTGGCGGGAGCGCTCATGGTGGGCGTGTGCGCAGCCAAGGCGCTCGCGGTGGCCACGGGCAAACCGCTGTACGCCATCAACCATCTGGTGGCCCACGTGGGTGTGGGGCTGCTGGACAAGGCGCCCGACGCCGGTGCTGCCGCCGGCCTGGGTGCCGGCGACCTGCCGGAGAACCTTGGAGCACTCCTGGTGTCCGGGGGCCATACGGAGATCCTGCGCATCCGGAGCATCACTGACGATGTTGAGTTGCTGGGTTCGACCATTGATGACGCCGCAGGCGAAGCGTACGACAAGGTCGCCCGCATCCTAGGACTCGGTTACCCGGGCGGTCCCGCGATCGACAAAATGGCCCGGCAGGGAAACCCGAAGTCCATCCGCTTCCCGCGTGGATTGACGCAGCCCAAGTACATGGGAACGGCCGGGGAGCATGGCCCGCACCGGTATGACTGGTCCTTCAGCGGCTTGAAGACCGCTGTGGCACGGTGCGTGGAGCAGTTTGAAGCCCGGGGCGAAGAGATCCCCGTGGCTGACATCGCAGCGGCTTTCCAGGAAGCCGTGGTGGACGTCATCAGCTACAAGGCCGTGCTCGCGTGCAAGGAGAACGGGATCACCGATGTCCTGCTCGGGGGCGGCGTTGCGGCCAACTCGAGGCTCCGGGAGCTGACTGGCCAGCGCTGCGCTTCTGCGGGCATCAAACTGCACGTGCCGCCGCTGGGCTTGTGCACGGACAACGGTGCCATGGTCGCGGCACTGGGCGCCCAGCTGATCATGGCAGGGATCGGACCCAGCGGCCTTTCCTTCGCCCCGGATTCATCGCTGCCCGTCACCACGGTGTCAGTACCTGCCTGATCCGGACGTGGGCGTGCTGCCCATGTCCGGTTGGCCGGATCAGGCGTCGGGACCTTTGCGCATCTGCTGGACCAGGTCCATCACCACTGCCTGGAGATCGCCGTTGTGTTCGGCGGCTACGCGGCGCTGGCGCTGGTAGCTGGCGCCCCGCTCGATGATCCTGGTGACGTCGGCCAGTTCCTCGGAGCACCCGAGCTTTGCTGCCACGGGTTCCAGCCTCTTGATGGTTTCGGCCAGGTGGTCGGTGACCAGCTGTTCGTTCCCGGCGGCGTCGAGGATGATGATGGCTTCCATCCCGTAGCGGGCGGCGCGCCACTTGTTTTCCTGGACGTGCCATGGCGGCATGGTGGGGATGGTTCCGCCGGCGTCCAGGATGGAGGAGAACTCGTCCACCAGGCACTGGGTGAGCGCCGCGATGGCGCCGACTTCCTCCAGCGTGGCCAGGCCGTCACAGATCCGCATTTCAATGGTTCCCAGTGCCGCGACCGGGCGGATGTCCCAGCGGATCTCTGAAATGGCATCGATCACGCCGGTGGTGAACATGTCCTGGACGTAGGACTCGTAGGCTTCCCACGTATCGAACTGGAAGGGCAGGCCCGCCGTGGGGAGCTGCTGGAACATCAGTGCGCGCTGGGATGCGTAGCCGGTCTCTTCCCCCGCCCAGAAGGGGCTGGAAGCGGACAGGGCCTGGAAATGCGGGAAGTAGTTCACCAGGCCGTCCAGGATGGGAAGGACTTTGTCCCGGCGGTCAATGCCCACGTGGACGTGGACGCCGTAGATCACCATCTGCCGGCCCCACCACTGGGTGCGCTCGATCAGCTTGGCGTAGCGTTCCTTGTCGGTGACCGGCTGGAGCAGGGGAGGGCTGAACGGGTGGCTGCCTGCGCAGAAGACCTCCACGCCCAAAGAGTCGGTGACCGAGCGGACGGCGGAGAGTGACCGGTTGAGGTCCTCCTTGGCCTCCTTGACCGTGGTGCAGACGCCGGTGACGAGTTCCACCGTGTTCAGCAGAAGTTCGCGCTTGATGTGCGGGTGTTCGTCGTCCTCGTTGAGGCCTGGGTGGTTGGCGGCGACGCCCTTGAGGACCTCGTTGGCTACAGAGACCAGTTCCCCCGTTTGTGCATTGACCAGCGCCAATTCCCATTCCACACCCAGTGTCGACTGCCTGGATGGCGCAAACTCAATCTGCACGTAGTCCCCTCGTTGTGTCTTCAGACCGGTGGAGTCCCGGCCCGGCGTTGCCCCGCTGCGGGGCCGCCAGCGGTCGGCACAAGTCTAGTGCAGCGGAGCGGCCTGGCATGCGGCGGCGCCGGACATTAAGTCCGGTTGAATTGATAATGCGAATGATTCGCAATAGACTGTCTGCATGCACCTCACCATCGTCAGCTCCCTCGACAGCCAATGCCGTGAAGCCGCCGCTGCGCGGCTGGGAAACACGCATGCGAACTCCGCCGTCGTCCTCCATGACCTCCTCGATGGTTCCCTGGTCCTGCGCCGCGTCTACAGGGACGGCAAGCTCTTCGAGCGTGAAACCACGGTGCTGGAACACGGCTGCCTCAGCTGTACTGTGCGCCTGGACGTGGTTCCTACGGCAGAACGCCTGGCCTCCTGCGGCTTCGACCACGTAGTCCTGGGCCTCCCGCCCGGAGTGGCTTCCGGGATGGCTGTGACCGAGTTGCGGCAAGGACTCAGCAGGCCTGCTGTGATCGACAATGCCGTCCTGTCCCTCGATCCCGCGGACCTGGACGACCACATCTGGGACCGCCACACCCTGTTCGAGTCAGGCTTTACGTCCATGCAGCAGGACGACCGGACCAGCGGCGAGTTCCTGATCGGTGAGTTCGGGCAAGTGGATACCGTCATGATGCATGCAGGCCTCGGTGCCGAGCTGACAGGACATGCCGGCAGCGGATCCGATGCCTGGCGCAGCGGCATGGAACTGCTGGGACAACTGGCACCGCACGCCGCCGCCGTGGGAACCGGCGACGACTTCCTGCCAGGATGCTTCGATGACGCAGAGGCCCAGGCAAGAACCAGGCCCGGAACCGTGCGCCTGCCGTTGACCGATGCCGTGGGTTCCTACCGCACCGTGCTGCACAAAGCCCCCAGGCCGCTGCACCCCGGTCGCTTCCGTGACGCCCTGCCCAAGCTGGCGGCGGGAAGCCACTGGATGCGGGGACGACTGTGGATCGCCTCGGCAGCCACTACGCGCATCGCCGTCCAAGGCATCGGCCCCCGTGTTTGGCTGGAGAGCACCGGCACCTGGCTGGCCGACGCCCAGGCCACAAGCTCAAAGGCGGGTCGCACCGCACTGGTGCCGCCCGGCGTCGAACCCGTCCTGGACTGGCATCCCGAGTACGGCGACCGTGGCACCGTACTGGCGGTGACCGGACGCTCGGAGGATGTCGATCCCGCGGAAATCGGGCGCCTGCTGGAAGGCTGCCAGCTCAGCGACGCCGAGATGGCACGCGACGGCGCGGTCTGGGAGGACCCGCTGGACCTCAGCGACGCCCTCCAAAGCCCCCACTGATGGAACCAAAGAAAAGGAGCACCACATGAAGGTCCGGAACTCGCTGCGAGCCCTGAAGAAGATCCCCGGCGCCCAGATTGTCCGCCGCCGCGGCCGCACGTTCGTCATCAACAAGAAGAACCCCCGGATGAAGGCCCGCCAGGGCTGACCGTTGCGGGCCGGGCACTGCCGGACGCTGTTTAATGGGTTCATGCCCATCCTGAACAAAGACATGTCCCTGTGCATATCGCTGGCGGCCCGGCCCAGCAACATCGGAACCCGGTTCCACAACTACCTCTACGATTTGCTGGGCCTGAACTTTGTTTACAAGGCATTCGCCCCCGCAGACATCACCATGGCAGTGGCCGGCATCCGTGGCCTGCCTATCCGCGGCGCAGCTGTTTCCATGCCGTACAAGGAAGCCGTGATCCCGCTGGTGGACGTCATGGACCCCTCGGCGCTGGCCATCGACTCCGTCAACACCATCGTCAACGACCACGGCGTGCTGACCGCCTACAACACGGACTACATCGCCATTGCCCGGCTCCTGGCGGACCACCAGGTCCCCTCAACGCACTCGGTGCTCCTCCGTGGAGCCGGCGGCATGGCCAAGGCCGTCGCCGCGGCGCTCCGGGATGCCGGTTTCACCACGGTGACCATCGTGGCCCGCAACGAAGCCAAGGGCAGGGCGCTCGCGGATCTCTACGGTTTCGGCTGGCAGGACGATGTCAACGGTTCCACGGCGGACCTCATCATCAATGTGACACCCCTGGGAATGGCCGGCGCCGACGAGACCGCCCAGTCCTTCAACGACGCGACCATCGCCGCGGCCCAGGTGGTGTTCGACGTCGTGGCCCTGCCCGCTGAGACTCCGCTGATTTCGGCTGCGCGGTCGGCAGGCAAGCCGGTCATCACTGGCGCGGAAGTGATCGCCATCCAGGCAGAGGAACAGTTCGTCCTGTACACAGGCGTCCGTCCCACGGCGGAACAGGTACGCGAGGCATCGGAGTTTTCCCGGCGCTAGCCTGCCTGCTGTGCGTGCGTTGCCGGTTCCACCACGATTGCCACTCTGTCCTCGCCGATCCGGGTGAGGACCAGGGTGGCTGTTTTGCCGGCCTTGGACTTTGCGGCGGGCTTGCCGGGCAGCAACTGCTTCCTCAGTTCCTCCGGGGTGACTGCTGTTCCCCGCTTCTTGATGTCCAGCACGGTGATGCCATTCGCTTTTACCCAGGCCTTCAGCGCCTTGACGTTGTACGGCATGGTCTCGATGACTTTGTAGGCGCGGGCGAACGGTGAGTCGTGCAGCTCCGGGGCGAAGATGTAGGCGATGTGTTCATCCGCCAGGTGCCCGCCCAGCCGTTCGGCGACGTCGGCCACCAGTCCTGCGCGGATCACCGCACCGTCCGGTTCGTACAGGTAACCTTCAACAGGCCCGACGGCGGCTGCCGGACCGCCGTCGAAATCCTCGCCGCTGGTGATCTCCGCGGCGCCCTGCGGCCCGATGACGAGGGCGGCCCGGCGTACTCCGGGGCGGGCGACGGCGTTGAACCACAGGGTCACCTCCGTGACGTCACCGCTTACCGAAACCCACTGGGCCTCGCAGCCCTCAGGGACCGAATCATGCGGCATGCCCGGGCCCATCTTGACTCCCACGGATCGTCCGGTGGAGGCAAGGTGTTCCACGAACGACAGTGGGGGAGAGAAGGCCTCAGGGTCCCAGATCCTGGTGGTGCCGGACGTGGAGGTGGTGCGCCGGGCGGGATCCAGCCAGATACCGTCCACGCCATCCAGCTCAACGGAGGCAGCGTCGGCGTGCACCACCACTGCGTGGGGGAACGGCATGAGGTTGATGGTGGCACAGGCGGCCGTGGTTTCATCCATCTCCACGGCGGTAACTGAGATATCCATCGACGCCAGGGCCAGGGAATCGGCTCCGAGCCCGCAGCCCAGGTCGGCAACATGGGTGACACCGGCCTTGGCGAAGCGCTCGGCGTGGCGCGCGGCGACATTGAGGCGCGTAGCCTGTTCCAGGCCCGCCTGGGTGAAGAGCATCCGGTGGGCGAACTCGCCGAACTTCGCCTCGGCCTTGGTACGCAGGCGGGACTGGGTCAGGACGGCCGCCACGAGTTCGGGGGAGTGCCCGGCCTTGCGCAGATCCGCGTTCAGGGCCAGGGCGTCGGCTTCCCGGTACGGCCCGAGCGACGCGAGGAGCTCCCATCCTTCGGTAGTCAGCAAAGGTGCAAGGTGTTCCTGGGGAGCGTTGGGCATGGCATCCAGCCTAACGTTTTCCCCTCCCGGACCGGGACGATGGTGATCAGCCCGATAGGGTTGATTTCATGGAAGACACCGCAGCTCCGCAGCCCTCCGACACCAACAACACCGGCGGAAACCAATCCGTCCGGCCCGGAGCCGATGGACATTCCGCCGGCCGGTCCCTTTCCACTTATGCCCGTCCTGCCCTGATCGCCGGCGTGGTGATCGCGGTGATCTGCATCGGCCTGCTCATCGTCATTTTTGCCTTGGATTCCTTCAATGCCGCCGCCTACTCGGTGACGGGCAAGAGCGTCAACGATGCCACCGACGAGGCCCGTGACATCCGGGAGTTGTATACGGGTGCCCGCACGGGCGGGACCATCGGCCTGGTGGTTTCCGGCGTCGTGGCAGTTGCGTCGGGGATTGCGCTGTACCTCAACCGCGGGGCTGCGGCGGCGGACGGCGATGACGAGGATTACGATCTGGACGATCTCCGGGACCAGTAGCGGGTTCACCCATGACGAAATGCTGGCACTCGCCTTGACCGAGTGCTAACGGCTTACATAGAGTCTGTGTTAGCACTCTCCCCGTGAGGCTGCTAACCACGCCAGGTAAGCTGCCGGCACCGCGACGACGGTTGCACGCCTCGGCACCCTTGTTCTTAGTCCATGAATCAGCTCATGAAAAGGAGAGATCCGAGTGTCGGTCTCGATTAAGCCTCTTGAGGATCGTATTGTTGTTCGCCCGCTCGAAGCAGAGCAGACCACGGCTTCCGGCCTGGTCATTCCGGACTCCGCACAGGAGAAGCCGCAGGAAGGCGAAGTTGTTGCAATCGGCCCCGGCCGCTTCGATGACAACGGCAACCGCGTTCCGGTTGACGTAGCTGTTGGCGACGTCGTCATCTACTCCAAGTACGGCGGAACCGAAGTCAAGACCGGTGGCAGCGAGTACCTCGTTCTGTCCGCCCGCGACGTCCTCGCGATCGTCGTTAAGTAACTTCCTGGATTCCCGCACCGCAGGCACTTTGGAAACACTCCGAGCCGCCGCGGTGCGGGTTTTCCGTCTTGAAAGGACACAACCATGGCAAAGCAGCTTGCATTCAACGATGCTGCCCGCCGGTCTCTTGAGGCCGGTATCGACAAGCTCGCCAACACTGTCAAGGTGACGCTGGGCCCGCGCGGCCGCAACGTCGTACTGGACAAGAAGTGGGGCGCGCCCACGATCACCAATGACGGCGTGACCATCGCCCGTGAGGTGGAGCTTGACGACCCGTACGAGAACCTTGGCGCACAGCTGGCCAAGGAAGTAGCCACCAAGACCAACGATGTCGCCGGTGACGGCACCACCACGGCCACCGTCCTGGCCCAGGCCCTGGTCAAGGAAGGCCTCCGCAACGTCGCAGCCGGCGCAGCTCCGGGCGAGATCAAGCGCGGCATCGAGGTTTCCGTGGAAGCCATCGCCGCCCGCCTCCTGGAGAACGCCCGCGAAGTAGAAGGCACCCAGGTCGCCAACGTTGCCGCCATCTCCGCGCAGAGCGATGAGGTTGGAGAGCTCCTTGCAGAAGCTTTCGGCAAGGTGGGCAAGGATGGCGTCATCACCATCGAAGAGTCCTCCACCACCCAGACCGAACTGGTCCTCACCGAGGGCATGCAGTTCGACAAGGGCTACCTGTCGCCGTACTTCGTCACGGACGCAGAGCGCCAGGAAGCCGTCCTCGAAGACGCGCTGATCCTGATCAACCAGGGCAAGATCTCCTCCCTGCAGGAATTCCTGCCGCTGCTGGAGAAGGCCCTCCAGGCTTCCAAGCCGCTCTTCATCATCGCCGAGGACATTGAAGGCGAAGCCCTGTCCACGCTGATCGTCAACCGTATCCGCGGAACGCTCAACGTTGTGGCCGTCAAGGCACCGGGCTTCGGTGACCGCCGCAAGGCCATGCTCCAGGACATCGCCACCCTCACCGGTGCGCAGGTTGTCTCCCCGGACCTGGGCCTCAGCCTGGACACCGTTGGCCTTGAGGTGCTGGGTACTGCCCGCCGCATCACGGTTACCAAGGACAACACCACCATCGTTGACGGCGCCGGCACGGAGCAGGACGTGGCCGACCGCGTTGCACAGCTCCGCGCAGAGCTCGCCCGCACCGACTCCGACTGGGACCGCGAGAAGCTGCAGGAACGCCTGGCCAAGCTGGCCGGCGGCATCGGCGTGATCAAGGTTGGCGCAGCCACCGAGGTTGAGCTCAAGGAAAAGAAGCACCGCATCGAGGACGCTGTGTCCTCCACGCGTGCTGCCCTCGAAGAAGGCATCGTCTCCGGTGGCGGCTCCGCCCTCGTCCACGCCCTGAAGGCACTGGATGAGTCCCCGGAGGTCAAGGCACTGGAAGGTGACGCAGCTGCCGCTGTCGGCATCGTGCGCCGCGCTCTGGTCCAGCCCCTTCGCTGGATCGCCCAGAACGCCGGCTTCGACGGTTTCGTGGTTGTTTCCCGCGTGTCCGACCTTGAGGCCAACCACGGCTTCAACGCCAAGTCCGGCGAGTACGAGGACCTGATCGCCGCAGGCGTGATCGACCCCGTCAAGGTCACCCGCTCCGCACTCCGCAACGCCGCTTCCATTGCAGCCCTGGTCCTCACCACCGAGACCCTGGTTGCCGAGAAGCCGGCCGAGGAAGAAGACGCACACGCAGGTCACCAGCACTAAGCTGACTGCATCAAAGAGCCCCGGTCACGTGCGCGTGGCCGGGGCTTCTTGCTGCCTTCACCCGGGTGCGCTGCCGCTATTGTGAGCGTCCGACGGCGGCGGTACCCTGACGCTTATACGGCGGCTTGGGCGGGCCAACCCCGGCTGCTTGAGGCCGCGGGGTGAGTCATGTCAGTACCGGCCACAGCCTTGGACCAGGGCCGCTCAGCGTATTCGGAACACCGCTGGAGCGAGGCCTTGGAGTGCCTCGCCCGGGCGGACGCAGAGGGCGGCCTTCCTGCCGAGGACCTCGAAACGTTGGCATCGGTGGCCATGCTGCTGGGCAAGGACTCCCAGGGGGAGGAATACCTGACCCGGGCACATGATGACTTCCTGGCCATGGGGGATGTACCGGGGGCCGCGAGATGCGCCGCCTGGATGGTCCTCTACCTGATGGACATCGGCGAGAGTTCCCACGGTTCAGCGTGGATGTCCAGGGCCACGCAACTGGTCGAGTCAATGAACGGTGCCGGCCCGGCGGAGGGTTACCTCCTGATTCCGTCGGCGCTCGGGGCGCTCTACCACGGGAGCCCGGCGAAGAGCGAGGAACTCTTTACCCGCGCCTTGGGTATTGGACGGCGTTTCCAGGACCGGGACCTCATGGCCTTGGGGCAGCTTGGCCTGGGCACGGCCCGGTTGACGCTGGGTTTTCCCGACGAGGGGCTGCAGCTCCTGGATGGGGTGATGTTGTCTGTCACCGCGGGCGGGATATCCCCGATTCCCACCGGGATCATTTACTGTGCAGTGATCGGCAGTTGCCGGCTTGCCTACGATGTGCGCCGGGCCCGGGAATGGACCACGTCGCTGGAGCGCTGGTGCGGGGACCGCCCGGATATGGTGATGTTCAGTGGCCAATGCCAGAACCACCGGGCTGAGCTGTTCATCCTCCACGGTGCATGGGACGACGCCCTTGATGCCGCCCGCATCGCGCAGGACCGCTCGCGCCGGGGAGATCCTGAAGCCCTCTACGGGGCGTGGTACCAGCAAGGCGAGGTGCTTCGGCTCAGGGGAGATTGGGAAGCAGCCGAAGCAGCGTACGCAAAAGCCGGGGAAACAGGGTTTGAACCGCTGCCGGGCTTGGCGCTGATGCGGGTTGCCCAGGGCAGGATTTCCCAGGCGCAGGCCATGATGCGCCGCGCGGTTGCCGCAGCCGATCCAGCCAACAGGTACCGCCTGCTGCCGGCGCTGGTGGAAGTGGAACTCGCTGCGAAGGACGCCGGAGCGGCAAGGGAAGCCGCCGATGAGTTCTCAACCCGGGCGGGGGAGTCCGTCAGGCCGTTGGAGCACGCCTTGGCAGCGCAGGCGGAGGCCGGGGTGTTCCTGGCCGAAAGCCGCCCGCTCGAGACGTTGGCGGCGGCACGGAAAGCCTGGCGGATCTGGTACGGCCTGGAGGCGCCCTTCGATGCCGCCCGTTGCCGCGTCTTGGTAGGACGCGCCTGCGCCGGGCTTGGCGACCAGGATTCAGCGGCGATGGAGTTCGAGGCAGCCAAGGCCGAATTCTCCGGGCTGGGCGCTCATCCTTCCCTCCGCGACGTCCTGGAGGTCAGCGCATCTCCGGCTGGCTCCGGCACCTCGCCGCTGAGCGCCAGGGAGTTGGAAGTCCTGCGGCTCGTTGCCGGGGGCAATCCCAACAAGGCCATCGCCCGTTCGCTCTACCTGAGCGAAAAGACCGTGGCTCATCACGTCAGCAACATCCTGACCAAGTTGTCCGTGCCGTCCCGTGCGGCGGCCACCAGTTACGCCTACGAGCACCGGTTGCTGGACTGACGCCCCAATACCGGGCTATGGGCATAAGTACCCATGCCCTGACGGGAAGGATGGGTCATGCTCCCGAGGCGGTGTCCCGGGCTGGAACCATAGCGTGGCTGTATGAACATTCCACTGCTGGCCGGGACCGTCTCCACGGTGCTCTTCGCAGCCAGCATGCTCCCCATGCTGGCCAAGGCCGTCCGCACCAAGGACCTGGCCTCCTACAGCCTGGGCAATATTGCCCTGACCAACGTCGCGAACGCCGTTCACTCTCTGTACGTCTTCGATCTGCCGGCTGGACCGGTATGGCTGTTGCACTCCTTCTATGTGGTTGCTTCGGCGCTGATGCTGGCCTGGTGCTTGCGGTACCGGAAATCAACACGTGAAGCGAAAGGGACCAGACGATGGAACCGGAAAATAGCAAAACTGTGGAAACGATCATCGTGGGAGGCGGGCAGTCAGGGCTTGCGCTGGGCTACTGGCTGGCGCGGTCAGGCCACGACTTCCTGATCCTTGACGAGCACGCCAGGAGCGGTGACGCCTGGCGGCAGAGGTGGGATTCCTTGCGCCTCTTTACCCCGGCCAAGTATGACGGCCTGCCCGGGGCACCCTTCCCCGGGGACCGGGTGGCCTTCCCTTCCAAGGACGAGCTGGCGGACTACCTCGAAAAGTACGCCCGGACCTTCAATCTTCCCGTTGAGCACCGCACCCGGGTAGAGGGGATTGAAAAGATGGAAAACCCTGCGGGGACCGGGCCGCACGGGTCCCGTTTCACGGTGCGCTCGGGTAGCCGTACGTGGCATGCCCGGAACGTGGTGATTGCCACCGGCGGGTACGGGATCCCCCGGCGTCCGGAGTTCGCGGACGCCCTCCACAAGGGAATCCGCCACTTCCATTCGGTCGATTACAGGAACCCGGGACAACTCCAGCCGGGTGGGGTGCTGGTGGTGGGGCTCGGAAATTCCGGGGCGGAAATTGCCCTGGAGGCAAGCCGTACGCACCCCACGTCGGCGGCAGGGAAGCCCGGCGGTGAGATTCCGGTGCGTCACGGACGGTTCGCTGCCCGCACCGTGCTGCCTGTCATACGGTTCCTGGGGATGTACGTCCTGACCGTGGATAATCCCGTTGGCAGGAAGGCCGCTGCAGCCTTCCACTCCATGGCCACGCCCTTGATCCGGACCCGAACCAAGGAACTTCGTGCAGCCGGCGTCAACGTCTTGCCCCGTGTAGCGGGGACACACCATGGGCGGCCGGTGCTGGCGGACGGGCGCGTCCTGGACATCGCCAACGTCATCTGGTGCACCGGCTACCGGGAGGACTACTCATGGGTCAAGCTGCCCCGGGGCGTGCAGCTTGAAGGCCTGATCGGTCCACGGGGAGTGGTTGACCCGGTCCCGGGTCTTTACGTCCTCGGCCGGGAGTTCCAGTTTGCTGCTGCATCAGCCACGCTGCCCGGCATCGGGCGGGACGCACGGTACACGGCGGAGCATCTCTTGAGGGCCCAACACGATTACTCCCGCAGTGTGATGCCTCACACCGAGTCCATGGGGGCGGCCGGCTGAACGGGCCACTCCCGGAGCGGGCCCAGGTACTCCAGGCAGCCCATCGGAGCACCGACGGCGGTTGCGCGCTTAATCGCCCTGTGGCCTGCAGGGACGTAACGTGGCGACGCACATCTGAACAGGGGAGGGGACGTCCCGCGACAGGCGCCCGGCCACAGCCCGCACACAGGTCCGCGCAGGGAAATTCACAACCCGGTATGGGCTGATTGAACCCTGGACAGCGGCGAAAACGGTACTTTTGACTGGGTCGCATGCTCGAAACCGCATATGATGGATGCTTTGTAATGAGCCTTATGAGGAACCGCCTAACGTGACTATGCCAACGATCCCCACGCCCGCCCGGCCAACCAGGCGGGCTTCAGGACCCGTTGCCAAGTCAAAGTTCCGCCCCGAAATCCAGGGTTTGCGGTCGCTTGCCGTGCTCATGGTGGTCACTTACCACGTCTGGATCGGGCGGGTGTCCGGGGGCGTGGACGTTTTCCTCCTGATCTCCGCATTCCTCATGACCCTGCAGTTCACCGGACGCTATAAGCAACGGCGCTCCATGGACCTGCTGCGGCACTGGCTGCATCTGTTCAGGCGCTTGCTGCCAGGGGTAGTGGTGGTCCTTCTTGGGACCATGGCGGCAACTTTTGCCTTCCTTCCTCCCACCCGGTGGGTGGAAGTGGTCCACCAGGCCTGGGCGTCCCTGTTCTACTTTGAAAACTGGCTCCTCCAGACGCTGGCGGTCAATTACTACGCCACGGACCACAGCCTCGCCAGCCCCCTCCAGCACTTCTGGTCGTTGTCCATCCAAGGCCAGGTGTTCATCCTTTGGCCTGTGATCTTTGCCGTCATGGCAGTGGTCTGCCGGAAATTCGATCTACGGTACCGGGCTTCCCTCGCCTACGTCTTCGCCCTGATTTTTGTGGCGTCGCTGGCGTATTCCGTCATTTTCACGGCAACCAACCAGGCTGTGGCGTACTTCGATACATTCGCCCGGCTCTGGGAATTCGCGTTGGGCTCCTTGGTGGCCCTGATTCTCCCTGCGCTGAACTTCTCAAGGCCCGTTCGCGTGGTGATGGGCTGGGTGGGCGTCGTGGCCATGCTGAGCTGCGGCATCCTCCTCCAGGTCCAGACCGCCTTTCCGGGATTCGTTGCACTGTGGCCGACCCTGGCGGCCGTTGCCGTCATCGCCGCCGGGCAGACCGGCAGCCGCTTCGGCGTGGACCGCATCCTGAGCTCCCGGTTCCTGGTCCGCCTGGGCGACAACTCCTACGCGCTCTATCTCTGGCACTGGCCGATCCTGGTCATTGCCCTGGCTTGGAGCGGCAAGGACCACGCCGGTTGGTTGTCCGGAACAGTGATCATTGCACTGTCCCTGGTTCTGGCCTTCCTGACCACCAAGTATGTGGAGAAGCCGTTCCGCGAGTGGGCGTGGCCTGAAGTGAAGCGCCGCCGTGCCGCCGTCGCCATTGCCGTATGCCTGGCCGTGGCGTGCACACCCCTCCTTGGCTTCCAGTACAAGCAGTATCTGGACCAGAAAGCGGCCGCCACCCAGGCTTTCAACGACAACCCCGGCGCCCACGCCCTCCTGCCCGGGTACGTGGATCTTGTCAGCGCTGACGCCAAGACCCTGCCCACGGCCGAACAGCTCCCCGAAGACTGGGCCCGGCTTTCGGGCCCGTGCGAGGCAGACGCCAGGCCCGACGAGAAGATCCTGCAGGAGAATTGCCAGCAGAACAGCGTTCCGGACGAAGAATCGGTCAAGGACATCGTGGTGCTGGGCGACTCCCACTCACAGCAGTGGCTCGCCGCGCTGGGACCCCTCGCCGAGGCCCAGCGCTGGAAAGTGACCGCCCTCCTTTTGGGCGGATGCCATTTCATGCCGGACAACGCCGACGCCGACGAGGGCTGCAACGATTTCAATGCGGAGGCCGCCAAGTACGTTTCCGCCCAAAGCCCGGATGCCGTGTTCATGGTCGGCACCCAGGCATCGCCGTCGTCGCCCGATGAACAGCTGGTCTACGGCTTCGAACAAACCGTGACCAACTTCAATGACCTCGGCATCCAGGTGGTGGCCATCCGGGACAATCCGCGGTATGACTACAACGTCACCGAATGCGCCTTGGCCAAGGGCGTGGACAGCGCCGACTGCAAGTCGGACCAGCAGGATGTGCTGGCAGCAGAAAGCCCGTTCGCAGCGGTGCAGGGCATGTTCGGGAACGCAGCATTCCTGGACATGACGGACCTGCTCTGCAACGGCGTCCAGTGCCCCAGCGTCGTGGGCAACATGTTCGTCTACCTGGACGACAACCACCTGTCCCGGACTTACGTCACCAGCATGGGGGACATGTTTGCCGAGAGGTGGTTTGCCGCGACGGGGTGGGCCCGATGAAGCCCGCACGCAGTTTCCGTCCCGAGGTGCAGGGCCTGCGGGCCCTGGCAGTGCTCATGGTGGCGGCCTACCACATCTGGCTCGGCCGGGTTTCCGGGGGAGTGGATGTCTTCCTGCTGATCTCGGCCTTCCTGCTGACGCTCTCCTTCACGCGGAAGCTCGAAGACGGCAAACCGCTCAAACTGTTGCGGCACTGGCTGCACGTTTTCAAGCGGCTGCTGCCCGCCGTCGTCGTGGTCCTCCTGGCGGTCCTGACCGCCACGTGGGCCTTCATCCCGCAGAGCCGGTGGCCCGACGTTCTGGCCGAGGCGTGGGCGTCGCTGTTCTACCGGCAGAACTGGCAGTTGGCGGAGTCGGCCGTGGATTACTACGCGCAGGACCATTCGGGGGCCAGCCCCTTGCAGCACTTCTGGTCGCTGTCCGTCCAAGGGCAGGTGTTCATCCTGTGGCCGTTGGTGTTCGCCGCGGTGGCAGCGCTCCAGCCGTTGCTGCGGCGGTGGTTCCCCCGCAGCCGGGCTGTCAGCCACCGTGCAATGCTCACAGCGGTTTTCGCGCTGGTTTTTGTGGTCTCCCTGGCCTATTCGATTGAACAAACGGCCAGCAACCAGGAGTTCGCCTACTTCGACACCCGCACGCGGCTGTGGGAGTTTGCGCTCGGTTCCCTCCTGGCGCTGGTGCTGCCCTACCTCAGGCCGGGCCGTATCCTCCGCGTCGTCCTCGGCTGGACAGGCATTGCCGCCATGCTCGCCTGCGGACTGCTGCTCACCGTGGACCGCTCGTTCCCTGGCTTCGTGGCGCTGTGGCCAACCCTTGCCGCCGCGGCTGTGATCGTCGCCGGACAGAGCGGCAGCAGGTTCGGCGTCGACCGCCTGTTGGGCTCCAGGCCGCTGGTTGCCGTGGGAAACAACTCCTACGCGCTCTACCTGTGGCACTGGCCTGTCCTGGTGTTCTTCCTCCTGGTGACGGAGACCAGTGCTCCGAACCTCCTCCAGGGCCTCGGCATCATGGCGGTGTCCCTGGCGCTGGCCGTCGCCACTACCCGCTTCGTCGAACAGCCGCTGCGCCGCTGGGAGTGGCCGGACGTCCGGTCCTGGCGTGCCGCCGTCGTGATTGCTTCCTGCGGCGCGCTGCTGGCTCTGCCGGTCACCGCCTGGCAGGGCGCCATTGCGGCCGAAGGTGCGGCGATTGCCGAACAGCCGCGGGAGCTGACCCCGGGTGCTGCAGCGTTGGCACCGGAATACGCGGGCCAGCCCACCCCGGAAGCCATGATCATTCCCGCGCCCGCTGCGATGAACGATGAGTGGGCTGACATCGACGGCCTGTGTACCGGCGACAACGTACCGACCGATCCTTTGCTGCAGGGCTGCCTGCAGAACGAGGAGCCTGAGACGGTCACCAAGGAGATCGTGGTCCTGGGGGATTCGCACGCCCAGCAGTACATGGCGGCCCTGGGGCCGATTGCCAAGGCACACGGCTGGGAAGTGGTGACCCTGCTCAAGGGCAGCTGCCGCTTTGGTGCGGAGTCTGCCGAACGCAATGACGAATGCAACGAATTCAACAAGGCAAGTGCCGCGTACGTCATGGAGCATAAACCCGATGCCGTCTTTACGGTCGCGTCCCTGACGCATGTTTCGGCGCCCTTTGAGACCGAGGTTCCCGGCTACCTGGAAGGCATCAAACCCTTCACGGACGCCGGAATCGACGTGGTAGGCATCCGGGACAACCCCCGCTTCACCATCAACATGCCTGAATGCGTCCAGAAGAAGGGCGCCGAATCGCCCGACTGCAACGCCCCGCTGGAAGAATCCCTCGCGGCTTCATCACCGCTTGACGATTACGTGGGCAAGGTTGACCGCCTGCACCTGATGGACATGAGCGACTTTATCTGCGGGCAGGGAACCTGCCCCGCAGTAGTGGGCAACGTCTATGTCTACAAGGACGACAACCACCTCACCAAGACGTACGTGCAGAGCATGATTCCCATGTTTGAGGAGCGGCTGCTGGCAGCCACCGGCTGGGCCGGCCGCTAGGAGGCGGCACCTTCCGGACGGGCGGCCCGGGTACGTGAGGTACGACGGCGGCCTGCCGCCAGTGCTGTTGCTCACACTCAGGGGGCGCGGAATATGGCGACGGGCGTGAAGGTTCTAGTATTTATCCAACACCTGCACAGGCCAGTCCCGTAATGACGGGCTGGTCATCAGTTGCAACCCCTACCAGCTACAGCCCGCAAAACCCAGGTAAGAGGCGCACTCATGACCCAGCCCGAACACGATCCCTTTGGCTTCGTAGGCCTGACCTACGACGACGTCCTGCTGCTTCCCGGCCACACGGACGTTATTCCGTCGGAAGCCGACACTTCTTCCCGCATCTCCAAGCGCATCACGGTCCAGACCCCGCTGCTGTCCGCGGCCATGGATACCGTCACCGAGTCCCGCATGGCCATCGCCATGGCACGACAGGGTGGCTTGGGCGTGGTGCACCGCAACCTTTCCATTGACGACCAGGCCGAGCACGTGGACCGCGTCAAGCGCAGCGAATCGGGCATGATCACCAACCCGCTGACGATCAACCCGGAAGCCACGCTGCAGGAACTCGACGAGCTGTGTTCCCGCTACCGCGTATCCGGGCTTCCTGTGGTGGATCCCGATGGCCGCCTGCTGGGTATCGTCACCAACCGCGACACCCGCTTCATTCCGGAGTCGGAGTTCCCAACCCGCCGGGTCAGCGATGCCATGACCAAAATGCCGCTGGTTACCGGCCACGTGGGCATCAGCCGCGAAGAAGCCTCGCACAAGCTGGCCACCAACAAGATCGAGAAGCTCCCGCTGGTGGATGACCAGGGCCGCCTCAAGGGCCTGATCACCACCAAGGACTTCACCAAGGCTGAGCAGTACCCGCTGGCCACCAAGGACGAGGAAGGCCGCCTGCGCGTCGGTGCTGCCATCGGCTTCTTCGGTGACGGCTGGGAACGCGCCATGAAGCTGATCGACGCCGGCGTGGATGCCCTGTTCGTCGACACCGCCAACGGCCACTCGCAGGGTGTGCTGGACATGATCTCCCGCCTTAAGTCCGATCCCGTGGCTGCCCACGTGGACATCATCGGCGGCCAGGCCGCCACCCGCGAGGGTGCACAGGCGTTGATCGACGCCGGCGCCGACGGCATCAAGGTGGGCGTCGGACCTGGTTCCATCTGCACCACCCGCGTGGTGGCCGGTGTGGGCGTTCCGCAGATCACGGCCATCTACGAATCCGCCAAGGCTGCCATTCCGGCCGGCGTCCCGCTGATCGCCGACGGCGGCCTGCAGTACTCGGGCGACATCGGCAAGGCGCTGGTGGCAGGCGCGGATACCGTGATGCTTGGCTCCCTGCTGGCAGGTTGCGAAGAATCCCCGGGCGACCTGATCTTCGTCAACGGCAAACAGTTCAAGAGCTACCGCGGCATGGGATCCCTGGGCGCCATGCAGTCCCGTGGCAAGAACACGTCCTATTCCAAGGACCGTTACTTCCAGGCCGACGTGTCCGGTGATGACAAGCTCATCCCCGAGGGCATCGAAGGCCGGGTGGCCTACCGCGGCCCGCTGGCCTCCGTGGCCTACCAGCTGGTGGGCGGCCTCCGCCAGACCATGTTCTACACGGGCGCACCCACCATCGGTGAGCTCAAGGCACGCGGCAAGTTCGTCCGCATCACCCCGGCCGGGCTCAAGGAATCGCATCCGCACGACATCCAGATGACGGTCGAAGCGCCCAACTACAACTCGCGCTGACGTTTTCCGGCAGACGGTCCGTGGCATGTCCACGGGCCGTCTGCTTTTTTCTGCGCCCCGCACTCCTCAACCTGCGCAGGCCATAATGTCGGTGCCGGGGAATAGGCTGGGGACATGTCCGAAAAGCCAGCCCAGCCGCGGCACCCCGAGTCAGCCCGGGTGACCAAGGCACCGCCCCGCAAGCTGGCGCTCCGCCCGTATGCACGCGCCGTCGGGCAGGTCCTCAAGGTGAGTTTCAAGGCCTCGCCCGCGGCAGTCATCATGAAGGTGGCCGGTTCCCTGATTTCGGCCACCCTTCCGCTGGTGACCACCTACTTTGCGGCCCTGACCACCACGGAACTTGCCGCCGGCTACGCGGGAGACCCAGGGGCCGGTCCCCGCGCCATCCTGTACGTGGTCATCACGGCCGCTTTAGGGCTCTTTTGGGGTGGGTTTACCAGCGTGGACCGCTACATCCAGCAGCTCATGAGCTTCAAAGTCGGCGCGATCGTGGGCGACATGATGTACCAGAGGTTCCTGGCCCTGGAGTTCTGGCGCTATGACGACAAGGAAACGGTGGACCTCTACGACCGCGCCAAGCGGTTTTCCGACTCCTACGCCCGGGTCCTGGACCGGATCGCCGCCATCTTCACGCAACTCGTCTCGGTCGTCCTCGCCGTGGGTGCACTGCTGTTGGTCAGCTGGTGGATCGCGGTCATTGTGCTCATTGCGATTGTCCCCAGCGTCTACCTGCAGTTCAAGCTTTCCAGGGAACAGATCGCCCACTGGAACACGCAGGTGGATTCGCGCCGCCAACGGCGGATGATCGAGCAGAACCTCCTCCGCCCCCAACACATCGCCGAGATGCGCCTCTACGGAATCGTCGGCTACCTCATGGACCTGCGCTCCCGGCTCCGGGATGCCGATGAACGGCGGCGGCTTGACTTCCAAAAGCGCTACATTCCCAAGCAACTAGCAGCAGACGCCCTGCAATACGGCGCCGAGGTAGTATCGCTGATCTGGGTCGTGGGCCAGATCATTGCGCGGGCCCAGCCCGTAGGCCAGTTCCTATACGTCCAGCAGATCGTCAGCAGGGCGTTGTCCACCGCCAACAACCTCGTGTCCTCCCTCAGCTCCATTGACGAGGACCTCGCCAACCTCAAGGACTACGAGCTGTTCATGGCGCTTCCGGTGCCCACAGGCCATGAACCGCCCCTGGCCAAGGCTCCGTCAACGGTTGAACTGCGGAACATCCGCTTCAGCTACACCGGCAGCGACATCGAGGTCATCAAGGGCATCTCGATGACCATCACCGCGGGACAACACATCGCGATCGTGGGCGAGAACGGGGCCGGCAAATCCACGTTGATCCGCATCCTCGCCGGACTGTACCGGCCGGATTCGGGCCAGGTGTTGCTGGATGGCGCAGACCTCGCAGGGATCGATGTCACCAGCTGGCACCGGCACCTCGCTGTGCTGAGCCAGGAATTCCTCAAGTACGAGTTCGCCACAGCCGCGGAGAACATCTACCTGGGTGACGTGGCCCAGGAGCGGGACGACGCCCGGGTCCGGCGCGCAGCGGCCGATGCCGAGGCCATGGAGTTCATCAACAAGCTGCCCAACGGCTTGGAAAACCATGTCAGCAACTGGATGGAAGACCCGCGCGGCCGGAAGGGAAGCGGGCTGTCCGGAGGCCAATGGCAGCGGCTGGCCATGGCCCGGAACTTCTACCGCGATGCTTCGTTCATGGTCATGGACGAGCCCACCTCGGCCATCGACGCCCTGGCCGAGCACCGCATCTTCACCCGTCTCTTCGCTGACCGGAGCAGCACGATCATCGCCATCAGCCACCGCCTGGCAACCATCGAGAAAGCGGACATCATCTACATGCTGGAGGATGGGCGGATCGCCGAGCAGGGCACCCACAAGGAGCTGGTCGCACTCCGGGGCCGTTATTACCGGATGTTCGAATCCCAGCTGGGCGCGGAGGAGACCTCGCGGAACGCCCCGTAGCACGGCCGAGGACAGACCGGGAGGGTGGTGCCGGTGGGATAAACTCAAGCAGTGACTTACGAGATTGAGATTGGCCGTGGCAAGCGTGGGCGTCGTGCCTACTCCCTGGATGACATCGCGATCGTTCCGAATCGCCGGACGCGTGACCCGAAGGACGTCTCTGTCTCTTGGCAGATCGACGCGTACAAGTTCGATATGCCTGTCATTGCGGCTCCCATGGACTCGGTGATGTCTCCGGATACCGCGATTGCCCTGGGCCGCTTGGGCGGTCTTGGCGTGCTTGATCTCGAGGGCCTCTGGACCCGGTACGAGAACCCGCAAAAGGTCCTGGACGAGATCGCCGGACTGGAAGACGAAACCAGCAGTCCCGCCGTCACCCGCCGGATGCAGGACCTGTACCAGGCACCCATCCAGCCGGAACTGATCAGCTCCCGCCTGGCCGAGATCCGCGCCGCAGGCGTGACCGTGGCAGGTTCCCTTACCCCGCAGCGCACCCAGGAACACTACAAGACCGTGGTGGCTGCCGGCGTCGATATCTTTGTCATCCGCGGCACAACAGTCTCCGCCGAGCACGTCTCCAAGAACCACGAGCCACTCAACCTCAAGCAGTTCATCTACGAGCTCGATGTTCCCGTCATCGTCGGTGGCGCGGCCGGATACACCCCCGCCCTGCACCTGATGCGGACCGGCGCGGCCGGCGTCCTGGTCGGCTTCGGCGGCGGCGCCACGACCACCACCCGCCGCGCCCTGGGCATCCACTCGCCCATGGCATCCGCTATCTCGGATGTCGCCGCCGCGCGCCGCGACTACATGGATGAATCCGGCGGACGCTACGTCCATGTCATTGCCGACGGCGGCATGGGCAGCTCGGGCGACATCGTCAAAGCGATCGCCATGGGTGCAGACGCCGTCATGCTCGGCAGTGCCCTGGCCCGGGCAGAAGAAGCTCCCGGCCGTGGCTGGCACTGGGGTCCCGAGGCGCACCACCTCGAGTCACCCCGCGGCGACCGCGTCAACGTGGGCACCGTTGGGCCACTGGAGGAGGTCCTTCATGGCCCGGGCCACCACACCGACGGAACGTCCAACCTCATCGGCGCCCTCCGCCGTTCGATGGCCACTACCGGCTACTCGGACCTCAAGGAGTTCCAGCGCGTGGATGTCGTGGTTTCGCCCTACGAAGGCAACTGAATCCTTGGCCCAAGACGCCCCTGCTGTCCCGGATCTTTTCCGGTCCGGCAGGGGCGTTTTCCACTTGCCCGGGAAGTTCTCCCCATCGCTACGCCTCGGGACGGATCCTCGATTGCGCGGATACCTGGAGCACTTGGCCCTGATGTGGAGGACAGCAAGGGCGGCAAGGCGTTCGGTCCTCTCTGACGATCCGCGGATCTGTGGGGCTGGAGGAAAACGGGCACTGCCGCGGGCGGCGACCAGCCAGTAGGGTAGTGGACTACCAGCTGTTGCGTTTGAGGAGGAGTCCGATGAGCAATATCGCAGGCGGTTCGCAGGTGAATCCTGCGGGAGCCCTAAGCCCCGAGTCCCGTGCCGCATCCATTGAGGCGCTGAAAGCCACTGCCCAGGCAGGCAAGGAACTGGACATCCTGATTGTCGGTGGGGGCGTCGTAGGCGCCGGTGCCGCTCTTGATGCCGTGACCCGCGGCTTGACGGTGGGCATCGTCGAGGCCCGCGACTGGGCGTCGGGGACATCGTCGCGATCCTCCAAACTCATCCACGGTGGCCTGCGCTACCTGGAGATGCTGGACTTCGGCCTTGTCCAGGAAGCGCTGCAGGAACGCGGACTCCTGATCCAGACCATCGCACCGCATCTGGTCAGGCCCGTGCCGTTCCTGTACCCGCTGACCCGCAGGATCTGGGAACGGCCCTACGTAGGCGCCGGCATCATGCTGTACGACACGCTGGGCATCACGTCCGGGCACAGCCGGGGCGTGCCCATGCACAAACACCTCTTCAAACGCGGAACCCTGCGCGCCGCACCGAGCCTGAAGGACGATGCGTTCGTCGGCTCCATCCGGTACTACGACGCCCAGGTGGATGACGCCAGGTTGGTGGTCAACGTCGTCAGGACAGCCGCCCACTACGGCGCCCATGCGGCAAACCGCGTGCGGGTTGTAGATTTCCTCCGCGAGGGTGAGCGTGTGGTGGGGGCCAAGCTGGAAAACCAGGAGGACGGCAGCGTCTTTGAGGTCCGCGCCAAGCAGGTGGTCAACGCCACGGGCGTCTGGACCGATGAAACCCAGGCCATGGTGACGGACCGCGGACAGCTCAAAGTCCGGGCGTCAAAAGGCATCCACCTGGTAGTGCCCCGGGACCGTTTCCAGTCCACGGTCGGGCTGATCCTCCGCACGGAGAAGTCCGTGCTGTTCGTCATTCCGTGGGGCCGGCACTGGATCATCGGAACCACGGATACCGACTGGAAGCTGGACAAGGCCCACCCTGCGGCGTCCAGCAAGGACATCGACTACGTCCTTGAACACGTCAACCGGGTCCTCAAGCGCCCCCTGACCCGTGAGGACGTGGAAGGCGTCTACGCCGGACTCCGCCCCCTCCTGGCCGGGGACAATGACTCCACGGCCAAACTGTCCCGGGAACACGTGGTGGCTCACCCCGTGCCTGGGCTGGTAGTGGTGGCCGGCGGTAAGTACACCACGTACCGGGTGATGGCCAAGGACGCTGTGGATGAGGCTACCCGCGCCATGGACGAGCGGGTGCCGCCCAGCTGCACCGAAACCATTCCGCTGCTCGGGGCCGAGGGTTTCAAGGCGGCCTGGAACCGTCGAGCCCGGTCGGCGGAGGAGGCCGGGGTCCACGTGGCGAGGGTGGAGCATCTGCTCAACCGCTTCGGATCCATGGCCTCGGAAGTCCTGGACCTCATCAAAGAACGCCCTGAGCTCGCCGAACCCCTGCCCGGTGCGGACGACTACCTGGCAGCCGAGGTGGTTTATGCCACCACACACGAGGGCGCACGCCACGTCCATGACGTACTGACCCGGCGTACCCGGATTTCCATCGAGGCATGGGACCGGGGTGTGTCGGCGGTGCCCGTAGTAGCTAAGCTGATGGGTGGGATCCTTGGCTGGAGCGAGACCCAAAGGGAAAGCGAAGTACGGCACTACCTGGCGAGGGTGGAAGCTGAACGGCTAAGCCAGCAACAGCCCGACGACGAGTCGGCAGACGCCGCGCGCATGGGAGTAGATGACATCATGCCCCTTCGCTGAGCTTCACGAGGCCTTCTTCGCAAGCACTACAGGAACCGTGCGCCGGAAGGCCGCACTGGAGGGACAACACGTGGCTGAACCACTTGACCGGTATGACGCGGAACTGACCACGCCGGACATGGTCATTCTGGAACTCGAGGCCGGGGACAAGATCGACGCTGCGGCGCAACTGGCCGGACGGCTCCACGCCGCGGGGCGTATCTCCAACCTGGAGGGCTTCCTGGAACAGGTCCACTCACGCGAGCACCAATTGGCCACCGGCCTGCCCGGTGGGATTGGCCTGCCCCATGCGCGCAGTGAATACGTGGACCGGATTTCGATCGCCGTGGGAGTGACCAAGTTCGGCCATGCCCTGGACTTCGGAGCCAGCGACGGACCGGCCACGGTCATCCTGCTCATCGCAACCCCGGCAAGTTCCTTTTCGGACCACCTGGAAGTCCTTGCGACCCTGGCCCGGTCGCTGTCCAAGGAGTCGTTCAGGGAATCTCTGCGCCGTGCCCACGACCCGGAAGTCATCTCGGAGCTCATCAACTCCAGCCTGGTTTTCTTCGACCACTGATTGCCCGCCGGTGGCCGGCAATCCGGCCCCCGGTTCGTTGTTCTACAGCCGGACGAAGTACGGTTAACAGGTGCTGAAAACCGCGTTGAAACCCCGCTGGATCGCAGGACTTGTCTTTGCGCTGGTCCTGTCCGGGGTGTTTGTGCTGCTCAGCCAGTGGCAACTCAGCCGGTCCACCCAGCATGAGCCTCCCGCGCCCTCCAGCCTCGAAGAAGTCAAGCCGCTGGTGGACGTACTCCAGCCCGGCCAGTTCTTTCCCGGGTCTGTTTCGGACCAGATGGTCAGCGCGACCGGCAGTTATGACCCGGCCAAGCAGGTCCTCGTCGAAGGCCGCCTGCACGACGGCCACAAGGGCTACTGGATCGTTTCCGCCTTTGCGGTCGAGAACGCGCCCACCATCACCGGTGCTGCAGCGTCGCCGCAAACCTGGATCCCCGTGGCACGGGGCTGGGTCGCCGAACCCGCCCAAGCCGGCCCGCCGCCGTCGGGCACCCTTACGGTGACCGGTCGACTGCTGCCGTCCGAAGCGCCCCTGCCCAACGTCGACGCCGGTGAAGGCCGCGCGTCGGCCGTGGCCGTTGCCGAACTGATCAACAAGTGGGAAGTTTCCAGCTACCCCGGCTTCATCGCCGCGACCTCCGAAGCGGCCGGCGGCGCCACTGTACCGCTCGACGACGCGGTGAAGCCCCTCAATGTCCCCGCCCAACCGCCCGCGCAGCAAATCAACTGGTTGAACCTCTTCTACTCGGTGGAGTGGGTTGTCTTTGCAGGCTTCGCGCTCTACATCTGGTGGCGGATGGTGGCCGACGACCACCGCCGGGACCTCGAAGAGGATGACGACGAGTACGACGACGACGTCCACCCTGACACTCCTGAAAACCCAGCAAGCCCTGAGCCAGAACAAAAGGTGCAGCAATGATTGAGCCCAAACCGGCCATCCAGCCCGAACAGTCCGGACCCAAGCCAAAGAAGCGCAGGTTCGGGGGGACCGAAGCCCAGATCCGTTCGGCGTTGAAGTTCTACAAGGTCATGGCCTACCTGACCGGTGCCATGCTCCTGCTCCTGTGCGCTGAACTTATTGCCCGCTACGGCTTTGGTGTTTCCCTGTTTGCAGGGGGAACCAACGCTGCCACCGGCCAGCCGTTCGGTTTCGGGTTCGCCTCTTCCGAGCCCAAGGGCGTGATTGGCGGATTCAACATCTCCACCACCGTGCTGATCGTGCATGGCTGGATGTACGTGGTGTACCTGGTCTCCAACTTCCGCCTGTGGTCCCTGATGCGCTGGCCCTTCTCCAAGCTCGTCCTGCTGGCCCTGGGCGGTGTTGTTCCGCTCCTGTCCTTCATTGTGGAGAAGAAATTCCACGCACAGGTTGAGGCAGAACTGGCGGCCAACCCCCAGGCATCCAAGCGCTACTGACACCTGACCGGCCGGCCCAGGAGTCCATTGGATGTGAGATGCCTAACGGCGGGCCCCGAAATGGCCATGGACCGCCTCCGCCAACGTGCACCGGGGTGGTCCGGCCAAGTAGTCTTGTCTGGTGACTACTCCCACCGCACCCCAAACTTCCCAGAAGCCGGTGCTGGTTGTTGACTACGGTGCCCAGTACGCGCAGCTGATTGCACGCCGCGTCCGCGAAGCCAATGTGTATTCGGAAATTGTTCCGCACACCTTCACCACCGAGCAGCTTCTGGCCAAGAACCCGGCAGCCATCATCCTTTCCGGCGGACCCTCCAGCGTTTACGCTGACGGTGCCCCCAACGTCGGAGCGGACCTCTTCGAAGCCGGTGTGCCGGTGTTCGGCATCTGCTATGGCTTCCAGGCCATGGCCAATGCGCTGGGCGGCAAGGTAGCCCGGACCGGCCTGCGGGAGTACGGGGCAACCGAAGCACTCCTGGTAGGCGACGCCCGCTCCATCCTGGATGGCGTCCCCGCCACCCAGAACACGTGGATGAGCCACGGCGACTCCGTGCACGAGGCACCTGAAGGCTTCGAAGTACTGGCCACCACGGCAGGTGCGCCGGTCGCAGCTTTCGCCAACGAAGAAAAGCGCCTTTACGGTGTGCAGTGGCACCCCGAGGTCAAGCACTCCGTCCTCGGGCAGCACGTGCTGGAAAACTTCCTGTTCAAGGGTGCGGGCCTGAGCCCCAACTGGACCACGGGCAACATCCTCGAAGAGCAGGTGGAACGCATCCGCCAGCAGATCGGCGATTCCCGGGTCATCTGCGGCCTCTCGGGCGGCGTTGATTCGGCCGTGGCAGCTGCACTGGTGCAGCGGGCCGTGGGCGACCAGCTGACCTGTGTCTTCGTTGATCACGGGCTCCTCCGTGAAGGTGAAGCAGAGCAGGTGGAACGGGACTTCGTAGCCGCCACCGGCGTGAACCTGTACGTCGCGAACGAGCAGGAGCGCTTCCTTTCCGCCTTGGCCGGTGTCTCCGACCCCGAGACCAAGCGCAAGATCATTGGACGCGAATTCATCCGTGCCTTCGAGGAAGCCGAACGGGCCATCATCGCCCAGGCAGCGGCCGAAGGGGAGAAGATCAAGTTCCTGGTCCAGGGAACCCTTTACCCGGACGTCGTCGAGTCCGGCGGTGGCGAAGGCGCAGCCAACATCAAGAGCCACCACAACGTCGGCGGTCTTCCCGAGGACCTGCAGTTCGAACTCGTCGAGCCGCTCCGAGCGTTGTTCAAGGATGAGGTCCGCGCAGTAGGCGCGCAGCTTGGCCTGCCGCAGGAGATCGTGGGCCGCCAGCCGTTCCCTGGCCCTGGCCTGGGTATCCGCATCGTCGGCGAAGTCACCAAGGACCGCCTGGACCTGCTCCGCAAGGCCGACGCCATTGCCCGTGCTGAACTCACCGCCGCCGGCCTGGACAACGATGTGTGGCAGATGCCCGTGGTCCTGCTCGCGGATGTGCGCAGCGTTGGTGTCCAAGGTGATGGCCGCACCTACGGCCACCCGATCGTCCTGCGTCCGGTGTCTTCCGAGGACGCCATGACGGCGGACTGGTCACGTTTGCCGTATGACCTCCTGGCCCGGATTTCCAACCGGATCACCAACGAGGTGGACGGTGTGAACCGCGTGGTACTGGACGTCACCAGCAAGCCGCCGGGAACCATCGAGTGGGAATAGCAGTGTGAGTGGCCGGTCTCCTTCGGGAGGTCGGCCACTGTGCGTTTGACCGGAAATGGCGGCTAATTTCGCCTCGGCGCAGTGTTGCGGAGCGGGGAGCACGGGTATTCCAGCTACCCTCGAAAGTATGCCGGTATGGTCCAAGGCGTCTAAAGCTAGTACAGAAAAGAAGGCAGCAGTTGTGTCAGTAGGTCAAAGCCAGGAAGAGGGCTCGGAAGAGCTGCGGAAATGGCTCGCCGGTCTCAAGCCCGTCACTGGTGCGGACACGATGCTGCGTTTCGTCAAGACGCCCGAAGGCGCCATTGATCTCAGCAATGCGCACCCGTCCGGGTTGGCGCAGTTGCTCGCGGGACGCAGGACGCGCCTGTCGACGCTCATCAGGGACCGCCAACAGTACCTCGTAGCTGCCCGTGCCGCCCGGAATATCCGCTCCAAAATTTTCGAGCTCAGCAATGACCGGGGCATCGATGCCGGTTATCTGACCGCTGGCACCGTAGTGTGGACGTCGGCTGTTGGCGGCAAGCCGCAGCGGGTTTCCGCCCCTGTGATGTTGACGTCCATTGCCTTGACTGTCCGCCCGGGTGAGGACGACTTTGAGCTGCAGCTCACCGAGCAGGCCCGGATCAACCCGGCCCTTGTACGGCACCTGAAGACGGTGCACGGGATCGTCTTCGACGTCAACGCAGTTGCCCGCATGGCCTACAACACGGCCCGCCTGGATCCCCAGCCCGTCCTCGACCGCCTTGCTACGCTCGTCCAGCCCATCCATGGCGCCGAGGTTGAGTTCAACCTGCTGGTTACCACGCTGGCAGACCTTTCCGGCAACCTCGATGATCCGTGGATCAACGCGAACAACAAGATTGTGTCCGCCTTGGCCACGGCGGCAACCGGCGGCGATATTGAGCCTGACTCCATCAAGGCCGGCCGCTTTCCCGGCCTGGACGAACGCGACCCCGCCGACGAACTCCTGCTGCTGGACGCCGACACCGACCAGCAGTATGTAGTGGATGCCGTGCGTGCCGGCGACTCGCTGGTTGTCAGCACCCCGCCGGGCAGCGGCCAGACCCAGACAGCCATCAATGCCATTGGCACGCTGGTGAACGAGGGCAAGTCTGTTTTGGTGGTGGGGGAGCGCCAATCAAGCCTGGCCGGGCTCTCAGCCCATCTGGAGACCCTCGGCCTTGACTCCATGCTCTTCCGCCCGGGGAACGGTACAACACCGCAGCAGCTGAAGGGCCAGTTGGTCCGCGCCATCATGCGCAATGAGAAAGCCCTCGAGCCGCAACTGGGTAATCTCCACCAAACACTCACCGGCCACCGCCATGCCCTGATGGACCATGTGGCGTCGCTGCACAACGTCCGCGAACGCTGGGGGTGCTCGCCCTACCAGGCCATGCAGTCGCTGGCGGAACTGACCTCCATCCATCCTGCGCCTGCCACCACCGTGCGCCTGAAGCGCAGTGTCCTGGACAACATCAAGGACCGCGAGGAATTGGCAGGCAGGCTCCGTCGCGCTGCCGAGCTGGGCAGTTTCAGCAGGGCATCCACGTCCAGTCCCTGGTACGGAGCCCGTTTGGTCAACCGCAAGGAGACCGAGGAAGCCCAGGAGCTGGCCCGGCTGGCTGAGAAGAAGGTCCCCGAACTCCGCGAGCGGATGAAGCAGTTGTCGGACCATGCGGAGATCCGTCTGGGCGGGACGTTCAGGGAGTGGGGTGCACAGCTTGAACTGCTGATCGCCGTGCGCGAAAGCCTGGACAAGTTCACTCCCGATATCTTCGATCGTCCCGTGCACGACCTCATTTCCGCGACGGCCAGTTCTGCGTGGCGGCGGGAGCGCAACTTGGAGATGCCGTCCATGCAGCGCTCCAGGCTTCGCCGCGTTGCCAAGGAATACGTGCGGCCCGGCGTTCACATTGCCGACCTCCACAGCTCGCTGGTGCTGGTCCAGGAACAGCGTGCCTTGTGGGCGGAGTACGCCACCACGCAGAGGCACCCGGCTGTTCCCTCCGGGCTGGCGGACCTGGGCGCCCTGTACCGGGAAATAGACGGCGAGCTGCACCGGCTCGGCGAAGCCCTCAAACACACCGCTGCCGGTGGTGACCTGCACGCGACGCCGTATCAGGAATTGATGGAGCGGCTCGAGCGCCTTGTGGCAGACACCGCGACCCTTGAGACCCTTCCCGAGCGCACGCTCCTCATCGAGGAAATGCGGGAGCACGGACTCGGGGAGTTGCTGGCCGACCTTGCGGCGAGGGAAGTGCCAGCGGGATCCGTCGCGGCAGAACTCGACCTGGCGTGGTGGCAGTCGGCCCTGGAAGCCATGATCAGTGGCGATGACTACCTCGCCATGTCCGACGGCGACTCCCTGCGGCGACTGGAGGCTGAATTCCGCCTTGCCGACCAAGCACACATTGCCAGCGGTGCTGCGCGCCTGCGGTGGCAGCTGGCCGGCAAATGGCGCCAAGGGATCGTGCAGCACCCCCGCCAGGCGGAACTGCTCCGTGCCCTCCTCAAGGACGGACGCGTCACGCTTCCGGCACTGAGTGCCCAGGCTCCTGACCTGGTTCCGCTGCTGGTGCCCGTATGGTCTGTCAGTCCTTACCTCCTCACCGGTGTGCTGCCGGCGGAGCAGAAGTTCGATGCCGTTGTCATCATCGACGCAGAATCGACATCCCTGCAGGCGGTGCTGCCGGCCATTGCACGGGCAAGCCAGGTGGTGGCGTTTGGCGACGCCAGGATCGCCAGTGCGCGGACGTTCAGCGTCGCAGTGGAGCCGCCCGTAGCAGGAGTGTCCGGTCACGAGACAGTGGACAGTGCCTTCAACGCCTTGGCCCGTGTCCTGCCTACTTGGCAGTTGAACTGGGTCTACCGGGCGGTGGATGAGGACCTCATCCTGCAGCTCAGCAAGAACTATTACGACGGCGGACTGCGCCGGTTGCCCGATGGCAGCTCCGTGACGGGGCTGGACCGCTCGATCCTGGTGGAGTACATTCCTGACGGTACCGGCTTGCCCGGCGCCGACCACGAGGGCGTGGAATCGGTCACCGCAGAAGTGAACCGCGTGGTGGACCTGGTCTTCGAACATGCGAGGCTGCGGCCCCGCACGTCCCTGGCCGTGGTCACTGCCAGCCTCCGCCATGCAGCGCGCATCGGGGAGGCCATCCGGCTTCAACTGCCCAACCATCCCACGCTGTCCGGATTCTTTGGAGCCGGCCCCGAGTCGTTCCGGGTAGTGGACCTGGAGCGCGCCCAGGGCCTGGTTCGGGACCACGTGATTTTCTCGCTCGGCTACGGCCGGACGCCCCACGGCCGGGCGCTGCATTCGTTCGGGCCATTGTCGGTGGAGGGCGGACGCAACCGCTTCGCGTTGGCCATGACCAGGGCCCGGCGCTCCATGCACGTGCTCAGCTGCTTCCGGCCCGAGGATCTTGACCTGGACCGTTTGTCCCACGGCGCAGTGGACTTCTACGAACTGCTTGACCGTGAGTTGTCCGGAAACAGCAACCTGGGAACCCCGGCGTCCCGCGCCGTAGCCAGCGAGCAGGCGTTGGGCGAGGACCCCCTGGTTGCTGACCTGGGCGAACGGCTCCGGGCGAGGGGAGCCCGCGTGTGGCACCTCTACGATGGCGTGCTGGACATTGCTGCCGCTGCCGACCCTGTCCATACCATTGGCCGGGAAGGCGCTGAGGTCCCCACTCCAGTGGCCATCGAATCCGACGGCACCGAACGGTATCGGCGGATGAGTGTCCGTGAACGCAGCAGGTTGCGTCCCCAGCTCCTGGAGCGCATGGGCTGGCGCTACATGTCCCTCTGGACCATTGAGGTCTTCACCGATCCGTCGTCCTGCGCGGACCGTATCGGCTCGTACCTTGGCCTTGAGAACCATGTGGCGCACCCGGGAGCGTCCAGCCACACTGGCTTCTTGGACATGGACGTTGAACAATTGGGCGCGGACGGCAGTTCGGCTTATGGCCGCAGTGCCGCTCCCACCCGCGGTCAGCAGGCTGCGGAGGACGTGTCGACGCCCCGGCCCGGCATCGGGGAAGACAGGAAAGAACCAAGCATGACCAATCAGGAAACCGGCGGCGAAGACGTAGCCCGGGCGGAACATGCCCAGGGAAACGGTCCTGCAGGGGATCCGACGCAGGGGGACAGTGAACCGGCGGAGCAGGCGGCGGATGCAGCAGCCGAGGTGGAAACCGGATCCGGAGCAGCTGAAGAGGCTATACCCGAAAAGTCGGCACGGGCATCCTCCGGGGGCATCCTTCCAAACAAGGCTTCCGAAGACGATCCCCGGCGCTGGAACGACGACGAAGGCTACGATCACGACCAGTGGCTGAAGGAGCAGAAGCCCCCTCATTGGGGCTGACCCTTCCCGGGAACGCCGCCCTTCATGACGGGTTCACCAGCACAAAGAAAAGCTTGCCTTGCGTAGACGCGCCGGCAAGCTTTTCTGCTTGCACCGGGTCCGCGGCGACAACAACCAAACCCTCGGTTTCGCTGGTCCCAAGCCACTGCCCGGACGTGCCTCCTTGGGCGGAAGTCCAGAGCACCGGGACGGACACTGCCAGTATGCGGTTGTCCCTGGATTCGTCATACGATCCCGCAGCGGTGAGGACAACGTTGACCAGTTGGCCGGGGGAGAGCAGTTGGATGGATGAAGGATCCGCCATGCGGAGCGGTACGGCGGCCGTTCCCGGGGGCGCTCCTGTCAGGAGGCCGGGGCCCAGAAGGTTTGCTTCGGTGGGCAGTTGGCCCTTGGACAAGGGTGATGCCAGCTGGCGTCCGGCCACGGATGCGGGGTCCCGGAGCGTTCCGTCCAGGGCGAGGTCGGGCGGGACGCCGACAGAAGTGAAGTCTGCTTCCGTGAGGGTGGCTCCTGCCGGGAGGTCGCGGGCCGCTGCCAGAATGCTGACGCGCTGTTCCGATGCCGGGGTGAGCTGTTGGACGGCGATCCCGGTGGCCAGGCAGAGCAGCAGTGCAACAGTGAGGCGGCGGTTCCTTGCAACCAGGGATCCAAGTCTGAGCCGGCGGGCAGGGTTGCGACTGGTGTACCGGGAAGGCCGGGGGGAAGGAACGGAGGCTCCGCCGACGTTCGGTGTTGCACGTCGGACTATCAGGGATCCGGATGTTTTTGGTGGCATACAGCCACGTTAAACACCGGAACCGGCCGCTAAACAGCGGCCGGTTGCCTTATGTGGATAATGCGGTCAGCTTGCCGCTGCGGCGGGTGCCGGGGTGGCGGCAGGCGCCGGAGCAGCGGCCGGTGCTGCAGCTGATGGAGCGGCAGAGACCGTACTTCCCTTGGAGTCGCGTGAGTCGGTGCGGTAGAAGCCTGAACCCTTGAAGACAACGCCTACGCTGTTGAACTTCTTGCGCAGCGAGCCCTGGCATTCCGGGCACTCCGTCAGGGAGCTGTCAGAAAAGGACTGGACGATGTCGAACGCGTGGTCGCAGTCTTTGCAGGCGTACGCATATGTGGGCACTGAATTCCTCCTTCAGAACAAAGTACAGGTCCTGATGGATGCTCTGCGGAAAAACCCGCATTAGCAGTCACAGGGCCTGAGTGCCAATTCTAGCATCTGAAGGGGCGCAGCCCGCCATGGAATGTGCAGGACCTCACACACCGCCGCCCAAGGCGCCCAAGGTGTGTATGCCGGACGGTGTCAGTGCTTCCGGGACCGGCTGGTCGAATTCTTCGGCGGGGATTGCACCGGAAGGCAACAGGTCGTCGTCGTACACCACCGCAATGGTGGGCGGACGCCCGCCCGAAGCGTCGAATCCCTGCAGGAGGCGGTCGTAGTAGCCGCCACCCTGTCCAATGCGGTTTCCGTCCCTGTCCACCGCGGTGGCCGGCATGAAGATGCCGGCCACGCCCGCTGCCACGCTGCTGTCCAGGCGCTCGCCTTCGGGTTCGTCGATTGGTGCGAAGTCGGACCGCACGAAGGCGGTGTCCGGAGTCCAGTAGACCCAGCTCAGCCGCCGTCCCGCCTCGCAGACGGGCAGCAGCACCCGGTGGCCGGCGTCGTACAGGGAAGCAATGAGCGGCAGCGTTGGTGGCTCGTGGGCCACCCCGACATAGATGGCAAAAGAAGCCTCCGTGCCGTTGGACCGCTTCTCCGCCCACGCCATGCCATGCCCGGCTATCGAAGCGCCGGCGGCGGCCATCTGTTCCGGTGTGAGCGTGCGCCGGTGAAGCCGGCGGCTTCGGCGGATGTCTTCCTTCGTTGCCATCTCAATCCCGTCCGGGCCCCGGTCAACGCAGCAACATCGGCGCTGATGGGGTCCCTGCATTTTGTTCGACCCGCTCGGCGGGGGGTTTACCCGTTGGTGTGCTCCTTCCGTTACATTAGTCCGGTGACTCTCGATAACAATGCTGTCCGTAAGGCCGTCATCCCTGCAGCGGGTCTTGGTACCAGGTTCCTGCCCGCCACAAAGGCGATGCCCAAGGAAATGCTGCCCGTGGTTGACAAGCCCGCCATCCAGTACGTCGTCGAGGAAGCGGTCAAGGTTGGCCTGCACGACGTCCTGATGATCACCGGTCGCAGCAAGCGCGCGCTGGAGGACCACTTCGACCGCGTGCCCGCGCTGGAAGCCACCCTCGCGGAGAAGGGGGATACGTCCAAGCTGGAGGCCATCCAGAAGGCAACCAACCTCGGCGACATCCACTACGTCCGCCAGGGCGACCCCAACGGCCTTGGCCACGCGGTGCTGCGTGCCAAGCAGCATGTGGGACGTGAACCGTTTGCGGTCCTGCTGGGTGACGACCTGATCGACCCCAAGGACGATCTGCTTAGCGACATGATCGCCGTCCAGCAGAAGACCGGCGGATCCGTAGTGGCCCTCATCGAGGTGGAGCCGTCCAAGATCAGCGCCTACGGTTGCGCCGATGTCGAGGAAAACGGCGAGGACGGCTACGTCCGCATCAAGCAGCTGGTGGAGAAGCCTTCCCCGGAAGAAGCCCCGTCCAACCTTGCCGTGATTGGCCGCTACGTCCTTCACCCGGCCGTGTTCGACGTCCTGGAAAAGACGGCGCCGGGCCGAGGGGGAGAGATCCAGCTGACGGACGCCCTTGAAGTCCTGGCAGCCGGTGAAGGCGAAGGCTACGGCGTGTACGGTGTCGTGTTCCGTGGGCGCCGCTTCGATACCGGAGACAAGCTCAGCTACCTCAAGGCCTGCATCGAGCTGGCGAGCGAACGTGAAGATCTCGGCCCTGAGCTCCGCGAGTGGCTGCCGACTTTCACGGCCGACCTGCCTAAGTAATTCAGGATGTACGGCTCTGCGATCTGGCCGGTAACGCTGGAAAGCGGAGACCTTGTACTTCGGCCGATCCGTTACCGCGACAAGCGGGAATGGACTGAAGTCCGTTCGCGGAACAGCGAATGGCTGGCTCCCTGGGAGGCGTCCAACCCTGCACCGGGTGGGCGCCTGCCCAGTTACCGGCAAATGGTTGCGTCCCTGAACGCCCAGGCCCGGCAGTCGACCGCGTTGCCCTTCCTCATTACTGAATGGACACCCGGGTTTCCTCAGCCACGCATCGTTGGGCAGCTCACGGTGTCCTCCATTTTGTGGGGTTCGGCCATGATGGCCACCCTTGGGTACTGGGTGGACAAGGAGCGGGCAGGGTTGGGTATTGCCCCCACCGCCGTGGCGCTGGCCACGGACCATTGCTTCCGGGCCCTTGGACTGCACCGCATGGAGATCAACATCCGACCGGAGAACGGTCCCAGCCTGCGGGTTGTGGAAAAGCTTGGCTTCCGGGACGAGGGTTATCGGGAGCGCTACCTTCACATCAACGGTGAGTGGGCGGACCACCGCTCTTTCGCCCTCACGGCGGAGGAAGTTCCGCATGGCCTCCTGGAGGGCTGGCTGAGGGGACGAACGGGCAGGTCATAGGCCCTTTGTGGTCATAACTCCAATCATTTTGGGACTCGCCCACGACACACCGCAGGCAATGCCGCTGCACCTGATGATTTGCTTCTACGGTTTTGAATGTGGACTTCCCTCTCAGCAGCTCAGTGATCCTTGTGGTCACTGTCGCGCTCTGGATGGTGTGGGTGGCTCCCTATGTTCTTCGGAGCAAGCGCCAGCAAGTCCAAACGGCCACCGGGCCGGCAGACCACTTCGACGACGAACCAGACGAAACGCAGGCAGGGGTGCTCCTCACGGTGGCGCCGCGGCAGGAGAAACCGATGGAGACCATGCACAGCAAAGCACCGGCGTCCACCTTCGAATCCCGCATGCCTGGACCCTCCGTGGTCACGCCCGCTCCTACCCCCTTCACCATCCGCTACGCCAGGCTGACCTTGGCCTTGTCCGGGCTGGCCTTGCTGCTGACCGCGGTGGTGTCCGCCATCCTGCTCGTATTCCGGGTCGGCTCCTTCTGGCTTCCGCTGGTGTCCTTCATTGGAGCAGCCGTGGCCGTGGTCACTCTGCGGCGGCTTGCGCTGCGCGACCTGCGCGAGCGGCGGGCACGCCGCGAGGCGCGGTTGGCGCCCATCCCTACGCCGGCCCGCTACCTGCCGAAGCAGCAGCCCGTCGAGGCGAAAGAAACCAGCGTCTTTGATGCCGAAGCAAGCAGCCGTGAAGCCGCCCGTCTTTCTGCGGTGGAGCTCAGGCAGGCGGCTTTAGCTGTGGCCCTCGCTGCCGGTGATACTTCTGCCGAATCTCCACAAGATGCCAAGGGCAGCAGCTGGGAGCCTGTGGAGCTTCCCAAGCCGACCTACGTAGCTGCGCCCAAGGCCAACCGCCCTGCTCCCGAACCCCTCGACCTCCCTGAAGCTCCCAAGCCGGTCGGCAAACCGGTGCTCAAGCAGGGCATCGAGCAAGTCGAAGCCGCGGCCGCCGCACAGGCACGCGTGGCAGGGGCCAAGGGCCAAAGCGCCCTCAGCAATCTCGACGACGTCCTACAGCGCCGCCGCGCCTAGCATGGCAAACCTCTGTGTCGCCGGGGGAACCGGCCAGGTAGGCCGTGACGTCGTCCGCCTGGCGCTCGACGCCGGCCATACCGTTAGCGTCCTCAGCCGCCACGCGCCGCAGGCCGGTTCCGAAAAGCATCACGACGGCGCCACCTACTTTGCGGGCGACGTCACCACAGGCGCCGGTCTGGAAGCCGCAGTGGCGGGTGCCGACGTCGTGATCGACTGCCTGGAGGGTCAGTTCGGCAAGGCCCGGAAGAGATTCGCCGACGGCGGGGTGCGGCTTCTGGAGGCAGCTGACCGGGCAGGCGTGCGCAAGGCCGTGGTGCTGTCGATCATCAACTGCGACCGGAGCACTGCGGCCTACTACGCTTCCAAATCCGCCAAGGAGCGCGTTTACCAGGAGTCGCCGCTGGAAACCGTAGCGGTCCGTGCGACCCAGTTCCACAGCCTGCCGGTGGCAGTGTTCCAAGCCGGTGCCGGAGTGGGTCTGATCCCGGTCTTCAAAGGTGCCCGTTTCCAGCCGATCTCGCCGTTGGATGCGGCGGCCGCTGTACTCGAGGCCGCCCTGGAACCCGGCTCTTCGGAGGACCACCGTATTCGCACTGTGGGTGGCCCGGAGGTGCTGGGCATGCGGGAGATGGCAGTGATGTGGAAATCCGTGACCGGTGCGCGGGGCAGGGTGGTGGAGCTGCCCTTGCCGGGCGCCATGGGCCGTTACCTCCGCGCCGGCCTCAACCTCGCACCCGGCCACGCGTGGGGCCGCGAGACGTTCGTGTCCTGGTTGGAAAAGCGGCGGGAAACTTTATAGCCTAGGGACACCGGCCACGGATCCAATGAGTGGCCCGGGGGCTATAGCTCAGTTGGTAGAGCGCTTCGTTCGCATCGAAGAGGTCAGGAGTTCGAATCTCCTTAGCTCCACATTTGGCTCCATTGCCCCTTCAGCACGGCGATGGCCCCTTCTTTCTGTCCCCCTCAGAAGCCTTACCGGCCTGGACAGCGTTAACAGGAACAGGAGACTGCGGCATGTCCTTCGTTAAGCACTTTGACCACGTCGGCATCACTGTTGCCGGCCTGGACAACGCCATCAGCTTCTTCCAAAGCCTGGGGCTGGAACTCGAGGGCAGGATGCAGATGGAGGGGGAGTTCGTTGACACGGTCATCGGTATTCCCGGGTCCCGCAGTGAAATCGCCACCCTGCGGCCCCCGGACGGCGGCACCGGCGTTGAGCTCTCATCGTTTACGTACCCGGAACACCGGCAGGGTACGGCCGCTCCGATGTCCAATGACCTGGGAATCCGCAATGTTGCCTTCGAGGTGAATGACCTGGAAGGAGTCCTGGCCCGTCTCGCCCAGGACGGATACGGCACCATCGGTGGAGTGGGCCAGTACGAGGACCTGTGGCGGATGACCTATGTGCGGGGACCCGAGGGGATCATCGTCGCCCTGGCGCAGCGGCTCGGCTAGTCCAGTGGCCGCGGCCATTGTCCGCCACCTCTGCCAGGTATATCGTTGGGCTATCGTTCAGTATCGTTCGCGATCTTTTGCGAGGTGGGCACAATGCGTGATTCATTCCCTGCAGGCGGATTCATGGGGAACAGCTTTGACGGTATGTGGCAGGCGATGGAGGACTTCCGGTCGCGGTTCGAGAAACGGACGGGCACCCGGGCCGGCCGCGGCGAACTGCGGACAGCCATCCTCGCCCTCCTGGCCGAGCGGCCCATGCACGGCTACCAGATCATCCGGGAGATAGAGGAACGCAGCGGCGGCGACTGGAAACCGAGTGCAGGTTCTGTCTACCCGACGCTCCAGTTGCTCGCAGATGAGGGATTCGTCACCTCGGAGGAAGCCAACGGCCGGAAGATCTACTCGTTGACCGAGGCTGGCCGCGAGGACGTTGCCGGTGCCGAAACCTCCAACCTGTGGGCCTCGGCCGGCTCCGGGCATGGCTTCGCGGCGTTGCCCAAGGCGGGGATCGAGTTGGCCCAAGCGGCCGCGCAGGTTGGCCGGACCGGGACACCCAAACAAGTGCAGGAGGCAGTGACGGTCCTGGAAGAAGCCCGTCGCCGGATTTACGCCATCCTCGCCCAGGACTGACCGGTTGGCGTCCGGACTGCACGGCCTCACCAAGACGAAACGCCGGTCAGGGGACACCCGTGCCCGGTATCGCCGGATCCTCCGGTTCGCCGCCTGGCACCTCGCGGTGACGTGGTGGTATGAGCTGATACTGCCCCGGGTGGGCCTGCGCGGTCTTGCCGAGCGGACCAGGGCTCGGAGGATGCGGCATTTCGCACGCCGCTTCCACTCCCTGGCGGTGGAACTGGGTGGACTGATGATCAAGGTGGGCCAGTTCATGTCCTCACGGCTGGATGTCCTGCCGCCCGAAATCACTGCCGAACTTGAAGGACTGCAGGACGAAGTGCCTCCGGTGGCCTTTTCGGCCATTCGCGAACTCGCCGAGCAGGAACTCGGGGCACCCCTGGAGGCGGTGTTTGCCTCCATCGACCAAACACCCATTGCTGCCGCATCCCTGGGCCAGGCACACAGGGCGCAGTTGTTGCCGGGAATCGCGGAGGACACCGGCCTGGGCAGCGTCGTGTTCAAGGTACAGCGGCCCGGGATCGACAGGATCGTGGACGTCGACCTGGCTGCCTTGCGGCGGGTGGGTGGCTGGCTTCGCCGCATCAGGATCGTCTCGGCGCGCGCGGACGTACCTGCCCTCATCAAGGAGTTCTCCCAGACAAGCCTGGAAGAGATCGATTACCTTAATGAGGCCGCCAACTCAGAACGGTTTGCTGCGGACTTTGCCGATGACGCAAGGGTGGCCGTGCCCGCGGTCGTCTGGGAGCGGACCACCCGCCGGGTCCTGACGCTCGAGGATGTAACCGCAATCAAGATCACGGATGCGGCAAAGTTGGCGGCCGCGGGGATCGATCCGGTGCAGGTGGCGCCCGTGTTTGCCTCGGTAATGTTCGACCAGCTGTTCACCCATGGCTTCTTCCACGCAGACCCGCACCCCGGAAACATCTTCGTCACCCCTGCCCCGGATTCCGGGCAGGGTCACCCGTGGAAGCTGACGTTCATTGACTTTGGCATGATGGGCGAGGTCCCGGTGAAGACGCGCAGCGGGCTCCGGAAGCTGTTGATCGCGGCAGCAGCCCGCGACGGCAGGGGGTTGGTGGCTGCGATCAGCGATATCGGAGTGCTGGTCCCCTCCGCTGACAGTGTGAAGCTGGAGCAGGCCATGACGCAGCTGTTCGCGCGCTTCGGCGGAATGGGGTTCGCCGAGTTGAAGGAAGTGGACCCGCGGGAGTTCCGCGACTTTGCGATGGAGTTCGGCGACGTCGTCCGGTCGCTGCCCTTCCAATTGCCGGAGAACTTCCTGCTCATCATCCGCGCCATGTCCTTGACGTCCGGGGTCTGCAGTTCCCTGGACGCCAGGTTCAACCTGTGGGATTCGGTGGAGCCCTACGCCGCCCGGTTGTTGCGGGACGAGCGCGGCAATGTGGTGAGGGACGCGGCCTCGCAGGCCTGGGAGATAGCCGCCGCGGCGGTGGCCATGCCCAGGCGCTTGGATGCCTTGATCCGGAAAGTTGATGAGGGATCCCTCGAAGTTGCCAACCCGCGGCTGGAGCGCCACATGGCAAAGCTCGTCCGCTTGGGGCAGCGGGTTGTGGCGGCATTGATCTTCGGCGCCCTGCTGATTGCAGGTGCCTTGGTCCGTCCCGAGGATCACGTGTTAAGCAATGTCCTGATGATCTGCTCCGTGCTTCCTTTGCTTTTCGGCCTGCGGCCGCCGCGCAGCTAAGCGCACAACCGCGTCGTAAACTGGCCGTGTGACTGACACTCCGCACCGCCTTGAACAACCCGCCCGGATGTCCGGACCCGTTCTGGTGGGTGTCGTCCAAGGCCAGCGCCCCGTTGTGGTGGAGCAAGCAGCCAAGCTGGCGGCCGCCGCCGGACTGCCGCTGGTGTGTGCGCACGTCGATGTCACCGTATACCCGGTGGATGGGACCACCGGGGGAGCTGCGGCTCCGATCGACCCTGACAGCGGAGACGCTGATGTGCAGGACATCCCCGAACAGCTGAGGAAAGACCTCGAAGCCCGGCTGTCCGGCCTGGACGTGGAGTGGTCGGCGGTTTTCCTTGCCGGCGAACCCGCCAAGGCCCTTGCCCGCGAGGCAAACCATTCGGGTGCAAGCATGATCGTGGTGGGCAGCAGGGACCACAAGCTGGGTTCCGTGATCAAGGAACTGACGGGCGGATCGATCGCCAGGCACCTGGTGCACCATCAGGACCGTCCGGTACTCGTGGTGCCGGTGGATCCGCGTCTTCCGGACGACGATGACGAGGACTGACACCGCGCGCCCTGTGCACCTTCAGTGGAAATTCGTTGGGTTGGTGGCCGCGGGCGGTGTTGCCGGTGCGCTCGCGCGCTATGTCCTGTCGCTGGTTATTCCAGCGCCCCATGATTTTCCGCTGCCCACCTTGGTCATCAACCTCTCCGGGGCCCTTGCGCTCGGCGCACTGCTTGAGGCGCTCGCCCGCAAAGGGCCCGACGCCGGTACACGCCGGAGCGTGCGGCTGGCCGTGGGGACGGGTTTCCTTGGGGCCTACACCACCTACAGCACGCTGGCGCTGGACGCTGTCCACCTGCTTGGAGCCGGTGCCTTCCCCGCCGCAGCGTGGTACCTGGGATTGTCCCTGGCCGGGGGTGCGGCCGCCACCGTCGCGGGAATCGGGCTCGGTGCCTTGATCCACAGGCGTACCCAGGGCAGGCCGGCCTTGGCCGAAGGCAAGGGACGGCAGGACGCATGATGGTCTTACTGCTGGCCCTCGCCGGTGGAGCGGGCGCTGCAGCCAGGTTCGTAGTGGACGGTGCTGTCCGCAGCCGTGTGAAGACCGCGCTGCCGTGGGCCACCATCCTGATCAATGTGTCGGGTTCGCTGGCGCTGGGCCTGATTGCAGGATTGGTGATGAGGGGCCACGCGCCGGAGTCGCTGCAGTTGGTCCTGGGTACGGGGTTCCTGGGCGGTTACACCACCTTCAGTACTGCCAGCCTGGAAACCATCCGGCTGCTCCAGAGCGGCCGGACGGTGCTGGCGGTGGTCAACGGCGTTGGCTCGATGGCGGTTTCTGTGGCCGCAGCCGGCGCCGGCGTTTGGTGTGCCCAGACAGTGCTGTAAAGGCCTGGGACGGTGGTGACCAATCCCACCGATGAGCGTCGGCGTACGGCGGTAGGATCAGTGCCATGGCTAAGAAGACATTCAACCAGTTGTTGTCCGAGCAGGTCGCCAATGAGTTTGCGGCCTCCCAGCAATACATCGCCGTCGCGGTCTATTTTGACGGCGAAGATCTGCCCCAGTTGGCCCGGCACTTCTACCGCCAGTCCCTGGAAGAGCGCAACCACGCCATGATGATGGTCCAGTACATGCTGGACCGGAATGTCCACGTGGAAATCCCCGGCATCGCACCCGTCCGCAACAACTTCACCAACGCCAAGGAACCCATTGCCTTGGCCTTGGAGCAGGAGAAGGAAGTCACCCGGAACATTGAGGAGATGTTCCGGGCTGCCCGTGCCGAGGGCGATGCCTTGGGCGAGCAGTTCATGCTCTGGTTCCTCAAGGAGCAGGTGGAGGAAGTGGCTTCCATGACCACGCTCCTCAACATCACCGAACGCGCCGAGAACCTCTTCGACATCGAAAACTACGTGGCCCGCGAAACCGTGGGCGACGGCGGACACGATGCCGGTGCGCCGGCCGCTGCAGGCGGGGCCATCTGACCAAGGCTCCACTTTCCGAGAGGCCGGCGGGATCAGCTCCCGCCGGCCGGTTGTGAGGGCTTGCCTGGCGGTGCAGGCGGCTGATCAAGGCTTCCCAGGCGTTGATGCCTTCCTGGACGGCGATGCCTGCGATGGCGAGCGCGGCGCCGGCATCAGCCCACCACCAGCCCAGGGTGAGGTGCTCGCGCCGCACCGGGTCTTTGGCCGGGAACTGCCGGGGCAACGCAAGGGCCGACGCTATTTCATGACCGAATCCAGTCCGAAGCGATCAGTGCGGAGGAGTCAGCGACACCGCCCGCCCAAAGTGCTGCAACCGCTTCGATGAAGATATAGGTAATGGTCGCGGCGGCGAACAGCCGCATGCGGCGGGGCAGGACTGCCTGGCGACCCGAGGTGGGCGCAGGAGCCAGCGTCGTCATGCGATGCACTCTCCGTCCGGAGCACACCAGGCCGGATCCACGGCGAGGACCACCCCGGTCAGCTCTTTGATGGCAAGGCCAAGGCGGGCGTCCCCCAAGTCCGGGGGGAGATGGTGGCTTCATATTTCACGCGGCGTGGCGGAATTAAGTTAGCCTATCCTTCCCCACTAGAATGCGGCCGACCCGCCGCCATGTCCTGAAATGAGCCCCGGTGATCCGTCGTTCGTTCGCTGCCGCCGCGCTTCTCACTGTTCTGGCCGTTGCCACGTCAGGGTGCGGAGCAGTTGGTGCCAAGCCCGCAGACCTGCAGATCTATTCGGCCCGTCACTATGATCTGGAAGGTGCCTTCGGGCAGTTTACGAAGGAAACGGGCATCACCGTTGAGTTCGTCAGCGGAGGCGATGCGGAACTACTCGAACGACTCAAGGCCGAGGGCGACGATACCCCTGCTGATGTCTTCATGACCGTGGATGCTGGCAATCTTTGGAATGCTGCCCGGCAGGACGAACTCGCCGCCTTGGACTCGCCGGTGCTCAACGAAGCCGTGCCCCAGGACCTTCGGGATCCGCAAGGCAGGTGGTATGGCCTTGCCATGCGGGCCAGGACCATCACCTACAACCCAACGAAGGTGGATCCCGCACAGTTCAATGCTGCGGAGACCTACGCTGGCCTGGCGGATCCGAAGTGGAAGGGCAAGCTGTGCATGCGCGATGCCACCTCCGCCTATACCCAGTCCCTGGTCGCAAGCCTGATCGATCTCTACGGCCGGGAAAAGGCCTTGGAAGTGGTGAAGGGGTGGGTGGCCAACGACGTTCAGATCATGAGCAATGATGTCCTGCTTTTGGATGCCCTGAATGTCGGAACCTGTCAGGTCGGAATCAACAATCACTATTACCTGGCGCGCAAGCTCAAGGAAAAGCCCGACTTCAATGTGAGGCTCTTCTGGGCGAGCCAGGATGGGGCGGGAACGCATGTCAATATTTCAGGCGCAGGAATCGTAGCTGGTTCTGACAACGCCGAGGACGCCCGGCGTCTGATCGAATGGCTGTCAACCACGGGGCAAAACGCATTTGTCGACGGCAACCATGAACTTCCCGTCAATCCCTCGGTAAGGCCGGAAGCGGTGATCGCCGGCTTCGGAGGGTTTAATCGGATGACTTTGAATGCTGAAGCCTACGGCGACCTCAACGGCGAAGCCGTCGACCTGCTTGCAGAGGCCGGCTACAAGTGACTGTGGTTGAGGCGGCAGGGCCAGCGGAACGGCGGTTCCGGGTAAAACCCGGGGGCCGCCGGTCGTGGTCACTTGCGGTGATGGTCATCGCTGCCGCCGTGGGAGCACCGATACTCGCCGTGGTGGTGGATGGGATCGGGAACGTGGGACACGCGGCGGCTCTCCCTCGAACACTTCCCGAGATGGTGATGACTACGGCCGTGTTGTTGCTCGGGGTCGCTGCTGGTTCTCTCTCGCTGGGGGTTGGGCTGGCATGGCTCGTGACCGCTTACCGGTTCCCGCTCCGGCGCATCTTTTCCTGGCTGCTGGTGCTTCCGCTGGCGATCCCCGCTTACGTGCTGGGCTTCATCTTTTTGTCGGTCTTTGACGTCGCCGGCCCTGTCCAGGAGTTGCTGCGGGCGGTGTTCGGCGCGGATGTGTGGGTTCCGGAGGTCAGGTCCCTGCCCGGGGTGGTGCTGGTGATGTCCTTGTCCTTGTACCCTTATGTATTTCTGCTGGCCCGGGCCGCGCTGCTTGAGCACACCGCTGGGGCCTACGATGCGTCCCGCGTCCTCGGTGCCGGCCGCGGACGGGCCCTGCAGCGGGTTTTGCTGCCACTGGCGCGTCCTTGGCTGGCGGCGGGTACCGCATTGGTAATGATGGAGACCCTGACCGACTTCGCCACCGTTCAGTACTTCAACGTCCAAACTGTCTCCGTGGGGGTGTATCTGGTCTGGAAGGGCACGTTCAACTTCCACGCGGCAACGCAACTGGCGATTCTGGTGTTGCTGTTCGCGGTAGCCGTTCTCGCCGGGGAACGTGCATTGCGGGGCAGGGCGCGCTTCCACGTACACGCTGGCCGCGGCCTGGGACTGGCGCCCAAGGTTCTTCACGGGGCCAGGGCCTGGGCCGCAACTGGCACATGCATCGCTGCGCTCAGCGTCGGCTTCGTGATCCCCGTGTTCCAACTCTTGCTCTGGGCCGGTGGCGAGGCTTTCAGGAATTCCGGGTTCCTGGCCGACCCGCGCTTCGGTCAGTACCTTGTCAACACGCTGCTTGTAGCCTCGATCACCGCCGCGGCCTGCGTGCTGTTGGCAATCATAGTTGGCCATGGCGTGCGCCTGGGGGGAGGGCGGTTCACCATGCTGTGCGCGCAACTGACCTCGATTGGGTACGCGGTGCCCGGCGCAGTTGTCGGCATCGGTGTATTGCTGGCCTTCGCGGCACTGGATGACGTCCTTGAGGGCGTTGGGGTACCTGGAGGCACCGGATTGCTGGTCACCGGCTCTGTCCTGGGAATCTTCTATGCATATGTGGTCCGCTTCCTGGCCCCGGCGTATCAGTCGGTGGACGCAGGCTTCGCCCGGATTTCACCGACCTTGACATATTCAGCGCTGAGCCTGGGCGCAGCTCCCGGTCGGGTCCTGGCACGGGTGCATGTTCCGCTGGCCAGATCAGGAATCGCGGTGGCGCTGATGCTCGTAGCCATCGATGCCGTCAAAGAGTTGCCCATCGTGCTGCTGTTGAGGCCTTTCGGATTCACCACGGCCTCCGTCTGGGTGTATGAACTGGCCCGCGAAAACTTCTGGGAAAAAGCTTCGCTTCCGGCCTTGGTGATCGTCGCCGCCGCAGTACTTCCCGTGTTGATCATCATTCGGCACTCCCGCCGGGCGGAGGCCCACACGGACCACATCCCTCGAAAGGCCCATGCATGAGCACTCGCCTGGCAGCCGTCACAGCCCAGCATCCCACGGTCCGGCCCGTGGGATCCGCTCTGGCTTTCGAGGGTGTGAGCAAGCACTACGGCTCCGTGACCGGCGTGACCGGCCTTGGCTTGGAAATCCCTGCCGGTGAACTGGTCACCTTGATCGGGCCGTCGGGCTGCGGAAAATCAACTACTCTTCGCCTTGCCGCCGGACTGGAGAGGCCGGATGAAGGTATGATCCGGGTTGCCGGGAAAACCGTTGCCGGCAACGGTTGTTTCGTCGAGCCCGAGAAGCGCGAAGTGGGGCTCGTGTTCCAGGACTATGCGTTGTTTCCGCACATGAGCGTTGCGAAGAACGTGGAATTCGGACTGGACCGGCTGCCCCGGGGGGAGCGCCGCAGACGGGCCGGAGAGACTCTTGACCTCGTGCGCCTTGGCCATCTGGCGCGCCGCTACCCGCACGAACTATCGGGCGGAGAACAGCAACGGGTTGCCTTGGCGCGGGCGCTGGCACCGCGGCCGGCGGTTGTGCTCCTCGATGAGCCGTTTTCGGGTCTGGACGAGTCCCTCAGGGCCAAGGTCCGGCGGGACACCGTAGCGACCCTCCGGGAGGCGGGAACTACCGCTGTCCTCGTCACGCACGACCAGAACGAAGCACTGTCCCTGGGCACCCGCGTGGTGGTCATGCGCGGAGGTGTCATCGAACAGTCCGACACCCCGGAGAGGGTCTTTGAGAACCCGGCCACCCGCTTCGTCGCATCCTTCATGGGTGACGCGGACTTCCTTCCCGCCACCGTGCACCGGGGCGTCCTGGGTTGCGAAATCGGCGTGGTTTCTTACAGCACCGGCTGGACGGAGAGCAAAGAACTGGACATCGTCCTGCGACCCCACGAGGTCTCGCTGACACCGGAGGCCGGATCCTCTGCCGAGGTCTACGCCGTCGAATACCACGGGGCGTTCGTGCTGCATTACGTCCGGCTCGCTTCGGGCCGGTCGTTGCGGTCCTGGCAGCCCCACACAGTCCGGCTGCCGGTGGGCACGCCGGTGGCGGTCACCGTCACTGCCGGAACCACGCCCACCGTCCTGCTTGGTGACAGGGCCGTGACGGGACCGGCGGCCTCTTCACAGGCCCCGCCCGGGCCATAGCTCCTTCCATCCAAAGGCCCCTGTCCATGCACGCATACTTCACGGACCTCCCGTGGTAACCGCCTTTCCTGGCCTCGCCCCCGCCTGGTTCACCGACCTTGCACGCTTCGGCCAGAATCCCGCTGTGCTCACCTCCAACGGAACGCTCACTTACGTGGAGTTGGCCTCACGGGTTCAACAGTTCGCTGCCATGCTGGGCCCCGGACGCCGTCTGGTAGCCCTCCCGGCAGCCAACGACCTGGGCTCCCTGGTCGGTTACCTGGCGGCCCTCACCGCCGGTCACCCTGTCCTGCTCGCACCTGCGGACAAACCAGAGGCTCTCTCCAACCTCATCCGCGCCTACGACCCGGACGTGGTACTTGGTTCGGGCACCGGCGACGGCATGCCCGATCTCACCGAACGGCGCCCAGGTTCGGTCCACGCGTTCCACCCGGAGCTGGCCCTGCTGCTGAGTACCTCCGGATCCACCGGCTCACCCAAACTGGTCCGCCTGTCCTACTCCAACCTCATGTCCAACGCCGAGGCCATTGCCGACTACCTGCATATCGGCGTCGGCGACCGTGCAGCGACGACTCTGCCGCTGAATTACTGCTACGGCCTCTCCGTCGTCAACAGCCACCTGATCCGTGGCGCCGGGCTGGTGCTGACGGACCTTTCGGTAGTGGACCCCTGCTTCTGGGAACTGTTCCGGCAGCAGGAGGCAACATCGTTCGCAGCGGTGCCTTATACCTTCGACCTCCTGGAACGCTCAGGATTTGTCCAGATGGATCTTCCGCATCTGCGTTACGTCACCCAGGCGGGTGGCAGGCTTGCACCTGAGAAGGTCCGGTCCTGGGCTGAGACCGGCCAGAGGGGCGGGTGGGAACTCTTCGTCATGTACGGGGCCACTGAAGCCACAGCCCGCATGGGTTACCTCCCACCTGAATTGGCATCGGAGTACCCCGGAACCATTGGGATACCCGTGCCCGGCGGGGAGTTCCGCATCGACCCTGTCGACGGTCTGGACGACGGCGAACTGGTCTACAGCGGACCGAACGTGATGCTCGGATACGCCGAGAAACCCGCCGACCTGGCATTGGGCCGGGAAATCGACGAACTGCGCACCGGCGACCTCGCCCGCCAGCACCCCAACGGGCTATATGAGATCGTCGGCAGGCGCAGCCGCTTCGTAAAAATCGTCGGTCTCCGGATCGACCTCGGGGAGGTCGAACGCCTCCATACCGACATAGGCATCACGGCGGCCGCCGCCGGATCGGACGACCGCCTCGTTGTCGCCGTCGAAGGTGACCACGATCCGGCCCTGCTCGCCAAGATGCTCTCCGGAACCATTGGCCTGCCACGCACCGCGATCACAGTACGCAGCGTCGGGTCCCTGCCCCGGCTGGAAAACGGCAAAGTGGACTACCCGGCCATCAATGCCATGGCGGGAGCCAGCAGTGACAGGCCCCTGTCCGGACCGTTCCCTGCTCCCTGCTCTGCAGATGATGCCGGCCCAGATCTCCGGCGCATCTATGCTGATGCACTCGACCGCGCCGACGTCCGAGGGGAAGACACGTTCGTGTCCTTGGATGGAGATTCACTGTCTTACGTGGCTGTCTCCATAGGGCTCGAACGTGCGCTGGGCCAACTGCCCCCGGGCTGGCACCTCATGACCATCAACGAACTCGAGCGCCGCGGAGCACCCCGGAAACGGCGGGCCGTATCATTCCTGGAGACCTCCATCGTGGTCCGGGCACTGGCGATCGTTTGCGTTGTGGCCACTCACGTGGAACTCGTCACCCTCCAAACGGCGCACCTGCTCTTCGCGGTCGCCGGCTACAACTTCGCGCGGTTCCACCTCACCGGCGCCCCCAATTCGCGGCTGCGACGGCAAATCCGCAGCGTGGCCCGGATCGCCGTTCCGGCCATGGCCTTCATCACGGTGGCGTACCTGCTTACTGACGACTACACCGTGGCCAACGTCTTCCTGCTCAACGCCATGGTGGGTCCGCAGGAAGTGACCACACAATGGCACTTTTGGTTCGTGGAAATGCTCGTGTACATCCTGGTTGCGCTGACCGCGCTGCTGGCCATCCCCTGGCTGGGCCGGCTCGAGCGGCGCTGGCCCTACGGAACCGCGCTGGCGTTCCTCGCGGTCGCGCTGCTGAGCCGGTACGACATCATTGACCCTGGCCTGCCAAAGCCAGCGCCGGTCTTCTGGCTCTTCGTGCTCGGCTGGGCCCTCGCACAGTCACGAACTACTCTCCAACGACTTACCGTCTCCCTCATCACGCTCGCAACCGTACCGGGATACTTTCTGAACACCCCGCGCGAGATTACGGTCGCCGCCGGAATACTTCTGATCGCATGGATACCCGCGCTGCCTGTCCCGGCCCTCCTCCGACGCCTCACGGGCTGGCTTGCCGCAGCCTCCCTGTACATCTACCTCACGCACTGGCTCATCTACCCGGCGTTGCTTCCCACCAGCCCCATCCTGGCAATCGCAGGGTCACTGACCTTCGGCATCGCCTACTGGGCCCTCTGCCGCTGGCTTCCCTCGCTCACTGCTGACAGCGCAAAGGGACAACGTCTTCCTGGTTTGGTCCGGAATCCCCGACGCATAAGGAAGGCATGGCGGCCATAGGACACGGTGGCTGGGGAGCCTTTTTGACCCCAGGGCTTCCCCGCTACGACCGCAGGTCAGGCGGTGGTGTCTGCTAGCGCCATCCGATGCAGCGGGTAACGGCATCTCCCGGCAAGGTCGCAGAATCGCCGACCGACACCCGCGTGCTGGTTGCCTCCTTGGAACCGGCTCTATCTAGGATGGGACTGACATGCCAGCCGGAAAGACAGGGTGTTTGTAGTTGGGGGAGTCATCCATGAAGCGCCGTGGGTCCACTCAGGAAAGCCGGGCGGAACTGCGCAGGGCTTTCATCCTGCCCGTCGTCATCGGACTCGCCCTGCTCGGGGTAGCCGGTGTGGGCTTCGCCAACGACCTCGCGCAGAAGCAAGCCCAAACAACACCGGCCATGCCCACCTGCGAGGTAACCCCCCGGGCTTCCCTGCCGCCGGCTGATGGAGCTTTGTTCGGGGTGAACCTGGATTGGCACAACAAACCCTTGGCCACGTTTACCCAGGACCTCGGCCATAAACCCGCGGTCAGCGTGTCCTTTACGGGGTTCCCGTTGACACCCAAGGATGAGGAAGACCTGGAACAGGCTGTGGAGCAGATCCGTGCCGCCGGGCACATGATGCTGCTGACCATCGAACCCCACGGTGGCCTGGACACCATCACAGACACAACTGCCGAAGCCCTGGCCAAAGACCTGGACAGTTTCAACCGGGAGGGCGTGCCGGTGATCGTGCGTTTCGCGCACGAGATGAACGGATCCTGGTACGCCTGGTCCCAACAGCCCCGGAAGTACATCGCCGCGTTCCAAACCATCGCTACAGCCGTGCACACCCACGCGCCGGGTTCGGCGATGATGTGGGCGCCGAACTACGGCGGCGGGTACCCGTTCGCCGGCGGCACCTACGAAGCAAAACCCGGCACTGCCGAGTTCACAGCCCTGGACACGAATTCCGACGGGATCCTGACCATGCTGGACGACGCCTACGGCCCCTACTATCCCGGGGATGACGCCGTGGACTGGGTCGGGATGTCCCTTTACCACTGGGGCTCGAAGTACCCCTGGGGCGAGAACGAGCTCCCGGAGGCGGACAAGTTCGCCCAGCAGCTCACCGGCACCTACAACGCGGCCAACGGCGACGACAGTCTCCTCCCCGACTTCTACACCATTTACGGCGTCGACCACGGCAAACCTGTGGCTATCCCCGAAACAGCCGCCTTGTTCGCCCCTGGAGTTGGCGGTGAGGAGGAACTGGCCATCAAGGAGGCCTGGTGGAGTCAGCTTTTCGATCCGGCTATCCATAAGAAGTTCCCGCAGCTGAAAATGATCAACTGGTTCGAGTGGGACAAGACCGAAGTAGAAGTCAAAGGCCGGGTCGACTGGACCATCTCCAACACTCCCGCCATTCGGGAGGCATTCACCACCGCCCTGCCGGGGTGGTTCCGATACGGACCCGACCACCGGTGCCAACCGCGGCAGTAATGCGACCGAGCCCCCGCCTGATGGTGCCGGTCGCGCATACACCATTCCATCCCGGGCGTCACTGTGTCAGGATTCAGCCAAACTTGGAAGCGGAATCGGGGCGGTAATCCCAGCCACCGGCGAAAGGGCGGACGCTATGCCGAAGGACGGACAGGCAATCACCGAAAAGAAGACCTTCAGCCGGACCACCACCGTGGCAACATCAATCCAGGCACCACCGGCCACAGTCTGGGGCATCCTGACAGATGGGCGACGCTACCCGCTGTGGAACTCAACCATCGTCTCCCTCACAGGAAGCATTTGTCCCGGTTCGCGGATCGAACTCGTATCCACACTCGACCGCTCCCGGACTTTCAAACTCAAGGTCAAAGAGTTTGATCCACCGGGTCGCCTGACGTGGGGAGACGCCCTGGGCCAGCGCACCTACACTCTCACCCCAATCAGCGCAGGGCAAACCAGGTTCGAAATGACCGAACGCATTGGCGGACCCGTCTTTCCGCTGTTCGCAGCCAGGATTCCTTCCTTCGATTCGAGCTTCGAGCAGTTCGCCGCCGACCTGAAATCAGCCGCCGAGGCTCCGCAGGACTCTCAGCGCGAGGCATAGGCTCCCGCCGGCCTTTCATGGGACGCGGGGAGTCACAACCAGCCTTTGCGTTTGAAGATGACATACATCAGCAAGGCCGCGCCGAACATGAGTCCCACGGCCAGCGGATAGCCGAACTGCCAGTGGAGTTCGGGCATGTGGTCAAAGTTCATGCCATACACGCCGGCCACGAATGATGGCGCAAACAGGATGGCCGCCCACGACGAAATCTTCTTCACCTGCTCGTTCTGCGCTGCGCTGGCTTCGTTCTGGCGGTTGGCGGTGAGCGTGCCGTCAAGGGTCAGTGCGTTCTGCAGCAGGTCGCGGAAGGAGTTGGCCCGGGAGATGACCCGCTGGACGTGGTCCTCTACGTCCCGCAGGGAGCGTTGCAGCTCAATGTCCACACCGTACTTCTCGAACCCCTTTTCCAGCAACGCGATCATGTCCGGCAGAGGGTGGATGGCCCGCTGGAATTGGATGACCTCTCGCGCCAGTTCATAGATGCGGCGGGAGACCGCAGTATCGCCGCTGAAGAGTTGGTCCTCAATCTCATCGATGTCGTTCTCGAGTCCGGCCACCACCGGAGCGTAGTCGTCCACCACTTGGTCCAGAAGCGCGTACAGTACGGCCTCCGGGCCGTGTTTCATGAGGTCCGGGCGTTTCTCCAACCGCTGACGTACCCGGGCAACGCCGCCCGTTTCCGCGTGCCGGACGGTGACCACGAAGTTGGGTCCGGTGAAGATATGGAGTTCGCCGAACTCGACTGTTTCCTGGTCGTCCAGGTATCGGGCTGGCCTGAGGACCGTGAACAGGTTGTGGTCGTAGCGCTCAAGCTTGGGCCGCTGGTGGGCGGAAACGGCATCTTCCACGGCCAGTTCATGGAGTTCGAACTCCTGGGCAACGGCTGCCATCTCTTCCCGGGTTGGCCGGTAGAGCCCGATCCAGGCCATGCCGCCGTGCTCCGCCAGCGTTTCAAAGGTTTGTTCCAGGCTGTGCGGGGTTGCCGTACGGACACCGTCAACGTAGACGGCGTTATCGATAATGGTCACGGATGAACGCTACTGCATGGCCCCGATAATGGCTCCCGCAACCGTCATGGCCACGATGTCATGCCCGGAGTCGATCACGGTGACGGCCGACGGGCGTCCGGCGAAGCCGTTGTGGATGACGTGCCCTCCTGCGCGGAAGACCAGTGCCACGATCAGTGCGAAGAAGGCGCCGGCGAAGAAGGTATTGAGGTTCAGGGCACTGATCAGGACTGCCAGGAGAATGCTGGTAATTGCTGCGGCCAGCATCATGGGACCCCAGATCCCCGCGCCGCCTTCAATGTTCTTCAGGTCTTCTTCCGTCTTGCCGATGGCCTCCATCCACCGGCGTCCAAGCACGGCAGGCATGTACCAAACGAACCCGATCACCATGCTAGCCACGAAGGCGATCAGTACTGCGAGCCAGTTGATGTCAGTGATGTGTGAAAGCCATTCCATGGTGACGATCCTAGTGCCGCGAACAGGAAGCTGAGTCAACGCGCAGGTGTCATGCCGGCCGCGTGTTGGCTGCCCGTGCGAGGCGCTCCATCAATGGTTCGGTGCGGTAGGGGATGTGCGTGTGCAGGGCCAGCACCGTTTCAGTCCGGATGACGCCTTTGGTCCGCAGGACGGACCTCAGCGCCGCCTGCAGATTGTGGGTGTCCGTGGCTACCACCCGGCACCACAAATCCCCGCGTCCGGAGATTTCATGGACCTCCAGCACCTGGGGGATGAGCCGCAAGGCGCCTATGACGCCGTCGAGTTCCCGGTGGGTGACCTCGATGGTGACGAAGGCGACGACGTCGTAACCCACCTTTTCCAGGTCCACCTCGCGGCCGGAAGCCTGGAGCACGCCGTTTCGCAACAGCCTTTTAAGCCGGCTTTGCGCCGTGTTGCGGGCGATTCCCAGGGACTCGCTGAGTTCGGCTATCTGGATCCGTGGGTCCTTGATGAGTTCGAGCAGGATCTTCAGGTCCAAGGGGTCGAGGGTGTTCAAATGGTCACTCCGCATCAATCTGGCTGAATGGCTTTGACTGTTTTGCTCAATCATCCCAGCTTGTGGAGCCCATTAGCCCAAACACGTTGCATCCTGTTGCCACCGAATTCTTTTGCGGTTCGCGCCGTGCCCACAAGGCGGGGCGGGGACCTTGAGGCGAAGGCACACCACACCATGACTGTCTTGAGCGAACTCCGCATGCGTCCAGCCACAGCGGGGCACTGGGGTTGGGACGCGTCCACAACGTCGCGGCTGGTGCTGGCCGGCGTCGTGATTTTCGCCCTGCTGGTGGGCGCCAATCTGGCCACGCCTCTCTATCCCTTGCTGCAGGACCAGTGGGCGTTGTCTTCCCTGGACGTCACCATCGCCTTCTCCAGTTATGTCCTCGCCCTGGTCACCGTTCTCATGGTTGCCGGCCACTGGTCGGACCACATCGGACGGCGTGCGGCCTTGGTGCTCGCTGTCCTGGTGGGACTGTTGGGCGGGTTGATCTTTGCCCAGGCAAACGGGCTTGGCATGCTCAGCGCCGGCCGCGCCCTGCAGGGTGTGGCCGTGGGCCTGGCTACCGGTGCAAGCTCCGCGGCATTGCGGGAGCTGCTGCCCCAGCGCCCGGATTGGGCTTCCCGTTTTACGCTGTTGTCATCGGCCGGCGGAGTCGCGGCCGGTCCCGCGATCGGGGGACTGTTGTCCTTGCTGCCTGACCCGACGCGGGCGCCCTACTACATCCACTCGGCCGTGCTGGTTGCGGCACTGGTCCCGCTGTGGCTGCTCAAAGCCCGGCCCGCCATAGCCCCGGCCCTGGGCAGGCCTGCCTTCGCCGTCCTCGCGCCGCGGAAACCGGCTGTTTCGCAACACGCGCGGGGAGCGTTCTGGCTGGCGTCGTCGGTGGGTTTCCTGAGTTTTGCGGTGTTCGGTTTCTGCTTGTCCCTGGCGCCCGGCGTTTTCGCCTCAATGCTGCAGGTGGACTCGCGTCCCCTCCTGGGCGTGCTGGCGGGGATCACGCTGGGCGCTTCCGCGCTGAGCCAGCTCCTGGAGGTCCGGGGCCGGTTTGTTGTGCCGCTGAGCCTGGCCGTGCTGGGTGTCTCCGTGGTGTTGATCGGAGTGGCTTCCGGGCTGTCCAGCCCCTTGCTGCTCGTGGCGGCCAGCGTCGCAGCCGGTATTGGGCAGGGCATTGCTTTCCGCCATGTTTTCAACAACGTGGCCGGCAAGGTTGAGCCGTCCCGGCACGCGCAGGTCATCAGCACGGTCTATGTCATCACGTACCTGGGCAGCGCCGTTCCGGTGATTGGGCTGGGACTGGCGGTTTCAGCTCTGGGCCAGCAGACCGCCGTCGTGGGTTTTACCGCTGCGTGCGGCGCGGCGGCGCTGGTCCCGGCCGCCGTCTCCGTTCGCTCCGGACGCCGCGGCTGAGGGGACGCCGCGGCAAAGGCTTCTACTCCGGCAGCGGACCGCGGTTGCCCGGGATGTGCTGGAACACCATGGTGGTCTCGGTGTGGCCCACCACGGGATCGGTGGCCAGGTTGTCCAGGAGCCAATTGCGGAGATCGTCGGTATTCGCGACGGCGATGTGCAGCAGGTAGTCAACGGAACCAGTGGTGTGGAACGTGGAGATGACAGCCGGGAGCTTGGGAACGCGTGCAGTGAACCGGTCGATCTGGTCCCGGTCGTGGGCGCGGAGGCGGACCGCGATCAGGGCCTGGACCGAACGTCCGATGGCGGGCAGGCTCAGGACTGCCTCGAACCCCTCGATGATTCCGCGCTCGGACAGTGCGCGGGTGCGCATCAGGGCTGTTGAGGGTGCGATCCCCACCAACTCGGCCAGTTGCTTGTTGGAAATCCTGGCGTCGTCCACCAGAGCTGCCAGGATTTTCCCGTCGATGGCATCGAGCGGCTCTGCACCACCGGTTATGTGCCGAACATTCTTCGCCTGGCTGCTCAATGATCCTCCTGAAATTGCCCTGCAACCATCATAGGCGTTGGATTTCGAGCGCCAGGCAGGGACTTTCAGGCCCTTTTGTACAGTCTCCGGTCAAGTCGCTGCAGGGGTTCGCTCAGGATCATGAGGAGCAAGGGCAGATTGCCGAGATCCGGAACGGCAAAGGCGATGACCAAGGCAACCAGGAACAGACCGGCCACGATTGCGCTTGCCCTGATGCCTGATACCTCCGCGGTGTCCTTTAGATCATGAAGATCAGGATGGGACCGCAAGTACAGGCGGGCCAACAGGAGGAGGAAGCTGGCAGCGAACAACGTGCCGATGTACACCAAAGGTTGGGCCCAGTCGCCCTGCAATTGCGTGGACAACGCGGTGGCTACCGGCATCCACACAATGGTGAGCATCCACGCGATGGTGAGCCAGAGCAGTCCCGGATCCACCTTCCGAACGTTGCTGAACAACCGGTGGTGATGGACCCAGAACACGGCGATCAGCAGGAAACTGAGGGCAAATCCCAACAGTGGATACCGTTCTTCCACCAACCATCCGGCCGTGGTGCCGTGATGGTCGGACAGTTCACCCACGCTTTCCATCAGGGGCAGGATCAGCAGGGTCAGGGCGATGGCCACGACCGCATCGGTAAAAGCCTGCAACCGTTCAGGCGACGACAATTCCCTCGGCTGGGAGGCCCTCTTCATGCCTCTGATTCTAGGTTGCGGTATTCCGGCGTCAACGGTCCCGGCGCTCTGGTGGCCGATGCACAGCGGCGGTGACTGCCGCCGTCGTGATGGCCAGGACGATGACGCCCACGGCCAGTGCCGTCCAACCGAAGGACTGGAAGGCCAGGCCGCCCGCCCAGCCAATAACGCTGGAACCAAGATAGTAGGAGAGGTTGTAAAGCGACGCCGCCTGGGCGCGTCCCGTGGTGGCAATCGCTCCCGTCCATCCGGACCCCACGCTGTGGGCTGCAAAGAAGCCGCCGGTGAACACCACCAGTCCTGCCAGCGTGGCCGCAAGATTGTCCAGCAGCGTCAGGGCGAGACCTGCCGACATCACAGCGATGCCGCCGAGCAGGACCCGGCGGCGTCCGAAACGGGTGGTGAGCCCGGCCGCCCACCGGGAACTGACGGTGCCGGACAGATAGGCCAGGAAGATCAGGCTGACGACGCTGGCGGGAAGGTTGAACGGCCCTGCATGCAGCCGGAATCCCAGGTAGTTGTACACGGCCACAAAACCGCCCATCAGCAGGAAGGCCTGCAGGTAAAGGGCCAGCAGTTTGGGGTTGGCTGCATGGGTTGCCAACGTCCGGAGGGCTCCGCGCAAGCCTGTGGCTGCGGACGGAGTGAAGCGCCGCTGTTTGGGTATGAGCACCAGAAAGAGCACAGCCGAGACCGTTGCGAGCAGGGAAACAGCCAACGCGGCGGCGCGCCAGCCCCACACTTCCCCGACAGGTCCGGCCACCAAACGCCCGGCAAGTCCACCCAGTGTGGTCCCGGCGACATAGCTGCCGGCGGCCAGGGCTGTGTGGATCCTGGTGACTTCCTCGTTCAGGTACGCAATGGCAATTGCTGGAATGCCTCCCAGCGCCATCCCCTCCAAAGTCCGCAGGCCAAGCAGCAGCGGCACCGTGGGAGCCAGTGGCACCACCAGTCCCAGCACGGTGGCTGCTGCAATACCGATTCCCATGGCCCGCACGCGTCCGATCCTGTCCGCCACGAATGACCACGGAAGGACGGTGACGGCCAGGCCGATCGTGGCCAGCGAGATGCTGAGCGCGGCTTCCGCGGCGGAAATCCACAGGTCGTGGGCCATCAGGGGGAGTACAGCCTGGGTGGAGTAGAGCTGAGCAAAGGTGGCAACTCCCGCCAGGGCCAGGGCGGCCAGCACGCGTCGGTAGCCCCGGGACCCGCGGACGTGGCCCTCCCACGGGGCGGCGGTGGCAGTGGCAGCTTCATTCACCGGCCCAGAGTAGGCCTCCCGGAGCTTGATGATCCAATGCATAATTTGATGACAACCGATGCATTTGTGCATGAATCAAGGAAGCCGGAGGAAGCCCGGATGGAACCCGACCACCACCAACTGGTCCAGCTTCTGCCCCTCCTGCCTGTCCTGGCCGAGCTCGGACGTACCGAGCACATGACCGAGACAGCACACATCCTTGGCGTGCCCCAGTCGACGGTCAGCCGGGCGGTGGCCAGGGCAAGCGCAATCGTAGGAATGGACCTCCTGGTCCGTGACGGGCGGGGAATTCGCCTGACACCGGCGGCCAGGACGCTCCTGCCTTATGTCGAGGCCGCGTTGGAAGACTTCCAGGCCGGACTGGACCGCGTCCGGGACGAGTCCAACATTGTCCGCGGGCGGATTGGCGTGTCGTTCCAGCACACGTTCGGGGAGGCAACCCTGCCCCTGCTCATCGGCGCTTTCCGATCCAGGCACCGCAATATCGTGTTTGACCTCCGACAGGGTCCGCGGGATGGCTGCCTGGACGAACTTTCGCGCGGAGACACGGACTTTGCCTTGACAGCGCCCATCGCACCGGCGGGCAGGGGCATCACGTCCCACGCCCTCTACCGCGAACCGCTTCGGGCAGTGCTGCACTACCGGCACCCCCTTGCCCGGCGCAGCAGCGTGCACCTCGCGGAACTGCGAAACGATCCCTACGTGACGCTTCCCGAAGGCGTCGGCCTCCGTGCCCTGGGCGAAGCCCTGCTCCGGGAAGCCGGCTTCCGGCCCCGCACGGCGTTCGAGGTCCAGGAGTCCACCACCGTGCGCGGACTGGTGTCGGCCGGTCTTGGCTACAGCATCCTTCCACCGGCCGGCCCCGGCTCGGGAACAGGCCAATTCCTTCCGGAAACGGAGCTGGGACTCGTAGAGATCCCCATCGAATCAGGGCTGGCGTTCCGCCAGATCGGCATCGCGTGGCGGGAGCGCACCTTCGAACCCGACGCTGTCCGGCTCTTCCGCGAAATGGTGGTGGGGCGGGGTGAAGCGCTGCTTGCTGAACTGGTCAGAGCCCGCTCAGGAACGTCTTGACCACTTCCCGGGCCGGGCCACTCCGGGCTGCCTGCCAGCCTGTGCCGGCCCACAGGTTCAACCGCTCCGGGTCGCCTGCCGCCGAGGCCGCGGCACGGAGGGGTGCCGTCAGGTGGTGGATGGCAGGGTAACCCTCCGGAGCGTCCTGATGGTCCATGACAAACTCGTTGACCAAGGACCTGGCCCAGCGGCCCGTGAACGCCCGGGTCATGGCTGTGCCGGTGTACCGGGGATCACCGAGCGCATCCTTGTGCGGCTGCCGTGCACCGCTTTCGTCGGTACGCACCAGCGCCGTACCCACCTGTGCGGCTACCGCCCCTGCCGCCAGAACCTGCCGGAGGCTTCCCGCATCCATCACGGCACCGGCCGCTACCAGGGGAAGTCCGACGGCGGCACGCACCTGGGCGACCAGGTCCGCCGTCGTGCTGGCCGGGACGGTTCCCGAGGTCACGCCGGAGGTCAGGAAGGCGGCCGTGTGGCCGCCGGCGGAGCTGTGCTGGACGGCGATGGCGTCCGGACCTTCCGCGGCAGCTGCCAGTGCTTCGGGCACGCTGGTGACGCTTGAGATGACTGTCGTTCCTGCGTGCTGCAGGGCCTTGACCACGGACGAGCCCGGAAGTCCAAAGGCGAAACTCACGTACTCCACCGGTTCGGCCAACAGGAGGTCGATTTTGCCCTGCCAGGCGTCGTCGTCATCCAGGCGCAACGCCGGGACTGTGGCCCCGTACCGGGCGGCTTCTGCTTCCAGATCCGACGCGTAGGCCTCCAGGCGCGCCCGTTCCTTGCTGCCACGCAGTGCGGCCAACTGCTCCCTGTTTGGCACGAAGAGGTTCATGCCAAAGGGAACTCCGGCGGCGCGTGCAGCGGCAATCTCCGCCGCCATGGCGTCGGGGCTTTTGTACCCGGCGGCCAGGAAGCCCAGTCCGCCCCCATCGTGCACAGCCTGGACCAGTGCGGGCGTCGACGTACCGCCGGCCATGGGAGCAGCAATGAAGGGTGTGGTGAACAGGGGCATGTGGTTTCTCCTCCGGACGCTCCAAGCTAGTCTTTCACGGTGAACAATCTTGACTCTGCCGCGCATTCCTCCGCGTCCCCGGCCATCACCGGCACCGTGATCGGACTCGACATCGGGGGGACCAAGACCCGTGGGGTCCGGTTCGAGGACGGTGTTCCCGTGCGCGATGAAAACGCCGGCAGTTCCAACGTCCAGAACGTTACCGTTGAGCAGGCAATGGCCAATCTTGCGGAGTTGTTCGGAAAGATCGGCGGCGGCACCGTTGACCAGGTGTACGCCGGTGCGGGGGGAATCGATACCGACGAGGACGCCAGGGCGCTCGCGGACCTCATCGCGCCGCATGTGCCCGGTGCGCGCATTACCGTGGTCCACGACTCCAGGCTGCTGCTGGCTGCCGGTGGTGCAAGCACCGGCGTTGCGGTCATAGCCGGAACGGGATCCGCAGCGTGGGGGCGGAACCAGGCCGGCCAAGAGGCCCGGGCAGGTGGCTGGGGGTACCTCCTGGGTGATGAAGGCAGCGGCTACTGGCTGGGCCGGGAAGCCGTGCGCCACAGTCTCCGGCGGATGAACCAGGGCCTGGAGCCGGACCGCCTCAGCCGTGCCCTGCTTGAGGCCTGCGGCGTGGACGAGCCCGGCAAGCTGATCGCGTTGTTCCACTCGCCGGATACGGGCCGCCGATACTGGGCGCAGCAGGCCCGCCTGGTGGTGGAAGCAGCCGATGCCGGTGACGAGGTGGGCATCGGCTTGGTCGAGCAGGCCGGGCGGGACCTTGCGGACCTCGCGGCGCAAGCCGTCCGGCAGCTGGGCCTGGCGGGTCCCGTGATCCTTGGCAGCGGCTTGGGCATGAACGTTTTACGGCTGCAGGAATCGTTCAAGGCCAGGCTCGCCGAGGGCGGGATCACGGACGTGAGGATCCTGCAGCAGGATCCCGTCTTCGGCGTGCCCCGGCTGGTGGCCGAACAGCCGGCCTGAGCTACCCGCGGGTTCGTGGCCGAAGCTTGACGCCGGGCAGCGGTGGTGCGGGAATCCGGCCGGCCTCGGCACCGGCCGCGGGTCCGTGTCCGTGGACGTGGCCGAAGCGCGAGGCGGCGGCAGCGTCGTCGTCGAGCAGGCCTTCGGCCTCCCATTCTTCCCGGGCCTTCTCCACTTCCTCGTGGGTGCGTCCCACGAAGTTCCACCACATCAGCAGGTCCTCGCCGAACGGCTCCCCGCCCAGCAGCATGAACCGGGTGTCCGGCCGGGCTTCCACGGCCAGCGAGGACCTGCCGGCACCGAGGTAGGCCAACGGTCCGGGGCCGATACTTTCGCCGTCGATGGTGACGTGGCCGTCGAGGACGAGCACGGCGTGTTCGAAGTCGTCGCGCAGGGGCAGGTGCAGAAGCCCGGAGCCTACGATGTCCGCCCCTACGATCGGGCTGAACATGGTTGCGGGCGACTGCTGCCCGGCGAACTCACCCACCATGACTGTGGCCGTGTAGCCATCGCCCACGGCCACGGGAAGTTCCCGGTGCTGCTCGAAGGACGGCTCGCGGTGCCTGTGCTCATCAGGAAGCGCTACCCACAGCTGCAGTCCGCGGGACATCGGGATTTCATCCGCGGCGAGGGTCCGGCCGTCCTGCGGCGTGGGAAGAACGGAGAACTCCGAGTGGGAAATGCCGTGGCCTGCCGTCATGATGTTCAGCTCGCCCGGATTGACCACCACGTCGCTGCCCACACTGTCGCGGTGGCGGACTGCACCTTCCAACGGCCACGTCACGGTCTGCAGGCCGCAGTGCGGGTGGGGGAGGACACTCATGGCAACCCGGTCAGGCCCGAAGCTGTCCAGGAAACACCATGCACCAACGGTCGGCAACCCGCGCTGCGGAAGCGTGCGGTAGACGTTCATGGCACGGACGCCGCCCAGTGGTACTTCCCGTTCAGGCCACAACTGGACGCACGGGCCCTGTCCTTCGGGAGCGGCCGGGCATACCTGCTCCGCTGGTGCGGTATCCAAGTTGGTCATGTGTTAATCACCTGTGCATAAATGTTGGAATCTGAGCTAATCTGTTCCGTGTGAACAACGCCCTTTTGAGCTACCACGACGCCGTCCTTCACCGTTCGGGTGAACCGTACCGCATCCTCGCCGGCGCCATCCACTACTTCCGTGTGCACCCGGAATTGTGGAGGGATCGCCTGCGCCGCCTCAAGGCAATGGGCGCCAACACCGTGGACACCTACGTGGCATGGAACTTCCACCAGCCTAAGCGCGACGAGGCGCCGGACTTTACCGGATGGCGGGATTTGGGAGCCTTTATCGACACCGCTGCCGAAGAAGGCCTGGAGGTCATCGTCCGCCCGGGACCCTATATCTGCGCGGAATGGGACAATGGTGGCTTTCCCGCGTGGCTGACAGGAATTCCGGGCATCGGGCTCCGGTGCATGGATGCCCGGTTCACGTCGGCGATCGAGGAGTGGTTCGACCACCTCCTCCCCATCATCGCTTCCCGTCAGTCGTCGGCCGGTGGTCCCGTGGTCGCCGTGCAGATCGAGAACGAGTACGGAAGCTATGGTGACGACCACGACTACATCAGGTGGAACCGGAGGGTCCTGGAAGAGCGGGGCATCACCGAACTGCTGTTCACCGCGGACGGCGGCAATGACTACTTCCTCGACGGCGGTTCGGTAGAGGGCACGTGGGCGACGGCAACGCTGGGGAGCCGCGGCGATGAAGCCATCCAGACGTGGAAGCGCCGCCGCCCTGATGAGCCGTTCTTCAACGTCGAGTTCTGGGGCGGCTGGTTCGACCATTGGGGTGAGCACCACCATCGGCGCGACGCCGAAGACGCCGCTGCGGAAGCCCGCAAGATGCTGGACCTTGGCGGGTCGCTCTGTGTGTACATGGCACACGGCGGGACAAACTTCGGTCTGGGATCCGGCAGCAACCACGACGGCACCATGCTCCAGCCAACGGTCACCAGTTATGACTCAGATGCACCCATCGCCGAAAACGGCCAGCTGACGCCCAAGTTCCATGCCCTCCGCCGGGAGTTCCACCGCGCCAGTGGAATCACCGAACTGCCCCAGTTGCCGGCTGACCTGCTGGCCGTGCCGCCAGTGCTGCCGGCCGCCACCTTGCCGTTGTCCGAGCCGGGGGATCTCCTGGAGTTCCTGCGGGAAAGCGGCAAGCCGGTCACCAGCGTCAAGCCGCTCACCTTTGAGCAGTTGGGACTCGACGGCGGCATGGTGCTGTATACGTCGGAGGCCATCCTGCCGGGACTCCCGGAGACCCCAACGGAGTGCCGGATCAGGATCAGCGGCCTGGCAGACCGCGCCTACATCTGGGTTGATGGATCCTTTGCCGGTGTCCTGGATGACGTAACGGGTCCGGAGGGGCTGTCTGTTACAGGTCAGGGTGTGGCGGCCAGGCTGGACATCCTGGTGGAAAACCTGGGGCGGATCAATTATGGTCCGTTGACCGGACAGTCCAAAGGAATCCTGGGCGGCGTCCTCATCAACCAGCGGTACACCTTCCACTGGACCCAGGCGCCGGTGGCCCTGGCCGACTGGGACGCGGAGCAGGTGGAGAAACTGCCCGGCGCGGATTTCCACGCCGAAGAAGCGGCGGACACCTATATTGCGCTCCCGGACTCCGGCAAGGGATTCCTTTGGTTGAACGGATTCCTGCTGGGCCGCTACTGGGCCAAGGGTCCGCAAGTGACGTTGTACGCCCCTGCGCCCTTGGTGAACGCAGGCCGCAACAGCATCAAGGTGCTGGAACTCGAGAAGCCCGGAACCGCCGTCGAACTCCGGCAAGTACCTGACCTGGGACCGGAAGAAGCCGGTCCCATTGCCGCAGCCGAGCTGCCCTGAGGCCTCCCTGACGCACCTCCGGGCTGCAGCAGCCTAAGCTGGCACCATGAGCCTGGAGTTTGACACCCGCCCCGCCGCCTATGCCGTCATCGTCCAGGACGGCAGGATCCTGCTGGCCTATTGGAAGCAGGACGGCAAGGAAGGGTGGACGCTGCCGGGTGGCGGACTGGACCTCGCGGAGCATCCCGTGGACGGCTGCCGGCGCGAGGTGTTCGAGGAAACCGGCTACGAGGCCCACATTGACGGCATGCTCGGCATCGATGTCGGACACTGGCCGCGGGACGTCCAGCCGGACGGCGCGGTTCGTGATTTCCAGGCCCTCCGGCTGGTCTACGAGGCCAGCATCACGGGCGGCGAACTGACCCACGAGGTTGACGGAAGCACCACTCACGCCGCGTGGATACCGTTGGAAGACGTCCCTGGGCTCAACCGCGTTTCCTTGGTTGACGTTGCTCTGCGGTTGCATCGGGAACGCCCTGCGGATGGAAAGCTCACCGACCACGCCGGCTGACTCTGGCGCGGAGGCGCCGGTACCGCTACGCTGAAGAACGCTGCCGGCCGATCAACGGCCGGCCCGGATGCCAAGGAGGTGGATTTTGATAACTGCCACGGTCCTGCGCGCCCTGCACACCAGTGCCCTGCGCGTCCAGCACATCACCATCCCTGTCCCGGCGTCCGCCGTCCACAGCTAGGCGGCCCGGGCCTCACCAGAGGCCAACCATTGAATACTTCCGCTTTTTCAAGCAACCCCTCAAGCAATCCCATCTCCGGCCCGGCCGATTACGGTTACACGCCATCCATCGCCGCCCTCTTTCTGGCCCATCCCGTACCTGCCGCCTTGTCAGGCCCCGATGACCGTCCCGGCCGCATCGTCAGGCTGGACCGCAACCGGATCCTGGTCGCGTCGGCTGCCGGGCTCCTGCACTTGCCCTACCCCGGGCAAGGACCCGTTCCCGCCACCGGTGACTGGGTATGGCTCGGCACCAACGGCGCGGGGGAGCCGGCCGTCGTCGACGTTCTTCCCCGCCGTTCGGCACTGAGCCGGAAGCGCGCCTTCGAGGCGTCCTCAGAGGAACAGATTCTCGGCAGCAACATCGACATCGTGGCCGTGGTGGTGCCCATGGACCGGCCCCTGACGCACAACCGGCTGGAACGGACACTGGTTGCGGCCTGGGACTCGGGCGCCACTCCGCTGGTAGTGATCACCAAAGCGGACCTGGCCAACCTGGCGGACGATGTCGTGGGACAGGTCATCCTCCAGGCGGCCGGAGTGGAAGTGGTCACCACCTCGGCCGAGCACGGCGACGGGCTGGACGAGCTCAGGCAGCACATTCCGGCCGGCTCCACTCTGGTCCTCCTGGGACCGTCGGGTGCTGGAAAGTCCACGCTCATCAACGCGCTCGCCGGCAGGAACATCCAGCAAACGGGGTCCGTGCGTACAGGGGACGGGAAAGGACGGCATACCACCACTTCCCGGGAACTTATCCCTTTGGCGGGGGGCGCGGTCCTGATGGACACCCCCGGCGTCCGGGGCTTTGGCCTGTTCGACGCCGAGGACGGCATGGAGGAAATGTTCGGCGACCTGGAAACGCTGTTGTCCGCGTGCCGTTTTGCGGACTGCTCCCACCAGGCCGAACCCGACTGTGCCGTCCAGGCAGCTTTGGCCGACGGGTCCCTCGATCCACGGCGGTGGGCGAGCTACCTCAAACTCCAGCGTGAGCTCGCAGCCCTGAACCGCAAGCACGATGCCGCCGCACGCCGCGCCTACCAGCGGGAGTGGCACCAGAAGGTCATGTCCGCCGACCGCGGCCAGCGCGCCGCCGAGCGGTACCGGCATGACCGTGCGGAAGAAAGGAGCGGTAAGCGGCGCAAACGGTGAACATTGCCGATTCATTACGGAATCCGTGGCGTCGCTGACATCACCATGGAGGCTGGCTACTCTGGGTGAAGATCGGCTTTGCAGCCTCTAAATAAGCATGCTTATGATCATGTGGCTCTACCGACCGATGTACCGCCCGATGCCGCGACCACAGATAGGCAAGTCCAGGTATGGCCCCAGCCATGATTGAGTTCCAGAGCGTCACCAAGCGGTACCAAGGCGGACAGCCGGCGGTGGAGGACCTCTCCATGTCCATTGACAAGGGAGCCATCACGGTTTTTGTCGGGCCGTCCGGGTGCGGCAAAACTACCTCGCTGCGCATGATCAACCGCATGGTCGAGCCGTCATCGGGCACCATCACTGTTGACGGAAAGGACGTTTCGCAGGTTCCGGCCCCGGAACTGCGCCGGTCCATGGGCTATGTCATGCAGTCCTCGGGCCTGTTGCCGCACCGCACCGTCCTGGACAACATCGCGACAGTTCCGCGGCTCAACGGTGTGTCCAAATCCGACGCACGCAGGCGGGCCGCGGAACTGCTCGACGTCGTGGGGCTGGCCTCCGCCCTTGGCAAGCGGTATCCGTCGCAACTGTCGGGCGGCCAGCAACAGCGCGTGGGAGTTGCGCGGGCCCTGGCCGCCGACCCTCCGGTCCTGCTCATGGACGAACCCTTCAGTGCGGTGGATCCTGTGGTGCGGGACGAATTGCAGCAGGAACTTCTCAGGCTTCAACGGGAACTGGCCAAGACCATCGTCTTCGTGACCCACGACATCGATGAAGCCACCGTGCTGGGGGACAAAGTCGCGGTCTTCGCAGTGGGCGGAAAACTGGCCCAGTACGCAGCGCCGGAGGAGATCCTGCGGGCACCGGCCAGCGACTTCGTTGCCTCCTTCGTGGGGCGCGACCGCGGTTTCCGGCACCTTGCTTTCAACGTCGCCGATTCCGTCAGGCTCCACCCGGTGACCATGGTTGGCGCGTCTGACGGACATGAGGCGGGCCGCAGGAACGGGGAATGGGCGCTGGTGATTGACGATGACTCCCGGCCCCTTGGTTGGTCGTCACCCCGCGACGGTGCCGGCCTGATCCCTGGTGGCTCGCTGTTCCGCAAGGGGGACACCCTGCGCCGCGCCCTGGATGCGGCGCTCTCCTCGCCGTCCGGCCTGGGTGTTGCAGTGGACGACGACGGGCGGGTCGCCGGTGTCCTGAAAGCTCCCGAAGTCCTGGCCTTGATCGAGGAAACCCGCCGGCACAGGGAGGACGCCACCTGATGGAGTGGTTCCTGGCCAACAGCGGCATGGTCTTCGGCCTGGCAGGGCAGCACCTGGTGCTCGCTGTCATTCCGATGCTCCTTGGGCTGCTGATTTCGATACCGCTGGCGCAGCTCGCACGGCGCAACAGCACCTTGCGCTCCGTGGTGGCCACCGCAACCTCGCTGCTCTACACCATTCCGTCCCTTGCCCTCTTCATCATCCTGCCCACCATCCTTGGTACCCGGATCCTGGACCCGCTCAACGTGGTGGTCGCCCTGACGATCTACGCCGTGGCCCTGTTGGTCCGGGCAGCCATGGATGCCTTTGACTCCGTGGACAACGACCTCCGCAACGCGGCCGTAGCCATGGGATTCAAACCCCTGGCCCGTTTCTTCCAAGTAGACCTTCCATTGTCACTGCCCGTGCTTTTCGCCGGTCTGCGCGTGGTGTCCGTCAGCAACATCTCCCTGGTGAGCGTGGCGGCACTGCTGGGCGTGGGGAACCTGGGAATCCTGTTCACCGACGGCCTCCAGCGCACGTTCGTGACCGAAGTCGTCGTCGGAATCATCGCCATCCTTGTCCTGGCCCTGGTCATGGACGCCGTGCTCGTGGTCCTTGAACGGATCCTCACTCCGTGGACCCGGGCGGCGGGCGGCTCCCGGGGCGGCCGGACCGACGGCACGGAACTGCTGACCGAACCCAAGCAGGGTCCGGCTCCTGCCAAAGCCGCACTTCGGACCGATCCGGGGGCCTCAGCATGAACAACGTCTTTACTGACACTCTTGCGTGGCTGACCGATCCCACGCACTGGACCGGAAGCGGCGGCATTCCCGCCCGGCTGGCCGAGCACCTCCAGTACAGCGGCCTGGTCCTCGCCATCGCAGCACTCATCGCCGTACCCGTCGGGCTTTTCATCGGTCACACCGGCCGGGGCAGGGTGGTGGCCGTTGCCCTGGCAGGAGCGCTTCGCGCGCTGCCCACCCTTGGCCTGCTGGTCCTCTTCGCGCTCCTGGCCGGAAGTGGCCTCATGCCGCCCGTTTGGGCGCTGGTGATCCTGACCGTCCCGCCACTGCTTGCCGGAACCTACGCCGGGATCTCGAGCGTCGACGCTGCGGTGGTGGACGGTGCACGGGCGGTGGGCATGACGGAGTTGCAGATCCTTTTCCGGGTGGAGCTTCCCAACGGCCTGCAGGTCATGTTCGGCGGCATCCGCACGGCCGTGCTGCAGGTCATCGCCACAGTATCCGTGGTCGCATACCTTCCTTTGGGCGGCCTGGGGCGCTACCTGTTCGACGGGCTGGTCCTCCAGGACTTCCCCCGGATGCTGGGCGGATCCCTGCTCATCGCCGCCCTGGCCATCGCCGTGGACCTCGTCCTGGCAGCCATCCAAAGGCTGGTGTTGTCGCCCGGCCTCAGACCAGACCCACGCGGACGCCGCACGGCTGCCGATCATCAGAAAGCCACAGCTCTCCCAGGGGCTGCCGTTCAAGGAGGTACACCATGAATAAATCCGTCCCCATGACCATTACGCGCCGTGGCCTCGGCGGCCTGGCAGCCGGACTCGGTGTGGCGCTCGCTTTGAGCGCATGCGGCGGGAGCCCGTTGGCTACGCCGTCCACGTCGGCGGCTTCGGGCCCGGCTGGTGCAGGCGGCTCGCTGGTGGTTGGATCCGCCGACTTCCCCGAGAGCCAGGTCATCGCCGAGATCTACGCCGGAGCGCTCACCGCAGCAGGAGTCACCGCCAGCACCAAGCCCAATATCGGTTCGCGGGAAATTTACTTCAAGGCTGTCCAGGACGGATCCGTGGACCTCGTCCCGGATTACTCCGGCAACCTGCTCTCCTACGTGGACACGGAAGCCACGGAGGTCTCCGCGGAGGACGTCTACAAGGCACTGCCGGGCAAGCTTCCGGATGGCCTGGCCGTCCTTGAGCCCGCCAAGGCTGAATCCAAGGATGCCATGGTGGTCACCAAGGCAACCGCCGAAAAGTACCAGCTGAAATCGATTGAGGATCTGGCCAAGGTCTGCAAGGACTTCACCATGGCCGCTCCGGCCACGTTCGAGACCCGCGCCTACGGCTTCCCGGGCTTGAAGAAGAACTACAACTGCGAGCTCAAGGGCCTGCAACCGTTCAACGACGGCGGCGGCAACCTGACGCTTCAGGCACTCCTGGAAGACAAGGTGCAGGTGGCCGACATCTACACCACCACGCCCTCCATCGCTGACAACGACCTCGTGGTCCTGGAAGACCCGAAGAACAACTTCAAGGCCCAGCAGGTCCTGCCCCTCTACAACGAGGCCAAGATGACGGACAAAGCCAAGGAAGCGCTTAACAACGTCTCCAAAATCCTGACCACCGATGACCTCATCAACCTCAACCGCTCGGTCAGCGGCGACCAGAAGCAGAGCCCCAAGGACGCTGCTGCCGCATGGCTTAAGGAAAAGGGCATCGCCAAGTAGCGCTTGGCGCAAACCGCGTACGACGGCGGTGACGGACCCGCGCGGGTCCGTCACCGCCGTCGTTGGTTATGTGAGTGAGGTCTCAACGGAAGTCCATGGCCCCTGTGGCATATTTGAGGGATGGCGAATTTCAAGCAGTCCACCAAGCTTCATAATGTCCTCTACGACATCCGTGGACCGATTCTTCAGGCCGCCCAGCAGATGGAGGCGGAGGGTCACCGGATCCTCAAACTGAACATCGGAAACCCGGCCCCGTTCGGGTTCGAAGCGCCTGACGCCATTCTGGTGGACATGATCCGGCACCTGCCCAATGCCCAGGGCTACAGCGACTCGCGCGGCATCTTTTCTGCCCGGACTGCTGTGTCGCAGTATTACCAGACCCGTGGCATCCAGAACATCCACGTCGATGACATCTACCTTGGCAACGGCGTCAGCGAACTCATCACCATGTCGCTCATGGCCCTGTTGGAAGACGGCGACGAAGTCCTGATTCCAACCCCTGACTACCCGCTCTGGACCGCCTCAGTAGCTTTGGCCGGCGGCCGCCCGGTGCACTATCTCAGCGATGAAGAATCGGGCTGGCAGCCGGACCTGGAAGACATGGAAGCCAAGATCACGCCCCGCACCAAGGGCATCGTGGTCATCAACCCCAACAATCCCACCGGAGCGGTCTACCCTGAAGAGACCCTCAGGAAAATCGTTGCGCTGGCAGAGAAGCACGGCCTGGTGCTGTTCGCTGACGAGATCTACGAGAAGATCCTGTACGAAGACGCCGTGCACGTAAACCTGGCCGGCCTGACCGGGGACGACGTCCTCTGCCTCACCTTCAGCGGCCTGTCCAAGGCGTACCGGGTCTGCGGCTACCGTGCCGGTTGGATGGCCATTTCCGGGCCCAAGAAGGATGCCGCGGATTACCTTGAAGGCATCAACCTGCTCGCCAACATGCGCCTGTGCGCCAACGTACCGGCCCAGCACGCCATCCAGACTGCACTGGGCGGCTACCAAAGCATCAACGACCTCATCCTTCCCGGGGGACGGCTCCTGGAACAGCGGAACAAGGCCTACGAATTGCTCAACGCAATACCGGGCGTCAGCACCCAGCAGGCCAAAGGTGCGCTGTACCTTTTTCCGAAGCTTGACCCGGAGGTCTACCACATCAGGGATGACGAGAAGTTCGTCCTTGACCTGCTGAAGGAACAAAAGATCCTGGTCTCGCACGGGCGCGCGTTCAACTGGGTCCGCCCGGACCACTTCCGCATGGTTACCCTGCCCAACGTCAAGGACATCGAAGAAGCAATCGGCCGCATGGCGGACTTCCTGTCGAGGTATCCCGGCAACTAGCCTGTGATCCATGGCCTTGCCAGGCGGCAGGTCCCGGCAGAAAGGAAATCCATGGCACATCCCGTCGAGTTCGCCAAGAGTCCGGCCGAAGTTTTGAAGATCAAGCAGGGCTTCACGCTCGAGAGCCTGGACCCGGAGTCGACCCCTGGCTACACCGGGTTGAAAGCCGATGGCCAGGCCTTGCTGTCTGCGCAGGACGACCGGCTCGCCGAACTGCAGGAGAAACTCTTTGCCTCAGGCAGGTTCGGCAGTGAGAAGCGGCTGCTGCTGATTCTCCAGGCCATGGACACCGCCGGCAAAGGCGGGATCGTGAGCCATGTGGTGGGGGCCATGGATCCGCAGGGAGTGCAGTTGCACGCCTTCAAGGCGCCCACGGACGAAGAAAAGGCCCACGACTTCCTGTGGCGGATCGAGAAGGAAGTGCCGGCCGCCGGCATGGTGGGCGTCTTCGACCGATCCCACTACGAGGACGTCCTCATCCACCGCGTCCATGGATGGGCGGACGACGACGAACTGGAGCGTCGCTATGCGGCCATCAACGATTTTGAGGCCAGGCTCGCTGCCCAGGGAACCACGATCGTCAAGGTCATGCTCAACATCGGCAAGGATGAGCAAAAGAAGCGCTTGATCGCACGGTTGGATGACCCTGCCAAACACTGGAAGTACAGCAAGGGCGACCTTGCTGAGCGCGCCCACTGGGATGATTACATGAAGGCCTACAACACGGCGTTCCAGAAAACGTCCACGGAGCTCGCCCCGTGGCACGTTGTACCGGCCAACAAGAAGTGGTACGCGCGTATCGCCGTGCAGCAGCTGTTGCTGGATGCCTTGGAGAGGATGTCGCTGGAGTGGCCGAAGGCTGACTTCGACGTCGCCGCAGAGCGGGCACTTGTCGCGGAATCCTGAGCGCTGGTCCTGTCAGCCGGCGGCTTCGGGCCCGTTGCCTGCCTCCCGTGCGGACGCCAGGCGCTTGCGGGCACCCTCCAGCCAGTCCTCGCAGCGCTTGGCGAGGGCCTCGCCGCGTTCCCAGAGTGCCAGTGATTCCTCCAGGCTGGCACCGCCGGCTTCCAGTCGGCTGACGACAGCCACCAGCTGCTCCCGTGCTTCCTCGTAGCTCATGGCGTCCAGTGATTCTGCGCCGGTGGGGTTGGTCTCAGTCATGGTGTCCTTTGGTTCGTTGTGTAGAAAGGATGGGTCAGCGGTCCGCGTGCTGGCCGTGACCACTGGATACGGCCCTGAAGCGGCCTTCTGCCACGCGGATTGACAGGGCAGCTCCATCCGGCGCCTGGTCCGGGTTGCTGACCACTGTGTGGCCCTGCTGGTCCTCTCCCACGATCTGGACTACGGCGTAGCCGCGGTCCAGGGTCTTCTGGGGGGACAAAGCACGGACTTGGGCGCGCAAGTGGTTCACCTGGTCCAGGGCCCTGACGATTGCTGTATTCACTGCCGCGTGGGAGCGCTGCTGAAGCCGGCCGATGTCCTCCCCACGGGCCTCGATCATGGTCCCGGGATTGGCAAGGACCGGCCTGGAACGCAGGGCATGCAGTCTGTCCGTCTCCCTGTCCACCAGGCGGCCGATGCTGCGGCGCAAGTGGTCCCTGGCTTGCCGCACCACGGCCAGTTCCTCGGCGACGTCCGGCACGATCCGCTTGGCAGCGTCGGTGGGCGTTGAAGCCCTGAGGTCGGCAACATCGTCAAGGATCGGCCGGTCGGCCTCGTGCCCGATTGCACTGACAATTGGCGTGGTTGCTGCGGCCACAGCGCGGATAAGGTCCTCGTTGCTGAAAGGGAGCAGGTCTTCCAGCGCACCGCCGCCGCGGGCAAGGACGATCACGTCCACGTGCGGGTCTTCATCGAGTTTCCTCAGGGCTGCGATGATTTGCCCGACTGCGGTGTTGCCCTGGACGGCTACTTCCCGGACATCGAACTCCACGGCAGGCCACCGCAGCGCCGCGTTGCGGAGGACGTCCTTTTTGGCGTCGGAGTCGCGGCCCGTGATGAGCCCGATCCGGTGGGGCAGCAGCGGCAGCTTGCGCTTGCGCGAGTCGGCGAACAAGCCCTCCGCCGCCAGTGCCTGCCGAAGCCGTTCGATACGTGCCAGGAGGTCGCCCAGACCAACGGGCCGGATGTCCTTCACGGACATGTTCATGCGCCCGGTCTTGATCCAAAACTCGGCCTTGACCAGGGCCACAACCCGTGAGCCGCGCTCCAGGGGCGTCCTTTGCCGGTCCAGCACCGTGGACCAGACGGAGGCCGGGAGCGAGATCTCCGCGTCCACGTCCCGCAGCGTGAGGAAGGCATTCCCGCCACGGCGGTTCATCTCAATGACCTGCCCCTCAATCCACGCAGCAGGGGCGCGTTCGATGTGGGCCTTCAGCTTCCGGGACAGCAGCTGCAAGGGCCAGGGATTGTCCGGGCTGGTCTCGGCGGCGGTCGCAGGCAGCGTCGACTCCGGCATTGCGTCAGCTGCCATGGGCGGTCCGTGCTTCAACCTGCATGCGTGTGTCCTTGCTCGTGGAACCGGGAGATGTCCCGCCCGGCCTTCCAACTCTATCCATAGCAATACCGGCGGGGCCCGACATTTTTTCCTTGTTGTGGACAGTCTTAGGATGGGTGCAACGACCCCGACACCAAGGATCATTGTGCGTACCTTCGTTTCAGCCGTGGCCGTCCTCCTGGCGCTCGTCCTGACCGCCATCGCTGTTCCAGCCGCGTGGGTGGACCGGAACGTGGTGGATGAAAACGGCTTCGCACGGATCTCGGGGGAGCTTGGCACGGAGCCCGGATTCCAGGAGCGGCTTGCCGGGGCCGTTGCCGGCAGCTTCCAGGCCTCGGTTGACTTGCCGGAGCCCATCAAGTCCCTGGCGGGGGACGCCTTGGAGGAAGCCGCGGCCGGAATGCAGTCATGGCCGGATTATCCGGCGGCGTGGGAGGAAACGGCCAGGAACAGCCACAGGCTCAATTTTGGAACCGCCGGGCAATCGGAGGAAGCAGCAACTGCCACCGCATTGCAACTGGACATCGCTCCGTTGGTCAGGCTTATTCGGGACCATCTGGCCTCGGGCACGGGCATCAGGATCGACGTACCTGACCACAACGTCGTCACCTTGGGGGAGGCCTCGCACCGTGAACTCGTGGAACGGGCAGCAGCCTTTGCGCCCTTGTGGTGGATGGCAGCCCTGGGGGCTGCAGTGGCTGTCCTGCTCGCCCTGGCAGCCGCCCGGCGCCGGTCGATTGTGATGGTTTTCCTTGGCATAGGCGGTCTGGGCCTGGCTTTGTTGTGGACGTCGACGGCGGACCTCGCCGGATCGATGCTGGGCACCGTCGCCAGCGCCAACAGTGTGGCGGAGCTTTTCAAACAGGAGTTCTTCAATGCCGCCCGCGCCGATTTCGGGCAGTGGATCATGGCCGCGGCATGGGTCAGCGCTGCAGTGCTGGCCGTTGGCCTGGTGCTCTTGCTGCTCTCCGGGAGACGACGGTCACCTTTTGCTCCGGGACAAAGGACTGCCCGGTAACATTGAGGGATGACCTCCACAGCCATTTCCATCCCGATGCCCACTGTGCCCCGGAGACGGCGATCGCCGGAAGAGGTACTGGCGGCAGCCCCGGTGACCGGGCCCAAGAAAGTTTTGCTGGCGGCTCCCCGTGGTTACTGCGCGGGCGTGGACCGGGCAGTTATCGCCGTGGAGAAAGCCCTGGAGCACTACGGTCCGCCCGTCTACGTGCGGAAGCAGATCGTCCATAACGTCCATGTGGTCACCTCGCTTGAGGAGAAGGGCGCCATCTTCGTCGACGAAACGGACGAGGTACCTGAGGGCGCCTTGGTCATTTTCTCGGCCCATGGTGTGTCACCGGCTGTGGTGCAGTCGGCCGAAGACCGTGGCCTGCGTACCATCGACGCCACGTGCCCCCTGGTCACCAAGGTCCATCGTGAGGCTGTCCGCTTCGCCAAGGAAGACTACGACATCCTGCTGATCGGCCACGATGGCCACGAGGAAGTCGAGGGAACCGCCGGCGAGGCACCCGATCACATCCAGATCATCAACGGACCCCATGAGGTTGACAAGGTCTCGGTCCGCGATCCGGAAAAGACCATCTGGCTGTCCCAGACCACCCTGAGCGTGGATGAGACCATGGAGACCGTCCGCCTGCTCAAGGAACGCTTCCCCACATTGCAGGATCCGCCCAGCGATGACATCTGCTATGCCACCACCAACCGCCAGGTAGCCATCAAGAAGATTGCGCCGCAGGCCGATTTGGTGATTGTGGTGGGTTCGGCCAACTCGTCCAACTCGGTCCGGCTGGTTGAGGTTGCCCTGGAATACGGTGCCAAGACGTCGTACCGCGTGGACTTCGCCAACGAGGTTGATGAGGCCTGGTTTGAAGGCGTGGCCACAGTCGGCGTGACCTCCGGGGCTTCCGTTCCCGAGGTTCTCGTCCAGGATGTCCTCCGGCTGCTTGCAGACTATGGCTATGGCGAAGTCCAGGAAGTGGTGACGGCTGAAGAGGACCTGTTGTTCTCACTGCCCAAGGAACTGCGCGCTACGCTCAAGCAGGCGGGCGACGTCAGCCGGGCCCTCGGCGGCCGCGGCAACCGTCCCACCTCCTGACAATCACCAAGAGCTGACAACGGCCCGTGATGGGCTGCCTCCACGGTCGTGGTTGGCAGGCCATCCCGGGCCGTTTTGTTGGTCAGGCGTTGTCAGGCCGCGGACTCACGGTCCTGCGGCCCGCCATGGCCGTGCCCTTCCGGTGTGCTGTCTACGGCGAGGAGCTCGGGTGCGGCCAGGGCGCGGGGGACTGCTTCCACGGCAGGGGGAGCAGCGAGTCCGGCTTCATCCATGGTGTTGAGTTTGCGCGCCGTGGGAAGAACCCGGGCCTCCAAGGTGCCCACCAAGGCGTTATAGCGGTCTACTGAGGTCTTCAGCGACGAGCCCAGCTTTCCGACGTTATCCCCCAAGGTGCCCATACGTTCGTACAACTGCTTGGCCAGTTCGAACAGTTCCCGGGCACTGTCCGTGAGGACATCCTGGCGCCAGGTGAAGGCGACCGACTTCAGAACGGCCAAGAGAGTGCCCGGTGATGCCAGCACCACGTTGCGGGAGAGCGCGTGCTCCAGCAAGGAGGGGTCGGCTTCGAGCGCCGCGGCCAGGATGGATTCGGCCGGAAGGAAGCAGATCACCAGCTCGGGGGAGTTCCCGGGGATGTCCCAGTACTTCTTGCCGGCCAGCGCATCAATGTGGGCCTTCAGCGCTTTCCCGTGCTGGGCCAGCAGTGTCTTGGAATCCTGGTAGCTTCCGGGAACGACGGACTCGCCGAGGGTGCCATCGCCGTGAAGTTGTTCCTGCGCTGCCAAGTAGGACGTCAGCGGTACTTTCGCATCCACTACCAGTTGCTTGCCACCGGGAAGCTGGACCACCAGGTCAGGGCGCAGGGTGGTGTCGGTCCGCCCGGAGTGGACCTGCTCCTGGAAATCAACGTGCCGCAGCATTCCCGCGGCCTCAACGATGCGACGCAGCTGGACCTCGCCCCACTGGCCCCGGGCACTGTTGGAGCGCAGGGCGGATGCCAGGGCGTGGGTGGAGCGCAACAGCTGCTGGTCGGAAAGCCGGGCGTCCTGGAGCTGCTGTGCCAATTGACCGTACTGTTCCACCCGGTCCCGCTCCAGCAGTGCCACTTGCTGCTGCACCGCGGTGAGTTTCTCCGCCACCGGAGCCAAGGCGCGCAGGACGCTCCCGTCCGAGTTGCGTGCTTCACTCAGCTCCCGGTTCTGTGCGAACAAAAGGCGACGCTCGGCGTCGGCGGCTGCCAGCTGCGCGTTGGCCTCCGAAAGCCGCGCCGACACGGCGTCGAAGTCCTCTTCCAGGCCGGCGTTCCGGCGCCGGAAAGCGACATAGGAAACGCCAATCCCGAGCCCAGCACCAATGAGCAGCATCAGCAAGGCCAAAACCAATCCAAATCCATCCATGAAGCAACCCAATCACAGGGGTCCGACAGTTTTAGTACGGCCCGCCCCCTTGGCACGTCAGGTCCGGTTCCGGCAAGCAGGCAAACCACCGTTCCGGGTAGAATCAATGCTCGTGGCTCTTACTATTGGCATCGTCGGACTGCCCAACGTCGGCAAATCAACCCTTTTCAACGCACTGACCCGTAACCAGGTGCTTGCTGCGAACTATCCCTTCGCAACCATCGAACCGAACGTCGGCGTCGTGAACCTTCCGGACCCGCGCCTGGCGAAGCTGGCCGAGATCTTCGGCTCCCAGCGTCTGCTGCCGGCACCCGTGTCGTTCGTGGACATCGCCGGAATCGTCAAGGGCGCCTCGGAGGGCGAAGGCCTGGGCAACAAGTTCCTTGCCAACATCCGTGAAGCAGAAGCCATCGCACAGGTCGTCCGCGTGTTCGACGACCCCGATGTTGTCCACGTGGATGGCAAGGTGGACCCGCGCTCGGACATGGAGACCATCAACACGGAGCTGATCCTGGCCGATCTCCAGACCATCGAAAACGCCATTCCGCGCATCGAAAAAGAAGTCAAGATCAAAAAGCGCGAGGCGGCGGAACTCGCCGCCATCAAGGCAGCCCAGGCTGTGCTCGAACGCGGCGACACCATCTTCTCGTCCATCAAGAGCGACAAGCTGGAGATGGGACACCTCAAGGAGCTCGGGCTCCTGACCGCCAAGCCCTTCATCTATGTCTTCAACGCCGACGAAGGCATCCTTGGCGATCCTGCCAAGCAGGACGAATTGCGTGGGCTTGTTGCTCCCGCAGATGCGGTGTTCCTCGACGCCAAGCTCGAGGCCGACCTCGTTGAACTGGACGAGGAAGAAGCCAGGGAAATGCTGGAAATGAACGGGCAGACGGAGTCCGGACTGGACCAGCTGGCGCGCGTTGGTTTCCACACCCTGGGTCTCCAGACCTACCTCACCGCAGGTCCCAAGGAAACCCGCGCCTGGACCATCCGCCAGGGTGACACCGCGCCGCAGGCCGCCGGTGTGATCCACTCCGACTTCCAGCGCGGCTTCATCAAGGCCGAGGTTGTCTCCTTCGACGACCTCATCGAGGCAGGGTCCATGGCCGAAGCCAAGTCCCGCGGCAAGGTCCGGATCGAAGGCAAGGAATACGTCATGGCCGACGGCGACGTGGTGGAGTTCCGCTTCAACGTCTAGCCAGGACCGGGGCCATTTGGGCGCCGACAACTCAGCAGGCCGCAGGTCAAGGAGTCTCACCACTCTAAGGCCTGCGGCCTTTGCTGTCGGGTCGAGCCGACGCCGACAGACGTGTCTCCTAGGAGTTCTTGGGTTTTTCCTCGGAGGTTGTTTTCGCGTCAGGCTCGGGAATGTCGTGGACCTTTTTCGGGATCTTTCCCTCGACGTCGGCAGGAACCGGGGGATCTTTTTCTTCGTCTGCGGACATGTGCCAAGCATAGTGGGGTCGGTTCGGGAGAGGCCGCTCAGGTGAGAGTTATTCACATACGCCTTTTGGCCTGTTCCTTTGCACTATCCGGCTTTGCACACTTGGCATATGGGAATCAGATACTACGCATATGCCTTCGACGGCGATGTTACCGACCTTGCGCTTGCCGATCCGAGACGTTTTCTATCGTCGGATCCATTAGCCGACGCTTGGGGCCTTGAGAGTGCGGACGGGGTCACTATCGCCACGTTCAAACAGTCCGTGCCTGAGTGCGACATGCTCTATTTGGATAAGGCGTGGCGGCAGCTACAAGCATGCACAGCGCCTCTCGCACCTGGAATGGAGGCGAGACCTGCATTTCGCATGTTCGAAGGCCAAGTAACAATGCATTACGACGGATGGGACTCATGGTTGCGCGTTCTCACGCCGGGGGAAATGGAGGCGGTGTCCCAGGACCTGAATCGCATCTCTGAGAACGATCTGAGGCAGCGGCTACCCGCTGTATCGCGCGCTGACCAAGAATCTGAGGTGAGCTATGCAGCTCATTACCTGCAGCAGGCGAAGAGCTTTGTCTCGAACCTTGTTACGAGCGGGCGCGGGATGGTGTATCTGATCGGATGAGCGAGAACTTGGCTTCCGTCATGCCGGTTGAACATATCACGCGATATCATTTTGGAGTGACCAATGTCGTGCGGGAACTTCGGGAAGCGGCAGGACTCAACCAGGCAGAGCTGGCATCCCGATCCGGCGTGGCCCAGCCCAACATTGCACCCTACGAAGCTGGTCGGTGAAGGGCGTCAGCGCAGATGGTTGAGTGTCTGGGAGCCGCTGCGCGCCCCTTCCCGCATGAAGCCCTCGACGCCCACCGCCGAGAATTGATTAACCTGGCCGGCTGCTTCGGACTCAGCAATCCGCGTGTCTTCGGCTCAGTCATTCGGGGCACCGACCGTCCAGGCAGCGACATCGACATCCTCGTCACACGATCGCCCGGGGTCGGATTGTTGACTGTCGCGGCGTTTGCCGCGGAAGCAAGTGAATTGCTGGGGGTGGAAGTTGACGTCGTCACCGATGGCGGATTGCGTGAAGATCACGAAATCCTGACTACCGCCGTCGCCCTATGAATTAAAGGGACGCAGCCGCACTTGGGGAGATCGTTCGTTTGTGTGTCGTCGCGGGTGCCCTCGCCAGGTGTGGCCGCGCCTGGTACATGGGCGATGCTGACAATGTGCCGGGACTGGCGGCTGAATCGTTGATTATCAAAATCGGCGAAAACGTCGCACGTTTGAGTGTTTACACGACCAATTCATACCCCGAGGTTCCGTGGTCGCTGATCAAGCGGATGCGGGATCGCCTCGCACATCACTACGAGGGCACGGATGGGACACCCTTGTCGCCGACCTCTGCCAACGATCCAGAATCTCATCCGCTCGATTACCTAGTTCCGGGCCAGTCGAATCTCATGGGTCCGAAACCGGGTTCAATCTTGCCCAAAATCTTTGTTGTCCTGCTGTCAGACAGCGAATGTTACCACCGGGTAAGGTTTGACTTGAAATTCCCGGCAATTTAGGCATCTGGAGGTTGCGGAACGGTTACAGTTTGGCCAGCATGTTCCAACATCCGGACGCAATGTGGGTAGGCTTACACTCACATGTAGGCAACGTCACAGTAGGAATCTGTGCCCTGCCTGGGGGACATCACGAATTTCCCCTGTCCAACTCCACGACTCCATAGGAGGCGGAATGCGTTTCTCGCGCACTTCCAAAGCTCTAGGCGTAGCGGCGATCATCGCCCTCGCAGCGACCGGTTGCGGCGGCGGCTCCGGCAGCAACACGAACACCTCAGCCGCAGGAGACCCCAACAAGGTCATCACCGCATACAGCAATGAACCCCAGAACCCGCTGCTTCCGGCCAACACCAACGAGGTGTACGGTGGCCGCGTCGTAGAACTGCTGTTCGAAGGCCTACGCGCGTACGACGCAGACGGCAAGCCGGTCAACGCCCTGGCGGAATCCATCGAAACCACGGATTCCCAGACCTGGACCATCAAGGTCAAGGAAGGTGCCAAGTTCACCAACGGCGAGGCAATTACTGCCAAGACCTTTGTTGACTCCTGGAACTTCGCTGCCCTGAGCACCAACCTCCAGAACAACGGCTTCTTCTTCGAATCGATCGAAGGCTACGCAGACGTCAGCGCCACCACCGAAACCACCGGTGCCGACGGCAAGAAGACCTCCACTCCGGCGCCGACGGCCCAGACCATGTCCGGCCTGACCGCTACCGACGACCAGACGATCTCTGTCAAGCTGACGCAGCCGGAAGCAGACTGGTCCCTTCGCCTGGGCTACTCGGCTTTCTACCCGCTTCCGTCGGAGGCCATCAAGGACCCGAAGAAGTTCGGCGAAAACCCGGTGGGCAACGGCCCGTACAAGTTCGAAAAGGAAGGTGCCTGGGTCCACGACCAGTCCATCTCCCTGGTCAAGAACGCTGACTACAACGGCCCCCGCGCTCCCAAGAACGGTGGCGTGACCTTCAAGTTCTACACCGATCCGGGCCCGGCCTACACCGACCTGCAGGCTGACAACCTGGACGTCACCGACGTCCTGCCGTCGAACGCCCTGAAGACCTACACCACGGACTTCCAGGACCGTAACTCCACCAAGCCGGTGGCCAACAACTCCACCCTGAACATTCCGGGCTACAACCCGAACTTCCAGGGTGAAGCCGGTCTCCTGCGCCGCCAGGCGCTGTCCCACGCCATCAACCGCGACGAGATCACCAAGGTCATCTTCAACGGCACCCGTACCCCGGCCACCGAGTTCACGGCTCCCGTGCTGGACGGCTACAAGAACGACATCCCGGGCAGCGACGTCCTGAAGTTCGACGTCCAGAAGGCCAAGGACCTGTGGGCCCAGGCTGAGAAGATCAAGCCTTACGACGGCTCCAAGCCGCTCCAGATTGCTTCCAACACCGACGGTGGCAACAAGGAATGGATCGACGCCGTAGCCAACGGTTTCAAGAACAACCTCGGCATCGACGCTGAAATCCAGCCGTTCGCCAAGTTCGCTGAAGTCCTGGACCTGCGCAAGTCGCAGTCCCTCCCCGGCCTGACCCGCGCAGGCTGGCAGGGTGACTACCCGTCGCTCTACAACTTCCTCGGCCCGGTCTGGGCAACCAACGCCTCCTCCAACTACGAGAAGTACTCGAACCCTGAGTTCGACAAGCTCCTCAAGGAGGGTCTGGCAGCCAAGACCCCTGAAGATGCAAACGCCAAGTTCAACCAGGCACAGGAGATCCTCTTCAAGGACCTCCCCGGCCTGCCGCTGTGGTACCAGAACCGCCCGATCGTGTGGAGCAACAACGTTGTCTCAGCTGAAACCGGCTGGAATGGCGGCATCCTCTACTACAACATCGCGGCCAAGTAATCCCCAGGATCTGAACTTGCCGTAAGGCATTGGGGGCCCGGCCTGGCGCCGGGCCCCCAATTGCTTGCCCCGGCAGGAAGGCAAACATGACACACCAACACCCGTCCAGAGAAAGGGGGGTGAACCGTGGTCCGCTACATTCTGCGTAGGCTCCTCCAGGTGATTCCCGTCTTCCTGGGAACCACCCTCCTCGTTTACTACATGGTATTCGCCCTGCCCGGCGACCCTATCGCGGCCCTCTTTGGCGAACGCCAGCCGCCGCAGAGCGTCATTGACGCGCTCCGCGCCCAGTACAACCTGGACCAGCCCTTCTGGGTCCAGTACGGAATCTTCCTGAAGAACGTTTTCACCTTCAACCTCGGCGTGGACTTCACCCAACAGCCCATTGCCGACGCGCTGGCACGTGCCTTCCCGGTCACGGCCATGCTCGCCATCGAGGCTTTGATCATCCAGGCGGTGTTCGGAATCGCTTTCGGTGTTTTCGCCGGACTCCGCAAGGGCAAGCTGTTCGACTCCACAGTGCTGATCGTTTCCCTCGTGGTCATCGCCGTCCCCACCTTCGTCCTTGGCTTCGTCTTCCAGTTGGTCTTCGGTGTCCAGCTCGGCTGGGCCAAGCCAACGGTTGGTGCGAACGCGGACTGGGGCAACCTGATCCTGCCGGCGGTGGTCCTTGGCCTCGTGTCCTTCGCCTATGTACTCCGCCTCACCCGCGCCTCCGTGGGTGAGAACATGAACGCCGACTACGTCCGCACGGCCACGGCCAAGGGGCTCTCCCGTCCGCGCGTCGTCATGGCCCACATCCTGCGGAACTCGTTGATTCCGGTGGTGACCTACCTCGGAGCCAACCTGGGTGGCCTCATGGGTGGAGCCATTGTCACCGAAGGCATCTTCAATGTTCCCGGAGTGGGCAACAAGCTCTTCCAGGCCATCCAGCGCAGCGAAGGACCCACCATCGTGGCAATCGTGAGCGTCCTGGTCCTCGTCTTCGTTGTGACCAACCTCCTGGTTGACCTCCTGTACGCCTGGCTTGACCCGAGGATCCGCTATGACCAGTAATACTGAACACTACGTTGCCCCCATCGACGAGACGCCGCTCCAGGCCACGGATTCCGTCAAGACGGACCATGCGCCCTTGAGCCTGTGGGCAGATGCGTGGCGCAAGCTCCGCCGTCGCCCGATGTTCATCGTCTCGTCGTTGTTGATCCTGCTGTTGACCACCATTGCCATCTTCCCGGGGCTGTTCACCAGCGTCGCTCCGAATAACGATTGCCAGCTGGCAAATTCGGAGGCGGGTCCCACCGAGGGACATCCGTTCGGGTTCACCCTCCAGGGCTGCGACGTCTACTCGCGGGTTATCCACGGTACCCAGGCTTCCCTGGCGGTTGGTGTCCTGTCCGTGCTCTGCGTGGTCATCATCGGCGTCACGCTGGGTGCACTGGCCGGCTACTACGGCGGTTGGCTTGACGCCGTCCTGGCCCGACTCGGTGACATTTTCTTCGCATTGCCGATCATCCTCGGTGCCCTGGTGGTGACCCAGCTGCCCTTCTTCCGGGAGAACCGGGGCGTCTGGACAGTGGTGATCACCATATCCCTGTTGGCGTGGCCGCAGATGGCCCGCATCACGCGTGGTGCGGTGATTGAGGTCAGGAATGCCGACTTCGTCACGGCGGCCCGTTCGTTGGGCGTTTCGAAGTTCGGTGCCCTGCTCAAGCATGCGCTGCCCAACGCGTTGGCTCCCGTGATCGTCCTTGCCACCTTGGAACTCGGTGTCTTCATTGTCCTTGAAGCAACGCTGTCCTTCCTGGGCGTGGGGCTGCCCCTCAGCGTCATGTCGTGGGGCAATGACATCTCTGCGGCCAACGCCTCGATCCGCACCAATCCGGGCATCCTTCTTTACCCGGCCGCCGCACTGTCCATCACCGTCCTGAGCTTCATCATGCTTGGCGACGCCGTCCGCGATGCTCTTGATCCCAAGAGCCGTCAGCGCTAAAGGAGGCGAACAATGACATCAGCCAACATCAGCATTGATGAAGCAACTGCGCAGGTACGGCCCATCCTGGAAATCAAGGACCTCGCCATTACGTTCAAGACCGGCACGGGAGACGTGCAGGCGGTCAAGAACGCCCACCTGACCATCATGCCGGGTGAGACCGTCGCCATTGTGGGGGAGTCCGGTTCAGGCAAATCGACGACGGCGCTCGCCGCCATCGGCCTGCTGCCGAACAATGGCCGGGTCTCGGGAGGGCAGATCCTGCTCGACGGCGAGGACATCGCCAACGCACCGGAGAAGCGGATGATCGAGCTCCGTGGCAGCCACATCGGCATGGTTCCGCAGGACCCCATGTCCAACCTCAATCCCGTGTGGAAGATCGGCTACCAGGTGCGGGAGACCTTGCGGGCCAATGGTCGTCCGGACGGCCCCGAGGATGTTGCCCGCGTCCTGGCCGAAGCGGGCCTGCCCGACGCCGCGCGTCGTGCCAAGCAGTACCCGCATGAGTTCTCCGGTGGTATGCGCCAGCGTGCCCTGATCGCCATTGGCTTGAGCTGCCAGCCCAAGCTGTTGATTGCCGATGAACCCACGTCCGCGCTGGATGTGACAGTCCAGCGCAGGATCCTGGACCACTTGGACACCATGACCACCGAGCTGGGTACTTCCGTCCTGCTCATCACGCACGACCTCGGCCTTGCGGCCGAACGTGCTGACAAGGTGGTGGTGATGTACCGGGGCAACGTGGTGGAAGCAGGTCCCTCACTGGAACTGCTGCGCAACCCCCAGCACCCCTACACCAAGCGCCTGGTGGAGTCCGCTCCGTCGTTGGCGTCCCGCCGCATCCAGGTGGCCAAGGAGCAGGGGGTGGAGGCCGAAGACCTCCTTGCGCCCGTGGAGGCAGCGGAGCAGGCGGCTGCGGACGATGTCCTGCAGATCCGGAACCTGCGCAAGATCTACAAGCTGCGCCAGGGACTGGGCCAGTCGGCCGACTTTGCGGCGGTGGACGACGTCAGCTTCAACGTCAGGCGTGGCACCACCACCGCGATCGTGGGCGAGTCCGGTTCCGGTAAGTCCACCGTGGCCAAAATGGTGCTCCAGCTGGAAAAACCAACAGAGGGGTCCATCGTCTTCGACGGCGTGGACACTGCTGGTCTGAAGGGCAAGGAGCTTTTCAAGTTCCGGCGGCGGGTCCAACCGATCTTCCAGGACCCGTACGGTTCGCTGGACCCGATGTACAACATCTTCCGGACCATCGAGGAACCCTTGCGGATCCACAAGATCGGCAACAAGGCCAGCCGTGAAAAGAAGGTCCGTGAGCTGCTGGACCAGGTGGCCCTGCCGCAGTCAATGATGCAGAGGTATCCGAACGAACTCTCCGGAGGCCAGCGGCAGCGTATTGCCATTGCCAGGGCCCTGGCTTTGGATCCCGAAGTCATCATCTGCGATGAAGCCGTGTCTGCGCTGGACGTCCTGGTCCAGGCGCAGGTCCTCAACCTGCTGGCGGAACTCCAGGACAACCTGGGACTGACGTACCTGTTCATTACCCACGACCTCGCAGTGGTCCGGCAGATCGCCGACCACGTGTGCGTCATGGAGAAGGGCAAGCTCGTGGAAACGGGCACCACGGACGATGTCTTCGACAATCCGCGCCAGGCCTACACGGAGGCACTGCTGGATGCCATCCCCGGTGGTTCCCTGCTGCTTCCCCCGGCGGTGGCCTGACCGGCGTCGTACTTCACGGACGCCGCATCACAGCGAAGAGCCGGTGGTCCCCGAAAGGGAACCACCGGCTCTGGCATTTAAGTGTTGCGGGGCCCGCACTACGCGGGTCGACGACGACAAAGCCCGCAGAGCACGCCCAACAACGGCTACTGGCCGGCCGCCGGGGCGTCGGTTTCGGGCCGCGGCGACAGGCCCAATGAAGCCAGTTGGCCGGCAAGGACCTTGCCAAGCTTTTCGTGCCCCGAGGGTTTCATGTGCACGGCGTCCTGGAGGTCCGCGACGGCGTCGTACCGGGTCAGCCAGTCACCGGCGCTGACGAACGGAATGGAATGCTTCGCTGCGATCCTGCCCAGCAGCGCATCTACCTCGGTACGGCGCCCGCCACCGTTGGCCGCACCGCGGGCGAGTGTCCCGATCATGGCCATCCGCGCGCCGGGGTAACGCTTCTTGAGCGCGGCAATGAGCCGCTCGGCGTTGCTGGTGACCTGGGCGTCCGTTGCCTTTTGGGAGGCGTCGTTGCCGCCACCCTGCAGGACGATCAGCGGCGGGTTGCCGTAAGGCAGCAGCCAGTCGCCGCGCTGGAGGGCGTCGATGTAATTGCCGGTCTTGCCGTTGGAGGCCACGAAACCGGTGCCGCCCATGCCCACAACGTGCAGCTTGTAGCCGAGCGCCGCAACGCCCCGCTGCGGCCACGAGTCCTGGGGCATGGCCTGCGAGTCGCCGATCAGCACTGCCGTGTGTTCCACATCGGCCAGGACAATCTCGTTCCGGTTGTTGGCGGGGTTCTTGTACAAGCTGCCCACGGGCAGTTCACTTGCTGCAGGGCTGCTGGGGCTCGTTACGGGTTTGCCCGCGGCAGCAGTGGCGGCCGCGGCCGGCACAGCCGAACGGGTGGGGGAAGGCGGGGTAGTGGCCGGGTTCGATCCGCAGCCGACCAACAGGACGCCGGCGGCGACCAGGGGTGCGAGCGTGCGGAACGCGGCCGAAGCTTGTCGCATCGATGGTCTCCGTGTGGCACTGGTTTCTGCAGCCATCATGGGGCAACGGACCGGAAAAATCCAGTATCTGGACTTTGGGGTTACCAAAGAGTAACGGGTAGTGAGCGGGACCACATTTAACAGCGGTTTCCCTTGCTTTTTAGGCTGATAAATGCAGGTGCGTTTAGAATTGCATCAGGTGCCCTGTGTCCCGGGGTCTTTTCGTTGTGTGTTCCGATCAGGTGATCAGGTATGCGCGCGGATCAAAACAGCTGACTTCACCACTGAAACGAGTCATAAACGCATGTCTGAAACTACCGTTAACACTGCGTCGCGGAGCGATCTGCGCAACGTCGCGATCGTCGCACACGTTGACCACGGCAAGACCACCCTGGTCGATGCCATGCTCAAGCAGACCAACTCCTTCGCCGCCCACGGCGAAGTTGAGGACCGCGTGATGGACTCCGGTGACCTGGAGCGCGAAAAAGGCATCACCATCCTCGCCAAGAACACCACGGTCGCCTACAACGGCCCGTCGTCCAACGGCGAGACCATCACCATTAACGTCATCGACACCCCCGGCCACGCCGACTTCGGTGGCGAGGTGGAGCGCGGCTTGTCCATGGTTGATGGCGTCGTGCTGCTGGTGGACTCCTCCGAGGGTCCCCTCCCGCAGACCCGCTTCGTGCTGCGCAAGGCCCTTGCCGCGCACCTGCCGGTGATCCTCCTGGTCAACAAGACCGACCGTCCCGACGCCCGCATCGACGAGGTCGTCCACGAGTCCATGGACCTCCTCCTCGGGCTGGCTTCCGACCTCGCCGACGAAGTTCCGGACCTGGACCTGGACAAGGTGCTGGAAGTTCCCGTGGTCTACGCTGCTGCCAAGGTTGGCCGCGCTTCCCTGGACCAGCCGGCCAACGGCTCCGCTCCCGAGAACGAGGACCTCGAGCCGCTGTTCAAGACCATCATCGAGCACATCCCGGCTCCGACCTACAACCCGGACGGCGTGCTGCAGGCGCACGTGACCAACCTGGACGCCTCGCCGTTCCTTGGCCGCCTCGCCCTGCTCCGTATCTACAACGGCACCCTCCGCAAGGGCCAGCAGGTTGCCTGGGCCCGCCAGAACGGAGAACTGAAGACCGTCAAGATCACCGAACTCCTGGCCACCAAGGCCCTGGAGCGTGTTCCCGCTGAGTCCGCAGGTCCGGGTGAGATCGTCGCCGTCGCCGGCATCGAGGACATCACCATCGGTGAAACCCTCACGGACGTGGAGAACCCCGAGCCGCTGCCGCTGATCACCGTGGACGACCCCGCGATCTCCATGACCATCGGTATCAACACCTCTCCGCTGGCCGGCAAGGTCAAGGGCGCCAAGGTCACCGCCCGCCAGGTGAAGGACCGCCTGGACAAGGAACTGATCGGTAACGTCTCCATCAAGGTCCTTCCCACCGAGCGTCCTGACGCCTGGGAGGTCCAGGGCCGTGGCGAGCTCGCGCTCGCCATCCTGGTTGAGCAGATGCGCCGCGAAGGCTTCGAGCTGACGGTCGGCAAGCCGCAGGTAGTCACCAAGATGGTCGACGGCAAGCTGCACGAGCCTATGGAACACATGACCATCGACGTGCCCGAGGAATACCTCGGCGCAGTCACCCAGCTCATGGCTGCCCGCAAGGGCCGCATGACCAACATGGCCAACCACGGCACCGGCTGGTGCCGCATGGAATTCATCGTTCCTGCCCGTGGCCTGATCGGTTTCCGCACCCGGTTCCTCACGGACACCCGCGGTGCCGGCATCGCAGCGTCCATCTCCGAAGGCTACGAGCCGTGGGCCGGTCCGATCGAATACCGCACCAACGGTTCGATGGTTGCCGACCGCGCCGGCGTTGTCACTCCGTTCGCCATGATCAACCTGCAGGAACGCGGCTCCTTCTTCGTGAAGCCCACCTCCGAGGTCTACGAGGGCATGATCGTGGGCGAGAACTCCCGCGCCGATGACATGGACGTCAACATCACCAAGGAAAAGAAGCTCACCAACATGCGCGCCGCTTCCTCGGATTCCTTCGAAAACCTGACCCCGCCGCGTGAGCTCACGCTGGAGGAGTCCCTGGAATTCGCCCGTGAGGACGAGTGCGTCGAGGTCACGCCGGAGGACATCCGTATCCGCAAGGTCATCCTGGACGCCAACGAGCGCGCCAAGGCCAACCGCGCCCGCGCCAAGGCCTGACGGCCGGCTGCCAAGGGATTACTGCATGAAGAGGAGGGTCGTCAGCGCCCGCGGCATCGCCGTGGCCGCGCTGGCGGCCCTTTTCGTTGCCGTAGCGGGGACTGCCCTGCACCGGCAGACGGTCCTGCTGGCCGGCGTCGATGTTCCCTGGGGTGTTGGGGCGGCACTGCTGCTGCTTGCCTCGGTGGAGCTATGGCTGGCAGCGTGGTCACGTTCGGTGATCCCGACGGCGGTAGCCGGCCTGGGCACGTACGCGGCGGTTGGCGTGGTCTCGTCTTCCGGCCCTGCCAAGCAGTTGGTGCTGGGCGACGTGGCGGGGAACAGTTGGGTGTTCGGGATAGCCGTGGTGACTTTGGCCATGCTGGTGGTCGCCAGCCGGCTCCGCCGCCGGGCCGCCGGAAACTAGCGGCCGCCGCGGCTGCGCTGGAGTGGTTCGCGGCGGGCAGGCGGAGGTGGTACCTCCTTGGCGGCGATGACAGCCGGCAGCGGAATGACGACGTCGGCAGCCCGGGTCCGCACGGTGACACTGCTTTCCGTCGTGGCCACCACATACCCCAGCGCATCGGTGAGGCCGTCTTCGACGCGGTAGCGGACCACCACGCGGATGCCCGGCTCTGCGGTAAGCAGGAACTGTCTGGGTGGCAAATGCGGGGGAGTCACCGTTTCATACTAAGTCGCCGGCTAGGTTGGCGTCACAGGCCTGTTGGATAATAGGGTCGGAAGTTGAATGCCCGGCATGCTGCCGGCAGTATTACCCGGCCGTCGCCGGGACAAACCGTTGAGAGGTCTGGGACGTGACGTACGTAATCGCGCAGCCGTGTGTGGATGTCAAGGACAAGGCATGTATTGAAGAATGCCCTGTCGACTGCATTTACGAAGGTGAGCGTTCCCTCTACATCCACCCCGATGAGTGCGTTGACTGTGGCGCCTGCGAGCCTGTGTGCCCCGTGGAAGCCATTTACTACGAGGACGACACCCCGGAAGAGTGGGCTGACTACTACAAGGCCAACGTCGAGTTCTTCGATGACCTGGGCTCGCCGGGCGGTGCAGCAAAGATTGGCAACACCGGCAAGGACCACCCGTTCATTGCCGCTTTGCCGCCGCAGAACCAAGACCACTAAGGGCGGTTGCATCCTTGATCTCCGCGGCACCCGCCTTCGGCCTTAACCTGCCCGACTACCCGTGGGAGGCCATGGCGCCTTACGTTGCCACGGCGTCCAAGCACCCCGGTGGCGCAGTGAACCTGTCCATCGGTACGCCGGTGGACCCCACTCCCGGACTCATCCGGGACGCCCTCGCAGCAGCATCGGATGCCCACGGATACCCGACCGTGCACGGCACCGAACCCATGCGGCAAGCCGTGGTGGACTGGTTTGCGGCCCGCCGCGGCGTTCCCGGCCTGGATCCCCGCGATGTCATGCCCACGGTTGGTTCCAAGGAGCTGGTCGCATGGCTGCCGTTCCTCCTGGGACTGGGATCCGGTGATGTGGTGGTCAGGCCAACAGTCGCCTATCCGACCTACGACATCGGAGCGATGCTGGCCGGTGCCACCGCTGTTGCGGCAGACAGCCTGGATGAACTCGATGCCGCCACCCGGGCCAAAGTGCGGCTGGTATGGATCAACTCGCCTGGCAACCCCACGGGCAGCGTCCGTGATGCCGCGTCCTTGCGGGAGATTGTTGCCCAAGCACGTGAAGTGGGCGCTGTGGTGGCGTCGGACGAATGCTATGCGGAGCTTGGCTGGGGGGAATGGGATGCGCAGCGCGGGGGAGACGCCGTCCCCAGCATCCTCGACCCCCGTGTTTCCGGTGGTTCCACCGACGGACTCCTGTGTGTCTACTCCTTGAGTAAGCAGTCCAACCTTGCCGGCTATAGGGCCGCTTTCGTAGCCGGTGACTCCGCGATCATGGCCAATCTGGTCAACAGCCGCAAGCACGCCGGCATGATTGTGCCTTTCCCTGTCCAGGAAGCCATGCGTGTCGCCCTGGGCGACGCCGCTCATGTACTGGCCCAAAAGGACCTGTACCGGGGCCGTCGTGAGCGGATCGTGCCCGCATTGGAGAAATTCGGGCTGACCATCCACCAGTCCAAAGCGGGGCTGTACCTGTGGTCCACGGCCGGTGAGGCAACGTGGGACACGGTTGCCCGGTTTGCCGATCTGGGCATCGTGGTGGGGCCCGGGGTTTTCTATGGTGATGCCGGGAACGGGTTCATCAGGGTTGCCCTCACAGGAACCGATGAGCGCATCGACGCCGCCGTGGAGAGGTTGAACGCAGCCTCATAACAATGCTGTGACTTGTGACACAAAGGGCGCCATTCCGCCAGTAACCGGACAGAACGGATTAGTTCCGCAGGGTTACTGGCGGTAGCTTTTTAACTGACTATCAATGGTGGCCTTCAATAAGAAAGCACTCCGGCCGTTGGAGCCCTGCAACAGCGGGGCCGAATGCGGCGTCACCAGAAGTTTGGTTGGACAAGTTCTATAGAGGCCCAGAGGCCTCATGAAGGGGACTCCATGACTGAGACCACCAGCGCGACACTGCGCCATGCCGGCGGCGAACTCGAACTGCCGCGCATCAAGGTTGTAGAAGGAAACGAAGGCTACGACGTTTCCAAGCTGCTGAAGCAGACGGGCGCCGTTGCCTATGACCCCGGCTTCATGAACACCGCGGCCACCACCTCGGCCATCACCTACATCGACGGCGACGCAGGCATCCTGCGCTACCGCGGTTACCCGATCGAGCAGCTCGCCCAGCATTCGAGCTTCCTCGAAGTTTCCTACCTGCTGATCTACGGCAACCTGCCCACCCCCACGGAACTTGAAGAGTTCGACCAGCGCATCCGCCGCCACACCCTGCTCCACGAGGAACTGAAGGGCTTCTTCGGAGGCTTCCCGCGGGACGCACACCCGATGCCCGTGCTGTCCTCGGCTGTCTCGGCGCTGTCCACGTTCTACCAGGACTCGCTGGATCCGTTCAACGCCGAGCACGTTGAAGTTTCCACCATCCGCCTCATGGCCAAGCTGCCGGTCATTGCGGCCTACGCACACAAGAAGTCCATCGGACAGCCCATGCTGTACCCGGACAACTCCATGAACCTGGTGGAGAACTTCCTGCGCCTGAGCTTCGGCCTCCCGGCAGAGCAATACGAGCTTGACCCGGTAGTGGTCAAGGCACTCGACCTGCTGCTGATCCTGCACGCAGACCACGAGCAGAACTGTTCCACGTCCACTGTGCGCCTGGTGGGTTCGTCCAACGCGAACCTGTTCGCCTCGGTGTCCGCCGGCATCAACGCGCTTTTTGGCCCCGCACACGGTGGCGCCAACGAGGCCGTGCTGAAGATGCTGCGCCAGATCCAGGCCGAAGGCATCAAGCCCGAGGACTACATGGAGAAGGTCAAGAACAAGGAAGACGGCGTCCGCCTCATGGGCTTCGGACACCGCGTCTACAAGAACTACGACCCCCGCGCCAAGATCATCAAGGCTACTGCCCACGAGGTCCTTGGCAAGCTCGGCGGCAATGACGAACTGCTGGACATCGCCATGCGCCTCGAAGAGAAGGCGTTGGCGGACGACTACTTCATCCAGCGCAAGCTGTACCCGAACGTCGACTTCTACACCGGCCTGATCTACAAGGCCATGGGCTTCCCGGAGAAGATGTTCACTGTGCTCTTCGCCATTGGCCGCCTCCCGGGCTGGATTGCCCAGTGGCGCGAAATGATCAACGACCCCCAGACCAAGATCGGCCGTCCGCGGCAGCTCTACACGGGGGAGCCGGAGCGCAACTACCCGGCCAACTGATGCGGCAACAGCGTAAATAACGACGGCGGCCGGTGATCTCGTAGGGGATGGGCTGGCCCACGGCCTTTTCGAAGGACCGCAGGACTTCCAGCACGGACGAACCCTTGCCGGAACCGAGGTTCCAGCGCCGGACACCTGGGCGGGTGGCGATGAAGTTCAAGGCCGCGACGTGGCCTTCGGCAAGGTCCACCACGTGGATGTAATCGCGCTGCGCCGTACCGTCAGGGGTGTCATAATCGCCGCCGAAGACCATGAGCTTCTCGCGACGGCCAACAGCCACCTGGGCGATGAACGGAACCAGGTTGTTCGGGATGCCCTGGGGATCCTCGCCGATGCGGCCCGATGGGTGTGCGCCCACCGGGTTGAAGTAGCGCAGGAGTGCTATATGCCAGCGGTCGTCGGCGTTGCCAAGGTCGGAGAGGATGTCCTCGATCTGTTCCTTGGTGCGGCCATACGGGTTGTTGGCACCGATCTCCATCTTCTCGATGTAGGGGATCGGGTTGTGCTCGCCGTACACGGTGGCGGAGGAGCTGAAGACGATGGAGCGGACGTCGTGCTTGTCCATGGCCCGGAGCAGGTTCAGGGTACCCACGATGTTGTTGTAGTAGTACGCCAGCGGCTTCCGGACCGATTCGCCCACGGCCTTGAGCCCTGCAAAGTGGATGACGGCGTCGATCTGGTGCTGGTCGAACACTGCCTCGACGGCGGGCTCGTCCACCAGGTCCACATTGTGGAACGCCGCGGTCCGGCCGGTGAGTTCGGAGACCCTGCGCAGGGATTCCTCGCTCGAGTTCGCGAGGTTGTCGAGGACGACAACGTCGTGGCCGGCTTCCTGGAGGGACAGTACGGTGTGCGAGCCGATATAGCCGGTGCCACCCGTGACGAGAATTTTCATGGTCTCTACGCTATCCGAAAGTGGGGGCTCGCCGCTCAGTGTGAGCGGTATTGAAGCACGTTCGTGCTAGAAAATACTGGTGCCCAAAATTGTTGATGCCGAAGCCCGGCGCCAGGAAGTTGTCCACGCCGTGTTTCGCATCATTGCCAGCGACGGCCTGGAGCGGGCATCCCTCCGGGAAGTGGCCGACGAAGCCGGCCTGGCCGTGGGCTCGGTGCGGCACTACTTCTCCAGCAGCGACGAGCTCCTGGTCTTTTCCTTCGCAGCGGTCATCGACCGGATCGCCGCACGCCTCGAGGAGGCACTGCAGGCAGTGGTGCACCAGCGGCCCGGAAGCCCTGACCATGACGCGGCCGTCCTGAACATGCTGGGGCAGCTTCTTCCGTTGGACGAGGAACTCGCGGTTGATGCCTGTGTGTGGATGGCGTTCCGGAACGCTGCCCGCATCAAGCCGGTGCTGTCGGAGGAGTCCGAACGGAGCCACAGGACCGTTGCGGCCCTGGTGGGACGACTGGTGGTGGAGTTGAGTCCCGGTCAGGCGACCGACCAGCAGGTCCTGGTGACTGAAGCCGAACGGCTCCTGGCGACCCTGGACGGACTGTGCATGCATGCGTTGCTTCACCCTGAATGGATGACGGCGCAGATGTGCAGCGACGTCCTGACAGCCCATCTCAAAGCCTTCGAGGCCCTTCCGGCCTGACGTTCCGAAGAGTGCCCTGCGCCGTTAACGTCGCGACGCTTCCGGAATAGACTGGGAGATGTCGGGAACCTGCCAGGGGAGGACTTCGGATGCATAAGTCAGGCGGCCCGGGGTGGCGCATCACCATGGACACCTCCGGGCCGATGCTCATTGCGCTGTATCTGCGTGATGTTGCAGGACTCGACGGAGCCGGAAAACCCCAACTGTCCCATGCTTCGCCCAAGGTGCGGCATGCGGACCACAGCCACCTGACCTCCGATGTCGGGGGACTCAGTGCCTTGAAAACCGAGTGGGAGGCTTGGTGGGAAAAGCTGGTGAAGTCCTATCCGGACCCCGCGATCGATTTGTCGCCACCGAGTTTCAAGGCCTTCGGGAACTCCCCGGCCCTTCAGCGGGTGTTGCAGGCCCACTTCGGTGCTGCCCTGGGATGGGCTACGGACAGGATTGACGAATATGCCGACCTGGAAGCCGCGCGTGAAGCCAACGGGCTGACCAGCGTCCTCAACGAGATGGTGGAGGACCGGCTGATGGAAGTCGGGCGGGGCTCCCGCGATTTCGATCTCACCATCATCGAATTGCCCCTCAACGAACCGCGGGCCTGGTACCTGGAGCCCAATACGATGATCATGAGCCACCGGCTGCTGTCCCAGCCGGACGTGTTCCGGAGCTACGTCCAGCCCGTGGTGGAACTCCTCGCCTGATTCCCGCTGCTCACGTGGCGGGGGCGGCCACCGTGATGGTGACCGCGTCGGCCGGTGCTGCCGACCCGGCCCATCCGTTGCGCTTCTCCCGGTTCCACGTTTGGCCCGCCACGTCCACTTGGGTGATGGCAAGGGCCTTGGCGTTGGCCACGGCCCAGTGGCCTATGGCCCACGCCTGGGTACCGCTGAGTTCCAGCCGCACCGAGCGGCCCTGGACGGTGGGAGCCTGGGTGCCGAACGCCGTCGTCAGTTCATCAACGACGGCGGCAGGGTCGCCTGCAGCGTCCGGCATGCGCAGTTCGCACGTCAGGGAAGCCTCAGAGTGTCCGGTGAGGGCGGAAGCGAACGCCCGGCCCATGTCCTCGTGCTGTGCATAGGCGCGGGGAAAGGCAGACCGTTGGACAGCCTGTGCAGCCTGGGTGATCTCCATGGTTTCGTAGCCCTGCACTTTGATCAGGCCGTCGTAGAAAGCGTTGCTTGCGTAGACGGGGTCCATGACCTGGGCTTCGGTGCCCCAGCCCTGCGAGGGCCGTTGCTGGAAGAGCCCACGGGAATCGGGTCCGGCCTGGTCCCCGTAGTTGATGTTCCGCAGGCGTGACTCCTGCATGGCGGTGGCCAGGGCGATGCTGGCTGCCCGGGGCGGCATTCCCCGACGCACGGAGATGGCTGAGATCAGGGAAGCGTTGGCGGCCTGGTCCGTGGCGAGTTCATGGCTGCCGGCGCCGGCAACAGCGACGCAGCGCTCCGGGACCAGGGTCTCGGAGCGCTGCAGTACGGCAACCACCGCATAGATGGCGCCGGCCACGAGGGCCAAGGCCAGTACCGCGACAACCGCGCGACGGAACCGGCGCATGGGTTTTCTCCAGCTAGTTGGCGTGCAGGGCCTCGTTGAGTTCAACGGTCTGGCCCTGGCGGGGCAGCACTTCCACGCCACCGGTGGTGGAGTTGCGGCGGAACAGGAGGTTCGGCACGCCCGAGAGTTCAACGGCCTTGACGATCCTGGTGGTGTCTTCGCCGTTCTCGTCCTTGGGGCCGGGAACGCGGACACGGGTTCCTGCCGTCACGTACAGGCCGGCCTCAACCACGGAGTCATCGCCGATGCTGATGCCAACGCCGGAGTTGGCGCCTAGCAGCACCCGCCGTCCCAGGGAGATCTTTTCCTTGCCGCCGCCGGACAGGGTGCCCATGATCGAAGCACCGCCACCAACGTCGGTGCCATCGCCTGCCACGACGCCGGCAGAGATGCGGCCTTCCACCATGGAGGTGCCGAGGGTGCCGGCGTTGAAGTTGACGAAGCCTTCGTGCATGACCGTGGTGCCCTCGGCGAGGTGGGCACCCAGGCGGACGCGGTCGGCGTCGGCAATCCGCACGCCGGTGGGGACCACGTAGTCCACCATGCGGGGGAACTTGTCCACTCCGTACACCACCACGTTGCCGCGCTTGCGCAGGCGTGCACGGGTGAGTTCGAAGCCCTCCACCGCGGCGGGGCCGAAGTTGGTCCACACGACGTTGGGGAGCTTGCCGAAGATGCCGTCCAGGTTGATGCTGTTCGGCGTGACCAGCCGGTGTGACAGGAGGTGCAGGCGCAGGTAGGCGTCGGCGGTGTCCGCCGGGGCAGCGTCGAGGTCGATCTGGGCGAAGACTACCTTCTGCTCGGTTCCGCGGTCCGCATCCTTGCCTTCTTCGGCGAGGGCCGTCAGCGCAGGGTCGGCGTTCTCAACGTCGCGGAGAGACCCGGCGGCGGCACCCAGCGACGGTGCGGGATACCAGACGTCAAGTACGGTTGCTTCCCCGGAGGCGGAGGTGGCGATGGTGGCGAGGCCGAATCCGTAGGCCGTTCGGTCGTTTACGGTGGCGTTTGCGGGCACAGCAGAGGAAGCAGTTTCAGTCATGCGCCCAGTGTATCCAGCGCCTGCTGCCCGGCTGAAACCCGTTCCATAACGTGGAGGTCGCATTCCCGGCGGACGTCCGGGCGCCGCGGCAGTTAAGGTGGAGGGGTGACCCTGAATCCAGCACCCCTGCTCCTTGACCTGCGCCAGGACGTCGCGCAGCTGACTGCCGCGCTCATTGACATCAACTCTGTGTCCGGCAAAGAGACCGTGCTCGCCGACGCCGTCGAAGCGGCACTGCGGGCCGTACCCCAGTACACGGTGGTCCGCGATGGCGACGCGATCATCGCACGGACGGAGCTTGGCCTGCCGGAGCGTGTCATCCTGGCCGGCCACCTGGATACCGTGCCCTTGCCCACCGTTGAAGGGTCGCTCGGGACTGTGCCGGCAACCTGGGAATCGGGCGTTCCCGGTGAGGGCGTCCTCTACGGGCGCGGGACCACGGACATGAAGGGCGGCGTCGCCGTGCAGCTGGCACTGGCGGCAACACTGTTCGACGGCGGAACCCCGCCGGACAAGGACGTCACCTTCGTCTTCTACGACCACGAGGAAGTGGAAGCGGTGAAGAGCGGGCTGGGCCGTCTGGTCCGCAACCACAGGGAACTCCTGGACGGCGACTTCGCCATCCTCCTCGAACCCACCCACGGCACAGTGGAAGGTGGCTGCAACGGCACCAGCCGGTTCGAGGCCACCACCATCGGGGAAACCGCCCACTCAGCCCGGGCATGGATGGGTGTCAACGCAATCCATGCCGCGGCGCCGATCCTTGCCCGGCTGGCTGCCTATGAGCCACAGACAGTAAACGTGGACGGCCTGGACTACCGCGAGAGCCTCAACGCCGTGAAGATCAAGGGCGGAACAGCGGGCAACGTCATACCGGACCGGTGCGTGGTGGAGATCAACTACCGGTTCGCCCCGGACAAGACACCCGACCAGGCAGAGGCACATGTCCGCGGTCTTCTTGAGGGTTTCGACGTAGTGCGCACCGACTCAGCAGCCGGCGCGCGTCCGGGACTGAACCACCCTGCTGCCGCGTCCTTCGTAGCCGCCGTGGGTGCCGAGCCCAAGCCCAAATACGGTTGGACCGACGTCGCGCGCTTCAGCGAACTGGGCATCCCGGCGGTGAACTTCGGACCCGGCGATCCTCTGCTGGCGCACAAGGACAATGAACACGTCGACGCCGATGCCATCCGTGAGTGCCTTCGTGCACTCCGGACGTGGCTGGGGCGGTAGGCCCTCCCCGAACACCAAGAAGGTCCGCAGCCGGTTGGCTGCGGACCTTCTTTATGGGTTTGTTGGTGCTGACTACTTCTTGTCAGGATTCTGGATGTTCTTGTTGTCGGCCCCGGCTGGAGCGTTCACGTCGAGATCAACCGTTTTGACGGCGGACGCCACACCGCCGGCGGCCTTCTTCGAGCCGCGGCGTTCGATCCAGATGGCAATCCGGGAAACGGACAGGTTGATCAGGATGTAGATCGCGGCACCGACGAAGAATGCCGGGAAGAGGAAATCCGGGCCCAGGAAGTCGGCCATGATCTGGATCTTCCGCAGGAGTTCCTCGTAGCCCACGATATAGCCGAGCGACGTGTCCTTGAGCAGCACCACCAGCTGTGCCACCAGGGATGGGAGCATTCGGCGGACAGCCTGCGGGAACTCGATGATCATGCGTGACTGGAAGCTCCGCAGGCCGATCGCAAGGCCGGCCTCGCGCTGGCCCTTGGGCAGGGACTGGATGCCTGCCCGGAGGATCTCGGCGAAGATGGCAGCGTTGTAGAGCACCAGGCCGGCCACGACGGCGGTGAACTGCCCGGTGGCGAAAACCAGCAGCACGAACAGCATCATGAGGACCACGGGCATGCCGCGGAGGAACTCAAGGACCACCTGCGTGGGCACCCGGATCCATGCGATGAGGGAAATCCGGAGGAGGCAGAGGGCGATACCGAGCGGGAAGGCGATGATCGCGGCAACCGCTGCTGCAGCCAGCGTGGACAGAATTCCCTGCCCGATCAGGCTCCACACGTCCGGTGCCATGGAACCGTAGAAGATCTCCCAGCGGTCGGCGTCGAAGATGCCCTGCTGGGCCAGCGTCAGCACCGCAATGGCCAGGACGGCCACGATGATGATGATGCCGGCGACGGAACCGAGGAGCGAGTACAGGCGGGCCTTGGGCCCGGGGACGTCGTACAGGACCGAAGTCATCGGGCAATCGCCACCTTTCGTTCGACAAAGTGCGCCAGCAGGCCCAAGGGCACCGTGATCAGCAGGTAGAAGAACGCAACGCCCAGCAGGACCCAGAGCACTTTGTCTCCGTAGTCGTTGGACAGCTGCCGGCCGTAGCCGAAGAGTTCGAGCACGAAGAATGCGCCTGCAACGGACGAGTTCTTGACCAGGGCGATCACGATGTTGATCAGCGGCGGTACAACCGTCCGGAGTGCCTGGGGAAGAACAATGAAGCCCAGGACCTGGGTGAAGGTCATGCCGATGCTTCGTGCGGCTTCCGCCTGGCCAACCGGGACGCTGTTGACGCCGGAGCGGACTGCCTCGGCGACAAACGCAGCGGTGTAGCTGCTCAGGGCGATGATCGCGGCGACTTCAAATTGGTCAAACTTCACGCCAAGCCGGGGAAGGACCACGGCGGAGAAGAAGAAGATGATGGTGAGGGGCGTGTTTCGGGCGACTTCCACATAAAACATGCTGAAGCCGCGGAGGGCAGCGACGGGAGACACCCGCATGGCCGCCAGGAGGGTCCCGAGGATCAGGGCAATGAGCCCCGAAATCAGGGAGAGGTACAGGGTACGGAGAAATCCGTCCCAATATTGGGGGAGGCTTTCAATGACGGCGTCCATGGCTTCCTTCGGCTGCAGCTAATCAAGGAACAGGGTCCTGGGTCCGGAAACTGCCGCCGACCGGTCTTCCCGGACGGCGGCAGCAACAGGATTGGCGACTAGTAACGGTCGATGGTGGGGAGCTCGGGAGCGGTCTTGATGACCTTTCCAGCAGTAGCTTCCCAGGCCTTCTTGTAGGTGTCGTCCTTGGCGAAAGCTTCCAGCTGGTCGTTGATCCAGTTACGGAAGACGGTGTCGTCCTTCTTGAGACCGATACCGTAGGGCTCCTTGGTGAAGGTTTCGTCCGAAGCGAGCTTGAAGGCGTCCGGTTCCTTGTCCACGTAACCGGCGAGGATCACGTTGTCAGTGGTCACGGCAACAACCTGCTTGTTGCGCAGCGGCTCCAGGCAAGCGGTGTAGTTGGCGGCGGGAACAAGCTCGGCGCCGTACTTCTCAACAATCGTCTTGGCCGGGGTGGAGCCGGTGACGGAGCAGACCTTCTTGCCCTGGACGTCCTCGGGCTTGGTGATGGAGTTGTCGTCCTTGTTCACCAGCAATGCCTGGCCGGCTTCGTAGTACGGTCCTGCGAAGGAGACTTTTTCCTTGCGGGCGTCGTTGATGGTGTACGTAGCGATCACGATGTCCACGCGGCTCTGCTCGATGAACGGTTCGCGGTTCTGTGAGACCGTCTCAACCCACTCGATCTTGTCCGCCGGGATACCCAGCTTGGCGGCGATGGCCTTGCCGATTTCAACGTCGAAACCGACCGGCTTGCCGTCCAGGCCCTTCTGGCCGAAGAGCGGCTGGTCGAACTTGGTGCCGATGGTGATCTTCTGGGCCTTGCTCAGCTTTTCCATGGTGGTGCCGGCTTCGAACGTCGGCGTCGCAACAGGGGGAGTGGTTGAGCTGCCTCCGCCACCGCAGGCGCTCAGGGAGAGAGCGAGGGCTGCGGTTGCGGCAACCAGGAGAGACTTCCTCCGGGTGATAAAAGCCTTCATGACATTCCTTTCATTGATGGGCCGCTTTACGGCCTGGGTGCGGTCCTTGCGGCCTGGGTGCCGGCCTGGGGGCCTGGATGTGGGCCTGGGAGGACTAGTGGGTCAGAAGCTTGGACAGGAAGTCCTTGGCACGGTTGCTCCGGGGGTTCGTGAAGAACTCCTCGGGAGCGGCATCTTCGACGATCTGGCCGTCGGCCATGAACACCACGCGGTCGGCTGCCTTGCGGGCAAAACCCATCTCGTGGGTGACCACGATCATGGTCATGCCTTCCTTGGCCAGTTGGATCATGACGTCCAGGACCTCATTGATCATTTCCGGGTCCAGTGCCGAGGTCGGCTCATCGAACAGCATGACCTTGGGCTTCATGGCCAGCGCCCGGGCGATCGCAACACGCTGCTGCTGTCCGCCCGAGAGCTGCGCGGGGAGCTTGGGAGCCTGGTGGCCAACGCCTACGCGTTCCAGGAGGGCCATGGCCTCGCGTTCAGCAGTTCCCTTGGCAACGCCTTTGACCTTGATCGGCCCCAGGGTGACGTTCTCCAGGATCGTCTTGTGGGCGAACAGGTTGAAGGACTGGAAGACCATCCCGACATCGGCGCGTAGGTGCGCGAGTTCCTTGCCTTCCTCGGGGAGCTTCTTCCCATCGATCGCGATCTCGCCGTCGTCGATCGTTTCAAGACGGTTGATCGCACGGCACAGGGTGGACTTGCCGGAACCCGAGGGTCCGATGACCACCACGACTTCGCCCTTCTTGACCTGAAGGTTGATGTCTTTGAGGACGTGCAATTGACCGTAGTGTTTGTTGACGCCATTCAGGGAGACGAGAGCATCGCCGGACACATGAGTAGTCATACGACGAATCTAGCGAACAAAGATGCAATTATGACCACGGTCACGGCAAGTTCTCCAAGATCGTGACTGAACAGAAACCTGCTTCCCGGACCCGTACCGCAACTGCAATGCAAGAACCGGGTCGCTGGGGCAGCGTACGCGCCCATGCACGCTAGCCTTGGGCAATGAGCATCAGCCAGCACCCAGTTCCCCATCCGGATGCCAATGGAAGGTCAGGCGGCACTGTGCCCCTTCCGTCGGACATTGCACCGGCCAAGCACAAAGGCCCCTTGGAGCTTCGGCGCAAACAGGCGGATGCGGGAATGTCGGACCAGCATTTGCTCGATTCAAAGGGCGCCGGCCAATTCATCCACACCGACCCCTGGCGCGTCCTGCGGATCCAAAGCGAGTTCGTGGAGGGCTTTGGTGCGTTGGCGGACCTGGGCCCTGCGGTGAGCGTGTTCGGTTCCGCCCGGACGCGGCCCGGTACGGAGTACTACGACATGGCCGTCGATGTGGGACGCAAGCTCGCAGAAGCCGGTGTCGCCGTCATTACCGGTGGCGGGCCGGGCTCCATGGAGGCTGCCAACAAGGGCGCTGTGGAGGGCAACGGCGTGTCCGTGGGACTTGGCATTGAGTTGCCGTTCGAACAGGGCCTGAACCCGTGGGTGGACCTGGGCATCAACTTCCGGTACTTCTTCGCCCGGAAGACCATGTTCGTCAAGTACGCCCAGGGCTTCGTGGTCCTCCCCGGCGGGCTGGGTACCCTTGACGAGCTGTTCGAGGCCATGGTCCTGGTGCAGACACGCAAGGTCACGTCGTTCCCGATCGTCCTGTTGGGCGTCCGTTTCTGGGGACCCATGATCGAATGGATCCGCGACACCCTGGTGGCCGAGGGAATGGTTTCCGAGAAAGACCTCGACCTCATCCAGTTGGTGGACGACCCCGCCGACGCCGTCCACCGCGTGCTGCATGGAGCGCCCCTTCCGAGCCCGACCGGGGAGCAGCGGCCGGAATAGGGCCGGCTATCTGGCACGATGGTGGCTGTGAGCTTTTTCCTCGTTTTCCTCGCGGTCGTCCTCATTGGAGCTGCCCTGTATCTGGGTGCGGGACTCGTGCGCGGAGGCAGGATGGGCGCAGGCCTTGATGAGCCCGTCCCCAACCTGCCTCCCGTCCTCCTGCCGGCTGACGCGACGGCAGCCGACGTCGATGCCTTGAGGTTCGGTTTGGGCCTGCGGGGTTACCGGATGGACCAGGTGGACCAGGTCCTCGACGAGCTCAAGGACCAGCTGGAAGCGAAGGACCGCGAAATCCAACGTCTTTCCGCCCACCCACGCTCCGGTTCACAGCCATCCTCCCGGGCCGGGGAAAGCGACGCCGGCCACTTGGCACCGTGACCGCGCCGGTCCCTGCCGCGCCATCCACCGAAGGCCCGGTGCCCCTGATCACCGGCGCGTTGTCGCGGGCGGCCGCACGCATGGGACAGTGGCCGTGGTGGCTGCAGGTTTCAGCGGTCTTCGTCGCCGCCCGGCTCGTCAGTGCCTGCATCTTCATGGCGGCTGCGGTGCACCAAGGCACCAATCCCTGGTTCCCGCCTGCTCCCGACTACTGGAGCTTCATCACGATCTGGGATGGCCGCTGGTACCAGCAGGCAGCAGAGTCCGGCTACCCCAGTGAGCTTCCCGTTGACCAAAACGGAGTAGTCAAGGAAAACGCGTGGGCTTTCTATGCGCTCTTCCCCTTCCTTGGCCGCGGGCTCAGTGCCATGACAGGGTGGGGAACCCTCCCGTCGTTGACTGTGATCGCGATGGTGGCCGGACTTGCGGCAGCGCTGGTCGTGTACAAGCTGTTCCGCGAAGCCGGCAGCCGGAAGGCAGCACTGTGGGGCGTGGTCTTCATGTCCACCTTCCCGGTATCTCCCATTTTGCAGGTGCCCTACGCCGAGTCCCTCAACCTGTTCCTCCTGGCGTCCTCGCTGCTGCTCGTGGTGCGCCGGCACTACCTTGCCGCCATTCCGGTGGTGATCCTCATGTGCCTGTCCCGGCCCACGGGGGTGCCCTTTGCCGCGATGCTGGGACTGCTCCTGGTATGGCGGCTGTGGCAGCGTTTCGGTCCGAACGCTCCCGGCGGGTCCCGGGACGGAACCACGACGTCGACTCCCGACCTCGTCCGCCTTGCCGTCCTGGTGCTGGTGGCAGGGACGGGAGCCTTGGCATGGCCGGCCATCGCCTGGGCGGTCACCGGAGACCCCACGGCATATACACGGACCGAGACGGCGTGGCGAGGGCACGACCTGGTGCCCTTCAAGCCCTGGTTCGATACCGGGCGGATGCTGTTCGGTCCGTTCCTGGGCGTGCTCGCTCCCTTCGTCTTTGCCGGGTTGTTTGTCCTCATGATGATGTCCAGGCCGGTCCGCGCCCTGGGAACTGAGTTGCGGCTTTGGTGCGCCTGCTACATGGGGTACCTGATCACCTTTCTCCACCCGCAGACCAGTACGTTCCGCATGCTTTTGCCGTTGTTCCCGCTGGCCCTGGCCGCGGTGCTGCTGTCGAAGTCCAAGGCTTACCGGGGCACTGTCGTGGTGATGTTTTTCCTGCTCCAGATCGTTTGGGTGGTCTGGCTGTGGGCATGGGCTCCCTTGCCCGGTGGCGGCGACTATCCACCGTGAATCTGTGCCCGTCATTAATCCATTGATTCGCTACGGATGGGTAAGTACGGGATAATGGAAAACGAGCAAGGACAAAAGCACGTAAAAGTGCCCGGCCAAGGCGGCCTCCAAAGCGTTGCCGCCGGCTGCAATTGCTAACGCTGATCCAGCCCGGCCGGGTTGGGCGTGACTTGGGACAAATGGAGGGGATTTTCCTAATGGCGGCTATGAAACCACGTACCGGCGACGGCCCTATGGAAGTGACCAAGGAGGGCCGCAGCCTGATCATGCGTGTGCCGCTCGAAGGCGGAGGGCGGCTTGTGGTAGAGCTCAATGCCACCGAGGCGGAGAACCTCAAGGAATGCCTTGTAGGCGTGACCGAATAGAGCGCATGGAAGATTCACTGGCAGGGCACGGCATGAAGCCGTTGCCCTGCTTTTGTTTAATCCCCGGCAGTTTTTACGGAATGCCGGAGCAAAGCCCGCAACGAATTCGCGGCTATTTCTTCACGGCCACCAGAAGGCCATCGCCGGTAGGCAGCATTGCCGAGGCAAGGCGCTCGTCGTCCCTGATCGATTTGCCCACCTGGCGCAGGACCACAGTGGTTGAATCCCGCGCCGCCGGGTTTGAAACCCGGTCCTTGTCCAAGGCGTCGTTAATGACCAGCGTGCCGCCGCGCTTGAGCAGCCGGATCGCCTGCTCAACATAGTTGGGGAAATTGGGTTTGTCCGCGTCGATGAAGACGAGGTCGTAGGCGGAGTCCGTGAGCCGCGGAAGGACATCCGCGGCGCGTCCGGAGATGGTCCGCGTGCGGTTGGCGGGGCTTCCCGACTCCAGGAAGGCCTCCCGGGCGGCCTTGAGGTGTTCGACGTCCACGTCGATCGTGGTGAGCACGGCCTGGGGACCAAGTCCACGCAGGAGGCAGACGCCGGAGACTCCCGCGCCCGAACCCACTTCCACCGCGGTCTGGGCCTTGGATGCTGCGGCGAGGACGGTCAGTACAGCGCCCACGCCCGGACTGACCGGGGTGACGCCCAGCTCGAAGGACCGTTCCCTGGCGCGCAACAAGACGTCGTCCTCGGCAGGCAGATCTTCTGCGTAGGACCAGCTGGTTGACTTGTCGGCACTCATGAAGTGATCGCTTTCGGCGGGTAATGGGGGTGTCACTACCAGACTACTGGGTGGGAGGCTTTCCTTCGGGCGTTGAGGGCGGAGCGGAAGTGTGTCCGAAGGCCTCGCTGCCTCCTCTGGAAGTTGTCCGGAAAATGCGCCTTTAGTCAGGAAACTCCCAGACAAACTTGACATGATAATGCTCCGGCCATCCAGCGGGGTGACCGGCACCGAATAACGTACGGTGAACCACAGTGTGAGGGGAGTGGACGATGCCGGCATCGCATGCTGCGCCTGTCCAAACATCAGCAAGCCTTGAGGCGGCAAGCGACTGGGTCATGCCCAGCTGGGAAGAAGTGGTGTCCAACCACTCTGCCAAGGTCTACCGCCTTGCCTACCGCCTGACCGGCAACAAGTTCGACGCCGAGGACCTCACCCAGGAGGTCTTCGTCCGTGTCTTCAGGTCGCTGGAGAACTTCAAGCCCGGCACTCTCGATGGCTGGCTGCACCGGATCACCACCAACCTCTTCCTCGACCAGGCCCGCCGCAAGAGCCGCATCCGCTTCGATGCCCTCGCCGAGGATGCTGAGTCCCGCCTGCCCGGGCGCGAGCCCGGACCGGAGCAGAGCTTCGAGCACAACAACCTGGATCTCGACGTCCAGCGCGCCCTGGAGGAATTGCCGCCGGACTTCCGTGCCGCCGTCGTACTGTGCGACCTCGAAGGCTTGTCCTACGACGAAGTCGCCGAGGCGCTGGGAGTCAAGCTCGGCACCGTAAGGTCGCGCATCCACCGTGGCCGGACCATGTTGCGGGAAAAGCTCGCCCACCGGGATCCCCGGGCGGCCGGTGCCCGCAAACCCCGGCTTAAGATGCCCCGCATCGCCGGCATCCTTTAGGCAGTCGATGGTTCGACGCACTGAGCGTCCGGGTCCTTTGGCCCGGCACCATCTGGCTGCCCTGCGCCATTCGCGGAATCCGGCGCACCTTGAACGGTGCACGGAGTGCCGCGCAGCCCTGAAGCGCGAGCGGGAGTACCTGGAACGGCTGCGTGGTGCCGCAGTCCCGGAGGCCAGCCATGAGCTCACCGCCCGGCTTCTGCTGCACACCCAGCGGCTTGCGAGCGAGCAAACCCCTGCTTCACCCGCGCCCCGCTCCGGTGCCGGACGGACGCTGCGGGCGGCGGGCATCGGTGTGGCTTCGCTGGTGATCAGTGTGGGAGCCTTGGGCGTTGCCGCCTACACGGTGGCTGGCGACGGCGCGCCCGCAGCCTCCCTTGCCGCCGGTTCCGGCAGTTCCCCGCTGAGCGCCGCCGTGACGGGCGATGGAGGCGGTCCCGTGGCGCACCAGGAGTTCAGCCCGGGCAATTCCGTGGCTCTGACCGCAGGGCAACTGGATGCCTTGCGTGACCAGGGGTGGGCCTGTCCTGAACTCGAGTCACTCGGTTTCACGGTGGTCGGTGCCAAGGCCACGCTCCACAACGGCCATCCCGCTGTTGAACTGCGGCTTGAAAGCAACGGCCATTACGCCACCGTCACCGAGGAACACCTGGAGCCTTCCTTCTCCGGAGGGACGTCATCAGCACGGCTGACGGTCACGCAAGGGCAGCCGTGGGAGGCTGTTTACAGGACGTCGACGGCGGTTATCAGCTACGCGTCGGACCTGCCGGCAGACCTGGCGGACGACGCCGTTCCGGAACTTGTCCGTGCAGGTGACTCGATGACCGCGCGGACGGATGCTGAAACCGGCGAAGAATGGCCCGGACGGTTGCTTCGGGGCCTTCAAACACTCCTGCGCACTGCCGGTTTATGAGGGTTCCCACAGACAAGGTAATCTTCGTAGCGTGCTTGGAATCAACGGCCCGGAGTTCATACTCCTACTGATCATCGGCGTACTCGTGATCGGTCCCAGCCGTTTGCCCGAATACACCCAGAAGCTCGCCAACCTGGTGCGCGAGGTCCGCCGTATGGCCTCCGGCGCCCGCGAGCAGATCAAGGAAGAAGTCGGCATCGACATCGATGAAGTCGACTGGAAGAAGTACGATCCCCGGCAGTATGATCCCCGCCGCATCATTAAGGATGCGTTGCTGGACGACGATTCCGCTCCAGTGAATGCGGGGGCCCCGGCGGCCGCCGCAACAGTCGCGGCAGCAACGGCCGACACCAAGCCCAAGGCTCCTGCCCGCATGATCGAACGGCTGGCCGAAGGCGAAGCCGCACCGTTCGACACTGAGGCTACCTGAGCTGTGCAGAACAACACCTGGTAGTCCCATAGGCGGACCGCCCCTCCCTGCGTGGCGGTCCGGCGGCGACGTTATCTGGGCTGGATCCCCAACGGCATGCCCGCCAAGCCCCGTGGACGTGAGGCGAGCTTCCCGGCAATGGCGGTCAAGGCAGTAGCCGCAGCGGCGCCCTGTGAGGATTCGCCGTTCGTGGCCAGGACCACCGGCTTTCCTGTATCGCCGCCCTCGCGGAGCCTGATATCCAGGGGGATCTGCCCCAGAAGGGGCACTTCGGTTCCCACGGCGGCGCTCAGCCTCTCAGCCAGGGTGGCACCACCGCCACTTCCGAACACTTCCATCCTGCCGCCGTCGGGCATTTCCAGGAAAGACATGTTCTCGATGACGCCGGCCACCTTCTGTCCTGTTTGGGTGGCGATGGTTCCGGCCCGCTCGGCGACGTCCGCCGCTGCCGCCTGGGGAGTCGTAACCACCAGGATTTCGGCGTTGGGGAGAAGCTGCGCCACGGAGATGGCGATGTCTCCGGTTCCGGGCGGAAGGTCCAGGAAGAGGGCGTCCAAGTCTCCGAAGTAGACATCGGTCAGGAACTGCTCCAGGGCACGGTGCAGCATGGGGCCACGCCACGCAACGGGCTGGTTGCCGGCAACGAACATGCCGATCGAGATGACTTTCACGCCGTAGGCAACCGGTGGCAGGATCATGTCGTCCACCTGCGTGGGCTTCTGGGTGATTCCCATCAGGGCCGGAACGGAAAAACCGTGGACGTCGGCATCCACGATCCCCACCCGCAGTCCCTGCGCTGCCAAGGCACACGCCAGGTTAACAGTCACCGAGGACTTGCCCACGCCGCCTTTGCCGCTTGCTACGGCGTAAACCTTGGTGAGTGACCCGGGCTGTGTGAACGGGATGCCGCGCTGGCCTCCTGGCCCCCGGAGTTTTTCCTTGAGGGCTTCGCGCTGATCCTGCGTCATGACCTGGAGGTCCACCTCCACGCCTGTCACCCCGGCAACGGCCGAGAGCGCCCGGGTGGCATCGCCCACAATAGTGTCGCGGAGCGGGCAGCCTGCAATGGTCAGCAGGACGGTCACGCGGACCATGCCGTCAGGATCAGCCTCTACGGAATCCACCATGCCGAGTTCGGTAATGGGACGCCGGAGTTCGGGGTCGATGACGGTTGCCAGGGCAGCATGCAGTGCCTCGGCGGTTGCGGTGCTCATGGAGTCAGGCTCGGCTTTCGGGGTTTTCGGGTGTGGCCGGCTTGGTGCCGGAGGAGTCGGGCCGTGCGCGCGGCGGCCTGACTTTGGGGATCTGCTGCGTACGGGGTCCCCGTGATTTGTCGCGCTTGTCCTTCAGCCGTTCCTTGACTTTGTCCGCGGTGGATTCCTGGCCCTCGGTCGTGGATTCGCCGTCCCGCAGTTCTTCCTGGGCCTCGATGATGTCCTCCAGGAGGCTCCGGAGTTCGGCCCGGACGTAGTCTCGGGTTGCGACTTCGCGGAGGGCGATGCGGAGGGACGCGAGTTCGCGGGTGAGGTATTCGGTATCGGACAGGTTGCGCTCCGCGCGCTGGCGGTCCTGCTGCAGGGACACACGGTCGCGGTCGTCCTGGCGGTTCTGGGCCAACAGCAGCAGCGGAGCAGCGTAGGAGGCCTGGAGGGACAGCATGAGCGTCAGGAGGGTGAAACCGAGCTCCACCCGGTCGAACTGCCAGTCTGTAGGCGCGAAGGTGTTCCACGCCAGCCAGAACACGCAGAAGATCGTCATGTACAGCAGGAACTGCGGCGTTCCCATGAACCGGGCAAAGCCCTCGGTCGCGATGCCAAAGGCGTCCGGGTTCGGCGAGAACTTGGGCAGGATGCGTTTGCGTCCGCTCAGCGGAGTGTCAAGGCTGCTGGTGGAGCGGCCCGGGGCTTTGGGGGAACGGGGGGCGTTGTTCTCAGCCAATGCGGCCTCCGAGTTTCCTTACAGGGGCGTCGTCCTCGTGGGCGCGCCAGTCATCCGGCAACAGGTGATCCAGCACGTCATCAACAGTCACCGCCCCCACAAGACGGCCGTCATCGTCGACGACGGGCAGCGAGTTGAGGTTGTACGTGGCCAGGGTCCGGGCTACTTCGCTGATGTGTGCCTGGTCCGACACCGGTTCCAGGTTCTTGTCCACGAGGTTGCCCAGCGGTTCAGGGGGTGGAAACCGCAGGAGCTGCTGGATGTGGACCACGCCCAGGAACCGCCCGGTGGGAGTCTCCAGCGGTGGGCGGGTAATAAAGATGGAGGAAGCGAGGGCGGGGGAGAGTTCCTCGCGCCGGACGTGGGCGAGGGCTTCGGCAACCGTGGCTTCCGGAGGAAGGATGACCGGCACCGGGGTCATCAGGCCACCGGCGGTGTCTTCGTCGTACTCCAGGAGCCTGCGGACATCCTCGGCTTCCTGCGGTTCCATGAGCTGGAGGAGTTCCTCAGCCTGCGCAGAGGGCAGTTCGGCCAGGAGGTCGGCGGCGTCGTCGGGGTCCATCTCTTCCAGCACGTCCGCAGCGCGCTCCACGTCCAGGGCGGAGAGGATTTCCACCTGGTCATCTTCAGGGAGTTCCTGGAGGACGTCGGCAAGGCGCTCGTCCTGCAGTTCGCTGGCTACTTCGAAGCGGCGTTTGTCGCTCATTTCCTGCAGGGCTTCAGCGAAGTCGGCGGGCTTGAGGTCCTCATGGGTTGCCACGAACTGTGTGGCGGCCTGGGGCTCGTTGCGGGCACCCGTTTGGGCATCGGCCCAGTCGATGATCAGGGTTTCGTTGCGCCTGAGCCGGCTGAGGGCGGAGAAGGAATGGCCCCGGCGGACGAAGAGTTTGCTGACGAACCAGTCCTTGGAGCGGTGCTGGTCCATGGCGATGTCTTCGATCGTGGCGTCACCGCTGCCATCGGCCAGGGTCACCCGGCGGTCGAACATCTCGGCCACCACCAGGGTTTCGGCGCCGCGCTGTTCAAAGCGTCGCAGGTTGACCAGTCCGGTGCAGATGATCTGGGTCTGGTCGATGGACGTAATGCGGGTCATCGGCACGAACACGCGTTTCTTGCCGGGCACTTCCACCACGATGCCCACCACATGCGGCGCTCCGCGGGTCCCTCTTGAAAGCACCACGACGTCGCGCAGGCGGCCAAGACGATCGCCCAAGGGGTCGAAGACGTCCAGGCCGAGCAGGCGCGCGACAAAGACGCGGGAGGGATGTGTGCTCATGTTTACAATCTACCGAGTCTGCTCTCTTTTAGCTGAATTCCAGCCGCTTCACATGTCCATGCGACAGAATGGGGCTATGTCGAACATTTTTGGTGCCCCCAAAGCAGTTGAGGAATCCCGCAGCGTCCCCCAAGGAGACACGGTAGGCTCGTACACCTCCTATTTGGATGCCCAGAAGGCGGTGGACTACCTGGCGGACCAGCAGTTCCCGGTGCAGATGGTGTCGATCGTTGGAAACGACCTCAAAATGGTGGAGCGGGTCACGGGCCGCCTGAGCTACCCGCGGGTTGCCTTGTCCGGCGCATTGAGCGGCATGTGGTTCGGCTTGTTCGTGGGCGTTATGTTGTCCTTCTTCGCCCCGTCCGGTGGTCCCTTCTCCATCATCACTTCGGTCCTGATGGGTGCTGCTTTCTTCATGCTGTTCGGCATCGTCACCTACGCCACCCAGCGCGGTAAGAGGGATTTCACGTCCACCAGCCAGGTGGTGGCCACCAACTACGACGTCATTGTTTCCTTTGAGGCAGCGCACGAGGCCCGGCGCCTTCTCCAGCAACTGCCCATGAACCCGTCCCAGGCGGCGGCCGGACAGGCCCACCACTACAACCCGCAGAACTTCCAGCAGCCCGGGCAGGCACCGGAGCGTCCCTCGACCTGGAACGATCCTTACGGCCAGCGCGGCCAGGACCAGCACGGCCAGGACCAGCGCGGGCAGGACCAGCAGGGCCAAGGAGCAGGAAACACCGCCCCGCAGCCTTCAGGTTCCAGCGCCGTGAACGGGCAGGCAACCCCGGCTCCGTCCTCCATGCGTTATCCGGACTTGCCGGACGGCCGTCCGCAGTACGGTGTACGGGTCACGGAGGGCCAGAACCCCCCGTCGCAGGATAGCGGCCAGGAGTCCGGCGACGGCGAGTCTCCCCGGCACCAGGCTTAACAGTAGGCACCAGGCTTGGCCACCAGGCACCAGGCTTAACAGCAAAGGCCACCGGATATCCGGTGGCCTTTGCTGTTGCCGCATGATGCGGCGGAGATGAAGGAACTCAGCCCTGGGCTTCGTGGTAGATGCCGGCCATCCACGACTCGACGTCGTCGGCCTTGCGCGGCAGCGCGGCGCTGAGGTTGACCGGTCCGTTCGCGGTCATCAGGATGTCGTCTTCGATGCGGACACCGATGCCACGGTATTCCTCGGGGATGGCGAGGTCTTCGGCCTTGAAGTAGAGACCGGGCTCGATGGTGAAGACCATGCCCTCGGTGAGGATGCCGTCCAGGTAGAGCTCCCGTTTGGCCTGCGCACAGTCGTGGACATCCAGGCCCAGGTGGTGGCTGGTACCGTGCGGCATCCACCGGCGGTGCTGCTGGCCTTCGGGGCTGATGGCTTCTTCCACGGACACGGGCAACAGGCCCCATTCGGCCAGGCGCTCGGCGAGCACAGTGGTGGCCGCCGTGTGGATGTCCCGGAAGCGGACGCCTGGCCGGGCTGCGGCGAATCCGGCGTCGGCGGCATCCAGGACAGCCTCGTAGACCTTGCGCTGGATATCCGTGAAGGAGCCGTTGGCGGGCAGCGTCCGGGTGACATCGGCGGTGTAGAGGGAGTCGGCTTCCACCCCGGCGTCCAGGAGCAGGAGCTCCCCGGCATTGACCGTGCCGGTATTCCTGTTCCAGTGCAACACAGTGGCGTTGTTGCCGCATGCTGCGATGGTGTCGTAGCCGAGTTCGTTGCCTTCTTCACGGGCACGGGCAAAGAACGCACCTTCCACCACGCGTTCGCCACGCTTGTGCGTGAGGGCGCGGGGCAGTGCCCGGACCACGTCGGCGAAGCCCTCCACGGTTGCCGCAACGGCGGTCTTCATCTGCTCGATCTCCCACTCGTCCTTGATCAGGCGGAGTTCGGAGAGTGCTTCGGAGAGCTTTTCGTCCAGGGCATCGAGTTCACCCAGGTCCAGGTTCTCGGGATCCTTGGCCGTGTTGTAACGCGCAGTGTCCACCAGGGCGTCGATGTTTTCATCCACCTTGCGGACCAGGCGGATGGAGATGCCCCCGATTTCAGGCGCGCCGACGTTCTTGGTGATGGCCACCTCAAGTTCGGAAATATGGGCCGTGGGCAGGCCGAGGCGGGCCTCGAACTCGGCGAGCGTGGGGCGTGGGCCGATCCAGAACTCACCCGCACGGGAGTCGGCGTAGAACTGTTCGGTGTCCCGGCCGGCCAGCGGACGGAAGTACAGGGTGGCCGTGTGGTGGCCGCCGTCGTCGCCCTTGCCCTCAGCCACGGGCTCGAGGATCAGGACAGCGTCGGGTTCGTGGTCCAGTCCCAGGCCGGTGAGGTGCGCGAATCCGGAATGCGGGCGGAAACGGTAGTCGCAGTCGTTGGAGCGGACCTTCAGGGGACCGGCGGGGATGACGAGCCGTTCGCCCTTGAACAGTTCGGAGATGGAACGACGGCGGCGGGCGGCGTGGTCCGCAACGGCGTCGCGCGCAGGGGTCACCTGCGGAGCGGGCGCCCAGTTGCTGGCCATGAATGCCTTGAAGGCATCTGACGTGGGCCGCTGGGAACGGTTGTTGACGCGTTCCTGCAGGGGCTGGGAATTTGTGGAGTCCATGTTTTGGGTGTTTTCGGCAACATTCACCGTTACATCGTCCCACCAGTTCAGGAAGGAGGCCAACGGCGCTGCGCTCCTTGCCGGTCCGCATCCCCTAGGCTGGGGAAGTGAGGATTGACCTGCATGCGCACTCCAATGTTTCCGACGGAACCGAAGCCCCGGCCGGTGTCATCGCCTCGGCGGCCTCCGCCGGCCTTGACGTGGTGGCCTTGACCGACCACGACTCCACGGACGGGTGGAACGAAGCAGCCGCGGCGGCGGGCAGGCACGGAGTGGTGTTCGTCCCCGGAATGGAGATTTCCTGCCGCACGGAACAGGGAATCAGCGTCCATCTGCTCAGCTACCTGCACGATCCCGACCACCCCGGACTGCTGGAAGAAATCACCAAATCAAAGGACGCACGGCTGACGCGCGCAGAGCGGATGGTCACCCTGCTGTCGGAAGACTATCCGCTCACGTGGGATGACGTAATCCACCACGTTGCCCCGGGTGCCACTGTGGGGCGCCCGCACATCGCCGACGCCTTGGTCGCCGCAGGCGTGGTCTCCGACCGTTCGGAAGCCTTTGCCACGATCCTCACGTCCCACTCGCGGTACTTCGTACAGCATTACGCTCCTGACCCGGCCCTCGCCGTCGGGCTTGTCCGCGCCGCAGGCGGAGTTCCGGTCTTCGCCCATCCGGTGGCTTCGTCCAGGGGACGCATCGTGGGGGAGAAGACGTACAAAGAGATGATCGACGCCGGGCTCATGGGCCTGGAGATCGAGCACCGGGACAATCCGGAGGAAGGCCGGCTGTTCCTCCGGAAGCTGGCCGCCGAGCACGACCTCCTGGTCACCGGTTCGTCGGACTACCACGGGGCGGGAAAACCGAACCTGTTGGGGGAGAACCTGACCTCGCCGGACGCGCTCGCCCGCATCGAGGAGTTGGCCACCGGCAGCCGGGTGGTCCGCTAGGAAGTAGCGCCCAACTGGTCCTGGGCTGTTGCGGACGGGGAGTGGAACAGGGCCTTGCTTCCCAGCCGCTTGCGCATGACGTCGATCGCCTGCTCGTTCTGATCGACGCAGACGAAGTTCCTGCCCAGTTTCGCAGCGACAGCCCCCAGGGTTCCGGAGCCCGCGAAGAAGTCCAGGCACCAGTCGCCCTTGCGGCTTGAGGCCGAGACGATCCGCCGGACGAGGCCTTCGGGCTTCTGGGTGGGGTAGCCGGTTTTTTCACGCCCGGTAGGGGAGACGATGGTGTGCCACCATACGTCGGTGGGAAGCTTGCCGAGTTCGCGCTTGGCAGGCGTCACCAGTCCCGGTGCCATGTAGGGTTCACGGTCGACTTCGGAGTTGTCGAAGTGGTACTTGGCCGGGTTCTTGACGTACACCAGGATGTTGTCGTGCTTGGTGGGCCAACGGTTTTTTGCCCGCGCCCCGTAATCGTAGGCCCAGATGATTTCATTCAGGAAGCACTCGCGGCCGAAGATCGCATCCAGCATCACTTTGGCATAGTGGACTTCCCGGTAGTCCAGGTGCAGGTACAGGGTGCCGTCTTCGGACAGCAGGCGCCAGGCCTCTACGAGCTTCGGCTCCAAAAAGGACCAGTAGTCGCTGAAGGCGTCATCGTAGCTGTGGAGTGCGCCCTTGATGGTGTCGTAGGAGCGGCCCTTGAAGCCGACCCTGTCGCCGTCGCCGTCCGCGTTACGGACCATGCGCGTCTCCTGGCGGCGCTGGACCCTTCCTGTGTTGAAGGGAGGGTCCACGTAGATGAGTGTGAAGGCGCCGTCCGGCAGCGTGGGGAGGAAGTCCGCGTTGTCTGCGTGTACCACCAGGTTGCCGCCGTCCGGCGCCCAAACAGTGTCAGTCATTGAAGGCTTTAGGCCTCGCCGTTGCCGGACGCCGTGCTCTTCTGCTCGCCGGAGACAACCTCGCCGTTGCGGCGGCGGGTGCGGGGACGGCGAGTGCGGGCGGGCTTGGTTTCCGCAGCGGCAGCCGATGCCTCGGAAGGACCGGCAGCCGGGGCTGCTTCGGCATCGGACGTACGACGGCGGCGCGTGCGGTTGCGACCGCCCTCGCCCTGGGTTTCGCTGCGGTTTTCGTCAGACCGGCTACGGCTGCGGCCCCGGGTTCCGCCGCGGCCCGAACCACCGGAACGGGAGTTCTTCTTGCCGGTCTCGCCGAGGTCCTCGAGGACTTCGGCGTCAACGCCGGCCAGGGTGCGCCGGCTGCGCGGCAGGCGTCCCTTGGTGCCTTCGGGAATGTTGAGGTCCGTGTACAGGTGCGGCGAGGACGAGTAGGTTTCCACCGGCTCCGGAACGTTGAGTCCAAGGGCCTTGTTGATCAGTGCCCAGCGGGGCACGTCATCCCAGTCCACGAACGTGACGGCAGTTCCCTTGTTGCCTGCGCGGCCGGTGCGGCCTACGCGGTGGAGGTAGATCTTCTCGTCCTCCACGCACTGGTAGTTGATGACGTGGGTGACGTCCTCGACGTCGATGCCGCGGGCTGCGACGTCGGTAGCCACCAGCACGTCCACCTTGTTGTTCCGGAACGCGCGCAGTGCTTGCTCGCGGGCGCCCTGCCCCAGGTCTCCGTGGATGGCGGCAGCAGCGAAGCCGCGATCCACCAGTTCCTCGGCGACCTTCGCGGCAGTGCGCTTGGTCTTGGTGAAGATAACGGTCCGGCCGCGCCCCTTAGCCTGCAGGATGCGGGCCACGACCTCGGTCTTGTCAAGGTTGTGCGCGCGGTAGATAAGCTGGCGGATGTCGCGCTTGGTCATGCCTTCGTCGTTGGGATCAGCGGCCCGGATGTGGGTGGGCTGGGTCATGTAACGGCGGGCCATGGCAATCACGGGCCCGGGCATGGTGGCGGAGAACAGCAGCGTCTGGCGGACTGCGGGCGTTCCGGCGATGAGGGTTTCAACATCGGGAAGGAAGCCCAGGTCCAGCATTTCGTCGGCTTCGTCGAGGACCACGATCTTGACGTTCTTGAGGCTGAGATGGCGCTGCTTGTAAAGGTCGATCAAACGGCCGGGCGTGCCCACCACCACCTCGACGCCCTTCTGCAAGGCCTCGATCTGGGGCTCGTAGGCCCTGCCACCGTAGATCGTGGCGATGCGGGCGTTGCGCTTGCGGGACGCTGTCTGGAGGTCGTTGGCTACCTGCACGGCCAATTCGCGTGTCGGAACGATCACCAGGGCCTGTGGCGCTCCCGGCACGGCGAGCTTGTCATAACCGGCGTCGTCGCGTCCCAGGACCCCCTGCAGCGCGGGAATGCCGAAGCCGAGGGTCTTGCCCGTTCCGGTTTTTGCCTGGCCGATGATGTCGTGTCCGCTGAGTGCAACGGGCAGGGTCATGGCCTGGATGGGGAAGGGATGGGTGATGCCGGCGTCGGCCAGGGACTCGACGATGTCGGCGCGGACGTTGTAGTCCGCGAACGACTTTTCTTCGAGCTCGTGGGGAGCTTCGTCCGAGGTGATGGTTTCCTCGGGCTCGATCGACTCGGTGCCGGTGGCGTCCGTCAGGACTTCATGGGTGTGCAATTCACTCACAGGGAGTTTCCTTATTCATTTGGGCATTGGCGCTGCACGCTCAACGGCGGCCGCAAAGCCGTACCGGAGCACGGACGGGCGCACAAGCAATTCCAGTGGAAGCCGATCGCGGGCTATCTAAGTACTGGCACTGGGGACCAGTTGGTACATCTCAAGATCGCGTAGGGGCGGGCTTGTTGATTTCAAGAAAAGGACTGAATCAACGACCGGGCATCCATTACTACAGGCCCAGTCTATCCTCTGCGGACCCCAAACCCCGGATCATAAGCGTATTCCCGCCGCGGAACTGCCTCAGGGCAGGAGTTCGAAACGGATTTCCCGTGCCGCGATGTCTGCCTTCACCAGCCGGACCCGGACCTTGGTGCCCGACTCAAGTTCGCCGTCGCACTTTGCCGTCACGGCAGGTTCCGCGATCTGGATGGTGCCGAAAGGGCCGTTGCCGTTCCCGTTGTTGCCGTTCCCGTTGGACGGCTTTGACCCCGAGATCACCACGGCGTCGAATTCGTCCCCGATCCGGTTGGCCACCAGGGCCGCTTCCACCGTATCCAGGGCCAGGCGCTCCAACCGTCCAGCGAGCTGGTCTGAGGCTGCCATGATCTCCGGCAAGGTAGGCAACGCCTCGCGTGCCCAGTCCGGGATGTCGTGGCCGTTGCTGAGGGCCTCGCAGATCACCAGCACAAAGCGGTCTATCAGGCGGCGCAGCGGGGCAGTCGTATGCGCGTACGGAGCGCCGATGGCCGCCTGGACGACGTCGTCAGGGACATCGCCGTCGAAGGGCGTGTAGCCGGCGCCGCGGAACAGCGTGCCCGCCGAGTGCAGGATTGCCAGCTGGCGCGGATCGGACGCGTCCAGCGTGCGGAGGTATTCACCATAGGTGATGCCGCCGTCCCACGGCTTTCCCAAGGCCTGCGTCTGGCGCTTGAAGTGCAGCAATGAGCGCTCATCCGGGGCGGGCATGGTCCGCAGGATGCCTACCTTGCCCTCCAGCATCAACTGCGCTGCCGCCATGCCCGTCATCAGGGAGATCTGGGCGTTCCAGTCTTCCACCGGCAGCGAAGGTGCGGCTGCAATCCGGTAGCCACCTCCGCCTGTTGCCTGGACAATCTCCTGCTCGGGCATGTTGAGGCTGGCGCCGCCACGCCGGCGTTCGAGCTCGACGCGCTTAAGTCCCACTTCTTTCAGGAGCCGAAGCACCTCAGGCGCCGTGCCGGCGTCGAGCTGCTCCTGGGCGCCCTTGTAGCTCAACTTGGCGCGGCTGCGGACGGCGGCCCGTGCCACGGACATGCCGGCTACCTCGCCGTTCGGGTCCAGCGTGAAGTCCCAGACGAAAGCACTGCAGTCCTGGTCCGCCAGGAGGCTGCCGGCGTTCTCGCTGATCACCTCCGGGTGCAGCGGGATCCGGCCATCGGGCGCATAGAACGTCTGGCCGCGCTGCCGGGTCTCCGCGTCCAACGCACCGCCAGGGGCAACAAAGGACGGCACGTCGGCTATGGCATACAGGACCTTGTAGCCGTCGCCGTCGCGCTCGATGAAGAGGGCCTGGTCAAGGTCCGTGGAGCTGGCAGGATCGATCGTCACGAACGGAACGTGCCGCAGATCGTGGTCCGGCAAGCGGTGCTCTTCCACCGCGCGCCGGGCCTCCTCCACAGCCGGTGCCGGGTACTCCCGCGGAAGATCCAGCTCCGTCCTCAAGGCAGCCAGGGCATCGGCAAGCTGGTCCGTGGAGTCGTCGACGTTGGGAGCTATCCGATGATGTGACACGAAAGTCACATTAGCCCGAAAACCGCCGATAGTCTTGAAGCATGGGCACTTCCCAGGACAGCAATGCTCCAGTTGGCACCCTGGCGATCGAGCTCCTTGGGGCCATGGCCTACGGGGAGTTGTCGGCCTTCGGGAGGCTGTCCGCGGACTCCCGGCATGCTCCCACCCTGCGGGACCGGGCCATGCTGGGCAAGATTGCCGTGGGAGCCTACGGAAACTTCGCCATGATCAGCGACCACCTCGCCGGGTTGGGCGTTGATCCCGAGGATGCCATGCTGCCATTCCAACGGTCCTTCGACCACTTCCATGAGCGCACCCGGCCGGGCGACTGGTACGAGTCGGTCATGAAGGCCTACGTCATCGATACGGTCTCGGCTGACTTCTACCGTACCGTCGCAGGATTCCTCGACGCCCGAACACAGGTGGTCGTGCACCAGGTCGCTTCTGCCGACCATGCCACGGAGGCACTCCGCATGCTGCTGCGGAAGGCGCTCGCCGACGATCCCAGGCTCGCGTCACGACTCGCGCTGTGGGCACGGAGGCTCGTGGGGGAAGCGCTGACGCAGGCACAGCGGGTGGGACTGGAACATCCCTGGCTGGGCCCCGTGCTCAAGGCCGGCGGGGAGGCGCGGGAAGCGGTGGGCCGCTTGACTGCGGACCTGGCAGCGGGGCACGGACAGAGGATGTCGGGCCTGGGGCTGGCCCCCTGACCGTCAGCGGCCGGCGTCGAGGGCCTCGAGCAGCGACCTTGCCGCCGCCGTCGGATCGTCCGCCTCCGTGATGGCACGGACCACCACGATCCTTGCGGCACCTGCGGCCACTACGTTCTCGACGTTGCCGAGGTCGATCCCGCCGATGGCGAACCAGGGCAGATCAGCGCCCGCGGCGTCGTTCCCGCGGGCCCGTTCCACTGCTTCTGCGGCAAATGTGACCAGCTCCAGTCCAACGGCCGCGCGACCGGGTTTTGTGGGAGTGGCCCATACGGGTCCGACACAGAAATAGTCCAGCCCGCCCGGCACCTGCGACGCCGCAATGGCGGCATCGGCCTGTTCCGGAGTGTGGGTGGAGAGGCCGATCGCAGCACCGGGCAGGAGCTGCCGGGCGGCCGGAAGCGGAAGGTCCTTCTGGCCGATGTGGAAGACCGGAGCCCCGGAAACACTGGCAACATCGGCCCGGTCGTTGACCGCCCACAACTTTCCGTGGCGTGCAGCGGCCTTGCCGAGGACCTCCAGGAGCTCCAGCTCCCGGCCGGCCTCCAGGGACTTGTCCCGGAGCTGGATGATGTCCACGCCACCGGCGAAGGCGGCGTCCACAAAGTCCGCAAAGTCCTCCTTCTCCTGGCGTGCGTCGGTGCACAGGTAGAGGCGGGCAGAAGCAATGGCGTTGGGCTGGGTCATGGAAACCAGAGTAGTTCCTCTAAACTGGGCTCGTACTGCGGGAGCCGTGGCAGCGTCATATGACTGCCCGGCTGAGAGGGCTTCAGCGCCGACCGCTTGACCTGATCCGGGTAATACCGGCGTAGGGAAGGGAAAAACATGGTCGTACCCCGGCCCGTTCCGGAAACAGCACCGGACCTTGAAGCAGATGTGATCGTCATCGGTGGCGGGATCATCGGATTGGGCATCGCGCACGAGGCCCGGGCGGCCGGCCGTTCGGTGGTGGTGGTCGATCCCGCACCTGCCACGGGGGCCACTTTCGCAGCAGCAGGCATGCTCGCCCCCGTCAGCGAACTCCATTACCAGGAGGAAGACCTCCTGGAACTCATGCTGGAATCAGCCCGGTTGTGGCCGGCTTTCGCGGCGGACCTCTCCGGACGTGGAACAGCCATCGGTTACTGCACGACGCCGACACTTGGCGTGGGTGCCGACGCTGCCGACCGCCGTGCCTTGACCGATCTGCGGTCGGCCCAGGTTGCGGCCGGATTGGCCGTGGCGCCCCTGGCCCTGCGGGAAGCGCGGGAGCGCGAACCGCTTTTGAGCCCGCAAATTTCCTGTGCTTTCGATATCCCCGCCGACCACCAGGTGGACCCGCGGAGGCTGGCCGCCGGCCTGATGTCGGTCCTGGCCTCCCATTCTCCGGAAGACCGGACCTGGGTCGCCGGCGCCGCCGACGGTTTCCTGGTGACGGAGTCCGCAACCCGGTTGCTCCGCGAGGAGGACCGGGTGCTGGGTGTGGGGCTGGAGTCCGGCATCAAAGTCCGGGCTGCGGAGACGGTGGTGGCCAACGGACTCGGCGCCGGCAAGCTCGAAGGACTCCCTGATGGGCTGTCCCTTCCCGTTCGTCCCGTCTACGGGGATATCCTGCGGCTTCGCGTACCGGAGCACCTGCGCCCGCTCGTGACAGCCACGGTCCGGGGAATGGTGCGCGGGGTCCCGGTCTACATCGTCCCGCGTGACGACGGGACTGTGGTCATCGGGGCAACGCAGCGCGAAGACAACCTTTCTGCCACGTCCAACGCAGTCTCAGCCGGAGGTGTCTACCAGCTCCTTCGCGATGCCCAGGTCCTGGTGCCCGCCGTCGCCGAACTCGAGTTGCTCGAGGCCACGGCACGTGCACGGCCAGGCACACCGGACAACGCACCCCTGCTGGGACGGGTGACCGGCGGCAGTGGGGAGGTTCCCGGACTGGTCATCGCCACCGGCTTCTTCCGCCACGGCGTCCTCCTCACCCCGGTCGCGGCAAAGATCGTGGGCGGGCTGCTGGGCGGCTCCAGCGACCCGCGCTGGTCGCGGTTCGCACCGGACCGTTTTGCGCCAACTGCACAGCATGAACTTCCTCCCGCACCACGCACGTCGATCAAGGAACCCGCATGAACATCAAACTCAATGGCACTGCCCGTTCAGTGCCGGACGACGCATCCGTCAGCACCCTCGTCAGCGACGTCACCGGCCGCGCCCTGGACCACCGCGGTCAGGCGGCCGACGGCGGCAAGCTGGGTGTCGCCGTCGCCCGCAACTCCGAAGTAGTCCCGCGGAGCCAATGGGCCGCGACGGCCCTGGCCGACGGCGATGAACTCGAACTCGTTACTGCGGTCCAGGGAGGCTGAGAGCATGACCATCACCAGCACAGGCAACACGCGGCAGACCGGGACCGACGACGCCCTGGTCATAGACGGAGTCGGATTCTCGTCCCGCCTCATCATGGGAACCGGAGGGGCGCCGAGCCTGGACGGACTTGGTGCGGCGCTCCTGGCCTCGGGCACCGAGCTCACCACCGTGGCCATGCGCCGGTACTCGCCGGCAGAGACGGGCTCGCTTTTCCAGCTCCTGGTGGACAACGGCATCCGCGTACTGCCCAACACGGCCGGATGCTTCACTGCCAAAGACGCGGTGATGACGGCCGAACTGGCCCGTGAAGCCCTGGAAACCGATTGGGTCAAGCTGGAGGTCATCGCTGACGAGCACACTCTCCTCCCGGACGCAGTGGAGCTGGTGGATGCCACGGAGCAACTGGTGAACCGGGGTTTCAAGGTGTTCGCCTATACCAACGATGATCCTGTCCTTGCCCTGCGCCTGGAGAACCTCGGAGCCACGGCCGTCATGCCTTTGGGATCGCCCATTGGGACAGGACTGGGCATCCTGAATCCGCACAACATCGAACTGATCGTGTCCCGTGCCTCCGTTCCCGTGGTGCTGGATGCGGGCATTGGCACGGCATCGGATGCGGCGCTGGCCATGGAACTCGGCTGCGACGCCGTCCTGCTGGCTACCGCGGTGACCAGGGCGCAAAACCCTGCGCAGATGGGCGAGGCGTTTAAACATGCGGTTGCGGCCGGCCGGCTCGCCCGGCGTGCCGGCCGGATACCGCGGCGCGAGCACGCTTTGGCGTCCTCTGCCATGGAAGGCCGTGCCGAGTTCCTGTGACCGGCGCTGCCTTCCCTGCAGCGGCGGGGACTTAAACGGCTGTGGCCACCACCCGAGGGGTGGTGGCCACAGCCGTTGCCGGAACCTAGAGTCGGAGGGCCTTGGTCAGGGCCGCAGTGTCGTGCGCTGTGCGCTGCCGGCCCAGGAAGACCGCTACGCCCGCAGCTGCCGCCGTGCCCAGCACAATCGGGAGGACCCACGGGATCCACGTCAGGCCGGGCTGGTAGCCCAGGCCGAACGCGATGAAGATGATCCAGGCAACCGTACCTGCAGCCGCAGCGACGCCCGCCGGCACCGCGATGCCGTACTTGCTGTGGCGCTTGTCATTGGCCCACACAATAAAGCCGGTGGCAACGGTGGCAAGCACCACGACGACGAGTGACAGCATCGGTTCTCCTTGCGGCTGGCTATGAAACGGTGGCTCTAGAGGGCGCCAAAGCCCACGCGGCGGACTTCCTCGGCGCCGATCTCCACATATCCCAGGACGCTGCCCGGAACGATCACCTGGCGGCCTTTCTCGTCCGTGAGACGCAGGTCAGACCCCTTGGAGATAGCTTCCCCTACGATCTTGGCGACGGCCTCGGCATCGAGGGCGGATTCGAGCACGATTTCGCGGCCAACATTCTGAATGCCGATTTTTACTTCCACAGCAAGGCCTCCAAGCCAGTCAAGAGTTTAGTCAGTCCTCTATTTGTAGCTTAGGACTCTTTGGGGAATCGACTGATTCCGCGCCAAGCTAAACGATAGATCAGATCGCTGGCGACATCGAGGTCGAGGTTCCCGTCCGTTTCCAGCCAGTAACGCGCGCTGACCTGCGCCATTCCCGCCAGGCCCCGGCCCAGGAGCTGGGCCTCCAGAGGGGGCAGTTTGGTGTCTTCCGCGATCACGCGGGCCACGGCGTCGGCAAAGGTCTTGTTGAACGTTTCCAGTCGGGAGCTTACGTCGGGATCGTTGATGAGGTCCGATTCGAACACCAGGCGGTGCGCCTGGTCGTCGTCGGCGATGAACTTGTAGTACGCACGCATCACGGCCTTGACGCGTTCCTTGTTGTCAGTGGTGGAGTTCAAGGCGGTGAGCATCAGTTCCGTCAACGCGGCCAGGTGGCTGTCCAGGAGTGCCATGTAAAGCTCGCGCTTGGAGGGAAAGTGTTGGTACAGGACGGGCTTGCTCACGTGGGCGGTCTCGGCGATTTCATCCATGGCAGCACCATGGAACCCATTGGAAACGAACACTTCCAAGGCAGCATTGAGCAGCTGCGCGCGGCGTTCATCCCGCGGCAACCTCGCTGAACGCGTGGTGCCGCTCCGTTCCTGCTTAGCCGGTGATCCGTCGCTTGCCCGTGTGCCGTCAGCCACAGTCTGCCGCCTTTCCCTTGCAGTTATGACCACTGTACCCGTGGGTAATATGACCGGGCGGCATCGGCAGGCATACATTGGGGTATGGCCTCAATTCCTGCTGCCCGCACCGCGCCCGCCGTCCTGCCGCCCCTTGTTGAACCGGCCGACGCTCTGACGCCGGCCGAGGTGGAGCGTTACTCCCGGCATCTCATCATTCCGGAAATCGGCGCGCTGGGCCAACGGAGGCTTAAGAATGCGAAAGTCCTCGTCATAGGGGCAGGCGGCCTGGGTTCACCGGCACTGCTGTACCTGGCTGCAGCCGGCGTGGGGACCCTCGGGATCGTGGACGACGACGTCGTGGATTTGAGCAACCTCCAGCGCCAGGTGATCCACGGGGTCAAGGATGTGGGTTCGCCCAAAATTGAGTCAGCACGGAACGCGATCGCGGAGCTGAACCCCTTGGTCACCGTGGTTCTGCACGATCTCAGGCTTGACGCGTCCAACGCCCTGGACCTTTTTGCCCAGTACGACCTCATCCTGGACGGCGCGGACAACTTCGCCACGCGGTACCTGGTCAATGACGCCGCTGCCATCCTGGGCAAGCCCTACGTATGGGGTTCCATCTTCCGGTTTGACGGCCAGGTCAGTGTCTTCTGGGCGGAGCACGGCCCCACCTACCGCGACCTCTATCCCGAGGCGCCGCCCGCCGGCTCAGTGCCGTCCTGCGGGGAAGGGGGAGTGTTCGGCATGCTGTGCGCGGCCGTGGGGTCCCTCATGGTGACCGAGGCGGTCAAGCTGATCACCGGCGTCGGACGTTCCTTGCTGGGGCGCGTGGCGCTCTTTGATGCCCTGGGTGGAAGCTGGCGCGAAATCAAGGTTTCCAAGGACCCTGAAGCCGCGCCCATCACCGAACTGACCGACTATGAGGCTTTCTGTGGCATCACTCCCGCAGCAGAAACGGACCGGGAGCACACCGTCTCCGCGGAGGAGCTGTCACGGATGCTGAAGGAGCGTGCTGAGGGGGAGCGGGACTTCGACCTCGTGGATGTCCGGGAGTCGGGGGAACACAGCATCGTCAACATCGAAGGTTCCGTGCTCATCCCGCAGGGCAGGATCCTCGCGGGCGAAGCGTGGGTGGATCTGCGGCAGGACCGGGACATCGTCTTCCACTGCAAGGCGGGCACGCGTTCGGCTGCCGTGCTGGAGGCCGCCAGGACGGCGGGCTACACCAGGGTCAGCCATCTCGACGGCGGTATCCTCGCCTGGGTGCGCGACGTGGAGCCGTACAAGCCGGTCTACTAGGCACCGCCGGTGTATCATGCAGCCAGGCGCAGCAGCAACGCAGTAGCAACGCGCAGCAGCAAGGCGCAGCGATTCAGCGCCTGGCGCTGATTCTCAGGCGCTTTCGGAGCGCAGCTGTTCGTGGTCTACCGGGCATTCGGCGGCAGGCGCGGCAACCTGGGGCTGCTCGACCTGGATGCCGTAGAGTGCCTCGAGGGCTGCCACATAGTCGTCCTGCTGGCCCTTGGCGGCAAGCTCCCTGGCCCGCACGGTGGGAACATGGAGGAGCTGCTTGACCATGCGGCGGAGGGCGAACTCCACTTCTTCGGCAGCAGCCGTGCAGCCGTGGCGGGCGCGCACTTTTTCCATCTCGGAATCCAGTACGTTCATGGTGTGGCGGCGCAGGGCCACGATCGCCGAATCCACCGAGCGCGATTCACGCTCCGATTCGAAAGCCTGGGCGGCGGTGTTGACGATCGTGCTCGCCTGGGACAGGGACTCGGCCTGCTCCTGGGGCGCTGCGAGGCGCACGGATTCCAGGGTGAGGAGTTCAACTCCGTCCAGTTCCCCCACGGCGGGGTCGAAGTCGTGGGTGAGGGCGAGGTCGATCGCGATCAACGGCTTGCCGGAGTTGGCGCGGACCCGCTCCAGGTCTGCCGCTTCGACGCGGGTATCAGATCCGCTGCAGCCGATCATGACATCCGCCGCAGCCACGGCAACGGGCAGGGTGTCGGCATCCAGGGCCGTGCCGCCGCGGGTGGCCACGAAGCCCTCGGCGCGGCCGGAGGAGGAGTAGACCGAGATGTCCGTACAGCCGCGTTCACGCAGCAGGGACATGGTGGCGCCGGCGTAGGCGCCCGTACCGAAGACGACCACTTTCTTGGTGGACCAATCCGCGGAGTCCGACAAATCCGTTGCGAGGTCCAGGGCCACGGACACGATGGACAGGCCGCGTGAGCCCAGGGCAGTCTGCGCCCCGACGTCCTTGGCGGTCTTGGATGCCGCTTGGAAGAGCCGCACCAGCCCGGAGCTGGCGGTACCCTCCTGCTGCGCGGTGATCAGGGCACGGCGTACCTGGCCGGCGATTTCACGCTCTCCCACCACAGCCGAATCAAGGCCGGCGCTCACGGCGAAGAGGTGGCGGGTGACGTCTGGCCCCGTGTTGGTGCTGAAGGAGCGGGAGACGAGTTGCTCGTTGAGTCCGCTGAGCTCGCTGATCTGGGAAACGAGGGCCGAGCGCGCGGCTTCAAGGTCCGCGCCATTGGCCGTTTCGCCATAAATTTCGTAGCGGTTGCAGGTGGCCAGGACCACCGTTCCGGAGACCACCGGAGACCCGGACAGGGCCGAAGTGGCAAGCCCGGAAGAACCGTTGCTCAGTTGAGCGACGGTTTCGAGATCGATGTCGGCGTGTGTAGCCACCAATGAGAAAAGAACCACAGCAACCCCATCATAGCTTTTTCGTAGCTCGGTAGAACAATGCCCGGCAGTGGGAATCGACACCGGGCAGGGTGATCCGCGCCACTCCGGTGCCCGACAGGTCTGTACATGACAGCCTGTCGTTATCTTTTAGCCCGGATTTTCGGCACAATCGAAGGCATGACTTCAAGCGCGGCAGCTTCCAACAATACGGCCATCAATGCCCCGGCGGGGATCCTCGGCGCCGACCATCCGCTGGTGGACGGCCGTACTTCGGACTCTCCGCTGATCACCGCCTACCGCGGTGGAACGCCCTCCCGCAGGCCGGTGTGGTTCATGCGCCAGGCAGGCCGCTCCCTGCCCGAATACCTCAAGGTCCGCGAGGGTGTCGCCATGCTTGACTCCTGCCTGCGACCGGAACTCGCAGCGGAAATCACCCTGCAGCCGGTCCGTCGGCACGACGTCGATGCCGCAATCTTCTTCTCGGACATTGTCATTCCGCTGAAGCTGGCAGGCGTGGGAGTGGACATCGTGCCGGGCGTGGGGCCGGTCCTGGACAAGCCGGTGCGTACTGCAGAGGACGTTGCGGCTCTTCCGCAGCTGACCTGGGAAGCGCTTGAACCTATCCGGGAGGCTGTCCGACTGACCGTTGCCCAGCTGGGCAAGACGCCGCTGATCGGATTTGCCGGTGCTCCCTTCACGCTGGCTGCCTACATGGTGGAGGGCCGGCCTTCACGAGACCACCTGGGACCGCGGACCATGATGCACGCCGACCCGGAAACCTGGGCAGCGCTGGCCGCCTGGGCTGCGGACGCATCGGGTTTGTTCCTGCAGGCACAGCTGGAAGCGGGTGCCTCCGCCGGACAGCTCTTCGATTCCTGGGCCGGTTCGCTGGGCCTTGGAGACTACACCAAGTATGTGGCCCCGGCTTCGGCGCGGGCCCTGGAACACGTCCGCGGGCTGGGCGCACCCTTGGTGCACTTCGGTACGGGAACCTCCGAACTCCTGGTAGCCATGCGCGATGTCGGCGTGGACGTCGTGGGGGTGGACTACCGGCTTCCGCTCGATGAGGCGAACCGCCGCCTGGGTGGCGCGGTTCCCTTGCAGGGCAACATCGATCCCGCCCTTTTGTCCGCTCCGTGGGAGGTGCTGGAGGCCCACGTCCGCGAGGTGATCGCGGCCGGTTCCGAGGCGCCCGGCCATGTCCTGAACCTGGGACACGGCGTACCGCCGGAGACCGACCCCACCGTGCTGACCCGCGTGGTGGAACTCATCCACTCCATCCCGGCCAAGTAGGACTGATGCGCGGGGGACACGCACCTTCCCGTCCTGCTGCCATCGTGGTAGGCGGTGGAGTCTCCGGCCTGGTGGCTGCCCGGGAGCTGGCGCTGGCCGGACATGCCGTGACGGTCCTCGAAGCGACGGAGGCGTGGGGCGGATGTGTCGGCCGGCACGAGGTGGCCGGCCTGGCCCTGGACAGCGGGGCGGAGTCTTTTGCGACGCGCTCGTCTGCGGTTGCGGATCTGGCCGCCGCCCTGGGGTTGCAGGACAACATCGTCGCTCCGCACCCTGGCGGCGCGTGGGTGCAATTGCCCGATGGACCCCGCGAACTCCCCAAGACGGGGGTGCTGGGTATCCCGGCGAATCCCTGGGATCCGGAAGTGCGGAGGTCCCTCGGCTGGGCCGGGGCCTTGCGGGCCTCCCTGGACCGGTGGCTTCCGGCGTCCGTTGGCAGTTCACAAGATGTGACCAGCGTTGCTTCCCTGGTCCGGCAGCGTATGGGCCGGAGGGTCCTCGAACGACTGGTGGCTCCGGTTGTTGGTGGTGTCCACTCCGCCGATCCCGCCGTGCTGGATGTCGACATGGTGGCGCCGGGCCTGCGCACGGGCCTTCGCGTCCACGGCTCCCTGGCGGCGGCCGTGGCGGCGCAACGCAAAGCTGCGTCCGCGTCGGCGCCGGCACCCGCCAAGGCCGGTTCCGCCGTCGCCGGCTTGAAAGGCGGCATGAATACCTTGGTGGAGGCGCTCGTCAAAGATGCGCGGGACCGGGGCGTGTCGCTGTTGAGCGGACGGCGCGTGGACGGCATTGCCAAAACAGCCACGGGCTGGCGGGTCACCGCGGGTGAATCCACGTACGACGCCGGCAGGCTCGTCGTGGCGCTCGACGGTCCCGCCGCCGTCGGGCTTCTTGGGAAGGCCCTGCCGGAACTGACCGGCTTGCGCCCGGCGGCAGGGCCGCTGGTCAGCCTGGTCACGATCGTGGTGGACCTTCCCCAACTCGACGGCCGCCCGCGCGGTACCGGAATCCTGGTAGCGCCCCAAACGCCGGGAATCACTGCGAAGGCTTTGACCCACGCCACCGCCAAATGGGACTGGTTGGCAGAAGAGGCCGGTCCGGGAACGCACGTGCTGCGGCTTTCATACGGGCGGCGGGAAGAAGCCGGGGGAGAAGCGGTGGACCTGGTCCTGTCCGACGACGAACTCCTGGCAGCGGCCCTTGCCGATGCCTCGGCCCTGCTGACGGTGCCGGTCACCGGTGCCGACGTCCTGGACTGGGACGTGGTGCGGTGGGATGGAGCGTTGCCTTTTGCCGCCGTCGGTCACAAACAGCGGGTTGCCGAGGTGCGGAGAGTGTGCGCTGCAGCCAACGGCTTGACCGTGGTCGGCGGGTGGTTGGCAGGCAACGGCCTGGCCGCCGTGGTGTCCGACACCCAGGCCCAGCTGGCGGACACGGTGGACCCGAAACCCTCCAGAGTGTGATTTGCATCACTTCTACGTGCTGTAGAACTATTCCGTTTCGACTTAGGGGCCGGCACGGGGCAAACTTGAACCATGAGCCACACTTCTGCCGAATCTGTCACTAAAACTGCTGGAACCGAGGAACAGTTCTACACGCTGTGGACGGTCTTCAAGCGCTCGGCCGACGTCCTGCGCAGCGACGACGCTGTCGAGGAATTCGAGACCCTGGTCGGGAAGCTCGCTGCGAACGGCGTGATCCTCCGGGGCAGCTACGACGTCTCGGCCATGCGCTCGGACGCCGACGTCATGGTGTGGCTCCACGGCGCCAAGCCGGAAGACCTGCAGTCCGCAGTGCGGGACATCCGCCGCAGCGCACTTTTTGCGGGCACTGGGATCGTATGGTCCGCCATGGGTGTGCACCGCGAGGCCGAATTCGCCAAGAGCCACGTCCCCGCCTACGCACGCGGTGTGGAACCCAGCACCTGGCTTTGCGTCTACCCGTTCGTCCGCTCCTACGAGTGGTACCTCCTGCCGTCCGAGGAACGCGGCAAGATGCTGCGGGACCACGGGCTCCTGGGCCGTGAATTTCCCCAGGTCATCTCCAACACCGTCTCATCCTTCGCCCTGGGTGACTGGGAATGGATCCTTGGCCTTGAAGCACCTGAGCTGGTGGACCTCGTTGACCTGATGCGCCACCTCCGTGCCACCGAGGCCCGCCACCACGTCCGTGAAGAAATTCCCTTCTACACCGGCCGCCGCATCTCGGCCGCCGAGATCGCCGAGGTCCTGGCATGAGCGAACTCCTTGTCTCCACCGAGCCCAACGCCGTGACGGAGCGTGGGCGCCAGGAGCCGCAGAACTATGACGCCGTCCTCCTGGCCTCCTTCGGCGGTCCCGAGGGCCAGGAAGACGTCATCCCCTTCCTGCGCAACGTCATCCGCGGCCGTGGAATCCCGGACGAGCGGCTCGAAGAGGTCTCCCACCACTACCGGGCGTTCGGCGGCATCAGCCCCATCAACCAGCAAAACCGCGAGCTCAAGGCCGCCATCGAGGCCGAACTCGCCAAGCGCGGCATCGGGCTGCCGGTGCTGTGGGGAAACCGGAACTGGGACCCCTATATCGCTCCGGTCCTGCAGGATGCTTACGACGCCGGCCACCGCCGGATCCTGATGCTCACCACCAGCATCTACTCCTGTTACTCCAGCTGCCGCCAATACCGCGAGGACATCGGCGTCGCGCTGACGGAAACGGGCCTCGACGGCAAGCTCCAGGTGGACAAGATCCGCCAGTACTTCGACCACCCCGGCGTGGTGCAGCCGTTCCTTGAGGGCACGGCTGCGGGCCTGGAAGAGATCCGCACCAAGCTCGCCGCTGCCGGGGAAGCCGATCCGGATTCGGTCATCCGCGTGCTTTTTGCCACCCACTCCATCCCCACGCGGGATGCCGAAGCTGCCGGCAGGTCCGACGACGAACCGCGGGACTTTGCCGAGGGCTCCGCCTACGCGGCCCAGCACCTTGCCAACGCCCAGGCCATCATGGATGCCGTGGCACCGAACGTGGCCTGGGACCTTGTGTACCAGTCGCGCTCGGGCGCACCGCACATTCCGTGGCTTGAGCCAGACATCAACGACCACCTCGAGGAGATCGCCCCCACCGGCGTCAAAGGCGTCGTCATCGTGCCGCTCGGCTTTGTCAGCGACCACATGGAAGTTGCCTGGGACCTGGACACCGAAGCCCTGGAAACCTGCAGCAACCTCGGCATCGAGGCCACCCGCGTTCCCACGCCGGGAACCCACGCTGCCTTTGTGTCCGGCCTGGTGGACCTGATCTGCGAACGCACGGTGGAGAACAACATCGCCGACCGCCCGCACGTGACGGGACTGGGGCCCTGGTACGACGTCTGCCGGCCCAACTGCTGCGAAAACTTCCGTGGGGCCAAGCCCGTCATTTCGGAGGTTGGTTCCACCACCGGAACCTCGCACGACCCCTACCCTGCCGCGGAGGCCACCAAGTGACCGTAAGGATCGGCACGCGGGCCAGCAAGCTCGCGCTGACCCAGACCCAGCAGACAGCCGACCGGTTGGCCGCTGTGGGTGGCTTCCCCGTGGAACTGGTCCACATCCGCACCGAGGGCGATGTGAAGACGGGATCGCTGTCCCAGATGGGTGGCACAGGAGTCTTCGTGGCTGCGCTGCGGGATGCCCTGCTGGTGGAAAACTGCGACGTCGCCGTGCATTCCCTCAAGGACCTGCCCACCGGGCCTGCCCTTGGCCTGAGCATCGCCGCCACGCCTCAGCGCGTGGATGTGCGGGACGTCCTTTGCGCGCGCGACGGGCTGACGTTGGCCGAACTGCCCGGTGGCGCAAAGGTAGGCACAGGCTCGCCCCGACGCGCGGCCCAGCTGCGTGCAGCGCGTCCGGACATTGAAGTATTGGATATCCGCGGAAACGTGGACACCCGCCTCAACAGGGTCCCGGGCCTGCCTGGCAACACCGTGGCCGATGTCGTGGAAGGCAAGTCCAACGACCTCGACGCCGTGGTGCTCGCCGCCGCAGGGCTGGAACGCATGGACCGCCTGGACACCGTCACGGAATTCTTTGACACCTCGGTGATGCTGCCGGCTCCCGGACAGGGTGCGCTGGCCATTGAATGCCGTACCGCCGATGCCCCGCAGCGCGAGGACTCGGCCGACGGCGGCAACATCGTGCTGGCGCAGGCCTTGGCCGCACTCAACGACGACGACACCCGGCTTGCGGTCACCGCCGAGCGGGCAGTTCTGGCAAGGCTGGAAGCCGGCTGCGCTGCCCCCGTAGGCGCCTACGCCTACCGTAAGGGAAGCATGCTCCATCTCGAAGCCGTGGTATGCGCAGTTGACGGCACAAAAACAGTCCGGGAAAAGAAGGCAACCGACGGCTTGACCGAGGTAGGCGCCACCCTGCTGGGCATCGAGGTCGCAGAACTCCTCCTCGCTGCCGGTGCGGCGGAGATTGCCGATCTTGCAGCGTCCTGAGCTGCCGCAGCATGCAGGCCTGGCCGGCCGGCGTATCCTGATTACCAGGAGTGCCGACCGCGCCAGGCCGCTTGCTTCCCTCCTGGCCGGCCTTGGCGCGGAACCCTGGATCCTTCCCCTCATCGACTTTGAGCGCGCCCGGGACCAAGCACCCCTCGACCTGGCCTTGGACAAGCTGGCCCATGGCGATTTTGACTGGATGGTGATCACCAGCATCACCACCATCCGCGCCCTGCTGGGGAAGGCAGCTGAACGTGGGGTTGAGCCCGCCGCGTTGGTTCCTTCCGGAACCCGCATCGCCGTGGTGGGTGCGGCATCGCGCCATGCCCTTGAAGCGCTGGGCCTCACGGTCGCACTGGCTCCGTCGGGTTCCCAGTCCGCAGAAGGACTCCTGGCAGAGTGGGCTGCTGCAGAGCAACCTGCAGGACGTGTCTTCCTGCCCCAGGCTGATATCGCCGCTCCTGCGCTTCGGGACGGGCTGACGGTCCTTGGCGCAAGCGTCACCGCCGTGATGGCTTACCACACGGTCGATTACCCGGCCCGGCCGGAACTGCGGGTCGACGCCCCGCCGGGGTCCGCCGTCGTGGGTTCCGCTGACGCGCCCATCACCGAGCCAAGCCCGGAAGACGTCCGCGCCGCGCTGGCGGACCAGGCACTGGATGCCGTGGTTGCCGCCTCGCCGAGCGCCGCCCGACGGATAGCTGCGACCCTGCTGCCATTGGGCACCTGCCGTTTCGTAGCGATCGGGCGCCCGACGGCGGAAGAAGCCGCCGCGCTGGGGATCGCCGTTGCTGCGGTCGCCCGGGAGCCGACTCCAGAGGGCATCGCAGACGCCCTCGCATCAGTTCTAGCCAATGAAGGGAACCCAGCATGAGCTTTCCACACCACCGGCCCCGCCGCCTTCGCACTACACCGGCCCTGCGCAAGCTCACCGCAGAGAACCGCCTTGCCCCGGCCGACCTGATCCTTCCGGCCTTCATCCGGGAAGGACTGACGGAGCCAAGCCCCATCACTTCCATGCCGGGTGTGGTGCAGCACACCACCGACACCCTCAAACGTGCTGCCGCTGAAGCAGTGGAACTTGGCGTCGGCGGCATCATGCTGTTCGGTGTGCCCCAGGTCCGGGACGCCCGCGGTACGGCTTCCCTGGACCCTGACGGGGTCCTGAACAAAGCGATCCGCGATGTCCGGTCCGAGGTGGGCGACGCCCTGGTGGTCATGAGCGACGTATGCCTGGACGAGTTCACCGACCACGGCCATTGCGGCGTGCTTGATGCCGACGGGTACGTGGACAATGACGCCACGCTGGAAATCTACGCCCGGATGGCTGTGGCCCAGGCGGACGCCGGCGCGCATGTGCTCGGACCCTCGGGAATGATGGATGGCCAGATCGCCGTGATCCGGCAGGCGCTGGAGGATGCCGGTCACAAGAACACCGCCGTCCTGGCCTATGCGGCCAAGTACGCGTCGGCGTTCTACGGACCGTTCCGGGAGGCTGTTGACTCCCAGCTCAAAGGCGACCGCCGTACCTACCAGATGGACGCCGCCAATCGCCGGGAAGCCATCCTGGAAGTGGAGCTGGACCTCGAAGAAGGCGCAGACATGGTCATGGTCAAACCTGCCATGAGCTACCTGGATATTCTTGCGGACGTAGCGGCCATGAGCCCGGTGCCGGTTTCGGCCTACCAAATCTCCGGGGAATACGCCATGATCGAAGCTGCCGCCGCCAACGGGTGGATCGACCGGCGCGGTGCCATCACCGAGTCAGTCCTCGGCATCAAGCGTGCCGGTGCTGACAACATCCTCACCTACTGGGCCTCCGAGCTGGCAGGCTGGCTGAAGGAGTCCTGATGAACCCCGTCCCCGCCGACCCCACCGCCCCCGTGCCGGGCGACCGCATCCTGCTTGGACTCAACACGTTCGGTGATGCCGGCGTGGACGCCGACGGCAATCCGAAGGACCATGCCCGGGTCCTGCGTGAGCTGCTGGAGGAAGCAAAGCTGGCTGACGCCGTCGGAATCCATGCATTCGGCGTGGGGGAGCACCACCGCCGCGATTTCGCCGTGTCTGCCCCCGAGGTGTTCCTGGCGGCCGCCGCGGCGGTGACATCCCGGATCCGCTTGGGCTCTGCCGTTACTGTCCTCAGCTCGGACGATCCCATCCGTGTCTTCCAGCGGTTCGCCACAGTGGATGCCATAGCCAATGGCCGCGCCGAAGTCATGCTGGGCCGTGGTTCGTTCATCGAGTCCTTTCCCTTGTTCGGGCTGGACCTCGCGGACTACGAGGTCCTGTTTGAAGAGAAGCTCGCACTCTTCGACCAGGCACGCGCCCAGAAACCCATCCACTGGGAAGGCAGGACCCGGCCGGGCATCAACGGCCTGCAGGTGTACCCGCACCTGCAGCACCACCTGCTGCCCGCCTGGATTGGCGTGGGCGGAACGCCCGAGTCCGTGCTGCGGTGCGCGGAGTACGGCTACCCCATCATTTTCGCGATCATCGGTGGCGAACCCCGGCGTTTTGGCCCGCTCGTCAAGCTGTACCGGGACGCCATGACCAAATACGGGCATCCCATGCAGCAGATTGCCACGCATTCGCCGGGGTACATCGCGGACACGGACGAGGCCGCCCGCGAGGAACTCTTCCCGCACTGGCTCGAACAGCGTAACCGGATCGGTGCCGAACGTGGCTGGGGGCCGGGCAACCGGAGCGAGTTTGACGCCATGTGCGGCCCCGAAGGCGCGCTCTATGTGGGATCTCCGGAAACGGTTGCCCGGAAGATCGTGCTGCTCAAACGCAACCTCGGCGTCGACCGCTTCGACCTCAAATACAGCAATGGAACCCTGCCGCACGGCTCCATGATGCGTTGCATCGAACTGTACGGAACCGAAGTGGCACCCCGGGTTGCGCAACTGCTGGCCGAGGCCCCGTAAGCCCTGCGCACCCCTGGCGCTTCCCCGGAAGCTGCCGCCAAAGACTGAGAGAATAGGAACCATGACTTCAAACACCCCTGTGTCCGACCAGCTGTTCGACCGCGCCAGGTCCCTGATGCCCGGCGGCGTGAACTCCCCGGTGCGCGCCTTCGGTTCAGTGGGCGGAAACCCCAAGTTCATGGTCTCGGCCAAGGGGGCCTACCTCACCGATGCCGATGGCCGGGAATACGTGGACCTCGTGTGCTCCTGGGGTCCCGCGCTTCTTGGACATGCCCACCCGGCAGTACTGGATGCAGTCCACGCCGCAGTGGACCGCGGCCTGTCCTTCGGTGCTTCCACTCCGGACGAAGCCAACCTTGCCGCGATCGTCAAGGAGCGGGTTTCAGCCGTGGAGCGCCTCCGCATGGTGTCCACGGGCACGGAAGCAACCATGACCGCCGTACGCCTCGCCCGCGGCTTCACAGGACGCAACCTCATCATCAAGTTTGCGGGCTGCTACCACGGACACCTGGACGGACTGCTGGCATCTGCCGGGTCCGGCGTGGCAACGCTGGCCCTTCCAGGATCGGCGGGCGTCACTGAAGCCACCGCTGCGGAAACCCTGGTTCTTCCCTACAACGACCTCGCTGCCGTCGAGGAAGCCTTCGCAGCCCACGGCAGCAACATCGCAGCAGTGATCACGGAGGCAGCCCCTGCCAACATGGGCGTGGTGACCCCCAAGGATGGCTTCAACGCCGGGTTGTCCCGGATCACCAAAGAGCACGGCTCCTTGTTGATCGTGGACGAAGTCCTGACCGGGTTCCGCACCGGCTACGCCGGCTACTGGGGCCTCACCGGGCAGCACGAGGGGTGGGTGCCGGACCTGCTCACCTTCGGCAAGGTCATCGGAGGCGGAATGCCGACGGCGGCACTGGGTGGCCGGGCGGATGTCATGGATTACCTTGCTCCGGTGGGACCCGTCTACCAGGCGGGGACGCTGTCCGGAAACCCGGTGGCCATGGCAGCAGGTGTGGCCACGCTGACGCACGCCACGCCGGAGGTCTACGCCCACGTGGACGCGCGTTCACTGGAGCTCTCCTCCGCGCTGTCCGCAGCCCTGGACGCAGAAGGAGTGGACCACTCCATCCAGCGGGCAGGCAACCTGTTCTCAATGGCGTTCGGCACGTCGGCCAACGGCGTCAACAACTATGCGGACGCCCAAGGACAGGAAGCCTTCCGGTACGCCCCGTTCTTCCACTCAATGCTCGACTCCGGCGTCTACCTTCCGCCGTCCGTGTTCGAAGCGTGGTTCCTCTCGGCAGCACATGATGACGCTGCCATGGGCCGCATTATCGATGCCTTGCCGGCCGCAGCGAAGGCGGCAGCAGCTGCAAGCGCATGATTCGTCCGGCAGCGGCAGGCTCGTGAGTTACCCCGGAGAGGAATACGACCGGATTCTTGGGTAGGCTCGTACATGGAAACCCACCCCCAACGAATTCACGGTTTGCCATGCGCACGTCCCAGCCAGCAGCATTCTCCCGTCTGAAGTTGGTGGCCGCCGGAGCCCTTGTCCTGATGGTCGGGGGTTGTTCCGGCGGCACTGGCGCACCGGGTCCGACGCCCTCCGGAAACGCCACGTCAACGCCGACGGCCGCCACCGTTACGCCCCCGCCCCCGGCCACCCCGCAAGCCGGGACAGGATCTCCGCCAGCGGCCTCCACGGTCCCGCCTGCTGCCGCGACGCCGGCGGAGGAACAGTTGGCCAGGCTCAGCCTCGAACAACGTGTGGGGCAACTCTTCATGGTCGCAGCGAAGGCCACCGGCGCCGAGCCTGGCACCCTGGAGGCGTTGAAGAGCTATCACGCGGGCAACGTGTACCTCAGCGGTCGAAGCAAGGCCGGGGCGGCAGCTACCGCCGACGTTGTTGCCTCCCTGACCGCTACGGTCTCGCCGGAGACCACCGGCGGACTTCCGCTCTTCGTGGCCACCGACCAGGAGGGTGGCTATGTGCAGGTCCTGTCGGGTCCCGGGTTTTCAACCATCCCTACGGCCGTGGAGCAGGCCCAGGCCGGTCCTGCCAAGCTCAGGGCGAATGCCGCACTATGGGGCAAGGAGCTCGTGTCTGCCGGAATCAACGTCAACCTTGCACCCGTCCTGGATACGGTGCCCAGTCCCGACTTTGCACCCTCGAATGCACCCATCGGCCGGTTCCAGCGCGAATATGGCTACACCCCGGCCCAGGTCTCTTCCCTGGGCAACGCCTTTGCCCAGGGAATGCAGGACGCCGGCGTGGATCCGGTGGTCAAACACTACCCGGGGCTTGGCAAGGTAGTCCCCAACACGGACGTCAGCAGGGATGTCCGGGACACTGCCACCACCCGCAACGATCCTGCGCTGGAACCCTTCAACGCAGCCATCAGGAACGGGGCGGATTGGGTCATGGTTTCGAATGCCTATTACGACAAGATCGACCCCGCAGCCATTGCGCCCTTCTCGCCGGTCGTCATGGAATCCATGCTCCGGCAGGACGCCGGCTTTACGGGCATTATTCTGTCCGACGACGTCTGCAGTGCCGCGCAACTGGAGCCGTGGACCGACGCTGACCGCGCGCTTAACTTCTTCGGCGCGGGTGGCACCATGCTGGTGTGCGCCGATCCCACCAGCATTCCGGCCATGTACGGGGCGGTCCTGGACAGGGCCGGGAAGGACCCGGCCTTCCGCGCCAGAATCGATGCCGCGGCGCTGACTGTCATCAGGGTGAAAACCGGGCAATAGCCGGCAGGACCAGACAGAAAAACCCCGCCTCCATCCCTTGCGGTCATGGAAGCGGGGTCTGCTGGTTCAGTGCTGGAGAACGTCCGGCTAGAGAACGTCCGAAAGGAATCCCTGAAGACGTTCCGTCTGCGGGTTGGTGAACAGTTGTTCGGGTGGTCCCGACTCAACAACCACCCCGGCATCCATGAACGTGACTTTGTCGGAAACGTTCCTGGAGAAGCCCATCTCGTGCGTCACCACCACCATGGTCATGCCGCCCCTGGCCAGGTCTGCCATGAGGGCAAGAACGCCCTTGACCAACTCCGGATCCAGTGCGGAGGTTGCCTCGTCAAAGAACATGACCTCCGGCTTCATGGCCAGGGCACGGGCAATGGCCACACGCTGCTGTTGACCGCCGGACAGGTTGGCCGGACGGGAATCGGCCTTGTGCTTCAGGCCCACGAGGTCCAACTGATCCAAGGCTTCCGCGCGGGCCTCATCCTTGGACATGCCGCGGAGCTTGCGCAAGGCCAGGGTGATGTTCTCCGCCACCGTTTTGTGCGGGAACAGGTTGAACTGCTGGAACACCATGCCGATCCGGCGGCGGAGCTCATCCGGATTGTCCTTCAGCACCGACCGGCCGTCCAGCAGGATGTCACCCTGGTCAGGTTCGATCAGGCGGTTCATCACGCGCAGCAGGGTGGACTTACCGGAACCGGAAGGACCGATAACCGAGGCCGTGGTGCCTTTTTCCACGTGCAGATCAATACCGCGCAGCACATGGTTGCTGCCAAAGGACAGGTGGATGTTCCTGGCTGTCAGCGTTCCGGATGCGAACTCGGTCATGCTTGGGCTCCCTTTCCTACGACCGCGGCGGCGTCGTCAGGCTCTTTCTTCTCGGGCCGGCCTGAACGGAGGCGTGCGTCGATCCAGTTGACGAAGTGGGTGAGCGGGATCGTCAGGACAAGGTAGAACACAGCTGCGGCCACATAGGGAGACAGGTTGCCCGTGTTGGCTGCAGCGTCCTTGCCGATCTGGAAGATCTCGCGTTCCGTCGCCAGGAGGCCCAGGAGGAACACCAGCGACGACTCCTTGATGAGCGCGATGAACTGGTTAACCAGCGCCGGCAGCACCCTTCGGACACCCTGGGGAACAACCACCAGGCGCATGGATGCGCCGTAGCCGAACCCCAGGGCCCGGGAGGCTTCCAGCTGGCCCTTGTCCACGCTCTGGATGCCGGACCGGAAAATTTCGCCGATGTAGGCACCCGACATCAGGGACAGCGCGGCAATGGCCATGGGATACGGGCTGGTGGAGCCCGTCAGTTCCCGGATGATCGGGCCGAAACCGAACCCGATCACCAGGATGGTCAGTACCGGGGGAAGGCCGCGGAGGATGTCCGTGTAAACACGGGCAATCCACCGCGCCACAGGGTTCCGGGAGATCCCCATCAGGGCGAGGGCCATGCCCAGCAGTGTCCCGATGATGCCCGAAATGACCGCGAGCACGATCGTGTTCGGCAGGCCCACGGCGAACATCTTGGGAATGACTTCGCCCATCGCCTCCCAGTCAAGGAAGGTGTCTGCGAGTTGCTTGAGGATATCCATGGAACCCCCGGATTACTTGGCCGGGAGCTGGACGGCCTTGCTGCCCGGCTTCCAGCCCTGCGGGGTCTGCTCGGCAGCGGTCGGACGGTCCTTGTACCACTCGCTGGTCAGCTTGGTCCATGTGCCGTCCGCGATGACGGCGTCCAGGCCGGCGTTCAGCGCGTCAATGAGGGCCTGGTTGTCCTTGTTCACGGCGTAGGCGGTGAAGTTCTGGGTGTTGACGACCTTTTCGGCGATCTTGGTGTTGTCGCCTTCCTTGACCTGGCCGTCGGCCTGCTGGGACGGAGCTACCCAGGCGTCGATCTGGCCGTTCTTCACGTTGCCGTAGACCGTGTTGTAGTCCGGGAAGCGGACCGGTTCGAGGCCCAGGGTGTTGGTGACGTAGTCGTCCTGCACGGTGCCCTGGACGACGCCGATGCGGACGCCCTCCTTGAGGTCGGCGAAGCCGGCGACCTTGGCGTCGGTCTTGGTGACCACTGCCATGTAGCCAAAGTCGTAGCCGTTGGTGAAGCCGACCGTCTTGCGGCGCGCGTCCGTGGTGGAGATCGAGGAAGATCCGACGTCGAACTGCTTGTTTGCAACCTGGGAGAGCAAAGCGGAGAAGTCGGTGGAAGCGAACTCGACCTTGAGGCCCAGCTTGTCGCCGATGGCGCGCAGGAGCTCGTTGTCGTAGCCGGTGAACTTGCCGGACGGATCGATGAAGATGTTCGGCGGGGCATCGGAGAGGGTTCCAACACGCAGCGTGCCGTCAGTGATCAGGCCAAGCTTGGACTTGTCGATCTGGTCCAGGGCGGCGACATCCGCGGTGGTGTACTTGTCCAGCGTCTGCTGGTCGCTGCCTGCAAGCGCGTCGGTGGGCGAGCTGCCGGGCTCCGGGCTTCCACCGCCGCACGCGGCCAGGGAGATAACCAGGGCTGCGGCTACCGGAGCGGCAGCAAGCCACTTGGGGGCTTTGAATTTCATGAAGAAATCACTTTCATCGAGGGTCACGTCAGACGTATGCGGTGGGCGGGGAAAACAGGGCAGCAAGCAAAGGCTTCAGCCGCCGTAGCAGACTTCGACCCGCCAAACTTAATTATGTCACCAGCGTTGCAGGCCGGGTCGAATCGAAGAAATGAGTGCTCAAACTCAATTTGATCGAATTTATGGACTGTGTTGTGGCCTCAGTGGCCGAGAGTGTTCCGCTTCACGAGTCCAGTCATGAATCCCCACACGGCTCGGGGCCGCGCAGTAGATGCCGGAAAAGTTGTGACTTGCGTCGCAATAGGTAGTACTGGCGTCTAGAAACCGCCCCGGCTGGCGTCTTCCGGAGGCAGTACAGGCCATTCTCCCTCAATGACGGCAGTGGGCTTGCTTCGCCTCAGGTACTGCTGGAAGTCGGCTGCCTGCGTGGCTGCCCAGTCCACCTGCAATCCGTGCAGCGTGGAAGCCGGCATGTGGAGTTTGGGGAACTTGCCCGCCATGGCATCGAGGACACGCAGCGTTGCCAGGGCGTCCGCCGCAGACGTATGGGCGTTGTCCAGGGTTATCCCATACTCTTCGCAAAGTGCCGTGAGCGTGCGCTTGCCCTTGCGGTACCTGTCCACCTGCTTGTTCATGACGTATGGATCCAGGACCGGGAACCGGCTCAACTGGGGGACACCATGGCGTGCCGATTCGGCGGCAAGGACAGTGAAGTCGTAACTGGCGTTGAACGCGATGACTGGAGTGCCGTCGTCGAACAGGGCCTGAAGCACGCCCGCGACCTCGCGGGTGACCTCCGCCGCAGGCCGGCCTTCGGCCCGCGCTTTTTCCGTGGTGATGCCGTGGACTTCGCTGGCTTCGGCGGGAATCTCGACCCCGGGATCTGCCAGCCATTCATGCTCGCGGACGAGTTCACCGTGGGCGTCGACCACAGTGATGGAAGCCGTGACGATGCGTGCTGAGCGGGAATTCTTCCCCGTGGTTTCAAGGTCGAAAGCGGCGCGGGGGAGGGTGTTCCAGGAGCTCATGTTTTCAAGCTACCGGCTGGCCCCGACACTATGGGGCACGACACTCCTGCAGCTACGCTGAAGTCATGCGGATGGAATATGTGACGGCTGTCCTGGCCGTCGTGGATCTCGTTCCATCCGGTGCGGCCCTCTCCTATGGGGACGTCGCGGAGCTCCTGGGATCCGGCGGGCCCCGGCAGGTCGGGTCGGTCATGAGCCACTACGGCAGTTCGGCAGCGTGGTGGCGCGTCCTCAAAGCCAGCGGTGAAGCGCCGCCCGGGCATGAAGCCGAGGCGCTGCGGCATTACCTGCAGGAATCAACGCCCCTGCATGGCGCCTACGAGGCATTCCAGCGGACGGGCGAGGGGCGTTGGCGGGTGGACCTCGCCGCAGCCCGATGGGCTCCCACTGAGGCGGATTTCGACCGGTTGGATGTGATCTCGGACCACTTGGAGCGTCAGCTCCATGTTTTGTCGGTGCCCGATGATGAAATGACTGTGTGACCGCAACATCAGCAAGAATCCGCCAGGCATCTGCAGCCCTCCGCCTGCTTCCGCCACGCGAAACCCACTACGCGGCGCCCCGGCTCTCGCAGGACCAGCTCGCCGTCGTGTCGGCCGTACAGGGGAGCGGGCCGCTCCTTGTGCCTGGCGCTCCCGGCACCGGAAAGTCCACGGTCCTCGTCGAATCCGCAGTCAGGCGGGTCCGCGAGGACGGAGTCGACCCCGAGCGGATCCTGATCCTGGCCCCCGGCAGGCATGCCGCTGCGGCGCTGCGGGATACTTTCACGGGGCGGCTGGACAGAAGCTTAAGTACGACGCCGGCCCGCACCTGGGCGTCGTACGCTTTCGATCTCATCAGGCGGGCCAAAGCGGAAGGCATCCTGCCGCTGCCGCGGCCCCCGAAGCTCCTCTCCGGCCCGGAACAGGACCTCATCATCAAGGAGTTGCTGGAGGGCCACGCCCGTCCGGGCGCCGGTCTTCCGTGGCCCGAGGACTTTTCGGCGGCGCTGTCCACCCGGGGATTCAGGCACGAAATCCGTCTCCTGTTCGACCGCATCATCGAGTCCGGGCGGACCGCGGAAGACCTGGCCGCCCTGGCCCGTGAGTGCGGACGCCCGGACTGGGTGGCCGCTGCCCGGCTCTACACGGAGTACAGGGACGTCCTGGACCTGCGGATGCCGGAGGCCTTCGACCCCGCGGGCATTATCACGGCCGCCCGGCAGATTTTCCAGGAGGCTCCGGGTTTCCTCGCGGCCGAGCGCGAGCGGCTCCAGCTGATCCTGGTCGATGATGCCCAGGAGTCCAACCCGGCGGTGTTTGAACTCCTGGCGGACATTGCAGAGGCCAAGGATGCGATCGTGACGTATTCGCCGGACACTGTGGTGCAGGGCTTCCGCGGAGCCCGCCCGGACCTCGTTTCCGAGCTCCCCGTTTTGCTGGGCGGGGTCAACGGCCGCGTCACGGAGGTTCCGCTGAGCTTCACGCACCGGCACTTGCCCGGCATTGCTGACGCTTGGATCCGTGTTGCGGCCCGCATCTCGCAGCGTTCGGGCGGGCAGCTTGCCCGCCGCCTGGATCAGCCTGGGCCGGAAGCCCGTCCGGGCCCCGGAGTGCAGCCCGGAGGAGAGGGACGGCAGGAACCGGGAAAGATTGCGCCCCCTGGTGCCGGAGAGCCCTCCAGGGATGGGCAGGTCGAAGGCCACGTGCTGCCATCGGCTGTCCACGAGATGCGCTACATCGCCCAGCGGATCCTGGAGGCACAGCTGCGGGATGGCCGCACCCTGGGAGACATTGCCGTGATTGTCCGCAACGGTGGAATGATTTCGCGGTTGCAGCGTTACCTGAGCGGCCAGGGTATTCCGGTCAGGGTCCCGGTGGCTGATGCCGCTGTGCGGGACGAGGTCGCCGTCCGTCCTTTGCTCCAGGTTTTCGAAGTGGTCCTGGACCAGGAGAAGCTCACCCCGGAGGCAGCGGTTTCATTGCTGACCTCCCGGATCGGTGGGGCTTCCGCCATCGAGCTGCGCCGCCTCCGCCAGTCCCTCCGGAGGGAAGAACTGCTGGGCGGGGGTGGACGGTCCAGCGACGCGCTGCTGGTGGAAGCGCTTCTCCACCCCGGGGCATTGGCCACAGTGGGAATTGAAGGCAGCTCCGCGCGTCGTCTCTCGCGCATGATCGCCGCCGGCACCGCTGCCGTGGCCAAACCGGGCGCCAACGCCGAGTCGGTGCTGTGGGCGCTGTGGGACGCGACGGGACTCTCCTCACGCTGGGCGGAAGCTGCCGTGGATGGCGGGAACGCCGGGGCACGTGCTGACCGGGATCTCGATGCCATGATGGCCCTGTTCCATACGGCTGAGCGTTTTGTGGACCAGTTGCCGGGGTCCGGCCCCGAACAATTCCTGGACTACCTGTTGAACCAGGAACTGCCCATGGACACCCTGGCTGCCCGCGCGCAGCTGGAGGAATGCGTCGAGCTCATGACGCCCGCCAGTGCTGCCGGCAGGGAATGGCCCGTGGTGATCGTCGCCGGCCTGCAGGAAGGTGTCTGGCCCAACACCCGGCTGCGGGGTGAGCTCCTTGGCAGCACCTTGTTCGCAGATGCAGTGGAACACGGAGTCGATGACGCGCTGGGGCGGGGGCCTCTGAGTCTGTTGCGTGACATCCGGTATGACGAACTCAGGAGCTTCTCCACGGCGGTCTCGCGCGCCCGTGAAGTCCTGGTCTGCACGGCCGTTTCATCCGAGGATGAGCAGCCGTCGGCCTTTCTGGACTATGTCGCCCCCCTCGCTGCCGGAGCCATCAGGCGTGAGTACACGCCAGTGGACAGGCCCATGACGCTCCGCGCACTGGTGGCCGAACTCCGGCAGCACGTGCAGGAGGAAGACCCGCAGTCCGGACGGCCTACAGATGCTGCGCTCGAGGCAGCACGTATCCTGGCACGTCTGGCACAAGCCGGGCCCCCCGTCCCGGGGGCCCATCCGGATACGTGGTGGGGCCTTGCACCGCTCAGTTCCACGGAGCCGGTGATTCCCGCGGGAGGCGTGGTTCCGGTTTCGCCCTCCAAGGTCGAAGCCGTCCATAAGTCACCGCTCGACTGGTTCGTTCAGGCTGCCGGAGGTGAGGCTGCAACGGACTTCGCCCGAAGCCTGGGAACCTTGGTGCACGGCATCGCGCAGGAAATGCCGGAGGCATCGGGGGCGGAGTATGTCGCTGAGCTGGCCCGGCGGTGGCCTTCCCTGGGCATGAAGGACAATTGGGAAGGAAAACTCGACTTCCAACGTGCCGAACAAATGGTCCGCAAGTTGGCCCGGTACGTCCTGATCATGCGAAGCGAAGGCCGTAGCCTGCTGGCTGTGGAACACGACTTCCAAGTGGACTTACCGGACGTTGAGTTGCCTCCTGCAGGGGAGCACACGGGCGTTACGAGCCGCCGTGCCGTCCTTCGCGGCCAGGTGGACCGCCTGGAAATTGACGCCGAGGGGCGTTTGGTGATCGTCGATCTCAAAACAGGGAAAAGCCAGCCGGGTAAAGCCGAGATGGAACGGCATCCGCAATTGGGGGCCTACCAGGCCGCAGTGCTTGAAGGAGCTTTCGAGGACGCCGTCGTTACGGATACACCAGCGCCCGGCGCCGGCCCCACAGCCGGTGGTTCCGGGCGTTCACCTGGTGGCGCTGTCCTTGCCCAGCTCGGCACCAAGGCCAAGAGCCCGGCGGTCCAGCAGCAGGACCCGCTGGATGGGAAGGACAATTGGGCGGCAGAACTGGTCAACCAAGCGGCCGTCTTGATGGCCGGTGCGGCGTTCGAGGCGCGGCACGACCCCGCTAAGGGCGGACACGGGGGGCATGGGTGCCGCCTGCCTGATGTGTGTCCGCTGTGTGCAAGAGGAAAGCAGGTTACGGAATGACGATCGATCTCCTGGAGGGAGCAGACCTCAACGGAGCTTTGGCACCGGAACCCGGACCAGACCTGCCGAAACCCCGGTTCTCCCCGGCAGGACTGGCCGCGATCCTTGGTGAAAAGAACAGTCCCACCGACGAGCAATCGGGCATCATCGCTTCTCCGCTCACACCGCGCCTGGTCATCGCCGGTGCCGGTTCCGGCAAGACAGCCACCATGGCGGACCGTGTGGTGTGGCTCGTGGCCAATGGATGGGTCCGTCCCGAGGAAGTCCTGGGCGTGACCTTCACTCGCAAGGCCGCGGGGGAACTCGCTACCCGTATCAGGTCCAAGCTCGCCACGCTCCAGCGAATCGCCGCTGAAGATGATGGATCCATCGGATTCCCGGAGGGAATTTCAAGTGCCACGGACCTTGAGCCCAAAGTATCCACCTACCATTCCTACGCCAGCGGCATCGTCGCCGATTATGGTTTGCGTCTCGGGGTGGAAAAGGATGTCGTCCTGTTGGGTCAGGCCCAGTCCTGGCAACTGGCCAGCGAGGTAGTTGAAGCCTACGACGGCGATTTCGAACATTTCCGTGCCGCCAAGTCCACCTTGGTCAATGCGGTCATGCAACTCGCCGGAGAGTGCGCCGAACATTTGCAGGATCCCGGCGCGGTCCGGGATTGGGTGCTTGACCGCGTTGCCACCTTCGAACAGTTGCCGTATCTCGCCACCGCCAAGAAGAACCCTACGCAAGGTGCACTTGATCTCGCGGGCTTGCTGCGGACACGTGCCAGCGTCGCCGACATGGTGGTTCGCTACCAGCAAGCCAAACGCCAGCGTGGCGTCCTGGATTTCGGTGACCTCGTGGCCCTGGCCGCCCGTATTGCCAGTGAGATCCCTGTTGCGGCCGCAGCCGAACGCGCGCGCTACAAAGTTGTGCTCCTGGATGAGTTCCAGGACACGTCCCACGCCCAATTGGTGCTGTTCTCGCGGCTCTTCGGCCAGGGCCATGCCGTGACAGCGGTGGGGGACCCCAACCAGTCCATCTATGGGTTCCGGGGTGCTTCCGCCGGCCAGCTCTTCCATTTCGTGCAGGAGTTTCCGGTCAAGACTGCCAACCCCACCACGGGGACAGTGTCCTACGGCGTCGCTCCGACGTCCTATCTGACCACTGCATGGCGGAACGGGAGGAACATCCTGGCGGCAGCCAACATGATTGCTGCGCCTTTGAACCGGGCAGTCGCAACCACGTCCGGCCCGGGAAGTCCCGCCGGTTCAGGTCCTCATGGTGGCGGGGTGCCAGCTCTCGTGCCCAGCCCTGCCGCAACGGACGGCGTGGTATCCATGGGTCGCTTTGTCACCGACGAAGACGAAGCCTCCGCCATAGCCCGGGATGTGCAGCGTTATCAACGAACCGTGTTCGAAGAGGAGAAGGACGGAACCCCGGTTAGGCCGACCCTGGCTGTGCTGTGCCGAAGGCGTGCCCAGATGGAAAGCCTCCGCCGCGAGTTCGAACTCCAGGGAATCGCCTACGAAATCGTGGGTTTGGGGGGACTCCTCGATACTCCGGAAGTCGTGGACCTGGTGGCAACACTGAGGGTCCTGGCCGACCCCGGACGTTCAGATTCCTTGATGCGGCTCCTTGCGGGTGCCCGCTGGAGGATCGGCCCGGCGGACCTGATGGCCTTTCATGATTGGTCCAGGTTCCTCGCGCGCAGGCGCGAAACCCACGCCGATGATTCCCCAGCCGACCAACCCGAGGACGCAGCAGTCGTGGTGGAGAGCGACATCACGGACGCGTCCAGCCTGGTAGAAGCCTTGGACTTCCTTCCCAAGCCGGGGTGGACGTCAGCGCAGGGCAGGACCCTGGGGCCGATCGCCCTGGCGCGGTTGCAGTCCTTGGCTGCCGAGCTTCGGACGCTGCGAACATTTGTCGGTGACGACCTCACGACGCTCCTCAATGAGGTCGAACGTTCCATGCTGCTGGACATTGAAGTCGCTGCCAAGCCGGGTGTCAGCATCCACCAGGCGCGCCGGAACCTGGATGCGTTCCAGGATGCGGCTGCCGGGTTCCTCCAGACGTCCCAACGGATCGATCTCCTGGCATTCCTGTCCTGGCTGGAAGCTGCAGCGTCCGAAGAAGGCGGGTTGGACGTGGCGCCGGCGGAGACCAACCGCGAAGCCGTCCAGTTGCTGACCGTCCATGCCTCCAAAGGCCTGGAATGGGATGTTGTCTTCGTGCCGGGGCTCAATGACGGCTCCTTTCCCAGCAACAGGGACTCCCGCTGGACCAGCGGGGCGGCCGCCTTGCCGTGGCCTCTCCGGGGTGACCGGGCTGATCTTCCCCAGTGGGACACTGACCAGCCGGACCAAAAGGGCTGGTTGGATGCGGAGAAGGTTTTCAAAGCCGATGTCCAGGCGCACGGTGAAGCCGAGGAGAGACGTCTTGCATATGTGGCCTACACCCGGGCCAAATTCGTGCTGTGGGTTTCCAGCGCGGCGTGGAACGGTTCACGTGCCGGCATCGCCGGGATGTCCCCGTTCCTCGCTGAACTGGCACCCCTGGCCGGTGTCGGGGAGACCGCGGAACGCCCGTCCGGGATGGCGGGATCAGCAGCTGTGGTGCATCCGCAGTCAGTCGCAGAGGACTTCCTCCCCGGCAGCAGCCCGCTAACCAGCGTCCTGGAAGTCGCGGAATTCCCCTACGACCCCTTGGAAGGCCCCATCGACCCACGGACCGGTCACCGCTTGAGGCTTGTTCCGGGCCGACGCGCCGCCATGGACCGTGCCGCTGGTCTGGTGAGGGAGTTCATGGAACAGCCCGGGAACGGTGCGGCATCAACAGATCTCCCGGGAATTGCGGGCAAGTGGTCCGCGGAAGCCGACTTGTTGCTTGACCGCCAGCGGGGACGGAACCTTGGCCAGGACGTACATCTGCCGAGCCATATCTCTGCCTCGCTCTTCGTGGACCTGGGCGCGGACCCGTCCGGCGTGCTCGCACGGTTGCGCCGACCCGTTCCACGGGAGCCGGGGATGTCGGCGCGTCAAGGTACCGCGTTCCATGCCTGGGTGGAAGAGTATTTCGGCACCGCGGGAATGCTGGACCTTGACGAGGCCCCGGGCTCGGACGCCCATATCGATGAGGCCTATGGCCTCGACCAGATGGTGGCCGCGTTCAAAAAGTCGGAGTGGGCCCACCGTGAACCCGCCTTTATCGAGGTTCCCGTCGAAACGAGGATCGGCGACGTCGTTGTCCGCGGCCGCATCGACGCCGTGTTCCAGGATGCGGACGGCCAGTGGCAATTGATCGACTGGAAGACGGGACGACGCCCCACGGGCCAACAACTGGCCATCCGGTCAGTCCAGTTGGCTGTGTACAGGCTTGCATGGGCGAGGCTGAAAGGCGTGCCGCTGGAGGAAGTCAGCGCGGCGTTTTATTACGTCGCCGAGGACGCCGTGGTCCGGCCGCACGATCTTGGCACGGCGGAGGATCTCGAGCGGATCATCGTCGGCGCCCTCAGCAGGCAGCGTTCTGCGGAGACCGTTGAGCGAGTGACGCCTTGACCGTGGTCAGGGCACCGCTTTGACCACGGTCAAGGCGGTGGTCGAGGTATCGTCAACCGCACTAAATGCCGGCGCCTGTTCCTGCTTTTCCTGCGTGGCGTCCGGGCCGTCGTTCTCAACGCTCTGATCGCTGGTGCGTGCGTCGGACGCCGGCCCCGTGGGAGTGTCATGCGCCTCCCCGGGGGCGTCCTGGGCGGGCGGGACAGCGTCCGCGCGTGGTTCCGGCGCTGTTTGCACAGCGGGACGTATGGACGAGACCGACACCGGTGCGGCGCCGTCGGGCATGGCGCTGTCGGGGATGGCGGCGACGGTGACCGCAGCCGACTGCGGCGCAACCTGCGGCACCCCGGTGGCGGCGGTTTCCGGGTCGGCGTCACCGGGGTGACCTGCCTGGGCGTCCTGTTCCTCCTGGGCCTCGATGTCCTCAGCCAGCGTCTTGAGCATGGATTCGGCTTCCGCTGTCATGTCCTCATGCCCCACAGCCATGGCTTTGACCAGGTACTGCGCCAAAGCGAATTCCGCCAGGAGCGCAGCACGCCGAAGGAGGTGCGCGTCAGGGGATTCCCGACGTGCCTTGGTGTACTGGTGCAGGACAGCTTCCACGAACGCCGCCTCGTTCGACGCCACCAGCCAGGCGAAGTCGTCTGCAGGATCACCGATCCGGAGGTCGGTCCAGCCCGTGACGGCGGTCACGGCGTTGTGGTGGATCATCAGGTTGTCTTCATGAAGATCTCCATGAACCACCGACGTGTTGAAGCGCCACAAGGCGACGTCTTCCAATGCGTGTTCCCACCGGCGCAGCAGCGACGCCGGGATCTTTCCGGTAGTGGCCGCCTGATCCAGCTCATTGAGTTTGCGCTGGCGGAACTCGTTGGCTGAGTAGCTTGGAAGGTCGGCGTTCGTGACCAGTGCCAAGGGAAGGTCATGGATCGCAGCCAGTGCTGTACCGACCTCCCGCGCCAAGGCAGGGCTTGCCGACGACAATTCCTCGATGGAAAGAGTGGAGCCTTGCAGGTGGGCGTAGACGAACGTCGTGAGGGCACCCTGGCGGACGGTGCCTGCGACCGTCGGTACGTGGAAAGGGAGTTCGGCCCTGATGGCAGGCGCAAAGGCGCGCAGGACCATGAGCTCTGTTTCCAGGCGCGTACTCGCCTCGGGATGCCGCGGGGAACGGACGCGCCAGCGCTTGCCTTCCGCGTCGAGCAGCAACGCTGAATCGAAGTCGGCGTCGTCGTCGGGGGAAAAGGCTGTAGCCGTCGGTGCCAGGCCGGGCACCGCCGCAGTTGCTACAGCGGCCAGTTCGAGCGGTGTTCTTCTCACGCTTCAACGGTAGATTGACTGGAGCGTCTGGCCATGATGCAGTGCGGCGAGTCTTCACATCCGCCTGAAAACAAGGGCCCTTTCTACCTTTGCTGCGCCTGTCCCGGTGATGTCCACAACGCCCAGGCGGTCCAAATGTTTTTTGTCGGTGGGAATCAGTACGGTAGGTACATGAGTTATGCGGAGTCTCCGGCGCTTGCCAACCACCTGATGGATACTGTTCTTCCAGTTCGTCCTGCGCTGGTGGACCGCGGCTCAGTGGAACGCATGAAGCCCGGCATGGTCCAGCAGTTGGTGGATTCAGGCACGGCCAAAGCCATGGTGATTTCGCAGCGCAAAGCGTTGGTCACCCCGGACGGGCTGTGGTTCGGCGACGCTTCACCGTTGTGGGCGGCCCTGGAAGCATCCGGTACGGCTTCGGCCATCTATCTGGGCGCCACGCTGGGACCGTCGTCCCTGCCCCAGGGAACACCTGTATTGCTCTTTACTGTCGCGGATGCCCCGGAGCCGGGCACGCTCGCCATTCCCGCCAATGCGGAATGGTCGGGTTTCCGGGAGGTCGCCGGCAGCCTGGATCCCAGTGACACCGCACTGTTCATCGAGGCCAGTGCCATCTCGAACTGGCATGCCACCCACACCCACTGCCCCCAGTGCGGGGCGCCCACGGACATTGAGGCCGGTGGATGGGTACGTCGGTGCCCCGAGGACAACTCGGAGCATTACCCCCGCACTGATCCGGCCATCATCGTCACGGTCGTGGGGCCGGACGGCCGGGTTCTCCTGGGCGGAGGTGGCCCGGCGGACGCCCGGAATTACTCCACGTTCGCTGGATTCGTGGAACCGGGGGAGTCCTTGGAACAGGCCGTGGTAAGGGAGATCGGCGAGGAAGTCGGGATCCGCGTCACTGCCTGCCAGTATCTGGGTTCCCAGTCGTGGCCGTTCCCGGCCTCCCTCATGTTGGGCTTCACTGCTGTCACTGAAGACTCTGTCGCGCGACCAGACGGTGTCGAAGTCACCCGCGCCCGCTGGTTCAGCCGCGAGGAACTCCAGAAGGCGGTGTTGGAGGGTGAGATCACGATTTCCACGCGTCTCTCCATCGCACGTTCCCTGATTGAGCATTGGTACGGCGGCATTATCGAAGACCTCCAACCGTGACGCTGGGCATTTTCGACACCGCCGGTTCCTTGGAGGACAGGGTCCTCGGGGGACTGGACGAGGAACAGCGCGAAGTTGCAAGCACCCTGAGCGGTCCTTTGTGCGTTCTTGCCGGTGCAGGCACCGGCAAGACGCGTGCCATTACGCACCGCATTGCCTACGGGGTGCATTCCGGGATTTATTCGCCCCAGCGCCTGCTGGCGGTTACCTTCACCGCACGGGCCGCGGCAGAGATGCGAAGCCGTCTGCGGGATCTCGGTGTAGCCAACGTCCAGGCCCGGACCTTCCATGCAGCGGCCCTGCGCCAGTTGCAGTTCTTCTGGCCGCAGGCCATCGGTGGTACGTTGCCCAGTCTCCTGGACCACAAGGCCACCATGATTGCCGAGGCTTCCCGCCGCCTGCGCCTCAGCACGGACCGGGCCTCCATCAGGGACCTCGCCGCGGAGATCGAGTGGGCCAAGGTCTCCATGCTCACCCCGGCAAACTACCTTGAAAACGCCAAGGGCCGGGGTTCGCCCGGCGGGTTCGATCTCACCACCGTCTCCCGGGTATTCCAGGCCTACGAGGATTTGAAGACGGACCGCAATGTCATCGACTTCGAGGACGTCCTGCTGATAACCGTGGGGATCCTTCAGGAGGACCCGAAAGTTGCAGCCACGGTGCGGGAACAGTACAGGCATTTCGTCGTCGACGAATACCAGGACGTTTCGCCACTGCAGCAGCGGCTCCTTGACCTGTGGCTGGGTGGCCGGGAAGAGCTGTGCGTCGTTGGGGATGCCAGCCAGACCATTTATTCCTTCACGGGAGCTTCGCCTGAACATCTCCTGAACTTCAAAGCCCGGTATCCAGGCGCCACCGTGGTCAAGCTCGTCCGTGACTACCGTTCAACCCCGCAGGTGGTAAAGCTGGCCAACGATCTCCTGGGCAACCGGCGCAGCGGTGGTCCTGCAGCCGACGCGGCGTGGGCTCCACCGCTCCGGCTTGTGGCCCAACGGCCTTCCGGTCCGGAGCCGCGCTTCATGGAATGCCCTGACGACGAAGCCGAAGCCGCTGTGGTGGCCGGCAGGATCCAGGAGTTGCTGGACGCCGGGGTAAAGGCCAGCGAAATTGCCATCCTTTTCCGCACGAACGGCCAGTCCGAAGCTTATGAGCAGGCGCTGGCGTCTGCGGGTATCGGTTACCAGCTCAGGGGAGGCGAGAGGTTCTTCGCCCGCAAAGAGGTCCGCGACGCCATTCTTCAGTTGCGTGCTGCTACCCGTGCGGTCGCCGAGGAAGGGCAGCAGTCCCTGGGGCAGGTCGTGCGGGACATCGTGTCGTCCCTGGGCTATACGGATTCAGCTCCGCACAGCGGCGGGGCGCTTCGTGAGCGGTGGGAGTCCCTTGCTGCCTTGGTGGCGCTGGCCGACGAGCTGGCTGCCAGCCGCGGAGAGTCGTATGCCCTGGGCGACTTCGTCAATGAACTGCAGGAGCGTTCCGTGGCGCAGCATGCTCCGACCGTCCAGGGTGTCACCTTGGCCTCCCTTCATGCCGCCAAGGGCCTCGAGTGGGACGCCGTATTCCTTGTGGGCTTGAGCGAGGGCCTGATGCCCATTTCCTTCGCTGATTCACCGGAGGACGTGGACGAAGAACGTCGCCTGCTCTACGTGGGCATCACGCGTGCCAGGGAACATCTCACTCTGTCATGGTCCACGGCCCGGACCCCGGGAGGGAGGGCCAACCGCAAGCCGTCGCGCTTCCTGGAGGGGCTGCGCCCGGAAACCGCCGGCGCCGCGGGTGCCCGCAGCCGGACAACCACCCAGAAGCGGAAGGCAGCCGCGCCGGCCTCGTGCCGGGTTTGCGGGAGCATGCTGGCTACTGGCGCGGAGCGTAAGGTCGGCCGGTGCAACCAGTGTCCTCCCGGGTATGAGGAACAGACCTTTGAGGCGTTGCGGCAATGGCGCAGGACTGAGGCCCAGTCCGCGGACGTTCCGGCGTATGTTGTCTTTACGGATGCCACCTTGACGGCCATCGCCGAAGCCAGGCCTTCCTCGTTGGAAGAACTCTCCGCGTTGGCAGGGGTGGGCCCTTCAAAGCTTGAGCGCTATGGAGAGGCCGTGTTGGCGGTGCTGGCCGGGACTTCGCATCCCACGGAAGGTGAGGAGGCGTGATGATGCGCAGCCATTCCAGGGACGCCAACAACGCCGGGGTGCCTTTGACGACTGAAGAGGGCGCCCCTGTAGTGGTCCGGCGCTCTGCGCGGCGCAAGCGGACGGTGGCGGCTTTTTGGGAAGACGGAAATGCCGTGGTGGCCATTCCGGCGACCTTCAGCAAGGCCCAGGAACGTGAATGGGTCCGAAGAATGCTGGCCAAGCTGAAGAAGCAGGGGGAGCGTTCCGGGGCCAAGGGGAGGCGGCCGCCTGCCAACGATGAGGCCCTTGCCCGGCACGCCGGAACCCTTTCCCGGACCTATCTGGGCGGAAGGGCCGTGCCCACGTCCGTCCGCTGGGTCACCAACCAAAACTCGCGGTGGGGTTCGGCTACACCCGCCGACGGCACCATCCGGTTGTCCCACAAGCTGAAGGCCATGCCGCAATGGGTGATCGACTACGTTCTGCTCCATGAACTTGCGCATCTGTTGGTCGCTGGACACGATGCCTCGTTCTGGCGTCTTCTGGAGAGCTATCCGGAAACGGAGCGGGCCAAGGGCTTCCTGGAGGGCGTGGCCTTCGCCACCTCCCGGGGCTTGCCCGGGAACCCCGGGCCAGCGGCGGAAGAGCAGGACTGACGCCCGGCTGTCCTGCCGCCCGCCGCGCCCGTTACCTGACGGGCGGTTGGGGATCGCCGTCCCGGCCCTCTGCGTCGTCGTCCTTCGCTGCCTCACCGGGGGAGCTGTCCCCTTCGTCGGCGTCGGCCGGAGCGTCGTAGCCGCCACTGAGCAGCTTCTGCAGGGCGTCGTCCACTTCGCTGTCGCTGGCCTCCGCCAACTTCCGGCGCGATGAGAAGCCCTGGGGATCGTCCAGGTCCTCGCCCGTCGGCAGGAGATCCGGGTGATGCCAGATGGCGTCACGGCCTGCTATCCCGCGTTCCTCCTTGAGGGTGGCCCACAGGGTGGCAGCTTCCCGGAGTCGGCGGGGACGCAGTTCCAGCCCCACAAGTGACGAGAACGCGTGCTCGGCGGGACCGCCCGTAGCGCGGCGCCGGCGGACAGTTTCCCGCAGTGCGGTGGCCGAGGGAAGTACGTTGGCCGTGGCTTCGGCCGTCAGCTCATCCACCCAGCCCTCCACCAACGCCAGTGCAGTTTCGAGTTTCTCCAGCGCAGCCGTTTGGACGGGGGTCCGCTCCGGCGTGAAGACGCCTTGGGAGAGGGCTTCCTGGATGCCTTCGGGGTTGCTGGGATCCAGGTCGCGGGCGAGGTCTTCTATGCGCGACATGTCGATGTGGATGCCCCGGGCGTAGGCTTCGATGGCGCCAAGCAGGTGGCCGCGGAGCCACGGCACCTGAACGAACAACCGGGCATGCGCGGCCTCCCTGACCGCGAGGAACAGCCTGACATCGTTTTCCGGAAGGCTCAGGCCTTCACCGAATTTGGCCACATTGGCCGGCAGCAGGGCCATTTCCAGATCTGCCAGCGGCACGCCAATGTCCGTGGAGCTGACCACTTCCGCGGACAGGGCACCGATTGCCTGGCCCAACTGCATCCCGAAGATTGCACCGCCCATGTTCTGCAGCATGGAGGAGGCACCGCCCATCATGGACTTCATCTCCTCCGGCATCTGCTGGGTCAGCGCATTGGACAGCGCGTTCGCGATGCTGTTGGCCACCGGTTCGGTCAGCCGCTTCCAGGTTCCGAGCGTGGCCTCCACCCATTCCGCGCGCGACCACGCGTGGCCAATCAACCCTGTTGCCGGGAGGTCGGTGACGGGGTCGAGCCACAGCTCAGCCAAACGGAGGGCTTCGTCTACCCCGCGGGACTGCTGGGTGTTCACGGACGGATCACCGCCCGCAGCTGCCACACGTCGGGCGTTGTCGTGGGCCAGTTTCCAGTTCACGGGCCCCTCGGAGGTGGAGCTCATCATCGCCTGGACCTGGGCGAACATCTGCTGCAGCAGCTGGGGATCGTTGGGCAGCCCGGCTGCCTTGGCCAGTTCAGCGGGGTCGATGTTGCCCATCCCCTGGCCACCCATCAGGTTTTGCAGCATTTCTGCCAGCGGATCCTTGGGTGCGTCGTCGTCGTTGGACGGATTGTTGGGGTTGGAAGTCATGGTGCCGCCGATCGTCGAACCTACCTGGTGATCACTTTCACCGTACCCCGAGGGGCAGGGGCTGTCTGCCTGTTCGCGGCGTAGTTCGCTGTAGGCAAAGCAGCCCGGCAACCCGGGACCGCGTAGTGTGGATGTTTGGTATATATCGCCGCCGCTTCGCGCTGGCGGACCCAATGTGCCGCGCACGAACCACCGGCAAGAGAGGCCCTCAATGCTTACTTCGCCCAGCCCTGGGGGCTCGGTTGACCCGCGTCAAATGCCCGACGCCGATCCCTCCTCCGTGCCTGCGGAGCCTTCCGGTGGAAGCCGCTACATGCTGATGGTGGTGTCGGGGCTGCTGGCCTTGGGGCTGGGCCTGGGGGCGGCAGCGCTGCCCGTGCCCTATGTTGTCGAATCGGCCGGTCCGACCTTCAACACCCTCGGGCAGGACGGCGACAAGCCTGTCATCAGCATTTCCGGCCGGGAGTCCTTTCCGGCCCAGGGCAACCTGGACCTGACGACCGTCGTCATGACCGGTGGCCCCAAATCTCCGGCAACAATCTTCGACGTCTTTGGCGGATGGGTGGACCCCTCCAAAGCCGTCTACCCGGAGGAACTGATCTACCCCAAGGGCACCACGGCCGAGGAAACCGTCAAACAGAGCGAAGTGGCCATGGAGTCCTCCCAGGAGAACGCCGTCGCCGCCGCGCTCAGGGAGCTGGACATCCCCTTTGAGCAGAAGCTCACTGTCGCGGGACTTTCGGAGGAGTCCCCGTCGGAAGGCAAAATCCAGGAAGGCGATGTCCTCACTTCCATCAACGGTAAACCGGTGTCGTCCATGGCGGTGATCCAGGAGGAGCTGTCCGCCGGGGCAGGCGCTGCCGCGGCCGTCGTCGTGGACCGCAACGGAAGCTCCGTGACGGAGTCGGTGACTCCCGTGAAGAATCAGGCCGGCAGGTACGTCCTGGGTGTCCTTCTGGCCAGCGACTTCACCTTCCCCTTTGATGTGAAGATTTCCCTTGAGAATGTTGGCGGGCCCAGTGCCGGCATGATGTTCGCGCTGGGCATCGTGGACAACCTGGAACCGGGGGACCTCACCGGCGGGAAGCATGTGGCCGGCACTGGCACCATTTCCGCCGACGGGGCCGTGGGGCCAATCGGCGGCATTGCCCAGAAGATGATCGGGGCGCGGCAGCATGGCGCCACCATGTTCCTTGCGCCGGCGGCAAACTGCGCGGATGTCGTGGGACATGTGCCGGACGGTTTGCAGGTAGTCAAGGTAGAGACTCTTGCCGATGCCCGGGCCGCAGTGGAACGCCTTGGTAACGGCCAGGACACCAAAGGCCTTCCCACCTGCACGAACAATTAGACTGGCGGTGGAACTTAGCTCCACTGCCACTCGTGGCATATATGACAGCTCCCGCCACCCCAGTGTCGGGAATTGTCACATCACACGCATACCGACTGTTAACTGACGACCACCAATGAGGTACAGAGTTTGTCCCGTCCCGCCAGCTCCAGCCCGCCCGGAAGATCGCCGCTGAGACGAGGTGCCCTGACTCCGACGCTCATTGTCGTCGCAGTGGTGGTCGTCGGCTTCATTTTCTTCGCCAATGTGTGGACAGATGTCCTGTGGTACCAGCAGCTTGGCTTCTTTGAGGTCTACCTGCGTGAGAACCTCGCCCGGATCCTGACCTTCCTGGTCGGGTTCGCCATGATGTTCGCTGCTGTCTTTTTTGCCATCAGGATCGCCTACCGCTCGCGGCCCGTCTACGCCCCCGACGCCGAGTCACGGGACAACCTGAACCGCTACCAGGCGCAGCTTGAGCCTGTTCGCCGCGTGGTGATGATCGGCCTGCCGATCCTGTTCGGCCTGTTCGCCGGCAGCGCTGCGGCCAGCCAGTGGCAGAAAGTACTGCTGTTCTTCAACCAGGAGCCGTTTGGACAGAGTGATCCTCTGTTCAACCTGGACATCAGCTTCTACCTCATGTCCCTGCCCTTTCTGGGGTTCGTCACCGGTTTCCTGATCAGCATCGCTGTCGTGGCCGGCATTGCGGGCATCCTCACGCACTACCTGTACGGCAGCATCCGGCTCATGGAGCGCGGGATCTTCACAAGCCGCGCCGCCCAGATCCACATCGCCGTGACCGGCGCGTTCTTCCTGCTTCTGCTGGGTGTGAACTTCTGGCTCGACCGGTACACCACGGTGCAGAGCTCGGCCGGACGCTGGGCGGGTGCCTTGTACACGGACGTCAACGCGGTGGTTCCCACCAAGGCCATCCTGGCCGTGGCAGCGGGCCTGGTCGCGATCCTGTTCATTGTGGCCGCTGTGATCGCCCGCTGGCGCTTGCCCGTCATCGGCACGGCGATGCTCATCATCACTGCCATCCTGGCCGGCGGCGTCTACCCCTGGGTGATCCAGCAGTTCCAGGTACGCCCGTCGGAGAACACCCTGGAAAGGGAGTTCATCAACCGCAACATCACCATGACCCGTGCTGCTTACGGGTTGGACAAGATCGAGGTGTCCGCGTACAACGCCACCACCACGGCCACAAGCGGTGCCCTGGCCGATGATGCGCAGACGGCAGCAAACATCCGCCTGTTGGATCCGAACCTTATTTCCTCGGCGTTCTCGCAGCTGGAACAGTACCGTCCGTACTACCAGTTCCCGCAGACGCTGAACGTGGACCGCTACACCGTTGACGGCAAGGTCCAGGACACCGTGATCGCGGTTCGGGAGCTGAATCCGGATGGACTTAGCGCCAGCCAGCAGACCTGGGTCAACCGGCACATCGTGTACACCCACGGCTATGGCGTGGTTGCCGCCAAGGGCAACAAGTTCACCGCGGACGGCAAGCCGGAGTTCCTCCAGTCCGGCATTCCCACCAACGGTGTCCTCGGCAACGACACCACCTACCAGCCCCGTATCTACTTCGGCGAGAACTCGCCGGAATACTCCATTGTGGGTGCTCCGGACGGCGCCCCCAACCGGGAACAGGACCGTCCCGCCGGGCGTGAAGGCAGTGGCGAAACGCAGTACACCTTCACCGGCAACGGCGGGCCCAACGTCGGCAACTGGTTGAACCGCATTCTGTACTCCATCAAGTTCCAGTCCTCGGACCTCTTGCTGTCGGACGGCGTAAATGTGGAGTCGCAGATTCTGTATGACCGGAATCCGCGCGAACGCGTCGAGAAACTTGCCCCTTACCTGACCGTTGACGGCAACGCCTACCCGGCCGTGGTGGATGGCCGGGTGAAGTGGATCGTGGATGGTTACACCACCAGCCAGTACTTCCCGTACTCCCAGCCCCAGCAGCTGCAGAACGCCACTGTCGATTCCCAGACAAGCGCCGGCCGGACCGTTGCCTTGCCCAACAGCTCGGTCAACTACATCCGGAACTCGGTCAAGGCCACTGTCGACGCCTACGACGGATCGGTCACTTTGTACGCCTGGGATGACCAGGACCCGCTGCTGAAGGCCTGGCAGAAGGTCTTCCCGACTGTCATCAAGCCGTACTCCGATATGTCGGGCGACCTCATGAGCCACGTCCGTTACCCGGAGGACCTGTTCAAGGTCCAGCGTGAACTCCTGGGCCGCTACCACGTGACGGACCCGGACAGCTTCTACCAGAACAACGATGCTTGGAGCGTTCCGAACGACCCAACGGTCTCCGAAGCCGTCAAGCAGCCGCCGTTCTACATGTCCCTGCAGATGCCGGACCAGGAGAAGCCTGCCTTCCAGCTGACCTCCTCCTTCATTCCGCAGACGGTCAATGGCAATGCGCGTAACGTCTTGTACGGGTTCCTGGCCGCGGACTCCGACGCGGGCAACGTCAAGGGCGAGAAAGCGGACAGTTACGGCAAGCTGCGGCTTCTGCAACTGCCCACTGACACCCAGGTCCCCGGGCCGGGCCAGGCCCAGAACAAGTTCAACTCCGACCCCACGGTGTCGCAGGCACTCAACCTGCTTCGCCAAGGCGCCTCGGACGTGCTGAACGGCAACCTGTTGACCCTCCCTGTGGGTGGTGGCCTGCTGTACGTCCAGCCTGTCTACCTCAAGTCCACGGGTGAGACGTCCTACCCGACCCTCCAACGCGTCCTGGTGGCCTTTGGCGACAAGATCGGCTTTGCTGCCACCCTCGATGAGGCCCTGAACCAGTTGTTTGGCGGTAACTCCGGAGCGGAGGCAGGTGACTCTGAGAACAACGGCCAAACACCGGCTACGCCGCCCGGCACCACGACTCCGCCGGCCGGACCCGTTGATGCGAAGGCAGAACTCAAGGCCGCCCTGGATGAAGCCAACCAGGCGATCCGGGACGGACAGGCCGCCTTGGCCAAGGGTGATTTCGCAGGTTACGGCCAGCAGCAGGCCAGGCTGTCCGAAGCCTTGCAGAAGGCTTTGGACGCAGAAGCCAAGCTTGGTGTGACTTCTGCTCCAGCGGCGACGCCGAGTGCCACGCCGTCGCCTACCCCCAGCAGCTAGGGGATAGCCGGGGTTCACCTTGGAAGGCCGGTATCCGTGAGACTGCGGATGCCGGCCTTCCTGTGTGGAGACGCAGATCACTGCCCCTCGATTTGGTCCGCAGTTCACCGGACGGTAATGTTGTTCTTGCGACGCGGGGTGGAGCAGTTCGGTAGCTCGCTGGGCTCATAACCCAGAGGTCACAGGTTCAAATCCTGTCCCCGCAACTGGGAAAAGACCCGGATCAGAAAAACTGGTCCGGGTCTTTTGTTGTTCGTGCCTGTTTCTGCCTGCCGCATGCAACCTCACTGATTTGCGGAGATGCCAATCGGGCCACCTTCGCCAATGTGATCTCCGGCACCAAGCACCCCGAATGGCAAAAAGCGCCTTTCACATGGGGTATTGTTGATCAAGCGACGCGGGGTGGAGCAGTTCGGTAGCTCGCTGGGCTCATAACCCAGAGGTCACAGGTTCAAATCCTGTCCCCGCAACTGGAAGATGAAAGAAGTCCGGACCGGTGAAAACCGGTCCGGACTTTTTTCATACCCGGGGGTTCGCCTGGCTGGTGTAGCATCAGTCCGGCACTGGGCAACCACGGCGGAAAGGTGACATGGTCGACGAAGACAACGCGAAGGGCCCACACCGGCCGGTCCTGGAGAGGGACAGCCCCGTTGCCGTTTACCAGCAGGTTGCGGACGTCCTGACCGAACTGGTGGGCAGCCTGGAACCTGGTTCGCGGATCCCCACGGAAGAGTCGTTGATGGCGGACTACGGCATCAGCCGCACCACGGTCCGAAAAGCGATCGAGACCCTGGTGGTCAAAGGCCTGCTGGTGCGCCGGCAAGGCAAGGGGACCTTCGTCAGGGCGCAGAGCCCCGTCCGCATGCTCAACCGACTTGCACCGTTCATGGAGACCTTTACCGCCGCCGGCATGAAAACGGTCAAGGGCCTCATCGAATACAAATGGATGGAGAAAGACAGATCGGTGCCAGCCAAGCTGGTTTCCGACGACAACCTCGTCCTGGTCATCCGCCGTTCTTACTCCAGCGCCGGCTGGCCCTACGCCATTGCCGAAATCTTTATCCCGTCCCACATAGGCCGCCACATCAGCCTCGCCGACGCCGAGAAGAACTCCATCTACCAGGTCATCCAGGACCGGACCCTGAAACCCTTGCACCGGGCAGAGATCACTGTGACCATGCACGCACCTCCGGATCACCTGGCAGACGCCCTGAACGTCAGGGAGTTCCCGGTAGTACCGCGCCTGGAGCGCACCACATTGGGGCCCCATGGCGAAGTCCTGGAATGCACTGTGACCTACTTCCACCCCAAAGGTTTTGAAATCCGGGCAGAAGTAGCCACGGATGCCAGCCCGGGGGAGGAAGCGCCGGGCTCCGCCGCGCCGTAAGGCCTCCCGGATGCACTAACGGCCGGATCCCTGTGGAATCCGGCCGTTACGGCTGCACAGTTGTCGAGGCCGTGGCCCCGGTGGTGCCTAGAGCTTGTCGAAGTCGGCTTCGTCGATGGTCGCATTGGTGGTGGAGGGGGCGCCCGCACCGATCGCCGGCTTGCTGCCGCCGGACTTCAAGGCCGCGAGGCGAGCCTCGATCTCCGTCTGCTCACCGAGGTCCTCAAGCTGGTTGAACTGCGCGTCCAGGCTGGAGGCTGCGAGTTCCTGTTGGCCCAGGACCTTGGCTTCCTCGCGGCGGATCTTCTCTTCGAAACGGCCGACCTCGCTGGTGGGGTCCATGATGTCGATGCTCTTGAGGGCGTCGTGCACCTGGGACTGGGCAGCAGCCGTCTTGGAACGGGCAACAAGCTCGTTGCGCTTTGCAGTGAGCTGGTTGAGCTTGTTCTTCATCTGGTCCAAGCCACTCTTGAGCTTGTCCACGACTTCGGTCTGCGATGCAATGCTCGGTTCGGCAGCCCTGGCTTCGGACTCGGCGGCCATCTGGCGTTGAATTGCCACCTTGGCCAGGTTGTCGAACTTCTCAGCATCGACGCTGTCACCGGACGCACGGTACTCGTCTGCCTTGCGGGAAGCCGCCAGGGCCTTGTTGCCCCAGTCCTGTGCGTTCTTGATGTCCTCGTTGTAGTCCGCCTGCAGCATGCGAAGGTTGCCGATGGTCTGGGCCACAGCGGACTCGGCTTCGGCAATGTTGTTCGTGTAGTCGCGGACCATCTGGTCCAGCATCTTCTGCGGGTCCTCAGCCTGATCCAGCAAAGCGTTGATGTTTGCCTTGGCGAGCTGTGCGATCCGACCGAAAATGGACTGCTTAACCATGGTGTTGCCTTTCGTCCTGCTCAGTGGGAACCACTGAAATCAGTGATCAGTTGTTGTACCGCTTCTACGTGGGCGTATGCCCCACCTAGTCTGTCCGGGCTAGAAGTCGCCGCCGCCACCGCCGTCGCCGCCCCAGCCGCCGGCGTCAAAGCCGCCGCCCGAGTCGCCACCGCCGAAGAAGCCTCCGTCGCCGCCGTCATTGTGGCCGCCGCCCCAACCGCCCCCGCCTCCGTTGAGGATGGAGTTGATGAGGATGCCGCCCAGGATGGCCCCGCCGAGGCCGCCACCTCCGCCGCCACCGAACATGCCGCCACGGCCGTCGCCCTGGTTGGCATAGCCGAACTGGTCAACATCGGACTGGGCAAGCTGCGCTGCCTGGGCCGCGAGCGAGTGGGCCTGCTGTGCATAGGTCAACGCAGTCACGGGATCATTGCGTGAAATGGACAGGGCATAGTCCAGGTTGCGCTGGGCCTCGGCCAGCCTGGTGCGGGCCTCGGTTCCCACGCCTCCGCGGCGGGCCGTGATGTAGTCCGAGGTTGCGCTGATCTGAGCCTGGGCAGCCATGATGGTCTGCTGCAGGGAGGCCTGTGCACGGCGGGCCTGCTCCTGCTGGTCCCGGATGCCGGACAGCGACTGATCCAGCGCCTGGTGGGCAGTCTCCACGCGGTTCAAGGTGGCGATGGGGTCGATCTTGCCGCCCTGGATTTCGTTCTTGACCTGCGCCAGAGCAGACTCGACGCCCGCCACCGGGCCCGCCAGCTCAGGATGCTGTCCGGACTGGATCATGGCGCGTGCCTGGGCAAGGTCCTGGCTGGTTTCCGCCACGGCGCTTTCCAGCGAGGTCCGGGCCTCGTCCAGGCTTCCGGCGGTTTTGGAGATGGCGTCGATAAGGACGTTCGTCTGGTGCAGGCTCTCTTCCGCTGCCCGTACTGCTACGGCGGCCATGCTGTTGTCGCCGGCTGTGAGCTTCTCCTGGGCGGTTGCGACGGCGTTCTGGACGAATGCCAGCCGTTCCTTGGCCTGCAGGATGTTATCGGAGACCTGCGCCAGGGCAGAGTCGGCGTACTTGGCACGAAGGCCGTCCAGGGACTGCTCGGCGCTGGAGATCCGGGCATCGGCTTCACGGGCGCCCGCGCTGACCGTTGCCAGCGCCTGCGGGGCATTTTTCTCCAGTTCGCGAAGCGAGTCGAAATCGGCCTTTTGGTCGCGAAGGGAGGCGAGTGCTGCCTCCGAGCGGCGGATAATCTCTCCCAGCCAACTCCGCTGCTGCTCTTCAGTGTCCGGGATGTGGTCGTCCAGTTGCTGTTGCAGCTTGAACGACTCGGTCATGTGGCCCTTGGCTTCCTGGAGGGCCTTGGTGAAGTTCCCGATGGCGGCATCGCCATACTGTGCCTGGGCGAACCCGAGTTCCTGCTCGCTGGACTTGATGGCGTCATCTGCTTCGATCAGCAGGGAACCGCTTTTCTGGCGAAGCTCAGCAATGGTGAGCCCGGCCAAAGGATCGAGCTGCTCACCTTGCGGGCCAAAGCCGGGCGAGGAGGCCTGGCCGGACTTCTTCCGGCGATTGCGCAAGTACAGGTAGGTGCCTACGCCGCCGGCAGCAACGACGCCGGCTCCCACCAGCACTCCCACGCCTGCGTTGCCGTTGGGTACGTTGCCGCTGCCGCCTCCGGCTGCGTCACCAATGGCGGCAGCGGCATCGATGACAGCCTGGGCATAATTTCCGGCGCGCAGCTGTGGATCAATGGCCTTGCTGGTGATGTTGTCACGCTGCGCGTTGGTGATTTTGCTGTTGCTGGGCTTGCCCAGCTGGTATTGGCGGGTGTCCGTTGCTACGGCAAGGACCAGGGCGTTGGGTCCGAGGTTGGCTTTCTCTGCTACGTCTGCAACCCATTCGACCCGATCGGCCGGGTTCTCGAAGCGCTTCACGAAAACGGCGTGCAGTGTCATGGCGTGTTCCGACCCGAGCTTCTGGATGGCTTCCTGCACCTTGGCTTTATCACCGCCCAGGACGCCGGCGGAATCCACGATTTTGGTGGCGGGATCAAGCGTGACCGGATCTTCGGCCCACGCTGCGCCGGCCGGTAGGGCCAACATTCCAGCCACGCCAATCACGGCGAGTACACGTTTCACTATTGACCGCATGTGCAACCCTTCAGCACGTCTGCGACTGGAACAGGGCGAACCAATCGTCACAGAATGCTCAGCGCCCCCACGCATGGTGTAAAGCCGCAGGTCGCTGTGGCAATTCCTCTTGATTCTATGGTGCACCCCACACCCCGTCCAAGGCAGTGAATATGCCACCAGCGAAATGGTGGAGAACAGCGTTCAGGCCGCGCGTTGAAGCCCTTCAGGGGGCAGTTGCAACTCTTCGCGTTCCTCGTTCAGGAAGCTCTCAGCAAACGTCCGAATTTGTTCCAGTAATAGGGTTCATAGTTAGGGGAGACAAGGACGAAAGGAAGACCATGACGGAGAACCCAGCCCAGGGCGCCGGACCAGAGAACCGCGAGCCGTCCCAGCCGCGCCAGGCTCCCGGGGTGGCCCCGAACGCCGAGGCTGCGGAGCAGGCGGCGCAAGGACAGGACCAGCCCAGCCATGATCAGGGCAACCAGCCATCCGCCCCGGGGGGCGCAGAGCCTGTCCGCGACGTGCCGGGACCCGATGCCAACGCCACCGCTCCGCTTCCAGCCTTCCATTCGCCCGGTGCTGAACCCGGCCCCTCCCAGCATCCGCAGCCTTCACAGGACCAGTTCCGTCCCAGTTACCCGCAGCGGCAGCCGTTCCATGGCGCCGGCCCGGCCCAGCCCCACCAGGGGCAAGGGGGCAGCCAGGCCAACCCGACTGCCCCCTATGGCGCGCACCAAGGCCCCTACTTCGCGGGATCACCGGGCAACGCCGGCCACCCTTACGCACAGGGCCCCCAGCACACCCAGGGCGGCCAGGCCCCCGCGGCGACCAGGAAGAAGCCTGCCTTCGGAGTGGGGACGCTGGTGGCGAGCATCCTGGCGGCGGGCCTGGTTGGCGGCGGCGTCGTGGCCGGCAGCAACGCACTGTGGGACGAGCCCGCGCCCGCGTCCTCGACGGGCGGCCAGTCGAGCACCGTGATCGTCAACAACAAGGACGATGTCAACGTCATCACCGCGGCTGCGGCCAAGGCCTCTCCCAGTGTGGTCACGATCAAGGCAACCAGCGGCGGCGAAGGCGGAACGGGCTCGGGCATCATCATCGACGACCAAGGCCACATCCTGACCAACACCCACGTGGTGACCCTTGATGGTGCGACTGCCAACGCCGCCATCGAGGTGCGGACCCATGATGGGAAGGTCCTGAAAGCCACGGTCGTGGGCACCGACCCGTTGTCCGACCTTGCAGTGATCAAGGTCAGCGACGCTTCAGGCCTTGTTCCGGCCACGTTGGGCGACTCGTCCAAGATCAACGTGGGGGACACCGCCGTCGCGATCGGTTCGCCCCTGGGGCTGACCGGCACGGTGACCGACGGCATCGTCTCCACCTTGAACCGCACCATCAGCGTGGCGTCTTCGGCTGTGCCCGAAGACGGTCCGGACGACAGCCAGGGCGACGACGAGGGCTTCCAGTTCGCGCCTCCGAACGGCGGGCAAAGCCAGCGGTCGGCCAACGAGGGGTCGATCTCCATCAATGTCATCCAGACTGATGCCGCCATCAACCCCGGCAATTCCGGTGGTGCGCTGGTCAACAGCAAGGGCGAAATCATCGGCGTCAACGTAGCAATCGCTTCGGCAGGAAGCGGCACGTCCGAATCGTCGTCCGGCAACATCGGCGTTGGCTTCAGCGTTCCCATCAACCACGCCAAGCGGGTGGCGCAGGAAATCATCGACAACGGCAAGGCAAGCCACGGGCAGTTTGGTGTGTCCGTACGGTCCAAGTCGTCCACCGGCAGCGATTCCGGTTTCTCGGTCGGCGCGGAAGTCGCGGCAGTAACCGCTGACTCGGCGGCAGCGAAGGCCGGCATCAAGGTGGGGGATGTCGTCACCAAGTTCGGCGATTACTCCATCAGCGACCCCAACCAACTCACCGCCGCTGTCCGTGAACAGCCGGCAGGAGCCAAGGTCAAGGTCACTATCCAGCGCAGCGGCCAGTCGCAGGAGATCGAGGTCACCTTGGACGCGGCCCAGTAAAGCCGATAACGCACGACGGCGGCACGCACCCGGGGCGGCATGCGCACCTTGGCGCGTGCCGCCGTCGGGCTTTGGCGGTTTATCAGCGGGGTGCCAGGGACGAAACAGGGGTTAACGCCGCTGCGGATTTCCGGGCGCAATATGCTTAGCTAGGGTAGGCCCGTACGCTGGGCACTTCACGGCCACGCTGCTGCGGTTGGCCGTCCACAAGCATGGAAGGCTGCTTCGAAGACAGTGGAAGAGACATTGAAGATTGTCGTTCTGGTCAAGCACGTCCCGGACGCGCAGTTTGACAGGCACATCACCGGACCGGGCAACACCACGGACCGCGACGAGAGCATCTTGTCGGAACTGGACGAGTACGCCCTCGAGGCAGCATTGCAGCTGGCTGAGGAACGCGGCGGCGCCAAGGCCGGCAACGAGGTCATCGCGCTGAGCATGGGGCCGTCGGGCGCGGTCAATGCGGTCAAGAAGTCCCTCCAGATCGGCGCGTATTCGGGGGTCCACCTCAGCGATGACGCTTTGGCCGGTTCCGATGCCGCAGCCACCTCACTGGCACTTGCGGCGGCGATCAGGCACATCTCCTCCGATGGCCGGCCGGTGGACCTGGTCCTGACCGGCATGGCGTCCACGGACGGCGAGACGTCATTGATCCCGGCGCAGCTTGCCGAGCGTTTGTCCCTTCCGCAGGTGACCTTCGCATCCACCCTGGACGTCAACGGGCGTACAGTGGTTGCCCGCCGTGATGCCGGCACCCATTCGGAGACCGTGGAGGCGCAGTTGCCCGCGCTGGTCTCGGTCACGGACCAGATCAATGAGCCGCGCTACCCCAACTTCAAGGGCATCCTGGCCGCCAAGAAGAAGAAGATTGCGTCGCTGACCCTGGCCGATCTTGGAATCGATCCTTCGCAGGTGGGCCTTGCCGGTTCATGGACCGTCGTGGAAACTGCCGAGGCCCGCCCGCCGCGGACCGCCGGCACCATCATCACCGACGAAGGCGATGCCGGCATCAAGCTGGCCGACTTCCTGGCCGCACAGAAGCTGCTCTAAGAGGACTGCACACCATGGCTAACGCACTCGTTTTCATCGACAACCCCGGAGCCGCGCTCAAGAAGAGCAGCCTGGAGCTCCTGACCATTGCCCGGCAGCTGGGGGAGACCGCCGTTGCCGTCAACGGTGACCTGGGTGACGACACCGTCGCCACGCTCGGCACGTACGGGGTCACCACGGTCTACCAGCCCTCCGCGGACGACCTCGGCGACTACCTGGTGGCCCCCAAGGCCGCCTACCTTGCGGCCGCAGTGGCAGCCTCTGGCGCTACCAGGGTCCTGCTGGAGAACTCTCCTGAAGGCAAAGAGATCGCAGGCCGGCTGGGGATCAAGCTGAATGCCGGCGTGATCACCGACGTCGTTGGCGTGGAAGCGGACGGATCTGCGCACAAGTCGGTGCTGGCAGGTTCCTACAACACCACCTGCAAGGCCACCACTGCGGTGGCGGTCCTGACGGTGAAGGCCAACCTCGTGGAGCCTGAACCCGCGGCATCGGCCAGCTCGCCGGAGACAGCCAAAGTGGAGATTCCCGCAGACGCGGCATCAACAGCTGCCCGCATCGCCTCACGTGCGGCCAAGCCTGCCAGTGGCCGCCCGGACCTCAGCGAAGCCCGGATCGTCGTGGCCGGTGGCCGCGGCGTCGACGGCGACTTTGGGCCCCTGGAAGATCTTGCCGATGTCCTGGGGGCTGCCGTGGGTGCTTCGCGTGCGGCCACGGACGCAGGCTGGATCGGCCATGACGCGCAGGTGGGCCAGACCGGCGTGACCGTTTCGCCCCAGCTGTACATCTCGGCGGGCATCTCCGGCGCGATCCAGCAGAAGGCCGGCATGCAGACATCCAAGGTAATCGTTGCCATTAACAAGGATGCCGAGTCGCCGGTCTTCGAGATCGCCGACTTCGGCATCATTGGTGACCTTTTCAAGGTCATCCCGCAGGCAACCGAAGAGATCAAGAAGCGGAAAGGCTGATCCTTTGAGTTCTGGCGTTTCGTCAGCAAAGAGCCCGTTCAATGCCTCCACGGAGCGTGTTGAACGGGTGCTTTGTTTTACCGCCCATCCGGACGACATCGACTTCGGCGCCGCCGGAACCATTGCGGCCTGGACTGCAGCCGGTGTCGAGGTGACGTACTGCATCATGACCGATGGTGACGCGGGCGGCTTCGATCCGGTGGACCGCCAGCGGATCATCGAGCTGCGGGCGGAGGAGCAGCAGCGCGCGGCCTCGATCGTGGGCGTGGAGGATATCCGCTACCTGCACGAACGCGATGGCTACCTGGAGCCGACGCACCATGTCATCAAGCAGGTGGTCCAGCTCATCCGCGAGATCCGTCCTGACATTGTGCTGACCATGCATCCCGAACGGAACTGGGACCGCATCCAGAAGAGCCATCCTGACCACCTGGCCGCTGGAGAGGCGGTGACCCGCGCCGTATATCCGGCGGTGGAGAACCCTTTCGCCTACCCGGAGCTTGCCGAGGCCGGCCTGGAGGCCTACAAACTTCCCTGGCTGTGGTTCATTGCCGGGCCGGAAAACCGCGAGAACCACTTCGTGGATGTATCGGACCACGTTGAGGCCAAGGTGGAGGCGATCCGCGTCCACGCCAGCCAGCACCCGGACATCGGGGCGATGGAGCGGGTGGTGCGGGGCATGATGCTCGCCAATGCCGAACGGGCGGGGCTTCCCGCCGGGATCAGTGCGGAGGCTTTCCACGTTGTGTCGGTGAATGGATCCAGCACAATCGCCGGCTTCTGATATTGCCGATGGTTCTCCCTTCCCCTAAGCTGGACCTCAGTTAAATCATATTTATTGAGGAAGGCAGGCTTTGATGACGAAGACTGCACAGCAGCCGGTGTTGGTGATCATGGGAGTCTCCGGCTCGGGAAAGTCCACCGTTGCCGGTGTCCTGGCCGGAAAACTCGGGTGGGACCTGGCCGAGGGAGACGACCTCCACCCCGCCGCCAATGTTGCCAAGATGCAGGCGGGCCAAGCGTTGGACGACGCCGACCGCTGGCCGTGGCTGGACACGATCGCAGTGTGGATCAGGAACCACACAGCAGCCGGAACCCCGGCCATCATCACGTGCTCGGCCTTGAAGAAGAAGTACCGTGATGTACTGCGTGGAGACCACGTAGTGTTCGTCTTCCTCCAAGGCAGCCAGGACAGGATCTCGGACCGGCTGGCATCACGGCACGGCCACTTCATGCCTCCATCGCTGCTGGAATCCCAGTTTGAGGCCCTGGAAGAGCCCACCGAAGACGAGAACCACATTTCCCTCTGCGTCTCGGCGTCACCGGCAGAGGAAGCCGATGAGGTCATCGAGCGGCTCGGCCTGGTGCCGGCAGCTGCGGACACCGGAGTGGTCGCACCCTAGTGCTTGCGAAACAATGACCGACGGCGGCCGTTCCCACATCTGGTGGGGCGGCCGCCGTCGTCATAAGCACCTGCGTGATCGGCGCGGGCGTGGCGTCAGGCAGCCAACGGGACCACAAGCACCAGCGGAAGGGTGGGTGAGCTCGAACCGCCGGTCGGTTCCACGGTGATCGCCACGGAGGATGCCGACGAGAGTCCCTTCACGACCGCAGGCTTGGACAGCGTCCGGGCATCCATGGTGCCCTGCGGTACCGGCGCTGAGCCGTCCTTGGGCAGCGTCCACAACTGGTAGACCTTGCCCTCCGGGGCGGGGGCGACGTCGTCCATGAGCACCACGAAGGAATCCTTGGCCGACGAGGCCGAGATGGTGGCCGTTCCTCCACCGGGGACCGGAGCGGTCTGCTTCTGGACGTCCTGGGCTTGCAGGATCTGGTTCACTGGATCGTTTTGCGCAGCAACATAGGCGCCAACCCCAACACCTCCCAAGGCAACCACGGCTGCCGCTGCCACACCCACCAGCCACGCACGGGCTCCGGTGAGGCGGCTGCGCCCGCTGCGCCTGGCCCTGGCCGCGGAGAGTTCGTCGATGCCTGCAGCGCCGCCGGCCGGGCTGGCGTCGACCGCCGTTGAACCGGCAGTGTTGTGGACCGGACCTGCGGCTGCGCCGGACGTGGGGGACCCCGCAATCCGGTCAAGGATGCTGTCGAAAAGCCCCGGCGGCGGCTCTTCCTCGGCCGTGAAGCTGACGGTCAGCGCCTCGCGGGCCTGCCGGACACGCTCGTGGAACTCCGGTGCCTCCGGGGCATCCTTGAGGTAGTCATCCACCATGGCCCGTTCAGCATCGCTGAGGGCATCCAAAGCGTATATTTCAGCCAGTTCGAGGACGCGGCCCTCGGACAGGTCGGTTGCAATATCATTGGCGAACATTCTGCGGACAAATCCTCCACCGGTATTTTCGCTCACGTCAGACCACCCCCAGGCAGGTCTTCAAACGCAGAAGGCCATCCCGGATGCGGGACTTGATGGTGGGCACCGCCGCGCCGAGGTGCTCTGCGACTTCGCGGTAGGTCAGTCCGCCATAGTAGGCAAGGCGCACAGATTCCCGCTGTGTTTCGGTGAGGGTGCCCAGGCAACGGCTCACGGCCTCGGCTTCAAGGTTGGTATCGGCTTCTTCGGCCACGACGTCGCGGTCCGGATCCTGGCTGGCAGCGCCATACTTCGCTTCACGGTCCGTGGCGGATTGCACTGCGCGGACGCGGTCGATCGCCCTGCGGTGGGCTATGGTCATCAGCCATGCAAGCGGGCTTCCGGCTGACCGGTCGAACCTGGCCGCGCCTTGCCAGACCTGGATGAAGACTTCCTGGGTGGCGTCTTCGCTGAGTTCGGGGTCGATCAGCACGCGTCTGGCCATGCCAAATACCCGGCGGGAGGTCAACTGGTAGAACTCGGCAAATGCCTGCTGGTCGCCGCTGGCAATGAGGTCCAGCAGGCCGGCCAGCCGGGCATTCAGATCAGTTGCCGTGCCGGAAGCTTCGAAGACCGGGGGGCCTGGGTTGTTCGGGATGTCCATCACTTTCCAGCATAGGTCGTCGTGTTTGAAAGCGGCAGCGCGCCCCGGCTGTGTTGCGGGAGAGGCGGCACGCCGGCTGGCCAGGGCCGTCCTTGTCTCCATCGCACTCACGGCTGCTCCTCACTCGAATATCCAGGGCAGGGACGTTCCCTGCATATGTCATTCGGTGCCGGAGCCCGCGCGGATGGCTACAGCTTTGCCCCGGCGAACCCGTTTTGCCGCCATGCCTCGAAGACTGCGATCGAGGCCGCATTGGCAAGGTTCAAGGAGCGCAGGGTGGGCAGCATCGGGAGCCGGACGCGGGCCGTGACGTGGGGGTCGTCCTTCAGCCACTGGGGAAGTCCAACCGATTCCGGCCCAAACATCAGGACGTCGCCTTCCCTGTAGCTGACATCGGTGTAGGACGTGTCGCCGTCGGAGGTGAAGGCGAAGACGCGCTCCGGCTGCAAAGCCGACCACGCGGCGTCGATGTCTTTATGGACCGTCACCACAGCGAGATCGTGGTAGTCCAGCCCGGCGCGCCGGAGCTTGGCGTCGGAGAAGTCGAAGCCCAACGGCTCCACAAGGTGCAGCTCGGCGCCGGTGATGGCAGCCAGGCGGATGGCATTGCCCGTGTTGCCGGGAATTTCCGGGGTGTGAAAGAGGATGCGGAACACCGTTACATCCTAGCCAGCATTGGTGTGCTTCCCGGACCGGCAGTTCAGTGCATGCCCCGCAGCAGGCGCGCCAGGACCGGGACCACCACGGTATTTGGTGCCGGCCCGGATGACAGGAAGTGTTTCAGGCCGCGGACCAAACCAGCCCCGTTGACCACTTCCACAGCAGATTGGCTCGACTTTCCCCGGCCGTATTGGTCGATCACGGGCTCGTGCAGGTTGCCGTCCGGGCCGTGGAGCACTACCCAGCCCGTGACGTTGAGTTCGGGGAAGATGTCCTGCATGTGGCGCACGATGTGGCCCAGCTGCGGGGGAGCAACGGAACGGCCCCCGTGGCGCAGGGTCTGCCCGTCCCAGGCGTAGGCTCCTTTGGGCAACAGCATGGACCCGACCAGTGCGAGCCTGTAGCCGGACAGCACGGCGTGGTCGATGTGGTTGTTGTCCGACGGTGAGCGGAGCCCGTTGATGAGCCGGGCTGCGGGAATCCCCGGCAGGACTTGCCGGCTGATGAGGTTCACGGTTCGAAGCTCGCGTTGGATGCGCGCCTCGGCCCCGAATATGCCGCGCTTGCGGGGCAGCCCGTGGACCTGCCGGGCAGCCTCGGAACGGGAGAGCAGCGGCACCTCGTTAGGGTCGTCGAAAGACGGTACGTAGACGGCAGGGTCACCCGCGGTGTTGCGCTGCGGCTGGGTCCGCTTCGCTGCGGTTGACGCAGCGTAGGCCGGTTGCTGTGTTCCGGTGTAGTCGCCGGGCCTGGGTTGCCCGGCGCGGCCGCTGGCGTAACGGCGGTCGTACTCAGCCCGCCGCCGGGGGTCGATCAGGGTTTCATAGGCCAGGGTGACGCGTCGGAACATTTCGGCCTCGCCGCCGTGATCCGGGTGGGCCTTGCGGGCAGCCTTGCGGTAGGCAACCTTGATTTCCTTCTCAGACGCCGTCACCGGCACACGGAGAACCTGGTAATGCGACTTGCTGCCCTCGGCCAAGCACTGGCCCTTCCCTTGGATGGCGACCCCGCCCCGGTATGGGGCGTTGGGGCCAGTTTATCCAGCCCACTCAATGAACGACGCCGGGAGGGTCCAGGGTTCCCGGCCGGCTGCCCAAACGGTCCTGCGGACGTGCGTGCCCGGGAGGGAAGCTAGACTCTGTGGGGCAACGGACACGTTAGACCGCACACTTCAGGGGGCCAGGCAATGCGCAGAGTTCGACGGCGGGTGGCGGCCTTGGGTGCCGCAGGAACCGTGGGCGTGTTGCTGGCCGCGTGCAGTGTCAGCGTTCCGGACCCGGCTGCGCCGACGCCCGCCGTTTCGGAGCCGGCCCTGGCAACGCCCACCATCACCCCCGGCCATGATGCCGCGGCTGTTGCGGCCAAGGATCTTCCGCTCGACGCCGGCGGCACCCTGGCCGCGGGGGACCCGGTGACGGTGGGCAACCGCCTGGAGGAGGTGCCTGGGTGGTCCGTGGTGCACTCCGGCCTGCAAGGGGAGAACAAATACAAAAAGACGGACGGCTGTATGGCAGTGGCAAGGGTCGCCGTGAACCAGGGACCCTTGGTGGTACCAGACGATGACGCTGCCTCCACCAAGGCACTGTTCGCCTACCTGGACGCCGGAACCGCTGCGGAAAACCTGAAGCCGGTCAAGCTGCCGTGGGGGCAGGATACTGACGGGCCGCAGCGCCAGGTGGAGTTCCTTGCCCTGGAGTCTCCGGGCACATCCGGTGGACAGGCCATGCTGGTGTGGGCGCGGCTGTTCAGCAAGCCTGCCTCCTCGGTGTACGTTTCGCTTGCCTGTCCTGACGCGGACACGCTTGCCACCTCCAAGGCCGAGCTCGCCGGGCATGTTGCGGTGATTCCTCCCGGCCAGTGATATTCGCCGTTCTTTAGCAATTCATCTTGTTTTTAGAGATACCCTTAACCCATGACAGGCCTTCCTTGGCTGCGGCGCATTTCAGCTGTTGCATCGCTTGACGACGCCGGCAGGCGCTCCCTTTACGGCTACGTCCGCAGCTCCGCCCATGCCGTGGGCCGGGACGAAGCTGCGCAGGCATTGGGCATGCCACGCAGTACCGTGTCTTTCCACTTGGACAGGATGGTCCGTGACGGTCTGCTGGCGGTCGAGTTCCGGAAATCTTCCGACCGGACGGGCCCAGGATCCGGCCGACCGGCCAAGATGTACCGGGCCGCGGTGGACGAGGTGTCCGCGTCCGTTCCCCAGCGGCGCTATGATCTCGCGGCTGATCTCCTCGCGGCTGCGGTTGAGCAATCCCTGTCCGCGGATGTCAGGGTTCAGGATGCCCTACGGGAAGCAGCGGAACGCACGGGTGTGCGTTTGGGGTCTGCGGACCTCCATGACTCCCTTGGGCAGCTTGGCTACGAACCGCGGGCTGATGCGGACGGCGGCACGAGCCTGACCAGTTGTCCCTTCCATCGGCTCGCCCTGGAGCACCGGGACCTGGTGTGCACCATGAACGGAGCCCTGCTTGCCGGCGCGGCAACGGCGGCCGGTCTCCCCGCGGACAGCGTCCAAGCGGACAACCGGCCGGGTTATTGCTGCGCCAGGATCGTTGCTTCCGGGACCGCTCCCGGCAACGTTCCTGGCCCTGCGGCGGAGGTGGCACCCCAGGGGTAACCTGCAGTTCCCTGCTCGATAGAATGGCAAGGTGCCTGTATACCTTGACCACGCCGCCACCACCCCCATGTCGGCCGAGGCCCTTGCCACCATGACCCGGGAGCTGGCCCGCACCGGAAACCCGTCCTCCCTGCACAGTGCAGGCCGCCGTGCCCGCCGGACGGTGGAAGACGCACGCGAGACGCTGGCTGCTGCCGCCGGCGCCCATCCCTCCGAGGTCATCTTCACCTCCGGAGGGACGGAAGCGGACAATCTGGCGGTCAAAGGCCTCTATTGGTCCCGTCGCGCCGAGGACCCGGCACGTACCCGGATCCTGTGCTCCGCCGTCGAGCACCACGCGGTCATGGATACGGTGGAGTGGCTTGAGCAGCACGAACATGCCGAGGTCGTCTGGTTGCCGGTCGATTCAACGGGTGCTGTGGAGCTTGACGCCGTCCGTGCTGAGATCGAGCGGGATGCGGACTCGATCGCCCTAATCACCGTGATGTGGGCCAACAATGAAGTCGGCACCCTGCAACCCATCCCCGGGATCGTGGAACTGGCCTCACTTCATGGAATCCCGGTGCATTCGGACGCAGTTCAGGCCTTTGGTTCCGTCCCCGTCGATTTCCGTGCGTCGGGACTGGCCGCGATGTCCGTTTCCGGGCACAAACTCGGCGGTCCCGTGGGTGTCGGGGCGCTGTTCCTGGGCCGGGCGGTCAAGCTCACGCCAGTCCAGCACGGTGGTGGCCAGGAACGCGATGTCCGGTCCGGAACCCTGGACACGCCGGCCATTGCCGCTTTTGCTGCCGCCACAGAGCGGGCGTCAATGGATCTTGACGGGGAGGGAAAAAGGCTGGCTGCCCTGCGGGACAGGCTCATCGCGGGAGTCAGGGAGGCCGTGCCGGACGCCGTGCTGCGCGGGGCAGAGGGCAGCGGGAGGCTCCCTGGTAATGCCCACTTCACCTTCCCCGGCTGTGAAGGCGACTCCCTGCTCTTCCTGCTCGATCTTGCGGGTGTGGAATCGTCCACGGGCTCGGCTTGCACGGCGGGGGTGCCGCGGCCGTCGCACGTCCTGCTGGCCATGGGACTGGACGAAGAGACTGCCCGGGGAGCCCAGCGCTTCAGCCTGGGCCACAGCTCCGTTGACGCAGATGTTGATGCCCTGCTCAAAGCACTTCCGGATGCCTGCCAGCGGGCACGCCAAGCGGGCATGGCGGGCCACGAGTCAAGCATCCAGACAGCGGGCACCGTGGCCAGGCGGGCCGCAGCCGGACCAGCCTGACCCCATACCGGCTGCTAGGCCGAAGGCAGCAGTTCCTGCAGGGGAACCCCGGGGTCGGTCAGTTGGGCCGGGTCGAGTTCGACCTTCCCTGCAATCAGTGACTTGATGGTTTTGTGAACGCGGGGCACATTGACGCTGAGGCCGGCTACCAGCCGGCTGGATCCATTCCTTCCCCCGCGGAGCCAGAAGGCGAGGAAACCCTCGTCATCAAGGGAGCCGCGGAGCACAGGTGCGGTTCCGGTGGATAGTGATGGGTAGCCGGAGTATTCCATGCCCACGCTGAACTGGTCCGTATAGAAGTACGGCACCATATCCAGGACGGCATCCTGGCCGAGCATTGACTTCGCCGCCACTTTGCCTCCATTGAGCGCGTTGGACCAATGCTCGCTGCGGTGGTGCCGGCCCGTGAAGGGATGCAGGGCGTTGGCGACATCCCCGGCCGCGAAGATATCCGGAGCACTGGTGCGCAATCCCGGGTCCACCAGGATGCCGTTCTCCAGGCGGAGTCCCGCCGTGGCAGCCAGGGCCGTATCAGGAACGACTCCCACGGCAATGACCACGATCTCTGCCGGCAGTACTTCGCCGGTGTCAGTGACGACAGCGGACGCATGCCCACCGTTGCCTTGGATGGCTTTCGCGCTCGCCGGAAGAAGGAAACGCGTGCCCTGCCCTTCATGGACCCGCTTGAAGAAATTCCCCAGTTCCGGACCCACCGCTGCGCTGAGCGGTACGTCTTCGAGTCCGATCAGAGTCACCTGGTTGCCATAAGTTCGTGCTGCAGCGGCCAATTCCATGCCGATCCACCCGGAGCCAACCATGACCACACGGCGGCCGCCGTCCCTCAACTGGTCGCGAAGCTTGAGGCTGTCGTCGAAGGTCCGGAAGGTCATGACGCCGTCCAGCTCGCTGCCCGGAAGGGGGATGCTGCGCGGTTTCGCCCCTGTTGCCAGCAACAGCTTCGAGTATTGGATGGTCCGGCCATCCGTGAGTTCCACCTCATGGTCCCTTGGCCGGACCCCGGCGGCCGGGGTGCCGGTGAAAAGTTCGACGTCGTTCGCGCCGTACCACTCCGCGGGAACAACGGGGACCGCATCCTCCTCCGCTTTCCCGAGGAGGAAGTCCTTGGACAGCGGTGGACGGAGGTAGGGTATCCGCTCCTCGGCTGCCAGGAGGGTGATCGGGCCCGCGAAGCCCTCGGCCCGAAGGGTCTTGGCGGCTGTAGCCCCTGCAAGGCCGCCACCTGCGATGAGCATCTGTCCGGTGTCCATGATCCGCTCGATTCCTAGCCGGTGATTCTAAAAGCAGTACTTTTGATTTTAGAGCGGCGGAGCTGGGGGGTCAACGGTTTTAGGGCCCGTAGAGCACAGCGCGCTAGAATGGATGGGCGTTCCGGCTGCTCCCTGCCGGCCCGTTCTCCCACCATCCAGCAACCATGGAAGCCAGCATGCGAGTTCTTGCAGCAATGAGCGGCGGAGTCGATTCCGCCGTAGCCGCCGCCCGCGCCGTCGAGGCCGGACACGACGTCGTGGGTGTCCACCTGGCGTTGTCGCGCATGCCCGGAACACTGCGGACCGGCAGCCGGGGCTGCTGCACCATCGAGGACTCCCGTGATGCGTGGCGCGCATGCGATGTCCTGGGCATCCCGTACTACGTGTGGGACTTCTCCGAGCGGTTCAAGGAAGACGTCGTCCAGGACTTCATTGATGAGTATGCCGCGGGCCGTACCCCCAACCCCTGCATGCGCTGCAATGAGCGCATCAAGTTCGCCGCCCTGCTGGAGAAGGCCATTGCCCTGGGTTTCGACGCGGTGTGCACCGGCCATTACGCCAAGGTCATCGAAGATGCCGACGGAAACCGCGAACTGCACCGTGCGGCGGACTGGGCCAAGGACCAGAGCTATGTTCTGGGTGTCCTGACGCACGAGCAACTCAAGCACTCCATGTTCCCGCTGGCCGATACCCCATCCAAGGCTGAGGTCCGCGCCGAGGCCGAGAGGCGCGGCTTGTCCGTGGCCAACAAGCCGGACAGCCACGATATCTGCTTTATCCCCGACGGCGACACTCGCGGCTGGTTGGCCGAGAAGATCGACATGACTACGGGGGACATCGTGGACGAGACCGGCACCAAGGTGGGTGAACACTCCGGCGCCAATGCTTTCACCGTGGGCCAGCGCCGGGGCTTGAAGCTCGGCACGCCCGCCGCTGATGGAAAGCCGCGCTTCGTGCTGGAGATCCGCCCCAAGGACAACAAGGTGGTGGTGGGCCCTGAATCCCTCCTGGCCATCGACGAAATCCGGGGCATCAAGGTTTCCTGGGCAGGGCTGCCCATTGCTGAGGTAACTACCGGTGAAGAGTTTGATTGCCACGCCCAGGTCCGCGCCCACGGCGACCCCGTGCCTGCCCGCGCCCGCGTGGAGGCGGTCACGGGCGACGACGGCCAGGATCGGCCCGGGCTTGTGGTGACGCTGGAGGACCCCCTGCGTGGCGTGGCTCCCGGCCAGACTGTTGTCCTGTACCAAGGAAGCCGTGTGCTGGGCCAGGCGACCATTGACGCGGCCCGTTCCCTGCAGAGAGCTGTCCTCCAGTAGTCATTGCCTCCAGCCTGACCCCACCCCATACTTGCCCTAAGCAGCGCAACCGCTGCGGCTGGGGTGGTCCGCGATCGGGATGGCGATGGCTGTGGCATTTCCTAAGAAGAGCCCGGGAGACATCAAAGCCGGTCAGATGGTCTCCGTCACGGTCCTGGCGGAAGGGCCGATCGGCAGCGGTGGCCAGCCGCCGTTGACCGCACAGGTACGCATTCCTGTGGAGCGGCTGCGCAGGGGTCCGACGGGCCATCGCTACGCCATCCACATCCGCAAATGGCGCGGCACCAACGTCTCGCCGGTGACCTTGACGCGGCAGGGAGACCCCTGGCAATTGGTGTCCCTGCCGCCACCGGAGGAACTGCGGGAACTCCTGGATGACACCCGCTTCCTTGCCCAGCACGTGTACGCCGTAGCGATGAACACACTGGACATTTTTGAAACAACTCTGGGACGCCGGATGCCGTGGGTGCCCGAAGGCAGGGTTGTGCTCAAGGCCCGGGACCGTGTCACGGCGACGGACACCGGATACGAACGCGGCACCAACATCATCCGCTTCGGTTCAGTCGACAGGATGGGCTACAAGGTCCCAACCGCTCTTTACCGGGATATCGTTGCCCACGAAGTGACACACGCAATCCTTGACGGTTTCCGCCCGGCATGGGCGGACCACCTGGCAACCATGGAACAACTGGCCATGCATGAGGCGCTGGCGGACCTGGTGGCCATCCTGTCCGTCTTCTCCTCACGGGAGGTGGTCTACCGGCAGCTTGAGGCGGCCGCCGGTACAGGCGGGGGACAACGCGGCGTCGGCGACGACGAGCTGATGCGTTCACTGTTCGACTTTGCCCGCGACCTCTTTGCCCGGGGTCCCCTGCGGGAACCGCTGCTTGGACCGGTGCCCGAAAACTGGCAGGACCTGGTGGAACCCCACGCCCGGGGGTCCGTGGTGGTGGGGGCGGTTCTCCGGGCCGTCCGGCACCTTTGGTCGGAGCGGAATGCACGCATGGGTGGGCCCCCAAGCCTCCAGCAGAAAGCAGAGTCAGGATCAATCGTTGCCATGCGGGTGCTGCGCATGGTGATCCGGGGACTCTCCTATATGCCACCGGTGGATGTGGGCTGGCGCGACCTGCTGCGGGGGATCATCGCAGCCGACCTGGACATGGTGCCCGAGGACGCATACGGGTACAGGGACGCTCTGCAGAATGAATTTTCGGCGATCGGCATCCGCCGGGTTTCCCTGCATAACATCAGCGGCGTGGACAACTACCAAGGGCTGCGATATCCGATCCGCTTGTCTGCCCTCGGCTCAGATCCGCAGGAAGTGCAGCGGTTCGTGTGGGAAAACCCCAGGCTGCTGGACGCGGCCAGGCTGGAGCGGCGCACTCCCTTGAGTTCCACCCGGGTGCGGACCTCCGAACGGGTCTCCCCGGACGGGTTCATTATTTCGGAAATCGGTGCGTCGTTCATCCAAACAGTGCGTATGAGCCGGAAAGAAGCCTATGTGCGCCTTGGCCTCAAAACCCGCAGGGAGTACGTGGACGTCCGGGGCGGCGGGCTGCTCCGCTTCGACGCAGGGGGCCGTTTGGTGTACGCGGCGCTCAAACCGGTCATGGACAGGGAGCGCCAGGGACTTCTTTTCGGGTCGGACCAACATCATGACGCGGAGGAAGCCGCGTCATCGGGGGTCCGGGACAAGTTCCACGGCACGGGGGAGTAATGCCCGGCAACGGCTGCAGTTCCAAGTGATTTCAAGCAGTAGCGGCCACCGCCGCCGTCAGCTTCCCCACGCGGCCTTGCGTGCCGCCGTCGTGCCTTCCAACTGCGCCACCTGGTCAAAACCGCCGGCCTTCAAGCCCTTGCTGACCAGTTTCAGGATCTCTGCCCGGGGGGACGACCCGTCGCTCGCCAACGACTTCAACAAATGGTAGGTAAAGGCTCCGTTGTAGCGGCCATCGATGGGAGCATCGGCCGCAGTCTGGTCCGCCCGGCAGGCCGCCATGAGCACAGGCCGGGATGAAACCGATGCCTTGACCAGGTCACGGAGGGTGCGGGTGTCACTGAACTCGCTGGCTGCCACAGCCCGGGGCGTAGGAGCCGGGAGGAAACGCGGGCGGCGGCCCGGGAGCAGATCCAATGACTTCAGTCCTGTCCCGCTGTGGCATGTGTCCAGGACCACCTCCATGAGCACGCCTTCCGGAACGCGGGTAAAAAGCGATGCCAGTTCATCGTCCGTGATGACGGTCGCAGGATCCCAGGCGTCTCCTGCGTTGTTGATGTCATAGCAGGCAAAGGCCTCATCCAGGCGGTCGGCTTCGTCGCCGCTGGTATCCGGGACCTGCGTGCCATGGCTTGAGAAAGTAAACACCAAGTGGCGGGACCCGCCCTCGACAGCGCTGTCCACAAGCTCGTTCAACGCGGCCAGCACATTCTTCCTGGTCGCCTTGGCATCCCGCAGCACGGTGATGCCGGCTTCCGGAAAACCGTACGTGGCCTCAAGGACGGAGGCCAGGTCTTCAGCGTCATTGACGCATCCCTGCAGCCAGCTCGATGAGGGGAGGTACTTGAATTTGTTGATCCCTACACAGAGGGCTGACTTGGTCATGGGCCCGTCCTTTCGCAACCAAGATATTCCTGCACCCGCTGCCGGGCAATGGCCTTGGGCGGTGGGCAGGAAGCTACTGACAGGTAAAGTTTGTGTCTCGAATCACAAAATGAATGCTTCACGATGGCGGAAGTCTGGTTGAATCGGGAGGTCAAGAGTGTGCCGCCCATCACATTGCAGGGGCGCACCGAAACCATCGAACAGAAGGTTCACCCAGATGGCACTGAACAAGAAGGCCCTGAACAGCGTTATCGCGCTCGCGGGCATCTCCGCGCTCGCCTTGACCGCCTGCACAGGGCCCTCGGGCGGAGGATCCTCGTCCGCTCCGGCAGCCGAAGGACCCATCGCCTACGGCACCACCGACAAAGTCACTGCGCTGGACCCTGCCGGGTCCTACGACAACGGTTCATTCATGGTGATGAACCAGATCTACTCCTTCCTCCTCAACTCAAAGCCCGGCGGTGCCGAACCGGTGCCCGACCTGGCGGAATCGTCCTCCTTCACGGCGCCCACCGAGTACACCGTCAAACTCAAGCCCAACCTCAAATGGGCCAACGGCCACACCCTGGACTCCAAGGACGTCAAGTTCTCCTTCGACCGCCAGGTGGCCATTAACGATCCAGCCGGTCCCGCCACCCTGCTGACCAACATCGAGAGCGTCACTGCCCCCGATGCCAACACGGTGGTCTTCAAACTGAAGCTCGCGAACGACCAGACTTTTGCCCAGATCCTCAGCAGCCCGGCTGCTCCGATCGTGGACGACGAAGTGTTCCCGGCGGACAAGCTCCTGGCTGACGATGACATCATCAAGGCCAATGCCTTCCACGGCCAGTACACCATCGACAGCTACAAGAAGAACGAGCTCGTCAGCTTCAAGGCCTTCCCCGACTACCAGGGGGTCCTCGGCAAGCCGGCCAATGACGAAGCGACCATCAAGTACTACGCCAGCCCCACCAACCTGAAGCTGGACATCCAGCAAGGCAACATCGACGTTGCCTTCCGCAGCCTCAGCGCCACGGATGTGGACGACCTCAAGAAGGACTCCAAGGTCAAGGTCCTGACCGGTCCCGGCGGCGAAATCCGCTATATCACCTTCAACTTCGACACCATGCCCTTTGGCAACAAAGCCGAAGGGGCCGATCCTGCCAAAGCACTGGCCGTTCGCCAGGCAGTGGCCCATCTCGTGGACCGGCAGGCGATCGCCGACCAGGTCTACAAGGGCACGTACCTGCCGCTGTGGTCCAACGTTCCCAATGGCTTCCTCGGAGCCAACGAGTCCTTCAAGGACGCCTACGGCGACAGCGGCAAGCCCAGCCTGGACAAAGCCAAGAAAGTGCTGTCGGACGCGGGAGTCACCGGACCCGTGGCCCTGAACCTGCAGTACAACCCGGACCACTACGGCGGATCCTCCGGTGACGAGTACGCGATGATCAAGGAACAGCTCGAAAAGTCCGGACTCTTCACGGTGAACCTGCAGTCCACCGAATGGGTGACCTACAGCAAGGCCAGCCGTGCCGATGAGTACCCGCTGTTCCAGTTCGGGTGGTTCCCGGACTTCAGCGATGCCGACAACTATCTCACCCCATTCTTCCCGGAGGGCGGCTTCCTGAAGAACCACTACAACAACGCCACGGTGAACGAACTCATCAGCAAGCAGCTCACCGAAGCAGACAAGTCAGCCCGCGAAACCGCGATCAAGGACGTACAGAACGCCTTGGCCAAGGACATCTCTACGCTGCCGTTGCTGCAGGGGGCGCAGGTTGCCATTGCAGGCAGCGGAGTCAATGGCGTGGAAAACACGCTGGACGCCTCCTTCAAGTTCCGCCTCGGAACCATATCCAAGTAGCTGCGCCAGGGGGAGGCGGGACACTGACCAGGTGTCCCGCCTCCTGTGCTGACCACCATCGTCGGCAGCCAGCAGCAACCCCGCGCAACCCACGGGCAGGAGCCATAGGCAACAATGACAACACTCGTAGACGTACCCGATGCCGAACCCGGCGTCGTGGCCCCCAAAAGCAAATCCAGGCCCGGTGGAGGACTGGGCAGATACATCGTGGTCAGGTTCTTCCTGATCATCCCCACGGTCTTCATATTGGTGACCCTGGTCTTCTTCCTGATGAGGGTCATCGGCGACCCCATCACCGCTGCCCAGGGCGGACGGTTGCCCCCGGACGTCCTTGCACAGAGGATCCATGAGGCCGGGTACGACAGGCCCATCCTGGTCCAGTACTTCGAATACCTGGGCCAGCTGCTGACAGGCAACTTCGGCACCACCATCACGGACCGCCGTCCGGTGGTCGAAGTCCTGTTCACCTTCGGCGCTGCCACACTGGAACTGAGCATCAATGCCCTGATCGTCGCGCTTGCCGTGGGAATTCCTTTCGGGCTCATTGCCGCCCAGCACCGGGACAAGGCTTCCGACGCAGTCCTCAGGATCTTTGCCATCCTTTGCTATGCGACACCAGTGTTCTTCTCCGGGCTCCTCCTCAAACTGACCTTCTCGGTGTGGCTGGGGTGGTTTCCGGTGGCCGGGAGGGCGTCCACGCGGACTGAACTGGTCATGAGCAATCTTGCCGCGCCCTCCGGGATCTACTGGCTGGATGCCCTGCGCAGCGGCAACTTCACCGCTTTTGGTGACATCGCCTCGCACGCAGTCCTTCCCGCTGCTGCCCTGGGGCTGCTGACGGCCGGCGTCTTCCTGCGCCTGGTCCGCACCAATGTGATCGGAACGCTGGGCAAGGACTATGTGGAGGCCGGTCGCTCCCGTGGCGTCAGCGAGTACAGGCTGCTGACGAAGCATGCGTACAAGCCGGCGCTGATCCCCATCATCACCGTCATGGGCCTGCAGATCGCCCTCATGCTGGGAGGAGCCATCCTGACCGAAACCACCTTTGAGTGGAAGGGCCTGGGCTACCAGTTGGTGCAGTACCTCAACGCCAGGGACTTCGTCGCCGTGCAGGGCATCGTGGTGCTGCTTGCCGTGATCGTCGCCGTCACCAACTTCATCGTGGACATCATCGCCGCGCTGATCGACCCGCGAGTGAGGTACTGACCATGGAAACCCTGCAACTCACTGCTCCCAAGCGGTCCCTTGGATCGCGGCTCCCGGTGGTGTCCCATCTCCGCAAGAGTGTGGGACTCCAACGCGGCATGCTGGTGGCAGGTGTCATCCTCACGGGACTTTTCCTCCTGACCAGCATCCTCGCCCCACTGCTTGCGCCCTACGGCTATTCCCAGCTCAGCGACAGCTCGGGATCGTTCCCCACGCAGCAGGCGCCGGGACCCAAGCACCTGCTCGGAACCACCGTTGGCGGCTACGACGTCCTGTCCCGCGTCCTGTGGGGTTCGCAGACAGCCGTCACGGTGATCGCCGTATCCGTGGCCATGTCGCTCTTCCTTGGCGTGGCCCTGGGCCTGTTCAGCGGCTACTTCGGCGGCTGGCTGGACCGGATCCTGGTGGTGGTATCGGATGCCATCTACGCCTTCCCCACACTGCTGCTGGCGATCGTCATTTCCATTGTGGTCAGCCGCGGACAGTCGAGCTTCTGGGGCGGGATCTTCTCCTGTGCCTTTTCCATCACCGTGGTGTTCGTGCCCCAGTACTTCAGGGTGATCCGGGCTGAGACCATCCGCCTCAAGGCCGAGCCGTTCGTGGAATCCGCCAAGGTTTTGGGCGCATCAAGCGTCCGGATCATCGGCCGCCACATCTTCAAGAACGCCACCCGGACCCTGCCCCTGATGTTCACCCTCAACGCTTCGGAGGCCATCCTCACGTTGGCGGGGCTTGGCTTCCTGGGCTTCGGCATCGAACCCACCTCCGCCGCCGAATGGGGCTTCGACCTGAACAAAGCGTTGGCCGACACGTCCTCGGGCATCTGGTGGACAGGAGTTTTCCCGGGCCTGGCCATAGTGCTGGCCGTGCTGGGGCTGACGCTGGTGGGCGAAAGCATCAACGATCTCAACGATCCACGGATCCGGGGACGCAAACGGGCCGGTTCCACGGCACCCACTGCACAGGAAGGCACAGCATGAGCGTCGATCCCGTCATCGTGCCGGACCGCGGGGCTGCCCCCGCCGTCCTGGACATCCAACACCTCAAGGTCACTTTTGCCACGGACGGTGGTGACGTCCACGCCGTGAAGGACGTCAGCCTGGATGTCAAAGCCGGAGAAGTCGTGGCGATCGTGGGCGAGTCCGGTTCCGGCAAGACCGTCACGGCCAAAACCATCCTCGGTCTCCTCCCCGAAACGGCCGTCAGCTCAGGCGCCGTGGTGATCAATGGGAGCAACGTCATCAGCGTCGGACCCTCCACGCTGCGGAAAATCCGTGGCCGGGATGTGGCTATGGTGTTCCAGGAACCGTCCACCGCCCTGAACCCTGTGTTTACTGTCGGGTGGCAGATCGCTGAAGGCATCCGCGCCCATGCGGCAGACGGCCACCGGGTCTCGGCAAAGGAAGCCAGGAAGCGCGCAACGGAGGCGCTGCGGAAGGTCGGCATTCCCGATCCCGAAACCCGGGTCGACTACTACCCGCACCAGTTCTCCGGCGGACAGAAGCAGCGGGTAGTCATTGCCGCGGCGCTGGCGCTCAACCCGGGATTGATCGTGGCAGACGAGCCGACCACGGCGCTGGACGTCACCGTCCAGGCCGGGATCCTGCAACTGCTGAGGGACCTGCGGGATGACTACGGGACATCCATTGTGCTGATCACCCACAACATGGGCGTGGTGGCCGACCTCGCCGACCGGGTGGTGGTCATGTACCAGGGAGACGTCGTTGAGGAAGCAACCTCCCGCGTGCTGTTTGCCGAACCCCGGCAGGAGTACACCAGGAATCTCCTGGCAGCCGTCCCGCACCTGGGCCGGAACTCGGCGTCAGAAGGAGCCCGTACCCGGCTCCATCAGGACGGAGAGGTGTTGGTCGAGGCAAAGAACCTGACCATCGAATATCCGGCCCGGTTCGGACGCCACGGCTTCAAAGCCGTGGACAACGTTGATTTCACGATCTCTGCCAATGAGGTTTACGGCCTGGTGGGGGAGTCCGGTTCTGGTAAGTCGACGCTCGGGAGGGCGATCGCCGGGCTGACCCGCGTGACAGGCGGCAGCCTGAAGGTCCTGGGCTACGAAATGTTGGATTTCCGGGAGCGTACCTTCCGACCGCTGCGCAAGGATATCGGCTTCGTTTTCCAGGACCCCGCCGCGTCCTTCAACCCGCACCTGACCATCGGGGAATGCATTGCAGAGCCGCTGCTCATCCATACCCGGCCGCGTCCTGAGGAGGCGCGGAAGGCGGTCGGCCGGCTGCTCGAATCAGTCCAGTTGCCGGCGTCGTTCGCCCAACGCTACCCGCATGAACTGTCCGGAGGTCAGCGGCAGCGTGCGTCCCTGGCCAGGTCCCTGGCCCTGAATCCGCGCCTCCTGATCGCCGACGAGCCCACCTCCGCGCTGGACGTGTCAGTCCAGGCGAAAGTCCTGGACCTTTTCAAGGACATCCAGGAGGAATTCGGGTTCGCGGCACTGTTCATCAGCCACGACCTCGCAGTGGTGGACATGCTCTCGCATTGGGTTGGCGTGCTGTACAAGGGACGTTTGGTGGAGCAGGGAATCGGAAACCACGTCATGGGGTCGCCGCAACACGACTACACCAAGCGGCTGATCGCCTCACTGCCGGTTCCGGACCCGGAACAACAAGCACGACGGCGGGAGGCCCACCGCGCGCTGTTGGGCGGCTGACACCTGGCCCGTCCGGCGGTCCGTTCCTGTCATGGGGCGGACTGCCGGCACCCGGTGGGCTGCAGGTAACACCCGCGCCTGTGTGCGCCCAGACCCTAGACTGGGACTCATGACCGAGCAGAACAATGCCCTCCCGGATGACGTCCCTTCCTTCAACCCGGCAGCAAGCTCCCTGGCCGGCCAGGTGGACAGCGCCATCATGGATGAGCTCCTGTCCATCCGGTCCAGTATCGACAACATTGACGCCACGCTTGTTTTCCTGTTGGCCGAGCGCTTCAAAGCGACCCAGAAAGTGGGGATCCTGAAGGCTACCCACAAACTCCCGGCAGGAGACCCCGGGCGCGAAGCCGCCCAGATTGCGCGGCTGCGGCGCCTCGCCGAGGATGCGCACCTTGATCCGGCTTTCGCCGAGAAATTCCTGAACTTCATCATCAGCGAAGTGATCCGCCACCACGAGGCCATTGCCGAGGATCACCAGATTTCCAGCCAGCAGGCGTAGCCCGTGGCGGAGCAGACAAACCCGTCCAGCGGAATTCCCGTGCCCGCTCCCGAGCGCGCGTCCGCTACGGCGCCGGGCACCTGGCCCGGCACCGACCATGCCGAAGCTGTCCGGACAGTCCGGGGCGAGCTCGGCGATCCTCATCTGCCGTTCCTTCCTGAGCTTCCGGACCGCGGGGTGGGTGCCGACGCTGTCGGCCGGACGAGTGCCCTGCTGGTGGACCTTGCCGTCGATGTGCAGCCGCACGGATGGCGGCTGGTGGACCGCCCGGGAAAGGACGAACAACGTGCCCGCTCCCTCCTGGCGTCCGACATCAACGTCCTGGCCGACATCGCGGGGGCCGAGGACGCCCAGGCCACCACACTGAAGGTCCAGTTCGTTGGTCCGCTGACACTGGCGGCCAACCTTTACCTGCACAATGGCGAGCGCTCCCTCCTCGACTACGGTGCACGGCGGGACATCGCGGAGTCGCTCGCCGCCGGCGTCGGCAGCCACCTCCAGCGCCTTGCGGCGGCTGTGCCTGATGCGCGCATCGTGGTGCAGGTGGATGAACCGGACATAGCGGCCGTCATGGCCGGCACCATCCCGACGGCGAGTGGTTACCGGACGCTGCGGTCCATTGCCGGGGAGGAAGTCACCGGAGCATGGCGGTTGGTGGTGGAGGCACTCAAGTCAGCCGGCGCCGTCGAAACCGTTATTTCCGTCCCTAAGATCGAGGCTCCGATCGAGCGGATCCTGTCGGCCGGCGCCGACGGAGTCGCCGTTCCCCTCAAGGCCCTGACCACCCGGCAGTGGGAACAGCTCGCAGCAGCCGCGGAAGCGGGAAAACGGGTGTGGGCAGGCGCAATGGCGACGGACGGCCCCTTGCCGCGCACTGCGGATATCGTCAACACCATCTGGCGCCCGTGGCGTCAGCTCGGCCTCCCGGCATCCTTGCTCAGCGGGCTCCGCGTCACTCCAGCCACAGGGTTGGCACACCTGCCGCCGTCGACCGCCAAAGAGGTCCTCGTCCGGCTCACACAGGTCGCCGACGGCCTCGACCAGCTGGCCCAGGGCTAGACGCGCTGCTCCCATCGGTCAGGTTCTGCGTAGCGGGGAAGCGAGTTCCCTGGCGCCGACCCCGGGAGGTAGGGGACCAACCGGTAATCAAAGCGGCCGGCGTAAACCAGCACCAGACCGATCTGGGGCTGGATGACCTTGACCTGGATACGGTGCTTCCCTTCTTCGCGGTCGTACCATTGCTCTGCGTAGGCCCGGGCATCAAGGAGTTCCGGAAGGGCTATCCGCAGTGGACCAAGGAACAGCCGGCTGGCCTTTGACACGCCCCGCAGCCTGCCTTCCGGAGTGACGCTGACCTCAAGGTCGGTGGCCAGGCGCCGGTAGCGGCCCAGATGGTCCACCAGCCGGGCCCGGTCGTCAGGTGGGCTTCCGGTGATGGCGCTGGTTGTATCGTGGAAGAGGCGCGTGCCGGACGGAAAATAAATCTCGCGGCGGGCAGTCAGGGCAGGCCTGCCGAAGGGATCCACATGGGCGTGGTTTTCGATCCGGAAGGGGATGTGCTCGCCGTACTCCGGAAAGAACGCTTCCTCGTGGCCGGTCAAGGCCAGCAGTGGCCGCAACCACCGTTGCCTGCATCCCACGACGTCGAAGACACCCTCACCGATGCCATAGCTTCCCGAACCTGCAGCCAACGAGAAATACTCCTGCAGCTCAGGAGCGAGGTCGTCGAACCCGCTGCCCAGGGCAAGCCGGTAAATGGGGGTACTCATATCCGTCCTTCCTACAATCGTCCGGCGGCCTTCAGCCGGATGTACGTGTCTGCCAGCAAGGGTGGAACGTCCAACGGATCGGCGTCCACTACTTCCGCGCCAAGCTGCCGCAACTGGGCGGTGACAGCAGCCCGTTCCAGCAGGGTCCGCTCGGCAGCGGCTGCCCGGAAAACCTGGCTGGCCGTGGCGCGTTCTTCCTTCATGGCCGTCAGCAGGGGATCCCGGACCGAAGCAACCACCACTACGTGCTGCTGGACCAAGCGTGCCACCACGGGGAGGAGCCCGTCGGCAGGGTCGCCGCCGTCGAGTGCCGTCAAGAGCACCACCAGGGAGCGGTGGGCGGAAACCGCCCGGACCTGTCCCGGAATCTGCTGCCAGTCCAGTTCGATCAGTTCGGCTTCCAACGGGGCCATGGCCTGGACCAGTTGCCCGAGCAGATTGCCTTTGGCGGCTGACTCCACCCTGGCCCGAAGCATCCTGTCATAGGCCAGGAAATCCACCCGGTCCCCGCCCCGTTCAGCAAGGACTGCCAGCAGCAAGGCTGCCTCGATCCCGGTGTCCAGGCGTGGTTCGTCGTCGATCCGCGCCGCTGCGGTGCGGGAGGTATCGAGGACGATCACAACGCGCCTGTCCCGCTCCGGGCGCCAGGTGCGGACCACCACGGAGGTGCGTCGTGCCGTGGCCCGCCAGTCGATGGACCGTACGTCGTCGCCGCGGACGTAGTCGCGCAAGGAATCGAACTCGGTACCGGCACCCCGGATCTGGACGGCGGCCTTGCCGTCCAGCTCGCGCAGCTTACGCAGCTTGGAGGGCAGGTGGCGCTTGGAATGAAACGGCGGGAGGACACGGAGCCGCCCCGGCAGCGGCCGCGTACGCTGGCGTGCCGCCAGGTGCAGGGGCCCATGGGAGCGGATGGTGACGTGGGGGGACTCGAGGTCTCCCCGACGGCGGGGCACCAGAGTCACGGACATCCGGCGGCGTTCACCGGGCGGAATGACAAGGCGGTGGGTGGATGCCCGGGCCCCGGCGGAGGGCTGCCAGGCATCCCTGACGACGGCCCGCAGCGTGCGGCCCGAGGCATTGGTGATGGTCACCACGGAGTCCACCTGGTGCTCCAGGGTGACACTCTCCAAGGGTTGTCGCGTAAGGCCAACCTTGGCCGGCGATGCCGCGAGCAACAGGTCAATGACCACCACCAGCAGCAGCACGCCGACGATCATCAGCACGGTGGTCCACGAAGGGAACAGCACCAAGGGCGCCAGCCCCAACAGGGCAAGCAGGACGAATCTGCCCGTGATGGCCACTCAAATCACCTCCGTCTCCGCCTGTTCACCAAGCCTCAACGCGGGACCGGTACGGATGAGAGGATGCTGCCCAGGACGTCGTCCACCCGGATGCCGTCCATCTGGGCCTCCGGGCGAAGGCCCACCCGGTGCCGAAGGCAGGGCAGGGACAGTGCTTTGACGTCGTCGGGGGTCACGAACGTCCGCCCCGACAGCCAGGCCCAGGCCTTGGACGTGTTCAGGAGGGCCGTGGCACCGCGGGGGGAGACGCCCAACTGGAACGACGGGGCGGCCCGGGTGGCGCGAACGATATCGACGATGTAGGCCAGAACTTCGGGGGCCACTGATACGTCCGCCACTGCTGCGCGGGCCTCGGCAAGTTCGCCGGCACCGGCCACCGGCCGCACACCCGCGGCGGCAAGATCCCGCGGGTCGAAGCCGGCAGCATGGCGCCGTATCACTTCGATTTCGTCGTTTCGGCCGGGGAGGGGCATGGTCAATTTCAAAAGGAACCGGTCCAGCTGCGCTTCGGGCAAGGGGTATGTTCCCTCGTACTCCACGGGATTCTGGGTTGCGGCCACGATGAAAGGCGCTGGAAGCGGCCGGGACACGCCATCCACGGAGACCTGGTGTTCCTCCATGGCCTCCAGCAGGGAGGCCTGGGTCTTGGGCGGAGTCCTGTTGATTTCATCGGCCAGCAGGATGTTGGTAAACACCGGCCCCTCCCGGAAGGAGAACTCCGACGTATGGGAGTCGTACACCAGGGAACCGGTGACATCGCCGGGCATCAGGTCCGGGGTGAACTGGACGCGTTTGGTCTCGAGGCTCAGGGCGGTGGACAAAGCCCTGACCAGCAGGGTCTTGGCGACTCCCGGGACTCCTTCCAGCAGGACATGGCCACCGCACAGGAGGGCGATCAGCAGGCCCGTGACCGTCGGATCCTGTCCTACAACGGCCTTGCCCACTTCCTCGCGGACCTTCAGGAGCGATGTCCGCGCAGGACTAACGGCTTGACTGCTTCCCTGTGGACCGGGGTTTCGCGGTTGGTCTGGCTGTGCGTCACTTGGCACCCGGGAAGAGCCCTGGTACCCGTACGTATCCTCCGTGAAGTTGCTCGGCTGGCTGCTCATCGGGCCGTCGCCTCCTGTTCGATGTGTTCGATCTGTTGTGCCCACTGGACCAGTTGTCCTTCTGTTTGCGGCCTGAAGTCGACCAGAATGGAGCGAAGTTCCGGTGCCGGCCTGCCCACAGCGACCGCCACTGCGTCCACCACCGACCCTGCGGTTGCCGCCGGCCCCAGGTTGAAGTGCTTGGCCAAGCGGGAAAGCAGGCCCGCCCGGAGATTATCGGCCGCACGGTCAAGGGCCCTCGAGTCCTGGTACAAACGGGCACGTCCCTCCGCCGTTTCGGCTGCCTTGACCACCACGGGAAGGGGCTCGAAAACCAACGGCCCCAGGCGGCGGCCACGCCACAGGATCGCCAGGACTGCCACCACTCCAAGCCACGGCCCAAGGAAAGCCAGCCAGGGCGGCGCCAACTCGCTGAGGGTCGGCGCCGATCGGTCAGTGGACATGTCCGAGGGCCCCGGCAGGTACCACACCAGCTCTGGGCCGCTGCCCAGGGTGCGCAGCGCCAGGGCCGCATTGCCTTCCAGCGCCAAGTGCCCGTTGTCAACCAGTCCGGAGCTGCCTAGCACCACGATGCTGCCGTCCGTGGATGTGGCGTACAGTCCGGCTGCGCCCGGCCGGATGGAGTAGCACACCACGGGCCCCGTATAGACAGGACCCTGGGCTGACACCGGGCCGGCCGCTGCCGGATCATCCTCGCGGCACCGCGGCTCAAGAACAGTCACCGCATCAGGAACAACGCCGCCGGGCCCGAACGCCGGATCGAGCCCGGCCAGGGTGCGGAGCCTGGGGCCGACCACTACGATCTTTTCGGCCGCGGCACGCAACTCCTCGAGTTGGGACCGATCCAGGAATCCCCGGGGATCGTAAAGGAACAGAACCGGATCTTCCTTCTGAGACAGCTGAGCCAAGGTATCGGGCAATGTGTCCGTCGGTGTGACCCGCACACCCTGCCGGCCCAGGATCTCGGCGACCGCCATGCCGCCATCCGGCGCAGGATTACGCACTGAAAGCGGACGCGCATCATCCGGGGCAGACAACTGCCCAACGGCGAGGTACGTCACCAGGGCCAGAAAGACCAATCCGATAGCGATCCAGGCCGCCCTTTTGCGCGCCCACCCGCGGAACCCGGACGCCTCGGACGTGGCGGGTTTTTGCGCCCGGCCTGCTTGCTGTTGGTCTACTGCCGTCATCGTGGCACCGCGAATCCGTGGCGGTCCTGTTCGGAGAAGTCAGGAACCATGGCGCCGAGGTCCTCGTCGAGCCGGCGGAGGGAGTCGAAGTCGCCCCGCACGGCAGGCTGGTCCCCGTACCGGACGGCGTCGAACAGGCCGGCGGCCGAGTCCAGCCTTTCCTGGACCGTGCCAAAAACCTGGCCGAGCTGCCACGCTGCCTCATCAGCCGTGCGACCCGGGCGCGGTTCGATGATGTCGCGTTCTTCCGCTGACCTGACCACAGCGCGGAACTGCTCAACGACGGCGGCCGACCAGTCGCCGTCGTCCGCTGCAGCCAGTGCACGGCGGCGGTAGGCAGCGGCGTCAACGGCCGGATCGTCACCATACAGGCCGGTCGCCGTCGGCCTCTTCCGCGCGTTAAGGCGCGGCCTGACCGCAAGGACCGCCACCACAATCAGGACTACGGCGACGGCAATCATGATCGGCACGGCAGGATTGCCGCCGCTGCCGGTTTCAAACTCCAAGGAATTGAGCCAGTCCAGGAAGTCGCGCCACATCTGCTGCAGCCACGTGGGCTGGGCTGCTGGATACTGCGGTTTGGACAGTTCCTCTTCCGCCCAGCGGCGGGCTTCTTCACGGTCAGGAGTAACCGGCGGCTCCAGCGGAATCATTCGGAGGAGGCCGCAGGGAACTGGAACCGTCATGCCGAAGGCCGTGGCCCGAACGGGTGGCCTACGGCAGGCCCCCCCAGGGAGGACGTGGGGCTGCCCGGAATGCCGTCGGGGTCGGCGCCTGTCTCCATCAGCCGCAACAATTCAACGTCCAGACCGTCGCGGCGCATGCGGAGGTCCATGTAGATCAAGGCGGAAACGGAGGTTTGGAAGGCAAAGGTCACTGAACCCACCAACGCGCCAACGACCGTTGAGATCAGCGTGGTGATGATCATTGCCGAGGTCAGGGTCTCCATGTCCGGATGAGGAGAAACCACCGAGCCGATGCCGCCGGCGGCGAGGGACACAGGAATCTGGACGACCTGGGCAACGAGGCCCACCATCAAAGCCACCAGGAGCGTGATGCCAAAAATACGCCACCAGTTGTTCCGCGTCAGCTGCCAGGAACGGAGCAGGCCGGCATAGACGCCAAGACGCTCTACGACGATGGCCGCGGGGGCAAACATCAGCTTCAAAGCGATCCAGAGAAACAGGATGAACACCCCCAGTCCCAGGGGGAAGACAACCAGCATGCCGGCAGGACCCATGCCGGTGAACAACAGGATGGCGATTCCAACGAATGCAGCGGCCACCAGGAGACCGCCAAACACCAGGAGCGCGGCCACGCCCAGCAGCGGGCCGATGCGCTTTCCGGCCAGCTTCCACATCTGCTTGAAGCCAGTGCGCCGGTTGAGGACCGACCTGGCCACCGGAACCGCCAGAACCCCTTGCAGCGCGGCGCCCAGGAAACCGACCAGGATCGAGATGCCTGAGAAAGCGGCCATCATGGCAAGGAAGGGGCCCATGGCCTCCTCAAGATCAGCGTTGCTCTCGACGGCCTCCAGTGTTCCCACTAACTGCAGCATGCCGACAGTGACAACACCCGCCAGCACGGCTGCCAGGGCCTGGACCAGCAGGGCCGAACCGAACATTGCCGCAGCGTTGCGGCGGATGGTCTGGAAGGAACCGTCCAGGATCTCGCCCAATTGCAAAGGCCGCAAAGGGATGATGCCGGGCTTGGGCGGGGCCACATAGAGTGGCTGGCCGTAGGGGACGCCACCTTGCCAGCCTCCACCCGGCTGGCCTCCACCTTGCCAGCCTCCGCGGGGCTGGCCATATCCGAAGGGTCCCGGCTGGGGAGCGCCCGGTCCGGGCTGTCCCGGCTGCCAAGCGCCCGGTCCGGGCTGTCCCGGCTGCCAAGCGCCCGGCGGGGGAGTCCCGGCCTGCGGGCCCCACGGCGGAGGGGCTTGCCAGGCGGGCGGCGTCCCCCACTGCGGCTGCTGGTCCCACCCCGGCTGGCCACCGGGATGTGGCTGGCGGCCGTGCTCTGGTTCTGACACGCTTTCCTCCCCATCGGACGCGGTCCGTTGACATCCGGGGTCCCCCATACGGACCTTGGCCCCAGCCTATAGTCCCGGCGTCATCGCTCATAGTCCCGTGCGCTGGTGTCATCAAAAGCCGGCATCCAGGTCCCGGACAGGGTGCCAAACACGCCTCCACGGGCACGTGCAGTACGGTGGAAGTGCCCCGGGGAGGACGCCATGCCGTGCGCACTGCCCAACAGGACAAAGGCTTGGCGATAAGGGAACATATAACTATGAAGGCACGCATTCTGGTAGTAGACGACGACGAAGCCCTGGCAGAGATGATTGGCATCGTCCTGCGCAATGATGGCTTCGAGCCGGTGTTCTGCGCAGACGGCGGCCAGGCGTTGGAGGTCTTCCGTTCCAGCAAGCCGGACCTGGTGCTTCTTGACCTTATGCTTCCCGGATCGGACGGCATCGAAGTGTGCCGGCAGATCCGTGGCGAGTCCGATGTGCCGATCGTCATGCTCACCGCAAAGTCCGACACGTCGGATGTCGTCAGGGGCCTCGAATCGGGCGCCGACGACTACGTACCCAAGCCGTTCAAACCGGCCGAATTGGTGGCCCGCGTCCGTGCAAGGCTGAGGCCGGGAGAGCAGAAGGCTCCTGAAACGCTCCGTATCGCCGATGTCACCATCGATGTCGCAGGGCACATGGTGACGCGCGGCGGCGAACGCATCTCGCTGACGCCCCTGGAGTTCGATCTCCTGGTGGCCCTGGCTCGCAAGCCGTGGCAGGTGTTCACCCGCGAACTTCTCCTTGAACAGGTCTGGGGCTACCGCCACGCCGCGGACACCCGCCTGGTGAACGTCCATGTCCAGCGTTTGCGCTCCAAGATTGAACGCGATCCGGAAGCGCCCGAAGTCGTCTTGACGGTGCGCGGTGTCGGGTACAAAGCAGGTTCCTGAGTCTGCAGCCGGCCACTCGACCGGCGATGAAGCGGACAGCGTTTCCGGGCGTCCTGCGGGCAGCGGAACGACTCCTGCGACGCCGGAACGCCCGACGCCGGAGCACTCGCCTTCGGGAGGCGGCAACGGCAAGCACAACGTCGCATGGTTGCTGACCCGGACCAGGATCTGGACGCGCCGTGGCCTGATCCTGTTCCTGCGGGTCTCGCGCCTCGTCGGGACCGGTGTACGGCACATCAGGCCGGGCCTGCGCCTCCTGTGGCGTTCACTCCTCAAGCGCTGGCGTCGGTCGCTGGAATTCAGGACGGTCCTGACTACCCTCCTGCTCGCAGTTACCTCATTCGCGATCGTGGGTGCCTACCTTTCGAACCAGATCGCCAACAACCTCTTCCAGGAACGCCTGGCACAGGCCGAGTCGGAGTCCCGTTTTAACGTCAAGCAGGTGCAGGACACGTTCGACGGCGCCCAGGTCACCGACCAGTCCAGCGTCATTACGTTGGTGTACGACACCCTGACTGCCGTGGAGGGCCGGGGGTCGGTCATCCAGCGCCGCTACGTGTTCGAAGCAGTGCCGGAACAGACGAAGCCCCGCAACCGTTGGGTCGAATCGCGTGCTTCCGACCAGCTGACCGTGCGTGTCATCCCGCCTGAACTGCGGAAGGCCGTCCAGGAAGGCGGCAAGCAGCAGTTCTGGGCTTCGATGGAATTCCCCGTGGGCAATGAGGACCGGCCCGGCATCGCGGTGGGCAACAAGGTCACGTTCAACGGCACGATGTACGAGCTTTACCTGATCTACGACCTCAACACTGCCCAGAAAACACTGGATGAGATCCAGAACGTTTTGTGGGCCGGTGGTGCGGCGCTGGTGCTGATGATCGGGGCCATTGCCTGGTACGTCACCAGGAACGTCGTGAGTCCCGTCAGCCATGCGGCCGTGGTCTCGGAGAAACTCGCGGCCGGCCAGCTCCAGGAACGCATGGTGGTCAAGGGTGAAGATGAAGTCGCCCGGCTAGGTGCCTCCTTCAACCACATGGCCGCAAGCCTTCAGGAGCAGATTACGCAGCTGGCGACCCTGTCCCAGATGCAGCAGCGCTTTGTCTCCGACGTTTCCCATGAGCTCCGTACGCCGCTGACCACGGTACGGATGGCAGCCGAAGTGCTCTTCGACGCCAGGGAAGAGTTCGACCCGATGAACAAGAGGTCCGCCGAGCTCCTTTACCATCAGGTGGAACGATTCCAGTCGTTGCTGTCGGATCTGCTGGAAATTTCCCGGTTCGATGCCGGGGCTGCCGTGTTGGACGCCGAGCCGCAGGACATTTTCCAGGTCATTTCCCATGTCATGGAAGGCGCGGCTCCAGTTGCTGCCGAGTATGGCTCGGAGGTGCGGTTGAACGCGCGGGAGAAGAGCATCGTCGTCGAAATGGACTCCCGGCGCATCGACCGCATCCTGCGTAACCTGTTGCTCAACGCGCTGGAACACGGGGAGGGCAAGCCTGTGCATATTTCCGTTGCCGCCAACCAGGAAGCCGTTGCCGTAGCGGTGCGCGACCACGGTATCGGCATGACCCCCGCTGAGGCGGCGCGGGTGTTCGACCGCTTCTGGCGCGCAGACCCGGCGCGGGCAAGGACTACCGGCGGCAGTGGCCTAGGTCTGTCGATTGCGGCCGAGGACACCAAGCTGCATAACGGCTGGTTGCAGGCGTGGGGGCGAAAGGGGGCCGGCTCCAATTTCCGGCTCACGCTGCCGCTGCGCCAGGGCGGGACCATCCAGAAGTCTCCATTGCAGCTTGAGCCGGCCGATATCGAACTGCCGGGGTCAGCCGGTGAACGGCAGATGCTGGTCCTCGGCGCCGATGTTGCACGGCCGGAGGCCAAGGTTGATCGCGGGCGTCCCGCTGCGGGCAGCGAAGAAGGTGGCGGCGCACTATGAGGACCCTTGCCCGTCCTGTCTTGGCCGCTGTGGTGGCCGTGTTGATGTTGCTGCTCGCGGCCTGCGCCCAGATACCCCGTTCCGGGCCAGTAGGCAAGAGCCAGGACGAGGGCGCCGGCAATGCCAACGCCCCCGTGTTCTTTCCTGCGGCACCGCGACCGGGTGCCAGCCCGGAATCGGTCATAGAGGACTTCTACATGGCTGGAAGCGGATACGAAGACGATTACCCCGTGGCACGCCAGTACCTGACCCAGGCCCAGTCCGTGACCTGGAAACCCGACGAGCGGGCCATCGTCTTCCGGGAAGCCCAAGTGGTCAAGACAGCCATTGAAAACGAGTACCTCTACGAATTGGACCTTGCCTACTCGGTGGACGCCGACGGTGTGGCCACGCAGTACCCGGCAGGCACCAAGGAGACCATTCCCGTCACCCTGGAACAGGTGGATGGTGAATGGCGGATATCGAAGCTTCCCAACGGAACCGCCATACCCGAGGAGACCTTCAAGGTGATCTACGGGCCGTTCCCGATCTACTTCTACGACCCGACCTTCACCTACGCTGTGCCCGACTACCGCTGGTTCATCAAGAAGAACACCGTCAAATCAATGACGAGTGCCCTGCTGGCCGGTCCGGCCCCCTATCTTCGCGGTGCCGTCGTGAGCGCCTTTCCCTCCGGCATGAAACTGACCCGTGAATCTGTCCCGGTGGTGTCAGGCTCCGCCCAGGTCGATCTGTCGGCGCGGGAACTGTTCAACGCATCCGCCGAAGACCGGCAACGGATGCAGAACCAGCTGGCCCTTACGTTCAGGAGCCAGCCGGATGTGATCAGCGTGGAACTGCGGGCCGACCAGGACCTGGTCCGGGTCGAGGACAACGGCTCCGTCCTGCCACCGGTAGTGGACAAGACGGTCCCCGCCCGGCAGGTGGCCGTGAACAACGGGGACCTCGTCCGCTATGAGAACAACCGGGTGTCGCCACTGCCGGATATCCAGTCCGTGGCCGCACTGGGTCCCCGTACCCCTGCCGAATCGCCCGTGTCCCAGACCATTGCGTTCCTCAACGGTGAGAAGAACGCGTTGTACTCCATTGAACCGGGACAACCTCCCCGCCAATTGACCACGGGAAGCACACTGACCGGTCCGTCGTTCAGCCCGCATGATTGGATCTGGACGGCTCGTCCGGCTGCCGGAGGCGGCAGCGAACTGGTGGCATTCAAGCCCACCGGGGTTGCGCCCGGTATGGCCGTACCGACTGTCACCATGGCGCCGGCTTGGTTGTCCGGACGGACGGTGAAAGACCTTCGTGTCTCCCGGGAAGGTGCCCGGGCGTTGGTCATATCCGAAGTGAACGGCAAGACACTGGTACAGGTGACCGGCATCGTGCGGAATTCAGACGGCACACCAAAGGATCTCACCGGCCCGCTGACCCTCTTCAGTTCCTCATCTCCGGATCAAGGTGTCTGGGTCAATGGTTCAACGGTCGCGGTGATGGCAGGCTCCGCCTCGGGGACGGTCGTTCCGGAACTGTTGTCGCTGGCGTCCGGAGAGCCTCAACAGCTGGCCCCCTGGGATGGGCTTACCTACCTCAGCGCAGGCAACGGGTCGGAACAAATCTACGGACAGTCGGCCGACGGTGTCTTCCAGCGCGTCGGCAACGGTTGGGAACTGCAGCTGAAGGGTCCTTCTGAACCAGCGTTCCCGGGGTAGCCTGGGTCCCGTTGTCCACATAGCGCACCTGGTGGCTTCTGCGGGGCCGGGCCACCGGCGATGCTTGGACAATGCCAACCTTGCCTGCCGGATTGCCGGCACTGCCACTCCGTCCGCCGGATCCGGACCTTACGGCGGCTGATCCGCGGGCCCCACGGCGCCGGGCCGTGGCCAGGGCCGGTCCGGGGCGGATGCTCCACGGGTTCCTCAAAGCCTGGGCCGAGGTGGCGGCACTGCTGTTTCCCGTGGACTGCATATGTTGCGGCGTTGAAGACACCGTTCTCTGTGCCGCATGTGCCCGCCGCATAAGGTTGCTGTGCAAGTCTCCGTTCAGGGCAGAACAGCAGGCTCCCGCCCTGGTGGAAACGGATGGCTCAGTCAAGCTCGGCGTCGTGGCTGCCGGTGCATACCGCGACGAATTGGCCCAGGCGATTCTTTCCTTCAAGCGCTCAGGGCAGTGGCGGCTTGCAGGCGTTCTCGCGGTGTGCCTCGGCAACGCCCTGCGTACTGCCATCGGATCCGGGCATGGACTCCTGCTGGTACCGGTTCCCAGCAGCGGCCCTGCCTTCCGGCGCCGCGGATTCAGTCCGGTCCATGTCCTCCTGGGCAGCTTGCGGCGCCGGAGAATGCTGACCAACCTTGGCATTGCCGACGTCCTGGAGAAGCCGGCCGGGGCGTTGCCCGCACTTGCTATCGACTTCTTGCGAAACCGGGCGGGGGTCTTGCGCAAAGGCGGCGCACCGGCAATGCACGCGGAGGGGCAAAAAGGCCTGGCCCGGGGGGAGCGGGCGCGGAAGGTCCGTGGATCCATGCGCGTGAGGCGCCGCAGCCGGGGCAGGATCAGTGGGCGCAGATGCCTGGTGGTGGACGACGTCCTGACCACAGGGGCCACACTTGCTGAAGCTGCCCGGGCGGTCTCGGAAGCCGGAGGTATCGTCTGCGGAGCCGTGGTGTTGGCGGCCACGAGGCCACCAGCCTACGCCTCCCAGGGCAACCCGGTCGATACCGAAACGGTGGTTAAGACTCAATCAAAAAATAAGTTGCTAAAGGGTGAATAACTCGTGCCGATGAACTAACGTCGGTTGTGGGTACCAAGAAAAGTTGTACCTGTCGATAGCGGCTCGGAAAGGGGCTCGACTGTCTGTCAGACCGGCCCCCAACAGCGTCGTTGTCGTGTCACCTGAGTTATTTGGAGGGCACCATGGAGTTCATGATCAGCGGACGAAATCTGACAGTTTCTGACCGCTTTCGCGAATACGCCGGCGAAAAAATCTCAAAGATTGAATCGCTGGGGGACAAAGTTCAGCGAGTAGACGCCAAGGTTTCCAAGGAGACCAATCCCCGGCAAACCCCGGGCCAGCTCACCGTTGAAGTAACTGTTCTGGGCCGCGGCCCCGTTATCCGTGCAGAGGCCACCGCCGCTGACAAATTTGCTGCCTTCGATCTCGCGTACAACAAGCTGCTGGAGAGGCTTCGCCGCGCGAAGGACCGGAAGAAGGTGCACCACGGGCGCCACACGCCCAAAGCCGTTCGGGAAGCAACGGCATCCCTTGAACCCGCAAGTACCAGTGAGCCCATTTACGCGGAATCCTCCAATCACCAGGAACCGCAGGCCCTGGCGGACGAGCGGTCCCCGTATGACATTGAAAATGACATCCCGGCGGGTGACTCGCCGGTTCTGATCCGGCGTAAGGTTTTCCCGGCTGCATCGCTGACGCTGGATGACGCCGTGGACAACATGGAATTGGTGGGCCACAACTTCTACCTCTTCCTCGATAAGGAAACCAACGCCCCCTCCGTGGTGTACCGGCGAAGCGGCTGGACCTACGGAGTGATCACTCTCGATTCAACGTGCGAGCCCGGAGTCGAAGCCGTGGAGGAGAAAATCCACGCCTACCGCTCTGACGACCAGGCAGCCAGCGCAAAATAGGAGAATGCCAACCGAGTGAAAGGACCCCCATGACCGCTTCGCTGAGCCTCCAGCAGGCACGGCGGATCGCATTGGCAGCCCAAGGACTCGCAACAGCCCGGCCCACCGGCCCCGTGACCCCGCGGGCGGTGGGCCGGACTTTTGCCCGGCTCAACCTTGTGCAGATCGACTCCGTCAATGTGTTGGCAAGAAGCCATTACCTGCCCTTCTTCTCAAGGCTGGGCAACTATGACACCGCCATTCTCCAAGCAATGGCCGGCCGCAAGCCGCGGAGGATGATCGAATACTGGGCGCACGAGGCAAGTTTTATCTTGCCGGAACACTTCCACGACCTCCTGCAGTGGCAGCGCCGCTCGTGGGTCGGTGCCCACCGGATGGACCCAGCGGTGCGCCTGGATATGGAAGAGCAGATCCTGGCAACCCTCGCGGCCAGCCGTCCCCTGACGGCCTCGGAACTGACGGCAAGGCTTGGGCATGAAGAAGTCGGGACCCGGGATAATTGGGGCTGGAACTGGAATATCGTCAAACGCGTCCTTGAGCATTTGTTCGAGGAAGGGCGCGTGTCGGCTGCGTCCCGCACTCCACAATTCGAACGCCGGTATACCCTCGCTTCGCGGGTGGTCCAGGTAGAACGTACCCGCCATTGCACGGACGACCAATCGCTTGACCGTCTCATTGAAGCGGCCGCCCGGGCCCATGGGATTGGTACTGTGCGCTGTTTCGCCGACTACTTCCGCACGCCCTTGAAAGCCTCCGCGGATTCTGTGCGGCGGCTGCTCGACGCAGGGCGCTTGGAACGGGTGGAGGTGAAGGGCTGGGATCGTGAGGTTTTCCGGCACTGCTTGTCGCGGCTCCCGCGAAAAGCGCAGGCGCGGGCCCTCCTCAGCCCCTTTGACTCCCTGGTTTTCGAGAGACGGCGGCTGGAGGAACTGTTCGGCTTCCACTTCCGGATCGAGATCTATACACCGGCAGCCAAGCGGCGCTTTGGTTACTACGTCCTGCCCTTCCTGCTGCGGGACAGCATCGTTGCCAGGGTCGATCTCAAAGCCGACCGCAGCGCAGGCCGTCTCCTGGTCCGTTCCGCCCACGGTGAGCCAACAGCCCCGGCGGATACCGCCGTCGAACTTTCCGCCGAGCTTTGGCTCATGGCCGCATGGCTGGGACTGAAGGACGTTGAGGTTTGGCCCGTGGGCGATCTCTCTGCGGCCCTCGCGGAGGAGGTGGCGTGGCGGAGCGTCAGCCCTGGGGATGATCTGGAACTCCGCAGTCCGCTGTCAGGGAAACCGGACAACGTGGCGTTGGTCTCTCCCGTAGACTGAAACAGCCAGAATTCGGCAGCATGAGACTGGGAGCAATTTCACGTGGCATCACTAATCGAAAAACTTCTCCGCACGGGTGACAAAAAAACACTCAAGCAACTGCGGAACTATGCCGATTCCATTAATGCCCTGGAAGACTCCTTCACGACGTTCTCCGACGCCGAACTCCGTGAAGAGACGGACCGGCTCCGCAGCCGCCACCAGGACGGTGAAAGCCTGGACAGTTTGCTGCCGGAAGCTTTTGCCGCCGTCCGTGAGGCATCGTCGCGAACACTCGGCATGCGCCACTTCGACGTCCAGCTCATGGGTGGTGCGGCACTGCATCTGGGCAACATCGCCGAAATGAAGACCGGTGAAGGCAAGACCCTGGTGGCCACGGCCCCCGCATACCTTAACGCCCTCACAGGCAAGGGTGTGCACGTGGTCACGGTGAACGACTACCTCGCCGAATACCAGTCCGAGCTGATGGGTCGCGTCTACCGGTTCCTGGGCCTCACGAGTGGCTGCATCCTCGCAAACCAGGACCCCGCAGTCCGGCGCCAGCAGTATGCCGCTGATATCACTTATGGCACCAACAACGAGTTCGGCTTCGATTACCTCCGCGACAACATGGCATGGGATGCCAGCGAACTTGTGCAGCGCGGCCACCACTTCGCCATCGTGGACGAAGTCGACTCCATCCTGATCGACGAAGCCCGTACGCCGCTCATCATCTCCGGCCCTGCCCAGGGAGACACCAACCGGTGGTACAGCGAATTCGCCAAGGTGGTTCAGCGGCTGGAACCCAAGGTCGATTACGAGGTCGACGAAAAGAAGCGCACGGTCGGTGTCCTCGAAGCCGGCATCGAAAAGGTGGAAGACTACCTCGGCATCCAGAACCTCTACGAGTCCGCCAATACGCCCCTGATTGGCTTCCTTAACAACGCCATCAAGGCCAAGGAACTCTTCAAACGGGACAAGGACTACGTGATCCTTGACGGTGAAGTCCTGATTGTCGACGAGCACACCGGCCGTATCCTTGCCGGTCGCCGCTACAACGAAGGCATGCACCAGGCCATTGAGGCCAAGGAAAACGTCGAAATCAAGCCCGAGAACCAAACACTGGCCACCGTGACGCTGCAGAACTACTTCCGCATGTACAGCAAGCTGTCCGGAATGACCGGTACGGCGGAAACTGAAGCCGCCGAGTTCATGAGTACGTACAAACTTGGCGTTGTTCCGATCCCGACCAACCGCGACATGCAGCGCATCGACCAGCCGGACCTTGTGTACAAGAACGAGGTCGTGAAGTTCGACGCCGTGGTCCAGGACATTGCCGAACGGCACGAAAAGGGACAGCCGGTCCTGGTGGGCACTACCAGTGTCGAGAAGAGCGAGTATCTTTCCAAGCTTCTTGCCAAGGAAGGGATCCGCCACGAGGTACTCAACGCCAAGAACCACGCGCGTGAAGCATCGATCGTGGCGCAGGCTGGCCGAAAGGGCGCCGTCACCGTGGCCACCAACATGGCAGGCCGCGGTACCGACATCATGCTCGGCGGCAACGCGGAGTTCACGGCCATCGCCGAACTGGCCAAACGCGGTCTGGACCCCGAGGAAAACTCCGAGGAATACGAGGCCGCCTGGCCTGGTGCGCTGGCCGAGGCCAAGCAAGCGGTCAAGGACGAGCACGAGGAAGTCCTCAACCTTGGCGGTCTCTACGTCCTCGGAACCGAACGCCACGAGTCCCGGCGGATCGACAACCAGTTGCGTGGCCGCTCCGGCCGTCAGGGCGACCCAGGCGAATCCCGGTTCTACCTGTCGTTGACGGATGACCTCATGCGCCTGTTCAACTCGGGCGCGGCAGAACGGCTGATGAATAGCTCCGTTCCGGACGATGTCGCACTTGAATCGAAGCTTGTTTCGCGTGCGATTGCCTCCGCACAGGGCCAGGTGGAGGGCCGCAACGCGGAGCAACGGAAGAACGTCCTCAAGTACGATGACGTCCTTAACCGCCAGCGTGAAGCCATCTACGGCGACCGTCGGCGGATCCTCGAAGGTGATGACCTCCATGAGAAGGTCCAGTACTTCCTGGAAGACACCATCAACTCCCTGATCGACGCCGCTACGGCCGAGGGTACCGGCGACGACTGGGACTTCAACCAGTTGTGGGCCAACCTGAAGACTCTCTACCCGGCCACCATCACGGCCCAGGACATCATTGACGAAGCCGGCGGCAGGTCCAAGGTCACCGCCGAATTCCTCAGGGACGAAATCCTCTCCGACGCGAAGCTTGTCTACCAGGCACGCGAGGAGGCGATCGGTTCTGAAAGTATGCGCGAGCTTGAGCGCCGGGTCGTCCTGTCCGTGCTCGGCCGGAAGTGGCAGGAACATCTCTATGAGATGGATTACCTCAAGGAAGGCATCGGCCTGCGGGCCATGGCACAACGTGATCCACTGGTGGAGTACCAGCGCGAAGGCTTTGTGATGTTCCAGAGCATGATGGAAGCCATCCGTGAGGAAAGCATCGGCTTCCTGTACAACCTTGAGGTCGAGGTGACCCCGGCCGAAGACGTGGTTGTGACGGACGACAGTCCTGCCGGCATCCATACCGAACACCACGACCCGCAGATCCGGGCAGCAGGACTGGAAGCCCCCGAGAGGCCCGCGCAATTGCAGTACACCGCGCCCGGGGAAGATGGAGCAACGCAAACGCGCATTGAAGGCCGGAGCGCAGGCCGATCAGGCAATCCTGCCAAGGCAGCGGCCCAGGACCAACGGAAACAAACAAAGAAGAAGCGCCGCTGACCTGAACCATGGAGCAGGCCCGGCACCGAACACTCGGTGCCGGGCCTGTTCTGTTCCTAGCCAATTTCCAGGGCAGTGACCTGCCACATGCCTTCCTGATGCTCCAACCTCATGGCAATCGCCCTGGACCGTTGTTCTTCTGACACGACGACTGCGGCCTCGTGGATGGTCTCCGAGATGCTGCAGACGCGCACAGAGCGAACCATCGGGCTCTGGTGAATTTGGCAGGAAGTGCGGTTGCGGGCCATGTGTTCCCGTGTGAGCGCTGCCCGCTGCTGCAACGACAGAAAACATTCCGCATTCATGGATCTGGCCAACTGCTGAATCGGGCGGGTCCCTGCCAAAACCTCCACCGCCGCCTGGGCAATGCTCCTGGCCACCAGCCTGATATCTATCCCGGGGGCGGGCGAACCGTGATGAGTAGGAGGCCTTTTGGGCCTCGTGCGGCTGGTAGTGCGGCTGGCTGTTCCAACGGTCATGGTCGATCCTCATGCGTTCGCAGTGTGAACCGTGGCGTGGGCGACGCCGGTTCTGATGGCTACGTCTGGGATGACTCTGGTTGGTTTTGTGGGGGCAAGACACTGCCCCTGAGTGGGCGGTGTCCGGTACGGAACGGAGTCTGGAGGGTCGCCTAGGAGAGCGACGGAGGCTGCAGAACCTGGCCCGGCAGAAGCTTCGTGGGATCGTCTCCGATGATTGACCGGTTGGCCGCAAACCACTTGGGCCAGTGAAGGGCAACTTCTGCATCGGTGGCCAGGGGCCCGAGATGCGCAGAGGCCAGGGTCCACAGCGAATCGCCCTCCCGGACTACAACTCCGGACCGGCCGACGGTACCCGGTTCTGCAGCCCGTGAACCCGTACGGCTGAGCAGACCTGTTTCTTCGACGATCCGATCCGGTTTCCATCCCGGCAACGGCACCGTGGGTAAGGACTGCCGGGCATCGTCCTGATTCAACGGGGACGTGGAGGTTGCCTCTGGGCCGATGCCGGGTTGCCATGCCACGGATGCCGAGGTGTGGGGCTGCGGATGCCATGCAGGTTCCGGTGCTGTCGCAGCGATGGCCGCCGCCGGGGGACCCGCCAGGTTCAAACCAACCAAGGCCACAGCCAGCCGGAGCATGAACGCGGGGCTGAATTTCGCCGCGGCTGTGCCTGCACGGCCCTTTCGATGCAGCAGTGCCGCGACCAAGGCAAGGGTGAACGACAGCAGCCACCACACCACGATGATGACTCCCGTCAGGCTGGCGACCACGCCCAGAAGTTGATCAAAGGGAATGTCGTTGCGGTGTTCCATCATTCCCGACCGGCCCAGGAGCATCCGGCCGGCAGCAGCGAGCAGTATGCCCAACAGGAGGACTGTCCCGGCCATGGCAGCATCGCGGTGGACGGGCATTGCTCGGCGCATACGGGAGCCTCTCTGTGGTCATTTGATGTCATTTAGTACTCTTGGCTCATTCTGACCACAGATGTTTGGAATTGTCCAATCATGACAAGTCTTGTGTGCAATGAGTTGGTTTTGGTGTTGACGGCACTTAGGCTATCAAGATGAGATGGGACTCTCTCTTTGAGGATTTTGAATCCCAGATGGCCGCGCTGCAGATGCGCGGGCTCGAGTCCGAGATATCCGGGCGCGCGCACGTGGAGATTGCGGCTGTTGGGTTGACGGACCGGCTTCGCGCAGCCACCCATAACGTGATGGGGCTGGTGCTTGAGGGCGGCCTGCGGCTGCACGGCGAACTTCGGTACGTGGGACGTGAGTCGCTGGTGCTCGCCGATGGTCCCCGTCAATGGCTGGTGCCACACGCGGCCGTCACGTACGTGATGGATCTGGGGCGGAGAGTGGAACAGTCCACCCGCCCGGGAAATCTGGGGTTGGCAAGCGGCCTGCGGGCACTGGCCCGTGACAGGGTACATGTCAATGCCCACCTCAGCGGGAGCGGCAGCGAAGGACGCGTTGTAACCGGTGTGATTGACCGGGTCGGCAGGGACCATTTCGATCTCACCGTGAGTCGCGGCGAGGTCCGGCGGGAACACGATGTGAGGGCCGTCGTAACGATTCCCTTCGGTTCGCTGCTTGCCCTTTCATCGAGAGAGCTTCATGCCTGATGGGCGAGGTCTATCGGGAAGGCTGGTGCGACTTGGCCTTGGCTTCCTCGATCATGCGGCTCGCCTCCGCATAGCGGTTCTCGATGTACTGTTCCAGCATTTTTTCTTCGATGCGCCACTGGCCGCGTCCACCGACCTGGATGGCCTTGAGTTCGCCACTGCGAACCAGGGCGTAGGCCTGGGGGGAATTGATTTGTAGCTGTTCGGCGACGTCCGCCAGAGTCAAAAAACGGGGCATGGAACTATTTTGCCACCGGTTGTCCCTGTTTGGTGCAGTTATCCACATTTGCGCGTCCTTTGCTTTGGTTTGCATCATCTCGCCGAGCAGAATGGGACGCGGTGCAGGGGTTGTGCTGTAAACCTACCGGGGGAGTGGATCATGAAACAGGGAGCGGCTGTCGAGGCAGTAAGGCTCAGGAAGCCGTCCTGGAAAGACCCCCGCCTATTAATCGGGGTGCTGCTGGTTCTTCTCTCCGTTTCCGGCGTGGTTGCGGTTACATCTTCTGCTGACAAGACCATCCCGGTCTACGCTGCGCGGGAGGACATCGCCGTCGGCCAAACCGTCACGGCTGAAGACCTGGCAGTGGTCAATGTCCGGCTCGATGACGTGGAGCCCGCCTATGTCACGGTCGGCGGTGGACTTGCCGACGGCCAGGTAGCCCTGCAGCGGGTGGCCAGGAGTGAACTGCTACCCCGGCAGAGCCTGGGGCGGCCCGACGACCTGAACCGAAAGCCGGTCGCGGTTTCCGTCAAGGAAATGCTGCCGCCACAGGCTGTTCCCGGCGCAAGGCTGGACGTATGGGTCGCCATGCCTGGCCCGGGGGGTTCTTTTGGCGATCCCCAATTGCTGCTCCCCGGCGCGGAGATCGCCCACATCACGCCCGGATCCACTGGCCTGGGCTCGGCAAAGGAGACGGTGGTCCTCGTGCTGGTCACCGATGAGCAGATGCCGAAGTTGCTGGCCGCCCTGGCCAATGAAGCTGCCGTTTCTGTGGTCTGGAACCCTGCCGGGGTGGCCAAGTGAGCATTCCCGTCGTCACTGTCGGGCCAGGGCAGGAAGATATCGTCAGCGGGTTGGAGCGGCTGCGTGGCCCCGTCACGGTTGTCCGCCGCTGCTCGGAGCTCGCGGAGTTGCTCGCCGCCTGTCAAAGCGGACTTGCTGCCGCAGCAGTTGTTGCCGAAGGCAGCGGCGAGTTGACGGGTACTCTCGTGGAGCGGATGCAGGCTGCCGGTGTCTCGATAGTTGCCCTGACGGATGATCCGCTGGAGGCCTCCCGTCTCCGCTCCATTGGCGTCGTGCCGGCTCCGCCGGCGATTGATGCCCGCTCGCTGGCCTCCAGCATCACTGACGCCGTTGACAGCGTGCAGGACCGATTTTCTGTGCAGACGGTCCTCCATGCGGGATTCTCTGATGCGGTGTCACGGGCGCCTGTGCGGGCAGCCGCGACCGCCTCGGTGACCACGGCAGCAGCATCCGGGGCAGGGCGCATACTTGCCGTGTGGGGGCCGGCGGGCTCGCCGGGCCGCACCTTGCTGGCCGTGAACATTGCCGCTGAGCTTGCGGCCACGGGGAAATCTGTCGTCCTGGTTGACGCGGATACCTACGGTGCCAGTGTGTCGGTCCTGCTGGGGCTCCTGGATGAGTCGGCCGGACTCGCACAAGCGTGCAGGATGGCCGACCAAGGGGTCCTGGACGATGCCGCCCTGGATAGGGCGAGTCTTGAGGTGTTCACAAAGAGCGGTTCTTTCCGTGTGCTCACAGGTACCACAAGGGCGGACCGCTGGATTGAGCTTCGGGCTTCGGCGTTGTCGAAGGTTCTCGAACGGGCAAGGGAGAAGGCTGACACGGTCGTGGTCGATACGGGCTTCTGCCTCGAAGCGGACGAGGAACTCAGTTTTGATTCCATGGCCCCGCGGCGCAACGCGGCAACCCTCAGGAGCCTTGAGGTCGCAGATGAGGTCATTGCGGTCGGGGCGGCCGACGCAATCGGTATGCCGCGCCTCGTCAGGGGTTTGGCCGAGCTGGCTCAAGCCGTTCCGGACGCCGCCCCAAGGGTAGTGCTGAACAAGGTCCGGCGTTCATCGGTGGGGCGCTCGCCCCGAAAGCAACTGGGGGAGGCCTGGCAGCGTTTTGGTCCGACGGGGGATATCGAGGCCTTCCTGCCTGCCGACTCCGAGGCTTGTGATGCCGCGCTGCTGAGCGGGTCAGTCCTTCTGGAATGCGCCCCGGATTCAGCCCTCCGTCTCGCCATCGCCCGGCTCGTCTGTGCAGACTTCCAGCAGAATCGCACATCTGCTGGACGATCTACCAGAGCCATGCGCCTCCTAACGCGCTAGGCTCACGGTGTGGGCTGCAGAGTCGCAGCAATCAACATGTGATGGAGGCGTTTACAACATGTCGTCAGGATCCAGCGTGGAGGATCGGTCGGGTACAGCAGTAGTCCGGGAGGGGTTTTTCGGCGACTACTACGAGCACCTGGCTGAAGAGGATTCCCGAAGCTACTCACCGGAGACGCTCACTTCACGGGCAACCAGGCACAGGGAAATCGCTCAGTCCCGGCGCCCGGGCAATGCCCTCGTGGAGATCGTTAGCGAGCCCGAACGTAACGTCGTCTATATCGTCACAGACGACATGCCTTTCCTGGTGGACTCCGTCAATGCCGAACTCGTCCGGCAGAACTGTGCCATCCGCCTCGTGATGCACCCGTTGTTCGTCGTTACGCGCAACCGTGTGACAGGCGAACTCAGCCAGGTCTCGAGGGTCCCTTCCAATATCGGGATCTCCAGCGGTGACACTGCCGCGTTGCCCAGCGTCGCCCATCTGCTCGGCGATGGCGACAACGCCTCCCACATGGAGTCGTGGATCGCCGTCGAAATCGACCGTGTCAGCGAAGAAGCCCGTGCTGAATTGGTAGCCGGGCTGCAGAGAGTCCTCGGCGACGTTCGTGCCGCCGTTGAGGACTGGCCCAAGATGCGGAGCAAGGCCTTGGAGCTTGCCGAGGCGCTCGGGAGCGTAACCCATCCCGAACAAATCGCGGAACTGCGCCAGGCCCAGGACTTGCTGCGTTGGCTGGATAACGGCAATTTCACGTTCCTCGGATACCGCGAGTATGACCTCGTGAACGAAGACGGGGAAGATGTCCTGCAGCTTCGTGAAGACAGCGGGCTGGGTTTGCTCCGTGCCGGCGACCACACCCGCCAGGTTCAACATCTGACGGACGCAGGCAGAAAACGTGCCCGCGAGAAGCGCGCACTGGTCATCACCAAGGCAAACTCCCGCTCCACGGTTCACCGCCCGGCCTACCTTGATTACATCGGCGTCAAGAGCTTTGATGCCGCAGGCAATGTCAATGGGGAGCGGCGCTTCATTGGCCTGTTCGCCACCAGCGCCTACACAGGTTCCGTGCGCAGCATTCCGATCGTGCGGGACAAAGTCGATGCTGTCCTCCGTAACGCCGGGTTCCCCATTGACTCCCACTCGGGCAAGGACCTGTTGGGTATCCTCGAAACCTACCCTCGTGATGAGCTGTTCCAGATTGAAGTGCCGGACCTTGCCGCCACAGCCACCGGGATCCAGAGGCTCCAGGAACGGCGCCGCACCAAGCTGTTCCTGCGCCCGGACATCTACGGCCGGTTCATGTCGGCCGTGGTGTATCTCCCGCGCGACCGCTACACCACCAGTGTGCGGCTCCGCATTGAACAGGAACTGCGGGAAACGTTCCAGGCCGAAAGCATCGATTACGAGGCACGCATCACGGAATCGGCCCTCGCCCGCGTCTTCTTCCGGATCAGGTTGCCCCGCAACGTTGAACTGGCTGAGGTGGATGCCGCAGACCTCGAACACCGCCTCATGCGAGCTTCCCGGTCGTGGAGTGAAGGGATCGCGGAAGTCCTCCGCGACAACCGTCCGTCTGAGGACGCCGACATGCTCTCAGCACTGTGGGCCGAGGCTTTTCCTGCCGGTTACCGGGTGGACTATGAAGTAGAGGACGCCCTCGAGGACATCGAACGCTTCGAGAAGTACGGCGCCGAGGCGGAACGAACGGGTGGTGTCCCCAAGGACCTGCGACCCGGTGTCCACGTATACCTGCCCGAAGGTGCGGGGGAGTCCCTTGAGGAAGACGCCCGCGTCAAGCTGTACTTGATGGAGCCTAAGAGCCTCAGCCAAATTTTGCCCTACTTCCACAACCTGGGCCTGGAAGTGCTGGATGAGCGTCCCTTCGAGATTGAAACGGCTGACCACCGGGACTTCTTCCTCTATGATCTGGGTCTCAAGTACCCCGCCGGCATCGATCCCCTCACCACAGGTGAACTCCTGGCTGATTCCTTCGGTGCTGCCGTCACGGGAGCGGTGGAATCTGACAACTTTGATCGCCTGGTCCTGCGCGAAGGGATGCACTGGCGCCAGGTAACGGTCCTGCGGGCCTACGCGAAGTACATGCGGCAGATGGGCAACACGAATTCCTTCGGTTTCATTGCCGATACCTTGCTGTCCAATCCTGACGTTGTCCGCGGCCTCATCGTCCTCTTCAATGCGCGGTTCGATCCCGCCGTGGATGCGGACCAGCGCCCGCAACGGCAGGCGGTGGCGCGTACAGCGCTTGCCGAAGCCATCGAACAGGTAGCCACGCTCGATGCGGACCGTGTGCTGCGCACCTTCGTGAACCTCATCGAATCCACACTCCGCACCAACTACTTCCAGAACAAGGGCTACTTGAGCTTCAAGCTCGACCCGACGTCCATTGACGGCCTGCCTTTCCCGCGGCCCATGTACGAAATCTGGGTTTACTCGCCCCGTGTCGAAGGCGTGCACCTGCGCTTTGGCAAGGTGGCCCGCGGTGGCCTGCGCTGGTCCGACCGCCGTGAAGACTTCCGCACGGAGATCCTTGGCCTGGTCAAGGCGCAGACGGTGAAGAACGCCGTCATCGTTCCCACCGGGGCCAAAGGTGGGTTCTTTGCCAAGAAGCTGCCAAACCCTGCAGAGGACAGGGCCGCCTGGATGGCTGAGGGTATCGAGAGCTACAAGACGTTCATCCGGGGCCTGTTGGACATCACGGACAACCTCGTCACCAGTGCCGACGGCGAAAGCCTGGTGCCGCCGTCGGACGTTGTCCGCCACGACGGCGACGACTCCTACCTGGTGGTGGCCGCGGACAAGGGCACCGCGACGTTCTCCGACACCGCGAACGGTCTCGCCGCGGACTATGGTTTCTGGCTGGGAGACGCCTTCGCCTCCGGAGGCTCCGTCGGGTATGACCACAAAGCGATGGGCATCACTGCGCGTGGAGCGTGGGAGTCTGTCAAACGGCACTTCAGCGAGCTTGACCTCGACACCCAGACGGAAGAATTTACCGTGGTGGGCGTGGGTGACATGTCCGGTGATGTCTTCGGCAACGGCATGCTCCTGTCACGCCACATCCGTTTGGTGGCCGCGTTCGACCACCGGCACATTTTCCTCGATCCCGAGCCTGACGCAGCGACGTCCTTCGAAGAAAGGAAGCGGCTTTTCGAACTGCCACGCTCCTCGTGGGACGACTACGACCGGAACTTGATCAGCGAAGGCGGGGGCGTCTACCCGCGCCAGGCGAAGACCATCCCGGTTTCCGAACAGTCACGCAAGGCACTCGGGCTTCCGGAAGGGACAACCCAGTTGAGCCCGCCCGAGCTCCTGAAAGCCATCCTCCTCGCTCCTGCCGACCTCCTTTATAACGGCGGCATCGGCACCTACGTCAAAGCGAGCACGGAGAGCAACGCCGCTGTTGGAGACAAAGCCAACGATCCGATCAGGGTCGACGGCCGGGATCTTCGCGTGAAGGTTGTCGGGGAGGGTGGAAACCTGGGTCTTACGCAGCGTGGCCGGATTGAAGCGGCACTCCAGGGAGTCATCCTCAACACCGACGCCATCGACAACTCCGCCGGCGTGGACTGCTCCGACCACGAGGTCAACATCAAGATCTTCGTCGACAGGATGGTCGCCGCCGGGAAGCTGGAGGCCGCAGAGCGCTCGGCCTTCCTCGCCGACATGACCGAGGAAGTGGGACGCCTGGTCCTCCAGGACAACATCGACCAGAACATCCTGCTCCTGAATGACCGCACGCGCGTTGCCGACTGGAGCCCGAGCTACGAACGGCTCATGGATTGGCTGGAAAAGTCTGCCGACCTGAAGCGCGACCTCGAGGCGCTGCCGACAACCGACTCCTTGCGGCAGCGGCTGGAGCAGGGGCAGGGCCTGACATCGCCCGAACTGTCGGTCCTGGCCGCCTACGCCAAGATCGAACTCACCGCTGCGCTCCGGGACAGCAACCTCGCGGACGATCCTTGGTTCAAGGAGACGATCCGTTCCTACTTCCCGCAGCAGTTGCGGGAACGGTTCGACGCGGAACTGGATACCCATCCGCTGCGGCGTGAGATTGTTGCAACGGTGGTGGCCAACGACATCATTAACCTGGGAGGCATCACCTTTGCCTTCCGCGCCATCGAGGAAACCTCGGCCTCCGAGGTTGCAGTCGCCAAGGCATTCGTAGCCCTGCGTGAAATCTACGACCTCGACCCCATGATCGCTGAGCTGAACGCCCTCCCGGCGTCCTTCCCCACGGAGCATTGGAGTGAAGTCCACCTGGACATCCGGCGACTTCTCGACCGCGCAGTCCGCTGGATTCTTGGCCAGGGCATCGCTTCGCAGCCGATCGCCGACGTCGTGGATTCCTTCAAGCCAATGATGGCGCCCCTGCGGGCCAGGCTCCTGGATTACTTGCGCGGTGATGACAAGGAGCGCGTCACCGAATGGCTGGACAAGGCCCGGGGATGGCAGTTGCCTGACCATCTGGCCCACCGCTGGGCGGAACTCTTTGAGAGCTACGCTTTACTGGACATCGCCAGGATCGCCCAGGCCGGCAGCATCAGCGTCGAGGACGTTGCCCACGTTTACTACACCGTCTTTAACCGGTTCCACGTCGACTCACTGCTGGAGCGGATCAGTTCCCTGCCACGCGATGACCGCTGGCAGGCGCTTGCCCGCGCAGCGCTGCGGGATGACCTGTACTCAACGGTGGCGGATATTACGACGTCGGTCCTTGAGGCGAGCGAGCCAGGTACCCCTGCCGCGGATCGCCTCAAGGGTTGGGAAACGCTGAATGCCGAGCAATTGGGTCGCGCGAAGACGATGTTCGATGAGGTCAATGCCCTCGAGGCCGACGACATGGCCTCCCTGTCGGTAGCATTAAGGCTCTTGAGGTCAATCGTCCGACGCTAGGGCAGGTCCCGCGTCGAAACTGGAGGTGCAGTGGCAATCTTTACGGACCCCATCAGGGAACACGCTGATTTCGGGCCTGGAGATGCCGAATGGCTGCACCTCCTGGTCGGCGACTGGCAAATGGTCGCCGACCTCGCGTTTGCCGACCTTGCCCTGTGGTTCCCGCACCCGGAGCTTGGATACATCGCCCTCGCCCACGTCCGTCCCTCGACATCGCATACGGTGTTTCATGCGGACTTCGTGGGCGAGGGCATCCGTTCCGATCTGCGGCCGCTGGTTGAGAAAGCCTGGAACAGCCGTTCCATAGAGCGTTCCAGCGAGACAAGCTGGAGCAGCGATATGGCACTGCGCGTCGAGGCGGTGCCCATGGTGCGCAACGGCAGGACGCTGGCAGTGGTCACCTCGCACATGGACCTCTCCAGTTCCCGCATGCCCTCACGTCTCGAGCTGACTTACAGGCAGTGCGCCTACGACCTTCTCCGCATGGGGACCTTGGGCCTGTGGCCGGACTTCGCATCACCCACTGGGTCGCGTCGTGGCGCACCGCGCGTGGGCGACGGCCTGATACGGCTTGATGCCGATGGCGTAGTCCAGTACGCCAGTCCGAACGGAGTGTCAGCCTTCCGCCGGCTTGGCGAGGTGGAATCACTGGAAGGCAGGTCCCTGGCTGAGGTGACAGCAGGCCTGCTCAAGGACCGCCGGATGGTTGATGAAACACTGCCGTTGGTGGTCACAGGCCGTATGCCGTGGCGCAGCGAAATTGAATCCAGGGGAGTCAGTCTTTCCTTGCGGGCCATTCCCTTGCGCGATGAACAGCATCGGTTCGGGGCGCTCGTCCTGTGCCGTGATGTTTCGGAGCTGCGGCGGCGCGAAATGGAACTGGTCACCAAGGATGCCACCATCCGCGAGATCCATCACCGGGTCAAGAACAACCTGCAGACAGTGGCAGCACTCCTCCGGATGCAGTCGCGCCGCATGGTGAGCGACGAGGCAAAGCAAGGTCTGGAGCAGGCCATGCGGCGGGTGGCGACCATCGCCCTGGTCCACGAGACCCTGTCCCAGGGCCTGACGCAGAGTGTCGACTTCGATGAACTCATTGGTCGGCAGTTCCGGTTGTCGGCCGAGGTAGCGTCGCCGTCGCAGCATGTTCGCACCGAGCGATCAGGCTTGTTCGGCGAACTGCCGAGCGATTTCGCAACACCTCTGGCCTTGGTCATCAATGAGTTGGTTACCAATGCCGTTGAGCACGGGCTTGAGGGCCGGACCGGTACGGTCTGGCTGCTGGCCGACCGTGCGCCAGGAGATGGGAACGATGAATTCCTCACAGTCACCGTGGCCGATGACGGCGTTGGGCTGCCTGACGGGCAGTATGCCGAGGGCCTAGGGTTGCAGATTGTGCGCACACTGGTCACCAGTGAGCTGGGCGGAACCATCCAGTGGCGTGCCCGCGAAGGCGGGGGAACCGCCGTCGATATCGTTCTGAACCTTGCGCGGGCTTAAGGTCGGCAAGACGCAGGATGCCGTTGTTAAATGACTAAGGCTGCGGACCATGGTCCGCAGCCTTAGTTTCTGGTGTGCCTGCCTAGGAAGCGCGACGGGCGCGTGCTGCACGCCGCTTGAGGGCGCGCCGTTCGTCTTCGCTCATGCCACCCCAGACGCCTGCGTCCTGACCGGACTCAAGGGCCCACTGCAGGCAGGTGTCAACGACGGGGCAGCGGCGGCAAACGCTCTTGGCTTCCTCAATCTGCAGAAGTGCTGGTCCCGTGTTGCCGACTGGGAAGAAGAGCTCCGGGTCCTTGTCGAGGCAGGCTGCGCGGTTACGCCAATCCATGCTGATCAGTCACTCCATTCGTGAGAACTAGGGGAGCCGTCTTGTGAAAACATTCACGAGAGGCTTCAAAGGAAAGGGGCCCGCATGGGCCCCCTTGGTCGTCTGAGTCAAGCGTTTCATGTTAACGCCTTGTAAACAAGGGGTATTAGTCGTTGAAATGCCCGGAATCCGTGAGCGATGCATCACATCAGCCGCCACTGCCCTCACCGCTAGATGACTATGTCCGGTAGTGTGCCAGTGTGTCAAGACCTCCTGAAAACCCTGCTCAACCGGACCATGGACCGGATCCAAGCGATGGCGCCATCGGGCGCTCCGACAGGGGCGGTTCGTCCGGTGCAGCGGGCAGCGCCCGACCTCCCGGAGTTGTTGTCATCTCCGTTGTTGTCTTGCTGGAGGCCCTGGCGTTGCTCGGTGCTGCGGCATGGTACGCGTTCGAACTTATCTCCGGGGCCCCGGTGCTCACCTTCTGGGGTGCCGTCTTCACACTGGGTCTCTTGTTGGTTTTCGCGGCCTGGTTGTTCGCTGTTGGACACTTCCTGTTCAGGGGGTACCGATGGACCCGCGCGGCTGCTTTGGTGGCCCAGCTTTTTGTCCTGACCATCGGTTTTCCGACGATGACCGGCGGACTGGTCCTTCCCGGGTTGGCCATGATCGTTCCCGCCCTTGCAGCGCTCGTTTTCCTGTTCACCAAGGACGTCATTGCCTATGCTTCCAAGGTGGGGGGAAGCACCGCTGCCTTGTAGGCCACCCCCGTGGACCAGGTTCTGCAGCCCGTGGGTGGTGCCGGGTCAAACGGTATACGCCGCTTGGAATGGCTGCAGCCGTCCGTGCTGCACGATGTATCCCCTTCCCGCGCCAGCTCCGGGGTCGGCTTCCAGCCGGATGTTGAAAAAGTCGCCGTCCAGGGGCGAACGCGGCATAAGGACCGCACCTGCACCCGATGATTGCGCCTCAACTGCCAGGGGGAGCCGCTGGACGAGCGTTGGCCCGGATGTTGCGGTCAGCACTAGCCCACGCACCTTGTCTTTGAGAAAGGCCAAAATACGGCGTCCGTCTGCACCCAGCTGATCAGCGTCGTCCAGTTGAAGAACGCTGGAGCTATCCAGGGTTCCGGCCTCGGCCGCGGCGGCCGCGGCCGCAAGGAAGGCTTCGGGGGAGCGGGGGTCGTTGGAGGCGATCCATGGAACGCCGGGATTCAGCTCCCGGAGGGCCGCCAGCAGGGAGCTCTTGCCGGAAAGCCGGCCGCCGAGCACGGTACATATACCGCCGGGCGGTAGGGGCAACGCAATGGGCACGGCGTCGTCACCTCCCAACCCAACCCATAGATCCAGTGGGCCTGTCGAGGTTCCTGAGGGGGTGACCATCCGGGGGACGGGGGCCACATCAGGGTTCTGTGGTGCTCCGAAGGTGTTGGCCATGGCGGCGTGGAACTGTTGACGGGTCACCGTGCCGGGCAGGGGCCGGACCCGGAAGGGCAGACTGGTTGCTGGTGCGAGGCGCCTGAAAGGCCAGGTTCCCAAGACAGGTGGAGAACGGAACTGGGCGGCCGCAGCGGAGCCCCCCACGAAGCTACCCATGGTCCATGCCCTGCCGGGAACGGGATCTAGGTCCGGAATGCGTGGCCAATGGAACCGTGATTCTTCCGTGGAATCTGCTGGGAAAAAGGCGCGGTTGGGTATCGACCCGAAAAAGCGGGCGCTCACAAGTTCCCTTTCTCCGGACACGAGCACCGTGACGCCCACTGCGGCACCGTCGCGGACGATATCCCTGAAGAGGTCTTCGGCCCAGGCCGACCGGCACTCGCGGAATGCTGACGCCCAGGAACACCAACCGGTGACTACCAGAAGCAGCGCCGGGGGTTTCTGGTGCGAACCCGCGGCAGCCCGGCGACGGGCCATTTCGTCCGCAAGGCGTTGGAGTACCTTAAGCGCGAGGGAAACCTGGTGAAGTCCCACCAGGGCCCCGATGGAGTCAGGAATCCCCGCGGTTGTCGAGGTGGCGTTCACTGTGTCCGGATTCTCAGTGCCCGAATGCTGGCTGTCCGGATGCTGGGTGCCGGGATGCTGAGTGCCCGGACCCTGAGTATCCGGATGCTGGGTGCCGGGATGGAAAACGTCGGGGAACATTCCGTGCGCGTCCAGGATGTAAAGGTGGGGTTCTGTCCCTTGTGCTGCTGCCAGTGCAGCGGCTGCCCTGAAGGCCTCAGGCATTCCGCTGGAGATGCTCCCGATCATGGCGAGATGCCCCTGGTGGCAACACCAGGCCAAGACCTCCAGTGCCTGTTGTTCGGGCCGGTCCAGGACACCCAGTACGCATCCCCGCCCGGGATCCCGTGCCTCGCCGAGGACGGCCTGAATGTCCTGGTCCCAGGGAACAGAAGAAGGAAGCGGTTCTGCCATGGGTGGAGGGGGGAGTTCCCTTTCCAGGCCACGCCAGGCAATCGTTGTTCCGGCGATGATCGTGTCTGCCCCTGCCCGGGTTGCAGTTGGATCCTGGCTGGCCGTTGCAGGCCGGGTGCCCCCTGCCACCTGGAGCAATGCCTCCGCGGCCGATCGAACAACCACGGTTCGTTGCGTCCGGCCCGGAACCCCCGGGGATGCAAAGGGTGACCGGCATCCGCTCCCACTGCGATCCGTCGTGTCCAAGGTGGCTGCTTGGAATTCCTCCGGCTGACCCGCAGCTCTTGCGAGGAATGATCGCCCTGGAAGAGTAATCGGGATCGATGCTGCAGATTTTGACCTGATGATGTCCATCGATTCAGCGTCGGACTGGACACGGAGTGCGATGCTGGACGTCACGTTGGCGCGGATGTCCGCCGTCACTGCGCCCTGGGGCCGCTGGGTAGCCATGACCAGATGAATGCCCAGCGACCGCCCGATCGTGGCGATCCGCATAAGCTCAGCCAGGACCGCTGGCGCGTCATCAACAAGCATCCTGAATTCGTCGATAACGATCACCAAGGAGGCGATGACCGGGTCAGAGGGAACCCTTCCTTGCCGGTATTCCACCAGCGCGGATACGCGGGCTTCAGTAAAGATTGTCTCGCGCCGACGGATCTCACCACGCAGTGACGCCAGGACACGGCCCAACGCCTGCCCGCCGATATCGGTCACCATTCCCACGCAGTGTGGAAGACCACCCAGGAGTCCCAGCCCGGAGCCTCCCTTGAAATCAACGAACAGGAACTGCAGGACATCCGGTGGATATCTCAGGGCCATGGACGCCACCAGGGTTCTCAGCAGTTCAGACTTGCCCGAACCCGTGGTTCCCCCGATGAGGAGGTGCGGGCCGTCCGTGTGGAAATCGAATTCCACCTCACCCTGGGCATCCACACCCAGAACAGCGCGGAGGCCGATGTCCGCGTCCGATTTGGTCCAGCGCCGCTGGATACTGCGGGCACCCGCTGGCAGGAGGGTTGGCAAGGGGCAATACGTGGGGACGCCCGCGACGGGCAGCTTTCCATCGGAACCTGCCCGGCCGATACCGCGGGCAAACCGATTAAAGGCCTGTGCCGGCACCAGGTCGGGAACAAACTCATGCCGTGTCGTGCCGTCAACCATCAGCGCCGAAGTCCCGGCCGTTCCCAGTTCCAGGACGACATCGGCTTTCCAGGGGTATTCGGATCCCATCGGGGCGTGAAGTACGACGCGCCAGGACATCGCCAAGGCGGTTTCGACAAGCGACCCCGGCTCTCCCGGTTCCCCGAGAACCGATGGGTCAAGGATGACCAGCATCCCGCTGCCCTTTCCCCGGAAGGAGTTCAGCGCGGACAGGGCGGCAGATCCATTCGCCGCCAGACTCCCTGCGGGCAGGAACCTGGCTGCGGAGGGCAGTCTTTCGTGGTGCCCGGCCACAATCAACGGAGACCCGGGCGCGTAGAAGGCCATCTGCATCAGGATGAATCTCACCAAGGCGTCGACGTGTCCGTTGCTCCCGCGGAGAGCCACTGCCTTGTGGCGAGGGTCCAGCGTGACTGGAACAGTCCCGATGGAAGGTGGCACGAACCTGGGATCGTCGGGAACGACCGCGATATTGGCCCGGGCATCGGAGAGGCCGAGCCGCAGCCACACATCGCGCGGTCCCGCACGGTGATCCTGACGGTCCTCCTCCGGCTGAAGGGCGGCAAGGGGCCTTATGGCAGCGCCCGGGCGGCTGTTGCCGCCCGGGCTTGAGTGGAAGGATGCAGCCAGCACAAGATCGGCCGCCGACGGCGAGCCGCGCTCCCGGCGTCGTTTGTCCCGGGCAGCAGCTTCGGCCACGTCCTGCGCGAACTCCCGGCGTGCCCTGCGGGTAGCCAGTGCCGGCACAAGAAGGCTGACGGCTGACATCACCGTGAAACCCAGGAACATCCACATGCCCGTAGCCATGGCAAGCCCGACACCTGCCAGCAGCGGCAAGCCGGCAGTTGCTGCCAAAGCCCATCGGTTTCCGGCGGGGCGGACCCTGCGGACTTCCATAGCGGATGCCACCGAGCGTCCCGCTTCAGCAGCTATGTCCGGGCCACAAGGAGTACAGGTGTAGGCGGTAAAGGTGGAGTGGCCTGCCTTGATGAGTGATTGCGAAGTGACGGTGGTGGCCTCGGTCATGACGCCATCCACGAAGACCGGGTTACAGCGTCCTGTGGCTGCTAGCTCGAGGGCAGTGCCGGACATGCGGAGTACCGCGTGGTGCCGGGACATTCCAGGGTCGGAGACAGCGATGTCTGCGTCACCGCGTCCGATGCGGTAGGTCCCGCGGACAAGGGGAAAAACGGAACCCGCAGCCGGCCCCGAGTGCGCGAGCAACAGAAGCCGTGCCGTGCTGGTCTGTTCTGCCCGCGGTTCTGCCCCGTTGACCAGGACCGCGCCTGCCACCAACGGAGGATTCCCCACCGTGAGCCGGGAAAGCTCCTGGCCGTCGACAAACAGGGTGCCCACTCCGCGGGCATCCTCAAGGGCAACCTGCAGCGCTTCCCCGGAGGTGCCCGGGGCAACTTCAAGGGACAGTTCCTCCACTGCTCCGGGGTTTGCGGCGGCAGGGCCGTGTACGAGCGTGCACTCCAGCGTCACGGGTGTCCCTTCAGGTAGGTGGATTGTTCCATCAGGCTATGAATGACGGCAGCGGGGTGCTGTTAGGCTGTTGCGCTATGTGGAAAACTTCCGCAACTCCGTGCCCCGCGGCCTTGACGCGAGGGCATTGCGTCTCGGCTAAGATGAGACTCGTTGTCGCGTGTGCTCAATGAGGAAGGACCTTCACCGGTGATAGTGGTTGCAGAGAGCGCCGATGTTTCGGACGAGGCGCAAATTGGTGAGGGATCCAAGATCTGGCATCTGGCCCAAGTCCGTGAGAAGGCGGAGTTGGGAGCCAACTGCATCGTAGGACGGGGTGCCTACATCGGTACCGGCGTCAAGATGGGTGATAACTGCAAGGTCCAGAATTACGCGCTGGTCTACGAACCTGCGGAACTGGAAGCAGGGGTCTTTATCGGACCTGCGGTGGTCCTTACCAACGATACTTATCCGCGGGCGGTCGGCCCCGACGGCAGCCTGAAAAGCGCCCATGACTGGGAACCCGTCGGCGTTACCATCCGCGAGGGTGCCTCCATCGGAGCCCGCGCTGTCTGTGTTGCACCCGTAACGATCGGCCGTTGGGCCACGGTTGCCGCAGGAGCGGTCGTCGCAAAAGACGTACCTGACTTCGCCTTGATGGTTGGTGTCCCCGCCAAGCGGCACGGATGGGTCGGAAAAGCGGGATTCCCGCTGCAGCGCAGCGGTGATGCCTGGGTTTGCCCTGAGACCGGCGCCAAATATGTTGAAGAAAACGAAACCCTTCGAGAGGTAGAGGCATGAGCCCCGAATTCATTCCCCCCGCCAAACCCATCATTGGCGACGAAGAGCGTAAAGCCGTGGAGGTTGTCCTTGCCTCGGGACAGCTCGCGCAGGGCTCGGAGGTTGCGTCCTTCGAGCAGGAGTTCTCCCAGGTCCTCCTGGATGGCCGGGCGGCCGTCGCCGTTAACTCCGGTACCTCGGGCCTCCACCTCGGCCTCCTCGCCGCAGGCATTGGTGCGGGCGACGAAGTCATCGTTCCGTCCTTCACTTTCGCAGCAACCGCCAACTCCGTGGCATTGACAGGCGCTACTCCCGTATTTGCCGACGTCGATCCGGTCCACTACACGCTTGACCCGGCCTCCGTGGAGTCGAAGATCACCGACCGCACGGCGGCGATCATGCCGGTGCACCTCTACGGCCACCCTTTTAACGTAGACGCCATTGGGGCCCTCGCCGCCAAGCATGGAGTCAAGGTGTTTGAGGACGCGGCACAGGCGCATGGTGCTTCGGTCAACGGGCGCAAGGTGGGTACCTTCGGTGACTTTGCCATGTTCAGCCTCTATCCCACCAAGAACATGACATCGGGGGAGGGCGGCATGGTCAGCACCGGGCTGGCTGACGTCGAGCGCCGCCTCCGCCTTCTGCGCAACCAGGGCATGGAGCGCCAGTACGAAAACGAGCTGGTGGGCTTCAACGCCCGCATGACCAACATCCATGCAGCGATCGGCCGCGTTCAGCTGACCAAGGTTGAAGCCTGGACCAAGACCCGCCAGGCAAACGCTGCTTTCTTCGACGCCAACATCGAAGGTGTTGTCACGCCCAAGGTCGCCGAGGGCTACGAACACGTCTACCACCAGTACACCGTCCGGGTAGAAGAGGACCGCGACGGCTTCGCCAAAGCCCTCCGCGAGGAATACAACGTCGGATCGGGTGTTTACTACCCCATTCCAAACCACAGGCTGGCCCCCTTCCAGACTTCCGACGACCTTCCTGCCACGGAGGAAGCAGCAGCCAGCGTGTTGTCGCTGCCGGTACACCCGTCCCTCAGCCAGGATGACCTGGAGCGTATTGTCGAGGCCGTTAACGCCGTCGCAAAGGCAGGCAGCTAGTGGCGAACCTCCGCGCAGGGCTCATCGGGTTGGGCATGATGGGACGCCACCATGCCCGGGTCATTCGTGAACTTGACGGCGTTGACTTGGTCGCCGTCGCGGATTCGTATGGCGACCCGCACAATGTAGCCGACGGTTTGACGGTTTACGGCTCGGTCGAAGAGCTCATCGCCCAAGGGATCGATATGGCGGTTGCCGCCGTGCCCACGATCCTGCACGAGGAAGTAGCCCTTCAGCTCGCTGAAGCCGGTGTCCACTGCCTGGTGGAAAAGCCCATTGCGAACGACTCCGAGTCCGGACGCCGCATCGCCGAGGCCTTCGAAGCCAAGGGCCTCGTGGGCGCGGTAGGGCACATCGAGCGCTTCAACCCCTCATTGCAGAGCCTGCGGGACCGTCTTGGCAATGGCGACCTCGGTGAGGTCTACCAGATCAGCACACGGCGACAGGGGCCGTTCCCGGCCCGCATCGCGGACGTCGGAGTGGTCAAGGACCTGGCCACGCACGACATCGACCTCACGGCATGGCTGGCCCAGAGCAACTTCGTCAACGTTGTTGCCCACACGACCTCCCGCAGCGGCCGTGAGCACGAAGACATGGTCACGGCAATCGGCCACCTCAAGAGCGGTGTGGTCACCAACCACATCGTCAACTGGTTGTCACCCATGAAGGAACGCACCACGGTGGTCCTTGGCGAACGTGGTGCCTTCATCGCCGACACGATTTCGGCCGATCTGACGTTCGTTGAAAATGGCACCTTCCAGACCGACTGGGACTCCGTGGCAGCTTTCCGTGGCGTTTCAGAGGGCTCTTCCACCCGGTTTGCCCTTGCCAAGCGCGAACCGTTGAAGATGGAGCACGAGGCCTTCCGGGACGCTGTCCTTGGCAAGTCCATGAACATTGTCACCATGGCCGAAGGCCTGGAGACCCTGCGCGTTGCTGAAGCCGTCCTGGATTCGGCCAAGTCAGGTGCTGTGATAGCACTCTGAAACGGCAGGCCAGCCATGGTTTGCGATGGGGGAGGTTGGCTGTGGGCCAGCCTCCCCTCGCCGTTTCCGGGGGCTGATGACCAGTGCCCGGCACTGGTGCCGAATCGGGGAACCCGCGGCACGTCGGGTAGCCTTGACCAGTAGACGTGGGCACTTCTGTGCCCGCACGCCAATACACAGGAGAGTTTGTGAACGCTGATCTCGTCGTCGTCGGCTCGGGTTTCTTTGGCCTGACCATTGCAGAACGCGCCGCTACCGAGTTGGGGCTGAAGGTTGCGGTTCTGGATCGCCGCCACCATATTGGAGGAAACGCCTACAGCGAGAATGAGGAGAAGACCGGAATCGAGGTGCACCGTTACGGGGCACACCTCTTCCACACCTCCAATGAGCGTGTCTGGGATTACGTGAACAACTTCACCAAGTTCACCAACTACCAGCACAAGGTCTACACCAGCCACAAGGGCGAGGTGTACCCGATGCCCATCAACCTGGGCACCATCAACCAGTTCTTCCGTTCGGCCATGAGTCCGTCCGAAGCCCGCGCACTGATCGCGGAGCAGGCGGGCGAGCTGGCGGGCACGGATCCGCAGAACCTGAATGACAAGGGCATCCAGCTGATTGGCCGCCCGCTCTACGAAGCATTCATCAAGCACTACACCGGCAAGCAGTGGCAGACTGATCCCAAGGATCTGCCGGCGGAGATCATTTCCCGCCTCCCTGTCCGGTACAACTACGACAACCGCTACTTCAACGACACGTACGAAGGCCTTCCGGTTGACGGCTATACCGCGTGGATCGAACGCATGGCGGATCACCCGAACATCGAGGTCATCCTCAACACTGACTTTTTCGAGGACGGCGAATTTGGCCGGTCCTCGGTCCTTGGCCAGGTCCCCGTCATCTACACGGGCCCGGTGGACCGGTACTTCGACTATGCCGAGGGCGACCTGTCATGGCGCACCATCGATCTTGAAGAAGAAGTCCTTCCCATCGAGGACTTCCAAGGCTGCGCTGTCATGAACTATCCCGACGCTGAAGCGGCATATACCCGCATCCACGAGTTCCGGCACTTCCACCCCGAGCGCGACTACACCAAGGACGCGACCGTCATCATGCGTGAGTTCTCGCGTTTCGCGGAGAAGGGCGATGAGCCTTACTACCCCGTGAACACCGCCGAAGACCGCACCAAGCTGCTGGCCTACCGCGATCTTGCGCGGGGGGAAAAGTCGGTACTGTTCGGCGGCCGCCTTGGCACCTACAAGTACCTTGACATGCACATGGCCATTGGATCCGCCCTGTCCATGTTCGACAACAAGATCAAGCCGCATTTTACCGGCGGCGCCAAGCTTGAAAGCGGCGGAGTCGACGCATGACCGCCACGAAGAACGAAAGCCAGGAGACTGCCATGACGGCCACCACTGCTGCTGAAGCTCCGGCCTCCACCAAGGATGGCCTGAGGATTGTCCAGCGGGTTGTCTTCCCGGCCAACCGGGACCTCGACACCCTTCCCCTGTATGTCGATCCGGACACCAACAAGGTCCGCAAGCAGGACGACAACGGCGGCACAGTGGTCCAGGCCGTGGGAATGGCCCGGAAGCTGCATCCCGAGGACATCCTGGACCGCGGGTCCGTCCAGGTCCGGCGCGGCGAGCGTCTTTCCTTCGGTTCCTATTTCAACGCGTTCCCGGCCAGCTACTGGCGCAAGTGGACCATCGCCACAAAGACCGTTCTCCACATTGAGACCGAAGGTGAAGGCACGGTCATCGTGTACAGGTCGAACGCACGCGGTGCTGCCCAGCGCGTCGACTCCATCCTCGTCGAAGGCAACGCTTCCAATGATTTCGAACTGACGCTCGCGCCATTCGGCGACGGCGGCTGGTACTGGTTCGACCTCATCGCAGGCGGCGAGGGCATGACGCTGCGCAGTGCGCATTGGGCCGTACCGGATGAGGGCCGTCCGCAGGGCAAAGTGACGCTTGGCGTCACCACGTTCAACCGCGCTGACTACTGCCTGGAGACGATCAAATCGATCGACGCCGATGCCGGCTTGCGCGGGATCCTCGCCGAACTGATCATCGTGGACCAGGGCAACAAGAAGGTGGCAGACGAGGACGGATTCGACGCTGTAGCCGCCTCCATGGGGGACCAGCTCCGCATCATCAACCAAGGCAACCTTGGCGGCTCTGGCGGTTTCGCCCGGAACATGTATGAAATGCTCGTCTCGGACAAGAGCGACTACGTCATGCTGCTGGACGATGACATCGAACTGGAAACGGAAGGCGTCCGGCGTGCAGTGGCATTCGCGGACCTCTGCCGCAAACCCACCATCGTGGGCGGTCACATGTTCGACATGTACAACAAGTCAGTCCTGCACGCCTACGCCGAGGTAGTGAACTTCTACCGCTTCCTGTGGGGCCCCGTTGAAGGCCTGGGCAACCACGATTTCTCCGCGGAGGGCCTGCGGTCCACCCAGTTGCTCCACCGCCGCTGGGATGCCGACTACAACGGCTGGTGGATGTGCCTGATTCCCAAGACGGTGGTCGAGACGATTGGCTTGTCCCTCCCCGTTTTCATCAAGTGGGATGACGCGGAGTACTCGCTTCGTGGACGTGCAAACGGATTCCCGACTGTGACGCTTCCCGGTGCGGCCGTATGGCACGTCTCCTGGGCGGACAAGGACGACTCCGTGGACTGGCAGGCGTACTACCATGAGCGGAACCGGTTGATCGCCACCTTGCTTCATTCGCCGTTCCCCAAGGGCGGCCGCATCTTCCGTGAAAGCCTGAACACCGACATCAAGCACCTTGTTTCCATGCAGTATTACCCTGAGCAGGCCCGCATCATGGCGCTGCGGGACGTGCTGGAAGGGCCGGGCAAGCTTCACGAGCAGCTTCCGAGCACCATGCCGAAGCTCCGCGCCATGCGCGATGATTTTGTCGATTCGCAAGTGAAGACCGATCCCGGGGCATTCCCGGAGGTTTTCCGGAAGCGTCCGCCGAAGAAGCCGCAGACCTACAAGCAGCCGGGCGCACTGGGCCTGCTTCCCTGGGCTGTCAAAACTGTACTCAAGCAAACACTGGCACCGGTCCGCGATGCTGCCAGGACCAACCCGGAAGCCCATGTGGCACACCAGGATGGCAAGTGGTGGAGCCTTGCGCACTTGGACAGTGCGGTGGTCTCCAACGCCGATGGCACGGGCGCTTCGTGGTACCAGCGTGATCCCAAGTTGGCCCGCCGCCTGCTCGCCGAGACCGCCCAGTTGCATGCTCAGCTCTTCTCCAACTGGGAAACTCTGCGTGCCCAGTACCGCGCTGCCCTTCCCGAGATCACCTCCATGGATTCCTGGCGGGAGACGTTTGACGCTTCGGAGCCCACAGACTAGCGATGTCTAATTCCACTGATACATACGCAGTACCCGGGGTTGGCGCCGGACTGCTGGACGTCTTCCGGCGTCGGTACCTGCTCAAGCTGATCGTCCGCAAGGAGCTCAGGGTCCGTTACCGGGGATCGGTCCTGGGCCTGGCATGGTCATATGTAAAGCCGCTGGTCCAGTACATCGTGCTGTTCCTTGCCCTCGGCATTGTCCTGCGGGTGGGCGACCAGATCCCCAACTATGCGTTGTACATGTTCTCCGGCGTCATCGTGGTCAACTTCTTCACGGAAGCCTTTTCCAATGCCACGCGCTCGATCGTGTGGAATGCCGCCCTGGTCAAGAAGATCTACCTGCCGCGCGAGCTTTTCCCGGTCGCTTCGGTGTGGGTGGCGGCGGTCCATTTCCTGCCCCAACTGGTGGTGCTGCTGGCTGCGGCCCTCCTGAACGGATGGCGTCCTGATGCCATGCAGTTGCTGGGAGCGGCCCTTGGCTTCGTGATAGTAGCCATAACTGCCACAGGCCTGGGCTTGCTGGCAGGCGCGATCAACGTCTTCTTCCGGGACGCCGAAAACATCGTGGACATGCTGATGATGGTGGTCACGTGGACATCGCCGGTGCTTTACGACTGGACCATGATCCGTCGTCTCGCCCCGGACTGGGCGTTGACGATCTATCAGTTGAACCCGGTCACAGTGGCTGTGGAGCTTTTCCACTGGGCCTTTTGGTATCCCACGGTGGACCGGCCCGTTGAACTGCCGCCGCACTTGCTGATGACCGGTTTCGCCGGCCTGGGCATGGCTGTCCTGTTCCTCATCATCGGCCAGCTGGTGTTCCGCCGGCTCGAAGGCCACTTCGCGCAGGAGGTCTGAATGGGCGCCGCAATTATCGTCAAGAACCTCAAGAAGACCTTCAACCTTCGGCACTCGCACTCCCTCAAGGAGACGCTGGTGTGGCTGGCCAAGGGACGCAAAGGCGACCTTTCCAGGAAGTTCGACGCCCTCCATGATGTGAGCTTCGAAATCCAGCCGGGTGAAACGGTGGCCTTGCTCGGATTCAACGGTTCGGGAAAGTCCACGCTGTTGAAGCTTATTTCCGGGGTGATTCTTCCCGACAAGGGAACGGTCCGCACCAAGGGAAGGGTTGCCGGCCTTATTGAGGTAGGTGCAGGCTTCCACCCGGACCTCTCCGGCCGCGAGAACGTCTTCCTGAACGCCGCCATCCTGGGCATGACGGAAGACGAGATCAATGAGAAATTCGACGAAATCGTCGCCTTCTCGGAGATTGAACAGTTCATCGATACTGAAGTGAAGTTCTATTCTTCCGGCATGTTCCTGCGCCTGGCATTTGCCGTGGCCGTTCATACCCAGCCGGATATCTTCCTGGTCGATGAGATCCTTGCTGTGGGCGACGAACCTTTCCAGCGCAAATGTCTGGCCAAGATCAAGCAGCTTTCCGACGAGGGGCGGACGTTGGTTGTTGTCAGCCACGATCTCGACATGATTTCGCGCATTTGCGACAGGGGAGTTGTGCTGTCCTCGGGGACTGTCCAGTTCGAAGGGCCCGCAGACCAAGCTGTGGCCTGGTTGCGGGAACGCAACTAGCAGGCATCAATGCCCACGTCGTCTATCTGAGGATGGCCGGCAAGAGCATCTAAGAAAGGCGATCGTAGGAATGGGTATCGGCCCACTGCTGTTGTGTGTACTCCTGATCGTAGTGTTGTGGTGGGGACCCGGTTGGCTCCTCGGCGAGGCGCTTGGGGTACGCAGGACTCTCCTGCCTGTTGTGGCACCCTTGCTCGGCATGGGGGTCCTGACGGTCATCGGCGTCACTGGAAACTCCCTGGGCATGAGCTGGGATCTGCTTCCGGTAACGGCGGTCCTGCTGGTTTTGGCAGGCCTCCTCTTCGCGGTCCGTCTGGTGCTGCGGCGCCGGTTTCCCGACAAGTTCGGCCACGGAGTCCGCGAAACGCCAAGCATTTTTGGCAAGCACCGGTTTGCAGGTTCGTGGTGGATCATGCTCGCCGGCCTGGTCGCCGGTGGAGCAGTCGCAGCGGTCTCGTGGATAGTCGGCACTGAAGGCCTCCTGGGCATCAACCAGGACTGGGACATCCCGTGGCACGCCAACATGATCCGGCTGATCTCCGTGAACCATGAATGGGATCCTTCCATTGCGGGCAACTTCGCCTACTACGACACCACCATTCCGGAGGCTCCGATCCGGAGCTATCCAATTGCGTTCCATGCGGTTCTTTCCCTTTTCTGGCCGCTGAGCAATGTCAGCATTCCGGTGTTTTTGAACGTTTTTGTCCTGGTGATGATGGCCATCCAGTTGCCGCTCAGCACCATGGCCCTGACGATGCTGGTGACCCGCCGTCCCATCGCCGTTGCTGCAGCGGCGGCCGTTTCCGGCTGGTTCACGGTGTATCCCTACGACCTCCTGTGGCGCGGACCGTTGATTCCGTTCTTTGCAGGGATGCTGCTGGTGGGCCCGTTCGCATTCCTGGCGGTGAAAGGTGCGCTGGAGGGGCAGAAGTTCTGGATCATCGGCATCGCTTTTGGTGCCGTCGGCGTCATTGCGGTCCACCCCTCGCTTGCTTTCGTTGTCCTTCCCATCCTGGTCTTCTGGTTCCTCTCCGCGCTGATCCGCCGCAAGGGCAGGGTACTGGGCATCACTGTCTACCTCGCTGTGTCAGGTGTCCTTGCCGCAATCCTGGGACTGCCGATCATTGCGCAGATGCTCAAGGAATCGGCACGTGTCTCAAAGCAGGTCTGGGCTGCGGATACCGACCGGAACGGTGCAATCCAGAACATCATTTTCCTCAATCACGGTTCCATGGCCATGCCCATCCTTACCGCACTGGTGGCCCTGGGATGCCTCGCAGTGGTTCTGCGGATCCGCATGTGGTGGTACTTCGGTCCTGTGTTGGCCTTTGCCTTCCTTTCCGTCTACACCATGGGTACCGACAATCCCCGTTTCATGACTCTGACGGCCCCCTTCTACGATGACCAGTGGCGGATTTTCGGCATCCTGGTGATGCTTCTTGTCCCGCTGGCAGGACTGGGCGTCGCCCAAGCCGGGGAGGCCGTTGAGTGGCTGGTCAGGAAGCTTCGTCGTTCCCCGGCTGCTGAAACCGGCACCCGAACGAAGCGCCGACCCAACCACATCATCACGGCGGCTGCGTCCGCCGTCGTACTGTTGGCCTGTGGTGTGGCAGCCATCCCGTACTTCAAGCAGAATGCCCAGAGGATCAACATCAACACCAAGGTGGATGGTGCCACACTGAGTGCGTCAGAGGTAGGCCTGCTCAGCAAGATCGACCAGTACGTGCCGCAGGATGCAACTGTGCTCAACGACTCCTGCGACGGATCAGTATGGATGTACGCCTTGGGCGACAGAATGCCCATGATCCGGCACTTTGAAATTCTTCCGACCAACCGCCAGTTGCTGGTCCTGCAGAAGTTGCCGGAGCTCGCCACCGATTCCGAGGCCCGGGCCGCGGCAGCAGAACTCGGCATCGAGTGGGTCTACGTGGCAGATGGCCGGATCCGGGCCTGGGATGAGCCGAAGCCTGGCCTGACCCAGCCGGACTCCATCCCGTTCCTGGAGCTCGTGGTGCGCGAGGGCAACGCTGCCCTGTACCGGCTCGACTGGTCGCAGCTCCCGGGTGGAAAAGCGGAGTTCGACGCCGCAGCGAAGGACCGCGTGCAGCTCGACGGCGTTTCCGGAATCCTTGAGAACAAGAACCCCGATGGCATCGCCCCGCTTGGAAGGATCTGCTGACCATGAAGGCACTCATCGCCAAGGTACTGGCTTCCAGCCTGTTCCGTTTCCTGGTTGTCGGCGGACTGAGCTTCCTGGTGGACCTCGGCCTCCTGGCTCTGTGTTTCCAGGTCTTTGGCTGGCCCTTGTGGCTGGCAGCAGGAGCCGGATTCTGGGGCAGCTTTTTCTTCAACTACTTCCTCCAGCGCCATTTTGCCTTTGGCGGGGGAGGAACGGCTCTTGGCGGCGTGCTGAGGTACTCCGGTCTGCTCGCCTTCAACACGGTAGCCGTGATGGGCATTGTTGAGTTCTTTGAATTCATCGGCGCCGGATATGTCGTCGGTAAAGTGGTGTCGACGATCGTGACCATGGGATGGAACTACTTCATCTACAAGCACTGGATCTTCCCGCAGAAAAAGCACCCGGAGAACACCAGCCCCATTCCAGAAGGCGGGCCGGACACCGGCGCGCCTGCCCAAAAACTCACCCCTAACAGCAGCGAAGGATAATCGATGTATCGAGGCGTGCGAATAGCCGCGGTAGTGCCGGCGTACAAGGAAGAAAACCACATCGCGACGGTTATCAAGACGATGCCCGACTTTGTGGACCACATCGTGATTGTCGATGACTGCAGCCCCGACGACACGTCGGGCGCTGCGCGCCGCGCCGACGACGGCAGGGTCACCCTCATCCGCCATGAGGTGAACCAGGGCGTGGGCGGTGCGGTCCTGACCGCGCACAAGGCAGCCATGGAACTCGGCTCCGACATCAACGTGGTCATGGCCGGTGACGCCCAGATGGATCCGGAGTACCTGCCGCAACTGCTGGACCCCGTGGTCGAAGGGTATGGCTTTGCTAAGGCAAACCGGTTCTTCTCCGGCGAGTCCTTTGCAGGCATGCCCGGCTACCGTATTTTCGGCAACATCGTATTGTCCTTCATGACCAAGCTGGCGTCCGGCTACTGGCACATCTTCGATCCGCAGAACGGCTACACGGCCATCCGCACGGAGGTCCTGCGTCGACTTCCGCTGAACAAGGTCGCTGCACGTTACAGCTTCGAGAATGACCTCCTGATCCACCTGAACATCCTGGATGTGCCGATTGTGGACGTGCCGATTCCGGCGGTCTATGGCAACGAGGTGTCCAGCATCAAGCTGCGTAAGGTCATCCCTGAACTTTTGGCGATGCTCTTTGGAGGCTTCTGGCGCCGCGTGTGGTGGAAGTACATGGTGTGGTCGTTCTCCGCGGTGGCTCTGCTCCTGATTGCCGGACTGGCCCTGATCGTCATGGGCCTCGGTGTGGGTGCCTGGGTCCTCGCCGCAAGTGTGGGGTCCCCGACGGCAGGCTCGGTGATGCTGGCCGTTGTGCCCTTTGTCCTGGGTGTCCAGATGCTGCTGGTTTCGCTGCAATTGGACATACAGGCAAGCCCGGACAGACCCACAATGCACCCCATGAAGGAACGTGCCTAGCGTTTTTCGTCAAGGGGCACGTTCTTCACCAAGGCGCAGGGCCCGGACGCGACGCGTCCGGGCCCTGCGCCTTTAATGCAGGCTCTCCCTAGGGGAGGGACGTAAAGCCACCCCAGCCCCAACCGACCTGGCTGCGTGAGAGCCATCCGGAGGTGCCGTTGCCCGGGTAGAGGAACAGGTTGCCTCCCGAGTCACGGGCCAGGACGTCATTTTTGCCGTCCCCGTTGAAGTCGCCCGGCCCGACGATGGCAGTCATTCCGCTCCAGCCGCTGCCTACCTGGACGCGGGCAAGCCAACCACCGGTTCCATTGCCCGGGTACAGCCAGAGGATTCCGTTGGTATCCCGGGCCAGTACGTCCGTCCGGGTATCCCCGTTGAAGTCGCCAGTGCTGAGGATGGCTGTCATGGTGTTCCATCCCGTACCGACCTGGGCACTTGAGGCGAATCCGCCGGTTCCGTTGCCAACGTACAGGATCAAGGCTCCGGTGGAGTTCCTGGCGAGGACATCTGCTTTTCCGTCACCGTTGAAGTCACCCGGTGCCAGTATCAGGGTCATCCCGGACCATGCGGTTCCTGCCTGAGTGCGCGTTCCCAGGCCACCTGCACCATTGCCCGGGTAGAGCCACAGGACGCCGTTGGTGTCGCGGGCCAGGATATCGCTGCGGCCGTCTCCGTTGAAGTCCTTGGTAGGCACGATGGCGTTGAGTGAGTTCCAGCCTGTTCCGATTGACCGTTGCGTCAGCCAACCGCCGGTGCCGTTGCCCGGGTACAACCACAGCGTGCCGCCATTGTCGCGGGCCACGACGTCGTTCTTCGCATCGCCCGTGTAGTCCTTCCAGGTATTAACCGGCGGTGCCGTGACGGTGTAGGTCTGGGTGACGATTGCGGAACTGTTGTTGGCCGTGTCCACAGCGAAGTATTTCAGCGTCATCGCCGCGGTGAGCGTGATGGGAGCAGCGTACTTGTTGGCCGCAGTAGCCGTCGGGTTGGTGCCGTTGGTGGTGAAGTAGATGCTCGCACCGGTTTCGTTGACGGAGAGGGTGATCTGCTGGTTGGCAGGGTAGCTGCCGCCGGCAGGCGATACGGAAACCACAGGAGCAGTGGTGTCCAGGACGGTGTATGCCCTGGTGGCCACGGCCGAGGCGTTTCCGTAGGCATCGACTGCGACCGCTTTCACCGTGGTGTTTGCAGTGAGGGTGAACGGTGCCGTGTATGCCTTGGTGGATCCGGTGGCAGAGGTCGCGGGCGTGGTTCCGTCGACCGTGTAGAAAACGGCACCGGGTTCACTGGATGACAAGGTGACCAACTGACCGGACGGATAAGCGCCGGCTGCAGGGGAAACCGTCAGCACGGGTGGCGTGGCGTCCACGATGTACGTCTGGCTACCTCCTGTTGATGCGTTGCCTGCCGTGTCCCGGGCGAAGTATTTCAGGGTCATGGACGCCATGGGGATCGGGCCGGAATACACCGTGCTGCTCGCGGTGGGAGTGCTGCCGTCCGTTGTGTAGTAGATGGTGGCTGCCTCATTGACCGATAGCGTCACCGTCCTGTTTGGGCCATAGGTACCGCCTGCGGGATCGACCGATACTACGGGAGCCGCGGTGTCGGGGGCGAAGACCGTCACGGTCCTGCTGGCGGTGGCGGTGTTGCCGGCGTTGTCAGTGGCCTCCACCGTGAAGGTTACGGGGCCGCTGGGCAGGTTGGTGTAGGACTTGGGCGAGGTGCAGGCCGTGAAGGCGTTCGACCCGGTCCTGCACCTGAAGCCTGCGACATCGGTTGAGGTCGATGCGAAAGCGAACGACGGCGAGATGCCCACTGTAGCGCCTTCTGCCGGTGAGCTGATGGCCACCTGGGGTGGGGTCAGGTCAGCGGTGACTGTCACCGACGCCACGGCACTGATGTTGCCGGCCTTGTCCGAAGCCCTGACCCGGAGGATGTGCTGCCCGGAGGTACCGAGGTTGAAGACGTGGCCATTGCTGCATGCCGTGAAGGTTGTCGTGGAGTCGACGGAGCAGGAAAGCGTGGTGTCAGATTCGGAGGTCACGCCCAGTACCGGCGACCCGCTGACAGTCGCACCGGAAGCCGGTGAGGTGATCACCGGTGCCGCAGGTACCGTCAGGTCCACAGTGAATGACCGTGAGACGGGCAGTCCGGAAGGTGCGGCCCTGACCGAGAAGGTGTAGGCCCCGTTGGCCAGGGAGTTGGCCGGAGTGAAGGATCCACCGGAGCAAACCTGCCATACAGGTGTGGCCGTGCTCAGCTGGAGGCTGCATTCAAGGGCTCCGCCAGGAGGGGTCGAGGCCACCGTAAACGTCGGCGTTGGGTCATTGGTGAAAGCGGGGTCGGGAGCCTGCGCTCCGTTGGCCGCCGTCGGGCCGCTGACAATCGAAGGAACCACGCCGCCCAGGGTGAGCAGCCTGCCCTGTTGCGCCGGCTTGGCCGGATCCAACTGGCCCGGATCTTCCAGGACCAGCAGCTTGCCGTCGCGCATGGAGAGCCCGCCGATCTTGCTGAACCCAAGGGCCCACTGGTTATCAACAGTGTCTGTGCTCAGATCGATACGGGAAATGGTGTCCTTGCCGGCATCTGCAGTGGTTGTGCCGCCGCCTGTTCCCGTGTAAAGCACCAGCGGAGAGTGCCAGTCATAGTAGATGGCGGTGGGCTTCCCCACGTTGTACAGGGGCGAAGGGACGTAGTTGGTGAGCACACCATCGTCCGGTGCTGTGAAGACCGTCAGCCCCGATGTTTCGGCGACGTAAACCACCACGTTCCCGGCGCTGTTCCGATGTGTTGCTGCCAGGCCCAGGGAACTGGAATTGACACTGGCGATGGATTCGATGCTGGGGTGCAGTGCGGTGGGGTGGACGATCTTGACAATGGAGCGCGCGTTGGCGAACGAAAGATAGATGTTGCCGTCCGGTCCATCGCTGACAGCGTTGGGACGGAGGTCGCCGTCGAAGATGGTCAGTTCGCCGTCGTAGACGAAGACTCCTCCGCCCGGGTTCCAGTAAGCGCGGACAACGTCGGAACTTCCGACGGCGGCATCCGGGATGAACGCGAATTCGTCGCCGCTGCCGTGGTTTGCGGGAGTTGGGTCGATGATTGCCGGGGCTCCGGCCAAAGCCGGGCCGTTCTTGTGCCCGGGGAGCGTTCCGCCCAGGCAGGTTGCGGCTTCGAGGCCGCCGGGTGTGGTTCCGGAGGCCTCGGTGACCCGGCAGAAACCGGCGCGGGCGTCTGAAACCCACAGCCGGCCGTTCGGGTCAACCAGCGTTCCCGCAGCCTTCGTCAGACCGGTCGCCACCGTCTGGCGGGCCTGGTCAGCTACGGCGGAAGCAGGCGTCAGTACACCGACCAGCGCGGCCAATGCCATGCTGGCAGCGGCGAGGAAGGCCGTGGCTTGGTGCCTTGGCCTGCCCACCGTGCGGCCTTGGATTGACGACCGGAATTTTCCCTTGGTTCTAAAGCGACCGGCGAGGGCAACACATGCCAAACCATGCTGAAGAACACTGCGATTGCGCGTGTCCACCGAGGAATCCCCACTTCATTCGGATGCTCCCCAGCTCCGCATGCATTGGTTATTCGCCCCACGCCGTTTCCGGCTGCGTCTACGTACATCTTCCACCAATTTTCACATTTGTCACTAGGGCGCAGAAATTTCCCGCCTCGCTGACGGTCGTTGGCGGGGTATCCCTTGACCCGGCAACCGGCCGATCGCACGATGGACGTGGAGGTCATCATGCGCAGACTTTTTCCCTTGGCCGTCCCCCTGGCGCTGCTGCTGGCCGCCTGCACCGTACCCACGACGCCCCCCGGCCCTGGCTCCACCGGCTCCCAGGCAACCAGTCCCGCCTCAACAGCAGGACCCAGCCGTCCGCCGTCGTCCGTTCCACCAAGCCGGGACGGTACGGCAGGAGAGGTTCCGCAGCCGGCAGAGGATGATCCCGGGCGCTTCATCTACGCCTGCACGAGCCTTGACGCTGCCCCGGAGGTTCGGTTGTCGAGCCTGGCCGAAGTGTGGGCAGCGCCAAACTACACGCGGTTCGAGTCCTGCGAGGTGTCCTTCGAAGGGGACGGAAGTTTCGACCCGAGCAACCGCGAGGCCCAAGCGATCGATGCTGCCGCGCCAGGTGGAACGGACGATCCCCAAGCCGTGATCGAGGAGGTCCTGCGCCTTTGCACGAGGATCAGCGATGAAACCGGTCCAGGCGGATTCGCCGAAGCCGGACGGGAGACGTTGTTGGCGGCGGCGGCCATGTGCCCCGATGCTCCGCAGGCAGGGATCATCAATGGCTGGGCCGACGGCACGCGCACAGGTGACGGTTCCGTGGTCGCCGGGGAGTCCCTGCAGCCCGGTTCGTACCAGGTAGTCAAGCAGGGCCCCGCGCCGGGGGAGTGCTCCTGGACGGTGGCTGATCCAGGGGGTGGAACCGTGGGGCGGGGCGGCATGCAGGAAGCCCTTGCGGGCGTCCCGGTTGACGAAGGCCAGAAATTCACTAGTGACAAATGCGGAATTTGGTGGAAGATGTACTAAGACGCAGCCGGAAACGGCTTGGGGCGAATAACCAATGCATGCGGAGCTGGGGAGCATCCGAATGAAGTGGGGATCCCTCGGTGGACATGCGCAGGCGCAGTGTTCTTCAGCTCGGTGTGGCAACCATTGCCCTGGCCGGTTGCTCAGGAACCAACGTAAATTCTTCCCAACCCTCCGGGCTCGAGGCCGCGCCAGTGGACGCGACCGACAAAGTACCCGAGGAACGCCCGGAGCCGTTAATCCGGTACCAGTTCACCTGTACGGCCCAGGACGGCACCATGATCGGCAAGTTCTCAAGTCTGGATGAAGTGTGGGCCTCTACCCGCTACATGCACATCACGGATTGCCAGGTAGCCTACGTTGGCAGCAGCCCGCATGTCCTGACCGCGGAAGAAACCGCGGCGGTCAACACCGCCATCGCCGCGGGTGCTGCCCCGGGGCAGGCATCGGAGCTGTGCCTTCGCATCATCAGGGCCAGTACGCGCACAGATCCGCGGAACCTGGCCGCGGCCTTGTCCGCCTACGGTGTTCCCGTGGTGAAGGGTGCCTTGACGCTGGCACCGCTGGCTCCCCAGGCAGCCCTGCTGACCAGATGGCTGAAAACCGCTGCCACTTAAAGAAAAGGCGCGGATCCCTTGGCGGGATCCGCGCCTTGTGAATTTTCGATTCAGGCCAGCAGTGAATTCATGGCATTGATGAGGGTGGTTTCCACCCCATTGGTGCCACCTTTGAAATGTGCCAGATGGCCATACACCGTCATGGATCCACCGGCAATTCCCGGGAAATCAGGTTCCCAACCACCCTCGTAGCTTCCCAGCGGCATATAAGGGGGGAAGAATTCATTGCTGGGAATGTAACAGCATGATTCATTGGCATATCCGCCGACGATTATGCCGTTGTTTCCACCGTTTCTGCTGCGGAAATATGCAGCGTAGCCGCTGACGAGTTCACCGCCGATCATGGCGATCTTCAGCTGCGGACTGCCGTTGAATTTCCACACCTGGAACGGTGACGGCACGGAGGTTTCGTAGCTGTTGCTGTCTATGCGGCCGATCATCACCTGCGCATGCCTTTGGTACCACTGGGGCTGGCCGTTGGGGTTGCCCAGCCGCGCCACGTAGGCCGCGCGGACAGCTGCCAGGTTGCCGGCGGTAGGAGTGATGTCCAAGGGGAGCTGGACTTCCTGGTACCTGGTCACCATGGGGCCACTCAAGGCACGGCCTGCGGATTGCATATTGTTGTGGACAGTTGCACCCAGGGCGTCGCCGTGCTGGTCCCGCAGCGTCCAGCTGCGTACACCGCCCGGGTCCTGGTCGCCTGCGGGGCCCTGGATGAACATGGCAAAGCAGTTCGGATTGCGGTTCTCGATGTAATTGCAGGCACCGGAGGCGAAATCGCCGTCGAAGAGGGTCCGCAGGCCCGCACTGATCGGATGGCAGCCGTAGCTGAAGATCACTGCCGCAGGGGTGCCGTTTCCCCGGCGCGCCACCAGGATCGGAACTGCGGTCTCCGTATAGGGCAGGCCGACCCGGTTGGCGCTGAAGTTCTGGGACGACACCTTGTAATCGAAGGTCACCGGCGTTTCGTCTGCGTCCAGTGCGGCCTGGGCAAGATCGACGATGGTGTCCTCAAGATCAGCGCTGTAGGAGCGGATGAGGCCAAGGTCCGACACACCATAGGCCATGTAGGGATGCAGGGTATCGATCAGGGCAGGACCGTTGTGCGTGTGCGTCGCCTGGATCAGGATGTCGCTGCTGGACCAGTTGGCCAGCCCGATGATCCTGTCACGTACCCGTTGGTGCATGGCCCGTGGCAGGGCAAGGACATCCAGGCTGATGATGATATGGGGGTGGGCGTCCTCCCAGATAAGAATGGCCCGAGCATACAGGGGCTCGAACGGAGAACTGCTGGTGGCCTCCCGTCCGCCGTCGGTTGATCCATATCCGGCCATGTACGGATTGGTGCTCAGCGACGGCGTTATGTCGGTGATAGCAGTTCCAACTCTAAACGCCATAAAGATCACTCCTTGATTGCGCGCAATGGGTGATCTTGCTTGCCCCCAAACAAAGTCCGTTTCCCGAATGCGCCGAACAGCCAAAACGTGAGACCACCTTCATTAGACCATGTGATCGACAAATTTAGGACGGTCGGGCGGAACTATTTATCTGCATTGATGCACGAAGCAGGAAGGGCCTGTCCGCGGGGGGAAATTCCCGTGGACAGACCCTGCAAGCTGGCTCGGCGCGTTGTGTCAGCGGGCCGCCGGTGCCAGGATGTTCAGGCCGTTCCAGCCCGTACCGATCCTGGCGACGGTGCCCCACGTCCTGTTGGAGCCGACGGGGTAGTACTTCAACTCGCCGGAGGTGGTCCGGGCGATGATCCCCGTGGAACCCGCGCCGGCGAACCCGCGGACGGATCCGTAGGAAGAGATGACATTCCAGCCCGTTCCCACGACCGCGGGGGCCTCTTGGATGAAGTTGCCCAAGCCGTTGGAACGGTAGAGCTTCAACTCGCCTGTGCCGGTCTTCACCAGGAGATCGGCGTTGGAGTCTTTGTCGAAGTCCATGTGGACGATGGCCAGTCCCGTCCAGCCTGCCCCGATGGCTACGCCGGTGGAGACGGTCCTGCCACTGGGGTTGTTGAAGTAGTACAACCGGCCGGAACCGTCATAACCGACGATGCCGGGATGGGCATCGGCTTTCTTCCACGTGCCAACTGTCAGTGTCCAGTCCCTCCAGTTGCTGCCCAAGGCGATGGGGGCACCGAATCCGCTGCCGGTCCGTCCCGGGTAGACGTTCAGCCGGCCGTCGGACCACTGCGCCACGATGTCCAGGGCACCGTCCCCATTCCAATCCGTGACAAAGCCGGCCTTGAGGCCCGCCCAGCCCGTACCGATGAGGTCTTCGGGAAGGAGTGCAGTGGTTCCCGTGCCCGGGTAGCGGTAAAGGTTGGCATCCGGGCGGACGGCGAGGACATCTTCCTGGTCGATCCCGAGGGTGGACTCGACATCGAGGGGCGCCCCGCTGATGAGGTTCGCGTCATTCCAGCCCAGGCCGATGAGGCTGCGGTTGCCCCAGTTGCCGCTAGCGGCCGGGTAGTAGAACAGGTCACCGTTGGTTGCCCTGGCGTGGAGCCCCTGGGATGCCGGACCACTGAAGTTCGTGGCCGAGCTGACTGCCGTCATGGAACCCCAGCCGGAACCAATGACCCGGGCCGGTTCGCCCACGAAGCTGCCTGTGCCGTTTGACCGGTACAGGCGAAGTGTTCCGTCCGCAGTCCGGGAAACGATGTCCTGGTTACCGTCACCATCAAAGTCGATCTGGTTGAGTTGGTGTCCGCTGAAGCCGGTACCGATGAGGATTCCGTTGCCAAGTCCACCGCCGCTGGCGTTCGGATATCTGTACAGGTTGCCGCGGTAGTCCTGGCCAATCACGCCCGGATAGGGGTCTTTGGCATTCCACCACCCTGCGGTCAGCGACATTTCCTGCCACCCCGAACCCACCTGGATGGGTGCGTAGAAACTCCCGCCGGGGGCGCCGCGGAAGACCTTCAGCGTTCCATCCGGCCACTGGGAGAGGATGTCCTGGACACCATCCTGGTTCCAGTCGATGACGAACAAGGATTTGGCCCCGCTCCAGCCGGACCCGATGGACACCGGTCCCGTGATGCGCCCGCTGCCGTTCGCCGTGAAGGCGTCCAACCGCCCGGACGATGTGGTGGCCAGAATGTCTGCGCCGGACTTGATGGACGGGTTGGAAGCGTAGGAGACTCCACGGGCAAAGGTCCGCAGCTGGTCGTAGCTTCCGTTGAAGATGTTGGAGTCGCCCTGGAACGGTCCAGTGCTGCTGTACTGCCACATGGTGTAGTTGCCCCAGCTCACCGGCATGGAGCCCGGGGAGTTGGTGGGGTTGGACCAGTAGGAGGCGATCCACAAGGGGTAGGCACCGAACGTGGTGTTGCCGACGCAGGTGTTCCACCAATCGGTGGTGCTGTAGATCACGGGGTAGCGGCCGGTCAGTGCCTTGACGGTGTTGCCGAAGTCGGCGGCCCACTGGCCCAGCTGTGCCTTGGACATGTCATAGCAGGTGTTGCCGAAGTAGAAACCGTTGATGGTCCGCCCGGCGTAGGGGTTGTACTCGATGTCCAGCACAGGAGGGAGCGTGTAGCCGTCCGCGGTCCAGCCGCCGCCGTTTGCCACGAAGTACCTCGCCTGGTCAGCACCCGAGGACCAGTTGGGGATGGCGAAATGGTATGCGCCCCGGACCATGCCGACATTCCGTGAGCCGTTGTACTGCTGGGTGTAGTTTTCGTTGAGGTAGTAGTTGCCCTCCGAGGCCTTGACATAGGCCCACCGGGATCCCTGGTTCCACTGGCTCTGCCAGTTGACGTTGCCTTGGTGGGCGCTGACGTCCTGCCCATGGACTCCGATGGTTGGGCGCCAGTGCCCCGGATCGGCCGCCATGGACACCACTTGGCCGACACCCCGGGATGCCGCGGGCCCCGAACCGCCCGGGTTGTTCTTGTCCGCCAGGACCCTCGGCGAGCGCTGGCCCATCTCCGCACCACCGGCGGGGATGGCGGCGCGCATGGCTTCCTTGATGGATTCAGCGTTGGGAGCTTCGCCTGGCATGGCCTTGGCTGCGGACGTTGCGTCGGCCGGGGTTGCGTCGGGCGCCGGTCCTGCCGCAGGTACGGGCCCGCTTTCCGGTGACTGTACGACGCCGGTCCCTGCGGCGGGCGGTTGACCCGCCGCAGCTGCCCCTGAGGCAGGAGCCGGCGGCTGGGCCTGTCCGGGGGTAATGGCCGGATATTGCGGCGACCCGGAGACCGCTTCCTGGGTGGCATCAGGCGGGGCGGGCCTGGGCCCGGACGTCTCCGCCCAGGCGGGCGCTCCGAGGAAGCAGCCCGCAACAAGCGCCAGGGAAAGGGCAATCCCGGACTGGGCGAAGGGGACGCGGCGGCTAAGCGACCTGCCTGGGGTACGTGTCATATCGTTTTCCGGCCCTGTGCCGCGGCTCAGCGGCGCATGGGTGGCTTGCGGACAAGCTTCCGGGGCGGGCGCTTGCGCATGGGACCAAAGGCCAGCTCCTAACGGGCATTACCCTAACATCCTGAAACTGGAGTGACTAGTGGGACGTGCGATACAGGCGTGGCCATCTGGTACGGGTTATCCACATGCAGGCACCAAGGGCTTTATTCACCGGATGCCGCTGACCTAGCGTGGAGATGCGAGATTCGCCTCTCGCTTCACGGACATGCTGCAGGTTGGGGGAAATATGGATGCGCTGAAGATCGTCGAGGGTGAGGTCCGTGAGTTGATCCGCCGGCAAGGTTTGGATCCGCTGGAGCAGGCTTCGGATGTACGGCGCCTCGTGGACGCTGCGGTCAGTGACTACGACGAACGGGCCCTCCTTGGGCCGCTGCCGCCGCTGGGCCAGCTCGAAGCAGCCCGACGGTACGTCTATGACGCCGTGGCCGGATTCGGTCCGCTGCAGCCGTTTCTGGATGACCCCTCCATCGAGGAGATCTGGATCAATGCTCCGCAGGAAATCTACGTAGCCAGGAACGGCGAGTCGGAACTGACCACTGTTTCACTCAGCACCCACAATGTGCGCGACCTTGTTGAAAGGATGCTCAAGAGTTCAGGACGGCGCCTCGACCTGTCCTCGCCGTTTGTCGATGCGTCGTTGCCCGACGGCTCCCGGCTGCACGCGGCTATTCCTGATGTGACCAGGAAGCACTGGGCCGTGAACATCAGGAAGTTCATTGCCAGGGCCAGCCGGCTGGAGCATCTGGTTGAACTGGGCAGCCTCACTCCGCAGGCGGCCAGGTTCCTGGGCGCCGCAGTCGCAAGCGGATTGAATATCCTGGTCTCCGGCGCCACGCAGGCTGGCAAAACCACCCTGTTGAATTGCTTGGCGGCAAGTATCGGCCCGCGGGAGAGGGTCATCACGGTCGAGGAAATCTTCGAACTCCAGCTGCCGCTGCGCGACGTTGTGGGCCTTCAGTGCCGCCAGCCGAATCTTGAAGGGCAGGGGGAGATACCGCTCCGGCGGCTTGTCAAGGAAGCCCTCCGCATGAGGCCGGACCGCCTGGTAGTGGGGGAGGTCCGGGAAGCCGAAAGCCTGGACATGTTGATCGCGTTGAATTCAGGCCTTCCCGGTATGTGCACGGTCCATGCCAACTCGGCGCACGATGCTGTCACCAAGATCTGCACACTGCCCCTTCTGGCGGGGGCCAACATCTCCAGTGCCTTCGTGGTGCCCACGGTCGCAGCCTGCATCGACATTGTTGTGCATTGCAGCCGCCATTCCACCGGCCAGCGGCAGGTGACAGAAATCCTGTCGCTGGGAAAACGTGTTGAGAACGGCATTATTGAGTCCTCGGCGGTCTTTAGGTTGGTGGACGGGCAGCTCCAGCCCCACGCGAATTCGATGCCTGCCATCGACAAGTTCGCCCGCGCCGGCTTCGACGTTTCCGCCTTGCTGGAGTTGAACTGATGGGACCGTTCCTGGGCATCGTTGCCGGTGCCGGGGTGTTTCTGATCTGGTGGTCCACCTGGGAGACCCCGCCAGAGCCGGCAGGTAAGCGCCGGTCCAGCGCTGTGCAACAACTCCTGTTGACGGCGGGAATCGAAAAGGTCACGGGTACCGGCCTGTTGCTGACCTGTGCAGGCACCGGGCTGGTGGTCTTCCTGCTGTTCCTGGTGTTCACGGCGTCGGCGCCCCTCGCACTGTGTTTCGCCACGTTCGGGGCGTGGTCTCCCTTCGCCCTTGTTCTGCGACGGGCACGCAAACGCCGGGCAGTCCTGCGCCGGCTCTGGCCGGACGTCGTGGATCACCTGCGTTCTGCCATCCGGGCAGGGTTGTCCCTGCCCGAGGCACTCATGCAGCTGGGCCATAAAGGGCCCGATGAACTCCGTGGGATGTTCCTCGACTTTGGGGCGGACTACCGATCCGGCGGCCACTTCGAAACAGCCCTGGACACCTTGAAGGCCAGGCTTGCGGACCCGGTAGCAGACCGGATCCTTGAGGCACTGCGCATGACACGGGAGGTCGGCGGCTCTGATCTGGGCAGCATGCTCGGGACACTTGCCATGTTCCTGCGCGAGAGCACCAGGATGCGCAACGAACTGGAAGCCCGGCAGTCGTGGACGGTCAACGGCGCACGCCTGGCCGTAGCCGCTCCGTGGATAGTGCTCATGGTGATGTCGGGACGTCCGGAAGCGGCGGCAGCGTATAACTCCGGAACCGGAGCGGTAGTCCTCCTGGGTGGCCTGGTGATATCGGCCGTCAGCTATTCAGTGATGCTTCGCATCGGAGCGCTGCCCGAGGACAGGAGGGTCCTGGCATGAATCCACAAGCGGCGACAGCCGTGCTGTTGGGTCTCCTGCTCGGAGCCGGGGCCTGGCTTATCATCGTCCGTCTTCCCTTCATGCGGGCAACCACGTTCGCTGAGCGCATCGAACCGCAGCTGAAATCCCATAACCTCGAATCCAGGCTGTTGACGGAACCGATGCACAACATTACGCCGTTCGGCCCACTGGAGTTGATACTTCGACCCGTCGCAGCGGATGCATTCGCCTTCCTTGCGCGCTACAACCACGGGAGTTCGGCCCTCGCCAGGCGCCTCGCGCAGGCCGGCTCGGGGAAATCGGTTCTCGACTTCCGCGCCGAACAGATGCTGTGGGCGGTCGGCGGGTTCCTGGCGGCTCTGGCAGCGGCCGTTTTTGGCGCCCTGATTGGCCGGCTGAATCCCGCGTTCCTTGTCCTGGCTGTGGCGGGAAGCGCGCTAGGTGGCTATATGCTGCGGGACTTTGTCCTCGGCCGGCGGATCAAGAAGCGGGAAGCCAGGATACTCGCCGAGTTTCCCAGCCTTGCTGAGCTGATGGCGCTCGCCGTGGCCGCGGGAGAGAGTGCTCCCAATGCCATGGACCGGGTCTGCCGGAGCAGCCCGCACGGGGAGCTCGCCCGGGAGTTTGCCGCCGTTCTTGCCGACACCCGCGCAGGCAAGCCCTTGGCGGAAGCACTGCAGGCGTTCTCCGCCCGTACGTCGCTCCAACCGCTGGCCCGGTTTGTCGACGGGCTCGTTGTTGCCGTTGAACGCGGGACACCGCTCGCAGACGTCCTCAAGGCCCAGGCCGCGGACGTCCGGGACGCTGCCAAGCGGGAGCTCATGGAATCGGCAGGCCGCAAGGAGATCGGCATGATGGTGCCGCTTGTCTTTGGCGTCCTTCCGCTGACAGTCGTCTTTGCAGCTTTCCCCGCGTTGGGAGCGCTCCAGATGAGTCTTTGACCCACGAAGGGCCGAAGCGCCTGCTCCACGGCACCTGCGGCAACAACCAGCCTGTTCGGCACCGCACCGGCTTTTCCCGGCCCAGTCTTCACCTTGGCCCAACGACCGGGACCACATCATTTTCCGGGCCACGTCTTCTTTCCGCACCAATTTCCGCACCAATTCTGTCCAGCAACCAACACACCCTATGGGGGATACCTTGAGCATCTGCACCGACCGACCGTCCTCAGCAGCCACTGCCGGCAAAAGCGCAGCAAACCGGCTCACCCACCGCATGGTGTCCGGTCTCCAGGAAAGCCCGGAGCGGGGAGACGTGCCCGGGTGGGTCATGATCACCTTGATGTCCGCGATCCTCGTCGCAGGCCTCCTCGCCATCGCATCCCCTGCTTTGGCTGACCTTTTCAACCAGGCCATGGCCAAGGTGGGCAACTAGGCGTGTGCAACCGTCCGAACGGCCCGCCAGCGACGCAGCGGGCAGGCAATCCAGCGAGCCCCCGGCGGGTACTACCCCCGTCGGCTACCTGGCTAGGAGAACGTGGATCGGCTGTGGTGGACTTCGTCCTCGTCGGAGCGCTGCTGACTCTGTTCTTTGTATCGGTCGTTCAGCTCACCTTGGCGTTGCATGTCCGGAATACGCTCATTGATGCTGCATCCTCCGGTGCCCGCTACGGTGCCTTGGCCGATCGGTCGCCGGAGGATGCCAGGAGCAGGACCATTGATCTGATCACCATGGCGCTGAACGGCGATTACGCGGCAGACGTTGTGGCTGTCGAGGAAACGCGCGACGGGTACGGCACGCTGGAGGTCATTGTGCGGGCGCCTCTTCCGGTGGTGGGCCTCGCAGGTCCGGCCAGCATCCAGGAAGTGAGGGGCCATGCGCCGCGCCCGGACTAGCCCCGGCACGGCCGCAGGGATTGCAGGCGAGAGGGGCAGCGCCGTGGTGGAGTTCACCTTCCTTGCGCTGTTGCTCATGCTCCCCGTGGTGTACTTCGTGGTGACCATGGCGCAGCTTCAGGGAGGCTCCTTCGCTGTGGTGGGAGCGGCGGACCAGGCCGCGAAGGTTTACGTTTCCGAAGGGCCTTTGGAGGACCGGACGACGGCGGCCGGGCAGGCGGTGGCCGCGGCCTTGCAGGACTATGGTTTCGCCCCCGGGCAAGCCACCATGGATGTGGTGTGTATTCCGGACGATTGTGCCGCCGGAGGTACAGCCGTGACGGTTACCGTGCATCTGGCCGTGCCATTGCCGTTGGTCCCCTTCGGCGATGCCTTGAGGCTCGAGGCAGCCAGTTTGAGCTCTTCGGCCACCCAGATTGCCGGACGGTTCCCATGACGCCACAGGAACCAACGGACGCGCCGGCTGCTGCAGGAAACCAATGTCCGGCCGGCTGCAGCCGCCTGTATCGCGGCGGCAGCAACGAAGACGGGCAGATCAGCGTCCTGATCGTGGGTTATCTGGTGCTGGTTCTTTTGGTTGCTGCCGTGGTCATGGCTGTTTCTGCCGTCTACCTTGAACACAAGAAGCTGTTGTCTTTGGCTGATGGGGCAGCCCTTGCCGCGGCCGACACGTACGGGCCCGAAGCCCTGCAGGCCGCCGGCGCTCCAGCGCTTTCCTTGACCGGGGACAAGGTCCGGCATGCTGTGCAGCGCTACCTGGAGGCCAGCCAGGCCGTTCCGCTGCACGACCGGCTGGAAATCGCCCCGGGAACCGGAAGCTCGTCAGGGGGGACCGCCGTCGTGGTCCTGACATCGGTGGCGCATCCACCATTGGTGAGTTTGCTGCTGCCCGAAGGAATCGTGGTCGAGGCGAAGTCCTCGGCCCGGTCCCGCCTGACACAATGAGGACCTGCCGCAGGGACACTACGGCGGATAGCGTAGGCTGGAATGACCATGGCTGACATTGATTTTCCCGCAGAAATCCGCGCGCTGCGCGCTACTTACAGCTCCATCGAGAACGTCACAGATGTTGATGCCTTGAAGGTCGAGATCGCAGAACTGAGCGAACAGGCCGGCGCCCCTGACCTTTGGGACGATCCCGCATCCGCCCAGGTCGTAACGTCCAGGTTGTCCCACAAGCAGGCAGAAGTTGAGCGCCTCACCAAACTTGCGGCCCGTATCGACGATCTCGAAGTACTCGTGGAATTGGGCCAGGACGAAGGCGATGATGCCTCGATGGCGGAAGCGGCCAACGAACTCGAATCGATCCGCCAGGCGCTGGCGGAACTTGAAGTGGTCACGCTTCTGTCCGGCGAATATGACGAACGTGAAGCCGTGGTCACCATCAGGGCCGGAGCCGGTGGTGTGGATGCGGCCGACTTCGCGGAGATGCTCTTGCGGATGTACCTGCGATGGGCAGAACGCCACGGGTATCCGACCACCGTGATGGATACCTCCTATGCGGAAGAAGCAGGCCTCAAGTCCGCCACGTTTGAGGTCAAGGCACCCTACGCTTTCGGCACCCTGAGCGTCGAGGCCGGAACGCACCGCCTTGTCCGCATCAGCCCCTTCGACAACCAGGGCCGGCGCCAGACATCCTTCGCAGCTGTTGAGGTGATCCCGCTCATCGAGCAAACGGACTCCATCGAGATCCCGGACAACGAGATCCGGGTGGATGTCTTCCGGTCTTCGGGCCCCGGTGGGCAGTCGGTGAACACGACGGACTCGGCGGTGCGTTTGACCCACATTCCCACGGGCATCGTCGTGTCCATGCAGAACGAGAAATCCCAGCTGCAAAACCGCGCGGCGGCCATGCGGGTCCTGCAGTCCCGCTTGCTGCTGCTCAAGAAAGAGCAGCAGGACGCCGAAAAGAAGGCACTGGCCGGTGACGTCAAGGCATCCTGGGGCGACCAGATGCGGTCGTACGTCCTGAACCCCTACCAAATGGTCAAGGACCTGCGGACCGAACACGAAGTCGGAAACACCTCTGCCGTTCTGGATGGCGACATCGACGACTTCATCGACGCCGGCATCCGTTGGAGGACCGGCAACCGCAACGCCGACGCCTGACCGGATTCTGCGACACGCCCTCCAAAGCCCCGTGATCACGGTCCCCGCCTGCGTATAGTCAAAAGGCCGGTGCTCTCACTTCCCCCACCGAAAGCCCGCGCGCCGGCTGTTGGACTGGGCCACAATGTCATGTCCGGCGGGGTTCCAAAAGGGCCATGATCAGATTTGAGAATGTCACCAAGGTCTATGAGCAGAATGCCCGGCCGGCGCTCGATTCTGTCAGCCTTGAGATCAACCGTGGCGAGTTCACCTTCCTCGTAGGTGCCTCGGGTTCGGGCAAGTCCACGTTCCTGCGTTTGATCCTGAAAGAAGACAAGGCCTCATCAGGCTCGGTCTATGTCGCGGGCCAGAATGTTGCCAACATCTCCAGTTGGCGTGTGCCCAAGCTCCGTCGGGGCATCGGCGTGGTTTTCCAGGACTTCCGCCTGCTGCCGCAGAAGAATGTCTTCCAGAACGTCGCCTTCGCGATGCAGGTGATCGGAAAGAGCCGGTCAATCATCCGCGAGACAGTGCCGGAGGTGCTGAAGACGGTGGGCCTTGAGGGCAAGGAACGCCGTATGCCGCACGAGCTTTCGGGCGGTGAGCAGCAGCGCGTGGCCATCGCCAGGGCCGTAGTGAACCGTCCCGGCATCCTCCTGGCCGATGAGCCCACCGGAAACCTGGATCCGATCACGTCCATGGGGATCATGGGTGTCCTGGACAAGATCAACCAGAACGGCACCACGGTGGTCATGGCCACCCACGACGACGACATCGTCAATGAGATGCGCCGCCGCGTGGTGGAGCTGGAGAACGGCAAGGTCATCCGTGATGAAGCCAAGGCTTTGTACACGTCGATGATTCCGGTGGTGGGAGAGTCGCGTCGACTTCGCGATGCCAGCGGAGAAGAGATCACCCGGGCACAGGGGGCAAAGCTGTGAGGCTTCTCTTCATTCTTGGCGAGATCGGCAGCGGCCTTCGCCGCAATCTTTCCATGGTGGTTTCCGTGGTGCTGGTTACCTTTGTCTCTCTGACCTTTGTCGGTGCAGCAGGGATGCTGCAGATGCAGATCAACCAGATGAAAGGTTACTGGTACGACAAAGTCCAGGTTGCCGTCTTCCTCTGCAATGACAGCTCGACGGCGGTGGGCTGCGCGTCCGGCGCGGTCACCAAGGAGCAGCAGGAGAACCTGCAGGCGATGCTTGAATCCCCGGCCGTGAAGCAGTACATCAACGACTTCCAGTTCGAGTCCCAGACTGAGGCCTACAAGCACTTCAAGGAGCAGTTCTCCAATTCCCCGATCGTCGATTCGGTGTCCGAGGACCAGTTGCCGGCGTCGTTCCGGATCAACATGAAGAATCCGGAGAAATACCAGATCATCAGCGAGACGTTCTCCTCCCAGCCGGGCGTTGAAACCGTCAGCGACCAGCGCCAGGTGCTGGAGAGGATCTTCTCGTGGATGAACGGGGCATCCGTCGCAGCGGTCGGTGTCGCCGCCGTGATGATTTTCTGTGCGGTGCTGCTGATCACCACCACCATCCGGTTGTCAGCATTCAGCCGCCGCAGGGAGACCGGGATCATGCGCCTGGTGGGAGCCTCCAAGACGGTGATCCAGTTGCCCTTCATCCTTGAAGGCGTCATCGCTGCCGTGGTCGGTGCTGTCCTTGCTTCCGTGACGCTCTGGCTCATGGCGCATTTCTGGCTCAACGGTGACCTTTCCCGGCAGTTCCTGAACACACCCTTCATCTCATCCACGCAGGTTTTGGTGATCGCACCGGTCCTCATTGCACTCGGTGGCGGCCTGGCCGGGATATCCTCCTTGTTGACCCTCCGGCGCTACTTGAAGGTTTAGCGGTGGGTGCGCGCCAACGAACAAGACTGACAAGCGAAAAGGACTCATGATGACCACCTTGGACCAGAACTCCCTGCGCCGGCGCCTGGCGTCGGGGCATGCCCGGATTCTGGGTGCCGTGTTGGCCGTCGGCCTTGCCGCGGGTCTGCTGTCGGGTGTTCCAGCGGCACACGCTGACCAACTCGATGACCAGCAGGCTGCCCTTGAAGCGGAAGCGGCACGGGTTCAGGCGTCCCTGGAGTTCGTTGATTCCAAGATTGCGAAGGCGGCCAGCGACCTGGTGATTTATCAGGGGCGGCTGCCAGGTGCCCAGCAGGCCCTCTTGGAAGCGCAAGGCCGTGTGGCCAGTGCGGTCAAGGAAGTTGAAGCCCTGGCTGCCAGGGTGGAACTTGCCCAGCAGAATAAAGCCAAAATCACCGAGCAGCTTGAAAGCGACAAGCAGAAGATCAGCGACACCAAGAAGCTGATCGGCCAGATTGCCTCCCAGGCGTACAAGTCCGGAGGTGTGCCCACCAACATTGCGCTCCTGTTCGGTTCCAATGAATCCGGCAGCTTGACGGAGTCGATGGACCTGGCTGACCAGGCGATGCGCAGCCAGAACGCCGCCATGACCAAGCTGACGCAGCAGAACGCCACCAACGTCAACTCCCAGGCCCGGCTTGCCGCCGTCGAAGCGGAAATCCAGGACCTGAAAGCTAAAGCCGATGCTGCCTTGGAACGCGAGAAGGCGGCCAGGGACGAGGCCGCGGCGAAGAAGGCCGAGGTGGACCAGTTGATCGAGGACACCACCCGGTTGAACGGTCAGCTGCAGGCAGCCAAACCAGGAATCGAAGCAGACCTTGCCCGCGTCAAGGCCGAGCAGGACTCGGTTGCCGCAGAGATCGTGGAGCGCGATCGCAAGCTGCGGGAAGCATGGGAAGCAGAACAACGGCGCCTGGCGGCAGAAGCAGCCGCCGCCGCAGCCGCCGCTGCTGCGGCCCAGGGCCGTCCGGCGCCACCGGAAACTCCCTTCGTCCCGCCCGTGGGTTCGCCCTCGTCCTTTGGCCTGAGGCACCCGTTCGCCAGCTATGTGCCGATCACTTCCGGCTTCGGGTGGCGTGCGACCCCGCCGGGCACGATCGACTTCTACGGCACCGGCGGGTACATGCACACAGGCATCGACTTCGGTGCGGCCTGTGGCACTCCGGTTTACGCGGCCGCTGCCGGAGAGGTGTTCAACTCCGGTTGGAACTCAGCCGACGGCGGTGGCTGGCGGGTTAAGCTTTCGCATGGAGTGGTTCAGGGCAACTCCCTGACCACCATTTACTACCACAACAGCAGCATCGTTGTGGCCAACGGCCAGCGGGTTTCGGCCGGCCAGCTCATTGCCTACTCGGGCAGCACCGGTAACTCCACGGGTTGCCATGCGCACTTCGAGACCTGGCTCAACGGCGCCGCGGTCGATCCCATGAGGTTGCTGTAGGAAAGAGCAGGCTGCCGCTGACGTACACTGAATGGGATCTGCACCTGCTGATCCACCTAAGACAAGGAGTTCTACCGTGCCCAAGGAAAGTGGCCGTAAGGTAGTGGCCACCAATCGGAAGGCCCGGCATAACTACCATGTCCTGGACACCTACGAGGCCGGCATCGCCCTCATGGGTACCGAAGTGAAATCCCTTCGCGAGGGCCACGCCTCCATGGTGGACGGGTTCTGCACCTTCTACAACGACGAGTTGTGGATGGAAGGCATCCACATCCCCGAGTACAACCAAGGGAGCTGGACCAACCACGCCGCGCGCCGCCGTCGTAAGCTGTTGCTCCATCGCGAGGAGCTCGACAAAATCTCGCACAAGATCCGCGAGTCGGGTTTTACAGTTGTCCCGTTGCAGCTGTACTTCCTCGATGGCCGTGCGAAGGTGGAAATCGCCGTTGCCCGGGGCAAGAAGGATTACGACAAGCGCCAGACCCTCCGCGAGCAGCAGGACAAGCGTGAATCATTGCGGGAACTTCGGGAGCGCAACCGTCGCTGACAAATGCCGTGTCGCGGGAATGCCGGCAGCTTTGCGTGCGTTATGATTGATAGTCCGGATGGGGTTCGAAGCTTTCGACCCGCCGTCCGGGTTGGTAACAAAATACGGGGATGATCGGTTTCGACGATGTTAGTCGCGACAGGTGAAGCGGGCCGAGGATGCAGAATTATCTCGTAAACGCTGTCTGCAAACCAATAAGTGCCGAATCTAAGCGCACTGACTTCGCTCTTGCTGCCTAAGCAGTAAGACAGTCCGTCAGCCCGGGGTTGCTATCGCCCCGGTTCCTGGCGTCATTTAGATAGCCACTGCTGTTTGCCTTCGTCATTGGGGTAAACGGGACTTTTAGATGACTGGGCCCGGATCAGCCACCTGTTTGCAGGATGGCTGGGGCCGAGAAAATCCGACGCAAACTGCGCCCGGAGAAGCCCTGACAACACGACATCGGACGGGGGTTCAATTCCCCCCATCTCCACGGACTTGCCCCCGGATCATCACGATCCGGGGGCAATTTCCCTTTAAGGCCCCTTTTTCGTTCACCCACGGCGTAGCCCATCAGGGACTACCCACTGGCCCGCCGTGCGTTGACTCCGGTAGGACCAACAGTCCCGTCAGCAGTGCGCAGCGCAACGAGAGGCATGACCATGGGCACCGCACCGGAGTTTGAATGGCCGGACGAGCCGGCCGGGGGAGAGGACAGTCAGTTCCGGCAGGGAAGCGAGGAACTGGACGCCTATTCGCAGACCGTGATCCGCGTTGCGGCGACGGTTACCCCGCATGTAGCAGCAATTGAGATGACCAGCAGGGGGCGTCATGGCCGCAGCCGGGTGGGCAGCGGGTCAGCGGTGGTTTTCACCGCTGACGGTTACATGCTCACCAACGCGCACGTCGTGTCCGGCATCCAAGCCGGCCGGGCTGTCTTTGCCGACGGCAAACAGACAGACGTTGAATTGGTGGGTGCCGATCCGCTCTCGGACCTGGCCGTGGTGCGGGGACTCCGGGCAACCCCGCCGCCCGCCAGCCTGGGTAACGCCGAAGGCCTGCACGTGGGACAACTGGTCATCGCTGTTGGGAATCCGCTGGGTTTGGCCGGGTCGGTCACCGCGGGAGTTGTCAGCGGCCTGGGCAGGTCCATTCCCGTCCGTGCCGGGGAACACCGGCGCGTCATTGAGGATGTCATCCAGACAGACGCTGCGCTGAATCCAGGAAATTCCGGGGGCGCACTGGCCGATTCCCGGGGCCGGATCGTGGGTATCAACACGGCGGTGGCCGGCTTGGGCCTTGGCTTGGCCGTGCCCATCAACAGGACGACACAAAGGATTATCGCGGCGTTGCTCAAGGACGGCAGGGTACGCCGTGCCTATCTGGGCCTGGTCAGTACCCCGATCCCGCTGGATGCCAGTGCCGTTGTGCGGACCGGACAGCGCGAGGGACTGCGGGTCGTGGAGGTCCTTCCGGGATCACCAGCAGCAGCGGCCGGGCTGGAACCTGGGGACTTGGTGCTGCGGGCCATGGGCCGGCCGGTCTCCAGCGCCGAGAGCCTCCAGAAGCTGCTGTTCACCGAGGCCATGGTGAGCCGTTTCCCCTGACGGTGTTGCGTGAGGGGAAGACTCTGCAGTTGGTCGCGGTGCCGTCGGAGATGGTCACCCCGGGATAGCGGGCACCGGCTAGCGGTCTTCAGGCTGGACATCGACCACACCGATGAAGCGGCTGCCGATGCCTTCGTACTCGGTGCGGACATCGCCCGGGAAAGCTACGGGCAGTTCCTTGCCGTGGTGGTGCCCGCACACAACGAATGAGAACTCCGGCCACCACTTCTTGGGCCTTGCGGCCTCCGAGTAGCCGCAGACCGCACATTCCAAATGAACCCAGACGGGACGCTTACCGGTACGGTTGGCGCGGGATTGCACCAGCCAGGGCGGCGGATTGTCCTGCAGTTCCCGCAATTGCGCTTCGGAAAGCCTGGACGGGATGCCGTGCCGTTGGGCCATTTCCATGGAGATATCGAGGGCCAAAGCTGCATCACGTCTGCTGATCACCACTCAACGATACGGCAAGCGTAGGCTGTGCAGATGACCGAACAAGCGGCACCAAGCCCACCACTCCAGCGCCGCGTGCTGGTGGTGGCCATTGTTGCTTCTTTCATGGCCATCCTTGACGGTTTTGTGGTGAATCTCGCACTTCCGGCGATCGGCAGGGAACTCGGCGGCGGCTTGGTGATTCAGCAGTGGGTGGTGGATGCATACCTCCTGACACTCGGCGCGCTGATCCTGGTTGCGGGATCGTTGTCGGACCATTTTGGCCGTGCCCGCATCCTGGAATGGGGTCTGGCCGGGTTTGCAGCCACGTCCGTGATGTGCGGCCTTGCTTGGAACGGTGAGGTCCTTGTGGTGTCGCGGGCGCTGCAGGGCGTGGCGGGTGCTTTGCTGGTGCCAAGTTCGCTGGCCATGATCATTTCCGCATTCTCCGGACCGGCCCAGTCGAAGGCGATCGGGCAATGGTCCGGCTGGACGAGCGCGGCCGCCATCGCCGGTCCACTGATCGGTGGCCTGTCCGTCGACCTGTGGTCCTGGCGGGTCATCTTTTTTATCAACGTCGTTCCTGCCGTAGCGATCTGGCCTGTGTTGGCAGGCCTGCGCGCCTCCGACGCAGCCCGTGACAGGAGCAAGCGCATAGACTATCGGGGCGCGGTCCTGGCGATGATTGGCCTGGGCGGTCCCGTCTTTGCGTTCATCGAACAGGGACGGATGGGCTGGGGCAGCCCGCAGGTGTGGGTTCCGCTGCTGGCAGGCGCGGCAGCGCTGACACTGTTCCTCGTCCACGAAGCGCGCACACCGGAACCCATGCTCCCGCTGCGGCTTTTCTCGATCCGCAACTTCGGGTGGGGAAACCTGGCCACACTGGCCATCTACGGTGCCATATCCCTGGGGTTCTTTGTCCTCGGCATCTACCTCCAGCAACTTGGCGGCATGGGGGCCACGGTTGCCGGTATCGCCCTGCTGCCGGGTACCGTCATCCTGATGCTGGCGGCCTCCTGGTTCGGTGGGTTGGCAGGCAAGTACGGGCCGCGGTGGTTCATGACGGTCGGACCAATGCTGTGCGCGGTGGGATTCCTCATGTCCTTGTCGATCCAGGAGCCGCTGGATTACTGGACGCAGGTATTCCCGGGGCAGATTGTGTTCGGGCTGGGCCTGGCGACGCTGGTCGCTCCGCTGACGGCGGCGATCCTGGGTGCCGTGCCTCCGGAGGAAGCCGGAATTGGTTCGGCCGTTAACAACGCGGTGGCACGCATTGCCGGGTTGGTGTGCATCGCCTTCGCAGGCTTGATCGTAGGTCCCGTCTTCACACGGGAGGGTCTCTACAACGCCTTGGTGGTCACGGCGGTCCTGTTCGTGGCCGGGGCGCTGGCGTCCGCCGTCGGGATCCGGAACGGGGTTCCTGAACCGGCCGGTTCAGCCGGCAACCCCAGGGGGCGCACAGCCGACGACGGCAGCAGCCCGGAAGTGCCAACCTGACCTTTCGCGTCGCTCCAGTCAGCGGGCGGGCAGGACGCAGCCTTCGTGGACGCCGGCGCTTTGCACCCAGAGGGCCGAGGAGACTTCATCGGCGAGATCGAATACGCGGCGCTGGCTCCCGCTGCCGATCCGGACCACCAAGGCGCCGCCGAACGGTTTCCGCCCTATCACTTCCACCTGTGCATCCAGAGTGATCGCCTCTGCGGCGAGATAGCGCAGGAGATCAGGGTTTTCGTCGCTGATGCGGGTAATGCGCCCCGAATGCCCTTGGTCGAGTTCGATCATGCGGTACGCGTGCGGAAGTTCCACCGAGCCGTCGGAAGAGGGAATTGGATCGCCGTGGGGGTCGCGGAGCGGATGGCCGAGCTTGGCGGACATGCGGTCGATGAAGGTGTCCGAGACGGCGTGCTCCAGCATTTCGGCTTCGTCGTGGACTTCATCCCAGCTGTATCCCAGTTCTTCGACCAGGTAGGTCTCAATCAGGCGGTGCCGCCGGACCATGGCCAACGCCAGGCGCATACCTTCATCCGTGAGTCGGATAGCGGAGTACGGTTGGTGGTCCACCAGGCCCTGGTCCTTGAGCTTGCGGACCATCTCGGATACGGAGGAGTTGGCCACGCCCAGCCTCTGGGCCAGCTGCGAGGAGGTGATGGGCTTGTCCTGCCACTCCGTATAGGAGTAGATGACCTTGACGTAGTCCTCGATCGAGGAGGAGGGCGTACTGGTCTTCACACCACTAGCCTACCGTGGCGGCGCAGATCGGGCCTTTCGCGCCCGCCAGGTCTGCGTCACGTACGGCAGCCCGACGGTCTCTCCCGGCGCGTGGCCGAGGTGCTCATACAAGTACCATTCGAGGTTGCCGGTGACTTTCGTCCGGGTGGCCTGGTTGGCGCGCAGGTAGTAGCTGCGCGACTTGGCCAGCTCGATGATGTCGGCAGGGGTGAGGGTCTCCTGCCACGCCGTCAGGTGGCTTTCAAGGTCCACGAACTCCGGTCCGACGACCGGCCGGAAGTCCGGTTTGTGGACGTCGCCCGCATGCATAATGCGCGACAAGCGGTGTACCCAGGGAACGGACGTGTCGAGCTGGTTCCAGATCAGTCCCAGGACCCCGTCAGGCCTGAGGATCCTGGCGATTTCCGTACTCGCTTTGAGGGGTTCGCACCAATGCCATGCCTGGGCGACGCTGACGACGTCGAATGCTGAGTCCGCCAGCCCTGTTGCCTCTGCCGTGCCCTCCAGCGCGTTCACCTGCGGCCAGGTTTTCCGCAGTTGCTCCAGCATGTCCCGGGAAGGGTCGACGGCGGCCACTTCCAGTCCGCGGTCGAAGAGCAGCCCCGTGAATTTTCCCGTACCGGCACCAACGTCCGCAGCGAACCTGGTTCCCGCCGGCAGGAGCCAGTCAAGCGAGTCCGCGGGGTAACCGGGGCGCACCCGGTGGTAGTGTTCGCCGCCGTCCTGGAAGCTCTGTCCCAGTTCCTGCCGTCGTTCATGATGCAGCCTGGGACCGCTGGCGCCACCGGATACACGATGTGGACTGATGGCCACGCAAGGACTCCTTCGGAAGCTTGAGACCGGGGTACCTTACGAATTTACCGCAAGAGCGGTGCGATTCAGTGGCCGCCCGCCTCACCCAACTAGGTCGCAGTTGTGCGCGTTTTGAGGGGTCAAAACGCGCTCTGCTGCTACTTAGTTGGGTCGGGAGTCGTTCCAGGGCGCAGGCTAGTCCACGGTGCAGGGTGCGGCGCCTGCGGTACCCGGGGTGTTCGGGGCCCATTCCGGGTAGGTGCGGTGGTCGTTGGCCGGTACCCAGCGGCCTTCATCCACCACGTAGTCCCAGCCCAGGCCGGTGCGCTTGAGTTCTTCGATGCCGCGCAGCAGGCGCCCGGCGTCCTCCAGCCTGGAACCTACGCCGAAGCTGGCGCGCAGCGAACCCGAGGGCAAGCCCAGGCGCTTGAGCAGCGGGTGGGCGCAGAAGCGGCCGTCGCGGAGGCCCACACCGTGCTCTGCAGCGAGGTAGGCGGCCACCAGTCCGGCGTCGAATCCTTCCACCGAGAAGTTGACCACACCGATGGTATCGGTCGAATCGCTGAAGATCCGGTGGACGCTCACGCCGTCAATGGCCTGCAGGCCTTCCACCAGGTAGGCCCGGATGGCGGCCTCGTGGTTGTGCCATGCCTGCGGATCGAGTCCGGAAAGTACCTGGGCAGCGCGGGCGAGGGTTGCTGCACCAAGCACGTTGGGGGAGCCGCCTTCGTGGCGGGCAGGGCCGGTTGCCCAGCTGACGGAGTCCAGGCGTGCCTCGCGCACCGCTCCGCCGCCGGCAAGGTGCGGGGTTCCGGCGTCGAGCCAGTCCGGGCGTCCCACCACCACACCCGCGCCGAAAGGTGCATAGAGCTTGTGGCCGGAAAACACGACATAGTCGACGTCGGCCGCGGCGATGTTGATGGGGCGGTGGGGTGCCAACTGTGCGGCGTCAACAACGATCCGGGCACCGTATTCGTGGGCCAGGGCTGCGAGTTCCTTGATGGGCAGGATTTCGCCGGTCACGTTGGAGGCGCCGGTAACAGCCAGCAGGGAGACGCCACCCTGGCTGAGTTCTCCGCGGATTTTCGCGATGGTGCCGGCAAGGGTGGTATCAGCCACCACGCTGCGGTGGGGAACTCCTTGCCACGGAAGCAGGTTGGCATGGTGTTCGATGTCCAGGTACAGGACTTCACCGGTGTGCTTGCCATCGATCTGTGGCAGGCAGCCTGCCAGCAGGTTCAGCGAGTCGGTGGTGTTACGGGTGAAGATCACGGAATCGTCAGGACGGCCGCCTACGAACCCGCGAACGATGTTGCGCGAGTTTTCGTACACCGAGGTGCTGATCTGCGAGGCATAACCGGCGCCCCGGTGCACGCTGGCGTAGTAGGGGAGGACCTCGTTCAAGTAGGCTGACACGATGGTCAGGGCCGGTGCCGATGCTCCGTAGTCAAGGTTGGCGTACCGGACGTGACCGCCCTGGATCAGTGGTGCCTGCAGCTCGGCGCCGGTGACGGCGGCCAGTGGCCTGCCGGCGGCAAGCTCCTGCCCGGGGGACGGCTGGATCGTGGAACTGAACGTAGCTGTGCTCATGTGACCTCACTCAAGAGGGACCCCGCAGGGGATCCGCGCTTGCCGTATCCGTTCCGGACCGGCCTGGTCGTCACCCGGGGCACCCCACCGCGAATGGAGGGTTGCCGGCCAGCAAACCGGGGTTTTGCGCTGGCACTCGTGACCTGTAAATGAGGTTAGGGCACGCCCGCCGCCCGTTTCAAAGCCGCCCGGATTGTTAAGCGCTTTATTACGCCGGTTGAAATTTGGCCGATTTGCCGAACAAACAGACGGCGGATGCCCCCGAAAGGTGGCATCCGCCGTCGAAAATTCTGCTTGGCTGCCAGGTGGCAACCGTGGCATTAGCTGCTAGAGGAGGTCGTCAACCTCGGGGTTCAAGCGCTTGAGGACTTCGGAATGGAGGATCGAATTGGTCGCCAGGGCGTTGCCACCGAAGGGGCCATCCTCACCTTCAAGGGAGGTGAACCGGCCACCGGCCTCGGTGACGATGGGGACCAGGGCCGCCATGTCGTAAAGGTTGAGCTCCGGTTCGCAGGCGATGTCCACCGCGCCCTCGGCAACAAGGCAGTATGACCAGAAGTCCCCGTACGCGCGGGTGCGCCACACGTCTTCCGTCAAGCCCAGGAACTCCTCCAGGTTTCCGCGGTCCTTCCAACCCGACAGGCTCGAGAAGGACAGGGAGGCATCGGCCAGGTGCGAGACGTTGGAAACCTTGAGCCGTGTGGCCGACGCCAGGGAACGGCCGGTGTAGGCTCCCATCCCTTTTGCAGCCCACCAACGTTTGCCCAGGGCGGGAGCGCTGACGACCCCCACCACTGGCTCCCCCTCGTCAACCAAGGCAATCAGTGTGGCCCAGACGGGAACTCCGCGGACAAAGTTCTTAGTGCCGTCGATCGGATCGATGATCCAGCGCCGCGAGCCGTGACCCGTGCTGCCGAATTCCTCACCCAGCACAGCATCCCGCGGCCGGGAACGGGACAACTGGCCGCGGATTGCTTCTTCGGCGGCCTTGTCGGCATCTGTGACCGGAGTGAGGTCTGGCTTGGTTTCGACCTGCAGGTCCAGGGCCTTGAAGCGGTCCATGGTCTGGGCATCCACTGAATCCGCCAGGACATGGGCAAGGCGAAGGTCGTCGTTGTAGCTGGAAACGGGTTGGGTCATGCCACCAAACTTATCGTGAAACGTTCCCCCGCAGCGGGACGTGAAGCCCGCTGGCTAGTTGACGGTTCCCAGTTCCTTGGCTTCCTTGGCCTCCAGCCTGGGGTCTGCGCCAAGGAGTCGTCGCAGTGATGCCAGCCGGGCCGGACCGGAGGGACCCGCGTGGCCCTCGTTGACCCACGCATCGAGGCCGCAGTTGACCGCCCCGGCGTCGTGCTTGCAACCGCGGTCGCAGGCGTCGGTGCCGGGCTCCAGGTCCGGGAACGAATGCAGGATGCGGTCCGGATCCACCAGGGCCAGGCCGAAGGACCGGATGCCGGGAGTATCAATAATCCAGCTGCCGGACGGGGCATCGGCGAGCTTGAGCGCCAGGGCCGAGGACGAGGTGTGGCGCCCGCGGCCCGTGACGGCGTTGACGCCGCCTGTGGCGCGTTCGGCACCGGTCAAGGCGTTGACCATGGTGGATTTGCCGACGCCGGAGTGACCCAGCATGACCGTGACTTTGCCGTCCAAATGGCTGCGCAGACTTGCCACGGCTTCGCTGTCCAGGCGGGCTGACAGGCCGTCATCCGACCGGGCATCGATGCCGGATGCGGCTGCGTCCGCCGTACGGCTGATGATCACGGGGAAGTCCAGGCTCACGTAATTGGCCAGCAGCTCAGACGGATCCTTGACGTCAGCCTTGGTGACGAGCAGCAGTGGTTCAATACCTGCGTCGTATGCGGCCACCAGGGCCCGGTCAATGAAACCGGTCCGGGGTTCGGGATTGGCCGCGGCCACTACAACCACCAGCTGGTCGGCGTTTGCCACCACCACCCGTTCAATGGGGTCGGTGTCATCGGCGCTGCGCCGCAGGACCGTGCTGCGCTCCTCTACGCGGACCAGCCGGGCGAGCGTGTCCGGCCCGCCGGAGACGTCGCCGACCAGGGCCACGAAGTCACCGGGGACCACAGGGGACCGGCGAAGTTCGCGGGCCCTGGCGGCGATGACCGTCCGTTCCTGCGGGGTGTCTTCGGCCACCACGGCCGTATAGCGGCCACGGTCGACCGTGATGATCCGGCCGATCACGGCGTCGTCGTGGCTGGGGCGGTCCTTGGTGCGGGGCCGGGAACCTTTTTTGTTGGGCCGGATCCGGACGTCGGACTCGTCCCAGGAGCGTGCGTCGCGGGCCATGGTCAGGCGCTGGCTCCGTTGGTGCCCTCGCCCTGCTGCAGCATGGCCTCCCACATCAGCGGAAAGTCGGGCATGGTCTTGGACGTGGTGGCGATGTCTTCCACCTGGACGCCCGGGACGGCGAGGCCCAGGATGGCTCCTGCGGTGGCCATTCTGTGATCCGCGTAGCTGTGGACCACCCCGCCATGAAGCGGGGCAGGGCGGATGACCAAGCCGTCCGCTGTTTCTTCGGCGTCACCGCCCAGGCGGTTGATTTCCGCGACGAGGGCAGCCAGCCGGTCGGTTTCATGGCCCCGCAGATGGGCAATACCCGTCAGGCGGGATGGTCCCGACGCCAAAGCGCACAGGGCGGCCACCGTTGGTGCGAGTTCGCTGGTCTCGTCGAAATCGCCCCCCTTGATGTCCGGACCGCCGGTCACGGTCAGCGTGCCGTGGTCCAAGGTGACCTGCGCACCCATCGACGCAAGGATGCTCCGCCAGAGATCGCCCACCTGGGTTGTTTCGGATGGCCAGTTGGGAATCCGCACGGTTCCGCGGGTCGCCAGTGCTGCCGCCAGGAACGGGCCGGCGTTCGAAAGGTCCTGCTCGATTCTTTGGTCGAAGGCCCGGATGGGTCCGGGCTCGACGCGCCAATGGTTGGGAACGGAATCATCGACCCTGGCACCGACGCTCCGGAGCACAGCAACCGTCATGGCGATGTGGTCGAGACTTGGTACGGGTTTGCCCACATGTTCCAGGTGCAGGCCTTCAGTGAAACGTGCCCCCGCAAGCAGCAGGGCGGACACGAACTGGGAAGAGGCACTCGCGTCGATCACCAGGTGGCCCCCGCGCACCTCTCCGGTGCCTGCCACAGTAAAGGGAAGGGCCGACGGCGTCCTGCCGCCTTCCGTGCCCACCGGCACCCCGAGCGCTGAGAGGGCTTCGATGATGGTTCCCATAGGCCGCTTGCGGGCGTGGGGATCACCGTCGAAGAGGGTCGTGCCCTTCCGCAGGGCGGCCAGCGGAGGGACGAATCGCATGACGGTTCCGGCGAGTCCGCAGTCGATGGCTGTGTCTGTGCCCGACGCCGCCTGGTCCATGGGCGTGATCTCGAGATCAGGTCCGTAGTCGCCGTCGCCGGGTACTTCAGTGACTGTGGCACCCAATTGCCTGAGCGCCTGGATCATGAGCACCGAATCACGCGAATGCAATGGTGCCCGGAGCCTGGAAGGGCCGTCGGCCAGGGCCGCGAGAACCAGGAAACGGTTGGTCAGGGACTTGGACCCCGGTACCGTGACGGTGGCGTCCACGGGTGCCTGTGCAAACGGAGCCGCCCAAAGCGGCAATGCAGGGGCGGAGCCTGCCGGCCCCGGGTGTGCTGCGGTGGTACCTGTCATGCTTCCTTATGCTCCAACTGCGTTATCGACGGCTTTGCGTACGGCTTTGTCTGCCCGCTTGATCTGCTTGCCGGTGACCTTCCGGGCGTCCGCCGCCAGGTGCTCTGCCCGCCAGGCAAGACTGGGCCGTCCCGCGGTGTCGACGGCGGCCAACAGCACGCCTCCGGTCAGGGATATGTTCTTGAGCAGCTGTGCTTTGCGTGCGGTACGGCCTTCCTTGGTGCTGATGTCCGCCGAACGCCACTCCACGAAAGTGTTCAGCGCCGATGTCACGGCCAGGACGGTGGCCGCAAAGCGGGACAGCTTGCCCAGGCCCAACAGGGCGCCGGCGCCCAACTGTGCTCCGCCGATGACCCGGGCCAGCACCTTCTCGTCCGCGGGGAAGGGCAAGGACTCGGAGGCGCGCCGCAGGACAGGGGAGAGTTGCCGGGCAGTGTCGTCAGCGTGCTTGAGCTTGTCCAAACCTGCCACGACAAAGCTGGTTGCGAGCATGGGGCGGGCGAGGAACCGGATAACTGACATGTCTTGCCTCCTGGATGGGTTGCCACAAGTGTCACGGGGTGCAGTCTGGTCTAGTCTTGCACCTTTGCGGAATATTTACCCAGCGGCCGCCGTTGTGAACAACAGGCGCGGTGGAGGCCGGGCTGCGGCAGCGTGATGCCGCTTCGCTGAACGGAGTTGGTTTTTTGACCTTGGTGAAGGACCGGGCAGGCCTACTGGAGTCCGGCGGGACCAGACAGCCTGATTCCCCGCGGCTGACAGTAGACTTGGCTTCGATGAGCACCATTGAACCGGCCGCAGCGGCCATGTACCAGGCAGCCGAAGCGGACGACGACGTCGCGGTGGCTTCCGACGTCGATCCTGCTACCGAAACTGTTGAACAGCGGCGGGAGCGCTTCGAGCGGGACGCCATGCAGTATGTCGACCAGTTGTACTCTGCGGCGATGCGGATGGCCCGGAACCCCTCCGACGCGGAAGACCTCGTGCAGGAGGCCTACACCAAGGCATTTTCGGCCTTCCACCAGTACAAGCCGGGGACCAACCTCAAGGCATGGCTGTACCGCATCCTGACCAATACGTACATCAACCTCTACCGGAAACGGCAGCGGGAACCCCTGCAGTCCAACTCGGACACCATCGAGGACTGGCAGTTGGCCAAGGCGGAGTCCCACACGTCGTCCGGATTGCGGTCGGCCGAAGCCGAGGCCTTGGACCACCTGCCTGACTCCGACGTCAAGAACGCGCTGCAGGCCATCCCGGAGGAGTTCCGCCTGGCGGTCTACTTCGCGGACGTCGAAGGATATGCGTACAAGCAAATTTCAGAGATCATGAATACCCCGATCGGTACCGTCATGTCGCGTCTGCACCGCGGCAGGAAGATGCTTCGGGATATGTTGGCGGACTACGCCGCAGAACGGGGCTTCAGCGCCCACACAGAAGACCAGGCTGCGGCCGGGAGCAAAAATCAGGAGAAAGAGCAATGAGCGACTGCCAGGGATTGGGCGATTGCGACGACACGCGGATGCAGCGCATCTACGAATACCTGGACGGGGCACTGACCCGCGAGGACCTGAAAGACATCAAGGAGCACCTGGACTCCTGCGAAGAGTGCACCGAGCAGTATGACCTCGAATGCCTGATCCGCACCATGGTCAAGCGCTCCTGCACCGAGTCTGCCCCGGAAAACCTCAAGAACTCCATCCTGGACAGGATCCACTCCATCAAGACCGTGGACGCCTGAGCTGCCGGTTGGACGCCAAAGGCCCCGGAAACCTGCTGGTTTCCGGGGCCTTTGCTTTAAGCCTTGACGCTAAGCCGTTGGCTTAGGTGTTGGGACGCTTGCCGTGGTTCGCGCCGCCACGCTTACGGTCACGACGCTTACGTGCACGCTTGCTCATAGCTGGCCTCCTTAAATGTTTTGATACTCAATAGAGCTGCCCTCCAGTTTCGCACATCAGCACGTTCGCAGGCGAACCGGCCCCCGGCCGGGTCTTCCGGCCTAGCTGCGCAGTGAACTCCTGATGGAAATGCGGGCCTGGTCCAGAACGGCCCTGATGGTCTCCAGGACCAGGGGCGTGAGTTCCTGCCCGGCGCTGTGTTGGCGTAGCTCCACACGCATGTCGTCACGGAAGGACTGCACCATGAGTTCGGCTTCCTTGAGCATCTGTTGGCCTTCGGCTGAATAACTCCGGGTCCTGGCCTGGAAGGAAACGGGTCCGGGCTGGGTCCTTGCCGCTTCTGCCGTGGCGGCGAGGTCGGCACGCAGTCCGCGCATATTAGCGCGGATATCCTCGCGAAGGGTATCCGCCAGACGACGGACAGAGGCAGAGATGGTGTCCTCGACGCCGGCCAGTTCCTCCCTCCGCCGGTCAAGCTCCGCCAGGCCTGCTTCGGTAATGAGGTACTTGGTCCGCCGGCCTTCCGACTCCGTAGCTACAAGCCCTTCTTCTTCCAGCTTGCCCAGACGCGGATAGATGGTTCCGGCGCTGGGCGAATAGGTGCCCCCGAACCTGTCGCCGAGCGCCTTGATGAGCTCGTACCCATGCCGTGGGCCCGACTCGAGAAGGGCCAGGAGGTACAAGCGCAACGCACCGTGCGCGAAGACGGGAGGCATCAGAGGCCTGCTTCGCCGGGGACCGGATACCCTGGCTCCCCCGGGGCAGGTGCCAGCGCATGCATGATGTGGGTTTTGCCGGACACTGTGTTGGTCCGGACCAGCATCAGTTTCCCGTCGGGCCCCACGATCGTGTTCACGTTGCCTCCCGGCTGGTTGTACACCTGGTTGTCAATGACAACGGCGCCGCTTGCCGACTTGGCGGAGATATCCAGTCCCACATCATGGGGGAGGCGGACGGTGAGGTCCCCGGACACCGAATTGGCGCCAAAGTCGTGGGTGAAGTCCTGGAGGTCAAAGGTGAGGTCGCCGCTGACGGTGTTGGCGCGGATGTTCGAAAACGTGCCCGACGCCGTCACTTCGCCGGAGACGCTCTTGGCGGTCAGGACGCCGTCGTGGTTTCTGACGATGACTTCGCCGCTGACGGTGTTGACGTGCAGTTCGCCGCTCGTGTGGTCGGACATCACGGAGCCTGCGACGGTGCTGAGCCGGATGTTGCCGGTGAGGCCGGACACCATTCCGTCGCCGCTGACCGTTCCCGCCTCCACAACGACGCCGGGCGGCAGGGCGATCCCGACCACCGCGGTGTTGGTGCTGGAGTTGTTGACGGTCCCCATGAGGTTCTTGAACCACCCCTGCGGTCCCTGCAGTTGGTGCCGGACTTCGAGGCGGCCGTTGACCAACGTCACGGTCAGGGGGTCGCCGGTGACGTCGCTGACTTCGATCCTCACGAAGGGTTGGTCGTGCGTTACGACGTCGAACCGGCCTTTGACGATTCCGAGTTTGAGTGAGCGGACGTTCTCCACATCGATGGTTTGCGGGCCCGTCACAGTCCATAGCTCGTCTGACATGATCCCTCCAGGTTGCGATATATCGCGTTGATGTAAACACGATATATCGCGATGGCACCGATGGCAATGGACGGCGCTGACCAGGGTAGGGCGCGGTTGGCTGCTACTCCGGCTGGGCGATGTTAAGCCACTGGAACCAGCCGCGGTGCAGGACCAGCCACGCAATCAATCCGTAACCGGCCTGTCCCGGTGTGCCGCCATTGGCTGCGAGGTCAGTCCTCCACTGCTCATGGTTGAGCAGTGGAGAGAACGTGTCAACGTAGTGGTGGTTCCTCCTGGTCGTGACATCGGCAAAGGCTGTGTTCAGTTCGGCCAGGCGCTTATTGCGGGCCGGGTCCAGGGTGGGTGGCGGGCCGACGACGAAGACCTCGACACCGCTGTGCGAGGCGCCGTCCAGGATGTTGGCGAGATTGAGGCGGCTGCGGGCGGTGGACAGGCCGAACTCGACGTCGCGCCCTGAGAGACCTATGACCAGCCGGTTTTCGTGGGTGTCGCTGAAGCGCCGGCCGGCTTCGTCCTGCCACCGTGTCGCCAGGCCCTCCGTGCCTTCCATGGGGCAGGGGAGGGAGAAGCTTTCCACCACGACTGAATCCTGGGGTGTCCGTGCCAGGACCCTTCCAAGCCAACCAAGCGCCCGGGGATCTCCCAGCCCTGCCAGCAGTTCATCTCCAACAGCTGCAATGCGCAGCTTCCTGTCTTCCACGGTTACCTCTTCACACTCGTTACGGTCCTTGCACGGCATCAGGATCAGCGCCTGTTCTTGAACCGGGTTTCTGTCCCATTAAACAGAACTGCCCGGCTGCAGGTGCGGAACCGCACCCCAGCCGGGCAGTTTTTGGTGTTACTTGCGCTCGAACGCCTGCTTGATCAGGATGTCCTGCTCGGCAGCGTGTCGCTTCATGGAGCCTGCTGCCGTGGACGCCGACGCCGGGCGCGACACCAGGCGGACCTTCCGGTCCAGCTGCGGAGCCAGGTTCAGGCCCATGAACGGCCACGGACCCTGGTTGGCGGGCTCGTCCTGGGCCCACACGATGTCTGCGTTCGGGTACTTCGCCAGTTCGGCTTCGATCTCGGCCTTGGGGAGCGGGTAGAGCTGCTCCACACGGACGATCGCCGTGGACGTGTCGCCCGACTTTTGCCGGTTGGACAGGAGATCGTAGTACAGACGGCCGGAAACCAGGATGACGCGATCCACCGTGCCGGGCTCGAGCTCGTGCTCGCCAATGACCGGCTTGAAGCCGCCGGTGGTGAAGTCCTCCACGGCAGAGGCTGCGCCCTTCAACCGGAGCAACTGCTTCGGCGTGAAAATGATCAGCGGCTTGCGCGGCCGGCTGTAGGCCTGCCGGCGGAGCAGGTGGAAGTGCGACGCCGCGGTGGTGGGGTTGGCCACGATCATGTTGTCCTCGGCGCACAGCTGGAGGAAACGCTCGATGCGTGCGGAGGAGTGGTCCGGTCCCTGGCCCTCGTAACCGTGCGGGAGCATGAGCACCAGCGATGAACGCTGGCCCCACTTCTGCTCGGCCGAGGAAATGAATTCATCGATGATGGTCTGGGCGCCGTTGACGAAGTCGCCGAACTGGGCCTCCCAGAGGACCAGAGCGTCCGGCCGTTCCACGGAATAGCCGTATTCGAAGCCCATGGCTGCGTACTCGGACAGCAGGGAGTCGTAGATCCACAGCTTGGCCTGGTTGTCCGAAAGGTTGCCCAAGGGCAGCCATTCATTGCCGTTGGCACGGTCGTGGAAGACGGCGTGACGCTGGACGAAGGTTCCGCGGCGGGAGTCCTGGCCTGCCAGGCGTACGGGAACGCCTTCCATGATCAGCGAACCAAAGGCAGCGATCTCGCCAAAGCCCCAGTCGATGCCGCCTTCACGGGACATCTGTTCGCGCTTCTCCAGCAGCTGCTTGAGCTTGGAGTGGACGGTGAAGCCTTCCGGGATCTCCAGGTGGGCCTTGCCGATGCGTGCCAGCGTCTCTGCCGAGATGGCGGTGGACGTGGGGGAGTTGGTTCCGAAATCGGACTGCTGGGCAATGGGCCGCTCGATATCCGACACGGCAGCGGAGTCCGCGGTGATGATCGGGATCGGAGAGGTCTGCGCGGCGTGTGTCTCGGCGAAGACCCGCTCCAGGCGCTCCTGGTAGTCGCGCAGCAGCTGCTCGGCTTCTTCCTCGGTGATGTCTCCACGGCCGATGAGCGATTCCGTGTACAGCTTGCGCACCGAGCGCTTGGCCTCGATCAGGTTGTACATCAGCGGCTGGGTCATCGAGGGGTCGTCGCCCTCGTTGTGGCCACGGCGGCGGTAGCACACCATGTCGATGACAACGTCCTTGTGGAACCGCTGGCGGAACTGGTAAGCGAGCTGGGCCACGCGGACCACGGCTTCGGGATCGTCACCGTTGACGTGGAACACCGGAGCCTGGATCATCTTGGCGACGTCCGTGGAGTAGGTGGACGAACGCGAAGAGGACGGAGCGGTGGTGAAGCCGACCTGGTTGTTCACGATGACGTGGATGGTGCCGCCGGTGCGGTAGCCACGCAGCTGGGAGAGGTTGAGGGTTTCCGCCACAACTCCCTGGCCCGCGAAGGCGGCGTCGCCGTGCACCATGATGGGCAGGACGGGGAAGGACTCACCCTGGTCCAGGCGGTCCTGCTTGGCGCGGACGATGCCTTCGAGGACCGGGTCCACGGCTTCGAGGTGGGACGGGTTGGCAGCGAGGTAGACCTTGGTCTGCTTCCCGTTGTCCGAGGTGAACGTGCCCTCGGTGCCCAGGTGGTACTTCACGTCGCCCGAGCCCTGGACGGAGCGCGGGTCCTGGGTGCCTTCGAACTCCCGGAAGACCTGGGCGTAGGTCTTGCCGGCAATGTTCGTGAGAACGTTCAGGCGGCCGCGGTGGGCCATACCGATCGCGACCTCGTCCAGTCCGTCGTCGGCCGCGTCGGAAATGACGGCGTCGAGCAGCGGGATCAGCGACTCTCCACCTTCAAGGGAGAAGCGCTTCTGGCCGACGAACTTGGTCTGCAGGAAGGTTTCGAAAGCCTCGGCCGCATTGAGCTTGGAGACGATGCGGAGCTGCTCTTCGCGGCTCGGCTTGGAGTAGGGGTGCTCCAGCTCGTCCTGGAACCACTTGCGCTCGGCGGGTTCCTGGATGTGCATGTACTCGATGCCGGTGGTGCGGCAGTAAGCATCGCGGAGGACGCCGAGGATGTCGCGGAATTTCAGCTGCGGCTTGCCGCCGAAGCCACCCGTGGGCCATTCGCGGTCGAGGTCCCACAGCGTCAGGCCGTAGGTGAGGACGTCAAGGTCCGGGTGCTTGCGCTGGACGTATTCCAGGGGATCGGTGTCGGCCATGAGGTGGCCACGGACCCGGTAGGAGTGGATCAGTTGCTGGATCCGTGCCACCTTGTTGATCTCGTCGGCCGGGTCCACCTGGAGGTCGGGGCTCCAGCGGACGGGCTCGTACGGAATGCGCAGGGCTTCGAAGATTTCGTCGTAGAAGTTCTGCGCGCCCAGCAGGAGCTGGTGGACTAGCTTCAGGAATTCGCCGCTGCCTGCGCCCTGGATGACGCGGTGGTCATAGGTGGAGGTCAGTGTCAGGATCTTGCTGATGGCGTTCTGGGCGATGATCTTTTCGCTCGCGCCCTGGAACTCGGCCGGGTAATCAAGGGCGCCGACGCCGATGATGGCTGCCTGTCCCTTGGAGAGGCGGGGCACCGAGTGCACGGTGCCGATGCCGCCCGGGTTGGTCAGCGAAACCGTGGTACCGGCGTGGTCGTCAGCAGTCAGCTTGCCGTTGCGGGCACGCTTGATGAGGTCCTCATAGGTGTGCCAGAACTCAGCGAAGTCCATGGTCTCGGCCTTCTTGATGTTGGGAACCATCAGGAGGCGGGTGCCATCGGGCTTCGGCATGTCAATGGCGATGCCGAAGTTGACGTGCGCGGGCTGGACTGCGCTGGGCTTGCCGTCGATTTCGTCGTAGTAGACGTTCATGGACGGGAACTGGGAGAGCGCACGGACCACGGCGTAGCCGATGAGGTGGGTGAAGGACACCTTGCCGCCGCGGGCGCGGGCAAGGTTGGAGTTGATGACCACCCGGTTGTCGATCAGCAGCTTGGCCGGAACGGCCCGGACGCTGGTGGCCGTGGGTACTTCCAGGCTGGTGACCATGTTGGAAGCGATCGCCTTGGCGGGGCCGCGCAGGACGGACACGACATCCTCTTCAGGCGCGGTTGGTGCTTTGGTGCTCCGGGGAAGCTGGGCGGGGATCGGCTGTGCGGCATTACCGCCGACGGGCTTCTTTGCTCCGTCCTTGGCTACCGTGGCAGGTGCTTTCTTCGCTGCGGCCGGGGCCGCCGGCGCGGCAGCGGGAGGTGCCGCAGGGGCTGCCGGCGCCGGTGCCGGAGCCGCGGGCGCCGGGGCTACCACGGGAAGTACTTGGGTGGGTGGATTGGCAGCGGCAGGGGCTGCGGAGGTTCCGTTGGAAGAAGTGCCGTCACCGGTGTCAAAGGATTCGAAGAGCGGCCACCACTTGGCGTCGACCGAATTCTTGTCCTGCTGATACCGCTCGTACAGTTCGTCAACGAGCCACTCGTTTCCGCCAAATTCCTCTGGTAGACGGTGGCTGGGCTGCTCTGGCACTTGAAATACGCCTCTTCCATGAGTGTTGATTTCCCGCTGGCCAAGGTTGCTTTTCCGCAACGATGCACCAGGGTCCGGGTCCCGCGAACTCAGACCTTTGCCAGTCTAGTTAGGATCGTCGGTTAACTGCCAATAGTGGTGACCTAAATCATGTTGCCCGGTTCTCAAAGGGGAAAACCCTTGATTCCGGGCCGCGGCGGCACGTCAAAAACCGTCCTGTCCCCACGCCTGGACGCACAGGCGTGGCCTGTAGACTGAAATCCTTATGGACAGTAAATCTAGGTGCCGGCCTGGGTACTGCAAGGGGAACCGCATTGCGATTCCCACGGAACGTACCCCCCGAGCCGGCAACACCCGTTCACATGCCCATCACCCGCCTGCCCTCCAGGCCGGTGGTCCCGCGGACCACGCGTCCACGGGGCCCGACCAGCCTCCGCCGGGCAATCGTCCCGCGGTGGAGGCGCCCCGTTCCTGGCATGCTCCGGTTTCCGGAGTGATGTTCTGATGGAATGGATTCTCCTGATAGCCGGTTTCGCCCTCATTCTGGGAACCGGCTTTTTCGTAGCAGTTGAGTTTTCCCTGGTGGCCCTGGACCAATCAAGCGTCCAGCGGGCCATCGACGACGGCGACCACGCGGCGGTACCGCTGCTGAAATGCCTGAAGTCCCTGTCCACCCAGCTTTCGAGTTGCCAGCTGGGCATCACCCTCACCACGTTGCTCACGGGTTTCGTCATGGAACCGTCCGTGGGGCAGCTCCTTTCAGGGCCCCTGGGCCTGTTGGGCCTGGCGCCCGAGGTAGCGCATTCGGTGGCCTTGGTGGTGGCGATGGTCCTTGCAACCCTGCTGTCGATGCTCATCGGCGAACTGGTACCCAAGAACATGGCCATAGCCCTGGCCTTCCCGCTGGGCAAGGCGCTTGCCCGGCCACAACTGATCTTCACCGCTGTGTTCAAGCCGGCCATTGTGGTGCTGAACGGTTTCTCCAACAAGGTCCTGAATCTGTTCGGGCTCGAGGCCAAGGAAGAGATTTCCGGCGCGCGGACGCCGGCCGAACTGGCGTCCCTGGTGCGGCGGTCGGCTGAACTCGGCACGCTTGACGCCGGAACCGCAAATTTCGTGGCGCGGACCCTGAGCTTCTCCGGCAGGACGGCCGCGGATGTCATGACACCCCGCATCCGCATGGAAACGATTGATGCGGGCCAGCCCGTTTCCGATATTCTCGACGCCGCGCGCCGGACCGGATATTCGCGGTTCCCGGTGATTGGTGACTCGGCGGATGACATCCGGGGAGTCGTGCATGTCAAGAAAGCGGTGGCGGTCCCTGCCGACCGCCGGGGCAAGCTTGAGGCCGGAGCCATCATGACCGATGTGCTCCGGGTGCCGGAGACCATCCACCTGGATGCCCTGCTGTCCGAACTCCGTGAGGGCAACCTTCAGTTGGCGGTGGTCCTGGATGAATACGGAGGAACCGCGGGCATCGCAACCCTGGAGGACCTGGTGGAGGAAATCGTGGGAGAGGTCTCCGATGAGCACGACAAAGTGCGCCCGGGCCTGCTCCAGAGCGCGTCCGGTGACTGGTATTTCCCGGGCCTCCTCCGGCCCGACGAGGTATCGGAACAAATTCCCCACCTGAAGGTCCCGGACGAGTCCGCCTACGAAACCGTAGGGGGCTACGTCATGAGCAAACTGGGCCGGATCGCCAGGGTCGGTGATGTTGTTGACGCCGGCGGCGGCACGTTGACTGTCACGCGCATGGACGGCCGGCGGATCGACCGGATCAGTTTCCACCACGTGGCCGAACCTGACGACGCAGCTGCAGGGGCCGGGGACAACCACCATGAGGCAGGTGCCGTATGAGTGACTGGGCCGGAATTATCTGGTTGGTTGTCCTGCTGATCGGCAACGCCTTCTTTGTTGGCGCCGAGTTCGCAGTCATGTCGGCCCGCCGAAGCCAGATCGAACCGCTGGCGGAGGCAGGGTCAAAGAGGGCACAAACCACGCTGCGGGCCATGGAAAATGTCTCCCTCATGCTGGCGTGTGCCCAGTTGGGCATTACGGTCTGTTCCCTGCTGATCCTGCAGGTAGCCGAGCCTGCGATCCACCATCTGCTGGCGGCTCCGCTGGAGATGATAGGGATTCCTGTTGAACTGGCTGATGTGATCGCCTTTGCGATCGCGCTGCTGTTCGTCACCTTCCTGCACGTGACGTTCGGTGAGATGGTCCCCAAGAACATCTCTGTTTCCGTGGCGGACAAGGCTGCGCTGCTGTTGGCTCCGCCGCTGATGTTCATCGCCCGCGTGGTGAACCCGGTGATCTGGACGCTGAACTGGCTGGCCAACCACATCCTGAAGCTGATGAGGATCGAGCCAAAGGATGAGGTGTCGTCCTCCTTTACCTTGGAGGAAGTCCAGTCGATTGTCCAGGAGTCCACGCGGCACGGCCTGGTGGACGATGAAGCCGGGCTGTTGAGCGGCGCCCTGGAGTTCTCCGAACACACGGCGGCCAACATCATGGTCCCGCTGGAGCATTTGGTGGTCCTGAAGTCCGCTTCAACTCCCCGGGAGTTGGAGAAGGCGGTCAGCCGGACGGGCTTCTCGCGGTTCCCGATAGTGGACGACGACGGCGAACTCGCCGGATACGTGCACGTCAAGGACATCCTGTCCATCCCCGATGAAGGGCGCGGCCACCCCATTGCCGAAGGCCGGATACGCTCACTGGCCAATCTCGCTCCCGAAGATGAAATCGAAGAGGCGATGTCCGTCATGCAGAGGACCGGCTCGCATCTGGCCCGGGTAGTGGGTCCGGGGGGAGCTACGCAGGGAGTCTTGTTCCTCGAGGACGTGATTGAGCAATTGGTGGGCGAGATCAGGGATGCCACGCAGGCCACGGGAATACGTCGCCTGGGCGGCGCGCAGGCCCAGTAGTCACGTGCCCCGCCAGGAGTTCGTCGCCAACGGCACCGGCCGCCCGGCCGGTGCCGTAGCTCCCCCTGAACGTTGACGTGGAGCGCTAAATAGGAATCATTCCTATTTAGCGCTACACTGGGCATGCCAGTTATTGTGTTTGATTCTCATTTTGAGTAGATCCGAGGTCTTTGTGCGTCGTCCAGCCGCCCGCCTGTCCATGGCCGCTTCCGCCGGTCTTGCTGCCCTGTTGCTCTCTTCCTGCGCCGGAACTGCAGGAGCGGGTGATTCTTCCCCGGCGTCGTCCTCGGGCGCCATCGAGGTTGTCACGTCCACCAACGTCTACGGTGACATCGTCAAGGCGGTGGGTGGAGACAAGGTCAACGTCAGCTCGATCATCACCAAGACCAGCCAGGACCCGCACTCATACGAGGCAAGCGCCCAGGACAAGCTGGTGATCTCCAAGGCAAAGCTGGTGGTGGAGAACGGCGGCGGCTACGACGAATTCCTCCATAAGATCGCAGACGAGACCAAGGTCGGCCACGACAACATGATCAGCGCCGTGGACGTTTCCGGGCTGGCACCGGAGGGCGAGAGCCACACGGAGGAGTCCCACTCCGGGGAAGGTCACACGCACGACCACGGAGAGTTCAATGAGCATGTCTGGTACAGCCTGGACACCATGGGCAAGCTTGCCGACGCGATCGCCGGCAAGCTAGGTTCACTGGACGCCGCATCCGCCTCCACCTACACGGCCAACGCCGATGCGTTCAAGGCCAAGCTGGGAGAATTGACCGGGAAGCTTGACGCCCTGAAGGCCGCACACCAGGCTTCTCCGGTGGCGATCACGGAACCTGTGCCGCTGTACCTTCTGGAGGCTGCCGGTCTTGAAAACAAGACCCCCGAAGCTTACAGTGCCGCCATCGAAGAGGGCACTGACGTTCCCGCGGCCGTCCTCAAGGAGACTACGGACCTCGTTTCCGCCAAGAGCGTCAAGCTCCTCGCCTACAACGAGCAGACCGAGGGGCCGCAGACAGAATCCGTCAAGCGTGCCGCCGAGGCTGCGGGCGTGCCCGTGGTCAACTTCACCGAGACCCTCCCGGATGGCAAGGACTATCTGCAGTGGATGGGCGGGAACGTGGAGTCCCTGTCGGCCGCTTTGGCACAATAGGCACGCAGTTCCGCAAAGTATGCCCGCACTTATGCGGTGAAGGCCCCGCTGGAGTCCTAAGATATTGGGGATGGCCGCGGGGCCTTTTCCTGCCCCACCTTCTTGCCCCAACCACAGGGTGGGCCATCACTGAACGCGAACACCATCGCACCAACAACGGCGCACCAACGGGCGCTTGGATCGAGGACAACTTTTGACACCCGTAGTGAGCCTCCGCGGAGCCAGCCTGCAGTTCGGCAGGAGGACGCTGTGGAGGGACCTGGACCTCGATATCCATCCCGGGGAGTTCTTCGCCGTCCTCGGGCCCAACGGCAGTGGCAAGACAAGTTTCCTCAAAGTCCTGCTGGGCCTCCAGGAGCTCCATTCCGGCAGCGTAACGCTGGCGGGACATCCCGCGGAACGCGGAAGCAAGCGCATCGGCTACATCCCGCAACAGAAGTCTTTTGCTCCGGACACGCCGCTGCGGGCACGGGACCTCGTTGCCCTGGGTATCGACGGTCATCGGTGGGGCATGCGCCTCGGCTCCGGCACGGTAAACCGGCGCGTTGATGAACTCCTTGACCTCGTGGGTGCCTCGGATTACGCCAAGGTTCCGCTGGGGCAGTTGTCCGGTGGCGAACAGCAGCGCCTCAGGGTTGCCCAGGCCCTCGCCACCGAGCCCCAGGTCCTGCTGTGCGACGAGCCGTTGCTGTCCTTGGACCTTCACCACCAGCAGGGCGTCAGCGCGCTCATCAACGAACAATGCCACGCGCGGAACAGCGCCGTGGTGTTTGTGACCCACGAGATCAATCCGGTCATCGACTACGTGGACCGGGTGCTGTATCTCGCGGGGGGCCAGTTCCGGCTTGGTGCTCCTGAGGATGTCATGACCACGGAAGTGTTGTCGGAGCTGTACAACAGCCACGTGGAGGTCATCCACGCGAACGGAAGGATCGTCGTCGTCGGCCTTCCCGACGCAACCACGCACTTCCATGACGATGCCCACGCAACTGCCGGGGAGGAGTTCTAAATGGACCTCGGTGAGATCCTCCGGACCATCTTCACTTTCGACAACTACGCCGAGCTCCTGGTCCTGGTCCAGAACTCGATCTGGGCCGGCGCGGTGCTCGGGCTGCTCGGCGGCCTGGTGGGAACCTTCGTCATGAAGCGGGACCTCGCCTTTGCCGTCCATGGCATTTCGGAGTTGTCCTTTGCCGGTGCCGCGTTCGCACTGCTGGTGGGGGCCGACATCATCTTTGGTTCCCTTGTCGGCTCCGTTGCCGCCGCCGTGCTGCTGGGCTTCATGGGCGTCCGCGCCCGGGACAAGAATTCGATCATTGGCGTGATCATGCCCTTCGGCCTGGGCCTGGGCATCCTGTTCCTAGCCCTCTATGAAGGGCGCGCGGCCAACAAGTTCGGTTTGCTGACAGGGCAGATCGTGTCAGTGGACACGGTGCAGCTCACGGCCCTGGCCGGCACGGCCGTGGTAGTGATGATTGCCTTGGCCGCCATCTGGCGTCCGCTGGACTTTGCGAGCGTCGACCCTGAGATGGCCGAGGCGCGGGGCGTCCCCGTCCGGGGACTGGCCATCGGCTTCATGGTGTTGCTGGGTGTCAGTGTGGCGCTGTCCATCCAGATCGTAGGGGCCTTGCTGGTGCTGGCCCTGCTGATCACTCCTGCCGCCGCGGCCTTAAAGGTCACCACCTCGCCGCGCCTGGTGGTGTTGCTGAGCGTCGTCTTCGCCATGACCGCCACAGTGGGCGGAATTCTCCTGGCCCTCGGCAGCCGGATCCCGATCAGCCCCTACGTCACCACGTTGTCGTTCGTCATCTACGTGGCCTGCAGGATCATCGGACGAGTGCGGGCGAACCGTGGCCTGAACGGGCGGGTGTCCCGCGGTCAGCCGGCGGGAGCACTCTAAGCCCCCGGAGCCTGCAGGCGGCCTAAAGCCCGCCGGCCGCCTTCCGGGCCGTGCAGTCGGGACAAAGACCAAAGATTTCCACGGTGTGGGCCACCTCGGTAAAGCCGTGTTCGGTGGCGGTACGGGCAGCCCAGGTCTCGACGGCGGGGGCCTCCACCTCAACGGCCTTGCCGCAGTTGCGGCACAGCAAATGGTGGTGGTGACCCGTAACGGCGCACCTGCGGTACACGGCCTCGCCCTCGCCGTTCCTCAGGACATCGATCAGGCCGTCGTCTGCCAGCGACTGGAGGATACGGTACGCCGTGGCCAGGGAGACCGACGTGCCTTTGTTCTGCAGCAACCGGTACAGTTCCTGGGTGCTGACGAAGTCATCCAATTCGTCCAGGGCAGCGCTGACAGCGAGACGTTGCTTGGTGACGCGCTGCTCCCTGGCGCCGCCCGTGGCCGGCGCCGAAGGGCCGGTGGTCGCGGAATTGGTGCCTTGTGGCATTGAAGAACTCACTTCCCTGGTGACGCTGGCAAACCCCAATTTTACCAGCAGGGGATGGTTGGAAACTGTCAGGGGCCGACCCTAGGCTGTCATCATGAAGCTCACCAAGTACACCCATGCCTGTGTCCGGCTTGAAAAGCAGGGAAACGTCCTGGTGATTGATCCCGGGACGTTCTCGGAGGCCGGTGAGGCTTTGGCGGGAGCCCAGGCGGTCCTCATCACCCACCAGCACGACGACCATATTGACCGGGCGGCGGTCCTGGCAGCGTTGCGTAGGGATGAAGACCTGGAAGTGCACGCTCCGCAGGCCGTGGTCAACGCCCTGCTGGATGCAGCGGGTCAAGACGCCGGGGAGGGGGCAGGTTCCCTGGCCGGCCGCATTCATGCAGCGGCTCCGGAATCCACCCTTGACGTTGCCGGTTTCCGGGTGCAGACCTATGGCGGACAGCATGCGTTGATCCACCCCCAGATCCCAGTGGTGGCTAACATCGGCTACCTTGTGGACGGCAACGTGTTCCACCCCGGCGACTCGTTCGTGGTTCCCGATTCCATGGAGGTCAAGACCCTGCTGGTTCCGATCCACGCACCGTGGTCCAAGGTGGGGGAAGTAGTGGACTTCGTCATCTCGGTCCGGGCGCCGCAGGCATTCCCGGTCCACGATGCTCTGCTCAACGAACTCGGCAGGGGAATCGTGGAGGGCCACGTCACCCGGATCGGTGCCAAATACGGCACGCGCTACAGGCGGCTCGCTCCCGGGGAGTCCGTGGAAGTCTAGGCGCGGGGGCCGTTCCAGATCCCGGTGTCGTGGAACCTCTCCAGCGTGGCTTCGTGGGGCGTGGGATCCAACCCCTTTCCGGCGAGCCAGCCGTCGTCGTAATAGCTGCCGGTGTACCGGTCACCGCCGTCGCACATGAGCGAAACGATACTGCCGGTGCGGCCCTGGGACACCATGTCGGCCACGAGTTGCCACACACCCCACAGGTTGGTGCCGGTGGAGGGGCCGGCGTGCAGTCCGGTCAGTTTGCGCAGATGCCGCATGGCGGCCACGGAGGCAGCATCCGGGACCTGGATCATGTGGTCGATGACGGCCGGGATGAAGCTCGGTTCCACCCGGGGACGCCCGATGCCTTCGATGCGGGAGGGTTGCCCGGTGGGTGATGCGTCCTGTCCGTCGCGCCAGGCCGGATAGAAGGCGGAGTTCTCCGGGTCCACCACGGCAAGCCGGGTGCGGTGCCGGTTGTAGCGAAGGTAGCGTCCAATGGTGGCGCTGGTTCCGCCGGTGCCGGCGCCCACCACGATCCACTCGGGAACCGGATGTTCTTCCAGGGCCAACTGCTCAAAGATGGACTCGGCGATGTTGTTGTTGCCGCGCCAGTCAGTGGCGCGTTCGGCATAGGTGAACTGGTCCATGTAGTAGCCGCCGGAGGTCCGTGCGGTTTCTTCGGCGACGGCGTAAACCTCCGATGCATGGTCCACCAGCAGGCATGCACCGCCGAATTCCTCGATCAAGGCGATCTTCTCCGGGCTGGTGGTCCTGGTCATGACAGCAATGAACGGCAGCCCGATGAGCCGTGCAAAGTAGGCTTCCGACACGGCCGTGCTGCCGCTCGAGGCTTCCACGATGGTGGTGCCTTCGGTAATCCAGCCATTGACCAGCCCGTACAGGAACAGCGACCTCGCCAAGCGGTGCTTGAGGCTTCCGGAACGGTGGGTGGACTCGTCCTTCAGGTAAAGCTGGACCCCCCAATGCGCGGGGAGCGGAACCGCATAAAGGTGCGTGTCCGCCGAACGGTTGTTTTCGGCCTCGATCTTCCGGATGGCTTCGTCTGCCCAGCGACGGTCCTGAATACACGATGTGCTCACCGCTAAAGCCTACCGGCGGCACGCAGGTGCGCCGGTGTCACACCCCGCGCGGCCGGCTGCTGACAGGACTAGGCTGGGACGCGGATACCCTGTGAGCAGTACGTGAAGAAACGCCAACGACCGCAAGGAGTTTGAATGCCACCGCTGATTGACGCTGCCGGGCTGCATGGCCGGCTCGCGGCAGGGGAGCGCATTGTGCTTCTCGATGTCCGCTGGGTCCTGGGCCGGACCGATGGCCGTGAACGCTACCTGGAGGGCCACCTTCCCGGGGCGGTGTTTGTGGACCTGCCCACGGAACTCGCCGACCACGCGCAGCCCGCACTGGGGAGGCACCCGCTGCCGTCCACGGACCGCTTCCAGGAAGCAGCCCGCCGGTGGGGCATAAATGAGGGCGACACCGTGGTCGCGTACGACGACAGCGGCAGCATGGCTGCCGCCCGCGTGTGGTGGATGCTCCGCAACGCCGGGGTTGCGTCGGTTTACCTGCTCGACGGCGGCCTGTCCGCCTGGCGCGCGGAAGGCCACCTGCTGGAAACAGGCGAGGTAAGTCCCGGCGTCGGGAATCTCACGCTGGCTGAAGGCAGGATGCCGGTGATCAGCGGGCACGAGGCTGCCCACTGGCACGGTGACCGTGTTCTGCTCGATGCCAGGGCGGGGGAGCGCTACCGCGGGGAAGTGGAACCGGTTGATCCGCGTGCGGGGCATATTCCCGGTGCCTTCAGTGCACCGACCACCGACAACATCTCCGCGGCCGGGACCTTCCTGCCCGCGGAGGAACTGCGGGCCCGCTTCGCCGGGCTCGGCGTCACGGACGAGACTCCCGTAGCGGTTTATTGCGGATCCGGCGTGACGGCCGCCCACCAGATCGTGGCCCTCGAACTGGCGGGGTTCAAGGCCGCACTTTTCCCCGGGTCCTTCTCGCAGTGGTCCAACGACGCCGGCAACCCTGTGGCCACAGGGCCGGAACCATTCGAGGGCGAGCCGGCGATCGCCGGAACGGGACGTCCGCAAACTGGCACAGCCACAGGCGCCGGAGGTAGCGTCGAACCATGACGCCAGGACGCCCCGTACCACCGCCGCTTGCCAAACCCATCACGGTCGAACACCCGCCCTCCGTGGCGACCAACCTCGCAGCCGCCTACGGCGCCACCTCCCCTGGGAGCGGCCTGGTGCCCCTGACCGTCTTGAGGCGGGAACCCAAGGACGACGACGTGGAAATCGGGATCGAATTCTGCGGCCTCTGCCATTCGGACGTGCACGCCACCCGCGGGGAATGGCGCATCCCGCCCTATCCGCTGGTGCCTGGCCATGAGATCGTCGGCAAGGTGACGCGCGTTGGCGCTGCCGTGACGGAATTCGCGCCCGGCGACCGGGTGGGAGTGGGCTGCATGGTGGACTCCTGCAGGGAATGCGACAGTTGCCTGGACGGCCTGGAACAGTACTGCGAACGGGGCAACGTGGGGACGTACGGCGCCCCCGATCCCCGCAATGGAGATGCCATCACCCAGGGCGGCTACTCCACCTCCGTGGTGGTTGACCGCAGGTTCGTCCTGCGCATACCGGATGCCTTGGACCCGGCGGCCGCCGCACCGCTGCTGTGCGCAGGAATTACCACTTACTCGCCGCTGCGGTACTTCGAGGTGGAAGAGGGGGATGCGGTTGGCGTTGTGGGTTTGGGCGGACTGGGCCATATGGCGGTCAAGATCGCCAAGGCCATGGGCGCCGAGGTCACCGTGTTCACCACGTCCGAGACCAAATTCCAGGCCGCCCGTGAGCTCGGCGCGGACCACGTAGTCCTGTCAACGGACCCGGAAGCCATGGACGCTGCCGGCCGCAGCATCGATGTCATCATCGATACCGTGGCTGCTCCGCACGATCTCAACCCCTACTTCCGGACCCTGCGGCTCGAGGGTGCTTTGTTCCAGCTGGGCCTTCCCGCGGAGGACATGCCGCCGGTCAGCCCCGGGCTCCTCATCCGCCGCCGCCTGGCTTATGCGGGGTCCCTCATCGGCGGCATCCAGGAGACCCAGGAGATGTTGGATTTCTGTGCCGGGCATGGCGTTGCCAGTGATATCGAAGTAGTGGACGCCTCCCGGCTGAACGAGGCCTACGACCGCATGGTTGCCGGGGACGTGAAGTACCGATTCGTGCTGGACACCGCAACACTCCACCAACCGTCAGAAAGGGCAGACGCATGAGCACGCTGTTCACCAAGATCATCAACGGCGATATCCCGGGCCGCTTTGTATGGAAGGACGAGGACGTGGTGGCCTTCCTGACCATTGCGCCCATCACGTCCGGCCACACCCTGGTGGTGCCGCGCACGGAGGTGGACTCCTGGACCCATGCCAGCCCGGAACTGCTGGGGAAGGTCATGGATGTGGCACAGCGCATCGCGCAGGTGCAGGAGAAGCTGTTCGACGCCAAACGCGTGGGTGTGCTCGTGGAAGGCTTCGAAGTGGAACACCTGCACGTCCACATCTGGCCGGCCTATTCCACGGCTGACTTCGAAGTCCATAACGTCGACCACAACCCTGATCCAGCGGTGATGGACGCGACCGCGGTCAAGTTGCGCGCCGCCTTGCGGGCGGCCGGCCACGAAGAGTTCGTCCCCGAAGACTGAGCGCAGTTTTAACCCGGTGGTGCTCGATGAGGCACCACCGGGTTGGCGGATATGGCGCGGACGTGGCGCCTCAGGCGGGCGCCAGCGCCTGGTTGAGGGCCGTGCGGATCCGCTTTTCCGACACGGAATAGGCTGTGCCCAGTTCCACGGCGAAGAGGCTGACCCTGAGCTCTTCGATCATCCAGCGCACGCGTGTTAACTCGTTGCCGGCGCGCCGTCCGGGCAACAGTGCTGCCACGGCGTCGTCATACCCGTCTTCCAGGGACTGGACCACGGCCATATTCAGGCCGTCCCGTTGCACGTTGGACGGCAGCTTCTCGAGACGCTTCTCCATGGCTTGGAGGTACCGCGGAAGCTGGCTCAGCTGCGCGTAGCCCGTCTGTGCCACAAAACCCGGGTAGACCAACTGCTCCAGTTGGCTCTTCATGTCGTTCAGGGCGCTGATGAGTGACAGGCTGGTGGCCGCCTTCAGCTGTTTCTGGATCCTGCGCGTGCTCGCGAGGATGCGCTCGACGACGGCGGTTACCGTGAACACGGTGTCGATCAGTTCCGCACGGACTGCCTCGTACAAGGCATCGAAGGCTTCCTTGTCCCAGGGGAGGTCCTGAGGCGTCAGTTTGTCGATGGCGGCCAGTGCACAATCGGCTATGAGGGCATTGACGGAGCCGTGCGGATTCTGGCTGAACGTCAGTTTCTCCGTGTTGCTCAGGTGTTCCAGAACGTACCTGTCCGGCGAGGGAACCCGAAGAGCCAGAAGCCGGATCACGCCGCCACGCATGGCCGCTTCCTGCTCCCGAACCGTCTGGAAAACCCGCAAGGCAACCGATGAACCTTCGTCGACGATCGCCGGGTAACCCGTGACGGCGTGGCCCTTGACGTTTCGGGAGACCTGCCGTTCGACCTTCCCGAAGTCCCAGGACGTGATTCCGCTGCGCTCTGCAACCGTGCCGTCTGCCGGTTTGCTTCCCGGCAACAGCGCTTCCCGGGCGCCCTTCCCGCCGGGGGCCGCGGGGCTGGTCTTCGCTGCCCGGGTGGTGGCCGGGGTGGCCCCGAGCGATTCGGCAATCGCACGCCGGGTGGCCGGTGCGAGGGTTTCCTGAAGCGCGGCAAGGTTCTTTCCTTCGCCAAGGACCTTGCCCCGGCTGTCCACCACCTTGAAGCTCACGCGCAGGTGTGGAGGAACAGCCGCCCAGTTCCACGAACCAGGGGGGATGATGTGCCCCTTCAACCTGCGCAGGACGAGTTCGAGCGAAGGCTCCAGCTCATCGGCAGCGGGATCGAACTCCGCTTCAAGGGCCGCCGTGGCCTGCCGGGCGACATCCGGGGCCGGAACAAAGTTCTTCCTGACCTGTTTCGGCAGCGACTTGATCAGTGCCGTGACGAGGTCCACCCGCTGGCCGGGGATCTGCCAACGGAACGGCGCGTCGTCCATCTGGTTCAGGAAAAGCACGGGCACTTCGACCGTGACGCCGTCAGAGGGATCGGGCGTGGAGCCTGGCGCCACAGGGTGGAACTCGTAGCTGAGCGGAAGGTCGAAGCCTTTGTGGACCCAGACCTTGGGGTACGCGGATTCATCGAGGTCTTCGGCGTCCCCGCTCATGAGGAACGATTGGTCGAAGTCCAGCAGCGTTGGGTCCGACTGGCGGGCTTCCTTCCACCATTTGTCGAAGTGGCGTTCGGACACCACATCCTGGCCCACCCGGGCGTCATAGAACTCGAAGAGCGTTTGGTCGTCCACCAGGATGTCCCGGCGCCGCATGCGGGTCTCGAGTTCCTCGACTTCCTGGAGGAGGGCGCGGTTCCGATGGAAGAACTTGTGGTGGGTACGCCACTCGCCCTCCACCAATGCGTGGCGGATGAACAGTTCGCGGGAGAGCTCCGGGTCGATGCGTCCATAGTTGACGCGGCGGTTGGGAATGATGGGGACGCCGTAGAGCGTGACTTTCTCGTGGGCCAGTACGGCACCCTGGCGAGAGGACCAGTGCGGCTCGCTGTAGGAGCGCTTCACCAGGTCAGGTGCCACCTGTTCTGCCCACAGGGGATCGAACTTTGCAGCCACCCGCGCCCACAGCCGGCTGGTCTCCACCAACTCCGCCGCCATCACAAAAGGAGGCGACTTCTTGAACAGGGCAGAGCCGGGGAAGATGGCGAACCGGCTGCCGCGTGCTCCGGCGTACTCGCGTTTGCGTTCGTCATAGATGCCGATGTGGCTCAGGAGGCCGGACAGCAGGCTGATGTGAATGCCTTCATGGTTGCCCACGGGGTCGGCTTCGCGTTTGTTGTCCAGGGTGATGCCCAGCGGCTTGGCCAATTGGCGCAGTTGGGTGAAGAGGTCCTGCCACTCACGGATGCGCAGGTAGTTGATGAACTCCGTCCGGCATAGCTTCCGGAACTGGGTGGAGGAGAGCTCACGCTGCTTTTCCTGGACGTAATTCCACAGGTTCAAATAGCCGGTGAAGTCCGAGTTTTCATCACGGAAGCGCGCGTGCTTTTCCGAAGCAAGCTGTTGCTTGTCAGTGGGCCGTTCCCTTGGGTCCTGGATGGTCAAAGCCGCAGCGAGGATCATGACCTCGCGGACACAACCGCGCTTGCCCGCCTCGACGATCATACGGCCGAGTCTCGGGTCCACGGGCAGTTGGGCAAGCTTCTGCCCGACGGCGGTCAGTCCGCTGCCGCTTCGGGCCTGGCCATTGCGGCTCCGGCCACTGCGTCCGCGGCCGTTGCGGCCCTCATCGCCGCCTCTTCGATCCGCACCCTGCCCCTCGCCGGCGTCCTGTTGCCGGGCCGCACTCAAGGCACCGAGTTCACGGAGGAGAGTGACGCCGTCGTTGATGGCGCGTGAGTCGGGTGGCTCCACGAAGGGGAAGTTTTCGACGTCCTTCGGTCCCCGTGCCACACCCATGGCGGTCATTTGCAGGATGACCGCGGCGAGGTTGGTCCGGAGGATCTCCGGATCCGTGAACTGTGGACGCGACTCGAAGTCCTCTTCGGAGTAGAGCCGGATGGCGATGCCTTCTGACACGCGTCCGCAACGGCCCGAGCGCTGGTTGGCAGAAGCCTGGGAGACGCGTTCAATGGGAAGCCTCTGGACCTTGGTGCGATGCGAGTACCGTGAGATGCGGGCCGTTCCCGTATCAATCACGTACTTGATTCCGGGGACTGTCAGGGACGTCTCGGCCACGTTGGTAGCAAGAATGATGCGCCGCTTCCCACCGGGGTTGAAGACGCGGTGCTGTTCCTGCAGGCTCAACCGGGCAAACAGCGGAAGCACCTCGGTCCCGGCGAGCCGGCGGTTGGCCTGGATCCGGCCGTTGATGGCTTCTGCGGCATCACGGATTTCGCGCTCACCCGAGAAGAACACCAGAATGTCCCCGGGTGCCTCCTTGGCGAGTTCGTCCACGGCGTCGCAGACAGCGTCGAGGGGATCGCGGTCTTCCTCGAGTTCGTCGTCTGAGGCGTCTTCATCCGGATCAGCCGGTTGGGACAGCGGACGGTACCGGATTTCCACCGGGTAGGTACGGCCGGAAACCTCAATGATGGGAGCCGGGGAATCGTCCGTGCCGAAGTGGTTGGCGAAGCGTTCGGGGTCGATGGTGGCCGAGGTGATGATGACCTTCAGGTCCGGGCGCTGGGGGAGGATCCGCTTCAGGTAGCCCAGGATGAAGTCGATGTTGAGGCTTCGCTCGTGCGCTTCATCGATGATGATGGTGCTGTATTTGCGCAGCAGCTTGTCCCGCTGGATCTCCGCGAGAAGGATGCCGTCAGTCATGAGCTTGATTTTGGTGGCCGGGCTGGTCTCGCCGGTGAAGCGGACCTGGAAACCTACCTCCTGGCCGATCTCCACGCCGAGTTCCGAAGCGATGCGTTCGGCCACTGTCCGGGCAGCGAGGCGGCGGGGCTGGGTGTGGCCGATCAGGCCGTTGTCGCCCAATCCCAGTTCCAGGCACATCTTGGGGATCTGCGTTGTTTTACCGGAGCCGGTTTCGCCGGCGATGATGGTCACCTGGTGTGCGGCGATGGCCGCCATCAAGTCCTCGCGGCGCTCGGAAACGGGGAGCTCGGCGGGGTAGGAGATATGAAGTGTCATGGCTGATGCCAGTCTACTGCCGTGTCATCGGCAGGAGCTGACGCCGGACCGGCGGCTGCCGTCAGTTTCCGGGAGAGCTGCAGGGCAAAGGCCTTGAACTCGGGCGGTTCCAGGATGTCAAAGTCCATCTCCAGCGACGCCAGATGGGCCGCGGGCGCGGCAAGGTTGTCCCAGCCTGCCCGGAGAATGGTGGCGGACCCGCCGTCCGGTGACAACGCCGCGATGGTGGAATTCACGACGGCGGCCACCTCGGCCATGGGGGCGTGCAGCCGGACCACAACGTCGTACCTGTAGGGCGACCTGGTGATGGACTGCTGCACATAGGCCGCCAGGTCGTCCGCCGGCAAAGGCCGCGGAACGTATTTGCGGCGTTCGGCGGGAAGTGAACCGATGCGGTCCGCCCGGAATGTCCGCCAGTCATCGCGGTCAAGGTCCCAGGCAACCAGGTACCAACGACGGCCGGTATCGACCAACCGGTACGGTTCCACCAACCGGCGCGCGGCGGAAGCATCGGACTTGATGTAGTCGAAGGAAACCTGCCGGTGGTCGGAGATGGCAGAGGACAGAGCCGTCAGGTGCTGCGGGTCCACTGATGCCGCGTTGCTTGGCAGCGTGGTGACGGCTGTCTTCAGCATCGCGAATTTGGGTCGCAACCGGGCGGGCAGGACCTGCTCAAGCTTGGCCAGCGCCCGGACTGACGCTTCGCCGATGCCTGCCACGGGGCCCGCGGCCACCGCATTAAGGCCGAGGGCAACAGCGAGGGCTTCGTTGTCGTCCAGGAGAAGTGGTGGAAGCTGCGCGCCTGCCCCCAACTGGTAACCGCCGGCGATCCCCGGCGAGGCGTGGATGGGATAACCAAGGTTGCGCAGCTTGTCGATATCCCGGCGGACGGTCCGCTCCGTGACGCCCATTCGTTCCGCCAAGGCCGGACCTGTCCATTCCCGGCGCACCTGCAGCAGCGACAGCAGTTGCAGGAGCCGGGCGGAAGTTTGGATCATGCTGATGAATCTAGTCCACGTGCTGCCCGGGCGGATGCACGTGGGAAAGACTCGTTGCGGGCAGGAGAGCGGTCAGTAGATGCGCGGGTTCCAGTAGGGCGAGCTGGGGGCGTCAAACGCCGTCCAGGGCTGCTTGGAATTGATGGGCGGGTTGTGTCCGCGGCCGTCCTTGAGGAGGGCGGAGACGGTGGCTGCTACAGCAGTGACGAGGACCAGAAAGAGGATGATTCCGAAGATTTCCATGCCTCCATCCTTCTCTGGAGATGGTCCAGGAAACAGTGGCAGAAATGCCCCATTTAGCAAATTTTCTGCCACACTGGATGTATGTTGACCTCAGTGGCAGTCATCGTGGTTCCCAACTTCTCCATCTTCGAGTTCGGTACGGCTTTCGAAGTCTTCGGCATCGACCGCTCCGACCGCGGCGCAGGCGTTCCTGCCTTCGATTTCCGGGTGTGCGCGCCGGAGCCGGGCGACATCAGGATGAAATCCGGGCTCTCACTGCACGTCAGCCTCGGGCTCGAGGCCGCAGCTGACGCCGACCTCGTGATCATGGCCCCCTTCGGCCGCGACCAGGATGTTCCGGAGTCCGTGCTGGACGCGTTGCGGGCAGCCCACGCCCGCGGAGCGTGGGTCATGTCCATCTGCTCGGGAGCGTACGCCCTGGCCCGGGCCGGCTTGCTGGACGGGAGGCGCTGCACCACGCACTGGCATTATTCCCAGGACCTCGCCGCCCGCTACCCGGCGGCGATCGTCGATGAGAACGTCCTCTACGTCCAGGACGGGACCATCATCACCAGCGCCGGTACAGCCGCGGGAATCGACGCCTGCCTGCACCTGGTCCGCACGGAACTTGGCGCCAACGTTGCAGCCGCCATAGCGAGGGACATGGTGGTGCCGCCGCACCGCGACGGAGGCCAGGCACAATTCATCGACCGGCCCATGCCGCAATGTGGATCCGCGCCCATGGAGCAGCTCCTGCGCTGGATGGTGGAACACCTGGAGGAGGAACACAGCGTCAACGAGCTTGCCGCCAGGGTCCATATGTCCCCGCGGACCTTCGCGCGCCGGTTCCGGGCCGAAACAGGTGCGACCCCGGCTGCCTGGCTCAACTCCCAGCGGGTGCTCCGGGCCCAGGAACTGCTGGAGACCACCGAACTGAACATTGACGAAGTAGCCCGCGAAGCAGGATTTGGACATTCCGTACTGCTGCGGCACCACTTCGCCAAAGTCCTGGACACGAGTCCACAGAGCTACCGGAGGGCGTTCAGGGGCCAACTGGCTGAAGCCATCTAAGCTTCCGGCGGTAACGGGTGGTTTATCTGCGGGCTGGTTGTTCTCCGGATGGTCAGCGCCGTGCGCCGAAGCGGCCGCGGGTTTCTGCGCCCTCCGCTTTGGCGCAATCGACCAGTTCCTGCCAAGGGCCGGTGACTTCCCGTTCCGGGAGGGTGGCGCGGCGTTGCCCGGCCCGGATCGAGTACATGAACCGGTCCGGTTGGTTGCCGGCCGGGGAGCGGTGGCTGGCCTCATCCCAAGGGCACGCCTCCACCATGGGCAGCCACCGCTCCTTGTCCTGGGCGGACACCGCCTCGACGATCCAGACGCGCGTCATGGCGGCGATGCCCCCGCTGCGCTGGACTGTGATTTTCATGGCGCCGGCCCGTCACCGCTTTCTGTACATGACCGGCCGGGCGGGAACGTCCCCGCCTGCCCGGCCGGCTCCTAAACCTTGACCTTCACAGTTTCCCACGCCTTCCTCACGGCGTCATGCTCGGCCGAACCGGCACCAAAGAGTTCTTCCGCGGTAGCAAGGGTAGTCCTGGCGAACTTGCCGAAAGTGCAGGTGGCAGGCAGGGCGCCGCTGGTGAGGGTCCCGTACCAGATCTGTCCCGGGGCTTCCCAGGCGTTGCCACCCAATTCCGAGGCCACCAGGTAGAAGGCCCTGTTCGGGATGCCTGAATTGATGTGCACTCCTCCGTTGTCCGCGCTGGTGCGGACGTAGGTGTCCATGGAATCGGGCTGGGGATCCTTTCCCAGGACGTCGTCGTCATACGCCGTGCCGGGAGCCTTCATGGACCTCAGCGCGGAGCCCTGGACGTGTTCGGTGAAGAGGCCCTCGCCAATCAGCCAGCTGGCACGGCTTGCCGGCTGCTTCCTGACGTACTGCTCCACCAGCGCACCGAAGACATCCGACATGGACTCGTTCAAGGCACCCGCCTGGTTCCGGTACGCCAGGTTGGCGGTGTACTGCGTCACGCCGTGGGCTAACTCATGGCCGATGACGCTCAAGGATTTAGTGAAGCGCTGGAAAATCTGGCCGTCGCCATCGCCGAAGACCATTTGGCTTCCATCCCAGAACGCGTTGTCATACAGCTGCCCATAATGCACCGTGGCGTCCAGGGCCAAGCCGGCGTCGTCAATGGAATTGCGCCCGAAAATGTCTGCGTAAAGCCCGTGCGTTCCGCCCAGGCCGTCATAAGCCTCATCCGCCGCAGCGTCTCCGGAAGGGGGTGCGCCTTCCTTCCGCACAATCCGCCCTGGCAGCGATTCGGACGACCCGGCGTCGAAGATGGTCCGGGAGGGCGGCCCGGGCTTGGCTTGGCGGGCACTCGGCGGGGCTGCGGGCACGGGAGTCGCCCGGGCGGCCTGCAAATCCCTGATATGCAGGAGCGATTCCTTGGCGGCCCGGGCTACGGCCCGGAGCCGGGGCTCGTGCTGAGCCGCAAGCCGGCGCAGCATGTACGGCGGGACGATCGAACACATCATGGACTACCCCTTTGGCTCTCTGCGACTGCAACTGCGACCAGCCTAGGAGCGGGGTCCGACAATTTCCGGGTGTCGCCCCGGCATGCCCCGAACTGATAGTCCGGCACCGCCTGCCGGCCGGACAGTGGCGAAAAGGGGCCGGGAACGACAAAGACCCCGCCAGGTGACTGGCGGGGTCTTCATTGTGCCCTCGATAGGATTCGAACCTACGGCCTTCTGCTCCGGAGGCAGACGCTCTATCCCCTGAGCTACGAGGGCATCCGGGGATCCCTCCGTTGCCGGTGGGACGTCCTAGAGCTTAGCAGCCACTGCGCCGCAAACGAAAACGGCACGCGACGCCACCGCATCCGGCCTGCCGTCCCCCGAACCCCTAGTAGCCTGCGAAGGAGTCGATGTGGACACGCCGGGCGCCAGCCGACCGTGCAGCGGCCCGCAGGGACTCCACGCTGGCCGGCGACCCGGAGATATAGACGTCCCGCCCTGAAACATCCGGAACCAGCTCCTTAAGGCGGGTTCCGTCGATCCGGGAGGGACCGGCGTCGTGCATGAACGCCGGGGGAGTGGAACCATCGGCGAGGCGGGCAATCACCCGGGCACGGGAGGCTTCCAGCGCATCGCAGGAAGCAAGTTCATCGCGTCCTTTGGCCAGGTACAGCACCACCACATCACGGCCGGGGCCGCTGGCAGCAAGATGGGAGAGGAAAGGCGTGATCCCGATCCCCGCAGCAATCAGCAGGACAGGCCTCCCGGCGTCGTTGGGAAGCAGGAAGTCCCCGCCCACGGAGGTTGCCGATACCTTATCGCCCGGCTGCAGGGCGCATAGCGCCTGCTTGGCACTGGACAAGGGACCGGTGGTTCCGACGCCGAAAGTCACCTCCGGTGCACCTGGTGCGCTGGTGATACTGAAGACCCGGCGGCGGCCCTTGCCGTCGGATTTCCGGTGCGGCAGGTTCAGCTCCATGTACTGCCCGGCAGCGAAGCGGACGGGACGATCAGGCTCGAAGCGGAACTCCCTGCTGCCCGGGGTCAGCGGCCGCGAACCCTTGTACGTCAGGTGGACGGCGCCGCGCTGACCAAGGAAGAACGCCAGGAGGTTGCCCAGCAGGAGCGCGAGCTCGGGGGAGTTGGCGACGAAACCGAAATTGTAGGGAACGGCAAAAACGACGCCCACCAGTGCGGCCAAGGCCAGCTGTTGCCAGCGCCGCGGCGGAAGGGTCAGGGGCTCAGACAGCATGAAACCAACGAAAAACAGGACCGGCCGCTGGGCAAGCGGCTGCCACAACGACTGCCCCGCCGTCATCCCACGGCCCATGAGCTCGACGAAGATGATGCCGGTCGATACCACCGTGAAAACAGTGGCCATGGCCATTTTCCGCGTGCGGTAGAGCACGGCCAGGACACCGGGAACCAGCAGCCACAGCATGGCAGGCGTTGCCGCCCACCAGGTGGCGATGTTCAGCCCCGTCAAACCCGTGAGGAACGCCCCCGCCGCGGCCGGATTGAAAATGTGGCGCCCGCGGAACGCCAGCGCGTACTTGGAAGCACTGGCCAGGACACATGCGAGAGCCACCCCGGCCATGTCAGTGGGGGCGAACGTTGGCCAGAAGAGGAAGTAGAGGAGCAAACCCGTAATCAGGGACGATTCCGAATGGGGCGTGGTCCGGAACAGCAGCGCGAGCAGGCGGTTCGATGCGTAGGTAACGCCGAGGCATACTGCCAGATGGACCAGCATCTGCGGAATTCCGAACGTCAGCCAGCCAAGGGCATTCAGGACCAGGCTGTAGGCTGCCAGGATGCCCAGCACCCACAGGACCAGGCGGTACATGGTGAACCTGCCAAGCCAGGTATCAAGTCGCGATTTCACTGCGTTCATGTGAACAGTTTCCCCTCAAAGTCCTTCGAACGGCTGAAGGTGCCGTCCGAGGACACCCGGAGCCAGGAAAATTCAAAACCGGACTCCAGCCGGGCCGGTTCCGCCATGAACAGCGCCGTGGCCAAGGCATCGGCCACCAATGCCGTGGATGCGCGGGTCCAGGTGGCTACCGTGGTCTGGATCGGCCGTCCGGTCCGCCCATCCAGGACGTGGTGCAGGCCATCACCCCATGCGCGACGGTTCGAAGCGGACGCGCAGAGCGCGCCGTTCTGCAGTTCGACCGTGCCGATCGCCTGCCGCGCATCATAGGGATGTTCCAAAGCGACGGTCACCGGGCGGCTGCCGGCATGGAGCATGTCGCCGCTGCCGTCCACCAGGAACTCGCGATGCCCGGCGGACCGGAGGACATCGCCGAGCAGATCCACCAGCTGCCCCTTGCCGGCCGCGCCGATGTCAAACACCAGGGGCTCCAAGGCACCCAGGTTTGTGCCCGTCCATTCCAGGACATCCTCCCACCGGGAGGCGGGCGCGGGGGCACCGTGTGGTGCCAGGGTGTAGGAGGAGTCATAACCAAGGCGTTCCAGGCTCCCGCCCACCAACGGGGTCATGGCGCCGTCGGTCAAGCGGTACAAGGACGCGTAAACGCCCTGGAGGGCCACGGCGTGGGCCGGAAGGACCACAGTGCCTGCTTCGCGGGCCAGGGCCGACACGGCAGAGTCCGCCCTGAACCGTGAGTAGGTCCGGTCATAGTCCTCCACCGTGGACAGCAGGTGTCCCTGTACCTCAGGCGTGAGGGGGTCCTGCGTCGCGATGTCCCACTGCGTGCCGATCCCTTCAAAGCTGAAACTGCTCCAGCCCGGGTGCGGCATGGTGCTACTTTGCCTGGGACTTGATCTGCTGGACGGCGTCGTTGAAGCCGCCGGAGGTCAGTGACGAGCCGGCCACCTTGGAAACATTGAGCTCATCGATGTTCTTCCCCACTACCTGGCCGGCGATCCCGCTGGCGAATTCACCCTGGAACTTCTTGGTATTGGGGTTGGAAGGGTGGACCGTGATGTTCACGGCCGACACCGTGTCTCCAGCCAGGGTCAGTTCCACCCCGACGGTTTCCTGGCCGTTGGGAGACGTATAGGTCCCGTCTGCGCTGTAGGTGCCGTCCTTGTACGTAGACGTACCCGACCCGCTGGAAGAGGAGGCTGCCGCGGACGGGCTGCTTGTGGACGCCTGTCCGCCGTTCTGCGTGGCGGGCGTCTGGGTGGAAGGTGCCTGGGTGGAGGGCGCGCACGCTGCAGCGGTTCCGATGATGGAGAGGCCGGCGATACCAACGTAAAGGCTTTTGCGAAGTGGCGTAGTCATGGTTCTGCTCGTTTCAACTGGGCTTGGGATTGGACGCGGATCCGTCAATGGACCGGTAGTGCTCGGTAATGGCCGGCAATGCCACCTCCTACGTCTTCACAACGATGAAATCAGCGTAATGGTTCACCCTGTGCCCCCGGCCAGCCGTTCCTGTGCCTCCGCTGTGTACAGGGTGTCCACGTCCACGGCCCGAATTCCGCGTCTTTGCAGGCCCCCCGGTACGCTAGATGGGTGACTCCCGAAGAACTCTCCGCTGCCATATCCGCCTGCCTCAAGGACGCTGTCTCCGCCCAGGAAATCGCCCTGACGGAAACCGACGTTCCTGAAACCGTCCGCGTGGAGCGTCCCAAGAACAGGGAGCACGGAGACTGGGCCACCAACATTGCCCTCCAGCTTGGCAGGAAAGCAGGCATGAACCCGCGCGACTTCGCGGTCATCCTCAGCAACCGGCTGCAGGAAATCCCCGGGGTTACCGGTGTTGACATCGCCGGGCCGGGGTTCCTGAACATCACCGTGGACGCAGCTGCCGCGGGCGCCCTGGCAAAAGCCATCGTGGAGGCCGGGCCTGCCTACGGCACCAACAAGGCGCTCGCCGGGCATGTAGTCAACATGGAATTCGTTTCAGCCAACCCCACCGGGCCGCTCCACATCGGCCACACCCGTTGGGCGGCACTGGGCGACGCCATCGCCAGGGTCCTGCGTGCGTCAGGCGCGGATGTCACTGCCGAGTACTACATCAACGACGCCGGCTCGCAGATGAACGTCTTCGCCAACTCCGTCCTGTCCCGCCTCCACGGACGCGATGTTCCCGAAGGTGGCTACCCCGGCGAATACATCCGGGAGTTGGGGGATGAAGTCCTCAAGGCCCACCCGGACATCCGCGAGCTCACGGACGAGGCGGCGCTGCCTGTGATCCGTGCCGCTGCCTACGAGGCCCAGATGGTGGACATCAGGAACACGCTGGCCGAATTCGGGGTCGAGTTCGATGTCTTCTTCTCCGAGAAGGAACTGCACGACGCCGGTGCCATCGAGTCCGCGGTTGCCCGCCTTCGCGAGCAGGGCCACGTCTTTGACGACGGCGGAGCCGTGTGGCTGCGTACCACCGACTTTGGCGATGACAAAGACCGCGTGATGATCCGTGCCAATGGCGAACCCACCTACTTCGCTGCCGATGCCGCGTACTACCTGTCCAAGAAGGACCGCGGATTCATCGAGAAGATTTACCTGTTGGGGGCAGACCACCACGGCTACATCAACCGGCTCAAGGCCATCGCCGCGTGCGCAGGCGATGACCCGGAGGTCAACATCGAGGTCCTGATCGGACAGCTGGTCTCGATCAACGGCGCCAAGCTCTCCAAGCGTGCCGGCAACATCATCGAGCTCAAGGACCTGATCTCCTGGCTGGGCAAGGATGCCGTGCGGTATTCCCTGGCCCGGTTCCCTGCCGACTCACCGCTGACGCTGGACCCTGAACTGCTGAAGAAAAACAGCAATGAAAACCCGGTGTTCTACGTGCAGTACGCCCACGCCCGTTCACGCGGTACCGCGCGGAACGCAGCTGAGGCCGGGGTGGAACGGCAGATTGATGGCGAGGACGCCTTCGACGCGTCCTTGCTCGACCACCCGACCGAAAACGAACTCCTGTCATACCTGGGCAGCTACCCGTCCATCGTCGCCAAGGCTGCGGAACTGCGCGAACCGCACCGGATTGCCCGGCACCTGGAAGTTATCGCGGGGGCTTACCACCGCTGGTACGATGCCTGCCGTGTGTCTCCGCAGGGTGAGGAACCTGTACAGGACGTCAACCGCACCCGCCTGTGGCTCAACGATGCCACCAGCCAGGTGCTGGCCAATGGACTCGGACTGCTGGGCGTCTCTGCGCCGGAACGGATGTAACCATGACCACCCACGAATCACCGCTGGCCCCCGAATGGCTTGCCGTTCCCGAGGACCTGAACGCCCTGCAGCCGCTCCTGTGGGCTGAAGGCGTGCAGAAGAACGACGCCGGTGAGGTCACCATTGACGGCATCGCTGCCAGCGCGCTGAAGGAGCAGTTCGGTACCCCGTTGTTCGTCATGAGCGAGACCGACTTCCGGTCCAGGGCGCGCGCTTTCAAGGATGCTTTCGATGCTGCCTTCGCGGACATCTGCGGGGGAGTGGATGTCTATTACGCGGGCAAGTCGTTCCTGTGCACCGCCGTTGCACAGTGGGTTGCCGACGAAGGCCTGCGGCTCGATACCTGTTCCGGCGGGGAACTCGCTGTGGCAGCGCACGCCGGACTTCCCGGAAGCCACCTGGGCCTCCACGGAAACAACAAATCCGATGCCGAAATCAACCGGGCCCTTGACATGAACGTAGGCCGGATCGTGGTGGACAGCCTCGATGAACTGGAACGCGTGGCCAAAATCGCGTCCAGCCGGGGCACCAGGGCAAACGTGATGTTGCGGCTGACTCCCGGGGTGCACGCACACACGCACGAGTTCATCGCAACGGCCCATGAAGACCAGAAGTTCGGACTCTCCATGGCCGGTGATACCACCGATGAGGAGGGCCTGTCGGCGGCGGAGGAAGCCGTTGCTGCTGCGGTGGCCTACGACAGCATCGAACTCCTGGGGTTGCACTGCCACATTGGCTCGCAGATCTTCGAGCCGGACGGCTTTGCCCTGGCGGCCCAAAAACTGCTGGGCTTCCAGGCTGCCATGCAGCAGAAGTACTCGATCGTGATGCCGGAGCTCGATCTTGGCGGAGGTTACGGCATCGCCTACACCCCCGTGGACACTCCGCGCCCGCCGGCGGACATTGCGCAGGCGATGGCTGCCGTGGTGCGTGCAACCTGCGCGGAGCTGGGCATCACTGCACCGCGGATCTCCATCGAACCCGGCCGTGCGATCGTCGGCAGCACCACGTTCACCCTGTATGAGACGGGCACCACAAAGACGGTACGTGTGGACGGTCCGGCTGACACGGAAGAGCCGGACAACGTTACGTACCCCCGGCGCTATGTGTCGGTGGACGGCGGAATGAGCGACAACGCCCGCCCGGTGCTGTACGACGCGGATTATTCGGCGATTTTGGCGTCCCGGAACTCCAGTGCGGCTCCGCAGCTGTCCCGCGTAGTGGGCAAACATTGCGAGAGCGGCGACATAGTTGTTAGAGATGTATATCTGCCCGCGGATGTGGCAGCCGGTGATTTGCTCGCAGTACCGGGTACCGGCGCCTACTGCTGGGCCCTCTCCAGCAACTACAACTACCTGGCACGGCCCGGTGTTGTCGCGGTGCGCGACGGCGTCGCCAGGCTCATTGTCCGCGGGGAAACCGAAGAAGATCTTTTGAACCGCGACATGGGAGTGGCGAATGTCTGAAGTGCGAAACCTGAAGGTGGCCCTGCTGGGCTGTGGCAACGTTGGGGCCCAGGTCGCGCGGATTCTGATTGACGACGCCGAGGCCCTTGCGGCCCGTAGCGGGGCACGGCTGGAACTGTCCGGTATCGCCGTGCGGAACATCGATTCACCCCGTGATGTTGAGCTGCCCCGCGAACTGTTCACCACTGACGCCGAGACGTTGGTCAAGGACGCCGACCTGGTGATCGAGCTCATGGGAGGCATCGAGCCGGCCCGTTCGCTGATCCTCACCGCCATCCAGAACGGCGCCTGCGTGGTCACGGGCAACAAGGCATTGCTCGCCCAGGACGGTCCCACCCTGTACGAGGAAGCCGACAAAGCCGGGGTGCAGCTGTCCTACGAGGCCGCAGTGGCCGGTGCCATCCCGATCCTTCGTCCGATCCGGGACAGCCTTTCCGGAGACCGCATCACACGCGTTCTGGGCATCGTGAACGGCACCACCAACTTCATCCTTGACCAGATGGACAGCACGGGCGCGCAGTTCGCCGACGCCCTGGCCGAAGCCCAGCGCCTTGGCTATGCCGAAGCCGATCCCACTGCCGATGTCGAAGGCCACGACGCCGCAGCCAAGGCGGCAATCCTTGCCTCGCTGTCGTTCCACACGCGTTTCTCCCTGGATGATGTCTACTGTGAAGGCATCACCAAGGTCAGCGCCGAGGACATCGCCTCCGCCAAGGAAGCGGGCTTTGTCATCAAGCTCCTCGCCATCGCGGAGAAGATTGACTCGGAGGACGGAAGCGGCATCTCCGTCCGCGTCCATCCCACGCTCTTGCCGCGGGAGCACCCGCTTGCAGCTGTCCGTGGAGCCTTCAACGCAGTGTTCATCGAGGCGGAAAACGCCGGCGAGCTGATGTTCTACGGCCAGGGAGCCGGCGGCACGCCCACAGCTTCGGCAGTGCTGGGCGACCTTGTCTCCGCTGCGCGGCGCCTGGTCCTGGGCGGACCCGGTCGAACCGAAACCACGACGGGCCATGTTCCGGCATTGCCGGTCGACGCCTCGAACACCAGCTACTACATCGGCTTGGATGTGGCAGACCAGGCCGGCGTGCTGGCTCGCATCGCCCACATCTTCGCGGAGAACGGCGTGTCCATTGAGATCATGCGCCAGACAATCCACCGGGATTCCGCATCCAACGTGGAATCGGCTGAGCTGAAGATCGTGACGCACCGGGCATCCGAAGCTGCACTTGCAGCAACCGTCGAGGCCGTGAAGGGCCTTGACGTCATCAATTCTGTGACATCCGTACTGCGGGTAGAAGGGGTCTAAGTGGCTCACCAATGGCGCGGAGTAATCCGCGAATACGCTGATCGTTTGCCTGTAACGGAAGCCACCAAGGTCATTACCCTCGGCGAGGGCGGCACTCCTCTTGTCCACGCGCAGAAGCTTTCCGAACTGACCGGCTCCGAGGTCTACCTCAAGGTCGAAGGCATGAACCCCACCGGTTCCTTCAAGGACCGTGGCATGACCATGGCCATGACTGCTGCCGTCGAAGCCGGTGCCAAAGCAGTTGTTTGTGCCTCGACGGGAAACACCTCCGCCTCCGCTGCTGCGTACGCTACGGCCGCCGGACTCAAATGCGCGGTCCTGGTACCCGAAGGCAAAATCTCCATGGGTAAGCTGAGCCAGGCCATTGCCCACGGCGCCACGCTGCTGCAGGTGGACGGCAACTTCGACAACTGCCTGGACATCGCCCGCAAGCTGGGCGAGTCGTACCCGGTGTTCCTGGTGAACTCCGTCAACCCTGCACGTATCCAGGGCCAGAAGACGGGTGCTTTCGAAGTTGTGGATTCCCTGGGCGACGCGCCCGACATCCACGTGCTGCCCGTGGGCAACGCAGGGAACATCAGTGCCTATTGGAAGGGTTACAAGGAGTACGCCGCTCCGTTCGAGACCGCCAACGGGACACTCCCCGCCGTGTCCACCAGGACCCCCATCATGTGGGGCTTCCAGGCTGCAGGTGCGGCTCCCTTCGTGGCCGGACACCCCATCACTGAGCCTGACACCATTGCCACCGCCATCCGGATCGGCAACCCTGCGTCGTGGGAAACCGCTGTTGCGGCCCGTGACGAGTCCGGCGGCCTCATTGAAGCCGTGACGGACGAGGAAATCCTCGCCGCACACCGTTGGCTGTCATCAAAGGAAGGCGTCTTCGTCGAACCCGGCTCGGCCGCCGGTGTCGCCGGGCTGATCAAGAAGCACGCTGCCGGCGAGGTGCCCTCCGGAAAGACCATAGTCATCACCGTCACGGGCCACGGCCTGAAGGACCCGCAGTGGGCCCTTCGCACCGAGGATGGCAGCGACGTCCAGCCCGTCAAGGTGCCCAATGACGTCGTTACCGTGGCAGCAGAACTGGGACTGGAAGAAAAGTAAGAGTGGAAACAACGCAGCCCACCGCGACTGATCGTGCACTTGTCGCGGCAGGCCAGCGGCTGACCGTCACGGTCCCCGGAACGAGTGCCAACCTGGGGCCCGGCTACGACAGCCTGGGCCTGGCCCTGTCCATCCATGACACCCTGACGGTGGAAACCCTGGAGTCCGGGGAGCTCGAGTTCGAGCTCTCCGGCGAAGGGGCGGACACCCTTCCCCGCGATGCTTCCCACCTGGTGGTGCGTGCGATCGATCTTGCCCTGGAGCGGCTCGGCTACCAGCGTGCGGGCCTCCGGATCACTGCAGACAACGTCAACCCGCATGGACGTGGGCTCGGTTCGTCGGCTGCGGCCGTGGTTGCTGCGGTCACCGCCGCCAATGCCTTGGTTCCGGAAGCAGCCCGGCAGGACCGTGACTGGATATTGCAGCTGACCAGTGAGATCGAAGGTCACCCTGACAACGTCGCACCCGCCATCTTTGGCGGATTGGCGCTGTCCTGGCAGGACAGCGAGCAGTACAGCAGTACGCGCGCCGACGTCGCGGCGTCGGTGGTTCCGGTGGTGGCAATTCCCGACTATGAACTGTCCACGGAAACTGCCCGCGGACTGCTGCCGGCCTCGGTGGGCCACCATGCGGCAGCCATGAACTCGGGGCGCGCTGCGCTGCTGATCCACGCTCTGACCAGCCAGCCCCGCTTCCTGTTGCCAGGTACCGAAGACTATTTGCACCAGAGCTACCGGGCCGAGGCAATGCGTCCCAGCGCCGACCTCATTGCATCGCTGCGGACCGCCGGGCATGCAGCCGTGGTTTCAGGTGCCGGGCCTACTGTCATGGTCCTGGCCAACGGCCAGGGTGAAGCCGCGGAGATTGTCCAAAAGATTGAGGCATTTACGGCATCCAACACACCGGATGTCGGATGGCGCGTGATGACGCTGGCTGTGGACGTCGAAGGTGCTAGAGTGGAAGTGCACCGCCGGTAAAGCCGCGGGCAGTTCCCTGATTTTGGACTACGGTGGATTCGCCGTTCCTTTCGTCAACTGCGTCAACGCCTGGTGGTGCCGTCTCCTTCCGGCCTGTTTCAGGTTCCGCAGAACTCTCTCTGTTCCCTGAATAGTCAGTCGGCTGTCCGGGCAACTGGATCCAGTGAAGACGATCAGTACCGGCCCTGTTGGCCACAATCCATCAGGCAAGGCCGAAAATACCGGCTGCAGATCTGAACTGCAGCCCAGATCAAATCATCGCGTCCGGCTCTCGCCCTGGACGCCGTCGAGGGGGAAGGATCCTTCGTGACAGAAACCACTGAGCTGGCTTCAGCTGTGGACACATCATCTTCTGCTGCCGAGTCGTCAACGGCAGCCGCCACCAAGAGCAGTGGCCTTGCAGGCCTCAAGCTCGCCCAGCTTCAGGCTCTCGCCAGCCAGCTGGGAATCTCCGGTGGTTCGCGCATGCGCAAGGGGGACCTGGTAACGGCCATCTCTGCCCACCGGGCCGGGACGTCCACCGCCAAAGCACCTGCCAGGGCAACCAAGGCAGCCAAGGCAACGGACACCGTTGCCACCCAGGCGCCCGCCGAAGCCCCGGCCCCGGCAGCAGACGCCGCAACCGCACCGGATGCCGGCGCCGAAACCCCGGCCCAGGAAGCACCCCGGGCCCGTGGACGTGGCCGCAGCCGCCGCGCCACCAGCGACGGCGTAGTAGCCGCCGCTGCCGAGGCAGCTGCTGTCGCCGCTCCGGGTGAATCCGCCCAAGCAGCCGCTCCGGAAGCTGCGCCGGCCGAAGCGCCTGCCACGCAGGACAACAGTGAAGCTGCAAGCGAACGCCGCCAGCCGCGTACCCGCAACCGCCGCCGTGGCGAGGCCGCCGCAGCTTCCGCGGAAGCAGCCGAGGCAGCCGCACCTGAGCAGCGCGAACCCCGTGCCGAGCGGGCAGAACGCACCGAGCAGCGCAGCGAACAGCGCGGCGAACGCAGCGAACAGCGTGAGCAATCCGAGGCCGGGGAGCAGCCCCAGCGCGAACGTCGTGACAACTCCCGCCGCCGGGAGGACAACGACGGCGAGGACACGGGCAACCGCCGCAACCGCCGGAACCGCCGCGACCGCAATGAGCAAAATGACCGGAGCGACCGGCGCGGTGGCCAGGACGGACGCGACGGCAACAGCCGCAGCGACCGCTTCCGCGACCGCAACGAGCGCCGCCGCGGCCGGGCCCAGGGTCCCGAGGTAGACGACATCGAGATCACTGAGGACGACGTCCTCCTGCCGGTGGCAGGCATCCTCGACGTCCTGGAAAACTACGCGTTCATCCGTACCTCCGGCTACCTCCCGGGCGCCAATGACGTCTACGTCTCGCTGGCCCAGGTCAAGAAGTACAACCTGCGCAAGGGCGACGCCGTGGTGGGTGCCATCCGTGCCCCGCGCGAAGGTGAAGACCGCAACCAGCAGTCCTCCCGCCAGAAGTTCAACGCCCTGGTCCGCGTGACCTCGGTCAATGGCAAGACGCCGGAGGAACTGAAGGACCGGGTCGAGTTCGCCAAGCTGGTTCCGCTGTACCCGTCCGAGCGCCTGCGCCTGGAAACGGACCCCAAGAAGATCGGCCCGCGTGTCATCGACCTCGTGGCTCCGATCGGCAAGGGCCAGCGTGGCTTGATCGTCTCCCCGCCGAAGGCCGGTAAGACGCTCATCCTGCAATCCATCGCGAACGCAATCACCACCAACAACCCTGAGGTCCACCTCATGATGGTGCTGGTTGACGAACGTCCCGAAGAAGTCACGGACATGCAGCGCACGGTCAAGGGCGAGGTCATCGCCTCCACCTTCGACCGTCCCGCCGACGACCACACCACAGTTGCCGAACTTTCGATCGAGCGCGCCAAGCGCCTCGTGGAAATGGGCATGGACGTCGTGGTCCTCCTCGACTCCATGACCCGCCTGGGCCGCGCGTACAACCTGGCAGCACCGGCCTCCGGCCGCATCCTGTCCGGTGGTGTGGACTCCGCTGCCCTGTACCCGCCGAAGCGCTTCTTCGGTGCCGCCCGCAACATCGAAAACGGCGGTTCACTCACCATCCTGGCAACTGCGCTCGTCGAGACGGGTTCCAAGATGGATGAGGTCATCTTCGAAGAGTTCAAGGGCACCGGCAACATGGAACTGCGCCTCTCCCGCCAGTTGGCGGACAAGCGCATCTTCCCGGCCGTGGACGTCAACGCGTCCGGCACCCGCCGCGAAGAGAACCTGCTCTCCGCTGAAGAGGTCAAGATCATGTGGAAGCTGCGCCGCGTCCTCTCGGGCCTGGAGCAGCAGCAGAGCCTTGAGCTGCTGACCAACAAGATCCGGGAAACGCAAAGCAACGTCGAGTTCCTCATGCAGGTCCAGAAGACGACGCTTGGAGCAAAGTCGGACAACGACAAATAGCTGCTCTGGTGAGCCGCTGATTCTGCTGCCCCCGCCCCTACGCGTGGTGGCAAAGTCCCTTCGGACTTTGCCACCACGCTCCGGCAGGCCCGAAGCCACTCCCGGGGCAGCAGAATCAGCGGCTCGTCCCGCTTTCGGCCCGCCTTCGCGGGTTGGCAAAATGCTCGACGTCGGCAACGGTCCCCGACAAGCGGATCAGAGTGGGCTCTCGCCCGGTGTCATTGGCCCGTCGTTGCAGTTATTAGACTTGTACGAGTCGAAAGAGGTTTGAAAAATGTTTGAGTCCGTCCAGGGATTGCTTGATGAGCATGCCGCCATCCAGGCGCAGCTGAGCGATCCTGCCGTGTATGCCGACCAGTCGCTTGCCCGTAAGCTGGGGCGGCGCTCTGCCCAGCTCCAGGGCATCGTGGAGGCGTACAACAAATGGCGCGGACTCAACGACGACCTTGAGGCTGCCAAGGAAATGGCCGCCGAGGATCCCGACTTTGCCGCCGAGGTGGAACAGCTCGAGGAGCAGATTCCCGCCGCCCAGGAGAGGCTGCGGCGCCTGCTCATCCCGCGCGATCCGGATGATGCCCGTAACGTGATCCTCGAAGTCAAGGGCGGTGAAGGCGGCGACGAGGCTGCGCTGTTCGCCGGCGACCTCCTCCGGATGTATATGCGCTATGCCGAGTCACGGGGCTGGAAGACGGAAATGATTTCCGCCACCGAGTCCGATCTCGGTGGCTACAAAGACGTTTCCGTGGCCATCAAGGGCAGTTCGAACGATCCCGCGGAGGGCGTTTTCGCCCGCCTGAAGTTCGAGGGCGGCGTGCACCGGGTGCAGCGCGTTCCCGTGACGGAATCCCAAGGGCGCATCCACACCTCCGCTGCCGGTGTCCTGGTGCTGCCGGAAGTTGATGAGCCTGAGGAAATTGAGATCAACCAGAACGATCTCAAGATCGACGTCTACCGTTCGTCCGGTCCGGGCGGTCAGTCGGTGAATACCACGGACTCCGCAGTACGCATCACGCACCTTCCCACCGGGATCGTCGTGGCCATGCAGAACGAGAAATCGCAGCTGCAGAACCGCGAAGCCGCCATGCGCGTGCTCCGTGCCCGCCTCCTGGCCCACCAGCAGGAGCAAATTGACGCAGCGAACTCGGAGCAGCGCAAGTCGCAGATCCGGACCATGGACCGTTCCGAGCGCATCCGTACGTACAACTTCCCGGAAAACCGCATTGCGGACCACCGCACCGGCTACAAGGCCTACAACCTCGACGCCGTGATGAACGGTGACCTTGAGCCCGTCATCCAGTCGGCCATCGACATGGATGAGCAGTCCCGCCTGGACGCCATCGGCGAATAGCGTCCGGCAGGTTCAGCCCATGACGTTCCATCCAGGCCAGAGCCTCGCGGAGGCTGTGCGGGCAGCCGAGTCGGTGTTGTCCGAAGCTGGTGTTCCCAGTCCGCGGGTTGATGCCGAACTGCTTGCCGACCACCTGTTGGGGGTTGGCCTCGGGCGGCTTCGGGCCATGCTCCTTGGAGACTCGCCCGCTCCGGAAGGGTACGCGGAACTTGTCGCCGAACGCGCCGGCCGGGTCCCGCTGCAGCACATCACCGGAATCGCCTATTTCCGGCACCTTGAGCTGCGCGTCGGTCCGGGAGTGTTCATCCCCAGACCTGAAACAGAATCCGTCGTCCAACTGGTCATCGACCACCTGGCCGGAACAGACCATCCCAAAATGGTGGACCTGGGCACCGGTTCAGGCGCGATCGCCGGATCCCTGGCCCACGAGATCCCCGGTTCTGAGGTCCTGGCCGTCGAGTTCAGCCCCCTTGCCTACGCTTGGGCGGCCAGGAACCTTGAACCGCTGGGCGTTTCCTTGGTCCAGGGTGACCTCCGGGATGCACTCCAGGAACATAACGGAACCTTTGACGCCGTCGTGTCCAACCCGCCCTACATCCCGGCTGAAGCCATCCCGCAGGAGCCGGAAGTCGCGCTGCACGACCCACCGGAGGCACTCTACGGCGGGGGAGCCGATGGCATGGAACTCCCGACGGCGGCAGCGGCCTCAGCTGCCCGTCTTCTGAAGCCGGGGGGCTTCTTCGTGATGGAACACGCCGAGGTCCAGTCTGCATGGATTGCCGGAATGATGCGCCGCATGGGCTGCTGGGAAGACATTTCGACCCACGTTGACCTCAACGGCAAGGAACGTGCCACGAGCGCGGTGCTGGCAAAGAAGCCAACTGATCAATGAAAGAATAGCGGTGTGACCACAACATACAACTGCACTTCCGATGACCAGCGGGCTGAGGGACTCCAGCACGCACAGCGTGCCATCAGCGACAAGAAGTGCATCGTCCTGCCGACGGACACGGTGTACGGGATCGCAGCGGATGCCTTTTCCCCGCTGGCCGTCACCCTGTTGCTGGCCTCCAAAGGCCGCAGCCGCCAGATGCCGCCGCCTGTACTGATTCCCCGCATCAACGCCCTGGACGGGCTGGCCACGGACGTCCCGGCTGATGCCCGCGCCCTGGCGCAGGCGTTCTGGCCTGGCGGGTTGACCCTGATCCTGCACGCCCAGCCCTCCCTCGATTGGGACCTGGGTGAGACCAAGGGCACCGTGGCCCTCCGCATGCCGGACGACGAGATCGCGCTGGAACTCCTGGGCCTCACCGGCCCCCTGGCCGTTTCTTCGGCCAACCGCACCGGCCAGGAAGCGGCGCAGACTGCCTCCGAGGCCCGCCTTCAACTGGCTGAATCCGTTGAGGTTTACCTCGAAGGCGGGTTCCGGCCAGTGCAGGGAACTGCGGCTGTTCCGTCCACGATCGTCGACGCCACCTCCGCGCCCTTCAAGGTGGTTCGCCAAGGGGCCATCTCCTTGGAACGTCTCCGCGAAGTTGTGCCCTCCATCCTTGGCTTCGGCGAATCGGCGGCAGCTGCCGAGGCAACTCCGGCGGACGCAGGGGCGGAACCGGCCTCCGCTGACCAGCCGGCCGCCGTCGACGATCCCCTGGAAGCCGCTGCGCCGAATGCCGCACCTGAGGCCAAGCCGGAATGATCCCGGACCGCCAGCGCGTCCCCGTCCTCGACGTCGACGCCACTCCGCTGCGCGTCAATGACCTCATCAATGCCCTGGGCGGGTTGATCGCCCGGGGTACCACCGCCACCGTGTTGGGACACAACCTGCACAGCGTGACACTGTTCCACTCATGCTCCACCTTCCGCTCCCTTTACGAGGACAGCTCCATCGTCCTCCTGGACGGTGCCCCCGTCGCCATGTTGTGGGGTCTCGCCCACAAACGACGGCTCAAGCACCTCGGGCAGGGGACCATGGCCTACCGCTTGGGTTCCACCGACTGGTTGCCTGCGTTGGGAGGCGTCGAGGGACTCGAACGGGTTGCAGTGGTAGGAGCCGGACGTGACGCGAACACCAAAGCCGTGTCACGGCTGCGTGAGCTGATCCCCGGCGCTGTGGTGGACGGCATGCCAGGCGAAGACTGGGATGATTCGCTGGAAGACGCTGTCGTCGGATGGCTGCACGGATTCCGCCCCCAGGTGGTTCTTCTCGGACTGGGCATGCCACTCCAGGAGGAGGTCCTCGTCCGCCGGCTGCAGCAGCTGCCTCCCGCTGTGTACTGCGCTGTGGGTGGCGCGATCGACCAGGTGGCGGGGGTACAGAAACTGGCACCGCGGTGGCTTGGCCGCCTTGGACTCGAGTGGGCATGGCGGCTGGTGCTCCATCCCGGGAGGGTCGCGTACCGCGTATTTGTTGAACCGTGGAAACTTGCCGGCCTGCTCATCCGCCGCCGTTTCCAACATTCCCCAAGCAAAGGCAGAAAATGACGTCCCAACCCGTCGTGGTAGCAGTTGTGGTGACCTATAACCGGCGCGAACTGCTGCAAACCACCTTGGCAGGCATCGCTGGAGGCACCATGGTTCCGGACGCCGTCGTCATTGTCGATAACGCCTCCACCGACGGCACCGCCGCCTACCTTCGCACCTACGCCGGCCCTCTAAAGACTGACGTGGTCACGCTCAACACCAACGTCGGTGGTGCCGGTGGTTTCGTGGTGGGCATGGAACGGGCTGTCCTTGACCATCATGCGGACCACGTCTGGATCATGGACGACGACACCGAACCACAGCCGGGTGCGCTGCGGGAAGCCTTGGATACGTCGGAGGCCTATGAACAGGAAACCGGCAGCGCTCCGGCGTTCGTCGCCAGCCGCGTTGTCTGGACCGACGGCCGGGACCACCCGATGAACCGCATGCGGCCCAGGATTGGCGCCGGCGAGGCAGCCCGCAGCGCTGCGGCCCGCATTGGTGCCACCCAGATCAGGAGCGCGTCGTTCGTCTCGGTGCTGCTCCGTGGCGCGGAAATCCGCAAGCACGGGCTTCCGATCGCTGACTACTTCATCTGGAATGATGACCTCGAATACACGGCCAGGGTCTCTCGGAGCGAAGCGGCGCTGGCCACCAACGCTTCGGTTGCCAACCACCACACCAAGGTGTTTGGTGATGCCGGGGCAGATCCGGGGCCGCGCTTCTACTACGAAGTCCGCAACAAAATCTGGGTGTACACCCGTTCCAAGGCCCTTGCGCCGTGGGAGAAAATTCTTTTCACGGGTGCATCGGTCCGCAACTGGACCCGGACCGTGGCCGCGTCGGGGAACCGCAAAGTACTTCTCAAGGGGCTTTTCACCGGGCTGGTCCACGGGTTCCGTCCACCACGGGCAAACGAGGACGTCCTGAGGGGGATCTACGCGCTTCGCGAGGTCCGCGGACCGGCAATGCGTCCCTGAAACCGTTCCGCCGGCTCCGTTTGGCGGGCGGCTTTGCGCTGCCTTGCGCCGGAGGTCACAGGCGTTGGCATTAGTATCGTGACTAGAGTCCACAACAATCCCGCATCATTCGGCACAGCCGGTGCAGGCATGGCGACGGAGTAGTTCCATTTATCGACAGACAGATTTCCACCCCTTGAGCTGCCCAGAACTACACGGCATTCCAGCGGCCCTCCGGCTGACCGGGATGGCCGTTGTTCGCGGTGCCGGCGCAGGCCTGCCGTCCGGAGCCGCCGCATGATCATGTATCTGCTGATGGCGCTGACGGCTGCCTTGGTCTCATACGCCGGAACCTGGGGAGCCCGGGTCCTGGGGAACAAACTCAGGCTGTACCGTCCCATCCGGAGCCGGGACATGCACTCGGTGCTGATCTCCAAGCTCGGGGGATTGGGCATATTTGCCGGCTTCTTTGTGGCGTTGGTTGTGGCAAGCAATTCCTTCTTCGTGAAGGATATTTTCCGCCACAACGACGCCCCGTGGGGCATTCTGGCCGGTGCTGTGGTCATTGTAGCCGTGGGGGTGGCGGACGACATCCTGGACATCCGGTGGTGGATCAAGCTGCTCGGGCAGGTGGCGGCAGCACTCATTGTTGCCATCTGGGGGGTGCGGATGTCCGTGGTGCCTTTCATTCCGGAGCCACTGTTCCTTGAGTCGGAGCCGGTCCAGATCCTCCTGACGGCCGGGCTGATCGTCACCACCATGAACGCGGTCAACTTCATCGATGGCCTGGACGGGCTGGCAGCGGGCGTGGCCACCATCGGCGGGGGAGCCTTCTTCCTTACTGCCTACTGGGTGCACCGGAACAACCCCTCCACGGACAATTCCGACCTTGCGACCCTTCTCATGGCCATCCTGGTGGGTGGATGCATCGGGTTCCTGCCACACAACTGGTTCCCGGCCAAGATCTTCATGGGCGATTCGGGAGCGATGCTGATCGGGCTGTTGATGGCCTCGGCCGGTGTCGTGGCCACCGGCCAAATCAGTTCGGGCCTCTACGACCGGGCCAACGGTATCCCCACCATCATCCCGATCCTGCTGCCCTTCGCCGTGCTGTCACTGCCGCTGCTCGACTTCGGCATGGCCGTGGTCCGCAGGACCGCGCGCGGACAATCCCCCTGGTCAGCTGACCGCGGGCACCTCCATCACAAGCTGGTGGACCTCGGCTACTCGCACCGCACCGCCGTCGTGATGCTCTATGTCTGGACCTGCATCCTGGCCTTCGGCGGCGTGGCCTTCGCCATCTTCCCGTGGCAGGTCGTGCTGATCGTTGACGTCGTGGCGGCCCTGGTGATGGCCGCAGTCACCGCGTGGCCCTACTTCAAACGGAATGTGGCGCAACCGGGGGAGTAGTGCATGACGCCTGGTTATCGTCACAGTTCTATCTCATGTAGAATTCTTACTGCGGACATTCACTCGCCCGTTTCCCCACTTTGAGAATATGGCACCCCTTGCCACGAGGATTGGTATCCCCATGACATCCAACGCCAACACCGGACGCCCGTCCGGCAGACGTGGTGTTGGAGTTTCCGGACCATCCTCCTCACTATGGCTGCGCCTGCTCCGGCTGAGCACGCTGGCGGCCTCTGCCGCAACCGTGGCCACCTTCGTGGTGGCAGCGGTCTTGAACGGCGGAACCGGAGCGCTCTCGGCAGCGTTCGGCTCGGCCCTGGTCATGGTCTTCTTTGCGATCAGCCTTCTGATCGGCCACTTCGTCGGCAGGAACAATCCCTCCGGTGCCGTGGGCCTCTTTGTTGCGACGTATTTCGTCAAAGTGATCGGCTTCGCGGTGGTTCTTTTCCTGACAGGTGCGCCGGAATGGCTCCACCACCGCTGGTTCCTTATCGGTGCCGTGGTGTGCGTCGTGTTCTGGCAAGCCGCAGAGATTTACGGATTCAGCAAAGCCCGCCTGCAGATCTACAACGATTCCGCAGACCAGGAGGGTAAACCCGATGCCACTGCGTAAGCGCCGCACCAGCCACTCCGCCCCGGCTCCTCAGACCCGCGAAACCAATGATTCTGCCGAGCCCGGAAACGATGGCGGCTACAACGCCGGCATCGCCGTCTTCAGCTACATCATTGGCGGGATCATTGTCTGGAGTTTGATAGGCTGGGGTCTGGATAATCTGTGGGGGACCCGCTGGATTGTGCTCCTTGGCGCTCTGCTGGGAGCCGCAGGAGGGTTCTATCTTTCCCATATGCACGGCCTCACCAAACCAAGTTCTTCGGCTGGCGGGAGCAACGCAGACAGCGGTCCGTCCACGGACGGGGACAGTAATGCCACATAATTTCACACGGAAATTGGATGCACTGCCTGTGTCCACCTTCCACCCAATGCCCAATGATGGACACAGCAGAGAGGAAACGCGTTGATCGCGCTTGCGCTCCCCGCCCAGGATTCGGGGTCATTCACCCCGCCCGGAATCGACGAAATGCACCTGCCGGCAATCCTGCCCTGGGGTGCACACGACGGCTTCTCCAAGCAAATGCTGCTGGTGATCCTTTCGGTCGTTATTATCGCCACCTTCTTTATCCTTGCCGCGCGCAAGCAGCAGCTGGTTCCCGGCAAACTGCAGTTCGCCGGCGAGATGGCCTACGGCTTTGTCCGTAACAGCATCGCCAAGGACATCATCGGCGGCAAGGACTTCATCAAGTATGTCCCTCTGCTGTTCAGCTTGTTCTTCTTCATCCTGCTGAACAACATCTACGGTGCCATCCCGCTGATCCAGCTTCCGAGCTTCTCCCACGTGGGCGGCGCCTATGTGCTTGCCGGCATCGTGTACTTCACCTGGATCATCATCGGCATCAAGAAGAACGGCCTGAAGTACTTCAAGCTGGCCACCGTACCGTCCGGCGTGCCGTGGTACATCCTCCCGATCGTCGTCCCGATCGAAATCATCTCCAACTTCCTGGTCCGCCCGGTCACGCACAGCCTCCGTTTGTTCGCGACCATGCTGGCCGGTCACTTGATCGTGATGCTCGCCGGTTCCGGCATCGAGTTCCTTGTCATGCAGGAGAACGTCCTGCTCAAGGGTGCCTCGGTCCTGGTCTTGGTTGGCGCCGTCGCCATGTACATGCTCGAAGCCCTGATCATGGCCCTGCAGGCTTACGTGTTCACGCTGCTGACAGCGATCTACATCGAAGGCGCACTGCACGCCGACAGCCACTAGGCACCCAACAAAGACTTCCCCTTGCGGGGATGAAGCAACCCAAACAACCTGCCGCACTGGCGGCATCTTGAAAGGAAGAAAAAATGGAAGGCACCATCAACGGCTCCCTCAACCTCATCGGCTACGGTCTTTCGGCCATCGGCGGTGGTATCGGTGTGGGTCTCGTGTTCGCCGCTTACATCAACGGTGTTGCACGTCAGCCGGAAGCTCAGCGCGTGCTGCAGCCGATCGCGTTCCTGGGTCTGGCACTGACTGAAGCTCTCGCCATCCTCGGCCTCGTCTTCGCTTTCGTTCTTTCCTAGTCCTTAGAACCAAGCGAATTCCAAGCACGAGTAGATAGGACGGGTGAAATATGAATCAGCTGATCATCTCAGCCGCCACTGAAGGCGAATCGGTCAGCCCCCTTATGCCCAATGTCTGGGAAATGGGTGTCGTCCTCGTCGGCTTTGCGGTCCTCATGTACATCGTGGTCAAGTTTGTTGTCCCGATGTTCGAGAAGACCTTCGCAGAGCGCGCCGAAGCCATTGAAGGTGGCATTGCCAAGGCCGAGCAGGCCCAGGCAGAAGCTTCTGCTGCACTCGAAGAGTACAAGCAGCAGCTCACGGATGCCCGTGCCGAGGCCAACCGTATCCGCGAAGAAGCACGCGCCGAAGGCGCCCAGATCCTCGCTGACCTGAAGGCCAAGGCTGCTGCCGAGTCTGCACGCATCACGGAACAGGCACACGCTGCCATCGAATCCGAGCGTCAGGCCGCAGTAGTGTCCCTCCGCTCCGAGGTTGGCACCCTGGCAACCACGCTTGCCGGCCGCATCGTTGGCGAAGCACTGACCGACGACGAGCGCGCAGCCCGCGTCGTGGACCGCTTCCTCGCCGATCTGGAGACCCAGAACGCAGGTGCAGCTAAGTAATGGCAGGTATATCGAGCGAATCGCTGACCACAGCGCTGGCCCAGTTGGAATCCAAGCTTCCCCTGGCGTCGCTGCAGTTGGCTAAGGACCTCTTCGGAATCCTGGGAACGGTGGACAGCTCGGCTGGCTTGCGCCGCGCCCTGACTGATCCTTCCCGTAGCGGAGACGAGAAGTCGGCGCTGGTCAAGCAGCTTGTTAGCGGAAAAGTCTCCGCTGATGCTGCTGAAATCGCAGGTGGATTGGCCAGCTCGCGCTGGGCCTCCGCACGCGATATCGGCGATGCACTCGAGACTCTTGCCGCCACGGTTGTCATTGCGGTAGCTGAAAACAAGTCGGCAGTTTCTGCCTCCGGTATCACGGGGCTGGAAGAGCTGGAAAACGATCTGTTTGCCTTCAACCAGGTCGTCGCTTCCAGCCACGAGGTACAGCGTGCTCTGTCTGAGCCGCAGGCATCCGCCGCGGCAAAGGTGGCACTGGCCGAGAAACTTGTTCCTGGCATCAGCGAGGAAGCAAAGGTTCTCATCAGCCAGGCCGTCACGCAGCCGCGTGGTGTCAAGCCGAGCAAGCTCGTCGAGTCCTTCGCCAAGCTTGCAGCCAGGCGTCAGCAGCGCTGGATTGCAACTGTCAGCGTTACCCGTCCGTTGACGGAAACGCAGGCCAGCCGTCTGCAGGCCGGGCTGGATGCCCTGTACGGCCGCGAACTCAAGGTCAACGTCACTGTTGACCCCACCCTGATTGGTGGAATCCGTGTCCAGGTGGGCGATGAAGTGCTCGACGCTTCGGTGATCGCCCGCCTGACCGAACTCCGCCGTCAGCTCGCTGGCTAGCCAGACCAAGCACAACACAACTGATAGAAAACCCGGTCATCGTGAGCAACGATGATCACGAAACAGGAGAGCAGGGACTGCAGATGGCCGAATTGACCATCAACGCCGACGACGTCCGTAATGCGTTGAACGAGTTCGCGGCGTCCTACGAACCCGGTAACGCAGAGCGCGTAGAGGTTGGTCGTGTGACCACCGCAAGTGACGGCATCGCCCGTGTTGAGGGTCTTCCCTCGGTCATGGCGAACGAGCTGCTTCGCTTCGAAGACGGCACCCTGGGCCTCGCCCAGAACCTCGACGTCCGCGAAATCGGTGTCATCATCCTCGGTGACTTCACCGGTATTGAAGAAGGCCAGGAAGTTCACCGTACCGGTGAGATCCTGTCCGTTCCGGTTGGCGACGCCTTCCTGGGCCGCGTTGTCGACCCCTTGGGCCAGCCGATCGACGACCTTGGCGAGATCAAGGCCGAAACCACCCGTGCGCTGGAACTGCAGGCACCCGGCGTGACGGAGCGCAAGTCCGTCCACGAGCCGATGCAGACCGGCCTCAAGGCAATCGACGCCATGATCCCGATCGGACGCGGCCAGCGCCAGCTGATCATCGGTGACCGCCAGACCGGCAAGACCGCCATCGCCGTGGACACCATCATCAACCAGAAGGCCAACTGGGCCTCGGGGGATGTCAACAAGCAGGTCCGCTGCGTGTACGTCGGTGTTGGCCAGAAGGCTTCCACCATCGCAGCCGTCCGTCAGACCCTCGAGGACCACGGCGCCCTGGAGTACACCACGATCGTGGCTTCTCCGGCATCCGACCCCGCAGGCTTCAAGTACCTTGCACCCTACGCCGGCTCGGCCATCGGCCAGCACTGGATGTACGGCGGCAAGCACGTCCTGGTGATCTTCGACGACCTGTCCAAGCAGGCCGAAGCCTACCGCGCCGTATCCCTGCTGCTGCGCCGTCCGCCGGGACGCGAAGCTTACCCGGGTGACGTCTTCTACTTGCACTCCCGCCTCCTTGAGCGTTGCGCAAAGCTCTCCGACGAGCTCGGTGCAGGTTCCATGACGGGTCTGCCGATCGTTGAGACCAAGGCAAACGACGTCTCCGCCTACATCCCGACCAACGTGATCTCCATTACCGATGGCCAGATCTTCCTCCAGTCGGACCTCTTCAACGCCAACCAGCGTCCCGCTGTTGACGTGGGTGTGTCCGTCTCCCGCGTGGGTGGTGCTGCACAGGTCAAGTCCATGAAGAAGGTCTCCGGTACCTTGAAGCTGGACCTGGCACAGTACCGCGACATGCAGGCCTTCGCGATGTTCGCCTCGGACCTTGACGCTGCTTCACGCCAGCAGCTCACCCGTGGCGCACGCCTGATGGAACTGCTCAAGCAGGGCCAGTACTCGCCGTTCCCGGTGGAGAACCAGGTTGTGTCCATCTGGGCAGGCACCAACGGTTACCTGGACGACGTTCCGGTTGAAGACATCAGCCGTTTCGAATCCGAGTTCCTTGAGCACCTCAAGCACCAGTCCTCCATCCTGACCACGCTGGCACAGACCAACGTCCTGGATGACGACACCGCCGCAGCCTTGAAGGAAGCCGTTGTCTCCTTCAAGAAGGGCTTCTTCGGTGAGGGCGACAACCGACTGGTTGGCGCCGGACACGAGGAGCACCAAGCGATCTCCGGCGGCGACGTCGACCAGGAAAAGATCGTCAAGCAGAAGCGCTAGTTTCGATGAACTGCCCTGCCGGGGTCCGGAAGGGCCCCGGCAGGGCAGTACGTCGGGAACTTAGGAAAGGATAAGTATGGGAGCCCAGATTCGGGTCTACCGTCAGAAGATCAGCTCGACGACGTCGATGCGCAAGATCTTCAAGGCGATGGAACTGATCGCTACCTCGCGCATCGGTAAGGCCCGCGCCCGCGTAGCAGCTTCACTGCCTTACGCGAACGCGATTACCCGTGCCGTTTCTGCTGTCGCAACTCAGAGCGAAATCGACCACCCGCTGACCACCGAGCCGGAGCAGATCCGCCGCGCCGCAGTCCTGATTGTCACATCGGACCGCGGCCTTGCAGGATCCTATTCTGCCAGCGTGCTCAAGCAGGCCGAAGGCCTCGTTGAGCTTCTCCACGCAGAGGGCAAGGAAGTCAAGTCGTACCTGGTCGGCCGCAAGGCACAGGCATACTTCGAGTTCCGCAACCGTGACTACACCCGCGTTTGGACCGGCGGAACGGATGCACCGGAATTCGAAACAGCCCAGGAAATCGGCGCTGCACTCCTCGAAGACTTCGCCACCAGCTACGAAGAGGGTGGCGTGGATGAGATCCACGTCGTCTACACCCGCTTCAAGTCCATGGTGACGCAGGAGCCCACGGTCATCCGTCTGCTCCCGCTGGAGGTCGTCGAAGAGGAAGCGGCTTCGGAATCCGAGCTGCTGCCGCTGTACGAGTTCGAGCCGGAAACCGAGCAGGTCCTCGACGCCCTGCTTCCGCGTTACATCGAGTCCCGCATTTTCGCAGCCATGCTGCAGGCCGCTGCTTCCGAGCTTGCTGCCCGCCAGCGGGCCATGAAGTCGGCCGGTGACAACGCTACGGAACTGATCAAGAAGTACACGCGCCTTCGCAACACGGCCCGTCAGGCCGAAATTACGCAGGAGCTTTCCGAGATCGTGGCCGGCGCCGACGCCCTCGCGTCCTAGCTGGTCAGGCGCGAAGCCGCACCTGCACCAAACAGATAAACTTAACCCCACGCCATCTACTGAGTGAAGTGAGAGAGATGACTGCCACTGCTACCGAACACGTAGCAACGGCCGGTGCCACCGGCCGCATTGCCCGTGTTATTGGTCCGGTTGTCGACGTCGAATTCCCGGCTGACGCAATCCCCGAGATTTACAACGCCCTGACCACCGAGGTAACGCTCAACGGCCAGACCAAGACCATCACGTTCGAGACCTCCCAGCACCTGGGTGACAACCTCGTCCGCGCCATCTCCCTGCAGGCTACCGACGGTCTCGTCCGCGGTACCACCGTGCAGGACTCCGGTGCCCCGATCTCCGTCCCCGTCGGTGACGGCGTCAAGGGCCACATCTTCAACGTTCTCGGCAAGCCCCTGGACGTTGCTGAATCGGAGATCAAGGCTGACGCCTACTGGCCGATCCACCGCAAGGCCCCGAGCTTTGCCTCCCTCGAGGGCTCCACGGAGATGCTCGAGACCGGTATCAAGGTTATCGACCTCCTCACCCCTTACATCAAGGGTGGAAAGATTGGTCTGTTCGGCGGCGCCGGTGTGGGCAAGACCGTTCTGATCCAGGAAATGATCACCCGTGTTGCCCGTAACTTCGGTGGTACCTCGGTATTCGCCGGCGTTGGCGAGCGTACGCGTGAAGGCAACGACCTCTGGGTCGAAATGGAAGAGGCCGGCGTTCTCAAGGACACCGCCCTTGTATTCGGCCAGATGGATGAGCCGCCGGGAACGCGTCTGCGCGTTGCCCTGTCCGCGCTCACCATGGCGGAATACTTCCGCGATGTGCAGAACCAGGACGTGCTGCTCTTCATCGACAACATCTTCCGCTTCACGCAGGCCGGTTCCGAGGTTTCCACACTGCTCGGCCGTATGCCGTCCGCAGTGGGCTACCAGCCGAACCTGGCTGACGAGATGGGTCTGCTCCAGGAGCGCATCACCTCCACCAAGGGCCACTCGATCACGTCAATGCAGGCCATTTACGTCCCTGCTGACGACTACACCGACCCGGCTCCGGCAACGACCTTCGCACACCTGGACGCCACCACGGAACTTTCCCGTGAAATCGCCTCCCGTGGTCTGTACCCGGCCGTTGACCCGCTGACGTCCACCTCCCGAATCCTGGACCCCCAGTACATCGGCAAGGACCACTACAACACGGCTGTCCGTGTGAAGCAGATCCTGCAGAAGAACAAGGAACTCCAGGACATCATCGCCATCCTTGGTGTTGACGAACTGTCCGAAGAGGACAAGATCGTCGTGTCGCGTGCACGCCGCATCCAGCAGTTCCTGTCCCAGAACACCTACACCGCCAAGCAGTTCACCGGCGTCGAAGGCTCCACCGTGTCCATCAAGGACACCGTGGAAGGCTTCACCGCCATCTGCGACGGCGAGCTGGACCACATCGCAGAGCAGGCGTTCTTCAACGTCGGTGGCCTGGATGACGTCGAGCGCAACTGGGCCAAGATCCAGGAACAGACCAAGTAATATGGCTGAGCTTGAGGTTGAGATTGTCGCAGCGGACCACTTCGTGTGGTCCGGCGCGGCCAAGATGGTGAAGGCCCGCACCAGCGATGGTGAAATCGGAATCCTGCCGGGCCACTCGCCCCTCCTGGCCATCCTGGCCGCGGGCGAGCTGGCAATCCAGCCGGTTTCCGGTGACCGTATTGCGGTAGAGGTCGACGGCGGTTTCTTCTCCGTTGACAACGATCGCGTGGTCATTGTTGCTGACAACGCCCACCTGGGCGAAGCGGCTACAGCGGGGATCCGATAGCAAGACCCAGATGGACGATTCCTTTATTCCGTTCATCGCCCTGGCAACGGCGTTTACGTTGCTGATTTTCACACTGTGCCTTTTCGGGGTGCGCCGCTTCAATCTGCGGCGCGCCCTGGGCACAGTCGACGCCTCCATTTGCACGGCTGGTCACAGCTGGCAGATGGGGGTTTGTCGTTATCAGGACAATGAACTTGAGTGGTTCCGCTTGATGTCCCTGAGCGTCATCCCCAAGCACCGGTTCAAACGCAGTTCGCTCGAATTGCTGGGTAGGCGGCAACCCACGGAAGACGAACTCGTACGGGTCCAGCCCGGTGTCGTAGTGGTCGAACTGCAGTACGAGGGCAACAAGTTCATGCTCGCCATGAACTTCGACGCTTATGCCGGCCTGTCCTCGTGGCTTGAAGCAGGGCCGGTCATCGGCGTCGGAACCTGGCGTTAGGCGCCATGGACTTCTTGTCGGACCTCAGTCTCGTAGATGGGCCGTTCCTATGGTTCAGCATCGCGTGCGGTGCAGCCGGGGCGGCCTGTTTGCTGTGGCGGCGCACGCGTTCCTGGCTGCTGGTGGTGCCGGCCTGCCTGGGTGCAGCCGTGGGCATGGTTGCGTTGGCGCATTGGCTCCTTGTTGACGTGCTCGCGGTTTTTTCGGAGAATCTTCCGTTCGAAACCCTTGTATGGTCTGTCCCTGCGGTGGCGGCCGTCCTGCTGTGTCTTGCGAAGTTTCCCCGATCCGGCTGGAAGCTCCGCTGGGCCAACGTGGCAGCCATGCTCGGCGTGGTGCTGCTCTGCGTAGTCCAGGTGAATCTGTATTTCGGGCTGAACAATACGGTTTCCGACCTCCTGGGCACGGCCGTAGCCCGAATCCAGCCGCTGGAGCCGGGCCTCCAGCGGGGGAGCGCGGCACAGGCACCGGTACCGGTTTCAACGTGGAAAACTCCTGATGCGATGCCACGCGGCGGTGTCCTTCGCAAGGCGGCCATTCCCGGCACAGTTTCCGGTTTCGCGGCACGCGAGGCCTATATTTATCTCCCGCCGGCCTATCAAACGGAACCCCGGCCCGCTTTGCCTGTACTGGTGCTCTTTTCCGGCCAGCCGGGTGGTCCGGCGGACTGGCTGACAGGAGGGCAGCTCCGGTCGCAAATGGACCGGTTTGCCGAATCGCATGGCGGCCTTGCACCGGTCACCGTGGTGGTGGACCCCAACGGTTCCGGCAGTGCCAACACCATGTGCATGGACAGCCGCATTGCCAAGGCCGGTACGTATTTGTCCCGGGATGTACCTGCTTGGATCGCAGCAACGTTGGATGTGTCCACGGACGCGGGTCAATGGAGTGTTGGCGGGTTCTCCTTCGGTGGCACGTGCGCGGTCCAGATGGGCACCAGCCATCCGGAGTTGTTTACCTCGGTGCTGGCTTTCGCCGCTGAGCAGGAGCCGGCTTTGGCTAAAGACCGGCACAAAACCATTGCCGATTCCTTCGAGGGCGATGTCGCGGCCTTTGAAGCGGGAACGCCTTTGGTTCTGATGCGGGAACGGACTTACCCGGACAGCGGCATGTACCTGACGGCAGGTGTGTCGGACACCGAGTTCACCGGGTACATGCACGTCCTTGCCGATGCCGCGAGGGACGCCGGGTTCACCGTCGAGGAGCATTCCATCCCCCACGCCGGACATTCGTGGGATGCGGTAGTGCGCAGCATGCCCGGGGCGTTGTCCTTTCTTTCCTCCAGGTGGGGACTGACCAGGTGAACCTTGCGGTGAAGGGCGTCCTGGTACCGGCGATGCGGTTGACCGCCAGGCATCTTCGGGCCACTCCGCTGACGACCGCCGTGCTGATCCTGTTTGCTGCAGTTTCGATAGTGTCCGGCAGCTTCCTCTCCGGTCCGCCGGAGGCATGGCTACCGGTGGCGGGTGTCTCCCTGTCGGGATTGCGCTCGGGTCAGTGGTGGTCGCTGTGGACCTCGCTCTTCTTCACAACCAATGCGTTGGCCTTTGCCACGGCTGTCCTGATGATCCTGTTCCTCCTGGGGATTGCCGAACGGTATCTGGGTTTCCTGCGGACAGCCGTGATGTTCTTCGGTTCGCAGTTCGCCTGCGTTGCAGCTTTCCTGACGGTTACCCAAGTGGCACGCGTCGCAGATGACGGCTGGTTGTCGAGGATGGTGGACCAGCGCCTGATCGGACCCTATGGTGCGTTGATAGCCACGGCGTTGGCGGCCAGTGCCCTGATGCCCACCCTGTGGCAGCGCCGGTTGCGGACGGTCGCCTTGTCCGTGGCCATTCTCCTTGTCCTGTACATCGGCCATGCCGAAACGGTGGTGGGGCTGTTGGGCGCCCTGATCGGGCTTGGTGCCGGCTGGTGGATGCAGAGTACCCACGGGCACCTGCACCTTCACCGCTCCACGGGCAGGGAAGTGCGCAATCTGCTGGCGCTGACCATGGCGATCTTTGCCGTGGGGCCGATCCTCACGGCCGCAGCAAAGAGTCCCTCGGGTCCCTTGGCCCTGCTGCGTGATGTCATCCTCAACCCCCTGCCAACGCTGAGCCAATTGGAAGAGAGCTGCGGCGGAACCATCGATGTGGCCTGCCTGGACCTGGGCCGGCAGGGTTACACAGGTCCCTTGGGCCTTGCCTTGGCGGTGGTCCCGGTGGTCCTCCTGCTGATCTGTGCGGACGGCATGCGGCGTGGCCGGCGCTTGGCGCTGGGCATTGCCATTGCCGTGCAGTTGGTGGTGGTCGGCCTGTCGGCGGTGTACCTGGGGCTCTTCGCCCGCATGCCGCTCCCGGTTGTCCGTCCCCATGGCAGCACGCTGGGCTCCGCAGTTGCCCACGTTATTCCGTTGGTGCTCGTACCACTGGCTTTGGCGGTGCTGTTGTTTGCCTACCGTGGTCATTTCCGTGTGCGGTCATCAGGCGCACTCACCCGCAGGGTCTTCTGGCTGGTGGGCTTAACCGGCGGCGGACTGGCGCTGTTGTACTCCGTTGCGTGGTTCGCGGCCGGCGGCATGACGCGCGACGGCGGCCTGCTGGGCCTGGGTGCCGAACTCGCCCGGCAGTACCTGCCTGTTCCACTTCCTGGGGTTTACCGCAAGGTTTTCGCTGAGCGTGGTGCCTTGGAAGTCTTTCTGTTCTCCTATTCAGGAACGTTCTTTTGGCTGGTGGCGCTGCTGGGGGTATGGATCCTCCTGCTCCGCGGGAACCATGCCGGGGGATTGGACCACGAGGGGCGGGACCACGCCCGCGCGCTGGTGAAGAAGGGCGGGGACTCCCTGTCCTGGATGGCGCTTTGGGAACCCAACAAGTACTGGTTCAACCAGCAGGGGACAGGGTGCGTTGCATACCAGCAGCACGGCCACGTGGCCTTGACGCTGGCCGGACCGCTGGGGAATCCCGCGCACCGTGCCGTGACGATCCAAGGCTTCCTCGAATACTGCTCCCAGCATGCGCTGGTGCCATGCCTCTATTCGTGCACCGACGAGTTGTGGCCCCTGCTCAAGGGACGGGGTTTCCGCCGCGTGCCCGTGGCCCAGGAGACACGGTTGATGGTCAAGGGGCTGGAATTCCGCGGCAAGGAGTGGCAAAACGTCCGGACTGCCCTCAACCGTGCAGGCAAGATGGGGATCGCTCCGGTGTGGGGCCGGTATGGTGAACTTTCGCACAGCATCCGGACACAGATTACAGAGGTGTCCGAAGAGTGGGCCGCACAGAAACGTGTCCCCGAGATGGGCTTTACCCTCGGTGGCCTGGACGAACTGGACGATCCCGATGTCCTGGTCTGCGCCGCCGTGGATGAAGAGGGACTGGTGTACGGCGTCACCAGCTGGCTGCCCGTCTACAGCAATGGCGAGGTTGTGAGCTGGACCTTGGATTTCATGCGGCGACGGGGTGACGGCTTCCCCGGGGTCATGGAATTCCTGATTGCCTCTGCGATTCTCCATCTGCGGACATCGGTGGAGGTCATTTCCCTCTCAGGCTCGCCCCTGGCCCGGGACCAGGAGGACGGCGACCAGCGGCCGGAGGGTTTGGCGGGGATTCTGGACGTCGTGGGACAGGCATTGGAACCCGTTTATGGCTTCCGGTCCCTGGCGTCCTTCAAATCACGCTTCAAGCCCGACTACCGGACCTTGTACATGTATTACCAGGATCCCCTTGACCTTCCGGCAATGGGCCGCGCATTGACCCGGGCGTACCTCCCGGGTTTGTCCGTGCGACATTCGGCCCGGCTCCTCCGGAGCTTGGTTGGTTGATTTATCAACCCATATTAAGAATGCCGATAATACGTATTTCTTCACTGTTTGTAACAGGGTTGTCGAAATATCAGACAAATCAGGCATTGCTGCTTAAAGAGTGATGGCCCGGGCGTAAGCCGGGGCCATCACTGGATGCGAAACCGGATGCGGTTTCAGCGGGTCATGCTAGACGACGGTAACGCCGGTTGCCTGGGGGCCCTTGGCACCCTGGCCGATCTCGAACTGAACACGCTGGTTCTCGTCGAGGGTCTTGAAGCCACCGGTCTGGATCTCGGAGTAGTGGACGAACACGTCCCCATCCGAGTCGTCCGGGGTGATGAAGCCGAAGCCCTTTTCAGCGTTGAACCACTTGACGGTTCCCAGTGCCATGTATTTCTCCTCATTACGAAACAGCAGTCCGATACACCTCGTACCGGCCTTGTTACTTCGCGAGAAGTTCCGGATTCCTGCCGGGGGGCGCCCGGTTGGTTTCGCAGGAGCTTCACGCTCGCAACTCGTCTTGCGAGCATGAAAACCACCTACACAAAGACTGCTACAACACTTTCATGCGGCGTGCCGCAGGTCAACGGTCTTTTAGGCAATTCGGGAAAATTTTCGGTAAAAAGAAGGTAACGTGCTGCCGGTAATTCACAAACACGCTATTGCGCCTGGTGCAGCCACTCTCCGTTGCGCATCACAGAAGTCAGGCCCAGCTCCTGGTCAGTGATGACGACGTCGGCGCGCAGCCCCCGCCGCAGGCCGCCCACCTCGTCCGAGAGGCCAAGGACAGCCGCCGGGACCGCCGTGGCGGAGCAGATGGCATCCGGGAGTGCCACCCCCGCTGCGACGGTTTTGCGGACCACCTCCAGCAGCGTTGCCGTGCCGCCCGCGATGGACCCCGTGGCATCCAGCGTTGCAACGCCATTGCTGACCGTGACGGGGGAGGGGCCGAGCATGTAGTTGCCGTCCGACAAGCCGGCTGCCGCCATGGAGTCCGTCACGAGCACGATGTTGTTGGCGCCCACCAGTTGGAAAACAGTGGCAACGGTGCTGGGATCCAGATGGGTGTCGTCGGCGATGAGTTCCACCACGGCCTTTCCTTCCTGTGCCGTGCGCAGGCAAGCCGCCACAGGCCCCGGAGCCCGATGGTGCATCGGCGGCATCCCATTGAACAGGTGCGTGACGGTCGGAAGCGAGCTCACGCCGTCGAACCCTGCAGACTCAAGGCCCTCGCGGGCTGCGGCCAGGGACGCGGCCGCAGTGGCGTCGTCGCAGTCCGTGTGGCCCAGGGACGGCGTCACTCCGTGCGACGTCATGAGGTCCACCAGGGCCGAGGCTCCGGGGAGCTCCGGTGCGTAGGTCATGGTGGCGAGCTTCCCGGCAGCAGCTGCGACAAGTTCGTTCATGAGATCGAGGTCCGGCTCGAGCAGGAAGTCGGGATTCTGTGCACCACACCTGGCATGCGAGAGGAACGGACCCTCAAGATGGATACCGGCCACCAGCCCTTCGTCCGCCAGCTTCACGAAGAGCCCGATCCCCCGCAGGAGGTCCTCGCGCGAGGCCGTGACCATGCTGGCCAGGAAGGACGTGGTTCCGGAACGGTGCAGGAAGTCCGCAGCCTTCCGCGCAGACGACTCGTCCCCGCCCGGAAAATCGCCGCCGTTTCCACCATGGCAGTGCACGTCCACCAGGCCCGGCAGGAGGTAGCTGCCGCTGGGAACACCCAGGCGGACGGCGCTGCCGAAACCTTCGAAGGCTTCGGGATCGAAGTCCCTTGCCGGGCCGGCAAAGGCGATCCGGTCACCTTCGATGGCCAGGAGGCCGTCCTCCGTCACCACCCCGTCACTGATAAGTGTTCCGGTCAGGATTTGGTGGCTGGGCGCGGAAGAGGACACAAATCGGTCTGCGGCAGTCATGACTGTGATTCTAGTGGCCTGTGGCACAACGCCCGAAGGGCGGAATCAGAACAAGCGGGACTCGCTGTCATCCACGCCCCGCATCGCGTCATAATCCAGCGTGACGCAATCGATGCCCCGGTCGTTGGCCAGCACCTTGGCCTGGGGCTTGATCTGCTGGGCCGCGAAGATCCCGCGAACGGGTGCCAGCAGGGGATCACGGTTGAGCAGCTCCAGGTACCTGGTGAGCTGTTCCACGCCGTCAATGTCGCCGCGGCGCTTGAGTTCGATCGCCACCGTGGTGCCGTGGGCGTCGCGGGCCAGGATGTCCACCGGTCCAATGGCGGTGAAGTACTCCCGGCGGATCAGGGAGTATCCGGTGCCCAGGGTCTCAATTTGCTCGGCCAGCAGACGCTGCAGGTCGGCTTCCACGCCGTCCTTGATGAGCCCGGGGTCTGTGCCGAGTTCATGGGAAGTGTCGTGCAGCGATTCGTAGATGTTGATGATGAGCCGGTCATCCGTCTTGGCGGACTGGACCGTCCACTGTTCCACCACGCCCTCTTCCACCTCTGTTTCCTCAGGGGTGGTGACGCGCAGTGTGGCGGGCGGGCTCATCCAGTTAAGCGGCTTGTATGACCCGCCGTCCGAGTGCACCAGCACCGATCCGTCCGCCTTGACCAGCAGGAGCCTGGTAGCGAGGGGCAGGTGGGCCTTGAGGCGGCCAACATAATCAACAGAACAACGGGCTATGACAAGTCGCACCCGCCCCACATTACCGCTTGGCGGTGGTGGGCTGGGGCAGAATGGAGGTATGCCCCGCTCCAACCGCCCCCGCCGCAGCCCCTCCAGCGCGCGGTCCGGCAAGTCCGCGGGCAAGTGGACGGACCCGGTTCCGGAGCTGGACCTGGAGCGTGCCAGGGCGGGGATTGCCCGGCGCGAAAGCGCGCCTGACGGGGACTGGATGGTGCGCACCATGACGGCCCGCCAGGCGGAAAAACAGTACATCTGCCCGGGTTGTTCCACTGCGATCATGCCGGGCATTGCGCATCTGGTGGTGTGGAACGACAGCCACCTGTTCGGCCAGGCTGCGGGGTTGGCAGAGCGGCGGCACTGGCACACCAACTGCTGGACGTCCCGGACCTACCGCTACCGCTGATTCGCTTAGGCTTGGGTGCATGAATTTCGACCCTGCCTCCTTTGTTTTCACCCAGCCGGATGTCCCCGCGGAGATCAGGGCATCCACCGTGCTGCCGGCACGCCGCGAAAACATCGAGTTCACCACCGAAGACGGCAAGGTCCTTGTGGGGGAGTTGGCAGTGCCTGAGTCGGGAGACATCGCGGCGACGCTGATCACCCTCCATCCGCTGCCGACCCACGGCGGCTTCATGGACTCGCATGTGTACCGCAAGGCGTCCTACCGCCTGCCTGCCCTGGCCGGGGTTGCAGTACTGAGATTCAATACGCGCGGTACCCACTCGCCCCGGGGAACCAGCCAGGGGGTGTTCGAAGAAGGCGTGGGAGAACGGTACGACGTTGAAGCGGCAGTCCGCTTCGCCGTCGACCGCGGGCTGCCCAACCGCTGGTTGGTGGGATGGTCATTCGGCACCGAACTGGCCCTCATGTACGGCGCAACGGAGCCGGTGGCGCCGGCGGTCGAAGGCGCCGTCCTGTTGTCACCGCCGCTGCACCGCGCAACCGATGTGCACCTGAAAGAGTGGGCGGCGTCAGGCAAGCCGCTCACGGTCCTGGTGCCGGAGCATGACGACTACCTGCAGCCTGCCGAAGCAGCCCGGCGTTTCAGCCTCGTACCCCAGGCCCGGCTTGTCGGCGTCGACGGCGCCAAGCATCTTTGGGTGGGCGAGAAGTACGCGGCGCGCGTCCTGGATGAGATCGTCGACGACGTCACTGAGGCGGGCGCGGGCGTGGACGGCCTGCCGCGGGTCTGGGCGGGGCCGGTAGCGGGAGCTTAGTGCCGGTCCTGCCGCGCGATGAAGACTTCCTTGATGAGCAGCATGATCGCAGCTGCCGTGGGAATGGCGATCAACGCGCCAAGCACGCCCAGCAGGCTGCCTCCTGCGATCACCGAGATCACGGCGACAGCTCCCGGCACAGCCACGGCGCGTTGCATGATGCGCGGTGAAATGAAGTAGGCCTCGAACTGGAGGTAGGCGAAGTAGGCGATCGCGTAAATGACCGCGGTCTGCCAGCCTGCGGTCAGTGCCACCAGGATGACCACGACCCCGGCGATCAAGCCGCCCACGAGCGGAATAAACGCCAGCAGTGCCACGACGAAGGCCAGCAGCACGCTGAAAGGTATGCCGAGGATGCTCATGACGATGAACGCGAAGAAAGCATTGAGCAGGGCAACGCAGGCCTGCCCGATCACATAGTTGCCAACCGAGTCCGTGATGGCCTCGGACAGGGCTTCCACCCGTGGCCGGCGTGAGCGCGGTGCCAGCCTGTACGCCCACTTCTTCATGGATGGCAGCGCGGCAAGGAAGTACAGGCTCAACACCAGGACGATCAGCGTGCCGAACAGGCCGTTGGCGACGGTGGAACCGAAACCCACCACGCCGCCGAAGATGCCGCCCATGGCTTCGGGGTCCTTGACGAATTTGTCCAGTTCAGTGGTGATGCGGTCGCGGACGCCGAACTGGGAGTCCACAGTCCGGAAGAAGTCGGAGTCGAGGAAGCTGCGGATCCAATCAGGGGCCTGCCGGACGATTTCCGAGACCTGCTCCACGATCGTGGGAATAAGCGTTGCGAAGAACCCGGCCACGGCCAGGACCAGGACTGTCAGCGAGATCAGGATGCCTGCAGGGCGGGGGAACTTCCGCGTTTCCAACCACCGGACCACGGGGTCCAGGCCCAGGGCGATGAACAAGGCGGCGACGATCCACAAGAGCAGCTGGGTGGTGTTGCTGGCGATATAGAACACCAGCAGGGCAACGCCCACCCCGGCAGTGCCCATAAAGCCCACATACAGCGGATGCTGGGAGGACATCCGCGGCCCGGGGGCTCCGAAGCCGTGGTCGTCGTCCGTGCCGATTGCCTCCAGGGAGGTGCCGGCCTCTTCTTCAGGGGGCATTTCGAAGCGGACCCTGGTCCTGGCACCGGGAATGGGTTGCCGGAGACGGCGGGCCAAGGCAGCCATGCGGCCGGTGCGGACCGGGACCGTTGCGGAGGTCCCGTCCACGGGCGCATTCTCCGCGGTTGATCCCGGCTCTTCGACGGGTTGGGACTCCATGTGGTCTTTCACGCGGTTATGCTGCCTTTTCTACGCGGATGCTTGCCGATATTGGCGGTTGCTTGCCCCGATATCATGATCATCGCCACACTATCAGGAGCCCGTAATCGCCCTCTGTCGGCGCCATTACGGGGTTTTCGGCGTGTCCGTGCTTTTCCGCCGATCTGACTCTTTGATAACAAAACGGTTACCCTTGAAGTTCAACGACCGCTGATGATAGGTGATTCTGTGCGTTTGAAGACTGCAGCCTTGCTGGTGCTGCTGGGCCTGCTGACGATGCTGGCCGGCATTGGCCAGCTGACCTTCTGGGCTCCCGCTGAGACTGTAACGGCCTCTACGCCCGGTGACACCAAGGCGTCCCCGCTGACGGTGATCGACCAGGAGCTGATTGCCCGGCATGACGGGCCGGTAAAGATCAAGATCCAGGGCGAAGGCAATTTCATTGTTGCCACCGGCCGTCCCGGTGATGTGGACGCCTGGGTAGGCAACACTGCCCACACCACCGTCAAGGGCGTGTCCGAAGACCAGAAGTCCCTGGAAGTGGAGTCTGCTGACGGTGAACCGACGGCACCGTCGCCGGTTGGCTCCGACCTTTGGGTCAACACGGAGGACGCCAGCGGCGAGCTTGACTACACATGGAACCCACCTGCCGAGGGCGAGTGGTCCCTGCTGGTGGCCAGCGACGGAACCCAGCCCGCGCCGTCGTCGATTTCCATGACGTTCCCCAACAACGCAACCACCCCCTGGGCCGTGCCCCTGATCGTGCTCGGCATCATCATCATCCTGGTAGGCGCTGCCCTTCCGTTCGTCGCCAAGGCGATCAGCAACCGCCGGCATGACGATGACACGCACGGCGGCGGCGAGGGACAGACTACGGCGCTGCCAGTGACCCCGGCCGACGACGCCGCCAAGCGCCGCGGTGCAGGTGCCGAAGGTTCCACGCTCCGGATCAGTGCCGTAGCAGCGGCGACTGTTGCGGTCCTCGTGGGCGGTACCGCGGTGGCGGCCCACGCGACCACTACCCCCAGCCCATCTGCCTCGGCGAGTGCCGGGGACGACGCTGCCCGTCCGGTCATGCTCGAATCGCAGCTGCAGCGCATCCTTGAGCAGGTGGCCAGCACCGTTGACGCCGCCGATGCCGCCAAGGACGCAGCCAAGCTTGCACCCCGCGTGGACAAGATGGAGCTTGAGGTCCGGACGCAGAACTACAAGATCCGTTCGGCTGTTTCGGCCTACGAGGCCCGCATGCCGGTACGTGCCACCAAGCTGCAGAGCAGCGTCATCAGCACCAAGACAGACTGGCCTCGCACGGTCTTCGCCCTCACGCAGGGTGACGGAAACGTCGTTCCGCAGGTTCTGACGCTGGTCCAGTTGTCGCCGCGCGAAAACTACAAGCTGTGGGGCACTGCTCCGCTGCAGCCGGGAACCAACTTCCCGTCCTTCCCGGTCCCGCGCGACGGAACCGCCCCGGTGTCGGCTGATGACAAGACCGGACTGGCCTACAGCGGCAACGAGGCACTGGGGATCCTCGGTGAAATGCTGACGACTCCCGATTCGCCCAACCGGAGCAAGCTGGCCGATGGCCAGTCGTCGCCCTACATTGCCGGTGCGCTGACTTACCAGGCAGACACGGTGAAGAACGGCACCAGCGCCAACTTCAAGTTCTCGCACACGCCCGTCAACAACCAGACAGTTGTCCTGCGCACAGCCGATGGCGGCGCCCTGGTGGTAGGACGCCTGAACTTCGCATTCGAAGGCACCCCGAAGGCCGCCGGTGACAAGCTGATCCTTGAAGACGACTCAGCGGTCTTTGCCGGTGGCAAGGAAACCACTACGGGCATGGTGCTCAACTTTGCAGAGTCGGTGGCCATCTACATTCCGCCGGCAGGTTCCAGTGATCCCATGAGGCTCGTGGCGGCCACGCGTGGACTGGTAGGGGCCAGCTTCAAGTAAGCCACGGCCTGTGCACGGCAGCGGCTAGAGTGGACGGTATGAGTTCGCCCGGATACCGACCCACTCCAGCCGCTGCCAGCCAGCTCAACCTTCGTGGCGCCGTCGACCTCTCGTCGCTGCGCCGTCCGGCCCCTGCCCAGCCGCCCACGCCGCAAGCCCCGGGTGATCCCGGCGCGCCCGCCGGCGGTGAGGCGCCAGGCGCCCCGCTCCGCGTGGATGCCACGGAAACCAACTTCCAGGACCTGGTGCAGTTGTCCGCCCAGATCCCCGTGCTGTTCCTGCTCTGGTCGCGCTACGCGGCTGAATCACCCGCCGTGCTCGATGCCGCAGAACGGGTAGTGAACAGCTATCACGGCCGGCTGGTGCTTGCGGCGGCAGATGTCGACGCTTTCCCGCAGCTCGCCCAGGCATTCCAGGTGCAGGCAGTCCCCACAGCCGTTGCAGTGGTCAAGGGCCAGCCCGTTCCGCTGTTCCAGGGCCCGGCTGACGACGAACAGATCCGCAGCCTTGTGGAAGAACTCCTGAAGGTCGCTGCCGCCAACGGCGTCACCGGAACCATCGGCGATGCTCCGCAGGAGGGCGAGGCCGGAACCGCACCGCTTCCCCCACTTCACCAGGCCGCCGTGGATGCCATCGAGGCAGGCGATTACGAGGCCGCAAAAGCCGCTTACAAGCAGGCCCTGCTTGAACAACCCGCCGATGCTGATGCCAAGGCCGGCCTGGCGCAGGTGGAGCTCATGGCCCGCCTGGAGAAGCTCACAGCACCGGAGGCGGAAAACCTGCGGACCATGGCGGCCGAGGAACCTGACAACCTCGACGCCCAGCTCATGGTGGCGGACCTTGATCTGTCCGGGGGGCACATCGAGGACGCTTTCCAGCGCATTATCTCCTTTATTGGCAGGAACTTCGGTCCCGAACGGGAGACTGCACGGGTACGGCTGCTGGAGCTTTTCGAGGTCGTGGGTACGACCGATGAAAGGGTGGCGAAGGCGCGGCAGGGGCTGGCGAGGGTCCTCTTCTAGTGCCGTCCGCCCTCTTTGCCCCGCTCCAGCTCCGTTCCCTTGCCATTGCGCACCGTGGCTGGGTTTCGCCCATGTGCCAGTACAGCTGCGGCCCGGAAACGGGAGAGGGGGTTCCCCATGACTGGCATCTCATGCATTTGGGTTCGTTCGCTGCAGGTGGTGCTGCCCTGATCCTCACCGAAGCCGCGGCGGTCAACGCCGCCGGGCGGATCAGTCCGAGGGATGCCGGGCTGTATTCGGATGCGCAGGCCGAGGCCTGGCAACGCATCGTCGGCTTCGTGCACAGCAACGGCGCCGTCGACTGCAGGATCGGTGTCCAGCTGGCGCATGCCGGCCGCAAGGCCTCCACGTACTGGCCGTTCGCCGAACGCTCCGGTTCGGTTCCGGAGTCCGACGGCGGTTGGCCCACCGTGGGTCCTTCCGCCGGGTCCTACGAGGGCTACGCAGCACCCGTGGCCATGACCGAAGCGGACATTCGTGGTGTGATCAGCGACTTTGCCGCCGCTGCCGCCCGCGCAGTGGAGGCCGGCTTCGACACCGTGGAAATCCATGGCGCCCACGGGTATCTGCTCCACCAGTTCCAGAGTCCCCTCATCAACACCCGGACGGATGACTGGGGCGGCAGTGAGGGCAACCGGAACAGGCTCATGCTGGAAGTCATTGACGCTGTCCGTGCTGCCATACCGGACTCCATGCCGCTGCTGCTGAGGATTTCGGCGTCGGACTGGGCAGAAGGGGGCGTGGACCTGGATGCCTCCGTCCGGCTCGCCAAGGAGGCCGCCGGGCGGGGCGTGGACCTGGTGGACGTATCAAGCGGAGGAGCAGTGGCCCACCAGTCGATCCGTCCCGCTCCCGGGTACCAGGCGGGCTTCGCGGAGACCGTCAAGCGTGAGGCCGGTGTTCCCACCGGGGCTGTTGGACTTCTGACTACTCCGGCGCAGGCTGAAGATATTGTGGCCAACGGCCGTGCAGATGCAGTCTTCATGGCCCGGGCAGCGTTGCGGGATCCCCATTGGTGGTTGCGGGCTGCCCACGAACTGGGACACGACATTCCCTGGGCTCCGCAGTACCAACGGGCCAAGCCACGCCATAGTTTTTAGGCCGCCCCCCGCGCGCCCGCAGCCCGGCTAGGCTGGTGCCATGACGGAACCAAGCCACGAGCCCGAGCCCGCCCAACCGCCCACCGGCCCCGCATCCTACGTCCCCCAGGACGGCTCCCTTGCCGGGCCCGCGGCTCTTTCGATCAGGGGCCTGGCCAAGAGGTTTGGGCAGAAGATCGCCGTCGATGGCGTCAGCCTCGAGGTACCGGCCGGTTCTTTCTACGGCATGGTGGGTCCCAACGGCGCAGGCAAGACCACCACGCTGTCCATGGCCACCGGCCTGCTGCGGCCCGACTTCGGAACGGCGCTGGTTCACGGTGTGGACGTCTGGCGCGAACCTCTCGCCGCCAAGAAGCTCATGGGTGTGCTGCCGGACGGCGTACGCCTGTTCGACCGGCTGACGGGCGAGCAACTCATCACGTATTCGGGGCTCCTGCGCGGCATGGAGCGCGACGTCGTCGCCTCACGGGTGGGCGAACTCCTGGCTGCCTTGGACCTTGAAGCCGATGCGGGCTCGCTGGTGGTCGACTATTCGGCGGGCATGACCAAGAAGATCGCTTTGGCCTCGGCCCTGATCCATGCGCCACGGCTCCTTGTCCTGGATGAGCCGTTCGAGTCGGTGGATCCGGTCTCTGCTGCCAACATCCGCGGCATCCTCGAGAGCTATGTGGCATCCGGTGGCACGGTCATCGTCTCAAGCCACGTCATGGACCTGGTCCAGCGCATGTGCAGCCACGTGGCCGTGGTGGCCGCCGGGCGGGTTTTGGCGGCAGGTACTGTCGAGGAGGTCCGCGGCGGTTCGACCCTGGAGGAACGCTTTGTCCAGCTGGTAGGCGGGGGACACCGGACGGAAGGACTGGAATGGTTGCGCACCTTCTGAGCCTGAAGTGGCGTCTCCTGCTGAATGGCTTCAAACGGAGCCCGTTGCAGTTGATCGGCATAGGGCTGGGCCTCCTGTATGCCCTGGGCATGCTGTCCCTTGTCATCGGCGGCCTGGTGGCACTGCGTTGGGCTGATGCCGGCGTTGCCCAGACCGTCGTGGTGCTCGGCGGTGCCGCGACTGTGCTGGGTTGGGCCATTATCCCGCTCGTCGCCTCAGCTGCGGACATGACCCTTGATCCTTCCCGTTTCACCGGGTTTGCCGTGCCGCCCCGGCAGCTCCTGGCGGGCCTGGCACTGTCCGGCTTCATCGGCGTCCCCGGAATCGCCACGTTGCTCGCAGCCTTGGGTACTGCAGGCACCTGGTGGCGAAGCGTCCCTGCCGTGGCAGGAGCATTGCTTGGCGGGCTGCTGGGTGCCCTGACATGTGTAGTCCTGTCCAAAGTCGTCACCACGGCCACTGCCGGGCTGGCTTCGTCACGGCGCTTCAAGGATGTCAGCAGCATCGTGGTATTCATCCCGCTGATGCTCATGGGACCGATCATGGTGGGGATCATTGACGGCGTGCGGGGCAGCGCCGATTACTTGCCCGTGCTCGCGCGGACAGTCGCATGGACGCCGCTTGGTGCCGCCTGGTCCCTCGGCGGCTCGCTGGATGCCGGGGATTACGCGGGCGCGGGGCTTAAGGCGCTTATTGCCGCCGGCACCATCGCGGTCCTTCTCTGGTGCTGGCACCTGCTCCTGCAGCGTGCCCTGGTCACTCCGCCCTACTCCGGAGGCTCTTCGAAGAGGGGTGGGAAACCCGGCCTCTTCGGCGTTTTGCCTGCTACTCCGGCAGGCGCGGTGGCCGCACGGGCATTGATTTATTGGCTGAAGGATCCCCGCTATGCCGGGTCCCTGGTAGTGGTCCCGCTGTTGCCGGTGATCTTTTTCTTCGCAGGATCGCAGGAAGGCAGCTACGGCACCCTGATGATCCTGGGGCCCCTGACGGCGTTCATCATGGCCTGGGCCATTTGCGCCGACGTTTCCTACGACAACACCGCTTTTGCCCTCCACCTGGCAGCCGGAGTGCGCGGTATCGATGACAGGCTGGGCAGGGCCTTGGCATGCCTGGCTATATCGTTGCCGGTTGTTGTGGTCTTCACTGTGGGCCCGCTGTTCGTCACCGGTTCCTGGGAGTGGCTGCCGAACCTGCTCGGCTTGTCACTGGGAACGCTCTTTACTGGACTGGGGTTGTCCTCGGTGCTCTCGGCACGCTACAACATAGCTGTTCCCCTGCCGGGGGACAGCCCGTTCAAGAAGCCTCCGGGGAACGTGGCCCAGACGCTGGCGGTGCAGGCCATAGGCATGGGCGTGCTGACGGTCCTGCTGATACCGGAGCTGGCTTTCGTGGCAGTGCAGCTCTTTGCCGGCAGCCCGGAAGCCGGCTGGATCAACCTGGTGGTGGGGCCGGTGCTGGGCACCGTGCTGTTCGTTGCAGGAGTTCGCCTGGGCGGAAAATGGCTGGATGCGCGTGGGCCGGAAATGTTCGCGCAGCTCAGCGTGAACCGCTGAATCCGTAACAATAGTGCATAGGTCGGACATGGGATAACCTCGCACTGAGCTCATTTTTACTAGGAAGGCCGTAGACGATGGAAGTTGTTATTCTCCCCGGTACCAAGCAGATCGGGGCCCTGGCGGCCGATGCCATCGAGGCCTTGGTCCGTCGAAAGCCCAACGCCGTGCTGGGCCTTGCCACGGGCTCTTCCCCCCTCCCCATCTACGATGAGTTGGCTCGACGGTACGAGGCCGGCGGCCTGGACTTCAGCCAGGCGCATGGCTTTGCGCTGGATGAATATGTTGGCCTGGAAACAGGGCATCCGGAGTCCTACCGTGAGGTCATTCGGCGTGAGTTCACCAACCGAGTCAACATCAAGCCGGAAAACGTCCACGGCCCCGATGGTGCAGCCGAGGATCTCGAAGCGGCATGCCAGGCGTACGAGGACGCAATAAAGGCCGTCGGCGGCGTGGACCTGCAGATTCTGGGTGTTGGTACGGACGGGCACATCGGCTTCAACGAGCCCGGTTCTTCGCTGGCATCGCGGACGCGCATCAAGACCCTGATCGAGCAGACGCGCAAGGACAACGCCCGTTTCTTCGACTCCATTGACGATGTGCCCCACCATGTCGTCACGCAGGGGCTGGGCACCATCATGGATGCCCGGCACGTGATCCTGGTAGCGACGGGAGCTCAGAAGGCCCAGGCTGTCAGGGATTTCGTCGAAGGTCCGGTCGCGGCAATCTGTGCCGCTTCCATCCTGCAGATGCACCCGCACGCGACGATTCTGGTGGACGAAGCCGCCGCATCCTCGCTCAAGCTGGCCGATTACTACCGCCACACCTACGACAACAAGCCGGAGTGGCAGGGGCTGTAGACGGTAGGATGGATGCCATGACTACGCTTCCTCCGGATCCATTCGAGAACGACCCCATGCGCGAGCTTTCCGGAGCCGGAACGTCCACCGCCACCATTGAGCGCGAAGAGACGCGCCAGGAAGTGGAGCCCGGCGACCGTGAGCGCTTTGCGCACTACGTGCGCAAGGAAAAGATCATGGAGTCGGCCATGACCGGCGAGCCTGTGATTGCGCTCTGCGGCAAGGTCTGGACCCCGGGGCGGGATCCCAAGAAATTCCCGGTCTGCCCGGAATGCAAGGAGATCTACGAAGGCCTCCGTCCCGGTGACGACGGCGGAAACAGCGGCCCGGGCAACTCCAAGTAGTGGGTGGGGAGAACAACAAGGTCCCCTCTGATTACCACCGCCCAGCGGTGCAATGCCGCGTGCCCGGGGTTCCGGGACGCGCCGGCGCTGCCATCAGGACGGGGGAGTCCGTATGACAGAAACACTTTTTGGTGGTCCATCCCTGCCCCCGGCGTACCCGGAGCGGGCAGCCTGGGGTACAGCTCCCAAGCTCCGCGCCTGGCAGCAGGAGGCCCTGGACCTTTACATGACGCGCAAGCCCAAGGACTTCCTGGCCGTTGCTACACCCGGCGCCGGAAAGACCACGTTTGCGCTGCGTATTGCCACCACGCTGCTGGATAGCGGAGTGGTCAACAGGGTCACGATCGTGGCACCCACTGACCACCTCAAGCGCCAATGGGCTGACGCGGCGGCCCGGGTTGGCATCGCCATCGACCCGAACTTCAAGAACTCGGACGGGCAGCACGGACGCGGATTTGTGGGCGTCGCCGTGACCTATGCGCAGGTGGCCAGCAAACCAATGCTGCACCGGGCCAAGACAGAGGCGGCCCGGACCCTGGTGATCCTCGATGAAATCCACCATGGCGGCGAGGCTTTGTCATGGGGCGACGGTCTTCGTGAAGCGTTCGATCCCGCCGCCAGACGGCTCGCCCTGACGGGAACGCCTTTCCGCTCGGACACCTCCCCGATCCCCTTCGTTGAATACGTCGAGGACCGGGACGGTATCCGCCGGTCCAAGGCCGATTACACCTACGGCTACGGCAACGCCCTGCGCGACCACGTGGTGAGGCCCGTGCTGTTCATGGCCTATTCGGGCCAGATGCGGTGGCGGACCAGCGCGGGCGATGAAATGGCGGCCTCGCTGGGTGAGGCAGCCGTTACGAAAGACATCACCTCCCAGGCGTGGCGCACGGCCCTGAACCCCGCGGGGGAGTGGATTCCCGCCGTCCTGGCGGCAGCCGACAAGCGCCTCAGCGAGGTCCGCCGGACCGTTCCCGACGCCGGAGGCCTGGTCATTGCCACGGACCACGAGGACGCACGCGCCTACGCCGGCCAGCTCAAGAAGATCACGGGGGAGTCCCCCACGGTCATCCTTTCCGACGACTCCAAGGCATCCAGCAAGATCGAGGAGTTCTCGGCGGGGGACAAGCGCTGGATGGTTGCCGTGCGCATGGTGTCCGAAGGGGTCGACGTTCCGCGGCTTTCGGTGGGCGTCTACGCCACGTCCACGTCCACGCCGTTGTTCTTCGCCCAGGCCGTGGGGCGTTTCGTGCGTGCGCGCAAAAGGGGAGAGACGGCGTCGGTGTTCCTGCCGTCCGTACCACCGCTCATGGTGCTGGCCAACACCATGGAGGCCGAGCGGGACCATGCGCTGGACCGTCCGGACAAGGACGACGACGGCCTCTTCAGCCCTGAGGAAAACCTCATGGCAGAGGCCAACCGGGAGGAAAAGGCCTCTGACGAACTGGCCAAGGGCAAGTTCGAAGCCCTGGACTCGCAGGCTTCGTTTGACCGGGTCCTTTTCGATGGCGGCGAGTTCGGTACGGGTGCCGATATCGGCTCGGATGACGAACTGGACTTCCTGGGCATCCCGGGGCTGCTGGATGCCGAGCAGGTGGGTACGCTGCTGCGCCAGCGCCAACGCGAGCAACAATCCCGCCGGAAGCGGCAGCCTCCTGCGTCGGAAGCGGCTCCGGCCGTTCCCGACCACCGCATGCTGATGGATTTGCGCAACGAACTGGCCAAGAACGTCTCGGCGTGGTCGGCCCGGACCGGAACGCCGCACGGGGTGGTGCACACCAAGCTGCGCGAGGTCTGTGGCGGACCTGCAGTGGCGCAGGCCAACGAAGAGCAACTGCAGGCGCGTTTGCGCAAGCTTCAGGACTGGTTCATCGGCCGCAAGTAGCAACCCGCCAACACCAACGATGAAGGGCGCCGCAACTGCGGCGCCCTTCATCGTTGTCCGGAAGTACTAGGAGCGCTCCACTTCGACGCCGGCCGCTTCCATCTCGTCAAAGGCGTCGTCAAGGTCATCGGCGATACCCGCCGTCAGCTCTGCGATGACGGTGGTGGTGTAGCCGGCCTGCACCGCATCAAGGGCTGTGGCCTTGACGCAGTAGTCCGTCGCGAGCCCTACAACCACTACTTCCTCGACGTCGTGGCTTTGCAGCCAGTCATCCAGCCCGATGGCGTCTTCATCGAGGACCTCCGCCATCGGGGCACCTGCTTTCAAGTCGCCGGACGGGACGTCGTCTTCGGGTGCCAGAACGCCCTCGAATCCGGAGTAGGCCGCGGTGTACTGGCCTTTGCGGAAGTAGGCCTGGATGTACTCGGGGTCAAGGACCTCGTGGAGTTCGGCACCCTTGGTCCGTGCGCGGCAGTGGGGCGGCCAGGAGTCCACCATGTCTGGTTCATCCGAGAAGTGGCTGCCGGGTTCGATGTGCCAGTCCTGCGTGGCTACGACGTGGTCGAAGTGCTGCTGGTTGGCGTCGAGGTATTCGCTGATGGCTCCGGCCACAGCGGCCCCGCCTTCCACGGCGAGGGTTCCGCCTTCGCAGAAATCATTCTGGACGTCGACGATGATCAGGGCCTTGGCCATCAGTTCTCCTCGTAGATGGTGGGGATGGCGGCCTCGCCGCGCTGGAGGCGGTTCACGACGGCGGGAAGTTCAGCCATGCTGGCAGCGTGCCGCTCCTTCGCCCTCACCACCCCTTCCGGGCCGGTCCAACCGGGAAGGAGTTCCCCGTTCTTGACGAACTGCTGCAGCAGGGGACGGTCATTGCCGTCGTCTTCGGGCCGGTGGCCGATGCCAACGATTTCCTGGGTGGCAATGCCCCGTTCGTTGAGCTTGCGCAACGCGTATTTGCGGCCACCGACGCTGACCTTGTTCTTGGCCGCCTTGGCCACGGAGATGAACTCGCCGTGGTCGTTGGTGCGGCTGACCAGCTTGTAGACCATGCTTGCCGTCGGCGCACCGGAGCCGGTGACCAGCGACGTACCCACACCGTAGGAATCCACCGGGGCCGACTGCAGGGCGGCGATGGCGAATTCGTCGAGGTCGGAGGTCACTACGATGCGCGTGTTGTGGTTGCCGAGGTCGTCCAGCAGTTGCCTGACCCACTGTGCCTGCGCCACGAGGTCGCCGGAGTCCAACCGGACGGCACCCAGCTTGTCACCGGCGAGTTCGACGGCGGTCCTCACCGCGGTCTCGACGTCATAAGTATCCACCAACAGGGAAGTACCCGGGCCGAAAGCAGCGATCTGCGCTTCGAATGCTTCGCGTTCGGTGTCGTGGAGGAGGGTGAAGGAGTGCGCTGCCGTGCCCACCGTCTTGATGCCGTACCGGCGTCCGGCTTCCAGGTTGGAGGTGCTGGCGAAGCCGGCAATCACCGCCGCCCGTGCTGCCGCCGTCGCCGATTCCTCCTGGGTGCGCCGGGAGCCCATCTCGATGCACGGACGGTTGCCGGCCGCCGTCGTCATCCGGGAGGCTGCAGAAGCAATGGCGCTGTCGTGGTTGAGGACGGAGAGGATGTAGGTCTCCAGGATGCAGGCTTCGGCAAAGGTGGATTCCACAATGAGGATGGGGGAGTTGGGGAAGTAGGCTTCGCCTTCGGCATAGCCCCAGATGTCGCCCGTGAACTTATAGTTGGCCAGAAAATCCAGGGTCTCCCGGTTGACCACCTTGTTGTGTTCAAGGAAGGCGAGCTCGGCATCGCCGAACCTGAAGTCGGCGATTCCCTCCAGGAGGCGGCCCGTGCCGCCCACCACGCCGTAGCGACGGCCGTCGGGCAGCCGGCGCGCGAACGCTTCGAAGACCGAACGGCGGTGCGCGGCGCCCGAATGCAGGGCGGCCTGGAGCATCGTCAGCTCGTAGTGGTCGGTGTATAAGGAAGTGGCGGGATGGTCCCATGACGTGGCTCTACTCACGAAATTCACTCTAGTGCGAGCCGCCATAGAATGGACAGATGAGCCCTAGCGTTGCGTTTGGTACGGACATCGATGAACGGACGGAAGCCGCCGAGCTGACCTCCACGGGTGTCCTGACCGCCCCGGACATCCCTTGGAACCTGGTGATCTGGAATGATCCCGTCAACCTCATGAGCTATGTCAGCTACGTGTTCCAAAGTTACTTCGGCTACTCCGAGTCCAAAGCGCACAAGCTCATGATGGAGGTCCACAAGAAAGGCCGGTCCATCGTGGCACACGGCAGCAAGGAACAAGTGGAGCAGCACGCGGTGGCCATGCACGGGTTTGGCCTGTGGGCCACCGTGGAAAAGGCGGCAAGCGGCAACGAAGCACCCGGAAAGGGCGGCCGCGGACGTGGCTAAGGCATTCAAATACGGACTCAAGGGCATCACCGGCTACCTCGAACCGGCAGAACGCGACCTCCTGCGGGGATTGGTGGCCGACGTCATCTCCATGCTGGAGGCTGATATCCGCGAGGACGAGGATCCGCTGGCGGCACTCATCGGCCTGGACATGGACGTCAAGCAGCCAACGGACCGCGCCCTCCTGCGGTTGCTGCCCAATGTCATGAAGAACGACGACGCCGCGTCCCTGGAGTTCCGTCAACTCACCGAGCGCTCCGTCAGGGAAAGCAAGATCGGCGCACTGCGCGCCACCGCCCTGGGCCTGGACAAGGACGATCTCCTCCTGACGCCTGAGGACGCCAAGCGGTGGTCCATGGCCCTCAACGATGTGCGCCTCGTGCTGGCCGAAAGGCTGGACATCCGCGACGAAGCCGACGCGGAGCACATCCACTCCATGCAGGACTGGAGCCAGGCCGAGGACGTGGAGAGCTACCTTGCCTTGGTGTACAACTTCACCACCTGGCTGCAGGAGTCGCTGGTGCAGTCGATGATGGCCGCCAGGCAGGCAAAATCCTGATCAGCGGGGCCTGCCGTGGTGCCCGGGTCTGTGACACATCAGACACGAGGCGGTGACCACAGGTAATGGCCGCAGCACAGGTGAAGCCTTATTCTCGAATAATCATGACTTCAGCATCGGGCAGTTCAGCAGGCGGCAGATCCTTCCGCCCCGCGTCTTCGGAAATCCCCGTCACGGCCGCGGCTGACGGCTTGGGCAGCGAGGACGCCCTTATGGGTTCGCGGCCGATCGGCATCTTCGATTCCGGGGTCGGTGGCCTGACGGTGGCCCGCTCCATCATCGACCAGCTTCCGAATGAGTCGATCCTGTATGTGGGCGACACCGCCCACGGCCCGTATGGCCCCCTCCCCATCGCGGAGGTCCGGGCCAACGCCCTGGGCGTGATGGACGAGCTGGTCGATTCCGGCGTCAAGCTGCTCACCATTGCCTGCAACTCGGCGTCGGCCGCCGTCCTCCGGGACGCCCGCGAGCGGTACACGGCCCGGTACGGCATTCCCGTGATCGAAGTCATCCAGCCAGCAGTCCGGCGTGCCGTCTCCGCTACCCGCTCCGGAAGGATCGGTGTCATCGGAACGTCCGCCACGGTCGGTTCGCGCGCCTACGAGGACACGTTTGCCGCAGCGCCGGACCTTGCCATTACGTCTGTGGCGTGCCCTGCGTTTGTCAGCTTCGTCGAAGCCGGCGTCACTACGGGTCCGGAACTCCTGGCCGCCGCGAACGAATATCTGGCGCCCCTGAAACAGGCCGGCGTGGACACTGTGGTGCTGGGCTGCACCCATTATCCGTTGCTGACGGGCGTGATCTCCTTCGTCATGGGTGAGGATGTCACGCTGGTGTCCAGTGCCGAGGAGACGGCCAAGGATGTCTACCGTGCCCTCGCCAACGGCGGCATTCAACGGACGGAGGGCACGCCTCCGGGCCATGAGTTCATTGCCACCGGCGACGCCGCCCAGTTCGAAACCCTCGCCCGCCGTTTCCTGGGACCGGAGGTTCTCTCCGTGAAGCATGTGGACCACGTGTCGGCGCAGTATCCCACCGGCAGCCTGGCCCGGATCACGCCGGAGATGCTGGAAGCGGCCCGATCGGGGGCCGGGCTGTCCCGCCGGTCGTATTTCGTGCACCCCGCCGATGACCTGAACCGGGGCCCGTTGGAGAGTGGCCTGTGAAACTCACCATTGTGGGCTGCACCGGATCCTTTCCCGGTCCCGGCTCGCCTGCGTCCTGCTACCTGGTAACCGCGCACGACGGTGAGCGTGAATGGAAGATCGTGATGGACCTGGGCAGCGGTGCCTTGGGGGCTATCCAGCGGTACACCGACCTCGAAGACATTGACGCGATCTTCCTGACCCACCTCCACCCTGACCACTGCATGGACCTTTGTGGCCTGCATGTGGCAGTCCGCTGGAAACCAGGGGGCTGGGGCCGGGATCGCCTTCCCGTGTGGGGGCCGGCGGCCACTGCGGACCGGATGGCCACCGCCTACGGCCTGGACCTCGATCCGGGCATGCATGAGGAATTCGACTTCACCAACTGGGCCGAACAGAAGCCCGTGACGGTAGGTCCGTTCACCGTGACCCCCTTCAGCGTGAACCATCCGGTGGAGGAAGCGTACGCCCTGCGGGTCACGGCGACCGAACCGGGCAAGGACGGAACTCCGGTGACCAAAACCCTGACGTACTCAGGCGACACCGATTCCTGCCCCGGCTTGGAAGAAGCCGCCCGTGACGCGGACCTCTTCCTGTGCGAGGCGGCGTTCGAGGAAGGCCGTGACGACGGTATCAAGGACGTCCACCTCACGGGCAAGCGAGCCGGCGAGGCAGCCACCAACGCCGGGGCGAGGCGCCTGCTCCTTACCCATATTCCGGTCTGGACCTCCCAAACCAAGGTCATGTCTGAGGCCAAGCCGGTCTTTGCCGGGGACGTGGCCGTGGCAGTCGCCGGCGTCCACTACACGGTCTAACCCAACCCAACCAGGTCGCATTTGTGCGCGTTTTCAGCCGTCAAAACGCGCACGAATGCGACCTGGTTGGGTGCCGGGCCTCGATAAGCTTGGGTCATGACTTCAGAAGCTACAGCCACGCCCGTCACCCGTGCCGACGGACGAACTCCGGACCAACTGCGCCCCATCAGCATCACCAGGGGATGGTCCAAGCAGGCCGAAGGTTCAGCATTGATCGAGTTCGGCAACACCAGGGTCCTGTGTACGGCGTCCCTGACCGAGGGCGTGCCGCGCTGGCTCAAGGGTGAAGGCCGCGGCTGGGTCACGGCCGAGTACGCCATGCTTCCCCGGGCCACCAACACCCGCTCGGACCGTGAATCCGTCAAGGGCAAGATCGGCGGGCGCACCCATGAGATTTCCCGCCTGATTGGTCGTTCGCTGCGTTCCATCATCGACACCAAAGCCCTCGGCGAGAACACAATCGTGCTGGACTGCGACGTCCTCCAAGCCGACGGTGGAACACGGACGGCGGCTATCACCGGCGCGTACGTCGCCCTGGCCGAAGCCATCCGGTTCGCCCGCGAGAACAAGCTCATTGCCCGCAACGCCGAACCGCTGGTTGATACCATCGCCGCCGTTTCCGTGGGCATCATCGACGGCGTGCCCATGCTGGACCTGCCCTACGTCGAGGACGTCCGGGCCGAAACCGACATGAACGTCGTGGTCACCGGCTCCGGCAAATTCGTGGAGGTCCAGGGCACCGCGGAGGGTGCCCCCTTCGACCGTGACGAACTCAATGCCCTCCTCGACCTTGCCCTGATCGGCACCGGCCAGCTGGCCGCCATTCAGCGTGAGACCCTGGCGGAGGCTCCGTGACCGGGCCCGGGGCGGCCTCGCCGCGTCTGGTGCTTGCCACCCACAACAAAGGAAAACTGAAGGAGCTGCGCGAGCTGTTGCGTGGCCAGGTGCCAGGGCTCGACGTCGACACCCAAGTCGTGGACGCGGCTGCGGCAGGTGCGCCGGACGTCCGCGAAACAGGCGTCACGTTCGCTGAAAACTCGCTGCTCAAGGCACGGGCGGTGGCCGAGGCCACGGGTCTTGTTGCCATCGCTGACGACTCGGGTCTTGCAGTGGATGTCCTGGGCGGTGCGCCGGGAATCTTCAGCGCCCGGTGGTCCGGCAGGCATGGAGATGACGCCGCCAACCTTAAGTTGCTGCTGGCCCAGCTCTCCGATGTGCCGGACACCCACCGCGGTGCAGCCTTTGTGTGTGCCGCTGCGCTGGCCGTTCCGGGAACGGGAGGCGTGGAACGAGAAACGGTTGAGTACGGCCAGCTTGAGGGAACGCTGCTGCGCGAACCCCGGGGCGATGGAGGCTTCGGATACGATCCCGTGCTGCAGCCGGCAGGCATGGACCGAAGCTGCGCAGAGCTGAGCCCCGAGGAAAAGAACGCCATCAGCCATCGCGGACAGGCGTTCAGGGCTTTGCTGCCGGCCATTGTCGGTGCCCTCTCCGGGCATGGCGCTGCAGGCTGACTGCTGTCCCCTGACAAAAAGGCGCCCCGCGCAGAGCTTCATCAGCTCAGCGCGGGGCGCCTTTGGCGTCTGTCAGTGGTCGCCGTGCTTGCCGCCCTCATGTTCTTCGATGAATTCCTCCACCGGGTCCGTGCCCTCGAGCGCCGCTTTGCGCTTGGCAACGAAACCGCGGCCGACCTCGATGAAGATCGGGATGACGGAGACCAGCACGATCACGATGAAGATGATGTCCAGGTTCTCCTGGACCCAGGGAACGCGGTCACCCAGGACATAGCCCAGCAGGGTGACGCCGGCGCCCCAGAGCAGCGCGCCGATTACGTTGAACAGGAAAAATTTGCGCTTGTCCATCTGGGCCACGCCCACGATAACGGGGACGAACGTGCGGATGATCGGCACGAACCGGGCCAGGATCAGCGCCTTGCCGCCATGCTTTTCAAAGAAGGCATGGGCGCTCTCCACGTTCTCCTTCTTGAACAGCCGCGAGTCGGGCTTGTTGAAGATGGCCGGTCCCGCTTTGGAGCCGATGAGGTAGCCGGTCTGGTTGCCGATGATCGCAGAAACCACGATCAGGGCGGCGAAGGCCCAGATATTGAACTTGATGGTGTCCGTAGCCACCAGCAGGCCGGCGGTGAACAGCATGGAATCGCCCGGAAGGAAGAAGCCCACCAGCAGGCCGGTCTCGGCGAAAACGATGCCGCAGACCAGCAACACCACCCAGGGTGCCAGGGCGGGATCGGCGAGGAAGATCTGGGGGTTCAGCCAGTCCGGAAGGAACGAGGCCATGGGCGGCCGCACCGGACCCGCGCCCCCAATGGTGGATACGGCAAGGTCGCTCATCGCAGAAAAGATCACCCATTAAGCCTACTTGAACGCCGTGGTCCTCTTTTCTGCCCGGTTTTCTGCCCCGTGGGGCTTGACGACTCGCTGGTTGGTTGTATGGTTAGTTACATGAGTAACGAACCAATGAGGCGGTGATGTGATGATCGATGACAGCCGACCGATCTTCATGCAGATCGCCGAACTCATCGAAAACGGCATCGTGGACGGAACCATGCCCGAGGAATCGCAGGTTCCTTCCACCAACGAGTTCGCGGCGTTCCACCGCATCAATCCGGCTACGGCCGCCAAGGGCGTCAATGTGCTGGTGGATTCAGGGATTCTTTACAAACGCAGGGGGATAGGGATGTTTGTTGCCACAGGTGCCCGCGCCCAACTGATTGCCCGCAGGACCGAAGAGTTTTTTGAGCAGTACGTCCGGCCCTTGACGGCCGAAGCCCGCAAGCTGGGAATTACTCCGGAGCAGCTGGGCAGCATGATCGAACGAAGTTCCGGATTGGATCCGGAGACGGAAACCAAGGAAAGGAGCGCGGCCCTGTGAGCGAGATCATCGTCGAGGCCCGTAACCTGAACAAACGCTACAAAGACCTCAAAGCCCTGGACAACGTCAACCTTCAATTGACGGGCGACCGGATCTACGGCCTGCTGGGCCGCAACGGCGCCGGCAAGACCACCCTGATGTCCATCCTGACCGCCCAGGCCTTCGCTTCATCCGGCGACGCGCTCGTTTTCGGGGAAAACGCCTACGAGAACGACGGCGTCCTGTCGCGCATCTGCTTCATCCGGGAGTCCCAGAAGTACCCCGATGACTTCCAGCCCCGGCATGCTTTCCGTTCGGCTGCGCTGTTCTACAGGAACTGGGACCAGAAGTTCGCGGACCGCCTGGCCGAAGACTTCCAGTTGCCGGTAAACCGCCGGATCAAGAAGCTTTCCCGCGGCCAGTTGTCCGCGGTGGGAGTGATCATCGGCCTCGCTTCACGTGCCGAGCTCACCTTCTTCGACGAGCCCTACCTTGGCCTGGACGCCGTGGCACGCCAACTTTTCTACGACCGCCTGGTGGAGGATTACGCGGAGCATCCCCGCACCATCATCCTCTCCTCCCACTTGATAGATGAGGTTTCCAACCTGCTCGAACACGTCGTGGTGATCGACCGCGGCAGCATCATCATGGATGCCGACGCCGACAGCATCCGCGGTTCGGCAGTCACCGTTTCCGGGTCCGCTGAGAAAGTGGATTCCTTCCTGGCCGGCCGAAAAATCCTGCACCGGGAGACACTCGGCTCGCTGGCCTCGGTCACCGTGGATGAGCCACTGGACGGCCGCACGAGGATGGAAGCACAGGAGCTGGGACTGGAACTCTCGCCCGTCTCCCTCCAGCAATTGGTAGTACGCAAGACGATGGCCCGTGGCATGCCGGACAGTGCCGGCGCGCAGGACTTCAGTGAAGACACGATGGAGGCACGCAGATGAGCAGGGCTGTAGCAGTTGCGCGCATGCAACTGATCAATAAATGGACTTTCCTGGGCTGGCCCGTGGTGATCCTGGCCGCTGCGTTCCTGATGTCGCTGGCCATCTTTGCCCTGATCCCCGTGGCGGAGAACAAGTATGGCGGCGGCAGCCAGGCGCCGATGTGGTACTTCATGGTGCTGGGCATCCAGAGCATGACCCTGGTGTTTCCGTTCTCCCAGGGGCTGAGCATCAGCCGCAGGGCGTTCTACCTGGGGTCGCTGGGCCTGTTCGCCGTCATAGCCCTGGGGATGACCGGGCTGTACCTCCTGGGCGGCGTCATCGAGAGGGCCACCAATGGATGGGGAGTTTCCGGCTATTTCTTCACGATCCCCTGGGTAGCCGACGGCCCGTGGTACTCAACGGCGGCGTTCTTCTTCGTCGTGATGATGTTCATGTTCATTATCGGCTTCTGGTTTGCCACCATCTTCAAGCGCTGGGGGACCACGGGAGTGCTCATCTCCACACTGGGCACCGTGGTGGTGCTGATCGGGCTGGCCGCACTCGCCACGCTGCTGGAGTGGTGGGGGTCAATCGGTGGCTGGTTTGCCGGGCAGTCTCCCTTGAGCATCAGTGGCTGGGCCGCCCTGCTGTGCATCCTCCTGGCGGCAGGCTCCTACGCCACCCTCCGCCACGCCACTCCCTGACCGGGTGATGTAGCGTTCACCACAAACGCTTTCCGAAAGGGCCGCCCCGCCGCCGAAACCGGCCGGGGTTGGCCCTTTCCGCCTGTAACCTTGTCCAGTGGCATTGGACTTTACGGCGATCGACTTCGAAACAGCCAACGGCTTCAGGGGGTCCCCGTGTTCGGTCGGACTGAGCAAAGTCCGCGGCGGTGTGGTGGTGGAAGAAGCGTCCTGGCTGATGCGCCCCCCGGAAAACCACGACCACTTCGAGTACCACAACACCCGGATCCACGGCATCAGGGCCGAGGACGTTGCCGGCCTGCCGCGGTTCGCTGAGCTGTTCCCCGAGATCGGGGCCTTCATCGGTGACGACATCCTGGCAGCACACAATGCGGCGTTCGACCTCGGAGTCATCCGCTCGGCCCTGGAGGTGTCCGGACTGGGTGGCCCGGCCTATGACTACGTCTGCACCGTCATGCTGTCGCGGCGTTGCTATTCGCTGGTCTCCAATTCACTTCCCTACGCGGCCGAGGAAGCCGGGGTGCCGCTGGTAAACCACCACGACGCCGCGGAGGACGCCCGGGCATGCGCCGGCATCCTGGTGGACATAGCACGCCGCAACAACGCCAACAGCATCGCGGAGCTCTACTTGTCTCTGGGGCTGGCTGTGCCGCAACAGCCCGCCTTCCATCCCGCCACGGGCCTGTCGAAGGCCACGGCCGCGGCGCTCGCAGCCCAAGCGGCCGGAACCGGCCCCGCCGCGGCCCCGGGAGGCGTCGTTCCCGGCGGTCCCCGGAGCGGCTGGTCCGCGTGGCCGGAGGAAGGTCCCAACCCCTTGCCGAACCCTGCGGCCGAGCCGGGACATCCGCTGTTCGGGCAGACGGTGGTGTTTACCGGCGACCTGGCCATGACGCGCCCGGAAGCCAAGGCCCGCGCAGCTGACATGGGCGCCCGCCCGGAGAGCCGGGTCACTGCCCGGACTACCGTTCTGGTTGTCGGCAGCGGCTTCGTAGCCGGTGACCTGCGGGCAGGCAGGCTGACCGGGAAAGCGAAGCGGGTGCTCGAACTCCATGCCAAGGGCCAGCAGATCGAGGTGGTCTCCGAGGGCGAGTTCCTGCAGATGGTGGGTGGCTTCCAGCAGCGGCAGGCCTCGTGATGCCGCAGCGGTCATAGAGCGCAACAATGCTTCCCGCGCACAGGCAGGCGCTCCTAGCCTTGGATCATGACCAAGGCCAATCCTGCCAGTGCCCGGAACCAAGGCGGGGACATTGCGCTCCGGGGCGTGGACTGGCGCGCGGTTTTCGCTTTCCCCAATCCCGTGAATGAGCACGCTGCCAGGATCACCGCAGGGCTGGTGGTGGTCCTTGCTGTGGCCACGCTCGCAACGGGATGGGGTTGGGGGTTGGTGGTGATTGCTGCCGGCTTCTGGTTACGGGTGCTTTTCGGCCCACGGATTTCCCCGCTGGCCCTGTTGTCAACCAAGGTACTGGCACCGCGGATCGGCCACGCCAAGCTCGTTGCCGGTCCTCCCAAGCGGTTCGCCCAAGGCATGGGGGCCGCCATGGCGAGTGCCGCCGTCGTGCTCTATTTCCTGGGGTTCCAGCCCGCAGCCTGGACCGTCCTGGCGGTGCTGATCGTGGCAGCGTCCCTTGAAGCGTTCGCAGGGTTCTGCCTGGGGTGCGCAGTCTTCGCCTTCCTGCAGCGCCGGGGGATGATTCCGGACAGCGTGTGCGAGGCCTGCAACAACATCGCGCTCCGCCGTACCTGAGAACCGTCAGCCCACGGTGACGGCCAGCAACCGCGCGGCCATGCCCTCGATGACGTCCCTGCCCTCCAGTGCGTCCAACCAGGAGGGCGGCAGGCATGCCTCGCCGTAGAGGGCGCCGAGGATGTTTCCTGCAATTGAACCGGTGGAATCGCTGTCGCCGCTGTGATTGATGGCGACCGCCACAGCGGCGCGGAAGTGTTCCTGCGGCCCGCCGCCCGCGGTGGCCAGCACAGCGTAAAGCCCGACGGCGAGTGCTTCCTCTGCGACCCAGCCTTCACCCAATGCTTCGGTCAGGTCCTCCGGTGCCAGCAATTGCCCGTCGTCGGAGAGGTCCAGCGCAGCCTGGAGGCGGGCCTGGAGCTCCGGGGCCTTGACCGGCAGGTCCATCACGAGTTCAAGTGCCTGGGCGGCAGCGGCCCTGGCGTCACTGCCTGCCACGAGGTGATGGATCAGCAGGCTGAAGGCGGCCGCGCTGATCCGGGCCGACGGGTGGCCGTGGGTCAGGGAAGCGGCGTCGGAGCTCAGCTTTGCCACCGCTTGAGGCGAAATATGGGGAATCAGGCCGAACGGAGCCGACCGCATGACCGTGCCGCAGCCCTTGGAGTCGGGGTTGACGGGCCGTGCAGCGGTTCCCATCTCGCCCGTGGCGAGGCCGCTGAGGCAGGCGTTCCCCGGCGCCCGGCGGTGTTTGAGGACCTCCTGCCGGTCGATCCAGCGCGGCTGGGGCACGGGGGCCGAGGGCGAAACAGCCACATCCTGGGTGGCCAGCCAGCGCAGGTAGGCAAGCCACAGGCACGCGGTTTCGTCGGCGGCCACTCCGTCGTTGGCCCATTCCAGTGCTTCCACCAGGCCGTCCACGGTGTACAGCGTCATCTGGGTGTCATCCGAAAAGTGGCTGACGCCGTCGAGCTGGTCAAAGGAGGTGAGGCCGGCGGCACCGTACCGCGCCCGGATCGTCTTGATGGGGTCGAATTCCACGGCGTAGCCCAGGGAATCACCCAATGCTCCGCCGAGGAGCGTGCCGCGCACACGCGACGGGAAGGACGGGGCAGCAGCGGAAGGGGAGTCAACACTCATGGCAGTAACTTACCGTGCCCGTCGAACCCCGCTGATATGGTGGGGAGGCTGCGGGGCGACAGGGGCTGCCGGGCATGGACGAACGTGGAGAGGCACCGTGCGCGAACCGGCTTGGCGAAGAACAGGCAAAACGCCTGACTACCGTTTCTCCCTTGCCAACGAACGCACTTTCCTGGCCTGGATCCGCACGTCCCTGGCTTTGCTGGCAGGTGCCGTGGCAATCGACCAGCTCGCACCGAACATCGCGCCTCAGCCGGTCAGGGTGGTCCTCTGCGTAGCCCTGTCCGTCATTGGGGCCGGACTTGCTGCCCTGTCCTACCGGCGGTGGGGGCAGATGGAGGCCGCCATGCGCAACGACCGGGCCTTGCCGTTCTCCCGTGTGATGTTGTTCATGACGATCGTGGTGGCACTTTCGGCGTTCGGATTCGCCGTCCTGATCCTCATAGCCCGGTAGACATGGACACCACCCGTGATCCTGGACTGCAGCCCGAACGGACCACCCTCGCCTGGCGCCGGACGCTGATCTCCCTGGTGGTGGTGGACCTGTTCATCTGGCGGAGCTGGCTGGTGTCCGAACCATCCACCGCCCCCCTGTACCCGGGGCTCCCCGGATTGGATTACCAAGGGCTGTGTGCCCTGGTGGCTGCCGCGGCCACGGCCGTCCTTGCCGCCGTGGTGTGGGTCCGCTCACGGCAGCTCCACGGTGGAAACTCCGCCGTCCCGGCCAAACTGGTCCTGGCCAGCACTGTGGCCGTGCTTGCTTTGGGCGCCTCTGCGATCGCGGCGATCGCCCTGGGCGGCTAAGCTCGAAAGGATGCACTGCGGGGGCCGGTCCCAGCAACTCCCCAGATTCCGCTGGCAAGATTTCCAAGGCCCCGTTCCCGACTTCAAAGGATGCCCAGCCATGACCTCTCCTGTGCAAGCACCGCCCGCGCCTAGGCCTGGACTGATTGCCCGGCTCAGCGCGGAAGCCCTCGGAACCATGTTCCTGGTGCTGGTGGCTGTCGGTGTCCAGATCTTCTCCAATCCCCAGGCAGGTCCGTTGCCGGCCACCCTTGCTGCCGGCTTGGCGGTGACGGCGGCCATGCTGGCTTTTGGTTACGTTTCGGGAGGCCACTTCAACCCGGCCATCACCCTGGGCAGCCTCATCGCCGGCCGTATCCGGCCGGTCGCTGCCCTGGCCTACGTACTGGCACAGGTGGCCGGTGCCGTGGTGGGTGCTGCGTTGGCCTTCTTCGTGGTCCTCACTGTGCCGGTCCTGACCGACGCCCGCGGGGCTTTCGGCACTGTGGCTGCCGGCTTTGGCGAGCACTCCGCAGCTCAAACCCAGCTGGCAGGCGTCCTGCTCGTTGAGGTCATCGGGTCCGCGCTCCTGGTGGCGGTGTACCTGGGGGCGACGGCCGGACGCCGCGCCATCCCGGCGTTGGCGCCCTTCGCGGTGGGCCTGGCCCTTGCTGTCCTCCTTCAACTCGGCCAGGTCCTGGGCAACCTTCCGTTCAACCCCGCCCGGGCAACAGGCCAGGCGTTCTTCAGCCCGTCCTGGGCCCTTGAAAGCCTGTGGCTGTTCTGGGTTGCTCCCTTGATGGGTGCGGCCCTGGCAGGGTTTGTCTTCCGCGGATTCAGCGACTTCTCCCCGGCTCCGGCGGGCGCCGGCGACGCCCCTGAAGAAGCCGCTGAAGAAACTGCTGAAGAAGCCGCTGACGACGACACCGACGACGACACCGCGGCGGAGGAAGCGGGTCGCGCTGATGCCGGGGCGGATGCTGCAGCCGGCAGCAGGCCGGTCAAGCCGGCCGCCAATGAGGCCCGCGACTTCTTCGACGGCAGGAAAGGCTAGGAACGGGTTAAGGATCGACGGCGGGCGGCCTGCCTTCGCTTTTTTGTCGGTGCCCACCGTTAGCTTGAAAATATGCGGTTACTTCATACCTCCGACTGGCACCTCGGCCGGTCCTTCCACGGCGTAGGGATGCTCGAGGCCCAGCGTAGCTTTGTGGATCAGGTGGTGGCTTTCACGGAAGCCAACGCAGTGGACGTCGTGCTCATTGCCGGGGATGTCTATGATCGCGCCCTGCCCGGGCTGGATGTCGTCAGGCTCCTTGACGAGGCCTTGGTCCGGCTCACCGCGGCAGGCGCAAAGGTGGTGCTGACCAGCGGCAACCACGACTCCGCGATCCGGCTCGGCTTCGCTGCCCGCTTGCTGGAACGCGGCGGCGTCCACGTGAGGACCCGCGTCGAGGACCTGAATGTTCCGGTGCTCTTTCCGTTCGATGGTGCTACCGGGGCTACGCTCGCCGTGTATGGAATTCCTTATCTGGAGCCTCGCCTGGTAGCCGGTTCCTTGGGCCTGGAGGAAGCAGGTCATTTCGAGGTCACCCGTGAGGCTGTCGACCGGATCAGTCAGGACGTTGACCGCCGGCGTGCGGACGGGCCGGTTTATCCCGTGGTTTTGGCACATACGTTCGCCAGTGGCGGCATTACCTCGGACAGTGAACGGGACTTGAGTGTCGGGGGCCTGGGCGCCGTCCCCTTGGATCTGTTCCAGGAGTTTTCCTACACGGCCCTCGGACACCTGCACGGGCGCCAGGAATTGACCCATAACGTCCGCTACTCCGGGTCTCCGCTGGCCTACTCGTTTTCAGAGGCCAAGCACCGGAAAGGCGCGTGGCTGGTGGACATTGCAGCAGATGGCAGTGTGGAGGTGCAGGACGTTTTTTGGGATGCTCCCAAGCCGCTGGCTGTCCTCCGGGGCGCGCTGGCAGAGCTGTTGGCAGCTGAAGAGCACCAGTGGGCTGAAACTGCTTACTGCCACGTCACCCTGACCGATCCGCAGCGTCCCGCGCAGGCCATGGAACAGGTCAGGACCAGGTTTGCCGGGACCCTGGTCCTTGCTTTCGATCCCCAGGGGGCGCAGGCCAAGGCTGTCACGAGTTACAGCAGCAGGCTTGCTGCCGCGGAAAACGACCTCGGGATCTGCTGCGGGTTCCTCGACCACGTGCGGGACCGCGAGCCCGTGGGGGCGGAAGAAGCGGCCCTCCGTGAGGCGCTGGAAGCGGTTCGACTGGAAGAGGCCGCACAATGAGGATCCACCGCCTGGAAATTGAAGCCTTTGGGCCGTTTGCCGAGCCGCAGGTCATCGATTTTGACCAGCTCGGAGCACAGGGCCTGTTCCTCCTCAACGGTGCCACCGGGGCAGGGAAGACCAGCATCCTGGACGCTGTCTGTTTCGCACTTTATGGTTCCGTACCGGGCGCCCGGCAGGATGGCAAGCGCCTGCGCAGCGACCACGCCGCCCCGGCCGCTGAGCCGCGTGTCGTTTGTGAATTCTCGGCCAGGGGACGCCGGTTCGAAGTCAGCCGCTCGCCGGCCTGGGAACGGCCCAGCAAAAGGGGCAGGAACGGAACCACCACCCAGCAGGCCAAGACTCTCCTGCGCGAGTGGGTCTCCGGTGAGTGGCAGGAGAAGACGTCCCGCAATGATGAGGCCGGGGCGGAACTTGCTGATGTGCTCGGCATGGACCGGGAGCAGTTCACCCGTGTGGTGATGCTTCCCCAAGGGGACTTCGCAGCCTTCCTCCGGTCCAAGGCCGCTGATCGCCTTGACCTGTTGCAGAAGCTGTTCGGCACCCAGCGCTTCGAAGCCGTGGAGCGGCAGGTCGCACGGCAGGCAGCGGAGGCGTCGGGTGCCGTGGAGGACAACGCGGCCGAGCTGAAGATGCTGCTGGACCGCGCCGCTGCCGAACAGGAACACTTGGGCGGGGAGCATGCGCCCTTCGATCCCGCGGCCGGGGAGCCGGAGGCCTGGCTGGCGTCGGTTGAAGCAGCCGTGACAGCCGAAGAGGACCGGTGCCGGACTGCGGCCCGAGCTGCCGAAACCCACGCCGCCGGGCTTTCGGCCAAGCTGCAGGAAGACCAGGACAAGGCCAGGCGCCATGCCAGGCTGGCTGCCGCGATGCAACGCCGTGTCCTCTTCGAACTGGCTGCGCCGCAAGCACTCGAGGATCGGGAGCGACTTGATGCCCACCGGCGTGCGGCGGTCCTGAAAGGCCAACTCGACGCAGTTGACGCCGCTGCGCTGAAGGTCCGGTCCGCTGTCGCCCGCAAGGACCACGCAGCGAGTCAGCTGACTGAATCAGGGCATGCTGGCCCGGAGGCAAAGGCGGCACTGGAAACGGTGAAGGCTGCCGTCGCCGTGCTGGAAGCCAGCCTGCCTGATGAACAGCGTCTTGAGGCGATCGCGCGGCGGATGGCTGACCTGCACAAAGAACGTGCTGCCAGCGCGGCCGCGGTAGAGTCGGCGGCTGCCACCCTTGTCCAGTTGCGGGCCGAAGGCGATGCCCTGGACGCGGAGATCACCTCGCTTGAGCCCTTGGCAGCCCGGCAGCCCGACCTTGACCGCGAGGCGGAAGCGGCGGCAGCTGCGGTGGACGTCGTGGCCCGGCATGCAGTGGCTGCCAAGGAAGCGGACCAGGCAACGTCACGCTGCTCCCGGGCAAGAACGATCTCGCAGGACCTCCGGCAGGCGTGGCTGGATCTGCGCGAAGAGCGGCTTGCCAACGCTGCAGGCGAACTCGCCGCTGCCCTGGTTGACGGTGAACCTTGCGGCGTATGCGGAAGCTCCGAGCATCCCCACCCGGCGCGGGCGGCCAGGACGGCGTTGTCCTTGGCACAGGAGGAGGCAGAGGCGCGGGAGGCATTCGAGGCGAGCGAAAAAGAGCTCGATCAGCTGTCCACCGAGCAAGCCGCCGCAGGACAGGCCCTCGCGGCGCTCGCTGCCCAGGGCGGAGACGCTGATCCCTTGGTGGCAAAAGAGCGTCTGGAGGAAGCCCGGCTGGCTGCGTCGCAGGCACTGGCTGCGGTGAAGAAACTTGAGGGACTGCGCGTCAGCAAGGACAAGCTCACGGCACGCGTCACGCTCCTGCAGGAGGAGCATGACGCCTCCCTCAGCAGTGAAGCGCAGGCGTCATCGGCCCTGAGGCTCCTTGCGGAACAGCACCAGGAGCTCGAAACGGAGCTTGCCGGCTTGAGGCAGGAGCACCCGAGCCTTCGCCACCGCCTGGACATTCTCCTGCGGCAATCCGAAGTGCTGCAGGCGTATGTCGCCGCGGACGACTCCGCCCGGCTGGCGCTGCAGATGGAAGCGGACGCTCATTCGGCACTGGAGCGCGCCCTGCCCGACGCCGGGTTCACCTCCGCTGATGCAGCCCGGAAACAGCTGCTGCCGGCTTCGGACGTTGTGGGGCTGGAAACTGCGGTCGCAGACTTCGATACCGAAGGTGCCCGCTTGGAGGAGTTGTTTGCCGCCGAGGAACTGGTCCTGGCCGCCAAGGAGGCTGCGCTGGGGGAGTTGCCCGTTCCGGAGCCAGAGCTTGCCGCGGCCGGGGAAGAGGTTTCCCGAGCCACCCGGACAGCCACGTCGCTAGCGGTGGCTGCGGGGGTGGCGCGCAAGGCAGTGACCGCGCTGGCCAGGATCCGCAAGGACTACACCGAACTCAATGCGGCCGGCAAGGAGCCCCGGGAACGGGCCCGCATTCTGTCCGGTCTGGCTGAAACGCTCCGGGGTGCCGGCGACAACAAGTACAAGATGAGCCTGAACACCTACGTGTTGGCGGCGCGCCTGGAGCAGGTGGCACTGGCTGCCTCGGAGCGCCTCGTGGCCATGAGCGATGGCCGCTACACGCTGCAGCACACGGACGCCAGGGCTGCCCGCGGTGCCAAGTCCGGCCTGGGCCTGGAAGTAGTGGATGAATGGACGGGCCACCGCCGGGACACTTCCACACTCTCCGGCGGCGAATCCTTCATGGCTTCCCTGTCCCTGGCACTGGGGTTGGCCGATGTGGTGCAGCACGAAGCCGGGGGAGTGGATATTGAAACCCTGTTCGTGGACGAAGGCTTCGGCAGCCTGGATGAGCAGGCACTCGAGCAGGTCATGGACGCACTGGAAGGCCTCCGCAACGGCGGCAGGGTGGTGGGGCTGGTCAGCCATGTCGCCGAGATGAAACAGCGGATCGGAAGCCAGTTGCACGTGGTCAAGGGCAGGAACGGATCCACGGTCCGCATGGCCGAGGCTGTCCCGCTCTGATGCGGATCCGATAGACTTGATCCGTTATTCCGGGTTGCGCGCATCGGGAGGAGGGACGGTGCGCACCTTTAGTGAACCCGGAAAACATGGACAATACTTCCCATCCAGTCCACCACGTGGTGGCCCCCACCTCTCCCGCCCAAAAGCAGCCCGTCCTGCAGGCTGATCCGCTGCGCCCCCAGGGCCAGCCGGTGGCCGCGGCCCGGCGAACCTCCCGTTTGCCCGGCAGGTTTGCGCGACTGCCGGAATTGGCCGGTCCGGGGTTCCTGCCCCTGGGGCTGTTCGCGCGCCTACCCCTTGCGATGCTGACCGTGGGGACCTTGACGCTCATCACCGCGGTCAGCAACTCCTACGCCATAGGCGGCATGGCAGCGGGCGCTGTAGGCATTGGTTCAGCTGTCGGTGCCCCCGTCCTGGGTTCCCTCGCGGACCGTGCCGGCCAGCGGGCTGTCCTGCTCGCGGCCGCAGTGATCAACACCCTGGCCGTGGCCGGGTTATTGGCGGCCGCCTATCTCACGCCTTCGTACGGATCGCCGGTCGACGCCCTCGCAGTGCTTGTCATGGCCTTTGTTGCCGGCGCCAGTTGCCCGCAGGTGGGTCCCATGGCCCGTGTCCGGTGGATGGCGCTCACTACCCGCAACCTGGCGTCGCCAACCACTGGACACCGAAGCGTTGCAGCCAACCGTGCGGATCTGGACACGGCCTTGTCCTATGAGGGGACGGCCGACGAAATCACGTTTGTCCTGGGACCCGCGTTGGTGGGTCTGCTCGCAAGCCTGGTGGCACCCTGGCTTCCCCTTGCGCTGGCGGCGGCCATGACCATCACCCTCGTGCCGGCCTTCGCCGTTCATCCCAGCCACCTCGCGGTGGTTCCGCACCCACGTAAGCCGCGTTCCGCCGTCGTTGGTTCCGAAACCGCCCAGCCACGACGCCGGTGGGCGATGGCTGTCGTGGCTGTCCCGGTCTTGGCCATGATCTGCATGGGCACCTTCTTCGGGGCGACGCAAAATGGATTGAGTGCCTTCGGCGCCGCGTTTGCCACTGCGGAAATTGCCGGCCTCCTGTACGCGGTGATGGGTCTCAGCTCAGCGGTGGCGGCGTTGTCGGTGGCTTTTTGGCCGCAGCGCTTCGGCCTTGCTGCCCGTTGGGTGGCCGCAGCGTTGGCGATGTCGGTGTTGACAGTCTTGTTGCTGCTGCCCGCCGGTCTCTGGTCAATGATCGTTGTCCTCTTGGTCCTCGGCATCCCGGTGGGTCCTGTGATGGTCACAGTCTTCAGCATCGGCGGCGTGGTTGCCCCGAACGGGCGCATGGCGACGGTCATGACCGCACTCGCGAGTGGAATTGTTGCCGGAACTGCGTTGGGCGCCTACCTGGGTGGCCAGTTGGCCCAAACGCAGGGATACGGTGGCGCCTTCCTGGTGTCGATGGCCGCAGCAGGTGGATTGCTGCTGCTGGGATTGGTGACGTGGTTGGTCATGCGCCGCAAGGGCAAAGCCTGACTCAGCTGTAGTCCAGCCCGGACGCCAGGGAACGGGCCATGAGCTCCACAAGCCGCAAGGAGCGGTCCTCGTCCGGGTCGGCAAGGTGCTGCATGCTGATGCCGTCAATGCCTGAGATGAAGAGCCTGGTGATGTCTTCCAGGTTGTGGGGGAGCGGCTCGCCGGAGGCTTTGGCAGCGTTGCGGAACAATTCCAGCGTGGAATTCACCCAGCCGTCGTACATTGACCGGTTCATAAGCAGGGCCTGGGGCTGGTCCACCGCCTCTACCCGGTACCTCCTGAGCAGCAGCTCGAAGGTGGTCACCTGCTCGTGGGGGTTCTCGAGCATCCTGCTCCAGATACGGCGGGCGTGGGCGCCGATCATGTGGCGCAGTCCCAGTCCGGGGTCGGCTACGGGTTCCAGCGCCTTGGCGTAGTCCCTGCTGAGGAAGTTGTAAACCTCTTCGAGAAGTTCGTCTTTGTTGCGGAAGCAATAGTGGAGAGCTGCCAAAGGGGCGTCGGCCTCGCTCGCTATCCGTCGGGTAGTAGCGGAGGCGAGCCCGTCCTGGGCAATAACCCGTGCTGCTGCTTCCACGAACTGCAATCGCCGTTCCTCGGCGGGAACCCTGGCCATCCGCGCCCCTCTCATCATGTGCTGACCGGTCATGCCGGTCCCAAACGATCCTAGGCGTTGTCCGCCCGGGTCGGCTTTCGGCGCCACCGGAGAGGCTGGAAATGACCTCCGGGAAAAATTTTATCCGAAAACCTAGTCAAGTGACCTAGTCACTTGACATACTCTTTTCAGAAACGTTGCCTGCATCACATTCATGGGTGCAGAAACCTGAGGAGACCCGATGCAGGAATTCGCTGACCTGGTGATCATCAATGCCGGGGTCCACACCATGGATCCCGGCGACCCCGGCAGGATTTCGGATGCGCTCGCCGTGAAGAACGGCCTCGTGTCAGGCCTCGGCCGCGCGCACGTGGATGCGATGACCGGCCCGGCCACGATCGTCGTGGATGCTGCAGGTGGTGCCCTCATCCCGGGCATCAATGACGCGCATCTGCACTTCGTCTCCGCGGCCATGGCCTCCTTCGGCTACGTCCGCCTGGACGCCTCAACGGCAGCCGACTGGGCCGCCGTCGTCGATGTCATCGAGACCGCGCCTGTTGGCGCGGACGGCTGGATCCGCGCCCACGGCTGGGATGAAGTCACGCTCGGACCCGCAACCGGACAGCTGCTTGACGTCCGGCCAGGCATTCCGGTGGTGGCCTTCGACCAGACTGGCCATCAGTTGCTGGCGAACCGCGAGGCGCTGCGCCTGGCGGGTGTCAGCGCGGCAACCCCGGACGCAGGGGGCGGCGTGCTGGTGCGGGCGGCGGACGGCAGTCCCACGGGTCTGCTCCAGGACGGGGCGATGGCGCTGGTTTCCAAGGTCATGCCACCGGTGCCAGAAGAGACCCTCCGCCCCGCGTTGCTCCGCATGCAGGAACAGCTGCATTCGCTTGGCATCACGTCCCTCACCGACCCGGGGCTGGGTCCCGCCAGTGCCGGACTGATGGACGGAGCAGGCTCGACGGCGGCCCTGGCCTTGCTGGGCGATCTTGCCGTAGAGGAGCTGCTCACGCTGCGGATCAATGTCCTCATGCTTTTCGCCGGAACCGGTGGCGCCACCGCACGGGCTGTCGAAGAGGGGCTTGGCAGCGGGCTTGCCGAGGCCTGCTCAAGCAAGGGAATCGACTCCCGCCAGCTGCGGATTGCCGGGGTCAAGGTTTTCGCGGACGGCATCCCGCGCAGCGGCACTGCGTGGATGAGCGAGCCGTATGGAAAGGCCTGCACCCACGGGCAGCTGGTGATCCAGGGTGACAGCGACGCCGAAAGGGTCGCCGAACTGCACAGGATCCTCCGTCTGATCGACGGCGCGGGACTCCAGGCCGGCATCCATGCTACCGGTGACGCAGCCACCGGCGCCGCGGTTGAAGCCATCCTCGCCGCCGGTGACGTAGCGGGCGATCGGCGGCACTACATCATCCACGGTGCCTTCAGCGACACCACAACGCTGTCCACCATGGCCGATCACGGCATCGGCTACAGCACGAATCCACTGATCCGTTCCGAGGCCGGCGACATCATGCGCCGCGTCCTGGGCGAGGAGCGATTTGCCCGCCACCAGCCCCTCCGCTCGGCCCTCGATGCCGGAGTGTGCTTCAACCTTGCCTCGGATGCGCCCGTCACCAGTCCTGATTGGCGCCGCACCATCGTGGCGGCCGTACGCAGGGGGACAGCATCCACACCCGGTGACCCGAACGACCCCGAGCGGATCACCGGCCTCCAGGCGCTTGCCTCCATGACCAGCAAGGCGGCCTGGCAGGACCATGCAGAACATTTCAAAGGGTCGCTGCTGCCGGGAATGGCAGCGGATCTGTGCCTGTTGTCCGATCCCTGGCCCGGGGACGGAGACATCGAAACACTCCCGGGCACAAGGATCACACTCACCGTGGCCGGTGGACGCATTGTCCATCAGGCCGCCACCGAACTCTCCGCCTTATCCAACCGTTCGTAAACCAAGGAGTACCTCCATGAAACGCACACTTCCCGTGGCTTTGGCAGCAGTCCTGGCCATGTCCCTTGCTGCGTGTGGCACCTCGTCCGGTCCGTCCGCCACGGCCGCGCCGGACGGAACAACCACCCTCAAAGTGGGCACCATCGGCATCGGTTCAGACGCCGCCATCAAGCTTGCGGCAGACAAAGGCTACTTCAAGGAACAGGGTCTCAACGTCGAGATCTCCGTCATAGCCAACCCGCCCGCCGGTATCGCAGCCGCCCAGAGCGGACAGCTGGACCTCACCTACACGCCGTCCATCCCGCTGCTCAATGCGCTAAGCCAGAACGTTCCCCTGAAGGTCGTCGCTGCAGCCGACGGCTACAAGGACGGTGCCAGCGAGGGCGCTGACCTGAACCGAGTGGACGACACCGGACTCCTGGTCCAGAAGGCTTCTGCGATCTCGCGGCCCAAGGATCTGGAAGGGAAGAACGTGAGCGTACCGGCCCGCAAGGCCCAGCTTGAGGTCACGGTCAGCAAACTCGTCAAGGACGACGGCGGTGATCCCGCCAAAGTGAACTGGATGGTCCTGGATCCGTCATCAGCACTTCAGTCCCTGAACTCGGGCCGTGTCGATGCAGCATCGCTGGTTGCGCCCTTCACCTCCAAGGCTGTCTCCGAAGGCAACCGCCTGCTGGCATCCCCGGGCGTCAAGTTCTTCGAAGAAGGTGCCATTGGCCTGTGGGTGGCCGGGGCCAACACGGTCAAGGGCAAGCAGAAAGCGTTGGAAGGCTTCCGTGCCGCCATCTACAAGGCCAACGCCTACGCCAACGGCCACACGGACGAGGCCCAGCAAGTCAGTGCCGAGATCACCAAAACCCCGTTGGATGTTGTGAAGTCCGGTGCTGTGAACTACTGGCCGGAGGACGTGCGCCTTGAGGACATCGAACGGGCCAACAAGAACCTGGCCGACCTGGGCTTCCTCAGTTCACCGGTGAAACTGCCGGGCGACCTCATTTTCGGAAAGTAGGACGTGGCTGACGATGGGAGCTTCACCATGAAACCGTCACTGCGTCCGCTCGTTTTCAGCGGGGCGGGGATAGCAGTCGCATTGATCGCCTGGCAGTTGGCCGCCACTGCCAAGGTGGCCGGCAACGCCCTGCCGCAAGCCACCACGGTCTTCACCACCTTGGCGGGAATCCTGGGATCGACCACCTTCTGGGCCGCCGTTGGATCCACCATCGGCATTGCGCTTTTCGCGTTGGGAATGTCCGCAGTTGCGGGCGTGGTTCTTGGTTTGCTGGTAGGCAGCTTCGAAACCATCCGCTACGCAACCCTTGCAGTCCTCGAATTCCTCAAGCCCGTGCCGCCCATCGTCGTGTTGCCACTGGCCGTGCTGGTCCTTGGGCCCACCGCCGAAATGTCGTTGTTCCTGGTGGTGTTCGGCTGCTTCCTGCCGATCGTCATGCAAACAGTGGACGGTGTGCAGGGAACGGATCCCGTGGCCCGCGATACGGCCCGCAGCTATGGAATGTCCAGCGCAGAGATCCTGTTCCGCGTGGTCCTGCCCAGTGCGCTGCCGTACATCGGAACGGCGATGCGCGTGGCGGCTCCTGCCGCCCTGGTGGTCACCGTCGTAGCCGGCCTGCTGGGGGGAGGGCCTGGCCTGGGCCAAAGCATTTACCAGGCCCAGGCTGCGGGCGACTACGCCACCCTCTACGCATTGGTGATCGTGTTGGGCGTCCTGGGCCTCTTGTTCCAAGGTGCCACCAGGCTCGCCGAACGCCGGGTCCTGCACTGGCATGAGTCCTACCGGGAAGTGGTGCCCTGATGAAGAATACAAAGATCCGCAACTGGTTGGTGGGTGCAGGCACCCCGGTGCTCCTGCTCGTGGCATGGTGGCTCTTGTCCGCCCGATCGATCGACCCCTTCTTCCCGCCACTGCAGGACATCCTGCTGCGGTTCCGGCAGCTCTGGCTGTTCGACCATTTCCAATCCGATGTGCTGCTGAGCCTGGGCAACCTGTTCCTCGGATTTGTCATCGCGGCCGTTGGTGGCGTTGCCCTTGGATTCGCCACGGCTCTGGTTCCCCAGGTCCGGTGGATGGTGGACCCGCTCATCCACTTCCTGCGTGGCATCCCGCCGGTTGCCTTGGTGCCGATTTTCATTTCGCTGATCGGCTTCGGGACGCAGATGCGGGTCACGAGCATTGCGTTGGCGGCACTCTTTCCCACCATGATCGCCACCGTGGACGGAATCCGGGGCGTCGGCAACGACATCATGGATGTGGCTCGCGTGTACCGGCTCACGCGGAAGGAAAGGCTGTTCAATGTCCTCCTTCCCGCAGCAGCCCCGCAGATCTTCTCGGGCCTCCAAGTGAGCCTGCAGGTTGCCTTCATCGTCATGATTGCCAGCGAGATGCTGGGCAGCTCCCAGGGCATCGGTGCCATGACGCTCCTGGCACAGCAAAGCTTCATGACGGCCGACATGTGGGCGGGGATCCTGCTCCTTGGGGTCATCGGCTTCCTGGTCAACGTGGTCTTTGCACTGATCAAGCGCAAGGTCCTGGCCTGGTACCTCGGTTCCCGTGCCCTGGCGCGTGTGGCATGAGCATCCGGCAGTCCACCAAGCTTCCCCTCCAGAACAGAAAGTCCGTCATGCCACAGCAACCAGAAACCACACGGCAACCGCAAACCACCAACGGGCCGGAAAACACGCCGCGCCTGGACGTTTCCCATCTCGCCAAGACCTACGGCAGCGGCGAGAAAGCCCGCACGGTCATCGAGGACCTCACCTTCACGGTGGATGCCGGTGAAATCGTCTGCATTGTGGGCCCCTCCGGCGTGGGGAAGACCACGCTCCTGAAGTGCCTTGCCGGCCTGCACCCGGCCAGCAGCGGCCGGGCGGCCATCGACGGCCGCACCATTAGTGGGCCACCTCCTGAAATGGCCCTGGTGTTCCAGGACTACAACCGTTCGCTCATGCCATGGCTGACGGTACGGAAGAACCTCGTCCTGCCCCTGAAGCACATGAAACTGCCGGCAGCGGAAGTGAAGGAACGCTGTGACAGCGCGCTGGCTGCCGTCGGGCTTTCCCACGCCGACAACCAGTACCCGTGGCAACTTTCCGGCGGCATGCAGCAACGTGTGGCGATCGCCCGGGCGCTGGCGTACAGGCCCGAAATCCTGATCATGGATGAGCCGTTTGCCTCGGTCGATGCGCAGACCCGCTTCGACCTGGAAGACCTGTGCCTGAAGATCCGCAAGGACTTCAACATGACCATCCTCGTGGTCACCCACGACATCGACGAGGCCGTCTACCTTGCGGACCGGGTAGTGGTCCTTGGCTCCCGCCCGGCGCGCGTGCACCGGATCGTCGAGGTCGACCTGCCCGCTCCCAGGGACCAGATCACCACGCGGTCCCTGCCGGCCTTCGCGCAACAGCGCACCGATGTTCTGTCCATGATCAAGAGGCCCGCATGACGAAGAGCAAAAAACCACGCGCCAAGCGTCCCAATGTGCTGTTCATCATCGCGGACCAGCTCCGCGCAGACCATCTGGGTTTTGGCGGCAACAGTACGGTCCGGACACCCAACCTTGACGCGCTCGCAGCGAGGAGCCTGGTCTTCAATAATGCGACCGTAGCCAACCCCACGTGCATGCCCAACCGGGCGAGCCTGATGACGGGCCGCTGGCCGTCGGCGCACGGGACCCGCTGCAACGGCATCACCTTGGACCCCTTCACGCAGACAGTTCCCGGCTCGCTGGCTTCCTCGGGTTACAGGACGGTCGGTGTGGGCAAACTGCACCACCAGAACATGGGCTGGGAGTTCGAACCGCACCAGGCGGAGGAGATCCGGTCCACGGATCCCCTGCTCCTCGACAGGACAGTGGGGGACGCACATAGCCGGAACCTGGCGCCGGGCTGGGACCAGTGGGAGAACCGTGAGGCCCACGACCAGCGCTTCATCGCACTTCCGGCCGATTACTACGGCTACCAGCACGTTGACCTGGTGATAGGCCACGGCGACCGTCCCGGCGGGCACTATGTGCATTGGGCCCGCGAACGAGGTGTGGATCCGGAGACGCTGGGCGGCCCCGCCCGCTCCTCCAGCACGTACGGCGGCTGGGACCAGGTCTACCAAACGGCAATCCCTGCCGAGGCCCATCCAACGAGCTACGTGAGCGAGAAGGCAATCGAACACCTCAAGGATGCCGCAGGCCAGGACCAACCGTTCTTCATGTTTGTCTCTTTCCCGGACCCACACCACCCGTTCTCCCCGCCGGCCGGTTACGCGGACTTGTACGAGCCCGCTTCCATGCCCCTGCCGCTTGGCTTCGAGCAGGACCACGGGGCGTCGCCGGACCATATCCGCACCATGGTGGAGCGGCGGGGCGAACCAAACCCGGATCCGACCATGACCTGGTCGGCCACGGAGGAGCAATACCGGCACGCCGCCGCGGCACAGTTTGGCCTGATCACCATGATGGATGAGCACATCGGCCGGATCCTGGATGAACTTGGGCGGCAGGGCCTGGCCGATGACACAATCATCGTGTTCACAAGCGACCACGGCGATCTGTTCGGTGACCACGGACTCATGCTGAAGCACTTCGTCCACTACCGGGCGGTGACCAACGTGCCGCTGGTTGTCCATGTCCCGGACGGCATAAAAGGTCGAAGCGATGCCCTAGTTTCCAGCGCGGACCTTGCGCCGACCTTGTTGGAACTCACCGGTTCCAGCACCTACCGCGGCATCCAGGGGCGCTCACTGGTGCCGCTGCTGCACGGCCTGGCAGGCAGCCACCGCGACGCCGTGCTCGTGGAGGAAGAACAGCCGTTCGGCCTGGAAGGGTTGCCCGGACCGGTCCGGATGCGGACGGTCATCACCGCCGAAGGTCGGCTGACCCGCTACTTCGGAACCGAGATCGCAGAACTCTACGACCACCGGTCGGACCCGGGTGAGTTGGTGAACCTGGCAGGTGATCCATCCGCGTCGGGGCTGGAGGACCGGCTGCTGCGCGCCATGGTGGAGGAGATGGCCGCCATGGCTGACGAAGGGACGGCGCCTACCGCGGCCGCGTAGCCGGCGTCAGTCGGAGGCGTTCGACGGCGGCCCTCCCCGGTGCGGGCCGGGTACCTCAGCTGCTGCTGCGGTACCCGGTGGGGGAGTTTCCGAAAGCCGCCCGGAAGATCCTGCTGAAATGGGCGGCATCGGTGAACCCCCATCGGGCAGCAATGGCCGTGACGGGCCGGTCCGCGAGGACCGGGTCCACCAGGTCCCTGCGGCAGCGTTCCAGCCGGCGCTGCCTGATGGAGGCGGCCACGGTGGTGCCAATTTCCTGGAAGAGGTCGTGCAGGTGGCGGGTGGAGATATAGTGGGCGGCCGCGATCGACCCGGGGGACAGCTCCGGATCCCCGAGGTTGGATTCGATGTAGTCGTGGATCCGCGCCAGGAGGAGGAGGTGGGGATCGCGTCCGGCCTCGATGAGCTGGTCGAGTTCGCCGTTGAAGAGAGTGGTGACCAGGTCCAGGGCGTTATGCACCAGCCGGAGGCCGTTGGTGCCGGAGAGTGCCTCGAGATTGTCAGCGAGCCGGACCAGGAAGGGACTGATCAGTTCACCGAGGCCTTGGTCGCCCGGGATCCGCAGGGCTGTCACGTGCCCCATGGCGTCGGCGGGAAGGTCCAACAGCACATGCGGAAACATCAGCACCAGGGTGCGGAAGTCGTCGTCGAACGTCAACTGGTACGGGCGGGAGGTGTCGTAAATGGAGAGGTCGCCGGGGCGGAGGACGGCCTCGCGGTCATCCTGGACCAGGCGGCCGGTGCCGGCCAGTTGGATGCTGAGCTTGAAGAACCGGCCGGTGGATCGGGCGATCAGTTCCGGTGTCCGGTGTACTGTATGGGGGCCCGCCGTCACCTCCACCACCGAAATCTGCCCCAGGACACGGGCGCGCATGGTTCCGTGGAACACCGTGTCCTTGGGCCCGGAAGCCAGCAGCGGCACGAACGACGCCGAGATGGCCCGGCTCCATTCCTGGAATGACCCGGCCACCACTGTCTGCACGGTTGAGGGGCCCGTTTCGGCCGCGACGGTCATCACTATCCCTTTCAATGGCCGGCCGTGCCATGAACATGATGCAGCAGCGCGGACGTGAGCTTGCCCACGATTCTACACCTGGGGTCCGCCCCGCCCCGGTGCTTGCGTGGACAGTCAAGAGCCCTGCGGTGTGAGACAAGTCACTCCTGCCTTGGGGGGTGGAAGATGGCGGAGTCACCCAGAAAGTGCCGCGCCATCTCCCGCGGCACCGAGACCCGCGGCTCGGATCCACGCGGTGAAGAGGCAGGAGCATACATATGAGCGTTGACAACCCGGTCCGGGGCAAGACCAGCGGAACGGCCGGCACCGGCGGCCGCCTGGGCGTGCCCGCCGTGACTTTCATGATCATCGCGGCTTCGGCTCCGCTGACGGTCCTGGCAGGCGGGGTAAGCACCACGTTCGCCGTCACCGGGGTGACGGGCGTGCCGCTGTCCTTCCTGATCCTCGGCGGCATCCTCACCCTTTTTGCGGTGGGGTACGCAGCGATGAGCCGCCATGTCACGAACGCAGGCGCGTTCTACGCCTATATCGCGCAGGGCATATCGCGTCCGGCCGGGGTGGGGGCCTCGCTGGTGGCCTTGATGGCCTACAACCTGATGCAGGTGGGCATCTACGGCCTCTTTGGATTTACCGTCTCGTCCCTGCTCTCGGCAAGGTTCGGCATCGCCGTGCCGTGGTGGATTCCCGTGGTGGCCTGCATTGCGGTTGTGGGCTGGTTGGGAGTCAACAGGGTGGATCTCTCCGCCAAGGTCCTCGGCGTCCTGGTGGCCCTCGAGTTCCTGGTGGTGATCGTCTATGACGTCATCAGCCTGGCAGCAGCACCGGAAGGCATCAGTGCCGCCACGTTCAACCCGGCCTCCCTCTTCGTGCCGGGCATCGGGGCGGTCCTCTCGTTCGGCATTGCTGCCTTCATGGGCTTTGAATCAGCAGCCATCTACGGCGAAGAATCCAAGGACCCCAAACGCACAGTCGCCCGGGCCACCTTTGCCGCCGTCGCCATCATTGCCCTCTTCTATGCCGTCTCCGCGTGGGCCATGACCGTGGGCGCCGGACCGTCGGCGGTTGTTGCTACCGCAGCAGCCAACGGGCCGGACATGGTCTTCGCCTTCCTCACCGCCCACGGAGGCGTCCTGCTCAGCGACATTGCGCAGTTGCTCTTCGTGACCAGCCTTTTCGCGGCATTGGTCAGCTTCCACAACGCAGTAGCCCGGTATTTCTTCTCGCTCGGCCGGGAGCGTGTCATCCCGGCTGCCCTCTCCGCAGTCCGCCCCAATGGCGCCCCCTATGCCGGTTCCCTGGCGCAAACGGCGATTGCCGTCGTCGTGACCCTGGCCTTTGCCGTGGGGGGAGCAGGTTCGGACCTCGGCGAACTGTACCCGGTCCTGACGATGTTCACTTGGCTGACCAACAGCGGCGCCATGGGACTTGTCCTGCTGATGACCGTGGTGTCGGTGGCGGTGATCGGCTTCTTCCGCAAGCAGCCCCACGGCGCAAGCCTTTGGGTGCGGATGGTGGCTCCGGGGCTTGGGTTTGTGCTCCTGGCCTTGGTTTTCATCCTCATCGTGACCAACTTCAACGTCCTCCTGGGGCAGTCCGAATCCACCCCCGCCACCTTCATCCTGCCACTGGTGGTGTTGCTGCCAGGAGTCGTGGGGGTTCTCTGGGCCCTGCGCCTGCGGCGTTCGCAGCCCGCCGTTTATGCGAGGATCGGGCACGGTTCCGAGGGCTGAGCAGCGCAGGAAGACGGCCCCGGCAGTCCTGGAAACCAGAACTGCCGGGGCCGTTTGCTGACATCAAGCGGCCGGGTCGAGCCCGGGGCTGTGATGGCTGACGCTGATCAGGCGCCCATGCGCTCCAAAAGTGAAATGGACGGGCAGCGTCCCGGATTCGTCCCATCCAAACAAACTGCCATGGGAGCGGATCGCGCCCACATCCCTGTGGTCGGCGATCGTCACCGAACCGCAGGGGATGACCTTCTCCCGCCACGTGAAGACGAAAATGCCCGGCCTGACCTGGAGGACCGTATTGGAATCGGTGTCCGCCAGGCCGCGTTCCGGTCCGGCCAGGCATTGCCAGGTGTACCAGGTGGGGCTGAGGTATACGTGCTCATAGGCGTGGTCCGGACTGTAAACCCATTCCACGCGCCTGCCGATCAGTCCCGTGCTTTCGCCGATGGGCCGGCCCTTCGGGGATGCGCCGTCAAGGTCGCCGGGGCGGAAGTCGTGCTGCACGGCCGTGCTGCCCGCTGTCGATCTTCCCAGCACTGCGCCGATATAGAGGGCCCGGCCGTTGGCCAGGTCAAGCACCAGCGACACAGCCAGGTCCGGTTCCACGGGACTGTGCCACTGCGCGTAGTAAAGGTCATCGGCCACCTGGAAAGCTTCGTATGCGGCGGTTCCGGAGTGCCCTGCGGCCGCCCAGTTCACTTCATCGTCGTCGAAAGTGAAGGTCATGGGTCCGCCGTCGCCACGGACCGCGAAGTGGCGGCCTGCCAGGTCCTGCACGGTCGGTGCCTTGTTGGCATCAAAGCCTGGCGCCAGGCCGTCGAGCGGCAGCCAGTTGGAGGTGTCAAGGAGGTTCAGACTCATGGGTTTCCTTCTGATCTCGGCAAAGGACAGGGCCAGGGTGGTCCTGTCCGTCCTTCGAGTATTGGGAACCCGGTGCCGCCAAGTCTTGTGTGCCAAGGCACACTGCTTGGCGTGGAAGGAATGGCTGGCGTGATGGGGTCAGGCCAGTTGGCTTTCGATGCGCGCGGCGCATTCCACCAGCGCCTTGCCCACGGCGTCGGCGTCCTGGTCCAGCCGGATGTAGACGACGGCGACCGCGGCCGGCCGTCCGCCGGGCACGTGGATCGGGGCGGCCAGGGATGACAGGCCGGCGATGACTTCATCGTGGCTGGTGGCGTAGCCGGCGCGGCGGGCTTCGCGGGCTTCAGCGCGGTAGGGGATCCCTCCGCCCACTTGGTGCCAGCGCTCTTCCGTCATGGTGGATTGGATGGCGATGCCCGGGGCTCCGGTGCCCACCGGGTGGCGCGTGCCCGGGTGCTGGGCCAGTGCCGTGCCTGAATTGCGGGGTTCCACGGTCACCAGCGTGACGCATTCCTGGTGGTCCCAGACAGCAACGAAAGCGGTCATGTGCAGCGTGTTGGCGAGTTGGGTCAGTTCGGGCAGAGCAGCTGCCTGCAGGTTCCGCGAGACGCCGCGGGCCAGGACGGCAAGTCCGGCGCCCGGCTGGACCCGCCCCGAATCGTCGCGGAAGACAAGGGAATGGTCTTCGAGCGTCCGCAGGATCCGGTAGGCAATGGACCGGTGGACTCCCAGTGCCGCGGCCAGTTCGGCTATGCTCAGCGGCCGCTCGGCTTCGGCCAGGATCTCCAGTGCCCGGATTCCACGGGAGAGCGTTTGCGACGGCGGGACCTGGGTGGCGGGAGCCTGTTGGCTTGTGGCGTCGCTGCGGGAAGTCATGCGAACCATCCTATGTCCGCTCTGCGGTGGTGGCAGTTGCCGTCGGCAGTGCGCGGGGCCGCGGGGCCAAGCATCGGCGGATGCTGTGCTTGGGATCACAATTGTAGTATTCTTCCTAACTGACCGTTCTGTCGGTTATTGCAGTGCCGCGTACCGACCAGTCACTCACCCCCATGGAGTTCCAATGACCGCAGCCTCCACAGTCGATTCCCCGTCAGGGCCCAGCAGCAAGCGCGAAGAGCGCAGGGTCCTTGCAGGGACCCTGGTGGGCACCACCATCGAGTGGTACGACTTCTTCATCTTCGCCCAGCTCACGGCAACACTGCTGTCCCCGTTGTTCCTGACGCCCCTGGAGCAAGCGAACCCAGGCGTGGCGCAGATCCTCTCCTTCGCCACGATCGGCATCAGTTTCCTTTTCCGGCCGCTGGGTGCCACCGTGGCAGGCCACCTCGGTGACCGCGTCGGCCGCAAGGCCGTCCTGGTCATGACGCTCGTGTTGATGGGCGTCGCCACGGCACTGATCGGCCTCCTGCCGACCTACGCCAGCATCGGCCTCTGGGCTCCTGTGCTGTTGATCTTCCTGCGCGTGGTGCAGGGCTTCTCTGCCGGTGGCGAATGGGGTGGCGCAGCCCTCATGGCCGTGGAACACGCGCCGCTGCACAAGCGCGGCCTCTTCGGCGCCTACCCGCAGATTGGTGTTCCCATCGGCATGATCCTCGCGACCGGGCTCCTGTTCTTCCTGCAGTCCGGCATGTCCAAGGAGGACTTCGCCGCATGGGGTTGGCGTGTTCCGTTCCTGCTCTCCGTGGTCCTGATCGTGGTGGGCTACCTGATCCGGCGCGCCGTCGGAGAAAGCCCGGTGTTCAAGGAGATCGCCCAGCGCAAGGCTGAAAGCAAGGCGCCCCTGGGCGAGCTGTTCCGCCACAACACCAAAGAGGTGGTGCTGGCGGCACTGATCTTCATTGCCAACAACGCCGCAGGTTACCTGCTGATTGCCTTCTTCATCTCCTACGCAACCCGTGCCCTCAAGATGCCGGCTCCCCAGATCCTCCTGGCCACCACCGTCGCCTCCTTCGGATGGCTGATCTTCACCATGGTCGGCGGATGGCTGTCTGACAAGATCGGGCGCGTGAAGACCTTCCTCACCGGCTACGCCCTGGTCTTCGTATGGATGGTGCCCCTGTTCGCTCTGATCGACACCAGGGACATCTGGCTCTATGGCGTGGCGCTCTTCGTGCTGACCATCGGACTGGGCCTGTCCTACGGTCCCATGTCCGCAATGTATGCCGAGATGTTCCCGCCCCAGGTCCGCTATTCCGGCATTTCGATCGGCTACGCATTGGGCGCGATCCTGGGTGGTGCCTTTGCGCCCACCATCGCCCAGGCACTGCTGGATGGCACCAAGTGGTCGGGATCCGTGGGCCTGTACATCATGGGCCTCTGCGTTATCTCGGCGGTGGGCGTCATCCTGGCCAAGGAAACCAAGGGCCGGCCCCTCGGGTACAGCGTCCACCACTAGCAACTCCGGCGGACAGCCGACGGGAAGGGGCATGGTCCGGCAGGGCTATGCCCCTTCCAGTTGCTTCATGACCTCAGCGTCCGTCAACTGTTCAAAGTGCTCATAGAACGCACCGACGGCGTTGAACTTTCCGGGGATGTGCAGTGCGTGGACGAGATCGCAAACCCGGCCAAGGGATGTTGCAGCTTCCAGGGAAGCGACCGGAACGGCAGCCACCACCGTTCGAGCCCCGGCCGAGCGCACAGCCTCCACGGCAGCCCGCATGGTAGCTCCCGTGGCCAGGCCGTCGTCCACCAGAATGGTGGTCTTGCCCCGCAGATCGTGGTCTACACCCGGATATTCCCGCGCTCGCCGGACCAGTTCGGCCCGTTCGTGAGCTTCCACGGCCTCCAGCGCAGCTTCACTGATGCCCAGTGCCTGGATGTGGTCCTTCAGCGGACGGTTGATGAGGCGGACAACGTCCCCCTGGCTCCAGGCGAGGGCTCCGAAGGCAGTTTCGGACCGGCCGGGGATGCCCAGTTTGCGGACGAGGACCGCACCGAAGGGCAGGTAGAGAGCGGAGGCGGCTGCCGCTGCGAGGGGAACGCCTCCCCGGGCCAGTCCGAGGACCACCGTATGGGGCCGTTCCCTGAACTGGGGGAGTCCATCAGCCAGGCGCTGCCCGGCCTCCGCCCGGTCCCTGAACCGCATGCCCATCTATCCCACTTCCACGTTGTCCGGCGCTGCTTCCAGCCTATCGTCCCATCCTTGCCCGGTGCGGGATCCGCTGGAAGCATGGCACTGTGGACAAGCCCATTGGTTACTGGATCAAAAAGCTGGACGCCGCACTCGAGGCGCAGTTGGACTACACGCTGGCCCGGATCAAGCTCAGCCGCGCCCAGTGGCAGGCGCTGAATGCCCTGGGCGAAGCACCCTTGCGGCCCGAGGAACTTGACGCCGTCCTGCGGCCGTACTGGACCGATGCCGCCCACCAGCGCGAACGCGACCTCGCGGCGCTGGTCGGCAGGGGCTTGCTGAGCATGATGGACGAACGCCTCGTCCTGACGGAGCGCGGACGGGAAACCTACCACCAGGCCATGCGGCTGGTGGAGGCCACCAGGCAGGATCTGTCCCTAGGCATCGGCATCGACGAATACGCCATGGCCGTCAGCGTGCTCCAGCGAATGAGCATCAACGCTGAGCGGCTGTCCCGCTAGTCCGCCGCCCCCAGGCTCCCGGGCTAAACGCCCAGGAACTCCACGGCCGCGTCCTTGAATGCCCTGCTGGTGACCACATTAGTGTGCGTCCTGCCCGGAATGACGAGCGTTTCCACCAGCGCTCCGGCTTTGCCGGCAATGGCGGCCAGCCGGGGCATGGTGAGGGCACGCTCGTCCTTGTCCCCGGCAACCAGAAGGATGGGCAGGTGCGGCGCCGCCTCGGCCGGGTCAAAGGGCTCGCCCTTGATGGCCTCGATAAGGGACAACATGGCGAACAGGTTGTTGCTGGGCAGCATCGCCGCCATCTTCAGCAAGCCCGCAGTGGACTCGTCCTCAATGGGCGTTCCGTCGGCCAGGTACTTCTGGGCGGCTGCGAGGTCGAAGGCGGCCAACGGATCCTGGGCGCTGGGGCCACCGAGCACCAGCCGGTGCACCAGGTCCGGTTGCGTGGCAGCGAACTCCCAGGCGAGCCGGGAACCCAACGAATATCCGATGATGTCCAGGCCGGTGGCAGGGTCTCCATCCCGCAGGGGGCGTGCCCCGGCGTCGATGGCGATCTGAAGCAGGTCGGCCCGGATGCGGCTGGGGGTGTAGGAGTCCAGGTCCTCCGGGGAGTGGCTTCGGCCGTGGCCCGGGAGGTCGACGGTGATCACCCGCCTTCCGGCTCCCTGGAGCGTTGCCACCCAGCCGCTGTCAACCCAGTTGAGTTTGCTGGAGGATGAAAAGCCGTGGATCAGCAGGACAGGCCGAAGCCCGGCGTCGGCGGCAGGTTGGTGGACTTCGACGAACAATCCTGGATCGGTGCCTTCGACGGTGTGCCGCTGTTCCACGGTGTGCCTGCCGGTCATCATGTCAGTCCTCATCGGGTACGGCGCTCAGGCGGACCCGGCGCTTGGGTGCTTCGTCCTTCGGAACAGTGCCCACGATCCCGGCGGTGTCATCCGGGACCTCGAACACAATCAGCGGTTCGCCGACATTGATGGTCTGACCCGGCTCGCCGTGAATACGCACCACTTTACCCGCCTGCGGGCTGGGCAATTCGAGGGCCGACTTGCTCGTTTCCAGCTCAACGAGCGGCTGGTTGCGTTCCACCTGTTGGCCCGGTTCCACGAGCCAGTCCAGCACGGTTGCTTCGATGAGGCCTTCGCCAAGGTCCGGTAGGGGAAAGGACAGTTCAGCCACGGCGATACTCCAGTACGCGTTGGATCCCATAAAGGATGCGGTCGATGTTGGGGATGTATTCGTCCTCCAGGTCGCCGGAGGGGTAGGGCACGTCGAAGCCGGTGACGCGTTCCACCGGCGCCTTCAGTGTGTCGAAGCAGTGCTGCGTGATCAGTTGGGCGACTTCGGCGCCCAGGCCTGAGGTCAACGGAGCTTCATGCACGACGACGGCGCGACGCGTCTTGGCGACGGATGTCGCCAACGCCTCTGCATCGATGGGCTTGAGCCACCGCAGGTCCAGGACTTCGACGTCGATTCCGTCCTCAGCGGCCAGTTCGGCCACTTGCAGGCACCGGGCCACCATGGCACCCCAGGCCACCAGGGTGAGGTGGCGCCCCTCCCGGACGATCCGGGCACCGGTCAGGTTCCCGCCGGGGTGCGTACCGGCGTCGTGGGTTCCGCTGTCCGGGGCCGTGGCGGTGGTGAGGTCCACCGGACCTTTCTGCCAGTACCGGGACTTTGGCTCCATGAAGATCACCGGATCCGGCCTTGTGGCTGCGTACTTAAGCAAGTGGTAGGCGTCGTGCGGCGTAGAGGGTGAGACGACTTTGAGGCCGGGAACATGCGCGAAGAGGGCTTCGAGGCTTTCGCCGTGGTGCTCGGGGGCGCGGATGCCGCCAAAGCTGGGAACGCGGAGCGTGATGGGCATGGGCAACGTTCCGCGGCTGCGGTAGTTCATCCGGGCAATCTGGCAGATGATCTGGTTGATGGCCGGGTAGGCGAAGCCGTCGAACTGGACCTCGGGAATCGGGTGGTAACCGGCCATGGCCAGCCCCACGGACATGCCGAGGATGCCGGATTCGGCCAGCGGGGTGTCGAAGACCCGGTCTTCGCCGTGCCTGGCCTGCAGGCCGTCGGTGATCCGGAAGACGCCGCCGAGCTTTCCGCAGTCTTCGCCGAAGACCACGGCCTTGGGGTTCTCCGCCAGGACGTCGTCCAGGGCGCGGTTGAGGGCTTGCTGCATGGACAGCAGTTCCACGGTGCCGGAAGCGGCGCGCGGAGCCGCGACAGTGGTGGCAGTCATTGCCTCAGGCATGGTCGGATTCCTTTCGCCACGCGGTGGCCTGGTGCTGCAGTGCGGGTGTGGGTTCCTGGAAAACCAGGCTGAACATCTCGGCCCCGGGACGCGGTCCCAGGTTCTCGATGGCCGTGCGGATCGCTTCTTCTTCCTCCCGGGCCTGGCGCCCGGCCTCCGCGAAAAATGCTTCGTCCGCCACGCCGTCGGCCAGGAGTGTCCGGCGGAACCGTTCCAGGGGGTCCTCGCCGGCGTCGAGCCGTTCTTCCTCAAGGGAGCGGTATCGCCCGGGATCGTCCGCGGTGGAGTGCGGTCCGCGGCGGTAGGTCATGGCTTCGATGACTACGGGCCCGTTGCCGGAGCGGCAGTGCGCCAAGGCCGAACGCGTGGCTTCGTACACGGCCAGGACGTCGTTGCCGTCCACCTGGATGCCCGGGACACCGTAACCGGCGGCGCGGGCTGCAACGGAACCGCCTGCTACCTGTCGTTCGGTGGGTACGGAAATGGCCCAGCCATTGTTCTGGACAAAGAAGACCACGGGCGCCTTCATCACCGCAGCAAAATTCATGGCCTCGTGGACGTCGCCCTGGGAGGAAGCGCCATCCCCAAAGTACGTGATGGCGACGCCGGACCCGCCGGACAGGGTCTGGCCGTGGGCCCAGCCGACGGCGTGCAGGACCGACCCTGCCACCACTGCCTGGATGGGAGCGAAACGGGATTCCACGGGGTTGTACATTCCGCCGTGCCACGTTGCCTTGTGGGTGGACATATAGCCCACCATGTCCACGCCCATGGCCCGGGCCACGCCCATCTCACGGTAGGTCGGAAAGACGAAGTCCCGGCTCAGGTCCACGGCGTAGCCGCTGCCGACCTGGGCCGCTTCCTGGCCGAGCTCCGGCGCGTAGCCGGGAATGATTCCCTGGCGCTGCCAGGCGACGGCGGCCGTGTCCAGGTGGCGGACGGATGCCATCAGCGTGTAAAGCTCGCGCAACTGGTGGTGCGTGAGCGGGGCCGCGTCATCCTCGACGGCGGCAATCACAGGAATGCTTGTCATGGCTGTGACAGTAATCACCAAAAGTGGCGGTGCGCAATCAGCCCAGTTTGAAGCAAACACATTGTACAAACTGAAGAGAAAAAGAGGCTCCTTGCAGAACAAACAGCAAAGAGCCTCTTGATTTCATCTGACAAGCCGCTACTTGGCGGTGCTGCCAACCTTCCCGGCCTTCGCGCGGGCGTTGAGGAAGCATCCGAGGGCGATCACAAGGATCAGAGCCGTGGTGCCGAACAGCTGTACCGCACTTTCCGGGTTCGCAAAGCCAACAGCGAAGATGATTCCCAGCAGTACCAGTCCCACGATGGTCAGGACCGGGAAGCCCTTCATCCGGAGCGGAAGTTCCGTGCCGTCGCGGTCGGCGCGGCGGCGGAGGATGAGCTGGGACACCAGTGCCGTACCCCACACCACCAGGCAGGTGGAGCCCACGAGGTTCAGGAGCGCCGGGAGCACCATTTCGGGGAACAGCAACTCCAGGACGGTTGCGGCGAACCCGAACGCCACGGAAATCCCGACGGCGGCAACCGGCACCTTGGCGCCGCTCAGCCGCGACAGGAAGCGGGGGGCTTCGCCACGTTCGGACAAGGAGAAGATCATGCGGGACGCGCCGTACAGGTTGGCGTTCAGTGCCGAAAGCAGCGCTACGACGGCCACCAGGGTGATCGCCGCGCCGGCCCCCGGGATGCCGGCCAGGTCCAGCACCCCGGCAAACGGGGACTTGAGGCCGTCGGAGCCGACGGGGAGGACCGCTGCAATGACGAACACGGAGCCGATGTAGAAGACGAGGATGCGCCACACCACCGTGCGGATGGCCTTACCGACGCTGTGGGCGGGGTTTTCCGTCTCGGCGGCGGCCACGCTGACGATCTCGGTGCCACCAAAGGCAAAGATCACCACGAACAACGCCGCAGCAATGCCGCTGAGACCGTTGGGGGCGAAATCTGCGAAGCCGGACAGGCCGGGGGATGCGACGTTGGGAAGCAGGCCAAGGAGCAGGGCTGCGCCGATCAACAGGAAGATTACGATTGCTGCCACTTTGAGGATGGCGAACCAGAACTCGAATTCACCGAAGTTCCGGACTCCCACCAGGTTGATGCCGGTGAAGACAACCATGAACACCAAGGCAAGGACCCAGACCGGAATGACGGGCCACACGGAGTACAGCAGACCGGCTGCGCCCAGGGCCTCAGCGGCAATGACCACCACCAGCTGCAGCCACCAGAGCCAGCCGATGGTGCCACCGGCCGTTTTGCCCATGGCTTTTTCCGCATAAACGGAGAAGGCGCCGCTGTTGGGGTTGGCCGCTGCCATCTCGCCCAAGGCCCACATCACCAGGATGGTCAGGGTTCCCGCCACCAGGTAGGAGATGAGGACTGCGGGACCGGCTGCCTGGACCCCCGCGCCGGAGCCCAGGAACAGCCCGGCTCCGATGGCGCTGCCAAGGCCCATCATGGTGAGCTGGCGTGGCTTGAGTGAATGGCCGAGGCCGGGCGCAGTCGCAGGAGCCGCGATGGACTTCGTTGTCATACGTGTCTACCTTCTATGGATTTCATACGTGGTTGTGCCGCGCCGGCCTCTTGGGCCGGGCAAGCGGAGCGTCGACGACGCAGCAAGAGCCGTGGAATAATTCTCGCAGTTTGTAAGATACATCACTTTTCACAGTAGCGATGTGATGGGTATGGCTCCCCGGGGACAGGAACTTTGATGCTGGTCGATGCTCTTGATGCAAAAATTGTACGTTTCTTCACGGATTCGCCGCGATCCTCCGTGCTGGAGGCATCCCGTGTGCTGAAGGTGGCACGGGCAACGGTGCAGTCCCGGATTGACCGGATGATTGAAAACGGTGTCATCGGTTCCTGGGTGCCGCAACCGGACCCTGCCAACTTCGGCTTTCCCGTGGTGGCCTTCTGTTCGGTGACCATCACGCAGGAAATCGGGCATGACGCCATCATTGAGAGCCTCAGTGCGATCCCGGAGATCATAGAAGTCCATACGGTCACGGGGAACTCGGACCTCATGGTCCGGATTGCGGCCCGCTCCAACCCGGATATGCAGAGGGTGCTCGATGCCATGATTGCCACTAAGTCGGTGGTCCGTTGTTCATCGGTGATCGTCCTCAACAGCCACATCCAGGGACGCACCCTGCCGCTCATGGAGTCGGCCGCCAAGCCTGTGTGACGAAAAGCATTTTGCGCTTGGCCTCCCGAGTCGTACCATTAGTTCTAGTCAATCTGACTTTAACTAAACCGGAACTGATGGTTCCAGCGGCGAAGAAGCGAGGTGAACGCCGTGAACGTCAACTCAGCCAACGTCGCAGAGCGGCGGCTCGCACCGCCGTCGTTGGCCATATCCACGGTCATTTTTGCCCTCAGGCCCAGCGAGAAGACCGGGCGCCCCACCCTTTGGCTGCCGCTGGTCCGCCGCATCCGTGAGCCGTACAAGGACCAATGGGCGCTCCCGGGCGGGCCGCTGTCCCACGATGAGTCCCTTCAGGACGCAGCCTCCCGGAACCTGCGGGAAACAACGGGCCTGGCTCCGAACTACCTGGAACAGCTCTATGCATTCGGCGGAGTGCACCGCTCTCCGAGCCAGCGCGTGGTGTCCATTGTGTACTGGGCGCTCGTCCAGCCCACCGAAGCAGCCCTGGCGGACGAATCCGAAAACGTGAAGTGGTTCCGCGCGGACAGGGTGGGCGAGCTCGCCTTCGACCACAACGCGATCGTGGACTACGCCCTCTGGCGGCTCCGCAACAAAATGGCCTACGGGTCCATCGCCTACCACCTGCTGGGGGAGTACTTCACGCTCGCCCAGGTCCGTGAGGTCTACGAAGCCGTCCTGGACCGGCAGTTGGACCCGGCAAACTTCCGCCGCCACATCAAAGCCACACCGGACATCGAAGAAACCGGTGAATACCTGCAGGGCGGAAAACATCGTCCGCCACGCCTCTACCGCTTCACCGGCACGCCCGGCCTCGGGCCAGACAACAGGAGTACACCATGAGCAGCGTCAACACTGCCGTTCAGCTGATCACCCGCGAGGAAGCCGAGAAGGGCCTTTCCGCTGCCGGAGCCACCTGCAGCCCCGCACTCGCGAAGGGTCCGTGGGAGTACGACCTCGCCGAGGCCCTTGCCGGAGTCCCGGCGTACGGCCCGGGTGCCTCCAGCGCCGACGTCGCCCCGCAGGCGACGCCACGCCAAGGCCAGCTCCCCGAAGAGTACAAGCTGGCTTCCGAGGCCGAGCTCGACCAGCGCATCCGCGCCGCGAAGGAAACCCTCGGCGACCGTGCCGTGATCCTGGGCCACTTCTACCAGCGTGACGAAGTGGTGCAGTACGCGGACTTCGTGGGTGACTCCTTCCAACTCGCCAATGCCGCCCTCACCAGGCCGGACGCCGAGGCCATCATCTTCTGCGGCGTGCACTTCATGGCCGAGACCGCGGACATCCTCTCCACGCCCGAACAGGCTGTCATCCTGCCCAACCTGGCCGCAGGCTGCTCCATGGCGGACATGGCGGACGAAGACTCCGTGGAAGAGTGCTGGGAACAGCTGGAGGAGATTTTCGGAACCGACGCCGATGAGCACGGCCGGGTGCCGGTCATTCCCGTCACGTACATGAACTCCTCCGCCGCACTGAAGGCTTTTTGCGGCCGGAACGGCGGAATCGTCTGCACGTCCTCCAACGCCAAAATCGTGCTGGAGTGGGCCTTCGAACGCGGCCAGCGGGTGCTGTTCTTCCCCGATCAGCACCTGGGCCGCAACACCGCCAAGGCCCTTGGTGTTCCGCTGGAGCAGATGCCCATGTGGAACCCGCGCAAGGAACTGGGCGGCAACGAGGCCCGGACCTTGCAGGACTCACGCGTGATCCTCTGGCACGGATTCTGCTCCGTGCACAAGCGCTTCAACGTCGGCCAGATCGAGAAGGCCCGCCAGGACTTCCCGGGCGTCAACGTGATTGTGCACCCCGAGTGCCCCATGGAAGTGGTGGACGCGGCAGACTCCGCCGGTTCAACCGACTTCATCAAGAAAGCCATCGCAGCAGCCACCGAACCCACCACGTTCGCCATCGGCACCGAGATCAACATGGTGAACAGGCTCGCCGCGGAGAACCCGCAGCACACCATTTTCTGCCTTGACCCCGTCATTTGCCCGTGCTCCACCATGTACCGCATCCACCCCGGCTACCTCGCCTGGGTCCTTGAGGAACTGGTGGCAGGACGCATCGTCAACCGCATCACCGTGGACGACGCCGTGCAGGACAACGCCAAGATCGCCCTTGAGCGCATGTTAGCCGCCAAGCCTGCATAAACGTGCGCCGTCAAGCACGGCACAGGAATACCGGTTCACCGCAACTAGCCGAATCGAGTCCCACATGACCTCGACACACCTCCCGTCGAGCCTTTCCGGCCCACCCGCGCAGCGACTGATTGTTGTGGGGAGCGGCATCGCAGGCCTCTACGCCGCGCTGCTGGCCGCGGAGGCGGGCGCCGCCGTCGTCCTCCTGACCAAGGGCACGTTGGCGGACAGCAACACCTGGTTCGCCCAAGGCGGGATTTCGGCGGTCCTGCCGGAACCAGCCCCAGGTGACACGGTGGCCGCCCACATCGCCGACACCCTGAAGGCCGGCGCGGGCCATTGCGACCCCGAGGCCGTGCGGGTGCTGTGCACCGAGGCCCGACTGGACATGGTCGGCTTGGAACGCTTCGGGGTGCGTTTCGACCTGGACGACGACGGCGACCCCGCCTTGGGGCTCGAAGCCGCCCACTCGGCGCCGCGCATCCTGCACGCCGGTGGGGATGCCACCGGTGCCAAGGTGGCAGCTGCGTTGATCGGGAGCGTCCTGGAGTTCGAGGCGGCAGGGCGCATCCGCGTGGTCAGTGGAGCTTTCGCCACCTCCTTGCTCCGGACAACCGGTCCCGAAGGCCGCATTTCCGGTCTGACCTACCTGCACGAGGGCCATGAGGTTGCCCTTGCCGCGGACGCCGTGCTGCTGGCCACCGGCGGTGCCGGACAGCTCTTTGCGCAGACAACCAACCCCTCGGTTGCCACCGCCGACGGTCTGGCCCTCGCGTGGCGGGCCGGAGCTGCCGTTGCAGACCTCGAATTCTTCCAGTTCCACCCCACCTGCCTGGTTCCCCAGGCCGGAATGCAGCATGCTGCCGCAGGCGCCGACCCCCTGCTGATCTCTGAAGCCGTCCGGGGTGAAGGGGCCGTCCTGGTGGACGCCAACGGCCAGCGGTTCATGGGCGATTACCACCCCGACGCCGAACTCGCCCCGCGCGATGTGGTATCCCGCAGCATCGCCCTGCACTTGGCCGCCCTCGGCGACCCCAACGGACACGTCTACCTGGACGCCACGGTGATCGAGAAAGAACGCGGCGAAGGCTTCCTTGAGAAACGCTTCCCGACCATCAGCCACCGGACCCGGCAATCCGGTATCGACTGGACCACCGAACCCGTTCCGGTAGCGCCGGCAGCGCACTACTGGATGGGTGGGGTGGTGACGGACCTGTTCGGCCGGACGTCGGTGCCTGGTTTGTACGCCGCAGGTGAGGTTGCGTGTACCGGTGTGCAGGGCGCCAACCGACTGGCCAGTAATTCCTTGCTTGAAGGGCTTGTGTTTGCGCGGCGTGCCGTGGCGGGGTTCGTCTCCGGCGACCGCGGCGCTGCAGGCCCCTCGGCGCCTGCGCTCGCGGCTCGCACCGGCGATCGCCTCGCAAGCTCGGCGGCCGGTTCGGCCGCTCACGCGACAACGGCGCTTTCGGGGCCTCCAGCACCGCTTGGTGCGGGCGGACTGCCTTCTCCTGCGGATTTCTCTCGACTGGCCCTCCAGCAACTTATGACTGCCAAGGCCGGGGTGCTCAGGAATGGAACTTTGCTGGCGGAAGCCGAGGCTGTTCTCGATGGCTGGGCTGAGGATGTTTTGCCCTTGGTCGGAGCTGGTTCCTTGGATCCGCGGGAGCACGAGGACGCCAATTTGCTGCTGGCCGCGCAACTGCTTGTGCGGGCCGCCCGGGAGCGGCGTGGGTCCCTGGGGGCGCACTACCGCAGCGACAGCGTGACCGAACCAGCCGCCGTCGACCATTTTGACAAGCGTTACACCATGAGCCGGAAAGCGAGCCTCGTCCATGACTAACCTGACCCTCCCCGCCGCAGCAGTCCGGGACATCCTGGAACGGGCCTTCGCCGAGGACGCACCCAACGGAGACATCACCTCGCAGCTGCTCATCCCCGCAGACGCCCGAGCCACCGCCGTCCTGAACGCGCGCGTTCCCGGTGTCCTGAGCGGCGGAACGGTGTTTCGTGACGCGATGAAGCTCATTGACCCGGACACTGACGTTGAGTTGCTGCTCGCCGACGGTGAAACGTTCGACGCCGGTACCCACCTCGCGCGGGTCAGCGGACGCGCGCGTTCAGTACTGCTGGCTGAGCGGGTGGGCCTGAACCTGGTCCAGCGCATGAGTGCCATAGCCACGAAAACTGCCGAATTCGTGCGCTTGGTGGAAGGTACCCGCGCCAGGATCACCGACACCCGCAAGACCACGCCCGGGCTCCGGGTGCTGGAACGCTACGCCGTGCGTTGCGGCGGGGGAGCGAACCACCGCTACAGCCTGTCCGACGCCGTCCTGGCCAAGGACAACCACTTGGCCGTCATGACAGGAGGAGACTCCGCCAAACTTACCGGGCTGCTGCTCGCTGCCAAGGACCAACTGGGCCACACCACCCACTTCGAAGTGGAGGTGGACCGCGCCGAACAGATCGAGCCCGTCCTTGCCGCCGGTGTGGATACGATCATGCTGGACAACTTCACCACCGACGAACTCCGCGCGGGCGTCAAACAGGTCGACGGCCGGGCCATGGTGGAGGCCAGCGGAAACGTCAACCTCCACACTGTCGCGGAAATCGCGGCGACCGGCGTGGACGTGATCTCCGTTGGCGGCCTCACCCACAGCGTCACTGCCCTTGACCTGGGCCTGGACGTTGAACTCGAACTGAACCAGCCGTGATTTTCCTGGACGCAGCTGCCACCACACCCGTCCGCAGGGAAGTGCTCCAGGCCATGTGGCCCTACCTCAGCGGTGAGTTCGGCAACCCCTCAAGCCACCACAGCCTGGGTGAAGCGGCGGCGACAGCGCTCGCGGGGGCGCGGTCCGCCGTCGCGAATGTCCTGAACTGCCGCTCCGGCGAGGTGACCTTCACCTCCGGAGGCACGGAAGCGGACAACCTTGCCGTCAAGGGCATCGCCTTGGCCCGGAAGGCCGCAGACCCGGCGTTGAACCGGGTGGTGATCAGCGCCGTCGAACATCCGGCGGTGGAGGAATCGGCCCGGTACCTGGAACGGGTCCATGGCTTCGCCGTGGATGTAGTGCCGGTGGACGGGGACGGGCTGGTCACACCGGAGGCCCTGCGGGCAGTACTTCGTCCGGAAACCGCATTGGTCAGCATCATGTATGCCAACAATGAGGTAGGAACGGTCCAGCCTGTGGCCCAACTGGCGGCGGTGGCGCATGAACTGGATGTCCCCTTCCATACCGATGCCGTCCAGGCTGCCGGATGGCTGCCCCTGGACACCAAAGCCCTTGGCGTGGATGCCCTCAGCCTTTCAGGCCACAAGCTCGGGGCGCCGAAGGGCTCAGGGGTGCTGTTTGCCAGAGGCCGGCTGCGCCTGGAGCCACTGGTCCACGGCGGTGGCCAGGAACGTGGCAAGCGCTCGGGCACTGAGAATGTGGCCGGAGCGGTAGCACTCTCGACGGCGTTGACGCTCAGCCACGCCGAACAAAGCACTGCGGCAAGCCAGGTTGCCGGAATGCGGGACCGGTTCATTGAAGCGATCCTCGCGAACGTCCCGGGAGCTGTGTTGACGGGGCATCCTGTGAAGCGGCTGCCGTCGGTGGCATCCTTCTGCTTTCCGGGAACCAGCGGCGAGTCGGTCCTGCTGGAACTCGAACGGCTCGGCGTGGTGTGTTCCAGCGGGTCGGCCTGCGCGGCCGGATCGGATGCACCTTCGCCGGTTCTGTTGGCGCTCGGCCTGGATCCTGGAACGGCGCAGACCGCTGTACGTTTCAGCTTTACCTCTGCCGTGACCGCTGCAGACCTTGAGCAAACAGCGGTTGCCGTGGAAACCGCCGTCGGGCGCGTCAGGAACCTGGCCCACCACCCCAACTAGGTCGCAGTTGTGCGCGTTTTGACCCCTCAAAACGCGCACAAATGCGACTCAGTTGGGTGAGCCGTTAGATGTGGCGGGCGCGGCGGAAGATCCAGTGGCGCAGGAGCGTGAACCGCACAGCGGTGGCAAGGAACCCGGACAATGTGGTGGTCCACAGTTCTTCAGTGACCGTCGCTTCGGGTCTGACGAGGTGCAGGACCCCGAGGCTGCCGCCGGTGATGACCAGGGCAATGACGATGACGATCAGCCCGTTCACATGGTCCTGGGTCCGCTTCCTGCTCCCGGAGATCTTGAAGGTCACGCGGCGGTTCAGGGCTGTGTTCATCAGTGACGTCAGGATAAGGGCGATCGCGTTGGCCAGTTGGGGATCGATCCAGGGCCGGAGCACGGCGTAGATGGCCAGCGAACCGGCGGTACAGATGATGCCCACCCCCGTAAACCGGATGAGCTGGCGGACCACGGGGTATTTGAGGATGCCCCTGTGCCGTTTGCGCAGCAGTTTCGCTGCTGGGCTATCCGAGGGAGACGGGCGCAGTCCAGTGGCGTCCGCGGCTGTCTCCATGCCTTAAGCCTGTCACACTATGCGCCCTGGTTTTCCCACGAGGCCCCAGTGACCGGGTTGCGCAGCTCTCCGATGCCCTCCACACGGCACACCACCACGTCCCCGGGGCGGATCCGGGCACATTCTGCCGGGAAGCCCGTCAGCACCAGGTCGCCCGGCTGGAGGGTCATGAAGGCGCTCAGGTAGACCAGGATCTCGTCCACTTTCCAGCCGAGGTCGGCCGAACTGGCCGCCTGCAGTTCCTTGCCGTTGTGGATGATGCCGATGGCCAGGTCCGAATCGTCCAGGTCCGTGACGATCCACGGCCCAACGGGCGTAAAGGTGTCCTGGCTCTTGGCACTGATCCACAACTCGTCTGTTTTTTGCAGGTCACGGGCGGAGACATCATTACCGATGGTGAAGCCAAGGATCGCGTCGCGGGCCGTTTCCAGGGTCAATCCCCGGGCTGTGCGGCCGACGACGATCGTCAGTTCGGCTTCCGGGTCCACGTGGCCCGCCCCGTGGCCCAGCTGGATGGCTTCGTCCGGGCCGATCACGCTGGAAGCCGCCTTGTGGAAAGCCTGCGGTGGCAGGTCCCGCCCGGGTTGCCCCGTGTTGTGGGCCATCCCGAACACATTGACCGGTACCGAAGGGGCAAGGAAAGTGAACATCTTCTGGTCCACCACTGCGCCGATGTCCCAGCCGGCCCGGGCAGGGCCTGGAGCGTTGGCCCGTGATCCGGGAAAGGGGGTCTCGATGACAGTCCAGCTCCTGCCGGCATCCGAGTCGAAGTCCCGGGCATCATTGGCCACGAAGAACTGCTCGTCCGGCGTGGTGGGATCAAGGGGACGGACGCGTGCGATGCGGCGGGGGGAGAGGGACGTCATGGAGACATCCTACGTCCTCCGACGCGGTGCTAAGCAAGCGGAGCGGATCCGAAGGCGACGCTGAACCGATCGCACCACAGGACAACAGAGGCCAGCCCCGAGACATCGGTGCCCGCAGGAATGGCGTAATTCTGGTTGCCATGGGTGGCCTTGACAGCGCCGAGGTCAACATAGCGCCCCGACCGGTATTTGAACCAATCGCCGCCGGCTGGCAGGCTGCTCAGCCACACTTTGACGTCGGGCCCATCGCTGCTGGCCAGGTTCTCCAGGCGGAGAACATGGCTGCCGTCCGCGAGCTTCAGCAGCTGGGCGGTGCCACTGGTTGCATGTTCCTGCGATTGGAATGCGCCGGTACCAACCACAACCGGTACGGGGGTTTGTTGCGCTTCTGCAGGGATGGCCGCCTCGGCGCCGGAGGCCGAAGTATCAACCGCTGCGGGCGCCGAAACTCCCGGCGGCGCTTCGTCCACGGCACTGCTCGTGAAGAGCCGCCAGGGCTGGAACAGTGCTGCCCCGGCGACCAGCAATCCAAGGATTGCCGCCGCCGCAACGGCGACGAGCATCCGCTGGGTCCGCGGCCGGAAGAGGAGTCTGTTCATGCTTCAAGGCTAGGCTTCCACGGGCTCTGGCGGTGGGCCCATTGCTTACGATGCCATGACGCATTCTCCTGGCCGACAGCGAAGAACCCGGGCCGTGGGCGAAGAGCCGTGCCGTGGGTTTAGAATCCAGTCCATGCGTCTGGCGATCTTCGGGTTGGTCCTGCTGGTGGCCGGTGGGGTCACCGTTGCCGCGGGTATCCTGCCCTGGCACGAAGTGGCGGTCCTCGTGGACCGGGTGGCACCCATTCTCGGCTTCGTCGTTGCCATGACCGTGGTGACCGAGCTCGTCAGCGAGGCCGGCGCCTTCGAGTGGATCGCACGGCGCTTGGGCCGGTGGGGACGTGGAAGCAGCGTTTTGCTGTGGTTGTTATTGGCATTCTTCGCTGCGGTGAGCACCATTTTTCTGTCGCTGGATACGACGGCGGTCCTCCTCACCCCCGTGGTGGTCACCGTGGCAAAGCAGGCAGGCCTGCCGGTCCTGCCGTTCGCGTTGACCACGGTGTGGCTGGCCAACACGGCTAGCCTGTTGCTGCCGGTGTCGAACCTGACCAACCTCCTGGCACAGCACCACCTGGGCAGCATCAGTCCAGCGCAGTTCGCGCAATTGATGTGGGCGCCGTCCCTGGCCGCGGTCCTGGTGCCAATGGCATTCATTGCCGTTGTCTTCCGCCGCGACCTGCGCAGGGCCTACCCACGCAATGCTTCTGCTCCTGCGACCCCTGGGCCGTCCAAGACCATTGTGCCGTCCAAGACCACTGGGCCGTCCAAGGCTGCCGGAGACCGCGTGTTGCTGTCCGTCAGCGCGGTGGTGTTGGTTCTGTTGTTGCCCGCACTGGTATCGGGAACAGCGATCTGGATTCCAGCCACGACCGCCGCAGCCGTTCTGTTGGTCACGTTCGCTGTTCGCCGCCCCAAAGCACTGAAGGTGGCCCTGGTTCCGTGGTCCCTGCTGCTCTTCACCTGCGGACTCTTCCTGGTGGTCGAGGCCGCCCAATACCTTGGGGCATCGTCGCTGCTCGGAGAAGCCGCAGGCCAGGGTGAGGGGTTCCCGGACCTGCTGAGATTAGCGCTGACAGGTGCCCTGGGTGCAAACGTCGTCAACAATCTGCCGGCCTACTTGCTCGCCGAACCGCTCGCGGAAAGCCCCCTGCGAATGGCCGCTTTGTTGGTCGGAGTCAATGCCGGACCGCTTGTGGCTCCCTGGGCATCGCTGGCGACACTGCTATGGCACGATCGCCTGAAGCGGATGAATGTGCTGATCGCGTGGAAGGGTTACGCCGTCTTTGGCCTGATCGTGGCACCCCCGACGATACTGACGGCCATTGCCTGCCTCTCCCTTGCCGCTGCAGCCGGCCTGACTGGCTAGCCAACGCGAAAGGTTAGCCGGTGTACAACTCTCCAACAGGGATCTCCTCAGAGAGCCGGTTGGCCGGACCCGCGAGGGGGCACGCCCAGGCTTCGTTGTACGCGCACGAGGGGTTGTATGCGAAATTGAAGTCCAGCACGAACTCCTGTTCCCCAGTGCCTTGACGCACGCCGTGGTATGCGCCCTTGATGGTGTCCAAAAGATAGCGTCCGGCGCCGTAGCTGCCTCCGTCCTTGCCCGCGGTGGCGTCCCGGAAGGGGACGAAGATTCCGCCGCCATAGCTGCGCAGGCGCCAGGCAGCCAGGGAGCCGAGCCGGGGAAGCTCAAAGGTGCCGATCCTGATGAAGGGTACAACTCCGTCCGTGCCCGTGTTCACGTTCATTTCCTGGCCGGCACCCTCGGGCGACAACGGGACATACAGCCGGAAGGCGGGGTCGTAGTCCGCAGTCTTGAGGCCGGAGAAGGAAGCTTTCGCGGTATCCGTCAAAGCCGAGGCCGGATGTGTTCCAAACATGCGGTCGCGTTCCTGCCGCCAGTAATTGTGGGCGTCGAAAGGATCCCGGACGGCCAACTCACGCACGTGGTGGTACAGGGCGAACGTCCGCAAACGCCAGTCGGCGATGTCGACGGCGGACATGGTGGGAAGGCTGTCGTCGGAATCCATGCCTTCAGCCTAGTCCTGTGCGTGTTCCGGGGGTCCCGCGTGCGGATTCCCAAGCGTCCAGTGGATGCTACTGTCTCTGAAGGCCGATCTATAGTCCCGATGTCGGCCGGTCCACGCATGGCGGCACGGGGGCTGTCCCGCCGCAACCAACCCGGAGATTAATGGAACGCAACGTAGCCGCCAAGCTCGTTTTCAAGACCGCAGCGAATACCAAGGTCGCCATGGCCATTGCCGTGGCCAACAACCCCGGCTACGACTCCCTGGCCGAGACGCTTTCCATCACGTGCGACGGGCAGGACGTTCCGTACGCTGAGCTTGCCGACCACCACGGCGGACGGTTCCACTACATGGAGTTCACCGAACCCAGCGAGGTCACGGTCGACTACCACGCCACAGTGGTGGGCACGGGAGTCGCAGATACATCCGAACCCATGGAACTCATCCGCTACGTCCGGCCCAGCCGGTATGCCGAGTCGGACAGGCTGCTTCCCACGTCCTACGCCGAGTTCGGGAACCTGCAGGGAGCCGAACTCCTGGCAGCAGTGCGGAACTGGGTCCATGGCGAGCTCCGCTACGTCAGCGGATCCTCCAGGGGGACGGACGGTGCCGTGGAGACCCTCCTTCACCGGCGGGGTGTATGCCGTGACTTCGCGCATCTTGCCATCGCCCTGCTGCGGTCCAAGGACGTCCCCGCCCGCTTGGCTGCGGTGTATGCCCCTGGCCTGAGCCCCATGGATTTCCACGCCGTGGCCGAGGCCTACATCGATGGTGGCTGGCATGTCATCGATCCCACGGGCCTGGCCCCGCGCCGGTCCATGCTCCGGATCACTGCCGGCAGGGATTCCTCCGACACCGCGTTCCTCTCCACCGTAGGGGGAAGCCTCTCGCTGAAAACCCTGAGGGTCAACGCCGACGTTAACGGCGAGTTGCCCGGGGAAGACCCCGGGCAACTCATCACCTTGCGCTAGGCGCAGTGCAGCCGGCTAGTGGCCCGCGACGGACGCGCGGAGCTTCTCCGTCAGCCGAAGCAACTCGCGCTGTTCGTCGGCGGTCAAGGCCGGAGCGACCAGGTGCGCGATGTCACGGACGTGCTCGCGTCCGATCGTCTTCTGCAACTCATGTCCGGCTTCGGTGAGGGACAGCAGGACTCCACGGCCGTCGTCGGGAGCTGTTGTCCGCTCCACCAGGCCGCGCTTCTCCAGCCGGTCAACCAACCGGCTCAAACTTGACTGGCTCAGCAGGACTTTGTCGTTGATTTCGTTCAAGCGCAGCTGGCCGGAAGGGCAGCGGGAGAGCGTAAACAGGACGTCGTACTCCTTGACCGGAAGGGTCTTGAAGGCAGGGCCGGACTGCAGTTTCCGCATCACCGCCACCTGGGAGCGGAAAAGCGACTCCCAGGTTTCAGCGGCGAGACGGACGGCGGATGAGGCCGACGGGCTGGACATCAGGACTCCTGACCTGCAGTCCCCGCCGGAGCCGACTCGCCGACGCTGGCCTCCAGGGCGGTGGCAACACGTGAGGCGTGGGTCGGGGCGTCGGGAACGTGGGCGGGCTTCCGGGCCGCGTACTCCTTGCGCAGGACCGGCAGGACTTCCTCGCCGAAGAGGTCCAACTGCTCCAGGACGGTCTTCAGCGGAAGTCCGGCGTGGTCGATCAGGAACAGCTGACGCTGGTAGTCGCCGAAGAACTCACGGAAGGTCAGGGTCTTCTCGATGACCTCCTGGGGGCTGCCCACTGTCAGCGGCGTCTGCGACGTAAAGTCCTCCAGGGACGGTCCGTGGCCGTACACGGGTGCATTGTCGAAGTACGGACGGAACTCCTTGACGGCGTCCTGGGAGTTCTTGCGCATGAAGAACTGACCGCCCAGGCCAACGATTGCCTGGTCTGCCTTACCGTGTCCGTAGTGCTCGAAGCGCTCCCGGTAGAGGCCGATGAGCTGCTGGTAGTGTTCCTTCGGCCAGAAGATGTTGTTGGCAAAGAACCCGTCACCATAGTACGCAGCAACCTCGGCGATCTGCGGGGTGCGGATGGAACCGTGCCACACAAAGGGGGCCACGCCGTCGAGCGGCCGCGGGGTGGAGGTGAAGTTCTGCAGCGGGGTGCGGAACTTGCCCGACCAATTGACGGTGTCTTCATCCCAGAGCTTGCGGAGCAGGCTGTAGTTCTCGATGGCAAGCTCAATGCCGTCCTGGATGTTCTTGCCGAACCAAGGGTAGACGGGGGCGGTGTTGCCGCGGCCCAGAACCAGATCCACGCGTCCGTCGGAGAGGTGCTGCAGCATCGCAAAGTCCTCGGCGATCTTCACCGGGTCATTGGTGGTGATCAGCGTGGTGGCCGTTGAGAGTGTGATGCGCTCAGTCTGTGCCGCGATGTAGGCCAGCGTGGTGGTGGGGGACGAGGAGAAGAACGGGCGGTTGTGGTGCTCACCGAGGGCGTAGACATCCATGCCGATTTCTTCGACCTTCTTGGCAATGGCTACCGACGCCTTGATGCGCTCGTGCTCGGTGGGAGTACGTCCGGTAGTGGGGTCCGTGGTGATGTCGCTGACGCTGAAGACGCCGATCTGCATGATGTGCCTTTCTCCCTGCCCGTGGTTCCGGGCGATGAATCCAGTGTACCTGAAAATAGATGCATTTGCATGTATCAGTTCCTGCAACAGGGAAGGGCCGGGAATCATTCCCGGCCCTTCAGGTACTGCAAGTGGCGCCCTGCGGCTATTCCGCAGGGTTGGCTGCGGCGCGACGTCCGCTGACCCGGGGCACCATCCCGGTGGTCCAGTCGAGGAATTCGTCAGAGCCGTTGCCGTTGCCGTTGCCCTGGCGGACGGCGGGCCGGTTCTGCAGATCCTTCAGGAGCTGCTTCTTCTCGCGGCGGCCTTCAACCAGCTTGTAGAGCACGGGAACAAGCACCAGGGTCAGGGCGGTCGAGGACACCAGGCCGCCGATCACGACGATCGCCAACGGCTGGGAAATGAAACCCCCGCCGCCGGTCAGTCCCAAAGCCATGGGAGTCAGTGCGAAGACGGTGGCCAGGGCGGTCATGAGGATGGGCCGAAGGCGTTGCCGTGCACCATGCGTAATGGCGTCCGCTACGCTCATGCCCGCGCTGCCGTCGTGCGGCTTGCGGTACTGGTTGATGAGGTCGATCAGCACAATGGCATTGGTCACCACAATGCCCACCAACATCAACATCCCGATCAGGGACGGCAGGCCAAGTGGTACGCCGGTCAGCAGGAGGAGGCCCACTGCTCCGGTGGCGGCAAAGGGCACGGACACCAGCAGGATGAGCGGTTGGATGAGCGACTTGAAAGCGGCCACCATGATGACGTAGACGATCGCGATCGCTGCCAACAGGGCCAGGCCCAGCTGCTGGAACGACTCTGCCTGCTGCGTGGTGGCACCGCCGACAGTTGCCGTGACGGCCGCCGGCAGCTGGACGTCCGCGAGCCGCTCCTGGACAGCGGCGCTGACGCTGCCAAGGTTGGAGCCCGACGGCGTGACGCTCACCCTTGCGGTGCGCTGGCCGTTGCTGCTGGTAATCGAAACCGGCGTTTCCACCTGCTCCACCGAGGCAATCGACTCCAGGGTGATGCTGCCGCGGGGTGTGGGCAGCGGGAGGGCGCGGACGGCGGCGATGCTGGTGAAACGCGTACCCTTTCCGATCTGTACCGGGTAATCGTTCGTCCCGATCCGGACCGTACCCGCCGGGATGGGGCTGACCGTGGTGGCCAGGACCGCTCCCACCTGCTGCTCCGTCAGTCCCGCCGCCACGGCTTTCGCCCTGTCGACCCGGACCTGGACAACGGCCTGGCTGGCGGCCAGGTTGGTGGCAACTTCCGTGCTGCCCGGTACCCCTTCCATGGCCTTCACCATGGTGTCGCTGGCGCTTTGCAGGTCCGCGGAATTGGACGCCCGGATGGTGATGTCCACCGTGGACGAGGTTCCGAATCCGCCCTGCTGGGATCCCACGGTGATCTTTCCGGGCAAGCCTTCGAGTTTTGCCCTGACGTCGTCCTGCAGCTGTTTCTGATTTACTTTCTCATCCGTCACGATCGTGAAGGTCGAGTTCGAGGCGCCGGTGGAGGTCAGGGCAGCGAAGCCGGTCTGCGCATTCCCGGAGGTCACCTGGATATCCTTGATGCCTTCCAGGTCCCGCAGGGCTTCTTCGACCTTGGCGGCCTCGTTGCTGGTCGCTTCCAGGCTGGTGCCGGCAGGGAGTACCTGGCGGACTGTCATGCTGTTCTCACCGGACCGGCCCAGCAGGTCCGTAGCCAGGAGCGGAGTGGCGGCCACCGTCGCCACCAGGATGAGCGCAGCTGCCGAAAGGGTGGCCGCAGGATGTTTCTGCGTTGTGGCAAGGATGGGCAAGTACCCTCGCTGCAGGCGGGACTTCTGCTCAGCTTCCCGGGCCCTGTCCGCGACGGTCCTGGCGTCCTCGGGGCTGGCCGCAGCCTGCCCGCCCCGGCGCGGTGAGGCGAGGAACCAGTAGGCAAGGACCGGGACGATCGTCAGGGATACCAGCAGCGACGACAGGAGGGCGATGGTCACGGTCAAGGCGAACGGACGGAACAGCTCACCTGCCAGGTCGCCCACGAATGCGATGGGGAGGAAGACCGCGACTGTCGTCAAGGTGGAGGCCGTGATGGCCCCCGCTACCTCACGGATGGAGGTCAGGATCGCCGTGAGTTTGTCTTCCCCGTAGCTGAGGTGGCGCTTGATGTTCTCGATCACCACGATCGAGTCATCCACCACACGCCCGATCGCGATGGTCAGGGCTCCGAGGGTGAGGATATTCAGCGAGTACCCCGTGGCGGAGATCCCGATGAACGTGATCAACAAGGAAAGCGGAATGGACACCGCAGTCACCAGCGTGGACCGTACGGACATCAGGAACACGAGGATGACGGCGACGGCGAAGCCCAGGCCCAGCAGGCCCTCGGTGGTGAGGTCCTTGATGGACTTTTCGATGAAGGGTGCCTGGTCGAACACGGGCGTGAACGAGGCATTGTTGCCCAACTCGGCTTCCATCGGGCCGATTGCGTCACGCACGGCATGGGAAATCGCCACCGTGTCGCCTTCCGGCTTCTTGGTCACTGACAGGGCCAGCGTGGGTTTGCCGTTGGTGCGGGTGATGGAGGTTGGCGCATCATCTTCGATGCTGACGTCGGCCACTGAGCCGATCGTTGCGGAGCTCCCGCCGCCCGCCAAGGGAAGGCCCTTGATGACGTCCACGGAATCCACCGGGCTGCCGAGTTGCAGGGACAGGGTTTTGCCCTGGTCCTCGATGGTGCCCACCGGAACCAGTGCCCCGTTGTTTTTCAGGGCGTCGCTGATGGCCTGGACGGAGGCGCCGGCTGCCGCGAGCTCCGCGGGGCGGGGCTGGACCAGGATGTGCTGGCTGGCGCCGCCCGTCACCTCGGCTCCGCGGACGCCGTCGAGTTTCTGCAAGCGGGGGACACTCAGGCGTTGCAGGTCCGCGTTGAGCTCACTGAGCGGCTTGTCGGATGATACCGCGAGGAAAACGATCGGGAAGTCGCTGATGTTGCCCGCAATGGACTGCGGTTCCACATCTGCAGGCAGGACCCGCTTGGCATTCGAGATGGCGCGGTCAATCTGGTTCCGCGCGCGGTCGAGGTTGGAACCATAGGCGAACACCATGGTGATCTGCGAAACGCCGTTGCGGGACGTGGAGGTGGTGGACTCCAGGCCCTCCACACTGTTCAGCGCCGTTTCCAGCGGCTGGCTCAACTGCTTGTCCACGACTTCCGGAGAAGCCCCCGGCATGGACGTCACCACGGTGATCTGGGGGAACTCGATCGACGGGATGAGTTCCTGCTTCAACGACCCCATGGTGATCACGCCGAACACCGCCGCAAAGACGGTGATCAGCGCGATCAATGCACGGTTACCCAGGGACAATCTGGCCAAGCGGAACATGTCAGTCATCGTCTCCTGGAGTACGGATTCCTTCGGCTGACGGGAACCGGCCGCAGCCTCTTCAGTTGCCTAGCTCTTGAGGGCGTTGGCCCCGTCGAGTTGCAGGGAGCGCGCCGTGCTCGCCTCGAGCTCGGCAGCGAGCTCGGGGTTCTCGTTGAGCTTGACGCCGTAGCCGGGCATCATGTCCTTGAGCTTGGACTGCCAGCCCTTGAAGTTCTTGGGGAAGGACTTCTGGAGCAGCTCGATCATGATGGGAACGGCTGTGGACGCTCCAGGGGAGGCGCCGAGCAAGGCACCGATGGAACCGTCGCGCGATGCGATGACCTCGGTGCCGAACTGCAGGACACCACCCTTCTGCGGGTGTTTCTTGATGATCTGTACACGCTGCCCGGCGGTGATGAGTTCCCAGTCTCCGCCTTTTGCTTCCGGGTAGTACTCCCGGAGCGACTCCACCTTGGCCTCGTGGCGCTTGGCCACTTCCTTGATGAGGTAGGCCGTGAGGTCCATGTTGTCCTTGGCGACCGCCAGCATGGGAATGATGTTTCCCGGGCGGATCGACAGGGGCAGGTCCCAGTAGCTGGAGGATTTGAGGAAGTTGGTGGAGAAACCGGCGTACGGTCCAAAGAGCAGCGAACGCTTGCCGTTGACGAAGCGGGTGTCCAGGTGGGGCACGGACATCGGAGGCGCGCCTACCGAAGCCTGGCCGTACACCTTGGCGCTGTGCTGGGAAGTGATCGAATCATCCGTGCAGCGGAAGAACTGGCCGGATACCGGGAACCCGCCGTAGCCCTTGCTTTCCGGAATGCCCGATGCCTGCAGGAGGTGCAGCGCGCCGCCGCCAGCTCCGACAAAGACGAACTTGGCGTGGATCCGGCCGTGCTCACCGGACTTGCGGTGCTTGATGGAGAGGTTCCAGCCGCCTCCGGACGCCCGCTCGACGTCGGTGACGTCGTGGCCGTAGTTGACCTCCGCGCCGCTGCTTTGCAGATAGGTGGTCAACTCACGCGTCAAGGCGCCGAAGTCGACGTCGGTGCCTTCCGCCGCGCGGGTAGCGGCAACGCGCTGCTTGGCGTCGCGGCCCTTGACGATCAGGGGAGCCCACTGGGCGATACGGGCCTGGTCTTCGGAGTACTCCATGCTGCGGAAGAGCGTGTTCGGCTTGAGGGCCTCGTAACGTGTCTTCAGGAAGTTCGCGTGGTCGTCGCCAATGACGAAACTCATGTGCGGAACGGTGTTGATGAAACCTTTGGGGGAGCCGATGACCTTGGTGTCCACCAGGTGGGACCAAAATTGCCGGGAGAGCTGGAATTGCTCGTTGATGTGGATTGCCTTTGACGGATCCACCGAACCGTCCTTGGCAGCAGGTGAGTAGTTGAGCTCACACAGCGCAGCGTGTCCCGTGCCGGCATTGTTCCAGGGGCCGGAGCTTTCGAGTCCCGCTTCGTCGAGGCGTTCGAACAGGGAGATGGTCCAGGTGGGTTCAAGCTGCTTGATGAACGCACCCAGGGTGGCACTCATGATTCCGCCGCCTATGAGGACGACGTCGGCATGTTGAGTCTTGGAAATGAAGGTCACAATCAATCTCCGATAGGGGCGGCACTGGCTGTCACAGAATATCCCCGCGCGGACCCAATACTGAAATTGCCGGGAATCGTCAAGGCTTTAGGCGGACGTTTGTGAAAACTTCGTTGAGGACAGGGGATGCGGGGTAGCTTTCCACCTTGTCGGACAGTGCCAGGGCAGAGATCGGGAAGGCGATGGGAACAGCCGGGACGGAGGCCGCAATCTCGGCGTTGATGGCCTGGTACTGGGTGTTCCGGTCGTCGCCGTTGGGAAGGGCCCGCGCCCTCTCGATCTTGTGGAAGACCTCGGAATCCGCGTAGCCGAATTCGCCGCGGGACTCGCCGAACAGGGGTCCCAGGAAGTTGTCGGCATCTGCGTAGGAACCGTTCCATCCCAGCAGGTGCAGAGCGTGGTCACCCGGGGACTGGACCTTCTGCAGGTAGCCCGACTCCCAGGGCACCGGAACCGGTTTGATGTTCAGGCCCACGGCCACCAGCTGCCTGCTGATTTCGGCGTAAATCTTTTCCGGCGTGGGCAGGTAGGCGCGGGTGGCGTTCTGCGGGTAGTAGAACTTCAGTTCCTCGCCCTTGTAGCCGGCCTTTGCCAGGAGTTCCTTGGCCTTGTCCGGGTTGTATCCCAGCGACGGGGCGTTGTTGTTGAAGCCACTGAGCTTGGGCGGCACAAACTGCGACGCCTGGGCGGTGTTGTCGATAAAGAACCTGCGGATCAGGGTTTCCTTATCGATGGCCATCTCGATCGCCTGGCGCACTTCCAGCTTTTCCAGCGGTGCCACGGCCTGGTTCATGCCCAGGTACATCACGGAGAAGGGGTCGCGCTGGATGATCTGGACGCCCCGTTTGACCAGCTCATCGAAGGTCCCCGGGGTGACGAGGTCGTAGGCATCGATCTTGCCGTCCAGCAATGCCTGCTGGCGGGTTTCGGCACGGTCGTAGGGGATGAAATTGATGGTGGCAATCTGGCCCTTGTTGCCCCAATAGCCCTTGTTCGTGGCCAGCGTGATCTTCTGCTCATCCCAGGTGCTGAACTGGTAGGGTCCGGTTCCTACGGGATGGCCGGAATATGCCGATACGGCCTGCCCGTTGCGGGTCTGGTCCAGGACGTTGGCGGTCCCGGTCTCCAATGCCTTGGGCGAGGAGATCGAAAATGCCGGGAGTGTCAGGGCCTGCAGGAAACCGGTGAAGGGCCGCGTGAGGTTGATTTGCACGTTGCCCGGTGAAACAACTTTGCAGTCCTTGAAGATCGAGAACACCGGCTCATCCGAGTAGGCCTTGAAAACGCCTTGGAAGGAGATACCTGGAACCTGCTTCCGCAGTTCGGCGGGGAACGTGAACCAGCGGTTGAAGTTGGCGCAGACTGAGGCCGCGTCAAAGACGGTGCCGTCGTGGAACGTGACGTTGGGCCGCAGGGTGAAGTCGTAGGTGAGGCCGTTGTTGCTGTCTTTCCATTCGGTGGCCAGCAGTGCGGTGGTCTGTCCGGTCCCGCCGTCCACTCCCACCAGTCCTTCGAGGACCTGGCGGGTCACGCGGTAGGACTCCGAGTCTGCCGTCATCGCCGGGTCCAGTCCCAGGGGCATGGAGGCTGTCCCGAAATTGAAGGTGGCGGTTGGTTCGGCTGCCGGGCTGCTGGTGGAGGAAGAAGGGGAGGGCCCCGGTGTTCCCGTGCAAGCCGCAAGGGCCAGTGCCATGGAAATGGCCCCAAGCTGTTTCGTCAGCCGCCGCATTGTGCTGCTTGCCACTCTTGTCCCCTCAAGCCGGTCGGAAGTGCTGTGGCCGGCTTCGGCCAGACCGCATTCCAGTCTAGATGAACCTCATCGTTGCGCTGCGTGGCTTGGTACGCACACACCGCGTCAGGGCAGTCCCCGTCTGCTTGAGGAAAAAACACCCCCGGCCCGTGGGCCAGGGGTGCCTCGACAACTGTGCGCAAGGGGGGACTTGAACCCCCACGCCCGAAGGCACAGGAACCTAAATCCTGCGTGTCTGCCAATTTCACCACTCGCGCGGATGGTGGCCGGCTGTCCGGGGGACAGTCGGGCTTCCACCGGCCTCCAGTGTACCCGTTAGCTGTCCAGTTTCAGGTCCCGCCGGAGCCTGGCAACATGCCCGGTGGCGCGGACGTTGTACTGGGCCAGTTGGATGTGCCCCGCGGGATCAACCACCACGGTCGAACGGATAAGTCCCATGTAGGTCTTGCCGTAGTTCTTCTTCTCGCCCCAGGCGCCGTAGGCCTCGGCTACTGCGTGATCCTCGTCGGACAACAGGGGGAAGGTCAGGCTTTCGGCTTCGGCAAAGGCGGACAGGGACTTGACGGGATCAGGGGAAATACCCACCACCTGGTAGCCGGCTGCCTGCAGGGAAGCCAGGGAGTCGCGGAAATCGCAGGCTTGTTTGGTGCAGCCCGGCGTGGATGCGGCCGGGTAGAAATAGACAATCGTTTTCCTGCCCCGGAAATCCGAAAGGCTGACTGAATTGCCTGCCGCGTCCGGGAGGGTGAACTCCGGGGCGGTGGTGCCTGGGGTGAGTCGTTCGGCCAAAATTTACTCCTTGCATACGTGGGCGACTCCCCAGCTTAGTGGGGAGAAGCCACGGCTTCACCCTCTCCGCGCATATACTGTCGGCATGCCGGATATGGAGAGATGGCCCACTACGCGATTGCTTTCGACGGCGGCGCGGCTTGTGGAAATCTCGTGGAATGAAAAATTGAAGAACATCGGATTGACCCACGCCGGGGTGATTGCCATGCAGGTCCTTGCGGCGAAAGGGCCCATTACACAGGCTGCCTTGGCTGAAGTCGCGCGGGTCAAGGCGCAGACAATGGGCACTACGCTCGCCAGGCTGGAGTTGCACGGGCACGTCAGCCGCCAGCGCAGCGACTCGGACAGACGCAGCCATGTGGTGACACTTACAGAGGCGGGTTCGGCGGCGTTGGCCGAGGCGGTCAGGCTTGAGCAGGACGTTCTGGCTCCGGTGGCTGTGGACACATCCCGCCTCCGTGAGGAACTGAGGCTTGTGGTGCGGGGCCTTGCGGGCGCGCCGGTCCTCGACCGTCCAGCCGGAGAGCCGTTCCCCGGGGCGCCCCAGGACGGCAGTTTGTAGGAATTGCAGGAGGGCCGGCCCCCGGGCCGGCCCTCTTGCGCATCACGTATCATGACGAAAACAAAAAGGCTCCGGACCGCATCAGTGGTCCGGAGCCTTTTCTCGTGGTGCACCCCCCGGGACTCGAACCCGGAACCCATTGATTAAGAGTCAATTGCTCTGCCAGTTGAGCTAGAGGTGCAGCTGTTGTGTTGGTGTCCAGGGCTTTTTCTTTCCCTGTTGACCTCCGCAACGACAGATAACACTACACCACCTTGTGGGTGGTTATGGCCAAAAACGGCTCAGAGTGACGCATCACACTTTCGATGCCTGGAGTGGCCGCATTAAGAAGGTTCTGGAACGGAAAAAGGCTCCGGAGTGAATCACTCCGGAGCCTTGTTGTGGTGCACCCCCCGGGACTCGAACCCGGAACCCATTGATTAAGAGTCAATTGCTCTGCCAGTTGAGCTAGAGGTGCAGCTGTTGATTGGTAATCCCCGGGCAGTTTCTGCCTCAGCGATCTCCGCAACGACAAGTAACTCTACACGAGAACGCCGGATGTGTGAAATCGGCTGGAAGGCGTTAGCGGGACGACCGCAATACCAGCGCGAAATCGGGATTTCTGTTGTTGCTCAGCACCCACAGAGCACCCCCCGGCGCGGCAGCGACGTCCCTGAGCCGGCCGTACTCACCCGTGAACCAAGCCACCGGGGCGCCGGCTGTCTCCCCATCAAGCGGCACAGCCCAGAGGCGTTGACCACGCAGGGCGCCGGTGTAGGCGACTCCGTCCACGATTTCCAGTCCGCTGGGCGATGCTTCCGAGGTGGACGGCCAGACGACCTTGGCGTCCAGGAAGCCGCTGCGGCCCGGGGCGCCGGTAACAGCAGGCCAGCCATAATTGCCGCCGGGAATGATGAGGTTGAGCTCGTCATCAACGTCAGGACCGAATTCACTGGCCCAGAGGCGGCCCTCACTGTCCCAGGCCAGGCCTTGCACGTTCCGGTGCCCGTAGCTGTAGACGGGGTTGTCGCCGAACGGGTTGCCCGGAGCGGCCTTTCCTTCCGCGGTCAGCCGGAGGATCTTGCCGCCCAGGGCGTTCGTGTCCTGGGGTTGTTCCCGGCGCTGTGAGTCGCCCGTTCCCACGTACAGATAACCATCGGGACCGAACCGGATCCGTCCGCCGTTATGGGTGGAAGCTTTGGACATGCCGGAGAAAATGACGTCGGGAGTGCCCAGTGCCAGGTTCCCGGAGGCATCTTCTGTCAGTTTCATCCGGGCTATCCGGTTATCGCTCGCAGCCGTGAAATACGCGTAGAGCCAGCGGTCGCTGGCAAAGGTAGGGGACAGGGCCAGTCCCAGCAGGCCCCCTTCGCCGCCAGGGTCGACGCCGGGAACCTCGCCGACCGTGGTGGTGCGGCCGTCCCGGATGCTCTTGACCAGCGCCGAGTCGCGTTCGGAGACTACCGCCGTGGCGTCCGGCAGGAACACGACGGACCATGGCAGCTGCAGGCCGGCGTCGAGCTTTTGCTCCACCACCAAGGCGGGCGGTGTGGCAGCGGCTGGCGGTGCTGAGGTCCTGCCCGGGGTCGCGGCGGTGCCCGGGGTCGCGGCGGTGCCCGGCTGGGAGGGGGTGCCTGTGCATCCGGCGATCAGCAGCATCCCCGCCGCCAGTGCACCGGCGGACCGTGCACGCAGAGCTTTAGCCCTGCCGCGGTGATGTTTGACGCCGGTCACGCTGGTCCCTCCGGTTCCCTTGCCGCAGTCTCCTCAATAACGGGTGCGGCGCGGTGGCCGGAAGCCGGCAGCCTCGGCATGGGCCGGCGATTCGAACCACACATCAGCTCCGGCCTCTGCGTACCCGGTTGAATCTTCGTCGTAGTAGGTCATGGAAGCGGCTTCTGCCTTGACGGGGTATCCCTCCGGGCCTGAACCGTCCTGGGCCGGCGCGGCCGAACCGACACCATAGGGGTGGTCCGCGGCGAGATGCCCTGATGCTGCGGCGGTGTCGGGCGCCACCGTACCTTCTTCTTCTGCGGCGGCCGTTTCTGCGCCCGGAAGGGTAGGGGCGTGTGGATCGGTGTATTCGTGGTGGTGGACGGGGGTTCCCTGGGCGTCAGTCCACGACGATTCCCACTCCGCCCGGTCGGCAGAGGTGTTTGCGGACGCGTCTGCAGGGGAGTCCTCCCAGTCATCCACGTCGCCGCCCGTGGCGGCCCCGGCGGGGGAAGCTGGGTCGGCGGCCGGTGAATCGACAGCGGCCGTATCCACCACGGGCCCGTCCAACGCAGGTTCGGCCACTTCAGGCTTGTCGAGCACTGGCTCCTGGATGGCCGGCGAATCAGCAGGTGGATGTACTCCGGTGGGTTCTTCATCGACGGGGCCGCTGCCCTCCGAAGCTGCCTTGCCCAGGTTGGTAACGCCTGCCAGTCCTGCCACGCCTGCGGCTGCGGCAGCTGTCTCGGGGACGGAACGCGTATTGGCCGGTTCCGTAGCGGCCGGCGAAGTGGCACCGGGCCGGCCCGGTGCGCCCGCGGGGGCTTCTCCCGAGGACGCCGGTACCTGGTTTTTGCCGGTGTTGCGGCTCATCAGCCACCAGACGACGGCTACCACGACAACAATGACGATGACCCAGATCAACCAATCCATGGTGTAGCCCTTCTGCTCACAGGGTGCAGTTAGTGGTGTTCCCGACGTTACGTCGCCGGAATTGGGCTGTCCAGCATTCCGCCGCCGGTGCGGCGGGATGGCTGTGCGCCGGGATTCCTTCAGTTCGCGGCGCATCCAGGGGCCGCTCCGGCAGCGCCTGAAATATTCGCACGTTTCCCACTTAATCCGGGTTTCCCGTCGCCGGGGGAGGGCCGGACACATAGACTTTGGCTCATGAGTGACGCCTCCCCTACTCCCACAGCCACCAAGCCGGACATCAAGCCCCGGAGCCGGGCAGTCACGGACGGTATCCATGCCGCGCCCGCCCGCGGCATGTTCCGTGCCGTCGGAATGGGTGACGACGACTTCGCCAAGCCCCAAATCGGTGTGGCGAGCTCCTGGAACGAGATCACGCCCTGCAACCTTTCCCTCAACCGACTCGCCCAGGGCGCCAAGGAAGGCGTCCATGCAGGCGGCGGGTTCCCGATGCAGTTCGGGACCATCTCCGTATCGGACGGCATCTCCATGGGCCACGAGGGCATGCACTTCTCGCTGGTTTCCCGCGAGGTCATCGCCGACTCGGTGGAAACCGTCATGCAGGCGGAGCGTATTGACGGCTCGGTTCTCCTGGCAGGGTGTGACAAATCCCTGCCAGGCATGCTCATGGCGGCCGCGCGGCTGGACCTTGCCAGCGTCTTCCTTTATGCCGGGTCGATCATGCCCGGCTGGGTCAAGCTTGAGGACGGTTCGGAGAAGGAAGTCACCCTCATCGATGCCTTCGAAGCCGTCGGTGCCTGCGCAGCGGGGAAAATGAGCCGCGAAGACCTGGACCGGATTGAGAAAGCCATTTGTCCGGGCGAAGGTGCGTGCGGCGGCATGTACACGGCGAACACCATGGCCTGCATCGGAGAGGCGCTGGGTATGTCGCTGCCGGGGTCCGCGGCGCCTCCTTCGGCAGACCGCCGTCGTGACGAATTTGCCCGCAAGTCGGGCGAGGCTGTCGTCAACCTGCTGCGCCTGGGAATCACCGCGCGCGACATCATGACCAAGAAGGCCTTTGAAAACGCCATCGCCGTCACCATGGCGTTCGGCGGTTCCACCAATGCGGTCCTGCACCTGCTGGCGATCGCCCGCGAGGCCGAGGTGGAGCTGTCGTTGGATGACTTCAACAGGATCGGCGACAAGATCCCGCACCTGGGCGACCTCAAGCCTTTTGGGCGCTATGTCATGACGGACGTGGACAGGATCGGTGGCGTGCCGGTCATCATGAAGGCACTGCTCGACGCCGGTCTGCTGCACGGCGACTGCCTCACCGTCACGGGCAAGACGCTCGCGGAGAACCTCGCCTCCATCAATCCGCCGGACCTGGACGGGAAGATCCTGCGCGCCCTGGACAACCCCATCCACAAGACCGGTGGCATCACCATCCTCCACGGCTCCATGGCTCCTGAAGGGGCCGTCGTGAAGACCGCCGGCTTCGACGCCGACATTTTCGAGGGCACCGCGCGTGTCTTCGAGCGGGAACAGGGTGCCCTGGATGCCTTGGACCATGGCGAAATCCACAAGGGCGACGTCGTGGTGATCCGCTATGAAGGCCCCAAGGGTGGTCCCGGCATGCGTGAAATGCTTGCCATTACCGGTGCCATCAAGGGGGCTGGTTTGGGCAAGGATGTCCTGCTGCTCACGGACGGCCGCTTCTCCGGCGGCACCACCGGTTTGTGCATCGGGCACGTTGCGCCGGAAGCCGTCGACGGCGGTCCGATCGCCTTCGTGCGGGACGGCGACCGAATCCGGGTGGATATCGCGGCCCGTTCCTTCGACCTGCTCGTCGATGCCGCGGAGCTCGAAGCCCGCAGGGCCGGCTGGGAACCCTTGCCGGCGAAGTTCACCAAGGGTGTCCTGGCGAAGTACGCCAAGCTCGTCCACAGCGCCTCCACTGGCGCCTACTGCGGCTGAATACCTGGCCTGGGCTCCGCCTTCTCCAAGGGGGCGGAGTCCGGCACTTGGACACCGTTGTCCAAATAGTGGGATACGATGGTGCTCGATTGACACGTATCTCACTTAGAGGGAACACTGAACGCATGATCTCATTCGTTACCGTCGGCGTCGTCGTCCTTACCAAGCGCGTGGCATAGCCCGACTGGTAACGAACTGTCACGCGCAAACCCCTCGAAGAGCCGCAAGGCTGAGGGGTTTTTTTATTTGCAAGACCCATTCAACAGAAGATCCACAAGGAAGAGTCCGATGAGCAAAGGATCGCCGATCAGCCCCTCGCTGATGGCTGCAAAGTCCGCTGGAGCCACTAAAGCTCCGGAAAAGTTCGACCGTTCGGCCGAGGCCGTCGTCGTCGACGCTGCTGCACCTCTCTCTCCTGTCCTTGGGCCGAACAACGTTGTACCCCCAACGGTGATGACCGGCTCGCAAGCAATTGTCCGTTCGCTCGAAGAACTCGGCGTGGACGATATTTTCGGTTTGCCCGGTGGCGCGATCCTGCCCACCTACGACCCCTTGATGGCCTCCCGGATGAATCACATCCTGGTCCGTCACGAACAGGGAGCCGGCCACGCCGCGCAAGGCTACGCCATGGTTACCGGACGGGTTGGCGTTTGCATCGCCACCTCGGGCCCCGGTGCCACCAACCTCGTTACCGCCATCATGGATGCCCACATGGACTCCGTGCCGATGGTGGCCATCACCGGACAGGTGTCCAGTGGCGTCATTGGTACGGACGCCTTCCAGGAAGCCGACATCGTGGGCATCACCATGCCCATCACCAAGCATTCGTTCCTGGTGACGGACCCCAACGACATCCCGCATGTCATGGCCGAGGCCTTCCATCTGGCCTCCACCGGCCGTCCGGGCCCCGTCCTCGTGGACATCGCCAAGGATGCCCAGGTGGGCCAAATGACTTTCTCCTGGCCCCCCAAGGTGGACCTGCCCGGCTACCGGCCTGTGGTCCGCGGCCACAACAAGCAGGTCCGCGAGGCGGCCAAGCTCATTGCCGCCGCCAGCAAGCCGGTCCTGTACGTGGGCGGCGGCGTCGTCAAGGGCCACGCCTCCGCTGAACTCATGGAGTTGGCCCAAGCCACCGGTGCGCCCGTGGTCACCACGCTGATGGCCCGCGGTTCATTCCCCGATTCCCACCCGCAGCATGTGGGCATGCCGGGCATGCACGGAGCGGTATCCGCTGTGACGGCGCTCCAGCAGGCCGACCTCCTCATCACCCTCGGTGCGAGGTTCGATGACCGGGTCACGGGCGTGCTGAAGACCTTCGCCCCCTTTGCCAAGGTCATCCACGCGGACATCGACCCCGCCGAAATCTCGAAGAACCGTACGGCCGATGTGCCGATCGTGGGCTCGGTCAAGGAAATCATTCCGGAACTGACTGAGGCCGTGAAGGCACAGTTCGAGCAGACCGGCACCCCGGACCTCGACACGTGGTGGGCGTTCCTGAACAACCTGCGGGAAACCTATCCGCTCGGCTGGACCGAACCGGAAGATGGCCTGAGCGCCCCGCAGCGGGTCATCAAGCGCATTGGTGAGCTGACCGGCCCCGAAGGCGTCTACGTCGCGGGTGTGGGGCAGCACCAGATGTGGGCTGCCCAGTTCATCAACTACGAGCGTCCGCACGCCTGGCTGAACTCCGGGGGAGCGGGCACCATGGGCTACTCGGTCCCTGCCGCCATGGGTGCCAAAGTGGGTGAACCCGACCGCGTGGTCTGGGCCATTGACGGTGACGGCTGTTTCCAGATGACCAACCAGGAACTGGCAACCTGTGCCATCAACAACATCCCGATCAAGGTCGCGATCATCAATAACTCCTCGCTGGGAATGGTCCGCCAGTGGCAGACCCTCTTCTATGAGGGCCGATACTCGAACACCGACCTCAACACCGGGCACGACACCATCCGCATCCCGGACTTCGTCAAGCTGGCAGAGGCCTACGGCTGCGCCGCCCTGCGTTGCGAGCGGGACGAGGACATCGACGCCACCATCCGGAAGGCCCTTGAAATCAACGACCGCCCCGTGGTGGTCGACTTCGTGGTGAGCCCCAACTCGATGGTGTGGCCGATGGTCCCCGCCGGCGTCAGCAATGACCAGATCCAGGTTGCCCGCAACATGACCCCGGAATGGGAAGAAGAGGACTAAACCATGAGCCGCCACACATTGTCCGTCCTGGTTGAAGACAAGCCGGGTGTGTTGACGCGCGTTGCCAGTCTCTTCGCCCGCCGCGCCTTCAATATCAACTCCCTGGCAGTGGGACCCACCGAAGTTCCAGGCATGTCCCGCATGACGGTTGTCGTCGATGCCGACGGCGACCTCATCGAACAGGTCACCAAGCAGCTCAACAAACTGGTCAACGTGATCAAGATTGTGGAACTGACTTCCGAATCTTCCGTACAACGCGACCACATCCTGGTCAAGGTACGTGCGGATGCCGCAACACGTCTGCAGGTCACCCAGGCTGCAGACCTGTTCCGTGCCGCTGTCGTCGACGTCTCTACAGACTCGTTGGTGATCGAGGCCACCGGTACTCCGGAGAAGCTCGCAGCATTGCTTTCAGTGCTGGAGCCCTTCGGCATCCGCGAAATTGTGCAGTCCGGCACCTTGGCCGTTGGACGGGGATCCCGCTCCATGAGTGACAGGGCGCTTCGCTCCGCCTAGCGGACCGTCGTGTCCCGAACCGCAGCACCACATCAATATCCAGAAAACACTCAAGAGGAGTTACGCAAGTGACTGAAATGTTCTACGACGACGACGCCGACCTGTCGATCATCCAGGGTCGCAAGGTTGCCATCGTCGGCTATGGCTCGCAGGGCCACGCCCACGCGCTCAACCTGCGCGATTCCGGCGTCGAGGTTGTCATTGCGCTCAAGGACGGTTCCAAGTCCGCACCCAAGGCACAGGATGCCGGCTTTACGGTCAAGAACGTTGCCGACGCCGCCGAGTGGGCCGATGTCATCATGATCCTCGCGCCGGACCAGCACCAGCGCTCGATCTACAACGACTCCATCAAGGACAAGCTGACTGAAGGCAAGGCCCTCGCCTTCGCCCACGGCTTCAACATCCGCTTCGGATACATCGAGGCTCCGGCCGGCGTCGACGTGATCCTGGTTGCCCCGAAGGCTCCGGGCCACACCGTGCGCCGCGAATTCGAAGCCGGTCGTGGCATCCCGGACATCATCGCCGTCGAGCAGGACGCTTCCGGTTCCGCCTGGGACCTCGCCAAGTCCTACGCGAAGGCCATCGGCGGCACCCGCGCCGGCGTCATCAAGACCACCTTCACCGAAGAGACCGAAACCGACCTGTTCGGCGAGCAGTCCGTCCTCTGCGGTGGCGTTTCCCAGCTGGTCCAGTACGGCTTCGAAACCCTGACCGAAGCCGGCTACCAGCCGCAGATCGCCTACTTCGAGGTGCTCCACGAGCTCAAGCTCATTGTCGACCTCATGTGGGAGGGTGGCATCGCCAAGCAGCGTTGGAGCGTCTCCGACACCGCTGAGTACGGCGACTACGTCTCCGGCCCGCGCGTCATCACCCCCGAGGTGAAGGAAAACATGAAGGCCGTCCTGGCCGACATCCAGTCCGGTGCGTTTGCCAAGCGTTTCATCGACGACCAGGACAACGGTGCCGTCGAGTTCAAGGAACTGCGCGCCAAGGCAGAGCAGCACCCGATCGAAGGCGTTGGCCGCGAGCTGCGTTCCCTCTTCTCCTGGCAGCAGCAGGACGAGGACTACGTTGAAGGCTCGGCTGCACGCTGATCCGTTCACCAGCAATGCCCGTCCGGCGTTCCACAGCCGGACGGGCATTGCTGTTTTCACGGTGGTCCGTCTCCCAGCGGAGGACTGTGAACTTCTTCACAACACAGCCTGCCCAGACCGTAACATCACCCCCCGGCAGCGGATTCACAGCCCCGATTCGATATTCTGGGCTGGTCCCGGCGTCGTGCCCGGGCCACGCATCCGCTCCTTGTCCAGTACTGTTCCCAAGTTGTCCAAAGTAAGGTGCCACCCCGTGTCAGCCACCAAACCCGTCGTCCTCCTTGCCGAGGAACTTTCGCCCGCCACCATCGAGGCATTGGGCCCGGATTTCGAGATCCGCCAGACCGACGGCGCCGACCGCTCCCAGTTGCTGTCCGCCATTGCCGACGTCGACGCTATCCTGGTCCGTTCGGCCACCCAGGTTGATGCCGAAGCCATCGCCGCCGCGAAGAACCTCAAGGTCATCGCCCGTGCAGGCGTGGGGCTGGACAACGTGGACATCAAGTCCGCTACCCAGGCCGGCGTCATGGTGGTCAACGCGCCCACCTCCAATATCGTCTCCGCGGCCGAACTCACGGTGGGCCACATCCTGAGTCTCGCGCGCCACATTCCCCAGGCCAGCAGCGCCCTCAAGAACGGCGAGTGGAAGCGCTCCAAGTACACCGGCATCGAGCTGTTCGAAAAGAAGATCGGCATTATCGGACTTGGCCGCATCGGCGCGCTCGTGGCTGCCCGCCTGCAGGGTTTCGACACGGAAATCCTGGCCTACGATCCCTACATCACGGCTGCCCGCGCTGCCCAGCTTGGCGTCAAGCTCGTCACCCTTGATGAACTTTTGGAAAACTCCGACTTCATCACCATCCACATGCCCAAGACGCCTGAGACCGTCGGCATGCTGGGCGCAGACGCCTTCCGCAAGATGAAGGAAACGGCCTACGTGATCAACGTTGCCCGTGGCGGTCTGGTGGACGAGGAAGCACTTTACATTGCCCTCAAGGAAGGCCAGATTGCCGGTGCCGGCGTCGATGTCTTCGTCAAGGAGCCCAGCACGGACCTGCCCTTCTTCGAGCTGGACAACGTCGTGGTCACCCCGCACCTGGGTGCATCCACGGACGAGGCCCAGGAAAAGGCCGGCGTATCGGTAGCCAAGTCCGTCCGACTGGCCCTGGCCGGGGAACTCGTTCCGGATGCAGTCAACGTCGCCGGCGGCGTGATCGCACCGGACATCCGTCCAGGCATCCCGCTGATCGAAAAGCTTGGACGCATCTTCACCGCACTGACCCACGCCTCCCTGACCCAAATTGACGTCGAGGTCGCCGGCGAAATCGCTGCCCTGGATGTCAAGGTCCTCGAGCTGGCCGCCCTGAAGGGCGTCTTCGCGGACGTCGTAACGGAGCAGGTTTCCTACGTCAACGCTCCTGTGATTGCGGAGCAGCGCGGCATCAACACCCGCCTGATCACCACCCCGGATGCCGAGGACTACCGCAACGTCCTGACCATCCGCGGTGCCCTCAGCGATGGCTCCCAGATCTCCGTGGCGGGCACCCTGACCGGTCCCAAGCAGGTGGAGAAGCTGGTGGGCGTCAACGGCTACGACGTTGAAATCCCCATCAGCGAGCACCTCGTCGTGGTGGCCTACGCCGACCGTCCGGGTGTCATCGGAACCATCGGCCACATCCTTGGCATGAACAACATCAACATCGGTGGCATGCAGGTGGCGCGCCAGACCGAAGGTGGGCAGGTTCTGGCCCTCCTGACCATCGACAGCTCCGTTCCCCAGCAGGTTCTGGAAGCCATTAAGGCCGGTATTGGGGCAGAAATGGTCCGCGAAGTGGACCTCGAAGACTAAGCCTGCTTACTACCGCCAGGTTGACGTGCCGGGGACACACCCCTGACACGTAAGGGTGGCCGGTCTGCTTACAATGGCTGGGTCCGGGATTCGGACCCGGCAGCAGGCCGGCCACTACTTTTTGCACACCAGGCCCGGGATACCTTTGTGTTTTTCGAGGAATCACGGACTACGTGTGCGCGCCCGCAATCAAGGTCACAGGGAGCCCAATGAACGCCGTCCAAAGGTTCATCAGAAGCCGTGTGCTGCTGCTGACCGCGGCCATTCTGATCGTCGCGATGTGCTTGTCCGTCCTCGTCCAGAGCCAGTCGCAGGCAGCACTGAACAGGACCGTGGACGAGAACTCGCGGGGTCTGTACGACATCCTGGTCCAGGCCAAGCCGGACCAATCCAAGGACGGCGACGGTGGTTCCCTCATCCAGCCGGAGATCGCCAATGGCCAGGGCGGCATCAGCTTCGAACAACTTGATGCCATCCGTGAAATGGGCCAGACCGCGGTGGCGGCGCCCATCAGCCTCGTCTCCCGCGTGTCACAAAACCTTGAAGCGCCCCGGCTCAACGCCATGGACTACCTCGGCTACAACGCGGCCCTCGCCGGTGCCGTCACGGCGGGCGATCCGTCCGCACTGGACTCCAGCAAGTGGCCTGCTGCCGAGTCCGTGTTGTCCGATACCGCGAAGAAGTACCGCCTGACCGCCTCGGCCACCAGCTCTGACGGCGTCAACGAACAGACTCTGTTCAAGACCAGCGCCGAAGGCAGCCTTGGCAAGGGCAGGCTGGTCCAGGAGAAGACTGCCGGTGGCTCCAACGTCCGCATCGCTGGTCCGGAAGGCGAGACGGGCATCAAGTTCCCGGCCCCCGCACTGGGCTCGGAGCACAACCTCTTCAATCTCTCGGTTGCCCTTCCCCTGGCGCCCGAGGTGACCGAGTCCGTCGTCGCCGTCGACCCTGCCGCCGAGCGCGCCCTGCTGGGGTCCGCTGGCGACTTCCTGTCACCGCTGGAGAAGGCCCCTCCGGCCGACGCCCGCAACGCCGGAGCCATCGGCCGCCACTTCGAAAGCCTCTTCACCACAGGCCTCAGCATGGAGCAGTTGGAAGAGGGCCCGGACTTCCTGGGCGTGAAACTGAAGTACTGGGCTCCGCTGATGACGCAGTACCAGCAGGCCAAGCGTGATGGCCTGTTGACAGACGACTCCCAGGCCATCCCGCTGATCGTCCGCACCGGGACCTCGCTGGACCTTAAGTACTCGGTCAAGATCGAGGAAATCGACGACTCAGGCAAGGTGGTCAACGAGGTCGGCACCGTGACCAAGTCCCTGGACAAGGATTACCTGCCCTTCGTATCCAAGGCGCCGTTCGACCTTGAATGGCCCGGTTCCAAGGACCACAGCGAACTCCTGGGCAGCACGGCCTCCTTCAGCCAGGGCCTGTACAACCCGGCAACGTGGAGCACCGACTTTGCCGCGGCACCCACCTACCAGGATGGCGACGAGGCTTCCAACGGTGCCTCCGACAAGACGGCCACCCCTGGAGAATGGGTAACCGTCAACCGCCTCCCGGAGAAATCGTCCTTCGGCGCGGCCGTGGACCAGACCCAGCGCAAGCCGGTGGACGAGCGTTCCTACCGCGAGGACCTGGAAACCGGCAAGAAGCCGGCGGCTCCCATGCCCATGGTGTACGGCACGTTCGATCCCGCCGCCGTGCAGGAAGCCGCGGGCGACGTCAACAAGCTGCCCTTGGGCGGCTACGATCCCGCTCCCATGACCCTCACCAAGGACGCCGAAGGCAAGGACGTCACGGAAACCGGCCTCAAGCCCTCCCTGAGCGCTACGGGCCTGGTCAGCCAGTCCGCCGGAGCCATCACCGACTACTACGGTCTGGCGGCAGCCCGCGGATACGATTCCAACGCCAACGTCATCGACGCCGTGCGGGTTCGTGCCACGGCAACCGGCAACTGGAAGCAAGCCCAGCCCGAGGTCGAGAAGCTCGCTGTCCAGATCCGCGACATGGGCCTGGAAGCCACTGTCGTGGCAGGTTCCGCCCGTGAAGACGCCAACATCTTCGTCCCCGGTTACAGCAAGGACGACGCCGGCAAGGAATCCGCGCTGGGCACCGTCCAGCAGTCGTGGGTGCGGCAGGACGCCGCCGATGCCGTCTCCGGCTCCCTGACGGGCACCAACATCACACTGCTCTTCCTGACGCTGCTCGGTGCCACGCTCCTCACTGCCGCGTCAACGGTCAGCTACATCCGCCAACGGCGGAGCGAGGCCGGGATCCTCCGGGCCATGGGCTGGACCCAGAAGCGCATCAGGACCTGGGTGCTGGAAGAGTTCGCCGTGGGCGCTGCTGCCCTCGCGGCTGCAGGCATCATCCTGAGCCTGCTCAGCTGGAACCTCGCCACGGTGATCGTCTCGGTGACCATGCTGCTGATCTACAGCGGTGCAGCCTTGCTTGCCTCCCAGCAGTTGCGGCACCGCGTGGTGGTGGACCAGGAACCGCAGCATGACGACCGTCTGGTGACCGTAGATTCGCCGTTGACCTTTGCCAACAGGCAGCTCACCACCAACCGCTTCAACTCTGTGTCACTGGCCGTCGCTGTGGGTGTCTTCGGCGCGGCCGTCGGTGCGCTCATCGCGCTGCTGATTGATATTCCGCGTGCCGCCGGCGCCAGTGCCCTCAGCGGTCTGGCTGCTGCGAGCATCGCGCTGCCCAGCGTGATCCTTGCTGTGTTCGGTGTGGTGGTGGGCCTGCTGCTGACCCTGGTGACCGGCCGCTTCGAGCTTCACGCAAAGCGCGAGTACCTTGGCACGCTGCGTGCCATGGGATGGAATCCGGACATGCTGGGGCAGGTCCGGTTCTTCGAAAACGCACTGGTGGGCACGGTAGCCCTTCCCCTGGGCGTTCTGGGCGCCCTGGGGCTGGGCCTGCTCCTTGCTCCATATGCGGCGCTGTGGGCTGGCCTGGCTGGCCTGCTCGCCGTGATCTGCTGGATTCCGATTGCAACGAAAGTAGTCAAATGACGGACAATCACAACCCCGAACTGGCGGCGACCCCGGAATCCACGGAAGAGTCGCTGCAGACCAGGGCCAACACGATCGTGAAGGCCGCCGACCACGCAACGCCTCTGGAGCTGAGCCGAGTCACCATCCACTACGGCGGGGACAAGGGCGGCGCAGAGGAAGTTGACGTCGTCGACGACTTCAACCTGACGCTCCACGCAGGCGAAATGCACTGCATCGCCGGTCGAAGCGGTTCCGGCAAGACGAGTATCCTGACCGTCAGCGCGGGCCTGACCCTGCCGACGTCGGGCAAGGTGTTTTGGGAAGGCCAGTCCCTGGAGGCCATGGGCGATGACGAAATTGCCGACCGCCGCCGGGCGCTGATCGGCTACGTGGATCAGGGCGGGGCCCTCATTGACGGCATGAGCGCACTGGAAAACGTGCTGCTCCCGGCGGTTCCCGACGGCGAAGTCGAGCAGCGCACGGAGATGGCCAAGGACCTCCTGGACCTGGTGGGCCTGGGTCGTCGCATGCGGCACCGTCCCGCCCAGTTGTCCGGTGGTGAGCGCCAGCGCGTGGCCATCGCCCGTGCCCTCATCCTAGGCACGCGTGTCCTGGTTGTTGACGAGCCAACGGCCAGCCTCGACCGGGCAGCGGCCAACCGCATCATCGGCATCCTGAAGGACACCACCAGCGACGGCATCGCCGTGTTGGTGGCGTCCCACGACCACGAGTTGGTCCGCTTGAGCGATACGCTCACCGAACTGAACTAGTCCAGGCAGGCATATGTCGCCGGGTTGCGCCGGCACCAGCCGGACCGGCCGTCATATGCGGCCGGTCCGGCCATTCCATTCGAAAAAAAGGTAACTTCTTAGAGTGACGTCTGCAGAGAAACCCCCGTTTTACATCACCACGGCCATCAGCTACCCCAACGGTGTGCCCCACATCGGCCACGCCTACGAGGTCATCGCCACTGATGCCATGGCGCGTTTCAAGCGCCTGGACGGCCATGAAGTGTTCTTCATGACCGGAACGGACGAGCACGGACTCAAGATGCAGCAGTCGGCTGAAAAGGAAGGCCTGACCGCCAAGGAGTTGGCCGATCGGAACTCCGCCGCGTTCAAGCAGATGAGCAAGGACCTGGGGATCTCCCACGACCGCTTCATCCGCACCACGGACCCCGACCACTACACCGCGTCCCAGGCAATCTGGAAGAAGATGGAAGCCAACGGGGACATCTACCTGTCCAAGTACGAGGGCTGGTACTCGGTGCGCGACGAGGCCTACTACGTCGAGGACGACACCGTGGTCAAGGAGGACGGCCTTCGCTACTCCAAGGAGACGGATACCTTGGTCACCTGGACGGCGGAGGAGAGCTACTTCTTCCGGCTGTCCGCCTACCAGGAGCGGTTGCTCGCCCTGTACGAAGAGCAGCCCGATTTCGGTGCGCCGCAGTCGCGCTTCAACGAAGTCATCAGCTTCGTCAAGCGTGGCCTTGAAGACCTGTCCATCAGCCGGACCACTTTCGACTGGGGCGTTCCGGTCCCGGGCGATGAAAAGCATGTCATGTATGTCTGGGTGGACGCCCTGACCAACTACCTGACCGGCGCCGGATACCCGGACGTCGAATCGGAGTCCTTCAGGAAGTTCTGGCCTGCCGACGTCCACGTTATTGGCAAGGACATTTCCCGCTTCCATGCCATCTACTGGCCGGCGTTCCTCATGAGTGCCGGGCTGGACTTGCCCAAGCGCGTGATGATCCACGGCTTCCTGACCAACAACGGCGTGAAGATGTCCAAGTCCCTGGGCAACGTAGTGGCACCGCAGGACTTCGTGAACCAGTATGGCCTGGACCAGTGCCGGTTCTTCTTCCTGCGCGAAGTGCCCTTCGGCGCCGACGGCAGCTACAACCACGAGGCCATCGTGGGCCGCATGAACTCCGACCTCGCCAACAACTTCGGCAACCTGGCCCAGCGTTCGCTGTCCATGGTGGCCAAGAACTGCGAGGGCAAGGTCCCCGTCCCCGGCGAATTCACGTCCGAGGACAAAGCGTTGCTGGCAAAGGCGGGAGAACTGCTGGAAACAGCCCGCGGGGCTTTCGACAAGCAGGAGTTCAGCCGCGCGTTGGAGGCCATTTGGTCCGTGCTCGGGGATACAAACGCCTACTTCGCCGAGCAAGCACCATGGGTCCTGCGCAAGACCGACGTCGAACGAATGAACACGGTTCTCTACGTCACCCTCGAAGTGGTGCGCATTGTGGCGATCCTTGCCCAACCCGTCATGCCGTCGTCGTCCGCGAAGCTCCTTGAGGTGCTCGGCCAGCCTGAGGGCGAAGCCCGACAGTTCTCCGCGATCGCCACCCCCATCGTGGCCGGGACACAACTGCCCGCCCCGGCACCGGTCTTCCCCCGCTACGAGGAACCGGCCGAAGCCTAGCCAACGCTCTCTCACCTATTACCCCTTTCACGCCAACGCTCTCTCACTTCCCGCCCGTCAGGCTGACGGAAGTGAGAGAGCGTTTGGCGTTGGGGCCGTTTTGGTGAGAGAGCGTCAGGCGGTAGCGAGGCCCTCAACCGGTGACAAGCGGGCTGCCCGCCGCGCGGGAAGCACCGATGCCAGGAGGCCGGCTACCACTGCCACTCCGAAGACGGCCGCCAGCTGCAGCCACGGCACTGACGGGACGACGTCGGCCACCCCGCCCAGCGTTGACTGGGCGCCCAGCCAGCCGTACACGATGCCCAGGGCTGCGCCCAGCACGGCAGCTACGCCGGCCACGAGCACGGCCTCGAGGGCCAGCATCCCCCTCAACTGTCCCTTGGTCAGGCCGAGGGCGCGGAGCAGGGAGTTCTCCCGCGTCCGCTCCAGGACCGATAGGGAGAGGGTATTGGCCACACCGATCAGGGCGATAACCACGGCCACGCCCAGCAACCCGGTGACCACCAGCAGCAGGACATCGATGATGCTGTTGAACGTTGCGCGTTCAATCGCGGCACCACTGACGCTCCGCTCGGGGACTCCCAAGGCTGCGGCGATGTCCTTCTGGATGGCCAGGACCTGGTCGGCGCCTACCGTGTCGGCCACTTTCACCCACATCATCCCGGCAGTACCCGGAAGGGGCGCGGACTTGATCGTGGAACTGTCCACGAAAGCAGGGACATGCCGGGTCCGGAGCACGGTGGCGTCCAAAGCGACAGGCCCCGCCCCGGTTGACACCGTGGCCTTGCCCGCGGGCGAGTCCTCCGGAAGGTAAATGACGCCCGGACGCAGTTGCTGCAAGGTGATGTCCCGCATGACCGAAGCGGCATCGGCGGCGTCCAGGGCATGGACGGGAGAGTCAGCCAGGGTTCCGACGGCGGGCAACAGGACTGCTTTTTCCACGCCCTCCAGGGCAGAGATGCGGGTAAGGGCCTGGTCCGTATCCAACGGCCCGGTCGTGCCGTCCACGACGGTCTGTGCAGCCAGATCCACGGGGTAGTTCTCCGCCAGCGTCGAATTGAACGCCTGCCGTGCCGTAGCCGCACCGGTCATCATCAGCGACACGAGGGTCACTCCGATCAGCAGGGCAGCAGCCGTGGCCGATGTCCGGGCCGGGTTCCTGATGGCGTTGAGTGCGGCGAGCCGTCCAGGAACACCTGCCGGCGATGCCAGCCGTCCGGCGAGGGCAACCACGGGAGGAATAAAGAGCGATGCGCAGAGCAGGATGCCGATGAACGACGCCGCTCCGCCAAGCAGGGCCACGGGCAGCGAAACATTCATGCTGCCCCATGCCAGCAGCGACGCACCGCCGGCTGCGCTGAGCAACCCCAGTGCCAACCGGAGCCGTCCGCGCCGGTTGCTCACCGAAGCTTCGTCCGCGGGCCTCAGGGCTGCCAGGGGTGCGACGGCGGTTGCGGCCTTGGCCGGAACCAGTGCGGCCAGGATGGTCAACACGGTTCCTGCGGCGAGCCCCGCGATGACGGCCGAGGGCGGTACGGCCAGTGTCGCGAAGGACTGCTCCGGCTGCGTTCGTGCCCAGGCGATCAGGCCGGACATCAGGCCCACAGCAGCCGCCACTCCCAGCACCGAGGACAGGAAGCCGACCACCAGGGCCTCAAGTATCACGGAGTTCCGGATCTGCGACCGGCCCGCACCGAGGCACCTCAGCAAGGCCAGTTCCCTGGTCCGTTGGGCAATAAGTACCGAGAAGGTATTCGCGACCACCAGCGTGGATACCAGGATGGCCACCCCGGCAAAGGCCAGCAGGACCAGAGTCAATTGGTCCTGCCCCGCGCTCAGCATGGCGACGGTCGATGTGACCTTTTCCTGGGCCGTTTCCACGGTGGTGTCCCCGGCTCCTGCGGCTTTCATCCGATGGGTGATGTAGTCCTTGGCGGCCGCCGTGTCTTCCCCGGGCTTAATGGTGAACTGCAGCCCCGAGTAGCCGGTACCGGCGTCCTGCACTGCGTTCAGGACAGGTGCGGAGGCTACAAGCTGGGCAGCGGAGGAGGAAAACGGGTCGTTCGTCGGCTGGATCAAGCCGGAAACGGTCACTTTGGCGTTCTTGACCGGTCCTGGGCCGTGCAGCTCGAGGGTGCTGCCGGTCTCGAGGCCCAGATGCCGGGCTGTCTTGGAGTCGATAACGACGTCGAAGGGGCCGGACGGCATGGACCCGGAGGTCAGGACGGCTGGTTCCAACGCGGGCGGCGCGGCAGTCCGCACCTTGCCGTACTGTTCGCCGTCGCCGGCCTGGAAGGTCACGTAGGCCGAACGTTCGGCGTAGGTTTCCTCCACGGCAGGGGAGGACGCGGCAGCATCAACGGCGGCCTGTGTGAAGGGAACGCCTTCAGCGGACGTGGCCACGAGGTCTGCCTTCCGGTAGGCCTCGCCGATGCTGGCGCCAAGGGAAGCGGTAGTGCTTGCCCCCACCATGAGGGTGGCAGCGAGGAACATGACGGACAGCATCACCGCCAGGCCGATGGCGATGAACCGCCGGAAGTGAGTCGTCACTTGGGACATGGCAACACGAAGCACGGCTCATGCCCCCAGTTTGCCGAGGGCTGCCAGGACCGAGTCGGCTGATGGCTGGTGGATCTCGCCCACCAGTCCGCCGTCGCTCATCAGCACCACCCGGTCTGCGTAACTGGCGGCCACGGGGTCGTGCGTGACCATTATGATGGTCTGGCCCATCTCAATGCTGCTGCGGCGCAGCAGCGACAGGACCTCGCCGCCGGACTTGGAATCCAGGTTTCCCGTGGGCTCGTCACCGAACACGACGTCCGGACGCGTCAGCAGCGCCCTGGCCACGGCGACCCTCTGCTGCTGGCCTCCAGAGAGTTCGTGCGGCCGGTGCATTAACCTGTCCCTCAAGCCCAGGGTACTGACAACGGTATCCAGCCACCCGGCGTCGGCTGTTGTGCCCGCCAGCGCCAGCGGCAGGGTGATGTTCTGCTCGGCGGTGAGCGTGGGCACCAGGTTGAAGGCCTGGAACACAAACCCGATCCGCTCCCGACGAAGGGCTGTCAGTTGGCGGTCGTCGAGTCCGGTGATGTCGGTTCCACCCAGGACGATGCGGCCCGAGTCTGCGGTGTCCAGCCCGGCCAGGCAATGCATCAGGGTGGACTTGCCGGAGCCCGAAGGGCCCATGATGGCGGTGAACTTTCCGGCCTCGAAGCTCACCGAGACCTCGTTGAGGGCCATGACCCGGGTGGCGCTGCGGCCATAGCTTTTGGTCAACGCGAAAGCTTCGACGGCGGGCCGTGCGGTGGGCTGGGCGGCAGCGGGTCCGCGGTCCGGACCGGACGGGTGGGGTATGGACGTGAAAGTTGTCATGGTTTCACGCTATTTTCCGGACCCGCCCTGCCGGATCGGGCAGAAGTACCATCCTTCCGGCAGTCCACTCATACCCAGGTCTGAGGGCTACGTTCCCGGCGACACGACTCCGGTCTCATAGGCAATGACCACAACCTGCACGCGGTCGCGGGCGCCCAGCTTGGCCAGGATGTGCCCCACGTGGGTCTTGACGGTGGCCTCGGAGAGGAAGAGCCCGGCGGCAATCTCCGGATTGGACCGGCCTTGTGCGATGAGCTTGAACACTTCGTGCTCGCGGGCGGTGAGGCTTTCCACGGCGGCAGCGTGCTTGCTTCGTTCCGGTGTTTGCGCCTGCAGCAAGGGGGCGACGTGGTCCAGTAGCCGGCGGGTCGTGGACGGCGCGATGACAGCATCCCCGCGGTAAACCGTACGGATGGCATCAAGGAGTTCCTCCGGGGGAGCATCCTTGAGGAGGAATCCGCTGGCCCCCGCCTGGATGGCCGCGAGGGCATATTCGTCAAGGTCGAAGGTGGTGAGCACCACGATCTTTACGTCGGCACGCCGGGAACCTGCAGGCTGGGCGGCGGCCTGCTCCAGCAGGCGTCGGGTGGCTTCGATGCCGTCCATGCCCGGCATCCTCACATCCATCAGTACGACGTCGGCCGCAGTAGCATTCAAAGCGCGCACGGCTTCGATTCCGTTGCCGGCCTCGGCAACAACCTCCAGGTCCGGCTGCGAGTTGATCAGCATGCCGAAACCCGAGCGGACCAGGTGCTGGTCGTCAACGAGTGCCACCCTGATGGGCGGGAGAACATCCGGCATGGGGTCAAGCCTCCGAGTAGGGAATGAATGCGGACACACGGAAACCGCCGCCCTGTTCCGGGCCTGCGGTCAAGGAACCATCGTAAAGGGAGATCCGCTCGCCCATGCCACGCAGTCCGTTGCCGCCCCCGGGGGGCGGCGGATCAGCAGCGGCTCCGCGGCCGTCGTCGAGGATGTCCAGTTGCAGGCCGCGGCCCTGCCACGCGAGCGAGACCTTTGCGGTCGCCGTCGGACCGGCGTGCTTCATAACGTTGGTGAGGGCTTCCTGGATGATCCGGTAGGCGGTCAGTTCAGCACCGGCCGGAAGGTTGCGGCGGGGGAGGCCGCTCTGTTCGAAGGTGACCTGGAGGGTGGCCGCGCGGAAGCCCAGGAGGAGTTCGTCCAGGTCGGCCAGCCGCGGCTGCGGCCTGGTGGGGGAGTCGTCGTCGGAGCGCAGGACCCCCAAAAGGCGGCGCATCTCGGCCAGGGAGTCCCGTCCTGTGGCAGCAATGGTCGCCAAGGCTTCGGTGGCGAGTTCGGGCTTCGCCGCGGCAGCATAACGTGCGCCGTCGGCCTGGGTGATGATCACGGACAGGGAATGGGCCACGATATCGTGCATTTCACGGGCGATGTGGGAGCGTTCATCGGCGGCAGCCAACTGGCGTTCCTGCTGCTGCTCGACTTCCATCCGCCGCGTCCTGTCCTCGAGGGCCTGCAGTTGCAGCCGCCGGACCCGGGTGAGGTCGCCCAGCGTCCAACTGACCAGTACCAGCATCCAGATCAGTACGGTGTAGAGGGCACCGATGGTGAGACCCATGATGCCGGACTCGGCCGAACCGGAGTATTCCCGCGTGGTAAGCATGACGCCACCGAGCAGTCCCAGCAGCAGGACAGTGCGGCTGGCCCATGCGGGACCATAGGCGGCTGTCGCATAGATGATGAGCGGGACGGCGATTTGGCCGGCTACCGGTTCTGCGCCCACCGCCCATTGGACGAGGCACACAAGGACCACGACGCCGGCCGCCACCACCGGGCGGGTGCGTCGCCAGGCGAGCGGCAACAGGAGGCCGCAGGAGAAGAGGAACAGGAGGGGGCGGTCGGCCAGCAGGTAGACAGGGCCAAACAACAGAAGCAGGAGGATGGTGGCCGTCAGGTCCACCGTAAAGCGGTTTAAGCGGAACCATTCATATAACGCGTGCCTTCTGTCCACCCCACGACTCTATGTGCCGGGACCGCTCCGGGCATCATGCCAGGGTCTGAGGTTCAGGGCGGCTGTTCACAAGATGAGACGATTTTGACCAGCATGTGGATGACGCGGCTAGATGGAGTCATGAGTGCATCGTCCATCAATCTTGCTGTCATCCCCGGCGACGGCATTGGCCCCGAGGTCATTGCAGAAGCCGTGAAGGTCCTGGAAAAGGCTGTGGCCGCCGAAGGCGTCACCCTTGAGCAGACCCACTACAAGCTCGGTGCCCAGCACTGGCTTGAGACCGGCGAGACACTTCCGGACGAGGTACTCGAGGACCTCCGCACGCGCGATGCCATCCTTTTCGGCGCGGTGGGGGCAGCCCCGGGTGACACCCGGATTCCCTCCGGCATCATCGAACGCGAGATGCTGCTCAAGCTCCGCTTCAGCCTGGACCACTACGTCAACCTGCGCCCCTCCCGGCTGTACGGCACGGTGGGAAGTCCGCTGGCAAACCCGGGCGAGATCGACTTCATCGTGGTCCGCGAAGGCACCGAAGGACCCTACGTTGGAAACGGCGGCACCCTCCGCGGCGGAACTCCGCATGAAGTTGCCACCGAAGTCTCCCTGAACACGGCGCACGGTGTGGAGCGGGTGGTCCGCGATGCCTTCCGCCGCGCCAACGAGCGTCCGCGCAAGCACGTCACCCTCGTGCACAAACACAACGTCCTCGTCTTTGCCGGACACCTGTGGAAGCGCACCGTCGAGGCCGTGGCCAAGGATTTCCCCGAGGTCACCCATGACTACCTGCACATCGATGCTGCCACCATCTTCCTGGTGACCGACCCCGCCCGATTCGATGTCATCGTCACCGACAACCTCTTCGGCGACATCCTGACCGACCTTGCAGCTGCCGTCACCGGGGGCATCGGACTCGCCGCGTCAGGCAACATCAACATGGACCGCACCGCACCGTCCATGTTCGAACCCGTCCATGGCTCCGCCCCGGACATCGCAGGCCAGCAGAAGGCAGACCCCACTGCTGCGATCCTGTCAGCAGTGCTGTTGCTGGACCACCTTGGCTACACCTCGGCGGCCCGCAAGATCGAAGCGGCAGTCATTGCCGACGTCGAAAGCCGCACCGGCGAGCCGCGCAGCACCGCTGCGATCGGCGACGCCATTGCGGCCGCACTTTAGGCCCATTACCCAGGCGTAAGCTTGTCTTGAATTATTTACCTGCTTCCTTGGTCCATCGCTGAACCACACCCTCTTTAAGGGGGCCGCGGTTCGCACTGCCAGGTAGCTGACTGTGGAGGAAACATGACTCAGACTGCCCATGGCGTCGAATTCAGCCAGCAGCTTTCGGCCAACCCGAAGTCTGTTGAGGAGCGTGCAGCCGTCCTGGCGAACCCGGGGTTCGGCGACTACTTCACCGACCACACCGCCGTCGTCGACTACAAGGTCGACGCCGAAGGCAAGGGAGGTTGGCACAATGCCCGCATCGAACCCTACGGACCGATCGCCCTGGATCCTTCGGCTGCGGTTCTGCACTACGGCCAGGAAATCTTCGAAGGCCTCAAGGCCTACCGCCACGCCGACGGTTCGGTCTGGACGTTCCGTCCGGAGGCCAACGCGGCGCGCCTGAACAAATCCGCCCGTCGCCTGGCGCTGCCGGAACTGCCCGAGGAGTATTTCCTGGGTGCTATCCGTGAGCTGGTCCAGGCCGACAGGGAATGGGTACCCTCCGGTGACGGCGAGGCCCTGTACCTGCGTCCGTTCATGATCGCCACCGAGGCGTTCCTTGGCGTCCGGGCAGCCCGTGAAGTTTCCTTCCGCGTCATCGCCTCGCCGGCGGGCAACTACTTTGGCGGTGAGCTCAAGCCCGTTTCCATCTGGATTTCCCGCGAGTACGCCCGCGCAGGCCGCGGTGGCACGGGTGCGGCGAAGTGCGGCGGCAACTACGCCGCGTCCCTGATCGCCCAGCAGGAAGCCGAAGCCAACGGCTGCAAGCAGGTGCTTTTCCTTGACCACTTCAACGATGACGCCGTGGAAGAGCTCGGCGGCATGAACGTGTTCTTCGTGTTCAAGGACGGCTCGCTTGCTACGCCGGCGCTGAGCGGCACCATCCTTGAAGGCGTCACCCGGTCCTCCGTCATCCAGGTGGCCAAGGACATGGGCCGTGAAGTTTCCGAGCGCAAGATCACCCTCGACGAATGGCGTGAGGGCGTAGCGTCCGGCGAGATCACCGAGGTCTTTGCCTGCGGTACCGCCGCGGTCATCACACCGATCGGGGTGCTCAAGGACGCCACCGAGTTCATCGGCTCCGAGGACGCCAAGGCCGGCGAGACCACCATGGCCATCCGTGAACAGCTTCTCGGCATCCAGACCGGAACGGTCGAGGACCGCCACGGTTGGCTGACCCGCCTGGTCTAGCAGCAGAATCCACGACGGCGGCCGGTTACCTTGGGCTTTCAAGGTGACCGGCCGCCGTCGTACTCCCCGACCCTCTCTCACCAAAGTCCCACTTCCCGCGGACCCTCTCTCACCCAAGCCCCACTTCCCGCGGACCCTCTCTCACCCAAGCCCCACTTCCCGCGGACCCTCTCTCACCGATGCCAGGCGGGTGAGAGAGGGTTGGCTGTAAGGGGGCCTTCGGTGAGAGAGCGTCCAGTGGAGGGGGCGATTAGGTGATAGAGGGATGGCAGGAAGGTGGCGATAGGTGAGAGAGGGTCGAAGGGTGCCAAGATAGGACGGTGACTTCCAGCGACGCATTCCATCAGCCCGAGAGCCGGCCCGACAGCTCGCTCCAGCAAAGCAGCGGGCTGACCCGCTTCCGGCTGGCCCCCAATCCCGGGCCCATGAGCCTGGATGGCACCAACTCCTACGTCATCGGTGCGCCGGGATCGGACCACGTGGCCATCGTCGATCCTGGACCGGAGGACGGGCCGCACCTGGCCGCACTGGCTGCGGCCGGAAAGGTCGACGTCGTCCTGATTACGCATCGCCACGCCGACCACACCGAGGCCTCCGCCCGGTTCCATGAGTTGACCGGAGCGCCTGTCCGGGCCGCCCTCGCAGAACATTGCCATGGTGGGGAGCCACTCACTGATGGCGAGGTGATCCATGCAGCCGGCGTCGAAATCCGCGTTCTTGCAACCCCTGGCCATACCTCGGATTCTGTTTGCTTCCACCTGCCTGCTGACGGTCCCACGGGGTCGGTGCTGACCGGCGACACTATCCTCGGCCGCGGCACAACGGTCCTTGACTACCCGGACGGACGCCTGGGTGACTACCTGTCCAGCCTCGACCGGCTCGAAGCACTCGGACCTGCGACCCTGCTCCCGGCCCATGGCCCCGTGCTGCCGGCTCTTGACGCCAAATGCAGGGAATACCGTGCGCACCGCGAGCAACGGCTGGAGCAGATCCGTGCCGCACTCGCCCAGGTGGGGGAGGACGCTTCCATCGCGCAGGTCACCGACGTTGTCTATGCCGACGTCGATCCTTCCGTCCGCTGGGCAGCTGAAACGTCGGTGGCGGCCCAGTTGGACTACCTGCGCAGCTGAACGCCTCCAGCCTGACGGTAGGCTTGAGCCCATGCGTATCGCCCGGTTTGTAGTTGATTCTGATCCCCTTTACGGCATTGTCGAAGGCGAGCCCGGCAGTGAGGACATCACTGTCATCAACGGCGACCCTTTCTTCAACGGTGTTGAGCGAACCCACACCAAGCACAAGCTTGAGGACGTCAGGCTGCTGGCTCCGATCATCCCGCGCAGCAAGGTCATCGGCGTGGGCCGGAACTTTGCCGAGCACGCCGCCGAACTTGGCAACGAAGTTCCCCAGCAGCCGCTGTTGTTCCTCAAGCCCAATACGGCCGTGATCGGTCCCAACGATCCAATCGTGTTGCCGGAGTTCTCCGAGGAGATCTCGTTCGAGGCAGAGCTGTGCGTGGTGATTGGCCGGATCTGCAAGGACGTTCCCGAGGACCGCGTTGATGACGTCATCTTTGGCTACACGTGCGGCAACGACCTCACTGCCCGCGATGTCCAGAAAACCGACCTGCAGTGGGCCCGCGCCAAGGGGTTCGACACCTCCGCGCCGTTGGGGCCCTGGATCGAGACTGAACTCGACCCGGATGACCTGGACATCCGTGCGCGCCTCAACGGCGACCTCCGCCAGGACGGCAACACCACGCAGATGATCCGCGGTGTCCGCGAACTGGTCTCGATCGTCTCCCACGCCTTTACCCTTCTCCCGGGCGATGTGATCATGACAGGCACGCCGGCCGGGGTAGGCCTGATCTCCGAAGGCGACCGCATCGAGGTGGAGATCGAAGGCATCGGCCGCCTTTCCAACCCGGCCGTCCGCCGCTGACGCACCCGGCCCCGCCCAAAGCACGACGGCGGCACCCGCCTTCCGTACGGAAGGCGAGTGCCGCCGTCGTGCGGTTAAGCGGGAAAACGAAAGGAAGCCAAGCGGTAAAGTTGAAGCACTATGACTACTGCTTCTGCGTCGAACGCTGCCTCCAGCGACATCCCTGCCGTCAACGCCGAGACTCCGGTCCGCGTCCGCTTCTGCCCGTCTCCCACAGGTACGCCGCACGTTGGCCTGATCCGCACCGCCCTGTTCAACTGGGCCTACGCCCGCCACACCGGCGGCAAGCTGATCTTCCGGATCGAAGATACGGACTCCGCCCGGGACAGCGAGGAGAGCTACCACCAGCTGCTGGACGCGCTCAAGTGGCTTGGCATCAACTGGGACGAGGGCGTGGAGGTCGGTGGGCCGCATGAGCCCTACCGCCAGTCGCAGCGGGGCGATATCTACCAGGACGTCATCGCGAAGCTGAAGGCCGGCGGACACGTCTACGAGTCGTACTCCACTCCGGACGAAATCGAAGCACGGCACAAGGCTGCAGGCCGCGACCCCAAGCTCGGCTACGACGGCTTCGACCGCCACCTGACCGAGGAGCAGCTTGCCCAGTTCAAGGCCGAAGGCCGTGAGGCAGTCCTTCGCCTGCGGATGCCGGATGAAGACATTACCTTTACTGACCTTGTCCGCGGTGAGATCACCTTCAAAGCAGGTTCCGTTCCGGACTTCGCGGTGGTCCGGGCCAACGGCGCACCCCTGTACACGCTGGTCAACCCCGTGGATGACGCCCTCATGGGCATCACCCATGTCCTCCGCGGCGAGGACCTGCTAAGCTCCACGCCCCGCCAGATCGCTTTGTACCGCGCGCTGTACGCCATCGGTGTGGCCGAGTACATGCCGGAGTTCGGCCACCTGCCTTATGTCATGGGCCAGGGGAACAAGAAGCTCTCCAAGCGCGACCCCGAGTCCAGCCTGTTCCTGCACCGCGAGCGTGGCTTCATTCCTGAGGGCCTGCTGAACTACCTTTCCCTTCTGGGCTGGTCGCTCAGCGCGGACGAGGACATCTTCACGGTGGAGCAGCTGGTGGCCAACTTCGACATCCACGATGTCCTCGGCAATCCTGCACGTTTCGACCTGAAAAAGGCCGAAGCCATCAACGGTACCCACGTCCGCATGCTCTCGCCCGAAGTATTCGAGGAACGGCTCGTTCCCTACCTTCGTGCTGCAGGTTTCGTGGGGGAGATCCTCACGCCGCGCCAGGAGGAGATCCTGCGGGAGGCAGCTCCACTGGTCCAGGAGCGCATCGCCCTGCTCGGCGAAGCACCGGAAATGCTGGCCTTCCTGTTCAAGGCAGACGACGCGATCGACGTTGCCGACGACGCCCGCAAGGGACTCCCGGCGAATCTCGATGAAGTCCTTGATGCGGCCCTCGCAGCGCTTGAGCCGATCCGGGAGTGGACCGCGGAGAACATCCAGGCCGCGCTGAAGCAGGCCCTGGTGGAAGACCTGGGCATCAAGCCCCGAGCGGCCTTTGGCCCCGTTCGCACGGCAATTTCCGGCCGCCGGATCTCGCCGCCGCTCTTTGAATCCATGGTCATTCTGGGCAAGGAGTCTTCCTTGGCCCGAGTCCGCGCCTTCCGCGGCTAGGAGGAACCGGCATGGCGATCGCAAGTTCCTTTGGCACCATCAGCGGTGTGCTTTTCGACATCGACGACACCTTGGTGGACCTTGAGTACGCCATGACCACTGCGTTGCGGGACGTCAGCGAACATCTCCTGCCCGGCCTGGACCAGGCCGGGTGGGTGAAGTTCGGACGCATCTTCACCCATGAAACGACGCACTTCTACGACCGTTACCTTGCGGGCGAACTGACCTTCAATGAGCAGCGGCTGCTGCGTGGCCGGGCGGCGCTGGGTCACTTCGGCGTGGAACTTGCCGATGGTGAAGAGTCCCGGGCCTGGGTAGCCGACTACCACGAGCGGCAGACGGCGTATGTCCGCGCCTTCGAAGATGTTGCCGGGGTGCTCGACGCCCTGGACGCAGCCCGTGTCCCTTACGGAGCCGTCAGCAACAATGTCCATGATTACCAGCGGGCCAAGCTGGATGGCGCCGGACTCTCCAGGATCCGGACCTTGGTCGGTACGGATACCGTGGGCGTCCCCAAACCTGATCCGGCGATCTACCTGGAGGGCGTCCGCCTGTTGGGCACTGCCCCCGGTGAGACCCTCTACGTGGGGGACAACAGACTGCTGGATGCGGACGGTGCCACCGCGGCGGGGCTGGTGGGAGTGTGGCTGAACCGGACCGGAGAGTTCGTGGAGGGATTCAGCGGGCGGCAGGTCAGCACCCTGTCTGAACTGCTGGCCAGTGGAGTCCTGACAGGCCCCGCGTCGGTGTGATGCAGGTAACGGCCTGACGATTTGTGCAGGTCAAAAGTGTCGGGTAGAGTAATTACTCGTGCTGAGGGGCACGGAGGGAAAAACCAAGGGAAACCGCGGTAAGGAACTCCGGTCCAAAAAGTGCTTTGGGATATGGTGTAATTGGCAACACTACGGTTTCTGGTACCGTCATTCTAGGTTCGAGTCCTGGTATCCCAGCTCTGAATATCACCGTTTGGAACGGTGAAATTCGGAAATTCAAATCGCTGAGTCGATTTGGATGAGAGCTGAAAGTGTGAAATACTCGTTCAGCTTGATCAGCGGAAACGATGATCAAAAGTGCAAGGCCCCATCGTATAGCGGCCTAGTACGCCGCCCTCTCACGGCGGTAACGCGGGTTCGAATCCCGCTGGGGTCACCAGCAAATCCCCCGGAACATCACGTTCCGGGGGATTTCTTGTTTGCTGCTTGTGCGAATGCAAAGCACCGGGGCCAGTGGCTGGCATGATGATCCTTGTGACACATCACGAACCGGATCCGAACCGCGAGGACTTGACCTCTGCTGTCCGGACCCTGGAGGACGCACGCGAAGCACTTGCCGCCACCACCCTTCCGCTGGAACTGCCGGGAGCCGACGCCGACCGGCGCCGGATCAAGGAGACGTTGGCCCAACTCGACGACTACATTCTTCCCCGGTACCGCAGCCTCGACGCTCCGCTGCTGGCCGTCGTCGGAGGTTCCACTGGGGCCGGCAAATCGACGCTGGTCAACGCGCTGGTGGGGTGGCCTGTCACCCGTGCCGGTGCAATCCGCCCCACAACCCGCCAGCCGATCCTCCTGCACCATCCTGAAGATGCCGAGTGGTTCCGGGGGCAGCGGATCCTCCCCGGCCTGGGCAGGATCCACGCGACTGTTTCCCAGGAACCCATGCCCGCCAGCCAGGCCGGTGCCTCGCCTGATGCCCAGGCCGTATCATCCTTGGTGTTGGTGGGCCACCCCAACGTTCCCCGGGGGATTGCCTTGCTGGATGCCCCGGACGTTGACTCCATATCCGACGACAACCGCAGGCTCGCAGGCCAACTGCTTGCCGCCGCCGACCTCTGGGTGTTCGTGACCACTGCCAACCGGTACGCCGACGCCGTCCCATGGCGCCTTTTGCTCGACGCAGCTTCCCGGGACATTACGGTTGCCGTAGTGCTGGACAGGGTGCCCGCCGAGGCGGAAGAGGAGGTCCGGACGGACCTGCAGGCAATGCTGCACCGGCAGGGACTCGGAGCGGCACAACTCTTCGTGGTCCGCGAAACCACTTTGGACGCCATGGGCATGCTGCCCGCCGACGCCGCTTCGGAGCTGCAGGCCTGGCTGTCGGAGCTGGCAGCCGACGCGGCCGCCAGGTCCGGCGTCGCGCGGCGGACGCTCAATGGTGCGGTGAAGGCGATCAGCAGCCGCTTCGAGGAGATCGCAGCCGCAGCCGCAGAACAAGACGCTGCTGACCGGCAACTTCGCACCGCCTGCACGGACGAATACGGGGCGGCACTCTCGCGGATTCTCGAGGCGACCAAGGATGGTGCCCTGCTGCGGGGTGAGGTACTCGCCCGGTGGCAGGACTTTGTAGGAACCGGCGAGTTCTTCCGGGCCGTTGAACAGAACATCGGTCGCTTCCGGGACAGGGTCAGCGCCTTCTTTCGAGGTGAGCCGGCGCCCGCGATCAAGGTGGAGACCGCCATCGAAACCGGTCTCCAGGCCGTCATCCTGGACGAGGCCGCCAACGCGGCAGAAAATGTTGACCGGCGGTGGCGGGCCGATCCTGCGGGACGGCAGTTGTTGGGCACGGACGATCTGGCGGGAACAAGTCCGGGATTCGATGCCCGTGCTGCGGCGGCCATCCGGGCCTGGCAAGAAGGCCTGATGGACCTTATCCGGACGCAGGGTCAGGGAAAGAGAACCCAGGCGCGGTGGCTTTCGTTCGGCGTGAACGGCCTGGGAGCCGCGCTCATGGTGGTGGTGTTCTCCATGACCGCGGGCCTCACCGGACTGGAGATCGGCATCGCAGGAGGCACCGCCGTGGTAGGGCAGCGGTTGCTGGAAGCCGTTTTTGGTGAGGACGCCGTCCGCCGGCTGGCGCATCAGGCGAGGGAGGACCTGCACACCACCTGCCAGCGGCTGCTGGACGGGGAGCGCGGGCGCTTCCTGGACAAGTTGGATGGCATGCAGTCCGGAGACGGCGTGGACCTCCACCCCCACGCAACTTCCCTCCGGCGCCTGGCAGGAGCCGCATGAGCCGACACGGCCAGGTCAGGCAAGCGTCCCGCCTCCAGCAACGGTTGGAGGCATTGAACACTGTGCGGGAACTCGCGGAGGGCATTCTTCCCGGGCCGGAGCTTCAGGCAGTCTACGAGGTATTGGAACGAGCCTCCTCGCGCCGTTCCCTGTCCGCAGGCCACACGGTAGTGGGTTTCTTCGGTGCCACCGGCAGTGGCAAATCGTCCCTCTTCAACGCTGTGAGCAACACTTCGCTGGCAACCGCGGCTGCCCGCCGGCCCACGACGTCGGCTCCGCTGGCCGGCATTTGGGGCGAACAGGACAGCGGACCCCTGCTCGACTGGCTCGATGTCCAGGAGCGCCACGTTCTTCCGGCTGTGCCCGGGCTGGCGTCGGAGGACTCAGGCCTGATTTTGCTGGACCTGCCGGACTTTGATTCCACCGCGGTGGCAAACCGGGAAATCGTCCAGCGGCTCGCGGGAATGGTGGACGTGTTGGTATGGGTCCTTGACCCGCAAAAGTACGCCGACGCAGCAGTCCATCACGGGTTCCTCCGCCCCATGGCCTCGCACGGGGCAGTCACCCTTGTGGTACTCAACCAGATCGACAAGCTCAATGATGTGGACGCTGCTGCGGTCATGGCATCCCTGGAAGGCATCCTGGACCGCGACGGGCTCGGCGGTGTCACCGTGCTGGGCGCCTCAGCGGTGACCGGGGCCGGCGTCGGGGAGGTCAGGGGCGCCATAGAGCGGGTGGTGACGCAGCGGGACGCTGTCACCAGGAGGCTGTCCGCCGATGTCGACCGGGTTGCCGCCGGTCTCACCGCAGCCTCCGGAACCGGGGAAGCCCGGGGCGTCAAGGGCAGTGCCACGGCAAGACTGGCCGCGGAATTGGCGACGGCGGCGAATGTTCCCGTGGTGGTCGATGCAGTGGCGCGCTCCTACCGGCTCGAGTCAGCCCGGCGGACCGGATGGCCCGCTGTCCGCTGGCTGCTTCGGTTCCGTGCAGACCCCCTCCGAAGGCTGAACCTTGGCAGGAAGGACGTACGGCCGGACCTCAACCGGACTTCCCTTCCGGCAGCGGGAGCGCCTGAGCGCGCCCGGACGGATGCTGCTGTCCGGGAATTTGCAGACACGGCATCGGAAGGGGCTCCGGGCCCTTGGCGGGCCAGCATCCGCAACGCCGCCCGGGAAGGGCGGGAGCAACTGCCGGACGCCTTGGACCAGGCGATCGCCGGCACTGATCTGAAGGCGTCCAGGCGCCCGGCTTGGTGGATGCTGTTCAATGTCCTGCAATGGACTGCCCTGCTGCTTGCCGCGGGAGGCTTGGGCTGGCTGGGTATCCTTGCCCTGCTTGCCTACTTCCAGATGCCGGTGCCGGACGTTCCCAGGACTGAGGGCTGGCCGTGGCCGACTCTCATGGTGGCAGGAGGGGTCGGGCTGGGCATCGCCCTGGGCCTTCTGGGCAGGATCATCTCAGGATGGGCCGCCAGGGTCAGGGCAAGGGGAGCCGGAAGGCGACTGCGGGCGGCAGTGGCTGCGGTGGCAAACCAGCGGATCGTTGCGCCCGTGGACGCCGGTATCAAGCGCCTGAGGGACTTCAACGCGGCGCTGAAGGACGCCCGCAGCTGAGAGTCCCCGCCCCAAGGGACAGGCGCCCCCGCTCATTCAGCCCTACAGTGCAGCGGCTGCGTCCCGGACCTTGACCAGGGTCCGCAGGTTCCGTGTGGTGGTTGATGCCTTGTAGCGGGCTTTGGCGGACAGTTTGCTGAAGGGGCTGTCCAAGGTTCCGCCTGCCGGCGCCAACCAGGCAGAGGCCTCCGGACCCAGCCGTACCTGTTCCACGCCGCCAAGCTCCTGGCCTGCCTGGAAGAGTTCATCGAGCATCGAAGTGTCCGAGGCGAGCGTGATGTAGCTATGGGTTGCCTTGTCGTCCGCCGGGTAGGGGCAAGCGTCCACCAGTTCAGCAACGCGGGCAGCGGTCAGGACGACCACCCATGCGTCGTATCCGAAAGCCTTCCGCAGGCAAGCCTCGAATTCCGCCTTCACGTCCTTGGCGGCGAGGTCGCTTTGCAGGACCACATTGCCGCTGGCCAGGAGCGTTTTGACCTTGCTGAAGGGGTAGTCCGCCAGCGCGGCCTTGAGGTCGGCCATCTTGATGTTGATGCCGCCAACGTTGATGCCCCGGAGGAAAACCGCGTAGCTTTCCATGCCACTCCTGGAGTTAGTCGTTGTTCTTGCGCAGTGCTTCGGTGAGGACCCGTGCGGCGTTGCAGACAACTTCCGCGTGCAGTCGACCGGGCTGGCGGGTGAGGCGCTCGATCGGACCCGAAATCGAAACGGCGGCGATGACGCGGCCGGACGGTCCACGGACCGGAGCCGACACCGAGGCGACCCCGGGCTCGCGTTCGCCAAGGCTCTGACCCCAGCCCCGCCGTCGTACTCCTGCCAGGACAGTGGGGGTGAACCGCGCGTTTTGCAGTCCTTCCAAGAGGCGGTCGTGATCTTCCCAGGCGAGCAGGACTTGGGCAGCTGAGCCGGCCTTCATGGACAATTGGGTTCCGACGGGAATGGTGTCCCGAAGGCCGATAGGCCGTTCGGCGGATGCGACGCAAACCCGCCAGTCGCCCTGGCGCCGGAAGATCTGCGCGCTCTCGCCGGTGGCGTCGCGCAATTGGATGAGGACCGGTCCTGCCGAAGCGATGAGCCGGTCTTCGCCGGCCGCGGAGGCGAGCTCCACGAGGCGGCTGCCCAGGACGAAGCGGCCCTGGATGTCACGGCTGACCAGGCGATGGTGCACCAAGGCCAGCGCCAGGCGGTGGACGGTGGGGCGGGCCAATCCCGTGGCGGCTACAAGCTGGGCAAGAGTCGTTGGTCCGGCCTCAAGTGCATCGAGTACCTGGGCCGCTTTATCAATGACACCGACTCCACTAGAATTGTCCATGTAATGATATTGCCGTCTCAATATCTGAGATGCAAGTTGTTTCGCTGGCTTGTTCGCCGGAGGTGCTGCTTCAGTGGATGAAGAACATTCCGGTGAACTGGAACAACCAACCGCAGTGAAGGGAGCAAGGCCGTGGGAAAGACACTGGCCGAGAAAGTCTGGGACGCGCACGTGGTGCGCAAGGGTGAAGGCGAAGGAGCCAATGCCCAGCCCGACCTTCTTTTCATCGACCTTCACCTGGTCCACGAGGTAACCTCCCCGCAGGCGTTCGAGGGCCTGCGGCTGGCCGGCCGCAAGCTGCGCCGCGTGGACCTCACCATTGCCACCGAAGACCACAACACGCCGACGCTGGACATCGACAAGCCGATCGCCGACCTGACCAGCCGGACGCAGATCGAAACCCTGCGCGCCAACTGCAAGGAGTTCGGCGTCCGCCTGCACTCCCTGGGCGACAAGGAACAGGGCATCGTGCATGTGGTCGGTCCCCAGCTGGGACTGACGCAGCCGGGCATGACAGTTGTCTGTGGTGACTCGCACACCTCCACCCACGGAGCGTTCGGAGCCCTGGCCATGGGCATTGGCACGTCCGAGGTGGAGCACGTCATGGCCACCCAGACGCTGTCCCTGAAGCCGTTCAAGACCATGGCCATCAACGTCGAGGGTACCTTGCGTCCCGGCGTGACGGCCAAGGACATCATCCTGGCGGTCATCGCCAAGATCGGCACCGGCGGTGGGCAGGGTTACGTGCTGGAATACCGTGGCTCGGCGATCCGCTCGCTGTCCATGGACGCCCGCATGACCATCTGCAACATGTCCATCGAAGCCGGCGCCCGCGCAGGCATGGTCGCTCCGGACCAGACGACGTACGACTACATGAAGGGCCGCCCGCATGCGCCCGAAGGCGCGGACTGGGATGCCGCCGTCGAGTACTGGAACACGCTGCACACCGACGAAGACGCGACGTTCGACGTCGAAGTTGACCTGGACGCCAACACGCTGGAGCCGTTCGTGACCTGGGGAACCAACCCGGGCCAGGGCGTCTCCCTCTCTGCCAAGGTGCCTTCGCCGGAAGACTTCGGTGATGAGAACGCCAAGCTCGCGGCAGAGCGTGCCCTGCACTACATGGGCCTGGAAGCGGGAACCCCCATGAAAGACATCCGCGTGGACACCGTCTTCCTGGGCTCCTGCACCAACTCCCGCATTGAGGACCTGAGCGCCGCCGCGGACATCATCCGTGGCCGGGAGAAGGACCCGAACGTGCGCATGCTGGTGGTTCCCGGTTCTGCCCGCGTCAGGCTGGAAGCCGAAGCAATGGGGCTGGACAAGGTGTTCAAGGACTTCGGCGCCGAATGGCGTTTTGCCGGCTGCTCCATGTGCCTGGGCATGAACCCGGACCAGCTCGAACCGGGTGAGCGCTGCGCATCAACGTCCAACCGTAACTTCGAAGGCCGCCAGGGCAAGGGTGGACGGACCCACCTGGTCTCGCCCGTGGTCGCTGCAGCCACTGCCATCCGGGGGACGCTGAGCTCGCCGTCGGACCTTGAGCCCGCAACGGCCGGAACGCTGACCGGAACCGCAGTCTAGGAGGATCCCCATGGAAAAGTTCACCACCCACACCGGTATCGGGGTCCCACTGCGCCAGAGCAATGTGGACACGGACCAGATCATCCCCGCTGTCTACCTCAAGCGGATCACCCGCACGGGCTTCGAAGACGCCCTGTTCGCAGCGTGGCGCAAGGACGAGTCGTTCATCCTCAACCAGGCTCCGTTCAACGCCGGCTCCGTGCTGGTGGCCGGACCGGACTTCGGTACCGGCTCCTCGCGTGAACACGCGGTCTGGGCCCTGAAGGACTACGGCTTCAAGGCCGTCCTCTCCTCCCGTTTTGCCGACATCTTCCGGGGCAACTCCGGCAAGCAGGGCCTCCTGGCGGCGCAAGTGGCCCAGGACGACATCGAGCTCATCTGGAAGGTCCTGGAGAACAACCCGGGCGCCGAAGTCAAAGTGGATCTGGTCTCCAAGACTGTCGAATGCGGCAACGTCGTGGCTCCGTTCGATATCGACGACTACACCCGCTGGCGCCTGCTGGAAGGCCTCGACGACATCGGCCTGACCCTGCAGCACGAGGAAGACATTACGGCGTACGAGGCCACCCGGCCTGCCTTCAAACCGACCACGCTGCCGGCGAAAAGCTGATAGACGACGGCGCTGAATTGCTGCCGGCCCATTTCCGTTTCCGCTGCCGGGGCTGGAGATCTGCCCGGCACGGCGCGGATGCATTTCGGTTCGGTAACGCGAGCTTCTATGCTTAGCTGGAGCCTTTGTTAGTTTGGGGGGCGAGTAGTCGTGAGGAAACCGGTATAGATGAGTAGTGTTCTGACAATCCGCGGTGGCGTGCCTTTGACTGGGCGAGTGACCGTTCGCGGTGCCAAGAACCTCGTACCCAAGGCCATGGTTGCGGCCTTGCTGGGCAATGAACCATCAGTGCTGAGGAACGTCCCGGAGATCAAGGACGTCGAGGTCGTCACCAGCCTTCTGCAGCTCCACGGGGTCACTGTGGCAAAGGACCCGGCCACGGGGGACCTGACCCTTGACCCCAAAGAGGCCAAGACGGCTTCCAGTACCGCCATCGACGCCCATGCGGGCGACTCCCGGATCCCGATCCTGTTGTGTGGTCCCCTGATTCACGCGATCGGTGAAGCCTTCATCCCCGATCTCGGTGGATGCAAAATCGGCGACCGTCCCATCGACTACCACCTGAATGTCCTGCGCCAGTTCGGTGCGGTGGTGGAGAAGCGCCCCGGCGGCATCCACATCTCCGCCCCGAACGGGCTCCACGGGGCCAAGATTTCCCTGCCGTATCCGTCGGTGGGGGCCACGGAACAGGTCCTGCTCAGTGCCACCCGGGCAGAGGGCATCACTGAACTCAGCGGTGCCGCCACCGAGCCGGAAGTCATTGACCTGATCGCCGTGCTCCAGAAGATGGGCGCCATCATCAGTGTCCAAACGGACCGCACCATCAGGATCGAAGGCGTCAAGGACCTTGGCGGCTACAACCACCGTGCCCTTCCGGACCGCAACGAGACCGCGTCCTGGGCCTCGGCCGCCCTGGTGACCCGTGGAGATATCTTCGTCGAGGGCGCCTCTCAGCGCGACATGATGACGTTCCTGAACACCTACCGCAAGGTCGGCGGAGGCATGGACATCGGGGATGACGGCATCCGTTTCTACCACCCCGGCGGCAAGCTCACGCCGCTGGTGCTTGAGACAGACGTCCACCCCGGGTTCATGACGGACTGGCAGCAGCCGCTGGTGGTTGCCCTGAGCCAGGCCGAAGGGGTGTCCATTGTCCACGAGACGGTCTATGAGAACCGATTCGGCTTCACGGACGCCCTGGCCCGGATGGGAGCCAACATCCAGGTGCACCGTGAGTGCCTTGGCAGTGTCCCGTGCCGGTTCGGCCAGCGCAATTTCCTGCATTCGGCCGTCATTTCCGGGCCCACGCCGCTCAGGGGTACCGAGATCGATATCCCGGACCTCCGCGGCGGGTTCAGCCACCTCATCGCTGCGCTGGCCGCAACCGGCACCTCCCGGGTGACGGGCATTGACATCATCAACCGTGGCTACGAACGGTTCACGGAAAAGCTCGCCGCCTTGGGCGCCGATTTCGACCTCACCACCAACTAGCGGGGGACTCCTTTGAAGGAATCGGCCAAGAGCCGTGCCACGTTCGTGTTCCTGGCGGGCATTGCCCGTCCGCTCATGAATATCCTGATGGCCAAGAAGTGGGAGGGAACGGAGAAGCTTCCCGCCGGAGGTTTCATCGCAGCACCCAACCACTGCACGGAGATCGACCCCATCGTGGTCGGCCACATGCTGTACAACCAAAACCGCCCGCCGCACTTCCTGGCCAAGTCCGGCCTGTTCAAGGCTCCCGTGCTTGGTTCCTTGTTGCGGGCAACCCGCCAGATCCCCGTTGAACGTTCGACGGCGGGTGCCAACCGCTCGCTGCAAGTGGCCCGTGAGGTGGTGGACGCCGGAGGCGCCATCATCATCTACCCCGAAGGGACACTGACCCGCGATCCCGACATGTGGCCCATGAAGGGGCACACCGGAGCTGCGCGGCTGGCGTTGAAGACCGGGGCGCCTGTGGTACCGATCGCCCATTGGGGCGCCCAGGAAGTTTTTCCGCGCTACGCGAAGCGGTTCCATATCTTCCCCAGGAAGACCGTCCGGGTCCTGGTGGGTGATCCCGTTGATTTGAGCGCTTTCGCTGACCGGCCGCTTGACCGCACGACGCTGCAGGAAGCGACCGACGTGATCATGGACGCCATCACCGGGCTCCTGGCCGAACTCAGGGGCAGCCAGCCGCCCGCCGAGAGGTGGGACCCGGCCAGCAACAACCAGTCCAAGCACGGCAGGTTCGTGGAGCGGGGTACCGAACCGGCCCGCGACCAGGCTGAACCCGGCGCCCCGGAAGGGGACACGAAATGACGATTGCCCCGGGCAGCACGGGAACACCGGAGACAATCGCGGTCCTGGGTGCAGGCTCGTGGGGAACCACGTTTGCCAAAGTCCTTGCAGACTCTGCTGCCGCTACGGGCGCCGTGCGCGACATCCGCATTTGGGGACGCCGCGCTGAAGTCGTTGAGCAGATCAACAAGGAACACCGCAACGGGCAATACCTCAAGGACATCGAGCTGCCCGGCGGTATCACGGCGTCCACGGATGTCGCCGAAGTCCTGAAGGATGCGCAGCTGGTGGTGCTCGCAGTGCCGGCCCAATCCCTCAGGCCACAGCTGGGCGAGTGGAAGCCGCTGATCGCGCAGGACGCCATTGTCGTTTCGCTGATGAAGGGCCTGGAACTCACTACGGATGCCCGTATGAGCGAGGTCATCGCGCAGGAGCTGGGCATTCCCGCGTCGCGCGTTGTGGTGGTTTCAGGTCCCAACCTGGCGATGGAAATCGCCAGGGAACAGCCAACGGCGTCCGTGGTCGCCTGCAGTGATGCCGAAACCGCTGCTTCTGTGGCGTTGTGCTGCACGGCGCCATACTTCCGCCCATACACGAGCACTGATGTCGTGGGCGTGGAAATCGGGGGCATCGTGAAGAATGTGATTGCCCTTGCCGTAGGTATCTGCGAAGGACGCCAGATGGGTGACAACACCAAGGCGTCGGTGATCACCAGGGGCCTGGCCGAAACCTCGCGGCTGGCCTTGGCCCTCGGCGGAGAAGCCCACACCATGGCCGGCCTGGCGGGCCTTGGGGACCTCGTGGCTACCTGCTCTTCGGCGCTGTCGCGGAATCACACGGCCGGCCGGTTGCTGGGTGAAGGCCTCAGCCTGGAGCAGGTGGGTGAACGCATGACGCAGACCGCCGAAGGCATCAAATCAGGGCCTGCAGTGCACGAACTCGCAGGCAAGCTTGACGTGGAAATGCCGATCACTGCAGCAGTGGTGGCCGTCCTTGAAGGCAAAATGTCCGTTGACGACCTGGGGCCACGATTGCTGGCCCGGGCGCTGAAGTCCGAAGGCGACTACTGAATGGTGACTGAACAAAATCTTCCCGCTGGACGCCGCCCCCGCGTGGCGGTCCTCTTTGGCGGACGTTCGAGTGAGCATGCCGTCAGCTGTGTCACAGCGGCAGGCGTCATGGGCGCCATGGACAAGAGCAAGTACGATGTCGTCCCGATCGGCATCGCCAAGTCGGGACAATGGGTCCTGGCGGCGGGCGACACCAGCCAGTGGTCCCTGAGCGCCGCAGCGCTGCCGGAAGTCCCGCCGTCGGACAAGACTGTCACCCTGGCCGAGATCGGAGGCGAGCACCAGCTGATCGTCACCGCTCCCAACGCTGTTCCGCAGGAGCTCGGCTCCGTGGATGTGGTTTTCCCTTTGCTGCACGGCCCCTTTGGCGAGGACGGAACCATCCAGGGACTGCTGGAACTGTCCGACACGCGGTATGTGGGAGCCGGTGTCCTGGCTTCCGCAGTGGGCATGGACAAGCACTACATGAAGGTGGTCTTCGAAGCCGCGGGATTGACGGTGGGACCATACATCGCGGTGACGGACCGCGAATGGCTGACCGATGCCGACGGTGTCCGGAAACGGGTGGACAAGCTTGGTTTCCCTGTTTTCGTCAAGCCCGCCCGGGCAGGCTCCTCCATGGGCATTTCCAAGGTGGACTCCCTGGACGGCCTGGATTCGGCCATTGAAGAGGCACGCCGCCACGACCTCAAGCTGGTCATTGAAGCCGGTATCAGCGGCCGGGAAATTGAATGCGCCGTGCTCCAGGGACGCGGCACCGATGCTCCGCGGACGTCCATGCCAGGGGAAATCGCCGTCTCTGCCGGCGAGCACCAGTTCTACGATTTTGCCGCCAAGTATGTCGAGGACGGCGCAGCGGCGCTGAGCTGCCCGGCAGACATGCCGGAGGAGGCCATTGCCAGGGTCCGTGAGCTGGCCGCTGTGGCCTTCGATGCCGTGGGCGCCGAGGGACTCAGCAGGGTGGACTTCTTCTACACGCCGTCCGGTGAGCTGATCATCAATGAGATCAACACCATGCCCGGGTTCACCCCCAAGAGCATGTACCCGCAGATGTGGGCTGCGTCCGGGCTTTCCTACAGCGAACTCATCGACGAACTGATCCACTTGGCGCTGACCCGGAAGACCGGCCTGCGCTAGAACCGGACAACAGTCAGCGGGGCAGGCCGTGCCGCTCGGCCGGGGACGGCTACTGGCTTGAGGGCAGGTCCTGCAGTTCTTCCTGGCCTACGCAGCCCTTGGTTGCCTTGATCTTGCCGGCGGCGTTGGCCAGTTCGGTCAGGACGGTCGCAGAGCTGATATTGGCCGATTCGAGCTTGGCGGGGTCGATCAGGATTTCAGTGGCGGGCTCGCGGCCGAACGTGGTCAGCGTCCACACGGGGTTGCCTTCCTTGATAACCCAGTCGACATCGTTGACGCTGACACAGCGGTCGGTGGTGGGACCGGGTACGTTGACCCCGCACCGGAGGATCACCTGGGAAGGGTCACCCCAGGCTGCTGTTGCCTGGCTGTTGGTTTTCCGGAGCGTTGCATCGCCGATTGAATCCGGCAGCGCGACCATCATGGGGGCGCAGGCGGGGTTGGCCGCGTCGGCAGCGGCCGGGACGTCCACAGCGGGGGCGCACGCCGACAAAGCCAGCGCGGAAGCCGCACCCAGCGAAAGGACAAGGCTGGTACGGCGAACGAAATCCTGGTGCATCAGTCCAGACTATCCCGGCCCGCCGGACCCGCCGGCTTTACGTTGCGCTGGTCACATAGCCTCCGGGAAGGCGGTATTCCGGCGCTGGCAATGGCCACGGCTATTCTGTCGGCCGGCCGCGATAGCGTAGATGCGTGCACGAAGATCACCTCACCGTCGGCCAGTTGTCGGAGCCACAGCTCCTTGCCCGGATTTTTCCGCGGCTTCATCAGGGCCCCGCGGTCCTCCTGGGCCCGGGCGATGATGCTGCGCTGGTGGCTGCACCGGACGGCAGGACACTCATCTCCATTGATACCCAGACCCAGGACCAGGATTTCCGTGTCGAGTGGAACAACGGGTACCGGACCACGGGCTTCGACGTCGGTTGGAAGTCCGCCGCACAAAACCTGAGCGACATCAATGCCATGGGCGGAACCGCCACGTCCCTCGTCGTGAGCCTCAGCATGCCGCCGGCCACTCCCGTCTCATGGGTGGAGGAGTTTGCCGACGGGCTCACAGCGGGCATCTCAGGTTTAGGGGCAGCGGAATGTTCCGTGGCGGGGGGCGATTTGGGCCGGGGGCGTGAACTGTCCGTGACCGTGGCCGTCATGGGGACGTTGGCGGGCAAGCCGCCGGTGCTCCGCTCAGGGGCCCGGCCCGGCGATTCCGTGGCCGTGGCCGGAACCGTGGGTCGCGCTGCCGCCGGCCTGGCCCTGCTGGAAAGCGGCATGGCGGTCACTGGCCTCACGCCTGAACAGCGGGACCTCATGGACAGCCAGTGCAGGCCCTGGCCACCTCTGGCCGCGGGCCCCCTGGCGGCGGCCTCCGGAGTGTCTGCCATGATGGACATTTCCGACGGGCTCATCCGTGACGCCGCCCGGCTCGCCGCGGCCAGCAACGTGCTGATCGACCTCGACCCCGGCGTCCTCAAAAGCTATGCCACGCCGCTCGAACCTGCCGCTGCCCTGCTGGTCGCCGATGCCATGGAGTGGGTGTTGGGCGGCGGAGAGGACCACGGGTTGCTGGCCACTTTCCCAGCCGGAATTCAGCTGCCGGAGGGGTTCACTGCGATAGGCTCAGTGCATGCCGTTGCACCGCCGGGAGACAACGGGGTCCGGATTGCCGGGCAAGCTGCCGACACCGTGGGATGGGATCATTTTGCAGACTAAGATCGCCGCGAATGCGCACGCCATGAGACGTTGGCTAGGCAAAACGGAGGTGGTCCTGGGCAACCACAGCGACCGCCTCAACGCGATCAACATCTTTCCCGTCGCTGATGGCGACACCGGTACGAACCTCTATCTGACGGCCCGCGCAGCCTTTGCCGCCCTCGACGACTCTCCGGCCGGGACTACCGAAGCCGGTGCCGACGTCGGAGCGGTCCTTGCACACGCCGGCCAGGCTGCCATCGAACAAGCCCGTGGCAACTCCGGGACGTTGCTGGCCGTCTTCCTGTGCGCGGCCGCCGAACCGCTGGCCGGAAAAACCCGGCTGAGTGCGCCTTTGCTTGCCGCCGCGCTGCACCGGGCCCAAATCAGGGCCTGGTCCGCACTGAGCGAGCCCGTTTCCGGAACCATGCTCTCCGTCCTGGAAGCAGCAGCCCACGCTGCCCAGGCAGTAGACGCCACCCAGAACGGAGACGACTCCAACCATGCGCTCGGCCTTGCGCTGGATGCCGTGGTGGAGGCAGCGTTCCAGGCTGTGGTGCGCACCGAAGACCAACTGGCACCGCTCCACGATGCCCATGTAGTGGATGCCGGCGGGGTGGGCATGCTGTTGGTTCTCGATTGCCTCCGGTCCGCAGTGCTGGGAGAGGAGCTGCAGGACGAGCTCCTGGACGGCCTGCACGGTTACCAGCTGCAGGACCCGCACATCCACCAGCACATGCCGGCAGATGACGGCGTTGAAGTGATGTGCACCATCGACCTCCTGCCCCTGGATGCGGCGATCCTCCGCCAGCGGCTTGATGAGATGGGGGATTCGGTGATCATGAGCCAGGTGGGCAGCTCGGCAAACCATCACCAAGACGACGACTCCGCGGCGGAGGTGCGGTACCGCTGGCGCGTCCATGTCCACGTCCCCGACCCTGAGCCCGCAGTGGCCTTGATCCGCTCCCTGGGGGAGCCCACGGACCTTGCCGTGAGCCAACTTGCAGTTCCCCGGGAGCCCGCGGCAGTGCAGGATGCCGGGCCCGCAGCGCACCCTTCGCCGCATGAACACTGAGCTCGAACTGCCCCTGGAACGCCGGATCGGCAAACGCTCGGCAGGGGTGCTGGAGAAACACCTGGGCATTAAAACCACGGGTGCGTTGCTCAACTACTTTCCCAGGCGCTACCTCAGCCGCGGCGAGCTGACTCCTATCTCCAAGCTGCCGCTGGACGAAGAAGTAACCCTGATCGCACGGGTCATTTCCAACAGCACGCGTCAGATGCGTGCCCGCCGCGGTTCGATTACCGACGTCGTGGTCACGGACGAAGCCGGCGGCAGCACCGTGGCCGGGACGCTGAAAGTGAGCTTCTTCAACGGATTCCGGGCCAAGGCTGAACTCCTGCCGGGCCGGCGTGCGATGTTCTCCGGCAAAGTGACCCGTTACGGAGGGGCACTTGGCTTGACCAATCCCGACTTCCTGCTGCTGGACGAGGACCCGGATGTCGAAGGCGCCATGGATCCGGAAAAGCTGGCAGCCATGCCCATTCCCGTGTATCCGGCCACTGCCAAGCTGACCAGTTGGTCGATCCACAAGGTCATCACCACCCTGCTGCAGACGCTGGACCTGCAGTCACTCCCTGACCCCTTGCCGCGGCCGGTGGTCCACCGGGACAAGCTCCTGGGCGTGGCTGAGGCCTACCGCCTGATCCACATGCCGGAAACAGCCAGGGACTGGCAACGTGCCCAGGAACGCTTCCGGTACCAGGAGGCGTTGGTCCTCCAGGCCGCGCTTGCCCGGCGCCGTGCACAGCTTGCGGCGGAGGAAGCCACCGCACGCCGTCCCGTGGCCGAGGGCATCCTGGGTGTGTTCGACCGAAACCTTCCCTTCACCCTCACAGCGGGGCAGGCGGCCGTGGGAAAGACCTTGTCCGAAGAACTCGCACGGGACACACCCATGAACCGCCTCCTGCAAGGGGAAGTGGGGTCCGGCAAGACGATTGTGGCGCTCCGGGCCATGCTGCAGGTGGTGGATGCCGGCGGCCAGGCCGCCCTCCTTGCCCCGACGGAAGTACTCGCGGCCCAGCACTACGATTCCATCCGCCGGACCCTCGGCCCCTTGGCCCGCGATACGCTGTTCGGTGGTTCCGGGATGCTGGGCGGTGATGCCGCAGAGGAAGGCGTCCAGGTGGTGCTCCTGACCGGATCCATGCCCACGGCCGCCCGCAAGCAGGCCATGCTGGATGCCGCGTCGGGAAACGCGGGCATCGTGATCGGCACCCATGCCCTGTTGAGCGACAAGACCAGTTTCCAGGACCTTGGCTTGATCGTGGTGGATGAACAGCACCGCTTTGGGGTGGAGCAGCGTGATGCGCTGCGGGCCAAAGCGCAGCGACCGCCGCACCTGCTGGTCATGACCGCCACCCCCATTCCCCGCACGGTAGCCATGACGGTGTTCGGTGATCTGGAGACCTCCGTCCTGGATGAACTGCCGGCAGGCCGGGCGCCGATCTCCACCCACGTGGTAGGCCTGGCGGAAAACCCGGGCTGGGTGGACCGGATCTGGAAGCGCTCCCGTGAGGAAATTGACGCCGGGCACCAGGTGTACGTCGTCTGCCCCAAGATCGGAACGGACGACGACGGCGATTTCAGTCCGGGGGAGGCTGAACCGGGCGATGCCGAACTGTCGGCTGAAGGACCGTCCCGCGAGCTCGCGTCCGTCACGGCCGTGGTCGAAAGCCTCCTCCAGGAGCCTTCGCTGGCGGGAGTTCCCTTGGCCCCGCTTCACGGGCGGCAGGACCCGGTGGTCAAGTCAGAGACCATGGCGTCGTTCGCCGGGAACCAGACCAAGCTGTTGGTTTCCACCACCGTTATCGAGGTCGGTGTGGATGTCCACAACGCCACGCTCATGGTGATTTTGGATGCGGACAGGTTTGGCATTTCGCAGCTCCATCAGCTGCGTGGCCGGGTGGGCCGTGGCGGACTGCCCGGAACCTGCCTCCTGGTCACCACGCTGGAACCGGGCCATCCGAGCCGGCGCAGGCTTGATGCGGTCGCCTCGACCACGGACGGTTTCGAACTGTCCCAGGAGGACTTGAAGCTCCGCCGCGAAGGCGACATCCTGGGTGCCTCACAGTCAGGTGGGCGGTCAACGTTGAAGCTTCTGCGGGTCCTTGAGCACGAAGACCTCATTGCGCGCGCGCGATCGGACGCCCAGGACCTGGTGGCCGTCGATCCCACCCTGCGGGGCCAGCCTTCGCTGGCTGCTGCCATTGATGAGTACCTGAACCCTGAGAAGGAGGCGTTCCTTGAACGCGGTTAAAGGAGCACGTGCATGAGCCGCGTTATCGCCGGCGTTGCAGGCGGGAACCCGCTGACGAGCGTTCCGGGAACGGCCACCAGGCCCACCACCGACAGGGTCAAGGAGGCTTTGTTTTCCCGTCTGGAATCACTGGACGTGGTGGACGACGCCCGTGTCCTGGATTTGTACGCCGGGTCCGGTTCCCTGGGCATAGAGAGCGCCAGCCGCGGTGCACGCAGCGTTGACCTGGTGGAATTCGATGCCCGCGCCAGCGATGTGTGCCAGCGCAACGCAGACATGGTCAACCAGGTCCTTGGCGGCAGGAAAGTTTCGGTCCACCGTTCCAAAGTGGAGTCGTATCTGGACCGGACAGGGCCGGGCGACTTGTGGGATCTGGTGTTCCTGGACCCGCCCTACCCGCTGGCCGAACCGGCACTGGGTGCGGTGCTCGGCAAGCTTGCGCCGCACCTGGACGAAGGCGCCGTTGTGGTGGTGGAAAGATCCGCCCGCAGTGCGGAGCCCCAGTGGCCGGAAAGCCTGGAGTGCTTTGCGGAGAAGAAGTACGGCGAAACCAGGTTGTGGTTTGCTGAACCGGCCTAGCCGGTGATCTTGTCGAGGTCCACGCCCGTCAGCACGGCGGCGGGGTGCGGGCCGCGGGCCAGCAGTTGCGTCGTCCAGTCCTGTGGCCAGGGCGCCAGTGTGCCGGCCAGCACGATGTTTCCCGGGTAGCGGCCGTCAAACATGCCGCTTTCGGCGAACGCAGCAACGTCCGCCATGCTTTCCCTGAGCGCGGCCACCTGGCTTCGCACCAAGGTCAAAGCTGCTTCATCGCCGACGTTGACGATCAGGACTCCGGAGGGCTGCAAACGGGCCGCCGCTTCCTCGTAGAATTCCCGGCACGCAATATGTGCCGGGGCTTCGGGACCGGAAAAGATATCGAGGATGACGACGTCGAAGCGCAGCTTGGCGGGAAGCTCTGCCAGTGCGTCGCGGGCGTCGCCGATGTGCGTGTGAAGGCGGGTGCCCTCCGGCATGGGCAGGTGATGCAGGACGAAGTCCAGCAGTTCGCGTTCCAGTTCCACGGCGTACTGTTCCGAGCCTGGCCTGGTCGCCTGGATATACCGGGCCAGCGTCAGGGCGCCGGCGCCGAGGTGCAGCGCGGTGACGGGGATGCCTGGGCGGGCGGCCAGGTCCACAAGATGTCCGATCCTGCGGAGGTATTCGTAGAAGATGTCCTCGGGGTGGGCCAGATTGACGTGGGACTGCTCAGCCCCGCCGATGCTGAGGATGCAGGCGCCCTCCACCAAGGTGTCGGCCTCGATGGTGGCATGTTGTCCCGTGGCACGCAGGAAGCGGCTTGCAGCGTGGGGACCTCCGGTGCCTTTCAGAGCCGGTCCCTCAGGGTTGCGAGCCGTTCGGCAGCAGCTTCCAGGACTTCGCGTTTCTTGCAGAATGCGAACCGCAGGAGGGTCCGCGTCCGTTCAGCACCTTCGGCATGGCAAAACACCGGAACTGGTATGGCCGCCACTCCTGCCAGTTCCGGCAGGCGCCGGGCCAGGTCCACGGAATCCGCTATTCCCAGCGGGGCAGTATCTACGTTAACGAAGTATGTCCCGCTGGGGGTGTAGACGCCGAACCCTGCCGCGCGGAGTCCCTCGGAAAGGATGTCCCGTTTCTGCTCAAGTTCCCTGGCGATGCCGGTGTAGAAGTCGTCGGGAAGGGCAAGGCCCACGGCAATGGCGCTCTGGAACGGTGTCCCGGAACTGTAGGTCAGGAACTGCTTGACCGTACGGATCGCCGCCACGAGGTCTGCCGGCCCCGTGAGCCAGCCGACCTTCCAACCGGTGAAGGAGAAGGTTTTGCCCGCCGAGGAAATCGTGATGGTCCGTCCGGCGGCGCCGGGCACCGTAGCTACCGGTATGTGCGGCACGCCGAAGGTCAGGTGCTCGTAGACCTCGTCGCTGACAATGATGGCGTCGTGCTTGACGGCCAGCTCCACGATTTTGGACAGGACTTCAAGGGGGAAGACGGCGCCTGTGGGATTGTGCGGGTTGTTGAGGAGAACCACCTTGGTGCGGTCGGTGAAGGCGGTCTCGAGGGCCTGGAGATCGGGGAGGAAATCCGGGGCCTGCAGGGGAGCGGTCACGTGGCGGGCGCCGGCCATCCCGATGATGGCCCCATAGGAGTCGTAGAAAGGCTCGAAGGTGAGAACGTCGTCTCCGGGCTGTACAAAAGCCAGCAGCGATGCAGCAATGGCTTCCGTGGCTCCGGTGGTGACCACGACTTCAGCGTGCGGGTCAACATCCAGCCCGTAGAAGCGGTGCTGGTGGGCGGCCACGGCCTCACGGAGTTCGAGGACGCCCTTGCCGGGCGCATATTGGTTGGCGCCGGCGGCGATGGCCGCCTGCGCCGCTGCCTTGATGTCGGCCGGTCCGTCCTCGTCGGGGAAACCCTGGCCGAGGTTGATGGCACCTGTGGAGTTGGCCAGCGTGGTCATCTCTTCGAAGATCGTCATACCCAGCGTTCCGTCCGCGGACAACAGGTTGGCTCCGCTGGCTGCGCGTTGCCACGGGCTGGCGGAACTGCCGGGAGCGGCCAAGGGGACGGTGCTGCCTGCGGATGACATGTCAGCCATGGTATCCCGGCGAAGCTTTGGGGTAGGTTCGTCTCATGAGACGCGCGGTATGCCCCGGATCCTTTGACCCCATCCACAACGGCCATCTCGAGGTCATTGCCCGCGCGGCCGGCTTGTTCGACGAAGTCATCGTGGCTGTGTCCACCAACTACGCCAAGAAGTACCGTTTCAGCCTGGAGGACCGGATGGAAATGGCGCGGGAGACCCTGGCCTCGCTGCGTGGCATCATCGTGGAGCCCATGGGGGAGGGGCTTCTGGCGGAGTATTGCCGTCACCGTGGAGTGTCGGCGATCGTCAAGGGGCTGCGCTCGTCTTCCGACTTCGACTACGAACTGCCCATGGCCACGATGAACAGGCAATTGTCCGGTGTCGAAACCGTGTTCCTTCCGGCGGAAGCGCATTATGTCCATCTGTCCTCCACGCTGATCAAAGAGGTCAACGTCCTCGGTGGTGACATCTCGGACTTCGTGCCCAAATCGGTGCTCAAGCGCCTCCTGGCTGGCGAGCCTCCGTCGGACAGTCCGCGCAAGGGGTAGGCTTGTCAGGTGCCTCGATGGCTTGATGCCCCGGGGATCCAAACGGAAACCGCCGTGCTTTTGCGCGCCCCGGCGCCGGTTTGAGTCCTCACTCGCGATCAGGCTAAGATGGTACGTCGGTCATATGTTCTACAGGAGTTCTCATTAAGAGCGATGCAAGTTCGCCCTTGGCGCTGTCAGTCAAGGACCTCGGGCGCAGCCCGGGCACAATGCGGACACTCAACGAGCATGTACCTGCACCAAGTGACCTTGGTGTGGCACTCATTGGCGTGGAGGAAGGCTCGGATGTCGAGCTGGACCTTCGTCTGGAGGCCGTACACGAAGGAATTCTGGTATCCGGATCCGCGATCGTCGAAGTTACCGGCGAATGCGGGCGATGCCTGGATCCCCTTGCGTATGACCTTGAGGTCAATGTGCAAGAACTTTTCTTCTATGAAGGTGTTGAGCTTTCAGAAGGAGAAGACGATGAAGAGCAACGTCGAGTCGAGCACGATCTGATCGATCTTGAGCCGGTGTTGCGGGACGCAGTGGTAACCACGCTGCCGTTCCAGCCGGTGTGCCGGGAAGACTGCCAGGGCCTTTGTTCCGAATGTGGAATACGCCTGGAAGACGAGCCGGGGCACCACCACGAGGTCATTGACCCTCGCTGGGCTGCCCTAGCTGATCTGGCTAAGAATGACCGGCAAACTGATTAGTAAGTGTTGGACTAAGAGAGAAATGAGATAGCCGTGGCTGTTCCCAAGCGGAAAATGTCTCGCGCAAACACGCGCGCACGCCGTGCCCAGTGGAAGGCAACTGCCCCCAACCTGGTCAAGACCGTCGAAAACGGTCGCGTTACCTACAGCCTGCCGCACCAGGCGAAGGTCGTCACCGACTCCGCCGGTACCGCGCTGTTCCTTGAATACAAGGGCCGCAAGGTCGCAGACGCCTGATCTGCCGTCAAAGGCTGACCAAGGATGTCTTCAACTGAAGAGCTTCTGAAGCGTCTCGGTGTCTCCATTGACACCGAGACGCTTCGTCTTGCTCTGACACACCGCTCCTACGCGTACGAGAACGGCGGGATCCCCACCAACGAGCGCCTTGAGTTCCTCGGCGACTCCATTTTGGGTTTCTCTGTCACAGATTCCCTGTACCGGGAGAACCCCGAGCTGCCCGAAGGCGAGCTCGCAAAGCGGCGCTCCGCCGTCGTGAGTACGCGGGCCTTGGCCGGTATCGGCCGTCAGCTTGGCCTTGGGGAGTTCATCTATCTCGGCCAGGGCGAGAAACTGACCGATGGCAAGAACAAGGCCTCAATCCTCGCGGACACCATGGAGGCGCTGATCGGCGCAACCTACCTGTCCAATGACATTGAGACCGCCCGCCAGCTGGTCATGCGCCTGGTGGGGCCGCTGCTGAAGGACGCCGGTGCCTTGGGCGCGGGAACCGACTGGAAAACCAGCATCCAGGAGCTGACCGCCAGCCGACAGCTTGGCACTATCCACTACGCCGTGGAAGGCTCCGGCCCCGACCACGCACGCACCTTCGAGGCCGTACTGAACATCGGCGGTACGCCCTACGGCCGCGGGTCCGGACACTCGAAGAAGGAAGCCGAGCAGGAAGCCGCAGCCGATGCCTGGCGTGCCCTGACGGCGATGGACCAGGCGCCCGCCGGACCGGCTTCCGCCTGAACCATGCCTGAACTTCCCGAAGTCGAGGTTGTCCGCCGCGGACTGGCCCGCTGGGTCAGGGGCCGCACGATCACCGCCGTGGAGGTCCTGGACCCACGTTCCATCCGCAGGCATGCCCTGGGTGTGGAAGACTTCGTCGGCAACCTGGAACACACGAGGGTGGTGGACGTGGTCCGCCGTGGCAAGTTCCTGTGGATGCCCCTGGCCATGGACGACGGCCCGGCAATGACAGCGCCGATGCCCAAGGTGGCCTTGATGGCGCATCTTGGCATGAGCGGGCAACTGCTCATGCAGGACCCGGATGTTCCGGATGAAAAACACCTCAAGGTCAGGATCCGGCTCAGCGAGTCGGCCGGCATGCCGGAGCAACTGCGGTTCGTCGACCAGCGCATCTTTGGCGGATTGTTCGTGACGTCCATGGTGCCCACCCCGGACCACGGCCCCGGCGGTCTCGGTGAGACCCCGCTGCCGGAGATTGCCGAAGAAGCCTCGCACATTGCCAGGGACCCCCTGGATCCCCTGTTCTCCCTGGATGCGTTCCACCGCAGGCTCAAGGCCAGGAAAACAGGCTTGAAGCGCGCGCTCCTGGACCAGTCCCTCATTTCCGGGATCGGCAACATCTACGCCGATGAGGCCCTATGGCGGGCACGGCTCCACTATGCACGGCCCACGGACAGGCTGCGGCGCGCGGACACGGAACGGCTCCTGCAGGCGGTCAAGGACGTCATGGATGAAGCTCTCGCTGCCGGGGGAACGAGCTTCGATTCGCTGTACGTCAACGTCAACGGCGACTCCGGGTACTTCGCGCGGTCCCTCAATGCCTACGGGCGGGAAGGCCAGGCCTGCAGCCGGTGTGAAGCCGCCGGGCTGCACAGCATCATAAAGCGGGAACAGTTCATGAACCGTTCCTCCTACACGTGCCCTGTCTGCCAGCCGCGTCCCAGGAACGGGCGCTGGTAAAAGCCCTCCGGCAAGCACGCGGACCGCGCAATTTTCCGCACCGTTCAAACTGTTCCGCATCAGGGGTGGCAACTGGCAGACTGTCCCCATGAAAAGCTTGGCGCAAGGTGATGCGACAGGGCTGGACCGGCCATGACGGCGCGGCGGCTGGTGATCGTGGGGCTGTGTCTTGCCTTGGTGATTGCCGTGGCTGCCGTGGTTTTCGATCAGCTGGCCCGGCAGGGGAGTACCGCCTCCCCGGCCCCCTCCACCAGTACAAGCAGTGCTGCCGGTGCAGACCCTTCCGCCAGTGCCGCGGCACCCGGCTCCGGCAGCCCGACGTCGAACGCTTCCGAACCCAATCCGACCTACGGCGCCGCAGAGCAACCTTCCGGCACCAAGCCCCTGGAGGTCCTTCCGCCGGTCACGGCCACGCCGACGGGACTTCCTGCTCCGTCAGAGCCCGCCCCGCTGCTCACAGGAGCGCCACCGGCGCCGGGCACGGCCCAGGGAGAAGTGGTGGACGGCTGGCCGGCAGACATCCTCACCCTGCCCAAAGGGACCACCGTAGGCTCCACCAGCATTTCGACGTCGGGGGATATCGTGCAGCTGACCGCAGACGGGATCGTCGGCGCCTCCCAGTCTGACGTCCTGGCCAACTTCCGGCAGACCCTTGTGGGCCGGGGTTTCTGGTTCGAGGACGCCCCCGCCCCCGACGGTTCCCTGGCGCAGAGGTTTGTCCGGGGCGGGGACACGGTCACGGTATCGGTTTCGACGACAGGAACAGGGAGCTCACGCTTCCAGTTGCTGGGCAGCATCCGTACGGCAGGGTAGGGGCATGGATGTATATTTCTCTTTCTGACCGCAGCGGAGGTAAGCGGGACAAGCCGAAGAGCGCCGGTCCGGCGCCGGTGGACGGAATGTCAGCGGTCGACGTTCCGTTTCGTTTGTCTCCGGTCATTCTGTGGTTGGGCATCGTCAGCATGGTCACGGATGTTTCCTCCGAATCCGTGGCCGCTGTCCTGCCGCTGTACATCACCGGGTTCCTGGGACTTGGGACGATCGCCTTCGGATTTATCGATGCGATCAACCAGGGTGCCAGCGCGATCGTGCGGATTGCAGCGGGTTGGGCCGCCGACCGCACGGGCCATCCCAAACGTGTGGCCTTGGCCGGATACGGGCTTTCCATGCTGGCCCGCATCGGTTTCCTGTTTGCCGGCGGTTTCTGGACCATAGCGGCGATCGTCACGGGCGACCGGATCGGCAAGGGCATCCGCACCGCCCCCCGGGACGCACTTATTACGGTTTCTGCCCAACCGGAACACCTGGCGAGGTCTTTTGGTGTCCACAGGATGCTGGACAACATCGGTGCCGCTGCCGGACCCATGATTGCCTTCCTTGTCCTGCTGATGATCCCCAACGGCTTCAGCACGGTTTTCGTCGTCTCGCTTGCGTTTGCCGTCATCGGCGTGGCCGTGCTGGCCCTGGTGGTGCCGGACCTCAAGGCGCCCGGACTGCGGGACGCGCAGAGCGCCAAAACAGGGCCGGGCACCGAACGCCGCCTCTTCGCTCTCTCGTGGGGGCATTTCAAAGAACCGGGACTTGGCAGGTTGCTCATCGCAGCCGGACTCCTGGGCATCCTCACGATCGGCGATGCGTTCATCTACCTTGTCCTGCAGGCGCGCGATTCCTTTGCGGTCCAGTGGTTCCCCCTGCTGTTCGTGGGGACGAACGTGGTCTTCCTGGCATTCGCGATTCCCTTGGGACGGTTGGCTGACAGGGTTGGCAGGGTTCCCGTGTTCATCGGCGGCCACGTCGCTCTGCTCGCCTGCTACTTCCTGGCTGCGTTGCCATGGGGCGGCTTGTGGAGTACCGCGGGCTGCCTCATCCTCCTCGGCGCTTTCTATGCGGCCACCGACGGCGTGCTGGCCGCCCTGGCGGCCCAACTGACGCCGCATGGCAAGCTGGCCATGGGCATTGCGTCGGCGCAGACCGTGGTGGCGCTGAGCAGAATGGCCGCTTCAGCAGGATTCGGTGTGCTGTGGTTCGCCGTGGGTGCGACCACTGCCATGGTCATTGCCGGCGCTTTGCTGGCATGCGCCGTGGTGGCTGTGCTCTTCATCCTGCCCGGCGCCAAAGGCGCGAAGGCAAGTGCGTGAGCGGGACGATCGTCACGGGGCGGCTGCGCTGGGGCATCCTGCTGGCCGTGACGGCAGTGGTGCTGGCGGCGGCGGGAATCTATGCTGCCAGTGCCTATCAGCGCTTCCAGGAGAGCCTCACGGCGGCCCCTTCCGTTGGCGTGACTGCAGGCGGTCAGCTTCCTTCGGTTCCCTTTGTCCTGTTCAGGAACACCGCTGCGGGCCAAGGCTACGGCAACGCCGCAACAGTTCCCCTGTCCGAGCCTGACGGCACCCGGGCCGTCAGTGGCCAAGCCTGTGACAGGGTGTACGGGACCAGGTCGAGCGTGGTCTGCCTGAAGACAAACCGCGGACTCGTCACAGCTTTTCAAGCCGAGGTGCTGGACAAGGACTGGAACCGCGAACGCACGTGGCCTTTGCCTGGAATTCCCAGCCGGACCCGGACCAGTCCCGACGGCTCCATGATTGCCACCACCGTCTTCGTCACAGGACACTCGTACGCCACGGCCGGATTCTCCACGGCCACCGAAATCGCCCTGCCATCGGGCACCACCGGCAATCTTGAGGACTTTGCCCTGATGGTCAACGGCCAGCAACTGACGGCGGCGGACAGGAATATCTGGGGTGTCACCTTCGTGCCCGGTCAGGAGGATGCTTTTTATGCAACGGCAGCATCGTCCGGCCGCATCTGGCTGGTTCGGGGAAGCCTGTCGGCTAAGACCCTGACCGCCGTCCACGACAACGTCGAGTGCCCGTCCATCTCTCCGGACGGCACCAGGATTGCCTATAAGAAGAACGACGGCGGGACGCTGGCCGCCCACTGGAACGTCGCAGTTCTTGACCTCGCTTCAGGACGGGAAACAGTCCTGGCTGAGAAGCGCAGCGTGGATGACCAGATTGAGTGGCTGGACAACGACAACCTGCTCTATGGCCTCGCGGACGAGTCGCTGGAGGGCGACAGCAATATCTGGAAGCTGGGTACCGATCCGGCGTCCCAACCGTCCGTCTTCATCAAGCACGCGTGGTCGCCCAGCGTGGTTCGGTAATCTTTCACAACGATGCCGGCGTCCGCTCCTGGAGTTCGGGGGAACGGGCGCCGGCAGCTTAGGGGCGGTTGGGTTTCAGCAGGTCCGCAACAGCGTGCAGAGCAGTCCGCCGGATTGCGTTGTGGTGGGTGAGGGTGTTGGCGTGGGGCTCGGGGAAGCCGTTGCCGTACTGGTGGCTGTTGGGGTTGCCGTAGCCGTCTGTGTCTGGGCTGGTGCTGCTTGGGAGGTTCCGGTGGTCGCGAAGACAACGTCAACAAAGTAGTTTGTTGCATTCCACGAGTTGCCCGGCATCACACTGCCCGAGCCGTACCGGTAGAGGCCGTTGTTGGGTCCGGACGCAGTGAAGACTCCACTGGTCCAGGTTTGGTTGAAGAAGCCCGAGGTGTAGGAGTAGCGGCCGTTGGGTGCGCGGTAGGAAACCACGTACCGCTGGCCCGCCGTGAGCGCTACCGGCGTGGACAAGGTGGCTGTCTGCCAGCCCGTCGCCGTCTCGTTGGTGAACGTCACCTGGGCTATCCGCGTTCCCGCGGAATTCCAGAGCGAGCCCACATGCGTTCCGGAATTGCCCGTCCCCTTGTAGAAACGGATCGCTGTTACGTTGCCGGGCTGGGACACAGTGAAGGCCGTTCCCAGTTCAACGGGCTGCGGATCGGACGCTGCTGCCACCTGGGGAGCCAGAGACCCGAACATCGAGGACTGCTGGATAGTGGCAGCAGCAGTAGTGAACTGCCACGTGGTGGTGGGCAGGGTCTGGCCCTGTTGGGACACCACATTTGAAACAGTCGCCGTGACTGTTGCGCTCGCGGGGAGGGCCGTGGCGGGGGTGAAGACCAGCGTACGGGCGTCGGCCGACAATGCCGCGGTTCCGGCGATGGAGGACCCGTTGGTGCCCAGCGTGAACGTGGCGCCGGGACGGATTGCGCTGGAGAAGGTGATGGACGGCTTCACGTCGCCGGGTATGCCCGTGGCACCGGGTGCCGGAACCTGCTCACTGATGGTGAACGGAGGCGGGGTTACCGCGAACACCAGATCCACCAGGTAGCTCGAACTGGAGGAGACGTTGGGGAAGTCGCTGCCGTAGGCGAAAGCGCCGGAGTCGGACGCGGTCCGGAGGGGTCCGCTGGTGAAGCCCGGGCCGAAACCATTGGCCGTGTAGGAGTAGTTGCCCGTGGGTGACTTGTACGCCACCACGTACTCGACATCCGCTTGGATGGTGACGGGCTGGTTGAGCATTGCCGTTTGCCAGCCCATGGTCGATTCGTTGGCGAAAGCAACGCTGGCAAGCAGTTGGCCCGTTGCCGTGTACAGGAAGCCGGTGTGGGCTCCGGTGTTTCCGGACGACTTGTAGAACCGGATGCCGGTGACCTGGCCTTCGGTGTCGCTGGCGAACCTGACGCCGAGGGTCAGGGGAACGCCATCGTTGGCGTCCGGCGTTGCCGGTGTCACCGTGTCCTGATAGAGCGTGCAGGGGCAGGCGCCGGGTGTCCGCGGCGCAGGAACCGTGGTGAACGTCCACGTGGCATCGCTCAGTACCTGCCGCGACACTGCTGTTGCCGTGACGGTGGCCGTGTAGCTGGTAGCCGCGGCCAGTGGTGCGCTCGGCGTGAAGGTCGCTTTCCTGGTGTCCGTGTTGTAGGTCGAGGTGCCGGCCACCGTGGCGCCGGCCGCCGTCTTGACGGAGAGGCTGACTCCCGTGGCTGCCTCGGACAGCACCGCGCTGACGGCGGTGTCCAACGGAACACTGGATGATCCTGGCAACGGTGTCTTGTTGGTCGGCGTGAAGGCGGGCGGCGGCACGTTGACGATCACATCCACCAGGTAGCTCGTAGAGGACCGTGAACCGGGGAAGTCGCCGCTGTAGGTGTAGGCGCCGGCGTCGGAGCCCGTCCGCAGTGGTCCTACGCTCATGCCTTGGCCGAATCCGTTGGGCGTGGCCGAATAGGTCCCGGTCAATGACTTGTAGGACACGATGTATTCGGTGTTGGCTGCCATCTGGACCGGTTGGCTGAACATGGCGGACTGCCATCCGGAGGCAGATTCGTTGGTGAAGCTCACCGTGGCAAGCTGCTGCCCGGATGCTGTGTAAAGGGCTCCGTTGTGCGTGCCGGTGTTGCCCGCCGACTTATAGAAGCGCATACCCAGCACTTCACCGGCAGAAACGCTCGAGAACCGTACGCCGAGGGTCAGCGGAACACCTTCCCTCAGTTCCTCGATCCCGGGGGTGACGGAGTCGTTGAACAGGCTGCACGGGCACGAACCGGGAACGGGGATCGTGGCACCGGTGGTGAAGGACCACGTGCCGCCGGCCGTCACCCCGCCACCGCTGGTGTCGGTCCCGGACAGCGTTGCCGTGTACTGGGTGCTGAAGGCGAGCGCTGCTGACGGTGTGAAGGTTGCCCTGCGGGTGGCGGAGTCGTACGAGGTGGTTCCCGCCACTTGTCCGGAGCTGGAGGCGAGGTTGAGCTTCACGGACGCAGCTGCGACGGGCTTGGAGAATACCGCGCTGACGGAGGTGTTGACCGAGACACTGGAGGATGACGGCAGCGGGTTGTGCCCGGAGACGGTCATGGGACTGGTGTCCACCGTGCTGAACACCGCGTCAACGAAGTAGTTGCCACCGTTGAAGCTGGAGGTGGGGAAGCCCTGCCCGCCTGCATAGACACCGGCGGGTTCGGCGCCGAAGCCTCCGGCCACCGTGAGGGGCGCGGCGGTGGAGCCGAAACTTGCCCATTGGAATTCCTTGACGGCGTAGTGGCCGTTGGGTGCGGTGTAGGAGACGGTGTACTTTTGTCCGGCTGCTACGGCCACGGCCTGGCTGAAGAGGACGGTTTGCCAGCCGGTGGATGTCTCGTTGGTGAAGGTGGCGGTGGCCAGGCGGCTTCCGCTGGAGTTCCACAGGGAGCCGGTGTGGGTTCCTGTGTTGGCTGCACTCTTGTAGAAACGGACTCCTGTGATGAATCCGTCCACTGTCGGGGTGAACCGCAGTCCCATCTCGTAGGATCCACCGTCGCCGGAATCCGGTTTGGCAGGAATCGTTTGTCCGAAGACGCTGTAGGGACCGTTCACTGTGAGGCTTCGGGATGTTGCGGCACCGATGTTTGCGCTGTCGTCGATCGCGCGGGCCTGGATGGCGGCGGTTGCAAATCCCTGCTGAATGTAGCTGTAGGTCCAGTTCTGTTTGCCTTGGGCTGGATGCCAGGTGGCACCGTTGTCGGTGGAAACCTCGACGCCGGCCACCACGCCGCCGGTGTCCGCTGCGGTTCCCGTGACGGTCACCTTGGCGCCATGGGCGATCGCAGTGCCGTTGGCAGGGGCCGTTATTGCGGCGGTCGGCGCAGTTTTGTCGCTGCTCGCGGTGGCTGCGACCAGGCCTGCGGCCCGGGTGGCGGGTTGTGCACCCATGTCGGCCAGGAGGTTCACCTGGGCCTGCCGCATCCGGATGTCGGCGGCCGCGCCGTCTCCGTCATGCTCCTGGTCCAGGCCCCAGGTCCATTGGACGCTGCCGGCGGAGAAGACCAGTGCGCCACTGGCCGCCCTGTAGAGGGTCACGTTGTGGGTGGTCGTGCCTGGCGCCACGGTGTTGCCGAAGTCCTGCAAATACTGGGGTACGTTGCCCGTGGTGGTGGAGAGCCGGATCAACCCGGCGGGCCTGAAGCCGTTGTCCAGGTCCTCGTTGGATTCGTACCCCACCGTATGGGGTGCCAGCGCTGCGGATGTTCCCGCCGGAAGGGACGCGAGTGACGTGTTGCGCCACAGCCGGGTCTTGCCTTCTTCCGCGGAGACCGTCACCGGCAGGTCGGAGAAGTTGGACATGTAGAGCGTGCCGGTCAACCCGTTTTCGGGAAGTCCGCCTCCATTGCTCTGGGAGGCGAACCGTGGATCGCGCCAGGTGCCCGTCCACTGCGCCGTTGGGTCGATCTTTTCATTGGCCCAGGTTTCCTTGTAGCAGGTCAGCGTCCGGCCCGCCGCGCCGTCCACGCTGGAGGGCTCGAACCGGGTCCGCCAGTACATCTCATTTCCGGAGAGGAACTGCAGGTTGACGCCGGCGTCGCGTGCCGCCGTGACATTGGCGCGCTGGGGGCCTGACCAATACTCATCGTGGCCCACAGACAGGAACACCTTGTGGTTCAGCAGTTCGGCGCCGTTGCGGTCCGCGTCCAGCCCGCTGATGTAGCTGACGTTGTAACCGTTCTGTTCCAGGAAGCGGACCATGGGGTACTCATTGGCAAAGTAGAAATCACGGCCGCCAGGGCCACCGCGCGTTGCCATGGGCCGGTTGTAGCTGACCTTGTAGGCCCGCCCGTTGGCCCCTTGGTAGTAATCGGCGCCGCCATAGGAGTTGTAGGCCTGCCAGGTCTGGTCCGCCGTTTGGAAGACGATGTCCGAGCGGTTGCCGTCATTGCGGACAATGAACGTGATGTGGCTCTGGCCCCCGGTGTCGGGACGCGTCAGCAAGGCAAGGTAGATGCCGGAGACGGCCGTGGACGGCACCTGCCAGGTGGCTGAAACGGCCCATGTGCCGCAGTCGTACAGCTCGGTGGTGAGGTCATGGCGGCACGCCGGCTGGTTCTGCCGGAAAGCAGACGGAGTCACATCGGCAATCTTGCGGGCACCGTTGCCCCCGTACCAGCCGGTGCGGTAGATCGCGATCGTGTACGTGGAAGCGTTGGTATCGACCTTGAACTGGATGGGCTGGCCCGCGTTGACACTGATGGCCGTGGAGAAGCCCTGGATGGAGTCGTCACCGGCCCCTGAAATGTCCCATTCCGACGGCGGGCTGCCGGGTTTCGAGTTCTCGCACACCACGGGATTCACCACGGGGTCGCAGGGCCCGGCCGCCATGGCCGCAGGTGCCGTCAGGGGGAGCAAAGCGGCAACCATCGCAAGGACAAGGGGCACGAGGAAGCCCTTGAAGAGTGGTTGGGGCCGGGTGGCTGAAAGTCCGGGCATCGGAACTCCTGGGGGTATGCCATTGCAGTACGGGTCCGCGCAAACCGCCCGGTCCCTGCTTGCCGCTCCCCAGCCAGGGTCAAACCAAGATCTTCAGTTATCGCAACACGAGGGCCACAAAGCCTGCGGTGCTCCAAAACCACCCCGCTTGCCCTGAAGACCATGCAAGCGAAGGCGGGATCACCGGAGTAAACCGACAAGTAACCCTTGGCAGGAGTGTAGGGGCGGGGGAAGCCACCCGCAAGGCTTTTTCGGCTCCGGATCCAAGGTTTCATTCCAAACCGCAGTAGATTTAGGGGGTACAGCACCCGGGCCACCCAGGAGAACCGAAGCGCCTTGCATTTGAAAAGTTTGACCGTCCGCGGATTCAAGTCGTTTGCGTCTGCCACGACGTTCGACTTCGAACCCGGCGTCACCGCAGTGGTGGGTCCCAACGGTTCGGGCAAGTCCAACGTGGTGGACGCGCTCGCCTGGGTCATGGGGGAGCAGGGCGCCAAGACGCTCCGTGGCGGCAAAATGGAGGACGTCATCTTTGCCGGCACTTCAGGCCGGCCACCCCTGGGACGGGCCCACGTCTCGCTGACCATCGACAACACGGACAACGCCCTCCCCATCGAGTACAGCGAAGTCACCATCTCGCGGACACTGTTCCGCACAGGTGGTTCCGAATATGCCATCAACGGCGCCCCGTGCCGGTTGCTGGACATCCAGGAGCTCCTGTCGGATTCGGGACTGGGGCGCGAGATGCACGTCATCGTCGGCCAAGGCCAGCTTGACCGCGTCCTGCATGCCACCCCGGAAGACCGCCGTGGCTTCATCGAAGAAGCTGCGGGCATCCTCAAACACCGCCGCCGCAAGGAAAAGACGGTGCGGAAGCTCGAGGCCATGCAAGCAAACCTTGCACGGCTGGGGGACCTCACGGCCGAGATCCGGAGGCAGTTGACGCCGTTGGGCAAGCAGGCCGAAATCGCCCGCCGCGCCCAGACCGTCCAGTTCGACGTCAGGGACGCCCGTGCCCGTCTCCTTGCCGATGACCTCGTCCAGCTGACCACCGCCCTGGAACAGGACGTCGCAGACGAAGAGGCCCTCAGGGAACGCCGGCAGATCGTTGAGGCGGAACTGGGCAACGGGCGCAGGCGGCAGGCGGAACTGGAACAGCGTGCAGCCCACGCCACGCCCCGGCTCAATGCCGCACGCGACAACTGGTACCAACTCTCCGCAGCCAGGGAACGCTTCCGCTCCCTGGGATCACTGGCCGCCGAACGGCGCCGGCTCCTTGGCTCCTCGGAGCTCCCACCGGATACCGGCCGCGACCCTGACCAGCTGGAGCGCCAGGCCGCCAGGGTCCGGGACGAGGAAGCTGCTTTGGAACACGACATCCTGGCCAAGCAGGCTGCCTTGCTTGAAGCCACGGTGGCCAAGGATTCAGCCGAAGCCCTCGCCGCGGCGGAAGACAAACGGCTTACGGCCATGCTCCGGGCGGCAGCGGACCGTCGCGAGGGCCTGGCCCGCCTGGCAGGGCAGGTCGCGGCCGCCCGGTCACGGGCAGAGGCCGCAGAAGCCGAACGTGGGCGCCTCCGCGAATCACTCGCCGCCGGCAACGAACGGCGTCGCCAGGCCCAGAGTGAATTCACCGCCCTGGAAACACAGGTAGCGGGTGTTGAAGACGGCGAAGAAGGCCTGGATGCAGAATACGAGTCCGCCATGGAAGCCCTTGAGGCAGTCGTCGCGGAGATCGAAGAACTCACCGCGGCCGAACGCGATGCCCTGCGCGAGCGGGATGCCCTGACCGCCCGGAAGGATGCGCTGCAACTGGGCCTCAACCGCAAGGACGGATCCGGACGCCTGTTGTCAGCCGGCATCGACGGCCTTGTCGGTCCGCTTGCCGGCATGCTGGCCATCGAACCCGGTTTCGAGGCTGCCGTCGCCGCCGCCCTTGGCCAGGCCTCGGATGCCCTTGTCGTCTTGGACACAGCCGGCGCAGTGACAGCCCTGAACCTCCTGAAAGATGAAGACGCCGGGCGGGCAGCCTTGTTGCTCGCCCCGGAGACGGACCACCCCCGCCCGCAGGACCTGGACTTGCCTGGCGGCTGCCGCTGGACATCCGACGTCGTCAAAGTCACCGAACCGTCGGCCCAAGCCGCATTGGCGCTCCTGGCCGCCACCGCCGTCGTCGATGACCTGCAGGCCGCCGCGGCTCTGGTGGCTGAACGGCCCGAGCTCACGGCGGTCACCCGCGGCGGTGACGTCCTGACCTCCCTCACCGCCCACGGCGGGTCCGCCACCGCGCCGTCGCTGCTGGAGATCCAGGCGGAAGTTGACGACGCCGCTGCCCGGCTTCAAGAAGTAACCGGAGCACTGGAACGCGGACGTTTTGCGCTCGCAGGTGCGCGGGCACGTCGTGTGGAAGCGCAGGAGCGTGCCGATGCTGCCCTGGACCGGCTCCACGAATCGGATGCCCGGCTTGCCGCCGTCGCGGAACGGCTGGGCCACCTGAACTCGCTCCTGCGCAGCGCCGTGGGCGAAAGTGAGCGCCTTGAAGCCTCGCTGGCCCGGGCCGAAGCCAACATCGCCGAAGCGCAACTGGATCTGGAAGTAGCTGCCGAGCGCTTGGCTGCCGCCCAGGAAGCACCGGACGATGAGCCCTCCACGGACATCCGGGATGAACTGGCCGCAGAAGCGAGGTCGGCCCGGGCTGCCGAGATGGAGGCCCGCCTGGCACTGCGGACCGCCGAGGAGCAGCTGGGGGCTGTCAGCAACAGGGCGGCCTCCCTGGAACGGGCAGCAGCCACCGAACGCCGGGCACGCGAAGAAGCTGCACGGCGGGCGCGGCGGCGGCAGGCCCAGGCGCAACGGGCGGCTGCGGTGGCAGCAGCCGTTGAACAGGCCCTGCAGTTCATCGATGTTTCGGTGGACCTGGCCGGGAGGGAGCGCGACCTCGCCGAACAGGTCCGTGAACGATTGGAGCGGGACCTGTCCGAAGTACGCTCCGGCAACGACGCGTTCGCCCGGGAGCTGGCCGATCTTACCGATTCAGTCCACAAGGATGAGTTGGCGCGGGCACAGCAGAGGCTCCGGATCGAAGCACTCGAACAGCGCGCTGTGGAAGAGCTCGGGCTTTCTGCGGAGCAACTGGTGGCCGGGTATGGACCTGACCAGCCGGTGCCCGTACCGGCGGGGCCGGGAGCGGACAAGTGGGCCGAGCTGCGCGCACCCGTGGACGAGGACGGGAACCCCATCGTCGAGGGCATCCCGTTCGTCCGTGCGGAGCAGGAGAAACGGCTGAAGAAAGCCGAACGGGAACTTGCAGCCCTGGGCAAGGTGAACCCGCTGGCTTTGGAAGAGTTCGCTGCCCTCGAGGAACGCCACCAGTTCCTCAACACCCAACTGGAAGACCTGAAGGCCAGCCGGAAGGACTTGCTGGACATCATCAAGGAAGTGGACAACCGGGTCCAGCAAGTATTCACGGAGGCCTTCGCGGACACCTCCAGGCAGTTCGACCACGTCTTTGCGCGGCTCTTCCCGGGCGGCGAAGGCAGGCTGGTCCTGACCGACCCCGAGGACATGCTGACCACCGGCATCGAGGTCGAGGCACGTCCGGCCGGAAAGAAGATCAAGCGGCTTTCGCTGCTTTCCGGCGGAGAACGTTCGCTGACGGCGGTGGCGTTGCTGGTGGCGATCTTCAAAGCCAGGCCTTCGCCCTTCTATGTCATGGACGAGGTCGAAGCCGCACTGGACGACACCAACCTGGGCCGCCTCATCACCATCTTCGAGGAGCTCCGGGAGTCCAGCCAGCTCATCGTTATTACGCACCAGAAGCGCACCATGGAAGTGGCGGATGCCCTGTACGGGGTGACGATGCGGGGAGACGGGGTGTCCACGGTCATCAGCCAACGGCTCGGTGACGGGGCATAGCTTTGTGAGAAGGTAGGGGAGTGAATGATTTCCTACCCATAATTCTGTCCATTGTGGCTGCGCTCGTCGTGGTCGGCGGGCTGGTACCGGTGCTGATGAAAGCCCGGAAAACCGGGTCACGGTACACGGGAACCCGCGATGCCAACGACCCCGTCCAGACCCCGGCGGCAGGCGGCGGAACCTTGGTGGAGGACCGACCGGCTCCCACGCCGCCGGCCCCTCCCTTCGATGGAACTGTAGAAGAGACCGACGTCCCGGACGACGCCGCCGGCCTGGAAACCATCTCCGTTGAGACTCCCGCGCCAGTGGAAGGCCGCCTGAACCGGCTTCGCGCACGCCTGGTGAAGTCGAACAACATCCTGGGCAAGGGGCTGCTGGCCCTGCTGTCCGGCGACAAAATCGACGAAAACGTGTGGGACGAGGTCGAGGAAACCTTGCTCCTGGCGGACCTCGGCACCGAACCCACCATGCAGTTGGTCGAGTCGCTGCGTGAACGGGTCAAGGTCCTGGGGACCCGTGATCCGGAGCATGTCAAGGCCATGCTCCGTGAAGAACTCATCAAGCTCGTGGACCCCTCCATGGACCGCTCCCTGAACGTCGCCCGCCAAGGTGACCGGCCCGCCGTCGTGCTTGTTGTCGGCGTCAACGGCGTGGGCAAGACCACCACGGTGGGCAAGCTGGCGCGCGTGCTGGTGGCTGAAGACAAGGACGTGCTGCTGGGGGCGGCCGACACGTTCCGCGCCGCCGCCGCCGAGCAGTTGGCCACGTGGGGCCAGCGTGTCGGGGTCCCCACGGTCAAGTCGGACATTGACGGCGCCGACCCCGCTTCGGTGGCGTATGAAGCCGTCAAGGCGGGCATCGACCAGGAAGTGGATGTGGTCATGGTGGACACCGCCGGCCGCCTCCAGAACAAGACGGGCCTCATGGACGAGCTCGGCAAGGTCAAGCGCGTCATCGAGAAACTGGCGGAAGTGGACGAGGTCCTGCTGGTCCTGGATGCCACCACGGGGCAGAATGGCCTGAACCAGGCCCGGGTCTTCGCAGAGGTGGTCAACATCAGCGGCATCGTGCTGACCAAACTGGACGGCACCGCCAAGGGTGGCATCGTGGTGGCCATCCAGAAGAGCCTCGGCGTCCCCGTGAAGCTCATCGGTTTGGGCGAAGGTCCGGATGACCTTGCGCCGTTCGACGCCGAAGGATTCGTGGACGCCCTGCTGAACTAGCGCCGTCCGCCCGTGGACCCCAGGGGTTCACGGGCGGGCAGCCAGGCAGCTGCCGCCAGCAGGAGGATCCCGCCGGTGGCTGCGAAGGCCGGACCGTACCCCCAAAGGTCGGCAATGAGCCCGGCTACCACGGGACCAACAATGGCCCCGGTGTCGGCAGCCATCTGGAAGACAGCCAGGACCTTGCCGCCGGAGCGGCCCCTGCCGATCACATCGGCAACGGCCGCCTGCTGGGCAGGGCCCAGGAGGCCCGACCCGAAGCCCGCCACGGCGGAGGCTGCCAGCAAGGCCACGAGGTCCGTGGTGAACCCGATGAATCCGGTGGCCAGACCCGTCACCACCAGGCCAGGCAGCAGCAGCGGTTTGCGGCCCCACGCGTCGGCCAGCCGCCCGGAGAACGTCAAGGCGGCTGCGTTCCCTACAGCGAAGACGGCCAGTGCCCACGCTGCGGTTTCCGGCCGGGACTGCAGGACAGCCACCGCGAACAGTGGAATGGTGGCCATGCGGACGCCGAAGGTGGCCCAGCCATTGCTGAAGCTGGAGAAGACGGCCGCGCGGTAAGCCGAATCGGCCAGGGCCTCCTTGAGCGGCATGGGAGGGGCTGCGGCATCGTCCTGGCGTGTCACGCCCGAGCCGCTGAGCATGGTCCGCACCACCAGGGCTGCCAGCAACAGGGCAGCAGCATAGACAAGGAACGGAATCCTGAGCCCGAAGCCCGCCAACAGCCCGCCCACCACAGGACCCAGGACGCTGCCGATCAGGAACGCCGAAGCGTAGGCGCCGGACACCCTGCCGCGCCGTTCCGGCGGAGCCAGCCTGATCAGCAGGCCCATGGCAGCAACTGTAAACATCACCGAACCCGCCCCGCCCAGGCCGCGGAAGACCAACAGTTGCCAGTAATCCTGCGCAAAGGCGCACGCAGCGGTGGAGACGGCCACGATCAACAGGCCGGAGACGTAGACGTTCCGCTCCCCGAAGCGTCCGATCAATGATCCGCCGGCTGGGGCGAAGACCAACCGCATGAAAGCGAAGATGCTCACGATCACGGCAGCGGCGGTGGCGCCGACATCGAAGGTCGCGGCAAACTGCGGCAACACGGGTGCCACCAGGCCGAAGCCCAGGGCGATCAGGAAGGCAGCGGCCAACATCACCTTGATGTCGCGGGGAAGTGGTTCCTTTTCCGGCTTCACCCTCGTCGATTCAAGGGATCCGGGGGACTTGGCCATGCAGTGCTTGTCCTTCTTTTTCTGGTGGCTCGGGGCATATGTAACGCCTGAAACATACCCGTAACAACCACGATATCCACCATTTACGTTGGGGAGGTTGTTGTAACGGGCCCGCAATGTAAAACCTGCGCAGGTGAAACACAGCGGCACAAAACTCTTTAAGCAGGACGCACAAAGCGTCAGGTCAGCGGACGAACCGCAGAACTAGCAAGAGAGGAACGTGCACCATGGAACTTACCGCAGGTCACGTATGGGTCATGGTGGCGGCGGCGCTCGTGCTGTTGATGACTCCCGGTTTGGCATTTTTCTACGGCGGCATGACACGCGCCAAGGCAGCCCTGAACATGATGATGATGAGCTTCATCTCCATTGGAATCGTGGGCGTCGTCTGGGTGCTGTGGGGCGCTTCCATGAGCTCGGGCGAGGGCTTCCTGCAGATTGTCGGCAACCCCTTCGCCACGTTCGGACTTGAGGGCATTACCACCCCGGACGGCCTGATCAAGGTCGGCTACGCCGCAACGTTCGCCATCATCACCGTGGCGCTGATCAGCGGTGCCATTGCAGACCGCGCCAAGTTCGGCGCCTGGAGCCTCTTCGTGCCGGTGTGGGTCACCCTGGTGTACTGCCCCTTGGCCTACATGGTCTGGGGTGGCGGCCTGTTTGGTCCCGAAGGCGCCATCGGCCAGGCACTCGGCCCGGCCATCGACTTTGCAGGCGGAACCGTCGTGCACATCAACGCCGGCGTAGCGGCCCTCGTCCTGGTGCTCATCATCGGCAACCGCCGCGGCTTCGGCAAGGACCCCAACCACCGTCCGCACAACATTCCGTTCGTCATGCTGGGTGCAGCAGTGCTGTGGTTCGGCTGGTTCGGCTTCAACGGCGGCGCAGCAACTACTGCTGAGCAGGGCGGCCTGATCTGGATCAACACCCTCGCAGCACCGGCTGCAGCAATGCTCGGCTGGCTCATCACCGAACGTATCCGCGACGGACACCCGACCTCCCTGGGTGCCGCATCCGGCGTCGTCGCCGGCCTCGTGGCCATCACTCCGGCCTGTGCCAACGTCAGCCCTGTCGGTGCGTTGGGACTCGGCCTGGTGGCAGGCGTGGCTTCCGCCCTGGCGGTCGGCCTGAAGTTCCGCTGGGGCTTCGATGACTCCCTTGATGTTGTGGGCGTCCACCTCGTCTCCGGCGTCATCGGCACGGTGGCCCTGGGCTTCATCGCCCTTCCCACGGACGGCGTTGGTGGCGGCCTCTTCTATGGCGGCGGCTGGGCCCAGATGTGGGCACAGCTTGCAGCAGCAGGCATCGCGATCGCCTTCTCGGCCATCCTGACCGCCATCATCGCGTTCGCCATCCACAAGACCATGGGCTTCCGGGTCTCCACCGAACAGGAGAACGTGGGTGTGGACCTCAGCCTCCACGCGGAAACTGCTTACGAGTTCGGTGTGGGTGGCCACGGTGGAAGCTTCCAGCCGCTGCATGACGCGGTGACCGGCAAGGGCGACGCCCCGGCAGAAGGCAAGGCTCCGGCACAGGCCAAGGTTCCCGCAGAAGGCAAGGAGAGTGTCCAGGCATGAAACTCATCACAGCGATCGTCCGTCCCGAGAAGCTTGACGCAGTCCGGGAGGGCCTGGAGGCCTACGGAGTCCAGGGACTGACGGTCAGCGCAGCAAGCGGCTACGGCAGGCAGCGCGGCTACACCGAGGTGTACCGCGGCGCCGAGTACAACGTGGACCTGCTGCCCAAGATCCGGATCGAGGTTCTCGCTACGGACGAACAGGCCGACGACATCCTGGATGTCCTGATCGCCAGTTCCAACACCGGCCGCGCCGGTGACGGGAAAGTCTGGACCGTGGACGTATACGAGGCCGTCCGGGTCAGGACGGGGGAGCGCGGCGCAGCCGCCATCTGATCCCGGGCACGATGAACGGGCCGGGTACCGCACAGGTACCCGGCCCGTTCTGTCTTTTGGCTTATGCCCCGGGCAGGACGACGGCGGCAGGCGGCAGCGGCTTGCCTAACCCCCGACGGCGGTCGGCCAGGACGCCGGACCCGCGCTGCCGGCGTCGTACTCCTCCAACGGGACGGCGCCCCGGGACCAGGCGTGCAGCACCGGTTCGATGATCCGCCAGCAGTCTTCCGCGGTGTCGCCGCGGACAGACAGCAGGGGGTCCCCGGCAAGGATGCCCTCCAGCACTTCGCCGTAGGGAAGCATGCCCGGGGCGTTCAGTTCGGCAAGGAGGCTCGCGCGGTCCAAGGTGAAGATGTCGCCCGGGCCGTTGACGTCCACATCCAGCTGCAGCACATCCGGCCCGAATCCAATCCGGAGCTGGTTGGGCGAATCCACGCCGGAGAACCCGACCGGCAGGTGCGGCACCGGCCGGAACGTGACGATTGCCTCCTTGCGTTTGCGGCCCATCGCCTTGCCCGAGCGCAGGATGAAAGGCACCCCTTTCCAGCGCCAGTTGTCGATGTCCACGCGGACTTCGGCGAGCGTCTCGGTCTCCTTGGCCGGATCCACGCCGGCCTCGTCGGTGTAATCGGGAACATGCCGCTCGCCAAGGGTGCCGACCGTATACCGGGCCCGGCGGGTGGAGTCGCGGTAGGGCGCTTTGATGCTGCTGGCCCTCAGTACGGTGGCTACGGCATCCCGGAGGTCGCGTTCGTCGATGCTGGCGGGAGCGTCAATGGCCAGGAAAGCCATGATGTGCAGCAGGTGGCTCTGGATCATGTCGCGCAAGGCGCCGGCGTTGTCGTAATAGCGCGCCCGGCCTTCCAGGGCGAGATCTTCATCGAAGATGATCTCGACCTTTTCAATGTGTTCGCGGTCCCACACCGGCTCCAGGAAGCGGTTGGCGAAGCGCAGGCCCAGGATGTTCAGCACCGTCGCCTTGCCCAGGAAATGGTCCACGCGGTGGATATGGCCCTCCGGCACCAATTTCACCAGTGTCCGGTTCAGGTCGCTGGCCGACGCCGTGCCCGAACCGAAGGGCTTCTCCAGGACCAGCCGGGTTCCGGGTGGAACCTGCTCGGGCCGGAGGATTTCGCACGCTTTCTGGCTGACCTGCGGGGGCAGTGCGAAGTAGACGGCCACGGGACCTTCCAGCGAGGCCAGCAGTCCGGCCAGGGGGCCGTCGGCGGTCACGTCCACCTGATGGTAGACCGTGGTCGCGGCGACCGCGGAAAGGTCCCGTATTCCCTCCGGCCCCGCGGACTTCAGAGCGGCTGCAAAGGCCCCGTCAACCCGTTCCTTCCACTGGCCCGGGGTCCAGGGGTCGGACCCGGCGCCGACCAGTTTCAGGCCTGACGCCCTGCCCGTCGCCAGCAGCCCGGCCAGCCCCGGCAGCAGCAACCGTCCCGTCAGGTCTCCCGAAGCACCGAGGATGAGCAAGGTTTTCACAGTTGTTTTGCTGGTCACTGTGCCAGCATGCCATCTTGTAGGCTCGACTTGGTACCCTAGATAGTCGTCAAGACTCCGGCGGGCCGCAGTGGCCCCATTCGCAGACCATCGAAAGAAGTGCACGGCGCGTGTTCAATTCACTCTCTGACCGCTTGACAGCAACCTTCAAGAACCTCCGCGGCAAGGGCCGCCTCACGGAGGCCGATGTCGACGCCACAGTCCGGGAGATCCGTCGTGCCCTTTTGGACGCCGACGTTGCCGTGCCGGTGGTCCGCGGGTTCACGTCCCGGATCCGCGAACGTGCCCTCGGTGCGGAAGTATCCGCTGCGCTGAACCCCAGCCAGCAGATCGTCAAGATCGTCAACGAGGAACTCGTGGAGATCCTTGGCGGCGAAACGCGGCGCATCCGCCTGGCCAAGAACGGCCCCACCATCATCATGCTGGCCGGCCTCCAGGGTGCGGGCAAGACCACCCTCGCCGGCAAGCTGTCCAAGTGGCTCAAGGCCCAGGGCCACAGCCCCCTGCTGGTCGCCTGTGACCTCCAGCGCCCCAACGCCGTAACTCAGCTCCAGGTCGTGGGCCAGCGTGCCGGCGTTCCCGTCTTCGCGCCTCATCCCGGTGCCACGTCCGAGGTGGAACACCCTGCAGGCGACCCCGTCGCCGTTGCGCAGGCCGGTGTTGCCGAGGCCCGTCAGAAGCTCCACGACGTTGTGATCGTGGACACCGCAGGACGTCTTGGCGTGGACGCCGAGATGATGGACCAGGCCCGACGCATCCGCCAGGCGATCATCCCCAACGAGGTCCTGTTCGTCATTGACGCCATGATCGGCCAGGATGCCGTGAACACGGCCATGGCTTTCGATGAGGGCGTCAACTTCACGGGTATCGTCCTGTCCAAGCTCGACGGCGATGCCCGCGGCGGTGCCGCGCTGTCTGTTGCATCGGTCACCGGCAAGCCTGTCATGTTTGCCTCCACTGGTGAAGGCCTCGACGACTTCGAGCTGTTCCACCCGGACCGCATGGCTTCCCGCATCCTGGACATGGGCGATGTCCTCACCTTGATCGAGCAGGCGGAGAAGGCTTGGGACAAGGAAGAAGCCGCCCGGATGGCAAAGAAATTTGCCGACCAGGAAGACTTCACCCTGGACGACTTCCTCGCCCAGATGCAGCAGATCCGCAACATGGGCTCCATGAAGAAGATGCTCATGATGATGCCGGGAGCCCAGAACATCCGGCAGCAACTGGAGAACTTTGACGAGCGGGAGATCGACCGCGTCGAGGCAATCGTGCGTTCCATGACACCGCATGAGCGCGTGGCTCCCAAGATCATCAATGGTTCCCGGCGAGCCCGTATCGCCAAGGGCTCGGGCGTTCATGTTTCTGAAGTCAACGGCCTCCTGGAGCGGTTCGCCCAGGCACAGAAGATGATGAAGAAGCTCGCCCAGGGCGGCGGCATGCCGGGGATGCCGGGAATGCCTGGCCTGGGTGGCCCTGGTGGCGGGCGCAAGGGCGGCAAGAGCGCGCCGAAGAAGAAGGCGCGTTCGGGCAACCCTGCCAAAGCCGCCCAGGAACTGCGCGACGCCGAGGCCAAGCGGGCTGCGGCCGCATCGGCGCCCACGGGGGCTGCGTTCGGCCAGGGTGCCCAGGACTTCGATCCGTCCATGCTTAACCTCCCCAAGGGCTTCGATAAGTTCCTGGGCAAGTAGGCAGCCAACCCCCGGTTGGGATGTCAGTGCCGTGGAATACGCATTGGTCAATGCAGAAGCAGCGCGTTGTTTTTGTCCACGGCCTGGGCAGTTTCGGCGCTGCGGCCTGGCCCAAGCAACATGGCATGGCTTTGGACTATGACGCCTTGTTCCTCCGGCGCCACGGTTTCCATCCGGTGGAGGAGCCGTTGTCATCGGATGTGGCAGCGGACGTTGAAATCCTCGTCGGTGCGCTGGCAGACGTCGGCGGAGGCCATGTCGTAGCCCATGAACAAGGGGCGATCGCTGCCATGTTGGCAGCCCTGGACCGGCCGGAACTGGTGTTTTCCCTCTCCCTGGTGGAGCCGGCGTGCCTGTCCCTGACCGCTGAACTGCCCGCGACGGCAGCGCACCGGGCGCTGATGGAACCGCTTTTTGACGTGCGGAGCCAGCTCAACGACGCCGACTATGAACGCGAGTTCTACCGCCGTGCGTTTTCATCCGTGGCAGGCGTGCCCGATACACCCCAGGCCAGGCGCTCTGCCCGGCGGCTCAGGTTGCAGGCTCCGCCCTGGGAAGCCCCCTTGCACATCGTTCCGGGGGTCCCCACGCTGGTGCTGACCGGCGGTTGGGAGCCCCTTTACGAAGAGATCGCCGCGTACCTCCAGGAAACCGGTGCCCTCCGGCGCGTGGCCGCGGGAGGGCACCGGCCCCAGGACTCGGTGGAAGGTGACCGGATCATCCGATCGTTCATCGCCGAGGTCGGGCGGACTATGTCAGTTCGCGCGTCCTGAGGCTGCCGGTACCTGGAGTTCCGGCAGGTAGACCTTGCCGCCAGCTGCGAGGAATTCCTCGCTTTTTTCCCGCATGCCGCTGTACATGTCGGCGATCGCGGCCTGCGCTTCGGCCGAACCGTATTCGTCGCGGATGTCCTGGCTGATGCGCATGGAGCAGAACTTGGGGCCACACATGGAGCAGAAGTGCGCCGTCTTGGCCGGTTCGGCCGGAAGCGTCTCGTCGTGGAACGACTCCGCGGTCACCGGATCCAGGGACAGGGCGAACTGGTCCCGCCACCGGAACTCGAAACGCGCCTTGGAGAGGGCATCGTCACGTTCGTTCGCGCCAGGGTGTCCCTTGGCCAGGTCCGCGGCGTGGGCGGCGATCTTGTAGGTGATGACGCCGGTCTTGACGTCGTCCTTGTTCGGCAGGCCAAGGTGCTCCTTGGGTGTCACGTAGCAGAGCATGGCCGTGCCGTAGCGGGCGATCTCCGTGGCACCGATGGCGGAGGTGATGTGGTCATAACCGGGGGCAACGTCTGTCACGAGCGGCCCGAGGGTGTAGAACGGAGCCCCCTGGCACAGTTCCTGCTGGCGTTCCACATTCTCCCGCACCAGGTGGAAAGGGATGTGGCCCGGTCCTTCGACCATGACCTGGACGTCGTATTCCCAGGCTCGCTGGGTCAGCTCGGCAAGGGTGTCCAGTTCGGCGAACTGCGCGGCATCGTTGGCGTCGGCTGTGGCTCCGGGGCGGAGGCCGTCACCGAGTGAGAAGGCAACGTCGTACTTTGCGAAGATTTCGCACAGCTCATCGAAATGCGTGTAAAGGAAGTTCTCCTTGTGGTGGGCCAGGCACCAGCCGGCCATGATGGAGCCACCGCGGGACACGATGCCCGTGACCCGGTTGGCGGTGAGGGGCACGTACCGCAGGAGGACGCCGGCATGGATGGTCATGTAGTCCACACCTTGCTCGCACTGTTCGATCACCGTGTCACGGAAGATTTCCCACGTGAGGTTATTGGCCTCACCATTGACCTTTTCCAAAGCCTGGTAGATCGGAACCGTGCCGATGGGCACGGGTGAGTTCCGGATGATCCATTCGCGGGTCGTGTGGATGTCATCTCCCGTGGACAAATCCATGACGGTGTCTGCGCCCCACTGCGTGGCCCACTGCAGCTTGTCGACTTCCTCGGCAATGGAGCTGGTGACAGCCGAGTTGCCGATGTTGGCGTTGATCTTCACCAGGAAGGCCTTGCCGATGATCATCGGTTCCGATTCCGGGTGGTTGATATTGTTCGGGATGATGGCCCGCCCTGCAGCGACTTCGCTGCGGACCAGCTCCACGTCGCAGTTCTCCCGCAGGGCCACGAACCGCATTTCCGGGGTGACGATGCCCTGCCTGGCGTAATGCATCTGGGTGGCGGTCTTGCCTTCGACGGCGCGGCGGGGCACCGGTTGTGCACCCTTCCACTCCGCAGACGCTGCTCCGCGCCGCACGGCCGACTTGCCGTCGTCGAGCAGGTTGCGTTCCCGGCCCGTGTAGCTTTCCGTATCGCCGCGTTCCTCGATCCAGGCCTTCCTGAACGGTTCCAGACCGACTACCGGATCACTTCCCGGGCCGGCCGTGCGGTACACCCGCAAAGGATCGTTGGCCTGCCCGTTGGGGGAGGGTTCCAGGGCGATCTCGGTCACCGGTACGCGGATGCCGTGGCCCGGATCCTCCACCCAAGCCAGCGAATGGGACTTCAGCGACTGCGTGACGGCTTCCCCGGCTGGCGCAGTCTGGTTCCGGGCAGGGCTGTGCTGTGTTTCTGTGGTGCTCAAGGATTACTCACTTCCTTCGCCGGCATTACCCGGACAGGTTCGACGGTCGCAGACTGCTTCAGCCTGATCTCAGCCCCTGCAAGGGCTCCCGTGTGGTCAGGGAAGAAGCTACCACAGGGGCAGCGGGTGCTCCCAGTCACAAGCTTTCGAAAGGGGCGGGGCGGGGTTCGTCGCACTAGGCTTCTGCCATGGCCAACATCATTGAATTCAGCGGTCCGGTGCTGGTTGCAGCCGATGACGAACGCCGGGGATTGTGGTCAGTTGACGGAAAGCTGACTTTTGAACGTCCCGCAACGCCGCCGGACAGAGTGCTTGCCGGATGGGTGCTGCCGGGCTTCGTCGACGCGCATTGCCACATCGGGCTGGGGCCCGGCGGTGCGGTGGATGAGGAGACCACGCTCGCCCAGGCCATGGCGGACCGGAACGCCGGAACGCTGCTGATCCGCGACGCCGGTTCGCCCGGTAATACCCGCTGGGTCCAGCAAAGGGAGGACCTTCCGCACCTCATCCGGGCCGGCCGGCACATTGCCCGCAGCAAGCGGTACCTGCGGGGGCTGGGCCACGAAGTGGAGCCGGATGAACTGGTGGAGACCGTCCGGAAGGAAGCGCGCGACGGCGATGGCTGGGTCAAGCTGGTGGGCGACTGGATTGACAGGGGAGTGGGGGACTTGACCGCGTCATTTCCAGCCGGGGTCGTCAAGGAAGCCATAGCCGCCGCGCATGACGAAGGCGCCCGGGTTACCGCGCATTGCTTCGCGGAACAGACCATCGACCACATGCTGGACGGCGGAATCGACTGCATAGAGCATGTCACCGGGTTGCTGCCGCGGCACATTCCGCGCCTCGTGGAACAGGATGTTCCGATCGTTCCCACCCTGGTCAACATTGCCACCTTTCCCGACATCGCGGCGCAGGCCAAGCCAAAGTTTCCCGACTACGCGCAGCACATGACCAGCCTGTGGGAACGCCGGCGCGAGCGGGTTTTTGAAGCCTATGAGGCCGGCGTTTCCATTTATGCCGGCACTGACGCCGGCAGCGTCATCAAGCATGGCCGGATCGCCGACGAGATGCAGGAACTGCACGACGCCGGCCTGCCGCCTGCCGCGGTGCTGAATGCCGCCACGTGGGGTGCCAGGGCATGGTTGGGGACGGAAGGAATCAGCGAGGGGGCACCTGCCGATGTGGTGGTGTGCCGCGCGGATCCCCGTCAGGAGCTTGCCACCGTCCACCGGTTGAGCCACGTGGTCTTAAGGGGCAACGTCCTCCGCTGGGAATAAATTGAAGCTTCAAGTAATTTAGAGAGGTAGAACGAGCCGAAAAGCGGCCAGCTTGATCACCGGGAGCTTCACATGACCACTTCATCCAGCCAGGACCTGCTGCCTGCCGATCTCTCCATGGGCACTGTCATGCTCAAAGTGGGCGACATGAAGCTCATGAGCGACTACTACCAGCGCGCCTTGGGGTTGCAGGTGGTCGCGGAACAGGACGGCGGGCTGTACCTGGGCCGCCTCGGCAAGCCCGTAGTCCACCTGGCTCCGGCCGCAGGCCTGCAGATTCCCGGCAGGGGCGAGGCCGGCCTCTTCCATACTGCGATCCTGTTCGAAGACCAGCCCGCCCTGGCCGCGACCATTGCCACTGCCGCGCAATACGAGCCCCGTGCCTTCGTCGGCAGTGCCGACCACCTGGTCAGCGAGGCGTTCTACTTCACCGATCCCGAAGGCAATGGCATCGAGTTGTATTACGACAAGCCCCGGAGCGTGTGGCAGTGGGACGGAAAGAACGTGGTCATGGACAACGTTGCCCTGCCGCCGCAGGCCTACCTTCAGCAGTACCTGAGCGAAGAGGCGGTGACGGGCCAGGCCCGGGCCGGTGCCGGCGTCGGGCATGTCCACCTTCAGGTAGGCGACGTTGCGACGGCGCAAAAGTTCTACGTGGACACTCTGGGGTTCGAGCGGACCGCCGGCTGGCACGGCCAGGCCTTGTTCGTCTCGGCGGGCGGCTACCACCACCACATGGCCATGAATGTCTGGAACAGCCGCGGTGCCGGGCCGCGCCGGGACACGCTGGGCCTGGGTGAAGTCCTGATTGAAGTCCCTGGCGACGACCACGTCCTGGCGTTGGCGGACCGGCTGAAGGTTGCGGGCCTGTCCAGCCACCACACAGGCAAGGAGCTTCGTTTTGAGGACCCGTGGCGCAACCAGTTGCGGGTGGCGGTCGCGGGGCCCGGCCTGCACTAGGCTGGGCAATGTTGGAGCAGGGGCCGGCATGTCCTGCGCCCCTGCCGTGTCAGCACGACGGAATGGGATGACTTTCCATGGGCTTTGCCGAAATTTTTGTAGCCACCCACGATGAAGCACTCAAGCGGGCCGCCGCCCTCGACGGCGGAGCCGGCGTTGCCGGATCTGCTGTCCGGATTGACGGCATCAGTGACTTTGAGGTTGAACAACTCGGTGACCTCGCCGGGCAGGCGGTCCACGCAGCCGGCGCCGACTATGAGCTGGCCCTGGTGGATGTCACCAGCGATGCCCTGCTTGGGGTCCCCGAAGCGATGGTTCGCGCGTTGGCTGAATTGCTGACGTATGAAAGCGAAGGTGACGGCAATGTCCTTGATGACGTCGCCGAGGCCTGGGCAGGGCAGGAAGACATGCCTTTCGGGGCGGCCGAGTCCAAAGGGTACGTCCAGCAACTGGCAGCCCTTGCCTCCGATGTGGAGAAAGCGGACCGTGCCGGGCTTTACGTCTGGTCGGTGTCCTGACCCTCGCATGAAGGTGGACGTGACCAAGTCCACAGGGGTGGAGTCCGGCCAAGTCGTAATTGTGCGGCCCATCTGGCACAATGGACAGGTACTCGATCGGTGCGGCCCCTCTCTCCGTGCTCGTATCTTGTCCTTCGAACCCCCAAGTATGGCCCGCCCCACGGGTGCAGAACGTCGGGTTCAACCCCGTTTCAGAAACAGGAGTGACCACAAAAGTGGCCGTAAAGATTCGCCTTAAGCGCCTCGGTAAGATGCGCGCACCGTACTACCGCATTGTTGTCATGGACTCCCGCGCCAAGCGCGACGGCCGTGCCATCGAGGAAATCGGCAAGTACCACCCGACCGAGGAGCCCTCGTACATCGAGGTCGCTTCCGAGCGTGCCCAGTACTGGCTGTCCGTTGGCGCCCAGCCCACCGAGCAGGTTGCTGCGATCCTCAAGATCACCGGTGACTGGCAGAAGTTCAAGGGCCTGCCTGGCCAGGAAGGCACCCTGAAGACCAAGGCTCCGAAGGAAGCTTTCGTGGCTCCGGAGAAGGGTTCCGTCATCATTCCGGAAGCCATCACCAAGAAGGCCAAGAAGGACGACGCCGAGGCCGAAGCTGCTGAAGCAGAGACCACCGAGGCTGAGTAAGTTGCTGGCAGAAGCGCTCGAGCATCTGGTCCGTGGGATCGTTGACAGCCCTGAGGATGTCAAGGTCAGTGCCAAGAACAACCGCCGTGGGGAATCCCTCGAAGTGCGGGTTCACCAGGACGACCTCGGCCGGGTAATCGGCCGCCAGGGACGCACCGCCCGTGCCTTGCGCACTGTGGTTGCAGCCTTGGCTGGAGGCGAGCAGGTCAGGGTCGACGTCGTCGACACCGACCGTCGCCGGTAACGCGCTCAGCAACATTTGCCTTAGGTCCGGCCCCTTCACCGAATATGGTGGAGGGGCCGGACTGCTTTCTCGACAATCAGCTCCAGTAAGAATCCCATCAGCGCCCACCCGCCGGCACGGCACGGGGCACAACAAGAATCCAGAGGAATCCATGCAGCTCCAGGTGGCCCGGGTCGGCAAACCACACGGTATCCGCGGCGAGGTGACAGTCCAGGTGCTCACCGATGCTCCGTCCGAGCGGTTCGTTGCCGGGACAGAGTTTTTGGTGGAGCCGGCCACGGCAGGTCCCCTGACCATCCGCAGCGCCCGGTGGAACAAGGACATCCTCCTGCTGGGCTTCGAGGAAGTGCCGGACCGCAATGGCGCCGAACTGATCCGCGGGGCCAAGCTGTTCATCGAAACCGACGACCTCGACGAGGTGGACGACGAAGGCTGGTATGAGCACGAGCTGGTCGGCCTTGAGGCGCGGGTAGGAAACCAGGCGGTAGGCAGGATTGCCGCCCTGAACACCATGCCGGCCCAGGACCTGCTGGTCGTCGAAACCCCCGGCGGCAAGGAGATCCTGATCCCGTTTGTGGACGAAATCGTCCCCGAGGTCAATGTGGACGGCGGCTACGTCCTCATTACTCCCCCCGCGGGGCTCTTTGAGCTTAACGATGACGACGCCGGCACGTCCGATGGAGACGATGCCTGAATGAGGATCGACGTCGTCAGCATCTTCCCGGAGTACCTGGCTCCGCTGGAGCTCTCACTTATCGGCAAGGCGCGCCAGGACGGAATCCTGGACCTGAAGGTGCACGATCTCCGCACTTTCACCACTGACAGGCACCGGACCGTGGACGACACTCCTTATGGCGGCGGCGCGGGCATGGTCATGAAACCTGAGCCATGGGCGCAGGCGCTGGAGTCCGTGATGGGGGATACCGATGCCAAGCCCGTCCTCATTGTTCCCTCGCCGGCGGGGGAGCGGTTCAACCAGGCGCTGGCCTATGAGCTCGCAGAGGAGGAGCAGTTGGTGTTCGCCTGCGGGCGCTACGAAGGCATTGACGAACGCGTCATTGATTGGGCCCGCGAACATTTCACCGTCCGCCCCGTGAGTCTGGGAGATTATGTGCTCAACGGCGGGGAAGTGGCGGTGCTCGCCATGGTTGAAGCCATCGGACGTCTTCTCCCGGGGGTTGTTGGAAATCCCGAGTCGCTCATCGAAGAGTCCCACTCCGACGGGCTGCTTGAGTATCCGGTCTACACCAAACCGTCCTCCTGGCGGGACCACGAGGTTCCGCCGGTCCTGCTCAGTGGCAACCACGGGAAAATCGCCCAGTGGCGCCGCCACGAACAGTTCCGCAGGACCGCCGAGCGCCGGCCGGACCTGCTCACCGGCTTCGATGCCACCGGCTTGAGCCGCGCCGACCGCAACGCTTTCGCGGACCTGGGGTACGACGTCGTTGATGGCCGCCTTCGCGCCCGTCCCGGCGGCGACGGAAAGCAGTAGCTGAGCACCGCCGTCGTACTGGTGCGGCTGACTGGTGCGGCTGAGCGGGAAATTGGCCTGAAGGCAGGGGCCTGTGGCAGAATTAACCCTTGTGTCTGCTGGGCTGGCACCTGCCACAGGGGGAGTTCAGCCAACAGCCAGGCAACCCGGCCACGCCAACCACGGCGGCGCCGGTCACCTTGAATCTTCGGCGGAGATTTCCGGTCGGCCTTCATGGCCGGCGGGCTTGTCCGCCGTAACCCAAAGTGAATGACCTGTGGCGTTCACCAGGAGTGGATTAATGCATATCCTCGATAGCGTAGATGCAGCTTCGCTGCGCACCGATGTTCCTGAGTTCCGCGCGGGTGACACCCTCAAGGTCCACGTGAACATCATCGAAGGCAAGAACTCCCGTGTTCAGGTATTCCAGGGCTTCGTCCTGGGCCGCCAGGGCGACGGCGTTCGCGAAACCTTCACCGTGCGCAAGGTTTCCTTCGGTGTCGGCGTTGAGCGTACCTTCCCGGTGCACTCCCCGATCATCGACAAGATCGAGGTCGTTACCAAGGGTGACGTCCGCCGCGCCAAGCTTTACTACATGCGTGCACTGCGCGGTAAGGCTGCGAAGATCAAGGAAAAGCGCGACTTCGGCAACTAAGCGCCAGCTTTAGCAACGGGTCCAGGATTCGTGCCCGGCCAGTTCCGGAGCAATCCGCAACGCAACACAGGATACGAACCATGGACACTGCAGAACGCCAGCCCCGGAAACAGGGCTGGCGTTTTGTTGTACTGGCGCTTGTCCTGGCCATAGCCATCAGCGGGCTGGTGAGATCGCTCTGGGTTGACGTGTACTACATCCCCTCGGAGTCCATGGAGCCCCTGCTCGGCACGGGCGACCGTATCCTCGTCTCGCGCACCGCTTTCAGCAGTGAACCCATCCGCCGCGGCGATGTTGTGGTGTTTGACGGTCGCGGCTCCTTTGCACCACTGAACAGTGGCAAAGGACCGTTCGTTGATGCAGTCTCGGCAGCAGGACAGTGGTTCGGGCTGACAGGCAGCGATACGACCTACGTCAAAAGAGTCATCGGGGTGGCCGGCGACCACGTGGCGTGCTGCGAACCCTCGGGGCACCTTACAGTCAACGGCCAGGTGTTGGTGGAACCCTATATCTACCCGGGGGACGAGCCGAGCAAGCAGAAGTTCGACGTCGTGGTTCCGGCAGGCCGGTTGTGGCTGATGGGCGACCACCGCTCCCGATCCGCGGATTCCCGTGGCCTGCTGGGTGCGCCCGGCGGGGGCATGGTCCCGGTTGAGCGTGTCATCGGAAGACCGGTCCAGATCATCTGGCCGCTTGATAGATTTGCAGAGATGCCTCACGCAGTGCAGGCCGAACCATCAAAGAACGGACACTAAATGCCGGACAGAGCTCCCGGGAATCCCGAGCGGCGCGATGACGACGCCCTGCTCTCGGACGGAACGGACAGCGCGGCCGATGGCAACGGAGCCAAGGGCCACGACGCCGGTTCCGAAGCCACCGGGACGGACGGCAAACCGCGCCAGAACCTGGCGCTCGTTTGGCTGAAGGAGATTGCCACCGTGGTGGCGATTGCGCTGGTGCTGTCATTCCTGCTGAAGACCTTTCTCTTCCGCGCCTTCTACATCCCGTCCGAATCCATGGAAAACACCCTGGACGTATACGACCGGATTTTCATCAACCTGCTGGTACCGGGCCCCTTCGAACTGCAACGCGGCGACGTGGTGGTCTTCAAGGACAGCCAGGGTTGGCTTGAACCGGTGGAGAAGAAGCCCGCCGGGCCCATGGACTGGGTTGGCGACACGTTGGAATTCGTCGGACTCATGGCTGACGACAATGAGCAGCATTTGGTCAAGCGCATCATCGGGCTGCCCGGCGACAGGGTGTCCTGCTGCGATGCCGGCGGTAGGGTCAGCATCAACGGTGTGCCGTTGAACGAGACTTATATCAACCCTGCGGAAGTACCGCAGCCCAGCCCTTTCGACATCGTGGTCCCTGAAGGGAAGGTCTGGGTGATGGGCGACAACCGGAACCACTCCGCCGATTCCCGCGCGCACCAAGAGGTCAACGGTGGTTTCATTAACATTGAAGACGTCGAAGGCAAAGCCACCGTCATCGCCTGGCCCATCAACCGTTGGACGGTCCTGGACAACTACCCGGATGTCTTCAAGGACGTCCCCGCTGGTACATCAGGAAAATAATGGCCCGCGCAACCGGCATCACCAAAACACCAGCAGCCACGGCTGCTGAAACGGGCATGTCCCGCGGCAAGGGGAAAACCAAGGCCAAGCCCCAGGCGAAGACTGGTCCGGTTTTCCCGACCTTGGACGTTGAACGCTCCTTCCTGTCTTCCGGCGTCCGGCTGCTCGCCGGTGTGGATGAGGTGGGCAGGGGAGCCCTCGCCGGACCGGTAACGGTGGGAATTACAGTAGTGGACCTCGCGGACCACGGCCTGCTGGCCGACGTCCGCGACAGCAAGCTGCTCAAACCCGAGGACCGTGACAGGCTGGAACCCTTGGTCCGGGACTGGGCAATAGCCAGCGCCGTCGGTCATGCCTCGGCCCAGGAAATCGACCGGATCGGCATCATTGCCGCGCTGCGCCTGGCAGGTACCCGGGCGTGGGTGGACATTCTGGCGGGCGGTGTAACGCCGGACGCCGTGTTGCTGGACGGAAGCCATAACTGGCTCTCACCCGAGGTCCAGGCATCGCTCTTTGATACTGCTTCCGGCGAGCCTGCCTGCGACGCTCCGGTGCACACCCGGGTCAAGGCGGACATGAGCTGCCTGAGTGTCGCTGCAGCCAGCGTACTGGCAAAAGTAGCGCGGGACAGGATCATGGTGGAGCTCCATGCGGAGGCTCCGCACTACGGATGGAACGAGAACAAAGGCTACGCCACCGCGGCCCATCGTGAGGTCCTCCGGCTGCAGGGGCCAAGCCCGTATCACCGCACCAGCTGGCATCTCATGTAGTCCTGCCCACGGGGCGGGTCCCGATGGTGCAAGATGGAACCATGAGCGCCGAGGACCTTGAGAACTATGAAACCGACATGGAGCTGCAGCTCTACCGCGAATACCGGGACGTCGTTGGTCTCTTCAGCTACGTGGTGGAAACCGAGAGGCGTTTCTATCTTGCCAACCACGTTGATCTCCAGGCCCGCAGTGCCGACGGAGAGGTGTATTTCGACCTCACGCTCCAAGATGCCTGGGTTTGGGATGTCTACCGTTCCGCGCGGTTCGTGAAAAACGTCCGGGTCATCACCTTCAAGGACGTCAACGTGGAGGAACTGCCCCGTAACGAGGACCTTGCCCTCCCCAAGGACGGCGATCTCGGGGACCTGGGCAACTAGCCCTCCTTAGGGTTGACTCCTCCTCCACAAACAGGGTTGCCCACATAGCCCACCTGCTCCCTGCCGGTTCCAGCCTCCACCGTGAAGGCTGGAACCGGAGGTGGTGCTCATGCGAGCCAAAGACATTCTGGGCCGTGCCGGGGAGGCAGCGGCGGCCGGATTCCTTGAAGACCAGGGAATGCTCATCGTGGACCGTAACTGGCGGTGCCCTGACGGTGAGATAGACATCGTTGCACTTGATGGCGGAACCGTGGTCATTGTGGAGGTGAAGACCCGCCGCACCCTTGACTACGGTCATCCTTTCGAAGCCGTGGGGCCGGACAAACTGGCCCGGTTGCTGAGGCTGGCCTTCGCCTGGTGCAGGGACCACGGCCCCATCGATCCGGCCATCAGGGTAGATGTCGTCAGTGTCGTCCACGATGGCGTTGGTGAACCCCGGCTTGAACACCTGCGGGCGGTGGCGTGATGGCCGTCGGACGGAGCTACTGTGTGGCGCTGGTGGGCCTCAACGGCTACATCGTCGAAGTCGAAGCAGACATCGGGCAAACCCTGCCCGCCTTCGTCATCCTGGGCCTGCCGGATGCTGCCTTGAACGAAGCCAAGGAACGGATCCGGTCGGCCGCCCTGAACTCGGGCATACCGCTGAGCCGCCGGAAGATCACGGCCAACCTCATACCGGCGTCGCTGCCCAAACGTGGGTCGGGCTTTGACCTGGCCATCACCATGGCGGTCCTCCGGGCCGCAGGGGATATCCGCTCCATCAGCGGCACGGTGTTCATCGCCGAACTGGGCCTGGACGGAAGGCTGCGGCCGGTCCGGGGTATCCTTCCAGCGGTGATGGCTGCCGTCCAGGCCGGCCACGAGGACATCGTCGTCGCCGAGGCAAACGTTGCCGAGGCAGCCCTCGTCCCGGGGGCCAACGTTCGGGGCTACAAGACTCTTGCCCGGCTTGTCTTTGAGTTTGGCGCCGATCCCAGGGATCTTGCACTGGACTACAACCCGGGGCCCGAGCCGGTTCCCGGGGATGACGGCCCCTCCACGGGTACTGCACCGGACCTGTGCGATGTTGCCGGCCAAGCTGAGGCCAGGCGTGCCCTGGAGGTCGCCGCTGCCGGCGGCCACCACATGTTGTTGACGGGTCCTCCCGGAGCCGGCAAAACGATGCTTGCCGAACGTCTGCCTGGTCTGCTTCCGGACCTGGGGGACAAGGCATCCATGGAAGTGACAGCCATCCATTCCCTGGCGTCGGTCCGGGGTTCTGCCGCGCAGCTGATCCGCCGGCCACCCTTTGAGAGTCCCCACCACAGTGCCACGGCTGCGGCCATCATCGGAGGCGGCTCAGGTCTGCCCCGTCCTGGTGCGGCGTCCAGGGCACACCGCGGTGTCCTCTTCCTGGACGAGGCTCCGGAGTACGAGCGCCGGGTCCTGGATGCCCTGCGGCAGCCATTGGAAAGCGGGGAGTTGGTCATCCACCGCTCCGCCGGCACCGCTGCCTACCCTGCGCGCTTTCAGCTGGTTCTTGCCGCCAACCCGTGTCCGTGCGGGAAGGCTGCCGGCAAGGGAATGGACTGCACTTGTACGCCCGTCATGCGGAGGCGCTACTTTGGCAGGATGTCCGGGCCCTTGCTGGACCGGGTGGATATCCAGCTCCAGGTCCACCGCGTGGCCCTGGCCGGCTTCGGGCAGGCAGGGGACGGGGAAGACACTGCCACGGTCGCCGCCAGGGTGCGGGTAGCCAGGGGCAGGCAAAGGGAGCGGTTGCAGGACTTGGGGCTGGAGGCCAACAGCCAGATCCCCGGGCGCATCCTTCGCGGCACGTTGAGGCTTCCCCCTGCCACAACCCGCATCCTTGACACTGCCCTGGAACGGGGCATCCTCACGGCCAGGGGTTACGACCGCGTCCTCCGGCTTGCGTGGACGCTTGCGGACCTTGAAAAGTGCGACACCCCCTCTCCCGATCACATCGGACAAGCACTTGGCCTCCGGCAAGCCACGGCTGCGGCATGACAGGCATGATGAAAGGAGCACCGGCATTGGGATCGTTGGGAACACAGGAAAAGATGAGGCTTGCCAGAGCGGCGCTGGCGCGGCTGATGGAACCCCAGGACATGGCGGGACTGGCTCTCGTCCGTGCCGTGGGTCCTGTTGATGCCCTGGGGGTTGCCTCGGGGGAGTTGGATGCCGGAGCTGCCCTGGAACAGGAGATAAGTACCCTGCTTGCGGAGGAGGGCGGCGTGGTGTCGTGGCCCGGGCTGGCAGCGAGCAAGCGCCGCTGGTCCCCGCGCGTCCCTGATCTTGCACCGGAACGTGACCTGGACACGATGAAGCGCCTTGGCGGTCGGGTGGTGGTGCCGGGAGATGAGCTATGGCCCAAGCAACTGCAGGATCTCGGGCTCCAGGAACCGCTGTGTCTTTGGTGGCGCGGCCATGCCGAGCCCCTTCCGGTACTCCGGAACTGCGTGTCCCTGGTCGGCTCCAGGGACAGCACAAGCTACGGTGCAGCCGTGACCGGTGACCTCGCCTACGGCCTGGCGCAGCGGGGGTTCACCGTGGTGTCCGGTGGGGCATACGGCATAGATGCGCACGCCCACCGCGGGGCACTCAGCGGCGCTGCGACCGCCACCCCCACCATTGCTGTCATGGCGGGGGGAGTGGATCGCTTCTATCCCTCCGGGAACGAAGACCTCCTGCGCGCCGTTGCCCAGCAGGGCGCAGTGATCTCGGAGGTGCCGCCCGGGTCGGCGCCAACGCGTTACCGGTTCCTGCAACGGAACCGGATCATCGCGGCAATGGCGTCCGTGACGGTGGTGGTGGAAGCCCGATGGAGGTCCGGCGCCCTCAACACCGCCCACCATGCTGAAACCATCGGGCGGATCGTGGGCGCAGTCCCTGGATCCGTGCACAGTGCCAACTCGGCAGGATGCCACAGGTTGTTGCGGGATGGCGGCGCCGTTTGCGTCACGGACGTTGGCGAGATCGCTGAACTTGCCGGTCGCAACGGGGAGGCCCCTGCCGCGGACCGGGCGGCCAGTGCGCAGGAACACGACGGCCTGTCCCTGGAGGACCTGATCCTGCTGGATGCGCTCCCGCTCCGTTCCGCCAGCTCTGTGGAGAAGCTGGCAGCGGTGGCCGGATTAAGCCCCGATGCCGTTCGTGCCGGCTTGGGCCGCCTGGGACTCCTAGGTTTGGCGGCCTCGGAGCGGGGTGCCTGGAAAAGAACCAGGAAGGCCTAGGCAACTGACCTCGCCATGCATGTTGATTCAGCACAGGGGGAGCCATTGCTGGCACAGTTGGGAGTATGGACGGAGAATCCACCCAAGACCCATTCGAGGCAAACCTGGACGGGTTCCGACGCTACCTTGCCGGGGAACGTGCCCGGTCGGAACACACCATCCGGGCCTACCTCGCGGACGTCCGGAGCCTGCTTGAATTCGCTGCCCTGGAGGGCGACAAGGAGTTGCCGGACCTTGAACTTGGCACGCTCCGCCGGTGGTTGGGTGCACAAAGCGAAGCGGGGGTGTCGCGGTCCACGTTGGCGCGGCGCGCAGCTACGGCACGCTCGTTCACCAAGTGGGCCCTGAGGGAGGAGCTGATCTCCGTGGACCCCGCAATCCGCTTACAGGCCCCCAAGCGGGATAAAGCGCTGCCTGGCGTGCTGCAACAGCAACAGGTCAACCGGGCCGTCAGCAGTCTCGAGGACGCCGCCGAGGACGGGAACCCGCTCGCCGTGCGGAACCGGGCCATGGTGGAACTGTTGTATGCCACGGGCATCCGTGTTGGAGAGTTGGCCGGACTGGACATCGATGACCTTGATCCCGACCGGCGCACCCTCCGCGTCATCGGCAAAGGCAACAAGGAACGAACCGTGCCTTTCGGCGTCCCGGCCGCGGTCGCCGTCGACGACTGGCTTAGGAGGGGACGCCCCGCGGTGGTGACAGCCGGCAGCGGTCCTGCATTGTTCCTCGGAGCCCGTGGCAAGAGGGTGGATCAGCGCCAGGTGCGCAGTGTGGTGGAAGAGGTCCTCCACGCGCTCGGTGACACTGCTGCGACGGGGCCGCACGCCCTGCGGCACAGTGCCGCCACGCACTTGCTGGACGGTGGCGCGGACCTGCGTGCCGTGCAGGAGATTCTGGGGCACAGCAGTCTTGCCACCACGCAGATCTACACCCATGTCTCCGTGGAGCGGCTACGGAAGAGTTACCAGCAGGCCCATCCAAGGGCGTGAACATGACGTCCGGTGGCCCGCACTGGCGGAAAGGTTACTGGTACGGCACAATGTAAGCACCAAGGCCGAACCTTCAATGTATGGTTGAGGGTTCGTTCTGTGTAACAATCAAAGCACCATGCTTCGCGTGCGGAGCAGCCGGTGTCCATAACTTCATAGTTTGCAGGAGCCACGCCGTATGGCAGGGGGCAGCAAACAACCATCCAGTGGAGGTCGTTGGGGAAGACGTACCTACAGCTATGGAGGATGGAATGTCTGTTGCAACAACCCGCGGTGTCCTGTTCGTGCACTCGGCCCCAACGGCCCTGTGCCCCCACGTGGAGTGGGCCATTGGATCGGTCGTTGACAAGCGGACCGATCTTGAGTGGACCCCGCAACCTGCCGCGCCGGGAATGTTCCGCGCCGAGTTGTCCTGGACCGGCGCCCCAGGCACCGGCGCCCTTTTGGCGTCTGCTTTGCGTGGGTGGGCCCATCTGCGCTATGAGGTAACTGAAGAACCAAGCCAGGGCGTGGACGGTGCCCGGTGGTCACACACCCCGGAGCTCGGAATCTTCCATGCGGTCACGGATGTCCACGGGAACATCATGGTCAGTGAAGACCGGATCCGTTACGCCTACGAGTCAGGAGCGGGCGATCCTTCGGCTGTCTACCACGAATTGTCCCTTGCCTTGGGCGAAGCCTGGGATGAAGAGCTGGAGCCTTTCCGCCACGCTGCAGAGGGCGCCCCGGTCCGGTGGCTGCATCAGGTCGGGTAACCGGCGAACCTTTCCCTTTCCATAGCAAAAAAGCAGGGCCCCACCCGTGAACAGCGGTGGGGCCCTGCTTTGCGTGAGCTGGTGTTTCTAGATGCTGCGGACAGCGATGACCGCGTTGTGGCCACCGAAGCCGAAGGAGTTGCTCAACGCCACAATGTCGCCGGCCGGGAGGTCGCGGACCGACGTAACGACGTCGAGGGGAATCTCCGGGTCCTGGTTCTCCAGGTTGATGGTGACCGGTGCCTTCCGCTCGTGAACTGCAAGCACCGTCAGCACTGCTTCCACAGCCCCGGAGGCACCAAGCAGGTGGCCCATCTGCGACTTGGTGGCAGACACGGCCACGTTGTCCACGTGCGAGCCGAGGGCAGCACGGAGGGCCGTGTACTCGGGTTTGTCGCCCACGGGGGTGGACGTGGCGTGCGCGTTGACGTGGACCACGTCGGCTGCCTGGATGCGGCCGTCGAACATCGCCGCCTTCAGGGCGCGGGTAGCGCCGAGGCCTTCGGGATCCGGTGCCGTGATGTGGTAGGCGTCGGCCGTGACCGAAGTACCTGCAAGCTCGGCATAGATGCGGGCACCGCGGGCAATGGCGTGTTCCTCGGCCTCGAGTACCAGCGCACCCGCACCTTCGCCCATCACGAAGCCGTCGCGATCGGTGTCGTACGGACGGGAAGCGCGCTCGGGTTCGTCGTTGCGGCGCGAGAGTGCCTGCATGGAGGAGAACGCTGCCAGGGGCATCGGGTGAATGGCTGCCTCTGCCCCGCCGCACATGACTACGTCTGCCTTACCGGAACGAATCAGGTCCAGGCCGAGGTGCATGGCTTCGGTGCCGGATGCACAGGCGGAAACAGGGGTGTGCGCGCCGGCGCGGGCGCCGAGGTCAAGGCTGACTGCGGCCGCCACACCGTTGGGCATGAGCATGGGCACGGTCATGGGAAGGACCCGGCGGGGACCTTTTTCCTTGAGCGTGTCCCAGGCGTCCAGGAGGGTCCAGACGCCGCCGATGCCGGTGGCGAAAGCTACGGCAAGGCGGTCGTGGTCGATGTTGTCGATGCCGGCGTCGGCCCAGGCTTCGCGGGCAGCGATAACGCCAAACTGCGTGGAAGGGTCCATGCGCTTGGCTTCAACACGGCTCAGGACATCAAGAGCCGGCGTCGAGCACCGTGCAGCAAAGTGGACGGGGAGGTCGTACTTGGTTACCCACTCGTCGTGGAGTGTGTGGGCACCTGAGACCCCTTTCAGCGCGTTCTGCCACATGGTGGGTACGTCGCCGCCGATGGGAGTGGTGGCCCCCAGACCGGTTATGACTACTTTGCGTGCCATTCGATCACTCTCTGTCGGATCAGCCGTCCATCCTGCGGGTAAAGCCAGGACGCGGCCGGAAAATCTTTGGGCTGTGGTGCGGCTGTGCCGGGCGCAGGGTCAGTACCCTGGCCCGGCACAGGAAATCAGGCCTTAGGCCTGGGCGTTGGCGATGAAGCTCACTGCGTCACCGACGGTCTTGAGGTTCTTGACCTCTTCGTCCGGGATGCGCACGCCGAACTTCTCTTCGGCGTTGACCACGATGGTCATCATCGAGATGGAGTCGATGTCCAGGTCCTCGGTGAAGGACTTGTCCAGCTCGACGGCTTCGGTGGCCAGGCCGGTCTCTTCGTTGACGATTTCAGCCAGGCCGGCCAGGATCTCTTCGTTGCTAGCCATGATCGGCTCCTTTTCTTGTTGGACCGGCTGCTGCCGGAAAGGGGGACAAACCGTGGATTACGGCTTGGGTTTGTAAGTCATATTCAGTTGACTGGTGGCCGCCAGGGTCTACCAGGTCTGTTGCGGTGCCGACCCTAGGGAAGGACGACTACCTGGGCGCCGAATACCAGTCCGGCGCCGAAACCGATTTGCAGGGCGAGTCCACCGGTGAGCCCGGGGTTCTCCTGGAGCAGCCGGTGGGTTGCCAGCGGAATGGATGCTGCCGAGGTATTTCCGGCCTGGGCGATGTCGCGGCCGATCACCACGGACTCGGGAAGCTGAAGCTTCTTGACCATCTCATCGATGATGCGCATGTTCGCCTGGTGGGGAACGAAGGCTGCCAGGTCCGTGGGCTGGATGCCTGCTGCGTCCAGTGCCTGCTGGGCAACCTTTGCCATTTCCCAGACCGCCCACCGGAACACGGTCTGGCCGTCTTGCCGCAGGGTAGGCCAGACGTCCTGGGCGGCGGAAAGGATGGCGGGGTCGTCGGTTTCGTCCGAGTGGCGGGCGGACTCTCCGAGGTTCTTCACGTCCACCAGGGAGTGCGTCATGCCGATGGCGTCCCACTTGCTGCCGTCGGATCCCCACACGGACGGGCCGATGCCTGGAGTATCGGAAGGCCCGACCACCACTGCGCCGGCGCCGTCTCCCAGGAGGAAGGAGATGGTGCGTTCGTGGTTGTCGATGACATCGGAGAGTTTCTCCGCGCCAACAACAAGGACGTATTCAGCAGCACCTGAGCGCACCAGGGCATCTGCCTGGGCAACTCCGTAGCAGTACCCGGCGCAGGCGGCCGAGATGTCAAAGGCCGGAGCCGGCGTCGCACCCAGACGATCGGTAAGCGCCGCGGCAGCGGAGGGGGTTGCGTACGGATGGGTCACCGTGGAGACGATGACGCCGCCCAGTTGCGACGGCTCGATGCCGGCCTGCTGGAGGGCTTCGCGCGCTGCGCCCTCGGCCATGTCGATCACGCTGACGTCGGCGGCAGCACGGTGCCGCGTGATGATGCCGGTGCGCTGGCGGATCCATTCATCGGAGGAGTCGATCCACTGGCAGACGTCCTCGTTCGTTACGGTGATGTCCGGACGGTAGGCGCCGATGCCGTGGATCCGCGAGTACGCGTTGACGGGGGCCTGCTTCAGAACCGGGGTGCTCATGCCTGTCCCTCCAGTTCGGCAAACAGTGCCAGAGCGGCGGTGAGGTCTTCGGGCGTTTTGACGGCAACCGTCTTGACTCCAGGCATCCCCCGCTTGGCCAGTCCCGCGAGGGTTCCTGCGGGAGCGAGTTCAATGACACCGGTCACGCCGCGGGCAACCAGGGTCTCCATGCACTGGTCCCAGCGGACCGGGCGTGAGACCTGGGCGATCAGGCTGTCGACGGCGGCCGTTCCCGTGGTTACTTCCTTGCCGTCGAAGTTGGACAGCAGCGGAACGGTGGGGTCCTGCGGGGAAAGTGAGGGCTTGAGGGCCTCGAGCGCGCTGACGGCCGGTGCCATGTGTTCGGTGTGGAAGGCGCCCGCAACTTTCAGGGGAATGACCCGTGCCTTGGCCGGCGGGTTTTCCGCGAGGCTCTTGAGCTGTTCGAACGTCCCGGCGGCAACGGTCTGTCCTGCGCCGTTGACGTTTGCCGGGGTGGCGCCGGAGGCCTTGATGGCGTCCAGGACCTCAGTGGGGTCCCCGCCTACCACGGCGCTCATACCGGTTGGAGTGACGGCGGCTGCTTTGGCCATGCTGTTGGCGCGTTCACGCACGAACGTCATGGCTTCCTTATCCGTCAGCACACCGGCCAGGGCCGAGGCCGTGATCTCGCCAACGGAATGGCCGGCAAGGACCACCGGAAGCGTGTTGAGTTCGACGTCGAACAGCGACGAGGCGGCCACGAGGCCTGCGGCAACGATCAGTGGTTGGGCCACTGCGGTGTCCTTGATGGTTTCCTCGTCGGAGGTGGTGCCGTGGGCCTTGAGGTCGATGCCTGCGATCTCGCTCAAGCCAGCCAATTGTTCTTCGACGGAGGGGAGTTCCAGCCATGGGGCCAAAAATCCAGGGGTCTGGGAGCCCTGTCCAGGGCAGACGATTGCAAGCACGTATCCAGCTTTCCAAATTGCCACGTGATCCTCTGGTGTTTTGGTGCACCAAGCTCACTGGGTCAGTTTGTAGGAAGTCTACAACGGTTCAGTTCTGTGAACGCGATCCGTGACGCTCCGGAGAGGTCTTCGGAGGAGCCGACAAGCGACCCACCACAAGGGCTGTCTGGAGGACGAAAGCTTCCCGCGGAAGCAGGGGATCCCACCCTGTCACGTCGCAAACACGCTTCAAACGGTAGCGCACGGTGTTGGCGTGGACGAATAATTCACGTGCCGTGGCTTCAAGTGAATGCCCCAGTTCCAAGTAGGTTCCCAAGGTTTCCACCAGCCCGTTGGAGGCTGCGAGAAGGGGCCGGTAGATGTTCTTGATGAGTGACCTGCGGGCCGCGTCGTCGCCGGATACGACACGCTCGGGCAGCAGATCGTCGGCAGCGACCGGCCGGGGAGCAGACGGCCATGCCCGTGCGGCGGTGAGCCCGGCAAAAGCGGCCTGGGCGGAACTGCTGGCCTCAAGAAGCGATCCGGCCTCCGGCCCGTAGACAACGGCGCCCGGCGCGAAAAGTTCGCTGAGTTTAACGTAGGCCGTGTCACGGTCCTGGACGCCGCCGAGGATCAGGATGAGCCGGTCGCCCTGGATGCCCACGAGGGCGTCTTCGGCGAACCGTCCTGCGGTCCGGCGGAGTTCGCTGACGTAGCTGGCGCTTGGCTCCGACGGGGAGTTGCCCACCATGACGGTGAACCGTTCCTGTGCCTTCCACCCGAGCGCGGCAATCCTCGACCGGAGGGCATCGGTATTTTCCCCGCGCAGGATGGCGTCGACGATCAGGGCCTCCAGGCGGGTATCCCATGACCCCCGGGATTCGGCAGCGCGGGCGTACACGTCAGCGGCGGCGAAGGCGACTTCCCGCGAGTACCGGAGAACTGCTTCCCGCAGCGAGGGCTGGTCTGGTTCCGGGGCAATCACCGGCACCTGGTCTTCGACCACTTCCACCACGATCCGGATCAGCTGGAGGGCCTTTTGCAGGCTGATGGACCGGGTCAGCTCCGTGGGTGCGTTGCCAAAGACGTCGGTGAGGATCCACGAGGGTGAGCTGGGGCGCTCGTACCAGGTGACGAAGGCTGCGATGCCGTTCTGGGCGACCAGCCCCAGGGCAGACCTTTCATCGGAGCTCAACCGGCTGTACCAGGGGAGGGATTTTTCCAATTGCCGCATGGTGGTGGTGGACAGCTGGCCGACGTTGGCGCGGAGCTGGCGCAGGGTTTCGGCTTTCTCGGGAGACAATGCCGGGGTTGCTGTCTTGCGCTTGACGGGGGTCTTGGTCGACTCAGCCATGAGACGAGCATACGGCGCTTCGTTGGCAAGCTCCATTTGTGCGAAGGCTACAACTGGTGATGTCGCCGGTCACCCTCCGGCGGCAGGCTTCCAGACCCCGTTAAAGCCCGACGGCGGCCCCCACCTTCCGGTGGAAGCCGCCGCTGGGTCGGGGGAGGCTAGGCGTCGCCGCCTGCTCCGCCGGTGGTGCCGGCATTCACGTCCAGGAGCCGGTACTTGTCGATGGCCTTTTCCACCGCATCTGCGTCAACTTCGCCCTTCGCGGCGAGCAGTTGCAGGGTTTTGGTGACGATGGAGTGGGTGTCGTTTTTGAAGTAGCGGCGGGCGGCGGCGCGGGTGTCGGAGAAGCCGAAGCCGTCGGCGCCGAGGGTGGCGAAGTCGTTGGGGATGAATTGGCGGATTTGGTCGGGGATGGCTTTCATGTAGTCGGTGACGGCGATGACGGGTCCGGTGTGGCCGGCGAGTTGTTCGGTGATGAATGGTGTGGGTGCTGGTTGGCCGGGGTTGAGGAAGGCGTGTTCTTCGGCGGCGAGTCCGTCGCGTCGGAGTTCGTTCCAGGAGGTCACGGACCAGATGGTGGCGGCGACGTTCCAGTCTTCGGCGAGGGTCCGTTGGGCTTCGAGGGCCCAGGGGACGGAGACGCCGGAGGCGAGGATGTTCGCGGTGGGCCGGTTGGGGTCGCCTTCGGGGGCGTCGGCGAGTTTGTAGATGCCTTTGAGGAGCCCGTTGATGTCGAGGTTTTCGGGTTCGGCGGGTTGGGTGATGGGTTCGTTGTAGACGGTGAGGTAGAACATCACGTTTTTATCCGACGCTGTTCTTGTTCCTTGCGCGTCAGCGTCGCCGTACATGGTTTCGAGGCCGTGGCGGATGATGTGGCCGATTTCGTAGCCGTAGGCGGGGTCGTAGGTGCGCACGGCGGGGTTGGTGGAGGCGAGCAGGGGTGAGTGTCCGTCGGCGTGTTGGAGGCCTTCGCCGGTGAGGGTGGTTCGTCCTGCGGTGGCGCCGATGATGAAGCCGCGGGTCATTTGGTCGGCTGCGGCCCAGAAGGAATCGCCGGTGCGTTGGAAGCCGAACATGGAGTAGAACACGTAGATCGGGACCAGGGGTTCGCCGTGGGTGGCGTAGGAGGTTCCGGCGGCGGTGAACGCTGCGACGGCTCCGGCTTCGTTGATGCCGGGGTGGATCAGTTGCCCGGCGGGGGATTCTTTGTAGGCCAGGACGAGGTCGCGGTCCACGGAGAGGTAGTTCTGGCCTTTGGGGTTGTAGATTTTCGCGGTCGGGAAGAACGCGTCCATGCCGAAGGTGCGGGATTCGTCCGGGACGACCGGGACGAGGCGGTGGCCGAAGTTCTTGTCCCGCATGAGGTCCTTGAGCAAACGCACGAAGGCCATGGTGGTCGCGGCTTGTTGTTTCCCGGACCCGCGTTTGGCGACGTCGTAGGACTTGGCCTCGGGCAGGGTTACGGGGGTGTGGGTGCTGCGGCGTTCGGGTACGAACCCGCCCAGGGCGGCGCGGCGTTCCATGAGGTACTGGATTTCCGGGGCGTCCATGCCGGGGTGGTAGTACGGGGGCCGGTAGAGGTCCGCGTCGAGTTGTTCGTCCGTGATGGGGATGCGCAGGTGGTCACGGAAGGCTTTGAGGTCTTCCATGGTGAGTTTTTTCATCTGGTGGGTGGCGTTGCGGCCCTCGAAGTGCGGGCCCAGGCCGTAGCCCTTGACCGTTTTGGCCAGGATGACGGTGGGTTTGCCCTTGAACTCGGTCGCTGCCTTGTACGCGGCGTAGACCTTGCGGTAGTCATGGCCGCCGCGTTTGAGGTTCCAGATCTGCTCATCGCTCAGGTCCGCGACCATGTCCTTGGTCTGCGGGGACTTGCCGAAGAAGTGTTCCCGGACGAACCCGCCGGATTCGGCCTTGTAGGTCTGGTAATCGCCATCGGGGGTTTCGTTCATGATTTTCACCAACGCCCCGTCCTGGTCCGCTTCGAGCAGCGAGTCCCATTCCCGGCCCCAGACGACCTTGATCACGTTCCAGCCCGCGCCGCGGAAGAACGCCTCGAGTTCCTGCATGATCTTGCCGTTGCCGCGCACCGGCCCGTCCAGGCGCTGGAGGTTGCAGTTGATCACGAAGTTCAGGTTGTCCAGGTTCTCGTTCGCGGCCAGCTGCAACAGGCCACGGGACTCGGGCTCGTCCATTTCCCCGTCACCGAGGAACGCCCAGACCTGCTGATCACTGGTGTCCTTGATCCCGCGGTGGTGCAGGTACCGGTTGGACTGGGCCTGGTAGATCGCGTTCATCGGGCCGATACCCATCGACACGGTCGGGAACTCCCAGAACCCCGGCATCAGGCGCGGATGCGGATAGGACGAGAGGGCATGGCCTTCCCGGGACTTCTCCTGCCGGAACCCGTCCAAATCCTCCTCGGACAGGCGCCCTTCCATGAACGCCCGCGCGTACATGCCCGGAGACGCGTGGCCCTGGAAGAACACCTGGTCCCCGCCCGAAGGATGGTCCTTGCCACGGAAGAAATGATTGAACCCGACCTCGTACAACGTCGCCGCGCCCGCGTAGGTGGAAATATGCCCGCCCACCCCAATATCAGACCGCTGCGCACGATGAACCATCACCGCCGCGTTCCACCGCATATACGCCCGGTACCGGCGCTCGAACTCCTCGTTCCCCGGGAACTCAGCTTCCTGGTCCACCGGGATCGTGTTCACATAATCAGTGGTCGTCACCATCGGAACACCCACGCTCCGGGCACCGGCACGCTGCAACAACGAACGCATAATGAACTGCGCCCGCTCCGTACCCTGCTCCGCGATCAACGCATCCAGGGACTCAATCCACTCCGCCGTCTCTTCCGGATCACGATCAGGCAACTGGGCAGTCAACCCACTAAGGATGTGTGAGGTCTCTTCTCCTGCAGCCACGTCCAACCTTCCTTTTGGCGCATCCATCGGCGCCTCAGGTCCGGCAGGGTAACTGCCCGGCATGAACGCGTCGTGTGCGACATCTCAGTTCAACAGCCCGGTCGGATGCGCCGGGCGGGTCATGTGAGCGCATGGCTGCCCAGTAGAATTCCTCGGGGCGATCGCCCTGCAGCCATTGCGCTCATGGCCACTCTAGCTTTGACGGCCCTGCGATGCGTAGCCGCGGCGCCTCAAGGGCGTTGTATGTCACACCCCGGCAGGCTGCATGACGCCGGACACCGGATTGTCACAGCTTTGAAACCACGCAGGTGATGCGGATTATGGCGGATCGCGGGGACAATGGCTTGAAGCACAAGCCCAAAGGGTGTTGGCTGTTAGTAATGGAAGTCACTTCAAAAGGAGGAAACGTGAGCGAGGCCGACGCCGCCACATCGGTAAATGTGGCGGAAAGATTGGGTTTCAAGGATGGGGATCTGATTCAGGAACGCGGCTACGACGACGACGTCGATTTCGACTTGCGTGACGACATTGAAGATGTCACGGGCTCCGAGCTGCTTGATGAAGACGACCACGATGTTGTCGACGCGGTGATTTTCTGGTGGCGCGACGGCGACGGCGACCTGGTCGATGCCTTGATGGATTCGCTCACTACCCTGAAAGAAGGCGGAGTTGTCTGGGTGCTGACACCCAAGTCGGGCCGCGACAACTATGTTTCCCCCGCTGACATCCAGGACGCAGCCCCGACATCCGGCCTGCACCTGACGACGTCTGCCGGTGTCTCCAAAGACTGGAGTGCCACGCGGCTGGTGGCAAAGAAAAACAAGTGACTGACGGAGACCAATCGCGGGAAGATCCGCAGGTTCCCCGTCCGGGGCAGCAGGCGCCCGACTTTGAGTTGTCCAACCAGTACGGAGAGCCGGTCCGGCTGTCGGCTTTCCGCGGACGCAACGTGGTGATGATCTTTTACCCCTTTGCGTTCTCCGGTATCTGCACCAGCGAATTGCAGGCGGTCAGGGACCATCTCCCGGCATTCGAGGAACTGGACGCCGTGGTGCTGGCGTTGTCAGTCGACAGCAAGTTCGCCCTGCGGGCTTTTGCCGCGCAGGAGATTTTCGACTTCGATCTCTTGGCCGATTTCTGGCCGCACGGAGCCGTAGCCCGGGAGTATGGCGTTTTCGATGAGGCCACTGGGATGGCCCGCCGGGGATCCTTCGTCATCGATGCCCACGGCATCGTGCGGTTTGCCGTGGTGAATCCCCGTGGCCAGGCGCGGGAGCATACAGACTACTTGCGTGCCCTCTCCAATCTGGCGGGAATCCAGGCATGAGCGGCCAGCGGCCCGGCGTCGGTATGACTGGTTTCGCCAGTATGGCACCGGCCGGGCTTTTGCCCGCCTTGGGTTCTGCCGAGCAAAAGGCCATGGACCAGGCAGTGGAGATTCTCCGCGGCAAGCCCTTGGCCGTCCTCACGGGCGCCGGACTCAGTACGGATTCCGGGATTCCGGATTACCGGGGTCCCGGGTCGGCACCGAGGAATCCGATGACATACCAGGAGTTCATCAACAGTGCGGCGAACCGTCGCCGGTACTGGGCCCGCAACCACCTGGGTTGGTCGCATTTGCGGCATGCGGATCCAAATGCCGGTCACGCGGCCATTGCCGCGATGGAGCAACGGGGCCTCCTGACGGGGCTTATCACCCAGAATGTGGACCGCCTGCATGAGGACGCCGGGAGCAGGAACGTCGTGGACCTCCATGGCCGTTTCGACCAGGTGATCTGCTTGGAGAACGGGCACGTCATGTCGCGCAAGCTGCTGGCCGCAATCCTGGAGGAGTTCAACCCCGGCTTCGTTGATGCCGCGTTGGAGGCCGGCATTGTGGAGATGGCTCCGGATGCTGACGCGACCGTCGAGGATCCCGCTCTGATCAAGTCCTTTGTTGTTGCGGTATGTCCTGCCTGCGGAGGCACGCTTAAACCGGACTTCGTGTACTTCGGGGAAAACGTACCCAAGCCGCGGGTGGAGCGGTCCTATGCCATGGTGGACCAAGCCGGAGCACTCCTGGTGGCCGGTTCATCCCTGACCGTCATGAGTGGTCTCCGGTTCGTCCGCCATGCAGCCAAGGCCCGCAAACCGGTGGTCATCATCAACAGAGGGACAACGCGCGGGGACGGTTTGGCCGACTTGAAACTCGAGCTGGGCGTGAGTGCCGCCCTCGATTACCTGGCGCGGCATTTGCCCGATCTTCAAGGTGCCGTGAACCCGATTGGTGTTTCAGCCGACGCATGATGTAAAGTCATTGTTCGTTGGTTGAGCCGCCAAGGTAAACAACCCCGGTAGCACCAACGCCCTGCACTGCAGGAATTGGGTCTTTAGCTCAGCTGGTAGAGCGCCACGTTTACACCGTGGATGTCATCGGTTCGATCCCGGTAGGACCCACCAACCAAGCCCCGCCCTTCCGCACCTGTTGCGGAAAGGCGGGGCTTTTTGTGTGGGGAAGCGGGCCCTGCCGGCCGCCGGCATCAATGTCGGTGCCACCGCCTACCGTTCCATGCATGGAACACGTATTTCTCCGCAACGGACCTGGGAACGTGCCGGAGGCTGTTGTCAGGGGCGGCAGGGAATGGCAGATTGCAGTGACTCCGGTCCGTTGGTTCGAGCGGATTCCGTGGTGGGAACAGTCGAGGCGCATGCCGGCTGGCCAGGGCCGGGTGGATGTTGAGGTTCTGCAAGTGCAGGTGCGGCTGGGAAATAACCAGCGCTCCACCCTGGCCACCTGGGAGCTGGTGGGGGATGGCATGGGTGGCGGCTGGCAACTGCGGGCAGAGGAAGCCGTGGCCGCCTGACCGTCGCCGGTTCGATGCCGGTCGGAAACTGGATGAGCTCTCCACCACGACTATTGGGGGATGCCGCGGTGGAGAGCTCGAAAATGAATATACAGCGAACTTTTGGATTTTGAAAAGCGCGGGGCCTGATGCGCTGCAGTGTGTCGTGCGGGAGACGCAGCAGCGCTGACTGGCCCGGCGAAATGCCACTATGATGGTTTGTGTTCAGCTGAATGAACAGCCGGTTTCAATGACGAAGGAGAATCATGGCAGATTCCCGAACAACCCGGGCCGAAGGGCTTGGGACATCATCGCCGGCTCCGGCTGTGACCCGGGCCGCCGCGGTCCTCGAAGCATTGGCGGAGTCGCCAACAGGCCGCTTGACGCTCAGCGACTTGTCGCGGGAGCTCGGAATTCCCAAGTCGTCCACCTCCAATCTTTTGCTCGCCCTCGAGGAAGCGCGCCTGATCACACGGCAGGGCGCGGACTTTGCCCTGGGCCGAAAGCTTGTGGAACTCGGTGCGGCCTACCTGAGCAGGCTGGACGAGGTCCAGGAGTTCTATAAATACTGTGAACAAGCTCCGACCCTCTCCGGGGAAACAGTCCGGATCGCGATGCTCGACGGCGACCACGTCATTTATCTGGCCCGCTATGAGGGTCACCCGGCTGTACGCCTGACCTCCAATATCGGCGACAAAATGCCGGTATCTCTCTGCAGTGTCGGCAAGGCCTTGGTCGCGCAGCTTCATGACCACGACATCGAGGCGATGTTCCCGGACGGCATGCAGCTGCCGGTCATGACAGCCAACTCGCTGAGAACCGCAGAAGAGCTGAAAGCCCAGATCACTGCCATCCGCAAGCAGGGCTTCGCTTTCGAAGATGAAGAGTCCACGGTGGGCGTGGTCTGCCTGGCGGTGCCTGTCCCTACGCACGGTGCGCACGGTCCGAGTCTTGGCCTGTCGGTCACAGCGCTCAAGGCTACGTACTCCGAGGAGCAAGGGGCGCTCATGGTCAAGGAACTCAAGGAGCTGGCCAGATCTCTCGGCAACCCCATGGGCTAAGTACTGAAGGCAATAAATCTGATTACAACCTTGGCAGTGCGTTCATCAGACTGTACGCTGTTCACCATAGTGATTGATGCAGTAATGCCGTCGCTATCTCGCCGGGCCAACGGGGGCCTGTCGTGATTTTGAGGGAGTGCCAGTGACAACTCGAACCAATACCAAGCCTGCAGCGGAGGCGGATGACGCAGTCGTCGAGCCGGACCAGCTGAGAAGGGCAACCCTTGCCAGTTCCGTAGGTTCCGCCTTGGAGTACTACGACTTCTACATCTACGGACTGGCCTCGGCCCTGATCTTCGGGCCGTTGTTTTTCGCTCCATTGGGTCCGGACGGTGCCTTGATCGCTTCGTTCGCCACGTACGGAGTGGGCTTTGCGGCCAGGCCCTTCGGCGGCCTGCTCTTTGGCTACATAGGGGACCGCTTCGGGCGGAAGATGGTCCTGATCCTGACCATTGCGCTCATGGGAACCGCAAGCTTCGCGATTGGGCTTTTGCCCACGTTTGACCAGGCAGGAATGCTCGGCGCCATCCTGTTGGTCACTTTGCGCATCGTCCAGGGCCTCGGTGCCGGAGCCGAGCAGGCAGGAGCTACGACCCTGATCTCGGAAGTGGCCCCGCGCCGCCGTCGTGGTTTCTTCGCTTCACTGCCGTTCGTCGGCATTCAGCTGGGCACGCTGCTGGGCGCCGGTACCTTCGCCCTCATCGCCTTGGCGGACAAGTCCGTCCTCCAGGGCTGGCTGTGGCGCGTTCCGTTCCTCGCCAGCTTCGTCCTGATCGTGGTGGCAGTGTTCATCCGGCTCAAGCTGAAGGAAACGCCGGCTTTCCAGGAGCTGGAGAAGCACAAGAACGTGGTCAAGAATCCGATCGGCGCTCTCTGGAAGCACTCCAGGAAGAACGTGCTGGTGGGCATCGGCCTGCGCATGGGCGAGAACGGCAACTCCTCCATCTACTCCGCCCTGCTCGTGTCGTTCATGAGCATGCCGGCGGGCGTCTTTGCCGGCAACAACTCCATTGGTCCGGTAGGCCTGCTCATCGCTGCGGGCTTCGCCGCAGTGCTGGTGGTCACGTTCGGTGCCTTGTCCGACAAGTTCGGCCGCGTACCCGTCTACCGTTACGGTGCCTTGTTCCAGGCGCTCATCGCCATTCCTGCCTTCTATCTGGTGACGCTGGGCAACGTGACCCTCGTGTGGGTTGTCATGGCGGTCGGCATCGCGATTGGTGTCCAGTCAATGCTTGGCCCGCAGTGCCCGCTCCTGCCGGAGCTCTTCGGCTCCCAGTACCGTTTCACCGGTGTTGCCATGAGCCGCGAAATCTCGGCCGTCATTGCCGGTGGCGTGGCGCCGCTCCTGGGTGCCGTGCTGCTCGCTGCCACCAACCACTCGTGGTGGGTCCTGGCCATCTACTCGCTGGTGCTTGCCTTGATCTCCTTCGTGACCACGTTCTTCACTCCGGAGACCGTGGGCCGCGACCTTGTCAGTACCGAAGACGCCAAGTAGCCGCCACGGAACAAGCAGAAAAGGCTCCGACCCCCGCGGGGGTCGGAGCCTTTTCGGTGGCCCGGAGACCTCAGTAGAAGTGGACCGGATCAACCAGGTGCGGAAGTTCGCCGCCGTCCAGGAAAGTGCGGAGATTGGAACAGAACCGCTCCGCAATAAGCCGGTTCTCCGCCGAGCTCAGCGCGGAAGTGTGCGGGGAAACAAGCACCTTGGGGTGGCTCCAGAGCGGGCTGTCCTGCGGAAGGGGTTCCACCGCGAAGACGTCCAGGCAGGCATAGGAGACCTGACCGCTGTTCAGGGCGTCCAGGAGGGCTTCCTCGTCAACCACCGTGCCGCGTCCGACGTTGACGAAGACGGCGCCGGGCTTCATGGCGGAGAAGATATCCGCGTTGAACAGCTTTTCCGTGTACGGCGTCCCGGGGAGGGTGTTGACCACGGCGTCGGCGGTTGCCACAAGATCCGCAAGCCCGTCGTTGGTGGTGACCTGCTCAATTCCGTCGATGTCCCCGACGTTGCGTTTGGTTCCGCTGACCTTCATTCCCAGGGCACGGGCAATCCGGGCGGTTTCGAGTCCAATCTCGCCCAGTCCGGCGATCACCAGGCGGGACCCGTTGACCAGCTTGGTGGGCGTGCGCAGTTCGGGCCACACTTTGTTGGCCTGGTCCTGCGCCATCTCGGCGCTGCGCTTGAAACCGTTGAGGATGCCGAACGCGGAGAATTCGGCCAGCGGCAGGGCGTGCACACCAGCGGACGTAGTGACGTGGAACTTTTGGAGGGTTTCGGTATCCAGGCCGGAGGCCTTGACCGCTCCGCCGGCACCGGCGGCCATGGCGTGGATCCACTGGAGGTGCGGGTTGCTGCCGGCGATGCGCGCCAGACCCGCCGGGCTTTCATTGGGGAACCCGTAGAGGATGCTGGCGCGGTTGAGCATGGCCCAGTAGCGCTCTTCCTGTTCCGGGGTGCGTTTGAACGCAGGATCGCCGGCGTGGTCCGCGGGGAACCGTTCCGGCGGCAAAAGGTCCGGTTCGTACAGGACGGTTACGGCGGGGTCTACGGCGCGGATTCGCTCCACATGCTCGGCTTCGAGTGGGACGGCGATCGCGACGATAAGTTCATTAGTCGTCATAGTGTTCATCATACTGAATGGAGGCTAGGATATTGAACAGATTTCCTTCCTGTGACCACGACGAAGTGAGGTGCCACCCCCAATGAACGACAAGCGAGTGGGTTTCGCCGGGCTCGGCCTCATGGGTGCTCCCATGGCCGCAAACATCGCCCGCGCCGGATGGGATGTCAGCGCCTGGAACCGTTCGGACGCAGCCTTCCATAGCCTTCCCGCGGTCCAGCGGGTACCGGACCCGGCATCCCTGCGGGATGAACCCGTCATCATCTTCATGCTGCCGGACCTTCCCGTGATCGAGGACGCCGCTGCCGGCCTGCTCGAATCCTGGGCGGACCGGCCACCACAGCCGGGTACCGCCGTCGTCGTCATGAGCAGTGTCTCCCCGGCGGGAGTGAAGGCGTTCGGCGAGAAGGTGCGCCAAGCCAGCCACGGCAATGCCGTGGTGGTGGACGCCCCTGTCAGCGGTGGCACAGTGGGAGCCCGGCAGGGCACACTCGCCATTATGGTCGGTGCCTCCGGGCCCGACTTCGATCGCTTGCAGCCACTGTTGGCCACCATGGGTACCACGGTGCGCCGGATGGGACCGCTCGGGTCAGGCTCGCTTGCCAAGGCGTGCAACCAACTGATCGTAGGAACCACGACGGCGGCACTCGCCGAGGCGGCCGAAGTCGCCGAACGCGCGGGCATGGACGTTCAGGCGCTCTACGAAGTCCTTGCCGGAGGGCTGGCCGCCAGCCGGGTCCTCGAGGTGGTGGGACCCCGCCTTGCAGCCAAGGATTACGCTCCCACGGGACCGGCCAAGTTCATGCACAAAGACCTGGGCTTCGTGCTGGACACCGCCGGCGAGGTGGGATCGGCAACGCCCATGGCGGCGGCCGCCATCGACCTGTACGCGGAACTCAAACGCCAAGGCCTGGGAGACCTCGACCTCGCCGTGGTCCGCCAGGCGATCGCCAACCTTCCCGCCGGCGCCACCGGTTCCGGCAACTGACCACATCACCAACCACAAGGAAAGCAAACAAAGACATGAGTGGACTCTTCGACCTGTCCGGGCGCGTTGCCTTGGTCACCGGCTCCAGCCGGGGGATCGGCAATGCCCTGGCCCGAGGCCTGGCCGATGCCGGGGCAACGGTGGTGCTCAACGGCATCAGCACCGAGCGGCTGGAAGCCGCCCAGCATGCCATGGCCGCCGACTATCCCGAAGGGCGCGTCCACAGCCGTGCGTTCGACGTGACTGATGCCGCATCAGCCGCAGCGGGGGTGGAGTGGATTGAAAAGAACGTCGGTCCACTGGACATCCTGGTCAACAATGCCGGCATCCAGCACCGCGTCCCCATGCTGGAGTTGGACGTCAAGGACTGGGAGCGGGTCATCACCACGGATCTCACCAGTGCGTTCCTGGTAGGACGCGAAGCAGCGCGGCATATGATCCCCCGGGGGCACGGCAAGATCATCAACATCTGTTCGGTCCAGACGGACCTTGCCCGCCCCACCATCGCCCCGTACGTTGCTGCGAAGGGTGGCCTGCGCAACCTGACGCGGGCCATGACCGCGGAATGGGCGTCCTCGGGTCTGCAGATCAACGGGGTCGCTCCGGGCTACATCCACACCGAGATGACGCAGAACCTGGTGGACGACCCGGACTTCAACTCCTGGATCCTTGGCCGCACGCCGGCCAACCGCTGGGGCACCGTGGCCGACCTCGCAGGACCCACGGTATGGCTGGCGTCCCAGGCATCCAACTTTGTTAACGGCCAGACAATTTTTGTCGATGGCGGAATGACGGTGGTGGTCTGATGGGTATCACGCTTCCTGCATCCGGATCCGCGGTTGTGGCCCACGGCAAGGGCGATCTGCGCATTGAGGACATCCCGCTGAAGCCACCCGCAGCGGATGAGTCGGTGGTGGAGATCGCCTACGGCGGCATCTGCGGCTCGGACCTCCACTATTGGCTTCATGGGGCGGCCGGAGAATCAATCCTCAAGGCTCCCATGGTCCTTGGCCACGAGATCGTGGGCGTCGTGGTCCAGCAGGCCGCGAACGGCAGCGGTCCCGGCGTCGGAACACCCGTCGCCGTGCATCCAGCCACTCCCGCCCCTGGAGACGTCCGTTATCCCGAAGACCGCCCCAACCTGTCTCCGGGATGCACGTACCTGGGCAGCGCCGCGCGGTACCCCCACACCGATGGTGCTTTCAGCCGCTACGCGAACCTGCCGGCCAGGATGCTGCGCGAACTCCCGGCGTCCTTGGAACTTCGGACGGCAGCGCTTGTGGAACCTGCGAGTGTTGCCTGGCACGCGGTGGCCCGTGCCGGCGACGTCGCGGGCAAGAGCGCACTGGTCATCGGCAGCGGACCGATCGGCGCCTTGACTGTCGCCGTCCTGAAACGGGCCGGGGCGTCCCGGATCACCGCCGTCGACATGCATGACAGGCCACGGGAAATTGCCCGCGCCGTGGGTGCCGATGCGGTCCTGAAGGGCGACGATGCCGAGGCGATCGCGGCAGTGGACGCGGACGTCGTCATTGAGTCCTCGGGTAGCCATTTCGGTCTCGCTTCAGCCATCAAGGGCGCCACCCGGGGCGGCAAAGTGGTGATGGTGGGGCTGCTTCCCTCCGGACCACAGCCGGTGTTCATTTCGCTGGCCATCACCAGGGAGCTGGAGCTGCTGGGGTCGTTCCGCTTCAATGACGAAATCGACGAGGTCATCGCTGCGCTGGCTGACGGTTCACTCCAGGTGGATCCCGTGGTGACGCACGAGTTCGACCTCGCCCATGGCCTTGAAGCGTTCGAAGTGGCCAGGAACTCAGCCGAATCCGGGAAGGTCCTGCTGAACTTCCAGGGCTAGGACTTGGCGACGGGTACGAAAACGCGGGGCTGGTCGTCCCAGCTGGGGGCCAGCTCCGCGATGGTCTGGCGCATGATCTGCGCAGACGCGTCCCGCGCTTTCCGGCCGTCGCCCGAACCGATCGCCGCCGCTACGTCGATATGCCACTGCAAGGCCTGCGGCTGCGGGTGCTCAGGCATCAGGCCGTGCACGGTACGGCCGGTCAGGGTCTCGGTGACCTGGCCGATCAGGTTGGCGAACATCTCGTTCCCCGAACCGGAAAGGACCAGTGCATGGAAGCGGATGTCCAGGTCAAGGAACCGGGACATGTCGCCGGCGTCGCCGGCTTCCTTCATGGCCAGGGAGATCCCCGCCAGTTCCTTGCGGAGTTCTTCCGGAGCGTTTGCAGCCGCCAGTTCAGCGGCCACGGGTTCGACGGCGGAACGCAGCTCGGCGAGCGACCTCAACTGGGCGCCCCGGCCTTCGCCCGCCAACCTCCACCGTATGACCAGGGGATCGAAGGGATTCCAGCGGTGTGCGGGAAGGACGCGGATGCCGACGCGTTTGATGGTCTCCACGAGTCCCAGCGACTGCAACACACGGACGGCTTCCCGGACTACGGACCGGGAGACCTTGAGTTCGTCTTCCAGATGCTCGGCCAGCATGACATGTCCGGTGGGAAGGGAACCCCCCACGATCCGGGTTCCGAGGTGCTCAACGGCGCGGTGGTGGAGGCTGGTCGACATAGTGGTAAGCATAGTGGCGCGGGCTCCGGAGGTGCGCAACGCCCGCATCACGGCCGCAGGAAGAACGTGGCCGCATCATAGACTGTTTATGACGCGGCACCGTTCCACAAAGTGGGCGTGGCTTTCCCGCCCGCCGCTTAAATACGTATGGTTTATTACAGCCCCTGGTTATGAAATCGCTTCCTGCGTGCCCGCAGGATTTTTTCACACGATCGAATTGGAGTTTTGATGTCAGCACACATCGGTGTCACCGGCCTTGCGGTGATGGGCGCCAACCTGGCCCGCAACCTTGCCCGCAACGGCTTCACGGTGGCACTCCACAACCGCTCCGTGGAAAAGACTGACGCCCTGCTGGAAAAGCACGGCTCCGAGGGTGATTTCATCCGCACCGAGACCCTGCAGGAACTGGTGGACTCCCTGGAGAAGCCCCGCCGTGTCCTGATCATGGTGAAGGCCGGTGCTCCGGTGGACAACGTCATCGAGCAGCTCGAGCCGCTGCTTGAAGCCGGCGACATCATCATCGACGCCGGCAACTCCCACTACGAAGACACCCGCCGCCGGGAAGCGGCCCTGGCCAAGAAGGACCTCCACTTCGTGGGTGTCGGCGTATCCGGCGGCGAAGAGGGTGCCCTCAACGGCCCGTCCATCATGCCCGGTGGTTCCCGTGAGTCCTACGACGCCCTCGGCCCGCTGCTGGAAAAGATCTCCGCCAAGGTCGACGGCGAGCCCTGCTGCGCGTGGATCGGTACGGACGGTGCGGGCCATTTCGTGAAGATGGTCCACAACGGCATCGAATACGCCGACATGCAGGTCATCGGTGAAGCTTTCGACCTGCTCCGCTCCGGTGCAGGCATTGAGCCGGCCGAGCAAGCCAAGATCTTCGCTGAATGGAACAAGGGTGACCTGTCCTCCTTCCTGATCGAAATTTCTGCTGAGGTCCTGGGCCACGTGGACGCCAAGACAGGCAAGCCTTTCGTGGACGTCGTGGTTGACGCTGCAGGCCAGAAGGGTACCGGCCGCTGGACGGTTATTTCCGCCCTGGAACTCGGTTCCCCGGTCTCCGGTATCGCCGAGTCCGTCTTCGCACGCGCCCTGTCTTCCCAGGCAGAGCAGCGCAAGCTGGGCCAGGAACTGCTCGCCGGTGAGGAAGCCGCCGTCGAAATTCCCGAAACCTTCGTCGAGGACGTCCGCCAGGCGCTGTACGCCTCCAAGCTGGTTTCCTACGCCCAGGGCCTGGACATGCTGACCTCTGCCGCCAAGGAATACGGCTGGGACCTCAAGCTGGACGAGATCGCATCCCTGTGGCGGGCCGGTTGCATCATCCGCGCGGAACTGCTCAAGGACATCACCAAGGCCTACGCCGCGGATGAAAAGCCTGCCAACCTGCTGTTCGCACCGGCCTTCACCAAGGCGATCGCCGAGGCACTGCCGGCCTGGCGCCGCGTGGTGGCCACCGCTGTCCAGCTGGGCATCCCCGTTCCGGTGTTCTCTTCTTCGCTGGCCTACTACGATGGCCTGCGCCGCAAGCGCGTAGCCGCCGCCCTGATCCAGGGCCAGCGCGACCTCTTCGGTGCACACACCTACGGCCGCGTTGACGCCGAAGGCACCTTCCACACCCTCTGGGGCGAAGACAAGTCGGAGATCTCCGCCGTCGACACCCACTAGGCGCCAGGATGCAAGGCCGGTTCCTCCCGTAGGCTGGGAGGGACCGGCCTTTGCCGTCCCATCGAAGGAGTATGTCCATGCCTGACCGCGTCGCTCTGGTAACCGGGGCATCCTCCGGCATTGGCTTTGAAACTGCACGTGACCTAGCTGCGCAAGGCTTCGTGGTCTATGCAGGGGCCCGTCGCGTGGAGCGGATGGAGCCGCTTAAAGGGATCGGGGTCAACGTGATGTCCCTGGACGTCATGGTTGATGAATCGATGACGGCTGCCGTGGCTGCTGTCGAGGCGGCCCATGGCCACGTGGATGTCCTCATCAATAATGCAGGCTACGGGTCCTACGGTTCCCTGGAGGACGTTCCGTTGGAGGAGGGCCGGAGGCAGTTCGAGGTCAACGTGATGGGCCTGGCGAGGATGTGCCAGCTCGTCATTCCCGGGATGCGGCGGGCGGGGTCCGGCCGGATCATCAACGTGTCGTCCATTGGCGGGAAAATGTATGAGCCATTGGGTGCCTGGTACCACGGAACCAAGTTCGCGGTGGAAGGCATGAGCGATTCGTTGCGCTTGGAGCTCGGGCCACATGGCATCGACGTTGTGATCATCGAACCCGCCGGAACTGATACCGAGTGGGGGACCATAGCGGGGGAGTCATTGCTCTCACGGTCCGGGGACGGCCCCTACGGCGCCCAGGCGCATACGGTAGCTGCTGCTCTGGCATCGACGTCCGGTCACGTGCTGGCCACCCCACCCGGTGCGGTGTCGCGCTCCATGGTCCGCGCGGCAACAGCACGACGCCCCAGGACCCGCTACCCGGTGGGCAGGGGTGCCTGGAGCATCCTGGCGTTGCGGCGGGCGCTGCCCGACCGCGTATTCGATATCTTCCTTGAGAACCTCTACAAGAGGCTGGGCAGCTAAATCCGGTACTCGATGTAGTACTCGGCCGGATCCACCGCCGGTTTTGTTTCCAACCTGGCGTCGCGATGCCGCCAGGTGGCCGGGATGCCCGTGATGATCGATTCGGGCGGTGCGTTCTTGACCACGACGGCGTTGGCGCCGATCGCGCTGTCGTCACCGATCGTGATGGGGCCAAGGACTTTGGCTCCGGCGCCGATGGTCACGCGGTTCCCGATGGTGGGGTGCCGTTTGACCTTGGCCAGGGACCGTCCGCCCAGGGTCACCCCGTGGTAGATCATCACGTCGTCGCCGATCTCGGAAGTCTCGCCGATGACGACGCCCATTCCATGATCGATGAAGAAGCGGCGCCCGATGGTTGCGCCCGGGTGGATTTCGATGCCGGTCATGAAACGCGCCAGCTGGGAAATCAGCCGTGCCGGAAAGCGGAGGGCCGGGTTCTGCCACAGCTTATGGGTCAGGCGGTGCGCCCAAATGGCATGAAGGCCCGAGTAGGCGAAAAAGTTCTCAAAAGAACCTCGAGCCGCCGGGTCGTGGGACCGGGCGGCATCGAGGTCTTCCTTAAGCCTTGCGAAGAAGCTCACAAAGACCTTTCTACAGGAAACGGATGACTGCGGGCCAAGTGTTAGCCGCGGATGTCATCAAAGAGGACAGTGGAGATGTAACGTTCACCGAAGTCACACACCACAGCCACAATCAGCTTGCCCTTGTTCTCGGGACGCTTGGCCAGCTCCAGGGCGCCCCAGACGATGGCACCGGAGGAGATGCCGCCCAGGATGCCTTCGCGCGCACCGAGGTCACGGGCCACGCGGACGGAGTCCTCGAGGGTTGCGTCCAGGACTTCGTCGTAGACGTTGGTGTCCAGGATTTCGGGCACGAAGTTGGCACCGATGCCCTGGATCTTGTGAGGGCCGGGGGCGCCGCCGTTGAGGATCGGGGAGTCCTTCGGTTCGACGGCCACGATCTGGACGCCGGGCTTGCGTTCCTTGAGGACCTGGCCCACGCCGGTGACTGTTCCGCCAGTGCCGACGCCGGCTACGAAGATGTCTACTTCGCCGTCGGTGTCATCCCAGATTTCTTCTGCCGTGGTGGCACGGTGGATCGCCGGGTTGGCCTCGTTGGCGAACTGCTGTGCCCAGATCGAGTTCTCCGTGTTGGCGACGATTTCCTGTGCCTTCTCCACGGCACCGCGCATGCCTTCGGAACCGGGGGTCAGGACGATCTCCGCGCCGAAAGCACGCAGCATGACGCGGCGTTCAGTGGACATGGTCTCGGGCATGGTCAGGATGACCTTGTAGCCGCGGGCAGCACCCACCAGGGCAAGGGCGATTCCGGTGTTGCCGGACGTACCTTCAACGATGGTTCCGCCCGGCTTCAGGGCACCGGACTTTTCTGCAGCATCAACGATTGCCACGCCAATGCGGTCCTTGACGCTGTTGGCCGGGTTGTAGAACTCAAGCTTCACCGCGACGGTGGCCTCAAGCCCCTCGGAGAGCCGGTTCAAGCGGACCAGCGGGGTGCGGCCGATCAGCTGTGTGACGTCGTCGTAGATCCTTGCCATGAAATATTTGCCTATCTCTCAAGAGGAATGCTGAGGTCAGCCTAACCAGCGGCGGCGAAACCCTGCTAAGCACTAAGCCATGCAGAGTAATATTTCCTGGCCTTGGCAAGCTTCGGGTTAATAATCACCTGGCAGTAGCCCTGGTAGGGGAACTTTGCGTAGTAATTCTGGTGGACGTCCTCTGCTTCATAAAAGTCGGGCAGCCGCGTCACCTCAGTGACGATCGGATCGGACCACAGGGACTGGGCACGCACAATGGCCTCCTCGAACAGGATCTTCTCTTCCGTGGTCGAGTAGAACATGGACGAGCGGTACTGGGTGCCCACGTCATAGCCCTGTCGATTCAAGGTGGTGGGATCGTGCAGGGCGAAGAACATGTCGAGGATGACTTCTTCCGGAACCACTGATTCGTCGAAGGTCACGGCAACCACCTCGGCGTGCCCGGTGGTACCGGAGCACACCTCGTAGTAGTCGGGATTTGGAAGATGGCCACCTGTGTAGCCGGATACAACCGAGCTGACGCCGCGGGTCTTCTGGTAAACGGCATCGAGGCACCAGAAGCAGCCGCCGCCAAGTACGAAAGTTTTCATGATTTCTTCAATGGCTTGGAGGAGGTGATGATTCCCGCAACACCTTACGGGACCATGACGGACTCATCAGCCCGCGCCGTGCTTTGCCCGTAGTCGGACCCTGACCGAATCGGTCCAGTAGGTAAGAATAAAGGTATGGAAGCAGTAGACACCGCCCTTTCCAACGGGGACTCCGGCGATGAGGCCGGGACGATCGAAGCGAATGCCGAACCGACCCTGGGCCAGGTCCTGCTGGCAGTGGAGGAACTCTGGCCCGAATCCCTCGCAGAGGACTGGGACGAAGTAGGCCTTGTTGTGGGGCGTCCGAACACTCCCGTCACCAAGGTCATGTTCGCCGTCGACCCCACACTGGCCGTGATCGATGAAGCGTTGGAATGGGGTGCAGAACTGCTCATTACCCACCACCCGCTGCTGTTGAGGGGTGTGAACTCCGTGGCTGCCACGTCGGCCAAGGGCCTTGCGGTTCACCGGCTCATCGAGGGCGGAACGGGCCTCCTCACCGTCCACACCAACGGCGACTCCGCCGTGGGCGGCGTCTCGGATGTGTTGGCGGACGCGTTCGGGCTGGAAAACGTCACCCCGTTGACGGTCGCTGCGAACGGACTTCCGGAAGAAGGAATCGGCAGGGTGGGCGACCTCCCGGAACTGCAGACGCTCGGTGACTTCGCGGCCCGGGTCTTCGAGATGTTGCCCGCTGTTGCAGGAGGAGTCCGGGTGGCCGGGGACAAGGACGCCCTGGTGCGGAGGGTGGCTGTCTGCGGCGGTGCCGGAGACAGCCTCTTCGATGCTGTGCGGACCCATAACGCGGACGTCTACGTGACCGCGGACATGCGTCACCACCCGGCGTCGGAGGCCCGGGAGGGGGCGGTCAATGGCCGCCCCTACCTGATTGACGTTTCGCACTTTGCCAGCGAATGGCTGTGGCTCCCCGTGGCGGCCGAAGCGCTCGGAAACGTGCTCACGGACCAGGGCTACGACGTCGAGATCCGCGTCAGCACCACCAACAGCGACCCTTGGGACTTCATCCTTACTCCCGGCGGCGACTAGCATCTACAGGACAGGGCCGGAAGGCCCGCCGGCCTGATCCCCAGTGCCGGCGACTACAGGCGGAGGTAAGCGTGGCGAAAGCAGCACCGGCAGAACAACTGAAATTGCTTGACCTGCAGGGACTGGACGCCAAGCTCAAATCCTTGGCCGGCCGGCGGAAGGTGCTGGAAAACGATCCCCGGATCGTGGACCTCGAAGATGCCCTGCGGGTGGCCCAGGGCGAACTGGGTGCCGCAAAACTTGCCGTGCACGACGCCGAGGCGGAACTTCGACGGTCCGAGGCGGACGTGGAGCAGGTGGCCACGCGCATTGAACGCGACGAGGCAAGGCTGAACAGCGGGACCGGCCTGTCCAAGGACCTGGTGGCCCTGCAGAACGACATCGCTTCACTGACCAAAAGGCGGTCGGATCTTGAGGATATTGAACTCGAAATCCTGGAACGCCTGGACACCCTGCGGGAACGGGAAGCAGCCCAGCAGGCGATCGTGGACGACATCCGGAACTCGTTTGGAAGCATCCGCGCCGAACTCGACCAGGCCATAGCGGAGATTGCGGCAGAGGAAACCACAGTCCGCGGGCAACGGGCGGCCTTCGCCGGATCGCTGGACCAGTCAATGCTGGCCGTCTACGAAAAAACCCTTGCCAAGCGCGGAGTTGGGGCGGCCCGGCTGTTCCATGGCAAGTCCGAGGGTTCCGGGATGACGCTCAGTCCCGGCGACCTCGCGGAAGTGAAGGCTGCTGCCGAAGATGACATCGTCTTCTGCCCGGATTCAGGATGCATCCTGGTCCGTTCCGCGGAGTGGAACTAGCCCTTCAGAATGATGTTGAGGGCATGCGGCTTCCTGGCCGTACCGTCAACAAGCTCTGACGGCCACACTTCACGGGCGGCTTTGAGGAGCTGACCCGGCGTCGCAGGTGCCTTGCCCCTGCGCGTCAGAAGGTGACGGGCGAGCTCGCCCCGCGTGTGCTTGGCGAAGTGGCTCACCACCGTGCGCTTGCCGTTTGATTCGCTGAAGACGTTGACGGCAACCGTCTGCTGAGCCGGCGGCGTCCACGCGGCCGCGTAGGTGCTCGAACGGCAGTCCACCACGAGCTCGCCTTCCGCCCTCCCGGCGAGGGCGGCACCCAGTTGGGGCTTCCAGTAGGAGGCGAGGCGTCCGACGTCGGGCAGTGCCGTTCCCATGGACAGCCGATAGGCGGGCACGTGGTCGCCAAAGCCGATGGCACCCCAGAGGGCAGAGACGACGAGGATCGTTTCGGTCGCCTTGCGGCGCTGCGTCGGAGTCATTGAGTCGTAGCCCAGAGCGTCATAGAGCACGCCGGAGTAGACCTGGTGCGCCGGTGCGGCCGGTTCCGCATGCAGCCGTGTATTGCGCTCGACGTCCTCACGCAGCGAAGCGCCGACGCCGAGGAGGGCGAGTGCGTCCTCATGCGCACTGACCGTACCCAGCGCCTCCAGGACTTTGGCCCGGGAAGGGTTCAGTTCCGGAAAGCTCAGGCTTTCCCATTCGACGGCGGGGCCTGGGGCGGCGGGCGTCTTGCCTTCGGAAGGCGGGAGGAGAATCAGCACCCGTCGATATTACCGGTGACAGGACGGCCGGCTGACGCCGGTAGACTGTAGGGCGGATGGGTTGACCAGGCGGTCGCGCGCCACGAGAGTGGCTCGAGGAACGTCCGGGCTCCGCAGAGCAGGGTGGTGGGTAACGCCCACTCGGGGCAACCCGCAGGCCAGTGCCACAGAAAACAGACCGCCTGCGCGGTCCGATGCCAGCATCGGCGCAGCAGGTAAGGGTGAAACGGCGGTGTAAGAGACCACCAGCTCCCCGGGTGACCGGGGAGGCTAGGTAAACCCCACCCGGAGCAAGGCCAGACAGGACACGTTCGAGGGCTGCTCGCCCGAGTGTCCGGGTAGGCCGCTGGAGGGCGTCGGCAACGGCGTTCGTAGATGGATGGCCGCCACTCCCGTGCCGGTAACGGCACGGGATGACAGAACCCGGCGTATCGGTCAACCCATCCACTACAAGGGGTCGTTTCTCCCATGAATCCGCGGGTTTGAGTACTTGTCATACTGCGTTAACCTTTGTCGGGCGTCGGGCCCTATACGACAGAAGCTGTCACGTTACAAGTCAAGTTAATCGAAACGATTGAGTTGCAGATAGCCTGCACCTCATGGGGCCATTTGGTACAGCTGCAGACAGCGACGAAACATCTCAATCCACCCACGACGTCGCGCAGGAACTCCCTGCCACTTGCCCCGTGTGCGGCGCCATGCGCTGGCTGTGTGAATGCACGGGTTTTGAAGAACCGGACATGGAGAACATCCTGATCCGGGGACGCGTGTCCTGCGTAACGTGCGGAAGGAACACCACAGAACAGCCGTGCGTGGACCACCAGCCGCGCGCGTGGGCGGCTTACCTGGCGGAAAACCATCCGGGCGCCGGGTAGCCGTTCTTGTGCCGGGAGTGTCCGCCTGAAGGGCCGTGTGAGTGACTTCACGCTTCGCGACGGCCCATCTACCTTCCGCCCAGCCTAGAATGGTTACTGAACGTAGATGTTCTGCCGCCTGGCCTGCGTTCGCAGCCGGCGGTTTTTCTCTGCAATCGTTCACAGCGTTCCGGGCAGACCGAAGCCCGTGATGCTTGTGCCGCAGGATTACTCCCGGCGGCCATCGCCATCTGCATACGAGGACGTATGTGGTTGACCCAAGGAAGGTAGTTCTGTGAGCCAGACGTCAGATTCTTGTCTTGATAAGTGGATGGGCCGGGAGGCTCTCGCTGAGGCGATGATTCCGGTTATCGGCCGGCTGTACCGGGAAAACAACGTGGTCACCAGCATCCACGGCCGGAGCCTGATCAACAAGTCGACCATGAACATCCTCAAGGCCCACCGCTTTGCGCGCCGGATGAGCAACACCGAGCTTCAGTTGGAGGAGACGGCTCCCTTGCTCAATGCCCTTGCCGGGCTTGACCTTGGCGCGGCAGCGATCGATATTGCACGGCTCACGGAGAAGTTCCGTGCAGAAGGCGAAGGCACCTCGCTGGATGCCTTCCTTCGCGCCGAACTCGCGGAAATCGTCGGCAAACGCGGCGCCGACGACCGCACGAGCACCGATGTCGTCCTCTACGGTTTCGGCCGTATCGGCCGCCTCCTTGCCCGGCTGCTGATCGAAAAGGCCGGTGGCGGCCATGGTCTCCGTCTTCGGGCAATCGTGGTCCGCAAGGGCGCGGACAATGACCTCGTCAAGCGTGCAAGCCTGCTGCGCCGCGACTCGGTACACGGATCCTTCGAAGGAACCATCCGAGTGGATGAAGAAGCCAACACGATCACGGCCAACGGTGTACAGATCCAGGTCATCTACTCGGACAACCCCGCCACGGTCGATTACACTGCATACGGCATTAAGGACGCCCTGGTGGTGGACAACACCGGACGTTGGCGTGACGCTGCCGGCCTGTCCCAGCACCTGCAGAGCAAGGGCGTCGCCCGCGTTCTCCTGACAGCGCCGGGCAAGGGCGAGCTGAAGAACATCGTTCACGGCATCAACCAGGGTGACATCACCAATGACGACAAGATCGTGACCGCTGCCTCGTGCACGACGAATGCGATCACTCCGGTCCTGAAGGCGATCAACGACAAGTTCGGCATCATCCACGGCCACGTCGAGACCGTCCACTCCTTCACCAACGACCAAAACCTGATCGACAACTTCCACAAGGGTGACCGACGGGGCCGTTCCGCGGCGCTGAACATGGTGATCACCGAGACCGGTGCTGCCAAGGCCGTGGCCAAGGCGCTGCCGGAACTCCAGGGCAAGCTGACCGGCAATGCCATCCGCGTCCCCACGCCCGACGTTTCCATGGCTATCCTCAACCTCAATCTTGAGAACGGCACCACCCGTGAGGAAGTCAATGACTACCTCCGTGAGATGTCGTTGCACTCATCGCTGCGCAAGCAGATCGATTACATCGACTCCCCGGATGTCGTCTCCACCGACTTTGTGGGCTCCCGTCGGGCGGGCATCGTCGACGGCCTGGCCACCATTTCCAACGACAAGAACCTGGTTCTCTACGTTTGGTACGACAACGAGTTCGGTTACTCCTGCCAGGTTGTCCGGGTCATGGAAGAGATGGCTGGCGTGAACCCGCCGTCCTTCCCGGCCCGCGACGTCGTGGCACCCATCGCGGTGCTCGAAGGCGTCAACGCTTAGACACGCAAGTCCATGATCGGTTTCCCGGCTGGGTCTCTGGCCTCAGCCGGGAAACCTGATCACAATTGGTTCATGGAAAATGAATCAACACTCGAGCACGAAACCACCCTGGAGCACGCCCTCGACGTCGCCAAGGCCAACCAGAAGCAAGCGCAGAAGCTTCTTGACCAGGCCATCAAGGCTAACGCCAGCGGGGACGTCACGGACGAACGCGTGGAACAACTTCGAGGCTTGCTTGCCGTAGCCAACGAAGACCTCCAGCGGGTCATGCGCGAGCAATAACCCGAGGTGTGCCCCGATCTGCAGGGTGACTTCTCCTGCACACTGTGGATACCGGCTCCGGCTGTCAGTGCCTTGTCCTAGTCTCTAAGGACATCGCCACACTGACAGGACGGAGCCCTTTGAGTATCACCTGGTCTGCCTATCGCCGGGCACGCCGCCGCTCGCGGCAGGCATGGACCATCCTCGTACTGTTCGCCGCCGGCATGGTCGGGAGCCTTGGCTGGTTCTTCACAACGGGCCAGTTCACTGTTGCGGACCCATGGGTAAGCGGACCCCGGGAGGCTCCGGTCTTCAACCCGGAATGGATGAAACCGTTGTCGGGTGCAGCAACTGTCCCTCCTGGCAGTGCCATGGCCGCGTTGGACAGCCTTGAAGTAAAGGGTCGCGCACAGGGCAATGATTATGACCGCGCGGCTTTTGGGCAGGCCTGGTTCGATGCCGACCGGAATGGCTGCGATACCAGGAATGACATCCTGCGCAGGGACCTGACCGGTGTGGAGTTCGCCGCTGATTCCTCCTGCCGGGTAGCTGGTGGTGCGTTCCAGGAGCCGTATACGGGAGAACATGTGACGTTTCGCCGCGGTCAAAACACCAGTGCTGCCGTCCAGATTGACCACATTGTGGCGTTGGCTGACGCCTGGCAGAAGGGCGCCCGGCGGCTGAGCGTCCAAGAGCGGCAACAGCTCGCCAACGACCCCCTTAACCTTGTGGCCGCCGACGGCCCGGAGAATGTGAAAAAAGGTGCCGGCGATGCCGCCACATGGCTGCCGCCCAACAAGAACTTCCGTTGCCACTACGTTGCCCGGCAGATATCTGTAAAAGCGGCCTACAAATTGTGGGTTACGCAGGCCGAAAAAGACGCCATGAAGCGTGTGCTGGCCAGTTGCCCGGAGCAGCAGACACTTCACAGGCAGAGGTGACCGTGCCCCAGTTGCCAGGTGCCGCCGTCGTCGATCCGCTCCAGCACTACGCGCTGAAGGGATGTGTCCCGGGGGAGTTGTTCGAGGTTGTCGAGGCCCCGTTGCCTGAACGTGAAGTACACCGCATCCGTCGGGGCATCAGTGCAACGATCCACGGTGAAGCGGCGTGCGAAGGAGGCGATATTGCTTCCCGGCAGGTGCCTGGCCAGATAGGGATCGAGCATCCAGGAATCACAGGTTGCAACCGGAGCGGGCTTGTCGGGAAAGTAGCGGGGAAAGAAAGCCCGCGCCTCGGCAAAGCTGGCATCCACCAAGGCGGGGGAGAGGCTGCCGTCTTCGGGAATGTGCACGCCCAACTCCCAGCCGGAGGCTCCGACAGCCGTGTCACGTTGCAGGGGCACCAGATGGAACTGCAGCCGGCCAAGCCGGAACAGGTTGCCCGCCATGTGAAGGGTCATCCAGCCCCACGTATCCAGCCCAAACCGGCCATGGACCCTGCGGTTGATACGAAGCTGGAGTCCCAGGTCCGCCAGGGTGGCAGCTGAGATGTCAGGGGGGATTCCCAAGCTGCTGTGATACCTGTGCACCTCCGGGGCGAACCGCAGGAGCGCTTCGATCCACTCCGACTCGTCCGCCCCGCTGCCGGGCGCATCGCCTTGGGGAAAGGTTCCCAAGCGTTCACGCAGGGTTGTGAGTGCGGACAGAACGCCGGTGCTTGGTTCCCCGGACAGGAGTTTGCTGCACTCCGTGGCATCAGGCCCGACGATATTCAGGAGATCGAAGAGCTCTTTCTGCGAATCGGTCATGCTTGCCCCGGCCTTCCCATCCTCGTCGCCATGGATCAGTGACCGAACGGATCCGGATCCACCCCGGGCATCCATGTCAGGCCCGGAACGCCCCATCCGTTTCTCTTGGCCTGCTTCAGCGCCTTCCTGGCGTAGCGGTCCACTAGCCGGTTGATGTAGAGCTTGCCGTCAAGGTGGTCGTATTCATGCTGCATGACACGGGCGAACCAGCCCGTGGCTTCGAAGTCCACGGGATTGCCGTGGCCGTCAAAACCCTGTACCCGGGCCCACTCGGCGCGTTGCACTGGATAGTGCTCGCCGGGAAAGGACAGGCAGCCTTCCACGTGGTCGTCCGGGTCGGGCATCGCGCCGGATACTTTGGACAGGGTCAGCACGGGATTGACCAGCACCCCCTGCTCGGGAGCGTTGTCGTCGTTGGCGTACTTGTAAACAAAGATGCGCTTGCCGACGCCCACCTGGGGCGCTGCCAAGCCGACGCCGTTGGCTGCGTCGTTGGTTTCGAACATGTCATTGATGAAGCTGCGCAGCTCATCATCGAAGACTTCGACTTCGCTCGCCCGACGGTGCAGTACGGGTTCTCCCCAAATGGTGACCGGCAGGACTGTCATGTCAGTACATCCTCATTCGTTCGAAAGTAGCCCAAACAACACAAAGGCCGCACCGGATTACCGGTGCGGCCTTTGGGGAAACCGGCTTATCAGCCAATTCCGGTGGGGTGAGCGACGGGGGTTGAACCCGCGACCTCCTGGACCACAACCAGGCGCTCTGCCAACTGAGCTACGCCCACCATGTGCCTGTGACGGCTAGTCCGTTTGACTGGCTCTCCGTGAAGGCAACGACAAATAGCTTACCTGCTGTTTTGGGGTGCAATGTCCACTTTTGCCCGTTTCGACGAAAAAAACTTCGAAAATGGTGCAGATCACATCTGTTTCGGAGCCCCGAGGGTTGCCGCGGTGGCAGTGATGCCCTGCGAAATGCGCTGCGCGGTAGCCGTGTCCGGTCCGGGGGCCGGGACAAAAACGGCTTCCCGGTAATAACGGAGCTCATCGATCGAGTCCTTGATGTCCCCGAGTGCGCGATGGCCGCCGTGTTTGGCCGGTGATTGGAAGTAGGCGCGGGGGAACCAGCGGCGGGACAGTTCCTTGATGGTGCTGACATCAATGACGCGGTAGTGCAGGTGCTCCACGACGTTCGGCATGTCCCGGGCCAGGAACATACGGTCCGTGCCGACGGAGTTACCGCCCAGGGGTGCCTTGCGGGGATCCGGAACCCACTTCTCGATGTACTCCAGCACGAGCGCCTCGGCCTCCGCCATGGTCTTGCCCTGGGGAAGCTCATCGAGGAGCTTTGACCGGGTGTGCATATCCCGGACGAAGTCGTTCATCTGCTCAAGGGCTGCGTCATCGGGCTTGATGACCACGTCCACACCATCGCCGAGGATGTTGAGTTCTGAATCCGTGACGAGGGCTGCGACCTCGATGAGGGCGTCATTCTTAAGGTCAAGGCCGGTCATTTCGCAGTCGATCCACACGATGCGTTCATTAGTAATAGGCACGCGCCTAGCCTATCGTTCGGCAGGTTCCAAGTGCTCCGATGGTACGATTTTTGAGCGCGGCAGTGTCGTTTCTACCTGCTGTAAAAAAGCCCCCAGCCCTTCAGATTCCTGTCCCGAAGCATTCGGGCCAACGATTGGATAAAACCACATGACGGTGCCTGTACCCGCCGACCACAAGGCAGGGATGGAAGCGCCGCCCGCGGAAGCAGCAGCGGCCGAGGTGGACAACGCCCGGTCCCCGCTGATTGCCGGATTCGTTGGTTCCATGTTCCTGGTGTTCGGGTCGCTGGGTGTGGGCTGGCTTGCGCCGGTGTCGGAACTGCGCCGCCTGCCGCTGTTTATCTGGATGCGGACAGAGGGCGTCGGGGTAGGCCTCTCCATCGTCCTGCTAGCCGTTGGCGGCATGCTGTTGGTCCGGGCCTGGTTGCGCTTGGGCCAGCGTGTGCGGGTCTGGGGCCTGGAAGCCCGCAAAGCGACCCTCCAGGCCGTGATCGCGTGGGGTCTGCCCATGATGTTCACGGTTCCGCTGTTCAGTCGTGACGTCTACGCCTACATCGGCCAGGGCCGGCTGATGGTGGAAGGCATGAATCCCTACGAGAACGGGATTTCTGCCCTGCCCAACTACTTCCAACTGGGTGCAGACAAGATGTGGACCGAAGCGCCGGTTCCCTACGGGCAGTTCTTCCTGTGGATCGAGCAATTCGTGGTCTGGGTGACCAATGTGCACCCCGAGGCTTCCATCATGCTGTTTCGTCTGGTGGCCCTGGCGGGCGTGGTGCTGTGCATCATCTACGTACCCAAACTGGCTGAGCTCCACGGGGTGAACCCGCACCGGGCGCTGTGGCTCACAGCAGCGAATCCGCTCTTCCTGACGAACTTCATCGCCAGTGTCCATAATGATGCCCTGATGATCGGGCTGGCCTTGGCCGGCCTGTACTACTGCGCCACCCGCAGGGTCATCCTGGGCATTGTCCTGGTGACACTTTCCATCTCGGTGAAGCCGATTACTGTGGTCTTCCTGCCCTTCATCGGACTCTTGTGGGCAGGCAAAGGAGCATCCTGGCCCCGCAAGTTCCTGTACTGGTTCCTCACTGCTGCCCTCACATTCGGCCTCCTCTACGCCATGAGCCTGGTCAACGGCTTCGGCTTTGGCTGGATCAAGGGCCTCTCGGCTCCGGGCAGCGTTTGGATCTGGTATGCGCCTGTCGGGTTGATCGGCCTGATTGTGGCGTCCATTTTCAATGTCTTCGGCCTGGACGGCTGGGGCATGGCCAAGTGGGTCTACGATGCCGGCAAGCTGCTGATGGTGGCGGCCATCGCCTGGCAGGTCTTCAGGGGCGACCACGACAGGCTGATGCGCCGCCTCACACTTGCTTTCGCCGCGATCGTGCTGCTCGCACCCATGATCCAGTCCTGGTATGTGGTCTGGCTGATACCCCTGTTCGCCGTGACGGGGATTCGAAACGACTGGCAGGTCAAGGCGGTGTACTTCGTGGTCTCCTTCTTTATGGTCTATGCCATCTCGGACCAGCTGGACGTCTTCCCGTACCTCCAAAGCGAAGACCTTGGGTTGGCCCTCACGCTGGCGCGCAATGCAGCCGCCATCATCGCGCTCCTCTTCGCTGTCTACTTGATCTTTGTGGATCCCAAGACGAAGAGCCTGTTCCGCAAACGGGACGAGCCCGGACTGCGCCCCATTATCTGAGCCTGGTGGCCGAAACCGCGGTCCCTCAGAAAAGCAGGCGGAGGGCTTCCCGGCGGGACAGGGGGCTGAGGGCTGCCATGTGGGTGTCGGCAAATGCCCGCACCCAGCCGGGATCCGTCTTACTGTATTCGCGCAGCGCCCAACCAATGGCCTTGCGGATGAAGAACTCCTTGTCCTGGAGGTTTGGCTCAATGACTGCAGACAGCAAGCGCGTATCCGTAGCAGATTTGGCAGCCAGCTGGGACGTGATGGAGGACCTCCGGATCCACATGTCCGGGTCTTTGGACCACTGAAGCAACAGGGGAGTCATGGTCTCCTTGTTGGCCTGGAGCAGGGCACAGATCCTGGGTGCCACACCGTCCACCAAGTCCCACCATGCACCGGTCCTGATGATCTCCTCATACACCGGCACCATGCCCGGATCCCCGCTGACCAGCCGCGCTCCGGTGAGGTCGATGGCCGCATAGCGTTCTTCCCTTGCTTCGGCTGTGCGCCACAACTCGAGGACTGCCTGGCGAAGGTCGTCAGGAGTCTTCACCGGATGGTGTTTGAGGGCTGCCTTGGTGATTCTTCTAACGTCAGGTACGCGGACGCCCCAAGAGGGCATTTCCGACTTCATGTACGCTTGCGCACCCCTTGCGCGCTCTGCATCCCCGGCGGCCTTCAAGGTGGTTCGGATGTCCTCGACCAATCTTCCGGTGTCCATGGCTACACTCTAGGACCCGTTCCGCAGGGGACCTGCCACGTGGCCACAGCATCCACCTCAACCCATGGCGTCCACCAGTTCACCTGTGGTTGTGTCCAGTATGAGGCCGGCCGGTACGTCGTCGGGGTCCGTGTTCCCGGTGGATTCGTCTTCAAGCGGGAGGCTGCTTCCTCCAGTGTGCTGATCGTCCGGAGCTGCGCCGTCCGGGTTTTCCGCATCCCATGGCACGTCTTCCCTGGGTTGGTCAGACGCCGCTCCACTGGGAGTTTCCGACGGTGTGCCTTGTGCGGGTCCTGCAGCGCCGTTCATCCGCGTGAAGTTTGCCGAACCCCACATGAGGTCATGGCCCACGGATTCGGCGTCTACCTCCGCCACGTGGTAGATGCGGCCCTCATGCTCCCACTGCCGCAACCGGAGCCTGCCTGTGACCATGACGCGTTGTCCCTTCTTGATGCTGCACCCCACGTGTCCGGCCAGGTACCGGAACGCCTGGATCGTGTACCAGTTGGTGTGTCCGTCCACCCAGGAATTGCTCGCCCGGTCATACCTCCGTTCAGTTGTTCCGAGCCGAAAGGAGGCAGTGGATGTTCCGTGGGTGGTCGTGGAGCTCCTGACGTCAGAGGCAACAAATCCCCGGAGGGTAATGGTGTCGTTCATGATGGTCCTTCCTTTTGTAGGCAAGTGCCGGCTGGCTATTTCAGCTTCCGGCACGCCGGATAGTCCGGGCAGGGGCCAGATGGCGTATGTGTAAAAAGCGCATTGTGGAGGACGGGTGGCGGTGGCCCGGCACGGAGCGATTGCACTGTAAACTCTTTGTGGCGCCAGCCGCCGCGACACTGTTGCGGCACCGGATGCCCCAGTAGCTCAGGGGATAGAGCAGCGGCCTTCTAATCCGCCGGTCGGGGGTTCGATTCCCTCCTGGGGCGCCGAGTCCCCCGGATCCACCTGGATCCGGGGGATCACTTTTCAGGAGTCATTGCCGAGTGACATTGGGGGAAGCGCGTGTGGCATGAGCACAGCATGGGCGGCAGGGCCAAGAAGCCGGCCTTGATTTCCATCCTTCTTGCCGGTGCGGTGACGCTGGCAGCGTGCTCCGGCACGGTGCAAAGCAGCGCGTCCACAGGCCCGGACGGCGTGCCTGCGGTGCAGCCACCGGCTTCCGCGGAGGTCCCGGTGACCGCCGAGGTCCCGGCACGCTCCCTGGAAAGCACCTCGACGGACGTGGCAGCAACCGCCACGGCGATGGAAAGAACCCTCAAGGACCTGGTGTCCGCCAACCCGAAACCGGACCGGCAGGCCGTTCGCACCGCGTTGGCGGCCGCAGGCGTGCCCAATGATGCCATCGAGGTATCTGCAAGCCGGACCCCTACAGGACTTGATGTTGACGCCATGGAAGCCGCCGCCTTGTCCGGTGAAGAGTGCGTCGTTGGCCAGATCCGCGATGGAGCCGTGACCGTCACGGTCCTGCCGGTCCTTTCCACAGGGAAGTGCTTCATCGGCGACTCGCGGTAGCCGCGGGCAACCCGGAGCGCACGACGACCGTCCCGCCGCAGTGGCCGAATGTGAGTTCCAGCCGCCTAGCCACTAGATTTAAGGGCATGGCGGAATTCATTTACACGATGACCAAGGCCCGAAAGGCCGTTGGCGACAAACTTATTCTGGACGATGTCAGCATGTCGTTCTATCCAGGCGCGAAGATCGGCGTCGTTGGCCCGAACGGTGCCGGCAAGTCCACCATCCTGAAGATCATGGCAGGACTGGACACCCCTTCAAACGGCGAGGCCCGCCTGAGCCCCGGTTACACCGTGGGCATCCTCTTGCAGGAACCGCCGCTCAATGAGGAAAAGACGGTCCTCGGCAACGTCCAGGAGGGCGTCGGCGAGATCTACGGCAAGATCCAGCGGTTTAACGAAATCTCCGAGGAGATGGCCAACCCGGATGCCGATTACGACACCCTGCTCGAAGAAATGGGCAAGTTGCAGGAAGCCATCGACGCGGCCGACGCCTGGGACATCGACTCCCAGCTCGAGCAGGCCATGGACGCACTGCGCTGCCCGCCGGCCGACGCCGATGTCACTGTGCTCTCCGGTGGTGAACGCCGCCGTGTGGCACTGTGCAAGCTGCTCCTGCAGAAGCCGGATCTCCTCCTCCTGGACGAGCCGACCAACCACTTGGATGCCGAAAGCGTGCTCTGGCTTGAGCAGCACCTCTCCAAGTACCCGGGTGCCGTCCTTGCCGTGACCCACGACCGCTACTTCCTGGACCACGTTGCCGAGTGGATCGCGGAGGTCGACCGTGGCCACCTCTACCCGTACGAGGGCAACTACTCCACGTACCTGGAGAAGAAGAAGGCCCGCCTGGAGGTCCAGGGCAAGAAGGACGCCAAGCTTGCCAAGCGCCTCACCGAGGAACTCGAGTGGGTGCGTTCCAACGCCAAGGGCCGCCAGACCAAGTCCAAGGCCCGTCTGGCACGGTACGAGGAAATGGCCGCAGAAGCAGAGCGGACCCGCAAGCTGGACTTCGAGGAGATCCAGATCCCGCCGGGACCCCGCCTGGGCAACCTGGTCATCGAGGCAAAGGATCTCAAGAAGGGCTTTGACGACCGTGTCCTCATCGAGGATCTGTCCTTCTCTTTGCCCCGCAACGGCATCGTTGGCGTGATCGGTCCCAACGGTGTGGGCAAGTCCACGCTGTTCAAGACGATCGTCGGGATGGAACCGCTCGACGGCGGCGACCTCAAGATCGGTGACTCGGTCAAGATCTCCTACGTCGACCAGTCCCGCGGCGGCATCGACCCGAACAAGACGCTGTGGGAGGTCGTGTCCGACGGACTTGACCACATCCAGGTCGGCCAGGTGGAAATGCCCTCCCGCGCCTACGTCTCTGCCTTCGGGTTCAAGGGCCCGGACCAGCAGAAGAAGGCCGGAGTGCTGTCCGGTGGTGAACGCAACCGCCTCAACCTGGCCCTGACCCTTAAACAGGGCGGAAACCTCCTGCTCCTTGACGAACCAACCAACGACCTCGATGTCGAAACCCTGAGCAGCCTCGAGAACGCACTTCTTGACTTCCCCGGCTGTGCAGTTGTGGTCTCGCACGACCGGTGGTTCCTGGACCGGGTGGCAACCCACATCCTGGCTTACGAGGGCGATGACGAGAACCCCTCCAAGTGGTACTGGTTCGAGGGCAACTTCGAATCGTACGAGGAAAACAAGGTGGAGCGCCTCGGCCCGGATGCGGCCAAGCCGCACCGCGTCACGCACCGCCGCCTGACCCGCGACTAAGCACCAAAAGCGATGAAAATGGCCGCCCCGCAAGGGGCGGCCATTTTCGGGTTTCAAGCGAACTGCGTCAGGGAATCCTGACCATGCCTTCCTGCGCCACGGTTGCCACGTGGTGGCCCTCCCGGTCGAAGATCCGGCCGGTGGCCAGCCCCCGGGCGCCCTGTGCGCTGGGTGACTCCTGGACATAGAGCATCCATTCATCCACCCGAACGGGCCGGTGCCACCACATGGCATGGTCCAAGCTGGCCACGCTCATTCCGGGGGTCATCCAGGACAGCCCGTGTTTGCGGAGGATGGGTTCCAACAGGGTGTAGTCGCTGGCAAAGGCCAGTGCTGCGCGGTGAAGGTTGGGGTCATCCGGCAGGGGTCCCATGGTCTTCATCCACACTGCGTTGGTCGCAACGTGTTCGCGCGGCGGGTTGACGTAGAGGGCGGGGTCCACGTGCCGGACATCGAACGGACGCTCCGAGGACATATGCCGGGCCATGGGATGGTCAAAATGGGACAGCAACTCGGCGGTGCTGGGCAGGGACTCGGGGTCCGGGATGCCTTGGGGCATGGCCGCCTGATGGTCGAGGCCTTCGTCCTCCACCTGGAACGAGGCAATCATGGAGAGGATCGGGACCCCGTCCTGGTACGCGTGGACGCGGCGTGCAGAGAACGACCTGCCGTCACGGAGCCTTTCGACGCCAAAGGTGATGGGCTTGTTGGCATCCCCCGGCCGGAGAAAGTAGCCGTGCATGGAATGCGCCACGCGGTCATTGTCCACGGTACGCATGCCGGCCATCATGGACTGTGCCAGGACCTGCCCGCCGAAGACCCTGTGGCGGGGTTGTTTCTGTGAGGGCCCAAGGAAGATGTCCTCGTTGGTCCGGGCTCCATCGAAGTCGCCCAGGTCCAGCAATCCAATCAGTATCTCCATGGGATCGCCGGTGGAGGTGTCCACCTCGACGCCGGCGTTTGTGTCAGTCATGGTTCGACTCTAGACGGCGCCCTGAGCCCTCTCAACCGAGGACATGCCGGTAGAGTCGATGATGTGACCGACGTTTTGACCCAGTCTTTCCGCTTTACCGATCCACGCGACCTGACCGATCTCCGGACGTATATCATGCGGGCCAAGAGCATCGATGACGGCGCGATCCGGCTCCAGGCATCCGGACAGGTGCTGGCGGCCTACGTCTGCGTTTTGCGGCCGCGGATTCTCGGTGAGTCCACGCCCACCATCCTCGGCCTGCGCACCATGGCCTTGGCCGAGCCCGCGCAGGCCGACGCCACCGTCAGCCTCGCCTCGGTGATGGACCGGTTGGCCCGGTCCGGTGAGGGAGACGTTGAGTTGCCGGTTCCACCTGCAACGGTCTCCGAATCGTGGGCGGGCGTCAGTGCCCCGCGCAGCGGCTGGGAGGCACTCGGCACGCTCTCCGACGATTTCCTTCGGACCGCTGCCGAGTCGGGGATGGCCGAAGTGGCAGGCGTGGTGCCCGCCATGGCGGGGGCCGCCGTCGTGAATACTGCCCGTGCCGCGGTTTGGGGGCGGGAACTCGAGGGGCAGCCCGGGCTGCCGGCCGGCGCCGCTTTCGCGGCGTTCGCCTTGGGCTTCCTGGGCGGGGGCAGCCATCAGGTGTTCCGGAACGGCCGCTGGTTCCGCCTCAGCGGATCCCGCGGGCACGTCCTGGTCCGCACCGGCACCGGCCTTGGCTTGACGGGCCGGGAGTCACCCCGCTGAGGGACTGTTCACCATGGTCAGCGCTGCGCGTTCCATGTAATCCCACAGGGTGCCCTCGTGCAGGGGCGAGAGCCCCAGGGAATCCACGGCGGTCCTCATGTGGAAGAGCCAGCGGTCTTTGGCCTCGGGGGTGACCCGGAACGGCATGTGCCGCATGCGCAGGCGCGGGTGCCCGCGTTCCTCGCCATAGGTGGTGGGGCCACCCCAGTACTGTTCCAGGAACATGAGGAATCGCCGCTTGGCCGGTTCGAGGTCTTCTTCCGGGTACATGGGCCGCAGCAGCGGGTCCTGCGCAACGCCGTCGTAGAAGACATCGATCAGTTTCACGAACGTGTCGTGGCCACCGACGGCTGCGTAGAAACTGTCCGTGTAGGCCGGTTGGCTGAAGGGGTCGTTCTGCATCAACTGGCGTCGGGGTCCCGCCGCCGGTCCTGCCGCTGCCGGTTGCCGGCCCGCAGTCATGTCACTCATTTGCCTTCTCCTCGGGCTTCTTGGCGGATCCGGTGGCTGCCCCGGCTCCGGCGGGAACAGCGGTTGCGTGGCCGTCGTCGCCGGATTCCGGTGTTTCCAGGGGAACGTAGTCGCCTTGGGACCTGTTGCCGACGCGGAGGATTTCGCCGTTCCGGAGGTACCAGATGGCGCCGTCCTCGGCCCGGACACGCGTAATCCGCAGGCCTACGGATTCAACGGTACCAATGACTTCGCTGGTGACGATCACGTCGCCGATTCCGTATTGGTCTTCGATGGTGATGAAGATTCCGGCGAGGAAGTCGCGGATCAGCTGTTGCGCGCCGAAACCGATGGCTACACCGAGGATGCCGACGCTGGTGAGCAGGGGAGCGACGTCCACGTTCATGAATTTGAGGACGTAGATGATCACGATGACCACCACGATCACGCTGACCAGGCTGGTCAGCAGCGAACCGATGGTTTGCGCCCGCTGCGACCGGCGTTCATGGTCCAGGGCCCTGATGGCGGGCTGCACCCATTTGAAATGCGGTTTCTTGAAGAACGAGCTGCCGGAGGCAACCCTCCGTGTGATGCGCAGGATGATGAAGCGTGCCACGGTCCACACCAGCAGGCCAACGCCCACTGTGATGAGGATCGAGACTACATCGATCTTTTCCGGTTCAATCGTGAGGGTTTCCATGGGAGGGAAGAAGGTCAAGGTGTGCAAGCTCCTTGTCGTCGGCCCGTGTTCGCCTGGCGCGGAACACTCTGTCCACCATTAACCCTATCGCCGTAGCGTAGCCGCATGCGCATCCTCGTCCTGGGCGGTACCGCCTTCCTGTCCGCCGAAATCGCCCGGCAGGCCGTGGCCGCCGGGCACGAGGTCACCTGCCTGGCCCGGGGTACTTCGGCACAAGCGCCCGACGGCGTAGCCTGGGTCCGCGCGGACCGCGCCTTGGGTTCCGCCGTCTTTGACGGGCTCGCAGGCCGCCGTTGGGACGAAGTGGTGGAGGTGTCACGGGACCCTGTTCAGGCAAGGGTGGCCCTTCAGGCCCTGGGCGCGGATGCCGGCCACTGGACCTTCGTCTCCAGTTGCTCTGTTTATGCTGACCATTCGGTTCCGGGCGCTGCCGAAGACTCGGCGCTGCTCAAGCCCCTGCCGGAGGATCAGGCCGGGACGCCGGAGACCTATAGCGAATCAAAGTCCGCGATTGAGCGAATGACCCGGGACCTGGTGGGGGAGAAGGCCCACGTTGTCCGGTCAGGGTTGATCGGGGGACCGGGTGACGCTTCCGACCGCTACGGCTACTGGCCTGCACGGTGCGCCCAGGGTGCGGAACGTCCTGTGCTGGTGCCCGACATTGCCGGTGATCCCACCCAGATCATCGATGTGCGCGACCTCGCCTTCTGGGTCATTGACGCTGCCGTGCGCGGGCTGGCGGGCTCCTTTAACGCCCTGGGGGACGTGGTGCCTTTTGGCGACTACCTGGAGGCTTGCCTGCGTTTGGCCGAGGACCGGCCCCACGTGGTGACGGCGCCGGAAGAATGGCTTGCTGACCAGGGTGTCGGGTACTGGTCGGGTCACGATTCGTTGCCGCTGTGGCTGCCGCCGGGGCATGAGGGATTCCAGGCCCGCAGCAACGACGCTGCGCGGGAACAGGGCATGGTGTTGCGGCCCTGGCGGGAAACCCTGCGGGACACCCTCGCCGATGAGCGGCTGCGGGGACTCGGGCGGGACAGGAAAGCCGGGCTGTCACCGGGTACGGAAAAAAGGCTCGTGGCACTGATGCCCGCCTGACAGCGTCAGGCAACTGCCGCCGTCGTCACGGGCTCGTGGCGGACCGGGAAGTTGACGCTGCGCGCTATGAAGCAGACCTGGTTGGCTTCGTGGTGCAGCTGCGCCATGAGCTCGGCATGGGCGGGGTCCACGACTGCCACCTGCGGCTTCAGGGTGACGCTTTCGAACTGGCCGCTGCCGTCGCGGTTGAGTTTCATGAGCCCTTCGGCGTGGTCCTCGTAGGCCGTGACCACAACGCCGTGCTTGACCGCCACATGAAGGAAGGACAGCATGTGGCACTGCGACAACGCCGCCAACAGGAGTTGCTCCGGGTTGTAGCGTGACCGGTCGCCATGGAAGGTGGGGTCCGAAGAACCCTGCAACGTGGGCAATCCCGGGATTTCGACGTCGTGGTCGCGTGAGTACCCGCGATAGCTGGACGTTCCCTCGCCGAGGTTTCCGGTCCAGCGGACGGTCAGCGCGTAGTGGTGTTCGTTCAGGCCCATGCGGACAGTCTGCCACTTATTGGAGACTGTCCGCAGGACCTCAACGTCTCAGGCGTCGGCAGCCCTGGCCCGGAGGGCGCGTGCCACCGCATCGCGGTTCTCCAACATCATGCGGCGCAGTGCCGCACTCTCCTCCGGCAGGCCGGCAAGGAACCGGTCGGTACGGTCCACGGTGGCCTGTGTGGTGAGCTGCGCCGGGTAGAGCCCCACCACGATCTGCTGTGCCAGCGCATGGGTACGTTCCTTGACGATTCCCGGCACGGCGTCGAAATACTTCCCGGCATACGGCTCCAGCAGCGCGGTATCGGCAACCCTCATGAAACCTGCGACGGCGGATGCCTGTAGCGCGTTGGACAGCTCGCCCTTGACCACGATCGAGTCCCAGGCTGCGGCTTTGGCTTCCGGGGTGGGGATGGCTGCCTTGGCCTGGGCTGCAGCGTTCTGCCCGTTGGAGGTGTTGTCGCGGGCCAGTTCCTCGTCGATGCGCTCCTGTCCTTGCCGCCCGCCGGCAACCAGGGCAGTCAGGAGCTCCCAGCGCATGTCCTGGTCCACGGTCAGCCCGGCCAGGGTATCGGTGCCGTCAAGGAGTGCCTGGATTTGGTCGAGCTGGTCCCCGCTGCGGGCCAGTTGGGCAAAGGACTTGGCAAACTGCAGCTGGGCATCCGAGCCCGGTTCAACCTGCGACGCCAGGTCCCAAAGCTTTCCGGCTGCCTCCGTGGTGGAGTGGAGCTTGTGCTCTTCGGCGACGAAGTATGTCAGTGCCGTGGCCAGTTGGCGCAGCTGCACCAGGATCACGGAGGAGTCCGTTTCGTGCGCAATGTTGGCCAGGATCAGGTCAACGTACCCACGGGCCGGTGTTTCGCCGTCGCGCGCGGCGTCCCACGCCGAGCCCCATACGAGTGTGCGGGGAAGGCTGGCGGCGAAGTCCTTCAGGTGTTCCTTGGCCGTGGCCCACGAGTCCGGGTCCAGCCGCACCTTGGCGTAGGCGAGGTCGTCGTCATTAAGCAGCACCAGGTCCGGACGCTTGAGGCCCACCAGTTCCGGCACCTCGGTCCGGGGACCGTCAACGTCGAGTTCTTCACGGTGGGTGCGTTCGAGTTTTCCTTCGGGAGTCCTGCTGTAGAACCCCACTGCGAGGCGGTGGGGCCGCAGGGTGGGGTGCTCGTCGACGGCAGTCTGGTTGATCGCGAAGCCGGTGATGGTGCCCGCTTCATCTGCATCGATGGCGGGAGAGAGCGTGTTCACCCCCGCTGTTTCCAGCCATAGCCTGCCCCACTGGTCAAGGTCGCGGCCGCTGGCTGCTTCCAGTTCCACCATGAGGTCTGCCAGTTCGGTGTTGCTCCACGCGTGCTTGCCGAAGTAGGCCCGCACTCCGGACATGAACTGTTCAGGACCAACCCAGGCCACCAGTTGGCGCAGGACGGATGCTCCCTTGGCATAGGTGATGCCGTCGAAGTTGACCTCAACGTCCTGGAGGTCGTTGATCTCGGCAAAGATCGGGTGGGTGGTGGGAAGCTGGTCCTGCCGGTACGCCCAGGACTTCTCCACCGAGGCGAACGTCGTCCAGGCCCGGTCGAATTCGGTGTTCTCCACGGCTGCCAGGTGCGACATGTACTCGGCGAAGGATTCGTTCAACCAGAGATCGTTCCACCAGCGCATGGTCACCAGGTCACCGAACCACATGTGGGCCAGTTCGTGCAGGACCGTGATGGCGCGGCGTTCAACCTGTGCCTCCGTGACTTTCCCGCGGAAGACATAGCCCTCAAGGATGGTGACGGCGCCGGCGTTCTCCATGGCTCCGGCGTTGAATTCGGGGACGAAGAGCTGGTCGTACTTCTCGAACGGGTACGGACACCCGAACTGCGCTTCGAAGAACTCGAAACCCTGCCGCGTCAGTTCGAAAATGTTGTCGGCATCCAGGTACTGCATCAGGGACTTGCGTGCGAAGACGCCCAACGGGACAGTGCGGCCGTCGCTGCTGGTCACTTCGGAGCGGACGGATTGGTAGGGCCCGGCGATGAGCGCGGTGACATAGGACGACAGCCGCGGTGTCGGAGCGAACTTCCACACGGAACGGGCTGATCCGTCTTCCCCCGCGTCTGCGGGTTCCGGTGCAGGCGTGGGGGAATTTGAGATGACATCCCAGTGGGCCGGTGCAGTGATGGTGAAGGTGAAGGAGGCCTTCAGGTCCGGCTGCTCGAAGACGGCGAACATGCGCCGGGAGTCGGGAACCTCGAACTGCGTGTAGAGGTATACCTCGTTGTCCACCGGGTCGACGAACCGGTGGAGTCCTTCGCCGGTGTTCATATACGGGGCATCGCTGACAATCGTCAGTTCATTGTCCGCCTCCAGGGCGGGCAGGCTGATCCGGACGCCATCGGATACCTCGGCAGGGTCCAGTTGCCGGCCGTTGAGCGTCACGCTGTGGACTGTTTCGGTAATGGCATCAATAAACGTTGAGGATCCCGCGGTGGCGGAGAACCGCACCACGGTGGTCGATCCGAAGACGGTGGCACCCTTGGTGAGGTCCAAAGTGACGTTGTAGGACTCGACGTTGAGTATCGCAGCGCGCTGCGCAGCTTCTTCGCGCGTCAAATTCAGGCCTGGCAAGATGCCTCCAGAGTGGTCGGGGTGGCAGGCCGGGCTGTTCCGGCCTCAGTGTGAAGCCATTCTTTCACTCCACGCGGTGATGGCAAGGAGGCGGCGTCCCGGTGTCGCTGGTTCGGAGTAGCGTTGGATCATGGGAACGTTCCGCGATTCATTGGATATCCGGGCCCTGCGGTTTGCAGTGGTCTTTCCGTTGTTGCTGGCCGGCGGCTTTGTTGTCTGCGCCCAACTGCTGCGGAACAGCTTGCCGGAGCCCGTTGCGGTCATGTGGAATTCCGACGGCGGAAGCTCGTTTGCGCCTTTCGGCGCCTACGTTTCAGGAGGCGCAGCCCTGATCACCCTCGTCGGCTGGATCGCGTTTTTCCAGGCTGTTCCCGTTTCCCGTCCGGTCATCATGCGGCGGGTCATGATGGGGATGGGCCTGCTGGTGAGCTTGTTCGTGACAGCTGTCCTTGCCGCCGGGCTGGTGGGGCAGTCGGGTGCCGTCGATGCCCGGTCCACGCACGTTGACCCCGTCATCCTTGCCATGGGCAGTGGTGCCGCCGTGGCACTCAGCGTCGTCATGATGATGGCCTTCAAGCCCGACCCGCGATGGACGAGGGAGGACGACCAGGCGCTGGAAACTGCAGCCTTGCTGGCTGCCGACCCGGACCTTGCACGGGACAGCCTGAGGATGTGGGTCCATGCCCGGAGTTCGGTCTTCATCATGATCATCGTTGCAGCGGTCTTTCCTGCCGTCCTCATTGCGGTTGCCCTTCCCTGGCTGGGTGCCCTCCTGGTGGTTGCCGCGCTGGTCGGGGCCGGTTTCCTCTTTGCCCGGGTACGGGCGGACAGGGGAGGCCTGCAGGTCTTCGCCGGGGGAGTCGTGCGCGTCCTGACCGTTCCCGCCGTCGACATCGCTGCTGCCGCCCCTACCGACGTGAAGGCTGCGGACTACGGCGGTTGGGGCTGGCGCCACCATGACGATGCCACTGCCATGCTGGTCAGCAGCGGGCCCGCTGTGGTGGTGCGGAAGCTGAACGGGCGGCGGGTCGCGCTCAGTGCCGGCACGGCGGCAGCGGCCGACAACATCGCCGGAATACTCAACCGGGCCGCGGAGAGGGCCCACCGCGGAGGAGAACCCGGGCAGCCGGGGTCGCGGTAACCTAGGTAGCGCATCCCTCCCCACCGCGCCCCGGCAAGGATCCGGACCAGCGCACTCGAAAGAAACGGACTTCCTGTGACTAAACCCCGCGTCCACATCGCCACGGACCACGCAGGCATGGAACTCAGCGCCCACCTGGTCAGCCACCTCACCGCCCAGGGCTACGACGTGGTGGACCACGGTCCCAAGGAATACGACGCGCTGGATGACTACCCCTCGTTCTGCATCAATGCAGGTGAGGCAGTGGTAGCGGACCAGCAGCAGGGGATCCACGCGCTCGGAATCGTCCTGGGCGGCTCCGGCAACGGCGAACAGATCGCCGCCAACAAGGTCAAGGGCGTACGCGCTGCCTTGGCGTGGAACCTCTCCACGGCAAAGCTGGCCCGCGAACACAACGACGCCAACGTCATCGCCGTCGGCGGCCGTCAGCACAGTGTCGAGGAAGCCACCGGGCTTATTGAGGCGTTCCTCCAGGAACCGTTCAGCAATGACGAGCGCCACGTCCGCCGCATCGGCAAGATTGCCGTCTACGAAACCACCGGCGAGATCGTCCAGTAGTGCCCGAAGGTCATTCCGTCCACCGGCTGGCCCGGCAGTTCCAGGACGTGTTCGCCGGAGAGCGCCTCCAGGTCAGCAGCCCCCAGGGGCGGTTTGCCGAAGGCGCTGCCCTCCTGGACGGGCACGTCCTTGAGGAAGCCATGGCGCACGGCAAGCAGTTGTTTCTGCAGTTCGGGAACGGCCTGTCCCTGCACGTGCATCTGGGGCTTTACGGTGCATGGAGCTTCGGCGGCGACAGTTCGTTCACGGGCGCCTCAAGCATCGGTGCGCCCCGCCGGATCGGAGAACGCGAGACCGGTCCGGCGGGGGACGAGCCTGTCTACACGGGGCCGCCGCCACCGGTTGGTGCCGTGCGTGTCCGGCTGGTATCCGGCCATGGATGGGCGGACCTTCGAGGAGCCACCACGTGCGCTGCCATCACGGCGGACGACGTCCGGTCTGTCCTTGACCGCCTGGGGCCGGATCCGCTGCGGAATCTGCCAGGTGACCGGGAGGAGTTCGTCCGCAGGCTTCGACGGCGCAAAACGGCGGTCGGCCTGCTGATGATGGACCAGTCGGTGCTGGCCGGCGTCGGCAACATCTACCGTGCGGAAGTGCTGTTCCGGCAGGCTGTTGATCCCTGGACCCCGGGCACGGCGATCGACGCCGAAACGGCCGGGAGGCTGTGGGACGACACTGTCTCCACCATGTCCGACGGTGTCCGTGACGGCAGGATCGTCACCACGCCTCCGCGGCTCTGGACCGGGGGCCACGGCAGCGCGCCCGACGCCGATGCCCACTTTGTCTACAAGCGACAGGGTCTGCCCTGCCGGGCATGCGGAACGCTGGTGGGCATGACTGAGATCGGTGCGCGGAAACTCTATTGGTGTCCCGCCTGCCAGGTTTAGTCGCAACGGGTGGTCTTTAACGCCGAAGGAGCCCCGATCCTGGTGGATCGGGGCTCCTTCTTGTCCTGGAGGGGACGACGGGAATCGAACCCGCGTAATCAGTTTGGAAGACTGAGGCTTTACCATTAAGCTACGTCCCCGGGAAAAGATCTCCGTTCCGGACATCTTCCCGGTGGCTGTTCGAGCCGGGTACAACTAAACCTAATTACGGCGGCGGTGTCAAATGTGCATTCCCGGCCCGCTTGCCCGTAGACTGTCCTGTGCATTCGGGGTGTAGCTCAGCTTGGCTAGAGCGCCTGCTTTGGGAGCAGGAAGTCGCAGGTTCAAATCCTGTCACCCCGACTCTGTGTTTGTGCCCGCTCCGAGGGGCGCGGCAGAACCCCATACCCACAAAACCAGGAGTACTTAGACTGTGAAGAGCGCTGTCGAGAACCTCACCGCCACGCGGGTCAAGCTCAATGTTGAGGTTCCGTTTGAAGAACTGAAGCCGAGCATCGATGCCGCTTACAAGACCGTTGCTTCGCAGATCCAGGTACCGGGATTCCGCAAGGGCAAGGTTCCCTCCCGGATCATTGACCAGCGCGTCGGTCGCGGTTACGTCCTGGAGACGGCCATCAACGACGGCCTCAATGGCTGGTACCAGGCTGCAGTCCAGGAAACCGGTGTGCGTCCGCTGAGCCGTCCTGAGGTCGAGATCACCGAGGTTCCGGACCCGTCCGCTACCGAGGGTGAGCTCAAGTTCCAGGTAGAGGTCGATGTCCGACCGGAGATCGAACTTCCCGACTACGCCGGCATCAAGGTTGAGGTTGCCGCCGCAGAGTCCTCCGAAGCCGACGTCGACAAGGCCCTGGACGAGCTCCGTGGCCGTTTCGGCACGCTGAGGTCCGTTGACCGTCCTGCGCAGAACGACGACTTCCTCACCATCGACATCACTGCCACGATCGACGGCGAAGACATCGATTCCGCAGCCGGTCTGTCCTACCAGGTTGGCGCCGGGACCATGCTCGAAGGCCTTGATGAGGCCGTCACCGGTCTTTCCGTTGACGAGGAAGCAATCTTCGACACCACCCTCGTTGGCGGTGACCACGCCGGCGAAGCCGCCCAGGTGAAGGTCGTCGTCAAGGCCGTCAAGGAGCGCGAGCTTCCCGAGGCCAATGACGATTTCGCCCAGCTCGCTTCCGAATTCGACACCCTTGCTGAGCTCCGCGAGGACCTCGCCAAGCAGGCGGCCGACTCCAAGGTCGTCGGACAGGGCGTCGAAGCCCGCGACAAGGTACTCGACAAGCTCGTTGAACTTGTTGAGGTTCCCGTCCCCGCTTCAGTTGTTGACGAGCAGGTTGAGGCCCACTTCAACCCGGAGAACTCGCACGGCGAAGGTGACCACGACACCGAAGAACACCGCGCCGAGGTTAAGGCCAACACCGAGCGCGCCTTCCAGAACGAGGTCATCCTCGACGCCATTGCGGACAAGGAAGAAGTCGAAGTCAGCCAGAACGAGCTGATCGACTACATCGTCACCACGGCCAGCCAGTACGGCATGGACCCGAACCAGTTCGCCCAGATCATTGATCAGAGCGGCCAGGTTCCCATGATGGTTTCCGAGGTTCGCCGCCGCAAGGCCCTGGCTGTCGTGCTGGGCCAGGCCGAGGTTGTTGACTCCGAGGGCAACAAGGTCGACCTCACCGACTTCGTGCGCCCCGCCGGGGAAGTTGAGGCCGGCGAGGCCGCTGCCGAGGCCTCCGAAGAAGCCGAAGTTGCTGCAAGCGACGACCCCGCAGCAGTGAAGTTCTAACCAGCTGTAAAGGACGGCCCTGGATTCCAGTAATCCAGGGCCGTCCTGTTTTAACCCCTCCGCACCATCGCCCCGGCGCCGGAAGACGTCACCCGCCGGCCAATGGTGCGCCGTCAGCGAACAGCGCGATTCCGGCGAACAAAACGCCTGTCAAAACGGTTAGTGTCCAAGTAGTGAAGTTCAGTGAGGTCACTGGCACAGAGCGAGAGGTAAGCACTTATGTCACAGCAATCAGCGGCTCCCCGGATGGCAACTGTCGATCCCGCAGCCCAGGACAACTACATCTACAACCGCCTGCTGAAAGAGCGCATCATCTGGCTCGGCTCTGAAGTCCGTGACGAGAACGCGAACGCGATCTGCTCACAGCTGCTGCTGCTCTCGGCTGAGGACCCCGAGAAAGACATCTACCTCTACATCAACTCGCCCGGCGGTTCCGTCACGGCAGGCATGGCCATCTACGACACCATGCAGTTCATCCCGAACGATGTTGTCACCGTCGCCACCGGCCTTGCCGCTTCAATGGGCCAGTTCCTGTTGTCCTCCGGCACGAAGGGCAAGCGCTATGCCACCCCGAACGCCCGTATCCTGATGCACCAGCCGTCCGGCGGCATCGGCGGCACGGCCTCGGACATCAAGATCCAGGCCGAACTGATCCTCCACATGAAGAAGGTCATGGCCGAACTGACGGCGGAGCAGACGGGCCAGACCGTCGAAACCATCCTCAAGGACAACGACCGCGACAAGTGGTTCACTGCCACCGAGGCACTGGAATACGGCTTCTTCGACAAGATCTCGGCGCATGCCGGCTCCGTGGCCGGTGGCGGCGGAACGGCCAACCAGTCGGATGCCAACAACAACTAGCCGGCATAGAGAACCACTGAAAACCAGGAGCAATTGACATGAACTACAACTTCGGATGGTCCGCCGGCAACCTCCCCACCAGCCGCTACGTCCTGCCCCAGTTCGAAGAGCGCACGCCCTACGGCTTCAAGCGCCAGGACCCGTACACCAAGCTGTTTGAGGACCGCATCATCTTCCTCGGTGTGCAGGTGGACGACGCCTCGGCGGACGACATCATGGCCCAGCTGCTGGTCCTGGAATCCACCGACCCGGACCGCGACATCACCCTGTACATCAACTCGCCGGGTGGATCCTTCACGGCCATGACAGCCATCTACGACACCATGCAGTACATCCGGCCCGAGATCCAGACGGTTTGCCTGGGCCAGGCTGCCAGCGCTGCGGCAGTACTCCTGGCGGCAGGCACGCCGGGCAAGCGCCTCGCCCTTCCGAACGCCCGCGTGCTGATCCATCAGCCCGCGCTGTCCGGAGGCCAGGGCGGGCAAGCCTCGGACCTGGAAATCCAGGCGGCTGAAGTCATGCGCATGCGGACCTGGCTCGAAGACACGCTGGCCCAGCACTCCGGCCGGACGTCCGATCAAGTCAACAACGACATTGAGCGCGACAAGATCCTCACCGCGGAAGAGGCCCGGGCTTACGGTCTGATCGACCAGGTCCTGGACTCCCGCAAGATCAAGCCCCAGGCAATCGCCCGGTAGCACTCGGAAATTCACGCCGGTGCGGTTCGCGAAACATGGACCGCACCGGCGTTCTGTTTCCACCCAAGCAGCCCATTGTGACCTAGAGTGGATGTTGTCACGGTGGTGCCAACCGCGGCGAAGCCGCACACTTGAGTACGGCGCGGAGCCGCATCACCCGCATGCAACGAAGGGATTCCCACATGGCTCGGATTGGCGAGAGCACGGACCTGTTGAAGTGTTCTTTTTGCGGAAAGAGCCAGAAGCAGGTACGCAAGCTAATAGCCGGTCCCGGTGTGTACATCTGCGATGAGTGCATCGAGTTGTGCAACGAGATCATCGAGGAAGAGCTCGCCGAAGTTTCCGATCTCGGCAGTTTTGAGTTGCCCAAACCGCGGGAGATCTTCGACTTCCTGCAGGAGTACGTGATCGGGCAGGAGCCAGCCAAACGATCCCTCGCCGTTGCCGTCTACAACCATTACAAGCGCATCCAGGCCGGCCACGCGCCCAAGAGCGGAAGCCTCGGAGAGGGCGGCCACCACGAGGACGTGGAGATCGCCAAATCCAATATCCTGCTGATCGGTCCTACCGGCTGCGGAAAGACCTACTTGGCCCAGACCCTGGCCCGGCGCCTCAATGTTCCGTTTGCCGTGGCAGATGCCACGGCCCTCACGGAGGCAGGCTACGTCGGTGAGGACGTGGAGAACATCCTGCTCAAGCTGATCCAGGCCGCGGATTATGACGTCAAGAAGGCCGAACAGGGCATTATCTACATCGACGAGATCGACAAAATCTCCCGCAAGAGCGAGAACCCGTCCATCACCAGGGATGTTTCCGGTGAGGGCGTCCAGCAGGCCTTGCTCAAGATCCTCGAAGGGACGGTTGCCTCCGTTCCGCCGCAAGGCGGACGCAAGCACCCGCACCAGGAATTCATCCAGATTGATACCACCAACGTGCTGTTCATCGTTGCCGGTGCTTTTGCAGGGCTCGAAGACATCATTGGTTCGCGTTCGGGCCGCAAGGGGATCGGCTTCGGTGCCCAGCTCAACGAAGTCCGGGACAACGTGGACACTTACGGTGAAGTCATGCCGGAGGACCTGCTCAAGTTCGGGCTTATTCCCGAATTCATCGGCCGCCTCCCGGTCATTACGACGGTATCCAACCTGGACCGGCCTGCCTTGATCCAGATCCTGTCCACGCCCAAGAACGCGCTCGTCAAGCAATACCAAAAAATGTTCCAGCTGGACGGCGTGGAGCTTCAGTTCGACGACGACGCGCTCAATGCCATCGCCGACCAGGCCCTGGAGCGCGGAACGGGAGCCCGTGGACTCCGCGCCATCATGGAGGAAGTCCTGCTTCCCGTCATGTTCGACCTTCCCAGCCGGGACGATATTGCCACGGTTGTGATTACGGCCGATGTCGTGGCCAAGAAGGCCCAACCGACCATGATCGCCCACGACGTCGTCGCCAAGCGGCGGAATAAGTCCGCCTGACGCCCGGTTGCAGCAAAGAGCGGGGCTTGCCGCTTTACCACGCCCCTAGCGTCCTATTCCGTCCTTCAGAGGAGTTTTGCCGTGCCTGAACAGAACACGCCCGATCAGACCGTCACCAAGGCCGATTTCTGGTTCGACCCCGCGTGCCCGTTCGCGTGGATTACCTCGCGCTGGATCGGTGAGGTGGAGCAAGTGCGCGGCATCGAAACGGAATGGCACGTGATGAGCCTCTCCGTGCTTAACGAGGGCCGTGACCTTCCGGAAGAGTACCGGGCCCTGATGGACCAGAGCTGGGGGCCGGTGCGCGTCATCATCGCAGCCCAGGAGTTGCACGGCAGCCAGTACGTCAAGCCGCTGTATGACGCCATGGGCGAGGAGATCCACCACGAGGGCAACAAGGACCGCCCGTCGGTCATCCGCAAGGCCCTGGCTGAGGTGGGACTTCCCGCGGAACTGGCGCGCTTTGCCGAGTCGGAAGAATATGATGCCCAGTTGCGTGCCAGCCACGAGGCGGGCATTTCCCTGGTCGGCCAGGATGTGGGGACGCCCGTGGTGGCATTCAACGGCACTGCCTTCTTTGGCCCCGTGCTGACCCGTATCCCGCGCGGCGAGGATGCAGGCAGGATCTGGGACGCCAGCGTTGCGTTGGCCGGCTACCCGCACTTCTTCGAACTCAAGCGCAGCCGCACCGAGAGCCCTGAATTCAACTGACCCCTACTTCAGGAAACGGGACGTCCGTCTGTCCGCCAGGATCTTTCCGTCGGTCTGGCAGGTAGCACAGTATTGCAGGGAGGTGTCCGCAAAGGACACCTCCCTCACAGTGTCACCGCACACAGGGCAGGGTTGTCCCGTCCTGGCGTGAACCCTGAAATTGCTCCGCTTGGTGTCCTTCAATTCGCTGGAAGGCTTACCGGAAGCCGCATTCACGGCGCCTACCAGGATCTCCTGCATTGCGGCGTACAAATGTTCAATGGTTTCCCTGTCCAGTGATTTGGCGATGGCGAAGGGTGAGATCCGGGCAGCATGCAGGATCTCGTCGCTGTAGGCGTTGCCGATTCCGGCGATCACGCCCTGGCTCCGCAGCAGCCCCTTGATCTGCTGCGGGCTGTTCCCGACGATCGCCGCGAGGGCCTCGACGTCGAAATCCGGGCTGAGTGGTTCCGGCCCCAGGCCCGCGATGCCGGGGACGTCCTGGGGATCCCGAACCACGTAGATGGCCAGGCTCTTCTTGGTTCCGGCTTCGGTCAGGTCCAGGCCCAGGTGGGCGTCGTCACTGGAGCGGTGCAACAGCAGACGCGCTGCTATGTTGCTTTTGCCCATGCGGAGGCCGGCAGAGGACGGATGCTCGGTGTACCGGACCCAGCCTGCCTTGGCAAGATGGAACACGAAGAACACACCGTCAGTATCGACGCAGATGAATTTGCCGTAGCGCCGCACGCCACTGATGGTCCGTCCCTCCAATGCGGTGTAGGGCGGATCTGCCGTCTTGAGCGCGGCGATGGAGTTAATACGGACACTCGTCAGCACCGCTCCGTTGAGTTGCGTGTCCAGGTAGGTGCACAGGCCGTGCACTTCGGGCAGTTCCGGCATGGAATTACTCTGCCACAAGCTGCCCCAAAAGACTCCGGAAACTACAGGATTGTAGTTTTCCCGGAGGCCTTGTGGAACGCTCCGGGCAGGACAACAATGGTTCTTACCCACTTCGAAAGAAGAGGGACACGGAAACCGAAGATTCAGTGATATGCAGTCAACGCAGCCTTTGGCAAAGTTGGCAGCAAGCTACCAGTGACGAGGTAGGAAGACCTGAAATTCCAAGGATTCCGCCAGACTGTCAAGCCGTCACCGGACAGCCGAAAAAGTCGAAGCCCCACCAACGGCAAAACGCTGATGGGGCTTCCCCTTTGCCCAAAAACCGGGCCGGCTAGGAGGCGGGTGTCTCCTCTGCCGGAGCCAGGACCACATCGCTGACGGTCAGGTCGCCTTCCCCGGAGAGCAGGGTGATGTCCTTGGCGTTGGCGGCGGCCTTCAGGTCGGACAGACCTGCCTTGAGCTGCGCAACCAGGACCTCCGTGGCGGTGATGGTGGCTGACAGGACCTCGGTGCGCTGTTTCACCTTCGCTTCGGACTTGGCCTTGCGGATGCCGCTGAGGGCAATGCCCACGGTTCCCAGCATGGTGGTATCCCCGTCTGCGACTTCCAGAGTGGAGGGCCACTTTGCACGGTGGACGGATCCGGCGCGCCACCAGCTCCAGACCTCTTCGGTGGCGAAGGGCAGGAACGGTGCGAACAAGCGCAGCAAGGAGTCAAGGGTCGTGGCCAGGGCGGCAAGGACCGAAGCCTGCTCGGCTTCTCCGGCGGCACCGTAGGCACGGTCCTTGATGAGCTCTACGTAGTCGTCCGTGAACTGCCAGAAGAAGGATTCGGTGATCTGGAGCGCACGGGCGTAGTCGTAGTTGTCGAACGCCTTGGTGGCTTGGGCAACGACGTCGGAGAGCTGGGCCAGGAGCGCACGGTCCAACGGGTTGGTCAGCACCGAGAGGTCATGGGAAACCACGGAGTTCTCGGTCGCACCCAGGTTCAGGACGAACTTGGAGGCATTGAGCAGCTTGATGGCCAGGCGCCGGCCGATCTTCATCTGCGCGATCTCGTAGGCAGTGTCCGCTCCGAGCTTGGCCGAGGCTGCCCAGTACCGTACAGCGTCCGAGCCGTACTCGTTCAGGACATCCGTGGGGACAACCACGTTGCCCTTGGACTTTGACATCTTCTTACGGTCCGGGTCGAGGATCCAACCGGAGATGGCAGCGTGCTTCCAGGGCGCACTGTTCTGCAGGGCGTCGGCGCGGACGGCGGAGGAGAACAGCCAGGTGCGGATGATGTCGTGGCCTTGGGGGCGGAGATCGAACGGGAAGACCTTGGCGAACAGGTCCTCGTCGCGGCTCCACCCGCCCACAATCTGCGGGGTCAGCGAGGACGTTGCCCAGGTGTCCAGGACATCCGCATCACCGGTAAAGCCATTGGCCTGGTCGCGCTGTGACTCCTCGAAGCCCGGTGCGGCGTCGGCCGCGGGGTCCACCGGAAGCATCTCGTCGGACGGCAGGATCGGGTGGTCGTAGTCCGGGTTGCCCTGGGCATCCAACGGATACCACACAGGGATCGGGACGCCGAAAAAGCGCTGGCGGGAGACGAGCCAGTCACCGTTCAGGCCAGCGATCCAGTTCTCATAGCGGGAACGCATGAAGGACGGGTGGAAGGTGATTTCGTGGCCACGTCCGATCAGCCGCTCACGCCGGTCTTCGTCCCGGCCGCCGTTGCGGATGTACCACTGGCGCGATGTCACGACCTCGAGGGGCTTGTCACCCTTTTCGAAGAAGTTCACCGGGTGGGTGATCTTCTTGGGCTCCCCATCCAAGAGGCCGGCCGCGGTGAGCAACTCCACCACGGCTTCCTTGGCGGAGAAGGCGGTTTTGCCTGCGATGGCTGCGTAGGCTTCCTTGCCGGCTTCGGTGGTGATCCACTCCGGGGTTTCGGCGATGATCCTGCCGTCGCGGCCCATGATGGCACGCGTAGGCAACTGCAGTTCTCGCCACCAGGTGACGTCGGTAAGGTCGCCGAAGGTACAGACCATGGCGATACCGGACCCCTTGTCGGCCTTGGCCAACGGGTGTGCCTTGACCTCAAGTTCGACATCGAACAGGGGCGATTTCACGGTCTTGCCGAAGTACGGCTGGTAGCGCTCGTCGTCGGGGTTTGCCACCAGGGCGGCGCAAGCGGCCAGCAGTTCGGGGCGGGTGGTTTCGATGAAGAGCTTCTGGCCGTCTTCCGTGAAGAACGGGTAGCGGTAGTACGCGCCTGGAACTTCGCGGTCCTCAAGCTCAGCCTGTGCCACGGCGGTGCGGAACGTGACATCCCAGAGCGTGGGGGCTTCTGCCATGTAAGCGTCGCCGGCAGCGAGGTTGGCGAGGAACGCACGCTGGGAAACCGCACGGGAGGTGTCGTCAATCGTGCGGTACGTCAGGTTCCAGTCCACGGACAGGCCGAGCGTCTGGAAGAGGTTCTCGAAGACCTTTTCGTCCTCAACGGCGAGTTCCTCGCACAGTTCGATGAAGTTCTGGCGCGAAACGACGTCGAAATCGCGCTGGTTCTTGGCCGGCTGTGCAGGCGGACGGTAGTCGGCGTTGTACGGGATGGCGGGATCGCAACGCACACCGTAGTAGTTCTGGACCCGGCGCTCTGTGGGCAGGCCGTTATCGTCCCAGCCCATGGGGTAGAAGACGTTCTTGCCGGTCATGCGCATGTAACGGGCCTGGACGTCGGTCTGCGTGAAGGAGAACATGTGTCCCACGTGCAGCGAGCCGGAGGCAGTCGGCGGGGGAGTGTCGATCGAGTAGACCTGCTCCCGGGTGGTGTCCGGGTTGAACTTGTAGGTTCCTTCCTGCAGCCAGCGCTGCGTCAGGGCAGCCTCAAGGCCTTCAAGGGCCGGCTTGTCGGGAACGTTAATGGGGGCGGTGGCGGGCGTGTCTGTACCCTGCGTTGATTCAGCCATGGATCAATTGTTTCATGGCCTGCCGTTACAGCCTGCCTTCGGCAGCAGCCCGGGCCGTCGATAGGCTGGTGCCATGACTTTGGCAGCGCAAACACAGAACAAAACGGCGGTCGTGACAGGTGCAAGCACCGGCATCGGCGAAGCAACGGTCCGGACCTTGACGGCGGGTGGCTGGAAGGTCTTCGCAGTGGCCCGCCGTGCGGAGCGGCTGGAAGCCCTCGCCGGGGAAACCGGCGCCACGGCTTTTCCGGCGGATATCACCAACGACGACGACGTCGCGGCCCTGCTGGGGGCCGTCACCGCGGCCGGGGGAGCCGATACGCTCATCAACATTGCCGGCGGCGCCCGCGGCGCCGATACGATCGCCAACGCCGACACGGACGACTGGGACTGGATGTACCAGGTCAACGTGCTGGGAACCATGAAGATCACCCGCGCCTTCCTGCCCATGTTGCGGGCCCATGGGGAAGGTACCGTCCTGAACCTGACGTCGACCGCAGGCCTGGCGGCGTATGAAGGCGGAGCCGGCTACAACGCCGCGAAATTCGCCCAGCATGCCATGACAAATGCCCTCCGGTTGGAGGAAGTCGGCAACAACCTGCGCGTCATCGAGGTAGCGCCCGGCCTGGTCCACACACAGGAATTCGCCCTCAACCGGCTCGGTGACCAGGAAGCGGCTGCCAAGGTCTACGCCGGAGTGGAAAAGCCGTTGACGGCCGCGGACGTCGCCGACGTCGTGGGCTACGCCGTCTCCCTGCCACACCACATCAACCTGGACCACATCACCGTCCGGCCCGTCGCTCAGGCAGCAAACCATAAGCTCATCCGCAAGGAAGGGTGACGGTGGGGCCGCCCTGGAGGAAAGGTCAGGACGCCGGAACCTCCAGCGCGGCCAGCACGGCTGCGTGGTCCGTGCCCGGGACCCGGTGGACCGAGTAACCGCTGTGCCGGATGTCGGATGAGGTCACCACGTGGTCAATGACGATGCCCGGCAGCGCCAGGTTCTCCATCGGCCACGTGGGCGCGAACCGACCGCCGGATGCCATGCCGATATCCACCAGCCTTGAGCCGTCTGCGCCCTTCTCCTGCAGGGGTCCGTCCAGGAACTGCCGGAATTCCAGGTGGTCGTACGTGGCGTTGAAGTCGCCCAGGAGCACCTGGCGCCCAGGGCGTGATGCCTGCCGGGACAGGGCCATGAGGTCGCTCCGCCACTGGCCGATGCGTTCATCAACAGGCGGCAGGGTGTGGACGCTGGTCATCGTCACCACAGCCGTGGCCTCCCCGGACACTGCCGTGACCCGCACCACCGGCATCTGGAACGGTGTGTCCGGAAGCTGGCCCACGGCCTCCAGCGGGAACCGTGAATACACGGCACTGCCGGAAGCATCATCGGTCGGGCTGCTCAAGAGGTGGGGAAGAACTTCCCGCAGGCGTGCCGCATCCAGGCGGTCTTCCAACGCCTGGGTATGTTCCTGCACCGTGAGGACATCCACATGCTTGTCGCGAACCAGCTGCGCAATCGCCCCGGCATCGGCTTGGCCGAATTCCGAATTGATGGTCATCACCGTCAAACTGACCGGCGCCGGGGCACCGGCCTGAGGCGGGACGGGCCGGCCCATGTCAAACGGAAAGAGCCAGAAGAGCTGGGCGGCGAGCAAAACCGCCGTCGTCATCACTACCCAGGTACGACGGCCCGCAAGGGCCAGCCCCAATGCCAGGCCGGCCGGGACCGCCAGCCAGGGCGTAAAGGACAACAGTTGGATTACCGGCAGCGGCCATTCCGCCGGTACCGCGCGGAACAACGAAACACCGGCGACAGGGAGAGCGACAACCGCGGCAAACACGGACCAGGCGAGGGATGCCGGGCGCCGGCCACGATGGACAACCGGGAGGGTGGCGGCAGGTTCACTCATGCGTCGAGTCTATGCAGCCATGCCGGGCCGACCTGTCCACCTGCGGGATGATCCGGGTGGAAGGGTGCGCTGATCAGCCGCTAGACTGGGGAGAGCAGCTTTGACCCGGCCATCACCGGCGAGCTTCCGGAAGAACGGCACTGAGAGCCCAGCAGTAATCAGAGCCAAGTAGAACCGGACGGGTAAGCCCGTCACAGCAGTAATGAGCGGCCGGGAAATCATTTCCGGTAAGTGAGGTGGTACCGCGGTACCTGCGTTGTTGAAAAGCAGCATGGGAGCCGTCCTCGCATCCTGACAGTCAACCAGCTATCACCAGGATTCGAGATGACCCACTACCCCAAGGCCTCAGCATCGCCTTCCGGCACGCAGGGCGTGTCCGCTTCCGTGAAGTTCCCGGAAATCGAAGAGCGCATCCTCAAGTACTGGGATGAAGACGGAACGTTCCAGGCAAGCATCGACCAGCGCGAGGCCGGACAAGACGGCAGCAATGAGTTCGTCTTCTACGACGGTCCTCCCTTTGCCAACGGCCTTCCGCACTACGGTCACCTCCTCACCGGCTACGCCAAGGACCTGGTGGGCCGCTACCAGACCCAGCGCGGCAAGCGAGTGGAGCGCCGCTTCGGCTGGGACACGCACGGCCTCCCCGCAGAGCTCGAAGCCATGAAGCAGCTGGGCATGACGGACAAAACCCAGATCGAAGCCATGGGCATCGACAAATTCAACGACGCCTGCCGTGCCTCGGTAATGAAGTACGCCAACGAATGGAAGGCCTACGTCACCCGCCAGGCCCGCTGGGTGGACTTCGACAACGACTACAAGACGCTCAACGTCGAATATATGGAGTCCGTGCTCTGGGCCTTCAAGCAGCTGCACGAAAAAGGCCTGACCTACAACGGTTACCGGGTCCTCCCGTATTGCTGGAAGGACGAGACGCCGCTCTCCAACCACGAGCTGCGCATGGACGACGACGTCTACAAGAACCGCCAGGACCAGACCGTCACGGTCACTTTCCCCATCAAGGCAGGGGAGTCCGAGGTGTCCAAGGCGCTTGCAGGTGTCCAGGCGCTCGCCTGGACCACCACCCCCTGGACGCTTCCCACCAACCTGGCGCTCGCCGTCGGGCCTGACATCTCCTACGCCGTCCTGCCCGCTGGACCCAACGGCGTCAAGGCCGCTTCCGCAGAGGCGCCGGTGACCGGCAGCTTCCTGCTGGCTGCCGACCTTGTGGGGTCCTACGCCAAGGATCTGGGGTACGACGACGCCGCTGCCGCAACGGCCGCCGTCACCGCTGCTTATACGGGCTCCCAGTTGGAGGGCCTCGAATACGAACCGCTGTGGAACGACTTTGCCGACACCGAGAAGTACGGCACGCAGAACGCCTGGCGCATCCTCGTGGCGGAGTACGTCACCACCACAGACGGTACGGGAATCGTGCACCAGGCCCCGGCCTACGGTGAGGATGACCAGAAGGTCTGTGAAGAAGCCGGCATCCCGGTGGTTCTGTCCGTGGACGAAGGCGCCAAGTTCCTGCCCCTGTTTGCACACGGAGAACTCGCCGGCATTGTTGGGCTCCAGGTCTTTGAAGCCAACAAGCCCATCACCCAGGTCCTGCGCGCCGATGGCCGACTGGTCCGCCAGGCCAGCTATGAGCACAGCTACCCGCACTGCTGGCGTTGCCGGAACCCGCTGATCTACCGCGCCGTGTCCTCCTGGTACGTGGAGGTCACCAAGTTCAAGGACCGTATGTCCGAGTTGAACCAGGAGATCAACTGGATCCCGGGCAACGTCAAGGACGGCCAGTTCGGCAAGTGGCTCGAGAACGCCCGTGACTGGTCCATCAGCCGCAACCGCTACTGGGGTTCGCCCATCCCGGTGTGGCAGTCCGACGATCCCGAGTACCCCCGGACGGACGTCTACGGGTCCCTGGCCGACCTTGAGGCCGACTTCGGCCGCCTTCCTGTCAACAAGGAAGGCCAAGTCGACCTGCACCGCCCGTTCATCGATGAACTGACCCGCCCCAACCCGGACGATCCCACGGGCAAATCCACCATGCGCCGTGTGGAAGATGTCCTGGATGTCTGGTTCGACTCCGGGTCGATGCCCTACGGCCAGGTGCACTACCCCTTCCAGAACGAGGAGTGGTTCGACACCCACAACCCCGCCGACTTCATCGTGGAGTACATCGGCCAGACCCGTGGCTGGTTCTATATGCTCCACATCCTGTCCACGGCGCTGTTCGACCGTCCCGCGTTCCGCAATGTCATCAGCCACGGCATCGTGCTGGGTTCGGACGGGCAGAAGATGTCCAAGAGCCTGCGCAACTACCCGGACGTGTCCGAGGTCCTGGACCGCGACGGCTCGGATGCCATGCGCTGGTTCCTGATGTCGAGCCCCATCCTTCGCGGTGGCAACCTCATCGTCACGGAGCAGGGCATCCGCGACGGCGTCCGCCAGGTCATCCTGCCCCTGTGGAACGTGTACAGCTTCTTCACGCTGTACACCAACGCTGCCAACGGTGGCGGCGGTTACGATGCCAAGCTGCGCTACGACGGCTATGCCGACACCCTGGACCAGTACCTCATGGCCAACACCGGCGACCTCGTCCGGAAGGTTACGGAAAGCCTGGACAGCTACGACATCTCGGGTGCCTGCGATGAACTCCGCGGCTACCTGGACATGCTGACCAACTGGTACGTCCGCCGCAGCCGCCAGCGCTTCTTCGACGAGAACGTGGACGCTTTCGATGCCCTATACACGGCATTGGAGGCCGTGTGCCGGGTGTCAGCATCCTTGCTGCCGCTGGTTAGCGAGGAGATCTGGCGTGGCTTGACCGGCGGCCGTTCGGTACATCTGGCCGATTGGCCGGAGGCCTCGCTGTTCCCGGCCAACCCGGAACTCGTGGAAGCCATGGACCGCGTCCAGCAAATCTGTTCCACCGGTTCCAGCCTGCGCAAGGCAGCGAATCTGCGAGTGCGCCTGCCCCTGCAGGAACTGGCTGTGGTGGCACCTGGCGCGGATGCGCTGGAAGGGTTCGCCGCCGTCGTCGCGGATGAACTCAACCTGCGTTCCGTCCGGTTGCTGGATGCTGCTTCAGCCTCTCCGGAAGAGTTCGGCATCCAGCAGAAGCTGGTGGTCAACGCCCGCGCGGCCGGCCCGCGCCTGGGCAAGAACGTCCAGCAGGCCATCAAGGGCTCCAAATCCGGCGACTGGTCCATCAACGACGCCGGTGTGGTGGTGGCCGGTGGCCTGGAACTTGAGCCGCAGGAGTACACGCTGGAGACAGTCGTGGCCGAAACGCCCGACGGCGGAGCTGCCGCGGCTGCCGTACTGCCAGGTGGCGGATTCGTGGTCCTCAACACCGAGGTCACGCCTGAGCTTGCCGCCGAAGGCCTGGCCCGTGACATGGTCCGTGCCATCCAGCAGGCACGCAAGGACGCAGGATTGAACGTGAGCGACCGGATCACCACCACGGTAGAGGCACAGCAGGACGTTGCAGACGCCCTCAAGGCCAACGCGGACCTCGTCAAGACCGAAACCTTGACCCTGGAACTCGAGGTGCTGCTGTCCAGCGCCGACGAACCGCAGATCACCGTAGCGAAGGCAGGGGCCTGATCCATGACTGATGAATTCTCGGTCGAAAGCGTTTATGCCGAACTCCTCGGCAGGGCACCGGAGAACAAGATGGAACCGCGCCTTGCTCCGCTGTTCCGTGCCATGGATGTCCTTGGCGAGCCCAACAAGGCCTTCCCGATCATCCACATCACCGGCACCAACGGCAAGACATCCACGGCCCGGATGATCGAGGCCGGGCTGCGTGCCCACGGACTCAGCACTGGCCGCTACACCAGCCCGCACCTGTCCAAGGTCACCGAACGGATCAGCATCAACGGCGAACCCGTATCGGATGAGACCTTCGTCCGGATTTGGGACGAGATCCGGCCCTACCTGGAGATCGTGGACAACGAACTCGTCGCCGATGGCCAGCCGCGCCTGACCTACTTTGAGTGCGTCACCATCCTCGGCTTCGCGATCTTCGCCGATGAGCCGGTTGATGTTGCAGTGTTCGAGGTGGGTCTTGGCGGCATTACCGACGCCACCAACGTGGGCGACGGCCAAGTATCGGTGATCACCCCGATCTCCCTGGACCACACGGACCTCCTGGGCGACACCACGGAGGACATCGCCTACGAGAAAGCCGGCATCATCAAGCCAGGCGGCTTCCTGGTCAGCGCCGCCCAGCCCGTGGATGCGGCACAGGTCCTGTTGGACAAAGCCCGCGAGGTGGATGTGCCGTTCCGCTTTGAGGGCGTTGAATTCGGCGTGGAGTCGCGCAGCGTGGCTGTCGGCGGGCAGGCCCTGACAATCCAGGGCCTCGCCGGCCGCTACGAGGACCTCTTGCTTCCTTTGCACGGAGCCCACCAGGCGGAGAACGCAGCGGTCGCGGTCGCCGCGCTTGAGGCTTTCTTCGGCGGCGGAGAGAAAGAGCTCGACGCCGATGTCCTCCGTGAGGCGTTCGGAAACGTCACCTCCCCGGGCCGACTGGAAGTAGTGCGTACCGCTCCGACAATCGTGGTGGATGCGGCCCACAACCCGGATGGCATCCGGGTTTCTGCCGAGGCCATCCACGAGGCCTTCAGCTTCAGCAAGCTCGTGGTGGTGGTCGGAATCCTCCAGGAAAAGGACGCAGAGGAAATCCTCAAGACCCTCAAGGAGCAGTTGGGAGACCTGGCCGAGGAATTCTGCTTCACCCAGTCCAATTCGCCGCGGGCCATCCCTGCCGCGGAACTGGCCGAACTCGCGGTCGATCTGGGTTTTGGCGAGGAGAACGTCCACATTGCCGAGAAGCTCGACGACGCCCTCGAATGGGCCGTGGAGAGGTCCGAATCCAACGACGACCTCGCTGGCGGCGTCCTCGTGACGGGTTCCATCACCTTGGTGGCAGAGGCCCGCATCCTCCTTGGAAAGGCCGGTGCCTGAGCATGGCAAGACTCACCAAGGCCCAGCGCGAGTGGCGTCCAGGGATGCCAAAAAAGCGTCGGTCCACCAAAGTGATGTTTGGATCCACCGTCCTCCTGTTGGAGGCATTTGTGGCCTTTTTCGGCACGCTGGTGGTCTTCGGCCTGAAGCGGGGAGAGGTTCCGCCCGCCATCATCCTCAGTGTTGGGATCGCCCTGAGCATTGTGCTGGTCCTGACCTGCGCAGTGCTCTCCAAGCCGTGGGGCATCGGGCTTGGCTGGGCGCTCCAGGTAGTGCTGATCCTTACCGGCCTGGCAGAACCCACCATGTTCATCGTGGGCATCCTGTTCGCGGTCTGCTGGTGGTATGGCATCCGCACCGGAATACGGATCGACCGGGAAGTGGCCCAGCGGGATCGCGAGCAGGCGGAATGGGACGCAGCGCACGGTGACGAGACGGGCCGGGAAACCCCGTAAACTGGCTGGGAAACCCACAAAGCAACCCCATTGGAGCAACTGTGAGCATTGAACGGACCCTTGTCCTGATCAAGCCCGACGGCGTCGCCCGCAACCTCAGCGGCAGCATCCTCGCCAGGATCGAAGCCAAGGGCTACACCCTGTCCGAACTGAAGAAGGTCAACGCGACGCGCGAACTGCTGGAACAGCACTACGAGGAACATGTCGGCAAGCCGTTTTACGAGCCGCTGGTTGAATTCATGCTCAGCGGCCCGGTCATCGCTGCTGTCTTCGAAGGCCACCGCGTGATCGAGGGCTTCCGTTCGCTCGCAGGAACCACCGATCCCACCACGGCAGCACCCGGAACGATCCGCGGTGACTTTGGCCGGGACTGGGGCCTGGCAGTGCAGCAGAACCTTGTTCACGGCTCGGATTCTGTTGACTCCGCCGAGCGTGAGATCAAGATCTGGTTTGCCGCATAGCGCACCTTCACCGAGATGACAGTTAAGGCCAATGTTCATCACGAACATTGGCCTTAACTGTCATCTCGCGGTGTCTGTGGAAGTGCTAGTAGCCCGACGTCCCGGCAAAGACGTGGATGAAGGCGAAGAAGATAGTCGCGATGACCGCTACGTACAGCAGTGCCACGATCGCCCAGCCGGAACCGGCCAGCAGCCTGGTCAGCGCTGGTGGAGCCTTGATGACCCCGTGGGTGATGTTCCGGATGGTCACGAACACGAACATGGGGATCATGGCCGCCCACACCACCATGCAGAAGGGGCAGAGGACGTGGATGACATACAGGGCCTGCGACCACAGCCAGACCACAAAGGCGAAGCCAAGGGTCACGCCGGCCTGGAGGCCCAGCCAATAGCCGCGCGAGTATTTGGCGCCGGCGAGGATGCCCATGGCCGTGGTGATGATGACCGCGAATGCAACGATCCCAATGAACATGTTGGGGAACCCGAAGACCGAACTCTGGGGCGTCTGCATGACCGTGCCGCAGGAAACCCACGGGTTAACATCGCACACGGTCACGTGGTTCGGGTCCTTGAGGACCTCCAGCTTTTCGAGCACCAATGCACCTGATGCCAACCAGCCAATGATGCCCGTGACCAGGAGCAACCAGGCGAAGGGCTTGTCCCGCAGGATTTTCGGCAGCAGGGACTGATCGACCGTGGCGTCGTCCCCGGAAATGGTGGATGGGTTGGCCAGGTTTCCCCTGGCGGTGCTTGTCATCGCGGATGTGATCCTTTTCGACAGGTGGCCCGGCTGCACCGGGAAAGGTTCTTGGGAGGATTGTAACTCCGGAGGCTGGAGGTGGCGCCCAGACTCTTCCGCCTGCCGTACGACACACGCTCCCTCCCCTCGAAATGGCAAGCGTATGAGAGAATGAACATGGCCGGACGCCGATCCACATTCGGAATCCGGTCCGGTGACTTGTTCCCAAGACCGCCAGCATGAGCAGGGCATGCCCCGGATCAGAGGATCCTCGGTAGGCCCGCCATGACAATGGACGGCACCTGGTTGTGGCAGCAGAACAACGGGTTCCAGAACCAAGCCACTGGCCTTCCCGGGCTGCCGCACCCCAAGGATGGTGCGAACCGGAAGGAACACTGACGACTTCTGTCAACGCCTGAGGGTTTTGACAATAAATGCCCCACTGGGCGCCGGATGTGGCGGCGTCGCTGGGGCAGGAGTGTTGCCACATATGGATAATGACCAGGTTGTAGCCGTTAATGATGAGGCCGCTGCCGCGGAGACTGCGGAAGCGCCCAAGAAGACCACCCGGGCCAGAACCACCCGGACGCCACGGAAGGCCGCAGCCAAAACTGCCGTGCCCGCCGCAGAAGACAGCGCCGCGGCCGTTGCTGAAGTAGACAGCGCCGCGGCCCACGCTGAAGTGGACGGTGCTGCGGCCGGCGCCGACGTCCCCACACAGCCGGAAGAAGTGCCGGCCAAGACCCCCGCCCGCCGCAGCAGGGCACGCAAGAAGGCAGAGCCTGCCGAGCCCCTGCCCGGATTTGACCACGCCGCCGCAGAGTCACCTGCCGCCGCCGGAGAGCCGCAAACTGACGCCGTGGCTGAACCCCTTCCCGAAGCCGTTGCCGAACCGGCCCCCGAAAAGCCGGTCCGCCGTCGTCGTACCGCGAAGCCCGTGACCGTGGAAGCTGCGGAGGCTGCTGAGCCGCCGGCCGCTGAAGCAGCGGTGGAAGAATCCACGACGCCGGTCCCGGCCTCACAGCCTGAAGGTGCAGTTGCCGCAGCCGGCTCAGATGCTCCGGCCGGATCGGTCGAGGCCGGGACGGCCGAGGTGGAGAAGGCTGAGGTGGAGAAGGCTGAGCCGGAGACGGCTGAGGACGGAACCGAGGAGGAAGCCGCCGCGCCGGGCTCCTCAGCGCTGTTCCTGGAGCCGGTTTCCATCACCTCCATGATTTTCCAGGCACCGGACCTCAGCACCGTGTCGCGTCCCGCTGCGGAGGCGGCCGACGAAGCAGAGGGCGAAGACTCCGACGGTACAGGCGACGGGGAACTGGAGGAAGCGGGTGGCCGGCGCCGTCGCCGGAGCCGTGGCCGCCGCGGACGCCGTGGCACCGAGCGTGAAGACAACGACGCCGAGGACACCGCGGGCGATGACGACGAAACCCAGGCCGCCGAGGCCCCTGAAGAGGGGGTTACCTCACGCCGCCGTCGGCGCCGGCGTCGTGGGGACCAGGACCTTGAACTGACTGGTGGTTCGGACGACGATCCGCCCAACACCGTGACCCGGGTGCGCGCTCCCCGCGCCCTGTCGGAGTCCACCAGTTCCAACCGTGTGGCCAGCGTCAAGGGTTCCACGCGGCTTGAAGCCAAGAAACAGCGCCGCCGCGAATCGCGGGAGACAGGCCGCCGCCGTCAGGTGATTACCGAGGCGGAGTTCCTGGCGCGCCGTGAATCCGTGGACCGCCAGATGATCGTGCGCCAGCGCGATGACAGAATCCAGATCGGCGTCCTGGAGGACGGCGTGCTGGCCGAGCACTTTGTCTCCAAGACCCAGCAGGATTCGCTGATCGGCAACGTCTACCTGGGCAAGGTCCAGAACGTCCTGCCGTCCATGGAAGCGGCGTTCGTGGACATTGGGCGGGGACGCAACGCAGTCCTGTACGCCGGTGAGGTCAACTGGGACGCCGTCAACCTCGAAGGCCAGCCGCGCAGGATCGAGAACGCGCTCAAGTCCGGCGACTCGGTACTCGTGCAGGTCACCAAGGATCCCGTGGGCCACAAGGGCGCCCGGCTGACCAGCCAGATATCCCTGCCCGGACGTTACCTGGTGTACGTCCCCGGTGGTTCCATGACCGGTATCTCCCGCAAGCTGCCCGACGTCGAACGCAACCGCCTCAAGCGGATCCTCAAGGACCGCTTGCCGGAGAACGCAGGCGTCATTGTGCGCACGGCCGCCGAGGGTGCGTCCGAGGAAGAGCTGACCCACGACATCAACCGGCTGCGGGCACAGTGGGAAGGCATCGAAGGACAAGCATCGTCCACCAAGGTCCTGGCACCCGAGCTGCTGTACGGCGAACCTGACCTCACCATCAAGGTGGTCCGCGACGTCTTCAACGAGGACTTCTCCAAGCTGATCGTCTCCGGCGACGACGCGTGGGACACCATCGAGGCTTACGTGACCTACGTGGCCCCGGACCTGGTGGGCCGCCTGGAAAAGTGGAGCAAGGACCAGGACATCTTCGCCGCGTGGCGCATTGACGAGCAGATCCACAAGGCCCTGGAACGCAAGGTCTTCCTGCCCTCCGGCGGCTCGCTGGTGATTGACCGGACGGAAGCCATGACCGTGGTTGACGTCAATACCGGCAAGTTCACCGGCAGCGGTGGAAACCTTGAGGAGACCGTCACCAAGAACAACCTCGAGGCCGCTGAGGAAGTCGTCCGCCAGCTTCGCCTGCGGGACATTGGTGGCATCATCGTCATCGACTTCATCGACATGGTCCTCGAATCCAACCGCGACCTCGTGCTACGTCGCCTGGTGGAGTGCCTTGGCCGCGACCGGACCAAGCATCAGGTAGCTGAAGTGACATCGCTGGGCCTGGTCCAGATGACGCGCAAGCGCATGGGTACCGGACTGCTTGAAGTCTTCGGCGAGCAGTGTGAACACTGCGCCGGACGCGGTGTTGTCACGCATGACGAACCCGTGGAGCACCGCCGTGCCAACGCGGTTGCCGTCGAGCAGCACCGCCCCCACTCCGAGCCGCAGCAGCCGGCGCCCCGCACGGAGCGTAAGCGCCGCCGTGGCAAGGGTGGTGGACAGGGGAACGGTGAAGCGTCCGTTGCCCACGCCCCGTCCCCGGCAGCGCCGGCACAAGCCGCCGCCACCGAAGTCGTGGACCCGGTCCGCCAGGCCAAGGCCGAGGCGACCCGCGCTGCCCTGGCCACGATCGCTGCCGCCGCCCATGCCGCACACCTGCACGACGACGAGGTCCACCGTGCCGAGGAAGCGGCCCGCGCAGCGGCGCAGGCCGGAGATGCAGCTGAAGCCAAGGAAGCACCTGCCGGGCAGGCTCCCATGGAGGATTCGTCCGCCAGGGAATCGGCCTCTGCGTCCAAGGAAGGCCGGACCGCGCCTGTCCTGCGGTTCGGCGGCGAGGAAGTTGCACTGCCGTTCGTTGAACACCAGGAGGAACCGCAGCCGGCCAAGCCGACCATGAGCCTGGATCTGTTGGCGGAAGCGTTCTCGCACCTGGGCGCCGCTCCAGAGCCCGAACCCCAGGCACCCGCTTCCGGTGGCGGTTCCGCCGAGGCCACGGGCGCAGTGGCAACCGGCCAGGATTCGGATACCGGACATGGCGTGGCGGAGTCCGGGGCGCGGGCCCGCGGCCGCCGCGGACGCCGGAACCGCAGCGCAAGCAGGGCCCAGGGTGCTGCCAACGAGACCAACATCGAGCACCATGAGACGGGTACTTCGGCGGGCGGTGGTTCCTCGCACGAAGCCAAGGCCCCGGCAAAACCTGCCGAAAAGCCTGCAGGCGAAGAGCCCATCATCCTCGGTGTCGGTGTCCCGGCCTCCGAGCTGTAGCTCTTCGGCGCTGATTGGCGCTCCAACCCGATAGGGATTGACGCGGCCCCCGGATTTTCCTGCACAGGCACACTGCAGCAGGATTCCGGGGGCCGCAGTCATATCCGTGGAGCAACTGCGCGTGGGTTTCGGAGGGCCGGTGTTTCCCGGCTAGTCTTGGGGATTGACACGGGGTGCCGGGCGTCGGGCCCGGCTGAGATCCAGACCCGTTGAACCTGTCCGGTTAGCACCGGCGAAGGGATGTCCCCATGACTTCTTTGTCGTCTTCTTCCGCCTACCCTGATTCTGCCGTCTACCCGGCAGCCCCCGGCCCTGTCAGGCCACCGCGTGTTCTGAGCATTGCAGGCTCGGATCCGTCCGGAGGAGCGGGAATCCAGGCAGACCTGAAGGCAATTTCTGCCCTCGGGGGTTACGGCATGGCCGCCGTCACCGCCCTCACCGCCCAAAATACCCTTGGCGTCAGCAGTGTCCATGTGCCGCCGGTGGAATTCCTGCGCCAGCAGTTGGAAGCGGTTGGCAGCGACATCACGATCGATGCCGTCAAGATCGGGATGTTGGGCGACGCGGAGGTCATTGACGAGGTCCGCAGCTGGCTCGGAAAGGTGCGTCCCGCCGTCGTGGTCCTTGATCCCGTGATGGTAGCCACCAGCGGCGACCGCCTCCTGAGGGAAACCGCTGAGGAAGCATTGCGTCATCTTCTGTCCCTGGCGGACCTGGTCACCCCCAACCTCCCCGAACTTGCCATGCTGCTCGGAGAACCTGAGGCCGCGGACTGGGCCTCGGCGCTCGACCAGGGAAAGCGCCTGGCCGCGGCTTGCGGAAATACCGTGCTGGTCAAAGGCGGGCACCTTGCCGGTGACGATTGCCCCGACGCCTTGGTCAACACGGGCGGTTTGCTGCGCCAGGACATCATCGAGGTTGGCGGACCGCGTGTCTACACCGGCAACAGCCACGGAACGGGCTGCTCGCTTTCATCGGCATTGGCCACCGTGCAGGCCCGGACCGGTGATTGGGAAGCTTCCCTTCGGGAAGTGAAGCCGTGGTTGCTGCAGGCACTCCGGGACGCTGACAGGCTGGAGGTCGGCCAGGGCAGCGGCCCCATCCATCATTTCCACCACCTTGAGGCCTCCGCAGCGCCGGGTACCTTCGCGACGCGGTTATGGGCAGAGGCGTCCAAGGAGCTCGGGGCCATCAACGCGTTGCCGTTTATCGAGGGGCTGGAATCGGGTGCGCTGCCAGAGTCCTGGTTCAACTACTACCTCGCCCAGGACGCGCTGTACCTCAACGGATACTCGCGGGTCCTGGCCAGGGCGGGGGCACTGGCTCCCAGCGAGGAAGAGCAGCTGTTCTGGGCCAAAGCCTCCCAGGTCTGCCTGGAGGTGGAATCGGAGTTGCACCGGAACTGGCTGGCCACGCGCCGCACCAGCCAGGCGACCGGGCCGGTTACCAAGTCCTATGTGGACCATCTCCTGGCGGCCTCGGCATCAGGCAGCTATGGTGTACTGCTCGCGGCGATCCTGCCCTGCTACTGGCTTTACGCCGAGGTGGGACACCGCCTGCATGCTTCCTATGTCCGGAACGGCGAACCGGCCAGCCACCCTTATGCGGACTGGCTCCGGACCTACGCAGACGAAGAATTCGCCGAAGCGACCAGGACCGCCATCAGGTTCACCGACCTGGCAGCGGCTTCTGCCTCAGGGCAAGAGCGGGCGGCGATGGTGGAAGCCTTTGCCCACTCCTGCCGCTACGAGACAGCCTTCTTCGACGCTCCGCGCTTGTTCGCGTAATGGCTTTCCAGCGCGTCGAACCAGCAAAGCCGCCCGTCCGCGGTAGGCTATATGGGCACGGTGCCGGGCGAGTCCGTTCCAGTGGTGACAAGCGTCACCTCCAGGGCTCCGGGCCCGGCCTCATTTGCGACTGAAGGTCAAACTAGCGTAATCTTGATCTTCGGTGCTTACGCCAACACTTGGGTTATGCCCCTTGGAATTGTTCATGGGATGACTCGCGGGCTTCGATCTGAAGTCCACGGCGTTGAGGCACAGCGCGAACCGGGCCCTGCGTTGGATCAAGGTTCCGCACGCAAATTTAGTAAGAAACGTCGAGAGAAGTGAGTACCCAAGTGGTGTACGCGATTGTCCGCGCAGGCGGCCGCCAAGAAAAGGTTTCCGTTGGAGACTACGTAACGCTGAACCGCGTCCCCGGTGGAGCCGGCAGCACGCTTGAGCTGCCCGCCTTGCTCCTGGTTGACGGCGACAAGGTCACCTCCGCAGCTGCGGACCTGGCCAAGGTCAAGGTTACGGCTGAGATCCTTGAAGACCTCCGCGGTCCCAAGATCGTCATCCAGAAGTTCAAGAACAAGACCGGCTACAAGAAGCGCCAGGGTCACCGTCAGGAACTGACCAAGATCAAGATCACGAGCATCGCGTAACTTCCGTTACCGGTTCACGTTTTTCAGTTTCCCAGAATTTTAGAGGCAGGCATTTCACATGGCACACAAAAAAGGCGCGAGCTCCACTCGCAACGGTCGTGACTCCAACGCACAGCGCCTCGGCGTCAAGCGCTTCGGTGGTCAGGTAGTTTCCGCAGGCGAGATCATCGTCCGCCAGCGTGGCACCCACTTCCACCCCGGTGCAGGCGTCGGCCGCGGTGGCGACGACACCCTGTTCGCACTGCAGGCAGGTGCGGTTGAGTTCGGCACCCGCCGCGGTCGCCGCGTAGTGAACATCGTTGCTGCTGCAGCTGCAGAGTAACACCACGTTCTGAACCGGTGGAGCGGGCCAACAGGCCCGCTCCACCGTTCTTTTAACCGCATTACAATCGACTGGGACGCCCTGGGCGTGCCGGTTCCGGCAATCATGCCGGCAACAGCAACAAGAGGAGATTCACGTGGCGAGCTTTGTTGACCGGGTAGTCCTGCACGTATCCGGCGGAACCGGCGGCCACGGCTGTGTCTCTGTCAAACGGGAAAAATTCAAGCCCCTTGGCGGTCCGGACGGCGGCAACGGCGGCAACGGGGGAGATGTCATCCTTCGGGTGTCGTCACAAACAACCACGCTGCTGGACTACCACCACGCGCCGCACCGCCACGCCACCAACGGTGGCCCGGGCATGGGAGACTGGCGTGGCGGCAAGAATGGCGAAACCCTGATCCTGCCCGTTCCGGACGGCACCGTGGTAAAAACCAAGGACGGCGAAGTCCTTGCCGACCTCGTGGGCGAGGGTACCGAGTACGTCGCCGCGGCCGGTGGCCAGGGCGGCCTCGGCAATGCCGCGCTTTCGTCGCAGAAGCGCCGCGCTCCCGGTTTCGCCCTGTTGGGAATCGAGGGTGAGTCCGCGGACATCGTCCTCGAACTGAAATCCATCGCTGACATCGCACTGGTTGGCTTTCCGTCAGCCGGCAAGTCGAGCCTGATCGCTGCCATGTCCGCCGCCCGTCCCAAGATTGCCGACTACCCCTTCACCACCCTTGTTCCCAACCTGGGCGTTGTGCAGGCCGGAGACGTCCGCTTCACCATTGCCGACGTTCCGGGCCTGATCGAAGGCGCCAGCGAGGGCCGCGGCCTGGGCCACAACTTCCTCCGCCACGTGGAGCGCTGCGCCGCCCTGGTGCACGTTCTGGACTGCGGAACCCTTGAATCGGACCGCGACCCCCTCTCCGACCTCGCCATCATCGAGGCGGAGCTGGAAAAGTACGCGGTGGACATGAGCTACGCCGGCAGGGCCGGCGAGGTTGTACCACTGAATGAGCGGCCCAAACTGGTGGTGCTGAACAAGGTGGACCTTCCGGACGGCCGGGACATGGCGGAATTTGTCCGGCCGGACCTTGAGGCGCGTGGATACCGGGTCTTTGAGGTATCCGCCACCAGCCACGAGGGGCTTCGCCCGCTCAGCTTCGCCATGGCGGAGATCGTGAAGTCCGCCCGTGACGCGGTCGAGGCGGCCCCGCCCAAGGTGGCGCCCCAGATCCTCCGTCCGCGCGCCGTCAATGAGACCGGCTTCCGGATCCGCCGTGAGGAGAAGAACCTCGAGCCGCTGTTCCGGGTCCTGGGCGAAAAGCCCGAGCGTTGGGTCAAGCAGACCGATTTCACCAACGAGGAAGCCATTGGCTACCTCGCCGACCGCCTGGCCAAGCTGGGCGTGGAGACCGAACTCTTCAAGGTCGGTGCCAAGCCGGGCGACACCGTGGTGATCGGCGGGGACGACGGTGTGGTCTTTGACTGGGAACCCACCATGATGGCAGGTGCCGAACTGCTCGCCACGCCTCGAGGCACGGATATCCGGGTTGCGGATATCGGAGATCGTCCTACCCGTTCCCAGAAGCGCGAGGAACAGATCGAGCGCCGTGAGGCCAAGGCCGCCGCACGTGCCGAATTGGAAGCCGAGCGCAAGGCGGGCATCTGGACGGAGTCCGTCAGCCGCCGTCGTTCGCAGCCTGTCAAGGAAAGCAGCCTGGACGCCGGTGATGACGACTAAGACCCTCGACGTCCCCGGAACGGAAGCGGCCGAACGCCAGGCGCTGGCCGGCGCCAAGAGGATAGTAGTCAAAGTTGGTTCGTCCTCGCTGACCAGCATCAAGGGCGGCATCTCCGAGAAGTCGCTCACCGCGCTGGTCAACGCGCTGGCAGAGAAGCGCAACGCCGGGACGGAAATAATCCTCGTATCGTCAGGCGCCATTGCCGCGGGGCTTGCTCCGCTGGGCCTGGCCAAGCGGCCGAAGGACCTTGCTACCCAGCAAGCGGCGGCGAGTGTGGGGCAGGGGCTGCTCATGGCCCGCTACACCCAGGCCTTCAACGCCCACGGTGTCACGGTCAGCCAGGTGCTCCTGACGGCAGACGACCTCATGCGCCGCACCCAGCACACCAACGCCTTCCGTGCCTTGGACCGCCTGCTGAACCTCGGGGTTGTTCCCGTGGTCAATGAGAACGACACCGTCGCCACGCACGAGATCCGGTTCGGTGACAACGACCGCCTCGCAGCCTTGGTAGCCCACCTGGTGCGCGCCGACGCGCTGGTTCTCCTGTCCGACGTCGACGCCCTCTACGATGGCCCGCCGTCACAGGGAGCCAAGCGCATTCCACTGGTCCGGGGTCCGCAGGACCTGGACGGCGTGACCATCGGCAAGGCCGGAAAGGCCGGTGTAGGCACCGGCGGAATGATGACCAAGGTCGAGGCCGCCTCCATTGCGGCAGGATCCGGCATCCATGCCCTGGTGACATCCACCGCGAACGCGGCCGCAGCCCTGGACGGCGGGGACGTCGGCACATGGTTCGCCGTTAACGGCAACCGGAAGCCGGTGCGGCTTTTGTGGCTTGCGCACCTGGCCACGGTCCACGGCCGTTTGGTGCTCGACGACGGCGCAGTGAAAGCCGTGCGGGACCGGCACAGGTCACTCCTGCCTGCAGGGATTTCCCGCATTACGGGTGATTTCGAGGCCGGTGACGCAATCGAAATGGTCTCCCTTGACGGAACGGTGGTTGCCAGGGGGTTGGTGAACTACTCCTCCGACGAACTCCCGCGCATGCTCGGCCGCTCCACGCAGGAACTGGGACAGGCGATGGGCCGCGGCTACGACCGCGAAGTTGTTCATGTTGACGACCTCGTACTCCTTCGGGCTCCCCGCTCATCTAAACTTGGAGCATGACTGAAGCGCTGACTCCCGACGCCCCTGTGATTTCCGACGCTCCCGGTACTGCCGGGCAGGCGCCGGAGCGTCCCGTGGCCGGTAGCGTTCCACTCTCGCAGGAGGATCTCCAAGCCGCCGTGTACGCAATTGCCGACCGCTCACGGAAGGCCGCCCGCCGCATGGGCCAGGCCAATCGTGCCTGGAAGGACCGCGCCCTGCGAACCATCGGTACATCACTCCTCGACAACCGTGACCACATCCTCGCGGCGAACGCCAAGGACGTTGCCGAAGGCCGTGCCAACGGGACATCAGCTGCCCTGCTGGACCGCCTGACCCTCACGCCTGCCCGCATCGATGGTTTGGTTGCGGCCCTTGAGAACCTGGCCGGCCTCCCTGATCCCGTGGGCAATGTGGTCCGCGGGCAGACCTTGCCGAACGGGTTGCGTCTTCGGCAGGTCAACGTGCCCATGGGCGTCGTGGCTGCCATTTACGAGGCCCGCCCCAACGTCACGGTAGATATTGCCGGGCTGGCCCTTAAGAGTGGCAACGCCGTCATCCTGCGCGGTGGGTCAGCTGCTGCGAAGACGAACGAGGCCCTGGTCAGGATTCTTCGCGAAGCGCTCGACTCTGTGGGGCTGCCGGCTGACGCCGTGCAGACCGTAGACCAGTACGGCCGCGAAGGTGCCAATGTTCTGATGCGCGCACGCGGACGCGTGGATGTCCTGATTCCCCGGGGCGGGCGGGACCTGATCCAGACAGTGGTCAACAACTCGTCGGTGCCCGTTATCGAAACCGGCGAAGGCAACGTCCACATCTTCATTGATGAGTCCGCCGGCGAAGAAATGGCAGTGGAGATCCTGCTGAATGCCAAGACCCAACGCCCGAGTGTCTGCAACACCGTGGAGACCCTCCTGGTTCATTCGGGGTCCACGGTGCTCCCCGCGGTAGCGTCCGCGCTCCGCTCTGCCGGTGTCACCCTCCATGTTGACGAAAGGATCGCTTCGGCCCTGGGCCCGGCGGTGGAAACCGTCCCCGCGGACGACGACGATTGGGCGACCGAATACATGGACCTGGACCTCGCCGTGGCCATGGTGGACAGCCTGGATGACGCCGTCAAGCACATCCGCACCTGGACCACTGGCCACACCGAGGCAATCCTGACCAACAACCTGGCCAACGCCGAGAAGTTCATCGCCGAGATCGACTCCGCGGCCGTGATAGTGAACGCGTCCACGCGGTTCACCGACGGCGGGGAACTCGGGTTGGGAGCGGAAGTGGGCATCTCCACCCAGAAGCTCCATGCCCGTGGCCCCATGGGTTTGACTGAACTCACCACCACCAAGTGGATCGTCCAGGGCGAGGGCCAGGTCCGCAGCTAGCAACGCTGTAACATAGAACAGAAGTCCGGGACGGCGGGGAGGCCCGCCGTCAAGAATCCTTTGAAAACCAACTAGGGGAGAAGATGCTGTTTCAGCAGATCGCCACGTCCATTGCCGCGCAAACCGAAGGCGGTCACGAAGCTGCTCCGCTGTGGGCTGAGCCGTGGGTCTTCGGCATTGTGATGTTCGCCATCCTGCTGGTCCTCATGTTTGTCACCCTCTCCTACACCAACCTTGGCAACCGCCACGAGGCCGTCGAAGAGCACGCGGATCCGCACCGCCAGCACCCGAACAAGCACCAGCACCACGAGGGCCACTAAGATTATCGCCGCAACACCGCGCGGGGAGTCGGAGCGCAGGCTCCGCCTGGGCGTCATGGGTGGTACGTTCGACCCCATCCATCACGGCCACCTTGTGGCTGCCAGCGAGGTAGCTGCCAAGTTCGATCTCGATGAGGTCGTGTTCGTGCCCACGGGCCAGCCTTGGCAGAAATCCAGCAAAAAGGTCAGCAGGGCCGAGCACCGTTACTTGATGACGGTGATCGCTACGGCCTCCAACCCGAGGTTTACCGTGAGCCGGGTCGACGTTGACCGGCCCGGCCCCACGTACACCATAGACACCCTGCGTGACCTGCGCGCGCAGCGGCCCGATGCGGATCTTTTCTTCATCACGGGCGCCGACGCCTTGGCCCAGATCCTGTCCTGGAAGGACGTGGACGAGCTCTGGTCGCTGGCGCACTTCGTGGGCGTTACGCGACCGGGGCACGAGCTGAACGACCTCGGTCGGACGGAAGATGTGAGCCTGTTGGAAGTTCCGGCGATGGCCATCTCCTCCACCGATTGCCGCAACCGCGTCAACGAGGGCAATCCTGTCTGGTACTTGGTTCCGGACGGGGTGGTCCAGTACATCGCCAAGTACGGCCTGTACGCGCCGCGGCCCCCAGCGGGGGAGTTGGCCCCCGCATTGTCCGGATCAGACGAGCCAGCACGTACTGAATGAGTTTTGAATGAGCAGCCAGGAACAGCGTCCCATCCGCAGCAGGCGGGAACTTCGCCGCGCCCGGGAAGAGCAGCAGCTCGCTGAGCAGCAGTCCTCCGCGGCTGGTTCCGGCGCGGCAGCATCTGGTCCTGAACGCGCCGCAGCACCTGGTCCTGAACGCGCGGCAGCACCTGGTCCGGAACCCGTGGCCCCCGCAAGTAAGGCCGACTCCGTTCCGGCGCAAAAGGCCGCCGCTGCGGCGCCACGCAACCGCCGCGCGGCCGATGTTCCCGTCGACGCAGTGGGGGAGCGATCCTCCCAGATCCGCGCGCGGGACCGTGCGGCTTTGCGCACCATTAAGGAACTGGCAGACAAGGAAGAACAGCTGTCCGGTGGTGGCCCGCCCACGCGCCGCCAGTTGCGTTTGCAGCAGTTGCAGGCCGAGATGGCCACGTCCGCCAACCCCATTGTTCCGGCGCCGGCCGATAAGACCGCGGCTGCGGATGAGGGGACTGCGCAGGAACCGGTCGGCGGGAAACCAAAGCCCCCGGCTTCGCCCACAGCAGGTGAAGCTCCGGGTCCGGCAGGAGCCGGGATGTCGGTGGAGCAAGCACTTGCAGTCCGTGAGTTGATTGCGGCGCAGGTCCAGAACCAGACGGCCAAACTCGAGCATATTGCGGACCAGGATCCGCTGGCAGTGGATCCCGAGGTCCTCGCCCAGCAGATCGCTTTGGCAGAACGTGCAGCGGTGCTGAACAAGCGCGCCGCTGCCAAGCAGAAGCTTGCGGAGCAGGCCCAGGGGGATTCCAAGCAAGGGGGCAGCGGGAAGGCCCCGACGCCCGCGTCCGGACCGTCCACAGCGAACAACCTGGCCATGGTCACTCCACTGGAGTTCGTCAAGGTCCCCGGTGTCGAGCGGCCTGTGATGAAGAGGCCAAGCACCACCTTCGTACCCGTGGTGACCTCGCCGGGACCTGCGCTGGATGCTGCGGCCAAGCCTTCCACCGGGAAGGCCGCCCGAGGCCGGGCGGGGGTGCTTGCCCGTGCGGAGGCTGTGGCAAGGAACGCCCGCAAGCGGGCTGCCACCGCTGACCTGCCGGCAGAACAGGAGCAGCGTCCACCGGTGTCTGCAAGCACCGCCTATGGCCTTGACCCGCTCGATGCCAGTACGGCGGGCCTGGCGCGCGCCCAGCGCAACCGGATTCTCCAGATCGCGGTGCTCGCGCTGGGGCTGGTTGCACTCATCGTCGGCATCATCATGATGACCAGCGGATAAGTCCGCACAAGAAGTCTTATATCCCGGCCTTTGGCCACAACAAGGAGTCCCCGTGTCTGCACATGAACAATCCATCACTCTCGCCCGCCATGCTGCGCGGGCGGCGGCCGACAAGCTTGCCGAGGACGTCGTCGCGCTTGATGTCAGCGAGCGGCTGGCATTGACTGACGTTTTCCTGATCGCATCGGCGCCCACTGAACGCCAGGTGAATGCCATTGTTGACGCCATTGAGGAAGAACTGCTGAAGCAGGACCTGCGTCCGGTGCGCCGCGAGGGCCGCTCGGAGGGACGTTGGGTCCTGCTCGATTACGCCGATGTGGTGATCCATGTCCAGCATGCCGAGGACCGGGTGTTCTACGCTTTGGAGCGCCTGTGGAAGGACTGCCCGGTGGTGGACCTGGAGCTTGGTGATGACGCATCGGCCAAGGCGATCGCTGCCGAGGATGCCGAGCAGTAGCTGGAATCCCGAATATGCCCGATTTGGAATTTTCCTGAAGGCTGTTCTAAGATATTTGAGTTGCTTCGGCGGGAATGGAAGATAAACGTTCCGCTGGGCAGCACGAATATGGGGCTGTGGCGCAGCTGGTAGCGCACCTGCATGGCATGCAGGGGGTCAGGGGTTCGAGTCCCCTCAGCTCCACCATCACAAATCCCGTCCTTAGCGGAACACCGCGAAAGGGCGGGATTTTTTGTTGATTGATTGGCTGTCCTGGACGTGATGCAGCTCATACTCCGCGGATTTCGCTTCTCAGGCGATTGTGGTTAGTATTGACGAGTTGCTTCGGCAGGAAGGGAAATCTTCCTCCGGGAATCAGCAAAAATCCGGGGCTGTGGCGCAGCTGGTAGCGCACCTGCATGGCATGCAGGGGGTCAGGGGTTCGAGTCCCCTCAGCTCCACTTCGGATTGGGACCCCGCTCTCTTGAGCGGGGTCCTTTTTGTTGGCGATGGCACCCTTGGCGGGTTCCAGCGACTCTAAGAAAGCGGGGCAGCTGCCGTGCCAGTCCAGGATCTGGAAACCCTGTTCAGCCAGTTGAGCCGGCACCCCGACGTCGACGCTGAAAACCTGCAGGCGTATGACGCAACGGATCGGCTGTTGCTCGACGAAGTCCGGCACCGTGCCGGTGCCGAGCCCAATATCGCCGTCATCGGTGACCGGTACGGCGCCTTGACCCTCGGCGCGTTGGCCGTCACCGCCGTCGAGCATGTCCGCGTTCACCAGGACCTGTACACCGGAAGGCTCGCGTTGGCGCGCAACGCCGCTGCCGCAGGCTTGGACGGGCGCTATACGGCGCATGACCTCGGCCCGGGGCTCTTGCAGGATGCCGGCCTTGTGGTGCTGCAGTTGCCTAAGTCTCTGGCCGAGTTGGAGGAAATCGCCGACGCCGTTGCGCGCTTTGCTGCGCCCGGTGCCATCCTGCTTGCCGGTGGGCGGGTAAAACACATGTCCCTGGGCATGAACGATGTCCTGCGAAAATACTTCGGATCTGTACAGCCCCAACTGGCGAGGCAAAAATCACGGACACTGGTGGCCCGGGACGCGAGGCATGTCCCGGTGGAGCCCCCCTTTCCCGTGCTGGAGGACATTGCCGAACTCGGCATCAAGGTGGCAGCCCGCGGAGCAGTGTTTTCCGGAGCCCGGCTGGACATCGGCACCCGTTTCCTGCTCGGGTTCCTGGACCGGATGCCTGAAGTCCCGCGGGCGCTCGACCTCGGATGTGGGACCGGCATTCTGGCCACCATGTACGCGAAGCTGCATCCAGGTGCTGCGGTTTTGGCGACGGACCAATCGGCAGCCGCTGTTGCCTCCGCCAAAGGTACGGCTGAGGCAAACGGGCTGGCGGACCGGATTTCCGTGCTTCACGACGACGCCATGTCCACGCTGCCGGGGGACAGTGCCGAACTGATCCTGCTGAATCCGCCGTTCCATGTGGGAGCAACCGTTCACGCGGGCGCGGCTCTGAAGATGTTCCAGGCTGCTGCCCGCGTGCTGGCTCCGGGCGGAGAGCTCTGGACCGTGTACAACAGCCACCTGCAGTACAAACCCGCGCTGGAACGCTTGGTTGGTCCAACAGAGATCGAGGGGCGCAACCCCAAATTCACGGTAGCGCGGACCCGGAGAGCAGCCCGGACGTGATCCGGAGCCTCGCCCAATGTGTCACGCCGTCCGTGGGGCGGGCTTGTCGCATACAATTCAGGGGCATGACCGTTCCACCATGCTCCAGCGAATGACGAGGGGATTCAGTGACTCAGATCCGGCAGCCGACACCGAGGCGCGGAACCAACCTGCCACGCATGGGGGACTTCAACCTGACGGTTATCCTGGAGGCCATCCGGCGTTCGTCGGGTGGGCTCAGCCGGGTTGAGCTTGCCCAGTTCGTGGGACTCTCTCCCCAGACCATCTCCAACATCTCGCGGCGGCTGCTCGATCAGCAGTTGATTGTGGAGGCCGGAAAAGAAGGCACCGGTCCCGGCAAGCCGCGGACCATCCTGCGGCTCAATCCTTCGGGGATGTACGCCGTGGGTGTCCATCTGGATCCGGCCGTGATGACTTTCGTGATCCTCGATCTTGTGGGGGATGTGGTCCTGCACTCGCGCATGGCGACGCCCAGCGGTGATCCGGCCGATGTGATCACCAGCATCGCCGACCAGATCCAGGTTCTGATTGCGGATTCGGGCGTTGATGCCTCCAAGATTGCCGGCTTGGGCGTTGCGGTGCCTGGTCCCATCGACCTCGATGAAGGTTCGGTAGTGGAACCGCCGCTGCTGACGCGATGGAACCGGGTGCGCATCCGCGAGGCTCTCACCGAAGCGACGGGCCTGGAGACTCTGGTGGACAAGGACGTTACCAGCGCGGCCGTGGCTGAAACCTGGGTTGGCGGGGCCAGCGGCGCGGGCAGCTTCGTTTTCATGTATATGGGCACCGGCATCGGGTGCGGGATCGTGCTCAACGACGAAGTGGTCCGTGGTACGTCCGGAAATGCAGGCGAGATCGGGCACATCATCGTCGACCCTGATGGTCCGCCGTGTGACTGCGGGCTCCGAGGCTGCGTCAAGTCATCCTGCATTCCCCAGGTCCTGGTGGCGGAGGCCGAGGCAGCCGGCGTCCTTGACGGCCACGGCAACGATGCCGACGGGCCGGAAGTCCAGGAACGCTATGCCATGTTGTGCGACAAAGCCGATGCCGGCGATCCGAAAGCAATCGCAATCCTGGACAAGTCCGCGACCCTGGTAGCCCGGGCAGTGTCCGTGGTTACCAACACACTGGACGTGGAGCGCGTAGTGTTCGGAGGTCCGTTCTGGGGTCGGATGTCCAGGTATTTCCTGGACCGCGTCCCTGCCCAAATAGCAGCCAACAGCGCCGCAGGCATGATCCATGGAATCGACGTCGTAGGCTCAGGCGTTGGCGAGGACGTGGGAGCCATCGGCGCTGCGTGCCTCGTGCTGGAGCACACGCTTGCTCCCCGGGCCCAGCGGCTGCTGCTGGAAGGCTGACCAGGACACCATCCGGGGCGGTGGCGATGGATCAGTCGATGTCTTCCACGATTTCGCCGTAGGGAACCGACTCGTCCAAGTGGGCCTGGTGCCCCGTGGGACCGGGGTTGTAGGTGATCCGGACGCCGTGCCGCTGTTCGGCGGCGGACTGCAGCAAAACGGGCCGGACGGCCAAGGCAACGTGTTCCGTCTGGCCGGCGAGATACTCCTGGTAGCGGGCTGGTAGCTGATGCATGGGAAAAGGATAGACCCCGGGCGTCTTCATGGGGAGAGCTCCCCATTGCACAGTTAATTGGCTGCCGCTTGGATAGAGTGGCCGTTGCAGGACCGCAACGACCAACTGATGCCATCGAGGGGACAACGAGTGCTTCAAAACACCGCCACGGCCGGAATCGACGCGCCGGACATGGCCCGTGCGCAGCAGTTGGTGGCCAGCATCATGCGGAGTTTTGAAGCCAAGGTCGTGGGACAATCCCGGCTTCGTGAAACCTTGGTGATCGGGTTGCTGACGGGCGGGCACGTCCTGCTGGAGAGTGTTCCGGGGCTGGCCAAGACCACCGCGGCCCACGCGCTTGCTGAATCAGTCAGTGCCGATTTCCGGAGGATCCAGTGCACTCCAGACCTGCTTCCCAGTGACATAGCAGGCACCCAGATTTTCGACGCGGCCAAAGGCACGTTCATTACCCAGCTTGGGCCGGTCCACGCGAATATTGTCCTGCTCGACGAGATCAACCGGTCCAGCGCCAAAACCCAGAGCGCCATGCTGGAGGCCATGCAGGAGCGCCAGACATCCATCGGGGGAGAGTCGTATCCGCTGCCGGTTCCTTTCCTGGTGCTCGCCACGCAGAACCCGATCGAGCAGGAGGGAACCTACCGGCTTCCCGAGGCACAGATGGACCGCTTCATGCTCAAGGATGTCCTGGATTACCCCACTCCGGCCGAAGAAGCCGAGATCATCCGCAGGTTCGACGCCGGTGTTTTCGACCCGGCCTCCAAGCCACCGGCGGCAGCGTCGCTTGACGCCGTGGTCCAGGCACAGGAACTGGTCCGTCGCGTCTACATCGATCCAGCCATTGTCCGGTACATCGTGGGCCTGGCGTACGTCACCCGCAATGCAGCGCAATACCTGGAACCTCACCTCGCTGCCCTGGTGGAATTCGGTGCGAGTCCCCGGGCGGGCATCGCTTTCAGCCAGGCAGCCCGCGCCCTTGCCCTGATCAACGGCCGGGACCACGTCATCCCCGAGGACGTCAAGAATCTGGCCCATCGCATTCTCAGGCATCGGATCGTTCTGGGCTTCGATGCCGTGGTTGAAGGCATCGCCGTGGAAACCGTGATCGACGCCGTGCTTGCGTCGGTCCAAACGCCGTAGCCGGGGCGTCATGCCAAGCCTCCTCCGACGCGTCAAGTCGAAGATGTTCATTTTCGCGCACCGTAAGACCCTGACGTTGCTGGACGGTGAATATGGCTCGGTCTTCAAGGGCCGCAGCTTGGACTTCGACGAGCTCCGGGCCTATGTTCCCGGCGACGAAGTCCGGGATATTGACTGGAAAGCGACGGCACGGCATGGTTCGCCGTTGGTCAAACGATACGTGGCCGTACGCCGCCATTCGGTGCTCCTGGTGGTCGATACCGGCCGCGGCATGGCAGCTGATGCCGCTTCGGGGGAGCCAAAGAAAGCCATCGCCGTGGATGCCGCCGGGGTCCTTGGGTATTTGGCTGCCCGCCATGGAGACGACGTGGGGCTCCTGCATGGCTCTGCTGCTGCGTCCTATTACCTGCCGCCACGCAGCGGCGAGGACCACCTTGAGCGGTTGCTCCGCGAGGTCGATTCCCGTACTTCCCTGGACGGGCCTGCGAGCGCCCTGGCGGAACAGTTGGATTATGCGCTGCGGTACCTGAAAGGGCGACTGCTGATGGTAGTCATTGCCGATGAAGTGGTTCCTGACGAGCGGACGGTAGGCCTGCTGCGCCGTTTGCGGTCCCGTCACGAGATTCTGTGGCTGACGGTCCGCGACGCCGACCTCGCCACCGGCCAAACCAGCACCGAGGTGCGGGACGGGTCGATGCTTCCGTCCGCTGTCGCAGGCAACCACCGGGTACGGAAGGCCTATGAGGTTGCCCAAAGGCGGCGCGAGGAGGCACGCCGGACCGTCTTCAGGCAGCTGGATATCGCCGAGGAGCAAGCAGCAGGCAGCGCCGACGTGGTCCAGTCGGTGTTTGCTCTTCTGGAGAAGCATCGATCCCGCGCTGGGACAACCAGGGTGGCCAAAGGCGGATACCGTGTCTGACGGTTCGAGCTTTTATGGGCCGCTTTCCTACCAGCCGCTGTGGTTGTGGTTGGGCCTGCTGCTGGCAGTGACGGTCGCAGCTTGGTACGGATGGCTGCTGTGGCCGGCAAAGCCGCGGCGGTTGGGTGGGCACGAAACGGTTGTCTCTCCGGCCCGGGATGTGGAAGCCCTGCGGGCAGCTTGCCTTGCGGGGATTGCCGCTGTTGAAAAGGACGCCGACGACGGCACGTTGCCCATGCGCGAAGCCCACCAGCGGCTGAGCTTCCTGGTGCGGGAGTTCGCCGCTGCCGCTACCGGGTTGCCGGCAACGTCGATGACCCTCCAGGAACTGCGCGGGAACGGGCTTGGACACTTCGCGGCCGGTATCGCTGCCATCTATCCGGGGGAGTTTGCACCGGCAGCAGGGAGCCCGGTCAGCGCGGCCGCTGACACTGCACGGAGGGCGGTCCTCGGATGGAACTGACCTATTGGTGGCTTCTGCCCTTGGCTGCAGCCGCGGTGGCAGCCGCATGGCTGGTCCTCCGGAGGGCACCGCGACCGTACCGGCCCGTGGCACATTCCGATCGGATGACCCACCTTCCCGAGTACAAGAAGGCCCTGGCCAGGTACAGGTTCACGTTGGTCCTTGGTGCACTGCTGGGTGCGGTCTTTCTTGCTGCCAGCGTGACAGCCGCGGCCAGGCCGGTGCAGCGTTCCACCCACCAGCCGGAAGTGCGTAACCGGGACATCGTGTTGTGCCTGGATGTCTCCGGCTCCATGGCCGGCACTGACGCTGCGATTGCCGGGGTTTTCAAGGAATTGGCGAAGGAGTTCGACGGCGAGCGCATCGGCATGGTCATCTTCGACAGCAGCAGCGTGCAGTTGTTTCCCCTGACCGATGATTATGACTATGTTGCCGGCCAATTGAGCGAAGCGCAGGAAGCTTTCGAAAGCGGGGCCGGTTCGTTCTTTGACGGCACGTGGCAGCGGGGCGGGTCGTCCTTGATCGGTGATGGACTGGCGTCCTGTGTACAGAGTTTCCCGGAGGACCACACCGAAGGCGGAGGAACCAGGCGAACACGTTCGGTGGTTCTGGCAACAGACAACTTCCTCTCCGGGAACCCCGTATTCACCCTTGAAGAGGCAGCGGCACTGGCCAGGAGCAGGGATGTTGCCGTCCATGCCCTGAATCCGGGGGACCTGGACTACGGCGACGATCCCGTGCAACCGGGCGCGCAACTGCGGGCCGCCGTTGAGGGCACCGGTGGCAGCTATCACGCCCTGGACAGTCCGGGTGCCGTGCCCGGCATCGTGCAGCAGGTACAGGACAGCGAAGCCTCGGCGTACCTGGCCGCACCCCAGGCAGTGGTCTCCGATGATCCCGCGTGGCCTTTGGGTATCGCCGTGGTATCCGGGATGGGCCTTCTCGTGGTGGGATGGCGGCTGCAGGCATGACCTTCGCTCCCATCATCGCCTGGCCGTTCATCGCCGTATCCGTCGTTGCCACACTGCTCTTTACCGTGTGGGTTCTTGCCCGGGGCGGGCAACCCCGCCAGGCGGTGAGGTCCACGGCGGTCCGCTGCGCCGCCGTCGTGCTTTTGCTTTTGGCTGCACTGCGTCCCGGCTGGCCCGGCGGTGAAGCGACCACGGCGTCGACGGATCTTGATGTTTTCTTCGTGGTTGACACGAGCACCAGCATGGCCGCCGAGGACTTCAACGGCTCAGCGACCCGCCTGAGCGGCGTCAGCGCAGACGTCATGGCCATTGCGAAAGAACTGGCCGGGGCCAAATTCTCTTTGATCACGTTCGACAGCAAAGCATCGGTCAGGATGCCCTTGACCCGGGACACCACAGCCCTGCAGACCGCCATGGCTACCCTCCAACCCCAGAGCCCCCGCTATGCGAGAGGCAGCAGTGTCACCGGAGCGGGGCCGCTGCTGAAGGAACGGCTCCACAAGGCCCGGGAGCAGCATCCGGGGCGTCCTGCCCTGGTGTTCTACGCCGGCGATGGTGAGAACACCAGTGCGGGCCCGCCCGATGCGCTGCCGCTCGGTCCGTCGGAAACCGCTGGGGGAGCGGTCCTGGGGTACGGCACCGACCAAGGCGGACGGATGAGGGATGCCAGCGGGTCCGGCGCAGGTTACCTGCAGGACCGCAGCGGTGACGGTCCCCGCGACGCAGTGTCCCGGATCGACGAAACACAACTGCAGGAAATTGCCGGGCAGTTGAACGTACCCTACGTACACCGCGACGGAACGGGACCGGCCAGCGACCTGTTCACCAAAGCGGAGCCCGGAACGCTGGTGCCCGGAGGAGAGGACCGTTCTCCCGGCCGGACCGAACTCTACTGGCTGCTCGCGCTGGCGGCCTTCCTGCTGGCCATGCAGGAGCCACTGCGCCATGTCGCCGGACTGCGTCAATTGAGCCGGCCTGGTTCCGCTGCACCGCAGCCCGGGGACAGGGAGGCACTGTGATGAAGGCCCGACGGCGGAAACTCGCCTTGTGGTCGCTGCTGCCGGCATTGCTGGCGCTGGCTTGGGCGGCCAAACTCCTCAGCGTCGGCTGGCTGGGAGGCTACGCTTCGGAGGCCTTCTCGTCCAGCGACCGGGAGGCGCTCGCGGTGGCTGCACGGTGGCTGGGAGTGGCCAACGTCGTGGAACCTTACAAGGCATCCTTTGCTGCCGGTGACGCGAAGGTGCTGGCCGGCGACTTTGCGGCGGCGAGGCGGGACTTCGAAGAGGCACTGGAGGCAGGAGCGGGCGATGACGAATGCAAGGTCCGGGTCAACCTGGTGCTGACCCTTGAGCGGCTGGGCGACGCCGCCTCCGCGGCCAGTGTCCAGGCAGGCGGGAGCCGGAGCGGGGCTGAGCAGTTCTTCCGCGACGCGTTGGAGGTGGCAGCCGGGGCACCGGCAACGTGCCACCAGGACGGGCCGGGCAATTCCGCAGGCGAGGGAGGCCGTCTGGATTCGGCGAAGGACCGGATTGACGGCAAGCTCCTGGCCAGTGAGATGCCCCCGGATGCCGGCGGAGACAACCAGGAGTCGTCGGCTCCGCAGGACGAACAGTTGAAGCAGCTTCAGGACAGCGCCCGAAAAGCGCAGCAGGAGCGCGCCGAGGGGCAACAACGCGAGGAGTACCTGCGCGGACCGGATCAGGGTCCGGGCGTGGACAAGCCATGGTGAGGTCCGCGTCCACCGGAAGGTGGGCGGCCGGCGTCGAGCTTTAAGGTCCTATTCCCAGAGGATCTCGTCGTCCACCACGCCGTCCTCGTCCGCCGCCACCACCAGTGTCTCGTCGGTGAAGTGCGAGCCCAGGGTGAAATCAAGCACAAAGTAGCGTTCCGGCTGGCCCGGGTAGATGGCTACATGTCCAAGCTTCAGCGCCTTGAGGAAAACGTCGTTGGTGAGTTGGGACTTGTCCCGTACGCCAAACACCGATTCCAGTTGCTCTTCCTTGAGCTGGGAACTGTGGAAGTGGAGGAACTGTTGCGGGTTGGTGCCGTCCTGGTCCAGTTCATCAGCGATCATCTCCCTGACCTGGTCAACAAGCTCAGGGAGGAAGCGCAAACGATAGTCCACCTTGTGCATGGCTGCCTCGTCAAAGTGGTCATGCGCTGCGACGTTGAGGTCCAACTCAAGCTGGTTGCCGCCGAGTTCGTGTTTGGCCACAAAACAGTGTTCACGCCCGTGGTTGAGCTCAATCTCCCCAAAATGTTTGCTCGCTACCTTGCCCATGTGATCAATCTAACGCCATCACCGGGCGGGTTCCAGCACATGGTGCCAATTTCAGCGGCGCCGTTGCTGCACCTTGGCAGGGGTGGGCTTCAACGGGTGCAGGCCGCTCTTTTGGTGGATGCCGCGGAGCGTGTCTGCCAGCAACTGTGTGAACAGCTGGACCTGCGCGGTGCGCTTCTCATTGATCTGCAGGGCGAAGATGTTCCGGGCCAGCCGGATGTCCGGAACGTCAAGGACCACGACGCCGGGTGGCCGGTTCCGCAGGGCAAGTTCCGGTACCAGCGAGGCTCCCAGTCCGGCGGCGGTCATCTCAAGGCTCGCGTGGAAGTCGTCGCTGTAGGCGACCACCCGCGGATGCAGATTGCAGCTGGCAAAGAGCCGTTCGATCACCAGGGCGTCGCTGGTGCCGGGGTGGTGGATGATCCAGGGCATGTCGGAGAGGTGTGCGGCTTCGATCTCGGCATCCTCACGGATCTTCCACGACGCCGGCAGCACAACGCGGAAGTCGTCATCGCCGATCCATTGCCGTTCCAGGGAATGGGGCCAGGCCAGGCCCGACTGTCCTACCTGGTAGACGAGGGCAAGGTCCAGTTCGCCGCCGGTGCGCAGCCCCTGGATGGTCTGCGCCGGTTCGGCTACGGACACGCGCAGTTCGATGCCCAGTCCATTCCACCGCTCGTTCTTCAGGATGTCGGGGAGGACGTAGGTGGCCAGGCTGGGGAAGATGCCAAGTCTGAGTTCCTGCGCCGGAGAGTCGTTGGTCCGTGACGCGGCTGCCATGAGGGCCTCGACGTCGGTCAGCACCTTGGATGCATGCCGTGTCATGGTGACCGCAGCCTCGGTGGGAACCACGCTTCTGGCCGAACGCTGGAAGAGCTCCACTCCGGTGTCGCGTTCAAGGGCCGCCATCTGCTGTGACACAGCCGACGCCGTGTAACCGAGTTGTGCCGCGGCTGCTGCGAAGGAACCCAACCGGGTGACCTCAAGGAGGGTCCGGAGGTGGAGGAGATTGACCATCAGCTGTCCTTTTGCTCGGTTGATGGCGTGATGCCGGGGTTGCGGGACGCCGGAAAGCGTCTAGGACACCGTACTCCGGGCTGCACCAACAGCAAATCTTGGTGTTCGCCACGCCACACTTTCAAACTGTCACGACACGCCGGTTTCAGGCGACACGCGGAAGATTAAATGTGGCTAAGTAGTCCACAGGGTGTGGATTTCATCTCTCACTTCGGCGTATTTACGGACATTTTGAGGCCCCCCTCCTGTGGACGGCCGGTGGATTGAATGACATACTTGTAATACATCATCTTGGGGTCCCGGCGGGGCGCTTGCACTACATGTAGTATCGATTTACGGATTGAGCGGGACGCCCGCCCCATCCAGCAGACTTCAACTAAGGGGACAGGGATATGACCGTAACGGTTTACACGAAGCCGGCCTGTGTTCAGTGCAACGCTACCTACCGGGCACTCGACAAGAAGGGCATTGCCTACCAGAGTGTCGACATCTCCCAGGACGCAGAGGCACTCGAGCGCCTCAAGGCACTGGGCTACATGCAGGCTCCCGTGGTTGTCACCGAGCAGGACCACTGGTCAGGATTCCGCCCGGACAAGATCGAGGAACTGGCGCAGACGGTTTCCTCCTCCGTGGCCTAGTCCCGGGCTATTACCACCACACCAAGCAAGAATTCCTATGTAGTCGAGGTGACTCCCATGGCACCGCTGGCAGCGGCGACCGCACGCAATGCGACGGAAGCTGTCACCACCAGGAGTCACCTCATCTACTTTTCCTCGACATCAGAGAACACCAAGCGTTTCATCCAGAAGCTGGGCAGGGACGCTGCACGCATTCCGCTTTATGCACAGGATGCCCCTCTCCAGGCGCTGGAACCTTTCGTCCTTGTGCTGCCCACCTACGGCGGGACCAATGGGGAAGGTTCCGTGCCCAAGCAGGTCATCAGGTTTCTCAACAATCCCGGGAACAGGGCACTGATCCGGGGAGTCATCGGTGCAGGGAACACCAACTTCGCGGACAACTACTGCGCAGCCGGCGACATCATCGCCGCCAAGTGCAAGGTGCCGCATCTCTACAGGTTTGAACTCATGGGGACGCCGGAAGACGTCGATCGGGTCAATCAAGGATTGGAAAAGTTTTGGACACTACTGTCGCAGAAACAGAAGTAACCGGGGGCGCTGTGGATACGGCCAAGAAGCCACTGCCGGAGGCCTATAAGGGCTTGGGTTACCACGAGCTCAACGCCATGCTGAACCTGTATGGCGCCAACGGCGAGATCCAGTTCGAGGCCGACCGCGAAGCCGCCCACCAGTACTTCCTGCAGCACGTGAACAACAACACGGTGTTCTTCCATGACCTGGAAGAGAAGCTGGACTACCTGGTGAAGAACCAGTACTACGAGCGCGAAACGCTCGACCAGTACACCATGAACTTCATCCGGGACCTCTTCAACCGCGCGTACAAGAAGAAGTTCCGCTTCGAGACCTTCCTTGGTGCCTTCAAGTTCTACACGTCCTACACGCTGAAGACTTTCGACGGCAAGCGTTTCCTGGAGCGTTACGAAGACCGCGTCTGCATGGTCGCCCTGCACCTGGGCCGCGGCAACGAAGAGCTCGCCACCCGCCTGGTGGACGAGATCATCGACGGCCGGTTCCAGCCCGCCACCCCCACGTTCCTCAACGCCGGCAAGGCCCAGCGCGGCGAGCTCGTCTCCTGCTTCCTCCTGCGCATCGAGGACAACATGGAGTCGATCGCCCGCGGCATCAACTCCGCGCTGCAGCTCTCCAAGCGTGGCGGCGGCGTAGCGCTGTCCCTGACCAACATCCGTGAACACGGTGCTCCGATCAAGCAGATCGAGAACCAGTCCTCCGGCGTCATCCCGGTGATGAAGCTCCTCGAAGACAGCTTCTCCTACGCCAACCAGCTTGGGGCCCGCCAAGGCGCCGGTGCCGTGTACCTGCACGCCCATCACCCGGACATCTACCGCTTCCTGGACACCAAGCGCGAGAACGCTGACGAGAAAATCCGCATCAAGACCCTCTCCCTGGGTGTTGTTATTCCGGACATCACGTTCGAGCTCGCCAAGAAGAACGAGGACATGTACCTCTTCTCGCCGTACGACGTCGAGCGCGTTTATGGTGTGCCCTTCTCCGACATCTCCGTTACCGAGAAGTACTACGAGATGGTGGACGATTCCCGGATCAAGAAGTCCAAGATCAACGCCCGCGAGTTCTTCCAGACCCTCGCCGAGATCCAGTTCGAGTCCGGTTACCCGTACATCATGTTCGAGGACACCGTGAACCGGGCCAACCCGATCGAGGGCAAGATCACCATGAGCAACCTCTGCTCGGAGATCCTGCAGGTTTCCACCCCGTCCATCTACGGCGAAGACCTGAGCTACGAAACAGTGGGCAAGGACATCTCCTGCAACCTCGGTTCCATGAACATTGCCAAGACCATGGACTCGCCGAGCTTCGGTGACTCGATCGAGACCGCCATCCGTGCGCTCAGTGCTGTTTCGGACATGTCCTACATCAACTCCGTGCCGTCGATCGCCCAGGGCAATGCCCAGAGCCACGCGATTGGTCTCGGCCAGATGAACCTCCACGGCTACCTTGCCCGCGAGCACGTCCACTACGGCTCCGAAGAAGGCCTGGACTTCACCAACATCTACTTCTACACGGTGCTGTTCCACGCCCTCCGCGCTTCCAACAAGCTGGCCATCGAGACCGGCCAGACGTTCGGTGGCTTCGAAAACTCCAAGTACGCTTCGGGTGAGTTCTTCGACAAGTACACCGAGCAGGAATGGGCTCCGGAGACCGGGCGTGTCCGTGAACTCTTCGCCGGCCATCACATTCCTACCCAGGACGACTGGCGCGAACTGAAGGCCTCCGTGATGGAGCACGGCATCTACAACCAGAACCTCCAGGCCGTGCCGCCCACTGGTTCCATCAGCTACATCAACAACTCCACCTCATCCATCCACCCGGTGGCCGCCAAGATCGAAATCCGCAAGGAAGGCAAGATCGGCCGCGTCTACTACCCGGCACCGTACCTGACCAACGACAACCTGGAGTACTACCAGGATGCCTACGAGATCGGCTACGAGAAGATCATCGACACCTACGCCGCTGCCACGCAGCACGTGGACCAGGGCCTGTCCCTGACGCTGTTCTTCAAGGACACCGCCACCACGCGTGACATCAACAAGGCGCAGATCTACGCATGGCGCAAGGGCATCAAGACCCTCTACTACATCCGTCTCCGCCAGATGGCTCTTGAGGGCACTGAAGTGGAAGGCTGTGTTTCATGTGCGCTATGACGGTGGTGCTCTGAGTTGAAGGGAATTACGACGGCGACGGGCGGCTTGGTCTATGGGATTCGGCTTCGCAGTGAGGTCGAGTACCGCTACGTCGGTATCACGACCAAGACCGCCAGCCGTCGGTTCCATCAACATCTCAGGGTTGCCGCTAAAGGGCGCAAGACTCCGTTCTACGACTGGGTCAGGAAACATGATCCTGAAGACCTGATAGCTGACGAACTTGATTGGCTCGAAGGTCTGAACCAGCTTGGACAGGCCGAAATTGATTGGATTGCTTACTTGAGGAGTCAGGGGGACCGCCTCCTGAACCTCTCGGAGGGCGGGCTTGGTCCGACTGGCGTGGTGTGGACAGAAGAAATGCGGGAAGCCGCTAGCCTTCGAGCCGCTGGCCGCAAAGGCCTCAGCCGATTCGGAGAAGAGAATCCCTTCTTCGGTCGGTCGCACTCTCTAGAGCAGCGGGAGAAGTGGACAAGAGATCGGAAGGGTACATTCGTCGGGGAAGAGAATCCTAATTACGGCAAATTTGGCCCAGACCACCCCGGTTTCGGACACACCATGTCGATGGATTCGCGTAAGGCACTTTCTGAAGCCTTCACCGGCGAAGGCAATCCGAACTTCGGGAAGAAGGCCAGCGCTGAGACTCGTGCGAAGATGTCTGCCGTTCGCAAAGGCAGGCCCCAGCCGTCCAGCCGGCGAAACGCGCACACCCGGCATCACACAAACAAGGGCATCGTAAAGCCCACCTGTCAGCATTGCATTGACGATGCAGCCCAAGCCAATCTCTTGCGAGAAAGTGAAAACGACAATGACTGAGAAAGTGAAGCTCCTGACACACGTCGAGGCGATCAACTGGAACAAGATCCAGGACGACAAGGACGTGGAAGTCTGGAACCGGTTGGTCAACAACTTCTGGCTGCCCGAGAAGGTGCCGCTGTCCAACGACGTCCAGTCGTGGCACACACTGACGCCGCAGGAGCAGCAGCTGACCATGCGTGTCTTCACGGGTCTGACCCTGCTGGACACCATCCAGGGCACTGTTGGCGCTGTCTCGCTGATTCCTGATGCGCTGACCCCGCACGAGGAAGCCGTGTACACCAACATCGCGTTCATGGAATCGGTACACGCGAAGTCGTACTCGTCCATCTTCTCCACGCTGTGCTCCACCAAGGAGATTGACGACGCTTTCCGCTGGTCGCTCGAGAACGAGAACCTGCAGAAGAAGGCCCAGATCGTCATGGACTACTACCAGGGCGACGATCCCCTGAAGCGAAAGGTCGCCTCCACGTTGCTGGAGAGCTTCCTGTTCTACTCGGGCTTCTACCTGCCCATGTACTGGTCTTCGCGCGCCAAGCTCACGAACACGGCTGACCTGATCCGCCTCATCATCCGCGACGAGGCCGTACACGGGTACTACATCGGCTACAAGTTCCAGAAGGGCCTTGAAAAGGTTTCCGAGGCCCGCAAGCAGGAGATCAAGGATTACACGTTCGAGCTCCTGTTCGAGCTCTACGAAAACGAAGTGCAGTACACCCACGATCTTTACGATGGCGTCGGCCTGGCCGAGGACGTCAAGAAGTTCCTGCACTACAACGCCAATAAGGCCCTCATGAACCTGGGCTACGAAGCCATGTTCCCGGCATCGGTCACCGACGTGAACCCGGCCATTCTCTCTGCCCTGTCCCCGAACGCCGACGAGAACCACGACTTCTTCTCCGGCTCGGGTTCCTCTTACGTGATCGGCAAGGCCGTGAACACGGAGGATGAGGACTGGGAGTTCTAAGTCCAATGTTGTTTTGGTAGGTTCAAGGCCCTTCGCACCGCTGTGCGAGGGGCCTTGCCGTTAACGATGGAGACCATGCATGACCAAGTACCTGATCTCGTTTCCCGGCGAAGCCATGGAAATCCCCGAAGGAGAATTCCAGACAGTAGTGGAGGAGTCCCACGCCGTCATTGAGGAAGCCAAGGCTGCCGGCGTGTACGTGTTCGGCGGCGGGATCAACGAGGACGTCGCACCGGTCCGTGTTGCCGGGGATGGCACCGTGACCCCGGGCACCTATCCCGGGCACACTGTACCCAACGGAGGCTACACGGTGCTTGAACTGCCTTCGCGGGAAGCCGCGCTTGAGTGGGCAGCCAAGATCGCCGTGGCGTGCCGGTGTCCGCAGGAGTTGCGGGAGTTCCAGTACGATCCCGCGAGCTAAGGAAGCAGCCTGGTACTGACATGGCCGGGCAGCGGGGGCGCCAGTGAACGATAGCTGTGTCCGGTGGGTGTGGAAACTTTGAGCGCATGGCGCTTTCCCGGTTCCGGTTCCACACTCCATCCAGGCTTTTCTTTTGTGTAATTGCATTGCTCGCAGAGACCTGCGGCGTTGTCCAGGCTTGTACTGCCGCCTGAGGCCCAAGGGATGATGTGGTCGTGGTGGCGGATGGGCGCGTCGCAGTACGGTGTGCGGCAGGTGTGGTCGCGGGTTTCGATGAAGCGGCGCAAGGCGGCGGGGAAGCGTCGGGCACGTGAGTCCGTGGCAAGGAGTTCTCCGGTCCCCGGAGCGGTAAAGAGGCGTCGGAGCCAAACATGGAGTTCTGCGGGTTGGTTGTTCTGTTGGCTGGTCCCGCCAGGCCCCGTGGAGAGCAGCTTCCTTGCCCAGTCCGCAGGTACCACGCCGTATCCTGCAAGCCGGGCCGGCTCACTGTCGCCCTGCAAGAGTGTCCGGTCGGTCATGACCAGCTGGAGGTCGATTCCGGAGAACCCCGCGGGGGTTCCGGTGATGCGCTCGACGAGCGTGTCGGCCATGACTTGGCCCTTGGAGCGCTGATCACCTTCCGACCGTGCCGTTCCGGCATCCCGTGTCAGTGCAGCGAACACCGCCACTCCTTGGCCGACCGGCAGGAGGGCCGTCAGATAGGCCATGGTGTCAGGTGCCGGTCGAAGGCTGACGTGGCGATCGTTGACCGCCTTGGCTGCGCGCCGCGCTACCGACCCCGGGTCGCGGCGGTAAGCAGCCGCTTTGGCAGCAGCAACGATCGCTTTGTCTCCTGAGCCATCAAAGGTACCGGTGTCGGCAGCCAGCTCATCGTCCACGGCGCATCGATCCTCCATGGACAGGCAGGCTGTTTCCTTCACCAGAAGGGTGGCCCGCCACTCATTCAACCGGCCGCTTTCCAGAGCTGCGAGGGTGCGCGGCATCTCAGTGACGAGTGCTTTGGCCAGGCCCAGAAGCCGGGAACCTCTGTTGGGCGATTCACGGCGTGCCAAAGCGACCTGCGCGGCGCTGCCACTTCCCTGCTCCGCCGCCGGCACGCCGGCAGCGGCCTGCTCCTGCCGTTGGGCAAGATCGAAAGCCACGGCAATCTTGGCTTGCAGCGCCGATATTGCCGACTTCATGTCCTCAAGAACACGAAGCTGATCCACGAGGTCCTTGCTGATACTGCCGTCGTCCACAGGGGCGTGAACACCGGGCAGCCCAGCGGCCGGTGCTGTGGTTACCAACTCCCGGACGTTGCTCATGGTTTTACGATGTCACGGGGCACTGACATTTTTAGCCGGCGCTTCGTTCCTCATCACCCAGACTTCCCGCCCGTTGAACCAGCCCGCCCTTGCCTGCGTCCTTACATGAGGGGAGGATATTCGGCATCCAAGGGGAGGACCAACCATGACCCGGCAGCTGGAGAAGTTCGAGAAGTACCTGATCGAAGAGTTCTACGACGACTACCGCGCCGGTGAAATGTCGCACAAGACGTTTACGCGGCGGGTCGCATTCATCATGGGGAGCATGACGGCGGCCGCCGCTGCGATGACGCTGGTAGGCTGCACGCCGGATGAGGTTCCCAGGAGCGGGGACCCCATGCCCACCCCGAACGCAAGCGGCCCGGCAAACGGGGCCACCACCGCTGTCCCCAACGCCAAGAGCCCGTTGACAGTCCCGGAGGGTGCACCGGGGCTGACGGCCTCCACGGTGAAGTTTGACGCCCAAGGAACGGAGATCAGCGGCTACCTTGCCCGTCCGGACGGCGGCAACCCCGGCCCGGCAGTCCTGATCTGCCATGAGAACCGGGGGCTCACACCCCATATCCAGGACGTTGCACGCCGCTTTGCCAAAGAGGGTTATGCGGCCTTGGCTTTGGACCTGCTCAGCCGTGAGGGCGGCACGGCAAACATGGACCCGGACGCGGTACCTGGCGCGCTGACGCAGGCCGGGGCGCAGCGTCACGTTGCAGATTTCAAAGCCGCTTTCGACTACCTCAACGGCCAGGGCTTCGTAGAGCAGGGCCGTATCGCCATGGTGGGCTTCTGCTTTGGTGGCGGGATCACGTGGCAGGCCAGTACCGAAATCCCCGGGTTGAAGGCAACGAGTGCGTTCTACGGACCGGCTCCGGACCTGGCTAAGGTGGCCACCATCCAGCCGGCGGTGTTAGGCGTTTATGCAGAGCGCGATGCACGGATCACCGGGGCCATGCCCCAGCTCCAGAATGCCTTGGACGACACCAGCGTGAAACACCAGCTCAAGGTATATCCGGGCGTGGACCACGCCTTCCATAACGACACCAGCGACAGGTACAACGAAGCCCAGGCAACGGCAGCCTGGAACGACACCTTGGCCTGGTTCAAGGACAACGTATAGAGCTACCGCTGCAGACGGTCCGCCTCGCTGGCAAGCTCGGCTTCCAGGATCTCGATGCTGGGCAGGCTGGAGGCGATCTCGTCCGGCAAGGAATCAGCGAGCGAGGTGCGCCATTCGGCAATACCGATTGGAGTGTTGAAACCGCGCAGCGCATACTCAGCCACAACGCTGTTTTTCTCCTTGCACAGGAGCAAGCCGATGGTTGGCTTGTCATCAGGATGGGCCATGAGGTCATCAACGGCGGCCATGTACATGCCCAGCTGCCCCAGGAAGCCTGGCTCGAACTTCACAGCCTTCAGCTCGATCACCATGTAGCAGCGAAGCTTGAGGTGATAGAAGAGGAGATCCGCGAAGAACTCATCCCCGTTGATCTCCAGCCGCACCTGCTCGCCAACAAAGGCGAACCCCTGCCCGAGCTCCAGGAGAAACTTCTCCACGTGCTTGACCAACTGCAGCTCCAATTCCCGTTCCGTGTGCTTGTCCGTCATGGCCAGGAAATCGAAAACGTAGGGATCCTTGGTTGCCTGCTGCGCCAGATCCGAGTCGACAGGCACCATGGTGGACTTGAAATTGGTGATGGCCTGGCCCGACCGTTCATGCAAGTGCGTCTGGATCTGGTGGACCAGGACGTTGCGGGACCAGCCGTGCTCGGCTGCCGCCGCTGCGTACCAAAGCCGCGTGGCGGCGTCGTCGAGCTTTTCCAGCAACGCGATCTGGTGGTACCAAGGCAATGTTGCAAGCGGCGCTTGCAACTGGGGAAACTCAGGCCAGGCCTGGGCGAAGCTCTTCATGTACCGAAGGTTCCGCGGGGAAAAGCCCTTGGCTTCCGGGAAGCGGTCCCGGATATCGGCGGACAAGCGCGTCACGACTTTGGCGCCCCATCCCTGCTGCGACTCGCGCTCCGCAAGGTGGCGGCCAATGCTCCAGTATGAGGCAAGAAGCTCGCTGTTGGCCGCAGCCAGCACACGGCTGCGTCCAGCACGGACTTCCAGCGCGACGGAGCGCAAAAGCGTGGGGTACCACTCCGGCAAGGAGGATGCGGCCGGCACCTCCGGGAAGGACGCGGCAGGACTGCCGGTGGTGAGTTCTTGCGACGCCATGTGTCTCCTGTCCAGCGGTTGGTGGAAACAAGCTATGGGAAGGCACTGACAAAATAGGCGGGTGAGTGCGGCCGGGGACTTCATCGATTACACCCTCCAACGCGAATCCTCCTGGGAGAAGGAGCATGAGGCGCGGGAGCGGCTGGGGAACCTCATGGATGTCTACGGCGCTTCCATGGGCGCCGTGCGGGGCACGGTCAGGGACGCCCTCAAACGGCACAAAGACCTGGACCATGACCAGGTAACCGCCTTGGGCTCCGAACTCTGGTCCGTACCCGTCTTTGAACGCCGGCTGGCGGCAATAGTCCTGCTGCAAAGCAAAGCAGGGCTCCTGCTGAACACCGACCTGACCCGCCTGGAAGGATTCCTCCGCCAGTCAGGGACTCCCGAACTGGTGGACCCGCTGGCAACAGACGTCATCAGGCCACTGCTTGACAGGCTCGACGGGCAGGCAAAAGAACGTGCCCAGCGCGTGGTGGAGCGGTGGTCACAAGACTCCGACCCCTGGTTGAACCGAGCCGCCGCGCTCGCAGTGGGCAGCCCTGCCCCTTGATTAGCGCCGCGGACCCGCCTAGCGTTTCCTGCAACGCATGCCAGACGCCAATTCCGTGAATTGAGAGGCAGGTTGTTCGAATGAAATCGCTGTGGCTGGACCGGGAGTCCACCTTTACGTCCGATGCGATCCCTGACCGCAAACATTTCGACACCATAGTGGTGGGTGCAGGGCTGACGGGCATGGTGGCTGCACTGCTGTTGTCCCGCGCCGGCCAGAGGGTGGCGGTATTCGAAGCCAGGACCCTGGGGGCCGTGACCACCGGCCACACGACCGGCAAGCTGAGCCTCCTGCAGGGCGGTGCGTTGTCATCATTGCGCAGCCAGTACTCCCTCAAGGTGGTGCAGGCATATGTTGAAGCCAACCGGACGGGCCAGGCATGGCTGATGCAGTACATGGAGCAGCAAGGCATCCCGTTCCAGCGCCGGACGGCGGTGACGTTCGCAACCAGCGACGACGGCGCGCGGCAGCTGCGCAAGGAAGCTGCGGTTTCGCGCGACGCAGGACTCGATGTGCACTTCAGCCGCGACGCTGCCCTTCCGTTCCCCGTGGTGGAAGCGTTGGAGCTCGAAGGCCAGGCACAAATCCATCCGATGGAGGTCATCGATACGCTGGCGGGCGACATCCGCGGGCACGGCGGCCTGATCGTCGAGGACATCCAGGTCCAGAACGTCGGAGCCGGGGACCCCTTGGAAGTGACCACCCGGAAAGGGGCCTTTACGGCCGATACCGTGGTGGTCGCCACGGGGACCCCGATCCTGGACCGCGGCCTCTACTTTGCCAAGCTTGAACCCAACCGTTCCTATGCCGCGGCGCTCCGGCTACCCGAAGGGATGCCGCTGCCACAGGCCATGTACCTCTCGATCGATTCCCCCACCCGGTCCCAGCGGACCCAGCCCGTGGCTGAAGGTGAGCTTCTCCTGGTGGGCGGATATGGGCACACCGGAGGCAGGGCGGCGTCACCCAAGGCCCATCTGGACGAGCTGCTGGGGTGGGCGCAACAGCACTATCCGGGGGCGCAGGCCACGCACACCTGGTCTGCGCAGGATTACAGGGCCACCAACCTCATGCCGTTTTTCGGCAAACTGCCCCGCGGTCACGGCAGGATCTTTTTCGGCACAGGCTACAACAAGTGGGGCATGAGCAACGGAGTCGCCGCTGCGCTGTCCATCACCTCCGACATTCTGGGCGGCCAGTCGGACTGGGCGCGGGTGATCCACCACCGGACCACGTCCCCCAAGGGAGCTGCGGAAGCGATCCGGTTGAACGCCGGCGTGGCCAAGCGCCTGGTGGAGGACCAGGCGAGGATCCGCAGCAACCCGGAAATCACGGACCAGACGCGGCCCTCGGAGGGAACCGGCGTCGTGGGCCTTTACAAGGGTGAACCTGCAGCTGTGTCAACAGTCGATGGAAAGGTGTGCAAGGTTTCGGCCGTGTGTTCCCACCTGGGCGGGATCCTCAGCTGGAACGACGCCGAAAAATCGTGGGACTGCCCGCTGCATGGCTCGAGGTTCACGCCGGAAGGCAAGTACCTGGAAGGTCCCGCAACGCACCATCTGAAGACGTCGCCGGGCAAGAACAAGGACTAGGACAACCGATCGACGCGCCGCTGGACCTGATCGGCGGCCCTCCGTTGCTGCGTGGCTGTCCTGACGGCTTGCTTCCTGGCTGATTCCGCGGTTTCGGCGTCCCGTGTGGTACCGATCAGTTCCGCTTCGAGGGCTGCAAGGATTTTCCGGGCATCGGCGATCTCCGATTCCAGGGCTTTCCTGCGTTCCTCCAGATCCTTGACCGTGTCCCAGGCTTTCGAGGCGGCGTCTTCGGCCTCACGCGCTTGTTTGTCGGCTGCCTCGAATTCGCTGCGGGCCTCCCCAAGTTGCTCCCGCTTTTTCGCGGCCCTGCGCTCTGCAAGGGACGTGGCCTGCTCCCCGGCTTCCTTCTTGCGTGCAGGGGGCGCGGATGCCTTCTTTTCCTTCCGTGCCGCGGCGGGTTTGGCAGGCGGTGCCACCACGGGGGATTCTGCCGCAGTCGCCTCACCCGGGCCGGCTGCGGCCACGGCATCAGTGAGGTCCACTGCCTCGAAACCGCTGCTGCTCAGTCCGCGGACCAGCCTGCCCGTGGCTACGGCCGAGGCCGCGCCGGCATCTGCCATGGCCGCCCGGAGGGTTTGTTCAGCATCGGCGGCCGCGGCGGCGCTCAGCGGAGTTCCCAGCATGGAGGCCAGGTCCTTTGCCTCGTGCACGGCGGCACCCAGCCGGCCCTGGCGCTGCTGGCCCAGTTCGCGGAACGCCTCCGCATCGCCCCCGGCTTGCGCTTCCCGCAGGGATGCGCCGAAACGCACGACGCCGTCAATCACCTCGGGCCGGTGTTGGGCCAGCATGTTGATGGCCCAGGCGCCGGCGGCAGGCTTGGGGAGACCCGCGATGTCCTTGGCGAGGTCATTGTCCCCTTGGTCCTTCGCTTTGCGGGCCAGTGCGGTCCGCTCCGCGGTGAATTCACGCGGCATGACCGCATAGAGCCGGTGGGCAGCTTCGCGGAGGTCCATGCCTTTCATCCTAGGAGCATCAACCCGTGACCGCGGACGCGACACCCAGCGTCTTAGGGTAGCCTAAGTCCGTGGACCAGATCATGAGCTTGCCCTTCGGCGTGGCACTTGCCGCGCTTTTCGCAATCGTCATGATCCGCGTCAACGCCACCTATTGGCTGGGGCGGGGTGCGGCCGCCGGCTTGTCCCATACGCGGTTCGGTTCTTCGCTGCAGCGCCCCAAAGCAGCCCGGGCCCAGGCGCTGATCCAGCGGTGGGGACCATACGCCGTCGTGGTTTCCTTCCTGACCGTAGGCCTCCAGACGGCCGTCAACCTCGCCGCCGGTGCTGCCCGGATGCCGTTGCGGCGTTATCTTCCGGCAGCCATTGCGGGGTCGGTCCTGTGGGCACTGTTGTACGCCACGATCGGGCTGGCCGCCATCGAGGCATGGCTTGCTGTTGCGGCGGCTTCTCCCGTGGGCGCGGCGGTGGCAGCGGCAGGACTAGCCGTCCTGGTGGCGGTGGTGGTCGTATCCCGACGGCGTCGGTCGGCTGCCAAGTCAGCGGATACAGTGGTCTGAGTTCCACTGCTGGATCGGCGAAAGGCTCGGGTTGACTACTGCATTACCGGAACTCGCGGAAGGCAACTTCTACTACCAGACATTGGGTGGCGGGCGTTACCGTTCCACCCTCCACGCACAGGGTGCCTGGAATCCGCACGAACAGCACATGGCCCCCGCTTCCGGCATTGTGGCAGACGCTCTGCTGCGCCACGAGCCGCGGGAAGATGTCCGGCTGGCCCGCATCAGCTTCGAGATCCTCGGCCTGATCCCCGGCGGTGAATTCGAGGTCACCACCTCCACGCTCCGCCCGGGCAGGACCATTGAGCTCATCGGGGCCGAGTTGTCGGCCGGCGGTCGGGTAGCTATCCGGGCCTCGGCGTGGCGCATGATTACCAGCGACACCAGTGCCGTTGCCGCGGTGGAGGACGAGGCCATGCCCGCTCCCGACGAATGCAAGCCATGGGATGGCGCCAGCGTCTGGCCCGGCGGGTATATCCGGTCCCTGGAGATGAGGATCGCCGAAGGGCACCGCCCTGGTTCCGGCAAGGTATGGATCCGGACCCACCATCCGCTGACCGACCGGGCAGACAGCAGCGATGTGGCCAGGCTCATGGGCCTGGTTGATACCGCCAACGGGATCGCCGCCCGCGTCCCGCCGGGCGGGGACAGCTACATCTTCCCGAACGTGGACCTGCAGATCCACATGTACCGTGCACCGTCAGGCGAATGGCTGGGGCTGGACAACAAAGTGTCGTTTGGCGCTGACGGCATCGGCCTGACGTCCACGGTCCTCCACGACGTGGACGGTCCCTTCGGCCGGGCCGAGCAGATCCTCACCTTGAGGAAAAGCTGATGACTGAAGGAAACCCGGTGGTTTCGGAGAAACCGCAACTCACCCTGTACCGCCAGCCGGAATCGCTGGGAGCGGCAGAAGATCTGGACTTCGCGCTTGAGTTGCTGCAGCGGGCCCGCAGCGGCCGGCTCGGGCCATGCCTGCGGTTGTACCGGCCGCAACCTACCGTGGCGTTCGGACAGCGGGATGCCAAGCTGCCGGGTTTTGCGGCCGCCGAGGAAGCATGCCGGGTGCGTGGCTTTGAGCCGCTGGTACGGAAAGCCGGCGGGCGGGCGGCTGCGTACCATCAAGGGACGTTGGTGATCGACCACGTGGAGCCCCACCCGGACGCGATTGTCCGGGCAAAAGCCCGGTTCTCCCAGTTCGGTGAGTTGCTGGCAGGAGCGCTTCGCGGCGTGGGCGTGCATGCTGCCGTTGGGGAAATCCCGGGCGAGTATTGCCCCGGCGAGTTCAGCGTGCACGGTGAGGATCCGGACTTTCCTGCCCACCGCATCAAGCTGATCGGTACCGCCCAGCGCGTGGTGTCAGGCGGCTGGCTCTTCAGTTCCGTGATTGTGGTGGAGGACTCCGGTCCGATCCGGGATGTCCTCACCGCCACTTATGACGCTTTGGGCCTGGAGTGGGACCCTGCCACGGCGGGGGCTGCCAACGATTTGCTGCCGCACGTGGACGTCACGGCGGTGGAAGCCGCCGTGGTGGATGCCTACCGTGCCTACGGTGACATCCACGACGGCGACTTCCGGACTCTCCTGCCGTAGGAACCCGGGGGTCAGTGACCCCTGGCGATCCACTCGTCCAGGTGCGGTGCCTCGTCGGCGATCGTCGTGGAGTCCCCGTGCCCGGTCCGAACGACTGTTTCGCCGGGGAGGGTCAGCAGCCGTGTGCGGATGGACTCGATGATCGTGGGGAAGTCGCTGTAGGAGCGTCCCGTGGCCCCAGGCCCGCCGTTGAAGAGGGTGTCACCGCTGAACAGTGTGCCTTCGTCCGGGAGGTGGAAGGACACTGACCCGGGGGAGTGGCCCGGGGTGTGAATGGCCCGCAGGGTGGTGCCGGCTACGGCGAATTCCTGTCCGTCGTCGATCGCGTGGTCAGGGTCGGTGTCCGGGAACACGGCCTGCCACAGCATCCAGTCTTCGCGGTGGAGGTGGATGGGTGCCTTGACGAGGTCCCGGAATTCGCCGGCGAAGCGGATGTGGTCGTCGTGCCCGTGAGTCAGCAGGATGGCTTTGACGGTGCGGCCGTTGACGGTTTGGGCAATCGCGGCAGGGTCGTGCGCCGGGTCAATAACGACGCACTCGGTGTCGTCGCCGATGATCCAGACGTTGTTGTCCACGTCCCAGGTTCCGCCGTCCAGCGAGAACGTTCCCGAGGTGATGACGCGGTCTATGCTCACGCTGTCCTTGCTCACAGTTCCACCACCGATCGCAGGACATCACCGTGGTGCATCTTGTCGAAGGCTTCTTCCACCTGGTCGATGGTGATGCGTTCGGTGACGAAAGCGTCCAGGTCGAGTTTCCCTTGCTTGTAGAGGTCCACGAGCAGGGGGAAGTCGCGGGAGGGCAGGCAGTCGCCGTACCACGAGGACTTGAGGGCGCCACCGCGTCCGAACACATCCAGCAGGGGCAGTTCAAGGGTCATGTCCGGGGTGGGCACACCCACCAGGACCACGCGTCCGGCGAGGTCACGGGCATAGAACGCCTGCTTGTAGGTTTCCGGCCGGCCCACGGCGTCGATGACGACGTCGGCGCCGAAGCCCCCGGTCAGGGCGCGGATCTGCTCGACAGGGTCGGTGGACGACGAATCGACCGTGTGGGTAGCCCCGAGGTCCTTGGCCCGTTCGAGCTTCTTGGGATCGATATCGACGGCAATGATCGTGGTGGCGCCGGCCAGGGCAGCACCCGCAATCGCGGCGACGCCTACGCCGCCGCAGCCGATCACGGCCACGGACTCGCCCCGCTTGACCTCTCCGGTGTTAATGGCTGCTCCGATGCCTGCCATGACGCCGCAGCCGAGCAAACCGACAGCGGCGGCATCGGCGTCGGGGTCGACTTTGGTGCACTGGCCGGCGGCCACGAGGGTTTTTTCGATAAAAGCACCGATACCGAGGGCGGGCGAGAGTTCAGTGCCGTCCTCGAGGGTCATCTTCTGCGTGGCGTTGTGCGTGTTGAAGCAGTATTGCGGCTGCCCCTTGGCGCACGCCCGGCAGGTCCCGCAGACGGCACGCCAGTTCAGGACCACCCGGTCACCAGGGGCAATGTCAGTGACGTCCGGACCCACGGCGCTGACCACGCCCGTGGCCTCATGGCCCAGCAGGAACGGGAAGTCGTCACTGATGCCGCCGAGCTTGTAGTGCAGGTCGGTGTGGCAGACTCCGCTGGTGAGGATGTCGACCAATGCCTCGCCCGGTCCCGGGTCCGGGACGAGGACGGTTTCAAGTGTTGCTGGTGCGCCTTTGGAGCGTACGACGACGCCTTGGACAGAGTGGACCATCAAGGGTTCCCTTCGGACTCGCGGATAGCGGGGAGTGCTGCCGGGACGTGCGGTCCCAACAGCTTCCCTCCCTGTCTATCACGCTTGCCCGCCTGCCCATCAAACAGGCCTGGTGCCTAGGCGGCGAGGCGGGATTCCACGTCCGATGCAGACGGGTTGGTTGCCGCGGTGCCGTCCGGGAAAAGAACGGTGGGTACGGTGCGGTTGCCGCCGTTGAGCTGCTCCACCAGTTCGGCAGTGCCTTCCACTTCCTCGATGTTGATCTCTGTGTAGCCGATGCCCTTGGCGTCAAGCTGCTTCTTGAGGCGGTTGCAGTAACCGCACCAGGTGGTCGAGAACATGGTGATGGTGCCGGACTCGGGGGTGAAATCCACGGAGCTCTCCTCTGTGTCGTCTTCAAGGTGGTTCGTCGGTAACAACGGTAACCCGGTGGCGGATAATTCCCGTCGGCCGGTTACGTCACATGCTTGCTGGTGTGCCGGCCGGGGACAGGGCAGACTGTTCGCATGTGTGGACGTTATGTGATGGCGCGTGCCGTGGGTGACCTGCTGGCTGAATTCGACGCCGAACTCGAGAACGAAATCGCCTTGGAAAAGTCCTGGAACGTGGCCCCGACGGACACCGTTCCCATTGTCCTGGAACGGGATATGGCAGAAGGGGTGAAGCGCCAACTTCACCTGGCGAAGTGGGGTTTGGTACCTTCCTGGGCCAAGGATGCCAAGGGCGGGGCCCGGCTCATCAACGCCCGCAGCGAAACCCTCCTGGAGAAACCCTCGTTCCGGAAGGCTGCTGCCGCCCGGCGTTGCGCCGTCCCGGCCGATGGCTACTACGAGTGGAAAAAGGGCGAAGGCAAGAACAAGCAACCCTACTATGTGCATCCAGGAAACGGTGAAGGGGTTGTTTTCGCCGGCCTTTACGAATGGTGGAAGGACCAGTCCCTGCCGGAAGACGATCCCGCGCGGTGGCTGCTCTCCATGTCGATCATCACTGCTGACACGCCAACCGCTGAATCTGCCCGCACCCGGCGCAGCGCTTCAGTCTTCGATGAATTGACGGCTTTGCATGACCGGGTCCCGCTGCCCATGGGTGCTGAAACGATGGAAGCCTGGCTTGACCCCCGGCAGGACGACGCAGCGGCTTTGGTGGACATGGTCCGCTCGCGGGCGCATGACGCGGCCGCCGACTGGACGCTGGATGCGGTGGGGGCCGCCGTCGGAAATGTCCGGAACAACTCTCCCGAGCTGATCCGGCCGGTCGAGGCGCTCTTCTAGGCGGTCAGAGCTTTTCGGTGACCGGCACGCCGGACTGGAAGTCGCGGCCGTCGGCTTCACTGAACGCTGTGAGCACGTGGTCATCACTGAGCCCGCCGATGGCTGCCTTGGGGAAGTTGCCGGTGATGACACTGCCGCTGTGCTCTACGCCCTTGATGTCGTAGTTTTCCTCAGCGCTTTGTGAGTGGTTGAAGGAATAGAACGAAATTGCTTCACCATTCATGAACTCGATGCCCAGCCGTCGTTGCGACGAGTAATCCTCGCTGGCAGCTACCAGGCCCACGACGTAAGCGCCTGAGCCTGGTATATCGCCTTCGATTTCGAACCTGGCCACGAGGTTGTCTTCCGTGGCGGTGATGCTGACCTGCTTCAGGAGTGCGTCATGGTTGCTCATGCCACAATCCTGCTCTGCCGACCCGCCTCCGTCCACCCCTTGGGTCCCTCCGGGGCGCCATCATCCTTCCAGGAGTCGACGTATATTGGCGGCAACGGTTGCGTGGTCAGGGTGCTGTCCGCGCCGGGCTGTCAGCAGGTGCATGGCCAAGCCGTCGCTGTAGTCGGCCACAGCCTCGGCCCGCAACCTCGCCCTGGGCAGGCCCATGGACTCCAGCAGCATTTCCATTCCACCCAGCATCCGTTCATGGCCGGCCGTGACGACCCCGGGCTGGTCCAAGGCGAAGGCGAACCGGGCACGGGTCAGGTCCGCATGGTCGGTGGCCAGTGTCAACACCGCGGTGGCGAGCTGCTCCGCCAAGGCAGCGACCGTCGTCGGGGGTTCTTCCGTGCCGAAATGCCGCAGAAGGTGCATGTCCTGCTGCTCTACGCGATCGACGGCGGCTGCCACCAAAGCGGCCCGGTTACGGAAGTAATTGGAGGTGCACGTGGACATCATCGGCGGGGGTATAGCCGGACTGGCATTAGCGGGAATCCTTGATCCGGAGCGGTTCGCCGTCACCCTCCATGAGCAACGGCCGGAACTGCCCAGCGTCGGAACAACACTCGCCATGTGGGCCGGCGCCCAGGCCGCAATCGCCAGGCTTAGGCTCCTGGATCAACTCCGTGACGCAGGAACAAAGCTGGCTTCAGGGGCCCTCCGCGACCCCTCAGGGCAAGCGATGCTGTCCATGGAAGGAGATACCCTCCTCGGAATACCGCGCCCAGCCCTCCTCAAGTTGCTCGATTCCGCCGTCCCCACCACAGTGCAACGCGTTACCGGGCGGGTCGAGCGGCTTCCTCGGGATTCCTGGCTGACCGTAGGTGCAGACGGGGTCCACAGTGTTGTCCGCCGCACGCACTGGGGTTCGCGGGCGGTAGCCAGGCCCACACCCGTCCTGGCGGTCCGGGGAGTGATCCCGGGCAATCCTTCACCCGAAGACGTGGGGGAGTACTGGGGGCGGGGAAACCTCTTCGGGCTTGCCCCGGCGGGGGAGGGCACCAACTGGTACGCATCGTTCCGATCCGGCCCGGGACCTGACCAGGTCGATGTTCCTGAGGCGCTCGATACCACCCGCCGGCTGTTTTCCGGCCACGCCGCAGCAGTGCAACATGTCCTTGCCCAAGCCACAGCTGAAACCACCCTGGCACAAAGAATCTGGATTGCACCGCCGCTGGCACGGTATACACGGCGCAACGTGGTACTGATCGGAGACGCGGCCCATGCCATGACCCCCAACCTGGCCGCGGAGCCTGCGAATCCCTGATTGACGCAGTTACCCTGGGAAGCTTCCTTAACGCACTACCGCTCAGAGATGCCTTGGCCGATTACAACAAGAAGCGCGTGCTGCCCACCCAGCAACTACGTCTGGCATCCTCTGCCATGGGCCGGACAGCAATTGCCCGGACCATGCAACCGGCGCGTGATGCACTGCTTAGGCAGGTGGGAAAGCGGATTGCCAACAAGGCAGCAGCGGTAAAAACCGTGGAGTAGGTTTTGTCGGTCGAGCGTCGTAAACTGGCTGTATTCGAACATACTTTCGAATACGGCCGGCGGTGTAAGGAGCGCTCACATGGGACTGTTCAGCGAGTCCGTTGACGTCATCTGCACAGAAACAGGGCAACCAAGCCACGTCCACTGGAAAGGACAACGCCGCCAGGTCATCAACCAACCGGACCGATGGTACGAACGCCGCCAATGGTGGGCCGAAGAAACCCGCGCACCCCTGGGAAGCGGTACCGGACTCGTAGACCACGAAATCTGGCGGGTCCAACTCACAACAGCCCAGGAACCCGACCCCATCACCCTTGACCTCGTCCGCCACCTCGGCAGCGGAAGATGGCGGGTCCTCCGCATCCACGACGCCGCGCCCGCACACGCCGTTGAACCCGACGAAGCCGCCTGACCCCCTGAACCATGAGCTTCACCCACCTCCACGTATCCACAGCCTTCAGCGCCCACTACGGAGTTTCCTGGCCGGACGACCTCGCCCAGGCAGCCGCTGCCGACGGAGCTACAGCGCTCGCCTGCACAGACCGGGACGGTCTCTACGGCACCGTGAAACACCTCAAAGCCTGCATGGACGCAGGACTGGACCCCATTGTTGGTGCAGACCTCGCTGTCTTTGACCCCGACGGTGACCACCGGACACAGATAGGCGGACGCGTCATCGTCCTCGCCCATGGCCACAACAACGGGGCAGGCTACCGCGCCCTGTGCCGACTGGTCTCCGACGCCCACGCCCGGACCTCCGGAAAAGCCGGCGGAACCATCCCCGCTGCAGTCACCCGGGAAGAATTGGCCTCCCGTACCCTGGACCCCCAAACCCTCAAGCCCGTACTAACCGTCCTTATCGGGCCCGACTCCGACGTCGGCCGGGCCATGGGTGGCAGGAAATACCTCAGGCCCAGGACCCTCTTCAAACAGTGGATTGACGCTATGCCCCCGGGAACCGTCGTTGCAGAAACCGTCTCCCATCTCAGTGCACCCGGGGAATCCCTCAGCACCGCCCACGCGATCCGCATGCTCAAACTGGCCATGGAATTCAACATCCCCGCCGTCCTCACCAACGCCGTACGCTACTGCGCCCAGGACGGCGCGCCCACCGCGGATGTCCTGGACGCCGCACGAACCCTCAAATCACTCCCCGAACTCTCAGCAGAACCCCAACTGTTCCCTGCCGGCCAAGTCCAAGCTCCAGGCCAACTCCAACCCACAGGCCAAGGATGGCTCAAAAATGCGGGGCAAATGCACCAGCTGGGCAAGGAAATCATGTCCGCAGCGGGCTACGGAGCACCGGAACTCACCAAACTCCTCTCAAACACCGAGGCGCTCGCCGATAAATGCCGAATGGACCCCGTCAGGGACATGGGCTGGAAAAAGCCCGTGGTACCCGAGGCCGCCATCATCGGCATCGACCAAGACCCCATGGTTGAACTCACCCAACGCTGCGAAGCCGGCATCAACCGACGATTCCCCGGGATCAAGGAAAAGTCCTATCAGCAGGTGCGCTCGCGGTTGGACCATGAACTGGAAATCATTGGCAAACTTGGCTTTGCCTCGTACTTCCTCACCGTCGCTGAGGTTTCGCGCATGATCATCGACATGGGCGTCAGGGTGGCGGCGCGGGGGTCCGGCGCCTCAAGCCTGGTCAATTATTTGATTGACATCAGCCAGGTGGATCCCATCAGGCACGACCTCATTTTCGAAAGATTCCTGTCAGGACACCGCTCAACGCTTCCTGACATCGACATCGATGTCGAGAGTGCCGAGCGGCACAACGTCTACAGGCGCATTTTCGATCGGTTTGGCGCTGAGCGGGTCACCTTGATGAGCATGCAGAACGGTTACAGGGCACGCGGTGCGGTAAGGGATGCCGGCCTGGCCCTTGGCATGGCCGATGAAGAGATCGGGGAGATCGCCAAGCAGCTGTGGCGGTTCTCCGCCCGGAAGTTCCGTGAAGCCCTGGAGGAAAAGCCCGAACTGCGTGAGTTTGCAGACAGGGTAGAGGCTTCCAGGTCAAGGCGCACATCCATGGAGGAAAATCAGCAGCTGGATCTCCTGGTGGATCTGACGGAGAGGCTCGACCGGCTGCCACGGCATATCTCCATGCATCCCTGCGGAGTCATCCTGGGGGACGCAACCCTCCTTGACCGCACCCCGGTGCAACCCAGTGGTATCGGCTTGCCCATGAGCCAGTTCGATAAACACGACATGGACCCCATGGGCATGCTGAAGCTTGATGTCCTGGGAGTGCGGATGCAAAGTGCCATGGCCTTCGCAGTGCGTGAAATCATCCGCCTGCACCCCTCCAAAGCGGAGGTAACTGCAGCCGGAAACCATCCCACCGGCACCAGTGGTGAAGGCCCCTCCTATATCGGCCCGGATGGGAGAATCGACCTCAATGCAGTTCCCCTGGACGACGAGGCCACCTATGACCTGATCCGGAGCACCCATACGTTGGGCTGCTTCCAGATCGAATCCCCGGGGCAGCGTGAACTCATTGGAAAGATGGCTCCACGGGAGTTCAACGACCTCATCATCGACATATCCCTGTTCAGGCCAGGGCCCATGAAATCCGACATGGTTCGTCCCTTCCTGGAACACAGGCATGGATTTGCGCCTGAGAACTATCCGCATCCCGACCTCAAGCCTGTCCTGGAAGAAACCCACGGGGTCACCGTTTTCCACGAACAGATCCTGAAGACCTTCGATGTCATGACGGGCTGTGGCCTGGCCAAAGCCGATGAATTCAGGCGTGCCTTGGGCGACGAAGGCCACGAACCCGGAGTAGAACAATACTTCCGCCTCCACGCCATCAAAAAATATCCACCCGAAGTGGTGGACAAGGTCTGGGGAACCTTGAAGGCGTTCGGGAGCTTTGGTTTTTGCAAGGCGCATGGGGCAGCCTTCGCCGTGCCAACCTTTCAGTCAGCATGGTTGAAGACCCATCATCCCGAGGCCTTTCTGGCCGGGTTGTGGGAGCACGATCCCGGGATGTACCCCAAGCGGCTTCTTGTGGCCGAGGCAAGAAGGCTGGGCATTCCGATCCTGCCCCTGGACATCAACCGCAGCAAGGCCGAATACCGGGTGGAGAAACTGGAGGACGGCCCTGACCGTGGCAAGCTGGGTATCCGCTTGAGCCTTACCGGTATCTACGGCCTGTCCAAAACCGAGCTGGGACGGATTGTGGCAGGACAGCCATTCGATTCGTTGGCGGATCTCCGGGCCAGGGCCAGGGTCAGTAAGCCAAACATCAAGAGGCTTGCCCAGCTGGGGGCTTTCGATGCCCTGCACAAGGACGCTGGGGGGACTGCAACCAGGGCAGACGTTGTCCAGCATCTGCAATCACTGCAGACAAGTGCTGCCAGGAAAGCTCCTGAGGTGGTTACTGGCCAGCTGTCTTTCAATCTGGGAGACGTGGAATTGAGGAACATCACTCCCGAACTGCCGGAACCTACACGGGTTGAAACCGTACGCGCGGAGTTGGACCTGATGGCTGTGGATGTGAGTGAGCACCTGATGGAAAGCCACCGGCCGTTGCTGGACAGGCTGGGGGTCACCACGGCGGACAAGCTCCTTGGGCTAAGGAACGGTACTGAGGTGCTGGTGGCCGGTGTCCGGGTTGCAACGCAGACCCCTCCCATGCGGGGCGGACGCCGGGTGGTATTCATCAGCATCGACGACGGCACTGGCTGTGTGGACAGCGTCTTTTTCCATGAAGCGCAGGAGGAATCGGGTTCCCTGCTGTTCGGCACCCGCTTGCTCCTGATCCGGGGAACCACCCGAAGGACAGGTCCCCGGGGCATCAGTATCAGCGCAAGCAAGGCCTGGGACCTGGGGCGCCCGGAAACTTTGCCATATCCGGGAACCCTGCCCTCCGACGTCGACATTCCACTCGAATTCAGCGAGCCGGGACCGCTTGCAGGCGTCTCAAGGAACCTCGCCATCACCGGACTTGGGAGCTGACCCAAGGCACCGGCACGTTGCTTTGGACCCCTCCGCCGGAGCAGATACGATTGACGATGGCTGACTGTGGTCCCCGTACGCCACAAGCTATGAAGCCTCAACAATGAATAGGAGACACCCGTGTCAGATGCCCAACAGATCACCCTCATCGTCGATGGCGAAGAGACCAAGGTGACGGAGGGGACTACCGGCGCGGAACTCTTCTTCGAGCGCCGCGATGTGGTTGTTGCCCGTGTCGATGGCGTGCTCAAGGATCTTGACCAGCCCCTTTCCGACGGTGCAACGGTGGAGGGCGTCACCATTGAATCGCCGGACGGACTCAACGTTCTCCGCCACTCCACGGCCCACGTCATGGCCCAGGCAGTGCAGCAGTTGCGTCCGGATGCCAAGCTGGGCATCGGTCCGTACATCACCGACGGCTTCTACTTCGACTTCGACGTCGCTGAACCGTTCACTCCGGAAGACCTGCGCCAGCTGGAAAAGATGATGCAGAAGATCATCAACCAGAACCAGAAGTTCGTCCGCCGCGTCGTTACAGAAGAAGAAGCCCGCGAAGCCATGGCCAACGAGCCCTATAAGCTCGAACTGCTGGGCAAGAAGAACGACGCCGCAGACTCCGCCGAAGGGGTCAACGTTGAAGTCGGCGCCGGCGACATCACCATTTACGACAACGTTGACCGCAAGAGCGGCGACAGCGTTTGGTGCGACCTTTGCAGAGGCCCCCACCTGCCCAATACCAAGATCATCTCGAACGCCTTCGCGCTGACCCGGTCCTCGTCCGCCTACTGGCTGGGCAACCAGAACAACCAGCAGCTGCAGCGGATTTACGGAACGGCGTGGCCCACCAAGGAAGCCCTCAAGGCTTACCAGGAACGCATCGCCGAGGCAGAACGCCGCGATCACCGGAAGCTTGGTGTCGAACTGGACCTGTTCTCCTTCCCGGATGAACTCGGTTCCGGCCTCCCCGTGTTCCACCCCAAGGGTGGCATCATCCGCAAGGCCATGGAGGACTACTCCCGCCAGCGCCATGTCGACGCTGGTTACGAGTTCGTCTACACCCCGCACATCACCAAGGGACACCTGTACGAGGTCTCCGGCCACCTTGACTGGTACAAGGACGGAATGTTCCCTGCGATGCAGGTCGACGCTGAACTGAATGAAGACGGCACTGTGCGCAAGCCGGCCCAGGACTACTACCTGAAGCCGATGAACTGCCCCATGCACAACCTCATCTTCCGGTCCCGTGGACGTTCCTACCGTGAACTGCCGCTGCGGCTCTTCGAATTCGGCTCTGTCTACCGCTACGAGAAATCCGGTGTTGTCCATGGCCTCACCCGGGTCCGGGGCATGACACAGGACGACGCCCACATCTACTGCACCCGCGAGCAGATGAAGGACGAGCTCACCACCACGTTGAACTTCGTCCTCGGTCTCCTCAAGGATTACGGCCTGGATGATTTCTACCTGGAACTCTCCACCAAGAACGAGGAAAAGTTCGTGGGGGACGACGCCACTTGGGAAGAAGCCACCCGGACGCTGGCTGAGGTAGCAGAGGCGTCCGGCCTCGAACTCGTTCCGGATCCGGGCGGAGCGGCGTTCTACGGACCGAAGATTTCAGTGCAGGCCAAGGATGCCCTGGGCCGTACCTGGCAGATGTCCACCATCCAGTTGGACTTCAACCTGCCGGAACGTTTCGAGCTTGAATACCAGGCAGCGGATGGAACCCGCCAGCGTCCCGTGATGATCCACCGAGCGCTGTTTGGTTCCGTGGAGCGCTTCATGGGTGTCCTGACCGAGCACTATGCCGGCGCATTCCCGGCCTGGCTGGCTCCGGTCCAGGTCGTCGGGATCCCTGTTGCTGAGGCTTTCAACGACTACATGTTCGATGTCGTGGACCAGTTGAAGGCAGCGGGGATCCGCGCCGAGGTGGATATTTCCTCGGACCGTTTCCCCAAGAAGATCCGCACCGCCAGCAAGGACAAGATCCCGTTCGTCCTGATTGCCGGTGGTGAGGACGCCGAGGCCGGCGCAGTATCCTTCCGGTTCCGCGACGGAAGCCAGGACAACGGCGTGCCAGTGGAAGAAGCGGTCCGCCGGGTCGTCGACGCCGTAAAGAACCGCGAGAGCTGACGGAACGGACTGGATGACGGTGGAGGAGAACACAGGCGCGGGCAACCTGCCGGACGACGCCGGGGTAACCGATGATTTCGGCTTGGCGGGCGTTCCGGACGCGTTCCAGCGACTGTGGACTCCTCACCGCATGGCCTACATCAAGGGCGGGCAGGACCAATTCAAGAACAAGGATGACTGCCCGTTCTGCGTCGGTCCCACCCGCAGCGATGAGGAATCCCTCATCGTTCACAGGGGCAGGACCTGCTATGTGGTGCTCAACCTCTTCCCCTACAACCCCGGACACCTGCTGATCTGTCCCTACCGCCATGTGCCGGACTATACGGACATCACCGTGGAGGAAACTGCAGAGTTCGCCGATCTTACGCAGACTGCCATGCGGGTGCTGCGGAAGGTCTCGAACCCCAGCGGCTTCAATCTGGGGATGAACCAAGGGGTGACCGGCGGCGCCGGAATCGCCGCCCATCTGCACCAGCATGTTGTTCCGCGCTGGGGTGGAGACGGCAACTTCTTCCCGATCATCGCCCAGACCAAGGCCATCACCCAGACCCTTGACGAGGTCCGTAAGGCAGTGGCCGAGGCCTGGCCGGGGGAATCGAATGCTCAATAGGCATGCGCGCGGCTTCTTTACCTCCCTCTTCACGCCCTTAGCCCGTTGGCTCCTGAAGATGGGCGTGTCTCCCGACGCCGTCACCATTGCAGGAACAGCCGGGGTCATCTTTGGCGGCCTGGTGCTCTATCCCATGGGGCATCTGTGGTGGGGTTCGGTGATGATCGCCGTGTTTGCTTTCTCCGACGTCGTGGACGGAATCATGGCCAGGCTCCAGCAGCGCAGGGGAGGCTGGGGAAACTTCCTCGACTCCAGCCTGGACCGCCTCGCAGACGGTGCCATCTTCGCCGGCCTGGGCATCTGGTTTTTCACCCAGGGCGGTGATGCTGCCATTGGCGCCGCATCGGTCATCTGCCTCGTCCTGGGCATGGTGGTTTCCTACGTGCGGGCCAAAGCGGAGTCCTTGGGGTACCACGCATCGGTAGGGATCGCCGAAAGGGCCGAGCGGTTGGCGTCCGTGCTCCTGGTCGCCGGGTTGACGGGGCTGGGACTTCCGCCGGTAGTCCTCTTCGCCACGATGATCCTTTTGGCACTCGCCAGCGTGGTCACGATCGTCCAGCGCATGGCCACAGTACGCAAGCAGGCCATGGCCGAAGCCAACGGCATGGGAAGCGGCGCCCAGGCCTAAACGCAGCAGCGCTTCCAGGGAAGTGGCATCTGACCAGAGTCCCTCAACTGCTGTTGTGCAGCTGTCCTACCAGTTGCGGTTCACACCCGCTGGCGGCAGTAATGAAAGTACTGCCGGACCCCGTCCTGCGACTACTATTACTAGTACTTGGTCATCTTGACCTGAAAACCCGGTGTGCGTTGATTGCGGTCCTGTGCTGTGCGTGCCGCCGGTCAAAAGGTCGTTATCTACCCATAGGGGTTTTTGTGTCTACACCAGATGTAAGCAACGAAGCCGGTTCGTCCGCGAACAGCGTCACGGGCAGCAGCCGCGTTAAGCGGGGCATGGCTGAGATGCTCAAGGGCGGCGTCATTATGGACGTCGTTAACGTCGAGCAGGCCCGCATCGCCGAGGATGCCGGTGCCGTGGCTGTCATGGCGCTCGAGCGTGTTCCGGCTGATATCCGCGCCCAGGGTGGCGTGTCCCGTATGTCCGATCCGGACATGATCGACCAGATCATTGCCGCGGTGTCCATCCCGGTGATGGCGAAGGCCCGTATCGGCCACTTCGTCGAGGCCCAGGTCCTGCAGTCCCTCGGTGTTGACTACATCGACGAGTCCGAGGTCCTGACCCCGGCGGATTACATCAACCACATCGACAAGTGGAACTACACTGTGCCTTTCGTCTGTGGTGCCACCAACCTCGGTGAGGCGCTGCGCCGCATCAACGAAGGTGCGGCAATGATCCGCTCCAAGGGCGAAGCCGGCACCGGCGACGTGTCCAACGCCACCGGCCACATGCGCAAGATCCGCACCGAGATCGCCCAGCTCGCTGCCCTTCCCGAGGACGAGCTGTACGTTGCGGCCAAGGAACTGCAGGCCCCGTACGAGCTGGTCAAGGAAGTCGCCGCAACGGGCAAGCTCCCGGTGGTGCTGTTCACCGCCGGTGGCATCGCGACCCCGGCTGATGCTGCGATGATGATGCAGCTCGGCGCCGACGGTGTGTTCGTCGGTTCCGGTATCTTCAAGTCCGGCAACCCGGCCCAGCGCGCGGCCGCCGTCGTCAAGGCCACCACGTTCCACGACGATCCCGACGTGATCGCCAAGGTCTCCCGCGGCCTGGGTGAAGCCATGGTCGGCATCAACGTCGACGAGATCCCGCAACCGCACCGCCTCGCCGAACGCGGCTGGTAGTAAGCGGCTGTAGTAAGCAGCACAACGACGCCGGAGGGCCGCCCGCGAGGGGCAGCCTCCCGGCGTCGTTCGTTAAAACCGTAAGATTCGCGTCCTCAACGGTGGCGCGCCAAGTACTTCCGGCTCCGCGATCGTAGGATGGCGGTTATGGGCAAGATCACACGTATGGGCGCCGTAATGAAGCGGACAGCGATCGTATTCCCTGCGGCGACGCTCTTGCTGATCATGGGTGCATGCGGCGTCATCGCCGAAAATGATGCGCGGGAGCAGAGCGGTTCCCCCGCACCGACCGAAACCCAGGCGCCGACCCCCACCCCAACGCCGACCCCAACGCCGGGTAAGGGGCCCGCCTGCCCCACGCTCCGCTGTACGTCCATCACCGTGACCGGGGACATGCTGGTGCATACCCAACTCTGGCAGCAGGCCCGCGCGGATGCTGCCGCGGCGGGCCAGCCCGGGTACACCTTCGTGCCGCTCCTGGAAGGGCAGCGGCCCTACATCCGCAACAGCGACCTGGCCATCTGTCACCAGGAAACCCCGGTGGCCACCCCGGACGGGCCGTTCTCCGCCTACCCCTCCTTCAACGTTCCGCCGCAGATCGTCACAGCCGCCAAGGACGTTGGCTACCAGGCCTGCACCACGGCCAGCAACCACACCATAGACCGCGGGACGGAAGGATTGCTCCGCACCCTCGATGCACTGGATGCCGCCGGTCTGAAGCACACGGGCTCCTACCGTACGGAAGCAGCAGCGCAGGAGATCCTGATGCTCAAAACGGAAGCCGCCACGGTCGCCGTGATCATCGGCACCTACGGTCTCAACGGGCAAATCCCGGAATACCCCTGGTTGGTCGATGCCCTGGATCCGGCGGCCATGATCGCGAAGGCGGCCAAGGCGCGAAGCCTGGGCGCAGATATTGTGCTGGGTGTTATGCACGCCGGCGACGAATACGCCAGCGAGCCCAACCTGCAGCAACAGGAGGTAGCCCACGCCTTGGTGGACAGTGGCCAGTTCACGATGATCTACGGCCACCACACCCACTCTGTCCTGCCGATCGAGAACTACAAAGGCACCTGGATCGTCTACGGCCTGGGCAACGGGGTCACTGAACTCTCGCCCTGGTACGTCGTCAATAACGAGGGCCTGCTGGTCCGCGCACAGTTCAGCCGGAATGAAGCCGGCCAGTGGACCACCTCCGACCTCGCATGGGCGCCGTCGGTCATTGTCCGTGATCCTTACCGCTGGTGCTCTGTGGCAAGTGACGCCCCGCAGGGTGTCTGCGCCTCCCCGGCGGCGGACGCCGCCACCCACCAGCGCACCAAGGCGGTGGTGGAGTCGATGGGCGCTGCCACAGCAGGAGCCCACGAACTGCTTATCACCAAGGAGAAATAGGCCCTACCGCGGACGGCGGGCTGCGTGCTCGCGCGCGAGGCGGGCGTAGTCGTCGTCGGGCGTTCCCGGAACGAAGGTTCCGAACCTGCGTTCGGCGGCTGTCCTGATCAGGAAGTCGGCAATCGCCGGGTTCTTCGGGAGCAGGGATCCGTGGAGGTAGCTGGCCACCACGTTGCGGTACCTGGCGCCTTCGTGGCCGTCCTTGCTGTTGTTGCCGGCGCCCTTGGTGACGGTTCCAAGAGGCTCGACGCCGGAACCCAGGGTGGTCTGTCCGCTGTGGTTTTCGTATCCCAGGACATCGCCGAACTCGGGAGACTTGAGGATGACGTTGCCGATCAGCCGCTCGTCCGTTCCATGGGTTTCGACGTCGAGGATGCCGATACCAGGGATGACCGGGCCGGCACTGGTCTTGAAGAACTTGCCGAAAAGCTGGTACAGCCCACAGATCACCAACATGGGTGCGCCGTCGTCGGCCATGCCGCGGAGCAGCTCAGCGCGGGACTGGAGGTCCTCCTGGATAACCACCTGGCCGCTGTCCTGGCCCCCGCCGCCGACAATAATGTCGATGTCATCCGGAAAGTCGTCACCTACGTTGTATTCAAGCAGTTCCGGCTTGTAGCCGTGCCACGTGATGCGCTGCTTCAGCACCAGGGCATTGCCCCAGTCCCCGTAGATGTTCATGTCCTTGGGGTAGAGCTGCAGGACGCGAAGGGTTCCCTTGCCGGGCTGGGCTTCCGAGGTCATGAGACCACCTCAACTATGGTGATTTTGGACAGTTCGCGCCGGATGGCGAGCATGGCTGTGTAGGTGCAGAAAATCCGCTTGGGTTTGCCCCTGGAGCCGTCAATGAAGGCGTGCAGGGCCTCATTGATGTCAGGTTCCACGCCACCGAAACGCACGTCGTCGTATTGGAGCCGAAGGGCCATGTCGTAGGCGCGGACTCCGGTCAGCAGGTCCACCCCGTTGGTGCGCAAGGAGTCGAACTCCACGTCCCACAGCCAGGACATGTCCCGGCCATCGGCGTAGTTGTCGTTGATCGCGATCATCGTGGCATAGCCGCCTGCAGGGAAGGATTTCAGGCCCAGGCGGAAACCGCTCGGGTTCTTCACGAGCACCAGCTCCAGCGGTTGGCCGTCCACAGTAAGGCTTTCACCACGGCCGAAGGCCGGAGCCACGTTACCCAGCGCCTTGACCAGTTTGGGTGTGTCCACAGCCCCGGTATGGAGGATCGCACGGGCCAGGGAAAGGGCGGCCGCAGCGTTGAAGATGTTGTAGACGCCCCGCAGCTTCATGGTGGTGGTGACAGTTTCGCCGTCGAACTCAAAGTCTGCGTCCTGGGCACCAACGCGGCGGAGTACGACGTCGGCAGCAGGGCGGGCGGGAACGTCGCCGTCGGTGCCGTCCACCGTGGTACCGGGGGAGGCAATACCTGTCGCCGTACGCATGTCGTCGTCGTTGGGGAAGGTGCTGCGGAGCGACTCGTCGAGGCCGAAGTACCGCACAGACGCGGTTCCGGGGGCCGAAGGCCCGGCCAGGACATCCGCGATCCGCGCTACCCGAGGGTCTTCACGGTTAAGGACCACGGTTTCGGTGGTCTTGACGGCGATGTGTTCCAGCAGCCTGGCGGTCTTGTCGATTTCGCCGAACCGGTCCAGTTGGTCACGCAGGACATTGAGCAACAGGCTGAAGCGCGGCTGGACCTTGTTGACGAAATGAACGGCATGGGCCTCATCCAGTTCCAGGACGGCAACATCGGCGTCCAGGGTGCCTTTCCAGTCCACATCACCGAGCAGCGAGGCTGCGACGCCGCGGGTGAAGTTGCTGCCGGTGCGGTTGGTGAAGACCTTCAAGCCCTGGCTTTCGAGCAGCTCCACCACCATTTTCGTGGTGGTTGTCTTGCCGTTGGTACCGCTCACCACAGCCACGCCGTGGGGGAGTGAGGCCAGCGTCCGCTGCATGAAGCCGGGATCGATTTTCTCCACTACCAGCCCGGGAAAAGCCGACCCTCCACCACGGAGCCGGGACAGGGAACGGACCAGCTTGCCGAGGGGAACGCTGAAGGAAAACATGCTCTGTAATATATCCCAGACGCGGCATGAAGCCGGGGTGGAAGCCGGCCGGGACGGTGTTTGAGGCCCGGGCCACTATGATGGTCGAATGACCCATTCCCTTTCCGACGCTTCATCGCGCCCGGGTGCAGGGCTCCGGATCGGTGTGTTGGCTCTCCAGGGCGATTTCCGTGAACACATCCATGCCGTGGAAGCCGCCGGCGCCCAGGGCATTGGTGTGCGGCGCCCTGCTGAACTGGACGACGTCGATGGCCTGATCATCCCGGGCGGCGAGTCGACCACCATCGATAAACTTTCCCGGATCTTCGAGATCGCGGAGCCCCTTCGGAAACGGATTGCCGACGGCCTTCCGGTGTACGGATCCTGCGCAGGCATGATCCTGCTGGCGGACCAGATTGCCGATCCCGCCACCGACCTCGAGGGCAATCCCCAGCAGACCTTCGGTGGCCTGGACATCACGGTCCGCCGCAACGCCTTTGGACGCCAGCGCGAATCCTTCGAAACCGACCTCGACTTCAAAGGACTGGAATTCAGCGCGGCGGAGGGCGGAACCGTGGATCCTGTCCACGCCGTCTTCATCCGCGGTCCGTGGGTAGAGCGGGTGGGACCTGGCGTTGAAGTACTCGCCCAGGTCGATCCGGACCATGCCACCCACACGGCCACTTTGCACGGATTGGCTAGAATTGTTGCAGTGCGCTCCGGCCACCTGCTGGCCACCTCCTTCCATCCGGAAGTGACGGGCGAGAAGCGCGTGCATGAACTCTTTATTCGAATGATCAGAGGAGAAGCGTAAAGCATGTCAGGCCACTCCAAATGGGCGACCACCAAGCACAAGAAAGCCGTCATTGACGCCCGCCGTGCAAAGTCGTTCGCCAAGCTGATCAAGAACATCGAAGTTGCCGCCCGTATGGGTGGTCCCGACCTTTCGGGCAACCCCGGCCTCGAGCTTGCCGTTACCAAGGCCAAGAAGACCTCGGTCCCCAACGACAACATCGACCGTGCCATCAAGCGTGGCGCCGGGCTGACCGGCGAAGTGGTCGACTACACCGAAATCATGTACGAAGCCCGCGGCCCGCAGGGTTCGGCGCTGCTGATCGAATGCCTCACGGACAACAAGAACCGCGCGGCCTCCGAAGTCCGCCTCGCCATTTCACGCAACGGTGGAACCATTGCCGACCCCGGGTCGGTCAGCTACCTCTTCACCCGCAAGGGCGTGGTGGTCCTTCCCAAGAACGGGCTCAGCGAGGACGACATCCTGATGGCGGTCCTGGAAGCAGGAGCCGAGGAAGTCAAGGACAGTGGCGACAACTGGGAGATCCACTCCGAGCCGTCGGACATCCAGGCCATCCGCGACGCCCTGAAGGACGCCGGCATCGAGTACGACTCCGATGAAGTCGAGTTCGTCCCCTCCATGCAGGTGGACCTGGACCTGGACGGCGCCAAGAAGTTCATGAAGCTCGTGGACGCCCTGGAAGACCTCGATGACGTGCAGAATGTCTACAGCAACGCGGACTTCAGCGACGACGTCCAGGCCGCGCTCGACGCCGAGTAGGCACCAAGGAATCTTTACCGCTGACAGGAAGGCCCGGAATTGACTCTTCGTGTATTGGGAGTCGATCCGGGCCTTACCCGTTGCGGCATTGGTGTGGTGGATATCGAACGGAACCGCCGCGCCACCATGGTTGCTGTCGGTGTCGTGGGAACGTCCGCGGATCTTTCCCTGGACAAGCGGCTGCTCGCCATTGCGCAGGCGATCGACGAATGGCTCGACCTTCACAAGCCGGACGTTGTGGCGGTGGAGCGGGTCTTCTCGCAGATGAACGTGAGCACCGTGATGGGAGTCGCCCAGGCCTCGGGTGTGGTGATCGCAGCCGCGGCGCGCAGGAATATCCCCGTAGCCCTGCATACCCCCTCCGAGGTCAAGGCGGCTGTGACGGGAAGCGGCGGTGCCAACAAGGAGGCCGTGACCAAGCTCGTGACCAAGATTCTTCGGTTGGATGCGCCGCCAAAACCGGCCGATGCCGCCGACGCCCTGGCCTTGGCCCTGACGCACGCGTGGCGGGCAGGCAGTGTGGCTGCACCGGGAACGGGCGGCCAAGGGACGCTCACCCCCGCCCAACGTGCCTGGGCGGAGGCTGAGGCAAAGGCGCGGCGGTCGCGGTGATTGTCCGGCGCCCTTGCTAGGGTATTCGTAGATATGTTCGGATAATGTGGCGGTCCAGTCCCACGGGCCGGCGCAATAAATGTCAGGAGCCGGGTTTTGATCAGTTTTCTCCGCGGGACAGTAGCCCATGTTGGTCTGTCCACCGCCGTGATCGACCTCAACGGTGCGGGGATGAGCGTGTATGCCACGCCGCAGACCTTGAGCCACCTCAAAGTCGGCTCCGAAGCAAAGCTCTTCACGTCGATGATCGTGCGTGAAGATTCCCTGACCCTGTTTGGTTTCGCCGACGACGACGAACGCGAGGTGTTCGAGGTCCTGCTCAGCGTCAGTGGCGTCGGACCTCGACTGGCCTTGGCCGTCCTGGCCGTCCATGAGCCTGAGGCCATCCGCATGGCAGCGCACACTGGTGACAACAAGGCGTTCACCAAAGTGCCGGGAATCGGGCCCAAGGTCGCGGGCAGGATCGTCCTCGAACTTGCCGGAAAGCTGGTCCCACATGGCACCGGTGCCGTTGCGTCTCCCGCCGTGGCGGCGGGACCGGACTGGAAGCCCCAGGTAGTGGCCGCCATGACCAGCCTTGGCTGGTCGGAAAAAGACGCCACGGGAAGCATCGACAAAGCCATGGCGGATTCCCCGGAGTTGGTGGACTCCGGAAACGTCGCGCAGATCCTCCGCGCAACATTGCGCTGGCTTGGGCAGGATGGCGCGCGTGCGGGCAACCGCGTAGGCAGCCGTGGCTGAGCAGTCACTCGTCGCGGGAGGCGAGGAGCCGGAAGAACGGGTCATCGAGGCGGCCCTCCGACCCAAGAATCTTCATGATTTCGTGGGGCAGCACCGGGTCAGGAAGCAACTCTCCCTGGTTCTGGAGGCCTCCCGCTTGCGTGGGCGGAGCGCCGACCATGTGCTCCTGTCCGGTCCGCCGGGCCTGGGCAAGACCACACTGGCCATGATCATCGCGGCGGAAATGAACGCACCGCTGCGGATCAGCAGCGGGCCGGCCATCCAGCACGCCGGAGACCTTGCGGCCATTCTGTCCTCATTGTCCGAGGGCGAAGTGCTTTTCCTGGACGAGATCCACCGTATGTCACGGCCTGCGGAAGAAATGCTGTACATGGCCATGGAAGATTTCCGGGTGGACATCGTGGTCGGCAAGGGTGCCGGGGCCACAGCCATTCCACTGGAACTTCCGCCGTTCACCCTTGTGGGTGCCACCACCAGGGCAGGGTTGCTCCCCGGGCCGCTGCGGGACCGTTTCGGATTCACGGGCCACCTCGAGTTCTATGCCGTGGAGGAACTGGAACTGGTTCTTCGGCGCTCTGCCGGACTTTTGGACCTGAAGGTGAACTCGGCAGGTTTTACGGAGATCGCCGGGCGTTCCCGGGGGACGCCGCGTATCGCCAACCGGCTGCTTCGGCGGGTGAGGGACTGGGCACTGGTTCACGGCATCGACCAGATCGACGCCCGTTCCGCATCGGCGGCACTGGATATGTACGAAGTCGACGAACGCGGCCTGGACCGTTTGGACCGTTCTGTGCTGGAAGCCCTCATCACCAAATTCAATGGTGGACCGGTCGGCCTTTCCACCCTGGCGATTGCGGTGGGGGAGGAGCCCGAGACCGTGGAGACTGTGGCAGAGCCCTATTTGGTCAGGGAGGGCCTGCTGGGGAGGACTCCAAGGGGCCGCATTGCCATGGCTTCTGCCTGGACCCACTTGGGCTACGCTGTGCCGGCCGGGGTCTTCGGACAGGAAACCCTCAGCCTTTTTGACGAGGACCAGACCACGCCGATCGTTTGAATCGCTCCGGTTGACATGATGCGTTCAGCTTTACCCTCTAGACTGGTATGACGCTCGGCACGTTCGAGTCCTTGATCCATGCGTGCTTGCTGGATCGTCGGGGACGTTGCCGTGGACCAGAACGTAAGTACAGAACGGAACTTCCCTGTGGATCCAATGACCATATTGCTGTTCGTCATGCTTGGACTCTTTGTCTTCATGATGTTCCGCAAAAACAAGAAGACCCAGCAGCAGCAGGCTGAGATGCAGTCGAAGTTTGCTCCTGGTGTCGACGTCATGACCAGCTTCGGTCTCTTCGGCCGCATCGTGTCCATCGATGACGCCGAGAACAAGGTTGTTCTTGAGCTTTCTCCCGGCAACGAGGCCACGGTTCACCGCCAGGCCGTCACCAAGATCCTTGACAAGGTCGAAGAAGAAGCCCCGGTGGTTCCGAACGATGCTTCTTCCCTCACGGCCGCGGGTGCCGACGCTCCTGCAGCGAACGAGACGCCGGAGGAAACCATCGCGCGCCTCAACAAAGAGGACAAGAAGGACAACTAGCACCGTCAGTCGCGGCAACACCGCGCAAGAAAACTTCTACGGCAGCGGAGAGCCGCCGGCAGGCGCTTACAGGCGTCCGCCGGCGGCTGTCCGGCGATAACAGGAAGATCGAACATGGCACGGACCGGCCCTAAAAACTCAGCCCGCAGGGTGCTGACCTGGCTAGGCGCAATATTCGTTGTACTCACCGCCGTCCTCGGTGGCGGCGTCCTGACCGGCAACGCCAGCTGGGCGCCAAAGCTTGCACTGGACCTCGAAGGCGGGACCCAGATGATCCTGGCGCCCCGGGTTGAGGGCTCCAGCGAAATCAATGAGGAGCAGCTGAACCAGGCTGTTGCCATCATCCGCCAGCGCGTGGACGGCTCCGGTGTTGCCGAAGCCGAGATCAGCACCCAGTCCGGACGCAACGTGGTGGTCAGCCTTCCCGGAACTCCGTCCAAGGAGACCCGGGACCTGATCCAGGCCTCTGCCGACATGAACTTCCGTCCTGTCATTGCTGCGGCGGACCCCTCGGCGATTCCTGAGGAATCCCGCACGCCGGATGACCAACTGCCCAAGCCAACGGCTGAGCCGGCCAATGCCAGTGACACCAACTGGGTAACACCGGAGGTCTACAAGGAATTCGAGGCGCTGGACTGCGTCAACCCGTCCACGGAAAGGCGGGAACGGTCCGACCCCGCCAAGCCCCTGGTGACGTGCGAGGCTGCCACTGCCCAGACACCGGCCATCAAGTACATTCTTGGCCCGGTGGAAGTCAAAGGCCAGGACATCGCCGACTCCGACTTCACGCAGGTCCAGGGTGCCCAGGGTTCCGTCACGAACTCCTGGGGCGTGAACATCGTCTTCAACGGCAATGCCACCGAGAAGTTCAAGCAGGTCACCGAACGCCTCAACCAGTACTACGTAGCGGCCCAGGCACAGGGCACCGAGGATCCCAAGGCGCAGTTCGCAATTGTCCTTGACGACCAGGTGATTTCAGCTCCCCGCTCCCTGGCAGTGATCACGGACGGACGTCCCCAGATCACCGGCAACTTCACGCAGGCATCTGCCAAGGCATTGTCCGACCAGCTCCGCTACGGCGCCTTGCCGATTTCCTTCGAGATCCAGTCGCAGGAGCAAATCTCGGCAACGCTCGGCAGCGACCAGCTCCGGCTGGGCCTCCTTGCCGGCGTGATCGGCCTCCTGCTGGTAGTGGTGTACTCGTTGTTCCAGTACCGTGCCCTGGGGCTGGTCACCATCGCCTCCCTGGTGGTGGCAGGTGTTTTGACGTACTTGGCAATCGCCATTCTGGGCTGGACCGAGAACTACCGCCTGTCCCTGGCAGGTGTGGCCGGCTTGATCGTGGCCATCGGCCAGACCGCCGACTCCTTCATTGTCTACTTCGAACGCATCCGCGATGAGCTTCGCGAAGGACGTGGACTGGTCTCGGCCGTGGAGAATGGCTGGAAGCGCGCCAAGCGGACGGTCCTTGCGTCCAAGGCCGTGAACCTCCTGGCTGCGTTGGTGTTGTACTTCGTGGCAGTGGGCAACGTGCGTGGCTTCGCCTTCACCTTGGGCCTGACGGCCGTGGCGGACCTGATCGTCGTCTTCATGTTCACGCACCCCACGCTCCAGCTCCTTGCCCGGACCAAGTTCTTTGGCGAAGGCCACAGGTTCTCTGGTCTTTCACCTGACCGGCTCGGCGCCGTTCCGCTCTACCGCGGGGCAGGTCGGCTGCGTACTCCTGACGAAAAGCCCGTTCCCGTGCGGACACGAAATGCCGGTGCCTCCGCCGAGGCCGAGCGGCGCATGACCATTGCCGAACGGCGCCTTGCTGCGAAGGGCCAACTGACCGGTACTTCCCAGGGCACCAAGGAGGAGAAGTAATGACCACGAGCTTTGCCACCTTCGGTTACGAGCTTTACACAGGCAAGCGGTCCTACAACTTTGTCGGCGCCAAGAAGATCTGGTTTGTCGTCGCCGCTGTGGCCGTGGCGCTGTCCATCCTGATTCCCCTGCTCAAGGGTGGATTCAACCTGGGCATCGAGTTCCGCGGCGGTTCCGAATTCACCGTCTCCAATGTCAAGACCACGGACGCCTCGCTGGGGGAGAAGGCAGTCCATGATGTGGTTGCCGGCGCGGTACCCCGTGTTGCGAATGTAGCCGGTAACACCATGCGCATCCAGACCGACCAACTCACTGACGAGGAAACCCTCCGGATCAAAGAGGGCTTGACCAGTGCGTATGGTGTCTCCGACAACGAGGTGACGTCCACCTTTGTTGGCCCCACGTGGGGCCAGGACGTAACCCGCCAGGCGCTGATCGGCCTGGCTGTGTTCGTGGGCCTTGCGGCAGTACTGATGGCCTTGTACTTCCGGACCTGGAAAATGTCGCTGTCAGCCCTGGTGGGAATGGTGGTCACCATGTTCACCACGGCGGGTGTCTACGCCCTGAGCGATTTTGAAGTGACGCCGTCGGCCATCATCGGCTTCCTGACGGTCCTCAGCTATTCCCTGTACGACACTGTGGTGGTGTTCGACAAGATCAGGGAAAACACCTCGGACATCGCTACGTCCACCCGCCGCACGTTCGGCGAGGAAGTGAATCTGGCAGTGAACCAAACCCTGGTCCGCTCCATCAACACCATGATGGTTGCCGTGCTGCCGGTGGCCGCGATTCTCTTCATCGGTGCCGGGCTCCTCGGTGCCGGAACACTCCGCGACCTTTCCCTGGCGCTGTTCGTCGGCATCCTCATCGGTACGGCCGCCACGATCTTTATTGCTGCGCCGCTGTATGCCTGGCTGCGGCAAGGAGAACCGGAACTGGTCAAGCAGGCCAAGAGGGTCCACCACCGTCGTTCCGCGGCCGCTGTCTAAAGCGGTTCCGCAGCATTCAGCGTCCCTTGGGCCGGCCTCCGTCATCACGCGGAGGCCGGCTCTTTGACTTGCCCGGTTGCCGCTGGTGTGCTCCCCGGTTGGAGAAGCATTCGGTGACAGGAATAGACTGGGATAATTAAATCGGTCGTGAGGGGTACTTCTGTGGAAGAACGTGCGACGTCGGCACCACCGGCGGGCGGGGAAGACGGTCACGGCAGCGTGACGGTTCCGGCAACCAGCGTTGCCGGGCGGGCTCTTGGTGCTGTCCCCGTGGACGCTGCGGGCTCGCGGCCCACCTTCCCGGGGCGGCGCGAGCGGACCAGGTCCCGCCTGGCCCGCCTGACAGGACGCGGTGTCGCACCGTACTCGCCCATTCTTGAACCCTTGCTGCGCACCGTCCGAGCCAATAATCCCAAAGAGGACTTCGACCTCATCCAGCGGGCGTTTACCGTCGCCGAGCGCAGCCACCAGGGACAGAAGCGCAAGAGCGGTGACCCATACATCACCCATCCGGTAGCCGTTGCCACGATTCTTGCCGAACTCGGCATGACCGGCACCACGCTGGCTGCCGCTTTGCTCCATGACACGGTGGAGGATACGCCGTACACCTTGGCTGACCTCACCCGGGATTTCGGCCCCGAAGTGGCCATGCTGGTGGACGGTGTCACCAAGCTGGACAAGGTGAGCTTCGGCGAGGCCGCCCAGTCCGAGACCGTGCGCAAGATGGTCGTGGCCATGGCCAAGGACATCCGGGTCCTCATGATCAAGCTCGCGGACCGGCTCCACAACGCCCGGACCTGGCGTTTTGTCTCGGCAGAGTCGTCCTCGCGGAAAGCGCGGGAGACGCTGGAGATTTTCGCGCCCCTCGCGCACAGGCTGGGCATGAACACCATCAAGTGGGAACTGGAAGACCTGTCCTTCGCTGCGCTCTATCCCAAGGTCTACGAGGAAATCGTGCGGATGGTGGGGGATCGCACCCCGGAGCGCGAGAAGAGCCTCAGCGTCATCCGCAACCAGATCGCAGACGACCTCCGCACCGCGCGGATCAAGGCCACCATTACGGGCCGGCCCAAGCACTACTACTCCATCTACCAGAAGATGATCGTCCGGGACAAAGACTTCGACGACATCAACGACCTCATGGGTGTCCGCGTCCTGGTTGATTCGGTCAGGGACTGTTACGCGGCGCTCGGTACCCTCCATTCGCGATGGAACCCACTGCCAGGGCGGTTCAAGGATTACATCGCCATGCCCAAGTTCAACATGTACCAATCGCTGCACACGACAGTGATTGGTCCTGGCGGTAAACCGGTGGAAATCCAGATCCGCACCCACGAGATGCATCGCCGTGCCGAGTACGGCGTGGCTGCGCACTGGAAGTACAAGGACCAGCCCAACCGTACGGCCGTGGGTCCGGGCAGTCCCCGCGACGGCGACATGGGCTGGCTGCGGTCGCTGGTGGACTGGCAGCAGGAGACCTCCGATCCCGGCGAGTTCCTCGATTCCCTCCGCTACGAGATCAACGCCCGGGAAGTCTTCGTCTTCACGCCCAAGGGCGAGGTCATGGCCCTCCCGGCGGGTTCCACCCCGGTCGACTTTGCCTATGCCGTGCACACGGAAGTGGGGCACCGGACCATTGGCGCCCGCGTCAACGGCAAGCTCGTCCCGCTCAACAGCGAGCTGAACCACGGCGACTGGGTGGAGATTTTCACGTCCAAGGCCGAAGGTGCAGGTCCCAGCCAGGACTGGCAGCATTTCGTTAAGTCCGCCCGGGCCAGGAACAAGATCCGCCAGTGGTTCTCCAAGGAACGCCGCGAGGAAGCGATCGACCGCGGCAAGGACATGCTGACCCGCGCCATGCGGAAGCAGAACCTGCCCCTTCAGCGGCTCATGACCCACGACGCCTTGTCGACAGTGGCCGAGGACTTCCACTACGTCGACATCTCCGGCCTGTATGCCGGCGTGGGCGATGGCCATACCTCGGCCCAGTCGGTCATGGAAAAGCTCATGGAGCAATTGAGCGGCCATGAGACGCCTGATGAGGACCTCGATGAGGTCAGCATTCCTACCCAGGTGGCCAAGACCAAGTTCTCCGACTCCGGTGTCATTGTGCGTGGTGTAGGTGATGTGTGGGTCAAGCTCGCCCGATGCTGTACGCCCGTGCCACCGGATCCGATCCTTGGCTTCGTCACCCGGGGCTCCGGTGTGTCGATCCACCGGACTGACTGCACCAACGTTTCCGGGCTTCGCGACCAGCCTGACAGGATCGTGGAGGTTGAGTGGGCTCCTACGCAATCCAGTGTGTTCCTGGTGGAAATCCAGGTCGAGGCACTGGACCGCAAGTCATTGCTTTCCGACGTTACCCGCGTTTTGTCCGACAACCACGTGAACATCCTCGCCGCCTCGGTGCACACGTCCAGCGACCGCGTGGCTATCTCGAAGTTCGCGTTTGAGATGGGCGACCCCAAGTATCTGCACCATGTCCTGAACGCGGTTCGCCGGATCGATGGTGTCTTTGACGTGTACCGCACTACAGGCAACCGGCGGCGCAACTAGCAACTCGCAACCAGCAACTAGGGGGACGGCCGGCCCGCCCCGGAGGAGGCAAGCCTGCCAAGGGTAGCCAGGGCGCGCTTTTTGTGCGGAACCCGTGGCGCGGACTCGACGGCAAGGAGGAGCAGCCTCAGCCGGACCCCAAGCTCCGGGTCCTGCAGCAGGCCCCTCAAGGCCGGAATAGCCTCCCGCTGGTCCACGTGCAGGGCTATGTCCGCAGCTGTCCTCAACGGGCTGCTGACCAGCATCCCCCCGATGCTGACGACGTCCATCTGACCCAGCCGGACTTCATGGAGATTGCATCCCTTGGCGCCCCGGAGGCTGGAGATGCGGTGTTTGGCATCGACAAGCAGCGACAGGTCCTTTGGTGGGCTCGCGCAGCCATAGATCCATGCGGCCGTGAGTCTCCCGGCGACCACCTTGGTACGTATTTTCCCGGGGACAGTCAGCGACGCTGCGCGGGCGCGCAGCCGGGCTGTTAGGTCAACGCCGGGGGCGGCATAGCTTTTGCCGTAGACCGGCCGGAGGACACCGTCCACCGACATGCCCTGGAGCTCATGCCACGTAAAGATGCGCCCGGGCGAATAGAGCTCCTGAAGAGTTGGTTCCTGCAGGATTTGCACCCTGGCCGAAGCGGGGTACGCCGGGGGAGGCGGGGAGATGCGGGGAAGAGCCATTCATTGATCATTCCCTGAGCACGCAGAACGGGTACAGGCCCCGCAGCGGCTATGTGGAAAACCGTTACGGGGCCTGCGGGTGTTGCTGGACCGGCGGGGATCAGGCGAGGTCGCTGGCTGAGCGCTGGATCTGGTCCAGCCAAGCCTCGCGTGCCTCCAGTGCCTCGCGTGCTGCCTTGATGCGTCGCTGGTCGCCGGCCTTCTCGGCCTTGGCGAGATCGTCCTTGAGTCCCGCGATGGCAGACTCAAGCTGGGACAAGGCGCTGTTGGTCCGGGCCTTGGTTTCCGGGTTACTGCGGCGCCACTGATCGTCTTCGGCCTCGCGGACAGCATCCTCGACCTTGCGGAGGCCGGCTTCGATGCGGCCCATGTCGGCGCGGGGAACCTTGCCTGCGTCCTCCCAGCGGTCGCGGATGGACTGCAGGGCCTTCTTGGCGGCGTTGAGATCCGTGACAGGCAGGAGCGCCTGTGCCTCGGCGACCAATTGCTCCTTCACCGTCAGGTTCGCAGCGTACTCCTGGTCAATTTGCTCGTTGGCGGCCTGGCGGTTGGTGAAGAAGACATCCTGGGCGGCGCGGAAGCGTGCCCACAGCGCGTCGTCGTCCTTGCGGCTGGCGCGCGGGGTGGCCTTCCACTGGTCCATGAGCCGGCGGTATTCTCCGGCGGCGTAGCCCCACTCCGTGGACGAGGACAGGGCCTCGGCTTCGGCGATCAGGGCCTCCTTGGCGGCCTTCGCAGCGGAGTTGTTGCTGTCCAGCTGGGAGAAGTAGGCGCGGCGGTGGCGATCAAAGACCGTACGCGCGGAACGGAACCGCTTCCAGAGGGCATCCTCATTGCTGCGACCCAAACGGACGCCGCTCTTCTGCGCGGCTTTCCAGCTCTCGAAGAGCTCGTTCATCCGGGCGCTGGAAGTCTTCCACTGGATCTGGGCAGGATCCTGGCCGGCGATGGACTCGGCTTCAGCCACGATTGCTTCCCGGGCCGCAAGCTCGTTCGCCCGGATTGCGTCATGGGCGGCCTTCTCCGACTTTTCGAGTTCAACGATCTGCCCGGAGAGGGTGTCCAGCCGGGCTTCGGCGGAACGGATGTCTCCCACCATGTTCCGCTCTGCCAGTTGCTCGCGCAGGTGGTTGACGGTTTTCTGCATGTCGGTGGCAGGCGCCTTGGATTCCACGCGGTGCTCCAACAAGACAACCTGGGCGATGACGTCGTCGAACTTGCGCGCGAAGTAGCCCAGGGCCTCGTCAGGCGTTACGCCGGGGTATTGGCCCACGGCAATCTCTTCCCCGTCCAAGGTGAGGAAAACGTGTCCATCACCCTCGGCGCGGCCCCACTTTGCGGCTTCCGCGAGTGAGGAAGCAGACACTGCCGGCGCTGCCGGCACGACGGCGGCAGGAGTTTTGGGACGGGCAGCGAAAGCTGCGGGGGAAGGAGCCGGGCGGGGCGCGGAGGGCTTGCCGGACCCGGCAGCGGTTGCTGCCTCGGTGCCGGCGCTGCCGTTTGCCGAGGCAGCTTCCTCGTTGGCCACTACTGCTGATTCGTCGGATTTCTGACTGTCTGTCACCGCTAAAAGTCTTTCGCTTGGAGGGACTGCTAAGGTAATACGCCCCGGGCCGGGGCCCTGAGCTGGTTACTTCAGAGAAAACGAGTCTATCGTGACAGGTGCCACAGGGGCGCCGTCCGTGGTGTTTTCGCCCGGCGTGAGCCCTGCGGCAGCAATCGCTGTGACCACGTCAAGGCCGCTGGTGACCTTGCCGACCACGGTATAGCCGCCGGCGTTGTCAGCCGGGATCGTGGTGTCTTTGTAGACAATAAAGAACTGGTGCCCGTTACCGTATGCGTCGTTGCCGGTGCGGGCTACGGCAATGGTCCCCGCGGGGTAGAGATTGTCTGCAGGGGTGTTCTCGAGGGGGCCCCAACGATAGCCGGGGTCGTCGGCGCCGCTGGCATCTTTTGCCCCGCATTGCAGAAGCCCAAAGGTCTCTGCCGTGGTCAGCCGGTGGCACAACGCCCCGCTGTAGTAGTTGCTGTCTGCCAATGACTTGAAGACTGCGGCGGCCTGGGGAGCTGCGGTGCCGTTCAGCTCTACTCCCACTGCGCCACCGTTCAGGGAGAGTTCTCCCGTGAAGGTCTTGCCGGCTGCTGTTTCCGGCCCGGGAATTCCGGCGCTGTTGGACGCTGAAGGGGACGCGGATGTGGTGTTCAGGCCGGCTTCGGCGGCGGCAAACTCAGCCTCCGTGGGGTTGGAACTGAAAACGGTCAGTTGCAGCACCACCGCGAGAACCACTGCCACGCCGGCTGCACTGGCTGCAAGGACGTTGTCGCGCTTCCGGCGCTTGCCTTGCTCCTGCCGGAGTGCCCGCTTGGCTTCCATCTGCCGGATACGCCGTCTTGCTTCGCGGTCATCCCGCGACCTTGTTGCCAAGAGTCCTCCTGAAAGTGTCCACGTCCACGGCTGCCTGCAGGACCGGCGTGCTGTATTAGATGTGCACGCGCGGAAAGCATAAACTGGCTGCCGCACATAGTTTATGCATGACCTGTTGGACGCCCGCTCCCCAAACGCCGAATGGCCGGTTTGAGTCTGGTGCCGTTTCCGGTCTGCTTTCTTCAAGGAGTTCATCCACCATGGCACGTACCGCCTCCCTGTCCGGATTCCCCGAGTGGCTTCCCCAGGAACGGTTGGTGGAGCTCCATGTCCTGGACACCCTGCGGAAGACCTTCGAGCTCCACGGGTTCTCTTCCATTGAGACGCGCGCCGTGGAGACCGTCGGGCAGCTCCTCCGCAAGGGTGAAATCGACAAGGAAGTCTATGGCCTGAGCAGGCTCCAGGAAGATGACGCCGACGCAGCTTCCGGCAAGTCGGATCCGAACGCCCTTGCCCTGCACTTTGACCTCACTGTGCCGTTTGCCCGTTACGTCGTCGAGAACGCCGGGTATCTTTCCTTCCCCTTCAGGCGCTACCAGATCCAGAAGGTGTGGCGCGGTGAACGCCCGCAGGAGGGACGCGCCCGGGAATTCACCCAGGCTGACATCGACGTGGTGGGCGACGGTGAATTGCCGTTCCGCTATGACGTGGAAATCGCGCTGGTGATCGCCGAGGCCCTCAGTGCCCTTCCCATTCCTGACTTCCGGCTGAGGGTCAACAACCGCAAGCTCGCCGAGGGCTTCTACCGCGGTATCGGGCTGGATGACACTGCGGGCGTCCTTCGCAGCATCGACAAGCTCGAGAAGATCGGACCTGAAAAGGTCGCCGGGCTCTTGAAGAGCGAACTCGGGGCAAGCGATGGTCAGGCGGACCTGGCGCTGCGGCTGGCTACGATCCGGACCGAGGACACATCGTTCGTGGAAAAGGTCCGGGAGCTGGGCGTCACCCATGAGCTTCTGGAAGAGGGGCTTGATGAGCTGCGGCAGGTCATCGAGGCCGCAGTCCAGCGGGCTCCGGGCAAGGTCATCGCCGACCTCAGCATCGCCCGGGGGCTGGATTACTACACCGGGACCGTCGTGGAAACGGTGCTTGTTGGCCATGAGCAGCTTGGATCCATTTGCTCGGGCGGCCGTTACGACGCACTGGCCAGCAAGGGCAACCGGAAGTTCCCGGGCGTGGGACTTTCCATCGGCGTCACCCGCCTCGTTTCCCGCATCCTCAGCCAGGAACTCGCCACGGCAACACGCTCCGTTCCCACGGCTGTCCTCGTGGCCCTGAACCATGACGACAGCTGGTCGGCAGCCCAGGACATAGCGGCCCGGCTGCGCGGTCGCGGAATTGCCACGGAAGTGGCCGCCAAAGCCGAGAAATTCGGCAAGCAGATCAAGTTCGCGGACCGTCGCGGAATTCCGTTTGTCTGGTTCACCGACGAGGACGGCAAGCACCAGGTCAAGGACATCAGGTCGGGCGTCCAGGTGGATGCTGATCCGGAAACCTGGACTCCGGCAGAAGAAGACCTCCACGTGCGGGTCGTCACTGCCTGACCTCCCGTCATGGGAGCCGCGACCGGGGCGGGTAAACTCGGACGGGATCGTCTTTGCAGAGATCCCTCGAAAATTCATGCTGAAAGGAATGCTGTGCTGCGCACACATGACCTCGGATCACTTCGCTCCGAGCACATTGGACAGACCGTTACCCTGGCCGGCTGGGTGGGCCGCCGCCGTGATCACGGTGGCGTGGCATTCGTCGACCTGCGTGACGCGTCCGGTGTCGCACAGGTGGTCGTCCGTGAGGAAGAGGTCTTCCACGGCCTGCGGAACGAATACGTCCTGCAGGTAACGGGAACTGTCAACAAGCGCCCCGAAGGCAATGAGAATCCTGCGCTGGCCACGGGCGACATCGAGGTCATCGCGGACAAGGTGGTCATTCTCAACACGTCCGATCCGCTGCCGTTCCAGATCGACGAGCACGTGGAGGTGGGGGAGGAAGCGCGCCTCAAGCACCGTTACCTTGACCTGCGACGCCCGGGCCCGGCCCGTAACATCCGCCTTCGCTCCGAGGCCAACCGCGTGGCCCGCGACCTGCTGCACCAGCGTGGCTACGTTGAGATCGAAACACCCACGCTGACGCGGTCCACACCGGAAGGCGCCCGTGACTTCCTGGTCCCGGCACGCCTGGCCCCCGGTTCCTGGTACGCGCTGCCGCAGTCGCCGCAGCTCTTCAAGCAGCTTCTCCAGGTCGGCGGCTTCGAGAAGTACTACCAGATTGCCCGCTGTTACCGCGATGAAGACTTCCGCGCAGACCGCCAGCCCGAGTTCACTCAGTTGGATATTGAAGCCAGCTTCGTGGACCAGGACGACATCATTGAACTGGGTGAAGCGATCGTCAAGGCTCTGTGGCAGCTGATTGACGTCGAGGTTCCGACGCCGATCCGCCGCATGACCTACCTGGACGCCATGGCCAAGTACGGTTCGGACAAGCCGGACCTGCGGTTCGGCCTGGAGCTGACGGAGCTGACGGAGTTCTTCAAGGACACCAACTTCGGCGTTTTCAAGGCCCCCTACGTTGGCGCGGTTGTCATGCCCGGCGGTGCTTCCCAGGCCCGCCGCGCCCTTGACGCCTGGCAGGAATGGGCCAAGCAGCGTGGCGCCAAGGGGCTGGCGTACGTCCTGTACAAGGAGGACGGCGAACTTGCAGGCCCTGTCGCCAAGAACCTCACGGAACAGGAACGTGCCGGACTGGCCGACGCTGTCGGTGCCAAGCCCGGTGACTGCATCTTCTTCGCCGCCGGCGAGAAGAACGCCTCCCGTTCGCTGCTGGGTGCTGCCCGTGTAGAGATCGGTCACCGCACTGGCCTGATCGATCCCAAGGACTGGGCTTTCGTCTGGATTGTCGACGCTCCAATGTTCGAGCCCGCCGCCGCTGCCGTGGCGTCCGGCGATGTAGCGGTTGGTTCGGGCCAGTGGACTGCCGTGCACCACGCCTTCACCTCGCCCAAGCCTGAATTCCTGGACACGTTCGACCAGGATCCGGAGTCTGCGTTGTCCTATGCCTATGACATCGTGTGCAACGGCAATGAAATCGGTGGTGGTTCAATCCGTATCCACCAGCGTGACGTGCAGGAGCGCGTCTTCCAGCTCATGGGCCTGGACAAGGAAGATGCCCGGACCAAGTTCGGCTTCCTGCTTGAAGGCTTCAAGTACGGCGCACCTCCGCATGGCGGCATCGCGCTTGGCTGGGACCGCGTGGTCTCGTTGCTTGCGGGCGTGGACTCCATCCGGGATGTCATCGCCTTCCCGAAGTCCGGCGGTGGTTTCGATCCGCTGACGGCTGCGCCGGCTCCCATTACTCCGCAGCAGCGCAAGGAAGCCGGTGTCGACTTCAAGCCGGAAGCCAAGCCGGCCGTCAAGCCAGAGTCCGAGTAAGTGCGTTACCGAAGGCCCTCCGCGTCAAGCGGAGGGCCTTCGGTCTTTGGGAAAGGAGGGGTCCGGGTGGACCGGCAGTTGTTGGAGGGCCTGATGGACCGGGCCTGGCCTGCCTGTGACCGGGAGGACACGGGAACCTGGGTCCTGCGGGCCTCCCATGGTGTCACCCAACGGGCAAATTCGGTGTGGCCCAGGGATCCTTCCGGAGCTGATGGGGATGTTTCCGCGGCCGTCAGGGCAGCCTCTGAGTGGTACCGGCGCCGGCGGTTGCCCCTGATCTTCCAAGTGTTCGACGACGTCCGGAGCGCGGACTTGAACGCCGTGCTGGACCGCGCGCGGTTCACGCGCCAGTCCGAGACCCTGATCATGGTCCGGGGGACCCGGGACCTGCAAGGGGCGCCACCGGTCACGCCAGTGGAACTGGCGCCGGAACCGTCCAAGGAGTGGCTTCACCTGTGGTGGTCAATCGACGGCCGCGGCGGCGACCGTGAGCTTGAAATCGCACGGGCGATCCTTTCCGGCTGTCCGTCCGTGTACGCGCTGGTGAGGGACGACGACGGGCAACCGGCCGCCGTCGGGCGTCTTGCCCTGGCAGCTGGCTGGGGTGGCATCTACAGCATGGCGACGTCGGCCGCGCACCGGAGGCAGGGATATGCTTCCCGGGTGTTGGCGGCCTTGCTCACTGAAGGCCGTCGCTTGGACCTTCAGGGCTTCTGGCTGCTTGTCACGGCCGCAAACCACGGCGCGCAGGGGCTGTACCGGAGGGCCGGTTTCACCGATTCCGGCAGCTACGTCTACCGTCAGGCACCGCTGCAGAGGGCGCTGTCGGGTTGTTAGTGGCTACGTAGCCGCTACGCAGGTGCGTCGGTGACGGTGATGCGGACAGCGCAGGCGTCGGCGGCGGCCTTGGCCAGGACGGCAGTTTTGGGCTCCTGAACGTCAAGCAACGCAAGCCGGGGCCGCCTGGCCATGGAACGCATCGCCGGATGGTCCAAAACCTGCTCCACCAGGGCGCGGTCACCGCCTGGCACGATGTATTCGACGGTGTGGGCCGCGAAGATCCTGGCAGCATGTTCGGCCGCAGTGTCCACCAGGGCATCGGCCTGGTGTGTGCGCCTCCTGGCGAAACGTTGCTGGGATTGGCCTCCCGCCGCGGACCGGGACTGGACGTAGCGGTTGCCGCTCTTGGATTCCAGCACCGTCAATCCTGTGGCTGCTGCCACTGCATACCCGCCGCGGCGCACCAGGAGGATCCCCAGCCCACGCTCCTGCCTGGCCGCGGAGGCCAGGCGGTCAAGGCTGGTCTTGCCGCGGCCGGGCCTGCCATCCTCGGGCCATGGTGCCCGCAGCGCGGCAGTCGCGCCGTCGTTGGCGCAGAGAAGCAGCGCGCCGTCCCCTGTCCACTGCTCTTCGGACAGCCCTCCGTGACTTGTCGCAAAACGTTCCACCCAGCCATGCAGGCGGGAGGCCGCCACCAGGGCGTTGCGGCTGCCCGGTTTGGCGGCCCTCCGCTGCGGATTGGTGGTGGGGCGGTCCACGGCAATGCCTCCTTTGTTGGATCTATGAGTAGCCTATCCATGTGGAAGATCTCTTTGGTGCCGGGGCAGTCGACGATGAGTCGGAGGAGGTAAATGCTCCGGATGCCGGTGCCGACGCTGCGTGGCTGGCGTCCCAGCGCAGCCCTTTGGCAATACGCATGCGTCCGCGCACCCTCGACGACGTGGTGGGCCAGCAGCATCTGCTCGGTCACGGGTCTCCGTTGCGCCAACTGGCTGCGGGGGTCGAGGCCGCGGGGCCTGCCGGGCCGAGTTCGGTCATTCTGTGGGGCCCTCCCGGGACCGGCAAGACGACGCTCGCCCACGTGATTGCCCGCGGGCCGGGGCGGAAGTTCGTTGAGTTGTCCGCCATTACTGCAGGCGTCAAGGACGTCCGCCGCGTGATGGACGAGGCCCTGACCGCGAGGGACCTCTACAAGAAGACCACCGTGCTGTTCCTCGACGAGATCCACCGGTTCAACAAAGCACAACAGGATGCCTTGTTGCCCGGGGTGGAGAACCGTTGGGTCGTCCTTGTTGCAGCGACCACGGAAAACCCCTCCTTTTCGGTCGTTTCGCCCTTGCTGTCGCGGTCCTTGCTCCTGACACTGAAGCCGCTGACAGACGACGACATCGCCGGTCTGCTGCAGCGTGCCGTTGCCGATACCCGGGGGCTCGCCGGGAGGGTGGAACTCGCCCCGGAGGCCTTGGACCACCTGGTGCGGCTCTCCGGCGGCGATGCCCGCCGGGCGCTGACGGCACTGGAAGCGGCCGCGGGTGTCGCTTTCGGCGACAGCACCGCCGTCGAAACCGAAGGCAACGTTACCGACGACGGCGAACCCGGCCTTGCGGACGACGGCGCACCGGATGCTCCGGTACTGGTGGAACTGCGGCACACCGAACGGGCCCTTGACGCTGCCGCGGTCCGGTACGACCGCGCCGGGGACCAGCACTACGACGTGGCCAGCGCCTTCATCAAATCCATCAGGGGCTCGGACGTGGACGCGTCCCTGCATTACCTGGCGCGGATGCTGGAGGCGGGGGAGGACCCGCGGTTCGTGGCCCGGCGGATTGTCATCTCGGCAGCCGAAGACATCGGAATGGCCGACCCTACGGCCTTGCAGACAGCCGTGGCGGCAGCACAGGCAGTGCAGTTGATCGGCATGCCGGAAGGGCGGATCATCCTGGCCGAGGCTGTGGTCCATCTGGCTACGGCCCCCAAGTCGAACGCGGCCTACATGGGCATCAACAGCGCCATCGCCGACGTGCGGGCAGGGTACGGCGGGAGCATTCCGATGCATTTGCGTGACTCCCACTATCCGGGGGCCAAGCAGTTGGGCCACGGAAAGAGCTACAAATACGCCCACGACGAGCCGCACGGTGTGGCCACGCAGCAGTACCCGCCGGATGACCTGGTCGGCAAGGACTACTACCTGCCCACGGGCAACGGCGCGGAGCGTGACATCGCCCCCCGGTTGGAACGCCTCCGCAGGATTGTGCGGGGGCAGTAGGCGCCGGCTTGCTGCAGCACGCCGGTGCGGCATGGTCCCGTGCTAAGATGGTTCCTTGTCTGGCATGACCCGACGCACACTCCCTTCAAGGTTTTCCTTCATGGGCCATGCGCCGGGCCAGTAGCAAGAGGCAGCGGTTGGCCGATGCTCTCCCTGATGGAGGCCAGGAACACTGATACACCGCAGTAATTTGGAAGGACACAAGTGGCTAACAACACTCGTGCTCGCCGTACCGCACGCCTTTCGCGTGCACTCGGCATTGCTCTGACCCCCAAGGCCGCCAAGTACATGGAGCGCCGCCCGTACGGCCCCGGTGAGCATGGCCGTGCCCGCAAGAAGCAGGACTCCGACTACGCCGTTCGTCTGCGCGAAAAGCAGCGTCTGCGCGCCCAGTACGGCATCCGCGAAGCCCAGATGACCCGTGCCTTCGAAGAAGCACGCCGCACCAAGGGCCTCACCGGTGAAAACCTGGTGGAGCTGCTCGAAATGCGCCTGGACGCCCTGGTGCTCCGCGCCGGTTTCGCCCGCACCATCGCCCAGGCCCGCCAGCTGGTTGTGCACCGCCACATTTTGGTTGACGGTGTCCGCGTGGACCGCCCGTCCTTCCGCGTCGGCGAAGGCCAGCTCATCCACGTCCACAGCCGTTCCGAGGTCATGGCACCGTTCCAGGCAGCAGCTGCCGGTGCACACGTCCTCGCCACCACCCCGCCGTACCTGGACGTCAAGATCGACGCCCTGCAGGCAAAGCTGGTTCGCCGCCCGAAGCGCTCCGAGGTCCCCGTGATCTGCGAAGAGCAGCTCGTCGTCGAATTCTACGCACGCTAAATCTCAGCAGCGTTACAAGAAGCCCGTGGCACCTGCCACGGGCTTCTTTGTTTCCCGATAAGGTACTTGGGGAGGCCTTGGCCGCTGCAGGAAAAGCAGTGCGTGCAAGGCGCCGAATCAACCCTAGGAGATGAGTCTTATGTCCGGTGGCGACATCGCAGGCCTGATCGCAGCAGGAGTGTTCGCACTCCTGGTCCTGCTGCTGGCCGTGCCGATCCTGAAGCTTGGCGGGGTGTTCGATGAAGTGCGGACCACCATCAAGTCCCTCAGCGACGGCGCCACGCCCCTCATGGACGAGGTCACGGCAACGGTCTCCACCACCAACCAGCAATTGAAGAAGGTGGACGGCATCGCGTCCAACGTCTCAGACGCGTCGGCCAACATTTCGGCTTTGTCTTCCCTGGTGGCCGCGACGGTGGGATCTCCGCTGATCAAGGTGGCGGCCTTCAGCTATGGCGTACGTTCGGCCTTCGCAGGCCGCCGCGCCCCCTCATCCGGCCGCCGCAGCCGCTGACTTACTGGAGAAGCCCGTTATGAAGAGAATTGTATGGATGGGAATCGGCGTGGCCATCGGGGTCATCGCGTTCCGCAAATTCACCGAGGCGCAGGCGAACATCGGACCTGACGGCCTGAACCGTGCTGTAGGGCGCCTCGCTGACGGCCTCTTCGATTTTGCCGATGCCGTCCGTGCCGGGATGCACGAGCGCGAGGCCGACCTGCGCTCCGCGCTGGGCGTCGAGGCCCCCGATGCCGGTCGGAAATAGCGGACCAGGTTCGCCCCCGTGCCCGTGACAGGGCAGAATAGAAAGCTGCGGAACAGCATCAGCAGGTTCCGTGCACACCGTGTGCAGTGAATTGGAAGGGTAAGTAATCAGCTAATGAAGTCGCAGGAGATCACCAAGCGCTGGGTGGACTTTTTTGTCAGCAAGGGCCACACCGCCGTCCCCTCCGCGTCGCTCGTTTCCAGCGACCCGTCGCTCCTTTTCACTGTGGCCGGCATGGTGCCGTTCATTCCGTACCTGACCGCGCGCGAAGAGCCGCCGTACAGCCGCGCCACGAGCGTCCAGAAGTGCATCCGCACAGGGGATATCGAGGAAGTCGGCAAGACCGCCCGGCACGGCACCTTCTTCCAGATGTGCGGCAACTTCTCCTTTGGGGACTACTTCAAGGAAGATGCCATCAAGTTCGCCTTCGAACTGCTGACCCGCAGCGTGGACGACGGCGGTTACGGACTTCCAGCCGAACGCCTCTGGGTGACGGTCTATGAGGAAGACGACGAAGCCAAGGAACTCTGGCTCAAGAACACCGGCATCCCCGAAGAGCGCATCCAGCGCATGGGCAAGTCGGACAACTACTGGCACACCGGCCAGCCGGGTCCGGCCGGGCCTTGCTCGGAGATCTACTATGACCGCGGTCCGGCGTACGGTATCGAGGGCGGTCCCCTTGCCGACGAAACCCGCTACATCGAGATCTGGAACCTTGTGTTCATGCAGTACCAGATCGAGAACGTCCGGTCCAAGGTGGACTTCGACATCGTGGGTGAGCTGCCCAACAAGAACATCGACACCGGCCTCGGCATGGAGCGCCTGGCGATGATCCTCCAGGGTGTGGAAAACATGTACGAGACCGACCAGGTCCGTCCGGTGATCGACAAAGCCGCGGAGCTGTCCGGCAAGGAATACACGTCCGCGGAGTCCGACGACGACCCCCACCACACGGACGACGTGCGGATGCGCGTGGTGGCCGACCACATCCGTTCCGCACTCATGCTGATTGCCGACGGCGTGGCCCCCTCCAACGAAGGCCGGGGTTACGTCCTTCGCCGCCTGATCCGCCGCGCTGTCAGAGCGATGCGGCTGCTTGGCGTGGAAAAGGCCTGCCTGCCTGATCTGCTGCCCGTGTCCCGTGATGCCATGAAGGGTGTCTACCCGGTGGTGGAGACAGACTTCGCCCGGATCAGCCGGATCGCCTATGCCGAAGAGAAGGCATTCCTCCGGACCATCGCCTCCGGCACTGCCCGCCTGGAGGACGCTGTGGCGGAATCCAAGGCAGCCGGTGTTCCGCTGTCCGGCGCGGATGCCTTCACTCTTCACGACACCTACGGCTTCCCCATCGACCTCACGCTGGAGATGGCCGAAGAGGCCGGCCTGAAGGTTGACGAGGCGGGTTTCCGTGCCCTCATGCAGGAACAGCGCCAGCGCGCCCAGGCAGACGCCAAAGGCAAGAAGGGCGGCCATGCGGACGTCACGGCCTACCAGGAACTGCTGGGCGACGGGGAGACTGTGTTCACCGGCTACGACGAGCTCGAAGGGGAGTCCCGGGTCCGCGGGATCGTCAGCGGCGGCCACCGGGTTGCCCACGCCTCTACAGGTGACGAAATCGAAATCGTCCTGAACGAAACCCCCTTCTACGCCGAAGCCGGTGGCCAGTCCGCCGACACCGGGCTCATCACCGGTGACGGATTCGTCGTCGAGGTCCTGGACGTTCAGCGTCCCCTCAAGGGACTGAGCGTGCACAAGGCGATCGTCCGTGAAGGCGAGATTGCTTCCGACGCTTTGGTGCGCGCCGCCGTCGACCGTGAACGGCGCCATGCTGCCGAGCAGGCGCATACCGGCACGCATATCGTGCACGCCGCACTGCACCAGATCCTCGGACCGGAGGCAACGCAGAGGGGCTCCTTCAACAAGGCCGGCTACCTGCGCTTCGACTTCGCCTGGGGTGAGGGGTTGAGCTCCGCCACCCGTTCGGAGATCGAGGAAGTCTCCAACATCGCCATCCGCAACAACTTCCGGGTAGATACCAAGGTCATGGGACTCGCCGAAGCGAAGGCCCTGGGCGCCATGGCACTGTTCGGCGAGAACTACGGCAGCGAAGTGCGCGTCGTGGAGATCGACGGCGCGTGGTCCCGTGAACTGTGCGGCGGAACCCACGTGGCCAATACCTCGCTGATTGGCAGCCTGTCGCTGCTCGGCGAGCAGTCCGTTGGCTCGGGCAACCGGCGCGTGGAAGCCTTTGTCGGCCTCGACGCATTCCGGCACCTGGCCGCCGAACGGGCGCTCGTGACCGAGTTGACCGAGATGCTGAAGGTCCCCTCGGGCCAGCTGGCCGACCGCATTTCCAGCACCTTGAACAAGCTCAAGGCTGCTGAGAAGGAACTCGACCGCCTCCGCAAGGAACAGCTCGCCGCCGCAGCAGCGAACCTGGTGGGCACGGCCCGCGATGCTGGAGGCGTGCGCGTCATAGCCCACGACGCCGGCCAGGTGGGTGGCGCAGACGACCTCCGCAACCTTGCCCTGGACCTGCGCAACCGCCTCGGCTCGGAAGCTGCCACAGTCGCCGTGGCAGGTGTCAGCAATGAGCGGCCGATCATCCTCATCGCCACCAACGACGCTGCACGCGGTATGGGCGTCAAGGCAGGCGCCCTCGTCCGCCTGGCTGCCGGCATCCTCGGCGGTGGTGGCGGCGGGAAGGACGACGTCGCCCAGGGTGGCGGTACGGACGCTGGGAAGGTCGCCGAGGCCCTCACAGCGGTAGTGGACGCGATCGCCAAGCGCTGACGGTGGCTTCGGAAACAAACAGCGGCGTCTACCCCCAGGGAATTAAACTGGGGGTAGACGTTGGCACGGTCCGCGTGGGCCTGGCCGTCTGCGACCCGGACGGCATCCTTGCCACGCCACTGAAAACGCTCGGCAGGAACCCCAAAAAGAACTCCGATGTCCGCGCCTTGGCGAAACTGGTCCAGGAGCTCGGGGTTGTGCAGGTCTTCGTGGGCTTGCCACGCACCATGAAGGGTGAAGAGCGCGCCTCCGCGCAGATGGCAGGAGAGTACGCCCGGCTCCTGGCGGCGGAGCTGGCCGCCAAGGGCGTGGACGTTCCCGTCAACCTCGTGGACGAGCGGCTTTCCACCGTTTCGGCGCACCGCAACCTCCGCGAAGCTGGCATGAGCAGCAAGAACCACCGTAAAGTGGTTGATCAGGTTGCTGCTGCTGGAATACTGCAGCAAGCGATCGACATGCAAAAAGCCAGAGGAACGGACGCAGGCCGCCGCGTGCAGGCACCGGCGCCGTCCGGGATGCCAAGCAGTGCCCCAACGCTGCAGGACGCCTCTGGCAGTGAACCAGATTCTTCTACGAGGGGACTGCAACTGTGAGCCCGGTCAACAACGACCCCTCCGGTGGAACCGCTGGAGGCGGTATGCCGCTGACCCGCAAAGAGCTGCGGGCGCGCGAGCGGTTCCTCGCCACACAGAACCAGAACGTCGTACCCGTTCCTGAGGCCACCCCCGGTGAGACGCCTCCCGCGCCCGACGCCGGGCCGGCGCTGCCCCGTCCTGTGCCGGCCGTGCCCGCGGCGCCTGTCCAGGCACCGTCAGTGCCTGTCCCGCCTGTTCCCGCAGCGGCCCCCTCCGTGGTGCCGGACGCCGGTTCGACGACGCAAAAGCAGGAGCATGCTCCAGCAGACTCAGGCAATCCCGCCACGCCCGAACCGGCAGAGGCTGCGGAAACAGCACAAGCCAGGGAAGATGCAGCAACACCGGATGAGCCGATCGCTCCTGCCACTGCCGCCGTCCCCGTCCTTGCCGGGCATGGCCACGCAGACCACGGACACCACCAATCCTTCGCTGATGCCGGTGATTCCCACGCAGGCCTGGTGCAGCACCACGATGACCACCATGACGACCACCTTGGTTATGACGGGCATCCCCACCACGAGGACGACCACACGGAATTCCATGACGGGCCCCACCCGCTGCTGGCCGGGCCTGAATCGAAGGCCGCCAAGGCGGCCGCGCGGAAGGCGAGGCGCCGCCGTCGTGTGCTTGCATTGCTGATCACGCTGGGTGTTTTTGTTGCCGCGGTAGCGGTGGGTGCGCAATTCCTCAAACCGTTGCTGGGCATGGATAAAGTCAGCGATTACCCGGGCCCGGGCAGTGGTTCGGTGAGTATCACGGTTCCCGAAGGTACCGGTCCCAAGGCTGTGGCAACGGCGCTGGTGGACAACAAGGTCGTCGCCGATGCCGATTCCTTCGTCAAGGAGTTCCTCAGCCAGGGCGGTGAACTGTCGCCCGGCGAGTTCACCTTCAAGAAGGAAATGAAGAACTCGGATGCGGTGGCCGTCCTGGTCAATAAGGATGCATCCAAGGTCATTTACTTCGCCCTGAGCGCAGGGCTGCGCATCAACGAATCACTGGATGCGATTTCCAAGGGCTCAGGCATCCCGATGGCCCAGTTGAACAGCTTCAACCAGAACCCGGCCCAATTCGGGGTTCCCTCCAAGGCCAAGAACCTTGAAGGCTTCCTGGCGCCCGGTGAGTACCGCTTCCCCCTGGGTACCTCCGGCCAGGACATTATCCAGAAGCTGGTGACCACCACCCTGGATGAACTCAAGGCCCAAGGCATCACTGATCCTGCAAAACAGTACGACACCGTCACCATTGCCAGCATCGTTCAGGCAGAGGGCGGCCAGGCGGACTACGGCAACGTGGCCGGTGCCATCTACAACCGGCTCAAGCCCAACAACACCGAAACCAACGGGCTGATCCAGTCCGATGCCACGGTGACGTACGGGTTGGGGAAGAAGTCCTTCCACCTCACGGAGGAAGAGAAAGCCGACAAGTCCAACACCTACAACACCTACGCCAACGTCGGCCTCCCCGCAGGACCCATTGGCTCACCGGGCAAGACAGCCATCGACGCCGCAGCCAAGCCGACGCAAAACGACTATCTGTACTGGGTCACCATCAACCTGGACACCAAGGAGACCAAGTTCTCCAAGACGCTGGCCGAGCACAGCACCTACGTGGAGCAGTACAACGCCTGGTGCCAGGCCAATGCAGGGCGGTGCGTGTGAGCCGCCGCGCGGCGGTCCTGGGGCATCCTATCTCGCACTCGAAGTCTCCTGCGATGCACACCGCCGCGTATGCCAAGCTCGGCGTGGACATCCAGTACACAGCGATCGATGTCACGGTTGGCACGCTGCCGGCCTTCATGGAGGCCGTGCGCGCCGATGGCAGCTGGTGCGGCCTGTCCGTCACCATGCCCCTGAAGTCCGCCATGGTGGCTGAGGTTGACGAAGTCCGTGGCGCCGCCGAACCACTGGGTGTCATCAATACCGTGGCCTTTGAAGGGCAGCAGGGCGCTGTGCGCCGGGTGGGTTACAACACCGATGTGGCCGGCATCGTCGAAGCCGTCCGGTACGCGGGCCTTGATTCCACTCCTGCGGCAGCGATTCTTGGTGGCGGAGGTACGTCGGCTGCTGCACTGGCTGCCGCGGCCGCCCTCGGTGCGCGCCGCGCTGACGTTTTCGTCCGGGATACGGCCCGTGCCGCTGAAGCCACAGCTGCCGCTGCCGCCGTCGGGATTGACCTGCAGGTTCGCCCGCTGGGGGAGGCGGCCCGGACGATTGCCGGTTCCGACCTCGTGATCTCCACTTTCCCGCCCCGTGCCGCCGATGCCCTGGCCGATGAACTGGAGTCGATCCCCGTTTCCGGCACCGGTGGCGTCCTCTTGGATGTTGCGTACGATCCTTGGCCAAGCCGGATTGCCGATGTCTGGGCAGGACGCGGTGGGGCGGTGGTTCCCGGCCTTGAAATGCTGATGTACCAGGCTGCCGAACAGATCCGCCTCTTTACTGGCTGTGACGTGGATGCCGCCGTCATAGATGTGATGTGCGACTCAGTCGGGCTTCCCCGACGGGTCTTCTAGAAGCCTTACATGGCAGGATTGGTTATATGTTGCGTTGGTTGACAGCCGGTGAATCCCACGGTCCGGCACTGGTTGGAATACTTGAAGGCGTGCCCGCCGGTGTTGAACTCACCACCGGGCAGATCCGCGACGCCCTGGCGCGCCGGCGCCTGGGCTATGGCCGTGGAGCCCGCATGAAGTTCGAGCAGGACCAGGTCACCATCCTTGGGGGTGTGCGCCACGGAATCACCCAGGGTGGACCCGTTGCCATCCAGGTGGGCAATACCGAATGGCCTAAGTGGGAGCAGATCATGGCCGCCGATCCGGTGGACGAGGAGCTGCTGGCTGACCAGGCCCGCAATGCCCCGCTCACCCGGCCGCGTCCCGGCCATGCTGACTTCACCGGCATGCAGAAATACGGCTTTGATGAGGCGCGCCCCGTTCTCGAGCGGGCAAGCGCGCGTGAAACGGCCACCCGCGTTGCCCTTGGCACCGTTGCCGCGCAGCTCCTTAGGCACTTGGGTGTGGAACTCGTGAGCCACACCGTCTCCATTGCCAGCGTGTCCGTGCCGGAGGGTCGTCCGCTGCCGGGTCCCGCCGATGTAATCGCCCTCGATGCAGACCCGCTGCGTTGCTTTGACCGCGAAACATCCGATGCCATGGTGGCCGAAGTTGACGCGGCCCACAAAGAAGGTGAAACCCTGGGCGGGGTCGTCGAGGTGCTCGCGTACGGGCTTCCTCCCGGCCTTGGCAGCTACGTCCATTGGGACCGCCGCCTTGACTCACGGCTTGCCGCGGCACTCATGGGCATCCAGGCCATCAAGGGCGTGGAGGTCGGCGACGGATTCCTGACCGCGGCACGCCGCGGGTCGGCTGCCCATGACGAGATCGTCAAGGACGAAGACGGCCGGATCATCCGCAGGACCAACCGCGCCGGTGGTATCGAAGGCGGCATGAGCATTGGTGAGGTGCTCCGCGTCCGTGCCGCCATGAAGCCCATCGCCACGGTGCCACGGGCCCTGCAGACGATCGACGTCAGCACGGGCGAACCTGCCAAAGCCCACCACCAGCGTTCGGATGTCTGTGCCGTTCCGGCAGCGGGCGTTGTTGCAGAAGCCATGGTTGCCTTGGTCCTGGCCGAAGCGATCACCGAAAAATTTGGCGGCGACTCCGTCCAGGAAACTGCACGGAACCTGCAAACCTATCTGGACAACATCCCGGCTGCTTTGGACACGGTCGGCCGGTAGTGGCCCGCGCAGACATGGGCGGCCTGCCGGGCCGTCCCGTTGTGCTTGTCGGGCCGATGGCAGTGGGCAAGTCCGCCATTGGCCAGCAGCTGTCGCAGCAACTCGGCCTGGCATTCGTTGATACGGATGCCATGGTCGTGGCAGCGCACGGCAGTATCGCCGATATCTTCGCCGGCAGGGGAGAGCATGCTTTCCGGGAAATCGAAGCGAGGGCAGTGGCCCAGGCCATTGAGGCAGCAAGGACCCAGGCCAGCGTGATCTCGCTGGGCGGGGGCGCCGTACTGGACTCCGGCACCCAGCAGTTGCTGGGGGAGTGCACCGTGGTTTACCTCGAATGTGATGCCGGGACAGTGGCTGAACGCATTGCCCGGAACACCGGCAGGCCGTTGCTGCAGGGCGACGCAATGTCCCGCTGGGAGACCTTGTTCGCCGCCAGGCGACCCATCTACGAACGTCTGGCTGACATTGTCCTGGACGTGCGGTCCGGGTCTGTGGCAGAAATCGGGCTCCTCCTGGAGGAGCGGCTGCGCGAGCATGCAGCCCTGAAAGAGGAAGTTGAAAAGTGAGCACCGAAGCAACTGTCATCAAGGTGACCGGGCAGTCCGCTGCTGAAAACTACGACGTCGTGGTGGGACGGGGTCTTCTCGAGAGCCTCCCGGCCCGGCTGGGTGAGCGGGTCCGCCGGGTCCTGGTGATCCATCCCCGTGCCCTGCGGTTGACCGGCGACACCGTCCGGGATGAGCTCGAAACGGCCGGTTTCACGGCCCTGACGGCGGAAATTCCCGACGCCGAAGAAGGCAAGCACATCCAGGTCGCCGCCTTCTGTTGGCAGGTCCTGGGCCAGAACGACTTCACCCGGTCCGACGCCATTGTGGCCGTTGGCGGTGGTGCCGTGACCGACCTCGCCGGATTCGTCGCCGCCACCTGGCTCCGGGGAGTCAAGGTCATCCATATGCCCACCAGCCTCCTGGGCATGGTTGATGCGTCAGTGGGCGGCAAGACAGGCATCAACACTGCCGAGGGCAAGAACCTCGTGGGCGCCTTCCACCCGCCGGCAGCGGTGCTCGCGGACCTGGATACCTTGCAGACCCTGCCCCGGAACGAACTCGTTTCCGGCATGGCCGAAGTCATCAAGTGCGGATTCATCGCCGATCCGGCCATCCTGGACCTGATCGAGAAGAACACCGACGCTGTTACGGATCCCGGTTCCGCTGTGGTGCGGGAACTCATCGAACGCGCCATCAGCGTCAAAGCCAACGTAGTCTCCCAGGACCTCAAGGAATCCGGGCTCAGGGAGATCCTGAACTACGGTCACACGCTGGGCCACGCGATCGAGTTGGTGGAGCGATACTCCTGGCGTCATGGCGCGGCAATTTCCGTGGGCATGATGTTTGCGGCAGAGCTCTCACGCAGCGTTGGACGCCTCGCTGACGCCGACGCCGACCGGCACCGGGCAATCCTTGAAAGCCTTGGACTTCCCACTACCTACCGCAATGACCGTTGGCAGGGGCTGCTTGACGGCATGCGCAGGGACAAGAAATCCAGGGGCGACCTGCTGCGCTTCGTCGTCCTGGACGGAATTGCCAAGCCGGGCATCCTCGATGTGCCGGATACCTCATTGCTGTTCGCCGCTTACCAGGAGATCGCATCATGACGGCCACCATGACCGAAGGCATCAGCGACTGGCCAACTGCGGGTTTCCCGGGCGTGCGCATGAACCCGGATACCCTCCTTCCGGTCATCGTCAACGAAGACGCCATGGAGAACGCCCTGGAGACATCGGAGGACCCCGCCGACCGCATCATGGCCCTTCTCCTCGACAACCAGCCCAAGGAGGCCGCGGAGCTCCTGGCCGAGGCACGCTATAAGGATCCGGAGTCGTTCCGGCTCAGGATCTTTGAGGCAGAGGTCCACCGGGCCACCAACCGTACTGACCGGGCGGTGCAGTTGTTCCGCCAGCTCCTGCAGGAGGTGCAGGGAAGCTCCAAGGAAGCAGTGGTCCACCAATACCTGGGTCGCGCCTACTTCGTCAGCGGGAACGCCCTGGCCGCCTCGGAAGAGTTCGCCAAGGCGCTCGACCTCCGGGTGGCCATGGCCGCCGATGCCGCTTTGATCTACTCCTCGGCAGTGGCTCTCCAGCGTGCCCGGAACGTCCTGGAACTGGCTTCCTGATCCCGGCTCCGGGACCGGGGACGGGCCACTGCCGGTTTGCCGGTAGAATGGTTGTTGGATTTTTGATAAAGACAGCCGGCCCGCCGGCTCGGCATACACGGCTGGACGCTGCACACCGCAGCCGGACCCAGTGAGAGAAACCAGAGGATACAAGTGGCAACCACAAACGACATCAAGAACGGCACCGTACTGAAGCTCGAAGGCCAGCTCTGGAACGTCCTTGAGTTCCAGCACGTCAAGCCGGGCAAGGGCGGAGCATTCGTTCGCACCAAGATGCGCAACGTCATGTCCGGCAAGGTTGTCGACAAGACCTTCAACGCCGGCCTGAAGATCGAAACCGCCACGGTGGACCGCCGCGACTACCAGTACCTGTACCAGGACGGCGAGGATTTCGTCTTCATGGACACCACGGACTACGACCAGATCCACGTCTCCGGTGCCACTGTTGGCGACGCAACCAACTTCATGCTTGAGAACCAGATGGTCAACATCGCGATCCACGAGGGCACTCCGCTCTACATCGAACTGCCGCCGAGCGTTGTCCTCGAAATCACCTACACTGAGCCGGGCCTGCAGGGCGACCGCTCTTCTGCCGGCACCAAGCCTGCAACCGTGGAGACCGGTTACGAAATCCAGGTGCCGCTCTTTGTCGAGCAGGGCACGAAGGTCAAGGTCGACACCCGCGACGGCAGCTACCTGGGCCGGGTCAACGACTAGTGAGTGCCCGCGGTAAGGCCCGTAACAGGGCCCTTGAAGTTCTTTTCGAAGCTGAACAGCGTTCGGTTTCGGCTTTCGATGCCCTGTCAGCCCGTCGTGAGAAGACTGACCTGGTCGTCAACCCCTACACGGTGGAAATCGTTGAGGGCGTAGTTTCGATGCAGCCCACCATCGATGAATTCCTGCAGACGTACGCCCAAGGGTGGACCCTGGAACGGATGCCGGCCGTGGACCGGATTATCCTGCGGATCGGGGCGTGGGAACTGCTGTACAACGACGACGTCCCGGATGGTGTTGCGGTGAGCGAGGCTGTGGCCCTGGCCAAGACGATGTCCACTGACGAATCACCCGCCTTCGTCAACGGACTGTTGGGCAGGTTGCAGAAGCTGAAGCCGTCGCTTCTGGCCTAGCGCGCAGATCGTGGAAATGCCCCCGGGAGCTTGACGTGTTCAAGTTCCCGGGGCATTTTCTGTCTCCGGGCCTACTGCAGTACTGCTGCTCGAAGGGCAGGGATGGTCCTGAGGTGTTCCAGCTCGTCATGCTGGTGATGCTGGACGTCCCGCCCGCTGAGGATCCGTTGGCGCGAAAAGGCCAGTGCCGTTGCCTCCTTGATGAGAGCACGCATCTGGGCAGCCCTGCCACGGGACCCCGCCCACCGGATAGCCTGGCGGCGGCCCGCGGACGTGGCCAGCATGTCGACCTCGGCGGGGGTGAACCACCCCGCACGGGCATATTCCATGAGCCGCTGGCGCGTGAGCTTCCCTTCCGCGACGCGCAGGAGGATGATTCCGACCGCGGCCAGGATGAAGATGGGCACCTGGACAACGAAGTACTCCACCAGGAAGTCCTGTCCCATGCTGTTCCAGCGGTTGTGGAGGAACATCGCGGGGAGCAGCCCAATGATGAAAGCAAGGACTGCGTAGCCCGCGTGCCACTTGCGTGCCGCGAATCCCATGACCAAGCCTGTGGTGCCCGTGAAGATGGCATGGGCGAACGGCGACATGAGGCCGCGAAGGATGAAGATCCGCACGAAGTCCGCCCCCGGATCCGTGGAAGAGGCAATCTCACGGCCGAAGTACAGGATGTTTTCCGTGAATGCGAAGCCCGCAGCGATGGTGAAGGCGAAAACCACGCCATCCACCGGTCCGTCAAAGTACTTTCGCGCGGCCAGCAGCAGCACCAGGAGGCCCAGCGATTTGGTGAATTCCTCAACAATCGGGGCTTGGACCGTGGCCATGAAATAGGTGAAGGCCTCCTCGCTGGTGGTCGGTGCGGCCACGGCGAACAGCGGTTGGATCAGCAGTGTGCCGGCGATGGAGACGGCGGCACCCCAGGTAAAGGCGAACCACAGCAGGCGTGGCGGTTCCGGTTCCCAGCGGTCTATGAGGCGGACCGTCAACAGGACCACACCCAGGGGGATCAAGGACGCGATGAATCCCACCACGAAGCCGGTGACACCGGTGTTCCCCAGCAGGAAAGGCACCACCAGCAACAGGCTGCCCATGACCAGTACGGCTCCTGTGAGCAGGAGGGGCAGCAGGCCCGGGGAGCGTCGTGGGCGGGACACCGGCGGGAGCATCCAGTCCTGCTGCGGGTGCCGGCCGGGGTTCCCCGGGGCGGGCTGGTAGTTCACTGGCTGGACGCGCCCGATCCACGTGGGATTCGTCGCCGGGTCCAAGGAGGGGCGATGGTAGGGGTTGTGGCCGCCGGGACTGCCAGGATGGTTGCTGCTCATGGATAAGACCCTATTCCACCGGCCGGAATGTGAGCTTAAACTCACCGGTGTCCTGCCTGGCCGGTGAGGCCGGGGCGAGGGCCTGTGGTAGTTTTGAAGCGCAAATATTCCTTTTTTAATTCCGTCCTGTGAGGCGGGGAAAGGGGAGACGAGCGAATGTCTGATATTGCTTCAGCACAGGTTCCGCCGCGGGTTGTCCTCAACCAGGCGGACATTGACCGTGCGCTCACTCGTATCGCCCACGAGATCCTCGAGGCCAACAAGGGCTCCCAGGACCTGGTCCTGCTGGGCATCCCCAGTCGCGGCTATCCTCTGGCAGTGCGCCTCGCCAACAAGATCGCTGCCGCCGATCCCGCAGTCAACGCCGAGACCATAGTCGGCCAGCTGGACGTCACCATGTTCCGTGACGATCTTTCCCACCAGCCCACGCGCCCTCCCCACCACACACGCCTTCCGTTGTCCGGCATCGACAACAAAGTGGTCGTCCTGATTGACGATGTCCTTTACTCCGGCCGCACCATCCGCGCCGCCCTCGATGCCTTGGTGGACCTGGGCCGTCCCCGCATCGTCCGGCTGGCGGTCCTGGTGGACAGGGGCCACCGTGAGCTCCCCATCCGTGCAGACCACGTAGGAAAGAACCTGCCCACGTCCTCGGCCGAAAAAGTCCGCGTGCGCCTTGAAGAGACAGATGCAGTGAACGGTGAACCCATCAACGAAGTAGTGATCGAGGCGGGTAAGTGAAGCACCTACTTTCCACCGAAAACCTCAGCGCCGCGGACGCTATCCGCATCCTTGATACCGCCGAGGAAATGTCAGCGGTGGGGGACCGCGAGGTCAAGAAGCTGCCGGCCCTCCGCGGCCGCACCGTGGTGAACCTCTTCTTCGAGGACTCCACGAGGACCCGCATCTCCTTCGAAGCCGCGGCCAAGCGCTTGTCGGCCGATGTCATCAACTTTGCCGCCAAGGGCTCCTCGGTGTCCAAGGGTGAGTCGCTCAAAGACACTGCCCAGACGCTGGCCGCCATGGGCGCCGACGCTGTGGTGATCCGGCACTGGGCTTCGGGGGCTCCCCATCGGTTGGCGGCCACGGACTGGATCGATGCCGCAGTGGTCAACGCCGGAGACGGAACCCATGAGCACCCCACCCAGGCCCTGCTGGACGCCTTCACCATGCGCCGGCACTGGTCCCGGGTCAACGGAACCGCCTCCACCGGCGCCAACCTGGGTGGCATGCGGGTGGCGATCGCAGGGGACGTCCTGCACTCCCGCGTGGCCCGTTCCAATGTGTGGCTTCTCCGGACCCTCGGGGCGGAAGTCACCCTGGTGGCGCCTCCCACCTTGCTGCCGATCGGCGTCGAACACTGGCCCTGCAAGGTCAGCTACAACCTGGACGAGACCCTCGAATCGGGAGTTGACGCCATGATGATGCTGCGCGTCCAGGGTGAGCGCATGAACGCTTCCTTCTTCCCGTCCACCCGGGAGTATTCCCGCCGCTGGGGCTTTGACGATGCCCGCCTGCGGACACTGGACGACCTCGGCATGAAGGACACGATCATCATGCACCCGGGCCCCATGAACCGCGGCCTGGAAATTTCGTCTGCTGCCGCCGATTCACCGCGGTCCACCGTCCTGGCACAGGTCCGGAACGGTGTCTCCGTGCGGATGGCGGCCCTCTACCTGCTGCTGTCCGGCGACACCCGCGACACCGCATCCACCGCTTCGCACCAGTCCACCAAGGAGAGCAACTGATGGCCGAAAACACGTACCTGATCCGTGGCGCCGCCATTCTTGGTGGCGACTCCGAGGACCTGCTGATCCGTGACGGCATCATCGCCGGGCGGGGAAAGGACCTTAGGGACGACGACGCTACCGTTATCGACGCTGCCGGCCTGGTTGCCCTTCCGGGCATGGTTGATGTGCACACCCACCTGCGTGAACCGGGTCGCGAAGACGCAGAAACGGTGGAGACCGGAACCCGTGCCGCCGCCTTGGGCGGATTCACTGCCGTCCACGCCATGGCCAACAGCAACCCGGTGGCGGACACCGCCGGCGTTGTGGAGCAGGTCCACAGCCTGGGTCGCGCTTCCGGGTGGGTGGATGTCCGGCCGGTTGGCGCAGTGACCGTGGGGCTCGCAGGCGAGCAGCTCGCCGAGCTGGGTGCCATGGCTGATTCACGCGCCCAGGTCCGGATGTTCTCCGACGACGGTATCTGCGTCCACGACCCGGTCCTCATGCGCCGTGCCTTGGAATACGTCAAAGCGTTCGACGGCGTGGTGGCCCAGCACGCGCAGGAACCCCGCCTTACCGCCGGGGCACAGATGAACGAAGGTGCCGTTTCCGCGGTCCTGGGACTTGCCGGTTGGCCGGCGGTCGCCGAAGAAAGCATCATCGCCCGGGACGTGTTGCTGGCACAGCATGTTGGTTCCCGCCTGCACGTCTGCCACGTCTCCACGGCAGGTTCGGTGGAGATCATCCGCTGGGCCAAGGCCAGGGGCATCAACGTCACGGCAGAGGTGACCCCGCACCACCTGATCCTGACCGACGAACTGGTCCGCAGCTACGACCCCGTCTACAAGGTCAACCCGCCCCTGCGCACCAACCACGATGTCCAGGCACTCCGCGAAGGGCTTGCCGACGGCACGATCGACGTCGTTGGAACGGACCATGCGCCGCACCCGAGCGAGCACAAGGAATGCGAGTGGGCACAGGCGGCCATGGGCATGACCGGCCTTGAGACCGCCTTGTCCGTGGTCCAGGAGACCATGATCGAGACGGGCCTCATGACGTGGGCCGACTTCGCAAGGGTCACGTCCTTCAGCCCGGCAACGATCGGCCGGCTGGCCGACCAGGGACGTCCCCTCGAATCAGGAGAGCCCGCCAACGTCATCCTGGTCGACCCGGCTGCGCGCTGGACCGTGGACCCCCATAAGATGGCCACCATGGGCCGCAATTCACCGTTCAAGGGCAAAGAGCTGCCCGGATCTGTGGTGGCTACCTTCTTCAAGGGACACCCCACAGTGCTCAACGGCCAGCTGAACACCCCATACCGATACACCGACGACGCAACCCCGGCCGCCGGGGCAGTCAGCGGTACGTGATGGACAGCACCCAAACATTGACGGCTGTCATCACGGCCGTGCTGGTCATCGCCGTCCTGGCGATGATCTGGTTTGGTTGGCGCAGCAGGCTGAGGCGGCAGGCCGGCGTCGAACGCCTTCCGCAGGTGCCGGGCGAACTGACTCCGGCCTCACTGGTGGCCGACGGCCAGTATGTCGCCACCACAACCGCCGGTGACTGGCTGGACCGCATCGCCGTGCAGGGACTGGGCATCAGGACCACCGCGGAGCTGAGCGTCCACGCCGAAGGCATCCTGTTCGACAGGGCAGGTGTTGCGCCGGTGTTCATCCCCCGGGAAGCCTTGGTGGAAACCCGGGAAACCAGCGGCATGGCAGGAAAGTTCGTCGAAAAGGACGGCCTTTTGGTCATCAGCTGGAAGCTGGGCCAACAGGAACTCGACACCGGCTTCCGGTCCAGGCACAGCGCCGACAGACAGCCCTTGCTCCAAGCCATCCAGGAATTGATCTCCGCAGCCCCCCAGGCAGATGCCGATAGTGGAAAGAAATAAAGTGACGGACAGTAACGCAGCCACCGCAACCTCATCCTCAGCAGCAGTACTGGTGCTCGAAGACGGCCGCATGTTCCGCGGCCGCAGCTACGGCGCCCAGGGAACTGCCCTTGGTGAGGCCGTCTTCGCTACCGGCATGACCGGTTACCAGGAGACCATCACCGACCCCTCCTACGCCCGCCAGCTCGTGGTTCAGACCGCTCCGCACATCGGCAACACGGGCGTCAACAGCGAAGACGCTGAGTCCCGCCGCATCTGGGTGGCAGGCTACATCGTCCGCGACGCCGCACGCCGCCCCTCCAACTGGCGCTCGGAACGAAGCCTCGACGACGAACTGGTCGAACAGGGCATCGTGGGCATCCAGGGCGTGGACACCCGCGCCATTACCCGGCACCTGCGTGAACACAAGACCATGCGCGCCGGGATCTTCTCCGGCGAGGCTGCCCAGGCATCCGATAAGGAACTTCTGGACATCGTCCTGGCCAGCGCACCGATGGAAGGCGCAGCACTGGCCGAAGAGGTCAGCATCGACGAAGCCTATGTCGTGGATCCCAAGGACCACGGTTGGGAGGGCGAACCGCGGTTCTCCATCGCCGCCGTCGACCTCGGCATCAAGGCCATGACGCCTGTCCGTTTCGCCGAGCGCGGCGTTCGGGTCCACGTCCTTCCGGCTACCTCCACGGTCGAGGACGTCAACGCCGTGAAGCCGGACGGGTTCTTCATGTCCAACGGACCGGGCGACCCTGCCACGGCTGACCACCAGGTGACGCTGCTGCGCTCCGTACTGGACGAGAAGCTGCCGTACTTCGGCATCTGCTTCGGCAACCAGATCCTGGGCCGTGCCCTCGGCTTCGGCACATACAAGCTGCGCTACGGCCACCGCGGCATCAACCAGCCGGTCATGGACCGCCGCACCGGCAAGGTGGAAATCACCTCCCAGAACCACGGCTTCGCCGTCGACGCGCCGCTGAACGGTGCCACTGTGGCGCCGGAGGAACGTTACGGACGCGTCGAGGTGAGCCACGTTTCGTTGAACGACGACGTCGTCGAAGGCCTTGCGTGCCTCGACATCCCTGCCTTCTCGGTCCAGTACCACCCGGAGGCTGCCGCGGGCCCGCACGACGCTGCCTACCTCTTCGACCGCTTCATCGACCTCATGGCCGATGCCAAGGCAGCCAACCACAACTCCACCGAATCCAAGACTGAGGACAAGAAGTAATGCCCAAGCGTACAGATCTCAAGAGCGTCCTTGTCATCGGTTCGGGTCCGATCGTCATTGGCCAGGCGGCCGAGTTCGACTACTCCGGGACCCAGGCGCTGCGCGTCCTCAAGGACGAAGGCCTGCGCGTCATCCTGGTGAACTCCAACCCGGCCACCATCATGACGGATCCCGAATTCGCCGATGCCACTTACGTCGAACCCATCACGCCGGAAGTGGTCGAAAAGATCATCGCCAAGGAGCGTCCTGACGCCGTGCTGCCCACCCTGGGCGGACAGACGGCGCTGAACACGGCGATCGCCCTGGACAAGAACGGTGTGCTGGAGAAGTACAACGTCGAGCTCATCGGCGCCAACATCGCTGCGATCGAACTTGGTGAAGACCGGGAGAAGTTCAAGGGCGTGGTGGAACGCTGCGGTGCGGAGTCGGCACGCAGCCACATCATCCACACCATGGACGAGGCCTTCAAGGCTGCCGAGGACCTGGGCTACCCCATGGTGGTCCGTCCGTCCTTCACCATGGGTGGCCTGGGCTCCGGCCTGGCGTACAACGAGGACGACCTGCGCCGTATTGTCGGCCAGGGCCTGCAATACAGTCCCACCACCGAGGTCCTTCTCGAGGAAAGCATCCTCGGCTGGAAGGAATACGAACTCGAGATGATGCGCGACAAGAACGACAACGTCGTTGTTGTCTGCTCCATCGAGAACTTCGACCCCGTGGGTGTGCACACCGGCGACTCCATCACCGTTGCGCCGGCCCTGACCCTGACGGACCGCGAATACCAGAAGCTGCGTGACGTCGCCATCGCCGTCATCCGCGAAGTCGGCGTGGACACGGGCGGTTGCAACATCCAGTTCGCCATCAACCCGGACACCGGACGCGTGGTGGTCATCGAGATGAACCCGCGCGTCTCCCGGTCATCGGCATTGGCATCCAAGGCCACCGGCTTCGCGATCGCCAAGATCGCCACCAAGCTGTCCCTGGGCTACACGCTGGACGAAATCCCCAACGACATCACGCAGAAGACGCCGGCATCCTTCGAGCCGACCCTCGACTACGTGGTGGTCAAGGTCCCGCGCTTCGCCTTCGAGAAGTTCCCCGCAGCCGACAACACCCTGACCACCACCATGAAGTCGGTGGGCGAGGCCATGGCGATGGGCCGCAACTTCACCGAAGCCCTGCAGAAAGCCCTGCGCTCCCTGGAACAGAAGGGTTCGCAGCTGGACTTCACGCCGGTGCCGGAATACGACGTTGCCGGCCTCATCGAAAAGGCCAAGCGTCCCACCACGGAACGCCTGTACCAGGTGCAGCGCGCCCTCCTCGGAGGTGCCACCGTGGAGGACCTCTACGAAGCCACCAAGATCGATCCGTGGTTCCTGGACCAGCTCCAGCTGCTGAACGAAACCGCCCAGGAAATCCGCAAGGCCGGCGTCCTGAGCGAAGACATGCTGCGCAACGCCAAGCGCCATGGCTTCTCGGATGAGCAGATCGGTGCCCTGACCCATAATTCCGAAGCCGTGGTGCGCGGTGTCCGCCAGGCACTGGGCATCCGCCCCGTGTACAAGACCGTGGACACCTGCGCTGCCGAGTTCGCGGCCTACACGCCGTACCACTACTCGGCCTACGACGAGGAAGACGAAGTGGGCCTGCACGCCAAGCCGTCGGTCATCATCCTCGGATCCGGCCCCAACCGCATCGGCCAGGGCATCGAGTTCGATTACTCCTGCGTCCACGCCTCCATGGCGCTCCGCAAGGCCGGCTACGAGACCGTCATGGTCAACTGCAACCCGGAGACGGTTTCCACCGACTACGACATCTCCACGCGCCTCTACTTCGAGCCGCTGACCCTCGAAGACGTCCTGGAAGTCATCGCTGCCGAAGAGCGCACCGGTGGCGTGATGGGTGTCTTCGTACAGCTGGGCGGCCAGACTCCGCTCAAGCTCGCCCAGCAGCTGGCCGATGCCGGTGTTCCGATCCTCGGTACCTCGCCGGAAGCCATCGACCTCGCCGAACACCGTGGTGCGTTCGCCCGCGTGCTGGATGAAGCTGGCCTGACCTCGCCCAAGAACGGTACGGCCGTTTCCTTCGAGGACGCCAAGAAGATTGCCGACGAGATCGGTTACCCGGTCCTGGTCCGCCCGTCCTACGTGCTGGGCGGTCGCGGCATGGAGATCGTTTATGACGAGGCCAACCTTTCCCGGTACATCGCCAACGCGACGGAAATCACGCCGGACCACCCGGTGCTGATCGACCGCTTCCTCGAAGATGCGGTGGAGATCGATGTTGACGCGCTGTTCGACGGCAACGACATGTACCTGGGCGGCATCATGGAGCACATCGAGGAGGCCGGTATCCACTCCGGTGACTCGGCCTGTGTCCTGCCGCCGATCACGCTGGGCAACAACGTGATCGAACGCGTGCGCACGGCTACCCGTGCCATCGCCGAGGGCGTAGGCGTTCGAGGGCTCATCAACATCCAGTTCGCCCTGGCCTCCGACGTCCTGTACGTCCTGGAAGCCAACCCGCGTGCCTCCCGCACCGTCCCGTTCGTCTCCAAGGCAACGGGCGTCCAGATGGCCAAGGCTGCCGCGCTGATCGGCACTGGCGTGACCATCAACCAACTCCGCACTGCCTACAAGATGCTGCCGGAAACCGGTGACGGCTCCACTCTTCCGCTGGATGCTCCTGTGGCCGTGAAGGAAGCAGTCCTGCCGTTCAGCCGGTTCCGTACTCCGGAAGGCAAGGTGGTGGACTCGCTGCTCGGCCCGGAGATGCGCTCCACGGGTGAGGTCATGGGCATCGACAAGCACTTCGATACCGCGTTCGCCAAGAGCCAGTCCGGGGCCAACAACGCGCTGCCCACCGGTGGCAAAATCTTCGTCTCGGTAGCCAACCGGGACAAGCGTTCTGTCATCATGGGCGTCAAGCGCCTGTCCGACCTCGGCTTCGAGATTGTCTCCACCGGCGGCACGGCGGATGTCCTGCGCCGCAACGGCATCCAGGCAACTCCCGTTCGGAAGGTTGCCGAGGGCAGCAGCGCCGAAGGCGAAGGCACCATTGCCGACCTCGTGGTCGCGGGTGAAATCGACATGGTGTTCAACACCCCGTCCGGTGGCGAGGCCCGCAGCGACGGTTACGAACTGCGCGCTGCCGCGACATCGATCGGCATCCCCTGCATCACCACCGTGGCCGAGTTCAATGCCGCAGTGCAGGCCATCGAGGCCCTGCGGACCTACGAATGGTCGGTCACCAGCCTGCAGGAGCACTCAGCAAACCTGACTGCATCGCTGGAAGCAGCGAATGCCTGAGGCACAGGAAGTCCAGCAGCCGGTCCGGGAGTCTTTCGGCTCCCGGCTGGCTGCGGCCATGGCTGACAGGGGTCCGCTGTGCGTTGGGATCGACCCGCACCCGCAGTTGCTGGCGGACTGGGGACTGAACGACGACGCCGCCGGGTTGGAGCGCTTTTCCCTCACCGTGGTCGAGACGGTGGCTTCCCTCGCTGCCGCCGTCAAGCCGCAGGTGGCCCTCTACGAGCGTCACGGGTCTGCCGGCATGGCTGTCCTGGAGCGCACTTTGGCTGCTGCTGCGGATGCAGGCGTGCTGAGCATCGCAGACGCCAAGCGAGGAGACATTGGTTCAACGATGGCCGCCTACGCAGATGCATGGCTCAGGGACGGTTCGGCGTTGGCGGCCGATTCGGTGACACTGAGCCCCTATCTCGGTTTTGAGTCCCTGCGTCCTGCCCTGGACCTTGCCGCGGAGTATGGCAGGGGAGTATTTGTCCTCGCGCTGACATCCAACCCTGAGGGCAAAAGCGTCCAGCACGTTGGCGGCGACGATTCAGTGGCCCGGCAGATTGTCGCGGCAACCGCCAGGGAAAACCAGCGGTATTCCGGTGCCTTGGGATCGGTGGGCCTGGTTGTTGGGGCCACCATCGGTTCGGCACTGGAGGACCTGGCCATTGACCTCGCCCCGGTGCGGGGTGCGATCCTGGCCCCGGGCCTGGGCGCCCAGGGCGCTACTCCGGCCGACCTTCGGGCTACTTTTGGTGCTGCTTATCCGACTGTCCTGGCGACCTCCAGCCGTGGCATCCTGGCCGCAGGTCCCACTGTGGCAGGTCTGCGTGAGGCAACGCGCCAAACGCTGGACGGACTGCTGGCTGACTGATTGCGCAAGCGCATTGCGCTCCGCAGTGGCTGCAGGTAGGTTCAGGAACAGTTCTCTCATGATCTGGATCACACATCGGAGCTGACAGGGGTTTGGCAGTGGGCCTTAAAGAGCTGACACCGAAGGAGCGGTCCGACGCGTTGGAGAAGGCCGCCAAGGCGCGTGCCGTCAGGGCCGCGGCCAAGGAAAAGCTGAAGCGTGGCGAGGTCAGCGTCGCCGAACTCATAGCCAGTGGCGGCTCGGATGACGCGATAGCCCGCATGCGCGTCGTCGAGTTGCTGGAAGCGCTTCCGGGCATTGGTCCGGTGCGTGCTGCCGGGATCATGGCGGAAATCGGCATCGCCGGTTCCCGCCGTATCCGCGGCCTGGGCGTACACCAGGCCAAGGCGCTGGTAGATTTTATGGGAAACCAGCCAAGCGCATAAAAGCAACTCTCCTAAGGAATCCGTGAGCAAGAAACCTGGACTGACTGTCCTTGCAGGCCCTACTGCTGTAGGCAAGGGAACCGTATCCACCTACATCAGGGACAACTATCCGGAGGTTTGGCTTTCAGTTTCCGCCACCACCCGTGCCGCCCGGCCAGGGGAGAAGGACGGCGTCCACTACTTCTTCAAGTCCGCCGAGGAATTCGATTCCCTGGTTGAGGACGGCGAACTTCTGGAATGGGCTGTTGTCCACGGCCATAACCGTTACGGGACACTCCGCAGCACGGTCAATGCCGCGATTGCCGAGGGAAAGTCCGTCCTGCTGGAAATCGACCTGCAGGGAGCCCGCCAGGTCAAGGCAGCCGTTCCGGATGCCCAGTTCGTCTTCCTCGCCCCGCCGAGCTGGGACGAAATGGTGCGGAGGCTGGTGGGCCGCGGCACGGAAACTGCCGAGGAACAGCAGCGGAGGCTGGAAACCGCTAAACTTGAACTTGCTGCTGAACCGGAGTTTGACCACACCGTCATCAATGACGACGTTCGCCGGGCAGCGGACGAGCTTGTTTCACTCATGGGGCTTACCCCGCACGGGCGCTAAGCGCTTGCATTGTCGGCCCGCTAGAATTTGGAGAATTCGTGTCCACCAACCTTGAAGGCATCATCAACCCGCCGATCGATTCGCTGCTTGAGGCTGCCGATTCCAAGTACGGCCTGGTGATCTTCGGCGCCAAGCGTGCCCGCCAGATCAACGCGTACTACGCCCAGCTGCACGAGGGCCTTTTCGAATATGTCGGACCGCTCGTCGACACCAAGCTGAACGAGAAGTCCCTTTCCATCGCCCTGCGCGAGATCAACGAAGGCCTGCTCGTTTCCACGCCGATCGAGCCTGCAGAATAAAACACGACTGCCTGTTGACGGAGGTCACGTGCGCATAGTCCTCGGAGTCGGGGGAGGGATCGCAGCCTACAAGGTTGCATCGCTCCTCCGGCTTTTTACTGAAGCCGGACACAAGGTCACGGTCATTCCCACTGAGGCCGCCACCCGTTTTGTCGGTGTAGCCACGTGGGAAGCCCTGTCCGGGAACCCCGTGAGCAACAGCGTTTTCGATGACGTTGAGAAGGTCAACCATGTCCGTCTGGGGCACGAGGCCGACCTCATGGTCGTAGCTCCGGCCACTGCGGACCTCCTGGCCAAAGCGGCTACGGGACAGGCCGGGGATTTGCTCACGAACACCCTCCTGATGGCTCACGGGCCGGTGCTGTTCGCACCTGCCATGCACACGGAGATGTGGCAGCACGCCGCCACGCGGGCCAACGTGGCCACCCTTCGCGAGCGGGGAGTGGCAGTGCTGGAACCGGCTTCGGGCCGCCTCACCGGCGCCGACTCAGGCCCCGGCCGCCTTCCCGACCCCGAGGAGATCTTCGAGGCCGCCATGGCTCTGGTAACCGGAGCCGGCCGGGAACGCCCTTTGGCCGGCCGTACCGTCACGATTTCAGCTGGCGGCACGCGCGAAGCCCTGGATCCAGTGAGGTTCCTCGGAAACCGCTCCTCCGGCAAGCAAGGCGCCGCCCTGGCTGCTGCCGCGTTGGCGGCGGGTGCCGAGGTCCGCCTCCTGGCAGCCCATATGGACGTCGAGCCGCCGGCCGGCGTCGAACTCGTCCGTGTCGAATCTGCGCTGGAACTGCGGGAAGCTGCGCTGAAAGCGGCAGTGGACTCCGACGTCGTGATTATGGCCGCCGCCGTTGCCGATTTCCGTCCGGCGGAGGTTTCCGACACCAAAATCAAGAAGGTCGACGGCGAAGACGCTCCCGTCGTGCACCTGGTCCGCAACCCGGACATCCTGCGGGAGTTGGTTGAACAGCGCGATGCCGGTGGGGCCCAACAGTTGATTGTGGGATTCGCTGCCGAAACAGGCGATGAGGAGGGAGACGTCCTGGAGCACGCGGCCGCCAAGCTGAAGCGCAAAGGCTGCGACCTGCTGGTGGTCAACCATGTGGGTGTCGGCAGGGTCTTCGGCCAGGACGAAAATTCCGTGGTGATCCTGTCCGGGCGCGGGGCTGAACCTGAGCAGGCTTCGGGATCAAAGGCGGAGGTTGCCGATGCGGTGATCGTTCGGGTGGCCAGCGAACTGCCGTTGGTTTCCCCGGCCCCGTAGCCGCGTGGCGGTTGGAATTCTTAGCAATCGGACACACGGCGAAAGCCGCCGTCCCGCAACACAGTAAGGTGGTCTAGTGACTTTACCGCTGCACCATGAACACCACGGCACCCCGTCCAAGCTCCGGCTCTTCACCTCCGAGTCGGTGACTGAGGGGCATCCGGACAAGATCTGCGACCAAATCAGCGATGCCATCCTTGATGCCCTGCTGGCTGCCGACCCCGAATCCCGGGTCGCGGTCGAAACCATGGCCACCACGGGTCTGGTGCACGTGGCCGGTGAAGTCACCACGGACGCCTACGTTGAAATCCCGCAAATTGTGCGCGAAACGATCCTGGGTATCGGCTATGACTCGTCGGCCAACGGATTCGATGGCGCCCGCTGTGGCGTTTCCGTGTCCATCGGCCAGCAGTCGAATGACATCGCCGGGGGCGTCTTCAATTCCCTGGAAGCCCGTGAAGGCCGCCAGGAGGACGATTACGACCTCCAGGGCGCCGGTGACCAGGGCATCATGTTCGGCTATGCCAGTGATGAGACCCCGTCTTACATGCCCACGCCCATCTGGTTGGCCCACCGCTTGTCGGAGCGGCTCACCGAGGTGCGGAAGAACGGCGAGCTTGCGTACCTGCGTCCGGACGGCAAGACCCAGGTCACGGTCGGGTACGACGGCGATCGCCCGGTTTCCGTCCAGACGGTCGTCATTTCCAGCCAGCACGCAGAAGAAACCGGCTTGGAGCAGTTGCGGGCGGATCTTGCCAGCCACGTGATCGATCCGGTCCTCGCGGCTTCCAATCTGGATATTTCCAGGGTTTCCAACATCCTCAACCCTGCCGGTGCCTTCGTGATCGGTGGTCCGGTAGGTGACGCCGGACTCACCGGCCGCAAGATTATTGTCGACACCTACGGTGGTTTCTCCCGCCACGGCGGCGGTGCGTTCTCCGGCAAGGATCCGTCCAAGGTGGACCGTTCGGCGGCCTACGCCATGCGCTGGGTGGCCAAGAACGTGGTAGCAGCAGGGCTTGCCAAGCGTGCTGAAATCCAGATCGCCTACGCCATCGGACAGGCCCGCCCCGTGGGCACGTACGTGGAGACTTTCGGTACGGAAACCGTGGATCCAGCCCGCATCAGCGAGGCCATCAACGAGATCTTCGACCTCCGCCCCCGTGCCATCATCGATGCCCTGGACCTGAAGCGCCCGATCTACGCCAAGACCGCAGCCCACGGGCACTTTGGCCGGGACGAGCCCGACTTCACCTGGGAACGGCTTGACCGGGTCGCCGACCTGAAGGAATTCTTCAACGCCTGACCGCCGGCGACCGGGCAATATTGTCAGTGGCGCACGGTCTACTTGTTCCGGAGGTGCCCGCAGCGGTTTGGTGCCGCTGCGGGCACCTTTCGTTTGTTGGCGCCTCCCGGCCGGTGAGGCGCCGGGACCATCAGTACGAGTCGGAGGTGGAGCAGTGGCAGCACACGAGACGCAGCCTGCGTTGCTTCAGCCCTCCCTGCTTCAGGGATTTCCGGCCAAGCCGGCTACCGGCGGGCCGCCGCTTGCGGCTTCCGACCCCGTAGCAAGGGTGGTGCTGGACTCTCCCTTGCCGCATCTGGACAGGCCGTTTGACTACAGCGTGCCCCGGGACCTGGAAGACCTCGCCGTGCCGGGTGTCCGGGTCAAGGTGAAGTTCAACGGCCAGGACCTCAATGGCTTTGTGGTCGGCAGGCAGGCAGACTCCGATGCCGGACATCCATTGATCCCCCTGCACAAGGTCGTTTCCGCTGTTCCGGTCTTAACGCCCGCGGTGTTGGAACTTGCTGGTGCCGTGGCCGCACGGTACGCAGGAACACTCAGCGATGTCCTCAGGACAGCCGTTCCGCCCCGGGTGGCCAAAGTGGAGAAGGAGTTCGCTTCCAGCGAGGCCACCGGCCTGGCCGGCCGTCCGGGCACAACGGACGGAGCCTTGGATCCCACGGCATGGTCGTCCTATGTCAACGGTCCGGCATTCCTGCAGCACGTGGCAGGGGGAGGAGCACCCAAGGCAGTCCTGACCGCCTTGCAGGGCTTTGGGTCGGAGGGCTGGCCCGCGGTCGTCGCCGCGGCGGTTGCCGCAGTACGGGCATCAGGCCGCGGAGCCGTGGTGGTGGTTCCCGACTACCGCGACCTTGCACGCCTGGAGGCGGCGCTTGGCGAACTCCTGCCCGCCAGTGACATCGCCCGGCTGACAGCAGACGACGGCCAGACACCGCGGTACCGGAGCTTCATGCGGTTGCTCACGGGCGAAGCGTCGGTGGCCATCGGAACCCGCTCCGCAGCGTTCGCACCCGTCAGGAACCTGGGGTTGGTGGTTTGCTGGGACGACGCCGATGACCTGCATCTGGACCAACGTGCACCCTATGCCCACTCCCGGGAGGTTCTGCTGCTGCGCGCATCGCAGGAGAATGCTGCCTGCCTTTTGGCATCGCACAGCCGCAGCACCGAGCTGCAGCGGCTCGTGGAGGTGCAGTGGGCCGTGCCGATCGAAGCGCCGCGGCAAGTGATCCGATCCACCATGCCCCGGGTGGTGAACTCAGCGGACAGCTATGAGCAGGAACGTGATCCCCTGGCCGGCATCGCCCGCTTGCCCGGCGTAGCCTGGCGTGCAGCCAAAGAGGGGCTGGAGCGTGGCCCGGTCCTCGTACAGGTGGCACGAGCCGGATACGCCCCGTCCCTGGTGTGCGGGACGTGCAGGGAACCGGCCCGGTGCAATGCCTGCCAAGGTCCCTTGGCGTTGGCAGCCAGCTCTGCGATTCCTGCCTGCCGGTGGTGTTCCACACCGGCGCCGCAGTGGCAGTGCCGGAACTGCCGTGGCACACGTCTCGGCCGGGGAACAGCGGGGGCGGTACGTACCGCTGAAGAGCTTGGGCGTGCGTTTCCCGGTACCGCGGTGATCACGTCATCCGGGGACAACATCAAAGCGTCGGTCACCGATGCCCCGGCCCTGGTGGTGGCCACCGTAGGTGCTGAGCCGGTGGCCGACGGCGGTTACGCTGCGGCACTGCTGCTGGATGGGAATTCACTGCTGCGGCGGGAAAACCTGCGGGCGGGGGAGGACACCCTCAGACGCTGGTTCAATGCCGCCGCACTGGTCCGCCCTTCCGGCCAGGGAGGGCTGGTGGTCGTCACAGCGGACGACACCACGGCCACTGGAGCCCTTGTCCGCTGGGATGCGCCAGGCTACGCATCCCGCGAACTGGCGCTTCGCAAAGAGTTGCAGTTGCCACCCGCGGTCCGGGTAGCTTCGGTCACAGGTCCGCGGGCCGACGTCGTGGCCTTCACGGCGGCCTTGGAGGCGGCAGTCCCCTCCGATCGGAGGCTGCGCAGCGTGGGTCCGGCTCCGCTGCAGCTTGCTGCCGTGCCGAGTGCTGCCGCACCCGCCTCCGCCGCTTCTCCCGAAGCTGACACCGAGGCCCGCACGCTCTTCTTCCTTCCGTATGCAGAAGCTGCGGACGCTACCAGGACCATGCGTGCGGTCAAGGCAGCCCAAGCGGCCAAGCGGTTGTCCGGTCCCGTGCAACTGCGGCTGGACGGCGTGGACGTCCTCTAGCGCTGCCTGCTGTGGAGGGCCACGGCTTCTTCGGCTGCGGCAAGGAGTTGCCGGGCAGATTCATTCCAATCGAAGCCTGAGGCCCGTTCCACCGAACGGCGGCTCCGTTCCTGCCACAGCGCCTCGTCGCTCAGTTCCATGACGGCTGCGGCGAACGCTTCCGGCGAGCCGGGATCGACGTAACTCACGGCATCACCGCCGACCTCCCGGAAGATGGGGATGTCGCTGGCGATGACGGGGGTTCCGAGTGCCATGGCTTCCACCAGGGGAAGACCGTAGCCTTCGGCCCGGGAGAGACTGATCAGCGCGGTGGCGCGGTTGAGGAGCTTTTCGTACTCCTCATCGGAGACGCCGTTGTGGAACTCCACCCTGGCGCCGGGGGGCACCAGTGCTTCGAGTTCAGCCCGGCGCTCCGGCGTAATCCTGCTCAGCAGGTGCAGCGTGTGGTCCGGCAAACCGTCCATGCCCCGGATCATGGTTTCCACATTCTTGTAGGGCATGAAGGATCCCATGTACAACAGCGTCTTGTCGGTACCGCTTGCAGGATCGCGCGGAGTTTGACCCGGCTGTGGTGCATTGCCCACAATCCGCACCGGGCGGCGGGTCAGTCGGTACTTGGCCATGAGCGCTTCAGTGGTCCGGCTGATGGTGGCCACCACGTCCGCACGGTTCAGGAGCACCCTTTGCGGCCAGAAAGCCTTGTGGTACAGGCGCCAGAGCAACCGCACCGGAGCCGGCAAAAAGCCCGGGGGAGTGGGGTGTTCGTAGTAGATGAGGTCATGGAGGGTCAGGATCAAGCCGTACTTGCGTCCGATGGTTCCCATGGTCTGCATGGGGCAAACCACCACGTCGGCACCCAATGAGTTGACCTTCCGGGCCACAAAGAGTTCCAGCGGGGACAAGGGACTGTTGACCATCACCCAAGGGACATCGGGGAGCAGGGCGAGCTGCCTCTTGTCGTTGATGAGCATGGTGACGTCGGCAATCTTTGCCGTCGCAGCAATGAGGCTCGAACCATAGCGGCTGATGCCATCGTGGTGGTCCGTTCGGGTAAAGCGGGCATCGATGACAATTTTCACGCCGGGTGGTCCTCCAGGAAGGTGCGGATGGCGGCAGCGGCCGGTGCCGGTGTCTCGTAATGGATGAGGTGTCCGACGCCGGAAATCACTTCCAGCCTCGCGTCCGGCAGGCGCTGCATGAGTTTGTATTGGTTGGGAAGGGTCGCGATTTCGTCCTTTTCACCGGCCACCAGAAGCACAGGCAGCCGGAGTTCCCCGGCAACGTCGGCCACGGTCCCTGAAACGGAGGCTTTGAAGGATTCCAGGAGGCTGTTCCTGTTGGCGAAGGCGCTGAAGTAGGCATCGTGCTGGCCGTGGATGAAGCGGCGCAGCTCCCTGTCCTTGGTCTTTGCCATGGTGACGCTCATGACGCGGACGATCAGCCGGTTCCTGAGGATGGCCAGCCCCAGTGCCCTGGGCAACCGGGCAGATGCCTGGTAGTAGAAGACGGCCAGTTTGGTCATGATGCCCTTGGGGCCCTCCAACGCCGGTGCCGCGATGGGGTTGATGAGGATCAGCGGGAAGACCTTCCCTGGGTTCGCGGCGGCAAAGTGGCTCGCCACGATGGATCCGAAGGAATGACCCAACAGGACCGTGCTTGGGCCGAGGTCCAGGGCTTCCATGAACCCGGAGATGAACCGGCCGTAACCGGCAACGGAGTGCTCGTGGTCCGTGAAAGGTTCTGAGCTCCCGAACCCGGGCAGGTCCGGCATGATGATGCGCATGTCCGGTAGCTGGTCCGCAACGCGCAGCAACCCGTGGTGGTCACCACGGAACCCGTGGATGACCAGGATGGTCCGCGTGTCCGCGGTTGCTTTGACGGGTTCGTAGGTCCAGTACGCAACTGCGCCGCCGTTGATTTCCACGGTGGACGCAGAGGTTCTTGCGGCAAGGCCCGGGCTGAAGAATCGTCCGCCGGACTCGGCGCCGGGATTGTGCGTGGTGTCCACGGTTTCCATCCACAACTCCTAGTTCACGTTGTCAGGGTGCGAACCCGTACGGTGGTGGCGTTCCAGGGCGGCCAGGCCGTCCATGTCTTCCGGGGTGAGCTGGAAGCCTGAGACGCCGAAGTTTTCCTTGATGCGCCCGGGTGAGCTGGCCTTGGGAATGACCAGGTTGCCCAGCTGGAGGTGCCAACGCAGGATGACCTGGGCAGGTGTGCGCCCATGCTTTTCCGCGATCAGGGCTATCGCAGGGTCCGCCAGAACCTGTCCGCGCCCCAGGGGGCTCCATGCCTCGGTGCGGATACCGAGCTGGTCGTGCAAGGTCCGCAGCCTGGTCTGCTGCAGCCAGGGGTGCAGTTCGATCTGGTTGACGGCAGGGACAACCTCGGCTTTCTCCATGAGCTGCTCCAGGTGGCCGGGCTGGAAGTTGGACACGCCGATCGCACGCACCTTGCCCTCCCGGTAGAGGGTTTCCATGGCTTTGTACGTTTCCAGGAAGAGGCCCCGCCCGGCGCAAGGCCAGTGGATGAGGTAGAGGTCCAGATAATCCAGGCCGAGGTTGGCCATGGACGAGTCGAACGCGCGGAGGGTGGCATCGTAGCCGTGGTCGTCATTCCAGACCTTGGTGGTGACAAAGACGTCTTCGCGGGTCAGTACATGCGAGGATTCACCGGATCCGCCGGTACCCGCATTGGCCTCGCTGGCGTCCCCGATTGCTCCTCCGATGGCCCGCCCCACGCCGGTCTCGTTGCCGTACATGGCTGCGGTGTCGAACCGCCGGTAGCCTTCACCCAGCGCTGTGCGGACCAGGGCCTCTGCGTCCCGGGGCGGCACCTTATAGAGTCCAAACCCCAGTTGGTCCATTAATACGCCGTTGTTCAGGGTCAGCCGGGCTGGGAAAGTCATAGCAACGACTCTACCCATTCCCCGGCAGAATCCTTCAGGGTTGGCTGGTGAAACTCACCAGGCGGCGTGCCGAAGCCTCGTCGAGGATGAGATCGGTGGCCAACCCCGCGGCCAAGGCACCCTGGAGTCCATTGATTTTGGAGGCGCCGGAGACCACGCAGATCCGCCGGCGTACCTGGCGCAGCTGCTCGTGGCTGGGACCGGTGGACCTTTCGTTCAGGGTGATGCCGTCGGAGGATCCGTCGCTGCGGAAGAAGACTGTCGCAACGTCGCCCACCACATCGTCGGCCGCCAACAGGCTGAGGTCGTGCTCATCGAGGTACCCGCCTGCATAGACGTGGCTGGGATAGTCCGAGTCGACCGACCCGACGCCGAAGATGGCGATGCTCATCCTGGCCTGCAGGTCCAGAATGCGTTGCACACTGCGTTCCTTCCACATGGCCGTCTTGGTGGAGGCATGGTCGAAGAACGCCGGCACGGGAAACTGTTCAACCCTCGCCCCGTAGGCATTGCCGAAACGCCGCATGATGTCGCTGGCATAGGTGATGCCGGTGGTCTGCATGTTCCCTGCTCCGTTGAGCTGGACAACGATGCTGTCGTGCGTCAGTTTCCGGGTGAGGTGCCGGCTCACGGCGCTGAGCGTGGCGCCCCAGGCGACCCCGATAATGGCATTCGAGTCGACCAGCGGGGCGATGGTCCGGGCCGCCTGCATGGCCACACGGTCCAGCGTTTCGGCTTCGTTGAGGGTATCCAGCACGGGAACCACATGGACGTCGACGCCGAACTTGTCCCGGATCTGGCCTTCCAACTCAGGAGCAGTATCCAGTGGACTTCGGATTTGTACCTGGACCAGTCCGGTCTCCCTTGCAGAGGACAAGAGACGCGAAACCGTTGAGCGCGAGGTCCTGAGTTCGCGGGCGATGGCATCCATGGTCAGGTCCTGCAAGTAATACATTTGTGCGGCCCTGAGCGCGTCTGAGTGACGTGAGCGTCCCATCTCACTTCCTTCCTGCACGTTTGTGCAAATAGCTTGACTCCATTTTCCACCTTCGCCAGATTAGGTGGTGAAAGGTGCACCGGCGGCCAGCGCCGCGCACAAACCAAGCCCAAAGGAGCAGTTTTGGGACACAACAGGCATTCCGTTAATCCAGGTGCTGCACAGCCGCGTGAATCCGCGGCTGCTTTGCGCAACCGGCCTTCAGCGCAGGTGCTGATCATCGGGGGCGGGATCAACGGTGTCGGGACTTTCCGCGACCTCGCACTGCAGGGCATCGACGTCGCCCTCGTGGAGCGTGGTGATTACTGCCAAGGTGCCAGCGGCGCTTCCTCCCACATGATCCACGGCGGTATCCGCTATTTGGAAAATGGAGAATTCCGGCTCGTCCAGGAATCGGTGGTTGAACGCAACCGCCTCCTGCGCATAGCCCCGCACTACGTCAAGCCCCTGCAGACCACGATTCCGATTTTCAGCACGTTCTCCGGGATCCTGTCCGCACCGATGCGTTTCCTGACCCACAAGCAGGGCAAGCCCAAGGAACGCGGCGCCTTCCTCATCAAGGCCGGCCTGACCATGTACGACTTCTTCTCGCGTGACGGCGGCACCGTGCCACGGCACCAATTCCGCAGGCGTGACAAGGCCCTGGCCGAACTTCCGCGCCTGCATCCCGGAATCAAGTACGCCGCAACCTATTTCGACGCCTCGGTCCACAATCCGGAGCGGCTGACCCTTGACGTACTCCAGGACGGTGAAAAGGCCGGACGCAGCGGCAGCCTTCCGGGCGGCAGTGCCCGTGCCGGCAACTACGTCTCCCTGGTCTCCATGGGGCCCAACGGTGCGCGCCTCCGGGATGAACTGACGGGTGAAGAATTCGATTTTGCCGCCGATGTCATCGTCAACACCACCGGTGCATGGGTCGACCTCACCAACCAGGCCATGGGCTCCGCCAGCCGCTTCATGGGCGGCACCAAGGGTTCCCACATCGTCCTCGACCACCCCGAACTCCTGGCCGCCTGCAATGGACGCGAAATCTTTTTTGAGCACACGGACGGCCGGATCGTGCTGATCTACCCGATGGGCGACAGGGTCCTGGTAGGCACCACGGATGTGGATGCCGACATGGCAGAAGACGCAGTCTGCACCGAGGCTGAGATCGACTACTTCTTCGACCTGGTTGGACATGTCTTTCCCACGATCAGCGTGAACCGGGACCACATCGTCTACACCTTCTCCGGTGTCCGTCCGCTGCCGCGCCACGACGCTACCCAACCGGGCTTTGTATCCAGGGACTACAGGATCGAACGCAGTGTCCGCACCGGTGAAGGTGCGGTTGCGACCCCCGGCGGCAAGGCCGCCGTCGTGCTCAGCCTGGTGGGCGGCAAGTGGACCACGTTCCGGGCGCTGGCTGAACACATGACCAACGACGTCCTGCGCGAGCTCGGCAAGGAACGCAAGGTCTCGACGGCGAAGCTCGCCATCGGGGGCGGCGCCGGCTTCCCTGCTACCCCCCACGGTGAACAGGAATGGATCAAGAAGCACATGGGTCCCGGCCTGGATGCTGACCGCGTCGCTGGTCTCCTGACCCGATATGGGACAAGGGCCGGTGCCGTTATCGAGTACCTCAACGCAGGAACGGACAGTCCGCTGCGTTCCACCCGTGAACTCAGCGTCAGGGAACTCCAGTTCATGGCCGCACATGAGCAGGTTGGACACCTGGTGGACGTCCTGATCCGCCGCACGTCACTGGCGTTCCGGGGACTGGTGACCGGTGAACTGCTCAATGAGGCCGCAGCCGTTTTGGCCGGCCCAATGGGCTGGGACGCCGCGGCAACGGAAGCCGAGATCCGTCACGCCCAGGAGGTGCTGAAGCGGTTCCACAAGGTTGAGGTCCATAGCCTCGTCGCCTGACCCGGCGACCCTGATCCCGTTCGTCCCGGCAACGGGAGGACAAGGGATGGCCGGTCCCCACCGGACCGGCCACCAGGAACGGCACCGGCGCCCGGTGCCGTTCCAACGGTTCCTTCACGCAGGAGGGAACTGACAACAGAACAATGAGGAGTCAAAGATGTCTCTTGGAATAGTTTTCCTTTCCGAAGTATTCGGAACCGCGATGCTGACCCTTTTGGGCTGCGGCGTCGTGGCCAACGTTGCGCTCAAAGGCACCAAGGGCAACAACGGTGGGTTCCTGATGGTGACGTGGGGCTGGGGCGTTGCAGTTTTCGCGGGCGTTTTCGTGGCTGCCAAGTCAGGCGCACACCTCAACCCGGCCGTGACGCTGGGCCTGCTCGTCAACGGGAAGCCTGAATACGCACCCGGAGTAGCTGTGGACTTCGCTTCCACCCTGGTCTATTTCGGCGGCGAACTCCTCGGTGCATTCCTTGGCGCCGTTGCCTGCTGGCTCGCTTACAAGCAGCACTTCGATGCCGAGCCCCTGGCAGCCAACAAACTGGGTACCTTCTCCACCGGTCCCGCCATCCGGTCCACCCCCTGGAACCTGGTCACCGAAGTCATCGGCACCTTCGTCCTGGTTTTCGTGATCCTGACCTTCGGCGGCACCCCTTCCGGTCTGGGGCCGTTGGCTGTAGCCCTTCTGGTGGTCGGCATCGGCGTTTCGCTCGGTGGTCCCACCGGTTACGCCATCAACCCTGCCCGAGACCTCGGGCCGCGGATCGCCCACGCAGTCCTGCCCATCAAGGGCAAGGGCTCCAGCGACTGGGCATACTCGTGGATTCCTGTCGTCGGGCCCCTGGTGGGCGGCGCCCTCGCCGGTCTCATCGCCCTGTGGGTCCCGGACATCATGCCCGCCATTGCGGGCTGACACGCACCACCCTTTCCAGCACAACAAACTCAACAGCAAAACATCCAGGACAAAGACAAGGACGTCACCGTGAACCAATACGTCATCGCCATCGACCAAGGCACCACCAGCACGCGCGCCATCGTGTTCGACCACTCCGGGAGCATTGTCTCCTCGGGCCAGATGGAACATGAGCAGATCTTCCCGCAGGCCGGCTGGGTGGAACACAACGCCGTCGAAATTTGGGACAACACCCGCGAGGTCATCGCCTCCGCCCTGTCCAAGGCGAACCTGACGCGCCACGATATTGCCGCCGTCGGCATCACCAACCAGCGTGAAACGGCCGTGGTGTGGGACAAGAACACCGGCGAGCCGGTCTACAACGCGATCGTCTGGCAGGACACCCGTACCCAGCCCATCGTCGATGAACTCGCCAGGGACGGCGGGGGAGACCGGTTCAAACAAAAAGTCGGGCTCCCCCTGGCCACCTATTTCTCCGGCACCAAGATCAAGTGGATCCTGGACAACGTGGACGGGGCCCGCGAACGTGCCGAGGCAGGTGACCTCCTGTTCGGCAACACCGACGCCTGGGTTCTCTGGAACCTCACCGGCGGTACCGACGGCGGTGTCCACGCCACGGACGTCACCAATGCCTCCCGCACGCTGTTCATGGACCTCGAAACCCTGCAGTGGGACCAGGAAATCCTTGACATCTTTGGTGTTCCTGCGTCCATGATGCCCGCCATCAAGTCCTCCTCGGAGGTTTATGGAAACGTGCATACGTCGCAGTTGCTGCGTGAGACTCCCGTGGCCGGCATCCTGGGTGACCAGCAGGCAGCAACCTTCGGCCAGGCTGCCTTCCAGCCGGGTGAGGCGAAGAACACCTACGGCACCGGCTGCTTCCTGATCTTCAACACCGGCGAAGAAATCGTCCACTCGAAGAACGGGCTGCTGACCACCCTCGGGTACAAGCTGGGCGACGACAAGCCGCACTACGCACTGGAGGGTTCCATCGCCGTCACCGGCTCGCTGATCCAGTGGCTGCGTGACAACCTGGGAATGATCAGCTCCGCGCCCCAGGTGGAGGAACTCGCAGCCGGTGTGGAGGACAACGGCGGCGTGTACATCGTTCCGGCCTTCTCCGGCCTCTTTGCACCGTACTGGCGTGCCGATGCCCGCGGTGCGATCGTTGGCCTCACCCGGTATGCCAACAAGGGCCACATTGCCCGTGCCGCGCTCGAGGCAACGGCGTTCCAGACCCGCGAGGTGCTGGACGCCGTCAACGCCGACTCCGGCGTCCCGCTCACCGAGTTGAAGGTCGACGGCGGCATGGTCGCCAACGATGCGCTCATGCAGTTCCAGGCTGACATCCTCGGCGTACCCGTGGTCCGGCCCAAAGTCATCGAAACGACGGCGCTGGGTGCCGCCTATGCGGCCGGCCTCGCCGTGGGATTCTGGAACGACCTCGGCGAGCTCAGCGCCAACTGGGGCGAGGACAAGCGCTGGGAACCGCAATTGCCTGCAGAAGAGCAGGACCGCCAACTGCGGCTCTGGAAGAAGGCCGTGACCAAGTCCATGGACTGGGTGGACGAGGACGTTAAGTAGTCCAGGGTAACCATGCCTTAGCCGATAAGGGGGCCCCGCCCGCTCCGCGGACGCCCGAAGCCGCTCCCGGGCCCCCTTATCGGCACGGCATCTCTGTTTGCCGGCCTGCTCAAGCCGCTCGTGGCGACTGGAGAGTTAGTAAGGTGCGCTATTGTAGATCTATGCGTGCGATCCTTCTGCTTAGCTAGCCGCCCGGCACCTACAGCCGTGCGGCCGCCCCTCCATTGTCGAGGGGCTTTTGTGTGTCCGGGGTGTACCGGGCCATAGCAGGAGCAACCGCCATCAGAGAACAGAAGAGGGCAGCAGTGAGCGTTCAGCCGGAGACAGAGACCGGAACAGCACAGGCAGCCGCAGCTGGAGCGCCTGAAGAAGGCGTCTACAGTTTTGCTGCGTTGGAAGCGAAGTGGCCGCAGGTCTGGGAAGACCTCAAGGTCTTCACCCCTGCGGATGACGGCTCCCGGGAGCGCCGCTACGTGCTGGACATGTTTCCCTACCCTTCCGGCGACCTTCACATGGGCCACGCCGAGGCCTTCGCCATGGGCGATGTTGTTGCGCGGTATCTCCGCCAGAAGGGCTTTGATGTCCTGCACCCCATCGGCTGGGACTCGTTTGGCCTGCCCGCAGAAAACGCGGCCATCAAGCGCAACGCCCACCCCAGTGAGTGGACTTACGCAAACATCGACACCCAGGCCGCATCCTTCAAGCGCTATGCCATCTCCGCCGACTGGTCGCGCCGGCTCCACACCTCCGACCCGGAGTATTACCGCTGGACGCAGTGGCTGTTCAAGCGCTTCTACGAGCGCGGCCTGGCCTACCGCAAGGACTCGCCCGTCAACTGGTGCCCCAAGGACCTCACCGTTCTGGCCAACGAGCAGGTAGTCAACGGCGCCTGTGAACGCTGTGGCACCGCTGTGACCAAGAAGTCCCTGAACCAGTGGTACTTCAAGATCACCGACTACGCGGATCGCCTGCTGGATGACATGGACCAGCTGCAGGGACACTGGCCGGAACGTGTCCTGGCCATGCAACGGAACTGGATCGGTCGCTCCGAAGGTGCTCACGTCAGGTTCGTCATCGAGGCAACGGAAGACCGCCCCGAGCGCGAAGTCACCGTCTTCACCACCCGCCCCGACACCCTGTACGGTGCAACGTTCTTCGTGGTGGCCGCCGACGCACACCTGGCCCTTGACCTGGTGACGCCCGAACAGCATGACCAACTCATGGCATACCGGGAAAAGGTCAAGGCGCTCTCCGAGATCGAGCGCCAGTCCACGGAACGTGAAAAGACCGGTGTCTTCACCGGTCGCTACGCCATCAACCCGCTCAATGGCGAAAAACTGCCGGTGTGGGCTGCTGACTATGTCCTGGCCGACTATGGGACGGGCGCCATCATGGCCGTTCCGGCCCATGACCAGCGCGACCTCGACTTTGCGAAGGCCTTCGGGCTTCCCGTGCGTGCCGTACTCGAAACCGGCGACGACGACCCGGCAGAAAGCGGTACCGCCACCGCAGGCGAGGGCATCCTCAAGAACTCCGGCGAACTGGATGGCCTCAGCAAGGCCGAGGCAATTCCCGCAGCCATCAGCATCCTGGAGAAGCTGGGCACGGGCGAAAAGTTCGTCAATTTCCGGCTCCGCGACTGGCTGCTGAGCCGCCAGAGGTTCTGGGGCACGCCCATTCCCATCATCCACTGCGCCGAATGCGGCGAAGTTCCGGTTCCTGATGAGCAACTGCCTGTCCGGCTCCCGGACGACCTGCGGGGCGAAGCCCTGGCTCCCAAGGGCACCTCACCGCTGGCGGCCGCCGTCGAGTGGGTCAACGTCGAATGCCCCAACTGCGGGCGCGCTGCGCAGCGCGACACCGACACCATGGACACCTTCGTCGACTCATCGTGGTATTTCCTGCGCTTCGTTTCCCCGGACTACACGGAGGGACCGTTCGATCCGGAGAAGATCAACGACTGGATGCCCGTCGGCCAATATGTTGGCGGCGTGGAACACGCCATCCTGCACCTGCTCTACGCCCGCTTCTTTACCAAGGTCATCAAGGACCTCGGCCTGATCGAGGCCAACGAGCCGTTCAGCGCGCTCCTCAACCAAGGCCAGGTCCTCAATGGCGGCAAGGCCATGAGCAAATCCCTAGGCAACGGTGTGGACCTCGGCGAGCAGCTGGACAAGTTCGGCGTCGACGCCGTCCGCCTCACCATGGTCTTTGCCTCCCCGCCGGAAGACGACGTCGACTGGGCGGATGTATCGCCGTCCGGCTCCGCCAAGTTCCTGGCGCGGGCGTGGCGCCTGGGCCAGGACGTCACCAGCGAACCCGGTATTGATCCGGCCACCGGTGACCGGGCGCTGCGGACGGTCACGCACAAGACCATCGCCGACTCTGCCGAACTGCTGGACAACAACAAGTTCAACGTCGTTGTGGCCAGACTGATGGAACTCGTCAACGCCACGCGCAAGGCCATCGACTCCGGTGCGGGGGCAGCCGACCCCGCTGTGCGCGAGGCCGTCGAAGCCGTGGCAGTGATCCTGAGCCTCTTCGCGCCGTACACGGCAGAGGACCTTTGGAGCGCCCTGGGCCATCCCGCATCGGTGGCCAACGCAGGATGGCCGTCGCACGACGAAGCGCTCCTGGTCCAGGAGACGGTGACCGCCGTTGTCCAGGTCCAGGGCAAGGTCCGTGATCGCTTGGAGGTGTCCCCGGACATCGCCGAAGACGAGCTCCGCGAACTCGCTTTGGCTTCGGAGAACGTCCAGCGCGCCCTGGACGGCCGTGGCATCCGCACCGTGATCGTGCGGGCACCTAAACTGGTGAACATCGTCCCTGCCTAGCAGGGATTGCACGGCCGCCGGCACTGTGCCGGCGGCCGGCCATCGTCTTTGGAGGTTGCGTGCCTGAGCGAGAACCACCCGCCTGGATGTGGCTCAAGGAAAGGGTGGCGCGCCTTCGGCAACCAGCGGCGCCGGTTCCTGTCGCTGACGAGCCGCTTGCCGCCGTCGTCAAGACTGCTGTGGTCACCGATTCGGCCGCGGCACTGCCCGCTGAGTGGGTATCCGCTTTTACAGCCGACGGTCGTTTGGCCGTTGTTCCCATGCCCGTGATGGTGGGGAACGAGATCTATGGCGAAGGTGAAGACGACATCACCCGGACGTTGTCGCTGGCACTCGCTTCGGGCGCCTCGGTGAAGACATCGCGTCCCTCACCCGGGCAATTTGAACAGGCGTACCTGGCCGCCCAACGCCGTGGATTTGAGGCCGTCGTCTCCATCCATATCTCGTCTGAACTTTCCGGAACCGCCGACGCCGCCCGCCTCGCTGCTGCCCGCGTGACGATTCCCGTGGAAGTCGTTGATTCCCGCACCGTGGGGATGGCGCAGGGGATGGGTGTCCAAGGGGCCGTGGTTGCCGCGGCGGCCGGACAGGCTGCGCCTGAAGTCCGTGACTATGCGCAGCAGCAAATGGACAAGACCAAGGTCTACTTCTACGTGCCGAGCCTCGAACAGCTCCGGCGCGGTGGCCGGATCGGCGCCGCCGCGTCGCTTATGGGGACCGTCCTGTCCATCAAACCGATCCTGGCGGTCGACGGCGGCAGGATCGTGCCGCTGGAAAAGGTCCGGTCCGCGGTACGGGCAGTCGCGCGGCTCGAGGAAATCGTCGCTGCTGAGGTCCGTTCCCGGCCGGACGGCCGGGCCCGGCTCGCGGTGCATCATTTTGGAAACCCGGGGGAAGCGGAAACCCTGGTGGCAAGGTTGCAGGAGGCTTTGCCTGGTTGTCCTGCTCCGCAAATCAGCGCATTGCCGGCCGTTCTGGCAGCCCACGCAGGGCTGGGTGTCCTGGCTGTCATCGTGGGGGAAGGCAGCACGGCGCAGGAACCCTGATCCTGCTTTTCCACATAGGCAAATACGGCCGCACGGCGCGCCGTCGATCCCGCATAGGCTCGATCCATGCCCCGCTGGAATCCGGATGCGTCCCAGGACGCCGCAGCCCAGGCTGTCCGGCAGCGCTTTGCCTCCCGACTGGCCCCTGAAGGGAGTCCACCGCTTCTGGACCTTCCGGAAGAGGACCGCATGGCAGGGGATCATGCCGCCTCGCCTCCCCGGTTGCGCTGGCGGACTCCATGGCGGGCCGTCGTGGTGGTCCTGCTGGGTGGAGTACTGCTTCTGGTTTGGTTCTTCTGGCAGGCGCGTGCCGGGCAGATGGTCACAGAGCCAGTCAGCCAACCGCCCGCTGCAACGGAAGTCTCCGGGCCGGAAGGGGAGAGGCCCGGCACCACCACGCCCGGCACCACCACGCCCACCGCCCAGCTGCTGGTCCATGTTTCAGGTGCCGTGCCGAAGCCGGGAGTCGTGTCCCTGCCCCAGGGCAGCAGGGTATTCCAGGCCATTGAGGCCGCGGGAGGACCGGGGCCCGGTGCCCGGTTGGACCAGCTCAACCTCGCGGCAACCGTGGCGGACGGTGCCAAAATCCACGTTCCGGTGGCCGGGGAAGCTCCTCCTGCTGGTGTACAGGACGGATCAACAGGTCCGACGCCTGCAGACGGTCCGGGAAACGGCATCAATCTCAATTCCGCATCAGCTGAGGAGTTGGGAACCCTGCCCGGAGTGGGGCCTGTCATGGCCCAGAGGATCGTTGACTGGCGCAAGGAACACGGCCCGTTCTCTTCCGTGGACGAGCTGGATGCCGTCAGCGGGGTCGGTCCCAAACTCATGGAGCAGTTGCGGGACCTGGTGACGGTGCAGGGTGGGTGAAGCCGTGCAGTCCGCAGATTCTCCGCGCCGCCTTGATCTGCGCTTGCTGCCTGCCGTTACCACCACGTGGCTTTCAGTACTTGTGGCCATTGCCGTTCCCGCCATGCAGGCATTTGTGATGTGTACTGCCCTGTTGGTGCTGGCGCTTGTTCTCTGGGGTACGGCAGGCCTGCGGCGCAGGGGCGGACACCGCCGCCGGACCATGTGGGCCACGATGGCGTTGGCCTGTGCCGTGTCAGCTGCAGCTACCGGGCACGCTGCCGCGGATGCTGTCCAGCGGCAGGACGGACCACTGGCAGCTGCACCGCAGGATGGCGGCGCAGTCGTGGCCGAGGTGGAGATCTCGGGCATACCCACGGCCCTGCCGTTTCCGGGGCGGGGAGACGGAGGACTATGGCGGGTGCCGGCAACCATGGTCAGGATGACCGCCAAGGGGCAGGTGGTTCAAGGAGCCGCGCAGCTGGTTGTGCTCGGGACCGGGGAGTGGAGCAGTGTCCGGCCCGGCACACGCGTCCGCACCATAGGCAGGCTCAAAGAGCCGGGGCCGGGCAGCGCCGGGGCCATGGTCCTGTCTGCTTCCACCAAGCCGCAACTGGTGGGACAGGAGTGGAGCCTTGTGAACGCAGCTGCCCAGCTCAGGGCGCAGTTCCGCACGTCGGCGGCGTGGCTGCCCCCCGATGCCGCCGGGTTGCTGCCGGGAATGGTCACGGGAGACACCACGTCCTTGCCGGCACCTCTGGAACTGGACATGCAAACCACAGGCATGACGCATCTGACGGCCGTTTCCGGTGCTAATTGTTCGTTGGTTCTTGGCGGTTTCATCGTTCTGGCCAGGACCCTTCGCCTCCCCAGGCCACCGGCCGCCGCTTTCGCTGCCGGCGGGCTGGCGGCGTTCGTCGTGCTGGTGGGGACGGAACCCAGTGTCCTTCGGGCCGCCGTGATGGGCTGTGCGGGGCTGGTGCCGCTCATGGGTGGACACCGGGGAAGGTCACTGTCTTTTCTCTTCGCGGCCATCATTGTCCTCCTCATTGCAGAGCCTGCCCTGGCCGGCAGCCCAGGCTTCCTCTTATCGGTCCTCGCCACCCTGGGTATCGTGCTCCTCGCCACCCGGATCGGTTCGTGGCTCCCGGGACGCTTGCCTGCATGGCTGGCCACAGGGTTCGCTGTTCCGCTGTCCGCACAGGTTCTGTGCGGACCGGTCATCGTCATGCTCCAGCCCCAGTTGTCTCCCTACGCGCTGCCTGCGAATCTTCTTGCCGGTCTTTTCGTAGCTCCCATAACCATCCTTGGAACCATTGCCGTTCCCCTGAGCGCCGTCCATCCCGGACTGGCGGTTGTGCCGCTGGCTGTCGCGGGAGCGTGCGCCGGTGTGGTGGCCGGGATCGCCAGGTTCTTTGCAGCGCTTCCTGGGGCCGCGCTGCCCTGGGCTGAAGGGCCGGTGGGTGTCCTGGCGATGTGTACGTTGTCCGTAATGACCGTCATGGTGGTGTGGGCCGTGCTGCATCCGCGTGGTGTCCGGACCGGAGTTCTTGCCCTTCATCACCGGCTGGTGGTTGCCCTGGAGAGGGCCGGAGGCAACCGGCCGTCACGCAGAGCTGCCCCCGCGAACCGGCGCGATGCGCGCCCTGGGCATGGCAAACTTGGTATCTGCACCAAACCGTCCGGAAGGAAGTACCAGTGGCTGCCCAAAACACGCGGGCCAGGAGCGCAGCAGCGAACCAGATCACCTGGCGGGACGCATCGCCGGCTCCGGTAGTGCTGGTTAGCGGCCCGGAAGAGTACCTCGGGATCCGTGCCATGGACAGTATCCGGGCGCAGGTACGATCCTCGTCTCCCGATGTTGAGCTCACCAGGCTGTCCGCGGGCTCCTACGAGGCCGGATCGTTGGCCATGGCTGTAGCCCCTTCGCTCTTCGGCGAAGGGAAGCTCATCGAGGTGGACGGCCTGGAAGCCATGAACGATGCTTTCCTGGCCGACGGACTCGCATACCTTTCCAACCCTGAAGAGGACGTCGTCCTGGTGCTGAGGCACGCGGGCGGAACCCGGGGAAAGAAGCTGCTGGACGCGGTCAAATCAGCGGGTTGGCCCCTCGTCGATTGTCAGCCACTGAAGAAGGACTCGGACAAGACGGCCTTCGTCGTCTCGGAATTCAAGGCCGGAGGCCGCCGGATAGAGGGAGAAGCCGTCCAGGCGCTGGTCAATGCCGTGGGGGCCAACCTTTCCGAACTGGCGGCCGCATGCAACCAGCTCATTGCTGACGCCACCACTACGGTGGACGCGGCGACGGTGGAGCGGTACTACGGCGGCAGGGTGGAGGCGACCGCTTTCAAGGTGGCGGACGCTGCAATGGCCGGCAACGGGCCGCTGGCCCTGTCGACGCTGCGCCACGCCTTGTCCACGGGCGTCGACCCTGTCCCGCTTGTTGCAGCGCTGGCCGCAAAGCTGAGGACCTTGGCCAAGGTAGCGGGCGCACAGGGTTCTGCTGCTTCCATCGCCAGGAACCTCGGCATGCAGCCGTGGCTTGTTGAACAGGCCCAGCGCGATGTGCGTCGATGGACCCCCGAGGGGCTCATCCGGTCAATCCAGGTTGTTGCCGAGGCTGATGCCCAGGTGAAGGGGCTGTCCAGGGATCCTGTCTATGCAGTGGAACATGCGGTCACAGTGATTGCCACGTCCGCGCAGCGCCGTTGACCCGTGAGGCAGCGCCGTTGACCCGCGAGGCAGCGCCGTTGACGCGGCAGACGGCGAGAGGCCGGTACCCCGCGGGGTACCGGCCTCTCATCAGCTCAGTCGAACTGGAAAACCTTAGAGTGCGTTGACCTTCTTGGAGATCGCCGACTTGCGGTTTGCAGCGTTGTTCTTGTGAATAACGCCCTTGCTGACAGCCTTGTCCAGCTTACGGCTGGCAGCAACAAGTGCAGTTGCAGCAGCATCCTTGTCAGCAGACGCAACGGCGGTGTTGACGGCGCGGATGGCAGTCTTCAGCTCGGACTTGACGGCGTTGTTACGCAGGCGAGCCTTCTCGTTGGTGAGGATGCGCTTCTTCTGGGACTTGATATTAGCCACGTATGAACTCTCTTTTTAATGCGGAAATGGTCTAGAGGGTTATCAGGTTGGCCATCGACTGAGCGGCGTGGGGATGCCTATGGCAGCCAACCATGCGTGACCGTCGACCTGCACGGACACACAGCTACAAATACTAGCAGAAAGACCGGCGGCGTTGCGAGCCGTGGTCAGTTCCACTGATGCCGTTCCTTCATGGCCTTGGACACGGCATTGAACCGCGACTGGCCCAGGACCGCACCCTCACGCCGGACAGCCTGTGGATCCAGGCGGATAACCCTGTCCAGTTTCACCTCGCTGGGTCGTCCTTGGCGGTCCCATGGTCCGCTTCCAATATCAACGTAGTCGCCCGCACGGTATCCGTTGTCGTGGTCCTTGGACGTCAGCATGAGGCCCAGCAGCCAGCCTCCGTCGCGTCCCACCACCAGGACCGGACGGTCCTTGCCCCGCGAGTGGTCCTCTTCGTAAGGGACCCAGCTCCAGACAATCTCCCCGGGATCCGGTTGCCCGTCCGGCTTTGGCGCATAGTTCATGCGGGCCGTGCCGGTGAAGTCGCCCGGATATGCGATGGATTGTTTTCCGGCGCCGGGCGCCCGGCCATGCCTATGGGCGGAAGGTGCGGGGGTGCCCGGCTTTGACCCGGCACCCAGTGCTTTGAGGGAACGCAATACCAGTCTGCCAAGAGGGCGCAAGTCAAAAGCCATGCACCAAAGCTACCTTGCATACCACCTGTCCGGTCCCGGATGTACGGCGGAGCACTGGTTCATGGGAGACTAGAGGATCAGAGATACGGCGCGTCCCGGCCAGCCATAGCAAAGCCGGTGGAAAAGCCGTGTGAGTGTCGACAGTAAGGATCCTGCGTGTCTCCCATGGCCCGCACCGCACCGGTGCCCGCCGCAACAGATCCGGCCATCATCCGGAACTTCTGCATCATTGCCCACATCGACCACGGCAAGTCGACCCTGGCCGACCGCATGCTGCAGTTCACCGGCGTCGTACAACAGCGTGACATGAAGGCCCAGTACCTGGACCGCATGGACATCGAGCGGGAGCGCGGAATCACCATCAAGTCCCAGGCAGTCCGCATGCCATGGGAGGTTGAAGGCACGCCCTACGCCCTCAACATGATCGACACTCCCGGGCACGTCGACTTCACCTACGAGGTCTCCCGGTCACTGGCTGCGTGCGAGGGTGCCGTGCTGCTGGTGGACGCCGCGCAGGGCATCGAGGCCCAGACCCTGGCCAACCTGTACCTGGCCATGGAGAACGACCTCACGATTATCCCGGTCCTGAACAAGATCGACCTTCCGGCAGCACAGCCCGAAAAATACGCGGAGGAGCTTGCCAACCTCATTGGCGGCGACCCGGAGGAAGTCCTGAAGGTCTCCGGCAAGACCGGTGTGGGGGTCGAGGCCCTGCTGGACAGGATTGTCCGTGACATTCCCGCCCCGGTGGGCAACGCCGATGCTCCTGCGCGTGCCATGATCTTCGACTCCGTCTACGACACCTACCGCGGTGTCGTCACCTATGTGCGTGTCGTGGATGGCCAGCTCTCGCCGAGGGAGCGGATCCAGATGATGTCCACCAAGGCGAGCCATGAGCTGCTGGAGATCGGCGTCAGCTCGCCGGAACCGGTCCCGTCCAAAGGGCTGGGCGTTGGCGAGGTCGGCTACCTGATCACCGGCGTGAAGGACGTGCGCCAGTCCAAGGTAGGCGACACCGTCACCAACCACGCCAAGCCTGCGCAGGAGATCCTTGGGGGCTACCAGGATCCCAAGCCCATGGTCTTCTCGGGCCTCTACCCGTTGGACGGCACGGACTACCCCAACCTCCGCGAGGCCTTGGACAAGCTGAAGCTCAATGACGCTGCGCTGGTCTACGAGCCGGAAACCTCCGCGGCCCTCGGCTTCGGCTTCCGTGTCGGCTTCCTCGGCCTCCTCCACTTGGAGATCGTCCGCGAACGGCTGGAACGCGAATTCAACCTGGACCTCATTTCCACCGCTCCCAACGTGGTGTACGAGGTCACCCTCGAGGACAAGTCGATCGCCACCGTGACCAATCCGTCCGAGTTCCCCACGGGCAAGGTGAACGAAGTCCGCGAACCCATGGTGGCGGCGACCATCCTTGCGCCGAACGAGTTCGTGGGCGCGATCATGGAACTCTGCCAGAACCGGCGGGGTCAAATGCGGGGCATGGACTACCTGTCCGAGGACCGCGTCGAGATGCGCTACTGGATTCCGCTGGCGGAAATCGTGTTCGACTTCTTTGACCAGCTCAAATCCAAGACCCGGGGCTACGCCTCGCTGGACTGGAAGGCCGACGGCGAGCAGGTGGCCGACCTTGTCAAGGTGGACATCCTTCTCCAGGGCGAACAGGTGGACGCCTTCAGCGCCATTACGCACCGCGACAAGGCATACGCGTACGGTGTGATGATGACGTCCAAGCTGCGCGAGCTGATCCCGCGCCAGCAGTTCGAAGTTCCCATCCAGGCTGCGATCGGTTCCCGGATCATCGCCCGTGAAAACATCCGGGCCATCCGCAAGGATGTTCTTGCCAAGTGCTACGGCGGCGACATCACCCGTAAGCGCAAGCTGCTGGAAAAGCAGAAGGAAGGCAAGAAGCGCATGAAGATGGTTGGGCGCGTGGAGGTGCCGCAGGAGGCGTTCATCGCGGCGCTGACCACCGACGAGTCCAAGGACAAGGCCAAGAAGTAGTCATGCCCAGCGTCCTTCCTTTGGGCGACCCGGCACCTGCGGACGGCCTGCTGCCCCCGCAGGTGCAGTCCGGCGTCGAACACCGCAGGTTCGGGCTGTATGTCCACATCCCGTTCTGCGCCGTCAGGTGCGGGTACTGCGATTTCAACACGTACACGGCCACGGAACTGGGTGGAGGCGCGTCTCAGGATGCGTACGCCGGCACCGCGGTGGCCGAAGTCGCTTTCGCGGCATCGGCACTGGACGCTTCCGGAGTGCCGCGCCGCCCGCTGAGCACTGTGTTCTTCGGCGGCGGAACGCCCACGCTGCTGCCTGCCGGGGACCTCGCCCAAATACTGCGTGCCGCAGTCGCGGAGTGGGGCCTTGCGCCCGGTGCCGAAGTCACCACTGAGGCCAACCCGGATTCCGTTACTCCTGAGTCCCTGCAGGTGCTGGCCGACGCGGGGTTCACCAGGGTTTCTTTCGGGATGCAGTCGGCCGTGCCGCATGTGCTCAAGGTCCTCGACCGCACACATACTCCCAGTAAAGTCCCCCAAGTGGTGCAATGGGCCAGGGAAGCAGGCCTGGCGGTCAGCCTTGACCTCATTTACGGCACACCGGGGGAATCGATGGAGGACTGGCAGACCTCGTTGGAAACTGCCCTCTCCTACGAACCCGACCACATCAGTGCCTACGCGCTGATTGTTGAAGACGGCACCAAGCTTGCCGCCCAAATCCGCCGCGGTGAGGTGCCGGGTATTGACGACGACGATCACGCGGCCAAGTACGAACTCGCCGACGCCCTGATCTCCCAGGCCGGCCTGGAGTGGTACGAGGTCAGTAACTGGGCGCGGACCCCGGACCAGGCTTGCCGCCATAACCTCGCCTACTGGCGGGGCGACGACTGGTGGGGAATCGGCCCCGGCGCCCACTCACATGTGGGCGGCGTCCGTTGGTGGAACGTCAAGCACCCTGTGGCCTACGCCTCGCGGCTGGCCGCTGGGAGCTCACCGGCCGCCGGGCGCGAAACGCTCGACGCCGGAACCCGGGAAGTGGAGCGCATCATGCTGGAGGCGAGGCTCGCCTCGGGTCTGCTCGTTGATGCCCTGGGTGGCTCCGGCCGGCACGCCATGGCCGGGCTGATCGCCGATGGTTTGGTGGACCCGGCGGCTGCCTTCCGGGGCAGTCTGCAGCTCACCCTGAAGGGGCGGCTGCTTGCCGATGCTGTTGTCCGCAGGATCTTGCCGGAGTGAGCTACTTGATCCAGCGGAGGTTGAACCGGTAGCGGTGCGGCTGCCCGTGGTTGACGCGGATACCGGCTGAGACGGAGAAGCAGGTCAGGGCCACCCAGATGGCTGTGGCAATGACCGCGAAGATGTTGCCCACCACCGGCAGGAGCACCAGGATGTTCGCCACTGCGGCGGCAATGGTGGGAGGAAGCGTGAAATTCAGTGCTTCCTTGGATTCCTGGGCCGTGAAGGGCCCGCGGTCCTTGAAGATCAGGTAGATCAGCAGGGAGGGAATGCAGCCCAGGATGCCGCCGAAGTGCGCCAAGGTGGCCCACTGGCGGTCTTCGCCTGCGGTCAGGGGGAGTGCGTTCGCAGGTGCGCCATGGTACTGGGGCTGACCAGCGGCCCGGCCCGGCTCATCAGGTGCGTTGTCTGCCACGGTGTGTTCCCTTTGCTTCGAGGTGCTGCGGTCTTGCTGTCCCAGAATACTGTGTCCCGGCCGGGTTCCGGGACCACGGTGCCGTGACCCGCGCCGGGAATTTCCGCTAAGGGGCCGTGAGGAAGTCGATGACTTCTTCCACCCTCCCCAACAGCGAGGCCTCGAGATCGGCGTAGGTACGTACCGCCCCCAGGAGCCGCTGCCAGCCCAGGCCGATGTCCTCGGCGGTGGTGTGCGGCCACCCAAAAGCCTTCAGGATTCCGGTTTTCCAGTCCATGCCCCTGGGAACTGAGGGCCACTGCTCGATGCCGAGGACTTTGGGCCTGATCGCCTGCCATACGTCCACATAAGGGTGTCCGACAATCAGTACGTTTCCCGTGGCGCCGGGAAACGTCATCGCCTCCGCAGCGATCCGGGATTCCTTGGAGCCGGCCACAAGGTGGTCCACCAGGATGCCAAGCCGACGCCCGGGACCAGGCTTGAAGGCGGCAATCGCGGCCTTGAGGTCATCCACGCCGTGCAGTGGTTCCACCACGATGCCCTCGGCCCGCAAGTCGTCACCCCAGACTTTTTCCACGAGTTCGGCATCGTGCTTGCCCTCAACCCAGATCCGGCTCGCCTTGGCTACCTGGGCCCGCTGGCCCTCCACCCGCACCGAGCCGGATGCTGTACGGCCACCTGCCGGCGAGGCGGGCGCTTTCGCCGCGGGCGGCATGAGCCGGATGGCTTGGCCTTCCAGAAGGAAGCCATAACCGAGCTGAAAGGATTTGGTCTTGCCCCGGCGGTCCTCCAGCGACACGATATGCATTCCGCCGGATTTCTCCACGCGCGTGACTTCTCCCACCCAGCCGGACTGCACGTCCTCCAGGACCATGCCCCGCTGGACGGCGACTTCAGGGAGCCCGGTTTTGGCCGGGGCGGAGAGATCGGTGGGACCCCACGTGTCAAAGGCCAAGGGCCTGCCTCTCGTAGCTGGGCGGGATTAGCAGGACGGCAAGGGTGCGCGGCCCGCGCCCGACATCCCGGCGGGCGGTTTCCATGCTAACAACGCCGGGGCGCATACTAGACTATTAGCACTTGGGCATGTTGAGTGCTAAAAACGGTGTGAGCCGTCTGTCCCGCGATCAGTGGTCGGCGGGACCGGGGAAAGTCGTCAGGAGGTGTTGCAATGAGTGAGCCACGCAAGCTTGAAGTGCTCCGTGCCATCGTTGAGGACTACGTACACTCCCGGGAGCCCGTGGGGTCAAAGGCGTTGGTGGAGAGGCACCATCTTGGCGTGTCCAGTGCCACCATCAGGAACGACATGGCGGTCCTGGAAGAGGAAGGCCTCATCGCAGCGCCGCACACGAGTGCGGGGCGCATTCCCACGGACAAGGGCTATCGCCTGTTCGTGGACCGGATCTCACAGGTCAAGCCTCTGTCTGCTGCGGAACGGCGCGCCATCCATTCCCTGCTTGAAGGACCGGATGATCTTGATGACATCCTGGAGCGGACCGTACGGCTGCTGTCCCAGCTGACCAACCAGGTGGCCGTGGTGCAGTATCCCCACTCCAAGCAAGCCCTGGTACGCCACGTGGAATTCGTCCTCCTGGGCCCAACCCAGGTACTGGCAGTCCTCATCGCCGACACCGGCAGCGTGGGCCAGAAAGTCATCGAGACCGGATCTGAGGTCTCCAACGACGCCCTGATGGCTCTGCGCTCCAAGTTCCTTGGCAGCATTGCCGGCACGCAGTTGTCCCTCCTGCCCCAGGTTCTTCCCTCGGTGGTCGCGCTGTGCCGTCCCGAGCTCCGGGGCCTGGCGCAGAGACTTGCCCACGGACTCGAAACTTTGAGCGATACCAGCAGGGAGGAGCGGATTCTGCTGGCCGGAACTGCCAACCTGGCCCGCTCCAACGTCGACTTTCCCCTGAGCATCGGCCCGGTTCTTGAAGCCCTTGAGGAACAAGTGGTCATGCTCCGGTTGTTGTCGGATATGGGCGACGACCCACGGGGTGTAACGGTCAGCATCGGGCGCGAGAACCCCTACGACGGGCTGGCGGAAGCATCGGTGGTGGCTACCGGCTACGGCTCGGGAGCCAAAGTCGGAATCCTTGGTCCCACCAGGATGGACTATCCCACCACCATGGCCGCGGTACGCGCCGTGGCCAGATACCTGTCACGAATTCTCGGTGGCTGAAGCAGCCCCGTGGTAAAGAACTGCAGTACAACAAGGAAGAGATACCGACTTTGAGCAGCCACTATGACGTTTTGGGAGTCTCCCCGGAAGCGACCGGAGAAGAGATCAAAAAGGCGTACCGAAAGTTGGCACGAAAGCTTCACCCGGACGTCAACCCGGGCGAGGACGTCGCGGAACAGTTCAAAGCAGTGACCCATGCTTACGAAGTCCTGTCCGACCCCCAGAAGCGGCGGGTGTACGATGCAACCGGCAACGAGAACGGTACCGACAACGGGTTCGGTGGCGGCTACTCCGGCCAGGGTTTCGCGTTCCAGGACATCTTCGATACTTTCTTCGGCGGTGGCGCAGGCGGCCACGCAGGCCCGGCTTCCCGTGTACGCCGCGGACAGGACGCCCTCATCAGCGTCAGGATCGACCTCAAGGATGCCGTCTTCGGTGTCAATAAGAAGCTTGAAGTAGATACCGCCGTCGTATGCCCCACCTGTGACGGCAGTTGCTGCCGCCCGGGCACGCATCCGGAGCGGTGCGACATCTGTGGCGGAAGCGGCCAGGTACAGCGCGCGGTCCGGTCCATCCTCGGCCAGGTGATGACCACGGCACCCTGCGGTTCCTGTGAGGGCTTCGGCACCATCATCAAGGATCCGTGCAACGAGTGCAGCGGCCAGGGACGTATCCGCAGCCGCCGTTCGCTCACCATCAAGGTCCCCGCCGGTGTAGCCACAGGAACCCGTATCCAGCTCTCCGGCCAGGGCGAGGCCGGTCCTGCAGGTGGTCCGGCCGGCGACCTGTACGTGGAGATCCGGGTCAACAACGATCCCACGTACGTCAGGGAAGGCGACGACCTCCACGCAACGTTGAGCGTGCCGATGACTGCAGCCGCGCTCGGCACCGAATTGAACCTTGAAACCTTTGACGGCCCGCAGGAAATCGACGTCAAGTCCGGAACCCAATCCGGTGAAATCATCACCCTGCGTGGTCTCGGTGTGACACACCTGCGTGGGTATGGCCGCGGCGACCTCAAAGTGCACCTCCATGTTGAGACGCCCAGCAAGCTGGATGCGGCGCAGGAAGACCTGCTAAGGCAGCTCGCCAAGTTGCGCGGGGAACAGTTCACGGAGGGCAAGCTGGTGGCTAGCGGCGGCATGTTCGCCAAGCTCCGGGACAAGCTCGGTAACCTGTAGCGGTGAGCAATCCCGTTTTCTTCGCCTCGCCGGGTGCGCTGGATGGCGTCGGGCCGGGCTCGGTGTTCGTCCTGGACGGACAGGAAGCCCGGCACGCTGTCACGGTAAAGCGGATCGTGGCCGGTGAATCCGTGGACATCACCGACGGCGCCGGGACCCGCCTCACCGGGACGGTGGTTGAAGCCGGGCAGGGGTCGTTGTCCGTTGAGGCCGGTGAGGTTTCCTTCGAGCAGCGCCCTGCGGTCCGTCTGGTGCTTGTCCAGGCTTTGGCCAAGGGCGACCGCGACGAGCTGGCCATTGAGACGGCTACCGAGCTTGGAATTGATGCGGTGGTGCCGTGGCAGGCTGAACGTTCCATTGTCCGGTGGAAGGGCGACCGGGCAGCCAAGGCCCATGCCAAGTGGCAGTCCGTGGTGGCAGCTGCGGCCAAGCAGGCCCGCAGGTCCTGGATACCCGAGGTTCGTCCTGTGGCGGACTCGGCCGGCCTGTCCAAGGCGGTCGCGGCAGCAGACATGGCCATCATCCTGCATGAGGACGCCAGGAACTCTCTGCGGTCTGTCCTGGAAGCGGCAAGCCTGGTGGCTGACGGGACAGAAGCACCCCTTGAAGTGCTTTTGATCGTGGGACCGGAAGGCGGCATCTCACCGCGGGAAGTTACCCGGCTCAGTGACGCGGGGGCCGTTACGGCGCTCTTGGGTCACCACGTGTTGCGGTCGTCGACGGCGGGTCCTGCCGCCGTCGTTCTTGCCAGCGATGTCCTGGGACGCTGGTAGGCGCTGCCGACAGCCCCTCCCGGCTACCGCCCGGCAGGGTTATTGGACGCGGAACAGCCGGGTATCGGTAGTGCTTTCATCGGTTTGGCCGGATGCGTCCACCTGCGAAACACGAACCTCGTACTTCCCGGGGTTCAGCGTGGCGCTGAAGGAGAAGACGCCGAGTTGCCCGGCCTCGCCGGAAGCTTTCGTCTGGCCGGTCAGCAGGTTGGCCCGGTCCCCGTTGCCATTGTCCTGCAGAATCTGCCAGGCCACGGGCAGTGAGCTGTTGGTGGTGCGTCCATTGAACTTGACGGCTCCGGGCGGAAGGGCGTTGTCTTCCTGGGGATCGATAATCCACAGGGGGGCCACCAAGGAGGCATCCCGGGACATGGGCTGGCCGAGGCGGACCTGGCCGAAGGCCATGAAATCCGTATGTCCGTCCACCAGGATGACTACCTGGATCTGCTGCCCGGAATTGATCAGTCCCGACGACGAAGCAGCCGCGGTAGCCGTATAGACGAGCTGCTGGATTGCCCGCTGCGCCATGCCGGCGTCGAGGTTGGAGTTGAAGGCATCACGGGAAACGTCGACCGTGATGACGTTCTTGCCCGAAATTGAGGTGGCCAAACTGCCGGGCTCCTGCCACGGCGTGAAGAAGTCGTGGTCCAGCGGCTTGTCGGCCATCATGATCCGCAGGGCTGTGGTCACGGGGTTCCCATCACCCGAAATGTCCCGGAACTCGCGGTAGAGGTACACCTCGTCCTTGCTGCGACCGATCCAGTACACGGGAATCTTGGTGGAAGCCTGGGTTGTTTCCAGCGGTGCATTGCTGGCCGGGGCCTCCTGGAGACTGGCCGCCGGGGGGCTGGTGGACTCCGGAGTGGAACCACCGTTGGCGATGCAGCCCGTCAACAGGAGGACAGCAAGCATTGCCGGCGCGGCCACCACGGATTTCCTCCGTTGTGGTGCGCCATGCTGGGTGTGTGCCGGCTGCTTGATGGGGGGTCCTTGCCTTGGTTTCGGCGGTGTCCGCCGGAAGTTTTTCACGTGGCGTTGTTTCTGCCCGCCATGCCAGCTTGGCACATCGGCGGCGGCGGTCACCGGGGATTTCCGGGCATGCGCCGCAACTGAAACAGTATTGATACCCGCCCGATGCCGAGTTGAGACAAAATGTCGCAGGGTGCCTGCCTGCCCGGCCGGGCGACAGAAGGCGTCCGCCGAAGGGCGGGCTGGCGTAGGATTGAAGGCAACTGAGAACCAACCCGAGGAGAACAGGCCACACGGCCACCACTATGAGTGAATCCCTGAATGGGCGGCAGCGGACCGGCAACGGGAACCCGGCCTCCACAGAGTTCCCGCACACCTTACCGGGTACGCGCACGGAAATCGTCACGTTCGACAACTCCGATCAGATGGTTCACTCGCTGGGCAGCCACGACGAGGCCTTGCGATACATCGAGGAGCAGTTCCCGGATGTCAGCTTCCACGTCCGCGGCAACGAGCTGTCCATGACGGGCCCTACGACCGTTATCCCCAGGATCATGCGGCTTTTGGAGGAAGTCCGCGGACTGGTCGCGAAAGGCACCGTAGTCACCCCGGACGTCTTGCAGCAGCTCGTGTCCCTGCTGCGGTCGCAGTCGGCCCAGAACCCCGTGGATGTTCTGACCCACAACATCCTCTCCAGCAGGGGCCGGACCATCCGCCCCAAGACGTTGAACCAGAAGAACTACGTCGATGCCATCGATGACAACACGGTGATTTTCGGAATCGGTCCGGCCGGTACCGGCAAGACCTACCTGGCCATGGCCAAAGCGGTGCAGGCCCTGCAATTGAAGGAAGTCAACCGCATCATCCTCACCCGTCCCGCTGTTGAGGCAGGGGAGCGGCTGGGCTTCCTGCCCGGAACCCTCAGCGACAAAATCGATCCGTACCTGCGTCCCCTGTACGACGCATTGCACGACATGATGGACCCTGAGTCCATACCGCGCCTCATGGCCGCCGGAACAATCGAAGTGGCACCGCTGGCGTACATGCGCGGACGCACGTTGAACGACGCCTTCATCATCCTCGACGAGGCCCAGAACACCACCCCGGAACAGATGAAGATGTTCCTGACCCGCCTGGGATTCGGTTCCAAGATGGTGGTCACCGGGGACGTCACGCAGGTAGACCTGCCTTTCGGCGCGACCTCGGGCCTCCGGATCGTCCGTGAAATCCTCAAGGGCATCGACGGCATCAACTTCTCGATCCTCGAAGCTTCGGACGTTGTCCGCCACCGGCTCGTGGCAGACATCGTGTCCGCCTACAGCACGTGGGACGACGCCCACCGTTCGGGGGACGCCCATCACAAACGTGGAGAACGAAAATGAGCATTGAGGTCAACAACGAGTCCGGTGTGGCAGTGGATGAAGAGCAGCTTGTGACGCTGTCCCGCTACATCTTCGAACGCCTCTACATCCATCCCCAGGCGGAGCTGTCGATTCTCCTGGTGGATGAGCCGGCCATGGAGAAGCTGCACATCGAACTCATGGATGAACCCGGCGCCACCGATGTCCTCTCCGTGCCCATGGATGAGCTGACCCCCGGAACACCGGACAAGCCTGCCCCGCAGGGCATGCTCGGAGACATCGCCATCTGCCCCCAGGTGGCAGAGGTCCAGGCCCGCAATGCCGGTCATCCCACCCAGGAGGAAATGCTCCTGCTGACGACGCACGGCATCCTCCACCTGCTGGGGTTTGACCATGCCGAGCCCGAAGAAAAGGAAGAGATGTTCGGGCTGCAGCGCGAGCTTCTCTCCGGGTTCCTCGGCAAGGACGCCCCCATGGAGACCATGCAGTGACCTTATTGATCCTGGTCGGCATGGCTCTGGTTTTCCTCAGCTTTGTCGCCCTGTTGACTGCCGCCGAGGCAGCCTTCAATTTCCTGCCGCGGCACGAGGCCGAGCAATCCGTCCTCCGCAGCAAGGGAAGAGCCCTTGCAAGCATCCTGAAAGACCCTGTAGCGCACACGCGGGCGCTGCGGTTTTGGCGGGTGTGGTTCGAGATGGCTGCCGCTGTTGCTGTGGCGCTGGTCCTTCACAGCCTGCTGGACAATGTGTGGCTCACAGGGCTCGCAGCCACAGGCATCATGGCAGTCATTGGCTTCGTCCTCGTCGGTGTTTCGCCCCGGCAACTGGGCAGGACGCACTCCGGTCCGGTGGTGAGGTTCACCGCTCCTTTGATCAGGTTCCTCTGCTGGGTTCTGGGGCCCATTCCCGGCTGGCTGGTTGCCCTGGGAACTGCGGTGGCACCTGGTGCGCCGGCCGGTGACGATGCGTTCGTCAGCGAAGAGGAATTCCGCGAGTTCGTCGACCGTGCCGCGGAATCAGACATGATCGAAGACAACGAAGCCGAGCTTATCCAGTCCGTCTTTGACTTTGGCGACACGCTGGTCCGCTCCGTCATGGTTCCCCGCACGGACATCGTCAGCATTTCCACGGGCTCGGACCTGGAAGCCGCGATGGCACTTTTCCTGCGCTCAGGGTACTCACGTATCCCGGTCATCGGAGAGAACACTGACCAGATCCGCGGCATCCTCTACCTCAAGGATGTAGCTGCGGCCATGCACCGCACCGAACCCGGGCTCCCGCCACACGACGTCGATTCGCTGGCAAGGGAAGTACGCTACGTTCCCGAGTCCAAGCCTGTCAGCGATCTTCTGAAGGAGCTCCAGCAGGAGTCCACCCATGTGGCCATCGTTATCGACGAATATGGCGGAACTGCCGGCCTGGTAACCCTGGAGGACCTCATTGAGGAAATCGTGGGTGAGATTGTCGATGAATACGACGCCGCCGCCGAAGAGGCTGTTGACCTGGGCGACGGAAGCTTCCGCGTCAGTGCCCGGATGAGCATCGACGACCTCGGGGAACTCTTTGACATGGACCTTGACGACGACGAGGTCGACTCGGTAGGTGGCCTGCTGGCGAAGGCCCTGGGGCAGGTCCCCATCGTTGGCAGCGCCGTCGAGGTGCACGGCATCAGCCTTCGGGCCGACCGCCTGGAAGGACGGCGCAACAGGGTCAGCCACATCATTGCGGCGGCCATGCCAAAGGAAGACACTGACTTTGAGGACCTCTTCGATGAGGCCGATACAACGCAACAGGGAGTTCCACGTGAGCAAGCAAAATAAGACGCACGGCGCCGAAGAGCCTTACGGTGGCTTCCACGCCGGATTCTCGGTTTTGGTGGGGCGTCCCAATGCGGGCAAGTCGACTTTGACCAACGCGTTGGTTGGACAAAAAGTTGCCATCACCTCCGCAAAGCCGCAGACCACGCGCCACACCATCCGCGGGATAGTCCACCGCGAGGACGCGCAGTTGATCCTGGTTGACACTCCGGGGCTGCACCGGCCGAGGACCCTGCTGGGCAAGAGGCTTAACGAGTTGGTGGCTGACACCCTCGCCGAGGTTGACGCCATCGGGTTCTGTCTACCGGCCAACGAGAAAATTGGTCCGGGCGACAAGTACATCGCAGCCCAGCTCGCCGCCGTCGGGAAGAAGCCGATCGTGGCAATCGTCACCAAGACAGACCTGGTGGACCGGCAGGCCCTGACCGAACAACTGCTGGCCGTTGCAGAACTGGGCCGCGAGGTCCTCGGGGGCCAGGGGTGGGCCGACATTGTCCCGGTTTCGGCGGCCGATGGCTTCCAGGTGGGCACGGTGGCCGATGTCCTCATTAAGCACATGCCGCCGTCGCCACCTTTGTACCCCGACGGCGAGCTGACGGATGAACCCGAGGCGGTGATGATCGCCGAACTGATCCGGGAGGCGGCACTGGAAGGCGTCCGCGATGAGCTGCCCCATTCATTGGCCGTTGTGGTTGAGGAAATCGTGCCCAGGGAAGGGCGCGCGGAGGACAATCCGCTGCTCGATGTCCGGGTCAATCTCTATGTTGAGCGTCCCTCGCAAAAAGCAATCATCATCGGCAAGGGCGGCAGCCGGCTCAGGGAAGTCGGCACGAATGCCCGCAAGGGCATCGAGACCCTGCTGGGAACGCGGATCTACCTTGATCTGCACGTCAAGGTGGCCAAGGACTGGCAACGGGATCCCAAACAGCTGGTCAAGCTCGGCTTCTGACCGGTATCTCCACAACGGCGTGGCTGGGGGGTCGATAAGGAACTTCCCAGAATCGGCCACTATGATTGCGGAGATCCACGTGTTTGAGGAAAGGTAACCGAATAGTGCGACGTCGTGACGCCCGCCCAGAGGGCCCCGGCACCGCTTCCGATGCGGCGCGCCATGGCGGGGAGGCTCTGAACACCCCACGCCATATGAATGCGCCCAAGGGACTTCCCCTGTGGTTGAAGATCGTGACCGGTGTCGTGTCGGTGGCCTTGGTCGCAGGTGTCGCGTTTGCTGCGTTTTGGTACATCAGGCTCCAAAGCAACATCACCAAGGCACCCCTGAGCGCCGGTGAAACCAGGGATACCGGCGATGCCGTGGTTAACGACAAGTCCGACCGCCTCCAGATCCTCATCCTCGGTTCGGATACCCGCGACGGCAAGAATGCCCAGTACGGCAGCGTCGAAGACTCAACGGGATACGGACACTCGGATGTCATGATGCTGCTGGACATCTCAGCGGACAACAAGCGCGTGAGCGTTATGAGTTTCCCCCGGGACCTTCTGGTGGACGTGCCCGAGTGCACCGACCACACCAACAACCAGTCGTTTCCCGCCAGGAGCGGTGTGATGATCAACGCAGCCATGGCCGAAGCCGGCATCGGCTGCGCTGTTGACACTGTCAACAAGCTGACGGGGTTGGAAATCGACCACTTCATGATGGCTGATTTCAATGCGGTCAAGGAATTGTCCATGGCCGTGGGCGGCGTGGACGTCTGCGTCAGCGACCCGGTGTTCGACCCCGACTCGGGACTGCGTTTGGCGAAAGGCAACTCGCAGGTCGAAGGCGAGCAAGCCTTGGCGTTCCTGCGGACGCGACACGCCTTCGGGGATGGCGGCGACCTTGGCCGCATTAAAGGCCAGCAGGCGTTCCTGTCTTCCCTCACGCGCAAACTTAAGTCCGAGGGCACCCTGGGTAATCCGCAACGCCTGCTGCAGATCGCGGACGTCATTACCCAGAACCTTACTGTCGACGAAGGCCTCGCATCCGTCCCCACGTTGTTGACCATCGGCGGTCGACTCAAGGACATCGATGTGTCCAAGGTTGCGTTCGTTTCTGTTCCCACGCAGGCAGCCGCCCTGGACCCCAACCGCCTGGAACTGGTGGAACCGCAGGCATCGCAGTTGTTTGCAGCCTTGCGGGCCGACCTCGACCTGACGAATCCAGGTGCGACGTCCAGCCCTACCGCGTCCGAACCCGCTCCGGGTGCCGGGACCGAAGCGCCGGCCACCCCTGCGGCCCCCGCAGCTCCCGCCTACAACAAGGCCATCCAGCCCGTAGCCGTTGCCGACGGCAGCGGAGTGGGCACCCGGGCGCAGGAGATCCTGTCCGTGCTGACCGGCAACGGCTTCTCGCAGGCCGTTTCCTACCTCGCCAATCCCGTGGAACAAACAGCCGTCTACTACGGGCCAGGGTTTGCCGACGTAGCTACAGACGTAGCCACCCTGTTCGGGATTCCGGCAGCCCAGGTCCAGCAGGCGGCCGGGGTCTCGGGTGTGCAGCTCTATGTAGGTACGGATTTTGCTTCCGGCACGGCCTACGGAGCTACCTCGGTTCCCCCGGATGTCGTCAACCAGACCGCCAACGACGCCGTGTGTCAACAGGTGAATCCGTTGTACATCACGCAGTAGCGAGTCCGGTTCCATACCTGTAGAAACCACAAAGGGCCGGGAACCTGTGAACACTTCACAGGCTCCCGGCCCTTTTTGCTGCCCAGGGTTACCAGATGCTGACCCGTTCGCCGTGGTCCATCCACATGCCGTCTCCCTCGCGCACGTCAAAAGCCTGGTGGAAGGCGTCCAGGTTCCTCGCTATTGCGTTGGTCCGGAATTCATTGGGGGAGTGGGGGTCCGTGGCCAAGCGGCGGATGGCTTCCTCCGTCCGGATCACCTGACGCCAGCCAGCGGCCCAGGACATGAAGAAACGCTGCTCCCCGGTGAAACCATCGATCACTTCCGGTTCTTTGCCGTCCAGGCTGAGCTGGTACGCCTTGTACGCAATGGTCAGGCCGCCGAGATCGCCGATGTTCTCACCGAGGGTGAGCTTGCCGTTGACCTTGTGGTCCGGCGCAGCGTACGGAGACAACGCGTCGTACTGTTCCACCAGCTTTGCAGTGCGTGCTTCGAAGGCAGTGCGGTCTTCCTCGGTCCACCAGTTCCGAAGCGCTCCACTGCCGTCGAACTGTGAGCCCTGGTCATCAAAACCGTGGCCGATCTCATGGCCAATCACAGCACCGATGCCGCCGTAGTTGACGGCGTCGTCGGCGTCGGCAGTAAAGAACGGTGGCTGCAGGATGGCAGCCGGGAAAACGATCTCATTGAGCATCGGATGGTAGTAGGCGTTGACCGTCTGGGGCGTCATGAGCCACTTGTCGAGATCGACCGGCTTGCCCACTTCATCCAAATGCCGTTCAACGTCGGCATCGTGGGCCCGTTCGACGTTGCCCAGGAGATCCTGGGGATCGATCTTCACGCCCGAGTAGTCGATCCACTTTTCCGGGAAACCGATCTTGGGGCGGAATGCTTCAAGCTTCTTGAGGGCTTCGGCCTTTGTTTCTTCCCCCATCCACTCAAGGGAGGTGATGCTTTGGCGGTAAGCCTCGATCAGATTGGCCACCAGTGTCTGCATCCGTGCCTTGTGGCCGGCCGGGAAGTGGCGTTCCACGTAGATCTGCCCAACGGCCTCGCCCAAGGCGGCTTCGACGACGGCGACGCCCCGCTTCCAGCGTTCCTTGTTACGGGGCGTGCCGCTTAGGGTGGTTCCGTAGAATTCGAAGTTGGTGTCCACGAAGTCAGAGGACAGGTAGGGCGCAGCCGAGTTCAGGACGCGGAGCGTAAGCCACTCTTTCCAGGTTTCCAGGCTTTCCGATTCGAGCAGGGCTGTGGCGCCGGTAAAGAAATCCGGAGTGCTGACTACGAGTTCGCTTCGCTTGGATGCTTCGACCCGCGCTGCTGCAAACCACGTTTCCAGGAGCGGGAAGAGTGCCTTTGCTTCTTCCGCGCTCTTAAGGTTATACGTCTTCTGCGGGTCGCGGAGCGTGACCTTGTCCCAGTGGTGGGAAGCCAGCGCGGTCTCCAAGGCGACGATACGCCGGGAGGCGGCATCGGCGTCGGGAATTCCGGCCAGGCCGAAGAGCTTGGTGATGTATCCGCCGTAGGCTGCCACAATGGGCGCGAACTTTTCTTCACGGTAGTACGACTCGTCGGGAAGCCCCAGCCCGCCCTGGCCAATGTAGAGGAGGACCCGTTCCGGGTTGCCTGCATCAGGGGCAGGGTAGATGGAGAACAAGCCGGACACGTCCGAGCGGAACAGCCGCCCCATGAGTGAGGCGAACTCCGTCACGGACGAGGCGGCTTTGATCTCCTCCAGGCGGCCACGGATCGGATCAAGGCCCTTGGTTTCGGCAGCGGCTTCGTCCATGAAGCTGGCGTACAGCCCGCCCACCTGCTGTTCGACGCCGGAGGCGTCCTGTCCCTTGGCAGCGGCTTCCTCAATGATGGCCCTGACCGCAAGTTCGGCCTCGTCGCGCAATGCGGTGAAGGTACCTTCCAGCGGCCGGTCGTCAGGGATGGTGGTGCTGTTCAGCCAGGCCCCGTTGACGTGCTGGTAGAGGTCGTCCTGCGGCCTGACGCTGTGATCGATGTTGGAAAGTGTGATCCCCGACTCTGGCAATGTGGCTCCTTGGGTGGACGCTGCCGCCGGCGTTGCCACCGTCGCGGCGTCTGCATAGTGGACGTTGCATATGGTGTTGCACTGTCATCATACGCACCGTGCTAGGGTGAATCTGTGCGTGCGGGAATGCTTCTTCTTAGCTGCCGCGGCGAGGCCTGAAAGCTATCTGACGCTGGGCCACCCTCGCCGCGGAGTTTCGTTGTGCCCGGCTAAGCTTTCACTGATTACTTAGAGAAAAGGCCACACGACATGCGCAATGCACAAAAGCCCTCCGGTATGCCGATCCACCGGTACCTGCCTTTCCAGGACCAGATCACCGTTGAGGTCCCGGACCGGACCTGGCCGGACAAAGTCATCACCAAGGCTCCCCGCTGGTGCGCGGTGGACCTGCGCGACGGCAACCAGGCGCTCATCGATCCCATGAGCCCGGCCCGCAAGCTGAAGATGTTCCAGCTGCTCGTGAAAATGGGCTTTAAGGAAATCGAAGTCGGGTTCCCCTCGGCCTCGCAGACCGACTTCGATTTTGTCCGCCAACTGATTGAAGGCGGGCATATTCCGGACGACGTCACCATCCAGGTGCTGACGCAGGCGCGCGAGCACCTCATCGAGCGGACGTACGAGTCCCTGGTTGGTGCCAAGCAGGCGATCGTGCATCTGTACAACTCCACTTCCGTGTTGCAGCGCCGGGTGGTCTTTAACCAGGACGAGGACGGAATCCTGGATATTGCCCTGCAGGGTGCACGGTTGTGCAAGAAGTACGAAGAGACCCTGACGGACACGCACATCACGTACGAATACTCGCCGGAATCCTTCACGGGAACCGAGCTCGAGTACGCAGCCCGTGTCTGCAATGCAATCGCGGACGTTTTCGAAGCATCCGCGGACAAGCAGGTCATCATCAACCTGCCGGCGACCGTGGAGATGGCAACGCCGAATGTATACGCGGACTCCATTGAGTGGATGCACAGGAACCTGCACCCGCGTGAAGGCATCATCATCTCCCTGCACCCCCACAATGACCGTGGCACGGGTGTTGCGGCAGCTGAACTGGGCTACCTGGCAGGGGCGGACCGCATCGAGGGCTGCCTGTTCGGCAACGGTGAGCGGACGGGCAACGTGGACCTGGTCACGCTGGGCCTGAACATGTTTGTGCAGGGCATCGACCCGATGATCGACTTCTCGGACATCGACGAAGTACGCCGCACGGTCGAATACTGCAACCAGCTGCCAGTCCCCGAGCGTGCTCCCTATGGTGGGGACCTCGTTTTCACGGCTTTCTCCGGTTCGCACCAGGATGCCATCAAGAAGGGCTTCGAGGCACTGGAGAAGGATGCCGCCGCTGCCGGGGTTCCCGTCCAGGACTTCACGTGGCAGGTTCCCTATCTGCCCATCGACCCGAAGGACCTCGGCCGCAGCTACGAGGCTGTCATCCGTGTGAATTCCCAGTCGGGCAAGGGCGGCGTCGCGTATCTGCTGAAGAACGAGCACAACCTGGATCTGCCGCGCCGTGCGCAGATCGAGTTCTCCGGGGTCATCCAGCGCAGGACAGATGCGGTGGGCGGCGAGGTCAGCGGTTCCCAGCTGTGGCAGATCTTCCAGGACGAATACCTGCCCTCGGACGAGGAACAGGCCCAGTGGGGCCGGTATTCGCTGGGCAGTGTCAGCACGGAGACCGATGAAACCGGTGCCATGACCATGAACGCGAACCTTCGCATTGACGGTACCGAGGTGCGCCGGACCGGGCATGGCAACGGACCCATTGCGGCCCTGCTGGACATCCTGCACCACGACGGTGTGGACGTGCGTGTCCTGGACTACAGCGAACACGCTCTCTCTGAAGGCGGCAGCGCCAGTGCAGCCGCCTACGTGGAGTGCGCCGTGGGCGAACGTGTCCTCTGGGGTGTCGGAATAGACCCCAGCACCACCACTGCCTCGCTCAAGGCCCTGATCTCGGCAGTCAACCGCGCCGTTCGGGACGCCCAGGCGTAACTGCTGTTGCGTGTGGTGGCCCCCGGTGGGCCACCACACGCAACGCGCTGTCCATGCATGGCGTCAACTTGATGCGAAGATTAGGTGTGGCCAACCCATCGTCTTTTGCAGCCCGCTCCTACCGGGATGACGCCGTGGTGCTCCGTACCCACAAGCTGGGTGAAGCTGACCGGATCATTACGCTGTTGACCAAGCACCATGGCCAGGTGCGGGCCGTAGCCAAGGGCGTACGGCGTACAAGCAGCCGCTTTGGAGCCCGGCTGGAACCGTTCATGGTTGCGGACCTGCAGTTGGTGTCAGGCCGCACGCTGGACATCGTGACGCAGGCCGTCGCCAAAGGGGCATACGGCAGCAGCATCGCTTCCGATTACGGACGGTTCACCGTGGCAGCTGCCATGACGGAAACTGCAGAGAAACTCACCGACGCCGACGCCGAATCGGGGACAGCCCAGTACAACCTGCTCGTTGGCGCTTTGGCTGCGCTCAGCAGGTCGGAGCATCCACCGGAACTTATCCTCGATTCCTACCTGCTGAGGGCGTTAGCCACAGGAGGATGGGCGCCGAGCTTCACGGACTGTGCCAGGTGCGGCACACCCGGACCGCACACCGCATTTGCTGCTCCCCTCGGAGGGATGGTTTGTGGTGACTGCCGGCCCCCGGGGTCGCCGGCGCCTGCAGCGGAGACGGTCGTGCTGCTGGCCGCGCTCCTCACGGGAAACTGGGCCGTTGCGGATGTGTCCGATTCCCGGCATCGCCGGGAGGCTGCAGGTTTGGTGGCCAGCTACCTGCAGTGGCATCTTGAACGGGCCTTGAAATCACTCAAACACGTGGAGCGAAGCTGACTGTGGCACTAGGAAAGAAGAGCAAGACACCCCCGGCAAGGACAGCGCCGGTACAGGCACCTTATCCCCATTCGTCCGGAGCAGTGCCCCCCAGCATCCCCAGTGAATTGATTCCCCGCCACGTGGCGATCGTGATGGACGGCAATGGCCGTTGGGCAAACCAGCGGGGACTGCCGCGCATTGAAGGACACAAGGCCGGAGAACCCGCGCTCCTTGACGTCATGGCCGGTGCCATTGAGCTCGGGATAAAGTACGTGAGCGTTTATGCGTTCTCCACGGAGAACTGGCGGCGGTCTCCCGAGGAAGTCCGGTTCCTCATGGGATTTAACAAAGATGTGCTGCGTCGCCAGCGGAACCAGCTTGACGAATGGGGTGTCCGCATCCGCTGGGCAGGGCGCAGACCCCGCCTCTGGGGGTCGGTAATCAAAGAGCTGGAAGAAGCCGAAGACTACACACGCGCCAATGACACCTGCACGTTGACCATGTGTGTTAATTACGGTGGCCGGGCCGAGCTGGCCGACGCTGTGTCGGCCATTGCGCAAGACGTCGCTGCCGGCCGGCTGAAGCCCGGCTCTGTAACGGAAAAGACCATCCAGAAGTATCTGGACGAGCCCGATTTGCCAGACGTGGACCTCTTCCTCCGGAGCTCCGGCGAACAACGGCTCTCCAACTTCCTCCTGTGGCAGTCAGCGTATGCGGAGTTCGTTTTCATGGACACCCTGTGGCCGGATGTCGACCGCCGCACCCTCTGGGAGGCTGTGGAAATCTATGCCAAGCGGGACAGACGCTACGGTGGAGCCGTGGACGCCGCGCCTGCAGGGACGTAGCACGCCTGTGCCATTCAATCGGGATAGGCAGCCAACCACGCAGCAACGTCCCGGTATGCCTGCTCCCTGATCGTCCGCCGGGACAGAAAAATATCGTGCAGGGCACCCGGATATCGGAAGACTGCCGTCCGCCGGCCCAAGCCCAAGGCGCGCCTGGCCGTTTCTTCGACATCGATCACGGCGTCCGCCCGCATGAGATCTTCCGTCCATTCGGCCTGAATCCGGGTGCGGCCGGACAACAGGACCAGGACGGGCGCATCGATGGTGAGCTTGCGCTCCACTGAAGCATGCCCGGCCAGCACGGCTTTGGTCCAGCCTGCGCGGACAGGGAAAGAGGCGCGCGGCCGCCACGACGGGTCCAGGAACCATTCCCCGTGCGCTTCACTGCTGACGCTTTCCCAGTAAGCGGGCATCTCCGGGAACCGGAAAGGCCGCTTCGGGTCAGTGCGGGCAAAAGGCTCTACCAGGTGCATGGCGATGCTGCGGACCAGGCTGCTTCCCTGAAGTTCCAGCCAAGGGGAGTTGAGAACGAGCGTCCCGATGCGACCGGGATGGCGGTCTGCCCAAAGCGAGGCAATAAGACCCCCGAGGGAATGGGCCACGATATGCACACGGGCTGGTGCACTGTTACCGGTCCTGGCCGCGACGTCCTTGCCTGTTTCGGCCAGGGCCGCGGCGATGTCTTGGTCGTAGATTGATAGGTCGGAGGTGTATCCGGGTGTCTGGCCGGGCCTGAGGCTGCGCCCGAATTTCCGCAGGTCCAGAGCATAAAAGTGGAATCCTGATGACGTGAGGTACTCGGCCAGTTCTGTCTGCAGGAAGTAGTCCGCCCAGCCGTGCAGGTAGAGGACTACACGTGGGGGTCCTGCCGGAGCCGCCGCTGAACCGCGGTTCCGGCGTCGGAAGATTGTGGAAAGAAAGCCCGGCCCGGTAGCTGAAGCGGGTGGAACGGGCGGGGGAGCGTGGCGGATCAGGGTTGCCCTGACGTCCCCCTCGTCGTCCGGTGGCAGCGGCAGGTCCCTGCATTCAAACCCTGGTCCCAGGATGTCCGGCCGCCAGCTGACTGATTCATCCGTTGTGGTCATGCGTCCCTTTCTCCCCGTGCGTCGGCGCATCCATGTATCCCCGGATCCAGCGCGAAAGGCGTGCATAGGCCTCCGCCCGAACGTCCGGCGCGGACAGGAACACATCATGCAGTGCCCCCTCGATGCGTTCCAGCGTCACGCTGTGTCCAAGGGCCATCGCCCGAAGTGCAATGACATCCACGTCCAGGACGGCATCGGAGCGACGCATGGCTTCCTGCCACACCATGCCGTTGGCGCTGGTGGACGAGGTCAGGACGAGCACGGGGATTTCCAGGCGCAGTCCGCGGGCGACCTGGGTGTGACCGGCCAACACAGCGCTCAGCCAGCCTGCCCTGACAGGAAACGCTAAAGGGGGACGGTATCGTTCATCCAGCGGCCACTCACCCTCGGCGGTGTTACTGATGGAACGGAAGTAGAAGCCGCGCTCAGGCAGGCGAAGGACCGCCTCGGGGCGCACCCGTGCCAGAGGTCCCACCATGGCCTGGGCGGCGCGGCGGACCAAGGAACTGCCGTGCATCTCCAGCCAGGGACTGTTCAGGATCAGGTGCTTCACGCGGCCTGGATGCCGGCTGGTCCACAGCGCGGCGACCAGCCCGCCTGTCGAATGCCCCATCAGGGCTGTACCTGTTCCTGCACCTGCCGGCCGGTCCACCTCCATGGCCTCAAGCGCGCAGCTGATTTCCGCGTCGTAGTCATCCAGGTTTGCCACATAGCCCCCGGGATGCCCGTCGGTGAGGCTGCGTCCGTGGTTGTGCATGTCCAGCGCATAAAAGCCGTACCCTCGGGCGGTCCAGAACTTGGCCAGGTCCACGTTGAAGAAGTAGTCGCTCCAGCCGTGGAGGAACAGCACCGAGCCTCGTGAGCGCTCTTTTCCGGCCGGGAAGTCAACTGGCGGACTTGCTGGCGGATCGGTGTCGGCCGGACGGTGGCGGACCAGGGTTGCGCGGCGCACAGTACCGTCCCGCCCCGCTGCTTCGATACTGCAGGACTGGAAGTCGGGTCCCAGGATGTCAGTAGACCACTCCATGCCATCAGCTTAGGCATAATCGGCCACAGCCCACCTGATCCTTGTCATCATGGTGTTCCCCGTGGCCTACACATAGCCGCACGCCAGGTCGCCGGTTTGGCGAGCAGTGGCAGAACCGGAAAACTAGGACCATGCGTGTTTACCCCACCTTTTTCAAACTGGCTTTCTCGTGGATGGATGCCGAGCAAGCACACAAGATAGGCTTCCAGGCGATCCGGGCCGCCAACCGTACCGGTGCCGGGCGGCTGCTGGCGAGGTTGACGGCGCCGAGCCCCGTGCTGCGGACCGAAGCATTGGGCCTGACCTTCCCATCGCCGTTTGGCCTGGCTGCCGGTTTCGACAAGGAAGGCCACGGCATCGAAGCCCTTACAGAATTGGGGTTCGGGCATGTTGAGGTGGGCACCATTACGGGTCAGGCCCAGCCGGGCAACGAAAAGCCACGCCTGTTCCGCCTGATCGAGGACCGCGCGGTCATCAACCGGATGGGCTTCAATAACGACGGCGCAGTTGCGGTTTCTCCCCGCCTGAAGTCGGCGAAGGCCGCTTTGCAGCGGCGGCACGCGGGAGTGCGGCCGGTCATCGGAGTGAATATCGGCAAGACCAAGGTGGTCGAGCTGGAAGACGCTGTGGAGGACTATCTGGTGAGCGCACGCAATCTCGCTCCCGCGGCGGATTACCTGGTGGTCAACGTCAGTTCTCCCAACACTCCCGGTCTGCGGCTGCTCCAGAACGTTGAAACGCTTCGGCCGCTCCTGCGGGCCGTCGGGGACGCTGCAGACGAAGCAGCCGGGCGGCACGTGCCCCTCCTGGTCAAGATAGCGCCCGACCTCAGCGATGAGGACATCGACGACGTCGCGCGCCTTGCGTTGGACCTGAAGCTTGACGGCATCATCGCCACCAATACAACCATCAGCAGGGACGGCCTGCTCTCCGACCAGGGGAAAGTTGAATCGCTGGGCGCTGGAGGCCTTTCGGGAGCACCCCTGAAGCGACGCTCGCTGGAGGTCCTGAAGCAGCTCAGGGCAGCAGTCGGCGACCAGCTGGTCCTGATTGCCGTAGGTGGTGTTGAAACTGCCCGCGATGTCCAGGACCGGTTGGATGCCGGCGCCACGCTCGTCCAGGGGTACACGGCCTTCCTTTACGAGGGACCTTTTTGGGCCTCCCGCATCAACAAGGGCCTGGTGAAGCTTCGTCGCAACCGGGCCGCGTGACCTAAGGCCCACCAAGAAAGCCCCGGACCGCCAGGTCCGGGGCTTTCTTGGTGGTCTTGGGAACCTTGCGGTTGGGGGCTACGAAGGGTACTGGCCGCGCTTGACCTGGGGCTTGGGCAGGCGGAGCTTGCGGAACTGCAGTGCGCGCATGCAGCCGTACCAGACCGTACCGCGCTCCACTTCTCCGAACTTTTCCCCCAGGCGCTTCTTAAGCTTGCGGGAGAGAATGAAAACGTCCACGAACACTGCCAGGAACATGATCCAGAAGCCCACCAGCACGTAGGTGATCTGTTCGCTGGTGGAGGGAACAACGAGGGAGATGATGACGAAGAGCAAGGCGCCGAACATCAGGTATTCGCCGAGGCTGAAGCGGGCGTCAACGTAGTCCCGGGTGAACCTCTTCTGCGGCCCTTTGTCCCTGAGCGGCAGGTACTTCTCGTCGCCGGTATCCAGGGCCTGGCGCATTTTTTGCCGCTGGTCCTGGATGGCAATGCGTTCGGCTTCCTTGGAAGCTTTCCGGTCTGTCGGAACGAGGGGCCGCTTGCGGGCGGCTTCCTGGTCCTTCCGCCTGGGCGTGGGAGTGCCCTTGCCGACAACCGGCTGCGTGGCCTGGGGCTGGTCTACTGCTGATTGAGCGCTGGGCTCTTCCTTTTTGCGTCCGAACACCACAACAGAATACCCGCAAGGGGGTGGCGCAGGTTACGCGGGGTCAGGAAGCGAGACGGGCATGCGTTGCGTGCGGCCCGGCGGGACCTGGGCTGATCTCTGTCCATACGGCGTCCAGTGAAAGGCCCAGGACGTCGGCGATGGCCGCGACGGTGGGAAACGACGGTGTTGCCACCCGGCCCGATTCGATTTTGCGGAGCGTCTCGGGTGAGACGTTGGCTTCGAGTGCGACTTCGAGCATGGAGCGCCCTGCCCTGGCATTGCGGAGGAGGGCTCCGAGCCGCTGTCCGCGTTCAACTTCATCCGGTGTCAAAGGCAACCTGACCATGGCCCCAATTATAGTACCGGGATAATATGGCCGGGATAGTTATTGGCCAGCGAGGAAGAAGCCATCCATGATTGAAATACTGTCGGCTGCCGAAATTTCCCGGGCCAGGCGGACGGGAGCCCTGGTTGCCGCCATCCTGCAAGCCTTGAAGCAGCAGAGCACTCCGGGCACAAATCTGCTGGACCTTGACCGCGCGGCGGCGGTCATGATCAAAGAGGCCGGTGCCGTGTCCTGCTATGTGGACTATGCGCCGTCTTTTGGGCGGGGGCCCTTTGGGCACTACATCTGCACGTCCGTCAACGACGCAGTGCTGCATGGGCTGCCCCACGACTACACCCTTGCCGCTGGTGACCTCGTGTCGCTGGACCTGGCGGTCTCCCTGGCAGGAGTCGCCGCAGACTCGGCCATCAGCTTCGTGGTGGGGGACCCGGCGTCCCCGGGCGGCGATCCCCTGATCGCCGCCACGGAAGAGGCGCTGCGCGCAGGCATAGCTGCTGCTGGACCCGGGGCACGCATTGGCGACATTTCCTACGCCATCGGCTCGGTCCTTACCCAGGCGGGCTATTCGGTCAATACCCAATACGGCGGCCACGGCATTGGTTCCACCATGCACCAGGACCCGCACGTACCCAACCTTGGGCGGCCGGGCCGTGGTTACAAGCTCCGCCCCGGGCTGCTGCTGGCCCTGGAGCCGTGGGTGATGGCGGACACCGATCAGTTGGTGACCGATCCCGACGGTTGGACGCTGCGCAGTGCGAGCGGCTGCCGGACGGCGCACAGCGAGCACACCGTGGCCATTACATCCGACGGGGTGGAAGTCCTTACGCTCCCGGAGTAGCGGGCTGCACGCGGCCGCAGGCCATCACGGCATACCGCACCGCAGCGCCGGTTGTAGAGTTTGGGCATGACTCCAGAGCATGCGGATACCCCGCATACACAGCAACAGAATCCAGGCGATACCCCGGCCGGTTCCTTGCACGACACAGTGCGTGCAGGGGAACTTGCCCGCGCGGTGGACAGCGCCTTCGACTCAACGCTTGCCACCCTGAAGGACCTGGTGGCCATACCGGGCATTGCCTGGTCGAGTTTCGATCCCGCGCACCTGGACCGTAGTGCCGAGGCCGTGGCTGCCCTGGCCCGCAAGAGCGGTATGGAAGACGTCAGGATCCTGCGGTGCAACAAAGCGGACGGTACCCCCGGTGGGCCTGCCGTCGTCGCGCGCCGTCCCGCCCGGGAAGGGCAGCCGACCATCCTGCTGTACGCCCACCACGACGTCCAGCCCCCGGGAGATGCTTCCCTGTGGCATTCGGAGCCGTTCGTTGCGGAAGAACGGGAGGGGCGTCTCTATGGCAGGGGAGCTGCCGACGACAAAGCCGGCATCATGGCTCACCTGGCTGCGTTTGGCGCGGTGTCTGAAGTCTTCGGTGATGCGTTCGGAACCGGGGTGACGTTCTTCTTCGAGGGTGAAGAGGAAGCCGGGTCGCCGACGTTCCGTGCTTTCCTCGAGGAGCACCGGGAGCTGCTTCGATCCGACGTCATCGTGGTGGCCGACTCCAGCAACTGGAAAGTCGGCGTACCGGCGCTGACAACCAGCCTGCGTGGCTTGGTGGACGGAACGTTTGAGGTCCGGGTCCTCGAGCACGCCGTGCATTCAGGCATGTTCGGCGGTCCCGTGCTGGACGCGCCAACCGTGCTGGCACGCCTGATTGCCACCCTGCACGACGACGACGGCAACGTTGCAGTCGCAGGGCTGGTTGCCCGGGATGACGTAGCGGTCGACCTCACCGAGGCGGAATACCGCGCCGATGCATCAGTGCTCGACGGCGTGAAGCTCGCCGGAAGCGGTTCCATCGCCTCCAGGCTCTGGACCAAACCCGCACTCTCGATCATTGGCATCGATGTTCCTGCGGTGGCGGTTGCGTCGAACACCTTGATTCCTGCTGCCAAGGCCAAATTCAGCATGCGCCTTGCGCCCGGCCAAGACCCGGACGCTGCCATGGAGGCCCTGCGGCTGCATGTCGAGTCCAACGTGCCCTTCGGTGCTGCTGTAACGTTCACGCCGGGGGAGCGGGGCGACGCTTTCTCCACCGATACATCGTCCGCGGCCGCCAAGGTGGCCTTGTGGGCGCTGGAAGAGGCATGGGGCGTGAAACCCGTGGAAATGGGAATCGGTGGGTCCATCCCCTTTATCGCGGACCTGACCGAGGTTTACCCGGACGTCAGTATTTTGGTCACCGGGGTGGAAGACCCGGACTCACGGGCCCACAGCGCCAACGAATCCCTGCACATCGGCGATTTCCGGAATGCGGTTCTCGCCGAGGCGCTGATGCTGGCCCGGCTCAACGCCGACGGACTGGAAGCCTGAGGCACTTCGCTCCGTGGGTAGGGTCCTGCCGGGCACTCCGGCCACGGGGAACAATCAAAAGCCGGGACTGGTTACGTCTGGAGTTATAGCTGGGCGTCTGCGCGACGTAGCATGGAGCTATAACCCGTACGTTATTGGGTCAGGGTAAGCGGCGTTCCGGCGCTGCTGCCGAAAGCGTCATAAGAAGGTAGGCCAATGAGCACTGCAACCAACGAAAACAGCACCGGAGCCCAGCTCGCCCCCAGCGACGAGCTTCCCACGCACGAGGTCAACCTGACCGACGTCGCAGCAGGCAAGGTCCGCAGCCTCCTGGAACAGGAAGGCCGCACCGACCTGCGGTTGCGCGTTGCAGTCCAGCCGGGCGGCTGCTCGGGCTTGATCTACCAGCTCTACTTTGACGAGCGCCTGCTGGACGGAGATGCCGTGCGTGACTACGACGGCGTCGAGGTGGTTGTCGACAAGATGAGCGTCCCGTACCTCAGTGGCGCAAGCATTGACTTCGAGGACACCATTTCGAAGCAGGGCTTCACCATCGACAACCCGAACGCCGGCGGGTCCTGCGCCTGTGGCGATTCGTTCCACTGACGGGAGCCTCCGCCTCATGTCGGCGCCTGGCACGGTGCGTCCCCGCGCATTCCGAGCCACGGCGCCGACATGTGCGCGAAAACCGCTTCATAGCGGTAAGCTCTACATCGGGTAGTAAAACTTTTTAGTGTGCCCGGTGGGCCTTTGGCCTGCCGGGAGACAGCAACAAGAGGAAGGGCCGTCTGTGAGTTCGCAGAACCGAACCGGCAGCCGACGCAAAAAGATCACCTCGATCACTGGCTTGGCACTAGCCGGCGCGTTGGTTTTGACCGGATGTTCACCAGAGGTAGAGAAGGGTTGGCTGCCTACAGAGCGCGGCACCACCAACCACACTGACCGGATCATGGACCTCTGGGTCAACTCATGGATCGCCGCCTTGGCAGTCGGTATCATCACGTGGGGCCTGCTGGTCTGGTGCATCATTGCCTACCGCCGCCGCAAGGGCACCACGGGTTTCCCCAAGCAGCTCAGCTACAACCTGCCGCTTGAAGTCTTTTACCTGACCATTCCGCTCTTCATGGTCCTGGTGTTCTTCTACTTCACGGACCAGGACCAGCGCGCGATCGATGACCGATCGCAGCCTGCCGACGTCGTTGTTGACGTCCGCGGCAAGCAGTGGGCCTGGGACTTCAACTACAAGAAGGGCGACGTCATCACGGAGGACGTCCACGAGGCCGGCGTCCAGGCGCACCTGACGGGTGCCGAAGTCGACCTTGAGCAGCTCCCCACCCTTTACCTGCCTGTCGGCAAGTCGGTTGACCTTGAGCTCAACTCCCGCGATGTCATCCACTCTTTCTGGGTTCCGGCGTTCCTCCAGAAGCGCGACATGATCCCCGGCAAGACGAACTACATCAGGTTCACGCCCACCAAGGAAGGCACCTTCGATGGCAAGTGTGCTGAACTCTGCGGTGAATACCACTCCGAAATGCTTTTCCGCGTAAAGGTTGTCTCCGAGTCTGAATTCCAGGCCCACATGGACAAGCTGCGCCAGGAAGGCAACACGGGCCTGCTCGGTGCGGAATATGACCGCAACCCGAACCTGAACGAAAACAAGTAAGGGAAGCGACGTGGCTACGTACACTCAAACCGCCGGAGTCCTCGAGACTCCCGTAGTTCCTAAATCCAAGGGGCGCATCGTCGTCAACTGGATTACCTCGACCGACCACAAAACGATCGGGTACATGTACCTGATTGCGTCGTTCGTGTTCTTCTGCCTTGGCGGCGTCATGGCGCTGCTGATCCGTGCTGAACTGTTTGAACCGGGCATGCAGATCCTGCAGACCAAGGAACAGTACAACCAGATGTTCACGATGCACGGCACCGTGATGCTGCTGATGTTCGCAACGCCGTTGTTTGCCGGCTTTGCGAACGTCATCATGCCGCTGCAGATCGGCGCCCCTGACGTTGCGTTCCCGCGCTTGAACGCACTGGCATTCTGGTTCTTCCTGTTTGGCTCCACCATCGCCGTTTCCGGCTTCATCACCCCGCAGGGTGCTGCTTCGTTCGGTTGGTTCGCCTACGCACCGCTGTCAAACACCACGTTCAGCCCCGGCGTTGGCGGTGACCTCTGGGTCTTCGGCCTGGCTCTGTCCGGCTTTGGCACCATCCTTGGCGCGGTGAACTTCATCACCACGATCATCTGCATGCGTGCCCCGGGCATGACCATGTGGCGCATGCCCATCTTCACCTGGAACACGCTGGTCACGGCCATCCTGGTTTTGATGGCCTTCCCGCCGCTGGCAGCAGCCCTGTTCGCCCTCGGTGCGGACCGCCGCTTTGGTGCCCACATCTTCGATCCCGAAAATGGCGGAGCCGTCCTCTGGCAGCACCTCTTCTGGTTCTTCGGCCACCCCGAGGTCTACATCATCGCGCTGCCGTTCTTCGGTATTGTCTCGGAGATCTTCCCGGTCTTCAGCCGCAAGCCGATCTTCGGTTACAAGGGCCTGGTCTACGCAACGATCGCCATCGCCGCTCTGTCCGTCACGGTATGGGCACACCACATGTACGTCACGGGCTCTGTCCTGCTGCCGTTCTTCGCCTTCATGACCATGCTGATCGCTGTTCCGACCGGCGTGAAGTTCTTCAACTGGATCGGCACCATGTGGCAGGGTTCGATCACCTTCGAAACCCCCATGCTGTGGAGCATCGGCTTCCTGGTGACCTTCCTCTTCGGTGGCCTCACGGGCATCATCCTTGCATCCCCGCCGCTTGACTTCCACGTCTCCGATTCCTACTTCGTTGTGGCCCACTTCCACTACGTGGTGTTCGGTACGGTCGTCTTCGCCATGTTCGCCGGCTTCTACTTCTGGTGGCCCAAGTGGACCGGAAAGATGCTGAACGAGCGCTTGGGCAAGATCCACTTCTGGCTCCTGTTCCTGGGTTTCCACGGCACGTTCCTTATCCAGCACTGGCTGGGCGTTGAAGGTATGCCCCGCCGTTACGCGGACTACATGCCGCAGGACAACTTCACGTGGATGAACCAGTTCTCCACCATCTCCTCCTTCGTCCTGGGTGCTTCGCTCCTGCCGTTCTTCTGGAACGTGTACATCACGTGGCGCAGCAACAAGAAGGTGGAAGTGGATGACCCGTGGGGCTTCGGTGCCTCGCTGGAGTGGGCTACGTCCTGCCCGCCGCCGCGCCACAACTTCACCTCCTTGCCCCGTATCCGCTCTGAGCGGCCGGCCCTGGACCTCCACCACCCGGAGCTGGCCCAGGTTCACACCGCCCAGTCCCCGGACCCGGCAGCAGTGCTGCTCGGTAACGCTGACCAGAAGGACGTCCGCAAGTGAAAATCGAATCGTGGCTCTTCGGAGCCGGAGTCTTCTTCTTCGTCCCCGTCGCCATCGCCTATGGGTTCCTGACCGAATGGGCTGAATGGGTCGGCATCCTGGGCATCCTGCTGGTCGGTGGACTCGCAGGCATGATCGGTGCCTACCTTGGCTTCACCGGGAAGCGCGTAGGCATGCGCCCGGAAGACCGCCCCGACGCTGAGATTCACGAAGGCGCCGGCGAGCAGGGGCACTTCAGTCCCTGGAGCTGGTGGCCGCTGGTTCTCGGCCTTGCCTGCGCCGGTGGCTTCCTGGGCCTGGCAGTAGGTTTCTGGGTAACCTACGTTGCCGGTGGCCTGGCCCTGGTTGCACTCGTTGGCTGGGTTTTCGAATACAGCCGCGGCGACCACGCCCACTAGCAGCAGCGTCAAATCAAAAGGGATGGGCCCCACCTTTCGGTGGGGCCCATCCCTTTTGTTGATTCAGCTTGCTGCTTCAGCGCCCCTGAGGGGCTTCCAGAACGGCTGAAAGCTGCTGGAGTACCCTCTGGGCCTCTTCGATGGTTTGATGCTCTTCAAGGGCCTCCAAAGGGACTTCCAGCAGGACTCCGCAGCCGTGGCCGAAGTCTTCGGTCATGACCTCCAGCAGAGATCCTGCATCGACCGCGTCACCGTCCACTTTCCGGATCGTTACGGCGAACCCTGCTTCATTGACTGCGCGGACGAAGGCTGCCGCAGCTCGGGCATGCAGTCCGATGTCTGCGGCAACAAAGGATTTCAACTCCGGCAAACCGGCTCCTCTAGTACGACGGTCGAGCCGTCCTTGATTTAATCCCTTCAAGCGTAGCGGCCTGCAAGCTTCCGTCGTAATAGCAGCTCCTACTGGTCTAGACCTCGGTCGGCTCTGTCCTAATCTTGATGTATGACCACCACGCCGCATGACGGGTCCTGCCATGGCTGAAGCAACAAGCATCGTGGGGGACATCGATCGTTCCAGCAACGTTCCGATCTACATCCAGCTCCGCGAGATCCTGCGGGCCTTCATCGCTGAGTCCTGCCCTCCGGGTTCGTCACTTCCCTCGGAGCGCGACCTGTCGCTCCGCTTTGGCCTCGCCCGAATGACCGTCCGCCAGGCCATTGATGCCCTGGTCGGCGAAGAAGTCATCGAGCGGGTCGTCGGGCTTGGGACCTTCGTCCGTAAGCCCAAGCTGGACCTTCAGGTAAAACTGACCTCCTACAGCGAGGAAATGCAACGCCGCGGAATGGTGCCTGCGGCCAAGGTACTGAGCTTCGAGCAAATCGCTGCGAGTGCCTTCCTGGCGCGCGAACTGCAGTTGGATGAGGGGACGCCATTGGTCCGCTTCCGGAGGCTTCTGCTGGCCGACAATGAACCCATGAGCGTGGATGAGAATTTCATTCCTGCGCACCGCGTTCCGGGGCTTCTGGACGAAGCCCCGCCGACGTCGCTGTACAACGTCCTCAGCGAACGGTTCGGGCTCGTCATGGAGTGGGGCGAAGACATGATCGAGGCCACCGCCGCCTCGCCTTCAACGGCACGGCTGCTGAACGTTGACGTAGGTTCCCCCTTGCTGAAGATCCAGCGGCACGCGTTTGTTGCCCGCGCCATGGTCGACTACTCGGTGTCCTACTATCGGGCCGACCGGTACAAGTTGTGGGTCCCGCTGCAGCGTCCAGGAGTGAGGCCAACACGCAACTACTCATCGGGTTACCGGAGCCAGTAGGACCTCAGGGGCAGCGCTCCAGGCTCACTTGCCCTTGGACGGGTTAAACGGGAAGGGCCCGGTGTTTGGATGAGATCCAAACACCGGGCCCTTCTTCTGCCTGGCGGTGCCTAGTGGCTGAGGGTCTTCTGGCTTTCGCCAGCCTCAACGGCCTCGTGGTGGCCGTGTCCGTGGGCGTGTGCCGCTTCCAGCTCCGCCGGGGTGGCGGGAGCGACGCGGTCCTCGAAGAACCACTTGGACAGTGCGGCCCGACGCTTCTCCTTGCGGGTGACGACGCCGTGCTCGTTCGGCTGTGCCGGGATCGGAGCCGGGGACTCGAAGCCAACAAGCTTGTAGCGCTTGTACTCGTCCAGCGGAGCGTGGACCTCGATGAACTCACCGTGGGGGAGCCGGACAATGCGACCGGTCTCACGGCCGTGGAGTGCGATCTCACGGTCCTTGCGCTGGAGAGCCAGGGCAATGCGCTTGGTGACAACGAACGCGATGACCGGGCCAATGAAGAACAAAGCCCGCAGCCAGTAAGTGACGTCGTTCAGGGACACATGGAAGTGCGTCGCGATGAGGTCGGAACCTGCAGCAGCCCACATCACGCAGTACCAGGTGAAACCTGCTACGCCAATCGCAGTACGCGTAGGAGCGTTGCGCGGACGGTCAAGCACGTGGTGCTCACGGTCATCCTTGGTTACCCAGCGCTCGATCCACGGGTACATGAACAGGACGGTGAAGATAATGCCTGCGGGAACCAGTGCCGGCAGGAGGACGTTCAGCGTCAGCGTGTAGCCGAAGATCACGTACTCGAAGTGGAAGTCGTTGATGACACCGGGCATGAGTCGCAAGGCGCCGTCGACGAAACCGATGTACCAGTCAGGCTGGGTACCTGCAGACACCGGGGAGGGGTCGTACGGTCCGTAGTTCCAGATCGGGTTGATGGTGAAGGCTGCAGCCATGAGGGCAACCACACCGAACACGATGAAGAAGAAGCCGCCGGCCTTCGCCGCGTAGACCGGGCCAAGGGGGTAGCCGACGACGTTGCCGTCATTGCGTCCCGGGCCGGGGTACTGGGTGTGCTTGTGAACAACAACCATGAAGAGGTGGATGACAATCATCAGCAGGATGAGGGCAGGCACCAGAAGGATGTGCAGCACGTAGAGGCGTCCAATGATGGCCGTACCCGGGAACTCGCCGCCAAAGAGGAAGAACGAGATGTAGGTGCCGATCACCGGGATGGACTTGATGACGCCGTCGATGATGCGCAGGCCGTTGCCGGACAGCAGGTCATCGGGGAGGGAGTAGCCGGTAAAGCCTGCTGCCATCGCCAGGATCAGCAGGACACCGCCCACAACCCAGTTCATTTCGCGCGGCTTGCGGAATGCGCCCGTGAAGAACACGCGCAGCATGTGCACACCGAGGGAAGCAACAAACAGGAGGGCTGCCCAGTGGTGGACCTGGCGCATGAAGAGGCCGCCGCGGACATCGAAGGAGATGTTCAGCGAAGAGCTGTAGGCCACGGACATTTCGACGTTGTACAACGGCGTGTAGGAACCCTGGTAGTGGGTTTCCGCCATCGACGGATCGAAGAAGAACGTCAGGAATGTACCCGACAGCAGCAGGATGACGAAGGAGTACAGCGCCACCTCACCGAACATGAATGACCAGTGGTCGGGAAAGACTTTGCGGCCGAACTCACGCAGGATGCCGGAGCCACCCACGCGCTGGTCAACAAAGTCAGTGAAACGTCCTACCTTGGTCTTCGCTACGAAGGGGGCTTCAGCTGTTGATGAGGCGCTCATGCTCGTCACGCTCCCAGTAACTCGGTCCTACAGGTTCTTTGAAGTCGCTGGTGGCGACCAGGTAGCCCTCTGCGTCAACTGCGATGGGCAGCTGGGGGAGCGGACGGCTTGCCGGTCCAAAGATGACCTTGCATTCCTGCGTGAGGTCGAACGTGGACTGGTGGCACGGGCACAGCAGGTGGTGCGTCTGCTGCTCGTACAGAGCGACAGGGCAACCAACGTGGGTGCAGATTTTGGAGTAGGCAACGATGCCGTTGTAACCCCAGTTTTCACGGCCCGGTGAAGGGTTCAGCGAGTTGGGGTCAAGGCGCATCAACAACACGACTGCCTTGGCTTTCTCGTTGAGCTTGCCTTCATGGAGCTCGTTCAGGCCTTCCGGAATGACGTGGAAGGCCGAACCGATGGTGACGTCCGAGGCCTTGATGGGGGTGCCATCAGGATCGCGGGTCAGGCGCTTGAGCTTGCCGCCCTCGGGTGCCCACATGGTGTGGGCAAGCTTGTCGTCCGGGCGGGGACCCAGGTCACCGAAGATGGCCAGCGCTGGCAGGGGGGCCAGGGCAACTGCGCCGAGAAGGGTGTTGCGGATCAGCGGACGGCGCTTGATACCGGTTTCCTCGACGATGTCGTCCACGATCCGGACTGCAGCCTGGCGGTCGTCCTCGGTACGGATTGCGTGGCGCTCTTCCGAGACCTCGTGATCGGGCATCAGGGCCTTGGCCCAGTGCACGATGCCGGTACCAATGCCCAGCATGGCGAAGGCCGTTCCCAGACCCAGAAGCAGGTTCTGCGTGCGGATGGTGGCGATGCTCGAGTCATCGCCAAGATCGATGGCGAAGTACGCCACCAGGAAGACCAGCGTTCCGATAACGGAAGTGCCAAACAGAATGGCTACCTGACGCTCGGCACGCTTTGCGGCTACCGGGTCCGTGTCAGCCAGGCGCAAACGATGCGGAGGAAGACCAGGATCCTGGAACTTCTCCACCTCATTCTGACCAGCCGTAGCTACGGTGCCCGAGTGGTTCGGACTGCCGTCACTATGGTTGCCCATAATTCGCCTCATCCTTCTCTCGTTGTCTCGGCCTTCGCCGAGTTAATGTTCAGTTCCAAACTGCTGACCGTGCAGCAGAAAATTTTGCCCGTCCGGACTAGGACGTACGGGACGTCAGCCAGATGGTGAAGGCGATGATGACACCGAGGCCGGCGACCCAGACAAACAGGCCTTCAGCAACAGGGCCCAGGGAGCCGAGGTCGGCACCGCCCGGAGAGCCGTTCGCTTCAATCGTCTTCAGGAAGGTGATGATGTCGCGCTTGTCTTCCGGGGTGACGTTGGAGTCGCTGAACACGGGCATGTTCTGCGGACCCGTGGCCATGGCTTCGTAGATGTGCTTGCCGGTGACATCGGCAAGGGCGGGAGCAAACTTGCCGCGGGTCAGTGCACCGCCGGCGGCTGCTGCGTTGTGGCACATGGCGCAGTTGACCCGGAAGAGCTCGCCACCGTTGGCTGCATCTCCCTTTTCGTCCAGGAGGTGCTCTTCCGGAATGGCCGGACCCGCGCCGAGGGATGCAACATAGGCGGACAGTTGCGTGGTCTGCTCTTCGTTGAACTGGAGGGGCTTCTTCTGGGCCTGCGGGCCATTCATCTGCATGGGCATACGGCCGGTGCCAACCTGGAAGTCAACAGCAGCGGCACCAACGCCGACCAGCGAGGGCCCGTCCTGGGTTCCGCTGGCACCCATGCCGTGGCAAGTGGCGCAGTTGGCGGCAAAGAGCTTGCCGCCTTCTTCTACGTCGCTGGCGCTGTAGCTGGTGGTGTCGGCCTTGGCCTGGTTGACAGATGTGGCAACGGCGTAAAGCCCACCAGTGAGGAGGAGGCCCATCAGCAGCAGCGCTATGGCTGCCAGTGGGTGACGTCGCTTCTGCGAGAGTGCCTTCACGTGGTGGTTCCTTTATTCGATCCTGCGTCGGCTCCGTGAGCCGCTTCTTGAAATTCTGCCTCTTGTAGAAAAAGAGTCAAAGCCGGGCTACTTGAGGACGTAGATGACCAGGAAGAGGCCGATCCACACGACGTCGACGAAGTGCCAGTAGTACGAGGTGACGATCGCGGAGGTGGCTTCAAAGTGCCCGAACTTCTTGGCAGCAAAGGCGCGGCCGATGATGAAGAGGAATGCGATCAGGCCGCCGAGGACGTGGAGGCCGTGGAAGCCCGTGGTCATGTAGAAGGCAGAACCGTACGCATTGGACGACAGGGAAACGTGCTCGGAGACGAGCATCGCGTATTCGGTGGTCTGGCCGGCTACGAAGAAAGCGCCCATGATGAACGTAAGGATGAACCATTCGTTCATGCCCCAGCGGCTGATCTGCAGCGGACCGCCCGTGCGGCGCGGTTCAAGCCTCTCGGCGGCGAAGACGCCCATCTGGCAAGTGAATGAACTTGCCACGAGGACGATCGTGTTGACGAGCGCAAACGGGAAGTTGAGCTTGGCCGTCTCCTCGGCCCACATCACTCCGGAGGTGGAGCGCAGGGTGAAGTACATGGCAAAGAGGCCGGCGAAGAACATCAACTCACTGGACAGCCAAACTACGGTTCCAACAGAAACCAGATTAGGGCGGTTCAGCGTCGGGTGCGCCGGGGTACTGGGGGCATGGGTCGCAGATGTCACAAGGACATTATGTCTGTAAAAGTCCAGAGTTCCCAATGCAAACCACCGATTCGGGAGACTTTTTCTACAAAGACGCGAAATCGCGCGGAAAAGTTCCCGGTCCGGTTCACATTGGTCAGGGGCGCGGCTCGGTCGATAGCATCAGGAGGTGACTTCTCCGGCATCGGCACCTGTGGCCAGCAATACCTGGCCTGGCCTCATCTCTGCACTCATCGACGGCGACGATCTCGCGGCCGCCAATACGGAGTGGGCCATGAATACCATCATGGCCGGCGATGCGACGCCTGCCCAGATCGCAGGTTTCCTTGTCGCGCTCCGGGCCAAGGGTGAAACCGTGGAGGAACTCGCCGGGCTGGTGGCTGCCATGCTTCGGAACGCCAATGAGATTTCCATCACGGGCGAGAAGCTGGACATCGTGGGAACGGGTGGGGACCGCCTCAATACGGTCAACATCTCCACCATGGCGTCGCTGGTTGCTGCCGGAGCCGGTGCCAAGGTGGTCAAGCACGGCAACAGGGCCGCCTCGTCCACTTCCGGATCGGCCGATGTGCTGGAAGCACTTGGCGTCCGCCTGGACCTGACCATTGAGCAGGTCGCGCGGAACGCCGAAGAGGCCGGAATCACGTTCTGCTTTGCCCAGGTATTCCACCCGTCGTTCCGCCATACGGCCGTGCCTCGGCGGGAGCTTGCTGTTCCCACCGCCTTCAACTTCCTGGGTCCCATGACCAATCCCGCGCATGTCCAGGCGTCAGCCGTGGGTGTGGCCAATGCACGCATGGCTCCCTTGGTGGCCGGTGTCCTCGCACGCCGCGGCAGCCGGGGCCTGGTGTTCCGTGGTGATGACGGTTTGGACGAGTTGACGCCTACCGGACCTTCCACTGTCTGGGAAATCCGCGACGGCGCTGTGACCGAGCAGGTGTTCTCGCCCGCGGAACTCGGCATCGCGCCCTCAACGGTGGCTGACCTGCGGGGAGGAGATGCTGCTGCCAACGCCGCAGTCGTCAGGGAAATCCTCGACGGGAAGACCGGACCGGTGCGGGACGCCGTGCTCCTGAATGCAGCCGCAGGCCTCGTGGCCGCTGACCTCACGGCGGAAGGCCCGTTGCTGGGGAGGATGCAGGCGGCGTATGCCAAGGCTGCCGACGCCGTCGACTCCGGGAAGGCGGCTGCCGTCCTTCAAAAGTGGACGGCCCTGAGTCGTAGCTAGTGCCCGCAGCCAACCGGGCGCAGCCAACGGGCCGTAGGCCACCGTCCGCAGGCCGGGCCGTCGCCATGGGGCGGCGTCGTGGGGGTGCCGGCTTATTCGAAGCCCAGGGCGAAGGCGGCGTCCAGGTCATGCTGCGAGTAAGCCCGGAAGGCGATATGCGTGGTGGTGTGAACCACTGAAGGTACTTTTGAGAGACGGTCGGCGATGACGTCTGCCAGGTCTTCGTGCTGCGTGACCCTGGCCACCGCGATGAGGTCCCATTCCCCCGTGACGGAGTAGACCTCGCTGATGCCCTGGATCGCCGAGATCTGCTCGGCCGTTTCCGGTATGCGCGACGCATCGGTCTTGATCAGGACGAAAGCAGTGATCAACGTGGGGCCTTTCGTGAAAAGCGTCATTGCGGACGCTCTTTAGCCTAGTGCATGGGGGTGGCGGCAGGCCCTTTCACGCCCGGCGTTGCCGTTGCCGGCGGCCCCGTCTGATCAGGGCAGCCACGGCCCGGAAGCCCAGGAGGAAGACGCCGAGGCTCAGGAGGGCCACGATGACGAACGGCACCACTACTGTCTGTCCGGTGATCGCCCGCAGCGCCATTCCCACAGCGACAGTGACGAGCCATACGCCCACGCCGGACGGCCACAGAGCCAACGGCTGCCGCCAGACGCGAAGGAGCAGCCACGCCGCTGCCGCGCCGGCCAGGAAAGGCCAAGCTGTGGCGAAAGCGCCCGTGATGATGTCACCCCGCGCGTGGGCGTCGCGGCCTACGCCTGCGAAGACGAGAATCAGGACGAGGTCGCCGATGGCAGCCGGGACCCAGGTGCGTGGTGTGGATTGCATGGTTTCGAGGTTATCCTCCCTCGCCCCGCGCAGGCGAAGCGTCGATCGGAACCGGGCGTACCGCCGTCGGGCGTTGTGTGCGGGAACCCACGCGACTAGCCTCGGACGGGGGACGTCCGGTTCCCTCCATCAAACTGTGGAAGGTGGCTCGTGCAGAAGATTTCTACCTGTTTGTGGTTCGACGGACAGGCCGCTGAAGCGGCCGGCTTCTATACATCGATTTTCGACAACTCGGCCATCCTCGGTTCCATGCCAGGGCCGGACGGATCTCCCATGACCGTTGAATTTGAAGTCGAAGGCCGGCAGTTCATGGCCCTCAACGGCGGGCCTGCCTTCTCCTTCACCGAAGCGGTGTCGCTGGTAGTGAACTGCGCATCGCAGGACGAGGTTGACCGTTATTGGGATGCGCTGCTTGAGGGCGGGGGAGAGGAGAGCCAGTGCGGATGGCTGAAGGACAAATACGGATTGTCCTGGCAGATTGTTCCCACGGCCCTCCCGCAGCTGTTGAACGGTCCGGACCCCGAAGGCTCAAGGCGGGCCATGGAAGCGATGCTGACGATGCGGAAACTGGACGTGAACGTTTTGCAAAAGGCTTACGACGGCGGCTAACGGCTTCGCGGGGCATGGCACCGCGACGTGCTGGCACGACAGCGGCGGTACAACAACGAAACAACCCTAAGGAGAAGTCATGACAATCAGGCTCAACCCCTACATTTCCTTCCGGGACAATGCCAGGGACGCCATCAACTTTTACGAATCGGTGTTCGGCGGGGAACTCACGCTGAGCACGTTCGGCGATTTCCAGGTCAGCGACGATCCCGCCGAAGCGGACAAGGTCATGCATTCCATGCTCGTGGCTCCAAGCGGACTGACCATTATGGCTGCCGATACGCCAAACGGCATGGATTACAACCCTGGCAACAACATGTCGGTCTCACTCAGCGGTGAGTCGGCTGACGAAGCCGAACTGCGCGGCTACTGGGACAAGCTTTCCGACGGCGGGACGGTCACCATGCCGCTGGAGCAGGCGCCGTGGGGCGACAGCTTTGGCATGTGCGTCGACAAATTCGGCATCGCATGGATGGTCAATATCGCGGGGGACCACCAGGCCCAGCAGTAGGGTCAACGCCCGGATGCCCCGCCCTTCAGTGGCGGGGCATCCCCTTGGCGTTCCTAGGCCTGGCGGGGGAGCACCAGCAGGTAGCCCGCCTGGAGTCCGCTGCTCCATCGGCGTGGCTCGCGGACCACAAACTGGGTGGACAGCTGTTCCGGCGTCAAAAGACTGTTTGGGGCGGGGGATGGGCCCCACTGGCCACTGCCGTGGGGGTACAGCGGATCCAGGACGTGGATGCTGGTCACGGAAAAGTCGGTGAAAAGGGCCGGGTCGCCCACGGATTCGAACCCGCTCATCACCCATGCGTGGCGGCCGCTCCACATCACCAGGCCCACGGGACGCCCGGTTTCGGTGATGGCGCGCGCTGCCGTCCGCAATGCGTCCTGGTAGTCCGGGATGCTGACAACTTCGTAGGGACCCAGCCCCACCTCTGTCAGCACCTGTGCCCAGCCCAGCGGGTTGGCGCCATTGAATGAGTTGGATGACCGCGCCCGCGCCATGTCCCACAGTTCGTTCTGCTGGGCTCGACCGGCCCACTGTGCACCGCCGGTGTCGTCCATCAGGTTGTGTGCCATTTGAATGCTTGCAGCGACACACCAGTCGAAGGTGTACTGCGGTACGAAGTCGCCCTCTTGGTAAAGGTTGAGAGCAAACGGCCCCGGGAGAGGGGGAGGGGCAGGTGCCGGCTGTGTCGGCGGAGGTGGCGCCGGGGTACTTTCGCCTGCGGGCAGCCCAGATGGAGCCGGCAGCGGTTGATCAATCTGCCCCGCTGCCGGCAGGGTCATGGTGCTCGATGGCGTTGGCTGTGTTTCTGCGTCGGGCGCGGCAGTGCACCCTGCAAGCAGGCTCGACAGAACGACGAACCATGCAAGGAGACGGGTTGGGCTGCCTGTCATGACCGGTTCATTCTAGCGCGACGGGGAAATGGCGCCCAGAACTTCCTCGCCGGAGTCAGGGGACCGGCGAATTGATTCATCTGATGAGATACGCAGAGTACTAGTGGCATCCGTGCATATTCGATTCCAAACTATTCTGTTCTAGCGTCCTCCATTTCGGGCGGACTCGAGGTGGGGAGTTTGGTGAATGGATCCTTCGATACCAACTGTTAGCATCAACCTCTGGCGCGCGGACGTTGTTGTTCTCTATGACTGGCTGATGTCCGTTGATCTGAACTCGGTCCCGACAACGCACCCGGCGGAGAAGCAGGCCTTGGCGGACCTCCTGACCTGTATTGAAACTGAGACGGACATACCTGGCGTCACCCAGACGCAGATCGACGTCGCACGGGCAGAGGTTGCCCGTGACATGGGATGGTGAGTCCAGGCCGCCGGAATTCATTGGCAGTATGTCGAGTGGGCGCAGGGCGTGACTGGTCGGTCGGGTGGAACTAGTCCTTACCTTTTACCTGGCTTTCACGGCGTAGGTCATCCAAGAGTCGGAGGGCTGCTAGCTGGGGGTATTCGTCCTGCGCAAATCGCCATCTGTCGTAGGCATTCCAATAGCTCAGAGCCCTCTGCTCTGTCAGCGCCACGAACGTTTGGTTGTCGGCGATGAACTGCCTGTAAGACTGTCGAAGTTGTGGGCGTTTTGGTAGCTCCGTCGTGAGGAATTGAAGTACGTCGGACGCGATCTCGACCACATACTCGCCACACAGTTGGATGACGTAAGGAATGGTCCACGGAGCGTCTCCCTGCAGGAGCTTCCTCAGGGCTTCCTGTCGGATTCTGCCGTCAGCGTGTCTGGTCATCCAAGCCCATAGCACCAGTAGTTGGGTTTGGTTCAAGTGCCTTGTGCGGCGCGACTCGGGCCACGCGAAGTAGACCCTGTACGGGATCTGGACGAGCTGACCCTGGACGAGTATTCCGGGCCGTTGCGAGGCTCCGGAGTGCGTGTCTTGGATTAGGTGAGGCGTCGTTTGAAGTTCCGGGCTTCCCAAACTGAGGAGTGCGGAGTCAGCGTCTGCGCGAATCGATGATGGCACGGCGCTTTGGAGGAGCGTGTCGCTAGCCGCAGCTTTGTTCATTGAGTCATTAAACAGTGCTTCAAGTGCGGTTGAGTTATCTAGGTCCCGGTAGGGTTCCTGCGTATCGAGACCAGGGTTCTGCCGCGGCTGTGGCGTGTTTCTGTGTGACTTGGTAGCTGTAGCCGAGCATTTCTGCGACGAGCGGTGCGGGGATTTCGTTGACCAAGCCGCGCAGTGATGCGTTGCGTGCGCCTAGGAGGTCGATGCCGATTTCTCTGAGCCGCGTCATGAGCGTGTTGGGGTGGACGTGTTGGCCGGCGCGGTAGCCGGGGAAGAGCCACGGACTGCCGGAGCTGCTGCCGGTACGCATGTTGGGGCGTGAGGCGAGGTGTTTAGTGAGCAGTGAGGCGAAAGGCTCGGGCACTGGCGCTGGGTGTTCTTCCCCGAGCGAGAGGCGCGGACCATCGGGCGTGAGGATCACGTCGGTGCTTTTCATTGCGGCGATCTTCACGACCGGTTGGGCGTAGAGCAGCAAGAGAGTGGCGGCGACCCGGTAGGACAGGGTGTCGATATTGTCTGTGAGGCAGGCCTTGAGCATGGTGAGCCTCTGAGCCTGGGTGAGCAGTGGCACTGTCTTGGCCTGCCGGAAGCCGATGGTGATGTTGGTGCAGGTCCGGTTCTTCACCGCCCAGACGAAAAAGGTTCTGATGGCATGTCTGGTTGTGGGGCCGTCGGCTAGCCAGGCGTCGACGTCGGCTTGGAGGCAGGAGGCGACCGTTCGTCCGTGAGTGACCTTGAGCCAGACGAGGAATTTGATGGTTTCGGTGATTTCCTGCTTCGCGCTGTGCACGGGACCGCGGGTGGGCTTCCCGTCTGTAGAGAGTGTTCTGATGCGTCGCAGGTGATGCCAGCGGGCGAAGGACTCAATGGGTCGCCGAACCTCGATGTCATCAATGTCATCAAGCTTGCCGCTTAGCCACCGCTCAAAGAGCGCGAGGTAGTGGTCCCGGACCGGGAGTAGCTTGTGGTGGACGAGCAGGCTGCGCAGGTGCTCCACCCGCAGGCTCCTGGGTTCCCTGTCCAGCGCCTCGTGACTGAGCGGGATCTCACCAATAGCGACTCGTTCGAGCAGTTCGCGGACGCCGGATTTGCGGAGCCAGGTGAGGATGCTTTCGGGGCGCTGGGCCCCGGTGAGCGCCCCGAGCAGCTTCGCTGCCGTGGTTTCCGTGCCCTGAGACTCGTCGACGTGTAACAGCCCGGCGAGGTCGCTTCGGAGTGAGCAGCGGGCGCAGGTGTTCTGGCGGTAATGCTCGGTTTCCGTGCCGCAACCGGAGCAGTGGTAGTCCTGGGTGATGCCGGCGCAATCGGCGCAGACTGGGTTATCACTGTGGGAAGCAGACCTTCCGGGGAGCATGCGTTCTGTTCCGCAGCCGGGGCAGTTCCCGTGGGTGCGCATGGCGACCGTGAAGCAGGTCCCGCAGATCCTGCCTTCGGGCCAGCTGGCGCGGTGTTTGCTGGCTGCCCGTGAGCACCTGTCGCAGGTGAATGCCCCGGTGGTGCGGGGCCGGCCCCGAATGGCCATCCGGGGGCTGATCTCAGCCGTCATCGCGGATTACCCGGGCACGTTTGGGCCGGATGGTCTTGTTCAGGTCCACGACATTGGCGTCGGAAGCGACTTTGCGGACCTTGGCATCTGTCGCCGTGACGGTGACCAGGTCTTCGGGGCCGCAGGAGAAGATGTCGCAGAGCGCAGCAATCATAATGAGTGAGACGCGCTCCGGGCGTTGGGTGACGAGCCGATAGACCTGGGAAGAGGAGAGTTCGATGCCGCGTTCCTTGAGTAGGGGGCTGAGGTCTGTGCTGTTGTGCATTCCCCGGGCTGCCATGAGTTCTGCAAGCCGCCATCGGTAGTCGATCTCTCGTTTCATGCGTTCAGTCTTCCATTCCGGCCAGCGCGTCCCGGACCGTGGAGTCCAGAGCACGGCGCAGTGTTTTAACCCGGTAGTCGCTGGAGACGGAGGTGTAGAGGGCGGTCGTTGAGGCGTGCTCATGCCCGGCCTGGTGCTGGACGAACAAAGCGTCCATGCCTGATTCGATCAGGTGCGTGACGTAGGAGCGGCGTAGCGAGTGGATGTCCAGGCCGGGGGAGAGGCCCAGGTCCTCGCAGTACCGGTTAAACCTTCGGTTCAGCGCGGTCTCCGAAACAAGGGTGCCCCGTTCTGAAGGGAACAGGTCCAGGCCGTCGGTCATGTGCGGGTGGCCGCGTTCGAGCCAGTCGGCAACGATTTCCGTGGACCAGTCGAAGACGGTCAGGACGCTGCGGCGTTTGGGTGGTGAACCCTTCATGGCTTTGCCGTAGCGGACCTGCAGGACCCCGTACTTGCCGAATTCCCGCGCGTGCGGGTTCCGGGCAAAATCGACGGTCTGCAGGTGCCTGACCTCATTGCGCCGCAGACCCCAGGAGTAAGCAACCTTGAATAGGACAGCGTCGCGGTAGGCCGGCAGCCAGCCCTTGCGGCCCAGCGTCGCGATCCTGTCGACCTCGTCATCGGCCCGGTCAAAGAAGGCCTGCAGCTCCTGCCGGGTGAACGGCCGCCGCTTGGGGTCCGATTCGTTGGTCTGGGCGTGGACCGCCGTGTTCCAGTCAAAGCAGACCTGTGAAGGGTGCGATCCAAAATACTGCTCGCAGACCCGGTCCCAGCCATAATCGGGCGAAGCGACGTACGAGCAGAATGCCCGAAGCGCCGCCTGATAGCTTCGGATCGTGGATTGGGCAGAGTGTTTCACGCTGCGCAGATCACCGAAGAACTCATCCACGTGGGCCGGCGTCCATTGCCATGGATACACGTTCGTGGACTCCTGAAACCGCGTCACCAGCCGTTCTCGGCCCTCGATGGTGCCAAACGCAAGGTTCCGGCTCAACTGCTGGTTGCGCCAGCCGCTGAGCATCTGGGTGAACACGTGGTCCTCCGGGTGAAGGAAACGCACAGCGCCGAAGTCGAGCACACGTCCCGCTGAATCAACCGCCACAAAGCCTCCTGATACATTGCATTGGATGCAAGAATCATGCAATTAATGCATAGCCCGCGCAAATCCGCGGATTCACGGGCCAATCCAGCCTGTTGCAACCCAGCTTCTGGGTCCACTGCGATGGACCAGCGACCGACTACTAGCAACCGTTAGTTCTGCGTTTCCCCAGTTCAGGGGCACATTTAGTCGTCCAGGAATGCAGATCCGGCGACCGATAAGAAGGAGAGGGTGATCATGCATCAGATGCAATAATCACTATTCAACTTTACATAATGTAGATTATCGGCGTTATTGGCGAGATTCGAAAGGGGCTGCGTCAGGCGCCTACATAAGCCCCAAGGTGCTTGCCCGTCAGCGTTGAACCGTCGGCGATGAGTTGCTCGGGCGTTCCTGTGAAAACGATCCTTCCGCCGTCGTGTCCAGCGCCCGGTCCAAGGTCGATGATCCAGTCGGCGTGGGCCATGACAGCTTGGTGATGCTCGATCACGATCACTGACTTGCCGGATTCGACCAACCGGTCCAGCATGCCCAGCAGATTTTGCACATCAGCCAAATGTAACCCGGTGGTCGGCTCATCGAGTATGTAGATGTCGCCTTTCTCGGACATCTGCGTGGCGAGCTTCAGCCTCTGGCGTTCACCGCCGGACAAGGTGGTCAGTGGCTGGCCAAGCGTCAGGTACCCGAGCCCGACGTCGGCAAGCCTGTCCAGGATCTTGTGGGCAGCAGGCGTACGGGCGTCACCGCCACCAAAGAACTCTTCAGCTTCATTGACCGACATTGCAAGCACGTCTGCAATATTCCTGCCGCCGAGCCGGTACTCCAGCACCGAGGCCTGAAAGCGCTTTCCCTCGCATTCCTCGCAGGTCGACTCGACGGTGGCCATGACGCCGAGATCCGTGTAGATCACGCCGGCGCCGTTGCAGGTGGGACACGCGCCTTCGGAGTTGGAGCTGAACAGTGCGGGCTTGACGCCGTTGGCCTTCGCGAATGCCTTGCGAATGGGTTCCAGCAGTCCCGTGTAGGTTGCCGGATTGCTGCGCCGGGACCCACGGATGGCTCCTTGGTCGATCACCAGCACGCCATCCCGCTTTGCCACCGAACCGTGGATCAATGAGCTCTTGCCGGAACCCGCAACGCCGGTCAGCACGCACAGGACACCGAGCGGGATGTCCACATCCACGTTTTTCAGGTTGTTGGTGGATGCGCCGTGGATCTCAAGACGGCCCTTCGGCGTCCGGACCGAATCCTTGATACCGGCACGGTCGTCCAGATGCCGGCCGGTGATGGTGTTACTCCCCCGCAGCCCGTCCAGGTCGCCTTCGAAGCACACAGTGCCGCCGCCCGTACCTGCACCCGGGCCGAGATCGACCACATGGTCAGCGATGGCAATGGTTTCAGGCTTGTGCTCAACCACCAGCACTGTGTTGCCTTTGTCCCTGAGCTGGACCAACAGTTGGTTCATCCGCTCGATGTCGTGGGGATGAAGGCCGATGGTGGGCTCGTCGAACACATAGGTCACATCGGTCAAGGACGATCCGAGGTGGCGGATCATCTTGGTCCTCTGGGCCTCTCCCCCGGACAGTGTTCCGGCTGGGCGGTCCAGGGACAGATACCCGAGCCCGATCCCTGTGAACGAATCAAGAAGGTGCTGGAGCCCCTTGAGAAGGGGTGCCACCGACGGCTCGTCCAGCTCACGGATCCAACCGGCCAGGTCGCTGATCTGCATCTTGCAGACATCGGCGATGCTCTTGCCATTGATCTTGGATGACCGGGCCTCGGGGCTCAGCCTGGTGCCCTCGCACTCCGGGCAGGTGGTGAACGTGATGGCCCGCTCCACGAAGGCCCGGATATGTGGCTGGAGGGCATCGACGTCCTTGGACAGCATCGACTTCTGGATCTTGGGGATGATCCCCTCGTACGTGAGGTTGATGCCTTCCACCTTGATTTTGGTGGGTTCACGGTACAGCAGATCGTGGAGTTCCTTCTTGGTGAACCTGGCAATCGGCTTGTCCATGTTGAAGTAGCCCGAGCCGCTGAAAATCCGCCCGTACCAGCCATCCATTGTGTAACCGGGCACGCTGAGTGCGCCCTCGTTCAGGGACTTGGTCTCATCGTAGAGGGCAGTGAGGTCGAAGTCGCTGACGGACCCCATGCCTTCACATCGCGAACACATCCCGCCCAGCCGGTTGAAGGACGCTTTCTCGGTCTTCGTCTTGCCCTCGCCGCGGTCCACCGTAATGGCGCCGCTGGCTTTGACGGTGGGGACGTTGAAGGAATAGGCGTTGGGCGAGCCGATGTGCGGCTGGCCCAGGCGGCTGAACAGGATCCGCAGCATCGCGTTGGCGTCCGTGGCGGTGCCGACCGTGGAGCGCGGGTTCGATCCCATTCGTTCCTGGTCGACGATGATGGCTGTGGTCAGTCCTTCCAGCCGGTCTACATCGGGCCGCGACAAAGAAGGCATGAAACCCTGGACGAATGCGCTGTAGGTCTCGTTGATCATGCGTTGGGATTCGGCAGCGATGGTGCCGAATACCAGGGAGCTCTTCCCCGAGCCGGACACGCCTGTAAACACCGTAAGCCGGCGCTTTGGGATGTCGATGCTGACGTCCTTGAGGTTGTTCTCGCGCGCACCCTGCACCCGGATGAGGTCGTGGGTGTCCGCAACATGGGTGGCAGAGGCCTGGGTGTCGGTCCTCGCGTCAATGCTCATCGTCTCTCCATCTGCTGGGCGGCGCTGCCCAACAGTCCCCCGTCGGCGCCGCGTTCCTGGAACTGGCCGGCCACGGCCAGTAGCTTCGATTCTCGTTGGTTGCCACGCCTGCGGCAACGCCAGTGTCCACCCTAAACCCACAGTCCGCCGGGCCGTGGAATGGCGCGACCCGGCCGGCGGATGGCGGGCAGGGCATTGTCTTCCACACCATACTCACTAAGAATGAAGCATGCCGGTATACGTGAGGTCCCTTGAAACCGCAGTTCCGCCGACCATCCTCGTCCAGTCCCAGGCGCGTGACGTGTTTGCCGCGCAGCCCGGGCTGACCCGCCTGGGTTCACGACTCGTTTCCACCTGCTTCGATTCAGCCGCCATCGATACCCGCTACACCGCCGTCGAGGAACTGAGCCTGGATGCACATCCGGAGAATCCCAAGTTCTTTGATCCGGGCCTGAACCAGGTGTTGAGCCCCAGCACCAAAGTCCGCAATGAAATCTTCGCCACGGAAGCCACCAAGCTCTTCATTGAATCAGCGAAGGCCGCCATCGCAGGCGTCCCGGATCTTGACCTGGACGACATCACCCATGTTGTCACCGTCTCCTGCACGGGATTCTTCAACCCCGGACCCGATTACAAGGTGGTGCGTGCTCTGGGCCTTAATCCGGCCGTACAGCGCTATCACCTGGGCTTCATGGGTTGCTATGCAGCCTTCCCCGCGCTAAGGGCCGCCAGGCAGTTCTGCACGGCAGATCCGTCAGCTGTGGTGCTGGTCATCTGTGCGGAATTGTGTTCGTTGCATGTCAGGACGTCGAACGACCCTGACACGATCATGGGCTCAGCCATTTTTGGCGACGGCGCCGCCGCTGCAATCGTCACGGCGCGCGAACCCCAGGGTCCCGAACCTGTGCTCAGGTTGGATCATTTCGAAACTGTCCTGACGCCGGTGGGTGAAGAAGCCATGGCATGGAACATTGGGGACGAAGGCTTCGAGATGGTGCTGGGCTCGTACGTGCCGCACATCATCGAAGAGCACATCACGGGGGCCCTTGAGCCGCTGCTTGCCAAGGAACCGGAGTTGGCCGCCCGTTCGTACAAGGACATTACGCACTGGGCCATCCATCCTGGCGGGAGAAGTATTTTGGACAAGGTTGAGTCCAGGCTGGAGCTCACCCGGGAGCAGCTGGTTCCTGCCCGCGAAACGCTTCGGGAATACGGCAACATGAGCAGCGCGACGGTGCTGTTCGTGCTTAAGTACCTGTTGGACAGGCCGGCCCAGGCCCGCGAGGAGCGGATATGTTCCATGGCATTTGGTCCTGGACTCACGGTTGAGACAGCCCTCCTGACGCTGGTCTCCCCTGTCCTGTGACTCCCTGGGGCGCCCTGCGGGAGAGGGACCTTGCCGCCGTCGAGGAGATGGACAAACCGGACTGCGACCTTCGACGCCTGGAGCGCAGCTACGCCAGGTTCCCGGTGGTCAACAGGCTTCTGTCGGAATGGCCGCGGACCTACCGCAGCAGGATCAGGCCCCTGCTTGCCTCCCGGGGTTCGCTGTCCTTGCTGGACATCGGCAGTGGCGGTGGGGACGTTGCCCGGAGCCTGGCCAGATGGGCCCGGAAGGACGGCTTCGACTTGCAGGTGACGGCGATCGACCCTGATGAGCGGGCGTTCGCCTTTGCGATGAGGGCAGCCGCAGTGCCGGGGGTGACTTATAGGCAGGCGCACAGCGCTGACCTCGTGGCAGAGGGCCGTTCATTCGACGTCGTCCTGTCCAACCACATGCTCCATCACCTCCGCAGGGAAGAACTGATGGGGGTCCTGTCGGATTCGGAGCGGTTGGCCGCGCATCTGGCCCTCCACAATGACCTCACCCGAAGCAACATCTCTTACTGGCTGTTCCTGGCGGGATTCTGGCCGCTTGGGCTTGGTTCCTTCATCTGCGGCGATGGACTTACCTCGATCCGCCGCAGCTATACCCCCGGCGAACTGGCGGCGATCGCACCGCCCGGGTGGCGGGTGGAACCAAACGGACCCTGGCACCATCTGCTGGTGCATGGCGACGGGAGCGGCCCCGATGGGCAGGATTGACGTCGGCATCGTGGGTGCCGGGCCGGTCGGGCTGTTCCTCGGTGTGCTCTTGCTGCAGCAGGGACTGAAGGTCCGGATCCTGGAGCGCAGGGAGGGCCGCAGCGGCCGTTCACGGGCTATCGGAATACATCCTCCTGCGCTGGCGGTGCTGGACCGGGCAGGGCTGGCGGGCCCCTTGGTTTCGGGCGGGATCCGCATCCCCAAGGGCGTCGCTTACAGCCGGGGAAGGAAGGTCGCAGAACTGCCCTTCCAAGGCGACCCTGGCTTCCCCTACATCCTCGCCGTGCCGCAGCCGGTCACCGAGCAGGTTCTTGAGCAGGCCGTGGTGGCTTTGGACCCGGAAGCGGTCATCCGGGGAGCTGACGTCCGGAGCCTTTTCGACGACGGCGGTGCGGTCACCATCCGTGCTGCAGGGCCCGAGGGCGATGCCACCTTTGAATGCCGGTTCCTGGCAGCCGCCGACGGTGCCCACTCCCTGGTCCGTCGCCGGCTCATGCCGCGCCTTGGAGTGCGGCCCTATCCGGACAGTTACCTCATGGGCGATTTTGCCGACGGAACCGGGCACGGCAACCAGGCGGTCCTGTACCTCGAACCCGATGGGATAGTCGAGTCGTTTCCCTTGCCCGGCGGGATCCGCAGGTGGGTCGCCCGCCTTGGCGCCCCGGACAGGGGCTCGACGGCGGGTGCCCTGGCAGCATTGATTACGGCCAGGACCGGCGTCCCGGTAGACCCGTCCACCACCACAATGCTGAGTGCGTTCGAGGTGCAGTCCCGGATTGCACCGCGGATGGTCCACGGGCGTGTAATGCTCCTGGGCGACGCAGCCCACGAGATCAGTCCCATCGGCGGGCAAGGGATGAACCTGGGGTGGCTGGACGCCGCGTCCCTGGCGCCGGTCATAGGTGCAGCACACCGTGGGGAACGGGTCGACCATGACCTGCCGGCGTGGGAGAAGGAGCGGATCCGGGCCGCCTCCCGCGCCTCATTCCAAGCGGGGTTGAACATGGTTCTGGGAAGGCCCATGCAGCCGGCGTTGCTCTCGGCCAGGAACCGCCTTTTTGCATCCGCCCTGAAGTCCACGGCCGTTGCCGGGCTCGTTGAAAGCCGGTTCACCATGCGTGGCCGGCCATCACCGCCGGCTGCGCGCGACTATCCAGCGGCGGTGTAGTAACAGTCGTAGGTATCCTGGCTGACGATCAGTCCATCCCTCAGTTCAAAGACTGCGGTGCTTCGCGCACGGATGGTCTCCCCCGCATCCCAATGTGGAAGGTCAAGCAGTAGCCTGGCTGACCAGTTCATTTCCAGCACCACCCGGTTGCCCTCGCAGGTGGTGCGGACGATCTCGAACTTCTGGTCCGCCACGATGCTCTTGCTGTCGTCGGCACCGGTCAGGGTTTGCTCCAGGTTCCTGGTGGACCCCATCTTGGAGAGGGCGTGCGGCCACTCCGTCAGCGTGAATTCCGGATCCAGGTACGGCCTGATGTCCTCTGCGCCGCCGCCGGCCTCGACTGTTCTAACGAAACCGATGACGTGGTCGAGGGTGCTGTTGCTCATTCGAAGAGCCTAACCCACAGCCCGGTTGTGCCAGGACTGAGGGCCGCCGGCGCTTGGCGTTAGGCTCGGAGCATGACGCACCAACCGATGACGGCCGTACAAGGTCCGGCCACTGACTACACGCGGCATCAGATCAAGGACGCCGTCCGGCGTTTGCTCGATGCAGAGGTGATGCCCCCGATTGTGCAGGCCGGACATCCCGTTCTCCGGCAACTGGCAGCACCCTTCGACGGTCAGGTCGACGATGCCGAGTTGGAAGCATTCATCAACCTCATGCGTGAGGTCATGCACGCGGCGCCGGGGGTGGGACTTGCTGCGCCACAGCTGGGCGTACCCCTCCAAGTGGCTGTTTTGGAAGACAAATACGAACTTGATCCGGCAGCGGCCGCCGCCCGCCACAGGGACCCGCTGGAATTCATGGCGGTCATCAACCCGGCCTACCATCCACTGGGAACGGAAACCGCGTCCTTCTACGAAGGCTGCCTGTCCGTCAACGGATACCAGGCGGTCGTAACCAGGCATCGGAACGTGGAACTGAAGTATGCAACTCCTGCGGGAACTCCTGTGGAGGAATGGTTCTCCGGCTGGCAGGCGAGGATCGTGCAGCACGAAACCGACCATCTTCGTGGAACCCTCTACCTTGATAGGGCCGAACTTCGGTCGTTGTCCAGCAATGCCGAGCACTCGGCCCGCTGGGCACAGCCGGACATCGATGAAGCACGCCGGGGCCTTGGTTTCCTGTGCCCTTAGGCCGAAATCGCAGGATTCAGCGGCGTGGGCAGATGCACCGCCCACCAAGCAAGGATGTGCTCAAACCGCTGCCGCCGGTGGTGCGGCGTTCCCGAGCGTGAAAGCTCATGGTCCTCACCGGGAAACACCAAAAAGGCCGTGTCCACCCCGCTCGCCTTCAGGGTTGCGTAGTAGCGCTGGCCCTGCTCCAGGGGGCAGCGAAGATCGTTCTCGCTGTGGATGACCAGCGTGGGCGTCTTCACCGCGGACGCCACGGCCATGGGACTCTGGGCCAGGAGTTGTTCCGGTGTTCCGCCGGTGTATTCGCCCCCAAAGAACCACCCGATGTCCGAAGAGCCGGCGAAACTGACCGGGTCCAGGAAACCACGTTCCACGACAGCCGCCTCGAACCGGTGGTCGTGGGCGATGATCCAGGCGCTGAGATAGCCGCCATAGGAGCCACCCATGATTCCCGTGCGGGCGGCGTCGATGACCGGGTGGGCTGCCACTGCCGCGTCAAAGAATGCCAGCACATCCAGCATGTCCAGGGTTCCCATCTGACCCTTGATGGCGCGGCCGTGGGCCTGCCCATAACCTGAGGAACCACGCGGATTGCACATCACCACCGCGTAACCAGCAGCGGCGTACACCTGGGCTTCGTCGAAGAACGCCCCGGTGTACTGCGCAAATGGTCCCCCATGGATGGTGAGCAGCGCTGGGTGTGGCCCCGGTCCGTCAGGCAGGACAACCCAGCCGTGCACGGGGTGGCCGTCACCGGATTCCACCTCGAACGCGACGGGCTCCACAATCCGCGAATAATTCCTGAGGGCTGCAGAGAAGTCCGTCAGCAGCCGGAGTTCTCCGCCTTCCAGCGAAGCCACATCTCCCGCCGTTGAGCCGTCCTGGAAGCTCACCGCGATTTCACCGTTGGCGGCGACCGTCGCCCCGGTGACCACTTTCGGTCCGAACACCAGCGGTGTGATGTCGCCCGCCGACGAGACGGTGAGCAGTTCCACGGTTCCGGCAACCGTGTTCAGCACCAGGACGCTGTCGGGTCCGTTCTGTTCCAAGGGGCCGGAGACATCCAGGTGCTCGGCGTCGGTCAGCGCCACCGGTTCTGCCGGGTCTTCCCCGGGCTGGCCGAGGGACACGGCAAACAGCACGGAATTGCGGGCAACGAAATCCGTGCCCGACTCCCCCAAGTCCTGCGCGGTGAAGAAAAGCGACCGCCCGTTGGCGGACTCGCGGACGGCTGTGACGTTTTGCGGGCCGGAGTGGCCGGCGTGGACAACGGAGGCGTCGCCGCCTGCGGCCGCCACCTTGTACATGGAGGTGACGAGGTCGTTGTCGTTGCCCTCATGCGCAGCAGCAAGGAAGTAGATATGCCGGCCGTCTGAGGAAAAGGTCGCTCCGTCGTGGTCGGCATCGTCGAAAGTGAGCTGACGCGCTGCCGGTACGTCCGCAAATTCCGCGGCGGGCATTTCATGCGCGGCGCGTCCCCGTGGCTTGACCACCGGCTCGCCGCCCAGTTCCGGAAGATCAAGGACGAACACCTGCAGGCGCTGGTCGCTGACGTACCCCACCCCGTTCATGCGGTACTTGTTCACAGCGATCAGCCGGGCATCCTCCCTACCGGGAGTGACGCCGTCGACCGTTCCGTAGCGGCCGGGCTCCGGCACCCGGGCGGTAAAGACGATCCTGTGGGAGTCCGGTGCCCAGGAGAAACCACTGACACCGCAGCGCTGGTTGGTAACGCGTTGCGGCTCACCACCGGCGGACTCCACCACGAACAACTGCGGCTTGCCGTCGGCATCCGGCCGAAGAAAAGCCAGGACCAGGCCATCCGGCGAGAACGCAGGCGCCGTGTCGCGGAAACCGCGGGTGATCCTCCTGGGATACTTGGTGGGATCCAACGGAACACTCCACAACTGGCCAACGTAATCATCGGCGTTGAAATCGGGTCTCGTCACGGAGACCACGGCCCGGCTGCCATCGGGATGGATGGCGGGAGCGGACAATGTATTGACCAAGGGCAATTGCTCGGGTTTCACGTGGGTGAGCCTAGCCGCATGGGCCCGGCGCCCCGCATCGGACACTCCGACCACCGTAGGATTGAAGCCATGTCCTCCCCTGCTGTCCAAGCCCTGCGTTGTCCCGTGTGCCAAGGGACGCTCCGGCTCCTGGATAGCCGGCCGCTGACCCTGGCGTGCCAGGCCGGACACCGGTTCGACGCTGCAAAACAAGGCTATTTCAACCTGCTGACGGGCAAGGGCACCGTCTTCGAAGCCGATAGCCCAGGCATGGTGGAAGCACGCCGGCGCTTCCTGGACGGCGGCCATTACGCCCCATTGTCGTCCGCACTTGCCGGGCACGTTGCCGGGCGGCTGTCCCGCCCTGGCGCCGTAGTCCTCGACGCCGGAACCGGGACCGGAAACTACCTCCACGCCGTCTTGGACCGCGTGCCTTCCGCGTCGGCTGTTGGTCTGGACATCTCCAAGTACGCACTGCGACGGGCCGCGCGGACTAATCCGCAAGCGGTGAACCTCGTGTGGGACATCTGGCGGCCGCTCCCGCTGGCCGACCACTCCGTGGACGTGGTGATGGTGGTCTTCGCGCCACGGAACCCGGAGGAATTCGTGCGCGTCCTCCGTCCAGGCGGCACCTTGGTGGTGGTGACACCCCGACCCGGCCACCTTGCCGGGGTTGCTGCACAGGCGGGGCTGCTGGCCATCGAGGAAGGCAAAGCTGACCGCTTGCGTGCCTCCCTTGACCCCTACTTTGAACCCGGGGATGACCAGGAACTGGACGTCCGGCTGACCCTCACCGGACCGGACCTGGCCGACCTCGCCTTCATGGGTCCCGCAGGACATCACCTGAGCCCGGCGGCGGTTGCGGAACTTGCCGGCCTGGAGGGTGTTTTCAGCCCCACGGCCAAGTTCCGGATCAGCACATTTGTCCCCCGCCCGGCAGCTTCCTGACGGTACCGGATCCACGGGCTAGGATGGAGGAACAGTGACTGTGTCCCCTGCTCAAAGGGGGTCCGGGATCAAGGGGGAATGATGTTTGAATGGCTTGGTGAGAACTGGTGGGCCCTGTGGCTTACTGTTTTCCTCGCGTTCGCAGTGGTGGAGATGCTCACCCTCGACCTCTTTTTCATCATGCTGGGCGGTGGAGCCCTGGCGGGCCTGATCGCAGACTTCGCAGGAGCGGACCTTTGGCTCCAGATCGTCATTTTCAGCGTGGTTTCCCTCCTCATGATTGCTTTCGTCCGGCCGGTTGCGCTTAAGCACCTTCACAAGGGACCAGCCGAGCAACGGACCAACATCGACCGCCTGATCGGACAATCCGCTGTGGTCCTCGAAGCCGTCACCGGAACCAGCGGCCTGGTCAAGATCGGCGGCGACGTCTGGAGCGCGCGCAGCACCAACGGCATTCTCGACGCCGGGGCCACGGTCCGGGTCACCAGGATTGAAGGTGCGACGGCGGTAGTCGCCTCCACCGCCGGCGACACCACGCCTGGCTGAACCACCAACGTATTACTGCGGGAGCCGGGCGTATCCTCCGGCGGAAGGCCGCATCAGACCACGCAATTGGGGAACGAAGGAGATGTATGGACGGCCTGGGAGGAACAGCGGCAGCAATTGTGCTGATTGTTCTGGTCATTTTTGTCATAATCGTGTTGGTCCGGTCGGTGAGGATCATCCCGCAGGCTCGTGCCGGCGTCGTGGAACGCCTCGGCAAGTACCAGCGCACGCTCAACCCTGGACTCACCATCCTGATACCGTTCGTGGATCGGCTGTTGCCGCTCCTTGACCTTCGCGAACAGGTAGTGTCCTTCCCGCCGCAGCCGGTGATTACCGAGGACAACCTCGTGGTGTCAATCGATACGGTGGTCTACTTCCAGGTGACGGACCCCCGGGCCGCTACCTATGAGATCGCCAACTACATCCAGGCTGTGGAACAGCTGACCACCACTACGCTCCGCAACGTTGTGGGCGGCCTGAACCTCGAAGAAGCGCTGACCTCACGCGACCAGATCAACGGCCAGCTCCGGGGTGTCCTCGACGAGGCCACAGGCCGGTGGGGCATCCGTGTTTCCCGGGTGGAACTGAAGGCCATTGATCCGCCCCACTCCATCCAGGACTCCATGGAAAAGCAGATGCGGGCCGAACGTGACCGCCGTGCAGCCATCCTGACGGCCGAAGGCACCAAGCAATCGCAGATCCTCACCGCCGAGGGCCAGCGCCAGGCCGCCATCTTGGCTGCAGAAGGTGATGCGAAGGCGGCGATTCTTCGTGCTGACGGTGAAGCCCAGGCCATCCAGAAGGTCTTTGATGCCATTCACAAGGGCAATCCGGACCAGAAACTCCTTGCCTACCAGTACCTGCAGACGCTGCCCAAGCTGGCCGAGGGCAGCTCCAACAAGCTGTGGATCATCCCCAGCGAGGTCGGTGAGGCTCTCAAGGGCATCGGCGGGGCGCTGGGTGGGGCCAACGGCGACTCACCCGTGGCGGGACTGTTTGGTCCCAAGGACGGCGCACCGGCAACGGCCACGGAGCCTCCGAGGCCTTCCGCTTAGGCGAAGTACCTGACAAGAGCGGTCGGCCACAGGGCCGGCCGCTCCTTCAGTTAAGGGCGGTTTTGAGGCAGGTGGCCTACCTGCGTATAATGGGATATTTGTCCGGCTGGTACAGCCTGGATGGAACATTTAAGCTTCGCCGAGCGTTGCAATGTGTGATGCAAGGTGTGCAGAAGTAGTCCGCGAGGACCGTGCAAACGACTTGCGGCAAGCGCGGGGCTCCGGCCCCGCGGACAGACAGAGGGAGTAATCATGAGCGATCGCAGCCTGCGGGGTATGCGTCTTGGCGCCCAGAGCATGGAAACCGAATCCGGTGTCGAGCCGGCGCCGCGCCAGCGGGTCGAATACCGGTGCGAGGACGGCGAGCAGGTCTTCGTGACTTTTGCCGCCGAAGCCGAGATCCCTCCCGTTTGGGTTTCCAAGACCGGCAAGGAAGCGCTGCTGGTTGACGGTGAGCGTCCTGTTGACGCCAATGAAAAGGCGGTCCGTACTCACTGGGACATGCTCCTTGAGCGCCGTACGCTTCCTGAGCTGGAGCAGATCCTTGAAGACCGCCTCAACATCCTGCGTGAGCGCCGCGGAGAGCGTCGCTCCGCCTGATAAACGCTGATTGAACGAAAGCCGGGCCGGCTCCCCCTCGGGGAGCCGGCCCGGCTTTCTAAATGCAGAGGAGCCTACTTGGCCAGTGCCGGCCGCTTGCCGGTAAGTTTCGCCCAACGGGAGGACAGGCCCCACTTGGTGACATTGATCATGGCCTCGACCACGATGTTGCCGCTCATCTTCGAGGCACCAAGCTCACGCTCCACGAACGTGATGGGGCGTTCCTCGATGCGAAGGCCAAGCTTGGCCACGCGCCAGGCCAAGTCCACTTGGAATCCGTAGCCCACCGACTCGACTTCGTCGAGTTTGAGGGCCTCAAGGGTGGAGCGGCGGAACGCGCGGTAACCGCCCGTGACGTCCTTGATCTTGACGCCCAACATGATTCGCGCGTAGGTGCTGCCAATCCTGGAGATTGCCTGGCGGTAGAGCGGCCAGTTGACCACGCTGCCGCCGGGAACCCAGCGCGACCCCATGGCGAGGTCGGCGCCGTCCTTGACTGCGTCGAGCAGGAGCGGCAACTGCTCCGGTTGGTGGGAACCGTCAGCGTCCATCTCCACCAGGATGTCGTATCCTGCTGCGAGGCCCCACTTGAAACCTGCGATGTAGGCAGCTCCCAGGCCTTCCTTGCCCTTGCGGTGCAGCACGTGCACCTGGCTGTCATCCGCCGCGATGCCGTCGGCAAGCTGTCCCGTTCCGTCCGGGCTGTTGTCGTCGACTACCAGGACATCCGACTCGGGGACTGCAGCGCGCAGTCGACCCAGTGTCTTGGGAAGCGATTCCAGCTCGTTGTAGGTAGGGATGATCGTCAGGACACGCAAGAAGAGGCCTTTCCTTGATGGAGCGGTCAGTGTGTGCCGGGCCGGCCCCGACGGGCCGGCGTCCTGGCGCAACTCTCCATTATAGGACGAGGAACGAGCCCCGGACTGCGGCTGTAATGCGGAACACAGTGCAGGTTCGGGCGCAGGAGGTGCTGCGGGCCGGTCCACAGGCCGAGGTCAGGCGGCGCTTTGTGGCCAACCAACAAATTCGCCCTAGACCCGGAGGGATTCGTGGGCGAACAACTCACTGCCTTCCCGGACCGTCTGCAGGCAGAGAGGGTCGCTGCCGGTATCAAGCGCCGGAAGCAGCGGCGTCCTGGCCCGGGGATCGGTGCTCCATGACTGCACGCGGCTGTCCGCGACCTGCACCATCAGTTCCTCGACTTCCCACACGGCAAAGCTGGCGGGAGCGCCGGGAACCAGTTGCCCCATAAGGGGGTTCCGGTGTTTGCTGGCGCGCCAGCCGGCACGGGTGTGCCCAAGGAACGCCGCCCTGGCGGAAATACGCTCTGCGTGGTTGCTGTGTTCCAGGCAGGCCCTGATGCTGGACCAGGGGCTGGGGGGTGTCACCGGGCTGTCGCTGCCGAACGCAACCGGCACCCCCTTGGAGTAGAAGGAAGCGAAGGGATTCATGGTTCGGCTTCGCTCTCCCAAACGTTGCTCGTAGAGGCCGCCGGGTGCTCCCCAGGCTGCATCGAACCCGGGTTGCACGCTTACTGTGACCGAGTATTCGGCGAGTTTCTCCACCGCGGCCTGGTCAGCCAGTTCCACATGCTCGAACCGGTGTCCCGCCGCCCGGACACGCTGGGCGCCGACTTCCGCGGCTGCAGCGTCCAAGGCTTCCAGGGCAGCAGCCAGGCCCGCGTCGCCGATGACATGGAAACCGCCCTGGATGCCCAGCAATGAACAGGCAGCAAGGTGCTTGGCTGCCTCGTCCGCGGACAGGTACAGGCTGCCCCGTTGTCCCGGTGCGTCCGAGTAATCGTCTTTCAGCGCAGCCGTCCGGGAACCGATGGAGCCATCGATGTTGAGGTCCCCTGCCAGTCCCAGCACGTGGACGCCCAAGCCATCGAGAATCTGCCGGGCGTGATCCTGGGAGCCGGCCAGTTCGCCCCAGTACGGCAGGATCTGCGGCACATTGCCAGTGTCGTTCCACGAAGCCGCAGACCGAAGGTCTTCCGGGCCACCGATATGGGGAGCCGACATCTCGGCCAGGGCAACGTAGCCGTGCGCTGCCGCCTGCCGAAGTGCAAGCTCCTGGTAAGTGCGTCGGTCATTTTCGGTGAACTGCCGCGTGAAGAGGCGTGCGGTGGTGTGGGCCTGACGCACCACCTGCGCGCTGCCGGTGAAGCCGTCCTGGCCCGGCAGCCCGGCTTCAGCCGCCAGTGACGCAGAGACGAGGGCCGAGTGGACATCGATCCGGGACAGGTACACGGGTCGCCCGCCGGAAGCCCGGTCAAGTTCTTCAAGCGTGGGAAGGCTGGGGTCGCGCCATGTGGTGTCGTCCCAGCCGTGCCCGATGACCGTCCCGGTTCCGGGGGCGGCAGCAACGGCGTCGAGCAGTTCACGGGCGGATGCGACGCCGGACAGCTGAAGCCCGGCAAGGGCGAGTCCCGTTTCGGTGAGGTGGGCGTGCGAGTCAACAAAACCGGGCGCCAGCAGCGCTCCGCGGAGATCGATGATGTCCATGGAATCGTCCGCGATGGAAGTGGCCGCCTGCTCGGAGCCGACCCAGGCTACGGTGTCCCCGTCAACCACCATCGCCGTGGCAAAGGGATCGGCGGCCGTATAGATCGACCCGTTGCGGTACAGGGTGACCTTGCGGTCGCGGGAGGTGCCGGCTGCCTGGCCTGGCTGGTTCATGCGGTGTGCTCCTAGAACGTTCTTAAGATGAATAGACCGGAATCAGGCGACAGTGGAGTACGCCACCACACCCCGTCGGACGAGATCGATGGCGTCGCGGCAGATCCGGGCAATCCGGGGGTCGAGTTGTGGAATTTTGGCCAGCTGGTCCAACAGGTCCACTACTTGCTTGGCCCAGCGGACAAAGTCTCCGGCAGCGAGGTCGGTGCCGTTGAGGACATCCTGAAGATGCCGTCCTTTGGCCCACTTGTACATTGGCCAGACCAGTCCAAGTTCCGGTTCGCCGGTCAGTGGGAGGCGGTTCTGCTCTTCGGTGTCCTCCAGCTGAGACCATTCCCGGACTACAATGTCCACGGCAGTTTCCAAGGAGACGGATGGCATCCGGGGCCGCAGGCCGCGGTCCTCCCGCTTCGCCTGGTACACCAGCGCGCTGGCAAGGGAGGCGAGCTCGGCAGCGTCGAGGTCATTGAGGGCGCCCTGCCTGATCGCCTGCGATATCAAAAGGTCCTTTTCGCCATAGATCCTGCGCAACCGCTGGCCGTCGGCACTGATGGCGACCCTGCCGCCGTCGTGGGTTTCCAGGTAGCCGTACGCGGAGAGGACATCGCACACGCGGTCGAAGGTCTTGGCAATGGTATTGGTGCGGCCCTGGATCTGGCGGACCAATCCGTCGGTTTCCTTGCGGAGCTTCCACCAACGCTCTGACCAGCGGGCGTGGTCCTCCCTCTCGCTGCAGCCATGGCAGGGGTGGGCCCGCAGCGCCCTGCGCAATTCGGTGATCTTCCGCTCCTGGTCCGGCATGCGCGCTCCGAGGCCGAAGTCTTCATGCCTGCTGTTGCGCCTGCGCTGGGGGGCTTCCTCGCTCACGGCATTGCGCACAGAAGAGGCGAGGTCCCTGCGGGACTTGGGAACCTTTGCGTTAAAGGACTTGGGAATGCGGATCCGGGTCACCGGTGCAACAGGCGCCTCGACGTCGTGGACGCTGATGCGCCGCAGCTGGCTGTCCGAGGTCAGCACCGAGGGCCTCGGTTCGCGGGCGTTGGGATCGGAATCAAGCACGACGGCGTAACCCGCCAGCCTGCCGCTGTCCACGCTGATGACGTCCCCGGGCAAGAGGCGCGTCAAGGAATCGGCCACCCTCGATTTCCGCGCCCTCTGGTGGTCGCGCGCGGCGAACTTTTCGGCATCGCCCAGCTCCCGGCGGAGCCTGGCGTATTCGGTGAAGTCGCCCAGGTGGCACTGCATGGATTTGGCATAGCCGGCCAAGGACTCTTCGCGGCCACGAACCTGCCGGGCGAGACCCACCACGGAACGGTCCGCCTGGAATTGGGCAAACGACGATTCAAGGATCTCGCGCGCACGGACGCGGCCGAACTGCGCGATCAGGTTGATGCTCATGTTGTAGGTCGGCCTGAAACTGGAGTTCAAGGGGTAGGTCCGGCGGGATGCGAGGCCGGCAACCGCCGCCGGATCGGTTCCTGGCTGCCACAGCACCACGGCATGGCCTTCGACATCGATGCCGCGGCGTCCGGCGCGCCCGGTCAACTGGGTGTACTCCCCTGCCGTGATGTTCACGTGGGCTTCGCCGTTGAATTTCTCCAGCTTTTCCAGGACCACGCAGCGGGCAGGCATGTTGACCCCCAAGGCAAGGGTCTCGGTGGCGAAGACCGCTTTGACCAGGCCATCGGCGAAGAGCTTCTCCACCACCTCCTTGAAGGTGGGCAGCATTCCGGCGTGGTGCGCCGCAAAACCCCGGACCAGGCCGTCCCGCCAGGCCCAGAAACCCAGGACATCAAGATCGTCGGCGGGGATGTCGTGGCTGGCTTCATCAACCCGCTGGGCAATGATCTGCTGTTCGCGTTCCGTGGTAAGCCAGAGTCCGGAGGCAGCACACTGCGCTACCGCGGCGTCGCACCCGGCGCGGGAGAAGATGAAGGTGATTGCGGGAAGGAGCCCCTGGCGGTTGAGGCTGTCAATGACCTGCGGGCGGCTGGCCTTGCGCACAGGGCTGCGCTGCTCAGCCGTGTGCCGGTCATCGCGGTTCCTGTCCTGGCGGCGCCGGCTACGGCCGCCATGGCCGAACCTGCCGTTGAAGTTCATCCGGCTCTCAGAACGGGCCATGGCCAGCAATTCAGGGTTCACTTCGAATTCCGGACCGGTGACCGGCTGCCGGGCCGACGGGCGGCCGGCCCGCGTGGCCACGGATTTACGGGCCGCTGCCGGCAGGGCTGCCTCGTCCGGCGCGTCCTCGGCATCGCTGAGGTCCGGTACTTCATCGTCCGGCAGCGACACCGCGATTTGGTCGAAGGTGGTGTCGCCGGCGAAGAGATCCACGATCTCCCGGCCCACCATCACGTGCTGCCACAAGGGCACCGGGCGGTGTTCGGACACGATGACGTCCGTGTGGCCGCGTACCGTGTCCAGCCAGGCGCCGAATTCCTCGGCGTTGGAGACCGTGGCGCTGAGCGAGGCGACCTGTACTTCGCTGGGCAGGTGGATGATGACTTCTTCCCAGACGGCGCCGCGGAAGCGGTCCGCGAGGTAGTGGACCTCGTCCATGACCACGAAGCCGAGGTCACCCAGGGTCTCTGAGTCTGCATAGAGCATGTTGCGGAGGACCTCAGTGGTCATGACCACCACGGGAGCGTCTCCATTGATGGTGGTATCACCGGTCAGCAGGCCCACGTTGCCGGAGCCGTACTTTTCCGCCAGTTCCGAAAACTTCTGGTTGCTCAGCGCCTTGATGGGCGTGGTGTAGAAGGCTTTCAGCCCGCGCTGGAGTGCCAGATAGATTGCGAATTCACCGACGATCGTCTTGCCCGCACCCGTAGGGGCAGCAACCAGGACTCCCCTGCCTTCCTGCAGGGAACGGCAGGCTTCCCTTTGGAAATCGTCCATCTCGAAGTCCAGGGAGCGGGCAAACGCTCCCAGGTAGCTCTTGGCCTCAGCGGCCCGTTGGGCTGCTGCCTGATAGCGGTCCGAGGGAGATGGAGAGGCTGACGTAAAGGACATGCATCAAGCCTAGTGGGCTTGGGTCTACAGATTCTCCAGATCGGACGCCGGGGTGGCGATATCGGCCGTGGCTTCTGTCTCAGCAGCCCGCTTTACTGCGCGGCGCTCCCGGCGGCGGTCGTTCAGGACGCACACTCCGATCGCGGCAAAGAACAGGAGCAGCATGGGCGCTGCCAGGTAGAACATGCTCATCGCGTCGGCGCCGGGTGCGGCCATGGCCGCGAACAGGCACACCAGGAAGATCGTGATGCGCCAGCTCTTGATGAGTTGCTGGCCCTTCACGATTCCCGCAAGGTTCAGGCCGACCAGGACCACCGGCACGAGGAAGGCAATGCCGAATGCCAGCAGCAGGCGCAAGACAAAGGCGAGGTATACCTGGGCGGTGATGAAGTTCGACGCGCCGCTGGGAGTGAAGTCAGTGAGCACCCGGACGGCATTGGGCAGAACCAGCCATGCGAGCAGGACACCGCCGATGAAGAGTGGAACGGCGGCTGCAACGAACGACAGCGCCAGGCGCCGTTCCTTCTTATGCAGGCCGGGAACGATGAACGCCCACAGTTGGTAGATCCAGACGGGGCTGGAGACGAGCAGTCCGAGGAACACGGAAACCTGGACCATGAGGTCAAAGGAGCTGGCAACGCCGTCGAAGTTCAGTGTTGCGGCACGGCCCTCCTTTTCATTGAGGTCCTTGATCGGTTTGATCAAGGCCTCCAGGAGCGGCTGGTACACGATGAAGCCCACCACGGTACCCAGGATGACACCAATGGCAGCCTTGAAGAGCCGGTTCTTGAGCTCCTTCAGATGGTCAAGGAGCGCCATCCTGGCTTCGGGGTTGGCTTTGCGCCCCTTCGTCTGTACCACTTCTTCTTAGACGCGGTTGGAGGGCGGAACGTCGGTTTCGCCGTTGTTCCTGGCCTTGGCGTCCGGGTGGTCCACGACCTTGCCCTCGACGGCGTCGGAGGCTGCAGGCGTGTCCTTGGTCTCGGAGGCGCCGTCCTTCTTCATTTCGCGGACTTCCGACTTGAAGATCCGCATGGACTGGCCGATGCTGCGCGCCATGGACGGCAGCTTGGGTGCGGCAAACAGCACCAAAGCCAGGACGATGATGATAATGAGATGCCAGCCTTCAAGCCTCATGTGGGGAGGTCCTTTCCTTGTGGATTCATCCTACGTCTAACTGAATTCTATGTCGTGCAGGGATTGGGGTTGACCCCGTCCGGCTTTGCGCTCAACGCGTTTCCGGCGACGAACTTCCTGGCGGAAGGCTTTGGCCGTCACGTAATCATGACGCATCTGTTCCGGCGAGGCAAAAATCGCCGGGCCGGGTGCGGGCGTGTTGCCGGCGCGTTCAACATCGGAGGTTTCCTGCGGCTGCGGAAGGTTGCCGAAACGTTGACCCGCGTCGCCCAACTCATGAACAGTTGCCATGAATTTGCGGAACAAACGATAGCCGAGGGTCAGGTGCAGGAGCAGGGACAGGGCAACGAGCGCGATCCACAAAAGGATCCAAAACCACCAAGGCATCTGTGTAGTCTAGCCAGCCGGGGCGTCCTGCGGGGAACGGCCACCGTATTGCGACAGGGCGGCTTCAACCCACCGGGTAGCAGCTGTCCTGAGCTCAGGCGGTTCCACGATCCTGGCCGCTCCGCCCTGCTGGGAAATAAACATGGGAAGAAGGTCGGCATTGCCAAAACGGATCTCGGCCACCATTCCGCCGTCGGGCAGGGCAGCCGTACGCTCGGCATAGTAGTCCTCGGCGATCCCCGCGCCTTGCCTGGTCAACTCGAGGACCACGTACACGTCGTCCTCCCCGGGGGTGAACAGCCGCGCTGGAAAGTCCTGTCCCGCAGTCACTTCCCCGGACACTGGACGGCCGTTCTGCTCCACGTCCACCATGCGGTCAAGCCGGAAGTTCCGCAGGCCCGTCCTGCTGTGGCAATAGGCCTCCAGGTACCAGACACTGTCCAGTGAGAAGAGGCGGAGGGGGTCCACATCCCGCTCCGTTACCGTGTCACGTTGCGGCGACAGGTAACTCAGGTGCAACTGGCGGCCGTCCTTGATGGCCTGGGTCACCGTGGCGAAGGCTTGAGACTGGCTGGGTGCCACGGACTGCCCGGAAACCGTGCCGGCCATACGGGCGGCTTCCCCGGCCGCTCCTGTGAGTTTGATGATGACGGACTCCAGCGGATTCTGTTCCGGGTCCTCCCCCAGTCCGGCCAGCTCAGGCAGGTCCCCCAGCATCGCCAGCCCGGTCAACAGGGCGGCTGCCTCGTCCCCGCTGAAACGGACAGGACGGTTCAGGTCAAGATGTTCGGTGATGTAGACGTGGTCGTTTTCCCACTGGATGTCCAGGAGGTCGTCCGGGTAGCCCTCCGGCAGGCCCGAGCAGATCAAAATCTTGAGGTCCTCGATCAGCGCCTTGCGGCTGATCCCGAAATGGTCCGCCACTTCCTGGATGTGGAGCCCCTGGTGGTGCACCAGGAACGGTACGAGTTGAAGCATCCGGGCCAGTTGGTCCTCGGACGTTCGCTTCCTTGCCCGGGGTGCGGGACCCGCTTCGGGAAAGACAACAGGAAGGGGCGGGGCGGCGTTGAAAGCGGCAGCGGCCTCGAGCCTGCGTACGACGGCGGTCCGCAAGTCGGCCGGCTCCGTCACCTTGACGTGGGGACCGTAGGAGGAAAGCTCCTCCGCAAGTTGGTCGGGGTCCCGGAAGTCGACGGTGAGCCGGTCCCGGGAGCCGGGTCCTGCAGCTTCCTCCACCGAGATGGCCCGTTTACGGAGCGCCAGCAGGCGGCCCGGGTCCACGTCAAGTACTGCCTGCTGCAGCGGCAGCTCATTCAGGGCATCCAACTCTGCCCGCGCGTTGAAGCCGCTGGGAGGTTCGAAGGAACTGTTCGATACCACTGACACCGCCGTGGTCATGCGCGACAGCCTGAAGATCCGTTTGGCGCCCCGGCCCCGGTCGAAGCCCACCAGGTACCACTGGCCGAAGCGGCTCCCCAGGCCCCATGGTTCGACTTCGCGCTCTTCCTCGCGTTCCGTGCTGCCGGCAAGGTAGCCGAAACGGACGGCATGCCGGGAGTGCATGGCGGCTACGACGTCGTCGAATGCCTGGCCAGCCGGCTTAATCCGCGGCTGGACGCCTGCGGGCAGGTCCACATCGCTGAAGCCGCCGGAGGCTTGAAGCTTCCGGACGGCGCTGGCGGCAGCGTTGCCGAGGGCGGCCCGCTCCCATAATTGCGCAGCCAGGAGAAGGACCGTGGACTCAGCGGGAGTGAGGCTCACATCCGGTAGCCGGTTGGAGTCCTTGCCGATGCGGTACCGTGTGGTGGCCGGATCCTCGCCGCCAAAACCAGGCTCGGTCAGCGTCTCAATCTCGAAGCCGAATTGTTTCAACTCCACCTTGTCCCGCTCGAACATGCGGCCAAAGGCCACATCATTCTCCGCCGAGCCATGGTAGACCTTCTCGCGCAGCACAGCGCGCGTCAGTCCGACCCGGGTGTTGAGCAAGGCCAGGAGCAGGTTAAGGAGTCGTTCAGTGCGGGATGCGGACACGGTTGCTACGTTACTAAAGTCCCGGAGAAAAGCAGCAAAGCGCGGCACCCGCCGGGAAGAATCCGGTAGATGCCGCGCTTTGCGTTGCCAGTCTTTAGCGGACCGCCACGAGGTCGACGACGAAGATCAAAGCCTCGTTCGGCTTGATGGCTCCACCGGCGCCGCGGGATCCGTAAGCGAGCTCCGAGGGAATCTCAAGGCGGCGACGGCCGCCGACCTTCATGCCCAGGAGGCCCTGGTCCCAGCCCTGGATGACCTGGCCGACGCCGACACGGAAGTCCAGCGGTGCCCCGCGGCCCCACGACGCGTCGAATTCTTCACCGGTGGACCAGGCCACGCCCACATAGTGGGTGGAAACAGTGTCGCCGGCCTTGGCCTCCTGGCCAGTGCCCTCGATGAGATCGACGATCCGCAGTTCTGTGGGGACGTCGCCTTCCGGGAAGTCGATCTCCGGCTTGGTGCGATCGTAATCACGCTGGCCAAATGACATGGTTGCTCCTTTAGTGGGGTGCTGATGGTGCCAGGAACCAGCTTAGCCAGTCCCCGGGAGGCTGACCGGCTACTTGACGCCGAGGATGTCAACGACGAAGACGAGGTCGCCCTTCGCCTCGCCCTGGCCGGCCTCACCGTAAGCGAGGTCCTGCGGAATGACCAGGAGGACGCGCGAACCGACAGTCTTGCCTGCCAGGCCCTGGGTCCAGCCCTTGATGACGCCGGTCAGCGGGAAGCTGGTGGGCTCGTTGCGGTCAAAGCTTGAGTCGAACTTGGTTCCACCCTTGAGCGTGACGCCAACATAGTTGACCGTCAGCGTGTCCGATTCCTTCACGACAGCCCCGTTGCCCTTGATCAGGTCCTGGGAAACCAGTTCGGTGGGAGCGGCAACGCCCTCCACGGAGATCTCCGGTACGCCCTGGTCATTTTCCTTGACGGTGGGCAATCCGGCCGGCGGCGTCACCGTTTCACCCTCGGGCTTCTCCAGGACAGGCGCAGGGTCCTTGGCCGCAATCAGCTTGAAAACCACCAGCTGGGTTGAACCTGTCCCGGAACCGGTGGCCGAACCCGGGGCAGCGAAAGCGACGTGCGAGCCAACCTTGGCGCCGACGATTGCGTTGTAGATGAGTTCGTTCCCTGATTTGAGCTGATCGTTCAGCTCCAGCGGCTGGGGGCCGTTCTGGTAAGCGTCCTCGACGGTCTTGCCGTCGTTGCCGTCGACGGCAACATAGGCCAGTTCCGCGACCTGTCCGGCCTTGACGCGGTCACCGTCGCCCTCGCTGACAACCTTGATGGTCGGTTCGGAAACAGTCAGCGGCTTGCTGAATTCGAGTCCGGGGGCTTTGTCGTTTCCGTTGTCGGATACCTTCACGGAGTCGAGCTTGGAGATGTCGCCCGAGGACTGGCTGGTGGGCTCTGCGGACGGGGTGCTCCCTCCCCCGCATGCCGTGATGAGCAGCAGGAGGGGGAAAAGAAGTGCTAGGAGTCGGCGCACAAAAAGACTCTTTCGTCGGGGCAATGGACACTCGGAAAGGCGCTCTGCGCATCCAAGGAAGCGGCCTCGCGAAAGGAGGCCACTATCCAGAATAGCCCGTGAAGCTGGGAGTCAGCTCATAGAGTCAAGGAGCGCATCCACCCTGTCATCCACACTGCGGAAGGGATCCTTGCACAGGATGGTCTGGTGCGCACGGTCATTCAGCTTCAGATGGACCCAGTCCACGGTGTAGTCGCGGCCCAGTTCCTGTGCCCGCCTCACAAAGTCACCGCGGAGCTTGGCCCGGGTGGACTGCGGCGGTGCATCAACGGCATCTTTGACGTCCGTTTCGGTCACCAGCCGCTTTGCGGCACCACGGGACTGCAGCAGGTAGAACAAGCCGCGTTGCCGCGAGATGTCGTGGTAGGTGAGGTCGAGCTGGGCAATGCGCGGCGAATCAAGCCCAAGGTCATGCTTGCGCATGTAACCATCCATCAGCTTCTTCTTGATGGCCCAGTCGACTTCCGTGTCGATGCTGCTGGAGTCGCCGCTTTCGATGGCATCCAGGGTACGGGACCAGAGATCAAGGATCAGGGGTACATGGGGGTTGTGCGCACCGTTGGCCGCAACGAACTCCGTCACCTTGGCCAGGTACTCCCGTTGGATATCCAAGGCGGACAACTGGCGGCCGTTGGCCAGGCGGACCAAGGCACGGCCCGTGAGGTCGTGCGAAATTTCCCGGATGCTGCGGATGGGATTCTCCATGCGCATGTCACGCATGATCACCCCCGCCTCGATCATGCGCAGGATCAGGTCCACAGTGCCGACTTTCAGCAGGGCCGTGGTCTCCGACATGTTGGAGTCGCCCACAATGACATGCAAGCGCCGGTAGAACTCGGCGTCGGCATGTGGTTCGTCGCGGGTGTTGATGATGGGCCGTGAACGGGTGGTGGCCGAGGAGACACCTTCCCAGATGTGGTCTGCGCGCTGGGAGAAAGCGAAGGTAGCCCCGTGGGGTGTCTTGAGGACTTTTCCGGCCCCGGCAATGAGTTGCCGTGTGACCAGGAACGGAATGAGGATCTCGGCCAGACGTGAGAACTCCCCGCGCCGCGGGATCAGGTAGTTTTCATGGCTGCCGTAGGAATTGCCGGCCGAGTCGGTGTTGTTCTTGAACAGGTAGACGGTGCCGTTGAAGCCTTCTGCGGCCAAGCGGGTCTGGGCCTCGTCCACGAGGTCGTCCAGGATTAGTTCGCCGGCCCTGTCGTGGGCTATGAGCTGTGCGAGGTCGTCGCATTCGGCGGTCGCGTATTCGGGGTGGGAGCCCACGTCCAAGTACAAGCGCGATCCGTTGGTCAGGAATACGTTCGATGATCGCCCCCAGCTGACCACTTTGCGGAACAGGTAGCGGGCTACTTCTTCGGGCGCCAGGGGGCGGGAATCAGGGCTTGAGTAGGAGATCCCGAATTCCGTCTCTATGCCGAATATGCGCTTGTCCATCTCAAGCCTCCTCTGAGAGCAGCTGTTCCACGTCCGCCGGGAGCAGGCGCCGGAAGGCCCGCCGCGAGCCGCGGTGGCTTTCGGATGCCCTGTCCAGGACCGCGGCTTCCACTGCGGTGGGCGGCAGCGAGTCGGCTTCCTTATCCACCGCGAGGGCCCGCAGGGCCAGGCGCAACGCCCCCGGGAAGGTCAGGCCGGCGTCCCAGGCGTCCTTGACGACGTCGGAGATCTGGTCTGCAAGTCCGCCCATCACCACGAAGCCGTTTTCATCCGCGATGGAACCATCGAAGGTCAGCCGGTAAAGGTGGTCACGTTCCTGGGTGGGTGCGACTTCGACCACAGCCAGTTCGACTTCGAAGGGCTTCTGCTCCGCCGTGAAAACGGCACCGAGGCTTTGGGCGTAGACGCTGGCCAGGCCCCGTGCTGTGACGTCTTCACGGTCGTAGGAGTACCCCCGGACGTCGGCGTACCGGACGCCGGCCTGCCGGAGGCTCTCGAATTCGTTGTACTTGCCTACGGCGGCAAAACCGATCTTGTCGTAGATCTCACCGATCTTATGCAGGGAGGGTGAAGGGTTTTCGGCAATGAGGGCGATGCCGTCAGCACAACTGATCACAATGACCGAGCGTCCGCGGGCAATACCTTTCCGCGCGAAGTCCGCACGGTCCTTCATCAACTGTTCGGGTGAAACATAGAACTGCTGCGTCATGCTAGGCCTCCCGTCCCGCGATGGCGCGCGACTCAACAATCGCGCCCGCTATCGCACCCAGTTCGCGTTCCGACACCCTGCGGTTGCCGGCACGGTTGACCGTATAGACCACCGGCCACAATTGACGCACGGGATCCGGTCCACCGGTGGCCGAGTCATCGTCCGCAGCGTCGTAGAGAGCCTCGACGGCCACGGCAACCGCTTCTTCCTCGGACAAATTGGGCCGCCACAACTTTTTGAGGGCGCCGCGGGCAAAGACCGAACCCGAGCCAACAGAGTGGTGCTCCTGCTCTTCGTAGCGGCCGCCGGTGACATCGTAGGAGAAGACCCGTCCCGTGGCTGATACGTGGTCGAAGCCGGCGAAAAGCGGAATGACCGCAAGGCCCTGCATGGCCATCGGGAGGTTGCCGCGGACCATTGCACCGAGGCGGTTCGCCTTACCAACCAGGCTGAGCAGCGTCCCCTCGATTTTCTCGTAGTGCTCCAGTTCAACCTGGAAGAGCCGCGTGATGTCGATCGCAAGGCCCGCGGTGCCCGCAATGCCCAGCACGGAGTACTGGTCGGCAGGGAAAACCTTCTCGATATGGCGGCTTGCAATGACGTTGCCCATGGTTGCCCGCCGGTCCCCCGCCATCAGCACGCCACCGGCGTACGTCAGCGAGACGATGGTGGTGGCGTGGGGAGACGGAGGAACGTTTCCGGCCGGCAATGTTTGGTTGAATGGCAGAAGTTCGGGACGCGAACGTTGAAGATGCTCCGTGAAAGAAGACGTTGCCTGGGTGGCCAGGGGGCCGGTTGATGGGTCCTGCATTGCTGCACTCCTTCGACTCTGCGTTCCGATGCCCCCGGCCTCGCGCCGGCGGGCAGTACCTCCTGCGGGCGTCCGCTTACTGGCCGCCCTTTTGGACAAAGGCCCTGACGAATTCCTCGGCGTTGGATTCCAGGACGCCGTCGATCTCGTCGAGGAGATCGTCCACACCCTGGGTCGCTTCGGAAGCCTGGGCCTCCGGTGCCGCCGGCGGGGCCTCGGGGACGTCTACTTCCTCTGTCTCGCGGGACTGCGGTTGCTGTTGCTCCTGACCTGCCATTTCCTTCTCCCTACTGTCAGCCCCCGTCAGTGGGGACTTCCTACTGCCATATTGCCACGCAATACGGCGGTCCGTACGGCTTTACGGACCTCACGCTCCGTGTGCCGTACTACTGCCTGTCCTTGGTCGGTGACGGCTCCCGGCCGAGCAGCTCCGCCAGGAAGTTTCCGGCCTCCCGGTGTCTCTCGAAGAGCGCGCCGGTGAGGGCTTCGGTGCCGCGCAAAGGTTCCCTCGTGGGCACCCGCTGCAGCTTTCCCAAGCCGGGAACATCGAAAATCACCGAGTCCCAGCTGGCACCGACCACGTCCTTGCCGAACGTCGAGACGCACCGGCCCCGGAAGTACGCCCGCGTGTCCGACGGCGGTTGGGTCACCGCGGCGGCGATGTCGCCGTCGTCCACCAGCCGGGTCATCCGGTCACGCGCCAGCAGCCTGTAGTAGAGCCCCTTTTCGGGGCGGATATCGGACCACTGCAGGTCGACCAGGCCAAGTCGGGCGTCATTCCATTCGAGGGAGTCCCGGTTGCGGTATCCCTCCAGGATCGCTTTCTTGGCCACCCATTCAACAGAGGCCGCCGCGGAGGCCGGATCGCTTCCGAGGGCTGAGAGGGTGGACTCCCAGCGTTCAAGGACCCCGTGGGTGTGCCCGTCTCCTGTCACTGCGTCCGCGACGCCGGTCTCCTGGGCGAGTTTTGCCGCGGCCTCGAAGTACATCCACTGGATGTCCAGCGCAGTGACCCTCCGGCCGTCGAGCAAGCGCACGGTGGTGGTCAGTGAGGTGTCATGGCTGATGGACTGCAGGGCCTGCACCGGCTCATGGACCTCGATCCGCGGTGCCTGGCCGGCTTCGATGAGGCTGAGGACCATGGCCGTGGTACCGAACTTGAGGTAGTTGGATACCTGGCTCAGGTTGGCGTCACCGATGATCACGTGAAGTCGCCGGTAGCGGTCAGCCGTTGCATGCGGCTCGTCACGGGTGTTGATGATGGGGCGGCGGATGGTGGTTTCCAGGCCGACTTCGGCCTCGAAGAAATCAGCCCTCTGGCTGATCTGGTATCCAGGCGTCGAGCTGTCCTGCCCCATCCCCACGCGTCCTGCGCCGCACATTACTTGGCGGGAAACGAAGAACGGAGTCAGCCCCTTGATGATGTCCCCGAACGGAACCGAGCGGGGCATCAAGTAGTTTTCGTGCGATCCGTAGGAGACCGATTTGTTGTCCGTGTTGTTCTTGTAGAGGTTGATCGGAGGGAGGCTGGTATCGGCAGCCACTTTCCGGACCGTGGCCAATGCCACCTGGTCTCCTGCAGCGTCCCACTTCACGGCGTCGCGTGGATTGGTGACCTCCGGGCTGGAGTACTCGGGGTGGGCGTGGTCCACGTACAGGCGGGCACCGTTGCCAAGGACCATGTTCATGAGCAGGGAACCGGATTCGTCCGCGCCGTCGAGTTCCAACTCCTGTCGGCCGTAGGCCAAGGCGACGGCCTCGGCGTCGAGCACCGGCGGTTGGTCGGTGAGCTGGCTGGGATCGGCGCTGGCCCTGTCCACTGTCCACCCGCGGGCGTCGTGGAGGGGTTCCTCGTCGGTGTAATCCCACCGGGTCTCGGCGCCACCGGCGGCCCGCTGCCGCGTCACCGTGGCGTAGGCCTGGATGATCCTGGCCGACATCATGGTGGCATTGGCCCCGGGTGCCGACGGAGCGTGGATGCCGTATTCGGTCTCCGAGCCCATGACGCGCATGGCGCCACCCGCGGGCAACTTTTCGGTGGGAACTCCCTGTGCTCCGGCTGTCACAGGTACTGGCCTGTGTTGGCAGTGGTTTCGATGGACTTGCCGGGTTCCTGGCCCGCCTTGCCCTGGACGATGGTGCGGATGTACGTGATGCGCTCGCCCTTCTTGCCCGAAATCCGGGCCCAATCGTCCGGATTGGTGGTGTTGGGCATGTCCTCGTGTTCGCGGAACTCATCGACCACGGCCTTGAGCAGGTGGTCGATCCGAAGACCCTTTTGGTGGTTGGTCAAGAGGTCCTTGATGGCGTATTTCTTGGCCCGGTCCACCACGTTCTGCACCACTGCGCCGGAGTTGAAGTCCTTGAAGTACAGCATTTCAGTGTCACCGTTGGCGTAGGTGACTTCGAGGTACTCGTTGGACTTCTCCGTGGAGTACATGGCCTCCACGGTGCGTTGGATCATGGCGTCAACGGTTGCCTGGACGTCGCCGCCGTACTCGGCGAGGTCCTGGGCGTGGAAGGGCAGGTCTGTGGTGATGTACTTGCCAAAGATGTCCGCTGCGGCCTCGGCGTCCGGGCGCTGGATTTTGACCTTGACGTCCAGGCGGCCGGGACGCAGGATCGCCGGGTCGATCATGTCCTCGCGGTTGGAAGCGCCGATGACGATGACGTTGTCCAGGCGTTCCACGCCGTCGATCTCACTGAGCAGCTGCGGAACGATCGTGGTTTCCACGTCCGAGGACACGCCGGTGCCGCGGGTGCGGAACAGCGAATCCATCTCGTCGAAGAACACCACCACCGGGCTGCCGTCCGATGCCTTTTCGCGGGCTCGCGAGAAGATCAACCGGATGTGCCGTTCGGTTTCGCCGACGTACTTGTCCAGCAGCTCAGGGCCCTTGATGTTGAGGAAGTAGCTCTTGAGGTCGGTATTGCCGGCACGCTCGGCGGCACGGGCAGCCAGGGAGTTCGCCACAGCCTTGGCAATGAGGGTCTTGCCGCAGCCCGGAGGGCCGTACAGGAGGATGCCCTTGGGTGCCTTCAGGCCGTGCTCGCGGTAGAGGTCCGGGTGCAGGAAGGGCAGTTCCACGGCATCGCGGATCTGTTCGATCTGGGGGCCGAGTCCGCCGATGTCCTGGTAGGTGATGTCCGGAACTTCCTCCAGGACCAGGTTTTCCACCTCGGCCCGGGGAACCTTTTCCAGGGCGTAGCCGGTCCGTGAGTCCAGGGACAGGGCATCCCCAACCTTCAAGTGCACGTTCTGCAGGGCCCCGGAGAGCCGGACCACCCGCTCTTCATCAGCCCGGCCCACCACCAGGGCGCGGTCCTTGCCCAGCAATTCCTTGAGCGTCACCAGCTCGCCGGCCCGTTCGTAGCCCAAACCGGCCACGACAAGAAGGGCCTCGTTGAGGAGGACTTCCTGGCCTACGGCCAACTGGTTGACGTTGACCAGGGGGCTGATGCCAACCCGCATCTTCCGGCCGGCATTAAAGATGTCCACGGATTCTTCCGTGGCCGCCTGCCCCGAGTTGCCCGGCGCAGGTTGCCGCCGCGGATTGATCTGCAGCACCGTTCCAAAGCTGTACGGCGGCTGGCCCTCCTGCTCCAGGGCTCCCTTGAGACGCAGGATCTCAGCCTTCGCTGTTTCCAGCATGGAAACGAGCTTGCTGTTGTTCTGGGTGGCGGCAGCAAGCTGGCGGTCGATGTGGCGGAGCTTGTCCCTGAGGATGTTGATTTGCCGCTCGGCAACAGTCAGTTCGCTCGAAGGGTCCGGCGGCTGGATGCCAAGCCTGCGGTTCGCTGCCTCTCCCGCTGCAGCGTTTGGTTCCTCCGGCGTCGGCCGTCCAATGTCGTTGTTCGACGTATCCACGATTCATCAGCCCCTTCCTGCGCTTAACAAGACCTTAGTCCCGAAAAGCTCAGGGTGCTTGGTGACATCCGGAATGCGGACCCGATTGTGATCTTTGTCAGTTTGTGACTGACGGGCCATCCTGGACATTGGTCCCGGCGATGGCGTCGCGGGCAGCCCGCCGCAGTTTCTTGTCGGAGACGGCGCGCTCCCCTACTGCTCCAGGGGTCCAGGCGTTGAGATCTTCTTCGCTGAATTCTGTCTTGGAGGGGCGTCGTTTGGTGGAGATACCGGTGACTCCTTCTGCCAGCCGCCGGGTGACCAGCAGGAATCCCGTGTGTGCCACCATGCGGTGGTCGGGGCGCACAGCCAGGCCTTCCAGGTGCCAACCGCGCACCATGGACTCCCAGGCGTCGGGCTCGGTGAAGCGGCCGTCGGCGCGGATGGCTTCGGCCGTTCGGGAAAGCTGTGTCACGGTGGCGACATAGTTGATCCAGACGCCGCCCGGTGCCAGGACGGTTGCAACCGCATCAAGGCATTCCCAGGGCGCCAGCATGTCCAGGACCACGCGGTCAACGGAGCCGGGCTCCTCGGCCTTGACCACTTCTTCCTGGAAGTCGCCCAGCGAGATCTGCCAGGCCGGATGGGGGCCGCCGAAGATGGTCTCAACGTTTCCGCGGGCAATGTCCGCGAATTCTTCGCGTCGTTCGAAGGAGTGGAGGTATCCGCCGTCGCCGACCGCCCTCAGGAGGGAAATCGACAAGGCGCCGGATCCCACGCCGGCTTCCACGACGCGGGCGCCCGGGAAGATGTCGGCCATGGTGACGATCTGCCCGGCGTCCTTCGGGTAAACCACCGCGGCACCGCGGGGCATGGAAAGAACGAAGTCCGACAGCAGCGGCCGGAGTGTCTGGTACTGCTGTCCGATGTTGTTGCTGACCACCGAGCCGTCCACCTTGCCGATGATCTCGTCGTGGTTCAGGAAGCCGCGGTGGGTGTGGAAGGCGCCCCCGACTTCCAGCGTGATGGTGTTCATGCGCCCGCGCTCGTCAGTGAGCTGGACGCGTTCGCCAACCCGGAAGGGTCCGCGCCGGCGTGCCGCGCCGGTAGGCTGGACGGCGGCTCGGGCAGCTGGCTGGCCGGTGGTTGCGCCGGCTTCGGGGGCGGCGGTTTCGCTGCTCATCTGGTGTTCCTCGCTCCTGTGCGGCGGATGGACCGCCCTTGTGTTGCTGCGTGCTGGCGCCGAAAATCGGTGGTTTTGTTTTAGGGGCCGGCAGGTAACTCTACCGGCAACAGCGTCAGGCCCGCCCGGTACCCCGGACTTCCTTGCCTGTAATGGCTGTCACGACGGCCTGTTGGCGGAGCAGGCCAGTGACGGTTCCATTGTGGTCAACGACTGCGTATTCGCCACCTTCGAGCCACGCCAGGTACTGGATCAGCTCCTGGCCCTTGGACCATTCCGGAACATAGGCACCGGCAGCCAAAGCGTGCGCCACCGCGGTGACCGGCGTCGTGGAGACTGCCTGCGGCGGCACAGCGGCAGCGGCAGCGGGGTTGACAACACCCTGCGGCCTGCCGTCAGGTCCACAGATAACGACGGCGGGACTCCCCGCCGGGGACATCGCCAGGACGTCTGCCACAGTGGCTGAGTTCGGAACGCCGACCGCGGGGTCGGCCAGGGCCGCCGCGCTGACAAGGTAGAGGCGGCTGCGCAGGCGGCCATGGTGGATGGACGCCGACGCCCCCATCCACAGGAAACCGCAGACGAGGACGGTGATCAGCATGAGGCTGATGTCCAGGGGTGCGCCGCTGATGAGCGGCAGGCCGATGAACCAGATGACCAGCGCGGCAACGATCGCGCGCCCTGACCAGCCCGCAGCGATGGTTCCTTTGTCCTGGCTGCCGGTGACCTTCCAGACAGCCGACTCGACCAGGCGCCCGCCGTCCAGGGGAAGCCCTGGCAGCACGTTGAAAATACCGATCAGGAGGTTGGCCCACATCAGGATGTTCGCCAGGATGTCGGCCACACCGGTGAGGGCACCGGTGGACAGCACGAGCCACATGCCGCCTGCCAGCACGAAGTTGGACACGGGACCGGCCATGGCAACGATCACTGAACGGCCGGGAGAAGCGGTAAAGCTCTCAAACTGGGTGTGGCCGCCCCACAAATTCAGGACGATCTTCTCCGTGGGCCAGTTGAAGGCCTTGGCACTGAGTGCGTGGGCGAGTTCGTGCACCAGCACGGACAGGGCCAGCAGCAAGGCATAGCCAAGGGCCACAAAGTATGCCCCGGCGCCGAGTTCCGGCATCCTGACCAGGAGTGCAGGTCCGTAGACGATGACCGTGAATCCGGCAATCACGAACCACGAGTACGCCAGATACACAGGGATTCCCGCGATTTTTCCGAGGGGTATTCCGTCCTTCTTGCTGGCCGCGTGGTGTGGCGCGGAGGGACTGCTCACTTAGTTGGCCCTTTCCAGCAGGCCTGCGTCCGGCGTCTCCGTTGCCGCCTGGGCGGATGCCGCGCGACCATGGACGAGTTGTGCAACATCGTCGGTCGCTTTGCCGGCCAGAGTGTCCCACAGGATCATGTCCGGGAGTTCAGGAAGGGGGACCTGGTGCGGTATGCCTACAGTGACGACGCCGGAGGCCAGTGCCGCAGTGGCACCGGGAATGGAGTCCTCCAAGGCGACGCAGTGGTTGATGGTGAGGGCAGGATCGTCGAGCTGCAGACGGTCGATAGCCGTGAGGTAGGCCTCCGGGTGGGGCTTGCCGTTAGTCACGGTGTCACCAGTGACCAGGAACTCGAAGTATGGCTTGGGGAGGCTTTCGACCACCACTCCGGCCAAAGGCCCCTCGGACATCGTGACCAGGGCACAGCGGATGCCGGATTCGTGGAGGTCGTTCAGCAGTTCCCGGGCGCCTGGACGCCACGGGACCTCACGCCGGACCTGTTGGATGACTTCGGCGCTGAGGTGGTCCACGATGTCCCGGGCCTTCATCCGGACGCCCGCAGCCTGCAGGATGGCGGCCGAATGCATCAATGACTGCCCTACCAGCTGCATGGCCTGCTGGTGTGACCATGTTCCGCCGTGCGCTTCAACGAGTGCGCGTTCAGCGGCAATCCAGTAAGGCTCGGTGTCCACCAAGGTGCCATCCATGTCCCAGAGCACGGCTTTGAGGTGGGGCTGACCGGGAGATGAATGCATGGCTTCAAGTCTACGTGGAATGCGGCGGTGGCCACGCCGGGGTTGCGCTGTGGGCGATACGGGACACGCTTCGGTGTGAAATGCCATGCATCCGCATCGGACTTGGACGTAGGGTGAGTGGATGAACAGTGTCGACGGGACCCCCGAAGGACAGGACATCACAGCGGAGCCCGAGCGTTTCCTCAAGGAACCTGCGGACGGCGAACGCGTCACCGTCATGATCGCCGCTTTTGAAGGATGGAATGACGCCGGTGAAGCTGCCAGCGATGCCCTGCATTACGTGAACAAGCTCTGGGACGGCAAGAAGGTCGCCACAGTGGACGCCGAGGAATACTACGACTTCCAGTTCACCCGGCCTACGGTGCGGCGGACCTCCTCCGGCGCGCGGAAAGTGAAGTGGCCCTCTACGCGGATCTACAAGGCAGCCGTACCGGAGAGCAACGTGGACGTCGTGATCGTGCTCGGCACCGAACCTTCCTACCGCTGGCGCGCCTACACCACGGAACTGCTGGTTCATGCTGAAGCCCTCAAGGTGGACTCCGTGATCCTGGTGGGCGCCCTGCTGGCAGATGTGCCCCACAGCCGGCCCATTCCCGTCAGCACCACCACAGAGGACAACTCACTGCGGGAACGCTTGAATCTGGAGGCTTCACAGTACGAAGGCCCCGTGGGGATCGTGGGAGTGCTGGCCGAATTCGCCATGCTCGCCGGGCTGCCCACCGTTTCCCTGTGGGCAGCGGTGCCCCACTACGTTGCCCAGCCGCCCTCCCCCAAGGCCCAGCTCGCCATCCTCCACAGGATCGAAGACCTCCTGCAGGTCCCCTTGGACAGCCGTGCGCTGGCAGAAGAATCCGAGGCCTGGGAACGCGGTGTGGATGAACTGGCCACGGAAGACCCGGAAATTGCCGCCTACGTCAGGCAACTCGAGGAAGCAAAGGACACGGCGGACCTCCCCGAGGCCTCGGGAGAATCGATTGCCAGGGAGTTTGAGCGCTACCTCAAGCGGCGCGGCAAGGACCGGCCCTGAGGACCCGGCCAACCAAGCGGAAGGGCCCCGGCAGCGACCACGTCTCTGCCGGGGCCCTTCCCTGTTCCCGGGAACAGCGGGACTAAAGTTCGACGCCGAGGAGGGCGTTAACCGCGTCCGCCACCAGTTCGGAATCTGACGGGGAGTGCGGCGCCGCGTTGCGAAGTGCTGCTTCTGCCCAGGAATCGACGGCGGTCAGCGCACCCGGCGCGTCGAGGTCATTGGCCAGCTCCTTCCGCATGGCCTCGACCAAAGGTGCTGCCGATCCGGCCGGAGCTTGCGCCAAAGCACGCCGCCAGGTTGCCAGACGGTCCTTGGCGGCCTCGAATTCTTGGGCGGTCCAGGACCAGTCTGAGCGGTAGTGGTGGGCCAGGATGGCCAACCGGATGGCGGCGGGTTCTTCTCCGGCAGCGCGAAGATTGGAGACGAGCACCAGGTTGCCTTTGGATTTGCTCATCTTCTCGCCATCCAGGCCCACCATCCCCGCGTGTGAGTAGTGGTGCGCCAAGGGGACGCCGGACAGTGAGTAGGCGTGTCCCGCGCCCATTTCGTGGTGCGGGAAGATCAGGTCCGATCCGCCGCCCTGGACCGTGAACGGCGCAGGGAGGTACTTCTGCGCGATGACCGTACACTCGATGTGCCACCCGGGCCGACCGTCGCCCAGCGATGCCCCGGGCCAGCTGGGCTCCCCCTCGCGTGCAACCCGCCAAAGCAGGGGATCGAGCGCCTGGCGCTTGCCGGGCCTGGCCGGGTCGCCGCCACGCTCGGCGAACAAGGCAAGCATTTCGGCTTCGTTGAGGCCTGAGACAGCGCCGAGGGACCAGGCGTCCGTAGCGTCTGAGCGCTTCCCGGCCGTCTCGACGTCGTAATACACATCCCCGTCCGGTTCGCCGTCGGTGCCGTTCACGCGGTAGGCGACACCGTCGGCGATGAGTCGCTCGATGGCGGGCACGATGTCCGGGATGGCTTCCACGGCGCCGATGTAGTGGTCCGGGGAAACGACATTGAGGGCGTCCATGTCAGTGTGGAACAGTTCGATCTGGCTTTGGGCCAGTTCACGCCAGTCCACGTTGGTGGCGTTGGCCCGTTCGAGCAGGGGATCGTCGATGTCGGTGACGTTCTGGACGTACGACACCCGGGCCCCGGCGTCACGCCATACCCGGTTCAGGAGATCGAAGGCGACATAACTGGCCGCATGCCCCATGTGGGTGGCGTCGTACGGCGTAATACCGCACACGTACATGGACTGTTCCGGCCCGGGTTCAAGAGCCACCACACGGCCCAGGGACGTGTCGAAGAGGCGAAGGTCGGACAAGCTGCCGGGCAGCTCAGGAACAGGGCGGGAGGTCCACGATTTCACGAGTCAACCTTAGTGCTAGGCGCTGATCACACCGAAACCGAGCAGGACATACAGGGCCAGGCCCAGCAGGATCCGGTACCAGACGAAGAGCCTGTAGCTGCGGGTGGAGACGAACTTGAGGAACCAACCAATGATGATATAGCCCACCACGAATGCAATAACCGTGGCCAGGGCGGTCTCGCCCAAGCCGTAAGGGCCGGCTATTCCTTCGTTGGAAACCGTTTTATACAACTGGTAGAGGCCGCTGCCGAAAACAGCAGGGATGGCCAGGAGGAATGAATAACGCGCTGCCGCTTCACGGGTGTAACCCATCAGGAGGCCGGCGGTGATGGTGCCGCCGGACCGGGAGACTCCGGGGATCAGGGCCATGGCCTGGGCGAAACCGTAAAGGATGCCGTGCTTGTAGCTGAGCTGGGTGAGGTCCCGCTCCTGTCGGCCCACTGCGTCTGCGACGGCCAGGATCATGCCGAAGACGATCAGCATGGTGGCCACAATCCACATGCTCCGGAGAACCGACTCGATCTGGTCCTGGAAGAGCAGCCCGAGGACGATGATCGGCAGGCTGCCGAGGATCACCAGCCATCCCATCCTCGCGTCGGGATTGTTCCGTTCAACCTTGCCGGTCAGCGATCCGAACCAGGCTCCGATGATCCGGACGATGTCACGCCAGAAGTACACGATGACGGCGGTCTCTGTGCCCAGCTGGGTGATGGCCGTGAAGGCGGCGCCCGGGTCGGCTGCATTCGGAAGGAACGAACCAACAATCCGCAGGTGCGCGCTTGAGGAGATCGGGAGGAATTCGGTGAGGCCCTGCACAAGGCCCAGGAGGGCTGCTTCTATCCAGTTCACGTGAATAGACCCTACGTCATGAAGTCCTGCAACTGCCCGTAAGCTAGCAGCATGCAGCAGCGTTATGTCGGCAACAGCGGCTTCCGTGTGTCCTCGCTTTCCCTGGGGACCATGTCCTGGGCACAAGAAACGGATGAACAGGATGCCGCGGCGTTGCTTCACGACTTCGTGGATGCCGGCGGCACGGTGATCGACACCGCTGCTTCCTACGCCCAGGGCCAGGCCGAAGCCATGCTGGGTTCCATGTTGGGCGACGTGGTGGCCCGTTCGGAAGTGGTCATTTCCACCAAAGCCGGAGTGTCGTCGTCGGATGGCCGGCGCAGCGTCGATGCCTCCCGCGGTGCCATGCTGGCGGCGCTGGACGCCAGCCTCGCCCGGTTGCGTACCGATTACCTCGACATCTGGTTTGTCCACGACTGGGACGGCAACGTTCCCTTGGACGAGACACTGTCAGCTTTGGAACTCGCCCAGCGCAGCGGCCGGGCACGCTATGTGGGAATCTCCAACTACAACGGCTGGCAGACGGCGAAAGCGGCCGCAGTGGCCGGATTCACGCTGGTGGCCAACCAGTCCGAGTACTCCCTGGTCCAGCGAAAGGCCGAAGAGGAACTGATTCCCGCGGTGGAAGATGCGGGACTGGGGCTGATGGCTTGGGCTCCCCTGGGGCGTGGCGTGCTTAGCGGCAAGTACCGGGGCCAGGTGCCCACTGATTCGCGCGCGGCGCAGGGCAGGCTTGCCGGCTATGTGGAGCAGTATCTTGAACCGCGTGCGTCACGGGTGGTTGAAGCCGTGACCATGGCCGCGCGGGGGCTGGGCCGCTCGCCACTGGATGTTTCCCTGAGCTGGCTGCTGTCCAGGCCGGGAGTAGCCACCGCAGTGGTGGGAGCAAGGACACCGGTCCAGCTGAAGGAATTGCTGGATGCCCAGCTGACTGCGCTGCCCGCCGAGATTTCCCGTGCCTTGGAGGACGTTTCGGGGTGATGACGGACGGTCACTGCCTCTCGAGGATATCCATGAGGTAGCTGCCGTACCCGCTCTTGGCCAGCTTGCCTGCCTGCCTGCGAAGCTCGTCGTCGCTCAGGTAGCCCATGCGCCACGCGACTTCCTCCGGGGCTCCGATCTTCAGGCCCTGCCTGTTTTCTGTGGTGCGGACATAGTTGGAGGCATCATTCAGGTCGGCGAAAGTACCGGTATCCAACCAGGCGGTGCCCCTGGGGAACTTCTGCACATGGAGTTTGCCCAGTTCCAAGTACTGCCGGTTGATATCAGTGATTTCAAGCTCGCCGCGGGCTGAAGGCTTCAGATCCTTCGCCATGGCTACTACGTCGTTGTCGTAGAAATAGAGGCCAGGCACGGCGTAGTTGCTCCTGGGAGCGGACGGTTTTTCCTCGATCGAGATGGCGAGGCCGTGGTCGTCGAATTCCACCACACCGTACGCTGCGGGATCCTTGACCCAGTAACCGAAGATGGCGCCGCCGTCCACGTCGCTGTATTTCCTCAGCTGGGCTCCCATGCCGGGGCCGTTGAAAATATTGTCGCCGAGGATGAGGGCAACTTTTCCGCCGCCGATGTGCTCTTCGCCCAGGATGAAGGCCTGGGCCAGGCCGTCAGGGGTGGGTTGCTCGGCGTAGGTGAGGCTAATGCCGAATTGGGAACCGTCGCCCAAAAGGCCATGGAACTGCACTGCGTCTTTTGGCGTGGTGATCACCAGAATGTCCCGGATCCCGGCCAGCATCAAAGTGCACAGCGGGTAATAGATCATGGGCTTATCGAAAACAGGCACCAGTTGTTTGCTGATTCCCAGCGTAATTGGATGGAGCCGTGACCCGGTTCCGCCGGCCAAAATAATTCCTCGCATACTTTGCTGTCCCCTCCCCTGCCGGTGTGCCCGTATGGGCGGCTACGCTATCGCCATGCAGAGAATCCTTGTCACCGGCGGGGCCGGATTCATCGGATGCAACTTTGTCCACTACATCATGGAGCACAGCAGCCTCCATGTCACTGTTCTGGACAAACTGACCTACGCCGGAAACCTTGCGTCACTGGACGGGCTTCCGGACAGCAGGTTCGACTTTGTCAAGGGCGATATCTGCGATGCAGGGTTGGTTGATACATTGACGGCCTCCGTAAATGCCGTGGTGCATTTCGCCGCTGAATCGCATAATGACAATTCCCTGCAGGATCCCCGGCCATTCGTGGACACCAATCTGGTGGGCACCTACACCCTGATCGAAGCCGCAAGGAAGCACGGAACCCGGTTCCACCACGTCTCAACGGACGAGGTGTACGGCGACCTTGCCCTGGACGATCCGGAACGCTTCACAGAGGAATCCGTTTTCCGGCCGACAAGTCCCTATTCGGCAACCAAAGCGGGGTCCGACCTGCTTGTACGGGCATGGGTCCGCTCCTTCGGACTCCGGGCCACCATCAGCAACTGCTCCAACAACTACGGGCCATTCCAGCACGTGGAAAAGTTCATTCCCCGGCAGGTCACCAACGTCCTGGACGGTATCCGCCCACGCCTCTACGGCGAGGGGCGCAATGTCCGGGACTGGATCCATGTGGAAGACCATTCCTCCGCCGTGGCCGCGATCCTGGAGCGGGGACGGCTCGGAGAGACCTATTTGATCGGGGCCGACGGTGAACTGTCCAACCGTGCCGTGGTGGAGAAGCTCCTGCTGGTCATGGGCCAGCCGCCCGGCGCGTTCGACCTCGTGACGGACCGCCCGGGGCACGACCTGCGGTATGCGATCGACTCCGCCAAGCTGCGCCGCGAACTGGGCTGGACCCCCCGGTTCGGGAATTTCGACGACGGCCTGGCAGCCACCGTCCGCTGGTACACGGACAACGAAGCGTGGTGGCGGCCGCAAAAGGCTGAAACGGAACTCAAATACGCCGGACAGGGACACTGACGCCGATGGCTTCCGCGCAGGGAATGACGGCCAGGACCACTCCCATCCCCGGCCTGCTGCTCTTTGACCTGCCCGTCCATGGCGATGCCCGGGGGTGGTTCAAGGAGAACTGGCACCGCGGCAGGATGCTCGCGTTGGGGCTGCCGGACTTCGGGCCGGTACAAAACAACATCTCCTTCAATGCCCGCCGGGGCACCACGCGCGGGATTCACGCCGAACCGTGGGACAAGTTCATTTCGCTGGCGTCAGGAAAGATCTTCGGCGCCTGGGTGGACCTGCGGGAAGGGCCGACCTTCGGGACTGTCTTCCATGCAGGGATGACTGAGGGACAAGCAGTGTTTGTGCCGCGCGGAGTCGGGAACGCGTTCCAGACCCTGGAAGACAACACCGCGTACACCTACCTGGTCAACGACCATTGGAGTGCCGGTGCGCAGTCCGGATACACCTTCCTCAATGTGGCCGATGAGGACACTGCTGTCCCGTGGCCTGTTCCGCTGGACCAGGCCATCCTGTCCGAGCAGGACAAGCAGCACCCCCGTCTCCGGTCGGTGGTTCCCATGAAGCCGCGGAGGATCCTGGTGCTGGGTGCCAACGGCCAGCTGGGCAGGGCGCTGAGGCAGGCCTTCGATGATGCCGCCCACGTCGACTTTGTCGGAAAGGACGGCTTCGACATCACACATGAAGCCGCGTACAGCACCTTGGAGTGGAAGAAGTATTCGACCATCATCAACGCCGCAGCCTTCACGGGCGTGGATGCGGCGGAAACCACGCAGGGGCGTTCGGCTGCCTGGAGCGTCAACTCCGGTGCGGTCTCCCGCTTGGCGCGGACCGCCGTCGAGCATTCCCTCACGCTGGTCCATGTATCCAGCGACTACGTCTTCGACGGAACTGCTCCGGTCCATACGGAGGACGAACCTGTGAGTCCCCTGGGCGTGTATGGCCAGAGCAAGGCCGCCGGCGATGCCGCCGCGGCGGTGGCGGCCCGGCATTACATCGTGCGGTGCAGCTGGGTGGTGGGAGACGGCCGGAACTTTGTCCGCACCATGGCGGGCCTGGCTGCCAAAGGGGCGGCTCCCACGGTGGTGGATGACCAGGTGGGGAGGCTGACCTTCGCGCAGGACATCGCAGAGGCCATTCGCCATCTCCTGGACTCGCAGGCGCCCTTTGGTACCTACAACCTCAGCAGCGATGGCGAACCGCAGTCCTGGGCAGACATTGCCAGGGAGGTCTACCGTCTGTGTGGAGCCGATCCCGGCCAGGTGACTCCCGTCAGCACCAAAGAGTATTTCAAGCCGGGGACAGCTCCGCGTCCGCCCAGCAGCGTTCTGGACCTCGGGAAAATCCGGAGCGCCGGATTCGAACCGCCCCAAGCGTCCAAGCGCCTGGCCGCGTACCTCGAGGATCCGAACCTCTGGCGCGGTCCCTGAAACAGGCCTACAGTTGGCCGTACGGCAGCCGTTGGCGCGGCCGGGAGACAACTCAAGAAACACAGGGCGGCAGGTGCTGCCCGCGGCGATCCGGGCAGTGCAGCAGCCCCGGGTCGTCGCGCAATATTGTGCCATGAGTCAAGACCCGGACCTGAGCCTGGAGAGCCGAGAATGCTGCAGCCCAAGACACCCTTCGGCAGGAACGCCACCGCCGCGCGCGATGCACTCCACGCCGCCACCGTCCTGCACCGCGGTACCCGCGCCGGCACCCGCCCCGGCAGGGGCGCGGGCGGACCGGGAAGCCCGCAGCCGGGCATGCTCGAACTCGGCGGCGTGCCGGTGCGGCTCATGGACTTTGATGATGCCGTTTCCGGCATCATTGCGCGCGCAGAATGCAGTACCGGACGTCCACTGGGTGTCTGCTCGGCCAACCTGGACCACATCCTGCACTTTGGCGCCGGGGGCCGGTGGGCGGGCGTCCTCGGGCAGGCCTCCTCCGTGGAGTGGTTGACCCTCATGGACGGGGCTCCGTTGGTCTCGGCGGCCCGCCGCATGACCTCGACATCCTGGCCAAGGCTTGCGGGAAGTGACCTGATTGGTCCCTTGCTTGACGAGGCTGGGCGTCGAGGGCTGCGGGTGGGGTTCCTGGGCGGATCGGACGAAGCGCAGGCGATGATCAAACGGAAGCTTGCCGCGGAACGCCCGGATGTGGCCGTTGCCGGTTGGTGGGCACCGTCGCGGGAAGTGCTGGGCAATCGGGAAGAGTCCCGGGCGTTGGCTGCCCGGATCAAGGAAACAGCCCCACACATCCTGGTGGTTGGCCTCGGAAAACCTCGGCAGGAGTTGTGGATCGACGAGTACGGTCCACAAACCGGAGCCAGGGTGTTGCTGGCCTTTGGAGCCGTGGTGGACTTCCTGGCCGGAAGGGTACGCCGGGCACCGGCCTGGATCAGTTCCCATGGACTTGAGTGGGGCTGGCGGTTGATGCTTGAACCCCGCAGGCTCGCCCGCCGGTATCTGGTGGACGGCCCCGAGGCCTACTTCAGGCTGCTGCGGACAAGCGGCCCTTGGCTGCCGGCGGCAGAACCGGCACCATCACGGCCGACGCCGGTGCAGGCCGCCGGCCACACGGCCGGATCGTTCGTTCCCGCGGAGGTGGCTGCCGACGTCGCGGTTCTTGCCGTGACCTACAACAATGCCGATGACGTGGATGCGCTGATCGCGGGCCTCCGGCAGCAAACAGCCGCCCAGTCACTGAAGGTCGTGGTGGCGGACAATTCACCCACCGGTGAAACCCTGCAGGCTCTTGCCCGCCACCCGGATGTTGTTGCGGTAGCCACCGGGGGCAACCTCGGATACGCCGGCGGAATCAACGCCGCCATGAGGCAAGCCGGAGAGGCCGGGGCATATCTGGTGCTGAACCCGGACCTGCGGGTTGAACCAGGTGCGGTCGCAGCCATGCGCCACAGGATGGAGGCAACGGGAGCCGGGATGGTGGTGCCCGTCCTCCTGGACGATGACGGCAGCGTGTATCCGTCCCTTCGGCGCGAACCCGGCGTCCTGCGGGCGCTGGGAGACGCGGCACTGGGCAGCCGCCTGCCGCGCCGGCCGGGCTGGCTGGCAGAGATGGATTTTGAGCCGGAGAGCTACCGGCACGCCCACAGGGTGGACTGGGCCACCGGCGCGGCGATGCTGATCCATGCCGACGTAGCCCGCGCGGTGGGCTGGTGGGATGAGCGCTTCTTCCTCTACTCGGAGGAGACGGACTACTGCCGGCGGGTCAGGGCGGCCGGTGCCTCGATCTGGTTTGAGCCGGAGGCGCGGATGTGGCACGAGCGGGGAGGCTCGGGGACCTCCCCGCAGTTGACGGCGCTGATGTCCGTCAACCGCGTGCGCTACGCGGAGAAGTACTTCGGCCCGGGCCGCCTGGCGGCATTCCGCGTGGCAGCTGTCCTGGCCGAGGTCCTGCGATCAGGTAAGCCGGGACATCGGGAAGCTTTGGAAGCACTGCTCAGCTCCCGGCGGCGGGAAGCTCTGCCCGGGGCGACCCTGCAGCACGGCAGCGCCGCTGCTCCCCCGTCCGGGACCATTGTCATTCCGGCGCATAACGAGGCGGCGGTGATCGGGCGCACGCTCACCGCGCTGGCGGACGTGATCGGCTGGGGAACGGTGGAGGTCATCGTGGCCTGCAACGGTTGTTCGGACGGGACAGAGGAGATCGCATCCGCCTTTGACGGTGTGCGGGTGCTCCACGTTGCGGAAGCGTCGAAGACCGCTGCCTTGAATGCTGCCGACCAGGTGGCCAAGGCCTGGCCCCGCCTCTATCTGGATGCGGATATCGAGGTAAGCGCCGAGGCTGTGGGGCAAGTTCTGAGGCGCTTGGCTGAAGGCACGTCGCTGGCTGCACGGCCAGCCTTCGTCTACGACACGCAGGGGGCGTCGCCACTGGTGCGGAGCTATTACCGGGCGCGCATGCGGATCCCGTCCAACTCGCAGGCACTGTGGGGTGCCGGCGTCTTCGGGTTGAGCCGCAAAGGCCACGCTCGCCTGGGCTCGTTTCCGGCGGTCACCGGGGATGACTACTACGTCGACCGGCTGTTCGGGCAGCACGAAAAGGCCGTCCTGGAGACGGAGCCCGTGGTGGTGAGGACGCCGCGTTCAGCCTCTGCCCTGCTCGGCATCCTGGGGCGGAACTACAGGGGAAATGCACAGCAGGATACGGCCGGCGGAACCACGGCGCGCGGCACCGTGCGGCAGTTGCTGTCGTCCGTCCGGGGTCCGCTGACTGCCGTTGACGCCGCCGTGTACGTGGCCTTCGCCGGTGCGGGCCGCCGTCGTGCGGTGTTGTCACGCAAGACAGCTTCCGGATGGGAGCGCGACAACAGCAGCCGGTGATCAGAAACCGCAGGTACCTCCCCCTTCGATGCGGTAGAGGTGCACAGCGTTGCCATCCGCGAAGCTGTCGGTGAACGTGCCGTCATTGATGGCCAGTGTGCGGTTTTCATCGATGACGACGGCGGAGCTGCCGCCGCACTTGAGCGTGAACATGGCGGGACCGCCGGCCTTCTGGTTGGCTCCGGCGAGGATGTAGATCGTGCCGTCGTGGAGCTTGGTGGCATGGTCCACCGGACCACTGATGCTGACGGCGCCGTCCAGGAAGGGGGCGTTGAGGACGGGGGCAAGATTCTTGACCTGTTGGTTGACTGCGGTGAGGGCGGGCACGATGTCCTTTCCGCAGTCCCTGATCACGTGTTGGGTCACGCAGTCGCCACCAAAATTGTGGTTGAAATAGATGATGCCCCTGGCTCCATGAATGAGGCTGCTCCACACCGCCCCCCTGAGCTCAGGACCGGTGATGGTGGCGGTGTTGGGAACATCACCTGAGGGATGGCCGTTTTCGACGAAAGCCCACACGGGGATCCTCGCTGCGGGGTCCTGGAGGTTTCGCAGCCTGTCGACGGTCCAGCCATAATTGGCCGCCAGCCGGCATTCCTCCTGTGTGAGGTCACGGGCGTATCCCACGATCGCGCCACCTTCCCCGCGACCGCAGATATTGGGATCCGTAAACCAATAGTTGTCTGCTGAGACGAGGTCCTGCACACCACGGAGGAACCCTCGTGCTTCTTCGTCCGACTCCCAGAAAGTAACGCCTTTGCCGTAGTTGGAGTAGAGCAACACACCTTGGGGCGCAACGGCCCGCCTCTCCTTCTGGATTGTGTATCCGCACGGCGATCCTGCCGGGACGCAGGGTTCTCCTTCACCGGGGTACCTTCCTGACCACTGTGCGGCACCAGGCCCGGCCCACATGTCCACTTCGTCACTCAGGGCGAAGCCCGCGGCGGCCGTGTGCGGGAAAGCCGGGATCGCGAACATGCCGGAGTCCCTGACCAGCTGGACATCGGAGTTTGCCGTCAGTTCCACATAGGTGTTCAAACCAGCAGCCGAGTCCATGGCTACGTTGCCCTTGTCCAGGACGCTTTCCAGCCACACTCCGATGGGAAAAAAGGCGGGGTCGGCGGGCAGGCTGCCCTTGAACCGCGCGTAGTAGTCCGGGCCGCCATCCACCTCACGCAGAGATATGGCGGTGGTCCCCGCGGACGTCGCGTCTGCGGCCTTTCCCGTGGCGGAGGGAGTGGCATCCCGGGAACCCGGCCCGGATGCCACGGCAGCAACAATGCCCACCGCGGCGACTGCGAGCGCACTTCCGGCCCACAGGCCCATGGTCTTGCCCCTCAAGGTTTCCTCCCGGTTTGCTTCAGATCAATGCTGCGAGGGCGCGGGCGCTTGCCCGGACGTCGTAGGACTCTTCAAGGCGCAGGCGGGCCCGCTGCCCCATGGCTGTGGCTTGCGAGGGACTGTGGAGGGTGTTGAGGATTGCTGCTGTTAGTTGGTTGGAGTTCCCGGGCTCAACCAAGGTGCCGGTGTGTCCGCTGGCCACCAGGTCCGGAACTCCCCCGGCCGATGTTGCGACGATCGGCACTTGCATGGCCATGGCTTCCATGATGGCTACTCCCAGTGGTTCCTCGTGGCTGGCCAAGGCGAAGAGGTGTGCGTTTTCGAGTTCAGCTTTGATGCGGCTTTCGGGCACGGCGCCCAGCAGTGTTACCCGGGGGGTGAGCCCGCGCTCCGTTACGGCACGTTCCACTGCTGCCCGGTAGCCTTTCCCGCCGTGGTCGTCCTCTCCGGCGATGGTCAGGACGGCCTCCACGCCTGTGTCGACCACGGAGCGGAGGGCGGAGAGGAGTTCGATGTGGCCTTTGCTGGGGTTGAGCCTCCCGCAGCTGAAGATGCGGGCCGGGCCGGTGCCCTGCCAGGGGATGTATGGTGCTGCGCGGCTGAAGGCAGCCAACTCCACGCCCATGGGGGCGACTTCGACGTTCACCGGCATGAATCCATCCAGCTGCTTTCGGGTTTCCCTCAGGAGTTTCTCGGTGATGACGATCGAGAACTTGGCGTTCCGCCATTTCTGCTGCTGGTTGGGTCCATAGTCACTGAGGGGTCCGTGGAGGGTGAGGCTGTAGGGAATGCCTGTGAGGAGGTGCGCGAACAGGGCTACCTGGGCTGAGTCGGCGCAGGAGTGCACGTGGATATGTGACCACCCCCGTGTGTGTGCATGATGTGCCAGTTCGGCTCCGGCCCAGAAGAGTCCTGCGGTTCGCAGGACATCACGGGCCATGGCCTTCGGGTTTGACTGTCGGCGCAGGCCCGAAGCTTCTGCCAAGAGGGCAGGATGGTGCAGCCCGGGCAGGGCGGATTTGGCTGATCCGCTGACGCTCTTAGGACTTGGGGGCATCAGGAACTTGGTCTCCGGCAAGCCGTCCTGTGCCCATGGTGGCGTGATCCCTGTTTGCCTGGGCCTACGGGTGGACACTGGTTCGGGATGTTGCCCGAGGTCCATGAGGGCTTTCAGCTCCCGCCAGAAGAAGGCATGGGTTTGACCGGGGAACTCCGGTACGAGATATCCGAATCTGGTCATCGCCTGTGCTCTATTCGGGCGTTCAGCGCGTGTTTGCCGTTTTGAGGGGGTCTTTCGGTGCGGTCTGCCGGCGTGCTTCAGACCGTGGACGTGGGTCGCTTGCCACAAGAGTTTCCAAGTGGGCGAGTGCCGCCGCCTCCTCGGGTGCAGGTGGGACCGGTCCCGGCACGAGTGGCTTTGATTGCCGGCGTGTCCGGTTCCTGGGTTCACCGTTGCTGTTGTTGTTCCGGGTCCTGGAGGCTTCCACGGCACGGGCGAGGGAGACTGTTCCAAGCGTGAGGACGATCCCGGCCACCACGACAACGATCACCGACCTGAGCCTGCTGGAGAACTGTTCTGTGGCTTTGTCGGGTGGGGCAACCGCCAAGGCCGTAAACAGGTACCTGTCGGAGGCTCCATTGATGGTTTGAATGGTGCGCAGGTCTTGCTCCAGCCGTTCGCCGAGGGCCTTCGCGGTGGCGATGGCCTGCTCCTTGTCGTCGGAGATCCCCGAGATATCGATGAGGAAGGCGTCAGAGGGCCGCTCCACTTTGTAGTCCGTGCTCAGTCCGCGCGAGGCAAGGAAATCGCCGGTGGCGACATCGTTAAGCCGTGTGACCGCCACTTGCGCTACCAGGGACGTGTCCGCGGACCGAAGATAAGGATTGTCAGTGTTCAACAATCCGAGGGACGGGTCCTTTTCGATGTCCTCGGACGTGGGAGTCTTTGGATTGACGATCGCGTACGTCGTCCGCGCTTCGTAGGTCCGTGGGGCGTACGAAAACATGTAGACCGCGGCCACGGCTGTCAGAAGGAGGACCGGCAGCACGAAGATCTTGTAACGCCACAGTGTCTTGAATACGGCTACGGGGTCCATGATCCCTCCTTGGGGAGTGGTTGCGTGGTACTTGGGCGTTCCGGGGGCTCGTGATGCGGGGCTTCGCCTGGTTCCTTGAGCTGGATTTCTCGGCGGACCATGTTCCAGGCTCCACCTGCCAATCCGACGATGAAGGGGTAGGTGAGGGCGAAGACCGGGAAGGACATGGAGTCGAAGGTGAAGGAGCAGACGGCGGCGACGATGCCTGCGGCCGCAACGGCGCCGGCGAGGCATCGGAGGGCCGGGATGCGGGATGCGCGGGCTGCAAGGAGTGTCGAGAGGCCCGGCAGGGTCAGGTAGGCGATTAAACCCACGAGCCCCACCAGGCCGATGGTCACCGTGGCGTTGAGGTACTGGTTGTCGAGGATGTGGATGGCGTTGCTGGGCATGTAGTTCCCGGGCCCAACGCCGAAGAAGGGCCGCTCTTCCACCATGGCTGCTACCCGTGGATAGTTGTTGGTTCGCGTCGTGATGGAAGGATCATTGTCGCCGGCGGTCAGTGACGCTGTCAGAGTGCCCACGAGCCCGGGCACACCGAGGAAGAGGGCCGCCACAATGGCGGGGGCGGCGATGAACGCCCAACGGCGCGCCATCCTGGGCAGGAAGGGAATGAAAACGGCCATACCGGCCAACAGTCCCAGGATTCCGGAGCGCGAGACTGTGGACGCAATGGCGAATACCAGCAGCGCCGTGATGGTCCAATGCACCCATTTCCTGCCCTTTACGTCGTACAGGCTCCTCCAGATGGAGAGGGGAAGGAGCATGGAGCAGATGACGGCCAACTCGATGGAATGGAACGTGCTTCCCGAGACGCGCATCATGGCGCCACGTATTTGGAAGGCTGTGTTCCCGCCGTTATTGGTGAAGCCCGGCATGGCCATTTGCAGCCACTGCATGGGGTCCACCCTGAAGAAGAACTGGACGACGGCGACGAGGCAGCAAAAGGCGGCACCGGCCAGCAAAGCCCTGGTTAGTGCAATGGCCGCGTTGAGTGTTCGTACAGCTTCGGCGGTTACGAGGATGATGCCGGCACTGGCCAACAGGAGTATCAGCCATCGATCGGCGGCGGCGCGCGCCGGGCTTTCGCTTCCGCCTGTGTAGCCCGAGTACATGGCCGCGTACGAGGCGCAGGTGCCCACCCACAGCAGAACGAAGCCCATGCGCCCCGGATGCCGGTTCTCGAGGGGGTTGGTCAGTCCGAAGAGCACGGAACATACCCATACGGCCAGCAGGAGCAGCGCAATGATCAAGGGCAGGGTGCCGACTGCCCCCAGGGGCTTGAGCACCATGTTGGAGGGGAAAAAGAAGATCCCGAACGCTGCGAACTTCAGGAGCAACGGCACGTGCGACGTGCCTTTGCCGGGTTCGAGGCCGTCGATTCCGGCAAAAGCGCTGGGCCGCATTGCCGGCCTGAACCTGGTGCTGCTCATGGCGATCCCGGAAGTATGGTGTTGCCTGAGCACGCCGACTCCAGCACCTCGGCAAAGGCGTCTGTAGATACTCTCCAGTCCAGCCGCCTCCGTGCGGCAATCCTTGAGGCCCGGTCCTGGATGTCGTTGGCCTCCACGGCGCGTGCCAGGGCTCCGGCCAAACCGCTGGGGGTGGCCGGTGCCCAGATAACCTCCGGATCCTTCAAAACCTGCGCGGCGAACGCTGATTCGTTCAGGACCGGGACGTTGCCCGCGGCCAACAGTTCCTCCGGAACAAGGGAGATGTTGGTGAATGACAGGGCAAGGCCTGCGACGGTGCTGTTGTACAGCCTGTTGAGATCTCCGGGTGGCAGGTTCCCATGATTGTTCACAGGAATGGACCACCCGGTGATGCTGTCCCCGTAGATGTGGATTTCCTGGTCGGGGTGCATGGCATGGAACTGTTCCAGAGCCAGCTTCGCCAGGAGATAGCCGCGCCGGTCTACAGCCCGCTTGGCGTAATACACCACCCCGTGGCGGGTCGGTGCCCCCTCCGGCCCTTCAAGCAGCCTGTATGTCCTGGTGTCGCACGCGAAGGGCACGGAAGCCGCGGGCTCCATACCCAGTTCGGACTTCATGACGGCGCCGATCATTCCCCCAAGGGCGATGTTGGTGAACCCGAGCCGGTAACTGTTTTCTGCGAGCGCATACAGGGTGCCCCTCGGGTAGAAGTAGGGTTCGTAGTCCTGGATGAAGTAGAAACTGTGGAGGTGTCGGCTGCCGTGGGCTGCGGCCGCATAAGCCGTAGGCCAGGAGCTGGCGACGATGGCGTCCATGCCGTGGAAACCTTCGGCGACGCTGCGGATCTCCGCTTCCATGAGTGGCCAGTGCTTTCTGATGACAGCGGCGTGGCGGGATACGTCGTCGCTGTTCCTGTCGTACAGGAAGAGGGCACAGCGGTGTCCGCGTTCTTCCATGCCCTGCACCATGCGGAAGAAGGTGGTGTGGCCGCCTGAGCCTGGACCGGGCGGTGTGCAGACCCAGCCGACATTCATGGCGCCGGATACCGGGTGGGGCTGACGGTGTGGTGCGTTATTGGCGGACGCCTGAAGATCTTCCGTGCGGACGGGCAGGTCGGGTTCGTTCACGGACAGCCGTTCGAGGGCCTTGCCTGCTGCCTTGTGGATGATCTTCCTGGTGACTGCGGGCCAGCCGTCTCGTTGTGCGTGTGCCATGACGCGGTGGAGTACGTTCATGGGCGGACTCCCCGATGGTTGGATCCTTGGCGTGCCTGCCTGAAGGCCTCCAGTGCCTGCCTTCGGTCCTGCAGGGGGATCCCGGCCTTGGCGGAGAGCATCACCACGTTCTTGTCCGGCGGTGCTCTGCGCAGAAGGCGTTCAATGTCCGCTTGGGTGAGCCTTTTTTCTTCCGAGTGCACGATCCCTTGCATTTCGCTGACGTGGGCACCGGGACCCGCGGCGACTTCATCCACGTACAGCCCGTACAGCATCATCTCGGAGAAATGCAGTTCGGCCCCGACGGCCGTGGACCAAAGGCGTCCTTTCACCTCCTGGATATGGAGGAGCATGTCCCGCACCAGCCGCGGTTCCCAGAGGCACGGCCAGCAGATGTAGTCGTCCAGGTCTCCGTCCGGTGGCGGTTCAAGGCCCAGCAGCCTTCGGGCCGACGCGTGCCAGAGCCTGTGGCCGGGCAGTGTTTTGTCAACACCTCCGGGTTTGCGGTACAGGGCGATGGAGCCATTGTGCCTGAACGTGTCGAGGTTGGTCTCGCGGATCAGCACGCTGTCGGAGTCCAGCAGCAGGGCTCCATCGACGTGCAGCACGGATACCGCCGACAGTTTCAGGATCTGCTGGGTAATCCAGCCTCGGACCGGTGGCCAGGGGCGGGCGCCATTGACCCAGACGTTGACTCCGGGAGCCTTGATGAAGGACCGGGGAAGGAACTCGCGGGCATCGTGGACTTCCGTCCTGGGTCCTTGGAGTTTCCTGAACGCCGGAAGGTCCTGGGCCGGCACAATAATGTGGTGCACCACGCCGGGGGCCGTCAGTTCAAGGACGGAACGGTTGAGGTCAACGCAGAGTTCGAGGTCAGGCAGGTAGCTTGGCGTGACCACTGAGAGGTTGCTGCCGTGCATGGACGCCGGACTGGCAGGTATTGGAGGCGGCATCATGCGGCACCCTCTTTCGCGGTTTCGGGCAAGGCAGTGTTCAGCCGGCCCCGCAGGAGGTTCCTCAGGGTCAGAAGGAGCACCCTCCCCTGCCGATAGGTCAGCGTGCCGTATACAGCGACACCCGCCAGGCCACCCAGCAGCAGCGGGACAACGGATCCCTGCACGGTTCCTGCGACCAGCCAAGCCGCGGTTCCTGCCGCTGCTGCGGCCAGCAGCGGCACGATGCTCCCCCGCATCAAGTCCAACGCCCGGATGCCCAAAACCAAGGTCAGGACCCTGACATACATCGGAATGACCACCAGGCAGGCCACGACCGCATGTGCAGCGCCCGCGCCGGCAATCCCCCACTGGCTGATGCCGACGTACAGGGCAGGCACCAGGGCGGCCAGCCACACTACCTGAACCCAGAAGAGCCACATGGTCCGGCCGGCGCCAACCGACAAGTCGGCGAAGAGTTCCACCAGGATGCGTGTGGCACCGAACACTCCCAAGGTAGCCAAAGCCACTGAGGCCGGGGCCCAGGTGGATCCGTAGGCTACGACGATCAAGGGGTGCGCCAGGCCCACCACCATCGCTGAAACCGGGAAGGCGAAGTATGCGATACCTGCAACAAAACGCCCGGCCAGCGTCCCCAGGGTGCCGTCGGCGTACAACCGTCCGAAGGTTGGGACTGCGGTCGCCCTGATCACCGACGTAATGACGGCGCTGGGGAGCCCGGCCAGATTGAATGCCAGCAGGTACAGACCCAAAGCCGTGGGGTCCAGCAGCCTGCCGATCAGGAAGTAGTCAACATTCAGGGTGATGAAGACCACCAGGTTCGCCATCGCCAGGGGCATCCCAAGCTTCACCACCTCCAGCGCCACGGAGCGGTCGTAACCCGGCAGGTAGCGGCGCGGGGTGATGATCCAATAACCCACCAGGGCCACCAGCTGGCCACCAACCCGGGACCACGCCAGCGCCATGGCACCCCAGCCCTCGGCAGCCATGGGAACCACCAGCACGAGCACCGTCAGCACGCTTCCGACATCCACGAAGACCCGGGCCTTTTGCAGGTACTCCCGCCACACCATGGTGGACGGGACCGCACCGAGGCCTTGGAGCAGGATTGTCAGCGACAACACCTGGATGACGGGGGTCGCTGCGGGGTCGTCGAAAGCCGCTGCGAGCGCGGGTGCGGTGATGATAGCCGCTGCTGTCATTACGGAACTCGTCACCAGGGCGATCGTGAACACGGTAGGGGCTACCCGGTCGGGATCCCCGGTGCCCCGTGCAAGGGACGCCGTGGCACCGAGTTCAGCCATGTTCGTGGCTATGGTTTGGACAACGATCGCAACTGCGAGAGCACCAAAGTGTTCGGGCGCGAGCATCCTCGCCACGATGATGGTGGTGGCGAACTGCACAATGCGCCCCAAAGCCATGTTCACGCCACCCCAGAGGGTGGCGCCTACGGCCCTTTTTCCCAGTGCTCCCCCGGTTTCCGTCATGAGATGCCCGTCATGGCCCACAACCGCCAGCGCACCCGGTCAAGCTGGCCCCGGATAAAGGCAAGCGATGATGCGGCGCCACCAGGCCCGCGTCCCCGCGTTGCCCGGGCGATCCTCGCCTGGAGCAGGTTTGCCCTGCGCACATTGCCGGGGACATCGTGCAGTGACTCGACGAATTTCCTGAGTTCTGTGGCCGTTTCCACGGACACCGGGCCCGCCAATTCGCTGCAACCGAGGCGGGTTGCTTCCCGGCACAGGGCTTTCTTGGCGCGCAGCAGTTGCTTTGTCCGTACGGCGGCAGGGGCCGGGAAACGCGGATCTTCCAGCACACGGAAGGCATCCAGGCGGTGCTGGATGTCCACAGCGGCGGAGGCAAACCGGGTCTGGTGCATGTTGCTGCCGTGCACGCGGTAGTACGCCTGGACCGGACCGTTGATCCGGCCCACATCCCAGGACGCTGCTGCCCTCAGCCAGTACTCAAGGTCACCGGAGTGTGGCAACAAGGGGCTGTACGCCCCGATGCCCAGAACGGCTTCGGTCCGCATCACGACTTCCGGGGACAGGATAAAGTTCCGCCCCCGGGCGCAGGCCAGTGACATCCACGTCCGGCCATCCCACACTGTCCACGTTTCGCGTTCCGGCGGGCCGGCGGGCGGCGGCTGTTCCGTGAAATCCCTGGGGAGGCCGTACACAAGCCCCACACGCGGATTGGCTTCCATCAGGGCAGCGGCCCGGGCCAGCGCACCGGGTGCCACCAGGTCATCGGCCGAGACGAGAGTGACGTACTTGCCGGCAGCCCGGGACAGGCCGTCGTTGTAGGTAGCGATGTGTCCCTGGTTGCTGCTGTGGGCCACTACCGTGATGCGGGGATCTGCCGAGGCCAACTGCCGGGCAACGGCCAGGCTGTCGTCGGTGGAGGCGTCATCGACGACGATCACTTCAACATCCACCCCGTCCTGCGACAGGGCGCTCGCGGCCGCCTCCGGCAGGAAGCGCCCGTAGTTGTAGCAGGGAACCACCACCGACACCACGGGACGGCGCGGCAGGGGGCGGGGGCGCATGATCTTCACAGGATGCCCTCCAATGCCGGGAAGTTCCCGCGTTGTATCACCTTGGCCGGCACGCCGGCCCAGGTTTCGTCCTGGGGGACGTCGTGGAGGACCGCAGCACCCATCCCGATCGTGGCGCCGGCACCGACGGAGCGGCGCTCGCGGACACTGGCGTTCATGCCGATGTAGGCTGCCCGGCCGATGACCACGTTGCCGCCCAGCGATACGCCGGCTGCGAAGGTGCTGAAGTCGCCGGCCACGTCATCGTGGGTGAAGGTGACGCCGGGCATGGCAACCACGTGGTTGCCCAGGGTCACCGACGCCGTCATGGTCACGTGGGCCAGGATGATGCTCCCGTAGCCGATATGGCAGCCTTCCGGGACATGGACGGACGGGTCGACGGCGGTGGCGTACCGGTCTTCTGCCAGGCCCAGTGTTCGCAGCCGCATGGCCACGCTTTCCCTTCCGCTTCCGGAACCGATGCACAGCAGCAGCCTGGCGTGCGGAAAGAGGAGCGCGTCCCGGATGGGTCCCAGGACATGGGCTCCGTCAACCACCCGACCCAGTTTGTCCTCGTCGTCATCCAGGATCCCTATGACGTCGTACTGCCCGCTGTTGCGCACCATGGCCAGGACTTCCCGGGCCAGTCCGCTGGCGGCGATCAACAGGAGCTCGGTCATCGTCCCTGCCCCGCCGCCCGCAGTACGGAATCGATCACCCGGAGCTGGTCCCCCAAGGTGAGCTGGTGATACAGGGGCAGGATGAGCGTGTGGTCGGTGAGCCACTCGGTGGCCGGAAGGGACACCGGGCCCGCGGCCGCGTAGGCCGGCTGCCGGTGCGCGGCCATGATGCCGCGCCGGGCCGAAATTCCGTCCTCCGCCAGCTTCTCCATCAGGGCATCCCGGCCGAGCCTGAAGCCCGGCCCCACTTCGATCCAGCACGACTGGAAGTTGGTTGTACCGTAGCCGGGGTCGGCAACCAGGCGCAGGCCCTCGATGTCCGCGAAGGCATGGGCGTACTCCGCGGCCAGTTCCCGCCGTCGCCGGACCGCCTCCTGGAGGCGGCCTAGTTGGACAAGCCCGACGGCGGCCTGAAGGTCGGTCATGCGGTAGTTGTAGCCGACTTCGAGGTACTCTTCGGCAGGGGCCAGGATGCTGGCGTGGCGATCGGCTGCCGAGACGCTCATGGCGTGTTCGCGCAGGCGGCGGGCTCTGTCCGCGAAATCCTTGCGTTGGGTGGAGAGCATGCCGCCCTCACCGGTGGTCAGGATCTTGCGGGGATGGAAAGACCAGGCAGCGAGTTCCGCTCCTGCCCCGGCAGGGCGTCCGCGGTACAACGAGCCGATGGCACATGCGGCATCCTCCACCACAGTGATGCCCATGGGGTCGCACAGGCCCCGGATGGGGTCCAGGTCCACGGGGACGCCGCCTTGGTCCACGACGATGACTGCCGTGGTGCGGGGAGTCAGGGCGGCCCCGATGGTCTGCGCCGTCACGCATCCCGTTGCCGGGTCCACATCGGCAAAGACCGGCCTTGCGCCGAGATATGTCGGGGCGTTGGCCGTGGCTATGAAGGAGAACGAGGGAACCACCACGTCGTCACCGGCTTGGACGCCCGCCGCAGCCAAGGCCAGGTGCAGGGCTGACGTGCAGCTCGAGACTGCAACTGCAAAAGCGGCTTCCTGCCGGGCAGCGAAGGCGTCCTCGAACTGGCGTACCTTGGGACCTTGCGCCACCCAGCCGCTGGCAATGACGTCAGCCACGGCCTGGGCTTCTTCGGTGCCGAGCCAGGGTTTCATCACATCAATGCGCGCCACGGATGTCCCGTAGGTAGTCATCGGGCACCTGCCACGGGTGTCTCCCGGCGTGTCACTTCACGGGCTGCCGCAATCTCCTCGCGCAACGGGCGCCACCAGGCAACCAGCGAGCGCAAGCCGTCTTCCAGGCCAATGGCGGCTTCGAACCCCAGGTCGCTGCGCGCCGCCGTCGTATCCGCCAAGCGGCGCACCACGCCGTTGACGGCGCGTTCGGGTCCGTGCTCCAGGTGCAGTGGGGAGCCCATGACGGCCAGGAGGGTTTCGGCCAGTTCCGCCAGGCTGGTTTCCGTGCCGCTGGCGATGTTGTAGATGCCCTCCCTGACGTTGCTGGCGGCAGCGAGGACATTTGCCCTTGCCACGTCGGCGGTGTGGATGAAGTCCATGGTTTGTTCGCCGGTGCCGAAAATCAGTGGCGGCAGGCCGTCGGCAATCCGCTCCATCCACCGGACGAGCACCTCGGTGTAGAGCCCGTGCACATCCATGCGGGGCCCGTAAACGTTGAAGTAGCGGAGGAGGACATAATCCAGGCCGGACATGGCCCGGAAACTCCTGGCCATGCCTTCGTTGAAGGATTTTGCTGCACCGTAGAACGTGTCGTTGTTGTGATGGTGGTGGTTTTCCTTGGTTGGGAACGTCTCCGCCATGCCGTAGACCGACGCGCTGGAAGCGGCAATGAGCTTGTCGATGCGGTGCTCCACGGCCGCTTCGAAGACGTTGAAGGTCCCGTCCACCAGCACTTCCAGGGCCAGCCGGGGTTCTTCGGCGCACTGGGTGATCCTGATGGCTGCCTGGTGGAACACCAGGTCCTTCCCGGTCGTCAGGTCGTGGACCAGGTCGCGGTTCCGGAGATCCCCTTCCACCAGGTGCACGCGTTCGGTGGCCAGGGCGTCATCAAGGTTGGCCCGGCGTCCGCGGACGAGATTGTCCAGCACGTCAATGTGTGCGGCTCCGGCGTCAAGCAGTTGGTCGACGAGCGTGGAACCGATGGTGCCGGCCCCTCCCGTGACCAGGACGTTGGCGCCCAGGAGCGTTTTCACTGTGCAACCTGGAGCGTGACCTCATTGCCCTGAACCAGTGCCGACTGGCCGTCGGTGCCCAGGCTGCGCGAGACGGCCTCCAACACGGAGAGAACCCGCAGCCCCGATTCTCCGCTGGTGCGCGGAGTGGTGTGGTTCCGGATGGAGGCGGCAAGTTCACCGACTACCTGGCCCAGCGGTTCGCGTTCCTGCAGCGCCGGCGACCACGTGTCTCCGAGCCGGTAGGAGATCGCTGAGTTCTTCTTATCCGCTGCCGAGCGGGGTTGGTGTTCCAGGCTGACTCCCCGGTCGTAGACGCTGATTCTTTGCTGGGGGTTCAGGTCGTCCCACACGAGCGTGCGTTTGGATCCGCCAATGATCATTTGCCGGATTTTGGTGGGGCTGAGCCAGTTCACATGGATGTGGACCATGGCGTCGTTGGGGAGGCCGAAGGTCAGGTGGCCCACACAGTCGCGGCCTGTGCCCAGGGGGTCGGCGCCGTGGGCGGAGATTTCGGTGGGATGCAGTCCGCCGGGGAGGATGAAGTCAAGGATGGACAGGTCGTGCGGTGCCAGGTCCCAGAACACGTTGACGTCCGGTTGCACGAGTCCGAGGTTGATGCGTACCGAGTCCACGTACAGGATGTCCCCCAGGGCCCCGCTGGACACCAATTCCTGGATTTTCAGGACGGCCGGTGTGAAGCAGTATGTGTGGTCTGCCATGAGGACCAGCCCACGGTTCTTTGCTTCCTGAACCATTTCCAAGCCTTTGGCCCGGCTGTCGGCCAAGGGCTTCTCCACCAGGACGTGCTTCCCCGCGCGAAGGGCCGTCATGACCACCCCGTGGTGGGTATGGGCGGGCGTCGCCACGGCGACTGCGTCCAGGTTGTAGGTGTCCAGCAGTTCATCCAAGGATTCGACGACGGGCACGGAGCCGACGGTTTCGGCCAGCCGCAGTCCGCGTTCGACGTCGAGGTCGCAGATGGCCACAAGCTCCCAGTCGGGGCTCGCTTTGAGGTTCCGTGCCAGGTTCGGCCCCCAGTAGCCGGCCCCTACGACGGCGATGCGGAGTTTGGGGGTCAGCCCGTGGCCGTTGAGGTGGCTGGTGGGTATCGGTCCTATGCTCATGTTCCACTCCAGGTTTCTGTGGATGGCTTGAATTCTTTTCTGCTGGTTGTTGCCCGGGTCAATAGGCGCCGGACGGGGCTGTCATGGCCTTGAAAGTGCGCCACATGATCATCACGTCCCCGGCGATGGACCAGTTCTCCACGTAGTAGAGGTCCAGGCGGACGGCTTCGTCCCATGGAAGGTCGGATCGGCCGTTGATTTGCCACAGTCCTGTGATGCCGGGCTTGATCAGCAGGCGGCGACGGGTGTGCCGTTCGTAACTGTTCACTTCCCGCAGCAACGGCGGACGCGGCCCCACGAGGCTCATGTCGCCGGTCAGCACATTCCAGAACTGCGGCAGTTCATCCAGTGAGTACTTCCTCATCCAGCGGCCGCATCGCGTGATCCTGGGATCACCGCGGATCTTGAAGAGGACGCCGGCCCCTTCATCCTGGGATTGCAACCCGGCCAGCCGCGCTTCGGCGTCCACCACCATGGATCGGAACTTGAGCATCTGGAAGGTGGAGCCTTGCTTCCCGATCCTTTCCTGGCGGAACAGCACGGGGCCGGGGCTGTCGAGTCGGACAATGAGCGCCAGGATCAGCAGCAGCGGTGACAGTACCAGCAATGCTGCAGTCGATACCGTGATGTCCATGAGCCTCTTGAGGGTGTGTTTTCCTCCGCTGTAGTGCGGAATGTCCACGTGCATCAGCGGCAGGCCTTCCACGGGCCGCCAATGGATGCGGGGACCTGCGACGTTGGTGAGGGTGGCTGCCAGCACGAGCTCGGCCATGTCGTCCTCCAGCCGCCATCCGAGTTCCTGGATGAACTGGTTCCCGCCGGGAACAGGGCCGGCCACGATCACTGCGTTCGCGCCCGTCTGCCGGACGGTGTGGGAGATTCCGTACAGGGAAGACAGCACCGGTACACGGACGCCGTCCACCACGAGAGCGGCTCCCTTGCGGGCTCCTGGCAGGCACGCACCCACGATGTCGTAGGGGGCCCCGCTGCGGCGGTTGATCTGCTTAATGACGTATCTGGCGTCCTGCGGTTCGCCCACGACTATCGCCTTGGACAGGCAGTACCCCTGTGCCTTTTGCCGGGACAGCCAGCGACGGAAACACCACCTGCTTCCCGTGAGTGCCACCAGGCCAACGGGCAGGGACACCAACACGAAGGAGCTGACGGATTCCAGGTGGAACACCACGGCGAGGATTCCGAGGAATCCGAAGACCCGCAGACTGGCCGACAGCACGCGCTTGTATTCTTCCGGGCCCACACCCAGGACTTTCGGGTCCCGGGTCCTGTAGACCTCAAGTGCTGCCATCCATGCCGCGGCAAGGAGCACGCCGAGGAGGGCTTGTTGACCATGCCCCGCTCCGACGGCCCAGGGAGCCTGTCCCTCTGCGATCGGCAGGAACCCCGCGATAACGGCGCCCATGACGAGCAGGCTGTCGGAGAGGCGGAGGCTTACGGTGAGGAAAAGCTTCCAGTTGTTCCGGCTTCCGTCGGCCCTGCTTCGCATATCGGCCGGGGGAAGTCCGGGCAGGGTGACTGGCGGCGTGGTCATCGGGGTGACATCCGGACCCAGCGCCGCCAGTCCCGCCTTTTCAGTCCGCTGTGCAGCAACGGACTTGTCAATCCAGGGAGACACCGGCAGATTGACATCGGCCGTGGCAGGGACGCCGGTGAAGGCAGCCTTGGTGGAAAGCCGGTGCGCACCGCCAGGTGCCGCTGCCCTGCCCATTCGCAAGACCGGAACTTTTACCATGTCAGCCTTCTTCGCAGACCCGCCATTGCCTACAACCCAGTGAAGCGGCGGCGCTGAAGAGGCGCACCAGTAGTCTGTACTCAAGTTTGCTCAGGATTACCCATACGTCATACTCGCGAGTACCTAGCTGGCAATCGCGGGACTACGTGGTCGGGTTCACGTCCAATGCGTGGCCAAGTGCCGGGCGACGGGGTTGACGGCACAAAAAACGGCCGCCCTGGGGCGGCCGGTTTTTGTGAAAATTTACTCCTCCAAGGACTCCAGGTCCTCGTCCAGGATGTCGTCCTCTTCCTCATCCTCATCGTCGAAAACCTGGAGAGGGGTGACCTCGGAGTACGTGTCATAGAGAGCATCCTCGTAGACTTCGAAGGCATCCGCCACCGCGAAAAATGCTGCCTCGACAGCCGGATCGCCTTCACCCCGGCGCGCGGAGGCCGCGGCCAGGTGCTCCTCGAGTGCTGCGGTCAACGATTGAAGTGCGACACGCGGATCGATGCTCATGACTTCACGTTAGCCGGAAAAAGACGAAAATGGAGAGGGATGAAGGAACAATTTAGCGGCGGCTCCGTAGAGCGCCAACGAGACTACGCACGCCAGTACGAATACCTCGTGCTGACGGTTGGACCTGAGGATTCCCTCCATGAGGCCCGCCGGCGGCTCGCGGAACATTCCGAATACGGCAAGTGGGAACTGGAGCGCAGCCGCATGTACATGGGTGGAGGACGCCGGTTCTGGCTGCGGCGCAAGGTCTACTCCATCCAGCGCACCGTCTAGCGGCTTTCCTGGCTCTCCAAAGGCCCCAGCCATGCGTTGGCGACGGTGTTGTGGGCGGATTCGTCGTTGGAGGGATGGAAAATACCCGCCAGCACATCGCGGTAGAGCCGTTCCATCTCGGAACCCCGGAAGTAGCTTGACCCGCCCGTCACACGGATGGCGAGGTCCACAACATGGCGTGCATTCTCGGTCGCCCTGGATTTGAGTCCCACGAGCTTGGGGAACCATTGCGGACCGTGGTCCACCAGATTGTCGACGTCGCGGGCAAGCAGTGTCAGCTGCGGCTGGATGCCGTCCATGGCCATGGCGGCATCAGCGACCTTCCACCGGATATCAGGGTCCTGGGCATAGCTTCGTCCGCCGTGTTTGGCCGAGACCCGGCGCTTGACGTTCTCCACGGCCAGGGTGAGGGCACGCTCGGCCAAGCCCGTGTAGACAGCAGCCAGCAGTGTTTCGAAACAGGCAAAGATCGCAAAGATCAGCAGGTCCTGGTTGGGACCTACCGGCAGCTTCCGGAAGATCCGTTCCGGGGGCACCACGGCGCCGTGCAACAGTGTTGTATTGGAGGCGCTGGCACGCATCCCCAAGGTGTCCCAGTCGCTCAGGGTTTCGTGCCCGGGCTCGTCCCGCCGGATGAAACCGAACACGAGCTCCCCCGCGCCGTCCCGGGCCTCCGGATCCTTGCCGAACGTCCCCAGCCGGGTCCAGCCCCGCGACAGGCTGGTGAAGATCTTGCGGCCCGTGAACCGGTAGCTGCCGTCCGGCAAGGGTTCTGCAACGGTTCCGGAGTCGAACAGCATGGAATCGTTGCCGGCTTCGGAGATGCCGAACGCGAAGATTTCGCCTTGTCCGGCCTCTTGCAGCAGGAAGCCCAGTGCATTGTCTCCCCTGGCCGCCATGACAGCCGCGACGCCGGTCCACACCAAGTGCATATTGATGGCCAGCGCCGTGGCCGGCGCTGCCGTGGCCAGGCGCTGCTGAAGCGCCGCGACCGCTTCAAGGCCAAGTCCCGGTCCGCCGTCGGCCTCGGGTACGAACAACTTCAGGTAGCCTGCCTCTGCCAGATCATCCAGATCCTCCTGGATGAACCGGTTGTTTTGGTCGTAACCGGCCGCGCGTCCGCGCAGCCGGTCCAGGAGAGCCTCGGGCAGGATGTCTTCGGGTGCCATGCGGATCCCTTCCTGTGTGTCCGTCAGTAGGTGGTGAGGAGCCTGTTGAGGACGCGTGCGCCAAACTGCAGGGATTCGGCAGGGACGCGTTCGTCCACGCCGTGGAACATGCCCGTGAAGTCGAGTTCGTCCGGCAGCATCAGGGGCGCGAAGCCGTAACCGGTGATGCCGATCTTGCTCAGCGACTTGTTGTCCGTTCCACCGGACAGGGTGTAGGGCAGCACCTTGGCCCCCGGGTCTTCTGCATGCAGGGCATCAATCATCGAATCAACCAGGTTGCCGGCAAACGGAACTTCCAGCGAAACGTCCTTGTTGACGTAGCTGATCTCGATGCCTTCTCCTGCCAGTTCCTTGATGGTGTCGAAAACCAGTTCCTGCTGACCGGGAAGCGTCCGGCAGTCCACATAGGCTTCGGCTGATTCGGGGATGACGTTGTGCTTGTAACCGGAGCGCAGGAACGTCGGGTTGGAGGTGTTCTGCAGCGTCGCGCCGACGAACCTGGCAACAGTTCCGAGCTCCTTCAGGATGATGTCCGGATTGTCGGGATCGAATTCGACGCCGGTCAGTTCCGTTACGCCGTCCAGGAACTGCCGGGTGGTGGGCGTCAGCTCCACGGGCCACTTGAACTCGCCGATACGGGTGACAGCCGCGGCCAGCCTGGTGACTGCATTGTCCGTGTTGATCTGGGACCCGTGCCCTGCCCTGCCGTGGGCTACCAGGCGCAACCAGGAAAGACCTTTCTCAGCCGTCTGGAGCATGTATGTCCGCTGGCCGCCGATGGTGGTGGAAAAGCCGCCTACCTCGGAGATGGCCTCAGTGGCACCGTCAAAGAGTTCGCGCCGGTGCTCCACAGCGTAGCGGGCTCCATACGTGCCACCTGCTTCCTCGTCAGCGAAGAAGGCAAAGATGATGTCCCGCTTCGGCTTCCTGCCGGTCCGGGCAAAGTCCCGCATCACGGACAGGATCATGGCGTCCATGTCCTTCATGTCCACGGCGCCCCGGCCCCAGATCAGTCCGTCCTTGAGTTCGCCGCTGAAAGGATCGACGCTCCATTGGTCCTTCAGGGCGGGCACCACGTCCAGGTGTCCGTGCACCACCAGTGCGCCGGCCGATGGATCCTCACCGGCGATGCGCGTGACCACGTTGGCCCTGCCCGGCGCGGATTCAAAGATCTCCGCATCAAGTCCAACCTCGGTGATCAGGCCGGCCGTGTACTCGGCTGCCGCGCGTTCGCCCGGACCTGTTCCATCGCCGAAGTTGGAGGAGTCGATCCGGATGAGCTCCTGGCAGATCCGGACAACTTCATCCTCGGGGCGGATATCAGACATGAATCTCTCCTTGCGTGGCTGGCTGCAGGTTTCCGGTGGCCCGGCGCGGACGATGCACCGCTGCTGTCCCTTTACCCCCAGCCTACTCATCACAACCGCGACATGTCCGGTGCCCCGTCATCCGCAGGACCTCAGGCCACCGGGGCAGGGTTTCGGGGTGATGGCCGATTTTTCAGTTGCCTTGTCCCCGTGTTAGAGTTTTTCTCGCTGCTTCGGAGGAAAGCGGGATGCTGCAAGGTGTCCACAGGGCCTCTGAATACCACTCTGCGCGGGTGGCGGAATGGCAGACGCGCTAGCTTGAGGTGCTAGTCCTCGAAAGGGGGTGGGGGTTCAAGTCCCCCTCCGCGCACCAAGAACAGGGCCTGGAATGAAGATTCCAGGCCCTGTTTCTTTTTTTGACCAGGGTCATGTTTGTTCATGATGGGTCAGCCCATGGAGCGCACACTGCCGCTGAAATGCCTGCGCCCGCTGCGCGGGTTCCACGCAACGTAGTCGGAGCGTTCCCAGGCTCCCGCATCGGTCTGGGTGGTGGCGATGTCCAGTGCCACCTTGGCCGGCAGGAAGACCGGAGCGTCGAAGGCAACCTCCCAGACGAAGGCATCGGACTTGGCAGAACCAACATCAGCCAGTGCGCGGGCAGCAAGATACATGCCGTGCGCAATAGACCCCCGCAAACCCAGTGCCTTGGCGGACAGGGTGCTGAGGTGGATGGGGTTGAAGTCACCGGAGACCGTGGCGTAGCTCCTGCCTGTCTCCAGGCCCAGTTGCCACACGGCGGTAGGGTCCGGCGGTGAAAAATCGCCTCCACCTGAAGATCCGTTCGAGTGGCCCGGCTTATCAACGCCTGGCAGGAACACGCCCTTGGCCAGGTACGTGGACACCCCGCGCCAAACGAGCGCATCCGAACCGCCGGAACGCACCTCGGCCACCACATCGAGTTGGGTTCCGGACCGGTGGCCGGCCAGGTTCTCCGACCAGGCCCGGACATCCAGGGCCTCGGTGAACAGGATCGGCGCCCGCTGTTCCACAACGTTCCGCAGGTGGATCATGCCCAGCAATGGCAAGGGAAAGTCGTCACGGTTCATCACGCTCATGGCGACGGGAAAGGCCAGCGCATGGACGTAACCGGCGGGAAGGACGTCGCTGGCGGTCTCGCCCACCAGGTGCTGGTACGCGGTCAGGTTCTCCACGTCCGCCAGCACGCCCCTGACCTCATGGACTGCTGAAGGCAGCCTTTTCCTGCCGGGAGCCGAGCCCAGGACCCGCCGCCTGGCCGCATTTGCCGCGGCGTTGACGTAGAGCTTGGACAGTGAGGGAACTTCACCAAGAATCACGGGCTGGGTCCGGCTCATGCCCCCACCAGTTGCTGTCCACAGACCCGCAGTACGCCACCGTTGATTCCACCGGCCGGTTCCGTTGCCAGGAAAGCAATGGCCTCTGCAACGTCCACCGGCAGGCCTCCCTGCTTCAGGGAATTGAGCCGCCTGGCGGCCTCACGGATGGCAAAGGGCATTTTGGCCGTCATTTCCGTCTCGATGAAGCCCGGCGCCACGGCATTGATGGTTCCGCCGAAGGATTCCATGAGTGGCGCCGTGGCCCGGACCATGCCGATCACGCCGCCTTTGGACGCCCCGTAATTCGTCTGGCCCCGGTTTCCTGCGATGCCGCTGGTCGAAGCGACGGAAATGATGCGCGGTGCCTCCTTGAAATGTTCCGATGCCAAAAGAACCTCATTGATGCGCAGTTGCGCTGCGATGTTCACTGCGATCACCGACTGCCACCTGCCCTCGTCCATGTTGGCCAGCAACCTGTCCCTGGTGATGCCGGCGTTGTGGACCACGATATCGAGGCGGCCGTGCCTTTCCACAGCGTGCTCGATGATCCGCGCCCCGGCATCGTCACGGGTGATATCCAATTGCAGGGCAGTGCCGTGGACCTGGTTGGCCACGGCCGCAAGGTGGTCGCCGGCAGCAGGGATGTCCACCACCACGACCTTGGCGCCGTCCCGGTACAAAGTCCTGGCGATGGCGGCGCCAATGCCCCTGGCGGCGCCGGTCACTACGGCGACCTTGCCCTGAAGGGGCTTATCGACATCAGCAGGCATGCTGCCCGAAGCAGAGGTTACCGTCAGGAATTGGCCGTCAACGTATGCGGAGCGGCCCGAGAGGAAGAAGCGGACAGCCCCCAGGGCAGATGGGGCCGTGGTGGCGATGTCTTCTGCCAGCAACACTCCGTTGGCCGTGGCACCGGAGCGCAACTCCTTGGCCAGCGAACGCAGCATCCCGTCAACACCTTGCCGGGCCGCGGCCGACGCCGGCGTCGACGCCGAGTGCGGAGTCCTGGAAACCGTGATGATGCGGCCATTCGGGGACAGGTCGCGCAATGACGCTGCGACTGTCAGGATCTGCTTGCCCAGGTCGTCGGGATGCTGCACTGCGTCAAGCACCAGGATGACGGCTCCAAGCTTCTCCTTGGGCAAAGCATTGCGCCGCACGTCCAGGCCCCAGCCCAGCAGCGCCGTGGCGAGGTCGTCGGCACCGAGGCTGTCGCCGTTCACCAGCACCGGCCCGATCACCAACGGAGCACCGGGCGCATGGCGCCTCAGCTCTACCGGCTGTGGCAGTCCCAGCCTCCTGGCTACGTCTTTTCCGAGTCCCTGGCTGACGATCCGCGTGTATGTATCTGTCACGTCGCTCCCTAAGCTGCTTCGAGAATGGCTACGACACCTTGTCCGCCCGCCGCGCAGACCGAGATCAGCCCCCGGGCCGGCCTTCCTGCCACGGTCCCCTGCTCGTGAAGCATCTTCGCCAGCGAGGCCACGATCCGTCCGCCTGTGGCGGCGAACGGGTGGCCGGCGGCGAGGGACGATCCGTTGACATTGAGTTTGGCGCGGTCCACCTTGCCCAGTGCGCCGTCGAGCCCCAGCCGGGTCCGTCCGAAGTCTTCGTCTTCCCAGGCAGCCAGCGTGCTCAGCACCGTTCCGGCGAAGGCCTCGTGGATTTCAAAGAAGTCGATGTCCTCGAAAGTCAAGCCGTGGCGTGCGAGCAGCCGGGGAACGGCAAAGACCGGGGCCATGAGCAGTCCGTCCTTGCCGTGGACGAAGTCGACGGCAGCCGCCTCTCCGTCCAGAACCGTGGCCAGCTTGGGGAGGCCGCGGCCATCAGCCCATTCCTCCGTGGCGAGGAGAACGGCAGATGCGCCGTCGGTCAGTGGCGTGGAGTTGCCCGCCGTCATGGTGGCCTGCGAGCCAAGGTTCTTGCCGAATACCGGCTTCAGCCCCGCCAGCTTCTCCAGGGAGGTGTCAGCGCGGAGGTTCGAATCCCGGCTCAATCCGCGGTACGGCGTGATGAGGTCATCGAAGAATCCCCGGTCGTAGGCGGCGGCGAGGTTCCTGTGGCTGGCGAACGCAAGCTCATCCTGCGCTTCGCGGGTGATATTCCATTGCGCAGTTGTCAGGGCCTGGTGTTCGCCCATGGACAGGCCTGTCCGGGGCTCGCCGGTAGAGGGAGCCTCCGGGGCGAGGTCCTTGGGCCTGATGCGCGACAGGATGCGAAGACGCTGCGTGGGCGTCTTCGCCCTGTTGAGGTCGAGCAGGATCGTCCGGAGCCCTTCGCTGACTGCAATGGGGGCGTCGGAGGCGGAATCCACGCCACCGGCGATGCCGGACTCGATTTGCCCCAGCTTGATCTTGTTGGACAGCCCTAGGACTGTTTCGAGGCCCGTGGCGCAGGCCTGCTGGAGGTCGTAGGCGGGTGTTTCGGGTGACAGGGCAGAACCGAGGACGGCTTCCCGGGTGAGGTTGAAGTCGCGTGAGTGCTTGAGGACGGCTCCTGCTGCGACTTCGCCGATCCGTTCATCCTGCAGCCCGAACCGCGCGATGAGCCCGTCCAGGGCGGCGGTCAGCATGTCCTGGTTGGAGGACTTGGCATAGGCCCCGCCCGTGCGGGCAAAGGGGATGCGGTTGCCGCCAACAATCACGGCCCGGCGTGTGGTTTGTCCTGCCGGCGGGTTGGTACCGCCGGCGTTGTTGCCTTCTGCAGCAGCCATGGGGTCTCCTTCGATGGTGGCCTGTTACTGATACCCAGCGTACCTGATACGCTGGGTATCGTGAACAACCGGCGAACAGATTTCCCGTCCGGCGGCTACATGCCGGCGGACGCCTCCGCAACCCAGGCGGGATCCGCCGTCGACGGGCGCGCATCCCGGTGGCAAAACCATCGTGAGGAACGGCGGCGGGAGCTCATCAGGGCCGCCCGCAAGGCCGTCCACGCGCTGGGCAGCGAGGCCTCCATGGAAGACATCGCAAGCGCTGCAGGGACGTCCAAGTCCGTGTACTACCGCTATTTCGGGGACAAGGCCGGCCTCCAGCAGGCTATGGGCGAGGTAGTCCTGGCCCAGATGCAGCGGCGCCTCAAGGAAGCGGCCCAGCTTGCACAAACACCCCGGGAGGGGCTGTACGCCATGGTCTCGGCGTACCTGCAAATGGCCGGGTCCAGTCCCAACGTCTATGCCTTTATTACCCGGGTGTCCCCTGGCGAGGCGTCCGCGCAGGATGCCATCGCCGCCTCCGGTGCACTCGGCAACTTCTTCGAGCAGATCACCGGGATGATTGCGACCCCCATGCGCCAGTACCTCGGTACCGGCAAAGAGGCACTGATCCGGTACTGGCCCACCGCCGCAATCGGCCTGGTTAGGAACGCCGGTGAAATGTGGCTGGGCAGTCCTCCCGGCGAGGCCAAACCGGACCAGGCAACCATGGCCGGCCAGATCACCGATTGGCTGTGCCTTGGCATTGCGCCGGAACTTACCGGGAATTCCGGCACCGCACTTTCCAATGACCATCAGCCCAATGACCCATCAGTTGTAGAACCAAAGAAGGAATCACAATGACGGATGTAGTTGATCGCACCCCAGCCAGGCAACCAGGCCGCGATGAAGCAGCAGCGATGCAATCTTCCCGCCAGGACGGCCCGGTGGTTGATGTGGCCGGACTCGGCGAGCAGCTCCTGGGCGCGTGGGCGGATGTACGCCGTGAGGCCCGCGCACTTGCCGGTAAGCCGGAAGTGCAGAAAATCGAAGGCCGGACGCACACTGAACACCGTGCCCGGGTCTTCGGGCAGCTCAAGTACCTGGTGGACAACAACGCCGTCCACCGTGCTTTTCCGGTCCGCCTGGGAGGTTCGGACGACCACGGCGGCAACATCGCCGGCTTCGAGGAACTGGTGACCGCAGACCCGTCCCTGCAGATCAAGGCAGGAGTCCAGTGGGGCCTGTTTGGCTCGGCGGTCATGCACCTGGGCACCCAGGAACATCAGGACAAGTGGCTCCCCGGAATCATGAGCCTGGAGATCCCTGGTTGTTTCGCCATGACCGAAACGGGCCATGGCTCGGACGTGGCCAGCATTGCGACCACGGCCACGTATGACCAAGCGACCCAGGAATTCGTTATCAACACGCCCTTCAGGGCGGCGTGGAAGGACTACATCGGCAATGCCGCCAACGATGGCCTGGCCGCCGTCGTCTTCGCCCAATTGGTAACCAAAAAGGTCAACCACGGCGTCCACGCGTTCTATGTGGAGCTCCGCGACCCGGCTACCAAGGAATTCCTGCCCGGTGTGGGCGGTGAAGATGACGGTATCAAGGGCGGGCTTAACGGAATCGACAACGGCAGGCTCCACTTCAGCAACGTCCGGATTCCCCGCACCAACCTGCTGAACCGCTATGGAGACGTGGCACCGGACGGCACCTACTCCTCCCCCATCGAGAGTCCCGGCCGCCGCTTCTTCACGATGCTGGGCACGTTGGTGCAGGGTCGTGTCTCCTTGGACGGTGCCGCCGTGGCCGCCAGCAAAGTGGCGCTGAAGACGGCCATTCAGTACGCCACTGAACGTCGCCAGTTCAACGCTTCCTCCACCACTGACGAGGAAGTCCTGCTGGATTACCAGCGGCACCAACGCCGGCTCTTCACAAGGCTCGCCACGACCTACGCTGCCGGGTTTGCCCACGAGCAATTGCTCCGCAAGTTCGATGACGTCTTCTCCGGAGCCCACGACACCGACGCCGACCGCCAGGACCTGGAAACGCTGGCCGCGGCCCTCAAGCCGCTGAGCACCTGGCATGCCCTGGACACCTTGCAGGAATGCCGTGAGGCCTGCGGTGGTGCAGGCTTCCTGATCGAGAACCGTTTCGCTTCCCTGCGCGCGGACCTGGATGTCTATGTGACGTTCGAAGGCGACAACACGGTACTCCTGCAACTCGTGGCCAAGCGGCTCCTGGCCGACTACGCCAAGGAATTCCGCAGCGCCGACTTCGGTGTCCTGGCCCGCTACGTGGTGGACCAGGCGGCTGGCGTCGCCTTGCACCGGACCGGCTTGCGGCAGGTTGCGCAGTTCGTGGCTGATTCGGGCTCTGTCCAGAAGGCTGCCCTGGCCCTGCGCGATGAGGAAGGGCAGCGCACGCTGCTTGCCGACCGCGTGCAATCCATGGTGGCCGAGGTGGGCGCGGCCCTGAAGGGGGCCAACAAGTTGCCGCAGCACCAGGCTGCAGCCCTCTTCAACCAGCACCAGCACGAACTCATTGAAGCGGCCCAGGCGCACGCAGAACTGCTGCAATGGGAGGCATTTACGGAGGCGCTGGCCGACGTACGGGACGACGGCACCAAGCAGGTCCTGACGTGGCTGCGTGATCTCTTTGGACTGTCGCTCATCGAGAAGCACCTTGCCTGGTACCTGATGAACGGCCGGCTTTCCATGCAGCGCGGCCGTACCGTTGGTACCTACATTAACCGGCTGCTGGTGAAGATTCGTCCGCATGCCGTGGATCTGGTGGACGCCTTCGGGTACGGTCCGGAGCACCTTCGCGCCGCAGTAGCCACCGGCGCCGAGGGAGCCCGGCAGGACGAGGCCCGCGCCTGGTTCCGCGAGCAGCGGGCCAGCGGATCTGCACCTGCGGACGAGAAATCACTGCTGGCCTTGAAGGCACGCGCGCCACGGTAGCAGCCCCGCGTGACGTGCCGGTGAATACTTTCGGAACGTGCAGCGTCCCCTTGCCGGGAACGCACGACGGCGCCGTCCCCACCTTGGGGGCGGCGCCGTCGTCGTTGTTGGGCTGCTGCGCGGAACGCTCAGGCGTTGGTGCCGGCCTCTTTGAGGACTGAGCGGTACACCTCAAGGGTGGTTTCGGTGATGGACTCCCAGGAGAAGTGCTCTTCTGCGCGACGGCGGCCTGCCGCGCCCATGGTGCGGGCACGGGCCGGGTCCGAAACAACCTCGTTCAGCGCTGCGGCGAAGTCGCTGACGAACTTGTCCGGATCGAGCGGGGTGCCGGTGCCGTCCGTCACCTGCTCCAGGGGGACCAGCAACCCTGTTTCACCGTGCTGGACGACTTCCGGGATACCGCCGGTGGCGCTGGCCACGACCGCTGCGCCGCAGGCCATGGCCTCAAGGTTCACGATGCCCAGGGGTTCGTAAATGGAAGGGCAGGCGAAAGCGGTTGCATGGCTGAGGACCTGGATCAGTTCACGCCGCGGGAGCATCCGCTCAATCACGATCACGCCTTCGCGGGTCTGCTGCAGTTCCCCGATCAGCCGCGCGGTCTCGGCGGCGAGATCCGGGGTGTCCGCAGCCCCGAGGCACAGGACGAGCTGCACGTCTGCCGGAAGGCTGGAGGCCGCGCGGAGAAGGTACGGAACGCCCTTTTGGCGGGTGTTGCGGCCTACAAATACCACGCTGGGTTTGGCCGGATCGATGCCCAGGTCGCGGATTACGTCGTCGTCTTCGTCCCTTTGCCACAGAGAAACGTCGATGCCGTTGTGGACCACCCTGACCTTGTCCGGGTCGACGTCGGGGTAGCTGCGCAGGATGTCCTGCCGCATTCCGTCCGACACGGCAATGATCGCCGCGGCGGCTTCATAGGCCGTCTTTTCCACCCAAGACGACAATGCGTAGCCGCCCCCGAGCTGCTCGGCTTTCCATGGCCGCAGCGGTTCCAGGCTGTGGGCGCTGAGCACATGCGGGATTCCGTGGAGCAGCGAGGCCAAATGGCCTGCCATGTTGGCGTACCAGGTGTGCGAGTGGACCAGATCGGCTCCCGCGATGTCAGGAACGATCCTGAGGTCGACGCCCAGCGTCTGCACTGCGGCGTTGGCATCGCCAAGGTCCGCCGGCGTGGCATAGGAGTCCACGGTGGCGCCGTGGTAGTCGGCATCCCGGGGCGCACCGAAGGCCCGGACATGGAGGTCGACGTGCTTTGCCAGCACCCGGCTGAGCTCGGCAACGTGGACACCGGCACCGCCATAAATTTCCGGAGGGAATTCTTTAGTCACAATGTCTATACGCACGCTACCCAACGTAGTCGTTCCGGCTTATGTGTTCTAGTGTGAAAGAGTCCGGAAAATCGGACTTTTGGGGGCTACGAAGACGTACGGGAGCTATGACCATGGCGTTGAAGAAAGTATTGGCAATCGTGCTGGCAGGTGGCGAGGGAAACCGCCTCATGCCGCTGACGGCAGACCGGGCCAAACCTGCGGTTCCGTTTGCCGGGGGCTACAGGCTTATTGACTTTGCACTATCGAATCTGGTCAATTCGGGGTATTTGAAAATTGTGGTCCTGACGCAGTACAAATCGCACAGCCTGGACCGCCACATCTCCGAGACCTGGCGCATGTCCACGCAGTTGGGCCGCTACGTTGCATCGGTGCCTGCACAGCAGCGTGTGGGAAAGAGCTGGTTCCTCGGCAGCGCCAATGCCATCTACCAGTCCCTCAACCTGATCCATGATGACGCCCCGGACATCGTGGTGGTGGTCGGTGCCGACCACGTCTACCGCATGGACTTCTCCCAGATGGTGGAACAGCACATCGCCAGCGGCGCGAAGGCTACGGTCGCGGCGGTGCGCCAGCCGCTGAACATGGCCAACCAGTTCGGTGTCATCGAAGTCGACCAGAACGATCCCCAGAAGATCGCGGCCTTCGTGGAAAAGCCGGCCAGCACCCCGGGTCTTGCCGCCGATCCCAACCAGTTCCTGGCCTCCATGGGCAATTACGTCTTCAACGCCGACGCCCTGGTGGAAGCCCTTCACGTGGATGCCGAGCGGCTCGATACCAAACACGACATGGGCGGCGACATCATTCCCTATTTCGTGGACAAGGGCGAGGCCGGAGTTTATGACTTCACGCTCAATGACATTCCCGGAGCCACTGAACGCGACCGCACCTACTGGCGCGACGTAGGCACCATCGACTCCTTCTTTGACGCGCACATGGACCTGATTTCCCCGGTTCCGGTCTTCAACCTCTACAACTCTGAGTGGCCCATCTACACCCGCCAGAGCATTTCCCCGCCGGCCAAGTTCGTCCGCGGCGAGAACAGCACTGTCGGTACGGCGCTGGATTCCATCGTTGCCAGTGGAGTGGTCATCTCCGGCGGAATAGTGGAGGGCTCGGTCCTGTCCAACGACGTCTTTGTCTCTGCGGGCAGCCGCGTGCAGGACTCAGTACTCATGGACAAGGTCCGTATTGGCGAAGGAGCGGTCATCAAACGCGCAATCGTCGACAAGAACGTCAAGGTTCCTGCCGGTGCGGCCATCGGGCTGGACCCGGCACTGGACAAGGCGCGGGGCTACAAGGTCACCGAATCCGGCATCACCGTGCTGGCCAAGGGCCAGGTTGTTCCGGAACCGGGCGAGGCAGAGCTGGCCCTGTCTGCCGAGTACCGCCGAAGCCTTCCGGAAGCACTCAAGGCGGCCACACACGGCGATCCGGACATCCGGGATTCGGCTGAAAAAGTTGCCGCCGGGATCCAGGCACGGGTAGCGGACGCCGCCTCCCAAACCGTCGTCCGCTAAGAACGTCCCGAGGCAGGTCCGGGTCTTCCAAGGCTGTAAAATTGGGTCAATGAGCTCCACCGACCTGACGCCTGAAGAGATCCAGGCCTGCCTCAAGGTTCTGAACACGATCCACGTCTACGACGAAGAGCACCCGGACTACGTTTCGGTCCGGCGCGCCACAGGCAAGATGTTCAAGGCGGTGAAGCGGCACCGCAGGAACACCAAGCGTGACCAGATCGCCGAGGCCGACCGCGCCGTCATGGCACTGACTGCCACCGCGGCTCCCGATCGTATCGATGACGAGACGCGCGGCAACAAGCTGGCTCCGTCGGCCACCGGCCAGATTGCCGGCCACCTGATCCGCTCACGTCCGTGCTACATCTGCAAGCAGCACTACACGCAGGTGGATGCGTTCTACCACCAGTTGTGTCCCGAGTGCGCTGCATTCAGCCACAGCAAGCGCGACGCCCGGACCGACCTGACCGGCCGCAGGGCCCTGCTGACCGGGGGACGGGCCAAAATTGGAATGTACATCGCGCTGCGGCTCCTTCGCGACGGAGCCCACACGACCATCACCACCCGCTTCCCCAAGGACGCGGCACGCCGCTTTGCCGCGATGGAAGACAGCGCCGATTGGCTGCACAGGCTGCGGATCGTGGGTATTGACCTCAGGGATCCCGCCCAGGTCATGTCATTGACGGACTCCCTCAATGAGGCCGGTCCCTTGGACATCATCATCAACAACGCAGCCCAAACCGTACGCCGCTCAGGAAACGCGTACAAACCACTGGTCGATGCCGAGGACGAGCCGCTGCCCGCGGCCCTTGAGGCAGCCAACGGAGGGCCGGAGCTCGTGACCTTCGGCCACGCCCACGATAAACATCCGCTGGCCCTGGCGACGAGCGTGACCGAGCATCCGGTCCTCGCCGGCGACGCCATTACCTCCCTGGCGCTTTCCACCGGCTCCGCTTCGCTGGAACGCATCGAATCCGGAACGGCCATTGACGCCGGGGGCCTGGTTCCGGACCTGGCCACCATCAACAGCTGGACACAGGTCGTGGACGAAGTCGACCCGTTGGAGATGTTGGAGGTCCAACTGTGCAACGTCACCGCGCCGTTCCTGCTGGTCAGCCGGTTGCGTGGTGCCATGAAACGGTCCAGCGCCCGCCGGAAGTACATCGTGAACGTCTCGGCCATGGAGGGTCAGTTCTCCCGTGTCTACAAGGGCCCGGGACATCCGCACACCAACATGGCCAAGGCCGCGTTGAACATGATGACCCGCACCAGCGCCCAGGAAATGCTGGAGGCCGACGGCATCCTGATGACGGCAGTGGACACCGGATGGATCACCGACGAGCGCCCGCATTACACCAAGGTGCGTCTCATGGAAGAGGGTTTCCATGCGCCGCTGGATCTGGTGGACGGGGCAGCCCGCGTGTATGACCCCATCGTCATGGGCGAACAGGGCGAGGACCAGTACGGCGTCTTCCTCAAGGACTACAAGCCGTCGCCTTGGTAGATTATGCGGTACAACGGGAGCGCCCTGCGGAACAGTGTTCCGCAGGGCGCTCCCTATTGTCCGGGCACTAGGCGAGCCGGGTGATCTCCACGGAGACCGACAGCGCTGAGCCGCCTCCTCCGGACAGGATGCCCTTGAGCGGGGGAACGTCGCGGTAATCCCGTCCCCGGGCAACGGTGACGTGGTAGTCGCCCGCAGGCTTGTGGTTGGTGGGGTCCCAGCTTCGCCATTCCCCGTCCCACCACTCGAGCCATGCGTGGGACTGGCCGGCAACGGTTTCCCCGATATCCGCCGACGACCGGGGATGAATGTAGCCCGAAACGTACCGGGCCGGGATGCCACAGCTCCGGAGCGAGCCGATGGCCAGATGGGCCAGGTCCTGGCACACACCCTGCTTCTGTGTCCAGGCCTGCTCGGCATTGGTGGTTACGCCGGTCATACCTTTCATGTAGGTCATCTCCCCCGCCATCCACGAGAAGACGGCAAGTGCCGCCTCGTGGGGGTTGGTGCCCTGGACCACGCCCGGGATAATTCCGAGGACTTCCTCCCCCGGACCGCTCAGCCGCGATTGGGGCAACCAGTCGCTGAACTCATCCTGGACCTTGTCCGAAGCAAGGACATCCCAACCGACGATCGTGTCGTCGCTGGCCACCCGCTCCGTGCGGTGGACTTCCACCGTGGCGGTTGCCAGGACTTCCAGGTTCTCGTGGGGCATCTGCATGTCGAAGGCCGTCACGCGCGTTCCCCAGTAGTCCCGGTAGGTGCTGACGGACGCCTGGTTGGGCGTGACTTTGAGGGACGACTCCAGGACAACCTGCTGGCCGTCGGTCAACGGGGTCATGCGGGCCTCGTTGTAGGACAGCGTCACGCGCCGGTTGTACTTGTATGCGGTCTTGTGGACGATGCTCAGCCGGGTCATGAAACTTCTCCCACCCAGGCGTGTTCGTCAGCCTGATTGAAGTACTTACGGGAAATGGCGTCCGATGCCTGTGCCACGGCCTTCTGAACACGTTCCATGTGTTCGGGCAGTTCGGACATCAGGTCGTCGGTGCGGTGGAACTCGAGGAAGGTCCTTGCCTGGCCCACGATGCGCCGGGCATCGTTGATGAAGCCTACGCGCTGGGCGGAAGGGTCAAGCTTGGCCAGGCACTCGTCGGCATCGCGCAGGGCATAGACGATCGACCGCGGGAAGAGCCGGTCCAGCAGCAGGAATTCTGCCGCGTGCTGGTCCCCGAAGGCTGCCCGGCGGGTGCGGATGAAGGACTCGTAGGCTCCCGCGCACCGGAGCATATTGACCCAGGACATACCTGCGGACTGAACATCCCGGGTGGACAGCATGCGGGCTGTCATGTCTGCCCGTTCCAGGGAGCGGCCCAGGACCATGAACAACCAGCTCTCATCATGGCTCACGGTGGTGTCGGCCAGTCCACGCACCATGGCGGTGCGTTCGAGGACCCAGTTGCAGAATCGGTACGTGCCCACCACGTCCTTGCGGTGCTGGTTAAGGCCGTAGTAGGTGGTGTTCAGGCTCTCCCACAGCGACTGCGAGACGGTTTCCCTGGCACGCCGGGCGTTCTCGCGGGCTGCTCCGAGGGAGCCTGCGATCGAGGATGCGCTCTGTTTGTCATAGGCCAGGGCATTGAGCAGTTCCGGGAGCCCGAAGTCCTCGCTGTGGGGCCGGGCACCCATGACCGCGAGGAGTTCCCGCGCGACGCTGCGCTGTTCGTCAATGGGCAGGTGGTTCAACCGTTCCAGGTGGACATCCAGGATCCGGGCAGTACCGTCTGCCCTCTCCACGTAGCGTCCGATCCAGAAAAGAGACTCGGCAATACGGCTCAGCATGCGGCTGTGCCTCCTTCGCGTGGTGCGTGTCGACGGTCCAGTGACGGTGGGGTGGGCATGGGGCAGTTTAAGCAGGACGGGTTCACTGCTGTTGCTCCGACTGGCGGTCGCGCCAGTTGCTTTCCACGGGCCACACGGAAACCTGTTCCCGGACCGTGAGGGACGGGCGGGGAATGATCTCTGCAGGGAGTTGGGGCGAGTCGGCCAGGACCCAGGTGTCCTTGGAGCCGCCGCCCTGGCTCGAATTCACAATGAGGGACCCTTCCTTGAGTGCCACCCGGGTGAGTCCCCCCGGAAGGACCCACACGTCGTCGCCGTCGTTGACAGCGAAGGGCCGCAGGTCCACGTGGCGGGGACCGAATTTGTCCCCGGACAGGGTGGGAACGGTGGACAGCTGCAGGACGGGCTGCGCGATCCATCCGCGCGGGTCCTGGATGACCCGTTTGCGCAGGGCCTCGAGTTCTTCCTTGGAAGCGTCCGGTCCGATGACCAGGCCCTTGCCGCCGGAACCGTCCACGGGCTTGACCACGAGTTCCTCCAGGCGGTCGAGGACGTGTTCCCGGGCCTCCTTCTCTTCAAGCCGGAAGGTGTCAACGTTGGCGATGATGGGCTCTTCGTGGAGGTAGTACCGGATCAGGTCAGGCACGTAACTGTACACGAGCTTGTCATCGGCCACGCCATTGCCCACGGCGTTGGCAATGGTCACGCCGCCGGCACGTGCGGCGTTTACCAGGCCCGGGCAGCCGAGCATGGAGTCTGAGCGGAACTGCAGGGGGTCGAGGAAGTCATCATCGATGCGCTTGTAGATCACGTCCACGCGCTGCTCGCCGGCAGTGGTTCGCATGTACACGCGGTTGCCGCGGCAGATGAGGTCACGGCCTTCCACGAGTTCGACGCCCATGAGGCCGGCCAGCAGCGTGTGTTCGAAGTAGGCGCTGTTGAAGACGCCGGGCGTCAGGACCACCACGGTGGGATCGTCGACGCCGGCCGGTGCGGTCTTGCGCAGAGCGGACAGCAGTCTGCGTGGATACTCTTCAACGGGCCGGATGTGCTGTTGGCCGAATGCTTCGGGCAAACCTTTGGCCATGGCCTGCCGGTTTTCCAGCACGTAGCTGACGCCTGACGGAACGCGGACGTTGTCTTCGAGCACCCGGAAGGTGCCGGCAGCATCCCGCACGACATCAATGCCGGAGACATGCACGCGCACACCGCCGGACGGTTCGAATCCATGGACAGCCCGGTGGAAGTGCGCGCTGGTGGTGACCAGTTGGCGGGGAATGACGCCGTCGGCGATCACGGCCATGCGTCCATAGACGTCGTTCAGGAACGCCTCCAGGGCTTTGACGCGCTGGGCCACGCCACGCTCCAGCACATCCCATTCGTCCGCGGGAATGACCCGTGGAACGATGTCCAGCGGAAAGGGACGCTCCTCCCCTGCGTAGTCGAAGGTCACCCCGCGGTCCAGGAAGCTGCGTGCCATGGAATCGGCACGTGCGGTGACATCCGCCAAGGAAAGCTCGCGCAGCGCACCGGCAACCTGACCGTAGGATCTTCTGGCAACATGGCCCGGGGCAAACATTTCATCGTAGGCACCGCTGCGGGCAGCGGCCTCGGAGTAGTCGAGGAAGAGGTCAGACATGGGAATTAGACAATCACCTTTTTGGGTCGAGCGCATTTCGGGCTGATTGTGTCGCTGTTGCCAACCCGTTGCCGCCGCAGCGTGGCCGTGACCACGATCATGATTAGATAGCTGTGTGTCGAATCACAATCTGTCACGCGACGAAGCCGCAACCCGCTCAGCCCTCATCACCACCCACAGCTACGACGTCACCCTCGATGTCCGCGACGCGGCAGATCCCGACGTCGCGGGCTACCCCAGCAGCAGCACCATAGCGTTTTCAGCCGAACCCGGCTCCGCCACCTTCCTCGACTTCATCGGCGGAGATGTCCACTCGGTGGTGCTCAACGGCGCCCCGCTCGACCCAGCCACCGTGGTGGACCGGAGCAGGATCCTGCTGGCAGGCCTTGCCGCCGAGAACACCGTCACCGTCCAGGCGACCGCTCTGTACAGCCGCTCCGGCGAGGGCATGCACAGGTTCGTCGACCCGGCAGACGGGCAGTGCTACCTCTATACCCAATACGAACCGGCGGATAGCCGGCGCGTCTTTGCCAACTTCGAACAGCCGGACCTCAAAGCCGAATTCACCTTCCATGTCATCGCCCCCTCCGGCTGGGAAGTGGCCTCCAACGGTGCGGAAACCGCGCGGACACAGGTTCCGGACGACGCTGCTGCGACCCGCTGGGACTTCGCCACGACCCAGCGCATCTCCACTTACATCACCAGCATCCTGGCCGGCCCCTACTTCAAAGCCACGGACCACTGGGGAACAACCTTCGACGACGGAACGCACCTGGACGTCCCGGTGGCCCTTTACTGCCGCGCGTCCCTGGCGGAGGCCTTCGATGCCCGTGAGCTCTTCAAGCTCACCAAGAACGGGTTGGAGTTCTTCAATGAACTCTTCGACTACCCCTATCCGTGGGGCAAATACGACCAGGCATTTGTCCCCGAATACAATCTGGGTGCCATGGAAAATCCGGGCCTGGTCACCTTCACCGAGAAATATGTCTTCGCGTCGCGGGCCACGGACGCGCAGTACCAGGCCCGCGCCAACACCTTGATGCACGAAATGGCGCACATGTGGTTCGGCGACCTCGTGACCATGACGTGGTGGGACGACCTGTGGCTGAAGGAATCGTTTGCCGACTTCATGGGTACCTTGGGCGTTGACCGCGCCACGGACTGGGACTCCGCGTGGGTCACCTTCGCTGGCAAACGCAAAGCCTGGGCATATGTCCAGGACCAACTGCCCACCACCCATCCGATCGTGGCTGACATCCCCGATCTCGAGGCCGCCAAGCAGAACTTCGACGGAATCACCTACGCCAAGGGCGCTTCTGTCCTGAAACAACTGGTGGCTTACGTTGGGTTCGACGCCTTCATCGCCGGGTCACGGCAATACTTCCGGCAGCACGCATATGGCAACACCTCCCTCCAGGATCTCCTGCACGCCCTGGGTGACGCGTCCGGCCGGGACCTGGGCCACTGGGCGCGGCAATGGCTGCAGACCGCCGGAATCCCCACGCTGGCCGCAGCGATCGTGGACGACGGCGGCACCATGGGCACGGTGACGATCAGCCAGGACGCGGTGGATCCACTGAGCGGCAAGCAGGAACTTCGCCCTCACCGCTTGCGCCTTGGCCTCTATGAACCAGATGCTTCCGGCAACCTGGTGCGCGCTGACAGCGTCGAGCTCGACATCACGGGCCCCTCCACTGTGGTTGAGGAACTCAGCGGCCGCCCCCGGCCTGCCTTGCTGCTGCTCAACGATGAAGACCTCACGTACGCCAAGGTCAGGCTCGACGCCGTCTCGGAGGAGACCGTGCGCAGCTCGTTGGACAGGATCCAGGACCCCATGGCCCGGGCACTGTGCTGGACCGCACTGTGGGATTCGGCCCGCGATGGCGTGACCCCGGCAGCGCGCTACGTGGCCGCCGTCGAGCGTTTTGCTCCGGCGGAGACCGGCATTGGGGCGCTGCAGACAATACTTGCCAATGCGGCCATGGCCATTGAGCGCTATGTGCCGGTGCCTGGTCGCGACGGTGTCCGCAAGGACTTCCTTGCCGTGGCGGCCGCGCAACTGCGGTCCGCTGTCCCCGGGTCTGACCAGCAACTGGCCTGGGCGCGGGTCCTCGCGGAGGTGTCCCGGCATGGCGACAGCCAGTTGCCCCTGCTCCGCGGCATCCTGGCTGGAGGGGATGTAGTGGACGGCCTTGTGGTGGACGCCGAGCTGCGCTGGAGCTTGTGGCAGGCGCTGGCTGCCCACGGACTTGCCAGCCTCGCGGAGCTGGATGCGGAACTCGCCCGGGACAAGACCGCTTCGGGACGGGAAGGGCACGCACTCGCGGCATCGGCCAGACCGGATCCGGCGGTAAAAGCCGCGGCGTGGGATGCCTCAGTCAACGCATCCGGGCTGTCCAACGAACTCCTCAGCGCCACGATCACGGGCTTCGGACTGGCCCCTGCGGCCATGCTGGACCGCTATGTGGAGCCGTATTTCGACTCGCTGGAACGCGTGTGGGCCGAAAGGAGCATTGAGATCGCAGGCAGGATCGTCCGCGGTCTCTTCCCGGGCGCCCAGGATCCGGGCCCCGGGCAGGAACCAGGCACACATCCGGTGGTGGCCAGGACGGACCGGTGGCTCCAGGAGCACGAGCATGCTCCGCGTGCGTTGCGCCGCATCATCATCGAGCAGCGGAGCCACCTCCTCCGTGCCCTCACGGCCCAGGCGGCTGGCTGAAACCTTCAGGTGCACGTTCGGTAGCTAGGGAACGCGGTTGAGCCATTCTTCGGTGCCGAACTTGGCATCAACCCGTTTCCTGGCTTCGGCAAGTTCAGCATCCGACAACCGTGACTCCACCGCGCCGTACCGCTCGGTGAAGACGTCCTGCATGGCGCTGATGATCGCCGCACGCGCCAGTCCCGTTTGCCGTCGCAGCGGATCGACGCGCTTCTTGGCGCTCCGTGTCCCCTTGTCCGAGAGCTTTTCCTTGCCGATGCGCAGGACCTCGACCATCTTGTCTGCATCGATGTCATAGCTCATGGTCACGTGGTGCAGCATGCCGCCGTTGGCCAGCCGCTTTTGCGCTGCTCCCCCGATCTTCCCCTGATCAGTGGCGATGTCGTTCAGCGGCACATAGAACGCCGTGATGCCCAGCTTTTCCAATGCCGCCATGACCCACGAGTCCAGGAATGCGTAGGAATCGGCAAAGCTGATGCCGTCCACGAGGGTCTGTGGCACGTACAAGGAGTAGGTAATGCAGTTGCCGGCTTCCATGAACATGGCACCGCCCCCGCTGATGCGGCGGACAACGGTCACGCCGTGCTTTTCCACTCCTGCAGGATCCACCTCGTTGCGGACGGACTGGAAGCTCCCGATCACGACGGATGGTTCTTCCCAGTCCCAGAAACGCAGCGTGGGATTGCGGCGGCCGGCGCCAACCGCCTCTGTCAGCACTTCATCGAGGGCCACATTGACAGGTGTGGGCAGGACGGAGGGGGGTATGACTTCCCACTGATGATCCGCCCACCCGGTGGCTTTCGACAGCGCACGCCGGACAGTGACGGCGACTGCCTCGGCCGAGAAACCGAACAGCACCGCGTCCTGGGGCAGGCCGGCAGAAACTGCTGCGGCGATGTCGGCAGCCGATGAAGACACCGGCAGGCCAGTCAGCGCAGCGTTGATGTCCAGCAAGGCTTCATCGGGTTCCAGGAAGAAATCACCGCTGACAGAGACGTCGGCGAAGGCTCCGTCGTTGACCTCCAGGTCAACCACTACAAGTTTGCCGCCCGGAACTTTGTATTCCCCGTGTAGGTGCGTGCCGTCGTCGTGCGTTTCCTGGGCCGGGTGGGAAGTCATGGGTTCCATCTTGCCCGAAAACGCAAAGGCCCGCATCGCCGTAAAACGGTGATGCGGGCCTTCCAAAAGACTTGGGGTGAAGTGGGTTACTTCTTGCCGCCGAAGCCCTTGAAGCGAGCGTTGAAGCGCTCGACGCGGCCAGCGGAGTCCATGATGCGCTGCTTGCCCGTGTAGAACGGGTGGGACTCCGAGGAGATTTCGACGTCGATGACCGGGTAGGTGTTGCCGTCTTCCCACTCGATGGTCTTGGAAGAAGACACGGTGGACTTGGTCAGGAACTTGACGCCGGAAGCCAGGTCGTTGAAAACAACAGCTTCGTACTTCGGGTGGATATCAGACTTCATAATTGGACCTTTGTTCGCGCAACTGGATTTTGCCAGCTGCCAGGTATGAATGGAGGTGGTCCGGCTTGCTGTCATCCAAGGATTCCAGCGGGCGGACCAACAAGCAATCATACCGGATACCGGGCGCAGGCACGAACCAGGCACGCACCAGCCTCAGGCTTCGCGGCGGCCGACCCTACCGGCGAACCGGAGGATTCCCCTGCGCAGACGGCCGGGTCTACTGTGAGTGCATGCGCGGGAGCATCGAGGCCGATTACCTGGTGGTCGGCGCCGGGACAGCGGGGATGGCCTTCACCGACCGGATCCTCGCGCACTCCGATGCCACGGTGGCGATCGTCGATCGCCGGCACGCGCCCGGGGGACATTGGCAGGATGCATATCCGTTCGTTCGGCTGCACCAGCCCGCGAACCTCTACGGCGTCGAATCGGTGGCCTTCGGATCCGACAGGCGCGACGTCACCGGCACGAACGCAGGCATGTACGAGTTGGCTGGCCCCAGCGAGATCTGCGCGCATTTCGAAGAGGCGATGGGGAGGGTTTTCCTGCCGACCGGTCGTGTGACCTACCTGCCCGGGAGCGAGTTCCTTGACGAAGGGCTGGTGGTCTCCCGCCTGAACGGCCGCACCGTGCCCGTCACCGTGCGCCGCCGCGTGGTGGACGCCAGGTATCTTGAGGGCCGCATTCCCGCTACCTCCGCGCCGCCGTTCGCCGTGGCCGAGGGAGTCCGCTGCATCCCCACCGGTGGGCTCGCCCGACTCGCCCATCCGGCCGGACGCTTCACCGTCATCGGATCGGGAAAGACCGCTCTCGACACGTGTGTGTGGCTTCTCGAGCGGGGTGTGGATCCCGCAGACATCACGTGGATCAAACCGCGCGAGGGCTGGTGGCCGAATCGACGCTACCTGCAGCCGCACGACCGGGTAGTGGAGCAGTACGTCGCAAACGCCGCACAGATCGAGGCCATGGCCCAGGCGACCACGGTTGAGGATCTCTTTGCACGGCTCGACGAACAGGGAATCCTGCTGCGGGTTGATCCCTCCGTGCCACCCACGATGTTCCACGGAGCGATTGTCTCAGAAGCCGAGATCGCTCTCCTCCGGCGAATCGAGGATGTCGTCCGCCTCGGCCACGTGCGCAGTGTGGAGCGTGACCGCATCATCCTCGACGACGGTGTCATCCCCACGACACCCGACACACTGCACCTCCACTGCGCTGCGTCGGGACTCGTCCGGCCGCCGCTTCGTCCGATCTTCGAACCTGGCCGCATCACGCTTCAGCCGATGTTCTGGGGCACCGTCTCGTTCCAGTACGCGATGCTTGGCGTCGTCGAAGCCGAACTCCACGACGACGACCAGAAGAACAAGCTGTGCCCCCCGCTGCACCTCTGGGATCGGAATGTCGACTTCCTCATCGCTTACGCCGCGCTGATGGCGAACGCCCGGGCACGCGCCCAGCATCCGGCCGTGTCCTCCTGGTCGCGAACGAGCCGGTTGTATCCTTTCGCCGAGCTGGAGCGTTATGCCGGGGACCCTCGCATCCCCGGGGCCCGCGAACGCAGCCGGGCCCATGCGGCCGCAGCGCTCTCCAATCTCCCCCGCCTCATCGCCTCGGCGTGACCAGGCCATCGTCAGCCAGCGATCGCCACGGGCGATGAGACTCGCGCAGCGGGTTCCGGACGAGAACGCGGCTCACAATCAAAGAATGTCCATGTGGTCTGCACAGTCCGGGGAATCGCCCGGTGGCTTGCGGCTTTCCCGCACGCCCAGGATGCAGAATATAGTTATGGACGATAACGAATTGAACGCGGCGCTGAGAGCCTACAGCGAGGCTCAAGATCGGTACACATCCCTTCCTGCACCGAAAGGCGCGGAACCAGCGCTCCCTGCACAGGCACAAGCAGCAATCACCAAGTTGCGGAACGAAGCGTACGTGGTGCCCATCCCGGGCGGCCCGATCCAGAACTATGACTACGCGTTGCGCGCATGGGCGGCGGTCAACCATCCTGACATCGACGCGGAGGAAATATACCGACATGTACTCAGCAGGCTGAGCTTCGAAATGCGGTAACACGAAGCAGGGCTGAGGGTAGTCAGGCGCTCCTTATAGCGCGCTTCCGGCTACCGCGTCGCGTAGAAAGCCACAGCGGAGGACGCCGCGACATTAAGCGAATCCACGCCGTTCATCATCGGAATCGTCACACGCGCGTCGAGCACCTGATCGGTTTCGGGCTTCAACCCGTCGCCCTCGGTGCCGAAGACCAGCGCGAGGTTTTGATAGTCCTGGGCGACCAACTCGTCAAGAGTGATGGCACCTTCGCCGAGAGACATGCCGGCCACGAAGTAGCCAGCTTCCTTAAGGACCTCGAGGTCGCCAGGCCACGATTCGATCCGGGTCCACGGCACCTGGAACACGGTGCCCATCGATACGCGGATCGAGCGCCGGTACAGCGGGTCGGCGCACTGGGGCGAGACCAGTACAGCATCGACGCCGATGGCTGCGGCGCTGCGGAAAACCGCGCCGACGTTCGTGTGATCGGTAAGGTTCTCAAGGACCGCGATCCTCGATCGTCCCGGTGGCCGGGTGTTGCCCGCCCCCTGCATTTTCAGGCCATTCACCCTGGTGTGGTCCACGATGTCTTCCGGGACTGCAACGCGCTGAGCCCCGGCGAGCAACTCCGTCAGCGGGACCGGGGTGGGCCGGTGCATGGCAGCCATGGCTCCCCGGTGAAGGTGGAAGCCGGTGATCTCCTCCAGCAGTGACGCCTTGCCGATGAAAACCGGAACGTCGGGCCAGGCCTCGAAGACATCCTTGAGATCCTCGAGCCATTTCTCTGCGAGGAAGAAGGACCGGGGCGTGTGGCCTGCCGCAAGGGCCCTGCGCAGTACGCGCGAGGACTCGGCGATGTACATGCCTTCCTCCGGCTCGCGCAGCTTGCGCAGGTGCACATCAGTCAGTTTGGTGTAGTCCGAAACCCGGGGGTCGTCGGCAGATTCAAGGTAGTGGAGGGTCATCGCCGACCCGTCACTTCAGGAGGTTGGCGACCATGAAGCCCAAGGCCACGATGCCCAGCGTGAAAATGACACCGCGGAGCACCTTGGGTGAGAGCTTGCGGCCTACTTTGGAGCCAACCAGTCCGCCAATCGTGGAGCTGACGGCGATGAGCAGAACCACGAGCCAGTTGATCCGGTCGAAGGCGAAGATCAGGTAGGAGACTGCGGCAACCATGTTCACCGTCAACGTCAGGATGTTCTTCATGGCGTTGGCGTTCTGCATGGTTCCGGACAGGAACACCCCGAGGATACCTACCAGCAGGATTCCCTGGGCAGCCACGAAGTAGCCGCCGTAGATGCCGGCGAGGAAGATGAGGACCACCAGGAGGATTCCGTGGCTCTTGTCTTTGAGGGCATGTTCCGGATTCTGTTCGCGGTTCCGGATCCAGGCTTGAAGCTTCGGCTGGAAGAGGACCATCAGAAGCGCTGCAACCAACAGCACGGGTGCAACGTACGCGAAGACCCGCTCCGGCAAGTGCAGGAGCAGCCAGGCACCCGTGATACCGCCCAACAAGGACGCGGGCATCAACTTCATGAGCTGCCTGCCCCGGCCCGCAAGTTCACGCCGGTAGCCCCAGGCGCCGGCGGCCGTGCCGGCAACCAGCCCCATCGCATTGCTCATGGAGGCCACCACAGGTGCGACGCCCAGGGCGATGAGGACCGGGAAAGTGACCAGGGTGCCGGAACCGACGACGGCATTGATGGTGCCTGCCCAGAGGCCGGCGAAAAAGACCAGGATGCTGCTAAGAATCTCCACAGTTAATACGCTCGACCGTACCTAGCGGCGGGCAGTGGCCGTGTACCGGCCACCGTTCTCGGTGACATCGAGGGCAAGTCCGAAGGTGGTGCTGAGGTGTTCGTCCGTGAGGACTTCCTTGATGGGCCCTGCGGCCACCACTTCGCCTTCCCGAAGCAGCATGGCGTGCGTGAATCCCGGTGGCACCTCTTCAAGGTGGTGCGTCACCAATACCATGGCCGGTGCTGCTTCATCACTGGCCAGTTCACCCAGTTTGTGCACCAGTTCCTCGCGCCCTCCGAGGTCCAAACCGGCAGCCGGTTCGTCCAGGAGAAGGAGCTCGGGGTCCGTCATGAGGGCGCGGGCAATCTGTACCCGCTTGCGCTCACCTTCGGACAGTGTGGCGAAGGTCCGGTTGAGAAGCGGACCCATCCCCCATTCGTTCAGCAGACCAAAAGCCCGGCGTTCGTCGTCGCGCTCGTAGCCCTCGCGCCAACGGCCGGTGACGCCGTAAGCAGCTGTGACAACCACGTTGAGGACGTTCTCGTGTTCGGGGATCTGGTTGGCCAGGGCTGCCGAAGACAGGCCGATGCGCGGACGAAGTTCGAAGACATCCACCCTGCCAAGGACCTCGTCGAGGATTCCTGCTGTGCCGCTGGAGGGGTGCAGCCGTGCGGCAGCGATCTGGAGAAGTGTGGTCTTGCCTGCGCCGTTAGGGCCAAGAATCACCCAGCGTTCGCCTTCATTGACCTGCCAGTCAACCTTGTCCAGCAGGGTCTTCTTGCCTCGGACAACGCTGACGGAAGCCAATTCCAGAACATCACTCATAGCAGTAGACACTAGGACAAAACTGAACGTGACTGATAACCGGCGCCGCGGCCTGTCGACACAGCGAAACAGATTCGGGTGCAGGTAACCGCCTCGATAGGATTGACGCCATGACTTCGAATGTGGCTGCGGTCAGCTATGGCGTGAATTTGTCCCCTGGATCCCTTGAAGATCTGCGCAAGGTACTGGCCGGCTCCGGCGTCTCAGTGTCATCGGAATCACACTCCGGAGATGACCGTTTTGGAGTCCACACCGCGCAGCTCGCCGCCGCTGCCCTGACGGCGGAGGACCTGGCCTCCCTGCGCCGCACCATCGCTGCTGCCGGCCTTCCCGGTGTTGATACCGCGATCGTCCCAGAAGCCCTTCGGCAGGCTCCCCGCAAACTCCTCATCATGGACGTCGATTCAACGCTCATCCAACAGGAAGTCATTGAGCTGCTGGCCGCCTATGCGGGCAAACGGGAAGAAGTCGCAGCCGTCACCGAGGCAGCAATGCGAGGGGAACTGGACTTCGCCCAAAGCCTCCACGCGCGGGTCGCCGTCCTCGCAGGCCTCCCGGCCGCCGTCGTCGACTCCGTACGCCAGGAAGTGCGCCTCAGCCTGGGCGCGGCAGAACTCGTGGCCGCGTTCAAGGCCGCAGGTCACGTAGTGGCGGTCGTATCCGGCGGGTTCAACCAGATCCTGGGGCCGATCGCCGAAGAGCTGGGCCTGGACTACTGGATTGCCAACGAACTGGAAATCGTCGACGGCGCGCTGACAGGCAAGGTGCTCGGTGCGGTCATCGACCGGGCGGCCAAGGAAAAGTACCTCAGGGAATGGGCAGCGGCCGAAGGAATCGACCTCGACCACACGATCGCAGTCGGCGACGGCGCCAATGACCTCGACATGCTGGGTGCGGCCGGAATCGGAGTAGCGTTCAACGCGAAACCAGCAGTGCGTGAAGTTGCTGACGCCGCCATCAACATGCCGTACCTGGACGCAGTGCGCCATATCGCGAACGTCTGAGCCTGAATAGGTCGATCAAACTCCGTCATGAATTGGGTTTGCAGCCACTTAACTATGTAACTGGCCGATGATCCTGCGTGTCCTGCAGTGATTCCCCCAACGGTTCGTTCTTTGGTACGTGGCAGTCGACTGTAAAGGTGCAAGGTCAAAAGTGAGCATTTCCGAGCGTTCGTGGAAATGGTGGAAACGATCCGAGGTTCCTGCGCCGGATGAAAACCCGTCGGAATACCAGGATGCGCTACCCAGCTCACTCCAGCAATTACTCAGTGTTGACCACGGAGCAGTGTCCGAACCGGGGGTGGATACCACCATCGGCCGCGAATCAATGACTATTACCGTCACTGACCATCATGAAAAGGAAGAAGACATCATGAGTTCTCTTGATGAAGCGGTCAAACAGCTCCTGTCCATCGAAGGCGCTACCGGCGCAGCCATCGTGGACTACACGAGTGGCATGGCCCTGGCCCAGGGAGGAAGTCCGGGCTTCGACCTGGGCGTAGCGGCTGCCGGCAACTCGAATGTTGTCAGCGCCAAGCTCCGGACTATGGCAGAGCTGGGATTGAACAGTGATATCGAGGACGTGCTGATCACCCTGGATACGCAGTACCACCTCATTAACGTGCTGAACTCGGCAGGTTCAAAGGGCCTCTTTGTCTACCTTGTCCTGGACAGGACCTACGCCAACCTGGCACTGGCCCGGCACAAGCTCAAGAACCTCGCCAAGGGGATCACCATCTGACACCAGCCGAACAGCCAAAGGGGGTGCCCGCATGAAGCGGGCACCCCCTTTTCAGTTGGGCAGGTTTTACGTTGGTTGCCCCTTGAGCCGGCGGGCCTCCCCGCGTGGTTCCTGAAATTTGTCGCCGAGCATGTGATGCACCAGGACATCCTCATTGGTATTGGCATTCGCTTCGATGGAAACCAGCTCACCGTCGCGCATGACACCGATACGGTGGCACCAACCGACGAGCTCGGACAGGTCCGATGACAAGAGGATGACCGCAACACCGGTCTGGGTGAGTTCATGGAGCATCCTGTAGACGATTTCCTTGGCCCCGATGTCGATTCCACGGCTGGGGTGGCTCAGCACCAGGATGTCGCAATCAGTGGTCATCCATTTGGCCAACTGGACCTTCTGCCGGTCGCCCCCGGACAACGTGGCCATGGTGCCGTGGATATTGGTGGTGTTGATCCGCATCCGCCGAACAAGCTCGATCACGCCCCGCAGTTGCATCACTTCATCCTGCAAGCTGACGGCCGCCGGATCTGCTGCGTGATGCAGTCCGTCGACGATGCTGCTGGTCTCCGGTGCGAAGTTGTCCGTGGTGTCGGAGAGGAAGCCGATCCCGAGATCGCGGGCATCCTGATGATTGCGGATCGCGGCTTCCACGCCACGTACGAAGATGCGTCCGGAAGTGCTGGGGTGCAGGCCGACAAGAGCCTCCACCAGGGCGTAGATTCCGGACCGATGGGTACCCACCAACCCGAAGATCTCGCCTTTTGCAACGCTGAACGTCACATCCCGTACCCGGTCACCCACCTGAAGATTGGCCACCCTGAGCGCCTCGTCCCCCGCTGCCGGTTCTCCAGGGCGTGAATTGCCCTCGGGCTTTTCCTGCAGCAGCAGGAAGGCCAGTTCGTCTTCATTCGTCTGGCTCGCGTCCAGGACCCTGTGGACCCTGCCGTCACGCAGGACGGCGATGCGGTGGGCTATTGACCGCACCTCGTCCAGCCGGTGCGTGATGTAAATAATGGCCCGGCCTTGGCTGATGAGCATGCGAAGGACCTTATGCAGCACGGCAACGTCGTGGTCCGGCAGCGAGGCAGCGACCTCGTCCATGATCACCAGCTGCGCCTCTTCGGCGACCATTCTCAGTACTTCCACGAGCGTTTGTTCAGCTCGTATCAGTCCGCCGACTTTTGTGTCGGGATCCAGGTCTACGCCAATGTCCGCCAGGAGGGCACTGGCTTGCCCGCGAAGGTCGGCATGAGGCTTGGCACCCTGGAAAGTTCCGCGGAAAATAGCTTCCGCGACGGTGAGTTCCGGATTGAGCCTGAAGTTCTGCGGTATGAGGCCAACGCCGCAGGCCTGGGCTTCATCGGTGGTATCGGGACCATAGACCTCCCCTGCCAGGGTCATCCGTCCGCTGCTGTGTTGATGGGAACCGGCGAGTACGCCCATCAGCGTGCTTTTGCCGGCTCCATTGGTCCCGATAAGTCCCAGGATTTCACCTCTATGCAGCGAAAAACCGACTCCTTTGAGGATCCGGCGTTGATCGTAGGATGCGTGAATGTCATCAGCGTGCAATAGCAGGTCCAAAGAAGCTCCTGGTTCACAGTAATGCTTTCCCGCATTGGGTCCGCAACTCATGAATTACCGCCGGACCATCCATTTCAAGGGGTGGCATGGGCGACTTCCTGAGTCAACCAGAAAAAGAAGGATCTTGCCAAATCGCTTTCTTCAAAACAACTTTCGATATTTTATGACGTGAAAAAGAATAACTTTATGGAAATGTCATCCAACTACGAAGGGATACAAAAACGGCCCGGGACCCAAGTCCCGGACCGTTGTGAGTTTGGTGGTGGGCTACTGCCCGGCCTTGCCGAAGTAGTCGGCGCCACCTACGTATTCGGTGTGACCGGACTCAACGTCCGCAGTGACCATCTTGGCCACCTCGGCGGCGAACTCCTCTACCGAGTACAACTTGCCCGCTTCAGCCCGGCGGGCTTCGATGGCCCCGGGGTTGGACCGGTCAAGCAGGGTTGCGGTGACCGTGCCCTCGATCATGTCGCCGGACACCACCACCAGCGAAATACCCTTATCCGCGAGGTTGGGAAGGAGGGCACGGAGTGCGTCCTCGCCTGCGCGCTTGCTCCTGGCCACAGGCTCGTACTCAGGCATGGTGGCCACGGAGTCAATGAAGTGCGCCTGGTGGCTGGTCACGAAAACCACGCGGGAGCCTTCCTGCATCACCGGCACGGCTGCGTTGAGCATGTTGATCTGGGCGTCGCGGTTGAGCTTGAGGGCGTACCCCTCTTCCATGCCGGACTCCATGCCACCCGAGGCATTCAGCACCAGAACGTCGAGGGATCCGAATTCCTCCATCGCAGTGCTGGCGAGGGTGTGGACACCCTCCTCGGTGGTCAAATCGGCGCCCACGGCTACTGCGCGTCCGCCGGCAGCCTGGATTTCGGAAACAACCTTGTTGGCCCGGGGGGCCTTCTGGCGGTAATTAACGACGACGGCGGCACCCTCACCTGCCAGGATCTTGGCGACCTCGGCACCGATCCCGCGGGACGACCCCGTGACGATCGCCGTCTTGTTATCCAGCGTTCCCATTCTGCTCCTCTTGTTTAAATCATCCAAAAAACTGAAGGCCTGGCTTCCATCATGCCAGCGCATCCGACGAAAGCGGTTGTTGCCCGTCTACAAAATGTGACGGGTCAAGCAAGAACCAGGGCCTAGTGGCCCATTCCCAGGCCGCCGTCCACAGGGATCACGGCACCGGAGATGTACGCAGCTTCATCGCTGGCCACCCACCGCACCACATTGGCAACTTCAGAAGCCTCGGCAAAGCGTCCGGCCGGAACATTGGCCAGGTAGGACTTCTGGGTTTCCTCCGGCAGCTCGGCTGTCATGTCCGTGTTGATGAAACCTGGAGCGACCACATTGGCCGTAATTCCGCGGCTGCCGAGTTCGCGGGTCAGAGACCGGGCGATGCCCACCATGCCGGCCTTGGAAGCGGAGTAGTTGATCTGGCCCGGAGCACCGTACAGGCCGGAAACGGAGGAGATGAGGACTACGCGGCCCTTCCGGAGGCGGATCATGCCCTTGGAGGCGCGCTTGATGACGCGGAACGCGCCCGTCAGGTTCGTGTCCAGCACGGACGTGAAGTCGTCTTCGCTCATCCGGAGCAGGAGCGTGTCCTTGGTGATGCCGGCGTTGGCCACCAGGACTTCCACGGGACCGTGCGCTTCCTCGACCACTTTGAAGGCCGCGTCAATGGAGGCTTCGTCGGTGACATCGGCCTTGACGCCGAGGACACCCTCCGGCAGCGTCGACTCGCTCCGGTAGGTCACAGCCACCTTGTCGCCGTTGGCGAGGAAGGACTCCGCGATGGCGAGGCCGATGCCGCGGTTTCCGCCGGTGATCAGGACGCTGCGGCCAGTGGGTGCTGTTTCAGACATGCTTACGCTCCAGGTTCTGCGGCATGGCTGTGCCGCTGGGACGAGAAAGGGATTTTCCTGCCTCGATCTTAGCGGTGTTGCCGGCCGACCCGCGGGTAGCCGGCTCCGGCCGGTTTTGGCGGCTACCACCTTGGTGAGAGAATTGGAAGAAGCCTTTGGAGCGTGATGATTCAGCTGTGACACGAAAGAACAGTCCCTTGCAGCAGGTGCCCGGGGATCCGGACGCCGTTTCCGGCGATGCGGAAATCCATAGCATCACCGATGCTGCGGCCGCCCACTCGGAGGACATGCGGGAGCGCATGATCAAGTATGCGGTGGCCATGGGCATCCGCATGGTGTGCATTGTCCTGATCTTCGTCGTTGACGGCTGGTTCAAGATCATCGCTGTGGCCGGGGCCGTCTTCCTCCCCTGGGTAGCGGTGGTCATAGCCAACGGCAGTGATAAAGCGGAGGACCACAGTGAGTCACTGCTGGACTACGTCCCGGTCGCCGAAATCGAAGGCTCCGGCCGCGAGGCGGAAGAGCCTCCGGCCGAGGAAGAGGTCACGGTCCTCCAAGGAGAATTGGTGGACGACGAGTCCGCCACCCCTCAGGCAGACACCCACCAACCACCACCGAAGGCCGGGGAAGCCGGCAACGAACGGGCGGCTTCATGAACATCTTCACCTTGGGCAGCTCCGGACCGGGCGGCCAGGCAGAACAGGCCCCGGGGCCGGACATCTGCTCCCGGAAAGGCTGCCGCGAAGCCGCACGCTGGCAACTGCTGTGGAACAACCCCAGGATCCACACTCCGGATCGGCGAAAGGTGTGGTTGTCGTGCGCAGAACACCGGGAATGGCTCGAAGAATACCTGCAAACCCGCGGCCTGTGGAAGGAAACCCTGCCGTTTGAGGCAAGTGACGCCACCACCGTAGGCGGGGCGCACTGAATGTACCGTTTCCTGTTCTCCAGCAAGTGGCTGGGTTATTTCGTGCTGGCCGTCATCTTTGCCACGGCCTGTGTGTTCCTGGGGCGTTGGCAAATGGACCGCAGGGCTGAAACGCTGGCCGAGATCAACCGTGTGGTCAGTAACTACTCCGCCACGCCGGTGCCATTCCCGCAGGTCAAGGAACAGTTCACCCACTTGGATCCCGAACGCGAGTGGACGCAGGTTGAAATGCGGGGCACGTACGATCCCGATGGGCAGCGCGTCGTCCGAAACCGTCCATTGAACGGCCAGCCGGGTTACGACGTGGTGGTTCCCTTCCGCCTGACCACCGGGGAAGCTGTGGTGATCGACCGTGGCTGGCTCCCGATTGGCAACAACACCCCGGGAAGGCCCGACGTCGTGCCGTCGCCGCCTGCTGGAGAGGTCACCATCGTGGCCCGCCTCAAGCCGTCGGAACCCCGGCTCGACCGTGGCGCAGTGGAGGGGCAGTTGGCGTCAATCGACCTTCCCGGATTTGCGGAAGAACTGCCATATCCGGTTGCCACCGGGGCTTACGGACAGCTGGCCAGCGAAACACCTGCCGTCCAGCCGATGCCTGCTCCGTTCCCGAAACCGGCCACGGAGGAAGGCACCCACTTGTCGTACTCGCTGCAGTGGTTCGCTTTCGGTGTGCTGATGTTTGTTGGTTTTGGGTATGCCGCCCGACAACAGGCGCGCAACGCAGCCATCGATGCCGAGGACGAGGAAGACGACACAACCATAGCGGCAGCGGGTTCAACCAAGCGCCGTGCACCTGCGCCACGCAAGAGTAAGCGCCGCACATCCGAAGAAGAGGAAGACGCAATCCTGGATGCCCAAGGCTACTGAAACCATGCCCGCAGTCCTCTCTGTCAAAGCGGCGCTGACAGCCTCCGGTGCCGGCGATACCGTCCGCATCTTCCAGGAGAAAGTACCGACAGCAGCGGCTGCCGCGGCAGTCCTCGGGTGCGACGTCGCCGCCATCACCAACAGCCTGGTTTTTGAGGTGGGCGGTGCTCCGCTGCTGATTCTGGCCAGTGGTGCTGCAAAGGTGGACACCGGCCTTGTCTCACGGCAGCTCGGCCTGGGCAAGGTCCGCCGAGCCACAGCTGAGTTCGTTGTGGAGCACACAGGCCAGGAAGTAGGGGGCGTAGCGCCGGTCGGCCACCCCCACAAAATCCGCACCATCCTGGACGATTCCTTGAAACGGCACCCCTTGCTGTGGGCCGGAGCCGGCGACCACAATTCGATGTTCTCCATCACCTATGGGGAGCTGCTCCGCATCACGGCAGCTGAAGAACTCCGCGTACGGTAGCTTCATCACGCGAGGGTGATCAGGTCCAGGTAGTCCTCGTTCCAAAGGTCCTCCACGCCATCCGGAAGCAGCACCACGCGCTCCGGGTTCAGCGCTGCCACCGCGCCTTCGTCGTGGCTGACCATGACCACGGCGCCCGCGTAATTCTTCAGGGCGCCGAGGATCTCCGCGCGGCTGGCGGGATCGAGGTTGTTGGTGGGTTCATCGAGGAGAAGCACGTTGGCGCTTGAAGCGACGATCGTGGCCAAAGCGAGCCTGGTCTTCTCGCCACCGGAGAGGACGCCTGCGGGTTTGTCGACGTCGTCGCCGGAGAAGAGGAACGAACCGAGGATGCCCCGTACCTCCGAGTCCTTCATGTCGGGTGCGGAAGAGCGCATGTTTTCCAGGACGGTCCGGTCGTGGTCCAGCGTCTCGTGCTCCTGGGCGTAGTAGCCCACTTTGAGGCCGTGTCCGGGCACAATCTCCCCGGTGTCCGGGGCGTCGACGCCGGCAAGCATTCGCAAGAGGGTGGTCTTGCCTGCGCCGTTGAGGCCGAGGATGACCACCCGGGAACCACGGTCGATGGCCAAGTCGACGTCGGTGAAGATTTCCAGCGAACCGTATGACTTGCTCAGTCCTTCTGCGGTCAAGGGAGTCTTGCCGCAGGGTGAGGGCTCGGGGAACCGCAAAGCGGCCACGCGGTCATTCTCGCGGACAGCCTCAAGTCCGCCCAGCAGCCTCTCGGCACGCTTGGCCATGTTCTGGGCGGCCACGGCCTTGGTGGCCTTGGCCCGCATCTTGTTGGCCTGGTCCATGAGGACCTGCGCCTTCTTCTCTGCATTGGCACGCTCGCGCCGGCGTGCACGCTCATCAGTTTCGCGCTGCAGCAGGTAGCGCTTCCACCCCATGTTGTAGTAGTCGATCTGCGCACGGTTGGCATCGAGGTGGTACACCTTGTTGACTGTCGCTTCGAGCAGTTCGACGTCGTGGCTGATGACGATCAGGCCGCCCTGGTGGTTCTTGAGGAAGTCCCTCAGCCAGGCGATCGAGTCGGCATCGAGGTGGTTGGTGGGCTCGTCAAGCAGGAGTGTTTCAGCTGACGAGTACAGGATGCGGGCCAGTTCCACGCGGCGACGCTGGCCGCCCGAGAGCGTCTTCAGTGGCTGGTTAAGGATGCGTTCCGGCAGAGCCAGATTGGAGGAGATGGCTGCTGCCTCTGCCTCGGCAGCGTAGCCACCACCGGCAAGGAACTCGGCCTCAAGCCGGTCGTATCGGTTCATGGCCTTGCGCTGCACGGACTCGTCACCACTGGACATCTCGGCCTGAGCCTTCTTCAGCTTGCCGACCACAACGTCCAGGCCGCGGGCTGACAGGATACGGTCCCGGGCCAGCTGCTCCATGTCCGGCGTGCGGGGATCCTGGGGAAGGTAGCCGATCTGTCCGCTGCGGGTTACCTTTCCGCCCGCGGGAAGCCCTTCTCCGGCGAGGACCCGTGTCAGAGTGGTCTTTCCAGCGCCGTTGCGGCCTACCAGCCCAATTTTGTCGCCCTTGTCCACCCGGAAGTTAACCTGATCCATCAGCAGGCGGGCGCCGGCACGGAGTTCGAGGTCCTGGACGGTAATCAATTCGGGTGATGCCTTTCGAAGGAAGAGCCGGCAACGTCCGGAATATATTGGGGGCGCTGCGGAGAAGCCGTGGGAACGGCCTGTCCAAGTCTACCGGCAGCCCGGGGAGCCGCCGAACCGGTGCCCGCGGCCGCGCTCGTGGGCCCCCCACCAAGGAACCCGCGATCCGTTTGTGGAGAGGCTCCAAAAACGGCGTACCGGGGCCTGCGTATTCTCGAATTCCAGGGGGAACACCGCATCACAGCACCCAGCTTTTCCTGAGAGGACTTCCCGTGAGCCAGACCACTTCCGCTTCGGCACAGCGCACTGCACCCCGCAAACGCTGGACCGCCACCGACCTCGGCCTGATCGCCGTTTTTGCGGCGCTCGTCGCCGCATCTTCCATTGTTCCGGGCATTCCGGTGGGTGCCCTGGGCGTGCCGATCACGCTGGTGACCCTCACCGTGATGCTCAGCGGCTTGGTGCTCGGTCCCGGAAGGGGGTTCGCCGCCGTCGGACTCTATGTACTCCTGGGCCTGGCAGGTCTGCCGATCTTCAGTGGCGGGCGCAGCGGGCTGGGGATCCTCGCCACACCTTCCGCCGGTTACATCATCGCGTTCCCCATTGCGGCTGCAGCTACCGGTTTTCTTGCCGCATGGATTATCCGGAAATCCCGGAAGAACCGGGCTCTCCTGCTTTTTGCGGCGACCATGGCCAGCAGCATCGTCGTTATCCACGGGCTGGGTGTCCTGGGCATGATGGTGAACGCCAAACTTGACCTCACCAAAGCATTCCTTGCCGATTTGCCCTTCTACCCGGGTGACATCCTCAAGAACATCCTGGCTGTAGTCATCGCGATCGCCCTTCACAAGGCGTTCCCGGACCTGCTGGTCCGGCGGGTCAAGTAGGCTGCCACCTTATGGATTCCATCAGCTTCGACGCTGTCACGGTGCGGGTAACCGTTGATGGCACGGATGCCCCCAAGACGCTCCTGCAGGATGTCTCCCTCGACCTGACCGAGCAACGCATCGGGGTCATAGGCGCCAACGGCTCGGGGAAGTCGACCTTGCTGCGGCTCATCAACGGGCTGGTGGAGCCTACCGAGGGCAAAGTGCTGGTCCACGGTGAAGACACCGTTACAGCGGTCCGGAAGGTTCGCAGCAACGTTGGCTTTGTCTTTACGGACCCTCTGTCCCAACTGGTCATGCCGACCGGGCGCGAGGACGTTGAATTGTCCCTGCGGCGCTCCGTGAAGAACGGCCGCGAACGTGCCGTGCGGGCCGAGTCTGTACTCGACAGGTTCGGTCTGCTGCGGCTTGCGGACCAGAGCATCTACGAGCTTTCCGGGGGCGAGCGCCAATTGTTGGCGTTGGCGGCGGTGCTCGCCGTCGATCCGAAAGTGCTGGTCCTTGACGAACCGTCCACACTGTTGGATCTCCGCAACCGCGAGCTGCTCAGGCGCTCAGTGGCGGGGTTGGATCAGCAGGTCATCATGTCGACCCACGACCTTGAACTCGCAGCCGACATGGACCGGGTCCTGGTGGTGGACGCCGGCCGGATCCTGTTCGACGGGGCCGCCCGCGACGGTATTGCCTGCTACCGGGAGCTGTGCGCAGCGGAAGTGCAGTCATGAGGGGCAAGGCCGTACTTATCGCGGACTATGTCAGGGGCGATTCCTTCGTCCACCGTACCCCGCTGTGGGCGAAGTTCCTGCTGGTGGCTGCCTGCGGCACCGCGTCATTCCTGATTGTTGACTGGGTGGTGTCCCTGGTTGTCTTCTGCCTGATGTGCGCTTTGTTCCTGCTGACAGGAGCCGGCCTCAGCCGCCTGTGGCGGGTCATCCGGACGGTGGCACCAATTCTGGCGGCGATAGGGCTGTTCCAGTGGTGGCAGCTGGGCGGTCCCATTGCTGCGCGAATCGTTGTGAACGTCCTTGTTTGTGTGGTCGCAGCATCGGTCCTGACAGCAACGACTCCCGTTCAGAAGCTCCTGGACGGGGTGGTGTCACTGGCCAGGCCTTTCCGTCGCTGGGGCGCCGACCCCGAGCGTTTCGCGTTGACGATCGCGATCATGCTCCGGAGCATTCCCTTCATTGCAGGCGCCTTCTCGGATGTCCGTGATGCCGCCCGCGCTCGGGGGCTGGAACGCAATCCCCGGGCACTGGTTCTTCCGGTCTTCATCACCACGGTGGCCTACGCCCGGCAAACCGGTGACGCGCTGGCAGCAAGGGGCCTGGGCGAGGCCGGGGACAGCGACGAGTAGTCTAGAGCCTCACATACTGCAGGAGGGCGGCGGTACCCATGCCCCCGGCAATGCTGATCATGGCCAGCGACAGCGGCGTGGCTCCGGCTTCCTTGTAGCGGACCCGCGACTGGGCCAGCAGCCTCGTGACCAGCACGGCACCGGAAGCGCCATAGGCGTGTCCAAGAGCAAGGGCCCCGCCGTCACGGTTGGCGAGCGAAGGGTCGATCCCAAGATGTTCCAGGCAGGCGATGGTCTGGGAGGCGAACGCCTCGTTGAATTCGACCAGGTCCACCAGTGCGGGCTCGAGGCCATTCTCTGTGAGCAACCGGGCGGCGGCGTAGGCCGCCCCGATCCCCAAAAGTTCCGGGTCAACACCTGCGGTGTCGCAACCCCGCACCAACAGGCCGTCCTTGGCCCCCAGAGAGCGGGCGCGCGCCAGGGAGGTAATAACGACGGCGGAAGCTGCGTCCGCGTCGAAGCACGAGTTTCCTGCGGTGACAGTTCCCCCGGTGACGAAAGCGGGAGGAAACCGCTCCATGAGTGCAGCTTTGAGCGACGGACGCGGACCATCGTCCCCGGACACTATTCCGTTCCCGGTATCCAGGGGGACGATCTCCGCGGAGAACGTCCCGGCAGCGGCAGCCGCCAGGGCCCGCTGGTGGCTGCGCAGGGCAAACGCATCCTGGCGTTCCCTGCCGACACCGAAAGAGCGCGCCACGTTCTCGGCGGCCACACCCATGTCCGGGTCGCCAAAGCCGGGCGGCACGAAGGTCGCCCGACTGTAGAAGTCCAGCCCGCCGTCGTCGTTCCTGCGGGCCCTGGCCGGGGCGGTACTGATGCTTTCCACGCCGCCAGCCAGGTAAACAGGATCGCCACCGGCCCCGACCATTCGCGAAGCCAGTGCTATGGCGTCCAAGCCAGATCCGCACTGTCGGTCCACGGTGACTCCCGGGACCGATACTGGCATCCCCGCCTGGAGCGCGGCATAGCGGGCCACGTTGCCTCCCCCGCCCACGGCGTTGCCCATAATGACATCGTCCACTTCCTCCGGATGGAGGTGCGCTTCACGCAGCAGGGCAGCCAGGACCGGAGCCAGAAGGTCATGGGCACCAAGGTGCTTCACTTGTCCGTTGGCGCGGCAGATCGGCGACCGGAGTGCTGCGATGATGACCGGCTGCCGGGACTCGTCCACCCCGGAGGCGTCGCCAGGAAGGCTACCCAAGGATTTGTGCCCGTGGGTCGTGGTTCTTGATCCAGTCCAACATCACCTTGCGGCTGATCTTGCCCCGGTCGGTCATGGGGATCTCGGACAGGACGAAGTACTGCAAAGGCCACTTGTCCCTCGCGAGCAGGCCGTCGAGGCCCGTGCGGAGTTGGGTCGCGGTCACGGCACCATAGGCGGGAAGGACGCCTGCAACGACCCTCTGGCCGCGGATGTCATCAGGGGCGCCGGCAGCGACGGCAGTCTCCACGCCCGGAACAGATCCAAGGGCCAGCTCAACCTCGTGAGGGTAGACGTTCTTCCCCGACGTCACGATCATGTCCGACTTGCGGCCCAGGATGTGCAGGACGCCGTCGTCCACGTACCCTTGGTCGCCCACGGTGTACCAGCCGTCCAGGCAGCGCAGTGCGTGACCGTCGTCGCCCCACAGATAGCCATCGCTCACCATGCCGCTCCGAACGCTGATGTTGCCGTGGTCACCCTCCGGAACATGTCTCCCTTCATCATCCAGGATGCTGAGCTCGACGCCGGGGAAAGGGCGTCCGATTCCTGTGCCACCGGGATCCAGGGGCTCGCCTGCCGCCAAACGGGTGCCGGAGACGAAGCTCAACTCCGAGGCACCGTAATACTCGAAGATCGCGGCGTTGGGTGCCCAGCGCCGCGCCGCCTCCAAAGTCCGGCCATCGAGTTTGGAGCCTGCGCAGATGATGCTGCGGATACCGGAGGCATCCACATCGCCGGCCAGGCCCCGCTCGCTCAACAGGCGAAGCATGGTGGGCGCCACGACCAGCCGCGTGATGCCGTCATGGCTGATGGCTGCATGGGCATCGCCCACATCGAAACTCTCCAGTGTATGGAAGGACGCCCCGGCGAAAAGGCATTCGGACAAGGCGTAGAGGTTCAGCGAGGCCGACAAAGGACCCGGCGCCAGGGTGCGGTCATCCTGCATCAGCCCAAAAAACTCGATGGACGCTTCGAAGGAAATCTGCCACGAGCGGCGTGAGCGCGTGAAAGCCTTGGGGACGGACGTGGTTCCGGAGGTAAGGCCAACCAGGAACGTGGTGGCCGGATCGCCGTCCCTTAATGCATCAACGGCAGCAATCTCCGGCTGTGTGATCCGCGACGACACCTCGTCGATCATGGCCGAAGGCCAGTGCGGATCCAGGACGGCGCAACGGCGCTCCCCCGCCACTGCGGCAGCATAGCGTTCGATGAAACCTGTTGAATTGGGCTCCGCGAGGATCGTGGTTGCGGCAGCATCATGGAGCCGGGCCGTTGCAGCGTGGTGCAGCTGTGCCCAGGTGAGGCGCCGGCGTCCCACGACGACGGCGGTGTCGTGCGGGTGCTCAGCGGCCCAGAGGTGAAGTTTGTCCAGGAAAGGCATCCACCCGATTTTACGGCAGTGTCCCGCACCGGTCACCAAAAGTGACGTCTATTCTGACTGTATGAGTTTCAACGACGGCGCACAGCTCGACCCATCCCAGGTACAGGACAGGCGTGGCGGCGGCCTGGGCCGCGGAACCAAGATCGGCGGCGGAATCGGTGGTGGCATCGTGGCACTGCTGCTGGTACTGCTGGGCGTCAATCCGAACATCCTCGGCGACCTGACCGGCGGCGGGCAACCACCCGCCGTCGAGGGTGGAGCAGGCACTGGTGGCGTGCAGGAATGCAAGACAGGCGCTGACGCCGACAAGCGGCTCGACTGCCGCATCCTCGGCACGGTGAACAGCCTCAACGCCTTCTGGCCCGACTACCTTGCCGACTACAACGTGCAGTACCCCCGCCCGGAGACCGTCATCTTCAGCCAGGCGACCAATACCGGATGCGGCTCTGCCACCAGTGCCGTCGGCCCGTTCTATTGCCCGGCAGACACCACCGCATATTTCGACCCCGGTTTCTTCGACGAACTGGTGAGCCGCTTCGGGTCCTCAGGCGGGCCCCTCGCCCAGGAATATGTGGTGGCCCACGAATTTGGCCACCATGTGCAGAACATCCTGGGAACACTCGGCCAGGCACAGCAGGATCCACAAGGGCCGCAGTCCGGTGCGGTCCGTGTGGAACTCCAGGCTGATTGCTATGCCGGCCTGTGGGTCCGCCATGCGACAACCCAGCCCGATCCTGCCACCGGGAAGCCGTTCCTTGATCCCCTGACGGAGCAGGATTTGCAGGACGCGTTGTCGGCAGCCTCCGCGGTAGGCGACGACCGAATCCAGGAAGCAGCCACCGGAAGGGTCTCCCCCGAGTCCTGGACACACGGCTCCAGTGAACAGCGGCAAAAGTGGTTCTACCAGGGCTATTCCACAGGTGACATCAACAAATGCGACACGTTCGGGGTGGCTGTCCCCTAGGCTTTTGGTCCGTTGCACGCCAGCGGCCCGACGGTTGAACCCGCCGGGCCGCTGGTGGGTGGTTACTTGCAGGTGACGTCCACGCGGTACGTGTAGTCGCCTTCATTGTGGTCCGCAACGGTCACGGACACCGTGGCGCTGCTGCCCTTGATCTTCGCCAGCGCGCCGTCCGGGCCCACCACGGCTCCGAGGCCACAGCCAGGCTGACCGGAAACCTTGATGGAGTGGGTTCCCTGTTCGGTCGCCTCGAAGTGTGCCTCGTGGTAGGCAAGAACATCAGGGTTCCATTCGGAGAACTTGATGTTGTGCGCACCGTTGGTGTCGGTCCATTCGGCCGCATAGCCGTCCAAGGCCACGCCGTTCTTGAAGAACCGGACGTCGATTTCAACAATCAACGGATTCCGGACCTTGAAGTTGTCGACTTTGCTGTAGCGCGGAACGAAGCAGTGCTTGTTGCCTGGTGCCGAACAGTCATAGCGTTCCACCGGTGTCACCCACACCTTGTAGACGCCGCCGTTGTTGGGTGTATCGGCGTAGGGAAACAACTGGACCGTCGCCCCGCCGTCCTCACCGTCTGCACCGGTGGCGTGTTCACAGCCTCCTGCCGCTACGACGTCTTCAATGACTCCGGAAGCATTCACCGTAAAACGCCGGCACTCGATGGCGTCAGAGGACAACAGCGTCTTTCCTGATGGGTCCGTGACCTGGAAGTAGTAGTCACCGGCTGGAAGGCCCGCCGCGTTATCGGGGGCGTTGATGCCCGGGCCGCCGTTGAGGTACACGTCTTCCTTGGCCTCATAGATGTTGAGGTTCACAGGTACTCCGGATCCGTCGGTGGTGAAGATCGCTCCGGATAGTTGGCTGCCGGCGGGCGGTGCCGAGGATGCCGGCGGTGCCAGGAGTCCCACTGCAACGATGGCTATTGCACTGGGAATAACGGCCATTCTTCTTCTCATGGGGGTGCCTCTGATCTGCGTGTGGTGATATACCTGCACTGTTGCGCAGTAGGCGGCCACTCCCCAGCCAGCAGGCACCGCCACTCCCCGGATCAGGGGGCCGGAGGAGTCAGGACCGCGCCTCAGATGGCGGCATACTACTCCCTCATGGAATCCGTGAAAAGAGCCTGCGAACGGGTAAAGGAAAGGGTCCCGGGCGTATTGCCCGGGACCCTTTCAATCCGCTGAAGCGGAGCGTGATTCCTGCTCAGATGTTGAAGCCGAGGGCCCTCATCTGGTCTTTGCCATCGTCAGTGATCCGCTCCGGACCCCATGGCGGCATCCAGACCCAGTTGAGGCGCCAGTCGTCCACGATGCCGTCCAAGGATTTCCCGACCTGTTCTTCCAGGACGTCCGTCAGCGGACAAGCCGCAGTGGTCAGCGTCATGTCGATCAGCAGGGCACCGTCCTCGTCCGAGTACTTCAGGCCGTACAGCAGGCCAAGGTCCACCACGTTGACACCGAGTTCGGGGTCGATGACGTCCTTGAGCGCTTCCTCGACGTCCTCAAGGCTGGTACGCGCCGCGTTGATTTCGGTCATGGAACGATCCTAACTAGGCCTGGGCGGCAGGAGCAACGGCGACGCCGGCACCGGCGGCGTAGCGGTCGTAGCCCTCTTCTTCAAGACGGTCGGCGAGCTCAGGGCCGCCTTCTTCCACGACCTTGCCGTCGACGAACACGTGAACGAAGTCCGGCTTGATGTAGCGGAGGATCCGGGTGTAGTGCGTGATAAGCAGTGTGCCCATGTTGCCCTGGGCGTGCGCCCGGTTGACGCCTTCGGAAACAACCTTGAGGGCGTCGACGTCCAGGCCGGAGTCGGTCTCGTCCAGGACGGCAAACTTCGGCTTGAAGAGTTCCAGCTGCAGGATCTCCACGCGCTTCTTCTCACCACCGGAGAAGCCCTCGTTGACGTTGCGCTGTGCAAAGTCGGCGTCGATGCGCAGCTGCTGCATGGCTGCCTTGACGTCCTTCGTCCAGGTACGGAGGGCCGGAGCCTCGCCATCGATGGCGGTCTTGGCAGTACGCAGGAAGTTGGTCATGGTCACGCCCGGAACCTCTACCGGGTACTGCATGGCCAGGAAGACGCCTGCACGGGCGCGCTCGTCGACACTCATCTCCAGGACGTCTTCGCCGTCAAGGGTGATGCTGCCGCTGGTCACCGTGTAGCGGGGGTGTCCGGCGATGGTGGAGGCAAGAGTGGATTTGCCGGAGCCGTTCGGGCCCATGATCGCGTGGGTTTCACCGGTCTTGATCGTCAGGCTGACGCCCTTCAGGATCTCCTTGGTGCCCTGCTCCGTCTCGATGCTGACGTGCAGGTCCTTGATCTCAAGAGTAGACATGCTGTTCTTTCTTTCCGTTCGTAAGTCTGGAGGACTCGGCGCTCAGTAGTTGTTAACCGGGGCGCCGTTCACAACGTTGGTCACGTCCACGTAGACGTCGTCGCCATCCACGGCGACAGCGAAAACGGGGACGGGGTCATAGGCAGGCAACTGGAGCGGCTGGCCGCTGCGCAGATCGAACTGGGAACCGTGGCCCCAGCACTCAATGGCGCAACCTTCAACTTCGCCCTCGGACAGGGAGATATCTGCATGGGAACAGGTGTCCCCGATCGCATGGATTTCGCCCATTGAGTCCCTCACGATGGCTACCGGGTAGTCATCGATGAGGATGCGCAGCGCCTGCTTCACTTTGATGTCGTTGGCGCTGCACACCAGCTCACCCTTGGGTTGTTCACTCATGGTTGTCCTGACCGCCTGTGGCTAGTTGTCCGTTGCTTCGAGTTCGCGCTCGACGGCTTCGGTCAGGCGCTCCTCAATGGCGGGAACCTTGATCTTCTGGATGATCTCGTTGAGGAAGCCCCGGACGACGAGCCTGCGGGCTACGTCTTCGGGGATGCCGCGGGCCATGAGGTAGAACAGGTGCTCGTCATCAAAGCGTCCGGTGGCACTTGCGTGGCCTGCACCCTCGATGAGGCCTGTCTCGATTTCCAGGTTGGGGACGGAGTCAGCGCGGCAGCCGTCGGTCAGCACCAGGTTCTGGTTCTTCTCGTAGCTGTCGGTTCCTTCGGCCTGCTTCTGGATCAGGACATCGCCAACCCACACAGTGTGCGCGCCCTTACCCTGCAGGGCACCCTTGTAGAGGACGTTGGATACGCAGTTGGGCTGTGCGTGGTCAACGAAAGTACGGTGCTCAAGGTGCTGGCCGGCGTCGGCGAAGTACAGGCCGAAGAGCTCGGCTTCACCGCCGGGAGCCGCAAACCGGGCAGTGGGGGTTACCCGTACGAGGTCCCCGCCCAGGCTCACGGTGATGTGCTTGAACTTGGCGTCGCGTCCGATCCTGGCCTGCTGGGAGGAGGCGTGGACGGAGTCGTCGTTCCATTCCTGCAGGGAGACGAGAGTCAGTTCCGCACCGTCCTCAAGTACGATCTCCACGTTCTCGGAAACCACGGCGGAACCCTCGTGGGAAAGAACCAGGACGGCCTTGGAGAACTTCTGTGCCACGACAACCACATGCTGGGCCGAAGCTTCAGCGCCGGTACCTGCGAGCGTGACCGTGATCTCCGGCTCCACGGACGTTTCCGCGGGCACAGTGATGACGGTGGCTTCCTTGAAGTTGGCCCAGGCGTTGGCCGAGACACGGTCTTCCGGAATGCCGGCTGAACCGATCCTGACATCGTCACGGCCCACGGTCTCCACAGCTACGCCTTCCGGCGCGGCAACGGAAACAGCCGGAGCGGCGCCGTCGAGGATATCGGTGTGCAGGCCGCGGAGGCGGCGCAGCGGCGTAAAGCGCCAGTCTTCTTCCAGGCCGGTGAGGGCTTTGAAGTCCTCGAGCTCGTACGAGGTGAGGCGGCCGGCCCGCGAACTGTCCGGAACGCCTACGCCGCCACCGTGCGAATGGCCCTTGGCCGAAGCGCCCGCGAGCGGGCCCGCGGACGGCTGCTCCGCCGTCGTGCCTGTTGCGTTGATGGGCGAGAGGTTCTCGCCTTCTTCCGTGAAGCCGTCGATAAAGGGCTGTGCCGAAGGCGCGCCGATGCGTGCCTTCTCAGTAGTGATATCAGTCATTGTTAACCGACGGATCCTTCCATCTGAAGTTCAATCAAGCGGTTCAGCTCAAGGGCGTATTCCATGGGAAGCTCGCGGGCAATCGGCTCGATGAAGCCGCGCACGATCATGGCCATGGCCTCGTCCTCCGGCATGCCGCGGGACATCAGATAGAAGAGCTGCTCTTCGCTGACGCGGGAAACAGTCGCCTCGTGTCCCAGTACGACGTCGTCCTCGCGGATGTCAATGTACGGGTAGGTATCCGAGCGGGAAATCGTGTCCACCAGCAGGGCATCACAACGGACCGTGTTGGCCGAATGCTTGGCCCCTTCACGGACCTGGACCAAACCGCGGTAGGCCGCGCGGCCGCCGCCACGGGCCACGGACTTGGAGATGATGGAGCTCTTGGTGTTGGGAGCAATGTGCACCATCTTGGAACCGGTGTCCTGGTGCTGGCCTTCGCCGGCAAAAGCGATGGAGAGCGTTTCGCCCTTGGCGTGCTCGCCCACGAGGTAGACGGCCGGGTACTTCATGGTCACCTTGGAGCCGATGTTGCCATCGATCCATTCCATGGTGGCGCCTTCTTCGCAGATCGCGCGCTTGGTCACCAGGTTGTAGACGTTGTTGGACCAGTTCTGGATGGTGGTGTAGCGGACGCGGGCGCCCTTCTTGACCACGATCTCGACGACGGCCGAGTGGAGGGAGTCCGAGGTGTAGATCGGAGCCGTGCAGCCTTCGATGTAGTGAACATACGAGTCTTCATCGGCGATGATCAGCGTGCGCTCGAACTGGCCCATGTTTTCCGTGTTGATGCGGAAGTAGGCCTGGAGGGGAATCTCGACGTGGACGCCCTTGGGCACGTAGACGAAGGAACCACCGGACCACACTGCCGTGTTCAGCGACGCGAACTTGTTGTCACCCACCGGGATGACCGTGCCGAAGTATTCCTGGAAGATCTCCGGGTGCTCACGCAGCGCGGTATCGGTGTCGAGGAAGACAACGCCCTGGGCTTCGAGGTCCTCGCGGATCTGGTGGTAGACGACCTCGGACTCGTACTGGGCGGCCACACCGGCAACCAGGCGGTTGCGCTCGGCTTCCGGAATGCCCAGCTTTTCATAGGTGTTGCGGATGTCCTCGGGCAGGTCCTCCCACGTGGCGGCCTGCTTCTCGGTGGAGCGGACGAAGTACTTGATGTTGTCGAAGTCGATGCCCGAGAGGTCTGCACCCCAGGTAGGCATGGGCTTGCGGTCGAAGTACTTCAGGCCCTTGAGGCGGAGGTCGAGCATCCATTCGGGCTCGTTCTTCTTCTGGGAGATGTCGCGGACAACTTCTTCGTCCAGGCCACGACGGGCGTTCGCTCCAACGTCGTTTTTGTCGGCCCAGCCGTACTCGTAGTTGCCGATACCGTGGAGCTCGGGATTCTTCTCCAGTATCTCCGAGATCACAGTGCCGTCAGCGACTGCCTTCTCTGCTGTTCCTTCAGCTAATTGACCCGTCATCACGGCCTTTCTTGCTGGTTGTTTGATTCCTGGTACGGGTTGCCGGCCGGTGCTGCGGCGCCTGGGGGCACCGTTGCGGCCAGCCGCCCGGTAGGTATGTGGGTGGTGCAGACGTGACCGCCTTGCGCCAGGGTGGAAAGGCGCCGGACATCGACACCCACCAGTCGGGAAAAGACTTTGGTTTCGGTTTCACAGAACACCGGGAACTCTGCTGCCAGCTGCTGGATGGGACAGTGCCCCTGGCAGAGCTGGACGCTGGAGAACTCAGCCGGGAGAGGGGCCTTGGCCTCAATGGATTGGGCAGAGGAGACGTAGCCGTCGCGGTTGAGGGCCTTGGACAGTGCCATGGCGCGCGCGGTGATGTCCTCTCCGGCCGCCTCCACCTCCGGGGCATAGCGCCGTTCCAGTTCGGTGAACCGCTCTTCCGCGTACTGGCGGACCGACTCTTCTCCGGCAATATCCTGGAGGCGGCGCAGTGCGGACCGGGCTATGTTGAAGTAGTCATCCCCCAGCTTGGACTGGCCCTGTGAACTCAGGACGTACCGGCGCGCGGGCCGCCCCGCACCTCCGCCGGCTTTTGCCACGCGTTTGACCTCGATGACTCCGGTTCTCTCGAGGTGGTCCAAGTGGCGGCGTACGGCGGCCGGGGTGAAACCCAGGAGGTCACCGAGTTCAGCCGCGCTGACGGGACCGTTTTCGAGGACGGCTCCAAGGACGCGGTCCCGCGTGCGGTCCTCGGCGTCCGGCAGGGCAGGCGAGGCCACCAGGGCCTCTGCCGCTGCAGCATGCCGCTTGGAAGGCATGGGAAGTGGACTACTCATGGAATACACAACACAATCATGTCGTAATTTGTTTCATGCCTCCAGTAAGGCAAGACTGACCTCACCTGCCCGCACAGTGTGACCGTACTACTTCCCGTAGAATACTGTGGTGCGATCCCCCGATTCCCCGGTCCTCACCATTGAAGGCCTCATAAAGGACGTAGGTCCCCTGGCCTCCCTCGACGGTAAAATGCTCAGGGTTGTCAGCGGCCTTTCCCTGATTGCGGAACGTGGACAGATCACCGCGCTGCTCGGTGCCAACGGTGCCGGCAAGACCACCACGTTGGAGTGCGCACAAGGGCTGCAGAAGCGAACCGGCGGATCCATCTCCCTCCTCGGCGAGGATCCCGATTCGGCGGGTGCGGAACTGAGGTCCCGCGTCGGCGTGATGCTCCAGGACGGCGGACTCCCGCCGTCGGCCCGTCCTGTTCCACTCCTTCGGCACGTAGCCGGCATGTACCGCAACCCCATGGATGTCGACGTCCTCATGGACCGGCTGGGCATCAACCAGTTCAGCAGGACCTCGGTGCGCCGCCTGTCCGGTGGGCAGAAACAGCGGCTCGCCCTGGCAGCGGCACTGGTCGGCAATCCCGAGATCCTGTTCCTCGACGAACCCAGTGCAGGCCTGGATCCTCAATCCCGCCAGATGGTTTTCGACCTGATCGCCGAACTCCGCGATGCCGGCATGGGAATCGTGCTCACCACCCATCTCATGGATGACGCCGAGCGCCTGGCCGACTACGTTTACATCATCGACGGCGGCCATAACGTAGCCGAGGGCACAGTGGCCGAACTCCTGCGCCACGACCATTCAACGGACATTACGGACAGGACCCTGGTGTTTGATGCCCCGCCGGGACTCGATTTTTCCGCTGTGCTCACGCCCGGCGTGCAGGTCAGTGAAACCCGGGCGGGCAGCTATTCCGTGTCCGGACCCATCACTCCCAAGGATCTCGCTGCCCTGACGGCATGGTGGGCCGAAAGGGACATCCTGCCGGCATCTTTGCGCCTTGAGGCCAGGAGCCTTGAGGATGTCTTCCTGGATATCTCCGGAAGGGACCTCCGATGAGCAAACTCTTGACGGCGAACGCCGGTCCGGCTTCCCTGGCGAAGCGGATCATGCAGCAGGGACGCTACGAGACCATCACCATGCTGAGGAACGGCGAACAGTTGATCCTGGCGGTGGTCCTTCCCGTTCTTGCGCTCGTCGGCCTGACTGTTACCCCCCTGTTGGATGGTCTGGGAGGTTCAAGGGTGGACGTGGCGACGCCCGGCATCCTTGCCCTTTGCGCGATGTCAACGGCATTCACGGGCCAGGGCATTGCCACCGGATTCGACCGCCGCTACGGCGTTCTCCGGTTCCTTTCCACCACGCCCCTGGGACGGGGCGGCCTTATTGCCGGAAAGATCCTGGCAGTGCTTGCCGTCCTGTTGCTTCAGGTAGTGGTGGTGGCAGTGGTCGCAGCCATGCTCGGGTGGCAGCCCAAGCCGGAAGCCTGGCTCCCGGGTTTGGCACTCCTGATCCTCGGAGCCGCAGCTTTCACCGCGCTCGGCCTCCTGGTGGCCGGCACGGTCCGGCCCGAGGCCACCCTTGCCATCACCAATCTCCTGTGGATTTTGCTGGGGGCCCTGGGCGGAATCGTGGTGCCTGCCGAAAGACTGCCGGGTGCGGTCCAAGGCCTTGCGCATTTCCTCCCCTCAGGCGCGCTTGGGCAGGCATTGCGCGACGTATTCCTGACAGGCACCGTACCGTTGGCCGGTGTCCTGGTACTTCTGCTCTGGACGCTGCTTGCAGGGGCTGCGGCCATCCGCTGGTTCAAGTGGAACTGATCGATTAAGACGAACTGAGGACTGAGAAATTGTGAGCACGGCGTCCCGCCTTCCGAAAACCGTCCAGCGGCTGGCATCCAAGTTGCCGACGGAGGTCAACCGCGCCATCAGGCGACTGGCCGTTCTTTCCCTGATTGGGCAGACAGTCCTCGTGGTCACCGGTGGGGCCGTTCGCCTCACAGCATCCGGCCTGGGTTGCCCCACCTGGCCACGCTGCACCGACGACTCCCTGGTCAACACTCCGGAGATGGGCATCCATGGTTTCATCGAGTTCGGCAACCGGCTCCTGACCTTTGCCTTGGCAGCGGTGGCAGCCCTCATGCTGGTGTACTTGTGGAACTTGCGCAAGGAACGCCGTGATCTGTTCCTGCTTGCCCTGGGTCTGCTGGCCAGCATCCCGGCACAGGCAGTGATCGGCGGGATCACCGTACTCTCCGGCCTCAACCCGTGGGTGGTGGGGCTCCACTTCCTGGTCTCCATGGCCCTGGTGGTCTTTGCGACGCTTTTGGTCAACCGCGCGTTCGGGCGCACGGGGCGTTTCATGAACCGCTCCCTGCCGTCCCTTCCGGGTGCAGCCCGCCCGATCATGATGGCCGTTGCCGTGTTTTCCGCCATTGCCGTGATGCTGGGGGTGGTGGTGACCGGTGCGGGTCCCCACGCCGGTGACGCGGACGCGCCCCGGAACAACCTTGACTGGGACCTCTTCTCGCACATCCACGCCATCCCCGCCTACCTCATCACCGCAGGTTCGCTCTTTGCGGTCTACCTGGTCTTCCGGCACAAAATCGGCGGCCCCTTCCGCACGGCCGCCTACCTGATGCTGGCAGTTACGGTGCTTCAGGCGATCATCGGCTTCACTCAGTACTACAACGGAATTCCGGCGCTGCTGGTGGGAGCGCACATGCTGGGTGCGGCACTGCTCATGAGCGCGGCCACCAATGCGGCAGACCTGGCAAAGGCGAGCCCGGCCACGTAGGCAGGGCTACGCCGCCCAGCTCATCCGCGTCACCTTAGGATCCCCGGGCCGGGACGCCGCGTATCGGCCAACCTCGGACTCACCGCTGCGGGAGCCTTGGGCAGGTGATGAAAAAGCCCGACGCCGGCACCCAGGTGGGTGCCGGCGTCGGGCTTTAACTCTTGGAGGCTGCGCTCCTTAGCCGCCAATCAGCGGCGAACCGACGAACGGATCCACGGCCAGGGCAATAAAGAGAAGCGTCAGGTAGCTGATGGAACCGTGGAAGACCTTCATGGCTCCCTTGTTGGAGACGTCACCGCCCTGTGCCCGCTTATACAGTGCGTGGCTCTCGTAGAGGAACCAGGCGCCGGCGGCAACGGCAGCCACTGTATAAACCCAGCCGGCACCGCCGACCGGAATCATCAGGAGGGAACACGCGACCATGGCCCACGCGTAGAGGACGACCTGGACGGAAACGACCTTTGCGCCGGCGATCGCCCCCAGCATGGGCACGTTGGCGTTGCGGTAGTCTTCGCCGTACCGCATGGACAGGGGCCAGTAATGCGGTGGTGTCCAGAGGAAGATGACCATGAAGAGGACAATGGCCGGCCACTCCACGGTATTGGTAACGGCGGCCCAGGCGATCAGGACAGGAAAGCAGCCTGCAGCGCCTCCCCAGACAATGTTCTGGGCCGTACGGCGCTTAAGGATCATGGTGTAAATGACCACGTAGAACACGATCGCACCCAGGCCCAGCCATGCAGAGAGCGGGTTGGCCCCGAACCAAAGAATGGCAATCGAAGCAGCGCCAAGCACCCACGCGAAGACCAGGGCCTCACGGGGGGTCACCTCTCCTGTAACAAGGGGGCGCTTTTCCGTCCGGTGCATCAGTTTGTCGATGTCACGGTCGATGTAGCAGTTGAAGACACCGGCGCTGCCGGCGGCGAACGCGCCGCCCACCAGCGTGGCCAGGATGAGTCCCAGGGAGGGGAAGCCGCGCTGCGCGAAAATCATGGTGGGCAGCGTGCTGACCAGGAGCAGTTCGATGACGCGGGGTTTGGTGAGTGCGAGATACGCCTTGAACTTACGGGAGAATCCGATGCTTCCCCGGGCCGGGGACGCGTTGAGGTGCGTATCAGTTGTGCTCACGGCGGCAGTCACTCTGTTCTATGCTCTGGGGTTCTCGCAGCAGTTGCCATCCGGGACTCCGACGTGGGACCGCGGGCGCGCGAACTGCTGGTGGCCTCCAAATATCATACCGTGGCCGGGCACGGGCCAATGTCCGCAAAAATCGCCAATGTTTCCGAATCTTCACGCCTCCGCGGCGCCTTGGTGATTCATATAAGCGAATTTCTGTCCAGTTAGTGGGATTCCCTGAGTCCCACGACACGTTTCGGGCTAAGCTGTGAGCAGATCAGCACACGTCGACTTTCCGGGAAACCGTATTCTCGGATCTCCGTGCGTCTGGATGAGAGATCAACGTTTCAATGGTGAACGGCCGGGAGACACATTGCAGCGGGCCGCCATCCTGAGCTTCTGCGTGCCGTCTCCATAAACTTGCCGTCAGCACAGAGAGGGGCTCGGTTTTCGTGCCACATTTGGAAGAGCAACAACTGTCCTGGACCGATCTGGACAAGAAGGCCGTGGACACCGTTCGGGTGTTGGCTGCGGACGCTGTGGAGAAGGTGGGCAACGGACACCCCGGTACCGCGATGAGTTTGGCTCCCGCGGCGTACCTGCTGTTCCAGAAGCTCATGCGTCACGATCCGAAGAACCCTGACTGGATTGGCCGTGACCGTTTCATCCTGTCTCCGGGCCACACTTCTTTGACTCTTTACATCCAGTTGTTCCTCTCCGGTTACGGCCTGGAATTGAAGGACCTCGAGGCGCTGCGTACCTGGGGTTCGCTGACTCCGGGCCACCCGGAGTACAAGCACACCGCCGGTGTTGAAATCACTACCGGACCGCTGGGCCAGGGTCTGGCGTCGTCGGTCGGTTTCGCGTACTCCCAGCGCCGCCAGCGCGGCCTGTTCGACGCCGATGCTCCCGCCGGCCAGTCGCCGTTTGACCACACCATCTGGGTCATCGCTTCCGACGGCGATCTCCAGGAAGGTGTCACCTCGGAGGCTTCCTCCCTGGCCGGGCACCAGGAACTGGGCAACCTCGTGGTGATTTACGACGAGAACCACATCTCCATCGAAGACGACACCGACATCGCGTTCACCGAGGATGTCCTGAAGCGCTACGAGGCCTATGGCTGGCACACCCAGCGCGTGGACTGGACCAAGACCGGCGAATACGTCGAGGATGTCCAGGAACTGTACTCGGCGCTGCTGGCGGCCAAGGCCGAAACGACCAAGCCCTCCATCATTTCGCTGCGCACCATCATCGGCTACCCGGCTCCGAAGAAGCAGAACACCGGCAAGATCCACGGTTCGGCCCTGGGCGCCGAGGAAGTGGCTTCCTTGAAGTCCGTCCTGGGTTTCGACCCGGAAAAGTCCTTCGACGTTGACGAAGAGGTTCTGGCCCACGCCCGCAAGGTTGTTGAGCGTGGTTCCGAGGAACGCGCAGCCTGGCAGGCGAAGTTCGAGGCATGGCAGGCTTCCAACCCGGACGGCGCCGCTTTGTTGGAGCGCATTGAGGCCAAGAAGCTTCCGGTGGGCATCGACGCTGCCCTTCCGGTGTTCGAGGCCGGCAAGGACGTTTCCACCCGTGCCGCTTCGGGCAAGGTCCTGAACGCCATCGGACCTGTCCTGCCCGAACTCTGGGGCGGGTCCGCTGACCTGGCCGAGTCGAACAACACCACGATCGAGGGCTCGCCCTCGTTCATCCCGGCATCGCGGTCCACGGACGCCTGGAAGGGCAACCCGTACGGCCGTGTGCTGCACTTCGGTATCCGTGAGCACGCCGCTGCCTCGATCGTGAACGGCATCTCGCTGCACGGCCGCACGCGTGCGTTCTCGGGCACGTTCCTGATCTTCTCGGACTACCAGCGTCCGGCCATCCGTCTTGGCGCTTTGATGGGTGTTCCGTCCCTGTACGTGTGGACGCACGACTCCATCGGCCTGGGCGAAGACGGCCCCACCCACCAGCCGGTGGAACAGCTCGCCTCCCTGCGCGCCATCCCGGGCCTGGACGTGGTCCGCCCCGGTGACGCGAACGAAGTCTCCGCTGCCTGGAAGGCCATGCTGGAGAACCACGAGAACCCGGCAGGGATCGTGCTGACCCGTCAGAACATCCCCACCTACGCCCGCGGTGAAGGCGAAGCCACCGGTGATACCTTCGCATCCACCGCAGGTGTGGCCAAGGGCGGCTACGTCCTGGCCGAGGCCTCCAAGGACGGTGAAACGGTGGACGCCCAGGTCATCCTGATCGGCACCGGCTCCGAGGTCCAGCTCGCCGTGCAGGCCCGCGAAGCACTCCAGGCCGAAGGCATCGCCACCCGCGTCGTCTCCATGCCGTGTGTCGAGTGGTTCAACAAGCAGGACGAGGCCTACCGCGAATCCGTCCTCCCGGCCTCCGTCAAGGCCCGCGTCTCCGTCGAAGCCGGACTCTCCCAGGGCTGGCGCGAATTCGTCGGTGACGCCGGCCGCTCCATCTCGCTGGAACACTTCGGCGCCTCGGCTGACTACAAGCGGCTCTTCCAGGAGTTCGGCATCACCGCCGAGGCTGTCGCCGCAGCCGCCAAGGACTCCCTCGCAGACGCCGCAGCATAACCGTCTGACCCCCTAAGACAGGAGAAATTCAATGACTACTCCAACACAGCAGCTTTCCGAAGCCGGCGTTTCCATCTGGCTCGACGACCTCTCCCGCGGACGCCTTGAAACCGGTACCCTGCAGAAGCTCATCGATGAAAAGAACGTCGTTGGCGTGACCACGAACCCGTCGATCTTCCACGCCGCCATCACCTCGGGCACGGACTACGACGCCACGATCGCCAAGCAGGCAGCAGCAGGCGCCAGCGTCGAGGAGACCATCTTCGAGATCACCACTACCGACGTCGCCGACGCCTGCGACCTCTTCGCTCCGATCGCCGCAGCGACCAACGGTGTTGACGGCCGTGTCTCCATCGAGGTCGATCCCCGCCTCGCCTGGGACACCGCCGGTACCATCGCGGAAGCCAAGCACCTGCACGCCAAGGTGAACAAGGACAACGTCCATATCAAGATCCCGGCAACCCTGGAAGGCCTCGAGGCCATCACGGCAACCCTGGCCGAAGGCATCAGCGTCAACGTCACGCTGATCTTCTCCCTGGAGCGCTACCGCGCAGTCATCAACGCCTTCCAGTCCGGTTTGGAGCAGGCGAAGGAGAACGGCCACGACCTCTCCAGGATCCACTCGGTCGCGTCATTCTTCGTCTCCCGCGTGGACACCGAGATCGACAAGCGGCTCGATGCCATCGGAACCGACGAGGCCAAGGCTCTCAAGGGCAAGGCAGGCGTTGCCAACGCCCGTCTCGCCTACCAGGTCTACGAAGAGCTGTTCTCCACCGAACGCTGGGCAGTCCTGGCCGAAGCCGGCGCCCGTCCCCAGCGTCCGCTGTGGGCATCCACCGGCGTCAAGGACCCGGCATACCCGGACACCCTGTATGTTACGGAGCTCGTAGCTCCGGGTGTCGTCAACACCATGCCCGAGAAGACGCTTGATGCTACTTTCGACCACGGCGTCGTCACCGGGGACACCGTCTCCGGAACCTACGAGGACGCCAATGCAACCCTGAACGCCCTTGAAGGCCTTGGCGTCGCTTACAACGACGTCGTGGCGCTCCTTGAGTCCGAGGGGCTTGAGAAGTTCGTAGCCAGCTGGAAAGAACTGCTGGCCGACGTCGAAGGCGCTCTCGCAACTGCACGGAAGGCTTCCTAACCAACAATGAGCACAATCAGCTACGACGCCAGCGGTGCTGCACAGCAGGCTATCGCCCAGCACATCGACGCCCTGGTCGAGGACAAAATCGCAACAAGGATTTTCGCCAAGGACCATACTCTGTGGGGTCCTGACGCCGAATCCGAGTCCGCCATCAGGCTGGGCTGGGTAGAGGCTCCAGCCGTCTCCCAGCCTCTGGTTGCGGAGATTCTGGAACTGCGTGACGCCTTGCGCGCAGAGGGCGTCTCCCATATCGTCCTGTGCGGCATGGGTGGATCCTCGCTGGCCCCCGAGGTCATCGCCGGTACCGCCGGCGTCGAGCTGACTGTGCTGGACAGCACCGACCCCGAACAGGTCAGTGCTGCCCTTGCCGACCGCCTGGAGGAAACAGCCATTGTGGTTTCCTCCAAGTCAGGTTCCACTGTGGAGACCGACTCGCAGCGCCGCGTCTTCGAGAAGGCCTTCAACGAGGCCGGAATCGAAGCGGCCAGCCGGATCATCATCGTGACGGATCCTGGCTCTCCCTTGGACAAGGCGTCCCGTGAGGCCGGCTACCGTGCTGTCTTCAACGCTGACCCCAACGTCGGCGGACGGTTCTCGGCCTTGACCGCGTTCGGCCTGGTCCCGTGCGGCCTGGCCGGCGTCGACATCCAGGCCTTCCTCGATGAGGCTGAAGAGGCTGCGGAGGTCCTCAACGAGGACTCCAACGACAACATCGGCCTCGCTCTCGGCATCGCCCTGGGGGGAACCACCCCCCTGCGCAACAAGATCGTCATCGCCGAGGACGGCTCCGGGATTGTCGGCTTCGCCGACTGGGCCGAACAGTTGATCGCCGAATCCACCGGCAAGTCGGGCACGGGTGTCCTGCCGGTCGTTGCCGGCCCGGACTCCCCCGAAGCCGTTGCGGGCGCGGACGACGTCCTGGTGGTGCGCCTGGTGGACGCCGACGCGGACGTCGATCTTCGCGACAACGAGGTGGCCATCGCAGGCGGACTCGCATCCCAGATGTTCGTCTGGGAATTTGCCACCGCAGTTGCCGGCCGGTTGCTCGGCATCAATCCCTTCGACCAGCCGGATGTCGAGGCCGCCAAGGTTGCTGCCCGCGGTCTGTTGGACGCACGTCCCGAGCCCACACCTGCGGCTTTCACGGACGGCTCCGTGGAAGTCCGGGGCGGCGACTGGCTCGGCTCCGCAGCGACAGTCACCGACGCCGTCCAGGCTCTGCTGGATCAGCTGGGCGCTGACGGCTACCTGAGCGTCCAGGCGTACCTTGACCGGATCGCCCACGCTCCCCTGGAAGGAATCCGTGACGAACTGGCCGCTGTGTCCGGGCGCCCGGTCACCTTCGGTTGGGGACCGCGCTTCCTTCACTCCACGGGGCAGTTCCACAAGGGTGGACCCGCCATTGGAGTGTTCCTCCAGGTCACGGCAGCCGCCTCCACGGACCTGGAGATTCCGGACCGCCCGTTCACCTTCGGTGAGCTTATTGCGGCCCAGGCCTCGGGCGACGCCCAGGTCCTTGAAGGACACGGCCGTCCCGTGCTTCGCCTGCATCTCACTGACCGTGCAGCAGGCGTAGCCCAGCTCCAGGAAGTCGTCGCTGCGTTGGCCGGGCAGGCCAGCGCACTCGAAAGCTAAGGCACAAAACCAAACATGCCAGAAACTGAAAACGGCAGGAAGAACGCCGGGCTGCGGAACCCCTTGCGGGACCCGCGGGACCGCCGTCTGAACCGTATTGCAGGGCCGTCGTCGTTGGTCTTCTTCGGAGTCACCGGCGACCTCGCCCGAAAGAAACTCATGCCCGCGGTCTACGACCTCGCCAACCGGGGCCTCCTTCCGCCGAGCTTTGCCTTGGTGGGCTTCGGCCGCCGCGACTGGGACGACGCCGACTTCGCGGCCGAGGTCAAGGAAAACGTCAAGGCCCACGCCCGCACCAGGTTCGATGAAGCCGTGTGGGAGCAGTTGGCGTCCGGCATCCGCTTCGTCAAGGGCGAGTTCGACGACGACGACGCCTTCGAGCGCTTGGGCGACGTCCTCGAAGAACTCGACGAGAACCGTGGCACCCGGGGAAACCACGGCTTCTACCTGTCAATCCCGCCCAAGGCGTTCGAACAGGTCTGCCGGCAGCTGTCCAAGCACGGCCTGGCCCAGGCCAAGCCGGGCCAGTGGCGGCGCGTGGTCATCGAGAAGCCGTTCGGCCACGACCTCGAGTCGGCACGGCAGCTGAACGACATTGTGGAATCGGTGTTCCCGCCGGACGCTGTGTTCCGTATTGACCACTACCTGGGCAAGGAAACAGTCCAGAACATCCTGGCCCTGCGCTTTGCCAACCAGTTGTTCGAGCCGCTGTGGAACGCCAACTATGTTGACCACGTGCAGATCACGATGGCCGAGGACATCGGTACCGGCGGCCGCGCCGGCTACTACGACGGCGTGGGCGCAGCCCGCGATGTCATCCAGAACCACCTGCTGCAATTGCTGGCGCTGACGGCCATGGAGGAGCCCATCTCCTTCAACGCCGACGACCTTCGTGCGGAAAAGGAGAAGGTCCTGGCTGCCGTGAAGCTGCCTGAGGACCTTTCAACCCACTCCGCCCGGGGACAGTTCACCGGTGGCTGGCAGGGGGGCGAGGAAGTCCAGGGCTACCTGGACGAAGACGGCATTCCTGCGGACTCGAAGACCGAAACCTACGCCGCCATCCGGGTGGACATCAATACCCGCCGCTGGCATGGGGTTCCGTTCTACCTTCGCGCCGGAAAGCGCCTGGGCCGTCGGGTGACCGAGATTGCCGTGGTGTTCAAGCGTGCACCCAACCTGCTCTTCCGCGACCACGGTGAAGACGACTTCGGGCAAAACGCAGTGGTCATCCGCGTACAACCGGATGAGGGCGCAACCATCCGCTTCGGTTCCAAGGTCCCGGGCACGCAGATGGAAGTCCGCGACGTCACCATGGACTTCGGTTACGGCCACTCCTTCACGGAGTCAAGTCCCGAAGCCTATGAGCGGCTGATCCTGGACGTCCTCCTGGGCGAGCCGCCGCTGTTCCCGCGGCACCAGGAAGTGGAGCTGTCCTGGAAGATCCTCGACCCGTTCGAGGAATACTGGGCTGGTCTGGACGAACAACCTCAACCCTACGCACCGGGCAGCTGGGGGCCGGCATCCGCCGACGAACTCCTGGCCCGTGACGGACGAACCTGGAGAAGGCCATGATCGTAGATCTTCCCGACACAACCACGTCCAAGATCTCGAAGAAGATCATGTCGCTGCGTGAACAGGGCGGTGTCATCGCGCTGGGTCGAGTGCTCACGCTGGTGGTGGTTACCAAGTCCGGTCAGGAGGAGGAAGCCATCGAGGCCGCCAACGAGGCGAGCCGGGAACACCCCTGCCGGATCATCGTGCTTGCCGACGCCGGGGCCGAAGCGCCCGACCGCCTCGATGCGCAGATCCGCGTGGGAGGCGACGCCGGAGCCTCCGAGGTCATCGTGCTGCGCGGCTACGGCCAGATGGCCCACGAGAGCGAGTCGCTGGTGGCTGCGTTGCTGCTGCCGGACGCTCCGATTGTGGCGTGGTGGCCCCACGGAGCGCCGGAGAGCGCCTGCGACACATCCATCGGCGGGATTGCCCACCGGCGTATCACGGACTCGGCCAATGAGGCGGATCCCGCCCAGGCATTGGAGAACATCCGCCGCACGTACAAGGCCGGTGACACCGACCTTGCCTGGACGCGGTTGACCAATTGGCGCATCCAGCTTGCGGCGGTTCTCGACCAGGTGGACAGCGATCCTGTCTCTGCCATCGCGGTCGAAGGGGCGTCGGACTCCCCCAGCACCCTCCTGCTGGCCGCCTGGCTGACGTTGGCTTTGCAGGCCCCGGTCACGATCGTGGCGGACCCGGCCGGCACCGGGATCCGGCGTGTACGCCTGACCCGTGCCAGCGGTGATGTCCAACTGTTCCGCCCGGGCTTGTCCGTGGCTGAACTGACGCAGCCCGGACAGCCGGCCCAGCGCATCACCCTCCCCCGCCGCAGCCTTCGGGACTGCCTGGCAGAAGAACTCCGCCGCCTGGATCCTGACGAAGTCTTCGGAGAAGTGATTACGATGGGACTGCCACTTACCAGCCAGAGGAGAGTCCAGACCAGTGCACGCTGAGCCAAGAGTTAGCATCCATCCCGACTCCAAGGTGTTGATGGCTGCCATTGCGGCACGCCTGATCACCAAGCTTGTCGACGTACAGGACAAGCACGGCGAAGCCACGGTTGTCCTGACGGGCGGCACCGTGGGCATCGGGACGCTCAAGGCTGTAGCGGACTCTGCCGCAGCTCCTGCAGTTGACTGGTCCAGGGTGAACTTTTGGTGGGGGGACGAGCGCTTCGTCGCTGCCGACAGCGACGAGCGGAACACCCGTCAGGCTCACCACGCACTGCTGTCGCAGTTGCCTGTCGATCCTGCCCGTGTCCACGAGCCCGGCTCCTCAGACGATTTCGCCACGGCGCAGGAGGCGGCCGATGACTACGCGGCGCGACTCAAGGCGGCAGCAGAAGCCGAACACGCAGCCGACATGTCTGACGACCGGCCGGAAAGTCCGTCAGACCTGCCACGGTTCGATGTGCTGCTTCTTGGCGTAGGACCTGATGCACACGTGGCGTCGCTCTTCCCCGAACAAGCCGGTATCCGCGAAAAGGGCCGGACTGTGGTGGGCGTCGAAAATTCACCCAAGCCGCCGCCGTCGCGCGTGTCCCTTACCCTGCCGGCGATCAACACCGCCCAGGAAATTTGGATGGTCGTGGCAGGCGAGGACAAAGCAGGTGCGGTAGGCCTGGCACTTGCCGGGGCGAACCCGGTTCAGGTACCGGCTGCCGGTCCTGTGGGTCGGTCCCGGACCCTCTGGCTTATCGACGAGAACGCTGCTTCACGCGTCCCCCAGCAACTGGTCCGGAAGGACCCGGCCGGCGCGTAACCGCTCCAGCGCTCCAGCCAGGACCGTTTCGGCGTCCTGGCTGGAGCGTCTTTCTTTAACGTAGTCCAGGTGCGATTTATACAGTTCGTCGTCCGGCCGGGTTGGTGAGGCAGTTCCCGGCTCCCTGGCCGCGGTCAGCCCGCACTTGGGACAATCCCAGGTCTTGGGGATCTGATCGTCGGGCAGCTTAAGGAAAATAAGCCGCGTTTCATGTCCCTTGGCGCACCAATAGGGGACACGAATACGCGGCAATTGCTCAGCTTCGCCTGGATCGCTGTGATTCCTTGCTCCGGAACCAAGCGCAACTCCTGCGCGGGTACCCCGGTAGCCGGGCGTGCCATGAACCATTGTTTGAACCCCCTGGGCGACGAGGTGGTGGGCCGTGGCGGCCAGTCGGCCCTGCGGCCGACACGCCCATTGTAATGCGGGGTGTACGACGGCGGCACCCGTCTTCCGGGTGCCGCCGTCGTGAATACATGGAAAGCCTCAGGCTTTGGCTACGAATCTCCGCCGGAGGTGAAGCGCATGATGAGGCCCAACCCGATGATGACAAGGCCCCAGGTGACACCAAGGATGATGGTGAAGCGGTTGAGGTTCCGCTCAGCAACACCGGAGGAGCTCAGTCCGGAGCTCATACCGCCACCGAACATGTCGGACAGCCCGCCGCCCCTTCCCTTGTGAAGCAGGATGAGCAGCGTCAGCAGCAGGCTGGTTACACCAAGCAGAATCTGCAGGATGACTTGGAGAACGTCCACAACGGCCTTTCGAAGAAGCGGAAAACGGGAGCCGGACTAGTCCGTCACGAGGTGGCTCTCGAACCTGACAATGTTAGCAAACTCGGCGGGGTCCAGGCTGGCGCCACCCACAAGGAGCCCGTCAACGTCAGCTTCAGCCATGATGGCAGCCGCGTTGTTGGCCTTGACCGACCCTCCATAGAGCAGGCGCGTCTTGAGGGCAACCGACTCATCAAAGAGCCTGGCCAACTCATCCCGGATGGCGGCGCACATTTCCTGGGCGTCGCCGGGACCTGCGACTTCACCGGTACCAATGGCCCAGACGGGCTCGTAAGCCACCACGAGTTCGGCCGCTTGCTCGCCGGTCAGCCCTTCGACGCCTGCGCGCAGCTGTGCAAGCGTGTGCTCCACGTGCGTGCCCGCCTGCCGGACCTCGAGGCCTTCCCCGACACAAAGGACGGGGGTGACTTGGTGACGGAACGCTGCCTTGACCTTGGCGTTCAGGACTTCGTCGGACTCATGGTGGATGGTGCGCCGTTCGCTGTGGCCTACCAGGACGTAGGAGCAACCCAGCTTGTTCAGGAACTGGCCGGAGATGTCACCCGTGTACGCGCCGGAATCGAACTGGGAGAGGTCCTGAGCACCGTAGACAACTTCGAGGTCGTCGCCCTGTACCAGGGTCTGTACGCCGCGGAGATCGGTGAACGGCGGGAAGACAGCAACTTCGACCCGCTTGTAGTCGTGCTTGGCGTCGGAGAGGGTCCACGCCAGCTTCTGCAGCAGGGTGATGCCTTGGACATGGTCCATGTTCATCTTCCAGTTGCCTGCGATGAAGGGCTTGCGGACAAAGTTGCCGTTGGCAGAGGTAGTCACATGAACTCCAAAAGATTTCAGGGGATTAAGGAAACAGCCGGCAGGGCGCTGTGATGCACCCTGCCGGCTGGTTGCTGGTCAGCGGTCCAGGACGCTCAGGCCCGGAAGTTCCTTGCCTTCAAGGTACTCCAGGCTTGCCCCACCACCGGTGGAGATATGCCCGAACTGTGAGTCCTCGAAGCCCAGGGTGCGGACGGCGGCGGCAGAGTCTCCACCACCAACCACCGTGAAGGCGACAGTGTCCGTCAGTGCCTGGGCGATTGCCCTGGTTCCGCCGGCGAAAGCCGGGAACTCGAACACGCCCATCGGGCCGTTCCAGAACACGGTCTTGGCGCCTTCGATCTGTGCGGCAAAGGCGGTGGCGGTCGCGGGTCCGATGTCCAGGCCGATGCCGGAGGCGCCGAAGGAGCTCTCCTCGATGGCGTCGGCTGCTACGACTTCGTGCTCGGCGTCCGCGGCAAAGCGGTTGGCAACCACGACGTCGGTCGGAATGACGAACGACGTCCCGGCGTCGGCTGCCCTCTTGAGGTAGTCCTGGACAACAGGAATCTGGTCTTCTTCGAGCAGGCTGCCGCCAACCTTGCAGCCGTTGGCCGCCAGGAAGGTGAACAGCATGCCGCCGCCGACGAGGATGGTGTCAGCCTTGCCGATGAGGTTGTCGATGACGGCGAGCTTGTCGGATACCTTGGAGCCGCCGAGGACCACCACGTAGGGGCGCTGGGTGTCGGTGGTCAGCTTGCGCAGGACCTCGACCTCTGTGTGGACGAGGTCGCCCAGGTAGGACGGAAGCCGCGTGGCGACGTCGAAGACACTGGCGTGCTTGCGGTGCACTGCACCGAAAGCATCGTCCACGAATGCCCCGTTCCCGCCGGTGAGGGCCACGAGTTCGTCCGCGAACGCGCCGCGGTCGGCGTCGTCCTTGCTGGTCTCGCGGGCGTCGAAGCGGACGTTCTCCAGGATCAGGACTTCGCCGTCCTGGAGCGCCGCTGCGCGGGCTTTGGCGGACTCGCCAACAGTATCGTCGGCCAATGCCACCGTGAAGTCCGCCAGTTCCGCGAGGCGGGCTGCTGCAGGCTTCAGGGAGTACTTTTCCTCGGGTGCACCCTTGGGGCGGCCGAGGTGGGCGGTTACGAGCACACGGGCACCGGCGTCCGAGAGCTTCTTGAGGACCGGGAGGGATGCCTTGATACGGCCGTCATCGGTCACTGTAGAGCCGTCGAGCGGCACATTGAGGTCACTTCTGACCAGAATGTACCGCCCGCGGACACCTTCAGCGATGAGTTCGTTGAGGGTGTGAGATGTCATGTGTCTACCCTAGCCCAGCTTGGATGCGACAAGCTCCGTGAGGTCTACGAGGCGGTTGGAGTAGCCCCACTCGTTGTCATACCAGGACACAACCTTGACCTGGTTGCCGATCACCTTGGTCAGCCCGGAGTCGAAGATCGACGATGCCGGGTCGCCGACGATGTCGGAAGAAACGATCGGCGCGTCGGTGTAGGTGAGGATGCCTGCCCACTGCTCCGACTCAGCCGCCGCCTTGACTGCAGCGTTGACTTCGTCCACGGTGACTTCGCGGGAAACGGTGACGGTGAGGTCCGTGGCGGAACCCGTCGGCACGGGAACGCGGATGGCGTAGCCGTCCAGCTTGCCCTTGAGCTCAGGGAGGACCAGGCCGATTGCCTTGGCGGCGCCGGTGGACGTGGGAACCATGTTGACGGCGGCGGCACGGGCACGGCGGAGGTCCTTGTGGGGGCCGTCCTGCAGGTTCTGGTCCGCCGTGTAGGCGTGCACGGTGGTCATCAGGCCGCGTTCGATGCCAAAGGCATCGTTGACTACCTTGGCCAGCGGGCCGAGGCAGTTGGTGGTGCAGGAGGCGTTGGAGATGATGTTGTGCTGGGCGGGATCGTAGAGGTTGTCGTTGACGCCCATGACGATCGTGATGTCTTCGTCGCTTGCCGGAGCGGAAATGAGGACCTTCTTGGCACCAGCATCGATGTGCTTCTGTGCGGCCGCGGCCTGGGTGAAGAAACCGGTGGACTCGATCACGATGTCGACGCCGAGGTCGGCCCAGGGAAGGTTTGCGGGGTCACGCTCGGCGAGGACCTTGATGGCCTTGCCGTCCACGACGATATTGCCATCCACGACTTCAACGGACTGGGTCAGACGGCCGCCGACAGAGTCGTACTTCAGGAGGTGGGCGAGGGTTTCGGGGCTGGTGAGGTCGTTGACGGCGACAATCTCAAGGTCTGCGCCCTGGGCCAGCGCTGCGCGGAAGTAGTTGCGGCCGATGCGGCCGAAGCCGTTGATACCAATACGGGTGGTCACTGTTTGTCAATCTCCTTGGTGCTCTTGCAAGCACGCCTCGTGAGTTGGATTAGAGGTCCAACCAACAGACCCCGCACGTCATTGGGCAGAGGTGATTATCAGATCGGAGGGCGACCAGCCACGTTGCTGAAGGCTAACCGCCTTCCGTGATCCATCTTACGTTTAACTAAGCCTGCCCCCGCAACTGCGGGGGCAGGCTTTTCAGCATTTGGCCCTAATTCACTATAAAAGTGACTTTTGTTACACCCGTGTCAACGAGGGCTCACCAACTACAGGACGATGAGGCCCGTGGCGTTGGCCCGGGCAGCTTCGAAGCGCTTGGCGACATCTGCCCAGTTCACGATGTTCCAGAAAGCCTTGACGTAGTCAGCCTTGACGTTGACGTAGTCCAGGTAGAAGGCGTGCTCCCACATGTCGAGCATGAGCAGCGGGGTGGTGCCGACGGCAACGTTGCCCTGCTGGTCGTAGAGCTGTTCGATCAGCAGGTTGCCGGCAATGGGCTCGTAGGCCAGGAAGGCCCAGCCGGAGCCCTGCAGGCCCAAAGCTGCTGCCGTGAACTGCGCGCGGAAGGCGTCGAAGGATCCGAAAGCGTCGTCGATCGCGGCCGCGAGCTCACCCTCGGGCTTGTCGCCGCCGTCCGGGGAGATGTTGTTCCAGAACACGGAGTGGTTGATGTGGCCACCGGTGTGGAACGCGAGGTCCTTGGAGAGGCGGTTGATGTTGGCGTAGTCACCCTTGTCGCGGGCGTCAGCCAACTGCGCGAGGGCGTTGTTCGCGCCGGCAACATAGGCAGCGTGGTGCTTGCTGTGGTGCAGCTCCATGATCTTCGCCGAAATGTGCGGCTCGAGTGCTGCGTAGTCGTAGCCGAGCTCGGGCAGAACGTACTCTGTCACGAAATCCTCCAATGTCGTGGACCGTAGTCCGGTTTGGTCATTCTCGTACTATCCATCCGGCTGGCTGACCAACCGGAAATCCTTGGGGAGGAAGACTGTTCCGGCCCCTGAGGGAAACAACCCGCAGCAGCCTTGCAGTATTTCCTCCGCACTTTCCCGATTCTATGGGTGCGGACTACTCGTCCATCATTTCGGGAGTCACATTTGCTTCTGTGCCCGGTATACCCAGATCCAGGGCGCGCTTGTCGGCCATGGCCAGCAGTCGCCGGATCCGGCCGGCTATGGCGTCCTTGGTCATGGGCGGATCTGCCAGGCGGCCGAGTTCGTCAAGACTGGCCTGTTTGTGGGCCACACGAAGCTCACCTGCGTACTTGAGATGGTCCGGCACATCGTCGCCAAGAATCTCCAGTGCCCGGTCAACCCGGGCGCCGGCAGCCACGGCAGCCTGTGCGGAACGGCGCAGGTTGGCGTCGTCGAAATTGGCCAGCCTGTTGGCGGTCGCCCTGACTTCCTTCCGCATCCTCCGCTCTTCCCAGACCATGAGGGCATCGTGCGCTCCCATCCGGGTCAGCAGGGCGGCAATCGTGTCACCGTCCCGGATGACCACCCTGTCCACGCCGCGGACTTCCCGGGCCTTGGCCTGGATGCCCAGCCGGCGGGCAGCCCCTACCAATGCGAGGGCTGATTCCGGCCCTGGGCACGTCACTTCCAAGGATGACGACCTGCCCGGTTCCGTCAATGATCCGTGGGCCAGGAAGGCTCCCCGCCAGACGGCCTCTGCGTCGGCTGCGGAACCATTGACAACCACAGAGGGCAGGCCACGGACGGGACGGCCGCGCCCATCCAGCAGGCCGGTCTGCCGGGCCAGGGCTTCTCCGTCCCGGACAACGCGGACAACATAACGGCTGCCGCGCCGCAGTCCCCCACCGGAGACCACGATGATCTCGCTCTGGTGTCCGTAGACCTCGGCGATGGCCGCCCGCAGCCGGCGGGCGGTGGAGGCAAGATCGACCTCTGCCTCTATGACGATCCGTCCGGAGATGATGTGCAGGCCGCCGGCAAAGCGGAGCATAGCCGAAACTTCGGCTTTGCGAACGGACGATTTCTTGATGTCCAGCCGGGACAGCTCGTCCTTGACCGACGCGGTTAATGCCATCGCGTGTGTGTTCCTAACTGTTCCCGAAAATGTCGTGGTACGCCGCGGCCAGCCTCAGTGGATCATGGACGGGGCGGCGCCTCGAAGCCCCTACTTTACCCAACACAACTTCCGCGCCAATCATCCCCGCAGCTTTCTCGAAAGCTTTAAGGTCCGCTATGGCATCCGGGTCCGCCAGGACCACGTCCACGCTGAATTCGGGCGCGTAGCGGCGCAGGACATCCAGATGGTCAGCGGCCGTCATACCCGATGTCTCCTTGGTTTCCATGTCAAGGTTCATGGTCAGGCAGCGCTTGGCAGCAGTGCTCCCCAGGGCCTGGCGGAGTTCCGGCAGGAGTAAATGCGGCAGGACCGAGGTGTACCAGGAACCCGGGCCCAGGATCACCCAGTCGGCCAGCTCAATGGCTGTCAGGGCCTCGGTGCATGCCGGAGCTTCCTCGGGCAACAGCCTGACGTCCTCCAGCTTGCCCGCCACGGCGCATTTGGCCTGGCCCCGTACCGTCTGGAGCTCGTGGCCTCCATCCGGCAACTCCACCCGGGCCTGGCCCTCAATGGTCAAAGGCACGCTGGACATCGGCAGCACCTGGCCGCGTGCACCCAGCAGGGCACCTGCCCATTTGAGGCCCGCCACCGTGTCCCCCAGGAGTTCCCACAGCGTAACGATCAGCAGATTGCCCATGGCGTGGTGGTCCAGGGAGCCACCCTTTGCCGTACCGGCATTGAAACGGTGCTGCATGACATCGCGCCACGTCCTGCCCCAGTCGGTGTCATCGCAGAGCGCGCTGAGCGCCATCCGCAGGTCCCCGGGCGGGAGGACGCCGTACTCCTCCCGCAGACGCCCGGACGAACCGCCGTCGTCAGCTACCGTCACGATCGCCGTCAACTCGGACGTGAGCAGCCGCAGTGCGGACAGGGACGCGGCAAGGCCGTGGCCCCCGCCCAGTGCTACAACGGTGGGGCTCTTATGCTGCTGGCTGCCGGGTACGCCCTTGGGCGGGATCAGCGGCAGCGGGCCCGTCAGGACGCCCATTACTCCCGGCCCAGATCGCGGTGGGTGGTGGTGACGGTGACGCGCGGATATTGCGCCAACCGCTTGGACAGCTCGACGGCGACTGCCACCGAACGGTGCTTGCCTCCGGTACAGCCCACCGCCAAGGTGGCGTAGTGCTTGTTTTCCTGGCGATAGCCGTCCAGGACAGGTTCCAGGGCGCGGACGTAACGGTCCACGAACTCGTGGACGCCGTTGGCCGCAAGTACGTAGTCGCTGACGTCCTGGTCCAGTCCCGTATGCGGCCTGAGCTGCGGGACCCAATGGGGGTTGGGAATGAACCTGGCGTCAGCCACGAAGTTGGCATCCACCGGGAGGCCGTACTTGAAACCGAAGCTCATGACGTTCAAGCGCAGCGTGACCGGACCGGTGTCGCTGAAAAGTTCCGTGATGGCCGTTGCCAGGCCATGGACGTTGAAGTCGGAAGTGTCCAGCACAATGTCCGCGTGCTCGCGGAGCTCGCGCAGGACCTCCCGCTCTATGCCGATACCGTCCAGGATGCGCCCGCCCTCCTGCAGCGGATGGGGCCTGCGGCCTTGCTCGAACCTGCGGACAAGGACGTCGTCGCTGGCATCCAGGAACAGCACCCGGAACGTGATCCCGCTGGCGCTCAAGGCTCCCAACGCGGTCTGGATGTCCGTAAACAAATCCTTGCTGCGGACATCCACCACCACTGCCAGCTTGGGAATGGACTTGGGCGCGTGCGAGACGATCTCGGCCAGCGTGCCCAGCATCTGTGGGGGAAGGTTGTCCACCACGTACCAGCCGTGGTCTTCAAGGGCGTCCGAGGCGGTGCTTCGGCCTGCCCCGGACATGCCGGTGACCACCAGCAGTTCCGCCTCCGGGGGCTTGACGGGCGTGAGTCCGTCCTGCTCCGTGCCGGATCCTGCCGTCGAGTCGTCCATGCGTCGTCCCCGTTTCACTGAAGTGGCTGATGCAGCATGCCGCCGCCGGAGCGACGCACGCAGGACCGGCGGCATCGAGCCTGAGGCCACCGGTCAAGTTCTTACCCTAGCTAAGATTCGATGATTTCGCCGGTGGTCATGTTCACGGCGGGAGCTGCTTCGGCCTCCCCGGCTTGTGAGCCCAGGTGCTGGACGACTGCGGCGGCCAGTGCAGGGCCGATGCCCTTGGCGGACGTCAGTTCCTCCACGCTCGCTGCCTTGATCTTCTTCAACGAGCCAAAATGGGACACCAAGGCCTTCCGTTTGGCCTCCCCCAGGCCTGGAACGCCGTCCAGCGCGGACACTGTCATGGCCTTGCCGCGCTTCTGCCGGTGGAAGGTGATGGCGAAGCGGTGGGCTTCATCCCGGATCCGCTGCAGGAGGTAAAGGCCCTGTGAGGTTCTGGGGAGAATCACCGGGAAGTCGCTGTCAGGCAGCCACACTTCTTCCAGCCGCTTGGCCAGGCCAACCACGTAGACGTCGTCGATCCCGAGATCAGCCAAGGCACGCGCTGCCGCATTCACCTGCGGCTGGCCGCCGTCCACCACCACCAGGTTGGGCGGGTAAGCGAACTTCGCTTTGGGTGCCGGAGTGGTGGTGTCCGACGCCGGCACACCGGGTGCGTCGCCGGCACCAGTACCGGCGGGGCCGGCGATCTCTCCGGCGACAGGCACCTGGGCAACTTTGTCGTTGAGGTAGTGGCGGAACCGGCGCGTGAGGACGTCATGCATGGCCGCGGTGTCATCTGCTGCGGCCGGCCCTGTGATGGAGAACTTCCGGTAGTCGGACTTCTTGGGAAGGCCGTCCTCCACGACCACCATGGACGCCACCACGTTGGTCCCCTGCACGTGCGAAATGTCGAAGCACTCGATGCGCAGCAACGGCACGGGCAGTTCCAGGGCCTCCTGGAGTTCCTGAAGGGCCAGGGAACGGACCGTGATGTCACCGGCACGGCGGGTCTTATGGAGCTTCAGGGCCTGTTCGGCGTTCTCCCTGACCGTGGACATGAGGGCGGCCTTGTCACCGCGCTGCGGTACCCGGATGTCTACCTTCGCCCCGCGCAATCCACTGAGCCACTCGGTCAGTTCGGCCTGGTTGGCGGGTGTCTCGGGGACCAGGACTTCACGTGGCAGCCTGCCCTGGACTTCACTGTCCTCCCCGTAGACCTGCAGCAGGAGATGTTCGATGAGCTCCGGCGTCGTGGCGTCCTCAACCTTCTCCACCACCCAGCCGCGCTGGCCGCGGACCCGGCCACCGCGGACGTGGAAGACCTGCACCGACGCTTCCAGCTCGTCGTCATGGAGGGCGAAGATGTCCGCGTCCGTATCCTCGGCCAGGACCACGGCATTGCGCTCGAAGACCTTCCTCAGCGCAATGATGTCATCCCGGAGTCCGGCTGCCCGCTCATAATCGAGCTCGGCAACGGCAGCGGCCATGTCTTTTTCCAGGCGGTTGATGAAGCGCTTGGCTTCGCCGCCCATGAACGCACAGAAGTCCTCGGCAAGCACGCGGTGTTCCTCTGGCGTCACGCGGCCCACGCACGGCGCCGAGCACTTATCGATGTAACCCAGCAGGCAAGGGCGGCCGCTGGCCTGCGCGCGCTTGAAGACGCCGGCACTGCAGCTGCGGACCGGGAAGACGCGCAGGAGGGTGTCCATGGTTTCGCGGATTGCACCGGCCGTGTAGGGACCGAAATAACGGGTGCCCTTCTTGCGCTCCCCCCGCATGACCTGCACCCTGGGAATCTTCTCGCCCATGGTGACGGCAAGGTACGGATACGACTTGTCGTCCCGGAACATGACATTGAACCGGGGCTTGAATTCCTTGATCCATGTGTATTCCAGCTGCAGCGATTCCAGCTCGCTGCCCACCACAGTCCATTCCACGCTGCTGGCGGCGTGGACCATGGCGTGGGTCTTGGGCAGCAGTCCAGCCGGATTGGCGAAGTACGAGTTCAGCCTGGAGCGGAGGTTCTTTGCCTTGCCGACGTAAATGACCCGGCCGTGGGGGTCGCGGAACCGGTATACACCCGGATTGGTGGGAATTTCACCCGTTTTGGGTCGGTAACTTGCTGGATGTGCCACGACTCCAGTCTAGTGAAGGGGGCAGGCCTCCCCCGCCAGCGAGACCAGCCGCCGCTAGTCGAGCGACTTGCTCTGGTTGTAGCTTGTGGACCGCTCCTGTCCGCTCAATGCGGCGATGGCATCCATGATCCTGTCCGTCACTTCCCGGCGCGCAGGAAGGGAGTGGTCAGGGCCGGTCTTGTCGAAGTACAGCGGTTCGCCGACCTTCATGGTGAAGTGCTGGGGCCGCACGGCGTTCTTGTCGGCAGGCTGCAGTTTCTCGGTTCCGATCAGGCCCACGGGAATGACCGGGGCACCGGTGGTCAGCGCCAGCCACCCGACTCCGGTCCGTCCCCGATACAGGATGCCGTCCCGCGAACGCGTGCCCTCGGGATAAATGCCGATGCCCTTGCCGGCTTCAAGGATGTCCAGGAGGGTCTTCAGCGCCTGGACGCTGGCCGCCTGTTCACCACGCTCCACGGGGATGGAGCCGACAGCTTCGAAAAAGGACTTCATGACGGCGCCTTTGACACCCTTGGTGGTGAAGTACTCCGCCTTGGCGAAGAAGGCCACGGGCCGTGGCATCAAGGCCTGGACGATGACACTGTCCAGAAACGAGAGATGGTTCGGTGCAACGATGAACGGGCCGTCCGTGGGAACGTTCTCCAATCCCACGACGGTCGGCCTGCACGTGGTGGAAATCAGGCCCCGCGTCGTCCACCGGATCGCATCAAAGACTGCCATCGTTTTGTACCTCGCTCAGTGCCGCCGCACGGACAGCGTCAAGTTCTTCAATTTTGTTTCTCAGTTCCGCCGTCGAGTTGACGACGGCGACGGCGCCGGCTTCCTCCAGCTCGCCGTCGGGGGCAAAGCCCCACCTCACGCCTATGCAGTCGAGCCCGTTGGCCATGGCCCCGGCCACGTCCTGATGCCGGTCACCCACCATCACGGCCGGCTGGGAGTGGAGATCAGCCAGGGCCGCGCCAACTATCTCGATTTTTCCCGGCGCGGTATTGGCCGAGAGCGATTCGTCGTCGGCGGCACCCCGGATGGAGACAAAGAAGTCCGCAATGTTGTGGTGCTCCAGTACCAGCCGGGCGATGCCTTGGGGCTTTTGTGTAGCCACGGCTACCGGCCGTCCGGATTCGGCGAAAAACTCCAGGAGATCGTAGATGCCCGGGTACAGCTTGCTCTGGGCTATCCCCGTTTCCCGGTAATGGCGCCGGTAACGGGCAATGGTTTGGTCCACCAGTTCAGCAGGCACCTCTGCAAGGTTCAGGAGCGAATCACTGAGTTTCGGGCCCACCATGGCGTTGAGGACAGCCTGATCCGGGACAGGAAGGTCCATTTCGCGAAGGGCAGCTGAGATGCCGCCTGTGATTCCGCCTGCAGGATCGACAAGGGTGCCGTCCAGATCGAAGATTACGGGCACCTTTGTTTGAGTCACCGGGTTAGTTTCCCACAAGTAGCGGCATGCCTGAAACTCGCATGCCGCTACCGGAATACTTCCAGGGCGTGACGATGTTGCCTACCGGCCAGCTGGCTCTGCTGTGAGGCCTTAGCCGAGAATCTCGGCCAGGAACGTTCCCGTGTGGCTGTCCGGGGACTTCGCTACGTCCTCGGGCGTGCCCGTGGCTACGATCCTGCCGCCTCCCGAACCACCGTTGGGTCCGAGGTCCACGATCCAGTCAGCGGACTTGATGACGTCAAGGTTGTGCTCGATGGTAATGACCGTGTTGCCCTTGTCCACCAGCCCCTGAAGTACCATGAGCAGCTTGCGGATGTCTTCGAAGTGAAGCCCGGTGGTGGGTTCATCCAGAACGTAGATGCTGCGGCCGTTGGACCGTTTCTGGAGTTCCGCCGCGAGCTTCACGCGCTGGGCTTCACCCCCCGAGAGGGTGGTGGCGGGCTGGCCCAGGCGCACATAGCCCAAACCAACATCCACCAGGGTTTTCAGGTGCCGGGCAATCGGAGTGAACGCCGCGAAGAACTCCGCAGCCTCCTCGATGGGCATGTTCAGGACATCCGCGATGGTCTTGCCCTTGTAATGGACTTCCAGGGTTTCCCGGTTGTACCGGGCACCATGGCAGACCTCGCAGGGCACGTAGACGTCCGGCAGGAAGTTCATCTCGATCTTCAGCGTGCCATCGCCGGAGCAGGCTTCGCACCGCCCGCCCTTGACGTTGAAGGAGAAGCGCCCGGGCAGGTAGCCGCGGACCTTGGCCTCGGTGGTTTCGGCGAAGAGCTTGCGGATGTTGTCGAAAACGCCGGTGTACGTTGCCGGGTTGGACCGCGGCGTACGCCCGATGGGGCTCTGGTCAACGTGCACCACCTTGTCCAGGTGCTCCAGCCCCTGGACGCTGCGGTGACGGCCCGCCACCTGCTTGGCGCCATTGAGCTTGTTGGCAAGGACCTTGTAGAGAATCTCGTTCACCAGCGTGGACTTGCCGGACCCGCTGACACCAGTGACGGCCGTGAAAAGGCCCAGGGGGAACGCGGCGTCAACGTTGTTGAGGTTGTTCTCCCGCGCGCCGACGACTTTGAGCTCCCGCTTTTTGTCGTACTTGCGGCGCTTGGCCGGGACCTCGATCCTGCGGCGGCCGGACAGGTAGTCGCCGGTTAACGATTCCGTGTTCTGCAGCAGTTCCTTGTAGGGGCCCGAGTGCACCACCTGGCCACCGTGCTCCCCGGCACCTGGTCCGATGTCCACCACCCAGTCGGCCTCGTGGATGGTGTCTTCGTCGTGCTCCACCACAATCAGGGTGTTGCCGAGGTCCCGCAACCGGGTCAGGGTCTCAATGAGCCGCCGGTTGTCACGCTGGTGCAGGCCGATGGAGGGCTCATCGAGCACGTACAGCACGCCCACCAGACCGGAACCGATCTGGGTGGCCAGCCGGATGCGTTGCGCCTCGCCACCGGACAGCGTGCCCGATGCCCGCTCCAGGTTCAGGTATTCAAGCCCAACGTCCAACAGGAACGTCAGCCGGGCCTGGATCTCCTTCAGAACCTGGTGGGCGATCTGCGCTTCCCTGCCGGTCAGGGTCAGGTTGCCAAGGAAGGCTGCGCATTCCCGCATGGGAAGTGCGGCTACCTCTGCGATGGACTTTCCGTTGATCAGCACGGACAACGACGCGGGATTCAGCCTGGCACCGTTGCACTCCGGGCACGGAATCTGGCGCATGTACTCTTCATAGCGGTCGCGGGCCCAGTCGGAGTCGGTTTCACCGTGCTTGCGGTGGACGTACTGGATGGCGCCCTCGAATCCGGTGCTGTATTTCCGTTCCCGGCCGAACCTGTTGCGGTACTGGACAACTACCTTGTGGTCCTTGCCGTGAAGGACAGTGTTGCGGACATCCTTGGGAAGCTTCTCCCAGGCCGTGTCCATGGAAAAGCCAAGTTCCAGGGCGAGGCCTTCAAGGAGACGGTTCCAGTACTCCGTGGTGGCGGTGCCCAGGGACCAGGGAGCGATGGCGCCTTCCCCGAGGGAAAGCTCGGGATTGGGAACAATAAGTTCCTCGTCCACTTCCAGCTTGGTGCCGATGCCGCTGCACGCGGAGCAGGCACCGAAGGGGTTGTTGAAGGAGAACGACCGGGGCTCGATCTCGTCGATGGCCAGCGGGTGCTCGTTGGGGCAGGCGAGGTTCTCCGAGAAGGCCCGGATCCTTGCCGGATCATCGGCCTCCAAGTCCACGAACTCCACCAGGACGCGTCCCTCCGCCAGGCCAAGGGCGGTCTCCACCGAGTCCGTCAGACGCTGGCTGATGCCTTCCTTGACCACCAGGCGGTCAACCACCACCTCGATGGTGTGCTTGAACTGTTTGCCCAGCTTGGGAGCCTCGTTGAGCTGGACCAGTTCACCGTCAACGCGGGCGCGTGAGTATCCCTTGGCTGTCAGTTCCTTGAAGAGGTCGACAAATTCGCCCTTGCGTCCGCGGACCACGGGAGCCAGGACCTGGAACCGCGTGCCGCTTTCGAGCTCCAGCAACTGGTCGACAATCTGCTGCGGGGTCTGGCGGGCAATGGGCTCGCCACATACCGGGCAATGGGGACGTCCCACCCGGGCCCACAGAAGACGCATGTAGTCGTAGATTTCCGTGATGGTGCCCACCGTGGAGCGGGGGTTCTTGCTGGTGGACTTCTGGTCAATGGAAACCGCGGGTGACAGGCCTTCAATGAAGTCCACATCCGGCTTGTCCACCTGCCCCAGGAACTGCCGGGCATAAGCGGAAAGGGATTCGACGTAGCGCCGCTGCCCTTCAGCGAAGATGGTGTCGAAAGCCAGGGAGGACTTGCCGGAACCGGAAAGGCCCGTGAAGACGATCATTGCATCGCGCGGAAGATCGAGGTCCACGTTGCGCAGGTTGTGTTCGCGGGCGCCCTTGACGACCAGCCGGGACAGGTCCGGCCGGGTGGGCTTGTCATCGGGAACGACAGAGACGCTTTTCAGGGATTCGATGGCAGTATCTTCAGCTAAGGCTTTGGGCACGCACCCAATGCTAATCGAAAACTTCTTCGAACCGCCATGTCGTTCCTCACACCCTGCCGTCGGATTTCAGTCGGCGTCGTAGGCTGCGGCGAAAAGTTGCACCGCCTCGGCGAAGGAAGCCCCCTGGGCCTTCGCTGCAGCGGCATACTGGGCCGCGACGGCCGCCAAAGCGCCCCATCTGTCGTCCCTTGGACACACCACGGTTCCGTTGCGACCACGGGTGGCCACCACCCCTGCCGCTTCCAGCTCCTTGTAGGCGCGGGCAACAGTATGCGGGGCCACATCCAGCACGCCGGCCAGGTTGCGGACCGGCGGAAGCTTCGAACCGACCGGGAGTTTACCGGAGTCCGCGAGTTCAATGATCCGGAGCCGCAGTTGGTCAAAAAGCGCAACCCCACTGTTGGTATTGGGGCGCCACGAACCGGGGAAGCCGTCTGCCGGCGTCACCGTGAACACCGGCCTGCAACCGGCGCCATGCCCACCGGGTATTGCTCAACGAAGCGTCCTTGGTCCATGCCGAGAATTAGACCAGCGTCGCCCTGCGGGTACAAGCCGTTAAGAGCCGGTGCGTTGCGTCCGCCGCTCACGGGTTCTTCCGGCCGACAGCAAAAATCCGGCGGAACGGATACACGGTGCCGTGATGGGTCGGGGGATAAGCCTCCCGCAGCAACGCGGAATACTCAGTCTCGAACGCTGCGGCATCTTCCGGGGACAGAACATCAAGGATCGGACGCAGTCCCGTCCCCCGAACCCATTCGAGCACCGGATCCTTGCCCTGCAGTACCTGCTGGTAGGTGGTTTCCCAAGCGTCAGCCTGGCATCCGGCGTCGAGCATGATACCCAGGTAGTCCGACGGTGCGGCGACGGCGCCGTCGTGCCGGAGAACGTCCCCTGCGCGTTCCGCCCACTGCGGGGAAGCGGCAAGGGACCGCATCAGGGTATGGGACGGTGACGTGAAATTTCCCGGAACCTGCAGGGCGAACCAAGCCCCCGGCTTCAGTGCCCTGAGCCACGTTGCGAGCATGTCCTGGTGTCCCGGAACCCATTGGAGCGCCGCGTTCGTGATGACGACGTCGGTGTCGTCATCCGGCACCCAGTCAGCAATATCGCCATGGACAAAGGACAGGTTGGGCGATCCCCCGGCAACAACAGCAGCTTTGGCCAGCATCTCGGGCGAGGAGTCGAGGCCCACGATGCTTGCGTCCGGCCAGCGCTCCGCGAGGGTGGCCGTCAGGTTCCCGGGGCCGCACCCGAGGTCGACCACCTTCCGTGGAGCCTCAGCCTGGACCCGGGCGACGAGGTCGTGGAACGGGCGGTTGCGATGGTCGCCGAACTCCACGTATTTTGACGGATCCCACTTCATACGGCCTCCTCGCGCCTGCTCCACTGCTGGGGCGAGCCTAGTCCTTCCGGGCACTAAGCTGGAAACCAATGAAACTTCTTGAGCAGCTTCCCGGTTCCGCCGCCGATGGTCCACTGGACCCGGACGAGATCTACACGCGGTTCGTTGAATGGACCGGGAGCCGCGGACTGCAGCTCTACCCGGCCCAGGATGAAGCGATCATGGAGCTCGCATCCGGCTCCAATGTGATTCTGGCCACTCCCACGGGATCGGGAAAGTCGCTGGTTGCCATTGCCGCGCATTTCGAAGCGATGGCCCGCGGCCGGCGCAGCTATTACACGGCGCCCATCAAGGCACTGGTGTCCGAGAAATTCTTCGCGCTCTGCGAGATCTTCGGCGCCGAAAACGTGGGCATGATCACCGGCGACTCCGGGGTCAACCAGGACGCGCCGATCATCTGCTGCACGGCAGAGATCCTCGCGAACACCGCTTTGCGCGAGGGTGCGGCCGCGGAGCTTGGCGCTGTCATCATGGACGAGTTCCACTTCTACTCGGACCCGCAGCGGGGCTGGGCGTGGCAGGTGCCGCTGCTGGAACTCCCCCAGGCACAGTTCCTGCTGATGTCAGCCACCCTGGGCGACGTCACGCGGTTCGAAAAGGGACTCAGCGACCTGACAGGCCGCCCCACCACCACGGTCAGCTCCGCCGAACGCCCGATTCCGCTGCACTACTACTACCAGGAGACACCTGTCCACGAGACCCTCGAGGAACTGCTCTCCACCAAACAGGTTCCGGTCTATGTGGTGCACTTCAGCCAGGCCGAGGCGATTGAGCGTGCCCAGAACCTGATGAGCATCAATATGTGCAGCCGGGAAGAAAAGGACCGCATCGCTGAGCTCATTGCCGGTTTCCGCTTCGCTGCCGGGTTCGGGAAGACCCTCAACAGGCTCGTACGCCACGGCATCGGAGTCCACCACGCAGGCATGCTGCCCAAGTACCGCCGGCTTGTTGAGCAGCTCGCCCAGGCGGGGCTCTTGAAGGTCATCTGCGGAACCGACACCTTGGGGGTGGGCATCAACGTGCCCATCCGCACCGTCCTGCTGACGGCGCTGAGCAAATACGACGGCGTACGCACCAGGGTGCTTAACTCCCGTGAGTTCCACCAGATTGCCGGCCGCGCAGGACGGGCCGGATACGACACTGCCGGTACGGTGGTGGTCCAGGCGCCGGAGCATGTGGTGGAGAATGCGAAGGCCATGGCCAAGGCAGTGGCCAAGTTCGGCGACGACCAGAAGAAACTCCGGCAAGTCGTCAGGAAGAAGCCACCGGAGGGTTTCGTCAGCTGGGGTGAGTCCACGTTCAAGCGGCTGGTCGAATCCGTACCCGACCCGCTGTCTTCGAGCTTCACGGTCAGCCATGCCATGCTGCTGAACCTCGTGGAACGCCCGGGCGATCCCTTTGAAGCAACACGCCGCCTCCTCACCGGGAACCACGAATCCAGGGCGTCCCAGTTGAAGCTGATCAAAAAGGCCCTGGGAATCTACAGGGAACTGCTGGCGGCGGGCGTGGTTGAACGAATCCCGGAAGCAGACCAGGATGCGGAGGGGCGCGGGGTCAGGCTGACTGTCCATCTGCAGCCAAACTTCGCGCTCAACCAGCCGTTGTCGCCCTTCGCGCTGGCAGCCTTGGAACTCTTGGACCCGGAATCGCCTTCCTACGCGCTGGATGTCGTCTCCGTCATCGAGTCCACCTTGGAAAAGCCACGGCAGATCCTTTCGGCGCAGCAAAAGAAGGCCCGCGGCGAGGCAGTCGCCGCCATGAAGGCGGACGGCATCGATTACGACCAGCGGATGGCGATGCTCGATGAGGTCACCTATCCCATGCCGCTGGCGGACATCCTGGGTGAGGCGTTCGAGGTCTACCGCAAGGCGGCCCCGTGGGTGGGCGACTTCGAACTTGCTCCCAAGTCGATCATCCGGGACATGTACGAGCGGGCCATGAACTTCGGCGAGTTCGTCCAGTTCTACGGCCTCGCGCGGTCCGAGGGGATCGTGCTGAGGTACCTCGCTGATGGTTTCAGGGCCCTGCGCCAGACCGTTCCCCAGGACCTGCTGCGCGAGGACCTGGAAGACCTGATTGCCTGGCTTGGGGAACTGGTGCGCCAGGTTGACTCCAGCCTGCTGGACGAATGGGAAGAGCTCACCTCAGGGCTTGCCCCCACTCCCCACGACGCTCCCCCGCCGCCACCCCCGTCGCTCACCTCGAACATCCGGGCTTTCCGGGTCATGGTGCGCAACGAGATGTTCCGGCGCGTGGAACTGTTCGCGGATGAAGACTCCGCAGCCTTGGGCGCGCTGGACTCCGATTCCGGCTGGGATGCCGAGCGTTGGGAAGACGTCCTGGATGACTACTTCGACGAACACGATGACATCGGAACGGGCCCCGACGCCCGGGGCCCGGGTCTGTTGATCATCAACGAGGAACAGGGGACGTGGCGGGTCCGCCAGATTTTTGACGACCCTGCCGGAAACCATGACTGGGGTATCTCAGCGGACGTTGATCTTGCAGAGTCGGACCGGACCGGAACGGCCGTGGTGCGCGTGACCAACGTTAATAGGTTGTAGGCGGCGCGGGCATGGAGGCGGTGGTCCGGCTGGTGTCCTGCTTACGGACCCTCGACGCCCTCCGCCACGCGCGTCCTGCCTCTGTCACCGGCCCACGCCGTTGGTGGGCTGCTCCGCCTGAAGCCCTGGATGTCGAAGGCCTCGCCCTGGGCTCCGTGGCCGCGGCCGCCACCGCACTGAATGCCCTGACCGGCAGGCAACCGAGCTCCGTTGAGGCCGGACGCGTCGCCGCTGCCTTCGACTCGCTGGGGCACCTGCGGGTAGACGGACGGAAACCGGAGGGGTTCGCACCCATGTCCGGCTTCCGGAGGACAGCGGACGGGTGGATCCGGTTGCACGCCAATTACCCCCACCATGCTGCCCGACTCATGGAAGCGCTGTCCGCGGCAGGTCCGGGAGACGTCGACCGTGCCCTGCTGGACATGAAGGCCTTGGACGCCGAGGCCGTGATCGCGGCTCATGGAGGTGCTGCGGCGGCTGTTCGCTCGCGGGAGGAATGGCGGTCCTCGCCCCTCAGTGCGGCCACCCAAGGGCCCTGGATATCCTTCACCCCGGCAGACCATTCCGGTGCGCGGAACGGCTGGGTTCCGGACAGGGATGCCGGCCGTCCGCTCGACGGACTCAGGGTGCTGGACCTGACGCGCGTGGTGGCAGGCCCCACCGCAACCCGGCTCCTGGGAGCCCTTGGTGCTGATGTCCTACGTGTCGACCCGCCAGGCATGCCCGAGCTCGAGGACGCTTTCGTGGATTCCGGGTTCGACAAGCGCAGCGTCAAACTGGACCTTGCCCGGCAACAGGACCTCCAGCGCGTGCGCGCCTTGTTGGACGGCGCCGACGCAGTCATCACCGGGTATCGTGGTGGCAGTCTGGACCGCTATGGACTGGATGCGTCCGCGCTGCTGCACGACAGGCCAGGGCTGGTGGTGGCCACATTGACCGCGTGGGGACACGAAGGGCCGTGGACAGCACGCAGGGGCTTCGACAGTCTGGTCCAGGCCGCCTGCGGTATCGCTGAACGTTATGGACAGGACAAAGCCGGCTGGCAGCCGGGTGCGCTTCCGGTCCAGGCCCTGGACCACGCGACCGGATACGGCATTGCAGCGGCCGTGCTTGCCCTGCTGGCGGAGCGGCGTGACAAGGGCACAGGAGGCGCGGCCCGGCTCTCGTTGGCAAGGACGGCAGAGGAACTCTTCGTGCTCCGCCCTGCCGAGGGGACCCCGGACACACTTCCCGCTCCCGGCTACCGGTTCTCCGACAGCGCCTACGGCAGGCTTCGGTTCGTGGATCCGCCGTTGATGCTCGACGGCGGTCCGCTCACCTACCGCTCCGCCCCGGTCCCCTATGGTTCCTCGGAACCCCGATGGCAGGATCCAGCGGGACTGCCCTAGTAAGCTCGGATCCATGAGTGTAATCCGCCCTGCCACCGTTGAAGACGTCCCTGCAATCCTCCGTATGATCCACGACCTCGCGATCTACGAGAAGGAACCGGACGCCGTCAAGAACACCCCGGAGAAACTGGCCGATGTCCTGTTCGGTGAGAACCCGCGGGTGTATGCAACCATTGCCGCGAACGCCGCCGGAGCGGTGCAGGGCTTCGCGTTGTGGTTCCTTAATTACTCCACGTGGGAGGGTGTCCACGGCATCTACCTGGAAGACCTCTACGTGGTTCCGGAAGCACGCGGAGAAGGCCACGGGAAGGCTCTCCTGCAGCACCTGGCAGCGACCGCCGTCGAACGTGGCTACGCCCGGGTGGAGTGGAGCGTGCTGGACTGGAACGAACCCTCCATCAACTTCTACAAGGGCCTGGGTGCAGTCCCCATGGAGGAATGGTCAACCTTCCGGCTGACGGGCAGTGCCCTTGAGTCCTTCGGGAGCAGGGACGGCGCCGGCAAGGCACTCGCTCATGGTTGATCTCCGCAGCACCCCGGCGGCCGTGCACACCATCAAGGCCCGGCACGAGTTCCGTGGCCTGAGAACGGCCGAGCATTTTTTCACGGTCCCGCTGGTGCATGGTCCGGACAGTGCCGGCGAAACCATCACCGTGTTCGCCAGGGAGTACTCCTCCCTTGAACACAGTGCAGCGGAGGCCGCCGACCTCCCCTGGCTGCTCTTCCTGCAAGGCGGTCCAGGCGGCCGGGGCAACCGCGTCACTTCCCTGTCCGGATGGATGAAAGCCGCGGCGCGTGACTTCCGCATCCTGATGCTGGACCAACGTGGAACGGGGCTGTCGACGCCTGTTGAGCAGCAATCACTGGCGCTCAGGGGCGATGTCAGCGCCCAGGCCGAATACCTGACCCACTTCCGCGCAGACTCGATCGTGGCGGACGCCGAATTCATCCGCGGTGTCCTTGGCTCGGAACCGTGGACGGTCCTGGGACAAAGTTTTGGTGGCTTCTGCGCCTTGACTTACCTGTCCTTCGCACCGGAAGGCCTGCGGGAAGTCCTCATCACCGGTGGGCTGGCTCCCCTGCATGGCCCGGCGGACCGGGTCTACCGTGCTACGTTCCGCCGCGTTGCGGCCCGCAACGAGGAGTACTTCCACTGGTATCCGGGAGACCGCGGCATCGTCACCCGGATCGCCCGGCATCTCGAGGTTCAGCCGGAGTTCCTGCCCAGTGGCGAGAGGTTGACGCCGGAGCGTTTCCAGATGGTGGGATCGTTCCTGGGCGGCAACACGCGTGTCCATGCACTGCACTACCTGCTCGAGGACGCCTTCATCCCCACCCCGGCGGGAGACAGGTTGTCCCAGGTATTCCTGGAGCAGGTGCACAGCCAGGTCAGCCGCGCAGCCAACCCCTTGTACGCCGTGCTCCATGAGTCGATTTACGGACAGGGCGAGGCTACGGACTGGGCGGCCTGGCGCGTGCTGGAAGACTTCCCGGAATTCCTGCCGGGGGCAGAGCATCCGCTGCTGACGGGCGAAATGGTCTATCCCTGGTACTTCGAGCAGGACCCGGCACTGGTGCCGCTGGGACCAGTGGCCGAAAAACTGGCTGCGATCAAGGACTGGGCACCCCTATACGACCTCCAGCAGCTTGCCGTCAACACTGTTCCAGTGGCAGCCGCAGTGTACCGGGACGACATCTACGTTGATCACGATCTGTCGCTCGAGACCGCGTCGTCGGTCCGTGGCCTCCAGCCGTGGGTCACCGATGAATTCCATCATGACGGTATCGGTGAGGACGGAGAGGGCATTTTCCGGCGGCTCTTGGGTATGGTCCGGGCAGGCTGACCGTCGCGGGCAGCCGGGTTATGCCGCCTGCTCCGTGGCAGGTCCGTCAAGCGGGCCCTGCGGGGGCACCTGCGAACCACTCCGTGCCGCGGTGGTGAGGGTAATCGCCAGCACCGCCGCGGCCAGTGCACCGGAAACGATGTTGAGGCCCTGGTAGCCGATCCATGCAAGGATGACGCCCGAGGTGGCCCCGCCCACGGCTCCCGCAGCACCCATGAGGGTATCCGATACGCCTTGGACCGTCACCCGCTGGTCATCGGCAACACTCTCGGCCAGCAGCGTTGACCCGGCGATCGTGGCGGCCGACCACCCGAGGCCCAGGCTGATCAGGCCAAGGGTGACGAGTACCGGCTCGTACTGCCCGAATCCTGCAACCACGACGGCCACGAGCAGCAGGCCGTACCCCATGGCGATTGTCTGGAGCCGTCCTGCCTTGTCCGTGAGCCATCCCCACATCGGTGACAACGCGAACATGCCGGCGATGTGCAGGGAGATGGTCAGGCCGATGACCACCAGCGCATCAGTGCTGTCCGTGGCTGCATGGTGGCCCGAGTGGGAGCCGGCCAGCATCTGCTGAAGGTGCAAAGGCGTCATGGACATGACGGCAACCATGATGCCATGGGCGCCAATGACGGCCGCGAGGGCAAGCCCTGCCCGTGGGGACGACCGGATGGCCGCGAGTCCTGAACGGATGCTGCCCCTGGCCGCGGATGCGGCCGGGCCGGCGGCTTCGGACGCGAGCCGGCGCGCCAGCAGGAGCGGGTCCGGGCGCAGCCCAAAGAAGAGCACTGCCGCGGCCAGGAACAGGCCGACCGCCGAGAAGACAAAGGGTCCTGCGATGGGCGGCAGCCCCAGGGCTTCGCCCACCACAGCTCCTGGCTGGATCAGGTTGGGCCCGGCTACGGCTCCGATGGTGATAGCCCAGACAACGATGGAGAGCGACCGTCCGCGGTGTTCCGCATCAGCGAGGTCCACGGCGGCAAACCGCGCCTGGAGATTCGCTGCGGTACCAAGACCCAGCAGCGCTGCCCCCAGCAGCAGGAGCAGGAAGGACGCCGCCACCACCGACCACATGATCAGCAAAGCGCCAACCAGTGCGGACACCAGGCCCGTCACCAGTCCAACCCTTCTGCCACGCCGTTCTGCGAGCCGTGCCAACGGCAAGGCAGTGAGGGCCGCGGCGAGCGTCAGCACCGTGGTGATCGATCCCGCCCAGGCTTCCGAACCTGACAGGTCCACAGCAAGCAAGGAGCCAATGGACAGCGTGGCACCATTGCCAATACCGCTGAGGAGCTGGGCAGACCCCAGCAGGAAAACAGTACGGCGCTGGACCCCTTGGGGGTCCAGCGCCGTAGGAGAAATGGTAGTCACCTCATGAGACTACAACTTCCCGTGGCCGGTTACTCGGCTTCGCTCATGCTCTTGCGGGCATCTTCTTCGAGACGCTCGTCGATCTTGGCCTGGCGTGCTGCCGGGCTCAGCAGGCTCGCCACAACGGCGATGACGATCGTGCCCACGATCACACCCAGGGAAACGAAGGTGGGGATCTCCGGAGCCCATTCGATGTGCTGGCCGCCGTTGATGAACGGCAACTCGTTGACATGCATGGCGTGCAGGACCAGCTTCACACCGATGAACGCGAGGATCACGGACAGGGCGTGCTTGAGGTAGATCAGGCGGTTCATCAGGCCACCCAGCAGGAAGTACAGCTGGCGAAGGCCCATGAGCGCGAAGATATTGGCGGTGAACACAATGAAGGCGCTTTGGGTGAGGCCGAAGATCGCCGGGATGGAGTCCACTGCAAAAAGGAGGTCCGTCATGCCGATCGTGATGAACACGATGAGCATGGGGGTGAAGACGTTCTTGCCGTTGACCGTGGTGCGGATCTTGCCGCCGTCGAAAGTCTCCGACATGGGCAGAACCTTGCGCAGGCGGGTGATCAGCGCGTTTTCGGTGTTTTCCTCATCCTCGCCGGAATCCTTGGCCTGCTTCCAGGCGGTCCAGAGCAGGAACGCACCGAAGATGTAGAACACCCAGCTGAACTGCTCGATGACCACGGCACCGAGGGCAATGAAAATGCCGCGCAGGATCAGGGCAATGATGATGCCCACCATCAGCACTTCCTGCTGGTACTTCCTGGGCACCGAGAACCGGGCCATGATGATGATGAAGACGAAGAGGTTGTCGATACTGAGGCTGTACTCAGTGACCCAGCCTGCGATGAATTGTCCACCGTATTCGTGGCCGGCGAAGAAGAACATCGCAACAGCGAAGATCAGTGCCAGTGTCACGTAGAAGGCGACCCAGAGGCCGGCTTCCTTCATGGACGGTTCGTGGGGACGCTTGACGACCAGCAGGAGGTCGATCAGCAGGATGATTCCGAGGACGACAAAGGAGCCGACCTCAAACCAAACGGGAAGCTGCATGAAAATGCCTTTCGCAGGGTACGGGAAAGCGGTGTAAGTCTCTCCGGCCTGCCGGGTGCGGTGATGGCGATGCGGCGGCCCGCTACGTCCGGCGAGGCATCTGTGCCTTGCGTGCTGACGATCGTAGCGCTTGGGATACTCCCCTACGTGACCTAAACCTTACCTTAGGCGTGCCCTGCGGATTGCATCTGGCGTAATTCGCGCTTCAACTCCTTGACTTCGTCGCGGATCCTTGCCGCAACTTCGAACTGCAGTTCGGCGGCCGCGCCGTGCATCTGTTCCGTCAGTTGTTCGATCAGCCCGACGAGGTCCTCGGCCGGCGCCGCCGCGAGGCCGTCCTGCCGGACAGCCGCAGCAGCCTTGGCTGTGGACTTGCTGCGCTTGCCACCCTTGGCCAGGCGGTTGTTGTTCAGCAGTTCCTGGGTATCGGCGTCTTCCTTCGCCAACTGGTCGGTGATGTCCGCGATCTTCTTCCGCAGGGGCTGCGGATCGATGCCGTTGTCCTTGTTGTACTTCACCTGGATGGCGCGGCGCCGGTTGGTCTCGTCGATGGCCTGGGCCATGGAGTCGGTGATCTTGTCCGCGTACATGTGCACCTGCCCCGAGACGTTTCGGGCGGCACGGCCAATGGTCTGGATGAGCGACGTGGACGAGCGGAGGAATCCTTCCTTGTCAGCGTCGAGGATACTGACGAGGGACACTTCCGGAAGGTCAAGGCCCTCACGCAGCAGGTTGATGCCCACCAGGACGTCAAAGACGCCCATCCTGAGCTCACGGAGCAGTTCAACCCTTCGCAGGGTGTCTACGTCCGAGTGCAGGTATTCCACCTTTACGCCGTGGCCTACAAGGTAGTCTGTGAGGTCTTCGGCCATCCTCTTGGTCAGGGTGGTCACCAGTACGCGTTCGTCCTTGGCGGTGCGGATCCTGATTTCGTCCAGGAGGTCGTCGATCTGCCCCTTGGTGGGCTTGACTACTACCTCCGGGTCCACCAGGCCTGTGGGGCGGATGATCTGCTGGACGAAGCCGTCCGCCTTGCCGAGCTCGTATTTGCCGGGAGTTGCCGAGAGGTAGACGGTCTGGCCAATCCGTTCCAGGAACTCATCCCATTTGAGCGGGCGGTTGTCCATCGCTGACGGGAGCCGGAAGCCGAAGTCCACCAGGTTCCGCTTGCGGGACATGTCCCCCTCGTACATGGCACCGATCTGGGGGATGGTCACGTGGGATTCATCAACCACCAGCAGGAAGTCGTCCGGGAAGTAGTCCAGCAGGCAATGGGGAGCCGTGCCCGGTGCGCGGCCGTCAATGTGCGCCGAGTAGTTTTCGATGCCGTTGCAGAAACCCATCTGCTGCATCATCTCGAGGTCATACGTGGTGCGCATGCGCAGCCTTTGGGCCTCCACCAGCTTGTTCTGGCTTTCCAGGACCTTCAGGCGGTCGGCCAGCTCATCTTCAATCCTCTTGATGGCACGGGACATCCGTTCCGGACCGGCTACGTAGTGGGATGCGGGGAAGACGTACATCTCGTCCTCGTCCCGGAGGACCTCGCCAGTGAGCGGGTGGAGCGTCTGGATATTCTCGATCTCGTCGCCAAAGAATTCGATCCGGATCGCCAGTTCCTCATACATCGGGATGATCTCCACGGTGTCTCCACGGACGCGGAAGGTGCCGCGATGGAAGTCCATGTCGTTCCGGGTGTACTGCATGGAGACGAACTTGCGCAGGAGGTGGTCACGGTTGAGCTCCATCCCCCGCCGCAGCGTCACCATCCCGGCGATGTACTCTTCCGGCGTACCCAGGCCGTAGATGCAGGAGACGGTAGCGACCACCACGACGTCGCGCCGAGTAAGCAATGCATTGGTTGCCGAGTGCCGGAGCCGTTCCACTTCTTCGTTGATGGAGGAGTCCTTCTCAATGAAGGTGTCAGTCTGCGCCACGTAGGCTTCCGGCTGGTAGTAGTCGTAATAGGAGACGAAGTACTCCACGGCGTTGTTGGGCAGCAGCTCACGGAATTCGTTGGCGAGCTGCGCCGCAAGCGTCTTGTTCTGGACCAGCACGAGGGTGGGCCGCTGCACCTGTTCGATGAGCCAGGCGGTGGTGGCGCTCTTGCCGGTACCGGTGGCGCCCAGCAGGACGACGTCCTTCTCGCCATTCCTGATTCGCTCCGTCAGTTCGGCAATGGCTGCCGGCTGGTCGCCCGCCGGGCTGTATTCGCTGATGACCTCAAACGGCGCGACGACACGGTTGATCTCCTGGGCAAGGCTCATGATGTTAATCTACCCCTGCCCACGGACAGCTACTGTCCGGGATTGCCGCTGGAGTGATGAGGAGCATACGACGGCGGCACCCACCCCGTGCGGGCGGCCCACTCTTCCATGGCCGGCCAGGCGACGTCGGTGAACCAAGGCTCCTTAGCCTCCGCATAGGCCGCGGTGCCTTGGACATCCGCGAATTCGGCCGCAAGGCCGCGCTTGTGTGATGCGTACAGCGCGCGGGCCGCTGCGTCGGATCGGAGCCAGTCCCTGAACATCAGGGCATACCTCCACCCCGGGGAACCTGCTGCGCGAACATGAAGGTTTACCGGGCGCCCGGGATCGGCGTTGGCATGGAACCGTTTCTCCCACAGCGACGGGTCCGGGAGGGAAGGTTTGGGAGTGTCCCGGTTGGCGTGCGGCACTGCGGGAAAACCAGCCGCAGCAAGCAGTGGAGCGATCCTGTCGGCTGTTCCCATATCTGCCACGGCGACCTGGAGGTCGATGACATCCTTGGTCGCAAGCCCCGGTACAGAAGTTGAACCCACGTGGTCCACCGCCTGGATGTCCTCCCCTGCGGCCAGTCGTATCCGGGCCGCGAGCCGCGCTGCTGCCGGTTCCCAGACGGGGTCGGCCTCCACCAGGACAGCTCCCTCCGTTCTCGGGGCACGCACGCCGGCTGCCAGGTTCCCCGCGAACGGGACCAGCCGGTGGAACCACAGGGAATCCACGCTGCGAAGGAGTTCTTCACGGCTCCCCGAGTTGTCCAAGACCACGTCGGCTGCAGAGATCCGGTCATCCCGGGACGCCTGCGCCGCCATGCGCGCATACGCGTCGGCTTCCTGCATGCAACGCAAATCCACCATCCGCCGCAAGCGGACATCGTCAGGGGCATCCACCACCACCACCAGGTGGAAGCTGCTCCCCTGCCCTGTTTCGACCAGCAGCGGAATGTCCTGCACCACGATGTCGCCCTGCCCCGCCCCCTCCAGGATTTGTGCAGCCGACGCGCGGACCAATGGATGGATGATGCTGTTGAGCACCTCCCGCCTCGCTGGGTCGCGGAAGACGATGGCGCCCAGTTCCGCACGGTTCAGCCGTCCGCTGACATCCAGAATCTGGTCACCGAAGGCCTCCACTACCCGGGCGAGGCCGGGGGTTCCTGGTTCCACCACCTGCCGCGCCAGGAGGTCCGCGTCAATGAGGGTGGCGCCCAACTCCTGCAGCCTCGCAGCCACCAACGACTTTCCCGAGGCGATGCCGCCCGTCAGCCCTATTTTCAGCACCCCTCCACACTAGACTGAAGCGGTGGATTTTTCGGAAGACAGCCTTGCGACGAGCTACACCACCCTGGCGGCCGGGCCGGACTTCCGCCACGAGCTTGAGGTCCGCCGCTCACGGTTCATCACCGTCCTGCGGCGGTCGCCGGATGAGGAAACGGCGCGGTCGCTGGTGTCCGAACTGCGCAGGGAATTCCACGACGCCAGGCATCATTGCTCCGCTTTTGTGATCGGTCCGGACCGGATGACGCAGCGGTCGTCCGACGACGGCGAACCGTCCGGGACGGCAGGCATCCCGATGTTGGAAGCACTGGTCAAACGTGAGACGGCAGTCGGGGTGGCTGACCTCAGCGACATCGGTGCCGTCGTCGTGCGCTATTTTGGCGGCATCCTGCTGGGTGCCGGTGGGCTGGTGCGGGCGTATTCGGAGTCCGTCTCCGCCGCACTGGAGACGGCGCCGCTGGTACGGCGGAGGCGATTGCGGCTGTGCGATGTGGGGGTGCGGCACGCCGATGCAGGGCGGCTCGAAAACGAATTGCGCAGCAGCGGCTTCGTGATGGCGGAGACAGAGTACCAGGCGGGGCAGGCCGTTCTTCGGGTGGCGCTTCCGGATGAAGCGGAGGCGATCGGGGAAGCACAGGCACGCGTTGCAGCCTTCACTGCCGGCAGCTCTATCCTGGAGCCCCGGGGCACTGAGTGGATCGACGTACCCCGCTGACCAACGGCCGCGCCACGCACACTAATGCACCACGCAGACACATTCGCCTCGCAGACGAACGCACCTCGCAGACAAAGACAAAGCAGAAGGACCCCTGCCGTGCGGCAGGGGTCCTTCTTTGGCTATTCAGCCCAACCCGTGAGGGTGGCCGAAATCAGTTGCCGGTGAGCTTCTCGCGCAGAGCAGCGAGGGCTTCGTCGGAAGCCAGCGTACCCGCGTTGGACTCGGCAGCAGCCGGCTCCGAGGAGTAGCTGGTAGCGCCGGAGTCGCCTTCGCCGGACGTTGCAGCAGCAGCGTCGTCGGCAGCGTGCTGGGCAACCTGCTTCTTGTGGGCTTCCCAACGGGTCTGGGCGTCAGCGTACTGCTGCTCCCAAGCGGCACGCTGTGCCTCGTAGCCCTCGAGCCATTCGTTCGACTCGGGGTCGAAGCCCTCGGGGTACTTGTAGTTGCCCTCTTCGTCGTACTCAGCGGCCATGCCGTACAGAGCGGGATCGAACTCGGTGCTGTCAGCGTCAACGCCCTCGTTTGCCTGCTTGAGGGAGAGGGAGATGCGGCGGCGCTCGAGGTCGATGTCGATGACCTTGACGAACAGTTCGTCACCAACGGAGACAACCTGCTCGGCGAGTTCCACGTGGCGGACAGCCAGCTCGGAGATGTGGACCAGGCCTTCGATGCCGTCTTCGACGCGAACGAACGCACCGAACGGAACGAGCTTGGTGACCTTACCCGGAACAACCTGGCCGAGGGCGTGGGTGCGGGCGAAGGTCTGCCACGGATCTTCCTGCGTAGCCTTGAGCGACAGGGAAACACGCTCGCGGTCCAGGTCGACCTCGAGAACCTCGACGGTGACTTCCTGGCCAACTTCGACAACCTCGGACGGGTGGTCGATGTGCTTCCAGGAGAGCTCGGAAACGTGGACGAGGCCGTCTACGCCGCCAAGGTCCACGAAGGCACCGAAGTTGACGATGGAGGAAACGACGCCCGGACGGACCTGGCCCTTTTCCAGCTTGTTGAGGAACGTGGAGCGGACCTCGGACTGGGTCTGCTCGAGCCATGCACGGCGGGACAGCACAACGTTGTTGCGGTTCTTGTCCAGCTCGATGATCTTGGCTTCGATCTGCTGACCGATGTACGGAGCGAGGTCGCGGACGCGACGCATTTCGACGAGGGATGCCGGCAGGAAGCCGCGCAGTCCGATGTCCAGGATGAGGCCACCCTTGACAACCTCGATGACGGTACCGGTAACGACGCCGTCTTCTTCCTTGACCTTCTCGATGTCGCCCCAGGCGCGCTCGTACTGTGCGCGCTTCTTGGAGAGGATCAGACGGCCTTCTTTGTCTTCCTTGGTGAGAACCAGGGCTTCGACCTGGTCGCCAACGGCAACGACTTCGCCGGGGTCGACGTCGTGCTTGATGGAAAGCTCACGGGAAGGGATGACACCTTCGGTCTTGTAACCGATGTCGAGCAGGACTTCGTCGCGGTCGACCTTGACGACGGTACCTTCGACGAGGTCTCCGTCGTTGAAGTACTTGATGGTGGCGTCGACGGCTGCGAGGAAGTCCTCAGCGGTGCCGATGTCGTTGATTGCGACGACGGGGGCACCGGGCTTCTCGGTGGAGGTGATGGTCATGTAGTAGGGGCTCCGTTGTGGATAGTATGTCGGTCAGGCAAACCGCTGCCGCCCGGCTCCGGACGGCAGAACACGGCACAGTGCCGGGTCATCCTGATTTGTGGATTGTTACAAAATGGCTGCGCGCACGTAGTACACGCCCGTTTATTGTAGTGGATTCCGCAAAGCATGGTCAAAAAGGGCGGTACCGCCGCGACCCCGCCCGCCGTGGTCCTGGCCCGCGGCGGATGCCCACCACGGTGGAGCTAGAAGTGCGTGAGGCAGTGAGCCGGCCGTTCGACGGCAAACAACTGCCGGGCCTCCAGTGCTGCCCCGCTCCGGTGTTCCCTGATCCGCCCCGCGGCGGCAAGGGTTACCGGTGACACCGCGCCAAGGTAGATCGACCCAAGATCAGCGATGTCGAGACTGACATCAGGCTGCCCGTCCTGGACTTCCCGCACGCTGGCGGAAGCACCGCCGTCGGCCTTCACCTCCCAGGTGCCGCCAGCCAGGCCAAGGGGATCCGCGACCTGCAGGACAAGCCGTCCCGCCACCGGATAGTGCCGGGACGACAATGCGGCCGGTACGTCGAGGATACGCAGCCACAACATGTCGCGGATATCCGATGCGTCGATGCAGCGCGGGTCCTCCAGCGCCCATGCCAAAGGATCGTCGACCGGCGCCTCTGCCCACGTGACCTGGTCAATGAGGTCGATGCTCCCCAGGAATCGCCACAGATCCAGGTAGGCAGCGTCCGTGCCTGCCACGATGTCAACGATGTCCATGGTGTAGGGCTTTGAATCCCAGCCCTTGAAGCGGTAGGAAACATAGCCATCGAGGCCGCCATCGGCGTCGTAGTGCAGGGCGCAGCGAACCGAAGTGTCGGGCTTGCCGTCCTGCCCCAGGGATCCGGACGCAAGAAGCCGGTAATACTCCTGGCGCCCCACCGACCCGGGCGTTGAGCGCTGGACGCGGTCAAAGAGCGCAGGGGCGATCTCCAGGAGGACTGCCGGATCTGCCACCTCGACCGAACCCGAAGCCTCTCCCCTGGGACGGAACCGGGGCCCCGTATCCACGGTGATGCTCCGTTCGAAGGTTGCGACTCCAAACCCGAACCGGCCGTAGATGCTGCCTTCGGAGGCCGTGAGCGCGGCAATCGCCAAGCCGTCGTCCTTGGCCGCCTCAAGGTCGGCCGTGATCATGCCGCGCAGGATGCCGTTGCGGCGGTGGGTGCCGCGAACCGTTACGGAGGTCACCAGGTTTGCCTCCACCTGCTTCCCGAAACCAACGTTCAGCTGCTTGCGCATGGTGGCATAGGTGGCCACCGGAACGCCGGAGTCCAGGGAATGATCGGGCACGGTGCCCGTGACGTAGACGCCGGTCAGCTCGCGTTCATCGGTGCGGTAGGCAGCCAGGGTCCTGGCCACATACTCCTCATCACGGCGCTGCTGGTGGAACCCGTGGGAAACGGCCTGCACCCATGCGGTGCTGCGGCCGTAGTCGGCGGCATCCGGGTGGGCGGCCGGGAATCGTTGGACGGTGTATTTGGCGGGAGTCGTTACTTTGGGATCAGCCACTCCCCGAGCCTAACCAGACGCGCAAGGGCGCGCCACCACAGCGGCGGCGCGCCCTTGCGGCGTGGAACCTGCCTGCTAGTGCCCGGCCTCGTGCCAGCTGGATCCGACACCGATCTGGACCTCCAGCGGCACGGAAAGCTCTGCGGCGGCGCCCATTTGTTCCGCCACGAGCTTCTCCACGGCTTCCCGCTCACCGGGAGCGACTTCGAGGACGAGTTCGTCATGGACCTGGAGGAGCATCCTCGACTTAAGTCCCTGTCCCTCCAGCTCTGCCGCCACGCCCAGCATGGCGCGCTTGATGATGTCCGCGGCCGAACCCTGGATCGGTGAGTTCAGGGCAATGCGTTCCGCGGCTTCGCGTGCCTGGCGGTTGGTGCTGGTCAGGTCCGGCAGGTAGCGCCGGCGGCCTTCGATGGTGGCGGTGTAGCCGTCTACGCGGGCCTGGTCCACCACGCCGCGCAGGTAGTCGCGGACGCCGCCGAAGCGGTCGAAGTAGTCCTTCATGAGGGTACGGGCCTCGTCCACGGAGATTTCCAGTTGCTTGGAAAGACCGAAGGACGTCAGTCCGTACGCCAGGCCATAGGACATCGCCTTGACCTTGGAGCGCATGGCGCTGGTTACCTCGGCCGGGGCCACGTTGAAGATCCGGGAACCGACAAAGCGGTGCAGGTCTTCGCCGTCACGGTACGCCTGGATGAGGGCTTCATCCCCGGACAGATGTGCCATGATGCGCATCTCGATCTGCGAATAGTCTGCGGACAGCAGGCACTCGTAGCCTTCGCTGACCATGAACACGCCCCTGACCCGGCGTCCTTCCTCGCTGCGCACCGGGATGTTCTGCAGGTTGGGGTTGTTGGAGGAGATGCGGCCGGTGGCTGCGATGTTCTGGGCATAGGTGGTGTGGATGCGGGCGTCGTCGGCGACCGACTTCTTGAGGGTTTCCACCATCTGGGCCAGCTTGGAGGACTCGCGGTGCGCCATGAGCTGGACCAGGAACTCATGCCCGGTCTTTTCCAGCAGCGCCTTGAGGGAGGCGGCATCCGTGGTGTAGCCGGACTTGATCTTCTTGGTCTTGGGCAGGCCAAGTTCCTCGAACAATACGGTCTGCAGCTGCTTGGGCGAGCCCAGGTTGACCTCGTGCCCGATCGCGGCGAACGCCTGTTCCTGGGCGCTCTCAATGACTTTGCCGAGGTCGGCCAATTGCTCGTTCATGCGTTCCATGGACACGTAGATGCCCGTGAGTTCCATCTGCGCCAGTACCCGCGCCACCGGGAGTTCGAGCGTGGTGAGCAGCGCGTCCGCCTTGCGCTCGGCAAGTTCCTTTTCGAAGTGCTTGCTGAGGGCGTGCACGACGGCGGCCTGCTGGATAAGTGCCGCGGCGGCGGCCTGGTCCGTGCCGCCTGCGAGGTCCAGTTCCAGCTGGCCCGATGGCGCAGTTGCCGGGGCGAGGGTGATCTTGAGGTGCACCTGGGCCAGTTCGGCGAGGTCGTAGCTGCGCCGGTCAGGCTGGATCAAGTAGCCGGAGATGGAGGTGTCGTCCACCACGCCTTCCAAGCTGAGGCCACGGTTGTGCAGCGCCTTCAGGGCAGCCTTGAACTCATGCAGGACCTTGGCTTCCTCGGGGTCCTTCAGCCAGGCGGCGAGTACGGACTCCGCCGCAGCGTCCAGCCCGGTGAGGTCGATGTAGGCTGCGGCGTTGTTCCGGACGACCGCGATGGCCACGGCGTCCTCACCAACGCGGCCCGGGACAGGCTGTACCGCGAGGGCGGAGCGGACTCCCGAACCGGCCGCGAAGAAAGCCTCCAATTCCGCGGCGCCGGCCAACGAGGCGAAGTCCGGGGTATCGATGCTGTCAGGAGCGGACCCGGCGGTGTCGTCCCCGTACAGATCAAAGAGCCTGGTGCGCAGCGTCCTGAATTCCAGCTCCTCGAAAAGGTCTTCGATGGCCTGGCGGTCCGGCCTTGGCTCGTGGAGGTCGGCCAGGGAAACAGGCAGGTCCAGGTCCGTCAGGAGCTGGTTCAACCGGCGGTTGCGCTTGACGTTCTCAACGTTTTCCTTGAGGGCGCCGCCCACCTTGCCGCCGATGGCGTCGAGGTTTTCCAGGATGCCTTCAAGTCCACCGTAAAGGTTGATCCATTTGGCTGCAGTCTTGGGTCCCACACCGGGAACGCCCGGGAGGTTGTCCGCGGACTCGCCCACGAGCGCCGCCAGGTCCGAGTAAAACGCAGGCTTGACGAAGTACTTCTCCTCGATGGCGGCGGCATCGAGCTTGGGAATGTTGCTGACCCCCTGCTTGGGGTAGAGCACGAACACGTTGTCGTTGATTAGCTGGAAGGAGTCGCGGTCTCCGGAGACCAGAAGGACCTCAAAGCCTTCGGCATCAGCCTTGGACGCGAGGGTGGCCAGAATGTCATCCGCCTCATAGCCAGGGAGTGCGATGGTTTTGATGCCCCAGGCCTCCATGACCCTGGCGATCAGCCCGATCTGGCCCTGGAACTCAGCCGGAGTAGCGTTGCGGCCGCCTTTGTACTCGCTGTACTCCGCTTTGCGGAACGTGGTGTCATCCGAGACATCGAAAGCAACGGCGACATGGGTTGGTTTCTGGTCCTTGATGAGGTTGATCAGCATGGACGTGAAGCCGTGGACAGCGTTGGTGTGCTGTCCACGCGCCGTGGAAAAGTTCTCGGCGGGCAAAGCGTAAAAAGCGCGGAAAGCCATGGAGTGGCCATCCAGGACCAGCAGCCTGGGCCGCCCCTCCCCCGCCGTAGCAAGGGAATCCGATGTTGAGGGATTGGGGGCTGTTGCAATGGCGGCAGCCTGGGCCGATGGAACCTGGTCCGGTTTGGTTGTTTCACTCACAGGTGCCAGCCTAGTTGGCATGATGGACAATTTCACGCCGAACCGGTTTCTGGACGAGCTCAACCAGGCAGGTATTCCGGAAGAGTTCCACGAGTGGCTTTCCGGCCATGGTGTGGGCGCCCTGGTGGTCAAGATGGGCATCCGCTTCACGGAGCTCAGCGCCGGACGTACGGTGGCCACGATGCCTGTTGAGGGCAATACGCAGGTGGCGGGAATCCTCCATGGCGGCGCCCACGTGGTACTGGCAGAGACACTGGGTTCGTTTGCGGCCTCCCTCCACGCTGGAAAGGGTCGGCACGCTGTAGGCATCGAGGTCGGCGCCACCCATCACCGTTCCATCGCCAGCGGAACCGTCACGGGTACGTGCACCGCGATCCACCTCGGCGGCACCCTGGCCACCCACGAGATCGTCATCACCGACGAAAAGGGCCGCAGGCTTTCCACCGCCCGGATCACCAACATGATCCGGGACAACCGTCCCTGACCGCCGGCGTCGCCGTGCCGGGCCGCTATGTCCTGCTGCCCGGCATCCGGTAGTGCAGTTCGGCTGCTGCCCCGCCAAGGATCCGTGACGAGACCAACTCCAGGGGCGCCGTCGGGCCTTTGAGCGGCAGCAGCCGCTTCCCGGAGCCCAGGACCACGGGAATGATGGTGACAATGATCTCGTGGAGCAGCCCTGCGTCGGCGAACTGCGCCACCAGGTTTCCGCCACCCACCAGCCAGACGTTTTTGTCACCGGCATCGGCCACCAGGTCCGGCGCAAACTCGCGGACATCGCCGCGGACGAACGTGACGTTGGATCCGGCAGGGGCCGCGTATTCATGGTGCGTGAAGACCCAGCACGGCATGTCCGGATACGGCCACTTTCCGGCTTCGTGCTCCACGAGCCACCGGTACGTGTCCCCACCCATGACAATGCACCCCACACCGGCAAAAAAGGATTCGTAACTGCCGCTGACGCCCTCCACCTGTTCGAACTGGAGGAGCCAGCCAAGGTCGTCCTCGGGGGATGCAATGAACCCGTCAATGGTGGACGCAACGTAGTACTGGAAGTTGGGCATGGCCCCAGACTAGTCAGTCGGCCCCCGGGTTCCCATACTCCACGCGGACGCTGCCGTTATCCGGCAGGACCACCACCCGGCCGGAGGTCAGCGTCCACCCTTCATTGAGCAGGAAGATGCGGCCACCACTCACCACCAGGAGCCGCAGCCCGGTGTAGCGGTAGAGCGGACCGGCTTCGTTGCCTACGGAATCCTCACGGACGTTCGGCACTGTGACAGCCAGCCGCTCCTTGCTGTACACCACGGCGGTGGGCAGTTGTCCGGACCTCTGCTGGTAGTCCACGGCCGCGCCCCGCCCCAGTGCCTGGGCATAATCCGAGGTGCCCCAGAACAGCAGGAGCGTGACCAGGACGAAGACCAGCGACCGTTCAAGCCCGCGGGGCGCGCCCCGCGCAGGGGTGTCGTGCACGGGGGCCGCACGGTGGCGGACGTTCAGGCCCCACGCGCCGACCACCAAGGCCGCGGCGATGAGGAAGGGAACATACAACAGGATGCGTCCGGGCTGGGTGACCACAAGGATCCAGAGGACTGCTGCCGCCGCAAAGCCGACGGCCGTCACGGCCAGCGCGATGGACCTGACCAGCGTCCTGTGTTTTCCGGCCTGCACGACCCGTACCACCGCCCGGTCCAGCATCAGCCACAACAGACCGATCACCACCAGCCAGGCCAACGGCTGGAACAGCGACTGAATGCTCCGCAGGATGAAGTCCTGCACCGTGTAGCCGAACAAGCTGACATCCAGTCCCATGGATTTCGCCTGGGCATCGGTGCGGGCCCACCCGAAGTAGACCAGGAGCGCAGTGGCCACCGTGAGGGGCGGACCGATGACCGAGAGGACTTCAAGGGTCCGTTTCCAGCGCAGGTTCCCTGCCTCTGCCTCCTCAGGGGTGCTCACGGTGTTGCCGTGGCGGTTGCGGAAGCGGACGGCGCCACAGCAGGGCTGGAGGACGTTGATGGCTGGGGAGCCGGCGTGCCGGTGGGCCCGGCAGATGCACTTGGTCCGGGAGCGTCCTCGTAGTAGAAGGTCACGGTGCCCGCAACATCCACGGTGTCGGTGATGGAGATCCTGACGGAACTCCGGCCTTCTGCCGGCGGCATCCGCAGGTACAGGGTCTCGTAGTCGCCGAACCCGGCCACTTTCTCCGGGAAAGCCGGCGCCCCATCGAACAGGATGTCTTCCACGCGCACGTAGTAACCGTCCAGCCTGACGATCGTTCCACCCTCACGTGGTCCCGATGCCCGGGTCAATCCCGCAACGGGCCGCAGGTTTTCGTCCACCACCGTGAGTCCGCTGAGGATTCTGGGGCACGCCTGGCCGGGTGCGGTGACAGCCCTTAGCGGCACTCCCGGATTGCTGCGGTGCTGGGCAAGGAGCGAGGCCGACGCTGCGGCCACCGTGTATTCGAGGCACTGTGTCTGGGGTACGCGGGGCGTCGCGGCAACCGCGGCCGCGGCCCGTTGCCAGTCGTCCTGGCTCCCTGTTCGGAGGGCTTTGCAGACGGCGGCACCCGCCACCCAGACCTGGACGCCTTCCTGGCCCTGGAGGCTTTGGGCCAGCTCATCGCACTGGAACTGCTGCAATTGCAGGTACCGCTGGCCCGATGTGGGATCGCTGGGACCTACCGGACCCAGCGGAACCCACTGCACCACAGGCGCTTCCACGGGCGGCGCGCCGGGCCCGGCCGGTCCCGGCGGCTGGACAGCTGTAGGCACGACGGCGGGCGGCTGGGTTGTGGGGGCGGCGGTGGTTGCTGCCGGCGCAGGATCGGGCGAGGGTACGTCCGGAGCGGACGTTGGGGGCAGGCAGGCAGTCAGAAGCACCATCAGGACCGGCGCGAGCGCAGTCCCGATGATGTGGCCTCTGGATCGGCTCGCCATGAAAGCCCCACATCCGCCGGAATCATGAGCAGCGTTACAGCTACTGCTGATTATTCTCCCGAATGGACCGTGCTGCCAGAGAAAGTGGCCGGGCTGCTGCGGAAGGTGCTACTTCCCGAAGTACGGCACGATCAAATAGATGCCGAAAAGTACTGCCAGGCCGCAGAAGCCAAAGCAGACGTAGGCCAGCGAGCGGAAGAGTGCGGGGGACTTCTGTCCGGTGTCGCCGGCGATGGCGGTCAACCGGACCCCCAGGGAGTACAGGGTCACGAGTGTCACGGCGGCCACCAGGGTTACGCCTGCCACCTGCAGCAGTTCCAACCACTTCATTGCTGCGCTCCCTCGCTCTTGGTGGATTTGCGTGATTTCTTCTTCTTCCGGAACCGCACGGCATGGCCCGCTTCTTCGACTTCCACCGCATTGTGGTGGCCAACGTGTGACTTGCGGGATGCGAAGAACATCAGCAGGATCGCCGCAGTCCCCACCACCGCGGCGATGACGACCCCTACCACGCCGACGTTGACCAGCAGGGCCGTCAGCGCCCCGACGATGCCTGCAGCCGGCAGGGTGAACAACCAGCCAAGGGCGATCTTGCCCGCGGTCCCCCACCGGACGGAGGTGCCTTTGCGGCCCAGGCCGGAGCCGATGACCGAACCGGACGCTACCTGCGTGGTGGACAGGGCGAAGCCAAGGTGGGAGGAGGCCAGGATGGCGGTGGCGGTACTGGTCTCGGCGGAGAAGCCCTGGGCGGGCTTCACCTCGGTCAGGCCCGACCCCATGGTCCGGATGATGCGCCAGCCGCCGGCGTAGGTTCCGATGGCGATGGCGAAAGCACAGGCTGCGACGACCCAGAACACCGGGCCGGAGCCGGGAGGCTGCGTACCACCGGCAATGAGGACCAACGTAATGATGCCCATTGTTTTCTGGGCATCGTTGGTGCCGTGGGCCAACGCCACAAGGCTGGACGTGAAGATCTGTCCGGTGCGGAAGCCCCCACGCTTCTGGGTGAGCTTGTCACCGGTTTCGGGGTCGTGCCGGGAGGTCAGTGCGTAGGCCAGGCGCGTGCAGAGGTAGGCAACCAGGCCTGCGATCAGCGGCGCGAAGATCGCGGGCAGGATGACCTTTTGGAGGACTGTCTCAAAGTTGATCGAGTGAAGGCCGATGCCCACCACGGCCGCCCCGATCAATCCTCCGAACAAGGCGTGGGACGAACTCGACGGCAGTCCCTTCAGCCACGTCACCATGTTCCACAGGACAGCGCCCATCAACCCCGCGAAGATGATGTCCGGCGTGATGTGGATGCCGTCGGACCCCTCGCGGATCAAACCGCCGGAGATCGTCTTGGCAACCTCCGTGGACAGGAATGCGCCGATGAGGTTGAGCACTGCTGCGAGTGCTACCGCCGTCTTGGGCTTGATGGCCCCTGTTGCGATGGGCGTGGCCATCGCATTGGCAGTGTCGTGAAACCCGTTGGTGAAGTCAAAGAAGAGGGCCAACGCTATGACAAGCGCGACCATGAAGGTGATGTCCACCTGTTGCCCAATCTGCAGAGTCGACGTTCAGCAGTTCCACTTTCCCCTTGCCTGCCAATCAGCATAGTTCAGCAATTGTTCAACAGGCTGGACTTGCAGAATTCACTCTGGCGGGCTTGAAACCTTAAGAATCCTACGTGCCAGCGGCCGGGCGGACAAACATGCCCCGGGCGTCCTTCATCCCAAAAAGGCGCCCAAGGCCGCGAGGTCGCGGCGGGTGAGGCCCTTGCGCGGATCAGGTGAGATGCAAAGCACACGGTCCTGCCGGAACTCTGCCCAGGAGCGGGCGTCGGATTCGCGGTCCAATTGGTCGTCCACCCAGGCAAAGCGTTCTGCTCCTGCCTCTTCCACATCCTTCTGCAGCGCAACGAGCTTCCACCATTCGGGCCGCTCGTCCCATCCTTGACTGGAAAGCACAGGCCAGTCCTGCCCCTTGAGCCCGATGGCCGGGCACAGGTACTCGGGAGCCAGCCGTTCCCACGTGGTGAGCCACACGAAGCGGGCTGCGGGATGTTCCGCCAGTTCGTTAAGTCCGGCGACAGCCTCGGGGGCATAGGCAACGTTCAGTATTCCGGCGTCAGCGGTTATCCAATCGCTTCCCCAGTCAGTGGTGCCCTGGGGGCCGAAGGGGTTCACCACGCCGTCGACATCCAAATAGATGGACACCGGCACAATGGCGGCCATTGGTACATCCCCTTCCCCTTGAGGTCCATGCTCAGCGTACGGCAAGGGCGACCGACGCTCGAAATCATACTCTTGACGTTCGTCATGGAAGTGATAATCTCGGAGTATGGAACAGCCCGCCGCACCCCGTTCGCCACGCAATGTCCGGGACATCGAGGACACCGTCCGCACCGACTTCCGCCACGCCATGTCCTATGGCGGCTACCTGGACCTGGACAGGCTGTTGAGCTCCCAGCACCCGCTCAGCCAACCCGAACACCACGACGAGCTGCTGTTCATCATCCAGCACCAGACCAGCGAACTCTGGCTCAAGCTGGTCCTGCACGAACTCCTCGAGGCCCGCAGGCTCATGGATTCCGACAGCCTCGGCCAGGCGTTGAAGTGCATTGCACGCGTCAAGGCCATCCAGCGCACCATGATCGAGCAGTGGTCCGTCCTGGGAACACTGACTCCCCGTGAGTACGCGCAGTTCCGCAACTTCCTGGGCAGTTCCTCCGGATTCCAGTCCTACCAATACCGCGCCGTGGAATTCCTGCTGGGCAACAAGAACCGCGGCATGCTCCGGGTCTTTGAGAGCGATCCCGCAGCGCATGCCCTGCTCAACCGGCTCCTGGAGGAGCCCACCCTGTATGACGCCTTCCTCGCCGTGCTGGCCCGGGCCGGGTACGACATCCCCGTCGACGTCCTGCAACGCGACACCAGCGAACCCTGGACGTTCCGCCCGGATATGGTGCCCGTCTTCCAAAAGATCTATGAGGCCGACGACACACCATGGGGGCTTTACGAGGCATGTGAAGACCTGGTGGACATCGAGGACAACTTCCAGGCCTGGCGGTTCAGGCACCTGCGCACCGTCCAGCGGACCATCGGCTTCAAGGTCGGCACGGGTGGCTCCTCCGGGGTCGACTTTTTGAGGCGGGCCCTGGATCTCACGTTCTTTCCCGAGCTATACGCCGTCCGCACGGAAATCGGCAACTGACAGCATCCCTACAGCTCCTTCCAGGAGGACCCATGACAACCGACCAGCAAACGCAACGGCCTCAAGCCGCCCAGCTCGACGCGGCAGACCCGCTTGCCACCCAGCGTGAGGCCTTCTACACGCCCGACGCCGGCCAGCTCACCTCATACCTGGACGGCAACTCCCTTGGACGCCCGCTTAAGGCAACGGCAGCGAACCTGCAGAACTTCGTCCATAACGCCTGGGGCAGCCGGTTGATCCGCGGCTGGGATGAACAGTGGATGGACGAACCAACCCGGGTCGGCGACCGGATCGGGGAGGTGACCCTCGGTGCAGCAGCCGGCCAGGTCACCGTAGGAGATTCGACATCCGTCATGCTGTACAAGCTGATCCGGGCTGCCGTGGATGCGCAGCCGGGACGTGACGAGATCATCATCGACCGGGACAACTTCCCCACCGACCGCTTCATCATCGAGGGTATCGCGGCCGAGCGGGGCGCCACCATCAAGTGGATCGCACCCAATCCGGCCAGCGGCGTCCGTGCCGCGGACCTTGACGGCATCCTGGGTGAGCGCACCGCCGTCGTGGTCCTGAGCCATGTTGCCTACCGTTCGGGGTTCCTGGCGGATGCGCCGGGCATCACCAACGCCGTCCACCGCGCGGGAGCCCTTATGCTGTGGGATCTTTGCCATTCAGTGGGCTCCGTGCCGATGGAGCTGGATGCATGGGGCGTTGACCTGGCTGTCGGCTGCACCTACAAGTACCTCAACGGGGGCCCGGGTTCGCCGGCCTTCGCCTACGTCAACGCCGCGCGACAGAACCGGTTGCAGCAGCCCATTTGGGGCTGGATGGGTGCGGACAACCCGTTCGGCATGACTGAGGCCTACCGGCCGGCAGAAGGCATCCGCCGGTTCATCACCGGAACCCCGCCGGTCCTGGCGATGCAGCCCATCAAGGACATGGTGGAACTGATCGCTTCCGTAGGAATGGACGCGGTGCGGGAGAAGTCGATTAATCTCACCGAATATGCCATCCGGCTGGCAGACGAGCTCCTGGTGCCCATGGGGGCGGCGATCGTCAGCCCGCGCAACGCTGCCGAGAGGGGTTCCCACATCACGGTGGACCACCCGAGGTTCAGGGACGTCACCGCGAAGCTCTGGGAGCGCGGCGTCATCCCCGACTTCCGCCCGCCGCACGGCCTGCGGATCGGACTGTCTCCCCTGAGCACCAGCTATGCCGAGGTGGAACTCGGGGTGACCGCCATCCGCGACGCCCTGGCAGAGCTGCAATGAGTGCAGTCCTCGATGACATGGACTCCCGTCCCGGGAGTACCACGTCACTGCTGCGGACGGTTATCGGCCTGTATCTGCGGGACGCCGGCGGATGGATGGCCGGGCGCGACATGGTTTCCCTGATGGAAGCCCTGGGTACCTCGGCCACCGTCACCCGGACCGCGTTGGGCCGTCTGAGGAAAAAGGACGTGGTCCGGCAGGAAAACCGGGACGGCGTCGCCGGCTTCACCCTCACCGCGGGCGCAGCCGCCATGCTTGCACGGGGAGACCGCCGGATCTTCACGCCGCGCAGTATGTCCGACTCCGATCCGTGGTGCCTGGTCTCCTTTTCCATCCCGGAAACTGAGAGGGAAAAGCGCCACCAGCTACGGCGCCGGCTGCACTGGATCGGCTGCGGCACCGTGGCTGCCGGGCTGTGGATCTGCCCCGACACACTGCGCGGCGAGGTGGAGGAAATCCTGGTGGACCTGGATCTCCGGGACATGGCCACTGTCTTTGTGACCCGGACACCCATGGTGGGCGGCAGCCTCCGGGACGCCGCCGCGAAGTGGTGGGACCTGGATGTTGTCGCCGGCCTGCACCGGGATTTCATCGATTTCATCCACGGGCAGGGCGCGGCTGTTCCTCTTCCCGACGACGGCGTGGAGGCATCAGCGTCCTCATTCGCCACCTATGTACAGTGCATTGACCGGTGGCGGGTTATCCCCTATCTGGACCCTGGGCTACCCGGTTCCTTCCTTCCCGACGACTGGCCAGGCGCTGAAGGGACAGCCTTGTTCAGCCGGATCGTGGACGCCTACGCAGGCCCCAGCGCAGAATACGTCCGCAGCACGCTCGGCGTGGCAGTACCCTAGAAGCCCTTCTTCACCCGTGACACGAACCGGAACCTGTCTCCCCGGAAGGTGCTGCGGGTCCATTCGACCGGGGATCCGGAACTGTCACGGGCCATCCGGTGGACAACCATGAGTGGAGCGCCCATTTCAATACCAAGCAGGCGGACCTCCACCGGCCCGGCCAGTGCAGTCTCCACCGTGTCCTCGACCTCGGCCAGCTGCCGCCCATAGACGCCTGCCAGGACGGCGTAAAGCGACCCCGTCCGGGCCAGATGTCCACCGAGCTCCGGCAACGGCCCGGGGAGGAAGGCGACTTCATGGGCCAGCGGCTCGCCCTCGATCAGCCGGATGCGCTCCAGCCGGGTTACCGGATCGCCCGGCCGCAGGCCGAGGGAGTCTGCCGCGTCCTTGTCTGCCGGAATGACATCGAGTGCCACGACGCGGGAGTCTGGCCGCAGCCCCTGGCTTTTCGCATCGTCCGAGAAAGACGTCAGCTGCCGGACATGCGTCATCTTCGGTGGCGCCACGAAGGTGCCATGGCCCTGGATCCTGCCGAGCTTTCCTTCGGCCACCAGCTCGCTGATGGCTTGGCGGACCGTGGTCCGGGACGTCCGGTGCTCCTCCGCCAAGGAGCGCTCAGTGGGAATCAGCGTGCCCGGCTGCAGGCCGGAAATCATGGCCAGGAGTTCTGTCTTCAGGAGGTAGTACTTGGGAGCCGCCGGGCCTGGAGGGAATGACACCCGGACATCCTACTTGTAGACATGGGGATTGGTCTATGCCAATCTGGTCGGAGTTGCCCCGTAGCGGAAGGATGCCCATGCCCAGAGCAATGCACCGCCATGCCACCCAGGTGGTCGTCTTATGAGTCCGGCCGTCCTTGGACTGCACATCGGCGGATCCAAGACCCACGCCGTCAGGGCCGGGCTTGACACCTCCGGTAACCATGACGGCGAGGACGGCGGCGCTGTGGAAATCACCGAAGCCCGAGCCAATCTGTCCTCGGTGGGCCACCAGGGCGCCGACGCCGTCCTCCGGCGGATCGCTGCCGCTGTCGGTCCGGGCATCAGTGCCGTCTGCATGGGCGCCGCCGGTGCGGACACGCCTGCCAGCCGGGCTGTGTTGACTGCACTGCTCACGGAGCACTTTCCCGGGGCCGTGATCGACGTCGTCCATGACACCCGCATAGTCCTCGCCGCCGCCGACCTCGACGCCGGCGCCGTAGTGGTGGCTGGAACCGGTTCCGTGGCGTGGGGAAGAAGCCGGGACGGCCGCGAAGCCCGGGCCGGTGGCTACGGATACCTGCTCGGCGACGAAGGCGGCGGCTACTCCGTGGTCCGGGACTCGGTCCGTGAGGCCCTGCGCGAGTACTACGCCGGGCTCGAACCAGGCCCACTGGTCAAGGCGATCATGGCAGCTACGGCAAGCGCCGACGCCTTGCAACTGATGGACTTTTTCTATGCACGGCCGGAGCCTGACCACTGGGCCGGGCTTGCGCCTTTGGTGCTGGACCTCGCGGCAGAGGGTGATCCCGCCGCAGTCCGCATCCAGGCCGAGGCTGCACATTCGCTCGCGACACTGGCCAGGCAGGTCCTGGGGGAACTTGGGCTGGACCTGCCGCTCGTGATGGCCGGAGCGTTGCTGGTTAACCAGCCCCAGCTGGCTGGAGCAGTGGCACGGAAGGTTGCGCTGGATGACCCTTCGGGCATCAGGATCCTGGATGAGGCTCCCGTGCACGGCGCCGTGAAGCTTGCCCGCCGGTTGATCCAAAGCTGAAGATCGCTGCACTTCCCGGGATGCCGTGACGCGGGAAGCCGGTGACCCTTGCCGGGCACCGGAGTACTCTGGATTTATGCCTGAAACATGCGGTGGCCGGTAGCGATGACGCGGGCGCGGCGGCGATGGTTGCCTGCCTTCCTTGTCCCCCTTGCTGTGGCGATAACGGTGCTCGCCGGATCGCTCACGGCCGGAGCCACGGTGTCCCTTCCGCCCAAGTCGGCCAGTGACATCCTGGCCATGGTCGCCCGGACCGAGGTGCGGGCCCTCTCCGGCACCGTGGTACAGGAAGCTGCGCTGGGGCTTCCGGAGATTCCGGCGACCGGCCCCGGGGCTGCTCCCGGTGCGGCCGGAGCCCTTGACCTGCTGACGGGTTCGCATGAGTTCCGCGTTTTTGTTGACGCGCCGGGCAAGGCACGGTTCCAGGTCATGGAGCGTATGGCCGAACGGGACGTGGTGGTCAACGGCCGCGACATCTGGTTCTATGATTCGGGCGACAACAGCGCGACCCACCTGACCCTCCCCCAAGCCGGAGGCCACGCTTCCCATGATCCAGGCGACACCGTCATGGAAACCCCGGAATCCATGGCGGACCGTTTCCTGGCAGCGATCGATCCTTCCACTGAAGTCAGGGTCGCCGACGACGTGTCGGTGGCCGGACGCAGCGCCTACCAGGTGACACTGATCCCGCGCAGTGCGGGAACCTTGGTGGAGTCCGTATCCATTGCTGTCGACTCTGAAACCGGACTCCCGTTGCGTGTCGAGGTGCGCGCCAAAGGCCAGAACGAACCTGCGTATTCCTTGGCCTACACTGCCCTTGACCTCGCCGTCCCCGACCCGGGCTTGTTCCTCTTCACTCCCCCGCCCGGGGCCGCAGTGACGGAGCAGGCGGTGCCCGCCAAACCCCTGCCCGACAAGCTCCTGCCCGACAAGCCCGTACCCGACCAACCCGTACCCGCCCTGCCCTCGCCTGGCCCGGATGAGCCGGCGCCGGCACAGCACGGTCCCAGCGTGACCGGCAGGGGCTGGGACGCGATAGCGGTCTTCCCGGCAGGCGTTGTCCCGCCTGAGGTGGCGGCCTCGCCGCAGCTTGCGCAGGCCCTGCAACCGGTGGCCGGTGGCCGGGCCCTCACCACCGCCCTCGTGAACGTCCTGTTCCTGGACGACGGGCGTATCTATGCGGGCATGGTTCCCTTGGAGCGGCTGGAGACAGCCGCAGCAGCTGAATGACCCCGGGCCCATGACGGCCCTTTCCCCCGAAGCCGGAGCCGGCCTGGCCATTGAAACCCACGGGCTGGCCAAGAGATTCCGGCACCGGGCAGCCGTGGACGGCATGGATTTGGCGGTCCCGTATGGTGCTGTCTTTGGATTCCTTGGGCCCAACGGTTCGGGCAAAACCACCACGATCCGGATGTTGCTGGGGTTGGCCGGCGCCAGCCAGGGAAGCATCAGGGTTCTGGGCCGGGACATGCCCGGTGACCTGGCCACGGTGCTGCCACGGGTGGGCGCCTTGGTGGAGGGACCGGGCTTCTATCCGTTCCTTACCGGTACCGGCAACCTCGTCCGGCTCGACTCGGCCGACAGGCACGCGTCAGCGTCCACGCGGCGCAAGCGGGTGGCAGAGGCACTGGACCGGGTGGGCCTGACCCACGCCGCAGGCAAGAAGGTCCGCGCCTACTCCCTGGGCATGAAGCAGCGGCTGGGCCTGGCCAACGCCTTGCTGAGGCCCCGTGAACTGCTGGTGCTGGACGAGCCCACCAATGGACTGGATCCCCAAGGTACCCGTGAAGTCCGCAGCCTGGTACGCTCCCTGGCCGCAGGCGGGACCACGGTCTTTGTCTCCAGCCACCTGCTAACCGAAGTCGAACAAATGTGCACCCATGCAGGGGTCATGCGCGGGGGCAGGCTGGTAGCCCAGGGCCGCTTGGATGAGCTCCGGGCGGCAGGCCAGCCACATGTTGTGGTTAAGACTCCCGACGCCGACCGGGCCGCTGGTGTCCTGGCCCGCCTGGGGCTGGTACCCGGCCCAGGCCATGGAGCGGGTGGAGGCCAGGACGCCGGTGCCGTTGTGGGCACGGGCCTGAACGGCATGGAACCCGAGAGGATCGTTGCGGCGCTGGTAGAGGACGGGGTCCGGGTCAGGGGATTCGCCGTTGAGACCCCCAGCCTCGAGGAACGTTACGTATCCCTGACCGGAGAGGGGTTTGACGTTGTCGGTTGACGCTTCTCCGCGGATCAGTCCGGGCGCCGGGTGGGCATTGCTGGCGTCCGAGCTCTCCGTCTTGTTCCGCAGGGTCCGTACGTGGGCCATGCTCCTGGCGCTGGCAGCCGTTCCGGTTTTGATCGCCGTGGCCGTCAAGCTGTCGGCGCGGCCGGCAGCGCCCGGGCGGGGACCGCTGTTCCTGGACCGCATCACGCAGAACGGGCTGTTCGTGGCCATCACGGCGCTGGTGGTGTGCGTGCCACTGTTCCTGCCCCTGACGGTGGGAGTGGTGGCAGGTGACACGCTTGCGGGGGAAGCGAACCTGGGCACCCTGAGGTACCTTCTGCTGGCCCCCGCGGGGCGGATCCGGCTGTTGGCCGTGAAGTACGCCGGGGCTGTCGCCTTCTGCATAGCCGCAACGGTGACGGTTGTGGCAGCAGGTGCCCTGGCCGGCGTCGTACTTTTCCCGGTGGGGCCGGTGACGCTGCTGTCCGGCGACACCATTGGCGAGGTCGAATCCTTGCTGCGGTCCTTGCTGGTGGCCGCCTACATCACCGTTTCACTGCTGGGCCTGTCCGCGATCGGGCTGCTCATCTCGACCTTCACGGACGTACCGGTGGGAGCCATGGCAGCCACCGTGGTGCTCTCGGTCGTGTCGCAGGTCCTCGACAACCTTCCGCAGCTTGAGTGGTTGCACCCGTGGCTGTTCAGCCACCATTGGCTGGGCTTCGCCGACCTGCTGCGCCAACCGGTCTCCTGGGATTCGTTCCTCGACAATGCCGTGCTCCAGGCGGGCTACGTCGCGGTCTGCGGCGCGCTGGCGTATGGCCGTTTCGCGGGAAAGGACATCTTGTCCTAGGCGTTGCCGTAGGCTCTTTCCATGGCCAGATTCTTTGACGTCCACCCGCAGGATCCACAGCCCCGTGCGATCGGGCAAGTAGTCAATATGCTGCAGAACGGCGGACTGATCGCCTATCCCACCGACTCCTGCTACGCGCTGGGGGCACAAGTAGGCAACCGGGAAGCGTTGGACAGGATCCGGACCATCCGGCACCTGGACGACAAACACCACTTCACCCTCGTCTGCAAGGATTTCGCCCAGATGGGCCAGTTCGTCATGCTGGACAACGATGTTTTCAGGAGCATCAAGGCCGTCACTCCCGGCAGCTACACGTTCATCCTGCCCGCAACGCGTGAAGTCCCCAAACGGCTGCTGCACCCCAAGAAGAAGACGGTCGGGGTAAGGATCCCGGATCACAAGGTGGTGCAGGCACTCTTGGCGGAACTCGGTGAACCGCTGCTCTCGAGCACGCTCCTCCTCCCCGACCAGGACGAACCGCTCACCCAGGGCTGGGAGATCAAGGAGCGCCTGGACCATGAGGTTGATGCAGTCATCGACTCCGGCGACACCGGCTCTGAGCCCACCACCGTGATTGACTTCTCCAGTGGAGTCGCCGAGGTAGTGCGCCGGGGAACCGGAGACCCCTCCCGGTTCGAGTGACCCACGGGTGGTTCCGGTCCGCGGCGTAAAGAGTCATCGGAACTGGAAGCGGCACCCGCTGTTCAGCGCCACCTGCGCCAACCCCATCAATTCCAGGGTGAGCGCGGATGGCTGCGTGCCCTGCGCCGCCGGTGGATAGCTCACGGCAAGCGTGAGTTGCCTGTTGCCATCGGCACTGCTCATGGACACCACTCCTCCGCCCGGAAGGTCGGCGGCATGGCCGAAGTAGGAGCCGTTGGTGCACCGGTCATCCCACTGGTCGAGTCCCAGCCCGTAGCCGCCGGGAAGCGGGCCCTTCATCTCCACCAGGCTCGCCGGTTCCAGGAGCCTGCCTTCCAGCAGCCCTGCGTAGAAGGAGTTCAGGTCCGCCACCCCGGCAGCAATCCGTGGTTCCCCTTCGCCTGGACCGGCAAGCGCCGTCACATCCGAGGCGTCGCCGTCCACCAGGACGTACCGGTGGACCAGGGTGTCCGGATTGGCCCCCGCAGACACCGGGAAGGAACGCAGGCCCAGGGGTTCCCCGATGTCCCGTGCCAGCACGGTGGCCAGGCCCGCACCCCGAAGCCGCTCCACCAGCACGCCGAGGATCCGGTACCCCTGGTCCGACGGATCCAAGGAGCTCGGTTTCCGCCCCAGCACCTCCCGGACGGAACGGCCGCCCGCCACCGTCCCTGACAGCTCCGGCAGGTAGGTTGCCACGGGAAGGTCCAGCACCACCAGCCCCTCCTCCACGAGCGCCAGCACCAGGACCGCCAGCATGCTGCGGCCCACGGCGCCGATGAAGACGGGATCACCCGGCGCCGCGGCAGCGCCGCCCAACGTCCGTGTTCCGGCGGTGTGCGACCAGGCCTGCCCGCCAACTTTCGCCTCGATCAGGACGGCACTGGCCCCCTGGCCGACCATTTCGCGGCTGTACAGTTCCATCGCGGCCTGGAGCTCCCGGAAAGCGGGCGGTACGGTGGCCGGGTCAGGGGACGGTACGCCGAACGTGGACGGGGCGGGCGCCGCCAGCGAGGACTCCGTTCCTGGAAGGGTAGGCACAGCAGAAGCCGGCGTCGACACCATGGAGGTGGGAGGCGGCGGGGCCGGTCCAGGAGCAGGAATGCATGCTGTGAGCAGGCTGCCGGCGGCAAGCACCAGGCATCCGGTGAGGCCGGATGGTAGGCCGTGCTGTTCCCGCCGTGGCATGCCGCCTCCCGTGCTACCCCGCCGGTTCCTCCGGCTTGCGCGCCCGGCTGGGCTGGACCCGCATGGGTTCACCGGGCATCTTGGGGAATTCCGGCGGGAACGGCATTTCCCCCTGCCCGCTCTGCACGTCCCTTTCCCACCACCGCAGCAGGACGTCGATATCACCTGGACTGCGGTGCATCTCAGCCCACGGATCGCCAACGGTCCGCAGCCGCTCGGGAACGGTCATGATGGTGTATTTGGCGGGATCGGCGTTCTCCAGCTCGTCCCAGGCCAGCGGGCAGGACACCTGGGCCTGTGGAACTGCCCGCGGACTGTAGGCCCCGGCGATCGTCCTGTCGCGGTTGGCCTGGTTGAAGTCCACGAAAATCCTGCTGCCGCGTTCCTCCTTCCACCATGCCGTGGTGACCTTGTCCGGCATCCGCCGTTCCAGCTCGCGGCCGGCTGCAATAACGGCGTGGCGGACCTCCAGAAATTCATGCTTGGGGTGGATCGGCGCATAGACGTGGATTCCGCGGTTGCCGGATGTCTTGATGAACGGCGTCAGGCCCGCTTCCTCCAGGACGGAGCGTAGTTCGAGGGCGGCCGGGATCGCGTCGTCGAAGTCGGTCCCCGGTTGCGGGTCAAGGTCGATGCGCAGTTGATCCGGGTTGTCCGAATTGCCGGCCCGTGAGGCCCACGGATGGAAAACAACCGTGTTCATTTGTGCAGCCCATACCGCTGCCGCCGGCTCGTCAATCACCAGTTGGGGATGGGAACGGGCACTCGGATACACCACGCTTACCGAGCGCACGTAGTCGGGCGCGCCCTTGGGAGGGTTCTTGGAGAAGAACATGTCCCCTTCGATGGTTCCGGAATACCGCTGAAGGCTGACGGGCCGGTCTCCGTTGGCCGCGACAAAAGCCTCGCCCACGTCCACCAGGTATTGCGCCAGGTCCAGCTTGGTCACTCCGGCCTCAGGCCACACCACGCGGCCGGGACTGGAAATCCGTACCTCCCTGGGGCCATGGGGTCCGGGCACGGAAATGGTGGTTGATTCGCTCGCCATGGGCACAAGCTACCGCGAACCGCACCCGCGCGTCAGCACCCCAGCCCCATTTGCGTCCGTGGCGCACGGGTGCCTCTCGCTGCAGCATGATGGATACATGCCTGTCACCGAAACTGCCCTGACCATCGCCACGGGAGACACCAGTGTTTCCGCCCTGCACCTGCAGCCGGACCAGTCCACAGCCATGCTCGTGGTGGCCCACGGGGCCGGAGCAGGCATGGAGCATCCGTTCCTCCAGGGCTTCGCGGAAGCCATGGCCCGGGAAGGCGTCAGCACCCTGCGTTTCAATTTCCCCTACCGGGAAGCCGGACGCCGGTTCCCGGACAGGCCACCGGCCGCCATTGCGGCGTGGCAGGACGTCATGCGGACGGCAGCGGTGTTGGCTGGAGATCAACCGGTGTGGGCCGCGGGTAAATCCTTCGGCGGGCGGATGGCCTCCATGGCCGTTGCCGAGGGCATGCCCGCCCGGGGCCTGGTGTATCTGGGCTATCCGCTGCATGCTCCCGGAAAACCGGAGAAACTGCGCGATGAACACCTGTACGGCGTCACCGTTCCGATGCTGTTCCTGCAGGGCACCCGCGACACTTTCGCAACGCCGGAACTGCTGGAAGCGGTGGTCAGCCGAATCGGCCCGACGGCGGAACTGCAGTGGCGTGAAGATGCGGACCATTCGTTCGCGGTCAAGGGTGTCAAACGCAGCGCTGCTGAGACCGGGGCTTCGCTGGCCCCCGTTGTGGCAGCGTTCCTTGGGACCACCCGCTAACGCGGGGAACGGGCAGGCACCGGACCACTACCGGGGCGCAGGCTCATGCCGCAGATAGCTGCGGCGGAACCTTCCCGTACCGGCAGTCAGCGCCCGGAGTTCGATGGCGTACCGCAGCAACTCCTGGTCGGGGACCTCCGCGGTGACGTCCGTGCCGTCGCCGGCTTCGGCTGCAGACGTGCCTGTCACCCGGCCCCGGCGGCCCGAGAGATCGCTCATCACCGTGCCGACGTACTCGTCCGGGACACTGACCACCACGGCGGACACCGGCTCCAGCAGTTGAATGGTTGCTGCTGCGGCGGCTTCCCGGAGGGCGAGGGCACCAGCTGCCTGGAAGGCTGCGTCCGATGAGTCAACGCTGTGGGTCTTACCGCCCACCAGCGTCACTTTGATGTCCACCACCGGGAAACCAGCGGAGACTCCTTTGAGCATCTGCGCGCGCACGCCTTTTTCGACAGATGCCACGAACGTGGCAGGGATGACGCCTCCGACGATCCTGTCCGCGAACTCGAACCCCGCGCCGCGCGGCAGTGGTTCCACCTCAATGTCGCAAATGGCAAACTGGCCGTGGCCGCCGGACTGCTTGACGTGCCGCCCGTGCCCTGTTGCCTTGCCGGCAAAGGTTTCCCTGAGTGGAGTGACCACGTCCACGGTTTGCAGCTTGATACCCTGGCCGCGCAATCGGTCCAGCACCACCTCGGCGTGCGCTTCACCCATGCACCACAGGATCAGCTGGTGCGTGTCCTGGTTGCGTTCCACCCGCAAGGTCGGATCCGCCGCCGCGATTTTTCCGATGCTTTTGGCCAGGGCGTCCTCATCGCTGCGTGATGCTCCCTCAATGGCCACCGGCATGAGGGGTTCGGGCATGTTCCAGGTTTCCAGCAGAAGCGGAGCGTCCCGGTCCGACACGGTGTCGCCCGTTTCGGCCGCCGCCAGCTTGCTGATGGCACAGATGTCGCCGGCAATGCTGAATGGTACGGCTTTGAGGCTGGATCCCACGGGCGAGTAAAGGTGGGTGACCCGTTCGTCGCTGTCGTGGTCCTCGTGCCCCCTGTCCGCGAGGCCGCGACCGCCGATGTGGATTGGCGAGTCCTCGCGAAGGGTCCCGGAGAAGACCCTGACCAGGCACACCCGCCCCAGGAACGGATCTACCGTAGTCCTGACCACTTCTGCGGCCAGCGGCCCTGCCGGGTCGCAGTCCAGGTTCTTCAGCGATGATCCGTCCAGCGCCATGGCTGGTGGAGGGACCCGTTCCAGCGGAGATGGCAGGGCATCGGTAAAGAGCGACATGAGTTCCGGCAGTCCCAGTCCCGTTTCAGCGGAGGTGGGGATGACCGGAAAGAACGCGCCCCGGGATACGGCCGTTTCGAGGTCGCTGACGAGGTCCGCCAGGGGCAGTTCTTCGCCACCGAGGTAGCGGTCCATCAGGGTTTCGTCTTCGCTTTCGGCGATGATCCCCTCGATCAGCGGTCCGCGGGCTTCAGCGATGGCGGCATCGTTGTCCGTGCCGTGGAGGACGCCTGCAAGCTGTTCGCCCGGGGCGCCCGGGTCGGGCAGGTACAGCGGCAGGACCGCTTCGCCGAAAGCTTCCTGGCAACGCACGACGGCGGCACGGAAGTCCGCGCGTGGATGGTCCAGTTTGCTGAGGACCACCGCACGCGGCATGCGGATCTTTTCGCACTCGCCCCAGAGGGCAACGGTGGCACCGTCGATGCCGTCCACGGCCGAAACAACGAAGAGGGCCGCATCAGCGGCCCTCAACCCTGCGCGCAGTTCGCCGGTGAAGTCTGTGTACCCGGGGGTGTCGATGAGGTTGACCTTGGTGTCGCCTGCAATGATCGGCGCGACCGACAGGGAGACTGAGCGTTGCTGGTGGATCGCCGAGGGGTCCGAGTCGCTGACGGTGGTGCCTTCAGTGATCGAGCCCATCCGGGTGATCGCGCCCGTGGCTGCCAGGAGTGCCTCCACCAGCATGGATTTACCCGCCCCGGAGTGCCCTACAAGAGCTACGTTGCGGATGGTGGCGGGGTCCGTGGAGGCCAACGCCGTACCGTTATCGCTCTTCCGCGTGTCGGGCGACCCCGGCGTCCTGGCTGATTCCCGCGTGCCCTTCGAGGACATGGCTAACCTCCTGGGGGTCGTTTCCTGCTCGTAGCTTCCACAACGTGGGGTTCGAACGTGTACAAGGATTGGACACCCTCAGGCGACCACAGGGCAAGGGCAGGTGCGTGCCCAATCCGGCAGGCCGCCGTCGTCCCTGGCTTCCTGCGGCGGTTGGTCCGGTTCAGGCCGCGAGCGCCTGCCACAGGAAGAGCACCGACATGACCGCGCAGGCGAGGACCACAGCTGTCATGCCCGCAAGCCAGATGAACGCCGGAACTCCGGTGGTCCGGCCGAGGATAAAGGCGTCGGATGCCTGCAGCCGGTGCCGGTGCCGGGTATGGACGCCTGCCAGTTTCAGGAGGTCGCGGACCGATCCGACGGTCAGGGCTATGCCGAGGACCATGATGGCGTAGCTGATGACCTCGGGAGTGCCGAAAAGGAGCAAGGCCTGGGCGGCGGCTGCGCTGACGACAGCCACGAGGATACCCGTGGCGTTCCGGAGGAAGACCAGGGAGACCAGCAGGACGATGGCGCCGATGGACATGGCCGCGCCGGACCTGCCGGCGGTAAACGCCCATATGAGTGCAAGACCGGCGACAGCAGGCGCCGGATATCCCCAGAAGCCGGACCAGGCCGCACCGAAGGCGCCCCGGCCGCTGCTGACCAGGCGGCCGGAGTGGTCCAGGCCGATGCGGAGACTGTGGACGAAGCGTCCGGTCATGAGGGCGGCATAGGCATGGCCGAGTTCGTGGACAAAGGTCACATACAGCCCGAACCACCGCCAGGTGGCGCGTGGAACGCTGAGGGCAACGGCGCAGCCGATGATGCCAAGGAGGGCTGTAGCCGGCACCGCGGTGGTGTGCGTTTCGGTAAAGCTTCGGATGACCGCCTCCCACCAGGCTGCCGGGAGGCCGGTGGGATCGGTCAGGGTGCCGGGTGTTGCGGTGACTGTCACCGTGGCATCCTACGGAACAAGTCTGGGAGTCAGGAGACAGCGGAGCGCGGCCGGGCACGAAGCCCTGCCACCAGGATCTCGAGGCCGAAGTCGAAGGCGGCTTCCCCACGCGCATCCGGCGGGCCGGCGTGGTTCAGGGCCGTGGTGAGGCTTGGGTAGCCCTGGGCAGGCGGCGCCCAAACGACATCCGGGGCGGCAAGATCCAGGGCGAAGCCCAGTGCGAAGCTGTCGATGGTGGAAATGGCCGAGACGACGTCCTGCCCTTGGAACCCCGCCCTTTCCAGGGCGACAGCGAGGTTCTCGTAGAGCGCCAGCACCTGGGGATCCTGGACTGTTTGGAGCACGAGCAGCGGCGCCAGCCGCGGGTGCCGGGCGAACGCGTCGCGATAGCTGCGGACGATGGCACGCAGCGCACTTTCCCAGTCGGGTGCCACGGAAAGGTCATAGGGGGTTTCGGAGATGATGCGGCCCCGCATCAGTTCGAGGATCTCTTCCCTGCCGCTGACGTGGTTGTAGATGGACGACTGGCTGACGCCGATCCGCTTGGCAAGCTTCGGCAGGCTGAAATCGCCGGCCTCGTCCACCAGTTCCAGCGCCGCAGTGACCAGGGCGTCGATGGAAATGAGCGGCACAGGGGGGCGGGGCATGGGTTCTCCAATCAGGGTGTTGTTACGACTCTAGCCATTTCTTCCGGCGGGGGTATTGTGCCCGGCATCACAAACCCCTACGATAAAACGAAAGGCTTTCGCTAAACGCTGCGGAACTTCACACATCTCCCCCCATCCCTTGAGGACATCATGTCTGACACTGAAACCCGTCCCCCGGCAGCCGACGCCGGCAACGGCTTGAAAAGAAATGCCATCGGCACAGGAGGCATCGCCTTCCTGGTGATCTCCGCCGCGGCCCCCCTGACCGTCATGGCCGGTGTGGCACCGGTAGCCATCGGCATCGGGGGCATTGGCGCCCCCATGGGCTACGTCACCGCAGGCGCCGTACTGTTGGTCTTCGCCATTGCCTTCATGGCCATGACCAAGCACGTCAAAGCAGCCGGCGGCTTCTACACCTACATCACCCTGGCCTTGGGCAAGACGGTCGGACTGGCTTCGGCGATCCTGGCCATTGTTTCCTACAACTGCCTGCAGATCGGCGTGTACGGCCTGTTCGCCGTCCAAACCCAGGCGATGCTGAAGACACTCTTCGGCCTGGACGTCCCGTGGCCGGCTGTAGCCCTTGGCGCCATCGCGCTGGTCTGGCTGCTGGGCTATCGCGGCATCGATGTCGGGGCGAAGGTCCTGGGGGTCCTGCTCGTGGCGGAGACCGCGATCCTCGCGGTCATGGGAGCGGCCATCCTCGCGCGCGGCGGGGCGTCGGGAATCAGTTTCTCTTCGTTCTCCCCCGACCACGCCTTCACCCCGGGCGTGCTGGCGATCCTCGCCATTTGCTTTGCTGCTTTCATGGGCTTTGAATCCACGGTCCTCTACCGCCGCGAAGCCCGCAACCCGGACAGGTCAGTGCCCCGGGCCACGTATGTCGCCGTCGGATTCATGTCAGTGTTCTACGCGTTCATCGTCTGGACCGTTATCCAGGCCTACGGCGACGGGGACGTCGTGGCCGCCGCGGGTGAACTCGCTGATGGCATGTTCTTCGCCACGATCAACCACTACGTTGGCCCGTGGGCCGAAACAGTGATGTACGTCCTGATCGTCACCAGTGTCTACGCCTCACAGCTGGCCTTCCACAATGCCATCAACCGCTACGTCTACATGCTCGCCAAGGACGGCGTCCTCCCGGCCTTCCTGGGAAAGACGCACCCCAAGTACCAGTCGCCGCACCGTGCCGGCCAGGTCCAGACCATCCTTGCCGCGGCAGTCATCAGCGTCTGCGCGATACTCGGCGCGGACCCCTACCAACAGTTGCTCATATGGGTGAACACCCCGGGCATTGTCGGCATCGTGGCGTTGCAAGGCCTGGTTTCCGTCGCCGCTTTCATCTACCTGCGCCGGAACCCTGCGGCGGTCACCCACCGGCTGATGATCCCGCTGAGCATCGCCTCCGCAGTCCTGCTGTTCGGAGTCGTGGCGCTGATCGCCATCAATATCGAACTGCTGACCTTTGCCGATGCCCTGACCAACTCGATCCTCCTGCTGATCACCCCCGTTGTTTTCCTCACGGGCCTGCTGGTCGCCCGCAGCCTCCGAAAAAACCGCCCCCACGTCTTCACCCGGATTGGAAGCTTTGAAACGCATGACTCCTGACCTGATCGTCCTCGCTGACACCGTCCACACGCTCGACCATGACGCCACGTCCCCGGTGCAGGCCGTAGCTGTCAGTGCCGGTGTCATTACCGCAGTCGGGGACCGGGACGACGCCGCCGCATGGCGCAGCCACGGCACGAGGGTCCTTGACCTCGGCGGTGCCACGCTTTCCCCTGGCCTGGTCGACTGCCACATCCATCCTGTGTTCGGGTTGGACCTCACTGTGGGGTGCGACCTCAGCGCGGCGGACTCCCTGGAAGAAGTGCGCTCACTGCTCCGCGCGGAAGCGTCCACTGACAGTGGCTGGCTGCGCGCCTGGGGCCTGAACCCTAACGCGTTTGGCCCCACGCCCCTGCACCGGGATGCGCTGGATGATGTCTCCAACGGCAAACCCGCCTTGATTCGGCTCTTTGACGGTCACTCCGCACTTGCCAACTCCAAGGCCCTGGAGATCGCCGGGGTCCACGGCAGACGGGAGTTCGACCAGACCGCGGAGGTGGTGTGCGATGCGCAGGGCACACCCACCGGAATGCTCCTTGAGGCCGCAGCCATGGAACTGGTCCAGCGCCACATACCGCAGGAGTCCTTTGACCAGCGGAAATCCCGGTTGGCCGCACTGCTCAACGGTTTCGCCCGCTCGGGGCTCACCGGCGGACACATCATGGACCACAGCAAGGAATCGGCAGAACTGTTTGCGGCGTTGGAAGCCGACGGCGACCTGCCGCTGAGGCTTCGTTCCGCCCCTTGGTGCATGCCTGGCACCGGGGAAGCCGACTGGGAGCTGCTGGCACGCACGGTCGGCACCGGGGGGCGGCGGTGGTCCGTGGAAGCGATCAAGCTGTTTGTTGACGGAACCGTGGACAATGGCACCGCCTGGCTCCATGAACCCGACCTGTACGGCGAATCCACTGCTCCGTTCTGGCCGCGCCCGGAAGAGTACACGGCGGCCGTGCACTTCTTCGCATCCCGGGGCATCCCGACTGCCACCCACGCCATTGGCGACGCCGGAGTGAAACACGTCCTGGACGCTTTCGGCTCCCTCCCCTCCGACACCTTGCGGCGAGCCGTGCACAGGATCGAGCACATCGAAACCGTTCCCGATGACCTGGTGGTGAGGTTCAGGACCGCGGGGGTGGTCGCCAGCATGCAGCCCACTCACTGCACCCACTATTCCCTGGCCGACCACAGCGACAACTGGTCCACGCGATTGGGGCCGGTCCGTGCCGACCGCGCCTGGCGATGCCGCGACCTCCGCGATGCCGGAGTCACGCTGGGCATCGGATCCGACTGGCCGATTGCGCCCTACGAGCCGCTTCCGATCATGGCTGATGCCCGGTTGCGGCGCCGCTCGGGCCACCCCGACCAGGCCCCCATCGCGCCGAAACAGGCACTGACTGCCCTCCAGGTGCTGGAAGGCTACACCTCGCATGCGGCCAGGGCGGCCGGACTGTGGGACGTGTCAGGCTCCATTTCCGTAGGCAAGCGGGCCGACTTTACCGCCTTTGAGCTGGATCCCCTCACGGCAGAGCCGGATGCACTCGGCGCCAGCAGCGTGGTGGCCACGATTGTGGACGGAGAAATCCAGGCCATCATGGACCGTCTGGGATAGGGCGCTACATCCTGTTCCTGGTCCGGGCGGTCGCCGGCGCGGTCCACGGGTCTTCGGGCCAGGGGTGCTTGGGGTAACGCCCACGCATCTCTGCCCGGACCTGTGCGTAGGGGCCGGACCAGAAGGAAGCAAGATCATCGGTGATGGCCAAAGGCCTTCCGGCGGGCGACAGAAGGTGGAAAAGAACGGGAACCCGTCCGTCGGCAAGACGGGGCGTCCTGTCCCAGCCGAAGCATTCCTGGAGCTTGACCGCAACAACGGGCCGGCCGGCGTCGTGGTTTCCTGCACCGGTACCCGAAACGGGAGGATAGTCGATCCGGATCCGGGAGCCGCTGGGAACTTCCAGGCGCTCTGGCGCCAGACTGTCCAACCGCGACGCCTCCGGCCAGGGCAGCAGCCGACGAAGCGGATCCGCCAGGTCAATTCCCCGTGCAGGCTTCCCGGCGGCGAGTGCCTCAAGTTCCGGGCCAAGCCAGTCGTCCACGCGGACCAGGAGCGCGTCCTCACTGACGTCCGGCCACGGCTCCCCGACTGTCCGGTGCAGCAACGCAAGCCGCCGACGCAAGGTCTCAGCAGCTTCCGACCAGCCGATCAGGGACAAGCCCGCCGAGGACAGCGACCGTGCCACAGCCTCCCGGGCCGACTCCGCGCTGGCCCGGACGGGCGTTGACGACAAGACAATGGCCCCGAGTCTGCGTTCCTGGCGTGCTGTGACCTTTCCGCCGGCAAAAGCAGCTGTGGTTTGTTCCACCAGCAACTCCGGTGCTGCCGCGATGGCGAGGTCGAGGGACAGCGGGGCAGCTGCCCTGATCACCGCACCGGTTCCTGCTGCGTCGCGGCCCTGCGCACGCGCTACCTCCGACACCGCCAGCCATTCCTGCCCCGCGAGGGGGCTCGCTGCCGACAGCCCTGCCCTGGTACCGGAGGTCAGCAGGTAGCTGGGGGAACCGGTTCCGGGCACACGGCGGGCAATCCTGTCGGGAAAGGCCAGGGCGACCACGAAGCCAAGGGCCTGCCGTGGAGTTACTGCCGGTTTCGGCCGGTGGTGCCCGACGGCGGCAGCATCCTGGCGTACCATCCCCGCCATGCGCTTGACATCGTCGCTGAAGCGCCGGGCCGCAGCGTCCTTGCCATCGCGAAGTGCCGCAAGCAGCCGGGTGAGATCGGAGTCAGGGGCCCGGTAGTCTCCGGCGACCAACGCCACAGTTTCTGCCGCGGCCTGATGGTCCACCATCGCTGAACCGTCAATCAGTGCCCGCGCCAGACGCGGATCGGCCGGAATCCTGGCCAGGGTTTGTCCAAGCGGGGTGGCAGCCCCGGCGGAGTCAACAGCACCCAGCTCCCGCAGGACTTCCACCGCGTCCTCCATGGCGCCGCGCGGGGGCGCGTCGGGGAGGGCCAGGCCCTTGCCCTCCGGCGTGCCCCAGCAGGCCATGACCAAGGCGGCAGCGGCCAGGTCGCTCACGACGATCTCCGGTGTCTGGTGGTCCGGCGCGGCAGCAAATGCCTGCTGGTCATAGCAACGCACCACCTTGCCCGGTCCTTGTCGGGCAGCACGCCCGGCACGTTGGTCCGCTGACGCCTTGGAGCACGAGACTGTGACGAGCCCTGTCATGCCCCGCGAGGAATCCCTGCGCGGTTCACGGGACAGCCCGGAATCGATGACCAGCCGGACGCCCGGAACCGTCAGCGAGGATTCGGCCAGCGCAGTGGACACGATGATCCGGGGCAGGCCGCCGGGAAGACGCCCGGAAACTGCCTTGTCCTGCTCCCCGGGACGGACCTGGCCGTGCAACTCCAGGACATCGACCGAAGAGCCGAGAGTGTGGCGCAGGGCTGTTGCAACCCCTGATACCTCGCGGACACCGGGGACAAACACCAGGGCATCGGCAGCCGGCTCGTCAACCAGCAGCGCGCTGAGGGCCGAGGCGGCCACCCCGGCCACATGGTCAAGGAAAGCCCGGGTCACGCCGCGTTCGTCCAGCCGTGGCGCGCTGGCCGGGGCCCAGCTGACCTCGAGGTGGTGCAGTGCGGAGGGCGAGTCAACCACCGGAACCGGCGCGCCGCCGTCGTACCTTGACTGTCCCAGCAGCGCAGCGAACCGTGGCGCATCGAGCGTTGCGGACATGGCCACCACGGTGAGGTCGCCGCGAAGTTGGCTGACGTCGGCCACCATTCCCAGCAGGAGGTCGGTCTCAAGGCCGCGCTCGTGGACCTCGTCCAGCACCACGGCGTGGATGTCCTCCAGACCCGGATCGGCCAGCAGCCGGCGGAGCAGGATTCCCGGCGTCACGAACTCCACCACCGTATCCTTGCCCGCTTTGCTCTCACCGCGGACCGTGTAGCCAACACGTCCGCCGAGCCGGCTTCCGTCCAAGGCGGCGAGGCGCCGGGCGGCCGAACGCGCGGCCACCCGGCGGGGCTGGGTGACCACCACACGCGGGCCCCGCCCCGGCCTCATGCCCGCCGCCAGGTTGGCGACCAGGGGCGGGACGAGGGTGGTCTTCCCGCTGCCCGGAGGTGCTTGCACCACTGCCATGCCTCCGTCGCCCTGCTGCTGCAAAGCCTCACTCAAGGTATCCACAGCGGCGCCGAAGGCCAGGCCCTCTCCGATGGTGTCCAGTCCGAATATCACCCCACCATTGTCCCCGGCCTGCGCCGGGCGGGGGGTCAGCCGATGGTGGAGGTGTCGATGACAAACCTGTAGCGGACATCGGAGGCGAGGACGCGTTCGTAGGCGTCGTTGATCCTGCTTGCCGGAATGACCTCGATCTCGGCCCCGAAGCCGTGTTCGGCGCAGAAGTCGAGCATCTCCTGCGTCTCACGGATGCCACCGATCATGGAACCGGCGAACCGGCGGCGGCCACCGATGAGGGCAAACGCGTTCACCGGCAGCGGCTCCGCCGGGGCGCCGACGTTCACCAGCGTCCCGTCAAGGGTCAGCAGCTGGAGGTAGGCGCTGATGTCGAGGGAGGCACTCACAGTATTGATGATCAGGTCGAAGGTACCTGCAAGCTGTTCGAACGTGGCCGGATCGCTGGTGGCGTAGTAGTGGTCGGCGCCAAGTTTGAGGCCGTCTTCCATCTTCTTGAGCGACTGGGACAGGACGGTCACCTCGGCACCCATGGCGTGGGCGATCCTGACCCCCATGTGGCCCAGGCCGCCGAGGCCCACAATGGCCACCTTCTTTCCGGGGCCCGCTCCCCAATGGTTGAGCGGGGAGAACGTGGTGATGCCGGCGCAGAGCAGCGGGGCCGCCACGTCCAGGTCGAGGCCGTCCGGGATGGTGACGACGAAGTCCTCGTCCACCACAACGTGCGTGGAGTAGCCGCCCTGGGTGATGGTTCCGTCACGGTCGACAGCCCCATACGTCCCGATGTTGCCCTGCAGGCAGTACTGCTCTTCGCCTGCCACGCAGTTGGCGCACTCCTTGCAGGAGTTGACCATGCAGCCAACGCCAACACGGTCGCCGGCTTTGTGCCTGGTCACGGCCGATCCGACGTCAGTGACAATGCCGGCAATTTCGTGTCCGGGAACGAGGGGATACTGCTGCGGCCCCCAGTCACCGCGGACGGTATGGATATCCGAGTGGCAGATCCCGGCGAATTTGATGTCGATCCGGACATCGTGCGGGCCCACTTCCCGGCGCTCAATGGTGGTGGGGATCAGGTCGCCTGTTGACGAAGGGGCAGCATACGCGTGGGCGGTAGGCATGTTTCTCCTGCTGGAAGGTCAATGATGGATGGTTCCATTCTTGCCTCATCATTCCGGCGGTAGGGAGTCCCTGCTGTAACTGGTACTGGGAGGACCACCCACAGGACTGTCGGGAAAGGATCCCCTGGATGCCAAGCGCTCCGGGGGATCCTTCCTGCGGCGTACTCAGCCGCCTGGTGCAGCAGCCGTCCTAGCGGCCACCACCACCGATGACCCCGGCCTCGACTGCCTTGGTCACTGCATCCGCTTCAGCCTGCGTGAGCTTGCCGTCCGTAACGGCCTGGTCCAGCCTGGTCTTGAGCGCCGCCGAACGCTCGGCCTTGGCCTCGGAACGGATCTCCTCCAACGCCGTGGTCACCTTCGATTCCTCCACGCCCAGTGCCTCGGCCAGGGACTTGGCCAAGGCCGCGTCCTGCGCCGTGCGGTCAGGCTTGGTACCCTCCGCGGGAGGCGTGGTCGGCTTGTTTGCCTCGCGGAACGCCTGGAGCGCCTCGGTGACCTTTGCTTCGTCCACACCCAGCTTGTCTGCGAGGTCGGCAGCAATCCGGCCACGGTCATGACCGTGACCTCCTCCGGGCCTGCCCTGGCCGTCGGTGGGGGCCGTGGCATCCGTGGACGACGAAGCCGTTGGCGTCGGGGTGGTGGTTGCCGAGGCAACACTGGTGACGCCCATTGCGGCCCCCAGGGCCAATGCGCCGGACGCGATGCCCAACGCGATTCTCTTGGTGGTTGACATGTATCTCTCCTCGATGGACGGTAGGGGCGATCCTGCGCCGCCCTGTACCTACCTTCCAGCGGCCAACCAAGGCACTGCTGTTTCCAGGCTGTCATTTTCCTGTGAAGGCCGGCCGGTCCCGTGAGAGCCGCTGTCCACCGGGAATGTGAGGATCACGTCCTGGCGTCGAGGGCTGCCAGGAGCCGTTTGACCGCGCCTCCCAGGTTCCAGTCCACGGCCAGCTCCGTGAGTTCCTCCCGGGCCCGGCCCGTGACCGGCCGCAATTGCGCTCCTGCTTCAGTAAGGGTGGGAACGTCAAGGTCACGCACAACACCCACGACGGCGGGTGCTGCTTTCAGGTAATCGGCTGCGGCTTCGAGCTTGGCCCGCACGGCAGCGGACAAACCGCCGGCGGGATCGTTTGCCGCCTCGAGCAAGCCTGCAAGTGACCCGTGCCCGGCGAGCAAGGAAGCAGCGGTCTTCTCTCCGATGCCCGCCACTCCGGGCAGCCCGTCCGACGCATCTCCCCGCAAGGTGGCGAAGTCCGCGTACTGCCGAGGGAGCACACGGTACTTGCCGACCACCACGACATCAGTGACTACCTCAAGGTTCTTCATGCCGCGTGCTGTATAGATGACGCGGACATCCCGTTCATCGTCCACCAACTGGAAGAGGTCGCGGTCACCTGTCACCACGTCCACGGGCATGTCCGCTTGGCTCGCGTAGGTCCCCACGACGTCGTCGGCTTCGTGGTCGTCCACGCCCACGGTGGCGATCCCCGCGAGGTCCAGGACGTGGCGGATCAGGGGAATCTGGGCTTCGAGGGGGTCGGGAACGGTTTCAAGGTCCGGTGCACCCGTGACAATCTCTGCCACGCGGTGGGCCTTATAGCTGGGTATCAGGTCCACCCGCCACTGGGGGCGCCAGTCGTTGTCCCAGCAGGCCACCAGATGGGTGGCTTCGTAGTCGGTGACGAGTCTGGCAATCATGTCCATCAGCCCGCGGACGGCATTAACGGACGTTCCGTCCTGCCGGCGGATGGAATCGGGCACGCCGTAGAAGGCGCGGAAGTACAACGAGGCAGTATCCAGAAGCATCAGGCGAGGCATAACTGATCCTGACACGTCCGGCCGGCATGCGGGGGTAGGCAGCGGGTGCCGCGTCGCAAGAAGAGGAGAAGACTTGAACGACGTTGTGACGGGCATTACGATTGTTTGAGCGATAATAGAACTGACCGTTCTATTATCGAACACATCCACAATAAGTGCCCACAAAGAAGTGAGGAAAGCCCGTGCAGTTCCACCACCACGGTTATGTATCCGGTGACCCGCGAGTTGAGCCGGCAGCCGGTGTCGGCGTTGACCGCCCTGCCGACCTTCCGGACGAGGTTGACGTCCTCATCGTGGGCACCGGCCCGGCGGGTATGCTGACCGCGGCCCAGTTGGCCCAGTTCCCTGACATCACCACCCGGATCATTGAACGCAGGCCCGGCCGTTTGGCAATCGGGCAGGCCGACGGTATCCAGGCGCGGAGCGTGGAGACGTTCCAGGCCTTTGGTTTTGCCGAGCGGATCATTGCGGAGGCGTACCGGATCACTGAGATGGCGTTCTGGAAGCCGGACCCGGCGGACCACACCAAGATCGTGCGCAGCGCCCGGGCCGTGGATGATCCTGCCGGGATCAGCGAGTTCCCGCACCTGATCGTCAATCAGGCCCGGGTGCTGGACTATTTCGCCGAGTTCGCGGCCAACTCCCCCGCCCGGCTGAAGCCCGACTACGGGTACGAGTTCAAAGGCTTGCAGGTCACTGGCGAGGGCGAGTACCCGGTCACGGTGACGCTGCTCCACACTGCCGGGCCGAACGAGGGACAAGAGCGCGTGGTCCGGGCCAAGTACGTCGTCGGTGCTGATGGTGCAAGGAGCAAAGTCCGTGAATCCATTGGCTGCCACCTCGCCGGCGACCAGGCGAACCATGCCTGGGGCGTCATGGACGTGCTCGCGGTCACGGATTTCCCGGACATCCGGACCAAGTGCGCCATCCAGTCCGGAACCGGTGGCAGCATCCTGCTGATCCCCCGCGAGGGCGGGCACCTGTTCCGCATGTACGTGGACCTGGGGGAAGTCGCCGCCGACGATCACGGTGCGGTCCGTAAGACGACGATTGAGCAGATCATCGCAAAGGCCAATGACATCCTCCACCCCTACACCTTGGATGTCCGCAACGTCGCCTGGCACAGCGTGTACGAAGTGGGCCACCGCCTGACGGACAGGTTCGACGACGTCCTGCCGGCCGAGCGCGGCACGCGCACCCCGCGGGTGTTCATCACCGGCGATGCCTGCCACACCCACTCCGCCAAGGCCGGGCAGGGCATGAACGTGTCCATGCAGGACGGGTTCAACATCGGCTGGAAGCTCGGCCACGTCCTGGAGGGCCGGTCCCCGGAATCATTGCTGGATACCTACTCCGCTGAACGCCAGGTGGTGGCCAAGAACCTGATCGACTTCGATAAGGAATGGTCCTCCCTCATGGCCAAGAAGCCCGAGGAATTCAAGGACCCCACCGAACTGGAGACCTTCTACACCAGCACCGCGGAGTTCCCTGCCGGTTTCATGACCCAGTACGCACCCTCCATGCTGGTCGCCGAGGCCAAGTACCAGGATCTCGCCACCGGCTTCCCCCTGGGCAAACGCTTCAAGTCCGCGCACGTGCAACGGGTCTGCGATACCAACCCGATGCACCTGGGCCACCACGCCAAAGCCGACGGCCGCTGGCGGATCTACGTCTTCGCCGACGCCAACCCCGCAGGTGCCCCCGGTGCCGTGGCGGACCTGGCCCAGTGGCTCGAAACCGCACCCGACTCACCTCTGGCGGCCACGCCGTCGAACCTTGACCGCGACGCCTGGTTCGACATCAAAGTCATCTACCAGCAAGACCACACCGGCGTGGACATCAACGCCGTCCCCGCGGTGTTCAAACCCACCGTCGGACCCTTCAAGCTCACCTACCTCGAAAAAGTCTTCGCCACCGAACCCGGCAACGACATCTTCGAACAACGCGGCCTCAGCCGCGACGGCGCCATCGTCGTCGTCCGCCCCGACCAGTACGTCGCCAACGTCCTGCCCCTCACCGCAACAGCGGAACTCGGCGAATTCTTCTCGGCACTCAGCCCGGCCCACAGGCCTGCCGCGGACATCTCCACGGACCAGCTGAGCCACGCTTAGACGCAGGAAACGCAACGGGAACCCGGCCGGTCCCTTCACGGGGCCGGCCGGGCGTTTGTGACAAGACCCCGGCACACCACATTGCTACATTGGGGGGCATGCGATCTGCCGGGGGAAGTTCAGGAAAAACGTACGGACGGGCCGTGCAAGGCGTGGCTCTTGCCCACACCCTGCTGCTGGCAGGGACAGTGCTCACCGGCTGCAGTTCACCCCAAAGCCCTGAGGCAGTCCCTACGGGTCCCCCGTGTGTTGTTGCAACGGATCTTGTCCCGGCGACGGGCGTGCTCTCCGGTGTGAACCTCGACTGGCAAAACGGCACCGTTGCCGAGTACGCCTCCAGGCTTGGACGACGCCCCGCCGTCGTGGTCTACTCAACAGCCTTCCCGCTGCCGGAGGACGGCAAACAGAACGTTGATGCCGCCGTCGGGCAGATCAAAGCCAACGGCGGCATCCTGCTGCTGACGCTCGAACCGCATGACGGCCTGGACGCCGTCACCCCCGGCAAGGCCGAAGAACTGGCGCGGCAACTGGCTGGTTACAACAACGCCGGGGTCCCCGTAGTGGTGCGGTTTGGCCAGGAAATGAACGGTGGCTGGTTCCCATGGGGCCAGCAACCCGCCGCCTACATTGCGGCCTTCCGGACTGTCGCCGATGCCGTGCACAGGATCGCACCCGGAAGCGACATGATGTGGGCACCCAACTATGGCGGCGGCTATCCGTTCGACGGCGGCCAGTACCGGGCCAAAGCCGGCACGATGGACGCCGGCTCCCTCGATACCGACGGCGACGGAGCAGTGACCGTGGCGGACGATCCGTACCGGCCCTATTACCCGGGAGACGACGCCGTGGACTGGGTGGGCATGTCTCTTTACCACTGGGGAACCACGTACCTTTCCGGCACCAACGTCGTCCCTGAAGAGGGCAAATTCCTGCAGCAACTCACCGGCACCTACAACGGCGTCGGCGGCGACGAACGGAATGTTCCCGACTTCTACGCCGACTACGGCACGGCACGCAACAAGCCGGTGGCCATTCCGGAAACCGCGGCACTCAGCATCCCATCGCGAGGTGGCGACGACGAACTCGCCATCAAGCAGGCGTGGTGGCGGCAACTCTTCGATCCCGCCATCCCCCGCGACTACCCTGCCCTGAAGATGGTCAACTGGTTCGAGTGGGAAAAACTCGAGGTCGACCTGGACGTCAAGGCCGAAGTCAACTGGACGGTAGCCAAGGAGGACACGGTCCGCGACGCATATATCGCCGACCTTCCCGAATGGTTCACTTCCGCTGCGGAGCCACAGGCCTGCACGCCGGTCGGCTGAAGCCCACGGGCTGCCGGCTGCAGGGCCAACCGTAAGGGAATGGCTATGTGTCCCTATGGAAAAGGCGCGCCGCCAGCGCGAGAATGACTGGGTGGACCGTCCTTCCGCAGGTGCCGGTGACACCCTGAATGATGCCGCCAAAAAGATCCAGCGCGTGTACCTCACGTTGACTCTGGGGAACACCCTGGCGGCGTCCTTCATCTGGGGAATCAACACCCTGTTCCTTCTGGACGCGGGGCTGAGCAACCTTGAAGCATTCGCTGCGAACGCATTTTTCACGGCAGGCATGGTGCTGTTCGAAGTTCCCACCGGAGTTATCGCCGACGGCTGGGGACGGCGCACTTCGTTCCTCCTGGGCACCATTACCCTGGCCGTATCCACTTATCTCTATTACGTGCTCTGGCAGATATCGGCGCCATTTTGGATGTGGGCCGTTGTTTCCGTGCTGTTGGGATTGGGCTTCACGTTCTTCTCCGGAGCTGTCGAGGCCTGGCTGGTGGACGCCCTGCGGTATTCGGGCTATGAGGGAGGCCTGGAGGGCGTCCTCGGCCGCGGCCAAATGGTCCAGGGGGTGGCCATGCTGTTCGGTTCCGTGGCGGGCGGCGTGATCGCGCAGGCCACCGACTTGGGCCTGCCCTTCCTGGTGCGGGTTGCGGTTCTGGGCGCCATGTTCGCGGTCGCCTTTGCCTTAATGCACGACGTCGGGTTCTCGCCTGAGCGCTCCACGCATCCATTACGGGCCACACGGGCCGTCCTGTCGGCGTCGATCGACAACGGCTTGAGGAATCCGCCGGTACGGTACGTCATGCTCGCCGCTCCGTTCAGCGCCGGCGTCGGCTTCTATGTCTTCTACGCCCTGCAGCCGTACCTCCTGGACTTGTTTGGCGACCCAAAAGCGTATTCCGTCGCAGGACTCGCCGCCGCCATCGTGGCCGGTTCCCAGATTGTCGGGGGTTGGCTGGCGCCGCACGTGCGGAAGCTGTTCCACCGCCGAACCTCGGTACTGCTCGTGGCCGGAGGGCTCGGCGGCGCCATCCTGCTGGTCCTCGGTTTCACCCGTATCTTCTGGGTCGCCCTCGCCCTCCTGGCCGTATGGGCGATCGTGGGGGCCGGGGCCATGCCCGTCCGGCAGGCTTACGTGAACGACATGATTCCCTCAAAACAGCGCGCGACTGTTCTCAGCTTTGACTCGCTGATCGGATCCAGCGGCGGCGTTGTGGTCCAACCCGCACTGGGCCGGGGTGCGGATCTCTACGGATACCCGGCGTCGCTGGCCATGGCGGGAGTGATCGAAATGATGGCGTTGCCCTTCCTTGTTGCCAGCCGGCGCCAAGGAGCCGCCGCCGATCAGGCCAGCACGGAATCAGCGGCGTCGGGGGAAGAATCGCTGGCCTGACTGCGTTCCATCAGGGCATCCCGGATGCATGGTTCACGCAGTACGGAGTCCACGGCCTGGCCTCCAGCCGGCCTTCGGGTATCTCCGCCCCGCAGACCGCGCATACGCCGTAGGTTCCCGCCACGATGCGGTCCAGTGCGGCTTGGATCTGCGCCAATCCTGCACGGCTCTGTTCGCGGAGCGTCCGTGCCTGGGACAGCTCAAAGGCGATGGTGCTGCCTTCGGGGTCGTGTTCGTCGTCCACATTGGAGTCCTGCCGGGCAAGGTTCACCGAGGTGATGTCCTTGCCCAGCGCGCGGATCAAGGCTTCCTTGCGGTCCCGTTCCTCCGCCAGAAGGGAACGGAACTTCCCTATATCACGCATGCTCACGGCTCCTGGTCAGGCTTTCGGCGCCATCATATGGCCGGTTCTGCCTATCTTCCACTCCGCTGCATGTCTTCGGGACCGCGGATGACCCGCGGGACGTACTCCAGAAGCTGGGACCGACCATCAAAGGTCCGGCTTTCCACCAGGTCGAGGGCAACGTCCGGGTACCCGTCGAAAATCCGTTCGCTGCCGGTCCGGCCCGTAATCACAGGGAAGATCACCAGGCGATACCTGTCCACCAGCCCGGCGGTCAGAAGCGAGCGGCACAGTCTGAGGCTGCCCAGGGTGCCCAGTGTGCCCGTCCTGGTCTCCTTCAGCTTCCGCACCGCCTCCACGGCATCGCCCCTGACGAGTTCAGTGTTGGGCCAGGCCAACGGTTCCGTGAGCGTTGACGAGAAGACGATCTTGGGCATGTCCTCCAATCCTCCCAGGCTGGCGCCTTCTTCATCGGAGAACCCGGAGCCCTCCGCGGAGGCCTGCCGGGACAGGCTGGACATCACCCGGTAGGTGTTGGCGCCCATGAGGGTGGTGAGGTCCTTCTTGCCTTCCTCCTCCAGCCAGGCCAGGTACTCCGGACCTTCCAATCCCCACCATCCGGGCCATCCCTCACCGGATGCATAGCCATCCAGGGAAATAATCAAGTCGATCATCAACTGCGCGGGTGAGCCCATCATTCACTCCTTCTGTGACGCTGGATTGGCCTGCTTCCCGTCATGCCTTTTCCACCCAGGAAGCACGCCAGTCGGGAGCTTCGAAAGGTTCGCTCCAGTAGGCCGTTTCCCGGGCGATCCGGCCATCCCGGAACTCGAAAATAAACACCGTCTCGTACCGTGGGCCGCCGTAGTCCAGCGTCGCCTCGGCCACCACCAGGTCCCCGTCACCGAGCATTCGGCGTGGAGTGATGTCCGGCAGTTGGGGAAAGGCGCTGTAGATGGCCCGCCGGTTCGCAGCCCCGTGGACTGTTTCTCCGGACTGGGGCCAGTGCATCACGGCATCGTCATGGAACAGCTCGTCCATGACCTCGATGCGGCGTTCATTGATGCATTGGATCAGCCGGTTCACGACGTCCTGGTTCTCCGACACTTCAGCCATGGCCTGGACCTGTTCCGCAGAGGTGGATTGGTACCTGGCATTGTCCTCCACGGCACGCGAAACTTCCACGCCTGCCGGGCGGCATATTCCTGCCGCACCCGGTCCACACGGGAGCGCCACAACAGACGGGCAAAGTACCGGCTTCACATGCCCGCTCCGGGGCGATACTCAGGCCTGGTTTTCCCCGCCTTTTTCGGCATAGGAGGCCGAGACCCGCCGGTAGACCGGCGTCAGGAACGCCAACAAGGCTGCGACGATCAGGATGACGCCGGCTATCAGGAAGACCAGGGCAATTCCCCGTGACGTCCCTTCGCCCAGCAGCGGTTCCAGTTGGGCGGCCCCTTCACTGGACCGCGCATAGGGAATGATCCAAACCTGGGCTATGGGGGCAATCAGGAAGGCGGTGATCGGAGCCGCCGCCGACTCGAAGGCCATGGCGAAGCCGAACACCCTTCCCTGCCTGTTCAGCGGAACCACCTGCTGGATGACGGTCTGTTCAGCGGCCTCCACTACAGGCACCAGGCACAGGTAGAGCCAGATCCCCAGGACGTAAAGCCACGCCCATTCCCGCAGTGTGAAGACCGCCCCCAGCAAGCCCATCAGGACCACAGCGATCAACATGGTCCTGAGCGGGTTGGAGCCGAGGCCGAACTTGCCAATAAGCGCCCCGCCCACAATGAACCCGGTAGCGCCCACGGCAAAGAAGGTTCCCCACAGTTCGACGGGGAACATTTCCAAACCGTAGGGGTCCATCAGTGCCATGTAGACACCGCCGACAAAGTTGTTGAACGTCGAAAACAGGATCAACGCGAAGAGCCCGGAGATGGCCAGCACCGCAGCGAAGGACCCACGAAGGTCGAAAGCTCCATGGGCGTCGCCGGCAGCCGCACGGACTTCCTCCGGCATGCGGAGCGTGAGCAGGTGGAGGAAGGCGGCAGCGGTCAGCACGAGGGAAACAACAATCGTCCAGCCCATCCCCAGCAGCCCTACGGACAGTCCGGACAGCACCGAGGTCACCACGAACATCAGGCCCTGCACCATCCCGACCATGCCGTTGGCATTCGCTCGCCGCTCGGGTTCGATGAGGATCGTCACCGTGGTGGACAGTGCGATGTTCCGCATGTTCTCCACCACGGCACCCACCAGGATGATCACGGTGAACAGCCAGAACCACGGCTGGGTGAGGTCCAGGAGCGAAGCTACAGGAGTCACCAGGAACATCACGCCGGAAATGACGAACATGACCAGCGTGAAGCAGGCGGCGAACCGCATCACGGCGAGTTTCCGGTAGCGGTCAACAAAGGTGCCGAAGCTGATGCTGGACAGGGCGATCAGCAGCATATACGCGCCGCCCACTACACCCGTGGCAATCACGTTCCTGGTTTCCAGGTACACCCAAAAAGTCAGTGCGAACCAGAGGAAGCTGGTGGTGATGTTGGCGGCCGCCGTGTTGACCAGAATGGCTGCGAACGTACGGGACCTTTGCTGCGGGGTACGTAGGGAAGTATCGACGGCGGCAGGATCGGCCAGGTGGACACCATCACCTTCCGGGGCAGTCGCTGATGCGACGCCTCCGTCCTCGTCGGACAGAGCATTATCCGTGGAGGCGCCGGAGTGGGCCGGTTCCTGCTGGGTCATGGGTCCCAGTGTAATGACAGGCCAGGGAACGGTCACTGCCCCACAGCAAAACGCTAGGCCGGGCAGGCATCCTTCAGGGCCTGGACCGATTCCGCCGGAACCTCGTCGCCGGCCTTGGCAATATTGTCCAAGGCCGTGGTGATGTCGCTGGGAACCCCCGCGGTCCGGGCGGCCTCCACAAGGCCTCCCAGGATCCTCTTGTCTTCCACACTTACCAAGCCATCCTGCACTACGGCACAGATCTGGCGGGTCACCTCATCCGCTGCCGCGGTGGCCACCTTCGAGGCGGCCTCACTGGCAGCGTTTCCGGCGGCTTCCTCCACGGCACCGCAACCGGTCATCAAGATCAACAGCGGGACGGCGGACAGGGCTGCAAGACGGCGCTTCATGGTTCAAAGCCTAGCAATCCCACGCCTCCGACGTTTATCCACCGGCCGCCATGGGTATGCAGTTGATAGTGTGCCCCCATCCGGTGCCCGCCGTGGGGCCCTGGCCGGGCCGCCACCGGACCCGGAAGCCACAGGACAGGAGGACTCTTTTGAACACCGACGGACTTAAAGCCGCTGCCCAGGAAGCCGGCGCCGTGGATCTTCTGCTGATCCGGCACGGCGAGAGTGAGGGCAACGTCGCCGCGACCCAGGCCCGGCTGGCCGGGGCGGAAGTCATTCAGGTACCCGCCCGCGACGCCGACGTGAACCTCTCCGGAACCGGCGAAGAACAGGCCCGGGCCCTGGGGTCGTCCCTTGCCCGGATCGCGGAAGAGTTCCGTCCGGACGCCGTAGTCTCCTCGCCCTACGCCCGGGCGAGGCAAACAGCGGAGATCGCCGTGGGCGAGGCAGGTTGGCCCGTGAAGGTCCGGACGGATGAGCGGCTGCGCGACCGCGAACTCGGCATCCTTGACCGGTTGACCCGGCTGGGCGTGGAAAAGCGCTACCCCGACGAAGCCGAACGGCGGCTGTGGCTCGGCAAACTCTACTACCGCCCGCCGGGCGGTGAATCGTGGGCGGACGTTGCCCTCAGGCTGCGCTCCGTCCTGGCCGAACTCAACAACCTGGGGTCGGGCCACCGCGTGATGGTGGTATGCCACGACGCTGTGATCCTCCTCTTCCGGTACATCCTCGAAGGCATGACCGAGAAGGAGGTCCTCGACCTCGCCGCCGGAACGTCGGTCCTGAACGCTTCCATCACCCGCTATGTCAGGCCCTCCGGAGCCGGCCCCTGGACCCTGGAAAGCTTCAACGTGGCCGATCACCTGGCCGAACAGGGCGTGGCCATCACCGAACACGCAGGAGATGCCAGTGTCCACCCCCAGTAGACGTCCCGACCCCACTCCCGTGACCCCATCGCTCCTGCGCGACTGGCCCCTGCCCGCGCCGGGCGAAGACAAGTACTCCCGCGGCGCCGTCCTGGTGATCGGCGGGGCACGCGCCACACCAGGTGCCGCCATCCTGGCCGGAACCGCCGCCCTCCGGGCCGGGGCAGGCAAGATCACCCTCGCTGTGGCCGACTCCGTTGCGCCGCACGTAGGCGTGGCCCTGCCCGAATGCGGCGCACCGGGGCTGCCCGAAAATGCCAACGGTTCGGTGACCGGGGAGGGCCTTGACCGGATTGCCTCCTACCTCGAACGTTCCGATGCGGTCCTGATCGGACCTGGACTCGACGATCCGGCGCTCGCCGTCACTCTGCTGCGCCGGCTGCTGGAACGGGAGGATGCGTCCGGGCGTGGTGGCCCCGAGGCGGGGCCCGCCGTCGTCATCGACGCCTACGCACTAGGCGCCCTGCTGGAGCTGGAAAACCTTCTTGAGCCCTGGCGTGGGCGCATGATCCTCACGCCCAATCCGGCGGAAGCAGGGATCCTGCTGGGCCGTGACGTGCAGGAACTGGAAAGGGACGTCGCCGACATTGCAGGGCGCTTCGACGCAGTGGTCAGTTGCCAGGGCGTCATGGCCCGGCCTTCAGGCCAAGGTGGCGAAGAAGCCGGACTGTGGAAGATCACCACGGGCTACGGCGGCTTGGGAACATCAGGCAGCGGTGATGTGCTGGCAGGAGCCATCGCCGGCCTCCGGGCCCGCGGCACAACCGCTGCGCAGGCGGTCTGCTGGGGGACGCATCTGCATGCCGCGGCCGCGGACAGGCTGGCAAGCACCATGGGCCCCCTGGGCTTCCTGGCCCGTGAAATCGCGGACCAACTGCCCGCGCTCATGGTCGAACTCAACACCTGAACCACCCGGATCACCCGAGTTGGTGATCAGTTGGGCTCCTCCGGTGCCTCAGCCACGCGCTGGTCATTGTGGATGATGCCCAACTGTTCCAGGCGGGCTGACATGCCTGCGCCGTCCGGAGCATAGATCCACGGGATGCCGGGCAGGGGCTGGCCCTCGGACTTGGAGCGGCCACCGGCCAGGACGGCCTCCCCCACCGACAATTGGCGGATGGCGATGGCCCGCACTTTGTCCGGATGGTGCTGGGCGAACTCGGAATAGATGGCCTCGTCGTGCTGGCCGTCGTCTCCCACCAGCAACCATTTGATCCCCGGGAAGTCCTCAGCCAGGCGTTCCAAGGACGAACGCTTGTGCTCCCGGCCGCTGCGGAACCAGCGATCCGGGGTCGGCCCCCAGTCAGTCAGCAGTTTGGGGCCCGCCGGATACAGGTTGCGGGACAGGAAACGTGCCAGCGTCGGCGCTACATTCCATGCGCCTGTGGACAGGTACAGCACCGGCGCGGACGGCACGGTGCGCACGATCCGCTCGTACAGGACTGCCATGCCAGGTGTCGGGGTACGGGCATGCTCATTCAGGACGAACGTGTTCCACGCCGCCAGGAACGGCCGGGGCAATGCCGTGACCATCACCGTGTCATCGATGTCGGACACGACCCCGAAATCCGTATCATCGGCCACGATCTGGACCGGTGCCTCCACCACGGAATCGCCCGAACCCAGGGTGATCATGTGCCAACCCGGTTCCAGCGCCGCAGGAATCCGGGCGTCCACCACTCCGCCACGGTCGGCGCGGACCTCAAAATCCGTGCCCGCAACCGTAACCCGCACCGAAGCGTGGGGAACCGGCGCATTGGTGAAATTCCGCCACCCACGCATGCCCTCATGAAGCGGCTTCAACGGCCCCTCGTTGGTGGGGCCGGACGTTTCAGCGACATCGCGGGGGTCACCCAGCACGATCCGCGCCAACACCCGCACCCAGGACGTACTGCCGTAGCCGGTGTACGGGATCACCGTCTGCACCCGGCCACGCCTCAACGCAAGCCTGGTCTGGAGACCCAGCCACGCGTCGTCGAGCCTTAACGCCAGATGCCGGCGCTTGGCGGCAGACGCCTCGCGCTGGCCGGTGGGGTCGCTGCCGGATTGGTCACGGGGGTTCAGTTCGGGACACATGCGTCCAGTCTGGCACGCCAGGGCCGGCTCAGCGTGTTCATCCTCCAGCCCGGGCGAGGCAGTGGCCGGTCTGGAAGCGACGGGGGTTCGTTGCTAGCGTGTGCGCATGAGCCCGTCGAAGACTCCCCCAGAGATCCTTGACATCGAGGGAACCGAAGTCAGCATCTCGAGCCCGGACAAAATCGTGTTTCCCGACGCCGGCATCACCAAACTCGACCTCGTCAGGTACTACCTCGCCATATCCGACGGTGCCCTCCGCGGCGCAGGGGGCCGCCCCATGGTCCTGAAACGCTTCCCCAAGGGAATCGACGCCGAACCCTTTTTCCAGAAACGCGTGCCCGAAAACCATCCCCCGTACATTGAAACAGCCACGCTGCGGTACGCCTCCGGAACCTCCGCCGAAGAAGCCGTGATCCGCGACGCGGCCGGCCTGGCCTGGGTGGTCAACCTGGGGTGCCTCGACCTCAACCCGCATCCTGTCCGCGCAGAAGACCTCGACCATCCCGACGAACTGCGCATCGACCTCGACCCCATGCCCGGCGTGGACTGGGCCCAGATCATCGATGTCGCCTACGTGGCGCGCGAAGTGCTGGACGACATGGGGCTGGTGGGCTGGCCGAAGACCAGCGGATCCCGCGGACTCCACATCCTGGTGCGGATCGCCCCCCGGTGGAGTTACCGCGAGCTCAGGCTGGCAGCGGAGACCTTGGCGCGGGAAGTGGAAAACCGGGCACCCGGCCTGGCAACGGCCAAGTGGTGGAAGGAAGAGCGCGGCGAAAGCGTGTTCGTGGACTTCAACCAAAACGCCAAGGACCGGACCGTGGCCTCCGCCTACTCCGTACGCCCCCGGCCTGATGCGCGCGTATCCACTCCCCTGGCCTGGAGCGAAGTCGCCACCGCCCGTCCCGAACAGTTCACTGTCGCCACCGCACCCCTGCGCTTCGCAGAACAGGGCGATCCCCACCAGGCCATTGACGACCACCCCGGCTCACTCGACAACCTCCTCGCCCTGGCAGCCGATATGGGACCGGCAGAGAAGGCGCCGCGTGCCGGTGACGGTTCCGGCCGCCGTCGATCCGTCATGCCCCTCATAGAAGTGGCACGGACCAAAACCAAACCCGAAGCGCTCGCAGCCCTTGAGGAATGGAAGGACATGCACTCCGGTGTGGTTTCCCACCTTCACCCGGCGGACGTCCTGGTGGACGGCATGCGCGGGTCGAGTTCCCTCTGGTACCGGGTGCGAGTGAACCTGCAGCACGTCCCGGAAGATGTGCGCCCGCCGCAGGAAGAACTGCTGGCCACCTACGATCCATTGGCCGGCAAGGAGTGGCCCGGCCGTTGACCTGAGAGTTCCCAGCCACCCCGCCACAAATGATAAGCAACCTGTCTATAGTGGGGACAGGAGCATCACGTGGAGGAAGGCGGAGACTATGCGTCGTATGGGAGCAGCATCGGCAGCGCTGGCTGCCCTTGTACTGTCGGGATGCGCCGGGACGATTCCGGCTGACCCTGACGGCACGCTGGACCGGGTGGAGAACGGCATCCTGCGGGTAGGCGCGAGCCCCAACGGGGAATGGGTCACGCTGTCCCCCTCCGGCCAGCCCCAAGGACGGGATGTGCAGCTGATCAGTGACTTCGCCGCACGCCTTGGCGCCCGCGTGGAGTGGAGCACAGGGACTGAACATATCCTGGCCGAACGGGTCGAAGAGGGAGAGTTGGATGTCATGATCGGCGGTCTCCGCAAGGACACCCCTTGGGAAAAGAACACAGGGTTGACCCGACCTTACGCCGAGTCCCTGGACACTCAAGGAAAGAAGCACCAGCACGTCATGCTGGTTCCCAAGGGCGAAAACGCGTTCCTGCTGAAACTGGACACGTTCCTGAAGGACGCACGTGGTGCCCGGTGAAGGCCACCGACATCCGCGCCCGGCAGGCGTCACTGCGTTTCGGACACACCGAACTGCCTGCCGAGCAGCAGGCTGCGCTCCGCAGGGCCGTCCGGTTCGAGTGGATCACCATAGCCTTCCTTGCCGTGTCCACCGGGATGATCTACCTGCTCCTGGGAAATTCACAGGCCATGAAGGCGGCATGGGTGGAAGACGTGCTCTCCTTCCTGCCTCCCTTGGCTTTCCTGGTGGCCGTGCGCGTGATCCGCAGACGTCCAAGCGCCGAACATCCTTACGGATACCACCGCGCCGTCGGCGTTGCCCACCTCGTGGCAGCCGTGGCGCTGGCTGTCATGGGCACCTTCCTGGTGGTGGACTCGGGCATCAGCCTGCTGACCGCCGAGCATCCGACCATCGGCGGGTTCGACTTCTTCGGGCAGACCATCTGGCTGGGCTGGGTCATGATCGTTGCCATGCTCCTCACTGCCGGACCACCTGTGTATCTGGGGCACGTGAAGATGAAACTGGCCAAAGCCCTCCACGACAAGGTCCTCTACGCCGATGCCGACATGAACAAGGCAGACTGGCAGACTGCCGTTGCCGCAGCAGCCGGCGTTGCCGGCATCGGCATCGGCTGGTGGTGGGCGGACGCAGTGGCCGCCTTGATCATCTCAGCCAGCATCCTGCGGGACGGCGTCCGCAACACGAAAGCCGCCATCACGGCCCTGATGGACAAAAGGGCGCGGACCTACGACGACACAGAACCGCACCCGCTGGGCGCCCTGGTGGACGGATACCTTGCGGGCCTGGACTGGGTGGAAGAGGCCAGGTCGCGCGTGCGGGACCAGGGGCATGTCTTCCATGTGGAGGCTTTTGTGGTCCCGGCCCACCGCATGCCCACCCTGGACATGCTGGAGGCTGCCCGGAAGGAGTGTTCCAGCCTCGACTGGAAGCTGAAGGACCTGGTGATCATCCCGGTGCCTGGCCTTCCCGCAGAATTGTTACCCGGTGTTGGCAGCGAAAGAACGGCCTGATACATGGGCCTGGAGCGTGGCCCAGCCGGCGCTTACAAACGCCCCTTGAGGATCATCTTCCAATAGAGCCGTGGAAACAGGTCACGGTCTATCCACCAGGAAAGCCGGCTCTCCTTCCAGGTGGGCACCTTCGGAATTGTGGGCATGGGCCGCAAACGGTCGTCGAACTCGGCGAAAACCACAGTATTGCGCGACACCGTGAAAGGGCAGACAGAGTATCCGTTGTACTTCCGGCCGGGCTCACGACCCTTCAGCACGGCCGACAGATTCCTTGCCAGCACGCTGGTTTGTTTCCGCAACGCGCCGCCGGCCTTGGAGTTGGTGGTGGCTGCCGCGTCCCCGAGTGCCCAGACGTCGGGATACCGCTGGTGGCGGAGCGTCCGCGTGTCCACCTCCACGAAGCCGCCGGCATCCCCGACCGCGGACAAGCCGGTTCCCCTGAGCCACCCGGGCGCCGATTGCGGAGGGACGGCATTGAGGACGTCATAGCCGAGGTCCTCTGTGGCGCCGGTGACAGTGTCCCGGATCGTCGCAGTCCGTCCAGCGGAATCGACCGCTACGAGTTCACTGTTGGTGCGAAGCTCGATGCCGTACTCCGCAATCTTCCGCTCCAGCTCCCGGTCCACCGCGGGTACCCCAAAGACTGTGGGGTAGGGCTGTACCATCACCACCCTTATTTCACTGAGCACCCCTTGTTGCTTCCAGTAGTCGCAGGCCAGGTACATAGGTTTCTGGCTCGCGCCGGCGCACTTGACCGGCCCTGCGGGCATCGTGAACACGGCGGTCCCGGACCTCAGCGCGCTCAGGAGCGTCCAGGCTTTGGGTGCCAGCTCGAAGTCATAGTGGGAGGAGCCGTGGGGTGAATGCACGGCCTCAGCAAGGCCAGGTACGGCGTCCCAACGGTATTCCAACCCAGGACAGACCACCAGGTGCCCATAATCAACGGCGGACCCGGAACCGAGCGCCACGGAGCGCGATTCCGGATCAACGCCCGAAGCCCGGTCCCTGATCCACGTCACTCCCCGGGGGATCACGGACTGCTGGCTGCGGATGGCTTCCTGCGCCCGGGCGCGACCTCCGGCTATGTGGGAAAACAGAGGCTGGTAGAGATGGTGGTCCTTGGGCTCAATGAGGGCGATGTCCTTGACCCCGTACCGAGCCAGCCTGGCCGCCAGCGACACTCCGGCGTTGCCGCCGCCGATGATGACCACCTCATGACGGCGCGCCATGCGCTACTTCTTCTCCGTGAGCGCAGAGGCCTCGTGAGCCGCCCTGGCGCCCGTCTTCTCCGACTCCACTACGTACTGCGGCTCGTCCTCGCTGGCCCGGTGCGTGTTGCCGTCCAATTCAAAGTCGGTGGTCTTCTTCTCCACAATTTTTCCGTGGGTCTTGCCCTGAGAGGTGTTCCATTCGACCTTGGTGCCCTTGCTGAGTGCCATGACTGTCCTTCGTGTGGTGTCCGCTCACGTGCCACTCAATACTAAGCATGGTGATGAATTGGCGGTAGGCTCGTGGAACGCGGAGAGGTGGCTGCGGCACCCTCCCACAGCCGCACACGGAAGCAGGAAGCATTTGACCGCCATCGTCAGTACTGCCAGTCCAGCCGACGACCTCACGGGGCTGCTCGGCATTGCAGCCCAGGTGATCGAGGCCATGGGCGAATGGGGCGTGGGTTTCCTGACCTTCCTGGAAACGGTGTTTCCGCCGGTTCCAAGCGAGGCGATCCTTCCGTTGGCAGGCTTCCTGGCAAGCCAGGGAAGCCTGACCATGATTCTTGTCTTTGTCACCAGCACCCTGGGCGCCTACGCAGGTGCCTTGCTGCTGTACTGGCTTGGGTTCAAAGCAGGACTGGAGCGATCCATCCGACTGCTCTCCAAGCTGCCACTGGTCGACCGCGAAGACTTCGAGAAGGCCGCGGACTGGTTCGAACGCCACGGCAAGTCAGCGATCTTCTTTGGGCGGCTTCTGCCTGGCGTCCGTAGCCTCATCTCCTTGCCTGCGGGCGCAGAGCGAATGAACCTGATGACATTCAGCCTGTTTACCCTGGCCGGAACCAGCATTTGGAACGGCCTGTTAATCGGGCTGGGAGCACTGCTTGGCAAGCAGTACCACCTTGTTGACCAGTACTCGCGCTTCCTCAACTACGCAATCTACGCAGGCCTTGCCGGGTTCGTCGTGTGGCTGTTCGTACGGAGCCGCCGGAAGCGGAAGGAGCGCGCCGGGTAACGCAGAGCGGCCCGGCGGGACGCGTCCCGTTTGCGAAAGAAGAAGCACGACGGCGGGTTCCCGCAGCGACGGACAACCCCTGACATTGACATGTTCCCAAGGCGCGCGTATTGTCAACAATCGTCAATCCCAATCGTCGACAATCGACGTGGTTTCCTTCCCTTTACGTCAGCGTCGACGCTATTGAGCACGAAGGAGATTCAGATGAGCACCACCCACGTGGCAGCCACTCTCATTGCCCCGGACCCCCGGAGCACGCGACAGGCAGACGCAGTTATCCAGTCCATCAGCCTGCCCGGCACCGGCTTGCCTGTCCTGGACCCCGCCACAGCCGAGACTATTGCCTACGTCGAAGACTGTGGCGTCCAGAATGCACTTCACGCTGTTGGAGTCGCCGACACCGCGGGGGCAAGCTGGGCCAGGAGCAGCCTTCGCCAGCGGGCAGACATACTGCACGCCTGGTACGAGATCCTTGTCTCGCGCACCGAGGATCTCGCGCACCTTATTTCACGCGAAATGGGCAAGCCGCTGGCCGAGGCTCGGGGCGAGGTCAGGTACGGCACCGACTTCGTCCGCTGGTACGCAGAAGAAGCGGTACGGCCGGCCGGGAACTTTCGGGACACCCCCGACGGCGGGGCAAGCCTGCTGACGCGGCGCTCTCCCGTTGGACTGGCGGTACTGATCACGCCATGGAATTTCCCCCTGGCCATGGCCACCCGGAAAATCGCGCCGGCATTGGCGGCAGGATGCCCTGTCGTCATCAAGCCTGCAGCCCTCACTCCCCTGACGACGCACTTTGCCGTCCAACTCGCCATTGAAGCAGGTGTGCCCGAAGGCTTGATCCAAGTCATCACGACATCCAATTCCAGGGCCTTCAGCGAAGCCGTCCTGCTCGATCCCAGAGTCCGGAAGGTTTCCTTTACAGGATCAACGCCCGTCGGCCGTCAACTCCTGCAGCTTGCTGCCCGGAACGTACTCCGCAGTTCCATGGAACTCGGCGGCAACGCACCCCTCATCGTTTTCAACGACGCAGACCTTGACCGCGCCCTGGAAGGCACTTTCGCCGCTAAGTTGCGCAACGGTGGACAGTCCTGCATAGGGGCAAACCGCATCTATGTCCAGGACGCAATAGCCGATGACTTTGCGGAAGCCCTGACCGAACGCTTTGCACAAGTCGCCGTAGGAAGCGGGCTTGGACAACAGACCGGCCTCGGCGCACTGATCGACAACCGGGCGGTAGCCCAGATGCAAGCCTACTCCGACAATGCGGTGAATCTGGGCGCCAGCCTGCTGACCGGCGGGCACGGCTACGACTCCCCTGGAAATTTCTTCGCCCCGACAGTCCTGGACCACGTGACCGAAGACTCCGAGGTTGCCCGGTCAGAAATTTTTGGTCCCATCGCCGCAATTCAGCGCTTCAGCACGGAGGACGAAGTGGTGACCCGTGCCAACGCTACGGAATTTGGCTTGGCCGGTTATGTCTTCACAGAGAACCTCGACCGGGCGTTAAACGTCGCGGACCGCCTTGAGACCGGAATTGTGGGAATCAACCAAGGGGTCCCGTCCGACGCCGGCGCCCCCTTCGGCGGCATCAAGCAGTCCGGCCTTGGCCGCGAAGGAAGTGCTGAAGGCCTCGAAGAGTATGAAAACATCCGCTTCTATAACGTAGCGCGGCGCGCCACATCCTAGCGTCTCTGACGCAATGAGACCGGCGCCCTTGGTGGCGCCGGTCTCCACTGTGCCCCGCCAGGGGCAGCGAATCCGCTGGACTCCACTGCAGGTACCAGGACAGCAACCCGACGTGGAAGAGCGAACGCCGCTGCAGGATGTCGAAGAATCGTTGACAATCTACGACTTGGCGCGTATTGTCGACAATCGACGGGGCGCGCTGAACAGAGACCCTGGCCCACAAGAAAATTCTCGTCGACAATCGACTAGATCTACAATTGGAGGAATCGTGGTATTCGAAAACAAGCCAAAATTCGTTACGTTCGACATGAACGGAACGCTCATAAAATTTGCGATCAACGATGCTACGCGCGACGTCTTGGGCGATCGACTGCCCGCAGAGGCATCGGACGAGTACTTGCGGCTTTGCAAGGCGTACCGGATCGATGAGTGCACCGGCGAGTACAAGCCATTCCACCAGATAGTCGCCGACTCCATGGCGCGCGCATCACGCAAGGTGGGCATTGAGTTCCGCGTCGAGGACGCCCACGAGGTCTACGACCGGATTCCCACGTGGGGTCCTTACCCCGGCGTCACCGAAGCGCTGAACCGCTTGGCAGAAGCTGTGCCCCTGGTCATCATCACCAACAGCGACACGGCGGTGGCCGAGCGCCTCGCCGCCAACCTCGAGGCCCCGTTCGAGGTCATCATTACCGCCGAGCAAATGGGCATGTACAAACCGCGGCTCGGTGCCTTCGAGTACATGTTCGACAAGCTTGGGGTCACCCCCGATGAGATCGTGCATGTCTCGGCCAGCCCCATGTACGACCACCGATCGGCAGCAATCTTGGGCATCGGGAAGAAGGTGTACGTCGACCGTGGCTTCGAGCACGACGAGCACTGGCTCGGCTATGAGCGGATCACCGATATCGCCGACCTTCCCGCCCTCTTTGGTCTACCACGTTCCGTTTCCTGAGCGACGGAAGCGAACAGGTGACTTACGGCAGGGCGGCGGGATCATGAGCCTTCCATTGCCTCAAACAGTCCGGGGCGGGACTGCTTCGGAAAGGTTGGCGAACCTGGGATTGGAGCTCCCAGTGCTGGCTGCCAATGCCTACTACGTAGACCACAACCAGGTGGGGGAAAGCATTCACATTTCGGGTCAGCTGCCATTTCGGGATGGTGAGCTGCTGTGCCAAGGCGTCGTCGGCCGGGATGTTGACCTGGAGACAGCCAAGGAGCTGGCCCGTCACGCCGCGTTGAATTGCCTCGCCGCTGCTGTCCAGGCCGTCGGCGACCTTGACAGGGTCCGCGTGGTGCAGATGCTGGTGTTCGTAGCCAGTCCGCCGGACTTTGGTTTGCAGTCCAAGGTTGCCGAAGGGGCGAGTGAATTGCTCATCGAGGTTCTCGGCGAAAAGGGACGCCACTCCCGCACCGCCATCGGAGTCGCCGGCCTGCCACTGAATACTCCTGTTGAGATCCAGATGGTCTGCACCGCCGCCTCTTAGGCGGGACCGGTTGTTCGGGACCCGCCGTCGCGGGCCCCGAACAACATCATTTCGAAGACCACAGAACGATCGGCTTCGAACCTTCACCAAAAGAATCATGAGGAGTAAGCGTGAACCGGCTTCAACGGGCACTGGCCGCACTGGCTGCCAGGATTGACACCCCCGCGCCCATCATTTTGGTCGACGTGATGCAGGACAATATTGACCGCATGCAGGCTTTCGCCAACAAGCGCAACCTCGAAGTGCGTCCGCACGTCAAGACACATAAGTGCGTCGAGATCGGCCGGCGCCAGGTCAAGGCAGGCGCCGTTGGCATTACCGCCGGCAATGTGGGCGAGGCAGAAGTCTTCGCAGCGGCAGGGTTTGAAGACATCTTCATTGCCTACCCGATCTGGCCTTCAGGGACCAAGGGAGCACGGCTCCGGAAGCTTGCCGTCACTACGCGGCTACGGGTCGGGGTCGACAACTTTTCGGCAATCAATGCCATCGCTGAGGCTATGGGTTCTGATGCCGGACGGCTGGAGGTCGTGGTTGAGGTTGATTGCGGTGCCCAACGTTCCGGTGCGCCCCCGGAGTCCGCCGGCGACCTCGCCGTCGCCGCCCGCGAGAGAGGCTTGGTACCAGTGGGCGTCTTCACCTACCCCGGCCATGGAAGCTCCGGCCCTGACGCCCGCAAGCGCGCCGCAATGGACCAGGAAGCAGCGCTGACCGCCGCCGTGCGCAGCTTCAGAGCCGTAGGCATCACTGCCACTGTGGTCAGCGCAGGCTCCACACCCACCATCGAATATGCCACTAGCAGCATCATTACCGAAATCCGGCCCGGTGAGTACGTTTTCAACGATTTGAACAACACCAGGCTTGGCGCCTGCGCCGAGGACCAAATAGCACTGTTCGTCGCCGGCACGGTCGTCAGTGATTGGGTTCCCGATCAAGTCATCCTCGATGTGGGCACCAAGGCATTGAGCCGGGAAGGCAACGCAGAAATCGGCTTCGGTGCAGTGCCCGGCACTCAGGCGATCCTGTCCAAACTCAACGAATATCACGGCTTCCTGCCGTTGCCCTCGGGTTTCCAACCCCCGATAGGCACAGTGCTGCCGGTCATCCCTAACCACGTTTGCCCCGTTGTGGTCAACTTCGAGGAATACATCATCACCGACAGTACGGGTTCCACCTGCGAACGCTGGGCCGTCGACGCCCGCGGCTTCCTCAACTAGGCACGGCGGACAGGAACGACTCGACGGCCTGTCCACAAATTCCCAACCAGGAGAATCAGACATGAGACTAAGCAAAGTTACGGCCCTGGTCACCGGCGCCAACAGCGGAATCGGGCAAGCGGTATGCTCACACTTCCGTCGCGAAGGAGCCCGCCTCATATTGACCGGCCGCAAGGCCCGGATTGACAGCGCACAACCAGACGACCTGTATGTCCCGGGAGACCTTAACGACGAAGACTTCGTCAAATGTCTCGCCCGCGAGGCTGCTGAAACGTACGGCACCGTCGACGTCGTCGTACTGAACCACGGCCTGCAGGTCAGCGGACCCCTGACAGGGATGTCCTACGAAGACGCCAGGAATGTGCTGCACAGCAACCTGTTGAGTTCATTCCTGGTGATGAAGCACTTTGCGCCGTTGATGCCGGCCACCGGAGGATCATTTGTCCTGGTCAGTTCGCGGCTCGGGATGGTGGGCAAGCCGGACGAAGTTCTGTACTCCGCAGCCAAGGGCGGCCTGATCATGCTCGCAAAGGGCGCAGCCATCGAGTGGGCTGAGCGAAACATCCGGGTGAACGTCGTCGCCCCCGGCCTCACGGCTACTCCCGTCATCGAAGCGTCATTCCAGCGAAGGGAGGATCCCGAGGCCTATCGACGCCACCGTGAAGGGCAGATTCCCCTCCAACGTCTGGCTGCTCCCAAGGAAGTGGCCGATGCGGTCCTCTTCCTCGCCTCTGCGGAATCCTCCTACGTTACCGGTGCCACGTTGCCCGTCGATGGCGGATATACCGCGTTCTAATGATCTTCCCCACACAACAAGGACCAAAAATGACAACCGTCGCGGCAAAACCCCGCAATGGGGACCTCGGCTTCTGGATGGCCGGACTCGAAAAGAACAGGCGCCCCTACCCCCGGTTTGCTGGGGAACAGTCTGTTGATCTGGCAATCGTGGGTGCCGGTTACACGGGGTTGTGGGCGGCATACTTCGCCAAGAAGCTCGACCCCTCCCTCTCGGTTGCGGTTTTCGAAGCAGAGCAAATCGGATATGGAGCCTCCGGCCGGAACGGCGGGTGGCTGTCAGCGATGCCCGCAGGAAACAGGGCCCGGTTTGCCCGCGCGTCAAAGGGCGGTATCGAGGCGAGCCGGGCATTGCAACGGGAGTTCGTTGCCGGCGTCGACGCCGTCCTGGAGATCCTGCGGGCGGAAGGCATCGACGCCGATCAACGCAAGAGCGGCGCGCTGGTTGCTGCCCACACGAAAGCCGGGCTTGGCAGGCTCGTGGCCAGACGGGACGCCGACTGGAAATACGGACTGACCGACGACGATGTCTACCTGATCGACCGTGAAGAGTTCCAGGAACAAATCAACATCTCCACTGTCTACGGGGGCCTCGTCTACAAGCACTGTGCCCGGCTTAACCCGGCAAAGCTGGTCCACGGATTAGCAGAAACCCTCACGTCCATGGGGGTCAGGATCTTCGAGGGCAGCCGGGTCGGCAGCATCAACGGAAATACACTGACACTGGACAACGGACGGGTGACCGCTGAAAAGACCTTTATCTGCACTGAAGGATACTCCGGACCACTCCTCGGCAGCAGGAGCCTGATACCCATCAACTCCTCGATGATTGTGACCAAGCCCCTCCCGGACGAAGCATGGCGACACATCGGCTGGAATGGACCGCAGTGCCTCAGCGACTCCGCGCACACGTTCATCTACTCCCAGAGAACAGCCGATGGCCGCATTGCCATCGGAGGCCGAGGCAAACCCTACCGGTATAACTCCGGGACGGGCGGTGCAGGTTCAACGGCCGGGTCCACCGTTGACCTGCTGTCCACCAAGCTTCGTACCTTCTTCCCCGGCATCGACTTCCAAGTCGACCACGCGTGGTCCGGGGTTCTCGGCGTAACCCGTGACTGGAACGGGGGCGTTCAATGGGACCAAGCATCAGGGATCGGTTCGTCAACCGGTTACGCCGGGCACGGCGTCACCGCGGCATACCTCGGCGGCAGGACACTGGTGGAGCTGGCATTCGAACAGAAAACGGAGCGAACATCACTTCCCTGGGTGGGATATCGCGCACCCAAATGGGAGCCCGAGCCCATTCGCTGGTTGGGAGTTCACGGTATGTACAGCCTCTTCGGTTTTGCCGACAAGTGGGAAGAACATCGGGGTTCAACCACAACGTCGCTCCTGGCAAAGTTCGGCAGCAGGCTGGCGGGCCTCCACGAATAACCGCGCCCAGGTATGAGGAACGTTGGACGATATAATCGACAATCGACAGAGAGGTGGCCTGATGGACAACAAATTCGCGTGGCACGAACAGCGCACCACCACGCCTGACGGCGTCTACCGTGTCCTGCGCACTGCCATCCTGGACGGGACGGTGCCTCCGGGGGAACAGTTGCGTGAGACCCACATCGCCGCCGACCTGGGTATCAGCCGCTCTCCGCTCCGTGAGGCATTGACACGCCTTGAAGAGGAGGGGCTGGTGGTGAAGGTTCCGTTCAAGGGATCGTTCGTTGTGGAGGTGAGCGCCCGTGACATCGCCGAAATCGCGTCGATTCGAATGCTCGTGGAGCCTTACGCCGCCGAACTCTCCGCCACAGAACTACGCGGGCCTGGGCGACTGAGGCTAAAGCAGACTATCGAGGAGCTTTATCGCGCCACCGATACCAACGATATTCCTGCGAGCATTGACGCCCACCTCCGTTTCCACAGGCTGTTTTATGAGTTCTCAGGGAACAAGACATTGCAAGCCCTGTGGAACGGCTGGGAGAACAAGCTGCGGCTCTATTTCGCCGCCGACCATCCAACTTACAACGACCTCCATGAACTCGCCGTTGAGCACGAAAGGCTCGCTGAGCATGCCCTCGAAGGAGACGTGGCAGCCTTTCGCCGGGAGATGGAGAAACAGTTCCATAACGCACTCCAAGGCGAAGAAAATACGGACCGCTCCTGAGTGGCTGCGGCCCGGGCCCTCCATGCGTATCAGCTAAGCGGCTCGGATTGAACGTAGGCCTTGGCATGTGAAGGCATTCGGTTTCCTCTCACTCAGAGGGTCGTCGTGGCGCCTTCCATGCCGGCTTTTCGCCAGCATGCGTGGTCCAAGCCGCTGACAGCCCTCCCCCGCCGACCGTCAGGAGCAACAGCCCGCCCACCAGGTTGAATGCACCGTTCGCGAAGACGCAAGTAGCGATACCTGTCATGGCAAGAAATACCATCACGGTCGTGAAGGCACGCACGTCACGCCAGCCTTAGTTGGAGGGGAAGTTGTAGGAGGCGCCGGAGGCGTGGTGGGTTTCGGGCCAGCGGGAGGTGATGACTTTGCCGCGGGTGTAGAAGGAGACGCCTTCGGGGCCGTAGATGTGCTTGTCGCCGAAGAGGGAGGCTTTCCAGCCGCCGAAGGAGTGGTAGGCCACCGGGACGGGCAGGGGCACGTTGATACCGATCATGCCCACGGTGACTGAGCGCTGGAACTTCCGTGCCGCGGCGCCGGAGGAGGTGAAGATCGCGGTGCCGTTGCCGTAGGGGTTGGAGTTGATCAGCTTGATGCCCTCTTCGAGCGTGTCCACGCGGACCACCACCAGGACGGGGCCGAAGATCTCCTCGGTGTAGGCGGTCATTTCGGTTTTGACGTGGTCGATCACGGTAGGGCCGACCCAGAAGCCTTCTTCGTGGCCCGGGACCACCAGGTGGCGGCCGTCCACCACCATGGCAGCACCGGCTTGCTCGGCTTCGGTAACGATCTTCACGATGCGTTCCTTGGAGGCCGGGGTGATCACCGGGCCCATTTCGGCGCCGGGTTCGGTGCCGTTGTTGACCTTCACGGCCAGGGCACGCTCTTGAACTTTCTTCACCAACAGATCGGCAGCGTCCCCGACCGCGACGGCGACCGAGATCGCCATGCACCGCTCCCCTGCCGAGCCGAACGCGGCAGCGGCGAGGTGGTCCGCGGCGTTGTCCAGGTCAGCGTCCGGGAGCACGATCGCGTGGTTCTTCGCCCCACCCAAGGCCTGGACACGCTTGCCGTGCTTGGTGGCGGTTTCGTGGACGTATTGGGCGATCGGGGTGGAACCGACAAAGCTGATGCCGTCCACGTCCGGGTGGGTCAGGAGGCCGTCGACGGTTTCCTTGCCGCCGTGCAGGACCTGGAACACACCATCGGGCAGGCCGGCTTCCTGCCAGAGCCTGGCCAGCAGCAGTGACGGGGACGGGTCCCGCTCGGAGGGCTTGAGGATGAACGCGTTACCGGTGGCGATCGCCATCGGGGCCATCCACAACGGCACCATCACGGGGAAGTTGAACGGGGTAATACCGGCCACCACACCGAGCGGTTCGCGGAAGGAGAACACGTCGATGCCGGTGGAAACCTGGTCCGAGTAATCACCCTTCAACAAAGAAGGAATGCCGCAGGCGAATTCGATCACTTCCAGGCCGCGGCCGATCTCGCCCTTGGCGTCGGAGAGGACCTTGCCGTGCTCGGCCGTGATCAGCTCAGCGAGTTCGTCCACGTGCGCTGCGACCAGTTCGCGGAACTTGAACAACACCGCGGTGCGCTTGGCCAGGGAAATGTCGCCCCAGGAATCAGCGGCTTTGCGGGCAGCGGCGACCGTGGTGTTCAGGTCGGCCTCGTTCGCCAGGCGCAGCTCGGCGGTGACCTGCCCGGTCGCAGGGTTATACACCGGCTGGGTCCGGTCACCCTCACCGGAGGACTCAGCACCGTTGATGAAATGGTTGATAGTGGTCAAAGTGGTCGTCGACATCGACAGTCTTTCGTGATGGCAGGCAGGGTGGGCGTCAGGCCGGCACAAAGCCGAGTTCCTTGTCCACTTGGTTAAGTAGCGGCTTACCGAGGCTGAACCGCTTGAGGTTCTCAACGAAGAGCTTTCCCAGGTCGTCCAGGTAGTTCTCCGTGTCACCGCTCATGTGTGGCGTGATGATGACGTTCTCAAAACTCCAGAGCGGGTGCCCGCCGGGAAGCGGTTCCGGGTGGACGACGTCCAGGGCGGCACCGGCAATGTCTCCGGCGGCCAGGGCACGGACCAGGGCATCTGTGTCCACCAACTCTCCGCGCCCTACGTTAATCAGGTGCGCACTTGGTTTCATGGCCGACAGCACCTCGGCAGAAATCAAGTGTTTGGTAGCCATAGTCAGCGGCGCGGCAAGAACCACGTAATCGAATGCGGGGACCACATCAGCCAGGTCAGCAGAGGAAAAGACGACGTCGAAGGCATCGTCTCCAGCGCGGTTGGTACGGGCTGCGCCGCTGACTTCCATGCCAACAGCACGCAAGAGTCTACCGATCTCCCGTCCGATGGACCCCGTTCCTACAACGAGCACGGACTGGCCCTCGATTTTCCTGGACGTCCGGTGCCGCCACCGCTCCCCCTGCTGGAGCCGGTAGGACCCGTGGGAGTCCTTGGCCAGATCCAGGACGAAACCCAGTGCAAACTCAGCGATGGCCCGGCTGAGGACGCCCCGGGAGTTTGTATAGACGACGTCGCTGGTCACCAGTTCGTCGAACATCAGTTGGCTCACCCCGGCAGCGGATACATGGACCCACTTAAGCGAGGACGCTGCGTGCCAGTTCTCCCGCAGCGCCGGCGAGAACGAATGCCACTGGTAAAGGACATCCGCCCCAACCATCGCTTCGGCCAGTCCCTCAGCGGTGGTGGGGCGCACGTCAGCCAGCTCGCGGACTTCATCCAGGCGGGGTGGCATTGCTTCCCGGTACAGAACAGCAACAACCGGTCGCTTGGGTGCCGGATCCCTGCTCATGATGATGACGACGCCGGTACTGCCGCGGGCGTGCTGGCGATTGCAGCGTCGAAGGACGGAACGGCATCAATGACGTCGATGGCTGCCAGGACCGCAGCCGTGAACTCGGAGGTGGAAGAGGTACCACCAACATCCCGGGTTCCCAGCCCTTCACGGAGGACCGACTCGAACGCCGCCTGCAGGTGCCTGGCTGCTTCCGGGTGGCCGAGGTGTTCCAGCATCATCGCCCCGGACCACATCTGGCCGACAGGATTCGCAAGTCCCATGCCCGCAATGTCCGGCGCTGAACCATGAACCGGCTCAAAGAGCGACGGGAAGTCGCCTTCCGGATTGAGGTTGGCGCTCGGAGCTACGCCTATGGACCCTGTCACGGCGCTGCCCAGGTCCGACAGGATGTCCCCGAGGAGGTTGGATGCCACGATTACGTCGTAAGTCCACGGCTTCAACACCAAGTGGGCGGCCAATGCGTCCACCAGTTCGCTGTTAAGGGTTACTTCCGGAAAGAGCCGTGCCGTCTCTTCAACAATCTCGTCCCAGAACGGCATGGTGTGGATGATGCCGTTGCTCTTGGTGGCGGAAGTCAGTCGTCGGCCCCGTGCGGAAGCCTGGGATGCCGCGTAGTGTGCTGCCCGGGAGACTCCCAGGCGGGTGAAAATCGTCTCCTGTACGGCGGTTTCGTGCGGCTGCCCGCGGTAGATGCGTCCGCCGATTTCCGAGTACTCCCCCTCATTGTTCTCACGCACAATGAGGATATCGATCGGTTCCTTCGACGCCAGCGGCGACTTCACGCCGTCGAGCGTTTTCACCGGACGCACGTTGATGTACTGCTGGAATTCACGGCGTATGGGGATCAACAGCCCCCACAGCGATTCCGCGTCGGAGACCTGCGGTGAGCCGACTGCGCCCAGGAAAATGGCATCATGCTGTGCAAGCTGCTCAAGGCCATCCTCAGGCATCATCCGGCCGTGGCGCAGGTAGTAGTCCGAACCCCAGTCGAAGTGCGTGAATTGCAGGTCCAGGGAATGAAGCCGGGCGATTCGTTCCAGGCACTCCAGCGCGGCGGGAACAACTTCCTTGCCAATCCCGTCACCGGCAATAACGGCAATTTTGTGGGTGGTCATACTGCTCCGATCGTGGTTGCAGCGAACTGCTGCCAGCCTGACGATGATTCAGGCAATTGGATGATGGTGTTCTTTGGTTCGGTCATTTCACGAACCGTATGCTTGACGCCTTCCCTTCCTACGCCGCTGCGCTTGAAGCCGCCGAAGGGCATCGAGTCGATCCGCACATCACTGGTCTCGTTAATAACCACTGATCCCACGTGGAGCTTTTCCGCTATCGCCAGGGCTTCGCTGAACGATTCTGTGAAAACCCCGGCTTGAAGCCCGAACTCGGTGTCGTTGGCCGCACGAACAGCATCCTGGACCTCGATGAATGGGAGAACGCTGACCACCGGGCCGAAGACTTCTTCCCGGATCACACGGCACGCGGACGGTACGTCCGTGAGGACAGTTGGCGCATAGTGCGCACCATGCCGGCGTCCGCCGACGTGGACGGTGGCACCAGCGGCCTTCGCCTCCTCCACCCAATCCTCGACGCGCCGCGCTTCTGCTTCGCTGATGAGGGGTCCGATATCTGTTGTGCGTTCCAGCTTCGGGCCGGACCGCAGCGCTTTGGTTCCGCGCACAACGTCATCAAGGACCCGGTCGAAGAGCGAAATGTGCACGTACACCCGCTGGACGGACAGGCAGTTCTGGCCAGCCACGCCGAAAGCCCCCGCCACGATCGCCTGCGCAGCTTCTCCTGCGTTCGCATCCGCGCAGACGATCGTGGCATTGTTGCCGCCAAGTTCCGAGAGGATTTTCTTGGCGCCGGCGGATGAAGCAATCCTGTCCGCCGTTTTTGGCCCTCCGGTGAAAGAGATCAAGTCCACCTGGGGGTCAGTCACAAGGGCCTCGGAAACGCCCGGGCCCGAAACGATTGCAGCCACCCGCCCGGCGGGTACTCCAGCGTCCAATAACAACTGAATGAAGGCCAGCCCTGTCAGGGGCGTTCGTCCGGAAGGTTTAAGCACGACGCCGTTGCCTCCGATGAGCGCCGGCCCCAGCTTATGCGCCACCAGGTTCAGCGGATCGTTGAACGGCGTGATGGCTGCAACGATTCCCACAGGCTTGCGGTTGTACCAACCAAGCTTTCCCGTGCCTGCCAAGCTGTCTTCGAAAGCCAGGGTCTCGCCCTGGAGCTCTACGGATGCAGCAGCGGAAAGCCGGAGCGTCTCGATGCAACGGAGGACCTCGCGTTCGGCTTCGTTGATGGTCTTGCTGCTTTCTGCAGCAATGATGGTGGCGAAGCGCACCGCCTGTCCGCGAAGCAATTCAGCCGCCTTTTCCAAAGACTCACGTCGCTGGCGCAGGGGCCAATCAACCTCCAGTAAGTGCCGGTGGATGTGGGCAACGGCGCGCCGCACGTCCTCCGGGGTGGACGAACATACGGTTCCCAGCAGGAGCCCGTCTTCAGGGTCCCGGACTTCGACGGTCATGTCCGTCGTTTGCCAGGTTCCTTCATGGAAGGCGCCTCCCTGCAGGTCTGCGACCTGTGTCCGCTGATAGGCGGTCTCTCCTGCGGATTTTGGCCGCAGCCCACCCACGGTTGTCTTTGTCGTCATCCGAAGCCTTACTGGTTGATACTTGCTGTGTTGCCTGAAGGGGGTTACTTCACGCGGTCGATGATCTTGGCTGCCGCGCCGATGAAGGGCAGGAACCACGGCGGGCCGAAGTGGCCCGGCACCGGGGGGTTCTTCAGGTCGCCCCAGACGTTCGCGGATTTGTCCCCTCCCATGTAATGCGCCATGCGCTTGCCCATGTGGGCCGCCATTTGGACACCGTGCCCGCTGTAGTTGAGCGAGTAGAACAGTCCATCGTGCTCCCCGGCGTGGACCATCTGGTCCATGGAAAGGTCCACCAGGCCGCCCCAGATGTAATCCACCTTTGCGTTGGACAGGTACGGGAAGAGTTCGAGCATGGCCTTGCGGAGAATTGTGGCACTCTTGACATCCGAGTCCGGGCTGGAAAGCGCGAACCTGGCACGGCCCCCGAAAAGAAGCCTGTTGTCCGGGGTGATCCGGAAGTAGTAGGTCAGCATCTTGCTGTCGGAAGCCATCCGGCGGTTCGGCAGGATCCGGTTGACCACGTCTTCGGGCAGCGGTTCGGTACAGATGATGAAGCTGCCAACAGGAATCACCCGGCGCTGCAGCCACGGGGTGACGTTGCCCGTGTAACCGCTGGTAGCAACGAGGACCTGCTTCGCCCGTGCGATGCCGCGCGTCGTATGCACGTCATGGACCGTGCCGTTGACCCGCTTGAGTTCGGTCACGCCCGCGTTCTCGCAGATCTGTGCGCCGGCGTTGGCTGCCGCGCCGGCCAGGCCGTGGGCGAACTTGCCCACGTGGAGTCCGGCTCCCAGGGGGTCCATCATGGCGCCCTGGTAGAAGTCGGTTCCGATCTCGCTGTGGATATCCGACTTCGGAATCAGCGTGACATGGTGGTCCACGAGCTTGGCCAGCAACTCCTGGGACTTCCTGAAGCCGTCGTTGTGCGACTCGTGGTAGGCCAGAGAGAGCTTGCCGAAGCGGTTGAAGTCGCAATCGATCGCGTAGTCATGGACCAGCTTCTCGATGCTGTCGATCGCGTCGTTGTACTCGCGGAAGTACTCCGCGGCACGGGCCTCGCCGTACCGCTTGACCGCGGAGCTGAAACCGATGGCGAGCCCGGTCGTGGCCATTCCACCGTTGCGACCGGATGCCCCCCAGCCCACGGTGTGGCGTTCGAAGACCGCGACGCTCGCGCCCTGCCGGGCGAACTCAAGCGCAGCGGACAAGCCTGTAAAGCCGGCACCGATAACCGCGACGTCGACGTTATCCGGCACGGGCGTGCTGCGGTAGTCACCGGAAGGCTCGGCTGTGTCCAGCCAGTAAGGGATGAGTTTCACGGGATGGCCTTTCGCCTCAGGGAATCAGGGTCAGAGACCGAGGTGCTTGTTGATCTCGTCGAGGGACTTCACGCTGAACATGTCGTAGCCCGTAGTGACAGGGTCATAGCCACGGTCGAGCAACACAAGGTTCCGGAAGCCCAGGTCGTGCATCGGATGCACGTCATAGCGGGTGTGCGAAGAAATGTGGAGGAAGTCCTCAGGCTTGGCGTTCAAGGTGTCCAGCATGTACTCGAAGGCCTGGTAGCGCGGCTTGTAGGCCTGTGCCTGCTCCGCGGTCAGCACTGCGTGGAATTCGGCGCCGAGCTTGGGGATGCTGATGTCCAGGAAGCTGTCATCCGCGTTGGAGAGAGCCACCAGCTTGTAGTTGTCGCCCATCAGCTTCAGCGGTGCCGGCACGTCATCGTGAGCAACCCAACCGCGCACGGCATCTGCAAACGCCGCCCCTGCACCTTCAGTGGGTCCGATTCCCCAACGCTTGCACACCCTGTCGAAGGAGTCCTGCAGGATCTGCTCGTACGGCTTGTAGTCACCAAGGACCTCGTCAAACCGGTAGCCACGGAACTGCCTCTTGAACTCCGGCCACTGCTCCTCGGAAATGCGACCATCCAGCAGTCGACGTGTAGTTGGATCGATGTCGAAGTTGATGAGCGTGCCGTAGACATCGAAGGAGATGTACTTCGGGCGGAAGTTGGTCTCTGCCATGGGAATTTCCGTTCATTCGGGAGGCGGGGCGGGTCTGCCCTGGATATGGACATGTTCAACGGGAGCGAACCAGACCGGGCTGGAGCGGCCACGGGGTTGCTGCCGGATATCTCGACTGTAGAAGCCCGAATTGTAAATTGTCAACAGTTTTAGGTGATCCCCGCGGATAGGGATCCCTTTGGGAGAATCGAAGAAAATCTCAGTGTGAATTGTTGACAATCTACCGTTTTGGAGGTTGCATTGCTCTTAGACGCAGGAGAGATCCGCATCACATTCACGCTCCGCCGAACATCGACGGGACCACATAATCCTCCTGGTGACTGTCAAATCCTCCCCCAGCTGAAACCCTCGAAGGGAAGCATCATGAAGACCATATTCAAAGCGCAGACTACGGCTGCAGGCATTGCCCTGCTGCTTGCTTTGAGCGCATGCGGAGGTGCCGCGAGCAGCGACTCGGCGGACACCAGCCAGACCAACAACACCAGTGACATCTCCGAGGGTGTCCAGCCTGACCAAGCCGCGGTGGCATTGTTGCCGCAGTCATACAGGGACAAGGGTGAGCTGACGGTCGCCATGGACCTTCACTACCCACCCACGACGTTCCTGGCCGAGGACAACAGCACGCCGATCGGCTTGAACCCGGACATCGCCAGGCTCATCGCCAAGAAGCTGGACTTGAAACTGAAGTTCGTGGACACGAAGTTCGACACGATTGTTCCCGGCCTGGACGGCGGACGTTTCGACTTCACCGCCACCACGATGTCCAAGACGGAAGAACGACTGAAGGTCCTGGACATGATCGACTACTTCAAGGCCGGCACGTCCGTTGTGGCAGCTTCGGGGAACCCGCTCAACCTCACCGTTGAGACGCTTTGCGGAAAGAACGTTGCAGTGACGCAGGGCTCCACCGGACAGCTCAAGCGCCTTCCGGCACTGAGCGAGCAGACCTGCACTTCCAAGGGTCAGCCGGCAATCAACGCCGTGACGCTTCCCAACGTCCAGGAAGCGCTCACACAGCTGCACTCCAAGCGCATCGACGGCATCCTCTACGACACAACCGCCCTCGGCTGGGCAGCCAAGCAGCAACCGGACGCCTTCACCATGATTGGTCGAGTCAACGTGGGCTCCAGCGACCTCACCGCCGTAGGCCTGAAAAAGGATTCCCCACTGACGCCCGCCCTTCAGGCAGCGATCCAGTCCGTCCTTGAAACCCAGGAATACAAGGAAGCTCTCGCAAACTGGGGCCTGGAATCAGGCGCCATCACCGACGCCAAACTGAACTAGCAGGTTCATCATGAAGCAAGCAACCCTTGACCGAAGCAAACAGACAATGAACGGAATGGATTCCGCCCTGAAACCGCGACTGAAGCGGCGCAGCACGTTCGAGTACGTGGCCTGGGCAGTTTCGATCCTCGTGGGCGCCGGCATGCTCTACTCCGTAGCCACCAACCCGAACTTCAAATGGGGAACGGTAGCGAAGTATTTCACGGCGGAATCCATCCTGCGCGGACTGATGCTTACGATCTTCCTTACGGTGGCCAGCATGGCCCTCGGTACCCTGCTGGGACTGCTCCTTGCCATCATGAGGGCATCAAGCATCAAACCCATCGCCATCGCCGCGGGCGCCTACATCACACTGTTCCGTGGAACGCCTGTGCTGGTGCAGCTCATCTTCTGGTTCAACATCTCTGCCCTTTACCCGAATCTGTCAATCGGTATCCCCTTTACTGACATCGGCACCGCCATTGATACGAACGCCTTGATGGGTCCGATCACCGCAGCGCTGGTGGGTCTGACCCTGAATGAAGCCGCCTACATGGCAGAAATCATCCGTGGCGGATTCTCCGCCGTGGGCAAGGGACAGATCGAAGCCGCAGACTCCTTGGGGATGAGCGGTGCCATGAAGATGCGCAAGGTCATCATCCCCCAGGCAATGCCCTCCATCATCCCCGCCACCGGCAACCAGGTGATCGGCATGTTCAAGGAAACCTCCCTGGTCTCCGTCCTGGGCGTGGCCGAACTGCTCCAGAGCGCCCAGCTGATCTACGCCCGCACCTACGAGACCATTCCGCTGCTGATTGTGGCCAGCCTCTGGTACCTCGTCATGACCCTGGTGTTGAGCTACCCGCAGTCCAAGCTCGAACAGAAGTACTCACACACCTCCGTCCGGATCCCCCGCAAATCCAAAAAAGTCACTTTGACCGCACCGGAAGGAATCGCACGATGAGCACCGCCGGTACCATCCAAGCCAGCCGCATCCGAAAGTCATTCGGACCCAAAACGGTTCTCAAAGACGTGGACCTCGAGGTCGCCAGCGGTGAGATCTGCTGCATTATCGGCCCTTCGGGCTCGGGCAAGTCCACTCTCCTGCGCTGCATCAACGGCCTTGAAACTGTCGATTCCGGCGTCCTGAAGGTCAATGGTGAAGACTTCGGGTACTACGAAACCGATCACGCCTACCACGCACTGCCACCAAAGAAGCTGGCACAGCAGCGCACGCGAGTAGGCATGGTCTTCCAACAGTTCAACCTCTTCCCCAACATGACCGCCGCTGAAAATGTCATGTCCGGGCCTGTGCTGGTCAAGCGGGCGGACAAGAAGGAATCGGCCAAACGCGCACAGGAACTGCTCACCAGCGTTGGACTCGGTCAGTTCGGGGACCGCTACCCGGCAGAGCTTTCCGGTGGCCAGCAGCAACGCGTCGCCATCGCACGGTCACTTGCAATGGACCCCGACATCATCCTGTTCGATGAACCCACCTCGGCGCTGGACCCTGAAAAGGTAGGGGAAGTCCTCAGCGTCATGCAGGATCTGGCCAAGAAGGGCATGACCATGGTGGTGGTCACCCACGAGATGGGCTTCGCCCGCGAAGTCTCCGATTCCCTCATCTTCATGGACGACGGCATCGTGGTTGAACGAGGCGACGCCCGCGAGATCCTCAGCAACCCCAAAGAAGCCCGCACCCAAGCTTTCCTGAAGCAGGTCCTCTAACCATGACAGATGGAAAACTCGCCGTCATCGGTCTCGGCAGCATCGGGAGTATGGCCCTCTGGCAGGCCTCCCGCCTCACGGACTCCGTTACCGGATTCGAAGCGCAACATCCCGCCCATGGACGCAGCGCCGTGGGTGGTGATACGCGCCTGTTCCGCATGATCTACAAGGGGCATCCGGGCTACTACCCCATCATGCAGCGCTCCAAGGAACTCTGGGCTGAACTCGAGGCTGAAACCGGCCAGGACATCCTCATCCGCTGCGGAGGGCTCTCCATCGGAGCGGCCAACGGGGGCTACCTCGCCAGCGTCCTCGAAACCACCGGGATTACGGGAGCAGAGCATCATCTGCTGTCCCACCGGGAATTGGCCGAACGCTACCCCCAGCACAACCTGCGGCCCGACGACGTCGCGGTCTTCGACCCGAATTCCGGCGCCCTGCGAACCGATCGGGCCGTCACCGCAGCCATTGCCGCGGCCCAGGCCAATGGCGCAACGGTCCGCACCAATACGGCAATTGACAGCATCACCGAAACAGAGAACGGCGTCGCCATCACCGCCGGTGAAGAGTCGTGGACATTTGAGCAGGTTATTGTCGCCTCGGGGGGTTGGTCCCGGCAGCTGCTGCCGGCGTACGCAAAGGAACACGTCGAACCACGACGGGTCTTCCTTTCGTGGTTCGTTGCCCGGGAGCCCAAGGAGTTCGCGCCCGAACGCTTCCCTGTTTTCAGCCGCATCTATGAAGACCGCTCCATGTATGGGGCGCCGGCCGTGGATGGGGCCACCGTCAAGGCCACCCTTGACGGGCGCGGCAGGCCGGCCCTGGATCCCGCCGCCATAAACCGCGAACTGTCCGTGGAAGAAATCGCCGAAACCATGGAAACCGTGGCCGAGTTCTTCCCCGGCCTGGTACCCACAGTCGTTCGCTCGGATGCCTTCCCGGAACTGTTCACCAGTGACCGGAATCCGCTTCTGGGATACGTGGGAGACACCGGCAGGGTCTATGCCGCTACAGGCTTCTCCGGGGCAGGATTCAAAATGGCCTCCGGCTACGGCGAAATAGCTGCGACCGAGGCACTCGGCAAGCAGATCTTCAACGGGTTGGAGTTCCTCCGGCCCCAGCGCTTCAACCCCCGCTGAACAAACCCCGCCAAGCAATAGGCTGTGACCTGCATCGCCTATTGTTGACAATCTACAGTTACTAAGAAAGTATGACGACATGGCAACTCTCAGCCCCATCCTGAAGCAGGCGACACCCGTAGTGGTCGACCATGCGGCGGGCAGCTGGATCCACGCTACTGATGGCAAGAAGTACCTCGATTTCACCACCGGAATTGGTGTCACCAGCACCGGTCACTGCCACCCCGATGTGGTCGCCGCAGCCCGCGAACAGGTCGGTAAAATTGTGCACGCCCAGTACACCACCGTGATGCACAAGCCCCTGCTGGAGCTCACGGAACTCCTTGGCGACGTCCTGCCCCAAGGACTGGACAGCGTCTTCTACGCCACCTCCGGTTCCGAAGCCGTGGAAGCCTCCATCCGCCTGGCGCGCATGGGTACGGGCCGACCGAACATCATTTCCTTCCAGGGTGGCTTCCACGGCCGGACTGTTGCTGCGGCGTCACTGACCACGGCAGGAACCAAGTTCCGCTCCGGATTCTCTCCCCTTATGAGTGGCGTCCACGTAGCACCATTCCCCCACTGGTACCGCTACGGCTGGGACGAGGCCACCGCCGTCGACTTCGCGCTGAAGGAACTGGACCACCTGCTGATGACCATCAGCAACCCCAGCGACACCGCAGGCTTCATCATTGAACCGGTACTTGGCGACGGCGGTTACATCCCCACACCGCCGGCCTTCCTGCAGGGCCTCCGGGAAAGGGCAGACCGTCACGGCATCGTGCTGATCATTGACGAGGTCCAGGCCGGCGTCGGGCGCACAGGCAAGTTCTGGGGACACGACTGGGCCGACATTCGCCCCGACGTCGTCATTACGGCCAAGGGCCTGGCAAGCGGCTTCCCTATTTCGGCCATTGCCGCGACATCCGAACTCATGGGCAAGGCCTGGCCTGGATCCCAAGGTGGCACCTACGGAGGAAACGCAGTCGCAGCTGCAGCCGGGGTGGCAACCCTGGGCGTCATTCGGCGCGAGAACCTCGTGGAGAACGCCCTGCTCCGAGGTAACGAGTTGCGGGCAGGGCTGGACAAGCTGCAGACCGAGTTCGCCGTCATCGGCAACGTCCGAGGGCGCGGCCTGATGCAGGGCATCGAGTTCACAGCACCTGACAATATTCCCGACGCAGTAACCGCACTTGCCGTGCAGCAGGCGGCCATCACCGAGGAACTCCTGCTTCTCACCTGCGGTCCCCACGGCAATGTCATCCGGGTGATTCCGGCGCTCAACGTCACCGCCGACGAAATCCAGACCGGTCTCGCCAGGTTCACCCAGGCACTCAAAACGGCCACTTCCTGACCACCTGCTCACCGAAAGAAACGGCATGAATCCTTCCTTTGATCCCAGCAACTTGCGGACAGACTTGTTCATTGACGGGGCCTGGCACAAGGCCACGTCCGGGGCCACGTTTGCTGTGGAGAACCCTGCCACCAACGAGGTCATTGCGCACGTCGCCGACGGAGGCCCTGAAGACGCCGTCCGTGCTATTGAAGCGGCCGGACGCGCGCAGGAAGGTTGGGCCAGGTCCACGCCGCGCGAGCGGGCTGACATCCTGCGCCGGGCCTTCGAACTGGTCACCGCAAACACCGACAAGCTCGCGGCGATCATGACCGCTGAAATGGGCAAACCCCTGGCCGAAGCCCGCGGCGAGGTGGCCTACGGCGCCGACATGCTGCGGTGGTTCTCCGAGGAAGCAGTACGCGTCGGCGGCGACGCTACCGGTTCGGTGGACGGCAACACCCGGATCCTGGTCACGAAAGAACCCGTTGGCCCTTCGGTCCTGGTCACGCCCTGGAACTTCCCGCTGGCGATGGGGGCCCGCAAGATCGCCCCGGCGGTCGCGGCCGGCTGCACCATGGTCTTCAAACCGGCAGAACTGACGCCCCTGACTTCCCTGGCCCTGGTGGAACTCTTCAAGGAGGCCGGATTGCCCGACGGCGTACTCAACGTGGTCACTACCTCGTCCGCTTCCGCTGTGGTCAGGACGTGGACGGACAGCGGAATTGCCCGGAAGATCAGCTTCACGGGCTCCACTGAAGTGGGTAAGGTACTGCTGCGGCAGGCGGCAGATAATGTGATGCGGTCCTCCATGGAACTGGGTGGAAACGCACCCTTCATTGTCCTGGCCGATGCTGACATCGAGAAGGCTGTGGACGGGGCCATGAAAGCCAAGATGCGGAACATGGGCGAGGCGTGCACCGCCGCGAACCGGTTCTTCGTCCACCGCTCCGTCCTGACCGAGTTCAGTGAAAAGTTTGCCAAGAAGATCTCTGAACTTCGCGTCGGAAACGGGGCACAGCAAGGCACAGACGTGGGACCGCTCATCGAACAGAAGGGGTTGGACAAAGTCCAAAGCCTCGTCGATGACGCAGTATCCAAGGGCGCACGCGTACTTACCGGCGGCGCCCGCCCGGAGGGACCAGGCTACTTCTACTCCCCCACGGTTTTGGTGGACGTACCTGCCAACGCTGAGTTGATGAGCACCGAAATCTTCGGCCCCGTTGCTGCGATCTCCGCTTTCGACAGCGAAGAGGAAGTCCTGCAGAAGGCCAACGACACCGAATGGGGCCTGGTGGGCTACGTCTTCACCGAAAGCATGGACAAAGCCTTGAAGTTCTCCACCGGTCTGGAAGTGGGCATGGTGGGAATCAACACCGGCCTTGTTTCCAACCCTGCAGCACCCTTCGGCGGAGTCAAGCAGTCCGGCCTCGGACGCGAAGGTGGAAAGGTGGGCATCGATGAATTCCTGGAGTACAAGTACACGGCCATAGCGGTCTAGTAAATTCAGTGTGTCAACGTAAGAGATAAGGGGATGTCATGGCGGCACCGGAGACGATGTTCGTATTGGAGGGCCGGCCTACTGCACAGTTGATCGCCGATCAATTAAGGGAGCTCATAGTCCAGGGAGCGTTCAGCCCGGGACAACAGGTCAATGAATCTGCGCTGGCCAGCCAGCTCAGCACCTCCCGGGGCCCTCTTCGGGAGGCTTTGCAGCGGTTGTGCCAGGAAGGAATTCTGGTCAGCAAACGGAACCGCGGGGTGTTCGTTGCCGAACTTTCCGAAGACGACATCCGCGAAATCTATGCGGTGAGGGAAGCTGTTGAGCTGGCTGCCGCCACTACGCTCCTGGACTCGGGACAAGACAAAATTTCCGACACCTGCCGTGTGCTTAAAGGAATCATCAAGAACATGGCAAAGCAGGTTGCCGCTTCCGACTGGCAGGCGCTGGCCCGGCTGGACATGGAATTCCACACTGCCTTTGTCTCCGGCACGGGGAACACGCGGCTCATCAGGATCTATCAGACCCTGGCAGCGGAGACGAGGATGTGCATCCTCAGCCTTGAGGTTGCCTACCCCCGGATAGACGCGCTCGTCCAGGAGCACCAGCTGATACTTGACCATTTGGAGGCCGCGGATCGCCAGGGCCTGCAAAAGGCCATCAAACGGCACATGCAGAAAGCTGTAGAGGACCTCACCTCAAAGCCCGAGATCACGGAAATTACCGCTTAACAACTCCCACCGCGGAACACTGAGGTGTCAGCATCCAAACTGAGCCTTGAAAAGGGCCTCTGCCTGGTATTGACCGGGCAGGGGCCCTTTCTCGTCAGGTCCTTGGCGTTCAACTCTAGAACTGTAGAACTGTTGACAATAATGAGCCTCCACGCTTGAATTGATCAGGACGAGAGCTGCATCACAATCAGCCGTCCAAAGCGGGCTTCACCTCCCATGCCCCGACGACGCGGCTTGGGGCGCACTTGAGAAACCCACCTCACGCAGCACGGGAAGCACCTTGAGAAACCACCTCGGGCGGCACCGCCCCTGGTCCCACGAAGGGAAGCAATATGAAGGTCATCACTGGATTCCAAACGGCGGCTGCCGGACTGGCTGTCCTGCTCGCATTGACCGCTTGTGGCGGCACGGCTACCGGCTCCCAGGCCGCAGACATCCCCAAAACACAGAACACCCGCGACATCTCAGAAGGCGTCCAGCCCGATGAAGCTGCCGTGGCGCTACTACCCCAGTCGATGAAGGACAAAGGTGAACTCACTGTCGCCATGGATTTGAGTTCCCCGCCGATGACATTCCTTGCCGAAGACAACAGCACCCCGATCGGCGTGAACCCCGACCTGGCCCGTTTGGTAGCCAAGAAGCTGGGGCTGAAACTGAGGTTCGAAAACACAGCCTTCGACACCATCATCCCCGGCATTGATGGTGGTCGGTACGACTTCACGGCAACCACAATGTCCGCCACCGAGGAACGCCTCAAAGTCCTGGACATGATCAACTACCTCAAAGGCGGGTCGGCCATTGCTGTACCCAAAGGCAACCCGCAGAACCTGAGCAACGGCGCCCTCTGCGGCAAGAGCATCGGCGTAACCAAGGGCTCCACGCAGCAGCTCAAGCACCTCCCCAACGTCTCCAAGTGGACTTGCGAAGAGAAGGGCAAACCTGCCATCAACCCAGTCACACTGCCCAATGTCCAGGAAGCCTTGACCCAGCTCGACTCCAAGCGCATTGACGGTGTTTTCTATGACGCCAGCGGGCTGGCTTGGGCACAGGTCCAGCAACCCGAGCACTTTGTCGTTCTTGAGCCCAGGATGGACACACGCACAGACACGAACGTCGCCATGGGGTTGAAGAAGGGCTCACCGTTGACGCCGGCCTTCCAGAGGGCCATACAGTCCATGTTGGAGTCGCCTCAATACAAGGAATCCCTTGAGTATTGGGGGCTCGGCGACTCTGCCATCACTGAGGCAGCAATTCGCTGATCCGACAAAACCTCTCGAATGGTCTACAGTCCTACAGTTGAAACCACTGTACGATGTAGCAATGATCGAGCAGATAAAAATTGTCCACTCATCCACGGTGCAACAGGTCGCAGACGGCCTCACCGCGATGATTCTCAGCGGAGGGCTTAAGCCCGGTGAACGCTTGAGGGAGAGTCTGCTGGCCGAGAAACTGGGCCTTTCCAGAAATACTGTCCGCGAGGCCGTCCGCATTGTCCAAGCGGGCGGCCTCATTCGGCATCGCGCCAACCTGGGTTCAATCGTGTGGGATCCCACTGACGCCGAGATCATGGACGTCTACAACGCGAGGTACCACCTCGAGACCACTGCAGCCCGGAGTATTACCGAAGCCACATCGATGGATGAGGTACATGCGGCCATGGAAGAATTCCGCGGGGCGTTGAAAACGGAAGACCCTTTCAAGATCGTTGAGAAGGATCTTGCGGTCCACAGCGCGATCGTGGGACTTCTCGGCAGCCAAAAGTTGAACATCTTCTATCAGCAACTGGTGACCGAGCTGAGGTACTTCATGTTCGTGCTCTCGGTTGAAAACCACGAATACGAGGATCCCGATTCCCTGGAAGCCGAACACCAGAACATCGTTGACGCCCTGGACTCCCGCAACCCCATTCTGGCAGAGAAGGTTCTCTCGGACACGATCATCCAGTACCGGGAATCCATACGTCAGGTGGTTGCCCAACGGCACTCCACCAGTTAGACAGCACAATGCCCGGACGGGGAACACCCCCGTCCGGGCATTTTTGGGTTCGCAGGGTACGGATTACCTGGCCGACACCATCAGAGTCCGAGGTGCTTGTTGACCTCATCCAGGGACTTGACGGTGTTGTAGTCGTAACCTCCGGTAATGGGATCGTAGCCACGGTCCAGCACCCAAAGATTGCGGAAGCCCATGTCATGCATGGGGTGCATGTCATAGCGCGTGTGTGATGCGATGTGGAGGAAGTCCTCCGGCTTGGCATTCAGGGTGTCGAGCATGTACTCGAAGGCCTGGTAGCGCGGCTTGTAGGCCTGTGCCTGCTCCGCGGTCAGCACTGCGTGGAATTCGGCGCCGAGCTTGGGGATGCTGATGTCCAGGAAGCTGTCATCTGCGTTGGAGAGAGCCACCAGCTTGTAGTTGTCGCCCATCAGCTTCAGCGGTGCCGGCACGTCATCGTGGGCACCAAAGCCGCGAACCGCATCGGCCAACTCTGCACCGGCACCGGGGGTGGGCCCGATGCCGAAAAACCTGCAAACCCTGTCGAAGGAATCCTGCAGGATCTGCTCGTAAGGCTTGTAGTCACCAAGGACTTCATCAAACCGGTAGCCACGGAACACCTTCTTGAACGCAGGCCACTGCTCCTCGGGCAGGCGGCCGGCCAGAAGGCGGCGTGTGGTGCTGTCCGTGTCCCAGTTGATGAGTGTGCCGTAGATATCGAAAGAGATGTACTTAGGCCGGGAATTGCTGTCTGCCATGAGACTTCCGTTCTTGATAGGGAGGGGGCTACTGACTCGCAGGGCCTCTCGAGGAAACTGCAGGCGTTAGGGCTACGTGGTTCGTGTTCCCCCACGCCGTTGATTTGATACTAGGGATCAGAACTGCAAATTGTCAACAGTTCTACAGTTGACCTATCGGCAGAAATTGGCCTAATCTTTGTAAAACTGTTGAACAGCAGGACACTTTTTCTTGCTCAGTCCTCCAAGTCTCAGGAGCCAAGTACATGGAAACAAGCGCAGACTCCGCCTTCTTTGATGCCGTGGCATTCGAGAGCGGACTCTTGACAGCGATGCCCCAACTCGCAGAGCCGATCGTCCTGGACTTGCTCCACAGGCACTACGGGCTGAAGGGCAGTCTGATACGCATTCCCACCGAGAAGGATGAAACTTTTCGCTTTCAGGATGACGACGACACCTATTTGATCAAGGTGTCATCGGCGGACGAAAACCCGGACATAGTCCAGTTCCAGACCGCCTGCATGGCGCACTTGGAAAAGGTCGCCCCGCAACTTCCGGTTCAGCGCATCGTGCCCGACTGCAACGGGGGCCTGCAAGTGCTCCTCGAGACCACCGATGGCTCCTTTGATCGCGTACTGAGGGTAATGCGATTCATGCCCGGAGACCTGCTGGCGAACCACGCCGCTACTGTTGGCCAATTGCACTTGCTAGGTTCGCGGCTTGCCGATCTGGGCTTCGCACTCCAGGACTTTGACCACCCCCGTGCTGACCGGCTGCTCCTCTGGGACCTCAAGCATTTCCATAGGATGCGCCCCCTGCTTGAGTACGTCGAGGACGAACCGAAACGCGCCCTTGCCGAGCGAATTTTCAATCAATTCGACACAAGGGTCGTACCATTCCTGGACAGCTTCGCCACGCAGGTTATCCACGGAGATTTCAGCCCCTTCAATGTTCTCGTCGACCCGCTGCATCCCGGATACGTGACGGGCATCATCGACTTCGGGGACGCTGTGCGCACCCCTGTGATCTTTGATGTCAGCGTCACCATGGCAAATCTTCTTGGGACGGATGCTGACAGTCCGTGGGATCAGGCGCTGCATCTCTTGAACGGTTTCCTCAGGGTCCGCCCGCTTTCGACGCGGGAATTGGACGCCCTTCTTGTCGCCGCCCAAGCACGACTCCTTCTGCGTGCCCTGATCACCCAGTGGCGGGCGAACCAGCTACCCCAACGACGCGAGTACCTTCTCTCCCATTCAAAATCGGACTGGGACCGCCTCTTTTCCACTGCCGCTGCCCCAGCGCCCACACTCAGCACCAAGCCCTGAACCCCAACACCACGTTCATTCAAGGAGACACCATGAGCACCGCCGCAAAAGCCATTCGTCAACCATCGCAATCCATGGTCAATGGCTTCGATCCCGCCCGGCTCAATGAACTTCCCGAACCGTTGCAGAAGAACATTCGACGCCGCGACCGCAGCCTGGGTCCCGGCTACCGGCTCTTCTACGACGAACCACTGGAGATCGTGCGCGGAAAAGGCGTGACTTTGTTCGACAGGGACGGCAATGAGTACCTCGACGTTTACAACAACGTCCCGTCCGTCGGCCACTCCCACCCCCGTGTCATCGAAGCCGTGCACCAGCAGATGCAGACCTTGAACACCAATACCCGCTACATCCAGGAGCCCATCCTCGAGTACTCCGAACAGCTCCTCTCTACGTTCCCTGCCGAACTTGGCCATGTCATGTTCACCTGCACGGGATCCGAAGCCAACGATTTGGCCATGCGGGTGGCAAAATATGTGACCGGCAACCAGGGCATCATCGTCACCGCCGGCGCGTACCACGGGCTCACCGCGGAGGTGTCGTCATTTTCACCATCATTGGGTGTCGGCGTTCCCCTGGGTCCAAACGTCCGGGTCATTGATGCGCCGGACGCCCTGCGCTACTCCTCCGACACAGTCTCCCTGGAGGATCACCTGCGCGAGCAGGTCCGCAGTGCCATTGCGGACCTCCACCGGCATGGCATTGGTGTAGCAGCTTTCATCGCAGACAGCATCTTCTCTTCGGACGGCGTTTACGCCGGCCCGACCGGCTTCCTCCGTCCGATAGTGGAGGAAATCCACGCGGCGGGCGGGTTGTACATCGCCGACGAAGTGCAGCCGGGTTTTGGCCGCACCGGTGAGGAATGGTGGGGCTTCCAACGCCACGGAATCATCCCGGACATCGTCACCATCGGCAAGCCGATGGGTAACGGCATCCCGGTAGCGGCTGCGATTTTCAAGCCCGAACTCCTCGTGGACTTTGGCAAGAACATCCGCTACTTCAATACGTTCGGTGGGAACTCAGTAGCCATCGCCGCGGCTCAGGCAGTCCTGGACGTCATTCGCGAGGAAGCACTCCTCCCGAACGCCCTTGAGGTCGGCAACAAGATCGTCTCTGAACTAAAGGCATTCTCCCAGGACGTGGAACAAGTCGCGGAAGTCCGCGGAAGCGGTCTCTTCATCGGAGTTGATCTTGTCACCGACCGGTCCACGCTCTCCCCCAACGGGAGTGCAGCAACGGAAATTGTGAATTCCCTGCGACGGGATCGGATCCTCATCTCCGCGTGCGGCGCCCAGGGGAACGTCCTGAAACTCCGCCCGCCGATGCCGTTCTCCAGCAATGACGCCGATCGGCTCCTGGAAGGTATGGAGAAGGCTTTCACGACTTTGAGGTAGGCCTCCGCCACTGATGATCCCCTCCAGCGCCAGAACCCACGGATACAGACACAACGGCCCGGCTCCTTTGCGGAGCCGGGCCGTTGTGTTTGGCGCAGTCAGGCGGGAAGATCCGCCACAACCCACATCTTGCGAAGAGTCTCGTGGATGGTCCAAGTACCGGTCCATCCAGCCGGCGTCACAAACAGCGACCCCGGACCCACGTCGAAACTCGTGCCGTCTTCCTCGGTGATGGTGGCCGTGCCACTCAGAATCTGGCAAATCTCGTCATAGCCAGGCCGGGTGCTGGTTGATACACCTGGAGTGGCCTCCCAGATTCCTGTTTTGAGGCCTTCGCGAGCCCAAAGCCGCAGCGAGACTTCGGTCTGTCCGGGCGTAATCGAGGTGGGCTTGGGAGTGTGTTCTCCCGGGTTGACGGTGTTTGCGTTGCTCATGACGGTGGCCTTGACCATGCCGCTCCTTCCGGGCGCTTTGCCCTGATAAACCGTGCCCGCCGTCGTTGGAAAGGCACTATCCCATCCTAGCAATTGTCAACAATTGACGATAGCCTTGAGTATGGCTTTTTTCGATTCTCCCAGCGCCCGAAGCCGGCGAACCGCGCTTTGGACCTCGCTGGAACCGGGCGACAACGTACTGCTCCGCATGCACGGCTTTGTTCATCTTCGAGGCACTGTGGATGACCGCACCGAGGACGGATCCACTATTTGGGTTGTGGACCGGCTTGGGGATCGGCGCTTGTTCCACATTGATGATGATTTTGAGCTTGACCTGGCCCCCGCGCCAGGTCCCTTCCGGCCCTAGCGGAGGGATCCGCGCAGGAGTAGCGTCTGGATGAGATACCGCACCCCACCGCGGACATCTCCCTGATGTTTGCGGCACTCCCCGGGAGGTAAGACCAATGGCGGGATGGAACGCTGACACTGCAGCGGGACCGCTTGGGCCGGGAACCGTCACCTTGGTGGAAGGTACGTCTTTCTGCATCTCCTTGCCCAATGGCGACATCCAGGCTGATCATCCGCACGGCCTCTTCTTTCAGGACACCCGCGTGCTCTCCGAATGGCGTCTCACCGTCAATGGGCAGCGACTTGAGCCGCTCACAGCGCAGGCCCCGGAGCCTCACCGGGCGGTGTTCGCTGCCCGGGTTACCCGCGCAGAAGGATACGCCGACAGTCCCCTCGTGGTAGAGCGCATCCGCGAGCTCGGTTTTGGCATCGCGGAGCACATCACGGTGCACAACCACTCGACCGAGCCTGTGGAATGCCGGGTGATGGTGGAGGCCTCCGCCGACTTCGCTGATGTCTTTGAAGTCAAAGAAGCGCGCGTTCAGAGGCAGTGGTCCGGGAGCCGGCATGTTCATGCCACAGGACTCAGCATCAGCGCCGAGTGGCAGCAAGTCCGGAAGTCCGTCGTCGTGAGCTCAGACGCCGCCACGGCGGCGCCCGAAGGCTTGCACGCCACCGTGACTATTCCGCCAAGAGGGTGTTGGAGCGCCACCTTGGAGGTAAGGCCGGAGGACAGCAACAGGCCCGGGGAACCTCGCCCGGACCAGGGCGGTCTGTCCCCCAGCGACCGGCGCAGGCAGGAATGGGTAGCGAGAATCCCCATCCTTCGCATGGGAAACCACGGCATCGAGCGGACGCTTCGGCGCAGCTATGACGATTTGGGTGCCCTGCGCATTGAAGACCCGGCCCACCCGGAACGGGTGGTGGTGGCCGCAGGCGCGCCGTGGTTCATGACCCTCTTCGGCAGGGACTCATTGTGGGCTTCGGAGATGGCGATGCCGGTTGACCCCTCCCTGGCACTGGGCACGCTCAAGACATTGGCGGGCCGCCAAGGAACCCGGGTCGATCCCGTGACGGAGGAAGAACCCGGGAAGATTCTCCATGAAGTCAGACTGGATGTTTCCAGCAACCTCGCGCTTGGCGGAAAGTCCACGTATTACGGGAGCGTCGATGCAACTCCATTGTTCGTCGTGGTGCTGGGATCTGTCAGCCGTTGGGGATTCGCCAAGGAGACCATTGCCGAGCTCCTGCCGCACGCCGACCGGGCCCTCGAATGGATCCGTGATTACGGGGACAGGGACGGAGACGGTTTTGTGGAGTACCAGCGCCTGAATCCGGAGGGGTTGATCAACCAGGGATGGAAGGATTCATGGGACGGGATCAACTTCGCGGACGGAACCCCGGCCGAACCGCCCATCGCGCTTTGTGAAGTTCAGGCTTATGTCTACGACGCGTATATGGCGCGGGCCTGGATGGCGTACGACGCCGGCGACGCACCTTTGGCTTCGGACCTCGCCCGGCGCGCCGCTGACCTGAAAGCCAGGTTCAACGAGCAGTTCTGGATGCCCGACCGCGGCTATTACGCCATTGCACTGGATGGCAAGAAGCGTCAGGTGGATGCATGTGCATTCAACATGGGCCACTGCCTTTGGGTGGGTTTGGTGGACGACGACAAGGCACCAAAAGTCGTCGAACGGCTGATGTCGCCCGAGATGTTCAGCGGCTGGGGCGTTCGGACCCTGGCGACGGACATGGGTGCCTACAATCCCGCCAGCTACCACAACGGCTCGGTATGGCCCCACGACAACGCCGTCATCGCTGCAGGGTTAATGCGATATGGCTTCATCGACGAGGCACAGCGCATCGCTACTTCCCTGTTTGAGGCAGCCGACTATTCAGGCGGACGCCTACCTGAACTTTTCTGCGGCTTCAGCCGGGACAAGTACGGCGAACCGGTTCCCTACCCGACCGCCTGCTCGCCGCAGGCCTGGGCTGCAACCACCCCCATCCAACTGATCACCAGTCTCATGCGCTACGACGCGCATGTCTCGCGCGGCGGATTCTGGATGGATCCGCACCTCCCACCTTCCTTCGGCGATCTGCACATCACCAACGCCCCTCTGGCCGGGGGACGAATGACGATCGACATCACCGAGTCCGTTCCCGAAGTACGGGGGCTGCCCGAAGGCATGATGTTCCACCAAGGACACCGCCCGTGGCTGGCTGAGCTGGTGGAGCAGGCAGGTCGCATGAACAACGGGACGGCCGGAATCCTTAGAGCGCGGAAATGACGGCACCAGCAGTGCCTCCACTGGGCGCACCGGAGCGAAGAATCCACAGAACGGGCGCTCCGCCGCGGGCAGGCATTACCTCGCCCTTGGCGATCAACCGGGTGCCCAAAGGATCCCCTGCTATCGACCACCAACCCGACACGGGGCAATAATGCCCCGTGCGTGAGGTCTCCGCACGTACAACATGCGTCCCCGCCGCAGGCCTTTTCTTCATGACTTACCCTTCTTCTCCGGACTCAGGGAGCCCTGCTTACTGATGTCAGTTCAGCATAGCAATTGTCAACAATTGACGATAGACATGAAAGGAAAGAAGAAGCACGACGGCGGGTTCCCGGCACGTGCAGGCCGGGAACCCGCCGTCGTGCAAACGGCGCTAGTGCCCCTTGAACGCCTCAGCCAGCCACCAGGAACCGCCGTCCGAGGCAATCCGCGCATCGATGACCAGCGGCACATCCCGCGATCCGGCCAACCAGGCCTCCACCGCTCCAAGGTCTGCCACATTCTTCACCGTCACTGCAGCGGCTCCGTAGCCCCGTGCAATGGCGGCGATATCGGTGGCGGGAAAGCGGACGATCTCCAGTTCCTCGTCGCTGACGTCGAAGTGGTGCACCTCCGCGCCGTAGCTGGAATCGTTGTACACGATTGCGACGAGCGGGATCCGTTCACGCACCAGCGTTTCGAGCTCAGCAATTGACATAAGGAATCCACCGTCGCCGGCACCAAGGACCGGAAGCCGGTCCGGCCTGGCTTTGGCGGCACCGATGGCCGTGTACAAGCCCAGGCCAATCGACTGGAATGCCTGCGTGAAGCAAAAACCGAACTCATCCGGAACGGAAAGATAGGCGCTGGGGTACCCCATGAAGTTTCCCGAGTCGATGGAAACAATACGTTCCGCGGGCAAAATGCGGTCGAGTTCGCGGCTCAGCACCCTCGGATCGATGGCTTGGGCGGTGGAAAGATCCTCAGTTTGCTCACTGTTCCAGCGGGCATGCTTTGCGATCTCGGCTGCGAATTCTGGCGTGCGGAGTCCAGTCGCCCCGTGCCCCCATTCCTGCAGGAGCGCCTGAACGGCTTTGGCGGTTTCAGCACTGTCACCGAGGACCCCAAGGTCGATCGGCCGGTTCGCCCCCAGGGCTGCGTCCTCCACATCCACCTGGACCACCTTGGCGTCGGCGCCGATCAAAGATCCATGGCGCATGGTCCACATGTTCAGCGCGCAGCCCCAACCGACGATCAAATCTGCCTCGGAGATCGTTTTGGCCGTGAAGGGGGACGAAAAGCCTCCGGAGATTCCGAGGCTGAACGGATCACCTTGGAACAGCCCGTGCGCGACGGCGGAGGTCGCCACCAAGGCGCCCGCCGTCCCGGCCAAGGCGGCAATCTCCGCTCCGGCGCCCCTGCCGCCGCGGCCTGCAACAAAAACCGGCCGTTCGGCGTTGCGGATGAGATCGGCCAACGCTGCCACGGCCGCCGGCGCGGGAGCAAACCTCTGGGAAGCGGCAAGTGACGCGGGTGGAACTGCACTGCCGGCGACCGGCGCGGCCTGGATGTCGGTGGGCAATGAAAGCACCACGGTCCGGCGCTCGTTGACGGCCTTGCGGTACGCCCGCACGGTATCGGCGACGGCACTTGCGGACGAATGGATTCGTTCAGCCACCGCCCCTACGCTGCGGGCCAGCGCATCCTGGTCAATCTTGAAGTTTGACCCAACAGCGGCGGCGGCCGTATCCGCTGTCACCACGATCATGGGCGTCCGGCTTTTGGCGGCTTCGCCGATTCCCGTGATGGCATTGGTCAGCCCACAGCCCTGGTGTGTGGACACAACCCCTACCGTGCCCGACATCCGGCCAAAGGCGTCGGCCATGGTCGCAGCTCCTCCCTCATGGCGGGCGGCGGTATAGGGAACGCCCGCTTTGCGGAGCGCATTGGTCACGGCGAAGTTCCCACTGCCGACCACCCCGAATACGTGTCCTACGCCAAGGCGCGCGAGGGTGAATCCCACAAGTTCACTGACGTTGCGGGGCTCCAGTGCGGAGAGGTCCCCCGCCGGCTGGCCGGAGGCCGTAAGCCTGTTGGTGGTCACGGTCATGGGTTTTCTCCTTCTAACAGGCTGGGAAAGGCAGGGACGCACGGACGCCGTGCGTCTGTGCCGTTGCTGAATGATATTGACTTCTTTTTGCGATCGTCAATGGGTCGAGATATTAAGACGGCGGGCGGCCTTGCCAGGAGTCGACAAGATCCTGTTTGATCTCAGCCCCTACTTCCTGCAGCTTTTGGGCCAGCAGTTGGGCACTGAGGGCGATGGGCCGGTCCGCATGGAACATCAGTCCTACCTGTTGTGCCAGCCCTGGCAGCCGGAGGTCCAGCATCCGCAGGCCCTCCTCGGCTGCGGCCATGGACTCCGGCATCAGGGCGAGGAAACCCGCTTCCGCCACCAGCGTCCGCAGGGTGGCCGGTGTGGATGATTCCACTCGCTGGTAGGGAGTATCGAGCCCGGCATTCCGGAAGTTCTCCTCCAACTCGTCCCTCAAGGGCGTATTGGCAAGTGGCAGGACCCAGGGGTAGCCCACCAGGTCCTGCAAGGCAGGGTCCTGCAGCGCATGCGCCGGATGGGAGGGTGCAGCCACCACCCGGAAGTCCTCCCGATAGAGGGGCACAAGCCGCAGCCGCGAAGTACTGGGGTGGTCAGTCACACGACCCACCAACAGGTCCAGGTCCCCGTTGCCGATTTCCTGGATGAGGGTCTCGGGCGGTGCTTCCCGCAACCGGACCTCCACCTTCGGCCTTTCCACGGTGAACCGGGCTATGGCCCGGGGAATCAGGAGGTTCGCCCCGGTGACATGTGCCCCTATCCGCACCAGGCCGACATTGGGATCGGTGAGTTCATCCACCCTGCGGCGAAGCGTCTCAAGGTGGCCCACCACGGCTTGCGCATGGTCAAGGTAGGCCAGACCGGCGGGCGTCGGCACCATCCGCCGCCCGGTCCGCTCGAACAAGGCAGCCCCAATAGCCCGCTCAGCTTCCCCGAGTGCGCGGCTGAGTGCCGGCTGGGTGAGGAACAGCTCTTCGGCGGCCCGCACCAGGCTGCCGTGTTCGGCGATGGCAAGCACGATCACCAGATGGCGCAACTTCACGTGTGTGGTCAACAGCCCCCGAAGGTCCATCCACTCATCCTAGGTGCGGGCTCCCGCTGCGGTCTTGTGGCGCGGAAGGGCGACATCGCGGTCCCAGTCGGCGGCTTCCCGACCTGCTGCTTTGAGGACGTGTTTACGTACCTTGCCATTCTCTGTTTGCGGAAGCTCCTGCATTACCCGCACGAAGCGGGGTATCGCAAAGGACGCCAGACGCGGACGGCAAAACTCGGTCAGCTCGGCAAAATCCAGCGGCGAGCGCAGGGTAAGGGCCGCCATCACTTCATCTTCACCCAACTCCGAATCCACGGCGTAGACGGCTGCTTCCTGAACGGCTGGATGTTGGCGCAGGACGTGCTCCACTTCCATGGAGGAGATATTCTCGCCGCGGCGGCGGATGACGTCCTTGATCCGGTCCACGAACCGCACCCATCCGTCATCGTCGATCACTACCCGGTCCCCGCTGTGGAACCAGAGGTCCTGCCATGCGTTGGTGGTGGCGTCGGGCATCGCATGATAGCCCGTCGCTACAGCATGGGGCTGGTCGCTCCTGATGAGCAGTTCCCCCGCCACGCCAGGCGGAACCGGAACTCCGTCCGTGTCGACCACCCGGATTGTGAAACCCGGGCGGACCTTGCCCATGTACCCCGCACGCCACTGGTCTGGTGTCGATCCAATGACGGAGTTTGTCTCGGTCGACCCATAACCATCCAGGAGCTGGACACCAAACCTGGTGTTGAAGGGCTCCACGAGCCGGGCGGGGGTGGCCGGGGACAGCGCCAAGCGGATCCTGTGACCACGGTCCCCGGGCGAGGGCTCCTTGCCTGCAAGAATTCCCACCATGGCACCCAGGAGATAGGTGACCGTCGCCCCGGCGGAGGCTGCATCCATCCAGAACCGGGAGGCTGAAAAGCGCGGACCAAGGACGTACTCCCCGCCACATTCAACGGCTTGCATGAAGGCGTTCAGGGCGTTGGTGTGGAACAGCGGCAAGCACGTATAGAGGACGTCGTCCGGGCGCAAGCCAAGTTGGTCAGTCATGTTGGCCGCCCACCAATAGAACTGCCCCTGCGGGCACAGGACGCCCTTGGAAACCCCCGTAGTTCCAGAGGTGTAGAGAATGGCGGCGGTAGCCGCTGGAGCGGCATCCACCGGCTCCACGGGCTTCCCCGGCGCGGGAAGGGGTTGCACCTTGAAGGAGGCCCCGCGATCGATGCCGGGGCCATCAATGACCCAAGCCGTTTCCAAGGCTTCCGGAGCAACGGCAGCCAGGTGCGGCAGATACCCGGACTCCGTCACTACCAACCGGGCTTGCGAATTCTCCAGCACGTGCCGCAACTGTTCCCCTCGGCTTGCTGTGTTGACCGGAACGGCGACGGCACCGATCCAGGCGCATCCGAGGATCAGGTCAAGGAGTTCCGGCCTGTTGGAGGACATCAGCGCCACCGCCTGCCCCCGCTCGATGCCCGCATCGACCAGCATGCCGGCGGCTTCGGCGACAGCCTGCACCATCGTCTGGCTGTCGCGGGCCACGTCGCCGCATCGGAAAAGGGGGGCGTCCGGGGCATTCCGGGCCCGTTCCAGGAGCATCTCCGGGATGGTCAGCGGACGTTGCCGCCGCGTGGACATGGTGAAGGTCATCGGTGTTCCTCGTTAGCGTCAATGGTTGGTGGAATATACGCGTGGACGCCCGGTGTGGCATCACTGCTGTTGGTGAGCGGCACGGTCTGTCCAGGTGATGCGCCGGAACCGGTGAGTCGGGCAATCAGCCGCGGGCCGCCGTCGGGACTTACTGTGGCAATCACGACGCCGTTGGACAGTGTGGTGGTTGTCTCCACCGTTGCTTTGGCTACTGCGACGTCGGAGAAGCTGTCGCCCCCGCATTCGGGACAGAACAACCGGTTCGGGAAGAGGCGGGCGGCACAACTGAGGCATTCCTGGATCACGGCGCTCACAGGGCACGCTCCAGGACGGTCATGGTGGCGCAGGCGCCGTGGCGGTACAGAACCATGCCGTAACCGCTGACCACCGCGTGGCGTGCTTGGACCTGACGGCGGCCTGCGGTGCCTCTGAGTTGCCTTGCCGCCTCCACGAGCCCGTGCATCCCGCCTGAAGCTCCGGCCTGCCCGGCAGAGAGCTGGCCACCGGAGGTATTGAGCGGGAGTTCGCGGGTAGCGATGCGGCGCTTGATGAAAGTGGAGGGGTCTTCATCCGCAGGAAGCACTCCGAGATCGGCCAATTGGGCGACTACCATCGCGGGGTAATCGTCGTAGGCACTGACAAGGTCCACGTCCTCCGGCCCGATCCCCGACTCTTCCCAGCCCAGGGCAGCAATGCCCCGAAGTCCGGTGGACAGCCCGTCACCGGCCTGTTGATCGGAGTTGTAGGAAGCGCGCGCAGAGATGACTTTTGCGCGGGGCGTGCCGCCACCTGGATCGGCAACGAGGACCACTGCGTCGGCTCCCGTCACGGGCGGCACACAGTCGTAGCGTCCCAGCGGCTCAGCGACGAGCGGTGCGTTGAGGTAGTCGTCCATGGAGAGGACGCCCCTGTAAACGGCGCCCGGGTTGAGTCCGGCCCACTCGCGCTGGGCCACGGCGATGCGGCCATAGTCTTCCCGGGTGAGCCCCAGGGCCTCCATCTGCCGTGTGGTGAGCATGGCGAACAGGGCATTCGGACCGCTCATGGGCAGCGGCGACAAATGGTCCCGCGTCGCGCTGTTGTAGTTGGCAACCAGTTTGGAGAACGCCGGCCCGTCCATGAGGTCGCCGGCAGCGAGGACAATGACCCTGGCATCCCCTGCTTGGATCGCACGCACTGCGTGCTGGAGCAGTCCACCGGCGCTCGCGCCGCCGTTCGTATCCTGCATCAGCCAGGTCAGCCTGAGGCCCATCCTCCATGCCAGATCGACGGCGTGATCAGGACCGAGCGTGAAGCTGGCAACGCCAAAACCGTCAACGTCCGCCGGGGTGAGGCCCGCTTCCGCCAGGGCTTCCCGGACTGCGTTTGCGATGACCCGGGACGTCGTCGTCCCTGGTTGCGGATGGCGGGTATAGGTGGATTGACCCGTTCCGATGATGGAGACCGTCATATCGGTCCTTTCAAAGTGGATGGAAAGCCGAAGCCGGCTGCCTCTAGGAGACGCGCTCGGGCGTCGTACGGTCACTGTGGTTCCGGCCGACGGTTCCCCGCCGCGGCCCGCAGGCCAGGACCGCAACAAGGGTTACCGCCACCAGCCCGATGACATACAGGGAAACCGGGACGGACGAGCCGAAGTTCAGCAACAGCGCCGTTGCGATCAGGGGCGCGAGTCCGCCGGCGAAGACGGCTGCGACTTCATGCGCGATCGCCATCCCCGAGTAGCGGACTTCGGCGGAGAACAGTTCATGGAAGAACGCCGGCTGGGTACCAATCATGGCGCCATGGCAGACACCGTTGGCAAGGAGGAAGGCAAGGATCACCACAGCAGGAGTGTTGGCGTCGATCATGGCGAAGAACGGGAATGCCATCAGCCCCATCCCCACGGCGCCCATGGCGTACACGACGCGGCGTCCAATGAGGTCGGAGAGGTAGCCGAAGAAAATGTACGTTCCGAAGGAAGCCAGCATTGACACCGCAACGGCCAGCAGCAGGAGTCCCTTGTCCACTCCCACATGAACGCCGTAGACGATGGAGAAGGACAGGAAAATGTAGGACCCGCCGTTCTCGGCGACGCGTAGGCCCATGGCAATGAGGATCTCGCGGGGATGGGCACGCAAGGCCTGGATGGCTGCCAGCTTGTGCTGCGGATGGCTTTGGCGGGCTTCATTGAACTCCTGGGACTCCGGCAGTTTGAAGCGGATGTACGCACCAACGCCAAGCAGCAGGACACTGACCAGGAACGGCAGGCGCCAGCCCCACGCCAGGAACTCCGGTTCCGGCATCAGTTGGACCAGGAAGAAGGCCAGGGAGGACAAGACGAACCCCAAAGAGATCCCGCCTTGGCTGAAGGCCGAGAGCATGCCGCGCCGTGAGTCGTTGGAATTCTCACTGATCAACAGGACACCACCGCCCCATTCACCGCCTGCTGCTATGCCCTGCATGATCCGCAGGAGGATCAGGAGCGCCGGAGCGAGCAGCCCTACCTGGGCGTACGTGGGAAGCAGACCCATGAGCGCGGTGCTGACGCCCATGATCGACAAGGTCAGGACAAGGGAACGCCTGCGTCCGAGCCGGTCACCTATATGGCCAAAGATGACGCCACCCAGTGGCCGGGCGGCAAACCCCACGGCGAAGCCGGCGAACGCTGCCATGGTGCCCACCAGCGGGTCGGTGTCCGCCGGGAAGAACAGCCGCCCGAACACCACGGCCGACGCCGTGGCATACAGGAAAAAGTCGTACCACTCGAGTGCGTTCCCCACCAGGGAGGCAACAACGTAGCGGTGGACCCTGGGGCGCAATCCCTGGGGAGGGACGTGAAGATCGGACATTGTCTGCTCCTTGATGGCTGAAAACTGAAAGGGGTCCCGGGAAGGACCTGTGGCCGCGGACCGGACTGCTGTAAAAAGCGACGGTGCATTTCACGGTTGGCCGCCCGCTGTGATGCGGATTACGTCTTGTTCCTTCAGTCTCCCCCGCCTGGTCCAACGCCGTCGAATGCCTATACCGGCAGGGCCTATGCAGGTTCCGGTAAGGCAGTCATTTCTTCGGCGGAGACCGTTCCAGAGCGTGCGGCGCAGTGCTAACGTCGCGTCCATTGGTTTCGGCGCAGTTTCTCCGGGCACCAACCGGGCCACCCACTGCACCACCTATTTGGAGGAACTTCCATGAAATCCAGCAATGCCAGCACCACAGCTACGGGCGCCGCGGCCCGGTTCATCGATGACCTCGGCGCGGGCCGCATCTCGGTCATCGACCTCACGACCCCTCTGTCCGCAGATACCCCGACCCTGGAACTGCCCTCCCCTTTTGCCAACCTCATTGACTTCTCCCTGGAGGAAGTGTCCGCCTACAACGAGCCGGGCCCGTATTGGAAGCACCACAACATCCATACCGGTGAGCACATCGGTACGCACTTGGATGCACCCATCCACTGGGCAACAGGACGGGAAGGCAAAGATGTGTCCAGGATCGAACCGGCCCGGCTGGTGGGTCCTGCCGCGGTATTGGACATCACTGCTGAAGCCGGGGACGACAGCGATTTCCTGGTGGACATCAATCACCTTCACGCCTGGGAAGCCGAACACGGCGCACTGCCCCATGGGGGCTGGCTCCTGATCCGCAGCGGCTGGGAACACCGCTCGGGCACGCGGCAGGAATTCCTGAACAACGACGCCCAGGGACTGCCCCACTCCCCCGGGCTGACCGGCGAATGTGCCCGATGGATTGCTGAAGAGACCGGCCTTTCCGGAATCGGGGTGGAGACCGTGGGCATTGACGCCGGCATCGCTGCGGGACAGCAGCCCCCGTTTCCCGCCCACCATTTCCTGCTGGGCAACGACAAGTACGGCATCACGTCCCTGCGGAACCTGGGAAAGCTTCCGCCCGTGGGCGCCGCTTTGATCGTGGCACCGTTACCGATTGTCGGCGGCACGGGAAGTCCCGCCCGCGTATTCGCAGTGCTTGACGATCCTGCCCAGTAGCATGGGTCCCACCAACGGAAGGGGCCCCATGCTGATCTGTGCAACCTGTGCCGTGGAGCGGGACGAACCTCTGCCGGATCTTTGTCCGATCTGCACGGATGAGCGCCAGTACGTTCCAGAGGATGGACAGCGGTGGCTCACCCTGGACGGGTTATCCGGCGAAGGCCACAAAGTCACCATGGCAGAGAACGAGCCCGGGCTGTTCGGCCTCAGTACCGGGCCCAAAGTGGGGATCGGGCAAACCGCCCAACTGGTGGTAACGCCGGCCGGGTCGCTGCTCTGGGATCCGGTGGGGTTCGTTGACGATGCCGCCGTGGAAGCTGTTCTTGCGCAGGGGCCCGTGCTGGCGATCGCTGCCAGCCATCCCCACATGTTCGGTGTGCAGGTGGAGTGGTCACACCGCCTGGGGAACGTCCCCGTCCTCGTCTCCGAGGCAGACCGGCAGTGGTTGGGACGGCACGATCCTGCCATCCAGACCTGGTCCGGCAGCAAGACCATCACCGAAGGGCTCACCCTGCACCAAACCGGTGGCCACTTTCCCGGCAGCGCCGTGGCGCACTGGGCAGCCGGCGCAGAAGGCGAAGGGGTGCTGCTGACCGGCGACAGCGTGTTTCCGAACCCGGACCGCACTTCTGTTGCGTTCATGCGCAGCTATCCCAACCGTTTGCCGCTGTCCGGTGCCGTGGCGCTGCGGGTCGCAGCCCAGCTTGGTACGTTGCAGTCAACCGCATCTACGGCAACTTCAATAATGTCATCGCTGACAGAGCCAGGGACGTGCTGCAGGCCTCTGCTGAACGGCACGCCGCATGGTGCCGTGGAGACTTTGACCACTTGACGTAAGTCCCGGGACCTTTGGGGCCGGCCGAAACCGGAGGTCTTATCCAGCCCCAAGCTGACGGAAGGGTACGACGGCGGGCGGCCACCCGCCGTCGTACCCTTCCGTTGTGCGGGCCCGTCAGTGGTGCAGTTGCATGCGTTGCAGGACTGTGGCGGAAATTTCCTCCACGGACATGGAGGCGGAGTTCACGTACGGGATGTTGTTGGCCCGGTACATGTCCTCGGCATTGCGAAGCTCGAAGGTGCACTGGGCCATGGAGGCGTAGGCGCTTCCGGGACGGCGCTCCTGGCGGATCTGGCTCAGCCGTACCGGCTGGGAGGTGAGGCCGAAGCACTTTTTCGCGAACGGCAGCAACGGCTTGGGAAGCGTCATGCTCTCGAAATCTTCCTCGACCAAGGGAAAGTTCGCAGCCAGGATGCCGTGCTGGAGGGCCAGGTACATGGTGGTCGGGGTCTTGCCGCAGCGTGAGGGTGCGATCAGGATCAACTCGGCGCGTTCCAGCGCCCGGAGGGACTGGCCGTCATCGTGTTCGATCGCGTATTCGACCGCTGCCATGCGCGACTGGTACCGCACCTGGTCCCCCACACCGTGCGCTTGGCCCGGCAGGCCGTTGGCCGGGGAGCCGAGCGCCTGCTCCAGCTGGCCGATGTGGGCACCGAACAGGTCGAAGAAGTGCCCGGAGCTCTGGGCAAGAACGGCACGCACGTCCGGGCTGACGGTGGTGGAGAAGACCAGCGGCCGGGGCCCCGTGGCAGCCACCCGGTTGATGGCAGCCACAACATCGCGTGCCTGGTCGACCGTGGTGATGAACGGAATACTCCGGCGCTCCAGCCGGTGGGACGGGAACTGCGTCAGCAGGGTGTTGCCGAGGGTCTCAGCGGTGATGCCCGTGCTGTCGGAAAGGAAGAACACCGTGGGGGCCGGCTGGGCGCCCGCCCCCACGGCATGCCGGTCTGCCATTTAGACAGCCGCGCGGCTGCCGGACCGGGCCAACCGCAGCCAGGTTTCGGTCACGGCATCGGGATTCAGCGATATAGAGCTGATTCCCTGTGCCAGGAGCCATTCGGCAAAGTCCGGGTGGTCGCTGGGTCCCTGGCCGCAGATCCCGACGTACCGGCCCTTGGCCCGGCATGCGGAGATGGCCATCTCGAGCAGCTTGGTCACAGCGGGGTTCCGCTCGTCGAAACCGTCTGCAACCAGTGCGGAGTCGCGGTCCAGTCCCAGGGTCAGCTGCGTCAGGTCGTTGGAACCGATCGAGAAACCGTCAAAGTACTCCAGGAACTCGTCAGCGAGCAACGCATTGGCCGGGAGCTCGCACATCATCACGATTTCCAACCCGTTGTCGCCGCGACGCAGCCCATTCTCCGTCAGCAAGTCAATGACACCGCGTGCCTCGTCCAGGGTCCGCACAAACGGAACCATGAGCTTGATATTGGTCAGGCCCATCTCGTTGCGCACGTACTTCAGGGCTTCACATTCGAGTTCGAAGGCCTTCCGGAAGGACCCGGACAGGTACCTGGACGCACCCCGGTAGCCGATCATCGGGTTCTCTTCTTCAGGTTCGAACGCCGGGCCGCCGATCAGGTTGGCGTACTCGTTGGACTTGAAGTCGGACAACCGGATGATGACCGGCTCCGGCGCGAACGCGGCAGCGATCGTTGAGATGCCCTCAGCCAGCCGGCGGATGTAGTAATCGCGGGGACCGTCGTAGGCGGCGGTCTTCTCCCTGATCTGGCGCACCGTGAAGTCGTCCAGGCCGGCCGGACGCTCCACTTCACCGTTGACGGCCAGCAGCGCATTCGGGTGGATACCGATCTGGCGGTTGATGATGAACTCAAGCCGCGCCAGGCCCACACCATGGTGCGGGAGGCGGGCGAAGCTGAAAGCCTGCTCCGGAGTGCCGACGTTCATCATGATCTTTACCGGCGCTTCCGGCATGGTCTCGAGGCTGGTCTCCTGCAGCGTGTACTCCAGCAGTCCCTCGTACACGAGTCCGGCTTCACCCTCCGCGCAGGAGACCGTCACCGGGGTGCCGTCCTTGAGGATCTGAGACGCGTAGCCAGTGCCAACGACCGCAGGGATCCCCAGTTCCCGGGCAATGATCGCGGCGTGGCAGGTCCGTCCGCCACGGTCAGTGACGATCGCAGCGGCCTTCTTCATGATCGGTTCCCAGTCCGGGTCCGTCATGTTCGCCACCAGGACATCGCCCTCCTGGAAGGACGCCATCTGGTCAATCGAGGACAACACCCTCACCTGGCCGGCGCCGATCCGCTGGCCGATGGCACGGCCCTCAACCAGCACCGTGGACCGCTCGGCGAGCTTGTAGCGCGAAACTGAACCGGCAGCCTTCCGGGACTCGACCGTTTCGGGGCGGGCCTGCAGGATGTACAGCTCCCCGTCCACGCCGTCCTTGCCCCATTCAATGTCCATGGGACGGCCATAGTGCGCCTCAATGGCCAGCGCATGCCGGGCCAACTGCTCCACTTCGGCATCGGACAAGCTGAAACGCTGCCGCAGTTCGGGGGCCACCGGGACGAAATCCACGGTCCGGCCCACTTCCTGGGAGTCGGTGTAAACCATCTGGATAGCCTTCTCGCCAAGGCCCCTCTTCAAGATGGCGGGACGCCCGGCGGCCAGGCCGGGCTTGTGGACATAGAACTCATCCGGGTTGACTGCCCCCTGGACCACGGCCTCGCCCAGTCCATAGGAAGAGGTAATGAACACAGCGTCCTGGAACCCGGTTTCAGTGTCCATCGTAAACATCACGCCTGAGGCGCCGATGTCCGAACGCACCATCCGCTGCACGCCAGCGGACAGGGCCACCTCGGAATGCGTGAAGCCGTGGTGCACGCGGTAGGCAATGGCACGGTCGTTGTAAAGCGAAGCAAAAACATCCTTGATCGCCACCAGGATGTTCTCGATTCCACGGATATTCAGGAACGTCTCCTGCTGCCCGGCGAACGAAGCGTCCGGCAGATCCTCGGCCGTGGCGCTGGAACGCACGGCCCACGAAACCTCCCCGCCATGTTCCTGCGTCAAGCGGGTGTACGCGGCGCGGATTTCTTCTTCGAAGCCGGCCGGGAACGGAGTTTCACGGATCGCGTCACGGATCTGCTGGCCAACCCGGGCCAAAGCGGCCACGTCGCCGCTGTCCAGGCCTTCCAGCATGGATTCGATCCGGCCGTCCAGACCGGACTCGCTCAGGAACCGCCGATACGCATCGGCCGTCGTCGCAAAACCGTCCGGAACCTTCACGCCCGCCGAGGCGAGGCTGCGGACCATTTCGCCGAGGGAAGCATTCTTGCCGCCAACCTGGTCAAGGTCGGACAGGCCAAGATCAGAAAACCAGAGAACGTCAGTCATAAATGGTGTCCTTCGTTGGGCACGCGCTGACAAGCGCTGAAAAATAGGGTGATGCAAGACTGGTCGTATCGGCCGGAAAGAAGCAAACAGATGTGACCAGCGCAACTTAACGCAGCCGTCATGTTGCGCCATGACTTGTTGAATGCCCCTGCGCCCCGTAAAAGCACCCGGGAACAATCGCGCAACCGGCAAACCCTCGACACAGCGCGGTGGGTGACGATAGAGATTAACGATGGTAACCGTCGGCTTTCACGCATCGCATGAACAGATCAGTCCCGGCCAATTGCTCAAGGACGTCCAGCACGCCGAACGTGCCGGTTTCGACGCCGCCATGTGCTCGGACCATATCGAGCCGTGGTCCTCACGCCAAGGACACTCCGGTTTTGCCTGGTCGTGGCTGGGGGCGGCACTGGCTTCCACGGGCCTGCGGTTCGGGGTGGTAACCGCGCCCGGGCAGAGGTACCACCCCGCCATCATCGCGCACGCTTCCGCAACTCTGGCCAGCATGTTCCCCGGCCGCTTCTGGTTCGCACCCGGCAGCGGTGAAAATATGAACGAACACATTACGGGTGACCCATGGCCACCCAAGGACATCCGGCAAGCCAGGCTGGAAGAGTGCGTGGAGGTCATCCGCCGGCTCCACCGCGGAGAGGAAGTCACCCACCGGGGGCTGGTGTCCGTGGAGCAGGCAAGGATCTGGGATGTTCCCGACTCCCCGCCGCCGTTGATCGCACCCGCCATCAGCGTGGACACGGCCCGTAGGGCCGCCGCATGGGCGGACGGCCTGATCACCGTGAACCAGCCCGCTTCCAAGCTGCGGGAGATGCTGGCGGCGTACCGGGACAGCGGCGGCCAGGGGAAAGCGGTGCTGCAGGTGCACCTGTCCTGGGCTCCAAAAGAGACGGAAGCAGCCGCACTCGCCCTCGACCAGTGGCGAACCAACACGTTCGCGCCGCCCATTCCGTGGGACCTCCCCACAGCGGCGCACTTCGACGGCACGGCAGAGCACGTGGGTGAAGAGCAGGTCCGCAGCGCGGTCAACGTCTCCGCGAGCCCAGGGCAACACGCGGAGTGGCTGGCCCGATACGTGGAGTTGGGCTTCGACGAACTGTACCTGCATTTCGTAGGCCAGGAGCAGGCGCCCTTCATCGAGGCGTTCGGCTCCGATGTCCTGCCGCAGCTGCGCGGCCGCGGAAGCGATACCGGCGCAACCGCCTCTGAACCGCAGCAGGCCACGGCAGCTGCCCAACCGGCGTCGGGCATTGAGCCATGAAGACTGCCCAAACGTCCGATCTGTGGTGGAAGAACGCCGTCATCTACTGCCTGGACGTGGAGACCTTCCATGACCACGACGGCGACGGCACCGGAGACTTCGCCGGTCTGGCGCAGCGGGTGGACTACCTCGCCGCGCTCGGTGTGACCTGCATCTGGCTGATGCCGTTCTACCCGTCCCCGGACCGCGACGACGGCTACGACGTCACCGATTTTTTCGGCGTCGACCCCCGGCTGGGCACGCTCGGGGACCTCGTGGAGTTCATCCGCGCGGCCAAGGACCGGGGCATGCGGGTCATTGCGGACTTTGTAGTGAACCACACCTCGGACCAACACCCCTGGTTCGTCGAGGCACGGAAGTCGGTTGACAACCCCTACCGCGACTTCTATGTGTGGCGGCAGGACACTCCCCCGGACACGTCCTCGGAGGTCGTGTTCCCAGGGGAAGAGAACTCGCTGTGGACGCAGGATGAGGGCACCGGTGAGTGGTACCTCCACATGTTTGCCAAGCACCAGCCGGACCTTAACGTCACCAATCCGCGGGTCCGGGAGCAGATCGCGAAGGCGATGGGGCTGTGGCTGGAACTGGGCCTGGACGGTTTCCGGCTCGATGCCGTGCCCTTCTTCCTGGAGACACGGGGACAGCCCAAGGACGAAGCAGCGACCATCGATCCACATGGTTACCTGTCGGCACTCCGAAGCTTCGTCAGCAGGCGCAACGGCAGCGCCGTGCTGTTGGGAGAAGTGAACCTGCCCTACAAGGAACAACTTGAATACTTCGGCGGACCGGAGGGCAACGAGCTGAACATGCAGTTCGACTTCATGTCCATGCAGCACCTCTACCTGTCATTGGCCCGGCAGGATGCCCGTCCGCTGGCGGAGAACCTCAAGAGCCGGCCGGCCATCCATCCGGACAACCAGTGGGCGATGTTCGTCCGCAATCATGACGAACTCACCCTCGACAAACTCAGTGAGGGTGAGCGGCAGGAAGTCTTCCAGGCATTCGGGCCTCGGAAAAACATGCAGATCTACGGCCGGGGACTGCGCCGCCGGCTTCCGCCAATGCTCGGCGGTGACCAGGATCGGCTGCGGATGGTGTATTCGCTGATGTTCTCATTGCCCGGGACGCCCGTGCTTTTCTACGGCGAAGAGATCGGCATGGGAGAAGACCTGCGGCAAAGAAGCCGCGCCGCGGTTCGCACGCCGATGCAATGGAACAGCGAAAAGAACGGCGGATTCTCCACTGCCAAAAGCTCGGAGCTGGTGGCTCCGCCGGTGCGCGGCGAGTACGGACCGGACCGTGTCAATGCGGCCGCCGGCAAACGTGACCCTGATTCTCTATTCACATTCATGGCCACGCTGATTGCACGTTACCGGGAGTCACCCGAACTGGGTTGGGGCCAGTTCGCAGTGATCGAACAAGACGAACCTTCCGTGCTCGCCCACTCGCTGACCGCCGACGGCGGAATGCTGGTCCTGCTGCACAACTTCGGTGAGGCTCCGGTGAAGGTACGTGGACGGATTGGGCCGGAGGACGGTCCGCGGCAGGCCTACCGGGGAGCTGTGCTGCTTGACCTGCTCGACGGCGGCAACGCGCCTTTGCATCCGGACGGCAGCTTCTCGGTTGACGTGGGAAGATACGGCTATCGCTGGTTCCGGGTCCACCGCAGGGGCGACAGACTGGCACCGTAGGACTGCCGCTGGTCTGAGGACGAGCTTGGCGATGATGCGATGACCGGAGGGCTCAGGTTCCCGGCAACAGCCGGCCCGCCGGGCAGGAAAGGAAACAGTGCAACCCGAACTTCCAGGCGACGCCGCGGCGCTGGCACAGCGGCTGCGCGAAGGAACCGCCTCCGGACATCGCCGGATCATTGGACTGGTGGGCCCTCCCGGCGCAGGAAAGTCCACCCTTGCCGGGCTTCTGAGAAAGGAGCTCGGTGACACGAGTGCGGTGGTGCCCATGGATGGTTTCCACTTGGCGAATGCCATCATTGACGGCACACCGCTCCGGGAGAGGAAAGGGGCCATTGACACCTTTGATGCCGGAGGATACCTGTCGCTGCTGGATCGGCTCCGCCGCAACGACGAAGACGTCGTGTACGCACCTGCGTACCGGCGGGGCCTCGAAGAGCCGGTAGCAGCCTCCATCCCGGTGTTTCGGAGCGTGACCCATGTCCTCACGGAAGGCAACTACCTCCTCGCCCGGGAAGGCCGGTGGAGCAGGATCCGGGGCTTGCTGGACGAAGTCTGGTTTGTTGAAACTCCCCCGGCCCTCCGCATCCCCCGCCTCATCCAGCGCCACATGGCCTCGGGGATGGAACAGGCCGCAGCCGAAGCCTGGGCACACGGTCCCGACGAAGCCAACGCCCACTACGTCGAAGGCACCAAGGCCTTGGCGGACGTGGTCATCAAATGGTCATGAACAGACCGGGGCACTGCCCCATCCCGTGACACGACACGTCACGCCAGCCAGCGCCACCAGCGTGGGCGTTCCGGTTCCGGGGTCATGTCCGGCTCCGGCTCCTCACCCAGGGCAAGTGCGGCCTCGACGAGGTCAGTGGCCGTGAGGGTGGTGAGGGGCTCACGCTCAAGGGAATCGAGGCTTTGATCTTCATCCCGCGACAACCGCAAAGCCTGGCGGTTGAGCGCCTGTTCGAACAGCGTCCGGGCGAACCGTGCGTTGCCGGAGTCTTCGCCTGCGTGGAGCCCTGCAAGGATGCGGCGCAGCATATGGTCAGCATCGGCATCCAGCGTGTACTCATGCTGGGCAAGCATCCGGTGGAAGATCGTTTGGAGTTCATCCACCGAGTAATCGGGGAAAGTGATCTCGCGGGAGAAACGCGAGCGCAGTCCAGGGTTGGAAAGCAGGAAGGCTTCCATCAGGCGCGGGTACCCCGCCACGATCACGACAAGCCGGTGCCGGTGGTCCTCCATCCGTTTGAGCAGGACTTCGATCGCCTCGGGACCGAAGTCCATCCTTCCGTCCTCCGGGGCCAGTGCATAGGCCTCGTCGATAAACAGCACCCCGTCCAGCGCACGCCGGATGACCCTGTCTGTTTTGATGGCGGTCGCTCCGACGTACTGCCCCACCAGGCCTGAACGGTCGACCTCCACCAAGTGGCCTTTTTGCAGCAAACCGACTGCGCGGTACATCTCGGCCAGGAGCCGCGCAACGGTGGTCTTGCCTGTTCCCGGGTTTCCGAGGAACACCAGATGTTGGGATGTGGCTACTTCCGGGAGGCCATGTGCCTTGCGACGGGCCTGGACCTGGAGCAAAGCGACGAGCGCCCGCACCTGTTCCTTCACGGTCTCCAGGCCCACCAAGGCATCAAGCTCGGCCTGGACCTCGGACAACGGCCTGGCCGGCTGGGGCCGGGCACCAACGAGTTCACCGACCAGGTCGTCAACGCGTTCCGAACCTGGCAGCTTCAACTGGTTAGCCAGATGGCCGATGGTTTCACGCAGCTCATCAAGCGGATTGCGGCCGGCAGCCATATACCAACTGTAGTACCCGCATCCCGCCAATGACCGGAAACCGCCAGACACCCATGGTCAAGGCTGCGTGCGGCCTGGCCCGGGTTGGCGGGTTACATCTGTTTCGTCGGGATCGTCCCCCGGCGACGCGGCCGCCTCTGGCGCATCGTGAACTTTCTTCGGGATCTTGCCCTCAACGTCCGCGGGAACCGGAGGGTCTTTTTCTTCGTCAGTCGACATGGACCAAGCCTAAACGCCGCAGGGGTTCACTAGTGTTGAGGAAACCCTGGAGGAGGGACCACTCATGCACAATGCCGCCAGCAGCGCCGCCGCGGACCGGCACTACGACCTGATCATCATCGGTGCCGGATCCGGGAACTCCCTTCCCGGGCCCGAGTTCGAAGACCGGTCGATAGCGATCATTGAAAAAGGCCCCTTCGGCGGCACGTGCCTCAATGCCGGCTGCATCCCGTCGAAAATGTACGTACACACTGCCGACACCGCACTCCAGACCCTTCGATCCGGGCGGCTGGGAATTCAGGCAGAGGTCAAGTCCGTGGACTGGCCCGCACTGGTGGACCGCATCTTTGGGAACCGCATCGACCCGATCGCTGCTTCCGGGGAAGAATATCGCCGCGGGTCACGGACTCCTAACATCGACGTCTACGACCGGCACGCGGTCTTCGTTGGAGAACGTACCCTCAGCACCGGGCAGGGTTCCCACCGGACAACCATCTCCGCCGACCAGATCGTCATTGCCGCCGGCTCGCGGCCCTATATCCCGGCGGCCATCAGCGCATCCGGCGTGCGCTACCACACCAATGAGGACATCATGCGCCTGCCGCAGCTGCCACGGTCCATGGTGATCATCGGCGGAGGCTATATCGCCATGGAGTTCGCCCACGTTTTCGACGCCCTCGGCACAACGGTCACGATCATCGCCCGCTCAACGCTCCTGCGGAACCTGGACCAGGACCTGCACGACCGCTTCAACGAACTGGCCGCCGAACGCTTCACTGTCCGGTTCGGTCGCACCGTTGTTGGCGCCGACGCTACAGACACCGGCATAACTGTCCGGTTGGACGACGGCTCCTCCGCGAGCGGGGAAGTACTTCTGGTAGCCACCGGGCGTGTCCCGAACGGGGACCTGCTGGACCTGCCTTCCGGGGGAATCGAGATGACGGACTCCGGGCGGATCAAGGTCGATCAGTACGGCCGTTCGATTTCCGCCGCCGGCGTCTGGGCACTCGGCGATGTCTCCTCGCCTTACATGCTCAAACACGTCGCCAACGCCGAGATGCGCGCCGTCCGCCACAACCTGTTGAACCCGGAGTACCTCAAGAGCATGCCACACGACCATGTTCCTGCCGCCACCTTCACGCACCCCCAGATTGCAACTGTCGGAATGACCGAAGCCCAGGCCCGGGAGCAAGGACACAATGTGACCATCAAAGTCCAGGAGTACGGGGACGTCGCCTACGGATGGGCCCTGGAGGACACCACCGGAATCTGCAAGCTCATCGCCGACCGGGACAGCGGCAAACTTCTCGGCGCCCACTACATGGGCCCCCAGGCATCAACCCTGATCCAACAGATGATTACCGCCCTGGCCTTCGACCTCGATCTGCGCCACTTCGCCGCCAAGCAATACTGGATCCACCCCGCCCTGCCCGAAGTCACCGAAAACGCACTGTTGGGTCTCGAATTCAACGAGCCGGACCACGCCGCCATGGGTTCCGTACAGGCCGCTTCGTGAAAGACATCGTGCACCGCGCCGGCCGATCACTGCCCGTTCGTCCAGCTTGAGCGCGCTATCGGGTCAAGCGCGCCCTCCAGCGGGTGGATAGGCTGGGTGCATGGCGACAGTTATTCTCGTACGGCACGGCCGCACCACAGCCAATGCCACCGGACTGCTGGCCGGGCGGGCCCTTGGCGTCAGCCTGGACGATACCGGTCGTGAACAAGCGGCCCGCACCGGAGAACGGCTCTCGGCTGTGCCTGTCGCGGGGGTGGTATCGAGCCCACTGGAGCGTTGCCTGCAAACCGCCCGGTTCATCCTTGACCGGCAGCCTGGCTCACCCTATGCACCCGTCGACCCCGACCTCACCGAGTGCGACTACGGCCAATGGCAGGGTCGCCCGCTCAGCGACCTCGCGGCCCAGGAATTGTGGCCCCTTGTACAGTCGCACCCGTCCGCCGTCGTTTTTCCCGGCGGTGAATCCATGGCCGGTATGCAGGCCCGGGCAGTGGCAGCGGTCCGCCGGCATGATGCAGCCTTCGAAGCGGAATTCGGACCGGGGGCGGTGTGGGTGGCCGTGAGCCACGGTGACGTCATCAAGTCGATCCTCGCCGACGCCCTCGGGATGCACCTTGACCTGTTCCAGCGAATTAATGTTGGCCCCGCGTCCGTATCGATCGTCCATTACGGCGCTCAGCGGCCGAGCGTATATGCGACCAACACCGAGGCCGGCGACCTGTCGTGGCTGGCGAACGGCCTGCAATCCGGCGATGCTCCCGTTGGCGGCGGCGCAGGCCGGAAGACGCCGTAAACCGCATGTGCCTAGAATACTCACATGCCTACGCGTGTTCATGAGTTTGCCTGGCCTGACCGGGTGGTCATTGGCACCATCGGCCGTCCAGGAGAGCGAACGTTCTACCTGCAGGTCCGCGCAGGGAAGCAGATCGTGAGTGTTGGCCTCGAGAAGCAGCAGTCGGCACAGCTCGGTGAGAAGATCGACGAACTGCTCGACCAGCTCATAACCCTTGAGGACAACCCCTTCAGTGTTCCTACGGGCACTCCCGTGGAACTCGTCGACGATGACCCGCTCGAGGCTCCCCAGGAGCAGTTCCGCGCCGGCACAATGAGCCTTGGCTGGGACCCAACCACTGCCCAGATTGTGGTTGAGGCCTATCCCCTTCATGACGCCGACGATGTTGACGAAGCCGCTGAAGAGACAGAAATGCTGCTGGTGCGGATGCCTGTCGGTACAGCCCGGGCATTTGCCAAGCGTACGCGCGAGATCGTAGCCGCAGGGCGTCCAACGTGTCCGCTTTGCGGTTACCCCATGGACGCCGACGGGCACACCTGCGCCGTTCCAGAGGCCTGATGCCGGCACCGGACCTGGTTAACGACGAGCTGTCGCTCACCGGTCGCATCACGACAGCCTCGAACGCTACTTTCCTGGGCAGCATCGGCGACCTGCCTGTCGTCTACAAGCCGATAGCAGGCGAAAGCCCGCTGTGGGATTTTCCCCAGGGCACCCTGGCGGGCCGGGAAGTCGCCGCTTACCTGGTCTCGGAGGTTTTCGGTTGGGACATCGTGCCGCACACATGGCTGCGCGATGGTCCTTTGGGCCGGGGAATGGTGCAGCTCTGGAAGGACCAGGATCCCGGCCACAGCGCCGTGGACCTGGTGGACAGGGAGCATGTCCCCGCGACGGGCTGGAAACAAGTCCTCGAAGGCCAGGACGAGACCGGTCGAATGGTCGCCCTGGTTCACGAAGACACACCGGCCCTCCGGCGCATGGCGGTCTTCGACGTGATCGTCAACAACGCCGACCGCAAGGGCAATCATGTTCTCGCCATGTCTGATGGGCACCGGCACGGGGTGGATCATGGGCTCACCTTTCACAGCGATCACAAGCTTCGCACGGTCCTGTGGGGGTGGCTGGGTGACGCCCTGACCGCCGATGAACACGAAGGCGTTGAACGTGTCAGCGAAGGGCTGCGCGGTGGGCTGGGCCAGGATCTGGAGGGTTTGCTCAGCGCCGGCGAAATCGCTGCGCTCACGGCCCGCTGTGCGGTATTGCGCTCGTCCGGGCGGTTTCCGGCTCCGCACGGGCAGATGCCGGCGGTACCGTGGCCGTTGTTCTAGTGCTTTGCCTTTAAAGGCGGACGACGACACAGTGCGTGTCGTCGTCGGCGGTTCCGGCGTTCCACCAGAACATTCCGGGGGTTTAAGCTGCCGTCGAAAGCGTTACGTAGTTGCCGCCGACGGGTCCGGCGGTTACAGCGGGAGCGCCGGCTACCTTGACATAGCTGGCTGGGATGACAGGCGGGATGTTCCGGTTGCCGGGGACTGTGACATAGGAACCTTCAGAGCGGACCTGCGACGTTCCGGCGGGGAGAGTTACGTAGCTGCCCTTGCGCAGTGCAGGGGTAACGGCCGCGGTTTCGGTAGCGGAATGGGTTGTTACGGGGCGTTCAGCCAATACGGTCATGGGGGTCTCCTTGGGTTCAGGAACAGGGCGGTTCTGGTTCCGGCGCCGCACAAGCAGGAGGGCTTTGGGGTGTGTGCCGTAGCCCTGCCCGCCCGGGAATGTTCACCGGCGCGGTATTCGCGAGGGCTGCTCTGGCCTGTACACAAGTCTAGATCGTTATTTTGATCTACTCAAAATAAAGTGGGGAGATTCACGAATCACCAGGGTCAGGGGTATCCCGTACTCACGCAGATTGGCCGTGGTCAACCCGACTGGCCAAGGCTGACCATCAGGTTGATCGCCACCGCGACCACAAAGGTGCCGAAGAAATATGAGAGCAAAGCGTGCCCCAAAGCAATCCTGCGCGAGGGAGTGGATGACTCGCTGACATTGCTCGCGTTATATGACATGCCGATGGAAAATGCCGCATAGGCAAAGTCGCTGTACGACGGGTCCTCGTCCTGGTTGAAGCTGAAGCGGTGCTGGTCGTCGTGGTAGTACATCCTGGCGTACTTGAACGCATAGACAGTGTTGACGAGCGCCCACGCGAGTATCACGCCCAGAGCCGCCAGAACCGCCGCGGCTATGCCTATAAGGTCCTTCTGCTGGCTGCGGATCAACGCGAAGACGACCGCCACCAGGCTGACGAACGTCGCTGCCGTGATGAGGGAATCGACGAGACGTCGGGAACGGCCTTCCTGGCGGGCGAGTTCACCCGTGGCCTCAGGCCCCGCGGGCCAGGCCTTGGACCACGCCCAGACCAGGAAGACGCCGCCGGCTACAGCCCATCCAATCAGGGGCGCGAGTTCGGGGGCGCCGAGCAACGCTGGAACAATCGCTATGACCAGTCCAATGACAGCCGAAACCAGAGCCTTGCGATCAATGTGCGACATGACAGATATTGCCCTCCAGAGCCCCGGGGGTTCAGTGCCCCCATTCTACGCGGACACGCGCAGGTCCTTCATGGCTCATTTCAAGGGGACCGGATCAAGCCTTTCGACGTCTCAGCCGGGAGCTGACGGCCCGGGATGGCCGAGATCAGAGCCCTCGTGTATTCCTCCACAGGGTTCACAAGGACGTCCAAGGCGTCGCCGATCTCCACGAGCCTGCCCGCTTTCATTACTGCCACGCGGTCAGAGATCTGCTGCACCACGGCGAGATCGTGCGAGATGAACAGATAGCTCAGCGACTCGTGTTCCTGCAGTTCCACCAGCAGGGACAGGATTTGGGCTTGAACCGACACGTCCAGCGCAGAAACTGCCTCATCGAGCACCACGAGCTCCGGTTTCAAAGCGAGTGCCCGGGCAATGGCCACGCGCTGTCGCTGACCACCGGAGAGCTCCGACGGCTTCCGGGAACCATAGTCGGAGGGCAGATGAACTTCCTCCAACAAGGAACGTACCCGGTCACGCCGCTCAGCAGACGAACCTTCAGAGAACGCCCGGAGCGGTTCGGCGATGATGTCCTCCACGGAAAACCGCGGATCCACTGAGGCGTAAGGGCTCTGGAACACCACCTGGAAGCGCCTCCGCAACTGGCGCAAGCGCTCACCCCTGACCGAGGCGAGGTCCACGCCGTCGAACACCACCGAACCGGAGGTCGGCTTCTCCAATCGCAGCAGCAAGCGGGCCACAGTGCTCTTTCCGGAACCGGACTCGCCCACCAAAGCCAGCGTCTCGCCACGGCGGATGTCCAGGGAAACGTCATCCACAGCGGTCAGTAAACGCGCGCCACCGGCAGTCCTTGGCAGGGAAAAGACCTTGCGCAGCACGTTTGCTTGCAGCAACACCTGACCAGCCGCCGTCGGGCCTTTCCCCGAAGCGCGCACGGGTGCGGCAGGTCGGAGCCGCCGCGGACTTAGCCCCGGAGCCGCGTCAATGAGCTGGCGTGTGTACTCGTGGCGTGGATTGCCCAGGACCTCGGCGGCCGGCCCCTCCTCCACTATGGCGCCCTGCTTCATGACGATGATCCGGTCCGCCCGGTCGGCAGCAACACCTAGGTCATGCGTGATCAGGAGGACGGCCGTGCCCCGTTCGGCGGTCAGGGCCGCGATGTTGTCCAGAATCTGGCGCTGCACCGTGACGTCCAAGGCGCTGGTGGGTTCGTCGGCGATCACGAGTTTGGGCTGGGCAGCCAAGGCTGTGGCGATCAGCACGCGCTGCCGCATGCCGCCCGAGAACTGGTGCGGGTATTGCCGTGCGCGGGTGGCGGCATCGCGGATGCCACTCTCCTGCAATAGCTCAACCGCCCGGCGTCGAGCCTCTTTCCGGGGTTGCAGGCGGTGAATGGTCAGGGCCTCCGCTACCTGCTCGCCCACCTTCTGCAGCGGGTCGAGCGATGCCGTCGGGTCCTGCGGAATCAGCCCGATTTCCCTGCCCCGCACGCCCTGCCACTCCTTGCGGGTCAGCGCGGTGAGGTCCGCGCCGTCGAAGCTAATGCTGCCGGAAGCGAACCGCGCATTTCCGGGAAGCAGGTTGATGATGGAGTGCGCGGTGGTGGTTTTGCCCGATCCCGACTCCCCCACGATCGCCACAACCTCGCCGGCATTGACCTCGAACGATACCCCTGAGACGGCAGTCTTCGGTTGGCCGTTGACCAGGTAATCGACACGTAACCCCTCGACCTTCAGCAGCGGACTCATTTCCGGTTCCTTTCAGCGTCCTGGAACGCGTGCGAAATGCGGTTGGTGGACAGCACGACGGCGGCAATCACCACGCCGGGCAAGGTCACCAGCCACCACGCAGCAACCAGGTAATCGCGGCCTCCGGCCACGAGCGAACCCCATTCAGCTGCGGGCGGCGGAGCACCGAAGCCGAGGAAGCTCAGCGACGAAATGGACAGCACAGCCATGCCGAACTCCAGCGCGGACAGCGCCAGGACCGGGCCGGCCGCATTGGGCAGGATGTGCCGGATCAGGATGCTGTGCCAGCGCACCCCGGCCGAACGGGCAGCCTCGACGTAGACGGCGGTGCTGACGCGGAGGGCCTCGGCGCGCATGATGCGGGCAAAGTTAGCCACGCTGGCAACACCCACGGCGACGGCAACGTTGATGGTGCCAAAGCCCAGGACCGTGATCAGGGCCAGCGAGAGCAGCAGGCTTGGGATGGCCAGGAGGACGTCCATGACGCGCATGATCGCATCGTCCACCCAGCCCCGCAGCGAGCCGGCGAGCAGCCCCAGCGCGGATCCGGCAACGAGTCCCACCGCAACGGCCACGGCAGTTGCAGCGAGGGACGTCGCCGAACCATGCACCACGCGGGAAAACAGGTCCCGGCCCAGACTGTCCTTGCCGAACCAGTGCTCGGCGGACGGCGGTTTGAGCCGGGACGAGGGAACACCCGCGTCCGGTGGCCACGGCGTGAACGCTGTCGGGATCAATGCCCACAGGATCACGGTGGCCAGGACCAGCACGGACAGCACCAGCCCCGGCCGGACGGCGGCCCGGCGTGCCAGGGATCGCCAATCCAGGGCCTTCCGGACCCCCGGGAACAGCCCCGGCGCCGGGCGGTCTGCTTCCGTGGTGTCCTCCGGGAAGGTGGCCTGTTGCGGGAGCCCAATGACGGAGTGGGAATCCGCGGCAGTTCCCACGCGGGTATCAAGTTGCTGCGACATGCCGGCCTCCTAGGCTTTGGCCCCGCGCGCCGTATTGATGCGTGGGTCCACGAGTGGGTAGATGAGGTCAACGATCAGGCTGGTGATCACAAAGATCGCTGCTGCCAGGACTACGAGTGTCTGCACTACGGGGATGTCCCGGCTGTTCACTGCGGTGACGGTCAGCCGGCCGATCCCTGCCCTTGAGAACACGGTCTCGCTCACCACGGCGCCGGCCAGCAGGTTTCCCACGAGTATGCCCAGCATGGTCAGGGTGGGGATGGCCGCGTTCCTCAGCGCATGTCCAAAGTTGATCAGCGCTTCGCTGGCACCTTTGGCCCGGATCTGTTCGATGTACGGCTCCCCGAGTGTCTGGTGGAGGCTGCGGGTAAGCAACTGCGCGATCACGGCTGCGGTGGGTATCGCCAAAGTCAGCGCCGGCAGCACAAGGCTCTCGCCGCCGTCGTTCCCTATGGCCGGGAACAGACGCAACCGGAAGGAGAAGAACTCAAGCAACAGCAGACCGATCCAGAACGTGGGCACCGCGATCCCCAGCGGGGGCAGCGAGGAGAACGCCGTGCGGATCCAGCGGTTGCGGCTGAACGCCGCAACCACCGCCAACACGCTCCCCAGGACTACGGCCAGGGCGAACCCGGCAACGGCCAGTTTGATGGTTTCCGGCAGGACCTCGGCCACGGTTGCGGTCGCAGGAACTCCGTTCTTGATGGAAACGCCAAAGTCCAGTTGGAGGGCCTTGACCAGCGCAATGAAGTACTGCTCGTGGAGGGGCCTGTCCAGCCCGTACTCGCTGCGCAGCTTGGCCACGAGCGCGGGGTCCACGGCGTTCTGTTCGTCGCCGCTGGCCATAATGCTCACGGCGTCGCCGGGCAGCAAGTACAGGATCAGGAAGGACACGGTGTAGGCGGCCCAGAGGACAAACGCTCCCTGCAGCAACCGCCGGCCGATGTAGCGGATCATGGGGTGCCTACTTGCTCAGCCAGGCGTCGTAGAAGTCCAGGCGGCTGGAAGCTTCGAACTTGAGGTCGTGGACCTTCTCGCTGGCCGAAATCGTGGTGGACAGTTCGTACAGCGGGATGGAATGGGCGTCCTTGATCAGGGCTTCCTGGGCCTGGTCCACCAGCTTCTGACGGGCGTCCTTGTCCAAAGCCGCAGCCTGCTCCCCCAAGGTGTCGTCGACGGGAAGTTTCTCGCGAAGATTGCTGCCGCCGCGGGCCGTGTTGGAGGCAAAGACGGTGCGCAGAACGTCCGGATCGCTTCGGGTCAGGTTGCCGTAGGAGAAGTCATAGGTCTTATCCGCCTGGGCCGCCGTGACATCGGCAATCGTGGTGAACTTCAACTGCAGGTCCACGCCGATGGCTTTAAGTTGCTGCTGGACAAGCTCCAGGACTTCCTTGGGTGACTGCCAGTACGTGACCTTGAAGGAGAGCTTCTCCCCGTTCTTCTCGCGGATGCCATCGGCACCTGGCTTCCATCCGGCGTCGTCCAGGAGCTTCCTGGCCCCCTCCGGATCGTGGGCCAGCAACGAGCTGAAATCCTTGAAGTACGGGGTGGTGTGCGAGAGCACGCCCTTTGCCGGCTGGTCGGCCTCCGTCAAGAGGGTCTTGGTGATTTCCTCGCGGTTGATCGCCTTGGAGATCGCCTGGCGGACAGCTGTTTCCTTCAGCTTGGGGTTGGACTCGTTGGAGTACAGGTTATAGACCACGCCCGGGTTGGCACGGGTCTCGTTCCAGAAGCCGTTCCCGTTGAACAACTGGATGTCCGCGGCAGAGATCGCCGCCGTGGCATCGATCTGGCCGGACTGCAGGCTGCCCGTGCGGTTGCCCGCCTCCGGAATGATCTTGAACGTCACCGAGTCAAGGTAGGACTCGCCCTTGTTGCTGTTGGTGGAGGACGGCCAGCTGTAGCCGGCCCGACGCTCCAGGACCGCTTCCTTGTCCACGGTGTAACTCTTGACGTTGAAGGGGCCCGAACCCGAGAACTTGCCGGCGCAACGGTCCGCCTCAGACAACTGGGCCGAGGCGGGAGACAGGAGCCCCAGAGTGAAGGTGGAGGTGGCCTGCAGGAACTGGGCGTTGGGCTTGGAGAAGTCCACCACCACGGTTTTCGGATCCTTCACGGTAATGGCGCTGACGTCGCTCAGATACGTGGAGCCCAGTGTTGCCTTCGCACCGAGGGCCTTGATGGCTTCGAAGTTGGTCTTGACGGAAGCGGCATCAATCGCAGTTCCGTCCGCATAGGTGGCTCCCGTGCGCAGGGTGAACGTGAAGCTCGTGGCGTCCGCGTTGTTCTCGAATTTCTCTGCAAGCCAAGGAACGATTTCGCCGGTCTTCGGGTCCTGCGAGGTCAACGAGGCCACGGTCTGGCGGGCAATCGCGATCGCGTCGTTGTTGCCCACCTGCTGCGGGTCGATGCAGCCACGGTCAACGGAGACCGCGAAGTTCAGGTTCCCACCCGGCACGGGTGAGGCTGCCGCACTTTGCTGCGTACCGGCGTCGGCCCCTCCACCGCAGGCGGAGGCAAGGAGTGCGACGGCTCCAAGGACACCGACGACGGCGGCAGGCTTCTTTGTGCCGCGGGCTGCGGACAGTTTGGGGATTCTCATGCGACGTTTTCGCTTTCAGTGAGTTCGGGGCTGGTGAGTGAACCGCGACGGGTGAGGGGCTCACGGAGCCCGAGGTTTTCGCGGAGGGTGGAGCCTTCATATTCGGTGCGGTAGACGCCGCGGTCCTGGAGCCTGGGGACAAGTTCGTTGACGATCTCGTCCAGGCCGGTCGGGACAATCCAGGGCGTGATGTTGAAACCGTCCACGGCTCCCGCGTGGGCGTATTCGGCGAGCTTGTCCGCGACGTCGTCGTAGGAGCCCACCAGTCCACGGCCGTTCAGGCGGGAACGGGCAGCCACGAATTGCCGGATGGACTGGCCCTTGTCTTTGGCCTCATCACGCCACTGGGTTGCGAGCTCCTTGGCGCTCTTGCCGTGGAAGGCGTTGCCGCGCGTGGGGTTGGTGACGTCCACCACCGGGTCGATGTCCGGGAGCGGCCCGTCCGGGTCATACCCGGTGAGCGTCCGGCCCCAGAACTGCTCAAGGTACGCGATCGCGGTTTCCGGGCCAACCTGTTGTGAACGGACCCACTGGTGCTTCTCCTCGGCTTCGGCGGCTGTGGCGCCGAGGATGAATTCCTGGCCGGGGAAGATCTTCACGTCATCGGCAGGGCGGCCGGCTTTGAGGGTCCTGGCCACGATGTCCTCGCGGAACTTCTTCGCGTCCTCCAGCTCGGGGTGGGCCGAGAAGATGACGTCGGCGTTCCTCACCGCGAAGTCGCGGCCGTCCGGTGAATCGCCTGCCTGGAACAACACGGGGTGGTGCTGGCTGGAGCGGGGTAGGCGTCCGGTGATCTCGACGTCGAAGCTTTGATCCTTGCGCTGTACCGGACTGATGCTGCCCTCAGCGAGCCAGCGGGCCTCGTTCCGGGACCCGGCGATTGCGCCGTCAGCCCAGGAATCCCAGATGGCCTTGGCCGTCTGGACGAACGCTTCGGCCCGGACATAGCGGTCCTCGTGCTTGAGGAACCCGCCGCGCCTGAAGTTGGCACCGGTCCATGCATTGTCCGTCGTGACGATGTTCCACGCAACCCGGCCACTCGACAACAGATCGAGGCTGGCGAGGCGGTGGGCAAGGTCCGCAGGGTCGTTGTACGTGGTGTTCTGCGTGGCCACCAATCCGATGTTGGTGGTGATGGCTGCCAGGGCGGCCAGGGCGGTCTGCGCGTCCGGCCGCCCTGCGACGTCCAGGTCGTGGATCCTGCCCAGGTGTTCGCGGAGGCGGAGGCCCTCGCCGAGGAAGAAGGCTGTAAAAAGGCCTCGTTCGGCTGTCTGTGCCACGCGGCGGAAGGATTCGAAGTCGGTCTGCGAGCCGCTGGCCGGGTCCTTCCACACCGTGGTGTGGTTGACGCCCTGGAAAAAGACACCGAACTGGATCCGGCCGTTGCCTGCGATGCGGTGATGCTTGGTCATGGTTCTGCTCTCTGCCTTGTTCTTGGCCTTGTTCAGGCTGCGGCGTAGCGGTTGGCGGGGCGTGGAAGGCGGAAAATTTCGCGCAGCGTCGTGCCTGGCTTTGGCGGCGTTACGAGCCCGGACTTGTGCAGTTCAGGCAGCACCTTGCGGGCAAGCTCCGGCAGGTCGATGTCCAGCACTGCGGGCTTGAGGCGCACGCCGTCTGCGGCTGCAAAGAGCGCCGTGAGGAGTTCCACGAGCCCATCGGGATCGCCCACGTAGCGCGCTCCGCCCTGCCACTTTTCGTGGGCATCAAGCTCCGCAAGCCGGCTGGCTGCGGTTTGCCCCCGGGCGTCCAGGATCACATCCAGTTCAACGACCGTCCGCTGCGCACCTGCCGCCGCTGCCTCTTGTGCTGCCTGGGCCAGGTCGTCGGCCGTGCCGGCGGAGACCAGGGCCACGTCAGCTTCGACGGCGGGAAGCAGGCTTGCGGGGGCGAACACCACCAGCTGGCCCTGGAGTGGACGCGGAATGATGGACGGGCCCTTCACGGCGAACCGCTCGCCTTCAAAATCGGCATAGTGCAGCTTTCCGCGGTCCAGGTAGCGGCCCGTGGCAACGTCGCGGATGACAGCGTCATCTTCCCAGGAGTCCCAGAGCCTGCGGTTGGCCTGGACAACATCGGCTGCCTCGCTGATCACTTCGTCCCCGGGAAGCGGCGTGCGGCCCACGGACCGGGCTTCCGCGGCAAAGTTGTCCGCGTTGACCAGCCAGCCGGCCCGGCCGTGCGAGGAGTAGTCGAGACTGGCCAGCTGCGTGGCAAGGTGGAACGGCTCGGTGAAGAGCGTCCCTGCTTCCGGGACCAGTCCCAGGGAGCGGGTGACGGGCGCGGCAAAGGCTGCCCGCTGGATGGCATCGAGGCGCACGGGAATTCCGGTGGTTCCTTTGTCCACCACCCGGCTGTCCTTGAAGGTAGCCAAGTGGAAGCCGGCAATATCGGCGGCCTGGACAGTCTCCCGGATCCGCTGGCCCCCCAACAGTGCCTGCGGATCATGGAGGGCCTTGCGCCACGCAGCCGGGTGGGCCCCATCGCCGTCGAGCTCCAAAGCAACTACACGCGAACGGAAATCAGGATTGGAAGGCATGGTTCTCTCTTTTCAGAGGCCGCGGTGCGGCCGGTTGACATTCGCTTGCCGCTTTTGCGGCCAGGTCTGTTTCCGGAGCACCCCGCCACACAATGCCTGAGGGTTGCCGCAGCGCGAGCCGGTCCTTGGCGCGCTGACTCTTGACCTGGGATTGAATCTAGGAGCGTGTCCAAGGAATGTACAAACCGGCCCGACGCGGGAAGTCAACCCGGGAAACACCGCGTCAAAGGGCTGCCAAGTTCGTCATTTTTCACCGATCCGGGAGTCCTGTGTGACTTTCCGTTGCGTGGGATTGAGCCGGGTTGAGTCCCGTTGAGCGCGGTGACAGAACAGCTTTGGCCCGGCCTTGAGGCTCCGTAGTGTCGTGCTATGCCAAAGCCTCCCGGGACCCTTGTGCAGGTCCACGATCCCAGCCTGATGTCCGCCACCCAGAGCTCCATCCGCCCGTTGGTCCCATGACCGTCCACGAATCAGTCCTGGATGCCATTGGCGCCACTCCCCTGCTCCGCCTGAACAAGCTCGGCGGCGGGGTGCGTCCACGCATCTACGCCAAGCTCGAGTTCCAGAACATCGGCGGCAGCGTCAAGGACCGCGCCGCGCTGTCGATGATCCGTGCGGCTGAAGAGTCCGGACTCCTGGAGCCCGGCGGCACGGTCGTTGAGGGTACCAGCGGCAACACAGGTATCGGGTTGAGCCTTGTGGCCGCGCAGCTGGGCTACCGCTCGGTGATCTTCGCACCCGCCGCCACCGCCGCCGAGAAGATCAGTTTGCTCCGTGCCTACGGTTCGGAGGTGCACTTGGTGGCTGATTTCGTGCCACGCTCGGACCCGGCCCACCTCGCTAACCGGGCGGCGGCGTTCGCAGCCTCTACCCCGGGCGCATGGCTCGCACTGCAGTACGACAATCCCGCCAACCCCGCCGCCCATTTTGCGGGGACGGGACCCGAGATCTGGGCCGACACCGAAGGGGCCGTGACCCACTTCGTCGCAAGCGTCGGAACCGGCGGGACCATCAGCGGCACGGGACGGTACTTGAAGCAGGCCAGCGAGGGGGCGGTGCAGGTCATCGCCGCCGACCCGGAACACTCCCGCTACGGCGGAGGCAACGGATCCCTCAAATACACCGAAGGTGCCGGGCATCCCCTGCACCCGGACTCCGTTGAAGACCTCTGGCCCGAGGCCTTCGACACCGCCTTGGTGGACAAATACTTCAGCATCAGCGACCGGGACGCCATCTTCACTGCCCGCCGCGCTGCCCGCGAGGAAGGCTTGTTGATCGGCGCCACCGGCGGCACAGCCCTGGCTGCAGCACTGCAACTCGCCGAAACCCTGGACGGACACCACACGATCGTGGTGGTGGTGCCGGACTCCGGCCGGAACTACCTCTCCACCTATTTCGACGACGCCTGGCTCACCTCGCTCGGCTTCCTGGAACCCACGACGCCGGAAGGAACCGTTCGCTCGCTGCTCGCCACCGCGCCTGCCGGGGTCCAGCTCCTGGCGAGTACCCTGACAGCGGCGGAGGCCGCCGTCGTACTTCATGCCCGCCAGGTGGCTCCCGCCGAACCGGCATTCCTGGTTCTGGACCGCGGCGACACCTTCGGAACCGTCCACCCGCGCGAGGTAGCGGCAGTGGTGACGCTGGAGTCGTTGAGTGCTGTGGACGATGCTTCCCCGGCCGTTACCGCGGGACTCGGGTACCGCACACTGGCAGCGGGTCTGCCCGCCCGGGAAGCGGCAGGTTCCGGGGTCGTTGCAGTGCTGGTCGATGGCCGGATATCCGCTGCGTTCCGCGGGCAGGCACGCGCATGAACGCGCCTCCTGTAGCCAAGCGAACCACCGTCAGCCTCTTTCAGCCCATCACCCTGGGACGGCGGACGTTCGCCAACCGGCTGTGGCTTTCCCCGATGTGCCAGTACTCCGCAGCGGACGGCGTTCCGGGACGCTGGCACCTGGTCCATCTCGGGGCACGGGCGTCGGGCGGCTTCGGCCTGATCTTCGCCGAAGCCACGGCCGTTTCTCCGGAGGCACGGATCTCCCTGGGCGACGCAGGGCTGTGGAACGACCACCAGGAGCAGGCCTGGCAGGACATCGTCGATTTCGTCCACGAACGCGGGGCCAGGATCGGCATCCAGCTTTCCCACGCAGGCCGGAAAGCGTCCCTGCGCTTGCCTTGGGAGGCGGCACCGGGCGCCCTGCCCCTTGAAGACGGCGGTTGGACTCCGCTCTCTGCCTCCCCCTTGGCCTTCCCGGGATCGCCCGAACCAACGCAGGCCACTGAAGCGCAATTGCAAAGGATCGTGGACGACTTCGCCTCCAGCGCCGTCCGTGCCCGCGGTGCCGGGTTCGACGTCGTCGAAATCCAGGCCGGGCATGGTTTCCTGCTGCACTCCTTCCTCTCGCCGCTCTCCAATGAACGCACGGACCAATACGGCGGCCCGCTCCGAAACCGGGCGCGGTTGTTGCTGGCAGTTGTGGATGCTGTCCGGGATGTCCTCGGCAGCACGGGCCCCTCGCTCTTCGTCAGGCTTTCGGCAACGGACTGGCTTGAGGACGGCCTCACTGTCTACGACACCGCTGAGGTATCAGGTTGGTTGCGGGAACATGGCGTGGATTTGGTGGATGTTTCCAGCGGCGGCCTCCTCCCGGCCGAGATTCCGCTCGGTCCCGGATATCAAGTGCCCCTCGCCCAGCACATCGGTGCCAAAGCGGAAGTGCCGGTTGCCGCCGTCGGACTTATCACGTCGCCGCAGGAAGCGGAAGAGATTGTGGCCTCGGGTACTGCCGACGCGGTTTTCGTCGGGCGGGCGGGGCTGGCAGACCCGGGGTTCGGGCTGCGGGCCGCGCACGAACTCGGGCACCAGCCGGCGGAAGAGCTATGGCAGAAGCAATACGTACGCGCGATCTGGAAGTAGGGGATTTCCATGAGCAAGTTTGCACTCGGTATTGAATTGGACGGCGACGGAGCCCACCCGGCTGCCTGGCGCCACGCCAACCACCCGCCGACGGAACTGTTAACGCCACAGCGCATCGCCGCCGTCGCGTCGAAGACAGAAGCCGCCGGTTTCACGTTCGCCACGTTCCGTGAAGGCACACTGCACGGCAGCCCCAACGTCACGGGACGCCTGGACACCACGGGAGTTGCGGCGTTCGCAGCTGCCGCGACGGACCGGCTGGGTCTGGTTCCGGCCATCAACACGATCCACGCGGAACCCTTCCACCTGGCCAACCAGCTCGCCAGCCTGGACTGGGCAGCGCGCGGCCGCTCAGGCTGGCTGGCCGAGGCGTTGGAGTCGCCAGCGATCGCCGCGGGCTATGGTTCTGAACCGGTCCATGACCGCAACGCGGTCCAACGCGAGGCCGCGGAGGTAGTCGCGGCTGCACGTCGGCTATGGGACACCTGGGAGGACGGCGTCTTTATCGCCGACACCGCCAACAACCGCTTCCTGGACCTCGACAAGTTCCACTACGCGGACTTCGCAGGCGAGTTTTTCTCCATCAAGGGACCGTCCATCACACCCCGGCCACCGCAAGGCCGGCCGGTGGTGTTCGGTCGTCCCGGGCAGTTGGCTGCTGAGCTGCCGGACGTCGTAGTGGTCAGTGCCGCCACTGTCGCCGGTGTCGCCACTGCAGCGGCGGACCAACGACGGCGGGGCGTCCTTCGCGTTGTGGCTGACCTCGAGATAGTGCTCGACGCCGGCACTTTCCTGGCCGACGAACGTCTCCGCGCGCTGGACGCGGCTTCCCCGTGGCCGGCAGCGCCGGATGTATTGCGCTTTGTGGGGGACGCGGGAGGGTTACGCGTCCTGCTGACTGAGCTGTCCGGCGTCGTGGATGGCGTCAGGCTGCTGCCCGGCGTCCTGGACATCGAACTGGAAGTGCTCGCCGCCGAGGTAGTCCCGGGCCTCATCTCCAACGGGGTCTTTGTTCCACCGGCCGCAGGGAGCACGCTCCGTGAATCCCTGAGCCTGCCCGAGGCCGTGAACTCGTTCGCCACCAGCAAGGAGCCAGCATGAGCATCGATTATGTCCGTCCGAAGGCCCGTATCCATTTGGCGCTGTTCCAGCCCTTCAGCCCCAACTACGACTGGAGCAAAGCCGGGCGCCTGGAGGACTACTACGACTTCGACAAGTACGCCGAACTGGTCCAAAGCGCTGAGCGCGGATTGTTCTCCACCGTGTTCCTTGGGGAAAGCCTTCGGCTCCGGGAGCACCTCGGGAAACTGAACGACATCGCCATTACGGGCCGGCCTGATGCCCTGGTGTTATACGCATACCTGGCAGCGAAGACCAGCAATATCGGGCTCGTTGCCACACTCAACACCACCTATTCGGACCCGGTGGACCTGGCCCGCCGCCTGGCCACAGTGGACGTACTCACGGCCGGGCGGGCGGGCTGGAACATCGTCACCACGGACAACGCCTGGACCGGCGGGAATTTCCGTCGAGGCCGTTTCCTGCCCAACTCGGATCGCTATACCCACGCCGAGGATTACGTCGCTGCGGTGCAGGAACTCCGGGACGGCTTCCCGGCCGGCTCCATCGCGTCATCGCGGGACGCAACTGCGTGGTCGTCCGAACCCCGGCACGTCCGGCGGGCAGGAAAGTTCAGCAGCATCGACGCCACACCGCAGGTTCCGGGAAGCCCGCAAGGCCAGCCCGTGTACTTCCAGGCCGGGGATTCCGCCGAGGGCCGGGACTTCGCCGCACGTCGGGCCGAAGGAATCTTCACCCACCACATCGAATTCGACGACGCCGTGGCCTTCACCGCCGATATCCGGCGTTGCGCCCGCTCCTACGGCAGGCCTGGCGACGACATCAAGATTTTCCTCGGTGCCAACCTGGTGGTCGCCGAAACCGACGCCGAAGCCATCGAAAAGGCCGCCTACTATAAGGAACTCGCCCTCAACGACCGCGCCGTCCTTCAAGCGATCGAGAGCGTGTGGGGCACGGACCTTTCTGCGCTTGACCTGGATGGTCCCCTGCCCTCCTTCGACCCCGTGGCCTCCCGTCAAAGCCACACCCACGGCATTCTCCACACCGGCCATGAACCCACAGTGAAATCGCGGCAGTGGCGGGCGCTGGCCGAAGAGCGCAGTTTCAGCATCCGGCAGTTGGTCCATCACCTGTCGGAGCGGCGGGGGTTCGTTGGCTCGGCCTCCACGGTCGCGGACCAGTTGGCGCACTACGTCCGCTCGGATGCCTTTGACGGCCTCAACGTCACCCCGCATGCCTTCCCCGACGGGCTGGGCGACGTCGTGGATCTGCTGGTTCCCGCGTTGCAAGAGCGAGGCGTCTACCCCTCTGCGTATCCGGGAAGCACCCTGAGGGAAAACCTCGGCCTTCCCGAAACCGTCGCCCACCGTGTTCCCGAACTCTCCCGACCCGACCTGGAAGAAGCAGCCTCATGAGCAACCTCACGTCCATCAGCTTCCTTACGCCCGGAAACTATCCGGACAACGATCCCAGCCGCGGCCTTGAAGAAACCCTCCAACTCTTCGAACTCGGTGAGCGGCTGGGGTACAACGGCGGCTGGGTCCGTCAGCGGCACCTGGAACACGGCATCTCCTCGGCCACGGTCTTCCTCGCGGCAGCCTCGCAACGCACTTCACGCTTGGAACTGGGCACCGGCGTCATCCCGATCGGCTACGAGAGCCCGTTCCGGCTGGCTGAGGACATCTCCACAGCCGATGTCCTGTCCGGCGATCGCCTTCAGATCGGCCTGAGCGCCGGCACACCGCCTCACGCGGAACTGCTGGGGGACAAAGTGTTCGACGGCGACTGGCGCACTTTCGACGTCTCGCACCGCCGGATCGAGCGCTTGTTGGAGAACCTCGAAGGCACTTTCCTGGGCGGTGTGGACACAGTCATCCATTCGCCGGGAAACGTCCAGCGACCCCGCCTTCAGCCCTACAGCCCCGGGTTGCGGAACAGGATCTGGTATGGCTCAGGCTCGGCGAAATCCACGGAGTGGGCCGCCGCGCAGGGGGTGAACCTGGTGGTGGGAAACATTGTTTCCGGGGAGTCCAGTGATGTGTTCGCCGAGGCGCAGGGCGCGAATATATCCCGCTACCTGGCCGGCTACCGCGGCACCCAGGCGCCGCGCGTCGTCGTCGGGCGGGTGGTGGTCCCGCTTGACGGCGCCAGCGTAGAAACCCGCTTACGCTACCGCGCCTATGGCGAGAGCCGGTTCGAACGAACCCTGCAACCCCACGGCGAGCGCCGCACACTGTTTGCGCCTGACCTTGTGGGCACCAGCGAGCAGATCGTCGAGGCGCTCCTGGCCGACCCGGTGGTCGCTGAAGCCACGGAGCTCCAAATCAACCTGCCCTACGAGTTCTCTGTTGAGGATTACGTGCAAATCCTGACGGACTTCGCCAACAGGATCGCCCCTGAACTGGGGTGGCTGCCGCAGGTCACGGCCCCGGCGGTGGAGGTCACGGCCTGAGGCTGGCCGCACCGCCGGTAACAACAGGAGCCCGACGGCGAGTGGTCGCCGTCGGGCGTGAGCACGACAATCCCTCCGGACGGGGTGGGTTGTTCCTTCCGTCCCGGGTCAAACTTTCTACCCGAATGGGATACTAAGCCATGGCCTATTCCTCGGGCAGTGAGACTCCTGGTGTGGTGGCAGTGGTGGGTGCGACCGGCCGGCAGGGATCGGCCGTGGTCCGTCACCTCCTCAAGGACGGGTGGCACGTACGCGCCCTGACCCGAAACCCATCCAGCGACGCTGCACACGCCCTGCGCGCGCTCGGCGCTGAGGTCCAGCAGGCCAACACCGAGGATCCCGGCTCTCTAAGGACGCCATTCGAAGGGGCTCACGGGCTTTTCAACGTCCAGAACCCCATGACCAGTGGAATCGACAGCGAAATCCGGCAAGGCAACAACGTGGCGGCGGCCGCAGCTGAAGCGGGCATACGCCACGTGGTGTACGGGGCTGCAGGGGTCAGCGATCAGCCGACAGGCGTCGGCTCCTGGGACTCGAAGCTTGTCATCGCCCGGCGTTTTCGCGAATTGGGACTGCCACTCACCGTGCTCCGACCAATGGCATTCATGGAACTGATGACGGACAGAGGTTTTTACCCACAGTTTTCCACTTGGCACCTGATGCCAAAGCTGATGGGCCCTGCCCGGCCCGTGGGCTGGCTGTGCGTTGACGATTTGGGCGCCATCGCCGCCAGGATGTTCGCCGACCCTGAACGGTGGAGGGGCGCGGTGCTGGGACTGGCATCCGACGTGCGGTCAATAGATGAGTGCCGCACCCTATGGCAGGAACAGACCGGGCGAAAGCCCCGCGGGCTGCCGATGCCGGAGAAACTGTTTGAACGGTTCGTTGGGAAAGACCTCACCACCATGTGGCGATGGCTGCGCACCGGGCAGTTCGATATGAGTACGCAGGCAACACGCGAGGTCCTGCCGGAAGCCCGGACCATTAAGGAATGGCTGATACAGCGACCACAGTGAGCGGTGCTGAGCAGGGCCGGACCCCGAAGGTTTGGGGGCCGCCACTGGGCCTGCAATCAGTCGAGCAGTGCTACGCCGAACTCAGCGACGACGGCCCGCAATTCCTGGAGGTAGCGCTGGGCTTGGTCGGTGAGCGGAATCGAGGCGTGGCCGATCCAACCGATCTCGATGCGTTCATCAACGTCAAGCGGGATGGCGACGATCTCCGGGTCGAGTTGGCCGCTGATAATACCCGTGGAGATCGTGTAGCCGTGGAGCCCGATCATGAGGTTGAAGATCGTGGCACGGTCAGAGACCCGGATCTCCTGCTTGCTGGACAGGGTGGAGAGAATTTCCTCGGCGAAGTAGAAAGAGTTATTCGCACCTTGATCAAAAGTCAGCCGCGGCAAGCCGGCGAGATCGGCGAGGGTCGCACGCTCTTTTGAGGCGAGCGGGTTGTTCCGTGAAATGAAAATGTGAGGATCGGCGAGGAAAAGCGGTGTGAACGCGAGCCCGGAATCCCGGAGCAGCTTGTCGATGACCTTCCGGTTGAAATCGTTCCGGTAGAGGATGCCTATCTCGCTGCGGAGCGTCCGGACATCCTCGATGATGTCCCAGGTGCGGGACTCACGCAGCGAGAACTCGTATTCGGCTACCTCCGCGGCCTTGACCATCCTGACGAAGGCATCCACCGCGAACGAGTAGTGCTGCGTAGACACCCCGAGCAGACGTCGCGTTGGTGGCCTGCCAAGGTAGCGCTGCTCGAGGAGGGCGAACTGCTCGACGACCTGCCTCGCATAGCCGAGGAACTCCACCCCGTCGGCGGTGAGGGTAACCCCGCGGGCGGAGCGAACCAGGAGCGCACGGCCTACCCTGGCCTCAAGGTCCTTCATCGCTGCGGACATTGTGGGCTGCGCTACGTAGAGAAGATCGGCAGCAGCGGAGATGGATCCCTCCGCTGCAACTTCTATGAAATAACGGAGCTGCTGCAGGGTCAGTCCGCTCGAAAGCTGTGGCATAGGAAAACTCTATATCAACTCATAGTGACGCCTAGTTACCCGATACCTCCGGAAGGGTTGCACCATGGATACATCCCCTTTTGAAAGGCCGTCTCCGGCCGATCATCGATAGATTGGCAGCACATGGCAGACGACTTCACCTTCAGCATCACCACGACCCGCTTCGACGAGGACTACACCCCGTCGGCAGACTCCCGGATTACGACGAACTTCGCCAACCTCGCTCGGGGCGAGCACCGCCAGGAGAATCTCCGCAACGCCTTGACCATGATGCGGCGCCGCTTCAACGATCTCGCAGACTGGGACAACCCTGACCGGGACCGCTACACCGTCGAGCTTGAGATCGTCTCCGTGCAGATAGAATTTACTGCGGAAGGCACGGATCAGCGGTTCCCACTGTTCGAGGTTCTCGACATCCAGATCGTCGACCTGCACAACGGGGTCCGCCACCAAGGGATCGTAGGGAACAACTTCTCCTCCTATGTCCGCGACTTCGACTTCAGCGTAGTACTGCCAGCGGCAGCTGCGGACTCAGGCAAGCCCACCGTTCCCGAGGACTTCGGCGATCTTCACGGCAAACTGTTCCAGCACTTCCTCAACTCCCCGGAAGGCCAGGAACGCTTCCCGCAGCCGCCAGTGGTCTGCATCAGCGTCTCCACGAGCAAGACGTACCGGCGAACCGGGAACCATCACCCGGTCCTGGGCGTCGAGTACCAGCAGGACGAGTTCTCGCTGACGGACGCGTACTTCGCAAAGATGGGGCTGCAGGTCCGCTACTTCATGCCACGCGGCAGCGTTGCGCCGCTCGCCTTCTATTTCCGCGGCGACCTGCTCAACGACTACTCCAACCTGCAGCTCATCGGCACGATCAGCACCATGGAGACGTTCCAGAAGATCTACCGCCCGGAGGTCTACAACGCGAACTCCGCCGCCGCAGCCGTCTACCAGCCGAGCCTGGGAGAGCAGGATTACTCGCGGACCCAGATCGCTTACGACCGCGCCGAACGCAGTCAGCTCGCGGTCACGCAGGCGAAGTACACGGAGGAGCACTTCATCACGCCCCACAAGGACCTGTTGGACCAGTGGAACGCCCAATACCCCGCTCTCGTCAACTGACCCACGGAGAATCGTCAATCATGAACACACTTTTGCCTACCACCGTTGTCGGAAGCCTGCCGAAACCATCGTGGCTTGCGCAGCCGGAGACGCTTTGGTCCCCTTGGAAGCTGGAGGGAGATGCGCTGCTCGAGGGCAAGCAGGATGCGTTGCGCATTGCCATCCACGAGCAGACCCGGCGCGGCATCGACATCGTCAGCGATGGCGAGCAAACCCGCCAGCACTTCGTCACGACCTTCATTGAGCATCTCAGCGGGGTCGACTTTGAACAGCGCAAGACCGTGCGTATCCGCGATCGCTACGATGCCAGCGTGCCGACCGTCGTCGGACCGGTTCGCCGCGAGCAACCGGTATTCGTCGAAGACGCAAAGTTCCTCCGCGCAACCACCGACCGGCCGATCAAATGGACTCTTCCGGGTCCCATGACGATGGTGGACACGCTCTACGATGACCACTACAAGAGCCGCGAGAAGCTGGCCTGGGAGTTCGCCGCGATCCTGAACGAGGAGGCCAAAGAACTGGAAGCGGCCGGCGTGGACATCATCCAGTTCGACGAGCCCGCGTTCAATGTCTTCCTCGATGAGGTCAAGGACTGGGGCGTGGCTGCGCTTGAGAGGGCAGCAGAAGGACTTCGCACCGAGACCGCCGTGCATATCTGCTACGGCTACGGGATCAAGGCGAATAATGAGTGGAAGGCGACGCTCGGCTCACAGTGGCGCCAGTACGAGGAATCATTCCCGCTGCTGCAGAGCTCCAGCATCGACATCATCTCGCTGGAATGCCAGAACTCGCACGTGCCCATGGACCTCATCGAACTCCTCCGCGGCAAGAAAGTCATGCTTGGGGCCATCGACGTCGCAAGCGAGACCATCGAGACCCCGGAAGAGGTTGCCGACACCCTCCGCAAGGCCCTGCAGTTCGTCGATGCGGACAAGCTCATCCCCAGCTCCAACTGCGGCATGGCACCGTTCCCCCGGGACGTCGCACTGGCCAAGTTGAGTGCTCTCAGCGCAGGGACGAACATCATCCGTGAGGAACTCGCCGGCTCCTCCCCCAGGGTGTCCTAAGGATGTTTCACGCCTACCCCACTGACACGTGGCTCAACGGTCCACAGCAAAGCTTCCCGTCTTCCCTCTCGGCAGAAGACTTCAAAGCACTGTTCCGTGGCCACCCGGGCGGTGTCGCCGTCATCACGGCGGATGCCGGTGAAGGACCGGTGGCACTGACGGTATCGTCGGTGGTCTCGGTGAGTGCGGAACCTCCGTTGCTGATTTTCTCGGTCTCGGCATTGTCCTCTGCGTCCGAGGTGCTGTCGCGCGCGGAAACCGTCGTCGTGCACCTGCTGGACGCGCACGACGTCGACCTGGCGAAGTTCGGAGCGACGCCCGGCGCCGACCGCTTTGACCAGACGCACCGCTGGTCCGCCTTGGAAACCGGCGAAGCGGTGTATGACGATGTCCGCGCTTGGGTGCGCTGCGCCGTCGTCGATCGCATGGAGGTGGGAACGTCCACGATCATCGCCGTTCACGCCCTGGAGTCCCGCGTGATGCGTGACGTCCAAGTCGGCGAACCCGGCGATGCCTTGGTCTACCACAACCGTTCATGGCACCGCTTGGGCGAGCATTCCAAGCTTGCGGGCTGAGCGCCGGGCTTAGTCCGGGGCCGAAAGCCCATCTGTTCACGACGGCGGGAGGATACCTCCCGCCGTCGTCCTCGTTAACGTCGGAGCGGCCATCGACTTCCTGAATGGCCAGGAAGCAACTCTGACTGGCTTCAACGCTGGTCGCTGGCATCCAATTGTCACCACTCGGTGACACAATGATCGGGAAGGGAGTGCACCATGACATCCAGGACCAGCATCAGCTCACCGGCCTCAGCCGGAGCGATCATCCGTACCCGCCGCCAGGAACGCGGGTTCTCCCAAAAGGCCCTCGCCGACAAGGCAGGGGTGTCCCGAAAGTTCCTTATAGATCTCGAAGCCGGTCATGAACGCCCCGAACTCGGCAAAACCCTCGCCGTCATGGCGGCCCTTGGCCTGTCACTGGAAGCCACCGACCCCATCCCCCGCGGCAGCGACCATGACCCCGCCCGCCGCGACTACACCCAAACCTTCAACGAACTGATTGCAAGCCGCGACTTCGAGTTCGCCATCAAGATGCTCGCCGACTACGCAACCGGCTCTCTCAGGGCCGGCAGACCGCTTCTTCAACGAAGCCCCCGGCTCAGGGACCCGCATTGGTCCGCCGCTCTCGCCGGCATCACCAACTACACTGCCCACCGGCTCGGCCAGACTGCACCGTCCTGGACCAAACGCATCAAACCCCTCGACGCGGCATGGATGCCAGCAGAGTCCTACCGGCACGTCCGCGAACCCATGAAGCAACTCACCATGTCCGAAACACCGGAAGAACTCGCCGCCATGAACGTCTTCATCCGCGAACGTAGCCTGGCCGCCGCATGAGCGCCGGAGAAATCAACGCAGCACAAATCCTCGCCCTCCTCCAAGAACTCGGCCGCCGCCTGCAACAGCGCGACATCCACGGCGACATCAAACTCGTCGGCGGCGCAGCCCTCATCCTCCAAGGAATCGACAACCGCCCCACCGCCGACATCGACGCCAGTTACGCCGACAAGACCGCTGTCGACGCCGTCGTCGCGGACATGGCCGCGGATTACGACCTCGCGCCCGGCTGGCTCAACTCCAACGCTACGGCTTTCCTCCCGGAGAACGCCGGCTGGGTCAAATCGAACACCTCGACGGACTTACCATCCAAGCAGCAGACCCCGAAACACTTCTGGCCATGAAGATCGCCGCCGAACGGGACAAGGACATCCTCGACATAGCCCGGCTCCTCCGCCGGCTCAACATCACCAACGCCAGCTACGCTGTCGACCTCGCCTACAACAAATACGGCGAGCACTCCATTCCCCTGTCCGCAGGCCGGGACAACTACCTCATCGTCGTCGACGACGCCCTCGATGCCGCCACCACCCTCGAGCCCGAAGCCGAGGAATGAATCATCGACCATGCAAGATCGGCGCTTGATGAATACGGAATGCCGTTTAGCTCAGTAATGGGCGGAAATGGCGCACCTTGGACCCTGGAGAGTGATGCATCGCTTCCTGTCGGAGTGATAGCCATTAGGATAAACCGGTGAGCATTCTGCGCGCCGCTCTTGAGGCCCGCCGCCTCCAGGCGTCGGATCCCGCTTGGGCCATGCTCCGCGCGCGTAACGCTCCGGTCGCGATCGCGATCCTCGAAAAGCAACTCGGCGGTGACGTCTGGCGAGTCCCTGCTCCGGTCCTCTTCGAACGGACCGAGGACGACCTTGAAGAGCTTCGCTCCCACAGCTTCGAGCTGCCCCAAACAGCCCAGCAGTATTGCGCCGAATGGCGCTCGGCAGGGATCCTCATCCGTCGCGCGGCCGAGGACGCGCGAGAGGAGACGCTTGAGCTCTCCCAGGTGCGCTCAACGGGCGACCATCTTGGTCGTTGACATCGGTAGCGAAGCAGACCAACAGTTTGCCGCACTCGCAGCACTAAAGCGTGAAACTCCAAACGTACTCCTCATCAAAGGCGCGTCCGATGCTGTTCCAAGACTGCCGCGATTCCCCGATCCAACCCCAATGCAGTGCTCGTTGGTGCCGTCGAAGCACGGCTAATCGACAGCGCCAAATATGGTGAGCTTGCCAATGCGCTCAGAGCACGCAACGAGGCTGTACACCGGAAAGCGTCGGTCCACATAAAAGAAGCAACCCGCTATGTCACTCTGATACTCGACGTAGTTAAATCGTTGCCAATGGCTGAGGACTCGGCTCAACGCGACTAGAACTCGGTCTCACCCTGCCATTCACTGGCATGTTCAAGCTGCTTATGGACAAGACAAAACATCTCAACTCCACCTCAACATCATTACGGATCTATGGTTCAGGGTTGATATGGCAAAGAAGTGTCGACTCTGTCAATATCCATTAGGGCATTGTGAATGCCGCGGGGCCCGACTCCCATAAAACCGTCCGACGTGCCGCAGCCATCTTATGAGTGATAACGAATCTGAACCAGCAAGCTAGGCATTGCGGCCCGTAGTTCTAAGGCAGGTGCCTGGAACGCGCAACTGGGATCATGCCGCTTCGCAGCTTGACACATGCTTCCCACCAGCGCGCCAGGATCTTCCGGGTGCGCCTGTCGTTCGGTCTCATGCAACGGTTGCGATTTTCGACGCCGGGATGAAGCGGCCCTGCAGCTCAAATATCCGCGCCACGCATCATGGTCCCGGACGCATGTCCGCCCATGAATGAGCACACCTAGATCGTCAGACGAAGTCGGTCATGAATACGCTCACCACAAAGACCCCGCCGACCTGCTCAGCTTCATCGGCCACACCCTCGGGTTCTGGCCACCAGAAAGCCTCGTCTGCATCACCCTCGACAAAAGCAAAGTCGGCGCCACGCTACGCATCGACCTCCCCAAACAACCAGGCCAGGAGATCCACTTCGCCCGCATCGTCACCGCCTACCTCGAGCAAATCCTCTTCGCCCAAACGGACTCAACACCGAACTGGTCACGCATCGAATGGGCCAAGGACTTGCTCCTTCACGTGTACACCAGGACCAGCCCGGAACACGCGGCACCCATCCTCACCACTATCAGCTACATCAACTGGTGGGAAGGCAGAGGATCCAAAGCCCACCAACACCTCCAACTCGCCCTCGACACCGACCTCGGCGACCGATTCGCACGCCTCACCGACCACACGCTCGGAGCCGGCATCATGGCAGACTGGAACACCAACAAAAACACCGCCGAAAGTATCCACCTTGAGATGCCCTGACCTGGAGGTGTCTGGCTAACGCGGAGCCGTCGGCTTGCGCCTGATTACTGGGGCACAAACGAGTGACGTTACAGCTCGACGGAAATGCCTATATCGGTGCTGAGCTCGTCGATGCCGTGACCGCGAGAGAGCTCGGCTTGTCCAGGCTCGTCTGAACAGATGGAGCCATTCGCCTCAGGACTGAAAGCGCCACGACTGCGAACGACACGACAAGTTGTGGGAACGACAATGCAGAAAATGTGCCCGCAACCCATCGGCTGCTGACCGGACCTGATGAAGATTGCCAACGACAGCGGCGGACGACCTTCCTTCAGCCACGTCTTGCTCTTCCGCGTCAAAGGCCCAGATGCTGGCAAAGCCAGCTTTCCAAAGTCTCCGGTCAGTCCGGCTTCGCTGACCCCGATTCCGGTTCGCCCAGCCGCAGAAGGTCATCACCGGCAGCCATCAGATCTTCATCGTGTGTGGCTACAACTACCGTGGCACCGCGCCGGGCCTCTTCCTTGAGGAAATTGATCACAAGCTCACGATTTCTGCGATCCAACGACGCTGTCGGTTCATCGGCAAGGACGATATCAGCCGCGCGAAACATTGCCCGCGCCAGTCCAACACGTTGCTTCTCGCCCCCGCTCAACCGCGCCGTTTGCTCCTTGCCACGACCGGACAAGAGAACATGCTTGAGGACATGTTCCAGTCGTTCACGGTCGGACTGAGGTAACCCGAATACACCCCGGCGCCCAACTGTCACGTTGTAGCCGACACTGGCTTCTTCAATGAGCCCATAATCCTGGAAAACGAAGGCAACGTGATTTCTCCAGAACCGGCGCCGTTTGGAATCATTCCATTTCTTGGTCTCTTGGTCGCCGACGACCACGCGACCACTCTCGGCCCGGCTCAATAGCCCGAGAACGTTCAACAGCGTTGTCTTGCCACTTCCGCTGCTGCCGGCAAGAACAAGCATGCGCCCTGGTTTGGCTTCCACAGAAACCGAGTTCAAAACGGACTTCCCATCAATGACCACAGAAACACTGTCAGCCAGCAATTGCATCTGTTCTATCCCCTTCGTGCGAGCGTCGTACGGAAAGTAGTCGTAGCCGCCCACTGATGCATGGACCAGGCAACAGCGAAGTAGGCCAGCGGCGCAAACGCGGAAATCCACATGCTGGAGGGATCCTGCATGTCGAATGACAAGGCCATGACAACTCCGAACAACGTCGCTGCGATCGACTCCCATAGAAGCCTTGGCAGGAGTATGGAGCTCCACGAGTTCCCGGCCACGCGTTGGACGAACCAACGGCGCCGCCGTAGGAGTGCGAAGATCCAGGCAGTTACTGCCACACACATCACGAGCGCCAGCGCGGCCAAGGCTACCGCCGATGCTCCCAATTGGGCGTTCCTTTGCTTGGATTGCGCATCGTAAAGGCCCAAGTCGGCTATTCGATCAATCGAGAGGATGGCTGCCGTCATGTGCCGTTCCTTCACGAGCTGAGAAACTCGTTCAGGATCCGTGAACACCACATTGCCACGGCTCACCGCCGACGCCAGGAAAAAGTTGTCGAACTGGGCCACGTCTCTAACCGCCAGAATAAGCGGGTGCTTACCTACCGCGAGCGTCCCTGCCATGCTTCCTGACACCACAATGTCCACGTCGCTGGTGTTTTCGTAGATTTGAACGTCCGGTCCCTGACGGTTCAGAGTCCAGAGCCTCAGAGTTGGGGCCAATTTGCCCTTGACGGATTCCGGCAGGTCGTCGAGTGATTGCACAGCGGTGACGGGACCCCACGATGCACCTCTGGCCCCATTGACGGAATCAAGGTACCGAAGATCGGTGAGGATAAGACTGTCGTATCCCATAGTCTTCAAATCCCCGAGGGCAGCCTCATCGACAAGATTGACTGTATTGGAACTCAGGGACATCGAAAACAGGGCGGCACCGTTGCCTACCATGTCCCTTGTCAATCCTGCGAACGCTACCTCTTCGGCTTCGCTTGGACGGTTCGCGATGCGGAGGGTCACGCCATCCCCCATGGATCCCCATGTCGCTCCTAGCGAACTGGCTGCTGATGCATTTGTCACAATGCCGGATACAGTGGGCAAAATCGCAGCCACGATCATCACGGCCACTACTTTCAGCAACTCGCTGAAAGCCCATGAACCCCTCTCAGACGGCCGGCGCGCCGCGATGTCACGGACAGCGGGAAGAGTGAGCAGTCCCAGGAGCAGAGCCACAACGGCTGTGAACGCCGCCAGAACACCCGTAAACAGCGCCAAGGTGGAGATGAAGTACGCGAGCCGCCCAAAGCCTGCCGCCAACACCACGACCACAGCAATCAAATAGGCGCCTAAAGCCGGCAGTGCCAACGCCCCAAACAACGAACGTAGGTCTGCGAATACAACATGCGATAACCGCATGCCAGCCATGATGCGCAGCTCCCGACCTCGGGCTCGCAGCACGTACCACGACAATATCGTCGCCCCCAACAACAAAATGGCCGCAGACATCGGGACCCATGCCCCGACAGTGAGCAGCGCGTAGGCCAGCAACCCAAGAGATGTCTTCTCGGTAAGTACAACATCGGCTTTCAATTCGTTGCTCATCCAAGTCCGGAATGACGCAGCCTGTATAGGGCTTGCGGAAAGACCGTAGACGCCATTAAGTGACGTGATGCCGAGATCGCTGGATTTGCTCATCGAACCACTCATCGTTGGTGAGAACCAGTCAATGTTGGTGTTCTGGATCTTCTCTGACCCGAAGGAAAAAACAACGCGCTTGTTGAGGAAATCATCTGGCGCACTTGCCACACGTACGATGCCTACTCCAGTTGCATCGGCGTAGGAGTCCAGCTTGGTAACTATTTGATCTCTGGACAGCGGGCTTCCGTCGTAACGAACTGAAGCAACAAAATCAGAATCCGGCAGTCCATCAAGATCCGCTGCAGCTGTATAGACACCAGCGACCAGCGCAATCAGCGCCGCGATCGCCGCAGCCGCAAACCGGACCAAAATCTTCAACATCATTGCACCCTACGGCCGGTGCTGCAACGCACCTGCCTGCGCTGCAGCACCAACCCCTCTTCAGCAGCCGTTGATACCGTAGTAGGCGCGATTGTTCTGGAAAATCGTCGTCGGCTGGGAGTTGTTTGACCACGTACCTGCAAGGGCGTTCGGCGATGACGAATAGCCCCAATCGTTCTAGGTCGACGAACTATGGCACAGGTTTTGCTGGAAGTAGTCTGAATACAGATGCACGCCGCCGGTGACGCCGTAATTCCAACCTCCTCCTTCGGCCGGATAGAAGGTGGAAGCTAGCGCAGCCCCACCTCCGGCTACTGAAAGACCAAGCGCCAATACACTACCTGCAATGCATCGATGAATATTCATGATGAATCACCGCGTTAATATTTCTCGTATGTCCCAACACAGCCCAAATTCTGCGCCGGCATCCATCGTTAGATCACCAAAGAGTCCCTCCACCACCCGTCCCTCGAGGCGCTACGGGACCGCCCCGATGCCTGGAGGAAGCGTAAACGCAGGTGAATGGAAGGATCAAGCCATACGAATCACATTTTTCTAATTGGCTGGAAAATACTTCAATTTGTGCATTTCCCGGCAAATTCGCATAAGTGGTGCAAGGACTGATTTCGTGACGGGATGCCCCAAAAGTTTCTTTATATTACCTAAAAGCCCGCCATCCACGCCCACGCCCGCCCCCATTAGCTGCACATACCAGACGCCCTATCCTGATCGCATGACCAGCCACGAGCGGCACCCATCGCCTTCACTGCGTCCGCGACTTGACGTGGTGCTGGCCACAGCCGTGCCCGCGCTGCCGGGCGAACGCTCTCCCGGGCGGCAGCTGGTATGCCCCGAAGTTTGATGGCGACCGCTGGCTGATGGTCGCCGATGAAACTGTGACTCTCTGGCAAGTAACCTCACGATGACCTTTCCAGATCTGATGACCGCCAATGCGCACCAGTTCCCTGAAAGCTGCATCGTCGACGGCGAGCCCGTCACCGGGAACAACGACTAGCTGGACTTCGACGCCCTCCAACGAAGAATGGTCACAGCCAAAGCTGCCTTGGCCGCGCTGATGTCCACGTGGCCTGCATCCTTCGCGGCCGCGGACGTGCTCGCTGTGGGCGGAAGGACACGGGGTCTGACCGTCATCGCCGCAATTTTGATCCAGAATGAGATCTCTGCTAACTGCCATCAAGGGCCAAGGACAAAGCTGCGCGCCGTTAAGCGGTCAGCTTCCTCGCGGAGCGGAGCAAAGCGCGCAGTTCATCTATGGCGATCGGCATTATTGCTTCCAACCCTGGGTCTGCGCCCAAAAGTATGGGTATCTCTTTGCACTCTTCAACTGCAGAGTCCCAGTCAGATTCGACAGGTGAAGTTCCCGATGGTCGGCAACTGCACGCCCCCGACACGGATTACGGGTGACATAGCCCAGCATCTCTGCCGTGTTCATCGAAGCTGAATTGAGGCCGCGCACATTCTTGATCGTCTTGGGCTACTGTCCCTTGGCCATCATCGAATTCACCCAGTACGCAATCATCCGGTAGTCCAGCTTGTCGACAGGCACGTGGCCGATGACCTTCTGCACATGAAGGTCCAACATGGTCTGGTACGTCTTCACGGTCCCTCTCGACGGTCGGACCAGCAGGTCGTTGTGCTCTTGGATCACTTCGCCGACAGTCGGAATTACCGCCCTGTTATCCAGGAGTGCTTGCTGCGCGATTTCGACGGATTGGCCAATCGCATCAAGCAACCGTTTCAGAGTTTCGGCCTCGGACTCGGACTCGACGGTGATGCCCTGTTGCTTCCGGACCTTGGAGTCGCGCCAGACCGCCATGAAGGACGAAGAGCCGTCCTTTTTGACGCGTTTCCGGATACTAGCCACAAAAAAATGCTAGTTCGGTAACAACAGATTTTGAGGTTTTGTCAGCAGTCAGGGGCAGATTGGCCCTGACCTGCGACAATACGGTGCCCGAGGTGGGACTCGAACGCGATTTCTTCCCTTGTTAGTGCTGGGAAGCGGCGGAAACATGCGGAATCCGGGCCAGTCCGGCCCAAGTGCAACCCGATCCGAAGCCCAGGGTGTGCACATTGTGCACACCCTTATTTCCTCACCTCGTCGTACGGGCAAGACGGCTACAGTCGCCGATCGCTCCCGTCGGTTCGTCAGGCGATCTGGATTCGTTCGTCGCCGAGTTCAACCTCGACGCGAAGCCGGCCGCCCAGCGCCTCGACATATTTCCGCAAGGTGTCGACCTGGGCACGATCAATGTCGCCGTGTTCGATGCGAGACACCCGGTTCTGGCTTACGTGCAAACGCCCAGCCAGCTCAACCTGCGTCAGCTCCGAGGCTTCGCGGAGTTCCCGAAGACGGTAGGCCCGGACTTCATCGAGCATGCGCTTCTTGTGGGCATCCACAGCAGTCCGATCAACAGGACGCTCTGCCAGTAGTTCCTCAATGGATTTCGCCACTATGCCTCTCCTTTCAGGATCCTCAGATGATCGTCGAATAGGTCATCCGCAATCGGAATGTTCGTCTTGTACCACTTGGTCCAGTTACCCGCCTTGTCCCCCGCCACTAGCAGGATCGCCCTCCGCTCCGGATCAAAGGCAAATAGGATTCGCAGTTCCGATCGCCCGCTTGATCCCGGCCGCAACTCTTTCATGTTCCTATGCCGTGAACGAACCACCGTGTCGACCAATGGACGACCAAGTTGAGGTCCGCGCTCGGCGAGAAGCTCTAACGCAGCAACGATCTGCTCATACGAGTCTTGGTCAACACCTAACAACCACGGCTCCACGAGTCCCACGTCGACAGTCCACATCGAGTCCCATCGTACAACTCAGGCGTTCTACAACTCAAATGCTATATTGCGGTCCGTCACTTGTTGGATTTGCAGGATCGACGAGCCGTCATTGGCATGAGGGTTGTGTCCAGGCAGTGCGTCGCCGAGGATACGACCCGTTAGGCGATGATGTCGTCGTGCTCTGGGCGAGGATTCATGCATCCCCAAGGCGCTTCAGCAGCCCGGCGTCGTGGCCTAAGACAAAGTCCAGGCCCGCGCTGATTTCTTGCCTACGCCGGTGACGCGGGGCGTCCGAACCGGCAGCTTGACCAAGGGGTCAGACAACTACTCACCCACACGTACATACGAACCAGCCCCGAACACGCAACACCAATCCACACCACCATCGGCTACATCAACTGATGAGAAGGCAGAGGATCCAAAAGCACACCCACACCCTCCTGTGGTTGAATGTGTCCCACTGAGAAGACCCATTAGCTATTTCGTTAAATCTTTTCATATTTGTTCTGTGTTGGTAAGTCCCCTCACCACGGGTCAGCCCTGCTTTACGGGAAAGTCAAAGACGAGAATGCCGTTTGGCTGCAGGTGCGGACCAACGAACTGCTTGAACTCGTGGTGCGCTCGGTCATAGCAATCAGGATCGGTGATCAGTGGCTCGCCAAGATAATAGTTTCTATCTCCTTCTGAGCCGAACGTGACGATGAAACCCTGCTCGAGCCCGCGGTGAAGGCCTTCCGGGCTGTTCTGGGGGCCGGACTCGATACTGAGGATGTACGTCTGTCCGCCCCTGGTGGATGTCCGCAGGGCATGAAACCGGTCTTCGATCTCCTGACGCTGGGCCTGGGATGTTGTCTCACGGAACTGGAACAGGACGATGTGCTTGATCACGCCTGGCCGGTAATGGGGCGCAGTGATGACGGCGTCACGTGGGGCTTCCGGGGTTGATGCTTCTGTCAATGCATACCTACTTTGCTGTCAGTCCGCCGTCGATTGTATAGATGCCACCGGTAGCGTAAGCGGAATCGTCGCTGGCCAGGTAGACCATGATGCCTTCGACGTCCGCGGCAGTGCCAGCCCGCGTCGAAAGGACCTCGCGAGTTGGCATTTGATGACAATGCCTGAGCCAAACATTGTCATCAAATGCCATCTCGCGGGGGCGGGAAGGGGATTTACTGGGCGGCGTCGAAGCCAGCGAGCAGCCGGCGCGAGGCAGTGACCATGTGCGAACGCATGCTCTTTGTCACAGCTTCGGCATCCCGGGCCTTCAGCGCCGTGTAGATAGCCCTGTGTTCCTTGAGTGCGGCTTCAGCGTGCCCTTCGTCGGTGAGGGCCCGGTCCACCCAGATCCGCAGCAGGGAACGAATGCTCTGGAGGAGCTCCTCCAGGACCGTATTTCCGGAGGCAGTGGCGATCTCCCGGTGAAAGGCTGCGTCGGCCTCGACGAAGGCCGCCAGGTTGTCCAGGTTCTTTTCCATGGCGTCCAAGTCGGCCCGCATCCGCTCCAGGGCTTCGTCGGTGATGCGAAGTGCCGCCAGTTCGACGGCCTGGATTTCCAAGCCGCTCCGAAGTTCCACGAGCTCCCGCGTCCTGGGCTCCCCCAGCATCAAACCCCAGCTAAGCGTCCGCGGCAAGAGCTCGGAGACGCCGTCGCGCAGATACGTTCCGGAACCCGGCCGGACGATAACGATGCCGAGGATCTCCAAGGCCGCCAGGGCTTCGCGGACTGCTGACCGCCCGACGCCCAAGGACGCTGACAGCTGACGCTCCGCGGGAAGGCGCGTCCCGGGCGCGATGTCGCCGCTGGTGAAGTACGCGAGCAGTCGCTCAGCCACTTCGGACACCACGGAACCCTGCTCCATGGGGGCCAAAGCTGCCGTCATTTGGGCCGCTGCGGCGGCGGGGTTTACAGGCATCTTCACAGCGTAGCAACCGGATGACCAATCAATACTCATCAACCGGTTGACCAATTTAGCTTCCAGGCCTATGGTTTAAATCACAAGCTTCGCCAGGCTGCGCCCCAAGCGGCCTTCGCATGAGTCAGCCCCCGAATCCAACGCAGGATCAGTGGGGATACCAACATCTAGGAGTCAATGTGGACACCACACAATCGGTGGTAGAGAAATCCGCAATCAAGAAGGTGGCTATCCGGCTGGTGCCGTTCGTCGCCTTGATGTTCTTCATCAATTACCTGGACCGGACAGCCATCTCCTTCGCCGGCCCCAACGGCATGAACCAGGACCTCGCCCTTTCCGCGGCCCAGTTCGGCTTCGCGTCCGGGGTCTTCTTCATCGGCTACATCCTGCTGGAAGTCCCCAGCAACCTGGCCCTCCACAAGTTCGGTGCGCGCCGCTGGCTGGCCCGCATCATGGTCAGCTGGGGCATCGTTTCCCTGCTCTTCACCTGGGTAGGCAACGTTGAGCAGCTCTACATCCTGCGCTTCATCCTCGGTGTTGCCGAGGCCGGTTTCTTCCCCGGCGCCATTCTCTTCCTGAGCCTCTGGGTTCCCTCCAAGCACCGCAGCAAGATCCTTGCCCTCTTCTACCTGGCACAGCCGCTGACCACTGTGATCGGTGCTCCCCTGGCCGGTGCACTCATCCAGCAGCACGGCGTGTTCTTCGGCCTCGAAGGCTGGCGCTTCATGTTCTTCGGCGTGGCGGTGCCCGCCATCGTCGTCGGTGTCATCGCCTGGTTCTACCTCGCTGACAACCCTGCCAAGGCCAAGTGGCTCACCGCCGAGGAAAAGACCTGGCTGACCGGTGCCTTGGAGAAGGAAAAAGCCCAGACCGCAGCCAGCAACAAGCACGTCAGTGTCCGCACCGTGTTCGGCAACGGCCGCGTCTGGATGCTCTCCCTGATCTACTTCGGCTTCATCTACGGCCTCTACGCCTTGGGCTTCTTCCTTCCGACCATCATCGCCGGCTTCGAAGGCCTTTACGGCGCCAAGTTCGACGTCTTCCAGAAGGGCCTGATCACAGCCATCCCGTACCTCCCGGCAGCGTTCGCCCTGTACTTCTGGTCCAAGGACGCCACCAAGCGGGGCGTGAAGACCTGGCACATCGCCCTTCCGGCACTCATCGGCGGCCTCAGCATCCCGCTGGCCCTCTTCGCAGGCTCCCCCGCAGCGACCATCGCCGTCATCACCATCACGGCCATGTCCATCTTCGCGGCCCTGCCGAACTTCTGGACCGTACCCACCCAGTTCCTCACCGGCGCGGCAGCTGCCGCAGGCATCGCCCTGATCAACACCGTGGGCAACCTGGCAGGGTTCAGCGCCGGCTACATCACCGGCTGGCTCAAGGACTTGACCGGCAACTACACGGTTCCCATGTTCGTGGTGGGCGGCTTCATGTTGCTCTCCTCGATCCTCATGGTGGTCCTCAGCCGCCAGGGCAAGACTTCAGAGGGTGTAGCCGCCGAGGCCCTGGATCCCCAGGGCGCCGGGCACCACGTCGAGCCGTAGCCGCCCCACAAGCCGGGGCGCCCTCCCGAAGGGCGGGCGCCCCTCTCCAACCACACGCATTTTCCAGACCAAGAGCTCCAGGAGCCCCGCATGACCCGCTTGTTCAATGAACCCGCAGCTTTTGCTGACGAGATGATCGAAGGGTTCGTCGCATCGCACGGCCGTTGGGTGCGTCGCGTCTCAGGTGGTGTCGCCCGGAGCACGCGTTCGACGCCGGAGACGGTCGCCTTGGTGATCGGGGGCGGCTCCGGGCACTACCCTGCGTTCGCGGGTTTGGTGGGTCAGGGTCTGGCCCACGGCGCTGCGATGGGGAACCTGTTCGCCTCCCCGTCCGCGCAGCAGGTGTACAACGTGGCCAAGGCCTCGGATAACGGCGCGGGTGTTTTGCTCGGTTACGGCAACTACGCCGGCGACGTCCTGCACTTCACCCAGGCCCAGGACAAGCTCCGGGCCGAGGGCATCGATTGCCGCAGCATCGCCGTCACGGACGACATCTCGTCGGCACCACTTGCGGAGAAGCACAAGCGCCGCGGGATCGCCGGCGACCTGACCGTGTTCAAAGTCGCCGCCGCGGCCGCCGAGGCCGGCTATTCCATGGACGCCGTGGTGGAGATCGCCCAACGCGCCAACGACCGGACCCGGTCCTTCGGTGTCGCCTTCACCGGTTGCACGTTGCCGGGCGCGGACCAGCCGCTCTTCTCCGTTCCGGCGGGGCGAATGGCGGTAGGCATGGGCATCCACGGCGAACCTGGCATTGGAGAGACCGACATCCCGACAGCGGATGAGCTCGCCGAACTGCTGGTCAAAGACCTCCTGGCCGAGGTCCCGGAGGGCGTAATCGTCCAAGGCGCCCGGGTGGTGCCGATCCTCAACGGCCTGGGCAGCGTGAAGTACGAAGAACTTTTTGTGGTCTACCGCCGCGTGGCCCAGCTGTTGGCGGAAGCCGGGATCGAGGCGGTGGACCCGCAGGTCGGCGAGCTCGTGACCAGCTTCGACATGGCCGGAACTTCCCTGACCCTGTTCTGGCTCGACGCCGAACTCGAGGAACTGTGGCTGGCCCCGGCGGATGCCCCGGCTTTCCGCCGGGGTGCCATCACCGCAAAGGCGCTCGACGCCGACGAACTCGCCTTCGACGCTGAGCAGCTGGCCGTGATCCCTGAGGCCACGGACGAATCCCGCTCCGCCGCCCAGTCCGTGCTGGCCGCCCTGGATGCAGCCAAGGCCGTGATCGATGCGAACGTGGCCGAGCTGGGCAGGATCGACGCGATCGCCGGCGACGGTGATCACGGTATCGGCATGGAGCGCGGCATCCACGCCGCATCAGCTGCCGCGGCAGACGCCGTCGTACGCGGTGCCGGCGCCGGAACCGTACTTAACCTGGCCGCCGATGCCTGGGCCGACAAGGCCGGTGGCACCTCAGGTGCGCTGTGGGGCATGGCCCTGCGCGCAGTCGGAGCCGCCGTGGGTGATCACGAGGCACCGAACGCCGCCGCGGTCGCCGCCGGAGTGGCCGAGGCGAAGCGCTCCATCATGGACTTCGGTAAGGCCAAGGTGGGCGACAAAACCTTGGTGGACGTGCTGTCACCGTTCAGCGATGCCCTCACTGCACGGGTGAACGACGGCGGCTCCCTCCGGGACGCGTGGGGCGCAGCCGCGACCATTGCCGAACAATCCGCCGAAGCCACAGCGAACCTGCTGCCCCTTACGGGCCGGGCACGCCCGCACGCGGAAAAGAGTCTGGGAACCCCTGACGCCGGTGCCATCTCCATGGCGCTGATCGTCCGGGCGATCCACAACACCCTCATTGGTGAAACCACCGCTAAGAACACTGTTAAGGAGAACGCATGAGCGCCGCACTGCGCCTGGTCATCGGATCGGACGATGCCGGATTCGAGTACAAGGAAGCCCTCAAGGCTGATCTGGAAGCGAACCCGCTGGTTGAATCGGTAACCGATGTTGGGGTGGACGCGACCTCCCACACCCCATACCCGTCCGTGGCCATCGCCGCCGCTGAACTGATCGCCGCCGGCAAGGCTGACCGTGCCCTGCTGGTCTGCGGCACCGGGCTCGGTGTGGCGATCGCAGCGAACAAGGTCCCCGGTGTCCGCGCCGTCACCGCCCACGATTCCTTCTCGGTGGAGCGTTCCATCCTTTCCAACAACGCCCAGGTCCTCACCATGGGCCAGCGCGTCATCGGCCTCGAACTCGCCCGCCGCTTGGCCAAGGAATGGCTGACGTACACGTTCGACGAAAGCTCCGCCTCGGCAGAGAAAGTCACCCTGATTAAGGACTACGAGGGTGTCACGTCCTGCTAACGCTGTAGCTGCAAAAGCGGTGATCGGCGTGAGCCTGAAAATGTACTTCGGGTATCAGCGCTCCGTGGATTACTGCCGCGATATCGCCACGATTGCCGTGAGGCACCCGGCCGTGCAGAGCGGTGACATTGAGCTGTTCGTCCTGCCGATCCTTCCAGCCCTCCCCGAGGCCGCCCGTATCCTGGGCTCTGCGCATGTGGGCACGGGAGCGCAGGACATCTTCTGGGAAGACGAAGGCGCCTACACCGGCGAAGTCGGCGGCAAGACCGTCGCCGAGCTTGGCGGACGGTACGTGGAAGTGGGGCACGCGGAACGTCGCCGGATCTTCGGCGAGGACGATCGCGTGATCGGACTCAAGACCGCGGCGGCCTACCGCAACGGCCTCACCCCGGTGCTTTGCGTCGGCGAACTGACTGCGGGCTCACCCGAGGAAGCCGTCGCACAGTGCATGGCCGAGATCGACGCCGCGATCAACCGCGCCGGATCCCTCGGCCCCACCGGCCGGACCATCGTGGCCTACGAGCCGCAATGGGCCATCGGCGCACCCGAACCAGCCACCCCGGAGTACATCAGCGCGGTCGTCCGCGGCCTCGATGAGCATCTGAGGTCCCTCCCGGGCCAGGAAAACAGCCGGGTCATCTACGGCGGCAGCGCCGGACCGGGCCTGATCACGGAACTGGACACCGCCGTCGCCGGTTTGTTCCTGGGCCGCTTCGCGCACGACCCCGCAGCGCTGAAGACAATCCTGGACGAAACCGCCGCGCGTCTGGCCAAGCAGGAGGTGGCAGCATGAACGGCGCTTCCCAAAGCAAAATAGGACTCAGCAGCTACGCCTTCTTCTGGCAGCTCTCGGACCAGGTCAGCAAGCCGCTGAGCATCCACGACGCCCTGCGCCGGGCCGCGGAAATGGACGTGGACCTCTTCCAGATCTGCGACTACGCACCGCTGGAGGACATGAACGACGCCGACCTCGCCGCCGTCCGCGCGACGGCCGACGAAGTAGGCATCGCCCTTGAGGTCGGAACCAAGGGCATCCGCCCCGAACACCTGCGGAAGTTCCTGCACATCGCGCAGGTTCTGGGTTCGGACCTGCTGCGGACCATGTTCAACGTCCCCGGCCACGCCCCGGACAACGACGAAGCGGTAGGGATCTTCACCGACGTGCTCCCGGAGTTCGAGGCAGCCGGGGTGCGGATCGCCGTCGAGACCTACGAACAGGTACCCACGAAACGGATCCTGGACGTCGTCAAGCGCGTCAACAGCCCGTACCTCGGTATCTGCAGCGACCCCGCCAACACCGTGGCGGCGCTGGAGACGCCGCGTGAGGTGATTGACGCCGTCGGGCCGTATGTCCTGAACATGCACATCAAAGACTTTGCGTTCAGCCGCAAACAGGGATGGGTCGGGTTCACGTACTCGGGCGCACCCCTCGGCGAGGGCCTTCTCGACTACGACTACATGGTCGGGAAGATCCAGCCCAAAACCAGAAACATCAACCAAATCGTCGAGCACTGGCTGCCGTGGCAGGACTCCGAAGCGGAGACCATCCGCCTCGAAAACCAGTGGACCCAACAAGCCCTCACCTACCTAAGGAGCAAATGAAATGACAACAAAAACCTTGACCATCGCCGTCATCGGAGCCGGAGGCAAGATGGGGATGCGCGTTTCCCGCAACCTCCAAAAGTCCAATCACACCGTCTTCTACAGCGAGAACTCCCCCGCCGGCCAGGAACGCGTCCAGGCCGAAGGCCGTGAAATCACCGCGACCGACGACGCCGTCAAAGGCGCCGACGTCGTGATCCTCGCCGTGCCGGACACCGTCCTGGGCATCGTCTCCGAGGGCGTGGTCCCGCAGATGAAGGCAGGCTCGATCCTCCTGACCCTTGACCCGGCCGCCGCCTACGCCGGACTGCTGGCCAAGCGCGAGGACGTAGTCCAGGCCGTCGCCCACCCGTGCCACCCCTCCGTGTTCCTGGAGCGCACCACCAAGGAAGAATGGGCCGACACCTTCGGCGGCGAAGGCGCACCCCAGAACGTGGTGGCAGCCATCGACGACGACGCCCCCACCGCCACCCGCGATGCAGCCGAAGCCGTGATCCGCACCATCTACGCACCCGTCATCGACGTCCACTGGGTCACCGTCTACCAGCTCGCCGTCCTCGAACCCACCCTCGTGGAAACCGTGGCCTGCATGATCGGCACCCTGCTCAACGAAGCACTCCACGAGACCGTCCACACCGTCGGCGTCCCCGAGGAAGCTGCCAAGGCCATGCTGTTCGGCCACGTCCAGATCGCCCTCACCAACGCCCTGCGCGGTTCCAACCCGTTCTCCGAAGCCTGCGAAATCGCCATTCAGTACGGCAAGGACACCATCATCAAGGACGACTGGAAGAAAATCTTCGACGACTCCGAACTCGACAACGTCATCGCCAAGATGCTGAAGCTGGACGCCGTCAAGCGCTAGGCACCACCCAGACGTAACGAGAGCGGGCCGCGGCGATTGCTACGGCCCGCTCTTGAAGTCCCCACGATGGTCAGCTGACTTTCGGGGGAGGAACTGCGCGAGGATGACCCGAACCTGCCACGGTCCTGGCTACTCACGTCAAGGGAAGCGGGGCCTTGGTGAGTTCTCGCGTCAGCTCCCAGATTCGCCGCCCGTCTCCAGGGCTTCGCAGGCTGGAAGAAAGTTTCCGTTCCACAGGGAATCCGCCAAGCCCGCCGATGCCCCGCGGGGCGAAGAGTTTGCCACCTTGTTCGCCCGGTGTAGTGGCGGCCATCAGGGCGGACTGGCCGGCGCTCACAACTGTGCCCAGGATGCCCAGTCGGGAGAGAGCGCTGATGAGCCGCCGTGCGGGCACAGCGTCAACGCGGCCGATCTCGGGGCGGGCGGCGAGCAGGTTGGTGGGAGCGACTCCGGGGTGGGAGAGGTTGGCGGTTATGCCCCAGCCCTCGGCTTTGCTGCGTCGGTCCAGTTCCAGGCCGAATAGGCCGTAGGCAATCTTCGAGTGAGAATAGGCTGCCATGCCGTCGTAGGAGCGCTCCCCATTCAGGTCGTCCCAGTTCACCGCACCGCGGTTAGCGGCGATGCTGAGCTGCAGCGTGACGCGCGCGCGTCCTTCTTGGAGCAGCGGCAGGAGATGGCCGATCAGCGCAGCATGGCCTAGATGGTTGGTGCCGAACTGCAGCTCGAACCCATCGACGGTGGTCTGCCGGACGGGCGGATTCATGACACCGGCGTTGCCGATGAACACATCGATTGGCTTGCCTTCCTCACGCAGCGTTGCACCCAGTGAGGCAACGGATTCGAGCGAGGAAAGGTCCAAGGAGCGAAGTGAGACATCGGCTTGCGGAGCCCACACACGGATAGCTGCGAGGGCTGCCTCGCCCTTTTTGGGGTTCCGGACAGGGAGGACGAGTTCGGCTCCTGCAGCGGCGAGCCGGGTAGCAATGGAGAGTCCCATGCCGTCGCTGCCGCCGGTGAGGACGACGCGTTTGGGGACGGTGATGTCGTTGGGACGGCGTACCACGATGGCTTGCTCCTTTTTCCAGGTAAAGAGGTCTGCACCCAGCATCAGGCATACCTCCTGAACCTATCCACGGCCTGACGATCCGTGGCTCAGAGTCATTGGCTACGGTACAAAGGGTGTAATAAGGAGGGGCATATGCTGATCGATAGGGCCGGGCTGGCGGCGTTCCTCCGCCACCGACGTGCGGCACTTCAACCTGAAGACGTGGGGCTTCCTCGCGGGCAGCGCCGGCGAGTCGAGGGACTGCGTCGCGAGGAGATGGCGGCGCTGTGCCACATGTCGACCGACTACTACGCCAGACTCGAACGCGGCCGCGGCCCGCAACCCTCCGAACAGATGATGGCAGCGATCGCCCTGGGTTTGCATCTCGGGCTCACCGAACGTGACCATTTGTTCCGGCTGGCTGGGCATTTGCCGCCGGTTCGGGGTGCATCGCGGGAGGAATACATTGCCCCGGGGTTGCTGCGAATCCTCGACCGCCTCGACGACACGCCGGCTGAGATCGTCACCGAGCTCGGTGAGACGCTGCGCCAAACACGGATGGGGGTTGCCCTCACCGGCGACCTGACCAGCTTCCGTGGCCCCGCCCGAAGCATGGGCTACCGATGGTTCACCGACCCATCCACCCCAGACCGGTACGCGCCAGACGACCATGACCAGCTCTCACGGGTGTTCGCCTCGGGGCTGCGTGAGATCGTCGCCAAGCGGGGTACCCGATCGCAAGCGGAACGCCTCGCAGGACTGCTGCTCAAGGAAAGCGAGCTGTTCCGCAAATACTGGGATCTGCAGGAAGTGGGGGTCCGGCCTTCGAAGGGGAAGCGCTTCCTTCATCCGGAGGTAGGACTGCTCGAACTGGAGTGCCAGACATTCCTTGACCCCGACGAATCCCACACCTTGCTCGTCTACACCGCAGAGCCCGGCGGCGACAGCTACGAGAAGCTCCAACTCCTCTCCATCATTGCGGGCTCCCTGCCCTGAGCCACACCAATGCGGTGGGGGTTAGCTTCCTTGGGCATCCTGCCGGGCTGTCCCGGCCCTTGAAGTCCAAACTGCTCCCAAGCGGCCCGTTGCTGTCATGCGCAGTCTCTGCGGCGACAGTCACCTGCCCGTCAGGCTGGTGGCGCTCCGGTGGGCGGGGTTCCACCCGATCCGCCGCCTGGTGGCATTCCCCCACTTGGGGGGCCGCCAGCGCTTGGGGTGGTGGCTGTATCTACGGGGGCGGTGAGTGCGACGTGGTAGCCGGAAGAGGTGTCGCCGGTAACCTGCGCGAGTTGCAGCGCACCCCCATCGTCGCCGAAGACGTTGTCCGAGGTCAGGAGATTCTGAAGCTCGTCGCGGACTTTCAATTCCCGCACATCCGCGATCAGCTCATGGCCGACTTCCCCGGCATCGACGAACCACCCGAACACGTGCACTTCGCCCTAACCAATACAGGACCAAGCTGGTCACGCATCGAATGGGCTAAACAACTACTCACCCATGCCTACACCCTGACGCGTCCGGAGCACGCTGCCCCCATTCTCACCGCCATCGGCTACATCAACTGGTGGGAAGGCCGAGGATCCAAAGCCCACCAATACCTCCAACTCACCCTCGTCACCGACCCCGGCTACCGCTTCGCACGCCTCACCGACCACATGCTCGGCGCCGGCATCATCGCAGGCTGGAACACCAACAAAAACACCGCATACAAAACCAACCTCAACATGCCGTGACACCTCGGCAAGGCGGCGTCAGCCGATCTTCCGTGCGTTCCTCTCCTGCGATCAGACGCTGTTCCGGTCCGACGCATCGTCCAGATGAAGCGGCTGTCGGCGGCCATCGGGACACCCCTGTCAAGACGGGCCGTCGAAGACATAGTGGGAACTTCGGCGGCCCACCGCACCGGCTAGAGCCGGACGGTGGACGACGCCTGATCGTAGATGTCCAGGGCCGCTTCGATTTCTTCGGCAGTGACGACGGCGGGTGGGCAGCAAATCACCGGACTCTGCCGGTTCCGCTCATTGTCCGGCGTTTGCGGGGAAGACCAGGACAGGGCGTTCAGGAGGCGGCTACGCCCCGGAAAAACCCCGCCAGCTAAAACGGATTGCGCTCGTCCGACCCGGCGCCGTTCTGCTCCGCTGCCGGGCGTCATGCCTGCTACGTCGGCGGGCTTCGTATTTCATCTCAGCCGTTAGCTCGTCTGCCCTCCTGACGTCTTCGACCGGAACCTTCGAGAACCACGCTCGTGAAGCGTCACGCCACGACACTTGACGGCACTAACAGGTAGCGAACTATCAAAGTTCGCCGCCAACGGCTCCGACGCCACTACGGCGGCGCTCCGGCACCTAAAACACACGGAATGAGGGAAAGATGCGGGGAACGAACTGTTTCAGCAAGAAGACGAATCGCAAGAAGGTGCTGTTGGCCGGCCTAGGGTTCGTGCTGGCTTTGGCGCTTATGACTCCAGTGCCGGCAACGGCTGCCACGCATGAGGCCACATCACCGGGGGAATCCCGAGCCAAGGCTTCCAACGAAGGCACCGCGTATCTCTCCTCCTCTATGGAGACGATCCAAGGCCAAAAAGTCATTCGATTGAGCGCCATCCGCGCGAAGTTCGACATAGCCTCAGACGGGACGCTGCTCGCAAGAGATGCCCGGGGCAATGTTCTGGAAAGGACCAGCGCTAAGGCTAGTGTGGCCGGCGTCGACTACACGTTGTCGTTCAAGCTCTCATCGAACCGGAAACAAGTAGATGTCTACTTTCAACCCGCCAATGGCGCATCCCCCGAAGTCCCAACGCTCAGGATTAATCAGGGATGTGCTTTCAATAACCTCCTCTGGGGGCTGGGTACTGGAGCCCTCACCGGGGCTGGCGCGGGAATCCCTGGGATGTTTATTGGCGGTTTGACCGGAGCAATCTTCTCTGGAATTCAAAGTGCAACAAGCTGTTGAGATGTCCGACCGCGACACGAACATGGCGAAACAGCGTGCGCTCTGGCTTGGTTTCGGGCTCCTCGTGGGATTAATAAGCCTCGGAATCCGATACTTGCTCGGGGACTCGCAGAACACGCTCAGCGCCACAATAACTGTGCTGATTCCCGTAGTCGCTGCGCTCTTCGCGTCGTTCATCGTGAGGAACACCGACCGCTAGAAGCGTTGCAACGGCCTCCAAACAAGAACAGTAAGCGGTGCCGCCCGGCTTGGGCCTCATGAGTTTTGGGGTCTCGCCAGCGGGCCATGAAGGACTGGGATCCGTCCTTTTTGGTTCGTGTGGAGATGCTGGCCATGCATAAACGCTACGCCGCAGAACACGCTTTAGGGGCTTGTCCCCAGTCAGGGGCCATATAGGCCCCTGACCTGCAACAACGTCGTGCCCGAGGTGGGACTCGAACGAGATTCCGGGCCCTGCAAACACTGGGAAGCGGCGGAAACATGCGGAATCCGGGCCGGTTCGGCGGCTGTACGGGCCAGTCCGAGGTGGAAAGTGTGGACAACGTCCACACTTTCTTTTTGGCTCGGTCGACACGCCTCCGAGGCATGACTCATTCCCGCAGGTAGAACAGATTGCACGCCGGCCGATCTCCATCTGCCCGAGCAAAGAACACCTCAACACACTGGGGCTTACAGGTTCCATATTGACGTGCGCTATCGATGGGCCTTGAAGCAAGGGATGCAAGGCCGGTGTATCGTTCAGAGGCTTTTCGGCGCACTGGAACTGCCGGTGTGGTCAAGGACCGATAGCTAGGGTATGAGAATGCCTTTCCCTTGGAGCCTGCCCTCTTCAAGTTCCTGATGCGCGCGGCAGGCGTCCGATAAGGGGTATTGAGTGCTTACAAGGACCTTGAGTGCATTGCTCCCAGCAGCAGTGAAGATCTCCGAGGAGCGCCAGCGCCGCTCGACGGGATTTTGTAAATACGATGCCATGGATGGCTGCATGAGGGTTATTGACTTAGCGGCTATCGTTCCTTGCAGATTGACGGGAGGGACAGGACCCGAGCGTTGGCCGAACGACACCAAGGCGCCGCGAACAGTGAGCGAGGCAATTGATTCAACAAAGGTGTCCCTACCGACGCAGTCGTACACGACATCGACCCCGCGTCCATCGGTAAGGTTGCGGACGTCCGTGTTGAAGTCGGCGCGACGGAAGTTTTGATCTGCTCCGGCTTGCAGAGCGAGGGCTTCCCTTTGGTCCGTCGGCGCAGTAGTTATGACCCGGGCGCCCTTCGCCTTGAGCAGTTGGATAAGGAGCAAGCCCATTTCGTCTCCGCCTGTGTTGACCAGTGCCGTGTGGTGGCCGCCGACAGCAAACGAGGAATTTATCAAGTAGTGGGCAGTCAGCCCTTGGAAAGTTAGTGCGGCCGCGGTGACATCGTCGACGTCATCAGGTATTGGCAGTGCTCTTTCCGCGTCGACCAGGACATATTCTGCGTAGCAGCCGACGCTTTCTGCCGTGGCTATGCGATCGCCTTCGCTAAATCCCTCAGACCCTTCCGCTGCTTGTACGACAGTTCCTGAGGCTTCCGTGCCGGGTATGTAAGGAAAAAGGGCCTTGCGCGTGCCTCTGCGTTCAAGGGTGTCTCTGAAGTTAATCCCAGCAGCGGCCACCCGCACCAGCAACTGCCCCCGCTGAGGAACAGGGCGTGGAACCGTTAGATAGTTCAATACTTCGGGCCCGCCGGCGCGGGTGGCAACGATTGCGTGTGGCATAGCGTCCTTGGTAGGGGTTTCAGTTGGTTTCGGCCGCCTGCAGGTTCAATGCCACGTCGACGATCATATCTTCCTGTCCTCCTACATAGCCGGCTTTGCCCACTTCCTGGAGGATCTGCCAGGCCGGCACCCCGTAGCGTTCTGCTGCCCGCTCTGCATGGATAAGGAATGAGGAATAGACCCCGGCGTAGCCTTGCATGATTGAAGCACGGTCCATGACGGGCATGCGGGTGATGATGGGTTTCACAATGTCTTCCGCTGCGGCCATCAGACCCTGGGTGTCTACGCCCGTCGAGATAGTGAGCCGATCGAATGCTGCAGCAAGTACTTCCGTGGGCGAATTGCCTGCCCCTGCTCCCAAGGCAACAAGAGTGCCGTCGATCTGCCGCGCACCGGCGCGTACAGCGAAGACCGAATTGGCGACGCCGAAGCTCAGGTTTTGGTGGCCATGGAACCCTACCTGCGCATCGGCACCGAGTTCGGTCACCACGGCCGCGACCCGATCGGAGACATCTTCAAGAATTAGGGCGCCGGCTGAGTCGACGACGTAAACGCACTGACATCCGGAATCCGCCATGATGCGGGCCTGCTTGGCGAGTTCCTCGGGACTGGCGCGATGGGAGAGCATGAGGAACCCTACGGTTTCCATGCCTAAATCCCGTGCGTGGGAGAAATGTTGAGTGGAGATGTCTGCTTCGGTGCAGTGGGTCGCGATCCGCGCAACTGTTGCGCCGACGTCGTATGCCTGGTTGAGGTCGTGAATGGTGCCCAGGCCCGGAAGCATGAGCACGGCGATCCTGGCGCGTTTGGCTTCATCGACAGCGGCCTTGATGAGTTGCAGTTCCGGCGTCAGGGAAAACCCGTAGTTGAAGGACGAGCCACCCAGGCCGTCTCCGTGGGTCACTTCGATCACTTCGACGTGGGCATCGTCGAGTGCCCGGACTACGCTTCGTACGTGCGCTTCGGTGAATCGGTGGCTCATGGCGTGGGAACCATCGCGCAGGGTGGTATCTGTCAGGCGGATGCTGGAACCGCTGTTTTCGGTAGGGCTCATGACTGGCTCCCGGTGTTCTCGGTGGAGGCGGTGACGAGCTCAGACTCGTCCATCTTCTCGGCAAGGAGGTCTGCCGTGCGGGTTGCAGCCGCAGTGATAATGTCCAAGTTGCCGGCATATTCGGGTAGGTAGTCCGCGGCACCTTTCACCTGGACCCACACGCCCACCCTGCCGGCACCATTCCAATCGTCGCGGGCGCTATCGAACTGTGGATCGATACGCAGTTCGTAACCAGGGACGAATTCGCGGGTTTTTTCGACAGCCTCGCCGATTGCAGCCCGGATCCGATCCTGGGTCGGGCCCGGTTCGGCCGCTTCTGCCGGTATGGCGCAGTAGATGGTGTTCCTCATGATCATGGGTGGCTCTACCGGGTTGATGATGATAATTGCTTTGCCTTGCTTGGCGCCACCGACAACCTGGAGCGCCTCTGCGGTAGTTTCCGTGAACTCATCGACGTTGGCCCGCGTGCCCGGGCCAGCAGACTTCGACGCTATGGATGCCACGATTTCCGCATAATCCACGGGGACTACCGACGAGATCGCGGCGACGATCGGCGTCGTCGCCTGGCCGGCGCAGGTAATCATGTTGACGTTCATAGTGTCGGTGATTGATTCCAAATTAACTACCGGGGCGACGTAAGGTCCCACCGCGGCAGGGGTAAGGTCGATGGCCCGGATGCCCGCCGCCCGGTACTTCGGGGCATTCGCCGCATGGGCTTTAGCGGACGTACATTCAAACACGAAGTCCGGTTTGTCCTCCTGCGCCAGCAGCCACTCGACTCCTTCTGAAGAGACTGTCACGCCGAGGCGGGCTGCACGGGCAAGGCCGTCAGAGTTGGGGTCGATGCCGATCATGTATTTGACTTCGACGTTTTTCGAGCGTCGCATGATCTTGAACATCAAGTCGGTCCCGATGTTGCCTGAACCGACAATTGCGGCGGTCTTCTTGGCCATGTGGGTTTCCTTTGATTGGTAGCCGTTGTTATGCATGGGCTAGGTGAAGTGGATTGTCAGGGATCCAAGGTCGCCGAAGTCGGCGGTCGCGCTGCTGTCAGCAACCACCGGAAGGGCCTTGGTGAATGATCCCGGGAGAACAAGGTGTCCGGCTTCCAAGGCAACGCCTTGTTCTCCCAAAATGTTGGCCAACCAAACCAGCGCCAGGATGGGGTCACCCATAACAGCCTGGCCAGTACCGGTTTCCACCGGATGGTCGTCAATGCGCAGGGTGCATTCAACCTGTTTGAGTTCGTCGACGCGGATATCCAGCGGCGTCCGGCCAACTGCGATGGCGCCGCAGGAAGCGTTATCCGCCACGGTGTCCACCAATCGGATATTCCAGTCAGCGATGCGTGAATCGATGATTTCGATCGCAGGGTAGACGGCTTCCACGGCATCAACTGCTTGCTGGTAGGTGACACCGGGGCCTTGGAGTGCCTCTTTGAGCAGGAAACCAAACTCTGGCTCAACTTTTGGAGAGATGAAACTGTCGCTGGGGATTTGTGCTCCGTCGTGATGGACCATGTCTTCGAAGAAGAAACCGAAGTCGGGCGAGTCGACGCCAAGTTGTGCTTGCATGGCTTGGGAGGTCAAGCCGACTTTCCTCCCGGCGAGAACCCGACCGGCTGCCCGGTGTTGCTTCAATTGGTCGGCCTGAACCTCGTACGCATCCTGGATGGTCATGGCGGCCAGCCGGTCACGCAAGGGTGGCACCGGGGCTCGGGTAACTGTGGCGGTAAGCAGCTCCTGGGCGAAGCCCTGCAGGACCTCTTCCCGCCGCTGCCCGGTCTTGATGGTTGTATGCATTGTTGTTCCTATCAGAGCGTGAAGACTTGCCGGCTTGTGGTTGTTGGGGCAGCTGGAGGATCCATGGACGGTCCTCGACTGGCTTATCTATGGCCCGTGGGGCTCAATGCCGGCGTGGATAGGTTGTGCTGCTGCGATTCCCTGTCCCATTGGGCTGCTGCAGTGCCCTCTTCTCTCAGCACGGTCTTCCGCACTTTGCCGTTTTCGGTTTTCGGGAGGTCCTGAACAATGCGTATGAAGCGCGGGATCGCGTACTTCGCAAGCCGAGGCTCGCAAAAGGCTTCGATGTCGCTGAACTCCAGGGATTCCTTGGTGACGATTGCAGCCATGACTTCGTCTTCACCGAGTTCGGAGTCAACGGCGTAGACTGCGGCTTCGCTGATCAAAGGGTGTTCGAGAAGGACGTGTTCTACTTCGGCTGAGGATATGTTCTCGCCCCTGCGGCGGATGACGTCCTTGATCCTGTCCACGAACCGCACCCAGCCGTCTGCTTCCACCACGACGCGGTCCCCCGTATGGAACCAGAGGTCCTTCCAGGCCGCGACGGTGGCTTCGGGCATCCGATAGTAGCCAGTGGCGAAGGCATGGGGTTGGTCGCTGCGCAGCAGCAGCTCACCTGGTTGTCCGGCGGGAACTTCCAACCCGTGCTCGTCGACGATGCGGGCACTGAAACCGGGCTGCACTCTTCCCATGTAGCCGGGCCTTTGCTCGCTCCGGCTGGAGGCCACGATTGAGTTGGTTTCGGTTGAACCGTAGCCGTCCATCAGGGTGATCCCGAACCGATCGCGGAAAGATGCCAACAACCCGGCAGGTGTTGCCGGCGCGAGCGCGGCGACCACTCCGTGCGCCCGGTCCAGTGGAGTAGGTGGTTTGCTGGCGAGGATGCTCACCATGGCACCGAGCAGATACGTGAATGTCGCGCCTGCGCTGTGAACATCCGACCAGAACCGCGAGGCCGAGAATCGGGGTCCCAGGACGTATTCGGCACCGCTGACCAATGCCTGGCTGAACGCGTTCAGGGCGTTTGTATGGAAAAGCGGCAAACAGGTGTACAGAACGTCTGCCTCTGTGATTTCAAGCTGACGAGAGACATTTACGCCCCACCAGTAAAACTGCCCATGCGGGCATTGAACACCTTTGGACACTCCGGTGGTACCGGAAGTGTAAAGGATCGCTGCCGTGTCCCCGGGTAGTACGGGCGCAGGCTCAACAGGGGAAGTTGCCTTGGGCAAGCCCGTGAAAGGGTAGCGACTGTCAAGGGCTGAAGCTGCTTCGTCAAACAGCCAGATCTGCCGCAATGCAGGAAGGTCCGAAAGCCTGTCCACATGTTCAAGCAGCGTCGACTCCGTAACAAGGAGTGATGACTCGGAATTGGCAAGGATGTGATGGAGCTGTTCTCCTCGTGCGGCCGTATTGATGGGAACAGCAATTGCTCCCACCCATGCGCACCCCAGGATGAGATCAAGAAGTTCGATGCGGTTGCTGGACATCAGAGCAACCCGGTCACCCGGACGAATGCCATGATTCAGCAGCACTCCTCCCGCGAGGGCGACGGCTTCCAGCATTTGCCGGCCATCCCGTCGGACTGAACCGCAGCGCATAAGCGGCGCGTTCGGGAGCTTCTCTGCCCGGTTCATCAACAGGCCAGGGACCGTCATCGAGGCGGCAACCGAACCTGCGGTGTAGGTATCTTCGGACATGGTTCTCCTAGGCTTTATTTCTCTGAAAAGGTACGTAGCCAACCAGGGCAGTTTCTTCGCTGGCAGTGTTGGTGAGGTCGATACTGTCGCCTGCTTTGACGGTCCCACCCAGAATCCGGGCAATGAATTGAACGTCTTCCGGGCAGACGACGGTAGCTGTCTGCTGCCCGCTCGAGAGCAAGGTGACCGCTTCGACCACTCCGGAGTCGACGTCGTCTTCAACAAAGGAAGTGTTGGAACATCTGGAGCAGATGAGCCGGAACGGGAAGTAGGCCTTGCGGCAATTGACGCATCTTTGAAAAACAGCACTCATTCCGAAGCCTCCAACACTGCCAGGTTTGCGCACGCACCGTAGCGGTACAGCACCATCCCATATCCGCTGACTGCAGCCAGTCTCGCTTGCACCTGCCGATCTCCTCCTTGTCCCAGCAACTGCCGCGTGGCCTCCACCAAGCCATGCATACCGCCGGCAGATCCTGCCTGGCCTGCGGAGAGTTGCCCTCCTGAGGTGTTAAGGGCCAGCTCCCTGGAGAGAATGCGTGCCCGGATGAATTCCGGGATGTCCGCGTTCTCTGCCACCGCTCCCATGTCTACGAGCTGGGCGACCACCATGGCCGGATAGTCGTCGTAGACACTGAGGACGTCCATATCCTCTGGAGAGACCCCCGCCCTCTCCCATGCCAAAGGTGCGCAATACCGCAAACCGGTGACCAGACCATCGCCCGCTTGGTTGTCCTGATTGTAGGAAGCGGTGGTCGAAAGAATCTTCGCCCTTCGCTGTCCGTTTGCCCTCTCATCCGCAACGACCACAACGGCGTCGGCACCTGTGACAGGCGGAACACAGTCAAAGCGGCCCAAGGGTTCGGCAACCAAAGGAGCGGCAAGGTACTCCTCAAGCGTCAAAGGTGTGCGGTACACGGCCCCTGGGTTCAGGCCCGCCCATTCCCGCTGGGCCACTGCAATGCGGCCATAGTCCTCCCGGGCCAAGCCAAGCTTCTCCATCTGGCGGGTTGTCAGCATGGCAAAGAGTGCGTTCGGGCCTGACATGGGCAAGGGGGTCAAGTGGTCAGCCGTTGCCCTGTTGTACTTGGCAACAAGGTTGGCGAAGGCGTCACCGTCCATAAGGTCGCCGGCTGCGAGTACAACTACCGAGGCATCGCCCGCTTCGATGGCGTGGACGGCGTGCTGCAGCATGTTACCGGCGCTGGCGCCACCGTTGGTGTCTTGCATGAGCCAGGTCAGCTTCAAACCCATCCTCCACGCGAGGTCGATGGCGTGGTCCGGATCCAGCGTGAAGCTGGATACTCCAAAGCCGTCTACATCGCTGGGAGAAAGTCCGGCGTCTTTGAGTGCACGGCCCACTGCATCGGCAATGGTGCCCGATGTAGTGGTCCCGGGTTGGGGATGCCGCGTATACGGGGACTCGCCGGTAGCAATGATGGATACTGCCATGGTTGGTTCTTTCCTGTTCAGTGGGGTGGAGTCGGCCGGGGCTGACGGCTATCGGGGTGCGACGTTGACTTCGTGCACGTCCACGTGGGCATCAGGAGCAGGTGTACGGTTTTGGCCCACGTTCTTGGAGAAGGCCAGCGCAATCAGGGTGATGGCCGCCAGGCCGAGGGCGTACAGGGCAACCGGCGTTGAGCTGTTGTAGGTCAGCAGGAGTGCGGTAGCGATGAATGGTGCCAGTCCGCCGGCAAAAACAGCTGCTACTTCGTGGCCCAGTGCCATTCCTGAATAGCGGACTTCGGGGCTGAACAGTTCGTGGAAGAAGGCGGGCTGGGCCCCGATCATCGCGGCGTGGCAAATTCCGTTTCCGATGAAGTAGGCGAGAACAATAAGGCCTGGCGAGTTCGAGTCGATGAGCCAGAAGAAGGGGAAGGCCATGAGTGCCAGTGCGGTGGCCCCAATTGCGTAGACTTTTCGGCGGCCGATCTTGTCGGATAGATGCCCAAAGAAAATGATGGTGCAGAACGCAAACAGCATCGAGAGCATGACGCCCAACAGCAGCGTTCCCCGTTCGACTCCCACATGCACACCGTAAACAAGGGAGAATGACAGCAGCAGATAGGAGCCACCGTTTTCTGCCATCCGGAGCCCCATGGCGACCAGGATTTCCTTGGGGTGTGTCCGCAGTGCCGCCAGTACCGGCAACGCCGCCCGTTCGCCGTCGTTCTTGACCTGTTCGAATTCTTTGGTCTCCGGCAAGCGGAACCGGATGTACATTCCCACGCCGAACAACAGGATGCTCAAGAGGAACGGCAAGCGCCAGCCCCACGCCAGGAATTGTTCCTCTGGAAGTAGCTGGGCGAGATAGAAAGCTGCCGAGGCGAGGACAAATCCGAGGGTAACGCCGCCCTGGCTGAAGGCCGAAAACAAGCCGCGGCGCTTATCCGATGAGTTTTCGCTGATGATCAGAACGCCGCCGCCCCACTCACCGCCGGCAGCGATGCCTTGGAGAACACGCAGAACGACCAGCAATATGGGGGCCCAGATGCCTACCTGCTGGTACGTGGGCAGCAGGCCCATCAGGAAGGTGGCTATACCCATGATGGTCAGGGTCAACACCAGGGCCGTTTTCCGGCTCACCCGGTCACCGATGTGACCGAAGAGAATCCCGCCAAAAGGACGGGCAGCGAACCCAACCGCGAAGCCTACGAAGGCTCCCAAAGTACCAACAAGCGGGTCAGTGCCGGCCGGGAAGAACAGTTTTCCGAATACGATGGCAGCCGCCGTCGCATAGAGGAAGAAGTCGTACCATTCGAGCGAATTCCCGATGAGGGATGCAACGATATAGCGCTTAATTCCATGGCTTTTGGCGTCGCTGGCGCCTGGGGCTTTTTGTGACATGAGCGTCTCCTGGGAAAAAGGGGGGGGTTAGGGGCGAAGATCCACGACAGCGGGGATCCTTCGGGTCAGCCATCAAGCACTGGCCGGTGTTTCGTTGAAGGTCCGGACGTCAGCGTCGACGTCCATCCCGAGAAATTTTTGTGCGTTACTGCTCAGGATTTGACTCTGTTGTTCTTGAGTCAAGAAGGCAGACTTTCTGATGAGGTTTCCCGCGGGCCTTTCGCCCAAGGGGTAGGGGAAATCGGATCCCAGCATGATGTGCTCGCTTCCCATGACGTCGGTAAGTAGCCGCAAGGAGGCGTCATTGAAAACTACTGAGTCCACGCTGAACCGGTTCAGGTAGTGAGATGGTGGGAACTCGGATGTGGCGATGAGGTCCGGACGCTGGTGCCAGGCATTGTCCATGCGCCCTACCCAGTAGGGAAAGGAGCCACCTCCATGTGCAAAGCACAGGCGTAGGTGGGCGGGGAGTCTGTCGAAGCCACCGCCGAGGATGAGCGACAGTATGGACAAGTGTGTTTCCCCGGGCATGCCCACTAACCAACGCGCCATCCATCGATCGAGCCGGGGTGAAGTGGGCATGTCCCAAGGGTGCACAAAAACGGCGGCGTTCCGGTCTGCGCAGTGTTGCAGGAAGGTGATGATGCCTTCATCGTCCAGGTCACGGTCGCCCACGTGGTTGCCGATTTCAACGCCTACGTGGCCGTTCTCCAGTGACCGGTCAAGTTCACGGCACGCAGCATCCGTGTCCTGCAGTGGCACCTGGCAGAAAGGGATGAGGCGTTGGGGTGCTGGATCACAGACCTCCAACGCCAGATCATTGAAGATCCGGCTCACTTTGACCGCTTCTTTTGGATCGCGGGCGTAGGAGAAGAACACTGGGGTGGGTGAGACAACCTGTACGTCCACACCGTCCGCATCCATGGCGGCGAGCCGCTCTTCTGCGGCCCAGGCATTCGAGCGGAGGGGCCGGAATTCAGCGGAGCCCAGCATGAGCATCGCTTCCCGTTCCGAATCGCTGCGAAGCCACGGCCAAGGCCCGTTTGCGCCAGTTTCCTGGGCAAGGTCGGGCCACCCGTTCGGCACGTAGTGGGTGTGGATGTCGATGGTTGGTGAAGGGTTGGTCACAGGGATCTTTTCCTTAGATGCGTTTTCAGGAGAGGTTGCTTAGCCCCGGCCGGGGTGGACAGCCCCGCAGTTCTTGCACGTGCGCGCGGAAACGTCGCTGGCGTAGAACTTCTCGAATACGGGCGGCAGGTCTTCCACGATGTCCCGGACCTGGAGTTCGACCTCGTGAATGAGGTCGGAACACTCAAGGCAGTACCACTGGAACTTCTCCGTGGTTCCTTCCTCCCGGATGCGCTCAATCACGATGCCGATGGACCCGGCTTCGGGTCGCTGGGGTGAGTGGGGGATGTTGCCCGAGAGCAGCCACATCTCGCCCTCCCGGACGTCTACCCGCTTGATGCCTTCGTCTGTGACGACGTTGACATGCATGTTGCCCTTTACTTGGTAGAACCACTCCTCGTAGGGATCGACGTGGAAATCGGTTCGCTGGTTCGGGCCGCCGACCACCTGGACGATGAAGTCATCGACCTGGGTCCACATTGCTTTGTTGTTTACCGGCGGCTTCAGTGAGGCCTCGTTTTCGGCCAGCCACTGCTGGAAGTTGAAAACGGGAAGGATGCTTGTTTTGTTGGTGCTTGTGGTCATTGTCCTGCTCCTTGTTGTTCCAGTTGTTGTGTTGATGTTGTCGGCGGTTGCCTCCTGTGGGCTATCGCCTGGATTTCGATGAGAAGGTGTGGATGTGGAAGTTGGTGGACGGCGACGGTGGTGCGGGCCGGCCCGTCCTCGTCGAAATACTGTCCGTACACTTCGTTGTAGCCGCCAAAGTCATTCATGTTGACGAGGAAAGCAGTGACTTGAACGACGTCGTCGAGAGAGGCGCCGACGCTCTGGAGAATGCGTCCAATGTTCTCGATGACCGCTTGGGTCTGCGCACGAATGTCGAGGTTCGTGGTGCCCAGTTCGTCTGCTTCAACACCAACGAAGGTGTTGTCCGGTCGTCTGCTGCTTGTCCCGGAAACGTAGATCACGTCACCGGCAGTCTTGACGTGGGGAAAGCGGCCACGGGGCTTTGCCATGTCCCCTACAAGTTTCGCCCCGCTCATGCGTCAGCTCCTGCCGTCTCCAGTTCAACGCTGCCAATACCGGCGACGATGGCCGTGATGGTGGACCCTGGTGAGAGTGGAACGGCAGCAGTTGCTGCGCCTGCCAGCAGTACTGCACCGGCCGGGAGCCCGGCTCCGTGGCGGCGGTACATCCGGGCAAACTCCCGCAGTGCGTTCAGGGGGTCACCGAGGATAGCCGAAGTGGTCCCTGTTTCGGTGATGGATCCGTCGACAAGCAGTGTTACCGTCCGGCCGGCAAGATCGTCCGTAAAGGTAACCCACTCGCCCAGGACGTAGCGACTAGCCGAGGTATTGTCAGCAACGACGTCAGCGAGACTGAACGAGAAGTTGAGATAGCGCGAATCGATGATCTCAAGCGCGGGTGCCACTGCGTCCACGCTTGCAATGATCTGCTCCTCCGATGCATCTGGCGGGACGGCCTGGCCGAAGCGGAAGGCGACTTCGGGTTCAACGCGTGGGTGAACGGACCCGTCAAGCCGAAGCCGGTCGCCGTTGTGCACTTCCATGGTCGAGGTGAGGAATCCAACGATTACTTCCTTCACGCCCATCTGCGCCATCTTCGCCTCGCTGGTGAACCCCAGCTTCGCGCCCGTAAGGTGCTCTCCCCGCGCCAAGCGAAGGTCCCGCAATTCGGCCTGTACCTCATAGGCAGCGTCAAGCGACAGCACGTCGCCGAATTGATTTATGGCGATACCTTTACGTTCGGCCTGATCGAGTCTGCGCGCTATCTCGCTGATTGGTGGGGCTGGGTGGGTTGCGGTCATCGTGTTGCCTCGCTCAGGTTTACGCACACGTTGGTGGGTTGGGTATAAAAGTGGAGTGAGTGGGTACCGCCTTCGCGGCCGATACCGGACAGACCGGCCCCGCCGAAGGGTGAGCGCAGGTCGCGAAGGAACCAGGTGTTGACCCATGTAATTCCGGTGTTCATGCGGCCAGCAACCCGGTGTCCTCTCTCCAGATTGGTGGTCCAAACAGAAGCAGCCAGGCCGTACTTGGTGTCATTGGCCAGTCGTACGGCCTCTTCCTCGTTGTCGAAGGGAATCAGGCCCGCGACGGGGCCGAAGACTTCTTCGCGCATCACGGGTGCGTCGTGACTGAGCCCGGTCCAGAGTGTCGGTTCAATCCAAGCGCCACCACTGAGTTCGTGGCCCAGATTGGGGATCCCACCGCCCACAATCGCCTCACCGCCTAGCTGCTTAGCGCGTTCGAGGTATGAGAGAACTTTTTGCCTGTGAGTAAGGGAGATCAGTGGTCCGGTGGTGGTCCGGGGATCCATGGGCTGACCGAGCGTCAGGCCTCTGGCGCGCTCAGAAAGTCCAGCTACGACATCGTCAAAGATGGGACGCTGGATGTAGACACGCTCGGTGCAGAGGCAGACTTGCCCGGTGTTGGTGAAGATGGATTTCGTGAGGCCGTCCACCGCAGCCTCTACATCGGCGTCTGCGAAAACGAGGGCGGCATTCTTTCCACCGAGCTCAAAGGAAACCGGGCGAACGTGGGCCGCTGCAGCGTGCATGATGGCTGAACCGGTGGAGGATTCCCCCGTGAAGGTGATTCCGTCGATGCCTTCATGCGTGGTCAGGAATTCGCCGGCCGAACCGGGGCCGAAACCATGGACCAGGTTGAACACCCCGTCGGGCACGCCCGCCTCGGCCATGATCTCAGCCAGCAACGTCGCAGACGACGGCGTTTCCTCCGAGGGCTTGACGATCACCACGTTGCCGCAGGCGATTGCCGGAGCCACTTTCCAGGTCAGCAGCAACAGGGGGAGGTTCCACGGCACTACTACGGCAACAACTCCCAGGGGCCGGCGCAAAGCGTAATTCAGGGCCCGCCGACCGTCGGGAAGCTCGGTGAGGAAGGAGTCCAGGCCTTCGGCGGCAATGATGTCGGCAAATGCGCGGAAATTTGCTGCTGCGCGGGCTACGTCGAGGTCCCTCGCAAGTTGTTCCGGCTTGCCCGTGTCCGCGATTTCGGCAGCGAGCAGGTCATCGAAACGCGCCTCGATGCGATCGGCGATACGACGCAGCAGCGCTGCCCGTTCGTTGACTGTGGAATTCCCCCAACGTCCTTGGAGTGCGCTGCGTCCGGCCTTCACCGCCATGTCGATAGTGCCCCGATCGGCCTCGGCAACGTAGGCGATCACGCTGCCATCGACAGGGCTGATCTTTTCAAATGTCTTGTCGGCGGCGTCAAGGAAGGCTCCGCCAACGAAGTTACGCAGAGTAGGAATCGCCATGATGGGTGCTTCTCCCGGTTCGTCGGTGTGGGTTGTATCACCAGTCTGCTAGACGCAAACCATGTCCGTCGAATGCCTTTTCGGGTGCAAGCCATGTCCATATGGGCATATCATCATCGGCATGGACATCAGAACCTTACTGAATGGCCCCCTGAAGATCCGTCATCTGGTCTTGGTCTTAGCTATCGCCGATCACGGGACAATCGTGAGTGCGGCCAGGCACCTGTACATCACGCAGCCCGCGGTCAGCAGGGGTTTGCGCGAAGTTGAGGATGCCCTCGGGGCGCCTCTTTTCGAAAGGGGCGCCCGCGGGGTCCGCCCCACACCATTTGCCGAAGTCTTCATCAGTCACGCACGGGCAGTGGTCGGCCACCTCCAGCAAGCGACCCAGCACATAGCAGAGCTGGCGGACGCCAGCGCCGGCTCAGTGACCATCGGCACGTATGTCGCAGGAGGCAACCTGCTGCTGCCCAAAGCGATTGCGCGGCTAAAGCAACAAAGGCCACATGTCAGCGTCCACGTCCACGAAGCAACTCCTGATCGATTGACCAACGGACTGGTCGCGGGAGAAATCGACATAGTCGTTGGGCGCCTTACCCCGCATCCTGACGTTCCTGAATTGCAGCAGGCGGCGCTGTACCATGAGCCCTTCGAGGTCGTGGCACGACATGGTCATCCTGTTTTTGAGCGGGGCGAGACCGCCTTGAACCAATTACGGAACTACCCGTGGGTCATGCCGGTAGCGCAGACGGCACTGCGCGGGGAACTCGAGAGCGCCTTTGCCCGTGAACGCCTGGAACTTCCCGAACAACAGGTAGATTGCTCCTCTACCATGACGCTTCGTGCCATCGTCGCCGAAACGGACTTTCTTGCGCTCCAGCCGCGCACTATCGGCACCGCCGATCCCCTGCTTCGCATTGTCGGAGCGAGAATCAAAGGCATCAGTCAGACGGTTGGCGTGACCACTTTGCAGGACAGGCTGCCGAGCCCGGCAGTGGTGTTGATGCTGCGCTGTTTTGAACAAGTAGCTGTCGAAATCCGGAAGACCCTTTCGGCTTCCTGATGGCGTGACCTCATCCGCAGCTATGCCTTATTCAGGCTCCCTGACTGAAATAGGCATTAGCCAGACGAGCCCGTCGCAGGCAGCATTTTCGTATAGAGCTTCCAGCAACCAGAACCAGAGGTACCAATCAGATGCGTGTTTTTGAAAAAGTGGCCGAAACGCTGATAGGGCTTGGCGTCCGCCAAGTCTTTGGTGTTGTCGGCAGCGGCAACTATGACGTGACCAAGGCCCTCATTGCCGGCGGCGCCACGTACGTGGCGGCGCGTCACGAGGGTGGAGCCGCGTCTATGGCGGACGCCTTTGGACGAGTAGGCAGCTCAGTCCCTGTAATCTCCTTGCACCAGGGATGCGGGCTGACAAATGCCATTACCGGCATCGCGGAAGCCGCGAAATCCGGCACACCAATGCTGATTCTCGCCGCCGAAGTTGCGTCGTCGGCTATTCATTCCAATTTCCGCATCGAGCAGAGCCATCTGGTTGAATCCGTTGGAGCCGCCAGCTTCCGTATCTCCGGGGAGACTGCCGCCCGGGACGTTGCCCTTGCCTACAGGACGGCAGTAACGCGCCGCATTCCTGTGCTGATCAATCTCCCTTTGGACATCCAAAACTCCGAAACCACCGAAGAGTATGCTGCCTCAGTTGCCAGCGGGGCCTCCCTTTCAACGGTGGCCGCACCAGTTGCCGAAGACATCAGCCACCTGGCCGACCTCATCGAGCGGTCGAATCGTCCCGTCATCATCGCCGGCCGCGGAGGGCGCGGTGCCGGACCTCAGCTCCGCGATCTTGCGGAGGTTTCGGGAGCTCTTTTGGCAACCTCGGCGGTCGCACGCGGGCTGTTCAATGACGATCCGTTCTATCTGGACATTTCCGGTGGCTTCAGTACACCGCTGGCGGCTCGCACCATCCAGGACTCCGACCTCATCATCTCCTTTGGTTCTGCATTGAACATGTGGACCATGCGGCACGGCGAACTCATTGGCCCGGCCACCACTGTGGTGCAGGTAGACGTTGATCCACTGGCACCCGGCAAGCACCGGCCCGTGGATTTCGGCGTCTTGGGCGACGCAGGGCTTACGGCAGCAGCAACAGCCAGCGAGCTCCGCAGCCGCGGTTTCTCCCGTGTTGGCTACCGAACCGAAGAGATCGCACAAGCCATCAAATCCGAAGGCCGATGGCAGGACGTCCCTTACGAGGACTTGGGCGATGGAGAGCGCATCGATCCCCGGACCCTCACCATCGCTTTGGACGGGATGCTCGACAAGGAAAGGGTGGTGGCCGTCGATTCGGGCAACTTCCTCGGATATCCCAGCGCCTTCCTTGATATTCCTGACGAGAACGGGCTCGTCTTCAGCCAGGCCTTCCAATGTGTGGGGCTGGGTCTGGCCAGTGCAATCGGGGCAGCATACGCACAGCCGGACAGGCTCCCGGTCCTCGGCACCGGAGACGGCGGCGCCCTGATGGCGGCAGCGGAGATGGAGTCCGTTGTGAGGCTGGGTATCCCGCTGGTGGTCATCGTCTACAACGACTCTGCTTACGGAGCGGAAGTACACCACTTCGGCGAGGACGATGACGCTCTGGGGCTTATTACTTTTCCCGACACCGACTTCGCAGCCATCGCGCGCGGTTACGGCTTTGCAGCTCAGACCGTGCGGAATCCCGAGGATTTGGAGCCGGTGCGTCAGTGGCTCGACGGAAGCCGTGACAAGCCGCTGCTCATCGATGCAAAGACCGTCAGCTTCGCGTCCTGGTGGCTTGAGGAAGCATTCAAGGGCCACTAATGCCGATTAAAGCCACTAAGGAAGGGCACCACATTGAGCACACAGGCATCACACATATGACCAACACAACACCAACGCCGGATGTGCTGGCCAACCTGATTGAAGGCCTTGCCCAGGGAAGCATCCGCGTCATCGACCTGACAACGCCCTTGACCCCTGAAACTCCGGCCCTGCGCTTGCCGGCACCTCTGTCCAACGTCATCGATCTCAGTCTCGAAGAGGTCGCGGCATACGACGAACGCGGACCGATGTGGGCGCACAACAACATTCACGTGGGCGAACATTTTGGCACTCACGTTGACGCGCCCATCCACTGGGTCAGTGGGAGGGAAGGACGGGACATTTCACAACTGCCACCCGAAAGACTCGTCGGCCCCGCCGTTGTGATCGATGCGACCGCTGAAGCCGCTGCAGACCCCGATTTCCTGCTTGAGGTCCGCCACATCAAGGCTTGGGAAGCCCGGTACGGCAAGTTGCCCAAGGGTGCATGGCTGCTTTACCGCACAGGATGGGATGCTTTCGGACACAACGAAGCTCTTTTCCTCAATGCTGACGAATCGGGTCCTCATACACCCGGCGTCTCTGCAGAGTGCGCGCATTGGCTCGCTGAGGAGACCGACATTGCCGGCTTTGGTGTCGAAACCGTTGGGATCGACGCCGGTGCAGGCATCAGCTTGGAGCCGCCTTTCCCCATGCATCATTTCCTTCTCGGAAACGACAAATACGGGGTCACATCCCTGAAAAACCTGCACCAGTTACCGGCCGCAGGCGCTTTCATCGTCGTCACTCCCCTACCCATCGTGGGCGGAACGGCGAGTCCGGCCCGTGTCCTGGCGTTCATTGAAGAGTCCAGGCACGGAGCAACTGCCAAGGACGGCCCAATCGAAGGAGAATGATCTCTTGATTCATGTGGAAGGCGCCGGCGGGCTTCATGCAAGGGCAATTCGATGATGCTATATCCCGCATCTGAGTGGCACCGCTTGGACGGGGTCCCCGTAGAGATAAGGCAGCGGGGAGCGTTGGTCCGCGCTGGAACGGTGGAAGCCGTAATGCCCGATTCAAGCATGATCTGGGTGGCAGCGGACGGGCCTTACGGGCGTGAATTGTTCCTGGCCGCGGACAACTACGAGGTTTGGCTCGAACCAGGCCAGCTCGTCGGCGAGCTTCGATACCGAATGACCGATGACAATCTTTATCCGCCCAGATGGCGAGATCGGCCCCAGCGGCGGGGCGCCATTGCGTCCGTGCTGACTTTGCCGAGTGATCCCAACCAAGACCACGGAGGACAATCATGACCGAACGCAATATCAACGCCCGGGCAGAGAAATTGAAGGCTCTGCATGAGGCACCGGAAATCCTGAGTGTGGTTAACGTGTGGGACGCCATCAGCGCCTCGACCATTGCAGCGGTGCCCGAAACCAAGGCCATTGCCACCGCCGGGCACTCGATTGCCGCCGCGTATGGTTACGCCGATGGAACCATACCGCTGGACGTCGCGCTGGATGGGGTGAAAAGGATCGTCAACGCGGTTGACCTTCCGGTCACCGCAGACCTCGACGACGGCTATGAAGACCCAGCCGAAACCATCCGCCGGGCGATTGGCATCGGCGTCGTGGGCGCCAACGTCGAAGACCGCCTGCGTCCTTTCGATGAAGCTGTCGCCCGGGTGAAGGCGATCGTCGACGCCGCGAACGGCGAAGGCATCCCGTTCCAGCTGAACGCGCGCACCGACGCCATTGCCAAGGGCGGCGACCGCCCGATCAAGGACAGCATTGAGGACGCCATTGCCCGTGGGCGCGCCTTCCTGGATGCAGGAGCAGCGATGGTGTTTGTCCCTCGTGCCCTTACACGCGACGTTATTGAGCCGCTCGTCGCAGGCCTCGGACACGGCAAATTGTCCGTGATCGGCGCACCAGGAGCGCTTACCGCAGCGGAACTCCAGGAACTCGGCGTTGCACGCGTTTCCTACGGCCCCTTTCCCCAGCGGGTCGCCTTGCGCGCCCTTCAAGATCTCGCCGCCGATCTCTACGGTTCCGGCGTCATCCCCCAAGACACCCCGGCCCTGAACTAAACCAAACCAACCGGTCCTGCATCACGGGCGGGACCGGTCAGGGGGTCGGATCGCATCTCGAAAGCTGCCGCCTCCTCATGCCGGGGACGGGCTTCTATTTACACGGAAAGCTAAATGGCCTTCATCTGTCTAAACGCCCCGCGGGCCATATCTCGCAACCCAATCCAGGACGTCCAGGATGCCCATCTTCAGCGTGGCTACTCCATACCAGGCGACATCGATCAGTTCCCGCCTGTGACTGTCAGTTCAGAATGGCGGATTTCCACCAGGCGGCTGGCGGCTTTGACTCCCGATTGAGCAACCCCTCACAAGACATGCTTCAGGACATTGAGCGTTCGAGGCGACGGATGGTTGTGATCTTAGAATTCACGAAGCAAGGGCACGAGGAAGTTAAGTCGATGTCAGTAAGTCTGCGTGATTTGTCCGCTGAAGGTAGTCGATGACAGCATCACGACTCTTTTCCAGGCACACGATTCTGTTCTCCACAACGCGTAGTTCTTGAGCAAGCTCCTCCGCCAGAGCCCGATTGCCCACTGTGGAATGACGTTGGGTTGCTGGAGTTTCGATATTCAGCACGATCTTGATCATCCTCGTCGACAGGCCGGCCGCTATAAGAGCCCGGACGTGACGGGCATGCTCGATCTGCTCTTCAGAGTACTCGCGGTACCCGTTGGTCGAACGGGATGCCTGGATGAGCCCCTGTTGCTCGTAGTAGCGGAGCATTCGAGTTTGGACACCCAGTTCCCTGGCGACATCACCAATCTTCAACGTGAACACCTCTTCGCTTCGACCACAGACTTGACCTTGACACTAATGTCAAAGTTTACGCTAACTTTCATACCGCCCGCTGATCCGCTCTTACGCGGGTCTCATCGGTCACGGGAAGAGAGACAACCAGTCTCTCGCATGAAATGGAGGACAGGTGCACCGTCGCGCACGTCAGATGTGCGCAACGTGAGCGTTCGGGGTTTAGCGCTCGAACGCTGCATACGCGTGACGGCGTCCTCCACATGAGCAATGGCTGTACGAAGCGTGAATACAAGTAAGGACTCTGCGCTAATGACAAACGAAATTCCGTCCGCCCGCTCGCGGGACATCCTCATCATCGGAGCGGGAGAACTCGGCATGCCCGTCCTGCGCAATGTGGCACGCCGGGCACGGGACGTGGACGGCTCATCCGTCAGTGTGCTCCTGCGGGCGAGTGCTATCGAATCCGTTGCGACGGATAAGCAGCGCGATCTCGCCGAGCTCCGAAACCTGGGCGTAAGGATTGTCCAGGGCGACCTGGTCAAGAACACGGTCGATGAACTTGCGACGATCTTCGCAAACTACGACACCGTGATCGGTTGCACGGGCATCACTGCCGGACTTGAAACGCCTATGAAGGTTGCACAGGCCGCTCTTCAAGCGAAACTTCCGCGCTACTTCCCCTGGCAGTTCGGTGTTGATTTCGACGTGATCGGCCGGGGAAGTCCCCAGGACATCTTCGACTCGCAGCTGGACGTGCGGGATCTGCTCAGGTCCCAGAACGAGACCGAGTGGGTGATCATCTCCACCGGAATGTTCATGAACTACCTCTTCGAGCCAGGCTCCGGGATGGTCGACCTCCCTAACAACACTGTCAACGCCTTGGGCAGCGTTGACACAGCTGTCACCGTAACGACCCCCGAAGACATTGGCGTACTCACGGCCGAGATCCTCTTTGCTGAACCACGTATCCGCAACGAGATCGTCTACCTTGCCGGTGACACCATCACCTACGTTGACTTGGCGCGGACCCTTGAATCCGTGCTTGAGCGTCCGTTCCGGGTCGTGGAATGGACAGTGCCTTTCCTGCTGGACGAGCTGGCCAACGACCCGGACAATATGACACGAAAATACCGCGCCGTCTTTGCCCAGGGCCGAGGAGTGGCCTGGCCAAAGGACGACACCTTCAACGCGAGGCACTCAATTCCGGTCACCACCCTGACCGAGTGGATCAAGGACAACATCGCAGCCTGACAGCAAGACGGACTGGCAGATGCTGCCCCCTATTGCCCCGGGTCTGGGCTGCCTATTTGGGGCGGCCCAGACCCGGGGCAAACAGTTCGCACCAATTGGCTCAGTTTGCAGGGCCCGTGAAGTCCGAACTTCGGCTGGTTATCTGCTATCCGACTCGTGGAGCGAGTTGTCGCGGCCATCAACTGCACGACCTGAGCTATGTCGACGTGGTGGGATTTTTCATACCGATTCACCCGAAGCGACGTCGTGACCCTGCTGGGCGGGCCACTGAGCAAGCTCGACTTATCCAGCTTCCAGCGCTCAAGGCCGATGTACTTCAGCAGAGTTGGCTGCAGGGCAGTTCTGGACGTAGGGCCCCGACGGACGTTTTGGCGTCGACAATGTCCACGCCCCCCTTGGCCTTACTAGGCTCGCGATCAGTCAAGGCTCTGAGCTACAGCACTCATGGTCGATTCCCGAGCACCGAGATCGCATCCAGGCCGCATTGCTCGGCCAACATGTGAAGATCCGTAAGAGTCTGTTTCGGAAGGACCAATCCACCCTGCTCGCGGTGCAGGACGTCATTGCGGTCCTCTATTTCCCCGGGGTAGAAGATCTCTGAAGCGCCCTGGGCCAAAGGCGTGGCCTTGACGTCCTCGATCAGTTCGGCCACTTTGGCCTGGAAGTCTTCCGGGGATCCGAGCGTCGCGACATCGATGGCAATGAACATGTGCCCGCACCCGCTGGCCTTGTCCGCCATGTAGGGGCCATTGACCCCTTTGCCGACCTGGCTGCCCGTGAGGGCACCGGAGAGGATGTCCATCATGAAGGAGATGGCGTATCCCTTGTGGCCGGCCATCGGCAGGATGACTCCGTCCACGGCTGCGGCCGCGTCCGTTGTCCGGGCACCTTCCGGGGTGAGCGCCCAGCCGTCAGGGATAGTTTCGCCGCGCTGGCGGGCCAAGTAGATCTTGCCGCGTGCCACGGCGGTGTTGGCGATATCGACGGCGACGGCGGAATCACCGTAGGGTGCGGCAATCGACCAGGGGTTGGTGCCGATCAGCTTTTCCCGCCCACCCCAGGGTGCCATTGCCGGGGAGGCATTGGTGGTCAGGATTGCAACACACCCATCTGCGGCAGCCCGACGCGTGTAGTACATCGCCGTGCCGAAGTGGTTCGAGTTCCGGACTCCGACGGCACCGACGCCGTGGGCCTTGGCGCGGGCCACGGCTTCGGTGCGGGCGCGTTCGGTAAGGACCTGGCCAATGCCGTCTTTGCCGTCCAGAAGCAGCAGGGCTCCGGTGTCTACCAGGGTTTCGGGTGCTGTTACCGCTTTCATCGCGCCTTGGCGGATCCGCTCCACATACCAAGGGAGGCGGAGAACGCCATGGGATTGATGGCCCCAGAGGTCCGACTGCACCAGGCTGTCGGCGACAAGATTGGCGTCCTCCTGGGGAACTCCGTGGGCGCGGAGGATGTCGGCGGCAAGACCGACGATTTGCTGAGGGATCAAGTCCTGGCTGACCTTCGGTTGCGTAACCGGCATTGGTTTGTCCTTTCACGTGGCAGACGACCGCTCCATTGTCGACTCGTCTAGATGTACACATCTATGTATACAATAACACGAACAACCATCATGCAGAAGGAGAAATCCATGTTCAGTCTCTGGGTAACACTGGAAGTCACCCCCGGTGGGCGCGAGGAATTCCTGGCGGCGATCGCCGAGAATGCGCGTGCGTCAGTGCGGGATGAGGAGGGCTGTTGCCGGTTTGATGTCATCGAACTGGGAGACATCGGGTCTAACCGGTTCGCGTTCTACGAGGTGTATCGCGACAAGGATGCGTTTGACAACGAGCACAAGAGGGCGCCACATTATTTCGCCTACCGTGACGTATCAGCAAGGGTTGTTGTTCCGGGCAGCCAGGTCAATATTGGTGGCGGATTGCTGAATACCTTCACCTGGGTGGAATAGGCCCTAGGAGACCAAGTCAATGTCCCGGCCGCGGTTGTCACGCCCGGACAGCAACGCCTTGAAAATTGCCTCGTCCACGTGGACCAGATGAAGCCGCAGCGCGTCGGCAGCGGCGTCAGCGCCTCCGTCGACAATTGCCTGGCACATAGCACGATGCTCCGCGATGGCATCCAGCAGGCGGCCTCGATCCGCATGGGCGATGCGTCGCAGCCGCGCCGTGTGCGGCCTCAGCTCCCGGATGGCGCGGGAGAGATGCGCATTGGGTGTGCATTCAATGAGGGTCGTATCGAAAACCTCGGCCAGTTGCCGATACTCGGCAATGAAGGCATCAGTGGGTTCTTTGGTTGCCAGCTCCGCGAAGCGTGATTCAATCTCGGCAAATCGGGAGCCGATGGAAGGATTCTGCGAAGCTTCCTCGACGACCATGCGGATGGCCGCCGGTTCCAGCACGCGGCGATAGTCGAACAGCTCGCGGACGCTTCCCAACGAGATGCGCGCGACGGTGGCGCCCACGCGAGGGGCAATGTTGACCAAGCCCTCGGCAGCCAGACGGCGCAGCGCCTCACGGACCGGGGTTCGAGACGCTCCGGTGTGTTCCACCAGCATAAATTCCGTCAACGCCTGACCTGGCTCGAAGTCGCCGTTCTCGATCTCGGCTTTGAGTCGAAGGTAAACGGCCTCGGTCTTGCCCAGAGGCTTCGCATCAATTTGCACCATGCATCACAGTATAGATCCCACCCTGCGTACGCACTTGTGTACCGGATTGTATACATGTAATCTCGTGTGTGTGCCCAGTCACTTCCACCGCTCGGTGGGTCCCCCTTTTGAAGTTAGTAAGGAGCGATGATGCTCGTAGCACTCGGCTTTCTGATGATTGCCTTATTCATGTATCTGGTCATGGCAAAGAAGGCCACGCCCATTGCCACGCTGATCCTGGTGCCCCTCGCCTTCGGCCTGTTCGCAGGCGCCGGCCTGGGGATCGGGGACATGGTCATGGAATCCGTGGGAAAGCTCGCCCCCACGGCTGCGCTGTTGTTCTTCGCCATCATTTTCTTCGGAACGATGATCGACGTTGGGCTCTTTGACCCCCTGATCCGCGCGATCTTGAAATTTGCCGGCAACGACCCGATGAAGCTGGTCATCGGCACCGCTCTCCTGACTACCATCGTGTCCCTGGACGGTGACGGGTCAACGACGTTCATCATCGTCACATCCGCTTTCCTGCCGCTCTACCTGCGGCTGGGCATGAGCCCGGTGGTGCTGACCGTTGTCGCAGCAATGTCCAACGGTGTGCTGAATACTGTTCCTTGGGGCGGGTCAACTTCCCGTGCAGCTGCCGCCCTCGGCGTCTCCCCCATCGACATCTTCGTCCCGATGATCCCCTCCATCATCGCCGGCCTCGCAGCCGTACTGGTCCTCGCCTACCTGCTGGGCCGCAGCGAACGTAAGCGCATCGGCGAAGTGTTCCTCGATGACAACCGCGGCGTCCTCGGCACCCGCACCGTTGAACGCGAGAGCGTTCTGATAGCAGCCGACGGCGGAGAGTCACGCGGATCCCGCACGGAAGGTTCCACCCACGGCAGCCACGGAGACGAAGGATCCTCGGTCATCATTGCCAACGACTTCTCCGCGTCCTTTAGCGAGGACGGTAAGTTCATCGAACGGCCCAACGCCAAGCCCAAACTCCTCTGGGTGAACTTCATCCTCACCATCGCGGTCATGGTCACCCTCGTCATGGACATCCTCGCCCCGGCTCTGATCTTCATGGTCGCCGTCGGTATCGCCCTGGTGATCAACTTCCCCCGCGTGACCGAACAGTCCGCGCAGATCAAGGCCCACGCCTCCTCCGTCATCTCCGTGGTCGGCATGGTCTTCGCAGCCTCGGTCCTCACCGGCGTTATGAACGGCACCGGCATGGTCAAGGCCATGGCGGGCTGGCTCGTCCAAATCATCCCGGATTTCATGGGCCCATTCATGGCCGTCATCGCCGGCATCCTCAGCATCCCGCTGACGTTCATCATGACCAACGACGCCTTCTACTTCGGTGTCCTGCCGATCCTCTCCGAAACCGCCGGCCACTTCGGCATCGAACCAGTCGAAATGGCCCGGGCCTCCCTCGTCGGCCAGGCACTGCACCAGTCCAGCCCACTCGTTGCATCCTTCCTGCTCCTCATCGGACTGGCCAACGTCAACCTCGGTGATCACTTCAAGAAGGTCATCTGGCGCGGCCTCATCGTCGCCCTCATCATGCTCCTGGTCGGCGGCCTCCTCGGCGCCTACCCACTGTTCTAGAACACCTAACCAGAAGGAAAACCTAAACCATGATTGCCACCATCAATCCGGTGACCGGTGAAACCACGGCCACTTTCCCAGCCCACACAACCGAACAGGTTGATGCCGTTCTTACCGCGGCCGTGTCGGCGCAGAAGCAGTGGCGCCTCGTGCCCGTCGAGGACCGGGTGCAGGTGCTGCGGAACACCGCGAAGGTGTTGCGCGAACGCAAGGCCGACTACGCCCGGCTCATCACGTTGGAAATGGGGAAGCCCGTCAGCGAGGCTGAAGCGGAAATCGAAAAGTGTGCGCTCACGGCCGAGTACTACGCCGAAACCGCGCCCGCGCACCTGGCTCCCGAGCAGATCGCTTCCTCAGCCGCCTCCAGTGGAGTCGTCTTCGACCCTCTCGGTGTGGTGCTGGCGATCATGCCTTGGAATTACCCGTTCTGGCAATTCTTCCGCTTCGTCCTCCCGGCCGTCGCCGCCGGTAATGGCGCGATCCTCAAACACGCAAACAACGTCCCGCAGGCAGCCCTTGCCGTTCAGGACATCATGGAACAGGCCGGACTCCCCGAAAGGTTGTTCGCCACCGTGCTGATCGAATCCTCCGAAGTTGCGGCCCTGATCGCTGACGACCGCATAGCGGCTGTGACGCTGACTGGCTCCACCCAGGTCGGTTCCATCGTGGCCTCCCAGGCCGGTGCCGCCCTGAAAAAGCAGGTCCTGGAACTCGGCGGCTCGGACCCGTTCATTGTCCTGGCCGACGCCGACGTCAGAGCAGCAGCAAAAACGGCTGTCAAAGCCCGGTTCACGAACAACGGCCAGTCCTGCGTGAACGCCAAGCGGTTCATCGTCGACGAGAAAATCGCTGATGAATTCGTGGCTGAGTTCACCGCCAACACAAAGGCCTTGGTCGTGGGGGATCCCACAGACCCGGCGACAACCATAGGCCCGATGGCAAGAGAAAATCTGCGCACCGAACTCCACGACCAGGTCACCCGCACCTTGGCCGGCGGTGGCCAGCTCGTGCTGGGCGGGAACGTCGTGGACGGACCCGGTTACTACTACGAGCCGACCATCATTGATCATGTCAAGCCCGGCCAGGCAGCGTTTGATGAGGAAACCTTCGGTCCCGTTGCCGCGATTATCCGGGTCTCCTCCACCGAGGAAGCCATCACCCTGGCGAACCAGTCCGAGTACGGCCTCGGCGCCGCGCTGTGGACGCAGGACACCGCCGCCGCCGCGGCGGAACTGCTCCCAAAGATCGACGCCGGTGCCGTGTTCATCAACGGCATGGTCGCCTCAGACCCCCGGCTGCCCTTTGGCGGAATCAAGAAGTCCGGTTACGGCCGCGAACTCGGTTCCTACGGCATCCGCGAATTTACCAACATGAAAACCTTCTGGACCGGCCCCGCCACCAACTAAGGACAGCAATGACCCGCATACCAACAGCCATTTCCTCCGTGGACGCCGTAATCCTCCGCCCCGAGGAACTGCCCCGCAAAGACCGCGGAAATGGCGCCTCCACTGTTCCCCTGGTCGGGGCACACTTGGGCTCCACCACGTTCCTGAACGGCATCACCACGTTCGCTCCCGGCGCCGCAATCGGCCACCACTCCCACAACTGCGTTGAATCCGTTGCCGTCATCGAAGGCACCGCCTACGTCGACATCGACGGCACGGAACACTACCTGGAGACCTACGACACCACCTTCGTGCCAGCGAACATCGTCCACCGGTTCAGGAACGCCTCCGAGACCGAGGAGATGAAAATCCTCTGGACCTACGCCTCCATCGACGCCACACGCACCATGGCCGGAACCACCGACACAACCCGCATCGACGAAGAACAAGCCAATCAACCGTCCCTGCAGGAACCGGCAACGGAAGGAGTCATCGCGTGATCCACGAAATCGCCACCCTCACCATCGAACCGGGGCACGAAGCAGCGTTCGAAGCCGCAGCCTCCCAGGCCGTACCACTGTTCCAAAAAACACCCGGCGCCCTAAGCTTCCGGCTGGACCGAACCATCGAAACCCCCAACGAATACACTCTCACCGTTGGGTGGGCGACACTCGAAGACCACATCGTAGGTTTCCGCGAATCCACCGAATTCCAACAATGGCGCGAACTCGTCGGTCCCCACTTCGCTGCCCCACCGCAGGTCAAGCACATCCAACACGCCTACCTCGGCTTCTAAGCAAGGTACACACAGCTGACCTGACAGGAGGGAAGGGCACTGCTCTCCGAGAACGGTCACCGCGACGGCGGCCTCCCACAGCGGAGGCCGCCATCGTGCTTAAGGAACAGAAGATTCCGCCGTGAGATAGAAAGAAGAATCCGAGAAATGGGTCCGAATCGGCGAACTGGTCGGCGACGATACGCTCAGCCGACCAACGCGTGAACTCCCAGTGCTCCCGCGGCCCCGGCAGGGACCGCAACCTGCGCCGAGATACTCCCCATTCATTCGTAGTCACGCGTCGATGTTGCCGACGAGACATCCCCCAGAGCACTCGATCGACCGAGGAGTCCTGAACACTCCCGTCGCCGTGGCCCTGCATATAGTGCGCCGGCGAATATGCGTCAAGTCGCCCTCGCCACTTACATGCGATGAGTAGATGAAGGCCGAACGAGAGGGCTGAGAATGGCTGTGATCATTCTCAATAAAGGAGATTTAAGTGTGGACAATGCACACCCCCCTTGGCCTGACAAAGCATCATCCTGGCCGGCTTCCTCACTCAAGTAACGAGCCAAAAACAAGAACTTTGACGCAGGATCTCGAAGTCATGTTGTCCTCGTTCCCCCTACCCATGAAGAGGTGTAGGCCACCACGACCTAACGGACACCAGGAGAGGAACGCATAGCCCCAGTTCAGAGCAAGCGGAGGGCCTACCAGCCACGGCCCTAAACCCGCTCCCCCGTAACTTAACAGGCGACCCGCGGCGCCAGGCACATCCCGCGGCCAGTGTCAGAGGGACCTGACCAACCAGAATGTACACCCGTTAAAGCAAAAACCCCCTCTGACGAGGGGGTTTGCTGTGCCCGAGGTGGGACTCGAACGCGATTCCCGGCCTTGCCGTTGCCCGGATCCCGCGGAAACGTGCGGGATCCGGGCCAGTCCGGCGCCTGTTCGGGCCAGTCCGGGGTGGAAACTGTGGACATTCTCCACACTCTCTTTGCCGCTGTCGGCGAACGTCGGGTCGCTGCCCGTGACCGGCAAATCGGGTGCAGAGCGGGGCATGCCACAGGAACTGGTCGGTAGCCGAATAGCGAAATGCAAGAACCCGTCATCAGATAGGGGACACTTCCAAGCGAGAATGCAGCCCTGATATGCCTGCAGCCGGTCACCTGATCCCTTGATAGCCGGAGGCGGGCCGCCCGAAGACTGCGTTGATTATTCGAGGCCGTGTCCCGGTCATGCAGTACCTCGCGCGGAGGGTCGAGGGTGCGGCAACTCTTGGTTCCTTCCAACGGAGAGGGTCTTGCAGTCCCGCGGTTCACTACCTTCGGGTGGAGCTTGGGTGCTGCCTCAGTTCGCTGAGTTCCTTCAGGTCAGTAAAAGCACCCTGGGGTGTGGGCCTCAGTCGAAGCGGACTTCTGCGGCGGATGCGCGTACCGCTTCGAGGCGGTGTTCCTCGATCAGGCCCAGGGCGTCCAGTTCCTCTGCCCGGTTGGTGCGTTCAAGTGAGGCTTGTTCAGAAATTTCGCGCAGGATCGTGCCCACGAGAGTGGCCAGGCCTGCCTTGAGTTCTTCCAGGTTCGTGTTGGTGATCAGGAGCCGCCGGTCCGAGACGCGCAACTCGACTTCGCTGTAGCCCGCATCCGCCAGGCGCCTGGCTACGTCGCTGCTGTGAAGGAGATCGAGTTCCCTGGGCTCAGGTCTGCGGGAGAAGACGGCAGGGACGGTGTAAAGCGCAGGACCTTTCGCCGTGCCGATGTCGTGCGGCAAGGCCGAGGCGAGGACACCGCTGAGGGTGAGGACGCTGCTGGCTTGAACGGGCTGGTTCTGGGTGGTGGTCATGGCGTGGTGCCCACGTTTCTTTGGATGCACCGGCGGATCCGCGAAAACCTGTGGGCGGCGGTGGCTGCATTTAGGCGGTCCCGAAACCGGGCCGCCTAGGGGAGGTCGCTGCCTTTGGGCCGTTCTGCGGATGCAGCACGGTCGTGGCCGCCCTCGTTGTCCCAGCTTTCCGCAGCGTCCTCCTCGATGCTTCTTGGGGTCGCATCGGGGGTTTTCACGGGCGCATTTGCGGGGCTCGGCTCTTTGCTCGGGGTTTCGGAGAGATTGTCATAACGTCCCGACATATATTGAGTCTACTCGCTTTCGGTCGGTTTGGGGAGGATCTTCCATTGCGGGTGTGGTGGGGAGAGAATGAAATGACCGCGCCGTGCCCGGGCGGGCAGGTCATGGGCTTTGAGAGCAGCGTGGAACGGAGACGTGATGAGCGTTGAGCAGGAGGATCCGGTGGTCGTGCTGGACGGGGCCCAGTCCTGGGATTTGCTCAGCGGGTCAGAGCTCGGCCGGTTGGCGGTCAGTGTCGGAGACCAGCCGGAAATCTTCCCCATCAATTATCTGGCCCATGACGGGCGAGTCCTTTTCAGGACAGCCCAGGGCAGCAAACTTGTCAGCCTGACCATCAACCGCCATGTGGCGTTGGAAACGGACGGTTACACGGCCGATGAGGCCTGGAGCGTTATCGTGAAAGGAACCGCGCGTTCACTGGAACGGGAAATCGACATCGAAGCGGCGAAAAAGCTGCCGCTGCACTCCTGGATCCCGACGATCAAGTACGTCTTTGTTGAGATCACCCCGGAGCAGATCACGGGCCGCAGATTCACCCGCGGGCCGGAACCGTGGCGGTGAGGAACACTGTCTGATCCGTCTACTCCGGGGCGGTTCGACCGCATCGTGCTGATCTTCAATCCTAAGGGCAGAAGCGATCCGGGACGCCTGGCCAGGCAGTTGAGTCAAGACCTGCGCGCCCGGCTGCCCGCGATCCCGGTCAGTCTGGAACCTACCGGTTTCGCCGGGCATGCCAGAGCACTGGCGCGCGAAATGGCCTCTACTGGTCGGCCCTTGATCGTTTCGATCAGTGGCGACGGCGGTTACAACGAAGTCATTAATGGTGTGATGGATGCCGGGGGCAACGCGGTCTGCGCGGTCATGGCCGGAGGCAACGCCAACGACCACCGACGCAGCACCAGTACGATGACGCTGATCGAGGCCATCATTGGTGCCGAAGTCCGCCGGCTTGACCTGCTGGAGCTACAGATCGGGGAAGGCCCTGGTGCCTGGTCCCGGTATGCCCACTCATACATCGGCTTCGGGCTCACCCCGGCCATGGCCACGGGCATAGAAGAAGGCACCAAGGGCAGGCTCTCCGAGCTGATCTCCGTCACCCGGACCGTCTCACGCCTCCGGCCCATCGAGATTGCCCGTACCGATGGTGCCCGTGCCACGTTCGACAGCCTCGTGCTGGCCAACATCGCCCATATGGCCAAATACGGCAGGATCAGTGAAGCAGGGGAACCCAACGACGGCATGTTCGAAGTCATCATGCTTCCCCACGCCAGTAAATGGCGCATCGCTTTGATGACTCTTCGGGCAGTAACCATCGGGCTTGGACCCCAACAAAGCGTCAGCCGTTACGAATTCCTCACCCTCGATCCAATTCCACTGCAGATCGACGGTGAAATCATGCAGATCAACGCCCACACCTCCGTCCTGGTCGAAGCCCGCCAACAGGCCCTGGCCACCCTCGGATAGGCCACGGAACGCAGCGTCGCAACAACATCACAAGCTGGTGATGTCGATAGCCATACGGGGATTATCAACAATGAGGCTGATATGACCGTACCTGAGCCTCTGCCCGTCGCCTGTGCGTTGCCGGGTCCTGGATCGAACGGGCCGGGGATCACCCGTGGGGAAACGCTACGCCGTGCTCTTTGGCGGGCCGTACCGAGGCTTCCCGGAAAATGGTCACCACGCTGTCGGGCACAGCATTGGACCCGGTGAGCTGTCCGTCGCCGAGCCTTGGAAGAATGACGGGCCGCGTGTGGAGGTTCGCCGGTTGCATGGAGGCCCTGTGGGCCTGGATGCCGTCAGCACTCCTTCATGGCCTGGTGAAGCACCGGCTAGCTACGTTTGTGGAGCCGCACGTTGCGGGCGTTGGAGCGGAGTTGGATGATTCTTGCTGCTCCGGCGACCGCTACGACGATTCCACCTGCGACGCTGGCGATGAACAGGGCCATTCCCAAGGAGAGCGTGCCTTCGAGGCCGAAGAACCTGACGCTGGCAGGTTCCTGGTTCTGCAGGATGAAAATGATCAACAGCACCAGCAGGACAAGGGCCGTGGTCACGGCCACCCAGACCATCCCGGATCGGGTTGGTTTGGGTTTGGGCTCAGTGTGAAGGGCAGGTGCCGGTCCCGGGGCCCCGGTCGGGGGTGTCTGTTCCGGCGGGGGCCCTCCCGGTGTGAGTGGTTCCGATGCCATCATTGCTTCCTTTCCGTGCACGTCAAGTCTCCGCTTTTGGTTCTGCGCGGACGCCTGCCGGGGCAGCAGGTGCCACGGTCGGGCTCAGCGTGGTCTGTGGTTTCCTGCTACGGGGCATTCGAACGGACCACCGGCGAACAGGCCCACGGCGTTCAGGTAACGAACCACGATCGCGTAGGAGGCGATGAGGCTGGTCTCGGTGTAGGGGATTCCCTGCTCTTGGCAGGTGGAGCGCACCAGCGCTGCGGCGCGGTGCAGGTACGGTCGAGGCATGTCCGGGAACAAGTGGTGCTCGATCTGCCGGTTCAGCCCTCCCATGAGGATGTCCATGAACCAGCCCCCGGCGATGTTGCGTCCAGTGAGAACCTGACGGTGAAGGAAATCCGCTCTGCTGGAGGCCGGCAGGATGGGCATCCCCTTGTGGTTTGGAGCGAACGAAGCGCCCATGTAGAACCCGAATACACCAACCTGCACGCCCAGGAACGCGAATGCCATGCCGAGCGGTAACAGCCAGAACACCAGCACGGGAACAACGAGTAGCCGCATCGCCAGAAGCGGGATCTCAACCCAGCGATGATCGACGCTTCCGCGGCGGACCACGTACTTCAGGGAGTCAACGTGAAGGCTTAGACCCAGGAAGAACAGCAACGGGAACAGCAGCCACCCCTGTCGGCGTGTCACCCGGATCATGAAGCCGCGCCGCGAAGCGGCGGCCTGGGGGTGGAAGGCGATCGCCCCGGTGTGAATATCCGGATCCCTGTCAATCATGTTGGGGTGGTTGTGGTGGCGGGTGTGCTTTTGCGCCCACATGGCGTAACTGATCCCCACCAACCCGGCGCCGATCAGGCGCGCTGCCCATTCGTTCGTGACTTTTGACGTGAAGACCTGACGGTGTGCAGCTTCGTGGGCGAGGAATCCGAACTGGGTCAGCACCACGCCCATGCCGGCGGCAATCAGCAACTGGAACCAGGTGTCCTCAAGCACGAAGAAACCGCCCCAAATGCCTGCCCACGCCACCACGAGAACGGCGAAGAGGGTGATGTAGAAGCCGCGTCTGCGTCGCAGAAAGCCCGCGTCCCGCACCTGTCCAAGCATTGTGAGGTAGCTATTCACCACCTGGTTCGGGGGCTGGCGCCGCCGAGGGTTTTGTGGCTGCGACGGTGCTTTTTCCATGATGCCTCGAACCGTTCGGGGTCAGCGTGATGCTCTGTCATTGGCACGACTTACCCTTGTCCACACAATACGCCTGCGTGGGCTTCAGCGGAACGGCCCCTGTGGCCCACACTCCGCCCGCACACCACTGCCGGCAGCCAGGATCGCAACCGGCACGCTATCAAGGGAAAGGCTTCGCCGTGCCCGACAAGTCGGGCTTCATCTGTTGGCTCAGGGACCCTCCATGGGAACCCGCGAAGCAGCTGCCCATGAAGACGAAAAATGCTGCCCGTTTGGGCACGCCGGGCCTAGGAGGCTGAAGTCGTCACAGCGTGCTCAGGGACGCCAGTGCTGTCCCGGCGAAGTCGTCTGAAAGTCCAAGCGGCAGCAACCCGCCAGCGGCAGCGGGAAGCTGCTCATAGCCCGCACCGCTGCACGGGGCCCTCCGGCTTCGCCTGTCCCGCCCTGTAAGTCGGGACCATAGATACCCGCCCCGGCAGGGGCGTAGTCTGGGCTTACGGCCAGTTACAGCTGCAGCAGAAAATGTTGACTGCGGATGCAGGCGTAACCTGCCCTACACATTAATCGTGCAGACTTTTCGTCGCCTGGCTTTCTTTCCGGCTTGAAGCCTTCACCAGATGAAGCCCCTTGGGGCCTGGAAGGTCTGGATCATGGCTGGATACTTCGAATTATTTACCGATCATCAATCCCACATCCGTTTCCGGCTTCTCGCTCCCGGCGGGGGGGCTCCTGGCCGTCTCAGGACCGTTCGGTGATACAAAGGCCGCAGCCGCTGCCATACGTGATGTGCGCGAGTGTGCCGGGACCGGCCTCATTCAGGACCATAGCCTCGCCGCTCCTGTTGATGACCCGGAGACCCCGGTTGAGCTGGCCCGCTCCCGGAACCACCTCCGGGCGGCAGCCGCCACGAGAAGGGCCGTGGCAGCCCACCAGGCCTGGCAAGACCGCGGAGGGCTGGACGTAGTCATGATGGAAAGAGAACACGTACGGGATATCCTCACCGGCCTGGCAGCCCAGGTTGTGAGTAGCCTCTCAACAACGATCCCGGGGGTGTCCTGCGGTTTCAGTCTGTTCCGCCCGAAGCGGTCACCTGCGTTTGGAGGCAGTGGGGCGCTGGCGTTTGCGTTGAACGATATGCAGGACAATCTGAGGCAGGGACCTGGAATGACGGCCATGGCCGGACAGGCGCCGGTCCTCGTCGGCGACTTGACCAATGACTGCCGCTGGCCGGTACTGACCGTAGCAGCTGCGGGCATGGGCATCACATCCGTTCTCGCCGTGCCCGCTCCTGCCGAGGGCGGAGTCAGCGTCATCTTGACGTTGTGCGGCGACCGGCCGGACGCCTTGAGCCTTGACAAGATTCGGGCCGCTGAACAACTTGCCGGTCAGGCCGCAAGGACCCTCCGGACTGCCCTGCGGGTCGAGGAACTCAAGGACTTGGCCGAGGACCTCCAGACAGCCCTTGCCAACAACACAGTCATCGATACGGCACTGGGCGTCGTGATGGCCCAGAACCACTGCGGCCACGACACTGCCTTCGACGTCCTCGTGCGCGCAGCCGACAGCAGGAACACCAAAGTGCGCGACGTCGCCGCCGCCGTCGTCGCCTCAGTCTCAGCTGCCCGGTTCCGTTCGCGGCAGGAACGCATCAGGCAAATTCAACACCGTTGGGCTCAGTTCCGAGCGAAGTAGGCCACGCGGTCCGCGCCTACAAGACGATGGCAGAGACGGACCTGTCTTGGCATGAAGAAAAAGGGGCCCTGCGGCTACCGTGGCCGGGATCGATCCCGGGCATGAGCCAAGGAATTGGAATCCATATCCGGACCTGCACCCCGGATCCCCAGCAATCTGGCCCCGCCCGGTGCGATGGATTGCTTCAAAACCCTTGCCAGCGAAAACGGCATCGTAGACCGGCATCCTAATGGCGACGATTAGCCTTCGGATACCGTGGGCCAGCCACGCGCGCGACAACTGCCTGAGGCAGCGGAAAGGACGGACTCTGATGACCATAGTCGACAATGCCGTCTATGTTGACGGCCGGCGAACCGACACCCCGAAGAACCTGGATGAGATGTACGAGATGCTGCGGGACCGAAGCGGGATGGCATGGATCGGGCTTTACCGCCCGGGGCTGGAGGAACTGAGATCAGTGGCGGAGGAGTTCTGCCTACACGAGCTCGCCGTGGAAGATGCGCTCAACGGTCATCAGCGGGCCAAGCTCGAACGTTATGGGGACACGCTGTTCACCGTTCTGCGCCCGGCACGGTACCTCGATGACGTGGAGAAGGTCGAGTTCGGCGAGCTGCACGTATTCGTTGGGCCTGACTTTGTTGTTACGGTCAGGCATGCGGAGTCCCCGGACCTGGCAAAAGTCCGCCACCGCCTCGAAGCTGCCTCTGACCTTCTAGCGCTGGGTCCGCAGGCGGTGTTGTACGCAATCCTGGACGAGGTCGTGGACGGGTACGGGCCTGTCGTCGCGGGGTTGGAAAACGACATTGACGAAATCGAGGACGAGCTGTTCAGTGCCGGACCTGACGTGGCCCGGCGCATCTACGAACTCTCCCGGGAAGTCATCGAGTTTCAACGCGCCACCCATCCTCTGAGAGCCATGCTGGAGGCCTTGGAACGCGGTGCGGAGAAATACCATCTGGACCTGGAGCTGCAGACCCGGCTTCGGGACGTCCATGACCACATCATCCGTATCGTGGAGCGGGTCGATGCTTTCCGCGTCCTGCTCCAGAGCGCCCTGACAGTTCACGCAACCCTGGTAGCCCAGCAGCAGAACGCTGAAATGCAGCGTCTCTCGGAGTCAAGCCTGGCCCAGAACGAGGAAGTCAAGAAGATCTCCTCCTGGGCGGCGATCCTCTTCGCCCCGACCTTGGTGGGGACCATATATGGGATGAACTTTGACCACATGCCCGAGCTGGCCTGGCCAATGGGCTACCCGGCCGCGGTCGGCCTCATGCTTGCGATGGGCGTTGCCCTGTATCTGTCATTCAAACACCGTCAATGGCTCTGAACCGCACCGCTCTGGAAACCCCAAGACGCGAACCAGAACCGAACCACTAATAAACGCCAGCGCCTTGCAGCATCCGCGGCCTACGGTAAACCAATCGCAGGACAAGCGGCCAGAGGGCCGGAACGACCAGCTGAGGATGCAGAACCCTACGCTGCCGCGCCATCTGACGCAGTGACCCCGACCACCAGTACGGCAAGGAACAGAAGTTCGAGGAGGAGCCCACCCACCGATCCGCACCTACGCGCCGGTCGTCCCGGCCTGGTCGACAGTGGCGTATCCGGCCGGTGAGCAGGTCTCGTCGCCCGTAACCCTGCCTGATACCGTCCTGAGCTGAACCATTCCCCGGCTCGAGGGAATGGATCTGTCTGGTCCGTCCAGAGGCTTCCGGGCCGCAGTCCCTAGCCGCTGAAATCGACCTGCACCGACCTGCCGTTGAAGACGCCGTCCTGACCCATCACCGATCCAAGCCTGAACGCGACCACGAGAGCCTGTTCGTGGTCCTGCGGGCCGCCCCTCTCGAGTCACGCGAATAAATCGAAGTCAGCCAACTCCACGTCTTTGTCGGCCCCGAACTTCATCATCAACGTCCGGCACCGCGGGTCCCGCACCTGGCCCGGTGGGCCGTAGGCCTGAAACGACGCGAACCTGCTGCGATTGGGACCCGAAGCTGTGCCCTGCGCCATCCTGGAGACCGTTGTCGGCGGGCAGGCGCCCGTGGTCTTCCGGGCTCCCTTCAGCATCAATCCGAACATTACCCTCGGGCTGGAGAACCACAATGACGAAATCGAAAACGAAGTCTTCGGCGGGGATCCCGCAGTCTCCCCGGCGCCCCCACAAGTTCTCCCGCGAAGTCATCGACGTTCCCGTTCCACGCATTCGCTCTCCGGCATCCTTGAAGCCCTGGCAGGCGGCTTCACCAAGGAACACCCGCAACCTCCTGGCCCCGCCGGCCACGGCAGTGGTGCCGTTTCCTTGGCTTGCCCTGGGCCCGACCCTCTACCCGAACGCCGTCGTCGAAGCACGGCTCGGCATCCCTCCTGGCCCCGGCACCACGTTCACCTGTGAAATATGGGTCGCTACGTCACGAGTCATGCCGCTGTGCATCAGGAACCTTTGCGATCCCGCGCCCGGAGTCTTAATGGTGCCGACTGCATGAGGGGCCCCTTGCCGGATGGCAGGTGGTCTCAGTGGTTAATCATCGAATTGGAGGTTGGGAATGCTGGTCCCGCTGAAGCGGGAGACGATGGACTCGGCCACGGCGTGGATTTTCTCGTTACGATGGCTCGAGGCTGCCAGCAGGTACCTGAAAGCTTCTTCGGGGGAACATTGATTCTGCGCCATGATCACGCCGCTGGCCAGGTTGATCACGGTCCGGCTGGCCATGGCAGCTTTCAGGTCCTCGTTGAGTCGTTCAACGGATTCGATCCGGATCGCCAGGCGGAGGGTACTGCCGGCGACGTCAGCGAAAGCAGCGGCCTCATCGATCACCCTTTCGGTGAACAACCCGGGTGCGGGGGCGAAAAAGTTCAACACCGCCTCGGAGGTCTCTCCCAGGTCCATCGGGACCCCCAGGGCGCTGTGGCAGCCCGCTGATGCCAAGGCTTTGCTGTACTGGGGCCATGAAACATCGGTTGCCACGTCCTTTAACACCACGGGGCAGCCACGGTCGAGGGCCTCCAGACACGGGCCCTGCCCGAGGCTTTGTTCAATGCGGTCAAGTTCGACCGCTCTGTCGCTGCTGCCGGCAACGGTGGCGGTCCGTTTCCGCCGCCGTAGCGTCACGGCGCAATCGATTGGTGCCCCCGCAGCCTCGGTCATGGCCTTCGCCGCGAAACGCGTCACGCCCTCCAGGATGGTGCGGATATCCGAGGTGCCCGTGACAAGGTCATGAAGGCTCAAGATATGCTCGGCGTGCATGGTCGGTTCCATGAGAACCATCCTAAGAACACAACCTCCGTACGTCACCCATCAGCGGCCACCAGCACTCGGTGACCTCCGCTCTCTCTTTACCTCTCCGGGAAGCGGAGACTACCCTTTAGTAAGGGGCCTGATAATTTTTCGGTAAGGTGAAACCATAATGGGGTGAGCGGCCATGAACGACCCGATGCGGACCGCGCGGCTCCTTATACAAGAGCATGCCACGACCCTTGAACGCCTGTGGGTCGGGTACTGGGGAAATGGCGGCAACGCCTCCATGATCGATTTCGACGCCTATATTCACGAGGCGCGGACAATGCCGGAGTTCGACCGGACAGTCCTCACCTGGGCGATCGAGGAAACCCGCTACGCAACCTAACCACACTCTCAGCCCTCATCTGACGTTCCGGCCTCCGTCCACGACCCTTGCCGGCCCATGCGGCGAGGCTGCCCGGGGTTTCAGGCGGCCCTGCTGCGATAGCCTGCTCCGCGGATGGTCTCAATCCGTTGTCCATGGCTGCTTGGCGGGCCCAGTTTCCGGCGCAGGTTTGAGATATGGACGTGGATCGCCCGGGCATCGTGCGTACTCCACGACGGCGCTTGCTTGGGCTCTTCATCGTGCAGCGTCTGGATCAGGTCACCGGTGCTGACAGTCCTAGGGGCCGACCGGAGAAGTGCCTGAAGGAGGATAAATTCCGACCGGGTCAGGTGGACCTGCTCGCCGGTCCGGCCCACAGTGCGGTCCTGCTCGCTCACCACCATGCCCTGGTATGTCAGCGACCCGGCCTGGGCCGTGAACCCAGGGTCCGGCTCTGCCGCCCCGGCACCAGCCCGTCCCGCGCCCGTGTCCCCGCCGTCTTTCCGGTGCTGCCACTGCCGGCTGGCCGGCCTGCGCAGCAAAGCCTCAATGCGGTACCTCACTTCCCGGGGCCTGCACGGTGTCAGCCTCGGAATCAAGGGCCGTGAGGATCATCAAGCGGGCATCACTGATCCGCCTCATGCGCCCGATGAGGGCGCAGCCATAAACATCGGGCAATGTCAGATCCAGGATGATGGCCACAGGCCGGAAACGCAGCACGCCGTCGAGACCGGCAGCACCCGACCGGTAAGGGAACACTCAGAAGCCGGCCGCACCCAGTATTCCTCGAAGGAGGACATGAACATCAGGGGCGTTGTCTATCACGACCACGGAAGGGCTTGTGATCTGCGGTGCGGGTTGTTCCATGGCGTCAGCCCCTGAACGGAGCGGTAGCCCCTTAGGGCCACCACGTTACAGCAACGGACCCCTCGGGCCCGGGCAATCGACGTCCCCGGAGCGGAAACAGAAAGCAAGGCGGCCCCCGTAGGATGACTTTGGGTCAGGCTCGCTGGCGCTCTCGGGCGTACAGTCACCCGTGAACTCAACGAGGACACGTACCGGGCCCTTGACCCCCTTTGGGGTGGGGCATCACGGGCCCGGGGTTGAAAAAGCTCTCAGCATATCCGGGCACCGGTGGTGGTTTGTAGAGTTACCGGACCGACGCGCAGCTGCTCAAGAACCTCAAAACCGACGCGTTGCCGGGGCAAGGTGCCAACTTCCATTCCTTTCGTTCCCCTCGCGTTCCTCACGGCAGGGACCGCGAAAAGACTACTACTGATACAGCTCCACTGATGGGCAAAGCACTGGGCACCGGCTCATAGATGCGAGTATCAGCCCGAGCGCCTCATGCCCCCGAGCCGCCGGTACTGCCCGACGCCCCGACCTTCCCGCCGCCAGGAATTCTGCTTTCTTGACCGGCAGGCGCATCCCCCTGCTATGGGTGTACGGTTGGGATCGCGGGAGATATCTGCTCCCCGGTCAGGAAACCGCGAGGTGCCATATGAACGAATACGAAGCCTCACTCGTCATCAAAGCCGGGGCCGAGCACCTCTCAGCGGCCTCATCGGACCCTCGGTCAGAGGAAGGATACACAGCCGTCAAGGCCAACCTTTCGGAAGCGTTGGAACACATGGCTACTGCGCTGGGAAACTTTGAAGCCAACTCAGTTGCCCCCGATCATTCGACCGGCTGGCTCCAAGACCTTCGCCGTGTTGCCGACGACTTGATGGACAACGGACCTGACCACCCTCACTAACGCTGCGCCGGTACAAAATCCTCGCTGAATATCGTTCAGCAGCAGCGTTCACCGACTGATTCGCTCACGGGCGGGTGCTCCCCCAGCTCAGAAGGCCGCAGCGCACGAACACTTTACTCGTCGAAACTCACCCACTGCGCCTTGTCATGGCGGTAACCGCCAGAAGGCGATGGCGACACCGACCTAGGCCCTGCGATAAAACATATAGTGCTCTTTCAGGTGCTTGCTTCCGCAGGGAGGTGTAGAGTTCAACTATCAGGAGGCTGATGATTGTTCTATGAGGCCGCCGCCGGTACCACGGAAGGCACCTCATGGACAGCGCAAGGCAAGCGGCGCACGAGTACCTGAACCAGCATCACCTCGGTACTGACGAACTCTGGCTCCACTATTGGTCCAATGGCGGACAAACCGGGTGCTCGGACTTCAGCGCTTACCTGGATCAGGTTCAGGACCCAGCCGACGGAGAGCAGCAAGTCCTGATCTGGGCGCTGCAGGACCTGGTCGCTAAAGACGCGCAATGGCCGGCCCGACCACCAACTGCAGCAGGTTCCAAGTCCGGACCCCAGCCCTGAAACCAGCCGGAACGTGCAAATAAGAGGCAAGCCCGCGCCATGGAAGAGGACCCCGGCATCGATGACCTCCCCGGCGGCATCCCGCGGCAAAACAATTTTCTCTTGCGCAACGAGAGAATTGGCGAGAGTTTAAATCCTCAAGCGACGTCAGCCCTTGGCCGTGCTTTGCCCCACCGGTCCTCCGACGCAGGTAGCCCTACCGGACCCCGACGTAGATGCACACCTGTATCGGGCAATCGGGGAAAGACTTCCACAACGGGGCCACCGGAAAAGCCTCTCCCCCGCCCCCGGCCACGCCAGAACTCCAGGCCGGGCCGAATCACCCTTGCTGGCCATCAACAGACCTCAATCTTCCGCTGCCTGTACTCCCGGAATAGGGCCTGCAGTGGGATTTCGTCGGCTTGTTACCAGCATATGTAGAGCTTTACACCATTGCTGGAAACGCCAATCCGACTTGACTGATCGGCGGGCGTAACCGTTCAATCGGCTGGCTCCAAGACCTTCGGCACGGTGCCGATGACTTGGTCGACAAACCAGACTGAAACTTCCATGAGCGTGGGCATCGGAATGGCTTCCTACGAACCCTGACGACTTGAGCCCGGCTATCCCCGGCCAGGATCCCCATGGTCCTGGCCTCGGGGTCGCTGGCGGCCTTCCACCTCCTGCGCTGGATCGCGTGCATGGTTAAAAGCCATGATGGACAGACCTTCACCACGGTCTTCGGCTCGGCTGTGACCACACTGGTCACGATGGTCCTGCTCGTGGTGGTCTCCACCAGCATGTCCGCCCTCAGCAGCGTGCAGCAACACGTACACTGCGCGTGGTCGCATCGCACGACAACCTCACGAACCTCCTCAACCGCAAGGCCTTCCTGGATCTGGCCGCCGAGCCCTTCGCCGATCACACCGTCATCGGCACCGGCACACTCACCATGGCCGCCCTCGACCAATTCAAAGCCATCACCGACACCCACGGTCATGACGCCGGGGACAACGCCCGTCGCGGATCGCCGACGTCTGCCTAGCCAGACTCCACCTGACCGACCTTACAGGACGCTACGGCGGGGTAGAGTTCATCCGCTTGCCCCCCGGATCAAGTCCCGCACAAGCCGAAACATTCGCAGCTGAAATCAGCAAGACGACAGAAACCCAAGGTCATAGACCTCAACCGGACATTCCGTTGGACTCGAGGCAAGACAGCCCTGGCGCCTTCGTCGCTGTAATGCGACTGCCTACCAGCCGCGAAACGAAGCACCGGCAGAGCAACACGGATTTGGCCTAGGTCATGTGGCCGCATCCGGCGAGCGGAATGGACACGTGACTGCAAGAAAAGAGCAGACCGCGGTCAGCAACAAAACAGACGTCAGTGTGCAGATGTACACACCCACTTAGGCCCTGCAAAGCGACTCTTAGGTGCCGTGAGGGGAGGAATATCCGATGGCTGAACCGACGAACAGAAATCTTCCGAAGTCATGTCGTACCCAGTCCCCCGGGCTCATGAACATGTGTAGGCCACTCCAGACCTACCGGACAGAACAGAAAGAAGGAACACGAATGACCCCAGCGTAGAGCCAGCGGAGCGCCCACACGCCCGGGCACTGACCCCGCTCCCCCACCCAAACTGAACAGGCCGTTCCCGGCGGCCAGGCACCATCCGGGACTCCCAAATCCGAGGGACTTGTCAACATTTGTCCACACTTAAAAGCAAAAAACCCTCTGACGAGGGGTTATGCCGTGCCCGAGGTGGGACTCGAACGCGATTCCAGGGCTTGTGAATGTTGGGAAGTGGCGGGAACATGCGGAATCCGGCGCAGTCCGGCGGCTGTACGAGCCAGTCCGAGACCAAGGGTGTGCACATTGTGCACTCCCTTGCTTGCGGCCGAAGCGGCTTCGTCGACAGGATGGTCCAGCGGGACAAGGCAGTCTATAGGCCAAGCACAAGCTGACCAGCAGCAGGGCCGACAAGATCTGAGTAGGACCAAGGCAGAGTCCCTCCTTTCAGGCATCCATCACGTCGCAATCAAGTCACGACATGACCTCGTCGGACCCAGGAAATTCTGCAAGTGGGTCCGTCTGCCACAGTCGACGATTGTCCAACAAGCGCTCGTTCAAGAGAACCGCAGACAACACGTCTACTACGACCGATCCAAGAGGTTTCCGGTCAACTCGGCTCTGTGATGCAGGTGAGAATACGCGTTAGGGGATAATCATTTCCTGATCTTCTAGCCTGAAAGTGTGTCAACATGACCGTATGCCGAGTTGAGTCTCCTGAAGCACATCAAAAGTACTAATAGTAGGTGCGCCATTGCACCTACGAGTAAGTAGTCCCCGAGCCCCTTCCACTTGAGTGGTTCGATTAGGCACGCAAGGACGGTCGCGGCCCCACTTAGTATGACTGCGTATAGGCAATTACTGAACAGCTGGTTCACAAGTCTCGGAGCCCGCGTATCTATTTGGGGTGAGATCTCCGCAAGCGCGGACTGCTCGGACGATACCTGCATTACAGCCATTTGCATGCGGAGCTGAAATATGAAGACGGTAACGGCAAAGGCAAACCCAAAGACGATAGCTAGAGCAGCGATCAGATTAGCATAAGAATTTTCAAACTTTAGGTCTATTCGCCAAGCTATAATGCCCACAATAATTGGAAGACCTAGTTGAACGATGAAGTCCCAGATATAAAGTCGCTGCGTTCCCTCGTGCCGTAGAGTCCTGAAATGACCCAGGATGATCGGAAGGATATTTACCTTGGAAAGCAACTCTGCCTCACTTCACGTTCCGAGTTCGAGCTCTAGGGCTTCCGTGTCCATGCGTAGTCCCACCTCAGTTTATTGCGATCGTAGTGCTGCTTGGCCTCTTCGTCGATCCTAGCGACAAGCTCTGACGTTTTTAGGTTGTTCTGGCCATAATCGTTGAGTAGTACTCGGATAGCAGGAGTCTTCTCCTTGCCCACCACCATGGTCTTCTTCTGGTCGCCATCTCCTAGTTCGATGATCAGTTCGTCGTAGTCGATTCCGCCGGGGAAACCCAGGTCCGCTGCGGCAGCAACTTTCTTGTTTGACACAACGCTCTGCACCCAACTCGGCAACCAAGACGTCCGATGGGCCGGGGCGAGCGTACTTGAGTACTTCATGGGCACAGGATTTGTTTGCGAAGCGCTTGCGATGTCAGACGTGTATTCGTTGGCGACCGCCGTGACGGTCCTAAGCTTGGCGGTCGCCAGCCACGCGTCTCCAGCGACGACCGTAACGAAGCTGACGACAGCTTCAAGGGGGTTACCCGGCATTGAGTTTTTTCCCTGCCAGCCCTTTCAAATGGGCGTGGAACGACTCCGCGATACGGCCACCGCAGCCTTCATGGCCCTGCTTCTCCACAAAAAAGAGACCCAGTTTCGAGTTCGGTGGCACAAGCAATGCGCACCTCGTCTCGATCGTTTGGGCATCGTGATCCTGCGTGCTGTACTCCTTTTGGTGGGTGCGTGTGTTGACTACCCAGTCACCCTCGGAGCCGTAATGACCCGTACGCATTGTGAGGATTACTAGCCTGTTACGCCGTTCAACCGTCGGCTTCGTGCCGTAAGACTTCTTAGCCGAGTCCTTGAAGTGGTCAGAAGCCAAGCCATTGGCCCATGACTCGAATTCGTCAAGTACATTGATTCCCTTAACGTCATCTAGTACGAACTCTGAGCCTTTGACCCTAGACTCCTTGATGATCAGGGTCTGATAATTCATCGTGCGCCGCGGCACATTCTCCCCCATTTTCTGCGCCGTCACTGTATTCTATTGGACGGTCGTGCAGACTATTTATACAGCACGGATGGTTCGCTCAAAGTGTATGTGTGTCTGTGACTTGCAGTACTGAGCGCATAGTGCACATTGCCCGCGAGTGGTTCGCGAGACCGGACATCGAAAAGAGCCCAGGCGGCAGTGGACTCTCTTAAATGGACTCCCAGCCATTGCAGTCGGCGCTGTACACCCTGGGCTCGCAGGACCGTGAACTACATTGCGCGGCCGCAGCGACGCCGCTCAAATTTCGCGCCCATGCGACAGATAGTATACCGGTGCATTCGATCTTCGTCACAGACAAGGTCCTGCTCCCCATTACATCCGACAGTCTTCCGCCGAAGGAACACGTCCAGGTCCTTCGACGCGTCGGTCGACTCAATCCAACGAAGCCTGCAGGCACTTGACTGACAACAGGGGTCGGCGTCCTAGACGCCCAAGGACGGTGAAGGATCGTGGGCAAGGTACGGTGGCGCTGGCCAACGGCATGTCATGGTTCCGGAACTCTGGCCATCCATGAACGAGCACAACCATTGAACCCTTCAAAGGAAATCAGCCATGGACGCGCTCACCATCAAGGACCCCGCCGATGTGCTCAGCTTCATCGGCCACACCCTCGGCTTCTGGCCTACGGAAAGCCTTGTCTGCCTCACCCTCGACAAAGACAAAGTCGGCGCAACCCTCCGCATTGACCTCCCTAAGCAACCAGGCTACGAAGTCCACTTCGCACGTACCGTCGCCGCATACCTAACCACTGACGAACGAGCAACCGGCATCGTCTTCGCCCTCTACACGTCAGAAACTCCTGAGCCAGGCGAGGCAAGGCCATACCGGTCCACCATCGCAGCCCTCACCGGAGTCCTAGCAAACGAAGGCATCACCATCCGCGACGGCATCTACGTCACCAACACCACCTACTCCCCCTACGACATTCTTCCGGGCGAGAACATCGCCATCCCCATCAGCAGCACCGAATACTCACAGGTCAACGCCGAATTCATCTACCGCGGCAGCACCATCGCACCCACCAACAAAATCACCCTCCCAACAGCGACCCACAGGCGGGAGGACGAGGCCGCCGTCGAACGCCACAAGGAAGCTATCCTCAACCGCCCACCCGCAGCAGCGATTGAAGAGGCTCGTTGTCTCTGGGCGGGAATGTTGAGCTCGAAGGACTATCCAACCGACAAGGACGTCCTAAAGCTCGTAGCGTACTTCCAGTTCCCGCGCATCCGGGACCAGCTAATGGCCGAAATCCCAGGCATCGACGAACCACCCGAACACATCCTCTTCGCCCAAACCACCACAGCACCGAACTGGTCCAGAATCGAATGGGCAAAAGACCTGCTCCTTCACACTTACATCCGCACCAGCCCCGAGCACGCAGCACCCATCCTCACCACCATCGGCTACATCAACTGGTGGGAAGGCAGAGGATCCAAAGCCCACCAATACCTCCAACTCGCCCTCGACACCGACCCGGGCTACCGCTTCGCACGCCTCACCGACCACATGCTCGGCGCCGGCATCATCGCAGGCTGGAATACCGACAAAAACACCGCCTACCGGAACAAGCTCGACATGCCATGATTTGGCAGCTCTTTTTAGGCTCCCCATAAGCGAATGATGCGTCCACATGCAGCCGATTCCTGGGAGCGCAGGCCTAGCCGTTCCCAAGTGGGTAGGCAGCACAAGGTCATGGCAGCGGCGGTGAGAGCCCGCGTTGAGCGGGCCGCAAGCAAGATGCGCCAACATGAAGCGGGCGCATCTTGCGGCGAGGGATTGCGCGATTGGGTCGCCTGGATCAATAGGTGGTTAGTCGACTGGGCTCGTTGTGGGCCGCGTTTGGTTTGCCGATGGCGTCCAAGTCCAGGTCCTTGGATTCCTTGGCCGCGGAGACAGCGATGACAGATATGGCTGTGGTGAGGACGATGATGGCGACTAGCGGCCAGGTCCCGCCGGACCAGAGCACGAGTGCGCTGGCGATGACCGGGGTGAAGCCTGCCAGGAGGATGGCTGCTGTCTGGTAGCCAACGGAGATGCCTGTGTAGCGGACTTCGGTCGGGAACAGTTCGCAGTAGAAGGCGGGCAGGACGGAGTAGACGGCTGCATGGCCGAGGGTGAGGAAGATGGCGACCCCTCCCATGATCGCGAACGGGTTGCCGGTCTGGATCATGGCGAAGATGGGCCAGGCACTGACAATGATGACTGCTGCTCCGAAGAAGAAGGTGTTCTTCCGCCCGACTTTGTCTGAGATTGCTCCGAAGACGGGGATCATGATGATGTTCAGCGCCGAGCCGATCATGACAGCCACGAGCCCGTAGCTGGCTGGGAGTTTGAGGGTGCTTGCCACGTAGGAGAGCAGGAAAACGGTGAACAGGTAGTAGTTTCCTGCTTCGGCGAAGCGGGAGAACAGCGCAATGATGAGTGGTTTGCGGTGGTGCTTGAAGACGGCCGGGATGGGTGCTTTCTGGTGTTCCTGCTTCTTTTCTGCTTCGGCTTTTGCAGCGAGAAAGGCCGGGCTTTCGGAGGCGTTCAGCCGGATGTAGAGGCCGACGGCCGCCAGCGCGAGGCTGATGAGGAAGGGCAGGCGCCATCCCCAGTCCCCGAATTGGTCACCGGAGATGGCTTGGGCCAGGGTCACGGCCCCGGTTCCGAGCAGCAACCCGCAGGACACGCCTATTTGTGGCCAGGCTCCGAAGAATCCCCGGCGTCCTTTGTGCGCGTTTTCGACGGCGATGATTGCTGCGCCGCCCCATTCGCCGCCGACGGCGAAGCCTTGGGTGAGGCGGAGGATGCACAGCAGGATCGGGGCCCAGAGCCCGACGGCGTCGTAGGTCGGGAGGAGGCCGATGGCGGCGGTGGAGCCGCTCATGATCAGGAAGGTCAGAATCAAAGTGGACTTGCGTCCGATCCGATCCCCGAGGTGGCCTGATACGAAGGCTCCGACCGGCCGGGCGAGGAAGCCCACGCCGAAACTGGCCAGGGCTGCGATCTGGGAGACGCCTGGTTCGGTGGAGGGAAAGAAGAGGGTGCCGAAGACGAGTGCGGCGGCGGTGCCGTAAACGGTGTATTCGTACCATTCGATGATGGCGCCGACGGTTCCGGAGATGAGGCTTTTGCGTCGGACCTGGTCGGGGCTCAGCGCGCTGTGTGCTGTGGGCATGTGGGATTCCATTTCAGGAGGGGTCTCAAGGGTGGCGGGGTTAGAGCGAGGCGTCGTCGATGACGATCGCGGCACGGGTGACTTCCCGGGCGAGTGACTTTTCGAGTGCTTCCTGTACGTCGTCGAGGGCAAAGGTGGCGTCGACCAAGGCATCAAAGGGGTATTTGTCCTGGTGTTGAGCGAGGAACGCCAGGGACCTAAACAAGTAGCGGCCCTCGTAGCGGTCCACGTGCTTGATGGTGAGGGCTTTGCGGGTGACGTAGCCCGGATCGAAGGGGACGGTCCGGCCAGGTGAAAGGTTTCCCATGACCAGGTAGCGACCGCCGCGGCGCAGCTGGCGCAGTCCTTCGGCGAACGCTTCAGGGACGCCGGTCAGTTCGACGGCGACGTCGGCGCCTTGACCGTCGGTGAGTTCCTGAACCGCCGCGATGCGTCCGTCCAGGTCTGGAAGCTCCGTCAGGTTGATGGTGTGGTCGGCCCCGAAGCGGCGGGCTTGTTCGAGCCGGGGCGCGGAGGGGTCGATGACGATGACTGTGGCGCCGCGTTCTTTGGCTACCGCGATGGCGTTCAAGCCCAGTCCGCCGGCGCCTTGGATGAGGAGGGTTTCGCTGTATTGCAGTCCGATCTGGTCGATGCCGTAGGTGACCTGTGACAGGGCGCAGTTGGCGCTGGCAGCGACGGCATCAGGGATTTCGTCCGGGACTTTGTAGACGTGCTGGCGGGGATGGATGTAGTAATGCGTGCCGAAGGCGGCGTGGAAGTGCGGCGCTTCGGCGGGTTGTTTGCCGAAGAATTCGTAGGCGTTGTCGCAGAGGTTGGGCTGTCCGCCAAGGCACCGGGCACACCGGTCGCAGGTTTGGAAGTAGGTCGCGACGATCCGGTCCCCCGGGCTCAGGTGCTGGCCGGCGTTGTCGGTAAGCCGCCCTTCCCCAATGGCTGCGACGATGCCGACCATTTCGTGTCCGAGTCCACCGCTCTTCTTGACTGGATGCTTGCCGTTCCAGATGTGCAGCTCGGAGCCGCAGACGTTGGCCCTGCTGACTTTCATCAGGATGGCCCCTGGTTCGGGGGCAGGGAGGGGAAACTCGGCGTAGTCCAGTTCCCGGGGGCTGGTCATGACAGCAACGCGGCCGTTCAGGGGCTCAGGCATCTGGTTACCTTTCATAGTTGTAGGCGGTTGCCGTGCCCGTGGCACGGCAACCGCCTGGGGTTTTGGTGGTTAGTGGGCAGTCTCGCCGGCAGTGGATTGTCCCGCGGAGGCCGGGACGTGGACGGGGTCCGCGACGTGCTGGTGCTTGCGGGAGAAAAGGACCGCAACACCTGACAGGACGCAGGGGATGGCTCCGAAGAGGAACGCAGCCAAGGCCCAGTTACCACCGTTGGAGAGCAGCGTCGCTGCCAGTGCGCTGGAAATGATGGCACCGATGGGTCCGACGGCGGCGACGAACGTCGCTCCGCGGCCGCGGATGCGGGTGTCGTAGCTTTCTCCGACGAAGAACAGGACGCAGGAGTACGGGCCGATGAGGAAGAACGTTCCCAGGCTGTAGAGCAGGACGACGGTCCAGAAGTCGCTCGGGCCGAAGATCATGGCCGTGAAGACGATGCCGCCAGTGATCCACCCGAAGGCGATGACGTTGCGGCGGCCGAACTTGTCTCCGAGGTAGCCGTGTGTGAGGTACCCGAGGTACGCGATCAGGTTCGAGAGCAGCAGAATGACCAGCGAGTTGGTGAAGGAGACGTTGTGGACGCTGACCAGCACGGTGGTGCCGAGGACGCTGAAGACCTGGACGGGGAAGTAGTTCAGGATGTGGCCCAGCGCGAGGGAGAGCGTGGTGCGCAGGCTCCGGCCGCGGAAGACGTCGGCGAGGGTGCTGCGGGTTTCGTGTTCTTCGATGCCCAGCTCCGAGGACAGGGTCTCTGCGTCGGTGTGGTTGCCGGATTTTTGGAGCTGGCGGATCTTTTGGATGGATTCGAACTGCGGGGATTCGCGGAGTTTCCGGGCGAGTGCGGCGACGATGAGGGAAGGAACGGCGGCGAAGACGAAGCAGCCGGCCCAGCCGATAACGGGCAGCAGGACGGCCGTCAGTGCTGCTGCAAGGATGGCGCCGATGGGCCAGCCTCCCTGGACGAGGGAGTAGATGAAGCCTTGCCGTTTCTTGATCCGGGGGTCCTCGGATGCGCCGTAGAGTTCGCTGAGGTAGGCGCCGTTCACGCCTTGCTCGGACAGCCCAAGGCCGCTCAGGGATCGGATGGCCACCAGTATTCCCACGGGGACAACGCCGCCCAGTGCGGTAAGGAGCGAGGCGATGCCGGCTCCGGCGGTGGTGAACGCGAGGCCGGCTTTCCGGCCGAACTTGTCGACCACCGGTCCTGCCAGCAGGCCCAAGGCCACGGCGCCCACGGACATCCAGGTGACCATGGTGGCCTGTTCGGCTTCGTTCAGGCCGAGATCTTTGCCGAGTTCGGGCAGGAGGGTGCCGAAGAGGATGAAGTCGTAGACCGCGAAGGCCCAGGCGAGGAAGGCAAGGACGGTGGCGAATTTGATCTGCTTGTTGGTGACAGGGGCCGGCCGCCATGTGGTGTTGCTGTTGGTTGGGGACATGATCCACCTCCATTGGTGGGTACAGGGGAATGTGATGGGGGTTACACCTGTTTTTGGGCGTGATTGCCTAAGGACCTGGCCGCGAGCACGCCTTTTTATTTACCGGGGGTTCCGGTCAATGGGGCGGGCCGGGGTGCTCCGGCCCGCCGTTAGTGAGAGTCCTAGGCGGACTTGCTTTCGATTTCTTCCAGGATGGGAAGGAGGAACTTGCGGAATTCGGTGTAGTTCTCGGTGACCGGGAAGTGGCCCAGTTTCGGCATTTCCCAGAACTTGGATCCCTTGACCAGGTTCGCGGCTTCCTTGGTGTCCGCCGGGGAGGTGTTGGGGTCGTATTCACCGGTGAGGAAGTACAGCATGCACTTGGTGGTGTCGATGGCCGCGGCTTCTTCGGGTGAGACGTTGTGGTCGTAGTAGTAGTAATAAAGGTCCCCGGCGAACACTCCTGGTCCGCCACACTGGTATTCCCACTGGATTTCCCGGACGTTTTCTTCCGGGGAGTACGGGGAGATGTTCAGCATCATGGCCGCGCCGGTGGAGGTACGGGAGACGTTGGGGTTGTCGAACTCCCGGCGGATTCCGTCCATGCCGACTTCGACGTATTCGGCCGCGGAACGCAGCGCGCCTTCAACGGAGATCGTGGCGCGGTAGCGGTCATTGAAGTTCGAGGCCAGGTCGATGGCCAGGTGTCCGCCCATGGAGCTACCCAGGTAAACGGGACGGTCCAGTTCGAGAGCTTCGGAGAGGGCATTGGGGAAGGCCATCATCCGGGACTTGGTCATGTTGTACTCGCGGGTCCACCACTTATCGCCGTGCGGGGGCAGGGACTTGCCGTGGAAAGGCAGGTCGAAGGCGATGACCCGGTAGCGGGAGGTGACTTCTTCGTCGTTGAGCAGGTGGCGGTACTGCCGGCCGTCGGAGCCTGCGGTGTGGCCGACGATGAGCGGGATGCCTTGGCCTGCCTCTTCGTAGTAGACCCGGTATTCGATGTCTTCGACGGTGAGGTAGACGTAGCCGCCCTTGATGGGTTCGAACTTTGCCATGGCCTTACGCTCCTTCGCGGTTGAGCTGGCGGAAAATTTGCATGAGCCGGTTCAGCGCCGGCAGGTAGGCGTAGAGCTGGTTAGTGTTGCTCAGCAGCACGCCGTGCTTGGCCGAAGAGCTTTGCAGTGACTGGAAGAACGGCCGGGGGTGTTCGGCGGTCATGTCGTTCCACTGCTCGTCGGTTCCCTTGATCCAGATCGCGGCGTCACCGGGATCGGTGGTTGCCGGGCCGACGGTCACCAGTTTGCCGTCGTCGTATTCGGCCAGCCAGCCCTTCTCGCCCATGGCGACGTGGAGTTTGCCAGTGTAATAGCGGATCTCGCGGCTGAATTCGAAGTCCTCGGTCGCGGTGGTCAGCACTTTGGCGAAGTCATGCATTGATTTGCCTTTCATCGTTGAAAGCCGGGGTGTGGGTGGTGAGGAATTCGTACATCCTCGTATGGTCCTCGGCGCCGTGGCCGGCGTCGAGGGTTGACTGCCAAATGTTTTCGCAGTCGTGGCTGAACGGGACTGGGATTCCGAGGGAATCGGCCAGTGACGTGGCGATCTTGATGTCCTTGGTCATGAGTCCGATGGGGAACCCGGAGCCGAACGTGCCGCTGAGCATGAACTGGCGGACTTTGTTCTCCGAGGTGTTGCTGCGGCCGGACGACGCATTCAATACATCGGTGAGGACTGCCGGGTCGATGCCGAACTGTTCACCGACACGAAGGGCCTCTACCGTGGCGGCAACAGAGGCGGCCGAGACGAGGTTGTTCAGGGCTTTCGCTGCGTGCCCGGCGCCTGCTTCGCCGACGTGGATGACGGATTTGCCCAGGACATCGAAGAGTTCCTTGGCCTGATCCAGGTCCTGCCAACGCCCGCCGACCATGATGGCCAGTTGACCATTCTCAGCTCCACGGACACCACCGGAGACAGGGGCGTCGAGGTAGCGCATGCCCTGGCTTTCGAGCTGCTTGCCAAGTTCACGGGACCGGAGGGGTTCGGAGGAGGACATGTCGATGAAGAGGGTGTTCAGCGAGGCCGCGGCTGATACTCCCCCACCAACCAGGACAGCTTCAACGATGGCCGAGTTGGGCAGCATCGTGATAATGATGTCTGCTTCCTGCCAGGCCGTTGTGCTGGAGGCTGGTGCTGAGCCCGGGTTCTCCTTCAGGAACCGCTCGCTCACTGTCTCGGCTTGGTCGCTGACGATCATCCGGTGCCCGGCATCGGCGAGGCGTGAGGCCATGGGGTAGCCCATGTTTCCCAGCCCGATGAAACCGATAGTGCTCACGATTCGGCCTCCATTTCCCTGAAGACCTCGCGGGCCAGACGGAAGCTTTCCAGTGCTGCAGGGGCGCCGCAATAGATGGCTACCTGGAGGAAGACTTCCTTGATCTGGTCTTTCGTAACACCGTTGCGGATCGCGCCCCGGACGTGGACTTTGAGTTCGTGGGGACGGTTCAGGGCGCTGATCATGGCGAGGTTGATTAGGCTCCGCTGGGCCCTTTCCAGCCCGGGCCGGTTCCAGACATCGCCCCAGCAGTACTGCGTGACGAGTTCCTGCATGTCCATGGAAAAGTCATCGGCGCTATCGAGGCTGCGCTGGACATACTCGTCACCGAGGACTTCCCGCCTTGTTGCCAGGCCCTTGTCGAAGAGCTCCTGGTTGATCGTGGTCGTGCTCATTGGGTTACTCCGTTTGCGGCTTCGTCTGGCGTGTTGAGGGGTGTCTGGTCCCAGACGGCTTGGATGTTGGTGAATTCATGCACCCCCAGGTAGGACAGCTCGCGGCCGAAACCGCTCTTTTTGACCCCTCCAATGGGGATGCGGGGATCAGAGACGGAAAGCCCGTTGATGAAGACACCACCGGCGTCAATCCGTCGGGCCATAGCGCGGGCCTTTGCGCTGTCCGCGGTCCAGATCGCGGCGCTGAGACCGAACTCGGAGTTGTTGGCCTTGGCCAACGCGTCGTCCGCATCCATGGCCGGGATGACCGTCGCGACGGGGCCGAAGATTTCTTCCTTGAAGGCGGTCATGGATTCGGTAACGCCGGCAAGGACCGTGGGTGCGTAGAAGGAACCGGCCCCGGGCAAACGGTGACCCCCGGCACGGAGTTCGGCTCCCTCGGCGATGGACCGCTTGACCTGGTCATCGACGTCGAGGAGGGCATCTTCCTTTGCCATCGGGCCGACGAACGTTTCGGGGTCGGTGGGGTCACCGACATTGAAGCTCTCCACGCGGGCGGTGAGCTTTTCAGTGAATTCGTTGTACACCGCCTGCTCAACGATGATGCGTTTGGCCGAGATGCACACCTGTCCAGCGTTGACCATGCGGCCGGTGGCTGCGGCCTCAACGGCCTTGTCCAGGTCAGCGTCGGCCAGAACGATGAACGGATCCGAGCCGCCAAGTTCGAGGATGACCTTCTTCAGCGCTTTTCCGGCCTCTGCCGCAACGCTCTGCCCTGCGACGGTTCCGCCGGTCACGGCCACGCCCGTGATGGCGGGGTGGTTGATGATGGCGGGAATTTGGTGGCGGTCGCAGTTGACGACGGCAAAGGTTCCCTTCGGCAGGCCGGCCTCTTCCCAGAGGGCTTCCAGGGCCAAGGCGCATCCAACAACATTCGAGGCGGGCTTGAGCAGGTAGCCGTTGCCGCCGAGGATGATCGGTGCCGCGCCGCGGAAGATCTGCCAGACCGGGAAGTTCCAGGGCATGACGGCCAGGACGGTGCCGGTGGGAAGGTAGGAGACGTAGGCTTCCGGGCCGATGGTGGTGGGGGAATCCTTCAGCATCGCGGGGCCATGCTCGGCGTACCAGTCGAGCATGTTCGCGCACTTAGTCACTTCGGCCTGGGCTTGAGTGACCGGCTTTCCCATTTCGGCGGTGATCACCGCGGCCAATTTGACCGTGTCGCGGCGCAACAACTCTGCCAGGCGTGTAAAGATCTCAGCCCGCGCGGCCGGTGTGGTGTCGCGCCAGAGACTGAAACCCTCAACCGCCCGGCGCACAACGTCCAGGACACCCTCCTCATCAAGGTAGGGATACGCCGCGACGTCTTCGCCGGTAGCTGGATTCGTCGATTTCGCGACGGCAACTTCGATGGTGCCCATAGTGTGTGGTTCCTTAAAGCTCGTGTGATGGGACTAAGAACGACTCTAGGACGGCATGGGACATTGATAAATAAGAAGTTTCGAAAGCTTCACTTCTCCGAAAGAGAACGATGGTGAGGGGATGCAACCCCTGCCAGAGGCCGTGCACCCCGACTTTTCATTGCAATTGCGGTCTTCTGCTGTCATTCTTCTGTGAGTGTGACATTTCGAACACATCACTTCACTTGGAGAGAACAACACGATGGAAATCTCGCAGCTTGAAATTTTCCTTGCGGTGGCGGAGACCGGCAGCATCACCAAAGCTGCCACGAAGTTGCTCCGGGCGCCGTCGAACGTCTCTACCAGGATCCAGCAGTTGGAACGGGAACTGGGTGTGAAGCTGCTGGTGCGGGACAAGCGGCAGAGTTCCCTTTCGGCAGACGGCGTCCTCTTCCGTGATCACGCCCAAAAGATCATAGATATGGTCAACGACGCCAAAGCTTTCACGGCCGAAGGTGAACCGCGCGGAAAATTCCGTCTAGGGGCCCTCGAAAGTACAGCCGCGGTCCGAATCCCACCAATACTGGCAAGCTTTCACCTGCGCTTCCCCGCCGTCGATGTTGAACTTGAGGCCGGTTCCTCCGGAGTCCTGTTCGACCATCTCCTCAATGGTCAGCTCACGGCCGCGTTCTCGGACGGTAAACCGGCCGTCCCTGCACTGACAGGCATCAAAGCCTTTATCGAGGACTTGGTCATCCTCACCCCGCAAACCGTCACCGACATCAACGACGACTTCCGCGCTTCGCATCCCACGGCCTTCATGTTCGGGACCATCTGCTCATACCGACACCGTTTCGAAGACTGGCTGGACTTCCAAGGCATCGTCCCGGGCCGCATCGTGGAGATCTCCTCGTACTACAGCATGCTTGCCTGCGTTGCAGCCGGTGGCGGCATTTGCATGATGCCAAAATCTCTACTTGAAACACTGCCCGGAGCGAGCCGGGTTAACGCGCACGAAATCCCAGGCAAACTTGGACGAGCCGAAACTTGGCTGCATTGGCGTAGAGACTGTCGATCGGCGAACCTCAAGGCCTTCATCACCGAGCTCAAGGAAGCCCTGGATCCGGGAACCCCGGCGATGGGAGAAGCTGCCTGAAAGCGTGCCGCATGCCAGAGTCGTCAATGGTCCAGATGACAGTTGAATCTTCCGTCCGGCTACTCGCGGGCTACTTATCCGGTCACCGGAAAGTCCTCTCACTTTGGGTCAGTGGCACGGACTCAAATAGCCCGTCGCAGTAAGCGTTGGCCAAGCGGCGAAACAGTCCATGGATTCGGTCACGAAGTTTCAGGTGGAACGTTGTGGGAGGTGGAGTTCCAGGCATTAACGGCTCTCCCTCGAGCAGCTCATATAGCGGTTAACAGACTCTCTGACCGCTTTTTCAGCGTACGAGCAGGGCACTTCTCCTTTGTAGACGCAGTTACGGAAGTTTGAGTTCTCTCGGACGGAACATGATCACCCATCGCACTGCGCCACCAAGCTACGACGCCTTGGCAACACATGAACCGCTAAACAGCTGTTCGCACAATCCCGATGTAGTCCGCTATTGAACTCCGCTGGCAGCCGTTAGCTCCAATTCCATCCCTGGCTCACATTCCTATGGAGGTGGCGGCACTTTCGAACGGCCATCCGGGCAGCAATGAACGGGCCCGGTCTCGCAGATCCGAGACCGGGCCCACAGCACCACACGGCTAGATCGTCTGTCCCGCGTCCGCCAGGAGTGTGCTGCCTGTCATGATCGTGGCGAGGTCGCTGGCGCAGAAGAGCACTACCCTGGCGATGTCGTCCGGGGTTCCCAGCCGCCCGATCAGGTTTTTGGCCATGACGGGCATGTCCTGGACTGGTCCCCCGGCCAGCCTTGCCGCGGCCATGTTCCCTTCGGTGGGCACGAAGGTTGGTGCCACTCCCAGGATTCGGATCCCCATGGGCGCGAACTCGAGGGCCATTTGTTTGGTCATGCCTTGGACGGCGTGCTTGGACCCTACGTAGGCCGAAAGTCCTGGGGCTGTTCCGGTGAAGCCCGCGGTGGAGGCGATGTTGATGATCACTCCCCCGTGGCCTTGTGCGCTCATGTGCCGGGCGGCTTCGCGGGAGCCGTTGAACACTCCCCTGGTGTTGACGGCGAAGACGTCGTCCCAAGTTTGATCGGGTGTTTCGAGGACGGGGACGCTGGGGAAGATGCCTGCGTTGTTGACCCAAATATCGATGCCACCGAATTCGGCCACCGCAACTACTGCCGCCTGTGCAACGGAAGAGGAGTCGGTGACATCCATATCCACCCCCAACACGTCACCGGAATACCGATCGCCGACATCGCCTGCGGCTTGGCGTGCCCGCTCCCCATCCAAATCTCCGATCAGCACATCGGCCCCCGCTTCAGCCAGCCGCAGCGCAATGGCTTTACCAAGACCCTGCCCACCGCCGGTAACCACCGCCCGTCTACCTTTGAGCGAAAGGAGGTTGGCGACCGCCACACTGGACGCGTCGTCGAACGCCGTGCTGTTCATGCGGGGATCCCGACGGCGATTTGGTTGCGCTTCGCGGTTTCACCGAGCCAAGCGAGGCTGGGCTTGGGGCTGCGTTCGAAGGTGTTCCTGTCGACGGCGATGAGCCCGAAGGTGGGTTCCCAGTGGCCCCATTCGAAGTTGTCCAGGAGTGACCAGTGGAGGTAGCCGCGTACGTCGATTCCGTCGGTGATGGTCTCGCGTAGGCCTTGGAGGGCTTCGGTGGTGTAGCGGATGCGTTGGGTGTCGTCGCTTGTTGCGATGCCGTTTTCGGTGACGAGCACCGGGACCCCGCCGGTGATGTTCCACGCGTGACTGACGGCCATTGCGAGGGCGTCGGGACGGTAGGCGGTTCCTACCAGAGTGTTCTCCGGATGTGGCGGGTGGGGCACGAGCCCATTGGCGTCCACTTCCTGGCTGGAGTAGGCCTGTACACCGACGAAGTCGTCCCCGCGGCTACCCTCCCAGTAGACGTCTTCCTTTCCGTAGCGGATTTCCAGCAGCTTTTCTTCACCACCTGGCGCGGAGGTGAGGGCGCCGGCGGCGATGGTCCAGCCAATCTTGGCGCTGGTGCGGGCGCGGATGATGTCCCGGGCGGCGTGGTGGACAGCGGTGAACATGCGACCGATTTCGGGGTCCGCGTAGGTGAGGAAGTCGCTGTGGGTTTGCTTCTTCTCTTCAGTGCCTTCAACGGTGGGGCTTTGCCACTGCGCTCCATTGTTCTGTTGCATGCGGCGCATGGCCGTCATGATCGCGGCCTGCATGTTGGGTTCGTTCATGGTGACCACCCATTCGACGCCGTCGAGGATCGTGGTGGTCTCTTTGACGTAGCGCTGGAACTTCTCGCTGGCACCTTCAGCCAGCCATCCGCCGTCGTTGGCGAACCATTGGGGTGTGGTGAAGTGCTGGAGCGTGACCACTGGGGTGACGTTCCGTTCGAAGCAGTACTCGATCATCCGCCGGTAGTGTGCAAGTTCAGCCGCGGAGAAGTGGCCTTGGACGGGTTCGATCCTGGACCATTCCAGGCTGAAGCGGTAGGAGGTCAGCCCGGCGTCGGCGAGCAGGTCGATGTCTTCGCGGTAGCGGTGGTAGCTGTCGCACGCGTCGCCGGAGAGTTCCATGCCGGGCATGGTTTGTTCCCGGGCCCACCAGTCGCTGTTGACGTTGTTGCCTTCAATCTGGTGGCCGGCGGTGGCGGCGCCCCACAGGAAGTTCTCGGGGAAAGTGTTCATGATGTCCTCGTGTCTTTGATGCCCGTTAGGCGGTCTCTGTTCGGTCAGTAAGCTGCGGGGACCTGTGTACGGTCTCCGGGAAGCGTGGCGGACTCCCGGAATCTGCCCGGTCCTGCCGTGTATTCGGTCCCGTCGGGGAAGACGACCCTCGCGGTGGTGCGGGCGGGGATGTCGGCGTCGATGCGCAGCTCATCCCCGTCCAGGTGCCAATGGACGGCAATGGTTCCCTGGGGTGTCTCGTGTGATCCGCGGGCCCAGCTGATGCCGGGTCCCGGGAGGGGGGCGATCACTACGGACTGCCAGGCCACGGAGTCCTCGGCTTGGCGGAGACCCAGCGTGTATTCGTGCAGGAAGCGCAGGACCGTGCCCTTGCTGTAATGGTTCAGCGATTCATGGGCGGCCCCGTCCTGGTCGACGCCTTCCCAGGATTCCCAGATGGTGGTGGCGCCTTTGTCCACCATGTACAACCACGACGGTGCGGTGCGCTGCAGCAGCAGCTCGTACGCGACGTCAGCCCGCCCGTTCTCGACCAGGACCGGGAGCAGGTACCCGGTAGAGAGGAAGCCGGTGCCCAGATGTGTTCCCGCTTCCCGGATGAGCTCCACGAGCCGTTCGGTTGCCGGTGCTTTCTCTGACTCGGAGAGCAGGCCGAAAGCCAGGGCGCGGACGTAGCTGGCCTGGGTATCCGCTGCGGTTCTACCATCGATACACAGGTACGCCTTTCGCCAGGCATCCCTGACTAAACCGGCGAGGGCGGCATAGTCGTTCTGTTCTGCGTGGCGTCCCACGACGCCTGCGATCCGGGCGAGAGTGTGGGTGGAGCGGTAGAGGTAGGCTGTGCCGACTTCTCCTTTGTCTTCCATGAACCAGGCCATCGGGTTGTCCTGGACCGGGTCGACTAGCTTGCCCTCGGCGTCGCGTTTCTTCGGCTCGGTCCATTCGCCCCAGTGGAACGTGCCATCCCATAAGTATTGCTCGAACGGCTCCGGCTCCGGAGAGGCTTTGACGCGGTCGTGGTGGCGTGTAGTCCGCGCCTTGTCCACGGCCCATTGGATCCAGCGGACCATGGCGTCCCAGTTCTCCTCCAGGACCTGCTTGTCCCCATAGGCCTCATAAAGTTCCCACGGGACGGTCACGATGGCATCTCCCCATCCTGCCGAACCGGTCATCATGGCGAACTGGTCATCCAGGTGGTGCTTGATCCGGCGTCCGTCCGGGGAGAAGTTCGCGATCCTGCCGTCCTCCAACTGGTCATCACGCACGGACTTAAGCCATTTGCGGCTAAACCCGAGCACGTCGCGCAGGCGGGTAGCCGTTGAGGCGAAGACCTGGTAGTCGCCGGTCCAGGCAAGGCGCTCCCGGGTGGGGCAATCGGTGGGAACATCAACGGCGTTGCCGAGGAAGCTCCACTCACCCATCCTGTGCAGGGCGTTCAGGTCCTCGTTGCTGCAGGCAAACTCGCCCGTGCGTTCCAGGTCGGTATGGACCACCTGCATGCTCAGCCCGGCCGGATCCAGTTCGCCGCCTACACGGGTGATGCGCACGTACCGGAACCCGTGAACGGTGTGGCGGGGCTCGAACACGTCACCATTCCCCGCGGAGATGACCTCATCGCGCTGGGAGAACATCCGTGCCGGTTCCCCCGGCCGGTGGGAATCCAGGTGGGAGGTGTCCAGGTCACCGTCCGGACCGACATGTTCGCCGTACTCCAGAACGGTCAGGGTGCCGGCGGGGCCGAGGTCTTCGAGACGGACCCAGCCCGAGGCGTTCTGCCCGAAATCGGCCAGCCACACACCCGGCCGGACCTGCACCACGGCTTCGACGGGGCGGGTAGCGGTGACGCGCACGGCCGGGGCGGGAGACCAGTCAGCCGGAGCGTTGACGACGTCGAGAAGGACTTTCGACGTCGGCGCTGGTGTGGTGGTGAAGTCCACCGTTTGTCCGTCCATGAGGTCCGCCCGTGTGGTTACCGACGGCGTGCTGGTCCAGTCGCCGTCGGTGATGATGACGCAGCGGGTTCCGTCAGTGAGCTCGAGGTGGAGTTCTGCACGGGCCGCGAGGGCGGTCCCCCAGCCGGCAGGGTGGCGGAAGGCGCCCACTTGGCCGCGGTACCAACCATCCGAGAGCTCGATGGTGATGGTGTTCTCGCCAGGGTTCAGCGAGGACGTGACGTCTGCGGCTTGGGCGTAAAGGGTCTGGTCGTACGACGTCGACCCGGGGGCCAGTTCCGCCGTGCCGGCACGATGTCCGTTGATGTCCGCGGTGTAAAGTCCCAGTGCCGTGGTGTAGAGCCGGGCAGCCTTCACAGTGCCGGCGAGTTCGAACGTCGTTGCGAGGACATGGGCCGGACGTTTGCCGTAGCCGTCGTCGTGGCCCTCGGCCGGCGAGATCCAATGGGCCGTCCAGTCCTGATCAAGCAACCCCGCTTCAAACTCAGCCCATTCGGACCAGTCGGCTGCAGCCTCGTTCGTTCGGACACGCCACCGCACGCGTCGGCCGCTTTGCAGCGGCGGCCAGGGCCAGTGGACATGCAGGTAGTGTTCGGACGCGGCTGGGGTGAGCCGGACGCCGTCGACCTCCGCTTGTATCTCATAACCGTTCGCTTCATCGCCGGCGGGTTTCCACGACAACCGTGGCGCAGGGCCGGAGACCGGGAACTGGTCGCCGCCGGAGTCGATGGTGAGGTGATAAGGGCGTGTTGCCAATGTGGTTCCTGTTTCTGTTCGGGTCATCGTACGGCCTTGACCTTCAGGGCGATCATGAGCCCGCCCAACAGGGCCAGCACGGCTCCGGTCAGGTAGAGGACCGTGTAGTTTTTGCCCGGCCCGGTGACACCGAGGGTGATGATCACCGAGGCCAGCAACGGTGCTACGGCGCTGGGGATCTTCTGGGCGAAGGCCACCACGGCCATATACCTGGCTGTTTCTGTCCGGTTGGGCAGGATGGCGAAAATGATGGCCTGGTCCACCGTGGCGAAGACGGCGATGGCGGTCTGCATCAGCACCGCGCCGATGATCAGCTGCGGCAATGACCACGCGAAGGCCTCCGCGACCGCTCCACCAACAAACAATGCCGAGGCGATCAGGACGAACAAGCGCCTACGCTGGAGTTTGTCGGAGAGGAAACCACCTAAGAGAGCGCCTGCCGCAGCTGCAACGACACCGAGCATCCCGATCGTGGCAACCACGCCTGCGACTTCTTTGACAGGCAGATTCAACCGCTGCGCATAGAAGAACGTACCGAAGGTGGTGTTGAAGTACAGGCCCATGAAGAAGATAAAGCGGCCCAGCCAGTTCCAGGAAAAGTCCGGGTACTTGCGCACGTTGAACCCGTAACTGGCAACGACCGACTTGAAGGTGACGGTTGAGTTCGCCGGCAGCTCACGTGATGACCCTTCAGGCTTCAGCAGCGGGAAAAGGGCAAGGAGGACGGCGCCGATCAAGCCTGGTACGACGAAGACCAGCAGGGTGTTGGAGGAAACGGCGTACGCAACGCCAATGCCAAGGACCGGAGCGATCTGGGTCATCAGGTTGGTCAGGGCAGAAACGCGACCGCGCTGCTGCTCTGGAAGCTTATCCGCCATGAGGTTTTGGATGCCCGCACCCGAGATGGACCAACCCGTCATGCCAAGAACCCACCCGACGCCGACGAGAAGCAGATTCGGGGCCACGCCCATGACCACCAGGCCGGCCAAGCCGACGCCAGTGCCCAGGAAAATGAAGGGTGAGCGCCGCCCAAAGCGTGACCTCGTCCGATCGCTCCAGATCCCGACGATGGGGCTGAGGATCAAATAGATCAGTTGAGCCGTGCCGGTGATGAAACCCAGGACCTGTTCCTGACCCGGAGCCAGCTCCGTGATCCGGACCGCAATGCCGTATGACAGCGGGACCATCATGGCGATTGAGGCACCAAAGCTGGCCAGCATCAACCAGAAGATGTAGGACCTGCTGACCGGGATTTGTGGCTCGTCGATTTGCCGCGCTGGATGGTTGGCCCCTTGCGGCCCTTCGTTGCCTGGTAGCGGCTGGGCGGCGGCGACCTCCGCGGCGACGCCTGCTACCTCGTGCTCGTTAGTAGTCACCAATGACTCCTTCGGAAAGTATTCAATTCTGCGATACCGCAGACCCGGTCGTCACACAATGCACGTGTAAAAGGCGACCGAAATGTAACCACCATGGTTACTATTGAGTGAATAGTAGCCATCATGGTTACTATTGACAAGGCCCTGGGAAATCCAAAGAAGAGGAAGGCTGGCATTGTGACTACCATCAGCGGACGAGAGGCAGTCGCCAAACCAGCCACGCGGCGTCGTGGGCCCTATGCAACCACCCCGGCGAGGAGGGCAGAGATTATCCGAGCGGCCTCCGCCAGCTTCGCCGAACACGGATATGAACGCGCTTCGCTCCGTGACATTGCCGCCCGGGCTGACGTCACCCACGCGGCCCTGCTGCGCCACTTCGCGACCAAAGACGAATTGCTCCTAGCGGCCCTGGCTCAACGGGACACGGACGACGACGAGCTGGCCCGGCGCATCATTCAACTCAAAGTCCCGCGTGAGAAAGTGCTCAGCAGCATCCTGCAGGAAGAGTTCGCACATCCGGACCACCTCCGGAACTGGCTCGCCATCACCATCGCGGCAACCAACCCCGAACACCCGGCGCATGATTTCTTTATAGCCCGGCGCGAACGTATGCGGGACAACTTCACCAGCACCCGCCTCGCCACTACCGAAGACAGCGAAGAACTCACCGCGGACGACAAAGTCACCATGGTCATGGCCTTGATCGACGGCCTCCGCATCCAATTCCTGCTCGACCCCAACAGGCCGTGCCTGCACCTGCTCGAAACCCTGATGCGGTTCATTGCCTCGCCCGACGAAAGCTGAGGAACGCCGGGATGCGAAGCAGGTTGTTGACGCCGGATAGGCGTCTGCCTGAAGGGTGACGATTCAGCCCATGAGGGCCATCTTCACGCCCGTTGGCGCCCGCCGCCCCAACCGCGTTATGGACTGCCTGGCTTTGCTTTCGCTTGCTGTTCCATGGTTGAAACGTGTGGTTTCGCCGACCGTCTCAGTGTGTTCGAGTAGCGGAAGCAAGTGCGCGGAGGTGACGTTACTGAGTTCCCCGACTCGATTCCCGTCGATCCGTACTTCAACGAATGTCCGTTCGTTGCCGTTCTTCAAGGCGCGGATCTCCCTGTGAAGACTGACCAGCAAGAGGCCGGTGCCCCCGGGTGGCACGTAATTGACCAGGACATCGAAGTGATTCTCTTCCTTGAGCACTTGCATAGCCGTCCCCAAGTAACGAGGGTTGTAACACCGGCGGGAGGCGGACTGAGCGGTGCTATCAGCTCAGGTTCAGGTAGCGCAACGGTGACTCTGGCCCGGTAGGCGGCTGCCGTCGTCGTAACCCCAAACGCGGGCCGAAGCCACCGCGACGAGGCCACCTCTCCTTAACTTCCGTGGACAACGGCAACCTGGCAGTCGGCGTCGAGGCTGGCAAGTTCATCCTGCAGCGCCTCACTACTCCAGACATCCCGGGGAGAGTACACCAAGTGCCCTCCCAACTGCAGGTACGGGGATGCACCCGGGTAGAAGCAGTTGCGCGGAGTCAGCGCCAACAAGGCAGTACATCACTCGGCAAGATTCTCGTGAGTTATCACCACACTGCTGCTGCCGTGGGAGCTCACCAAATGCCCCGAATCCATCATTGGCGCACAGTTCGCCCGGGATTTCCGATGTGTGCCTCAGTTTTACCGATGAGCGGCAATGGATGCACCGTAGGAGCTTAGCCTGCCTGCCGCTCCTTGCTCTCTACCTAATCGGCCGCCTGAACAAGCCAACAGCATGATCGTCACCCCCTGCACCACCAGACCACCAGGGCACGGCGTGGCGGAGCCGTACCGTCCCACCAAAGCAGACCTCACGGAGTCCTCGCCCAAAAGGCGAGGCAATCAGCGACGGCATCCATGCCACCAACTGCATCCTCCCTTCCGACGGCACTCGCTTTGGTGCCACTACCGCACCCCCATCAGCAGAAAGGAGCCCGGCCGCTAATCGCCGAATTCTTCTACCGCGTGAACTACACCGTACCCAGCAATCACGAAACCTGCCGTCGGCGAGCAGCAGCAAACGCGTCCGCGCATGCCGCGACGAAGGAACCTGTCGCCTCTTGACTCACTCGTCAACTCGTGCTGATAATTGAGGAATCAACACGAGTTGAATAGAGTAGCTCGAGTAAAGAAAATACTTAAGTCGCTGGGCACTACCAGCAAGATGAAGCAACCAGAATTCGGCCTCAGAAGGGCGAGCCATGACGAGAAAGGCCGAGACTTGAAAGTTGCCGTTACCGGAGCAAATGGTAAGCAAGGGCGGGCCGTAGTTAACCTCCTGAGGAGTCAGGGTCACGAAGTCATGGGTTTCGATATAACTCCCCCCATGGTCAAAAGCAACACGTACTGCGTAGTTGACCTCACCGACTACGGACAGGCGGTGGATGCCATGATGGGAGTCGATTCAAGGCACTCCGGCTTCGACGCGGTAGTCCATCTCGCGGCCATCGTCGGGGTTGGTCGCCACAGTGACGTTGAAACATTTCACAACAATATGACCATCACGTACAACGTGTTCCAGGCGGCTCGTCGGGCCTCAATTAAGAACATTGTTTACGCCTCTAGTGAGACACTCTTGGGAATGCCTTTCAAAATCGATCCGCCCTATCTTCCCGTCGACGAAAACTACACCGCGAGGCCAGAATCGACGTATGCATTGGTCAAGCACCTGGAAGAAGCGATGGCAATTGAGATGACCCGATGGGATCCAGCCCTAAAAATAACCGGACTCCGTTTCTCCAATGTCATGGATGAGTCTGATTACAAACGATTCCCCGCATTTGAAGACGACCCATCGGAACGCGAATGGAATTTGTGGGCTTACATTGACCATCGGGATGGAGCTCACGCTGTGCTGCGGGCCCTTCAGTGGGAGGGCAGGGGATTCGAGGCATTCAATATCGCAGCAAATGATTCCGTCATGTCCCGTCCATCGAGAGAACTTGCTGCGGAACGCTTCCCCGATGTTCAGTTGAAGCGTCCACTCAAGGGCAACGAATCCCTCATGAGCTGCGAGAAAGCAAAGAAGATTCTGGGCTTTTCTCCGCAGTACTCCTGGCGTGACGTCGGCACGTCATCGGCAAACCGCTGACGACATCGGAGCGACTTGCGCGCACCCCTTGCTGGCAACCACCGAGGAAGCTCTGAAGTGGTTACAGCGAGGGGTGCCGTCGTTGCAAAGCCTCCGAGTGCTTCTCGTCGATGGCTCAGAAACATGCAAGGCGCGATATCGCTAAATCCGCCTGCCGGACTGGACCCGGAACCTCCACCGGACTCTCTGGAAGCGCTGATTTCTGCCACGGTGGACGAACTCAGTAGGCAATCGTGTTTTCCTGCCACTCATGTTGGTCGCCTTCCATGGGGCAAGACATATGGACAGAACGGCCGAACGGTGCTGGCATGCGGCGGTTCCACCGCCGTTGGGCGCCATTGGTCTCGCTGGCTCCGGGGCGCTGTACAAGCCAGTGTTCATCATGGCGTCGCTGTGTATTGCCACCGTCGGTTTGTTTGCCCAGAGTGCGCCGTCTTAGCAAATTCCTGGCTACTTCCTTAGCGGAGCCGCGGCAGCTGCGGCGGCGGCCTCATCAACGCCCCGCGCAACTTGGAGGCTTTGTGGGTCCAACAATTATCTGGGGGCCCGAAGGACTCTACATGTGTCTACAAACTTCCCAGCTACCTTTTGGGAGACATCTTAACCTTGTCGCGGTGCTCACAGCTTAGCTCCCCCGCATATTCGGTTCTATGACCCCCGCGAAGCAAGACGGTACTCAGCTCGCGCCGTGACGCTTACCCTCGGGGCTTCGCCCTAAGCGCTACGGACACGCAGGGAGGGCGCGTCAGCGCCCTTCCCGCGTCAGTGGTTAGCTCTGGACGCCGACGGCTAATACAGGCTCTGAACTCCTAATCCTCGTCGCGCCAACTATGCCGAGGTTCCCATCCAAGCACTCGTGATGCCTTCCGAATATCTGTCAGACCGCTTGTCCCCTCGATTGATTCGCGGAACGGCACTTCGGGGAAATATTCCTGCATGAGGTCCCGGGTGGGCTGTTGCATGATCGTGTCGGCTGCTGCAATGTTTATGGCTTCGAATCCGGTCTTGTCCAGTTCAAGAGCCAGGAGCACAGCCCGCGAGGCATCGCGTACGTCGATGTAACCCCACATGTTCCACTTTCGGTCTGCAGGATTCTTCCCTTGTTCAAGGAAGTTCGGGTAATCCTCTGGACCTTGGATATAGGAGAAGCGTAGCCCGATCATCTTCAGCTGGTCATCGCGGCGTGTCAGTTGCCGGGCCAATTCCTCTTCAAGGACTTTTTCGAGGGAGTACGCGACGTTTCCCTGGGCTGCGTACTCCTCGTCCATGGGAACGTAGGGGGGCCTCGTATCGATGAACGGATAGCCCAGAAGGGTCTCACTCGAAGCCCACACGATGTTTCGGACATCGGCTATTTTGGCCGCCGTAAAAACGTTGTAGGACGCGGTGATGTTGTTGACGAATGTAGCGGTGTTGGCAGCCATTGTTGCACCTGGAATGGCAGCGAGGTGAACGATTGCATCCACGCCGTCGTGCAGCTCGTCAATACTGGTGAACGCTTCGACCACCTGACCGAGGTCCCCCAGATCAATCCGGGTAAAAGATGCAGTCCGCTCCTTTGGAGGAACGATGTCGAAGCCGTGCACCTTCCAGCCGGCTTCCAGAAGCTCCGCCACAACGGCCCGACCCAGCTTTCCGCTGCTTCCGGTGACGGCCACCGTTTTTTGCTTGAGCATAGTCTAATTCCTTTTCTGCTTGTATGTGCACTTGCTTGGTTGTGAAGCCGGTACTAGCTACGAGCTTCAAGACTGTAGTGGAGGATGTCAGCATCGGGAGAGCTCGAGTGAAGAGCCTCACAGACTAGGACCATTTTTGTTGACAAATATTTGTAGGACAAATATAGTGTGTATTACCTGAGGTTTCAAGGGTGGGCTGGAGGAGGTCCCGACAATGATGCGCATGCGTTTGAGCGACGAGCGCCAACTGCAGCGGCTCTCGCTGAACAGCACAGAGCCTGGCGAAAGGTCGGTCACCGCCTCGGAGCTGCCCACATACGATGGAGCGGTCTTCCCTGATATGGAAGATTGAAGTAGAGCCTCAGTCGGGTTCGACGACACGTCGTTCAAGGGCCGAGCGTTCCACCGCCTCTATCAAGCGGACGATCTGGGTTGCCGCTTTCGAGCCCATGTATGCAGGGCGAGCCTCATCGAGAGCATTCAGAAGACACTCAACCAACCCAGCGCGGCCGAGGACGGCCAATTCACTTTCACGATGACGATCAGACATTGTTCCAGGATCGATCCACTCACCCGGCCGACCGCTACCACGTTGCAGCAGCTCAATTCGAGGGCCGGCATCCGCTCCATAGCGTGTGTACAGGTTGATGGTACCCGCCTCGCCGAACAACTCTATGGACGGCGCTCTGGAGCCCACTTGGCCGTAAGAACAGTCAATGCTCACAAGACAGCCTCCCTCCGTCTCCATGAGAATGCCGACTATGTCGGGCGATTCGACAGGGATGTCAATACCTTCGAAGGGTCCGTGGCCGTAAGCACGGATCAGCGGCCGGCTCTTGAGCGTCATCGCGCACACCTGTCGGACTGGCCCAAGCAGTCCAAGGACCTGTTCGAAGGCGTAAGGTGCCAGATCACGTAGAGGACCTTCTGAAGATGAGTACGCCGGACGAGGATCCCTCGGCCAGGGCATTCCACCCGGCCCCGCGTGCGCGACACGCACACGGGCCGAGTGGACTGCCCCTATTGCGCCTGCCTCAATGAGAGTCACTGCTCTCTGACGGCTGGGCTCCAACATCCGCGACGGAGCAACGGCCACCTGCACTCCGGCACTCTTTGCCAGGTCCTCGAGTTCCAGAGCTTCGGTCAGGCGCAAGGCAAACGGCTTTTCGGATACAAGGTGCTTACCGGCAGAGAGAATTGCCTTGGACGTTTCGAAGTGCGCCCCTATCGGAGTCGCATTGATGACGATGTCCACTCCTTCGCCCGCAAGCATGGAGTCGAGGTCGTCGTATACGTATGGAATGCCAAAGCGCTCCGCTAACAGGACGGCTCGCTCCCGCGAGCGGGAGCTGATGGCAGTCACATTCGCGCGGTGGGCGAGAGCTTGCATGCCGGCGAGGAAGCCGCTTGGCACCTCCGCAATCATTCCGGCGCCAAGAATTCCGACCTTATACATAAAGCTACGAGTCCATCTCGGCGTAATGGGTCCGCCCCAAGGTCATCAATAAACGGTTCGCCCAAGCGAAGAACGAGGTGGCGTGGATGACATCCAAAATCTCTTCTTCGGCGAAACCGTTGCCGCGGAGACTGTCGACGTCGATCCGACCTAGAACTGGCCGTGCTTCCGCAAGCGCGCTGGCAGCGTTAGTCATTGCATTCCAGCGCGGGTCAACGTTCGCTTCGACGCCCTCACTCAGGAATCGGTTAACGTCCTCGGGTCGTTTGGTGAAGTTAGCGGCAAATTTTATGTGCGTTGACGTGCAGATCAAACATCCGGTAACAATACTGGACACAGCGGCGCACAGCTCCCGCTCCCCGCGTGAGAGTCCCTCCCGTGTGTAGAAAATGGCAGAGTCAACGTTGGTACGCTGCGCAAAGATCGCGGGGTCAAGCGCCAACAGCCGGTAATAGGACGACCGGCGTTGAACCGGACGCAACGACTGCTGCTGTGCCTCGCTTAACTCCTCGAGTGCTGGAACAGGGAGCCATGGTTCCCAGGACACCGCACCGCCTTGATAAGTGCGGCCATAGAATTTCGGGGCTGCCATCTAAACTCCCATCATCTCGAGTCCCGCGACAACGCGGGACTGGAAGGCCGTGAAGCCAATAGTCTGTGCGATCGTGATAATTTCCGGATCCGTGAGGCCAACCATGCGTAGGCGGTCAATTTCACCGTCATCGCTTCGAGCCGGGTCTTCGGCCACGACGGTCGCCCACCTGAGGATTACCTCAAGTCGTTCGTCCCCCTCAACCTCCTGAGATGCGACCCCCCGCACCAGGTCATTGGAAATGAGCGAGGCGTAGTGTTCTGACAACCTCGTCTGCCCGGCTGCTGTGCTCACGCGGCAGGCAATAGCCGCCCTCTCATCCTTGGTAATGAGACCAACGGGCCCTTCGCCATTCAACTGATGAATCGCCTCATAGCTGGCTTGCAAGTGATGGAGGACTTCAGGTCGCTGCCTCCTCACTTGCCATACGGCATCGCTGGGGTCGAGGCCGAGAACCTCGTCAATAACGTCCTTCAAGATTGCTCCTAGGATTGGGTTGTCGTCATGGTTTTTGAGATGTGGGCGAGACGCTGTGCGCGGCGCTGAGCTTGTAAGCCTGGGTCTGGGATCGGGGAAGCACTCAGCAGCTGACGCGTATATTCCTGCCGAGGTCGATCGGTAACCTCATCTGCAGGGCCTTCTTCGATGATGCGTCCCCGGCGCATTACCGCTACGCGGTGGCTGATCCTCCTGATGACCGCGAGGTCGTGGGAGATGAAGAGATAGGCAACGCCCGTTTCTCTCTGCAACTCAATGAGCAGGTCCAAAACGCGGGACTGGGTGGTCAGGTCGAGCGCAGAGACCGGTTCGTCGCAGATGATTAGTCGCGGCGCGAGTGCAAGGGCTCGGGCGATGGCGATTCTTTGACGTTGTCCGCCACTGAACTCGTGGGGATACCTCTTGAAAGTGTCTTTGGGCATGGCCACCCGGTCCAGTAACTCCTGAGTGCGTCGTCGCGCGTCACTCGACGACCATCGCGCCTGGCGCAACGGTTCAATGAGTGAGTCACCTACCGTCATCGAGGGATTCAAAGATGAGTAAGGGTCTTGGAAGATGGCCTGTATGTGGGCCGCCCTTTGAACCCTGGACGGATTGGCGCCCATCCCATGCAGCGTAACCTGTCCGGAATGGGCCGGAAAGAGGCCGAGGATGACCTTGCCTACCGTAGTTTTCCCTGACCCGGATTCGCCGACCAGCCCCAGCGTCTGACCAGGTTCGATGGCCAGGCTGACATCGTGGAGAATACGAAAAGGTTCTCTCCTCCAGCGAGACCCGGGAGCATCTGCCACAAGGCTGGTTATCGTGAGAAGCTGTTTCGTCACCGGACGCTCCTATCGAGCTCGAGCCTGGACGGAGCACCCTCCAATGTCGCGGCCAACAGTGCGCGGGTATAGGAAGCTCGAGGGCTTGCAAAGAGTTTTTCTACGTCGCCGCATTCGACGATGGTGCCGTCCTTCATGACAGCCACGCGATCGCAGATATCGGCAACTACTCCAAGATTGTGGGTAATCATCAGCAGCCCCATTTCTCTCTCACGCTGGAGACGCCGAAGTAGCTCAAGAATGTCGGCTTGAACCGTCACGTCCAGGGCAGTCGTTGGTTCGTCCGCTATTAAGAGCAATGGGTTGCAGCTCACAGCCCCGGCAATAAGAACGCGTTGGGCCATTCCTCCGGAAATCTGATGAGGGTACGCAGCGAAGGTCCGCCGAGGGTCTGCGATACCAACATCTGCCAGCAAATCCAAAGCTCGCTTCCTGGCCGCTGCCTTGCCGAGTCCAAGGTGGTGACGCATCGGTTCCATCAATTGGCTGCCCACGCTGAAACTCGGGTCAAGATTGGACATCGGTTCTTGCGGTACGTATCCGATCCCTGACCCCCTGAGCTTCGTGACAGATTTCGCGGCGCCAGCTCCCCCTGCGATTAGTTCACCCCTAAAACGAACTCCACCACCGCTGACAAAGCCGCTCTCCGGGAGTAGCCCGAGGCACGCAAATGCCGTCTGGGATTTACCCGAGCCTGATTCACCCACCAGACCCACCACTTCGCCGGAACCGACTGAAAATGAGACGTCCCGAACCACGCTTTTCGACTCAGCCCCCTCCTGCAGATACGAAACACATAAGTCCGTGACATCCAGCAGGGCCTCAGTTCGGGGAACCGACGGCTCGGTGAATGGTAAACGCTTGGCTTTTCTTCTTGCATTTGTCCGGGAAGGTTCCAATTCATCCCTGAGAACCGAACCAAGGAGAGCCAGCGATGCAACAGTTAGTCCGATGGCAAGTCCGGGCCAAATCATCATGGTTGGTGCTCTGTAGATGTTAAGGAATGCATCGTTGACCATCTGTCCCCAGCGGGCTTCCCTAGGGTCACCGACGCCCAGAAAATCCAGTCCGGACTGCATGACTATCGCTACACCAGCCGTCATGGACATCTGAATCAGCATCGCCGAACGGATTCTGCGGAACACATGGCGTCCTATGATCCGGACATCGCTGAGGCCGGCCACTTGGGCAGCATCTATGTAGAGCTCACGTCTCACCGCCCGCGCGGTGGCGCGTGTCAGACGAAAGGGACCGGGCGAAAATAGCACCCCAAAAATCAACATCACGGCAGCACTCTGGGGGCCAATCACAGTGATGAAAGCCAAAACTATGACCAAGTTGGGAATGGACATGAGCACGTCGGCGAGCCATGTGAGAGCTTTGCCGACCCGCCCACCCCAGTAACCGGCAGCCAGGCCGGCAGGAACACCGATCACGAATGCCACGCCTACCGTGATCGCGGCGTTCCCAAGCGTACTGCGGGTCCCCCACATTAGTCGTGACAAGATATCGCGCCCCGCGCTGTCAGCCCCAAGCCAGTGCTGGGTGTCTGGGGGCGTAATTATCTTGGAAGCGTTCGCGGCTGTCGGATCGTACGGAGCGAGCCACGGAACCAGAACCGCACAAATTGCTACGGCCAACAGGAAAACCAGAGACAGGGCTGACAAAGGATTGGACATCAAGCGGATTACGAGCCCGCCTCTTCGACTCAAATGGAAACTTGTCACTGTGACCTAACTTTCGGATTGAGCCAACCAGTCAACAGATCAATGATGAAGTTCACAGATACCACCATGAACACCATAAAACTGACGACGCCGAGCACCTGCGGTGCGTCTCCTGCCAGCGCCGCGTCGACCACCAGGCTCCCAACCCCAGGGATTGCAAAAACACGTTCGATGACCACGGATCCGGCTAGGAGCCCGACGAACTGCAGCGACAGGACAGTTAGGGCTGGAGTAGCAGCGTTGCGAAGAACGTGCTTGAAAACGATCGATCCTGAAGGCAGTCCTCTACTGCGCAGCGTCCTGACGTAATCCTGTCGAAGGACATCGATTGTGGCCGCACGCACCTGCTGTGCCGTCGAGGCGATCGTGCCGACAGCCAAAGCGAAAACCGGGAGAACGAGGCTCGAGGCCCACTGCGTGGGGCTGGTGGTAAAGGGCACAAACCCCGTTGCCGGAAAAAGCCTGATGGTGATGGAAAACAGAGACACCAGCACGAGAGCAAACCAAAAGTTCGGCATTGCGAAGCCGAAGACAGCCAGCACCTGTACTGCCTTGTCACTGGCTCCGCCTCGAATTGCAGCCGTCAATCCAAGGACAATGCTGAACACTGCCGTAACTACCGTACTAACCAAGACGAGTGATAGTGACACAGGCATACGCTGCAGGAGTGCAGAGGCGACCGGAGCGTTCGTGATCCATGAATGACCTAAATCTCCGCGGAGAGCATTTCCGATCCACTGCCCGTATTGAACGTACAACGGTTCGTTAAGCCCCAACTCAGCAGCCTTGCGCTGTATTTGTTCAGAGGTTGCGAACTCGCCCAGGACATTGCGGACAGCAGCGTCGGGGTCAAGGCTTATAAGCAAGAACGTCCCTGTGACAACGACCAGTATCAGGGCAAGACCCGAACCTATCCGGCGCAGGACAAAGAAGGTCATGACTCCGACCTGGTGCGTCGCGGAACCTCTGACGTGTTGGGGATCAATTTATCTCCGTTGTGTGCCAGTGGACTGGGGATGGTCCGCGCTTTTCAGTCGGGACCATCCCCAATCGAGTTTCTATTTCGCCAGTGCGAAATCGTAGATGGACGGAACATTGACGTAGGGTGCGCTGACCACGACGCCATTTGTTGAGGCATAGTTCCCCGTCAAGGTGTAGAACGGAGAGAACCATGCCTGGTCCACCACGAACGAGTTCACGTCCTTCAAGGCGGCATCGCGCTGTTCGGTTGTTGTTGCGGCTCGAGCCTTCGAGATCAAAGCAGACAGTTCGGGACTCTCCGTCTTGAAGACATTCCAAGGAGAATTGGGCAGAAGGAAGAAGGTGACGATCTGCCAAGGCGCCTGCGACGCGAGCTGGAACAAGGACATTCCCGACTTGCCCGACTGGATATCGCTGGCGATGTTTGTTGAGGGGATCCAGTTGACCTTGATGCCTACGTCGGAAAGGTACTGGGCAACCAGATCAGTCTCCGGCATTGCCGCGTTTCTATGCATATCGATCGTCAGCCCCGACTTGTAGCCCGCTTCCGCAAGCAACGTGCGCGACTTCTCCGGATCGAATTTGTATTTTCCATCAAGGGCAGAATCCGACGACGGCCAGTCCGGTCGGAACAGCTGACCGGTGGTCTTCCCGTACCCCGCGCGGACACCCTTAAGCAGCGCGTCCTTGTCGATGGCGTAATTGATGGCACGTCGTACCCTCACGTCTGCAAGTGCGGGCACCAGTGCTCCGTCGCGGTCCCACAAATACAAACCCACCAGGCCGGGGGCCGAGTACGGTGAGATCGTCAAACCTGAAGATTTTGCCTGGTCAACAACGCCCGTAGGGACGAAAGATGCATCGAGCTGGCCCGAGCGGAGCGCGCTGAGTACAGCGCTTGAGTCTGGCATCGACTGAAGCTTGATGGTCGAAAACGGGAGGGCGCGCTCCTTATTCCAGTAATCCGCCTTCTTAGTGAAGACGTAGGAATTCCCGGGCACTGATTGCGCACTGTCCAACTTGTAGGGACCTGTTCCATCAGGCGTGGTGCTGAGGGCGGTACTGCCAAGGCTCTTCGGATTGGCGATCATGCCCGCGACCTGGCTCAAGCTCCGCACCAGAGTGGGATCCGGAGCCGACAACTCAACATTGACCGTGGAGTTATCCACAGCAACTACATCCTTCACTGATGCCAAGGATGAAGCACTCGCCCCGGAGCCATCGCGTGTGGCCTCAAGATTGGCTTCCACTGCTTTAGCGTCAAGTGGTGTTCCATCACCGAATGCAACGCCGTCAACCAGGTGAAGAGTGAGAACGGTCTGATTTGAGTTGTATTCGTATGTCTTGGCAAGGAAACCCGTGTAGGTTCCATCATCCTTGGCGAAAAGGAGACTGTCGTAAGCTGCCTGCATCCACTGGAGAGCGTAACCGTCCCCGATGACTTGAGGAGAGAATCCTGCGAGGGCGCTGGGAACTGCGAGGGACAAGGTGTCCTTTGATACAGCGGCGCCATTTTGAGCACTGCTTCCTGAGCAGCCGGACACCGCCAGCGCAGAGGCGGTGGCAAGTCCGACGACTGCCAGCAGTCTTCGTTGTGGCTTTGAGCCATGGTGTTTCATTATTGCCCTTTCAGGAGCGAACGGAGTTGGGAAGCGAGTTGATTACCGGTGGTGAACTTATTGGTTGCCGGGAAGTATCGGTCAGCGCGAGTCTGGCCACCGAGTCGGTTTGCCTGAGGAATGCAGAGTTGGAACGGCCCATTGCTGTGAAGCTTGTTCCGAGATGCGTCCCAAGGGGGATTCCCAATGCGTACACATGTGGGCTTACCCTGCCCTGCGCATCGACCACGCGGAAGGTTTCCGGTTCTACCTCCAGGCCATTCGTTTCCATCTCCGGGGATCCCTTTAATCGGTACGGCCGAATGCGCCCGGCACCCAAGAGTGTTCGAATCAACGGATTGCGTGCCAAAGTGAGTGACGGCGTATGGATCCTGGTCTCAACGAAGGCACCCGCGCTCATTCGCCAACCCTCCAATGCCGGACTGGTCACAACGGCGCCCGCAGCACTAGTCCGCAACGCCAGGGCCGGGGGGAGGAAACGAACAATCCCCGCTTTGGCCAATGCAAGAAGCTGCTGAATCCTGAGCAAAGGCGGTCCTCCTGCGAGCGAGTTCGCATAAGAGGCAAACCAGCGCTCATAAATTTCACGCGATTCCCAGGTGGGAGAGTCAAACTCCATGAGACCGCCAAGCCAAGCACGGCTGTTTCCTATGGCAGCGTCCGCGGCTTTGCGGGGACTTGAGGCCCCTGCCAACGCTTCATCAAGATCCTCTTGAATATAGGCGAGCACGGCCTGCTCAACCTCTTCAAGACTTGAAAAAGTGCGACCTTTGAAGGGGTCGCCTGCTAGTTCAGGAGAATACTGATGTTCGAGGCCGTCGAAAACCACATCGAGGCTTGTGTCAGCTGGACACTGGGTACCCGGCTCCAGGTCGAAGACATCCTCTAGATCGGAAACACGGCTTGCTGGAATCTGAGCCTTGTAGTACTGCCAAAGTGCCTCCTTTCGGACCCAGGGCCATCCATCACGCTGAAAATTGAAAGGCCTTCGGAAGGACGCCAAAACCTCCTGCGATGGATACCGTCGCTGCTGAACGACGCGCGGCCACTCCAGCACTGGTTTGGCTTTGAACGGCACGCCGCGCCGTGAACCGACCCACAAGACAGGTTCCCGGCCCGAGGGCTGATAGATCAGGCTGTTGTCCACCTGCCTCGCGAAAGATCCACCCCTGCCAACGGTCAGCAACGCCATCGCGTCAAAAAAGTTCAGCCCCAGGCCCCTAACGATGACTGGTTCTCCCGGACTGAGGTCGCTCCAGCGTGTTTCACTCGGACTGCTTGGCCCTATGTAGGTCCAATTCCCGTCCCGTGCATCACGTTGTGCTTTCGCTTCTTCCAGATCGGGCACATTGTCGCCGTGCCCCAAGGCAAGAACCACCGAATCGGCTCGGATTGTCTTGCCATCTGCGAGGCGGACTACTTCGCACCCAGTTGATGACGGGACGACGGAGAGAGCCAATGAGCCATGGAAATGGACCGCTACGTTGCGCTCTTTTAGGCGTGCGCACACGTCGTCGAAAACCCACCACAAATATGCGCCATACAGGCGGCGTTTGATTGTCGACGTCGGCCCTAGACTTCTCGCATCCTCCGCCAATTGCGCATCCAGATATCCCAAACGGGCGTGCCTGTCCCAGTCGGCTGCCCACTCAAGCAGGCTCGGGCCATCATGAATTGGGCCGTCGGTCTTCACCGATTCATCGAGATAGAGAGTCGCGTCGGCCGCGATTGTGTTCATCAGAAGCTGATCCTGCTGGGATAGCCGCCACACCCGGCCAGCCGGCGGGTATGGGTCTATTAGGTGAATTTCCAGCCTCTCGGGCACGCTCGGATGTCCCGCAGAGACGTGAGCTGCGATTCTCTCCAGCACGGACAGCCCCCGGGGACCTGCCCCCACAATCGCGATTGTTGGCTCTAACCCAACGGACACACCGCTGGCCCGCTGACCCGCCCTCGGCGGGTTCCCTCTCGGGTTGAAGAGCTGAGGCTGTTGGAAGTTTGGCACGTGACAATTATCAGTTAGCTCGTGCCAAAGTTCAGAGTCCATGACGGCCTGTTTCGACACAAGACCCCATATTTCGAAACAATCGGCAATGGACCCGTAGATTACAGAATCGAAAGCACACTGCACGGCTAAGTGGCGAGTGGGTGACACGGCCTAAGATTGAGACGTGTCCAAACCCCCTTCTCCCAGCAGCCGCCCCTCAGCCCCAGCAGGCTCCCGGAAGATGCCCACCATGAAGGACGTTGCGATCGCAGCGGGCGTTTCGCGCCAACTGGTCTCCCTGGTGATGCGAGGTGCGCCGGGACCGAGCCAAGCTTCCCGCGAACTCATACTTGCCGCGGCGGACGAACTTGGCTTTCTAGCCAACACCTCCGCTCGGCTCCTGCGGCAAGGCAGAACAAACCTCATGGGACTCCTCTATTCGGCCAGCAACACCTTTGAAGCGAGCGTTGTCGAATGCCTGCTGGAGAGCGCACCACGCCACGGTTTTGATGTCATGCTCGCTCCCACAACCAAGCAGAGATCAACAGAAGTTGCGCTGTCACAACTTCTGGGGCACAGGATCGAAGCGTTGGCATGCTTCAACCCGGATCCTGCTTCCACGGCTCTGGATCGAGCACTGGACATGATGCCCGTCGTTTGGCTCGGCGAGCGGTCACGCGAACGACGCGCCGACGTCATACGGCCTGATGACGAAGCGGGACTTTTGTTGTTAGTCGGCCACCTGGCCGGCATGGGCCATGTACGCATCGCCTATGTGGGCGGCCTGGGTGGGAATGCAGGGCCGGATCGCGAAAAGATGTATAGGTCAGCCATGGAAGCCCACGGACTGGCCAGGCACATAGACGTCATCCGTGTTGGCTTCGACGAATACGACGGTGCAAAGGCTGCCAATTCCTTGCTCTTGCGCGACACGCTTCCATCGGCAGTAGTAGCGTGCAGCGATCAGTGCGCTCAAGGTGTTTTGGCGGTCTTCCGCAACGCTGGCGTGGACGTCCCGGGCGAGGTGTCCGTCACCGGGTATGACGACACCCCGGTCGCCTCACTTCCGTACAACGAGCTCACCACGGTCGGGCACGACGTCCGGGCAACCGCCGAGGCTACGTTGGTTGCAATCCAACAGCGGATCGTGGACCCTGGCGCAGCCCCAACCGAGCTGGCCACTGAGGCTCGACTCATCGTCCGACGAACAACCGGACCCGCCCGGCAGGGGAATCCCAGACGATCCGGAAAAGACAGGATCCGCCCCGAAGCCTCATAAGGAAGGGCGAAACTTCCCCGGCAACTCGCGGATTACGGCAGCCGGAACTCCGGCTGCGATGCAGTTGCCCGGGAGATCCTTGGTGACAACGGCTCCAGCCGCAATAACGACATTACTGCCTATGGTTACGCCGGGAAGAATCGTGCAGTTTGCACCAATCCACACGTCGTCGCCGATAGTGACAGCTTCGACGAGCGAAATCTTCTTACGGCGCTCGGAGGGATCCAAGGGATGATTCACCGTAGAGATGACGGTATTGGGTCCAATCATGCAATAGTCACCGATGGTGACACGACCGACATCCAGGATCTTCACGTTGTAGTTGGTCAGGAAGTCTTCACCAACCTCAATGTTTGATCCGACGTCGCAGTTGAATGGAGGCTGCATAAAGACCCTGTCACCACAGGCGCCGAACAACTGCTTGATAACGGCGGCCTGCCCATCCAAGTCAGCCGTGTCAAGGTCGTTGAACTGCTTACACAACCTCAGCGCCTCTTCCTTCATCTTGGCGACCTCCGGATCCAAAAAAGAAAATGGCAGGCCCGCCTCATATTTTTGAATTTCAGATAACACCTAACACAACCCCCAAGTACTCAATTTTACGTCTAGGTTCAGCAAGAAAACTATACTACTAAGATCCAGCAACTTCACCATTCCAACTGCCCGTTAGGGCGAACATGGACCGAATTGTGGTTAGGAGCGCCGTAGAATTATGTGCGCTGAATGACAGAGCTCATTGCCTTCTGCTGATGAGGCAATTTCATTTTAATATTCGCATTCTCTTGCGGAATCCTGGGTTGCGACCTGCCGTCTTGCTTCATCAAGAGTTTCCATGATGGAAATCACCTCTTCGTGTGGATGCAGCGGGGACTCTACCCGCCCCTCAGCAACATACGCCGCAAATGCTGTGGCTTGGTAGCAGAGGGATTCGTGGAGGGTGGGATGCCGATCATCATGCCACTCCAACTTTCGTTCATTGAAGAGTCCTCCACTGATAAAGCTGACGGACGACGGTCCCCAGAATGGACTGCCTACTTCAACGCGGCCCTGGCTCCCAACGATGCTGGCCCCACCGGGCAGAACAGATCTGAGAGACGTGGAGAGAAGGGCGGAGGCTCCACCGACGTGACTTAGCAGCATGTCCGCTCGCTCATCCACTCCCGTTGGCGCGACTGCGCCCAATGCACTGATGGAACATGGTGTACCGAGGATTGACGATGCGAACGATACCGGGTAGATTCCGGCGTCCAAAAGGGCACCCCCGCCCAATTGTGGATTCCACAGGCGGTGATCCGACGCCGTCGGGGCCCGGAATCCAAAAGCTGCTGTGACCCTATGAATCTCCCCCAAGGCCCCGCTGCCCAAAACCTGACGGATGATGTCCGACTGAGGCAGATAGCGCGTCCACATCGCCTCCATGACTAAGACGTTGGACGCACGCCCAACGGCCGTGATCCGCCTCGCCTCCTCTGCAGACATTGCAATTGGCTTCTCAATGAGGACATGCTTGCCGGCAGCGATGGCCTCAAGAGCGAGATCACAATGCAGAGAGTGTGGTGTAGCAACATATACAACATCAACAGCCGGGTCTGAGATGAGGGCTGAGGGTGGATGGTGAACCGTCTCTATGCCGTGCTCTACGGCGAAATTCCTGGTCCTGGGCAGGTCGCGCGCAGCCACAGCAGTAATTCTCTGTGACGTATGAGACCTAACTGCCCGTACAAAACGCTTAGCGATGCCTGTTCCGATGACGCCCCAGCGCAGGCTCGGGACGCCATCCCCGGGAATCATGCGGGGCTTCGGGAGCATCATTGGACATCCCTCTCATAGATCGGGAGTGGCTCAGGACGCGGTTGAGACGAGTTGTCGGTCGCGTCGATCGCGATTGGCGGAACTGAAATCAACCGCTTCCGGGCCACCAAGTAAGTTGGAACCAAAATGACGACGGCAGCAATCCATGCCAGCGGCGTCCCCCAAATGATTCCGCCATAGCCGAAGGCTGGCGCAAGCCACAAGGCCGTAGCAATGCGGGCCCCGAGCTCAACCGCGCCGGTAACGGTCGGAATAAGCGTGTAACCAAGTCCTTGGAGCGCACCTCGGAGGACAAACAGCACTCCCAGCACTGTGTACAAACAGCTATTTAACGTAAGGCCGCTCATGGCGAGTTCAACGACTGCAGCGGATTCGTCGCCGATAAAGATGCGAATAATAAAGGGCCCTGCCACCACCAGAAGTATGCCCAGAATCACAGAAGAAGCTGTAGCTACATAAAGTGCATGAAGAACCCCTGAGCGGATGCGGTCTAAACGATGCGCTCCATGGTTCTGGGCCACAAAAACGGAGACCGCCAACCCCAGTGACATCAGGAGGGCGACAGCGAAGCTGTCAACTCTGTAGGCGCTTGTGTATGAAGCGACGGAAACAGATCCGAGTTCGTTGAGGCGGAACTGCACCGCTAAACTGCCTGCCGAGATGATGGCCATCTGAAAGCCCATCGGCAGCCCCAGGCGAATGTGCTCACGAAGGCTCGCTGCGTCCGGTCGCAGAACGGCCCTGCTCAGATGGAGTGCGGGAATCCGACGTCGAATGAATTCGATGCACATGACAACCGTGATCGCCTGTGCAGCTACTGTAGCCAGCGCCGCCCCTGCCACCCCCATTCGCAAGGGCCCCACAAACAAAACAACAAAACCAGCATTGAGGAGACAAGACAGGATCAAAAACACCAAAGGCGTTTTCGAGTCGCCCGTAGCGCGGATGATGGCGGTGACATAGTTGAAGAACATGGTAGCGGCCGAGCCCAGCAGGGTGACCTCTGCGAACGTCGAAGCCTGTTCGATCAGGTCAGACGGAGTTTGCAGCAAGTCCAGCGCTGGCCTCGCCAATAGTGCTCCTGCCAGAGTCAGGATCAAACTGGCTACGAGGGTGAGCAAGGAACCCGTCGCTACGGACCTCTGCATGGCTCGGGGATCATTTGCCCCGAACGAACGGGCTGTGGGAATCGCAAAGCCAGTTGCCATACCCCAGGAAAAGCCAATCACGACAAAAATGAAACTTGTAGTAGACCCAACTGCCGCTAGAGAACTCACGCCCAGTAACCGTCCAACAACGGCCGCATCAGTAAAGTGGTACAGCTGTTGGACAACGTTCCCAACGAGCAGGGGTAAAGCGAAGATCGTGATGACACGCCAAGGGCGTCCGCTGGTCAGCGATCGTGGCACGAGGGATACTCCAAAAAGATTGATAGGACGGTTGACGATAAGTTGCTAGCTAACAGGCAGATTGACATACCCCAGCCGTTCTATGACTGGTCACCTCGGCAAATTTTGGTCAACCGGTTGATTTGATCATAGTCCACTGGTCAGCGGCGATCAACGGCAGCTACGGCGCATCCGATGCGAGTCTTAAACACTGGACGGAACATGGGTTGGGCGAGGGCCTGGCTGGCATCCACAGCTCTTCCCTATGAGAAGCATCCCCTTCAGTGTGTGATGCGCTTTTGCTTCACGCCCGAGCACGGACTGCACGGCAAGATCGGCCATCCTGGCGATTGGTTGGGCTACGGCAGTCAAGGATGGAGAGCTGTATTCCGCCAGTGCAGTGCCGTCAATAGAACCCAGAGCCACATCTTCGGGAATTCGCATTCCATGATTGCGCAGTGCGGCCGAAGCACCGATAGCTTGGACATCCGAGGAGCAGACGATCGCCGTAGGAGTATCCGTGCCAGACAGCAACGACTCCGCAGCTCTGTATCCGCCGGCCAAGGAAAAAGCGGTATCGTGTACGACTAGCAATGCTTCCGCCCCCGGTCCCATGGCTTGGCGGCATCCCTCAAGGCGTTCACTCGAAACTGGCGCAGTCCGCGGCCCGCTTATCAGGGCCAAGCGCCGGTGACCGTGGCCGAGTAAGTGTCGAGTCACCTCATAACCTGCGTGCTCGTTATCGAAGAGAACTGTTGATACTTGGCTCTCTGCGCGGTATCGATCCATCGTGACCACGGGAACCTTCCTGCTCAGAACATCGCTCAGATCCTCGTCCCAAGAAGCACTGACGAGAATTATCCCGTCGACTCGTTTCTCCACAAGCGTTTCAAGATAAAAGCGCTCCCGCACCGTGTCATCGGCGCTATTGCAAACCAGCACGGATTTTCCCGCCTCGTATGCGCGGTCTTCAATCCCCCGCGCCAGCTCGGCAAAGAACGGGTTCGAGGCGTCAGGAAGGATCAGACCCAGAGTATTTGTCTGGCCTGTCTTAAGCGACCTTGCCAACCCGTTTGGACGATAGCCAAGCAGCGACACAGCATCGAGGACACGCTGACGCGCTGCAACTGACACTGGGCGAGGTCCCCCGTTGAGCACATATGACACAACACTCGGAGACACACCCGCCGCCGCTGCAACGTCGTTTCTCGTAACGGGCAATTGATTGTCACCTTGTTCTCGGTAGGTACGGCGGAGCGACGGAGAGCGGTGGAAGGGTTGCCTTCCACCGCCCATCGCCTAGAACTTTCGCTTAATGCGCAGCTCTATTGCTTCACGGTTGAGCTCATAAGGGTGCGGCGGAACATCGAACTTGGACTCCGTGGTTTCATTGCGCGGAATCCCCAAGGCATCGAAGAGATGACCACGGGCGATTTTGTCGTTCTCGGATTCCTGGATTGCGTATTTGAGAACGTCCTCGATCACGTCCTGAGGCACCACGATGACACCGTCCCCATCAGCGACGATGAGATCGTCAGGATTCACCCGTTGCCCTCCGATCTCCACCGGCATGCTGTGCCCTCCCCACTCCACCCGTCCCTGATACATGGGCTGGCAGATCCAACGCGACCAGATCGGAATGGCTTTCTGCTCGAGTGTTTCGTCCGAGTCCCGGGTTCCACCGTTAGTCACCACGCCCCTGGCTCCGAGTGCGGCAAAAATCATGCTGTCCATGGACCCAACGGCGGGGGTGGGCGTGTTGCAGGTATCGATGGCGAGAAACGCAGTGTCATCAACAAGGTCCCGGTAGTCGTTGGCCATGACCTGCCCGTACCAGTACTCGTACGCCCACTTCGTGTAGTCGTCGGGCGACATGGTCGGAACCTGCCTATTGGTGGGTATGTGCCGGGCAGTCTTAGCAAATCCCGCGGCCTTTGCACGCCATAACGGCCGAATTTCCGGTTCGATGGTTCCGAAGTGGTGAAGCCCCACCCAGTCCATGCCATCACGGATGTCGGTGACGCGTAGATTCTCGACGGTAGCGAGGATTTCCTTCTTTTTGGCAATATCCAGTGTCATGATGTAATACCTTCCTAGTTAGGGTTTTGGTTGGACGCGACTGCGAATCGCGTACGTTCAGGTGATGGCGTTTCCCTCATTCCGCCTTGGTAGCTACTTGTGCAAGGGGGTTATGAGTTCTCTCCATGTCTGCCAACTGCGCCACACGACGGCGGAAGTCCGGGTCGGTGCTGAACCTCGCCTTCGTGAAGGCCTCCAAGGCCGTTCCGGCGACCTTCGGGCCGACAATCCATGCGCCGAGACAAGCGACGTTGACGTCGTCGTGCTCCACTGACTGAGCTGCGGAATACACGTCGTGGATGACCGCCGCACGAATGCCCGGAACTTTGTTCGCTGCGATGCAGGCTCCGACACCGGTGCCGCACACCAGGACACCACGATCGGCTTCCCCACCCAGCAGCACACGGGTCAGACGCTGAGTAACCAAGGGAAAATCCACTGGCGCGTCATCTTGCGTGCCGACATCTAAGACTTCATGGCCGGCCTCGTGGAGGATTCTGATCACGGCAGCTTTTAGTGCGAAACCTGCGTGGTCATTGGCTAGGACGATTTTCATTTCAACCCTTCATTCCTGTTGTGGCGACTCCTTCGACGAGAAGCTTTTGGAAAGCTATGAAAACGCCAAGGACTGGGAGCAAGGACACGACCGACATGGCAAACAGTGCTCCGAAAGCCGATCCTGAGGTGGTGTCTATGAACGCGCGAAGCGCCAATGGGACGGTGTAGAGATTTGGATCGGAAAGGTAGATCAGAGGAGTGAAGAAGTCGTTCCAGCTGTAGATAAAGGTAAAGATGGCGGTGGTAGCTAGAGCTGGCTTTGCCAAGGGCAGCATGATCCTGAAGAAGATCTTGAAGTGTCCGCAGCCATCGATACGAGCCGCTTCGTCGAGTTCCCGAGGTATTGCCCGGAAGAACTGGACCAGAAGGAAAACAAAGAACGCGTCTGTTGCCAGGAGTTTCGGGACGAAGAACGGTAGGTAGGTGTTAATCCAATCCAAATCCCTGAACAGCAAGTACTGCGGGATCAAAATCACGTGGTGAGGCAGAAGCAAGGTTCCGATCATAACCGCAAACCAAAGCTTTTTGAGCCTGAATTCGATCCGGGCAAACGCGTAGGCAGTCAGTGAGCAGGCGATGAGGTTTGCGACGACGCACAGCGCTGCCACCACGAGCGAGTTGAGGATAAAGTGCCAGAATTCCACTCCGGCCACACCTTTGAAACCTGCTTCGTAGCCTTCGAGGGTGAATCCAGATCCGGGCCATATTCCGGGGTCTGCGATCTGCGAATCGGATCTGAAGGATGCTCCGATCATCCAGGCTAATGGATAGAACATCACCACCGCCATGGCGATCAGGAACAAGTGTCGAAGGAACCGCCCGCGGGGGGTGTGCCCGTTGGCGCGGTACTGCCGCGGGCGCCCAGGGGAACGTTGGAACTGCCGTGGGGTCAATGTTGCTGTCATCGTTCGTCTCCGTAGTACACGAATCGGCGGGCTAAGAGGAAGAGCAGTCCTGCTGCAGCCGCGACGATTATCAAGAGGACCCATCCCAAGGCGGAGGCATAGCCCATGTCGAAGTCAACAAAGCCTCGCTGGTAGAGATAGAGGGTGTAAAAGAGGGTGGAGTCGGCTGGGCCACCGGATCCGTTGCTGACGATGTATGCCGTGTTGAAGGCTTGGAACGCTCCGACCATGTTCATCAGAACGTTGAAGAAGATGATGGGGCTGAGCATTGGAAGTGTTATCGCAAAATAGCGCTTGACCGGCGATGCTCCGTCCATGATCGCGGCTTCGTTCAGCTCGGCGGGGATCTGCTTAAGACCTGCGAGGTAGATGATCATCGCGGCGCCGAACTGCCACACGTTGAGAATGATCAGCGTATTCAGCGCTGTTCCTGGTTCGCCGATCCACGAATGATCAGTTTGAATCCCGATGACACCCAGCGCACCGTTGAACAGGCCCTGAGAGTCGAACAAAAAGCGCCAGAGGATAGCGATGGCCACGCTTCCACCAATGAGAGACGGGACGTAGAAGACCGCCCGATAGATGCTCAGGCCGCGCAGACCCTTATTGACCATGGTGGCTAGGAATAGTGCGAATATCTGTACCAATGGCACCGAGACGAAGAGGTACGTCAACGTCACTGCCATTGCGTGCCAGAACCGGACATCTTTGCTGAACATCACTTCGAAGTTCTCGATGCCTACCCATTCCGGCGTGCCAAGGATGGAGTAATCCGTGAATGAGAGCCACAGCGATGAGAGCATTGGCCCAGCAATGAGGACAAAGAATCCAATGAGCCAGGGTGTCAGGAACAGATACCCGGCCAGATTGTGGTGGCCCAGCGATCCCCGTTTGGTGCGCCGTGGCGTTTTGGGAGGCCCGGTCAGCACCCGCGCAGGTGTGGATGTGCTCATTTTTTCCTACTTAAGTGTTGTTGCAGCTTTGTTGAAAAACTGGTCCACGGCATCTGCGACGGAGAGCTGGCCAAATGCCGCGGCCTGGTACTGGCGGCTAAGTTCGGTAGCCAGCGACTGGTACCCGTCCGGGTATGTAGAGGTTGTCAGGTCGTTGGTGCTTGTGAGCTTCTGGAATACGCTGATGTTTTTCTTGACTGCGTCGGGAATGTCCTTGTTGCCGACCAACGATTCCTGGGATTTGGTATTGGTTACGATTCCGTTGTCAGACTGGAAAGCCGTTGCCGCTTCGGGACTGTTGGTGAAGTAATTGATGAAGGAAGCCGCGGTTGCAACGTTGTTGCAATTGGCCGGTATGGAGAGACCATTTGCCCCGAGAACGTTGGCGGATTTGTTGGATTCTTCTGCCGGCAGAGAGATCAGCTCAATGGTGGAGGGCTTATTTGCACCCTGCAACGTCTTTTGGATCACGGCAAAGTTCGGGATGTCACGGGTTCCGGCAACCGCGTTGCCGAGCGCCATGGGGCTGAGTTCCAGCACTGCCGTCTGGTCCGGGATGTTTGCCGGCGGCGTCGTTACGCCCGCCTTTGTAAGGTCGATCCAGTACTGGAACCATTCCTGCATCAGTTCCTTACTGAAGCCGAGTTTGCCCTCCTTGAACATTTCCTGCCCGTGCGCAATCACCCATGATGTGAAGCTGAACATGATCGGGCCCTCGATCTCCGAGGCCTTGACGCCGGCAGGCAAGTGCGGTTGGAGCTCCTTGAGCCAGTCAGCGTACTCTTTCCACGTCATGTCATTAGTGGGGGGCTTGACCCCCGACGCTTTGACCAGATCCGCGTTATAACCCATGAGACGCGAGAATGTGCCCGTAGGAATCATGTACTGCTTGCCGTCGACTTTCCCGGCTTCCAGAATCGTCTGCGGTATATTTGACGTGTCGATTTGGCCGCTCTTGATGAGGTCGTCCAAAGGCATCAGGATGTGCTTACTGGCATACGTCGAGTAGAAAGTACTCTGTGTGCCAAGGACGCACGGCAGCTGACCACCGGCGGCCCTCACAGTGAGCCGCTCAATGTAGGAGTTATAGTCTGCGACCTCGGGCGTCACGGTGGCCGAGGGTTCCTGCGTCTGGAAAAGGCCGATGACCTTATTTACCTTTTCCGCCCGTGCCGGGTTGCCCCAGAACGAATAGGTGATGGCTCCCCCAACTGTCTGGTTGGCGGTGCCGCCCGAGGGTGATGAACTCCCGCAGCCGCTCATCGCCAAGCCGATCGTGACTGCGGCCGCGACGATAAGCAAGGGCTTCCGGCGCTCCGGCCGGCCATGGTAATTGTTCCTTTTCAAGGGGAACCTCCTCGACGTTGAGTATGTTGCACTGGTTGGTTTGGTTTGTTATCTGTTCAGTTGAGAGGCCCTGGGGCCAATTCCGAGAGTTCGCCGGCGATGGGGAAGGACTGCGCGCCGAAGGACGTCACGGTGTATGCAGCAGCCGCTGTCGCGGCTTTGATTGATGGAGCCAATCCTGCTCCTTTCGACAGGCCGGCCGCGAGAGCACCTACAAATGCATCTCCTGCGCCGGTGGTGTCCACTACGCGCTCGACTTGGATCGCGGGGACGACGTTAACCTCCTCCCCTTGGGCGACAACGCATCCTTTCCCGCCCAAGGTGATCACGAATGTGCAGCCGTGACTGTTCGAGAGGCTGGCCGCGACCTCGCCGGCGTCGATCAATGGCAGCTGCCGTTCGGCAAGGGCCGCGGCCTCCGCTTCATTGACCACGATGATGCTTGCGCATCGCAGGACCATCTCATTCAAGTGGCGGTAAGGAGCTAAGTTCAATATCACCGTGGCCATGCGCTCCTTGCCGACGGCCAGTGCTTTCTCGATCGCCTCTTGGGCGAGTTCACACTGGACGACCAGGACATCGTGTGCCCTGAGATCTTTCAATTGTTTGCCTATGAAGTCCGCGGGGAGGTCGCTGTTCGCCCCTTGATCGACGATGATGCTGTTGTCGCCAGCACTGTCGACCAGGACAACCGCCCTCCCGCTGGGCTTACTGCTGTGATGCGCCCTGACCTCGATACTTTCCATCTCGAGGAGAGTCCGAAGATCAGCAGATGCTGTGTCTGCACCGAACGAACCGATGAACTGCGTCCGAGCCCCCGCTCGAGATGCTGCAACAGCTTGATTCGCTCCCTTGCCCCCTCCACCGGTCAAGCTGGATGTTGCCAGCTGGGTCTCTCCAGCCTTCGGCATGGCCGGTACGGTGAGGACGATGTCTTGGTTCACTGAACCAACGACAACGACGCTGGCTTGGGCTATGCGGGACATTTACACTCCATTGGGTGATGTTCAACTCGTGTTGAGTGATCCATTATCAACACGAGTTGACAACGAGCGCAAGAGTTTATTTGAGGAAATTGAGCCTCACTAGAGAGGCTCAACGAACCTCCCTGCAGAACCCGACGGCGAAGTAAAGGAGAACTTTCGGTCAACCGGTTGACGCAAGTTCGTTGCGATGGGCAGAATATTAATGGCGCCCCAACATCTCCGTGGGGCGAACATAGGCCGGCAGGGGGACGAAGCCCTGCGGCGTGAATTTGCTGCGACCACGGTGGAGTGGCCGCTCAGGTTCCTTATCGAGACAAGGAAACGAATGCAATACGTTCGTCTAGGACATACTGGCCTACAAGTATCCAGGCTTGCTCTGGGCTGCATGAGCTTCGGAGAGCCCGGCTTGGGGGCACATAAGTGGACGATGGATGAGGCGGCCAGCAGGCCGATCATCAAGCAGGCGCTGGATGCTGGTATCAATTTCTTCGATACGGCCAACACCTATTCAGACGGAACCAGTGAAGAGATCTTGGGAAAATCCCTGAGGGACTATGGACGCCGGGAAGAGTTGGTGGTCGCAACAAAGGTCCACGGAACGTTTGGCTCGGGACCCAACATGGGTGGACTCTCACGCAAGGCTATCTTCACCGCGGTGGAGGACAGTCTCAGGCGACTGGGCACCGATTACATCGACCTCTACCAAATACACCGCCTCGACCACCACACCCCAGTCGAAGAAATCCTCGAAGCACTTCACGATTTGGTCAAGTCTGGAAAAGTGCGATACCTGGGGGCATCATCCATGTTCGCTTGGGAGTTCTCAAAGATGCTCTACACGGCAAAAGCGCACAATTGGACACCCTTCGTATCAATGCAGGACCACTACAACCTGCTCAACCGTGAAGAAGAACGCGAAATGTACCCCCTTTGCGAGGATCAGGGGATCGGCGTCATTCCTTGGAGTCCCCTCGCCAGGGGAAGACTGACTCGTGAGTGGGGTACGGAGACTGCACGCAGCGGCACCGACCAGTTCGGAGACCAGCTCTATGAAGAAGGGGACAAAGAGGTGGTTGACGCCGTAGGACGCGTTGCTGCTGCCCGTGGCATTCCCCGGGCGCAAGTAGCCCTCGCATGGCTGCTGAGTCGCCCATGGGTGACGGCCCCCCTGATCGGTGCGAGCAAACCACGTCATCTCGAGGATGCGCTGGCCGCCCTCGACGTCAATTTGGATAACGACGAAGTCAAAGTCCTCGAGTCCCCGTATCGGCCGCATCCCGTCGTCGGCTTTTAAACCTACTTCCGCCCGCAGGGGCGGAACCTAGAAAGGCAAGCAATGAAACGCATCGCAGTAACCGGAGCCACCGGCAAACAGGGCCGCGCCGTCGTCGAACTCCTCACGAACGAGGGATATGAAGTATTCGGCCTCGACGTGACGCCACCACCAGTCAAGAGCGACAGCTTCATCAAGGTGGACTTCACGGACTACGGACAAACCGTGGACGCCCTCCTGGGCGTTGATTCCCGGCACGATGGGTTCGACGCACTAGTGCATCTGGCTGCCATTCCGGGGGCCGGACACCTCAGCGACGCAGCAACGTTCCATAACAACATGTCCGCAACTTTCAACGTCTTCCAAGCTGCTCGCCGAGCCGGAATCAAGAATATCGTCTATGCGTCCAGCGAGACCCTCCTGGGCCTTCCGTTCGCAATCGATCCGCCGTACCTTCCGGTGGACGAGGAATACCCATCGCGCCCGGAGTCCGTCTACTCCCTGGTCAAGCACCTGGAAGAGACCATGGCGATTGAACTGACCCGATGGGATCCTTCCCTCAAAATCGTGGGACTTCGTCTCTCCAATGTCATGGACGAGCGGGACTACGACCGCTTCCCCTCCTTCGAGGCCGATATCAAGCTCCGGGATTGGAATCTTTGGGCATACATCGACCACCGGGATGGTGCTCAAGCTGTTTTGCAGGCACTCCGGTGGGACTCGACCGGCTTCGACACTTTCAACATCGCCGCGGATGATTCCGTCATGGGGCGTCCATCAGCAGAACTTGCGGCTGAACGTTTTCCGGATGTGCCCCTCAAACATGCGATTGACGGCCACACGTCCTTGATGTCCAGCGACAAAGCCAAACGAGTGCTGGGATTTAACCCGCAGCACTCATGGCGCGACGTATTCGTTGGGACGCCACAGGATTAGTTCAGCGCCGAACTCCGAGAGCTCACCGCCTGGTTTGACACATCAAACCAGGCGGTGAGCTTTTGTGAGCCCAGCTAATCCCAATCCAAATCGACTACCTGTAGGTTATGGTCTGCTTATGGCAGTAACAAGAAACGATGTCGCCCGCCTGGCCGGCGTCTCCCCAGGTCTGGTCTCGTACGTGCTGAACGACGGCCCGCGCCCTGTATCCGCAGAGGCGAGGACCCGGATCGAGGCCGCCATTGAGGAACTTGGATACCGACGCGACGGGATCGCCAGATATCTAAAGACAGGCAAGACGAACTCCTTGGGGCTGGTTCTACCCGACATTGGACTGCCTTATTACTCCGAGATCACTAAAGAACTTAACGCCCGCACGTTTGAACTCGGCTTCCAGCTGCTCATCGCCACGTCGGAGTTGGACTCAGCAAGGGAAGATGCCCAACTGGCGAGCCTAGCGGAACGTCGTGTTGACGGCATCATTCTGATGAGTGTTGATCCCGAGAGAGATCTATCCTCACTCGAGCGCTTAGGCACTCGCGTCGTGGTCATTGACCGTCCCGAATTCGCCATTGACAGTGCCCGGTCGGCAACCGAGCATTTGATCTCCCATGGACACAGAGACATTGGTTTCATAGGCAGTATCAGGCTCCGTGCATCGCAGAGGCGCCTCCGCGGCTGGTCACTGGCGTTAGAGGACGCCGGCATCCAGCCGAATGCCGCCTGGATAGCGTCTGCCCCCATAACCCGCAAGGGCGGTCACGAAGCCGCGCACCGGCTGCTGACCAGTAGCCGCAGGCCCTCAGCGCTGCTGATCGGATCAGATGCGCAAGCCGCCGGCGCCCTCAGGGCATTCAAGGATCTTGGGCTTGGAGTTCCGGATGACGTTGCAGTAGTCACCTCTGAGGGTACTGACCTGGCCCGATACACGATACCGTCCCTGACATCGATCGTGCAGCCGATCGCAGCCATCGCCAAAGATGCGGTGGACAGCGTCCTTCTTGCAGATGCCGCAGCAGTAGCTCGCATCAACAACTTCAGTTACGATCTCGCACTTCGGGAATCCTGCGGTCACGAAGCACACTGATCCACATCGATAGACATGCCGGAAGGGGACCCGCTGTTACTGTCCCCTTCCACGCGGCAACTTCAAACTTTGAGCTCCTCAGCCAGTTCGATAATCGAGGAAACAGAGATATCCCAGTCAGCAGCAGCTTCCAGATCGGTCGTCTGATCCGGACCATGCTCGGTGGCTCGCAGGATGAAGCCTGTTGCAAAGCCCGCTTCCCTGGCGGCCTTCAAATCGTAGTTGTGGGCGGCAGCAAGCATGATCTCTCCCGGCTCAAGTCGGAGCAGGCGTGCGGCCCCCAGGTAAGCATCAGGGTTGGGCTTATAGGTACGCAGCAGGTCAAGACCAATCACGACGTCCCAGGGCAGGGAGGCGTTTTTCCCCATATTCACGAGCAATGCCGTATTACCGTTTGAAAGCGGTCCGACGACGTACCTGGACTTCAATCGGGTCAACCCTTCGATGCTGTCATCCCAGCCAGGCAGGTGTTCCCAAGCATGGTTGAGTCTGTCAACGTCGCCCGCGGAAATGCTTTTGGGGTCTACGCCATGTGCGCTGAAAGCATTTTCGAGGTTCTCGCGATGAAGAACATCAAGCGGCGTATAGTCGCGCTCTCCCGACTTGATCTTTGCCATGGCCGGGTAGTAGCCACCGCGCCAAGTGTCAGCGAAGGCAAGTCCATTCAACGGAAGGTTGCGTTCCGCGGCGAAGGCATCAACCTGTTGCGCAATACCGGAGCGCCAGTCCACCACCGTCCCAAAAGTGTCGAAGAGAACGGCCCTGACCGGGCGCCCGGTATTCGGGGAAACGAAAGATGAGTGACTCATGGGGTCCTTTGGTGCGACTGTGGATAGTTCACTGGTGCTTCATGAGGGCGCCCGAATCCGTCAGGCCGGCTGAGGAGGTTGTCCATTCACTGCAGCAGTCACAAGCCAGAATACATCAACCGGTTGACCAACACTAGAGTTGGCCGTGTATTGGAACCGCGCTACCGTTATCCCAGTCTCGCCCTAAGGAATCCACGAAGACTACTCGTCAAACGTCTTGATAAGGCGACCGCCAGCAGTCTCCATGTGGGCGGCCATCGCAGCTGCAGCCCCATCCGCATCGCCCTTTTTGATTGCAGCAAAGACCTTGGCGTGCTCCCTGAGCGCTAAGACGCCTCCACTCTTGTCGTGAAGCGCCCTGTCCACCCACACCCTCAAAAGCGATCGAATACTTTGCAGGAGTTCCAGCAGCACTGTATTGCCTGCCGCCGTTGCTATCTCGAGGTGGAAGTGGAGGTCCGCATCGACGAAAGCCTCCAAATCATCAAGGCTCTCCTTCATCACGGCAAGGTGGCCCGCGAGTCGATCAACGCCCTCAGCATCGATCTGCGTTGCACAAAGCCGAGCAGCTTCACACTCCAGCAGACGCCTGATCTCAATCAGCTCCCTGGTCTTGGGCTCACCCAACATGAGGCCCCAGCTTAGGGTCTGTGGCAAAAGTTCGGAATCCATTCCACGCAAGTATGTTCCCGAACCAGGCTTCACTACTACGATGCCCATGATCTCCAGAGCGGCTAAGGCCTCTCGCACCGCGGAGCGGCCGATTCCAAGCGATGCAGCGAGGGCCCGTTCGGGGGGCAGTCGCGTCCCGGGCTCAATCTCTCCGCTGGCAAAATACTCAAGAAAACGACGCGCGACCTGCGTGACGTTACTTTCGCTAGGCAATGCGCTGAGGGCTTCGCTCATCTTGGCAGCGGTGTTACCGGGGTATGCGGGCATGGTGTAAGGATACAACCGGTTGTCCCATCGATAAGTGCGTGTTGAAATATTGGTCAACCGGTTGACATGAAATCACGCCGCACACATACTTGAACCCAAGAGGACCAGCGTGGGCCTCAAGCCTTTGCTCTTATTTGCCGCGGCCATTGTGGGCTGTTGGTGGTCTTTTGGAGGCCTGTTTTTTATGACTCGTTTGTTTAATGAACCTGCTGCTTTTGCTGACGAGATGATCGATGGTTTCGTCGCATCGCACGGCCGTTGGGTCCGCCGCGTCAATGGCGGGGTGGCCCGGAGCACGCGTTCGACGCCGGACACGGTCGCCTTGGTGATCGGCGGCGGGTCGGGGCACTACCCGGCGTTCGCTGGTTTGGTGGGCCAGGGCCTGGCCCACGGCGCGGCGATGGGGAACCTGTTCGCTTCCCCGTCCGCGCAGCAGGTCTATAACGTGGCCAAGGCTGCTTCCAACGGTGCCGGCGTGTTGCTGGGGTATGGCAACTACGCCGGCGACGTCCTGCATTTCACCCAGGCCCAGGACAAGCTCCGGGCCGAGGGCATCGATTGCCGCAGCATCGCCGTCACGGACGATATCTCCTCGGCACCGTTGGCGGAGAAGCACAAGCGCCGCGGGATTGCCGGTGACCTGACCGTGTTCAAGGTCGCCGCCGCGGCTGCCGAGGCCGGCCATTCGATGGACTCGGTGGTGGAAATCGCCCAGCGCGCCAACGACCGGACCCGTTCCTTCGGTGTCGCGTTCAGCGGCTGCACCCTACCCGGGGCCCCCGAACCGCTGTTCTCCGTTCCGGCGGGGCGTATGGCGGTAGGCATGGGCATCCACGGCGAACCCGGGATCGGCGAGACGGACATCCCGACGGCGGATGAGCTCGCCGAGCTGCTGGTGGCGGACCTGCTGGCCGAGGTCCCGGACGGCGTCAGCGTCCAGGGCGCCCGGGTGGTGCCGATCCTCAACGGTCTGGGCAGCGTGAAGTACGAAGAACTTTTTGTGGTTTACCGCCGCGTGGCCCAGCTGTTGGCGGAAGCAGGGATCGAGTCGGTGGACCCGCAGGTCGGCGAGCTGGTGACCAGCTTCGACATGGCCGGCACCTCCCTGACCTTGTTCTGGCTCGACGCCGAACTCGAAGAACTGTGGCTGGCCCCGGCTGATGCCCCGGCTTTCCGCCGGGGTGCAGTGACGGCCCAGGCGCTCGACGCCGAGGAACTCGCCTTCGACGCTGAGCAGCTGGCCGTGATCCCTGAGGCCGCGGAGGAATCCCGCTCCGCCGCCCAGTCCGTGCTGGCCGCCCTGGACGCAGCCAAGGCCGTGATCGACGCGAACGTGGCCGAACTGGGCAGGATCGACGCGATCGCCGGCGACGGTGACCACGGCATCGGCATGGAACGCGGCATCCACGCCGCCACCGCTGCCGCGGCAGACGCCGTCGAACGCGGTGCCGGCGCCGGGACCGTGCTGAACCTGGCCGCCGACGCCTGGGCCGATAAGGCCGGTGGCACCTCGGGTGCCCTGTGGGGCATGGCCCTGCGCGCGGTCGGCGCCGCCGTCGGCGACACCGATGCACCGAACGCCGCCGCCGTTGCCGCCGGTGTGGCCGAAGCGAAGCGCTCCATCATGGACTTCGGCAAAGCCAAAGTCGGGGACAAGACCCTGGTGGACGTGCTGTCCCCCTTCAGCGACGCACTCACCACGGCAGTGAACAACGGCGGCTCCCTCCGGGACGCGTGGGGCACTGCCGCGACCATCGCCGAACAATCCGCCGAAGCCACCGCGAACCTGCTGCCCCTCATGGGCCGCGCACGCCCGCACGCGGAAAAGAGCCTGGGAACCCCCGACGCCGGCGCCATCTCCATGGCACTGATCGTCCGGGCCATCCACAACACACTCATTGGTGAAACCACCACTAAGAACACTGTTAAGGAGAACGCATGAGCACCAAACTGCGCCTGGTCATCGGATCGGACGACGCCGGATTCGAATACAAGGAAGCCCTCAAAGCAGACCTGGAAGCGAACCCGCTGGTCGAGTCCGTGACCGACGTCGGGGTCGACGCAACCTCCCACACCCCCTACCCGTCCGTGGCCATCGCCGCCGCCGAACTCGTCGCCGCCGGCAACGCCGACCGTGCCCTGCTGGTCTGCGGCACCGGACTCGGCGTAGCAATCGCAGCGAACAAAGTCCCCGGCATCCGCGCCGTCACCGCCCACGACTCCTTCTCCGTGGAACGCTCCATCCTCTCCAACAACGCCCAGATCCTCACCATGGGACAACGCGTCATCGGCCTCGAACTCGCCCGCCGCCTGGCCAAGGAATGGCTCACCTACACCTTCGACGAAAGCTCCGCCTCGGCAGAGAAAGTCACACTGATTAAGGACTACGAAGGTGTCACATCCTGCTAACCCTGCTCCCGCCAAGGCGGTGATCGGCGTAAGCCTGAAAATGTACTTCGGCTACCGCCGCACCATCGACTACTGCGAAGCCGTCGCAGACCTGGCATCGAAACACCCGGCAGTACTCAACGGAGACATCGAACTGTTCATCCTGCCCAGCGCACCCACACTGGTCCCAGCACAAGCGATCCTCGAAACCAGTCCCGCAGCCAGCGGGGCCCAAGACATCTTCTGGGAAGACGAAGGCCCCTACACCGGCGAATACAGCGGCAAACTCATCAACGAAATCGGCGGACGTTACGTCGAAGTCGGCCACGCCGAACGACGCCGGATCTTCGGCGAAGACCACCGCATCATCGGCCTGAAAACCGCCGCCGCCTACCGCAACGGCCTCACCCCGGTGCTCTGCGTCGGCGAACTGACTGCAGGTTCCCCCGAGGAAGCCATCGCCCAGTGCACCGCCGAAATCGACGCCGCTCTCAACCGCGCCGGATCCCTCGGCCCCACCACACGCACCATCATCGCCTATGAACCGCAATGGGCCATCGGCGCACCCGAACCAGCCACCCCCGAGTACATCAGCGCCGTGATCCGTGGCCTCGACGCGCACCTGCGTTCGTTGCCCGGCCAGGAAAACAGCCGCGTCATCTACGGCGGCAGCGCCGGACCTGGCCTGATCACGGAACTCGACACCGCCGTCGCCGGTTTGTTCCTGGGCCGCTTCGCACACGACCCCGCAGCGCTGAAAACCATCCTCGACGAAACCGCTACACGCCTGGCCAAACAGAAAGTGGCAGCATGAACAAAACCGCTCAAGGCAGCATCGGCCAGAGTCGAATTGGTTTGAGCAGCTACGCCTTCTTCTGGCAACTCTCCGACCAGGTCAGCAACCCCCTGAGCATCCACGACGCCCTCCGGAAGGCCGCGGACCTGGGTGTGGACCTCTTCCAGATCTGCGACTACGCACCCCTGGAAGACATGAACGACGCCGACCTCGCCGCCGTCCGCACGACGGCAGACGAACTGGGCATCACCCTGGAAGTCGGGACCAAAGGCATCCACCCCGAACACCTCCGCAAGTTCCTGCACATCGCGCAAGTGCTCGGTTCAGACCTCCTCCGGACCATGTTCAACGTCCCCGGCCACACCCCGGACAACGACGAAGCCGTGGCGATCTTCACCGAAGTCCTCCCCGAATTCGAGGCAGCCGGAGTGCGGATCGCCGTCGAAACCTACGAACAAGTACCCACCGAACGGATCCTCGCGGTCGTCAAACGGATCAACAACCCGTACCTCGGAATCTGCAGCGACCCCGCCAACACCGTCGCCGCACTGGAGATGCCCCGGCAGGTAATTGACGCCGTCGCACCCTACGTCCTGAACATGCACATCAAAGACTTCGCGTTCAGCCGCAAACAGGGATGGGTCGGATTCACATACACCGGCGCACCCCTCGGCCAAGGCCTCCTCGACTACAACTACATGATCGAAAAGATCCAACCCAAAACCAGAAACATCAACCAAATCATCGAACACTGGCTCCCCTGGCAAGACACCGAAACAGACACCATCCACCTCGAAAACCAGTGGACCCAACAAGCCCTCACCTACCTAAGGAGCAAATGAAATGACAACAAAAACCTTGACCATCGCCGTCATCGGAGCCGGAGGCAAGATGGGGATGCGCGTTTCCCGGAACCTCCAAAAGTCCAACCACACGGTCTTCTACAGCGAGAACTCCCCCGCCGGCCAGGAACGCGTCCAGGCCGAAGGCCGCGAAATCACCGGCACCGACGACGCCGTCAAAGGCGCCGACGTCGTGATCCTCGCCGTGCCGGACACCGTCCTGGGCATCGTCTCCGAAGGCGTGGTCCCGCAGATGAAGGCAGGCGCCATCCTCCTCACCCTTGACCCGGCCGCCGCCTACGCCGGACTGCTGGCCAAGCGCGAGGACGTAGTCCAGGCCGTCGCCCACCCGTGCCACCCCTCCGTGTTCCTGGAGCGCACCACCAAGGAAGAATGGGCCGACACCTTCGGCGGCGAAGGCGCACCCCAGAACGTGGTGGCAGCCATCGACGACGACGCCCTCACCGCTACCCGCGAAGCAGCCGAAGCTGTCATCCGGACCATCTACGCACCCGTGATCGACGTCCACTGGGTCACCGTCTACCAGCTCGCCGTCCTCGAACCCACCCTCGTGGAAACCGTGGCCTGCATGATCGGCACCCTGCTCAACGAAGCACTCCACGAGACCGTGCACACCGTCGGCGTTCCCGAGGAAGCTGCCAAGGCCATGCTGTTCGGCCACGTCCAGATCGCTCTCACCAACGCCCTGCGCGGTTCCAACCCGTTCTCGGAGGCCTGCGAAATCGCCATCCAGTACGGCAAAGACACCATCATCAAGGACGACTGGAAGAAGATCTTCGACGACTCCGAACTCGACAACGTCATCGCCAAGATGCTCAAGCTCGACGCCGTCAAACGCTAAACGCGAATAGGCAGCTCGTAACGAGCATGAGCGGCGGCATGTCGACCACGGAGGTCAACGACATTGCCGCCGCTCTTGTTCTCAAAGGACACATAAAAATGACTAATCCACCAACCCCTGCAATCCTCGATCACGGACAGGCAAGCGCCTTGGGTAACCAACCGTGTGCCACCAAAGCACACGAGTGGCATCTTCTTGTAGGACAGCGTGTCGAGATCCGTCAAAGCCCTAGCGGGATGCTGGACCGCGGCGTTGTCGAAGCCACCACAAAGGATGGTCAAATACTTTGGCTGGCACTTGAGGGCGCCCTGAGCCGGCGTATGTACGTGAAGGAACCAGGTATCGAAGCCTGGATTACTGGCTAGCTTTCTAAATAGTCGGCTGCAAACAACACACGTGGAGTCACCTCATGAATCTTGTTCTTTGCCTGCAGGACAACAAAGAATGGTCGATCCAGGACTTCAGCTCGCTGGATCAGCAAGAGTCAGACCGTCTTCGACATGACCTGGCATGCATCGCTTGCGGAGGCAAGGCATACTACCGAATGACGGGACGCACCGGCCGACCCAGTTTCGGAGCCCGGCATATTCCTGGATGCAAATTGGTAAGCCCGGGCTGGACCGCATTTCGCTACCTGCAGTAAGGAAGCCGAAGCCGCGCAACCGCTTACGATAGAGCTTCCAGAAGCTCTTCCGTCAGTGCCCACACGGCCAGAGCGTGATCTTCCGATGACTCGAGACCCGAGACACCAATAACTCCCACCATGGATCCCTGCACCATGATAGGAACTGCGCCACCGGCTATGGCGTAATTGGTTCGAGACAGCGCGAATATTGAAAAAAAGTCGTTGCCCAGGTGACCGAAGCGCTCCTGGGCCTCCAGGGATGAGCACCCGAAATGTCGAACCGTGTTTGCCTTGCGTTCCAACCATGCGTCGTTGTCCGCGCTTGTTCCATTAAGAGCACAGTGGAACACCCTCTGCGATCCAAGCCAGATGCCGATTGTGACCGGGGCTCCCTCTTCACGGCAGCGGGAAACGAGCTTGCTCCCCGCACGCCACGCTTCGTCGAAACTGAAACGGATAAGTCCGGGTGCCGACTGTACGTCGTTCATTGCTATTCTCCTTGAGTGTTTAGCAGGTTACTGCTCAGCTTGCCTTGGTGAGGGCGGCCAGCGTCGCCTCAATTGCTTCTGGCGAGAGCACGTGCTGGGTAACCATCTGGCTGGCACCGAGGATCGCCGATTCTTCGCCGGCCAGGGAGTGGCTGATACGGAGATGGGCGGTAGCCAGGGGTAGCGATCTCCTATATACGACTTCGCGGATTCCCGCCACCAGCTGTTCTCCGGCATCCCCCATGCTGCCGCCGACGACGATGACCGAGGGGTTCAGCAGGTTAACGACAGTCGCAAGAACCCCGCCAATGGCCCGCCCGGCGTCGCGTAGGGCCTGGATCGCCAGCAGATTCCCCTCGGAAACCAGCCTGAGGACATCCGAACCGTTCCCTGCTTCAACTCCCAGCCTCTTTAGCTCTCGGCTGATTGCTGGGCCCGAGGCGACTGCCTCGAGGCATCCGACGTTGCCGCAGGCACATTGAACATCTTCCGCCCCGGGAGTCGCTGTGTGTCCGAGATCGCCGGCCGTTCCGTTCGCGCCACGCTGAAGCTCGCCATTGCTGATGATTCCCGAGCCGATGCCAGTGGCAACTTTAACAAAGAAGAAATTTGAGTGATCAGACCAATACGAGGCCCGCTCGCCAAGTGCCATGATATTGACGTCATTGTCGACCAGCACGGGCACGTCGAGGATCGACTGAATAAAACCAACCACATCAAACTGATCCCACCCCGGCATGATGGGTGGCTTAACGGGCCTCCCAGTGAGATGCTCGACCGGCCCCGGCAACCCGATCCCTATCCCAGCAAGTGCGCCGTCGCAACGACCTACTGAAGCCAGGAGCTCGAGTCCGACTGAAACGATGCGACCTAGGACGATGCGTGGACCATCTTCTACAAGTTGCTGTAGCTTCTGACGAACCAAAACATTTCCGGCCAGATCCGTCACTGCGATATTGAGATGGGTTGCACCCACGTCGGCGGCCAGAACAACCCGCGCGGCGGGGTTGAAGGCAAAGCGCGACGGCGGGCGGCCCCCCGTCGACCGGGCCTCACCAGCTGCGCCAATCAGTCCCGCCTGCATAAGAGCGTCAATTCGAGTCGCCACTGTGGATCTGGCCAGACCCGTAGCAAGGGCAAGTTCGGCCCGAGTGTGCGCCTGACCGTCCCTGAGCAGCTGGAAGAGGTCTCCGGCCCGCGCCATATTGGCAGCCGCCGTTCCTGCCTCCGGACTGCCTTCAGAACCTTGCGTCATGCCCTTAGTCCTATCACGGTCGACTTATTTTTGTCGACATTTATCTTTTGATTGACAGTTGTCAAAAGTCGACCTAAGTTGTTGTGAGAGGGGTCACGACTGAACCACAGATAAGGCAGCCTGCACCGACCGTTGGGCCAACTGCCAGAACGAAGACGTATTCATCGACTTAAACCGAGTAGCTGCTGAGCGGACCGAAACACCCTCCAAAGTTCCACCTCTTGTCTCGACGATGAGTCGGACATCTCAAAGGCGCACAGACGCGGGATGTCCCGAAAGGAAAATCATGAATGCACAGCCCGTACCAAACCGCACCTTTAACCGTCGCGGCTTCCTAGGACTGTCCGCAGCCGCTGCGTCAATCCCCTTGCTTGCAGCTTGCGGCAGTGGGTCTGCTGCTCAAGGCGGTGGGGGCGCCGGGGGCACGATCAAGTTTTGGGACATGCCGTGGGGCAACCCGGTATACAACGAGGCTGCGAAGAAGGTTGCAGAGGGCTTCTCCGGCCCCAACAACGGCGAAGCCACATACCAGATCATCCAGTGGAACAACTTCTACCAGACGTTCTCCTCGGCGATTGCTTCCAAGACAGGCCCAGCCGTCTCCACCGGGGCTGGCTTCCAAGCGTTCCAGTTCGAACAGCAGGGCCAGATTGCCTACGCCGACAACGCTATCGAGAAGCTGAAGAAGAACGGTCAGTTCGATGACTTCCTTCCCGGTGTTCTGGACCCGTTCAAATCGGATAAGGGTTACGTTGCTGTGCCGTGGCAGTTGGACATGCGTGTGTTCTGGCACCGCAAATCACTGTTTGAGAAGGCCGGAGTTGCCGTTCCTACCGACTGGGCCTCCCTGCTTGAGGCCGGCAAGAAGCTCAAGAGCATCGGAGCCGTTGGCATGGCTATCGGTTCAGGTGCCGGTAACAACGTCGGAAAGCATCTGACCGTGGCCATGATGATCAACAACGGCGGCGGCATCTTCACCAAGGACGGCCAGCTGGACGTCATGAACGATCGGAATGTCGAAGCTACCGAGTATCTGCTTGAGCTTGTATCCAACGGCATCATTGACCCGGGATCGGTCAGTTACACCCTGGACAACATCAACGCCATGTGGAAAGACAAGAAGGCCGCTTTCGGCATGTACAGCACGGGAGTGCCTGTACGCGTCGGCGATACTTCGGGAGACATCGCTGTGGCGAGTCCAATAACGGGACCTCATGGTGACAAAGCAACGCTCATGTTCTCCAACAACATCATGATGTACAAGAACACCCCATCCCAGGAGACTTCAGAGGACTTCCTCGTTTATTATCTCGGGCAGATCAAAGAACTGTGGCGCCAGAAGGTGATGAACGCCCTCCCGGTCTTCAAGTCCATTACGGAGCTTGCTGAGTTCAAAGAAGATGCCGACAACGTCAAGATCACTAACGAATATGTACCGATCGCCAAATCCTTTGCTGCTCAGGGGAACACGTTGAACGCGAATCTCTCAATCCTTGACGGCGGTCAAGGGCTCGACCAGTTCACGCAAACGGTGTTCACCGGCAAGACGGACGCCAAGTCCGCACTGAAGACTCTGGAAACCGCTTTGCAATCCGCTATGAAGAAGTAGGCGCCATCTGATGTCTTCCACTACAGCGCAGTCCGGCCTGGCCCGGGCCCGGAAGGGGCTTGGCCCCGGAGGGTCCGGGGACGGGTCCCTCAACCGGAAGAGCAAACTTTCCGCCCAAGCATCCCGAACATTCTTCTGGCTGCTTCTGCCTTCAGTCGTGCTGCTCGTTCTAATCCACGGTTATCCGCTCTTCCAAGCGGGCGTACAAGCTACCCATAACGGAAACCTTATTGAAACTGGGGCTTTCGTCGGTGTAGACAACTTCCAGTCTGTGCTTTCGTCTCCCGCGTTCTGGAAGGCCGCGCAGTTCACTCTCTGGTTCACTATTGTGGGCGTCTTCGGCTCCTGGGTAATGGGCCTGGGGCTGGCTCTCCTGCTCCGGACCAAGATCCCCGCCGGCGGCGCATTCAAGGTCCTTCTCCTCCTGCCCTGGGTGGTGCCGATCGTTGTTTCCTCCACCGCCTGGAACTGGCTGGTGGCGACACCGGATAGCCTCGTCCCCTCGATGTTCCGTAATCTCGGCTTGGGCACACCCCTGTTCCTCGCTGACCCTGCATTGGCGGGGTTCACCGTCATGATCTTCAAGGTCTGGTGCAGTTTCCCGTTCATGATGATGATGACCTCCGCAGCCCTGGCCTCGGTTGACGGCACCGTGTACGAGGCAGCCAGCATGGACGGGGCCTCTCGCTTCCAGCAGTTCACCCAGATCACCTTGCCGCTGATCGCCCGCTCCACCTACATCAGCTGGATCCTCATGACGATCTTTTGCGTCAACGACTTCCCCACCATCTACCTGCTCACCGGCGGTGGACCCGTTGACGCCACCACTTCGCTGGTGGTCCTGGCCTACCGCACAGTGTTCCAGGACTTCGCGACCGGTCCCGGTGTGGCCATCGCCTTCCTCATGACCCTGACATTGGTTGTCGTATCGGTCATCCTGTACCGCCAGATCCGAAAGTCGAGCGTCGAATAATGAGCGCAGTCGTCCACGCCCATCCAGAGTCCGGCCCCGCATTGGGCGTCTCGCGCAATACCAAACGCGTCTTGTCAGACGCTGGCATGCGCGGTCGCTGGTGGCGGTTTGCCGCGGTTCTGATCATCACGGCAATCGTCTTGGTCCCCATCATGGTTACGATCGTCCTTGCACTTACGCCGGGCCCGAACAGCACCAGTACCGGGCTCACGTTTGAAAATATCGGCTACGTCTTTTCGGAAACACTTGCCGGCACATGGTTGCAGAACAGCCTGGTGACCACTGTCGCCACGGTGATCATCTCCGTCGCCGTAGCCGCACCCGCGGGCTACGTTTTGTCTCGGGGCCGTTCAAAGGCAGTCTCCGGCTATTCGCTGTTGCTCTTCGTTATGCAGTCGCTACCGATCATCACCTCCGTTGTCCCCCTGTTCATCCTGTTCGCAGCCATGGGACTGGTGGACAACCTCGTAGGTATCACCATCATCTATGTGGGCTCCACCATGACGGTGGCCACCTGGATGATGGCCGCCTACTTCGACTCCATTCCCATCAGCTTGGAAGAAGCTTCGTGGATTGATGGCTGCTCAGTCTTCGGATCGTTCACCAAAGTGGTCCTGCGCAACTCCCTCCCGGGCGTGCTGTCTACTGCGATCTTCGCCTTCCTCCTCGCTTGGAACGACTACCTCGTAGCGATCGTGTTCCTGCGTTCCAACGAGGTCTTCACTCTCCCGATGGGCGTCCAGTCCTTCTTCCAGCAAAACGCTGTTGACTGGACCTCTGTCATGGCCCTGGCCGTGGTGATGATGCTTCCACCTGTGATCGTGTTCGCCACACTAAACAAGTACTTCAGTGTTGGCGGCATCGGCGGATCCCTCGCCGGACGCTGACCCGTTACAACCACAAAGGAATCCCATGTCTTATTCTCTCCAGCTGTATACCCTCCGCAATGCGATCGCCGAGGACCTGCCTGGAACCATCAAGAGGGTCGCGGAGATCGGCTACACCCAGGTTGAGCCGTACAACTTCGTGGCCCTGGCTTCGGAGCTTGGTGCCGCGTTGAAGGAGAACGGCCTCACCGCTCCTTCCGGCCACGCTCCCCTGTTGTCACAGGACCAGAACGAGATCTTCGCCGCGGCCAAGGAACTAGGCATCACCACGGTGATCGACCCGTACCTCCCGGCCGAGCACTGGCAGGACACAGAGACCATCCAGGCCACCGCGGCCAGGCTCAACGCCGCCGCAAAGAAGGGTGCCGAATACGGCATCCGCGTCGGCTACCACAACCACGCCTGGGAGCTCTCCTCCAGCGTCGAAGGCACCACTGCGCTGGAATATTTCGAATCGCTTCTCGATCCCGAACTGGTCCTGGAAGTGGACACCTACTGGGCCGCTGTTGGCGGCCAAGATCCAGTTGAACTGCTGGCACGCCTTGGTGACCGGGTGAAGTTCATCCATATCAAGGACGGTCCGGTGACAGGCGATACCAAGGCCCAGCAGCCAGCGGGGCTGGGGATTGTTCCGGTGCTCGACGTCATTGCTGCGGCCAAGTCCTTGGAAGTCGGAGTCGTTGAGTTCGATGACTACTCCGGCGACATCTTCGAAGGCATCACCGAGTCCCTGAACTACCTCAACAACGCAAAGAAAGATGCACAGGCATGAGCTTCATACCCTCTGCCCGCAAGGGTCCGGTGGGCGTCGCCGTAATCGGCGCAGGCAACATCTCCAAGCAGTACCTGGACAACCTCACCACGTTCCCGGACCTGAAAGTCCATGTCATTGCCGACCTCTTCGTTGAAGCTGCTGAGGCACGGGCCAAGGAATACGGGATCGCGGAGTTCGGGACGCCGGAAGTTGCACTGAACCATCCCGATGTCGAAATCATCGTGAACCTGACCATTCCCGCCGCTCACGTCGAGGTCGCCACGGCCGCGGTGAACGCTGGCAAACACGTCTGGACCGAGAAGCCGTTCTCCCTGGACCGCGAATCCGGGATCGGCCTGCTCAAGGCCGCCGACGCGGCCGGTATCCGCCTCGGGACCGCGCCGGACACCTTCCTGGGTGCTGGCCTTCAGACGGCCCAACGGATCATTGAAAGCGGTGACATCGGGACTCCGCTGACTGGACTCACAACGTTCCAAAGTCCTGGGCCCGAGTCATGGCATCCGAACCCGGCGTTCCTTTTCGCCCACGGTGCAGGCCCGCTGTTCGATATTGGGCCGTATTACCTCACCGCCTTGGTCCAAACCTTCGGCTCGGTCCGCAAAGTGGCCGCCGCAGGTTCCGCCGCCAAGAAAACCCGCGTGATCGGTTCCGGTCCCAAGGCCGGTGAGGAGTTCGCAGTCGAAGTTCCTACGCACGTCTCCGCGATTGCGCAGTTCGAAGGCGGCCAATCCAGCCACAGCGTATTCTCCTTCGAGTCCCCCCGAAAGCGGATGGGCTTCGTGGAAATCACGGGCACCGAGGCGACCCTCTCCCTCCCCGATCCGAACCACTTCGACGGCGAGCTCAAGCTCTGGCGACCCGGCGTGGAAGAACCCGAGATCATTCCCGCTGTCGGCCCGGCCCAGGGACGCGGCATGGGTGTTCTGGACATGGCACGTTCACTGCGGGCAGGCACCCCGCACCGGGCCACCGGTGATCTGGCTTACCACGTGCTGGACACCATGGTCTCGATCGCCGAGTCAGTCGAATCAGGCTCCTTCGTGGACGTCACCAGCAACGCACCGAAACCCGAGTCCGTCCCGGCGGACTGGAATCCTACGGCCGCTACTCTGTAGCCCGCCCAGTTACAACCACAGAGGAACAGCAAATGACCACAACGGCGCGCCCCTTCCCCAACGACTCCGATGGCCCTCGCCCCCTGGGTGTGGCCGCCATCGGTTACGCCTTCATGGGGAAGGCCCACTCGAATGCGTGGCGGAACGTGGCCAGTTTCTTCGACGTCCCGGCCTTCGAGCAGAAAGTGCTCGTGGGCCGGGACGCCACCGGAGTGGCCGAGGCCGCCGCCAAGTACGGTTGGGCCGAGTCAGCCACGGACTGGCGTGATGTCATTGACCGGGACGACATCGACATCATCGACATCTGCGCCCCCGGCTGGATGCACGCAGAAATCGCCATTGCAGCCCTGGAAGCCGGGAAGCACGTGCTCGTCGAAAAGCCGCTCGCGAACACCCTGGCCGAGGCCGAACTCATGACCGCCGCCGCCGCGAAAGCCCGTGCCCGCGGCGTGCAGTCCATGATCGGATTCAACTACCGCCGCGTCCCCGCCCTCGCCCTCGCCAAGGAATTGATTGCGGAGGGACGTCTCGGCACCATCCGCCACATCCGGGCTGCCTACCTTCAGGACTGGCTCTCCGACGCCGACACCGCCATGACCTGGCGCCTCCGCAAGGAAACCGCCGGCTCCGGCGCCTTGGGCGACATCGCCTCACACGCCATCGACCAAATCCAATACCTCACAGGTGAACGAGTTACCGAAGCCTCTGGGACTCTCCGCACATTCGTCGCGAACCGCCCCGGCCCACAAGGGCTGGAGGAGGTGACAGTAGACGATGCCGCCTGGGCAATCCTCGGATTGGCTGGATCAATTACCGCGTCAGTCGAGGCCTCGCGTGTAGCCACGGGTCAGAAGAACAGCCTGCGCATTGAGATATACGGTTCGGCTGGTTCCCTCACCTTCGACCTTGAGAATCTCAATGAACTCGGCTTCTTGGACGCAACCTCACCGGTCCGAGAGCAGGGTTTCCGCCGGATCCTGGTCAACGAGCCGGAACACCCGTACCTTGAAGCATGGTGGCCGCAGGGCCACATCATCGGATGGGAACACACCTTCACCCATCAGATCAGGGACTTCCTCGCCGCAATTCGTGACCAGGTGCCGCCGGTTCCGTCTTTCGCGGATGGCCTTCAAATTCAACGTGTACTGAGTGCCATCGAAGAATCAGCGAACAATAAGAGCACACGGACGGTAGTGGATCACTAACCCCACCGCGAAGGACCCGCTCTGACGCTCACAACAATTTGTCTCATACATCACCATAGGAGTCTGATCATGCCCCGCCCGTACACCCTGTTCACCGGCCAGTGGGCCGACCTCCCCCTCGAGGAAGTCGCCAAGCTCGCCTCGGGCTGGGGCTATGACGGCCTGGAAATCGCCGTATCCGGAGACCACCTCGACGCCTGGCGCTGGGACGAACCCGGCTACGTCGAATCCAAACTCGAACTCCTGGACAAGTACAACCTCAAAGTCTGGGCGATCTCCAACCACCTCAAGGGCCAAGCCGTCTGCGATGACCCCATCGACTTCCGCCACGAAGCCATCGTCGGCTCCAAAGTCTGGGGCGACGGCGACCCCGAAGGCGTCCGCCAGCGTGCCGCCGAGGAAATGAAGCACACTGCCCGCCTTGCCAAGGCGCTCGGCGTGGACACCGTTGTCGGATTCACCGGTTCCTCGATCTGGCAGTACGTCGCCATGTTCCCGCCCGTCCCCGAGAAGGTCATCGACGCCGGCTACCAGGACTTCGCCGACCGCTGGAACCCCATCCTGGACGTCTTCGACGAACAAGGGGTCCGCTTCGCCCACGAAGTCCACCCGTCCGAGATCGCCTACGACTACTGGACCACCGTCCGCACCCTTGAAGCGATCGGCCACCGTGAGGCGTTCGGCCTCAACTGGGACCCATCCCACATGATGTGGCAGGGCATCGATCCCGTCTCCTTCATCTGGGACTTCAAGGACCGGATCTACCACGTGGACTGCAAGGACACCAAGGTCCGCCAGACCGGACGCAACACCGTCCTCGGCTCACACCTTGCCTGGGGCGACCCCCGCCGCGGCTGGGACTTCGTCTCCGCAGGACGCGGCGACGTGCCCTGGGAAGCCTCCTTCCGCGCCCTGACCGCCATCGGCTACGACGGACCCATTTCCGTCGAATGGGAAGACGCCGGCATGGACCGCCTCCACGGCGCCCCCGAAGCCCTTGCCGCCCTCAAGAAGTTCGACTTCCCCGCCTCGCAAACCAGCTTCGACGCCGCCTTCAGCCAGGACTAAGGCGTGACAGAGAAAGCAATGCACCACGATGGCAACGGTTTCGTCCCGCTGTTCGATGGCACATCCTTGGCCGGTTGGTACTCCGTTCCGCGTATCTATGGCACGGAATATCCGGGCGGTCCAAGCATCTTGGAACTTTTTGACCGGCGTGGTCAATCCCGGCCGGTGGTTCCGGAGAAGCATCCTGCGCGTTGGTTCGTGGAGAATGGTGTACTGGTCGGTGAGCAGGATTCTCCAGGCAGCGGCTATGGCGGGTATCTGGTGTCCGAGCAGGCTTTCGGGGACTTTGAGTTGGTGTTGGAAATGCGTCCGGACTGGCCGGCGGACACGGGTGTAATGCTTCGTCGGCGTCCAGATTCCTGGGAGGGTTTCCAGGTCCTGGTGGATCACCGCCCCTCGGGAGGGATCGGCGGCTTTTTCGGTAATGGACTGGCGAGCTTTTCCGCAGTTCCGTTTGCTGTGGACGTCGCCCTGGACGCTGACGGCTGTCCGGTTGGTTTGGTAGCAGATGACCCGGCCACCTCTGTTGAGCCAGTGACGGACGAGAAGCGTGCCCGCCTGGCGTACGCCGCCGACGTCGAGGATTTCCTCAAGGTGTGGCGCTGGGACGACTGGAACGAACTGCGCATCCGTTGCGTGGGCGCCCTCCCTGTCATCACCACGTGGATTAACGGAGTCAAGATCGCCGAACTGGACACCGCCACGCTCGATTCGCCGAACTACAACCCGGCGGACGTCCTCGAAACCCTCGGACACCGCGGGCACATCGCGTTGGAAGTCCATGACAACGATGAACGTTTCGGCGAAGCTCGATGGGGCAAAGGCGCGCAATGCCGTTGGCGAAACATCCGCATCAAGGAACTCACATCCCGAGGAGATAGCTCATGCCCCGCGGACTGAAGCCGCACCAGACCTGCCAGGTCAATATCGCTGGAGTTAGCGGAACCACTGGATTGCTCTTCGAGACAGACGAAGTCTTGCTTGAGGCCCCGAACTGGACCATGGATGGCCGGTCCTTGATCCTGAACGGAGACGGAAAGCTGTGGCGACTGGACGTTTCCACTGCGGAGCTGGTCCAAATCCCCCTCGCGGGAGTCCCGGACCTAAACAACGATCATGTCTTGGCGCCTGACGGCGAGTCGATTTTCCTGTCCGCCTACGACGGACATATATACCGGGCGCCCTTGGTCGGGGGTCAGGCCGAGCGTGTCACCCCCGATGACGGCTTCTTCCATTTCCTCCACGGTGTCAGCCCGGACGGCTCAGAGCTCGCTTTTGTGGGGATCGCGAACGGAGACTTCAGCCAGCCCGGCCGCCTCATGACTATACGGTCCGACGGCGGTGCTGCCGCCCGAGCGGGGGCAAGACAGCTTGATGTTGGCGCAGGCCACTGCGACGGGCCCGAATACTCACCCGACGGCACATGGTTGTACCTGAACACTGAGTCCTTTAGCGCGGACTCCGGTCACGCCCAGCTGGCCCGAGTCCGGGTGGACGGAACCAGCCTCGAACAACTCCTCACGAGCAGCACCGTGGACTGGTTCCCTCACCTTTCTCCGGACGGCCAACACGCAACGTACATCCGGTTCCCAAGCGGAACGCAAGGCCACCCAGCTGACTTGCCAGTCGACGTCGTACTCGTCTCAACAGGTGACTGGGCCACTCCGCTGCACACCTGGCCTCTGTTCGGCGGTCAGGGTTCGCTCAACGTCAACAGCTGGGCGCCGGACTCGGAACGCTTCGCGTTTGTGGCATACCCCCTCGCAACCCAAACAGAGGACTAGAACGTGTCAATGTCTGATGGAACAATCCGCTGGGGAATCTTGGGCACCGGCTTCATCGCCGGACTGCAGACCAAGGACCTCAAGGAGAACGGCTTTACGGTGCAGGCCGTTGGGTCCCGGTCAATGGACTCCTCCAAGGCCTTCGCCGAGCGGCACGGCATCCCCACGGCGCACGGAAGTTACGAAGACCTCGCGGCGGACCCGAACGTGGACGTGATATACATCGCCACCCCGCATCCCATGCACCATTCCAACGCGCTTCTGGCCTTGAACGCCGGCAAACACGTGCTCGTCGAAAAGGCGTTCACCATAAACGCACGCGAGGCCCTGGAGGTGACCGAGTTCGCTGCATCCAAGGGACTCGTAGCGTTGGAAGCCATGTGGACGAGGTTTCTGCCGCACATGATTCGCATACGCGACATCATCGCCGCCGGAACCATCGGTGAAGTCCGCAAAGTCGTGGCGAGCCACAACCAAAGCCTGCCCAAGGACCCCGCGCATCGGCTCAACGACCGCGCCCTTGGCGGCGGAGCGCTCCTGGACCTGGGCATCTATCCTATTTCCTTTGCGTTCGATATCCTGGGCGCTCCGTCGAAGATCCACGCCAGCGCATCGATGACGCCCACTGGCGTCGACCGGCAGACGGCCGCGATTTTTGATTACGACGGCGGCGCGCAGGCTTTGGTGGACTGCGAACTGGACGCTGCCAGTGCCAACCGGGCCATGGTGATCGGAACCAAAGGCTGGATCGACATCGAGCACACCTGGTACAACCCGGTCCCGTTCACCGTCCATGCCGTTGACGGCTCGGTGATAGAGCGTTTTGATGAACCCGTGAACAGTCGCGGGATGCAGTATCAGGCGGCGGAAATCGAGCGTTTGGTCGCTGCGGGCCAAAAAGCAGGGATCATCCTGCCGCCCTCCGAAAGCGTCGCCATCATGGCCGCCATGGACGAAATCCGCAGACAGATCGGACTCAAATACCCGGCCGACGCAGCCGTTCCAACGGCTGCCTGGTAGTGAACGCCTAAAGCGGACAGCCGTGTGGGCCGCATTTTGAGGAATGCGGACCACAACGACAGGTTCCTTGCATCGTGCGACCTGATTAGGCCGTCATCCAGCTTGGCTCAAGTCGGCGCCAGCTACATCGCGGACATAGAGGACGCTGAAGTCTGACATGTGGTTTTGCAAGGCACTTGCTGCCTTCTCAGGGTCACCTGACTCGATTGCCTCAACTAGAAGGATATGCTCCTGGTAGCGCATGCGGTTGCTTGCTTTCTCCGGCCCTGCAGCGATGATCATCATTTCGATCTGACCGATAAGGTTCCGCCACGACGAAAGCAATGTTGGGTTACCCGCCAGCTCGCAGAGACGTTCGTGGAAACCCAGGTCAACTTCAAGCTGCTTGCCAAAATCCATGCCTGAATCGCGAAGCGGCTCAAGTCGTTCTCTCAGTTCCGCAGTCATTTTTTCCCGGTTAGGGTTGGCCACGATTTTCCGGGCCGCCACGGACTCAAGTGCAGAACGAACCTCAAACACATCCAGAATTTCCTGAGAGCTCAGTTGCCGAACCAGCATGTGGCGCTTACCGTCATCGACAATAAGACCCTCAAGCTCCAGCGGACGCAGAGCTTCACGTAAGGTGCCCCTACTGACGCCCATCTCATCACTGAGCTGCATCTCCTTAAGATGCTCGCCTGGCTTGATGGCGCCGGAGATTATCTGGTCCCTTACGTGCTGGGTACAACGTTCCCTGAGGGTCCGCTTGTCGAAAGCCGAAACCGTAGCCATGTCACACCTTCATCTCTGGTTAAGTGTTGACAGTTATCTTAGCTGACGTGACTGTCGACAACCCAAGACATTCTTTGGGATGTCCTAAGTTCAAGGCAGAGCCGACGCCCTTAGCAGTAGGGGGCGTCAAAGTCCGTCATGAGCTGTGCAAGATATTCGGGGTTTTCCTCTGGCACCCAGTGACCCGACTGAGGAACCAGGTGACCAACCACATTGGAGGCCACTTCCTCCATCATGGGCGCATAGTTACGCGCCAGCGTTTGCTCGCCTCCGCCGGTTGCAAGAACCGGAACATCTATCCGGCCGTTCTTGGCGAGGTTTTCACGTATCAGTGCGGCATCGTGCTCGAACGCTGCGTAAACCTCAAACATCGCGCGCATAGCCCCCGGTGCTTCGAAAGCACGCGCGTAGTAGTCGAGGTCAGTACCGGTTATAGCTTCAGGGTTGTAGGAGAGATCTTCAAAGAAGCGATTGATGTACCACCTTTCACGTCCATTTGTGAGATGCACAGCTATGTCTGTCGCAGCATGGAAATCAAAATGCCAGGCACTTTTTGCGTTCTTGCGTTCATCGAAGTAGGTGGTTCCGGGCAGAGGAGCCTCCATCGTCGTCAGCGTTCGAACGTCAGCCCTGAACCGGAGCGCATAGGCTGAAGCGACCATCGACCCCAGATCATGACCCGCTACCGCGATAGGCTCCGTGATCTTCAAGTGGTCCCGGACCAGGGAGTGAAGGTCTTCGGCCATGGTCCACTTATCGTATCCGGAGGCCGGTTTTGAGGATCCTCCGGCTCCTCTGTAGTCCGGAATGATGAGCCGGTAGCCCGCCGCGACCAGAGGCTCAATCATCCGGCGCCAGGCATAGCCGGTTTGGGGAGCACCATGGATAAGCAGCAGGTTTTTGTCCCCGGCGCCAGCCGTTGTGAAGTGGATGCGGACGTTATCGTCCTGGCTGATCCATGCCTTGTGGTGTTCTACGAGGTTCGCTGCAGGGTTGCGATGCAATGGGGCTCCTGGTTCATTCGGACTATGTGGTTGGTCGCTTGCTGGAGGATGGGAATCAAAGATGCTGCGCTCAACTCGCAACGTGCTCGGCGGATGTAGTTGCAAAGTCACTTAAGTACCGGCCGCAGAAGTCGTTCATATGATCCTCGAGGGCTTGTGCTGCTTTTCTGTCGTCGCCGGACTCGATTGCCTCGACGATTTCCACGTGCTCGGCAAACCTCATACGCCCACTGGCCTTATCGGGACCGGCAGCGATGATCATCATTTCGATCTGACCGATCAAGTTTCGCCAGGCAGCCAAGAGTGTTGGATTTCCTGCGTGCTCACAAAGCAGTTCGTGGAACCTCAGATCCACCTGTAACTGCATCGCGAATTCCAGAGACGGGTCCTTCAAGGGCTCCAGTGTTCGGCGAAGATCCTGAACCATGTGACGTCGGTGATTGCTGTGGACGATCCTGCGGGCAGCGGTGGCTTCCAGAACCGTCCTCACTTCGAAGCAGTCAAGGATGTCCTGCGAAGTCACCTCCCTGACTCGCATGTGCCGCTTGCCGTCGTCGACAATTAGGCCCTCGATTTCAAGGGAGCGCAAGGCTTCACGCAAGGTGCCCCGACTGACGCCAAGTTCCTCACTTAGGTTCATCTCTTTAAGGTGTTCACCCGGTGCAATTGCCCCCGTGATGATGCGCTCCCGCACGTATTGAGTGCAGCGCTGCCTAAGGCTTCTTTTATCGAAAGCAGGGGCCATGCGAGATTCACCTCACTACAAATAAATGTCAACAAAAATCAGCATAGTCTCAAACCGACCGGTCGTAATACCGCCTAGGGTTTCGCAGCCTTGCCCTGGCGTCCCGCCTTGTAGGTTTCTGTGAGGAAGCGATTGAAGAAGCCGGCCCTCTTGGTGGCCCAGTCCCCGCCGACGACGTGGTCCTTGCCCTTCATCATTGCGTCAAATCCTTGCTTGGCAACGAGGACGCGGTCGTTCTTTTTCATGCGTCCGATGTCGGTGTTGCCCATTCCTGCGCGGGCGTGGAAGTCGCTGTCAGTTGCGCCAGGAAGGAGCGCAGTGACGCTGACGCCCTCGGCTTTGAGTTCCTCACGGAGGGATTCGGCGAAGGAGTACACAAAGGCCCTACTAGGCCCATAGACGGTTTCGTAAGGCGTGGGCTGGGTCGCGGAGATGGACGCGGTGAACAGGATGCGCCCGGATTGGTTTGCCTGCATGTGCTTGACCACACGTTTAGCGAGGTGCACCACGGAGGTGACATTGACGTCTATGAGCTTGAGTTCTTCTTCCAGGTCGGTGTTCCAGAACGCTGCTCCCCCGACCCCGATGCCGGCGTTAATAATGGCCACCGCGACGGGGCGGTCCAGCGCGGTCGCTTCTTTCCAGAAGCGCTCGACTTCTTCGTAGCTGCTGAGGTCGGCTTGGATGGGGGTGACTTCGACTCCGTAGCGGCGGAAGTCGTCGGCGGCCGAGAAGATCTTCTCGCTGCGGCCTGTCGCAACGATGTCATAGCCGTTCTGCACCAGTTGGAGGGCGAGCTGGTAGCCGATGCCGTTGGAGGCACCGGTAATGATTGCCAAGGGCCTGGATGAAGATGAGGGGGTATTCATGATCTCTTTCTGGTTCTGTGTGGATGCGCGGGTGTGAGTGGTCACACTTCGTTGCGCCAGCTGTGTTTGGGTTCGTATCCGAGCAGTCGGCGGGCCTTCTCGATGGACAGGAGGGTGTCGTTGGCTCCTTCGGGTGGGGCGTAGGGGACGCCCGGGTAAAACTCGGCGACCAGTTGGTCGTTGGGTTTGGACATGACGGTGTCGGCGTTGGCGATGATGAAGGCTTCAAAGCCAGTGCCGGTGTACTCCAGGGATTTCCTGACGGCCTGGGCAGCATCGCGGGCGTCGACGTAGCTCCAGAGGTTGAACTTCCGAAGTGCCGGGGTGTCATCGAATCCCGGGAACGGGGCGTAGTCGGCAACGTCCATGACGTGGGAGAGCCGTAGCGCGATCATCTTAAGCTGGGGATCGCGACCGGTCAGGACGCTGGCCATTTGCTCTTCGAGGAATTTGCCCAGGGAGTAAGTGGTTTCGGGGCGGGCCACGTTCTCATCCAGGGGAATGTAGGGTGGGACTCTGTCAAAGGGGAGGCCCAGGACTGATTCGCTGGAGGCCCAGACGATGTTGTTGATACCTGCGTGGCGGGCTGCGGCGAAGACGTTATAGGTGGACATGAAGTTGTTGCCGAAGGTGGCTGCGTTGGGACGCAGTCCCGGGCGTGGGAGCGCAGCGAGGTGGACCACGGCGTCGACTCCGGTGTACTGCTCATCGATGGCCAGCATCGATTCGAGTGTCTGTCCGAAGTCGGTGAAGTCGACCTGGATGTAGGGTGCCGGGGATTCTCCCCGGGGTGGTGCATGGTCTAGGTTGATGACTTCCCAGTTGTTTGCTGTCAGTTCGTTGACCACGGCAGTTCCCAATTTGCCGCTGCCACCGGTGACGATCACTCGTGCCATGAGGTGGGTCCTTTCGTTGAAAATTGCGTGAGCGGGTACCGGCTTTGCCGTGCCGGTACCCGCTATGGGTTACTTGCAGCCCGTGTTCTTCTTGCAGGCGTCGACAATCTCCGCAGGGGCCGGGGCATCGAAGACGATCTTGAACGAATCGGTGAGGTTGGACTTCGTGACGGCAAGTGCGGGGGCGGCAATGTAGGACGGTGCGCTTTCGCCGATGAGTGCGAGCATCATGGCGTTGGCTTCGGCCCTGGCCTGGTCAGTCAGACGCTGGGCTCCAACGCCGACAATGTCGGCTCCCTGGGCGATTTCAGCGGTCAGTTGCTGGCCGAGATCGATGGTGGCCACGGGGATGTTCGCTCCCTGGCCGCGCAGTGCGCTGATGACTTCCAGCGCGGGGGCGTCCCAGACCACCCAGAGTCCCTTGATGTCGGGGTTTGCCGTGACGAAGTCGCCACCGACCTGGCCGGCCTTGGCGGGGTCGCTGAAGGCAGTTTCCTTGATCTTTATATCGGGCCGGTTCTTGGCGAGCCATTCCTTGGCGCCCTTGGTGCGTTCGTTGGTTGCGAAGATGTCATTGCCAAAGTTGACCAAGCCCATAGTTCCGCCGTCCGGGATCCGGGAGGCGAGCATCTGGGCTGCGACCTGGCCGTTGCCCTTTCCATCAGCCTGAACCGAGGACTGGTAGTCGGTCGGGTATTTCAGACCCTTGGGGACCTGGTCGATCATGACGAGCTTCATTCCGGACTGCCCAACCTTGGAAAAAGCGGCCGCAGTGGCAACGTCGTCCACGGGGACACCGAGAATGCCGTTGGGTTTCTGCTGGATGAGGTTTTCGAGGTCGCCGATCTGCTTTTCGGCCTTCCACTGAGCATCGGTGATGCCGATGACCTGGACGCCGTGCTCTTCAAACGTCTTCTTCAAAACAGTGGTCTGGACTTTGGCGAAGTCGATGTCCATGGTCTGCATGGAGATGCCGACCCTGAAGTTGCCTGCCTTGACCTTGGCCGCCTGTTCGGGCGTCAGGGTGACGTCGCTGGGCAAGGCCGGCTTCTCTCCGTTCGGTCCCAGACCGATCAATCCCTTTGGTTCAATGGAGGCCGGGTCAATAGTGGCTGTTGGTTCCGAACTGGCTGAACTTCCCGAAGAACAACCGGTGGCAAGAAGGGCGATGCTGAGGATTGCTGCGGCGGCTGCGGTGCCTCGGGCTGTGTTCCACGTCTTCATGGAGGGTCCTTTTCTTTTCGTGATGCGATGGGAGATGGGGGTGCTACTTGCGGCGACTGAAGGCAACGGCAGCGATGATGATCGCGCCCTTGACGACGAGCTGTGCCTGCGAACTGACGCCCATGAGCGTCAGGCCGTTGTTGAGTACGCCGATCATCAGGCTGCCCAGCAGGGTCCCGAGGATGGCGCCGCGGCCACCGAACAAGCTGGTGCCTCCCAGAATGACGGCCGCGATGACGTCGAGTTCAAGACCGGCCGCGATGTCGGGCCGGGCGGCGTGAGCGCGGGCAGTGAGGATGAGACCTGCCAGCCCGGCCAGAGCCCCGGTGATGACGAAGGCAAGCGTCTTGGTACGCCGTGTGTTGATGCCGGAGTACCGGGCTGCCGTTGCGTTGCCGCCGGTTGCGAAAACCTTGCGTCCGAAGGTTGAGAAGTGCAGGAGGTAAGCGCCGACGCCGAGAACGAGGATCGTGATGAAGATCGGCGCGGGGATGCCGAGGATGGCTCCCTCGCCGAAGGTGTCCCAGAAGGTCACCGTGTTGACCACGACCGGTGTGGTCCCGGTCAGCATCAGCGCCACCCCTCGGGCGATGCCCAGCATGCCGAGGGTGACCAGGAACGAGGGTATGGTCAGCCAAGTGGTTAGCAGCCCATTGATCAGCCCAACCAGGGCTCCCGTCGCAAGGCCGGCCGCGGCTCCCAGTGCCCAGTTCCCGCCCGAGCCTTGGATGGCCATGGCTGCGCTCATGCCCGACAATGCGAGCGTTGACGCGACGGAGAGGTCGATTTCGCCGGCAATAATCACGAACGTCATGCCCACGGCGATGATCGTGACCAGCGCGGTCTGCCGGCCGATGTTGAGGAAGTTCGACGAAGAGAAGAACACCGGGGAAGCCAGGCTGAACGCGACGATGAGCACGGCGAATGCCGCGTAGAGGATGTAGGGCCGGTCGCCTCGTATGAGGTTCTTCAGGGTTGCGGTGCTCGGTGTCTTGCTGGCCGCCTTTGGTGCAGCGTCTAGGGTCTGGCTCATGATGGGGCTCCTGGCGAAGTGGGGCTTGAGGTGTGGACGAGGTGATGCAGGGACTCTTCGGAATCCACCTCGTCACGGTTGATGGTGCGGATCGTGCGTCCGTCCCGGACAATGGTGATCCTCTGGCACAGGAGCAACAGCTCGGACAGGTCCGATGAGACCACCAGGACGCCCGTTCCGGCCGCCGCGGCTTGCCGAATCACGCTATAGATCTCTTCCCGTGCCCCTACGTCGACGCCGACGGTTGGTTCGTCCAGTAGGAGCAGTTCACAGCGCGGGTCGCGCCACTTGCCGAAGACGACCTTCTGTTGGTTGCCGCCGGAGAGTGTCCCGACCACCGTTTTACGGTTCTGCGCCTTGATGGAGAGTTCCTTCATCGCCGCGTACGAGCGCTCGGCAGCGCCTTTGTGGTTGAAGAAACCCCAGCGCGTCAGGGGCTTGAGTCGAGGCAACGCGACGTTTCGTTCGATCGAGTCCCCCAAGACCAAGCCCTGTTCGTGGCGGTCTTCCGGAACGAGGCCGACTCCGGAGCGGATCGCATCAATCGGATTGGCCGGCTTATACGGTTTACCGTCAAGCTGCAGGGTTCCGGAACGAATTTTCCGCAAACCAAAGATGGTTTCCAGGATTTCGGTCCGGCCGCTACCGATGACGCCGGCCAGTCCCATGATTTCGCCGCTTCGCACTTCAAGGTTCACGTCCCGCAGCCGCTGGTCCCCGACTGAGGTCATCTGCAGTACCGGTGTGGGTCGTGCTGAGAGGTGTTCTGCCTGCTGAGCCTGCGGCCGGCCCTCGACGGCCTGGGTCAGTTCCGCCGCCATGGTCCGGGGACCGACGATGGCGCTGACGAGAGACTTCATGTCCATTTCCGCTGTGGGGTATGTCCCGACCCGGAGACCGTCTCTGAAGACCGTGACGCATTGGGAGAGTTTGAAGACTTCGCCCAGGCGGTGGGTGACGTAGACGACGCCGACGCCGCGGGCGGTCACTTTGCGGATCGCATCAAACAGGACTTCTTCTTCGCCTTCGCTCAGTGCCGACGTGGGCTCATCCAGGACGAGAACGCGCACGTTGCTCAACAGGGCCTTGGCGATCTCGGTCATCTGCCGGTAAGCGAAGGGCAGGTCTCCCACGACGGCTTTGGGATCCAGGGGGAATCCGTACTCGGCGAGGAAGGCGTTGGTCCGGTCCATGATTTCTGACTGCTTCACGGCTCCGAAGGCGGTGCGTGGTTCGCGTCCGAGAAACAGGTTTGCCGCCACGGTAAGGGATGGTACGAGGCTTAGTTCCTGATAGACCACTGCCAGCCCGGCAGCCCGAGACTCGGCTGGTGAGCGAAAGGATTGTTCCTGACCGAAGAGTTTCATGAGGCCGGAATCGGCTGTTTCAACACCAGCCAGGATCTTGATGAGGGTGGACTTGCCCGCGCCGTTTTCCCCGAGCAGGGCATGTACTTCCCCCGGGGCCAACTCGAACTCCACGCCACGGAGCGCCTTCACTGCGCCATAGGTCTTTTTCAACCCGCTCACTTCGACAAGCCGTTCCGAAGAGGAAGCGCTGGCTGGTCGAACCGGTTCCGGCGTCCTGGCGGTTCTGGCCGGATGAATGCTGCTTAGTTTCACGGTGGTGCTCCTCATGGGGCGTCGTCGTTGTCCGCACTGAGTGCTGCTCACCTGACAGTAGTGACCGCGATCACTTGTCGTCAATAGTTTGTAGGACAAATATTTGTCATACACAAAGTTTGCTTATTTTGTTTGACAAAAATTTGTCCTACAAACTACCGTGTGACTTGTGCAACAGATCCCCTCGAGCTCTCGACGCTGACGCCGTGGGGCGCCGAAAGTCCTGGAGACGACTTGGAGAGCCCGGAATGAGCGGACCTGCCCCCACAGCCAGCACTACACCACAAGGAAGTGAGCCGAAGACTTGAATACTGCAGTGGAAAACCCGGGAGCGGTTGAACTTGCCTGCTCCACCATCTGCTTCCGGAACTCGGTTCTGGCAGACGCTCTTCAGCGGATCCGGATCCAAGGCTTTGACGCCATCGATCTGGGCGCCCTGAAAGGCCTTTGCGAGCATGTCCCGCTCTTTGGCACTGCCGAGGAAATGCGGGAAGCCAGCCGCATCGTCACCGAGTCCGGCTTGAATGTCCTGAGCGTCAACGCCGACCCCGGTTCCTTCAACGACGGCACCCCACAGCTGGAAATTCTTGAACGCATCGAGGCGCTGACGATGTTCTGCGCGGAGGTCGGATCGCCTTTGCTGCTGTTGCCCTCCGGCGCTGCTGAACGAACTGACGTTTCGTATGAGCAGCAGTTGGAAGCCGTGGCCACAGGCCTGAATGCGGCCGCCGCCGTCGGCGCTCGTTACGGAGTGAAGATCGCCGTTGAAGCCCCGCACCACTACCGCCTGATCAACACGCTCCCCCGCGTCCGGCAGCTCCTGGCACTGCTGGAGCCTGCCGTAGGACTCGTCTACGACATATCGCATGTCCGCGCGGCCGGGGAGGATCCGGCCAGGTCGTACGCAGAGTTCGCCCCCCAAGTAGTCCATATCCACCTGCGCGATGCCGAAACCGGCAATATCCGCAAGGTCCTCGGATCCGGCCAGATTGACTTCCCCGCATTCCATGACGCATCACGCCAAGCCGGTTGGACCGGCCGGTACGTGCTTGAGCTGGAGACCCACGACAGCCCGTTCAGCAGCAAGGACGAAGAAGTTGCAGACGCCCTTCTTCGCTTGAACCACGTTTTCACGACCCATGCAAAGGCAATGAAATGAGCAGATTCCTCAACAACCCAGACGACGCCGTCACCGAGATGCTCGAAGGCTTTCTTCTTGCTCACCCGGAACTGACACGCAAAGCCGACAGCCGCGTCGTCACCCGTTCGACTCCGGACGAGGGCCGCGTGGCCGTTGTAACGGGCGGGGGCTCCGGTCACAAGCCCGCATTCATCGGCTATATCGGCGAAGGCATGTTGGACGCCGTGGTGTGCGGTGACGTGTTCGCCTCCCCACCAGTAGGCAGCGTCCTGGAAGCCATCAGGGAAGCAAACCAGGGCAAGGGCGTGCTCCTGCTGTTGGGCAACTACTCCGGCGATGTCATGAACTTCGAAATGGCCGCCGACATGGCGAGGGACGAAGGAATCGAAGTCGAGATGGCCGTGGCCACCGACGACCTCGGAGCCGGCACTAACGTCCGACCCGACCAGCGTCGAGGCGTCAGCGGACAGTTCTTGATCTGGAAGACCATAGGAGCAGCGGCCCGGCAGGGCGCCTCGGCGGCTGAACTGCGGGAACTGGCCGAACAGGTCAACGCCGCCACCCGCACCATGGGCGTCTCCCTCGACGGCTGCACCCTCCCGGGAAACACCAAGCCCACCTTCACCCTTGAGGAAGGGCAAATGGAAGTCGGAGTCGGCCACCACGGCGAACGCGGCCGCTCCACGGAACCACTCGTGCCAGCGGACGAGATCGTCGAACGACTCGTCAACGAGATTAACGACGAACTCCAGCTCTCCAACGGCGACCGGGCCGCAGTTGTGATCAACGGACTCGGCGGCACCCCGATGCTGGAGCTCTACGTCATCTACCGCAAGGTCGCCCTGCTCTTGAAAGAACGCGGCGTCACCCTCGAAGTCAACTTCGTCGGCGAATACTTCACAGCCCTTGGGATGCATGGATTCTCCGTCACCCTAATGCGCCTCGACGACCGCACCAGCGGTCTCCTCCAGGAGCCCGCATCCACACCTCACTTCACCCAAACCGCAGCAATAGCATAGGAGTTCATCATGTCCTGGGACCTCAAAGAAGCCCTCCTCCACACCAGCCGGCAGATCCAGACCGCACGCGACCAGCTCAGCGACCTCGATGCAGCTCTCGGCGATGGTGACCACGGAATGTCGATGGCCCGCAGCTTCGCCGCCGTCGAAAGGGAACTCACTGCCACCGACTCCACCGACCAAGCAGACCTCCTTGAACTCGTTGGCAACACCGTACTGAACGCCGTGGGCGGCGCTATGGGACCGCTGTTCGGCTCCGCTTTCCTTTCCTCGGCCAAAGCCCTGCGAAGCACGGCAGCCGAAGCCAGCAGCCCCGAACGCACCGCAGCAGCCATCACCGCGGCAGCCGCCGCCATCCAGAAGCGCGGAAAAGCCGAAGTGGGCGACAAAACCATGGTCGACGCCATCGTCCCGGCAGCACAGGCAGCGGCAACAGCCGCCAAAGAAGTCGGGGCAACCTCGGCAAGCGTTCTGAGGGCAGCAGCCGAAGCCGCTGCCGCCGGCGCTGAGCGCACTAAGGACCTCGTCGCACGCATCGGCCGCGCCAGCCGCCTCGGCGAGCGCACCTTGGGACATCAGGACCCCGGCGCGACCTCCATCACCCTGGCACTCGAAAGCCTGGCCGCCGCGGCCGGCGCCCCGGTCGGCCAGCCAATCCTAACGCTGAACTGAACCAACGGGGAAAGATCATGACCACCAAGAAACGCATTGCACTCGGAGCCGATGAAGCGGCCTTCGAGCTCAAGGAGAAAATCAAAGAACACCTGCAGCAGGAATACGGTTCCACCGCCGAAATTCTTGACTTCGGCATCCACGGTACGGACCCGGTTGACTACCCGGACATCGCCGAAAAGGTCGCCCTGGCCATCACCCACGGTGAAGCGGACCGCGGCATCCTGCTCTGCGGAACAGGCATTGGCATGGCCATCACCGCCAACAAGATCCCCGGTATCCGGGCCGCGCAGGTACACGACCACTACTCAGCTGAACGGGCCAGCAAAAGCAACGATGCCCACATCATCTCCATCGGTGCCCGCGTCGTAGGACCGGAGCTGGCCAAATCAATCGCCGATGCCTGGCTTCGCAGCGAATTCACCGGCGGCCCTTCCGAGGAGAAGATCCGAAAGATCATGTCCGTCGAACAGCGCAACGCTGTCCCAAGTCCAGAGGCAGGCAAATGAACGTCTCATTCATCGGCGTAGGCGCCATCGGTCTACCCATGGCCAGGCGCCTGATCCCCCACTGCAACGTCACGGTCTTCGATCTGGCCAAGGAACGCGTCGCCGAACTCGTCCAGCTCGGAGCCACAGCAGCCGAAACAGCAGCCAAGGCCGCGGCAGCGTCCGACATCGTCATCCTCATGGTTGCGACCCCAGCCCAGCTGGAGCAGGCAGTTTTCGGACCCGACGGTGCTGCCGAGGGATTCAAGATCGGCGCGACCGCCATCGTCATGAGTTCCGTCGGTATCGAATCCGTCGCCACCGTTGCCGAGAAGCTCAAGACCCAGCATGTGAAGGTTGTCGACGCCCCAGTCACCGGAGGCGTGGTCCGGGCCGTGACCGGTGAACTCACCATCCTCATTTCGGGGGCGGAGGATGACATCGAGAAGGTCACGCCCGTGTTGGAGCACCTTGGGACCAACCTCTCCCGAAGTGGGGACAAAGTCGGCGACGGCCAGGCCGTCAAGCTCGTCAACCAACTCCTCTGCTCGGTCCACCTGGCGGTTGCAGGAGAAGCCCTCAACTTCGCCAAGAAGCTCGGCCTCGATCCTGAAGCCGTCCTCCAAACCGTCGGCGCCGGGGCTGCGGCCTCCTTCATGCTCAACGACCGCGGTCCCCGGATGCTCGCAACCGACGAACCGCCTGTCCTGAGCGCAGTCGACATCTTTGTCAAGGACTCAACCCTGGTCAAAGAGGCCGCTGCCCGTGTCGGCGCCCACGTTCCCCTACTCGAGGAATCAAACGCCAAATTCAGGGTTGTTTCGGACGCCGGTCTCGGCCGCGTCGACGACTCAGCCGTGATCCGCGCCTTTGAAACCGAGCCGGACGCCTGAGCCCAAGGCTCAGCGCCCCGGCCCCTCGACAGCCGAGCCAAAGGCCGCCAACATCTATTTAGAAAGAGGACGAAGATGTCTAGTACCAGTCACTCGGCACCCAGCCGACGCTCAACACATATTCCCAACGCCCGCTGGTGGCGCGTTGGCGGTCTGCTGCTGATTTCCTACCTTGTGGCGTACATCGACCGTACCAACATGTCCATCGCCGCACCCGCGATGTCCAAAGAGCTCGGTCTCGACGCCTCACAAATGGGCGTTCTGCTCTCGGCGTTCTTCTGGGGCTACGTCGTCAGCCTCGCCTTCGCCGGCTTCGTCGTTACAAAGTTGGGCGCCAAACGATCCATGGTCGCGGCACTGATCGTCTTCGGCCTGGCGTCCGCGGCCACGGGCATGACGCACGACTTCACCCAACTGATCATCGTCCGCGTCATCCTGGGCCTCGGCGAAGGCCTGGTCTTCCCGGCCATCACCATCTTCTTGGTCAAGTGGTTCCCGTCTTGGGAACGCGGCCGCGCCTCTGGGCTATCCCTTCTGGCCATTCCCATCTCCGCAATCATCATGGCACCCCTCGGTGGCTGGCTGATCGGCAACTGGGACTATCGCATGATGTTCATCGTCCAGGGCCTACCGCCTGTAGTTATCGCATTCGTCGTCCTCTTCCTCATCAAGGACGACCCCACCAAGGACAACCGCCTCTCCCCGGAGGAACGGGACTTCATTCTCGAAAACCGCGCCTCCGGCGAAAAGGAACAAGGCGGCGCGTGGAAAGATGTCTACCTTAATCCCCGCATCTGGTTGATCAGCATCACCTACCTCCTCTGGCTGACCGGCCTGTACGGCTTCAACCAGTGGCTGCCAACGATTCTGACCGAGGCATCAAAGCAGGGCATCCAAGCCGTTGGCTGGCTGACGACCATCCCGTTCGTTTTCGCCGCCGTCGGCATGTACGTGGCATCCCAGCAATCAGACAAGCATGACGGACGCCGAACCCCCTTCGTGGCCATCCCCATCGTCATCAGCGGCGTAGCACTCCTTGCCCAGCACTTCATCCCGGGCAACCTCTTTCTTGACATCGTCTTCCTGAGCGTAGCCTGCATTGGTTTGCACTCCGCCTTCGGACCCTGGTGGCCCTGGGCTCTGGAAGGCGTGCCGCGGAACCAGACTGGCTACGCCTCCAGCTTCATCCTGTCGGTTGGTAACTTCGGCGGCATCATCGGCCCCGTGCTCGTGGGCGTGCTCACGGGCGGTGGCGCCGTATCCCAAGGCTTCTACACCCTCGGCTACGTCCTTCTGGCATCGGCGGTCCTGGCCGCTGTCGTCGTCCGAATCCGCCGTAATCACGGCGCCCGGATAGAGGCCCCTGACACTTCAGCCCCGGTCACCAACTAGCCCATCATCACCATCGGTTCAGAGGAGAATCGGCCATGACAAACGTCGAACACCATTACGCACAGCTTTCCGAACTCAAGATGCACTACGTCACCGCTGGCCAAGGCAAACCCCTGGTCCTCCTGCACGGATACCCGCAAAGCTGGTACTGCTGGCGGGAAGTCATCGAACTGCTCAAGGACGACTACTACATCATCGCCCCGGACCTGCGCGGCCTCGGCGACACCACACGGCCTTGGTCCGGGTACGACAAGAAGACCATCGCCGCGGACGTCTGGGAGCTGCTCACCGAACACGTCGGAATCGAACACTTCGCCGTCGCGGGCCACGACTGGGGAGGTACGGTGGCCTTCGCCCTGGCCGCCGACCACCAGGACGCCGTCACCCATCTGGCCGTCGTCGACGTCGCCATCCCGGGCGATGGTCAGCCAAACATCGGACAGGCCGGCCGCCGCTGGCACCACACCTTCCTCCAGACCCCCGACCTTCCCGAAGCCCTGATCGAAGGACGCGAGCACCACTACTTCGGTTGGTTCTTCACCAACTACGGGTACCGACCGGACTGCATCACCCCGGACGCCGTAGAGGAATACCTCCGAACAAACACCACACCCGGAGCCCTGCGGGCCGGCTTTGCCTACTACCGCATGGTTGGGCAAGACGTTAAGGACAACGAAGCCCGGGGCGCCAAGATCACCGTTCCTTCACTCGCCGTCGGCGGCGCCAATGGTTGGGGCCGTGGACCTGAGGTGGGAAAGTCACTGCGACTCATGGCCGAAACAGTCGACGAACTGATCATCGACGAATGCGGGCATTGGGTACCGGAAGAACAGCCTGAAGTATTAGCGAAGGCCTTTAAAGAGTTCTTTGCCTGATCGCGCTCCCGCCAAAAAGGGTGCTGCAAGGGAACTCCTCTGCAGCATCCTTTCTGTGCGTGCAGGGACAGTTCCACGGTATGAGATGAATGGACTTCATAGATTGGTCAACCGGTTGACATATGAGAAAAGTGCGCCAATACTAGGTGAACTGGTTCACACGCGCGCTTGGGCCCAACCAACCCTCTTCACCGTTCCGCATCCCAATTTCTAGGAGTCAACGTGGACGCCCCCATCAAGTCCAAACTCAGCCATGCCTCATTAGAGCGGTCGGCTGTTCGCAAAGTCGCGACCCGCATAGTGCCCTTCGTTGCACTAATGTTCTTCATCAACTACCTCGACCGCACTGCCATTGGATTCGCTGGCCCAGGCGGCATGAATACCGATCTCGCCCTTTCGGCGGCCCAGTTCGGTTTCGCTTCGGGCATCTTCTTCATCGCGTACATCCTTTTGGAAGTTCCTAGCAACATCGCCCTTCACAAGTTCGGCGCCCGGCGCTGGCTCGCCCGAATCATGGTTTCCTGGGGCCTGGTCTCCGTATTGTTTACGTGGGTACAGAACTTTGAGCAGCTGTGGATTCTGCGCTTCGCCCTGGGTGTCGCTGAAGCCGGCTTCTTCCCTGGCGCCATCTTCTTCCTCAGCTTCTGGGTCCCGGCACGGCACCGCGCCAAGATCTTGTCGCTCTTCTACCTCGCACAACCCCTGACCACCGTCGTCGGTGCGCCGCTTGCGGGATGGCTCATCAACCAGCACGGTCTCTTCGGCCTTGAAGGCTGGCGCATCATGTTCTTCGGCGTCGGCATGCCAGCCATCATCGTGGGTGTCATTGCGTGGTTCTATCTCGTCGATAAGCCTGCTGATGCCAAGTGGCTGACGGCGGACGAAAAGACCTGGCTGACAAATGCCCTCGAAAAAGAACGTGACACCACCTCCGAAGGCGGAGCAGCCCACCACAGCATCAAGGGAGCATTCCGCAACGGTCGTGTGTGGATTCTCGGCGGGGTCTACTTCGGCCTGGTTTATGGCTTCTACACCCTTGCTTTCTTCCTGCCAACCATCATCGCCGGCTTCGAACAGCAATTCGGCGGCAAGTTGGACATCCTCCAGCGCGGACTTGTGACCGCGATTCCCTATCTTCCGGCGGCCGTCGCGCTTTATCTCTGGTCGCGCTACGCCGGTAAACACGGCGTCAAAGCCTGGCATGTCGCCCTTCCGGCCGCCATTGGCGCCGTGAGTATCCCGTTGGCTCTCTTCGCTGGCTCCCCCGCGGCCACCATTGCGGTCATCACAGTCACCGCCTCGAGCATCTTTGCAGCTTTCCCCCTGATGTGGACTCTGCCTTCCCGATTCCTGACTGGCGCAGCAGCGGCCACTGGCGTGGCTCTGATCGGTGCAATCGGAAACCTCGCTGGCTTTGTCGCCCCGTACATCACGGGCATGTTGAAAGACCTGACCGGCAGTTACGTCGTTCCCATGTTCCTGGTTGGCGGTTTCATGCTCATGTCTTGCCTGCTGATGGTTTCCCTCAACCGAAAAGGTTTGCCGGTCGAGAGCCGGAGTGAGGCGGAAGCATCCGAGGCAGCAGGCGTCGAATCTCTCTAGCACTGCGGGGGCGTGGTCGATTATTGCGAACCACGCCCCCACAGTTTCAACCTGCAACTCCCGCTTGTGCCAGACTGGCCGTGATCGCGGCGGCTGCCACCGCCGCTCAGCGCTGCACTTCCGTCAATGACAAACTTGAAGAAAGAGAATCATGAAGTACGTAAAGCTGGGCAGTTCCGGTCTCGAAGTATCCTCGATCGCCTTGGGATGCATGAGTTATGGTGAGCCGCAACGTGGATCCCATGGATGGACCCTGACAGAAGACGAAAGCCGACCCTTCCTGCGTCAAGCCGTCGAACTTGGTATCAATTTCTTCGATACAGCAAACATGTACTCGGACGGCACAAGCGAGGAGATCGTCGGACGGGCGCTCAAGGACCTGGGCCGCCGCGAAGAGCAAGTTATCGCCACCAAGGCCTATTACCGCACACATGAGGGTCCGAACGGCCAAGGCCTCTCCCGAAAGGCCTTGATGCAGGAGGTCGAGAAGAGTCTGTCGCGTCTGGGTACCGACTATATCGATCTGTTCATCATCCACCGCTTCGACGAAACGACTCCGCTCGAAGAAACTCTCGAATCCCTGAACGATTTGGTGAGGGCCGGCAAGATTCTTTACCTCGGGGCCTCATCCATGGCTGCATGGCAATTCGCGAAATGTCTGCGATTGCAGCGGGCCGACGGATGGGCGCGATTCATTTCCATGCAGAACCACTACAACCTCCTCAATCGCGAGGAAGAGCGCGAGATGGTCCCGCTCTGCGTCGACGAAGGCGTAGGCGTGACACCTTGGAGCCCTCTTGCTCGTGGCCGCCTGGCCAGGCCTGCCAACGTTCAAAGCGCCCGCATGGAGCTCGACCTGGTCGGCAAGGAGCTCTACAACCATTTTGAGGAATCTGATAATCAGGTGATTGACGTTGTCGGACAGATCGCCGAGGCCCGCGGCGTCACGAGAAGTCAGGTGGGGTTGGCATGGCTGCACGCGCAGCCAGTAGTAAACGCTCCCATCGTAGGTGCGACCAAACCGCATCACTTGACGGAAGCCGTCCAATCCCTCGACGTCGAGCTCACCGCTGAGGAGATCAAGCTTCTCGAGGCCCCCTACGTGCCTCATCACCCGACTGGATTCGGGTACTAAGCGTGAAGTGACAAATAGGCTTCCGCGGTATTCATTCTGCTTACGAAGAGGTAACTGAACTTGTCCAGCCACTCAGACGCCACCCGGACACTCGGGGTAGGCATCCTCGGCGCCGGCCCCGTTACACAGGCAATCCATTTGCCCTCCCTCGCCCGCCTTGGCGATCTGCTGACCGTTCGTCACATCATGGACGTCGACCCCGCAGTGGCCGAGTCCGTTGCCGCACGCGTAGGCGCTGCCCACAGCACCAGCATCAATGCCCTCCTGGAGGACCCCAAGGTTGAAGTGGTGGCCATCTGCAGCCCGCACCAGTTTCACGCAGAGCAGGTCATCGCAGCATGCCGGGCAGGCAAGAAGGCCGTCCTATGCGAGAAGCCGTTCGCCATGAACGCCGAAGAAGCCGCGCAGATCTCCGCCGTCAGCGAGGAAACGGGAGTGCCCATCATTGTCGGCGCCATGCACACCTTCGATCCGGGCTGGTTGGCCGCGGAGGCGAACTGGGGCTCGCTGCCGCAGACCGCGCACACCATCCGGTCCTCGATCGTCCTTCCGCCGAATGCACGCTTTGAGGACTTCGCATCGGAGGTCATCACCCGTCCGGCCGCCGGCACCCGGGATTACACGGACATCGAGGTCATCAAGGGGATGCTCAACGGCGGGATCATGGGGTTGGCCATCCACGACCTCCCGCTGGTGCGCCGGTTTACCCCGGACTTCGCGGCGGTGGAAGTCCTGGAAGCCCGGATCGTGCGGCCGTTCGGCTACGTCATCTCCCTCCGCACACCAACGCGGACCATTGAACTTCGCGGGGCCATGAACAACACGTGGAACCCGGAGTGGAGCTTCGAAGCCTTCTCCGACGACGAAGCGCTTCGCATTGATTTCACCCCCTCCTACGTCCAAGCCGGTTCCGCGACCGCCACGCTCAGCCGGGCAGGAACAACCATCGTGCATGGGCCCTTTGAGCACAACGGTTACGAGGGCGAGTGGCGCGAACTGGCCGCCATTGCCAGCGGTTCCAAACAAGCTCCGTCGGCGCAGACCCTGATCGATGACCTCACGTTTGCCCTGCACATCGCCAACGCCACCGCGGCCCGCGTGGACGCAGACCATCAGACCGCGCAGGCAATCCGCGAAGGAGCCCACCCATGAGCCCCCAGTACACGGTCCACTCCACGCCGGAGGCACAGGAATCCGGGGCAGTCGCCTTGGCAGTGGCGTCCCTGCCCGCGACGTTCGGCCCGGCCACAGAGGCCCCGGATGTGCGCGTCATCGCGGGCCGGGCGGGGTGGAGCCGTGAAGCAATCGAAGCGATCGAGGCCGGAGCGCGTGGCGTCATGGTGGTGAACCCTGCAGCAGAGGCTACGGCGGAGCTCGCCAAGGCAGCTGAAGCCAAGGGAACCGTCGTCGTCCTTGACCAGTGCTGGGCCTCAAACCCCGCAATCCCCGGGGCCGAGGACGCAATCCGCGCCATGGCCGGACGCGCCGCCCTCTTGGACAGCGTGGCTACGGCTGAAGCAGGCACCGACGCCGGCGGGCTGCTCGCGGACCATCTTGCCGCCGTCGTGCGTTTGACCGGGCCGTTGGAGAGCCTGCGGCTCATCAACCGCGGGGCGCACGGGTACACCCTGTCCGCCCGGCTGGCCAACGGTGCACCGGCGGCATTGCAGGGCGTCCTCAGCAGCGCTCGTCCCGCCGGCGTCCACATCAGCTTGTTGAGCGACGACGGCGGCGTCGGCGTGACGCTGCCCGAACCGTTGGCAGCGTGGCCGGCACAGGTCAAGGTCACCGGACCACAAGGCGAACTGCTCCTGCCAACGCTTTACGAATCAGCCCACCGGGCCGCCTGGCGCCGGCTCAAGGAACATCTCGACGCCGGCACCACCTCCACCGATCTCCACCGCTTCGCAGCGCTCACGGAATCCCTGTCCGGCCTCAGATAGAACACAGACCACTTCACCCGCCTCCGTCTCCTCGTCCGGTTTTCGGAAGGACACGAGTTGGCCTTTCCTCTTCGAGCCAACCAAAACAGCGATGGCCCGACGAACGAAAAGGGGGGGCCTCCAGCACACGGAAAGCAAGAACGTTTCACGCCGCACTAGAGACCCCCAGCTCCTGGGGTCCAGCGATAGCGGTCCCTGCCGGACCGCCAGTTTTACCGCCGAGACAACAGGGCGCGTGAGACGTGGACTATCGCAGTCTCCTTGTAGACCCAGCCACTACTTGACGCTGGTCGGGGCAGACTCAGGAATAATGCCCTGAATCTTTAGCTCGTTCCAGAACTCCTGTGGTGCGTGACTTGAGGCTGCCGCCACGTTGGCTTCGACTTGCTCGACATTTTGCGCGCCCAGGGCAACGGACGCTACGGCCGGGTGCATGCCAACGAACTCAATAGCGGCGGCCGCCAAGGAAACGCCGTAGTCGTCACAGACAGCTTCAATAGACCGTACTTTGGCAAGAACCGGCTCCGGCACCGACTGGTAATCATAAGTCAGGCCGTCCGCGCGGGTTCCCGTTGCAAGTATTCCTGAGTTGAAAACTCCGCCGGCAATCACCGAGACCTTTCTTTCCTGCAGCTCAGCGAAAGCGGAGGCCAGTGGCTCGTGGTTGAGGAGGGTGTAACGACCAGCCACCAACGAACAATCGAGGTCAAACTCACGGGCAACCATAAGAACAGAGTCCGTTTCGTTGACGCCGAGCCCGATTGCCGAAACCGCTCCCGTGCTTCGAAGCTCATCAAGTGCTTTGTAACCGCCGGCGCGTAACTGCTCCGTATAGATGTCCGCCTTGTCGCCGTGCCAAACACGTCCTACATCGTGGACGAGAAGAACGTCTATGAAGTCCAAACCCAGCCTCTGTTGACTGTCCTCAAAAGACCGCATAATTCCGTCGTAGGTGTAATCGTAGGTGTCCGAGAATGGCAAAGGATCAACCCAGTCGATGTCATAGACCGAGGACTGCCTCGGCACGCGGCTCAATGGTTTCAGCACTCGACCAACCTTGGTGCTGACAGTAACTTCCGCGCGAATCCCAAGCTCACGAATAGCCATACCCAAGTACGCTTCGGCCTTGCCGAAGCCGTACATTGGTGCGGAATCGAAGTGCCGTATACCACTCTCGAACGCAGCACCAACGACTTCCTGGAATCCTGTGTAAGTGGCCTTGGTTTTGAAGCCCGCTAGTGGAACAGTCCCCAGGCCCACCGAACTGATTTCTACATTGCTCGTTCCAAGCCTATTTTTCTTCATTCTGCTCACGTCTTTCCTCATAGCCACTACTTATTCAATATTTCGGCTGATTGCAAAACTCCTGCGGGCGCGCTGCTCTACGTGCTCGGAAGAGGGAGTCTTGACGGCTCACCCGACTGCAACGCAACTTCGACCACCATGGCGCCTCCTTCGGACTCCCAGCTCCTGAATTGTTCACGAAGACGGTTCTCGTGTACGGGAATAATGCGGCGGGGCTGATCATCAACATCTTTCAGCATGTCGTCCAGTATCTTGGTGGCTTTGATATTGCTGCCAACCACCAGGCCCACCGGGTGAAGGCGTCCGTCGCCGTCCACTCCCTCAACGTTTTCCCAGACGTAAACATTGTCCCCAGCCAAAACCAGCGGTCCCTCGACGGTGTCCAACCGTACGTAGACGGAACCAGGCGTATGGGTATCCCACGCAGGTAGCACGTCCAGGCCGGGGAAGAGGCCAGGAGCCGCGTCCGCCAGGAGCTGGAGCCGGCCGCGGGAAGCCAGATCAACCGCCGCGATTAGGTCCGCTGGATCCACAGGTCCCGAAAAGGTGCGCAACCGCGGTGGCAACGAAAGCTCCCTGACCCAAAACTCGAGTTCCCTGGCAGAGAGAAAGAACGTAGCATTGGGAAATGCGGAAACGTTGCCAAAATGATCATAATGCGCATGGGTCACAATAACGTGAGTGACTTGTTCGGGTGTCAGCCCAATTTGGGAAAGAACCGTAGCAGGATCGCGCCAGCCTTTGACATTCAACTCCTCCGCCATCCCCTTTTGCCGTGCTGTCTCACCAAAGCCTACGTCAACCATCACTACCAGATTATCCTGCTTCAAAACGACGTAGCTGAACGGTCCGCGACGTGTTCCCTGATTATGAGCACCGTAAATGGAGAGACTCGTAGGAAATTCTTCGACTACAGCGTACTCGAGTACCCACACTGACCATGTGCTCATGAAAATACTTCCCTTCTTTCGGAAAACCTGAGAAATGTCGCCACTGATCCTCGACGAATACGTTCATTAGATGATTCCGGATCAGTGACTACCTGGATCAGCCGCCGGAGGTGGCCGATAGTTTGGGCATCCGTCTGCGAATCAACCTCACGGAGAATTTCCGAAGCAGAAGCAATCAACTGCTGACGGAGCGCGAAGTCCCTTGGTCTGGCAGTGGCGACCAAAGCGGCTCCGAGGGTTGCAGCCAGCGCATCGCCCACGTCCGGCACTCGCTCAAAGGCAACGCCATTCGCATCACAACCGTGTGAGTGGTGGATCATTTCGCTACCAGTTCACGATGGACCGGTGTGCTCTGAGTTTTCGGGGCCTGCTTCTGACGCGCACGGCGGGCCGCGATTCCGTCGTAAGCTATGGCAACCAGAATGATGCTTCCGATGACAACCTGCTGCCAAAATGTGTTGACATTCAGCAGGTTGATGCCGTTCCTTACGACGGCCATGAGGGCGGCGCCAATGAGAGTACCCAAGAGGGAAACTCGACCACCAATGAGGCTGGTGCCACCAATAACCACGGCCGCAATCACGTCAAGTTCGTAGTTCGTAGCGGCCTCCGGCATCGCCGCTTCAAGACGCGAGGTCAAGAGAAGACTTGAAACAGCGGCGGCAAGTCCAGTGAGGACATACACAGTGATCTCGATTCGCGGAACAGGGATCCCTACAAGCCTCGCAGCTTCCCTATTGCTGCCAATGGAAAGACTGAAACGGCCGAACTTGGTGCGGTACATCAAGTAGTAGAAGGCGATGAAAGCCAAAACCATGACGATAACGGGCACAGGAACACCGAGGATAAGACCTTGACCCCAGAATACGAACTCTTCATATTGCAGGCCTGTCTTAGGAATACCACCGCTATAAACCTGGATGATCCCGCGTCCGATAATCATCGTTGCCAAGGTAGCGATAAACGGTGCGATGCCCAGTCTGTTGATCAGCAAACCGTTCACCAGACCGTAGAACGCACCCAAGACCAGGCCAATGACGATGGCCAGGTAGATGTTCACCCCGTAAAGAATCAGATCTCCCATGACCAGCCCCGTCAGGGCAACGTTCGCGCCAACCGAGAGATCGATTCCACCAAGCCCGATCACAAACGACGCCGCGAAGGCGATGATTGAGATGAACACCATTTGGCGGGTTAGGTTAACGATGTTTTCCAGTGTCAGGAAGGATGGCGAGGATATGCCCAAGACAATCACCACCAAAGCGAACACCAGGAAAATTCGTCCGGCGCTGGTGCCAAGGGCGTATGCAAGGAAGGATGAGCGGTCCTCTTTGGCCGCCAAATTTGTGTTCATCGGTGTTCTCCAGTGGTTTGTACAGAGTAGTAAGCGATGGTCTCGGCGTCTGTGGTGCTGGCGTCGAGTTCCGCCGCAACCCGACCTGAGTGCATAACGAGGATGCGGTGGCATAGTCCAAGTAGTTCCGGACTGTCAGCCGAAACGACGATAAATGAGGTTCCAGCTGCAGCAGCATCGACGACTTGTCTGTAGATTTCTGCCTTCGACTTGATGTCGACGCCCCTGGTGGGTTCCTCCAGAACCAATACCTTCGGCTTCGTTTGCAGCCATCGTGCCAACATGGCCTTCTGCTGGTTGCCTCCGGATAGATCCCCAACAGACTGATCCACGCTGCGGGCGCGAATACTCATCGACCGCATATAGGCTCCGGCGGATGCCTTGAGATCGCTCAGACGCAGAGATGAGCTGCGTGACTTCGTTGACTCGGCAATGGTGATGTTCCATTCAAGGGACTTGTCCAGAAAGAGCCCCTCCGTCTTGCGGTCAGCTGGCATGAGTCCAACTCCGGCTGCCTTCGCTCCGCTGATTGAGCCAGCCGTGAGCGACTTCCCATCTACTGAAATGTCCCCCATATTGAACGGTACGACGCCGTAGATTGCGCGAACCACATCCTGCTTCCCAGCACCGTCAAGCCCGGCGAAGCCAAGGATCTCTCCCTTTTGAAGCTCAAAAGAGACGTCGTCAAAGCGGCCGTTCACTCCGAGCCTATTGGCCCGCAGGATGACTTCGCCGCTTGGGGGCGTCTTATCTGCGTATTTTTGGCCTAGGTCTCGTCCGATCATCTTGGAGATGATGGTTTCCACGCTGACCTCTGACACTGGTTGAGTGGCTACGTTTGCACCGTCCCGCATAACCATCACCTTGTCGCAGACCTTGACCAACTCATCGAGCAGATGTGATACGTAGATTACGGCTCGACCGGAGAGTCGCATCCGATCGGTGATGGCAAAGAGTCTCTCCCGTTCCTGGGACTCCAATGCCTCCGTAGGCTCGTCCATGATGATGATTTGTGCCTGCGAGTGGAGTGATCGGGCAATCTCGACCAGCTGCTTCTCCGCGAGCGACAACTGGCGAACTGGCACGGTCAGATCGATATCGATGCCTAGTTCTTCAGTCAGTATCTGGCGCGCTTCCTTGCGCATGCGCTGCCGGTCCAGGGGACTGATGAGAGAACTGCCAGTCCCGTCTCTGCAAATCTCTCTGCCGGCGAGAATATTATCTACGGCGTTGAGATCCGGGAAGAGAGTCAGTTCCTGGTAGATCGTACTAATCCCGAGCGCTTGGGATGCCCTGGGATTTCCAATATTGACGGGTACCCCGTCAATAAGGATTTCGCCAGCATCCATTCCGTAAGCCCCTGACAGGATCTTGATAATGGTAGATTTGCCGGCACCGTTCTCTCCGATCAAACCGAGGACCTCGCCGCGTTCCAGCGTCAGGTCTATGCCTTTGAGGGCATGCGTGGCTCCAAAATGCTTGTCAATGCCTCGCATCTGGAGCAAAGTTTTGTTTTCCACTTGTACCTTCCCACAAGAAGTTATTTACTAGGCGAACGCAGTGTCGCTGGAGTTGCCCCTATTTGCTTGCGGGGGGAACATAGACGTAGTCCTTGGGATCGAACTGTCCGATGTTGTCCTTGTCATAGAGCTTCACGTCGTTATAGACAGTGGTTGGCACTGTTTCACCATTGGATGCGTAGCTCTTAGCCGCCCTGACGATGTTGGCGCCCATAAGTTTGGCTCCCGTGTCCACCGTTGCGGATATGCTTCCGGCTTTGATTGAGTCGTTGGCCTCCTGAACGTTCTCGTAGCCAATAATCGACACCTCGCCTTCCTTTCCGGCGGCACGAATGGCCTCACGTCCGCCGAGGACCATTTCGTCGTAGAAGCCCACCAGAATGTCGATATTGGGGTGGGCCTGAAGAATGTTCTCAGTCACGCTGAGACCTCCTGCTCGAGTCCACCCGGCGGGCTGGCGGGCCACAATCTTGAAGTTCGGGTGGTCCTTCAGTCCGTCTTCGAGACCACGTAGCCGCTCCGAGGAGTGAGGCCCCGGTAGTCCTTCAAGAACGGCGATTTCCTTTTCTTCTGTCCCGTAGTGGTCTACGATCCACTTCGCTTGGGCCCTTCCACCGTCGGCTTGGTTGTACCCGATGTCAGAGACGATGTAAGAGCTGCAGACAATTGCAGAGTTGAAGACGAATACCGGAATTCCCCGCTCGGCGGCCTTCTTAAAGAGCGGCTCCAGAGCGCTTTCGTTGTAGAGAGCCACCGCGATTGCATCGTAGTCCTGGGATATCCACGACTCGACGCTCCGCACCTGGTCATCGGTTGCAGATTGAGAGGTCGGAGCCTGGATGTCCACATGAATAGCACTGTCACCACCGGCCGCGTCAACCTGCTCCTGCACACCCGCCATAACACGCTTGTAATAGGTATCCATGGCGGTCGGGCTGATGCCGATTTTCAACTGCTTCCCTGTTTTGACGGTCGGCGGAGCTTCAACACCGGTCCTGACGCGCTCCGCTCCAGGGGCGCAGGCTTCCTTTGCAGCTGCCGCTCCAGGAAGCTGATTTGACGTGCAGCCCGTCAACACGAGTGCGGACGCCATAAGCGCTGCTGCAGTTTTTGCCGAACGATTTATCTTCATTGATTTCCTTCAGTGGACTAAGGCAGACCATCATCGGCCGATACCTGACCCGGGCATGATTTGCGTCAACGAGCCGTCATGGATATCGGCCTGTTCCCAAGAGTCTTTGTGCCGCTCCGGCTGAGTGCCGAGCTATCTTGGACGGCTTACGCGAGGCCGAACGCAACTAGAATACGTATTCCCAGTAGAATTGGCAAGAGCCATTCCTCGCTTACTGAAGACCAACCTGCCCCATACCTTGCGGTGCCGACTCCTTTGCATTCAGCACTAGAGTTCGGGGCGGACACGCCGGCGGGAGGGCAGCCAGCGGCGATGCGCGCCGAGGCCGCCTAGAGGGAGGGTTTAGTCAGACCGGCACTTCGTGGTCCAGAGAACCTGCAGATGGCGACTTGTCACGGACCAAAAAGCACAGGTCGCATGCACGGCGAAGCGCGCCGGTACATCTCGCTGCGAGTCGCCCAATTCTACTTCGCGTGGTTTGTAGAGCCACGCACGACCAATGTGGTGGGAAGCTCCAACCTGACAGGCTTGGTGCGGCTGCCCCCGATACGGGCAGCGAGAGCATCTACGGCCTGGGCCGCAATGTGGGGGATGTCTTGAGCGTGTGTTGTTAAGTCGAACGACCGCCAACCGGACATAGGGAGGCCATCTATGCCGCACACCCAGACATCGTTCGGGACTTTTACGCCCGCTTCCGCAAGGGCGTCGAGGACCCCGTAAGCGATGATGTCTGAGGAGCAGAAGATTGAGTCAGGGAGCCCACCGTCAAATAATGACCGAACGGCCCTGTAACCACTCTCATAGCTGGTGGCGCCGCTAAACACCCTATTGTCAGGCAAATGTACGCCGTGTGCCAGAAGAGACTGTCGGAAACCCTTCTGTCGCGCAGGGCTGGCGAAGGTATCGGGAGGTCCAAAAACTGCGGCAATATCGCGATGCCCATGCTCCACTAAATAGGTCGCTGATGCTGCGGCTGATCCAAAGTGGTCACTTGTGACGACATCGACAGGAGCTTCCTCTGGCGCGCGATTGCACAGCAGCACTGGAAATCCCCGCTGAGCCATAGTCATCACTCCATGAATGTCCCGGCGGGCGGCAGTTACCAGTACGCCGTCGACGATGCCGCTGGCGGCTCCGGCCACGGCCATGGGATTGGAGGGGTCGGGATCGTTCCAGACGACCGTGGTGAGGTCCCGTTCACGCGCGGCGCCTGTAATCGCATCCACCAAGTAAGGCAGGAATGGGTTCTGAATTTCGGAGGTCACGACACCAATGGCCCCCGACCGCCCGGCGCGCATCGCCTTGGCCTGGGCGTTGGGAACATAGCCAGTTTCTTCGAGGGCAGCCAAGACCCGGTCACGAATCTCAGGAGCGACGGTGGTTACGCCGTTAAGTACCCGTGAAACCGTCGGCTGGGAAACGCCAGCCCTTCGGGCGACGTCGCGGCTTGTAACCATTTTTGAATCCTATCTCACAAATGGGCTTGCCAAGGCTGCTAAGAATACGTATTCTCGATTTATCAATCTTCCCGCTTCTCACTCAATGGAGAGAATCATGACCGATACGAACGCGCCCGCGTCCGGCGCCAAGTACGGCGACATTGGCAGTCGCCTGAACCGGCTTCCCTTGACCCGGACTCACCGAAAGATCGTTCTGGCCGTTGGTATCGGCTTGTTCTTCGACATGTACGAGGTTTACCTCGCCGGCACCATCTCCAAAGCTCTCACAGCTGAATTCGGACTTAGCTCGGCTTTGCTGCCCTTCTTCCTCGGCTCAGCCTTCATCGGCATGTTCTTCGGTGCACTCTTCCTCGGTCGCCTCGCGGACAAGATCGGCCGCCGGAACGCCTTCATTCTGAATCTGGCAATTTACTCGCTGGCTTCCTTGGCCGGCGCATTCGCAACGGACCCATGGTTCCTGGTTGCCACCCGCTTTATTGCTGGTGTCGGTGTTGGAGCCGAGTTCCCTGTGGGAGACAGCTACCTGGCTGACTTCCTGCCCAAGAAGCTGCGGGGCAAATGGTCTGGCCGGGCCTACACCTACGCTCTGCTTGCTGTTCCCGTAGTGGGCTTCCTGGCCATGTGGCTGCTCCCAATCGCCCCCCTTGGTTTCTCAGGCTGGCGGTGGCTCTTGGCAGGCGGTGCCGTGGGCGCTGTGATTATCCTCTTCGTCCGGCGGGGGTTGCCTGAATCCCCACGCTGGCTTGCCTCCGTCGGCCGAGGCAGCGAAGCAAACGCCATCGTTGAACGCATGGAGATTGAAGCTGGAATCGACCCCAAGTCCGCGGTCGCAAACGATGAGGTCCACGAGGATACACACGCCACAGTCAAGATGCCCGTCTCGGCCCTCTTCCGCAAGCCCTACCGCCGCCGGTACTACATGTGGACCGTGTTCCACGTACTTGAAGTCATTGGATACTACGGCTTCGGCACTCTCGCTCCGATCGTCCTGGTCTCGCGGGGTTACGACATTACCCAGTCGCTGCTCTTTACCGCACTTTCCTACGTCGGATACCCGATCGGTTCAGCCGTTTCGGTGTTCCTGCTTGACCGCTTCGAACGCAAGTACCTATTGATGGTCACCTCAGGGCTCATGGCCGTCTTCGGACTCGCTTTCGGACTCTCAAGCCTCCCGGCCCTGATCGTCTTGTTTGGTTTCTTCTTCACCATCACGGGTCAGATCTTCGCTAACACCTACCACGTCTACCAAGCAGAGATCTTCCCTACTCCCCTGCGCTCCACGGCCACAGGGTCCACATACTCGATCTCCCGCATCTCCGCCGGTGCGATGCCTTTCGTGTTGCTTCCGCTGCTCAACATCGGCGGCGCCGGGCTTTTCTTCGCGGCTGTCGCAACCGCAATGGTGATCATCGTGATTATCGTCGGCATCGTTGGCCCGAAGACCACCGGCCGCCCCATTGAAGAAATCAGCCCCATTCCCGTCGAGTACCTGCCGACCGACACTGTCGGCCAATTCAGTACAAACGCAGCAATCAAGTAGCCCGGAAGGCAGACGTACATTGGTAAATCTTTACGACCACAACGGAGCACCCGTCCATCACGGAAGGGCACGCGTCAACGGAGTGCGACTTCACTACGTCACCGCTGGTCAAGGGACTCCGCTCCTGCTCATCCACGGCACTCCCAAAACCCACTCGTACTGGCAACGGCTCATTCCCCTGCTGACGGACAAGTTCACTATTGTCGCGCCTGACCTTCGTGGTTTCGGAGACTCCGACAAGCCCATGTCAACTACGGGCTATGAATCCACCACCATGACCGACGACCTGGCCGAACTTATGAGTCAACTCGACTACGACAAGTACGCCGTCCATGGTGAGGACCGCGGAGCAGAGTACGCCTACGTCATCGCGGCACGGAACCGCGACCATGTAACCCACCTGTCCTTCGGGGAAATGATGCTATCCGGAATGGGACTCGAAGAGCTCTCGCACTTTACAGAAAAGAATCTGAGCGCCCGCATGGAGCGCCGCGGCACCTGGAAGTGGCATAACCCCTTCTTCTACATTCCTGATCTGCCGGAGATGCTGATCACCGGAAAGGAACGGGAATTCTGGACCTGGTGGATGCGCGCCGAAATGTGGGACCCGAGCGCACTGCCAAACGATTTGGCCGATGAATGGGTCTCCCACATCGCCTCCCCGGGCGGGCTCCGGGCACTGCTGGACACGTATCGGGCACCGTTCTCAAACGCGGCAACCAACCAGAAACTCGCCATAGAGCCCCTCAAAATCCCGGTCATGGCCACCGGAGCCCGTGAATTCTATGGCCACCATGTCGGCGACCAAATGCGAAAGGTAGCCACCAACGTCCAAGAACACGTGTGGGACGACTGCGGGCACAGCCTCGCTTTGGAACAACCCGAGCGTCTCGCAGCGAACCTCCGCAACTTCATCGCCTAGTCCACCCGCACCAAACACAGCCCTAACAGGAGCGCCACAGAATGAAAGCCATCGTTAAAGCCTCGCCTGAACGCGGCGCCGAAGTCATTGACAACCACCCTGAACCCAGAGTCGGTCCGCGCGATGTCCTCCTCAAAGTCGCAGCCGTATCGGTTTGCGGTACGGACCGCGAAATTTACGACTGGACACCGTCGGCACAAGCCTTCAAGCTCACCCTTCCGGTCGTACTAGGCCACGAAGCCTCCGGCACAGTCATCTCAGTCGGCTCCGACGTCACCCGCCTCAAAGTGGGTGACCGCGTTGCGCTGGAGACCCACGTTCCCTGCGAGAATTGCTTCATGTGCCGCGTCGGCGACGGCCACAACTGCATGAACATGAAGATCGTGGCAATGCACCTGGACGGGGCCTTCGCAGAGCGCGTTGCCGTCCCCGAAAACGTCTGCTTTGTCCTGCCGGAAGGCATGCCCACAGAACTCGGTGCCCTACTTGAACCAGCAGGTGTGGCATGGCACGCACTTCAGCGCTCCGGCATGGCAGTAGCAGGCTCCTCGGTCTTGGTATCCGGCTGCGGGCCCATCGGTCTGCTGCTGGTCCAGTTCGCACTTCACCTGGGCGCCACCGAAGTCATCGCCATCGAACCCAACGCCTACCGCCGCAGCCTGGCCGAGAAGCTCGGCGCCACGGTCTTTGCGCCGGGAGACCAGGCTACCGAATACATCACGGAAAAATACGCACACCGGACAGGCGTGGACGTGGCATTCGAGTCCAGCGGAGCCGCAGCCGCATACCCAACCCTGTTCGAGGCCGTCCGCCGCGAAGGCGTCATCGTCGGTGTCGGGCACCCGAGCCGGGTCGTCGAACTGGACATTGCCCAATACATCAACAAGAAGGGCATCACTCTTCGGGGCATCTTCGGGCGACGCCTATGGAGCACCTGGGAAGACCTCGTCCAAGTGCTCGCCAGCGGCAAAGTCGACATCAGTTGGATCGTCAGTCACCGTTTGCCCCTGACCGACCTCGGCTACATCGTCGATCTCCTCAACGGGGAAGCCAACAAAGTCCTCGTTCTGCCCAACGCCGATCCCGCGGACTTTGAGCCTGCTCTTGCAAGCCAGGCCCAAGCCTAACGAGCAGTACACATCCCGGCTCCGGCCCAACACTCCGGAGCCGGGAGCCGGAGAGGACACGCGCCTTCGAATTGCAGCCGTGTGAATGCCTTGACCAATCCCGGTGAAAATTCTATTTCTTCCCCTGGCCTTGCGGCTGTTGGTGGTCTTTGGAGGCCTGTTTTTTATGACTCGTTTGTTTAATGAACCTGCTGCTTTTGCTGATGAGATGATTGATGGTTTCGTCGCTTCGCATGGCCGTTGGGTGCGTCGCGTCAATGGCGGTGTGGCCCGGAGCACGCGTTCGGTCCCGGAGACGGTCGCGTTGGTGATCGGTGGGGGTTCGGGGCACTACCCTGCGTTCGCTGGTTTGGTGGGTCAGGGCCTTGCCCATGGCGCGGCGATGGGGAACTTGTTCGCTTCGCCGTCCGCGCAGCAGGTCTATAACGTGGCCAAGGCTGCTTCCAACGGTGCCGGTGTGTTGCTCGGTTATGGCAACTACGCCGGGGACGTCCTGCACTTCACCCAGGCCCAGGACAAGCTCCGGGCCGAGGGCATCGATTGCCGCAGCATCGCCGTCACGGACGATATCTCCTCGGCTCCGTTGGCGGAGAAGCACAAGCGCCGCGGGATTGCCGGTGACCTGACGGTGTTCAAGGTCGCCGCCGCGGCCGCCGAGGCCGGCCATTCGATGGACTCGGTGGTGGAGATCGCCCAGCGCGCCAACGACCGGACCCGGTCCTTCGGTGTCGCGTTCACCGGCTGCACCTTGCCCGGGGCCCCGGAACCGCTGTTCTCCGTTCCGGCGGGGCGTATGGCGGTAGGCATGGGCATCCACGGCGAACCTGGCATTGGAGAGACGGACATCCCGACGGCGGATGAGCTCGCCGAACTGCTCGTGAAGGACCTCCTGGCCGAGGTTCCTGACGGCGTCCCGGTGGAGGGTGCCCGGGTGGTGCCGATCCTCAACGGCCTGGGCAGCGTGAAGTACGAAGAACTTTTTGTGGTCTACCGCCGCGTGGCCCAGCTGTTGGCCGAGGCCGGGATCGAGGCGGTGGACCCGCAGGTCGGCGAACTGGTGACCAGCTTCGACATGGCCGGGACCTCCCTGACCTTGTTTTGGTTGGACGCCGAACTCGAGGAACTGTGGCTGGCCCCGGCGGATGCCCCGGCGTTCCGCCGTGGTGCCATCACCGCGAATGCGCTCGACGCCGACGAACTCGCCGCCGGGAACGAGGAAGCCCAACACTCCATCCCGGTTGCATCCGCTGTTTCCCGCGAGGCAGCACCTCGGATCCTTGCAGCGCTTGAAGCAGCCAAGGCCGTGATCGACGCGAACGTGGCCGAACTGGGCAGGATCGACGCGATCGCCGGCGACGGTGACCACGGCATCGGCATGGAACGCGGCATCCACGCCGCAGCAGCCGCCGCGGCAGACGCCGTCGTACGCGGTGCCGGTGCCGGGACGACACTGTTCCTGGCCGCCGACGCCTGGGCCGACAAGGCCGGTGGCACCTCGGGTGCGCTGTGGGGCATGGCCCTGCGCGCGGTTGGCGCCGCCGTCGGTGATCACGATGCACCGAACGCCGCCGCCGTTGCCGCCGGAGTGGCCGAGGCGAAGCGCTCCATCATGGACTTCGGCAAAGCCAAGGTGGGCGACAAGACCCTGGTGGACGTGTTGGCACCCTTCAGCGACGCACTCACCGCGGCAGTCAACGACGGCGGCTCCCTCAGGGACGCGTGGGGCGCTGCCGCGACCATCGCCGAACAATCCGCCGAAGCCACCGCGAACCTGTTGCCCCTCATGGGCCGGGCGCGCCCGCACGCGGAAAAGAGTCTGGGAACCCCCGACGCCGGCGCCATCTCCATGGCGCTGATCGTCCGGGCCATCCACAACACCCTCATTGGTGAAACCGCCGCTAAGAACACTGTTAAGGAGAACGCATGAGCACCAAACTGCGCCTGGTCATCGGATCGGACGACGCCGGATTCGAGTACAAGGAAGCCCTGAAGGCCGATCTGGAAGCGAACCCGCTGGTCGAGTCCGTGACCGACGTTGGGGTGGACGCGACCTCCCACACCCCCTACCCGTCCGTGGCGATCGCCGCCGCCGAACTCGTCGCCGCCGGCAACGCCGACCGTGCCCTGCTGGTCTGCGGCACCGGACTCGGTGTGGCAATCGCAGCGAACAAAGTCCCCGGCATCCGGGCAGTCACCGCCCACGACTCCTTCTCCGTGGAGCGCTCCATCCTCTCCAACAACGCACAGATCCTTACCATGGGCCAGCGCGTCATCGGCCTCGAACTGGCCCGCCGCCTGGCCAAGGAATGGCTCACGTACACCTTCGACGAAAGCTCCGCCTCGGCAGAGAAAGTCACACTGATTAAGGACTACGAAGGTGTCACCAGCTGCTAAGACTCCCGCTGCGGTCACCAAGCCCCAGGCAGTGATCGGCGTAAGCCTGAAAATGTACTTCGGCTACCGCCGCACCATCGACTACTGCGAAGCCGTCGCAGACCTGGCATCGAAACACCCGGCAGTACTCAAAGGCGACATCGAACTGTTCATCCTGCCCAGCGCACCCACACTGGTCCCAGCACAAGCGATCCTCGAAACCAGTCCCGCAGCCAGCGGGGCCCAAGACATCTTCTGGGAAGACGAAGGCCCCTACACCGGCGAATACAGCGGCAAACTCATCAACGAAATCGGCGGACGCTACGTCGAAGTCGGCCACGCCGAACGACGCCGGATCTTCGGCGAAGATCACCGCATCATCGGCCTGAAAACCGCCGCCGCCTACCGCAACGGCCTCACCCCCGTACTCTGCGTCGGCGAACTCACCCCGGGCTCCCCCGAAGAAGCCATCGCCCAGTGCACCGCCGAAATCAACGCCGCGATCAACCGCGCCGGATCCCTCGGCCCCACCACACGCACCATCATCGCCTATGAACCGCAATGGGCCATCGGCGCACCCGAACCAGCCACCCCCGAATACATCAGCGCCGTGATCCGTGGCCTCGACGCCCACCTGCGTTCGTTGCCCGGCCAGGAAAACAGCCGCGTCATCTACGGCGGCAGCGCCGGACCGGGCCTGATCACGGAACTGGACACCGCCGTCGCAGGCTTGTTCCTCGGCCGCTTCGCACACGACCCCGCAGCGCTGAAAACCATCCTCGACGAAACCGCTACACGCCTCGCCGCGCAGGAGGTGGCAGCATGAGCCGGATCGGCCTCTCCAGCTACGCCTTTTTCTGGCAGCTCTCGGACCAGGTCAGCAACCCGCTGAGCATCCACGACGCCCTCCGCCGGGCTGCGGACATGGGTGTGGACCTCTTCCAGATCTGCGACTACGCGCCCCTGGAAGACATGAACGACGCCGACCTCGCCGCCGTCCGCACGACGGCCGACGAACTGGGCATCACCCTGGAAGTCGGGACGAAGGGCATCCGCCCCGAACACCTGCGGAAGTTCCTGCACATCGCGCAGGTACTCGGCTCGGACCTGCTGCGGACCATGTTCAACGTCCCCGGCCACGCCCCGGACAACCACGAAGCGATGGAGATTTTCACGGCCGTGCTCCCCGAATTCGAGGGAGCCGGGGTGCGGATCGCCGTCGAGACCTATGAACAGGTCCCCACGGAACGGATCCTCGCGGTGGTGAAACAGGTCAACAGCCCGTACCTCGGTATCTGCAGCGACCCCGCCAACACCGTCGCCGCACTGGAGATGCCCCGGCAGGTGATTGACGCCGTCGCACCTTACGTCCTGAACATGCACATCAAAGACTTCGCGTTCAGCCGCAAACAGGGATGGGTCGGATTCACATACACCGGCGCACCCCTCGGCCAAGGCCTCCTCGACTACAACTACATGATCGAAAAGATCCAACCCAAAACCAGAAACATCAACCAAATCATCGAACACTGGCTGCCCTGGCAGGACACCGAAACAGACACCATCCACCTCGAAAACCAGTGGACCCAACAAGCCCTCACCTACCTAAGGAGCAAATGAAATGACAACAGAAACCTTGACCATCGCCGTCATCGGAGCCGGAGGCAAGTAGAGCCTCCGCCGCAGTGTGCGGTTCTCTTTGCCCCGTGCGGCAAACCAAACTTGATCGACTACTGTTGGGAGGCGCATGGAGCCGAAACTTCAAGACATCGCACGTCCTGGGAATGCCCTGCACTTGATGGCTAGTGAGCATTGGGCAGGTCTGGAAGGACGCTATGTCGAGTTGCGTCAAGCGGACGGCACAGTGGTAGACCTCGGCTGGGTAGAGGCCGTATCCAACGACGGAAAGATTTTGTGGTTCTCCTTTGAGGGCGTCACCCCCCGACGACTGCACCTGCGGCTAGCCGGGATCGAGACTTGGGTTTCCGAAGAAGAAGTCTTCACTCAGTTGTTAGGAACTTCCGTTCAGTATCCGTGAAATCCACCCGCTGCATCATTGTCTTTTTACACATCATTGCCCCCATTGTGGTGGCCACCAAGCAAAAGGATGGAACCTTATGAGTTCTTTAGCTTCTACAAAGGAGTCGGCCGTGCTTCAGTTGTCATGGACCGATCTGGACAAGAAGGCTGTTGACACCGTTCGCGTGTTGGCCGCTGATGCCGTGGAGAAGGTCGGCAACGGCCACCCCGGTACGGCAATGAGCTTGGCTCCGGCAGCATACTTGCTGTTCCAGAAGCTGATGCGCCACGATCCCAAGAACCCGGACTGGATCGGCCGTGACCGGTTCATCCTGTCCCCCGGTCACACCTCACTGACCCTGTACATCCAGCTGTTCCTTTCGGGCTACGGCCTGGAGCTGAAGGACCTCGAGGCGCTGCGGACCTGGGGTTCGCTGACCCCGGGCCACCCGGAGTACAAGCACACCGCTGGTGTGGAAATCACTACAGGCCCCCTGGGCCAGGGCCTGGCATCCGCCGTCGGGTTCGCCTACTCCCAGCGCCGCCAGCGCGGCCTGTTCGACGCCGATGCCCCCGCCGGCGAGTCGCCGTTCGACCACACCATCTGGGTCATCGCCTCCGACGGCGACCTCCAGGAAGGCGTGACGTCCGAGGCGTCCTCGCTGGCCGGGCACCAGGAACTGGGCAACCTCGTAGTGATCTACGACGAGAACCACATCTCGATCGAAGACGACACCGACATCGCGTTCACCGAGGACGTCCTCAAGCGCTACGAGGCTTACGGCTGGCACACCCAGCGCGTCGACTGGACCAAGACCGGCGACTACGTCGAGGACGTCCAGGAACTGTACTCGGCCCTGCTCGCAGCCAAGGCTGAGACCAACAAGCCGTCGATCATTTCCCTGCGCACCATCATCGGCTACCCGGCCCCGAAGAAGCAGAACACCGGCAAGATCCACGGCTCAGCCCTGGGCGCCGAAGAAGTTGCCTCACTCAAGACCGTGCTCGGCTTCGACCCCGCGAAGTCCTTCGACGTGGACGAAGAAGTTCTGGCCCACGCCCGCAAGGTGGTTGAGCGTGGTTCCGAGGAACGTGCCGCCTGGCAGGCCAAGTTCGAGGCTTGGCAGGCATCCAACCCGGACGGCGCCGCCCTCCTGGAGCGCATTGAGGCCAAGAAGCTCCCCGTTGGCATCGACGCTGCCCTTCCTGTCTTCGAGGCCGGCAAGGATGTCTCCACCCGTGCCGCTTCCGGCAAGGTCCTGAACGCCATTGGCCCGGTTCTGCCGGAACTGTGGGGCGGTTCGGCCGACCTGGCCGAGTCGAACAACACCACCATCGAAGGTTCGCCGTCCTTCATCCCGACGTCCCGCTCGACGGATGCCTGGAAGGGCAACCCGTACGGCCGTGTCCTGCACTTCGGCATCCGCGAGCACGCAGCAGCCTCGATCGTGAACGGCATCTCGCTTGCCGGCCGCACCCGAGCATTCTCAGGTACGTTCCTGATCTTCTCCGACTACCAGCGCCCGGCCATCCGCCTCGGCGCCCTGATGGGTGTCCCGTCGCTGTACGTCTGGACGCACGACTCGATCGGTCTCGGCGAGGACGGCCCGACCCACCAGCCGGTGGAGCAGCTCGCTTCGCTGCGCGCCATCCCGGGCCTGGACGTGGTCCGCCCCGGAGACGCCAACGAGGTTTCCGCCGCGTGGAAGGCCATGCTGGAGAACCACGAAAACCCGGCAGGCATCGTCCTGACCCGCCAAAACATTCCCACGTACGCCCGCGGCGAGGGCGCAGCCAACGGTGACACGTTCGCTTCCACCGCCGGTGTGGCCAAGGGCGGCTACGTCCTGGCAGAGGCATCCAAGGACGGCGAAACCGTTGACGCGCAGGTCATCCTGATCGGCACGGGCTCCGAAGTCCAGCTCGCCGTCCAGGCCCGTGAGGCACTCCAGGCTGAAGGCATCGCCACCCGCGTGGTCTCCATGCCGTGCGTCGAGTGGTTCAAGAAGCAGGACGAGGCCTACCGCGAGTCGGTCCTCCCCGCCTACGTGAAGGCCCGCGTCTCCGTGGAAGCCGGCCTCGCACTCGGCTGGCAGGAATTCGTCGGCGACGCCGGCCGTTCCATCAGCCTCGAGCACTTCGGCGCCTCCGCCGACTACAAGCGGCTCTTCAACGAATTCGGCATCACTGCCGAAGCCGTCACGCAAGCCGCCAAACAAACCCTCGCCAACAACACCTAGACGCAGACTTTCTCGGCGGGTCCTTCGGTTTCCATGCGAAGGACCCGCCTGCGGATTCAGCCGTCTGTGAAACGGTAGAGGGTACATGTACCAAAAGGGCGTTTTATCTGACGGGGCGCCAGTCGTTGTTTGGTCTTCGGCCCGACTCAACTAGCCCAAGCGGTTCCTTCGTTATAGGACGACGGGCGGCCGAGCCGCCCCTAGATCTGCGGTCCCGACAAGATCCTCCGCTGGTTCCGTCCAGAAGTTCGGGAACTCGACTTCCAGAGTCTCATCAAAAAAGACACTAGGACCAACCCGGTGCCCAGCACGGACTTCTTCCCCAGACCCATTGGCGATGCGCCGTAAGAGGCCCAACCAGTGTTCCGGAAGAGATCCAAGTGCGTCCTTCAACCGGACAACCGGCATGATTCCCGACAATGCCAACGGCGACTCCTCCATCCCTATCGGGTTTCAAGCAATCCCCTCAGCATTGGGGCGCTATCTGACGGCACGGGAAACTGTTGCTCGGACTCCACAAAAGGGACACCCTGGCTTTAAGGCCAGGGTGTCCTAAATGTTCGGGATGGAAGCGTGTCAGACCCCGACGATATTCCGGGCCTGCTCGATGGTAGCGACGGGACGGCCTAAAGTCTCCGCTAGGTGCACTACACGGCGCACGAGCTCGCTGTTGGTCGGCTGCCCCAGACGCGTGTAAGGATCATCTCCGAGTCCGATGCTGACGTGTCCGCCGGCGGCAATTGTCCAAGCAGCCATGGTCAAGCCGTCTCCGTCACGGACATGCATGGTCCACGGATCCCCGGTAGGAATAGCCTCCAAGAAAGTCTCCAGGTTCGCCAGCGTGGGAGGCGGACCACCGGGGACGTCGTCACCGGTGAAGCCCAGCTGCCAGTAGGCCTCCTTAGCGAGCAAACCCCTGCGCTGCATGAGCCGTGCCGTCCGGACGGCGCCTGCACTCCAGACGACGGACATGACCCGGATACTGTTAGCGTTCAGCGCCGCCAGGAGCTCCTGAAGGTACCCTGTGCGGTTCATAAGAACGGTGTTTTCACTCGCGAATTCCTGGTGCGATTCCAGCCACGGGTCGGCGATGAAGGCGCCAAAGTCGACCGGGGCGATGTCAACCCGTGTTTCGGAATCCGAATTGAGCTCAAGGATCGTTTGTATCCGTGATTCAGCGTCATCCTGTGTACCAATGAAACCCAGTGTCGGATGCAGGATGACATTCGATTGTGCCCGCAGGCCTTTGATGACCTGGCTTTGAAGGGAGATGTCCCCCGGCCGTTGGGCGCCGTCGGAGTCCCGGGCGTGCCAATGAACCATGGACGCACCGGCGGCAATCGATTCCAAAGCATCAGTGACGATTTCGTCGGGTTCGTAAGGGACAGCTGGGTTCAGGGACTTGCTGGCCAACTCGTTGCTGCGGAGCTCAATGATGAGTGGTGTCTGCGTTGTCAAAGGGGTTCCGATCCTAGGCTTTAGGGGTCTGGGTGAGTTCGGCATTGGCAGCGCTGGAGCCAGCGGGTTTGCTGGACGCTGAATGAGTTCTCATGACGAGAACCAAAACGCCTGCCAACGCCAGGGAGATCGCCATCGCGATGAGCGAAGCCAGGGGCTGCCCCGTCGCTCCGTTGATCAGACCGGCGATGTACGGACCTACGAAACCACCGACGTTGCCGATAGCGCTGATCGTACCGATGGCAGCCGCTGCAGCAGAGCCGCCCAGCACCGCGGTGGGCAAACCCCACATCGGCGGAATGGCAGCGTAAATCCCAGCCGAAGCCAAAGAGAGGGCAACAAGGGCCAACCACGGCTGTTGTGCCACGGCCCCGGTCAGGGCCAGAGCCACAGCGCCGATGAGGGCTGGCACCCCCACGTGCAGATGACGCTCACGGCGACGGTCCGAACTGCGCGCCACAAGCAGTACAGCCACGACGGCGGCGACGTAGGGAATCGCCGAAAGGAAACTTGTTAGCAGGTCCCCAGCGCCGGTGAAGTTCTTGATGATGCGTGGAAGCCACAGCGATACGCCGTAGAGGCTGAGGATAATAAGGAAGTTAATGGCACTGACCAGCCACACGATCGGGTGTTTCATGGCCGTCTTGAACGAGTGTCCGTGCTCCCCGGAATCGAGACTTTCTTTCTCCATCGTTGCCACCAACCATTCACGCTGTTCGGCCGGCAGCCAGCGGGCCTGGCTCGGGCGGTCCGTCATGTACAGGAAGAAGATGACGCCTGCGATGACAGCTGGGATACCCGTGATCAGGAAGACCCACTGCCAGCCAGCCAAGCCCGCCACACCATTGAGCTGCAGCAAAGAACCGGCAAGAGGGCTGCCAACGACGAGCGCAATGGGTCCGCCGATCTGGAACAGAGAGAAGGCTTTTCCGCGGGACTGTGTCGGGAACCAGGTGCTGAGGAAATAAATGACACCCGGGTAGAACCCGGCTTCAGCTATACCCAGCAACAGGCGGAAAATGAAGAAGCTGGTCGCGTCAGTTGAGAACATCATCAGTGAGGTGATGACACCCCAAGTGAGCATGATTCGGGCGATCCAAATCCTTGCGCCGATGCGGGCCAAGAGGATGTTGCTCGGAACTTCGAAAATCGTGTAGCCGAGGAAGAAAATGCCAGCGCCGAGACCAAACGCCACGTCGCTGAGACCCAGATCCTTATTCATGGTCAGCGATGCCACACTGATGTTGGTCCGGTCTATAAAGGCAATGGCATAACAAATCAGAAGGAAGGGAAGCAGCCGACGGGTGACGTGCGCCAGCGTGGCTTTTCCGATGGCACTGTCGACGCCGGGAAGCTGTGGATTGGACATCAATGTCTCCAATTTTGACGATTTACTTGTCTCCACGAGGCCACGGAGTCGTGGGAACATCTGTCGCAGCTAGGCTCCGTCGACCTAAACGTACGCTGTCCCCTGCCGTGTGTCATGAGTCACTCGCAGAAACCTCGATTGGTATAAGATAGCAACCGGTTGACCAAAATACAAGGCACGGAGAATCTATAGGATTTCCTGCGATTTTTGCTTTCCTAGGGTGGATGAGATGACCGACCGCCGTTCCATGTGGAGGTCATGGCGCACTATGGATCCCTCTGACTAAGGGCCTCCATCACGCGCGTACGTCCCTCCAGGCTTAGAACCTGCACTGTCTGTCATGAGGGTCGGCGTCGTCGATCTTGGACGGGCGTGGTCGCTTGGTCTCGCATTCAAGAACGCAAGTGATTTCCATTAGTTCAACGTTTTCGCCCGAAGGCATCGCCGTCCGCGTTGTTTCGATGCCATGTTGGGTTGTTCAACAAGCAGGGCAAGGCCTACCCTGAACCCGTCCTCCCGGCAGCCGTGAAGTCCCTCGTTATTGACTGAAGGCCCGAGCGTTGACGTCACTCATACGGGTCGCTGCGCTCTATTTCTCAGGGATGGCTTCAAACCATTGTGGGAGGCTGGCTCCTTGGCTGACCAACTCGATAGCAGCCTCAGCTTTTCAAGTGAAGCGAGGTCACGGGCGGTGTAGATGAACAAAATCTGGTTAGCGTCAGCAGCGCTGTTGAACGCTTCATAGTCAATCTCCAAGTGGCCAACGACAGGGTGGCTAAATCCCTTCGAGCCTGAAGTTCGTTCGTGGACCTTACGATCGGCCCACCAGAATCGGAACTCCTCGCTCTTCATGGCCAGCTCTCCAACCAAAGCAGCAGTGGCAACATCTTCAGGGAAACGCGCAGCATCCCCCCGAAGAACTCCGACCATCTCTGCAGCAACGGTCTCCCATTCTTCGTAGAGCGCCCGGGCCTTTGGATCCAGGATCATCCATCGAACCATGTTCTGCTCGCCGATAGGCATTGAGGGGAAGTCTGCAAGAAGCGCCAACGCAAGGCGATTTCCGCCGAGGAACTCCATCCTTCGGCCAAGAACAAAGGCCGGTTGGTCAACCATGCCATCCATGAGTCTCCGGAACTCGGGACGGATCAGCTGTTGCTTAACCGCGGACTCCTTGCGCCACCCATTCTGAGGACGGGCAAGGTTGAAAAGGTACTCCGTTTCGGCGTGGTCCAAGTGCAATGCCGATGCCAAACTGGACAGGACCGACTCAGACACTGACGAAAGCCTTCCTTGCTCAAGTCGACGGTAATAGTCTGCGCTGACACCAGCAAGCCCGGCTACCTCCTCACGGCGCAAACCGGCAACGCGCCGGTGTCCCCAGGACTCGAGGCCCGCATCTGCGGGGCTGAGGGATGCACGCTTGAGCCGAAGGAATTCGCTGAGTTCTGATTGTCGATCCACAACTTCCATTTTGGGCCTGAGCCGCCCACACACACGAACTTAAAGGGGGGACAAAAATGCCTAGGCAAAAGTGGGTCCCGCTCGCAGCTGGAACGTAGCTGGGTAAGTCCGGACAATGAGAAAGCTTTGTAAGTGCGCGAGCACACGTCATCCTTCGAAAGGTCCTGCAGTTGGAACAGAAGAAACTCCGTGTTTTGGTTACGGGTGTCAACGGTAAGCTCGGCGGACCGACGGTCGAGCACCTTCTCGCGGCCGGACACGAAGTCGTCGGAGTCGATCGGGCTCCGGCGAAAAATAGGAACATCATCTCGCTCGTTGCTGATCTCACCGATTACGGGCAGACGCACGACGTCCTGGGGAGCGTTGGCTGGGACATTCTCGGCGACACCGTGAACGGGGCTTTTGACGTCGTCGTCCATCTCGCAGCCATCCCTCATCCCCGGATGCACAGCAACTCCGAGACGTTCCGGAACAACGTGATCAGTACCTACAACATCTTTGAGGCATGCAGGCGCCTAGGCATCAAAAACATTGTGCACGCCTCAAGCGAGACGACACTCGGTGTGCCATTTTCGAGCGATCTGCCGTATCTACCCCTTGATGAAGACGCTCCCCTGCGCGGCAGGAACGCCTATGGTCTTTCCAAGGTGGTTTCAGAGGTGGTTGCCGCCGAGTTCGCCAAGAATGACCCGGAGCTTCGAGTCACCGCTCTCCGTTTCTCTTATGTCCAGAACGTTGAAGAGTACGCCGAGTACCCGGAGTTCGCCGACGACATCGACTACCGCATTTGGGACCTCTGGGCGTACATCGACAGCCGCGACGCCGCAAGTGCCATTGAGAAAGCCCTGCACTACAGTCCCCGCGGTTTTGAAACCTTCCTTATCGTTGCCGACGACACAGCGATGCCCATTCCGACCAGCGAGCTTATTGCGGCCCGCTTCCCCGAGGTCCAGCTGAAACGGAGTTTCCAAGAGCACGAGACGCTGTTGAACACCGACGCAGCCAAAGAGCGTCTGGGCTGGTATCCGAAACATAGCTGGCGGGACCACGTCTAAACCATCGCCAGCCGCAGCTCGTTGCTTCGGAGCTCGATAACGAGTGGGGTCAGTGCCATCAAGAAATTCCTATACGGGCTCTAAGCGTCGAATGATTGCACTGCTGAATCTTGGCAGCGACATCCGCATGGCCGCATCCATGACTGCTGATGTTCACGAGTTTTCCAGTCTCGAAGCCATTCTTATGAACAGAATTGGATATGTGGAAGTCCTTCTCGGCGCAACGAACCACAACGACATCCGGGTCATGTCGAAGGTTAGGAGCGCCCGGGGTAGTGCGGACAGCCCATCGAATGCAGGAGAAGGCTCTGCTCGCTCAAGAGGCCTACTGGCACCTGGGATTCACCGGGGACTCAGTCCCCTGTGGTCCCCTCCTGCTCTGACTACCTTGCACACGATCCTCGAAACACTGCTACGTGGCGATCCCTGGACCATGCACGTTCGCGACGTAGGTGGCTGGAGAATGACTGCAAGGGCAATCTCGTTGGGCGGCTACGTCAGTATCGGGCTTGGAGATGTCCCCTACAGACGGCTTGGACAACTGGTCCGACGGGTGGCTCATCTCGCTGAGACAATGGGACACCCCGTGGCAACGATCGAGTAGGCGCGGAACATCGTCAAGGTCTAGCCCCCCCGATCGAAACGTCCTGATTTCCGTCCGCCCTCCTTGCGGGGCATGGAATGGCCCCCGCCCTGTTGCGAGCATAGGGCGGGGGACAGTGTGTGGACGATGCTCGGCACTCAGCAACGCGGAGGCACCGTATTAGGCCGCGTACGGGTCCGGGATGGCGATGTACTGGGCGGTGGTGTATTCAGCGAGGCCCTCGGCTCCGCCTTCCCTGCCGAGTCCGGACTGCTTCACACCGCCGAACGGAGCGGCAGCATTGGAGATCATGCCGCTGTTGAAGCCGACCATGCCGAACTCGATCTGTTCTGCTACGCGGAGCATCCGTGCGTGGTCGCGGCTGAAGAGGTAGGACGCCAGGCCGTACTCGGAGGCATTCGCCAGGCGGACGGCTTCTTCCTCGGTGCGGAAGGTGGTCACCGGAGCAACGGGACCAAAGATTTCGCTGGCCAGAATCGTTGCATCGTGCGGGACGTTGGCCAGAACGGTCGGCGGATAGAAGTAGCCCGCGCCGTCCTGCGGTATGCCGCCGGTGGCCACGCTAGCTCCTTGCTCTACTGCTTCGGTGACCAGAGCGTGGATGTCCTTGCGGGCACCACCATCAATGATGGGCCCGACGGCGGTACCCGGGTCAGTGCCTCGGCCCAGCGTCAGTGAACCCATGGCCGCGGCAAACTTCGAGGTGAAGTCTTCTGCGACCGATTCGTGCACCAGAAAACGGTTGGCTGCGGTGCAGGCCTCGCCCATGTTGCGCATCTTCGCTGCCATTGCGCCCTGGACTGCCTTGTCGACGTCAGCGTCCTCGAACACAATGAACGGCGCGTTGCCGCCTAACTCCATCGACGTCCGCAGCACATTGTGGGACGCGTCCGCGAGCAACCGTCGGCCGACCGGCGTCGAGCCCGTGAAAGACACCTTCCGAAGACGCGAGTCCTTCATCAGGGGACCCGAGATTGCTGACGCGGAAGATGAAGCGACGACGTTCAGCACACCGGCGGGCAGACCCGCCTCCTGCATCACCTGGGCGAACAACAGTGACGTCAGCGGCGTGAACTTGGCTGGCTTGAGGACCATGGTGCAGCCCGCAGCAATGGCAGGGGCAACCTTTCGGGTCGCCATCGCGAGAGGGAAGTTCCACGGTGTGATCAGCAGGCATGGCCCCACGGGCTTGCGCTGAACCAGGATCTTGTTCTTCCCCTCAGGGGACGTGAGGTATCGGCCATAGTCACGGACGGTTTCCTCCGAGAACCAGCGTAGGAACTCCGCGCCGTAGGTCACTTCACCGCGTGCCTCAGCCAGGGGCTTGCCCATTTCCAAGGTCATCAGCAGGGCAAAGTCTTCGGCGCGTTCGGTCACAAGTTCAAAACCGCGACGCAGGATCTCCGCCCGGACGCGAGGGGCTGTCCGCGCCCAAGACGCCCGAACGGCGTCGGCAGCATCCAGTGCTGCCATCGCATCGGCGCTGGTGGCGTCCGCTATCTCTAGGAGCTTCTTTCCCGTTGCGGGGTCTTCGACGGCGAACGTCCCGCCGCCGCTGGCATCGCGCCACTCGCCATAGATCAGCAGCCCGGTGGGGATTGTCGAGAGCAGAAGGCGCTCAAGTTCAGGGGTGACAGTAGCCGTTTCAGGCATTGCGGGTTCCTTCCAAGGCGAGTGAATCCAGATCATTACCGGTCGCGTCCGCGTGGAGTTCTGCGAGGATCGGCAGGAGGTAGGTTTTGAACAGCGGGTAGTTCTCCGCCATCGGGAAGTGCCCGATGTCTTTCATGGCACCGCCCTTAGCACCCGGGATTCCGGCGATGGCATCTGCTGTATCGGCAGGAGTGCAGGCGTGATCGTACTCACCCGTGAGGAGGTACACCTTGCAGGCCGTTGTGTCGATCTCATGCCCTCTGCCTCGGAGGTCCAGGTCCTGGGAGTAGAAGTAGGTGTCACCACGGTAAATACCGGGGCCGCCCTGGCTGTAGATCCACCAGACTTCGCGGCGGGACACCTCTGGGCTTTGCGGTGCCATCAGGCTCGACGTCCAGGTGGGGACAGACTGTTGGGCGTTGACGTCCGGCCGAAGGGACCAGTCCTGGAAGCGCCCGTTGACCTTGAGCGCTCCCGACAACCCTATGACTGCCCCGATTTCATCGGCGTGCCTGCGGGCGAGTTCCAACACGAGGGACCCGGCCATGGAGCAACCGATAACTGTTGGTTGCTCCATATTCAGTGCGGCCGCAAGGTCTCGGACAATTGCGACATAGGCGTCAGCGGTGAGCAGGTATTCTTCTTCCCACCAGCCTTCCGGTGGGAAGGATCGGCCGTGCCAGGGAAGATCGAAGGCCACCACTCGGAACCGGCCGGTTATCTCCGGGTCATTAAGCAGGTGCCGGAACTGCCGGGAGTCGGCGCCTGCGGTATGCAGGCAAAGCAGGGCCGGTCCGCTGCCGGCTTCTTCGAAGTAGATGCGCTGATCGCGCCCTGACGAACGCAGGTTCACGTAGCGGCCAACCACATCTTCGAAGCCGGCTACAGGTGTGTCAGTGCTGGACATGGAGTGCCTTTCCGAGATCCACCAAACGTGCAAGGACCCTCAAATTGCGGACGAGTTCGACGTCGGAACCGCAGAGCGATACATCCGGGCTGTTCTTCCCAAGGGCGAGCAGGTCATGCAGCAAAGGCTTTGGGTGGGGATCGAAGATCTGTCCCCAGCCGGACGGCGAAGCGGATATGGCGATGTGATCCTCGGGCAGGTCTTTCCACGGCGTTGGAATGAGGCTGGAACGTTGGAAGTTCAAAACGACGCGCCAGTTACCTGGAGAGACGGCGTCAATCCAGAAGTCGCTGAATTTGCCGATGACCTGCAGCTCACGGTCAGTTTGCACCGCGTTGGCGAGGTTGGTGAACCAGGGGGCCGATATGACTGGAAGTGTGTTGCTAGTTGAAGTCATAAGCTTCTTTCTGCGCTCGGCAACGGACTCAGCGTGCTGCGGTGCAAGGCCGGAGACGTCTCCCGCCTTGCACCATGAAAGATCAGATGCTCAGTTCGTCCACGCGAACGGTGTCCATGGCCTTCTTGTTCTTGATGGTCTTCGCGGTGACGATGGCGATGAAGCCGAGGACTGCCGAGATGACCATGTACCAAGCGACTGCGTCGCTTGATTGGTACTGCTGAATCAGCAGGGTTGCGATGATCGGCACTGGTGCTGATGTGACGATGCCTCCGAGTTGGTAAGCAAGGGAGGTGCCCGTGTACCGAACTTCCGTGGGAAAGAGTTCGGCTGTGAAACCGGAGATCACGCCATATGAGACACCATGAAGGATGGGGAGTGCTATAACGAGTGCCAGCAGAATTCCCCAGAATGTTCCTGTGCTGAAGAGGGTGAAGACCGGAAAGGCCCCCGCAGCAACCAGAATGCAGCCTGTCAGCAGTACCTTCTTCTGGCTGTACTTATCGGCGAAGGTGGCGAAGAACGGCAAGGTAAACACTTGAAGGGAGGCGGCAATCATCAGGGCGACGAAGATCGTGCTTGAGGGGATGCCAAGCTGCTTCGGGCCGTAACTGACCAGGAAGACGGTTGCGATGTAGAACGTGAAGTTTGGCGCGAAACCGCAGAGAATGCCGTGCATGAGTGAGCGCTTGTGGTTCTTGAAGACTTCAAACGCCGGCACCTTGGGGACTTCGTTCTTCTCCTGGATTTCCAGGAACTCAGGCGATTCGGTGACTTTGAGTCGGATCCACAGGCCAACGATGACCAGAAGGATGGAAGCAATGAACGGAATCCGCCAGCCCCACGACTGAAGCTGGTCCTGAGGCATGAGTGCGATCAGCGCGAAGGTGCCGCTGGAGAGGACCGTGCCCGCCGGAACGCCAGCCTGGGGGAAGCTGGCAAAGAAGGCGCGCTTATTGGCTGGAGCATGTTCAAGGGACATCAGCACGGCGCCGCCCCATTCCCCGCCGACCGCAAAGCCCTGCAGGAACCGGCAGACCACGAGCAGAATCGGAGCCCAGATACCGATGGTGGCGTAATTAGGCAGCAGCCCCACCACGAGCGTACCCAATCCCATAGCCAGTACAGACCAAACGAGCATCTTCTTCCGGCCAATCTTGTCACCGAAGTGCCCAAAGAACGCACCACCGAAGGGACGGGCGATGAAAGCCACCGCGAAAGTGGCAAACGAAGCCAGAGTGCCGGCAAACGGGTCCAACGTAGGGAAGAACTGGCTGTTAAGCACCAAAACAGTGGCAGCGCCGAAGATGTAGTAGTCGTACCACTCGATCGTGGTTCCAATGAAACTGGCCATGGCGACCTTCGCCGGTGAAGGCGGCGACGCCAGTGTCGCGGATGATGCGCCCATTACGCTCAACCTTTCGAAACAGAGAGTTGGGGATCCTGGAAGTGCTGGAATGTCATAAGACCGTATTACGGTGTTACGAGCTTAGAGCGCACATGTGATCCACGTCAACTCGTTCTGAGACAAAACAAAAGCTCCGGTTCACCAGGGGGCAAACCGGAGCTTGGAGAGGTACGAATCAGCTGGCGTGAAGCTTGCGCATCTCCCCCAAGGCCGCCTCTGCCGCATTGCGAACATGTTCTTCGCAGGCCAAGCGGGCTTCGTCGGGATCCCGGTTGACGGCTGCCGCAGCCGTAATCCGGGTTATCTCAGCGATAGTACGGGCATCGCGACCCGGAGCGGCCAGAGAGAGCGTGCGGAGCATCTGAGTCCGGGCATTAACGCTCCGCAGCATCCGGGCAATCTCTGCGTTTCCAGTTCCATCGAGAAGCACGTCATAAAAGCGATCCTTAGCCGCCAAGCGCTTCTCCGCGTCGCCGGAGGCCACTGCAACCTTGACCTCACCAAGCCTGGAAACCAGCTGCGCGCATTGATCGTCGGTGGCCCTCTCGGCGAAAAGGCTGCCGGCCAGTGACTCAAGTGCACGGCGGACCTCGTAGAGGCTCTCCGCGTCATGAATGCTGAGCGTGGCAACTTCGGGGCCCCGATTCGGGACCATAGTAACAAGCCCCTCGGACTCAAGCTGCCTCAGGGCCTCCCGAATTACGGTCCGGCTTACGGAGTATTTCTCGCACATTACTGTTTCGACCAACCGGTCCCCCGGCGCGAACTCCTGGGCAACGATGGCTCGACGCAGGGCGTTGACCACTTCCGTACGAAGAGGCGCAGCTGTTCTGCGGATGGCGTCAATTGTCATGGCATTCCTTCTAAAGGGTCTCACCATCATACGCGATAGCACCGAATGTAGGGCTAGACACGGTCAGAGGTATTACGGTAATACTGGATTAGCGCGATTTGCAGCTCACTGAGAAATATTCCGCCGGAGACGGCGGCGACTGGAGGAGAACGATGAAGTTCAGAGGAGCAGTTCTGGAAACCATCGGGGCGCCCACGCCCTGGGGGGCGACCACTCCCATCAACGTGGCCGAGTTGACCCTTGACGCACCGGGCCGCGGCGAAGTCCTCATCCGGATGGAAGCAGCGGGGGTGTGTCACTCAGACCTCTCTCGCGTCAGCGGTGTGCGCGTCTGCGTAGTACCCATGGTCCTGGGGCACGAGGGCTCGGGCATTATTGAAGAACTCGGTGAAGACTGTGGGGATTTGAAAGTCGGACAGCGCGTCACGATGACGTTCATGCCGCGCTGCGGTGAATGTACCGCATGTACTTCCAGCGGCTGGGCGCTATGCCTCGAAGGCACCAAGGCCAACGCCGAAGGAACCCTGCTTCACGGCGACCGACGTCTGCGCATCAACGGCCAGCCCCTGGACCACCATGGGGGAGTTTCGGCGTTTGCCGAGTACGCCGTCGTGGACAAGCATTCTGTCGTTCCGCTGCCCGAAGGCGTACCGGCGGACGTCGGCGCTCTCCTCGGTTGCGCCGTCCTCACGGGCGGCGGCGCAGTCATAAATGCGGCTAAAGTGCGGCCCGGTGAGTCTGTTGCAATTGTCGGCATGGGAGGCGTTGGCCTTGCAGCTGCTCTTGTGGCCATAGCCGCGGGCGCTGGCGAAGTGGTTGCCATCGACATGCTCCCGTCCAAGTTGGAAACTTCGTTGGAGATGGGTGCGACTGCTGCCTACACTCCGGCGGACGCAGCGGCGGCCGGCCTGAAATTCGACGCCGTGATCGAGTGCGTGGGAAACCCCGCTGCGCTCTCCGGCGCCATCGATATGACCAAACCAGGGGGCCGAACTGTGACAGTCGGGCTTCCCCGGCCCGATGCACGACTCGAGATCTCCCCCTTGAGCCTGGTTGTTGAAGCCCGTCAGATCATCGGCTCTTACATGGGCTCCGGGATTCCATCGGAGGACATCGCCCGCTATGCCCAGATGTACTTGGATGGCGTCCTGCCAGTCGAAAAGCTCATCTCCGGCACCATCGCCCTGGAGGACATCAATCACGCCATGGATGAACTCCGCGAAGGCAAAGTCATCCGTCAGATCATTGACCTCAAAGGAAACGCCTCGTGAATTTCACTGACCAAACCGTCATCGTCACTGGCGCCGGCAGCGGTATCGGCAGGGCGGCCGCCCTGCGATTCGCTGACCTCGGCGCCAACGTGGCCATCGCAGACAAGAACGAAGCGGCGGCCCGGGAAGTCGCCGATGAGGCCGGCGCCAAAGCCTTGGCAGTCACCGTCGATGTCAGCGACTCGGCCAGCGTCCGGTCCATGATCAAGACTGTCGTGGACAACTTCGGAGGCCTTGATGTCCTGTGTAATAACGCGGGATTCGGGTTCCCCGGAAATGTGCTGGAGATCGACGAAGACAACTGGGACCGTCTCATGTCCGTCAACCTCAAAGGTGTTTACCTCTGTTCAAAATACGCCATTCCGGAACTCGCCAAGACCGGTGACGGTAGGATCGTCAACACCTCCTCATATACAGCCAACGTCGGCATCCGCGACCGAGCTGCATATGTGGCCTCCAAAGGCGGCGTATCGGCTCTCACCCGGGCCATGGCGCTGGACCACGTGGATCAAGGCATTCGCGTCAACGCCGTGGCTCCTGGAACCATCAATTCGCCCTACTTCGACAAGATGATTGCCGAGTCAGCAGAACCGCAAAAACTCGTTGACTCCCTCAACGGCCGTTCGCCCATGCACCGTATGGGGCGCCCGGAAGAAGTAGCCGAAGCCATCGTTTGGCTTGCCGCCAAAGAGTCCAGTTTCGCGACCGGATCTGTGCTCACCATCGACGGAGGAACGTCAACATGGTAATGCCCGATTCTCACGCGTCCCTGTTCGTAGGCCTCGGTAACATGGGCCGGCCGATGGCCATGAACTACTCCCCCGGGCGCGAGCTGTTCGTCTACGATACGAATCCGGTGGTCGCCGCTGAGGTGGCTGCAGCGACGAACGGCACCGCTCTGCCTGATCTTGAGAACATCCCGTCCCACGTGGGGACCGTGATCCTCATGCTCCCCAACAGCCGGATCGTCGAGTCTGTCCTGCGCACCAGTCCCGGACTCCTGAAGCGTCTGACGGCTGGAACCCTGATCATCGATATGAGCTCCTCCGAACCCCAAAGCACCGCAGGCCTTGCCGCTGAAGCAGCTGCCCTGGGCATCGATTACATCGATGCGCCGGTGTCCGGTGGTGTCGCCAAGGCCCTGACCGGCAAACTGGCCATCATGGTCGGTGGCGACAGCACCGCCGTCGAACGCGCCAAACGGCACCTTCGTAACCTCGGCGAGTCCATCACTCATGTCGGGCCCCCAGGGACGGGACACGCAGCCAAAGCGCTGAACAACTTGCTGTCAGCCACCAACCTCGCTGCCGCAGCGGAAATTCTGACGGTGGCCGCAACGGCTGGCATTGCACCGGAGAAGATGTTGGAAGTGATCAATGGCTCCACGGGCCGCAGCCAGGCGTCTGAGTTCAAGTATCCCCGCCACATCCTGACTGGAAGTTTTGATTCCGGCTTTGCCATGGACTTGATGCTCAAGGACCTGAAGATCGCCAAAAACCTCATTTCCCAGCAGTCCGCTGAGGCGCCGATCGTGCTCACCGCACAGGAAACCGCCGAGAAGGCGCGGGAGCTCTTGGACAGTGACAATCCGGACCACACCGAATTTGCCCGATATTACGAAAAACTCAACGGCGCACCGCTTCGCACCAGCTGATCGCCGCACCATCCGGAAGGACACCAGTATGACCATTGATCTGAACGACCAGACCGCCGAGGCCCAGGCCTACATAGACGACATGGCGCGCAAACGCGGATACGTCCTCGATTACCACAAGGTAATGGCCAAGCACGATTTTCCAGTACTTCAGGCGGCAAATCACGTGGTGTCCGCTGCCTATTTGGATGAGCGCACCCTGGACCGTAGGACCAAGGAACTCATCTTCATTGTCAGCCTCACCGTCATGCGCGCATCGAAGGGACACATTCAGTCCCACATCCGCGTAGCGCTTGACCTTGGCCTGACGCCCACCGAAATCCTCGAAGCGATAGAGATTTCGCTTCCGGAAGCCGGCGTCGTTGCATTCCAGGCCGGCTTCGAAGCATGGCGGGAAGTTGTTGGCGCCGACGGCCTTGAGCCTTCCGTTGAAGTTCACGAGGGCGGCAATGGCGCCGACTAAGGATGACGGCGGCTACCGGGTTGTCGTCGTTCGCGTCGGCACCCGGGCCACTGAACGCAGCGACGTCTACCTTAACTACCGCTTGTACGGTCAAGACGATGGACCGGCCACCGTTGACTACTACTTCTGGATCCTTCAGGGGCCAGAAGGCATCCTTGTTGTGGACACAGGCTTCGGCGAAGAAGCCGGCCGCCGGCGCGGCAGGACCCTGCTGCTGCACCCCGCCGAGGCCCTTGCCCACCTAGGCATGGACCCGAATGATGTCGGTGACGTCGTGGTGACCCATGGCCATTACGACCACATCGGAAACCTTGACCTGTTCCCGAACGCCCGGATCCACATTGCCGAAGCTGAATACCGGTTCTGGACCTCGCCCACAGCTGGACACGTCCAGTTCTCCTTCTACGCTGAAGACGGTGAAATAGACCAGCTTCGCTTGGCCGAAACCCAAGGGCGCCTCAAATTGTTCTCGGGCGAAACGTCGCCGGCTCCGGGAATCAGACTGGTCGAAGTCGGCGGGCACACGCCCGGACAGGCAATTGTTTACGTCCCCACTTCGGAGGGCGACGTTCTTTTGGCCTCTGACGCTGTCCATTTCTACGAGGAGTTGGAACGCGACATGCCGTTTACTGCAATCAGCGATCTGCCGGCCATGTATGAGGCTTTCGCGTTCATCCGTGAAGAAGCGCGTCAACGCGGGCTCACCGTCGTCGCGGGCCATGATCCGGACGTTCTGGCACGATTCCGTCCCTGCCAGGAACTCCCTGCCGGGGCCGCCGTGGTCATCGGCGCAACCCACCAAGACCCAAAGGAGTAATCATGACCAGCACCTTCAATGTCGTTGCCAGATACAGAACCAAGCCAGGAACCACGGAAGAGGTTCTGGGACACCTGCAGAAGATGGCAGCCCAAACCCGTGAAGAACCCGGCAACATCTCCTACGAATTCTTCCGCGGAGTGGAGGATGACAGGAAAATTGTCATCCTGGAGAGCTACCACACAGCCGAGGACTTTGACCTGCATCGACAGACGCAACATTTCCTCACCATCGGGGCTGTCCACATCATCCCGGAGCTCGAAGCGCGGACCGTTTCCACCTATGTCACAGCCAACAGCCCCGCAGAAGCTCCTTAGGAAGGCACGAGGATGGAAACAGCCTCCACCACCGAAGCCCGGATCAGTCAGAACTGGTCCGGGCTTCGGCCTGCCAATTGAGACGCCGTTTCCTCGCTCACTCGGTGTGATCGTTCTTAATCAACACAGTTCTTCGCCGGAAACGTACTTTGAAGCGGAGCAATGCCTCCCACTCAGAGGTTGACCGCGCGGCACTAGCAAGCTGGACGGGATGCAGCCTGCCTACGTCGTGCAGTTTCGCACGGTGTAGCCATATTGCGTCGGCCATTGAGGCTCGATGCCCAGCTCAATGGCAGCTTGCCGAGGCCGGTAGGGTTTCCGCAGTAGCTCACGACCAAGGAATATGGGATCCGCTCCTCCTCTCCTCAGGATGTATTCGGCCTGGGCAGGGTGGGTGAAATGTTCACAGCGCCGGAATCAATTCCAGCTTGGTTAAGTGCCTGCGCTGCATAGAGCCCCTGTTAATTGGGCACGGCCGAGATCTTGGGCTCCCTAACGAGACCGTCGGTGGACAGATCCAGGAAGTCGGCCCCTGTGCGTGCAGTTCCTTGCCTAGACGAACCGCATCGTCGGCAGTCCACTCCTCTAGGAGATCATTGGCGTTCTCGCTCCGCCAGTCGGTGGCCGAAGTACGAAAAGAGACTGGACCGCCTTGGGGACAAACCGCCCGGACGGCTCGGACTACCTCCAGCACAAAGCGCGGCCTGTTTCAGAGTTCCACCATAGGCGCCGGTGCGCGTGTTGGACCCGGCGAAAGAAATGAATGTATCAGGTAGCCAGGAGCGCCCTGAACCTCGACAACCTCGAACCGCGCTTTAAAAGCTCATATGGCAGATTCACCGAAGTCGATGACGAACTGCTGACAGCAGCGCCGCGGTCAAGACTGCTGCCGATCCCCACAGCAATACCGCGCTAGGGGGCGAAACTAGATGTCTCGCCAAAACATACGCTTTGAAACCGCAAGCCCTTGCGGTGCCTTGAACGTCATGACTCCTTCACACCTCTGGCATCCAAGGCGACACGTCATGCTGGCTGACGGCTCCTCGTGCATGAAAAGTTGTGAACACAAAAACTCCTCAACGACTGCCAGATCCCAAGCTCCGCGATTGCCGGGCCCGCATCGACCGGCTCACCACGGAGCTGCGGCGGCAGTCCTCCGAGCTCGAACGCCTCCACGCGATCTACGACGAACTGGACACAAGGAACGGTCTTCTCCACAACGAAGTCCTGCGTCTCAAACGAGCCCAAAGAACCAACGTCCAGGATCTGGCCCATGTGGCTACCGCTCTGGTCCACGTCTCGAAGGTCAAGGGTGTCGCCCTCGACCCAACCACAGTCGGCATCCTTCGTCGCAGAGGATGGCTGCCCAACAAGACCAGATCCGGGGCGCTTCGTGCATGACCATGTCGATCGCCCGGCTCTCCGTCCAGTCCGGGCTGAAGTACCTGTTCAAATCCACCATGCTCGATGACGCGGCCGCTACTCCCCCGGACGCGATTAGCTACTACGTCGACGCAGGAACTCCGCAGGGCCAATGGGTCGGCAGTGGCTTAGCGGGAATTGACCGCAAACAGGGGGACAAAGTCACCGAGTCCGACGCCAAGGCAATCTTCCAAAACGCCACGCACCCTGACACCGGCCAAGCTTTAGGCCGTCCATACAGCCAGACCACAATCTCAGAAAAGGCAAGCCGCCGACAACTAACCAAGAACGCCGTCGCCGGTTTCGACCTCACCTTCAGCGTCCCCAAATCCGTCTCAGCACTCTGGGCTCTCAGTCCCCGGCACCTACAAGAACAGATCCTCAAGACCCACCACGAAGCTGTCGATGCATCGCTGCGATGGCTGGAGGAGCTGGTCATCAACACCCGCTCCGGACGCAACGGCGTAGCCCATCTCGGGACCCGAGGCGTCATCGCCGCTGCGTTCGACCATTGGGAATCCCGCGCCGGCGACCCACAACTTCACACCCACGTCGTCATCGCCAACAGGGTCCAACGCATCACCGACAACGCCTGGACCACCCTCGACTCGCGCAGCCTCTACAAAGCCGTCGTTGCAGCCAGCGAGCACTACAACGGCATCCTCTTCGACGCCCTCAAAGCCAGCATCGGCACCGACACAGAAATCCGCACGCCAACCCAAGCCTCCCACAACCCCAGCCAACAACTCACCGGCGTATCCGAGGAACTCATCCGCGAATTCTCGAATCGGTCCAGGCTCATCGACGTCGAAACCGACCGCCTCGTCAGAGAATGGACGGCGGAACATGGGCAACGACCTACGGCCACCACAGTCGTCAAGCTTCGACAGCAGGCCACCCTGACCACACGCAAACCCAAAGACACAACGCCCGCTCCCCTTCGCCAGCTCTCAGCTCAATGGTGCGAACGCTCCAAAGCCAAGGGCCTCGACCCCGAAACCGTGGTTGCCTCCACCATCCATCGCTCCCACTCACGCCCGTTCAGCGTCGTTGACTTAGCCCCAGACTGGATTGCCGCCGTCGGGCACCTGACCGGACAGCGCGTGGCCGCCAAACGCTCCACCTGGAATCGCTGGAACCTGATCGCGGAAGGCGAGCGGGTTTGCGCCGAGATCCGGTGCGCCTCCCCCGCGGACCGCAACGCCATGATCGAAGCCGTGGCCACCGACGCGGAGCGCCAATCCGTGCCACTCAACGAGTACCGCTACACCCTTCCACCGGATGCCTCCGATGACCTGCGTTTCGCCGGCCGCAGCGTCTTCGACTTTGACGGCGCACGCCTCTACACCGACGACGCGACGCTCATCTTCGAGGACGAGGTGCTGGCAGCAGCGAACGACGACGGGGCGCCGGCCGTCGCGGTAGACCTCACCATTGAGGCACTCGAGTCATACCTGAATAAGGACGGATTTGAGCTTGCCCAAGACCAGAGGACAGCAGCCTCGCAGGTCCTGATGAGCGCTCATCGCTTGGACGCAATCGTCGGCCCCGCCGGCACCGGGAAGACGACAACTCTCGGTGCAATCAAATCTGCCTGGGAATCCACGTTCGGCGTCGGCAGCGTGGTCGGCTTGGCTCCGGCAGCTGCGAGCGCCGAGGTGCTTGGGCTTGGTCTTGGCATGGTCACAGAGAATGTGGCGAAGTGGTTGCATGAGTCTGTTGGTTCGGGTGCGAGCGCAAGAGCCAGTCAGTTTTTTGCCGCGGAAGCCCGGCTGAGGCCGACGTCCAATAGGGACCCCGTCAACGCTCGCTTCGAACAGATGGCAGCCCGGTTAGCTGCTGAACAAAGCCGGTGGCGATTTAGGCGAAACCAACTGGTCGTAGTCGATGAGGCATCGATGGTGTCGACAATCCAGCTGGCCTCTCTGGTCAGGCAAGCGGAGGACGCTGGAGCCAAGATTGTGCTGGTCGGCGACCCTGCCCAGCTCGACTCGATCGATGCCGGGGGTGTTATTGGTTGGCTCAATCGACAAGGTAAGGCAGCGCGACTGAACACGATTTGGCGTTTCGCTCACGAGTGGGAGAAGTCGGCTTCTTTGGCGCTACGCGAGGGCCGCGTTTCTGCTTTGTCTGTCTACGAGCATCACGACCGGATCAGCCACGGCGTCTATATGGATATGGTGGACGGTGCGTACGTTGGTTGGCACGACGATATCCTCGCCGGACGAGTGTCAGTATTGATTGGACCTGACAACGACACCGTGAGAATGCTCAATGAGCGTGCCCAGGCTGACCGTGTCGTACGCGGCGACGTCGATGCCGAGCACACGGTTGTGCTGAGGGACGGTCTCAAGGCGGGCCCCGGTGACCAAGTTATCGCTCGAAGGAACGATCGGACTACTCGCGACACCCAGGGCGCCTTCCTCCGCAACGGGACGTTGCTTGAAGTTACTGAGGTGGACAGCCGGAGGGGCTCACTTCGCTCCATCCGAAGAGACACCGGCGCCACCGTTCAGTTAGCGGCCGCATATGTCGAGAACGCCCTGGAACTGGGCTATGCAACAACAGCCCACCGCTCTCAGGGCCTAACCGTGGACACAGCCCACACCGTCGTCACGCCCGGTCGTCTGACACGGGAACTATTGTACGTCAGCATGACCCGAGGGCGGCATTCCAACATGGCATATGTCAGCGAGAGCAATCCGGATGAGGAAGAGATCCTCGACCCTTCCTCACGGGCAGGTTGGCGGTCAATCCTGAGCGAAATCCTGGATGCCGAAGGAGCTGAGCGGACAGCCCATGAAGTTCGGGACTTCGAACGATCCCACGCCGACAGCCTCGAACGGTTGAACCTCGAGTACGACTACCTAGCCCAAATCGCTGCAGGACTGGATTTGGCGAAGAGTATCGAGTCGCATTCCCGCGGTGACGCCGAAGCGATGATGGCTTCACGTGCCTGGGGCGCAGCAGTTGCTGTTTGGCGCCGAGCCAGCAACGTTAGTCGCCCAGGGGCCCAGCGTGTGCTGGCTCGGGCACTCGAGTCCGACGCCACCGCCTACAACGTCACGGCCGTGGTCCACGCCCGTCTCCGCAGATTCTGTTCGCTAATGCCGGAGTTAGCTTCCGACCCACTGACAGAGAGGCTCACCAACACGCGTGAAGATCTGGCCTTCATGCTTGGACAGGTTCGACGGCGGATCGGGAACCGAACAGAACAGGTCGCCAGAACAGCGATGCTTGAGGAGCCCGAATGGAAGACAGCTCTCCTCAATGAGCTCAACCCTCACACCGAAAGCTACGAAGGAGCGCCGCTTGTTCGGAGCGTTGCCATCTATAGGGACCGCTGGGGTGTCCACGACTCGGCTTTGCCTCTTGGCGCTCCGCCCGCCGAGTGGGACTGGGAGCAAAACATGCACTATCAACAGCTTCAAGCCTCAATATCAGGTGCCCGCCTTGAGTTGGCTGATGCCCCCATCAGGGATTCCGCATGGTTACGAACCCAACATAGCCTTACCAGCAGTGGTTGGCAGCTTTAAACTGGAAACGGAGCAAACCATGCAAGTCAACCCAGCCATCAAGCCACGAATCGCGACACCCGCTCTGCTCATAGTGAGCGCAGTGACGATTACCATCGCCCCAATGCTGGTTGGGCTGACATCCAGTCTTACAGGCTCCAACCTAATCGTGGTAACCGTGGCCGTGGTGGCTATCGTCCTTCTGGCTGTGTGGGGTCAACGCATTCGCAGGCTGCGGCGATGGCAGACTGCCGCCGCCGACCGATGGCAAGCACTCGAGAGCTTCAAGCAGGCAGGCATAGCAACCGCAGAAGTCACTCTGCTCTCGGTCGACGCCGTCCAGCCCACCGGAACGTGGGTTACGATCCGCTGGAACCGCTTTAACTACATCCAACCCGCTTGGATCGAAGCCCTGGGCGAACCACTGTGGCCCGGGTCTGTTCTCCTCATCAAACCCGACCCTCAGCAAGTAAGGCCCGGATCTCCCTGGCCCACTACGTACCGGATTACCGGCAACGAGGTCTTGGCGTGGGCCCCAAGCGTGCGAAGCAAGTCCCTGAAACAAGCGAGCTGACGACGCGGATCTAAAGCGGCCTCCCCCTCCACGACTCCTGATCCACCCGTTGAACCTGCCCCGCCGGGAACCACTGAACGTGATAAACCCGCTGGTCATCGACCCACTCGATCAGCCCATACGACCTTGTGTACTTGATCGCGCGCCCGTAGATCTCGTTGACGCGAACCAGGGGCTGCTTGTCCGGGTTCATCTCGATGATCTTGCCGTCGTCGGGCTTCGGGTGTTCGCTGTCGGCGTCGAGTTGGGCCATCATGCGGGCGAAAGCGGTGGAGTCTTGCTTCGGTCTCATAGAAACAAGATTAGAACATATATTCGAATGTTCGAGCGGTGACAGAAGCAGGCCCACGCCGCTCCGGAAGCAGACGTGGGCCAGCAACAGCAATGAGCGGATCACATCGTCATGTCATTGGTCCGGACTCCGCCGAAAGGGGACGTCACCACCGGCCCTTTCGTGGAGACGTTGTAAACCGGCCAACCCGTCGCCGTCGTGGCCTCAGGACCAGTTGCTTCAACTGAAGCTTCAGGCTCGACAACCGGACGGGCCGCCCGCTGATACGTCGCGGTCCCAAACCGGAGGTCCGGGCCAATCGTGTCCGCGATGATCCGCCGGGCTTCACGCCGTTCGCCGTCTTTGTCGTACGCCCGGAACTCGAGTTCTCCGGAAACCATGACGGGGTCGCCCTTCTTGAGCGAGGAAGCCGCGTTCTCGGCCAGCATCCGGAAGGCTGAGACGTTGTGAAAGACAGGTTCGCCGTCCCGCCAGGTTCCGTCGGGGTTCTGGATCCGTTGGTTCACGGCAACGCGGAGCTTCGCGTGCGGAGTCCCCGATTCACCAATGGTGAGTTCAGGGTCCGCGACAAGATTGCCAGCGATAGTGATGGGGATCTTCGTGTTCATGGTTTTTCCTTCCTCAGCCGACGAGCCGGTCCCATCGGACATCTGCAAGTTCAAGGCCCGGCCACTTCGGGGCCTCGCATCGACCCACCCGGGCCAGGAACTCCGGCATAAGTCGGCGTGTCCTGGACACGGCGGTCAGCCTCGATCATGGCGATCTTCCCGCCAAAGCCAGGAGGATCCGACACCGCGAGGATCCCCTTGGTCGCCGCCGTCACACGCCCCAGAACGGACTTGGCAATATCAACCCGGGAGGCAGACACCCGACTATCCGAGGCATCGCGCCGCAGATCCTTCTCCGCGTCGATGACCGCGTCCGCCCAACCCGCCAGGTAACTGGCCGATCGCGCCGAGCGATCAATACCGTGCGCCCGAAGAACCGTGTAAGCAACAGATTCTGCTTCAACCTCAGCCAAGCCACGGTGATCCACGCTGCTCCCATAGAGCTTCCCAACGCCGTCGTCCGGCCCGTGGAGCAGGACATGCCCCAGCTCGTGGGCAAGAACAGCCACGCGCTCCTCCGGGTTCATCCAGGCGCCGACGTGGATTCGGTGCTCCGCAAAATCGGTAAACCCGCTCGTCAGCCCATACTGCGAGCGCGTGACGTCCAGCTTGAATGCATGCTGCTCAGCAACTTCAGTCAGCGATCGCCACAGTTCGTCCACATCCACGTCGGACTGCTGGCCCGCTCGAGGAACCAGCAGCGGCGTTCCTTCAGTTTGCGATACATCGAAGACCGCCTGCCCGCGCCATCCCGTGACCACGCTCTTCTTGCCGATCGCAACGGCGTCCGGTGGCGCAGCCTGGTTCGGCGGCACCAGCTTCCGTTGTCCGTCGGGCATACGCAATTCCTGCATCGATGCCGTCCGTGGAGCGATGATCCACAACGCATGCTCGCCCCGGAGGACAGTCCTTCCATGCCGTGCCCACTCCTTGTACCCAGCCACCAGCGAAGGTCCGTCCGTCCCCCTTTGGCCCATCTGCATCATCAGGAGTGCGACGTTGCCTCCCGAATAACGCCACAAGGTCGCAGATGCGTCCAGCAAGACCTGCCACCGCACGGGTGATTCGATGGCTTCCTCGAGAGCCGCGTGAAGCCCAGCCGTGAGGTCAGCGATGCGCTCCTCCGGCGATATGCGAGCGCCACTGTTTGGTTGAGCATGCACGCCGGCGGCGGGACCATCTTCATTTTGAGGGGCCACGACAGCCACCCTTCGTACTTCTTGGAACGGCCTGACAAGTAATCACTCATCCATGACTAACCCCGCCGTGAACCGCATGACTGTCAGCCGCCCGCCTGATGCGCATCCATCTTCCAGGTCTCAAAGTCCGTGTCCGCTGGCACCACCCTCAGCACCGGTTCCTTATGGCTCTGCAAACCCACGCAACCTGCGGTTCGAGTGTGGGTGCGGAGACGTTCGACGGCGTGTGGGAGCCTTTCGTGGAAGGCCAGCGGACCGAAGCCGGAATCGTCAGAGGTGAACGAAGCTAGCTCTGCCCGCTGTAGGGCATAGAGCTCCGCCACAATCTCGGAATGCCGCCACCAGCAATCCGGTACAACCGAAGTCGTCAGCTGATAGGCGCCAACGAACCATCGCACCCATTCGAACAGGCTCTGCCACGCCGCCACTGCTTGCTGCGAGGTCATGTCGCGCCAGCGGTGGGTCACCCCTATGTTCCGAGGGGACGGCTGGAACGATGACCGGAACAGCTCCGCCGTCAGTTCATCATCCAAGTCAGCTACCCGTCCCACCTCGAAATCAGCATCGTCCGCCTGGGTGCTCATTGATCCGCCTCGCTGTTCGTTTCCTGCCGGCTCAGATGGCCGGCGGCCAGCTCTCGCTCGGTCTCTAATTTCGAACGCCCCAGCTCAGCAGCGTCCTTGCGCTTATGCCAATCACGTAGGTCCAAAAGAATCGGCCGCGTCCGCCGACCCAACATAAGAGCAGTGCCAACTGGCAAGCGACGAATCTCATCCAGCCGAATGACCGGGCTCTCCCGAATCTGCTCTCCGTCTTGCCGCCCTTGAGAGGACCAGGACCGGGTGTTCAGGATGAGGCTTCGCTCCCCCAGCAACCCTGCCAGCGAGCGCAGATCACGCTCGTCAGACCCACCTCCGAAAATTACTTTGATGATCGCCGAGTCCCAGATCGTGGCGGCCTCTTCAATCGACCATCCGCTTCGAGCCTGCGACAGGGACTGCAGTACAACCAGAGTCGAGATGCCAATTCCACCTCCGTCCGACAGCACAACGGGAAGGCCCGGCCACGGCGACAAGTTCGCTATCTCGTCCAGGATGAAGGACAACGGAGGGTCCAACCGCCCACCTGCAGACACGAACGCCATCTCACGGGCCGCGTTGTCGATGTCATCGATGAGCGCAGATAGGTAGGGCCCCGCGGCCGCAGCTCCGGAGCGGGTCCCAATCAGGTAGAGAGTCCCACGTTGCCTGATGAAGCTCTTGGGATCGAACTCCTGCTCCTCATCCTGCGGATCAAGGGCAGCCATCACCCTGGGCGAGGACAAAGGTGCAACCGCAGCCGAGACTCCAATCCACGAGTTCGACGTATTGCGTGGATCGTCCTCCAGGATCCCCATCAAGTCCGCTTGCCAGCCACGAGCAGCCGCGGGGCTGGCCAGAACATCCAATGCTTCCCGGGCCAGAACCGGACTGGAAGACCAGCGGCGGAACGCTGCTACCCGCCCACCGGACAACGCGGCGGCGTGCAGTAGACACTGCAACACAATGAGCGAGCGCTTCTGCCACGCTGCATTCTCGCCCTTCATTTCCGTATCCGCAGTGATCACCAATGCCCGGCGCGTAGCAATGTCCGGGTCGGCACATCCTCGTACCGGTGACCAGCGAAGGGTCGACGGCAGCCCCGACATCCCCTGCGGATCGAACACAGTCACTGGCCGTCCCTCAGACTTCCGCGCTCGCATGGTCACCACCAGATTGTCAGCACGCGTGGATGTCGTCACGACTGCTCCAGGCGCGTCAAGGATCGCGTTGATCACTACGTACAAGCCCTTGCCCGACCGCGGCGCACCTTGAATGACCATCGATTCCTCGGTCGACACGTGGATGGTCACTCCCCGCGAGCGCCCGAGCGTCCAGGAAACGTCCTGGACGCTCGGCTTGCCCAGCCCGGGGCGGGTGTACTGGCCTCGCCGTCGAACCGCCCTCGCCCCAAAGTCCCGAACAATCTCCGCCCTGCCGGCCACCCCGTCCCGACTCAAGATCTCTTGCCGCAACCATGCACCCGATTGCTTCCACATCCGCCAAGTGAGAACACCTCCGACGGCGAGCGCAGCGACCATCACAAGTGCAGCGCCTACGAGCCACCAGATAGCTGCGACATCGGCGCGGCAGTCTCCTGCGGATCTCGTGATCCATTCAGGACGGCCAACCAGCAGGCCCGCGCCCGCCGTCGGCATGAATAACGACGGCGGCCTGCCGCCGCACTGCTTAGGTGTGGTCACAGCGGCCGCAACCTGGACAAGGAAGCAAAAGGCCACGTACCCCGCAACCAACCAAAGACCCACTGAGATCATCGGACTCGTGCTTCCCGCCCGCGATTTCACAGGTGCATCCGGTCATCAGTGCCGAACACTTCCAGTTCGTCCGTAGTTACCCGGTTCGCCACTATGAAGGAACGGTTTCCCACCTTCCAGAGCCCGACACCCTTCGGCAGATTCTCGACGTGGTCGCATTCGGCCTCCGTGAGACCCAGGGCCTCCTTCGTCAATCGCATCGCATCGTGCTTCTGCCGGTAAATGATCCGGGTATCCGCTTCCGTCAGGAGGCCCAGTGCCTTCTGACGATGACCGCTCATATTGTCGCCAATCTCATTGAGGTCTGCCACCTTGTGCATGATCAACAGATTCGCGATCCCGTAGGTCCGCGCGAGCCTCCACTGCTCGCTCATCTTCGCCAGCATGTACGGGTCGGCAAGCATTCGCCAACCCTCGTCGTACACCACAAGGCGCTTGCCGCCGTCGGGGTTTGTCACCGCGGCCTCAAGCCAGGTGGCGCTACAGGCAGCAGCCAAGGACAGCGCCTGCTCGGACGCACCTATCAGGGCAGAGGTGTCCATAACCATCATCGGGGCGTCGGCGTCGAACGCCACAGTGGAAGGTGCATCGAACATTCCTTCCAGATCACCGGAGACTGTCCGCCTGAGAGAATGGCTGACGGCAACTCCGCCTTCCTTCCCAACGAGGTCCAGCGTCTCCTTTGACGGGTTCAGCAAATGGTCGAGCACCATGGGAAGAGTCGGCTTTGAATTCTCGGCGGTCGTCTCCATCAAGGCCATGTCAAGGGCCGTGTGTTCAACGGGATGCAGCGGAGTGCCTTGACGCATCAGGGAAACAAGAGCCACAAGCAACTGCCGCCGACGCTGCCGCACCACAGCGTGCCATTGCGTGTCGCTGAGTGAGCTCGGGCGTGGTCCCGCATCCAATGGATTCACCCTCGCTGACCTGCCCGGCCCAACCGAAATGACTTTGCCCCCAACAGCTTTGGCGACGCCGACCCACTCGCCTTTCGGATCCGACGCCACGGCCGCCTTCCGCCCGAGGGTGATGGAACGCGCCACCAACGACTTCCCACACATCGACTTACCCGTGCCGACGGTCCCGATAACGACGATCGAGGGCCCGCTGATGATGCCCTTGTCATAGAGGATCCAGGGATCGTAGGAGAAGGCTCCGGATCCAAAAACGTCCGTTCCGATGTACGTCCCCTCATGACCCAAGCCCGATTCTGTGATGAAGGGGTAGGCCGCGGCGAACGTCAGCGTCGACGCGCGGTGCGGCGCTGGCCGCAGACGATGAGGTCCCCATAGGGTCTTAGCATCGCGACTCCCCCAGTCGCCGAGGAGGCGCTCGTGGTCAAGAGGGCACTCTGGTTTTTCTGTGCGCTGCGATCGAGTCATCCCCCGGCGGGGCGCCCCGCTTTTGGCTCGCCGTTCGGCCTTCCGGTCCGCGCGCGTGCCTGACGGCGTGTAACTCACCTCTTGAGCGTTGACCCTCATCGCAAACCCCGCCCCAAGGGAAGTCCTCCGGCAATGAACGCCGCCCACTGCTGTCCAGCAAGAAGACGAAGCTCTACGAATGCTCCCGCAGCTGCCGACTCAAGTTCATGTCGATGCCGAGCCAGGTCTTCCTGCGTCGAAGCCGTAATAGTGACGAACGCCGTCGGTCGGACATCACCGTGCCCCGCGACGATCTCTTCCTCACGTTGGGACACTTCCTCCTCCTCGGCCCGTTGCTCACGGGTCGTCGGGCGATCGAATCTGGCATTGATCCGCCGGCGGGTTTCGTGCGCTTCCTGGGCAGAGCGAATGTCGCGCAGAGCTTCAAGGGTGGGAACGGCCCTGATGACCTGGGTGACCGTGTGCCGGAAGTCGCCCACATAGACGAGAGGATGGAGGAAACCCGGGTACACCCTCTGACGCGGCCATTCCGCTACCCAGAACGTCTGGTGAAAGCCAGAATCAGTGCGAAGGTAAGTCCAGTGTTCTTCAACCGCCATGGGTCCTGAGCTATGTCGCGGTGGGTCCGCCGCATTACTTCGCTCGATGTCCTCTTGCCTGCCTGATCGTTTCGACACGGCCTCAGGATCAAATATGCCTCTGAACACCTCAAGCAGACGCGGCTCAGACAACCACTCCTCCACTCTGACTCCATGGCTGGATAGTGAAGTAGTTATCGCAGCAACCTCGAGCCTCAACAGGCGCTCGAGTCCGTTCTTCTTCCCACCGGATTCTTTGATCCTCCGGCGTGACTTGGAGGTATCGACCACCAGCGAAAGCAAAACATCGTGGCTCATCGCCGACCCGGCCGCGGAGATCAGATCCTGGTACGCCATCTGCCCCCACGAGCTGCGCTCGCCGTCGGCGGCCGGAACGGTCCGATCGTAGAAGTCCTGCAGTGCCGACGAGGGGTAAGGAACCGTATAGTCCTGGACGGCCATCCGCGCGATGTCGGAACGTTGAGCCAGCCCAGCTTGGACCCTGGACCATGCCTGAGCCGCCCACGCTTTATCGTCATCGTCCAGCAGTGCGAACGAGCGGGTGCTGCAACGGAGCACAACGACCGCTTCCCGCCCCTGCGGGTCGAGCACAACACACTCACCTCGGCTGAGCGGCTGTAGTTTGAGGTTGCCCAGTCCCCCAGGAAGGGCGAGTTGCCCTGGTTTGATGGGGCGCTCGGGGTGGACAAGGTAGGTCGTCTGCCCCAAAACACTGCGGACGAAAAACAGCACGATCAACGTGCCCCAGATCGGGTAAGGAATCCTCGAGTACTGCAGAACGCCGACCAGGACCAGTGAAAGCCACATCGGGGCCATGGCGGCGAGGCCTACGGGACCACCCGTTGCGGACGCGATGATCGCCGCGAGTACCCCCGTAGCCACCAATCCCAGCTGGTACCACTTCAGGCCCATGAAAATGCCACGGCGTTCGTACCTTGGAAATTTGACGGGCTCCAGAGCCCTGGTTTCGTCACTCATGGAATTTGTCCGGTGGTTGTGGGCGGTATGCCTGTTTCCGTTTAATTGGCGGCAGGTCCGACGTCGGTAGCGCGCTGCTCGGGTTTCTCACCTCGGGGACACGCGCAGAGGGATTCGGAGCTGATGTTCGACCGCTGGCGCGGGGACCGGTGCTGGTTTGCGTTCCTTGGGCCGTTGTCGTTCGGCCGCCGGGATCTGAAACAACGTGGCCCTGAACGACGTCGCTGCGTGAGCCGGTTCTCTCGTGAGAAGCCCGCGGATCGGGAGCGGTGCTGTTGCCACCCGAGGTGCGTACCGCCGTCGTACTTGTCAGGCTTCTTGGAATCGGAACGGAGGCCGGAAGGACCCGCGTCGGGATGTCTCGGCGGCCGGACTGAATGGGCTTCGTAATCGCGGACCGAGCCATCAACGACGCGACCGTGAGCCTGCCGCCGAGCTGCCGGCTCACCTGGCGGGTGACCACGCTGCTACTCCTCGCGAGTACGTGTCCGCCGCCAGCGGTCTGTGCTGCCGCGGCCAGTTCTCCGCCGGCAAAGCTCACGAGTCGCAGCGCCATAAGGGGTGCTCCACAGGCCAAGACCATGCCGACCGTTCCCGCGGCCAGACCGGCGAATGACTCGGAATCCGCAAAAAGCTTGATGGCCGTCGCCAGGACGGTTGCGGCCAAAGGCTTGGCAAGGAGCAGCGCGACGACGATCTCACACCATCGTCCGGCCCAGGCCCTGGACTTCTCCCACGGCATCATCATCAGGGCCACGGGAGCCACAGCAGCGAGTACCGCGAGAGCGAACGTCCTGAAAATCATTGAACACATGAGGATGAACGCGAGGATCCACACCACGATGACAGCCATGGCGGTGACGATCGCTCCGCCGACGGCGCCTCCCTGGTTGCCGGGCGCGAGTGAGATGACGTTCCATTCACGGTCCGATTCTGCGGGGGCTCGTTCGAACCCGAAGAGGCGCATGAACACGACGTAGGGATCTGTGCCGATGGACTCGAGAAGGGCAGCCGAAGCCTCATCGCTGACTCTGGTGAGCTGGCGGACGACGTAGACGGCCGCGGCCACGAGCGGCACTGCAGCCGCTCCCCCGATCAGCGCCCGCAGCAGACGTCGCGGTTGCTGGCTAATCAGGCCCGACAGCAACTGGAGGATCATCACGACGACGAGTGGTGTCAGCATGACGATGACCCACCAGTTGGTGAGTCCACCGATGGCCGTCCACTGGGAGTCGTCGACATCGGACACCGTAAAGGCGCCAGTGATGAAGCCCCACATCCACGACGCGACGTTCTGAAGGACATTCGCGAAGATAGCTGTGATGGAGCCCTGAGCGCCGTCGTTGGCTTGAGAGACGAGTCCGCATCCGGGCGGCCACCAGCCGTTCAGGTCGCACTCGACTGGCATGGCTCAGAAACCGAGTGGGAATGCCGTCTGCGACCACAGGATGTAGCCGTTTATTCCGCCGAGGATGGCCGCGACCGGCCCCGTCCACAGCAGGATCACTCCCCCGCCGGACGCAAGCCGTGAAGATTGGCTTAGCTTGCCGGCCAGGAGCATCGCCGCTCCGATGATCGCCACGATGGCGATGACGATGAAGGCACCGACGAGGATTCCCCCGCCGATCTGCTTCAACGACTCAAGGAAAGGGAAATTCGCGTTTGGTGTGATCCCAGGATCCACCGCTGTCAGAAACATCTGGTGCTCCATCCAGTCGTCTTCCAATGGAATGAGCTGATTGGGCTCACGACTTCATGGGGGTGGAGGGTGGGAACGACATGACGAAAAGCATGCATGGCCCACACTACGCGACATCCGGCCCTCTCAATTCGCTGCCCGGTGAAACTAGACGTTGATTGCTGGAACTGGAAAAACTTCTACGGCCTTATGAAACACTTGGATTGGACTCTGGTGCTCTCGTCTCGTACCCAGTGAGTTATGGAAGAACCCAGCCGGGAGCGGCAATAGAACCCGCGTCGAGGTCCTCCAGCAGGCGTCCCGAGGTAAGCTCTGAAACAACCGCATCAAATCTACCCGCTAGAGCTGAAACAGCCTCTCTAGGCTGCATTTGGCTGTTATGGGGAAGCCAGAGAGACCAAATTTCCAGCATCGCATCGACCATCGACTGACCGAGCTGTGCCAGACCCACCTCGCCAGGAACGTCATGAATGCCGTTATGCAGATGCAGGTTTCGCGCCGAGTATAGGGCTTCAAGTCGAGAAGCATAGTGGGCTGCCTGAGTGGTTAGGCGTTCCCGTAAGAGATCGGCGCTCCCTGCCAAGTCCCCAAGAACACGAAGTTCCGCGCAATGCTCGGGAAGCATCCCGTTACTAATTTCCTCGAGAGCTTGCGCATTGGCCGATAGCGCTCCAGCTCTCCACTCTCGAAGAGCGGCGCCCCAAGTGGAAAACGAGCCGAGAGTTGCAAAGCTCGGATCTCCATAGCCGACACCTCCTTCGGAGACTCCGACTCCATCGATCAGACTACGCATTCTAAGGGCGCGTGCTTTATGGAGTGACGCCAATCGCGTGCGCAAAAGAGCAGCTGTGTCGAGCCGCATAGCAGACAACTGTAGACCGGCAGAATGGGGACCTGAGTTGGCGTTCCGCCTTAATCGGCGAGCCCTACGGCTCAACGCTTCTGAAAGTCGGACTTCAACCTTCTCTGCCCTCGTACTTGTCGGCGAATACCGAACGAAAGTCCTGTATGAAGTGAAGAACAACTGTCTAAGCTCCAGTAGGGCAAGAGCTTTGCCGCACGCCTTGATATTGCTCTTCTTGATCCCGGCAGCCTCCAGGGCAACCCAGCTAAACGAGGCTCGAGTCACTGTAGCAGGGGCTGTTCTGATCATAGAGTTCACTCGCAGTGCTTGGGTCAATGACTCAATCGGCTGCATCCCGACAAGGCCAATTGTCTCCGTCCTGCGCGCGCTACCATCCAGCACCGTGAAGCCTCCTCTCTTGCTGCCACGCGCCGCAACCCCAGCTAGGGGATACAACGAAAGGAGTGCCGTCGGATGAGCTGCATGATACGAATCCAGAAGCGTGTGAAGCAATCGTGAAGCCTTGCTAAGCGCGCTCTGCGCGTCTGGCGCCTCGACAAGGACCTCCAGAAATATCTGTGGTCCTGGCAAGTACTCGCGTCCAGCAATGGAAAAACGCTGCTGAGACACCGATCGAATAAAGTCCGCCGCTTTCCCTCCTGCATTTCCCCAGCGCCGAAAACTCGCCATCCCGCGTCCGTCCATCAATGGGACAACGGAATCGTCCTGCACCAATACGCGAAAGTCATCAAGTGTTAGCGCGCCTACGACACCTACCGCTACAACGTGCTCGATGGGACCAGCAACGAGGAGGTCGGCGACCCGGTCTTGACAACGTTTGAGATCTTTCCAGTTCTGGGCAAGTAACTCATTAAGTCGCTGACCGAGAGTGTCTAGCTCCCGCTGATCCTCAATTAGTCCGGCTGCAAGCTCCCGAGACCAGCGGTCAACCTCCTGCGGTGTGGCGGCCTGAGATATCGACTCCGCGTAGACCGACCTCAGATACGCGTGCCATTCCCCTTGTAATACAACCCTGGTCTCATCATTAATTATCCGCGAGTACCAGTTGAAAGCCGAGGCAAAGGACGACGCGCGTGGGAGGCGCTCATACGCGTTCTTTGCAGCTTCTCGGGCGCTGTCTCGCAACCAGCCGTAAGGCTGGCCCGAGTCCGCGTGACTGCGAGAGATAGTGTCCGCCCACAAGACAGATGCGGCGAGGGTCGGGTGCGCCAACGCCGAGCGCGTCAGGACGGCCTTTTCTTGTGCTGCGCGGATCGTACTCTCAGTCGTATAGCCCAGAGACCGCCACTCCGCAAGTGGATTCGTAGCCATCCAATCCCTCATATGTGTAACCACGAACTCAACGTACAATGAAACAGCGGGAATAGATAATTCCTCTAGTAACAAAACCTTGCAATGATCCGGATAATGCTGCGTGGTGAGCGTCATGGAGGCCCAGCCCTGCGCACTCGAGTCAAGCAGTAGTCCGTCGTCAAAAGGCACCAAGAGACCCGTTGAAACCTCCCTTTGCATATTGAGCAAGAATGCAAATGTGTAAATTTTTCGGAGCCCAAACCCGATAACCTACCTAGGCTGGGCACAAAAAATTGACGAGGCGGAACGCAAGAAAGAAGGCGGACCACTAATTGTTTCAGAAGTGGCAAGTTTACTTTCCCTGCACTCGACCTCGCGGGTCTAACAATGACAGCTCAGTTCGCTCCATCTGCAGCATGAACTATCTTTTCGGCGAAGGCTCTCTGCGCTGTGAGTGTGGGATCCGAGTGCAAACCTAAACGGTGCACCTCCGTGACCCAAGATGGTCCGTGGCCGGAAACGCTTGGCACAAATCGCTCAAGCTCTCCCACTGGTACTACCAGCAGACCCAGAGCGGCCAATTGATCTAGCAGGGCTTCACCGGCAGCGAACGGCTCACCCGAGGGAACAGCGCTCAGTCCCGCTCTCTTTACCTTGTCCCAGCCGTTGTCCACTTTCAGTAGGTCTTGAAGCCTTCGTGCATCAGCGCGCTGTACGTTTCTGCCAGTGATACCGTCGATCCCACTGACGAGGGCTTCTTTCAGGGCCACTTTGGACATAGGTTTATCGTCCGAGGTAAGCGCCGCATTCAGGACTTGCCAATTACGGTTCATTTCAGCGAAGTTACCATCGAGAGCGGTAACGGTGCGTTCGAGCAAGTCCTTATTGTTGAGGATATCAAAGTCAGCAACCACCACTACGGGAATACTTATCGCTCTGAGCGATGTCACAACACTACTAATTCTCGCCTTTCCGCCGCAGTGGGAGAAAAGCAACTGAGGACGACGACTCACTCTGCCAACGTCCCCGGCGTCGTAGAGGGCATCAATAACCGAGCTGTAGAACCGACAGTCAGCGTCACCCTCGCAGAGTACTACGGCATCGTGAAAAAGCCCTTCGAGCAGATTGGAGTATCTGAGTAGAGGGTCGTCCCATAAAGATCGGACTTCGTCGGGCTCCAAAACCGACGCCCTATTAATGTTGCCATCGCGCATGAAACGGACAATCGTGACTGGCGCTTCAGTTTCGAGAACGCCCTGGACGATATCGTTGCTATGAGTGGCAAGGAACAGTTGCTGATTCGTCGTGGCCCTGCGAGCCAACGTCTGTCCAAGTAAGCGGGCTTGGGGAGGATGCAGGAAAGCTTCGGGCTCGTCTACGAGGGTCATGGGGTGGTTTCCGGCGAGTATGTGCAGCAGAAGCCCCATGTAGCTCTTAATTCCATCCCCGACTTCTTCAAGAAGCGGAAGTTCGGCCAGGCCCTCTAGGTACTCCGATGTGGGAGCACTTCCTCGGTGCTCAAATTCAGGAGCCGGACCAACTCGCAGACTGATCACACCGCCCGCGAAACGGTCAACTGTTAGTGGCAGACCAAAAGCAGCGACAGCCGCCTCGTTCAAGGCTTCCTCTAGTTCGGGCTCCCTGTAAGCCCTTTGAAGCGGCTCGCTAATTGGCTGGGTGTTGAAATTTATGTTGGAGACCGACTTTCCGGCTTCTAGGCGAGATGTTGCGTCCGCATGATAGATGAACAGTTTGGCAAAATGTTGAAGACGCTTGTTCAACCAGATGGTGCCCGCCTGCGACAGGCTCGTTGCTCCGTAGTCGCCAATCTGCCGTCGTTCTTGCCCATCAGAGGTTCTCGAAATGGGAATGTTAGTTTCGGCCCACGAAACAAAGTCGGGCCCAGACCCTACTTTTTTCAACTCCAGGTTGACAACTGCCCGGCCCACGTAGGAGTCCGGGGCATCATTCAGCCCGAAGATATCGCGCAGGGATTGACTCTTACCGGAGTTATTCGGGCCAACAAACAGAACAACGCCTGATTGCGGAAGAACGACCGTCGATCCATCGCTGATGCTAAGCGACTCGAGGTAAAGCTGGATGGAATTCGTCACCAAGCAAGAGTACTAGCCATTCATCTTTCTGTAAGCAAGTTGAAGTAGACCGTTCCCGTGTTCCAATTAATGGGGTGCAGGAGGGTTCCAACAGAGGGGTTGAGAGCGCTGTACATCAGCCCATTCCCAGCATAGATGCCCACGTGTCCCCAGTTGTTCGGTCCTTGGGGGTTTTGAGCCACCAGATCGCCAAGCTGCGGACTATCTGTCATCCGCCCTACGCGCCATTGCTCCACGCGCGGAAGCTCAATGCCAACCTGTCGGTAAATCCACTGGACGAACCCAGAACAGTCCCACGCCTTGAACGCAGTGCCGCCCCAGACATATGCGCCTCCAACCCCCATCTTGGTAAAGCGAAGAATGTCCTGGCGGATCTGACTCAAACCTTCAGATGAGACAACTTCGGAGCTCACTCCGGAAGCCTTCGTACATGCAGGAGCCGGTGCGATCCCACTAAGAGCGTCCACAATCGCAGACGCTTGCGGCTCCCATCGGTCATACAACTCCGGGAAGGCCGAAACCTGTACCGCTTGGGCAGCCTGCCCTTTGCTCATCGAGGCCCACCCCGGCACATCCAACAACCCGCGCGGGCTTCCATGGTTGGGCCCTGCCGGCCCTCCATAGAAGGCACGAGCGTTGTAAGTGACATCCATCAACTCTTGGACGCTTCCCCATCCGGCGGCGGGTCGTTGCTGAGCCGAGCCGACGGAGTCGTGGTCGCTACCAACGCCATCATGCGGAAAGTTGAAGGATTCGGGGACGCTGGTATTGGCCAACATCCGCAGGCTCGACTCCTGTAGTGACATCATGATGGCAATGACCAACGCCTCACGTGGCAGGCCAAGCCCCTTACCGACCGAAACGTAACCCGAAGCTACGTGCGTCTGGGCCGCCGACAGCCCGGCGACGCCAGCGCCGCCCGGCTGGTCGACTACAACGGCGGCTATTCCCGCACCAGCATCAGCCTCAGAGACACAGGCGACGGCCGCCGTCGGAGGATCCGCCACCAAAACAACGGCAACCGCACTGGCCACGACACCAAATGCCAGCGCGACAACCGCCACGAACGCTCCAAGCAACCTGCAAAGCGTGCGCCGTCGCACGAGAGCGACAGCCAGTCCTGGATGAGGCATCAGTAAACGATTCGATTGGAGGACGCATAGAAGGCGACCATCACGCAACGATCTGCAGGCGCTGTCGGTGCTGGAGGACAGTTGACCATGACGCTGACCGGCGCGGAGTACGAGTTGGTACTCGCTGAACTGTGGTCCTCGACAGAAAGCCGCACAGTGCAGACATGCAGCCCTGGCCATGGAGCAGGTCGTTCGCGTACCTTGACTAGCTGCTCGTCACATGTCGATGACTCCGACTTCGCTTCCCGGAAAGCGCCTTGGCCCGTGAGGGTGGCAAAGGATCCAGCGTTTACACCCGTAGCCTCGAATTCCTGAACCAGAACAGACCGTGGATTGGAACCATCCGGGAGCAACACCCATAGATCGCGGATCCGGCCGTACACCTCCGAATAGGACGAATTCCTCGTATCCCAGGTGTAGATAGCTTCGGCAACCGAAGAAGCAACCGCGCGAAAGTCCGTTGGCCTAGGTGTAGGCGGAATAACCGACGGGTTCGTTGCTCCCGACGGGCGAACTGTGGGCCGAGGAACGGGACTAGAGGCGCGCGGTGCTGGAGTTGAAGCAACAGGAGAATCCGCCGGCGCCGCCCCAGTGGCTGGCCCTTTGGACGGCAGCGCGATCAGCAGCGCCAATGAGCCGACAATCAGAAGGACCGTTAATCCAAAGACCCAGCGACCCAATCGCGTCCGAATCCCGTTGGCCCTTCGAATACTCATGGTTCACCACCTCCAAATGCCCTTGTCGTCAACTGCGAAGTAGAGGCCTCCGAAGATCAGAAAGAGGCCGCCGTGCGCACTACCCGCCAAGCGGTTTGGTAGAGACGCCTTGCAGTGCCAATCTGCACAGCGACATAGCGATCGCTGACCCCGAGTTCCCGCGCCAAGCGGGCAATCGCAGCTTGCCGTTCCGGCCCGTGAATCTCGGGTAGAACAATCGCCTTGGCAACGGCGCGCAGCAGGGCACTCGGGAGGCATTCAATAGCGCGCTGACAGAGCTGGCCGATGTCGCTGATGCTGCCTGGGGCGACATCGAGTGCCCGGCTGACGGTCTTCGCGGTCTGTCGCACCGCAGTGACTGCATTCCAACGACGGCGGTCGTGCTGAGTTGGGAGGGCGTACTGCCGAGGTGCGGTGAGGCTCTCCACGGCCATTCGCCACGTCGGGGCTGACACGGCCTCGCGAGTCAACTGAAGCACCATGACCGCCCACTCGTGGTCGATAATCTCCTGAGTTTCGGCATTGTCCTGTGCAATGAGGATGGCTGATACCTGTCCCCAGGATCCGGAAACTTCCTCGCCCGTAGGATCGAGCAGCAGAGGCAGGGTCTTGTGGTTGAGTTCGCGGCGAGCATGGGCGGCACATATATTGGATGTCACGCCCTGCACCCACGCATCAAAGGGTACTCCGGGAAGTTGGCGGTAATGTCCCCGCGCCACACCATCCCAGACCGCCACGCGAATATCCTGCAGAACATCGTCCACGTCGCATGCACGTCCGATATGAGCGAGGTGGGAGACGACGTATCGCCGCACTCCTTCGACGGCTCCCATCATTTGGTCATTAGATACCAAGAGTGTCGGTTCGGCTGGACGCGTTAGGGAGATGTCCACTACCCGAGATCCTGGCCGCAGTTCTTCGGCTTGCTCAACGCTGTCGTTCAGGCCCATCGCCCTCACCGCTTCAAATAGCTATTGTTCAAAGACGTTCGCCGCACCCCAGCGACGTAGTTATGGCCGGCTGAACCGAACCAAGAATCGAAGCATCTAAAAAGTATTGTCGAAGATACTTTAAGTATCGTCAAGAGTGCGCTTCTTACTTTTTTCATGTTGTTCGGTAAGAATTGAGCCATGCCACGGATTACGCAGCCTCACGACGACGCTTGGTCGCCCGATGTCGAGGCAGCTGTGGCCACGTTCGGCAACAGGGCCAGAAACGAAATACTGAGGTTCCTCACGACGTTTGGCCCTGCAACGCGCGGCGACATCGTGGACTCTGTGAGCGCCGGAGAGCCCAGTGTCGCCAAGCATCTGGTTGCCCTGGAACAGGTTGGGGCCATCGTCGTCGATGTTCCCGCCGGCCGCCGCCACGGCCGTTCCCCTCGCTACTCAGCCAATCCCACCCGCATCAAGGAGTTGCTGGACGCTCACCTTCGGTATGTCCTGGAGGAGTAGCCGCCGCCCTCTCACCATGCGGGTGGAGGTCGATGTCCTTATTCAGATACTCGGTAATTGCCCGCAAAGTTTCAGGCGAGACGTCACCCAAGGTTCTGACGGCAAAGGTCTTCACCCGGGCCGCCCTCAAGGACTTCACAAACTCCAACTGCGAGTCAATGCGTTTCGGGATGTCCCCTTCGACGCCGTTCAGCAGGTAGGAAGGATCGACGTCGAACATCTCGCAGATGGCGGTGAGCAACTGGGGATCGCTGACCAGGCGCCCCGTTCCGTCCTTCATGTAAAACCAGCGGGCCCGCGAGATCTTGACGCCTCGAGCTTGGAGGCCAGCCTCAATTTCCCTGAAGGTGACCGGCGATCCCCTCTCAGCAACAACGACATCCAGCAAAAGGTTCAATCGGCGCGCGAGCGTTGCCTGCGGTAGCTCGCCATTGCGGCTAGCGTCTTTCGCCGGCATGCTCCACCTTCCGATCGCCTACCGTGTACGATACTGCTCCTTCGCCATCAGTATTCCGCGAGCGCCATACCGAAACAATCAATTGGATCTTGAATCTATTGCATAGACCGCTCGAGGCGTATCCTGATTGCTGTAGACCCGTCTACAGCAATCAGTCTTCAACTTTTGAGCCGTGGTTTGCATGTCGACATCCATCTTGATGAACCGAACACGCACTCAGATACTTCGCTTCTTGATTAGGAGTGGACCGACCACCCCTACCGTCTTGGCCTCAGAGCTCCGGACATCCAGGGCCACAATTCGGCGTCATCTCCTCATACTCGAGTCAGCCGGCCTCGTTCAAGATTTCGACGGCGAGCGCTTCTCCGCCCGAGCCTCGCTCGTTGAGAGCCAACTCAACGATCTGGCAGTCCAGTACTCAGTACAGTCGCCTCCTAAGACTGCTTCACCTCTCGATCATGGCTAGTGCCGGCTAAGGGTAGGCCTGCAAACCAGTCCTCGACCGAACGCTCCCATTTGCCCTGGTCAAAATTCCACTCCAGGGAATGGCCCTCGGATCCGAACTCCACCAATCGGACTAGATCCGGCCGTAGGGCGGCAGCCCTCTCGGACCCTACGAATGGCGTGGTGTCGTCATTCTTTCCATGGAGGACAAGGATGGGTTGGTTCAGTTCTGCTGACCGCGCTAGCCAATCCATGGCACTGAGATCTATAGGCTCGGCAAGTCCGGTGACCCATCCGAGGGCCTTCGATTGAAGGGCGATGAGGCCTAGCCGGACGAGTGGACGGGGAAACCCGGCCGCCTTCGCGTTCGCTCGCAGTGTCATCCGCCAGTCGAACACGGGCGCGTCGAGAACCATCCCGACTATCCGAGGAGCATGCGCTGACAAGGCTGCCGCTCGTAAGGCGATGGCTGCGCCTAGCGACCACCCAAAGATCAGAATGCGTGCAGCGCCTTCGGTTACGGCGTAGTTGATGGCGGCCTCGACGTCGCGCCATTCGGTTTCGCCGAGTCGGTAACGCCCATCGGACGACGGCGGGCCGTCGCCGTCGTTTCGGAACGAGACAACCAGCGACGTCAGTCCCAGACGATGAACGACGGGTATCCCACGCAGCGTCCCTGCTCTCCTGCCGCCCATCCCGTGGATGTGGATCGCCCAGGTTCTAGCCGCGTCATCAGCTTCAGGTGGGTCGAACCTCCAGGCTGGGGCTAGGCCGCCCTCAACTGCAATCTCAACGTTTCGATAAGGCAGGCCAAGTTGATGCGGCTCGGAGTACACATATCCGCTCCAGATACCAGCGGTGGCACGTCCAAGTTGTCCTGAGTCCACGCGCTCCACCACGCGAGTGACTGATCCTCTGTCAGGGATGGTTTCAACCACTGGACCCAGACACGCATGGCCAGTCCCCTGACCGAACCAAAAGCTGTACCGGCCTGGAGCCATGGTGCTTGCCGTAGCCGGAAGTTCGATCAAGAGGTGGCCGTCAGCACTGGAGTAAACGGATCGAACGCACAGATCCTCTCGGCGGCTGAATCTCGGCACAACAACCTGGCGCGCAAAGTAAGCTGCACTACCGAAGCCGGCAAGCACAGCAAGCGACGCCGTTATTAGTCTTGCGCCCACAGCATTTCGTCTAGAGACCAGGGACACCGTTCATTCCTTTCGGGTTCCTCGGTCGTCTATGACCTTGCGGAGCTTGTCCAAGGTTTCCGGAGAGATCCCGTGCAGTTGCCTGGCAGCGAAATTACGCACCCGGGACTCTCGAAGACTGCGGAGAAGCTCCAACTGCGCATCCACTAACTTCGGTATCTCCCCTGCATCGTCGAGAAGGTAGTCGCGGTCCACTCCGAAAAACTCAGCCAGATTTCGCAGCAACGCCGGATCAGTGGCCAGTGAGCTATCTCCACTGCGCATATAGGCCCATCGGGATCGCGACAAAGGGGTCCCTCGATCACTCATGTGCCGGCCGATTTCCGGGTAGGTCAATGAGTCAGCGCCACCGGCCTCATAGAGATCGAGAAGCAGGTGGAGTTTCCGGGCCAGCCTGGCCTGCGGAGTCTCCGAGATTCCGGCACCATCGTCATCCATCATGCCCCCTGTTTCCCCTAACCTTCCGCACCGTAGTTCGAGGCTCAACTGGTCCGGCAAGATAGTTCTCAGCAGCACTTAGGACTCTGAGCTCGCCTATATCCAAGGAACTCGCCAATTCTGGCTCCACGAGAAGAGCATCCTGCACCTCAACGAGCATCCGATGAAGCCGCCGTGCCTGGTCCTGCTGACTCTGAGATTCGATGCTTAGTTGCAAGCGAACGTCTTGCCGGTTGCCGGCTGTCTTGTCCCAGACAAGCCGCAGGCCACGAACCAGTTCGTCCTCAGTCACGGACTCCCGGCGGCGAAGGACACGCCGAGCGACAGGCGGGATTGCCAGACCAACACAAAGAAAGAACATGGCTGCAACCACTGAGGCATCGTAGGCAGGCGATATCGCACGCATAGCTTCCATGCGGCCTTGTACGTGCAGTATGTCCATGGCCAGTACGAGTAACACGAGCAGAAGTGCTAAAGCACAGCCCATTCCGATGAACGTGAAGGCCACGCGGTAGTAGGGCCGAGACATGTCAGAACGGAACCGAAAACAGGTCACACCAGTAACACTGACCACGTAACCGATGTAGACGAACTGAATGGCTGAGTACAGAGCGGCCGGGACTTGGCCACCGTAATCCAGCATGAAGCGGGTCGAGCTGCTCTGGATTGCAATGAGGCTGAAAGTGACTGCGAGTCCCACTGTCACGACGCCCAGAAGGACAGCGCCAAACGTGTCCCGCCTTGCTCCCGCCTCATCTGGGGTTGCCGCTCGGATAATCGCCCTCGAGAGAAAGTAGATGCCGACAACCATCGAGACGTTGGCCAGGAGGTCGACGTAGTTCCTCCCACCGAGCGCTGCATCAACGCTCGAATAGACCTGATCGATGTTGAGCGTCATAGCCACAGAAATGGTGATGGCCGCAGTCAGGACACTGTGGTCCCGCCGGTGGCGTGTTCCTGGCAGTAGACAAACCACTAGCAGCCACATGAGGACCGCGGCAGCAATTTGGATCATCCGAATACCTTCTCGAATGACCTCGGCTCCCTCGCGCTGTTCCTGATCGCTCCGGCGAAGAGGTCTGCTAGTGATTCGGCAGCCGCCTCAAGTTCATCACTGAAGCTCGTCCGCGCCAGGACGCGGCGGACGAGACCAGCGGGAAGGTTGGGGAAGAGAACGCCGACGTAGTCCACGGGAATGACCAGTTCGTCGTGTCGCAGAACCATGTGCCCGAGCTCGTGCAGCACGAGCTGCTGACGGTGTAATCCCGAGGGGCTGACTGCGTGCAGGATGACCTCGACTTCGTCCGTCGAAAGCCATAGGCCGCACACAGACCCGCCATTAAGGAAGCCTGCGGCTTCAATTTCTATGGGCCGACGCCGGACACCCTCTACTACGCTCACCAAACGCGCCAAGTCGAGGTGCGCCGGGAGCACCATAGATCGAAATACGCTCATAGCACGCTCGCTTGGTGTCTGTCCAAACCCGCACTGCTTGGAGTTCATAGCCGTCTCCGTGATGTGACTTTCCTCGGCTGGAGGGCGCACCAATTACGATCGACCCTCAAACACCATTGAACGCTTGCCCTCTGGACATGTCCAGAGCAAGCCGTTCAATTCGACTCCATGTCCTGATGCCACCTATGTGGCAACTTCAAGGGTTGCCGGGATCAACCGGGAAACGCGCCTAGCGTACGGCTCGAATTGGGTCGTTGAGGCCTCGCTGTCACGAGGCCAGGGTCGTGCGCAGAAATTTGGATGATCGCGAGAGGGACAATCCGTCGGCGCACGGGCTTTTCCAACGGTACTGTCTCTCATCCTGAGCTTTTGCGCTGCTCCTCATCAGCAAGCAAAAGGTCAAAACTGCCCAAACCGTACTCCGGGACGGTTACGGTGGCGACCACTCGACGTTCGTCCAGCTTCCCATCAACTCGGAGGTCAAGGCCTGGCACCCCGTTGATCTTCAAAGGCGCGCTGCCACCCCATTCAATCAGTTGCCTTAGTCTCGCTGGGGAGATACGGAGAGTCGGATCGCCTGTCATCTAAATGATTAGATCGTTAATTCCTTCGGTCAAGCCGACGAGAAAAGCTTTTTCTCGTTTAGCTTTGCTACCAACGTCAAGAGATGTGACCAGCACGGCTACGGACGTACAGACTAGAACGATTACGCCTATGTTCCTTAGCGGTTCAATAATTATCATTGAAAGCAGACATGCGATAAAAGTCACGAAGCCTGAGCCGACGAATAGGTTAGTGGCACCCTTATTCGGATGGCCTGACCACTGATGCGGGCCAAACCGCATCAGCACGCGTTCTGTGGACTTAGGAGCCATGGCTACTCGCCCTTCACTTCAAGCAAGGCCTCAGCCAGCAAGACCGCTTCTGTGGCAGCTTTCAGGTCTTCCCGCAGGCCTCTATCAGGTGTTGGTGCCGAGACCCCTTCCGCGGTGCCCGCAAGTCCCAGCACAGCTCGACTGAGGTTTTCACGCTCTTCCGCGATCCTCCTCTAAGTCAAGAGTTTTTGCTTGTTCAGCTCGAGAGTATGAAGCGATCGGTTAATCTCGTTCAATCGAGCTTGCACCGCCGCCAACCTTCGGCCAACCAAGTCTGTTCGGGGGCCAAACAGCGATACCGTGTTGCCGGCAATCATTTTAAGGTCTTCGAGCGCCGCTCTCCCCTGAAATTGGCCAGTTGCAACATTCTGTTCCACTCGTGCCATACGCATGGCCCATTGATCCCGTCCAAATTGGTTTTGCTGATGCATTGCTGACACAACATCCCGCACAGCCTCAAGTCGGCCCCGCCTTGCCTTAAGGCTCTCCGCTGCGCTGTCGAGACGCTTCAAGAATTCGGCGTAGTTGTCCATGGGCGTCCTGGTTCTCTTGGATTCCGGCAAGATCAGCTCGAGCAGTCTACGGGTTCTGGTGATGCAGCAATTATGACAGGCCGAGAAGTCCCGCGTTTTGTTGGGGCCAGGAGCATCACGGCAACGGACCAGGGCGACTATGTAGGAAAGCCCGCTTTGAGGGTCGAGTAACTCAGGATTCGCTACGAGGCCGCTTATTCAAGGAATACCAACCGCAACGGTGAGTGCCTAGCGGATCAGTCATGTCCTTTGTCGCTTGTACAACCATGAACAGTTAGATGGTTTGACCTGCGAACGGATCGACATGGAATTGGAATTCTTCGAACCTGCGGAAGCCGCAGCTTTGATGCGCTGCAGTGAAGGGTGGCTGCGGGACGGCGCCGCAGCAGGACGCTTCCCACACGCGTGCTGGGGCAAAGGCAAGATCGTATTCACGTCCGAGCATATCGCGGAAATAGCAAGGCTCAGTGAGATCCTGCCGAGCTCGCTCCCCTCACCCGCGACGCAGGCCGCCAGCACAAGCAGCGCCAGGCTAATCGGCACACGTGCACGCAGCCGTCTCGCATCCTGAGTAGGTAGAACAGGCGTCAGCGAATGAACGTTGCGACTTCGCGTTCGGTCGCATCGGCCCCAACCTGCAACGCCTCCGGCATGAGGTGCCCGTAGACGCCCTCTATGGTCCGAACCGGACCGGGCGCACGATCCAAAACCTGGTCCGCCAACTACGGCCACGTCGATCAGTCACCATCTCGATCAACGGCACCGAGCCGACATTCCCACCCGCCGTCCCTGCCGACTAACGGGCAGCCCTCAACGCAATCCGGAACCCGCGGGCCAAGCAATAAATAGAATGACCAAAGTCAGGACAAGCAGACAGCATGGTTCCCGGGACGGTTCAAAATTTCCGCCAGGGCAACTCAGATTCCAATAGCAGCGAGTTCACCCATGACTGAGCCCACGTCAGAAGCAGTCAGCGAGTCGATGAAAAAGATTCTCTTGCCCAGATTATTCAACGAGGCACCAACGACGACACCTTCCGACCGGTTCGCAATCCAAAAACGGTCATGGAAGTCTTCGGTCCGGATAAGGGAAAGCGTCATCCCCGGCCTGAGCAAGCCCAGTTCTTGCCTCACGGCCTCCACAACCTGCGCGCCGGTCTGCTTGTTGACGACGCAGGTGACGACCGCCTGGGGCGTCAAGAGGGGTGCGATGAGTTGGGCGACGTACATTGCATAGGCTTTAATCCCAAGACTGGGCGTGTGAGGAAAGAGATACGGGTCAACGATGATGAGGTCGCTTGTAGGACCGATTCGGTTCAGCCTCTCTGCAACGAACTCCTGTGCAGTTTTCGGTGGCGCTTTGGGTGAAATGTCTTCTTGAACTTGCATTATCCGGAGAAACGCGCTTGGCCCTTCGGCACGTAGTTTCTCTTGGACTTCCTCCAATGAGTAGCCCTTGTCAATCATCGGCATTCTGTAGCCCAGCTCCTCCGCAAGACTATTGATGCGCATGAGATCTGGATACCTTGGATTTGGTCGAATCCCGAAGAGAGTGTCTGAAAAGTCTAGGACTGTGTCGTCCACTGAGTCATCGGCCATTCTAAAACGATAACAGGTGTCCCGCAGAGCTTAGGCCAATGAATTTCCCCGTCAATACACGCTCCACCCCCGTCGAGCCCCATACATCCCGCCACGCCAACGATGCGTGGAGTCCGGGATTTTTGCCGTGTTTTACGGCAGAAACGGCACAAATACCTTATTCTCCTTTCCGCTGTGCAGACCCTTCTGGGGTGAACACCGGCTACTCCACGACGTGCAGTGCCCGGCAGTCCTGCGACGATTTTGTTGGTCTCGACCGACACCGTGACAATTCTCTTGATGTGGTCGATGATGTAGCGGGGGTCGCCAACTTCGCGGCAATAGTCGTTCGGGTCCTTGGTGATCCGCGAGTCCTTATGCGTCGTCACCTGGTACCGGTCCAAGATCCACTCAATGGCGGACTTCCCATTGACCTGATAGTCCAACACCTGGGCCGGAATGCACTCTAGGCTCAGGTTCGAATTGACTATGATCCGGGAATGATCCTTCCGGGCGCCCCAGGAAAGGCCGAGGGCATAACCGATACGCGATCTGCCGGCTTGGAGTACCTCGATTCTTCTATGCGCTTGGCAGAAACTATGAAAAGACGACAAAAACAGATCACAGCTATGTGTCATCTACCTACTAACTCGTCGCCTTACAGGAGGCTTTGATCTAGCTGCGGAGAAAGCTGGTGTTGTTTGCTCAAACGCAAGCGCTACAAGCGGGGGAAGGACTCTTCAAGGCATGACTCGTACTCATCATTTCTGGATTCAACGAAGAAGAGACGGCCGACAACCTGCTAGAATCCAAGATCCTCAGGGTGGCTTCATCAACACACTCCCCGCAGCCAGCAGCACCTCAGTCGTATTCGGTGTCGCTATCCTCACCCTCGAAATGCTGGACTCTGATGCCGGACTGGATGCCCTCATGGTCGAATGCGCCGTTGAGGCGCTCGTATATGTCGGGGCGAACTATTAGGTCCGCACCGTGAACCGCCGGTGTCAGCGGGCTGTAACTGCCGTCGTGAACTAGGAATCCACGCCAGTTTCGTCCAACGATGGCCGGACCTTTCCCGTCAACAAGGCAATGCCGCATAGTCGGGGACTCTGGACGAAGGCCCAGGAACGCTACGAGTTCAAGTCGAGGCACGAGAACAAAAGGGTGCAGTCCAGCGCCACGACCGCGGTGAGGTGCGCTTCGCTGATGTCGGTAGTCTGCCATGGTGGTCAGCGGTCCTTCGAAATCGTCTAAGATCTCCGCCGCTTCGGCTTGGTGAATGCCCGGAAGGAGGTGTTCGTACGGAAACATCCAGATATTCGGAGGATTCGTCCCAAGCGGCATTGAATCGATCCTTAAGGGTTCGGCGCTGACCTCGAGACCCGTTGAGATAAGTAGTTGGCGGATTGGCTGCTTGGGGTAGCTTCTCCCCAAGGTGGCTTGTCGTTCGAACATGCCAAGTTGCACCCACCCGCCAAAAGGTCTCTCCACCACACGCACAGGCCCTGCATCTTGTCCGGCGAAGGTGCGGGTCCTCTCGAGTTCGACTGCGACCGGCGGTGGCCATTCGGCCTCGTTATCCTGCCATGGAATGGGCGTTAGGGAACGTGCCAAAAAGTGATGGCGGGTTGATGGACGGGGAACGCGCGACGATTCTTCGAGAAGCGCCCACTTGGCTGAAGGGGCAAGCGAGAATGCGTAGCTAGCCTCCATTGTCCGTGCATAGGCTGTCAGGAAGCCTGCCCGTGCACGTGCTGCTCGGATTCCGGCTGCCGCCAGTTGGATGGCGTTCTCTATTTCCTCTTCATCATTGAAGTAGGCATCGGGGATGCGTTGTGACGATGGCGAGCAGAGTTGGTCGATCTGTTCTCCGGAGCGTTGTTTGATGTTGTCGACCCGGTCGACGACTTGCTGGATCACAGCTTCACGCACGCCTGGTGGTTCGTTGGAATCCGCGAGACGGTCGTCCAGGTAGAAACGGACAAGTCGCTCGACCTGCCCTCGAGACATGTTCCGGGTCACTCTGCTTCTTCCCCGTACTCATGGACGAGGCTGTGGAACGCGCTGACGACAGACATTGACGGTGTAGTGGCTGGCGGTTCCGGAACGGGGCGTCCGTGGGTGTCGAGAATCTGACCTGCTAGCGCTCGGACGGACAGATGGTGGCTCGTCGCGAGTCGGGTGATTTCCGTGGCCAGGTCGTCTCCGAGGTCACCCGCTGGTACGTTCCCCCGCACAGTTTCGAGTAGCCAGCTGCTACGACCTGCGTCCAGGTCTTTGCGGAGTATGTATGAGAGCGCGCTTTGGGCGGCCTTCGGCCGGAGCGTGAGGAGGAACTCGGTCGCTACCAGAGCGAGTCGTATCTGTTCCCTTGCGGCTTGGCAGATGGTCGAGATCGCCAATGTTGCGATAGCAACATTGAGGTCGTCGGCCGAGTCCGGGATTGCTGTCGGGTGGTAGACGTGCGTGCCTGTTTGGGCGGTACCTGGGAGGCGGTGACTGATAATGTCGAAGGCGGCATCCCAGCAATCAGCGGCGGTGCCACCGGAACTGCGTGTGGGCTGCGCGGCGAATGCTGCGATGAGGCCTTGACTACTTCCATATGAGCTGAAGGACTCTGCGGCGACACGATCGGTAACCGCTGCGGCGAGTGCGCGCTCCGCGGTGCCCGGGGCAAGCTTATGGGCCTGCACCCATAGTGCTCGGCGTTCCCGACCCGCAAACTGTCGCCAGCCTCCGCCACCGCGAATGCGTTGATACGCGGTGATAAGACAGTAGCTGGCGACTTTAGCGACAGCGGGATTTCCGTCAGCATAGACGGCAAGACCCTGTCCTAGGCTGGCGAAGATGTCGTTTCGAGAGAAGGTGGAGATTTCGCGGGCGACGTCGTCGATGAGTGCAATCCCGGCGTGGCTTCCCTCGGAGAGTGTCGTTTCGAGAATGCGGAAACCAATAGCGATGATGGCGGAGTTGATGTCCCAGGTGGCGGGCTCATCTTGGTAGCGCTCTTTGTCGATTGCGTGGGCGATGCTGATGGCGCCTGCGCGTCCCTGGGGCGCCTCGGGACGTTGGGCTGCAACGAGGCGCTTGAGGAGGGCGTGGGCGTCTGGCCCCTTTTCCGTCCGGAGGAACGAGCTTTGGTTTTCTTGGTCTGGGCGCGCTACCCGGGGGGCAAATTCGGGGCCCCCTAGATTCGTCACAACTTGGACGAGTGCTTGGTCCACAACTTCTTTGGACTGGTCGCTCGAGTATTGCATCGGCTGGTTGTCGTACGATGCGGCGATGTTGTTGGCGAGGACGCTGAGCATCGTGTCGACCGGTTGGCTAGCCCCACGTTCGGGCGCAAGGCGGCTGAGAATTTCCAGGTCGACCATTGGTGATCGCCAGGCAATGCTTGTGGTGAGCCGCAATGCGGCGAGAGTGGCGGGGTCTGCTGTCGCGCGGTGGTTCTGCAGCAATTGGGTTTGCGCTGCTTCTGCTCGGGCGTCTTCGAATCCGATGGTGTCTAGATACAGGTCGGCGGCGTCGCGGGCCGCAGCGATCGGATCGACAGATGCGGCAATCTCCCACCATTGAGTGACGTAATGCGATGTATCGCGGCCGTCGGTGTGCTGCCGTACGAGATAGACCAGGTCGACCAGTTTGGCCAGTCGGACTCGTGCTTCCGTAGGATCTTCGATGTCTTCTATGCTTGCGACGATCTCGGAGAGCGTCGGGTCTTTATGTCCGCCGTAGCTTGCGAGCAAGTCAGCTGCCCGGTTCCAGCATTCGCGGGCCTCGTCGCTAGCGCCTGCAGCTATGCAGATGCGGGCGGTCTCAAGTTCAAATGCAGCCTGTTGGGTGTATCCCGTGTGGTCATCGTTGCGACGTTTACGGATGACGGCAAGGAGGGCGTGGATGGCGCCGATGCCGACGTGGTGGGAGATCCGTCCGAGGACTGAGAGCAGATCGTTGGTGGTCAGCGGGCCGTTCTCGCCGAGACCGAGATTGGTGGTCGTAGTGGTGCCATCGCCTATGGCGATTAGGTGGTCGAGGACGGTGTCAAGATCTTTTTCCAGCACGACGGTGAGGGAATTCTCGATCACCTGGTGGATGAGGGGATGGATGAAGTACAGGTCGCATGCTCGCGGCTTGCCGGTGAAGGGCTTGGCCGCAGCGACGAGGTCAGCGAGCGCGACGACCACTGCGGTCGACGCGGCTTCGGGTGTTGAGGCGCCGCTGCGGACATCGTCTGCGATTCCTATAGTTGTGACTGTGTAGCGGAGCCATGCCCGGTAAAACCCGACTCCGGACAACTTTGCGCCGGCCTTTAGCACCAGGGTGGGGTCGATGGCCCGCGCGAGTGTGAGGAGAGCGTTCCACCTTCTGACGGCCGGTTCGTCGGCAGTCCTCGCTTTAAGAATGACATCCGTGGCGCCAATTAGTTCAGCCTCAAGATCCGCGATTCCAAGTCCCACAAGTACATCCTGTGGCGCGACACCGTGGAAGAGGTATCCGATAATGTCCAGTGTCGGGTCCAGTTCCCACCCTTGGCGCGCTAGATCGTGAGGGTTGGGGAGCCCGATGGTTCCATTTGCGGCGAGGTCGGCGAGGGCCAAGTAGGTCTCGGCGGCCTTGGCCGGGTCGTTCATTGCTGCTGCGACCTGGGGCATGTAGTCCGCCGGCAGTGCGGCCGTGAACGTCTCTACAAGATCGGCCAAGGATGCGTCGTGCTCGCCCTCTAGGTGCTCGGCGATTTTTGGAATGAGAGATGGGTCGACGTCTTGTCGTTGGGTGCGGAGTCGAAGGGCTCCGCGTTGGGCGGCCAGATGTAATGTTCCGTCTCTGTCGGAGGAGTAGCTGGTCCGATCGGCCTTGCGTTGGATTTCCCACCCTTCGATGTACGCCTTCCAAGGTGCAGCAGCGCCGGCCCGGTCAACCGCGTCGCTGATACGAAGGCCCCATCGCGGGGGAAACGTTGTGCGCCCATTGTAAATAAGGCGTTCTGCGACAGTCTCGGCACCGAGGATATCCACGATGACATCGGCATAATCGGTAAGCGTCTCCGTGAGAGCGTCGTTCTCGTACGTGTCGATAGCCTTTCGGACTTCTACGCATTTGACGAGGGTTGGCCAGTCCAGACGCGATTGAGCCTCGCGTGAGATGACGCAGAGGGCTCGTTGCAGCGCTTCCGGGGAGTGGAACTGCCGCATTGCATCTGCCACGAAGCTTGGACCGACCAAGGCCTTGAGCTGGTCGTACTCGCCTAGGTTGGCGAGTAGGTCGGGGAGGTGACGGAAGGCTCGGGAGTCGGTGAGGAATCCGCGGCCTTCGAGCCACTTCGCGATGCTCTGGCGAATGGAGGTTGAGGCCTCGTGGTCAATGGTGCGGAGGATGTGCCGCGAGAAGCTCTCATGGTGGAGGCGGAGTCCGCCTAGGCCAGGCTGCGTGTTCAGGACCGGAGCAAGCGTCTGGAGTGCCGGGAGAACGAAGGCCTTTATGGGTGAGCCGAGAAGCTCTGCCAGTTCGTCGGGCGTGAGCGAGAAGTCGCACAGCGCGAGCGCGTCTGTGGCGAATCGTTGATCAAGGGTCATCGCGTCGCGCAGGTAGTCGTAGTACTCCTCGACCGTTTTAGCCGTGTCGGGGACCCGTTCAAGACGATAGATGAGTTCGTTGACAGTGAGTGGCACCGGGGTATCGTCGAGGGGTGATGCGCCAAGTGCGAGGCGACACAGGTAGGTCGCGTAGAGCGCGTTCCCGTTGGAACGTTCGTGGACCAAAGTGACGATGGTGTCCTCGTCAGACGAACCGACGCGTCCGACGCCGTCAGGTGATTCAAGCAGGCCGTGCTTGGCGGTAAGCGCCTTGATCTCGTCTCGGGACATCGGCGGCATTTGGAAGGGTTCGGATGCGGGAGCCACTGGCTTGAGGTGGGGTCCGGGCTGGCTTGCGACGAGTAGACAGACGCCGGCGGGAAGCTTGAGGGCTGCAAGCTCCTCAACCAGGAGACGTGACGGGTCTTTCTGCTGGTTGGTGCTGCGTCCGACGACTCGGTCGACGTGGTCGACGCCGTCGACGACCAAGAGGACTGGTTTGTCAGGGTGAGTTTCGCGGCAGTTCTCGAGTGCCGATTCGAGCGCTTCGGTGCTCGTCGCGAATTTGGGGCGGAGGTCCTTGATTGCTTCAGGGACTGCTCGTCCGAGCTGGTCGAGGAGGCTGCCGATGACGACTTCGGTGAGGACTCGCTCTTGCATATGGTCGTCGCTTGAGCCGAGCCAGCAGTGGTGGCGCGCGACTGTCCAGGCGTTGTCCCGGTATCGAACTGTAAGCTCTTCGCACAGCCATGATTTCCCGACGCCTGGCTCGCCTACGACGACGACTCGTCCCCCACCCGTCACAGTGCTATCGATGTGTTTGCTGACCTCTGCCGCTGCTCCGAGGCGAGCAACGGCGACTTCAGGTTCGATGGGGTGTCCTGCGGCGACGGCTCCGAAGTCAACTCGCAGCCCGAGTCGAGGTTCGATGAGGTCGCGTCGCACGACTCCGGTATCTACTACGCGAGCAGACGTTGCAGCTTGAACGAGTGCATGTGCCGCGAACTCCGGGGTGACGTCAGTGTTGGGGGTACGTCCTGCTCCAAGATCTTCCCGGACGCGTCGGAGTAGGGAACGTTCGGCAGGTCCAGGGTCGGCGAAGCTGATAGTTGACGCCGGTGCGCCCGCGTCAACGATGAGACTGTTGCAAGCCCTACGGAGGTCGTTGTCGCTGAGGTGCTTGACCAGGTCGGCCCAGGGCTCGTTCGCGCGCAGGGCGACGGGGTCGAACCGGTACTTCGCAGTTGTGACGCCCGGGAGCGGGTCGGCTGGTCGCACGGACGGGTCAACGGGCACTAAGACGACGGCGAGGGAGTCGTCGGGTTCTTGGTCTCGGACGACGATTCGGTAAGTGGTCGCTGGGGACGTGGCAAGGTCCTTGAGGAGGGAGTCGAGGACCTTGTTAAGCTTCAGGTTTCGGCCGTCCTGGGAGAACGTTTCTTTCGAGAGCCGGCGATCGGAGGTCGTATGTTTGATTTGCAGACGGAGGCGAGTCGTGTCGGCGTAGGTAACGTTGACATCATCGAACCGATCCGTATCGAATCCCTTCGTGTCAACCGTGATGGTTTCCGCAGTACCTAAGAGGAGGTCGACCAGTGCGACAGCAGTGATTAGGTCCTGGTAGAAGTAGCCGTGATGCGTGGGCCCGAGACTCATCGTGTCCTATCTGCCTTTTCGCCCCCGCCCGGTGGTTGACTCGCGGCGCTTCCTGTTGCGGGTGATGGTAGCACGCCCCTGTTACCAACCTGAAAATGGGTCATCCACTGTCTAAGGGATACATCGAGTCTTGCACGAACACGGAAAAGGAAACCTACCTGCGTCCCTTTTCGGCCGTTTAGTTGGATTGTTAGAGCTGGATCCGACGGTCATGACCTTCCGACGATGCCCGGACATATAGAGGCGGGGCTGAAAAACCAGGAGCGGACAGGGACGGACTTGGAATTCTTCAGACCAGCAGAGGCCGGGGCTCTCATGCGCTGCAGTGAAGGATGGTTGCGTGACGGAGCCGCGGCCGGACGTTTCCCCCATGCTTGTTGGGGCTAAGGCAAGTTCGTCTTTGCGTCGGAGCACATGGCAGAGATAGCCAGGCTCAGTGAAATCCTTCCGGCGTCACACCAAACTTTAGTAGCGCAGGGCGTCAATCCAACCGGCACCAGACTCATCGGCACACAAGCACGGAACCGTCTGGTCTCCTAAGAGACTAGAAGCGTTTCACCGCATGAAAGCTGCGACCTGCCGCTCCGTCGCATCCGCCCCAACCTGCAGCGCCTCAGGCATGAGGTGACCATAGACCTGCTCGGTCGTCTTGATGGAAGCATGCCCAAGCCGCCGTGAGATCGTGAAGATCGGCACGCCATCCTGAATCAGCCAGGAGGCGTGGGTATGCCGCAAGTCGTGGATACGGGGATCTTTCCGCAGCCCACGGAGCTGAGCAGCCTTCACCGCCGGCACCCAGAAGTGATGCCAGTACAGCTTGTGCACGATCCGCTCCCCCTTGGGCGTCGAGAACAACAAATCGCCACTCGGACGCCCAGCCACCAAAGGGATCAGGAGCTCGACCAGAGCCGGATTCAGCCCAATTGTCCTCTTGCCCGCACCAGTCTTCGTCGGCCCAATATAGAACTGATTCTGCCCGTCGCGTTTCCATGCCTTGTTTATGCGGGCCGTCGCCGGCTTCCCCAGCAAATCAATATCCGCCACGGTCAAGGCCGTTGCTTCCCCAAAACGCGTCCCCGTCATCACCAGAAAGTTAGTGAAGTCCCGATACCGCTCCCCCATACCCTCCATAATGAGCCCGAACTCGGCATGGGTGAGAAACATCATCTCGTCCTCGGCCTTCTCGACGCTTGGCAGCTGCACCCCGCGGCAGGGATTACGCGTGATGTACCCGAGCATCTCGGCTGTGTTCATCGAAGCGGAGATGAGGCCGTGCACGTTCTTGATCGTCTTCGGCGAGCGACCCTTGGCCATCATCGACTTCACCCAGAAGGCAATGGCACGGTAATCCAGCTTGTCGACCGGCAGGCCTCCGATGACCTTTTTCACATGGAGATCCAGCATGGTCTGGTACGTCTTCACGGTGCCACTCGAGGGCCGGACAAGAAGGTCAATGTGCTCTTGGATCACTTCCGCAACTGTCGGCACGCGCTTCGAGTTGTCGAGAATGGCATGCTGCGCGATTTCGAAGTTCTGGCCATTGGCGTCCAGCAATCGCTTGAGTGTCTCCGCCTCAGAATGCGAGACGAAAGTCAGGCCCTGGGCCTTGTGAGTTTTAGGGTCCCGCCAGCGCACCATGAAGGACTTGGAACCGTCCTTTTTAGTGCGTGTGGAGATGCTGGCCATGCATAAAACGCTACGCCGCTGTACACACTTTTAGGGGTTTTGTACACAGTCAGGGGCCATATAGGCCCCTGACCTGCGACATTACTGTGCCCGAGGTGGGACTCGAACCCACACACCTTTCGATACCGCATTTTGAGTGCGGCGCGTCTGCCAATTCCGCCACTCGGGCGCGGATTACCGGGAGATCAGGGGCTACATTTCTGTGACCAACGCGATCCGTTCCCAGCACGCGAAACTACTCTACATGCAGATAGGCTGATTCGAAGAACCGGGCGCGCCGGGTGCAACAAAACCTGCGCCGCAGGCGTCCCCCACTGCGTCCGCACTAAGATGGACATGAACCCGCCGAACCTTTTCAAGGAGATCCCGTGACCGAACAGACGGAGTCCACCCCCGCAGCCCAGCCGGCCCGACGCGTCGTCGTTGCCGAGGATGAAACCCTCATCCGCCTGGACATTATCGAGATCCTGAAGGGCGAAGGGTATGACGTCGTCGGCGAGGCCGACAACGGCGAGAAGGCAGTGGAACTGGCTGAGGAGCTCAAGCCGGACCTTGTGCTGATGGACGTGAAGATGCCCGTCATGGACGGCATCTCGGCAGCTGAGAAGATCGTCAAGGCCCGCATTGCCCCTGTTGTCCTGCTGACGGCCTTCAGCCAGAAGGAACTCGTGGAGCGTGCCCGCGACGCCGGCGCCATGGCGTACGTCGTCAAGCCCTTCACCCCGGCCGACCTCGTGCCGGCGATCGAGATCGCACTGTCCCGCCACGAGGAGATCAAGGCCCTCGAGAACGAGGTCTCGGACCTCCAGGAGCAGTTCGCCACCCGCAAGCTGGTGGAGCGCGCCAAGAGCCTCCTGACCACCAAGATGGGCCTCACCGAACCCGAGGCTTTCCGGTGGATCCAGAAGACCTCCATGGACCGCCGCCTCAGCATGCGCGAGGTTGCAGAGACCATCATCAACCAGGTCAACTAGCAGCAGCCAAAGGGCGGCAGTCCTCCACCAGGAGAACTGCCGCCCTTTAGCGTCCCCACAACAACCACGACGCCGGTCCTCGCCGTCATCTCCGCCAGCACCATCCGCCGTCGTGCTTTAACGCCGAAGCGGGCCCCGCCAACCGGCAGGGCCCGCTTCAGTGAACAGGAATCAGTTCTTGTTCTTGGACTTCTTCTTCTCGGGCCAGGGGCCAACCTTTTCCTTGCGGGTGCTGCTGACCTTGGAGGTGTCGGCGAGGTCGCCCACCTTGTGGACCTTGAGCGAGTTCGTCGAACCCGCCTGTCCTGGAGGGGAACCGGCAGCGATGACCACGAGGTCGCCTTCATCCACGAGCTTCATGTCCAGCAGGCTGCGGTCAACCTGTGCGGTCATCTCGTCGGTGTGGCCCACCATGGAGACCAGCACGGGACGGATGCCCCACGTGAGGGCCAGCTGGTTCCAGACGTGTTCCACCGGCGTGAAAGCGAAGACGGGCTTCACCGGACGGAGGCGGGACAGGCGTCGGGCAGAGTCACCGGACTGCGTGAACGTACAGATGTACTTGGCGTCCAGCTGGTCGGCGATCTCGACGGCGGCACGCGTGATGGCGCCACCGCGGGTCTTGGGCTTGGTCCCCAGCGGGGGGACGCGCTCCAGACCGTGTTCCTCGGTGGATTCGATGATCCGTGCCATGGTCTTGACCGTCTCGATCGGGTACTGACCCACCGACGTTTCACCGGAAAGCATGACCGCGTCGGCACCGTCCAGTACTGCGTTGGCGCAGTCGGAAGCCTCGGCACGCGTCGGGCGCGGGTTGTCGATCATGGATTCCAGGACCTGCGTGGCCACGATGACCGGCTTGGCCCAACGGCGGGCCAGTTCGATGGCACGCTTCTGGACGATCGGCACCTCTTCGAGCGGCAGTTCAACACCGAGGTCGCCACGGGCAACCATGATCGCGTCGAACGCGTCAATGATCTCGTGGAGCTGGTCCACGGCCTGGGGCTTTTCGATCTTGGCGATCACCGGAACCCGGCGGCCTTCTTCGTCCATGATTTCGTGGACGCGTTTGATGTCGGAGGCGTCACGTACGAACGACAGCGCAACCAGGTCAACACCGCGCTTGAGGGCCCAACGGAGGTCGTCTTCATCCTTTTCGCTCAAGGCGGGGACGTTGACGGCAACACCGGGAAGGTTGATGCCCTTGTTGTTGGACACCTTGCCGCCAACGGTAACCGTTGCGACAACCTTGACGTCGTCAACCTCAGTGGCACGCATGGCCACCTTGCCGTCGTCGATCAGGAGTGTGTCGCCAACACGGACGTCCTCGGTGAGGCTCTTCAGTGTGGTGGAGCAGATGTCCTTGGTACCCGGAACGTCTTCGGTGGTGATGGTAAACGTGTCACCAACGGCAAGCTCGTGCGGACCATCCACAAAGCGGCCCAAGCGGATCTTGGGTCCCTGGAGGTCGGCCATGATGGCCACGGGCTTGCGAAGCTGGGCGGAAGCCTTGCGGACGTTTTCGTAGGTGTTGTCATGCACGGAGTAGTCACCGTGGCTCATGTTCATGCGCGCAACATCGACGCCGGCTTCCAGCACCGCGAGGGTGTTGTCGAAGCTGGAAATAGCCGGGCCGAACGTTGCCACAATTTTCGCGCGTCTCATATACCTACCCTAAGTAGTGTGCTGGTGTTTGAGTAAAGAAAAGGTCCTGCCCGCGCTATAAGACCGCGATTGCCCGGTCTGTGGGGGCGACCGGTGCCGGGAGGATTGTGCTTCCCATGAGGAACTTGTCCACCGCGGCCGCGCAGGCGCGGCCTTCCGCGATGGCCCACACAATCAGGGACTGGCCACGACCGGCGTCACCGGCGACGAACACACCCTCTGTGTTCGTCATGTAGTAGCCGTCGCGGGCCACGTTGCCCCGACCGTCAAACTCTGCACTTACTTGTTCCGTGATCCCGGCCGGCTCGGCTCCGGTGAAGCCCAGGCTGAGGAAGACGAGATCCGCGGGGATGACCCGCTCGGTTCCGGCCTTCGGCAGGCGCCTGCCCTCCACGAATTCCGTTTCAGCCACCTTGACGCCGGTGAGCTTGCCGTTCTCGCCGACGAACTCAACGGTGGATGCCAGGTAGGTGCGCTCTCCGCCTTCTTCGTGGGCGCTGGCGACCTCGAACAGGGTGGGGAACGTCGGCCACGGCTGGTGTGCGGCGCGCTCCAGCGGAGGCTGCTTGCCGATCGCCAAAGTGGTCACGGATGCGGCCTGCTGGCGGTGCGCGGTACCGATGCAGTCCGCACCGGTGTCGCCGCCGCCGAGGATGACTACGTGCTTGCCACGGGCATCGATGTGGTTTTCGGGGCTCTCCCCTGCCACCACACGGTTCGACGGAACCAGGTAGTCCATGGCGAAGTGGACGCCGTCCAGGTCGCGGCCCGGGATGGGCAGGTCGCGCGGCAGCGTGGCACCGGTGGCCACTACGACGGCGTCGTAACGGCGGCGCAGTTGCTCCCACGTGACGTCGGTACCCACTGCGACGCCGGTGCGGAAGCGCGTGCCTTCAGCCTTCATCTGCTCCAGGCGGCGGTCGACCTGTTCCTTCTCCATTTTGAAGTCGGGGATGCCGTAGCGGAGCAGTCCGCCGATTTTGTCGTCGCGCTCGTACACGGCAACGGTGTGGCCAACGCGGGTCAACTGCTGGGCAGCAGCAAGGCCGGCGGGACCGGAACCAACCACGGCCACCGTCTTGCCTGTCAGGCGGGTCGGGGGCAGGGGCTGGACCCAGTTGTTGTCGAACGCTTCGTCAATGATGGAAACCTCAACCTGCTTGATGGTCACAGCAGGCTGGTTGATGCCCAGAACACAGGACGCTTCACAGGGAGCCGGGCACAGGCGGCCGGTCCACTCCGGGAAGTTGTTGGTGGCGTGGAGGCGCTCAATGGCCTCTTCACCTTTGTCCCGCCACATGAGGTCGTTCCACTCGGGAATGAGGTTGCCCAGCGGGCAGCCCTGGTGGCAGAACGGGATGCCGCAGTCCATGCAGCGGCCCGCCTGGCTCCTCAGGACACCCTTCTCCTGGGCTTCGTACACTTCCTTCCAGTCCATGATGCGGACCGGGACAGGACGGCGTGGCTGCGTCTCGCGCTGCCGGACTTTCAGAAATCCGCGTGGATCAGCCACCGGTTACCTCCAGGATTCGAGACCATACTTCTTCGCCATCGGGGTCGAGTCCCTCTTCGATGGCGTCGAGACGGGTTTGCAGGACTGCGGCGTAGTCGCGCGGCAGTACTTTGGTGATGCGGGCGGCAGTGTCGTCGAAGTTTTCGAGCAGACGGCCGGCCAGGACGGATTCGGTTTCCTCCACGTGCTTGGTGAGCAGGCCGTGAACGATGTCGCGGTCTTCGGCATCCAGTTCCAGGAGCTGGAGTTCGCCGGAGTCGAGGGCCTGCTTGTTGACGCGCTCAGGCTGCAGGTCAAGCACGTAGGCGGTTCCACCGGACATGCCGGCACCGAAGTTGCGGCCGGTGCGGCCGATGATCAGCGTCTGGCCACCGGTCATGTACTCGCAACCGTGGTCGCCGATACCTTCGACGACGGCCGTGGCACCGGAGTTGCGGACCAGGAAGCGTTCGCCGACCTGCCCGCGAAGGAACATTTCACCGCTGGTGGCACCGTAGCCAATGACGTTGCCGGCAATGACGTTACGCTCCGCCTGGAAGACGTTGGTGCGGTCCGGGCGGACGATGATGCGTCCACCTGAGAGACCCTTGCCGACGTAGTCGTTGGAGTCGCCGAACATGCGCAGGGTGATGCCTGCGGGCAGGAAGGCGCCCAGGGACTGGCCGGCGGTGCCGTTGAGGGTGACATCGATCGTGTCGGTTGCCAGTACATCCGTGCCGAACGTCTTGGTCACCACATGGCCCAGCATCGTGCCCACGGAACGGTCGGTGTTGATGACGTCCAGGGTGATCTTGACCGGCATGCGGTCGCTGAGGGCTTCCTGGGCCATGGTGATCAGGCGCTGGTCAAAGTGCTTGTCCAGCTCATGATTCTGGCCCACCATGTTGCGCAGCGGAACGTCGTCGTCGAACTCAAGGCCGTGGAGGATCGGATCGAGGTCCAGTCCTTCTGCCTTCCAGTGATCGATAGCGTCACGGGTATCCAGCACCTCTGAGTGTCCGATTGCCTCTTCAAGGCTGCGGAAACCGAGCTCGGCCAGGATTTCGCGGACTTCCTCGGCAAGGAATTCGAAGAAGTTGACCACGAACTCGGGCTTGCCGGTGAACCGGGCACGAAGCTCCGGGTTCTGCGTGGCAACGCCCACCGGGCAGGTGTCCAGGTGGCACACGCGCATCATGATGCAGCCTTCAACCACCAGCGGAGCAGTGGCGAAGCCGTATTCCTCGCCACCCAGCAGGGCAGCGATGACAACATCGCGTCCAGTCTTGAGCTGGCCGTCCACCTGAACCACAACACGGTCGCGGAGGCCGTTGAGCATCAGGGTCTGCTGGGTCTCGGCCAGGCCAAGTTCCCAGGGCACGCCCGCGTGCTTCAGCGAGTTCAGCGGCGAGGCGCCGGTACCGCCGTCGTGACCTGAGACAAGCACGACGTCGGCCTTCGCCTTGGTGACGCCGGACGCCACCGTGCCGATCCCGACTTCCGAAACGAGCTTCACATGTACCCGGGCCGAAGGGTTGGCGCGCTTGGCATCGTAAATGAGCTGCGCCAGGTCCTCGATCGAGTAGATGTCGTGGTGCGGGGGCGGGGAGATGAGCCCGACGCCGGGGGTTGAGTGGCGGGTGCGGGCTACCCAGGGGTAGACCTTCTGAGCCATGAGCTGGCCGCCTTCACCGGGCTTGGCGCCCTGTGCCATCTTGATCTGGATGTCGTCGGCGTTGGTCAGGTACAGGCTGGTGACACCAAAGCGGCCGGATGCGATCTGCTTGATGGCGGACCGGCGCTCGGGGTCAAGGAGACGCTCCACGTCTTCGCCGCCTTCGCCGGTGTTGGACTTGGCGCCCAGGCGGTTCATGGCGATGGCGAGGGTTTCGTGGGCTTCCTTGGAAATGGAGCCGTAGCTCATGGCACCCGTGGAGAAACGCTTAACGATGCTGGATACCGGCTCGACTTCCTCCAGCGGAACTGCCGGGCGGATGCCGTCCTTGAACTTGAGCAAACCACGAAGGGTCATCAGGTTCTGGGATTGGTCGTCAACGCCCTTGGTGTAGGACTTGAAGATGTCGTAGCGGCGTTCCCGGGTGGCGTGCTGCAGGCGGAACACCGTCTCCGGGTTGAAGAGGTGCGGTTCGCCGTCGCGGCGCCACTGGTACTCGCCGCCGCCAAGCAGCGGGCGGTGCGGGTGCTCGATGCCACCTTCCGGGTACGCCATCTGGTGCCGGGCGGAAACTTCGGCGGCGATAACGTCCAGGCCCACGCCACCCAGCTGGGAATGGGTGCCAGAGAAGAATTCGTCAACGAGTTCCTGGGAAAGGCCCAGTGCCTCGAACGTCTGGGCACCCGTGTAGGAAGCCACCGTGGAGATGCCCATCTTGGACATGATCTTCAGGACGCCCTTGCCCAGGCCCTTGATGAGGTTGTAGACACCGTCTTCAGGGGTGACACCTGCGACGTCACCCTCTGCGATCAGCTGTTCCACCGATTCCATGGCAAGGTACGGGTTGACGGCCGAGGCGCCATAACCGATGAGTACGGCCACGTGGTGCGTCTCGCGGACGTCGCCGGCCTCGACCACCAGCGCGGTCTTGGTGCGGTTGGCGCTGCGGAGCAGGTGGTGATGGACGGCGCTGACCAGCAGGAGCGACGGAATGGGTGCCCACTGGGCGTTGGAGTCGCGGTCGGACAGCACGATGTACTGCACGCCGCGGTTGATGGCGCCGGAAACCTGCTCACAGATTTCCGTGAGGCGGGCACGCAGTGCTGCTTCGCCGCCCTCGGGGCGGTAAAGGCCGCGCACCTTCATGGCGATGCGGTCGCCGTCGGCGTTCTCGATGTTGGCGATCTTGGCGAGCTGGTCGTTGTTGATCACAGGGAAAGGCAACGAGATCTGCGGCTGGCGGACCTGCTTGCCGTCAAGGAGGTTGCCGTTGGGCCCGATGGCGCACTTCAGTGACGTGACCAGTTCCTCGCGGATGGCATCCAACGGCGGGTTGGTGACCTGCGCAAACGACTGCACGAAGTAGTCGAACAGCAGGCGGGGACGCTTGGAGAGCACGGCGACCGGAGTGTCGGAGCCCATGGCACCCAGCGGTTCTGCACCGGTACGGGCCATCGGTCCGATCAGGATCTTCAGTTCCTCCGTGGTGTAGCCGAAGGTCCGCTGCCGGATGTTCACCGAGGCAGCGGTGTGGACCACGTGCTCACGCTCGGGAAGCTCGTTGATGTCGATCAGGTTGTCCTTGAGCCATTCGGCCCACGGGTTGGCCGCTGCGACCTCGGCCTTGACCTCGGCGTCGTCGATGATGCGGCCGGCCTCGGTGTCCACCAGGAACATCTTGCCGGGGGCCACACGACCCTTCTTAACCACGTTGGACGGCTCAATTTCGATCACGCCAACTTCGGACGCGAAGACGATCAGGCCGTCTTCGGTGATCCAGTAGCGACCGGGGCGCAGGCCGTTGCGGTCCAGGGTGGCCCCGACGAGGTTGCCGTCGGTGAAGGACACAGCGGCAGGACCATCCCACGGTTCCATGAGCAGCGAGTGGTACTCATAGAACGCACGGCGTGCCGGATCCATGGTGGCATGGTTTTCCCAGGCCTCCGGGATCATCATCATGATGGAGTGCGTGATGGGGCGGCCGGAGAGCCACAGGAGCTCGGCTACCTCGTCGAAGGATGCGGAGTCGGAAGCACCAGGGGTACAGATCGGGTACAGCTCTTCCGGGCTGTCTCCCAGCAGTGGGCTGGCGAGCTGCGACTGGCGTGCGCGCATCCAGTTGCGGTTGCCCTTGACCGTGTTGATTTCACCGTTGTGTGCAATCGTGCGGAAGGGCTGGGCAAGCGGCCACGACGGAAACGTGTTCGTGGAGAAGCGCGAGTGCACGATCGCCAGCTTGGTCTTGAAGCGCTTGTCCGAAAGGTCCGGGTAGAACGGCTCCAGCTGGGCAGTGGTCAGCATGCCCTTGTACACGATGGTGCGCGAGGACAGCGACGGGAAGTACACGCCGTACTTGTTCTGCGCACGCTTGCGGATCCGCCATGCGCGGGAGTCAAGCTCGTTGCGCTCCAACTGCTCACCGGTGGCGGAGGCAAGGAACGGCTGGGAGAAGTACGGCATGCACGCACGGGCCATCGCGCCCACGAGGTCCGCAACCACCGGAACTTCGCGCCAGCCAAGGACCGTCAGGCCCTCATCCGCGGCGAGTGCCTCGATTCCGGCCTTGGCCGTGGAAGCCTCACGCGGCTCGGCGGGGAGGAATGCGGTGCCTGCCACGTACTGTCCGGGGGCCGGCAGCTCAAATTCAGTGACTGCGCGGAAGAACTCATCCGGAATCTGCATCAGGAGGCCTGCGCCGTCACCGGTGCCCTCGTCGGCGCCAACTGCGCCGCGGTGTTCCAGGTTGCGGAGGGCGGTCAGCGCCGCTTCGACGATGTCGTATCCCGGTTCGCCGCGAAGCGTGGCAATGATAGCCAGGCCGCAGGCGTCCTTCTCCTTGTCCGGGGAGTAGAGTCCCTGTGCCTCCGGCAGCGCGGCGAAGCGCTTGAACGGAGACGTGGCGCCCTGAGGTTCGATGTTTTCGGACCAACCGGGGTTATGAAGATGGGTCATGGGAGACGTCCTTCCTCGTGATCGTGCGTATGGAAGGGACAACGTTGGCCCCACCTTGCCTGCCCTTGTGATGGGCACAACAAAGCGCTAGTTAGTGGAAATTGTAGGCCAGCCGATCATGCGCAACGAACAGTTACGCAGACCTCTGGCCCCGGCAAGACCGGTGAACATCGGTATGCTGCGATCCGGTTTCCGGGGTGCCACGACGCTGTGGACTGGGCCCTCCGAGCGGTGACTCTGTTGCCCCTTTACCTGCGGTGACTACTTGGTGTCGTCAACCGCCGGCGAGGATCCGGGGGCCTTCCTTGCGGCAGCCGCAGCAGAGTCAGATCCGGCGCTGGCCTGGGTGCCTTTGGCTGGATCCCCTGCTGCATCCTGCGGCTCGTCAACGTGGCCCGGATCGCTTTGGTTATCTGGGAGATTACCACGGGAACCACTATCCGAGACAGATGGGTCCGCATCATGACTGGTGACGCTGGTCACGGGAGAGGTTTCACCCGCGGCTGCAGCTTTGGGCTCGCGTCCTGGCAGATACGCGCTCTCCCGCTCATTTTTGCCGCCCCGGCCCAGCACGATGAAGAGGGCCAACGCAAGGAGGAACACGAGGATACTCGTCCAAACATTAAGCCGCGTGGTGATGCCGAAGAGGCTGATCTGCTCGGCGTCGTCTATCCTGAGCGCCTCGATCCAGACCCGGCCCAGGGTGTAGTACATCGCGTACAGCCAGAACAGCCGGCCACGGCGGAACGAGAACCTGCGGTCCAGCAGGAGGAGGATCGCCACGCCCAACAGGTTCCACAGGAACTCATAGAGGAATGTGGGGTGGAACAGCGTGTCTGCGGGCATGCCGGCCGGGAAATTGGCATTGGCCGGATCGATCTGCAGGCCCCACGGCAGGGTGGTGGGAGCGCCGAACAGCTCCTGGTTGAACCAGTTCCCCCACCGGCCGATCGCCTGGGCAAGGAGCAGCCCCGGGGCGGCGGCGTCCAGGAACGCAGTGAGCTTGACGCCTGCCCTACGGCAGCCTATCCATGCGCCCACGGCACCCAGGAGCACCGCACCCCAGATGCCCAGGCCGCCACGCTGGATCTGGGGTATCAGCGACAGATCCCCCGTGCCGTCAAAACCCGGACCGAAGTATGCGTCCGGCGAGGAGAACACGTGGTAGAGACGGCCGCCGATGATGCCAAAGGGGATCGCCCAGATGGCGATGTCCCAGAGGCTGCCCTCGGGGGTCCCACGGCGCTTCCAGCGGGCGGACGTCAGCCACAGGCCGACCACGATGCCCGCCAGGATGCAGAGGGCGTATGCGTGGATACGCAACGTCCCCCACGGCAGTGGAATGTCGAAACCGGACCAGGTGGGGCTCGGAATGCTCAGGGGAACCATTGCCGCTGCGTGGAGGACGGTCTGCATGGGGCTTCGTTGCTTCCTTCTTTAGGCGTCTGCAGCGGCCCGGCCAAGACCGGCGCTCAGGTTCTTGGTGAGTTGCCCGACGGCGTCCACGCCACCGTCGCGCAGTGCCGCGACGAGTGCTGAACCCACAATGACTCCGTCAGCGTACGCAGCGATTTCGCGGACGTGGTCAGGACTGGAAACACCCAGGCCGACACACACGCGCTCGGCGCCGGCAGCGTGGGCGCGGGCCACGACGTCTTCGGCGCTGCTGCTCACGGACTGGCGGGCTCCTGTGACACCCATGATGGATACCCCGTACACAAAGCCACGGCTGGCCTTCACGGTCATGTCCAGCCGTTCAGGCGTGGAGGAGGGAGCCACCAGGAACACGCGGTCAAGTCCGTACTTGTCCGAGGCCTCGAACCATTCCGCGGCCTCGTCAGGGATCAGGTCCGGGGTGATGAGCCCTGCTCCCCCGGCTTCAGCCAGGCGGCGGGAGAACTCGTCCACGCCCAGCCGCATCACCGGGTTCCAGTACGTCATCACCAGCACGGCAGCGTCAGTGACGGCCGTGATTCCGGCGACGACGTCGAAGACGTCCGCTACGCGGAATCCGTTGGCAATCGCCTCCGTGGTGGCCGCCTGGATCACGGGGCCATCCATGACGGGGTCGGAATACGGGATGCCGATCTCGATCAGGTCGGCACCATTGCGCGCCAAGGCAATGCCGGCGTCGATGCTCGCCTGCACGGTGGGGTAACCCGCGGGGAGGTATCCCACGAGGGCTGCCCGCCCCTCGGCCTTGGCGCGGTCGATGACGGCTGCGGACTTGCTGGCGAAGTGTTCAGTCATCAGTTCTGGTCCTCATCTACGTCCACGGCGGGCCCGGCAACGCGCTCGGCAGGCCCTTTCGGCTTGCGGGTGGACAGGGTGGTTCCCTTCACGTGGCCTTCCTCGTCCAGCATGTTGAACCAGGCCGCCGCTGTCTCAACGTCCTTGTCTCCACGGCCGGAGAGGTTGACGATGATCGTGACGTCGGCGGGATTGTCCTTGCCTTCGGTGAGGCGCCGGCCCACCTTGATGGCGCCGGCAAGGGCGTGCGAGGACTCGATGGCCGGGATGATGCCCTCGGTACGGCACAGGAGGCTGAACGCATCCATGGCTTCGGTGTCCGTGATCGGCTCGTACGTAACGCGTCCGATGTCGGCAAGGTAGGAGTGCTCGGGGCCGACGCTGGGGTAGTCCAGCCCCGCGGAGATCGAGTGCGATTCAATGGTCTGTCCGTCTTCGTCCTGCATGAGGTACGAGCGGGCACCGTGGAGGACGCCGGGGCGGCCCAGGGAGATGGCAGCCGCGTGGCGGCCGGTCTCAAGCCCCTCGCCACCGGCTTCGAATCCGTAGATCCTGACCGAAGCGTCGTCCAGGAAGCTGTGGAACAAGCCGATGGCGTTGGAGCCGCCGCCAATGCAGGCGCAGACGGCGTCGGGCAGCTTGCCGGTCTGCTCCAGGATCTGGGCGCGGGCTTCCTCCCCGATCACCTCATGGAAGAAGCGGACCATGGCCGGGAACGGGTGCGCACCAGCAGCAGTGCCCAGGAGGTAGTGGGTGGTGTCAACGTTGGATACCCAGTCGCGCAAAGCATCATTGATGGCGTCCTTGAGCGTTTGCGAACCGTTGGTCACCGGGACGACGGTGGCGCCGAGCAGTTGCATCCGTGCAACGTTGAGTGCCTGGCGCCGGCAGTCCTCGGCACCCATGTACACCACGCACTCGAGGCCGAGCAGTGCTGCCGCCGTGGCACTTGCAACGCCGTGCTGGCCTGCACCGGTTTCGGCGATGACGCGGGTCTTGCCCATGCGCTTGGCGAGCAGTGCTTGGCCGAGGACGTTGTTGATCTTGTGCGAACCTGTGTGGTTCAGGTCCTCGCGCTTGAGGAAGATCCGTGCCCCGCCGGCATGCTCCGAGAAACGCTGGGCTTCAGTCAGGAGCGAGGGACGGCCGGAGTAGTTCTTGTTGAGATCCTTCAGCTGTGCCAGGAACTCCGGATCGGCCTTGGCCTTCTCGAACGTGTCCTGGACTTCGTCCAAGGCAGCGATCAGGGACTCGGGCATCCAGCGTCCGCCGTACTTGCCGAAGTAAGGCCCGGTAGCGTTGCGCAGCGAGGCTCCCCCTTGCAGGAATGCATCAGCGGCATTCTCATTCGAGCTTGCTGTTGGCGCGTCCACCATCAGTCTCACCGTCCTGTTCGAGTTGGTTCAATGTGTAGTTCCACGTGCCACAAGGCAGCCGCAGGCGCACTGCGCCTGGGCTGCCTCGTGACGGTCGCCTTGCTGCAGGTCCTGTCTCAGTTCCTGGCGGCGATGGCGGCAGCTCCGGCTGCCTTGAATTCAGTAATCCGTTCACGCGGCGTGGAGTCGCTGACCAGCGCCTCCCCCACCAGGATGGCGTCGGCGCCGCTGGCTGCGTACTGGAAGACGTCGTCCGCGGTCCGCACGCCGGACTCGGCGACAACGACTGCCCCGGCCGGAATCAAACCGGCCAGCGAACCGAAAACGGAACGGTCGACGTCGAGCGTCTTCAGGTTGCGGACGTTGACACCGATAATCCTGGCGTTCGCGGCCGCAGCGCGCTCAACTTCCTCTTCCGTGTGCGTTTCCACCAGGACGCTCATGCCCAGGTCATGGCTGAGCGCACTGTAGTCCGCAAGCTGCGCATCGGAGAGTGCCGCGACGATCAGGAGGATCAGGTCGGCGCCGTGGGCACGGGCTTCCCATATCTGGTACTCGTCAACGGTGAAATCCTTGCGGAGCAAGGGAACGTCGACGGCGGCGCGTACGGCGTCGAGATCAGCCAGCGAACCGCCGAAACGGCGCTGCTCGGTGAGCACGCTGATGACGGAGGCTCCACCATCGGCGTACTGGGCTGCGAGGGAAGCGGGATCGGCGATCGGTGCCAGGTCTCCCTTTGACGGGCTGCGGCGTTTGATCTCCGCGATGACCTTCAGTTCCCCGCGGTCAGCCGAAGGACCACCCAGGGCAGTCCAGGCATCCCTCGCCGGGGCTGCCCCGGCAACGCGGTCCTTGAGCTCGGCGATGGACACGAGCCGGCGTCGGGAGTCCATCTCCTCCTTGACGCCGACGATGATGTCATCAAGAACGGTCACGGTTAGTGGCCGTTGTTCTGCAGCTTGCTGCCACCCACTCCGTAGCCGGCCTTGCGCATGGCCCAACCCACAATGAGGCCGATCACCATGACCACAGCACCGCCGATGAAGATCGGGGTGTTGGCGATGACGAACGCGATGGAGCAAATCAGCGCGCCAACGAGCATCACAATGACGCAGGTCCAGGCAGCCGGGCTGTTGCCGTGGCCGATGGCATCGGCGTGGCTGGCCATCTTGGACTCTGCTTGGTTTGCGGACACAGTGGTTTTGCTCATGTGGAATCTCCTCAGGGTGAATACTGCTTACATTCTGCCATTTATTGACAGCGGCCGGGGACAACGCGCTTCTGACCTGCCCTGGGGGCGGCTATGTTGCGAAGCGGGTGCGTCCGGCCCTTCCGGATGGCTTAGGTGGGGTCCTCGCCGCGGGACAACCTGTCCCAGCTGTCGATCTCATCGACGGGCTCCGAAGTAGGCGCCGCACCGCGGCTTGACGCGTCGTATTTGGTCCGGGCTTTCCAGTATCGCCCCGCAATCGGCAACAGCAGTCCACACACGGCCAGCAGCGCTGCCGCCACGATCGCGAGCACCGGGAACGCCGTGGCGGCAACCTCCGCCTGTCCCCCGGAAACGCCGGTAGCAGCGGCGATCGAACCCTGTGCAGCCCCCAGTGGGTCGGCCAGTACCGTGACCGCAGCAAGAATGATCCCCGCACCGGAAAGCACCACGATAGCGGCAATGATCCAGCGGGCAATCTTTCCGGCAATGGATGCTGCCAACCCGCCTGCCAAGGCAACGATCGCCAGCGCGGTCACGGCCGTGGCTGCTTTGTTCCCGGGAACATCCAAGGTGCTCGAGGCAGTGGATGCGGGGTCTAAATGGACTTCGATCCAGGTTTGCGTTGTGGCCCCGAACACTGCGAAGGCCAGGATTGCCGTGGCCAGGACCAGGGTGGACTTGCGCGCCCACCCCGGTGTCGCCGTGGCGGTGCTCCGTGCTTCAGCGGGCATCAGGCGGGGGTCCCGCCGTCGACGGTTCCTGCATCCGGAACCGTTTCAGCGGAAATATTCTGGAGCGAACCTGCCGTATGGACAGCCCGCAGCGGGGCAGCGGCCTTGTTTACGGTCTCCAAGGCTTCCGACGGTTTGTGCGAGTCCGCCACGATGCCGCCACCGGCCTGGACGTAGGCGCGGCCTTCACGCAGCAGGGCGGAACGGATGGCGATGGCCATGTCCATGTCCCCCGCGAAATCCAGGTATCCCACGACGCCGCCGTAGATGCCCCGGCGGTGGGGTTCGAGCTCGTCCAGCAAGCGCAACGCCCGCGGCTTCGGAGCGCCGGACAAGGTGCCGGCGGGGAAGGTGGCCTTGAGGACATCGTAGGCTTTCGCATCCGGGGCGAGTTCCCCCACCACGGTGGACACCAGGTGCATGATGTGGCTGAAACGCTCAACCTCCATGAACTGGGTGACATCCACGGTTCCGGCGACGCAGACCTTGGAGAGGTCGTTGCGGGACAGGTCCACCAGCATGAGGTGCTCAGCACGTTCCTTCTGGTCGGCCAGCAGCTCAGCGGCCAAGGCCTTGTCCGCTTCAACGGTCTTGCCGCGGGGGCGCGAGCCGGCGATCGGATGGGTGATGACCTCGCCACCGGTGACCGTTACCAGGGCCTCGGGCGACGAACCCACAATCGAGTACTCCCGGCCGTCGGCATCCTCCAGGCTGAAGATGTACATGTAGGGGCTGGGGTTGGTGTTCCGCAGAACGCGGTACACATCCAGCGGATCGGCGGCGCACTCCATCTCGAAGCGGCGGGAAATCACCACCTGGAAGACTTCGCCGTCAACGATCGCTTCCTTGCCGCGGTCGATGGCAGCCAGGTACTTGTCCTCGTCCCAACGTTCCTGGACGCTGGAGGCGAAATCAAGCGCAGCGGTTTCCAGCACGGACACCGGCTGGGCCACCGGCGTGCTGATTTGCTCCAGGAGGTTCTTGACCCGGGCCACGGCATCGTGCCAGGCCTCGTCCACGCGCTCGGAACTGTTGTCGAAGTTAATGGCATTCGCGATCAGCAGGACCGTACCGTCCACGTTGTCATGGACGGCCATGTCGGTGACCAGGTTCAGCGCCATTTCGGGGAGCTGGAGATCATCTTCGGGCGGCGTGGTCAGCCGTTCCCAGTGGCGGACTGCTTCCCAGCCGAGGAAGCCGACCAGGCCGGACGTGAATGGCGGCAGGCCCTCAAAGCGCTTCGTTTCCAGCGCCGCGATGGTGTCACGGACGGCGTCCACGGGGTTGCCCTCCACGGGCACGCCCACGGGCGGCTGGCCGATCCAGTGTGCCTGGCCGTCCTTGGTGGTCAGCGTGGCGCGGGACTTCGCGCCGATAAAGGAATAGCGCGACCATGACCCGCCCACTGCCGCGGACTCCATGAGGAACGTTCCGGGCTGGCCCTGTGCCAGCTTGCGGTACAACCCGATAGGGGTCTCGGCGTCGGCCAGGACTTTGAGTCGGACTGGGATGACACGGCTGTGGACGGCGAGTTCGCGGAACTCTTCCAGGCCCGGGCTGATGATTCCAAGGTCCTGCATGGCTATTCTTTTCCGCCTTTGGTTTTGGTGGTGCGTCTTTACAGAGACTGTGTGGTTTCCTGGTCCGGGCTGCCGGTGACGACCGTGAAGCCGCGTCCGTCAAAGCATGTCCGGGTGCCGGTGTGGCAGGCTGCACCCACCTGGTCAACACGGACCAGCAGGGCGTCGCCGTCGCAATCGAGGGCAACGGACTTCACGAACTGAACGTGTCCTGAAGTGTCGCCCTTGCGCCAGTATTCCTGCCGGGACCGGGAATAGAACGTGACGCGTCCGGTTGTCATGGTGCGGTGCAGGGCCTCGTCATCCATCCAGCCGAGCATGAGGACCTCGTGGGTGTCATGCTGTTGGATGATGGCAGCCACGAGCCCGGCAGCATCACGCTTGAGGGCGCCGGCGATCTCCTCCGGCAAGGGACCCGAGGGGTCGATGGATGGCTCCACGGCAGGAGTTGGGCTGGGGGCAGACTGCTCAGACATCAGATCAAGTCTAGTGCCTCCGCAGGGACCGATTTTCTGCGGCGGTTCCTCTGCGCAACAACGCTGCGATCGTGCTAGTTTCACAAGTGATGCATTTCGTCGATCCTTCCCGAGAAGTACTGGCCGAAACTTTGCTTGCGGCCGGACCTGACTCCCCCACGCTCTGTGAAGGGTGGCTGACCCGGGACCTCGCAGCGCATCTGTACCTGCGCGAGAGAAAAGCCGCGGTAGGCATCGGACTGCTGATCCCCAGCCTTGGCAAAGCCTCGGACAAGGCGACGGCCAAGCTTGCGGCAAAGTTGAAGACGGGTGACGACTACGCCAACCTCGTGAAGACCTTCCGCGCAGGCCCCCCGGCCTTCTCGCCTTTGAAGATCAAGGCACTGGACGAAACGTCGAACCTCATCGAGTACTTCGTGCACACAGAAGACATCCGTCGCGCAGGCGACCGTTGGGCGCCACGGGCTTTGGACGAGGCCTATTCGGATGCCCTTTGGGACGACCTCATCAAGCGCGCCGCCTTCCTGTACCGCGGCGTGGATCTCGGGATCGTCCTCGTCCGGCCCACCGGTCCGCGCCATGTGGCCAAGCGGGCGTCTGTTTCGGTGGCGATCGTGGGCGAGCCAGGCGAACTCGTCATGCACGCCCACGGCCGGACCAGCCAGGCCCTGGTCACCTTCGAAGGCCAACCGGACGCCGTTGCCCTGCTCCAGTCGGCGGACATCGGCCTCTGACACACTGCGGCTTAACAGGAAAGGGCCACGCCGCGGGGCGGCCCTTTCTGTTAAGTGCTTCCTTACCGGACTTCGAAGCCGGCCGTGCGGATCGCCGTTTTAACCTGGGCAATCATGTCGTCAGGCCCGAAATGGAAAACGGAGGCGGCCAGGACGGCATCGGCGCCGGCCTCGATGGCGGGCGGGAAGTGTGCCGGTTCCCCTGCGCCACCGGAAGCGATGATGGGAATCGTGACGGCGGAGCGGACCAGCCGGATCAATTCAAGGTCGAAGCCGTCCTTGGTGCCGTCGGCGTCGATGGAGTTCAGGAGGATTTCCCCCACTCCCCTGTCGGCGGCTTCTTTCGCCCAGGCCACGGCGTCGATGCCGGTTCCCTTGCGGCCGCCGTGGGTGGTCACTTCAAAGCCCGACGGCGTCGGCGCGTCACCTTCACGGATGCGCCGCGCATCTACGGACAGCACCAGGACCTGTGAACCGAAATGGCGGGTGATCTCATCGATGACCCCGGGCCGGGCCACGGCCGCAGTGTTGATGGACGCTTTGTCCGCACCGAAGCGAAGCAGCTTGTCCACTTCCGCGACTCCCCGCACACCCCCACCGACCGTCAACGGAATGAAGACTTCCTCGGCGGTCCGGCGAACGACGTCGAACGTGGTCTCCCGGTTGCCCGACGACGCCGTGACGTCCAGGAACGTCAGTTCGTCCGCGCCGCCGTTGTCATAGCGGTGGGCAAGTTCGACCGGGTCGCCCGCATCCCGGAGGCCTTCAAAGTTCACGCCTTTGACCACGCGTCCGGCGTCAACATCCAGGCAGGGGATGACGCGTACGGCTACAGCCATGTGTTGCTCCTCAGTTGTGCTGTGCTCTGGTGCTTTGCCGGGTCAGATACGGCAGGCGTGGATGCTGCTGACCAGGATCGCACGTGCGCCGAGGTCGTAGAGTTCATCCATGATCCGGTTGGTTTCCTTCTTGGGAACCATGGACCGCACGGCAACCCATTCGGAGTCGCGCAGCGGCGAGACCGTGGGAGATTCGAGTCCGGGCGTGAGCGCCGCGGCATCCTCCACCAGGTCCTTCCGGATGTCGTAGTCCATGAGGACGTACTGACGTGCCACCAGGACGCCCTGCAGGCGGCGGATCAACACCTCGATTTCCTTCGCGGTGCCATTCGCGGCCCCGCCCTCGCCACTGCGGCGGATGAGTACGGCCTCGGACTTCAGGATCGGATCGCCGAAGATCTCCATGCCCGCCGCCTTGAGGGTGTTGCCGGTTTCCACGACGTCGGCGATCGCATCGGCAACGCCAAGCCGGACCGACGACTCTACGGCGCCGTCCAGGCGGACCACTTTGGCGTTGACGCCCCGGTCTGCAAGGTAGTCGCGGAGGAGCCCGTCATAGCTGGTGGCGAGCCGCTTGCCTTCCAGCTGCTCGACGCCGGTGAAGTCGCCCACCGGACCGGCGAAACGGAACGTGGAGGCCGCGAAACCGAGGGGCAGGAGCTCCTCGGCTTCCACTTGCGCGTCAAGCAGGAGGTCGCGGCCGGTAATGCCGACGTCCAAGGTTCCCTGACCGACGTAGACGGCAATGTCACGGGGCCGCAGGAAAAAGAATTCGATGTCGTTGTCCGGATCGACCATGACCAGTTCGCGGGAGTCGCGACGCTGGCGGTAGCCGGCCTCGGAGAGCATGGCCGAGGCGGCTTCGGAGAGGGATCCCTTGTTGGGAACTGCTACACGGAGCATGGGAAGGCTTTCTGTTGGGTGTGGAAGAGGAACAGGCACTGGGCCACGCGGCTGCCCGGCGCGGATCCAGGATCGGGACATCCCTGGCATGGGAGCCATCTCCTTGGAGAGCGCGGAGCGGCGTGGCTAGAGATGCTTGTAAACGTCTTCCAGGCTGAGGCCCTTGGCGAGCATCAGGACCTGCAGGTGGTACAGCAGCTGGGAGATTTCCTCGGCTGCGGCCTCGTCGGATTCGTATTCCGCTGCCATCCAGACCTCGGCGGCTTCTTCAACGACTTTCTTGCCGATGCCATGGATTCCGGAGTCCAGTTCGGCAACCGTACGCGAACCTGCCGGGCGGGTCGCTGCTTTCTCACTCAGTTCTGCGAACAGCGTCTCGAAATTCTTCACGCCCTCCAGAGTACTTGCTTCGGGGCTGCCGCCGCGTTCCGGTCCGTTGCATGACAAAGGGGATGTGAGTGAACACACACCCACATCCCCTTCCAGCCGGCGATCCGGCCTAGCTGAACTGCTTGAGGGTCAGGGCTGTCGCAAGGGCAGCCGTGACGGCCTCATGGCCCTTGTCCTCTGTGGAACCGGGAAGACCGGCGCGGTCCAGGCCTTGCTGCTCGGTGTCGCAGGTCAGCACGCCAAAGCCCACCGGAACTCCGGTGCTGACACTGACATCGGTGAGTCCCGACGTCGCAGCCTGGCACACGTAATCGAAGTGCGGCGTGCCGCCGCGGATGACCACGCCCAAAGCCACGACGGCGTCAAAGTGCGGTGCGAGCCTGGCGGCGGCTACCGGGAGCTCAAAACTGCCGGGTACCCGGATCACCGATGGTTCGGCAATGCCGGCTTCCTTGGCTGCCCGCAGGGCACCGTCAAGGAGTCCGTCCATGATTTGTGTGTGCCAGCTGGCCGCGACGATCGCGAGCTTCAGCTGGGAAGTTTCCTCGGGGTTGAGGGTGGTGAGGTCGATGGTAGGGGCGCCGTGTCCGCTCATGGTGTACTGGGGGTTTCCGATCAGTCGTGGTCGTTGTCAAAAGTTGTTGCCGGCTTCTTGCCGTTGCTGACCGGCTCAACAGTGAGTGCCAGCAAGTGGTCCATCCGGTCCTTCTTGGTTTGCAGGTAGCGGAGGTTCTGTTCGCGGGAGGGAACCTCGGTGGGAACCATCTCCACCACGGTGACGCCTGCCTGGGCAAGGCGGTTCTGCTTGTCGGGGTTGTTGCTCAGCAACCTGACTTCGCTCAGGCCCATCTCCGCCAGGATCTGGCCGGCGGCTTTGTAGGACCGCGCGTCCACCGGCAGTCCCAGCTGTTCGTTGGCCTCCACGGTGTCAAAGCCCGCTTCCTGGAGCGCATAGGCCTTGATCTTGTTCGCCAGACCGATCCCCCTCCCCTCCTGCCCCCGCAGGTACAGCAGCGTGCCGCCTTCGGCCTGAATGAGCTCGAGGGCGTAGGCAAGCTGTTCCCCGCAGTCGCAGCGGTAGGACCCGAAGACGTCACCGGTCAGGCACTCCGAATGCAGGCGCACCAGTGGTGCCTGCCCGTTCCTGGGCGGGTTCGGGGAACTGACTGCCAGGTGTTCGTGCCCGGTTTCATGATCCGTCCATGCCTGAGCCACGAAGTCACCAAAGGCCGTGGGCAGTTGCACGATAGGCCCACCGCTCACAGGATGCGGCGCAGCTCCCATGGCGTCGCTGCTGCGTGTTGTCGATGTGGTCATCGCTTCTCCTCGTCTGCCAGTGAAACATGTGCCGCTCCGGACTCTACCGCCTCGACGTAGGACACGAGGTCCTCGATCGAGATGAGGGGACATCCGTGTCCAGCGGCAAAGTCACGCAGGCTGTCCAGCCGCATCATTTCACCGTCGTCATGGACCAACTCGGCGATCACGCCCACCGGGGCAAGCCCGGCCAGGCGGCAGAGGTCCACGGCTGCTTCCGTGTGGCCCGGGCGCTCACGCACTCCTCCCTTAACGGCCCGCAAGGGAAAAATATGCCCCGGGCGGGTCAATTCTTCCGGCGTGCTTCGCGGATCGGCCAGGATCCTTGCCGTCAGGGCCCGGTCCGTGGCCGAGATCCCGGTGCTGACACCGTGTGCGGCATCGCAGGAGACCGTATACGCGGTCCCCTTGGCGTCCTGGTTGACCTCCACCATGGGCGGCAGGTCAAGTGCGTCCGCGCGTTCGCCGTCGAGGGGGACGCAGATGACGCCCGAAGAATACCGGATGGTCCAGCCCATGAGCGCGGGAGTGGCATGTTCAGCCGCGAAAATGATGTCGCCCTCGTTCTCGCGGTCCTCGTTGTCCACCACGATGACGGCCTGCCCTGCAGCCATCGCCGCGATGGCGGTTTCCACCGGGTCCAGCCCGTGGCGGCGAACCGTTGCCGGCGTTGTGGTTACCGGGGTGTTCATCGGGCGGCCCCCGGTCCTGCCGGAGCCGTACCTGATGCTGGCTGCGGGGCGAAGGCCAGCAGCCGCTCGGTGTACTTCGCGAGCACGTCGACTTCCAGGTTCACCCGGCCACCCACCGGCTTGGCACCAAGCCCGGTCTCTTCGAGGGTGGTGGGGATAAGTCCAACCTCGAACCACGGTGCCGATTCCGAGGCTGGACTGACAGCGGTGACCGTGAGGGACACGCCGTCGACGGCGATCGAGCCCTTCTCGGCGATGTACCGGGCCAGCGTGGCGGGAACTCCGAACCGGAGGCGGTCCCAGTTTCCCTGGGCCTCCCGCTCCAGCAACTCGCCGACACCATCAACGTGGCCCTGTACAACGTGCCCATCGAGGCGCCCGCCGGCCGGCACACACCGTTCAAGGTTGACGGTGTCCCCGGGAGCAAGTTCCCCGATCGTTGTCCGGGCCAGGGTCTCCCCCATGACATCGACGCTGAAATCCTGCCCGTCGATCTGCGTCGCTGTCAGGCACACGCCGTTGACGGCTATCGATCCACCCAAGGGCAGCCCTTCGGTGGTGGTGGCCGCCTTGAGCCGGAGCGTGGCGCTGGCGTCGCCGTCGTGCTCGATACCCAGAACAGTGCCCTGTTCGGCAACAATTCCCGTAAACATCAGTGTCCTCCTGTGGCGAATTCCGCGGCTTCACTGCGCGGAACCAAAGTCGTGGTTTTTGTGGCGGCTGTGCGTGTGGGGCGAAGATGCAGCCGGAGGTCATTGCCCAACGGCCGTACGGCCCCGCCGCCGGCGTCGTCCCAGGACCAGTGCTGCGCGTCGGCCAGCGTGGTGATGCCAAGGTCGTTCAGGGCCGGTGTTCCCGACCCGAGCAACGTGGGCGCCTGGTAGACGATCAGTTCGTCCACCAGCCCGGCGGCCAGGAAGGTACTCAGGATGCTGGATCCGCCTTCCACCATCACATGCCGTACGCCATGGTCGAAGAGTTCCCCCAACGCCTCCCGCGGATCCCGTGTTGTCAGCTGGACAAACCGGCCATCCGTGCCACGGACCGCTGCGTCCTTCGGCACTTCACGCAAGCCCATGACGGCACGGAGCGGCTGCCGCCCGGCAAGCTTCCCGTCAGGAGCCCGGGCGGTAAGGCGCGGATTATCGACCAGTACCGTACCGGTACCCACCAAAATGGCGTCGATGAGTCCACGCAGTCCGTGGTTGTCCGCCAGGGACTCAGGGCAGGAAATCCACTGGCTGGTGCCGTCCACGGCCGCAATCCGGCTGTCCAGCGTCTGGGCGATATGCAAGGTGACGAAGGGACGTTTGGCAGCTACGGCGTCGAACCAGTCCCGGTTCAGATCCAGCGCTCGCTCCACAGCCAATCCGGCAAGTACCTCAACGCCCGCCGCCTGCAGCGTCCGGGCTCCGCCCGCGGCCGGGTCATGGGGATCGTCGATTGCATAAACCACCCGGGCGATGCCGGCATCAATGATTGCCTGCGCACAGGGGCCGGTCCGGCCCACATGGTTGCACGGTTCCAGGGTCACCACCATGGTGGTTCCCTCCAGCTTCACACCGCGGCGGCGGGCCTCAAGGATGGCATCCGCTTCCGCATGGGCGGTACCGGCACCACGGTGGTATCCGACGGCGAGCTGCTCACCGTCGGGGCTCAGGACAACCGCCCCCACCAGCGGGTTGGCACCTCGGGGTCCGGCCAATGCCGCAGCCAGGGCCGCCTCCATGGCATCGGACTCTGCGCGTGTGTATTCCGGGAGCGCCGGCACCCCGCCGGTCACGGAGCCGCTCCCACGGCCGAAGGGCCAACCGGCGCGGGCTGGCGCTCGCGCCGTTGCGCACGCATCCAGACGAAGAAGCCGGCAAGGGTAAAGACACCATAGAACAGGTACATGAACGCACTGGCGTAGTAGCCGGCGCTGAACAACAACGGCACGCCTACGATGTCCACCGCAACCCAAATGAGCCAGAATTCCGTCCAGCCACGGGCCATGCCGTAAGTCGCCAGCAGGGAACCCATGAAAGTCCATGCATCTGCCCACACCGGCGGATAGGAGCCGAGGGCATCGAAGAGCGGTGTCAGTGCCGCAGTGCCTGCAATCATGGCACCCGCCAGGACCAGCCGGGTGCTCTTCCCAGCCCAGGTGGGAACGACGGCAGGACCTTGGGTGCCTGCCTGGCGGCCCTGCTTCCAGCGGTACCAGCCGTAGACAGCGACCGCGATGAACATGATCTGCCGGGCGGCCTGTCCCCAAAGGGTTGCGGGAGCGGCCGCGCCGAACACGTTGCCCAGGAACACCGTGAGCAACAGAACATTGCCAAGGATGCCTACCGGCCAAGCCCAGACTTTGCGGCGCATTCCGCCGAGGGCGCTGGCGAGCCCAAAAATGTTGCCAAGCACTTCGCGTAGAACAAGCGCAGATCCACCTACGGGAATCTGTGCTTCGAAGAGCCATCGCAGAAAATCCATGCCGTTCCTTCCCAGTCAGCCGCGATGGCTCCGGGGGTGTACGACAGTTCGCTGCCGTGCGTCGCACAAGGACGCACACAGCATGACTGTACGTGCTTCTCCCATCCAGACTTTAACTGTCGGTACCGGAATTCCACCGGTTCAACCGCTCGCCTTCTGCATCCGGATGGACGCTGAGGGCTTGCGGGTCGCGGACTATGACCGCCGGTTCGGACTTACACCGACCCCGGAGCACGTATGTGTGATTGCTATTGTGCCACAACCGCACGGAGCGGCCGGCTATTCCCGGCCATCTTCGTAACATGCAGTGGCACCGGCTCCTACGCGCACTTACGCCGCCGGGCCGCCACCGGCCAGGGCCCGTGTACCGGCCGCGCGCAGCCGGTCGATGGCCTGTGCAGGATCGTCGTGTCCGTACACGGCGGAACCGGCAACGAAAACGTTGGCCCCGGCTTCGGCGGCGCGCAGGATCGTGTCCTCGGTGATGCCTCCGTCCACTTGGAGCGCCACCTTCAGGCCGGAGCCCTCAATGGCGGCGCGTGCACGGCGGATTTTCGGCAGGGTGATATCCAGGAACGACTGCCCTCCGAATCCGGGTTCCACGGTCATGATGAGCAGCATGTCCAACTCCGGCAGCATGTCCAGGTATGGTTCCACCGCCGTGGCCGGTCGCAATGCCATGCCGGCCTTTGCCCCGCGGGCCCGCAGTTCCCTGGCGACCTTCACGGGGGCGATCGCGGCCTCGGCGTGGAAGGTAACGGACGCGACGCCCGCGTCGGCGTAGGCCGGGGCCCATCGGTCGGCGTCGGAAATCATCAAGTGGGCATCCAGCGGAACCGGGCTGACCGCCTGGATCCTCTGCACCACCGGCAGGCCAAGGGTCAGGTTGGGCACAAAGTGGTTGTCCATGACGTCCACATGCACGGCGTCAGCGTTGCTGATCCTCTTCAGCTCGGCTTCGAGGTTGACGAAGTCTGCTGAGAGGATGCTCGGATTGATACAGCACTGGGACAAGGCAGGTCCTTCAGGTCGGTGGCAGCAGGATGGATTGCGGAAATTCAGCCGCGGAATGCTTGGCTAAGGCTTCTTGCGGATCAACGCCATGAACATGGCATCAGTGTGGTGGATGTGGGGCCACAGCTGAGCGGTCTGCCCGTGCCCCGCGCCAAGGCCGGAGGCAAGGCTGACGTCATCCAATGCCTTGCCGGCGTCAAGGAGCTCAAGGTCCCCGCGTTTACCCACAACATCTGCAACCACAGCGGTGGTTTCAGCCGGGTGCGGCGAACACGTCACGTAGGCCACCACGCCACCGGGCTTCACTGCATCGATGGCGGAGACCAGCAGTTCCCGCTGCAGCGGACCGAGATCAGCGATGTCCTTGGGGGCGCGCCGCCACCGCGATTCCGGGCGACGCCGCAGCGCCCCCAAACCACTGCATGGCACGTCTACCAGGACGCGGTCGAAGGTTTCCCTGTGTTCGGAACCCACCTCACGGCCGTCACCGGTACGCACGCTCCAAGCGTCCCCGGGCACGGCCGACAATGCCTGCTGCACCAGCTTCGCCCGATGCGGTGCGGGCTCGTTGGCCAGGAGCGTGGCTCCGTCGCGGTGTGCAAGTGCCGCCAGCAGGGCCGCTTTCCCGCCAGGACCGGCGCAGAGGTCCAGCCACTTTTCCCCCTCTGGCGAAGCAGTTTCCACTGCCACGGCTGCCACCGCACGGGCGACCAACTGGGAACCCACGTCCTGGATGCGCGTGGTGCCCTTGCGGACAGATTCCAGACGGCCAAGGTCGCCGCCTGCGGACAAGGCAGAGTCCTCCACCAACTCCCCTGCCGCAGCACCGTGCTCCAGGGCTTCTTCCAGGCTTCCCAGCCCGGGCAAGGCCACAAGGTTCACTACCGGCGCCGCGTTGTCGGCTTCCAGGAGCTCTTCAATTTCCGAGGCGGGCCTGCCGTGGTTGACCAACGACTGGCGCAGGGCCCGGACGATCCACTCCGGGTGTGCGTGGCGGAGCGAAGCGATCCGGGTTGCATCGGTTTCCTGGTCCAGGAGGACGTCCAGCCACTCGTCCATGCTGTGAGCCGTGACCTTCCTCAGGACGGCATTGATCAACGACGACGGGCCTGCGCCGATGACTGCCCGGGCCAGGCCGACAGTCTGGTCCAGCGCGGCGTGGGCCGGAACGCGCATGGACAGCAATTGGTGGGCGCCTATCCGCAGGGCGTCCAGGATGGCCGGGTCCAACTGTTCCAAGGGACGGTCAACACAGCGGGAAAGGATGGCGTCGTAAGTGCCCTGTCCGCGCAGCGCACCGTAGCTGAGCTCGGTGGCGAAACCTGCATCCCGGCGATCAAGCCGGTGCTCCCTGATCCGTGCCGGCAGGACCAGGTTGGCGTAAGCGTCCTCGGACGCCACGGCGCGGAGGACTTCGTAAGCTACGAGCCGGGCAGGATCGGCCTTGCGGGTACGTTGGCCGGGGGTCGTGCTGGAATACCCCTTCTGGGGTCCACGGTTCCGCTCCCTGCCCTGCGCGTTGCGCCGGCTTTCCCCGCGGGGACCGCGGTTGCTGCCCCGCCCGCCACCGTCCCGGTTCCCGTTGGAGTTGGGGCCGCGCCGGCCGGAGTCGCTCATTCGAATACCACGCTTTCGGGTGTTGCCAAACCGCGGGCCCAATCGGCCGACGGCATCATTTTCTTGCCTGCGGGCTGGATCCTGCCCAGTCGCACGGCATGGGAACCGGTGCCCACCAGGAGAGCTTTGCCTTGCACCGTGACGTGGCCGGGCTCGAGGTCGGTGACGTCCGGGTGGAGTTCCACGGGTTCAAGCTTGACCCGTTGACCATCCAAGGTGGTCCAGGCGCCGGGTTCGGGAGTGACACCCCGGGAGCGCCGGGCCAGGGCCAGGGCGGGCTGCTTCCAGTCCAGGCGCCCGTCATCGAGCGTCAGCTTGGGAGCCAGGGAGACATCGCCCTGCTGCGGTTGGGGTGCTGCATGCCCGGCCTCGATGGCCGAAAGTGTTTGGCTCAGGAGGACGGACCCGCTGAGGGAGAGCCGCTCGAGCAGGTCGCCCGCGGTATCGGAACCGCGGACCGTTTCAGTCACTGTCCCAAAGACAGGACCGGTATCCAGGCCTTCCTCGAGCTGGAAGGTGGCGGCCCCGGTGACATCGTCCCCGGCAATGATCGCCCGTTGGACAGGAGCCGCACCCCGCCATGCGGGCAGCAGGGAAAAGTGGAGGTTGACCCAGCCATGGCGGGGAACATCAAGGGCGGCCCTCGGGACAATTCCGCCGTACGCGACAATGGCAGCGACGTCCGGGGCGACCGCCTCAATCGCAGCGGTTGCTGCAGCGTCCACCCTGGCAGCCTTGATGGTGGGGATGCCCAGTTCCGCCGCGCGGGCAGCAACTGGCGACGGCGTCAGGACACGCTTGCGCCCAAGGGGGGCATCCGGTCTGGTGAGGACGGACGCAACGTCAAAACCGGCTTCCACCAGCGCGTTGAGTGACGGCACGGCCACGGCCGGTGTGCCGGCAAAAAGCACCTTCACGCGGTTGCCCCGAAGCTGCCGCCACCAAAGCTCGAGCCGACTGTCCCGGCACGCTTGGACGTGGTCTGTTCGGTCACCGCATGGTAGTTGGCGTTCCGGATCGCACGCAGGGCCGCCTTGCGGTCTTCGCCCTTTAACCGGTCAGTGAAAAGGATGCCGTCCAGGTGGTCCGTCTCGTGCTGGAAAACCCGTGCAAGCATGCCCTCCGCGTCGACTGACACAGGGTTGCCTTCCACGTCCACCCCCGTAACCCGCGTTGCACGATGCCGGCGGACAGGGAATCCAAGCCCGGGAATGGAAAGGCAACCTTCAACCTCGTCGTCCTGGAAGTCATCACTGTTTTCCAGGACCGGGTTGATGACGTGTCCGTCCACGCCACCGATCCGATAGGTAAAGATGCGCTTGCTGATGCCCACCTGGGGGGCAGCAAGGCCGGCGCCCTCAACGTCCTCCATGGTTTCCATCATGTCGGCAACCAGCTTGGCGAGCTCCGGACCGAATTCGGTCACGGGATCCGCGACGGTGCGCAACACCGGATCCCCGATGATTCGGATACTCAAAATTGCCATCTGGTCTCAGTCCTCACGATCGTCAAAGCCGGCCCGGGCCATGAAGGGGCCTACGCCAGTTTAGTGGAGGCAAAAGACCCGGCGCCCTGAAGGGCAATGGCAGGCTCGGGTGTGTACATGGGCGGCGCCACCGGCAGCAGCGCCTGACCCGCCGCCGTGACATCGGCAGACATCTCCCAGACGCGCCGGAGCGCACAAAACTTCCACCAGTGGTGTTTCAGGACATCAGGATTGGCCCGGTGGGGACGGACTTCGGTTTCGCCGATGGCCACTGCCAGCAGCATGGGGTCCTCCCCGTACTTCCAGGACTCCCATTCCCCGGCGACGGGGTCCACCAGGCTTTCTTCGGCCTTCATGCCAGCCACCAACTGCATGACTACTTTGTTGTCCAGCGCCTTGACCGTGCCATCACGGGTGGTCCCCTTGGTCTTGTAATCGATCAAGCAGATGCGGCCGTTGATGCGGGCCACCAGATCAAGGGTGCCCGCGTAACCCACCGAGGTGTTCCACACCGTGATTTCCGGTGCGAGGGGTTCCACCCTGTAGGTGTCCCACCATTCATCAAAGCGTGCAGCGAACGCTTGCTCGCCGTGGGACGCCAGGTCGTCCCGGCATTCCTGCATGCGGTGCGGCCTGCCCAGGGCACGAAGTGCTACCTGTTCGCAGTAGTTGTGGACGCGGTCTCCGCGAGCCGCCGCCTCGTCCCGGTACTGCTCAGCCGCTTTGGAGGCTTTGTTGACCGCCTGGCGGATCCTGGCCGGGCTGCCGAGAAGGGTCGGAAGCTCAGGATCGGCGGCCAGGCTGCTTGCACCCATGTACGAAAACCAACCATCGAGCGCGTGTGCCTGCTGCCCGATGACTGTTGTGATGGATGGTACGGAGAACTGGTCCGAGGTGGACCGGGCATACATCCGGCCGTACTCGGTGGCGTGGGCAAGCAGTGGAGCAGTCATATAAAAACTTTGGCACAGAGGACCGACAGAATTCGCCCCGGCGTTCCGTCAGGCCCCGCCGGAACCCCCTGGCGGATCATGGAGCGCGGGTTCCTCGGCGGCAGGATCAAGCAAGCGGGCGAGACGGTCCTGCGTCATCCGTGCGAGTTTTCCCGCCAGGACGGGCACCGTCCGGGCCAGTTCCTGCAGGGACTCAGGCAACGCCTGCTCCCCACCCCCGTTGGTACCGGCAGGAGCCGCGGGCAAAGGGGGCAGGAGCGGTAACGGCCTCGTATCGGGTAGTTCTTCCACGTCAGCCCTGTGCCATGGAGTGGAAGTTCGTGACGAAAAAACGCCGTACCGCCAAACAGAAAAACCCCGCCGGGACTGTGTAACCAGTTCCGGCGGGGTTTTACGGTGGGCGATACTGGGTTCGAACCAGTGACCTCTTCGGTGTGAACGAAGCGCGCTACCACTGCGCCAATCGCCCGTGTCATCCCGCGCTGTGCGCCGTCTGCATAAAGAAGACTAGCCCACGCCGTCGTGAATGCAAAACGGGCGGCCACGCCCGAATAACAAGAATGGAATTACACGGTCGTCAGAAGCCGGAACCCGCGTCATTGCTGGGATCCGGACTCATACGCCCTCCGGGGAATCTCACCGATTTGGAGTTTCCCGGAACCTCCTATAGAGTTTTTACTCGTCGGAAAGCGATGGAATGCCTGAATGGCGCTCCGGAGCACGGCACTGCGGACGTAGCTCAGCTGGTAGAGCACCACCTTGCCAAGGTGGATGTCGCGAGTTCGAATCTCGTCGTCCGCTCGCAAGGCACTGTCACAGCATGAATTCCCCGGAATCCTGCTAACACGGTGGGTTGGCCGAGAGGCGAGGCAGCGGCCTGCAAAGCCGTATACACGGGTTCGAATCCCGTACCCACCTCGGTGAAAACCATGCTTTCCGGTTTCGATTGGATGCATGGGCGATTGGCGCAGCGGTAGCGCGCTTCCCTGACACGGAAGAGGTCACTGGTTCGATCCCAGTATCGCCCACCAAAACAAGGAAACTTGTTTGTTGTTGAAGGCCCGGCCCAGCCAGGCAAACAACATCTGCGGACGTAGCTCAGCTGGTAGAGCACCACCTTGCCAAGGTGGATGTCGCGAGTTCGAATCTCGTCGTCCGCTCTCCTCCACGAGGACCCCGGGCGATTGGCGCAGCGGTAGCGCGCTTCCCTGACACGGAAGAGGTCACTGGTTCGATCCCAGTATCGCCCACCAGAACAAGGCAACTTGTTTGTTGTTGAAGGCCCGGCCCAGCCAGGCAAACAACATGTGCGGACGTAGCTCAGCTGGTAGAGCACCACCTTGCCAAGGTGGATGTCGCGAGTTCGAATCTCGTCGTCCGCTCCAACTAAGAAAGCAGCTCTTCGGAGCTGCTTTTTTTATGCCCGTTTGCCGACTGAACCAACCGCGGTTCGATTCATTATGGGATGTGACCAATAACCGTTGGAAGAAGTCGCTTTATCTAATGTGATTCGACTCGCATAATGTACTGCGAGCTCATCACCGTTCCACGCCAATGGCAGGAGTACCCATGAATCAACAGACTGCTTCCCAGTCGGTCATGAGGCGGAAGCCCATCGACGACATTGAGGAAGAAAACAAGCACAGTGGCCTTTTCAAAAGCCTTGGCCTCTGGCAACTCACGGCCATCGGCGTCGGCGGAATCATCGGCGTCGGAATCTTTTCGCTCGCCGGCCTGGTAGCGCACGGCGACGAAACCAACCCCGGTGTTGGACCGGCGGTCCTGGTGTCATTCCTGATCGCCGGCCTGGCCTCGGGCGCGGCCGCGCTTTCCTACGCTGAATTCGCCGGAATGATCCCGCGGGCAGGCTCGGCCTACACCTACGGCTATGTGGCCCTGGGGGAAATCATCGGCTGGTTCATCGGCTGGGATCTGCTGCTGGAGTACATTGCGATCGTAGCTGTGGTGGCGATTGGTATTTCCGGATACTTCGACGCCTTCCTGTCCGGCATCGGCATCAACATGCCCACGTGGATGACCTCCACGGCCGACGAGGGCAAGGGCGGCATCATCAACCTTCCTGCCATTTTGGTCTGTCTCCTGGTGACCTGGATCCTGAGCCGCGGAACCAAAGCGTTCGGGCGGTTCGAGCTCGTCGCAGTAGCCATCAAGGTAATCCTGATTCTGTTCATCATCGGCCTGGGCGTTTTCTACATCAATGCCGAGAACTTCAATCCGTTCATGCCCAGTGGCTTCGGTCCGGTCCTCGCAGGTGCGGCCACGGTCTTCTTCGCAGTCTTTGGATACGACGCCATGAGCACAGCGGCGGAGGAAGCCAAGGACGGCAAGAAGCACATGCCCAAGGCGATCATCCTGTCGCTCATCATCGCCATGCTGCTGTACGTGGCAGCAACCTTGGTCCTGACGGGCATGCAGAACTACAAGGACATCGATCCCGCGGCCGGCTTTGCCTCGGCATTCACCGGGGTTGGCTTGCCTGTGATCGCAACCATCATTTCCGTCTTTGCCGTGCTGTCCATCCTGACCGTCATGCTCACCTTCCTCCTCGGCGTAACCCGCGTATGGTTCTCCATGAGCCGTGACGGCCTCCTTCCCGGCTGGTTTGCCAAGACCGACCGCCACGGAACACCGCAGCGCGTCACCTGGATCGCCGGTGTCGCCTCGGCCTTCCTGGCCGGTGTCTTCCCCATCAAGGAAGTGGCTGACCTCACCAACATCGGTATCCTTGCCGCTTTCGTCGTGGTGTGCATCTCGGTCATCATCTTCCGTTACACCAAGCCCGACGCACCCCGCACTTTCCGCCTGCCGCTGATGCCCGTGGTTCCGGCCTTCGGTGTCCTGGCCTCGGCCTTCCTCATGGTGCAGCTGCACTGGGAAACCTGGGCGCGCTTTGGCGTTTGGCTGGTCATCGGCCTGGTTATCTACTTCTTCTATGGGCGCAAGCACTCCTTGATGAATCCGAACAGCCCACGCCATCTGGAATCCGCTAAGCCCTTGGCGTAGTGCACTTTAATTCCTTGGCTGGCCACCCTTCCGGTGCTAGGGTCGAACGCGGAGGAGCGAACTGGCTCCGCGAAGGGAAGGGAGGTGCCCGTGGGATTAATTGACGACCTGAAGGGCAAGGCTCAGGGTCTCATTCAGGGCAACGAAGACGCCATCAGGAATGGCATCGAGAAGGCCGGAAACTTCGTCGACGAGAAGACCGGCGGCAAGTTCGCCGGACAGGTTGACGCAGTACAGAATGCCGCTTCCAACTTCGTGTCCAAGAACGACGGCGAAGCCGGACAGGCTCCCGCCGCGGATGAGCCAAAGCAGCCGTAGCTGCCTGGGCCGCCATACCAGATACGTCAAGGGGGCACCGGTCCCGCCGAGAGGCGACACCGGTGCCCTTGGCGTTTAACGGGCCGGCCGGTGCCAACGGGACGCTGCCCTGTCAGGTACGTTGGAGGTTATGCCTTCCGCCTCGTCGACTGAACAGAACCAGGCCAACCAGAGGACGCCGGGCCCACCGATCGCCGCCGGGATCGTCACTGCACTGGTCGGCTTCACCTCATCCTTTGCCGTGGTGCTGGCAGGCTTGCAGGCTGTTGGGGCCAACCAGGCACAGGCGTCCAGCGGTCTGCTTGCCCTGACGCTGACGTTCGGCCTGGGCATCCTGTGGCTGGCATGGCGGTCGCGGATGCCGGTAACCCTTGCGTGGTCAACACCCGGCGCTGCGCTCCTCGCCTCAGCGGGAACCGTCGACGGCGGGTGGCCCGCTGCGGTCGGTGCTTTCGTGGTAGTGGGCCTCCTCATTGTCCTGACGGGTTTGCTGCCGGCCCTTGGACGGCTCATGGCCTTGATTCCCACGTCGCTGGCCCAGGCGATGCTGGCCGGCGTCCTGCTCCCCCTCTGCCTGGCACCCTTCGAATCCCTCGGCACAGCGCCGCTGCTGGTGGGCCCGGTAGTCGTGTGTTGGCTGGTCCTGATGAAATGCGCACCGCGTTGGGCCGTTCCCGGCGCACTGGTGGTGGCATTGGCCGTGATCGGGATCCACATCGCGGCCAACGGCACCCGCCTCACCGGAGACAGCCTGCTGCCCCGCCTTGAATGGACCAGTCCTGTGTTCACGGTGGAGGCCACCGTGGGAATCGCGCTCCCGCTGTTCATCGTGACCATGGCTTCGCAGAACATCCCCGGGGTAGCGGTCCTCAAATCCTTCGGGTACACCACGCCCTGGCGTTCTTCGATGCTCGTCACGGGCGCGGGAACCCTCGCCGGGGCGCCTTTCGGAGGCCACGCCATCAACCTGGCGGCACTGAGTGCTGCCCTGGCCGCGGGCGAAGAAGCCGGCAAAGACCACGGGCGCCGCTGGATTGCCGCGTTCGTTTCCGGTCTTGCCTATCTGGTCCTCGCGGCGTTTTCAGCCGCCTTGGTCACCTTGGTGGCGGCAGCACCACCGGGCTTGCTCGAAGCTGTTGCAGGACTGGCGCTGCTGGGAACCCTGGCATCCTCGATCTCCTCGGCACTGGCTGTTGCCGAAGACCGGATTCCTGCCTGCATGACGTTTCTGCTCGCGGCTTCAGGGGTGACCTTCGCTGGCATCGGCGCAGCGTTCTGGGCCCTGGCCGGTGGGATCCTGGTCCGCTGGATCCTCAAGGACAGGGAACCACTGACCCGATCCGCGGCCCGCTGAACCCGGCCGCGGTTTTCAGGACGGTTCGTGGTTCTGGCCCTCGCGAGCCAGGGCAGTCAACCTGGAAACGGCCCGGAAGTACTTCTTCATGTAGCCGCCGGCCATCATCTCATCGGTAAAAAGCTTGTCGAAGGGTACGCCGCTGGCCAGGATCGGCACGTCCTTGTCATAAAGCCGGTCGGCCAGGACCACGAACCGCAGGGCAACAGCCTGTTCCGTGATGGTCTCCACATCCCGCCACACAACAGCTTCGATACCTGAGATGAGCTGGCGGTAGCGGCTGGGGTGCACCCCGGCCAGGTGGTCCACCAAGGTGCGGAAGTCATCCACGGCCACCGTCTTGCCCGCGAATTCCGTGTTCATGCGGTGCTTGAGGTCTGCGGTCTTCAGCGGCGCAGGTGCCGCGGGCAGGCCGCGGTGCCGGAAGTCCTCGCCATCAATGCGGACAACATCGAATTGGTCCGCGAGCACCTGGATTTCCCGCTGGAAGTCAACGGCCGCGAAGCGGCCCTCCCCCAAGGAACCCGGCAGGGTGTTGGACGTGGCAGCCAACTTGACGCCGGCGTCGGCGAGTTCCCGCATGAGCCGGGACATCAGCACGGTATCGCCTGGATCGTCGAGTTCGAACTCGTCGATGCAGACCAGTTTGTAGCCGCTGAGCGCCTCGACTGTCTTGCGGAAAGACAGGGCCCCCACCAGGTTGGTGTATTCGACGAAGGTGCCGAAAGCCTTGGGGCCCGGGGATCGGTGCCACAGCGAAGCCAGGAGGTGGGTCTTGCCGACGCCGAAGCCGCCATCCAGGTAGATACCGGCCCTGGTGGCGGGCTTCTTTGCGAAGAATTTCCTGAACAGTCCCCCGCCATCGTCAGCACCCACGGAGTCGGCGAACCCGGACAGGAGCTTCACGGCGTTGGCTTGGCTGGGCTGGGCGGGATCGGGCCGGTAGCTGTCGAACGAGACCTCGCCGAAGCGTGGTGACGGATAGAACCCCTTGAGGAGTTCCTCGACGGAGACTGCCGGCGTGCGGGCAGCCAGTTGTTCGATCTGTACCACGGTGGTCCATTCTTCCGGTAGTGGGTCCCCAGCAAGAATACCGGCATCACGTGGCCGGGAAGCGGCCACGTGACCAAGGCCATGTTTCACCATATGACCGGCCGGGAAGCATCGGATGCTGCCCATGGTTACTGTTGGAAACACGCCGGCCCGCCGAGTGGAAGCTTCCGGGGTCTGGCTCCGTCCGTTGTCAGTGAAAGGCCATCACCATGTCCTACCCCGTTGAACAAAACGAAAAGTTCGCGTCCTACGCGCACCCCGAACGACTTGTGTCCACCGAATGGCTTGCCGCAGCACTTGCAGACGGCGCTCTTGCCGACGGCAAGCTGGTGGTCGTCGAGTCCGACGAGGACGTCCTCCTCTACGAGACCGGGCATATCCCGGGTGCCGTGAAGATCGACTGGCACACGGACCTGAACGATGAAGTCACGCGCGACTACGTCGACGGTGCCGGTTTCGCCGCACTCGCCGCCGCAAAGGGAATTTCCCGCGACAGCACCGTGGTCATCTACGGCGACAAGTCCAACTGGTGGGCCGCCTACGCCCTGTGGGTCTTCACCCTCTTCGGCCACGAGGACGTCCGGCTGCTGGACGGTGGCCGCGACAAGTGGATTGCCGAGGGCCGCGAACTCACCACCGACGTTCCCCAGCCGGCTGTGGGCAACTACCCCGAGGTAGAGCGCAACGACGCCCCCATCCGCGCCTTCAAGGAAGATGTGCTGGCCCACCTGGGCAACCCGCTCATCGACGTCCGCTCGCCGGAGGAATACACGGGCCAGCGCACGCACATGCCTGCCTACCCGGAGGAAGGGGCCCTGCGTGGCGGCCACATCCCCACCGCGGCGTCGGTTCCGTGGGCACGTGCTGCCGCCGAAGACGGTACCTACCGCTCCCGCGAAGAGCTCGAAGCCCTTTACCTGGGCGAGGCGGGACTGACGGAAGGCGACGACGTGGTGGCCTACTGCCGTATCGGCGAGCGTTCCAGCCACACCTGGTTCGCCCTCAAGTACCTGCTGGGCTTCGACTCGGTCCGCAACTACGACGGTTCCTGGACTGAATGGGGCAACGCCGTCCGCGTCCCCATCGTCAAGGGTGCCGAGCGGGGTTCCGTGCCGGCTGAGCTGGTTCGTAACTAGCGTGAATTCTGCGCCGTTGTGCGTAAGCTGGAAGTGATGAGTACGAATACCTTGCCCGCCGCACTGGCGGAAATAGTGGATGACTTCCAGGCACTGACGGAGCCGGAGCGCCTGCAGTTGCTGCTCGAGTTTTCCCGGGGACTGCCGGAACTTCCCGAACGACTCCAGGATCACCCTGAGCTGCTGGAGCAGGTCGTCGAATGCCAGTCGCCCTTGTTCCTGACGATCGAGTCCGAGAAGAACACAGCCAACCCGGACGCCGGGCGCGCCTACCGTTTGTTCTTCAAGGCGCCGCCGGAAGCTCCCACCACCCGTGGATTCGCAGGGGTGCTGCATGAGGGCCTTGACGGCTTGACGGCGCAGGAAATCCTGTCTGTTCCGGACGACATGCCTGAGCTCCTGGGCTTGACCCGGGCCATCACCCCGTTGCGCATGCGCGGGATGACGGCAATGCTTGGACGGATCAAACGGAAAGTAGCGGCTGCCAGCCGCTTGGAAAACTAAAGCCCCGGCCCCCCCGGGCAGGGCGGTGAAGGCAGGACAGCTTCGGCACCATGGCGAAGAAAACAGCGTCACAGGGAACGCCGGCTACAGCAGCACTGACTGCAGCCGGCGTTCCTTTCGTGCTGCACCCCTATGTTCACGATCCTTCGGCAGCCAGTTACGGCATGGAGGCAGCTGATGCCCTGGGCGTGGACCCCTCCAGGGTCTTCAAGACCCTGATGGTGGAGGTCGAGGGCCGCCTGGCCGTGGGGATCGTTCCCGTTGCCGGCACGCTGGACCTGAAGGCGGTAGCCGCTGCCCTCGGTTCGAAGAAGGCCTCGATGGCGGATCCGAAGGCAGCCGAACGCAGGACCGGCTATGTGCTGGGCGGAATCTCCCCCTTGGGCCAACGACAATCCTCCCCCACGGTTTTGGATGCCACGGCACTGGAGTTCGACACCATCCTGGTCTCCGGCGGCCGGCGCGGGCTCGACATCGAACTCGCACCCGCGGACCTGGTCAGGCTGACCAGCGCCGTGACGGCACCGATCGGCAGTGCCAGGAACTAGGCATCAGGCAGGCTGGCCGGCGCTTCCGGGATTGTTTCGCGGCGCCAACATCCGCTGCAGCCAGGACCGGACCAAACGTTCCCACTTCTCCGGGTCCACATTCCACTCCTTCGTGTGGCGCGCTCCATGGAAGGGTTCGAAAGTCACCATCTCCGGGTTCTTCCCGGCCAGGCTCGCAGACGGTTCAAAGGGCACGTAGTCGTCGTCCACGCTATGGATGACCAGGGTGGGGGTGCGGAGTTCGACTGCCCTGGCTTCCCAGTCCATCGCCTTCAGGTCCACCGGTGCCGATAGTCCCGTCAGCCTGCGCCCCAGCGGATGGGTCAGCATGAGTTGTCCGTACCGGCCCACGTTATAGGGAATCCGGTTCATTTGGGCGTGGTGCGCCATCACATTGACCCAGTTGATCACCGGCGCGTCCAGCACCATGGCCCGGATGAGGTGCCGGTACTTGGAAAGGTCGGCGGTCTGCAGCGCGATCGCGCCGCCCATCGACCAGCCGAAGAGCACTATCTCGCGGGCACCGTGCGCCACGGCGTACTCCATGGCGGCCTCTACGTCCCGCCATTCGGTTGAGCCCAGTCCGTAGCGGCCGTCGAGGGCCGATGGTGCCAGCCCGTCATTGCGGTAGGAAATCAGCAGGCTGTCCATGCCCAGTTCCTTGGCCGTCCGGACTGCCCGCAGCCCTTCCAGCCGCGTAGCTCCACGGCCGTGCACCATGATGGCCCATACCGCTGCGGATGCGGCAGCGTCGGCCCGGACCAGCCAGGCAGGTGCGGTACCGCCGTCGACCTTGATTTCGACGTCGTCAGCGGCCACTCCCAGCGCGGCAGGGTCCGGGTAGGTGGCACCGCTCCACCAACCTCGGCGGGCGTCGGCCAGGTTGCCGCTGTACACCTCTTCCACTTCGCGAAGCACGGTCTGCTCTGCCGGGGAATAGGACACAATCCGGCCGATCCGGGCATGTCCCGCACCACCGGCAAAGAACAGGCTGAAGACCCCGTCCACGGTGGTATCAGGGGTTGCCGCGAGGATGACCTGCCGGCCGGTGTCCGACTGGATCACGGCCAGGACTTCCTGGTCCGCGGGCCGCGCCGCGGGCGTAATGACCCGCCGGGCGAAATAGACAGCGAGCGCGGACGAACCTGCTCCAACGAGACCCGCCAGGGTACCACCGGTCACCATGCCTGCAAGGGCCCATTTGGTTCGTACGGACAGTTTGCCTGTTGCAGCTTCACCGGCTGCCGGGGAGTTGGTTGCCATGGTTCCATTCTGTCCGCTCCTGCTCCATGGATCCTGAACGTGGCCACCGCGTGCCGGAACGGACCCGGAAATCACCCGGCGAAACCCTGTGTGGCCGTGTGGTGCGGGACTACGCTGTAGCCATGAGTGATCCGATCGTCATCCTGACCGAAGAGCCCTTGGGGCCTGAAGACCGAGTCAACATCGCCAAACTGGTGGATGGGGGTGACGCCCCCTTGGTGGTTCTGGTTCCAGCCAACACCGAGCGGCATTTACTGGTCGATTTCCTGGAGAACCTGTCGTTGCTGGATGTCGCCAAGGCGTTCAGGGAACTTGGTGCGCATTCGCCGGATCCGGAGGTGGAACGGGCGGAGGCTGCCGAGGCTTTGGCTGCCTCCCTGGCAGCGTTGGAGGGGCTGGGTGGCGGAGTCACCGGTGAAATCGTCGACGGCGGTGCTGTCGCGGGTTTGGTGGCGAAGGTACGGGCGGTGGATGCGGCCCAGGCGGTGGTGGTGACGCGTCCGCACGCGATTGCCGACACGTTCCACACGGACTGGGCCAACAAGGCCCAGGACCAGCTGGGTCTTCCCGTCCTGCACTTGTATGCGGGGTCGGGATTTATCGGCGACTCCTGAGCGTTGCAGTAGTCATGAGCATTCCTGACAACACCAGCAGCACGTCCAGCCTTTCCGTCGTGAAGTCCGATGCCCAGTGGCGCGAGGAGCTGACGCCCGACGAGTACCGGGTTTTGCGCCAGGCCGGTACCGAACGGCCGTACACGGGCGAGTACTGGGACACCCATACCGAAGGCGTCTACCAGTGCCGTGCCTGTGGCAGCGAATTGTTCACCAGCCAGGAAAAGTTTGATTCGCACTGCGGGTGGCCTTCATTCTGGGCTCCCCTTGCCGAGGGCAAGGTGCGCTACCTGCACGACCGCACGCTGGGCATGGACCGTGTGGAGGTGCGCTGCGGCAACTGCGACTCCCATCTGGGGCATGTCTTTGAAGGCGAGGGGTATGACACGCCCACGGACCAGCGCTATTGCATCAACTCCATCTCCCTCCGCTTGGTGGATAAGAGCGCGGACTGATCCAGTGGTGGGCAGCCTTGAGGGGTTGCCCACCCGGATCGTGCCGGGTGCTGGAGCTTAAGGTGGTACTACGAGCACTTTCCCCAAGAGTTGCTTATGCTCACCTAGGTTTTGAATTAGCGATGCTTCTTCCGTTGCTACGCTCACCTCAGAGGTGAAAGACCTTCTGAAAGGACGAGCACATGACCATCACCACCACCGCTGCCTTCCCGCGTGTCACCGCAGACAACGCCGACTGGTCAGCACTCAAAGCAGCAGCCACCGCCCTCCAGGCGCACCAGGAGCAGGACGGCTCCGTGGCCGACCACGCTCTGCACACTGAAGCTTCCGTACTGGTGGCCACCATCTGTGATTCCATCACGGCGCTGGCACCCTCCTTCCCGCACGATGCCCGTTACCTGGAACTTTTGGTGGCGGACTTCGCACGCTGGGAGCAGAATGGCTTTGGCGTCCCCGACTTCCTCGACTCCCTCCAGGCTTTCCAGCCCCAGGAGCAGCGCGTGGATGGCCTCCAGCACCTGGTGGTCTTCCCCATGTACACCCAGAACGGCAGCAGCAAGCGCCTGGTCGAAGCTGTCCTGACCGAGGTCATCTGGCCTGAGTTCATCGGTGGCCTGGAAGCCGGGGCCTACTCCAACAAGCTGTTTGTGCCCATCCGTTTCGTGGATTTCACCCCGGGCTACGACACCAACTCCGCTGTGCTGTTCCCGGAAACCGTCGCCGTGCGCGAAACCCCGTCCTTCACCTGGGGCGCCATTTTCGCCGACCGTGAAGCCGCACGGTTCCGCCGCGTGCTGGACGCTGCCGCATCCACCACCTCCCTTGAACTGCCGGCTGATGCTGCCGAGCTCCTCCAGGACCAGGAACTGACGCAGCGTACGTTTGTCATGTGGGACCTGATCCACGACCGCACGCACATGCGCGGCGACCTGCCGTTCGATCCCTTCATGATCAAGCAGCGCATGCCCTACTTCCTTTACTCCCTGGAAGAGCTGCGGTGCGACCTCACCGCCTTCCGCGAATCCGTGCGGATCGAGAAGGACGAAGAGGCCGATCCCGATGCCCGCAAGCATGCAAAGCTGGTCCAGTACGCAGTGATCTTCGACCGCATCTTCCGCTTTGCCATCACCGGCAGCCGGGTCCGGAACTACGATGGCCTGGGCGGGCAGCTGCTGTTCGCCTGGATGCACCAGCACCATGTCCTGCACTGGACGGACAGCAAGCTCAGCATCGACTGGGATGAGGCCGCAGACGTCGTAGTGGAACTCGGTGCCCGCATCGAAGAGCTCTACTGGCGCTCCATTGACCGCCCCAAGACAGCCCACTGGCTTGCGGCCTATGAACTCATCTCCGGCACCGTGACTCCCCACCCTGCCTCTGTATGGGCCAAGGGCCCGGACGCTCTGCCGCTCGACGGTGCTCCGCGCGGGCTCACGGACCAGGTTCTTGACGACGAATTCCCCCTGTCCATGTTCTACGAAGCCCTGGAGAAGAAAATGCGTCCCGTGATTGAATCCACCACCGGCATTACGGGAGCGGCGGCCGCCTGATGATGCCTTTGAATGTCCTTGTGACCGGCGGCAGCAGCGCCTCGGGTATCGCCACGGCGCGGGCTTTGGGGGCCGCCGGTCACAGGGTGTTCACGGTTGGTTCCGATGACGTGAGGATCAAGGCGGCAGCGGACGAGGCCGGATACGGCGTTACGCCACTGGTTTGCGACCTCGCGGATCCGGACGCCGTCCGGGAACTTGCCGGGACCGTCCGTGGCCTGGGGGTGGAACGGGTGGACGGAGTCATCCACCTCGTCGGCGGCTGGCGGGGAGCTCCGGGAATCGAGGAACAGTCCGACGACGACTGGGACGCGCTGGTTCAGGGCGCGGTGACGACACTGCGCAACGTTTCCCGGGTGTTCTACCGCCAACTTGCCGATTCACCGCAGGGTCGCCTCGCCGTCGTATCCTCCACGAGCGTTGAGGCTCCCGCGGCCGACTCAGCGAACTACGCTGCCGCCAAAGCGGCGGCGGAAGCCTGGACAATGGCCGTCGCCGACGGATTCCGGCGGGAACAGGCCGGCAACAAGGAAAGCCCAACTCCCCAGCACAGCGCGGCCGTCGTCTTCGTGGTCTCCTCGCTGGTTGACGCCGGCATGCGCCGGAGGCAGCCTGAACGCCGGTTCCCCGGCTCCACCGACGTCGAGGAACTGGCCGCGGCCGCCGTCGGGCTTTTCGACCAACCGGCCGCAAACCTCAACGGCCGCCGCATCCTGCTGGCCAAATAGACTTGAAAGCGTGAATGAACAAGTGACCACAACAACCGAGGCCATCCACACTGCCGATACCGCCCAGGGCCGGGGCCCGCTCCACGATCCAGCGGTCCGCGGCTTCGCATCGGACAACTACTCGGGCGTACATCCCGAGATCCTGTCCGCCCTGGCCACCGCAAACGGCGGTCACCAGGTTTCCTACGGGGAGGACGTGTACACGGCCCGCCTCCAGGAGATCCTGGAGCAGCAGTTCGGTTCCGGCATAGAGTGCTTCCCCGTCTTCAACGGCACCGGTGCCAACGTGCTGTCCCTGCAGGCCCTCCTCCCCCGCTGGGGTGCGGTCATTTGCGCGTCGACGGCCCACATCAACATGGACGAAAACGGCGCACCGGAACGCGTCGGCGGCATCAAGCTCCTCCAGGTTCCCACTGAAGACGGCAAGCTGACGCCCGGGCTCATCGACCGTGAAGCCTGGGGATGGGGCGATGAACACCGCGCCCAACCGTTGGTGGTCTCCATTACCCAGACCACGGAACTGGGAACCTGCTACACCCCTTCAGAGGTGCGCGCCATCGCCGACCACGCCCATGCCAAGGGCATGAAGCTGCACATGGACGGCGCCCGCCTGGCCAATGCCGCCGCCCACCTCGGTGTTCCCCTCAGGGCCTTCACCCGGGACGCCGGCGTGGACATCCTGTCCTTCGGCGGGACCAAGAACGGACTGCTCTTCGGCGAGGTGGTGGTCGCCCTCAACCCGGAAGCCGCCGACGGACTGAAGTACCTCCGCAAAATGAACATGCAGCTGGCATCGAAGATGCGCTTCATTTCGGCCCAGTTCATCGCGCTGCTGGAGGACGGACTGTGGCTCCGGTCCGCCACCCATGCCAATGCCATGGCGACGCGCCTCCGCCGCGCCGTGGAGCAGATCGACGGCGTCCAGCCCACCCAGGAAACGCAGTCCAACGGCGTCTTCGCCATCCTTCCGGCCGGCGTGGCTGACCGGCTCCGGTCCAGCTTCGCGTTCTATGACTGGGACGCCGCCCGCGGCGAAGTGCGGTGGATGTGTTCCTTCGACACCACCGAAGAGGACATTGACGCTTTCGTTTCCGCCATCAAGCGGGAGCTTGCCACCACATAACGGGTGGCTTCCGGGGCGGCGAGCCTGCACACAATCGCCGCCCCGGAAGAATAATCTGCGATGGTGAACGACCTCGCCCAGGTCCCCGCGGATTTCCTGTACGCCTTGGGGACACTACGAAAAGCACAATGCCGCAGTGAACTGCGGCTCGACGAAATACCCGCCCCGGCCCGGCTCGCACCCTATGCAGTGGCCCTCGGCGCCGAAGTCTTCCGCCCTACGGCTTCAACACGCCAGGTACCGGTACACGGCCCCGCTGCGAAGGCCTTCGCCAAGAGCCACGCCCCGGCTCCCGGCGACCAGGACGACGACGACGAACTCGCCACCGGGCGCTTCATCCTGCTCCATGACCCGGAAGGATCCGCAGTCTGGGAAGGGGAATTCAGGATCGTCACCTACATCCGCGCCCAAATGGACGCCGAGATGGGCAACGATGAAATGCTCGGTTCCGTAGCCTGGACCTGGCTCGTGGAGGCGCTGGAGAACCACGCGGCCGTCTATCGCGCCGCCGGCGGAACAGCCACGAGGGTCCTTTCTGAAAGCTTCGGCACGCTGTCCGAACGCCCCGACACCATCGACATCGAACTGCGCGCGTCGTGGACCCCTGCCACTGCCGATATCCAGGCCCACCTCGAAGCGTGGTCGGACATGGTCTGCACGTTCGCCGGGCTGCCACCCCTGCCGCCGGGGGTTACGGGACTGCCGAACAGGAGGCTCACGTGAAGTCATCCAATACGCCCCGCTCCAACCCCTCCAGCGGACCTCGGTAAGCTTAAGCCACCATGACCCCTGAAAACCTGGAAAAAACCACAGCCGGCGATCCGGTTGCTGATCCCGATCAACACATCAACGTGGAGGGCTTCGACAGCCCCGTCCCTGCCGTCATTGATCTCGATACGCCCCGCGAGGGCGTGCCCTTGGTGATCGATACCCTCACTGGCCTTGAACGCTGCGCCGCAGCCATCGCCGCGGGCACAGGCCCGGCCGGCGTGGATGCGGAGCGGGCATCCGGCTTCCGCTACGGACAGCGCGCGTTCCTGGTGCAGATCCGCCGCGAAGGCGCCGGCACTTGGCTGATCGACCCCGAACCCTTCGAAAACCTGAACATCATCCAGGATGCCCTTCGCGGTGTTGAATGGATCCTCCACGCCGCAACCCAGGACCTGCCCTGCTTGTCCGAGCTTGGTATGTGGCCTGACAAGCTGTTCGACACCGAACTCGCGGCCCGCCTCGCCGGCCTCCCCCGGGTGGGCCTTGCCGCCGTCATCGAACAGCTCCTTGGCTTTGGACTGGCCAAGGAACACTCGGCCGCGGACTGGTCAACCAGGCCCTTGCCGGAACCATGGCTGCGCTACGCCGCGCTCGACGTCGAGGTTCTCGCCGAACTCCGTGAAGAGCTGATTGAGTTGCTTGAAGCGGACGGCAAGCTCGAATTCGCCGAGCAGGAGTTCGCCGGAATCCTTGCTGCCGGAATAGCACCGCCCCGGGTGGATCCCTGGCGCAAGACCTCCGGCCTGCACCAGATCCGCGACCGCCGCCAATTGGCCGCAGTCCGGGAGCTGTGGCTTGAGCGGGACCAGCTCGCCCGGAAGCGGGACGTCGCGCCCGGGCGCCTGATTCCTGACTCGGCACTCGTAGCTGCAGCCAAGGCCCTTCCCACGACCGTTCCACAGCTCCTGGCCACCAAGGGCTTCCATGGCCGCTCCGCCCAGCGGGAAGCGCCCAGGTGGGTACGGTGCATCACCGCAGCACGGACGCTGACGGAGCTTCCGCCCCTCCACCTGCCTACCAACGCACCTCCCCCACCGCGGGTCTGGGTGGACCGCGATCCCGAGGCCGCTGCCCGGTTGGCTACCGCACGCCCTGCGTTGCAGGAGAAAGCCGACGAGCTCAAACTCCCGGTCGAAAACCTTCTGACGCCCGACTATCTTCGCCGGGTCATGTGGCGCCCACCCGCGGAGATCTCGCTGGAGTCCATCTCCGCCGAACTCAGGGAACTCGGCGCCAGGGAATGGCAGATTGCCTTTGCCGCTCCACTCCTGGTGGAAGCCTGCCTCAACCCGCAGCCACTTCCACCCAAGGAATCCAAAGCCAAAGAGGACCAGGGGTCCGCGGAAGGCAAATAAATGCCAGGCCCGCCACCCGAAGCAATGCTTCAGGTGGCGGGCTTTTGCGTCACGAGGACATCCGGCGGCGCCGCGGACGATCCGGGCGCTTGCAACTCAAAGTTACCCGTGAGTAACATAGCAGCAATGCCAGCCGGTGTTCCCCTGGGACACCGGCACCATGTCTCAACGAGGAGTAGCACATGAGTCCCTCACGCAGCGCCCAGCGGACCATCCGCGACGTCGTGTTCGTCGATGGCGTCCGTACCCCCTTCGGCAAAGCCGGTGAAAAGGGCATCTACGCCGGAACCCGGGCCGACGACCTCGTGGTCAAGTGCATCCGGGAACTGATGCGGCGCAACCCGTCGCTCCCCGCCGACCGCATCGACGACGTCGCCATAGCCGCCACCACCCAGACCGGCGACCAGGGCCTCACCATCGGGCGTACCGCCGCACTTCTGGCCGGGCTCCCCCGCTCGGTGCCCGGCTTCGCGATCGACCGCATGTGCGCCGGTGCCATGACAGCAGTAACGACGACGGCGAGCGGCATCGGCTTCGGCGCCTACGATGTGGTTATCGCCGGGGGCGTGGAACACATGGGCAACCATCCCATGGGCGACGGCGCCGACCCCAACCCCCGCTTCATGTCCGAACGGCTGGTGGATCCGGCCGCCCTGAATATGGGGAACACGGCCGAAAACCTCCATGACCGCTTCCCCGCCATCACCAAGGACCGCGCCGACGCCTACGCAGCTTCGTCGCAGGCCAAGCTCGCGGCAGCCTATTCGCGTGGACAAATCCAACAGGACCTGGTGCCCGTGGCCGCACGCAAGCCTGGCCAGGGATGGACAGTGCACAGCGTCGACGAGCCTCCCCGCCCCGGCACCACCGTTGAAGATCTGGCCGGCCTCCGCACGCCCTTCAGGGCCCACGGCCGGGTCACCGCCGGAAACGCCGCAGGCCTGAACGACGGCGCCACCGCTGCCGTCCTGGCATCGGCCGATGCAGCGGCCGAGTTGGGCCTGCCGGTCCGGATGCGCCTGGTGTCCTACGCTTTTGCCGGCGTGGAACCTGAGGTCATGGGCATCGGCCCGGTGCCCGCCACCGAAAAGGCCCTCAAGCAGGCCGGACTGACCATCGACGACATCGATCTCTTTGAAATCAACGAGGCCTTCGCCGTCCAGGTACTTGGCTTCCTGGACCACTTCGGCATTCGGGACGACGATCCCCGCGTCAACCGCTATGGCGGGGCGATCGCCGTCGGACATCCTCTTGCCTCCTCCGGCGTGAGGCTGATGACGCAACTGGCCCGCCAGTTCCAAGAAGACCCAACCGCCAGGTACGGCATCACCACCATGTGTATCGGGCTGGGCATGGGCGCCACCGTGGTCTGGGAAAACCCCCACCACCCGGACTATGGGGCTGCAGATGCCTCCGCCGACCAAACCACTGAAGGAGCCGCAGCATGAGCGCCAACGACTTCCACCACCTGGCCTCCCTCTTTCCGGACGAAGTGGTGACCCACTCGCTCGTGCAGGACGTCGAGCTCCCGGGCGGCGCCGGAACCTTCGCCTTGATAACCCTCGACAACGGGCTTGACCACACCAAACCCACCACGCTGGGACCCAACACCCTGGTGGAACTGGGTACTGTCCTTGACGGACTGAAGGAAAGGGCGGCACGCGGAGAGATCGTCGGTGTCGGTGTCACCGGCAAGCCGTACTTCCTCGTGGCAGGCGCCGACCTGTCCGCAGTCAAGACGCTGAAGGAACGCACGCATGGACTGTGGATGGCCCAGCTGGGCCATTCCGTCTACGCCACGCTGGCCAACCTCGGTGTCCCGAGTTTCGCGTTCATCAACGGACTCGCGCTGGGAGGGGGCCTGGAGATCGCATTGCAGTCCACCTACCGGACAGTCTCCACAGGTGCCGGTGCCCTGGCCCTGCCTGAGGCGTTCCTGGGGCTCATTCCGGGCTGGGGCGGCGTCTATATCCTTCCCCGCCTGATCGGTCCCGCGAACGCCGTGAAGGTGATGATCGAGAACCCCCTCAGCAACAACCGCACCCTCACCGGTCCCCAGGCGTTTGAACTCGGCATGGCAGACGCCCTGTTTGAACCGGCCGACTTCCTGGAACAGTCGCTGGCCTGGGCGGCGGACGTCATCACGGGCAAGACCCGCCCTGAACGCAGGAACGCCGTTGACCCGTTGGACGACACCGTGGCGGTCGAATGGGCCTCAGCCGTTTCCGCGGGCCGTGCCTTCGTGGAAAGCAAAACCGCCAACGCCGCACCAGCGCCCGGAAAGGTCCTGGACGTCATGGAAGCCAACCGCACCATGGGTCAGGCCGAAGCCGCAGCCCTCGAATGCGAAACACTGGCAGTGCTGATGCAGACGGACGAGTTCCGGTCGACGGTCTATGCGTTCCTGGACCTTGTCCAAAAACGTTCAAAGCGCCCGGCCGGCGCGCCTGACCGCACGTTGGCCAGGCCCGTCACCAAGGTGGGCGTCGTTGGCGCGGGACTGATGGCCAGCCAACTCGCACTCTTGTTTGCCCGCCAACTCAAGGTGCCTGTGGTCATGACGGACATCGACCAAACCAGGGTGGACAAGGGTGTTGGCTACGTTCACGCCGAGGTGGATAAGCTGCTGGCCAAAAAGCGCATCACTCCCGACGCCGCCAACAGGACCAAGGCCCTGGTGACCGGCTCGGTCAGCAAGGAGCCCTTCTCGGATGCCGACTTTGTCATTGAGGCGGTCTTCGAAGAACTCAACGTCAAAAAGCAGGTCTTCGCGGAACTGGAAGCCATCGTCTCTGCCGAATGCATCCTCGCCACCAATACCTCGTCCCTCTCCGTGACTGCCATGGCCGAAGACCTGCGCCATCCGGAACGACTCGTGGGCTTCCACTTCTTCAACCCTGTGGCAGTCATGCCCCTGCTGGAAATCGTCCGTGCCCCCGGAACCGACGATGCCGTGCTGGCCACGGCCTTTGAGCTCGCCAGGAGCCTCAAGAAAACCGCGGTCCTGGTCAAGGATGCTGCCGCGTTCGTGGTCAACAGGATCCTGCTGCGACTCATGGGCGAAGTCATTGCGGCCTTCGACGAAGGGACCCCCGCTGAGGTGGCGGACAATGCCCTGCGTCCCATGGGCCTGCCGATGTCGCCCTTCACCTTGAGTGCGATGGTCGGCCTGCCGGTGGCCCAGCATGTCCAGGAATCCCTGCACCAAGCCTTCGGCGACCGGTTCCCGGTGTCCAGCAACCTGCAAAAATTGATCGACAACGGTGTGCAGTCACTCTGGGCTCCCGGTCCTGACGGGCAGCAGACCATCCCTGCGGAGACCTTGTCCATCATGTCCTTTGGCGACACCCCGTCCACCGCGGAGGAAGTCCTGCGACGCACGCAGGATGCTTTGGCCGAGGAAATTGGGCTGATGCTCAGCGAGGGTGTTGTAGCCGGCCCTGAAGACATCGACCTGTGCATGATCATGGGCGCCGGCTGGCCCATGTTCCTGGGCGGCATCACGCCGTACCTGGACCGGGCAGGCGCCTCCGAGCGCGTCAACGGCAAGCGCTTCCTGGCCCCGGGTGTTGCTTCGGCACCACAGTAAGCGAGAGGCCCGTGCGCGAAGGAAGTCCGCGCACGGGCCGTCGTGCCCTGTGGCTGGTGGCTGGTGCCTGGTGCCTGGTGGAGAAGGAAACTAGAATAGGGCGACCTTGGCCGCCTTCGGGAAGATCCCGTCCAGTTCATCGCGGTCGGCCTGGGTGGGAACCCAGCACACAGCTTCTGCGTTCTCCCGGATCTGCCCGGGACTCGTTGCCCCGGCAATGACACTGCTGACGCCCGGCTGGGCGGCAAGCCAGGAGAACGCCAACTGCAGTTCCGTGATGCCGCGTTCCTTGGCGAACTGTCCGAACTTGCCCAACTGCGCCCAGTCGGCATCATCCACCAGATGGGTGCGTGTATGGCTCAACCGAGTGCCTTCCGGAGCATGGCCCGCGGAATACTTGCCCGTGAGGAGGCCATTGGCCAGGGGGAAGTACGGCAGCACGCCCAGGGAGAACGCCCCGGCAGCCGGAATCACTTCGAGTTCGGCCCGGCGGTCCAGCAGGTTGTAGTGGTTCTGGGTCGAGACGAACCGCGCACCACCCAACTGCCTGGCCACGTACTCCGCTTCCGCGATCTGCCATCCTGCAAAATTCGAGTGTCCGATGTACCGGACTTTTCCGCTGCGCACCAGGTCGTCGAGGGCCGCCAGGGTCTCATCGATCGGCGTCAGGGGGTCCGGGGTGTGGAACTGGTAGAGATCAATCCATTCGGTGTCCAGGCGGCGCAGCGACGCTTCCACGGATTGGATGATGTAACGGCGGGAGCCGCGCGCCCCAAAATCCTTGCCGTTGGCACCATGCATATCCATACCGAACTTCGTACCGATCACCACGTCATCGCGCCTGCCATGAAGCGCCTTGCCCAGCATGATCTCGCTCAGCCCAGGCTCACGGCCATAGACATCGGCGACATCGAAGAAGGTCACACCGGCATCGATCGCGGCATGGACCACGGCATCGGTTGCCTCCTGGGTTTCGGTCGGCGTGTTGGCCCGGCCAAGGTTGTTGCAGCCCAGCCCGACAGCTGAGACCGTGAGGCCTGAGTGGCCAAGGCGTCGATATTCAGTCATGCAGCCAGCCTACAGCGCACTCAACGGTCGATAGTCACCCAGGGCAACGAACTGCGGCCTCACCTGGGCAGGTAGGAAATCCCGGACTCTTCCATGGCGTCCTCCAGCTGCGCTATGGCCACCGGCCCCAGTCCGTGAAGCCTGGATGCCTTGAGCTCACCGAACTCGGCCAACTGCTCCAGAGTCTCTATTCCTTCGTGTGCGAGGGCGCGTCTGGCCGGCGCGGCGAGTCCCTTGGGAAGCGGTGTGTGCCCGGGCCAATTGCTCTTGGAAGACATGGCAGTTCCCTCCTGGCTGCGTAAGGTGGTACTTAGAGAGTAAAGCCCCCACCCTGCCGGGGCGAGTGTTTGACCTTGAAGGCGTCCGGATCGGACGCCGGGGCAGCAGCGATCGTGAGCTTGGTAAAGTCCAGGTCCTCAGCGCGCGCACAGACCTTGATCGCGTTGACGGCCTTGTTCACGTCCGGGCACAGACAGAAGATATTCAAGCGTGAGTTCCCCATGCCGGAACCCTCCACGACACCCAGTCCGCGCCACGCAAGCTCCGCTGTGATGACCTCCTTGGCCTTCTGTTCCAAGTGCCGGTCCCGTTCCGTGCCGTCCTTGCTCTTCAGCGCGAACTGGGCGACCACCCTGAACTGTTCGGATTCTGGAATGACCGTGTAGCCGTCTTCCTCGCACTGGGCTTCGAAGGCAGCAAGGAGGCCCTCGGCAGAGGTGCCTTCCTCCACGGCAGCGGCGTCAGTGGTGCTTTGGTGCCCCACTACGCCGTAATTGATGACGAAATGCTGGTCTGCGTCGTCGAACCAGGCTTCCCGGAAGTGGAGGACCCCCTCCCCATTCCGTTTGTACATACGGATGATCCCGCTCATGTCCGTCCTTTCCTCAGCCATTCGGCGCTGGTGCTGGTCCCGGAAACGTCAAAGGGCGCTGCCTTGGCCTGGACAGCGTCCAGGAGGCCGGCACACTCTGCCCGCATGCTGCGCACCATATCGTCCGGATACGCCATGGTGGGGGAGTGCTCTTCAAATTCGTCTTCGTCGTCAACAAATACGCCGTGGGTTGTGGAACGGATGACGTCCAGGTCCATGTCAATCATGTGGAACTCCGTGACTCCTGGACGGACGCTGTTCCAGCCATGTGCCGTGGCGAGGTCTACGTAGATCCGGTAGTCGCCCGGGTAGGAGTCATCGTAGAACGTGGCCACGAACTCCCCCTGCCGGGGTACCAGCAGGACGCAGTCCGACGCCGTATAAAAAGCGGCACCCGGACGGGAACAGAACTCTCCTGCGCCCTGGAAGATCCACCAACCGTGGATATCCTCACCAAGGTAGCGCCCGGGGACTACCCAGTGCGCCCTGCCATCCCACTTCCGGTTCCGGGCCACCACAAGGTCGCCGGGCTGCAGAATGCCCGGTGCGCGGTCGGCCGTCACAACGTGGGCAGACTGCCGGTAGTGGGATGCTCCTGCCCGGGGAGGGGCCTGGCAAAGGGCACCTTCGTTCCCAAAACCTGGGCTACGACGTCGTGTGCAATCTTCTGGGCTGTCAGCCCTACGCGCTCCAGAACCTGGCTCCGGGAGCCATGGACGAGGAACTCAACCGGCAAACCGACTTCGTTGAGGGCGGTGTCCACACCTGCAGCCCGCATTTCCTGGCGGATGCGGGACCCGACGCCGCCGGCCCGGACGCCATCCTCGATGCAGATCACCAGGCGATGCCGTGCGGCCAGCGCAACAATGGATTTCCTGACGGGCAGGACCCAGCGCGGATCCACCACGGTGGAACTGATCCCCTGGGCGCCGAGCCTGTCCGCGACGTCCAGCGCCAGCTCGGACATGGCGCCCACGCTGACGATCAGGACATCATTCTCGGTGGAACCTTCCGGACGGCGCGCCAGGACATCCACGCCGTCGTGGAGGCGTTCGAGGGCTTCAATCTCGGTACCGACACTGCCCTTGGAGAACCGGACCACGGTGGGGGCATCGTTGATGGCGACAGCCTCCCGCAGTTCCTCCCGCAGGCGCGTGGCGTCACGGGGCGCAGCCAGGTGCAGGCCGGGAACGATCTGGACCATGGCCATATCCCACATGCCATGGTGGCTGGGACCGTCCGGACCCGTAACACCGGCCCGGTCGAGAACAATGGTGACGCCCGCCTTGTGCAGGGCAACGTCCATGAGGAGCTGGTCGAAGGCGCGGTTGAGGAACGTCGCATAGACCGCGACCACCGGATGCAGGCCGCCGTAGGCCATGCCCGCTGCCGAGGTGAGCGCATGCTGCTCGGCGATGCCGACGTCAATAACCCGTTCGGGGTGGCGTTCGGCGAATTTGTGGAGGCCGACAGGAATCAACATGGCGCCGGTGATCCCCACGATGTCGGTCCGTTCATCGGCGATGTCGGCGATTTCCTCGGCAAAGACAGACGTCCAGGAGCGGGCTCCGGGCATTTCCGTGGGCTCGCCGGTTTCCGGATCGATGATTCCCACGGCATGGAACTGGTCGGCTTCGTTGGCCAGCGCGGGTGCGTAACCGTGACCCTTCTCCGTCATGGCATGCACGATCACGGGGCCGCCGTAGGCCTTGGCGGTACTCAGGGCGTGTTCCATGGCCTGCAGGTTATGCCCGTCCACGGGGCCGATGTACTTCATGCCCAGGTCTTCGAACATGCCTTGGGGCGCCCACCAGTCCTTGATGCCCTTCTTCATGGCGTGAAGGCTCTTGTAGGTGAATTGGCCCGCGGGACCGCCGTTCTGGAGCTTCTTCTTCCACCAGTCGAGCATGCCCTCATACGCTGGTGCGGTCCGGAGGGAATCAATGGTGGGACGCAGGGACGCAAGATAGTCTGCAAGGCCTCCCACGGTAGGGGCGTAGGAACGGCCGTTGTCGTTGACCACGATCACCACACGGCGCTTCTTGTCCGCTGCGATGTTGTTGATCGCTTCCCAGGTCATGCCGCCGGTGAGGGCGCCGTCGCCGACAACCGCGACGACGAAGCGGTCGCCTTCGCCGGTGAGCTGCCTGGCCCGGGAGATCCCGTCAGCCCACGACAGTGACGACGATGCGTGGGAACTCTCCACGATGTCGTGGACGGACTCGCCACGGTCAGGGTAACCGGAGAGGCCGCCCTGCTGGCGCAGCGTCGCGAAGTCCTGGCGCCCTGTCAGGAGCTTGTGGACGTAGGACTGGTGCCCGGTATCGAAGACGACACTGTCGCGGGGCGAGTCAAAGATCCTGTGCACGGCAAGGGTAAGTTCCACGACGCCGAGGTTGGGCCCAAGGTGTCCACCCGTGGCGGCCACGTTGGTGATCAGGAAGTTCCTGATTTCCCCGGCCAGTGTTTCCAACTGTTCGTCAGTCAGTGTGGCCAGGTCCTGTGGATCCTTGATGGTTTCCAAGAGTCCCAACGGCGCTCCTTACGGTGGTGGACGTGCTTGTTAACTTTAGCGCGTTGGCCGGGCGCGCGTTTCCGGGGCGACGTGGCCGTGAAAGCGTGCAGCCCCGGCCGGTCGTGTGACCAGCCGGGGCTGCAGGGGTGGTCTCAGGCCACCTTCAGCTCATCCAGGGAGCCAGGTCCCCTTAGGCGGAGATCTGACGCAGGACGTACTGCAGGATGCCACCGTTGCGGTAGTAGTCCGCTTCACCCGGGGTATCGATGCGCAGAACGGCGTCGAAGGACTTGGCCGTTCCGTCCTCGGCAGTTGCCGTGACCTTCAGGGTCTTGGGCGTGGTGCCGTTGTTCAGCTCGGTGACGCCCTCCACGGAGAAGGTCTCCGTGCCGGTCAGGCCGAGGGTAGCTGCCGATTCGCCCGCCGGGAACTGCAGCGGAAGGACGCCCATGCCGATCAGGTTGGAGCGGTGGATGCGCTCGTAGCTTTCGGCGATGACGGCCTTGACGCCCAGGAGTGCGGTGCCCTTGGCAGCCCAGTCACGCGAAGAACCGGAGCCGTATTCCTTGCCCGCCAGGACGACCAACGGGGTTCCGGCAGCCTGGTAGTTCTGGGCTGCGTCGTAAACGTAGGCCTGGGGTCCGCCTTCCTGGGTGAAGTCGCGGGTGAAGCCACCCTCAACGCCGTCCAGGAGCTGGTTCTTGATACGGATGTTGGCGAACGTACCGCGGATCATGACTTCGTGGTTGCCGCGGCGCGAGCCGTAGGAGTTGAAGTCCTTGCGCTCCACGCCGTTGGCCAGCAGGTACTGGCCGGCCGGGGTGTCCGACTTGAACGAGCCTGCCGGTGAGATGTGGTCCGTGGTCACGGAATCGCCCAGCTTGAGGAGCACGCGTGCGCCCTGGATGTCCTTGACGGGATCCGGCTGGGCCTTCATGCCCTCGAAGTATGGCGGCTTCCGGACGTAGGTGGAGTCCTGGTCCCATGCGAAGGTGTCGCCGGCCGGGGTGTCCAGTGCCTGCCAGCGCTCGTCGCCGTCAAAGACGCCTTCGTAGCCCTTGGCGAACATTCCTTCGTCAATCGAGGAGTCGATGACTTCCTGGACCTCGGTGGGGTTGGGCCAGATGTCCTTGAGGAAGACCTCGTTGCCCTCGGAGTCGGTGCCCAGGGCATCGGTGTCGAAGTCGAAGTCCATGGAACCGGCCAGGGCGTAGGCGATGACCAACGGCGGGGATGCCAGGTAGTTCATCTTGACGTCCGGGTTGATGCGGCCTTCAAAGTTGCGGTTGCCCGAAAGCACGGCGGTGACGGAGAGGTCGTTGGCCTGGATGGCCTCGGAGATCTCCTGCTCCAGCGGACCGGAGTTGCCGATACACGTTGCACAGCCATAGCCGACGATGTAGAAGCCGAGCTTCTCCAGGTACGGGGTCAGGCCGGACTTTTCGTAGTAGTCGGTGACGACCTTGGAGCCCGGGGCAACGGAGGTCTTGACCCACGGCTTGGACGTCAGGCCCTTGTTGACGGCGTTGCGTGCCAGCAGGGCTGCGGCCAGCATCACCGAGGGGTTGGACGTGTTGGTGCACGAGGTGATCGACGCAATGGACACCGCGCCGTGATCGAGTTCGAACTCGCGGCCATCGGCGGTCTTGACGTGGACCGGCGCGGACGGACGTCCGTGCGAACCGTTGGCTGCCGACGCAACACGGGCGGTTTCCGTGATGTGCGAATCCGCGTGCGTGAAGGACGGGGCGTCGGAGGCCGGGAAGGACTCGTCGAGGGCCTCGTCCACGCTGCCGTCTTCGATGGCGACGTAGTTGTGGATGTCCTTGCGGAACTGCTCCTTGGCGTCGGTGAGCTCGATGCGGTCCTGGGGACGCTTCGGACCGGAAATGGACGGCACCACGGTGGAGAGGTCCAGTTCCAGGAACTCGGAGAAGCGCAGTTCACGGGAAGGATCGTGCCAGAGGCCCTGCTCCTTGGAGTAGGCCTCGACCAGGGCAAGGTTCTCTTCGGAACGGCCGGTCAGGCGCAGGTAGTCAAGGGTGACGTCGTCGATCGGGAACATGGCGGCCGTGGAGCCGAACTCGGGGCTCATGTTGCCGATGGTGGCGCGGTTGGCCAGCGGCACAGCCGCTACGCCCTCGCCGTAGAATTCCACGAACTTGCCCACGACACCGTGCTTGCGCAGCATTTCAGTGATGGTCAGCACGACGTCCGTTGCGGTGGCACCGGCAGGGATGCTGCCGCTGAGCTTGAAGCCCACGACGCGCGGAATCAGCATGGAGACCGGCTGGCCGAGCATGGCGGCCTCGGCTTCGATGCCGCCGACGCCCCAGCCGAGCACGCCCAGGCCGTTGACCATGGTGGTGTGGGAGTCGGTACCAACACAGGTGTCCGGGTAGGCGCGCAGCACACCGTCAACCTCGCGGGTCATGACGGTGCGGGCCAGGTATTCGATGTTGACCTGGTGGACGATGCCGGTTCCCGGGGGAACTACCTTGAAGTCGTCGAATGCGGTCTGGCCCCAGCGCAGGAACTGGTAACGCTCACCGTTGCGCTGGTATTCGATCTCCATGTTGCGTTCCAGGGCGCCGGCGTTGCCGAAGGCGTCGATCTGGACGGAGTGGTCGATGACCATTTCGGCAGGTGCCAGCGGATTGACGCGCTTGGGGTCGCCGCCGAGTTCCTTGACGGCCTCGCGCATGGTGGCAAGGTCCACGACGCAGGGCACACCGGTGAAGTCCTGCATGATGACGCGTGCCGGGGTGAACTGGATTTCGGTATCGGGCTCCGCATTGGGGTCCCAACCGGCCAGGGCGCGGACGTGGTCAGCCGTAATATTGGCACCATCTTCGGTCCGCAGGAGGTTTTCAAGCAATACCTTGAGGCTGAACGGAAGGCTGTCTGCGCCTTCAACGGAGTTCAACCGGAAAATTTCATAATCGGTGCCGGCTACATTCAGTACGCCTTTGGAACCGAAGCTGTCCACAGTGCTCATGGCAGGACTCCTCTCGCAACAGTTTCATCTTTGTCGCGTGGCTGGCCGCTAGCCAGTTAGGCGCACCTTACTTAGCCGGGCGGCACTCTTTGTTGGTCATCCCGGCACACAGCAACATGATCGCGGAGCGGGACTACTACGCCCATCGTAGTGGCATCGGTCACTTTTCGGCCTCCTGCCCCGCAGTCCGCGGCGTGCAGGGCAGGACGGGCACTCTCCCCTAACGTCCGGGAACCAGGAGACCTACGGTTTCCAGGTGGTGGGTATGCGGGTAGAGATCAAAGGCCCGCAGGGACTCCAGGCGCCAGCCCCCGTTGTGGAAGTAGCCCAGATCACGTGCAAAAGATGCCGGGTCGCACGACACATACGCGATCGCGCGGGGACCGGAAGCCATCAGCTGCTTCACCACGGCCTTGCCCGCACCGGCTCGCGGCGGATCCAGCACCAGGGAATCGAAGGCACGCGGGCGCTGGTGCAACACGCGCTCCACCCGCCCCTGGACGATCTCGACGTGGGCTTGCCCGTGGAGGTTTTTCCGCGCGTCGCGGCTGGTGCCGGGAGCACCCTCCACCGACAACACCGAGCCGGTGACTCCCACGGCATCCGCCAGCGGAGCGGTGAACAGCCCGGCACCGGCGTAGAGGTCGGCCACCGAGGAGCCCGGATGCAGGTAGCCACCGCCGGCCAGATACCCGGTCACCGCCCCGACCAGGGTGTCCGGTGCATCCTTGTGGATCTGCCAGAACCCTTCACCGGTGACCCTGTAGTCATGCCCTGCGGCGGTCTCCTGCACCCAGGTCCGCCCCCGCAGCTGCAGCACCTGGCCTGTGCCGGGATCGAAGCTCGCCACTGACACATCGTGGGGAAGGTGCGAGAGGATACTGTGCAGCCTCTTGGGCGTGGTCCCTTCTTCCGGTGCAAGCAGGATCAACGGCCGCGAACCATTGGCGGGGACTGCTACTTCCACGCGGGCAATTCCGCTGAGATTGACGTCCCAGAGGGCCAAGTGATTGATACCTGCAAGGGCAAGCGGCATCTCCTTGATGGGAACCACCACATCGGAGCGGTGGGCATGCATCCCGAGCCGCCCGCCCGGCGCCACCGCAAAGCCCGCGCGCGTACGCCAACCGAGCCCGCCGTCGTCGTCGGATCCCACCGGTTCCACGACGGTGGCGAGGTCCAGGCCTGCCAGGCGTTTCAGCTGTTCGGCAAGGACTTCGGCCTTCAGGGCCCGCTGCCGGTCCAGCGTGATGTGTCCGAGTTCCGCGCCGCCCACCGGAGGTGTGCCCCGGCGCCATGATGCGGGTGAATCGGCGGGCTTCCAAAAGTGCGGTACGCGGTCGGGCGAGGCTTCCAGGACCTCGACGACGTCGGCACGCCAGAAGCGCGACGACTCACCGGCGTCCGTCAGACGGACGCGGACCTTCTCCCCCGGGATGCCGTGCCGGACGAAGATGACGCGGCCTTCGTGGCGCGCCACGAAGTGGCCGCCGTGGGCGACGGGCCCGACGTCCACCACGAGTTCGCTGCCCGTAGCGTCAGGAGCCACGGGCCCGGTGGCGGAAATGCTGTTGGAAGTCATTGTGTATCCTGCAGTGCCTTTGCTTCTTCGGACGATTTGAGCTGCCACGGAACGCTGGCAACCATCACGCCTGGCTCAAAGTGGAGCCTCGTTTTAATGCGGAGTGCTGTCTGGTTGTGGACCAACTGCTCCCACCACTTGCCCACGACGTATTCGGGGATGTACACCACGATCAGGTCGCGGGGTGAGTCGCGCCGCATGTTCTTGATGTATTCCATGATGGGCGTCACCGTCTCACGGTAAGGGCTGGCCAGAACCGTCAACGGTACAGGAATTTCCAGCTTCTCCCAGTCCCGGACCGTGTGCTCCGTCTCCTCCGGGTTGATGTCCACGGTGATGGCATCCAGGCGTGATGGACGGGAGGCCCGCGCATAGGCCAGTGCCCGGAGCACGGGTTTGCGGACGTGTGAGACCAGGAGGACTGCGTGGACGCGGGTGGGAAGGGCCCGGGGCGAGGAGTCCTCATCCACGGCGAGCTCCTTGGCCACGTTGTCGTAGTGCGCGCGGATGCTCCACATGATCAGGAAGAGCACCAACATGGCCAGGAGGGCGATCCAGGCGCCCTGTTCGAACTTGGTGATGAGCACGATCACCAGCACCAGCGCGGTCATGCCGAAGCCCACCATGTTGATGGTGCGGGACTTGATGATCCGGCGGCGTGCAGCCTTTTCCCGGGCGAGTTTCAGTTCCCTTCCCCAGTGCCGGATCATTCCGAGTTGGCTTGCCGTAAAGGAGATGAAGACGCCGACGATGTAGAGCTGGATCAGCTTGGTGACATCCGCGTCGAAGGACAGGATGAGGACCAGGGCTCCAGCTGCCAGTGCCAGCACACCGTTGCTGAAGGCCAGCCGGTCACCCCTGGTCCGCAACTGGCGGGGAAGGTACCCGTCCTGCGCCAGGATGGACCCCAGGACCGGGAAGCCGTTGAAAGCGGTGTTGGACGCGAAGACGAGGATGGTGCCCGTCGCCGCCACCACTATGTAGAACGGGATGGAACCGGCGCCGAAGATGGTGTCCGCAATCTGGCTGATGGCCGGGTTCTGGATGTAGTCCTCCGGCAGCGGCTTTCCGTCCACCAGGAATTCGGTGGCGGGATCAAGCACAATGTGGACTTTGGTGGCATTGGCAAGGTAGAGGATGCCGGCCAGCATGGACGCGGCAATGACACCCAGCAGGAGCAAGGTGGTGGCAGCGTTCTTGCTCTTGGGCTTGCGGAAGTTCGGCACGCCGTTGCTGATGGCTTCGACACCCGTCAACGCGGCGGCGCCCGACGAGAACGCGCGGAGCAGGAGGAACGCTCCGGCCAGGCCCACCAGCCCTTCGTCAAAGCCTTCCTCCGGCACGATGGTGAAGTTCGCCGACGCCGCCTCACCCAGTTGCCCGGTGGCCGCCTGGTAGATGCCCACCGCGGTCATGCCCAGGATGGAGGCCATGAAAATGTAGGTGGGGACAGCGAAGAGCGTGCCTGCTTCCTTGACCCCGCGCAGGTTCACAAGTGCCAGGATGACCACGCCGATTGTGGCAATGAGTGCCTGCTGCCCGTGGAGGGAAGGCACAGCGGTGGTGAGGTAGGTGGCTGCGGAAGACATGGACACGGCGACCGTCAGCACGTAGTCCACCAGGAGGGCCGAAGCAACCGTCAGGCCGGCGTACTTTCCGAGGTTGACACTGGCGATCTCATAGTCCCCGCCGCCCGAAGGGTACGCGTGGACGTTCTGGCGGTAAGAGGCCACCACTGTGAGCAAGACCACCATGACGGCAATACCGACCCACGGAGAGAAGGCCACGGCGCTGACCCCGGCCAGCGCGAGCGTCAGGAGGATTTCATCCGGAGCATAGGCGACGGACGACAACGCGTCGGAGGCGAAGATCGGCAGTGCGATGCGCTTGGGCAGGAGGGTATGGGACAGCCGGTCGTTCCGGAACGGCCGGCCCACCAAAACCCGCTTGGCGGCATTCAGAATTGTCAGCACTCCGCAAAGCTACTCTGAATCCCCGGGGATGTCATGACGGCAGTCCGCGCGCTCACCACCGGCCACAGGTAAAGTCTTACGCAGCGGGATCGACAACATACATAAGGAGACACGGTGGCCCACTTCGTGATCATGGGTTGCGGCCGTGTTGGCGCAACCCTTGCACACACCCTGGAAGACGCCGGCCACTCCGTGGCCATTATCGACCAGGATGAACGGGCCTTCCGCCGGTTGCGCCACACCTTCACGGGACGCAAAGTCACGGGCATCGGCTTCGACCGGGAGACCCTGAAGCAGGCGGGCGTCGAGGAAGCCTACGCTTTCGCCGCGGTGTCCAGCGGTGACAACTCCAACATCCTGGCCACCCGAGTGGCCCGCGAGACCTTCCATGTGGCCCACGTCGTTGCCCGCATCTACGACCCCGGACGGGCGGAGATCTACCAGCGGCTGGGGATCCCCACGGTTGCCGCCGTTCGGTGGAGCGCGGATCAAGTGCTGCGCCGCATCCTTCCCGAGCAGCATCTGGCCGGCGACTACCGGGAACCCTCCGGCCGGTTGGTCCTGGCCGAAGTGGAACTCCACGAAGGATGGATCGGCCACCTCCTCAGCTCCGTTGAGGCAGCTGCCGGCATCAGGATAGCGTTCCTGACACGCTTCGGTGAAGGGGTCCTCCCCCACCCCGGAACCGCGTACCAGGAAGGCGACACGGTCCACGCCATGCTGAGCCTGGACCGGACGTCCGAAATCAGCCGTATCCTCGCCAAAGCACCCGCCAAGGAGATGTAGTGAAAGTCGTCATTGTTGGCGCGGGCAGCGTTGGCTCGTCCATTGCCAGGGAACTCCTGGCCCATAACCACCAGATCCTGCTCATTGACTTGAAACCGGAAGTCATTGGCCGCAGCGGCCTCCGTGGCGCCAGGTGGCTGGTGGGCGATGCCTGCGAACTCAGCACCCTGCAGGACGCCAACCTGGAGGATGCCGACGTCGTGGTTTCCGCCACGGGTGACGACAAAGTCAACCTGGTGGTCTCGCTCCTGGCCAAGACGGAATTCGGTGTGGGCCGCACGGTGGGCCGGGTCAACAACCCCAAGAACGACTGGATGTTCAACGACTCATGGGGCGTCGACGTCGCGGTGAACACCCCGCAGTTGATGACGGCACTCGTGGAGGAAGCCGTCGAAATCGGCGATATCGTGCGCCTGTTGACGCTCCAGACCGGTGTAGCGTCGATCGTCGAATTCACCGTGCCCCATGATTCGCACGTGATTGGTCAGGTGGTGGGCGACATCGACTGGCCCGAGGACGCGACGCTGGTGGCCATCCTCCGCGATCAGGCACCCATCACTCCCAGCCGGGATGACGTGCTCGACGGCGGCGACGAACTGTTCTTCGTCACGACCATTGCGGCCGAAGACGGCCTGCGTGCACTGCTCTCACCGGCTTCCATGGAGGGCCATGGACCGCGCGAGAGCGCGGGTGACCTGAGTGATCAGGGCGTCGACGACGACGGTTTCGATGGCTGAGGTGCAGGCTTGGTGACAAGCCAGGCAACCCACAGGCCCAGGATATAGAGCGGCGCGCCCATCAGGAGGCGGGTGGTGGCAAGCGCCGTCAATCCTGCTTCCCCCATGAAGTAAAGCGGCACCTGCACCAGAAGGCGCAAGGCAAGGACGCCGACAACGATCCAGGTGCCCAGCTTGTAGGCACGCAGCCGCTCAGGGTCTTTGCGCCACTCCAGCCCCTCGTTGCGCACGAATCCGAACAGGAGGCCGGCCAGCGGCCACTTCAAGGCAATGGACAGAACCATGCCCGCGATGTAGGCGATGTTGGTGAAGAACCCCAGGACGTAGAAATCCTCGGCTTTGCCCGTGGTGTTGGCCAGCCACGCGGAGATGCCCACTCCAACCACACCGGCCAGCGCCTGGGTCAGGGGCCGCTTCTGTATGAGTCGCACCACGGTGAAAATGGCCGCTGCCGCGAGGGCAGCCACAAGCGATACTGTGAGGTCCCTGCCGATGGTGAATGCCACCAGGAATACCAGGCCGGGAAGAATGCTTTCCGCAATGCCCTGGACGCCGCCGGCGGTCTTGAGCATGTCCACATGCCCGGCGCTGTTGCGGTGCAGGCCCGCTTTTTCGGCATAGCCGGCCGCAAGGTCTGCCAGGGCCGGACCGTTGTCCCCCCGTGGAACGCCCCGGTTGGCGTTCTCCTGGTTTGTGTCTTCCGGTGCAGGCTGACCTGCGTCCTTGGGGTTGGGTCCACCGGACACTGTCATGAATGCTCCTGACGGGAAAGAATTTCGTAACGGGGATTGAACATGGCCGGCAGTCCCTCCAAGCGTGTGACCATGCCGTTGAGGCTCAACTGGACCCCCGCTTCAATGCCGGGAACGCGGTTCCGGCCCAGCCAGATGACCCGCAACCGGGCGGGGTGTCCTTTGGCCGCCGTACCGGCAGGTGCCGGCCTGACGTTGTGCTGCAGATCATCGACGACGATCGCCGAAAAGAAGGGTTGGCCGCTGGGTGGCTGGTGGGTCACCGACTCGATGAAACCGGTGCATGACGCGCGTCCACGGGCGGGAAGATCGGACACCCGCGTGTTATGGGCACCGCCGCCGCCGGGCCGGCGACCCAAGGGACTGTCAGCCAATCTGGGTAATCTCCGGGCCACGCTCCGGCTGCTTCAAGGGGACCTCATCCTGCGGCGGGGCGGACTGCTGCGCCCCGCCCTGCCCTGGAACCGCTGCATCCTTGGGCAGCCGCAACTGCAGGAGTTCGCGCGGAGGCATGGGGTTGTCGCCCCGTACCACCACCACCCTGCGGAAGAGCTCCTCCAGACCGGCTGCTGCCTCCCGGTCCAGGGCCGCTTGTCCCCCAAGGACGCCGCGGAGGAACCACCGGGGACCGTCGACTCCCATGAAGCGCGCCGCCCGGAAACCACGGCTGCCGTCGGATGCTTCAGCCGGGAGCTTGGCCACCAGTTCCGTTCCGAAAGGACCGGAGATTTCCTCGGTTTCGCCGCCCTGGCTGGCCACCGACTGGCCGATCTGCTCCCTGATTTCCTCCCAGAGCCCTTCGGAGCGCGGTGCCGCGAACGCCTGGAGCTGCAGGCTGGAGCCGGCAAGGTCCAAGGTGACGGCAACAACCCGTTGGGTGGCTTCTTCAACTTCGAGCCTCAACTGCAGGCCTTCCGCGGGTGCAATCAGCAGGGCGCCGAGGTCCACGTAGCCGTCACGGTCTTCGATTTCGTCGATGTCCCAAGGACCCTTGGCCAGCCGGAGGTCGCCCTTGGCGGGAGACCCGTCCTCGCCGGAGGGGATTGCGTCCGAGGCTTCAACAACGTCCTGCCCGGAAGCAGCAGACGATTCCGCTTGCCCGGCCTTGGACTTCTTACCGCGCCCAAAAAACATTGGGTTGTCTCCTTAGTAGTGGTCTATCCCCAAGTAAACCGCAACCACGGCGTAGTGCTGCAATGCACCGGACGGGGGCGACCCTGCAGTTCCGTGGTCCGTGGATTGTCAGGCGACCGGCGGGTTGAATCCTCCGGTGGAGCCGAAACCGCCCGAGCCGCGCACGGAGTCGGACAGTTGGTCAACAGCGACGAAGCGCGCATACTCCACGCGCTGAATCACCATTTGGGCAATTCTATCGCCGCGCTTGAGCTCGATGGGGTGCTTTTGGTCCGTATTCAGCAGGGTCACTGCGATCTCGCCCCGGTATCCCGCGTCCACGGTGCCGGGGGCGTTCACCACCGTCAGGCCGAACTTGGTTGCCAGCCCGGAACGGGGGTGGATCAGGGCAACGAATCCATCCGGCAGCGCTACTGAAACGCCGGTGGGCACGAGCTTCCTCTCGCCGGGGGCCAGGTAAACATCCTCCCTGGCACGCAGGTCCGCACCGGCGTCTCCGGGGTGGGCATACGAGGGTGCTTCCAACCCGGGGTCAAGCATCTTCAGTTGGACCTCCAGGGTGGGGCTCCCGTAGGCGGCGGCGCCGCCGGCTGCGCCGGCGTCCTGACTGAATACTGCGGTCTCGTTAGTCACAGTTGTCCATTCTACGGGGCGCCTCCCGGGTGGCCGGAAGGCTTGGGCCTCCGCGTACGGATAAGCTGGATCCATGCCTTCGCCAGACCAGTCCCCATCCCTGCCTGCCCGGAACAACCCCTCCGCCAATGAGGTACTGTTCACGGAAAAACTGTGGCCGACCCCATGGGTCTGGATCGTGGTGGTGGGACTTTCGGGTGCCGGGATCCTGATGTTCTCCCCGATCAGTCCGGCAGCGGGAATCATTGCAGCGCTGGTCCTCCTGGCTATCATGGCCACCCTGCTGGTGCTTTCAACGCCGACCATCACGGTCACCCGGGATACCCTGCGGGTGGGGCGGGCCACCATCGACCGCAGGTTCGTGGGTTCCGTTGAGGCGTTCAGGAAGGACGAGGCGACAGCGGAGCGTGGTCCCCGCCTCAACGGGTTGGCGTACATGTGCTTCCGCGGCTGGATCGACGCGGTCGTGAAGATCGAGATCACGGACCCGGCGGACAAAACACCGTATTGGCTGACGTCGTCCCGCAAACCCGACGAACTCGTGGCCGCATTGGCTTCCGGCCGCGCCTAGCCCTCACATTCCGTGCAGTACAGGTGGCCGTCCCGTTCCGTGGCTATCTGTGAGCGGTGCTTTACCAGGAAGCAGTTGAAACAGGTGAACTCGTCAGCCTGGGGCGGCATGACCTGGATCAACAGTTCTTCTCCGGAAAGGTCCGCTCCGGGCAGCTCAAAACCGTCGGCCAGGTCGGTCTCATCCACATCCACCGCCGAAGACTGCTTCCCCGACTGGCGCGTCTTGAGCTCCTCGATGGAGTCCTCGCTGACGTCCTCCTCGGTCTTTCGAGGGGCATCGTAATCCGTGGCCATGGTCCTTCTTCGTCCTCTGCGCTTGCTCCGGATGGGGCTCCGGCTTCTGCGTGATCGTGCAGAAGCCGGTGTATGGGTGTAACGCCGGGCGCCGGAAATTTGTGCCCGGTACCGGCCAGATTGTCCTCTCTTGAACCAGCGATGTCCATAGCCGCAACAGCGGCCGCTCCCAGGTGCTTTCCCGGCATTTTCAGCGGAATATCACGGCACGCCCTTTCTCCTAGTAGGAAAAGGGCAGCGCGGGTGGCAGAGTTTCGAATGTCAGTTGTGCCATGTGGTGGAGGGTGTTATGCAGGATCTACGGCTGGTTGGCGTCCACGACGACGGCGGGCATCTGCTCTTGAGCGGGCCTGGCGGTGCGATGTTCCAGCTACCGATCGACGAAGCCCTGCGTGCTGCTGCCAGCCGGACGCCCGCCCAGGTGGCCGCCCGTGCCCGGATCACCCCCGTGGCCATGTCCCCCCGGGATATCCAGGCAAGGATCCGCAGCGGTGCCACGGCAGCGGAGGTAGCCGAACTTTCCGGCATCCCCCTGTCCAATGTGCAGCGCTACGAAGGTCCGGTCCTGGCCGAGCGTGAATACGTCGCGCAACAGGCACGCAATGTGGAAGTGGCAGCACCTGCTCCCGGCCAGGACGCCTATCGCTCCGCTTTCGGCGACAACCCTGCGACGCTTGGCGATATGGTCGCCCACCGGCTCTCCGCCCATGGCGTTGACCCGTCCACCGTGGAGTGGGATTCGTGGCGCCGTTCGGACGGTTCCTGGACCGTCGTCGCGCGTTTTGAGGTGGCGGCTGCCGCTCACGGCAGCATCGGCGAGGAACCGCCGGCCATGTGGACTTTCAGTCCCCAGCGGAAGTCGCTGCAGAATGCCAACCGATGGGCGCAGCAACTCAGTGAGCTTGAACCCCTGGACGGTCCTGTGCCGGCCCGTCGTCTGGCTGCGGTATCGGACAGGCCTTTCGACTTCGAAACGGACGCTGAGACGGCCGCGCGGACTTCCAGGGAATCGGACAACCTGTTGGAAATGCTGCGGTCGCGCCGCGGCCAGCGCCTCGGCGTGGACGAAGAAGGTGACGACGCCCTGGCGGTGCTGCTCAGCAACGTCCCCGCAGCCCACCCGCGCCCGGGCGACGACGCCCAGCACGCAGCCGGCATCCCGGACGGCGAGGAAGCGGCCAACACTGCTCCCCCTGAGCCGGAGGCACCGCGCAAGGACGCCCGGCCGTCCATGCTGTCCCGCCTCACCTTGGCGCCGCGGCACGTCGAGCAGGATGACGACGGCGACGACGCCCTCAGGCTGCACGAGGGCGTCAGCACCGAAACCCGCGAGATAACGGTTGTTGCCAGCCCCCTGCGGCCGGTTACGACGCTTGCCGGGCGGAAGCCCGAAGATGCTGTGGCAACACCGAACGAGGACAAGGCCGCTGGCCCGGTCCAACGTCCCGGCCTGGATGAATTGCTGGGCGGGTCGGTGACGCCGGCGCCACGCGGTGAGGGTGACGGCGCAACAACAGGCCCGGCCGGACAAGACGAGTCCGACGCCAGGATGGATTCTCCGGTGAAGGACCATGACGCCCCGGTGGAGCGGCAGCCCTCAAGGCCCAAGCGCTCAAGCATTCCCAGCTGGGACGAGATCGTGTTCGGGGCCCGCGGAGACTAAGAGCGCCGAGCGTCTCCGGCGCCTGGCCAGAGGCAGGCGCCGATATCGAACGGCAGCGTCTGGTCGGCGCCCGCCATCAGGTTGGCACCGTGGGCAGTGACCCTGCGCATGTAATGCCGGCGGCACAGGGTTTCGTAGCCGACGACCCGCGGCGGCTGTGCTTCCCGCCCTGCCTCGCCCTCGGTTTCAGGGGCTGCCGAAGACACATCCCCCACCATGACCTGCTCGCCTTCGACGACCATGATGCCGTCAAGGGTTCGTGCATTCTGCGTGGCCCGCCGGCCGCACCAGCACAGGGCTTCGACCTGGAGTACCTGTACCCGGTCCGCCAGCTCGATCAGGCGCTGCGATCCGGGAAACAGCCGGGTCCGGAAGTCCGAGGTGATGCCGAAGGCGAAGACATCCACCTCCATCTCGTCCACCAGCCGGGCCAGTTGTTCCACTTGATCAGCCGAATAGAACTGGGCTTCATCGCAAATGAGATAGTCCACCCGCAGACCGCTGGTACGGCGGACCACCACTTCGTCCCAAAAGTCGGTATGTGCCTCTACTTCGACAGCATCCGTCTTGAGGCCAAGCCTGCTGGAGATCGTCGATTCGCCGGCGCGGTCGTTGCAGCTGAACCTGACTCCGCCCCGGCCCCTGGCCCGGTGGTTATGGTCCATTTGGAGCGCCAGGGTGGACTTGCCGCAGTCCATGGTCCCCGAGAAGAAGACGAGTTCAGCCACGCTTGCCCTTTTTGCCGCCGGCCGTCAAGCACAGCAGGGGAACTTCCCGCTCTGCCTTGGTGAGCGAGCCGTGCTGGCCGACAACCTCCAGGGACGCGGGCCTGGCCCGCCGCGTGTCGAACAGTGCCAGAGTGTCCCTGGCCGCAACCATGACATCACCGATGCGCGGTCCTACGTGCGGGTGGACGTCACCGAACAATCCCGCCCGGACGGCCTGCTCGCGGGTGAAGACCCAGATCCGTTCCCCGAACCGGCGCCGCCAGGCCGAGACCAAGGCGTTCCGGTGTTCTTCGGTGGCGTCGGGTTCCAGATACAGGTGGACCATGCGGGGCTCTCCAGCTGTATGCCGGACGCCGGCCACGAGGCTTTCGTCGGCCGAGTAATCGATCCGCTGCGATGCCGGAACATCCAGCATGCCGTGGTCCCCGGTCAGCAGGATAGTGGTTCCGGCCGGCAGCGTGGCCGAAAGCCGCTTGACGGTGGCATCAAGTTCCTCGAGCTGATGCTCCCACCGCTCCGACTGGCAACCGTAACGGTGCCCCGCCTTGTCGAGCTCGTTGGCGTAAAAGTACATGAGCGAGCGGCCTCCGCCGGCCATGGCGTCAGCTGCGGCAGTGGTCCGGGCATGCAGGGAGTTGCCGCCCGTGAACCTGCTGCCCCGCAACGCGGCCTGGGTCATGGGCGAGTTGCCGAACTGGGGCAGGCTCACCGTGACGACGTCGATTTCTTCGGCCAACTGTTCAAAGACGGTGGCGTGCGGCTGCCACGCCGCCGGATCAACCGAGGAATCCCAGTTGCCCAGGAGATTGACAACCTTGTCCTGCGCCGGGTCAAGGACGTCGTAGCCCACCATGCCGTGCTGGCCGGCCGGCAGGCCGGTGCCCAGGCTCGCCAGGGAAGCGGCCGTGGTACTCGGAAAAGCTGAATCAATCCACGAGGGGACATTCCCCTGGCCGGCAGCCATCACTGAGCGCAGGAACGGCGTGTGGGGGGCTTTTTGCTTCAGCAGATTCCTGCCCAGGCCATCGGCCAACACCACGCAGACGCGCTGGGCGGGAGGAAGGTTGAGATGGTTGGTGAAGCCGGAAATTCCCATGCTGGCCGCAGCACTCGTGAAAACCTCGGCTATCGACTTGCTGCCGAACAGCGGAGGCGCCGGGAGGTCCTGGGCTGTGTCCGGGGCGTCTGCTCCCGCAGCCCCGCTCAACGCTGGTGTCCGCGGCTCAGGCGGTTGCTGAAGACCCCCGACCGGGGACGGGGAGCCGGAATGCTGGCGTGGGGAACCGGCGTGGGACTTGCCGTATTGACGGCGCGGAGCGCGCGGGCGAAGACCTTGGCGTCCTGGACGGCCTGGAGACCGTCGGCCTCGGCGCTGATCCGCAGGACGATGTCTTCCTGGGCGATGGTTCCCGTGTAACCGTGATCCGCCTCGCACTGGGGATCCCCGCAGCTTGCGGGCCCCATGTCCAGACGCTGTCCGCCGGACCAGGCAATGGACAGCGTCAGTTCGCGCACGGGATCCGATGGCTTGTAGTCCTGGGGCTGCGCGTACATGTAGCTGAGCACGACGGAACGGATCTGGGCCACCGGCACCGACTCCGTGGAGATCTGCGCCACGATTTGCTCGCCGGCCTCGTCCAGCTGCTGGTCGTCCACGTGCGTGATCACCAGCATGTCCTCGGTCAGGACCAGGACGGTGATGTGGCGGCGGACCTCGGCGCGGTCGAAGTGGGTTTCCAGATGCACCAGGTGTGACAGGCAGTCCCGGCCATCCAGGGCGTCATTGACCACATCCGCCACCAGCCGGGGGTAGAAACCGGCCTGCTGAAGGGCCTGGTCGAGGCTCTGTCCCTGCGAGCTGTGGTTGTGGGCTGCGTGGTGCCCTGAAGAAGACGGGCGGGACTGAGGCGTCGGGGACTGGGTGCTCATTCCCCCATTTTCACAGATCGGCGTTCGACTTTCCTAACCGCAGGAATGCCCGCGGCGGCGTTCGGCGGGCTACCCGCGCATGGCCCGGCGTGCGCTGTCCGTCCGCTGGGCGGCGTTGCCGATCCACACCTCCGCGCCCAGGATGGTTGCGCCGGCCGGGCCGGCCAGGACGGGATTGAACTCCACGAGCGCGATGCCGGGGTGGTCGTCCTTGAGCTTGGCGAGACGGGCGGCAATATCTTCCAGGGCCGCGACATCAACGGCCGGCAGCCCTTGGTAGCCGAACAATTTGCGGGAAGCGCGGGGCGAGCGGATGACGTCGTGGAGGTCCGCCGCAAACAGCGGAGGAACCCGGTGCGACCAATCGTCCAGGAGATTGACGGCATCGCCGGCAAGGCCGAAGGACAATACCGGACCCAACAGCGGATCTTCCATGGCCCTGAAAGTGCAGGCCTGGCCCACGGGTGCCATGGCCTGCACTTCCAGGGACGGCGATCCGTAGGGTTCCAAAGCACGGCGCATCCGGGCGATGTTTTGGCGCAGGGATCCGGCGTCCTGGATGTCCAGGCGCACGCCTCCCAGATCCAGCCGGTGCCGCAGGGCAGGGTCCGTGGCCTTGAGCACCACGGGCCACCCCACTTTGTCGGCCGCAGCCACGGCTTCGTCGGCTGTGGCGAAACCAATGCTGGGTACCACGGAAATGCCGTAGCCGGCCAGCAGGGCGGCGGCAGCACCGGCGTCGAGCTTTCGCAGTTTCTCGCCGGTGACGCCGGCAAGCATGGCGGCGAGCGCCTGGCGGGTTCCCTCAACGTCGCATCCTTCGGGTTCCACCACCAGTCCCTGGTCCCGGTCACGCCATTGGGCGTAGCGGACGATGGCCGCGAGGGCATTGACCGCCGCTCCGGCGTTGGAGAAGCACGGCAGGAGCGGGCTGCCGGGTTGCCCCACCATCCCCTCCACCTGGACCGAGGGGTCGAGGATCCCGGTGAACGCTGCGACGACCGGTTTGCCGGCCTGGGCGGCGCATTCTGCCAGGACGCCTGCAAGGGCCTCCACCGTCAACCCCCTGGCAGGCAGCAGGGCTGCCACCACCGCATTGACCGATTCGTCCGCGAGGCTTTCCTGCAGGCTTGCGCGCAGTGCGGGAAGAGCCAAGGACATCCCGGCGTCGAGGTCGACTCCGGTCACGAGCCTGGTGACGTCCAGGCCCAGGGGGCCGGCGCTGTCGGCGACCACTTTCCCGAGGGCGACGGAGTTCGAGTACACCGCCACGCCGGGGCCGGTGGGCAGGGCCTGGGACGATACGATCTGGGCGATGTCCATCAGTTGCTCGATGGTGTCGACGCGGATGACGCCGGCCTGGCGCATCATGGCGTCGACGGCTGCCGCCGGGGCCTGCGTGGTCCGCACTTCGTGCCCTGGCGGCAGCCGTAGGCCGGTGACGTCGGATTTTGCCACGATGACCGGTTTGCTGCGCGACAGCCGGCGGGCCAGCCGGGAGAATTTGCGCGGGTTCCCGATCGATTCGAGGTAGAGCCCCACGGCGGAGGTGTCGGCGTCGTCTTCCCAGTACTGCATGGCGTCGTTGCCGGAGACATCGGCCCGGTTTCCGGCGGAAAGGAAGGACGATAAGCCGAGGCGGCGACGGCTGGCGGCGGCGTAGACCGCCACACCTACCGCGGCGGACTGGCTGAACAGGCCAAGACCGCCGCGGGGCGGCATGGACGGTGCCATGGAAGCGTTCAGGGAGACATCCGGGTGGGTGTTCAGGATGCCCAGCGATTCGGGACCGATGACCCTCATGCCGTTGGCGCGCGCCTGGCGAACCAGTTCATGCTGTCGCGACAGGCCCCGGTCGCCGTCGTCCGCGAACCCGGCGGTGGCCACGACGATTCCCTTGACTCCCGCGGCGGCGCAGTCCTCAACCACCTTGGCGACTTCGTCGTAGGGCACCGCGATGATGGCCAGCTGCACGGGTCCGGGGATCTCAGACAACTTGGCGAAGGAGATCATGCCGGCCAGTTCGAAGGCTTCCGGGTTCACGGCGTACACGGGCCCGTTGAATCCGCCTTCGATGATGTGCTCCAGCAGTTGGTAGCCGACTGTTCCCCACTTGCGGCTGGCACCGATGACGGCGATCGACGACGGCGCCAGCAAGTCGCGCACGCTGCGCGCCTCAGCGCGGTGCTCGCGGGATTCCATGACCGCGCGGGACTTTTCCGTGGGATCGATGTTGAACTCGACGCTCACCACACCGTCGTCGAACTGCCGTTTGAGGTCGTAGCCGGCGTCGGCGAACACCATGAGCATCTTGCGGTTCTCGGGCAGGACTTCTGCCGTGAAACGCCGGATCCCGTTCTCGCGGGCGGCGACGGCCAGGTGTTCGAGCAGGATCGAGCCGATGCCGCGGCCCTGGTGGGCGTCGGAGATGTTGAAGGCAACCTCGGCCTCGGCAGGGTCATCCAGACGGTCATAGCGGCCAACACCCATGATTTCGCCGCCGATGGTGATGACAAAGGCCACGCGGTTAACGTGGTCTACTTCGGTGAAGCGCCTGACTTCCTTGCCGGACAGCTTGGGCTTGAAAGAGAAGAACCGCATGTAGATGGAGGCTTGCGATTGTCCGGCATGGAAGGTTTGCAGGGCATCGGCATCCTGGGGGCGGATGGGCCTCAGGTGGGCAGTTCCGCCGTCGCGCAGGACGACATCGGCCTCCCAATATTCCGGATAAATGCCGACGCCGGGCTGTTCCACCATAGGCTTAGCCTAGCCAAAACATCCGCAGTACAGCTTTAAGGATTCACCGACCCCATGGCCCGCAGCCAAACTTCCGCACGCAAAGGCGAGCCGCTCGGCGATTTCACCGAGACGATCGTCGACATCGATGTCACCTCCGAAATGGAAGGCTCCTTCCTGGAGTACGCCTATTCGGTGATTTATTCGCGTGCCTTGCCAGATGCCCGTGACGGCCTCAAACCTGTTCAACGCCGCATCCTCTACATGATGGCGGACATGGGCCTGCGCCCGGACCGCGGCCACGTCAAGAGCGCCCGTGTAGTGGGCGAGGTCATGGGCAAGCTGCACCCGCACGGTGACGCCGCCATTTACGACGCCATGGTGCGTATGGCGCAGGACTTCTCCCTGCGGCTGCCTTTGATTGACGGCCACGGCAACTTCGGCTCGCTCGACGACGGCCCGGCAGCTCCGCGGTACACCGAAGCCCGCCTTGCGGCGGCCGCCCTCACCATGACCGACCACCTCGATGAAGACGTGGTGGATTTCGTCCCCAATTACGACAACCAGCTGACCCAGCCGGATGTCCTCCCGGCCGCGTTTCCCAACCTGTTGGTCAACGGCACCACGGGGATCGCGGTGGGTATGGCCACCAACATGGCGCCGCACAACCTGGTGGAGGTCATCGCCGCCGCGCGCCACCTGATCGCCAATCCCGAGGCAACCCTGGACGACATCATGAAGTTCGTCCCCGGCCCGGACCTCCCCGCGGGTGGCCGCATCGTCGGCCTGGACGGAATCCGGGACGCCTACGCCACTGGCCGTGGCTCTTTCAAGACCAGGGCCAAGGTTGAGGTGGAACAGCTTTCGGCGCGCCGTACCGGGCTGGTGGTGACGGAACTGCCCTACATGGTGGGACCGGAAAAGGTCATCGAAAAGATCAAGGACGCCGTCAACGCCAAGAAGCTGACCGGTATCAGCGATGTCGTTGACCTGACGGACCGGAACCATGGCCTGCGCCTTGTGATCGAACTCAAGAACGGCTTCAACCCGAACGCAGTCCTCCAGCAGCTCTACCGCTATTCGCCGATGGAGGACTCCTTCGGCATCAACAATGTCACGCTGGTGGACGGCCAGCCCCAGACCCTTGGGCTGTTGCAGCTGCTGCAGGTCTACGTGGACCACCGCCTGAACGTGGTCCGCCGCCGTACCGCGTTCCGGCTTGGGAAGAAGAAGGACCGCCTCCACCTCGTGGAGGGCCTGCTGATCGCGATTGTGGACATTGACGAGGTCATCCAGATCATCCGGTCCTCGGATGAAGCCTCGGCTGCCCGTGAGCGATTGATGTCGATTTACGATCTCACGGAGATCCAGGCCAATTACATCCTGGAGCTGCGCCTGCGGCAGTTGACCAAGTATTCGCGCCTGGAGCTGGAGAAGGAGCAGGACGAGCTGCGCCGCGAGATCGAGGCGCTGGAGGCGATCCTCGGGTCCGACCAGTTGCTGCGGGAACTGGTCTCCGGTGAGCTGGCCGAAATCGCCGAAAAGTACGGCACTCCCCGTCGGACCGTGCTGCTTGAGTCCGAAGCCGTGTCCCCCACCGTGGCTGCTTCCCTCGCCGCGCCGGGCCCCAAGGGCAAGGCGGCGCCGCTTCCGCTGGAGATCCCGGACGACCCCTGCTGGGCCCTGCTCAGCGTGTCCGGACAGATCGCCAGGACATCCAACCAGGAACCGCTGGCTGAAGCGGGACCGCGGGCCAAGCACGATGTCTTCCGGTCCGTCGTCAAGACCACTGCACGCGGTGAGATCGGAGCCGTGACATCGCTGGGCCGCATGCTTCGCCTGCAGGTGATGGACATGCCGGTGCTCCCGCCCGTCAGCGGACTGCCCAACCTCGCCGGCGGGGTTCCTGCCAAGGAGTTCATCACCCTGCTGAAGGGAGAGTCCCTGGTGGCCTTCGTCCCGTTGGATGCCGTGCTGGCACTGGGAACGGCCCAGGGCGTGGTGAAGCGGGTCCAGCCGGATTACCCGCTCAACCGTGAGGACTGGGAGATCATCTCGTTGAAGGACAAGGATTCGGTCCTGGCGGTGGAGCCCGCGCAGGATGACGACGTCGATCTCGTCTTTGTGACCAAGCAGGCGCAGCTGCTTCGGTTCAGTGCCGCCAGCGTCCGTCCCCAAGGCCGGACTGCGGGCGGAATGGCGGGGATTAAACTGGCCGCTGGCGATGAAGTCATCCACTTCGGCGCCGTCCGCGCTGACGATCCTGCCGCCGTCGTGGTCACCATTGCCGGTACCCAGGGGGCTTTGCCGGGAACGGCGCCCGGTACGGCGAAAGTGACCGCCTTCGGTGAGTATCCGTCAAAGGGCCGGGCCACCGGGGGCGTGCGCGTGCACCGCTTCCTGAAGGGTGAGGACACGCTGCTGCTGGCCTGGGCGGGCCATGGGCCTGCCAAAGCGTCATCGGCAGCCGGTGTGGCCAGGGCGTTGCCCCACGAACACGGCCGGAGGGACGGTTCGGGGGTGCCGCTGTCGCAACCAGTGGAAGCCATCGGGCCAAGCATGGCGTGGCCCGGGGAGCCTGCTGACGCCTGAGGATCACGCAGGAGGGCCGGCGACGCAGTAGTCGCCGGCCCTCCTGGTGCGGCAGCCTCTGCCGGCTGCCTGCCGGGCTAGCCGGCCTGGTTGATGCTCAGTATGTTCCCTTCCGTGTCCAGGAACCACGCTGCGGCACTTCCGTCGGGCATCCGGGCGATGCCGTTGTCCGTTTTCAGTCCCGGCTGGTCGTAGTCCTCGAACGTGACACCCTTTTCCCGCAGCTCCGCGACACTGGCAGCGACGTCGTCCACCATCCATCCCATCTGGGTATTTTTGGCGCTGCCCGCGTTCGGCGTTTGGTAGATGAAGAAGCCCGTACCGTTTCCGCATCTGTACTGAAGGTTGTCGTCGGCGTCCGGGTTTTCGGGTTCCAGACCGAGTTTCTCGCTGTAGAACGCGCGGGCCCGGCCAAGATCCAGTGCTGGTAAGACAGCACCCACTTGCTGATCCTTGAGCATGATTTTCTCTTTCCGGCTCTCCCCCCGGGACGAACTCTACTCCGCGGCGGGTGTTCCGTCATGGGAAAAAGCCACCCAATTCAGTACTTCCGTCCGCCCCTTGCGGCGATTCGCCTAGACTGGCCGCATGCCGATCATTCCCGACCAAAAAGACTGGACCTGGGTCCTCTCGAAGCCCTGCCCCGAGTGCGGTTTCGACCCCTCCACGGTGACTCCTGCGACGGTCCCCGGCAGCGTGCTCAGCATGCTCCCCAGGTGGCGCGCGGTCCTGCGCCGGGAGGACGCTTCCGTCCGGCCCAATGACCACACGTGGTCACCCCTGGAGTACGCGTGCCATGTCCGCGACGTTTTCAGCATTTTCGACCAACGGCTGAACCTCATGCTCACCCGGGACGATGCCGCCTTCGATAACTGGGACCAGGACAAGGCCGCCGTGGAGGGCGACTACGGGTCTTCCGACCCGGAGGCCGTTTCCGGGGAACTTACCGTTGAGGGTGAGCAGGTCGCAGCGTCCTTTGCCCGCGTGGTGGAGGACGAATGGAACCGCACGGGAACCCGGAGCAACGGATCGGTCTTTACAGTGCTGACGTTTTCCCGCTACTTCCTTCACGATGTAGTCCACCATCTCCATGATGTGGACGGCTAAAGCATCTTCTCCCACGTCATGCTGCGGTTCACTGCCTGGTACCCCATCCCCACGTACAGCTTGAGCGCTCCGGTGGGGTTGGCCGAATCCACGTCAAGCGAAGCCACATCCATGCCGGCGCCGCTGAAGCGACGGAAGGCATCCGCCAGCAGCGCTTGGGCGATGCCACGGCCACGGTAGCCGCGGCGGACACCCAGCAACTCGGTGTAGCCCTCTTTGAAGCCCCTGTCCGCGGCGGCGTCGGGATCAAAGCTTGCGAGCTGGTACCCGGCCACCTCACCCGTTGCGGCGTCCAGGACCACGGCGCTCAGGTCCGGGCGGGCGGTGGGTTCCTCCAGCGTAAACCGCCATGATTCCTCGTCGCGGGGTTCGCTCCCCCAGTGGTCCCTGAACGCGTCGTTGTGGGCCAGGCGTGCAAGCTCGTGGAAGGCCGGTTCGAAGGTCCGCAGCTCAAGTCCAGTATCGAGCCGGGCCTCCGGTGCGGGACCGGAGAGGGGCCGGTGCATTTCGTTGAACCAGCGGACAATCCCGTAGCCCCGGGCCGTGAACAAGGCCGACTGATGGCCGTGCTGCTCTTCGGTCCTGATCCGCAGGCGGGGCGGGGCGGCCACGTATCCGGCAGCGGCGTCGGCCGCGAACCTGAGCCGGGTCAGTGCTTCCTGCCAGGCCAGGACGGCCGAGCCGATGCCCCGGTGCTGCCAGTCCGGATCAACGCATCCCATGGCATTGGCTTTGTCGCCGTCGGGGTTCTTGGTGATCCGGCCGTAGGCACGGGCTGTCCCGCCCTCGTCCAGGCCAAGCAGTGTGTGGGTGCGCGGATCGTTTTTGCCCGACTCCAGCACGTGGACCAGGTCGCCATGCTTCTCGTACCAGACAGGATGCTCGACGGCGGCAGTCCGGGCGATCAGGTCCGCCCAGTTCCGCAGGTCCCCGGCGGTGGCGGCCCGCCATCGAAGTCCCGTGGCGTCAGTGTCAGGAAGGATCGGTTCGTGGCCGTCTAAGAGCATGCCAACAGGCTACTGAGCGGCCGTCCGCCCGGCCAGTTCCGCCGCGCCGCGCGCCGCTGTGCTGATGAGGCCTGCGAGGTCCAGCCTGGCATCGGCAGGATCGATGTCCTGGGGATTGTGCGTCACCAGCACCACCGTCACCTCCCGCAAACCGCGCCGCAAGGCTGACATCATCTCCCGGGCCGAGTCCGCGTCAAGGTGGGCTGTCGGTTCGTCGAGCAGGAGGACGCGGGCACCTGTCAGCAGGGTCCGGGCCATGGCCAGCCGCTGCCGCTCACCGCCGCTCAGCCGCGAGCCTCCGGGTCCTATGCGCGCATCCAGTCCCCCGGGAAGCTTTGCCACCAGGTCGTCCAGGCCAACGTCGGCCAGTGCCTGATGCATCTCATCATCACCGGGCTTGCTGCCCGCCGGCCTGGCCAGCAACAGGTTTCCACGGATGGTGGAATCAAAAAGGTGCGCTTCCTGGGGGCACCAGGCAGCAGTTCCCGTCAGTTTTACGCTCCCTTCGCTGACGGGGAGGAACCCCAGCAGCACGGACAACAGGGTGGACTTCCCCGCGCCTGACGGCCCTGTCACGGCGAGCCATTGTCCGGGCTGCGCCGTTGCCGAGACGCCCGTGAAGACCAACGGTCCGCCAGGCCAACGTGCACCAAGCCCGCTTAACTCAAGTCCCTCCCGACCATCACGGTCCGGTAAAGCCTGCAACCCGGCGTCGTACTCTTCAGAGGCTTCAGCATGTCCGGCGTCCAGGGCACCGGACCCCGCCACACGTCGCAGGACGGCGGTCAGTGCCGGCGCCTGGCGGAGTGCCGGCACGATTCCGGCGTACGGTTCAACGAGGGCAAGCTGCATCAGCACGATGACAGCCACCAGCTCGGGTGCCATAGAGCCGTTGCGCACATCCGGCGCGGCCAGGACGCCCGCCCAAAGGGCGGCCAGGGAACAGGCAAGGACCGTCACCGCCTGCCCGAGCCCTTCGGCCCACGCCGAGCGTTGGGCCGCGGCGGTGGCAGCCCGGTCCTTCCTTCCCAGGGCAGCCAGCACCGGGGCAGCGACGCCATTGGCGGCCAGCCCCGCGCGGGAATCCAGCACGGATGCGACATCACCCAGGACCTCCTGGTGAAGCTGCTGCGCTGACCGGGCCGCGTTGCGGTCTGCCACGACCGCCGCCAGCGGAGCCACCACAAGGCCTGCGGCGGCGGCCACGGCAACGGCGGGCACAGCGGCCGGAAGAACCAGTGCGGTACTGATCAGGGCCGCAACCGCCACCCCCACGGCGGTCAACGGAGGCAGCACCACCCGGGGCAGGAGGTCCCGCAGGGTATCCACGTCGTCAATGATCGCGCCCAGGACGTTGCCGCCCCGCAGGAGCCGCCGCAGGGATAATGCCCGGCGGCTGAGCGATGCCCAAAGCGTCCCGCGCAGTGTGGTCATGGCGGCAAATACGGCGTCGTGGGTAAGCAGCCGCTCGCAATACCGCAGGACGGCGCGGCCGATTCCAAAGAACCTCACCCCGACGATTGCTCCCAGGAGGTACAGGATAGGGGGCTGCTCACTGGCGCGGATAACGAGCCAACCGGACAAACCGGACAGGGCCACCGCGAACAGCGCTGCCAGGATTCCCACGGAGCAAGCGGCTGCAAACTTCCACCGGACGGGGCGCAGGACAGCCCGAAGGCTGTCCAGGCTCCAGGCCGCGGATGCCACCGGTGCAGCCGCTGCTCCCGGCGCGGTCGGCGTGGTAGTGCCGGGACCCGCCGTTTCCAGCCCGGCGGGGCTCCCCCGGGAGCCGCCGCCGCGGGCACGTCAGGTGAAGAACTCCCGCCGAGGTGGACCACGTGGTCTGCGAGCGCACGGGTTGCCGCGTCATGGGCCACCAGGACCACGGTTGCTGTTCCGCGGACTGACTCAATGGCGCGCCGGACCGCTCCGGCAGTCTGCGGGTCAAGGTGTGCCGTAGGTTCATCGAGGAGCAGGACGGTGGTGCCTGCCTCGATGCGGGCAAGGCCACAGGCCACCGCGACCCTGCGCAGCTCTCCCGGGCTGAGTTCGGCGGGATGCTTTCCGGCGAGGTGGCCGGCGGAGGTCTTGTGCAGCACCCTGTCAGCGGCTGCTGCCTTGTCCGGCGCGGCGAGCCCCTCAAGGTACAGCTCGACTTCTTCCCTGACCGTGGTTGCCACCATGGCAGGATGTTGCGGCACCCAGGCCACGGCGGTACCGGGTCCCGGGAGCTCTACAGAGCCGGTCACGGCAGTTCCGCCGCCGTCGCCGATCAGTCCGGCCAGAACCCCCAGCACGGTGCTCTTGCCGACGCCGCTTGCGCCAGCCAGGGCGGTGACCTGGCCCAGCGGGGCGGTGAAGTCCAAGGGCCCGACGGCGGGAGCTGACCGACCGGCGTATGTCACCGCCAGGCCGCGCACCAGGATTCCGCTGGCGGAGGAGCCGGTTGGGCGTGCCGGGCCGTTACTGGAGGGAAGGGGGCGGGCCGGTGGTGTATCCAGCACGGTGTTGGTTGTTTCGAGCGCGGCCCTGCCGTCGTCGCTGGCGTGGTGCGCTGTGCCCAGCTCCCGCAGGGGCAGGTAGCAGTCCGGGGCAAGGATCAAGGCCAGGAGCCCGGCTTCAAGGGGCATGCTTCCGTCAACAAGCCGAACGCCGATGAACACCGCCACCACTGCCACCGAGATGGTTGCGATCAGTTCCAGGGCGAGGGCCGAGAGGAACGCAACGCGGAGTGTCCCCATCGTTTTGACGCGGTACTGTTCGGAAATTTCCTCCAGCGCGGCGCGCTGTTCGACGGCGCGGCCCAGGCCCACCAGCACCGGAAGCCCCTTGGCCAGCTCGAGGATGTGCCCTGACAATTTCCGCAGTGTCGATTGGGCGTCTTTGACGCTGTCTTCGGTGTGCCGGCCGATGATCACCATGAACAGTGGCACCAGGGGCACCGTCAGGACGATCACCACGGCACTGACCCAGTCGGCGAAGAGGATCCTGGCTCCGATGAGCAGCGGGACGGTGGCGCAGTTGACCAGTGCCGGGAGGTACTGGGTGTAGTAGTCGTCCAGGGCGTCCAGTCCGCGCGTGGCGAGGATGGCCAGGCCGCCGTCGTTGATTCCTCCCACGGGTGCCGGTCCGCCGTTGTCCAGGGCACGTTCCAGGAGCCGTGACCGCAGTTCCTCCTTGACCCCGAGCGCTGCCCGCCGGGCCGCGATCCCCTGCCCCCAGACCGTCAAGGAGCGCAGCAGGGCCCCGCCGGCTCCCCACAACAGGAGGCTGTTCCAGTCGCCCGAACCCTCCGTCAGGCCGGCCAGCATCCCGGCGACGGCCTGCGCCATGAGCACCAGGGACAAGGCTTTCAGTGCGGAGAGCAGCCCGATCACATAAAGGGCAGTCCTGGTGGCCGGACCGGACGGGAAGGCGGGTTTCATGGGTCGCTCAGGCTTCCGGCGTGGAAGGGGCGCCGGGGGTGGTCCCGTCCTTGGAGACCAGTACCTTGGCCGCGATGGCCGGTAGGAAGCCGTGCGCCTCCGGGATGTGGGAGGCACTGACCCTGCGGCGGAACACCCAATAGGTCCAGGCCTGGTAGGCGATGACCAGGGGCAGTCCTACCGCGGCGACGATGCTCATGAGCCCCAGGGTGTAGTCCGAGGATGAGGCGTTGGCGATGGTCAGGTTGAAGGCGGGGTCGATGGTGGACGGAATGACCACCGGGAAGGAAGCACCGAAGATCGATGCCGTGGCGCAGACCACGAAGACACCGGTGGCGGCAAAGGCGCGTCCCTCAAATCCGCTGCGGGCGAGTTGCCAGGCAAGGGCCACGGCCACCACACCCGCCCCGGCAACGATCCAGGTCCAGGCCTCACCGCTGATGAGTTGGACTGCGGCCATCCATCCCAGCATGGGAAGGACCGCCACCGGAAGCAGCCGCACGAACCAGCGCCGGGCGCGGTACCGCACGTCGCCGTCGGTCTTCAGCGCCAGGAAAGCCAGGGCGTGGACCAGGGCGAAGGCCACAACGCCCAGGCCGCCGAGCAAAGCGTAGCCGCTGAACCAGTCCAGGGGGCCGCCATCGCGGTCTCCGTTGGCGTTGATCGGCAGGCCCGTGGTGGTCAACGCCAGGGCAGCGCCGATGCCGAACGCAGCCACGAAGGATCCGAGGGCGATCGCCCAGTCCCAGCCGTTGCGCCAGCGGACCGTGTCCACCTTGCCCCGGTATTCGAAGGCCACCGCACGGAAGATGAGTGCCACGAGGACGCACAGGAGCGGCAGGTACAGGGTGGAGAACAGCGACGCGTACCACAGCGGGAAGGCGGCGAAGGTGGCACCGGCCGCCGTCAGGAGCCACACCTCGTTGCCGTCCCATACCGGGCCGATGGTGTTGAGCAGGACCCTGCGGTCGGTGTTGTTGCGGGCAAAAAGCTTCATGAGCATGCCGACACCGAGGTCGAATCCTTCAAGGAAGAGGTAGCCGGTCCACAACACGGCGATCGCAATGAACCAAAGGGTGGGCAACAGTTCCATGGTGGTTTTCCTTAGCTCCTAGTAGGCAAAGGCCAGGACATCGTCGGCCGTGCCGGCGCCGGGAGTGCCGTCGTCATTCTTGTCGTGTTGCTTGTTTGGGGTGTGGGCGAGTTCCGGCATGGCGGATGCCACGCCTCCCCGCACGTACTTGACCAGCAGCTTTACTTCCACCACAAGGAGGACGGCGTAGATTGCCGTCAGCACCACCAGGGAGCCCAGGAGCTCCCCCGCCGTGACGCCGGGCGAGACTGCTGCGGCGGTGAACATGAAGACCTGGTCGATCCCGTTCATGTCCGGGTTGGGTGCCACCACGAATGGTTGGCGGCCCATCTCGGTAAAGATCCAACCTGCGGCGTTGGCGCCAAAGGGAGCAAGGATGCCAAAGACGGCCAGCCGCATGAGCCACCTGGACGCGGGCACCACTCCCTTGCGCGTCACCCAGAGGGCCAGCAGGGCCGCGAAGGCAGCGATGCCGCCGAACCCGATCATCATGCGGAAGCCCCAGTAGGTGACTTCCATGACGGGAACATACTGGATCTCCTGGCCGGCACGGTCACCGTAGAGGGGGTTGTCGGGCAGGTGCGTGCCGTACTTCTCTTGGTATTCACCCAGCAGGCTGTTGACGCCTTTGACCTCGGTGGTGAAGTCGCCTTTCGCCAGGAAGGAGAGGATGCCCGGAACTTCGATGACGGCCACGATGTCGTCGCAGTTGGTGGCACCAAGGTTGCCCACGCTGAGCACGGAAAACCCGGTGCCGTCATGGCAGGCGGCTTCGGCGGCTGCCATTTTCATGGGCTGCTGTTCGAACATGAGCTTGCCCTGCAGGTCCCCGGTGATGGCGGTGCCGGCGAAGGAAATCATCGCCACGACGGCGCCCAGGCGGAGGGATCGCATCCACACCGAGTAGTCGGCTTTGTCCCGGCCGGGGATGTCAGCTACCCCGGGGACCATCTTGCCGTCGGCGCCGACGGTGTCGATGCCGTCATGGCGGCGGCGCCACAGGTGGTACCAAGCGATGCCGAGCAGGAAGGCCCCTGCCACGCCCAGGGCGCCGAAGAGCGTGTGCGGCACGGCCACCATGGCCGTGTTGTTGGTGAACACAGCCCAGGCATCGGTCATGACAGGCCTGCCATCCACCATCTCCACGCCCACCGGGTGCTGCATCCAGGAGTTGGCCACGATGATGAAGTACGCGGAAAAGACTGACCCGAGCACGGCGATCCAGAGGCACGCAAGGTGCACCCCCCGCTTGAGCTGCTTCCAGCCGAAGATCCAGAGTCCCAGGAACGTGGACTCCACAAAGAAGGCCAGGAGCGCCTCAAGGGCCAGCGGGGCCCCGAAGACATCCCCCACGAACCTGCTGTACTCGCTCCAGGCCATGCCGAACTGGAATTCCTGCACGATGCCCGTGGCAACTCCCATGATGAAGTTGATGAGGAACAGCTTGCCCCAGAACTTGGTCATGCGGAGATACTCGGGCTTTCCCGTCCGGTACCAGATCGTCTGGATGACAGCCACCACCAGCCCAAGGCCGATCGTGAGCGGCACCATCATGAAGTGGTAAACGGTTGTGATCCCGAATTGCCAGCGTGCGATTTCCAAAGCGTCCATGGCTGTCCTTAGTCCGGCGGCCGAAGTGCACCTGCACTTAGTTCTACGTTCTGTAGAAAACTCTCTTCTACACAGTGTAGAACATCAGCAGGGGGCACATGCCCATTCTTCACGTGGCGTTACACACCCGCCAGAGCCACCCTCCCTGCCGCGGCACGCCGATCGTTCTACCTCGCGTAGAATGGAAGGCTGAAACGCGGTAGATTTATCGTGGAATGTTGAATCATCGCCTCCCGCCTGCGGTTCTGCGGCGGGAAGCGGAAGGTAGGGACGGAACAGATGGCAAGTCTTGGGGAACTGGAACGGGCAGTCATGGATCTGCTCTGGGCAAGCCAGGAGGCTGCAACCGCCAACACGCTGCGCGATCTCCTGGCGCAGGATTCCGCTGCCGGTGACGGCTCGGAAGGACACCAGGGCAAGGACCTGGCAGTCACCACCGTGCTCACCGTCCTTTCGCGGCTCGAAAAGAAGGGCCTTGTGGAACGCGAGCGCGGCACCAGGCCGCACCGCTACCAGGCAGTCTCCAGCCGCGCGGACCACACGGCAGAACTCATGCACGAAGTCCTGGGCTCCGCCCCTGACCGGGAGGCAGTCCTGGCCCGCTTCATTGGTTCCGTCTCCGAAAGCGAAGCCGCTACCCTGCGCAAACTGCTCGGCTACAATTAGCCACTATGTTCTGGACCTCATACTTCCTGGCGGTCCTGGCAATCATCCTGGCGTGGCCGGTACCTGTCCTGCTCTCGCGCGCGCAGTGGCCGGCACGCTCCCCCTTCACCGCCATGGTCCTCTGGCAGGCCATAGCACTTGCCGGCGGGCTGTCCATGATCGGCGCCATGCTGGTGTACGGACTGGAGCCCATCGGCGATAACCTGATCGCCGGCCTGAAGAGCCTGGCAGGCATGGTCTTCAACAATGAGCCCACCACGGCGTTGGGTTTCTGGCACTTGTTTGCCCTCTCCGCCGCAGCTCTCCTGACAGCGCACCTGGTGTTCACCCTCCTTCTGACGTATTACAAGATCGAGCGCCAGCGCCGGCGGCACCGTGAACTCCTCACCCTCCTGGCCTCTCCGTCCGACGACGGACCTGGAACCGTGGTCATCAACCACGATTCGCCCGTCGCGTACTGCCTGCCTGGCGGTGCCCGCTCCGTCACCGTCCTGTCCGATGGCCTGATGGCCGCACTGGAACCGGCAGAGCTGCGGGCTGTGCTCATTCACGAAAACGCCCACCTCACCCAGCGTCACGATCTCCTGCTCTGGGCGTTCGCAGCATGGCGCCAGGCCCTGCCCTGGTTTCCCACCACCCGCCTTGCCCAGACGGCCGTCAACTCGCTCATCGAGATGCTGGCAGACGATGTCGCCCTGAGGACGGAAAGCAAGGGCACGCTCATCAAGGCGATCGCCATTGTGTCCAGCGGCAACGCCGCTCCCGCCCCGGACGGCCGGTCAGCCGCCGCGGGCCATGCAGCCTTCAGCGGCCAGGCGGCACTCAGCGGAACCGGCGCCGTCGTGGAGGCTACTTCGGTCAGCGCCACCGGCGGGGCCGATTCACCACGGACGACGGCGTCACGCGTCAGCCGCCTCCTCTCCCCCAAGCCGCCACTCGCCACGGGGCTCCGGGCACTGGTCCTGGCAGTTTCAGCCTTGCTGCTCGCCGTGCCAACGGCCCTGTTGATCGTGCCGGGACTGCTGGGCTGAGCTAGGTGAGGGTAGCTTCGTAGACCTGTTCCGCAAACGTCTCCAGGACATCGCTGCATCCGGCCAGTTGCTGTGCGGCGGCACGCGCTTCCGGAAGGGCAAGAACATCGCGTGCCTTCAAGTCCCGGTACCAGCGACGCAGACGCTCGAGGCTTTGTTCTTCTTCTTCGAGTTCGGCCAGCGTGAACTTGCCAAGCATGGTCTCCTTGGCGATCTCCTCCATGAACTTCCCGCAGTCCTTGGAAAATTCCGCCCATTCTTCGGTGCGGGCGGCAGCAAACGCATCACGAAAGTCCACTCCACCGGTACCACGCGGCCGGGCCTCCACGACTGTCATGGACCCGTTACCCTTCAGCAGTTGATGGATGCGCTCAATCCCGGCCTCGAATGCGGGGTGGGCAGGAAGAATCCACGTGCCCGGAGAGATGGGTACAGCTCCGGATTTCCGCAACCCCCGCCAGACGGCCACCCGGTGCCGGGAGGGCTTTGCCGGAACGTGCACCAACAGCAGCAGCCACTGCAATTCGACATCAACCACAACAGTCAATGTAGCAGCTGTTACATTCAGTGGTGTGACTTCCTCTTCCGGCAGCCAGTTACTGCCCTCCATCGGCGACCACCATCGCTGGCCGCTCTATGCTGCCGGCTTTACCACCGCGTTCGGCGCCCATGCAGTAGCTGCCGGGCTGGGGGCCGAAAGCGCGGACATCGGGTTGAGCCTCCTGGGGCTGGGGCTCCTCCTGGCCCTCTATGACGTTGCTGAAGTTTTCCTGAAACCCCTCTTCGGCGCCCTGAGCGACCGCATCGGTCCCAAACCAGTGATCGTTGGAGGCCTCCTTGCCTTCTCGGCAGCATCACTGGTTGGCCTGTGGGCCGACCAGCCGCTCATGCTGGCCGCGGCCCGGCTCGGACAGGGAATGGCAGCATCAGCCTTCTCACCCGCATCCTCGGCGAGTGTGGCCCGACTCGCCGAGGGCAGGACCGGGCGATACTTCGGCCGCTACGGCTCATGGAAGGGCCTCGGCTATGCGATCGGGCCACTCCTGGGAGCATTGGCCATCGTCCTGGGCGGTTTCAGCCTGCTCTTTGCCGTACTCTCCGGACTTGCACTGGCGGTGTCGGTTTGGGCGGTGGTGGCTGTGCCTAAAATGGCTCCGCTTCCGCGCCCCCGCTACACCCTTTTGGACCTCTGGCAGCAAAGCACGCGATGGTCCTTCCTTGGGCCGACCATCGTCCTGGCAGCCGGCACGGGAGCACTCGGTGCCGCTGTCGGATTCCTGCCGGCCCTGGCTGCCAGGGAAGGCCTGGGAACCGTCGGCAGCGTAGCCGCCGTGAGTGTCCTGGCTGTTGCTTCGTCACTGCTCCAGCCCTACGTCGGCAAGCTCAGGGACCGCGCAGTGATCGGCGACCGGGCAGGCATTGTGGCAGGCCTGCTGGCCATTGCGCTGGGCACGGCACTGGCAGCCATCCTGCCGGGAGGGCCGGGCATCTACACTGCAGCAGTCCTCATTGGAGCAGGCATCGGTGTCGCCACGCCGCTGGCCTTTGCCCACCTGGCGGATGCGACACCACCGGAACGACTGGGCAGGACCATGGGATCGGCGGAGTTGGGCCGTGAGCTCGGTGACGCGGGCGGTCCTCTGCTGGTAGGCGGGGTCGCCGTTGCCGTGGGACTGCCGTGGGGGTTGGGTGCCCTGGCGCTGACCGTGGGGGCTGCAGCACTGGCCGCTCCCGGACATGCCGGGCAGGCGGACCAAAGGACGGGCCCCTAGAAAGTCTTCTCAGGCGTCGATGCGTTCACGATCCAGGGTGGAGGCACCGGCAATGATGAATTCCTTCCGCGGCGCCACATCAGAGCCCATGAGGAGATCGAACACCTCTTCGGCCCGCTGCGCGCTCTCGATTCCCACCTTGCGGAGGGTCCGGTGGCGCGGGTCCATGGTGGTCTCAGCCAGTTGCTGGGCGTCCATCTCGCCCAACCCCTTGTAGCGCTGGATGGGCTCCTTGTAGCGCTTTCCTTCCTTGGCCAGGTTGGACAGCAGGACGTGCAGTTCCGCTTCCGAATAGGTGTAGATCATCTCATTGGCCTTTTGGCCGGGGTTGATCACTTCCACGCGGTGGAGCGGCGGAACGGCAGCGAAAACCCGGCCTGCCTCCACCATCGGGCGCATGTAGCGGAAGAACAGGGTCAGCAACAAGGTGCGGATGTGGGCGCCATCGACGTCGGCATCGGTCATCAAGATGACTTTGCCGTACCGGGCGGCATCGATGTCGAAACTCCTGCCCGAACCGGCCCCCACCACCTGGATGAGGGCTGCGCATTCGGCGTTGGAGAGCATGTCCCCGACGGATGCCTTCTGCACGTTCAGGATCTTGCCACGGATGGGCAGCAGGGCCTGGAAGTCGGAAGAGCGTGCCAGTTTGGCTGTTCCCAGCGCAGAGTCGCCCTCCACGATGAACAGTTCCGAACGCGCCACATCGTCGGTGCGGCAGTCGGCAAGCTTGGTGGGCATCGAAGACGTCTCCAGGGCGTTCTTCCGACGCTGGGTCTCCTTGTGGACACGGGCCGAGATGCGTGACTTCATCTCGCTGACAACCTTTTCCAACAACAGCGCCGACTGGGCTTTGTCGTTACGGTTGGCTGAATTGAGCCGGCTGGTGATTTCCTTCTCCACGACCCGGGCAACAATGGCGCGGACCGCGGAGGTTCCCAGGATCTCCTTGGTCTGGCCCTCGAACTGTGGTTCGGCAAGCCGCACCGTCAACACGGCGGTAAGCCCTGCCAGGACATCGTCCTTTTCAATTTTGTCGTTGCCCGCCTTGAGCTTGCGTGCGTTGGCTTCGATGACCTTGCGGAACGTCTTGAGCAGTGCCGCCTCGAAGCCCGCCTGGTGGGTGCCGCCCTTGGGCGTGGCAATGATGTTAACGAAGCTGCGGACCGTCGTGTCGTAGCCGATTCCCCAGCGGAGGGCTATGTCCACTTCGCAGTCCCGTTCAACGTCAGCGATCTTGCTGTGCCCGTTCTCGTCCAGGACGGGTACGGTCTCCTTGAACTTGCCCGAGCCATGCAGGCGCCAAACATCCGTGACACCGGAATCGGAGGCCAGGAACTCCACGAACTCCGAAATGCCGCCGTCATGATGGAAAACTTCTTCATGGACCCCGTTCTCACCCGGGGTACCGGCGAGCCTGCGCTCGTCACGCACGGTGATTTTCAGTCCCGGAACCAGGAAGGATGTCTGCCTTGCCCTGGCCACAAGATCGTCGTACGAGAAGCGGGCATCAGGGGTGAAGATCTGCCGATCGGCCCAGTAACGGACCCGGGTGCCGGTGACACCCCGTTTGGCTTTCCCGACAACATCCAGGACGGAATTCTCAATGAAGGGTTCGAAGGGGGAATTGGGACCGGGCTTGGCACCTGAATCATTGAAACGGCCGGGCTCGCCGCGGCGGAACGACATCTGGTACGTCTTGCTGCCACGGTCCACCTGGACATCCAGACGGCTGGAGAGCGCATTGACCACGGAGGCGCCAACGCCGTGCAGACCGCCCGAGGCCGTGTAGGAACCACCACCGAACTTGCCGCCGGCATGCAGTTTGGTGAACACGACCTCGACGCCGGACAGGCCTGTCTTCGGTTCGACGTCCACCGGGATGCCCCGTCCGTCGTCGTGGATTTCCACCGAGTTGTCCGCATGGAGGATCACCTTGATGTCGTGCCCGAACCCTGCCAGGGCTTCATCCACGGCGTTGTCGATGATTTCCCAGAGACAATGCATCAGGCCGCGCGAGTCAGTGGAGCCGATGTACATGCCAGGGCGCTTGCGGACAGCTTCCAGCCCTTCCAGAACGGAAAGGTGCCGGGCGTTGTATTCAGAACTAGGTGCCACTCGCAGTGCGCTCCTTCGGGGTCTATCTCAAAGTGATGCCGGGGTGTTTGGCCGTCCGGCACGCCAGTGTTTTCAAGGCAAACACAGCCCATACTAGGGTAGCCGCAGGCCCGGCCCGCGCCCGTGTGCCACTCCAGGGCAGGCGCGGGCTGCGTCGTTACGTTACCCACATGTGATACGCGGACAGCGAAAGTGACCCATCCTTGCCATGGTTCACCAACGAATGCTGGTTATATGGATGTACAGAACTACCAAGGAGGCCGACATGACAACAGCAGTTGCAGACCGCACGCTCAACGCAGCCGACAGGTGCGACCGTTGCGGAGCCCAGGCATACGTCCGCGTTGTACTCGAGTCCTCCGGCGGTGAGCTGCTCTTCTGCGCTCACCACGCACGTGCAGTCGAGGCTACGCTTCGGCCCCTGACCTCGGACTGGCACGACGAGACCGAGCGCCTCAACGAGAAGGCCCCGGTCCCCGTTGACTAACTGAGGCCGGCAGGACCGGATCCATCCGGCTGCAGGGTCACGACGTCGAGGGATCGACTACGCGAGCGACCAACGCTTGACCATGAACGAGGCTCCTCCCACAAAGGGAGGAGCCTCGTTTGCTTGTTTGACCAAACAGTCCCCAGGGCACTGGCCGCTGCGTGGGCTTTAAGTGCCACGGCCCGGCCGGAAGATTCCAGCCGGGCCATGGCACTGACGTGCTCGTATTCCTAGTCCAGGTAGTCCCGCAGAACCTGCGACCGCGAAGGGTGCCGGAGCTTGGACATGGTCTTGGATTCGATCTGGCGGATGCGTTCGCGCGTCACTCCGTAGACCTTGCCGATTTCGTCTAAAGTCTTCGGCTGTCCATCGGTCAACCCGAAGCGCATGGCAACGACCCCTGCTTCCCGCTCGGACAAGGTGTCCAGGACGGAATGAAGCTGTTCCTGGAGCAGCGTAAAGCTGACGGCGTCAGCCGGAACAACGGCTTCCGAGTCTTCGATGAGGTCGCCGAATTCGGAGTCGCCGTCCTCACCCAAGGGGGTGTGCAGGGAGATCGGCTCACGGCCGTACTTCTGGACCTCCACGACTTTCTCGGGAGTCATGTCCAGTTCCAGTGCCAGTTCTTCCGGCGTAGGTTCACGGCCGAGGTCCTGGAGCATCTGGCGCTGGACGCGCGCCAGCTTGTTGATGACTTCCACCATGTGTACCGGAATACGGATGGTGCGTGCCTGGTCGGCCATGGCACGGGTAATGGCCTGGCGGATCCACCATGTGGCATAGGTGGAGAACTTGAAGCCCTTGGTGTAGTCGAACTTCTCCACGGCCCGGATGAGGCCGAGGTTGCCTTCCTGGATCAAATCGAGGAACAGCATGCCGCGACCGGTGTAGCGCTTGGCCAGCGACACCACCAGGCGAAGGTTGGCTTCAAGCAGGTGGTTCTTTGCACGCTTGCCGTCGTGGATCACGAACTCGAGTTCACGGCGCAGCTTCGGATCCATGGAGCCGTCGTCGTTGTTGATCTTCTCTTCGGCGAACAGGCCGGCCTCGATGCGGAGCGCGAGGTCGACTTCCTGCTCGGCGTTCAGCAGCGCAACCTTGCCGATCTGCTTCAGGTAGTCCTTGACGGGGTCAGCGGTAGCGCCGGCTGACATAACCTGCTGGACGGGGGCGTCGTCGTCGTCCGCGTCCGAGTAGACGAATCCGGACCCGGTGGGAGCGGGCTTGTCCTTGGGGGCATCGGAGGTGTCATCGGCGTCGTCGTCGCTTACTTCCACTTCTTCAGCGGCAGCAGGGTCGAAGTCCTCATCCTCGACAGTGACGTCGTCGGTGTCTTCATCGACGTCGCCAGGAGCAGCAGCGGATTCTGCTGCGGCCTTGGCGCCCGGCTTGGGTCCACGCTTCTTGGGAGCCGGCTTGTCGGAATTGCCCTCTCCGGGCTTGTTGGCGGCACGGGTTGCCGCCCGCTTTGCCGAAGTGGCCGCCTTCTTTTCCTCAGCGGACAGTTCGGCCTGGGCGGCAAGTTCCTTCTCGACGGAAGACGGGGTCACAGAAAACCTTTCTAGCGGCGGTCTGTGGAATCACCATGTGGGCAACACCACTATGACCCTGTCAAGTCCGCGATCAATTTCAAATGCGATCGCCACCTGCAGAGTCACTCTGTACAACTGCCGGCGTCACTGAAATGTTCCCGCTCACGGAGCCATTCAACGCATTCAAACGCGGACCCAACCGGGTCTCGGCATCCATTGTCTCACGATTTTGTGAGGAGTACGCCTGTTGAAGAAGTCAGGCTTGTAAGCGGTGTCAGATCCCGCAGCTTTTGTGGGTGCCCCAGGCGGACTCCTGGCGCATTGCCCACGGACAGATCGTTCCCTGGCCCATGATCCCGTTCAGGAGTTCGGCCAGGCGGTAGCCAGGCTCCGCGGCGTCCGCTTTGACGAGGCAGGCATGCGCGTGTGAGCCGCTGCCCTTGCACCACGCAATCCAACCTTGCATGGTCAACGCGGCAGCAGCCACGACCCCCTGTTCTTCATCGGCAATGATGCGGGACAGGAGTTGCTGCAGCGCATCCAAACGAGCCCAGTCTGGAAGGCCGGGCTCGATGCCCAGGAGGACTTCACCGTAGGAGTACACCGTCCCATGCTCCTGTTCAGTGCCGCACGGCGCACCCGACTGGACCAACGCGCGTGCGTCCAAGCCGAAATCCGCCGGATCGACCGGCAGGTCAGCGGAGTCGTCCCCGGGAAACAATCCGAAGGCGACGGCGCCTGCCTCGGCAGTCTCCATTCCGGCCGCGGCCATGACCACTACAGCATCACGCCACGCCGGGCGCCTGAGCGTCGCGCGAAGGAAGCCGGCGAGTTTGACGCCTTCCGCAGTCCCGGCGGCGTCATCCAGTGGGCAGCTTGCCGGAAACGCATCCAGCACCTGCGCCCATATGGAGGTGACGGTCCGGAGGCATTCCAGGCTTGTCCAGGCCTCCTCCAGGCAGCCGGCATAGTACTCTTCGGCAGCGAGAATGGCAGGATCCATGGGTGCGCCGCCGGCCATCGGCATGTCTGCGTCCCCTGTGCCCCGGCGGGACCCCGGCCGCGGGCCCACGGCACTGCCCCGGTAGACCATCTCGGCGCTGAGTTGGCTGCTGCGGATCCGGTCCACAGGCAGACCCGGGAAGGGACAGCAGTCTTCGTCCCCGCAGAAGGCGCCGCGCCAATACTCGCTGCCAACGAGCCAGGCATCCCGCACTTCCAGGCCGGCACGTTCCAGGCAGCCTTGGAGTTCGGACAGCAGTGGAAGCGTGCTGGCCAGCACTGTACCGTCCCCCCAGCCGTCATCCGTATACACGGCCAGGACAACCCCTGTGGCAGCCTTATCAGCCCGCAGGCAACTCCGGACATGTGCCGCAAAACCGGCCAAGGCTGCGTCCGACCGGACAGTGGGGAGGTCTACCCTGAGGGTGGCCCCGAGGATTTTTCCCTGCATGGTGATGGCAACAAGGCTGTCTTCAGGCCAATAACCCAGCAGGTGCGGAATGTAGGCGAGGATGTCTTCAGGCTGGCGGATGCTCAGGATCTCTGTGGTGGTCATGTCCCAAGCTTGGGCAACCGCTGTCCTGACCGGCAGGGACCACTTGCCCTATGTGGATAAAGGCGCGCATCAGCGCTCCTGCGTGGCGTCCGGTCTTGAACGGGCGGACCTTCTGCGTTCCACACGATCCCGGCGCTGTCGTGCCAGCGCCACCATGAGGGGCGCAACATGGACGCCCTGCGCGGCCATCTGCTGCCGGACCTTCCGCCGGGACAGGAGGATCAGGACCGTCCCGATGCCCAACAGCACGAACTGAACACTCAGGGCGATCCGGAAGGGTGCCAGTCCGTACAACTGCCCCTGGGAAAATCCCGTGGAATGGAGGATATCCAGCACGAGGCCAATCAGGTAAATGGCCACCAGGGCTGCAATGAATCCACCCACATTGACGATTCCGGTGGCGGTTCCGATGCGGTGTGAGGGGTTGAAGGTGCGGGCGAAGTCGAAGCCGATCATGGAGCCCGGGCCGCCGACAGCCAGCACCACAACCAGAATGACCAGCAGCCACAGGGGCGCCCGGCCCGGAAGCAGGAGAACAGCCGCCCAGGCCAGGGCCGTTGCCATGGTGATCAGCAGCACCATGGCTGAGCGACGCATGGGATGCCGCGACACAAACCTCCCGAAGCCCGGCCCGGAGAGGATCGCCGTGGCGACAAAGACCGCCATCAGGGCAGAAACCGTACCGGCGTCCAGGCCCTGCGCGGAGAGCAGGAACGGGTAGCCCCAGGACATGGCGAACAGGTTGCCGCTGAACTGCACGGTGAAATGGCTCCACAGCCCAAGGCGGGTGCCCGGCTGCTTCCACGCCCGGGCTACCGATACACCGGTTGCCCGCAGGCCTTGCGCAGTCTGGCGCGGTGGGTGTCCCGGAGGTGCGTCCCGCAGCAGGACCGCCACCAGCACCACAGCCAGCACTGACATGGCGGCCAGGGACAGAAACGCGGGTGTCCATCCTGCCGCGTGCAGGAGAAGCGCGAAGGGCACCACGCTGAACAGCTGCCCCAGCTGCCCGCACATGCCCGTCAACTGCGTGACCAGCGGGGCCCGGGCGGGAGCGAACCACAGCGGCACGAGCCTGATGACGGAGATAAAGGTCATGGCGTCACCGGCCCCGACCAGCACCCGCCCCAGCACGCCGCCAGGGACGCTGTCCGCAAAGGCCAGCTGCAATTGGCCCAGGCCCATGAGCGCAGCTCCGCCAGCCACCATGGCCCGGGAGCCGAACCTGTCTACGAGGATCCCTACGGGAATCTGCAGGCCGGCATAAACCAGCAGTTGGAGCACGGTGAAGAAGGAGATGGCTGCCGCGGTTGCATTGAACCGCTCGGTTGCCTCAAGTCCGGCAACACCAAACGACGTGCGCTGGGCCACTGCCACCAGGTACGCGAAGACGCCGATCGTCCAGATGAGCCAGGCGCGGGGTGCGGTCACCCCACAATTATGCCAGCCCCCGCCTCAAATCAGATTTATTGAGTCGAATCCTTGCGGGCCAAATACGCCTCGACCGCCGCGCCGATGTCCTCCGCGTCCGGAAGCTCGTGGTTCTCGTAGGCAAGGAGGGACCTGCGCACGACGCCCTCTGATTTTTCGTCATAACGCGCCTCAAGATTGGACACCACCGCCTGCACTTCCTCCGACGCCTCGATCTGCTCCGCGATCTGGCGCCCCACCTCGCGGCCGGCTTCCCGGAGCCGGTCCGTTGGCAGCATCAACGAGGTTGCTGCTCCCAGGTACTCCAGCCCGGCAACAGCGGCCGTCGGGTATTCGGCTTCAGCGAGGTAGTGCGGTACGTGGATCACATAGCCGGCCACGTTGTGTCCCGCTTCAGTGAGCCGCAGCTCAAGGATGTGTCCGATCGCAGCAGGAACGTCCACCGTGGGTTTCCAGCTTGAAATACCGTCGATGAGCTCGGGGCGGTTTCCATGGACGGTCACCCCGATCGGGCGCGTGTGCGGTACGGGCATGGGGATGGAATGGATCCAGGTCACCAGGTTGACGTCAAGCTTCTCGACGATCCCGACGACGGCCCGCGAGAAACGCTCCCACTGCAGGTCGGGTTCGAAACCGGCCAGCAGCAGGAAAGGCTGGCCCAGCCCATCCGTGAGCTTATAGAGGGCAAGCCGGGGGGCGTGGTAATCCTGCAGGTGGTCCTGCACGAAGCTGATATGGGGCCTCCGCGATCGGTAATCGATCAACTGGTCGGCATCGAACACGGCCACGACTTCGGAGTCGAGCTGGTCCAGCAACTCGGCATTGATCTGCTTGACCACGTGGCCGGCATCGGCAAAACCGGTAAATCCCATGACCATGTTCAATCCCCGCAACCCGGGACTGTGGAAGGTCTCGATGTTGCTGGCGTAAAGCGCCTCGGGGTCCAGGAGGGAGCCGGAAATCCGTTCAAACACGGCATGATCCTTTCACTGTGGCAAAGTTCGTCGCATTCCTGACATGGAGCGGCAGGCTTTCCATGGTGCTGCGTACTGGGTACAACGCGGCGCGGCCAACGGACATTCCTGTCTGTCGTGTGCCGCAGATCTCATTTAATTGCTGTCCGCAGCCTTCAAGAGACTACGATCGAATCGGGCCGACGTCCTCTTGCGACGCTGGGCCTGCAGACCAAGGCCGCCGTCGCAAGAGGACGTCGGGCGCGTACCGGGGCTGGTCCGCCAAACATGCGGTTCCGCCATGCAATGCAGAGAGAAGTGAGGAAACATCCTCGTGGTCAAGACTACTGACATCATCCTCGGCCTTATCGCCAAGGACCTGAAAAAGTCCCCCAGCGACGCCTTGGTGCTTGGCGTTGCCCAGGGCACGAACGGGCCGGAACTCCTTCCCAACCCGCTGAGCGCCAAGGCCGCCGAATCGCTGGCCGCCTCGCTCAAGCTCCTGGGAATCACCGGCGCCCCGGACCAGGTCCACCGCCTTCCCGGCCTGCCCGAGACCGGCTCAGGAGTGCTGGTGCTGGCCGGAACGGGCAAGCTGCAGGACGGAAGCCTGACCGGCGAGGCCCTGCGCCGCGCGGCCGGCTCGGCAGTGCGGCAACTCGCCGGCATCCCGTCAGTAACTCTTGCGCTCCCGACGGCGACCGTCGCCGAGGTCGCCGCTGTCGCCGAGGGCGCCGCCCTGGGGGCCTATTCCTACACGGAACACCGCTCAAGCAAGGACGGCCTGAAGGCACCTGTCGGCAAGGTCCTGATCTCCACGGACGTCGATCCCAAGGCTGCCCAGCCGGGCCTGGACCGGGCCATCGTCCTGGCCCGCGCGGTGAACGCCACCCGGACACTCGTCAACCAGCCTCCGAGCCACCTTTTCCCGGAGTCCTTTGCAGAGTCCGCCAAGGAACTCTCCAAGGGCCTGCCCGTCAAGATCACGGTGTGGGACGAAAAGCGACTGGAAAAGGAAGGCTTCGGCGGCATCCTCGGGGTTGGCAAGGGTTCCACGCGGCAGCCGCGGCTGGTCAAGGTGGAATATGCGCCCGCAAAGGCAACGCAGAAGATCGCCTTGGTGGGCAAGGGGATCACGTTCGACACCGGTGGCATTTCCATCAAACCGGCCCTTGGCATGGGTGACATGAAGAGCGATATGGCCGGCGCCGCCGTCGTTCTTAACACTGTCCTGGCCATCGCCTCACTGAACCTGCCCATCAAGGCAACCGCCTGGCTGTGCATTGCAGAAAACATGCCTTCAGGTGCCGCCCAGCGGCCCGCCGATGTCCTGACCATTTATGGGGGCAAAACCGTGGAAGTCCTCAACACCGACGCTGAGGGCCGCCTGGTCATGGCCGACGGCATCGTGGCCGCCAGCCTGGAAAAGCCTGACGCCATCATCGACGTGGCGACTCTGACCGGGGCGCAGCTTATCGCCCTGGGCCTGCGCACAGCCGGTGTCATGGGCTCGGACTCCGTCACTGCCGCCCTGAAAACCGCCGCGGACCGGGCCGGTGAACTTCTCTGGCCCATGCCCCTTCCGGAAGAACTGCGCCCAAGCCTGGACTCGCAGGTGGCGGACATCGCCAACATCGGCGAACGCAATGGCGGCATGATGACGGCCGCCGTCTTCCTGCGCGAGTTCGTAGGCAAGGATGGCACCGGGGAACAAATTCCCTGGGCTCACATCGACATTGCGGGTCCGTCGTTCAACAACGGCAGCCCCTACGGCTACACCCCCAAGCAGGGCACCGGCTGCACTGTGCGGACCCTGGTGGCGTACGCGGAGGACCTGTTGGCCTCTGCTTCGTAGTGCGGTCATCCCATGCTGCGGGGGCCTTCGGGCAACCTGGCCAAAGGCCCCCGCAACCCCGGAATTATGCGGAAGGTAGCCCTGTGTCACAAGTGAACGTGAGTCTCGACACAAGCGCTCCACAAACGCCGCGCGAGGGTGGAGCATGGGTAGGTGGTTCGCTAAGGTGAACTCGATAGTCACAAATGCAAGAGAACTTACCGGCTGGCATAATCACGGCAGAGCAAGTTCCAAAGACCCGATGACACGCAGGATCGTGTCATCATTCACGCGAGGGAGCGTTTAAGTGGCCGATCAGGCAACTGCGCAAGAATTCGACATCCTGGTACTCGGTGGCGGCAGCGGCGGCTACGCCACGGCCTTGCGGGCCGTACAGCTTGGGTTCACCGTTGGCCTTGTTGAGAAGGCCAAGCTCGGCGGAACCTGCCTGCACAACGGCTGTATCCCCACCAAGGCCCTCCTGCACTCGGCGGAGCTGGCGGACCACGCCCGCGATTCCGCCAAGTACGGCGTTAACGTCACGCTGGACAGCATCGACATGTCGGCTGTGAACGCGTACAAGGACGGCATCATTGCCGGTAAGTTCAAGGGCCTGCAGGGACTCATCAAGTCCAAGGGCATCACCGTGATCGAAGGCGAAGGCAAGCTCCAGGGCACCAACACGGTCGTCGTCAACGGAACCGCCTACACGGGCAAGAACATCGTCCTCGCCACCGGTTCCTACTCGCGTTCGCTCCCTGGCCTGGAAATCGGCGGCAAGGTCATCACCTCGGACCAGGCCCTGACCATGGACTACATCCCCAAGAGCGCCATTGTCCTGGGCGGCGGCGTCATCGGTGTCGAATTCGCCTCCGTCTGGAAGTCCTTCGGTGTGGACGTGACCATCATCGAAGGCCTCCCGTCCCTCGTTCCCAACGAGGACGCCTCCATCGTCAAGAACCTTGAGCGCGCCTTCAAGAAGCGCGGCATCAAGTTCAGCACCGGCATCTTCTTCCAGGGTGTGGAGCAGGACGACAACGGCGTCAAGGTCACCCTCGTTGACGGCCAGACCTTTGAAGCTGACCTCCTGCTCGTCGCAGTGGGCCGTGGCCCCGTCACGGCAAACCTCGGCTACGAAGAAGCCGGGCTCACCATCGACCGCGGCTTCGTCATCACCAACGAACGCCTCCACACGGGCGTCGGCAACATCTACGCCGTAGGCGACATCGTCCCGGGCGTGCAGCTTGCACACCGCGGCTACCAGCAGGGCATCTTCGTCGCCGAGGAAATCGCCGGCCTGAACCCGGCCATTGTCGAGGACATCAACATCCCCAAGGTCACCTACTGCGAGCCTGAGATCGCCACGGTCGGGTACACGGAGAAGGCCGCCAAGGAAAAGTTCGGCGACGACCAGGTCCAGACGCAGGAATACAACCTGGCCGGAAACGGCAAGAGCTCCATCCTGGGCACCGGCGGCATCGTCAAGCTGGTGCGCCAGAAGGACGGCCCGGTCGTCGGCATCCACATGATCGGCTCCCGCATGGGTGAGCAGATCGGCGAAGCCCAGCTGATCGTGAACTGGGAAGCCTACCCGGAGGACGTGGCCCAGCTGGTCCACGCACACCCCACCCAGAACGAATCCCTGGGCGAAGCCCACCTCGCCCTCGCGGGCAAGCCGCTCCACGGCTAAGTCTTCACCCAAGTCACACGGGTCGGGTGCATGCGGCGGAATCTGCCGGCTGCACCCGGCCCGGACCAGCAGAATTCATCCGCATCAAAGATCAATAAGGAGAACGGGGACGACATGTCTGAATCCGTTAACTTGCCCGCCCTCGGTGAGAGTGTCACCGAAGGAACTGTCACCCGCTGGCTCAAGCAGGTTGGTGACCGGGTGGAGATCGACGAGCCGTTGCTCGAGGTTTCAACCGACAAAGTAGACACTGAAATCCCCTCTCCGGTCGCAGGCGTCATCGAAGAAATCCTCGTCGCTGAGGACGAGACGGCCGAGGTTGGCGCTCCCCTGGTACGCATCGGTGATGGCTCCGGCTCAGCCGGCGCTGCCGAAGAAGCACCCGCACCTGCTGCCGAAGCTCCCGCACAGGAAGCAGCTCCTGCCCAGGAAGCTCCTGCCGAGGCACCGGCTCCCCAGGCCGAAGCACCTGCTGCCTCCAGTGGAGAGACCGCTTCGGGCGGAGAAGGCCACGAGGTCACCCTTCCGGCCCTTGGCGAAAGCGTCACCGAAGGCACCGTGACCCGCTGGCTGAAGGCAGTGGGGGACACCGTAGAGGTAGACGAACCGCTGCTTGAGGTCTCCACCGACAAGGTCGACACCGAAATCCCCTCCCCCGTAGCCGGAACCCTGCAGGAAATCCGCGTCAACGAGGACGAGACAGCTGAGGTCGGCTCCGTTCTGGCCATCATCGGTTCCGGAGCCGCTGCGCCTGCTGCAGCTCCGGCGCAGGCCGCGCCTGCCGAGGAGGCTCCCGCAGCCGAGGCACCCGCCGCCGAAGCACCGGCACCCGCCGCAGCTCCTGCCGCTGCCCCCGCACCCGCAGCTGCGCCCGCAGCAGCACCCGCACCCGCAGCAGCACCCGCACCCGCAGCAGCACCCGCTCCGGCCGCTGAGGCCGGCGGTTCTGCCGAGTCCGGCTATGTCACTCCCCTGGTCCGCAAGCTGGCCAACCAGCATGGTGTTGACATCGCATCCGTTTCCGGCACCGGCGTTGGCGGCCGCATCCGCAAGCAGGACGTCCTGGCCGCTGCCGAGGCCAAGCAGGCAGCCGCAGCTCCGGCAGCAGCACCTGCCGCTGCCGCGGCTCCGAAGGCTGCAGCTCCGGTTGTTGCTTCGTCGCTCCGCGGAACTACGGAAAAGGCGCCGCGCATCCGTCAGGTCATTGCCCGCCGCATGCGCGAGTCGCTTGAGGTCTCCACGCAGCTCACGCAGGTGCACGAAGTGGACATGACCAAGATTGCCAAGCTTCGCCTCAAGGCCAAGAACAACTTCCAGGCACAGAACGGCGTCAAGCTGACGTTCCTGCCGTTCATCGCCAAGGCCGTTGCTGAAGCCCTCAAGCAGCACCCCAAGCTGAACGCCGCCTACGACGAGTCCAAGCAGGAAATCACGTACCACAACGCTGAGCACCTGGCGATTGCCGTGGACACCGACAAGGGCCTCCTGGTTCCGGTCATCTCCGACGCCGGCAACTTGAACCTCGCCGGTCTCGCCAGCAAGATCGCCGACGTCGCAGGCCGTACCCGTGACGGCAAGATCGGTCCGGACGAACTCTCCGGCGGTACGTTCAGCATCACCAACATCGGCTCCGTTGGTGCCCTGTTCGACACTCCGATCATCAACCAGCCGCAGGTGGGCATCCTGGGAACCGGTGCAATCGTCAAGCGCGCCGTTGTGGTAGCTGACGAAAACGGTGACGATTCGATCGCCATCCGCTCCATGATGTACCTGTCCCTCACGTACGATCACCGCTTGGTGGACGGCGCAGACGCAGGCCGCTTCCTGCAGACCCTCAAGGCCCGCCTTGAGGAGGGTGCCTTCGAAGCCGACCTCGGCCTCTAAGGATTACCAGCAGTCCTTCGAAGGGCAGGCGAACCGGGAATTCCGGTCGCCTGCCCTTTGTCTTGCCCGCCAGGCGCGTGGCTTTGCTACAGGACGTAGAACCAACTGGATAAGCTGGGGCCATGAGTATTCTCTTCAGCATCCTGGTGTTCCTGCACATCGTCGGCGCGGCCATGATTGTCGGCTACTGGATCGCCACCCTCAAGGAGCCCACGATCCACCCGCGGCAACGTGACGGCGCCTTCCTCCAACTCCTGACGGGCATCGCCATGATGGGTGTCATTCCCATGCTTCCCGACGCAGACCCCAACTACTTCAAGCTCGGCATCAAGTTCGCCATCGGTGTTGCCGTGGCCGTCCTGGCCGTCATCGGTTCACGCAAGGTGAAGAACGGCGAGCCCGTTTCCACCGGGCTGGCCCACGGTGTGGGTGGCCTCGCGTTGATCAACATCGCCATCGCGACGATCTGGAACTAGGGCCTCAACAGCCGCTGATCCGGGGTCATAATCCACCGACAACGGAATGGCCGTGCGGTGCGGGAGGCAACTCCCTAGGATGGAACCCGGTGGCACCTGCCGGTGGCAGGTGCCGACAAATGACGACCCAAAGGAGTGGACATGGCAGCAACACGTACCGCACACACGGTTTGGAACGGGAACCTCATGGAAGGTTCCGGCAACACCACGCTGGACAGCTCAGGCCTTGGCACCTTCGATGTCACCTGGAAGGCCCGCACGGAGCAGGCCGGCGGAAAGACGAGCCCGGAAGAGCTCATTGCCGCAGCCCATTCAGCATGCTTCTCCATGGCATTCAGCCACGCCCTGGCGCAGGCCGGCTACACGCCTGAAGAGGTCCAGACCAAGGCAGACGTGACGTTCGTGCCCGGCACCGGCATCACCAGCAGCCACCTGACCATGTCCGCGACGATCCCGGGCATCTCCGAGGACGAATTCCGCCGCATCTCCGAAGAAGCCAAGACCGGCTGCCCCGTCTCCGGCGCCTTGGCCAGCATCGAGATCACCCTGGACGCCACGCTTAACGCGTAGCGGACAGTTGCGAAAGGCCCCTCGTTCTCCCCCAATGCCGGGGAGAACGAGGGGCCTTTTCCATGCCTGGGATCAGCTTTGCGGCCTGGCGGGAAGCGCAGACGGCCGGACTTTCCTGTAGCCCTCACGCAGCGGCGGCCGGTCTGTAGGAAGTTCCTGGATCATTTCCTTCAGCGCTCCAATGCCGTATTCCAACTGGGGGTCGGTACCGGCAGCGTAAGCATGCGGCGGAAAGAGGACCTCGATGTCAGGTTCCACGCCCCTGTTTTCCACGTCCCAACCGATACCTCCGCTGAACCATGTTGCATACCGCGGCTGCGTCACTCCCGTACCGTCGGCCAGGGCAAACCGGTTGTCGATGCCGACCACGCCGCCCCACGTCCGGGTGCCAATGACCGGACCGATACCCCGCAATTTGGACACCTGCGTAATGATGTCGCCATCGGAACCGGCGAATTCATCGGCCAGGATAACCACCGGTCCACGCGGTGCGTGATGCGGATAGGTGCGCGGTTTCTCCCCGCGCGGCATGCTCCATCCGGTCACCTTCCGGCCGATGAGTTCAGCGACCAGCTGGGAGGTATGGCCGCCGCGGTTGCGGCGGACATCGACGATCAGTCCGTCCAGGGCTGTCTCGGTATCGAGGTCGCGATGCAGTTGCGCCCAGCCATTAGCCATCATGTCGGGAATGTGGAGGTAGCCAAAGCTGCCGCCGGAAGCTTCCCGGACGGTCCGCCGGTTGCCCCGCACCCAGTCCTGGTAGCGCAGCCTCTCCTCGTCCCGGATCGGAATCACCGCCACCCGCCGCTGGACGCCGGCAGAGCTGCCGTGGGCTTCGCCGTTCAGGAGCGTCAATTCAACGGTCCGGCCCGCGGCATCCACCAGCTGCATGGCCGGCGTGAGTTCCGCGGAAAGTTCGACGCCGTCAATCGCCAACAGGACATCGCCCACCTTTGCGTCCGCACCCGGACGGGTCAGGGGCGACGTTGCCTGCGGATCCGAGGATTCGCCGGCGAGGATCCGGGTGATCTCCCACCCCTGGCCACCCCACTGGAGTTCGGCACCAAGCCGGCCCTGACCATTCCGTCCGGGTTCCTTGTCCGGTGCGGGCCGTACATAGGCATGCGAGGTCCCCAGTTCACCGTGGAGCTCCCACAACAGATCCACCAGGTCATCATGCGAGCCCAGCCGGTCCACCACGGGGCGGTAGCGCTTATGGATGGAATCCCAGTCCAGGCCCGCCATGTCCGAGGCCCAGAAGAAGTCCCGCTGCAGGCCCCACGCCTCATCAAAGGCCTGGCCCCAGGTCGACACGGGGTCGAGCATGACCCGGACCCGGTTCAGATCCACCGTGACCAAGTCGCCGGATTCCTCGTCCACCTTGCTGTCCGATGGCACCGACGTGACCTGCTTATCCAGGACATAGACAACCCGTTTGCCGTCACCGGACAGCCGGTAGCTTTCGGCTGCCTTGACCAGCGTCGACTCTTTGCGCTTGGCGAGGTCGTACCGCATCAGTGCGGGGGCCGTCTTTTTGTCCTGCAGGCTTCCTTTACCCTCTCCGGTGACACCGGAGAGTTCAGTGTCAAGCCACAGGAGCGCACCGTCCACCGCCGTCAGGTCGGAGTAGTTGCCCTGCGGAACGGGAACGCTGATGACCCTGTGGGCCAGGCCGTCCGCGTCCACCCGCACCACCGGAGCATCGCTGTCGTCGGTCGACTCCCCTGCCGCCGAAGCGCCCTCGAGGCTGTCCACGGCCGGGCCGAACGGAGACGGAGTATCCGCGGCAAGGGCAACAAGATAGGGCTTGATGGGGCTGGGAAAGGAAAGATCGAAGGAGTGCCCGTCATAGACGGGATCGAAGCTCCGGTTGGACAGGAACGCCAGGAATTTTCCGTCGGGGGTGAACCGGGGCGACTCGTCGCAGAAACGTCCGTCCGTGACATCAACGATGCCGTCCGCGGGATCCGCCGGCCGGGCGAGGCGTAGCTTGCTGCGGGAACCAAAGGACGTCACCGGCTCGGACCAGACCAGCCACTGGGAGTCACCCGACCACGACAGCTGGTCGACGCTGCCCTCACCGATGCTGACCAGCCGGGTCAACTCTCCGGAGGCTGTGTCCGCCACGAACACGTCGCCAAACGTGGTTCCTACGGCGAGCCAACGCCCATCCGGGCTGGCTTCCAGCGCGCTGGTGCGGGTAGGAGCAGGGAACCCGATGCGGAGCTCTGCAGTGTCCTGGTCGGGGGCGGCAGGCATGGCCACAGCAACGCCTGCCCCCGCGGTGTCCGGAGACGGCTGCTCCCCGGCCGCTTGGTCACCGGCTGCGTCCGACGAAGCGGCGGGAACAGCTTGGTGGGCCGCGGCGCCGGGTCCCACCACGTTGGACACGGACACGGGTTTGGGCAGGACTGCACTGTCCTCGTCAGAACCCGGTGCATCGGCCGTTTGTGGCGCATCGACCGCGGGCAGCGGAGCCGGAGCCAGCCTGGCGGCAATCCGTTTGATGTAGAGGGCTTCCGCTCCCCCGTGGTCCGCCACATAGGCGATCCGGCCGTCCCCCACCGGGCGGGGAAGCCGCGCACGGACCCCGGGAGTCGCCTCCACGATCCGGGATGGCCCGTCTTTATGGCGGAGCCAGTGGACCGTCCCATGCGATTCGATGGCACTGGCTGTGCCGGCCAAGTTGGGAACGACGTCGCCCAGGTGGGCGGAAACCTTCAGCGGTGCGGGGCGGCGGGCGGGCGACGCCGAGCCCAGCGTAATGTCCAACTTGGTGGGCTGCGCATCGGCATCGAGGGAAGGCAGGAGCCACAGCTCACCCGCCGACTCGAACACGACCCGCTTCCCGTCAGTGCTGGCGTGCCGGACGTAGAAGTCCTCATGATCGGTGTGGCGCCGCAACCCGGTTCCGTCGGGAAGCACCGAGTACAGGTTGCCGTAGCCTTCGTGGTCCGAAAGGAAAGCGATCCTGCCTTGGATCCATAGGGGGTCTGTCAGGTTACCGTCGATTTCCGGCACGAGGCGCTCGAACTCGCCGTTGCCGTCCGAGTCGATCCACAACTTGCCGGCGGTTCCTCCCCTGTACCGCTTCCACCACGCGGGTTCCCGGGAGAGGACGCTCGCCAGGACAACAGGCCGCTCATCGCCGACTTCGGGGCCGAAAGCCACGGCCTCGACGGGGCCGAAAGGAAGTTCGACGGCTGAGCCACCGTCGAGAGGGAGGCTGTAGGCGTGCGTGTGGCGGCTCTCCGCCTGCTGGAAAGCACTGGTGACCAGGACGTTTCCGGCGGGTGTAAACCCCTTGACACGCGTGGTGCTGTGGCCAAAGTAGCTCAGCTGCCTGTAGCCGCCACCTTCGATGCCTGCCGTCACGACCTCCGGGGAGGTACCACAGACAACCGTCCATACAAGCCGTTGGCCGTCCGGCGTGAAACGCGGATTCCTGGCCGGGAGCTGCTGGGAGGAGACCCGCCAGGCGCGCCCGCCTGAAACGGGTGCAATCCAGACGTCGTCTTCGGCCACGAACGTGACCAGTTCACCGTGCACATGCGGGAAGCGGAGGTAGCTGGAGGAGGTCATTGTTCGATCATAGTCAAGACCCCCGGCGGGAAACTGCGCCGGCATGGTGTTTCCGCCACCTGCGCCGGACATGGTGAGATGGGTCATGCGAATAGTGATGGCCGGAGCTTCAGGAATGATCGGAACCGCCCTGGCTGATGTACTGGCCCGGCGTGGAGACGAGGTGGTCAGGCTGGTCCGACGGCCTGCCAGGAACACCTCCGAACACAGCTGGGACCCGGCTGAAGGCAGGCTGGACGAAGCCGTACTGGCCACCGCGGACGCCGTGGTTAACCTTTCCGGAGCAGGCATCGGGGACCGGCCCTGGACCAGGCACCGGCTCAGCGTCCTGCGGGATTCCCGGCTTCAAGCCACGCGCACGCTCACTTCCGCAATGCACCGGCTTGGGTCGCCGGAACTCACGTTCGTCAGCCAGTCCGCGTCGGGCTACTACGGCGCCTCCCGGAACGGTGTCCTCCGCGAAGACTCGGGCCCCGGAACAGGAGTCCTTGCCAGGCTGTGCATCGAGTGGGAAAACGCGGCCCGCTCAGCCCCTTCGAGCGTCAGGGTGCTGAACCCCCGGACCGGAGTGGTGCTGAGCACCTCGGGCGGGGCACTTGGCCCGCTTCTTCCCCTGCTCAAACTGGGACTGGGCGGCCCTTTTGGACATGGACGCCAGATCTGGCCGTGGATTACGCTGCCCGACCAAGCTTCCGCACTGGCCTTCCTCATCAACTCCCGGCTCGAAGGGCCAGTCAACGTGTGCGCTCCTGAACGGGCCGACGTCAATGCGATCGTCGCCCGGCTGGCCACGGCATTCCACCGGCCGGCTTTCCTCCGGGTCCCGCGACCGGCCCTGCGCCTGGTCCTCGGCGGGCTCGCAGATGAGCTGGTCCTCGCCGACCAACCGATGGAACCGGCCAGGCTCGCAGCGGCAGGCTTCAACTGGCAGCACCCCCGACTTGAGGATGCAATGGACTGGCTGGCTTCCTAGGCCGGGCCGAGGATCTGGAAAATCTTCCACCGTTCCCCATCCTTCACCAGGACGAGCCGCAGGTCCTGGGGTGATCCTTGAGGCCTCTCCTGCACCACGCTGTTCCAGCCGGCCTGCTCCCCATAAGCGGAGACCGTTGCCCTCAGGCCCACCACCATCCGGCCGCTGCCGACCGCCTCCACCAGCCTTACCTCTCCAAGTTCCGTCCTCAGGCCGGTGAGCCGAAGATCCTCCGCCGCCAACTGTGCTGCCAGGATGCCGTCTGCTGCTTCTGCCGGAGAGCCCTGGGCGTTCACTGTCGAGAGCAACCCGTGATTCTGCTCGCGCAGGGCTGTGTCGCGCACCGCCGACAGCGCCCGGACCGCCACCACGGGGTCGTTGGAAGCGAGGGCCTCCAACACGTCCGGCGGCACCGCACCCGGGCTTCCGCCGTCGTGGTGGATCCCGTGAGTTGATGTCGCAGACGATGTCTGCACAGCTCGCGGCCTCTCCTGACCGACTGCCCAGATGGCCACGGAGACGCTGGTCAGGGCCGCCACCAGCAACGCGCCCACCACCAGCGCCAAGCCCAAACCGGCCGGACGCACCCCTCGTCTTCGGTCCGCCCTGCGACCAGCGGGGCCACGGGAAGCACGGGCCGGCATGGACTTTGGCTTGCTGCGCCCAACCGGATCGGCATAGGAGGGGCGGCGCCACCGATTCACGCGACGCAGGGCCAGGATGACCCGGGCAGGCCGGCGCACACGGCCCTCCGGGTTCCGCTGCGTCAACAATTCCGGGATGACGGACGGATGGACCGAGCCAACCAGGTCCACCGGCTCGGCAGCGGCACTGCGGTAGACCGCCGTCGTGAATTCACGGGCGCTGGGACGGACCGCCGGGTCCGGGTCCAGGCCCGCCTCAAGGACGGTCACCAGACCGCGCGGAACTTCCGGAACCAGCAGGGACAGCGGCGGCCGGACCTCCGGTCCTTCCGGAGGTGAACCTGTGAGGCAAAACCAGCCCACGGCTGCCAGTGCATGAATATCCCGCGAAGGACGCAGGAAGCCCTGCTCTTCCGGTTCGGTAACGGTGGAGTCCGCAAAGCCAGGCGTTCCCACGGCCTGCGACGTTGGAGCGTCGCCCACCATGGCCGCAATTCCGAGGTCGCCAAGAAGCGGCTTGCCCTCGGCAGTGAACAGGATATTTCCGGGTGAGACATCCCCATGCACCGTTCCCTGGCCATGGAGGTACTCAAGAACCTGGGCCATGGGCGTCAGGATCGTGACAGTTTCACCGACCCGAAGGCTTCCGCGGGACTGCACCAGCCCAGCAACGGAACCTCCCGCGGCATAGTCCATGAGGAGGACGGGCTTTTCCGTTTCATCCACCTCCTGCTGCACCAGGCCGTGGACTTTGAGCAGATGGTCGTGCTGCACCAACGACATGATCCCGAACTCACGCAGGGCCGCCGCCTCGGCCCGGTACCCCGCATCCGGCGGCACCGTGGAGCGCTCCTCCAGCAGGCACTTGACGGCGAAGCGTGCTTGGTCGGAGTCCCGGACGGCAAGCCACACCGCCGATGATCCCCCTTGGCCGAGTTTTCGCGACAGGGAGAAACCAGGGATGCACGGAACCGGTTCACGGGAATTGTCCTGACTTGCCATATCCAAGGTCTACCGGATGCCGTGGAATCCTGCAGAAGTTATCCACAGGCCATGCTGACCCGCCCCACCGCGCACGTACGGAGCGGGATGCGACTGAGAGGTTCACCACAAAAGCATGGGACCTGTCCAGCGGGGTCTAAGCTTGAACCCATGACTCTTGAGTTTTCACAAGTGGGTCTCGCCCCGGAGTTCGTTGATTATGTGCAGGGCTGGGACCTGCAGCGCGAAATCCACAACGAGGTTGTTGCAGGCGCAAGGAACAGCACCGTACTCCTTCTCGAACACTCCCCGGTGTACACAGCAGGCAAGTTGACGGAAGACCACGAGCGCCCCTTCGACGGCACACCGGTAGTGCCGGTTGACCGCGGCGGCAAGCTGACCTGGCACGGACCAGGCCAATTGATCGCGTACCCGATCCTGAAACTCAAAAACCGTGCAGGAATCCGCGACTACGTCGAGCGCCTCGAAGCGACCATGATCGCCGTCATGGCCGACTACGGAATCAAGGCCGTCAGCGTCAAGGGCCGGGCCGGCGTCTGGGTGCTTGCTGACGACAAAGGACCGGACCGGAAGATCGCCGCCATCGGCATCCGGGTCCTGGACGGCGTCACCATGCATGGAGTCGCCATCAACTGCAGCAATGACCTTGCACCCTACGCCCAGATCATTGCCTGCGGCATCACAGATGCCAGTGTCACCACCATGACACTGGAGACCGGCCGGACCATCAATCCCGCCGACATTGTTGACCGCTTCGTGGAAGAGTTCCGCAAGCACGAAGAAGCACTTGTTTCCGCCCCGGAAGGAGCACTCCAGTGACCCTGGCACCTGAAGGTCGTAAGTTGCTGCGTATCGAGCAGCGTAACGCTGCGGTCCCTGTTGAGCGTAAGCCGGAGTGGATCAAGGCGAAGGTCCAGATGGGGCCGGAGTTTGTCGGGTTGAAGAACCTGGTGAAGAAGGAAGGCCTGCACACGGTCTGTGAGGAGGCCGGGTGCCCGAACATTTTCGAGTGCTGGGAAGACAAGGAAGCGACGTTCCTGATCGGCGGGTCCGAGTGCACCCGGCGCTGTGATTTCTGCCAGATCGATACCGGCAAGCCCTCCCCGCTGGACCGGTTCGAACCCACCAAGGTGGCCCGGTCCGTGCAGGCCATGCAGCTGCGCTATGCGACCGTGACCGGGGTGGCCCGTGACGACCTCGAGGACGAGGGCGTGTGGCTGTATGCCGAAACGGTCCGCAAGATCCATGAACTGAACCCCGGCACCGGGGTGGAGCTGCTGATCCCGGACTTCTCCGGCAAACCCGAACACATCGCCGCGATCTGCGACTCCAAGCCCGAGGTGTTCGCCCACAACGTGGAGACCGTGCCCCGTATTTTCAAGCGCATCCGGCCCGCGTTCCGCTACGAACGCTCCCTGGATGTCATCACGCAGGGCCGGGACCTGGGCATGGTGACCAAGTCCAACCTGATCCTGGGCATGGGCGAAACCCGCGAGGAAATCTCCGAAGCCCTGCGGGACCTGCACGCCGCCGGGTGTGACCTGATCACGATCACCCAGTACCTGCGCCCGTCCGAACGGCACCTGCCCGTGGACCGGTGGGTCAAGCCCCAGGAATTCGTGGACCTCCAGCACGAGGCCGAGGAGATCGGCTTCCTCGGCGTCATGTCCGGTCCGCTGGTGCGTTCCTCCTACCGCGCCGGCCGGCTCTGGGCCACCGCGATGCGCAAAAAGGGCTGGGCCATCCCCGAAGCCCTGGCCCACATCGAGTCCTCCGGCACCACCCGCCAGGAAGCCTCCACCATCCTCGCCGCCCACAGCTAGGCCACGGAACAAACCAGCAGCGCAGAAGGACCGGATGCCGCCGTCATGGCGTCCGGTCCTTCGACATACATCACGTAGAATTAAGGCACTATGGCGAAATCCCCTGATTCCAGCAATTCGACACCTTCTGCCGACGCTCCCAAGCGTGGGCTGTTCCAACGCAAGCCCAAGGAAGCCAAGGCCAAGAAGCCGAGCCAGCTGAAGCAGATCGCTGAAGTCTTCAAGATGACGCGGCGGAATGATCCCCAGGTTGTGTGGATCATGGTGCTGGCATTCCTGGCCGTGGTCGCTGTGGCGTTCCTGATCGGTTTCCTGCTGGAGAACTGGGTCACCGGCTTGATCATCGGTATTCCGCTGGGCCTCCTGGCCGCCGTCTTCATCCTGTCCCGCCGGGCAGAGAAAGCGGCCTTCGCCCAAATCGAAAACCAACCCGGCGCCTCCGGCGCTGCTTTGGGCACGCTCCGCCGCGGTTGGATCACGCAGGACCAGCCGGTGGCAGTCAACCCGCGCACCCAGGATGCAGTCTTCATGGCCATCGGCCGTCCCGGCGTCGTCCTGGTTACCGAAGGTCCGTCCCACCGCGTCAAGGGCCTGGTTGACGGCGAGCGGAAGCGTTTGGCACGCATCCTCCCCAACGTAACGGTCCACGTCCTGCAGTCCGGCCGCGGTGAGGGCCAGATTCCCCTGAACCAACTGGCAAGGACCATGGGCAAGCTCAAGAAGGAGCTCACCAAGGTGGAGGTCAACGCCGTTTCCAAGCGCATCAACTCGCTGGGGAACCGCCTCCCGATCCCCAAGGGCATCGATCCCTACAAGGCACGTCCGGACCGCAAGGCGGCACGCGGACGCTGACCACGGACTTCCTGTACCAAAGGAAAATGCCTCCTTTGCTCTTCGTCAGAGCATAGGAGGCATTTTTGCGTGCCGCGCGTTCCTGCTGCACGCTCTTGGGCGGGTTTCAGAGGCGGATCAGGATGGTGTTCATGGCTTTGTCGTGGAGGCCCCTCTGGTCGGGATCGAAGACGACGGCCGGTATGACCAGGCATAACAGCAACGTGCGGACGACCGCGGCCAACGGACCCGCCGGGCCGCCGCCGAGACGCACCACGTGGATGCCCGCAATCCTGTGGCCGATGCTGTAGCCGAGGGTCCCGATAAGCAGGATCTGTTCCGCGGCGAAAACCGCGAGGGTGGCCCATTGGTTGCCGCCGAACGCGAAATTGCTGATGACCAGGGCAATGGTCCAGTCGATGACGATGCCCAGGATCCGCCGCCCTGCCCGCGCCATGGACCCCGGTCCGGACTCGGGCAGGCCAAGGCGTTCGCCGGGATACTTGGAAATGCCGGACGTGTCCGGCCCGCTCAACCAGGAGCCTATGTCTTTGCGATCAACCACCCATTAAGCCTAGCGGTTGTTGCCCCGCCTGCCCTCGTCCGGCGGACGGGACGTGTCCAGCGTTGATCGGCCTGTGGACCCACATGGACCTGACACCAACAAGCCAACTACCGTTTACACAACAGATGATTCTGTAACCTGCCCGAAACAATACTGACACTCCCGGGAAATGCCGTCTCCCTAAGGTGGTAGGAGTTGCCAGCCACTGCGGCAAGGGGAGATTTTTGCGTCTCCGGGCCTTGGCTTGGGCTGACCCATGCGGCCTACCGGGCCTGTTACTTGATATGCATAAGGAGCATAGATGTTCAAGACTGCGGACGAAGTCCTCCAGTTCATCAAAGACGAAGACGTCAAATTCGTCGATATCCGCTTCACCGACCTTCCGGGCGTCCAGCAGCACTTCAACGTGCCGGCCAAGAGCGTGGACCTCGACTTCTTCGTGCACGGTCAGCTCTTCGACGGCTCTTCCATCCGCGGTTTCCAGGGCATCGCCGAATCCGACATGCAGCTCATCCCGGATGTCACCTCCGCCTTCATCGACACCTTCCGCATCGAGAAGACGCTGGCCCTGAACTTCTCCATCGTGAACCCGCGCACGGGCGACCCGTACCACCGCGACCCCCGCGGCGTAGCCGAGAAGGCAGAGGCCTACCTGGCCTCCACGGGCATCGCAGACACCGCATTCTTCGCTCCCGAAGCCGAATTCTTCGTCTTCGACAACATCCAGTACGAGTCCTCCCCGCAGGGCAGCTTCTACAAGATCGACTCCGAGGAAGCACACTGGAACACCGGCCGCAAGGAAGAGGGCGGCAACCTCGGCTACAAGACCCCGGTCAAGGGTGGCTACTTCCCGGTGTCCCCCACGGACAAGCAGGCCGACCTCCGTGACGCCATGTGTGTCGAGCTGGACAAGGCCGGCCTTGAGGTTGAGCGCTCCCACCACGAAGTCGGTTCCGCCGGCCAGGCTGAAATCAACTACAAGTTCACCACGCTGACCGCAGCTGCTGACGACCTCCAGAAGTTCAAGTACGTCATCAAGAACACCGCTGACGCCTGGGGCAAGTCGGTCACCTTCATGCCCAAGCCCGTCTTCGGCGACAACGGCTCCGGCATGCACTGCCACCAGTCGCTCTGGAACAACGGCGACCCCCTGTTCTACGACGAGAAGGGCTACGCTGGCCTCTCCGACACCGCCCGCTGGTACATCGGCGGCCTGCTGAAGCACGCTTCGGCAGTCCTGGCCTTCACCAACCCGACGGTCAACTCGTACCGCCGCCTGGTCAAGGGTTTTGAAGCTCCGGTCAACATGGTCTACTCGCAGGGTAACCGCTCCGCCGGTATCCGTATCCCGATCACCGGTTCCAACCCGAAGGCCAAGCGCATCGAGTTCCGCGCACCGGACCCCTCGTCCAACCCCTACCTCGCCTTCGCAGCCCAGCTGATGGCCGGTATCGACGGTATCCGCAACCGCATTGAACCGCCGGCTCCGATCGACAAGGACCTCTACGAGCTCCCGGCCGAGGAAGCCAAGGACATCCCCAAGGCTCCGGGTTCGCTGGAAGAAGCACTCGAAGCCCTGCGTGAGGACAACGAGTTCCTGCAGGCCGGCGGCGTCTTCACCCAGGACCTGATCGACACCTGGATCGAGTACAAGTACGAGAACGAGATCCTGCCGCTGTCGCTGCGTCCGAACCCCTACGAGTTCGAGCTCTACTACGGCGTCTAGCATCCGCGGGTCGGGTGCCCGTCTGACGGGGACCTGCAAACGCTGAACGGCACAGACAAGGGCCGGGTTCCAGGTGTTACCTGGAACCCGGCCCTTTCGTTCATGCTGTGGTGGACTCCCGCAGGACTGCGAACCCGCTACTCCTGGTCCTTGGCCTGATCGCGGTCCCGGATATTCCTGCCAAACTCGTCCAGCTTCTCCCGGACAGCCTTGGCCGCGTCCGCCAGGCCCTTTTCCGCGCTGCTGAGCGGGTCGAGTTGCAGGTATACGTCGTGGTCGACCGTCAGGTCGTACTCGTCCTTCAGATGGGTACCGCCGGAAACCCCGTCCAACGACAGGTACACCAGCGCCTCGGTCCGCGCGATACCCGCGATCGTACCGAAGACCACGGTGAAGTCGTTGGGCTGAAAGCTCACCGTCTGGCCTACATGGCGCCGGTCCAACTCTCCGGCCGGAATGGCTTTTTCGGACGGACTTCCGTTGTATTCCATGAACTTCCCCTTCTCATCGAGAACAACTACACAATGAGTCTATAAGGAGACTTATGGATTCGTTGAGCGGGTCAGTGTTCCGTGACGGGGACTGCTTCCTGCCGGCCAAGGGAAGAGCAGTCGGCGCAGAACACCTGCTCCGTTTCCTCCCCACAGCACTGGCAGCGATGGATCAGTGCGGCTGGTTCAACTACATAGGCTGTCATACCGACCATGGTGCCCAGTGGTCCATATCACACACACGAGTAATGTGTACTCGTTTTTCGCTGGGGCCAGCCGCGGGACTACTTGGTTTTCCCCAAGGGAACGGCCGTCTCAAGAGGCACGAACGGCGACGCGGGAGCTGCGCCGGAGGGATCGGCAACGGTGTCAGGGAATGTAGCGAAGCAGCGGCGGCACGCAAAAATGTCACCCCGTCCATGACGGGAACTCCAGTGCGGCCCGGCCTGGGCACAGCGAAAGCAGCCTGCGTCTGAGAAGGCCGCGCCTTCCGGGTCGAGCCTGATTGTCACGGGAGAATAGTAAGCCCGCGGGCACCCGGGGGAACAGACCCGGCCGGCGTCGCCCTACTGCTTCCCGTATTTCTTATGCACCGCCTGCTTGCTTACGCCCAGACACACTGCGATGGCTTCCCAGGAGAGTCCTGCCTGCCTCGCTGCGCGAACCAGCGAAGCTTCCGCCCGGCCTACCTCCTTTTGCAGTTCCGCTACGGCGTACAACGCCTCAGCCGGCCCCATTCCGTCCATTGACCCTACGAGCGTCTTCATACGACCCACCTCCATGGGGTCAACGCTAGTTGACCCTTTTTCGAGGGTCAACCATTGTTGACGCTTCGTGCCGGAAGCCCCTCAAATGCCTTGAACATGGTCCGCTGCGGACCTGCCTTCCCTCCCAGATACCGACCCGTGTCCACAAATCCGGCCTTCCGGTAAGCGGCCTGGGCGGCAGGATTGCGCTCGTTGACGGAAAGTACGACGCCGGCCTGGCCGCCACCCTGCCGCGCCGTCAGCTTTCGCGCTTCCTCAACTGCCGCCACGGCTGCGAGCGTTCCTATCCCCTTGCCTTGCAGCCGGGAGTCGATGAGGAAGCCGCGGAGCAGCCAGGCGGAATCATCGTCATCCCAGCCGGCCAGTGATGCGGCACCGGCCTGGAGGGTCATCACTCCTGCCCCTTTCCCGTTGGCCTCAATGACGTAGGGGTACCGGCTGGCATCCTCCAGCCCGGCCATCATCATCCGCAGCGGCTCTCCGACGAATTCCTGCTGTGCCGCAGCTATCGCCATGCCTGCGACAGTTCCCAACTGCACCGCCCGGGCGTCGTCATCAAGGAGCTTCAGGGGAATCAGCCACACATGAGTATGATCCTGAACGCGTGAAAAACCACTGTTTGCGTCATAATCACGCACGACGAGCTCTCCTGACAGTAGGGTATGGACCAAAGTTCCCTACAACCCGAGGAACCACCCGATGCCCCAGCCTAACGTTATTTTGATCTGCGTCGACGAGTGGCGGGGTGACTGCCTTTCGGCTGCCGGCCACCCCTCTGTGGAGACTCCGCATTTGGACGACCTGGCCAGGAACGGCGTCCGCTTTACGAAGGGCTACTCGGCCACGCCCTCATGCGTACCTGCCAGGGCAGCCCTCTTCACCGGCCAGTCCCAGGAGCGGCATGGCAGGGTCGGGTACCAGGACGGCGTTCCCTTCCACGTGGCCCATCCCGTCACCGTCCAGGGCGAGTTCAGGAAAGCCGGGTACCACACCCAGGCCATCGGCAAGATGCACGTATGGCCTGAACGGTCCCGGCTCGGATTCGATGACGTCATCCTCCACGACGGCTACCTGCACCATGCCAGGCAAACGCACAGACAACATTTCGCCATGTTCGATGACTACGTTCCGTGGCTGAGGCGCCAACATGGCACGGGCCCGGACGCCGAATACTTCGACCACGGCATCAACTGCAATTCCCTGGTGGCCAGGCCATGGGACAAGCCCGAGCACCTGCACCCGAGCCATTGGATCGGGACGCAGGCCATCGAATGGATGCAGCGCCGGGACCCCGTGAAGCCCTTCTTCCTCTACCTCTCCTTCCACCGACCGCACCCACCCTACGATCCACCGTCGTGGGCTTTCGACCAGTACCTCGGCATCCCGGACTACAAACCGGTGGAAGGCAATTGGGAACATCATTGGAATGAATTCCGGCAGGATGGCGATTATCAGGCGAGCCACGGAATGATTCCGGACAGGGTGGTCCACCGCGCCCGGGCCGGATACTACGGTCTGATGGCCCAGATAGACCTGCAGGTCAACAGGATCAAGGAGGCACTGGCCGACTACGGGCTTCATGAGGACACGGTGTTCGCCTTCACCAGCGACCACGGGGAGATGATGGGCGACCACCACATGTTCCGGAAAGCAGTTCCGTATGAAGGTTCGGCCAGGGTGCCGTTCATCATTGCCGATGCAGCGTCCAGGCGCGGTTCAGTCCGCGGTGCCGTGGTGGACCACGTGGCTGAGTTGCGCGACATCATGCCCACGCTCCTCGATCTGGCCGGCCTGCCCATCCCGGAAACCGTGGACGGTAAGTCACTCGCCCCGATCGTCCGGGGCACCAGCACCGGGCCGGTCCGCGAATACCTCCATGGCGAGCACGTGTACTGGGGCCAGAACCTCCACTGGCTGACCGATGGGCACCATAAATATATCTGGGGTTCCGGCCGTGGCACGGAAGAACTGTTCAACCTCGACGACGACCCCCGGGAATGCAACAACCTCGCCGGGCAAGCATCCCACGCCGTTGACATGGACCGCTGGAGGCAGCGCATGGTGGAGGTCCTCCGGGACAGGGAGGAGGGCTTCGTGGTGGACGGCAGGCTCACCGCAGGCAGGCCGGTGGTGACCATGCTGCGGCATACCCGCGCCACCCTCAAGGCCAACGCCAGCGCAGCCGCCGACGCCTGAACGCCGCGGCTCAGGCGTCGTAGAACCGACGTTCGAAGACGGCGCGGGCATGGCGGCTGAGGCGCAGGTAGTCCTCCTCGAACCGGCCCGCCGCGCCGGGCGGGTAACCGCACCAGCGCGCTACCGCCTCGAGGTCCTTCCGCGAGGACGGCAGGACGTCCGATGCGCGCCCCGTCGCAATGACGTTGGCCGACCGGACGCGGCTGGCGAGCCGCCACGCCTGACGCAGCAGGCCGGCGTCGTTCCTGTCCAGAAAGCCAAGCTCTTCGGCAGCCGCCAGCGCCTCCAGCGTGGACGTTGTCCGCAGTTCCGGGTGCTTGTCCGCATGCTGCAGCTGCAGCAACTGGACGAGCCATTCGACATCACTCAAGCCACCACGACCAAGCTTTACGTGCCTGGCCGGGTCCGCACCCCGCGGCAACCGCTCGGATTCAACGCGCGCCTTGATGCGCCGGATTTCCCGGACATCCTGTGGTGACAGGTCCCGGGGATAGCGGATCGGGTCAATCAGTTCCAGGAAGCCGGCCGCCAGTTCATCCGAGCCCGCCATGGGCCGGGCCCGAAGCAGGGCCTGGGCTTCCCAGATCAAGGACCACCGGCGGTAGTACTCAGCGTAGGACTCCAGGGAACGGACCATGGCACCGTTCTTGCCCTCAGGCCGCAGGTCTGCGTCCACCATGAGCACCCGCTCGGCCATGATCGCTGGCTTCAGGGGCTGGGTCAGGAGGCTGGACACCTTGGCGACGATGGCCGCAGCCTGTTCCTGGGCCTCCGCGTCGCTGAAGCCCTCCCTGGCCTGGTGCACGTACATGACATCGGCGTCCGATCCGTACCCGATCTCCCGGCCACCCTGGCGGCCCATGGCCACCACCAGGACGTCCGTTTTCAAGGGACCGGACTGCGCGGCGATCCCCTCAGCCACATGGAGGGCACCGAGAACAGCCGCACGATCGGCCTCCGCCAGCGCCAGGCCAACAGCTTCCTGGTCGAGCAGGCCGGCGCTGTCCGCAATGGCTGTCCTGAGGATCTCGCGCCGCCGGATCAGACGGATGAGCCGCATGGCGCTTTCCGGATCCGGGTGACGCGACAGCTTGGACTGGATTTCCTGCCACTGGGCCGTAAAACCGATGGGCACCAGGTCCTTGTCGCTGCCCAGCCAGGCCACCGATTCGGGGGAAACCTCCAGCAGGTCCGAGATCAGCCTGGAATTGGATAACACCTGGCACAACCGTTCAGCGGCAGCCTGCGAATCCCGGAGCATGCCCAGATACCAGTGCGTCGTGCCCAGGGCTTCGCTGACACGGCGGAAGGCGAGCAGTCCGGCGTCGGGATCAACACCCTCAGCCAGCCAGCCAAGGAGGATCGGCAGCAACTGCCGTTGGAGCGCAGCACGCCTGCTCACGCCGGCCGTCAACGCCTCGATGTGCCGCATGGCGCCCTGGGGGTCGAGGTAGCCCAGCGCCGCAAGGCGCCCCTGGGCGGCCTCGGGGCTCAACCTCGCGTCCTCGCTGCTCAGCTTGGCGGCAGTGTTCAGCAGCGGCCGGTAGAAGATGCGCTCATGGAGCTCCCGCACGGACCGCTTGGTTTTCTGCCAGGTGCCGATCAGTTGGTCCGGCGTTGGACGCTCCAGCGAAAAAGGCCCCAGGACTGCTTTGGCCAGGAACCGCTGGGCATCTTCCGACTCCGGCATGAGGTGGGTCCTGCGCAGCTGGAACAACTGGATGCGGTGCTCCAGCAACCTGAGGTACCGGTAGGCGCCGTCGAAAGCTGCCGCGTCGGTTCGCCCGATGTAACCGCCGGCTGACAGCGCAGCGATCGCGGATGTCGTGTCGCGGCACCGCAGCGACTCGTCGGACTTGCCGTGGACCAACTGCAGCAACTGGACGGTGAATTCGACGTCCCGCAGGCCGCCCCTGCCAAGTTTGATCTGCCGCTGCTCCTCGGCCGCGGGAATATGTTCGGTGACCCGGCGGCGCATTGCCTGGACCGATTCCACAAAACCGTCACGTCCGGCCGAGGCCCACACCAACGGCTCCACGGCTTTCCCGTACCGGGAGCCCAGCTCCCGATCCCCCGCAATGGTCCGCGCTTTGAGGAGCGCCTGGAACTCCCAGCTGTCAGCCCAGCGGTCGTAGTAGCTCAAGTGCGAGGCGAGGGTCCGAACCAAGGGTCCCGACTTGCCTTCCGGGCGGAGGTTCGCGTCGACTTCCCACAGCCCCGGCTCCGGCGCCGGGGATGAGATGGCCCTCGAGATGCCCGAGGCCAGCGCGGTGCCGATGGTTGCCGCGCGTGCATCGTCGAGGTCTTCGGCTTCAATCACGTAAATGACGTCGACGTCGGAAATATAGTTCAGCTCGCGGGCGCCGCACTTGCCCATGCCAATGACGGCAAGCCCGACGGCGGCAACCTCCGATGCTTCGAACTGCGCTGCCGCTTCAGCCCGGGATACGGCCAGGGCAGCCTCGATCGCTGCACCGGCGAGGTCCGCGAGTTCCGCGCCCACGGAAGGCATGAAATCCTGCGGCGATGCGGCACAGAGGTCCTTGATGGCCAGTTGCGTCAGGCCCCGCCTGTACGCTGTCCGGAGTGCGGCATAGGCCGGAGCTCCGGTCAGCCCGGCCACTGGACGCTGAGCCCCGGGTTCGGCCTTCACCGAACGCAGCAAGGACGCGCGGAGTTCCTCGCTGGAGGCCGGCAACGGCTCCGGACTGACCTTGGCATCGAACACATCCAGATGTTCGGGCCGGCGGATGAGGAACTCCCCCAGCGCCTCTGATGCACCGAGGAGCCGGTACAGCGGCTCACTGGAATCCAGGTCGGCACCAGCCAGCGCCGCGAGCCCGGGTTTTTTCTCGATCAGCCGGACCAGCGACTGCAGGGCGGTGTCGGGACTGGCGGCCAGTGACAGGCCCGCGAAAAGCGCCTCCTGGTCCATGCCGTCCAGTTCGCGGGCAGCGAGGAAGCGTTCGGCCTTTTCAAGGTCGCTGAAACCGGCCGCGATGAGCCGACGTGCCAGGCTCACTGATGCCCCTACAGGATGCCGAGGTTGCGCTGCAGCTCGTAAGGCGTGACCTGGAGACGGTAATCCTGCCACTCCGCACGCTTGTTGCGCAGGAAGTGCTCGAAGACCTGCTCACCCAGGATCTCCGCCACGAGGTCGGACTCCTCCATGGCACGGATGGCGTCGTGCAGGCTCGCAGGCAGCGGGGCGTGGCCCATGGCCTTGCGCTCCGCGGTGGTCAGCGACCAGACGTCGTCCTCCGCAGCCGCCGGGAGATCGTAGCCTTCCTCGATGCCCTTCAAGCCGGCGCCCAGGAGGACGGCATAGGCCAGGTACGGGTTGGTGGCGGAGTCGATGCCCCGGTATTCGATCCTCGCCGACTGGCCCTTGCCGGGCTTGTACAGCGGCACCCGCACCAGGGCAGAGCGGTTGTTGTGCCCCCAGCTCAGGTAGCTCGGAGCCTCGCCGCCGCCCCACAGCCGCTTGTACGAGTTCACGAACTGGTTGGTCACGGCCGTGAATTCCGGGGCGTGCCGGAGGATGCCGGCAATGAACTGGCGGGCGGTCTTGGACAGCTGGAATTCAGCACCGGCTTCGAAGAAGGCATTGGTGTCGCCTTCGAAAAGGGAAAAGTGCGTGTGCATGCCCGAGCCCGGGTGGTCCGTAAACGGCTTGGGCATGAAGGTGGCGTACGTCCCCTGCTGCAGGGCGACTTCCTTGATAACGGTGCGGAACGTCATGATGTTGTCCGCCGTCTGCAGGGCATCGGCGTAACGGAGGTCGATCTCGTTCTGGCCCGGTCCACCCTCATGGTGGCTGAACTCCACGGAGATGCCCACGGATTCGAGCATGGTAACGGCCGTACGGCGGAAGTCCTGGGCCACGCCGCCAGGGACGTGATCGAAGTACCCGCCCTCATCCACCGGAACGGGAGCACCGTCGGGGCCCAGATCCTTGGACTTGAGCAGGTAGAACTCGATCTCAGGGTGGGTGTAGCAGGTAAAGCCCATGTCTGCGGCCTTGGCAAGGGTCCTCTTGAGGACATTGCGCGGGTCGGCAGCAGACGGTTCACCGTCAGGAGTCAGCACATCGCAGAACATCCGTGAGGTCTGCTCCGTTTCACCGCGCCACGGCAGGATCTGGAAGGTGGACGGATCCGGCTGCGCAAGCATATCGGACTCGAAGACACGGGCCAGGCCCTCGATTGCGGAACCGTCAAAGCCCAGGCCTTCCTCAAAGGCCCCTTCGACTTCGGCCGGCGCCAGTGCCACGGACTTCAGCGACCCCACGACGTCGGTGAACCACAAGCGCACGAAGCGCACGTCGCGCTCTTCGATCGTCCGCAGAACGAACTCTTGCTGGCGGTCCATGGGGCCTCATTTCCGGTTGGTGTCCACGCCGCAGGTCCCTTCTCCGAAAGCCGCGGCAGCTCAGCCTTCACTCTACTAAGCATTCCCGTGGAATGCCGCCGCAGGAGGGCCGCGTAACACAGCGTTTACAAACAGTGACGCCTGGCACACTGCTGGCAGCGGTCCGCGGCACGGCTTAGGCTCTATCCATGGCCCCGAGCAACTTTCCTGAGTCCAGCACGCCCGCCGAGGTTTCCGCACCGTACGGCACGGGCCCTTCTCCTGCCACGCCGGCACCTGCGGCCGGGGGCGCCAAGCCGGGCGGTCGGGTCCGTATCCACCACCTCCAGCAGGCCAAAGACAACGGAACACGCTTTGCCATGCTCACCGCCTACGAACAGTACACGGCCGAAATCTTCGACCAGGCAGGAATAGAAGTCCTCCTGGTGGGCGACTCCGCCTCCAACAACGTCTTTGGCAACGAGACAAGCCTTCCTGTCACCGTGGACGAACTCCTCCCGCTGTGCCGCGCGGTCAGCCGGTCAGCCAGAAGATCACTGATCGTGGCCGACCTGCCGTTCGGCAGTTATGAAGTCTCGCCCCAGCAGGCGGTCGCCAGCGGCGTGCGGTTCCTCAAGGAAGGCCTTGCCCATGCCGTGAAAATCGAAGGCAGCGCCTACTACGCCGGGACTGTCAAGGCGATGGTCCAGGCCGGCATCCCTGTCATGGCGCACATCGGCTTCACTCCGCAAAGCGAACACTCCCTGGGCGGCTACCGTGTCCAGGGCCGCGGTGACGACGCGCAGCGGCTCATCGATGATGCCCTCGCCCTCCAGGAAGCCGGCGCTTTCAGTGTGTTGATGGAAATGGTTCCGGCGGAGACGGCGGCGGCCGTTGACGCAGCGCTCCGCGTCCCGACCGTGGGCATCGGGGCCGGCAGGGGGACAACGGGCCAGGTGCTGGTATGGCAGGACATGGCGGGATTGCGCGGCGGAAAGATGGCCAGGTTCGTCAAGCAGTACGCCGATCTCCGGACCACGTTGACCGACGCTGCCGCAGCCTACCGTGAAGATGTGCGCTCCGGGCAGTTCCCTGGTCCGGAGCACTCCTTCTAGTCGTCGTCCTGGGCTTCCCAGGCCTCATTGCGCTGCCGGACCTTCTCCAGGGCATGTTCGGCTTCCTCCCTGGTTTTGTACGGGCCAATCAACTGGGACCAGTCCGACATCGCGTCCTCTTCGATCTCGTGCGTCCTGACGTTGTACCAGTACTCCGTCACGTCTCCTCCTCGGTCTTCGGGGCCGGCCCGTAACGTTCGCGGAGCCACGCAACGGCCGGCCCGCATTGTTACTTGCGTCTCTTGAGTGCCTTATATGATCAATCTATGCCTTCTCTTGCTTCAACTGCACCCATCGGCACGCTCACGCCCGGAACCATCAGCCCGCAGCGGCCGGTACCGGCGTCGATCCCCCGCCCTGAGTACGTGGGCAAGAAGGCGCCTGCCAAATTCACCGGCTCCGAGGTCAAGTCGCCGGAGACCATCGAGAAGATCCGTGTGGCCTCCCGTATTGCTGCCCAGGCCATCGTGGAGGTCGGACAACACATCCAACCCGGTGTTACCACGGACCATCTGGACCGGATCGGCCACGAGTTCCTCCTGGACCACAACGCCTATCCCTCCACTCTCGGCTACAGGGGTTTCCCCAAATCCCTGTGCTCGTCCTTGAACGAGGTCATTTGCCACGGCATCCCCGACTCCACGGTGATCCAGGACGGCGACATCCTGAACATCGACATCACCGCCTTCATCGGCGGGGTGCACGGAGACACCAACTACACTTTCCTGGTGGGCGACGTGGATGAAGAGTCCCGTCTTCTGGTTGAGCGTACGCAGGAGTCGCTCAACCGGGCCATCAAGGCCGTGGCCCCGGGCCGCGAGATCAACGTCATCGGCCGTGCCATCCAGTCCTACGCCAAACGCTTCGGCTACGGCGTGGTACGGGATTTCACGGGACACGGTGTCGGCGAGGCCTTCCATACCGGCCTCATCATTCCGCATTACGACGCAGCCCCGGCGTACAACACCGTGATCGAGGCAGGCATGGTCTTCACCATCGAACCCATGCTGACCCTTGGCACCATCGAATGGGACATGTGGGAGGACGACTGGACGGTCGTCACCAGGGACCACAAACGAACGGCCCAATTCGAACACACCTTGCTGGTCACCGAGACCGGCGCGGAAATCCTGACCCTTCCCTGAACTCTTCGGAAGGTCCACCGCAGCTGCAAAGCTGCGCCATGTTCACCCCTCCTGCCATGAACGGAAAACTGCATTGTCCAAAAAGGATGAGAAGACCCACAAGAACGCCCCGCTGATCGGCATCGACATCGGCGGCACCGGCATCAAGGGCGGCATTGTCGACCTGAAAAAGGGCAAGCTGATCGGCGACCGCTTCCGCGTCCCCACGCCCCAGCCGGCCACTCCGGAAGCCGTAGCGGACGTGGTGGCCCAGATCGTGGAGGAACTCTCCCTCCGCCCTGAGGCCCCGGCCGCCGACTCGCCCGTGGGTGTGACGTTCCCGGGTATCATCCAGCACGGCGTGGTCAACTCTGCAGCCAATGTCGACAAATCATGGCTGGCAACGAACATCGACAAGAAGTTCACCGAGCGGCTGGGCCGGCCCGTCGAGGTCATCAACGACGCCGATGCCGCCGGCCTCGCCGAGGCCCGCTACGGCGCCGGGGAAGGCGTCGACGGCACCGTGCTGGTCATCACGTTGGGAACCGGCATCGGTTCTGCCTTCATCTTCAATGGCCAACTGGTTCCCAACGCCGAACTCGGCCACCTGGAGATTGACGGATTCGATGCCGAGACCAAGGCCTCAGCAGTGGCCCGTGAACGTGATGGCCTGAGCTGGGATGAGTACGGAGTCCTCCTCAACCGCTACCTGCAGCACGTTGAGTTCCTGTTTTCCCCCGAGCTGTTCATCATCGGAGGGGGAATCTCCAAGCGCTCCGACGAGTATTTCCCGCACTTGCAGCTGCGGTCACCCATTGTCACCGCCAAGCTCAAGAACGACGCGGGCATTGTGGGCGCCGCACTGGAAGTGGCGCTGCATCACAACCTCGCCAAGTAAGGGACACAGCCGCTGATTTGACGGTGGCGGCCGCGGCTTCCCCTCCGCTGCCGCCACCAGGCTAGAGCTGGCTTCTCTCGGAGCCCTTGGCTTCCTTGGCCCCGGCTGTGGCCTGCGCGCCGGCTTCCTGGCGCAGCAGCGCAATGGCCGACTCGAAGTCCTCCAGTGACTCAAAGGCCTGATAGACACTGGCGAAACGCAGGTAGGCAACCTCGTCCAACTTGCGCAGCGGGCCAAGGATCGCGAGTCCTACCTCATGGGCGTCGATTTCGGCTGCCCCGGAGGAGCGGATATTCTCCTCGACTTCCTGCGCCAGCATGGCGAGATCGTCCTCGGTGACCGGGCGCCCCTGGCATGCCTTCCGGACTCCGCTGATGACCTTGATGCGGCTGAAGGGCTCCCCCACCCCTGAGCGTTTGATCACGGAGAGGCTGGTGGTTTCCACGGTGGTGAAGCGGCGACCACATTCGGGACATTGGCGGCGGCGCCTGATGGAAGAACCGTCGTCGGCCATCCGGCTGTCCACCACGCGTGAGTCAGGATTCCGGCAAAACGGACAATACACGCTGGGCCTCCCTGAAACTGTTCCGGTGTGTCCGCACCCGCTGGGGTCCACGAACGCAAAAGGTGCCGGATTTTTACTTCCGGCACCAGTTTACGGTTGGTATCCAGCTAATGACAAGCGTGTAACTACTACATGTAGTGGTGGCTACCCGCATATGTAGTGGTTACACCAGGTGATCGCCTAGGCGAAGCGGATCCTCACGGCCTCACCGTGTCCCGGCAGGTCCTCAGCCCCGGCCAAACTCACGATGTGGCCGCTGACCTCCTCCAGCGCAGCGCGGTCGTAGTTGATGACCTGTACCGCCCGCAGGAAGGTTGTGACGTTGAGGCCGGAAGAAAAAGCGGCCGTGCCACTCGTGGGCAGCACATGGTTGGAACCGGCGCAGTAGTCGCCCAGGCTCACCGGGCTGTAGTCGCCGACAAAAATGGCGCCGGCATTGCGGATGCGTGCGGCCACCGCCGCGGCGTCCGCGGTCATGATCTCCAGGTGTTCTGCCGCGTAGGCATTGCACACGGCGATTCCCTGTTCCAGGTCATCAACCAGGACAACACCCGATTGCGGACCCGACAGCGCTTCGAAGACACGCGCGCTGTGCCTGGTGGCCGCTGCCTGCCGCCGGAGTTCATCCACGACGGCGTCCGCCAGGTCCCCGGAGTCCGTCACCAGGACGGAGGCCGCCTTGGGATCGTGCTCCGCCTGGCTGATCAGGTCTGCCGCCACCAGAGCGGGCTTGGCTGTGGAATCGGCAAGAATGGCGATTTCGGTGGTCCCGGCCTCCGAGTCGATGCCCACCACGCCCTTGACCAATCGCTTAGCCGTTGCCACAAAGATGTTCCCCGGGCCGGTGACCACATCAACCGGCTCGATGCGAAGCCCGTCCTGTGACCCGGGAACGCCGTAGGCGAACGAGACAATCGCCTGGGCACCGCCGATAGCGTAAACCTCGTCGATTCCCAGCAGGGCTGCAGCGGCCAGGATCGTCGGGTGCGGCAGGCCACCCCATTCCTTCTGCGGCGGGGACGCCAGCGCAATCGACTCAACGCCGGCAGCCACGGCCGGAACGACGTTCATGATGACCGAGGATGCCAGCGGCGCCAAACCGCCAGGGACATACAGGCCGACCCGGCCCACGGGAATCCAATTCTGGCTGACGGCGGCCCCGTCTGCCAGCGGCACCTCAACATTCGCAGGGCGCTGGCGTTCAGCAAACTGCCGGGCACGCTTGATGGACTCCTCCAACGCTGCCCGCACCTCCGGATCGATCCCGGCCAGGGCTTCGGCGAGTGCCTCTGCGGGGACCCGCGGGTGCGACTGGTCAACGCCGTCGAACTTCCTGGCGAGGTCGGTGAGGGCTGCGAAGCCGCGGTTGCGGACATCGGCGATGATGTCCAGGACCTTGCTTTCGGCATCCGCCATCGTTTGATGCTTCGCCCGGGGAACTGCGGCGCGCAGTTCGGCCAGCGAAAGGTGGCGTCCACGGAAATCGATGCTGCGGAAATCCAGGGACGATGCGGCAGGAACGGAAGTGTCCGAAGAAAGAGTCACGCCGCTATTTTACGGGTTTACCCGTAAGAACCCCGAACAACGCCAGGACGAACGTCACGAAGGCCACGGCACCGGGCCACAAGGGAAGAACGGCGTACGACCTGAGCGTGAACCCGTACTCGGCTCCGAGGGCAGGGTCTGGAGCGACGCCCCACACCACGGCGGCCAGCAGCCCCGTCAACCATGCAAGCACCGCACCGGCGGCACCACCGGCCACCGCAAATCCAAACCGTCGTCCTGCGCCTTGGCCTTCCAGCTTTCCATCCAGGGTGAGTCCGGCTGCACACCCGGCCACCAACATGAGGCCGGCCAGGACCAGATCCCGGGGCAGCCAGGAGTCGGGATTCGATGGGTTGCCCAGGTCAGGGTTTCCGGACACCAGATTCAGTCCACCCGGGGCAAGAACCCACCACAGCAAGCCTGCCATGACTCCTGCCGCGGCTTGGACCACGAGCCACAACATGTCCTTGGAGCGAAGCCTTCCCCACCGCTGTTTGGAATCGAAGGTGTGGGCAGCGGGGGCTACGGACTCGGTCATCACCCCACATTAACAAAGGTTTACGTGCCCAAGGGAAAATGCGCAGCGACGTCCCTTCGAGGCATACGCTGGTTGAAAGACGCGCGATTGCCGCCCCACGCCCAGGAGGTCACCCGTGGACAGCGAAACACCCGGTTTCCAGCAGACGTTCAGGGAAATGTTCCGCCGCCATGCTGCCGGGGTGGCCATCATCACGGCCAACCATGACGGCCACCCCTTCGGCTTCACCGCCACATCCGTCGCGTCGCTCTCCGCGGAACCGCCACGCTTCACTTTCAACATGGCGCGAAGCTCCAGCTCCTGGCCCGCAGTGGCCAATGCCCAGTACATCGGGGTCCACATGCTGGGGTCGGAGAACCAGGCCCTGGCCGACCGGTTCGCCCGCACGCGGGACCGCTTCGACGGCGACCACTGGGAGCCAGGGCCGCACGGCGTCCCCATCCTGAAGGATGTGGCCGGGTGGCTGGTGGGCAAAATCCAGATGCGGCTATCGTTCGAGAACAACGCCGTGGTGGTGGTTGAAGTGGTGGGTGGCCAGGTTGGAGGCGTTGCCGCTCCCCTGCTGTACCACAGCGGCGCCTACAGCCAGCCCGCGCCCCTGGACTACGAGATCTGACCACACGGGGGCTGGCCGGTGTACCGCCCGGTCGCTAGTGGTCCAGGCAGGCCGGGCCCAGCAGGACCTTCAGGTCGCCAAAGAGTGAGGGGCTGGGGTTGACGCGCATGTGCACGGGCAGAGCCATGATCTCCATCTTCGTGTCACCCATGAGCTTGAGCCGGACCTCGGAGTTCCCGCGGTGGGTCCGGAGCACATCACGCAGATCCGTGACCACGGCTTCGGTGGCCTTGAACGTCGGAATGGTGATCACCACAGGTCCGTTGACGCTTTCGCTCAGGTCGGGAACGGACAGCTCCATGCAGTTCAGCGTCACGGCGCCGTCATCCCTGCGCTGCAGACGGCCCTTGACCACCACAATGAGGTCCTCGGCCAGGACCGAGGCTATGGGTCCGTAGACCTGTCCGAAGAACATGACCTCCATCGAGCCGCCCAGATCCTCGATCTCGGCCCGCGCATAGGCGTTGCCGCTTGCCTTGGCGATCCTTCGGCTCAACGAGGTGATCATGCCCGCAATGGTGACGATCGCGCCGTCGTGCGGTCCATCCTCGGCGATGATCGAGGTAATGGACTGTTCCGCATGCTGGCTCAGGACGCCCTCGAGTCCTTGCAGCGGGTGGTCGGACACATACAAACCCAGCATGTCGCGTTCAAACGAGAGTTTGTCCTTCTTCTCCCACTCGGGGAGGTCCGGGATCTCGGTGCTCAGCGAGGCCTCGGGCTCCTGGTCCTCAAACCCGGCGAAGAGGTCGAACTGGCCGATGGCCTCGTTCCGCTTCAGCGTGATGACGGAGTCGATGGCTTCTTCATGGATCATGGCCAGTGCACGGCGGTGGTGGCCCAGCGAATCGAAGGCTCCGGCCTTGATGAGGGATTCAATGGTGCGTTTGTTGCACACGATCGCCGGAACCTTCATCAGGAAGTCCTTGAATGAGGTGTACGCGCCTTCGGTCTGCCGGGCGGAGACCATGGCCTCCACGACGTTAACGCCCACGTTCCGGATGGCACCCATGCCGAAGCGGATGTCGTCGCCCACAGGCGTGAAGTTCAGGGAGGATTCATTGACGTCCGGCGGAAGCACCGTGATGCCCATGCGTCGGCATTCATTGAGGTAGATGGCTGACTTGTCCTTATCATCGCCTACCGACGTCAGCAGCGCGGCCATGTACTCGGGCGCATAGTGTGCCTTCAAATAGGCCGTCCAATAGGAGATCACGCCGTAGGCTGCCGAGTGCGCCTTGTTGAAGGCGTAATCGGAGAACGGCAGCAGGATGTCCCACAGCGTTTTGACGGCTTCCATGGAGTAGCCGTTGTCCTGCATGCCCTGGGAGAAGCCGGCGAACTGCTTGTCCAGCTCGGATTTCTTCTTCTTGCCCATGGCACGGCGGAGAATATCTGCCTGGCCCAGCGAGTAGCCCGCAAGCTTCTGGGCCACGGCCATAACCTGTTCCTGGTACACGATCAGGCCGAACGTCCCGCCGAGGATGTCTTCCAGCGGCTCGGCAAGCTCGGGATGGATCGGGACCACGTCCTGGATCCCGTTCTTGCGCAGCGCATAGTCCGTGTGCGCGTTGGCGCCCATCGGGCCGGGACGGTACAGCGCCAGCACTGCGGAGATGTCTTCGAAGTTGTCCGGCTTCATCAGTTTGAGCAGCGACCGCATGGGTCCGCCGTCCAGCTGGAACACGCCGAGGGTGTCTCCGCGGGCGAGGAGTTCGTAGGACGCCGCGTCATCCAGGGCAAGGTTTTCAAGGTCGATGTCGATACCGCGGTTCATTTTGACGTTTTCCAGGGCGTCGGAAATGATCGTCAGGTTCCGCAGCCCCAGGAAGTCCATCTTGATCAGGCCCAGGCCCTCGGACGTGGGGTAATCGAACTGCGTGATGACCTGGCCGTCCTGGAACCGGCGCATGATCGGAATGACGTCGATGATGGGGTCGGAGGACATGATGACGCCGGCCGCGTGGACACCCCACTGCCGCTTCAGCCCCTCGATGCCAAGCGCGGTTTCGAAGACTTTGGCAGCCTCCGGGTCCGTGGCGATCAGTTGCCGGAAGTCACCGGCCTCGCTGTACCGCTTGGCCTCCGGGTTCTGGATGTCCGCCAACGGAATGTCCTTGGCCATCACTGCAGGCGGCAGCGCCTTGGTGAGCTGCTCCCCCATGCTGAAGGGGTAGCCCAGCACCCTGGAAGAGTCTTTCAGCGCCTGTTTGGTCTTGATGGTGCCGTACGTCACGATCATGGCCACGCGCTCATCACCATATTTCCTGGTGACGTAGTCAATGACTTCCGAGCGCCTGCGATCATCGAAGTCGACGTCGAAGTCAGGCATGGACACACGGTCCGGGTTGAGGAAGCGCTCGAAGATCAGGCCGTGCTGCAGCGGATCAAGATCCGTGATGCGCATGGCGTAGGCAACCATTGAACCGGCACCGGAGCCTCGGCCGGGCCCTACCCGGATGCCGTTGTTCTTTGCCCAGTTGATGAAGTCGGCGACGACCAGGAAGTAGCCCGGGAAGCCCATGGAGGTAATGACCTCGAGCTCGTAGTCCGCCTGCTTGCGGACAGTGTCCGGGACGCCCTGGGGATACCGGTAGGCCAGCCCCTTGTCCACTTCCTTGACCAGCCAGGATGTCTCGTCCTCACCGGGCGGGCAGGGGAAACGGGGCATGTAGTTGGCGTCAGTATTGAAGGACACATCGCAGCGCTCGGCAATGAGCAATGTGTTGTCACAGGCTTCCGGGTGGTCCCTGAAGAGCTCCCGCATTTCCTGCGGCGACTTCAGATAGTAGCCGCTGCCGGAGAAGGCGAACCGCGAACCGCCTTGGTCGTAGGTGGGCTCCAGGAGGGTCGACCCGGACTGGATGGCCAACAGTGCCTCGTGGGCTTTGGCATCGTGCTCGTGGGTGTAATGGAGGTCGTTCGTGGCCACGAGGGGAAGGTTGAGATCCTTGGCGAGCCTCAGGAGGTCGCCGGTGACGCGCCGCTCGATGTCCAGCCCATGGTCCATCAGCTCGCAAAAGTAGTTCTCCGCGCCGAATATGTCCCGGAACTCGGCCGCGGCTTCCAGCGCTTCGCGGTATTGGCCCAGGCGCAGCCGGGTCTGAACCTCCCCTGATGGGCAGCCGGTCGTAGCGATAAGACCCTCGGAGTAGGTGTTGAGGAGTTCCCGGTCCAGCCGCGGCCATTTACCGAAGACCGAGTCGAGCGAGGCAATGGAGGATGCCCGGAACAGGTTCCGCATGCCTACGTTGTTGTAACTGAGCAGGGTCATGTGGGTGTACGAACCACCGCCGGAGACATCGTCCTTGCGCTGGCTTTCATCACCCCAGCGCACACGCTCCTTGTCACCGCGTGCCGTCCCCGGCGTAACGTACGCCTCTACGCCGATGATGGGTTTGATGCCTTTGTCAGTTGCCTTCCGCCAGAAGTCGAAGGCGCCGAAAAGGTAGCCGTGGTCCGTCGTGGCCAAAGCGGGCATGCCCAGGCGCTCAGTCTCATCGAAGAGTTCACCCAGGCGGGCCGCTCCATCCAGCATGGAGTATTCGGTATGGGTGTGCAGATGGACGAACGAATCATTGCTGGAACTCACCACGACAGTCTACCGTCCGGGCAGGACGACGCCGTGGATCGGCAAGCCGCGGGCCAGCTTAGGCGGTACCGCTTGCCAGCAGGTCAAGAGCGTACTGGAGGTCGGCTGGATACCCGCTTGTGACTTCCACCCAATCACCGGTCCGCGGGTGGTTGAAGCCCAACTGCCGGGCATGGAGCCATTGGCGGGTGAGCCCCAGGTTGGCAGCGAGGCGGGGATCCGCGCCATACGTGAGATCGCCGGCACAGGGATGCCTGAGCGCCGAGAAATGAACCCGGATCTGGTGCGTGCGGCCTGTCTCCAGATGGACCTCCACCAGGGTGGCTTTTCCGAACGCCTCCAGGACCTCGTAGTGGGTCACAGAGGGCCGCCCGTCCTCGATGACGGCAAACTTCCAGTCATGCCCGGGGTGGCGGCCGATCGGAGCATCGATGGTTCCAACCAGGGGGTCCGGGAGCCCCTGCACCACCGCATGGTAGACCTTGTCCACCGTACGTTCCTTGAAAGCCCGCTTGAGGACCGTGTACGCATCCTCGGTCTTGGCCACCACCATGACCCCGGACGTCCCGACGTCGAGCCGGTGCACGATGCCTGCGCGCTCCGGTGCGCCGGAGGTGGAAATGCGGTAACCGGCACCGGCAAGGCCGCCCACCACCGTGGGACCAACCCAACCTGGCGAAGGGTGTGCAGCCACTCCCACCGGTTTGTCGATGACCACGAAATCGTCATCGTCCAGCAGGATTTTAAGGCCTTCCACAACTTCCTCCACGACTTCCAAGGGATCCGGCCGCTCGGGAACCGTGACATCCAGCACAGAGCCGGAAACGAGCTTTGCTGACTTGCCCAGGGGAACTCCAGCGCTGGTGACATGTCCCCCGGCAATCAGCAGGGCCGCCGCCGAACGGGAAATATCCAGCAGCTTGGCGAGCCCTGCATCCGCCCGGGAACCGGCGAGGTCCTCCGGCACCACTACCCGGTTACTCACCGGAACGCTCCTCCGTTGCGCCTTTCGCGGTCTTTGGTTCGGCAACATGCCGGGTGCCGTCCATCCCGACCCCGCGCAACGTCAGGAGGCAGATGATCACCACACCGGACACGACGGCGGAGTCGGCGATATTGAAGATCGCGAAGTTGGGCAACTGGATGAAGTCCACCACATGGCCCATGGCGAAGGAGGGTTCACGGAACAGGCGGTCGGTCAGGTTGCCCAGCGCGCCACCCAACAGCAGACCAAGGGACAGCGCCCACCAGGCGGAGCCGAGCTTCCGCAGCTGGAAAAGGATCGCTATGGACACCGTGGCCATGACGATCGTGAAGATCCACGTCACGTCCTCGCCGATGGAGAAGGCGGCACCGGAGTTACGGATGTAGTACCAGTGCAGCAGCGGTGGCAGAACCGGGATCCGTTCACCCTCCGTCATGGTGCTCGTCACCCACAGCTTGGTCACTTGGTCGAACGTGTACGCAAAGACAGCAAAGGCAGCAAAAAGCCAGAGCATGGCCGGGCGCCATTTTCGTTGGGCTGGAGGGACGGGCCGTGGCTCGTGGCCGGAAAGTTCGTCGGTCATGGCGCTTTCATTCGTGGAACCTGAAGACTGCTGCTGGGCATTAACAACAAAAGCCGGTGGCCGAGGAGTCCTCAGCCACCGGCTTTCAGAATACTTGCTAAACGTCCGCGGTTGCTTCGCCCACCTCGGGAGCGGCAACGGAACCACGGGCGTCAAGATCGCGCAGCTGGCCTTCGATGTAGGCCTTGAGGCGGGAGCGGTAGTCACGCTCGAAGCCGCGGAGCTGCTCGACCTTGCGTTCCAGGACGGAGCGCTGCTGCTCCAGGGCGCCGAGGATCTTGCGGGACTTCTCCTGGGCGTCGTTCACCAGGCTGGATGCCTCGATCTGCGCCTCGGCGATGATCTTTTCCTTCTGCTGGGCACCATCGGCCACGTGCTTGTCGTGCATCTGCTGCGCCATGGCCAGCAGACCGGCAGCGGACTCTGCAGAAGCGGTGTGGCCGTTGTTGGCGGCCGGTGCCTTGGCAGCAGCGGCGGCAGCCGCAGCCTGCTCGGCTTCCTTCTTCTTGGCAGCCTCAGCAGCCTTGGCCTCGGCTTCAGCCTTGGCCTCTGCTTCCTTGTCCACCTTGACGGGCGCGGGAACCTTCTCGACGACCGGAGCCGCAGCCGTTGCCGCAGGCACTGCCGAACCGGCTTCGCCGAGCTTCTTGCGAAGTTCGTCGTTCTCCTGGTTCAGGCGGCGCAGTTCAACCACGATCTCATCGAGGAAGTCGTCTACCTCGTCCTGGTCGTAGCCTTCGCGGAACTTGGTCGGCTGAAAGCGCTTGTTGACAACGTCTTCTGGCGTCAAAGCCATCTGGTCACCTCGTTGGTCTAGTTAGTCAGGAGGCCTTCCGGCCGTTCAAAACTACGGTACCTAAATATCATCTGGTTCCTCCAATTCAACACCATCGTGTTGATTTGGAGAATTTGCGGTCCGGGGACCCGTGGATGGTCCCGTTTCCGACGGTGGAGCTAGGCCAGGCTGTTGGTCACAGCCATGGCAATGCTGACGGCAATGATGAGGATCAGGAAGCCCAGATCCAACGAAATCCCACCCAGTTGCAGGGGCGGAATCAGACGCCTTAGCCGCCGAAGGGGCGGATCTGTGACCGAGTAGACCACGTGGGCTGTTACCAAGGCCACACCACGGGGACGCCACTGACGGGCAAACATCTGCACCCATTCAAAGATCAGCCTGATGATCAGAGCAATGAAAAACAGCAACAACACAATATAGATAAGGCCGAAAACAATGCCCACGAGTTAGCTCAGATCTCCCACTTGTTCCGGAATGCCGATCGGTCCCTACTATTGCAACACAGATGCCAGGCGGGTTGGCCCGCCTGGCATCCGTGAAAGATCTTTTCAGCTCTGGTTGAAGAAGCTGGCCTGCGACTCGCTGGCCTTCTTGTCGTCCCCGATGACCTCCACATAGGAGGGAGACAGGAGGAAGACTTTGTTGGTAACGCGCTCGATGCTGCCGTGGAGACCAAACACCAGGCCGGCGGAGAAGTCCACCAGTCGCTTGGCGTCGGCCTCGCCCATGTCCGTGACATTCATGATGACCGGGATTCCGTCGCGGAAGCTCTCGCCGATCAGCTTGGCGTCATTGTAGGACCGGGGGTGAACGGTGGTGATCTGCCTCAGGCCGGAGGCGTCTTCGCGGCTTGACGCCGCACGCTTGATGGGTGTCACGGGAGCGCGGTATTCCTCTTCGGCGTCTACTGTGGGCATTTCACGGACAACTTCCCGGACGGGTGCCGGCGCACGGCGCTCTTCCCGTTCCTGCGTCTGGGGGCGTTCTTCGTCTTGGTGGGCGACAGCCTGCTCAGATTCGTAGTGATCATCGCCATCGGCGAGCCCAAGATAGATCATTGTCTTGCGCAGAGCGCCAGCCATGGTGCACTCCTATCGTTTCTGCAGTAGGCGGGCCGCCATGACTTGACGTGTTGGAACCCCGGCCCGTCATTCCAATACTTTGACGCTACCCCACCGCAGGACGCGAACCGAGAATATCGGAGCCAATTCTCAGGTGTGTCGCTCCGGACCCGATGGCGGCTTCCAGGTCCTGGCTCATGCCGGCGGAGACAGCGTCAGCGGACGGGTACTCAGCTCGCAAATCCGCAGAAATACGGGCCAGTTTCCCGAAGGCCGCCTCGGGATCGCCTCCCAGGGGCGCGACCGCCATCAGGCCGGCAAGCACCAGCCCGTCGGCCGCCGTAATCTTTTCCGCCAGGGCCAAGACCTCGGAAGGCTGCGCCCCGCCCCGATGCGCTCCGGCGGAATCGTCCAGATTCACCTGGATGAAGCAGCGGAGGTCAGCGCGGCCGGTCTCTTCCTTCTCCCGACGCACCGCTTTGGCCAAGGCGTCAACGAGCTGTGGGCGGTCTATGGACTGGACGGAATATGCATACTTGGCGACGGTTTTTGCCTTGTTGGTTTGCAGCTGCCCGATAAAGTGCCACCGCACGTCCAGGTCAGCCAGCTCCACGGATTTCGCGGAGGCCTCCTGATCGCGGTTCTCGCCGACGTCACGGACGCCCAATGCAGCCAGCCTGCGGATATCGGCGGCCGGATGGAACTTGGTGACCACGATGAGGGCGGGGACATCGGAACGTCCCGCTGCGGCGGTGGCAGCGGTGATCCGCTGCCGGACAGCCTCAAGCCGCCCGGCGAGTTCGGCCGTGCGGCCATCGTCCGCCGGGCCGTCCACAAGGGCCCGCGTTGCCTTATCCTTGCCGGTCATGTGTCCATACCAATCCTGCGAACCGACCGGTCCGGGAGTCCCGGCGGTAAGAAAAAAGACCCTCGTGTTCCAGGGTGCACTCCCCTGAGTAAAGAACGTCCACGCCCGAGGCTGCCAGTTGCGCACGCACGCCCGCGGGAAGATCCAACGCAGGGGTTCCCCACGATGTCTCCGCCCAGGATTCAGGCACGGCGGCAGACACCTGCTCCCGCAGGGCTGCAGGAACTTCATAGCACCGCCCGCAAATGGACGGGCCAAGCCAGGCTGTGATGTGCCGCGCTCCGAGGTCCCGCATCCTGTCGACAGTGGCAGTCACCACCGCAGAGGCAACCCCGGGACGTCCGGCATGGGCGACCGCAACAGCCGGGGCATCGGTTTCCGTGGACCCCACAAGGACCACGGGCACGCAGTCCGCAACCATCACCGACAAGGGCTGGACCGACCCGCCCGCCGCATCCGCAACGGACACCATGGCGTCGGAAGTAGGACCGGCACCCCAGTGGTTGATCACGGCCACGCTGTTGCCGTGGACCTGGTTCATGTACTGGAAGGTGCGGCCTCCCAGGCCCGCGGCCTGTTCCACCTGCGCCCTGCGCGATGCTACGTCGTCCGGGTTGTCCCCCACGTGAAGGGCCAGGTTCCCGGCGCGTGCGTCCGTGAAGGCAACAGACACGCCGGGACGAACTTCATTGCGCCACCAAAACACCAGGTACTGACTCTCCGGTTGCTTGCTTACTTGAGGAAGTCGGGAACATCGAGGTCGTCAGAGCGGTTGCCCGTCAGGTCCGGCTCCACGACTGCCGGAAGGTCCACGTCGAACCCCGAATCAGCGGGCAAGGCCGCCGGGCGCTGCTGGCCCCAGTTGCTCAGGCCGGCTGCACCGATGCCCGCGGTGGCGTGCTGGGGAGCTGCGGCATTCGACGGAGCCGACGCCGGCGCTGCGGGACGCTCAGCGGCCGGTACCGGGTTCTGGGCAGGACGCGACTGGTCCATGGACGGTGACGTTGCCTTGACGTCGTCGAATCCGGCCGCGATGACCGTGACCCGGGCTTCATCACCCAGGGCGTCGTCAATGACGGCACCGAAGATGATGTTGGCTTCGGGGTGGGCGACTTCCTGGACCAGGCGGGCGGCTTCGTTGATCTCGAAGAGGCCAAGGTCCGAGCCGCCCTGGATGGACAGCAGCACACCGTGGGCGCCGTCAATGGATGCTTCAAGCAGCGGCGAAGCGATGGCAAGTTCCGCAGCCTTGACGGCACGGTCTTCGCCCCGGGCAGAGCCGATACCCATGAGGGCAGAACCCGCCCCCTGCATGACGGACTTGACGTCGGCAAAGTCAAGGTTGATGAGGCCGGGGGTGGTGATCAGGTCGGTGATGCCCTGCACACCGGAGAGCAGGACCTGGTCAGCGGAGCGGAAGGCGTCCAGGACGGAGACGTTGCGGTCGCTGATGGAAAGGAGCCGGTCGTTGGGGATGACGATCAGGGTATCGACTTCGTCGCGGAGGGCATCGATGCCGGCTTCTGCGGATCCTGCGCGGCGGCGGCCTTCGAAGGTGAAGGGACGGGTGACGACGCCGATGGTCAGGGCACCGAGCGAGCGGGCAATGCGCGCCACGACAGGCGCGCCACCGGTGCCGGTGCCACCACCTTCGCCTGCGGTAACAAAGACCATGTCTGCGCCGCGGAGAACTTCCTCGATCTCATCGGCGTGGTCTTCGGCTGCCTGCTTTCCGACCTCGGGGTTGGCGCCGGCTCCAAGGCCGCGGGTGAGCTCCCGGCCGACGTCGAGCTTGACGTCAGCGTCACTCATGAGCAGCGCCTGCGCGTCGGTGTTGATGGCGATGAACTCGACGCCCCGGAGGCCGACTTCGATCATTCGGTTGACTGCGTTCACGCCACCGCCGCCGATGCCGACGACCTTGATGACGGCCAAGTAATTCTGCGGTGCTGCCACGTTTCGTGCCCCTTGCTTGTGTCCTATTGCGAAACTGATCGAGTCCAACTTGAATCCTTGGACCTTAACCCTCTAGTTGAAGGTTATAGTTATGTCAAGTAACTCTACAGCGACGGTATTTCCTCTGCTTCGCACATGCAATGACCGCTTGCGCGTGTCGCTGGAATCCGCGAAATAAGGCGTCCGCCGCACTGAAGCCACCCTCCACAACCACCTATTTGGTGAACGGATGCCGTGGCACGCTCACGTCGTAAATACTGACGGGAACCTTGGGATCCTGCGGCATCTTCAACAATGCCTCCAGGGCCTTTGCCTTGGTTTCCCTGTCGTCGGCATTGCCCCACACTACCGTCTTTCCATCCACAAGTTTCAGCTCCACGGCATCCGGTGACGCGGCCGAAGCCGTGGACATCCTCGCCAGGACGTCCGCAGGCAAGGTGTGCAGGACGGCTGCAATGGCTTTGAACAGCTCGGTATTGGTTGCTGCCGCGCCATCGTCGATCAGGGGCAGGGCCACCGACGCCTGGTCCTGTGTCACTCCGAGCTGGACGCCGTCGACGTCCACCAGCACAAAGGAGCCGCCCTGCTTGAGCAGCGCCACGGGAACCCGCTCGTGGACATGAACCAGCAACTCCGACGGCGGCCTGGCCTCCATGGTTGCCGACCTCACCTGGACCAGCGGCTTCAGCAGGGTATTGATTTCCTCCTCGGTGACCTGCGGAAGGGGCTTGCCTTCCAGATCGCCGAGCGCTTCCTGGACCGCGTCGGGAGTCAGGAGCTTTGTCCCGTCCACCGTCACCGTCCGGACAGCAAGGACAGGAGAATAGACGGCACCGGTGATCAGCAGGGCAACCAAAGCAGTTACGACCGCGGCCGTCCATACCACCAGCCGCCGCTGCCTGCGCGCCTTCGGCTCGGGAAAGGCTATGACGTTGCCGGCCGGCGGAACCGCAGCTTTGGCGGGTTGTTTCGCCCCGGGACGTGGAAAGGACCTCACGGCCTTCGCTTTTGCCTTGGGCGGAGCCTTCCGTTCCGGTTCAACGGAGCGCTCGGCGCTGATCACCCCCTCCTCGGGGGATCCACCCCCGGGCACGGAACTCCGGGAGGCCTGGCCGGGGGTGCCGGTCTTTCCGCCGCCTGCCGCGGCCCGCGGCTTGAACGTTGGCTTGCGGGTACTAGCCACGAAGGGCCTCCACAATCACCGGCCCGTAGGCGGTCACATCGCCCGCCCCGACAGTCAGGACAACATCGCCATCCCGGGCCGCGGCCACGACGCCGGCTACGGCATCATCGGCAGCCACGAGCCTTCCGTTGGAAAGCCGGTTTGCGATCAGGTCGCTGGTGACCCCCGGGATGGGGTCCTCACGGGCGGGATAAATGTCCAGGACAAGGGCCGTGTCCGCCAGGTCCAAGGCAGATGCGAACTCGGCCGCGAACTCACGCGTCCGGGAAAACAGGTGGGGCTGGAAGAGGACATGGACCTTGTTGCCGCCCGCAACGGACCGCGCTGCCGACAGTGCCGCGCGGACTTCGGTTGGATGGTGCGCATAGTCGTCGTACACGCGCACTCCCCCGGCCTGGCCCTTCAGTTCAAACCGCCGGGATGCCCCGGTGAAGTGGCCGAGCGCGGCCGCAGCCTGGTCCGGGGCCACCCCCAACTCCAAGGCCACGGCGAAAGCAGCCGCCGCATTCAGCGCATTGTGGCGGCCGGGAACCTTCAAGTCCAGTGCGTACCGGCCACCGGCGGCCTCTACCGAGACGGAACCCGGGCCGTCGTCCTTAAGCCGCACGGCGGCGTCGTCCGCTGTCCCATACGTGAGCACACGAGTGGTTTCCTTTGCCGCTGTGCGCTCCGCCAGGGCCCGCGCCCCGGGATCATCGGCGCAGGCAAACAGAACACCGTCGGGCGGCAGGAGCGCTGCGAAGTCATCAAACGAGGCGAACACGGCATCGGCCGTACCGTAGTGGTCGAGGTGGTCCGCTTCGACATTGGTGACCACCGCGATGGACGGTTGGTAATTGAGGAAGGAGCCGTCTGATTCATCGGCTTCAGCCACGAAGATGTCCGAGGCGCCATGGGCGGCGTTGACGCCGAGGGCCGGGACGTTGGCACCGATGGCGAAGGACGGATCAAGCCCCGCCTGCTTGAGGAGGACCGCAACCATGGACGTGGTGGTGGATTTGCCGTGGGTTCCGGCGATGGTCACGACCCTGTGCCCGGCCATGGTGGCAGCCAGTGCCTCTGAGCGGTGCAGGACGGGCAGGCCCGCTGCGCGCGCAGCGGACAGTTCCGGATTGTCATCACGGATGGCCGAACCCGCCACCACGGTTTGGGCGTCCTGCAGGTTGCCGGCGTCGTACCCCACGGCGATCCTTGCCCCGGCCGCGGCAAGGTCCTGCATGACAGGAAGGTCCTTGCCGTCCGAACCGCTGACGGGCACGCCGCGGGCCACCATGATCCGGGCAACGGCAGACATGCCCACACCGCCGATACCGATGAAATGGACCCGCCCCAGCGAGCCGAGGGATGCAGTGTTGTGGTGCGTCATGCTGATACCGCTTCCAGTACAAGATCAGCCATCCGCTGATCGGCGTTTCTGATGCCCAGGGCCTCGGACTTCCGGGCCATGTCCTCGAGTCTGCCCGGGTCCGACAACAGGGGGACCACGTGGGACAGGATCCACCCGGGTCCAAGGTCCTTGTCGTCCACCAGCAGCGCTCCCCCGGCGGCGACGAGGGATGCGGCATTGAGCGCCTGCTCGCCATTGCCGACCGGCAGTGGAACGAAGACTGCCGGTACTCCCACAGCCGCGACCTCGCTGACTGTTGCGGCTCCGGCGCGGGCCAGGAGGACATCCGCAGCGGCGTAGACGGTTTCCATGGCGTCCACGTATTCCACCTGCCGGTAGCCTTCCGCGGCCAGGAGGCCACCTTCGGCGTCGCGGACGGCTTTGCCTGTTCCGGTGATGTGCAGCGTCTGGATGCCTGCTTCGGCCAGCGCGGGGAGCGCTGCAGCTATGGACTTGTTGATGCTCAGGGCACCCGACGATCCGCCCGTGACGATCAACGCAGGACGGTCCGTGCGAAGTCCCAGGGACTCCTTGGCAGCTGCTGCCGCCGTGCGGCGGTCAAGGCCGGATACGGCGCGGCGCATGGGCATGCCGACGTGCCGGGCGCCTTTGAGCCTGGTCTCCTTAAACGCCACGGCCACGTGGCTGCTGAACCTTGCACCGACGCGGTTGGCAAGGCCCGGGCGGATATTGGCCTCGTGGATGACGATCGGGATCCTTCGCTGGCGGGCGGCCAGGTACATGGGTGTGCAAACGTAACCCCCCACGCCCACCAGGACATCCGCGGCGGCATCGTCCAGGATGCGTCCCGACTGCTTGATGGCACCCGCCAGGCGGCCGGGGAGCCGGAGCAGGTCAGCTGAGGGCCGTCGGGGAAAGGGCACCCGGTCGATGGTCGCCAGCTCGTAGCCGGCGGCCGGGACCAAGCGGGCCTCAAGACCCGACGGCGTGCCCACGGCCAGGAGGGCAGCATCCGGGCGCTTGGTCTTGATCGCCTCGGCAATGGCCAGCAGCGGACTGACGTGGCCCGCGGTGCCGCCGCCGGCGAGGACAACCGACAGGGGTGCGGATGGCTGGTGCGGAGTTGAAGTCATGAAGTGCTGTTTACGCTTTCGTGGCGGTCTTGGAGGAACGGCGCGGAAGGAAGCGCGGCCGTTGTTGGGGAGGAAGCTGGGCCCGGGCCAAAGACAACACTACGCCCACGCCGCACAATGACATCACCAGGGCGGACCCGCCGGAAGATATGAAGGGCAGCGGTACCCCGATGACCGGGAGGAGCTGTGTGACCACAGCCATGTTCATGCTGGCCTGGCCGAGCAACCACACCATGATGCCACCGGCAAGTGTCCGCTGGAACGGATCAGTTTGGCGGACCACCACACGGAAAATGGCGATCCCAAGAATCGCGAAGAGGGCCAGCACGACGATCGTGCCCACCAGGCCCAGTTCTTCGCCGATGATCGCGAAAATGAAGTCGTTGTGGGCTTCCGGCAGCCAGTTGTACTTCTGCCTGCTCTGCCCCAGCCCCAACCCTGTCCAGCTGCCCTGGGCCAGTCCGTACATGCCGTTGGTCGACTGGTAGCTGAAGTCCGAATCCGCAGTACACGCATCGTTGTCCACGCCCAACCACGCGGTGACACGGCAAATGCGGTTGGGACTGATCGCTGTCATGGCGGCCGCGCCAACAGCACCCAGCAAACCTGCGACGGCCAGCATTTTGGTGGGAACGCCGGCAAAGTAGAGCGTTGCGGCAACGATGGCGGCGATGACGATGACTGTTCCGAGGTCGTTGCCTGCCATCACCAACCCCATGACCAGTCCCGCGCCGGGTATAACGGGGACGATCACATGCATCCACCGGTGCAGGTAGTTCACTTTCCGGGCCAGGACGGCAGCGATCCAGATACACAGCACCAGCTTGGCGATCTCGGAGGGCTGCAAGGTGATGCCGCCGAAGTCGATCCAGTTCTTGTTGCCGTTGACGCGGCGGCCAAACACCTGGACCATCACCAGCAGCACAATGGTTGCTCCAAGGGCCCACCACGACAATTTCTTCATCCAGTTCACGTTGGTGCGCGAGATGACGTACATGCCCACGAGGCCCACCACACCGAACACCGCCTGCTTCAGGGCATCGGCGTACGGCGACTTGCCTTCGGAAATGGCTTCAACGCTCGATGCCGACAGCACCATCATGACGCCAATGGCAGTCAGGGCCAGCGCACAGCCAAGGATGAGGTAGTACGTGGAGTTGTTGGGGGCCTTGCTCTTGCCCTCAAGGCTCTCCCAAAAGCTCCGGACGTGTCCGCGGAGCCCGCTGCGCTGCGTTCGGGCAGCCGGCGAAGCCTTGGCTTTCCCTCCCCCGGGGTTCTTTCCGCGGGTGCGGGTGGGCGTGCTGACCATTGTTACTCCTCGGTGGTCTGTGCCTGCCCTTCCACGAGCTCGCGAACTGCCTGGATGAAAGCATCGCCACGGTGAGCGTAGGAAGAGAACTGATCCATGGATGCAGCCGCCGGAGCCATAAGCACCGTGTCTCCCGGCGCTGCGACGCTGGCTGCCGCCGCCACGGCCTGGGCCATGACGGTCTCGCCATAAATCGGCGAGGACGCGTCACCGGCTGCGGTCTGCACCTTTTCAGTGTCGCCCTTGGGCTGGGCTATCACGGGGACATCCGGCGCGTGTCGCTGGAGGGCTCCTTCCAGGGCCCCTGTGTCCGTACCAATCAGCACCACGGCTTTGAGCCTTGGGGCGTGTTCCTTGACGAGGTCGTCGTAGTTGACGCCCTTGGACAGGCCGCCGGCTATCCACACCACATTGGTGAAAGCCGAGAGTGCTGCCGAGGCCGCATGCGGATTTGTCGCCTTGGAATCGTTGATCCACAGTACGTCGCGGTGCTTTGCCACGAGCTGGATGCGGTGGGCACCAGGCAGGTAGTTGAGCAGGCCCTGCTTGACGGCGGCCGGCTCCACTCCGTAGGCGCGGACAAGGGCAGCCGCGGCCAAGGCGTTGGCCACCATGTGCCGCGGAGCCACCGGTCCGAGGTCGGACATGGCAGCAAGCTCAGCGGCGGAATCCTTGCGCTCGGCAATGAACGCGCGGTCCACCAGCAGACCTTCCACGACGCCAACCATGCTGATGGCGGGCGTATTGGTGGTGAAGGCGACGGCACGGCAGCCTTCCACGACGTCCGCGTTCTCCACCATCCGTTCGGTTTCGATCTGCTCGGCGTTGTAGATGGCAGCCTTCTGCGTGTTCTCGTAAACCTTGGCCTTGTCCGCCAAGTACGATCCGTAGGAACCATGCCAGTCAACGTGGTCCTCGGCAACGTTAAGGCAGACGCTGGCCACCGGCGACAGGGAATGGCTCCAGTGAAGCTGGAAGCTGGAGAGCTCCACGGCAAAAGCGTCATACTCCACCGGGTCCCGCAAGGCATCCAGGATCGGCGTTCCCACATTCCCCACGGCGATGGCCTTCAGCCCCGCCGCCTGCAGCATGGACTCGGTCATGCCAACCGTGGTTGTTTTGCCATTGGTCCCGGTAATGGCAAGCCAGTCCGCCGTCTTGCGGCCGGCCCGCTGCCGCAACCGCCAGGCCAACTCCACATCTCCCCACACTGCGATGTGCTTTCGCTTCGCCGCGGCGAGCAATGCCTGGTCAGGGCGCCACCCTGGGGAGGTGACCACAAGCTCCGGCAGTTCGCCGTCGATGAGCGGCAAACGGCTAACGGCAGCCTCGCCGAGGAGCACGTCCACCGCACCCACAATTTTCAGGGTGTCGGCCTGGGCTTCAGCCTTGGCCGTGGTGGCGGCATCCACCACCACCACCCTGGCCCCGAGTTCGATCAGGGTGTCGGCAGCGGCGAATCCCGAGACACCGATGCCCGTGACCACCACCCGGAGGCCCCTCCAGTCAGCATCCCAGCTGGTGAGGTCCTTGAGGCGGTCAGTTGAAGGAGACGTCGATTCCGGGCCCTGGTTCACAGCAGCACCACCCATTCAGCGTAGAAGATTCCGAGACCTGCGGCGACGAACAGTCCGGCAAGGATCCAGAAACGGACAACGACCGTGACTTCCGCCCAGCCTTTCAACTCAAAGTGATGCTGGAGGGGAGCCATTTTGAAGACCCGCTTGCCCCCGCTGAGCCTGAAGAAACCTACCTGGATGATCACGGACAGGGTGATCAGGACGAAGAGGCCGCCGATGAAGGCGAGCAGGAGTTCGGTGCGGGACAGAATCGCGAAGGCGGCAACGGCGCCGCCGATGGCCAGCGATCCGGTGTCGCCCATGAAGATCTTTGCCGGTGAAGTGTTCCACCAGAGGAAGCCCACCAGGGCCGCGCTGAGGATGGCTGCCAGCAGCGCCAGGTCCATGGGGTCGCGCACCAGGTAGCAGCCGCTGCCCGCCTCACGGGGTGAGCCACAGGCTTGGTTGTTCTGCCAGATGCCCATGATCGTGTACGCGCCGAACACCATGATGGAGGCACCGGCGGCCAAACCGTCCAGGCCGTCGGTGAGGTTCACGCCGTTGGTGGTTGCCGTAATGATCAGGTTGGACCAGATGACAAACAGGATGGCGCCCAACACGGTCCCGCCGAAGGCGAGGTCAAGCCATGGGATGTCCCGGACCAGGGAGATCTGGGTGGAAGCGGGCCGCAGTCCGTCCTCGTTGGGGAACTGCAGGACCAACACCGCGAAGATGATGCCCACGGCTGCCTGCAGGATGAGCTTGGCCCTGGCGTTCAGGCCCAGGCTGCGTTTGTTGGAGATTTTGATGTAGTCGTCCAGGAACCCTACGAAGCCCATTCCCACCATGAGGAAAAGCAGCAACAGGCCGGAGGCCGACGGCCCCGGAGAGCGCGGGTTCATCATCCACATGATCAGGTGCGTGACGAAGTACGCCACCAGCACCGCGGCGACCACCACCGTTCCGCCCATGGTGGGCGTGCCGCGTTTGGTGTGGTGGGACGTAGGTCCGTCGTCCCGGATGAACTGCCCGTAGCTCTTGGCCACCAGGAACCGGATGAACAATGGCGTGCCGATCAAGGCCACCAACAGGGCGACGCCCGCGCCGATCAAAAGTGCAATCACAGGAGCTCGTTCCCTTCGCCTGCGGCATCTCCAGCCGCGTTTTCCCCGGCGGACTGAGCCCGTGGAGCCAATGCTATCCGATCCCCCAAATGCCTCAGGCCTACGCCGTTGGACGATTTGAAGAGGACAAGGTCACCGGGTTGAAGCTCGCGCTGCAGGAGCTCGTAGGCTTCGTCCGCGGTCTCAGTGAACGAGCATTCATCTCCCCAGGAGCCTTCCTGGACAGCGGAAACGTAAAGTGCCCGTGCCTCGCGTCCCACCACCACTAGCCTGGAGATGTTCAGGCGTACTACCTGCGTCCCCACGGCCGTGTGCTCGCGGATGGAGTCCTCCCCCAGCTCAAGCATGGCGCCAAGGACCGCCCAGGTTCGCCGGCCCTGTCCGAGGTCGGCCAGCGTACGAAGGGCTGCCCGCATCGATTCGGGGTTGGCGTTGTAGGCATCGTTGATGACGGTGACTCCGTCAGGACGTTCCGTACGTTCCATGCGCCACCTGCTGGCGGCCGACTGGGTGCTCAGCGACGCTGCAATATCGGACACGGGGATCCCCGCCGCGAAGGCGGCTGCCGCCGCAGCCAGCAGGTTCGTCACATGGTGTCCCCCGATCAGGCGGCTCCGCACCGGAACAGCCGGGCCGCCGTCGGGAAGTACGAGGTCGAAGTCAGGGTGCCCTTGGGAGTTGACCACCACATTGCGGGCTTCAACGTCCTCGTTGGTTCCCGGTGAGGCGGTGAAGCCCAGCACCCGGGCCTTGGTCCGGGACTGCATGGCTGCCACCCGCGGGTCGTCCATGTTGATGACTGCCGTACCGGTTTCGCTCAACGCTTCCACCAGTTCACCCTTGGCCTTGGCAATGTTCCCGATGCCGCCGAATTCACCGGCATGCGCAGAGCCAACCACCAGCACTACACCGATGTCCGGCTTCACCATGTCGGCCAGGTACTTGATGTGGCCGATTCCGGTGGCGCCCATCTCGATCACCAGGAAACGGGTGTCGGCGTCGGCGGCAAATACGGTGAGGGGAACTCCCACTTCGCCGTTGTAGGAGCCCTGCGGTGCCACGGTGGCGCCAGCAGTGGACAACACCCCGGCCAGGAGATCCTTGGTAGTGGTCTTGCCTGCGGAACCGGTGATCCCCACGACAGTGAATTCTTCACTGCGCCGGGCGCGGTCGGCACGGATCCGACGGACGGCCTCTGCCGCGATGGCTCCCATGGCCAGCACAGCGTCATCGACAATAACGGCCGGATACGGTTGGCCTTCGGCGTCGGTGGCCTCACGCTCGGCCAGGACCAGGACGGCGCCCCGGTGGAAGGCTGCGTCGATGAAGTCGTGGCCGTCGGCGTGTTCGCCGGGCTTGGCCACGTACAGGGACCCGGGAACCGCCTCCCGCGAGTCAGTGACGACGGACGTGGGAACAATATCCCCGGCTCCCGTAAGGCGGCCATGGGTGATGTCGGCGATTTCCGCCGCTGTAAGTGCAATCATCTCGGTTCAGGACTCTATCCGCTGGTCCGGGGAAACGCTGAATCCCTTGGATGTCAAGGCGGCCCGGAGTTCCACCCTGTCGTCGAGGGCCAGGTTGACGCCCTTCACCTCTTGCCACACTTCATGGCCCCTCCCGGCAACAAGAATCGTGTCCTTCCCGGTCGCAAGGTCCACTGCCAACCGAATGGCCGTTTCGCGGGGATATGACTCGATGATGTCGGTGCTGAGGCCGTCGGCCTCACGCGCTGCGTGCGCGCCTTGCAGAACCTCCGCACGGATGGACGCGGCGTCCTCGTCGTGGGGATCGTCATCGCTGACGATGACGACGTCGGCCAGGCGCGCCGCGATCGCCCCCATCGTCGGCCGCTTGCCTTGGTCACGCTGCCCTGTGGCACCAAACACGACAATCACGCGGGACCCTTGTTCGGGTGACCTCACTGCCTCCAGTGCCCGGGCCAGGGCATCGGGATTGTGGGCGAAATCAACCACGGCGGCCGGAGCGGTCGACACAAGCTGCATCCGTCCAGGCACGGCCACAGTGAAGGGATCATGGGCATCGAGGGCGGTCTGCAACTCCTCCACGCCGACACCTGAAGCCAGCACCATGATGGTTGCCAGGGCTGCATTGGCCACGTTGAAGTCGCCGGGAAGACCGGTGTGTACCCGGAGCACAGCGCCGTCGCGGTGCCGAAGCTCAAAATCAGTGCCAAGGCCGTTCGGGGTTGGCACTGCCACCTCCCAGTCCGCGCCGCTGCCCGGCACCGAAGCAAGGGTAGTCAGGGGAATGGTGGCCTCGCCGGCCAGGCGGCGACCCCACTCGTCGTCCACGGTAACCACCGCGTGGCGGGCCCGGGCGGAGGTAAAAAGTTCGGCCTTGGTCCGGAAGTATTCCTCCATGCTGCCGTGCAGGTCCAGGTGGTCCTGGGTCAGGTTGGTGAACCCGGCGACGTCGAACTTCACGCCGTCAACCCTGTGGAAGGAGATCGCGTGGGAGGACACCTCCATGGACGCCGCGTCCAGGCCCCGCTCCCTCATCAGGGACAGGAGGGCGTGCACCTCCGTGGACTCCGGCGTGGTGAGCAGGCTCGGGATCGGCGCCCCGCCGGCCAGGATCTCGATGGTTCCGATCAGCCCCGGCGTCTTGCCCAGCGCCCGCAGCAAGGAATTGATGAAGTAGGTGGTGGTGGTCTTGCCGTTGGTTCCGGTCACACCAAAAAGCGTGGGGGCTCCGCCGTCCTTGGGCTGGCTCCTGTAGATCAAGGCTGCCAGATGCCCGACGGCGGCACGCGGCTTGTCGACGATCAGCACCGGTACGGGCTGGTCACCTGCCAAAGCAAGCTGGCGCGCACCGTCGTCGTCCGTCACCACCGCGACAGCACCGGCGTCGACGGCCTGGGCCACGAAGTCCGCGCCGTGCCGCGATGCGCCCGGAAGGGCCATGTAGAGGTCGCCGGACTCCACTGTCCGGGAGTTCAGGGAGATGCCCGTCACTGCAGTGCTGCCATCGGAATCCGGCAGCATGACGCCAAGGCTCGCGGCAATGTCCGCCAGGGGCACGGCAGCCACGGATTCCGGGCGGAAGCCCGCTCCCTCCGCTTCCGGCTGCATGGAGTTGGAAGCGGCCTCATTGTGCTCTGACACGTGGTTCTCCGTTGATGCTCGGTGGAACGACCGGCCTTGGCCAGCAGCGCCAAGTCGGTAGTAATGGTTCTAAAGATCGGCCGAAACAGACGCCCAAAAAGCTTACTTGACGAACTGCGGCAAGCGCGCGGGCGTCCCGGTGGACGGTGCCACGTTGTAGGTGCGCAGCACTTGGGCCATGACCGAACGGAAAACCGGCCCGTTGGTGATGCCGTAGATGCTCCCCTTGGGCCGCTGCAGCACGACCTCAACGATGAACCGGGGGTCGTCCATGGGAGCCATGCCCACCATGGACGCTGTGTAGCCGTCGAATCCCGGCAGACCATCCTCACGGGGAGCCTGGGATGTTCCCGTCTTGGCCCCCACACGGTATCCCTCGATCGCGGCGTCCTTGATCTGGCCCTCCGTCACCGCGCTCTCCAGGATGTCGCGTACTTGCTGTGCCGTTTCCTGGGAGACCACCTGCCGGCTGTCCTTGGCGGGAACCTTCTGTTCCTCACCCTCGGGTGTGATGTAACTGTCGATCAGCCGCGGTTGGAGCATGACGCCGTCGTTGGCGATGCTTTGGTACGCACGGACCGTCTGCAGGGTGGACTGGGAGACGCCTTGTCCGAACAGCACCGTGTACTGCTGGCGGTCGTCCCATTGATCCGGTTTGGCGAGGATGCCGGTGGCTTCGGCGGGCAGTCCGATGTCGGTCTGCTCGCCGATTCCGAACTTCTTTAACCAGTCGTAGCGCTGCTGCTTGGTGAGCCTGCTGCCTGCCATGACGGTGCCGGTGTTCATGGACCACCCGAGAATGCCCGCGAGGGTCCGTTCCTCCGTGCCGTGCTCAAAGGCGTCCGTGAACGTTTGACCGTCGATGGTGTAGGAAGACGGGATGGTGAAGTGGTCCAGGGGGCTGGACTTGCCTTCTTCGATCACGGCGGCGGCAGTAATCATCTTCTCCACGGAACCGGGCTCGTAGGCAGCGGTCACTGCCCTGACACCGCGGTCCTTGGCATCCACTTTTCCGGGGTCGTTTGGATCCGGTGCATTCGTGTCCGCCAAGGCGATCAAATTGCCGGTCTTGGCGTCCATCACCACAATGACGCCCCACTCGGCGTTCAACTTGTTGACTTGGCTTTGGATTGCCTGCTGGGCGAAATACTGGATGTCCGTGTTGATGGTCAGCTTGACGTCCGTGCCGTCCACGGCGGGTGTCAGTTCGTCAGTGGCCACCGGGATGCGGAGGCCGTCGGCTCCGATCTCAAAAACGCGCTTGCCGTCGACGCCCCGCAGGCGTTCATCCTGTGTCTGTTCAATTCCGGCCTGTCCTGTGGTGCCGTCTTGGAGGAAGCCCACTACACCGCCGGCCACGCTGCCGTTGGGATAAACGCGCTTGCTCACCCCCTCTGCCGAGACGCCCGGTACGTGCAGCTTGGAGATCCGGTCCTCCAGCTCGGGCTTCACGTCCTTGGCAACCACGAAGTACTTCTTGTCGCCGGTCAGTGACTGCCTGATCTGGGCAGCGTCGGCTCCCAGGAGCGCCGCCAGCTCCGTGATGCCCTGGTCCCGCGAAATGGTGTCCACTTCCTCAGTGGCCTCGTTGTAGCGTTTGAACTCCGTTGTAGCTGTGTTGAGGACCTGGTCAACCACAATGTTGTAGCGGATCACGCTGCTGGCAAGCACCGTTCCGTTGGCGTCGACGATCTCTCCGCGCTCTGCCGGAAGGCTCTGGGGCCGCAGGCGGCTTTCGAGCGCAGCTTCAGCCATGCCCCCGACATCCAGCCCCTGGACCATGAAGAGCTTGCCGCCGACCACCAGAAGCAACGTCAGCATGATGCCAAGGCCAACCCGGAGGCGCTTCCTCGCCGCCGGCACCTTCGTTTTCTTCGATTTGCCGGGATTCTGCGCCACAGTGATTCCTTGCTGCTGACCTTGCTTCGGTGGATTGATGAACTACTGCCCCGGCTCCTTTTGGGCGGGCGCCGGAACCGATCCGCCGTGCAGTTCCACCGTGGGAGCTGCCGCCGGAGCCGGAGGTGTTGCCGCGGGAACGGACGGAGCCGACGGTTGGGCCGGTTTAAGGTTTTCCAACGGATCCTTGGTAGTTACCGAGGGAACGACGTCAAGCTGGCCTGCCACGGCCGGCGGGGCAATCAAGGCTGAGGGGTTGTCGCCCTTAACAGCAGGGGTTGCCTTGCCGGTCACCGTCATGGTCTCCAGATCAATCTGGCCCTTGACGGTTGACTGGACCATTCCCAATTCTGCAGCCTTGGCGGCAAGATTCTGGGGAGCCTCAAAGTTCTGCTTTTTCTGTGTCAGGTCCTGGTTCTCCTTGTTGAGCGTTGCTGCCTCGGCTTTCAACTGCACCAATTGGTACTGGGCCGTGGAGACCGAAATATTCAGGACGAGGACTGTCAGCAGGGCAAGCGCCAGCACGGAAAAGCACAACACCACGAACGGTGTGCGCTTGCGTCCGGGAGCCGACCTGACGATCGAGAGCGGGGTGCGCGCCTTCTCCGCGGCCGGCTTGGCCACGGGCGACGGCAAGGCCCTTGCGGTGTTTCCTGCCACGGAGGGCAATGTCTTGGCTGCGGCGGTGCTCATGCGACTCTCCTTGGCTTGATGCGCTCTACGGCCCTGAGTCGGGCAGATGCCGCACGGGGGTTTTCGGCTATTTCTGCTGCCGTAGGCACTTCAGTGCCCTTGGTCAGTGTCTTCAGTTCGGGTTTGTGCTCTTCCAGTTCCACCGGGAATCCCAGGGGAGCCGAGGATTTGGACCCGGTCTGGAAGACGGACTTGACGATCTTGTCCTCCAGCGAGTGGTAGGACATCACCACCACCCGCCCACCGAGTGCTGTGGACGCAACTGCTGCAGGAACCGCGCGCTCCAGCACGTCCAGTTCCTCGTTGACCTCGATCCGCAGGGCCTGGAAGGTGCGCTTTGCCGGATGTCCGCCACTCTTGGCCGCACCGGCGGGCACGACGCTGCGGATTTGTTCCACCAACTCACCCGTGGTGGCGAAGGGCTTCAGGTCTCTGGCGGCAACGATCCTGGCGGCGATCCGGCCCGCGAACTTCTCTTCGCCCCACTTGCGGATGATCCGGACCAGTTCTTCCTCGCTGTAGGTGTTAACGACGTCAGCGGCCGTCTGGCCCCGGCTCGTATCCATCCTCATGTCCAGCGGCGCGTCGTAGGAGTAGGCGAAACCACGCTCCCGTTCGTCCAGTTGCAGGGAGGAGACGCCCAGATCCATGAGGATCCCGTGGACTGCCTTGATGCCGAGGTCGGCCAGGACGTCCTCGATCTCGTCGTAGACGGCGTGGACAAGGTCAGTCCGGTCGGAAAACGGCTCCAGCCGGGCCCCGGCCAGCGCCAGCGCCTCCTCGTCGCGGTCTATGCCCACCAGATGGAGGTCCGGAAATCTCTGAAGCATGGCCTCGGAGTGCCCGCCCATGCCCAGGGTGGCATCGATCGCCACGGGCGTTTCGCCGCGACTGCGTGCAGCTTCGAAGCCGGGTGCGAGGAGATTGATGCAGCGGTCTTTCAGGACGGGCACGTGGCGCTCAGATGTGGGCTTTGCCGGATCCTGCTCTTCCACGCTGCCTCCTCTTTCCTCAATCGCTTGCATGGCGTTCTTGAATCGGATCCCCATCCGCGCCTGTCGTCCTGCCGCCTGGCTCCGGGGAAGGTGAGCCAGGGTGGCAGTCCGATGGGCGGCTGGAGGTCCCATCCAAGAACCGGGGCAGCGCCCCCTCTGTCCGGTTATAGGAACCCGGGCAGATTGTCGTCATCGGTTTCCGAGAAGGCTGCTTCCTTCTCGGCGAGGTACTCGTTCCAGGCCTGGGCGTCCCAGATCTCAGCGCGGGTACCGGCACCAATGACCGCCAATTCCCTGTCAAGACCTGCGTAAGCCCGGAGCGCGGGAGGAATGGTCACGCGCCCCTGCTTGTCAGGTACCTCGTCAGAGGCTCCGGACAGGAAAACCCGGATGTAGTCACGAGCCTGCTTGGAGGACAAAGGAGCCTCCCGCATGGATTCGTGGATACGCTCGAATTCCCGCTGGCTGAAGACGTAGATGCAACGCTCCTGGCCCCTGGTGAGGACCAGCCCCTCGGCAAGCTCCTCGCGGAACTTGGCTGGAAGGATGATGCGGCCCTTCTCATCGAGACGCGGGGAATGGGTGCCAAGAAACACCTGCCCACCGCCCCTCAATCAAGGTGCCCGCACATACCCAACGATGCCACTACCCTCTTATGCGCTCCACTTTACTCCACATTGCCCCACAGTCAACGCAGGATCGGGTGTTTCGCCCCCACTCTTGGTGGCATCAAGCCCGGAATCACGCGGATTGCGGCTGCGGGGAGGAAAGTGGGGCACGGGGAGGGCCGCGGGTGGCGAAAAGCTCCACACTGCGGCCCCGGGGAAGGCCGGCGAGGACGGAGGGCGCAGCCAAGGGAGGGAAGTGGAGCAGGTGGAGGAAGGTGGAGCAGGTGGAGGAAGGTGGAGCAGGTGGAGCAGGTGGAGCAGGTGGAGGAAGGTGGAACAGGTGGAGGGAAGTGGCAGGCTCTGGGGGTGGCGTGGTCAAGGACACTGGAGGCCGGGAACGGCCGACCGGTCACGCCCCGTTCAAGTGCTGCTGCGTGTTAAACAAAAAAGACCCGCCTTAAACACAAAAGACCCGGCGCGGGTCTCCAGGGGCAATCAGATCCGAGCAGGCCAAGCTGAGTGGATGCGGGAAGGCATCTTTACCGACGGTACTTAACCTGCGCACGGAAGAAGTGCCTTCCAGCAATGCATCGGCAGGGCGCCCGGGATGGGCGTTGGAATGGGAGCAGGGGCGCTGGACCTTTTCCAGCTTGGGCATCACCACGTTCTGGCTTGGGCGTCACCACGGAACCGTCACCTCGGAACGGTCACCAGGAACAGAGGCTTCGGGCACGGATGAGGAACCGGGGGCACCGGCGTCCTGTCAGCAGTGGGAGTCCGCGCGCAGGCCTGCACGCCGGCTCCGGAGCTTAGGTGTCGTCCCGGCGGCGTTCGTCCCAGCGTTCTTCAAGGTTGCTCATGAAGGAACTCTTGGTCCGCGCCTTGCCTGGCTTTCCGCCGCCGCGGGACTTGCCAAAGGCCGCGCCGCGGAGAGTGGCGAAGTAGACGCCCGCCCCCATGACAACGAAGCCAAGCACGCCCACGAAGATCTGCTGGATCGAGACTCCGACCAGCAAAAGCAGGATGCCGGCAATAGCGCCCAGCACACCGATGATGACATGCCTGGTGGACCAGCTGCGGATGGGATCCGAACCCATGGTGTTGGCAAACTTCGGATCGTCCTCGTGAAGCTGCTTTTCAAGTTGCTCAAGCAGCTTCTGTTCGTGCTCCGAGAGGGGCATCGCGACCTCCTTTAGTCAGCCAGCGTCTGGACGGAACGCGGCCTGTGCGTCTCTTTCCCAAACGATCGGGCGTTGCCAGACGTTCCCGGAAAATCATGACCTTGTGGCAATCATTTTCCCGGGCCGACTGTTCAGGAAACAGCTGTCCAGACGATCTAAATATCTGTACTAATTAGGATAGTTTGTCGCGGGCGGTTCTGAAAGACAGCCGGAAGGCCCCGAAGGGGTGTTATGGGACACGTCACGGACCCTCCTGTGGCTTGCCCGGCTCCAGCAGCCTGGCCGGAAGGAGCGTTTTGGAGCCAAACCGTTCAGCCACCCGGTCCAGAGCCTGTTCAGCGGCCCTCCAGTTGTCGTCCCTGCGGTCGAGGCTGAGTTGCAGGGATGTCTGTCCTGCGTGCTCCAACTGCTCGGCGCGGACACCCACCAGGCGAACAGCCATGGGCCGCGAACCCAACGACTCCAATAACTGGACAGCAACCTGGTAGATCAGCTGCGCACTGTCCATGGGCGTCTGCACGGTCTTGCTGCGTGTCACGGTGGAGAAATCGGCAAAGCGGAGCTTGAGGGCAACAGTCCTGGCAAGCATTCCGGAGCTCCGCAGCCGTGCGGCCGTCCTGTGCGACAACCTGAGCAACTCCCGGTGCAGCAAAGCGTCGTCTGCGGTGTCCGTGGAGAAGGTCTCTTCCGCACCGATGCTCTTTTCGAGCCGGACGGCGGTGACCGGCCTGGGGTCTATCCCCAAGGAGAGCCGGTGGACATGCTCGCCGCCCGCACCCAGGACTTTCCGCAGGGAAGCTACCGGCGTGGCGGCGACGTCCGCCACGGTGCGGATGCCCAAACGGGCGAGGACCTCCGCGGTCTTTCCACCCACCCCCCAGAGCGCGTTCACCGGCAGGCTGTGCAGGTAGGGAACGGTGTGGTCGGCGTCGATCATGAGGATCCCGTCCGGCTTGCACCTCGTGGAGGCGATCTTCGCCACGAACTTGGTGGCGGCGACGCCGACGGATGCCGTGATGCCAAGCTCCTTCCACACCGTTCGTCTGATCAGGTGGCCTATGTCCAGGGGCGGTCCAAGGCGACGGATGGCTCCGCCCACATCAAGGAAGGCCTCGTCCACGCTCAGGGGTTCCACGAGGTCGGTGATCGAGGAGAAGATCTCCATGATCTGCGCGGAGACCTCGTAGTACAGCTTGTGCCGCGGATTGATGATCACTGCCGAGGGGCACCGCCGCATGGCGATCGACATGGGCATGGCCGACTTGACCCCCGTGGCCCTGGCTTCATAGGAGGCAGACAGGACTACGGAGCGTTCGGCCGGGAAGCCCACGATCACCGGCTTGCCGCGCAGATCCGGGCGGTTCCGGAGCTCGACCGAGACGAAGAAAGCGTCCATGTCCACGTGCAGGATGCTTGTTCGGCGGAGCTTCCGGAGGGCGTCTCCGGAGACGGGTGGCACTCCCTGCGCTCCGCCCGACGCGCCACCTGATGCTTCCTGACTCACAACGGCAATACTATGCCCGGTCACTGACTAAACTGGAGGCACAGTCCGGCGTCAGCCAGAGGAAGGATACCCCTGTGAAGCCCTTTCGAACTCCTCCATCCCGAGGTTTCGCCCTGCTCGCAGTGAGCATCGCGGTCGCAGTTTCCGCATGCACACCCTCGCCGGGCGGTTCGGCTGCACCCAGCCCGTCAGGGACCACCAGCACCAACTCTTCCGTGTCCCCTTCCCCGTCCGGCACTGCAACAACGGCTCAAACCACGCCGCCGGAAGGCTCGGCCTCCCCGGTTCCGGGCGCCACCGCAACCGTGGGCGCCTTGGTGCCGGGATTTCCGGAACAACTGATTCCGGTGATGCCCAAAACGTCGGTCCGCTCCAGCAGCGTGGACAAGAACGCTTCCCCCGCCACCGTTGCCCTCGTGGGTACGGTCAAAGCTCCCCCGGAAGGAGTGGTGGACTACTACAAGGCATCCCTCGAAGCTCAGGGGTTCAAGGTTGTTCCGGGCCAGGAAGCTGTGGGAAACGTCACGTCGATCGATTTCATCAGGGGTGACGGCGAGACCGTCAATCTGTCAGTGCGGCAGAAGGAAGGCGTTTCCACGTTCACCATCGGAGCCAATGTGGCCGCCGGGTCCGTCAAGTGACCCGGAACGAACAACTCCACTCGGAGCAGGGCCGGTTCATTGCCGGCGTCTCGGAGGAACTCACAGGATTCCTTGAGGCGCAGCGGGAGCTCATGGCGACGGTGTCCCCCGACGTCGACCCCCTGGTTACCTCCATTTCCACCTTGGTCACCGGCGGGAAACGGTTGCGCGCCCAGCTTTGCTACTGGGGTTGGAGGGGCGCAGGAGGCGCGGCAGGCGATCCCCGCATCTTCACCGCCGGGTGTGCCCTCGAACTCTTCCAGGCCGCAGCCCTGATCCACGACGACATCATCGACCGCTCCGATACACGCCGTGGCGGACCCAGTGTCCACCGTCGCTTCAGCCAGCTTCACGAGGCCAGCGGCTGGGCACTGGACAATGAGCGTTTTGGCCACGCGGCAGCCATCCTCACCGGCGATCTCTGCCTCTCCTTCAGCGAAGAGGCCTTCACCCGCATTGGCAGCCGTGCCGCCGCAGGAACAGACGCCCGCCGCATCTTCAACCTGATGAGGGCAGAGGTCATGGCAGGGCAGTACCTCGACATCCTGGAGGAAGTGGCCGGACCGGTCCGGGATTCCAAAGGCTCGGTCGACCGGGCCAGATCCATCATCAGGTACAAGTCGGCCAAGTACTCCACCGAACACCCGCTGGGGCTGGGTGGCGCCCTTGCCGGGGCCCCGCACGACCTGCTGGACGCTTACTCGCGGTTCTCACTTCCCCTGGGCGAGGCATTCCAGATGCGGGACGACGTCCTGGGTGTCTTTGGCGATCCTGAAACCACTGGAAAGCCGGCCGGGGACGACCTCCGCGAGGGCAAGCGCACCGTCTTGGTGGGGTTCGCACTGAACATGGCCTCCAACGACCAGGCCGCCTACCTCGATGCTGCCCTGGGCAAGCCGGACCTCAGCGAAGAAGAAGTGGGCGACATCCGGCGCATCATGGTGGACTCGGGAGCACTCGACGCCACCGAGTCGCTCATCGCCGATTTGAGCAACGAGGCCTTTGCGGGACTGGAACAGCTTCCCCTTGAGGAATTGCCTCTGACGGCTTTGCGCCACCTGGCGGAGGCCGCGGTGAGCCGCGCGGCCTAAGCAGGCCAGCATTGGAAACATGACGACGGCGGTCAAGAACCGCCGTCGTGCTTGTTAATTTCGGTGGGAGGAAGACCTGTTACCAGGCCAGGGACTGGGCCCGGCGACGGATTTCTGTCTTACGCCCTTCACGCAGCGCATCAATCGGACGTCCGCGGAGTGATTCATCGGCCGTAAACAGCCAGGTGATGAGTTCTTCGTCGTTATAACCGGCGTCGCTGAGGACGGCGATGGTTCCCTTGAGGCTGTCCACCACGTGCCCGTCCTGCAAAAACAGCGCGGGGATCGAGCGGATATTGCGCTCTCCGCGGCGGATGGCCACCAGGGCCCGCTCGTCCAGCAATCCATGGACTTTGGTGACGGTGACGCCCAGCAGTTCGGCGACATCCGGCAACGGCATCCAGTCAGAAACAAGGCTTTCTACATTACTCACGGATCAAGGTTGCCACGCCTGCCTGCCACTCGCCTAGCCGGACGACGACGGCGGTTTGGGCCCTGGCGCCGAAAAGCGCCTTTTGCATTCGCATAATTACCGCCCGGATTTACGAACATGGCGAATTGTTGTGCCGATGGGATAAGTGTGAGAGATTCACATTGATCACTCTTGCACCATTGATAACATCTGTAACATTGGCAACACTGGTAACAGCGGTATCATCCCAACTCCCCCGCTGCCGAGATGAGGACACAATTCCATGACCACGCCCCCCTCGACGAAACGAACCATGAGCATGCCGGTCATAGCGGCAACCACGGCTGCGCTTCCTGCTGTGGTCCTGTCCTCGCTTGCCTTGGCCCAGCCCGCAACAGCCGCGCCGGCCCCACAGCCGCGGAAGATCCCGGCAACCCTGGCAGCCGCCATCCAGGCGCAGGCAACGCAGGCCGGAACCGTTATTCCGGCTCAGGCAGTTGCCTCCGCCCTTCCCGCCGCCCTGCGACCCATGGCCCCCGCGGTGCCGGATACGTACACGATCGTCCGGGGCGACACGGTCAGCGCCATCGCCAAGCGTTTCAACCTTGATACCGGCGAGGTCCTCCAGCTGAACAAACTGACGCCCACCACCTTGATCTACCCCGGACAAACCCTGAAGCTCAAGGGCTCCGCTCCGGCCGCCCCGCAGCAGCCCGCCGCTCCCGCGCCTGCTCCGGCTACCGGAGCCGCCACCTACACTGTGGTCTCCGGGGACACCCTGGGAGCGATCGCTGCACGCCACGGCGTCCCCCTGTCCAGCATCTTCAGCTGGAATGGACTCAACGGCAGCTCCATCATCTATCCCGGACAAAAGATCAAGGTCAGCGGCGGCTCCTCAACTCCGGCAGCGCCGGCACCTGCACCCGCTCCGGCGCCCGCACCCGCACAGCAGGCCGGCTCCGGGACGTACACCATCAAGGCAGGCGACACCCTGAGCTCCATCGCTTCCCGGCATGGGGTCACTTTGTCCGCCCTGATGGCTGCGAACAACAACGTGACTGCCACGACCGTCATCTACCCGGGCCAAAAACTCACCATTCCGGGGACTTCCTCCATCCAGCCGGCCGGTGAGACCAAGCCACTTGTTCCCAGCTCATTCCTCGGCTTCACCTACCCGCCCGCTGTTGTCAGCTCCGCCAATGAGAACAAGGCCCTGCTGAACGCCTCGCCCGTACCCAGCCGCGCTGAAATGAAGACCATCGTGGCGGACACGGCCCGGCGCATGGGGGTCAGCCCGTCCCTGGCACTGGCCTTTGCCGAACAGGAGTCCGGCTTCGACCAGCGTGCAGTCTCTCCCGCGAACGCCATCGGCACCATGCAGGTCATTCCGTCGTCCGGCCAATGGGCCTCCGATCTGGTGGGCCGCAAGCTCAATCTCCTGGACCCCTATGACAACGTGACTGCGGGGGTGGCCATCATCCGTGCCCTCATCGCCACCAGCAAGGACCTGGATACTGCGATCGCCGGTTACTACCAAGGCCAGTACTCGGTCAGCAAGTACGGCATGTATGACGACACCAAGCGCTACGTCGAATCGATCAAGGCCCGCCAGCGCACCTTTGGCTAAGCCGTTTACCTACCCGTGGACGAGGCCCGGATCCGCCTGTGGATTCGGGCCTCTTCCCTGCCTCGATTAGGATCGTAGGGTGCAAGAACCACTGCAGGACCACCTGATCGGGACCACCGTGGACGGCCGCTACGGTGTCCGTTCCCGTCTCGCGCGGGGTGGCATGTCCACCGTCTACCTGGCGACCGACCAGCGCCTTGAGCGGGACGTTGCGCTCAAGGTCCTGCATCCACACCTTGCCAATGACCACACCTTCCTGGAACGCCTCAGCAGGGAGGCGAAAGCCGCCGCGAGCCTCTCCCACCCCCATGTTGTGGGTGTGCTGGACCAGGGGGAAGACGGCCACATCGCATATCTGGTCATGGAGTACGTCAAAGGCCGGACCCTCCGCGATGTCCTGGATGAGCAGGGTGCGCTCCCCCCGCGCCTGGCGCTGGCGCTGATCGATCCCGTCGTGGAAGGCCTGGCGGCTGCGCATGCGGCCGGACTGATCCACCGGGACGTGAAACCGGAGAACGTCCTCATCGCCGATGACGGCCGTATCAAAGTGGGCGATTTCGGGCTGGCACGTGCCGTCACCGCAACCACCAGCACCGGAGCTTTGATAGGGACCGTGGCGTACCTGGCCCCCGAACTGGTCCTCGGCAAGGCAGCAGATGCCCGCAGCGACATTTACTCCGCCGGCATCATGCTCTTTGAAATGCTGACCGGAAAGCAACCCTATGCCGGCGAAACCCCCATCCAGGTCGCCTACCAGCACGTGAACTCAATGGTGCCCCGCCCGTCGGAGGTGGCGCCCGGCCTGGCGCAGGACCTGGACGAACTGGTCCAGTGGTGCACGGCTTCGGATGCCGAAAACCGGCCCGTGGACGGAGCAGCCCTTCTGTCGGAGCTGCGCCATATCCGGACCACGCTCAGTGACGCCCAGTTGGACCTCCGTCAGCCGTCCTACAAGCCGCTTTCCCCCGCCGGTGCCGGCCCCGTAGGGTTTGCTGCCGCCACTCACACTGGCCATGGCGCCCGGCAGACGCAGGAGCACCCTACCGAGGCAATTGCCACCACCGCGTCACCCACGGAGTTCATTTCCCATCAAAGCAACCCCACCACCGTGATGGGCACGGCCGGCGGGACGGGCTACCGGGAGCCCGGCAACCGCATCGCGCTCCCACCCGCCGCTTATGACGAACGCCAGCCAGGCAAGCGCGAACTCAAAAAACTTGAGCGTCAACGCGCCAAGGACCAGGCCCGCGCCGCGGCGACACCTGTCAGGCCCCTGCGTGAAGGCAACCCCCGCCGGCGGGGCCTTATCTGGACCTTGGTCATCGTCATCCTGGCGCTCCTGGCCGGCTCGGCCGGATGGTTCTTCGGTATGGGGCCGGGATCGCCGGGCACCGTCCCCGAGGTCAAGAACAAGACCGTGGCCGAAGCCCAGCAGTTGCTCCGGACAGCAGGGTTCCAGTCCGAGCCACAGGATGTGTTTGACGACGACGTCGAGGCTGGTCTGACGGTCGGAACCCGGCCGGAAGCAGGATCGGTGGTCAGGAAGTTCCAGCCCATCACCCTGTACGTTTCCAAAGGGGCGCAGCTGTTCCCGTTGCCGGACCTCGCCGGGGTGACCCTCGACCAGGCAAAATCTGCGTTGAACGCCGCCGAAATGGCCTTGGGAAACGTCACTGCGGCGTACGACGACAAAGTACCGGCCGGCGTCGTCCTGTCCCAGGACCCGGCCAAAGGCACGGAGGTACGGCACGGCACCCCGGTGGCGCTGGCGGTGTCCAAGGGACCACAGCCCCTTCCCGTCCCGGACGTGCGGGGCTTGCCGCAGGACGCCGCCGTCAAGGCGATCCAGGATGCCGGGCTCAAGGCTGTCATAGCTCCTGAGACCGTCAACGACAAGTCGGTCCCCAAGGGGTCCGTAGTGTCCCAGACGCCTGCCAATGGAACCTTGGTGCGCGGCGAATCCGTCACCCTGACCCTCTCCAAGGGACCCAGGATGGTGAAGGTGCCCAGCTTCATCGGCAAGCAAGCGGACGACGCCGAAAAGGAACTGAAGAAGCTGGGCTTCGAGGTCAGGCTGAACGAGATCCTGGGCGGATTCTTCGGTACCGTCCGCGACCAAAACCCGGTGGACAAGGAAGTTCCAGAAGGTTCCGTCATCACCCTGACGGTGGTCTAGAACGAGCAAAGAGGCGGCCCGGATATCACCGGGCCGCCTCTTTTTTGCGTGGGCGTTTACCGCTTGGCAAGCGCTCCTGCCACGAGGAACGCCATCTCCAGTGACTGCATGTGGTTCAACCGCGGATCACAGACCGACTCGTAGCGGTCCAGGAACGCGTCCTGGTCGATGGGGTCTGCGCCACCCAGGCACTCGGCGACGTCGTCGCCGGTCATCTCGACGTGCAAGCCGCCCGGAACGGTTCCCAGGGAGTGGTGCACCTCGAAGAAGCCGCGGACTTCGTCAATGACGTCGTCGAAGTTCCTCGTCTTGTAGCCGTTGGGCGACGTGACCGTGTTGCCGTGCATGGGATCGGTGACCCAGAGGATCTGCGCACCGGAGTCCGTGACGCGTTCGACGACGGCGGGCAGCTTCTCGCGGATGTTCCGGGCGCCCATCCGGGTGATGAACGTGAGGCGTCCGGGTTCGCGGTTGGGGTCCAGCTTGTCGATCAGGCGCAGGGCGTCATCGCCCGTGGTGGTGGGGCCGAGCTTGACGCCGATCGGGTTGCGCACGCGGGACAGGAAGTCCACGTGGGCGTGGTCGAGTTCGCGGGTGCGCTCCCCGATCCACAGGAAGTGCGCGGAGGTGTCATAAGGCAGGCCAGTACGGGAGTCGATGCGGGTCAGCGCCCGCTCGTAGTCCAGCAGGAGGGCTTCGTGGCTCGCGAAGAACTCGACGCGCTTGAGGGCTTCAAAGTCCGCCCCGCACGAATCCATGAACGAGATAGCGCGGTCAATATCGCGGGCCAGCGACTCGTAGCGCGCATGGGCCGGGTTCTCAGTGAAGCCCTTGTTCCACTGGTGGACCAGGCGAAGGTCCGCGAAGCCACCCTGCGTGAAGGCGCGGATGAGGTTCAGCGTGGAGGCGGAGGTGTGGTACGCCTGCAGCATCCGGCCGGCATCGTGCGCCCGTGATTCGGGGGTGAAATCGTAGCCGTTGACGATGTCTCCGCGGTAGGCAGGAAGCGTGACGCCGTTGCGGGTTTCATCGTTGGAGGAGCGGGGCTTGGCGAACTGGCCTGCCATGCGTCCCATCTTGATGACGGGCATGGCTGCACCGTAGGTGAGGACGACCGCCATCTGCAGGATGGTTTTGACCCTCGCACTGATTTTGTCGGCCGTGGCGGCCTCAAAGGTTTCCGCGCAGTCGCCTCCCTGGAGCAGGAAGGCCTTTCCCTGTGCTGCAGCGGCCAAGCGCTCACGAAGGACATCCACTTCTCCGGCGAAGACCAGGGGCGGGACCACGGAGAGTTCCTTCACCGAGGCCTTGAAAACTTCGGCGTCAGACCACGTGGGCTGCTGGGAGATCGGCAGGTCGCGCCAGGCATCCAGGCCGGGATAGTTCGCAGCGCCGCTCTGGGCGGTGCTGGCGAGGGGGTCTGCTACGGATGGTGCGGTGTTCGCGGTTAGCTCAGTCACCCTACAAGAGTAGTAGCCCCGGCGCCGGTTGGGGCACTGCGGGCGTAACTGATCCGGCCGCAGGCGTCACAGTCACCCGGCTCTGGTTCCGTTGTCCCGGGGCTCGTCCCTGTCATCGGCGATGTCCGTGGCGGCTTCCTGGGCGGCTTCGATTTTCTCTACCGGTTCCGGGCCCTTGCCGGCCAGCCTGGCCTTGACCACCGCGGCGTATTCGTCCACGTATTCCTGGCCGGACAACCGCATCAGCTCGTACATGATTTCGTCGGTGACGGCACGCTGGATGTGCCTGTCTTCCTCCATCCCGTAATAGCGGCTGAAGTCCAAAGGCTGCCCGAAGATCAGGCCGATGCGCCGGATGTTTGGGAGTCGCTTTCCGATGGGCTGGACTTTTTCGGTTCCGATCATCGCCACGGGAACAACCGGCACCCGCGTCTGGAGGGCAAGCTTGGCCACTCCGACCTTGCCGCGGTAGAGCCGGGCGTCCGGGCTGCGGGTCCCCTCCGGGTAGATCCCCAGGAGCCCCCCGGAGTGCAGGACGTCCTTGCCTGCCTGCAGTGACATCTCGGAGGCCGCGCCGCCGGAACGGTCCATCGGGAGCTGGTTGCTCAGCCTGAAAAAGAGCGCTGTGAGCCTGCCCTTGATGCCCTTGCCGGTGAAGTACTCGGACTTCGCCAGGAAAATCACGGGCCGGTTCACCATCAGGGGCAGGAAGATCGAGTCCGAGAAGGACAAATGGTTGGAGGCGAGGATGGCCGGCCCCTGCCCAGGGACATTGTCCAGTCCCTTGACCCATGGCCGGAACAGCAGTTTGACGATGGGACCAAGGAAGATCCTCTTCATGACCCAATAGAACACGGTGGTCCTCCCACGGCGGAGTGCTGGCATATTCCGGGCTACCGGACAGTATTCACTGCAACCCTACTTCAGTGTGAAATGTCAGGAACAGTGACACGATGGTGCCATGACGGAAAGCACTCCTCCCGCAGCGCCGCTCGCCTTCCACCATCCCGGACACGGCAGCAATGCCTCCACCGGCATCGCCATCTGCCACGGATTCACCGGCAGTCCATTGAGCGTGCTGCCGTGGGCTGAGCATTTGGCTGCGCAGGGTTTCGCCGTCTCCGTCCCCTTGCTCCCCGGACACGGCACCAGCTGGCACGACCTGGCGACAACGCGCTGGCAGGACTGGTACCGGACGTTCGAGCGCAGCTACCTTGAGCTGGCCGGACAGACAGAGCACTGCTTTGTGGCCGGGCTTTCCATGGGCGGCGCGGTAGCACTGCGCACGGCGTCCCTGCACGAGGTTTCCGGCCTGGTCCTGGTCAATCCCGGGCTCAGTTTCTATGACCGCCGGGTCCGGTACGTTGGTGCCCTGAAGTACATCATGCGCACCACAACTCCCATCGAGGAGGAGAAACCGACCGCTGCCCCCACCGAGGACGGGGACTACTCCAAGACACCTTTATCATCCGTGCACGAACTCAAGAAGCTGTTCCGGCACGCTGCCCGTGCCCTGCCAAAGGTCCAGGCGCCGGCGTTGGTCTTCAAGTCGGCCGTGGACGGCGTTATTCCCCCCACCTCCCTGGCCTTGATCAAAAAGCACCTGGACCCCTCCCGCCTGGAGGTGGTCACTCTTCCGGAGAGCGGCCATGTTGCCACGCTGGACGTGGACGCGCCCACGATCTTTACAGAATCCACCCACTTCTTCCGCCGTCACGCCGCAGACAGAGTAGCCTCGGAGTCATCATGAAAACACGTCCTGACCCGTCACCCTTCCTCAGCGCCTGGTCCGGTTCGGGGGCCCGCGTGGGTGTGGTGATGTCGCATGGGTTCACGGGGAGCCCGCACAGCGTGCGGCCCTGGGCCGAACATCTGGCGGCAGCAGGCTATGCGGTCCGGCTTCCGCTGCTGCCGGGGCACGGAACCACGTGGCAGGACATGTCCCGTCGTTCCTGGCGGGAATGGCATCACGCGGTGGATGCTGCCTACCGGGAGCTTGCAGCGGAGTGCGACTACGTCTTCGCTGCCGGCCTGTCCATGGGTGGCACCCTCGCCCTGAGGATCGCCGCGACGCGCCCCGTGGCCGGCACGATCGTGGTGAATCCGGGCCTTGTCCTGGACGATCCCCGTGCCGTGATCGTGGCTGCCCTGAAGTACGTCGTGAAGACCACGCCGGCGATCGCCAACGACATCCTCAAACCGGACCAGGACGAGGGCGCCTATGCACGGACCCCAGTGGCAGCAGCGCACCAGTTGAAGCTGATGTACAAGGACACAGCCGCCATCCTCCCCCGCATCAGCTCTCCGGTCCGCGTCTTCAAGTCCACGGTGGACAACGTCATCTCGCAGGCGAGCCTTGATTTTCTCCGCGCGAAGGTCAACGCGCCGGTTGACATCTCCTACCTGAAGAACAGCCATCACGTGGCAACGCTGGACAACGATGCTCCGGAGATCTTTGCGGGCACCGTCCAGTTCATCCACAAGACCATGGCCGCGCTGACCGGCGTCGAGACCTCCCCCGCAAAGGAAACAGCCAGTGAACAGGCCTGACTCCAACTCACCGGACCAGAGCGCCAACAACGACGACGACGATGCGGTCTGGCTGGACCTGGTGGCACGACTGGAAGCTACGGATTCCGGTCCCGGTCCGGGCTCCGCTCCAGATGACGCCACGGCGTCAGATGCGGACGGCACTCCCTCTGCCCCGACGCCGGCGCCGGGTGCCGGTGACCGGCCCAAAGCCTTTCGGGACTTTGACCCGCTGGGCCTGGCTGCCCCGGCAACCACGCCCGCCTCAGCGGAAGCTGCTGCCGTCCCCGCGGAGGAGCAGGGCCGCCCATCCGGGCCACGGGATTTCGAGGTGGACGACGACGATGACGGGTTCGTCCCGGAAGAGCCCCCGAGCCTGGCCGGCACCGAGCCGCTCACCATGCTCGCCTGGCTGGGCGCTGTGGGGGGTCCGCTTGCTTTGCTGTTCACGGCCATGTTCTGGCGTTCGGCGCCTCTGGCTGCCATCCTCGGGATCGTGGCGGCATTCGTGGCCTCGGTGATCTACCTGATCATGCGCCTCCCGCACGAAAAGGACGAGGACGACGACGGCGCCCGCATCTGAGGCGCGGATCCGCACCCCGGCATACCCTTCCGTAGCAGGACCTCCCGGGGTGCTGCCGGCGGCGCGCTGAGGTGCCAGGCGGCGGGGCGTCAGGCGACGCAGGCGTCAGTTGTGGGCCCGGCCGCTGACGCGCGAGAGGTCGGCGGCACCGATCATGCCCGCCCGGGGACCCAGGGCGGCCAGCTCGATCCTGGCCATGGGACGGAAGCCCCGTCCGGTCAGGTTCTTGGCGAAGGCTTCCCTGGCGGGGCCGGCCAGCAGTTCGCCGGCGTCGCACAGCCCTCCCCCGATCACGAACATGCCGGGGTCCAGGGAGGCTGCGAGATTGGCCAGGCCCAGCCCGAGCCATTCGCCTTGGTCGGCCAGGAGTTCCCGGGAGGTGGCATCTCCCGCCAGGGCTAGTGCCGTCACGGCAGCGCCGGTGATGTTGTCGGCCGTGCCACCGGCCTTGGCAAGTAGTGCCCGGCCTTCAGGGGAGTTGGTCCGTACCAGTTGGCGGGCTTCGCGCCCCAGGGCATTGCCGGAGGCATACTGCTCCCAGCACCCGCGGTTGCCGCATTCACAGCGGTGGCCGCCGGGAAAGATGATCTGGTGCCCGAACTCGCCGGCAACCCCGTACCGGCCACGTTCCACGCGACCGTCCAGAACCATGGCCCCGCCAATGCCGGTGCCCAGCGTGATGCAGACCAGCCGGCTCTCCCCTTGCCCGGCGCCGAAACGCCACTCCGCCCAGGCGGCGGCGTCGGCATCATTGGTCAGGAGGACCGGGCGCCGGAGGAGGTTCTGCAGGTTTTCCCGCAGGGGCTCGTTGCGCCAGGCGAGATGCGGACTGAAAAGCACCGTGCCGCCGTCGAGGTCCATCCACCCGGCGGCACCGATGCCGACCGAAGCGATCCTGTGCACGCTGCTGAGCTCTGCGACAAGTTCCACGATGGTTTGCTCCACGGCGCGGGGATCCGAACCCGGAGTCGAACGCCGGGCCTCCGCCAGGACCCTGCCGTCGGCATCGACCACGCCGGCCGCTACCTTGGTGCCGCCGATGTCGATTCCAATGGCCAGGCCCCTCCGACCGAGATGGCTCCTCCTGGCAGCCCAGGGAACGTCCTTCCGGGCGGCGACGGGAGGCTTGGGCCGGGCGCGGAAAGTGGACCGAAGTGGGGGCATCCCAACATCCTATTCGGACCGCCCGCTCCAGACTTCATCCTCCGGCGAAGATGGCGCCAAGTTGCCCGGAACGCCCGCCAATCCGTAAAGTTACCCGCCAGTAGGTGAAATAGGACACACCTCCGCGAGTGGGCATACTAGAGTGGAAGCAGCCCCCTCGTGGCCCGTGGATATCAAAGGAGCTACCGTGCGTGAAATCAGTGTTCCTCCCCTCGTCAATGTCGCCCCTGAAACCAACATCACGGACCTCCTGGTCCGGGAAGCTGCCAAGCCATCCAACCCGGCGCTCTTTGCCAAACTGGACGCCAACGGCCAGTGGCAGGACATCCGTGCCAGCGATTTCCTGGCCGATGTCACCGCACTCGCCAAGGGCCTGATGGCCCATGGCGTAGGAGCCGGCGATCGGGTGGGCATCATGTCCCGGACCCGCTACGAGTGGTCGTTGGTGGACTTCGCGATCTGGCATGCCGGTGCGGTTTCCGTGCCGATCTATGAAACCTCGTCACCGTCGCAGGTCGCCTGGAACCTCGGCGACTCCGGCGCCGTTGCCGCTTTCGGCGAGGCAGCCCATCACGAGGACATCATCAGGCAGGCCGTGGCCGCCGAAGACATTTCTTCCGTGACCAACGTGTGGCAGTTGGAGGGCGCAGGCCTTGACGCCCTGCGTGCCGCCGGAGCCGGCGTCACGGATGAGGAACTCGAAGCCCGCAGGTCCGCCGCCGGTCTCTCGGACCTGGCCACCATCATCTACACCTCGGGAACCACCGGCCGCCCCAAGGGCTGTGAACTGACGCATGGCAACTTTGTGGAATTGTCAGAGAACGCCAGGGCCGCCCTGGGCGAGATCATCAACGAGTCCGCCAAGACCATCATGTTCCTCCCCCTGGCCCACGTATTCGCACGCTTTATCTCCGTGCTGGCCGTGGCCGGCGGTGTCAAGGTGGCGCACACTCCGGACATCAAGAACCTCCTCGCGGACCTCCAAAGCTTCCAGCCCACGTTCATCCTCGCCGTTCCACGCGTCTTCGAGAAGGTCTACAACTCGGCGTTGACCAAGGCCGAAGACGGCGGCAAGGGTGCAATTTTCCACCGGGCCGTGGACACTGCCATCGCGTATTCCAAGGCACGCCAGGCCGGATCGGTGGGCCTGGGCCTCAAGGTCAAGCATGCACTGTTCGACAAACTGGTCTACAGCAAGCTGCGGGCAGCCATGGGCGGCCATGTAGCCCACGCCGTCTCCGGCGGCGGTCCCCTGGGTGAGCGGCTGGGCCATTTCTTCCAGGGCATCGGTCTCCAGATCCTGGAAGGCTACGGCCTGACCGAAACCACGGCGCCGGTGTCGGTCAACACGCCGTCGATGATCCGGATCGGAACGGTAGGTGCACCGCTTCCGGGCAACGCCGTGAAGATCGCCGACGACGGCGAGATCCTGGCCAAGGGCGTGTGCGTCATGCGCGGCTACTACAAGAGGGAAGACCTTACGGACGAGACATTCATCGATGGTTGGTTCCGCACGGGAGACATCGGCGAACTTGACAGCAACGGCTTCCTCAAGATCACCGGACGCAAGAAGGAAATCATCGTGACTGCCGGGGGCAAGAACGTGGTTCCCGCGCAACTCGAGGACCAGATCCGCGCCGACGCGCTCGTTTCCCAGGTCCTGGTGGTCGGAGACAACCGTCCGTTCATCGGCGCCCTGGTCACCCTCGACGAAGAAGCGCTTCCGGGATGGCTGGAACGGCACGGGTTGCCCGCCGGCACGCCCCTGACGGAAGCCACGGGCCACCCCGTGGTCAAGGCCGCGGTCCAGGACCTCATTACCAAAGCCAACCAGTCAGTGTCACAGGCCGAGGCCATCAAGTCCTTCCGGATCGTGCCGTCGGACTTTACCGAGGCCTCCGGCCACCTCACGCCGTCCCTCAAGGTCAAGCGCGCCCAGGTCATGAAGGATTTCGACACCGTGATCGAGGAAATGTACTCCGCTCCCCGGGCTTCCTAGGCTCCTGCAGCCGGGTACCCGCAGCAACAAAAGAACCCCGCCGGGAAACTTCCCGGCGGGGTTCTTTGAGTTCGATCGCTAGCCGATCACCAGCAGCAAGTCGCCACCTTGGACCTGCTCCACGGCGGAGATAGCCAGGCGCGAAACCGTGCCTGCCACCGGAGTGGTGATGGAGGCTTCCATCTTCATGGCCTCGATCGTGGCCACGGTGTCGCCGGCCTTGACCTCGTCGCCAACCTTCACGGTGACCGTGACGGCTCCGGCGAACGGCGCGGCAACCTGCCCCGGCTGCGCGGGATCGGCCTTCTCTGCCGCCTTGACGTTGCTCACCACGGAGCGGTCGCGGACCACCACCGGGCGGGACTGGCCGTTGAGCGTACACATCACGGTGCGCATGCCCTTTTCATCAGCTTCGGAGACGGCTTCCAGCTGCGCGATGAGCCGGACGCCCTTCTCGAGTTCGATGATGTGCTCGGCACCGCGCTGCAGGCCGTACAGGTAGTCACGGGTGTCCAGCACGGAGATGTTTCCGTAGGTCTCGACACTCTTCTGGTAGTCCTTGGTGGGGCCGGCGAAGAGCAGCCGGTTCAACGTCTGCTGGCGGGTCTTGGAGTCCGCCTTCAGCGCTGCACTGTCCTCGGCACTGATTTCGACGTCGCGCACCTTGATGCTGCGGCCTTGGAGGGCCTTGGTACGGAACGGCTCGGGCCAGCCTCCGGGAGGATCACCCAGCTCGCCGGACAGGAATCCGATCACGGAATCGGGGATGTCGTAGTTCTGCGGATTCTCGTTGAAGTCGGCCGGATCGGCATTGAGGCCCACCAAGTGCAGGGCGAGGTCGCCCACCACCTTGGACGACGGCGTCACCTTGACCAGTCGGCCCAGGATGCGGTCAGCCGCCGTGTACATGTCCTCGATCGCTTCGAACTGCTCCCCCAGGCCGAGGGCAATGGCCTGCTGGCGGAGGTTGGACAGCTGTCCACCGGGAATCTCGTGCTTGTAGACACGGCCTGTCGGGCCCGGAAGACCTGACTCGAACGGCGCGTAGACGCGGCGGACGGCTTCCCAGTACGGCTCAAGGGCGCCTACGTTCTCCAGGCTGAGGCCTGTGTCGCGCGGGGTGTTGGCCAAAGCGGCAACGAGCGCGGAAGCTGCCGGCTGGCTCGTGGTGCCGGCCAGCGACGCTGCGGCGACGTCGACGGCGTCGACCCCCGCCTCAACTGCTGCGAGCAGCGTGGCGAGCTGGCCGCCTGCGGTGTCATGGGTGTGCAGGTGGACAGGCAGGTCGAAGCGCTCACGAAGAGCAGAAACAAGCTTGGCCGCGGCAGCCGGACGCAGGAGGCCTGCCATGTCCTTGATGGCAAGGATGTGGGCTCCGGCGTCCACGATCTTCTGCGCGAGGTCCAGGTAGTAGTCAAGCGTGTACAGCTTCTCTTCCGGGTCAAGCAAGTTGCCCGTGTAGCACAGGGCGACCTCTGCAACAGCAGTCCCCGTAGCACGGACGGCGCGGATGGCCGGGGCCATCTGGTTGACGTCGTTGAGGGCGTCGAAGATACGGAAGATATCGATGCCGGTGGCCGCGGCTTCGTTGACGAAGGCTTCCGTGACCTCTTCCGGGTACGGCGTGTAGCCCACCGTATTGCGGCCGCGGAGAAGCATCTGGATGCAAGTGTTGGGCAGGGCCTGGCGCAAAGCAGCCAAGCGGTCCCAGGGATCCTCGCCCAGGAAGCGGAGCGCGACGTCGTACGTTGCACCACCCCAGGCCTCCACGGACAGCAAATCGGGCAACAAAGCCGTCACGGCCGGGCCGGCGGCCACGAGGTCGCGGGTGCGGACGCGCGTTGCCAGGAGCGACTGGTGCGCATCGCGGAACGTGGTGTCCGTAACAGCCAGGGCATCCTGCTCACGCAGGGCCTTGGCGAATCCCTCCGGACCAAGCTGCTGAAGACGCTGGCGTGAACCCGAGGCGGGCACGGGCCCGTCGATGACGGGCAGCTTGCTGGCGGGGTCCGACTGGACCGTCAGTTCACCGTTGGGCTTGTTCACCGTGACATCGGCAAGCCATGTCAGGAGCTTGGTGCCACGGTCAGCCGAGATATGGGACTTGAGCAGTTCCGGGCGCTTGTCGATGAAGTCCGTTGCCACATTCCCGGCATTGAAGTCCGGATCCGCCAGCACAGCCTGGAGGAAGGGGATGTTCGTGGAGACACCACGGATACGGAACTCCGCGAGGCCACGCCGTGCACGGGCGACCGCGGCCGGGTAATCGCGGCCGCGGCAGGTCAGCTTGACCAGCATGGAGTCGAAGTGCGGGCTGATCTCGGCACCGGAATAGACGGTACCGCCGTCGAGCCGTACACCGGCGCCACCAGCGGATCGGTAACCGGTGATCTTTCCAACATCGGGACGGAAGCCATTGGCGGGGTCTTCCGTGGTGATACGGCATTGGAGAGCGGCGCCCTTGATCGAGACGGTCTCCTGGCTCAGGCCAAGGTCGGCCAGGGTCTCGCCGGAAGCGATGCGCATCTGCGCCTGGACCAGGTCCACATCCGTGATTTCCTCCGTCACGGTGTGCTCGACCTGGATGCGGGGGTTCATTTCGATAAAGACGTGCTGTCCGGCACGGGCGCCCTCGGTGTCCACGAGGAACTCGACGGTCCCGGCGTTGACGTAGTTCAGTGCCTTGGCAAATGCCACCGCGTCCCGGTAAAGGGCTTGGCGGATGTTGTCGTCAAGGTTGGGAGCCGGGGCAATCTCAACCACCTTCTGGTGGCGGCGCTGCAGCGAACAGTCGCGTTCAAACAGATGCATGACGTTGCCTTCGGCGTCGGCCAGGATCTGTACCTCGATGTGGCGGGGACGCAGTACGGCCTGCTCGAGGAACATCGTGGGGTCACCAAAGGCCGCATCAGCCTCGCGCATTGCGGACTGCAGGGCCTCCGGGAGCGCCTCGCGGGTTTCAACGCGGCGCATGCCACGGCCGCCGCCGCCCGCGACGGCCTTGGCGAAAATGGGGAAACCGATCTCGTCCGCGGCAGCGATCAGTTCGTCCAGGTCCTTGGACGGCTTGCTCGACTTCAACACGGGAACGCCGGCCTTGCGGGCCGCCTCCAGGGCAGCAACCTTATTGCCGGCCAGCTCCAGCACCTCGGCCGGCGGACCGACGAAGGTGATGCCTTCGGCTTTGGCGGCACGTGCCAGGTCTGGATTCTCCGAGAGGAACCCGTAGCCGGGGTAAATGGCGTCGGCGCCGGCTTCCTTGGCGACGCGGACTACCTCCTCAACGTCCAGATAAGCGCGGACGGGGTGGCCCACCTCGCCGATCAGGTAAGCTTCGTCGGCCTTCTGCCGGTGGATCGAGTTACGATCCTCGTGCGGAAAGACAGCAACGGTCTTGGCGCCCAGTTCATAACCAGCGCGAAACGCCCTGATCGCGATTTCTCCGCGATTGGCCACCAGAATTTTCGAAAACATACTTCTCCTGCATCATTGCGGGTGGATCGGTCGGTGGTCACAGTGTGTAGTCTCGCCAGCATCAAACACAAATCTTTGTGGCAACCATCACAAAGTAATCGTCATGTGCCTTGTATATGCGTGCGCGCGACCCCTCAGCCGTGCTAATACGCAGCATCTTCCCATCTGACCGTGGCGCGTAGAAAGCGGGAAACCGGGGTGGGGCCACTTATGATGTTGAAGGGGCTTCGGCAAGCCCCTGGCTCCGATCCGGGGCGGAAAACAGCGCGATACGGCAACCGGCGTTAGGTTTTGGGTTTTCAAGTGCAAGTAGTCAGCATCAGCAGCCTCAAAGGTGGAGTGGGAAAGACCTCCGTGACAACGGGTCTGGCGTCCGCGGCCCTCGCAGCCGGAATTCCCACCCTGGTGGTGGATCTCGATCCCCACGCTGATGCAACCACCGCGCTGGGGGTACAGCCCGGCAGCCAGCTGGACATAGGCCGCATGCTCAAGAGCCCCCGGAAGGCCAGGCTGACGGAGAATGTGGCCGGCAGCAGTTGGGTCTCCAACGGCTCCAGCGACGGCAAGCTCGACGTCGCAGTCGGGTCTGCGTTCACCGGCATCTACGACCGCCCGGACCTGGGTCGGAGGGACTTACGGCGCCTTTCCGCCGTCCTGGCAGGCACCACCAGCTACGAGCTCGTCCTGGTGGACTGCCCACCCTCCCTCAATGGCCTGACGCGCATGGCCTGGAGTGCCAGCGACCGCGTGGTCCTGGTAGCGGAGCCCGGACTGTTCTCCGTGGCGGGAACAGAACGGACCATGCGTGCGATCCAGCTGTTCCGCCAGGAGTTCGCCCCCAACCTCGCCCCGGCAGGCATTGTTGCCAACCGCGTGCGCACCGGTTCATCGGAACATGCTTTCCGGCTTGCCGAGATGGAATCGATGTTCGGTGAGCTGCTGCTGTCCCCACACATTCCCGAGCAAGCAAACTGGCAGCAGATCCAGGGGGCAGCCCACTCTGTCCACCACTGGCCCGGGGACTCGGCCAAGAACTCGGCAAAGCTCTTTGACGACCTTCTGCAGAATCTGCTGGGGGGCAAGTCCGCCGTACGGGACCGCCGCCAGCGCTGACATACTGCTCCACCAACAAGGAAGCCGCCCCGGTAAGGAGGCGGCTTCTTCGTTTTATGGGTGACCTTCTACGTTTCCAAGCACCAGGCAGTACCTAGCTGATGCGGCGAGCCACCCGTCGCTTGCTCAGTTCGTCGTCGGGAAAGGACTGTTCGGCCGCGTGTTCACTGGGGAGCTCGGCAAGGCTTCCTTCAACTTCCCGCCATACCCGGCCCACCGCGATGCCGAACACACCCTGGCCGCCTTGGACGAGGTCGATGACCTCATCTGCCGAAGTACATTCATAGACGCTGGCGCCGTCGCTCATGAGGGTGATCTGTGCCAGGTCCTCCACTCCCCGCTCGCGAAGGTGCTCAACAGCGGTGCGGATCTGCTGGAGGGAGACGCCGGTGTCCAGGAGCCGCTTGACCACCTTGAGGACGAGGATGTCCCGGAACCCGTACAGGCGCTGCGAACCGGATCCTGCAGCTCCACGGACGGCCGGCTCCACCAGGCCGGTCCGGGCCCAGTAGTCCAGTTGGCGGTACGTAATGCCGGCGGCTTTGCATGCAGTAGGACCGCGGTAACCCGCGTCCTCGTCCAGCACAGGAAGGTCCTCAGTGAAGAGGAGACCTTGGGCGCCGGTAACGGGCGCAGCAATGCCGGTCGAGGCCTGCTTCAGCTCGCCTGCTTCGCCTTTCGGACTCACGTGACCTCCTTGTTGTCAGTTCCCTTGGGGACGGTGCGTGACCACTGCTTACAACGCCGAAATTCAGGCATGTAATTCCCACAAGTCCGCTTTTTCCAGTGTGACTTGCGTGGGCAGTGTATGCAACGGGAACTCGATATGTTCGACGTTAGGCCCGCACGGCCCCGAGGTCAAAGACGTTGGCGCTGAAAAAGTGGCGTGTCGAAAGTTTCACCCTCAACTTTAGGCTTAGGGTGCGCTCAGCCCTCGAAATCTTCCGGTTCCACGTCGTCCAGAAACTCGCGGAACCGCCGCATTTCGCGCTCTTCGTCCACGCTGGCAGCAGGCTCCGAGTCCTCACCTTCATCGTGCTCGGTGATCCGGACCCCGGCCTCTTCCATCACGGCATTGGCGCACCAGATCCGGCACTTGGCCCGCAAGGCCAGGGCCAGCGCATCCGAAGCCCGGGAACTGACCACCGTGCCGTCGTCGAACTGCAGCTGCCCGTAAAAGATGTTGTCTTCCACGGCCACTATGTTCACACTGATGATCGAGTGGCCCAACGACTCGACCACGTCTACCAGGAGGTCATGGGTCATGGGACGCGGCGGTACGACCCCCTGCTGGGCCAGGGCGATCGCACTGGCCTCCGGTGTGCCGATCCATATGGGCACATGCCGCTCCCCCTTCAGTTCCCTGAGCAGGACCAAAGGCTGGTTGGAGGGCAGTTCTATCCGGACACCCACAATTTCGACTTCAATCATCAGCTGTCCATCCGGGAGATACGGTCGTGGACGAGCGCCCTGTGCAGTGTGAGGCAGAGGTCGCTGATTTCCCGGGCGGCCTCGGCTGCGCGGGATTGTGACGCGGCATCCTTGCGGGACATCAGTGGTGCCACCGCCCGTTCCACCAGGCCGAACTCGCGGTCCGCCGCCGCCTGGAACGGGCGAAGGTGCCGGGGTTCCAGCCCGTGCCCCTCCAACTGGACACAGGCGCGGGCTACCTGGAGGGCATGCTCATCGAACTTGCCACCGACGTGGCTGATCAATCCAAAACTCAGCAGCGACTCCAGCAGCGGGACGCTGGCGCCGGATTCGGCCCGCAGCTGCTCCTCACTCAGGGCCCGTGCACGCCCTTGGATCTCGGCCGCCATTTCGGCGGACACTATCCGCGGTGAAACCGTTACGCCGGGCGGAAGGTTGTCCGGACGCTCCCCCCGGTCTATGGCATCCAGATAGTCCTTGATGACCTTCAACGGCAGGTACTGGTCCCGTTGGAGTGCCAGGACAAAGCGCAGGCGTTCCACATCGCTGTCGACGTACTGCCGGTACCCTGCAGGGGTCCGCTTGGGATTGATCAGGCCTTTTTCTTCCAGAAAGCGGATTTTGGACGCAGTCATTCCGGGGAAGTCATCGCTCAGCTGAGCCAGGACTTCCCCGATATTCAGGACCTGCGGTCCGCGACGGTCGGGCTGGGCCATTGCCACAGGCAAGTACCCCGGGGTCAGGCTTGGCCCGCAGGGCGGCGGGAGCTCAGGTAGTAGGTCAACCGGAACTTGCCGATCTGGACCTCGTTCCCGCTCTTCAGCAGCACGCGGTCGACGCGGTCGTGGTTGACATAGGTGCCGTTGAGGCTGCCCATGTCCACGAGCTCAAAACCCGCCGGAGTACGGTGGAACTGCACATGCTTGCGTGAGACAGTGACGTCGTCCAGGAAGATGTCCGCGTCCGGATGCCTGCCCGCCGTGGTGGTATCCGCGTCCAGCAGGAAGCGGGCTCCCGCGTTGGGTCCGCTGTGGGCGATAAGCAACGCCGACTCAGGGGGCAGCGCATCCACGGAGGCCCGCTCTTCGGGTGCCAGCCGGGGCGCAATGCTGGGCTCGTCCCACGTTGGCGTGATGCTGATCGAGGTGGTCTCCGACGTAGGCTGTTCTTCCGCGCCGTTCCCGATATTGGCTTGGTTCTGTTCGCCGCCAACCATGGAATTTCCTCCTCATCCGCCGGCGGTTCCAAACCCCGCCGGCCACTTCCGCCTCCCGGTACCGCCGGGCAAATCGGTAGCTGGCCCGCCTTTCTGCGCTTCCCGCTCGAGGAATTGCCAGGCCGGGCGGGCCAGATAACTTTAGCCTACCTGCTGTTCGTACTCCGATGCACTGAGCAGGGAATCCACTGCTTCACCATCTGCGAGCTTTACTTCAAAAAGCCAGCCGTCGCCGTACGGGTCGGAGTTGATAAGCGCCGGATCCTGGTCCAATGAGTCATTCCGGTTAATAACCTCGCCCGAAAGGGGCGCATAAATGTCACTGACGCTCTTAGTGGATTCAACCTCGCCCACCACCTCATTGCCGGTGATCCTGGTACCAGGCTCAGGCATTTGCGCGTAAACGACGTCTCCCAGTGCATCCTGCGCGAAATCAGTGATGCCTACGCGGACAACACCGTCGGCATCGGGAGCGGAAACCCATTCGTGCTCTGCGGTGTAGGAAAGATCGGCTGGAATATTGCTCATGGGTGGCCTTTCATCGGAACATTTACGGACCTCGACGGCGGCCCGGGCATCCGGCCACCGCTGAAAGTATAGGCATAATTCCCCACCGTGCCGCAGGGTGTGCCGGCTTATCGCACAACACCGTCAACCGCGCCCCAAAGCCGGCAATTCCCTGGCCGGAATTACCCCGCCGCATGAAGCTTCCGCGGAAAGTACCCTGCGCTGGCGGCGCCGCCCGCTCCGCAGATAAAAAAGGGCACTGCCCGCCATGGATGCTTCCACAGCGGGCAGTGCCCTTTTGCCGGCGTGGCGTCGTCAGGCGACGATTGCCTTGCGGGGTTCGCTGTCGGCGTCGGCCGGTACTGCGGAAGACCGACGCCGGGCTGCGGCAGCTGCGGCCACCATCACCAGGAGCGCGGCGACTGTAATGCCGGCGCCCGCCCAAATGGGCGAGGTGTAGCCCAGCCCTGCCGTGATGGTCACCCCACCCAGCCACGCACCCAGGGCATTACCCAGGTTGAAAGCACCAATGTTGGCACCGGAAGCCAGCGTGGGCGCCGTGGAAGCGAAGTGCATGACACGCATCTGCAGGCCGGGCACGGTGGCGAAACCGAAGCCGCCCATCAGGGCCAGTGAGAACAAGCTGGCAATGCTGCTTGAAGCGGTCAGGGCGAAGAAGACCAGCACAGCAACCAGACCGGCGAGGATGACCACCAGTGAAGTATCGATAGCCTTGTCCGCCGCCTTGCCACCCAGGACGTTGCCCACGAAGAGTCCACCGCCGAACAGCACCAACAACCACGGAACAGCGCCTGCGTCAAAGCCCGATACCTCGGTCAAGGTGAATGCGATGTACGTAAAGGCCCCGAACATTCCGCCGAAACCGAGGATCGTCACCAGGATGGACAGCCACACCTGCCCCGAACGGAAGGCACCAAGCTCGCTGCGCAGGCCCTGTGTGGGAGCAGGCCCCGTCGCGGGAACCATGAGGGCAATCCCCAGCAGGGCTACCACGCCGATCACCGTAATGGCCCAAAAAGTGGAACGCCAGCCAAAGTGCTGCCCCAGGAGCGTTCCGAACGGAACCCCCAGGACGTTGGCGGCAGTGAGCCCGGTGAACATGATGGCAATGGCTCCAGCCTTCTTATGGGCGGGGACCATCCCTGCAGCCACGACCGACCCGATGCCGAAGAAGGCGCCGTGGCACAGGGCGGCGATGATACGGCCGATCAGCATGGCTGAGTAGGTATCGGCAACAGCCGAGAGGAAGTTGCCGGCAATGAACAGGACCAGCAGGCCGATCAGGACGGGCTTCCGGGGAAGCCGGGTCACGGCAGCTGTCACCAGAAGGGCACCGACGGTCACGCTCAAGGCGTAGCCGGAGATGAACCAACCGGCCGAGGCTTCGGATACGCGGAAGTCGGCGGCGACCTCGGGCAACAGGCCCATGATCACGAACTCGGTAAGTCCGATGCCGAATCCGCCGAGGGCAAGGGCAATCAACCCTGCAGGCATGGTGAAACTCCTTGGGATACGGGTTCCTCGAAAACTGGAAGTGCGCCCGCCGGAACCGTAGAATAATAGTTGCAGACGCTGCATATATAGTTGCACACGCGTGGTATTTGCGCAAGCAACTACTTTGCGGTCTGCTCACACCACCCACTGAAGGCAGGAGCACAGCACACATGGGCATCAAGGATGACGCCGTGGAAGTACGGGCACAGGGATGGCGCACCCTCGCTGCCCTGCACGGGAGCATCGAAGCGGAACTGGAGAAGGCCCTCCAGGCGTCCAGTGAGCTCTCGGTTGTTGAGTACACCGTGCTGGATGCGCTGAGCCGGCAGGACGGCTGGCACATGCGCATGCAGCAACTGGCCCGGGCCACCGCACTCTCCAGCAGCGCGACCACGCGGCTGGTCAACCGCTTGGAAGACCGCGGACTCCTGACCCGCATCCTGTGCGCCGACGACAGGCGCGGCATCTATACGGAGCTCACCGCGGCAGGACAGAAGCTTCTCCTCGACACCAGGCCCGTCCACGACGAGACCCTGGCGGGCGCCCTTGCGGCCGCGGAGCAGGTTCCCGAACTGGAGCCACTGGTCCGGGCCCTGGGTGCACTGCAGCATGCCTAGGCGCACCACTGGGGCTTAAACGACCAAAGGCCGGAATTCCGTTTCCACGGAATTCCGGCCTTTATGGTCGGGCTGACAGGATTTGAACCTGCGACCCCTTGACCCCCAGTCAAGTGCGCTACCAAGCTGCGCTACAGCCCGCTGGTTCCGCCGTTCTCCGCCTGGGATTTCCTCCCTAAGCAGTCCGGCCGAACCACCTCCAAAAGCTTACACGACGTTGGAGGGTGCTTGTGCCATCAGAGCAAAAGTCTGCTGTGATGCCCGTCTCACTTAACGTTTGCGGCCCCGCTTTTCGCGGACACGCATGCTGACCTCGATTGGAGTTCCTTCAAACCCGAAGGTCTCGCGGAGGCGGCGGGTGATGAAACGGCGGTATCCGGGATCGAGGAAGCCAGTGGTGAACAGCACAAACTTCGGCGGACGGCTGGAAGCCTGGGTGCCGAACAGGATACGGGGCTGCTTGCCACCACGGACCGGGTGCGGGTGTGCTGCCACCAGTTCGCCCAGGAACGCATTGAGGCGGCCGGTGGGAATCCGGCGGTCCCAGCTTTCCAGCGCCCTGTCCAGGGCGGGAACCAGCCGGTCCTTGTGCCAACCGGTCTTGGCCGAGATGTTGACGCGCGGAGCCCAGTCAACGTGCGCCAGGTCCTGCTCGATCTCACGCTCCAGGTAGCGGCGACGTTCATCGTCCAGGAGGTCCCACTTGTTGAATGCCAGGACCAGCGCGCGGCCGGACTCGATGGCCAGTTGCAGGATGCGGACATCCTGCTCGCTGAGGACCTCGTCGACGGCCAGGAGAACGACGGCGACCTCCGCCTTTTCGAGGGCAGCCTGGGTCCGCAGGGAGGCATAAAAGTCCGCGCCTTGTGCCATGTGCTGGCGGCGGCGGATCCCGGCTGTATCCACGAACCGCCAGGTGCGGCCACCGAGTTCGATGAACTCGTCCACGGGGTCGCGGGTGGTGCCCGCCAAGGGATCCACCACCACGCGCTCAGATCCGGCCAGCTTGTTCAGCAGCGAGGACTTGCCAACGTTGGGGCGGCCGATCAGCGCAATGCGACGCGGGCCGCCGGAACGCTCCACGCCCTCGACCTGGGAAAACTCGGGCAGGGTGTCCATCACCTTGTCCAGAAGGTCCGCCACACCACGCCCATGGAGCGCCGAGACGGGATAGGGCTGGCCGAACCCAAGGCCCCACAGGGTTGCCGAGTCGGCCTCCTGTGCAAAGTCATCGACCTTGTTCGCCACCAGGATGACCGGCTTCTTGCTGCGCCGGAGCATCTTCATGACGGCCTCGTCGGTTGCCGTTGCACCGACCGCGGAATCCACCACGAACAACACCGCATCAGCAAGTTCCACGGCCATCTCGGCCTGGTCAGCCACGCGGGCGTGGATGCCCTTGGCATCGTGTTCCCACCCGCCGGTGTCCACGAGCGTGAAGTTGCGCCCGTTCCACCGCGCCGAATACATGACGCGGTCGCGGGTTACGCCCGGGGTATCCTCCACGACGGCCTCGCGGCGGCCCAGGATGCGGTTGACCAGGGTGGACTTGCCGACGTTGGGCCGGCCGATGATGGCCAGCACGGGATCGAGTTTGAGGGGTCCTTCTTCCCCTTCGTCCTCATAGTCACCGCTGAGCAGCGCTGCGTCGTCTTCGTCAAGTTCGTAGTCGTCCAGGCCCGCCCGGAGGGTGGCAGCGCGGAGTTCGGCTTCTTCGTCGTCCAGGGCAGCCAGGTTTTCAGCCACCTGGTCGGTGCCTGCGGGCGTGTATTCGTCGTCGCCGGCTCCGTGGAAGCCGGACTTTTGAGTCGTATCGCTCATTGCACTTTCCTTAGTGGTGGTCTGCCGGCAACCCGGCTACTGCTGGTGGGCGCTGTTGTTGCGCGGCCTCCGCGGGCGCACCCGTGGAAGGAAGGTTTTGGCCGGTGGCCAGGACAGCGTCCCGGACGTGTCCGGCCAGGGCGTCCCGGATCGCCGCGGACGCCCTGTCCATTGAAGCACGGCCCGGTTCGCCCTTCCGGCGCTGGACGCTGAGGGGTTCACCGAAGCTGACGTACAGCTTCCGGCGGGGCCTGGGAACATGGTCACGGTGCTCGGCGCCCTGGCGGGTGCCCAGGATGGCAACAGGGATGACGGTCGCCCCGGAGTTGAGGGCAAGCCACGCGACCCCCGGGCTGATGCTTTCCGCTGAGCCACTCCCCCGGGTACCTTCGGGCAGGATCCCGACGCAACGGCCGGCGTCCAGCAGTTTCTTGCTGGTATGCAGTGCGGCCCGGTCACCGGAGCGGTCCACCGGGATCTGGCCCGACCCACGCAGCACTTTCCCGAGGAATCCCCTGAACATCTCTTTCTTGACCAGGATGTGCATGGGCCGGGGCGACGCTCCGAACATCACGGGACCGTCCAGGAAGCTGATGTGGTTGCCGGCGAAGATGACGGGGCCTGCTGCGGGGATATTGGCCTTGCCCGTGACCACGGTGCGGTACACCACATGGTCAAGGAACCAGCCGACCGGCCGGCTCCAGACGCGGGTCCATGCCGCGGGCACGGCAGGTGGTGAAACAGCGCCCGCCGGCGTTGTCCTAGTCGCCATAGATGACCTTGCTGACGATCGCGAGGGCCGTTTCCACCGTCTCGTCGAAGGTGAGGTCGGAAGAATCCAGTGTCACTACACCGTCGGCAGCCTGCGTGAAGTTAACGACGGTGGAGTCCTTGGCATCGCGGTGGATGACTTGGGCGGTGAGCTGTTCCTTGCTTTGGGTGCCGCCCAACTGGATACCACGACGGCGGAGCCTGGCTTCCTCGCTGGCGGTCAGCAGGATCCGGACTTCGGCATGCGGGGCGACGACGGTGGTGATGTCCCGTCCCTCCACCACCATGCGGTGGTGGTGCTGGTCGATGAACTGCCGCTGGCGGCGGATCAGTTCCGTCCTGGCACCCAGCGTTGTGGCTACGGCGCTCACGGACGCAGAAATCAACGGATCCCTGATTTCTTCGGTGATATCCGTGCCGTCCACGGCCACGTACTCCACTGCCGTACTGGTGCTGATTTCCAGGGGCATGGTTTTGGAAGCCTGTTCAACAGCGGCACCGTCGTGAAGGTCCACACCAGTCTTGAGGCAGTACCACGTCAGGGCACGGTACATGGCACCGGTATCCAGGTAGGCAAGCTTCAGGCGCCGGGCAACTTCCTTGCTGACACTGGACTTGCCGGATCCGGAAGGACCATCGATCGCGATGACCAACGGCTTACCGGGCCGGGCAACTGTTTCCGGACCAAAAAATTCACGTGTCATTACTGCAGTACCCGCCATCCGCGATCGGTCAAGGCTTCAACAAGGAGGTCGTGCTTGCTGGGCAGCACGGAAAGCTCCACCATGCCCACGTTACGGCCTGAGGAGTGGTCCAGGCGGAGGTCTTCCACATTCACGCCGATTTCACCGATCTCCGTCAACAGCCGCGCAATCTGGCCGGGGCGGTCGTCCACCAGGATCGTGAGCCACGAGTACGCCTGCGGGGGTCCGCCATGCTTGCCGGGAATGCGCGCCTGGCCTGCGTTGCCTTCGCTGATCAGCTGGGCAAGGTCAAGGCGCGCCCCTGGGGCAAGCGGTGCTTCGAGGGTCCCGATCAACCGGTTCAGGTCCTCCCGTACGCCATGCAGGATGGTGACCACCTTCTCCGCGTTGCCGCCCAGGATCTGGACCCAGAGGGTAGGGTCGCTGGCGGCGATGCGGGTGGTGTCACGCAGCCCGTTACCGGCCAACGACAACGCATGCAGCGGCGTCCCCTGCAGCCGGCTGGCCAGGAGGGACGACATGATCTGCGGCAGGTGCGATACCAGGGCCACGGCTTCGTCGTGTTCGTCGGCCGTGAACTGGGAGACAATGGCACCCAGGTCTCCCGCGAGCGACCTGGCAAGCTGCAGGGCATCTGCTCCGGTTTCTTCGGAGGGACAAACCACCCACGGCATGGACGTGAAGAGCTCTCCGCGGGCTGCCACTGGCCCCGACTTTTCGCGGCCTGCCATGGGGTGGGTACCAACGTAGCGGGCAAGGTCCACTCCGCGTTCGCGGAGCTGGCCTTGGATGGCCGCCTTGACACTGGCGATATCCACCACCACCGACGCCGGGTAGTCCGCAAGGGCCTTCTCCACGACGTCGGCTGTAACATCCGGCGGAGCCGCTACGACGACAAGCTGCGGCTCCGCGTCCAGCTCAGCCAACGGACGGCCTGCTCCGATATCCACGGCCACGGCCTGGTTGGTGGGCGAAGGGTCGTAAAGGTATACGGGAACGCCGCGCCCGCGCAGGCCAAGGCCAATGCTGGCACCCAGCAAACCCGTACCGAGAACCACCACCGGGCCATCAAGATGGCCGCGGCCGTGGGTGCGGAATGCCGACATGCCCTAGAGCCCCACAGCTGCCATGAGGTGGCCGATCTCCTGGCGGCCGAGGTTGCGGATGCTGCCCTGGCGCTGGTCGCCCAGGCCGATCGGGCCAACCTTGACGCGGACGAGCCGCTCCACCGGGAAGCCCACGGCGTCGAACATACGGCGTACGATCCGGTTCTTGCCGGAGTGCAGCACGACTTCGATCAGGACGTGGCCGGGCGTGGAATCCACCAACCGGAACGAGTCCACGGCGGCGATTCCGTCGTCAAGCTCGACGCCGGACTTCAGCTTGGCTCCGACGCCGTGCGGGAAGGGTCCACGCACCTGGACGAGGTAAGTCTTGGGCACCTCATACGAGGGATGCGTCAAACGGTTGGCGAGCTCGCCGTCGTTGGTCAGCAGCAGCAGGCCCTCGGTGGCGACGTCGAGACGGCCGACGTGGAACAGCCGCTCGCCCTTGTTCTTGTTGTTCTTGAGGAAGTCGCTGATGCACGGACGGCCCTCGGGGTCCTCCATGGTGGAAACAACGCCCTTGGGCTTGTTGAACACCATGTAGACCAGTGTTTCATCGAGTTGGATACGGATGCCGTCCACGTGGATGACCGCCGTTTTGGGATCCACGCGCATACCGAGTTCCGTGGTGACCTGGCCGTCGACTTCCACCCGGCCTTCAAGGATCATTTCCTCGCAGACGCGCCGCGATGCCACACCCGCCTGGGCCATGACCTTCTGGAGGCGCACGCCGTCGGCGTCGTGGAGGTCCGACTGTGGAACGTCCGGTCGGGGGCCGCGGTTGCGGGCCGGCTTGCGTACGGGACCAAGGTTCTGGCCGAACCGCTCGCTGCCGAAGGCACGGGAACCGTTTTGCTTGGTGGGCTTTGGCTTGGGCTTCAAGGCTCCCGGAGTACCGGGGGCCTTCCCGAATCCAGGCTTGTTGGAGCCGGGCTTGCGGAACGGCTTGGCACTCTGGCCACGGCCCTGGTCACCGGACCGTGTGGGGTTGTCGGGATCGAAAGGACGCTCCTCCCGCGGCTTGGCAGAGCGGAAAGACCGGTGTTCCCCCTGATGGAAAGAGCGCTTGCCGGCACCGGTGCGTCCGCTGCCTCCGCCCTTGGAGCCGCCGAAGCCGCCTCCGGTGGAGCGTCCGCCGCCCCTTGCATCATTGTGCCCGGAGCTGTTGCGTCCCGAACCGTTACGTGGTGAACCCTGGCGTCCCGCCTGTGTCATGACCCGTCCTTGTTAAGTGGTGGCCGGCCCTAAGTGCTGCTGTCAACACCAGCCAGCCAGGCAGACATCGTCTGCCCTTTGTTGCTGCGGCACCACGTCGGTGCCCTGTACCTGTCTTTAATTGTCCGTGGTGCCGGGTGGCTTCCTGATGGCCAGGAGTTACATCCGGCTGGCGTCGTAGTACTCGTCGATCCCTTCCAGGCCTGGAAGGTGCGGTGAGAGCCGCGGCAATTCACCAACTGACCCGATTCCCATGCGTTCGAGGAAGTACGAGGTTGTCCTGTACAGAACCGCCCCCGACTCGGGATCGTTTCCCGAATCCTCGATCAAACCGCGCTGGGTCAGGGTCCGGACCACCGAATCCACATTGACGCCACGAATCGCGGAAACCCGTGCCCTGGAGACGGGCTGCCGGTAGGCAATGACCGCAAGGGTCTCCAGCGCCGCCTGGGTGAGCCTGGTGGTCTGACCCTCCAGCACGAACCTTCCCACGATGTCCGCAAACTCCGGACGTGAGTAGATCCGCCACCCTCCGGCGACGTTCCGCAATTCAAAACCCCGGGGTGCTGTGCTGTCAGCGGCTAAGCCGTCAGCGTCCACGTCCGGGGCTTTAACAGTATAGCCGCTATACTCCCGCTGCAGTTCCCCCAGCAAATCCTCGACTACGGCGACCGTAACCTCCAGCCCTGCAGCCAGCTCCTCAGTGGTGGCAGGCTGGTCAATGACCATGAGCACCGCTTCCAGTGCCGCCCGCGCACCACCGGGCAGCACCTCCAAGGCGGCCAAACCGTCTGCTGCACCTTCCGGCTCAGTCATCGGATGCCCTTTCATCAGTGTCCTCGTACTCTTCACTCAGGTGGGAACTGTCCCAGTGGGCATCGTTCCCCGTCCACCGTACCGTCAGCTCCCCCAGGGCGGCGGGCTGCTCGAAAGCAACCACGCGGTCGCGGAACATTTCAAGGAGCGCCAGGAACCGGGCGACCACCACGAGCGTGGTTTCGGCGTCGGCGACCAGTGCACTGAACGACAGCGGCGCGCCGAGCTGCAAACGGTAGCCGATGATTTCCGCCTGTTCCTTGACACTCACCGGCGGCGCGTGGAGGTGGTCCAGGCCGACTTCCGGTGGAGCCGTGTTTTTGGGCTTGAGCGCTGTGGCCGCGAGCTCCGCGAATTGCTCCGGACTGTGCCGCCAGACCAGTTCCGGAAGGAGCGCTGCGAAGTGGGGCTCCAGGGACACCTGCCGCGGATACCTCCGGGATTCCTCTTCCAGGGTTGTCCCCAGCAGGCCGGCGACCTCCTTGAAGGCCTTGTACTGCAGCAGGCGCGCAAACAGGAGGTCCCTGGCCTCCAGCAAGGCGATGTCCTCGGCGTCCTCGACCTCGCCGGCCGGCAACAGGCGGGCCGCTTTGAGGTCCAACAGGGTAGCCGCGATGACCAGGAATTCGCTGGCCTCATCCAGCGCCCATTCCTCGCCCACTTCCTGCAGGCGCCGGATGTACTTGATGAACTCGTCCGTGACCGTGGCCAGGGCAACTTCGGTGATGTCCAGCTTGTGCTTGGAAATCAGGCCCAGCAGAAGATCGAAGGGCCCGGTGAAGTTGGCCAGCCGTACCTCAAAGCCTGGCTTCCGGGGATCGGAGGCACCGCCGTCGGACTCGTCAGCGGACACGGCAGCACCAGGTTCCTGAACCGCGGCAGGCGCGGTGCTTGTCCCCGCCATGTTCGTCCGCTAGGGTGCGCCGCCGCGCGAAATGAGTTCCTTGGCGAGGCGGCGGTAGGCGTCAGCACCGACGTGGTTGCCGGCGTAGCTGGTGATGGGTTCGGCGGCGACGGTCGCATCCGCAAACTTGATGGAGCGCTTGATGACGGTCTCGAAAACCTTGTCGCCAAAGGCTTCCACCAGCCGCGTGATGACTTCGCGGCTGTGCAAGGTGCGGGCGTCGTACATGGTGGCCAGCACGCCGTCGACCTGCAGACGTGGGTTCAGGCGGTCCTGGACCTTCTCGATGGTTTCCACCAGCAACGCCACCGCCCTGAGCGCAAAGAACTCACAGATCAGGGGGATGATGACGCCGTGGGCTGCGGTCAAGGCGTTGACGGTCAGCAGGCCCAACGATGGCTGGCAGTCGATCAGGACGACATCGTATTCGTCCTCAACACTCTTGAGGGCACGGTCCAGGACCTGCTCCCGCGCGACTTCGTTGACGAGCTGCACCTCGGCGGCAGAGAGGTCAATGTTGGCCGGAAGAAGGTCAACGCCGTCCACTCCTGTTTGGTGGATGGCGTCGCGGATGCTGACTTTCCGGTCCATCAGCACGTTGTAGACAGTCAGGTCCAGTTCATGCGGGTTCACGCCCAGTCCCGCCGACAGCGCACCCTGGGGATCAAAATCAACCAGAAGGACGCGGCGGCCGTATTCAGCCAACGCGGCCGCGAGATTGATGGTGGAGGTGGTTTTGCCGACGCCACCCTTCTGGTTCACCATGGCGATGACCCGGGCGGGCCCATGGGAGTCCAGTGGCGCAGGCTCAGGGAAGTCCCGGTGGGGTCGGCCCGTGGGCCCCATGACGGCGTCTTCCAGATCGAGCCCGGTTCCTGCCAAGATAGCTGTTCCCCGTTCGCTGCTCACGTATCCAACCACTCTTTCGACGACGATCTTCCCCTGCCGCTGCTTCCCCAGCCACAGCGTTGCTACCCGACTAGGCTACAGCGCCCGACACGGTAAACCGGGGAACTTGACTTTGTCCCGGATTTGAGCCTTGACCCTCTAGTTGAACTCGAAGGTTGCTTCCGGTGGACGGCAGGCGGAAGGCCAGCGTCCACACGGGACGCCGGCCTTCTACTGCTGCTTTGGCGGATTCTGTTCCGGGCAGGAGACCTTACACGGTGGCCTTTTCCCGCGTGTCCGCTTCCGGAGCCGGAGTTTCCGCACCATGGGCGATCATGGTCTGCTCGTCGAAGGGCTCCTCGCCGGACAGGACCCGGTTGACCTGGGTGGAGTCGATCTCCTTGACCCAGGTGCCGATCAGGACCGTGGCTACGGCGTTTCCGGTGAAGTTGGTCAGAGCGCGGGCCTCCGACATGAAACGGTCGATGCCGACGATCATGCCCACGCCACCCAGCAGTTCGGGCTTGTGCGCCTGGAGGCCTGCCGCCAGGGTCGCCAGGCCGGCACCGGTCACGCCAGCGGCACCCTTGGAAGCGATGATCATGAAGACCAGCAGGGAGATCTGGGCACCGAGGTCCAGTGGCGTACCCATGGCGTTGGCAACGAACAGCGACGCCATGGTCAGGTAGATGGCAGTTCCATCCAGGTTGAAGGAATAGCCGGTGGGAACCGTCACGCCAACCACGGGCTTGGAGACACCCAGGTGTTCCATCTTGGCAATGAGGCGTGGCAGCGCAGCTTCCGAGGAGGACGTCGAGAAGATCAACAGGTATTCACGGGCCAGGTACTTCATGAGCTTGAAGATGTTGACGCCGGACACTGCACGGAGCAGCGTGCCAAGGATGACAACGATGAACAAGGCGCAGGTGATGTAGAAGGCGGCCATCAGGGTGAACATGCTGAGGATGGCCTGGGCGCCGGTAGCACCAACGACGGCGGCAATCGCACCAAAGGCGCCGACCGGAGCGAGCCACATGATCATGATGAGGATACGGAACACCAGGCGCTGGCCGTGTCCGATCGCGTTCAGGATAGGGGCACCCTGGGCCCCCATCTTCTGCAGGGCGAAGCCAACCAGAATAGCTGCCAGGAGCGTGGGCAGGACCGGGATGTCACCGGGGATGATGCCCAGCAGGAAGTCGACCGTGCTGTCAGTGGCGGCCTTCTTGGAGGGATCGTAGGGAGTCAGCTTCAGGCCTTCGCCCGGGTGGATCAGGTTGCCCACCACCAGGCCAATGGCCAGGGCGAAAGTGGACATGGCCACGAAGTACCCCAGGGCCAGACCGCCGACCTTGCCAACCGTGGCGGCCTTGGCGATGGAACCGATGCCCAGGACGATGGTGCAGAAAATAACGGGCGCGATCATCATCTTGATCAGCTTGATGAAGCCATCACCGAGCGGCTTCAGCGACTTTCCGGCTTCGGGGAACATGAGGCCCACCAAGGCACCCAGTACGACGGCCAGGATGACCGCGATGTACAGATAGTGCGACTTGTCGAGACCCTTGCGTCCGCCGGCGGCAACCGTTGCCGACTCTCCTCGTTGAGAGGTCATGGGATTCTCCTTCTGGATACTGTGTAAGGCGCTGCGGTCCTGTACATGTGTCCATGCCGCTGCCCTGTGTGATATCCATCATTGAGCCGTTGGTGACACGCATCACCCTTGCGGTCATATTGGTCATGGGAGGCCCCGTGTTTCACAGCTGGAGTATCGCCCGGCGATTGTTTGCAGCCAATCTGCTCTTCGTCGTGGTGCTCACTGCCGCCTTCGGGACATTCTCGGTCGTCGAAGCCCGCGACCGCGCGTACGACGAAGCCGGCGAGCGCATGCTGGCCGTTGCCATGTCCATCGCCGACAACCCCCTGGTGGCCGAAGCAGCCTCCAGCACTGATCCTTCGGGGGCGCTGCAGCCGTATGCCGTGGAGGTCATGCGGGACGCGGACCTGGACTTCATTACCATCATGTCTCCGGACCGGACACGGTGGACCCATCCCCGGGAAGACGAACTGGGCAAACCGTACATCGGAACCATCGAGCCTGCCCTCCGGGGCGGGACTTTCACGGAAGTGACGGCCGGAACCCTGGGACCGTCGGTGCGCACCATCGCCCCGGTCACGGATGCGAACGGGTCCGTGATAGCCCTCGTTGCAGCCGGCGTGACAGTGCGGACGGTGGATACGGACGTGGCTGAGCGGCTGGCCGTGATCGGCGGCATCGCCGTGATCGTCCTGTTCTTCGGCTCCATCGCGTCATGGTTCCTGGGCCGGTACCTGCGGTCGGTGACGCGGGGCTGGGGGCCCGAACAACTTGCACAGCTGTTTGCCTACTACGAATCGGTCCTGCACTCCGTCCGTGAAGGCGTCATCCTCATCGACACCCAGGGCAAGGCCGTCATGTACAACGACCAGGCCGCTGAGCTGCTGGGCCTGGAGCCCTCCGAGGCGGACCGCTCCCCCGACGCCGCCCCCAAGCTCTCCGACCTGCCGTTCGACGGGAGCCTCAGGGCGCTGTTTGAATCGGGCAGGCCGGCACATGACGAAATCCATCTCACCGGTGAACGGATCCTGGTGGTGAACCAGGCACCGGCCATTGGCCCGGCCGCCCCCCGCAACCGGCAGAAGCCCGCTGTGTACGGGACGGTGGCCACCCTGCGTGACCGGACGGAAATCGAGTCCCTGGGCACGGAGCTGGAGACCATGAAGACACTGTCGGACGCGCTCCGCGCCCAAACCCATGAACACGCCAATCGCCTGCACATGATCGTTTCGCTCCTTGAACTGGGCAGGACGCCCCAGGCCCTGGAGTTTGCCACCAAGGACCTGGAGCTGAGCCAACAACTCACCGACGACATGCTCGCTTCCGTGGATGAACCGGTCCTCAGCGCCCTGATCATGGGAAAGGCCGCGGAAGCCCACGAGCGTGGCGTTGAACTCGTGGTGCGGACTACGGGAACCTCCGGCGTCAGCGGCCTGGAAATCCAGGACCTCGTGACGATCCTCGGCAACCTGCTGGACAACGCCATCGACGCCGCCGCCGCGGGCGAACCTCCGCGCAAAGTGGAGCTCGCCGTGGGAACGGGAGCGTCCGCCGTCGAATTCACCGTCCGTGATTCAGGACCCGGCATCGATCCCGACGCCATCGACGACGTCCTGCAGTATGGTTTCAGCACCAAGTCCGGAGGGCATGGGCATCGGGGCGACCACGGCCGGGGGGTGGGGCTGGCGTTGGTCCGCCAAGCCGTCCAGCGCCTGGACGGTACGATGTCAGTCAGCAATGAGAGCCCGGACAGCGAGGCCCCGGCCTTTGGCGGGGAGCCCTCCGGTACCGGGGAGGCGCCGGCAGTCCTGCACGGCGCACGGTTCCATGTTGTCCTCCCCGCACCGGTCCCCCAGGAAGGGAAAGCATGACCGACATCCGCGTCCTGGTGGTCGAAGACGAGCCCATCGCTTCCGACGCGCACTCTGTTTACGTGGGCAGGCTGGATGGATTTACCTTGGCAGGCACAGCACCCGACGGGCAGTCCGCGCTGCGCCTGCTGGGTGAGTTTGCGGCATCCGGCTCCCCGGTGGACCTGGTGCTGCTCGACATGAACCTCCCTGACCTCCATGGCCTTGATGTAGCACGCCGCATGAGATCGGCCGGCCTCCTCGCGGACATTATCGCCATCACGGCAGTGCGGGAGTTGGGCATCGTCCGCAGCGCCGTCTCCATCGGCGTCGTACAGTACCTGATCAAGCCCTTCACGTATGCCACGTTCGCGGACAAACTCACCAGCTACCGTTCCTTCCGCAGCCGGCTCGCGGGCGCCGGATCGGGTACCTCCAAGGCCGGGGCGTCGCAGAGCGACGTTGACCAGGCCTTCGCGAGCCTTAGGGCACCGACTGAGCTGCCCCTGCCCAAAGGCCTGTCGCCGTCGTCGCTGGAGATGGTGAAGGACCTTGTCCGCGGCAGGCAGGACCCGGTGTCGGCCAGTGAAGTCATGGATCTGTTGGGGATGTCCCGCGTCACCGCGCGGCGCTACCTTGAGTACCTCGCCGACGCCGGCACCGTCACCCGGGCGCCACGCTACGGCACCCCGGGCCGCCCGGAGAACGAGTACGGCTGGAACCGCGGCTAGCTGGCGCCGATGTCCATCCGCTGTCGCGTCCGCTCCCCTGCCTGACCCGGGCCCTCGGCAGTAAGCTGGTTCAGAACGGTGGGATGCCATGCCGGACGTGCCCGAGCTGCTGACTGAAGCCCGCGAAGCCTTCGCCCGCGGGGAGTGGGATGGTGCGCGCCGCCGCTTGGAAGAGGCGGCCGGGTCCCGTCTCCTGGACCTGGTCGACCGCTCATTGCTGGCACGGGCAAGGTGGTGGCAAGGTGATGTTCAGGGCTCGATGTCGCTCGCAGAGGGAATCTTCCAGGAACTGGCAGGACAAGGATTGTCGGCGGAAGCGGCACGTTCTGCGCTGTTGCTTTCCATGCAGTGGGGCTTGCGGGGAAACATCGCTGTCTCGTCGGCCTGGTTGGCCCGCGCCCGGCGGCTCCTGGAACCCCTGCCCGTATCCGTCGACCACGGCTATCTGCTCTACCTGGAAGGCAGCGACGCACTCTACCTTGACGGAATGCCCGCAGCGGCACAGTCAGCTGCTGCCCGGCTGAAGGATATGGCCGGACAGTTCCAGGCACCTGAGCTGGGAAGCTTCGCCTCGTTGCTGTCCGGCTTGAGCCACGTCCGGAACGGCAACACCGCCCAGGGCTTCGTTGATCTGGATGAGGCCCTCCTCCCCGTACTGGCCGGACAGGTACCTGTGGAATGGGCCGGGGACATCTATTGCTCAGTCATCCACCTTTGTTACGAGATGGAAGACTTTGCGAGGATGAGGGCGTGGACTGACGCCTTGGCTGATTGGTGCGCAGCCCTCTCCACCACCTTCATGTACGCCGGGATTGCCAGTGTCCACCAACTGCAGCTTGCCGCTGCCGAAGGCCACTGGAAGCAGGCGGAAGACGGACTGCTGGCGCTCGGCGGGCGCCTGCGCCACGCCCACGGCTGGATCGCAGCTGAGTGCTTCAGCGAGGCTGGTGAGATCCGCCGGCGCCGGGGAGACGCGGAAGGCGCCCGGGCCGCGTTCGATTCCGCCCGCGGCCTGGGGCATGACGGGCAACCGGGCTCCGCACTTCTTTGGTGGGACGCCGGAAGGACGGACCTGGCGCTGGGCGAACTCCGTGCGGCTTTGGCCGAGCGGGAGACGTTGGGGCGGACGTGTCTGCTGCTTCCGTTGGTGGAGCTGCTTGCACCCCTGGACACCGCGTCTGCTGCCTTGTACTGCCTGGAACTGGAAGAAGCCGCTGCCACTTTCGGCACTCCCGGGTTCGTGGCACGTGCAAGGCGCGCCCGGGGTGCTGTGCTGATGGCCCAGCTGCGCTGGGCCCAGGCCTGCGCGGAATTGGATGCAGCTGCGGAGGCCTACCGTAAGCAGCGCCGACGGTATGAGCTTGCCGAAGTGCATGAACACCTGGCCTTGGCCCGTAGGGGTCTTCGGGACGATGACCTTGCCCGGGCGGAAGAGGCCACGGCAGCGGCGATACGTGCGCAGCTTGGCGCGGCCCCGCCTTCCCGCCTGGGTCTTGACCCTGATGTGGGCGGGTTGACACCCCGGGAACTGGAAGTGCTTGCCTGCGTGCTCTCCGGCGCCAGCAACAGGGACATCGCGCACGCGCTGACCATCAGCGAGAAGACGGCGGGCAGGCACCTGGCCAATATCTTCACTAAGATCGGCGTGACATCCAGGACTGCCGCCGCCGCATGGGCGCGCCACCACGGAATCCGGGAACGGCACGCGCCTGAAAGCCCCCGCCCTGCATGATTTTCCCCATGCCGGCCAACCTGCCGTACACAATGCGCCCGATGCGGCCCGGCCCCTCTCCGCCCTACGGTGAAACCAAGGGTTCCGGACGGAAAGGCCGTCCCCCGCCAGCGGAGAACCAGCCATGGGAAGTACCCAGCCTTTTGAAGCCACCCCCGATGCCCGGCCCCGGCCACAGGAGGAGTCCCCAAAGCCTCCATCAGGACCGGAGGAAGCCGCCGGGAGACTCCTGGACATCCTCAACGATTCATCAGCGGCGCTCCTGGTGGTCCTTGGACACCAGACCGGCTTGTTTGAGGTCATGGCGGCGTTGCCCGCGGCTCCCAGCAGGCTTGTGGCGGACGCGGCCGGGCTCGAGGAGCGGTACGTCAGGGAATGGTTGGGCGGCATGGTGTCGGCCGGCTTCATCGACTACCGGCCCGCAGAAGCCACGTATCATCTTCGCCCTGAGTACATTCCACTGGTGACAGGGACAGGAACGGACAACCTGGCCCGCACGCTCCAGTACGTCCCGCTCCTGGGCGCGGTGGGCCCCCAAATCGTGCAGGCGTTCCGTCATGGCGGCGGAACGCTCTACAGCGACTATCCACAGTTCCATCACGTCATGGCTGCGGAGAGCGCCGCGGTGAACGACGCGGCCCTCCTGGACCGGATCATGCCACTGACCGGCCGGGAGGCTGCACTGCGAACGGGAATCTCCGTGGCGGATATTGGTTGCGGCGAGGGTCATGCCATGAACCTGCTGGCAGCGGCATTCCCTTTGAGTTCGTTCACCGGGTTCGACTTTTCCCATGCTGCTTTGGAAGCGGCCGCTGCAGAAGCCACAACGCTCGGACTCACCAACGTACGCTTCGAATACTGCGATGTCGCACGACTCGGGCGGGATCAGGAGTTCGATCTGATAACGGCCTTTGACGCGATCCACGACCAGGCCCAGCCAGGCACGGTCCTGCAGCAGGTGCGGGCCGCCCTGAAACCCGGAGGGACATTCCTCATGGTGGACATCAATGCTTCGAGCAACCTTGAAGAGAACACTTCCCTGCCGTGGGCCACGTTCCTCTACGCCGTCTCGACCTTCCATTGCATGGCGGTTTCGCTGGGGCAGGGCGGAGTCGGGCTGGGCACCGTATGGGGTCGGGAACTGGCTGCGACCATGCTGGCTGAGGCAGGCTTCGCCAACGTTGCCGCCATGTATCTGGACGAGGATCCCTTCAACGTTTACTTCATCGCCGAGTAGCGTTGTATACATAGAGCCCAATTCAAACGGTATGCTGGCCATAATTGGCACCGTTTGTATACACTGATGGCATGCGCGCCAGTGACCGGGCTTACAACGCCCTCAGGGAGGACATCCTCGAATGGCGCCTCCGCCCGGGTACGGTCCTTGCAGAAGTGGAGCAATCGGCCCGGCTCGGCGTCTCACGCACCCCGGTCAGGGAAGCACTGGGCCGTCTCACCGCCGAAGGATTGACGACGGCGGCAGGTGGCCGGGGCGTTGTGGTCACCGATATATCGCTTGAGAGCATCGATGAACTCTTCGAGTTGCGCGAGACGCTGGAGGTGCGGGCTGCCGCCCTTGCAGCGGAGCGTGGCGAGCCTGGCGTCTTCTCCGAACTTCATGCCCAACTGATCCTGGCTCCCGGGCTGCTCAGCGACAACGACCCTGCACGGCACGACTACTACGCCTTGGTGGGCAAGCTTGATGAGGCAATCGACACTGCCGTAGCCAACACCTACCTCGCCCAGGCCATGCGCAGCCTCCGCGTACATTTAGCCCGGGTCCGGCGCCTGGCTGCCGACGACTCCGCACGGCTGTCGGCAGCAGCTGCCGAGCACGCAGCCATTGCCGAGGCGATAGCGGCCGGCAATCCACGGCTTGCCGAAGCCGCCACAACAGTCCACTTGCACCGCAGCCTTACCCATGTCAAGACTGCCCACTTGGCCACAAGAACGTCCCACTAGAAGGAGAACCATGGTCCGGAACCATCATGTCCGTGTTTACAAATCCGAGGAGAACCTGCCCCGTGAGGAGCAGTTGGCCCATAAGATCGCGGTGGTCGCCGCGGATCCCGTGGACGTCACGCCGGAGGTGACGGACATGGTGATTAACCGGATCATCGACAACGCTTCCGTGGCGGTGGCGTCGTTGAACCGGGCACCGATCGTTGCTGCCCGCGCCCAGGCCCTGACCCACGCTCCGAGCACAGGGGGCAAGGGCGCCTCGGTGTTCGGCATTGAGGAGCGGGTCTCTCCGGAGTGGGCTGCCTGGGCCAATGGTGTGGCGGTCCGCGAACTGGACTACCACGACACGTTCCTGGCCGCGGACTACTCGCACCCGGGCGACAACATCCCCCCGATCCTGGCCGTGGCCCAGCACGTGGGCTCCAACGGCGCCGACCTCGTCAGGGCGATCGCCACCGGCTACGAAATCCAGGTGAACCTGGTCAAGGCGATCTGCCTGCACAAACACAAGATCGACCACGTGGCCCACCTCGGCCCGTCCGCCGCTGCGGGTATCGGCACGCTTCTTGGCCTGGATGTGGAGACCATCTTCCAGTCCGTCGGCCAGGCCCTGCACACCACCACCGCCACCCGCCAGTCCCGCAAGGGCGAGATCTCCACCTGGAAGGCCCACGCCCCGGCCTTTGCAGGCAAGATGGCCGTGGAGGCCGCCGACCGGGCCATGCGTGGCCAGACCTCCCCGGTGCCGATCTATGAAGGCGAAGACGGCGTCATCGCGTGGATGCTGGACGGCCCCGAGGCCTCCTACGAAGTTCCGTTGCCGGAGAAGGGCGAGGCCAAGCGGGCGATCCTGGACACCTACACCAAGGAACACTCCGCCGAATACCAAGCACAGGCCTGGATCGACCTCGCCCGCAAGCTCAACCGCGAGCACCCCGAAACCACCAACCCCGCCAACGTGGCCTCCGTGCTGATCAAGACCAGCCACCACACCCACTACGTGATTGGCTCCGGTGCGAACGACCCGCAGAAATACTCCCCCACCGCATCCCGGGAAACCCTGGACCACTCCATCCCGTACATCTTCACCGTCGCATTGCAGGACGGCGTCTGGCACCACGTGGACTCCTACGCCCCCGAACGCGCCGGCCGTCCGGACACGGTTGAACTCTGGCACAAAGTCACCACGGTCGAAGACCCGGAGTGGACCCGCCGGTACCACTCGCTGGACATCGCGGAGAAGGCCTTCGGCGGTTCCGTGGAAATCACCCTGACCGACGGCACGGTCATCACCGACGAGATCGCCGTAGCTGACGCGCACCCCCTCGGTGCCCGGCCGTTCGCCCGTGAACAGTACGTCAACAAGTTCCGCACCCTCGCCGCCGGGCTCGTGGAAGAGGCCGAGATCGAAAGGTTCCTCACCGCCGTCGAACGCGTCACCGAACTCGGACCCGGGGAACTGGACCAGCTCAACATCACCGCCGCCCCCGGCGTGATCGACCTCATCAGCGCTCCCCAGGGACTGTTCTAGATGCTGTACTCCAAAAGCACACCCGAACAGAAGCGGGTCAAACTACGGGAACTGCTCAGCTCCGGGACTGTGCAGCAGTTCCCCGGCGCGTTCAACCCGCTCTCGGCACGACTCATCGAGGAAAAGGGCTTCGCCGGGGTCTACATCTCCGGCGCCGTCCTGGCCAACGACCTCGGCCTGCCCGACATCGGCCTGACAACCCTCACCGAAGTCGCCACAAGGGCAGGGCAGATCGCCCGCATGACGGACCTGCCCTCGATCGTTGACGCCGACACGGGCTTCGGCGAGCCCATGAACGTGGCCCGCACCATCCAGGAACTCGAAAACGCAGGCCTCGCCGGCTGCCACATCGAGGACCAGTTCAACCCCAAACGCTGCGGCCACCTGGACGGCAAGAACGTCGTGGACCTCGACACCGCCACCAAGCGCATCCGCGCCGCCGCCGACGCCCGCCGGGACCCGAACTTCCTCATCATGGCCCGCACCGACATCCGTGCAGTGGAAGGACTGAAGGCCGCGCAGGATCGCGCCAAAGCCCTGGTGGACGCCGGAGCCGACGCGATCTTCCCCGAAGCCATGGCAACCCTGGAGGAGTTCCAGGCCATCCGTGACGCCGTGGACGTGCCCATCCTGGCCAACATGACCGAGTTCGGAAAGAGCGACCTCTTCACGGTGGATCAGCTCCGGAACGTCGGCGTTAACATGGTCATCTACCCGGTCACCCTCCTGCGCATTGCCATGGGCGCTGCAGAGCGTACTCTGGAAACGATCAAGGCTGCGGGGACCCAGGAGACACACGTGCAGGACATGCTCACGCGCGCACGTCTCTATGAGCTCGTGGATTACGAGGCGTATAACCAGTTCGATACCGGCGTTTTCAACTTCCAGGTTCCTGGCGCCCGCCAGTAACCCAACCAGGGGACGCAGGCAACGGCGCTCCCGTAGCCTGCACAAGAACGAAGGAGTTCAGCATGGCAGCTGAAGACATCAAGAAAGGCCTCGCCGGAGTCGTGGTGGACTACACCGCGGTATCCAAGGTCAACCCGGAGACGAACTCCCTGCTGTACCGCGGCTATCCGGTCCAGGAACTGGCCGCCAAGTGCAGTTTCGAAGAAGTGGCGTACCTGTTGTGGAACGGGGAATTGCCCCATGAGGCACAGTTGGCGGAGTTCACCGCCCGCGAGCGCGCCGGACGTGCGCTGGATCCCGTGGTCAAGTCAGTGATCGACACCCTCCCCACCTCTGCACACCCCATGGACGTGTGCCGGACCGCGGCGTCGGTGTTGGGTGCGAGGCACGAGCTTGCCGAGGACTCATCCGTTGAGGCAAACATGAAGAAGGCCGTGGATCTGTGGGCGGCAATGCCTGCGGTAGTGGCCTACGACCAGCGGCGCCGGCGTGGGCAGGAACCGATCGAACCCCGCGATGACCTTGACTACTCGGCCAACTTCCTCTGGATGACCTTCGGCGAAGATCCCGTGGATGAGGTGGTTGAGGCATTCAACGTCTCGATGATCCTGTACGCAGAGCATTCCTTCAACGCCTCCACTTTCACGGCACGGGTGGTGACGTCCACGTTGTCCGACCTGCACTCGGCAGTGACCGCTGCCATCGGTGCGCTCAAGGGCCCACTGCATGGCGGCGCCAACGAAGCCGTCATGCACACCTTCGACGAGATCGGCATCCGCAGCGAAGAAACGCTTGAGGAAGCCGCTGCGCGGGCACGCACCTGGATGGACAACGCCCTGGCGCAGAAGAAAAAGATCATGGGCTTCGGACACCGGGTCTACAAGCACGGCGACTCCCGTGTTCCCACCATGAAGGCCGCCCTGGACAAGATGATCGCCCACTACGGGCGACCTGAACTCCTGGGGCTGTACAACGGGCTGGAACAGGCCATGGACGAGGCCAAGGCCATCAAGCCGAACCTCGACTACCCGGCCGGGCCCACGTACCACCTCATGGGCTTTGACACCCAAACGTTCACGCCGCTCTTCGTGGCCAGCCGCATCACTGGCTGGACGGCCCACATCATGGAACAACTCGGCGCGAACTCGCTGATCCGTCCACTGAGCGAGTACAACGGGCCGGAGGAACGCCACGTACCGTAGGGCGTCCCTGCCGCACGGCAGTACCCACGACGGCGGGCTGGTCACTTCAGGCGACCAACCCGCCGTCGTGATTTAACCCGGACAGGTCGAAGGACGATCAGGCGTGCTCCACCCACGCCGTTGTCCGGACCCCGGCCACGTTCTGGTTGTCCTCAGCCAGGTCAACCGTGACGGCAATCCTTTGTCCCGAAATCATTGCCGGCAGCCAGTGCTCCGCGTCGGCCCACATACGGTCCACGGGGAGGCTGGACACCGGGTGCCACTCCGGTGCGATCTCGTCGCTCTCGGACGGCTCCCCCTGCCACGCACGCGTCAGAAAGACAGTGGTTGCCATGTTCCACTCCGGCCTGGCCGGGAACATGAAATCGACCGTACCGGCGGGAACCAGGTCCCGCGGCTCGACCACCACATGGATCTCCTCCAGCACTTCCCGGCAAGCGGCCTCGATCGCGGTCTCCCCCACCTCCACGTGGCCGCCGACGCCGACTACCTTGCCCCGGCCGAAGCCCGTCTTCTTGGTACCAAGGAGGACGTGTTCGCCGTCCGCACCGTCGCGGAGGAGGAAACAGAGTGTCACATGGGCTGCAGTCATGCTGCCTACCTTAACCCCAACTCCTCCACCTGGTGCGCCATTGCTACAGTGAGCGCATGACTGAAGTTGGGGGCGAAGCGGGCGCCATGGACGCGGCACCGGCCCAGGCTGCACCTACGCGGGACCGGGACGACGCCTGGCTGCCGGACCGGGTGGTGGCACACCCGCTCTACGCCGGGTGGGCGTGGACGCTGGCCTGGTCAGGGCTGATCGTCCTGGACGAAGTCGTCGACCTGGCCGGATGGACGTGGTATCTGCTGGTCTTCGTTGCGGCTTTGCCCACGTTGGTTGCCACCGTGGCAGTGCTTCACGCGACTCCACGAAGCCACCTGAAAGCCGTGGACGCCACCGTGTTCGGCCACTTCTTCGTCCGGTTCCTGGCCTTGGTGGCGGCCTTCATGGTGTGGGCAGCATCCGTGGTGATGAGCGCCTCCATCTCCACCACGGTCCAGTCCGTCATAGGCGACTCCGAGAAGGAAGTCACCGCACTCGGCTTCAACCTCATGCTGGCCGCCGTCCCGCTGGTCCTGTCTGTCCTCTGGATGGCGTTCATCATCCGCTGTGCATGGTTCCTGCGCAGGCTCCGCGGATGGCGGCAGATCCCGGTGCGAACCCGGGTACCCAGGAAATTCCTCAAGCGCCGGCCCCGGCTCAAGCGGGTCGTCGTGGGACTCGCCCACCCCGGGCTGCTGCTGGTCGCGGGGCTGGGAACATCCCTCCTGGCCGTGTTCGTCGATGCCGTCGAGTTGACCTTCAGCGTGCTGGCCTGACACCGGGCGTGGCTCACGCGCCACTCACCCCAAGGCGCGCGGGTGAGCCGCGGCATAGACCTCGCGAAGGGTGTCGGCCGTCACCAGTGTATAGACCTGCGTGGTGGTGACCGAAGCATGGCCCAGCAACTCCTGGACCACACGCACGTCAGCGCCGCCTTCCAAAAGGTGGGTGGCAAATGAGTGGCGCAGCGTGTGGGGTGACACATCCTTGGTGATCCTGGCTTTCTCCGCCGCTGCCTTCAAGATGGTCCACGCGCTTTGCCTGCTGATCCGCCCTCCCCGGGCGTTCAGGAAGAGGGCAGGGGTGCCCTTGCCCTTGGCAGCCAGCAACGGACGTCCGCGGACCACATAGGCAGCCACCGCACGCGCTCCATAGGAGCCCAGCGGCACCAGCCGCTCCTTGGATCCCTTGCCAAACAGCCGGACGATCGCAGGGCCATCTTCTGTCCCCTCCAGCGTGACGTCGTCCACGTCGAGTCCCACGGCCTCGCTGATACGGGCACCTGTGGAGTAAAGGAACTCCAGCAATGCCCTGTCACGCAGTCCCGTTGCGGAATCGGTGCCCGCTGCCTCGAGGATGCGGGTCACCTCATCGACGCTGATGGCCTTCGGAAGCCGTCTGCCCGGCATCGGCGGGTGGACATCGGTGGCGGGGTCCGCCGTCGTGGTTCCCTCCAAAGCCCAGAACTTGTGAAGGCCGCGGACGGCCACCACGGTGCGCGCAGCGGAACGGACTCCCAGTGCAGCCGCCCCGTCCGAGCCGTCCGAAAGCGCCTGCACGAATCCTGTGACGTGGTGCCGCGTCACATCCCCGGGCCTGACCACGCCGTGGGACGCCAGATAATTGGCGTACCGCGCCAGGTCCCGCTTGTACGCTGCGAGGGTATTGGCGGCCAGGCCACGCTCCACACCGACATGCTGTAGGTAGTCGGTGATCCCGCGGTCAATGGCCGTGGTTGCGCGGGTGGCGGCCTCGGCCATGCTCAGCGCTGGCTCGGGTGCGCGGGCCAGGGCGCGTTGGCGGGCCTGAGTCCGGCGAATCCGTCCGCCTTCGCCGCCGCGGCAGCCAGAATGCCCAGCACGGCCGAGGGGTTGTGGAGCCGGCCTTCCAGCACCGCCCGGACGGCGTCATCCAGCGGCACCCAGCGAAGTTCAATCTCGGCTTCTTCATCAGTCCGGACATGCCGGTCCGCCTCAGGAACATCGGAGAGCCCGCGGGCCAGGTAAATGCGGACCGCCTCGCTGGAAGAACCCGGCGAATTGAAGAAATCGGCCAGCACGTTCCAGGTGGAGGCCACGAGGTCGGCTTCTTCGGCAAGCTCACGGGCCGCGCCGGCCACGAAGTCCTCGCCCTCGACATCCAACAGGCCGGCCGGGATCTCCCACAAGTCCATCCCCACGGGGTGGCGGTACTGCTTCAGCAGCAGGATGTCTCCGTCCACGTTCATGGGCAGGACAGCCACGGCGCCCGGATGGTCGATGTAGTCGCGGACCAGCGTGCCCGTGTCCTCACTTAATTGGAAAGCATCACTGACCACATCCCAGATGCGGCCTTCGTAGACCTTGTTGGAAGACACAAGACGGCGCGGGCTCGGTACGTCCGAAACCTGCCGTGCCGTGCTGGAAGTTTCAGAAATACCGGGCATCGCGCCGTCCTTTTCTCTGGTGGTGTATTTACTTGGCAGCTACCGCGCGGGCACCGGTGTCCGTTGCCACGGCTGCACCCTCACGACGCTCAAGCGCAGCCTTCACGAGGCCTGCAAACAGCGGGTGGGGACGCGTGGGACGGGAGCTAAGCTCCGGGTGTGCCTGCGTAGCGACGTAGTACGGGTGCACCTCGCGGGGAAGTTCCACGTACTCCACCAGCTTGCCGTCAGGAGACGTGCCGGAGAAGACCAGGCCTTCTGCTGCGATCTGGTCACGGTACTTGTTGTTGACCTCGTAGCGGTGGCGGTGGCGTTCGCTGACCGTCGTGGTTCCGTAGGTCTCCGCCACTACCGAGCCCTCATCGAGCTTGGCTTCGTAGAGGCCCAGGCGCATGGTGCCGCCCAGGTCTCCCTTGCCTTCCACGATGTCCAGCTGCTCTTCCATGGTGGCAATGACCGGGAACTTGGAGTCCGGCTCGAATTCGCTGGAGGAGGCACCCTCCAGGCCAACCACATTGCGGGCATATTCGATCACCATGCACTGCAGTCCGAGGCACAGCCCCAGGACCGGAAGCTTGGTTTCGCGGGCGAACTTCAACGCACCCAGCTTGCCCTCAAGACCGCGGATACCGAAGCCGCCGGGCACGCAGATCGCGTCCACGCCGGCCAGGGACTTGGTGGCGCCGGCCAGGGTTTCGCATTCATCCGAGGGGACCCAGCGGATCTTGACCTTGGCCTCGTTGGCGAAGCCGCCGGCACGCAGGGCCTCGGTCACGGAGAGGTACGCATCCGGAAGGTCAATGTACTTGCCCACCAGGGCAATCTCGACCTGGTGCTTGGGGTTGTGCACCGCTTCAAGCAGCTTGTCCCACTTGCTCCAGTCGACATCCTTGAACGGCAGGTCAAGGGCCCGGACGATGTAGGAGTCCAATTGCTGCGAGTGCAGGGTCTTGGGGATGTCGTAAATGCTGGGAGCATCGGCTGCGTTGACCACGGCGTCGATATCGACGTCGCACATGCGTCCGATCTTCTCGCGCATGGCTTCGGGAACCTCGCGGTCCGAACGGATCACGATCGCTTCGGGTTGGATGCCGATGGACCGCAATGCAGCCACGGAGTGCTGCGTTGGTTTGGTCTTCAGCTCCTGCGACGGGCCGATGTACGGTACCAGCGAAACGTGCAGGAAGAACACGTTGCTGCGTCCGATGTCCTGGCGTACCTGGCGGGCCGATTCAAGGAAGGGCTGCGACTCGATGTCGCCCACCGTACCGCCGATTTCAGTGATGATGACGTCAGGAGCGTTCTTGCCCTCGGCAGGAAGACGCATACGGCGCTTGATCTCATCCGTGATGTGCGGGATGACCTGGACGGTGTCTCCAAGGTACTCGCCACGGCGTTCCTTGGCGATCACCGTGGAGTAGATCTGGCCAGTTGTCACGTTGGCCGAACCCTCAAGGTTCTCGTCGAGGAAGCGCTCGTAGTGTCCGATGTCGAGATCGGTCTCGGCGCCGTCGTCCGTCACGAAAACTTCGCCGTGCTGGAAGGGATTCATCGTGCCCGGATCCACATTCAGGTAGGGATCGAGCTTCTGCATAGTTACAGACAAACCGCGTGCCCGCAGCAGGTGGCCGAGGCTGGAAGCCGTCAGACCCTTACCGAGCGAGGACGCCACACCACCGGTGACGAAGATGTGTTTGGTCGTCTTGGACGAACCCGGGAACCGGGAATTTACACGGGAATTTGATCGCTGCACCACGGAATTCGAGCTTATCATCAATTACGCCTTCCAAGCGTCCTGTCCGGATTCCCCAAATGGTCCATAGTGGCCCGTAAGTGCGCATTCAATCAAGAGCGGCAAGGGACCGGCACGCTGGTTGTGATTGTGGTCGCAGCCCGCCGGCCCGCATCAGCGGCATCAGGCACTCTGCGGCAACAGCTTCGCATCGTCCAGGAGCTCCTGGGCATGCGCCCGGGCTGATTCCGAATCCTCCTGGCCCGCGAGCATGCGGGCCAGTTCCCTGACGCGTTCCTCCTCATCGAGCAGCTGGACATCGCTGGACGTGAAGCCCGTGGATGTCTTCCCGTCCTTGCCACGCACCGAGGTCTTGGTTACGCGGATGTGCTGGTCGGCGAAGGCGGCAACCTGCGGCAGGTGCGTGACCACCAGGACCTGGACGTGCCGGGCCAGCATGGCAAGCCTGCGGCCGATTTCGACGGCGGCGCGGCCACCAACACCGGCGTCCACCTCATCGAAAACGAAGGTCGGGACCGGGTCCACAGCAGCCAGGACAACCTCGATGGCAAGCATCACCCGCGAAAGCTCACCACCGGAAGCACCCTTGCCCAGCGGCCTCGCAGGAGCGCCGGAGTGGGGCTGCAGGAGGAAGGCGATGTCGTCGGAACCCCACGGACCCAAGGAGCCGGTGTCCTCGATGGTGATGACCAAGGTGGCGTCGGCCATTGCCAATGCCTTCAGCTCGGCACTGACCCGTGCCGAAAGATCCTTGGCGGCCTTGGTCCTTGCCTTGGTGATGGCCGCAGCTTGCTTGGCAAGCCTCGCTTCCGTCGATGCCACCTCGGCGTCAAGGGCCTCAATCCGGCTGGAGTCGTCCTGCAACTCGTCCAACCGGACCCTGGCGGCGGCCGCCCACTCCAGGACCTCATCGATGCTGGGGGCATACTTCCTGATCAGCTTGGCAAGGGCGGCACGCCGCTCCTCAATCTCCGACAGCCGTTCCGGACCTTCCGTGTCCAGCGAAGCCTGATAGCTGGACAGTTCTCCCGCGATGTCGTTGAGAAGGAAGCCGACTTCCGCCAGACGCGCTGCCGCCGCACCAAGGGCTTCATCATGTTCGGCCACATGCTCCAGCGTCCGCTTGGCGGCGTCCACCAGTGAGGTGGCATCACCGCTCTCGCCAAATTCTTCGGCGATCAGGGACTCATGCGCTGCTGCCGCCGCCAGCCGAAGCTCCTCGACGTTGGCGAGCTTGACGGCCTCGGCCTTGAGGCTTTCATCCTCACCGGGCTGGGGATCGACCGCATCGATTTCGGTCAACGCGGCATCCAGCGATTCAGCCTCGCGAAGCCTCTCCCGGGCTTCACTCCGGAGAGTGTCCAGTTCAGACTGGATGGCATTCCAGTGGGCGTAAAGTTCCTGGTACTCCCCCAACGACTTCGCCAACGAAGCCCCGGCGAACCTGTCCAAGGCGTGGCGCTGCGCGGCGGCGCCCTTCAACCGGATCTGGTCGGTTTGCCCGTGCACCACTACCAGGCTCTCACCCAACTCGCCCAGGACGCCCACAGGCGCGGCCCGGCCACCAACGTAAGCACGGCTGCGCCCGTCGGCACCCACGGTACGGGCCAGCAGGAGTTCGGCGACGCCGTCGAACTCTTCCGCTTCGCCGCCGGCCTCCTTGGTGCGCTCCACGGCACTGTGGTGGGGGTCAAGCTTCAGGACGGCCTCCGCGGAGGCAGACTTGGCACCGCTTCGAACGGCACCGGCGTCCGACCGGGCACCCAGGAGAAGCCCGACGGCGGTCACCACCATGGTCTTGCCGGCGCCGGTCTCACCGGTCACGACGCTGAGGCCGGGGCCCAGTGGCAGGGAGGCATCGGTAATGACGCCCAGATCACGGATTCGGAGTTCTTCAAGCATGCTTCACTTCGCATTCGTGGGGTCGGAGGATTCACCGTGCCCAGGGTCTCCGGACACGCCGGTATCCACGGTGTTGCCGACCGGCCGGTGGGGTTCCGGCGGACTCGGCAAAGGGGCAGGCGAGGGGGTTCTGATGACCGGAATGGGACCGGTGTGGACTTCGCCGCTGCGGGGCGCCGGCCCGCGCCAGCCATGGATGGGCAACTGGAACTTGCGGACCAGGCGGGCGGAGAACGGTGTGTTGTGGGTGCGGGCCAGACGGACCGGACGGGCCGAACGGGTCACTTCCACGCGGGCGCCCGGAGGGAGGTCAACGGAGCGCCTCCCGTCGCACCACAGCACGCCCAGTGCATCCGTTCGGTTCATGATCTCCACGGCCAGCTTGGACCGCGGCGACACCACCAAGGGCTTGGCGAACAGGGCGTGGGCGCTGATCGGCACGATCACCAACGCTTCAACTTCCGGCCAGACCACGGGCCCGCCCGAAGAGAACGCGTAGGCGGTTGACCCCGTGGGCGTCGCCAGCACCACGCCGTCGCAGCCGAAGGATGTCAGGGGGCGCTCATCCACCTCCGTGACGACCTCCAGCATGCGCTCACGGTTGGCTTTCTCGATGGCCGCCTCATTGAGTGCCCACGTGTGCCAGATCTTCCGTCCCTTGATCCACACCTGGACATCGATGGTCATGCGTTCTTCCACGGTGTACTGCCGGCTGGCAATCCACTCCACCGTCTGGGCAAGATCTGCCCGCTCGCTTTCGGCCAGGAAACCGACATGGCCCAGGTTGACGCCCAGCAAGGGAACATCAACCTCGCGGACCAGCTCTGCGGCCCTCAGGATGGTGCCATCGCCACCGAGGACCATGACCAGTTCGACATCTTCAAGGCTGACGTCGTCATGCAGGATCTCAATGGGGGTGTCCAAGGCCCCGAAGAAGCGCTCCACATCAACGAGTTCGGATTTCTGGAGCACCGGCACCAGCCCGGACGTATGCAGCTGCGTACAGGCATCCCACGCCGCGCGGAGCGAATCCTCCCGCCCTGTGTGGGCAAGGACAAGTACATGCCTGCTCATCGGGTTCTGCTTTCTAGTCGTTTGGCCAGAGGTTCTTCATCAGCGCAGCAACGTCCTCGTCCCGCTCTTCGATCTTAGGCAACTCCGCCGACATCCTCCGTGTCATCCACAGGAAGTATTCAACATTTCCGTCCTGCCCCGGCAACGGACTGGCCGCCAGGCCCCGAAGTTCCAGCCCCGCGTCAACCGCGGCCCGGGCCACCTGGGCGACCGCCCGGCGTCGTTCAACCTCCGAGGTAACCACCCCTGTACGGCTCAACCGCTCCCTGCCCACCTCGAACTGCGGCTTGACCATCAGCACCAGGTCACCGCCGCGCTCCGTGCAGGCGGCCAACGGTTCCAGGACGAGGGTCAGGGAGATGAAGGACAGGTCCGCGACTGTCAGGGAGACCTCCCCGCCGATCTGTCCAGGTGCCATGTACCGGACGTTCAGGCCCTCATGGACCTCAACCCGGGCGTCATCGCGCAGGGCGGGCACCAGCTGGCCGTGTCCGACGTCCACCGCCACCACCTGGGCCGCTCCCTGGCGCAGAAGCACGTCCGTAAAACCGCCGGTGGAGGCGCCCGCGTCCAGGCAACGGCGGTCCGCCACCGTAACAGCGGGAAAAGCCGCCAGGGCCCCGGCCAGTTTGTGGCCTGCGCGACTGGCATAGACATCCTCGAGGTGCGACTCAACGTCAAGCCGGACCCCGGCATCGACCTGCAACGCCGCCTTTGCCAGGACCACGCCTTCCGAGCTGACCTTGCCGTCACCGATCAGCTTCGCAGCATGGGTCCGGGACCTCGCCAACCCGCGGGAGACGAGTTCCTGATCAAGTCTTGCCATGCTTCAGCTGTCGCCTTCCAAAGCTCTTTCAGGGTTCATGTGACCGGTCGGAGGCATGCCCGGCTCAGCATCCAGGGCCTCCATCAGGGCATCATGGACAGCCCCGTAAAGACCGGCATGGTCCGCGACCTCCGCAGCAGGTACGGCCCCCAGCAGGCCCAGAACCTGGTCCACGGCAGCGTCACCTGTGGGTTCGGCTCCACCGGGCCACCGCGCCCCATGATCTTCGCCGGCAGAATCCGGGTGGGTGCTGGGCTCGGTCATTGCACCAGTCTAATGACTCCGCCACTCCAGGCGCGGAGCCTTGGCAACAGCAGAGTCCGGTACAGCTGCCCACCAGGCTGCGCAGGCAGCCCGCCATGCATCAAGGTCGCTGTCAGTGCCCGACACCGTCACGGTGCCGTCCGACGCTACAGCCGACGCGTCCCCGCAACGGAACCTGCCGCCGTCGTTGATGACCTCCGGATAGGGCACGTAGAGGTCGCCCAGTCCGGCAATCACGTAATCCGGACGCTCTTCCGTACGGGCGGCCAGGATGCTCTCCCTGGTATCGACGCCGGTGAGGACTGCCGCCGTCGCAAATCCAGCCCGGTTTCCCCCCAGGATGTCCGTGTCCAGGCGGTCACCGACCACCAGGGGGCGGCTGGCTTTAAGGCGCTTGGCGGCAGAGTGGAACAGGGGCGCCTCCGGCTTGCCGGCCACCAGCGGCCGCTTGCCTGTCGCCGCGGCAACGGCTGCCACCAGGGTGCCGTTACCGGGCGCCATGCCACGTGCCTGCGGGATGGACATATCGGTGTTGGTGGCAAACCATTCAGCCCCGCCGGCAACCACATAAGACGCCTCAGCCAGGTCTTTCCAGCCGATATCCGGGTTGAAACCCTGCACCACGGCGACCGGATTTTCGGCGGCGCTGTGCACGGGCTTGAGCCCCACCAGTTCGATTTCGTGGGCCAAGGCGGCACTGCCCGTGATCAGGACGTGCGCTCCGGCAGGCAGCCTGGAAGCCAGGAGCTCACCAGCCGCCTGCGAGGAACTGACCACCTGGTGGTCCTCGGCAGGAGCGCCGAGCTCACGCAAATGGGCAGCTACCTGCGCCGGTGTGCGCGAGGCATTGTTGGTGACATACCCCAGCCCCACGCCCACGCTCTCCAGCCGCTTCAGCGACTCAACAGCGCCCGGGATGGCGTGTGGCCCTGCATACACCACCCCGTCAAGGTCGGACAGGACGGCGTCAAAGGACGCGATCAGTGCATCAGCCATGCCTGGAATCGGTGTCCTCTGCTTCTTCAGCGTCCTCGTCCTCAGCGTCCTCGTCCTCGGCGGAATCGACGTCCGACTCGGGATCGTCGGATTCGAAGTAATCGGACTCGGCGTCGTCGATATTGGCGTCGTCGATGTTGGCGTCATCGTGCTCGACGTCAGCTGCCGCGGCCTCCGCAATCACGGTTTCACTGTCAGGCTGTTCGACGACGGCGTCCCCCGAGTCCTTATTGAAACGCGGTTTGCGCTGGGCTTCCTCTTCTTCCTCGTCCCAGCCGAGATCCACGATTTCGGGCTCTTCGAACTCGCCAATACCCAGCGCGTTCTCGGCCACGACCGCTTGCCGCTCCCACTTCACGGCTTCGTCGGCACGGCCGGCGGCGATGAGGGCTTCGGCATAAGCACGGAACAGGCGGGGGCTGTAGGAGAAGGCGCGGTTGATGTCCAACTGCGGGATTTCCAGCTCAGCGACTGCGGCTTCAACCTGGTTGAGGTCAGAGCGTGCACCCGACGCTACAATGGCCAGTTCCACCTTGCCGGGAGCATCAAGATCCTGCGCTTCCGGGGAACGGACCATGTCCAGGGCGCGGTCAGGCCGCCCCAACCCACGTTCGCAGTCGGCCATGATGGGCAGGTGGACATTGGAACCGCTGATACGACGATAGGTACGGAATTCACGAAGAGCTTCGCCGTAGTGGCCGGCCGCGTAGGCCGTGAGGCCAACAGCTTCACGGACTGCCGACAACCTTCCGCCGCGTCGGCTGGCAGCAAGCGCGTGCTGAAACGCAAGCTCCGGTTCTACATCCACAAGCCGCCCGGCCATGACAAGGTGCTTGGAAACCCACCCTGCACTCTGGTCCTCAAGGGTCTTGACCTGGTGCATGGTGGCGCGATCGAGCTCGCGGCCGGTAACGTCCTCGTCGATTTCGGGGGAACGCTCACGATCCGGGCGGTTCGAGCTCCGGATGTCCTTGGCGTTGTGGATGCGCGCCGGACGTTCCTCCTGGCCCTCCGGACCTTCTCCCCGACCGGCAAACGAGCGTCGGTCTCCACCGCGGCTGAAACGCTCGTCGTCGCGACCGCGGTCCTCATCCCGGGGCCGGTCACGGAACGGCTTGCGGTCACCAAAGGAACGGCGGTCATCGCCGTCACGGCGGGGACGGTCGAAGTTTCGGGGGCCGCGGCCTTCGTTGAACGGCTTGCGGTCACGGTCGCGGTCACCAAACTGACGGCGCTCACCATCGCGGGCAGGACGCTCACCGCGGTCTCCCCGGTCACCGAAGGAACGACGGTCATCGTCGCGGCGGGGGCCAAAGGAACGGCGGTCATCGCCGTCACGGCGGGGACGGTCGAAGTTCCGGGGGCCGCGGCCTTCGTTGAACGGCTTGCGGTCACGGTCGCGGTCACCAAACTGACGGCGCTCACCATCGCGGGCAGGACGCTCACCACGGTCTCCCCGATCACCGAAGGAACGACGGTCGCGGTCACCGAAAGAACGGCCTTGGTCGTTGCCGTCACGCTTGTCCCTGGAGCGGAAGCCCCGGGGATCTCCGCCGGAGTTGTTGTTGGCGCGGAAAGATCCTCGATCCCCGCGGTTGCCACCGAAATCGCCGCGATTACCGCCGCGGTTGCCGCCATTGTGCTCAGCCATGCTGGATTCCTCCTGTTGCGAGCCGACCACTGGCGCGTGCGTAGTCGCTCATAACCCGTATTTCGTTGTTACGCCGCCGGCAGCGCGAAGGACCGGCCCGTTATCTGTATCAATTCTAAGTGAAGGCCCCATGGGACACCGAACGTGGAGGGCCAGAAGGCCGGTGCCCGTGGCAAGTCTCACAGCGGAAGTGCTGCCACGGGATCGGCCGCTTAATGTGGGAGACCCCCCAACGTGGTTGGGGGGTCTCGACCTGAATGGTTGTCCGGCGGTGTCCTACTCTCCCACACCCTCCCGGGTGCAGTACCATCGGCGCTGTGGGTCTTAGCTTCCGGGTTCGGAATGGGACCGGGCGTTTCCCCCACGCTATGACCGCCGTAACCTTGTTACCCGTCCCCCGTGTTGGTGGGGGTGGGAAGTTTGTGGTTACAACTGTGGTGTTGTTATTTGGTTGTGGTTGGTTTTCCTGAACGGTTGTTGTTCGGGAACCACATAGTGGACGCGTGCATGCAAGTGTGTGTGGTGTTAGTTGTTGGCCTATTAGTACCGGTCAGCTTCACGAGTCTTTGGTCCTCGCTTCCACGTCCGGCCTATCAACCCAGTGGTCTGGCTGGGGGCCTCTCACACGCTAGGTGTGTGGAAATCTCATCTTGAAGCGAGCTTCCCGCTTAGATGCTTTCAGCGGTTATCCCATCCGAACGTAGCTAATCAGCGGTGCACTTGGCAGTACAACTGACACACCAGAGGTTCGTCCGTCCCGGTCCTCTCGTACTAAGGACAGCCCTTCTCAAATTTCCTGCGCGCGCAGCGGATAGGGACCGAACTGTCTCACGACGTTCTAAACCCAGCTCGCGTACCGCTTTAATGGGCGAACAGCCCAACCCTTGGGACCTACTCCAGCCCCAGGATGCGACGAGCCGACATCGAGGTGCCAAACCATGCCGTCGATATGGACTCTTGGGCAAGATCAGCCTGTTATCCCCGAGGTACCTTTTATCCGTTGAGCGACGGCCATTCCACAATGTACCGCCGGATCACTAGTCCCGACTTTCGTCCCTGCTTGAGATGTCTCTCTCACAGTCAAGCTCCCTTGTGCACTTACACTCGACACCTGATTGCCAACCAGGCTGAGGGAACCTTTGGGCGCCTCCGTTACTCTTTAGGAGGCAACCGCCCCAGTTAAACTACCCATCAGGCACTGTCCCTGACCCGGATCACGGGCCGAAGTTAGATGTCCAAAGTGACCAGAGTGGTATTTCAACGATGACTCCACCCGAACTGGCGTCCGGGCTTCAACGTCTCCCACCTATCCTACACAAGCCACTCCGAACACCAATACCAAACTATAGTAAAGGTCTCGGGGTCTTTCCGTCCTGCTGCGCGTAACGAGCATCTTTACTCGTACTGCAATTTCGCCGAGTTTATGGTTGAGACAGCGGGGAAGTCGTTACTCCATTCGTGCAGGTCGGAACTTACCCGACAAGGAATTTCGCTACCTTAGGATGGTTATAGTTACCACCGCCGTTTACTGGGGCTTAAATTCTCAGCTTCGCCACGCGAGGTGGCTAACCGGTCCTCTTAACCTTCCAGCACCGGGCAGGAGTCAGTCCGTATACATCGTCTTGCGACTTCGCACGGACCTGTGTTTTTAGTAAACAGTCGCTTCCCCCTGGTCTCTGCGGCCCACACCCGCTCCACAACGCAAGGTCGTTTCACGGGGCAGGCCCCCCTTCTCCCGAAGTTACGGGGGCATTTTGCCGAGTTCCTTAACCATAATTCTCTCGATCGCCTTGGTATTCTCTACCTGATCACCTGTGTCGGTTTGGGGTACGGGCAGCTAAAACCTCGCGTCGATGCTTTTCTAGGCAGCATAGGATCACCGGATCCCCCCGAACGGGGGTCCCATCAGATCTCAGGAGCGTGCTCGAAGCACACAGGAACGGATTTGCCTATCCCTGACCCTACATCCTTGGACCGGGGCTACCATCGCCCGGCCCGGCTACCTTCCTGCGTCACACCTGTTAATACGCTTACCTCCCGGGATCAGGTCCCAGCCACCACCACAACCATCACACCACAAGTGGTGATCCGGGCAGGGTGGGGGGTGGTTAGTATCCCCCGCTCAGTATTGGCGGTTTTTCGCCGGTACGGGAATATCAACCCGTTGTCCATCGACTACGCCTGTCGGCCTCGCCTTAGGTCCCGACTTACCCAGGGCAGATTAGCTTGACCCTGGAACCCTTGATCATTCGGCGGACGGGTTTCCCACCCGTCTTTCGCTACTCATGCCTGCATTCTCACTCGTGTAGGCTCCACCGCTGGTTTCCACCGCGACTTCACCGCCCACACGACGCTCCCCTACCCATCCACACCCCTGAACCACAAAGGGCTGAGGTATATGTGTGAATGCCACAACTTCGGCGGTGTACTTGAGCCCCGCTACATTGTCGGCGCGGAATCACTTGACCAGTGAGCTATTACGCACTCTTTCAAGGATGGCTGCTTCTAAGCCAACCTCCTGGTTGTCTAAGCAACTCCACATCCTTTCCCACTTAGCACACGCTTAGGGGCCTTAGTTGGTGGTCTGGGCTGTTTCCCTCTCGACTATGAAGCTTATCCCCCACAGTCTCACTGCTGCGCTCTGACTTACCGGCATTCGGAGTTTGGCTGACGTCAGTAACCTTGTAGGGCCCATCGGCCATCCAGTAGCTCTACCTCCGGCAAGAAACACGCAACGCTGCACCTAAATGCATTTCGGGGAGAACCAGCTATCACGGAGTTTGATTGGCCTTTCACCCCTACCCACAGCTCATCCCCTCCATTTTCAACTGAAGTGGGTTCGGTCCTCCACGACGTCTTACCGTCGCTTCAACCTGGCCATGGGTAGATCACTCCGCTTCGGGTCTAGATCACGCCACTCAAACGCCCTGTTCAGACTCGCTTTCGCTACGGCTGCCCCACACGGGTTAACCTCGCGACGTAACACTAACTCGCAGGCTCATTCTTCAAAAGGCACGCCATCACAACAACAAGGCTGCTCTGACGGATTGTAAGCACACGGTTTCAGGTACTGTTTCACTCCCCTCCCGGGGTACTTTTCACCTTTCCCTCACGGTACTGGTCCGCTATCGGTCATCAGGAAGTATTTAGGCTTATCAGGTGGTCCTGACAGATTCACACGGGATTTCTCGGGCCCCGTGCTACTTGGGATCCTCACCAAAGGCGGTGCACAACATTACGGTTACGGGACTCACACCCTCTCTGGCCGGCCTTTCAAGACCGTTCACCTATACCTGCACTCTCACCCCACCGGTCCGGCAGAACCAGTACAGCAAGTCCCACAACCCCGCCCACGCAACGCCCGCCGGCTATCACACATGGGTCGGTTTAGCCTCATCCGCGTTCGCTCGCCACTACTAACGGAATCACTCTTGTTTTCTCTTCCTACGGGTACTGAGATGTTTCACTTCCCCGCGTTCCCCCCACGCACCCTATGAGTTCAGGTACGGGTCACACAATCACCTCACAGCGTTGTGCGGGGTTTCCCCATTCGGACATCCTGGGATCACCGCTCGGTTATCAACTCCCCCAGGCTTATCGCAGATTCCTACGTCCTTCTTCGGCTCCTGATGCCAAGGCATCCACCGTGCGCCCTTAAAAACTAGACCACACACACCAAACCCCCTCAAGGGGCCTGGCTGATGCTTGAATCCATTCGAGAGAACCACAGGAAAACCACCACCCACCCAACAGGCAGGCAGCAGTCCCAGGTTCTAAATCAAAGAAATTGCTACGAACACACACACCCAACAGGTGCATGCGTCCAGATGCTCGCGTCCACTATGTAGTTCTCAAACAACAACCCCAACAACCACCCCCACCACACAACCCCCACAAAAAACAGGGGTACCCGTGTGACAAGGAAACGGCCGCAGGAAAACAAAGAAACACCAGAAACGTGTCTCCCCGCAAAAAGCTGCGTGAAGGTCCTGTTGCCTCAGGACCCAACAGTGCGCCAAACACAACCCCCACCACCAACACCCCGGCACCTTCCAAACAACCCCACCACAAAAGGACAGGACCGCCGTACTAACACCAGAACACCAGCAGCAAAAACCATGCCACCACAAAAAATGATTCGTTGATATTCCACCCATGAGCACCCACCGCAGAACATCCGCCTGCGCAATGGGCAACACTGACAACCACCAACACCCCCTACAGGGGCACCGACAGCTGTTAGCAGCTCCTTAGAAAGGAGGTGATCCAGCCGCACCTTCCGGTACGGCTACCTTGTTACGACTTAGTCCCAATCGCCGGTCCCACCTTCGACGGCTCCCCCCACAAGGGTTAGGCCACCGGCTTCGGGTGTTACCAACTTTCGTGACTTGACGGGCGGTGTGTACAAGGCCCGGGAACGTATTCACCGCAGCGTTGCTGATCTGCGATTACTAGCGACTCCGACTTCATGGGGTCGAGTTGCAGACCCCAATCCGAACTGAGACCGGCTTTTTGGGATTAGCTCCACCTCACAGTATCGCAACCCTTTGTACCGGCCATTGTAGCATGCGTGAAGCCCAAGACATAAGGGGCATGATGATTTGACGTCGTCCCCACCTTCCTCCGAGTTGACCCCGGCAGTCTCCTATGAGTCCCCGGCCGAACCGCTGGCAACATAGAACGAGGGTTGCGCTCGTTGCGGGACTTAACCCAACATCTCACGACACGAGCTGACGACAACCATGCACCACCTGTAAACCGGCCGCAAGCGGGGCACCTGTCTCCAGGTCTTTCCGGTCCATGTCAAGCCTTGGTAAGGTTCTTCGCGTTGCATCGAATTAATCCGCATGCTCCGCCGCTTGTGCGGGCCCCCGTCAATTCCTTTGAGTTTTAGCCTTGCGGCCGTACTCCCCAGGCGGGGCACTTAATGCGTTAGCTACGGCGCGGAAAACGTGGAATGTCCCCCACACCTAGTGCCCAACGTTTACGGCATGGACTACCAGGGTATCTAATCCTGTTCGCTCCCCATGCTTTCGCTCCTCAGCGTCAGTTACAGCCCAGAGACCTGCCTTCGCCATCGGTGTTCCTCCTGATATCTGCGCATTTCACCGCTACACCAGGAATTCCAGTCTCCCCTACTGCACTCTAGTCTGCCCGTACCCACTGCAGAACCGGAGTTGAGCCCCGGTCTTTCACAGCAGACGCGACAAACCGCCTACGAGCTCTTTACGCCCAATAATTCCGGATAACGCTTGCGCCCTACGTATTACCGCGGCTGCTGGCACGTAGTTAGCCGGCGCTTCTTCTGCAAGTACCGTCACCCCGAAAGGCTTCTTCCCTACTGAAAGAGGTTTACAACCCGAAGGCCGTCATCCCTCACGCGGCGTCGCTGCATCAGGCTTGCGCCCATTGTGCAATATTCCCCACTGCTGCCTCCCGTAGGAGTCTGGGCCGTGTCTCAGTCCCAGTGTGGCCGGTCACCCTCTCAGGCCGGCTACCCGTCGTCGCCTTGGTAGGCCATTACCCCACCAACAAGCTGATAGGCCGCGAGTCCATCCAAAACCACAAAAGCTTTCCACCACCATGACATGCGCCAGATGGTCATATCCGGTATTAGACCCAGTTTCCCAGGCTTATCCCAGAGTCAAGGGCAGGTTACTCACGTGTTACTCACCCGTTCGCCACTAATCCCCCCAGCAAGCTGGAGATCATCGTTCGACTTGCATGTGTTAAGCACGCCGCCAGCGTTCATCCTGAGCCAGGATCAAACTCTCCGTCAAAGTAAAACAAAAACGAAAACACAACAACCCCCACCGGAAAAAGACAGGAGAAGCCATGCAAAAATCTGAAACCAGCTGAAAACCAAACCACCACACACGGGGGTGCACGGCGGCCCGGCAAAATCCAACCAATCAAAAAACAATCGGTATCAACAAACTTGGCACACTATTGAGTTCTCAAACAACAGGTCACAAACCAGCACCACCACCAACCACACAGGCCAGCAGATCGCTCCGGAGCAACTTTTCAAACTTACCCGAACCAGCCCCACAAAGCAAACCAGCCCAAGCCCCCACCAACCCCGACAGCACACCAAAGCACCACCGGAAACCGGCCATTCAAAAGGGAGATCGTCGCCTTCAAACCCGCATCAGCGGCGGCAACTCGAATAACTTTACACACCCCCAACACCACAAACAAATCCACAACCCGTGAACCCCATCACACCCAAACCACCACAAGTGAGAGAGCGTCAGCCCAAACCGGGACTTACGTGAGAGAGCGTCCGACCTACACGGGCGATAGGTGAGAGAGCGTCCGCGGGGGTGGCTTAAACGCCGAAAAGGCCGGCAACCACGCGGGTTGCCGGCCTACCCGGACACGGAACAACACAGGCGTCCGGAACTACCCAGACACTGGGACTACCTGAGAATCAGGCGGAAACCTCCACCGTCGCCAGATTTTTCTTACCCCGGCGCAGCAGGAGGTACCGTCCATGAAGGAGCTGGTCCTGGCCGATGACGGCGTCGGGATCTGCGACCTTGGTGTTGTTGACGTACGCACCACCTTCGCCCACAGTGCGGCGGGCGGCCGACTTGCTGTCGGAGAGGCCGGAAGCGACCAGGAGGTCGATGATTCCCAGGCCGTCTGCGTCGATCTTCGCGGACGGAAGCTCGGCGGTCGCCGCAGCAAGGGTCTGCTCGTCAAGCACCGTGAGGTCGCCATTGCCGAAGACGGCGGCGGAGGCAGCGATGACCTTTTCCGTGGCTTCGACACCGTGCACCAGGGAGGTGACTTCGAAGGCGAGCTTTTTCTGCCCTTCCCGTGCGAACGGACGTTCCGCCACCGCCTGTCCAAGTGCCTCGATCTCCGCACGGCTGAGGAACGTGAAGACCTTGAGCCGGTCCACCACGTCCGCATCGGCGGTGTTGAGCCAGAACTGGTAGAAGGTGTACGGGCTGCACATCTCGCCGTCCAACCAGACTGCGTTGCCTTCGGACTTGCCGAACTTGGTGCCGTCGGAGTTGGTGATCAACGGAGTACCAAGGGCGTGCACGCTCTTGCCTTCAACTTTGCGGATCAGTTCCGTGCCGCTGGTCAGGTTTCCCCACTGGTCCGAACCGCCGGTCTGCAGGACGCAGCCGTAATCGCGGTACAGCTCCAGGTAATCCATGCCCTGCAGGATCTGGTAGCTGAACTCCGTGTAGCTGATGCCTTCGTCCGAGTTCAGGCGCGAGGCCACGGCATCCTTGCGCAGCATGGTGCCAACACGGAAGTGCTTGCCGATTTCGCGCAGGAAGTCGATCGCGCTTAGCGGCGCCGTCCAGTCCAGGTTGTTGACCATCCGCGCGGCGTTGTCGCCGTCGAAACTCAGGAAACGGCGCACCTGGCCTTGCAGCCGGCCCACCCACTCCGCAACGGTGTCCTTGGTGTTCAAGGTGCGTTCCGCCGTCGGACGCGGGTCTCCGATCAGGCCAGTGGACCCGCCCACCAGACCGAGCGGCTTGTGGCCGGCCAACTGCAGGCGACGCATCAGAAGCAACTGCACCAGGTTGCCAAGGTGCAGGGACGGCGCCGTAGGGTCGAAGCCACAGTAATAGGTGATCGGGTCCCCGGCGAGCAGCTTTTCCAGTTCGGTTTCCTCGGTGGAAACGTGGACCAGGCCGCGCCATTTGAGCTCCTGCCAGATGTTGGCGAAAGCAGGATCGTTCTGTTGGGACTCGAAGTTAATTACGTGTGACACGGGTTCTAAGGTAGCAGGATTGTGGGTGTGGCTTTTCCTACCGTTCAATACCGGCAGGCAATGGCGCCGCAGTGATCAGGCGTAGCCTCTGGGTGGGCCTTGTCATGGCGACGTAAAGATCGCCCACTTTGCCGTGCTCGTGATTGAGCATGGCTGCCGGTTCCAGAACCACTACGCCGTCGAATTCCAGCCCCTTTGCCTCCTTGGGACCGATCACCACGATGTCCTGCTCGTAACTGCCGGCACCTGTGCCGATCCGGCGGCCATAAATGCCGCGCAGCGCCGCGGCGGCTTCCGGCAGGAGTGGGCCGTCGGCAATCACAGCCAGCAGACCGCCGTCGATCGCTTCCAGTTCCTCCGGCAGGACCTCCACCAGGCGGGACAGGATCCCGTCGGCCTCGACCCGGTCGACGATCGGTGACCACTTGCCCTCACGGACGGCCTTCGGTGCAGAGACCACCAGCCCGGCACGGTTGGCCATGCGGACAGCAGCTTCGGCGATCTGGGACGGTGTGCGGTAGTTGACGGTGAGTTCTTCCAGCGTCCAGCGGTCACCGAACGACGGCGCCAGGGCACTTTGCCACGAGTTGGCACCTGCCGCGGCGCTCGTCTGGGCGATGTCGCCAACGATAGTGAAGGACTTCAGCGGGCAGCGGCGAACCAAAAGCCGCCACTGCATGGGCGAGAGTTCCTGTGCCTCGTCAACCACAATGTGCCCGAAGGCCCAGGTGCGGTCGCTCGTGGCACGCTCGGCTGCGGTCAGCCGGTTCTCGCGTTCCTGGTTCTGCTCGGCCAGTTCTTCTGCGGTCATGAGGACATCGACACCCATGGCCTCCATGTTGGCGAGCGTCTGCTTCGCATTGGCCAGGTCACGCGCGCGGTCAGCTTCCTGCTGGGCCAGTCCTCGCCCGGCAGCGGGGTCAAGCTCACCCAGCAGCTCGGCAGCCTCGTCCAGCAGGGGCACGTCGGCCTCGGTCCAAGGCGCGTCAGCCGGGCGTTGAAGCAGCGCACGCTGTTCAGGGGTCAGGTGCGGAGTACAGGCCTCAAGGATGGCGGGCTTGCTGAAAAGCTCGGAGATGAGCTTTTCAGGCGTCATCGGCATCCAGCACAGGTTCAGCATGACGCGCACGTCCCGCGCGGTGCGGACGTCTTCTGCCAGATAGGCGCGGTCGGCGTTGTTGCCGATATTGGCTGCCTCCACCTGTTCCGTCAGTTGTTCCGTGAGTTCACGGAGGAGGATCTTGATGAACGTCAGGCGCGCTTCATTGTGCGGCTTGCCAGTTGCGCGCGCTTTGTCGCGGGCGCGGCGGACCTGGCGCTCCGACAGCGTCAGCTTTCGTGAATCGACTTCAAGGATCCGGTCCTTGCCGGGAGTCCGCTGCCGGTTGGCAACGGCATTGGCCACAACCGCGGCCATGTCCAGCCTGCCCTTCAGTGCGGCAATATCCGGATTCTCTTCCGGGACCGCCTGGATGCCCGGCATCAGCCGTCCGAGGCTCGCCATGACCACGCCTGTTTCACCGAGGGATGGCAGGACCCGCTCGATGTAGTGCATGAACGACGACGACGGACCCACAAGGAGTACACCGGCGCTCTTGAGCCGATCGCGGTGTGTGTACAGGAGATACGCGGCGCGGTGCAGGGCCACTGCCGTCTTTCCGGTACCCGGCCCACCCTGGACCACCAAGGCACCCGAAATGGACGAACGGATGATCCTGTCCTGCTCCGACTGGATGGTGCCCACGATGTCCGACATACGGCCGGTCCGTTTGGAGTTCAGGGCAGCGAGCAATGCACCCTCGCCCTGGAGGGACTCGTTGTCCGCGAGCATACCGGCGTCGAGGACGTCGTCTTCGATCGCCTTGACGTCCCGGCCCTGCAGGATCAGGTGCCGGCGGCGGCGCACACCCTGGCGGTCGAAAGCCGTTGCCTGGTAGAAGTGGCCTGCCTCGGGGGCGCGCCAGTCAACCATGAGCCGCTGCAGGTCCGCGGTGGACAGGCCGATGCGCCCGATGTACTGCGCCTCACCTGAGTCCAGGTCCAGCCGGCCAAAGACCAGCCGGTCGTCGACGGCGTCGAGCTGGGCCAGGCGGTCCTCGTACAGCGCCGCGAACGCGTCCCGTTCCGAAACGTTCTGCATGGTACCCACAGCACCGGCCTTGCGAACCTGCGCCAGCTGGGTGCGCTTTTCCTCGCGCAGCTCGTCGAGCCGGGCATACAGCCCGGCAACGTATTCCTGCTCGTGGACCAAATCAGCGTCGTGCATTCGAACCGTAACCCCTATCGGAAAAGACAGACCGTCCATTCTACAGCGATTTTGGTAAACGTGTGGGGGCATGGGCCGCATCGCGGACGCGGAGGACGCGGCAGGCCCTCCGCGCTACGTGCCCGTGCCGCGGTTGCGGGGTCTTGCCGCCTTGTAGCGGGACACCGTGGGGTCGTCCTCAATCCAAAAGCGCCAGGGATATTCCGTAGTGCCACCCGGCCCGGCGACGCCTACCCGGGGTCCGCTCGCCACGGCCGCCGCCGGTGTCCCGGGCAACCACAAGCTGAACGGTTCCACGAGGGCGTCACGGCCAGTGTCCGCCGTCGTGAGTCCCAACGCTGAAGCGAGACGGGCCGGTCCACTCGCCAGGTCTTTGTGGGTCTTGGACGCCGGTCGCCGCGCGGCGGCCAGCTCCCCGCCGGCCACCACTTCACCGGCGCGCAGCAGCAACGCGGAGGGAGCGCCGTCGGGACCGCAGACAATGTTGGCGCAGTAGTGCATGCCATACGTGAAGTAGACGTAGAGGTAGCCGGCGGGGCCGAACATGGGTGCGTTGCGGGCAGTGCGGCCGCCGTACGTGTGGGATCCGGGATCCGGATGCTCTGAGTCGCGGGGACCCATGTAAGCCTCCACCTCCGTCAGGCGGACCGACACGGGACCCGCCTCCGATTGATGGGTCAGGACCGCCCCGAGGAAAAGGGGCGCTATGGAGCGAGGATCCCCGGTCAGGAAATCGCGGACAGCATCCGGTGCTGTGACGAGGTTTGCGGTCATGACCAGACCTTAGCAACGGCGTAGACGGCCATGTCCGATTTCCGCTGGCAGCGATGACACCCCGGTGAAAGGATGAAGCCATGGACTTCTGGCAGCGCTACAGGGCGATCGACGCACGGGATCCCCGGTTCGACGGCCAGTTCTTCACCGCTGTGCGCTCCACTGGCATCTATTGCCGCCCATCGTGCCCCGCCAGGACCCCCAAAGCCGAGAACGTGACGTTCTACGAGACCTCGGCCGCCGCGCACGAGGCCGGTTACCGGGCCTGCAAGCGCTGCCTGCCCGAAGCCGTGCCCGGGACCCCCGCCTGGAACCTCCGCTCGGACGTCGCCGGCAGGGCGATGCGTCTGATCAACGATGGTGTGATCAGCAGGGAAGGCGTGGAAGGGCTGGCGCGGCGCCTCGGATATTCCTCCCGCCAGCTGAACAGGATCCTGAGCCAGGAATTGGGCGCCGGTCCCCTGGCGTTGGCGCGGGCAAGCCGGGCCCAGACTGCCCGCACCCTGCTGGTTTCCACGGACATGCTGCTTGCCGACGTCGCGTTCGCGTCCGGCTTCAACAGCGTGCGGCAGTTCAACGACACCATCGGTGAAGTTTTCGCCATGACCCCGACGGCGGTCCGCGCCACGGCGCCGACCTCCCGGCAGCGCCGGAATACCGAAAGAGCCCCGGCCAACCTGACGTTGAACCTTCCCTATCGGGAACCGTTCGATCCGGGCATTTTCGACTTCCTGGCGGTCCGCGCCGTACCCGGCGTTGAAGCGTCAGCCGGCGAACCGGGCGGGCGCCGAAAGTACGCCAGGACACTGCTGCTCCCCCGCGGCCAGGCGGCCTTCTCCGTTTCGTTTGATCCTGCCGCCCCCGAAAGCCGGCTGCAGCTAACGGCCACCCTCGCAAATCTCCACGACCTTCCGACCTTGCTGGCCCGGGTCCGCAGGTTGTTCGACCTGGACGCGGACCCCTTGGCGATCGATGAAGCACTGGGTGCGGACGTCCGCCTGCGGGACGCCGTCCAGGCCGTCCCCGGAATCCGGCTGCCAGGAGCCGTGGACCCGCAGGAACTGCTGATCCGCGCCATGATTGGTCAGCAGATCACCGTTGCCGCAGCCCGCACTGCGCTGACACAGCTCTCCGTTCTCGGAACCCCGTCAGCCATCACCGACGGCTCACTTGAGCGGATGTTCCCGACGGCGGTCCAGCTCGCCGAGGGCGGCAGGGCGCTCCTCCGGGGACCACAGCGCCGCATCGACTCTGTGCTTTCCGCGGCAGCAGCGATGGCGGAGGGGTCCCTCGATTTTGGCTATGGCGACGACCACGGGAGCCTTTCCCGGAAGCTGCTCCCACTCCCCGGGGTGGGACCGTGGACGGTCGGATACGTAGCCATGCGGGTTCCGGGGGCGCCAGATATCTTCCTGGGCAACGACGCTGCCGTACGCAACGGACTCAAGGCCGTGCGGGATGGGTCGGGATTGAGCGCCGATTTCCGGGAAGTGAGCCCGTGGCGCTCGTATGCGGTCATGCACCTGTGGCGGGCGGCAGCAGCCTCCAAACGCTGAAGCCCGCTGCCGACGCTCTCTCACCAATCACCACCTTTCCACCGACGCTCTCTCACCAATCACCACCTTTCCACCGACGCTCTCTCACCAATCACCACCTTTCCACCGACGCTCTCTCACCAATCACCACCTTTCCACCGACGCTCTCTCACCAATCACCACCTTTCCACCGACGCTCTCTCACCAATCACCACCTCTTCATCGACGCTCTCTCACCGCTTTGAAGCAAGTGAGAGAGCGTCCGCGGGAAAAGGCCTATCGGTGAGAGAGCGTCCGCGGGAAAAGGCCTATCGGTGAGAGAGCGTCCGGCAGAAAGGGTGTATCGGTGAGAGAGGGTCAGTGGGTTGGCTGGGCGGGGACGCCGGCCGGCCAGGGCAGGAGTTCCGGCAGGTCCACGCCGTCCGCCGCTGCCGTAGCGCGGAGCGAACCGAGGCTCGGCTCACGGCCTGCGAGCCAGGCAGCAATGTCCGTCAGCATGCCAGTGATGGCAATGGACGTGCCGCCGGAGCCCAAGGTCAGCGGAGGCAGTCCGGTGGGCTGCAGGACGAACCTGTACTCCCCCGGCACACGTGCCTCCAGGAAGCCGAAGAGGTGCTCGCAAAACGGACGGCTCCAGGTCTCCGGTCCAAAGCCCAATCCGAAGTCCGCGGCATGGATGGTGAGTTCCCGCCACAACGCCAGGCCGCCGTCGAGCACGGTTCCGTCCCGGTAGCTGATCCGCGCCTGCCAGTCGCCAGGCTCCAACGCATCGAAGGCTGCAACAGCCGATTCCACAGCCGTGGTGACAGAGGCAGTATGTTCAGCAAGGCTGTGGCCCGCCGCGAGGTTGATGGCCTTCGTGCGGCCTTCCATGCCGCCGTCGTACAGTTCGATCTGTTCGCCGCGCCGCGCATACTCCAACTGCCGCGCCATGGCATTGGCGATTCCGGCGAGGTGCGCCAGCACGTGGCCGCGCGTCCAGTCCGGAAGTTTGGAGGGCTCGGTGACGGAGGAATCGTCCATCTTGGCCAAAAGGCGGGTGACGGTGCCGGCGGCTTTGTGAAGCTCTGCGGGCAGCGTCTCAGCTGTGATCGGGGTCATAGCGCCATGCTAACGCAGACAATAAAAAGCAGGACGGGATGGCACCCGTTGGCACCATCCCGCCCAGCTTTCGAACTCCGTTACGCCGCGTACGTGCGCGCAGCCTCCAGTTCCGCTTCAAGCGCCTGGAGTTGGCGTTCGACGGCGGCTGGTGCCGTTCCGCCCTGCGAGTTGCGGCTGTTGAGCGAACCTTCGGTACTGAGGACACTGCGGACTTCGGGAGTCAGGTGCTCCGAAATCGTTGCATACTCTTCGTCCGTCAGGTCCCACAACTCCACGCCGCGGCTCTCGGCCTGCTTCACGGCAGCGCCGGAGAGCTCGTGGGCCTCCCGGAACGGCACGCCTTGGCGGACGAGCCATTCGGCAATGTCGGTGGCCAGGGCGAAGCCCTGCGGTGCCAAGGATTCCAGGCGTTCACGGTTGAACGTCAGCGTGGCGATCATGCCGGACACAGCCGGAAGCAGCAGCTCCAGGGTGTCGGCGGCGTCGAACACCGGTTCCTTGTCCTCCTGCAGGTCGCGGTTGTACGCGAGCGGCAGCCCCTTGAGCGTTGCCAGCAGGCCGGTCAGGTTGCCGATCAGGCGGCCTGCCTTGCCGCGGGCCAACTCGGCAACATCCGGGTTCTTCTTCTGCGGCATGATCGAGGAGCCCGTGGAGTACGAGTCGTGCAGCGTGACGAAGGAGAACTCCTTGGTCGCCCAGAAAATGACTTCCTCGGAGATCCGGGACAAGTCAACGCCGATCATGGAGCACACCCAGGCGAACTCGGCAAAAACATCGCGGGAAGCAGTGCCGTCGATCGAGTTGTGGACCGCCGAGTAGAAGCCCAGATCCGCAGCGACCGCCTCAGGATCCAGTCCCAGCGAGGAACCCGCCAGGGCACCCGAGCCGTACGGTGACACACCGGCACGCTTGTCCCAGTCCTGGAGACGCTGGACGTCGCGCAGCAGAGCCCACGCGTGGGCCAGCAGGTGGTGGCTCAGCAGGACCGGCTGCGCATGCTGCAGATGCGTGCGGCCCGGCATGGCCACGCCCTGGTGGGCCTTGGCCTGCTCCACCAGCGCATCGATGGTCGCGAGGACACCCTGGGCGATGATCCGGGCGTGGTCACGCAGGAACATCCGGCCCAGCGTCGCCACCTGGTCGTTGCGGGAACGGCCTGCACGGAGCTTGCCGCCCAGTTGGGCGCCAGCCCGCTCGATCAGGCCACGTTCCAGCGAGCCGTGTACATCCTCGTCGCTCTCAGCAGGAAGGTAGGCGCCGCTCGCGACGTCTTCATCCAGCTGCGTGAGCGCCGCCAACATGCCTTCGAGCTCGGCGTCATCCAACAAGCCGGCCTTGGCCAGCACACGGGCGTGCGCCTTGGAACCGGCGATGTCGTAGCGGGCCAGCCGCCAATCGAAATGCGTGGACTTGCTCAGTGCGGCCAGCGCGTCCGCAGGGCCACCGGCGAACCGGCCGCCCCAGAGTGCGCCTTCGTTAGTTGCCGACGTCATTATTCCCCAGCAACCCGCAGGTCGCGGCCCGAGGCGACCTTGGACGACATGCCCCACAGCTCGATGAAGCCGCGGGCCATGGACTGGTCGAAGGTGTCGCCGGTGTCGTAGGTGGCGAGGTCGAAGTCGTACAGCGAGGTGTCGGAACGGCGGCCGTTAACGATGGCCTGGCCACCGTGGAGGACCATGCGGATGTCGCCGGAGACGTACTTCTGGGTGTCCTCGATGAAGGCGTCCAGGGAACGCTTTAGCGGGGAGAACCACTGTCCGTCGTAGACAAGCTCGGCCCAGCGCTGGCCGACCGTTGCCTTGAAGCGGGCCTGCTCGCGCTCGATCGTGACATCTTCCAGGTGCTTGTGCGCGGTAATCAGGGCCATGGCACCGGGAGCTTCGTAGATCTCGCGGGACTTGATGCCAACCAGGCGGTCCTCGACGACGTCGATGCGGCCCACGCCCTGGGCGCCGGCACGGCGGTTCAGTTCCTGGATGGCCTGCAGCGGGGTGACCTTCACGCCGTCGATCGCTACCGGGATACCGGCCTGGAAGGAAATGGTGACTTCATCCGGTGCCGGCGGGAATTCCGGGGTGGCGGTGTAGTCGTAGATGTCCTTGGTGGGTGCGTTCCAGATGTCCTCGAGGTAGCCGGTCTCGACGGCGCGTCCCCAGACGTTCTGGTCGATCGAGTACGGGTTCTTCTTGGTGGTCTCGATCGGCAGTCCCTTTTCCTCGGCGAAGGCGATCGCCTTGTCACGGGTGAGGGCGAGGTCGCGGACAGGTGCGATGCACTTCAGGTCCGGGCCGAGGGTCTGGATGCCCACTTCGAAGCGGACCTGGTCGTTGCCCTTGCCCGTGCAGCCGTGTGCGACGGTGGTGGCACCGAATTCGCGGGCAGCCTTGACCAGGTGCTTGACGATGACGGGGCGGGAGATGGCCGAGACCAGCGGGTAGTGTCCCTGGTAGAGGGCATTCGCCTTGAGGGTGGGCATCGCGTATTCGTTGGCGAACTCGTCGCGGGCATCGGCAACGTAAGCCTCGACGGCGCCACAGCCGAGGGCGCGCTGGCGGATGGTCTCCAGGGACTCGCCGCCCTGTCCAACGTCGACGGCCACAGCGATGACCTCGGCGCCGGTGGCTTCACCGATCCAGCCGATGGCTACGGACGTATCGAGGCCACCGGAGTAGGCCAGAACAATGCGCTCAGTCACGAGAGTGCTCCTTTGGTTGTTGCGTGTTGCGTATCTAATGCTTGAAGAAAATCAGTTGGCTGCGGGGCCGGCTTCCTCGGCCAATTGCAGGAAGCGGGCCGCGAGTTCCGCGCCGCCGCCGGGATCCCGGGAAACCAACATCACGGTGTCGTCGCCTGCGATCGTACCCAATACCGACGGCATCACGGAGTGGTCGATCGCAAGCGCCAGGAAGTTTGCAGCCCCCGGCGGTGTCCGGAGCACCACAATGTTGCCCGAGGCCTCCGCAGTCACCAGCAGTTCCCCGCACAGCCTGGTGAGCCGGGCATCGAGGATTTCCTGGGTCACACCGCTCTTGGCGTTGCGGTCTCCCCCTTCGCCGGGAACCGCGTAGACCAGCGCGCCGTCCTTGCCACGGACCCTGACGGCGCCAAGTTCCACGAGGTCACGCGACAGCGTGGCCTGGGTGACCTGGACGCCGTCGTCCGCCAGCAGGGCTGCAAGCTCTGCCTGGGAACGGACGGACTCCCCCGTCAGGATCGCGGTGATGCGCGCCTGACGGGCCGTCTTGGTGGCCGGGCTTACACCCGGAACCGAAGGGTTGGTGGACACTAGAACGTGCTCTCGCCGGTTCCCTCGACGGGTGCAAGGCCGTCGACGAAAGCCAGGCCGGACCTGTGCATGAGCCAGGCCATCAGTGCTTTCTGGGCATGCAGGCGGTTCTCGGCCTCGTCCCAGACGATGGACTGCGGGCCGTCGATAACGCCTGCCGAAATCTCATAACCGCGGTAGGCCGGGAGGCAGTGGAGGACGACCGCGTCCGGCGCTGCCTGTGCCATGGCGGCCTCATCCACGGAGTACTGGCGGAACAACTGAAGGCGGGCTTCTTTCTCCGCTTCCTGGCCCATGGACACCCACGTGTCGGTGGCCACGACGTCGGCACCCTTGAGGGCCTCGGCAGCGTCGCTCGTGATCAGCACGGACCCACCGGTTTCGGCAGCCCGTTCTTCCGCCGCGGCCACGATGTCAGCGGCCGGAAGGTAGCCCTCCGGACCGGAAATCCGGACGTGCATTCCCGCCGTGACGCCGGCCAGCAGGTACGAGTTCGCCATGTTGTTGGCGGCATCGCCCAGGTAGGCCATGGTCAGTCCGGCGAGTTCGCCCTTGTGCTCCTTGACGGTCAGGAGGTCGGCCAGGAGCTGGCAAGGGTGGTAGTCGTCGCACAGCGCGTTGATGACGGGCACCTTGGAGTTCTCCGCCATGGCCACCAGGCCCGCGTGGGCGCCGGTGCGCCACACGATGGTGGAGACCATGCGCTCCAGGACCTTTGCGGTGTCCTCCACGGACTCCTTGTGGCCGATCTGGGCTTCACCGGGGTTGATGATCAGGGCGTTGCCACCCATGTCGGCGATCCCCGTAGCAAATGACACGCGGGTCCGGGTGGAGGTCTTGTCGAAGATGACGGCGACCGTCTGACGCCCTGCGCCCTCCGCGGCGAACGGCTGGACGCTGTACGGGGCAGCCTTCATGCGTACTGCCAGTTCCAGGACCTCAGCCTGCTCGGCCGGAGTGAGGTCTGTGTCTTTCAGGAAGTGCCGGGTGCTGGTGGAAGTTGTCACTGTGCGTCCTTAGCGGTGGTGGCGGTGGCCGTAGCGATCAGGTCAGGCAGGGCTGCCAGGAAACGGTCAGCCTGTTCGGTGGTCAGGATGAGCGGCGGCGCCAGGCGGATGGTCCGGGGACCGGGACTGTTGATGATGAAGCCTGCCTCAAGGCCGGCGGTCACCATGGCGGGGGCGATCTCCGCGTCGACATCGAAGCCGATCAGCAGACCTTCACCGCGGACCTCGGTAACACCCTCGACGGCGGCGATACCGGCACGCAGGTACTCGCCCACGGCTTGCACATGGTGCAGCACGCCCTGGCTTTCGATCGCGTGCAGGGTGGCCAGCGCAGCGGCCGTTGCCACCGGGTTTCCACCGAAAGTGGTGCCGTGTTGCCCGGCGGTGAGCAGGGCCGACGTCGTACTTCCGAACGTCAGCAGGGCGCCGATCGGGAAGCCGCCGCCGAGACCCTTGGCGAGGGTGACGGCGTCGGGAACGATTCCGGCGTCTTCGCTTGCCAGCCACTTGCCGGTCCGGCCAATACCTGTTTGGACTTCGTCGAGGATCAGCAGTGCGCCGGCGGCTGTGGTGGCCTCGCGTGCAGCCTTCAGGTATTCGGCGCTGAGGGGCCGGACGCCCGCTTCACCCTGGATCGGTTCCAGGAACACGGCCGCGGTGGAATCGTCGACGGCGGCACGCAGGGCCTCGATGTCGCCGAACGGGATGTGGACCACGCCACCGGGCAGAGGCTCGAACGGTGCGCGGTACGCCTCCTTGGCTGTCAACGCCAACGCTCCCATGGTCCGGCCGTGGAAAGCACCCTCAAGGGCGATGATCTTGGTCCGCGTGCCGTCGGCGTTATTCCGGCGGGCCAGCTTGAAGGCGGCCTCGTTGGCTTCGGTGCCGGAGTTGGCAAAGAAGACCTTCGAACCTGCCGGGGCGTTGCTGATGGCCAACAGTTTCTCTGCGAGCGCGATCTGCGTTGGGCTCGTGAAGAAATTGGATACGTGCCCCAGCGTGGCCAGTTGGCTGGAAATGACCGAGGTAACGAACGGGTGGGCATGGCCCAGTGCGTTCACTGCGATGCCGCCGAGGAGGTCGAGGTATTCCTTGCCGTCGGCATCCCAAACCAACGAGCCCGCGCCGCGGACCAGGACCCGCTGCGGGGTGCCGAAGACGCCCATGAGGGACGAGGAGTAGCGGGCCAGCCAGTCGGCGCCGGAGCTCTGGGCTACCAGCGCGGTGGCGGCAGACTCGGCTGTATGGCTCAGTTCGGTGCTCATGCGTTCACGTCCTCGTCCGGTACTACCTGGGTGCCGATGCCCGCCGTCGTAAAGGTTTCCAACAGCATGGAGTGCGGCAGGCGGCCGTCCACGATGTGGGCGCGTTCCACGCCTTCGTCGATGGCCTTCAGGCAGGCAGCCATCTTGGGGATCATGCCGGATTCCAGGCGGGGCAGCATGTCACGGAGCTCCGATGCCGTCAGGGAGGAAATCAGCGATGACTTGTCGGGCCAGTTGGCGTAAAGGCCCTCCACGTCGGTGAGGATGACGAGCTTGGAGGCCCCCAAGGCTGACGCAACCGCAGCCGCGGCGGTGTCCGCATTGACGTTGAGGACCTGGCCGGTGGTTTGGAAGCCGTTGCCCTCCTCAGTGATTTCGGGGGCTACCGTGGAAATCACGGGGATGCGGCCGGCGTCGAGGATGTCCTTGATCCCGGCGGGATCAACGCCAACCACTTCGCCAACCAGGCCAAGGTCCACTTCCTCGCCGTCCACCACAGTGCCGGTGCGAACCGCACGGAGAAGCCCACCGTCTTCGCCTGACATGCCCACGGCATACGGACCGTGGGAGTTGATCAAGCCAACCAGCTCGCGGCCAACCTGCCCGGTGAGGACCATCCGGACGACGTCCATGGCTTCGGGTGTGGTGACGCGCAGGCCGCCCTTGAATTCGGATTCGATGCCGAGCCGTCCCAGCATGGAGTTGATCTGCGGTCCTCCGCCGTGGACCACCACGGGGTGGATGCCAACGTGGTGGAGGAACACGATGTCCTCGGCGAAGGCTCGGCGAAGGTCGTCATTCACCATCGCGTTGCCGCCGTACTTGATCACCATGGTGGTTCCGGCAAAGCGCTGGATCCAGGGCAGCGCCTCGATCAAGGTCCCGGCTTTGTCCTGGGCGTCGCTCATGGACGTGTTCTCGCGGGTATGCGCAGTCATCGTCATCCCTTAGCTCGAGTACGCGCTGTTCTCATGCACGTAGTCGTGCGTGAGGTCGTTGGTCCAGATGGTGGCCTCTGCGTCGCCGGCCTGGAGGTCGATTTCCACGAGGACTTCGCGCGGTTCCAGGTCTACAAGGTTGCGGTCGTCGCCGATGCTGCCATTGCGGCAGATCTGGACGCCGTTCATGGATACGTTCAGCTGGTCTGCCTCAAAGATGGCGTCGGTAGTGCCGACTGCAGAGAGCACCCGGCCCCAGTTGGGGTCCTTGCCGAAGATGGCTGCCTTGAAGAGGTTGGAGCGGGCCACGGAGCGCCCGACGATCTCCGCGTCGCGTTCGCTGGCCGCGTTGAAGGTCCGGATGGCGATGTCGTGGCTGGCACCCTCGGCGTCGCCGATCAGCTTGCGCGCCAGTTCGGCACAGACGGAAGTTACGGCCTCGCTCAACTGTTGCGCGGACGGCAGCGCTTCGGACGCGCCCGAGGCGAGCAGCACCACGGTGTCGTTGGTGGACATGCAGCCGTCGGAGTCGGCGCGGTCGAAGGTGACGCGCGTGGCGTCGCGAAGGACGACGTCGAGCTCGTTGGCCGGCACCTCGGCGTCGGTGGTGAGGACCACCAGCATGGTTGCCAAACCGGGAGCGAGCATGCCGGCACCCTTGGCGATACCGCCGACCGTGAATGTCTTGCCTTCGGCGTCCTTTCCGGTGAACACGGCTTCCTTGGAGACGCTGTCGGTGGTCATGATCGCAGTGGCTGCGGCGCTGCCGCCGTCCTCACTGAGCTCCCTGGCGGCCGCCTCGACGCCCGGGAGGATCTTGTCCATGGGCAACTGCTCGCCGATCAGGCCGGTAGAGCAAACCACGACGTCGGAAGCTGAGACTCCCAGCGCTTCTGCCACTTTCTCGGCCGTGGCATGGGTGTTCTGGAAACCCTGCGGACCGGTGCAGGCGTTGGCGCCACCGGAGTTCAGCACGACGGCATCAACGCGGCCATCGGTGACCACCTGGCGGGACCAGTGCACAGGGGCTGCGGCCACCCGGTTGGACGTGAAGACCGCGGCAGCGGCCTTCAGCGGACCGTCATTGACGACGAGGGCGAGGTCAGGGTTGCCGGAAGCCTTGATCCCGGCCTTGATGCCGGCGGCCCTGAATCCCTTGGGGGCGGTAATGGTCACGGTGCAACTCCCTGCAGGTTCAGGCCGGCGGTTTCATCCAGGCCGAGGGCAATGTTCATGGACTGCACGGCACCGCCGGCAGTTCCCTTGGTGAGGTTGTCGATGGCGCACGTAACGATGACGCGACCTGTGTGGCCGTCGAAGGCCAACTGCATCACTGCGTGGTTGGACCCCTGGACCGACTTGGTGGAGGGCCACTGGCCCTCCGGCAGCAGGTGCACGAACGGTTCGTCGTCGTAGGCGTCGGCCCAGGCCTGGCGGAGCTCGGAGGCGGTGACGCCGTGCCCAACCTTGGCAGTGGCCGTCGTAAGGATTCCGCGGCTCATGGGCGCGAGGGTCGGAGTGAAAGACACCGTCACCGGTTCCCCCGCGGCGTTGGACAAACCCTGCTCGATTTCGGGCGTGTGGCGATGCCCGCCACCCACGCCGTACGGGCTCATGGACCCCATGACTTCGGAACCGATCAGGTTGACCTTGGCTGCCTTGCCTGCGCCCGAGGTTCCGGATGCGGAAACAATGACGACGTCGTCGGTCAGCAAAAGGTTGTTGGCGAACCCGGGCGTCAAGGCCAGCAGGGCCGACGTCGGGTAGCAGCCGGGTACGGCGATGCGCTTGGCGCCTTTCAAGGCGTCGCGCTGGCCCGGGAGCTCGGGCAGGCCATAGGGCCAGGTGCCCGCATGGGCGGAGCCGTAGAACTTTTCCCACGCCGCGGCGTCCTGCAGGCGGTGGTCTGCGCCGGCGTCGATGACTACTGTTCCTTCCGGCAACTGCGCGGCGATGTCGGCAGAGGCTCCATGCGGCAAGGCAAGGAAAACGACGTCGTGACCGGACAGGTTCTCAACGGTGGTGTCTTCCAGAATCCGGCTGGCCAAACCATGGAGATGCGGCTGCAACTCCCCTAGTCTGGAACCGGCGTTGCTGTGCGCGGTGATCGCGCCGATGGTGACGTTGGGATGGTTCGCCAGCAGGCGCAGCACTTCTCCCCCGGCGTAGCCGCTGGCACCGGAGACGGCAACAGAAATAGTCATGCCTCCACCATACAGCAAAACTATTCATGGTTGCTGATATTTATGCATTCAGTCATTCGGGCCTACCGCGCCCGTGGGGCGTATGCTGGATACAGGGTGATCCAGACCGTGCAGTCCGAACGTCGGCTGCAACGTTGCCCGTGAGCGATACGGGGCACACCTTCATGGCACCCACATCCATTTCCGATCGCCCCAAGGCGCGCATCATCCAACCCAATCCGGTAGTCCACAGTTATTCAGAACTTCTGAAGAGCGTGAAAGCGGCCGGGCTCCTTGAGCGGCGGACCGGGTTCTATATCTGGCTTTTTGTCGCCCTCATGCTCCTCATGGCCGGCACGTGGCTCGGCTTCGCGCTGATCGGCGACTCCTGGTACCAACTCCTGATCGCTGCTGCGCTGGGGATCTTCTGCACCCAGTTGAGCTTCCTGGCGCACGAGGCGGGCCATAAGCAAATCTTCGCCTCACGCCGCGCCAACGACTGGTCCGCGCGGCTGCTCGCCACAGGCGTTGCCGGCATCAGCTACTCTTGGTGGGAACAGAAGCATGGCGCCCACCATAACCACCCCAATGTCATTTCCAAAGACCCGGACATCCGGAACAACGCCCTGGTCTTCTATCAAGAGGCTGCGGCGGAGCGTAAAGGACGCCTGGCGTTCCTCACCCGCAAGCAGGGTTGGTTCTTCTTCCCCCTCCTTACGCTCCTGGGTCTCAGCCTGCAGTTCGATTCACTGCGCTTTATCTTCGGCAAGCACAAGGTTCGCCACCGCTGGGTGGAAACCCCCATCCTCGTCACCCGCCTCGCCGCATTGCCGGTCCTCGCCTTCACGTTCCTGCCCATCGGCATGGCTTTCGCTTTCCTCGGCGTGCAGATCATGGTGTACGGGTTCTACATGGGCGCCTCCTTCGCCCCCAACCACAAGGGCATGCCCGTTCTGCCGTCAGACAGCCGCGCGGACTTCCTCAGCCGCCAGGTCCTGACATCCCGCAACATCTCCGGCGGACGGTTCATGGACTTCCTGTTGGGCGGCCTCAACCGCCAGGTGGAACACCACCTCTTCCCTGACATGGCCCGGCCGCAGCTTCACCGTGCTGCCGGAATCGTCCGCGCTTTCTGTGGCAAGCACTCGATTCCCTACACGGAGACCACTCTGCCGCAGTCGTACGGAATCGTGGTCAGGTACCTCAATGAGGTGGGCCTCGCCGCCGGGCGCGGCTTCGATTGTCCGGTCGCTGCGACGCACGGACGGCGCTGAGGGTTTCACACTGACGGCTGCCTCCTCCCTAGGATGGAATCTGGAACCGGGCATTGGAAGGACCGTCCCGGAGTGAGGAGCCACCATGACGCACGCCATCGTTGCCCGGCAGCCCGGAGGACCGGAAGTCCTCGAATACGCCTCCGTTGAGCCGCCGAAACCCGGCCCGGGACAATTGCTGGTCAAAGTCGCAGCCGCCGGTGTCAACTTCATCGAGACCTACCAGCGCAGCGGCATCTACAAGGTGGAGTATCCCTTCACTCCGGGAGCAGAAGCCGCGGGGACGGTGGAGGCCCTTGGTGAGGGTGTGGAAGAGTTCGCCGCGGGCGACCGGGTTGCTACCGCCGAGGCCGCCGCGACCTATGCCGACTACATCCTGGTGGACGCGCCCAAGGCACTCCCCGTTCCGGACGGCGTGGACGACCACACCGCCGCAGCCCTGCCCCTGCAGGGAATCACGGCCCACTACCTCATGAACTCCTCATTCCGCGTGGAACCAGGACACTCGGTCCTCCTGCATGCCGGTGCCGGTGGCGTGGGATTGCTGCTGACACAGTTGCTCAAAGCCAGGGGCGCGCGGGTCTTCACCACGGTTTCCTCGGATGAAAAGGCCGCCCTTTCCAAGGAGGCCGGGGCGGATGAAGTCCTCCGTTACGACGGCTTTGCGGACAAAGTCCGCGAACTCACCGACGGAGAAGGTGTCAATGTGGTCTACGACGGCGTGGGCAGGGATACGTTCGACGACTCCCTGAGGAGCCTGAGGATCCGCGGGGCCATGGTCCTGTTCGGGGCAGCCTCGGGCCCCGTTCCGCCCTTCGACCCACAGCGGCTGAATGCCGGCGGCTCCCTGACACTGACCCGGCCCACCATGGGGCACTTCGTGCAGAACACCCATGAGCGGCGTTGGCGTTCCACCGAAATCTTCGAGGCAGCAGCCAACGGCACGCTGTCCGTACGGGTCGGTGCCACGTACCCGCTGGCCGAGGCCGCTCAAGCCCACCGCGATCTCGAGGGCCGCCGCACCACGGGCAAAGTCCTGTTGGTTCCCTGACCGGCCGGGAGCCGAACAATTCGGTCCGGCAGAACACGCGGCAACGGGCCGGTGAACTCAGAAACAACGCAGTATGAAGCGCGGGAAACGTCCGACACCTTTTGTTTACCTTTCGCGGTAAAGCTGTAGTCGTGAGAGTCGAAGAACCTGCCGGGCACGGGTCCGCCCCTGCCCTGGCCACGCACCGGCCCCAGCTTCCCGGTTTGGCCGCAGCCCCGCCCGCGCGCACCCTGGTGGACATCCTTGAGGCAACCGCTGCGTCCTTCCCTGAGGCTTCGGCCCTGGACGATGGCCATGCATCACTGAGTTATGAGCAATTGCTGGCAGCAGTCCGCTCCTTCGCCGGAAAGCTCAACGCCGCAGGGCTGGGCCGGGGCGACAAGGTGGGGGTCCGGATACCGTCCGGCACCAATGAGCTCTATATCGCGATCCTTGGCATCCTGATGGCGGGGGCGGCGTACGTGCCGGTCGACGCCGATGACCCGGACGAACGGGCGCGGTTGGTGTTCGGCGAAGCCAAGGCAGGTGCAGTAGCGGGCCCCGGACTGTCCCTGCAGATGGCCGGCGTTCCGCAGGGAGGTTCACGTCCGCCCATCACCGCAGCTGCTAAGCCGGGGCTGGATGACGACTCCTGGATCATCTTCACATCAGGTTCCACCGGTACACCCAAGGGCGTGGCCGTGACACACCGCTCGTCCGCGGCTTTCGTCGACGCGGAAGCACGAATCTTCCTTCAATCAGAACCCATCGGCCCCCAGGACAGGGTGCTGGCCGGACTTTCCGTCGCCTTTGACGCATCCTGCGAGGAAATGTGGCTGGCGTGGCGTCACGGCGCCTGCCTGGTGCCTGCTCCGCGGGCCTTGGTCCGCACGGGAATGGATTTGGGACCATGGCTGATCAACCACGGCATCACAGTAGTGTCCACGGTGCCTACCCTGGCGGCCCTGTGGCCTGCTGAAGCCCTGGAAAACGTCCGGCTGTTGATTTTCGGCGGGGAGGCGTGCCCTCCCGAACTTGCCGAGCGGCTGGCCGTCGATGGCCGCGAGGTGTGGAACACGTACGGCCCCACGGAGGCAACCGTGGTGGCCTGCGCCGCGCCCTTGGGCGGCTCCGGCCCCGTCAGGATCGGCCTGCCCCTGGACGGCTGGGACCTCGCAGTAGTGGATTCAGCCGGGATGCCCGTGCCTGAAGGCGGGATCGGCGAACTTATCATCGGTGGCGTGGGCCTCGCCCGCTACCTGGACCCGGCCAAAGACGCCGAAAAGTACGCCCCGATGCCCACCCTGGGGTGGAATCGCGCGTACCGTTCCGGCGACCTTGTCCGTTATGAAGCGGAGGGCCTGGTTTTCATGGGCCGCGCTGATGAACAAGTGAAGCTTGGCGGACGACGCATTGAACTCGGCGAGGTGGATGCCGCCTTGCAGTCGCTGCCAGGCATTGCCGGTGCTGCGGCAGCCGTCCAAACGACGGCGGCGGGAAACCAGATCCTGGTCGGTTACCTCGCGCCCTCCGATGGAACGGCGGTGGATCTGGGCGCAGCCCGCGAACTCCTTGCCGACAGCCTTCCGGCCGCACTGATTCCGCTCCTGACGGTGGTGGACAACCTGCCCACCAAGACCAGCGGAAAAGTTGACCGGAACGCCTTGCCATGGCCACTGGCGGATGCGGCTCCCGACGCCGGGAGCGAGCCCCTGGACCTGCCGGAGGACGCCCTATGGGTAGTGGAACAGTGGGAGTCGATCCTTGGGAGCGCCGTGGGATCCCTCGACGCCGACTTCTTTGCCTACGGCGGCGGCTCCCTGGCAGCTGCCCAACTGGTGTCCGCACTGCGTGTCCGGTACCCCACCATCACGGTGGCCGATATCTACGCCACCCCGCGTGTGGGTGCTCTTATCGATGCTGCCCGGCAGTCAGTCCCGGAGGGACAGGTGCCTGGACCCGCAGCCGAACGCTCCGTCCGGCCCACCGCCCGCAAGTCCCAGGTCTTCCAGGTCCTCATGGGCGCACCCCTGCACATTCTGGTGGGCATGCGGTGGCTGACCTACCTCATGGCGGCCAACAGGCTGTTGGCCGACTTCGCAGGATTCATCCTGGCGCCGGCCGTGTCCTGGTGGTGGATCGCGGCGTCCTGGCTGGTGTTCGTCAGCCCGTGGGGCCGGATGGCCATCTCCGTGGCGGCCGCGCGCCTCCTGCTCGGCAAGGTCCGGCCCGGGACGTACCCGCGCTCGGGCAAAACGCATCTGCGCCTCTGGCTGGCGGAGCAGATCCAGGACCTTTCGGGCGCCATTGGCCTGGCCAGCGCTCCCTTCGTCCCGTATTACGCCAGGGCACTCGGTGCCAAGGTGGGCAAAGACGTCCACCTGCACTCCCTGCCGCCGGTTACCGGCTTGCTGTCACTGGGCAGCGGGGCCAACATCGAGCCCGAGGTCGACCTGAGCGGCTGGTGGGTGGATGGCGATTCGGTGCATATCGGCCAGATCCATGTCGGCGCGGGCGCCGTGGTCGGTTCGCGCAGCACCCTCATGCCCGGAGCCACCATTGGCGCCGGAGCCCACGTGGAGGCAGGCTCGGCCGTGCTGGGCAAGGTCAAGGCCGGCCACCTCGTGGCTGGTTCTCCCGCCGGGCGCCGGGGCAAAGCCAAGCAGGAATGGCCGGAGTCTTCCGCGCGCAGCCCGTTCGTGGACAGGTTGTGGTTGTCGGCCTTTGCAGGCGCCTCGGCGTTGCTCGCCCTGATCCCGTACGTCTCAGCCGGCGTTGCCGCCGCTGTGGTGCTCGCTTTCATTCGCGGACGTGCTTCCCTGGGCGATGCGTTGCCCCAGCTTGCCGCGGCACTGCCGTTGGCCGCACTCGTGTGGTTCTTTTCCAACCTCGTCCTCATCCTTGTTTTTGCCCGGCTCCTGGGCCTGGGGCTCAAGGAAGGGTATTTCCGTGTCCGTAGCCGGACCGGCTGGCAGGTCTGGGCCACAGAGCGGTTGCTGGACATGGCCCGCGACCTCCTGTTCCCCATCTACGCCAGTCTTTTCACTCCGGTCTGGCTCCGGCTCCTGGGAGCCAAGGTGGGCAAGAACGTCGAGGCCTCCACGGTGCTGCTGGTCCCACGCATGACCACGATCGGCGACGGAGCTTTCCTGGCCGACGACACCATGGTGGCATCCTACGAACTGGGCGGTGGCTGGATGAAGATCGCGCCCGCCAAGATCGGCAAACGGTCCTTCCTGGGAAATTCCGGCATGACGGCCGCCGGCCGAAACGTGCCCAAGAACTCCCTGGTGGCCGTGCTGTCGGCCACGCCTGCCAAGGCCAAGTCCGGGACGTCATGGCTGGGCAGCCCGCCGGTCAGGTTGCGGCGTACCGCCGTCGACGCTGACCAGTCACGCACCTTCCAGCCGCCACTAAGGCTCAAAGCAGCCAGGGCCCTCTGGGAATTGTGCCGTTTGGTGCCGGTGATCCTCACGGTCGCCATCGCCGCCGGTGTGATGCTTGCCCTCGACTGGCTGGCCCGCGGTTGGGGTTACTGGGTGGCCGCCATCCTGGGTGGTGTGGTGCTGCTGGCAGCCGGGGCTGTGGCGGCGCTCAGTTCCGTCGTGGCCAAATGGGTCCTGGTGGGAACAATCCGCGCCGGCGAACATCCGCTGTGGAGCTCATTCATCTGGCGCAATGAGGTAGTGGACACCTTCGTTGAAATGGTCAGCGCGCCGTGGTTTGCCCGATCGGCCGCGGGAACCCCTGCCCTGGTGTGGTGGCTGCGCGCACTCGGTGCCAAGATAGGCCGCGGAACGTGGTGCGAGAGCTACTGGCTTCCGGAAGCGGACCTGGTGAGCCTCGGCGAAAATTCCACGGTCAACCGGGGCTGCGTGGTCCAGACGCACCTGTTCCACGACCGCGTCATGAGCATCGACTCAGTGACCCTCGGTGCCGGTGCCACCATGGGCCCGCACGGGGTCATCCTGCCCGCAGCGAGCATCGGCGATGGCGGAACCGTAGGCCCGGCGTCGTTGGTGATGCGCGGGGAGACCGTTCCCGCCGGAACGTATTGGATGGGAAATCCCGTGAGCCCGTGGGTGGGTCCTTCGGCTCCGGCCGGCCGGCTGAAGTAGATTGAACGGACCGGAACCCGGCACCGGTCATACGAGCCAGACAGGATTGAGGTCCCCGAATTCCATGACCGCACCCAGTACGACGCCAAGCACAGCCGACCAATACGCCCTGGGTCACGGCAGCACAGGGTACCGCGTGGACCGGTACGAACTGGACCTGGACGTCAGGTTGGCAAGCAACAGGCTGACGGGCCGGGCACTGCTTCACTGCACCGCGCTGGAACCCGGCAATACCCTGCTGGTGGATCTCGTGGGACTGCGGGCTTCCAAGGTGTCGCTTGACGGCCGGAAGGTGCAAAAGTTCTCCCACAGGGCAGAACACCTCGTGGTGACCGCCGGCGCGCCGCTGAAACCGGGACAGACCTTCCTGCTGGACATCAAGTACGACGGCATCCCCCGGCCACGCAAAGGGCTTTGGGGCGAAGTCGGCTGGGAGGAACTCAACGACGGCGTGCTGGTTGCGGGCCAGCCCAATGGTGCCGCATCCTGGTTCCCCTGCAACGACCATCCACGGAGCAAGTCCACGTTCCTCATTTCTGTCACCACGGACGAAAACTACCGGCCCGTCTGCAACGGACAGCTCATCTCCAGGACCCGCAAGTCCAGCCGGGAAACCTGGGTCTACGAACACAACGTTCCCATGGCCACATACCTCGCCACCCTCCAGATCGGCCGCTATGTGATGGTCCCCCTCAACCCGGACGACACCCACCACCGCGTGCCCCAGTTCGCCGCGGTCACGGCCGCCAGGTCGGAAGAAGCACGCCACGGTCTTCGACGCCAGCCTGACATGATGCGGACCTTCGAGGATTGCTTTGGGCCGTATCCGTTCACGGAGTACACGTCAGTTGTCACGGAGGACGAACTCGACATCCCCCTGGAAGCCCAAACCCTGTCCATCTTCGGACGCAACCACATGCGCGACACGTGGGAGGCCCAGCGTCTGATTGCCCACGAGCTGTCCCATCAATGGTTTGGAAACTCCCTGACCGCGGGCACGTGGAAGGACATCTGGCTGCACGAAGGTTTCGCCTGCTACGCCGAGTGGCTCTGGTCCGAAGAGTCCGGAACCATGCCCGTGGCAGAGCGCGCCGCGGCGGCATGGAAGAGGCTGCAAGTGTCCGCGCAGGACCTCCTGGTAGGTGACCCGGGACCGGAACTCATGTTCGACGACCGGGTCTACAAGCGGGGTGCCCTTGCCGTGCACGCCCTGCGGGTCGCTGCAGGGGACGAAGCCTTTTTCGGGTTCCTTCAGCACTGGACTGCCACCAACCGCCATGGCTCAGTTTCCACGGAGGCGTTCGTCACAGCGGCCGGTTCCTTCATCCCGGGAATCAACCCGGAAGCCCTCCTGCAGCCATGGCTCTACGAGGCAGCGCTTCCGCCCCTTCCCTGACACCTTCCGGGGCATGGCTGAGGGCCAGCGCTGCAACGAGCCCTTCCATCCCTGCAGGAAGCACCAGATCACTCAGGCCGTTCCGGTCCAGCACGTCGAGTCCGGCCGGGTCCCGGCGGAGCCCTTCACCGGTCATCTTCAGCCAGGCTTCCTTCCGTGCCCAGAGCCGTGCCCGGCCGGTATTGCGTTCCGCTGCGGGCAACCGGATCACAGCGTCCCGTTCCCGGGGCGTCAGGGCGACGTCGTCAAAGCCCTTGTAAGCGGCAGCAGAGACGCTCTCAAGGTCCACTCCCAGCAGGGTTCCGCAGGGCGGACGTACGACGGCGGCCAGCAGCACCCAGCCCGACGCCCGGGAGGCGCTAAGCACCAAAGGCGCCGGACCGCCGTCGAGCATGAACCCTGGGCGGCCGTGATCCTGCCCGGGTCCGCACTGCGGGCAATCGTATGCCGGCGTGAGCCGGATCGGGTCCACCTCGAGGAGCGACGCGGCGTAGCGCTGCGCGGCGATCCGCCCGGCAATGAACTCTTCACGGTCCTTGGATCCGGCGAACCTGAGGGCACGGCGCCGGGCCGGGGCCCCCAGTCGCTGGAGGCTGTCGCCGGGAACAGACACGTCGCCCAGCCTCTGCAGTTCCAGGACCGGGCTCCCCTTCGTCACCTCGCTGCCCACGCGACCTCCACATTTTCCAGATGGTTCCCACACCAAGGCTATCGGGATCATCCGCGGGGTCCGGTGGCCCATGATGCTTCGCGGAGTGAAGTTTCTGCCGAAAATCGCGTCACGATTCCGGATGTCAACCCACTCAGCTTCATATGACCAATAACAAGGGTGACGTTCCGCAGGTTGTGGAACCGCCGCCCAGGTACTTTCGCTGAGGACTCACATGCCAGTTACGGAACCCCTGCTCACCATCGTTTTGGAGGCTGAGGAGGGCCTCGATCGCGAATCGGTTCTCTACAGGCGCATCGTTGCCGCAAGGCTCAGGTATGAGAACCTGTTCGTACTTCACCACGTCCGGGAGCCGCTGACCACAGGCAGCGTGGCACGTATCTGCGAATCCATCGAGACCAGGTACGTCGTGTTCCTGAAGGCCTCACACCAGGTCTCGGCGTCGTACGTCACCACCATGGTCGAGTATCTCCGTACACGTTCGGTGTATCTTGCTGAGCCCGTGATCTACACCGGAGCCCTGCCAAACAATGTTGAGACAACGAAGATCGACGACGCCTACCAGTACGCCCGCGACACAGACATCTTCGGTATCGCTTTCAACGTCCGCCGCCTCCAGGACGCCTTGGAGGCCGTTGGCGATGTCGACAGGTCGGCACTTTATCTGGCCTACCGGCTGTACTGGTCCATCGCGGAGGTCAAACCTCAAAAAACCGGCTTCTCGGTCGCTTCGGATACCAAGGCAGCGATTGGCCTGCAGGTGGCTCCGGAAACCAGCCGCCTGGTTCCGTTGATTCCTCTTGCTTCCAAGCAAATGCGCCTTCATCTGACCCGCTACCTTGCGCTCTACCTTCGGGGCATGCGCGCCCAAAAAGCCGGGAACGTCAGTTTGGCGCACCTCCGGGACCTCATCCACACGTACCGGCTGGCAGAGCAGCTCACCTGGGTTGAGCCCCTGCAACCCGTCGAAGCCTTATGGATTCAGTGGCTGGTGACGCCGGAGGTCACCTCCTTCCTCTACAAGCAGCTCAGCGAGTGCGACGCCTACCTGGATTTCGCGGAAGGCCGCACCCCACCGGGACCCCGGATCCCCCTGTACAGTTTGCAGTTCGGAGGCGACACCGTAACCATCCACAAGTCCTATAGGCCCAGGGAATCCCGCCCGGGCTATTCCCAGGCAGACAGCTACGACTTCTACAGCCGGCCCATTACGCCGTCGTCCACCATCATCTTCTTCGACCGACCGCTACAGGCCGACGACAACGCCGAGCACCTTTACGAATACTTCACCACGAAGCACCCGGAATTCACCGAAGCCTGCTTTGCGTTGAATCCGAAATCACCGGATTGGGAACGGCTGAGCGGAAAAGGCTTCAAGCTCATCCCGATTTTCACAGCGGAGTTCTATGAGAAGTTCCTGATCTCCGACCTCGTCGTCTCATCGCAAATCTACAACATCAGGTACAAGGGCAAGTCCTTTGCCAATTCACGGTTCATGTATTTGCAGCACGGCATTCAACTCAATGACATGACGGACTGGGTTCTTTCCAAATACTTTGATGTCTTTGTGACCACGGGCCAACTCGAGGCCGACTACATGCGCGGGATAGCGCCGGCCGAAACCCTCAATTCGGGTCTTCCCCGGTTCGAAGCCCTGGCCCGGGAAGGAACGGCGCCCCAACATTTGCTCTTCATGCCGACCTGGCGTTTCAACCTCCACCAGGCATCCACTGAACTTTTCGCCCGCTCCGGGTACTTCCGTGCCATCGATGCTGTCCTGACAGATCCAGCGCTGCTCGAATTCCTTGAGGACACGGGCCGGACCCTGCAGGTGAAACTCCACCCCAACGTGGAAAAGAGGTCCAGCCAGTTCAGCTTCTCGAAGAACGTCATCAGGTCCGGCTTGAGCTACCGGGAAGCGATTGCCTCAGCGGAGATGGTCTTCACTGATTACAGTTCGGCCGTGCTGGATGCAGCCTTCATGGGCACACCCATTGCCTACTATCACTGGGACGCCCCGGAATTTTTCCGCGACCAGCCCTACGAGGGCCGCGTCGATTACCTGCAGGACGGCCTGGGGCCCGTGGTGACGGAGCACGACCAATTGATCACGCATATCGTGCAGGAGCAATACCTTCGCCCGGAAAAGCACTTTGAAAAACGCCGTGAGCGCTTTTTCCAGGGAGTCGACCCCACAAGAATCAATGCGAAGATCGTAGAGAGGATGCTGAGTCTCTAATGAAGGAAATTCGACGCATTAAGCGGACCATCCGCGGATTAATGGTGAAGGCGGCATATTCACCCTCCGGCACGCACATTGCCCGGAAAGTCCTGGCCTCATCAGAAAACGCACCTGTGCGGCGATTGATGGAGGCAAAGAATATGGAAGGCAGCATCCGACGACTTGCCTCGGAAAGCCTTCCACCGGGGACGTACTTCGCCAAGCTGACACTCCCTCAGTGGCAAGAGCACCAGGGCAAGGCCTTCCGGCTGCTCCAGGACCGGGAGGTTGTCTACGGAAACCTCATTGAACCCCCGGCCCGTGGCTTTCCGCTGGAGTATCGGAACATCATTGTCACGTCAAAGGATCCAGCCCGGTTTTCCCTTGACATCGATACCCCGTACCACCTGGCGATCGGGCGGGGAGCCTTCACCACTCCCCAGCAGCTGAAGTACGACCAGCAATACGGAGTGGAACAGCACGGGGACATCTACTACTCGTTGCGTGGAAACAAGGTCAATCCGAAGAAAATACTGATCACCTTCCCCGGTTTCGGTCCTTCCACATCACGGATCTCCTACGCAGTCAGCTATCTCAAGGACCTTACGGCGCACGACCTCAAGGACACCCTTATGGTGTGTTTCCAGGACCGCTACTTGCCGGCCGGGTCCTACATGATGACGGACAATGCCGGCCGCCCGCTTTTCGACCGCATCAACCGCGCCATCGAGGAACTGCGGACGCGCTTCGACATCGACCCTGCGGAGATGCTGTTCTTCGGCGCTTCAAAGGGCGGCAGTATCGCCATCCAGTATGCGCAACACTTTCCGGCGGCCCGCCTGCTGATCGCGGTCCCACAAATGAACCTGCCGTATTACTTCAACAAGCCGTTTTTCCGTAACAACCTTTTCCTCAGCGACCCCCTTCGCCGCATGGTCCAGCCTGAAGACAACCTGCGTCAGTACTTCAGGGAGGGCCGGACCATCGACTACTTCTATACCAACTCGGACGAACTGAGCAATCACTCACTCATCGAACTCGTCAAGGATGTCCCGCACCTCACCAAGTACCGGATTGACGGAGGGCATTCGGAGGTTGCCCGTGCAGCCCTCCCTGCGATGCTCGGCCTCATCCGCGAGTTCCTTCATGGTCCACAACACCGCTCCTTCTCGTGTGAAAACGTGCGGGTCCTTCCCCAGGAGCATGGGGTCCAACTGCAGGCCCGCCTGGACCAGACCGGATCGACAATCGGTACGGCGAACTGGTTCATCGAGGGATGGCTGGGAAAGACACGCTTCCGGCAATTGATGACTGACCACTCCTACAATTTCGTGAAGTACACGAACCACAACCAGCGGCTTTTCCCAGCCTATGATCCCCTCGATGCACTCTCTGCGGTCGTAGCAATTGAACCCACACGAACCACCTGGACGGGTCGCCTTCCGCAGGGTGTCGTGGCTGCAGGGCACGATGACCGCTTGGATCCCTCCTCGACGCCATTGGACCTCGAAGCGAAGCAGACCAGGTCGTATGCGCTCCTGGACGGTGATAAACTCAGCCGCTCCTCGTATCGGAGCACCAAGGCGAACGCGGATGGTGACACCATGGAGCTCCATTTTGTCGCTGACATCGACTCCGACGTCTCCATGATCCCAATCGATCGGGGAACACACAGGGCATCACACATTGCTGTGGTGGAGCTCTTGGATGGGTGGGATTTGGCGGAGCTCCTGGCTTTGAGGTTCGTCATCGCCTCGGGTGCACAGCGGTTGCTCATGGTGCTCCACGACGTTGAGCCCCTCACCGAGGCCGCAGAAGCCCTCCAGCGCGTCGACTGGCCGCATAGCACCGTCATGGCGACCACTGCGGACGACGCGTCGGCCATCGGGGAAATGGCAGCACATGTCTACTAGGGGCGAGGCACCCACCCAAACCACCAGCCAAGGCAGCCAAGTGATCCGCTCCTATGCGGATGTCCCTGGAATCCGACACAACACGGTGCACCTCAACCCGGCGGCCGGATCAGAGTTCCAGGCATCGCTGGTGGAGTTTGTGGGCACGGGAAATACCCTGTATGTCGAAGACGGCGTCAAACTGCGCAATTCCAGGCTGAGATTCCTGGGCAATGACTCCGTCATCCACCTTCGCCGTTCTCCGCGGCACCTGCGAGTGGTGGCGACCGTCTTCGAGGATTCGGTGCTTTACCTCGGCCCGGGAGCCTCGTTCACGTCCGAGGCACGCTTCCTGCCAACCGAACGTAAACACGTCATCATTGGCAGCGATGCCATGTTTTCATCCCGTGTCGTCTTCCGGACTGCCGACCCACACCTCATCTATTCCGTCCACGATCGTCAACGGCTGAATCCCAGCGAATCCATTTGGGTGGGAGACCACGTATGGCTCGGCGAGGATGTGCTGCTGCTCAAAGGTGCCCGGGTCGGGTCGGGCAGCATCCTGGCGGCGCGGGCGCTGGTCACCAAAAGCATGCCATCGAACTCGACCTTGGCCGGCGTCCCCGCCAAAGTCGTAGGCTCCGGCATCTTTTGGACGAGGCCTTCGGTTCACGGGTTCAGCCAGGCGCAAACGGATCGAAGTTCCGTTTTTCCGGACGACCGGTTTGTCTACAGCCACGATCCGGAGGTCCTGGACCCGGACGTCCTCCTGAGCCAATTGGACTCAGCGGCATCAGGAGCCGAACGCTCGGAATGGTGCCATCGGCTCGACAGCATGACTGCCAAAAACCGCTTCTTCATCTAAAGGGGGAAAGAAAATATCCCCGGAACCAGGAGGTTCCGGGGATATTTTCCACACACAGCGTTTGATCAGCGCTGGACGGCTCCGAACCTTTCGGCAGCGACAGCCACAGCCGCCGCCCGGGCTTCGGAGGCTTCGTCCGCCGTCAGGGTGCGGTCCCCTGCCCGGAACCGGAGTCCGAACGCGAGCGACTTCCTGCCCTCTTCAATCCCTGCACCCTGGTAGACATCGAACAAGGCCACGTCTTCCAGCAGTTCCCCCGCACCTTCCCGGAGGGCTGCCAGGACATCGTCTGCCGGCACCTCCTGCGGAACCACCAGGGCGACATCCTGGGTTGCCACGGGGAACCCGGAGATGTGCTTGGCCACAATCACGTCTGCGGCAGCCTGGAAGAGGACGTCGACGTCGACCTCTACGGCAACGGACCGGGCCGGCATGTCCTGCGCGGCCAGCAGCTTCGGGTGCAGTTCACCGGCGTATCCCACCAGTTCCCCACTGCGCAGCGCGAGCTTGGCGGCGCGCCCGGGGTGGAAGGCCTGGTGGCTTCCCTGGCTCACCACGAGCTCCACGCCGAGGACATCGCCAATCAGCCGTGCAATGTCCAGGCCATCTGCCCAATCCCAGGCGCGGGGTGTGTGCGTCGCGGCAGCGGGAGAATCATGGCCCGTCAGGACCGCGGCGATGTGCAGCGGCTGGTGCGGAACGCCGTCGAACAGTCCCTCAAGAACATCATCGGCGGGTTTGACGCCCAACGGCGGGATGGAATCGGTGCCCAGCTTTTCACCGGGCAGGAACACCGACCCGGCTTCATACAGCGCCAGGTCGCGGAAGCCCCGCGAATGGTTACGGCGGGCCACCTCAATCAAGCCCGGGAGGATGGAGGTCCGGAGGTAGCCGTGTTCCTCGCTGATCGGGTTGGCGAGCTTCAGCGCCGGACGCCCGGCGCCTTCCACGGCCACACCAAAGGTGTCGTTGGCTGCCTTGGTAACGAAGGGGTAGGACAGTACCTCGGTCAACCCGGCATCGGCAAGGGCCTGGACGACGCGCCGCTTTTGCTGCTGGGTGCGGCTGAGGCCACGCCCCGGAGGCGCCACCGGCAGGGTGGCAGGGATGTTGTCGTAGCCCACCAGGCGGGCGATTTCCTCGGAGAGGTCCTCCTTGGTTTCGAGGTCGTTGCGCCAGCTCGGTGCCGTGACGATGTAGCCGGCTCCGGACTTCTCTACGACAGCACCGAGGTCCACCAGGGACGTGGTGATCTGTTCTTCGGTGAAGTCGATGCCAATGCGCTTCGAGGCGAAGTCGGCCGGCAACTCGATGGTGACGGCATCGGGCGCGGTACCGACGTCGGTCCCGGTCTCGTCGGCGGTGCCGCCGGCCAGTTCGACCAGCAGGTCGACGACGCGCTGCGCGGCAATGTTCGCCACATGCCAGTCGACGCCACGCTCAAAGCGCTTGGACGCCTCGGACGGCAGCTTGTGGCGGCGGCGCGAGCGGGCAATCGACACCTCGTCGAAGTGGGCAGCCTCCACCAGGATGTTGGTGGTGGAGTCCGACACTTCGGTGTGGGCGCCGCCCATGACGCCGGCAATGCCAATGGCACCGGAGTCGTCGGTGATCAACAGGTCCTCGACGTCGAGAGTGCGCTCTTTGTCGTCCAGGGTAGTGATCTTCTCCCCCGCCACGGCGCGGCGCACCACGATGTCGCCGGAGAGCTTATCGAGGTCGTAGCAGTGGTTGGGCTGGCCGAGCTCCAGCATGACGTAGTTGGAGATATCCACCGGAAGCGAGATGCTCCGGATGCCCGCAAGGCGCAGGCGGGAGGACATCCAGGGCGGCGTGGGGCGCGACGGATCAACGTCACGGACCGTGCGCGCTACGAAGCGGTCACATCCGGGCTTGCCGTAGATGGGAGCGTCGTCGTTGAGCTTGACGCCGTAACCACCCTGCAGGCTGGCCGGTGCAGTGACCTTGGACGCGGGATCAGTGAAGGTGGTGCCGGTGGCATGCGCGTATTCCCGGGCCACACCACGGATGGAGAACGCGTAGCCGCGGTCCGGAGTGACGTTGATTTCCGCGGCCTGGTCGTAGAGGCCCAGCAGTTCCATGGCGTCCGTGCCGATCTCCGGGTCGAGGCCGATGCTGGACAGCACCAGGATGCCGTCGTGGTCCTCGCCGATGCCGAGCTCACGCACGGAAGCGATCATGCCGGCGGAAAGGTGTCCGTAAGTCTTGCGTGCGGAGATGTGGAAGTCTCCGGGCAGCACGGCGCCGGGCAGTGTCACCACTACCTTGTCGCCTTCCACGAAGTTGTGGGCACCGCAAATGATGCCCTGCACACCGGAAGGATCGATGCCCTTGCCGGTCAGCGTCTGTTCCTGTCCTTCCGGAACCACCCGGACCTGGCACCAGTTGATGGTCTTGCCGTTGGTCTGCGGTTCCTTGACCAGGCTCAGCACCTGGCCAACCACGATCGGACCCTGCAGGGTATCGGTGGGCCGGTGGACGGCTTCTTCTTCAAAGCCGACCTTGACCAGGTCCGCCATGACGTCTTCGGCCGTGGCATCGGCCGGTACCTGCGCGAACTCACGCAGCCAGGAAAGTGGGATACGCACTGTTAGATCTCCATCCCGAAGTGCTCGCTGAAACGTACATCGCCCTCGATCATGTCGCGCATGTCGCCGACCTCGTTGCGGAACATGAGCGTGCGCTCGATGCCCATGCCGAAGGCAAAACCTGAATAGACGTCCGGATCGATGCCGGCCGCCCGCAGGACGTTGGGGTTGACCATGCCGCAGCCACCCCATTCGATCCAGCGCGGGCCGCCCTTGGCTCCCGGGTGCCAGATGTCCAGTTCGGCGGACGGCTCCGTGAACGGGAAGTAGTTGGGACGCAGCCGGATCGAAGCTTCCTCGCCGAACATCTGGCGCGCAAAATGTTCCAGCGTGCCACGCAGGTCGGCCATGCTCAGGTTCTTGTCGATGGCGAGGCCCTCGAACTGGTGGAACACAGGCGTGTGGGTGGCATCGAGTTCGTCCGTGCGGAACACCTTGCCCGGGCACAGCACGTAGATGGGCACCTCGCGCTCCAGCATCGAACGGACCTGCACTGGAGAAGTGTGGGTCCGCATCAGCAGGTGGGCCTCGGGGGGTTCGACAAAGAACGTGTCCTGCATTTCGCGGGCCGGGTGGTCCGGTTTGAAGTTCAGGGCATCGAAGTTGAACCATTCGGACTCGACTTCGGGTCCCTCGGCGATCTCCCAGCCCATGCCGACGAAGATGTCCGATACGCGGTCCTGAAGGGTGGACAGCGGGTGGCGGGCACCGGCCCGTCGGCGCCGGGGGGCGGCAGTCACATCGACCGTTTCCTCCACGAGGATGCGGGCGTCGTTCTCCGCCTCAAGAACAGCGGTCCGCGCTGCGAGCGCCTTGTTGACCCGGCCCCGGGAGGAACCCATGAGCTTTCCCGCTGCAGCCTTGTGCTCCTTGGCGAGGCCACCGATTTCACGGTTGGCAAGGCTGAGCGGAGACTTCTCGCCGGTGTGGGCGAGGCGTACGGCCTTGAGTTCATCGAGGGTGGACGCAGCTGCAATGGCAGCGAGCGCGTGCTCTACGGCAGCGGTGATGGCAGCTTCATCCAACGGATTCGGGATGGCAGCGCCTGGCAAAGTGTCAGTCATCTACTGTTCTTAGCTACGAGTCGGGAGCGGCCCTGGCAACGGGCCTTCGATACGAATGGCAGTGTTCGCGCCGAAGCTCACCCCGGACTGCGGACACTCCCTTCAGTCTAATTGAACGTGGTGGGCCGGTTTTAACCCGTTCGGGCGGTAGCGTCGAAGACTGGCGTGGGGTCTAGCATGGCCTCATGACTCCCGGACAGCGCCTGCGCCAGGTCGCCAACGTCCTGAACCTGAGCACGCCCTTGGGCCTCCTGGTTGCGGCCGCGTCCCGGTCGCGCGTGGCCCCCGGCCCCCGCGGGCTGCTGATCGCTTCCGGTTACAGGTGGAGGCTCCCCCACGCCGGTGCATTCACCGTAGGCAACGTCATTCTCTACCGGGCACCCGCAGGCGAGGCAGGACGCAGCGCGCTCCTCCTGGGTCACGAGGAGCGGCACAGCACCCAATATGCCTACTGCCTGGGTCTGCCGTTCCTGCTCGCCTATGGTGTGGCGGCGGCTTGGTCCCTGGCCAGCGCCGGCGATCCGGCGTCGAAGAACTTCTTTGAGCGCCAGGCGGGCCTGGCGGCGGGAGGCTATGTCAGGACAGACATCACCAGGACTGCAGGCACAAAGAACGGGGTTGAGTCATGAAACGCACCATTACCGTCACGGGTACGGCCAGCGCCACAGCGGTTCCGGACCTGGTCACCTTGACCTTGGGGGTGGAGACCCGCAGGGATTCGGCGGCAGCTGCCTATGACGACGCCGGGAGGGCGGCTGCCGCGGTCGGCGACAGCCTGCGCGCGGCCGGCATCCGGGACGCCGACCTCCGTACCAGCGGCCTGAATCTGCGGGCGGACCTCGTGTGGGTGGAAGGGCAAGGCCAAAAGGTCACCGCGTACGTCGCGTCCACCACCCTGCAGGTGGGAATCCGGTCCCACGCCGAGGCCCCGGCCGCCATTGCCGCGGCTGTTGCAGCCGGCGGAAACGATATCCGGATCAACGGGGTTGAACAGGGCTTTGCGGATGCCGCCGAAGTGGAGGCCCGGGCCCGGGAGGCGGCGTGGAAGGACGCTCGACGGCGCGCGGAACAGTACGCGGCTCTGGCCTCCGCAACCTTGGGCCGAGTGGTTGCCATCTCCCAGCAGCCCTCTCATGCTGCGCCCGTCCCCATGGGGGGAATGGTGCGGGCGTACGCGGCAGAGGCATTGCCCCTGGAGGCCGGAGAAACGTCGGTGACTGCGGGCGTGGTGGTGGAGTGGGAACTCCTGGACGGGTAATCGGCGGACGCAGGTCCGGAAGGGCCGTCTTCAGTGGAGGGCGCCGCCGGCGAGGCGCGCATCCACGGGTGTTGCCAGTGTGGTCTTCGCGATAACCGCCAACCCGCGGGCCATCTGGTCCAGTTCCATGGACGGCCCTTGGGTTCCGGCCTGCCCGGGGAGCCACGGGACGTGGACGAAGCCGCCACGCGCCTGTCGGCCCGAGGTGGCCAGGTCGTGCATCAGTCCGTAGAAAACATGGTTGCAAACGTAGGTACCGGCCGATTGTGAAATGTCGGCTTTGATTCCTTCAATCTGAAGATCGCGAAGGGCGGCCTTGATGGGCAGTGTGGTGAAGTAGGCCGCAGGGCCGCCCTCCACGACCGCTTGGTCCACGGGCCGCCTCCCCTTGTTGTCAGGGATGCGCGCGTCATCACAGTTGATCGCCACCCGCTCCAGGGAGATCCGGGCCCGGCCCCCGGCAAGTCCGGCGCTGATGACCAGTTCCGGATCCAGCCGGCCCATGGCTTCGGCCAAGGCCTCCCGTGACTCATTGAAGACGCAGGGCAGCTGGACCGCTTCAACCTCGTGCCCTTCCCCGGCGAGGATGCCCCTCGCTCCCAGCACAGCCTGCCATGACGGATTGAGGGTGTCGCCTCCAAAGGGCTCAAAACCCGTCAGCAGAATCATGAAGCCACCTTAGCAATGGCCGGTCGCAAGCCGCGCCAATCCTTGACTTAACTTAGAACATATATTCGAATGGACTTCATGAGATGGGACGCGCAAGCACTTTCACCAACGCGTGAACCGGATTCCGGGACTGACCGCAATCCTGCTCCTGGCCCTGCCCCGGCCATGGACGCACTGATCCCGCTGGCCGGGCTTGTGCGTTCCATCTCTACACCCGAATTCTCCGGAGTCACCTTCCATGAGGTCACCGCCAAGTCAGTGCTCAACAAGGTGCCACCGGGTTCGAACATGCCTTTCGAATGGACCGTGAATCCCTACCGGGGCTGCAGCCACGCGTGCGTCTACTGTTTTGCCCGGAAGACCCACACCTATCTTGAGTTCGACGCCGGACGGGACTTCGACTCGCAGGTGGTAGTGAAGATCAACGCGGCAGAGGTCCTCCAGAAGGAACTGTCAAAGCCCTCATGGGGCAGGCACCAGGTGGCCTTGGGAACCAACACGGATCCCTACCAACGGGCCGAAGGCCGCTACGCCCTCATGCCGGGCATCATCCGTGCACTGGCAGAGTCAGGGACGCCCTTCTCCATTCTCACCAAGGGCACGTTGCTGACCCGGGATATCCCGTTGCTCAAGCACGCCGCCACGATGGTCCCCGTAGACCTTGGCATCTCCCTGGCCATGACCAACCAGGACCTGGCCGATGCCATCGAACCTGGAACGCCCTCCCCCAAAGCACGGCTGAAGCTCATATCCCGCTTGCGGGACGCAGGTCTGGGCTGCGGTGTCATGGCCATGCCCATCCTCCCTTGGCTGACTGATTCGGATGAAGCCCTGGATGCCCTCTTCGGCGAATTGGCCAAGGCAGGTGCCACCGGCGTCACGGCCGGGGCGCTGTATCTCAAGCCCGGAACCCGCGAGTGGTACATGGACTGGCTCGCTTCGCACCACCCGGAACTCGTGGGCCGCTACCGGAGGCTTTACGGCAAGGGTTCCTACGCGTCCACCGAATACAGGACCTGGCTTGCCGGACGCATCAACTACTTCAAGGGCAAGCATGGTTTTTCAGGTTCTCATGGCTTCAGCCACCGGAACGCGCGCTCTTCGGGGGCGGGTCCGGATGTATCGGCGGATGACCCCCGCGGCACCAGTCCGTCACTGTCCGGGCAGCAACCCCTGTTCTGAGCCGCCAAGAGGCACAGCGGCCCCGGCGTGATCCAGGAGCGCGCGCACTATCGGAAAGTCGGCGGGAATCCAGTCAAGTTCCAAGGCACCGCCGGCCTGGTCCAGCGGCATCCACCGCAGTTCGTCGTGGTCTTCCAAGGGCCGCGGCTCGCCCTCAAGCACCTCGGCGAACCATACCCGCATCACAGCACGCTCATTCAGCGGCCATCCGCGGGGCTCCCCGGACGGCAATTCGACCCCCAACCGGACCTCTACGCCAAGCTCTTCGCTCAGTTCGCGGTGCAAGGCCGCTTCGGGCTGTTCGCCATCCTCAATTTTCCCGCCCGGGAATTCCCACATCCCCGCCAGGTGCGGTGGCGAAGTGCGCCGGGCGGCCAGCAGCATGCGGGGGTTCTCCAGGGAATCGACGATTGCGGCGCCCACGACGTTGATCAATCCAGTCACGGAAACAGTCTAGGTGCGGTGAAGCATGGGCCTCGTCACAAGAGACCCTTCCGGCAGCGTCATCACGACTAAGCTTGTTATCGGATTTCTCCGACTCTCCCAGCCGCCAGGCAACCCAGAAGCAGGCTTATGACTACCACCGTGTCCCCGACCGCCCCAACCGTCCGAAAGAAGCCGCACCTCGGCCTCGCCATCCTGTCCCTGGCCATGGGCGGCTTTGCGATCGGCACCACCGAGTTCGCCATGATGGGCCTGCTCAAGGAAGTGGAGCAGGGCCTGCAGATCAGCACGCCGGAGGCCGGCAACCTGATCTCCGCCTATGCGCTGGGAGTGGTCATCGGAGCACCGGTGTTCGCCGCATTTGGGGCCAAGCTGCCCAGAAAACACCTCGCCCTCGGCCTGATGCTGTTCCTGGCCATCGCCAACCTCACGTCGTTCATCGCGCCTGACTATGGCTTGATGCTGCTCTCACGGTTCGCCTCTGGCCTGCCCCACGGCGCTTTCTTTGGTGTGGCCGCGGTCATCGCCGCAGGGCTGGTGGCCCCCACCAAGCGAGGCTGGGCCATCTCCATGGTCATGGCCGGGCTCACGGTATCCAACGTCATCGGCGTGCCCTTGGCTACGTGGGTGGGCCAAACCTTCGGCTGGCGGCTGCTGTTCGTCATCGTGGGCGCCATCGGGCTGGCAACTGTAGCCATGGTATGGAAATTCGTGCCGTTCGAAGCCGCCCACCCGGAGGCCAGTATCCGCCGGGAGCTTGGCGCACTCAAGCGGCTCCAGGTGTGGTTGGCACTCCTGATCGGCATCATCGGCTTTGGCGGTTTCTTCGCCGTCTACACCTACATTGCCCACACCATGACCGGCGTGGCGGGTATCCCCGAAAGCCTCATCCCGGCCGTGGTGGCGCTGTACGGCCTGGGCATGGTGGTGGGCAACATCATCGGTGGACGCCTCGCGGACCGTTCGGTGATGGGCACCATCTACTGGATCATGCCAGGCATCGCACTTGCCCTGGTCGTTTACGCGGTGGCCGCCCACTGGGCGTGGTCAGCGTTCGCCATGGCCTTCGTCGTAGGTGGCATCGGATCCATGCTGACTCCGGCGTTGCAGACCCGCCTCCTGGATGCGGCACCCGGGGCAGCGTCGCTGGCCTCATCCCTCAACCACTCGGCCTTGAACATCGCCAACGCCCTGGGTGCCTTCCTCGGCGGCACAGTCATCGCCTGGGGCTGGGGGTACGTGGCCCCCGCCCTGGTGGGCGCCGTCCTGGCCGTCCTCGGCCTGGGGGTCGCCGTGGTCAGTGGCCTGCTGGAACGCAGGAGACCGCTCGCGTCCTGAAGGCAGCCCGGTCCAGTCGCAGCCCAAGGCTACGAAAGCCTGGCCCCCTGCAAAGACAAAAGCCATGGGCTCCGCACCTGCGGAGCCCATGGCTTTTCCGGTTTCTTCCTGAACGGACCTGACTACGCCTTCACGCGTTCCAGGTCCGGTTCCAGATAGATGACCCGCGCAATCGGAACCGCCGCACGGATGCGCTGCTCGGCGTCGTCAATTACCTTGGCGATCGACTGGCCGGTATCAGCGGCACCCATGGTGATCTTGGCAGCAACCAGCAACTCATCCGGTCCCAGGTGCAGGGTCTTGAGGTGGATGATGCGTGTTCCGTCAGCCTCAAGGGCTCCCGTGATCCGGGCGACGTCGTCCTTGGTGGCGGACTCCCCCAGCAGCAGCGACTTGGTTTCCAGCGCCAGGACCACGGCGATCGCCACCAGCAGGAGGCCGATCATGGCGGTACCCAGGGCATCCCACACGCCATCGCCGGTAATCAGCGTCAGGCCGACACCGAACAAGGCGAATATGAGGCCCAGGAGTGCACCGAGATCCTCCAGCAGGATGACCGGCAGCTCCGGCTGCTTGGCGTTGCGGACGAACGACACCCAGCCCTGCTTCCCACGGACGTGGTTGGATTCGATGATGGCCGTCCGGAACGAGAACGACTCCGCGATGATGGCACCCACCAGGACAGCCAACGGAACCCACCAGAAGTCACCCTCGATGCCGTGCGGGTGCTGGAACTTCTCCCATGCCTCGTACAACGCAAAAAGGCCACCGACGCTGAAGAGCACAATGGACACGATAAAAGCGTAGATATACCGTTCGCGGCCGTAGCCGAAGGGATGCTCGGCGCTTGCAGCACGCTTGGCGCGCTTGCCGCCCACCAGGAGAAGCACCTGGTTGCCTGAGTCGGCCACCGAGTGGATGGCCTCGGCGAGCATGGACGATGACATCGTCAGGATGAACGCGATGAATTTGAGTACGGCGATGGTCAGGTTCGCGGCAAGGGCCGCCACGATTGCTTTGGTACCGCCACTAGCAGCCACGAAAGCTTCACCTCTTCGGTTTCGGGAAAGTATTGTCTGTGCCAAGAAGAGTCGTCATCGTCTGATCTTGCAAGCAATACCGTACCCGTGTCCGGGGATTTTAAGCATTCACGACCCGGGCGCCCTGCTGCGACCGGGCACTGGCGTAAAGGCATACGGTGGCCGCGGTACCCAGATTGAGGCTTTCGGCCGCCCCGTATACAGGCACAGCAACCCGATGGTCGGCCAACGCCAATTCGGCGTCGGACAGCCCCTGGGCCTCATTCCCGAAGAGCCAGGCCGTGGGATCTTCAAGGGCGTACTCTGAGGGTGCACTGCCCACGCCCATCCGGCGGGCGGCGTTCTGATCCTGCAACTGGTCAAGGTTCACGGATCCGTACCCGTCGGCTGCAAGGACACCAATCCCGCGCTCCTTGCACCGGGCCACCAGGTCTGCCACCTCCACACCGAGCACTACGGGCAGGTGGAACAACGAACCCGCAGTGGAACGGACCGCCTTCGGGTTGTAAATATCCACGCTGGAACCGGTGAGGATGACGGCGTCCGCCCCGGCCGCATCCGCCGCGCGCAGGACCGTCCCCGCATTACCCGGGTCACGGACCTGGCACATCACGGCAAGAAGTTGCGGGCCGGCGTCGAGGACGTCTGCAAGCCCGACGTCAACGAAGGAGCAGACCGCCACGATGCCTTGCGGGTTCACGGTATCCGCCATGGCGGACAAGACGTCGTCTGTAGCCAGGCGCAGCCGGGTACCCCGGGCGAGGTCGTCCAGTTCCGGGAGCCGGTCGAGGCACGCCTGGCTCGCGTACACTTCATGCACGACGGCGGATCCTCCCGCCGCTGTCCGTTCACGGTGAAGGACCAACGCCTCACGTACCGCCTGCGGACCTTCGGCCAGGAAGCGACCACGCTTTAAACGCGCCGGACGCCCGGCAAGCTTTGCGACATCCTTCACCCGATCTGCTCGGGGGTTGGTCATCGGAAAGTCTTGCGGGCGTCCGGTGTTGTTCATATAAAGAACTTTAGCCGCAGGTGCGACTAGTTCTTGATCTGCTGGCGGGCTTCGCCACCTGCGGGCTCGTAGCCTGCAGCCTTGGCAGCCTCAACGGTGGAGAACCAGTACTCAGCAGCGGTGTTCTCGTACCAGGTGGAACCCGGAACGTGGTACTTCTTGGACTCGGCGTTGCCCTTGATGGCAAAGCCCTCCGGAGCACCCTCGCCGTCAACGGCTGCAACAGCGCCATCGATGGCCGGCTTCTCGGAAACAACTGCCTTGACAGCGGTAGCCGTGGCGGCAGCCGGAGCAACCTTGGCAGCCTTGGGAGCTGCAGCGTCGGCCTTGGCCGCCGGAGCGGAGGTGTCGGACGGCAGGGCAGCCTTGGCAACGTTCACCAGGGCAGCGAATGCGTTGGCGTCCGAGACAGCCAGCTCAGCAAGCATGCGGCGGTCAACCTCAACCTCAGCAGCCTTCAGGCCCTGGATCAGGCGGTTGTAGGTGAGGCCGTTGGCGCGGGATGCGGCGTTGATGCGCTGGATCCAGAGGCGGCGGAAGTCGCCCTTGCGCTTGCGGCGGTCGCCGTAGCTGTAAACAAACGAGTGCAGCAGCTGCTCTTTTGCCTTGCGGTAAAGGCGCGAACGCTGACCGCGGTAACCCTTGGCGCGTTCGAGGACAACCCGGCGCTTCTTGTGGGCGTTGACCGCCCGCTTCACACGTGCCACGTGCGTACTCCTTCAGAAATCTTTATCCCAAGCTGCTACTGCCGGGAAACCCGGCGGCCTGAGAAGGCTTTTGGTGTAGTCGGTGTCCGCCGGACGGCGGAAACCAAAGTGCTTGGAACTTAGACGCCCAGCATCTTCTTGATGACCTTGGCATCGCCCTTGAAGACGATCTTGTCGCCGGCGAGGCGGCGGGTCAGGGTGGTGGGCTTGTGCTCCAGGTAGTGGCGGCGGTTGGCCTGCTGGCGCTTCAGCTTGCCGGTGCCGGTCAGCTTGAAGCGCTTCTTAGCACCGCTGTGGGTCTTCATCTTCGGCATGGGAACCGATCTCCTTACGTATCCGCGGACAGTGTCCGCAGTTCTTTCGTGCAGCCGGCCTGCTGGGGCCGGCGTGCTGGTTGCTTGCCGTGGAGGCAGGGCCTCCACGGCGTCGAACTAGTTGGTCTTGCGTGAAGCAGGCTTCGGCGTGGCCTTGGGCGCTGCCGGCCGTGCACCCGGCTTGGGTGCTGCAGGCTTTGCCACTGGCTTCGGAGCCGAAGGAACAGCCGGCTTCGGTGCGGCAGGAACTGCGGGCTTGGGAGCCTGCGCTGCCGGAGCTGCCTCCGCGGCTGCCGGCGCCACAGCTTCAGCCTTGGGTTCCTCGGCCACGGCCCTGGTTTCCTCAACCGGAGCCGGTGCGGCCTCGGCCCGGGTTTCCTCAACCGGAGCCGGTGCGGCTGCGGCCACAGGAGCCTCTGCCTCAGGAGCCTGGGCTTCAGGAGCCTGGGCTTCCTGGGCCGGCGCTTCAACGGCGACGGATGCCTGGGCGTCCTCGGCCACGGGGGCAGCGGTGTCCTGGTCAGGCTCCCCGGCGGAACCCACCAGCCCTGCCGGAAGAAGGTCGCCAAGGGTCTGCGTCATCGGTCCCTGGTCACCCGAGGTGTCCACCCGCGCGGCGGCCTTGGCCTCGTTCTGTGCCTTGGCTTCGGCGCGCTGTGCTGCGCGGCGGGCCTCAGCCTTGGCTTCGGCCTTGTTCTTGAGCGGACCGATCACCATGACCATGTTGCGGCCATCGATACGCGGGCTCGACTCGACAACGCCAACCTCGGCAACATCTTCGGCGAAGCGCTGCAACAGGCGGATGCCCATTTCGGGGCGCTGCTGCTCACGGCCACGGAACTGGATCATGGCCTTGACCTTGTCACCGGCGCCGAGGAAGCGCAGTGCGTGCCCCCGCTTGGTTTCGTAGTCGTGCTTGTCGATCTTCAGGCGGAAACGGATTTCCTTGAGAACCGTGTTGGTCTGGTTCTTCCGGGCTTCCCGGGCCTTGACCGCTGCCTCGTACTTGTACTTGCCAAAGTCCATCAACTTGCACACAGGGGGCTTGGCCTGCGGGGCAACTTCAACGAGATCGAGATCGGATTCGGCAGCAAGACGCAGGGCGTCTTCGATGCGGACAATTCCTACCTGTTCGCCGGCAGGGCCGACCAGCCGCACCTCGGGGACGCGGATACGCTCATTGATTCTTGGCTCGCTAATGTTAAAGCTCCTGTGGTTGTGGTGAGTTCACCGGCAAATAGAGAAGGCCTCCAATTGCAGGTGCAATCGAAGGCCTCAAAGATCGGTTCGGCGGGCCCTGAAACCAGGACCTGCCCACACCCGCACGGCAACCGCCCTGCTTGTGTCCGACCAAGTACCCGGCAACCTCTTGTCCCGGTTGGGATCTGTCCCCGGAGGGAGCGGCTGACGCGGGTGGGAGAGAACTCCGCTTGCAAACTGAAAATCAATTCTACAGAAATAACCCGCCCAGTGCACATTGCACGCGGCGGGACCATCCATGCTGAATAACGACTTCCAGTCGGTCTGTGTCAAGCTTACCAGTATGAGCACTGAAGACAGCAATTCCCGCAACTCCTACAGCGATGACGCTCCCGCCGGTTCCGGAGTTTCCCAGCAGATCCGCGACATCGCAGAAGTCCCCGCCGTAGAGGTCATCACCACCGGCGCCGTGCACCTCATGAGCGCTGCGGCAGTGAAGGTGGGACTTGCCGACGACCCCAACGCGGACGATCTGAAGGATCTCGACGAAGCCCGCAAGCTCATCACCGCCCTGGCTGGACTGGTCACGGCTGCCGCTCCGGAAATCGGCTCGCAGCACGCCGGTCCCTTGCGGGACGGGCTGCGGTCCCTCCAGTTGGCCTTCCGCGAAGCTTCCCTGATTCCGGACGCTCCCGGGAAGGGCCCGGGCGAAAAGTTCACCGGGCCGGTCAACTGACCTCCCCCACGAGCCTGCAATAGCCAAACGGCGGGCCGAACCCACAAGGTTCGGCCCGCCGTCGTGGTTTATCGCCACGTTGTGGCCACCAGCCGGCTGAAGCTCCAACGGTGCGGCCATACCGCCGCCCGGGGATGCCGCGATCAGACCCGGGCGGACCGACGCCGCAGCGACATCAGGACCAGTCCCGCACAGCAGAGCACAACCCCGGCCGAGCCCACGGCAGCGAAACCGCCCCAAGGACCCACGGAGTCGATGAAGACACCGGCCAGGGGCGAACCCAAGGCCACTCCGGCAGTCAGTGCGGAGCCATACCAGCCCATGGCCTCGCCACGGCGTTCCTCATCCACGAGGTCCGCGACCTTCTCCGATGACGCCGACAGGACCGGAGCGCACAATAAACCGGGGAGGATGGACAGCAGTGCGAGCGACCAGGTGTCCTGGGCAAAACCCATGGGAATGGTCAGGGCGGCCATGCCGAGGAGGAGCAGCATGGGCGAAACCTGCCGCTTCATGCCGCCATAGATCAAACCGCCCACCACCGATGCCGCGCACCAGAAGAAGAACACAATGCCGATCTGGTTCTCGTGGCCGCCGCGTTCAAGCAGCCCCACAATGCTCACATCCGAGCCGCTCAGCACCATGCCCGCACCGGCAGCCACGGCGAACAGCGCAGCTACGGAGACCGTGAACCACGTGAAGTTCCGTGCGACCCTGTGGCGCAGGGCCGCCGTCCGCGAGGCCGCGGGAGCCATCTCCGACGCCGCCTCCTGCACGTGGCCAGGCGCCGAGGCCACCATCGCGGCTTCAGCTGCGGCGAGGTCGTCCGCGGCACGTTGCGCGGACTCCTCCGGCGTGCAGGCGTCCTCGCTCCTGGTCGGCGGGTTGAACCACATCAGGAACAAGCCGGCCACCGACACGGAGATTCCCACAGCGGTCAGGCCGAGCGCCGAAAAGCCGCTGGTGGCCACCACCGCGCCAATCGCCGGGCCAATCATGAAGACGAGTTCGGTGGCGATGGAATCGAGTGCGTACGCGGACCGGCGCTGCTCGCCATCCACCATGACGCCAAGCGACTGCCGGACGACGCTGAAAATGGGCAAGGTGAACAGCCCGCCCACAAAGACCAGGGGCAGCAGCCAGGAATATGACACATGCGGAACGATGGACCAGATGACCGTCTCCGACACGACGGAAGGTATCAACGCCTTCCTGAGGCCCACCGTATCGACCCGCCGGCCACGCCACGGGGCACCAACGGCAATGCCGATGGTCATGACCGCGGCGGCGGCGCCGGCGGCGGCGTAGCCTTCTCCCAGCGTCATGACGATATGCAGCGTCAGCAGGACACCGGCCGCCGAGTGCGGAATCCGCGCCACCATGCCCACGAGCAGCAAACGCCTCACCGGACGGATGGCCAGCATCTCTTTGTAGAGAGCGAAGTTCACAGCTTCTTTCCTCTTGTTCCCCCGGGGCAGCCCCGGGATGAACGGGTGCTGCCGTTAGTGCAGCCCGGGCTCCTGCGCCGCACGCTGCAGTTTTACTTCGATGGAGTCCACGCCCTCAGCGAAGGCCTCCATGTTTGCCCAGGCCTCGTTGAGGCCGGACACGAGCTGCTGGACGGCACCGGCGTCCAGCCCGTCTTCGAGGTAGAGCACCACCTGGAGTTCCGGACCCGCACCACCACCGGACACCACCTGTCCATCCGCGGTCCGTGCAGCCACGCCGGCGCCCGGACGCGTTTCCACCCGTCGCACCGCCGGGAAGGCCGTGGCTGCCGAAGCGAGAGCAGACTCCAGTTGATCATCAAGGTATGACGGCGTCCAGTCCCGCTGCTTGGCAAGGGCCCACATCGCCGGGCGCCTTACAACAAACGTGAAGTCCGAGCCCGGATCCAGCACCAGAAGCTGGGCCCCCTCCGAAACCGCTGACAGTGCGGCGCGGGCTGCATAAACAGCCACGGGACGCGCCTCAGCATGCCAGGCCTCCAGGGCGGCAGCGGAGGTAAACACCGGCATCGCCGTGCGGCCATCGGGCGCCTTCAGTGTGACCAATGCCATATCAGCCTGCTTGTCTGCATGCAGCCCGTCGACGCCTTCGGCTTCCTGGGCAAGCTGGGCTACCACCGGAACAAAGACCCTGGCGGTGGCCAGCGAAGCAACTACCCCCGCTTCACCGCCGGTACCGTCCAGCAGGGCGCCAACTGCGGCGAGGTAAGCCGGATCGGCTGTGCCGTCGTCGTCCTCGAAATTGTGGATCCTGGCGTCCTCGCCCTGCAGGCTGCGACCGGCCCACGGCTGGCCTGCAGAGTCCGTGGCTCCCCCGGCGCCTGCCAAGGCAGCGGCGATGTGTCCAGGCAGCTCCCGCCGGCCCTGGCCTTGGTGCTGTTCGTGCGGCATCAGCGTCGGCCGGCTACATCCAGGGCTTCCGGCAGCGTGAACGCACCGGCGTAAAGGGCTTTGCCCACAATCGCGCCCTCGACACCCAGGGGCACCAGTTCACGGAGGACCCGCAGGTCCTCCAGGCTGGAAATTCCACCGGACGCCACCACGGGCTTGCCGGTCCGTTCCACCATCCGGCGCAACAGGTCCACGTTGGGGCCCTGCAGCGTACCGTCCTTGGTCACATCCGTCACCACATAGCGTGCACATCCGGCGTCCTCCAGGCGCGCCAGCACCTCCCAGAGGTCGCCGCCCTCCTTGGTCCAGCCGCGGCCCGCAAGGGTGGTTCCCCGGACATCCAGCCCGACGGCGATCTTGTCACCAAAGCGCTCAATGGCGCGCCGGGTCCACTCCGGGTTCTCCAGTGCCGCGGTACCGAGGTTGACGCGCTCAACGCCCAGCTCCAGGGCGCGTTCCAACGACTCGTCATCACGCAGGCCGCCGGACAACTCCACCTTGACGTTGAGCCGGGACACGACCTCGCTGATCAGCCCGGCGTTGTTTCCACGGCCGAACGCAGCATCGAGATCCACCATATGGACCCACTCGGCACCGGCGTTCTGCCAGTTAAGCGCTGCGTCAAGCGGCGTGCCGTAGCTGGTTTCCGATCCGGCCTCGCCCTGGAGGAGCCGGACTGCCTGGCCATCGACGATATCGACGGCGGGCAGGAGTTCCAAGACGTTTTGCTGCGACGTGGTCATGTGTGTCCTAGGAGTCGTTGGGACGCCGGGCCGGTTACTTGCCTGGCAGGGTGAGGAGATAGGCAGCCAGCAGCGACATGGCCGCCAGCACATAGAAGGAGAGGGATACCCACAACGGCTTCTTCTGCTGGTGGAAGGAAATTCCGCCGCCCACCAAAAGGCCTGCAAGACCCATCAAAACAATGGACCACATGTCAGGCAGCGCCGCCCGCGGGAACCGTGGCGGCATCGGAGCCGGGCCTGCGCAGACTGTCGACCCAGTTCCGCAGCAGGCGCGCCCCGGCATCGCCGGATTTTTCCGGGTGGAACTGAGTTGCGCAGAGCGGGCCGTTTTCCACCGCAGCGATAAAACGTGCACCGTGCTCGGACCACGTCACCTGGGGCGGAGTCATCCGCGGCTGGACGACGTCGAAGTTCCAGTCCTGGACGCCGTAGGAGTGGACGAAGTAGAAGCGTTCATTCTCCACGCCGGCAAAGAGCTTGGAGCCTTCCGGGACATCCACGGTGTTCCACCCCATGTGCGGCACCACGGGCGCGGGCAACAACTCGACCTTGCCAGGCCACTCTGCCATGCCTTCCGATTCGGTGCCGTGTTCCACACCGGCTTCGAAGAGCACCTGCAGGCCCACGCAGATCGCCAGGACAGGACGTCCACCAGCCACCCTGCGGCCGATCATCCGGATCCCGTCTACTGCCTTGAGTTCCCGCATGACCGTCTCAAAGGCGCCCACGCCGGGAACCAGGAGTCCGTCCGCGTTCAACACATCTTCAGGCTTGGCGCTGAGGATGACCTCGGCGCCTGCCCGTTCCAGGGCGCGTACGGCTGACCTGACATTGCCGGAACCGTAGTCCAGCACCGTCACGGTCGGCTTGCCTTCCGGCGACGCCGGCCTCACGGCGGCGGAAGCGTCCGTTACCGCCCCGTCCTTCAGGATCTGGCCGCTCACAATGCCCCCTTGGTGGATGGAATGCCTTCGACGCGCGGATCGGACTCGACAGCCGCCCGGAGCGCCCTGGCGAAGGCCTTGAACTGTGCCTCCACGATGTGGTGCGGGTCCCGGCCGGCAAGGACGTTCATGTGCAGGCAGATGCCGGCGTGCAGGGTAATGGCTTCAAAAACGTGCCGGGTCAGGGAACCCGTGAAGTGTCCACCGATCAAGTGGTACTCCTGGCCTGCGGGCTCACCTCCGTGAACCAGGTAGGGACGGCCGGACACATCCACCACTGCGTGGGCCAAGGCCTCGTCCAAGGGCACAGTCGCCTCACCGAACCTGCGAATGCCGGCCTTGTTGCCCAGCGCAGTGCGAAGCACTTCACCGAACGTGATCGCGACGTCCTCCACCGTGTGGTGCGCGTCGATATGGGTGTCCCCTGTTGCCTTGACGGTCATGTCGATCAGCGAATGCTTGCACAGAGCCGTGAGCATGTGGTCATAGAAGGGAACCGAGGTGCTGATGTCCGAGACACCCGAACCATCCAGGTTGATTTCGACCAGGACGGAGGACTCACTGGTGGTGCGCTCCATGCGTGCAGTGCGGGCAGCGGACGGCGTAGCGCCGATTTCGCTCATTGGGATGTCCTTCTACAACAAGTTTCGGGTGGGTTCTGGTAACAAGTTTAGTTGGCCGGCGGGCCGGCTCAGGCCAGCAGTGCTTCCAGCGCTTCCAGGAAGGCTGTGGTTTCCTTCTCGGTTCCCGCCGTGACGCGCAGGTGCCCCGGGATGCCGACATCACGAATGAGCACACCGGCATCCAGCAAGCCCTGCCAGATGGCATGCGGGTTTTCCAGGCCGCCGAAGAAGACATAGTTGGAGTCCGACGCGGCCGGCTTCAAGCCCAGGCGAAGGAGTTCCGTGACAATCCGGTCGCGCTGGACTTTGATGTCCTCCACATCAGCCATGAGGGCTTCCCGGTGGTGCAGAGCGGCCAGGGCCGTGGCCTGGGTGACAGCCGACAGGTGGTACGGCAGGCGTACCAGTCGAATGGCATCCGTTACCTCGGGAGCGGCTGCCATGTAGCCGATGCGGGCACCGGCAAGGGCGAAAGCCTTGCTCATGGTCCTGGAGACAATGAGGCGCTCCCGGCCCGGCAGCAGCGTCAGTGCGCTGGGCGTGTTGTCGTGGGCGAACTCGTGATAGGCCTCGTCCACGATCACGATTGCCTGGCTGGCCTCACCGGCCTCGTAAACCGCCTCCACGACATCCAGGCCAAGGCCGGTGCCCGTGGGATTGTTCGGGGAACACAGGAACACGATGTTGGCTTCGGTCTCGAGCACCTGGCGGGCCGCAGAAGCGGCATCCAGCCCATAGTTCTCTCCCCGGATACCGCTGATGTACTCGGTGTCCGTGCCGCTGGCCAGGAGGGGGTACATGGAATAGGTGGGCGGGAAGCTCAGTGCTTTGCGTCCCGGGCCGCCGAAAGCCTGCAGGATCTGCTGAAGGACCTCATTGGATCCGTTGGCCGCCCAGATGTTGTCAGCAGACAGGCCGTGCCCGAGGTACTCCGCCAAGGCTACCCGAAGCTCGGTGAACTCACGGTCCGGGTATCGGTTGAGGCTGGTCGCAGCCGCGGCGACGGCCTCGGTGATGGCTGCCTGCACGTCGGCCGGGACGCCATGGGTGTTCTCGTTGACGTTGAGCAGGACGGGGACGTCAAGCTGCGGTGCGCCGTAGGGGCTCAGTCCACGCAGGTTGGTCCGGAGGGGAAGGCGGTCAAGTCGCTCAAGCTGGTCACTCACCACCACAGTTTAAGGGGCCGCGGCGACCCGCCGGTAACTGTGACAGCTGGAAGCACCTCAGCCGGCGGGAACGAAGAGCTGCTGGCCCGGCTGGATGCGTCCGCCCGGGAGGTCGTTGAGCTGGATGATCTCGGCGATGACATCCCGCGGATCGCGGTCCGGGGCGGCGGCCCCGGCAATACCCCAGAGCGATTGGCCGGGCTGGACTGTCACGGAGACAGCCACGGGCGGCTGGAGCTGGGATGGGGAATCCGATGCCTTGGCCGGAGAGGTAATGAAACCGGCCAGGCTCAGGAGGGCTGCTGCCAACAGCATGGCCGGGATTCCGAAGAAGACAATCCTGCCGCGCCGGGTCAGCCGGATACGGGCCGGAACGGGGGTACTGCGGAAATCACTGAACGCGGTGACTGCGGACATGAGCTGAGCCCTTCTAAGCGATTGCCTGGGCCGGATACCGGACAGGCTGCCAATTCTTGTGTCCCCCCGGCCCGAACCAATGTTCGAACGCAGCGTCCGGACATTCCATGCGAGCCAAGGATTTATAGAACACATATTCGAACCTTGCTATGACATTTTTAGCACTTATCAACGAACGATGTCGAGACTCGCTAGAACAAATGTTTGATAAACGCATGCGCCTGACCTACGTTTGACTGAAGGAACAAGCACTGTTCCAGTGGAACAGGAGGGTCTGACATTTTTCGGACCCCCATCCCCGGGCACCTCCTTGTGGAGGCCGGGCGGAGCGGAAGGGCAATGGCGTACATGGCATCCAAGGCCAACGGCGGCGGGGCACCCCTGCGGAGCCAACAGCCCCAGAAAAGTCCCAAAAGCCTGACCGTCCGTCAGAAGAAGATCCTGGAAACCATCCAGCGGTCAGTCAATGACAACGGGTACCCGCCCAGCATGCGTGAGATCGGCGACACTGTCGGCCTGGCAAGCCTGTCCAGCGTCACGCACCAACTGTCCCAGCTGGAGAAACTCGGGTACCTTCGCCGGGACCCCAAGCGTCCAAGGGCAATGGAAGTCCTGATGCCCCTGACGCTTGACAGTGGCGCCGCGATCCCGGGCGTGGAAGCACCCGCAACCCTCCGCACCACCGGCGGGCTGGCCGTCACGGAACTCGCCAGCGCGAGCGACACCGCCATGGTTCCGTTGGTGGGCCGGATTGCTGCCGGCGGTCCGATCCTCGCTGACCAGACCGTAGAGGACGTCCTCGCACTTCCCCGGCAGCTGGTAGGCCACGGCGAGCTGTTCATGCTCAAGGTCGCCGGCGACTCCATGATCGATGCCGCGATCTGCGACGGTGACTGGGTGGTGGTGCGGCGCCAGAACGACGCCGTCAACGGAGACATCGTGGCGGCGCTGCTGGACGACGAAGCTACCGTGAAGACCTTCAGGCAACGCGACGGCCACACATGGCTGCTGCCGCAAAACACCCAGTACGAACCCATCCTTGGAGACCAGGCCACCATCATGGGCAAGGTCGTTTCAGTTCTCCGCTCGCTCTAGCTTCGGCGCTGCGCCCGCGGCGGCTTCAAGGCTGTTCCCGCTCCGGGAGCGTCAGCCCGTGGAGGCACTAAGCCTGCGCAGAACACCCTGGACCACCTTGCTGTCCGTCGTCGCCCAGAACGGCGGGAGGGCAGCACGCAGGAACGCCCCATAGCGTTCCGTGGAAAGCCGCGGGTCCAGGACCGCGACAACCCCCTTGTCCCCTGTGGAACGGATCAGCCGACCGGCGCCCTGCGCCAAACGAACCGCGGCATGCGTGGCCGAGACGGCCATGAAGCCATTGCCGCCGGACTGTGCCACAGCCCGCGACCTTGCCGTCATCAGAGGATCGTCCGGACGGGGGAAAGGTATCCGGTCAATGACCACGAGCCGGCACGAGCCGCCGGGCACGTCTACCCCTTGCCACAGGGACATGGTCCCAAAAAGGCAGGTATCCGGTTCGTCGGCGAACTGCTTCACCAGCGCGGCCATGGTGGATTCACCCTGGCAGAGAATGGTGTCATCGAGTCGCAGGCGCATGGCGTCAGCTGCTTCCTCTGCCGCCCGCCGTGAAGAGAACAGGCACAGTGCTCCGCCGCCGGATGCCCGGATCAGGTCTTCCAGCTCATCGAGCGCTTCCGGGGAGGTTCCGCGCCCGGGCTTGGGCAGGTGCTGCGCAACGTAGAGCACACCCTGCTTTGGATAGTCGAAAGGCGATCCAACATCCAGGCCTGTCCAGCTTGGCGCCCCGTCGCCCACAAGTCCCAGTCCCCCGGCCGCCGGCTCAAATGCGGATCCGATGGCCAAGGTGGCGGAGGTGAGCACCACGGTGTGGCCTGCGAAAAGCCCTTCCCTGAGCCTTCCTGCCACGCTGAGGGGAGCGATGTTTATCAGGGCGGGGGCGGTTTCATCCGGCTGGGAGTAACCCTGCTGCGGATCGAATGTACTGTTCCTGGAGAACCAGACGACTTCGCGGTTTTCCTTCGCAGCGAGCAGCCGCTCTGACAGTTCCAGGATGAGAAGAAGCCGTGACCGCGCGAGCTGCCTGCCGCCGTCGACCGCGTTCTGGCCCGACGAATCCGGCTTGGAGTCCGAGAGCGCGGCACGCGCAGCATCACGCAACTGGTCGATGCAGTCCAGTTGTTCATCGTTCAGGCCGTTCGGCAGCAAGCCGTTGGGAACTCCTGCAATTGCCAGGTCCAGCCTATCGGCCGCGGCGTTGAGGGCATCCACGGTAATCGCCGTGTGCTTCCGGGCACTGGATGCTGCGGCGTGCACCATGGCCACCGACAATTGGCCCGACACAGCACCGGTCACGCGGTCCTGGAGCTCATGGGCTTCATCCACCACCACGACGTCGTACTCGGGAAGGACAGCAAGCCCTTCAAAAGCGCTGACAGCAAGCATCGCATGGTTGGTTACCACGACGTCGGCTTCTGCAGCCCTGGCCCTGGCCTGTTCGCTGAAGCATTCTTCTGCCAGGGGGCATTTCTGCGCTCCCAGGCACTCCATGGACGTGACGGACACCTGCCTCCAGGCCCGGTCCGTGACGCCCGGCATCAATTCGTCCCTGTCACCGGTGGACGTGGTCTCCGCCCACTCCCTCAGGCGCACCACTTCCTTGCCCAACTGCGACGACGGCCCACCCACAGACGCCGCGAAGTGCGGGACACTGGTGTCCTCGCCCAGCGAAAAGAGCTGGCCTTCGGACGGTTCCTCGCTGGGAAAACCACCCTCGAGTTTCTGGAGGCAGACGTAGTTGGCCCTGCCCTTGACCAGCGCCACGTTCACGGGACGGTCCAGGGCAGGGCCAATGGTCTCCAGGAGCCGGGGAAGATCCCGGCCAACAATCTGTGTCTGCAGGGCCAGGGTGGCGGTGGACACGAGCGTGGGTTTGTTGCTGTCCATGGAATGCGCGATCAACGGAATCAGGTACGCCAGTGACTTACCCGTACCCGTCCCCGCCTGCACCAACAGATGTTCCCCGGACTCGATGGCACGGGTCACGTGCTTGGCCATTTCATGCTGCCCGGTACGGCTTTGGCCGCCCATCCCGGCAACAGCCTTTTCCAGCAACCCGAGGGTGAACTTCTCCCCCGGCGACTCGACGACGTCCGCCGCCACCTTTTCAACCATTGGTGACGAATGACTCCAGTTCAGCGGCCAGCCCTTCACGGACCATGGCCACCACGCGCGTGCCGTCTTCCTGGTGCTCAAGGCTCAGGATTTCCGCGTCCGAAGAGTGGAGCTTGCTGATCAGCTCGCCGCGGTTGTAGGGAATGAGCACGTCCAGCCGGACACCGGGCCGCGGGATGGCCTGGCTGATCGTTTCCAGCAGTTCCGCGATGCCCTGCCCTGTGCGGGTGGACACCACGGCATGACGGGGCTCTTTCTGCTTCAGACGCTCCACGACGAAGGGATCGGCGACATCCACCTTGTTCAGGACGATGATCTCCGGCACCTTGCGGGCGTCGACTTCCGTGAACACCGCCCGGACAGCAGCGATCTGCCCTTCCGGGTCCGGATGGGAAGCGTCCACCACATGGAGGATCAGGTCAGCATCGGCAACTTCCTCCAGCGTGGAGCGGAATGCCTCCACCAACTGGGTAGGCAGCGACCGGACGAAGCCCACAGTATCGGCCAGCGTGTAGCCGATCCCGTCGGGCGTCTGCGCCCTGCGGACCGTGGGGTCAAGGGTAGCGAACAGGGCGTTCTCCACCAGGACTCCCGCGTCAGTCAGCCGGTTCAGCAGGGACGACTTACCGGCATTGGTGTAGCCGGCAATCGCAACGGACGGAATGGCATGACGACGGCGGTTGGCCCGCTTGGTCTCGCGCGCCGGCTTCATCGCGGCGATCTCCCGACGCAACTTGGCCATCCGCGTACGGATGCGGCGGCGGTCGAGTTCGATCTTGGTTTCACCCGGACCACGTGAACCCATGCCGGCGCCGGCGCCGCCCACCTGGCCACCGGCCTGCCTAGACATCGACTCACCCCAGCCGCGAAGCCGCGGAAGCAGGTATTCCAGCTGTGCCAGTTCCACTTGGGCCTTGCCCTCGCGGCTCTTGGCATGCTGGGCGAAGATATCAAGGATCAGGGTGGTTCGGTCCACGACCTTGACTTTGACGATGTCTTCAAGGCCACGGCGCTGGGACGGGGACAACTCAGTGTCCACCACCACGGTGTCAGCGCCGGTGGCGGCAACAATGTCCTTGAGCTCCTGCGCCTTGCCGGAACCAAGGAACGTACCGGGATCCGGCTTCATGCGCCGCTGGACAAGCCCGTCCAGGACCTCGGACCCGGCCGTCTCCGCCAGGGCCGCGAGCTCACGGAGCGAGTTCTCCGCATCGGCCAGCGTTCCTTCGGTCCAGAGACCGGCGAGGACCACCCGTTCCAGGCGGAGTTGGCGGTATTCGACTTCGGTGACGTCTTCGAGTTCCGTGGAAAGGCCGGCAACACGGCGCAGTGCGCGACGTTCGGCCAGGTCTTCCTGCTCTCCGTCGTAGACGCTGTGCTCTTCATCAAGGGTGGAGATGGCCTGGGCCTTGCCGAACACGCCTTTGTCCTGGTTGTCCCCGGATGCCTGCGCGGGGACATCCTTGGAAAGAATCCGGTCGATGACGGCCTGGATCTGTTCAGGACTCATGTCCTGGGCGTCGGAATCGGATCCGGAATGGTTCTGGGTGGTCATGGTCTCCTTAGACTGTTCGGCTATTCCAGAATAATGCTGATTGCGTGCGCGTGGGGCAGTATTCGCGCTGGGCTGACGGGATTGGGCCAAAAGGGCCTCCTGTGATCTGAACAGGCAGCCGGGTTTCCCCGTGCGTGCTGTAACAAGCGGGTGCTTTTCATCAAGCGGGAGTCCGCTGCGGAGGACCATCCCGGCGCCGGGAAAATGCCAACTCATGGCAGCCTGCCGACGCGGCGACCGTTTCCTGAACGTAGCGGTATTCGGGCGATGGCAAAGTGCGAAAGAGGTGATCTTTTACTGAGACCGCGGCACCGTGTCCTTGATGGAAAGCGGTGGGCGGATGAGCCGGATGGATCCTGCCTGGCGGAATCGCCGGTGGCTGATGCTGTTCAACGCAGATGCGGTTGAAGCCAGATCAGCCACGGCGTGCGTCGCGGGCGGTGCCGGTGGGACGGCCGGTTACTCAAAGATCAAGAACATGCATCCAACACTATCATCCGGTGTCAAATTGGCCTTCTGTGCTTGCAGTTTCCCAAGCGGCCCCACGGGCAACTACGCTGGCAAATTATGGAGTCTGCACACTATTTCAGCGCCCAACCGGCCGGTCCCTTTATCCGGAAGCCGCTCACGGTGGAACTGGCCGGAGCGACCCGCCACGTGCACACTTCATCCGGGATCTTCAGCCCCGACGGGATCGACAAAGGAACTGCAATACTGCTCGCAGAGGTTCCCCCGCCCTCCCCGCAGGGCAACCTGCTGGACATTGGGTGCGGGTGGGGCCCGATTGCCCTCACCATGGGGCTGATGGCGCCCTCTGCGCAGGTCCATGCCGTGGACGTCAACGAGAGATGCATCGTTCTGACCAACGAGAATGCGCAGTCGCTGGGCCTGCCGAATGTCAAGGCAAGCCTGCCGCATGAGGTGGATCCCGCCGTCGAGTTCGACACTATCTGGTCCAATCCGCCCATCCGCATCGGGAAAGCCGAACTCCACACCTTGCTGCTCACCTGGCTCCCCCGCCTGGCGCCAGGCGGCAGTGCATGGCTGGTGGTTCAGAAGAACCTTGGCTCAGACTCGCTGCAACGGTGGTTGGCCACGGAACTGGACAACACCTTCAGCGTCAGCCGGGAAAGCACGTCCAAGTCGTTCAGGATCCTCCGGGTCAGGAAAGCGTCCCGGTAGCAACGATCACAGCGGGGCCACTCAGTTCGACGTGTTCCCTGCCGTCTTCACCCGGGAAGAACTTGACTCCCACCACTCCCCCCGGAACGTTCACGTTCCAGGCGTTGGGTGCGGTGCTGCCCGCCCAATGCCGGATGGCGACGGCCGCAGCGCATGCACCTGTTCCACAGGACTGCGTCTCGCCCACGCCACGTTCGTGGACCCGCATGGTGATGGTTCCCACGCCATCGTGGACCAGTGGTTCTGCGGGGACAACGAACTCCACATTGGTCCCGTTGACGGGCTTGGGATCCACCACCGGCGCCTTGTACAGCTGGGTGGAGGTCAACTCGGCCATTTCCGCCAGCGCCACCACCGTGTGCGGATTACCCATGCTCACCGACAGTCCTGGCCTGGCAACCTCAAGTCCCTCGGCGCTGACCAAGGCATCCATGGCTTTGCTGGTGGCTTCGGCAGGGAAGATGAACTCCCAAGGGCCCATGTCCACGGCATAACCGTGGTCGGTCCGTACAATCTTCTTGATGCCTCCGCGGGTTCCTATGGTGAGGACCTGGCCGGATGCCAGTTCCACCAGGCCCTCCTCAATCAGGAAATGAACGAAGACCCGGACGCCGTTGCCGCACATCTCCGACAGTGACCCGTCCCCGTTGCGGTAGTCCATGAACCACTCGGCGGCAGGATCCTGTGCCAAGAGTTCCCTGCCCTCCGGCAGGAACCTGGACGGAACGGCACGGATGAGCCCGTCGCCACCAATTCCCCGGTGCCTGTCGCACAACTGAGCGACTTGTTCCGGGGTGATCGTGTGGTTGTCAGCGGGATCTGCGATCAGGACGAAATCGTTGCCGGTTCCATGCCCCTTGGAGAATCGCAGGCCGGAGAGGTTGGCTGCGGGCTGGGAAGCAGTTGCAACCGTGGGCTGCTGGGCGGAAACTGCGGCAGATTGATCCATGAACCTAGGCTACCTGCACGGTGTGTACGGCCAGAAATCAGCCGTTCCCTGCCACTGCTGCAGCCTGGATGGCGAGGTCCGGCAGGTTCCAGTCCAACCAGGTGATCCGCGGATCCGCACGGAACCACGTCAGCTGCCGTTTGGCGAACTGCCTCGTAGCCACGATCGTTTCCTCTGCTGCCTGGTCAACGCCGGATGTGCCGTCCAGGACTTTCAGGAACTGCGAATACCCCAACGCGCGCGACGCCGTCTTGCCCTTGCGGAGTCCCGCCCGGTCCAGTCGCTCGACTTCTGCCTGCAATCCGGCATCCACCATGCGATGCACGCGGGTGGCCAACCGGCTGCGAAGCTCGTCCCGTTCCACGGACAGCCCAATCTGGACCGCCGGCTGGAAGTACTCCCGCTGGGGCATGAACGAACTGAACGGCCGGCCGGTGAGTTCGTGGACTTCCAACGCGCGGATGACACGCCGGGCGTCGGTGAGACGTGCAGCAGACACCGGGTCAACGCCCGCCAGCCGGGCCTGGAGGAACGCAAGGCCGTGGATGGTGAGCTGGTCCTCCAATTGCTTCCTCAGCACCGGGTCCGTTCCCGGAAATTCCAGCACGTCAAGGGCAGCCCGGATGTAGAGCCCTGAGCCGCCCACCAAAATCGCCCGTTTTCCCCTCGAATGGATGTCCCGGATGGCCGCGCGGCACTGATCCTGAAAGGCAGCCACGCTGGCTTCCTCCGTGACATCCATGATGTCCAGAAGGTGGTGCGGCACGCCTTCCCGCTCGGCCTCGGTGATCTTGGCCGTGCCGATGTCCATGCCGCGGTAGAACTGAAGCGCATCACCGTTGATGACCTCCCCGCCAAGAGCACGTGCAAGCTGGACTCCCAGGTCTGACTTGCCTGAACCCGTGGGCCCAACAATGGCGATTACGGGCGGATGGAGCGGCCGTGGGGTCGGTGGAGCCATGGAGTGTCCCCGCCGCCGCTCAGGCGCGGCGGGCAGGCAGCGACGGCATCCCGAGGGATACGCCCGTCTTCCCGGCACCGGCACCTGGGGCGGGCACCCCACACGTCTCCGCCTGGGCACGGTCCCACGCGTCTCCGGCGCGGGACCTCCGCAGGTGATACTCCGCCGGGCCTGCAGGGTCGGCAATGAGGTGGAAAGCTGCGGCTTCAGTGATGGTCACCGTCACGAAATCACCTGGACGGGGTGTCGCGGCTCCTTCCGGCACCGAAAAATGCACCAGGCGCTGGTCCTTGGACCGGCCCGACAGCCTGTGGGTCTCCCCCGCTTTCCGGCCGGACTGGGCGGTCACCAGAATCTCCACCTCCTGGCCGAGTTGCCTGGCGTTCTCCTCAGCAGCGATGCGGTCCTGAAGGGCCGTCAAGCGTTCGAAACGCTCCTGCACCACGGCCTTGGGCAGCTGGTCCGGAAGGTCGGCTGCCGGGGTTCCGGGACGCTTTGAATACTGGAAGGTAAACGCCGAGGAGAACCGTGATTTCCCGACGACGTCCAGGGTCGCCTGGAAGTCTTCTTCGGTCTCTCCCGGGAACCCGACGATGATGTCGGTGGTAATGGCAGCGTTGGGGATGCGCTCCCGCACTTTGTCCAGGATGCCGAGGAACCGGCTGGACCGGTACGAGCGGCGCATGTCCTTGAGGACCTTGTCCGAGCCGGACTGCAGCGGCATGTGCAGTTGCGGCATCACGTTGCGCGTTTCCGCCATGGCGTCGATGACGTCGTCCGTGAAGGCAGCAGGGTGGGGGCTGGTGAAGCGAACGCGTTCCAGGCCTTGGATGTCGCCGCAGGCGCGGAGCAGTTTGGAGAATGCCTGGCGGTCGCCGAACTCCACCCCGTAGGAGTTGACGTTCTGGCCCAGGAGCGTGACTTCCACAGCGCCGTCGTCAACGAGGGCCTGGATTTCGGCCAGGATCTCGCCCGGTCGCCTGTCCTTCTCCTTGCCGCGGAGCGAGGGGACGATGCAGAACGTGCAGGTGTTGTTGCATCCTACCGAGATCGAAACCCAACCCGAGTAGACGGAGTCTCGCTTGGTGGGGAGTGTTGAAGGAAAGACATCCAGCGACTCCAGGATTTCCAGCTGGGCCTCGTTGTTGTGCCTCGCGCGGTTAAGCAGCGCCGGGAGGGCACCAACATTGTGCGTGCCAAACACTGCATCGACCCAGGGCGCCTTGCGGACGATCGTGTCCCGGTCCTTCTGTGCCAGGCAACCGCCTACCGCAATCTGCATGCCCGGGTTGGCAGCCTTCACCTGCCTCAGCTGGCCCAGGTTGCCGTAAAGCTTGTTGTCGGCGTTTTCACGGACGGCGCAGGTATTGAAGACAACGACGTCAGCCAGCTCACCTTCAGCAGGGATGTAACCGGCTTCTTCCAGCAATCCGGCCATGCGCTCGGAATCGTGGACGTTCATCTGGCAACCGAACGTCCGGACCTGATAGGTACGCGGCCCGGATGAAGGCTGAACGGGTTCTGCTGCTGAAGGGGAAGGAATGGTCAAACTCACTACTCAAGGGTACCGGCTTCCGCCAGCACCTCTCCTACGATCCTGAACGCCATGGAGGGCGCGTATCCCTTGCGGGCCAGCATGGATGCCAACCTGCGCGTTTGCTTGTCCCGTTCTGCCCGGTCAGACAGATCCAGCCCCGGCCGCAGCTTGCGCTCCACCAGGTCCCTGGCGGCCGCTTCCTCGTCCTGGTCGGACACCTGGGCCAATGCGTCTTCTGCGTCCTCCGGCTCAATGCCTTTGTCTGCAAGCTCACGACGGAGTGCCCCCTTGGCCAACTTCCTGGTCTGGGAGCGGCTTCGGACCCACATCCGGGCAAACTCTGCATCATCAATCAGCTGGACTTCTTCGAAGCGGTCAAGGACTGCTTCCGCCACGTGCTCCGGGACATGACGTTCAGCCAGCTTCCGGGACAGCTGCAGCCGGCTGCGCGGCGCCATCGTCAACTGTCTCAGGACGATGGCGCGCGCGATGGACTCCGGGTCGGGCTCAGGATCACCGGCAACGGAGGAGTCCGGGTCCGGCCCACGCCTAGCCGTCAACGGCCTTCAGCTTGGGTGAATCTTCCTCAGGCTTGACGCCGACACCGAGCTTCTCCTTGATGAGGCGCTCAAGTTCCTGGGCGAGCTCCGGGTTATCCCGCAGGAAGCGACGGGAGTTCTCCATGCCCTGGCCCAGTTGATCGCCATCATAGGTGAACCAGGAACCGGACTTCTTGATGATGCCGTGCTCCACACCCATGTCAATGATGCCGCCCTCGCGGGAGATGCCCTGCCCGTAGATGATGTCGAACTCGGCCAGCTTGAAGGGAGGGGCCATCTTGTTCTTGACGATCTTGGCCTTGGTCCGGTTGCCGACAGAGTCAGCACCTTCCTTCAGCGTTTGGATACGCCGGACATCGATACGCACTGACGCGTAGAACTTCAAGGCCTTGCCACCGGTAGTTGTTTCCGGTGAACCGAAGAAGACACCGATCTTCTCGCGTAGCTGGTTGATGAAGATGGCCGTGGTCTTGGTTTGGCTCAGCCGGCCGGTGATCTTTCGCAGGGCCTGGCTCATGAGTCGTGCCTGGAGACCGACGTGGGAGTCGCCCATTTCGCCTTCGATTTCGGCGCGTGGAACCAGGGCTGCCACGGAGTCGATGACGATGATATCCAGGGAGCCGGAGCCGACCAGCATGTCCATGATCTCCAGCGCCTGTTCACCCGTATCCGGCTGGGACACCAGGAGCGCGTCCGTGTCCACCCCGAGCTTGGCGGCGTAGTCCGGGTCAAGCGCGTGTTCGGCGTCGATGAAGGCTGCGATGCCTCCATTTCGCTGTGCGTTAGCCACCGCGTGCAGGGCAACCGTGGTCTTACCAGAGGATTCAGGGCCGTAGATTTCCACGACGCGGCCGCGGGGAAGTCCGCCGATGCCCAAGGCGACATCCAAGGCGATGGATCCTGTGGGGATGACCTCGATCGGTGCGCGGGTGTCATCACCCAGCCGCATGATGGAGCCTTTACCGAACTGCTTGTCGATCTGGGCCAGCGCTGCCTCGAGCGCCTTCTCACGATCCGGGGTTGCCGCCATGGTTCACACCTCTGATGCTTTCTCGCTGTGGAGTGGCCTGAACGGCCGCTTTCCTGTCACCTCAGACGCTATTACTGCGCCCTGACATTTTTAGGTGCCGGTGTTGGCTATGTGGATAACAGCGGCCGCCGGATGCCTTGGAATGCGTCGTCCAGGATCATTTTTCCTCTGTGAGGAGCATATCCCCATCCGAACAGATATTCGAACAACGTCACGGCGTGTCACGGAACCGCCGCGTCACGGAACCGCCGTGCCGGCAATCCACGATCCCTTTGCCGGAACCAATGCCGATGGGCCGGCCTTCGCTAGCTGGCGGAGGGCTTGATGTCCCTCCCGAGCCGACGCTCCGGAGGAACGTCCTGGACATCGCAAAGTGCCAGCCAAACATCCCTGGGATCGAAACCGGCGGCGAGGGCATCCACCGCGGTCCGGCCGCCAACGCCCGCCAGCACCAGGGACGATGCAAGGACACGGGAGTAGCCGGCACCGAATTCATCGTCCATCAAACGCCAAAAGTCACTTGCCCTCACGGATAGAGTCTCTCATGCCCTGCGGACTCTAGAATGGTTGCCATGAGCAATCCCCACCAGAGCACGCAGGCGCCCGGCGTGCCGGGCGACGACGTTGATGACGCCCTCCAGCAGGTGGAACACCAGCTGAGCCTGCTCTGGCGCCGCGCGCGCTCGATCTCCCACCAGCTGTCCCGGCAGGTACACCCGGACATGGAACCGGCCGCCTATGGACTGCTGACCATCATCCGCAGGGAAGGTCCCATCCGCCTGACCGACCTTGCCTCTTGTATCGGTGTTGGCAAGCCTTCCGTCAGCCGCCAGATCGCTTTCCTCGAGAGCATCGGACTGGTCTACAAGGAGGCAGACCCTCAGGACGGGAGGGCACAATCGATCCGCCTGACGGAAAAGGGCGAGGAAAAGATGCATCAGGTCCAGGACGCACGCCGACAGGTTTTCAGGGAACGGCTGGGCGAGTGGCCGCTGGAAGACGTCCAGGCCCTGGCTGAGTACATGGGGCGCCTGAACGCCGTCTATGGTGACGGCCTGATGAAGGACGCACCCTTCAAGGACAACGAGGCTGCCAATCCCGGGGACACTGCAGCCTGACCCGGGATACACCTGGAAGACCATCTGCCCAGCCCCGCCACGCCCCGGGTGGGTCAGCCCCGACACCACACACAAAAAGGTCCCTGACCTTGCGGCCAGGGACCTTTTCCATTGGTCTGGTGCGTGGACTCCTAGCGGGCTCCGGAGAGCATGCCCTGCGGGAAGTCATCGGTGAGGTCAAGATCACGACCGTAGCGCTGCGAGAACTCCTGCGGCACGGTGTCCGGAACAGCAACACCTTCAGCAACTGCAACGCGGTCGCTGACCTCGCGCAGCATGCTGGACAGCGGAACGTCCAAGGCGGTGCAGATTGAGGAAAGAAGCTCGGAGGAAGCTTCCTTCTGGCCGCGTTCAACCTCACTCAAGTATCCGAGCGAGACACGGGCGCTGTGCGATACCTCGCGAAGCGTGCGGCCCTGACGCTGGCGGACATCGCGCAGTACATCACCGATTTCGTGGCGTAGTACGACCATTTTGCGCTCCTTCTGTTCGCTCTGTGCCTGATCAGCCAAGCCCACATCCTTCCAGCGGACCACGCCGTTTACGGATACGGGCTGCTTTACCATCTGTATCGCCTTGCTCCCTCATTAGTTCCGGTCCGCTGGCTGGCGGGACCGGGTCGGTTTCTACATCCTAGGCGCCCCGGCCTTTCCGAAGCGACACAATGACACAACTATTGGCAATGAGTTTTTGTTCCCGGTTGCTTTACGCACGGTAACCAAGGCCCTCCAACGTATCGAGCAGCCGCGCCAGTGCGCTGCTGCAGGCTTGTTCCCTGATACTTTGCCTGTCCCCCGAAAATGCGTATTCAAACGCTTCCGCTCCTTCCGGTGCAGCCACTCCGATGAAGACCGTGCCCACCTTCTTGCCGTCGTGGGGTTCGGGTCCTGCCACGCCGGTCGTGGAAATTCCTATGTCAGCCCCGCAGGCCCGCCGGGCGCCCTCCGCCATGGCTGCCGCCACTCCCCCGTCCACGGAACCAACGGCATCGAGCAGCGTGCGGGACACTCCAAGGACATCGGCCTTGACGGAGTTCTGGTAGGCCACCACTCCGCCCTGCAGCATCCCGGATGCCCCTGGCGTGCCGGCCAGGGCCGCCGCGACCATGCCGGCTGTCAGCGACTCGGCCGTGGCAACCGTCAGGTGCTTTCCCAGGGCCAAGGCGACGGCCGCCGTCGCTGTTTGGGCAGCAGGCGGTTCCGCTCCCGGGAGGCCGCTCATGCGCGGCGTCCGGCAGCCCGGAGCTTGAGCGCCTGGACCACGTACTCCACTCCGGTCCACAACGTGATCGCCAACGCCAGCATCATGACGCAGAAGGCAACGATAACCAGCCATGGAGCCATGGCTTCCAAAGGCATGATGTAAAGGAAGATGGCAACGGTCTGGACCACGGTCTTCAGCTTCCCGCCGCGGGACGCCGGCATGACGCCGTAACGGATCACGAAGAAGCGCAGGGCGGTAATGCCCCACTCACGGGCAAGGATGAGGATGGTGACCCACCACGGGAGCTCGCCCAGGAAGGACAGCAGGACGAGTGCCGAGCCAATAAGCAGCTTGTCGGCGATGGGATCGGCGATCTTCCCGAAATTGGTGATGAGGCCACGCGCCCGGGCGATGTCGCCGTCGAGCTTGTCCGTGTAGATCGCCACCGCGAAGGCAACCACTGCCGCCCAGCGCCAGAGACCGTCCTGGCCGTTGTCGGCCAGCAGGAACCATACGAAAAACGGAACAAGGACGATGCGGAGCATCGTGAGGATGTTCGGCAGGTTCCAGACGTCGGAGCTGCTGGAAGTGGCGTTGTCACCCTCGGCTGTAGTCACTCCTCTAGGCTACCGTCTGACGGTGTCCCTCCTGAAAGTCACCTGCCGGTGAGCGACCAGGCATCCTCACCGTCGTCATCGTCCTTGCGTCCGTCAGCGTCGTCGTAGTAGTCGGTGGCCTGGGTCCGGTTGTCGAGGTCTGCGGCGACGACGTCCTCGGCATAACCGCCGACGCCGATGTTCGAGTTTGCGTTATCGCTGAGCGCCGCGGTGTGGGCATCCGGCGCGGCCGGCGCTTCCTGTCCCTTCATGGCGGCCAGGACCGCGGCAAGATCATCCGGCTTCACCAGGACGTCGCGGGCCTTGGAACCCTCGGAGGGTCCCACCACCCCGCGGGACTCCAGCAGGTCCATCAGGCGGCCTGCCTTCGCAAAACCGACGCGGAGCTTGCGCTGCAGCATGGAGGTTGAGCCGAACTGCGTAGTGACCACCAGCTCAGTGGCCTGGAGCAGGACCTCGAGGTCGTCACCAATGTCGTCGTCGATCTGCTTCTTGGGCGCGTCCGCAGCGACGTCGTCGCGGTAGACCGCCTGCAGCTGGCCTTTGACGTGCTCCACGACCTTATGGATTTCCGACTCGGAAACCCAGGCGCCCTGGACGCGCATGGCCTTGGAAGCGCCCATCGGCAGGAAGAGGGCGTCACCCTGGCCGATAAGCTTCTCGGCTCCCGGCTGGTCCAGCACAACCCGTGAGTCCGTGACGGACGAGGTGGCGAAGGCCATGCGGGAGGGCACGTTGGCCTTGATCAGGCCCGTCACGACGTCCACGGACGGACGCTGGGTTGCCAGCACCAGGTGGATGCCGGCGGCGCGGGCCAGCTGCGTGATGCGGACGATGGAATCTTCGACGTCGCGTGGGGCCACCATCATGAGATCGGCGAGTTCGTCCACGATCACCAGGAGATATGGATAGGGCTTGATGACCCGCTTGGAGTCGACCGGTGGCGTGACCTTGCCGGCCCGGACGGCCTTGTTGAAGTCGTCAATGTGCTTGTAGCCGTAGTTGGCGAGGTCGTCGTAGCGGGCATCCATCTCCCGAACCACCCATTGGAGCGCCTCGGCGGCTTTCTTGGGGTTGGTGATGATGGGAGTGATGAGGTGCGGAACGCCCTCGTACGCCGTGAGTTCAACCCGCTTGGGGTCCACCATGACCATGCGGACTTCGTCAGGCGTGGCCCGCATCAGCAGGGAGGTGATCATCGAGTTCACGAAACTCGACTTACCGGCGCCCGTGGCACCTGCCACCAGGAGGTGGGGCATCTTGGCGAGGTTGGCCACCACGTAGCCGCCCTCGACGTCCTTGCCCACGCCCATGACCATCGGATGGTCCGTACGGCGGGCGTTCTGGCTCCGGAGGACGTCGCCCAGCGAGACGGTTTCGCGGTCCGTGTTGGGGATCTCGATGCCGATCGCAGACTTGCCCGGGATGGGGCTCAGGATGCGGACATCGCTTGAAGCGACGGCGTAGGAGATGTTCTTGGACAGTGCCGTGACACGTTCGACCTTGGTGCCGGGCGACAACTCGATCTCGTAGCGCGTGACCGTAGGACCTCGGCTGAAGCCCGTCACGGTGGCGTCGACGTTGAACTGCGTCAAGGTGTCCGTCAGCGCGGCCACGACGGCGTCGTTGGCCTCGGTGCGCTCCTTGGGAATGGACCCGGGTGTCAGGAAGTCGGAGGCGGGCAGGGTGTACGTGACATCGCCGGCCAACGACAGCTGTTCTGTCCGCTGCGGGATCGGGGTGGGCGGAGGCGGCGGCGTGGCAGGCCGGGCAGGCACCTGGGCTGCCGGCTGGGCCACAGTATCCGGCGTGAGCACCGGAATCGCTTCCGTGGGATTGTCCAGGCCGGGAGCGGCTGCAAGGCCCTGGGCGGCCTTGATCTTCCCGACGGCGATCTCGGCCTGCGTAGGCCGGCGCACGCCGGGCGGGACGCGGGGCGCGGACGCGGCAGAGGACTCGTCGTCGTCCACCAAGGCATGCTCAAAGGCTTCGTCGCCAACATAGCCTTCCAGCCCTGCTTCGGTCTCCCCGTCCTTGCCGAAGAGCCGCATGCGCTTCTTTTTGCGGGACTTGGCCGCCGGTTCATCCCCGTACAGATAGCTGCGGTCATGGGCGTCGGCACGGGCTTCCTCGAGATCCACTCCCATGAGGTGGTCGTAGGCGGCGCGGATGCGGGACGGGATGGCACCGAACGGGGTCGCCGTCACGATCAGCAGGGACACGAAAGCCAAAAGGCTGTACAGCAGAACCGGAACGGCCGCGTGGATGGCTGCAAGGGGCGAGGCGGCCAGGAAACCGAGCATGCCACCTGCGCGGCGCAAGCCATCGAAGCCTTCAGACACCGTGGGCTGTCCACCAATGATGTGAGCCAGTCCCGATCCGGCGAGGGTCATGATCATGAAGCCAATGCCAACGCGGTTGTTGCCGCGCCCATCCTGCGGCTTTCGGAAGAGGCGGAAGGCGCAGACAAAGAGCATGAGCGGCAGCAGCAGCGTCATCCAGCCGAAGGTGCCGTTGACCACGCTGTAGACGATGTCGGGAAGCCATCCGGTCAGGCCCCACCAGGCGAAGGTGGCAATGGCGATGCCCAGCACAAGGTTGAAGAGGGCGGCGCCGTCCCTGCGGTCCGCTGGGTCGAGGTCGCTGACATCATGGCCGATCCGGCGGACGCCGGCTCCGACGACGTGGCCCACGCCCTGCCAGGCACCGGACACCATGCGCAACGGCAGCGGAGCCTGGACATCGGCTGTTTGCCTGGCGCGCGGTGAGCTGCCCCTGCCGCCCTTTGCTGCCGACGCACTTTTGGATGCAGCGGTGCCCCGGCCCGAGGTGCCGGATTTACTGCTTGAGCTGCCTCGTGGCGTGGATGAAGTACGGGTCGCCATATCTGCCACGCTACCCCAAGGGGGCCTGAAACCAGCGGATTTCAGGCCCCCTTGGGGTATGCATGTTGCCGGAGCGCTAAGCCTCCAGCACGACGGGGATGATCATGGGCCGCCGGCGAAGTTTCCGGTTCACCCAGGTTCCGATGACCCTCCGCACCACTTGCTGCAACTGGTGGTTGGTGTGGTCCGTGTGGTTGAGGACGGCTTCTTCCAACGCCGCGTTGATCTTGGGGATGATTTCGTCGAAGACGGCGTCATCCTCCGCTACGCCCCGGGCATGGATTTCCGGGCCGGAAACAATCTTCCCGGTAGTGCGGTTGATCACCGTGATCACCGAGATGAAGCCCTCGTCGCCCAGGATGCGCCGGTCCTTGAGGTCCGCGTCGGTGATTTCGCCCACGCTGGAGCCATCCACATAGACAAAGCCAACTTCCACCTGGCCAACGATCCTGGCCTTGTGGTCCTTGAGGTCGATCACGCTGCCGTTGTCGCTAAGGATGATTCCTTCAGACGCCACTCCCGATTCCCGGGCGATATTGCCGTTGGCTATCAGGTGACGCGTTTCACCGTGAACCGGCATGGCATTGAGCGGCTTCAGGATGTTGTAGCAGTACAGCAGCTCACCGGCCGCTGCGTGGCCGGAAACGTGGACCTTGGCCGTGCCTTTGTGGATGACCTCGGCGCCGAGCTTGAGAAGGCCGTTAATGATGCGGAAGACGGCGTTCTCGTTGCCCGGGATGAGGCTGGACGCCAGGATGACGGTGTCACCCGGGCCCACCACCACCCGGTGGTCTCCGTTGGCCATCCGTGACAGGGCAGCCATGGGTTCGCCCTGCGAACCTGTGGACATCAGGACAACACGGTCGTCGGGCAGGTCATCGATGTTCTTGATGTCCACCAGGATGCCGTCGGGAACGTCCAGGTAGCCAAGCTTCGCGGCGATGGCCATGTTGCGCACCATGGAACGGCCCACGAAAGCTACGTAACGGCCGTGCTTGGACGCTGCGTCGAGGACCTGCTGGACCCGGTGGACGTGAGAGGAGAAGGAAGCGACGATCAGGCGCTTTTTGGCCGTGGCGAACAACCGGTCCAGTGTGGGACCGATTTCCTTTTCGGCCGTGGTGAAACCCGGGACATCGGCGTTGGTGGAGTCCGCCATGAAGAGGTCCACGCCCTCTTCTCCGAGGCGGGCAAAATGCCGGAGGTCGGTGATGCGGCCGTCCAGTGGCAACTGGTCCATCTTGAAGTCGCCGGTGTGGAGGACTGTCCCGCCCTCCGTCCGGATGAAGACAGCCAGGGCATCCGGTATGGAGTGGTTGACGGCCACGAATTCACATTCGAACGGACCGAACTGTTCCACCTGGCCCTCGGTGACGGTCAGCGTGTAGGGCTTGATCCGGTGTTCCTGCAGCTTGGCTTCAACAAGCGCCAGGGTCAGCTGGGAGCCGATCAGGGGAATGTCCTGCTTGAGGCGCAGCAAATACGGTACTGCGCCGATGTGGTCTTCGTGGCCGTGGGTCAGCACGACACCGACCACATCGTCCAGGCGGTCCTCGATATAGGAGAAATCGGGCAGGATGAGGTCGACGCCCGGCTGCGTTTCCTCAGGGAAAAGCACGCCGCAGTCAACAACCAGCAGCTTGCCGCCGATCTCGAAGACCGCCATGTTGCGGCCGATCTCCCCCAGCCCGCCGAGCGGAACGATCCGCAGGGTTCCGTTCGGCAGTTTGGGGGGCGTAACCAGGCCGGGAAGGGCGGTTTGGGTCATATTATGCTTCTTTCCGGCAGGCTGTCCTAGACGTTGAAGTCCATCCCAGCTTCTGCCAAATCCCCGCGGATCATGGTGATCTCGGCCTCGTCCGGCTCCACGAGGGGCAAACGGACAACCGAGTTGGGCAGAACTCCCTGCCACTTGAGAATCTGCTTGGCGGCTACGGCGCCCTGGACCCGGGTCATGGTTGCACGCACCACGGGCTCCAGCTCAAAGTTGATGGTCCTCGCCGTGGCGAGGTCGCTGGCGTTCACGGCGTCGATGAGCTCGCGGAAGCGCCTGGTGGCCACATGGGTGGTGACGCCAACCAGGCCAACGGCACCGAGTGCCATCCACTGGAGGGTCAGTCCGTCGTCTCCCGAGTAGAAGAGCAGGTCCGTTTCGGCCATGACACGGGTGGCGGCGGCAAAGTCCGCCTTGGCGTCCTTCACGGCCACGATGTTCTGGTGCCTGGCCAGCCTGATCATGGTTTCGGGCGCAATCTGGATGGACGAACGGCCCGGAATGTCATACAGCATGACCGGCAGGTCCGTGGCTGACGCCACTGTTTCGAAGTGCGCCTGAACGCCCGCCTGGCTCGGCTTGTTGTAGTACGGGGTGACGATCAGGAGACCGTCGACGCCGACCTCCGCCGCACGCTGCGAAAGGTGCACCGAGTGCGCGGTGTCGTTGGTGCCGGTTCCGGCGATGATGGCGGCCTTTCCGCCGACGGCTTCCTTGACCGCGCGGAACATGCCGACGTTTTCCTCGTCAGTGAGGGTGGACGTCTCTCCCGTGGTTCCGGTGACCACGAGGCCGTCGCAGCCATCTGCCACAAGCTTTTCCGCCAATGCCCCGGCCTGGTCGTAGTCGACCTTGCCGTCCTCGCTGAACGGGGTGACCATTGCGGTCAGCAGGGTACCAAGTGCAGGAACAGAGGCGCGGGAGTCAGACATAAGAAAAACGTTACCTTGTGACGGGCGTGTTACGGGAATGGGACTCCCGTGATGGTCATCATCAGGCCGGGCGCCGGAACCTTGAGGGTGCCTCCCCACAGTAGTGCGCCACGGCCCGCTCCTTCAGCTGCTCCGCCCATGCAACAAGCTTCTGCGACGCCCGGACGTACTCGAACAGCTCCAGCGGCGTCAGGGCATCGAGGTCTGTTTCGGCAAGGCGGCGGGCCAGTTCAGCCCCGGGCGCCTGCTCTGAAAGCACTGCGCCTTCCCTGCGCCACTGGACGTCTTCCGGGGGTTCTCCCGCAACCAACTGCCGGAAGAGGAAGTCGACCACGCCGGGACTCATGGCCTTCATGGGCCCGCTGAGACCTTCCAGCGCCTTCGGGTCATCGTTCATGCAGCCATGTTATTCGAACATATATTCGAAGACAAGGAGGAGGGTGGAAGGGGGGCACAGGCTTGCCAGGCTATGCCGCACAGCCGCCACCCAGCACTGCGTGAGAACATCTGAGCATGACTTCACAAGAGACTGCGCCGCCGAACCGGAGGGTCTCTGGAGGTGGGGGTGCCGCACCCCGCCTCACGGGCATCGATGCGGCCCGGGGCGTTGCCTTGCTGGGCATGATGGCCACGCACCTGATGCCGACGTTCGGCCCCTCGCCCGGATGGGAGCCCACCTGGATCGGCCTGACGTTCTCCGGGAGATCGGCGGCCCTGTTTGCTGTGCTGGCAGGCGTGGGACTGGCCCTGGGCACGGGAAAGCAGGACCCCCGGCACGGAAGCAGCCTCCGGGCCGCCCGCGGAGGCGTCGCGATGCGCGCGCTGGTGATTGCCGTCGTCGGGCTTTCCCTGGGCGGGCTCGAAGTGAACATCGCCATCATCCTGGTCCACTACGCGCTGCTGTTCCTGTGCATTCTTCCGTTCCTGGGGTTGCGGGCCAAGGCACTTTGGTGGTGGGCGCTCGGCTGGATCCTGGTGGCACCTTTCCTTGCCTATCTGGTCCGGCCCCTCCTGCTGGACGCGACCCCGCCCCTGCAACTGGGCCACAACCCCATGGGCGAAGACCTTCAGACCCCTGGCCGCCTGCTGGCCGACCTGTTCTTTACCGGGTACTACCCTGTCTTCCAGTGGATTGGCTACCTGCTGCTCGGCCTGGCTGCAGGACGCATGGCCCTGGCCACGGCAAGGGCGCGGTGGCTGCTGCTGGGAGGTGGCGTTGCCGTGGCAGTCGTGGCAAAAACGGCAGGGTTCCTGGCCATGGAACAGTGGGGCGGCAGGCCGGCGCTCGAGGCGATCCCTGGAACCCGCGGGTATCCGCTGGAGAGCATGCTGCAGGTCAACCTGACCGGGCTGAGGCAGGTGGACTCATGGTGGTGGCTCGCTACGGCGGCTCCCCATGCAGGCACCACCCTGGACTTGCTGCACACCGGCGGGGTGGCAGCGGCAGTCATCGGGTTGTTCCTGATCCTTGGTTCCCTGGCAGAGCGCCTCAACGTCAACTTCCTGCTGGTGCTGAGCGGTCCGGGGGCGATGACGCTGACGCTGTACTCCCTGCACGTGTGGATCGTGTCCGGCTTCCATGAGCAGCCCCTGCCGGCAGGATGGACTGCCGAGGGCATGTACTGGGCCCAGGCCTTGGGAGCGGTGGCCATCGGCATGACCTTTGCGCTGCTCAGGCGGCGCGGGCCCCTTGAATGGCTCGCCCACCAGGCCGCAAGCCTGGGCAGTTACCGCCCGGCGGTCGGCTGAGCCCGGAAGAGCTTGACGGCGTCGCGCATGGAGGCCCGTGCCCTCTTGCGGTCCCCGGAAGCGTCATAGGCACAGCTGAGCCGGAACCACGAGCGCCAGTCTTCAGGGGCGGCTTCGGCTTCTGCCCGGTACTTTTCGAATTCCGCGTCGGCTGCAGCCCTGACGATGCGGCCACCGGGCGTGCGTGGCAGGTTGTCCACCGGCAGGCCTCCCTCCGACTCCAGCACCTTCGCCATTTGTTCGGTGCGGGCACCGAACAGCAACTCGCGGATGAGCGCCCACGCGCCGATGATGGGCAGGACCAGGTAGGCAGCACCGATGCCCTTGGCCATCAGGTTGGGGTCGCCCAGCAACAGCAGCGACCGCTGCAGCGACACCACCAGGTACAGCACCAGCAGCAAGGTGATGGCGCCGACCCAGATCTTGGTCCGGTTGCGCTTCAGGGTCTCCCAGGCCGTGGCCATGCTAGAGCCCCAGGTCCAGGTAGCCGTCCAAACCGACCGTCAGGCCAGGATGGGACGCGACCTTGCGCAGGCCAAGCAGGACGCCGGGCATGAAGGACGCCCGGTCGAAGGAGTCGTGGCGCAGGGTGAACTGCTCACCGGGTCCCCCGAGCAGCACTTCCTGGTGTGCCACCAGTCCGCGGAGCCGGACACTGTGGACGCGGACGCCGTCAACATCGCAGCCCCGGGCTCCGTCCAGGGCGGTCTCCGTGGCGTCGGGGCTGGCGGGGACTCCTGCGTCCTTCCGGGCCTCTGCGATCAGCTGCGCCGTGCGCACTGCGGTTCCCGACGGCGCATCCACCTTGTTGGGGTGGTGCAGCTCAATGATTTCCACGGATTCGAAGTATTGGGAGGCCTTGGCGGCGAAGGCAGAAGCAAGGACCGATCCAAGCGCGAAGTTGGGTGCAATCAGGACGCCGGTGTCCGGCTTCTGCTCCAGGAGGCCGGCCAGGGAGGCAAGCTTCCGGGCGTCCCAGCCCGTGGTTCCCACCACGGCGTGAATGCCGTGCTCCACGGCGAACCGGACGTTGGTCTCCGTGGTGTCCGGAACGGTGAGGTCGACAATGTACCGCGCACCTGCATCGAGCAGCGTCTCCAGGGAATCGCCCCGGCCCAGGGAGGCCACGAGCTTCATGTCTTCGGCCGCTTCCACGGCTTTGACGGCTTCGATCCCCATGCGCCCGTGGGCGCCCAGCACTGCTACGGCAAGTTGTTCGGTCATGCCGTTAACCCTACCGCCGGGCCGGGTTCGGGACGGAACCGTTACTCCCCTGCGCCCACCCATTCGACGGTGCCGTCGCTGAAGAACTGTTCCTTCCAGATCGGGACCCGGGCCTTGATCCGGTCCACCAGTTCCGAGCAGACGGCGAACGCCTGTCCGCGGTGTGCAGCAGCCACGGCGCACACCAGCGCAGGATCGCCGATCTCCAGCATGCCGATCCTGTGGGCGGCCCAGATCCGGACCGGCCGTTCTGCTTCGCCCGAGTGCTCGGCGACCAGTTCGGCCACGACCTCGGACATCACAGCGTGCGCTGTGGGGTGCGCGCTGTAGCTCAGCCGGTCCACTGCCTTGCCGGAGTCGTGGTTGCGGACCACGCCGCTGAAGCTGACCACGGCCCCCGACGTATCCGACTCGACGGCGGCAATCGCCTGGTCCACGGAGATGGGCTCAGCGCTGAGGACGGCGCTGACCACTTCAAAATTAGTTTCAGTGCCCATGGCTTCCTTCCAATTGGTCACAAAGATGTCCGATCACGGGATCCAGGACGGCCAGCCCATCCATGACGCCTTTGGGCGACCCCGGAAGATTGATGATAAAAGTCCTGCCGGCCGCACCTGCGTGGCCACGGCTCAACATCGCCATGGGAGTTTTGGCCGCTCCGGCACGGCGGATGCCTTCCATGATGCCCGGAATTTCCCGGTCCAGTAGCGGCAGCGTCATTTCCGGCGTGCGGTCGTCAGGGCTGAGGCCGGTGCCTCCGCTGGTGATCACGACGGCGGGCCGCTGGGTCAGGAGCGCACGCAGCGCGGCTCCGACGGGCTCGCCATCGGGCACCACCATGGCAGGAAACGTCTCGAAGCCGTGCTCCCTCAGCCAGTCCACGATGACCGGCCCGGTGTCGTCGGCATAAATGCCCGCGGCGGCACGCGTCGAGGCAATGACCACCCCTGCCGTGCGGGGGCTGTGTCCCTGGGGTTCACACGCGCTCATTGCCCGGTACCTTCAGACCCGGCGTGTGCGTCCTTGGCTTGGCGGGTCCAGTCCCCGCTCTTGCCGCCGCTCTTGGCCAGCACCTGGATGTCCGTCAGGACAGCGTGCTTGTCCACGGCCTTGATCATGTCGTACACGCTCAGCGCCGCGACCGAAGCAGCCGTCAGCGCCTCCATCTCGACGCCGGTGACTCCCCTGGTCTTGACAGTCGCCAGAATGCCCACTGAATCGGTCCCCAGTTCGAAGTCGATGGTCACTTTGGACAGAGGCAGCGGGTGGCAGAGCGGGATAAGCTCCGGGGTCTTTTTGGCCGCCATGATCCCGGCTACACGGGCGACGGCGAGCGCGTCGCCTTTGGGCAGTTCGCCCGCCCCGAGGAGGGCCAGGACGTCGGGGGTGCTGTGGACTGTGGCAGTGGCGGTGGCTTCACGCGTGGTGACGGCTTTGTCGGAGACATCCACCATCTGCGCCGTGCCGTCGTGCCGGAGGTGGGTGAGGCCGCCGTGGTGGCTGGGGTTGTGGTTCACAGCATCCATACTTCCACTTCCGCGCCTTCCGGCAGTTCCGTGACGTGGGCAGGGATGTGCACCAGTGCATTGGAAGTGGCCAACGCATGGACCAGGTGCGAACCCGGTCCGCCGATCAACCGGACCGTGCCGCCGCCGTCCAGGTATCCCCTGCGCACCTGGTGTTTGCCGGCGGGCGACGTGAGTGGTTCGGCAAGGCAAGCGCGCAGTACGGGCCGCGCCGCCGGCGAGCCATGGACGCTGCCAAGGGCGGGGCGGAGGAACATCTCGAAGGACACGAGGCAGCTGACGGGGTTTCCGGGAAAACCAAGGAAAGGTGTCCCGTGGAAACGGCCGATTCCCTGTGGGCCGCCGGGCTGCATGGCCACGGGGACAAACTCCACGGCGTGGCCGTCCATGGCCTGGCGCACTACCTCGTAGGCCCCTTTGCTGACACCGCCGGTGGTGACGATCAGGTCCACCTGTGCTGCATGTTCTTCCAGGACGGCCAGCAGCTTCCGGGGATCGTCGTCGGCGATCCCCGTGCGCAGGACATGGAGTCCGGCCTGGCGCATGGATGCTTCCAGCAGCGTGCTGTTGGAGTCGTAGATCTTTCCCACGGCGAGGGCCCGGCCCGGTTCCACCACTTCGTCGCCGGTAGTGAGCAGGAGGACGCGCAGGGGCCGGCGGACTTCTACGGTGGCCAGGCCCAGCGCAGCCAGGAGCCCCAGTTGGCCGGGGCCCAGCCGCGTACCTGCGGGAAGGGCCAGCGCGCCGGCAGGGATGTCGCTTCCCGCCTGCCTGATGTAGGTGCCCGGCGCGGTGGCGGGCAGGGCGACCATCGCGTCATCCTGGCCGGGCGGCGGGAAGGAATCGGGCTCGGCGGCCTCGATGGGGACCACGGCGTCAGCACCTTCGGGGATCATGGCCCCGGTCATGATCGGGGCCGCACTTCCGCGTTCCAGGGGTGCCGGCGCCGCCCCGGCGGGGACCGGGTCCGCCACCCTGAGCTCCGCGCCGCCGTCGGGCAGGTCTGATGAGTTGACGGCAAAGCCGTCCATTTGCGAGTTGGCAAAAGGCGGCAGGTCAAGGGGTGCGTAGAGGTCGACGGCGAGTACCCGGCCCAGTGCGTCCAGCAACGGAAGGTGCTCCCCGGCCGGGTGCCCGGCCCCTGTAGTCAGCAGTTCCGCCACTGCTGCCTGGTGGGCAGCAACAGATCTGGGCACGGGCATCCTCCTGTGGTGACTGTCGGTTCCCGGAGTCTACCCGGACGTGGGAGCGGAGAGCCTCATGTGACCTTGATAGTGACGGTGTGGTACCCCGTTGCGCCGTCGGGGGCGACGCGGGCACGCTCTTCCACCTGCGGCCGGCCTGACGCGTCCGTCGCGCGGACCTGCACCTCGTAGTCGCCGGGTGTGAGGTCAACGGCGTGCTGCCACTGGTACCACGTATCCGCGGAGATTCCCGGCGCCAGTGCCGCTTCCTGCCAAGGCCCCCTGTTGACGCGCATTTCCACACGCTCGATGCCACGGTGCTGCGCCCAAGCCACACCACCAAACTGCACCGTGCCGGCCCTGACGGAACGGCCGCTGCGGGGAACGTCGATGCGCGACTGCGTCTTGACTGGGCCACGCTCACTCCAGCCGCGTGTGCTCCAGTAAGCCTTCTCATCCGCGAAACGGGTGACCTTGAGCTCCGTCAACCACTTGGTCGCGGACACAAAACCGTAGAGTCCCGGAACGACCATCCGAACGGGAAAGCCGTGTTCGAGCGGCAAGGGTTCGCCATTCATGCCAACCGCCAGGAGCGCATCCCGGCCGTCCGTGAGGGCCTCCAGCGGAGTGCTGGCCGTCCAGCCGTCGTTGCTGGTGGACAGGACCATATCCGCAGCGGACGTGGGACGCGCCATGGCCAGCAGTTCGCGGACCGGCCAGCCCAACCACAGCGCGTTGCCGATCAGGTCGCCGCCCACTTCGTTGGAAACGCAGGCGATGGTGATGTGGCGCTCTGTCATGGGCTTGGACAGCAGGGCCGCAAAGTCGAGTTCGAGGTCCTGCTCCACCAGGCCGGTGACTTTGAGCTTCCAGGTCGATGGATCAATGGCCGGCACCGCAAGGGCAGTGTCAATGCGGTAGAAGTCCCGATTCGCGGTAACAAGGGGGCTGATTCCGTCGATGGGCAGGGCGGCCCCGTCCGGAACGGTCTGTGGTGGCGTAGACGGCTGTGGCAGGACCATGGAACCCCGGAAGCCGGATGCCACTGAGGCGGCGCGCGTCACCACGGCGGTGGCGGCACCGGCCACGGCGGCTCCCAGCGAGGTGAGGGCTACGGCATTGAGGAACCGCCGTCGGGCCAGCGGAGCAGGCTCCTGGTCCGTTGGCTGCCGGTCCTCCCTTGACCCCGGCGGACGGGCCGGCACCCATTCGGCGAGTTTCCGCACCAGCATCCGCAGGACAACCATGGTGGTGACAGCGGCAATCACCGGGGCCACAGCGGCCTGGGGAACAGCCTGGGCGCGCGTGAGGACGGCAGCAAGGCCTGCAGCGCCCGCCACTGCCGAAAGTGCCAGTCCCAGCCCTGCCCTGCGCCGCTCCATGAGTCCGGCGAGTGCAGCAAGCCCTGCCGCGACCAGGACGATGCACACCACCAGCACCAGCTTGTCGGCGGTCCCGAACCACTGGATGGCCAGATCCTTTGCCCAGGGCGGGACAGCGTCGATGACCACACCACCCAGCGCCGTCACGGGTGAAACGAGCGGGCTGAGCAGTCCTGCCACCAACTCGCCTGCGGCAATACCTATGGCGCCCGCGGCGACACCCGCGGCTGCCGCCCAGCGTCCGGGCATCCTCATCTCTTGTCTCCTTGGTCCGCCTTGGCTGCCGGATCCTGCGGGAAGGCATGCCCCGCTGCCGGGCTGCCGTTGGCCCCGCCCGCCGGAAGGGACAGCGCAAACCGGCATCCGCCGTCGATGTTTTCCACCTGAACTGTGCCCCCGTGGGCCTGGACGATTCCTGCCACCATGCTCAGGCCGATTCCAGCGCCACTGTACGAGCCTCCCCGATCCCCGGGGTTTCCCCTGGCGGGGTCCTTTTGCCAGCCGGTCTCAAACAAATGGGGCAGGTCTTCCCCGGCGATGCCACCGCAGTGGTCCTCCACGGCGACCACCGCGTTACCGCCTTCCGGTCCCACCGTGACGCGCACCTTTGCGGGCGGCCTGCTGTAGAGGACGGCGTTGAGGATGATGTTCCGTACCGCCCGGGCGATGCTCGGGCCGTCGGCCACGGCCATGCACTGCCGGTCTCCCCCGCCCACCAAGGTGATGCCGCGCTGGTCGGCCAGGGGTGCAAGGTCGGAAAGCGCATCACTCACCACGTCGTAGAGATCCAGCGGTTCGGTGCGGAGCCTCAGGCTACCGGCCTGGATTTTGGACAATTCCAGCAGGTCGTTCACCATCACGGTCATCTGTTCGGTTTGTCCGATGATCTTCCGGTAGCCGACGGCGACGTCGGGGACCATGCCGTCCTCCAGCGCCTCCGCCATGGCCCTGATGCTTGCCAGTGGTGTCCGCAGATCGTGCGAGATCCACGAGACGAGCTCGCGGCGTGCCGTTTCCATGGCGGCTTCGCGTTCGCGGGACTCGGCAAGGCTGCGGCTGCTCGCTTCCAGTTCCTTGGCGAGTTCGGCCAGCTCCGACGTCATGGCCGGACCGGCGTTCCTGCCGTGGGATGCACCGTCTGCTGCACTGCCACCGGTATGGACATTCCCCAGGGTCTCACCGCGGCCCAGCCTGCGGGCGGCGTCCACCAGCCGGGCGGCGTTCCGTGACACCCCGGCGCCCAGCATGAGTGCCAGCACCACCGCCACCGCGGAGGCAATGGCGAGGATGTACCACATGACTTCGAGGTCGCGGGCGGAAATGAACATGGCGTTGAAGGCACTCACCATGCCGGTGACCAGCACGGCGACGGTGGCCACCACCACCAGGCAGATCTGGGCGAGTACCGAAGCCCCGCGCAGGACCCGAAGCAACAGCAGCGTCAGGGCACCGATCAGGATGGCCCAAAAGAGGATCCACGCCAGGATGGTGGCCAGGTCAGTGCCCTCCATGCCCGGCTCCCTCCGTGTCGAACCGGTAGCCCACACCCCATACCGTTTTCAACAGGACCGGTTTGGTGGGGTTGTCTTCGATCTTCTCCCGAAGCCTGCGGACGTGGACGGTCACTGTGGACAAGTCGCCGAAATCCCAACCCCATACAGCCTTGATGAGCTGCTCCCGGCTGAAGACCTGGTTGGGCCGCCGCAACAGGAATGCCAGCAGGTCGAACTCGCGCACCGTCAGCGACAACTGCTTTCCGTGGTGGGTCACGGTCCGCGACGCCGGGTTGAGATCGAACCCGGCCAGTTCCACACGCGGTTCAGGGCTGAACTCCCTGATGCTGCGGCGCAGGACCGATTTGACCCGCAGCACGAGTTCACGCGGCGAGAAAGGCTTGGTGAGGTAGTCGTCGGCGCCTACCTCGAGGCCCAGGATCCTGTCGTCCTCCGTCCCGAGGGCAGTGACCATGATGACGGGGACGCTCATCGCGGCGCGCAACCGGCGGCAAACTTCCACACCGTCAAGGCCCGGCAGCATCCGGTCGAGGATCACCAAGTCCGGTTCCCTCTCTGCCGCCAGCTTCAGGGCCGTAAATCCGTCGCCGGCCATATCCACTTGGAAGCCGGCGCCCACCAGGTAGTCCCGGACGACGTCCGCGATCACCTGTTCGTCCTCGACGAGCAGGATCCGGCGGTTCCCGGGTTCGGTGGCAGCAGCGGCAGCTTGGGTGGTCACGCTTTCAGCATAGGTTTGCCGGACGGTGCGGGCACCTGCATCGGCAGCCCAGGAGGCAAGCGTATGGATTCCGTAAGAAGTGGCACGTCCGCTGAGTGGACCGCAGTGTTGCCGATATCACTACCACGGCGTACGTGCCGTAGCCTTAATCCATGAACGTTCAGCTTGGAATGCCCACGATCCCCGCTGTGGGCGATGCGGGCAGCGGGCCGGTTCCGCCGCCTCGTCCGGCTGGTACGCCGGCAGGACTTTGGGACCGGCACGGCCGCCGCGCCACGGACATGCGCCTGTCACTCACGGACAAATGCAACCTGCGCTGCACGTACTGCATGCCCGCCGAGGGGCTGGAGTGGCTCTCGAAGCAGGCCGTGATGACCAAGGACGAGATCATCCGGATCGTGCGCATCGGCGTCAACTCCCTGGGGGTACGCGAACTCCGCCTTACCGGAGGCGAACCCCTGGTCCGCGCCGACCTGGTGGATATCATCGCCGGCATCCGCCGGGAGCATCCTGACCTTCCCATGTCCATGACCACCAACGGTGTGGGACTGGACAAGAAGGCGGCCGCCCTCAAGGCCGCCGGACTCAACAGGATCAACGTCTCCTTGGATTCACTGCACGAGGAAACCTTCACCCAGCTCACCCGGAGGCCATTCCTGGACCGGGTCCTCGCCGGAGTGGACGCTGCCTGGGCCGCCGGGCTCGGTCCCGTCAAACTGAATGCCGTCCTGATGCGCGGCATCAACGACGCCGAGGCACCGTCCCTGCTGGCATGGGCCTTGGATCGTGGTTACGAGCTACGCTTCATCGAGCAAATGCCCCTGGACGCCGATCACGGCTGGACCCGGCGGAACATGATTACCGCTGCCGAAATCCGGGACCTGCTGTCGGCGGACTTCGACCTCGCACCGGATCCCCGCGAACGCGATGGCGCGCCGGCTGAACGCTTCGAAGTACGACGCCGCAGCGACCGCCCGGAAGGCAGCGCACGCCCGGCGCCCGGCACGGTCCTGGGCACGGTGGGCATTATCGCTTCGGTCACCGAGCCGTTCTGCTCCGACTGCCGCCGAACCCGCATCACCGCGGAGGGCAAAATCATGAGCTGCCTTTTCTCCAGGGAAGAATTCGACCTCCTGGGACTCCTGCGCAGCGGCGCTTCGGACCAGCAGCTCGCCGGGCGCTGGCAGGATGCGATGTGGGTCAAGCCGAAGGCCCACGGGATGGACCACACCGGTCTTGGCGCTGCCGACTTCGTGCAGCCGGACCGCAGCATGAGCGCAATCGGAGGCTGAACCAATGCTTGTCCGTTACTTCGCTGCCGCGCGCGCAGCGGCCGGAGTCGAAGAGGAAACCTACCATCTCCCGGCAGGCAGCAGCCTGGAGTCTTTGCTGGAAGCGGCCCTCGCCGTCGAGCGTCCCACTCCGCCGGAAGGCACTCCTGAGCTGTCGAGGATCGTGGCCCGCAGCAGCTTCCTTCGCAATGAGGTGGCTGTCCGCGACCGCTCAGTGCCGCTGGATGCCGGGGATGTCATCGATGTCCTGCCACCCTTTGCCGGCGGCTGATCTTCAAGCCTTCCTGAACACACTCTTCAGCAGAGGAGCAAAACCTGCCCGGCCTTGCAGGCGCAGCTCAACGGTGTGCACCAGGACATCGTCCTCCACCCTGAAGGAGTGCCGGGCCACCCCGTCTGCCGTACGGCGGTCAAAGGTCAGTGTTCCGGAGGTCCACAGCCCCCGGACCGGCGCGGTTGGCGGGTGGCCCAGGCTGTCAACGTAATACCAGAGGGCACCTCCGTGTAAAGCATCCACGGTGAACATCCCGTGCCCCTCCAGGTGCGTGCCGTCGGGTTCACGGTGCCTGTAGCTCTGGACCACGGCATGACCGCCGGCGGCCGGCGTGAAGGCGACTTCGGCGTCAGTCGTATGGGCGGGCCCCCAGGGGGACTGTGCGATCTCGGTGACGCCCCGCCAGTGCCCCAGGAAGGGTTGGAGCATACCGGCCGCGCGGCCGGTATGTGGCTGGTCCATGGCGACTCCAAGGCAACTGGGCAAACACATCAGGGCAGCATGATCGTGTGATCATGCTGCCCTGATGATGTCCGGGAGTCCAGAGTCCCGGACGGAGTTTCAGAGTCCGAACGTCTCGTTTTCCTCGAACGGGCCCACCACTGTGATGGTGCGCGGAGCCGAAGCCAGCTCGCGGGCAAGCTCCTGCACATCCTCTACCGTGACGGCCTTGATGCGGGCCAGGGTCTCGTCAATGTCCTGGAACTCTCCGGAGACAAGTTCCGCCCGGCCCAGGCGCGACATACGGGAGCCGGTGTCCTCCAGGGACAGGACGATGCCACCGCTGAGCTGCCCCACGGCTTTGCGCAGTTCCTCCCCCGTGATGCCGTCGCGGGCCAGCTTGTCCAGCTCGACGCCCAGGAGATCAAGCACCTGGCGCACCTTGGACGGGGTGCACCCCGCGTACATGCCAAAGTATCCGGCGTCCGCATAGGCTGCCGTGAAGGAGTAGGTGGAGTACACCAGCCCACGCTTTTCCCGGATTTCCTGGAACAGCCTGGACGACATGCCGCCGCCCAGCACGGCATTGAGCACGCTCATGACGAAGCGGCGCTCATCCGTTGCCACGATCGTGGGACAACCCATGATGATGTTCGCCTGCTCCACCGGCCGCTTGACCACGTGGAGGCCCGCGGTGCCTGTGATCACGGCGCGGTCCGTGGCCCGGCGCTGTACCGGAGCAGCATCAGGATCGAGATTCCATCCCGCTGCTTCCAGTGATTCCTGCACCAGTCGGCAGACGACATCGTGGTCCAGGCCGCCGGCCGCAGTAATGACAAGCTCCTCGGGCCGGTAGTAGCGCTGGTAATGTGCCCACACGGAATCCCGGGGCACGGCCTTGATGGCGGCGGGTGTCCCGCCGATCGGACGCGCCAGGGGGTGGCGGCCAAGGACGGCTTCCACGAACTTCTCATGCGCCACATCCGTGGGGTCGTCGCTGTCCATGGCGATTTCCTCGAGGATGACGTCGCGTTCCTGTTCCAGTTCGGCCGGGTCCAACACGGCTCCGGTGATCATGTCCGCTATGACATCGATCGCCATCGGCAGGTCGGTGTCGAGGACACGCGCGAAATAGCAGGTGCTCTCCTTGGCGGTCGCGGCGTTGGACTCCCCGCCGACTTCATCGAACGCCGAAGCTATCTCCAAGGCGGTCCGCCGCTTGGTTCCCTTAAAGAGCAGATGTTCCAGGAAATGCGTGGAACCGTGCTGTCCTTCGGCTTCGTCGCGGGACCCTACTGCCACCCAGAATCCGATGGTGGCAGAACGCTGGCCCGGCATGGCCTCGGTCAGGACACGCACACCTCCCGGCAACACGGAACGGCGCACAATGGAACCGCCGTCGGCGCCATGGATCAGGTCACCGCCGGGAAGGGTCTGCTCCAAGGGCAAGGGTACGACAGTCATCTAGTCCTTTCGGGTTAAGGGCGGCGGGGCCGGTGGACTTTCACATCCACCAGCCCCGCCGGGTACTTCTGACAGACTACTCTGCCGAAGCCTCTGCGGCTTCTGCCGGAGCTTCCTCGGAAGCGCCCTCTTCCTCGGCCACAACCGGAGAGAGGGACAGCTTGCCGCGGTCGTCAATCTTGGTGATCTCGACCTGGACCTTCTGGCCCACGGAGACGACGTCATCCACATTGTCCACGCGCTTGCCGTTGGCCAGCTTGCGGAGTTCGGAGATATGCAGCAGGCCGTCCTTGCCCGGGGTGAGGGACACGAAAGCGCCGAAGGTGGTGGTCTTGACGACCGTACCCAGGTAGCGCTCACCGACTTCCGGCACCTGCGGGTTCGCGATGGCGTTGATGGCGGACCGTGCGGCGTCGGCCGACGGGCCGTCGGTGGCACCGATGTAGACCGTGCCGTCGTCCTCGATCGAGATGTCCGCGCCCGTGTCTTCCTGGATCTGGTTGATCATCTTGCCCTTGGGGCCAATGACCTCGCCGATCTTGTCCACGGGGATCTTCACGGCGATGACACGCGGAGCGAACTCGGAGAGCTCGTCCGGGGTGTCGATCGCTGCGTTGATGACCTCGAGGATGTGGAGGCGGGCCTCGCGGGCCTGCTTCAGGGCAGCGGCCAGGACCGAAGCCGGAATGCCGTCAAGCTTGGTGTCCAGCTGGATGGCAGTGACGAACTCGGAGGTACCGGCAACCTTGAAGTCCATGTCGCCGAAGGCGTCTTCGGCACCAAGGATGTCAGTCAGGGCCGCGTAGCGGGTCTGGCCGTCGACCTGGTCGGATACCAGGCCCATGGCGATACCGGCAACGGCAGCCTTCAGCGGAACACCGGCGTTGAGCATGGACAGCGTGGAAGCACAGACCGAGCCCATGGAGGTGGAGCCGTTGGAGCCGAGGGCTTCGGATACCTGGCGGATGGCGTACGGGAATTCCTCGCGGCTCGGCAGGACCGGAACCAGGGCACGCTCAGCGAGGGCACCGTGGCCGATTTCGCGGCGCTTCGGGGAACCGACACGGCCGGTCTCACCGGTGGAGTACGGCGGGAAGTTGTAGTTGTGCATGTAACGCTTGCGCGTGACCGGCGACAGGGAATCGATCTGCTGCTCCATCTTGAGCATGTTCAGCGTGGTGACGCCCATGATCTGGGTTTCACCACGCTCGAAGATGGCAGAACCGTGAACGCGCGGGAGAACCTCGACCTCGGCGGTCAGCTGGCGGATGTCCGTCAGGCCACGGCCGTCGATGCGGATCTGGTCCTTGAGGATGCGCTGGCGGACAACATGCTTGGTGACGGAGCGGAACGCTGCGGAGAGTTCCTTCTCGCGGCCTTCGAAGTCTCCGGCGAGGGCGCCAAGGACCTCGTCCTTGAGTGCATCGGAAGCGTTGTCGCGCTCCTGCTTGTCGGCGATCTGGAAGACAGCAGCAAGCTTGTCTGCAGCAGCAGCCTCCACAGCGGCGTAAGCGTCGTCCTGGTAGTCAAGGAAGACCGGGAACTCGACGGTGGGCTTTGCAGCGCGGGAGGCCAGGTCCGACTGTGCCTCGCACAGGGCGCGGATGAACGGCTTGGCGGCCTCGAGACCCTCGGACACAACCTCTTCGGTGGGAGCGGTGGCGCCCTGTTCCTTGATGAGGTTCCAGGAGTTGTCCGTGGCTTCGGCTTCGACCATCATGATCGCGACGTCGTCGCCTGCGACACGGCCGGCAACCACCATGTTGAACACGGCGTTCTCCAGCTGGGAATGCTTGGGGAACGCAACCCACTGGGAGCCCTGCTCGTCGGCGATGAGGGCGACGCGGACGCCACCGATCGGGCCGGAGAACGGGAGGCCGGAGAGCTGGGTGGACATGGACGAGGCGTTGATCGCAACGACGTCGTACAGTTCGTCCGGGTTGATGGCCAGGACCGTGACGACGATCTGGACTTCGTTGCGCAGGCCCTTGACGAAGGCCGGACGCAGCGGGCGGTCCATGAGGCGGCAGGCCAGGATGGCTTCCGTGGAAGGACGGCCTTCACGGCGGAAGAACGAGCCCGGGATACGGCCGGCAGCGTACATGCGCTCCTCGACGTCCACGGTCAGGGGGAAGAAATCGAAGCCTTCGCGCGGCTGCTTGCCGGCAGTGGTGGCGGAAAGAAGAGCGGTGTCGTCGTCGATGTAGACCATCGAGGCACCGGCGGCCTGCTTGGCAAGGCGGCCGGTTTCAAAGCGGATCACGCGCTTGCCAAAGCGGCCGTTGTCGATGATGGCTTCGGAGAACTGGATTTCGGGACCCTCCATGAGAGTCACCTCCGTTTCTGTTGAGCGGAAGTCCGCCGCATCAACCCAGGCCCCTTCTTCATTACTGGCCTGTACGACACCCGGTCATCGATCGAGATCCACGGGCGCGCCGTCCGTTGACGGCCTTCCCGGGAACCACTACCGAGGACCGCGAATGCGCGATGCGGTTGATTCCTGTTTTTAGTTGTTGTGAAGAAAGCGGCCCGCTCCGTGAAGGACCGGGCCGCCCAGGCAGACTAGCGGCGCAGGCCGAGACGCTCGATGAGCGAACGGTAGCGGGCGATGTCAGTGTCCTTCAGGTAGGAAAGCATGCGCTTGCGGCGACCAACCAGGGCGAGCAGGCCGCGCTGGGTGTGGAAGTCGTGCTTGTGCTGCTTCATGTGCTCAGTCAGATCCTTGATCCGCTGGGTCAGGACGGCAACCTGGACCTCGGGCGAACCGGTGTCGCCTTCGGACGTTGCGTATTCCTTGATGATGGACTGCTTTACAGCGGCGTCAAGTGCCACGTGAACTCCTAGAGTTGTGCCGTGCTTCCCGGATCAGCGCTTCACTGCCGGGTTGCTTCCGGTGCGTCACCGCACACAAAAACAGGTCCAGCTGCCACGGACTGCGGCCGGAACCACTGATCAGTTTACCGGGAGGCCGGCATTGTTGTCGAAAAGGCACCTGCTGCGGTCCTGCCGCGGGCGAGGGGACAAGCACGACGGCGGCCTGCCGCCTACCGTCCGGACAGCAGTTCGTGCGCCTGGGCTACGTCCAGGCACATCTGCTCCACCAGGGCTTCCGGGCCCCGATAGGCCACCATTCCCCGCAGTCGCTGGGTGAATTCCACGGCCACAGTCTGACCGTACAGGTTGAAGTCGTCCACGACCTCCCCTTCCGGGCGGTCGATCACATGCGCCTCCACTTGCCGGCTCACGCCATCGAAGGTGGGATTGGATCCGACGGAGATGGCAGCAGGCCAACGCGTTCCGGCCTGGTCGACAAGCCAGCCCGCATAGATTCCATCAGCCGGCACATATCCTGTGGAGTCATGCGACAAGTTGGCCGTGGGAAACCCGAGGTCGCGTCCCCGGGCTGCGCCATGGACCACTTCACCGCGCATCCGGTGCGGACGGCCGAGGATCGCGGCAGCGGTCACGACGTCGCCCTCGGACAAGGCTTCCCTGACCCAGGTGGACGAACAGCGGCGGTCTTCATCGCCGTCGTGGTGGACGGGGAAGCCGCCCGCGCCGTATTCGTTGACGACCTGGACACCGAAGCCCAATTGGTCACCGAGCTCCTGCATCGTGGCAACGTCACCCGAGTTGCCCGCACCGAACCGGAGATCGTGGCCAACCACCACGTGGCCTGCCTGCAGGGCATCAAGCAGGATCTGCTGGACGAATTCCAGCGGCGTCATGGCGGCCAGGTCCAGGGTGTACTTCATGACAAGAACTGCATCCACGCCGGCGTGTCCCAAGGCGTCGATCTTGTCCTGCAGGCCCATGATCAACTCCGGTGCCGATTCGGGCCGGTGGACCTGGGCAGGGTGTGGATCAAAGGTCACAGCGACGGACGGAATACCTTGGCGCCTGGCCGTATCCGTCAGGAGGGCAAGCACATGCTGGTGGCCACGATGGACGCCGTCGAAGTTTCCGATGGTGACCGCTGTGGGACCAAAGTCCCGCGGGACCTCGGTGGGATCGTTCCAGATGTGGACCATCAACCTCGCCTTTTACTGCAGATAAGTGTTCTGCCCGGCAGCCTCCGGGCCCCGGAACATTCTAAGGTTACCCGCTCCGCAGGACGCTCAGGACGGCCTGCGGCGGTTCAGCCACAGGAGCCCCAGGACGGGAAGCACCAGCGGAACAAACCCGTAACCGCGTCCGAAAAGGGACCACACCGTGTCATGCGGGAAGGCAACCGGGTCGAAAAGGCTGACGGCACCCACCACCAGCACGCCAACCAGTTCCACCAGGACAGCCGCCAGGGAGATCCTGAACCACGTGCGTCCCGGCTTGGCCAGGGAAACGGTAGCCACAATGTAGACTACGGCGGCGAATGCCGACAGGACATGGGCCAGCGGGGCCTCGTTGAATTTGGTGGCGATCTGGTACCCGGCCCTGGCCGTAGCCGACAAGGCAAACACCGCATAAACGGCAATCAGCAGCCGTCCCGGCCCGGTGTTGCGGGTGTCCTTGGCAGCCACCTGCTTCCCGCTGCCGGTGCGGTCTGTCTCGGTTCCAGTCACGTCGTTTTCTTCCTTCACGTCAGTACCAGATCTGGTTCATGCGGGCGGCCATGACAAGGGCGGTGACGCCCACCGCTGCCAGGACGAAGTTGCTCCACCGTGTTTTCTCCAGGATGGACCAGTACACGGCGCCCAGGGGAATCATGAGTGCCGTCACCAGGTAGCCCCAGAATTCCCACGGCTCGCCGGCCATCTGTTCGCCCAGGGCAACGCGGACGATCGAGCCCACCAGGTACACCAGCAGTGCGGCTTCCACCGCAAGGACGGACAGGATGGTGATGTCGTTCGGCGCCTTCTTCAGCACACCTGCCACCATGCACACGATCGAGGAAACCAATCCGATGATGAGGATTGAGTAGAAGTATCCGTCCATGCCTAGTTTTCCTGCCCTGCTGCCGGGGCGAAGACCAAAACCGGTTTGGCGAAGCTTCCGGCGTCGGCAACCAGCGCAACCAGCTCGCCCGACGGCGCAAAGGCTGCGGCCGGATTCTCCGCGGTGGCAGCTCCGGGAGTACCGGACGCAGGCCCGGCAGCGATCCGTCGGCCGAAGGAAATTTCCGTGGCCTCCTGGTCGGTCAACTCGCGGTTGGGCATCAGGGAACGCGCTGCAGCAGACATCTCCAGGACATGGAGCTCGCGGGCGAGTTCATCCAGGGTCCTGGCCTGGTCGATCGAGTACGGGCCTACCTGGGTGCGCCGCAGGGCGGTCAAGTGGCCGCCCACGCCCAAGGCAGCCCCCAGGTCCCTGGCGAGGGCCCTGATATACGTGCCCGAGGAGCATTCAACGGTGACGTCCACGTCCACTGTCCTGCCGCCGTCGTTCCTGGCAACACCATGCATATCGAAACGGTGGATGGTCACGGGACGGGCCGCGAGCTTGACCTCTTCTCCCGAGCGGACGCGCGCATAGGACCGTTCGCCGTTGACCTTGATGGCGCTGACGCTGCTGGGAACCTGCTGGATGGGGCCTTTCAGGGCCTCGATCCCGAGTGCGATATCGGCGTCGCTGACGCCCGCGGCGCTGCGCGCTTCCGTCACGTCGCCCTCGGCGTCGTCCGTAATGGTGCTTTCGCCAAGCCGAATGGTGGCCGTGTAGGTCTTGGAGGTGCCGACGATGTAGGTCAGCAACCTGGTGGCCTTATTGATGCCCAGCACCAGAACACCGGTTGCCATGGGGTCGAGCGTCCCCGCATGGCCGACTTTCCGGGTGCCGGCCAGCCGCCGCATCCGGCCAACCACATCGTGGCTGGTCCATCCCTGCGGTTTGTCAACGATCACCAGTCCAGAAAGCACGCTTATCAGTATATCGGTGGCTAGGATGGCTCCCATGCCCCACCTTGCCGAGCACGTCCGCGACGTCCCCGTGAACCAGATCCGCGAGATCACCGAGGCCGCCTGGAATACCCCGGACGCGATCGTCCTGAGCATCGGCGAACCGGGGTTCCCGCTTCCCCGGCACGTCCTGGACGCAGGGATGGCCTGCCTTGACCGGGACGAAACCAACTACACTCCCAACGCCGGCCTCCCGGCCCTGCGCGAGGCTTTTGCGGCCAGGTTCCGTGAGCAACAGCACCTGGACATCGGACCTGAGCGCGTCTACGTGGTGGACGGAGCGCAGCAGGGCCTCCACTTCGCCATGAGCCTGCTCCTCTCCCCCGGCGATGAAATCCTGATACCCGATCCCGGCTACCCCACGTTCGCGATGACGGGCAGGCTGCTGCACGCTGTACCGGTCCGTTATCCCCTCTACCCCCACCATGGCTTCCAGCCGCACATCGAGGACATCGAGGCCCTCATCACGCCTGCAACCAAGGTGCTGGTGGTGAACTCACCGTCCAACCCACTCGGGGCCGTCATCCAGGAGGACACCGTGCGGCAGTTGGTGGAACTCGCGGTGCGGCATGATCTCTGGATCATCTCCGACGAATGCTATGAGGCTTTCACCTTCGATGTGCCCCATGTCAGCCCCGCCCGCTTCGACAGCGACGTGCCGGGCAAGGCCCGCGTCTTCACATCCCTGACGCTGTCCAAGACCTACGGGCTGACCGGGCTGAGGATCGGAGCCCTGGTTTGCCCGCCGGGACTGGAAAAGACCATGAACAATGTCATGGAGGCGATCGTTTCCTGCGTCGCATCACCCTCGCAGTACGCCGCCCTGGCGGCACTGACAGGCCCCCAGGATTACGTGGCCACCGCGCGCGGCCACTACCGAGGCAATCGTGATGCGGCCTCCCGCGCTTTGGAAGCGAAAGGGATTCCGTTCCTTGGCGCACAGGGTGCGTTCTACCTTTGGGCGGATCTGTCCCACGTCAGCCAGGGCAACATCCGGGCCTGGGTCCGGTCCTTCCTCGCGGATTCAGGCGTCGCTTTCGCTCCCGGCACGGCGTTCGGCCCGATCGGCGAGGGCTGGATACGGATTGCCCTCTGCGGGGAGCAAAAAGACCTGCTCGACGGCGTCAGCCGGCTGCCTGCCCGGGTTTAGGCCCCGTTGGGCGCACGGGAGCGGCAGTCGTCGTCGTGCGTCAGTAGCGGGTGCGGGCGGCGTTGTTCCGCCACGCCTCAAACGGCGTGTCGGCCATGGGCAGCGGCGCATGGTCCACCGGAAGCAGCCCGGGCCGTTGCCCGGCGAAGTACTCGTAGAAGACAGCATCGTCAAAACCTGCACGGGCGGCACCGTGCCTGTCCGCCGCGTACCAGACCCTTCCGATGCGTGCCCACAGGGTGGCCGCAAGGCACAAGGGGCATGGCTCGCAACTGGCGTACAGCACCGAACCACTGAGGTCGAAGCTGCGCGTGCCGGCTGCGGCACGCCGGATGGCGACCACCTCGGCGTGGGCGGTGGGATCGTTGTCCCGGGTGACCCGGTTGACGCCTTCATGGACCGCGCCGTCCGGGGTGACCACTACTGCACCAAACGGGCCGCCGCCGTCGGAAACGTTGTCCACGGCCAGCCTGATGGCGTGCTTGAGGTACTCGTCGCGTTGCTGCTCGTTGTGCTCGGACATGCCACGATCCTAACGGGTCCGTAAACGGCAAAGATGCCCCCGGGACGGCATCCCGGGGGCATCTTTTGAACCAACGTCGAACGGCTAGGAACGGTGGGCGTCCTCGTCGAGGTCGTCATCGTCAGAGAGGTCGATGTCCTCTTCGTCGAAGTCGTCTTCGTCGATGTCCTGGGACGAATCACTCTTGTACGGGTCGGCCTCGCCCGCGTGCTTGGCGCCGGCTGCCAAGGCGGCGACCTCGGCATCGCGGCGCTTTGCCTCGCGCAACAGTTCTTCGAGGTTCGAGGCGTTGACCGGAATCTGGTCTGCCACGAACTCAAGGGTGGGCGTCAGCCGGACGGTGATGTTCCGGCCCACCTCCTGGCGCAGGACACCCTTGGCCTTCTCCAAGGCCTTGGCGGCGTCAGCGTGGGCGGTGTCGTCGCCGAATACGGTGTAGTAGACGGTGGCGTGCTGAAGGTCGTTGGTGACGCGGGCGTCAGTGATGGTGATGGACTCGACGCGCGGGTCCTTGACCCTCCGCCCGAGGGCTTCGGCCACCACTACCTTGATCCGCTGTGCCAGCTTGGCAGCGCGTGCCGGATCAGCCATGGTTTCCTCCTGGAATGGGATTGGGGGTGCGGAACGGGTCCGCCGGAATTTCCCGACGGACCCGTTCCAAACGGAGCCTAGACGCGCGGCTTCTCGCGCATCTCGAAGGTTTCGATGATGTCACCTTCGGCGATGTCGTTGTACGAACCAAGACCGATACCACATTCGAAGTCGGTGCGGACTTCGGTGGCGTCGTCCTTGAACCGCTTGAGGGTCTCGACGGTGAGGTTGTCACCGATGACCTTGCCGTCGCGGCTGACACGGGCCTTGGTGTTACGGCGGATGATGCCGGTACGGACGATCGAGCCGGCGATGTTGCCGAACTTGGACGAACGGAAGACTTCGCGGACCTCGGCGGTACCAAGCTGGACTTCCTCGTACTCCGGCTTGAGCATGCCCTTGAGGGCCATCTCAATGTCATCGATTGCTGCGTAGATGACGGAGTAGAAGCGCATGTCCACGCCTTCGCGGTCGGCCAGTTCGGCCACGCGCTCGGCAGGCTTGACGTTGAAGCCGATGATGATGGCGTTGTCCACCGTTGCCAGGTTGACGTCGTTCTGCGTGATGGCACCCACACCGCGGTGGATGACACGGAGCTGAACGTCGTCGTCTCCGACGTCGATCTTGAGCAAGGCGTCCTCGAGGGCTTCGACGGCACCGGACACGTCACCCTTGAGGATGAGGTTGAGGGTGTCGATCTTGCCTTCGGCAACGGCCTGGTCGAAGTCTTCCAGGCTGATCCGCTTGCGGCGCTTGGCCAGGGCGGCGTTGCGGTCTGCTGCTTCACGCTTCTCAGCGATCTGGCGGGCCGTACGCTCGTCCGGCGTCACCAGGAAGGTGTCACCTGCACGCGGCACGTTGGACAGGCCGAGGACCTGGACCGGACGGGACGGCAGGGCGACATCCAGTGCCTCGCCGTTCTCGTCGAACATGGCACGGACACGGCCGTGGGCCGTACCGGCAACGATCGTGTCGCCGACAGCGAGAGTACCGGACTGCACCAGGACCGTTGCGACCGCACCGCGGCCCTTGTCCAGGTTCGCTTCGATGGCGATGCCTCGAGCGTCCTTGTCCGGGTTGGCGCGCAGGTCCAGTGCCGCATCCGCGGTCAGGAGGACTGCCTCGATGAGCTCGTCGATGTTCAGGTTCTGGCGGGCAGAAACCTCGACGAACATGGTGTCGCCACCGTATTCCTCGGGAACCAGGCCGTACTCGGTCAGCTGGCCCTTGACCTTGTCAGGGTTGGCGCCTTCCTTATCGATCTTGTTCACGGCGACCACGATCGGCACATCGGCCGCCTGGGCGTGGTTGAGCGCTTCAACGGTTTGCGGCATGACGCCGTCGTCGGCTGCAACCACCAGGATCGCGATGTCCGTGACCTTCGCACCACGGGCACGCATGGCGGTGAACGCCTCGTGGCCCGGGGTGTCGATGAAGGTGATGTCGCGGGGCGAACCCTCGTGGATGTGGCTGATCTGGTAAGCACCGATGTGCTGCGTGATGCCGCCGTGCTCGCCTGCCACAACGTTGGAGTTGCGGATGGCGTCAAGCAGGCGGGTCTTACCGTGGTCGACGTGGCCCATGACCGTGACAACCGGTGCACGCGGCTCCAGGACGTCGTCGCCTTCGGCATCCAGTTCGCCCTGGAGGTCGATGTCGAACGAATCGAGCAGTTCGCGCTCTTCGTCTTCGGGGGAAACGACCTGCAGCTTGTAGCCCAGTTCGGCGCCAAGCAGGGCAAAGGTGTCCTCATCGAGGGACTGCGTTGCCGTTGCCATCTCACCGAGGTGGAACAGGACGGTAACGAGCGAGGCGGGGTTCGCATCGATCTTCTCGGCGAAGTCCGTGATGGAGGAGCCACGACGGAGACGGATGATGGTCTCGCCGTCGCCGCGGGGTACGGTTACGCCGCCCAGCGACGGAGCACTCATCTGCTCCAGTTCCTGGCGCTTTGCGCGCTTGGACTTGCGCTGCTTGCCACGGCCGGCGCCGCCCTTGCCGAACGCACCCTGGGTGCCACCGCGACCGCGGCCACCCTTGCCGAAGCCACCGCCGGCGGGAGCTCCGCCACCAGTGCCACCACCGGGTGCGCCACCGGGACGACCGGGACCTCCCGGACGACCCGGACCACCGGGACGGCCTGCGCCGGCAGGTGCCGGGCGCTCAGTACGGTTGGGCATCATGCCCGGAGTAGGACGGGGACCACCGGGGCGCGGTGCACCCGGACGCGGGGCACCGGGGCGCGGTGCACCCGGACGGGGACCACCGGAACCTGCTGCGGGACGGGGACCGCCCGAACCGGCTGCAGGACGCGGGCCACCGGCACCGGCTGCAGGACGCGGACCACCCGGACGCTCACCTTCGTTGCGGCCACCCGGACGGGGCATGCCCTGCGACGTGGCGAACGGGTTGTTGCCCGGACGCGGCGGACGTTCGTTGTCTCCGCCACGACCCCGGGGCATGCCCTGGGAGGTAGCAAAGGGGTTGTTGCCCGGACGCGGACCGCCCGGACGGGGAGCCTGTCCACCGGGACGGGCCGAAGAAGGAGCATCGGCCTTGGGACCGGGGCGGGCGCCGGGCTTGGCCGGCGCCGGAGTCGACGCCGCCGGTGCAGCGGGGGCCGGAGCCGACGGAGCTGCCTGTGCTGCGGGAGCAGCAGGAGCCGGCGCTGCCGGTGCCTTGGGGGCAGCCGGACCGGGTGCAGGTGCTGCCGGGCGTGATGCTGAGGGGGCGGACGGAGCCTTGGGGGCTGCCGCAGGAGCAGCAGACTTGGCAGCGCCTGCCGACGGGTAGGCGTCGCGAAGCTTCTTCACGACGGGGGCCTCAATGGTGGAAGAGGCGGAGCGAACGAATTCGCCCAATTCCTGCAGTTTGGTGACTGCATCTTTGGAAGTAATACCGAGCTCTTTGGCGAGCTCATGTACGCGGACCTTGGCCACTTTTCTCCTGTCTCGGTCCGCACCGAGCCAGGCACGAACCGTCTACTTCTTACTGCGGACCCCTGCCGTACGCACGGCGGAAAGGCCCTTTGCAGAGCGCAACAAAGTTGTCATCGTTACGCACTCATCGCTGGGAACTCATCGGGTTTCCATCAGATTTCTGACCCGCTTTCAGGTTTGGACGGTTTTCCTGCGGAAGCCGGAACCTCCGCAAGTGGCACACCCGGCATCAGGTAGCGTTCCACGGCGCCCGTTTCGGATGCGCCCGCGAGGGCCCTTCCGAAAGCTCGCCGCTTGACCGCCAATGCCAAGCACTTTTCGCTGGGGTGCAGCCACGCACCCCTGCCGGCCATCCGGCGTCGAACATCGACGAGGACTGCGGAAGATCCGCCGCCCTGGGCGACCAGCCGGACAAGCTCGGACCGGAATCCTTGCTTCCGGCATCCGATGCAGGTGCGGACAGGCCCTTGGCCACGTTCAAGCTGTTCAGCCACGACGTGTCCTACCTGCCTCACACTGTTGGCACCCGACAGCCCCGGCCCTGCAGAAGCAGTAGGGGCACGCCCGGGCGCGCGGATACCGGACGAAAGCCCGGTTCCATCCATTCTAGCCCCCCGCTCCCGGACTCCCGAAACCGCCGCTGTGCCAGCGCGGCGCGCAGCACCGCACCAGGACGCCGGCTGCTACTCCTGGCTGCCCTTTCCTGCTGCAGCGTCGGAGACGATATCGATGCGCCAACCGGTCAGCTTTGCCGCCAGCCGGGCATTCTGCCCTTCCTTGCCAATGGCCAGGGACAGTTGGTAGTCGGGAACCACGACACGCGCGGACCTGGTGGCCTCGTCGGTGATGGTGACCGAATTCACCCTCGACGGCGACAGTGAGTTGGCGATGAACGTCGCCGGGTCCTCGCTGAAGTCAACGATGTCGATCTTTTCGTCGTTGAGCTCGTTCATGACAGCACGCACGCGCGAGCCCATTTCACCGATGCAGGCGCCTTTGGCGTTGACGCCGGGAGCGTTGGCCTTGACGGCGATCTTGGTGCGGTGGCCTGCTTCACGGGCCAGCGCAACGATCTCCACGGAACGGTCCGCGATTTCCGGAACTTCCATTTCGAACAGCTTGCGGACCAGGCCGGGGTGCGAACGGGACAACGTGATGGAAGGTCCCTTGGCGCCACGGTGGACATCCACTACGAAGGCGCGGAGCCTGCTGCCGTGGAGGTACTTCTCGCCGGGGACCTGCTCGGGCGGCGGGAGAAGCGCCTCAACGGCGCCCAGGTTGACCTGGATCATGTGCGGGTTGTTGCCCTGCTGGATCATGCCGGCCACGAGTTCGCCTTCGCGTCCCTTGAATTCTCCCAGGACGTTGTCGTCCTCCACGTCCCGCAGGCGTTGCAGGATGATCTGGCGCGCGGTGCTGGCGGCGATCCGGCCGAAACCGGCCGGAGTGTCCTCGAACTCGCCCACGGCCTCGCCGTCGTCGTCAAGTTCAGTGGCCCAGATGGTCACGTGTCCGCTCTTGCGGTCGAGTTCGGCACGGGCCTTCTCGAAGGCGCCGGGCGTCTTGTGGTAGGCCACCAGGAGGGCTTGCTCGATGGTGGGGATCAAGAGGTCCAGCGGGATTTCACGCTCGCGCTCCAGGAGCCTCAGTGCGCTCATGTCAATATCCATTAGGCCTCCTCGGAAGGTCCATTGTTGTCGTCTGCCAGCACTGCCTCATCGAGGTGGCTGAATTCAATCTCGACTTTTCCGTGGCGGATCCTGTCGAAAGGAATGGTCATGGGGTCGCCCTGCTTGGGCTTCATGCCCTTCTTGACCTCGTGTTCGGGAATGATCGTCACGGCGTCGTCCTGCACCGAGGCGATCCGCCCCATGACGTTCTCGCCCTGGATAACGTTCACCTTGACCATCCGACCGCGGGCACGGTGCCAATGGCGTGGCTCCGTCAGGGGCCGGCCCACGCCGGGAGATGACACCTCGAGGTCGTAGGGACGGCCGTCGTCGTGGGGATCGTTGTCCAGAATATCGGAAAGGGATCGAGAGACGTCGGCGATGGCGTCCAGGCTTACCCCGCCGGTTTCCTCCTGGGGCAGGTCCACGACGACGTGGACGGTGCGGTGGGAGCCGGCGACGTGGATGGAAACATCCTCGAGGTAGAGCCTGTTGGCGAGGACGGCCGGTTCGAGCAGCGCCTTGAGCCTGCTCTCTTCCGGGTTGTGGATGGTGGCCGTTGAGTTGGATCCAGTACGGTCTGTTGAAGTCGTGGCTTCCGAGTCACTCACGCTGCCCGCCGCCTCCCGATAGATGTTGTTGTGACTACTAGCCTAGCGATTTTCGGGACCACATGGTGCACGCAGTTCCAGCCGCGCATGACACCATGGTGTGTTGTGAACGGGCAGACAAAGGAAAAACGGCAGGCACCGGCGTGGGGACGGCTCCTGCTTGTTGGCCTGGTGGCCCTGCTCGTTGCCGGCACCGGAATAGTGCTTATTCCGCGCGATTCCGGCGTTCCCGACGACGTTTCCTTCACGGAGGCCGCGCGCCGGGGCGCACTGGACAGCACACTGGAACTGCGCAGCTCGTCCCTTGCCCTGCAGGACGCAGGCTCCCTCCCCGCCCCGGCGGCCGGCAGCCAAGGGATTGTGACATTACTGACAACCCATGCCCGTGCCCTGCAGTCGCCGGCTACTTCCCGGCCCAGTGGCACCGTATCCACCGGTGCGGTTGCTCCTTCCAAGGCCGCTTTCGTCGCCGGACTGTCGGCAAGCGGGCACCAACGGCTGCGGGACGCCCGCGAAGCTGACGGCGGCATCGCACGGCTGCTGGCCGCCGTGGGAACGTCGCAACTGCTGGCCGCAGAGGAACTGGCGACAGCCTGGCAACTTCCCGCGCCTGGTCCGGTACCGGACCAGGGCGGAAGCACGACGGCGGCCGGCCCGGTTTCGTGCCCTTCGGTCAGTCCCACGAGCGAACCCGGTTCGGCCACCACCGATGCAGCCTTGGCAGCTGCAGTACGGTCCGGCCAGGAGGCCGTGTACGTGTACCAGGTTGCGCTTAAGCGGATCGAGGCCGGTTCCGCGGACTCCGCGGCCGCGGCCCTGGCGGCCCATGAACAGCTCCTGCACCAGGCAGAAACACTGACCCGTGCCAATTGCGGGGACGTCCCGGCACCGGAAGCCGGCTACCGCCTCCCCGCGCAATTTGCGCAGTCCCCGGCTGCAGCCCTTGGCGCCCTCGAAGCCGCCAGCCTGCCCCGGTTCGGCGACCTGGTCGCCCTGTCCACCGGCGGAACCCGCGATTGGGCCATCAGCGGCCTGCTGGCAACCGGCCGCCGAAGCGCCCTCTGGGGCGCTCCGTTACCTCCCCTCCCCGGTTTGACGCTCGACGCCGGTAACTTGCCTCCGCTGCCGACGCCAAGCGACAGCAACGCCGGCTGATTCCTGCCGGCCAACCCGCGGTCTCCTGCTGGACCAGCGGGTTCACTGCCGTTAATACGTCGCCGCCGGGGCACGCAGGGATACGCTGATCGCGTGAGCCTTCCTGCCATGATTCCGATTCCGGGCGACCTGCACGCCCGGTACAACCGCCACTCCGCGGGCCGGGACTGGCTGGCCAGCCTGCCCGGGCTTCTTCGGGACGCCCTGGACCTTTGGAATCTCTCCGTGGACCTTGCCCCGGGTGCGGAGCCGTGGAACGGCCATGGCGCTTTGGTGGTTCCCGTCGTACAGGAGGGACGGAGGGCTGCCCTCAAGATCGCCTATCCCCATGATGAGGCGGTGGTCGAGCGGCATGCCCTGACCCTCTGGGACGGGAACGGCGCCGTACGGCTCCTGGCCGCCCACGGTCCCAGCTGCTCCATGCTGCTGGAACGCCTTGATGCCACACGGTGGCTCCAGGACATTCCCTTGGACGAAGCCGCGGAGATCTGGGGCGGCATCATGCGCCGTCTCTCCATCCGTCCGGACGAGCGGCCGGAATGGTGTGAGTTGGAGCACGTGGCGGCCACCGCCGAACGCTGGAGCGACGAACTTCCGGCAGAGTGGGAACGCCTGGACCGGCCATTCCCGAGGTGGCTGTTGGAAGCGGCATTGGAGGTGTGCCAGACCCGCGGAGCAGTCGGCCGCCGATCCGGAACCGACGTCCTGGTGCACACTGACCTTCACTTCATGAACATCCTGGCCATCGATGGCCAGGAGGCCGGCCAGCGGGGCGGGTACCTCGCCATCGATCCGCAACCACAGATCGGTGAAGCGGAATTCGCGGTCGCTCCCGTCCTGTGGAACCGGATCAGGGACCTGCCCGCGGGCGATCCGGCCGCCGGGCTCCAGGAACGGTGCGTGGCCTTCAGCCGGGCTGCAGGCCTGGACGCCGAAGCCGCCCGCGAATGGAGCCTGTTGCGGGAGACAGCCAACGCACTCTGGTATGCGGCGAAGCCTGCACATTCCGGCCACCTTGCCCGCTCGCTGTGGGTGGCCAGCACCCTGGCCGGGAAGACCCTCGGCGGGCTGCCGGCGGTCCGCGACCTTCCTGACCCTGGTGACGGCGTCAGTTGATCCAACGCGCGGCCTGCGCCGCGGAGCAGGTCACTGGAACGAGTCGTTCCAGACATCGACGCCGAGCTTGATGATCAGCGCAGCCACCACGATCAGGAACACGATCCGCACAAACCCGCTTCCCCGGGCAACCGCCGTCCGCGCACCAAGGTAACCACCGGCCATGTTGGCCAGGCCCAGGACCAGGCCAACACCCCAGAGCAGGCTCCCGTGTGGCAGGAAGAACAGCAGGGCACCTGCGTTGGTGGCCATGTTGACGATCTTGGCTTTGGCGCTGGCCTCCAGGAAGGCGTAGCCCATGGCAGAGACCAGGGCGATGACCAGGAACGACCCCGTGCCAGGGCCGATCAACCCGTCATAGAAGCCGATGACCGCTCCGATGAGGCAGGCCACAACGTAATGCTTGTGGCCATCATGCCGGAGTGCGGTCAGCTCTCCCGCACTGGGGCGGAGCGCAGTAAAAACTGCGACCGCGACCAGGGCGACCACGATGATCGGCTTGAAAACGCTCGCGGGCAACGACGCTGCCAGGATGGCTCCCCCGAAGCTGCCGGCCAAGGCTATCACCGCCATGGGGACAGCAGTTTTCAAGTCGGGCCCCACCCGGCGGTAATAGGTGGCGGCACTCGTGGCCGTGCCGAAGATGGAGCCCATCTTGTTGGTGGCCAAAGCCTGGACGGGCGTGATCCCCGGCACCAGCAACAGGGCGGGGAGCTGGATCAGTCCCCCGCCTCCCACCACGGCATCCACCCATCCGGCAGCAAATCCAGCCACCACGATCAGGATGATGGTGGTGAGCTGGATCGACTCGAAGCCGGAGATCAACGGCTGCGGACAGCGTTGACCACGTAGTCGACTGCCTTGTCCACTGCAACGTTCTCGGCGTCGCCGCTGCGGCGGTCCTTGATCTCCACGACGCCGTCAACCAGGCCTCGGCCCACGGCGAGGATAGTGGGTACGCCCACCAGCTCGGCGTCGCCGAACTTTACGCCAGGGGAAACCTTGGGCCGGTCGTCGTAGATGACATCCAGGCCGGCTGCTTCGAGTTCGGCGGAGAGCTTCCCGGCAGCTTCGAAGATTTCGTCACCGCGGCCGACCGCCACTACATGGACGTCAGCCGGCGCGACAGAGCGCGGCCAGACCAGGCCACGGTCATCGTGGTTGGCTTCAGCCAAGGCAGCAACAGCACGCGTCACGCCCACACCGTAGGACCCCATGGTGACCACTACCTGCTTGCCGTTCTGGTCCAGGACCTTGAGGTCGAGGGCTTCGGCATACTTGCGGCCCAACTGGAAGATGTGGCCCATTTCGATGCCCCGGGCGGTTTCCAGCGGACCCGACCCGTCCGGAGAGGGATCCCCGGCACGGACCTCGGTGCACTCAATGACACCGTCCCACGTGAAGTCGCGGCCTGCCACGAGTCCAAAGACGTGCTTGCCCTCGATGTTGGCGCCGGTGACCCAGGCGGTGCCGGACACCACGCGCGGATCCACCAGGAACAGCAGTTTGGAAGAACCTTCAAGGCCCAGGACGGCCTGGTCCAGGGACAGGCCGGGACCGATGTATCCCTTGACGAGCCAGGGCAGCTTCCTGAGGTCTTCCTCGTTGGCGGCTTCCAGGCCGACTTCGCCGCCGATCGGCAGGAAGGCCCCGATGTTCGCCTCGACGCGCTTGAGGTCCACCGCCCGGTCACCGGGAACGCCGATCACTACGATCTGGCGCTCACCCGTGGGCAGCGTCACGGCGAGGACGACGTTCTTGAGGGTGTCCGCGGCCGTCCAGGCGCCGCCGTCGGCTTCGCTGCGTGGCGCCAGCTGGTTGGCAGCGTCCACCAGCGTCTCGATGGTGGGCGTATTCGGTGTGTCCAGGACCTCGGCCGCCGGTGCGGTGGTGAAGTCGATGTCCTCTGGAACCACCGTGGTCACTGCCTCGACGTTGGCTGCGTAACCGCCGGCAGAGCGCACAAACGTGTCCTCCCCGATTTCCGTGGGGAACAGGAATTCCTCGCTCTTGGAACCCCCCATGGCACCGGCGGTTGCCGTGACGGGCACCACTTCCAGGCCGAGCCGTTCGAAGATCTTGAGGTAAGCGGCGCGGTGGGCGGCGTAGCTTGCGTCCAGGCCGGCGTCGTCGACGTCGAATGAGTAGGAATCCTTCATGATGAATTCACGGCCGCGGAGCAGGCCTGCGCGGGGACGGGCTTCATCGCGGTACTTGTTCTGGATCTGGTACAGGCTCAGAGGAAGGTCCTTGTAGGACGAGTAAAGGTCCTTGACCAACAGGGTGAACATTTCCTCGTGGGTCGGAGCAAGCAGGTAGTCGGCGCCCTTGCGGTCCTGCAGGCGGAAGAGGCCTTCGCCGTATTCGGTCCAGCGGTTGGTTGCCTCGTACGGTTCGCGCGGAAGGAGTGCCGGGAAGTGGACTTCCTGGGCCCCGATGGCCGACATCTCCTGGCGGATGATCTCTTCGACCTTCCGGAGCACGCTCAGGCCCAGCGGCAGCCACGTATAGATGCCCGGCGCCGCACGGCGAATGTATCCGGCCCGGACCAGCAGCTTGTGGCTGGCAACCTCGGCGTCGACGGGATCTTCACGCAGGGTGCGCAGGAACAACTGGGAAAGGCGAAGGACCACGGGTTTTATCCGTTTCTCTGGCAGATGTGGCAAAAACAACTGTCTACTAATCTACCGGTTGGCAGCACACCCGTTGGAACGCTGACGACCCGTGGACACCCCGGCACAGAAGAGCCACGCCGCCGCGTCCGGAAGCCCCTGGCCGATATCGGCTGGTCATCCTGCGATGGCGTGGCTCAGCGGCCGGCCGGCCGCAGACTCTGTCCTGGGACTAGATCGCCGTTCCCTCCAACGGAACGGGATCGCCTGCAACTGGGAGGCAATGGTCACTGCCGAGTTTCCGGGCGGTGCGGCTGCTCAACGCATCCGGCAAGGTCAACGTCATGATTCCCCCTGTCACCACCCGGCACCCCAACGGCACGGTTAGGGAAGAATCTATGTGATGGCCGACACGTTTTCAAGAATGTGGGCCCCGCTGCCTGCTTGACCTGGCAGGAACGCAGGAATACCGTGAATTCATCATCTGGTGAATTATCGGCGGAGGGCATCATGACCCAGGCGATAGAGGCTGCGGGGCTCCACATCTCCCGCGGACGGACCAAAATCCTGCGCGGCCTTGACTTCACGGTGGAGACCGGCCGCGTGACAGGCCTGCTGGGACCTTCCGGCAGCGGCAAGACCACGCTCATGCGCGGGATCGTAGGGGTCCAGCGCATCACCAAAGGCGCATTGACGGTCTTTGGCCGTCCGGCAGGCAGCGCACCGCTCAGGCACGACGTCGGCTACGTCACCCAGGGTGCCAGCGTCTACGGCGACCTCAGCGTCGAGGCCAACGTCCGCTACTTCGGCGCCATGCATGGCAGGTCGGCGACGGACGCGGCCTCGGCGATTGCCGCCGTCGGGCTTAAGGACCATGCCCGTCAAAAGGCAGGTGACCTCTCCGGCGGACAGTTCAGCCGCGTTTCCCTCGCCTGTGCGCTGGTAGCGCAGCCCAGGTTGCTGGTGCTGGATGAGCCGACGGTGGGTCTCGACCCTGTCCTTCGCGCCGAACTGTGGGAGCGCTTCACTGCCATGGCGGCGGCAGGAACCACGTTGCTGGTCTCCAGCCACGTCATGGAAGAAGCCGCCCATTGCTCCTCCTTGCTGCTCCTGCGCGACGGACTGCTCCTTGCCCAGCTGACGCCGAAGGAACTGGCCGAACGCGGACGAAGCAGCGACCTCGAACGGGCATTCCTCACCATCATCAGGGACGCGGGGCGCGAGGACTCCCCGGCACACCGGGTGGCATCATGAACCCGCGCATGACACTGGCAACTGCCCGCCGCGTCCTGGGACAGCTCCGGCATGACCGCCGCAGCATTGGGCTGATCCTCGTAGTCCCGGCACTGCTGCTGGCCGCCGTCTACTTTCTCTTCGAGAACGAGTCCCTCCCGCCGGCCATCCCCAGGACGTTCGACCGTGTGGGCCTGATGATGCTGGCCATTTTCCCGTTCGTGGTGATGTTCCTGGTCACCTCCATCACCATGCTGAGGGAGCGCACCTCCGGCACACTGGAACGCCTCCTGACCACGCCCATCCACAAAGCCGACCTCCTCTTCGGCTACGCCATCGCATTCTCCATCATGGCCGCGCTGCAGTCGCTCGTGGCCACTGCGGTGGCGTACTGGATCTTCGAACTGGATATCCAAGGGAGCCCCGGCTACGTGGTGATGATCGCCGTCATCAATGCCGTGCTGGGCGTGGCCTTGGGCCTGCTCTGTTCGGCCTTCGCCCGTACGGAATTCCAGGCCGTCCAGTTCATGCCCGTCGTGGTGGTTCCGCAGATCCTCCTGTGCGGGCTGTTTGTGGCCAGGGACCGGATGAACGATGTCCTTGAGGCAATCTCCGGGGTGCTACCGCTGACGTTCTCCGTGGATGCCCTGCGGGAAATAGCCGGAAACACCGAGCCAACGGACACCATGTGGCAGGACACGATGGTGATGGGCGGGATCGTGGTGGTTGTCCTGGTCCTTGCCTCCTTGACGCTCCGCAGGCGGACTTCATGAGCCTGCAGCCACTGCGGAGAGGACGCAGGAACCTGAGCGGGCACTCCCGTGACGCCATCCTGGCCGCAGCACGGAAACTCTTTGCCGAGCAGGGGTTCGAGGGCACCAGCCTGAGGCAGGTCGCACGGGAAGCCGGAGTGGACCCCGCCATGGTGCACCACTTTTTCCAAGGCAAGGACGACGTCTTCGCCGCCAGTGTGGAGCTTCCTGTAGACCCTGCGGAGGTACTGGCCGGGATCGAAAACCTCGACCCTGAAGAACGGGGCGAAGCCCTGGTCCGTGCCGTCCTGCGACTCTGGGAAGGTCCTTCGCAGCACGCACTGGTGGCCTTCGCCCGGGGCACCATTGGCTCGAAAGCCAAAACGGCCCTGCTCCGGGAAATGGTGGCCCGGGCCATCCTGACCCGGATCGCGGCCGGCCTGGAAGGTTCCGCCCAAGAGGTCCGGATGCGCGGCAACCTGGTGGCCTCGCAAATGGTGGGACTGATGCTGGCGCGCTACGTGATCCGGCTCGAACCCCTGGCCTCGGCCTCCCGGGACGACGTGGCGAGGTATCTCGCCCCCACCATCCAGCGGTACCTCACGGGAGATATGGGCATCCCCGACCAGTAGGGCACAGCCGGCGCCCGAACACGTCAGAACAAAACAGTCGCGAAGGTGCCCACCTGCTTGAAGCCCACGCGTTCGTAGGTCGCCCGGGCTTTGGCGTTGTAGTCGTTGACGTACAGGCTGGTGACCGGCGCGTAGGTGCGGGACAGGTTTACGACGGCGGCCATGTAGCCGGCGCTCTGGTGGTGTCCCCGCATGTCAGGATTCATCCACACACCCTGCACCTGGGTGACCTGGGGGGTGACTGCGCCAAGCTCGGCTTTGAAGACCACGGTCCCGTCGGCATCGATATGGACCAGGGAATGTCCCTGCCGGATCAACCCCGCCACGCGGCGGCTGTAGAAGTCCTGCCCGCCCAAAAAGGGCGAGTAGCCCACTTCTTCCTCGAACATGGCCGCGCAGGCAGGCAGGATCCGCTCGAAGTCGGCCATGGTGCCAAAGGTCAGCCTCGGATCAGCAGCGATCTCCGGAGTGCCTTCAAGGGCAAGGAGTGGCTGGCTCGCGCGGACCTCGTGCGCAAAGTGGCCCAACTGTTCAAAGCGCGCGTAGAGTGCCAGGACAGTCTCCGCCGGGCCGAAGATGGAAGCGTAGCGCTTGCCTGACTGGTGGGCCGCCTCGGCGAGGAAGCCGGCCAGGGAAGCGTCCAGTTGAACAGGCACCAGGTTGGCACCGGCCCAGCAGGCACCCAGCAGGGTCTGGTCATCGAACAATCCGTAGATACTTGCGCCACCGCTGGTGGGCGCAGCCGTCCCCACGCTGTCCAGATGCGCCAGGATGAAGACGTTTGCTACCGGATCCTCGTTCGCAAGCGCGCGAAGGGCCAGGGTGTCGGCACTGCCGAGCACCCTGACGCCCAGGCCAGTCCCGTTACGAGACGCTAACCACGGGGCTACCCTTGACAGCATCTTCGCCATCGGCCTCCCCCATCTCTTCGGCGATCCGCATCGCCTCTTCGATCAGTGTCTCAACAATTTGGCTTTCGGGCACGGTCTTGATGACCTCGCCCTTCACGAAGATCTGCCCCTTGCCGTTGCCGGAGGCGACGCCGAGGTCGGCCTCGCGGGCTTCGCCGGGTCCGTTGACCACGCAGCCCATGACGGCCACGCGAAGGGGAATTTCCATGCCTTCGAGTCCGGCGGTGACCTGCTCGGCCAGCGTGTAGACGTCTACCTGGGCGCGCCCGCACGAGGGGCAGGAAACAATTTCAAGCTTGCGCGGGCGCAGGTTCAGGGACTGCAGGATCTGGTTGCCCACCTTGATCTCCTCCACCGGCGGCGCCGACAGGGAAACACGGATGGTGTCGCCGATGCCCCGTGAGAGCAAGGCGCCGAATGCCGTTGCCGACTTGATGGTCCCCTGGAACGCCGGACCAGCCTCGGTGACGCCGAGGTGCAACGGCCAGTCGCCCTTCTCGGCAAGCATCTCGTAAGCAGCGACCATCACCACGGGGTCGTTGTGCTTTACGGAGATCTTGAAGTCGTGGAAGCCATGTTCTTCGAACAGCGAGGCTTCCCAGACGGCGGACTCCACCAGGGCCTCGGGCGTGGCTTTGCCGTACTTCTTCAGGATGCCCGGCTCCAGCGAGCCGGCATTGACGCCGATGCGGATGGACGTGCCGTGGTCCTTGGCGGCAGCGGCGATTTCCTTGACCTGGTCATCGAACTTGCGGATGTTCCCGGGGTTGACGCGGACGGCAGCGCATCCGGCCTCGATGGCGGCAAAGACGTATTTAGGCTGGAAATGGATGTCTGCGATCACCGGGATCTGGGACTTCCGGGCGATGATCGGCAGGGCCTCGGCGTCGTCCGCCGACGGACACGCAACACGGACAATGTCACAACCGGACGCCGTCAGCTCAGCGATCTGCTGCAGTGTGGCGTTGATGTCCGTGGTGGGCGTGGTGGTCATCGACTGCACGCTGATGGGGTAATCGGAACCAACTCCCACGGACCCAACCTTGATCTGCCGCGTTTTACGACGCGGGGCAAGAACAGGTGGCGGGGCTGCTGGCATTCCCAGGCTGACCGAGGTCACTGTGGACTCCTTGGGTTGGGGTGGTACGTGGTGGTGGGGGTTGCCCGGTTCAGGACGTGTGCGAAGCCAGGAGCCCAATGATGGGCGACCATTCGGTAGTCCGGATGCCGGCGATCGTTCCGGCGTCGGCGAACGGGTCCTGCTTCAGGAGGTCGTTGAGTTCGGCTTCGTCGGCGGACTTGAAGATCAGCAGCGCACCGGCGCCGTCTCCGTAGGGACCGCTGGCCAGCAGCTTGCCCTCCTCTGCGAGGTCGGCCAACCAGGCACGGTGGGCAGGGCGGGCTTCATCGCGGAGGGCGCCGGAATCGGCGGCGTATACGTACTCAACAGCGAAAACAGTCATGGTGATAGCCTATCCCGCCGGCCGGCGTGGTTTGATACGGCAGTGACGCACCGCATGGCGTCCCCGCTAGCCAAAGATGTTCACGGGCTTGACGATGTCGGCGTAGATCAGCAGCGCGCCCATGGCCATCAGCAGCACCGCCACAACGTAGGTGGCCGGGAGCAGCTTGGCGATGTCGAACGCTCCGGGGTCCGGTTTGCCGCGCCACAGGGCAAAGCGCCGCCGAACGGCTTCATAGAGCGCCCCTGCCACATGGCCGCCATCCAGTGGCAGCAGGGGGATGAGGTTGAAAATGGCAAGCGCAAAGTTGAGGCCTGCCAACAGTCCCACCAGCGCCCCGGCGCGCGCCTGCAGCGGAACCTGTTCCATGGCGGCTACTTCGCCGGCCACGCGGCCCACGCCCACCACGCTGATGGGACCGTTGGGATCGCGCGGCTCCTCGCTGAAAGCCGCTTGTGCAACCCCCGCCACGCGGGCAGGCAGGTTAAGGATGACGCCCGAAATCTGCTTGATGTTCTCCCCCGCCATGGGCAGGACAGACGACGCCGGTTGGGGCACCAAAGCGCTTTGGGCACCGATTCCCAGGAAGCCGACCTCCTGGTACTTCAGCACTCCGTTGGCATCCTGCTCAGGGCGGCCATCCGGGCCCGCGACAGGCCGGGACGTCAGGACCGGGGTGACGGTGGTGGACACCGGTTGCCCGTCCCGTTCCACCGTGATGGGCACTTCCCTGCCGGCCGAGGAGCGGATCCACCCGGTCAGCTCCTCCCAACTGGTCACCGCCTTGCCGTCAAAGGAGGTGATGGTGTCGTTGGGCTGCAGTCCGGCCGCCGCGGCCGGCGTTGGTTTGCAATCGGCGGAATCGGGGTCAACCGTTTCGCCCTCTGCAACCTGGCACTTGGAGACATCGGCGATGGTGGTGGTTGCCGTGGCCACGCCAAACCCCATGAGAAGCACCGCCGTCAGCACCAGGCCGATCAGGAGGTTCATGGCGGGCCCTCCGAGCATGATGATGATCTTCTTCCAGACCGGCAGTTTGTAGAACACCCGGTTTTCATCACCCGGGCCTACCTCTTCGTGGGCCACCGAGCGGGCCTCCGAAGCCAGTGTCTGGAACATGCCCGTGCTGGACGGGCGTACGCCGCCGTCGTCCTTATTGGGCGGGTACATGCCGATCATGGAGACGTAACCGCCCAGCGGCAGCGCCTTGAACCCGTACTCCGTTTCGCCCTTTTTCCGGGACCACAGCGTGGGGCCGAAGCCAATCATGTACTTGGTGACCCGCACCTTGAACAGCTTGGCGGGGACCAGATGGCCCACCTCATGCAAGGCGATGGACACGGCAACGCCGATGGCGACGAAGACGACTCCAAGGATGAAAAGTAGGACGGGACTCATGCCGGTGGGACTGCTTCCGTGGGGTTGGGGGATCTACTGGGCGCTGCTGGCTAAACGATCGTGGGTGCGGGCACGTGCCCACCTCTCAGCATCCAGTACGGATTCCACCGTTAGCTCCAAGGAGCCTGAATGTTCGCTGAGGACCGATTCCACCGTGTCCACAATGTCCGTGAAGCGGATGCGGCCGGCGTGGAAAGCCTGGACAGCTTCCTCGTTGGCGGCGTTGAAGACGGCCGGGTAGGTGCTGCCTTGCTTGGCCGCGTCCTTGGCCAAATCCACCGCCGGGAAGGCTGCCGAATCCAAGGGTTCGAACGTCCAGCTGGTGGCCTGTGACCAGTCGCACGGCGTAGCGGCCCTCGGCACGCGGTCCGGCCAGCCCAGGCCCAGCGCTATGGGAAGGCGCATGTCCGGTGGTGATGCCTGGGCGATGATGGACCCATCCACGAACTGGACCATGGAATGGACCACCGACTGGGGATGGACCACGACGTCGATCCTGTCCAGCGGGACGTCGAAAAGCAGGTGCGCTTCGATGACCTCCAGCCCCTTGTTCACCAGGCTGGCGGAGTTGGTGGTAACCATCAGGCCCATGTCCCAGGTGGGGTGAGCCAGCGCTTCCTGCGGCGTGACGGCGTGGAGCTGCTCCCGCGAACGCCCCCGGAAAGGGCCGCCGGAGGCCGTCAGGATCAGCTTTTCCACTTCCTGGGCCGCCCCTGAGCGAAGGCACTGGGCGATGGCCGAATGTTCGGAGTCCACGGGTACGATTTGGCCCGGACGGGCCGCCGCCTTTACCAGGGCGCCGCCGACGATCAACGACTCCTTGTTGGCCAGCGCCAGGGTGGCGCCGGAGGCGAGCGCGGCCAACGTGGGAGCCAGGCCTATGGACCCTGTGATGCCGTTGAGGACAACATCACACGGAACAGCGGCGATACGGGTCGAGGCGTCCGGGCCGGAGAAGATTTCGGGTGAATACGGTGCAGCCCCTGCTTGCTCCACGGCCGCATCCAGCAGCCGGCGCAGCTTGTCCGTATCACCCTGGGCGATGCCAATCGCCTGGGCCCGGGTATGGACGGCCTGCTGGGCCAGGAGTTCCAGGTTTCCGCCTCCGGCGCTGAGGGCCACTGTTTCGAAGCGGTCCGGGGCTGCATTGACGACGTCGATCGCCTGCGTGCCGATGGAACCAGTGGACCCTAGGATGGTGATCTTGCGCGGCTGCATTGCTTAAGTATCCCAGCCTCCCCTGCCGCGCGTAACGTGGACTGCGTGGAGTGGCTCGCATGGTTCGACGCGCGGGACTACGAATTTGCCCGCCAGGTGCTGCAGCGCGGCACAGCAGCGCTCTTCTTTGTGGCCTTTCTCTCCTCCTTGAACCAATTCCCTGCGCTGCTGGGCGAACGCGGCCTCCTTCCCGTTCCCGGGTTCCTGGACCTCGCCCGCCGGTTGGGTCGGCCCAGTGTGTTCCTGTGGCGCTACTCCGATTCCCTGCTCCGGGCAGTCTGCTGGGCGGGCATCACGGTGTCCTTGCTGCTGGTTTTTGGCCTGCCCCAAACCGGGCCGCCCTGGGTACCCATGCTCGCTTTCCTGGCGCTGTGGATCCTCTACATGTCGATCGTGAATGTCGGCCAGACCTTCTACGGCTTCGGGTGGGAGTCCCTCCTGCTCGAAGCGGGGTTCACCGTGGCGTTCCTTGGCTCCGACCGAACCGCTCCCCCTGCCACCATCCTGATCCTTATTGTGTGGCTGGTCTTCAGGCTGGAGTTCGGAGCAGGAATGATCAAGATCCGCGGCGGCCGGGAGTGGAGGGACATGACGGCCATGTTCTACCACCACGAGACACAACCCATGCCCGGCCCCCTGAGCCGTCAGGCCCATCTCCTTCCCCGCCCCCTCCACAAGGTGGAAGTCATCGGCAACCACTTCGCTCAACTGGTGGTTCCCTTCTTCCTGTTCGCTCCCCAGCCGTTGGCCGCCTCCGCCGCGGCGATCATCATTGTGACCCAGCTGTGGCTGGTGGCCACCGGGAATTTTGCCTGGCTCAACTGGGCCGCCATCGTTCTCGCCTTCGCTGCAGTCAGCGACCCCGTGGCGCACGCAGTGTTTCCTGTGATCCCGCTGGATTGGCACCCGGGTGCGGAGTCCCCGGTGTGGTGGACCGGCGTCGTACTGGCCGTTACCGTGCTGCTGCTGGTTCTCAGCTACCGCCCCTTGCTGAACCTCTTCTCGCGACAGCAGCTCATGAACGCCAGCTTCAACAAGTGGCGGCTGGTGAATGCCTATGGGGCCTTCGGGACGGTGACCAAGCAGCGGATCGAGATCGTGGTGGAGGGCACCATGGCCAAGGACCCCGATGCGCCGGATGAGAGCTGGCTGGAGTACGGCTTCAAGGGCAAACCCGGCGATCCCCGGCGTGTGCCCAGCCAGTGGGCACCGTACCACCTCCGCCTCGACTGGCTGATGTGGTTCCTGCCCCTGAGGACCGTCCACGAGGACTGGTTCTACGCGTTCCTCAACAAACTCCTGCAGGCGGACCCGCCAACGCTGCGGCTGCTCCGCCATGACCCGTTCGACGGCGACAAGCCCCGTTGGGTGCGTGCGCGCAGCTATCTTTACCGGTTCGCCAGCCGCGCAGAGTTCCGGGAGACCGGTAACCGCTGGGTTCGCGTTCCCTTGTACGACGCCGTGCCGCCGTTGTCCCTGACGTCGCGTCGGCGGCGCTTGCTGTAGCCGGCAGACGGCCTACAGGGCCGCGGCAGCCAACTCCGGATTTTCCCCGGCAGCGGCCCGCTTGGTGCTGCTCCGTTTTCCGGGAGCCGCGGCGGATGCCGTCACATGCGCCTTGCGTTCCACGGATTCTGCGGCAATGTACAGGCCCTCGCGGTTCAGGTGCCGCGAATAGCTGGAATCCAAGTAGAGGGTGGGGAACGAGTCCTCGCTGTTCATCTCGGCCGCTTTGGCGAGAAGTGCGCTGTACAAGTAGTCCTTCACGGCGCCGGCACCTGCACCACCGCCGTAGACGTACGCCACCTCCGTGGTGGCACCGACAACGGCAAGAACACGGCCAAATTGCTCGGCGACTTCCTTGGCGAAGAACATCGTTTCCTCGTCCACGAACCCCATGACCCGCTCGTAAAAGTTGCGCTTCAGGGGCGACGGTCCTGCGTGCAGGTATTCGGAGAGCTGCTTCCGGGAAGTAAATCCGGACTGGAAACCACGGTCCCGCATGGCCTTCAGGGCATCGGTCAGGACGGTGCCATAGCCTTTCTTGAAGGTCGTTGAGGCATCGGCGTTGAACTGGCCCGCAGTGAACACCGGGAAATTGACGGTGCCCTCGCCGACGTCGATGCCGATCGTGTGCTGGGCAGCCAGGACGTCGCTGGAGGTGATCCCTTCCAGGGCCAGCCCCCTCCTCCTGACATCGGACAGCATGGCATCCATCAGGGGTGCGCCTTGCGCGGTGATGGCATACTGCGCGGATGCACCCTCGGGGATGACCTGGACATCCATGAACCGAAGCTTCACGGTCACCGGGGTTTCGAAGTTGTGGATGGTGGCGGTGTGGACGCCGTTCATGAATTCACCGGCGTAGCTGGTCCGGTGCGAGAGGTACTCATTGATGGGCAAGGCGAGTGCCACCCGGGCGCGGACGCTCAAGGCTTCATCCGCCGGCGGAAGGGATCCGTTGTCGCGGACGTGGTCCTGCAGGGCTTTGGCGGCAAAAGCACCCATGACCAGGATCTTGCTTAATTCCTGTTCGGCTTTGCTCCTGTGGCCTATGACGTCGAACTCTTCGAAAGCCCCGGGCGCGCTCAGGGCCCTGACTCCGAACAACCTGCGGTACTGGTCCCCGATCAGCGGAGAGGAAAAGCTCACGTCCAGTTCATTGCAGAAGTCGCCTGCCATGCGCGCCGGAGCTTCGCGGTCCGGCGTCGGAAGCGCATTGGAGCGGGTGACCAGCGCCACCCCACTGGGAAGGTCGATCACGTCGGCTTCCGCCGGGCCGGTTGCGAGGGTGCCGCGGATCAGTCCCTTGACGTAGCCGTTTCCGACGTCGATGCCTCCGGTGAGGTTTGTTGAAATGGTCATGCATCATCCTTTCGATCTGTGTGCGGAGGTGGCGCAGCGGGTCATCGACGCAGGCGGGTGAAAAGGTCGTTGACATCGACCTCCCCGCCGGGCGCTTCCTGCGGTCCGGGCGACGGCGGTTCCGCGGGTTTGGCGTTGGGCGCAGAAGGGCCCTCCACCTCGGCACGGACCGGAAGCTGCACCACGGGCCTGTTCACGATGTCCACATACCCGTGCCGCTCGATGCTCTCCCGGATCAGCGTCCGCATGGACAGCGATTGGTTGTCCTGCAACTCCATCCACGCCACCACAGCTTCATCTGCCCGGGGCACGTTCAAGCGGTATCTGTGGGGCGGCAGCTTCGCGGACCCCTGGTTCTGCGGATCAGGCACCTGGTTCTCCTTCCCTGGCGTTCCCGCGCAACCGTACGCGGGATGAGACCATCCACCGGACTGTTCACAGCCCGCTGTTGGTCATTTCTGGCCAGGCGCGGACCGCTCACCACCCGTGAGTGGCCGGTACACACCGATCATGACGGAGACAGCAGCATTTTCAGCCGCGGCGCCAGCCTGCTCCGAGCTGCCCGCTGCGCGGAGCTGCGGTCGATTCCCGGACTACAAGGTGCGTAGCCAACTCCACGCGCCGGGAATCCAGTTCCTCGCCGCGGACCTGGCGCAGGATGAAGCTGAGCGCCGAACGCCCCATCTCCTGGAGGGGCTGGGAAACCGAGGTCAGGGGCGGGACGGATTCCGCAGCCTGGTGCGTGCCGTCAAAGCCGACCAGGCTCATCTCCTCCGGTATTCGGATGTTCTGCCTGCGCGCTTCGGCGAGGACTCCCAGCGCAATACTGTCGCTGGCGGCAAAGATCGCCGTGGGCGGGTCTTCCAGCCCCAGCAACGCCTTCATGGCACTGACGCCGTTTTCCGGACGGAAGGCTCCAGCCGATATGTATTCGTGGTCCACGGTGATGCCTTCCGCCATGAGCGCAGCCATGTATCCGTGGAGCCGGGCCTGGCTGCACTCGGCGGTGGAAGGACCGCCGATGTAGGCAATGCGCCGGTGACCCAGTTCCAGCAGGTGTGTGGCGGCAGCCTTCCCGCCTGCCCAGTTACTGGCCCCGACGCTGAACACGTCCAGGGCAGGAGGGTTGAGGGGGTCGATGACCACTATGGGAATACTGCGCCGCTGGAAGGCTTTGAGTTGGGCCGAATCGAACGCAGACGTCACCACGATCATGCCGCTGCGGCCTTCGTCGATCATGCGCTGCGCCCGCTCTTCGGGGCTTGGTGGCGAGCCGGCCTGCCGGCTGGTCACAGAAAGAATCACTTCGATATCGGCCAGGGACGCCTGCTCCAGCACGCCATTGAGGACTTCGACGGCGTAAGCGGAGTTGAGCGAGTCGAAGACTGCCTCTACCGTTTTGGCCGCCGGCAGGCTTCTTCTCTGCAGCGGTGACCTGTAGCCGGTCTTCTCCAGTGCGGCAAGGACCCGGGTGCGGGTTGCCTCCGCCACGTCCTCACGCCCGTTGACCACTTTGGAGACGGTCGGCGTGGAGACGCCTGCCTCCTTGGCTACCGCAGCCAGCGTCAACTTTGACGGGCGGGTTTCTGTTGTCATGGCCCCCACTTTCGAAATATTTCTGTTCACTCATCATGCGGCGATGCCATTTGCTTTGGCAAGTGGCGGTGCCGCTTGTGTCAGTTGGAGGCTTGACGCATCCCGGAATGGGCTTTAGTTTATACCGTGACCTAAATCACCGGAGCGAAATTTTTCGAAATTCTTTGCTCTCGCACTCTGTTCATGCGATTACCCATGGAGAAGCAATGAAGCAATTCCAGTCCTCCCGGCGTTCCTTCCTGGCCCTTGCTGCCCTGACTCCCTTCGCAGCCGTGGCCACCACGGCGTGCGGCACGTCCGGGCCGGGAGGTGGCGGCGCGGGCGGTGGTGCCAGCATGTGGTTCCTGACCGGTGAGCCGAACCAGACCACCATGCAGAAGGCGGTCGATGCCTTCGGCTCCGCGAACCCCGACCACAAGATCACGGTCACGTACTTCCAGAACGATGCCTACAAGACCAAGATCAAGACCGCGATCGGCGCCGGACAGGCTCCCACCATCGTGTACGGCTGGGGCGGTGGCGGATTGAAAACTTATGCCGAAGCCAACCAGGTGGAAGACCTCACGGCCTGGTTCAACGAGAACCCCGACCTGAAGAACAAGTTCTTCCCGTCGTCCTTCGGAGCAGCTACGGTCAACGGCAAGATTTATGCGCTGCCCAACCAGTACGTCGCTCCGATCGTGTTGTTCTACAACAAGGAACTCTTCGATAAGGCCGGGGTCCAGCCGCCCAAGACCTGGGACGACATCATGTCGCTGGTGAAAACCTTCAACGACATGGGTGTGGCGCCGTTCTCCCTCGGTGGACAATCACGGTGGACCTCCATGATGTGGCTTGAGTATCTCCTGGACCGCATCGGCGGGGCCGAAGTCTTCAATGCCATCTTCGAGGGCAAGCCGGACGCCTGGATGCATCCCGCCGTCATTGAGACCGGAACCAAGATCCAGGAACTTGTCTCCGCAGATGGGTTCATCAAGGGTTTCTCCTCCATCACCGCCGATTCCAAGGCCGACCAGGCCCTGCTGTTCACCGGCAAGGCCGCCATGATGCTCCATGGGTCCTGGACCTATGGCGCCATGAAGAAGGAGGGACAGAACTTTGTCCAGGACGGCAAGCTCGGGTTCGTGCAGTTCCCGACCGTTGCCGGAGGCAAGGGCGATCCGAAGAGCGGCGTGGGAAACCCCGCCCAGTACATGTCCATCTCCTCCAAGGCCAGTGACAAGGAGAAGGAAACGGCCAAGAAGTTCTTCAAGGACGGCATCCTCACCGATACCGTCATCGATGCCTACATCAATTCCGGATCCGTGCCGATCGTCAACGGCATCGAAGACAAGCTGGACTCCTCCCCGGACAAGGACTTCCTGACCTTTGTCTACGACCTCGCCAAGAACGCACCGACGTTCCAGCAGTCGTGGGACCAGGCCCTGAGCCCCACTGCGGCCGAGGCGCTCCTGAACAACATCGACCAGCTTTTCCTGATGTCGATCACGCCGCAACAGTTCGCCCAGAACATGAACGCAACCCTGGGCAAATGAGCGCCGCAACGCAAGCGCGGCCCGCCGCTCCTCCGCGCCAGACCACCAAAGCCACACCGGGCCGTTCCTCCTTGGCCTGGCTGACCGTCCCGGCACTGCTGTTCTTCGTGATCTTCGCCGTCGTCCCCCTGGTGGGAGTCCTGCTGTTGAGCTTTGCCAACTGGGACGGCATCGGCGCCATCGGAGCAGCAGGAACGGACAACTGGATCTCGGTTCTTGGCGACCCCGAGTTGTACAACGCCCTGGGGCTGACCTTCCTGATCATGATCATGTCCTGGTTGGTGCAGACCCCGATCAGCCTGTTGCTGGGCGTTTTCACCGCCGGGAGCCAGAAGTACCGGGCAGCACTGGCCGTCCTTTACTTCCTGCCGCTCCTGTTGTCATCGGCTGCCGTTGCGATCGCATACAAGGCCCTCCTTGATCCGAACTTCGGCCTGGCCATGGGCCTCGGCCTGCCCTTCCTGGCACAGGACTGGCTGGGGGTTCCCCAGCTGGCCCTGGGTTTGGTGATCTTCGTGATTGCCTGGCAGTTCGTTCCGTTCCATACGCTCATTTACCAAGGTGGGGTCCGGCAGATTCCCAAGTCCCTGTATGAAGCAGCACAGATCGATGGGGCGGGAACCATCAAGCAGTTCTTCCACATCACGCTCCCGCAGTTGAAATACACCATCATCACTTCCTCCACGCTGATGGTCGTGGGATCGCTGACCTACTTCGACCTCATCTTCGTCCTGACCGGCGGAGGGCCGGGCAACTCCACCCGGATCCTCGCCCTGGACATGTACCTGCGTGGCTTCCGGGCCAACCTCATGGGGCCGGCCAGTGTCATCGCGGTCATTCTGGTGGTCATCGGCCTTGTCCTGGCCTTGTTCCTCCAGCGCCTTGGAGGCAAGGACAAGCAGGGCAGCCAATTGGAAGGAATGTAGGGTGAGCACCGTACTGACAAACCAGCAGGAGACCCCCAGGACGGGAGCTGCAAGCAAGCCCCCGGCACAGCGTCAAGGCCTGGGCACGCGCCTGCGTCGCCTCAACATACCGGGTGGCCTGGGTGGATGGATCTGGTTAGCCGTGATCATCATTCCGGTCTACTACATCGTCATCACCAGCCTGAAGACCTCCGAAGGCTACTTTGGCCAGAACCCCCTGGCACCGCCTCTGGCGCCCACCCTTGAGAACTACCAGTTGGTGCTCGAGTCGAACTTTGCCGCCTACTTCATGAACAGCGTCATGGTCACGTTGGGGGCAGTGGTCCCTACCGTCCTGATCTCGTTCATGGCAGCCTTCGCGATTGTCCGCGGCGGAGGCAGGTTCCTCAAGCTGGTCAACGGCATGTTCCTGATGGGGCTCGCCATTCCGTTGCAGGCAACGATCATTCCCATCTACCTGATGATCATCCGCCTGAACCTGTACGACAGCCTGCTGGCGATCATGCTTCCATCCATCGCCTTCGCCATCCCGCTGACGGTGCTGATCCTGTCCAACTTCATCCGGGACGTACCCAACGAACTCTTCGAATCCATGCGGCTGGACGGGTGCAGTGAATGGCAAACCATGTGGCGCCTTGCCCTGCCTCTCACCCGGCCGGCAATCGTCACGGTGTCCATCTACAACGGCCTGCACGTGTGGAACGGATTCCTGTTGCCGCTGGTCTTGACCCAGAGTCCCGACCTTCGCGTCCTCCCCTTGGCCCTGTGGTCCTTCCAAGGTGAGTACAGCGTCAACATCCCGGCCGTCCTGGCCTCGGTGGTCCTGAGCACCCTGCCCATCCTGGTGCTGTACGTGGTAGGACGCCGCCAACTGCTCAGCGGCTTGACCGCCGGATTCAGCAAGTAGAAAGGAGTCACAGATGACGGAACAGAAACCACTCCGCGTAGGCATGGTGGGCTATGCGTTCATGGGGGCTGCGCACTCCCACGCCTGGCGGACCGCACCACGGTTCTTCGACTTGCCTCTCGCTCCGCAGTTGACCGCGGTTGCCGGCCGGAACGAGGAAGGGGTCCGGGCTGCTGCCGCCAAGTACGGGTGGGACTCCGTGGAAACGGACTGGCGCGCACTGGTCGAACGGGACGACATCGACCTGATCGACATCTGCACCCCTGGCAACACCCACGCCGACATCGCCATCGCCGCCCTCGAAGCCGGCAAGCACGTACTCTGCGAGAAACCCCTCGCCAATTCCGTGGAGGAGGCGGAGAAGATGACTGCCGTGGCGGAGGCCGCAGCTGAGCGTGGCGTACTGTCCATGTGCGGCTTCAGCTACCGGCGCACCCCTGCGCTGGCGTTGGCCAAGCGCATGGTGGAGGATGGGCGGCTGGGCGACATCCGCCACGTGCGGGCCCAATACCTCCAGGACTGGCTTTCCGACGCAGACGCACCATTGACGTGGCGCTTGGACAAGTCGAAGTCCGGGTCAGGTTCCCTGGGCGACATCGGCGCGCACAGCATCGATGCTGCCCAGTGGATCACCGGACGGACCATCACGGGTGTCTCCGCGCTGTTGGAGACCTTCGTCACCGAGCGTCCCCTGGCCGGCGACTTCGTGGGACTGGGCGGCCACGGGGGTTCGGATGGTCCCAAGGGCCCGGTAACTGTGGATGATGCCGCTTTGTTCACCGCGCGCTTCAGCGGAAACCACGACGCCGGCACGGACCAACAGGCGGACGGCACCTCCGGTGGGGACGCCACGGGCCCGATCGGCATCTTCGAAGCAACCAGGTTCGCCCTGGGCCGCAAGAATGCAATGCGCCTGGAACTCAACGGCACCAAGGGCTCCCTGGCGTTCGATTTCGAGGACATGAACTCCCTCCAGTTCTACGACGCTTCCCTGGAGCCGGACGCCGGGTTCCGCAAGATCATGGTCACCGAACCGTCCCACCCCTACACCGCCAACTGGTGGCCTACGGGGCACGGGCTGGGCTATGAGCACGGATTCACCCATCAGGTGGTGGACCTTGTGAATGCCATACACGCTGGCGAGCAGCCCTCGCCGTCGTTCGCTGATGCGTTGCAGGTCCAGAAGGTGCTGGCCGCCGTCGAAGCAAGCGCCGGCAACGCCAGCCGTTGGCAGAACGTCGAGAAGGAGACACCATGAGCCGACCCATCACCCTCTTTACCGGCCAATGGGCCGACCTCCCCTTCGAGGAGGTGGCCCGCCTGGCCGGCGAATGGGGTTTCGACGGATTGGAAATCGCTTGTTGGGGCGATCACCTGGATCCCCAGCGCGTCGTGGAAGACGACGCCTACCTCCAGGGCAAGCTCGACATCCTCGAGAAGCACCAGCTGTCCGTCCACGCCATTGCCAACCATCTCACCGGCCAAGCGGTGTGCGATGACCCCATCGATGAACGGCACCGTGACATCCTGTCCCCCGAGGTCTGGGGCGACGGCAAGGCTGAAGGAGTCCGGGAGCGGGCGGCCGAGGCCATGAAAACCACCGCCCGCGCCGCTGCCCGCCTGGGGGTCAAGACGGTGACAGGCTTTACGGGCTCCTCCATCTGGAAGTGCGTGGCCATGTTCCCCCCGGCTTCGGAGGACATGATCGAGCGGGGCTACCAGGACTTCGCCGACCGCTGGAACCCGATCATGGATGTCTTTGACCAGGTGGGCGTCCGTTTCGCCTTGGAGGTCCACCCGTCCGAGATCGCCTACGACTACTGGACTGCCAAGCGCACCCTGGAAGCCATCGGCCACCGTGAGGGCTTCGGGTTGAACTTCGACCCCTCACACTTCATCTGGCAGGACCTGGACCCCGTGATGTTCCTTCAGGACTTCGCGGACAGGATTTTCCACGTCCATGTGAAGGAATCGGTCCGTCAACTCAACGGTCGCAACGGCCGCCTTGGCTCCCACTTGCCGTGGGCCGATCCTCGGCGCGGCTGGGACTTTGTCACCGCGGGCCACGGCGACGTGGCGTGGGAACCCATTTTCCGCACGCTCAACGCCATCGGCTACGACGGACCCACGAGCATCGAATGGGAGGATGCGGGCATGGACCGCCTGGTGGGCGCCCCGGAGGCCCTTGCCATGGTCCGCAACCTCGCCTCCATCCAGCCACCGGCCGCTGCGTTCGACGCCGCTTTCGCCACACGATAAAACCCCTTGACGGATACGCCCCGAAACGAAGGAAACCATGACAACCAACAACAAGAGCGCACTGGTGGTGCGCGGCGGCTGGGACGGACACCAGCCGGTGGAAGCCACCGAACTCTTCATCCCGTACCTCAAAGCCCAGGGGTTCGAGGTACGGGTCGAAGAGTCCCCCAAGATCTACGCCGATCCCGACTACATGGCCACGGTTGACCTGATCGTGCAGTGCATGACGATGTCCACCATCGAGAAGGACGAATTCGCAGGGCTGCGGACAGCCGTGGAGAACGGCACCGGGTTGGCCGGCTGGCACGGCGGCATCGCCGATTCGTACCGCAACAACTCCGATTACCTTCACCTGATCGGCGGCCAGTTCGCTTGCCACCCGGGCAAACACCCGGATGAACTGATCGGTGAGCAGTCGGACAACTACGTCCCCTACACCGTGAACATGCTTCCCGCCGCCGCGGACCACCCCATCACCGCAGGCCTGGACGACTTCGACCTGGTCACCGAACAGTACTGGGTCCTCGCCGACGACTACATCGACGTCCTGGCAACCACCACGCAGAAGGTGCGCGAATGGGACCCCTGGAACCGGGAAGTCACGTCGCCTGCCATCTGGACCCGGCAGTGGGGCAAAGGCAGGATCTTCGTCTGCACGCCCGGCCATCGTGTGGAAGTCCTGGAGGACTCCAATGTCCGCACCATCATTGAAAGGGGCATGCTGTGGGCAACCCGCTGAACACAACCCGGCGCATGAATGTCGGAATCATCGGCTGCGGCAAGATCGTGGAGCAGTACCTCACCAACTTCCGCCGCCTGGAGTCGGTCAACCTGGTGGCTGTTGCCGACCTCGACCACGCGCGTGCGCAGGCGGTCGCGGACTCCTATGAAGGCGTCCGTGCTGTGACCGTGGACGAGTTGCTGGCGGCCGGCGACGTCGATCTCGTCCTCAACCTCACCATCCCGGCGGCGCACGCCGAAATCGCGCTCAGAGCCATCGGCGAAGGCAAGGCGGTGTACGGAGAGAAGCCACTGGCTGCCACCACCGACGAGGCACGGCATGTGCTTGCAGCCGCGAAGGCTGCGGGTGTGACCGTGGGCTGCGCACCGGACACCGTGCTGGGGACGGGTATCCAGACCGCCCGCAAGGCGATCGACGACGGCTTGATCGGAGCACCGATCTCGGCCACCGCCACCATGGCCACTCCCGGGCATGAACGCTGGCATCCGAACCCGGACTTTTATTACCAGCCCGGAGGCGGACCACTGCTGGATATGGGACCCTACTACGTATCAGCCCTCGTGACCCTGCTGGGGCCGGTGGTTTCGGTGGTGGGCGCAGCGAGCCACACCCGGAATGAGCGGACCATCGGTTCCGGCCCCCGCGAGGGCCAAAAAGTTCCGGTGGACATCGACTCCCACGTCACCGGCGTGCTGGTGCATGCCTCGGGTGCGCTGTCCACGCTGTTCATGAGCTTCGATGCGGTCCAGACCAAGAGCCCCAACATCGAAATCCATGGTGAGAAGGGCTCACTGGTGGTGCCGGATCCCAACCACTTCGACGGGGACGTGCAGCTGTTTGCCCTGGGAGCAGCCGATTGGGAGACACTGCCCGTCTCAGCCGGCTACGTGGATTCGGGCCGTGGATTCGGAATTGCCGACCTTGCCGCCACACCCCCAGGACAGGAGCCGAGGGCCGGTGGGGAACTTGCCTTCCACGCCTTGGAGGTCATGGAATCCGTTCTGGAAAGCGCCAAGACCGGACATGCCGTGGCCATCATGAGCACCGCCCCGCGCCCTGCCGCGGTTCCTCTCACGGAACTTGCGGCGCCCGTGCGCGCCTAGCACCCCAAAAAAACCCCGCCGAGATGGCATTTGATGACAATGTTTGCTCAAAGCATTGGCATCAAATGCCATCTCGCGGGTGGTTATCGGGCGCGGCGGAGGACTGACTGGGCGTGCTTTAGAATGGGGCCGTCGATCATTTTCCCCTTGAACTGGAAGACTCCGGTGCCGGCGGACGTCGCAGCCTCCAACAACTCCCTGGCGGCGGCAACGGCTTCCGGGGCAGGAGCATAGGCCTCCCGTACGGCAGCCACCTGCGAAGGATGGATGCAGGCCTTCGCACCGAAACCACTGGCCACGGCGTCCCGGGACTCTGCACCGAGCCCCTCAAGATCCGGGATGTTTACGTACACGGCGTCAATGGCTTCCTTGCCTGCGGCCTTCGCGGCAAGCAGCACAGCGGACCTCGAGTGGAGCGCCACGGCACGGTAGCCGCCGTCGTCGTTCCTGCTGGAAAGGCCACCCAAGGACGCGAGCAAGTCCTCCGCTCCCCACATCAACGCCACGACGTTCGGCTCGGCGGCGATGGACACCGCGTTGACGACGCCGACGGCCGTTTCGCAGAGAGCGATCACGCGATAGCCATCCAGGGCCTTCAGCTGCGCAGCATCCTCCGCCTTGGCCAGCATGACGGTCCGGTAGGGAGTTTCCGCCAGGCACTCAAGGTCCAGCCGAAACTCCTCCGTGCCCACCGGGTTCACGCGGACAATGGTGGTGTCCGGATCCAGGTGGGCGCCGTCGTCCGCCAGTTGCTCAACGATCGCCCGGCGTGCCCGCTCCTTCCCAGCCGGGGCCACGGCGTCTTCGAGATCCAGGATGACGGCGTCGGCACGGTCAGCGGCCTTGCCGAAGCGCTCGGGACGGTCTGCCGGGCAAAACAGGAGGGCAGGGCCCATGGTGAAGGGAAAGACGTCGGGAGAGGGCATGGACTTCCTTGCTGCTGCGCGTTCTACTGTGCGGTATCGGACGATTGGGCGTTGTGCGCTTCCTTGGTCCACATCAGGCAGGTCCTGGTGGCCAGTGCCACCACCTCGCCGTTCTGGTTGCGTCCCGTGTGCTGCATGGTCACCAGCCCCTGCCCGGGACGCGAGGACGAGAGCCGCTTGCCGGTGATCACCGTTTCCGTGTACAGCGTATCGCCGTGAAAGAGCGGATGCGGGAACGTGACATCCGTGAGCCCCAACTGGGCCACGATGGTGCCCTGGGTCAGCTGGGTCACTGACTGGCCCACCATGGTGGAGAGAGTGAACATCGAGTTCATGAGCCGCTGGCCAAAAGGCTGCCCCGCGCTCCAGGCAGCGTCCAAGTGCAAGGCCTGCGAATTCATGGTGAGGGTGGTGAACAGGACGTTGTCAGTCTCAGTCACCGTCCTGCCCGGCTTGTGGGCGTACACCACGCCTTCTTCCAGTTCGTCGTAATACAGCCCCCGTTGCTCCACAACCCGGCTCATACAGTCAGTTCCTGGTCTTCTTCGAACAACTCAGCACCCGTGGCAGCCAAGACATCCTCCAGGGTCACGTTCGGCGCCAACTCACGGAGCACCAACCGCGGTTCGCCCTGGTCCTTGACGACGTCGATCACCGCGAGGTCCGTAATGATGCGGTCCACGCATCCCTTCCCGGTCAAGGGCAGTGAACACTCCCTGACAATCTTGGGCCGTCCGTTGCGGTCCACGTGCTCCATCATGACGATCACCTTCTTGGCACCGAACACCAGATCCATGGCCCCGCCCATACCCTTGACCATCTTGCCCGGGACCATCCAGTTGGCCAGGTCTCCATTGGCCGCTACTTCCATGGCGCCCAAGACAGCGACATCCACATGGCCGCCGCGGATCATTCCGAAAGATGTCGCGGAGTCGAAAAAAGCAGCACCGGCGTTGGTGGTGACAGTCTCCTTCCCGGCGTTAATGAGGTCAGGATCCACCTTGTCCTCGGCCGGATATGGGCCGACACCCAGGATCCCGTTCTCCGAGTGCAGGATCACCTCCACACCGTCCGGGATGTAATTGGGGATGAGCGTGGGCATTCCGATACCGAGGTTCACATACTGGCCGTTGACCAGTTCCCTGGCTACGCGGGCGGCCAGTTCGTTGCGGGTCCAGCCCTTGGCTTCGTGATGTTCGACGTCGGCACGCCGGTATTCGTGCCGCACGGCTTCCGGACGGGGCGGCACGTCATGATAGGTGTTCGATTCCATGGCTAGGCTCCTCCCGCCTGTTGCGCCCCCGCACCCGGGAGTGACACCGTCCGTTTCTCGATCCGTTTCTCCGCGGACGGCGCCAGCACCACCCGGTGGACGAAGATGCCCGGCGTATGGATGTGCTCCGGGTCAAGCTCACCCGGTTCCACCAGCTCCTCGACTTCGGCGATGGTGGTTCTGGCTGCAGCGGCGCACAACGGGTTGAAATTCATGGCCGCCGCATGGAAAACGAGGTTCCCATGCCGGTCCCCCTTCCAGGCGTGGACCAGGCCAAAGTCGGGAGTGAGCGCCTCCTCAAGCACATAGTCCGCCTCATTGAACGTGCGTACCTCCTTCGGCGCAGAGGCCAGCGCAACGTTCCCGTCGGCGTCGTACTTTTGCGGAAGTCCGCCCTCGGAGACCTGGGTCCCCACACCGGCTTTGGTATAGAAGGCGGGAATTCCGGCGCCACCGGCGCGCAGCTTTTCTGCAAGCGTTCCTTGCGGGGTGAGGACCACTTCAAGTTCCCCGGCGAGGTACTGACGGGCGAATTCCTTGTTCTCGCCCACGTAGGAGCTGATGGTGCGGCGGATGCGGCCATCCTTGAGGAGAATCCCGAGGCCCCAGTCGTCCACGCCGCAGTTGTTGCTCACGGTTTCCAGGTCCGTGGTGCCTTGGCTGTGAAGGGCATTTATCAGGGAGACCGGTATGCCGCATAAGCCGAACCCACCCACGGCGAGCGAGGCACCGTCCGGGATGTCCTTCACCGCTTCCGCGGCGCTGGCAACAACCTTGTCAATCATCGGTGATCCTTCCCCTGCGGTTACAGACCCAACTCGCGGGCGATGAGCATCAGCTGGACCTCCGTGGTGCCCTCCCCGACCTCAAGGATCTTGGAGTCCCGGTAATGCCGGGCCACGGTGAATTCGTTGATGAAGCCATAGCCGCCAAATACCTGGGTGGCATCCCGCGCGTTGTCCATGGCTGCCTCGCCTGCGACCATCTTAGCGATGGCCGCTTCGGTCTTGAACGGCTTGCCCGCCAGCATCCGGGCGGCAGCGTCGTAGTAAGCAAGGCGTGCGGTGTGGGCCCGGGTCTGCATGCGCGCGATCTTGAACTGGATGGCCTGGTACTTGGCGATGTTCTGCCCGAACGCGCTGCGTTCCTTGGCATACTTCACCGAGAGGTCCACGCAGCCCTGGGCTGCCCCGGTAGCAAGCGCGGCAATGGCGATGCGGCCCTCGTCCAAAATGGAGAGGAAGTTGGCGTAGCCGCGGCCGCGCTCACCCAGCAGGTTGGCTTCCGGGACGCGGACGTTGTCCAGTGTCAGCGGGTGGGTGTCGGAGGCGTTCCAGCCCACCTTGTTGTACGGCTTCTCCGCCTTGAAACCGGCGGTGTCCGTGGGAACCAGGATGGTGGAGATCTCCTTCTTAACGGTCCCGTCCGGGCGTTCCTCCTTTCCGGTGACCGCCGTGACCGTTACCAGCCTGGTGATGTCCGTGCCGGAGTTGGTGATGAACTCCTTGTTGCCGTTGATGACCCATTCGCCATCTTCCACATGGGCGTGGGTCTTGGTACCACCGGCGTCCGAGCCTGCTTCCCTCTCGGTCAGTCCGAAGCCTGCGAGCGCCTGGCCTGACGCCAACTGCGGAAGCCACTGTTGTTTCTGCTCGTCCGTGCCGAAGCGGTAGACAGGCATGGCCCCCAGCGATACACCGGCTTCGAGGGTGATGGCCACGGACTGGTCCACCTGGCCCAGTTGTTCCAGGGCCAGGGCGAGGGCGAAGTAGTCCCCGCCCATGCCTCCGTACTCCTCGGGGAAGGGCAAGCCAAAGAGGCCCATCTCCCCCATCTGCTTCACTACCTCGTACGGAAAGCTGTGCTCTTCGTCGTGCTTGGCTGATACGGGAGCCACCACGTCGTCCGCGAATTCGCGGACGGAGTCGCTAAGGTCCTGGTATTCATCCGAAAGGTCGAACGTGCTCATGGCTGGACTTCCTTGTCTGTGGTGGCGTCTGCAACGTGAATGGTGGCCAGGACCTGGTCGGCTTTGACGAGGTCGCCGGTTTTGATGGTCAGGCGAACGGTTCCCGCAACGGTCGCCGCCAACTGGTGTTCCATCTTCATGGCTTCGACGGCCAGCAGTACCTGGCCCTCTTCCACGGGGTCCCCGTCCGCCACGGAGACGGAGACCACCGTTCCCGGCATCGGCGAGCGCACTTCGGGATCGGCTGCGCCTTCCTGGCGTGCGATCCCGGCCAGTATCCGCTTGAGGCGTTCGGCGCGATCCAGGATCCCGAGGCGGCAGGACCACCCGTCGTTGCCCAGGTGCAGGACGCCGGTTTCCTGGCCCACGGCAAAGGTGGCGGGAACGCCGTCGATCTCCAGGACCAGCCGCCCTCCGTCCACGGAGGTCACCGCAACGGGTGCGGCCTCCTGCCTGACGTCCGGTCCGCCGTCGACGACTACCCTCAAACCGTCCTGCTGGTCAGTCACCGCGACGGTCGCCATGCTGCCGTCGGGAAGGCCAAACGTCGTTGTCCATGCAGCCGGCGCCCCTACGCGCCAAGAGTCGGGCGCAGCCCACGCGTCTCCGGCATGCCTGAAACCTTGCCGCTGCAACCACAGGAATACCGCCGCCGCCGTCAGTTCGTTAGCTCCGACGTGCCTGAACGCCATGCCCTGCAGCTTGCGCTCGATCAGCCCCGTGTCCAGATGACCGGCCCGGACGTCGGGGTCGTTGACCAGCAGGCGCAGGTACTCCACGTTGGTATCGAGCCCGAGCAGGGTGTAGTCCGCCAGGGCGGCATCCAGTGTGTCCAGGGCCGTTCGCCGGTCCGGGCCCCAGGCGATGACCTTGGCGAGCATGGGGTCGTAGTCCCCGGTAACCTGCAGGCCTGGCAGAAGCGCTGAATCGATCCGGACGTTGTCGCCGCCGCCGCCTGCTTCGTCGAGGGCGACAACCCGTCCCATGGAGGGCATGAAATTCCGTTCGGGCACCTCCGCGTAAACGCGCGCCTCCACCGCGTGGCCATTAAGCACGACGTCGGACTGCGCCAGCGTGAGCACCTCACCGGCCGCGATGCGCACCTGCCATTCCACGAGGTCGACGCCTGTCACCATTTCGGTGACAGGGTGTTCCACTTGCAGGCGGGTGTTCATCTCCATGAAGAAGAACTCGTCGGGGTGTTCATCGGAGACCAGGAATTCCACAGTTCCGGCGCCACTGTAGTTCACCGATCGTGCGGCGTTGCAGGCCGCCTGCCCAATTTCGGCCCGCCGTGCTTCTCCGTCAGGAAGCGAGGCGAAGAGCGCTGATGGTGCTTCCTCGATGACTTTTTGGTGGCGGCGCTGGAGTGAGCACTCACGCTCGCCGAGATGGATGACGTTTCCATGGTTGTCGGCCAGGATCTGGACCTCGATGTGCCGGGGTGAGCGCACCAGCCGTTCCAGGAAGAGCGTGTCATCGCCGAAAGCGGCGGCGGCAACGCGACGGGCCGTTTTCACCGTGGCGGGGAGGTCTTCCGGGTTCTCCACGACGTGCATGCCCTTGCCCCCGCCTCCTGCTGAGGGCTTGATGAGGAGCGGGAATCCGACGCCCGGGGCTGCTTCGATCAGGTCCTCGTCAGTCAGGCCGGGCTTCGCGATTCCGGGGGTACAGGGCACGCCGTAGCCCATCACGTGGTTCTTGGAGCGGATCTTGTCGCCCATGATGTCCAGCGCTTCAATACCCGGACCGATGAACGTGATCCCTGCCTTGTCCAGGGCCCTGGCGAAGTCAGCGTTTTCGGACAGGAAACCATATCCGGGATGGACGGCCTCGGCACCTGTCCGGCGGCAGGCGTCGATGATCGCCTCGATTTTGAGGTAGCTGTCGCCGGGCGCTGTTCCGCCGATCGCTACTGCGGTGTCCGCGAGCGCCACGTGCTTGGCGTGCTTGTCCGCGTCTGAATAGACGGCGACGGAACGGATGCCGAGGTCTTTCAGCGTAGCGATGACCCTGCAGGCTATCTCACCGCGGTTGGCCACGAGGACAGTCGCGAAAGGCCGCCTGGTGGATTGCTGCAAAGGGATTGTTGTGGTTGCCGGCACGGTCATGGTCACATCCTGAAGAGGCCGAAGGAGGTCGCGGGCAGTTGCCGGCGGGAAACGACATCGAGGGCCATGCCCAGGACGCGGCGGGTGTCCGCGGGATCGATGATTCCGTCGTCCCACAACCGTGCTGTTGAGTAGTAGGGGCTCCCCTGGTCCTCGTATTGCTGCCGGATCGGTGCTTTGAAGGCTTCCTCGTCTTCGGCGGACCAGTCCTCCCCTGCCGCGGCCAGCTGGTCCCGTTTCACAGTTGCCAGGACACTCGATGCCTGGTTGCCGCCCATGACCGAGATGCGGGCCGCCGGCCACATCCACAGGAACCGCGGCGAGTAGGCGCGGCCGCACATGGAGTAGTTCCCCGCACCAAAACTGCCGCCAATGACCACCGTGAGTTTGGGGACCCGCGCGGTCGCCACGGCAGTGACCATCTTGGCGCCGTTCTTGGCGATGCCGCCCTGTTCATAGTCCTTGCCGACCATGAAGCCGGACAGGTTCTGCAGGAAGACCAGCGGGATGCCGCGCTGGTCGCAGAGCTCGATGAAGTGGGCCCCTTTGAGGGAGGATTCGCTGAAGAGCACGCCGTTGTTGGCCACGATGCCCACCGGGTGTCCATGCAGGTGCGCGAAGCCGGTGACCAGTGTGGTGCCGTAATCCTTCTTGAACTCGTGGAACTGCGATCCGTCAACGATCCGTGCGATGACCTCCCGGACGTCGTACTGGGCATTGACGTCCGTGGGAACCACACCGTACATGCCCGCGGGATCGACGACGGGCGGCAGGACGACGTCGAGCACGTCCCAGGCCGGCGGGGCCGGCTTGGGTAACGTCGCCACAATGTCGCGGACGATCTCCAGCGCATGCTGGTCGTTCTCCGCAAGGTGGTCCGCCACGCCGGAGATCTTCGCGTGGACATCGCCGCCACCCAGCTCCTCTGCCGTGACAATCTCGCCAATGGCGGCTTTCACCAGGGGCGGTCCACCCAGGAAGATGGTGCCCTGGTTGCGGACGATCACGGTCTCATCACTCATGGCAGGGACGTATGCACCGCCCGCCGTGCAGGAGCCCATGACGGAGGCAATCTGGGGGATCTTCGCCGCAGACATCCTGGCCTGGTTGTAGAAGATGCGGCCGAAGTGCTCCTTGTCCGGAAACACCTCGTCCTGCTTCGGCAGGAACGCTCCACCGGAGTCCACAAGGTAGATGCACGGAAGATTGTTCTCCAAGGCGATTTCCTGGGCCCGGAGGTGCTTTTTGACGGTCATGGGATAGTAGGTCCCGCCCTTGACCGTGGCATCGTTCGATATGACCAGGACGTGACGGCCGTGGACGAGCCCGATGCCGGCAATTACCCCAGCGCCGGGCGAGTCATCGTTGTACATTCCGTAGGCTGCCAGGGGTGCGATCTCCAGGAAAGGGCTGCCCTCGTCCAGCAGGTAATCGATGCGTTCACGGGGTAGAAGCTTGCCGCGGGCGATGTGCCGCTCCCTCGATTTTTCCGGACCGCCCAGCGCCGCCTTGCCGAGCCGCTCCTTCAATTCCTGGACGAGCGCAAGCTGCTTTTCCATGGTGGCCTCAAAGGAACCGGTGTTGGCTCCTGCCACGCTGGCGATTGTCTCCATCGACCACTGATCCATTCCCGGCCCTGCCGATACCCGCCAAACCATTTCGGTTAGTGCCCCATAACTGAAATTTAGGTTAGTCTGGATTAACTGTGATGTCCAGCACAGTGCGGGTGTGCCAAGGAGGAAGAATGACCGGAGCTCCCCCCACAGATGTGAACGGAACCCGCGCCGATATCCAGGGCGGTCGCAGTGCCACGACCCAGCGCAGCCAGGCCAAGGAGGAACGGCGTGCCGCGCTGTTGTCCGCGGCGGCCGGTCTTTTTGCCGAATACGGCTACAGCCAGGTCTCCCTGGAGGACCTTGGCGCTGCCGCAGGAGTCAGCGGCCCTGCCGTGTACCGGCATTTTTCCGGCAAGCGGGCAGTGTTGGGCGAGCTCCTGTTGAGCGTCAGCCGCGATTTGCTTAGCGGCGGGCGGACCGTCGCAGCTGAGGCGGGAGATTCGTCAAAGGCACTGCGGGACCTCGTTTCCTTCCACGTGGACTTCGCGCTGAGGAATCCTGAGGTCATTCGCGTCCAGGACCGCGACTTTGGGAGCCTCAGCGACCAGGACCAGGCGGAGGTCAGGTCCCTTCAGCGCGCCTATGTGGAAGTGTGGGTGGAGGTCCTGGGCCACATCCATGCCGGGACGGAGGCTGCCGACCTCCGCGTCCGCGCCCACGCAGCTTTTGGCCTGATCAATTCCACTCCGCATTCCGTCCGGCAGCACGGCCGCAGAATCGCTGCAAGCTCCGCCCGCCCGATCCTGGAACACATGGCCGTGGCAGCGTTGCTGGCCAAGCACCCCGGGGGGACTGACATGCCTGGGACTCACAGGGCCAGGTTCAAGGGCTGAAACCCGGTACCGGCGCCCATAGGCTGGATCACACTGCAGTTTTGCAACGGAAAAGCCATGGGTCAGAGCCACATCAAGGAGCGCATCATGAAGATTGCCGTGACGGGCGGAAGCGGGAAACTGGGCAGGAGCGTGGTCCGGCGGTTGACGCAGGATGGCCATCACGTTTTCAACTTGGACCGGGACGGCCGGCGGGGCGCGGGCTTTGTCACCGTAGACCTTCGCGACTATGGGCAGGCAGCAGATGTGATCCTCGGCCTGGACGACCGGCACAGCGGCCTCGACGCGGTGGTCCACTTGGCGGCAATACCCGCACCGGGCCTTGCGCCGGACGCCGCGATCTTCCACAACAACATGCTCTCCACCTACAACGTGTTCCAGGCGGCCCGCCGGGCCGGGATCAAGAAGGTGGTATACGCCTCCAGCGAGACGGTGCTCGGGCTTCCTTTCGACATCGATCCGCCGTACATTCCGGTCGATGAGGAGTATGCCGCCCGGCCGGAAAGCACATATTCCCTGGTCAAGCACCTTGAAGAGCAGATGGCTGTCCAGCTCACCCGCTGGGACCCGGACCTCAGTATCACGGCGTTGCGGTTCTCCAACGTCATGGATCCCGAGGACTACGATGCGTTCCCCTCTTTCGACGCCGACCCGGCCCTCCGCAAGTGGAACCTGTGGGGCTACATCGATGCCAGGGACGGCGCCCAGGCCGTTGCCTTGGCCCTCCAGCACGGCCTGCCAGGGTTCGAGGCCTTCATCATCGCGGCCGCCGACACCGTCATGACCCGAAGCAGCGCCGGGCTGGCGGCGGAAGTGTTTCCCGGCGTCGAGGTTTCGAAGGAACTGGGCCGGCACGAAACCATGCTGTCCATCGACAAGGCCCGAAGGCTCCTGGGTTTCGAGCCGGAACATACGTGGCGGACAGTGCACAGCAACAGGACGACCCCCACCGAGGACTAAAGCCGGGCCTGGGCTGCCACCGCGGTGGGCAGCCCAGGCCCAACCGCTCAGACCATGGTCATGACCATGCCGGGATCGGAGAGAATGGCGCCCACATCGGCGAGGAAGCGGGACCCTTGCTCGCCATCCACCAGGCGGTGGTCAAAGGACAGGCTCAGGGACATGACCTGCCGGACCGCCAGTTCGTCATCCACCACCCAGGGGGCTTTCCTGACCGAACCGAGGGCCAGGATCGCGGCCTCGCCCGGGTTCAGGATCGGTGTCCCGGCATCGATGCCAAAAACACCGATGTTGGTGATGGAGATGGTGCCACCGGAAAGCTCCGCCGGCGTTGTCTTTCCGGCGCGGGCAGTGTCGGTCAGTTCAGCAATGGCCGAGGCCAGTTCCCGCAGCGGCAACTGTTCGGCGTCCTTGATGTTCGGCACCGTCAGTCCCCGCGGCGTGGCCGCCGCAATGCCGAGGTTGACGTAGTTGAATTGAACGATCTCCTGCCGTTCCCCGTCCCAGCGGGAGTTCAGGGTGGGGTTGTTCCGCAGCGCGATCAGGACAGCCTTCGCGGCAAGGGTCAGCGGCGTGAGCTTTAAGCCCTCGAAGGTCTTGCTTCCCTTGAGCCGGGCCAGCAAGTCCATGCCGGCGGTGACGTCGATCGTGAGGAACTCCGTGACGTGTGGTGCCGTGAAGGCACTCTCCACCATGGCGGCCGCGGTGAATTTCCGAACCCCCTTGATGGGGATGCGGGTTTCCCGTCCTTCTGACAGAGCCGGCCCTGCACCAGCGGTTTCCGGCGCGTCGGCGGTGAAACTCCTGACGTCTTCCCTCGTGATGAGGCCTCCGGGCCCGGTGCCGGGTACCGAGGCAAGGTCGATGCCCAGGTCCCGGGCAAGTTTGCGTACCGGCGGGGTGGAGCGCGGCCGTTCGGCCGGCGTTCCGGCCACCCCGGCCTCCTGCGCTTCGGGGCCGGGAAGCGTTGCCCCGGCCTTTCCCAGGACGCGCGCCCGGCGGGTCGGCCGCCCGCCCTGTTCGATCACTGCGCCATAGCCCACCAGGTTCGGCTCGCGCTGCGCGGGGGCACCCACGGGCCGGGTTACCGGGGCCGGGGCTGCTTCAGCTTCCTGGTCCACGACGGCGGATTGGTCGCCGGTGTCTGCCGCCCCGCTGACCGCTGCTGGTGCTGCTCCGCCGGCAGGGCTGCCGCCGTTGGAGGACCCGGCGTCGTCCACTTCAAAAGAGACGATGGGCTTGCCGACTTCCACCACTGTCCCCGGCTGTTCGTGCAACGCCGCGACCTTGCCCGCAAAAGGAGACGGCAGTTCCACCACTGCCTTGGCCGTTTCCACCTCGGCGATCACCTGGTTCAGGGTCACGGTATCCCCCACCGCCACCTTCCAACTCAGGATCTCCGACTCGGTCAGGCCTTCACCAAGGTCCGGCAGCCTGAATTCCTTGATCATGGCGGCGGTCATCCTTCCAGTCCACTCAGCGAGTTGGGGCGGCCAAGGGTGCGGTCCACACCATCCAGGATCCTGTCCAGGTCAGGAAGATGGTGCATTTCCAGCTTGGAGTACGGGTAGGGCACGTCGAAGCCCGTGATCCTGACGGGTGCAGCTTCCAGATAGTTGAAGCAGCGCTCGGTGATGCTGGCGGCGATTTCAGCGCCCAACCCGCCGGACTGGCCGGCTTCATGGGTGATCACCAAACGGCCCGTCTTGCGGACTGATGCCTCCACCGCGGGGTAGTCCACGGGGGCCAGCGAGCGGAGGTCGATGACCTCCACCGACACACCTTCGTCGGCCGCCGCCTGGGCCGCGTCCCGGGCGGTCTTGACCAACGGACCGTATGCCACCAGCGTGACATCGGTCCCCTGGTTCACCACCGCCGCCTTGTCCATCGGCAGGGCAGCGGACAACTCCAGGGACTCGTCCACATCTCCCTTGTCGTGGTAGCGGCGCTTGGGTTCGAAATACAGCACCGGGTCGTCACTGGCGATGGCCTGCTGGATCATGGTGTAGGCATCCTGGGGATTGGAGACCGCCACAACGCGGAGCCCCGAGGTGTGCGTGAAGTACGCCTCCGGGGACTCGGAGTGGTGTTCGGGTGAGCCGATGCCGCCGCCGAACGGGATGCGGATGGTTATGGGCATCTTTACCCGCCCCTGGGTCCTGTAGTGCATCTTGGCGACCTGGCTGACGATCTGGTCGAAAGCGGGATACACGAACCCGTCGAACTGGATCTCGCAGACCGGCCGGTAGCCGCGATAGGCAAGACCCACGGCAGTTCCGACAATTCCCGATTCTGCCAGCGGGGAATCAATGACCCGGTGCTTGCCGAAATCCTTCTGCAGACCGTCGGTGATGCGGAAGACACCGCCCAAAGCGCCGATGTCCTCACCGATCAGGACCACTTTGGGATCGTTCTCCAGCGACTTGCGGAGGCCTGCATTGATGGCCCGGGCAAACGTGAGCTTGGACATCAGCGTGCACCTTCCTCGGCGGTTTCATTGAAGCTGTTCAGGTAACGCGCGTAGTGGTCCTTTTGGCGTTCGATCCAGGAATTGGGCGTGCTGTACACGTGGTTGAAGACGTCCAGGGGCTCCGGGTCCGGCATGTTGATGCAGCCTGACCGCAACTGGGCTGCCACGGCATCGGCGGAAGCCTTGACCTTTGCTTCCAGGTCTTCGGTCAGCAACCCCTTGGCTTCCAGGAGCTTGCGGATCCTGAGAATCGGATCCTTCGCAGCCCAGTCTTCGAGTTCGTTCGCATCCCGGTACCGGGTGGGATCGTCTGCCGTGGTGTGCGGCCCCATCCTGTACGTGACGGCTTCTATGAAGGTCGGGCCGCCGCCGTTGCGTGCCCGGTCAAGCGCCAGGCGGGTCGCGGCCATGACGGCCAGGACGTCGTTGCCGTCAACGCGCATGCTGGGGATGCCGAACCCGTTGGGCCGGTCGGCCAGCTGGACCTGGGACTGCACCCGCACGGGTTCCGAGATGGCCCAATGGTTGTTCTGGCAAAAGAAGACCACGGGTGCCTGGAAGCTGGCGGCGAAGACCATGGCCTCGTTCACGTCACCTTCGCTGGTGGCGCCGTCGCCAAAGTACGCCAGGACAGCGGTGTTTGCACCGTCCAACTGGATGCCCATGCCGTAGCCCGTGGCGTGGAGGCTCTGGGATCCGATGATGATCTGGGGCGTGGCCATGTTGATGCGCTGGGGGTCCCAACTGTAGGACGCGTTGCCGCGCCATACTTTGACAATTTCCTCGACCCGGGCACCCCGGATGTAGGCAACCCCGCTCTCCCGGTAGCTGGGGAACACGAAGTCGTCGTCCCGCAGGGAGCGGCTGGAGCCGATCTGTGCGGCTTCCTGGCCCAGGAGCGGCGGCCACAAAGCCAGTTCTCCTTGCCGCTGCAGAGCGGTGGCCTCCGTGTCAATGCGACGGATAACCACCATGTCCTCGAACAGGGAGGCAAGGTGCTCATCGCCGATGTCTTTGACCCAGAGATCGAATTCGGGGTGGCTGATCCGTTCCCCTTCCGGTGAAACCAGCTGGAGCAGATCGCCTCCAGTCCTGAGTGGACTGTGTGCACTTTGCCCAGGGCCCCGGGCGGCGCTTTGCGCTCCCTTGCCCGCCTTATCCGTCAACACAGGTGATCGCACCCTTCCGGCTCGTTTGTGTCGGCTTCGCTGCACTTGTGGTGCAGCCGCAGACCGACGCCCCGGCTCCTTCGCCGGGGTTATTTGTGACCCTACTCACAAGATGCAGGCGGTACAACTGTCAGGGCTGGAATTGAGCATCGTGCCATGTCACGGACGGCTAGGCCGTGCTAATCTTGCGCATTATGCAACCCTTGGATGGCACTGATACCCGGCTGCTCTCCGCCATGGCCAAGGACCCCCGGGGTACTGTGGTGGCCCTCGCGCAGAAGCTGGGCCTGTCCCGGAACACCGTTCAGGCCCGCATGGCGCAACTGGAAAAGAAGCACGCCTTCCTGTCCTTTGAACGGCGGATCAACCCTGTTGCCCTCGGCTACCCGTTGACAGCGTTCATTACAGTGCATGTGCAACAGCAGAAGCTTGCCTCGCTGGCCCGGGAACTGGCCGACATCCCCGAGATCCTGGAGGGCTTCGGACTGACGGGATCTGCCGACCTGCTCCTCCGCGTCGTCGCGCTGGACGCCGAGGATCTCTTCCGGATCAACGGAAAGATCCTGGCCTGTGACGGCGTGGACCGGACGGATACTGCCCTGGCCATGCGGGAAATGATTCCCTACCGGGTCCAGCCCTTGCTGGGCCGGCACTCAGAGGCCTGAAGAGCGGTGGGTCGTGTTGCCTCCGTGACTCTCCATGCGATTTGATTCAAGGGACGCATCGGGGGCCGGCCAGAGGACCCCGGCTAGGGTGGCGCTGCCGCAGGCCGCCGAAAGGGGCACACAGTGAGCAACCCGCAGGAACCCAACGCGCACCAGGGGCAGCCCGGCCAGAACCCGCCACCCGTTCCACCGGCGCCTGGGTACCCGCCGCACAACGCAGGGGCCCCGCAGTGGCAACAGCCGCCGTCGTCCGCTGCTCCCGGGCAAGGCCCTGCCTACGGCGAGCCGAACGCCGCGCCCTACGCCCAGGGCCAATACCAGCCCGGCCAGTACGGGCAAGCTGGCCAGTACCAGCCCGGGCAGTACGGGCAGCCGCATTATGCGCAGCAACCCCCGTCCGGAAAGAGCCGGAAAGTGCTCTGGATCGTGCTGGGGATCGTGGCCGGCGTTATTGTGCTGGCGGTCGTGGGCGTGCTCCTGCTGGTCAACGTGGTAGGCAACTCGACATCCAAGGCCCGCTCCCTGGCCGATGAGTTCACCACGCTCGTGGTCTCCGGCCAGACCGAAGAAGCCTACGATACCTACCTCCACCAGGCCTTGAAGGACGAGTTGGACAAGCAGTCCTTCATCGACGGCATTGCCAGCCTTGAACTTGATGACTCCTGCAAACCCAATTACAACTCGGTCAGCGTGAACTCCGAGAACGGCAGCAACAAGGCAGACATTGCCGGAACCCTGCAGTGCACGGGCAAGACGATCGATTTGAGGTACGTCTTCGAAGGCACCGACGACCTCAAGATGAGCAGCATCCGCCTGCGCCCGTAGCGTCGTCGCACCACACGACCGGCTAGTGCCGGAAAATAATGAGTAAACTGACCCATCCACGGCAACGCATGATCCGAACCACTGGCTGAGAGCCCCGCCCGGGGCTTTGTTCAAAGGCCGGTCAGACCCCGGCCAGCACCGAAAGGTTCGGACCATGCGCACTTCGCCCAATCGCTTGATCGCCACCATCTTCGGAGCCGTGTACCTCCTGGTAGGCGTGCTCGGATTCTTCGTTACGTCGGGAACCGGGTTCTTCGCCACCGAGGGGGCAACCCTGATCATCTTCGCGGTCAACCCGCTGCACAACATCATCCACCTGGCCATCGGCGCAGCGCTCCTGTACGCCGGACTGAACAGTGTCACGCTGGCCAAGGGAGTCAACACCACGGTTGGCGGTGTCTACCTGCTGGTTGGCGTCCTGGGCCTCTTCCTGGTGGGAAGCCCGCTGAACATCATCGCCCTCAACGGAGCGGACAACGTCCTGCACCTCGCCAGCGCCGTGGTTCTCCTGGGTGTTGCCCTGTCCCAGGACAAGGCCGTCGTCGCTTCTGCCCGCGCCTAGGCAGGACGCAGGTCTGGTGACAGTCGACTCGGGGACCACCACGCGGGAGGACAGGCAGATGACGGAACCACACCATCCAACATTGAAGGCATCGGCGCTGTTGTTCGCCTGTTTCGCTGCCATGGCTGCAGGGATGGTGGAGCTGTCGCTCGCTGCCGGCTACCTGGCCGGCAGCGGCACGTTCCCAGGTGGCGCAGCCAGGCCGGCAGCAGGCGTAGCCACCTTGGCTGCCGGCCTGGGCCTGATGGCCTGGGCCTTGATGGCGCTCCATCGAAACTCCCTCGTTCTTCCCAGGGTGGTCAAGCCCGCCCTGGCAGTGGCCGCGGCAGGACACCTTCTGGTGCTGGCCGTCGGGCCGGAAGCGGGCAGTTCGACAGGAATCAGCCACCTCACCGCGCTCTGCCTGGTTCTTATGGCACTCGCCGGAGCCGGCTGGCTGGACCGGCAGAAAAAGACCAACGACGGCGGCGCCCACGGCCAGCCGAGGACCGGGCGGCTTTTGGCGGCCGCTTTCGGAGCCGCCGTCGTTGTTGCCTCGGTTGCCACCCCGGGCCTGGCCGCGTCGATGGCGGGCCAGTACGCCGTTCCCCACGGGGAACACGGCCAGGCACCGCAACCGGGCAACCAGATACAAATCCCCAGCCACCACCACTAGGTGGTCCGGCCAGGACCGGCGCGCCGTCGGCATTGCCCACTGTTTGATGGCGCGCCGCGTTCGTGGATCATGGAGCCATGGATCCCGTAGAGGCGCTCGATGAGATTTCCTTTTGGCTCGAACGCAGTCTGGCCCCCACGTTCAAAGTCCAGGCTTTTCGAAAAGCGGCCGACGCCGTGCGGCAGCTTTCGCCCGGACAGCTGGCTTCGCTGGTGGCTTCGGGACGGATCACGAGCGTCAAGGGAGTCGGCAACCGCAGCGCAGAGGTCATCACCCAGGCTATGGAAGACCGGGTCCCCGATTACCTTGCCGATCTTCGCCAGCGCGGAGCCGAGCCGTTGGCATCGGGTGGACATGGCCTCCGGGAAAAGCTCCGCGGCGACCTCCACAGCCACAGCAACTGGTCTGACGGCGGATCGCCGATCGAAACCATGGTGGCCGCGGCCAAGACCTTGGGCCGCGAGTACCTGGCCCTCACCGACCACTCCCCCAACCTGACGATCGCCAATGGCCTGAGCGTCGAACGGCTCGAATCCCAGCTTGCCGTGGTGGAAGAGATCAACCAGCAGCATGAGGGTTTCCGTCTGCTCAAAGGCATAGAAGTGGACATCCTGGAAGACGGCACGCTGGACCAGACACCGGAAATGCTGGACCAGCTCGACGTCGTGGTGGCCAGCGTCCATTCGAAGCTCCGCTCGGACCGGAAGACCATGACCGGGCGGATGCTGGGCGGCATCCGGGATCCCCACACCAACGTCCTCGGCCACTGCACCGGCCGCCTCGTGCAGGGCTCCCGCGGGACCCGGCCTGAATCCGAGTTCGACGCCGCCAAGGTGTTTAAGGAATGTGCCGAGTGGGGCGTCGCCGTCGAAATCAACTCACGGCCCGAGCGGCAGGATCCGCCCGATCATCTGATCGCCATGGCCCTTGATGCGGGCTGCCTCTTCAGCATCGACAGTGATGCGCACGCCCCGGGACAGCTCGACTTCCTCCAATACGGGGCCGAACGCGCTGAGGCAGCGGGCGTTCCCCGGGAGAGGATTGTCACCACGTGGCCGCTGGCGCAACTGCGGGAATGGCTCAGCTTGAAGAAGTAGCCGGTCCATGCAGAGGGGCTCCTCCTGCCGTGCGGCAGGAGGAGCCCCTCTGGTGCAGGCTAGTGGTCCACCGCCTTTTCGGCTCCCACACCTGTCAGCGAGCGCACTTCCATCTCGGCCTGTTTGGCCTGGTCCTCGCGCCGCTTGTCCAGGACGGTGCCCAGCCAGCCAAGGAAGAAGGCCAACGGGATGGACACGATGCCGGGGTTGCTGAGCGGGAAGAAGGCGAAGTTGGCGCCCTGGATCATGGACGTCTTGGCGCCGGACACCACGGGCGAGAACGTGATCAGCAGGATCGCCGAGGCCAGGCCGCCGTACATGCTCCAGACCGCTCCCTGCGTGGTGAACTTCCGCCAGAACAGCGAGTAGACGATCGTGGGCAGGTTGGCCGAGGCTGCTACAGCGAAGGCGAGCGCCACCAGGAACGCCACATTTTGTCCGTTGGCGAAAATGCCGCCCAGGATGGCCAGGACGCCGATGACTACCACCGTGCGCCGGGCGACCTTCACTTCCGTGGTGGCGTCGGCCTTGTCCTTGGCGATGACGTTCGCGTAGATGTCGTGGGCAAATGATGCAGCGGCGGTGATGGTCAAGCCGGCTACCACTGCGAGGATGGTGGCAAAGGCTACTGCGGAGATGAAGCCGAGCAGGAGCGGTCCGCCGAGGTGGAAGGCCAGCAGCGGTGCTGCGGAGTTCACACCGCCCGGGGCCGTCCGGATGGTTTCGGCACCAACCAGGGCCGCGGCGCCGTAGCCAAGCACCAGGGTGAACAGGTAGAACAAGCCGATGAGCCAGATGGACCACACCACGGATTTGCGGGCTTCCTTGGCGGTAGGCACGGTGTAGAAGCGCATCAGTACGTGTGGGAGGGCTGCCGTTCCAAGGACCAACGCAAGTCCCAGGGACATGAAGTCCAGCTTGGAAGTCTCGGTCTTTCCGTACTGGAGTCCGGGGTTCAGGACTGCAGGGTTGTTTGCTGCCTCGGCCGCCGACCCCAGGAGACTCGAGAGGTTGAAGCCGTAGATGGCCAGGACCCACGCGGTCATCACCGCAGCGCCAGCGATCAGCAGGATGGCTTTGATGATCTGCACCCAGGTGGTGCCTTTCATGCCGCCGATAAGGACGTACATGATCATGAGGGCGCCGACGACGATGATCACCAGGGCCTGTCCGCCCCAGTCGCTGATGCCCAGCAGGAGTGAAATAAGGCTGCCGGCACCGGCCATCTGGGCGAGAAGGTAGAAGAAGCACACGGCCAGGGTGGACAGTGCGGCCGCGATCCGGACGGGACGCTGGCGAAGGCGGAAGGACAAAACGTCGGCCATGGTGAACTTGCCGGTGTTCCGCAGGAGCTCGGCTACCAGGAGCAGGGCCACCAGCCAGGCCACCAGGAAGCCGATCGAGTAGAGGAAGCCGTCATATCCATTGATGGCGATCGCGCCCGTGATGCCCAGGAATGAGGCTGCTGAAAGGTAGTCGCCGGCGATCGCGGTGCCGTTCTGGGACCCTGTGAAGGAACGGCCTGCTGCGTAGTAGTCCGCCGCCGTCTTGTTGTTCCGGCTGGCCCTGAACACAATAACCATCGTGACCAGGACAAACAGGGCGAAGATGCCCATGTTGAGCAGGGTGGTGTCCTGCAGTGCCGCAACGTTCACGGCAGGGACGAGTGTCTTCATTTCCTGGCTCCCTTGATGGCGTTGCCGTCCTTGTCGAATTCGTGGCCCTCGATCTCGTGCCGGATCTCGGCCGCGATCGGATCAAGCTTCCTGTTGGAGTAGCTCACGTACCATGCCGTGATGCCGAACGTGCTGACGAACTGCAGCAGGCCCAAAATCAGCCCGATGTTGATGTTGCCCCACACTTTGATGGACATGAACTCCACCGCATAGTCGGCCAACAGGACGTAGGCGAAGTACCACAGCAGGAATGCCGCTGCCATGGGGAAGACGAAACTCCGATGCCTCTTGCGCAGTGTCTTGAACCGCTCCGTTTGCTGGACTTCCTGAAAGTCCACCGACGCCGTGGCGTCCTGGGGTTGGGCCTCATTACCCATGGTTCCTCCTGGTTGTGATCTCTCCACATCGGCTCACGCGCCTTGCCAATGTGACTGCAATCACTATCGAACGTGCCCTGCGGAGTGTTCCAGCATCCGGGGCACCACGGTCGCTCAACGGTCGCGATGCTGCGGCAAACGGCAGGGCCGGCGCCCGTTCGCTTGTTGTCCGCGGCTTTTGGCTACTCTGTGTCTATGCCTGACTCCCCGCTTTTCACCGCCGCCGCCATCTCGGTCATCGTGCTGGCCGTGGCCGTCGTCGTCGGGGTCGGCCTCAAGGTGATCCGTTCCTTCCGGGACCTGGGCACCGACGCCGAGCGGGCCACGTACAACACCCTCCATGCCGCCTCGCGCGCAGGCCAGCACCTTCGGAGCGGACTGCAGCCTGCCGGTGCGGCCAAGGCCAGCAAACAGTTGCGGTCGCTCCTGGCATGCGATGCCCTGGCCATAACGGACACCACTTCGGTCCTGGCATGGGATGGAGCGGCGGAAGAACTGCGGCCGGACCTGATGCGCCTGGCCGCAGACGTCCTGGCGACCGGGCGGACCGCAGTCGTCCCCCACGCCGGGGCGCCGGCGGCACCGGGAAGCGGCCATCACGATTTCAGCGCTGTCATTGCACCGATCCGGGCCGGATCCCGGGTGGTGGGCTCGGTCGCCGCCTTGGCCCCTTCCGCGGGCGCCGGGCTCGTCCGGGCCACCAGCGAGGTGGCCGACTGGATCGCTGCCCAGGTGGAACTCGCCGAGCTCGAAGCGTCCCGGACCCTGCTGATGGAGGCGGAAGTCAGGGCACTCCGGGCGCAGATCAGCCCGCACTTCATCTACAACTCATTGAACGCGATCGCCTCCTTCATCAACACCGATCCCGCACGGGCCCGGGAACTTGTGGTGGAGTTCGCTGACTTCACCCGCTATTCGTTCCGCAGGCACGGGGACTTCACCACGCTGGCTGAGGAACTGCGCTGCATTGACCGCTACCTGCTCCTGGAACGGGCACGCTTCGGCGAACGCGTCCAGGTCAGCCTCCGGATCGCCCCGGAAGTCCTGAGTACCGTCATTCCGTTCCTCAGCCTGCAGCCACTGGTGGAGAACGCCGTCCGGCACGGCCTTGAAGCCAAGGAAGGCCCCGGCCATATCACCATTTGCGCCAACGATTCCGGGGCGTTCGCTGAAGTCACCATCGAGGACGACGGCGTGGGCATGGACCCGGAGCATCTGCGCTCGGTGCTCGCCGGACATATGGACGGCGACCATGTTGGCCTGCGCAACGTCGACGCACGCCTCCGCCAGGTGTACGGCGACGACCACGGCCTCGTGATAGAAACCGCACCGGACGAAGGAACGCTGATCACCATGCGGGTCCCCAAGTCCCAGCCCGGCCATGACGCCTGAAGCGCGGGGCTAATCTATAACCATGATCAACGTGCTCGTCGCCGACGACGAACTTCCAGCCGTGGAGGAGCTTGCCTTCCTGCTGGGCAGGGATGAGCGCATCGGCGCCATCCACCGTGCGTCTTCAGGTGCCGAGGCCCTGCGAACGCTGGAATCGGAAACAGTGGACGCCGTGTTCCTGGACATCCACATGCCGGCACTGTCCGGGCTGGACATCGCCCGGGCCATTGCGCGCAGCAGCAACCCGCCCGCCGTCGTGTTCGTCACCGCAGACGAAGACTGTGCCCTGGAAGCTTTCGACCTCGCGGCCATTGACTACCTGCTCAAACCGCTGCGGGCGGAGCGGCTTGCCCGCTCGGTGGACCGGATCAGCGACCTCATCAAGGATGGTACGCCCGCCCCTGAGATGATCACCGTGGATCTGGGAGGAACAACCAGGATGATCCGGCGGGACGATGTCCTTTACGTCCAGGCACAGGGAGACTACGCACGGCTCCATACAGCCGAAGCCAGCTACCTGATCCGAGTTCCCCTCAGCGACCTCGAACAGAAATGGGCCGGGGCGGGCTTCCTCCGCATCCACCGCAGCTACCTCGTGGCGCTGGGCCACGTGGGCCACCTCAAGCTGGCGGCATCGGGCCCGAGCGTGACCGTGGCAGGAGCCGAGCTTCCCATCAGCCGGCGCCACCTGCCATCGGTCCGGGACAAGTTGCAATCCACCCGGATCCGGCCCCAAGGATGACCCGGGTCAGGGTTACTGCCCCGCGGCAGGCGGCCCCGGCGGTTCCCGTCCGTCTCCCGCACGGGAGCGACGTCAGCGAAGATTCGGACGCCGGCCAGGTGTTCATCCGTTCCCTGATCAGGTCGCAGTTGCGGCTCGCCTTGGTGGTCGGGTGCGGCTTCCTGGTCATCCTGGGGGCCTTTGCCCTCATGCTCGTCTACGGTCCGGGCGTCGCGGAGACACGCATCCTGGGCGTACCGCTGGACTGGCTTTTGCTGGGTGCCGGGGTCTATCCCGTGATCGGGATCAGTGCGTGGTTCTTCAACCGCGCCGCCGCGCGGAATGAAGCACGCTACCGCGACCTGGTGGAGGACAAGTGAATCCGGCGGTCGGGTTGACAGCGTTCCTCGCCGTGTCCATCACGACGGCGGTCATCGGCTTTTACGGTCTGCGCATCTCCCGGACAACGGGCGATTTCTATGTTGCCTCGCGGACCGTGCCGCCCTGGTGGAACGCCTCGGCCATCGGCGGTGAGTACTTGTCGGCTGCCAGCTTCCTGGGTGTTGCCGGACTGATCCTGCTGTCCGGGACAGACGCTCTGTGGTTCCCTGTCGGGTACACGGCCGGGTACCTGATGCTGCTCCTCTTCGTCGCTGCCCCCTTGAGACGGTCGGGGGCCTACACGATCCCCGACTTCACAGAGGCCCGTCTCGACTCCCGCGCGGTCCGCCGCATCACCAGCCTGGTCGTGGTGGCCGTCGGTTGGTTGTACATCGTCCCGCAACTCCACGGCGCAGCCTTGACCATCCGGATCACCACGGGTCTGCCCTCCTGGGCAGGTTCGACGGCGGTCGTAGCAGTCGTGTGCCTCACGGTGGTGGCAGGTGGCATGCGCTCGATTACCTTTGTCCAGGCCTTCCAGTATTGGCTGAAGCTCACCGCCTTGGCCGTACCGGTGGTGTTCGTGCTCCTGGTCCTCGCAGGAAACGGCGCACTCCCCCAAGCCGGGCTGCCCGTCAATCCCACCGGCCAACCGGCGGCCAGCGCCTACCAGAACATCTCGCTGATGGTGGCCCTGCTCTTCGGAACGCTGGGCCTGCCCCACGTCCTGGTGCGGTTTTACACAAACCCCGATGGCCAGTCCGCACGGCGCACCACGCTGATCGTCCTGGGACTGTTGTCCGTGTTCTACCTCTTTCCCACCGTGTCGGGGGCTGTTGGCAGGATGTTCGCGCCGGACCTGGCGCAGGCGGGCCAGGCGGATGCCCTGGTCCTGCTGCTGCCCGGGAGGATCGTCGGTGGCGTGGCCGGCGACCTGCTCTCCGCCCTCGTCGTAGCCGGGGCATTCGCAGCCTTCCTGTCCACGACGTCCGGACTCGTCGTCTCACTCTCCGGCGTCATCAGCCAGGACCTCTTTGGAGGAAGCGTCAAAGGTTTCCGGCTCGCGGCGGTGCTTGCAGCCGTCGTGCCTCTGGGCTTTGCGTTCATGACCGACTCGCTGGCCCTGGCCGGAAGCGTGGGCCTGGTCTTTGCCTTCACCGCCTCCACCATCTGCCCGGTCCTCCTGCTGGGAATCTGGTGGCGGGGCCTGACCGACGTGGGGGCAATCAGCGGCATGGTCACGGGCGCCTTGCTCTGCGGCGGCGCCATGGTGGTCGGTACCGTGCTGGGTTCGGTGGCCGCGCCTGCCTGGCTGGCCCAGCCCGCCGCCTGGACCGTACCCGCTGCGTTCGCCGTGACCGTAGCTGTTTCCCTCGCGACCAAGGACAGGATCCCGGGTTCCGTCAACAGGGTCATGTCGAGGCTGCACGTACCGGAGCGGCCGGTCGCCACCGAGAGGTAGCGGGTTAACCGCTTGAACGCCGCCGTGCCTGAACATGTTGTCCGGGCCGGTTGTTTGGCCAGTTGTTTAGGCAGTGCGCAGGGTGGACAATGACGCCATGTCCGAGGAACCGGGAACTACCAGTCCCGAACCACCGGCAATCTCCCCCGGCGTGCGGGCGCAATTGCTGGCCACCGAGCACTGGAGCCTGCTCGCCTCGCGAAGTACCACCCAGGGCGAGGTCCTCACCCGGATCAGCATGTTCCTGACGTTCACCTCGGCGAGCCTTCTGAGCGTGGCTTTGGTAGGCAATGCCACCCAGTTTTCCGAGGCATTCCGGGCCTTTGCGCTGACCATCCTCGGCATCGACGTGGCCGTGGGACTCCTGACCCAGATCAGGGTGATCAATGTGGGCATGGAGGACCTCATGTATGTCCTGGCCATGAACAGGCTGCGGGCGGCCTACGTTGAACTGGACCCTGGAATGGCCCGGTATATGATGGCCGGTTACCACGACGACGAAGCCGGTTCCAACCGAACCTACTACTTCCTGGGAGGACGGACGGCCTTCAGCCAGGTGGCAGGCAGCAGCATGATGTTCATGATGACGGCTAACGCGGCCCTGCTGGCATTGCTGCTCGGTTCGGTACTGACCGTGCTGGGCCTGCCTGCCGCTGCCGCGGTGACCGCCGCGATCCTCGTGGCACTGGGCTTTTTCATGGTGTCGCTGCTGAGAGGCAAGCGCCTGTATGACGGCGTCTGGAAAGCCAACCCGCCAATATCGCCGACTCCGTCCACGCCGACGGAGCGCTCCTAGTCGATCGCGGCCATCAGTTCGACGACCCGGTCCAGGAAGGCGTCCACCTGGGCTTCTTCGTAACCTTCATCGCCCTTGGCCGCACGGAAGACAGCGCGCCTGACGGCGTCGACGCTCAATTGCTGGTCATGCTCAAGGTAGCCGATGAGCTGGCGGCACAGGGCGTCGACCTCTTCAACGTTGTAGCTGCGGGCGCGCTTCCTGGCCGGGCGGCGGAACCGTTCGCCGTCGGGCCGGTGAAGCCGGCCCCGCAGGATGCCCGAAAGCTTGCCGATCTGGCGCAGCCACGCTTCCTCTCCCTGGCTGCTGATGAGGTCGTCCCTCTCACGCCGGGCGAAGGCGTCCTCCAGGCGGTCGAGGGCGGCGTCCACGCTGTGCGCGTCATAGCCGCCTTTGACGGGGTCGAAGGCTACGTCACGGACATCAGTGCTGGCCACAGGGTCCGCCGCACCGGCAGGGTTTTCGAACGATGCCCTGGCACGGCCCAGGAAGGCATCAACCTGCTTGGCGTTGTAGCCGTACTTGCTGCGCTCCACGCGCTCGAACGTTGCCGGAATCTGGCGTCGAATATCCAAAGCCACTACTTATCCTTCATCAGTGTTGTCAGACGCCGCTCAGCAGCGCGAACAGAACATAGGCTACCGGGGCGGCGAACACGATCGAGTCAAGCCGGTCCATGACCCCGCCGTGCCCGGGGAGGATGCTGCTCATGTCCTTCACACCGAGCTCGCGTTTGACCATTGACTCGGCGAGGTCGCCCGCAGTAGCTGCGGCCACCATACCGGTGGCGAGGATCAGGCCCACCCACCACGGTTTGTCCAGGAGGAAGATGCACGCCAGCACCCCGATCACCATGGCCCCGCCCACAGAACCGGCAAACCCTTCCCATGATTTTTTCGGGCTGATTTTCGGTGCCATGGGGTGCTTGCCGAACGACGCACCCACGATGTAGCCGAACGTGTCGTTGGAAACCACCAACAAGAGCATGGCAGCGATCTGCCAGGCACCTTGCGGAATGCCGTCCGGCCAGAAGCCAATCGGTGTAGGACCGGCGCTGGCGTGCAGCGGCAGGGCGGCAAAGCTGATGAGGAACGGCACCCACGCCAAGGTGAATACGCCGGCAAAAACGCTCCGTGGTGCACCGGCGGCGCTCTCGATGGACCGCCACAGCAGGACCGCCACACTGCTGGCCACCATGGTGAACAGCAGTCCTTCCAGCCCGCCGAAGTACGCAGAAACCGGCATCGCCAGGCTGCCGACCATTACAGGAATGATCGGCATCCTGGTGCCCTGGGCCTCGAGTGCGCGGTACACCTCCCAGACGCCGAGAACCGTAAAACACGTGGTGAGCAGGACGAACCCCAGCGGAAGGAACAACAGCCCTCCGAGGACCGCCAGCAGCATGGCCAATCCGACGCCGATTGCTGCGGGAAGATTTCGTCCCGCCCTCGGCGTCGGATTCTCACGGAGTCTTTTGGCGCCCTTGCGGGTTTCCTGCGTCGGTGTGGGTCCCGCAGGCACCGGCTCTGCCTGGCTCATCAGACCTCGAGCAGCTCGGCTTCCTTGCGCTTGAGGAGGTCGTCAATGCTGTCCACGTGCTGCTTGGTGATGGCGTCCAGTTCCTTTTCCGCACGGGCGCCTTCGTCCTCGCCGGCTTCGCCGTCCTTGACGAGCTTGTCCAGCGCATCCTTGGCCTTGCGGCGGATGCTCCTGACGGAAACCTTGGCGTCTTCGCCCTTGCCCTTGACGATCTTCACGTACTCCTTGCGGCGCTCCTTGGTGAGCTCAGGAATCGTGACCCGGATGACGTTGCCGTCGTTGGACGGGTTGGCGCCGACCTCGGAATCGCTCAGGGCCTTTTCAATGTCGCGGAGTGCGCTCTTGTCGTAAGGGGTGATCAGGATCGTGCGGGCATCCGGCACTGCGAAGGAGGCCAGCTGCTGCAGGGGCGTGGGGGTGCCGTAGTATTCCACGATCACCTTGTTGTAGAGCCCGGGGTTGGCACGGCCCGTACGGATCGAGGCGAAGTCCTCCTTGGCTACCTCAACCGCCTTGTCCATCTTCTCGCCGGCTTCGAGCAAGGTCTCTTCGATCACGGGTATCTCCTCAGAAAATAGTCGCTGCCCACGTGCGGGGCCGCACTGCACAGTAAAGATCCGCCCCCAGGGGCGGACGTCCTGCAAATATCCTAGCCGCTGCTACGGCGTGACCAGAGTTCCCAGCGTTTCGCCAAGGATGGCCCGGGTGACGTTGCCCTCGCCCTCCATGCCGAAAACCACCATGGACAGCTTGTTGTCCTTGCACATGGTCATGGCCGTCTGGTCCATGACGCGGATGTCCCGGCGCAGGGCGTCGTCATAGCTGAGGACATCGAGCTTCTCGGCTGCAGCGTCCTTCTTGGGGTCCGCGGTGTAGACACCGTCCACGCCGCTCTTGGCCATCAGTACCACGTCTGCGTGGACTTCGAGGGCGCGTTGGGCAGCCACGGTATCGGTGGAGAAGTACGGCAGGCCGGCACCGGCACCGAAAATGACCACGCGGCCCTTTTCCATGTGGCGGATGGCACGGCGCGGAATGTATGCCTCCGCAACCTGGCCCATGGTGATGGCGCTCTGGACGCGGGTTTCCACGCCGGCCTGCTCCAGGAAGTCCTGCAGGGCCAGGCAGTTCATGACCGTTCCGAGCATGCCCATGTAGTCCGCGCGGGAACGGTCCATGCCGCTCTGGGACAGTTCGGCGCCGCGGAAGAAGTTGCCGCCACCGACCACAATGGCGATTTCGACGTCGGGCACGGCGGCCGCGATCTGCTTGGCGATGGCACGGACGGTCTCAGGATCGACGCCGAGCTTGCCTCCGCCGATGACCTCGCCGGAGAGCTTCAGAAGTACACGGCGGCGGGTCTTCTCGGGCTGGATTGCAGTGTTGTCGGTTTCCATGGTGCCTTCCCATTGATGGACTCTGGCTAGAGTATCGTGCTTGGGTCAGGGCAGGTAACGCCCTGACGAGTGCATGAAAAAGGGGCGGCCACCGAAGTGACCACCCCTCTTCATGAATTGCTAGTTTCCGACGCGGAAACGGGTTACTGCGGTTGCCTTGACGCCGGCTTCCTCGAGGACCTGTGCAACGGTCTTCTTGGAATCCTTGGCAAATGCCTGGTCAACCAGGACTTCACCCTTGTAGAAGCCCGTCACGCGGCCTTCAACGATCTTGGCGAGTGCAGCTTCCGGCTTGCCTTCAGCCTTGGCGGTCTCTTCGGCAATGCGGCGCTCCGACTCAACCAGTTCCGCGGGGACGTCTTCGCGGGTCAGGTAGTTCGGTGCCATGGCTGCAACGTGGACCGCGATGTCGTGCGCTGCGGTGGCAGCGGCTTCGCCTTCACCGTCGACAGCGAACAGAACGCCGACCTGGGCCGGAAGGTCCTTGGACGTCTTGTGCAGGTAAGCGTCGACCGTGGTGCCTTCAACGCGGGAGATACGGCGGACAACAACCTTCTCGCCGAGGACAGCGCCCTCTTCGATGACGACGTCGGCAAGCTTCTTGCCGTCGACCTCGGTGGCCAGCAGGGTGTCGAGGTCGGCAGCGCCGGACTCGACTGCAACGTTGAGGACCTTGTCAGCAAGCTGGATGAACTTATCAGCCTTGGCAACGAAGTCGGTCTCGCAGTTGACCTCGATCATTACGCCCACGCCGCCGTTGACCTTGGCAGCAACCAGGCCTTCTGCGGTGGAGCGGCCTTCGCGCTTGGTAGCACCCTTGAGGCCCTTGATACGGATGATCTCGATGGCCTTCTCGGCGTCACCGTTGGCCTCGTCGAGAGCCTTCTTGACGTCCATCATGCCGGCGCCCGTGCGCTCGCGCAGGGCCTTGATGTCAGCAGCAGTGTAGTTCGCCATGTGAACCCCTCTGTCTAGAAATTTATGTGTTTACGTAACTGAAGGACGGCAGCCCACCTTGTGAGCCGCCATCCCGTCAGTTGCCCCCGACGGTTTTGGCGTCAGGGAAGGTCCAGATTTACTTGGCTGCTTCGGCTTCTGCAGCTGCAGCTTCCGGTGCGGCTTCTGCGGCCGGAGCTTCTTCAGCCTTGCTGCCTTCGAGGAGCTCGCGCTCCCACTCAGCCAAGGGCTCTTCCGGAGCTTCGGTGGTGCCGGTGGAGCGCTGGTTGCGGGCGATCAGGCCCTCAGCAACGGCGTCGGCAACAACGCGGGTGAGCAGGTTGACGGAGCGGATGGCGTCGTCGTTGCCCGGGATCGGGAAGTCGACTTCGTCGGGGTCGCAGTTGGTGTCCAGGATGGCAACAACCGGGATGTTCAGCTTCTTGGCTTCGTCAACAGCAAGGTGTTCCTTCTTGGTGTCAACAACCCACAGAACGGAGGGTGCCTTGGTCAGGTTGCGGATACCACCGAGGTTGGACTCGAGCTTGGTGAGTTCGCGCTTGAGGAGCAGGAGCTCCTTCTTGGTGTAGCCGGAGCCGGCGACGTCCTCGAAGTTGATTTCTTCGAGTTCCTTCATGCGCTGGATACGCTTGGCAACCGTGGAGAAGTTGGTGAGCATACCGCCCAGCCAACGCTGGTTGACGTAGGGCTGGCCAACACGGGTAGCCTGCTCAGCAATTGCTTCCTGGGCCTGCTTCTTGGTGCCGACGAACAGGACGGTGCCGCCGTGGGCGACAGTGGCCTTGACGAACTCGTAGGCGCGGTCGATGTAGGACAGCGACTGCTGGAGGTCAATGATGTAGATGCCGTTGCGCTCGGTGAAGATGAAGCGCTTCATCTTCGGGTTCCAACGACGGGTCTGGTGTCCAAAGTGGACGCCGCTGTCAAGCAGCTGGCGCATGGTTACGACGGGCATGCCGACGCTCCTTCCGGCAGGTCATTCATGAGAGACCCTTGAGGGCCTCTTACCCTGCCAATAGTTGACGGTTATTCAGCCGCGGCCCGGACGGGCTCGGCTCCTGGCATCCATTGCGCTCCCGCCGGAACCGCAGGGGCTCCGGACCGCAGGAGGCACAATCCTCCGCAGCCATAAGCCACGAGGCCTGGCTGGTGGAGGGCTGGATACGCGTAGTCAGTCTGAGCCCCTCGCATATCTGAATGAGACATGCTCCTGAACAAGCTTGAGGGCACAGCAAACTGCTCCATCAAGTGTACTACAGCCAGCCCAGGTGTTTGACCGGCCTTCGGGGTGATTTGTCCACATACCGAACCTTGGGCATGGTTCCCGCGCCCGGCCCCACGGAAGGCTGGAGCCATGGTCTTCGCAAAGCTCATTCCCATTCTCGTTGCCGCGCTGCTGGCCGGCCCTGCCGGCAGCACCGCTCCCCCGTCGGGCCAGGGCCGTTGGTCATGGCCGCTCTCCCCCAAGCCGCACGTCCTCCGGACGTTCGACCCTCCGGACAAACCATGGCTCAGCGGGCATCGCGGGGTGGACTTGGGAGCAGCCCACGACGCCGGCCCGGTCACCGCAGCGCCGGCCGTCGCCTCCCCCGCGGACGGCGTGGTGTCATTTGCCGGCACAGTGGTTGACCGCCCCGTCCTGACCATCGACCACGGCGGCGGTTTGCGCAGCAGCTTTGAGCCGGTGGACACCGGACTTAAGCCCGGAGACCACGTCACCAAAGGGCAAGTCATTGGAAACCTTGCGGCGGCCCCGGCGCACTGTCAGGGTACCTGCCTGCACTGGGGCGTCCGCCGCGGGGACGACTACGTCAATCCCCTGGCCTTCATCCTCGATCTGCGTCCCTCAATCCTGCTGCCCATCCACTGAGAGACCGGGCGCCAAAGGGAACTAGACGATTGCAGACACCCCGGTGATGGCACGGCCGGCCACCAAGGTGTTGATCTCGTACGTTCCTTCGTACGAGTAAATGGCTTCTGCATCGGCGAAGATCTTGGCCATCCCATAGTCCGTCACGATCCCGTTGCCACCCAGGATGTTCCGGCCCAAAGCGACACTTTCGCGCATGCGGGCGGTCGTGAAGGCCTTGGCCAGCGCGGACTGTTCATCTTTGGCCACGCCGGCGTCCTCCAGTTGGGCCAACCGGACCATCATTCCCATGGAGGCCACGGCGTTGCCCAGGATCTGCACCAACTGGTCCTGGACAAGCTGGAAGCGGGCCAAGGGCCGGCCGAACTGCTGACGCTCCACGGCGTAGCTCCGGGCAACATCGAAGGCAGCCAGCTGGAGCCCAACAGCCTGCCACGCAACAGCAAGGCGCGTCACTTTGAGGACTTTGTTGGTATCACGGAAACTGTTCGCGTTGGCAAGCTTGAAGAATTCGGGCACCACCACGTTGTCCAAGGTGATGTCCGCGTTCTGCACCGTACGCAGCGAGATCTTGTTTTCAATCTTCTGCGCCGAGTACCCCGGCAGGGACGTATCCACCAGGAAGGCTTTCACCTGGTTGTCGGCCAGATCCCGGGCATAGATGACTACCCAGTCGGAAAACGTGGCGTTGCCGATCCAGCGCTTGGCGCCGTTAAGGATCCACTTGTCGCCGTCGCGCTGGGCCGTGGTCCGAGTCCCCCCGGCAACATCGGATCCACCCAGCGGCTCAGTCAGCCCAAAGGCGCCGATTTTCTTCAGGGAGTAGATCTCGGGCAGCCAGGCGTCCTTCTGCTCCTGCGAGGCCAGCGCTTCAATGGAGCCTGTGAACAGACCATCGTGCACGCCCATGAAGGTGGCAATGGAGGCATCAGCCCGGGTGACCTCGGCATGCAGGATGCCGGCGAACAAGTTGGAGTAGCCCTGCCTGCGGACAGGGCTCACCAGGTCCAGCTCACCCAGCTTGGGAATGAGCTCCATGGGAAATTCCGCCCGGTTCCACGAGTCCACGGCCACGGGCTTGACTTCGCGGTCCAGGAATTCCCGGACTTCGGCCAGGCGGTCCTGTTCCTTGCCCGTCAGCAGTTGTTCGAAGGCGTAGAAGTCACCGTCTGCATAAGGAAGGCCGGCGGGGTCGAATGCGGCGTTGGACATAGTGTCTCCTTCACGGGTGGTCCTCAACGACCACGGCAGGCAAGTTACCGTCGGGTATGTTACTGGTCAGTAACATACCCGAGGATGGTCCTGCAGCGCAACGGGCAATCGTCGGTATTCCCGCCCCATCAGCGCGTTCGGTAACGTCAACCCTGGGTTAAGACACCGGAACTGGGGGCCAGCATGATTGATCCGTTCAAAGAAGTGATACTCGTCCGCAGCCGCAACCGGCCCGATTTCTTGGATAAGACGAAGGACGTCCTCGCGTACCGCTCCTCCGGGGGTTTCCTCCACGTGACATTGGGAACGGAAGGGCGGTCGAAGGAGTACAAGTACTCACTCAACAACGTACTGATTCTCGGCAATCCAACGAGCGAACTTCCAAGGACCGGGGATACGGTAAGCCATCGTGGGCAGGTCATCGAAGGGGTGCATCAGATTCTGCGCTTTGACAGCGCCCAAGGCAGCTGGCTCCGAATCTTCCACCGGGAGAACGACAAACCGGTCTTCCGGACAGTCCCGGCCCATGAGATCACTATCTCGCGGCCCACTCCCCACGATGTCGCAGCACGCGCGGTTTTCGAGTACTGGCGGAATGCTGCTGCGCAACTGCCTGCCAATGACACCTTGCGGGGCCAGTACGGAAAATTTGACCGCATCCCGCCGGACAGTGTGCTCAACAAGTACCTCACCGGAACGGCTCTCGATGCTGCCGAGGAGGTGCGGGAACCGCTGCTTCCCTTTACTTCCAACCAAAGCCAGCGCGAGGCGATCATCAAGGCCCTTACCCACCCCATTTCAGTGGTCGACGGGCCTCCCGGTACGGGCAAGACCCAAACAATACTCAACCTGGTGGCGAACATCCTGGAACGCAGGGGAACTAGCGTCGGCATTGTCTCGTTCAACAATGCCGCCGCGGAGAACGTGCGGGACAGACTTGTCGAGGAAGGTCTGGGCCACCTCGTTGCGGACCTCCGTCGCAAGGAGATACTTGCTGGCTTCCTGGAGCGGCAGGAGGCAAGAAACAGCGAGGTCGAAGAACTCTGTGCGCGCGAGGTACCGGACGCCCCTCCAGCCCCTGAGCTGGCAGACCTTGGGTTACGCCTTCAGGAACTCCACGGGAAGGACAGGCAACTGGCACTCTGGCGGCATGAACTTGATGCCTATGAGCTGGAGCGCGAGCACTTTGTCCGGCGGTTCGGAGCGGAGGGCGCACCGCTTGACGGCGCGCCGATCCTTCGTTGGTCCGCACGACGGATTTTGCAGTACATGGCCGACACAGCGACCGTGCCTGCCGAAGAAGGACCACTCCGAAGGCTGGGGCGCTGGATCAGGCTGCGCCTTCGGCATGGCCGTGCAGGAAAAATTGATCCGAGGGACACCGGGGTTGTTCTCCGTTTGCAGCGTGCGTATTACGACAACAAAATCCTTGAACTCCAGCGTCACATCCACGATGCCGCCAAGGTATTGGCTGCGGAAAACTTCACTCAGCTCGGCGGGGAACATCGTCGCTTGTCCAGAATGGCCCTGGATGCCAGCCTCCACCGGCGGTACTCCGGAACCCGCCGGCGCGCTTATACCGAACAGTCGATGCGGACGGATTTCAGGAGATTCACCGATGACTATCCAGTGATCCTCAGCACGTGCCACTCGTTGCGGCGCAACGTGCCGGCCGGGCATCTCCTTGACTACCTCATCATCGACGAAGCATCCCAAGTGGATCTTCTTGCCGCAGGCCTTGCCCTGGCTTGTGCCCGGAACGTGACCGTCGTGGGCGACCTGCAACAGCTGCAGCATATCGCTAATCCCGGAGCTGCCAAATCGGGGAAGGCACCCGCCCCCGCGTATGACTACGGCAAGCACAACATCCTGTCCTCCGTCATCGAACGCTTCGGGGCCAGCCTTCCACGCACCATGCTGCGCGAGCACTATCGTTGCCATCCCGCCATCATCGAATTCTGCAACAGGAAGTTCTACGGCGGGCAGCTTGTACCGTACAGGCCCGAAAATGCATCCGGGCAACCATTGGTAGTGGTGCGTACGGTGGCCGGCAATCACATGCGCCGGCATCAAGGCGGAGGACGGACCAACCAGCGCGAGGCTGAGGTCATAGCCGGTGAAGTTCTTCGTGACTTCTGTGCCGACACGAGTCCCAGCGGGATCGGCGTCGTCAGCCCCTACCGGCGGCAGGTGGGAAAGGTAGCGGACGCCCTCAGCGCAGCGATCCACAGCGATACTGTCCATAAATTCCAAGGCCGCGAGAAGGACATCATCGTTATGAGCACAGTCCTTGATGAAAGCGCAGTCGGCCGGGCAGGAATCGAATTCGTTGATGACCCGCACCTGGTGAATGTGGCAGTTTCCCGCGCGGTGAAGCGGTTCGTCCTGGTCACAAACCATGACATGCTGCCTGCCAGCAGGCACCTGCGCGACTTGGTGGACTACATCCGGTACAGGGAGCCGGACCACGGCATACATGACAGCCGGATCGTGTCCGTCTTCGACCTGCTGTACCGCGACTACTCATCAGTGCTGGAACCGCTTGCTCGGCGCGTACGAGGCAGTTCCGCCTTTAACTCCGAGAACATCCTGGGGACGCTGCTCGGTGAGATCCTTGTGGAGGAACCCTACGTAGACCTTCACGCTGTCCCTCAGGTGTTGCTCCGCAACATGCTTCCGGACCTGGACCTGCTGACAGAGGATCAAGCCGGCTACGTCAGGAACCGGGCGTCAATTGACTTTGTGGTGTACAACCGGGTGTCCAACAAACCGCTGCTGTGCATCGAAGTGGACGGATTCGCCTTCCATGAGGACAGCCCCGATCAAAGGGCGCGGGATGCCCTCAAGGACGTTGTATGCCGGGCCTACGGCATTCCCTTGCTCCGGCTGGCCACGACAGGCAGCGCAGAGTCCGACCGCCTCCGGCGCGCGCTGTCGCTGGCCATGGGCGCCACCGCTTGATCCTGGTAACGACAAAGAGCCGTGGTGGATGCATCCAGCGTCCACCACGGCTCCCATGAAGGTAGGGCTACTCGGACTTGAACCGAGGACCTTAGGATTATGAGTCCCGCGCTCTAACCAGCTGAGCTATAGCCCCGTGAAACCTGCAGGAGCCCTGGTCACAGGACTCCTGCAGGAAAGCACTCTAGCAATACTAATGGTTGCCGGAGGGTGCTCCGGTCACACCACCTTGTCTTCGTAAGCGGCACCCCGGTAAAGGTCTTCGAACGTCTGCAGGGTCCCATGGATGCTGTGGGGTTCCACCATCTCGCGGCTGACTTTACCCATGGCCCGCAGCTGGTCTTCGGGAAGCTGCACGAGCTTGGTGATCTTGGCGGCAAGCTCATCGCTGTCATTGGGCGTGAAGAGGTATCCGTTGTCGCCGTCGCGGACCAGGTGTGGCAGTGCCATGGCGTCGGCCAGCAGCACCGGCGTTGAAGCGGACATGGCTTCCAGCGTGACCAGGGATTGAAGTTCCGCGGTGCCGGGCATGCAGAAGATGTCAGCCTTGATGTAGGCCTCGCGGAGCTCCTCATCGGAGGCGAGGCCGAGGAACTTCACGCGGCCACCCAACCCCAGGCGCTCCGCCTGGGCTTCCAAAGCTGCGCGGACTTCACCTCCGCCAACAATCTCCAAGTGGATATTCAGTTCCTGCGGCGTCTTGGCGATGGCGTCAATCAGGACATCAACGTGTTTCTCCTCGGCCAGGCGGCCGGCGAAGAGAACGGTCGGGTGGGCATGGGGCTCAATCGTCTCGCCCGGCTGGAGTTCGTAGGCAGCAGAATCTATGCCGTTGGACAGCGGCAGCACTTTACGCAGGAAGGCGTGCTGGTGCATGGCCTTGGCAGCCAGAGGAGTCGGCGTCGTGACGACGTCGGCCTGGCCCATCACCTTGCCCATGTCCTTCCAGGAGATCTTGCCGATGATGTTCTTGAACCACTGCGGGAAGGGCAGGAACGGGTTCAGGTTCTCAGGCATGAAGTGGTTGGTGGCCACGATCCTGATTCCGCGCTTCACGGCCTCGTACAGGACGTGCTCGCCGATCATGTAGTGGCTTTGGATGTGGACGACATCCGGCTGCACCTTGTCGAACAAGAGGCTGATTTCCTTCTTGATCTCCCAGGGAAAGCAGATGCGGAAGTAGTCGTGGGTGGGCACGCTGTGCGAACGCAGGCGGTGCACGGTGGCTTCACTGCGGAATTCCGTGAAGCTCTTTCCCTTGTCCTGGCGGCATGCCAAAACGTGGACGTTGTGGCCACGGCCCGTCATCCCCTTGGCCAGGCGGTAGCCGAATTGGGCTGCGCCGTTGACGTGCGGCGGGTAGGTATCCGCAGCAATCAGGATGGTGAGGGGTGTGGTGGTGTCGGGAATGGTCACGTGGAGAACTCCTGATGGTCACGGTGCGGACAGCGTTGGCATGCAATGCTGCGGTGTCGCCGGTTTGCCTGTCCGCTGTGGAGCGGACGGCGCAAGGTGCTGCGTCGACCTAAGCCTTCCGGTGCGGAGCCGCCTTGGCATCCTTCTTGCGTTTGGTGACTTCCGGGTGGTGCCGGCTCAGGGCGATTACTCCCACGATAGCAAGGAGAGCCGCCGCAGCCATGGCGATGGCCGTTACGGCGTGGACATCGGGACGCAGCTCACCAAGAATCACGATGCCGATCGCAATACCAACGATGGGATCGATAACGGTCAGGCCGGCGATGACGAGGTCCGGCGGTCCGCCGGAGTACGCGCTCTGCACGAACCAGGATCCCAGTCCGCCGGCCGCAGCGATGGCGATGATGGTGTACCACTGGACGTTAAGCAGGAACAACCCGTTGGGATCCAGCAGGTGCTTGCCGATGATGCGCGTCAGCACGGCGACGAAGCCGAACAGGACTCCGGCACCCAGGATGTAGATGAACGCGCTCATTCGGTGTTTGAAAAGAACGGCGAGCGTGCCGAACAGTCCCACGGCCAAAGCCAGGAGAAGCACGATCGTGAGCTCGTCCTCCGCGTTCACATGATGGTTTTCCTGGGTGACGTTGACGGCCAGGAGCACGAAGAGTGCCGAGCCGGTGACACACGCGGTGATAGCCACCACGGTGGCACGGTTGATGCTGAGGCCTTGATCCTTTGCGTTGACCACAGTGGTGATGACGAGCGCAATCGCCCCGATGGGTTGGACCACTGTGAGCGGCGCGGAGACCAGGGCGATGGCGTTCATGGCCATGCCTACTGCCAGCAACAGCAAGCCGAACATCCACCGGGGGTTGCGCAGGAGCCGCAGGAAGCCGTTCGAGCTGAGTGCGAGCCCACCCGTGTCGGCCTTCACGGCGCTGCCCTGCCGTTGCGCACCAATGGCCAGGCAGAAGGCACCCATGACAGCAAGGAAAACCGCCAACCACACCATCAGCCGCGCCCGCCGTCGCCGTCGCGTAGTTCCTGGCCCTTGCGGACGATCGCCCGGAAGTAGTTGACGGCCGCAACCCAGTGGCCCACCAAACCAAGTCCCAGGAAAACCCAGGCGGAAACGAAGTACACATCGGTGAAAGGCACAGGCAGTTTGGACAGCACAAGCAGCGGTGTCCCGGCCAGGAGGAACGCGGTGCGGATTTTTCCAACGACGCTCACGGGCAGGTCCGGGTGGCCGCGGAAGTACACTAGGGAAGCAGTTGCCAGGATCGCATCCGGAACCACCAGCGCGGCCAGGTACCACCATTGGACGACGCCGGCGATCGCCAGGGTGAAAGCGACTGCTATCAGGGCGGCCCGGTCGGCCATCGGATCCAGGATGCGGCCGAGTTTGGAGGTTTGGTCGAAGCGCCGGGCTATATATCCGTCCACCCAGTCGGTGCTCCCCATGATGACCAGCACCAGGACCGCAAAGCCGTATTCTTTCTGGGAAAGAACCAGCCAGACGAACAACGGAACGCCCATGAACCTCAGGACAGTGAGGATATTGGGGATGGTGAAGACGAGGTCGTGGTCCACCTGGGGTCGACCGGGGCGCGAACCAGCACCGATCAGCCTCATGGTGTCCCCCTTCCCTGTTTCTTGAGTGCCCGGGCGGTCAACGTTCCGGAACCGCGGCGGCCTGCTATTTTTTCAGCAGTTTCCGCAGCGCCACCACGAAGACGACCGTGGCAGCGGCAAACGCAGCGAGGTCCTTCCACCGTGCAGCGATGCGCCCGGCAAGATCCTCCGGAACCGAGTCCGACAGTCCGGCAACGCGGCTTGCCGCAAAATCCTTGCCATCCTGGAACCGGGCGGTGGCCTCCCCGAGCAGAATCCTGCCCTGCTTTTTGACGTCCAGCTGTTCCCCGAGTTCGTCACGGACTCCGGTGAGGTGTTCACGGCGCTTGTCCAGCCGGCGGCGGAGTTCGGCTTCCGTAGGTGCCTTGACCGCGTCGGCTTCCTTTGCAGCTTCCTTGGCGGCCTTTTCTGCCTTGGCTTTTTCGGCTTCGGCTTCCTTGCGGGCCTTGGCGGCCTTGGCGGCAGGTGAGTTCGGATCGAGGATCGATTCGTCGAAGGCCGAACCTTCCTTGGCGATGCCGATATCGTGCTTGATGCCCCTGATGGTGTCTTCGGGAACCAGCGGCATGGCCTTCTTGAATTTGGCGGTTCCGATCAGCGCGCCGATCGCGACGATCAGGAGGAAGACCGCGGCAACAACCAGCGCCGCGAGCCAGCCGGGCATGACTGTGGCAAGCCCAAGGATCGCTGCCACAACAAGCGCGATGACCAGCAACGACATGAAAACCAGGGCTATGCCAAAGAATGCGCCGGCAACACCCACCTGCTTGGCCTTGCGTTGGACTTCGACCTTGGCAAGGGCGATTTCATCGTTGAGTTGCCGGGGGGCCAAACGGGCAACGAGCTTGAGGGTCTTCGGCAAGGCACGGATGGCCGGTCCCTTGCTTGTCCTGCCGGTGTGACGTCCGCTCATGGGTTCCGCCTAACTGCTTCCTCTGGGCTGCGTAGTGGGCTTCCACGGCCGAAAAATGACGTCCGCAGGCGCTTGTCCTCAAAACTATCATTCAGGTTCCCGCCCAACTTCCGCCTGTGCCCACCACGGCGCGCCCGAACACGCTGCATAAATATGATGTGACGGCCATAGGATAGATGATCGTGACCACCCACACTGCTCCGGGCGATTCCCTGAGCCGACGCGAAAAACTTGTCTACATCATCCTTCTGGGTGCCCTGACCGCACTTGGCCCCTTCACAGTGGACCTTTACCTCCCCGCGTTCCCGGCGCTGGAGAAGAGCTTCAACGTGTCCGCTGCAGCCATCCAGCTGACACTGACGGGAACCACGGTGGGCTTCGGCCTGGGGCAACTGGTGGTGGGCCCCTTCAGCGACAAGTTCGGCCGCCGGCTGCCGCTGATCCTGGCCACTGCCCTCCATATTGGTTCGTCCCTCGGCGCTGCGCTGTCCACGGACATCGGGTTGTTGTCCCTGTTCCGTGTCCTGATGGGCATCGGCGCAGCAGGCGGTGGTGTGGTGGCGATGGCCATGGTCCGCGACCTTTTCCACGGCTACTCCATGGTCCGGATGTTTTCGCGCATGTCCTTGGTCAACGGCCTGGCCCCCATCCTGGCGCCCATTATCGGCTCCCAGTTGCTGTTGGTCTTTCCATGGCCCGGCATTTTCTACTTCCTGGCCGCCTACGGACTCCTGGTGATCCTCGCGTCCATCTTCTTCATTAAGGAGACGCTTACGGCGGAGCAGCGCGGCACTTCCGATGTCACTGTCCGGCAGCGATACAAGACCGTGCTGACGGACCGGATCTTCGTGGGCATGCTGATGGTGGGAAGCCTGAACTTCGGTGGACTGTTCGCTTACCTGTCCGCCTCGACCTTCCTCTTCCAGAACGTCTACAACTTTTCGCCGCAGGAGTACGGCATCCTTTTCGGAGTGAACTCCCTGGGCATCGTGGCCGGCGTCCAGATCAGTTCGCGCTTGATCAGGCGGGTGGCGCCACAGTGGATCGTCGCCTGGGCCACGCTCTTCCTGCTGCTGATGGCGGCACTGATCATCGTCATGGATCTCCTCCACGTGGGCCTGTGGGGCATCCTGGTTCCGCTGTGGTTCTACATTTGCGCCACCGGGTTCATGTTCCCCTGCGTCCAGGTCCTGGCCTTGGCCAACCACGGCGCCCAGGCCGGCACGGCGGCGTCCTTGCTGGGCGCTTCCCAGTTCACCATGGCAGGCATCGTTCCCCCGGTGGTTGGCTGGTTGGGTGTCAGCTCCGCTGTCCCCATGGGCATTGTCCAGGTGGTGTGCATCGCCGGTGCCGTGGCGGCCCTGTGGCTGGTGGTACGGCCCCGCACGGTCCCGTCGATCCACTAGCGCACCACCCACCGCGTAGGCTGTGACCATGACCAGGAAACCGCACCGCAACGGCCGGGGACTTTTCCTCGGCGCCGTGCTTGGCGCCGTCGTCGGGGCTTTGCTGGGCAGGGCCGCAGGCAGTGCGCTGTTCGGCGCGATCCTTGGTGCGGTGATCGGCGCCGCTGTCCTGTACCGGGTGAATCCCGGGCCCTGGAACCGCGAATAACGGGTGTCCGGAGAACCCTGCCCCGACCCTGCCGCCGCTACGGCCCATAGGCCCTCCCTTTCCAGCGGCCGGCAGGGCAGAATGGTGGCCAGCCGGGACTAACCCGTGCTCCACCGGTGAAGGGGACAGCACATGAGTGCGGCTGTGGGCTTGAGGGGCAAGATCGGCGGGCTGCCGGGCGTGCGACGCCTCCCGGTCACGCTTGGACTACTGGCGGTGGTGTGGATTTCCGGCCTGGCCACCGGAAGCATCCTCAACGGGCCACGCCAGGACCTGCTGGAGCAGGTAGGGCTGGGGCTCGCCGTCGAACCTGGCCCCTGGTGGTCGGTCCTCAGCTCATCATTCTTCGCCTCGTCCCTGCTCGACTACCTCGCTTGTTCCGCCGCCATCCTGGTGGGCGTGGGCATCGCCGAACGCACCATGGGCGCATTGCCGGCGCTTGCGGCCTTCATTGGCGGCGCCGCCCTCAGCGCCCTGGTCCTGGTGGCCCTGGTGACGTTCGGTACCGACGCCAGCGACCAGTGGCTCAGCTTCCTTGGCGGTGAATACGCGGTGGGCGCCTACGGTGGCGCCGCAGCCGCCCTGGGATGCTCGACGGCGGCACTTGAGGCACTTTGGCGCCGGCGCCTCAGGACGTGGCTGCTGGCCGCCACGTTGATGTTTGCCCTGTTCGTTGGGGTGGCCCAGACGCTCCAGGCCCTTGCCGGAGCTGTGATCGGCATCCTGGCGGGCTGGGCGTTCAGGGTCTGGGTGCTTCGCCGCCGCGCCGCCTCCCTGCATTCCTCCAGCCTGCGGGAAACCCGGTTCCTGGTGGGAACCGTGGTGGGCGTCTTTGCCCTTGGTCCACTGCTTACGCAACTTACGGGGACCCTGGACATCGGTCCGCTGTCCGTGGTCTCGGAGGTCATGCTCCAAGCCAGTCCCGGGGCTGACGAAGTCAGAGAAGCCTGCGACAACGATTCCAGCTGCGTCACGCTGCAAAGCGTGGTGGGCGTCCAGAGCTTTGGCGCTGCCATCCTGACACTGATTCCCGTGCTGTTGCTGCTGGTCTGCGCCGAAGGACTCCGCCGCGGGCGCCGTCTCGCCTACCGGCTGACACTGGTCATTCAGCTTTACCTGGCCGTGGTCACTGTGTTGTCGATCCTGCAATACACCACCGATCCGGGGGTCGAGTTGGGCAGTGACGATCTGGGATACCTGCTGCTGTATGCAGTGCCGGCCCTCCTGGCACCGGTGATTATTGCGGCGCTGCTGGCCGGCAACCGCCACAAGTTCCAGGTCGAGTCCAGCGATGCCGGCTACCGGCTGCTGGGCAGGACGTCCCTGGTCCTGGCCGTCGCAGCGATATTGCTGTATGTCCTCTTCTGGTTCCTGGAGGGGAACCCCGGCCGCTCGTCGCTGTTGGCCCTTGCCGGGCAGCTCACGCACATCCTGGTTCCCTTTCCCGTACCGTTCGTTGTGGAACTGCCGCAGGGCCTGGTGAGTACGGTCATCTACGGCCTGGGCGGGGACGTCATCTGGTTGTGCATCCTGATCTTGGTCCTCAACAACTTCCGCCGGTACCGCTCCAGTGCCACGGATCCCGCCGCCGACCTTGGCCACGCCCGGGAACTGCTCCACGAAGGCGGCGGAACGTTGTCCTGGATGGCCCTCTGGGACAACAACCAGTACTGGTTCACACCGGACCGCTCTGCGGGGGTGGCCTATCAGGTGCACAACGGCGTGGCACTTACGGTGGCCGGCCCATTCGGAGCCCGGGAGCACCACGCAGCCGCGGCCACGGGCTTTCTGGCGCACTGCGCCGCCCTCGGCCTCATTCCCTGCTTCTACTCGGCAACCGCTGACCTGGACGGACCGCTGCTGCCCCGCGGATTCCGCAAACTGGAGGTTGCCGAAGAAACACTGCTGAACGTCCAGTCCATGACCTTCCAGGGCAAGGAATGGCAAAACGTTCGCACGGCCCTGAACCGGGCCGGGAAGTTGTCCATCAGGGACCACTGGTACCGCTACCCGGAGATGCCGCCCGGTGCCAGGGCCCAACTGGCGGAAATTTCCGAGGAGTGGGTGGCTGACAAGGCGCTCCCTGAGATGGGATTTACACTCGGCGGACTCAACGAACTCAAGGACCCGGAAGTACTGTGCTGCGTCGCGGTTGACGACGACGGACTGGTCCACGGGGTCACCAGCTGGCTCCCTGTCTTCACGAACGGCACGGTCACCGGGTGGACTTTGGACTTCATGCGACGGCGCACAACGGGCTTCAAGGGCGTCATGGAGTTTCTGATTGCCTCCGCCGTGAACCGCTTCAAGGAAGAGGTTACCCAAATTTCGCTGTCAGGCTCGCCCCTGGCCGGCTCCGGCCCGGACAGCAGCGACGGTGACCACTCCACCCTGGACAAGGTCCTGGCGCTGCTCGGCAATGCACTGGAGCCCATGTACGGTTTCAAGTCGCTGGCGGCCTTCAAGTCGCGGTTCCAACCCCAGCACCGGACCCTGTTCATGTACTACCAGGACCCGTTGGCGCTTCCCTCCATCGGCCTGGCGGTTGGTTCGGCGTACCTGCCCGGTTTGTCTCCCGCCCAAAGCGCAGGGCTGCTGAGGCAGATGGTGGCCCGGGAGCAGGCCGTGTGAGAACCGGACACTGTGGATTCACCGGCGGGAAACGACCGTGAACGACCTCCTGAAGATCGAGATCAGCGGTCCCGTCGTCATGGGCATCGCCATCGCCGTCGACGCCGGCCTCTTCCTGGTGTTGTTCCTTAGGCCGTCGGCGCGCTGGGTGGTGACAGGCGTCGTCGGAATTACCGTGGCCGCGCTCGTGGGCTGGCTGACCGTCTGGCTCGTGGAAGACGTCTGGGATGTCTTCCACGTAGGGCTGACGCCGAGGGTCTGGTTCTGGGCGATCACGGGGTTTGCGGCCGTCGGCCTCTGCGTGGTCAGCTTCCGCCACAGCCCGCGTTGGCGAAAGCTTGTTGCCGCCATCTCCATCCCGGTGTTCCTGCTGGTGGCCGCCCTGGGGATCAATACGGAATTCGGGCTCAACAAGACCCTGGGTTCGGCGCTTGGAATTTCCACTGAGGATGCCATCCAGTTGAGCAAGCCGAACCCGGATGCCACGATACCTTCCGGCCCCCTCTGGCAGAACTGGCAGCCGCCGGCCAACATGCCCGCCAAAGGTGAAGCAGGCACGCAAGTCATCCCCGCCACGGAGTCTGGTTTCACGGCACGACCGGCCGGCATCTACCTGCCGCCGGCAGCGCTGACCGCCAATCCCCCGCGGCTGCCGCTGTACGTGCTCCTGATGGGCCAACCCGGCTTGCCTGATCCCCAGTATGTTTCGGCAGCGCTGGACGACTTCGCCGCCAGGAACAACGGCCTGGCGCCCATTGCGATCGTGGCAGACCAGATCGGGCCGGACGAAAACGATACGCTCTGCCTGGACACTGCCAAGTACGGAAACGTGGAGAAGTACATCAACGTGGATGTGGTCAACTGGGCCAAGGCCAACCTGAACATCCTCCCCGACCGGGATCACTGGACCATTGCCGGCTACTCAAACGGCGGCCAGTGCGCCATCTCCTTCGCCGTGAAGTATCCGCAGATGTGGGGCAACGTGGTGGACATTTCGGGCGAAGAGTACCCGGGAGCCGAGGACCCGGCCGGGAACCTCCGTGACATCTTCAACGGAAACCAGGCGGCGTACGACGCCCAAAAGCCAATCAACATCATGAAGGGCCGGCAGTTTCCGGACACCACGGCAGTCTTCACCGTGGGATCGGACGACGTCACCTACGTGGCCGCGGCAAAGGCAGTCTCCGCTGCGGCCAGGGAATCCGGGATGAGCGTGACCTACTACGAGGTACCCAACGGGGGTCATGTGGGCATCGCTTTGAACGCCGGGCTGACCAAGGGATTCGAGGTGCTTTACCCGCGGCTTGGCTTGTCCCGATAGCGTACTTCCCCTGTCCGGCAACGCCGCCGGGCGATAAAGTTGAGGTGTGCCACATTGGCAAGACCTGCAGCCGCTTCCGGCACCGTGGCAGCGTCGGGATGACCGCATCCTTCCGCTGTGGTGGGACAGGCTGTGCTCGGTGACCAGCCCCCAGTCGGCGGCCCTCTATGCTGCAGGACTCTTCACGGACGACCGGCGCCGGCCCATCGCCCAGTGGTACAACCAGGAGACCGACGCCGCCCTGCTGGTGGCCCCCGAGACGTCACCTGAATGGCCGGTCCAGCGCTTCGGCATTTTCTACGCTCCGCCCGGCGGTGGCTTCACCCGCGTCTATTCGGCGCCCCACGAATGGCATCCCCGGGAACCCCGAACCCCGCCAACCGAACAGGAAGCCTTTGTGGCCGCGGTAGGCGAGGCCGCCAGGTTCCTCCAGGTTGAGATGGATTTCGTCTGAGCCGGCAGCCGTATGCGGGACGGAGGCGTCCACCAAAAAGTGAACCCCGCACCGGGCAGTGCCGGTACGGGGTTCGATGCGCTCCTCCGACTGGACTTGAACCAGTAACCCTTCGATTAACAGTCGAATGCTCTGCCAATTGAGCTACGGAGGATTGAAGCGGTAATTAGCTTAACAGGCTCCCGCCGGAAAACGAAATCGGTGCGGATACCCCCAGGGGGTATAAAAAATTCCCCCGTTTCGGCGATCCGAAACGGGGGAATTGTGCGCTCCTCCGACTGGACTTGAACCAGTAACCCTTCGATTAACAGTCGAATGCTCTGCCAATTGAGCTACGGAGGATTGAAGCGGTAATTAGCTTAACAGGCTCCCGCCGGAAAACGAAATCGAGGCTCAGGAGTCCTGCCGCAGTGCCCGGCGCTGGATTTCGAGCTCCATCAGTTCGCGGTGCAGCCGCTGTACCTCCTCCGGGAATGCAGCAGCATCCAGTCTCTGCAGCTGGCCCATCTTGTCCGCCTTGATGCGGGTGATCTGCAGCTCAAACAGTCGGGCCAGGATGTCCCGGCAGTACTTCTGCATGGCCTCGGGCGTACTGGCGGGCAGCGGCGTCACAGCGAGCTCGGACACCAACGGACGCAGCGGCTCCGGAACCTCCTGCCGGACCTGCTCAACCCAGGACACCGGATCAGCCGCCTGGGCAATTCCGGTGGCGCGGATCGCCGCGTGCACGGCGGCATAGGCAGGCGTGGAGAAATGCGACGCCTCGAACCGTTCCCATGCTCCCCCACCCAGCACAGCCGGCTCCTGCAGGACAACCTCCAACGCCTGGCGTTCCATCCCTGCCACGGGGTCCCGCGGGTCCGGTCGATGGAAAGAGGGTGCTGCGCCCATCGCTGCCGGCGGCGTCGTTTGTTCCACGGCGCCGGCAGGAGAGCCGGTAGGTGTGCCGCCGGCAGCAGCCCGTTTGGCGGCAGCGCCAACGTACCGGCTGACGTCCTCGATCGGCATGCCCAGCCAGCCGGCCAGTTCCCGCGTGTAGGCCGGCCGGATTGCGGAGTCGCGGATCTGGGCCACCACCGGTGCTGCCTCCCGCAAGGCGGCTACCCTGCCCTCGACGGTGTCAAGATTGTGTTTCCGGAGCGAGGCGCGGATGGCGAATTCGAAGAGTGGTTTCCGGCTCTGGATCAGTTCGCGGACCGCAGCGTCGCCCTTGAGTTGGCGCAGATCACAGGGGTCCGCCCCCGTGGGTTCCACCGCCACGTAGGTCTGCGCCACAAAGCGCTGGTCTTCCTCAAAAGCGCGCAGGGCAGCCTTCTGGCCGGCAGCGTCGCCATCGAAGGTGAAGACCACTTCTCCCCCGGTGCCGTCGTCCGAAAGCAGCCGCCGGGCGATCTTGATGTGCTCGGTGCCGAACGCCGTGCCACAGGTGGCTACCGCCGTCGTGACTCCTGCCAAATGGCAGGCCATGACGTCGGTGTACCCCTCAACCACCACCAGCTGGCGGTCCTTGGCGATGTTCCGCTTGGCGAGGTCGATCCCGTAGAGGACCTGGGACTTCTTGTAGAGCGTCGTCTCCGGCGTATTCAGGTATTTGGGGCCTTGGTCGTCTTCGAAGAGCTTGCGGGCGCCGAAGCCGATGGTGTCTCCGGCAATATCGCGGATGGGCCAGATGAGCCTGCCGCGGAAGCGGTCGTAGATGCCGCGGTTGCCTTCAGAAAACATCCCCGTCAGCCTAAGTTCGGCATCCGTAAAGCCCTGCCCCCGCAGATGCTTCAGCAGCGAATCCCAGCCCTGCGGAGCGTAGCCTACGGCGAAGTGCTCGGCGGCGGCCCGGTCGAAGCCACGGCCATCCAGGAAGTTGCGCGCCTCGGCTGCACCGGGAGTCAGCAGCTGGGCCCTGAAGAATTCGTCAGCGATCTTGTGGGCGTCCAAAAGGCGTTGGCGCTTGCCGACTTCCTCCCGGCTGGGCCCGGTACCGCCGTCCTCGTACCGCAGTTCGTAGCCGATCCGGGCGGCAAGCTTTTCAACGGCCTCATGGAAGGAACTGTGGTCCATCTTCTGAATGAAGGAGATGGCATCCCCGTCCTCGCCACAGCCGAAGCAGTGGTAGCGACCCACCTGGGGGCGGACTGTAAACGAAGGCGACCGCTCGTCATGGAAGGGGCACAGGCCCTTGAAGCTGCCCAGTCCCGCACTCTTGAGCGTGACGTAGCCGTCCACGACTTCCTTGATGTCCGTGCGCTGGCGTACTTCGTCGATATCTTCACGTTTGATCAGGCCAGCCACCAGACCATCCTAATCCGGCGCGGCAGGCGGCTGGTCACCACAGCGACGGCAGGCTGCCCACCAGGCGCTCGTACATGGCCAGGGCGGAGCCGTCCGTGAGTGACGCTACTTGGTCGATCACCACCCGCAGACGGGCCGAATCGTCGACGGCGGCACGCCAGTCAGCAGCGAACATCGGCTCCAGGTGGCGGTCGCCGGTGGCGTTCAGGACACCCACCAGGGCGTGCAGGACTTCGCGCTGCCTTTCGTAGACGGGCTGGCGATGGTCGGTGGAGATCACGAATGTTGTTGCCAGGCCCTTGAGCACGGCGATTTCGGTCACCGTTTCCTCCGGCACCATGAGTTCAGCTTCATAGCGGGTCAGGTTGGCCGGTCCAAAATGCGCCCGGGTGGTTTCCATGGCGCTCTGGCAAAAACGGCCGATCAACTGGCTGGTCATATCCTTCAACGCAGCCATGGACTTCCGGCTTCCGTCCGCTTCCCGCACCCAGACCCGGGTGGCCTCCAGGCGGGCCAGTGCGGCATCGATCTCGGCGGGGTCGTTGTGCGGGAGATACCACTGACGGGTGTACCCCACCACGCGGGCCCTGTGGTCCGGGTTCTCCATCCACTTCAACTGGAAGTGTCCGGCCACGATCGCATCCTCGACGTCATGCACGGAGTAGGAGATGTCATCGGCCAGGTCCATCACCTGTGCCTCGATGCAGGAACGGCTGCCCGGCGCACCTTCGCGCAACCATTCAAACACCGGGAGGTCGTCCTCGTAGGCGCCGAACTTGCTGGTGCGGTGCCCGTGGATGACGGGGGCGTCGACGGCGGACCACGGGTATTTGGAGGCAGCGTCGAGGCTGGCGCGGGTCAGGTTGAGTCCTGCCGGCCTGCCGTCGTCGGCCAGCACTTTGGGTTCCAGCCGGGTCAGCAGGCGGAGGGTTTGGGCATTGCCTTCAAACCCTCCGATCGCATGGGCGACCTCGTTCAGGGCCGACTCGCCGTTGTGGCCGAAGGGCGGGTGGCCGAGGTCGTGGCTCAGGCAGGCGGTATCAACCACGTCAGGATCGCAGCCCAGGGACCGCCCCAGCTCACGGCCCACCTGTGCCACTTCCAGGCTGTGCGTGAGCCGGGTCCGGACGAAGTCGTCAGTATCGGGGGCGACCACCTGGGTCTTGGCACCGAGCCGGCGCAGGGCCGAGGAATGCAGGACGCGTGCCCTGTCCCGTTCGAAATCGGACCGGTACGTGTTCTTGCGCGGCTCCTCAACCCACCGTGCGGAATCTGCTTCCGTGTAGCCGGGAATCGCGTGCACAAAATCGTTGCCGGTATCCTTCCGGCCCAACGTCACTTCTGTTCCCATGGGTTCTGCCTCCTTCAAGCGCCGTGCGTGGTGCTTCCTGAGCCAGTCTTGCACGCGTGCAGCTAGCCGCCCGAAACGTCCAGCTCCGCTGCCGCAATGTCGGCGCTCTGTTCGGCGTTCAGCTGCCGGCTGTCCAGCCAGTCCTTCGGCAGTGCCGGCCGCTTGGGTGACCCGGCCCGGCCCCGGGGACCTTCGGAGTCGACGCCCGGATAGGGCAGGTCAAGGTCGAGCTGATCCAGGAGTTCCCGCAGCACCTCCAGCGTGGGCACGGTAGCGAGTTTGGCCCGCAGTTCGCCACCCACGACGTATCCCTTGAAGTACCAGGCCATGTGCTTGCGGATTTCGCGGAGCGCCTTGTATTCATCGTTGCCGAACGTTTCCACCATGAGCTCTGCATGGCGGTACACGCCTTCTGCCACCTCGCGGAGGCCCGGCCGGTGACGCTGGTCGCTGCCTTCGAACGCCGCCTGCAGGTCACCGAAGAGCCACGGGCGGCCTTGGCAGCCGCGGCCCACCACAACGCCGTCGACGCCGGTCTCCCGCACCATGCGGACTGCGTCCTCGGCAGACCAGATGTCGCCGTTGCCGAGGACCGGAATGTCCGGCAGGGCCTCCCGCAGGCGGGCAATGGAGGACCAGTCCGCCTGGCCGGAGTAGAACTGGGCGGCCGTCCGGCCGTGGAGTGCGACAGCGGCTACGCCTGCGTCGCGGGCAATCCGGCCGGCCTCCAGGTAGGTCAGGTGGTCGTCGTCGATGCCCTTTCGCATCTTGATCGTCAGCGGAATGCCGCCCTTGGAGGCTTCCTTGACCGCCGTCCGGACAATTGAGGTGAAGAGGTCGATCTTCCACGGCAGGGCCGACCCACCGCCACGCCGGGTGACTTTGGGTACGGGGCAGCCGAAATTGAGGTCGATGTGGTCGGCCCGGTCCTCTTCCACGAGCATGCGGACGGCAGCCCCCACCGTCTTGGGGTCGACGCCGTACAGCTGCACTGACCGGACTTTCTCGTCGTCGTCATGCGAAATGATCCGCAGTGATTCGGGTGTCCGTTCCACCAGGGCGCGCGAGGTGACCATCTCCGCCACGTACAGGCCGCCGCCGTATTCACGGCAGAGCCTGCGGAAAGCGGAGTTGGTGATGCCCGCCATGGGAGCGAGGATCACGGGGGTGTCCACGGTGATCCCGCCCAGCTGCAGTGGCGGAAGCTCAAGCTTGGGAGAAGGGGGCGTTGCTACGACAGTCACCTGTCCATTGTCGCAAATGGAGGCAAATCGATATCCGGGGCAACTTCTCAGGTGGTCCCGCTGGGGCCGTGGTTGCGCCGCTCCGCTTCCCGTTGGGCGCGCCGGCTCCCCGGACGGGCCGGTGGCGATGAATCCTGTGGTGACGCCCCGGCGTCGTGCGTTTCCCCGCGGTCCGAACCCACGACGGCGGCCGCTGCGGCAAGTGCGCCGGTATCGTCCACGTCGTCGGGACTGATGCCCGAAGCGCTGTCCCCGGCGTTCCGGATGCCGGTGGCCTTGACCACCAAAACGGCGATCAGGGTGGTGACCGGGATGGCCAGGACCAGTCCAATGGAACCAACCAGGGTGCGGATGACTTCCTCGGACAATTCAGCGCTGGTCAATGCCTCGTCCAGGGGCCGGTCGTAGAGCATCACAATGATGAGGATCGGCAGGGCCGCCCCGGCGTACGCGAAGGCAATGGTGTAGACGGTGGAGGCGATGTGGTCGCGCCCGATCCGCATGGCCGAGGAGAACAGCTTCCGCGCGCTGGTGTTGGGCGCCAGTTCATAGAGTTCCCATACGGCCGACGACTGCGTGATGGTGACGTCGTTGAGGACACCCAGGCCGGAGATGATGAGGCCGCACAAAATGATGCCGGAGATCGAGATGTTGCCGGACATGTTCACCAGCGTTGCGGCATCGTGGTCGCCCACACCGGCCAGGTTGGCTGCATCGGTGGCCCATGCCGCCAGGAGTGCCGTAATGCCGAGCCCGAAGATCGTGCCAAGCAACGCGGTGGAGGTCCGCGCCGAGAATCCATGGGCGAAGTAGAGCACCCCGATCATGATCACGGTGGACCCCACCAAGGCCAGCAGCAGCGGCGGCTTGCCCTCCACCAGGCCGGGAAGGATGAAGCTGACCAGCACGGCGTACGCTCCCACCAGGCCAAGCAGTGCACGGAAGCCGCGCCACCGGGCCACCGCTATGACCACGGCGGCATAGAGCACGGCAAGCAGTGCAATGGGGACGCTGCGCACGAAGTCAACAAACACGTAGGCCGGCGCACCGCTGCCCTGGGAGGCGCCCTGGACCCCGGAGAGATTCAGGTACCGTATGGAATCGCCCACGTCCACGCCATGGGATTTGGCGACATCCGGATTGATGACGACCTTGACGGGATCGCCACCTTTGTCAGGCTCGGTGAAGGCGAACGTACATTCCGAGCCAGCCTGCTGGCCACCCTGGTTTGGGTCGGTCTGTCCAGGAAGCGACTGGCCCGTCTGCATGCAGCTTTCCTGCACTACGCTTTGGATGCGGCCCGTATCAAAGGTCACCCCCGGGGCAGCCTGGTAGGGACTCGCGAACGAGATACCTTCCCGGCTGCCCGAGGGCCACATCAGGATCATGGCAACGAGCGTCAACACGCCCAGCGGGACAAGGACGGCCGCCAACAGCCAGTTGGCGCGTTTCCTTGAAGCCAGCGCCTGTGGTGTTGGCGCGGAGCCTTCCGGCTGTCCGTGTGAGTGACCATGGCCCATCAGCAGCAAAACCTCATGCTTTCAACCCTACGCGGGTCAGTCGCTCACGATCAGCGTGTCAGCACCGCGGACGTGTGCCTTGCCGGACTCCAGCAGCGGAGCCAGGACGGAGCGCAGCGCCGCCATGGACTCATCGACTTCCAACAGCACGGGATGCTGGTAGGCAATGAGCGCCAGCAGGTCCCGCACTGCCGATTCCGCCTCGCCGGGAGCGAGGTCCGGATCATGACCCAGGAAGACATCCGAGGGCTCCTCGGAGTTCCCTTGGGCATAACTGATGGCGAAAGCCTGGATCCTGCCCTTCCGGGACGCCGGCACGCCAGGGCCGAAAGCGCTGGCCTTCAGCGCCCGCAGGACGATCGCACCGTGGGCACCGGTGAGGTCGTGCAGGAACAACCGCTGGACGGTGGCAATGCTGAGCTCGCCGGGGCTGTCCCAATGGTGCACGGCCGAGTAGTACCGGCCCACGACGTCGCTGAGCTCCACCGAGCCGGTAGCCAGGTCCTCCACCCGCTCGGAAGCGGCCTCTTCGGAGCCATCGCCGAACCTCGGAAGCTTCAGTGGCTCGGGATCCACGACCACCAACTGGGAGCGCTGGATGGGGCCCAGGCCGGCTGCCTCGGCGAAGGCGGCACCGGGCGTCCCCGGCTCCACCTTGCTGCGGAGCGCTGAAACGCCCGACGGCGAGTTGGCGGCTTCGCGGCGAAGCATGGTCAGGAGCGTGGCACCGATGCCGCTGCGGCGGTGGTCCTTGGCAACCTCGATGTAGGCCCACAGGCGCTCCGGATGCAGCGACGCCTCGTGGACCACGCCGGCGGCCACCGGAATGCGGACTCCGTCCACGACGTCCTCGGCCACCATGCACCGGCGCCACGGCTGGTTGCCGGAGGGTGCCAATGCGGCGCGGAACTGCTCCGCGGGCAGGGTCTCCGGGTCGCCCCAGATTTCCAGGAGGGCGAGATCGTCGCCCTCCTTCCACTCACGGTATTCGAGGGCCACTGCTAGGCACCGATCAGGCGGGCAGCCAGGTAGGCCTCTACCTTGTCCAGGGAAACACGTTCCTGGCTCATGGTGTCGCGCTCACGGATGGTGACGGCCTGGTCCTCGAGGGTGTCGAAGTCCACGGTGATGCAGAACGGTGTGCCGATCTCGTCCTGGCGACGGTAGCGGCGGCCGATCGCGCCGGCGTCGTCGAAGTCGATGTTCCAGTTCTTCCGCAGCTGCGCGCCGAGGGCCTTGGCCTTCGGGGACAGGTCCTCGTTGCGGCTCAGGGGCAGGACAGCTGCCTTGACCGGGGCCAGGCGCGGGTCGAGCTTGAGGACCGTGCGGACATCGACGCCGCCCTTTGCATTGGGTGCCTCGTCCTCGGTGTAGGAGTCGATCAGGAAGGCCATAAAGGAGCGGGTCAGGCCCGCAGCGGGCTCGATCACGTAAGGGGTGTAGCGCTCGTTGGTGGCCTGGTTGAAGTAGCTCAAGTCCGTGCCGGAGGCCTTGGCGTGCGTGGAGAGGTCGAAGTCCGTGCGGTTGGCGATGCCTTCAAGCTCGCCCCATTCGGAGCCCTGGAAGCCGAAGCGGTACTCGATGTCCGTGGTGCCCTTGGAGTAGTGGCTCAGCTTCTCCAGCGGGTGCTCGAAGAAGCGGAGGTTCTCTTCACGGATGCCCAGGCCGGTGTACCAGGCCATGCGTTCGGTCATCCAGTACTTGTGCCACTCTTCGTCCGTGCCGGGCTCGACGAAGAACTCCATCTCCATCTGTTCGAATTCACGGGTACGGAAGATGAAGTTGCCGGGGGTGATCTCGTTGCGGAAGGACTTGCCGATCTGGCCGATGCCGAACGGCGGCTTCTTGCGGGACGTGGTGAGCACGTTGTTGAAGTTCACGAAGATGCCCTGCGCAGTCTCGGGGCGCAGGTAGTGCAAACCTTCTTCGCTGGCGACCGGGCCGAGGAAGGTCTTCAGGAGGCCGGAGAACTCCTGGGGTTCAGTCCACTGGCCGCGGGTACCGCAGTTGGCGCAGGCGATGTCGGCCAGGCCGTTCTCCGCTGGACGGCCCTTCTTTTCCTCGTACTCTTCCTCGAGGTGGTCTGCACGGTAGCGCTTGTGGCAGGAGAGGCACTCCACCAGGGGGTCGGAGAAGACCTCCACGTGACCGGAGGCTTCCCACACCTGGCGGGGCAGGATCACGGAGGAGTCCAGGCCAACGACGTCCTCGCGGCCACGGACCATGGACTGCCACCACTGGCGCTTGATGTTTTCCTTCAGTTCAGCACCGAGGGGACCGTAATCCCAGGCAGAGCGGGAGCCACCATAGATTTCACCGGCCTGGAACACGAATCCCCTCCGCTTGGAAAGGGAAATGACCTGGTCGAGGACGGATTTTGCTGCCATGGGTACTCCATATTTCTACAGGGCCGCTGGGTGCGGTCCGCGGTGGTTTGAACTGTGCAGGAAGCTGCGTGTCCTAGCCTACCGGCCTTTGGCGGCCGGCCTTCCGGCGAAGGATCCTTTCGGCCATGGAAGAGTGGCCACAACGATCGCCGCAAGGGTCAGCAGCGTACCGAGCACCGTGGGCAAGGCGACCACCGTTCCGGAGGTGGGGATCACGACGTCGAGCGCCAGGGAGCCCACCAGCTGGCCGGCGATCATGCCCAGGCCGGTCACCAGGACACCCAGGCTGCGGACCAGCAGGGCCGCCAGGCCGATCGCCACACAGCCCAACGGCCCGCCCAGGTAGTACCACAGCTCGCCCGGCAAGGGATTCCCGGGACCTGAGACCGCGGCCTTGATGAGCCAGGCGATCCACAACACCACCGAACCAGCGAGGAAGTTGACCAAGGTGGCCGCAATGGGCGTGCCATAGTGCACGGTCGCCGTTCCGTTCATGGCCTGTTGGAAGCTCATCAGGAAACCCGCTGCCAAAGGCAGGATGACCGGCACAAGCAAGGTTCCGACGTCGGACACGCCGCCCAGGCGCGGCGACACGGCCCAGGCGACGGCAGCTACGGTGAGGATGCTGCCAGCCACCCGCATGCCGGTAACGGACCTCTTGCCGCCGGGAGCTATCCCCAACCGGTCCACCAGCAGTCCGCTCAAGGTCTGTCCTGTCACGGTGGCGACAGTGAACACCGCCACACCCAACAGTCCCACGGTGTAGGACTGGGCAAAGACGAAGAACGCCCCCACGGCGCCGGCCATGACATAGAAGGGCGGGAAACTTCGGTTGCGGACCGCCGGGACAATGCGCTGCAGCCCGGCCCTGCCCTTGGGCGTGGCGAGCGATATCGCTGCGATCACCACCAGGCCTATGGTGAAACTCACCACCGAGGCGGTAATACCGTCATGAAGGTTGGTGGCCAGTGCCCCGTTGATGCGTCCCTGCACCGGGAGCACCAGCCCCGTCAGGACGGCCAAAGGCAGGCCAAGGACAAGCGGAAAGCTGGAATGACGGGAAGGCTGCGGCACTGTCACCACACTACTTCAGGCATCATTGCTGTATGAGCAACCCCGAAATCGAAGAAATCCCTATCCGCGACGACATGATCCGCCTGGGCCAGCTTTTGAAGCTCGCCAACCTGGTGGAAGACGGGGTTGAGGCTACGGAGCTCATCAAGAACGGCCTGGTCAAGGTCAACGACGACATCGAGGAACGCCGCGGCCGCCAGCTCCACGCCGGCGACACCGTGAGCGTCAATGGACAGACCGTCCGGATTACCGGCAACTCCTAGCCCGGGATCCCCCTAGCCCAGCACCTTGTGGGTGAGGAACTCCCCCACGTGGCCGATCTCCTGCTGGTTGATGCCGTGCCACATCCCCGTGTACAGGACCTTGGTGAGGTCCACATGCTTGCGCACCCAGCCCATGGTGTATTCGATCTTGTCCTGGGTGATGACCGGGTCCTGCTGGTCCCGGCCCCAGAACATCGGCACACTGCCATCAAGTTGGTCGTCGCGGAAGTCAGGGTCGCCGGCGGCGTCCACCACGAAACCTGAAAGCCCGACGACGGCGGCAAAGTCCGCGGGACGGTAGCGGAGCATGGTGGTGGCCATGGCCATGCCCATGGAGAAGCCGAGCAGTGTCACCGAGGAATGGTTCGCTTTGACGGTATCGAGCCACTCGAGCGCGTATCCGGCGGCCAGCTTGACTGCATCCAGTGAGTACTCGATCGATGCAGTCAGCGGAAACCACGTGTACCCGGGCCCGGTGGGCACGGGGGCCCGCAGCGCTGCCACCACGAATCCCTCAGGCAGCAGCCCGGCCAGGCTGAAGAGGTCCTCCTCATTGGAACCGTAACCGTGCAGCAGGACCAGCAGCGGTTTGCCTTCCCGTTCCGACTCGTCGTGGGACCAGAGAACAACGGGCGCGGGGAATGCAACGGCTTCAGTCATGGGTCTATTCTTGCAGTTACCCGCTGGTAACAACCTACGGTCGCGTAGGTTGGCAGGTTAGAGGCAGGATGAGAAGCGTGAGTGACGTGAATTCATTGGTCCGGCCGGACGACCCGGCCCAAAAGCATCCCTGGAGCCGATACGTAGCGCTGGGAGACTCGTTCACCGAAGGCATCGGCGACCCCGAGCCGCAGAACCCCGGTGGTTTCAGGGGATGGGCTGACCGCGTAGCCGAAGAGCTGGGCCGCGGCCACGAAGACTTCGCCTACGCCAACCTCGCCATCCGGGGCAGGCTTCTGCAGCAGATCATCGACGAGCAAGTGGGCCCCTGCCTGGAGCTGCAGCCCGACCTCGTCTCCATTTCGGCCGGTGGCAACGACCTCATCCGGCCCGGGGGCGATCCCGACCTTTTGGCAGAGAAGCTGGATGCCGCCGTCGGGCAGTTGGGCTCCGGGGGCGCCACCGTGGTGCTGTTCAACGGGCCCGACACCGCGTCGTCCGTACTGGGCCGCATCCGCGGCAAGGTGGCCATCTACAACGAAAACCTCCGCACCGTGGCCGCGCGGCACGACGCCATCATCGCTGACATGTGGTCGCTCAGGCAGCTGGCAGATGTCCGGATGTGGGACGAAGACCGCCTCCACTTCTCGCCCCTGGGGCATCACACCATCGCCATGATGGTCCTCGAAGCACTGAACGTTCCGCACGCCCTGGAGCCGTTGAGCCCCAAGCCACTCCCCCCGCGGACGTGGCGCGAGGCGCGTTCCTCGGATCTGGTGTGGGCCCGGGAGTACTTTGTGCCGTGGGTGATCCGCCGGTTGCGCCACCAGTCTTCAGGGGACGGGATCTCACCCAAGCGCCCGACGCCGGGACCCGTGTTCGGACCCGGCAGCACCATGGTGCCGCGCGGCTAGGCAGGGGCTGGTCGTGCACGGTGTGACAGGCCAGGCAGCTGCCGTCGTCGACGTCCGCCTGCGGCGGCAACGGCTTCGACCGCCCTATGGCGCAGACGTAGCCGGCGTCCTGCGACACCTCCTTGCGGTGCAGTCGCAGGAGTTCGCCTACGCGCGCTGGTCCATTGCCCAGCGCACTCCCGGGGCCACAGCCGACGACGTCGAGCAGGCCGTGGCAGACGGGACGATCCTCCGGACCCACATTCTGCGGCCCACCTGGCATTTCGTCCACCGGGAAGATCTTGGCTGGTTGATGGCGTTGTCCGCCGAACGCCTTCATCAGGGCAACAAGGGAATGTACCGGCAAACCGGCGTGGATACGGAAACCGCCGCCCGCAGCGGACGGATCCTGGCCGAAGCGGTGGCCGGCGGCAAACACAAGACGCGCGAAGAGCTGGGACAGGTGCTGGAGCGCGCCGGGCTGCCGGGAAAGGGTCTGGGCTTCATTTACCACCTGATGCACGCAGAAACCAGCGGAATCCTGGTCAGCGGCGCGCCGGTGCGTTCAACCGGCGGCGCCCTCAAGCAGACCTATGCACTCTTCGAAGAGCGGGTTCCCAACGCCTCCGGTCTTCAGGAAAGGCCGGGCTTCCGGGGTGACGAGCGCGACCACGCACTGGCACGGCTGGTTCTACGCTACTTCGGCAGCCGGGGTCCTGCGACCGTGAAGGACTGTTCTGTGTGGTCCGGACTGACCATGCAGGACATCCGCCGCGGCCTGGATGCTGCCCGTTCCCTGTCCGCGGAACTCACCACGATGGACGTGGACGGCGTGGAATGCCACGTGGCTGCGGAGGAAGTGGAGTCCCTGGCCCGGTCCGGGCAGCCGGCCCGTCCCGGGCAGGCACTCCCCCGGACGCGGCAGGCGGAGCCCAGGATCGACCTTGTCCAGTGCTATGACGAATACATCATGGGCTACTCACAAACCCGGCACTACCTGGGCGGAACAGCACCTTATTTTCCGGAGGACAAGGGTCCCATGCACGCGGTGTTGCTGGACGGCCGGCTGGCCGGTTGGTGGCGACACAGGCTCTCGGGCGGAGTTTGCGGGCTGGAAGTGCGCATGAACCATGAACCCGGGCCGGAGGAACAAGCAGCACTGGACGCCGAGGCCCAACGCTACGGTCAGTTCCTGCGCATGCAGACGTCGCTGGTGTAACCGCCACCCGTGGTTCCAACGGCCACCGCACCGCTACGCGAAGAACGCTTCGCGGAGCTGGGTGGAAAGCTGGCCGATTTCCGTGAGGAAGCCGTCGTGCCCGATCGGCGCTTCAATGACATGAACAGGGACCTGCCCGGGCAGGTGCGCGGCCAGTTGCCGGGACTGCTCCGGAAAGTAGAGCCTGTCCGTGTCCACTGCCGCGACAAAGAACTCGGCGGTGGCCCGTCCGAGGGCTTCCTGGAGGCTGCCGCGACCACGGGAAACATCGTGGGACATCAGCGCTTCAGTGATGGCGATGTAGCTGTTGGCGTCAAAGCGGCGGACCAGCTTGGTGCCTTGGTGGTCCAGGTAGCTCTCCACCTGGTAGCGGCCGCGTTCGCCCAACACAGCGGCGGCCAGGGGCGTCTCCTGGTGCTGGGCTTCCCTGCCGAAGCGGACATCAAGTTCCAGCGCTGACCGGTAGGTGATGTGCGCGATGCGCCTCGCCAGTGCCAGGCCCGCCTCCGGAGCCGGTCCGTCGTAGTAGTCGCCGTTGTTGAAGTGGGGGTCCTGGCGGATGGCCAAGGTCTGCGACTGGGCAAAGGCGATTTGCTCGGCGGTGCTGTAGGCACCGACTGAGATGACTGCGCACCGTTTGACGCGGTCAGGAAGAGTCACGGCCCATTCAAGGGCCCGGGCACCACCCATGGAGCCGCCAAGCACCGCATGCCACTGGCGGATCCCCAGCGTGTCGGCAAGACGGGCTTCGGCTTCGGTGCTGTCCCGCAGGGTGACCAAGGGGAAGCGGGACCCCCAAGGACGTCCGTCCGGGGCCGTCGAGGACGGTCCGGTGCTTCCGTAGCATCCGCCCACAATGTTGATGGAGACCACGAAGAACCGGTCGGTGTCGATCGTGGCGCCGGGACCCACCAACTGCTCCCACCAACCGTCCTCGTCGGTGGCACCCTTGGCTACGTGCGTGCTTCCCGTCAGCGCATGCTGGATCAGGACAGCGTTCGATGCATCGGCATTCAGCCGTCCCCACGTCTCGTAGGCCAGGACGACATCAGGAAGGAAGCCGCCCGCTTCAAGTTTCAGGGAACCGATGCCCGCGTATTTGACGATGCCGTCTTCTTCGCCCGATTTTGGGAGTGCTGCAGCAGTAATGGTCATTCCTTTGACACCTATCGTCGCGCTTGCCCATCGCCATTTCTGCGACAGGCCAGGTCCTCACCCGGGGCACCCCACCGCGGAGGAGGGTTGCCGGCCAGCAAGCCGGGGCTATGCGCTGGCACTCATGACCTAATACGTAGAGTCTAGGAAGAACATGGCGGTTCTGGCGAAGAATGTGACAGCAGTGTGACGGTTTTTCACTGCTTGGTTCGCCAAAGACGCCGCCCGGGCCCCGTCCGGCGAACATTCGACCGGCCGGGGCCCACGCCAGGGTCCTGCAGAGCCTACGCGCCCTTGGCGGCGCGGAAGCCGGCTTCGAGGTCGGCGATGATGTCGTCGACGTGCTCGATGCCCACAGCCAGGCGGACGAGACCCGGGTTCACGCCTGCTGCCACCTGCTGTTCCACGGTCAGTTGGCTGTGGGTAGTCGACGCCGGGTGGATGACCAGGGACCGGACATCGCCGATGTTCGCAACGTGAGAGTGCAGTTCCAGGGCATCCACAAAGCGCTTGCCTGCCTCGACTCCGCCCTTGATGGTGAAGGCCACCACGGCACCGGTACCGCGTGGACCGTACTTCCGGCCGCGTTCGAACCAGGTGCTGGACGGCAGCCCGGCGTAGGCGACGGATTCGACGTCGTCGTGCGCTTCCAGCCATTGCGCCACTGCCGTGGCGTTGGCGACGTGCCGTTCCACCCGGAGGCTCAGGGTTTCCAGGCCCTGCGCAATCAGGAAAGCATTGAACGGAGACACTGCGGAGCCGAGATCGCGGAGCAGCTGGACCCGCGCTTTGAGGATGTAGGAAAGGTTGGCGCCCAGTGCTCCATCCTTCCCGAGGTCACGGGCATAGACGAGGCCGTTGTAGCTGGGATCCGGCGTGTTGAAGTTGGGGAAGCGGTCCGGGTCCTTGCCGAAGTCGAAGTTGCCCGAGTCCACGATCACGCCGGCGATCGCCGCACCGTGACCACCCAGGTACTTGGTGGCTGAGTGCACCACGATGTCCGCACCCCACTCGATGGGACGGATCAGGTAGGGAGTGGACAGCGTGTTGTCCACGATCAGCGGCACGCCGGCATCGTGTGCCACCTGCGCGATCCCCTCGATGTCCAGGACATCCTGGCGCGGGTTGGACACCACCTCGCCAAAGAAGAGCTTGGTGTTGGGCTGGACGGCATTGCGCCACTGATCCAGGTTGTCCGGATCCTCAACGAAGGTCACGGCAATCCCGAACTTCTTCAGCGTGTGCGCCAGGAGGTTGTACGTGCCCCCGTACAGGCTGGGGCTGGCCACCACATGGTCGCCGGCTTCGGCGATGTTCAGGATGGCGAACGTTTCCGCCGCCTGGCCCGAACTCAGCAGGAGGGCGCCGAGCCCACCTTCCAGGCTGGCAACGCGCTGCTCCACGGCATCCTGGGTGGGGTTGCCGATCCGGGTGTAGATGGGCGCAAGCTCAGCCAGGGCAAACCGGTTGGCAGCACTCTCGGCACTGGGGAACACGAACGAGGTGGTCTGGTAGATCGGAAGCGAACGCGCCCCTGTTGCAGCGTCCGGTTCCTGGCCTGCATGGATCTGGCGGGTTTCAAAGGACCATCCCTGTGACATTGCGTTCTCCTCTTCGTAGCGCATGGGTTTTCAGTTGGTGGTGCCGGGTGGGTTGCGGCCAGTCTAGGAACCCGCCCGCGACTTGGACAGCTTTATGACGAAGACAGTATTTTTCGGTCCCCGCGCGTCTGTTCCGGGTCCAGCCATGACGGTTCCGCTACCCGGGCGGCAACATCCCACCTTGGTTAGGCTTGACTTAGCTGAGACCCCGATCACAAAGTGCCAAGATGAAGCCATGCGCATGGATCACGTCTCTTACGCTTGTGAAAAAGATGGCCTTTTGGCCACCACCGAACGAATTTCCGCGGCTCTGGGAGTGGACGCAGTGCGGGGCGGAGTGCACCCGCGCTTCGGCACCCGGAACATGATCATTCCCCTGGCGGACAACAAATACCTGGAAGTCGTGGAGGTCCTGGACCACCCTGCCTCCGACAAGGCACCCTTCGGCCAGGCAGTACGGGCACGTTCGGCTGCCGGCGGTGGCTGGATGGGCTGGTGCGTCGCCGTTGACGACCTCGCCCCCTTTGAAGACCGCCTCGGCCGCTCCGCCGTTCCGGGCAACCGCAAGTTTCCCGATGGCCGGGAACTCGTGTGGCAGCAGATCGGCATCCTCGGCCTGATCGCCGATCCCCAGGTGCCGTACCTGCTGAAGTGGGAAGGTGACCCCTCCCTGCATCCCTCCAAGGTCTACGAGAGCGACGTCAAGATGTCCAGCCTGACCATCGCCGGGTCGGCTCAACGCGTCACCGAGTGGCTGGGCGAGCCCGTGGAGAAGCCCCTGGAAGACGTGGCAGTCCAGTGGATGGCTCCGCACGGAACCCCGGGCATCATGTCGGTGACCTTCGAAACGTCATCGGGAGCCGTCACCATCTGACGCGTTCTGCCAGAAACTTCGGCCGCCATCAGCGGGTGCCAACGACGTCACCCACCGATGGCGGCCGAATACCTTTAAGCTCCTTTAAGCTGCTTTAAGCTCCGAACGCGGCCCAGGCCGCGGCGTTATCCGAGTCCCACGGCCTTGCCGAAGAGGCTGAATCCCACAAAGGCCACAATGTCCAGCAGGGCGTGGGCGATGACCAAAGGCATGACGCGCTTGGTCTTCGTGTACAACCATGCGAACACCAGGCCCATGACCACGTTGCCGATGAACGGCCCAAAGCCCTGGTACAGGTGATAGCTCCCCCGCAGCAACGCACTGGAGATGATCGCCAGGGGCACGCTCCAGCCGAACTTTCCGAAGCGGTCCATCAGGTACCCCACCACGATCACTTCCTCGACGATCGCGTGACGCAGGGCGGAAAGGACCAGGACCGGCACAGTCCACCAATAGGCGTCCAACCCGCTGGGGATGATGGCCGTGGTGATGCCCAGGGCGCGGCCGGCCGCATAGAGCCCCAGCGACGGTATGCCGATCGCCGCAGCGAGGCCCAGCCCCTGCAATGTGTCCTTTCCGGGCCGGGAGAAGTTGAAGCCCAGGCGCGCGAACGCCGAACCGGCGGGGGCGTGAAGGGACAGGAAGTAGAACACCAGGACCACGGGCACCAGGGCGAACATGATGTCCAGCAGCTGGTACGTGAGGTCGAAGTACTCCCGGGTACTTTGGGACCTGTTAAGCGTGGACGTCGCTTCCGACAGCGGAGCGCGGGTCAGTTTATCCAGGAGCTGGACCACCGAATACACGGCGGACTGGCCCAGCGAGAGGCCCAGGACAATCAGGACCTCTGCCCGCAGGCGGCGACGGGAAGCAAGAAGCATGTACCTATCTTGCCTGCAGTTCCTGCGACTTTCCCGAAGGAACCCGGAGGCAGGTCAGGCGGGAGGCGCGACGATGACCTCCGTGCCCTTTGCCTCGAACGCCGCCTTGTCCGCTGCGCTGATGCCGGAGTCCGTGATGAGGTGGCGGAAATCGTAACCGGCCATGGCCGCGAAGGAACGCCGGCCGACCTTGGATGAATCGGCCACCACGTAGGATTCGGTGGCGCGGCGTGCCATGACGGTGTTCACCATGGCTTCGCCCTCGTCCGTGATGGTGGGGCCAAGATCCGGATCCACGCCGTTGACGCCGACGAACGCGATGTCCAGGGCGACTTTCTGCATGATGACGTCCGTGTAGGGTCCCACGAGCTCATAGGAGCGGGTGTTCAGGATGCCGCCCGTGACCATGATCTTGATGTTGGGCCGCACGGCCAGTTGCGAGGCAATGTTGATGGCGTTCGTTACTACTGTCAGCGTGGGCCGGTTGGACGGGGCGTTCAGGTCTTCGCGTGTGGAGAGCAACTGGGCCAGGGCCGTGTTGGTGGTTCCGCCGGTCAGGCCGATCACGGATCCGGGACTGATGAGTGCCGATGCCGCCTGGGCGATGTCCTGCTTGGCCTCGGCGTGGTCGTCGCGGTTGTACCGGCCGGGAAGGTCGTACGCCACGGAGCCGGTGGTGGCACCGCCACGGGTACGGCTCAGGAGGCGCTGTTTGGCGAGGCTGTCCAAGTCCCTGCGGGCGGTGGCAGGCGATACGCCGAGCCGCGTCACGATGTCCTCGACTTCCACATGGCCGGATTCAGCGAGGAGGTCAAGGATAGCGGTCAGCCGATCGGTGCGGGTCATGACAAGCCTTTCGCGGATGTGTCTATTTCGCTTTGGCGAACAGCGTCAGCATACGTGCAGATTCCATCACCAGGGCGTCCCGGCCGGCCGTGATGTACTTCCGCGAATCCACTGCTGCCGGATGGGCGTCGAGGTACTCGCGGACGGCACGGGTGAAGAACCCATTGAAATGTGTGGATACGTTGATCTTAGTCATACCGGCCCCGATAGCGGCTACGAGCATACCGTCTGTGACGCCGGAGGATCCATGGAGGACCAGCGGTTTGCCGACGGCGGCCTTGAGGCTGGCGATCAGGTCCAGGTCCAGCGTGGCGCTCCGCTCCGTCATGGCATGCGAGGAGCCCACGGCCACGGCGAGCGCATCAACGCCCGTGGCTTCAACGAACGCCCGTGCCTCACCCGGGTCGGTGCGGACACCGGGCGCGTGGGCGCCGTCCTTGCCACCGACCTTGCCGAGTTCGGCTTCCACATAGACTCCACGGTCATGGGCGTAGCGGGCCACTCGCCGTGTGACCTCCACGTTCCAGTCGTAGGGCAAATGGGCGCCGTCGAACATTACGGACCCGAATCCGAGGTCCACGGCGGCCAGAGCGAGGTCTTCGGACTCGGCATGGTCCAGGTGCACGGCCACCGGCACCGCTGCGTCCCGGGCAATGGCCAGGGTTGCGGCAGCAAGGGGTTCGAGGCCACCGTGGTACTTGGCGCAGTTCTCCGAAATCTGCAGGATCAGGGGCACCCCTGCCGCTTCGGCACCAGCTACCAGCCCTTCTGCCGTTTCGACATGGAGGACGTTGAACGCGCCTTGTCCGGTGCCCTCCGCCGCGGCCCTGTCCATCAGTTCCCTGGTATTGACCAGCGTCACAGGGTCTCCTTCCATGTCACGATCAGTTGATCTTCAAGTTCCTTGTACTGCGGCGATATCTCGCCCGCCGCTGGCATCAGCACGGCGGCCGCCGACCAGGCCGTGGCGCGTTGGAGTAACAGGCGTGGTTCCGTCACGCCTTCGGCGAGCGCGACGGCGGCAGCCGCCACACCGGCGTCGCCCGCTCCTGTGGGGTTCCCGCTCAATGGAGCCGGCAGCCGCGCACTCCAGTAGCCGCCGGGGGCAGCGTGGTCGAAGGCGAGCATGCCGTCAGCCCCGGCGCTGACGAGTACCGTCCTGGCGCCCAACGAAATCAGCCAGAGGGCGGCCTCCTCCAGGCTCTGCTTCCCCGTCGCTTCGGCGAGTTCATGGTGGTTGGGTTTGAGGACATCGGCACCTGCCCGGGCTGCGGCGATAATCGCCGGACCGGAGGTGTCGATGATGGCTGGTATCCCGGCGTCGTGGGCCAGCTCCACCAGGAAGGGGTAAAAGTCGGCGGGAGCATCCGGCGGCAGGCTGCCGGAACCTACCAGGACGGCGGCAGCTCCGTGGCCGTCACCGCCCTGGACGGCTGTCACGACGGCGGCACGCAGCGAGCGCCAGTCGTCCGGCAGGAGGGCCTGGCCTTCTTCGTTGAAGATGGAGGTCTCCCCTGCAACGGTGTCCACCAAGGCGATACTCCGCCGGGTTTCGGCGGCGACGTTCACGAGGCTGTGCGGCACGCCGCTGGTCCACAGCTCGGCGGCGAGGGTTTGTCCGGCGGCACCTCCTGTCGGGGCAACGGCGAGGACGGGATGCCCTACCTGGTGTGCCACCCTGGCGACATTGAGTCCCTTGCCTCCGGCGCGGCTCAGGGGTGTTGGAACCCGGTGGCTGGCACCCTCGGTGATGCCGTGCACCGTGTAGGTCATGTCGATCGCCGGGTTGGCAGTGACGGTGACGATGCGGTTCATGGGGTGGTCCCCAGCAGTGCCCTCGCGTTCAGGGCGGCTCCGAGCAACCCGGCGTCCTGTCCAAGTTGGGCACGGATCAGTTGGGGCCGGCGCTGGAAGTCCAGGGTCCGGTCCACGCGCGCCCTCAGGGGTTGGAGCAGTTCTTCGCCCGCTTCGGCGAGGCCGCCGCCGATCACCACGGCCTCGGTGCCCATGATGTTGACGCACTGGCAGATGGTAAAGGCGAGGGCATCCAGGGCATCGGACCAGACCCGGGCAGCGAGCTGGTCTCCTGCCTTCGCCCGGAGGAGGACGTCGCGGGCACCGGTGACTGGCGCACCGGATCCGGCGGCATACCGTTTGGCAATGGCACCCGCTGAGCCGACCGCCTCAAGGATGGTGGCCCCGGGAAGGCCTGGACCGGCGTCGGGGTTGGGAACCTGGGCATGGCCCAGTTCGCCGGCGAACCCGCCAGCGGTGACCGGGCTCCCGCCGGAGAACACGGCGGCAGCGATACCAGTGCCCACCACCATGACCACCACGTCTTTGAAGTCCCTGGAGCCGCCGAAGCGGTGCTCCACCGCAGCTGCCGAGCGGACATCGTGGTCGAAGGCCACGGGAATCCCCAGCCGCTTGCTGGCCTCGGCGGTGAAGGGAAAGTCGCGCCATCCCAGGTTGGCCGAATAAACGCCGATGCCCTCCACGGGGTCGACGATGCCGGGCACGATCACGCCGGCCGCCTTGGGCGGGATGCCGGGAAACTCCGCGGCGAGTTCGTCCGCGAGGACTGCGAGGCGGTCGAGGACCGCCTCCCCGGGGTGGGTAGGGTCCACGGGGGTGGGGACGCGCCGCAGTCCGAGGACCGTTCCCTGGGTATCCACGAGTCCTGCCTTGACGTCCGTGCCTCCGACGTCGAAGGCCAGGACTGCCGACTGGGCGGCTCCGAGAACCATGGCGGGGCCTAGGCTGTTGCGTCGAGGATGACGGAGCGGGTCAGGTTGCGGGGCAGGTCCGGATTGAGGCCGCGTGCGCGTGCACGTTCCAGCGTGACTTTGTGGACCCGGGCCAGTTCCGCCAGCGGGTGCTTTTCGGTGTGGAGGTACAGGGCGCCGGTGACGGCCATGTCATTGTCCAGGCCTTCGGGCTGCTGGCCGAACAACCAGGTCACCCGGCCGGGAGCGGCGATGGAGATGGGTCCGTGGCGGTACTCCATGGCCGGGTAGGACTCGGTCCAGCCCTGGACGGCTTCGCGCATTTTGAGGCCTGCCTCGTGGGCGAGGCCGATGGTCCATCCGGTGCCCAGGAAGGTGAACTGCTCGGCGTCCAGCAGTTCCTGCGCCACGGGTTCTGTTACGGCACCGCGGGCGTCGGCAATGGCCGTCGTGAGGTCGACGCCCAGGCTGGCCAGCAGGTACACCAGGGCAGAGGTTGCGAACCGCGTCTGCACCACGGAGCGCTCATCGGCGTAGGGCAGGCCGATCACGGCGTCCGCCAGTTCCACGATGGGCGACGACGTATCACCGATGATCGCTACCGTCGGGACGAGCCCCTTCAGTGCACCCAGAATCTCCAGCACCTCGGTGGTGGTGCCGGAGCGCGTGATGGCCACAACGGCGTCATACTGCCGTTCCGGGCTGTTGTTGTTCAGGAACGCCTCGGAGGCGGCGAAGGCATCGGTCACGCCCTTGCCCGCTGATTCACGTGCTGCGGCGTAGCTCTGTGCCATGAACCAGGACGTGCCGCAGCCGATCACGGCGATGCGCTGGCCGTCGGCGGGGAGGAGGTTTTCCGCAGCGGCTTGTTCGATGGCGCGCTGCCAGACCTCAGGCTGCGATGTGAGTTCTTCTTCCATGAAGGCACCCAGGATGTTGTGGCTCATAGCGTGTTCTGCTCCCGCTCAACTAATGACGTTTCTTGATCTAAGAAAACACTAAACGATCATTTTCAATCTCACAAGGATCATCTACTGGAGTGGATACAGCCATTGACACCCTGGGGACCGACACTTCGCTCAATCGCTCATTCCTGTTCCCCCTTGTTCGCTTTAGTCAATTCGGCGTTAAGTCTTGTCAACTTCTGTGCAATGAAGCAGTCTTAGGAGCGCTAGATAGAAGTTGATTGTTTCGAGCACAAAATGATCATGAAGGAGCACCATGCCCGAGCCTTCCTCCATCAGACGACTAACGGCGCTCAGTCTGGCCTGCGTCGTCGCCTCATCCACGCTGGGACTCTTGGCCCTGCACCCGACGCCTGCGTCAGCGGTGACGGAAACTGCGGGCAGCACCACCCTGCAGTCCGGTCAGCTCAGCGTTGACGTCTCCACCACGTTCCCCCAGGTCCTGAACTACACCGACACTGCCACCAGGGCATCGCTGCCCGGCACGCCCGCTTCGCTGAAGACCATCACCATCAACGGCACCGAATACGAGGTTGAGGGGACATCCACGACGTCCGGCAAGGACACGATCGACTACGTCCTCACCGTGCCCACGTTTGGAAACGCCACCATCAAGGCCCGGCTGTCCGTGAAGAAGAATGTGGTCTCGTTCAACGTCACCGAGATCAAGGATTCCCCGGAATTCCTGGTCAAGACCTTGCAGCTCCCCCGCCTCAACCTCGTCACCGTGGATTCCACGCAGCCCGGGGCCCAGGTCTCCACGGCCAACCTGTCCGTGGACCGCAGCGTCACCGGCGACGAGTTCACGCCCATCACCGCCTCTACCCCCGTGGATACAGCAGCCAAGAGCTCTGCGTACGCACTGGCCAACACCTCCGCGCTGGGGGCCGCGTTGGAATCCAATGCCCTCTATGACACCTCGTCAGGACCGGGTTCCAAGGACCGCGGCCGGTTCTGGCGCCAGGCGGTGTCCAACGGGACCGGCGGAGTCTCCATGGGAATCGCGAGCGGCCAGTGGCTTTACCGTGCCGAGGGATCGGGCACCACGGAGGAACTGCCGTGGACGCGCGTGGCCATCACCCCCGACGCCAACTCTGACGGCATCGTCGACTGGCAGGACGCCGCCATCGCCATGCGCTCCATCCAGGTCAGCGCCAACAAAGGCGAACAGACCCCGGACAATGTGGTCACCCACATTCCCTTCAATTTCGCCTCCCAGGCCACCCACCCCTTCCTCCGCACGCTGGACGACGTCAAGCGGATTTCCCTGGCCACCGACGGGCTGGGGCAGGTTGCCATGCTCAAGGGCTACACCAGCGAGGGCCACGACTCTGCCAACACCGATTACGGTGACAACTTCAACACCCGTGCCGGCGGCCTGGAAGACCTCAACACACTGGTCAAGGAAGGCAAGGACTGGAACGCCAGCTTCGGTGTCCACATCAACGCCACCGAGATCTACCCCGAGGCCAAGTCCTTCAGCGAAGACCTGCTCAGGGCGGACAAGGCCCTCGGGTGGAACTGGCTGGACCAGTCCTACTACATCAACCAAAGGCACGACATTAACTCGGGCAAGCTGGCCCAGCGCATCAAGGAACTGCGCGAGGCCACGGACAAGAACCTGGATTTCGTGTACGTCGATGTCTACTACGAGTACGGCTGGCTGGCCGAACGCCTGCAGCAGGAACTGGTCAAGAACGGCTTCCGCGTAGGTTCCGAGTGGGCTGACCACCTGTCCCTGAACAACACGTGGTCGCACTGGGCCAACGACGAGAAGTACGGCGGTTCCACCAACAAGGGCATCAACTCCCAGATCCTCCGGTTCATCAACAACAGCCAGTCCGACGTCTGGAACCCCGATCCCAAGCTCGGGGTAAGCCACATCGTCGAGTTCGAAGGCTGGACCGGCCAGAACGACTTCAACGCGTTCAGCGAGAACATCTGGACCGCCAACCTGCCGGCCAAGTTCCTCCAGCACCACCCGATCACCAAGTGGACCGCGGACCGCATCGACCTCACTGATGGCGTGGCGGTCACCGGGAATACCGCTGAAGCCCGCAACATCACCGTGGGTGGAGCCTCCGTCCTCTCCGGCGGTTCCTATCTCCTGCCGTGGTCCTCCAAGGAGAACAACACCTTGGACAAGATGTACCACTACAATCCCACGGGCGGCTCCAGCACGTGGACACTGACCAAGGACTTTGCCAACGCCAAGTCCCTGGAACTGTTCAAGCTGACGGACAACGGACGGGTGAAGGTGGCCGACGTCCCCGTGGTCAACGGACAGGTGACCGTCACCGCCGACGCCAAGCAGCCCTACGTGCTGACGGCGAAGAACAACGCGCTTCCCAAGAACGCTTCCTTCGGTTCCGGAACTTCGTTCAACGATCCCGGCTTCAACGGAGCCGACCTCACCGCCTGGAACCCCACCGGAACCGTCACCCAGGTGCGTGACGACAAGGGCCGCCGCTACGCACAATTGGGCGCGTCGCCGTCGTCGATCAGCCAGGACGTAAAGCTCGACGCCGGAACCCAGTCAGTGAGTGCGTGGCTGGAAATCCAGCCGGGCAAAACGCGGCCCACCTCCCTCTCCGTCACTGTCGATGGCAAGACCGAAAGCACCACCATCGATTCCTCGAACGCCGAAAACTTCGTCGCCGGCGACGAAAAGCACGGCACGGCCTTCCAAAGGGTCCGTGTGCTGGTGGACGTGCCGCGCAACGACACCAAGGCAACTGTCACCCTCACAGCGGACGACGGCGACGCCACTGTGCGCGTGGATGACTTCCGGGCGGTGAAAACCTCCCGCGTGGCCACCACCGGCGTGCTCAGCGAAGACTTCGAAAACGTGGATCAGGGTTGGGGACCATTCGTGAAGGGCAACGCCGGAGGGTCCACCGATCCCCGGACGCACATCACCGAACGCAACGAACCCTTCACCCAGAAGGGCTGGCACACCAACGTGATCGACGAAGTCCTGGACGGTCGGTGGTCCTTGATCGCCCACGACGAAAACCGCGCTCCCAATGGAGGACCCGGCATGGTGTACCGCACTACCGAGGCGACAGTTCCGTTCAAGGCCGGTCACAAGTACAAGGTCTCGTTCGACTACCAGAACTCCAAGGCCGGGCAGTACGCCTGGGTTTCGGGTTATGACTCCGCGGCAGGCCCTGCGGTAACAGGCAGCCAGCCGATTGACACCAAGACCTCCACCACGCGGTTCGAGCAGGTCTTCGATACGGGCTTCTGCGGAGACTATTTCGTCGGGCTGCAAAGGACCGGCAGCGCCAACGGCTCCGACTTCACCCTGGACAACCTCCTGGTGGAGGACCTCGGCGCCTCAGATGCCGTCCCGGCATGCGCCCAGCTCACGGCTGCCCTCCAGGGCGACGTCATCCAGCAGGGCCAGGCCCAGGATTTCGTGACGACGTTCGTGTCCGATGAGCCTGCGGCCATCAAGGATTTGGCCGTGGAACTCGCCTTGCCCGAAGGATGGACAGCGAGCCCGGCCACCCCGTCCACTGCCGGGGACCTGCCAGCCGGTGGCCGCCTCACCACCACGTGGAAGGTCACCGCACCCGCTTCAGCCGACGGTGACTACCCCATCACAGCGACGGCAAAGTACACCACCACCACGGAACCCGCAGGCAGCCGCACCATCAGCACCACGGCCAGCGTCCGGACACTGCCCAAACCACCGCAGGCCACCGTCTACGCGAGCGACCACCCCTGGGTGAGTGCCACGAACGGCTGGGGACCAGTGGAGAAGGACATGTCCAATGGAGGAACCGGAGCCGGTGACGGCACGCCGCTCACCTTGAACGGCACCGTCTTTGCCAAAGGTCTCGGCGCCCACGCCAACGGCACCGTCCGCTACTTCCTCGGCGGCCGTTGCAGCACCTTCAATGCCACCGTTGGAATCGACGACGCCCAGCCAACGCGGGGCAGCGTCAAATTCTCGGTGGTGGCCGACGGTACAGCCAAGGCAACCACACCGGTGCTTGGACCCACCAGCGCTCCCCTCCCCCTGACGGTGGATGTCACCGGAGCCCAGTACGTGGAACTCGTCGCCAACGATTCCGGTGACGGCAATGGCAACGACCACGCCGACTGGGCGGACGCCAGGTTCACCTGTTCTTAGGCTGAGGCCCCGCTCCTAGAAAGCCTGCCGGCCGGCCCGCCACACCGAGTGCGTGAGCGGAATTCCCGGCCGGTAGGCCAGGTGCGTCGCTGAGGGCGCCTTGAGCATATGCAGGTCCGCGCGATGACCGACGGCGAGCGAGCCCACCGCCCGTTCGCCGTCGACGTCGTTCCCTGACTCCCGGCCCAACGCCAAGGCGCCGCCGTACGTCGCCGCCCGGACGGCCTCGTGGACGCTCAAGCGCATCTGGAGGACCGCCGTCGTCACGCAAAACGCCATGGAACTCGTGTAGGAGGTACCGGGGTTGCAATTCGCGGCGAGCGCGATCTGGACGCCGGCGTGGATCAGCTCCCGGCCAGGGGCCAGGGGTTGCCGGGTGGACAGGTCGCAGGCGGGCAGGCACGTGGCCACGGTGCCTTTTGCGCCCGTGCCTGACCGGGCGTCCCAACCTGACCAGGTTTCAGCGAGCGCCTTGATGTCTGCTTCGGAAAGATAGTTCACGTGGTCCACGCTCGCGGCGGCAAACTCCACGGCCAACGCAACGCCCGGGCCCTCGCCCAACTGGTTGCCGTGCACGCGCAGTCCCAGCCCTGCGGCCTGGGCCGCCTTGAGCACCCTGCGGGACTGGTCCTCGGTGAAGGCACCGGTCTCGCAAAAGACATCCGCCCAGCGGACGTGCGGCAGGACGGCGTCGAGCATTTCACCGCAAACCAGGTCCGTGTACTCCTCGGGGTCTGCCCCAGCGGGGACGAGGTGGGCGCCAAGGTAGGTGACCTCATCCACCAGCTCGGCCGCGATCCGGGCGCTGCGGGCCTCGTTCTCCACGTCCAGGCCGTATCCGGTCTTGCTCTCCAGATATGTGGTGCCCTGCGAGAGCGCCTCTTCTACGCGGCCCTTGACCAGCCGGGTCAGCTCCTCGTCGCTGACACTTCGTGTGGCGCCCGTGGTCACGGCAATGCCGCCAGCACTGTAGCTCTCCCCGGCCATGCGTGCCTCGAACTCCGCGGTGCGGTCGCCGGCGAAAACGAGATGGGAATGTGAGTCCACCCAGCCCGGCAGGACGGCGCGGCCCTCGGCGTCGATCCTGTCATCAGCCGCCGGGGCGTCGGCGCTGGAACCGATCCAGGAGATGCGCTCGCCTTCGAACACGATCGCGGCGTCTTTCAGGACCCGATGATCCAGGTCCTGGGTCATCAATTCGCCGATGTTGGTGATGAGGGTGCTGGCTGGTGTCATGTCCCTATTGTTCAGCGCCGGATGGACCAGCGGACCGCCGCGAGCTGCTCCGCTGTCCGGGATTCCGGACTGCCGGCTTTTGTTTCGCCCAGGATGAGGCCTGCCGCCAGTTCTGCCACGGCGGAACTCGTCTGGAATCCGTAACCGCCCTGGCCGGCCAGCCAAAAGAAGCCGGGGGCCTCAGCGTCGAACCCCACCACGGGAATCCCGTCCGCGGCTTCGGTCCGCAGGCCCGTCCAGGAACGGTCCACCGAGTCGATGCCCAGGGTGGTCACGGTGTTGAGGGTGTCGATGAGTTTGTCCACGTCTCCGGCGTAGGGCCTGGCATCTTCAGCGCCGCTGGGAACGTGCTCGGACGGCGACACCAGCACCTGGCCGCCTTCGGGCCGGAAGTAGAAGGAATCGTCCGCGGCGCAGACCATGGGCGTTTGCGGGGCGAGAGGCGTTCTGACATTGACGATCGCCGCGGTCCGGCGGTACGGCTGGAGTCCCAATTTCTCGACGCCGCTGATGACGGCCAGTTCATCTGCCCACGCGCCCGCGGCGTTAACCACGACGCCGGTTTGGAAGCCTTCGGTGCCGGCGCCCACCTCCCAGCCGCTGCCGATGCGTTGTGCGGAGTGGACGCGCGCTCCGGTGAAGATGTCGACACCCGCCGCTTCAGCCCGTTTGCGGTGGTCGTCCAGCAACAAGGGTGCGTTGCAGCCATACGATCCACTGTCCAGGCCTGCTGCGGTGAAAGAGTCCGGTTTGAGGACCGGGCAGAGCTGGAGTGCCTCGGCATGCGTGATGGGGTGCATGTTGCCGCTGGCTTCGGCTTTGACCTTTTCTTCGTCACCCACCAGCATGAAACCACGCGGAGTCAGGACCGGTTCGGGGAGGTTTTCGTCTCTTGCCCTCATCAACTCCAAGGTGCGGACGGTCAATTCCTGCACCACGGGCGGACCATAGCTGGGAATCAGCTGGCGGGCTGAACGTGAGGAGGTGTGGAAGGCCAGGGTGTGCTCGGCTTCCACCAGGGCGACTGAGCACTCTTTCCCCAGGGCTGATGCGAGGGACAGTCCCGCGATCCCACCGCCAACGATTACCACGTCATAATTCGAAGCCATGGTTCCATCCTTCCAGACGCTCTCTCACCAAACACCCCCTCCAGGGCGTCCCTCTCTCACCAAACACCCCCCTCCTAAGCATCCCTCTCTCACTTGCCCGAGGGGAGTGAGAGAGCGTTCGGCCAAAGGGGGTTATCGGTGAGAGAGCGTTCGGCCAAAGGGGGTTATCGGTGAGAGAGGGACGCACCAATGGGGGTTATCGGTGAGAGTGGGTGGTGGGGTCCAGCATCGGTTCTGCCCGTGTCAGGCGACGGCGTCGCGGCTCTTGACGAACGCCTGGACGCACGCTTCGACGTCGTCCGTGCTGTGCGCGGCGGAGAGCTGGACGCGGATCCGTGCCGCGCCCTTCGGGACCACGGGGTAGCTGAAGGCGGTGACGAAGACGCCATGGGAAAGCATCTCGTCGGCAATGCGCGCCGCAACCACAGCGTCACCGAACATGACCGGGATGATGGCGTGCTCGCCGTCGAGCAGTTCGAAACCTTCCTCGCTCATCCGGCGACGGAACAGGGCAGCGTTTTCGAACAGGCGCGTCCGCAGCTCACCGGAACCCTGCACGAGTTCCAGGGCCTTAAGAGTGGCAGCCACGATCGCCGGCGCAAGGGAGTTGGAGAACAAATACGGACGGGCCTTCTGGCGCAGCATGGCCACGATCTCGCCGCGGCCGGAAACATAGCCACCGGAAGCGCCGCCCAACGCCTTGCCAAAGGTACCGGTGTAGATGTCCACGCGATCCGAGACTCCGGCGTGCTCGGGCGTCCCGGCACCAGTGGAACCCATGAAGCCCACGGCGTGGGAGTCGTCAACCATGACCAGGGCGTCGTGCTTCTCGGCGAGGTCGCAGATCGCTTCCAAGGGTGCGAGGTAACCGTCCATGGAGAACACACCGTCGGTGACGATGATCTTGCGCCGCGAACCCGAGGCCTCAACGAGCTTGGCTTCGAGGTCTGCCATGTCCTGGTTGGCATAACGGAAGCGCTTGGCCTTGCTCAACCGGATGCCGTCAATGATCGAAGCGTGGTTGAGGGAGTCCGAGATGATGGCATCGTCCGGGCCAAAGAGGGACTCGAAGACTCCCCCGTTGGCATCGAAGCAGCTGGAGAAAAGGATGGTGTCCTCGGTGCCGAGGAACTGCGAAACACGCGCCTCGAGTTCCAGGTGCAGGTCCTGCGTGCCGCAAATGAAACGGACGGAAGCCATGCCGAAACCGCGCTCGTCCATGGCGGACTTGGCGGCGGCGATGATCTCCGGGTGGTCGGCCAGGCCAAGGTAGTTGTTGGCGCAGAAGTTCAGTACCTGGTTGGCCGGCTGCCCCAGCTGGCCCGCGGCGATGTGGCTTGCCTGCGGGGAATCAATGTGGCGTTCGGTCTTGAAGAGCCCGGCGCTGCGGATCTCCTCGAGTTCGCCCTGGAGTTGGTCTTTGATGGCTGAGTACATTGAATTGCTCCTGAAGGTTCTAGAGTTCAGTCCAGTCGAGGACCACTTTGCCGCCCACGCCGTTGCGGGCGATCTCGAAGCCCTTCTCCCACTCGGTGGCAGGAAGCTTGTCGGTGATAACGGCCGAGATGTTGCGGTGCAGCACAGGGTTGGACGACAGCATGGCGCTCATGGCGTACCAGGTTTCGAACATTTCGCGACCGTAGATGCCCTTGAGCGTGAGCATGTGGGTCACCACCTTGCCCCAGTCGATGTCGATGGACTGGCTGGGCAGGCCGAGCATGGCGATGCGTCCGCCGTGGTTCATGTTGTCGATCATCTCAGGCAGCGCCGTGGGGTGTCCCGACATTTCCAGGCCGATGTCGAAGCCTTCGCGCATGCCCAGCTCCTGCTGTGCCTCGCGGACGCGCATCCTGGACACGTCGACGGCGAGGTCCACGCCCAGTTGACGGGCCAGTTCCAGCCGCGGCGCCGAAACGTCGGTGATGGCGATCTTGCGTGCCCCTGCGTGACGCGCCACGGCAATGGCCATGAGGCCGATGGGTCCGGCGCCCGTGATGAGGACATCTTCACCGACCAGCGGGAAGCTCAGCGCCGTGTGCACGGCGTTGCCGAAGGGGTCGAAAATGGCACCGAGCTCGGGGGTGACGGATTCGTCGTGGTGGACCCAGACGTTGGTCTCCGGGATCACGACGTATTCGGCGAACGCACCATCGCGCTGCACGCCCACGGAAACCGTGTGGATGCACATTTGCCGGCGGCCTGCGCGGCAATTCCGGCAGATACCGCACACCACGTGGCCTTCGCCGGAGACGCGGTCGCCGACCTTGACATCGCGCACGTCCTCGCCGATTTCCACCACTTCTCCGTAGAACTCGTGCCCGGCAATGAGCGGAGTCTGGATGATGCTTTGGGCCCAGGCATCCCAACTCTGGATATGGAGATCGGTGCCGCAGATGCCGGTGGTCATGACCCGGATCTTGACGTCGGACGGGCCCGTTGCGGGCTCGGGCCGATCGACGAGTTCGAACCCTTCGTGGGGTCCGGATTTGTAGAGAGCCTTCATGGGGTTCCTCACTGGCTGGGTGCTTCGTTGCTGCTGAGTCCATTGAAGACCCGCGCATGGTTTAGCACAACTAGATTCTTCTCAATCAACGATTTAGCATTTGCTAATGGAAATTCATCAGCTGCAGATGCTCCGCGAACTCGGCGACCTGGGCAGCGTAAAAGCCGTGGCGGAGACCCTCATGGTCACGCCCTCCGCGGTTTCGCAGCAATTGGCCCTGTTGCAGAAATCCGTTGATGTGCCGCTGACCCGCAAGGAAGGCCGCGCCTTGGTGCTCACTGACGCAGGCCGCGTCCTCGCGGAGGCGGGTGCCGCCGTCGTCAATGCCATGGCAGACGCGCGGGCCGCAATCGGCGCGTACCACGAAGCTCCGGACTCGACTGTCAGCGTGAGCGCGTTCCACAGCGCCGGCCAAGCCTTGTTCGCGCCCTTGGCTGCGTTGCTGCGCGCGCAAAAAGCGTCCGACGGCGGTGCGTCGCCGCTGCTGCGACTCTCCGATGAGGATGTGGCCCAGGAGGATTTCCCGGGGTTGGTGGCCCGCTACGATCTTGTCCTGGCCCACAGGATGGACAACAGCTCGCCATGGCCGGAGGACAAGGTGGCGGTGATCCCGTTGGCGGACGAGCCACTGGACATTGCTTTGCCGGCAGGACACCCGCTGGCGTCCCGGCGCGAACTCGAGCCTGCCGACGTCGTCGACGAACCGTGGGTGACCAGCCGCGACGGGTACTCGCCCGCGGACGTGCTGGCCGCCGTCGTGGCTGTCAGCGGACGCCCGGCGGAAGTCCTGCACCGCATCAACGACTATTCAACGGTGGCGGCCCTCGTTTCCGCAGGGGGTTCGATCGGGTTGCTGCCGAGGTTCACCGCGCGGCGGGTGCTGGATGCCGGCGTGGTGCTGCGTCCCCTTGCCGGGGTGAACTCGGTGCGCAAGATCGACATCCTGGCCCGTCCGGAGACCCTTAAGCGGAAATCGGTCATGACGGTGTGCGAGTCACTTCAAACCGTCATGACCGGGCTCTCCTCACCCAACTAGGTCGCATTTGTGCGCGTTTTGAGCGCTCAAAACGCGCTTAACTGCGACCCAGTTGGGTACGCGGGGGTGGTTCAGTCGCGGACCAGGGCGGGCTGGCCGGCGTCGAAATACTCCACCAATCCGGCGGGCAACTCCGGCACCTCCCGAGCGGAGCCATCGCCGCGCAAAGACTCGGCCGCGAGGATGCCGGCGACCACCGCCTGCCGCGCCGCAACGGGGCTGGTCTGGGTGGCGCCGCCCTCCGCAGCAAACCGCAGGAACTCCTCGACCAGGCGCGGATCGGCTCCGCCATGCCCGCCATCGCCGTCCTGGATGGTGATCACCTGGTCAGGCTCCCCGCGCCCGGACGTCCGGGAGGTCCACACATTGATGGTCTCCCCCGGGCCATCGCCGAAGTTCTCGATCCGGCCCTTGGTGCCGATGACGGTGTAGTTCCGCCAATAGTCCGGAGTGAAGTGGCACTGCTGGTAGGAGGCCAGCACGCCGTTGTCCAGGACCATGTTCATCATGGAGATGTCCTCCACATCGATGACCTCGGCCAGGTCCTTCTGCTCTGTCGGCGGCCAATTGTCCAGGGAGAACCAATCCCCCATCCGTTTGCCGTCATTGTTGCCGCGGTTCGGCACCCCGCCGTACACAGCCAGGTCCCCCACCGCGGCGACGCGCTTGGTGTAACCGCCGGCCAGCCAATGGATGACGTCGATGTCGTGGGCACCTTTCTGCAGTAGCAGAGAGGTCACGTTCGCGCGCTGGGCATGCCAGTCCTTGAAGTAGAAATCGCCCCCATGACCCACAAAGTGGCGGCACCAGATCGCCTTGACCTCGCCGATGGCGCCCTCCTCGATGAGCTGCCGCATCTGGACCACCACCGGCATGTGCCGCATGTTGTGCCCGACATAAAGCCGGGTCCCTGTTTCATACGCCGTCTGCAGGACAAGATCTGCAGCTTTGACCGTGACATCCAACGGCTTCTCGCAGAACGTGGGAATTCCCGCCTTCAGCGTGCGGACAGCGACGGCGGCATGCTGGTTGTCGGGTGTCAGCACCATGACGGCGTCCAACCCGGCGGCCAGCAACTCCTCGAGGTCGGCGGTGATGCGGGCCGAGGGGATGCGGTCGGCGGCATCCGCCCGGCCGCGCTCGCTGAGGTCGCACACGATCGTGACCTCAGACCCTTCGCCCGGCTTGTGGGCGTGCTTCCACAGCCCCGAGCGCAGGCCGAAACCTACGATGCCGACCTTCAAATCCTTTTCCATGGTGTACAACGTTCTTTCTGCTGGTTGTTAGTTGTGTCTGTTGGCGGCGCTGCGATGGGGCGCCGATTCCCGCACGAACAGGTGCCAGGGGAAGTCCAGGACGGTGGGTGTTTCCGGGCCGCCCTGGTCTGTGGCCCGCTGCAGGAGCAGGTGGGCCAGTTTGTCGAAGAAGTCCACCGGACCCACCGTGCTCAGGGACGGTGACATCCGCTCCCCCTCCACGGTGTTGCCGACGCCGATGATGTCTACGTCCTTCCCAACAGCGAGCCCGAGTCGTTGGGCGGCGTTGATCGCACTGACGGCGGCATAGTCCGTGGTGGCGTAGATGGCGGTGGGTCGGTCCGGAAGCGCCAGGAGGCGGGTGGTGGCCGCATATGCCCCGGCCGAGGTTCCATCAAAGAGCCCCACGTAATCCCCGCACTCAGCGATCCCGGCGGCAGCCAAGGCCTCGGCGTAGGCGCGGTACCTGGTACCACCGGACGTCCCCGCCGAAGTAGCCGGGGTGAGGCAGGCGACCCTCCGGTGGCCGTGCAGCAGGTGCTCCACCGCCATCCGACAACCCGGCCCGGCGATGGAACGGATGACGTCGAATCCGTCGGCCTCAAGCTCCTCGTCAAAGACCACCAGGGTGGTGCCGTGCTGTGCCAGCTTCCGCAGGGCGTCCCGCTCCCCGGCCCGGACGGCATCCACGAACACCGCGTCGGCATTGTGCGTCCCGAGCACCTTCACCCAGTCCGCGTCGCCGAGGATCATCGGCGTGATGCCCAGCGGCTCCGAGGCACGCTGGACCGCTTCGATGACCGACAGGGACCATGGATCGGACAGCATGGTCAGCGAGAGGATCACGGTGTTGGTGCGTCCGGTGCGGATGGCACGGGCCGCCTGGTTTGGACGGTACCCGAGCCGCTCCGCAGCTGCCTTGACCTTTTCCGCCGTCGGGTCTGAAACACCGGGACCGCCATCACCGCGGCGGCCCGACAACACATACGAAACCGTGGCGGTGGAGACGCCGGCAAGTTCAGCCACCATACGGATGGTGGGCCTGACGCCGGTACTGCTTGTTTTTGCCATGGTTCCCCCTGGTTGAAGATGTGGTGTCCGTTACCCGTGGTGTAGAGGCTAGTCCCTTGACGCGGGCTAGCTCCGGAACACCGGCGCGTTGGGATCCAAGGCGGCCTGGTATTCGTCCCGCATCTTGTCGCCGCCCTCGCTCTTCCAGCGCTTGACCGCGTCCTTGAGCTCGTCGATTTTGGCGCGCCCGGTGAGGATGTCCACCACCTTGTCCCGGAGCTGCTTGGTGATCTTGGCGCCCACCTTGGCGTTGGTGTCCGAGTAGGTACCGTTGGTGGGGTTGCGCCAGGCGATCTCCAGGAGCTTCTGTTCCTGCTGGTTGACGTAGCGCGTGTCATCGTCAAAGCCGGGATTGAAGATGACGTTTTCAGGGCTGGCCATGATGTTCAGGGCCGAAACCAGCCCCGGGGCGTTGGTGGTGCCGGTCTCCGTGCGTACCGGGTTGCCGTTGCCGTCCAGCGTGTAATCCTGGCCGGCCTCGCCGAAGTTCTTCTGCATGTACTCCACCGTGCCGAACGGGGCGGAGAGGTAGTTGATGAGGGCAAGCAGCTCGCGGATCTTGCCTTCGTCGGCCTTCTTGAACGGTGTGAATCCCACGGTGCCGTAGCCCATGTCATATACCGGCTTGACCTTGCCATCCGCGCTGAAGGGGATGAGGATGTCGAACTTTGTATTCTTGCTCAAAGCACGGTAGCTGCGGATGTCGTGGGGGCCGCTGACCACCTGCGCCGCCACGCTGCCATTGGCCACCCTGGTACGGATGTCCGCGGCCTTTGAGTCGGGGTAGAACACGCCTGCCGCGAACATCCTGGCCGTGAACTCCACGCCGGCCAGGTATTCATCGGTCTCATACAGGTGCGTCAGGGTGCGGTCCTTGTTGACGGCCCAGCTGTTGGGGGCTCCGAACCATTCGGTCACCATGTGGAGGGCGTTGATATAGGCAGGCTCCAGGGCGTACTTCTGTTCGCCCGGCCGGGTCAGCTCCTTGGCCTTCTCCAGGAATTCGTCCGCCGAGGCGGCCTCGAACCCGCCCACCTCTTCCCAGACGTTGTGGTTGCCTACGTAGACCTGTCCGAACGGGGTGCTGGGGATGGGAGCACCCCAGATTTTGCCATTCACGACGGCGGTCTTCCAGGAATCCGGCTTAAGTGCGGCCAGGTTGGGGTACTCAAGGACGGCGTCCCCGGAGAGGTAGGGCGTGAGGTCCTGGAACTTGGCCTCCAGCATGGGCCCGACGTTGGGGATGCCCTGGTTGGGGGGAACCCACATCATGTCCGGCAGCTCATTGCTGGCCAGGACCGTAGCGAACTTGGCCGGGTAGCCATCCCCGATGTCCTCGGCGATCTGCAGTTCGAGGTCGCCGCCGAGTTTCGCATTCAGGCGCTGCCAGAAGGGGTTGTCCTTCAAGCCCGGGCTCATCGTGTCGAACGTTTCGGTCAGGCCGCTGACTTTGCCCTTGAGGGGCGGGGTCTTTACTGACTGCACGGCTTCGGGCAGCTTGAAGTATCCGGCCTGGAGACCCTTGGCATTGCCGGGCAGGTCCGGGGTCACGCCGGTGAATTCCTTGTAGGTTGGCAGCTTCACCGAGGCGGAGGCTGCGGCGCCTCCGTTCCCGGCGCCTCCACCGCTGCCGCATGCGGACAATCCAACGGCGGTGACGGCCAGGCCGGCGAGGCCGAGGAAACCGCGGCGGCTGAAGCCCGCCTGTCCTGAGGTAGTGCTGGTCATGGCATGACCCTTTCTGGTGATGTGTTCTTAGGTGATCGTGACGAGTTTGGTGCGGAGAGCTAGCCCTTGACGGCGCCGGTGATGACGCCCTTGGCGAAGTGCTTTTGGAGGAACGGGTAGACCATCAGGATTGGCACCAGCGCCACCACCACCACGGCCATCTGGATGGACTGCGGCGGGGGTGTGGTGGTGATGCCAAGCTGGTCTGCAGCACCGCTGCCCTGCACTACGAAGTTGCGCAGGAGCAATTGAATGGGCCACTTGCTGTGGTCGTTGATGTACAGGAGTGCGTTGAAGAAGGAGTTCCAGAAACCCACGGCGTAAAACAGGCCGACCACTGCGATCACGGCCTTGGACAACGGCATGACGATCCGCCACAGGATCTGCCAGTCGTTGGCGCCGTCGATCCTGGCGCTTTCGATCAGTTCACCGGGGATATTCATGAAGAACGACCGCATCACCACAAAGTTGAAGGCGCCGAAGATGCCCGGCAGGATCAGTGACCACAACGAGTCCAGCAGTCCAAGCTGCCGGATCATGAGGAAGGACGGGATCAGCCCGGGAGCAAACAGGAGCGTGAACAGCACCGCCAGCACTACCGGCCGGCCGAACAGCACCGAACGGCTCGTGGCGTAAGCCATGGTGATCGTGACGAACAGCGCCAGGATGGTGCCCACTGCCGTCACCAGCACACTGACTCCCAGCGACTGCAGCACCATGGGTCCCTTGAAGATGGTGGCGTACGCCTCCAGCGTGGGACGTTCGGGCCACAGGACAAACCCACCGGCCTCCACCAACTGCTGGTTGTCCGCCAGCGAGGTGGAGACCACCAGCAGGATGGGCGTGAGGATGGACAGGCTGAAGGCCACCAGGACCACCGCCTTGACTGTTTGGTACAGGGCGGAGGGGCGCTCCTTCCATACCGGACGCTTGGGGCTGTAGCTCAGCTCCCGTGGTTTCCTGGTGAAAAGTGTTGTTGCCATGAAGTTCTCCTTGTGCGGCAGCTGCGGGCCTGCGTGGCCTTCAGCGCGCTTGTTTTGCGAAAATTCCGTCTTCGCCAAAGCGGTGGGCAAGTTTGTTGGCGCCGTAGATCAGCAGCGCGCTGACGACGCCTTTGGCAAGTCCTGCCGCTGCGCCTGAACTCCAGCCACCACCTACCACGCCGGTGTAATACGTGAAGGTGTCCAGCACTTCGGCTGCCCCGGCTCCCACGGCATCGCGCTGCAGGATGAACTGCTCGAAGCCCACGGAGAGGATGTCTCCGATGCGCAGGATCAGCAGCAGGACGATGACGGGCCGGAGGCCCGGGAGGGTGATGTGCCACATGCGGCGCCAGCGCCCTGCGCCGTCGGCCGCGGCGGCCTCGTAGAGCGAGGCATCAATACTGGCGAGGGCTGCCAGGAAGATGATCATGGCCCATCCGGCGTCCTTCCAGATCATCTGCACTACTACCAGCACGGGGAACGTTTCCGGGTTGGTCATGAACGGGATCGGCTCCATGCCCCAGTCCCGGAGCACGTTGTTGACGAACCCCGCGCCGCCGAGCATCTGCTGGAAGAAGGCGATGACCAGGACCCAGGACAGGAAGTGTGGAAGGTAGGCGATGCTCTGGAAGATCCGCCGCACCCGCGTGCTGATGAGTGAGTCCACGATCAGCGCCAGCACCAGCGGTACCGGGAAGAGGAAGACCAACTGCCACGCGGCCAGGTAAAGGGTGTTCCAGAACGCATGGATGAAGTCCGGGTTGGCAAAGAGATCCGTGAAGTTTTGCCAGCCGACGAACAGGCTGTCCCCGATCCCCAGGTAGGGCTGGTAGTCCTGGAAAGCAATGACGTTCCCCAGGATGGGGATGTAGAAGAAGACGAGCAGGAATGCCACGCCCGGCACCATCATCAGGAGCATCTGCTTGTCGCGCCGGAACCGCGCGCGGAAACTCTGCGCAGGGATCCTGCTGCCCTTGCGCCTGCCCCCTCCGGGCCTTCCCGGCTTGGCCGCCGGGGCACCATTGCCCTGTGCTGCCGCGACCCGGCCGGCAGCCGGCGTGACCGGAGCCTGTTCCGTTGTCGAGTTCATACTGTCTCCTCGTGTGCCGGGCGAAAACCATTAGTGTGATCCGCACCACGCTCGTTAACCGTTTAACAAACCATAAAGGGAGGCACCGTGTGTTTGCAAGATCATGATTGAAACTGGTTCTAAAAATCACTTTTCATCACTTTTGCGCTTCCCCCTGTAGAATTCTCGTCAGCATGCCCCAAGGGATCGCAGCGGGGACCGCACCCGTTTCCGCCCGGCGCGCCCACTGGAACGGGCGCGCGTGGTGGAAAGGGGTGCGCTCCCGCTGTGGATCGGGTGCGCATGGCGGAAAGAGGTGCGCTACCGCTGCGGAACACGCGGGCAGCGCACGGAATCAGACTGAGGATTGACATGGCAGATTGCTGCAGTCCGGGCGCAGGCTCCGGGAAAAGTACGACGCCGGAGCTGACGCCGGCACAGCGCACGGCGGGCGGCCACCCCAAGGCGGGTACCGGCGTCGTACCTTCCGCCTCCGTGAGCGCAAACGACGTCCCTGTCCCCGCTGGAACGTTCGCCATGGGTGACGCCTTCAACGAAGGCAACGCCGGCGACGGCGAGGCCCCGGTCCATCCTGTATCCGTTTCGGCCTTCCGCATCAGCGCCACCACAGTGACCAACCAGCAGTTCGCGGAGTTCGTGGAAGCCACCGGCCACCGAACGGAATCAGAGACCTTCGGGACCTCTGCCGTGTTCCATCTGGCGGTCAAGGCCCAAGAGCAGGACATCCTCAACCGGGTCAACGACGTCCCCTGGTGGCTTAATGTCCGCGGAGCGAACTGGGCCCACCCTGCCGGCCCGCTGTCGCACTGGACCGAAGTCCCGGACCATCCGGTGACCCATGTCTCCCATGACGATGCCCTGGCCTACTGTGCATGGGCTGGCCGGCGGCTCCCTACGGAAGCCGAATGGGAGTACGCAGCACGCGGCGGCGTGGAGGGCCGGCGTTACCCGTGGGGAGATTCCCTCCACAACGGGCACGCCGTCGGAAGCGCGCGCCACCACTGCAACATCTGGCAGGGGGAATTTCCCGTCCGCAACGACCAGGAGGACGGCTACCTCACCACGGCACCGGCCCGCTGGTTTGAACCCAACGGCTACGGCCTTTACCAGACCAGCGGCAACGTCTGGGAGTGGTGCAGCGACTGGTTCCTGCCGAAGTACTACCAGACATGCCTGGCTTCCGGCACCGTCCACGATCCGCAGGGGCCCACCATCGGCCGGGGCAGGGTGATGCGGGGCGGCTCCTATTTGTGCCATGACTCGTACTGCAACCGCTACCGGGTGGCGGCCCGCAGTTCCAACACCCCGGATTCAGCCAGCGGGAACCTGGGCTTCAGGACCGTGGCTCTCTAAGCTACTTGGGGCCGTGCCCGCGTTTGTGGCCTTGGCCGCGGAGCGCGTCCAGATCTCCGGCGATGATCCTGGTGGCGCTGGCAGTCCCGCCGTTCCTGGTTCCGGAGACCTGCACGGTGTCGCCGGTCTTCAGCTCGGCTGCAGTGGCCGAAGGCAGGCCGGGATTGCCACGTCCGTTCCGGGGCCGCACCGTGTCGGCGGGAACCATGGAGATCTTTGTGTCGGAGGTGATGGCGTACCGCTGCGTGAACCCGTCCTCACTCGTCACCGTGATGTCCGTGGAGTTGACCGACTCGATGGTCCCGCGCTGGGTAACAAGCGTCCTGAATGTTCCGTCCGCGTCCTTCACCACGTGCTCGCCATGAAGAGCCTGTCCGCGCTTGGCGGTGGATTTGGGCGGCGCATTGCCGTTGCCCCGGGTTTCGGACGGGCCCGGTGAGGCGGACGTGCCCGACGGCGACGGGCTGGGCTGGGTGCCCGCCCAGACTGCCGCTGTTCCACCGGCGGTCACGGCGACGGCGATGCCGCCTGCGAGGAGGGCCTTGCGAAGGCCTGGAGAAAGGGTGGCCATGGGTTAATTGTGCCCCTTGACCAACAAAAAGTGGGTCGCAGTTGTTGCCGTTCTGAGCGCTCAAAACGGCATCAACTGCGACCCAGTTGGGTGAGAGGGGGGTCTTAGCCCTCTACCCCGAGCTTCTCGAGGATGAGCTCCCGGACACGGCCGGCGTCGGCCTGGCCACGCGTGGCCTTCATGACGCCGCCAACAATGGCGCCGATGGCCTGGATCTTGCCGCCACGGATCTTCTCCGCGACATCCGGCTGCGCAGCCAACGCTGCGTCGATCGCTTCAAGGAGCGGACCGTCGTCGGAAACCACGGCGAGGCCACGCTTTTCGATGATCTCTTCCGGCGTACCTTCACCGGCGAGCACACCGTCAAGGACCTGTCCGGCCATCTTGTTGTTGATCTTGCCCGCTTCCACCAGCTTGTTCAGCTCCACGATGGTCTGCGGGGTGACACCGAGCTCGGCCGGCTCAACATCGGCAACCTTGGCACGGCCCACGATCTCGCCCATCCACCACTTGCGCGCCACGGCGGCGCTGGCACCCGCGGCCACGGTCTCCTCGATGGAGTCCATGACACCGGCGTTCACCACGTCACGGAATTCCAGGTCGGAGTAACCCCAGGCTTCCTTGAGGCGTTTGCGGCGCTCTGCCGGCGGTTCGGGCAACGTGGCACGGAGCTCTTCGACCCATTCGCGCGATGCAACCACGGGGACCAGGTCCGGTTCCGGGAAGTAGCGGTAGTCGTCGGCGTCGGACTTGGCGCGGCCCGAGGTGGTGGACCGGGTGTCCTCGTGCCAGTGCCGGGTCTCCTGGGTTACCGGCTGCCCCGAGTCCAGTACGGCTGCGTGCCGCTGGATCTCGTAGCGGACAGCGTGCTCCACGGCGCGCAGCGAGTTCACGTTCTTGGTCTCGGAGCGGATACCGAAGCGTTCCTGGCCGTGCGGGCGCAGTGACACGTTCGCGTCGCAACGGACGTTGCCCCGTTCCATGCGGGCATCGGAGACGCCCAGGTTCTTCACGATCTCGCGGATGGCGGCGACGTAGGCCTTGGCGAGTTCCGGTGCACGGCTGCCGGCGCCTTCAATCGGCTTGGTCACGATTTCCACCAACGGAACACCGGCCCGGTTGTAGTCCACCAGCGAGTAGTCGGCACCCTGGATGCGACCGGCCGCGCCACCCATGTGGGTCAGCTTGCCGGCGTCTTCTTCCATGTGGGCACGTTCGATTTCCACGCGGAACACCGTGCCGTCTTCGAGTTCTACGTCCAGGTAGCCGTCATAGGCGATCGGCTCGTCGTACTGGGACGTCTGGAAGTTCTTGGGAGTGTCCGGGTAGAAGTAGTTCTTCCGGGCGAAACGGCAGGACTCGGCGATCTTGCAGTTGAGGGCCAGGCCGATCTTGATGGACGACTCAACTGCCGCCTTGTTCACCACGGGCAGGACACCGGGCATGCCGAGGTCGACCTCGTTGACGTTGGTGTTGGGCTCGTCACCGAACACATTGGGGGCGGAGGAGAACATCTTCGTCTTGGTGTTGAGCTCCACGTGGACCTCGAACCCCAGCACGGGATCGTACTTCTCCATGGCCTCTTCGAAGCTGACGATTGCGTCGACGGACATTAGTTGGAACCTCCGGCGGTGGTGGCTGCAGAGCCAAGGGCTGCGGTTTTCAGGTCAGGCGCCTGGGCCAGGATGGGACCGCCCCACTTGTCTTCAAGGATCGATTCGAGCACGGCACCAACCCTGTAAAGGCGGGCGTCCCCGCGGGCCGGGGCCAGGAGCTGGATGCCCACGGGCAGGCCGTCCTCGTCGGCAAGGCCGCCCGGCAAGGAAAGCCCGGGGATGCCTGCCAGGTTGGCGGGAATGGTGGCGACGTCGTTCAGGTACATGGCCAGCGGGTCGTCCAGCTTCTCGCCAAGCTTGAACGCAGTGGTGGGAGAGGTCGGCGAAATGAGGACATCCGCCTGCGCGAACGCGGCATCGAAGTCGCGCTGGACCAGCGTCCGGACCTTCTGGGCGGAACCATAGTAGGCGTCGTAGTAGCCGGCGCTCAGGGCGTAGGTGCCCAGGATGATGCGGCGCTTGGCTTCGTCGCCGAAGCCGGCGGCGCGGGTGGCTGCCATGACGCGTTCAATGGTCATGGGACCGTCGGTGGGCAGAACGCGCAGGCCGTAGCGGACGCCGTCGAACTTGGCCAGGTTGCTGGAAACCTCGGACGGCATGATCAGGTAGTAGGCACCCAGTGCGTATTTGAGGTTGGGGCAGGACACCTCCACGATCTCGGCGCCCGCATCCTTGAGCAGCTGCAGGGATTCCTTGAACCGGTTCTCGACACCGGCCTGGTACCCCTCGCCGTGCAGTTCCTTGATGATGCCGATCTTCAGTCCGGCGACGTTGCCCACGCGGGCAGCCTCCACCAGGTTGTTGAAGGGATCCGTCAGGGAGGTTGAGTCGAAAGGATCGTGCCCGCCGATGACTTCCTGCAACAGTGCGGAGTCCAGCACGGTGCGTGAGACCGGGCCGATCTGGTCCAGGGAGGAGGCCATGGCGATCGCGCCGTATCGGGACACGGCACCGTACGTCGGCTTCATGCCCACGGTTCCGGTGACGGCACCGGGCTGGCGGATGGAACCGCCGGTGTCGGTGCCCAGGGCCAGCGGCGCTTCGAAGGCGGCGACGGCAGCGGCAGAGCCACCACCGGATCCGCCCGGAATGCGGTCGAGATCCCATGGGTTGCGGGTAGGGCCGTAGGCGGAGTGCTCCGTGGAAGACCCCATGGCGAACTCGTCAAGGTTGGTCTTGCCCAGGATCGGCATCTTCGCGGCGCGCAGCTTCTTGATGACCGTGGCATCGTACGGGCTGTGCCAGCCCTCAAGGATCTTCGAGCCGGCAGTCGTGGGCTGGCCGATGGTGACAATCAGGTCCTTCACGGCGATGGGCACGCCGGCCAGGGCATGAAGGTCTTCACCTGCGGCCCGGGCTGCGTCCACCTCAGCTGCGACCGAGAGTGCTTCTTCGGTATTGACGTGCAGGAAAGCGTTGACGTGGCCATCGACGTCGGCGATCCGGTCCAGGTGCGCCTGCGTGACCTCGACGGCGGAGACCTCACGGGCAGCAAGCTTGGCTGCGAGGCCGGCAGCGGAGTGGTGGATGAGTTCGTTCTTCAGCTCAGTCATGGTGTTAGTCCTCATCCAGGATCGCGGGGACCTTGAAGCGGTCTTCGGCAGCATCGGGAGCACCGGACAACGCTTGGCCGGCTGTGAACGTGTGGCCCACGACGTCCTCGCGGAACACGTTGTTCAACGGAATCGGGTGGGACGTGGCCGGGACGTCGTCGCCGGCGGCTTCGCTCACGGACTTCACCGAATCCACGATGACAGCAAGCTCGCCCGCCATCCTGTCCAGTTCTTCGTCACTCATTTCGATGTGAGCCAGACGCGCAAGATGCGCGACATCGTCACGGTTGATCGCAGCCATGGATCTCCCCTGCAAAGTTCAATTGGTTTTCCGGACCAGTCTACTTGGCTTGGGGTCCCCATGAACCAAACGGGGCAGCAGAGCGGACCATGTCCGGCTCTGCTGCCCGTCGGCACCCGGGGGCTCAGCCGATCGCGATCGCTCCGGTCAGCATGCCCACTGCCAGCATGACAACGGAGATGGCTGCCGACCGCCACAGGACCTTCTTGTGGTGGTCGCCCAGGTCCACCTTGGCCAGGGACACCAGCAGCAGGATGGCGGGCACCAGGGGGCTTTGCATGTGGAACGGCTGGCCGGTGATGGATGCGCGGGCCATGTCTGCTGCCCCGACGCCGTAATGGGCGGCGGTTTCGCTCAGGACGGGGAGGACACCGAAGTAGAAGGCGTCGTTGCTCATGAAGAACGTCATGGGGATGCTCAACAGGCCGGTGATGACGGCCATGAAGGGTCCCATGTCGGACGGGATGATCTGGACCAGCCACTCGGACATTGCCTTGACCATGCCGGTGCCGTTGAGGACGCCCGTGAGGACTGCAGCAGCCATGACCATGCTGACCACGGCCACGATCGATGGCGCGTGGGCGATCAGCTGGGCACCCTGGTCCTTCACCTTGGGGAAGTTCACCAGCAGGGCGATCGCGGAGCCGACCATGAACACATACGGCAGGGGGACGATGTTGGCGATCAGCACGCCCATGACGGCCACCGTGAGCCCCAGGTTGAACCAGAAGAGCTTGGGACGGAGGGTGGACCGGTTGGGATCCAGCGCGGTGTCCGCCATTGCGGTATCGTGCTCGTCCACCAACGCAGCGGTGTCCTGGTCGAGGACCGCGACGCCGGCACCTCCACCGGTGCCGGGCTTACCGGCGGTGCGGCCCAAGCCGGAAGCACCCTTGCCGGAGCCGGCGGTGACGGACCCGCCTCCGGTCGTGCCGCCGTCGAACGCGTCCGAGGGATCTGCGACGTCACCCCAGATTTCCGGGGCGGTGGCACGGAGGCGGTTGCGCTCTTGGAGGCCGAGCAGCCAGGCGAAGACGAGGACCACCGCAAGTCCCGCGACCAGGGACGGAACCATGGGGAGGAAGACGTCGTTGACGTCCAGGTGCAGGGCTGTGGCGGCACGGGCAGTGGGGCCGCCCCACGGCAGGATGTTCATGGTGCCGTTGGCAAGGCCTGCAACGCAGGTAAGGACCACGGGGCTCATCTTCAGCCTCAAATAGACCGGGAGCATGGCTGCCGTGGTGAGGATGAAGGTGGTGGAACCGTCGCCGTCCAGGGACACTGCGGCGGCCAGGAGGGCGGTGCCGAGCACCACCTTGGCGGGGTCGTTGCCCAGCTTGCGCAGGATGAACTTGACCAGGGGGTCGAAAAGTCCGACGTCGATCATCAGGCCGAAGTAGATGATGGCGAACATCAGGAGCGCGGCCGTGGACGTCATGGACTTCATCGAGTCCATCACCATGTCGCCGATGCCGAGGCCGGCGCCGGCGAAGAGGCCGAAGACGGTAGGGACGATGATCAGCGCCAGGACCGGCGTCAACTTTTTGGTCATGATCAGGACCATGAAGACCGCAATCATTGCGAATCCAAGCAAAACCAGCACGGCCTGCTCCTTACTTCTCTGTAGGCGCCACTTCAGTGTGATGCGCACAACAGACGCTATAGTGGCGCCGGTCACGGGTGGGGGTTTCGCTCGATTGATGGGAATAGTGATCATTGAGAGCGTTTTGCGCATTCTGCTCAATGCTTCAATGGAAGTGGAGGAAAGGAGCAAGGGTGCCGCGGTTCAACCGGGTGAGCATGCGCTTCTCCACCCAAACACTCCTGCTGCAGTTGGGGGTGGTCCTGTTGGTGGTCCTCCTCAGCGGCACCGTCCACGCCTGGCTCGTGTACGAGCGGATCGGCAACGAGGCCGAGAACCAGGCCCTTACCCTGGCCAGGACCGTGGCCGCGGATCCCGACGTCCGGGCCCAGGTCCAGGACATCAGCAAGGAGCAAGGCACTCCCCCGGCATCGGTGCTCGCCGCCGGGCCGTTGCAACAGGCCGCCGAGGCAGCCCGGGTCCGCACGGGTGCCCTGTTCGTGGTCATCACGGACGAGACCGGGTTGCGCCTGGCCCACCCTGAGCCCGCACGTCTGGGCGAACGCGTGAGCACCGACCCCTCCGCTGCACTGGGCGGCCAGGAAACCACCACCCGAAATACCGGCACCCTGGGTCCGTCCGCGGGGGCGAAAGTTCCCGTCTACGCGCCCGGCACGGGCAGCGCCGGCGGCACTGGCGGGCAGGGCCCGATCGTGGGTGAGGTGAGCGTGGGCTACTCCGTGGAATCGCTCGGCAAGAGCCTGGCCCGCGACATCATCCCGATCGCGGTGACAGCAGGCGGCGCCCTGCTGGCCGGCGTCCTGGCGTCGTTCCTTCTCCGCCGCCGGCTTCAGCGACTCACCCTGGGACTGGAACCGGAAGAAATCAGCACCCTGGTCCACGACCAGGTAGCCGTGCTCCAAGGCGTGGACGAGGGCGTGATCGGCATCGCCGCCGACGGCCGGATCTCCGTCTTCAACGCAGCTGCCGCCCGCCTGCTGGACATGCCCGACGCCACCGGACAGGCATGGAACTCAGCCCCTGTTCCTGCCCCGCTGAAGGAGCTGACCCGACCCGCCGCGCAGGACGCGGAAGCCGTTGAGGTACTGGCCGGCGACCGCGTCCTGGTGGCCAGCGCCCGCAAGGCATGGCACCGCACAGAAGACCTCGGCTGGGTGGTGATGCTCCGCGACCGCACCGAGTTGCAGCAGTTGACGCGCCAGCTCGACGCCGTGGGCACCATGTCCGCAGCCCTCCGTGCCCAGCGGCACGAGTTCGCCAACCAGCTGCACACCATCGCCGGTTTCATGAGCATCGGCCAGCATGAGCAGGCCAAGGAGTACCTGGCAAGGATCTCCGCAACCGGGCCGCTCAAGTTCCCCGTGGAGCAGGCCGAACTCCTCCAGGACACCTACCTCCAGGCCTTCATCGGGGCCAAAGGCGTGGAAGCGTCCGAGCGCGGCGTGGTGTTGAAAATCGGTCCGGAGACGCTGGTGCGCGGGCACGTTGCCGACCCGCAGGATGTCACCACAGTGCTCGGCAACCTGATCGACAACGCCGTGAACGCCGCCGTCGCCGGTTCCGCCGCGGAGCGCTGGGTGGAGGTGGAGCTCCTGGATGACGTCACCGGGAACGGCGGTACCCTCCACCTGGTGGTGGGCGATTCAGGTGACGGACTGGGCGCACTGGATCCCGATGAGGTCTTCACCGAGGGATTCACGACGGCGGAGGCACCGGTGCGTGCCGGTGCCGGACAGGGTCTGGGGTTGGCTTTGGTGCGACAATTGGCGCGGCGCCGGGGCGGAGACGTGCGCATCCTGGACACGGGCACACAAGGTGGGCCGGGCGCCGTCTTCATGGCCTCCATCCCGGGAGTCATGGCAGCGGGCGGCACGGACAACGGAGCCGGCGCAACGCCGGAAAAGGAGAGCGATGGCTGAGGACCTGCGGGTGTTGATCGTTGACGATGACTTCCACGTGGCCAGGCTGCACGCGGCCTACGTGGATTCGGTGGCGGGCTTCATGGCGCTGGCTCCCGCCGGATCCGTATCGCAGGCACTGCAGGCCATCCACAGCCTGAGGCCGGATTTGGTGCTGCTGGACGTCTACCTGCCGGACGGCTCGGGGCTGGATTTGCTGGGCCAACTGGACGTGGATGCGGTGATGCTGACGGCGGCCTCCGATGCCCGGTCCATCAGGGTGGCGCTGCGGCGGGGAGCGCTTGGTTACCTGCTCAAGCCATTTACCGCCGAGTCGCTGTCCCAGCAATTGCGGTCTTATGCCCGGTACCGCAGGATCCTGGGGCAGCAGGCCAGCGTAGACCAGATGAGCATCGAACGCGCCAAGCGGGCGCTCATTCCGGGCGACGTCACGCCGTCGGCCAAACCGCGGTCGGCCACCGAGGCGGCCGTTTTGGAGTCACTGCTGCCGGGAGAGCAGTATTCGGCCGCCGAAGTCGCGGACCGGGTCGGCGTCTCCCGGGCCACGGCGCAAAGATACCTGTCCTCGCTTGCGGACGATGGCGCCGTCGACATCCAGTTACGCTACGGAACCACGGGCCGCCCGGAACACCGTTACGGCATCCCCGGCTAACCCAAGTAGGTCGCATTTGTGCGCGTTTTCAGCGTTCAAAACGCGCACAAATGCGACCCAGTTGGGTGCTTACGCGGGCTTTTGGGCTACGAGTTCGATTTCCACGAGCATCTGCGGGTCGAGGAACGGCAGGACGTGGACCAGCGAAAGGGTGGGGCGGATCTCCCCGAACACCTCACCGTGGGCACGGCCGGCGTCTTCCCACTTGCTGATGTCCGTCAGGTACAGCTTGGACTGGACAACGTCCTCGTAGGAGAAACCGGCTTCTTCCAGGACGGCGCCGAGCTTTTCGAGGATGTACTTCGTCTGCGAGTAGAAGTCGTCACCAACTATCGCCTGTTGGCCATCAACCAGTCCGGAAGCCGCCGTGGCGGAAATGAAAAGAGTGTTGTCCACCTGGACTGCACGTGAGTAGCCAAGGGTCTGCTCCCAGACCGAGCCCGAGCCGTACGTCTTGCGCATTGCGCGCCTTTCCTGTCGCTTCCCGGCCTGTTGCCGGGGTATCCGAGGAAAACTTTAAGGCTGGGAAAGCTCAAGCTTGTAAACGAACAGCTTTATGTCGGTACCCGGAACGAACCAATCACGCTCGGGGGCGCGGTCGAAGCCGGTGCGCTGGTAGAGGGCATTGGCGCTCTCCCACGTGGCACCGGTGGTGAGGCATACGGCGTCGATTCCTTCGGTCGCCCGGGCCTGCTCGACGACGGCCTGCACCAAGGCGCGGCCGGCCCCGGAACGCTGCACGGCCGGGTCCACGACGAGGGTGCGCAGTTCCAGTTCGCCTTCGAGCCCGATGTCCGAGAATCCTCCGCCTGCGGGTGCGGCCGTGACGGAGCCAATGATTTCGCCGTCGCGCTCGGCCACCAGGACATCGGCATGCTTTGCCCTGCCGGCGACGTTCTTCAGTTCCTGAAGGTACGGGTGGTCTGCGCTGCCGTAGTACCCCGCCGTGACGTACGAGTCGAGCGTGATGCGGCCAACGGCGTCGTAGTCTTCGGGCAGGGCGGGGCGGATGGTAATCGGCGAAAGCACCAGTCAATGGTAGTGGCACCTCCGGTGCCGATTGCGCCAAAAGCCGCTTTCCGTGACCGAACTATCAGTCATCTAACGAAAATCCACGACGGCGGGAGGTACCGGCTTGTTGCTTTGCATGGCTTTGCGTTGAGTCCGGTTGCGCCGGGTGAAGCAGGATTTCCCGCCGTTTCAGGCTTGTGTCCCGGCGCTGGCATCTTCCTCGCCGGGCGTGCTTGAGTTGCCACACCGCCGGCCCGGCAATCCCCCACCAAAGCACCCCATCCGACAAATCCGAGGAGAAAACCATGGCTGCTCCCGAACGCCAATTGCACCTCAATGCCTTCCTGATGAGCACAGGACACCACGAAGCCTCCTGGCGCCTGCCGGAAAGCGATCCCCTGGCAGTGACCAGGACCGGGCACTACCAGCACCTGGCCAGGACCGCCGAGCGCGGCAAGCTCGACTCGATCTTCTTCGCCGACTCCCCCGTCCTGTATGGCGAAGTGGGGCGCCGCCCTGCCGGGAAGCTGGAGCCCACCGTGCTGCTGACCGCCCTGGCCGGAGCCACGGAGAAGATCGGCCTCATTGCCACAGCGTCCACAACCTACAACGAGCCCTTCAACCTCGCCCGCCGTTTCGCTTCCGTGGACTGGGTCAGCGGAGGCCGGGCAGGCTGGAATGTCGTCACCACCGCAGGTCCCGACGCCGCCCGGAACTTTGGCGTGGACGACCAGCCCGCCCATGCCGTCCGGTATGAACGCGCGGCCGAGTTCATCGAGGTGGCACAGAAACTCTGGGACAGTTGGCAGGACGACTCGATCCTGGCGGACAAGGAAGCAGGTGTCTGGGGTGACGGCGGGACCATCCGCACCATCGACCACGAAGGCAAGCACTTCCGGGTCCGCGGTCCCCTCAATGTTCCGCGCTCACCGCAAGGCCACCCGCTGATTGTCCAGGCAGGCTCCTCGGAGGATGGACGCAAGCTGGCCGCCCGCTACGCAGAGGCAGTGTTCACGGCCCACCAGACCCTGGCCGATGCACAGGCCTTCTATTCGGACTTGAAAGCCCGGACCCTGGCCGTGGGACGCGATCCTGAGGGCATCAAAATCCTCCCGGGCATCGTCCCCGTGATCGGTTCCACCGAGGCCGAGGCATTGAAATTGGAACGGGAACTCGATGAACTGATCAAGCCCGAATACGCCCGGGAACAACTGGCCAAGACACTCCGGTTGTCCCCCGAGGACCTTCCCCTGGACCGGCAGCTTCCCGCAGACCTCCCGTCCGAGGACGACATCGAAGGCGCCAAGAGCCGCTACACGCTGATCGTGGAGTTGGCCCGGCGCGAACAACTGACGGTGCGGCAACTGATCGGCCGCCTGGGTGGTGGCCGCGGACACCGCACGTTCTCCGGCACCCCCGAGCAGGTCGCGGATGCGATCCAGGACTGGTTCGTGGCCGGCGCGGCGGACGGCTTCAACATCATGCCCCCGGTCCTGCCATCGGGACTGGAAGTATTCGTGGACCAGGTGGTGCCGATCCTCCAGCAGCGAGGCCTGTTCCGTACCGAATACACTGCCTCGACCCTGCGCGGACACTACGGCCTGGAACGCCCCGCAAACCGCTATGAGGGGAAAGAAGGGTCTCGCCTGACGTCCATCGGCTCGGCGTTCTAGGGTCTGGGCTTCAGCGTTTGGGCCACGACCACAGCGGCCCCTCCAGCGACCCGAGCCCTTTGATCCTGGTCTCGCCCAGGTCCTTGTAAAGCTCGTGTTCATGGGCGGCGCCACTGGTCCGCAGGGCAGCCAACAGGGCCTCCGAGTGCGTGACCACAATGATCTGGCTGCTGGCGCTGGCTTGGACAATGAGTCCGGCCAGCGCCGGCATCAGATCCACATGGAGGCTTGTTTCGGGCTCGTTCAGCACCATCAACTCCGGGGGCCTGGGTGTCAGCAACGCCGCGGTAAGGAGCAGGAAACGCAAGGTCCCGTCCGACAGCTCGGCAGCAGACATGGGGCGCAGCATGCCGGGTTGCCGCAACTCAACGCTGAAACGGCCTTCGGCCACCGCCACCGACAACCGGCTGCCGGGAAAGGCGTGCTCGACGGCGGCATCCAGCTTCCGCTCAAAGCCCACCTCGCGAAGGGTTTGGAGGGCCGCGGCGAGGTCCTTGCCGCTGTGGTGGAGCACGGGTGTGCGGGTGCCTATCTGCGCCTGACGCGCGGGGGCGTCGGCGTCCGTACGGAAATGGTCGTAGAAGCGCCAGGACCGCACGGAATCCCGGACCCGCAGCACTTCCGGGGCCCGGTCCTGGTCCGAGACTTCGGTCAGCATGCTCTGGAACGTGTCCAGGCGGCGCGAGAGCTCTGTCCATTGCCCGTCGGCATCGCGGAGCCTGGCCAGGCTCCCCTTCCGGTCCACCAGCAGTGAGCCGGGCCTGGCCACCGGCCCCGAGAAGATCTGCTCGCGCTTAATTTCAGGGTCAAGCATGAACGCGGAGGGCCTGGGCCTGCCAGTGTCCTGGTCAAACCACCCACCGCCCGGTACCGGGAGTCCCAGGTCGACCAAGTAGCCAAAGGAGTCACCGGAGTAGCCCAGCTTGAGGCTGACCGCTTCCCTGCGGACGGCCCCCTGGACGGGCACTTCCCCGCGCCGCATGGCCTCGCTGATGGATTCCGGTCCGGCCCACAAGGTGGACGGAAGCCCGCCGTCCCTGGCCAGCGACCCCACCACGTTGCCGTTGTCACCCCCGGCGCACTCGGCCAGTAGCCGGAGTGCGCGGTACAGCGACGACTTGCCGCTGCCGTTGGCCCCGGTCACCACATCCAAGCCATGGAGTTCGAGGGTGAGGTCCCGGATGGAGCGGTAGTTGGCGATGGCCAGCGTGCGGATCATGGACAGGTCATACGGGGAAGCGGCCGGACAGTTCCAGCGTCGCGGCACAGGTCCACGCCGCCAACCGGTCCTCGGCGCGGGGTCCGCCGTCGAGCGGGCTGTCCAGCTTGGGCCTGCGGACCCAGCACCCGGCTTCCTCGGCAACCAGCGCACCCGCGGCGAAGTCGTGCTCGTTCAGGCCGCGTTCACCAAAAGCATCGAACGTTCCATCGGCCACAAGGCACAGGTCCAGGGCCGCGGAACCCAGCCGCCGCACATCCGCGAAGCCCTCCATCAAACTGGCAAGGCCCGCCACCTGGCTGCCTCGCGTGGCAGGGTCGTAGCTGAAGCCTGTTGCGAGGATGAGTCCGGTCCGCCCCGGAACCGGGCCGGTGAGGCGCGTGGATTGTCCGGCAACGTCCAGCCACGCGCCATGGCCCTTGGCTGCGGAGTACACCCGGCCCAGCGCAGGGGCGTGAACCACGCCGGCCAGCCAGACGCCGTCGGAATCCGCCACGGCTACCGATGTGGCGTAGTAGGCGATGTTCCGGATGAAGTTGGTGGTGCCGTCCAGCGGGTCAATGGACCACCGGTAGCCCGATGGCTCCGACGGCCGGGTGGTGCCGTGTTCCTCTCCCGTGATGAAGTCCCGGGGACGGGCGGCAGTGATGGCCTCACGGACCGCGTTTTCCGCCGCGACATCGAATTCGGTCACCCAGTCACCGGCGTCTCCCTTGTTGGAGACGCCAAGCTCCTCCCCGCCTGTGCCGCCGGCTGATCTGCGGGACAGAACCGCAGCGCCGGCAGCGGCGGCAGATTTTGCCACCGCCAGCAGGTCCCGCACATCCGTGGCCTGGTGGCCGGCGTTGGATCCGTGCGCCGTCATTGGGCTGCAGTTTCCACCGGTTGGGACTCGCCGGCATCGTCTCCGGCCTCCGGGGTGGCTGGCCCGTTGGCGAGGAGGTCGCGGAATCCGTCCTCATCGAGGACCGGGATGCCCAGCTGCTCCGCCTTGTCCAGCTTGCTGCCCGCGCTCTCCCCCGCCACCAGGTAGCTGGTGTTCTTGGAGACGGATCCTGATGCCTTCCCACCGCGGATGATGATGGCTTCCTTGGCTTCGTCGCGGCTGAAATTGGGCAAAGTACCGGTGACCACAATGGTGAGGCCTTCCAAGGTGCGCGGAGTCGCGGTGTCGCGTTCGTCCTCCATGCGCACCCCGGCAGCTGCCCAGCTGTCCACGATCTCGTTATGCCAGTCCACGGCAAACCATTCCTTCAGTGCAGCCGCGATGGTGGGTCCCACACCGTCCACATGGGCCAGCTGCTCTTCCGTGGCATTCCGGATGGCGTCCATGCTGCCGAAGTTGGTGGCCAACGCCCGGGATGCCGTGGGTCCCACATGCCGGATGGAGAGGGCCACGAGGACACGCCACAAGGGCTGCTGCTTTGCTTTCTCCAATTCCGCGAACAGTTTTTCCGTGGTGGCGGTGGGCTTGGACGGGGTCTTGGCACTTCCCCGGGTGTAGAAGTACGGAACGAGCTCGTACTGGCCCGTGCCCACACCCTTGGACTTCTTTTCCCGCCGGATCAGGACGTTGGCAAGGTCTTCCCTGGTCAGGCTGAACAGCGCTGCCTCGCTGGTGAGCGGCGGGGTTTCCGGTTCGGCAGGCTGGGTCAGCGCGACGGCGGCTTCCCACCCCAATGCCTCAATGTCGAAGGCGCCACGGCTGGCCACGTGGAACACGCGCTCACGCAGCTGCGACGGGCACGATTTGGCGTTGGGGCACCGGATATCAACGTCGCTTTCCTTGGCCGGGGCCAGCGGCGTGCCACAGGAGGGACATTCGGTGGGCATCACGAACTCACGCACCGGCGGATCCTGCTTGTCCCTGAGCGCCAGCACCGGGCCAACAATCTCCGGGATGACGTCCCCTGCCTTGCGCAGGATCACGATGTCGCCGATCATGACGCCCTTGGCCTTGACCACATCCTGGTTGTGGAGCGTGGCCATGCCCACGGTCGAGCCTGCCACCTTGACCGGTTCCATCAGTCCGAAGGGCGTGACGCGGCCGGTCCGGCCCACGTTGACGGCGATATCCAACAGCTTGGTGTGGACTTCCTCCGGGGGGTACTTGTAGGCGGCAGCCCAGCGCGGCACGCGCGAGGTGTAACCCAAGGCGCGCTGGGTGGCGAAGTCGTCGATCTTGACCACGATGCCGTCGATTTCGTGCAGGAGGTCATGGCGGTGCTCGCCGTAGTGGGCGATGAATTCCAGGACGCCTTGATATGTATCCAGCACCTTGAAGTACGGGCTCACGGGCAGTCCCCATCCGGCCAGCAACGCATAGGTTTCGGACTGGCTCCTGGCGTCCAGGCCTTCGCGTGCGCCGATGCCGTGGACGAACATGCTCAGCGGGCGCTTGGCTGTTTCCGCAGGGTCCTTCTGCCGCAGCGAGCCTGCAGCGGCGTTGCGGGGATTCGCCAGCGGCGCCTTGCCTGCTGCCACCAGCGCCTCGTTGAATTCGGCAAATGCTTTTGAAGGGATGAAGACTTCGCCGCGGATCTCCACCTCGGAGGGATACCCGGAGCCGCTGAGCCTGCGCGGGATCTCCTTGATGGTGAGGACGTTGTGGGTGATGTCTTCACCGGTAGTGCCGTCGCCGCGCGTGGCGGCACGGACCAGCTGGCCGTCCCGGTACAAGAGATTCACGGCCAGGCCGTCGATCTTCAACTCGGTCAGCCATGCGATGGGTGGAACGCTGTCCCCGAGCTTGGCCGCGGACGCTTCAGCCTTGCGGACCCAGGCTTCGAGTTCATCAAGTGAGAAGACATCGTCCAGGCTGTACATCCGCTGCAGGTGTTGCACGGCCGCGAAGGCGGAAGAGACCTCGCCGCCGACTTCCTGGGTGGGCGAATCATTGGAGACCAGCTCCGGGTGCAGCGCTTCGAGTTCTTCCAGGCGGCGGTAGAGCTCATCGAACTCGGCATCGGAAACGAGCGGCTCGTCTTCCTGATAGTAGGCATACCGGTATTTGCGGACCTGGTCCGCAAGGTGCTCATACTCGTCCCGCAAGGCCTCCGACGGCGTTGCGCCCTCCAGGGCTGCGACGGCTGCGGCGGGTTCCTGGCTGCTGGTGTCGACCGGATCTGTCTTCTCGCGTGTGCTCACAGGTCTATCTTGCCGCACGCCAACGACAATATGTCGGCAGTCAGTGGGACGACAGACGGTTCCTGCTCCAGAGGGCGAACGCCAGTCCGCCCAGGCCCACCAGCAGCACCACACCCATGATGCCGAAAAGCCCCACCATGTTGGGGCCGGTGAAGCTGCCGGAAGCCATCACGGCGGCCTGTGTCTCCTTGCCCTGGTCGATCGGGGTGTTCCAGTTGGAGGACTTCGTCGCAGTTGGCGTCGAGGACGGCGTCGGGCTGGCTGTGGAGGTGGGGCTTGCCGACGGCGTGGGGGACCCCACCGAAGGAGCCGACGACGGCGCCACCACCTCGGGTGCCACCGTTGCCGGAGCCTGGACAACAGCCGGTTGCGGGGCCTGGACGGCAGGTGCGGGCGCTGCAGGGGCAGGCGACGCGGGTGCCGGTGCGGGTTCCCGCACACGCGTGGGTTCCGGCTTGGGTGCGGGCTTCGTCCTGCCTGCCTCGGGCGCCAGGCCCGGCTCCGTCGGAGTGGGCTCGGACGGAGCTGACAGGGTGGGGCAGGGCAGGGCTGACTTCCCGTTGCAGGGGGCTGCCTGTGCAGCCCCCTGCGGGATCAGCAGCGCTCCTGCTGCAAGAAGCACTCCCGCAACAACGGCAGGCAGGCGGCGCCGGGCGGACGGCGTGGCGGCAGGAAGAACAGTGGCATGCATGGGACGTGACCTCGCTGGGGGCGTTGGGGCGCTTAGGCGGTCCGGATGTTTCCGGCATCCTCCTACACGGGGCCGTCCTGAGGCAAATCCTAGCTTCGGTTCTCCGGCGGCATGGCCACTTGGAGTTTCCGAACCTTGCCCCGGCCCACGATGTAGCCACGTCCCGGAATGAAGTCCTTGCTGATGCGCCCCAGGGATGTATTGAGAAGGCTGTCGCCTTCCACGTCCCCGGGGTTGAGCAGCAAGCCGCGACGCCCGGATTTGAAGGGCTGGGCCAGCGACCATGCCTGGGACCAGGTGGAGGTTTCGGATTCGCCCACCACCCATTGGTCGGCCCGGATCGCCGCCGTCACCAGGCGTCCGATGCCGGACTCGGCGAGGGTGTCCGTGAACTCGGTCAGGCCCTCGATGAAGATCGCCATGCTGCCCGGATTATCGGTGGCCTTGTCGATGAGATCGTCCACGACGTCCGAGACCTCATCCGGTCCCACCAGCGAACGGCTCCAGATGTTCAACGTGGCCACGGCGGACCGGCGGGAACCAATGTAGACCAGGTCCGTCTGCGGGTTCGACTTCCGCATGGCGTAAGCCAGCGTGACCAGGGCCACGGTGCGACCGGCGCCCGGAGGGCCGGCCAGCAGCAGCGAACCCTTGGCGGCGATGGAAGCCGGACCAAGGGTCTCGTCATCCACGCCGATCACCGGGTTGTCCAACAAGCCGGCGGGCAGGATATCCAGGTCCACCATGTCCGGCAGGCGCTGGATCTGCGGAGCCTGTTCCAGGCCCTGGCGCAGCATGGCCTGGCTGAGCTTGGATACTTCACGGGCCTGCAAGGCAAGGTTGGAGTTGCCGCCCAGGACTGCCAGTTGGACTTCCAAACCGTCCAGCAACCCACGGCCCGGGGGTGAGGCCGCAGTGAGGACGTCCTTGGGCACGTCCAGTGTCATGTAGTCGTCTTCCGAGCTGAGCCGGAGGACCAACCGTTTCTGGATGGAGGCCAGGAGGGACGCCGGCACGGAGTTGGTGCGGTCACCGCTCACCACCAAATGGATGCCCAGAGGGCGTCCATCGGTAGCCAACTGAAGGAAGATGTCCCACAGCGCGGACAGGTTGCTGTACTCGTAGCCCTCACGGAAGGCGGACATGCCGTCCACCAGGACAAAGATGCGCTTCTCGTCCGGACGGTTGGCGAGTTTCCGGTACTCCACAATGGTGGCGGCCCTGACCTCGGCATACCGGGCGGCGCGATCGTCCGCGATGTCCTTGAGCCAGCGCAGGAGCCGGCCAACACGTTCCACGTCGTCACCGTTGATGACCTCGCCCACGTGCGGGAGGCCGTCGAGCATCTTGAGGCCCGACGAACCACAGTCGATTCCGTACACATGCACGGGACCGCCACGGGGTGTCACGGCAGCAGCAATGGCAATCCCCCGCAGCGCAGCCGACTTACCCGAGCCGCCCGTACCGTAGACAGCCATGTTGCCGTCCTTGTCCGGCTCGTAGAACACCGTGGGCTGGTCCTGGTGGGCAGGGTCGTCCGCCACGCCCAGGAGGAGCCTTTCGTCACTCCTCGGGTTGGGCAGCTTGGAGAAATCGTAGGTGGTGGCGAGCTCGTTGAGCCATGGTTTCCTGGGCGGTTCAATGGCCAGGGCATCGGCCGCCCGGGTGATGTTGGCGGTCATCCTGGCGATGTCGTTGGGACCGGCGGGTTCCTCCACGACGTCGGTAGCAGGTGGCGGCTCCCAGGACGCCCCGGAGCCGAAGGCCATCTCCACGATGTCAATCCGTGGACGCTGGGGCTTGTCCGTGGTCCAGCCGCCCGCGTAGCCGGTCTGGAAGCCTTGGACCCGCCCAGGACCTGTCTTGGCAGCGCCACGCCCGGGAATGGACGGGTCGAAATAGGCTGCGGTGGGAACGCCCAGGATGTCCACGGCGTCCACTTCGTCGGCCATGCGCAGGGCAACGCGAAGGTTGGTGTTGGCCCGCAGGTTGTCTTTGATGACACCGGCCGGGCGCTGTGTGGCCAGGATCAGGTGCAGGCCCAGGGACCGGCCACGCGCGGCAACGTCCACCACGCCGTCGACGAACTCCGGAACCTCCGTGGCCAGCGCGGCGAATTCGTCCACGATGATGATCAGGTAGGGCGGAGCTTCCGGATCCGCTTCCCGCTGCAACGCCAGGAGGTCCTTGGCCTTCTTGCGGTTCAGCAACCGTTCACGGTAGTGGAGTTCGGCGCGGAGCGAGGTCAGCGCCCGCCGCACCAGGTGGGGTGAAAGGTCGGTGACCAGGCCCACGGTGTGGGGCAGGTTGACGCAGTCCGCAAAAGCGGCCCCGCCCTTATAGTCGACAAAGAGGAAGCTGACCCTGTCCGGGCTGTAGGCCGCTGCCATGCCCATGACCCACGACTGCAGGAATTCCGATTTGCCGGCACCTGTAGTACCGCCCACCAGGGCATGCGGGCCCTCGTTCTTGAGGTCCAGGTAAAAGGGTTCGACGCCCTTTGAACCAACCAGGGCGCGCAGGCTGCCGTTGTCTTTGCGGTTTGCCACCGCCGTTGCGTGGACGGAATTGTTCTCCTGCCACCGTTCGGCAACCGCCTGCGGGTTGTCCATGAGTTCCTTGCCCGTCAATGTCGCGTAGGACACCGCACGAGGAAGATCGGAGTCGTCTTCCAGCGGGTTTCCAACGTCCACCAGCGGAGACATCATGCGGGCCAGTTGAGTGGCGAGTTCGGCGTCGAGGCTTTCGCAGCTCACCGGGTAGGTGTGCCGGCCCAGGCGGACCTGTCCCGTGGTGGTGCCGTGGTCGCCGTCGACGGAGAGGAAGTCGCGGCAGGCGGCCGGCAGGGACTGCACGGTGGCGGCCACCCACATCACGTGCACGCCAAAATCGGGTCCGCGTTCCACCAGGCGCGTCAGCCGTCCGCGGTCAACGGGAGCGTCGTCTTCAACCACCACCAGGACGGCAGGAACCACCGGAGCGGGAAGTTCCTCGTGTTCGTCCTTCACACCAGGCCGGGGCTGGGGTCCTGGCTCCTTGGCCAGGGCTTCCCGCTGTTCCACGAGGTCCTCCAGACGGGACAACAGCGAAGCACCGGCCCCGGGACCTGCAGCCAGGTGGTCACCGGACAACGGGCTGTGGCCCGAGCCCACGTGGGGCAGCCACTGCAACCAGTCCCAACGCTCCCGGGACCGGCCGGAAGTCAGGGCGCCCACCGCCAGTTCGGCCGGTGAATGAAGGCCGACGAGCTGCAGGACCATGCCCCGGGCGACGTCGTCAACCACGGAACGCTCCCCCGCCACGCCGAACGAGCCGGACGTACGCAGCTGGGACACGATGGGCACGCCTTCAATGACCCGGACCTGCTGCAGGCACTCCTGGATTTCCTTCATGTACTTCGGTTCGGTGTCGTTGGCTCCGGGCTCGTCGAACTGGATCCGCGACGGCGCGGAGCCCAGCCCGAACCGGACACCCAGGAACTGCTGGTGCTCAGGACGGTTGGTCCACAGCAGGGGTCCGAGCTTGTAGATGGCATCCACCGTGTCACTGACGGACGGTGCTTCCTGCAACCGGACCGCCCGCTCGATGTTCTGCTGGCGGTCGATGTCCTCCCGGAAGGCCAACATCGCCGCCCGGAACTGCTTGAGGCCTTCCTTGGCCTGGCGCTTGCTCTGCATCTTGTGGTCCACATAGTGCCCCACAATGAAGATCGGCATCATGGCCATGAACAGCACGGACAAAAGGTTCTGGGTGACGGCGAAGAGAACGCCACCCATGAGGAGCGGCGCAATCAGCATGATGTACGGGAACGGCTGGTGGTCCGGTCGCTTGGGACCGGCAGGCGGAACGCGCTTGGGCGACTCGAAGCGGGGCAGGACCCGCGGTGAGCGGTTGAAGTCCACCAGGGGTGAGGTCGGGCCGCCACCGTGGTTCCTGGACAGCGCCACGACCCCCACGGTCGTATCACCCAAGGTCACGGTGTCGGACGATTCGAGGGTGGCCCGGGTGACGGGAAGCCCGTCCATGAGGAGTCCGTTGGCGGAGTTCGTGTCCACTATTTCCACGGTCTCGCCGACGGTGATGCGTGCGTGGCGCTTGGACGTCAGCGGGTCCGTGAGGCGGATGTCGGCGTCCCGGTCCCGGCCGATGTAGCTGGTGCCGAACGGCAGCGAAAATTCGCGTCCGACGTCGGGCCCTGACATGACGCGCAACGTGGCGGCCGCGGCTCCACGGTTGCTGCGGTTGTCCGCGAACTGGTCGCTGACCTGCGTCAGCGACACCTTGGAACCGGGCCGCAGACCGGACTCGAGCAGGTTGTCTGCGGGGTTGAGCACGCGCCCGGACAGCCCTCCGCCGACGAACGCCTCGTCCACGCTGATGGAAAGGTTCGACGGCGGTTCGGTCCCCTTCCGTGCGGGGTCGGACACCCAGAGCTCCGTGGCGATGTCCGCCACCGTTGCCCGGCCGTCCACGGTCACGGCCAGGTCCTTCGCTTCCGCGGGGTCCCGGCGCAGGGTCAAACGGAACTTCATCCTTCGTCGGCTCCACTCATGGTCTCAAGGAGGTGCAGGTCTGCCGGTGTCACCAGATGGGACGTGACGGCATGTTCCACCAGGCGTGCTCGTCGGTTGGTGGCCAGTTTTCCGGCCCCACCGCGCAAACCGACCACGCCCACGCGGTCCAGCTTGTCGCACACGTTGTCCAGTTTGCGGTTGAAGCGGGTCAGCGCCCACCCCAGCCGTTTGGCTGCCTCGGCAGAGGACGGGATGGCGCTGAAACCGGTCCCTTCCCTCCGCAGCATGGGCTCGGCCAGGGCCACGATCAGCGCCTTTTGCGAATCGGTGAAGACCACAGGGCCGATGGTGGTGTCCCCGGCTTGGTCCTGGTCCCGGGCTTCATGCCTGAAAGACGGTGTCTTCAGGTGCACGGCGAACTCGTACGTGGTGGGGCCGGCCGTGAAGATGACGTTGGTGTGGCTGAAGACCAACGGAATCCGCGCCCCGGGGGCCAGCCAGGCCTGCATGCCGCCGGAGCCGTCCGCGATGGTCGCCGACAACATGCTGCCGACGTTGCTGAGCCACCAGATGCCGTCGTAGCGGGCAATCTGCAGGAAACGCCGGTGAAGGTACGGGTTGTCGTCGACTTCCAGGTCGCCTTCACGGCCGATATTGAAAATGTCTTCGTCGGATGGTTCGTACCATTCGCCACAGAAATCTATTGCTAGATTTCCCATGATCTGTGCCTCCTGAGTGGAATGTAGATGTGCTTCATTGGGCCGTCAGTCCTCCACGCAGGCGATGGAACCCTCGCCCCCGGGCGAGGCAGTACCGTCAGCGCGGACAATGATCACCTGGATGCAAAGCTCCTTCTCGGTGCCAAACCAGGCCCGGGCACGGGGTTCAGTTTCCGAACTGCTGTACTCACTTTCTGTGAGAAGGACGGTCCGGTAGCGCCACTTATAGGTGTCCCCCTCCTTGGGCTGCGGATTCTTCCACTGGAAATCAGCGAAGTCCGGCTTGTCAGGGTCACGTGTTCCGACCAAAGCCTCGACGTCGGGAACCCCGCCATCACCGATGGCGTCGGCCGGCGGTTTGCTGGCCGTCTCGCTGGGAGCAGCCTTGGGCTGGGCATTGCCGCCGAGGACCACCCCGACGACGATCGCGACGGCCAGGACCGCGGCACCGGTCACGGCAAGCCACAGGTTGCGTTTGCTGTGGTCGGCCACGGCGGGTTCACCGCCGGCGTCTGCCGGGGCCTGTACCGCCGATCGGGCAACCGTGGCGTCCACGTCATGGTGTTTGCCCGAGGGTTGCCAGCCACGCAGCACTGTTGACTCCGCCGGTTCCTGGTCGGCCGGGCCGGTTGCCCCGAAGTTTCCGGTCTCGAACCGGGGTATCGAGGGGGCTGTCTCCGGTCGGAAGGCCGCGGGAGGAAGCTGGGGCGCCGGCCCGGTGCGGGGCGCCTGCCCGGTGCGGGGGGCCGGCCCGGTAAGGGGCGACGCACCCGGCCGCGCCTGACCCGGAAGCGTGGACGGGAAAGTCCTGGCCGGGAAAGTGGGCGCAGACCCGGTGGTTGCCGTTCCGGCGGCGTCGGGGTCGATTGAGGCAATGCTGCGGACGCGCGTTTCCTCGACGTTGTCGTCCGGATGCTGGTCATCCCCGTGGCCCGGTTCCTGCAGTACTTCGAACGGTGTGACGGAAAGGTTCAGTTCCGTCTGGATCCGCTGCAGTGCCAGGGCGAAGGCGTGCGCCGAGGAGTACCGGGACCCCGGCGACTTGGCCATGGCCGTGGCCAAGACGAGTTCCAGTGATTCGGGGACGTCGGCCCGGCCCAGCCGCGGCAGGGGTGAGTTGGTGATCCTGGCGATGAGTTCGCGCTGGGAGTTGTCCTGGCCCGGCAGGACAAAGGGCGAACGCCCGGCCAGCAGTGTGTACAGCGTTGCGCCGAGAGCCCAGATATCCACGGGGACTCCGTCCACCGGTCCCCCGCGGAACTGTTCCGGGGGTGACCACGGGATGGACATGCCGGCGTCGTCCTCAGTGTCGGCCCCGATGGTGCCGGAGATGCCGAAGTCCGTAAGGGCAGGCCGGTTGTAGTCCGTCACCAGGATGTTGGCGGGCTTGATATCGCGGTGCACGATGCCCGCGCGGTGGGCAGTTTCGACGGCGGAAGCCACCTGGATGCCGACGGCCAGGACCTCATCCACACTGAACCGCTGGCGCCGGTACCTGACGTCTAGGCTCGGCCGGGAGCAATACTCCATGGCCAGGTAGGAGTGGCCGTCTTCAGTGATCTCCGCTTCGAAAATCGTCACGATGTAGGGGTGGGACGACAACTGCGCCATGAGGTTCGCTTCGGATTCGAAGCGGCGCCGTGCGCCCTCGGTCTTCAGGTCCGAGAGCAGCACCTTGACGGCTACTTTCCGGCGCGGCCTGTCCTGTTCGTACAGGAAGACGTCGGAAAAACCACCGGATCCCAGCAAGCTGACGTAGGTGAATCCGGGAATGGCGGGAGGCGGCGCGGGGGGCCTCTTGGAACTCAAAGAATCTCCTCGAAACGCAATGAAATGTCGTCACCCAGTTCAGCGATGTCGCCGTCCAGCAGGATGGCCATCTCGTTCTGGGCGAGCCGGCGCGGGGCCTGACCTTCCCTGATCAGGACGGTCCCGTTGGTTGCTTTCAGGTCGCACAGCATGACGTGCCAGCCCTCCAGCCTGACCTCGACGTGGGAGCGGGAAATGTCTCCGCCCGGGCTCTCGACCTGGACCAGCCTGGGCATGGTTCCGCCTTGGACCCTGGAGACCGATGGCTGGCGGCCAATGATGAGCGACTGGTCAAGGTCGATCAGCTCGCCCGTGGACAAGCGCATGCGTCCCAGCCGCGGCCGTGGAACCTGGACTGCATCGCCGGACAGCCCGAGGCCACACGCGGCGCACTGCGGATACGTGGGCGGATTGGCATGCCCTTGGGAACACACCCGTGCCAGGACGCTGGGCCCGTTGCCCGGGAGGGCGGTCGCTGGGTCTTGTCCTGCAGGGGCGGGGGCATCCGCCGTGATGCTGCTCTTCATGACCGTTTGGCCGTCGTGGTCGAAATCGTCGACGGCGGGCGGCTGGTAGGCGTCCCGCGGAGGCACTTGTGGCGGTACAACCGGCGCTTCAGGCGCAGGGACGCTGGCGGCATTGCTGCTGCGCAGCCACGGCACGGAGTCGATCAGTGCCGGCGCGGCCACACTGGACGCTGCGGTTGCGTCCGGCGGTGGGCCTGACGCTGCGGCGTGCGCATTGCCCGACGGCGGGGCTGCCGCTGCCTGGGCGTCCGGATCCTGGGCTTCCCGTTCCCGGGCTGCCGGTTCCTGCCCGGCCGGTCCCTGTGTGGGCGGCTCCTGTCCGGGCGGTTCTTGCGCGGGCGAGGCAGCAGACGGTTCCGGCAACCCCGGAACGGGGACGTCGTGGTCGTCGGCATCGGCATCGATCCTGACTGCCGCGTCCTCGATGTTCCGCATGACCGTCTTGTCCCACAAGTGGTCGTAGTTGGTGGTGGTCTCCAGCGACGGCACGATCGGATCGGTGGTGCTGGTGGCAGCTGACTCGGCATCCTGCACCGAAGCATCGCCGGCTGATCCCTTGGGTTCGGGGTCGGGTTGCCCGGCGCTGCTTTCCGGCACGGCATCAACGGGTTCCACCGGACCGGGAACGATGGTCAGACCCAGGTCGGCGTCGGCGTGCCCTGCAGCATGGTCATGAACTGCGGCATCGGCATCGGCATCGGTGTAACCGATCATCGTCTCGTCCGAGGCCGCCCGGGTTTCCGGAGCGGGCTGGTGGGGCTGTGCCGGAGCAGCGGCGACGACGGGGGGTACCGGTGTCTGGGTCTCCTCCTCCTGCTGCGTGAGGACAACGTCCAGGGAAGCGAGCCGCACGACTCCTTCGTGCAAGGGCAAGCCGCCACCTGTCGGGGCATCGTCCGTAGTTGCTGGTCCGATGCGCAGGCTGTAGGAATCCGGGCCCGGCAAGCGCCGTTCGGTCCACGTAGTGACGTCCCGGCCGGACAGTTCCTGGTCCCCCGCAGGGTTCTGCACGGCCAGGTCCAGGTCACCGCGGAGGAACACCCGGAGCCCGTCCTTGGCGTCGATGATGCCGAAGGGAGGAATCCTGCTGAGGGACACGCCGAAGGCACTGGTGACCTCATGAAGGACCTCATGGGCTTCGGGGGCTGAAGACAGCAGGTCCCATACCGCGTCCAGCAGCGTTGGCGATGTATCCGGGCCCAGCACTACTACTGTGCCCCGGCGGATGACACCGAACCAGTCACCGGCCGCATACCGCATGGCCGGGACGTTGTTACTGCTTGCCATCAACGCCTTCTTCCCCGCCTTCCTGGTTGCCGCCGGCAGCTGCGCCGTTCACCCATGCCCTGGGAAGCGTGTCCTCTTCAACGTCCGTTTCGCTCTCCGGCCGCGGCGCGGTGGTGGCGATTCCGGCGTCGTTAAGCACGTTTTTCGCGTCCACCACAATCACCGTGACGTTGTCCCGCCCGCCGCTGCGGAGGGCCGCCTGGATCAGGGCATCCACCGCGTCCTGTGGGTGGGCGACCGTGCTCAGGATGCGGAACAAGTGCTCATCGGTGAGTTCCCCATTAAGGCCATCGGAGCAAACCATCACGCGGTCGCCCTCCTGGATGGGCAGCAACCAAAAGTCGGCCTCGGTTTCGTCACCCGTGCCCAAAGCCCGGGTGACCACATGGCGGCGCGGGTGGATGGCGGCCTGGTCGATCGTGATGTCGCCTGCATCCACGAGTTCCTGCACCTCCGAATGGTCGACGCTGACCTGCGCGAACTCCCCTTGGCTGAGCCGGTAGGTCCGCGAATCGCCAATGTTCATGACCAGCCAGTACGGCACGCCCATCTGTTCCACCACCACGACGCCGGACAGCGTGGTTCCCGCCCTCCCGCCGGTTGCACCGCGGATGGCGGAGTCCGCCTTCAGCAAGCACGCCTGCAGGTCTGCTGCGGAAGCGGACCGCAGTCCGGCAGCCAGTTCCGGCGCGCTCCCCAGCGAACGGACACAGATCCCGCTGGCGATCTCCCCGGCCTCATGCCCGCCCATGCCGTCGGCAACGGCAAACACGGGGTCCGAGGCGATGAAGGAGTCCTCGTTCAGCTCGCGCCGCAGGCCGCGGTCTGTGCCGTAACCGTAACTCAGCCTGAAAGAGGTACCGCCGGCGGCGGCATCGGCGTCGGCGGGGCTTGCCGGCTGTGAGTTCATGCTTGTCCTAGGTGGAAGGATCGGTCTCCGAAGTGAACCGTCGAGCCGGGGCGAACGAATACCGGCTCGCCCGGAGTCAACCTGGTCTGGATACCATCGGGCGTGGCAACGGCTGTTCCGTTGGTGGAGTTGCGGTCTGTCACCCAGATGCCGTCTCCGTCGACACGGAGATACAAATGCGTTTTCGAGATGGAGCGGCCCGGATCCGGTACGGGCAGCAGTTGTTCAACGCTCTCCCCGGGCTGCGGAGCAGGATTGCGTCCGAGGAGCACGCTCCCCGCCAGCTGGACGTCCTGCCCGTCGTCGATACGGACCCGCAGCACAGCCTGGACACGTGCGGTTCCCGGGCGCAACTGGGTGCGCTCCACATCGTCGTCCGGATGCACCGTCACCGGCGCAGGTGCGGCCGGCTGGAAGGTTGCAGGTGCCGGCGCAGTGTGGCGGGGTGCTGCCGGTGGATGCCACTGGTTGGGGTCGTGGGAGGGCTGCGCCGGCGAAGGTAGGTGCTGTGCCGGGGCAGGCTGGGCATTGAGGATCGCCGGGGACTCCGAGGCTGAAGGCACCGGCGACACCACGGGCTTGACCGGCGGAAGATCGACGGGAGCAAAACTGCAGGGTCCCTGGATGCCGCCTGTCGCTACAGGGTTCCTGCCGGCTTGGACATCGAAAACCAACGTCTTTGCGGCTTTGTCATGCCAGCCACGGAGCTTCCCGTTACTGTCCCACGCGCTGGAAACCACCACCAGGACAGCCCACACCACACCCAGCACCATCAGGGGCAAAGCGATCCAGAGCACCAGGCCCAGCAGCCCGACAGCCAACAAAATGCTCCCGGCCACGACCCCCAGCAACAGGACGCCACCAATGATAAGGCTCCGGACGAACACGGCTCCGGCGCCGGGTGCATATCCATCGGCGTCGGAGCTGCGGATGCCCATCAGCTGGTTGCCGATGGTGTTGCCGGATCGTCCTTCCATGGCAAGCAGGACGAACATGTAAACCAGGGTGACCGCCAGTCCGATGCTGCCCAGCAGCACCAGGAGTCCGGTGTCGTAGACGATGAACCCGTTCCTGCGGGTTTGGGTGATGCCCGCAATCCCGATGGCAAAGGTGGCAGCCAACACGGCAACAGGTCCCACCCAGTCCAGCACTGCCGCGCCCAGCCGTTTGCCGGCAGATGCCGGCACCAGTTCGAGCTTTGTGGTCATGGTCCCTCCCCCTGGCCCCTGATGCGCGCCTGTTGCTGTACTGCGTGCCGGAGTGCCCGTTGGGTGGCCGGCACCCGACGGCATCACCGTGAGCGGCGACGACACTACCGAGATACTACCGGGATCGGGGATGCCCTGCCCGTCAGGGAAAGGCCGGGCTGCTCTCCGGGCATGGTTGACGTTCCGCTCCTTGCGGGCCCCGCGGTTAGTCAGCGGCGACCCGCAATGCGTGCAGAATGTGGCCCCGGACGGAACCTGGTGCCTGCAGGCCGGGCAAACTTCGGCCTCACTGCTCATCCTTGGTGTCTTTCTTGTTCATGCCGGCTTGGCGGCGGTATTCCCGACGGCTCAATGCGGCCCGACCATCGGACAGGAGGGACCGTGGCGAGAAGCGCGCCTGCTGCCGCTTCCAGAACCCCACGCTTCCCGTGATGTCACCCAGCGAGGTATCCACGATCTTCCAATACTCCCTGACCTCCTCCTCGCTGGGCTGGCCGGCACCGAAGACTGCGGCATCGGCCCGGTGGGCCAGGAGGGTGGTGGTGTTTCCTGCCTGGGGGAAAGCGTCAGCAAGGACGGTGGCCGACTCGCGGCGTGTGGACTTGGGGTCGATCGAGGCTCCCATGTCCGTCGCCAGGCTGACAACCTCGTTCCAACCACCGCCAACCCGCTGGGCGGGGTGACCGTCACGGAAACGCGCCTTCCGGCGTCGTGCTTTCAGCAGGAGGATCAGCAGCAGCGGCAACGCGAGAATTCCCAGCGGAATCAGCGCCACACCGATGGCGGCCAGCAGCGGACCCCAGAACAGCCAGGGGTTGTCCTTCTTTTCGTCGGCGTCCAAGGCATCCGGGGTGGAATCCGGCGGGAGGTCCGCCGGCTCCTGCGGCGGGGGCGGCGGCTGGAGCACCTGGGGTTTGGGCTTGGACTTGGTGTCAGGATCCGGAGGAATGGGAACGTTGTCCTTGGGCGGGGTGGGATCGAAGGCCACCCAACCGACGCGGTCGAAGGCCACCTCGACCCAGGCGTGGACGTCCTTGCCCGTGATCTTGATGTCGCCGGCACCGTTTTCCGGGCTCTTTGGATCGGGGTAGAACCCCATCACCACCCTCGACGGAATACCGAGGTGCCGCAGCATCAAGGACATGGCCACTGCGTATTGCTCGTCGTCGCCCAGCATCTGCTTGGCAGAGAGCAGGTTCCTTACGCGGGCGGCGCTGTGTCCGGGCAGGCTGGGCAACTGTCCTTCAGCCACCAGGCCGTTGCTGAAAGCACCGCTCTTCTGGAAATGGGCTTCGATCTGCCGGACGCGGTCAATGGCCGTCGGCGCATCCGCGGAGAGTTCGTTGGCCTGCGAAGCTACGATCGGCGGGACTTCCTGGGCATCAGGCAGGGTGAGCTTGGCAAAGTCGTACTGCGTCAACTGTCCGTGCTCCAGCGTGCCGGGATCCGAAACCTGGACCGTGTAGGTGTCCCCCTTGGACAGGCCCTGGGTGGTGACCGCGGTGTCAGTTCCTGCATTGAAGTACAGACCCGAAGCCGCACCCGAACCCTGCTGGAAGCTCATGCCCGTGGTGTGGCGGCCGCCGGGCACAAAGTAGCCCTGATAGTCCTCCACGCTGATTTGCAGGGTGTAGTTGGTGCCGGCCACCGGACTTCCGGCATCCGCCAATGTGTTCAGCGAACGGGCATCACCGACTTTGCTGAAGTTGCCGGAGCTGTTGGGGTCCATGGTGTAGTTCAGGCCGTTGAAAGCATCCAGGGCAGCCAGGCGCACCCGGGCGTCCTTGGGCAGACCCTTGACCGTGAAAAGCGTGGTGTCTTTTTCATCCTTGACGAAGTTCCGGAAGCTCGCCAGCGGCGTGATGTAGTCCCGCGGATCGAACGGCGGGACGATCGTGTTGCGCAGCACCTTCCGGTCGTCGCTTGCGGTGACCAACGGCGAAGCGATCGCTGTGACGCCCACGGCGACCGCGATAACGCCGGCTGCCGTTCCGAGGCGCCGCAATTTCCCGCGGCGGGCCGCTCCGGCGTCGGAGTCCGGCCGGTTGGCCGACACCGTCCTGGTGCTCGTTTGGCGCAGGGCATCGCGGCGGAAAGTCGCCCACACAATCGACACGACAGCCAGGGACACGCCGCGCTCAACGGTGAGGAAGCCGGCGCTGGTGCTGAAGGCGATTCCGGTGACGAACAGCACCAACACGGGCAGGAGTGGCCAGTACGGGCTCTTCAGGCGCCATGTCAGCAAGCCCGCCGCCAGCGACATCAGCAGGGAGCTCAGGAACGGCACAATGAGCATGCCGTTCGCCGTGCCCACGGGGACACCTACGGTCAGCATGTCCTTCCACGCGAACACGATCCCCAGCAGCAAGGTCCGCAGCGAGTCCAGGCTTGGCAGGAAGCCCAGGACGGCGGTGTCCGGCACGGCCAGGGCAGAGCCGAACAGCATGTAGGCGCCGAAGGCCAAGGCCACGGTGATGAGCAGGCCGAGGCGCAAATGTGCGTTGAGGACGGCGATCCCCAATCCCAGCACAATGCCGCCTACTCCGGCCAGAAGGTAGTAAGGGTCTCCCCCGAAGCTCAGGCTGAAACCCAGGACTCCGAGGAACAACAGGACCACCAGGGCACCGCAGTCTGCGGCAAAATGCCACAGCGGACGGCCGTCGGCGAAGATCGAACCAGCCGGGGTGCGCCTGGCCGCACGGGCACCTCCGGCGCGTTTGCCGCCGTCGGGATGACCGCCTGACCTGCGGGGGCGGACAGAAGGCGCGGTGCTCATGCTGCCGCCTTTCTCAAAACAATGGCGAGGTCGTCGAGGTCCCCTACCGTGAGAACGGTCAGGTCCGCGATGTTGGCCCTCGACGGCGGGGCGCCGGGTTGGACGCGGACGGCAAGGCTGCGCACCCCCGGCGGAACGGACGCCGCTGCCGAGCGCAGCTGGGTCGCAGTCACCAGGCTGCCGACCACGAAGAACACGACGGAGGCGTTGGGAACGGTATCGGCAAGCGTCCGGGCGAGGTCGACGGCGGTCTTCCGCATCGGGGCCCCGACGATCCTGGTCATATCGTCCAGCAGGTTGCGGCCCGTTTCGCAGCGAAGCGGACCTTTCTGCGTCATGACGTCGAGTTCGCGTTGTTCCCGGATGGCCTGCCGTCCAATGGAAGCAGCCACCGAGATGGCAAGCTCGAACCCGGATTCGGAATCGTATTCGTCCGTGTTGATCGAAAGAGAGATGGCAAGGTGGGCACGCCGGGTTTCCTCGAACTGCCGGACCATGAGTTTGTTGGTGCGGGCCGTTGTCTTCCAGTGGATGTGGCGGCGGTCGTCCCCGGGAACGTAATCGCGGAGGGCGTGGAAGGATACGTCAGCACTGGAAAGCTCCGTGGTGGGCATGCCTTCAAGATCGCGGATGAAACCCGCAGCCGAACCACCCAGGGCGGCGGTCCGCGGGTGCACGAACAGGTCCACCGGCTCCGTCCAGAGGACGCGGCGGCGGAGCAGGTGCAGCGGATCGGCACGGACCGAACGGACAGGACCCACCACGATCACCGCACGCCGGGCCGTGGGGATGGTGAAAAGGTCCTCGTGGATCTGGGCAGGCTTCATGCGCGGCAGGTGGAAGACGGCCGTTGCCGCGCCCACGGGAAGCTCCAGCGACGCCGGCAGCAGAGGCCTGGCGGAGACGTTGGACACGGCGATGCTGCCCACGGCGTCATCCCCTACGGCCACGCGGGTACGGGCCAGGTCCAGGACCACGCCGTAGGCCGAGCGCCCGACAATGAAGATGACCGCCAGGAGGAACAGCAGGAAAGCGACCATGGCGGCCGATTTGGCTTCCTGCCAACCCCAGGCCTGACCGGCAACCCATAATCCGACCGCCGTTGCCAGCACCACCCAGCCCAGCACACTGACCACGGAAACAACAGGCCAGACGAACCGGAGCCACAGGCTACGGACCTTGAACCACGCCGGTGCGGCAAACTCGCCGGCAGTGCCCAGGGCTTCGGCCCACACGGCGGAGGGATGCAGTTTGCCTGGCGTGTTCGCCGTTCCGGGGCGCCGGCGGCCGGAGCCTGCAGTCCCTGCGGCGTCCGGGCCGGAACCGCGCAAGTATCGGATCTTGCCGCCAAGCGCCGACGCAGTGCGCTTGAGCGACTCAGCAGCCCTGCTCAGGGGTGTGCTGGAGGACATGTTGGGACCTTTGTTCGAACCGGGTACGGGAATGGATGACTGCGCTGGGCGCTATGCGCTGGCGCGTTGCTGCGGGGCGGCAACTTCAGCCAACACACGGCCCAATACCACCTCGGGAGTCGCGCCCGAGAACTCGGCCTCGGGATCCATCACCAGGCGGTGCGTCCACACCACGGGGGCCAGTTCCTTCACATCATCGGGCAGGACGAAGTTGCGGCCCTGTCCCGCCGCCCATACCTTGGCCGCCCGGACCATGGCGAGGGCGCCACGGACGGACACGCCCAGCCGGGTCTCGGGGGCGTTGCGGGTTTCTTCACACAACCGGGAGATGTATTCCAGCACAGCGGTGTCCACATGCGTGGTGGCTGCGAGGTCCGCCATGTCTGCCACGGCCTGGGTGGTGATGATTGCAGACAGTTCGCGGGACCGGTCCTTCAGGTTGCTGCCGCCCAGCAGGCGCACCGTGGAGGAATGGTCCGGGTAGCCGATGGACGTCTTGATCAGGAAGCGGTCCAGCTGGGCTTCCGGAAGACGGTAGGTACCGGCCTGCTCGATCGGGTTCTGGGTTGCCAGGACCATGAAGGGGCGTCCGGCGTCGTAAGTGGTGCCGTCCACCGTGACCCGGGATTCTTCCATGACTTCCAGCAGCGCGGACTGGGTCTTGGGCGAGGCACGGTTGATTTCGTCCGCGAGCACGATGTTGCTGAAGACCGGGCCTTTGTGGAATTCGAACTTCTGCGTCTTCTGGTCATAGATGGTCACACCGGTCACGTCCGAGGGCAGGAGGTCCGGCGTGAACTGGATGCGGTTGTGCGAACCCTGGACCGTGGCCGCCAGCGCCCGGGCCAATGACGTCTTGCCGGTTCCGGGTGCGTCCTCGAACAGTACGTGGCCCTCGGCCAGCATGGCGGTGAACGTCAGGCGGATGACATGTTCCTTGCCAAGGACCGCCTGGCCGACGTTGGCAACGAGCTTCTCGAACGTCTCTGCAAACCAGGCGGCTTGCTCGTTTGTCATGGTCATGGCGTCAGGGTCCTTTTCTTGTGGTCAAGCTGTGCCCGGGGCCGGTTGGTCCGGCCCCGGTTTTTCGTTCGGGAAGTGTTGCAGTGCTAGCGGTTCGGCATGCCGTTCGGCGGGTTGCAGCCGATGTTGGTGGTATCGCAACGGATCCAGTTACCTGCCGCCATGCCGCTGGTCAGGTGGTACCAGATACCGGACGGGTTGTTGGAGGTCTTGTACCAGACCTGGTAGCGGTCCGACTCCCCCGAAGCCCCGGCATTGAGCCACTTGCCTTCGCCAACACAGGACGACGGGTTGCCTGCCCGGAAGCTGTCAGTGCCCTTGCGGGGCTCCGTGCAGCTTCGTACCGGCGTGGCGGTGACGGTCCAGGACGTGGGCTGTGGCGGCGGTGGTTCGGCCCCGCTGCGCGAGGTGTCACTGCCGATCCGGCCTTCCTGTCCCCCACTGATCGCACGGACACGCAGGGTGTGGGTTTCGCTGTAGCCAACGCTCTTGGAGAAGCTTCGCTCGTTCGTGCCGACCCAGCCGCCGCCGTCCAGGCTGTACTGATACCCCGTCACGGGACGGCCGTTGCCGTTGGGCTGGTTCCAGGTCCAGGACACGGTCTTGTCGCCTGTTCCGCTGCTCTTGCTGCCGCTGACCGTGGGAGCGAAAGCCAGCCCGTAGGGGTTCACCACGTTCGATGAGGGACTCGCATCGCCGGGAGTGGCGTTTTGCGAGGAGACCGCCCACACGACAACACCGGTATCGGTGCCGTTCGGGGCGGGAACAACGCCGCCTCCGGCCGGGATGGCGCCGGTTCCTGCCCCGGAGGTCAGGCGGTACCTGTAACTGATCTCGGCAGCCGTGGCTCCATTGCGCCCGGCAGCAGTGAGCGGATTGAACGCCACCCGGATCTTCCCGCCGTCGGCGTTCGTTTCCACGAGGGACGCTGTCGGGGCGTCAACCATTCCCGGCTTGCCCGCAGCGCGGATGGGTGCCGATTGCTGGCTCACCCCGCTGACCCCGGCCTTGTTCTTCGCGGAGACCGTAAAGGTGTAATTGGCCTCGGCATTGTCCACGGTGACGTTCTGTGAGGTAGCACCCACCGTTTGGGAACCCACGACGGCGCCGCCCCGGTAGGTGGTCAGCGTGTAGGCGGATATGGGGTCACCGTTGTTGTTGGGCGCCACCCAGCTGACCTTCAGCTGGCTTTGGGTACCCACGGAGCCTGCCCCCGAGACGGAGGGCGCGGCCGGCGTCGCTGGAACACCGGCCGGCGTTTCGGCGGCCGAGTACGGGCTCCACTCGGAGGGATCCTTGGCATCGTTCCGTGCCAGCACCCGCACCTTGTAGGCCACGCCGTTGGTCAGGCCGCTCCACGTGTAGCTCGCACCGGTGAGGTTCTGGATCTGCGGGTTCTGCCCGGCCGGGGCCGGTGAGATTTCCAGATCGTAGGACTTGATGGGCGAGCCCTTGCTGGCCGGAGGCACCCACGCGACGGACAGCTGTTTGTCGCCGAACTTCAACGTCGGCGCAACGGGAGTATCCGGCTTAACGTCGGGGCGGACCTCGGCGGAGGCCGGCGAGCGGTCAGACTCCCCGATCGCGTTGGTCGCTGTCACCGCAAAGTGGTACTTCACGTTGTTCGTCAAGCCCGTCAAGGTGCACGTGTTGGCCGGGCAGTCCTGCTTGAAACCGCCCTCCCCGTACACCGTGTACTTGATGATCGGCGAGCCCCTGTCGGCAGGAGCAGTCCAGGTAAGCAGCGCCGTTTGGTCGCCCACACTCTGTGCCAATGGCGTGGTGGGCGCCACGGGCTTGTCCTTGACAGTGAGCCGGACGCGGGCCGTTGCATACCGCGACTTCTCCCCCGTCTTGTCGGCCACGGTGTAGGAGGTCACCAACGTGCCGGTGAAGCCAGGGGCGGGAGTGACGGTGATCGAGTCGCCGTTCACTTCCGTGTTGCCGCTTCCCGTCTCGGTCTGCGCAGCCACGATCTTCAAGGGCGTGTCAGGGAACGGGTTGGAGTCATTGGCCAGCACATTGATCGTGACGGGCTTGCCGGATTGGGCTTCCGGTTCCACGTCGTCGTTGGCCACGGGCTTGGGGCGGGTGGAGGCTGACAGGGAAAGCTTGTAGTTGCCGACTGCTTCCAGGCCCCGGGGATCCTTGGCCTTCACCTGGACGGTGCTGCCCTGCCCGATCTGTACCGAGTCGTCGACAGAGACCTTGAGGGTCTTGCCGTCGATGCTGACCCGGAAGCCGCCGGAGGGGGCGCCAACGAGCTCGTACTTCATGTTCCGCACGTCGTCGGCGTCGGGGTCGGACGTGAGCTTTTCCAGATCCAGGCTGGCAGAGTCCCCTTTGGGAACTTCAACTTCGCTGCCCAGCAGTGTCGGAGGATTGTTCTTGTTGGGGTCCGGAAGCACCTTGGTACGGATGCTCAAAGTGGACTTCAGCCCGTTGGGATCGTCCGGCCCCGTTCCATCTGTTACTTCGAAGCTGATCGAGCCGGGACCGACGTATTCCGCGCCGGCTGTGTACTTCACGGCCGTTCCCCCGTTGGCGATTGGATCGCTGCCGTCGGCGCCGATGAGCTTGATCCGGTCTGCCTGCGTCAGCCGGGGCGAGCGGCCATCACGGACCTTGACCCACTCACGCAGGTCCACGGTAACGGACTGGCCGGACACGAGTTCCACGACGTCGTCCTTGGCCAGGGTAGGAACCTGCTGTCCCAGGCCCGGCACCCAGATGATGGCCGTGGACTTCTGGCCATCCACGTCTTCCACGGTGTACGGCACCAGTTGCGGCTGCTCCGTCAGATCCACCACGACGTTGCCGTCGGTTCCGGGCCGGGCTGTCTCCAGGCCGGTGCTGATCCTAAGGTTCTCCCCCACACCGTCCGGGTCCTCGTCGTTCTTGAGGACCGGTACGTCCACTGCCGTCTTGCCCAGGGTCTGGGCTGACGTCACGCGGTCGTCGCGGGCTATCGGGGCCTGGAGCGGGATGTCGTTGTCCACGATCACCCGGATGGTGGCCTGGCCCACGGCGTCCCGGTCATCGGCCACGGCATACCGCACGTTGACCGTGCCTTCGGTGGCCGGTGCGGTGACCAGGATCCGGCCGCTGGTCTTGCTGACGTGGGCGTCCAGCCCGGCGTCAGCCTCGATGCTGTCGCTGAGGATCCGGATGAGGTCGCCGTCCGGGTCGGAGTCGTTCGCCGTGGCGTCCACGGCGATCTGGCGTCCAGGGCGCACTTTCACTTCGTCATCCACCGGCGCCGGCTTCTGGTTGTCATCGCCGCGGGGCGCGACGCCGACCGTCACGGTACCGGTGTTGACCGCACCTTGGCGGTCGATCACCTTGTATCGGAACGTATCGGTTCCGGCGCCGTCACCGGCGGCAACGAAGTCGATGAAGTTGCTTCCCGCCGTCGCGGTTCCCATGGTGGGCGTGCTGTCGATGCCGGTGAGTTGCACCGAGTCGCCGTCGGGATCGATGCCATCCAACGGGACCGGGATGCGGACGCTGCCGCCTGCAACGACCCGTGCCGTCAGGTTCTGCGGTTGCGGACGCGAGTTCTGAGCACCTTCCAGCGGAAGGATGTGGATGGTGACCGCGGCGGCGCTCTTCTGGCCCTGCGGGTCCACGGCGTTGTAGATGGCCCTGACGGTCTTGGGCGTCGGTCCTGCGATGAAGCGCAGCGTGTTCTCAGAGATGAACGCGGTGCCGTCCTCATCGGCAATGGTTTGGGCCAGCTCCGGGTCAACGGACAGTTCCTCGCCCTGCGGATGGGTGTCGTTGTCCAGGACAGGAATGGTGACGACGTCGTTCACGCGGACGTTGACTTCGTCCGGTTTCGGCTGGGGAGCTTCCACGACGGCGGGCGCCGGCACCGGGACCACGCCCACCGTTCCGGTGGCCGAACCGCGGCCATTGGACATGGTGTAGCTGAAGGTGAACGGCTCCGTGGCGCCCAGGACATCAGTGACGCGCAGGACACTGTGGTCGATGACGCTCACCGACGCGCTGGAGCCCGGCGGGACCGTCACGTTCTGGAGGACGAGGACCCCACCGGAGGGGTCGGAGTCGTTGGCCAGGGGATCCACCAGGACGCTTCCTCCAACGGGCAACAGGGCCACGTCATGGACGGCCACCGGGGCGCCGGCGTCCTTGCCGGATTCAACGTCCACGCGGATCAGGCCCTGGCTGCTCTGTGGGCCGTTGCTGGCGATATAGGTGAGGTACACCGGACCGGGAGTGTTGCTGCGGAAGGTGAACGTCCCGCCGTCGGTCACGGGACCCAATTCGGCTTGGCCGGCCGCCTCCACGTGTGCCACGCGAAGTGCGCCGCCGTTGGGGTCGACGTCGTTCTTCAAGGGCGAAATCACCAGGTCCTGTCCCACCACTGCGGTGACGTGGTCCGCGTTGACCACGGGAGCGAGCGCTCCCGGTGGCTGCACGTTCACCACCACCCGTCCCGTGGTGGTCGCCCGGCCGTCCCAGACGGTGACGGTGACGTTCTTCTTGCCGGCAGCTGCACCGGAATCCTGGTAGGTCAGCATGCCGTCGCGGCGTACCTTGACCTGGTCCTGCTCATTGTCGGCTTTGGCATCGAGCAGGACGAGGTCGTCGCCGTCCGGGTCCATCCAGTCGGTCAGGATGTTCTGGCTGACGGACTTGCCCTGTTCCACCAGCATGGTGGTGGGCTCGGCCCGCTTGAAGAACGGTGGCTTGTTGTCCTCGGGAGCCACCACGTTCAGTGTGACCCGTCCACCCGCGGAAAGCCCACGGCCGTCGGCAGCGTTGTAGTCGAAGGATTCTGTGCCCGGCTTGGCGTCAGCGGGAACCCTGATCTGGAAGGCCGACCCGCCGTAGATGTTCTCCAGGGCACCGGCTTTGGGTCCGTTGGCACCGGCCGCAGCGGTGAGGACGTCGCCGTCGGGGTCGGAATCGTTGTCCAGGACGCTCAGGATGGTGGTCCGGCCCGGCCTCACGCCGTATTCATCGGGTTTGGTTTCCGGCGCCCGGTTGGGCTTGGTACGGTCCGGCAGGACGTTGATGGTGTTGTTGTCCGCTGATTCCTGGTCCTGGTCGTCCGATTGGTTTTTCGGCGGGACGACGTCGTCCCAGTTGTTGACCAGCTGCATGTTCTGGTTAACCATCCACACGCTGCCGGAGTTGACGTCATTGAGGACCACGAGATCGCGGTTCACGCGGAAAACATAGCTGGGCGACGCACTGGCCTTCGGGACATCGTTCTTTTTGTCGTCGGCGTCGTTGTCGCAGTCGCGGACGTACTTGTTGGCACCGGCCCACGCCGAGTGCACGCACTTGCTGACCTGGACAGGAGCCGCGGGGATACCTTCCCCCTCGGCGTCCACCGTAGCGGCAGTGGAACCGTCCAGCGGCTGTTTGAGAAGGGACTTGCGGGTGGCGATGGCCACGAAGCCGCTGTCTTCGCTGCTCTGCTGGAGCTTGGCCTCACGGGCATCCTGGAGCTGGAGCCGACGGCCTCCGGGGAGGAAGAGGTTTCCGGCACCGGCATCGAGTACCACCGGCTTGTCCCCGACCACGGAGATCTGGAGGTCTCCCGCTCCCTTGAGTTCGTCAACCTTGGTGACTTCGGACGCCGTGCGCTCCCCCGTGGCATCGACAGTCGTCACCGTGATCTCACCTTTGCCGGGGTCCGCGGTATAGATGCGGTTGTCGTGCCCGACGGCGGACACCACACCCTGCGAACCGGTCAGGACGGGTTCGGTCCCTTCCTCGTCAAAGCCGTTGACCGTTGACGGCGACAGCGCCCAGACCTTGCCACGGGCGGGGTCAGTGACGGACAGGACTGTGGTGCCATAGCTCACTTGCGACGACGACGGCAGCTGTTTGTCGCCGCCCAGTTTCAGGTTGGCGGCCGAAACCTGGTTAATGGTGGAACCCGTTTCGTCATCCACGAAAACGTTGCCATCATGCTGCAGGACATCGAAGGTGGTGCTGGCGGGCGTCACCGCGCCGTCCAGGACCCGCGACGGGTAATTCAACCGGCCCACGGCGTTCTTGGTCTTGCTGACCACCCACACGCCGCCGTCGTTCAAATCCACTTCGGTGGTCTTGAATCCCGGGTACAGGATGGCGCCGGCGACGAGTACGCCACCGGCCACGGTCACAGCAACGGCCGATACGGCCTTTTGATGTCGACGCTTTTTCAGCCCCAGCTTGCCGAAGAAAGATCTCACAGCCCCAAAATTCCCTTTTCGCACAGCTGCTCCCCAACAGCTCCTGGATCCGCCGACGGCTGTCGGCGGCCGGTCATTCCGCAGTACCCCCATACGGCGGCGGAATTTTCAGTCCATAAGACTATCCCACGCGCCACGCGGCCCGCCAAGGGAACCCGGGAGCGGGCTCTCCATTGGCTTTGACAGCCTAAGGGATCACGGACGCGCCGCGCGATGGGGACAACTGCCCGGCCTTGGACCGGCACCAGGGTCAGCACGGCGGCGCTCCCACTGCGCTGGGCTCACCCATTGTGGTGTGACCTGCGATGATGTAGCGGCCTACGTTGCGGTAGGAACCGTCCTCGATGCGCCACCACGTGAAGGTGAGATTGTCCACGTCCTGCTGGACGATGTAACACTTGACCACCATTTTTTGGCCGGGGTACTCCCACGGGGGTTGGTCGCCGCCCTTTCCGTCACACGTGAAGTCCGGCTTGGGCTGGTAGTTCTTTCCGCCCTGCGTGTAGGTACACGACCTCTGGACCACACCGGTGTTCAGGACGCCCTCCCACACTCCCTGCCTGCCGGACGTGGCACTGGCTGAAGCGATCGGACCGCCAGTTCCCAGGGAATTGAAGGTCTGCACGTTGATGTGGCTGGTCTGCTCCCACCCGCCGGTGTTGACGGTGCGGCTGCCCGACGCTGCCACGGTCTCCCAGGCCCCGCCATTGATGCTGATCTTAGTGGTCTTGACGTCGTTGGTGGCCGCAGACGGTGAAGACCAGCTCAAGGTGACGGACTGGTTGTTCAGACCGCCGTTTTGGCCGGACGCCGACGGCGTTCCCGGCGCCCCGTAGGGGGTAACGGAAGCCCCGCCGCTCGGCGGAGAGCTGGGCGCCACGGACGAATTGGCCGTCACGGTGATGGTACTGGCTTGACCGTTGGCGAAGCCGCCCACGGTCTGGCCCGGCTGGATCGGTCCGCTCTGGCCCGTGCTGGCCCTGTACGTGTAACTGACCTCGCTGGCGCTTGAACCGTTCCGTTGGTCAGCGTTGAGCACGTTGAAGTTGATGGTGACCTGTCCCCCGGCGCCGCCGGTGTTGGCAGGAGTTGCACTGACCCCGGTGACGGCACGAAGCTCGCCGGTGGCACGGCGGGGCGCCGACGGCGCGCTGACCGCGCCCTTTCCTGCCTTGTTCTCCGCCTGGACCGTGAACGTGTAGCCCGACTCGGAGTTGTCGGCCCTGAACGTCGCCGAACGAACATCCCCGGACACGGTCTGCGTCTGGGCCGCTCCGCCGCCGCCGGTCATGGTGACGAAGTAGTTCTTGATCGGGTCACCGTTGATGTTCGGTTCCGCCCACGTCGCCCGGAGCTGGTTCTGCGTTCCGACAGAGGATACGACGGCGGTCGTCGGCGCCGCGGGTGCACCCGGCAAACCGGCAGGGTGGTCTTCGGCGGAGTAGACACTCCAGTCCGATGGACCGAGCTCGTTGACGGCCTGCGCACGCACTTTGTACTTCACGCCGTTGGTCAGTCCGGTCCAGGTGTAGGTCAGGCCCGTCACATCATTTTTTACCGCAACTCCGTTGGCCGGAGGCGGGGATATTTCCAGGTTGTAGTGCTTCACCGGCGAGCCCTCGGTCTTGGCCGGGCTCCACGTGACGGCGAGGTCCTTGTCACCGGCCTTGACCGCCGGCGCGTCAGGCGGCGACGGCTTTTCATCCGGACGGATCTCGTTCGAAGCCACCGACGGTTGGGAGTCCCCGACCTCGTTGGTGGCGACGACGGTGAAGACGTATTTGACGTTGTTGGTCAGGCCCGTCAACGTACACGTGGTGGTGGGGCACTCCTGCTGGAAGCCTGAGGACCTGACCGTGTACTCGGTGATGGGCGCGCCGTTGTCCGACGGCGGCGCCCATTTGAGGACGGCCGTGCGGCTTCGGACGTCCGTGGCCACAGGTGCCGATGGGGCGTCCGGCTTGTCCCGGACGGTGATCCGGATCCGCCCTACGGCCTGCCGGCCGGGATCATCGGTCTTGTCCTTAATGGTGTACCGCACCACGAGGACACCCTTGAACCCCTCGGCAGGGGTCACAGTGACGGAATCACCGGAAACGGAAGGCTGGCCGGAGGCCGACCCCGTCTCCACCACGGCTGACTCGATCTTCAGCGGAGCATCACTGAAGGGGTTGAAATCGTTGGCCAGGACGTTGACGGTTTCCGCCGCGCCGGCGTTGGCCTTGTCCACAGCGTCGTCATTGGCGGCCGGCTTGGGCCTGTTGGATGAGACAACGCTGACGGTGACCGCAGCCTTGACGGCGTCGGACCGGCCGTCGGTAACCCTGAGGGGGATGATCCCCCGGGCTCCCGGGTTGACTGAATTTCCGGGCGTGACCCGCAGGACGGTACCCTCGATCCTTGCTTCGATCCCGCCGGGCAACTGCCCGTCAAGCTCGAACTTCAGCTTTCCTTGGTCTTGCTCGTCAACGTCAGTGGCCAGGTTGGCCAGCTCCAGTTCCGTTGACTCGCCCTTGGGAGCATCGATGGCAGCCCCACTGAAGGTGGGCGGGTGGTTGGCATCCGGATTGGGCAGCACCCGCGTCATGATGGTCAGCGTGGACGTGAGGCCCTCAGGGTCGTCGGGTCCGGATCCATCCGTGACCTCGAACGTGACGGAACCAGGGCCCGTGTAATCTTCCTGGGCCGCGTAGCGGAGCGCCGTTCCGTCGCCGGCAATGACGTCCTGCGGGTCGCCGCCCTGGACCTTGATTTTGTCCGCCACGGTGATCCGCGGTGCCCGGCCGTCCCTGACCCTTACATAGTCCTGCAACGCCAGGGTCACTTGCTGGCTGGCAGTGACCTCCACCACTTCATTCGTGGAAAGAGTGGGGTACTGAAGGCCCTGCCCGGGAATCCACATGAGCGCGGTGGCCGACTGACCGTCGATGTCGGTGACGGTGTAGGGAATCAACTGGTCCTGGGGCGCCAGCGTCACCACAACGTTGCCCGACGTTCCCACCCGCGCATTCGGGTTGCCGTCCGGCAGGGTGATTTTCAGGTCCTCGGCAATGCCATCGGGATCGGAATCGTTCTTCAGTACCGGAACATCAACGGCCGTCTTTCCCAACGTCTCGGCGAGGGTGACGCGGTCGTCCACTGCGACAGGTGCGTGCAGCGGCGCGGTGGGGCTGGTCTGGACCCTGATGACCGCGCTGGCTTCGGCCTTTTTGTCGTCCTGGATCCGGTAACTGACACTGTCGGTTCCGGCAACGCCCGGCGCGGTCAGCAACACCCTTCCGGTGACGGCTTCCACCTGCAGCTCAGGGTTGGCTTCAAACGAATCCACCAATCCGATGGGATCACCGTCAGGATCGGAGTCGTTCTTCAAGGCATCAACGGCAACCCGGCGTCCGGGACGGACGTCAATGGCATCGTCCACTGCGATGGGCTTCTGGTTGTCGGCTTCGGCCGGAGCGATGCCAACGATCACCGTTCCCGTGTTTTCGGCACCAATCCGGTCCCTGACGCGATATCCAAAGGTGTCCGTGCCGAACGATTTTCCGCCGGCAGTGTATTCCAGATAGCCGTCGCGGAGAACAGCTGTGCCGAGTCCGGGCGCCTTGTCTATACCGATGACCTGGACCGAGTCGCCGTCGGCATCGATGCCATCGGTCGGAACCGGAATTTTGACGGTCATGCCGGCCACTGCCCGCGCCGTCAGGTTCCTGGGCTCCGGCCGGGTGTTGGTGGCGTCATCGCGTGCCCGGATCCGGATGGTGACCTGTTGCGAGTCCGTTTGCCCGGACGCGTTGCTGACCTTGTAGATTGCGTAGACGGTCTTCGCTTCCCCGCCGGCGATGAAGCGAAGGGTGTTGCCGGCCACAAACATCCGGCCGTCGGCCTCATCCGGCAGCTGGGCCAGGACAGGATCCAGGGTCAGCTCACCGCCGTTGGGGTCGGTGTCGTTCTCCACCACCGGGATGGTCACCACATCACCGGCCCGTACCGTCACTTCGTCGGGTTTTGCCTGCGGCGCCTGGAGCTTGGTGGGCGCCGGCACCACCTGCACGGAGATGTCGCCCGTGGCAGAGGCCTTGCCGTTGGAGATCGTGTACTTCAGCGACAACTGCTCCTGGGCACGGATGTCCGTAATCTTCACCACGGAGTGGTTGAGGACAGCCACACTCACCGGCAAGCCATCGGCAGCTGTTACCGACTGGACCACCAGGACGCCACCGGCAGGATCGGAATCATTGCCCAGGACATCCACTACCACGCTTCCGCCGCTGGGCAGGAGGGCGACGTCCCGCACGGCCACCGGTGCGCCGTCGCTGTTGCCCGAAACGACATCCACCCTCACCAACTGCTGTGCGCTCGCCGGCCCGTTGGTCACCATATAGGTGACATAGTGGGCGCCCAGCGTGGACGAGGTGAAAGTGAACGTCTGCTGGTCCGGGCCCACCACTGCCGTCGACTGGCCGTCCGGCTGCGCCTGGGCCAGGCGCAGCGTACCGCCCTGCGGATCGGAATCGTTCTTGAGGGGCGCGATCACCGTGTCCTGGCCGGCAACGGCCACCACGTGGTCGGCGTTGGCCACGGGCGGCAACGCACCGTGAGCGCGCACGTCCACGGTGATGCGGCCTTCGGTGGTCAAAGTGCCATCCGAAACACTGACCGTCAAGGTTTTGCGCCCAGGTCCCGCTCCGGAGTCCTGGAATGAGAGCAAACCGTCAGGCCGCACCCGGACCTGGTCAGCGGGATCGCTGCTGGTAGCCGAAACGGCAAAGATGTCGTCACCGTCGGGGTCAAGCCAGTCCGTCAGGACGTACTGGCTTGCTGTTTTGCCGGTTTGGACCACCAGGGTGTTATTGCGGTTGGGTTTCTGCTGAGGTGCGCTGTTCTCTCCCGGGGGCACAATCCGGAGATCGACGTCCGCGGCAGCTGTTCCGCCCCGGCCATCATCCACGGTGTACTTGAATGTCTCTGAGCCGGTGGTGTCCGGTGCCACGGCGATCTGAAAACCGGTACCCCCATACACCTGCGAGAGCGCCCCGGACCTGAGCCGGTCGCCCGTGGACACCGTCAGGACGTCGCCGTCGGCATCGGCGTCATTGTCCAGCACCGGAAGGATGGTGGTCTTGCCTGCCCGGATCCCGAAGGCATCCGGCTTCGCCGCAGGGGGCGTGTTCGGTTTGGTCCGGTCCGGCAGGACTGTTTGCTGGACTTCGTCGGCCGAGTCCTGGTCGGCGTCGTCGGAGGTCTGCTGGGGCGGAATGACGTCGTCCCAGTTGTTGACCAGCTGCATGTTCTGGTTGACCATCCACACGTTGCCGGAGTTGATGTCGTTGAGGACCACGAGGTCGCGGTTCACGCGGAAAACGTACGACGGCGAGGCGCTCGCCTTGGGCACGTCCGCGCGGCGGCTGTCGGCGTCGTTACTGCATTCCCGGAGGTACTTGTTGGCGCCGGACCACGCCGAGTACGTGCACTGGCCAAGCCGGACGGGCGCCGCGGGAACACCGCGGCCGTCTGCTTTCACCACTTTCGCCGTTCCGCCATCCAGTGGCTGCAGGAGCAGGGCTTCCGGGGTGGCAATGGCTACTGCGTCCGCCGCAGGACCGCTCTGCGGCAGTTTGGCTTCGCGGGCATTGTCCAGCTGGACCTTGCCGCCGCCGGGAAGGACGATGGTTCCCGTTGCCGTGTTCAGCAGCACGGCTTTGTCGCCGACAGCGGCGAGCTGGACGTCGCCGTCGGCTTTGAGTGCCTCGTCAGTACGGACCTGCGACTCCACCGGCTTTCCGTCGGCATCAACTTTGGTGACCGTGAGCTTTCCGGTCCTGGGATCAAGGGTGTGGATGGCATCGTCCACGCCCACCACGGACTTGATGCCCGGGGACTGCTCGAACAGGGGCTCCGACTCGTCGCTGAAACCACCGATGGAGGTGGGTGAGACAGCCCAGACTTTGCCTTTGGACGGGTCCGTGACGGCAAGGACTTTGTGTCCGAAGCTGACTTCTGCGGCTCCGGGCAGTTTCTGGTCGCTCCCGAGGCGCATGTTGGCAGCACTCACCGGGTTGAGGGTGGCACCGCTGGAGTCGTCGATGAAGACGTCGCCGGCCTGCTGGAGGATGTCGAAGTCAGTACTGGCAGGCGTTACCGCACCATCCAGCGACTTTGAGGGGTAGTTGAGGCGGCCCGCAGCATTCTTGGACTTGCTGACCACCCACACGCCGCCGTCGTTCAGGTCCACTTCTGTGGTCTTGAATCCCGGGTACAGGATGGCACCGGTGACAAGCACTGCGGCAGCAGCGGTGAAAGCCGTGACCGCCAGGGCCTTGGTGCGGCGTTTCCTGGGCCCCCGTTGGGCAGGCCTCATGGTCGGAGCCATCCACATCCCCCATGCAAATCGGCAGCCGACAGGATCGCGCGGCTGGCTTGACGCGAACAAGCACCAAGCCTACCGGGTTAATCCATCGATTGGCGAAGATGTGACGTGCATCGCCTGTCAGTCCAGGACCAGGCCCCTGCCCCGGCCCCTGGCCAGCATGACGGGATGGATTTCGCCAAAACCACGGACGTTTTCCGACGCCTGCGGTACCAGGACGAACCGGTCATCCTGCCCCAGCGCAGCAGCCGTCATGGCGTCCACCAACACCGTCCCCGGCTGGGCGAGGCTTGTGAGGCGGGCCGCCAGGTTAACCGTCGGGCCATAGATATCACCCAATCGGGAGAGAATGCGGCCCCACACCATGGAGACACGGGCCTGCGGAAGGATCTCGTCCTCGGTGAAGGCGTGGGCCAGGGCCAGCGAAATTTCCGCCCCTGCGGCCGGTGTTTCGGCGATGTACAGGACTTCGTCACCCACGGTCTTGACCAGGCGGCCACCACCCACGGAGATGATTTCGGCACACTTGTTCTCGAAGCGCTGCACCATCTGGGCCAGCGTCTTCTCATTCATGCGGCGCGACAGGCTTGTGTAGGACACGAGGTCCGCGAAGCCCACGGCCCGGGCCAGGGGCAGCGGAGCATCGTCCTCGTCACCTTCGCGTCCTTCCTCGCTGGCCTGCAGGCCGGCTTCGGCCCGGACCGCGAGGCGCTGGACGCCCGCGTTGAGCTGACGGCGGTAGGAGTAGACCAGGATTTCCTCAAGGGAATCCACCAGCGCCGGCAACTGGTTCACCAGCTGCTTCCGGGCCACGGCATCCGGAATACCCTGCTCCTGGACCATGTCCTCCACCAGGGCTTCAACCTGCCACACCACCATCCGGTCCGTCATCTGGCCGATGGACCGGGTAACCGAGATAGCGGCTTCCTCGGTCAGGAGACCGGCGCGGACCAGGTCCAGGATGGTGGTCAGCGCTGCCTGGTCCCGTTCGGTGAAGGCAACATCGTCATCGCCCCAATTGGGGAATCCAAGCGCACGCCACAGCTTCCGGGCGGACAGCACCGAAACGCCTGCCCCGGCAGCAACTTCACGACGGCGGAGCTTGCGTTCGCCGCCGAGGAGCCTCGCCTCGAGCGCTTTGATGGCAAGCCGCTCGGCCGACATCACACCGGTCGGTGGTCCCGTGGCGACGCTTGGCGCAGGCTCGGTGTCCTCGTCCACGGAAGGTTCGGGTACGGCGTCGAACTCTTCGCCCAGGTCCTCGCCGGACTTCTGCCCTTCAACGCTCATCTCTTCCACCTTCTCCCAGCTCCCACGGCACCTCATCGAAGTCCGTCAGGACTTCACCCTCAAAGACCTCACTATTCGGCAGTTCGCCCATTGCATCAAGGACGAACTCCCGGAATTTTCCGGCTTCCGGCACGTCGGCCAGTACAGCCGTACCGGATGGTCCGGTATCCAAGGATATATTCCCGGAGCGCAATGACCGTTGGAGCAGGTTCTGGTGGACACCCACGCTGCGTACCGAGGCCAGCGGCACCTGCCAGTCGGCGCGGTTGAACATCCCGTATTTGGCGATCACCCGGCGGCTGGTCAGGACATAGCGGACCGACCGCCATTTCAGCAGCCTCTTGACGCTGTAGCCAAGGAGCGCCAGAGCCGTCAGCCCGCCGCACGCACCCAACAGCCACGGGGTCCACTCACTGGTGATGAACGGGGCGAGCCGCTGCGGATTGCCTTTGACAATCCATGCGCAGGCATAGGCCGCCACGGCAGGCAGCACGATGAAGGTCACCACAGGAAAAAACAAGGAGCGGGCCTGTTGCCGCGTGATGGTAATGACCTGCTCCCCGGGAAGCAGTTCCTTACGCATAACCGCTTTCTGTGGCGCGCAGATGCACCACGTCTCCTGCCGTCACCACATGCTCCCGCCCACCATGGTCCACCACCAGCAGGGAGCCGTGCTCATCCAACCGTGAGGCATGGCCCACCAGTTCATGGTCCCCCGGCAGGTGGGCGCGGACCTCCCGGCCCAGGGTGACCATGGCGGATTCGACCCTCTTGTGCAGCGAGTGGCCTCCCTCCAGGCCTGCTGACGGGTCCCCTTCCGAATTACAGAAACTCCGGTAAAGCCGGGCGAAACGCCTCAGGTATGCCTGCAGCAGCGAGGTGCGGTCCGTCGTCGTGCTTCCTTCCAGGGCCAACGACGTTGCCGTTGGCACCGGCAGTTCATCTTCCGACAGGGAGACATTCAGGCCCACGCCGAGGATGACGGCAGGAACTGAACCGTCGCCCGGTGAAGTCAGCTGGGCGAGGATGCCCGCTACCTTGCGCCCGTTTACCAGGACGTCGTTGGGCCACTTGATGTCCGCCGTAATGCCCGCCGCCTCCTGCAAGGCCTCGCGCAGTGCCACCGCCGCCAGCAACGAGAGCCAGGAGTAGCTTTGCGTTGGTACCGGCATTCCGTCGGCGGTGACGGGGCGAAGCACCATGGACACGGAAACGGCGGACCGTTCCGGGGATTCCCAGTGGCGGTCCAGGCGCCCGCGGGCGGCCGTCTGGTGCTCAGCGGTCAGGACAGCCAGGTCCGCCCATTTCTTCGGTTCCACTGTGACCGCCCGCACCAGGTCCTGGTTGGTGGATCCCGTGGAGTCGACGATCTTCAGCTGCGAAATGCCCGTAGCCGACAGGAACTCCGGGGCCAGCAGCGCTTCGCGGTCCAACGCAGAACGCTCCCGGGAGTCGTGGCGGTGGCTGGAATCAGGCTGTTCGGCATCCATGGCAGAATCCTATCCAGTCGGGACGCGCGCAAGCGCCCCGGGCGCCTGCGAATCTGCTTAGAGGAAGATGTCCCGGACCAGTTGGTCTTCGGGAGCGCCCAAGCTGTAGGGCGAGAAATCATCAACACCCGCCGCCCGCAGGACGTCCTCATCGGTATGGAAATTCCCGGTCGTCTTCGTGCCGCCTGAAAGGTTGGCGCCGGTGAGGATGGCGTGGGCGGCATCAGCCATGATCTCCGGGCCCCGGGCAGCCTTCACCATCTGCCCGCCTCCGGGCATGTTCCGGATGGCTGCGGTGTCGATCAGCGTGCACGGCCACAGAGAGTTGACGGACACGCCGCGGTCCTTGAACTCTTCTGCGAGCCCGAGGGTGGTCAGGCTCATGCCGTACTTGGCCATGGTGTACGCCAGATGCATCCCGGCCCACTTGGGGTCCAGGTTCAGCGGTGGCGACAGCGTCAGGATGTGGCCACTGCCGGAATCCAGCAGTGCGGGCAGCGCCAGCTTGGACAGCAGGAAGGTTCCCCGGACGTTGATGTCCTGCATGAGGTCGTAGCGTTTCATGTCCACAGCGTCAGTGCGGGACAGATCGATCGCCGAGGCGTTGTTGATGACGACGTCGATGCCTCCAAACCGCTCGACGGCGGCACTCACCGCGGCGGCTACGTCATCGTCATTGCGGACGTCCCCGACGAGGGGCAGCGCCTGCCCGCCGGCGGCCACCAACTGCTCAGCAGCCGTGAAGACCGTGCCTTCCAGCTTCGGGTGCGGCTTGCCGGTCTTGGCCAGCAGGACGATATTGGCTCCGTCCCGGGCGGCCTTGGTGGCAATGGCAAGCCCGATGCCGCGGCTGCCACCGGACATGATGATGGTTTTGCCCTTCAGGGAACCGGTGGCTGCATACGGAGATGCGCCGTGCTGCGGGACCTGGGAAGCGTCGTTGCCTTGAGTCATGGACACACTCTAACCCAGATATGTTACTGACGGGTAACATAGTGGCTTCTTCGGCTTCGCGTCGGAAAATTGTAGGGTTTCTACAGCGGTTCGCGGCAAAGGCGTCACTAGACTGGCCAGCGAGGCCTGTTCTTTGTACGGAAGCTACTTAACGAGCTTTTACCGTAAATGGACTGCGCCAGCGAATATCAGCTACAGAGCCGGAGACACTTGATGAGCCACGATCTGACAACGACAGCGGGAAAGATTGCAGACTTCCGCGACCGCCAGGCACGGGCTGAACAGCCTTCGGGCCCTGAAGCGATCGAGAAGCAGCACGCACGCGGCAAGAACACGGCCCGTGAGCGCATCGACCTGCTGGTTGACCCCGGATCGTTCGTCGAGTTCGACGCCCTGGCAGTGCACCGCTCCACCGCCTTCGGCATGGAAAAGAAGAAGCCCCTCGGCGATGGCGTGGTTTCCGGGTACGGCACCGTGGACGGCCGCCTGATCGCCATCTACAGCCAGGACTTCAGTGTCTATGGCGGTTCCCTGAGCCAGGTCAATGGCGAAAAAATCGTCAAGGTCCAGGAATTCGCCCTCCGCAATGGCTGCCCGGTAGTGGGCATCAACGACGGTGGCGGCGCCCGCATCCAGGAAGGCGTGGCGTCGTTGGCCATGTTCGCGGACATCTTCCGTAACAACGTCCACGCTTCCGGAGTGGTCCCGCAGATCTCCCTCATCATGGGTCCGTGCGCCGGTGGGGCCGCATACTCCCCCGCCCTGACCGACTACGTGGTCATGGTGGACAAGACCTCCCACATGTTCATCACCGGACCAGACGTCATCAAGACCGTCACCGGCGAAGACGTGGACATGGAAACCCTGGGCGGTGCGCGCCAGCACAACGCCACCACAGGAACGTCCACGTACCTGGCCTCCGACGAAGCCGACGCCATCGAGTTCGTCCGTGAACTGCTGGACTTCCTCCCGTCCAACAACCTGTCCGAGGCGCCCGTGGTGGAGCACGACCAGGAACTCGAACTGGACGAGGACGATCTCGCCCTGGACGGCCTGATCCCGGACTCCGCCAACCAGCCCTATGACATGCGCAAGGTCATCGAGCAGATCGTGGACGATGCCCACTTCCTGGAGATGCAGTCCCTGTATGCCCCCAACGTGATCATTGGGTATGGCAGGGTTGAAGGCCACACGGTGGGCATCGTGGCCAACCAGCCCATGCAGTTCGCTGGAACCCTGGACATTTCCGCCTCCGAAAAGGCCGCCCGCTTTGTCCGCCACTGCGACGCCTTCAACATCCCCATCATCACCCTGGTTGACGTTCCGGGCTTCCTTCCCGGCAAGGACCAGGAGTTCCAGGGCATCATCCGCCGCGGTGCCAAGCTCCTCTACGCCTACGCAGAGGCAACTGTTCCCAAGCTCACCGTGATCACCCGTAAGGCCTACGGCGGCGCGTACATCGTAATGGGCTCCAAGAAGCTCGGCGCCGACCTCAACCTCGCGTGGCCCACGGCGCAGATCGGTGTCATGGGTGCCCAGGGCGCAGTCAACATCCTGTACCGACGTGACCTCGCCGCCGTTGCCGAAGCCGGTGGCGATGTTGAAGCCAAGCGGGCCGAAATCATCCAGGGCTACGAGGAAGAACTGCTCAACCCCTACCAGGCCGCCGAACTGGGATACGTTGACGCCGTGATCGCTCCATCCGACACGCGATTGCAGATCATCCGTGGACTGCGCGCTCTCCGGGACAAGCGCGCCAGCCTGCCCACCAAGAAGCACGGGAACATCCCGCTGTGAGCGCGGCACAGAACCCGGTACCGGCCAGCGAGCCGGTGCTGCCCATGTTCTCCGTGGTCAAGGGAGACCCCACGCCCGAAGAGCTCGCGGCGCTGGCCGCCGTCGTCGCTTCCGTTGGAGTACCCCAGGCCCCGGCGCCTTCAAAACCAAACGTGCGCCACTGGGTGCGCCGCCAGCAGTTGCGCCTCGACCCCACCCCGGGTCCCGGCGCCTGGCGGCGCAGCCGCGGCTGATTCCCGACGCACGTTCAGCAACCCTTTCACGTGACGGTGGTGACGGTTAGGCTCTGGGGGTGACTACTGCAAACACCCCTGCACGGCCCAAGTCCGCCATTGACGCCGTCGCCGATGCCTACACAGACAAGCTGATCGAACTCAATCCCAGCTTCGCCACAACGCTGGGATTGCCGGGGCACGAGACGGAATACCAGGACTATTCACCGGCCGGCACCGAGGCACATGCCAAGGCCACGCGGGAGGCCTTGGAGGCGCTGGCTGCCCTGGAGCCTTCCGATGACACCGACGTAGTGACCCTGGATGCCATGCGCGAACGGCTCGGCCTGGAACTGGAGATCCACGCCTCCGGCTGGGATGCTGCCGATCTCAACAACATTGCTTCACCCGCACAGGACATCCGCGCCATCTTCGACCTCATGCCCACGGACACGGTGGAGCAGTGGGGACATATCGCCGGTCGCGCGGCCAATGTTCCCGAGGCGATCGAGGGGTACATCAGCTCGCTGCGCGCTGCTGCGGCTGACGGCAAGGTTTCCGCCGCCCGCCAGGTCCGGATCGTCATCGAACAAACCAGCCGCTACGCCGCCGAAGACGGGTTCTTCGCCAAGCTTGCCGCTGAGGCCACGGTGGGCGGCTCGCCGCTTCCAGCCGACGTGCAGGCCAAACTCGACGACGGATCCTCGGCGGCGCGGGAAGCTTACGGTTCCCTTGCTGCTTTCCTCCGGGACGAACTGCTGCCCGCGGCTCCGGAGAAGGACGCCGTGGGCCGGGAACGTTATGCCCTGGCATCGCGATCCTTCCTGGGCGCCACCGTGGACCTTGAGGAAACGTACGCCTGGGGCGTGCAGGAACTTGAACGGCTCATTGCCGAACAGGAAAAAGTGGCCGGTCAGATCAAGTCCGGTGCCTCGATCGAAGAAGCCAAAAACATCCTGAACAACGATCCCGCCCGGCAGATCAAGGGCACCGACGCCCTCAAGGCCTGGATGCAGGACCTCTCCGACCGTGCCGTATCCGAGCTGGCCGACGTGCATTTCGACATTCCGGACATCATGAAGACCCTCGAATGCATGATCGCCCCCACGGACGAAGGCGGCATCTACTACACGGGCCCCTCCGACGATTTCTCGCGCCCTGGACGCATGTGGTGGTCTGTCCCCGCAGGTGAGGACACGTTCACCACGTGGTCGGAGACCACCACCGTGTTCCACGAGGGCGTTCCCGGCCACCACCTCCAGGTTGCAACGGCAACCTATCGCCGCGAACTGCTCAACAACTGGCGCCGGAACGTCTGCTGGGTGTCGGGGCACGGTGAGGGTTGGGCGCTCTACGCCGAACAACTGATGCTGGAACTCGGTTACCTCAAGGATCCGGGCGACCACATGGGCATGCTGGACGGCCAGCGGATGCGGGCAGCCCGGGTGGTGTTCGATATCGGCGTCCACCTGGAACTGCCCGTTCCCGAACGGTGGGGCAGCGGAACCTGGACGCCGGAGAAGGGCTTCGACTTCCTCAAAGCCAATCTGGACATCAGCGAAGGCCAACTGCAGTTTGAGTTTGCCCGCTACCTCGGCTGGCCCGGGCAAGCACCCTCCTACAAGGTCGGCCAGCGCCTGTGGGAGCAGATCCGGGCGGAGCTGGAATCCCGCGAAGGCTTCGACCTGAAGTCCTTCCACAGCAAAGCGCTGAACATCGGCTCGGTGGGGTTGGACGTGCTGCGCAGGGCGTTGCTGGGCTGATCCGGGGCGCTCACCGGAGACCAACGTCACAAACGCACAAGGAATAACTTTTGCGCACGTAACATTTCTAAACGTCCGTTCGCTATGTTATTTGCGAAGCACCTACCGTGTTCCGGTGAGCACCTCAAACACCATCACTCCCGCATCCGGCACGTCCGGTTCCCGGCTCCCCAAGTGGGCCGGTTCCTTCGGCGTCCAGATCATCGCCGCCCTTATCGTGGGCCTCGTCCTGGGCCTCATCGCCAAGTACACGGGCAGCACCAAAGCAGCCCCCAACGGGCTTGGCGCAACCCTTCAGACGATCGGTTCCAGCTACGTCGCCCTGCTGCAGACGGCCGTCGTTCCACTGATCTTCACCGCCGTGGTGAGCTCCATTGCAAACCTCCGACAGGTCTCCAACGCAGCGAGGCTCGCTTGGAACACGCTGCTGTGGTTCGCCATCACCTCCCTGGTTTCCGTACTTATCGGCATCGGCCTGGGCGTGCTGCTTCAGCCCGGTGCCGCCACCGGCATCACGGAAGAAGCCAAGTACGCGGGCAAGACGGGTGACTGGTGGGCGTTCCTCATCGGGCTGTTCCCCAAGAACTTCCTTGGCCTCGGCGCAAGCTCGACGGTCACCGAAAGCGCCAACGCCGCCACCACCGTCAGCACGTCCGTGAGCTTCAACGTCCTCCAGATCCTGGTGATCGCGATCGCCGTCGGTATCGCTGCACTCAAGGTGGGCAAGCAGGCCGAGGCTTTCCTGACCTTCAACGCTTCAGCCCTGGCCGTCATCCAGAAGGTCTTGTGGTGGATCATCCGCATCGCCCCGATCGGCACCATTGGCCTGATCGGTAACGCCGTGGCCATCTACGGCTGGGACACCATCGGATCGCTGGGCAAATTCACGCTTGCCATCTATGTAGGCCTGGCTCTGGTGCTGTTCGTGCTCTACCCGGTGCTGGTCCGCGCCCACGGTCTGTCCATCAAGCAGTACTTCTCCGGCGTGTGGCCGGCCGTGCAGTTGGCCTTCGTTTCCCGCTCGTCCATCGGCACGCTGCCGCTCACGCAGCGCGTCACCGAGCGCAACCTCGGCGTTCCCTCAGGCTACGCATCCTTCGCCGTGCCGCTCGGAGCCACCACCAAGATGGACGGCTGCGCCGCGATCTACCCGGCCATCGCTGCGATCTTCGTGGCCCAGTTCTTCGGCATCAACCTGGACTTCAGCCAGTATCTGCTCATCGTCCTGGTCTCAGTCCTGGGTTCAGCGGCCACGGCCGGCACCACCGGCGCCGTAGTGATGCTCACCCTGACCCTGTCCACGCTGGGACTGCCGCTGGCCGGCGTCGGTCTTCTCCTGGCCATCGACCCGATCCTGGACATGGGCCGGACCGCCGTCAACGTGGCAGGCCAGGCCCTGGTCCCCGCAATCGTGGCCAAACGCCAAGGCATCCTGGACGAATCGCTGTACAACGCGCCCCGTAACGGCGCTGCATTCAACGACGAGTCCGGCACGGACACCCCTGCGACAGAGGCCGGGAAACCGGAACTGGCTGACACCAAGGCCTGACCGCAGGCTTCCATGCCTCAAGTGAATCCCCGGACTTTCCCCGGGGATTCACCTGCTTAACGGCGACTTCTGGATAGGCTCTGGATCATGCTGATCGTTACCTCGAATGAAATTCCCGGCCACCGCATTGACGCCGTCTTCGGCGAAGTCATGGGCCTCACTGTCCGTTCACGCGACATCGGGTCGCAGATGCTCGCCGGATTCCGCTCCTTGGGTGGCGGCGAACTGCCCGAGATGACCCGTGCCCTGTACGAAAGCCGCCAGGAAGTGATGGCCCGCATGGTCAACGAGGCACAGCAGCGCGGTGCAAATGCGATCGTCGCCATGCGTTTCGACACCTCCGAGATGGGCACCAACTGGACCGAAGTTTGCGCCTACGGAACGGCTGTCTATGTTCTGCCGCTGGGTGAGGGCGAGCCGGGAGCAACCGGGCAGTCGATTTATCTGACCAAGCAGCAGCCACAGCAGGGAGCAGGCCATCCGCAGCAGAGTGCGCCGCAGCAGCCTGGTCAGCAGTTCCCCGGCCAGCCGCAGTTCTAAGAAAGCCCCGGCACAGCCCCGCCCGCGTCAGTGCAGGGCTGTGCCTGGCAAAGGCGGCGCCTTGGACCGGTAGGTGTGTCCTGTCGGAGTCCTGACATCCATGCTGTGCATGGGCAGGGCGGTTACCGTTGTGGACGACCACCCCGGGCTCTCCTTGGTGTGGTTGCACTGCTCGCAGAGTCCGGCACCGTTATTCAGGCTGGTGGGACCGCCTGAATGCCATGGAACGACGTGGTCGATGTGGCGTATGGGCGCGTCACAGTAAGGCGTGCGGCACACGGCGTCCCTGGTTTCGATGAACCGCCGCAGGCCGCCGGGGAAGAGCCTGGACCTGGTATCCATGGCCACAAGTTCTCCGCTGGCCGGCGCTGTGTAGAGCCGGCGCAGGTAGACATCGTAGTTATGACCTTTAGACCCGGATCCCCCTTGTCCGGACGCCGCTTGCAGTTCGCTCGAAGACGGCGACGGCCCGCCCGCATTAATCCCAGCCCCACCACCCTCACCAACAAGAGCACGTGCCCAGCCGCCCGGAACGATGCCATAACCCGATAACCGGGCCGGCTCCGAATCTCCCTGGAACAGCGTACGGTCGGTCATGACGAGCTGTAGTTCGAGCCGGCCTACACCCCCCGACGTTCCAATGAGCCGTTCAACCAGCGTGTCCGCCATAACCTGGCCCCTTGAACGGTCGTCGCCGCCCGAACGGGCAGAATCAGCCGACTGAGCCAATGCCTTGTAGGCGGCAACGCCCTGGGCTACAGGAAGCAGCGCGGTCAGTATCGCCATGGTGTCAGGAGCCGGCCGGAGACTAACATGCCGTTCCGAGGCAGCCCTGGCAGCGCGCTGGGTCACCGAACGAGGATCCCGACGGTAAGCGGCGGCCTTGGCAGCGGCGACGATCGAACGGTCGCCGGCGCCGTCGAAGGTCCCGCTGTCCGCGGCGAGTTCCTCATCTACCGCGCATCGATCCTCAGCGGACAGGCAGGCGGTTTCCCTGACCAGCAGAGTGGCCCGCCACTCATTGAGTTGGCCGGAGTCAAGCGCTGCCAGAGTGCGTGGCATCTCGGTTACCAGCGCCTTCGCGAAGCCCAACAACCGTGAACCCCGGTTGGGCGACTCCCGCCGTGCCAGCGCGACCTGAGCGGCGACTCCCCTGCCACGTTCCGATGCCGGGACGCCGGCTTCTGCTTGGACTTGGCGCTGGGCCTGATCAAAAGCCACAGCGATCTTGGCCTGCAGACCGGAAATGGCGGACTTCATATCCTCCAGAACGCGCAGCTGCTCGATCAGCTGGCCGGCGACGGTCAGTGCCTGAACCGGACCGGCGAGGGCAGGTAGCGGCACATTAGCTGCGCCAGCTTCCTGAGCCCCAATCCGTTCCATTCATTAAGGCTCCCAGAGAGGTCTGACATTTTAGGCTCGCTGCTGGTGGGACGGACCGAAACACTGCTCAGATTGCGCAGAGTGCAAAGTTGCACTTAGTGTAAGTATGTGACCCCCAATCAGCCGCCCGCTCCGCCCGGCACAGCCGAGTCAGGCGCTCCCTCGCGCCGCGAACTCAACAAGGCAGCTACCCGCAGCTCCATCGCAGCAGCCGCCCTTGACCTGCTCCGCAGCCACGGCCCGGGCAACTTCACCGTGGAAGACATCGCCGCCGCCGCAGGTGTATCCCGACGAACCTTTTTCAACTACTTCCCAAGCCTCGAGGCAGCCCTATCGTCCGTGGCCGACGGCTTCATGGATCGTGCCCTGGAGCAGTTCAAGCTGCGGCCCAACGACGAAACCATCCTCGAATCAGCCCAAGCCGCCCTCATGGCCCTCGCCGACCCGATGTCCGTTGCGCCCATGGCGGAACTGTTCAGCCTCACCCAGGACAACCGTTCGCTCGCCCGCTCCGAACTCGAAGCCTGGGACCACTGCACGGGACAAATCATCGACGCAGCCCGTTCCAGGCTGGGCGAGGACGTCAGTGAGCTGTACCTCCACGCACTGGCAGGCTCGGTCATTTCCTGCGGAAAAGCAGCCATGAACGTCTGGTTCGCTGAACGCGGGCCGGATCTCTCCCCCGAATCGCTCGCAGTCCTTCGCCAGCACCTCATCGATGCGATGGGGCTGCTGGGAGCCGGCTTCGCGCCGCCGTCGGACATTAACAACAGTGCGGCAGCCGCCGCGGCGTCCTCCGTTCCAACCACCACAGATCGGTTCTGACATGGCATCGTTCCTCTACCGACTCGGCCGGTTCTCCTACCGCCGCCGTTGGCTGGTCATTTCCCTATGGCTGGCCGTTTTGGTCGCCGTTGGCGGCTCTGCCGCTGCGTTCCACGGCACCATGTCCAACAACTTCACCATCCCCGGCACTGAAACACAGCAGATGGCCGACAAGTTGAAGGAAGCCCTCCCGGAGGCTTCGGGCGGGTCTGCGAGCGTGGCGTTCGAGGCCGGCGCTTCGGGCTTCGACCAAGCGGGCAAGGATGCAGTGGCAGATGCCTTGGCCAAGCTCGAAGAACTTCCTGACGTCCAGGGTGTGGTCAACCCCTTCACCACGCAGGAGCAGTTGGACCAGGCCGCAGCCCAGCTCGCCGACGGTGAGGCAAAGGCCGCTGCCGGGCAGGCGCAGTTGGATGCTGCCCGGGCGCAGCTCACCGCCGGTGAAGCCCAGCTTGCCGGAGCCGAACAGCAGCTTGCTGCAGCAGGATTGACCCCTGCCCAAATTGAAGCGCAGCTTGCACCTCAACGCGCCCAGCTCGCTGCCGGCAAGGAACAGCTCGACGCCGGAACCAAGGAAGCCGCCGACGGCGCCGCGGCGCTGGCCCTCGCCAAGCGCCAGATTGAAGCGTCAGACGGCATGCGGTTCGTCTCCAGCGACAACAAGGCCGCGATCGCGCAGGTCCAGTTCAAGACCTCCATCAATGCCGTGTCACCCGACGTCCGCAAGGAAGTCCAGGACATCGTCCATGGCGTCTCCTCCGCCGGCGTGACCGCGTACGCCAGCAAGGAAATCACGGAAGACGTTTCGCAGATCTTTGGCGTGGCGGAAATCGTGGGCGTAGCAGTGGCAGCCCTTGTCCTGATCCTCATGCTCGGAACCCTCATTGCTGCCGGACTGCCGCTTCTCATGGCCATCATCGGTGTGGCGGTTGGCGTCGGCGGGACCTTCGCCCTCACGAGCGTGATCGACATGAGCTCCATCTCGCCCATGCTTGCCCTGATGCTGGGCCTTGCCGTGGGGATCGACTATTCCCTCTTCATCGTCAACCGCCACCGCAACCAGCTTCTGGCGGGCATGGACGGCGAAGAATCGGCTGCGCTGGCCACAGGAACGTCGGGCAACGCCGTCCTGTTCGCAGGCCTGACGGTCATCATCGCACTGGCTGCACTGGTTGTGCCCGGGCTGCCGTTCCTGGCCGTCATGGGTGTTGCGGCCGCAGCGACAGTTGCGGTCGCCGTCGTCGTCGCCCTGACCCTGACGCCCGCGATCCTCGGCCTGATCGGACGCCGGCTGGTCTCCAAGCGTGCGTGGGCCAAAGCCGCGCGGCACAACGCCGAACCTGACCACGAAGCCGCGGACCGCGAACTCGACGAGAAGCGCAGCACCCGTGGGTGGGGCGGGCTGGTGACCCGCCACCCCTGGGTGGCCCTGATCCTCAGCATCGCGCTGCTGGGCGCGGTTGCGCTGCCCGCCTCACAGCTGCGGCTGGCACTGCCCGACGGCGGGTCCGAACCGGTCGACTCCCAGGCCTTTAAGGCGTACGACCTGACGCGCAGCAGTTTCGGCGAAGGAGTGACCGGACCGATCGTGGTGGTCGGCGAGTTCCCCGACGGCCTCAGCGAAACAGACGCCAGGAACAAGCAGTTTGACGTCGCCGATCAGTTGCGGAGCGTCGAAAACGTTGTCGCAGCCGTGCCCGCCGCGCTGAGCGAGGACCGACGCACCGCCGTCTACCAGGTCATCCCCAAGGAAGGCCCGGCCAGTGCCAGCACGGTGAAAGTGGTGTCCGAACTCCGTGCAAAGGGTGCGGAGATCCGCGAAGAGACAGGTGTCACCATCGGCTTGACCGGACAGACGGCAGGCAACATCGACGTCTCCGAAAAGCTCGGTGCCGCCCTGCCGCCCTACCTGGCAATCGTCGTCGGGCTATCCCTGATCCTCCTGCTGCTGGTGTTCCGCTCCATCGTGGTGCCGCTGCTCGCCACTGGCGGGTTCCTGCTGTCGCTCGCCGCCGCGTTCGGCGCCGTGGTGGCGGTGTATCAGTGGGGCTGGCTGGGCCAGGTGTTCGATGTCGCCAACCCGGGCGCAGTCCTGAGCTTCCTGCCCATCATCCTGATCGGTGTACTGTTCGGTCTGGCCATGGACTACCAGGTGTTCATCACCTCCGGCATGCGTGAGTCCTTCATGCACGGCGAATCGGCCAAGCACGCCGTCCGGACCGGGTTCAGCCATGCCGCTGCCGTGGTGACGGCTGCAGCGATCATCATGGTCAGCGTGTTCGCCGGCTTTATCTTCAGCCACCTGACCATGGTCCGGCCGCTCGGCTTCGCCATGGCGTTCGGTGTGCTGATTGACGCCTTCGTGGTCCGCATGACGATCGTTCCCGCCGTCATGTACCTCCTCGGCGAAAAGGCCTGGTGGCTGCCGAAGTGGCTGGACCGTCTCCTTCCGGACGTCGATGTGGAGGGCGCCAAGCTGAACCGCAGCGACCGTGCCACATCGGGCGCGCAGGAACTGGTCCACTGACCCTTTCTCACCGATTACCCCCTTTTGACGAACGCTCTCTCACCTATCGCTTCCTCCCGGCCATCCACGGCAATGGGTGAGAGAGCGTCAGGCCAACCACGGCAATCGGTGAGAGAGCGTCCGGCCAACCACGGCAATCGGTGAGAGAGCGTCAGGCCAACCACGGCAATCGGTGAGAGAGCGTCCGGCCATCCACGGCAATCGGTGAGAGAGCGTCAGGCCAACCACGGCAATCGGTGAGAGAGCGTCAGGCCAACCACGGCAATCGGTGAGAGAGCGTCCGTATAGGCTTGGGGGCGTGACCAGATTGATCCTTGCTTCCCAGTCCCCTGCCCGCACCAAGCTCCTCACCGAGGCGGGCATCCGGCATGACGTCCTTGTTTCGGACGTGGATGAGGACGCGGTGCAGGCCCGCTACGGAGTGACGGATCCCCACGACACCGCGCTGCTCCTTGCCCGCGCAAAGGCCGAAGCTGTTGCTTCGCTCCCCGAAGCCGAAGGTGCCTTGGTTATCGGCTGCGATTCGGTCTTCGAGTTCGACGGCGAGTCGCACGGCAAGCCGTACACGCCGGATGTCGCCAAGGAGCGTATGCTGCGCATGAGCGGCTCGAAGGGGGTTCTCCACACGGGGCACTGGCTGGTTGACTGCCGCGAGACCGCCGCAGACGTGGACGACGACGAGCCCGCCACCGGGACCGGTGCCACCTTGGGTGCCGTCTCCAGCGCGGAAGTGCACTTTGCCGAGATGTCCACCGAAGACATCGACGCCTACATCGCCACCGGCGAACCGCTCCACTGTGCAGGCTCCTTCACCATAGACGGCTTGGGCGGGGCGTTCATCCGCAAGGTCGACGGCGACCCGCACGCCGTCGTCGGTCTTTCCATCTCCACGCTTCGCGACTTGCTCAGCCATGCGAACGTCAACGTCACAGAGCTGTGGGCCCAGGAAACAGGTTTGTAGCAACCCTACAAAGGAACGCCGGTTCACACACGGAATCCCCCATCAATATGGGCGGAACCCTCACAATCGCGCTACGCTCCTCAAGGACAGAAGGAGTCAACAACTTGTCAGCTAACCCGGCGCAGCCCATTTCCAGCCCTCTTACCAAGGTCTTGATTGCCAACCGCGGCGAGATCGCGGTCCGTATCATCCGAGCCGCCCGGGACGAAGGCATCGCCTCCGTAGCCGTTTACGCAGACCCGGACCGTGATGCCCTGCACGTTCGCCTCGCTGACGAGGCCTACGCACTCGGTGGCAACACGGCAGCGGAGTCGTACCTGGTGATGGACAAGATCATCGAGGTCGCCAAGCAGTCCGGCGCCGACGGCATCCACCCGGGCTACGGATTCCTGGCCGAGAATGCCGAGTTCGCCGCCAAGGTGATCGAAGCCGGGATCAACTGGATCGGCCCCTCCCCTGAGGCCATCTCCGCACTCGGCGACAAGGTCCAGGCCCGCCACATTGCCGAAAAGGTCGGCGCCCCGCTGGTCCCCGGCACTGCCGACCCGGTCAAGGACGCGGACGAAATCCTGAAGTTCGCCGAGGAATTCGGCCTCCCCGTTGCCATCAAGGCAGCGTTCGGTGGTGGTGGCCGCGGCATCAAGGTCGCCCGCACCATGGAAGAGATCCCGGAGCTCTACGAATCCGCTGTCCGTGAAGCCGTCGCAGCATTCGGCCGTGGCGAGTGCTTCATCGAACGCTTCCTGGATTCCCCGCGGCACGTGGAAACCCAGTGCCTGGCGGACGCCTACGGCAATGTTGTTGTGGTCTCCACCCGCGACTGCTCCCTGCAGCGCCGCAACCAGAAGCTCGTGGAAGAGGCTCCCGCACCTTACCTGAGCGAAGAGCAGAACAAGCGCCTCTACGAATCCTCCAAGGCCATCCTCAAGGAGGCCAACTACCTCGGCGCCGGAACGTGCGAGTTCCTGGTAGGCCAGGACGGCACCATCTCCTTCCTCGAGGTCAACACCCGCCTTCAGGTGGAGCACTGCGTGTCCGAGGAAGTCACGGGCATCGACCTGGTCCGCGAGCAGTTCCGGATCGCCCGCGGAGAAGCCCTGGGCTACGAGGACCCCGAAGTCCGCGGCCACTCCTTCGAGTTCCGCATCACGGGCGAGGACCCGGGCCGCAACTTCATGCCTGCACCCGGCACCATCAGCACGCTGAAGAACCCCACCGGCCCCGGCATCCGCGTTGATTCCGGAGTGGAACAGGGCGACATCATCAGCGGCAACTTCGACTCGATGCTGTCCAAGCTGATCGTCACCGGTTCCAGCCGCGAGCAGGCACTCCAGCGTTCGCGCCGTGCCCTGGAGGAAATGGTGGTGGAAGGCATTCCCACCGTTATCCCCTTCGACCTCGCCGTGGTCACGGACCCTGACTTTGCACCGGTCGAAGGCCCCTTCAAGGTCCACACCCGCTGGATCGAGACCGAATTCGTCAACAACATTCCGGCGTGGTCCCCGTCCGGCGCCGGCGCAGAAGGTCCCGACGCCGGTGATCGCCAGCGCGTGGTCGTCGAAGTTGGCGGCAAGCGCCTTGAGGTCGTCCTGCCGTCCGGCCTGGGTGCCGGTGTCGCCGCCGTTTCCAGTGGTTCGGGCGCCAAGGCAGGCAAGTCGAAGAAGCGGTCCCGCTCGGCAGGCGCCACCGCCGCTGCTGCCGGCGGCAACGCCCTGACCTCCCCGATGCAGGGAACCATCGTCAAGATCGCTGCAGCCGATGGCGACGTGGTGGCCGAGGGCGACCTGATCGTGGTCCTCGAAGCCATGAAGATGGAGCAGCCCCTGACCGCGCACAAGGCCGGTACTGTCCGCGGCCTGACGGCTTCCGCAGGGGAAACCGTGTCCGCCGGCGCTGTCATCGCCACCATCGAGGACTAAAGCGAAGTACCCCATCACGACGCCGGCCCCGCACCAAACGGTGCGGGGCCGGCGTCGTTGTTGGGGTACTTAGGCCACGTTGTTCTCGTAGTCCGTGTCCTTGGTTTCGCGGGTAAGCCAGAGCGCGACGAAGGTGATGACGGCGGCAACTGCCATGTAGACCCCCACCAGCCAGGTGCTGCCGTTGGCGGCTGACCACAGGGCGATGGCGATGAAGGACGCAGGAGCTGCACCGATCATGGAGGACAGGTTGTAGGCTACTGCTGATCCCGTGTAGCGGACGTTGGCGGGGAAGAGCTCGGGCAGGATTGCTGCCATGGGGCCGAACGTCAGGCCCATGAGCGTAAAGCCAACAATCAGGCCCACCATCGCGGCTGCCTGGCCCGGTCCGAACATGGTGAACCACAGGGCGCCGAACACGAAGATTCCGGCGGTGACGCCCAGCAGGAACTTGCGGCGGCCCCACTTCTCGGCAAGGGGCCCGGAGACCACCGTAAAGATACCGAAGAAGACGACACCGAGGATCAGCATCCACAGGAAGTCGGACCGCGGAATGCCGAGGCCGGGAACATAGGCCGCGATCTGTTCTGCCGTCATCGCAGTGCCGGTCTTCTCGGCCGCCGCTTGCGCGCCGGCGAGGGTGGGCTTGGTGCCGTAGGACAGCGTGAACGTGGTCATGATGTAGAAGAGCACGTAGGTGGCCAACATGATGAACGTACCGGCAACCACGGGGCGCCAGTGCTTCTTGAACGTGGCGCCCAAGGGCAGCTTCTGGACCTTGTCCTGTTCGATGACCTTAGTGAAGGACGCGCTCTCCACGAGCTTGAGGCGGACGTAGAGGCCAACGATGACCAGCACGGCGCTCAAGAGGAATGGCACTCGCCAGCCCCAGGCCAGGAACTGCTCGGCAGTCAGTGCGGTGTTCATCCAGATGAAGATGACGTTGGCGATGATGAAGCCGATCGGGGCACCCAGTTGCGGGAAGGTTCCGTAAATGGCGCGCTTGCCTTCAGGAGCGTTCTCGGTGGCGAGCAGGGCCGCACCGGACCACTCGCCACCCAAGGCCAGGCCCTGGAAGAACCTCAGGACAACCAGCAGCAGCGGTGCCATGATGGCCCACCCGGGCAGCGAAGCCTCCGGAAGGAGACCGATCAGGAACGTGGCGATACCCATGGTCAGCAGCGAAGCGACCAGGGTGCCCTTGCGGCCGATCTTGTCACCGAAGTGGCCAAAGACCACGGCGCCGATGGGCCGTGCGAAGAACGCAACGCCAAAAATGGCAAAGGCACTGAGAAGGGCGTTGATGTCGGTGGCGTTGGGGAAGAAGAGTTTGGGGAAGACGAGGACCGACGCGGTGGCGTAGGCGTAGAAGTCGTAGAACTCGATCGTCGTGCCGATCAGGCTGGCGAAGATCACCCGGCCCCGCGAGTTCACCGGCTTGGTGGACTCACCTTCCTTGGAGGGTGCAGTGGAAGACATGTGTAGTAGCAGCTTTCGTTCACGCCGGCCGGTGCCCTGCGACCCGGTCGGCGACGGAATATTCGAGAGTTCAATAATAGTTCCCGGAGTCCATTGAATGGACAACAAAGTCCACGATCCGGACTGACAGGAAATTTCCACACTGTGGGCGGCGCCACAACCTCACCATCGTCTCACGTCCCCGTGACCCCGCAGATAGGGAAATGTCACAGCACGTTTACAAACCGCGACGGTCCGCGAAATGAGCGCTACCTACCTTGGGATAACACCGTCCCCCATCAAGGAGGCACTCCCGTGACTGTTGACCGCACCGCAGATGCACTGGCCCCCACCCAGTCCACTGCCACCGCTCCCGCCCTTGAACACCGCCCCGGCCGCTGGATCGCCAACTGGGACGCCGAAGACAAAGGGCAGTGGGAAGCCGAAGGCCGGTCCATCGCCAAGCGCAACCTCTACTGGTCGATCTTCGCCGAGTTTCTGGGCTTTGTTGTCTGGCAGCTCTGGTCCATCGTGGTGGTCCAGCTCCCCGCAGCCGGATTCACCTTCGACACCAACCAAATCTTCTGGCTCATCTCCATCCCCAGCCTGGTAGGCGCCACGCTCCGCATTCCCTATACCTTCATGGTCCCCAAGTTTGGCGGCAGGAACTGGACCATCATCTCGGCCCTGCTGCTGCTCATCCCGTCCACAGGCCTTGCGATCTGCGTCTCCAACCCGGACACGCCCTTTGGCGTCATGCTCCTGATGGCAGCGCTGGCGGGCTTTGGCGGCGGCAACTTCGCCAGCTCCATGGCCAACATCACCTTCTTCTACCCCGCCCGCGAAAAGGGCTGGGCACTGGGACTGAACGCCGCGGGCGGAAACCTGGGTGCCGCCGTCGCGCAGCTGGTTGTTCCCATCGCCGTGACGGTACTTGCCGCTGGAACCGTCAACCTGCCCATGGCCGGCCTCATCTGGATTCCCTTGATCCTGATTGCCGCCTTCGGCGCCTGGAAGTACATGAACAACCTCACCAGCGCCAAGGGTGACGTCGCCGGATCCGTTGCTGCCATCAAGGAGCCCCACCTGTGGATCATGGCCTTCCTGTACATCGGCACGTTCGGCTCGTTCATCGGTTTCGCAGGTGTCTTTCCCAAGCTCATCAAGGACTACTTCCCGGAGTTCTCCTCCATCCATGTCGGCGCCGTGGCCCTGTCCCTGGCCTTCCTGGGTCCGTTGGTCGGTTCCCTGGCCCGGCCGTACGGTGGCCGCATGGCAGACCGCATGGGCGGTGCCCGCATGACCATCACCGCGTTCGCCTCGATGGCAGTCATCACGTTGACCATGATCTGGACCCTGCCGTTGAAGAACTTCTGGCTCTTCCTGGGCCTGTTCCTCCTGCTGTTTGTTTCCAGCGGCTTCGGCAACGGTGCAACGTACCGCATGATCCCGGTGATCTTCGCGACGTCCAGCCGCGCTGCCCGCTCCGGTGCGAGCAGTGCAGCCACGGCCCGGCTCGCGGCCTCATCCCTGGGCCTGATCTCCGCCATCGGTGCCTACGGCGGGTTCGTCATCCCGCAGGTGCTCAATGCTTCCAACTCCGCCGCAGGCTCTTACACCCCGGCCTTCTACGGCTTCGTGGCCGCGTACGTCCTGATGCTCATCGTCTGCTGGGCCTGCTACATCCGCCCCGCCCGGAAGCGCAACACGATCGGACACATCTAGATGCCAAACGGCGCCGATACCCACTGCCCATACTGCGCCCTCCAGTGCGCCATGACGCTGACCCCGGCTGCGGCTTCGGCCCCGGCCGGGGCAGTGCCCGCACGCGCCGGAGAGCCGGACCAGCCCGCCGTTCCCCTTGAGGTTTCCGGGCGCGACTTCCCCACCAACCGTGGCGGGCTGTGCCGCAAAGGCTGGACATCGGCGTCGTTGTTGCGCCACAACGGCCGGGTCACCGAACCGATGTTGAAAGGCTCCGACGGAGTCCACCAGCCGATCTCCTGGGACCAGGCCCTGGCGCTCATCACCGCGGCCGTCAAGGAAACGCAACAGCAGTACGGGAACGACGCCGTGGGAGTTTTCGGCGGCGGTGGCCTCACCAACGAGAAGGCGTACATGCTGGGCAAGTTCGCCCGGCTGGCCCTGCGTACGTCCCGCATCGACTACAACGGCCGGTTCTGCATGTCCTCGGCAGCCGCAGCAGGCAACAGGGCTTTCGGCGTAGACCGCGGGCTCCCGTTCCCGGTGACCGACCTGGACTCGGCATCCGTGATCCTCATGCTCGGCTCGAACGTCGCAGAAACCATGCCTCCCTTTGTCCAGCACCTCCAGGGCGCCCGCGACCGCGGCGGGTTGATCGTGGTGGACCCCCGCCGCTCGGCTACTGCAGCGTTCACGTCCGACGGCGGCGGCCTCCACTTGCAGCCGACGCCCGGTACCGACCTGGCCCTCCTGCTCGGCATCTCCCATGTGGTGGTGCACGAGGGATTTGTCGATGCGCAGTACGTTGCCCAGCGGACTTCCGGCTACCCGGAGTTGGTGCGAAGCCTCGCAGCTTTCTGGCCCGAGCGCGTCCAGTCGATCACCGGCGTGCCTGCCACCCTCATCCGCGAAACCGCACGCCGCCTTGCCCAAGGCGCCCGTGCCGGGGGTAGCTACATCCTCAGCGGCCGGGGCGTGGAACAGCACGTTGACGGCACGGACACAGCAACCGCCGCCATCAACCTGAGCCTCCTGTTGGGCTTGCCCGGATCCGCGCGCAGCGGCTACGGCACGCTGACCGGGCAGGGCAACGGCCAGGGCGGACGCGAACACGGCCAGAAAGCTGACCAGCTCCCCGGCTACCGCAAGATCACCGACCCGGCCGCGCGCGCCCACGTCGCGCAGGTGTGGGGCATCGACGAATCGCTGATCCCCGGACCGGGACTTCCCGCCGTCGAACTCCTCAAGTCCCTCGGAAAGCCCGACGGCGTCCGGTGCCTTTTCGTGCACGGCGCCAATGTGGTGGTGTCGGCACCGGACACCAACGCCGTCACTGCCGGCCTCCGGGACTTGGACTTCCTGGTGGTGTGCGACTTCTTTCTATCCGAGACGGCCTTGGAAGCGGACCTGGTGCTGCCGGTGACGCAGTGGGCGGAAGAGGAAGGCACCCTGACCAACCTGGAAGGCCGGGTGATCCGGCGTCGTCGGGCCATCACTCCCCCGCCGGGCGTTAGAAGTGAACTGTGGCTCATGGCTCGCCTCGCCGGGCTCCTTGGGGCGCCATCCACCTTCAGCGAAGATCCCGAGACCGTGTTCGAGGAACTGCGTCAGGCTTCTGCCGGCGGGCTGGCCGACTACTCCGGCATTGATTACGCCATGCTGGACCGCGGCGAAGCTGCTTACTGGCCGTATCCCGTCGGCAGCGGTGGAACCCCCCGGCTGTTCGCCGATGCCTTTGCCCACCCGGACGGGCGCGCCGTGATGGTTCCGGTGAAGCCGTCGAGGCGGGCTGAACGGTCGTTTGCGGACGACTCGTTGGCACTGGCAACCGGCCGCTTGTTGGAGCACTACCAATCCGGAGCCCAGACCCGGCGCGTTGCCGAACTGCTGGCGGCCCAACCCCAGGTCCGGTTGCTGATCCATCCTGCGACGGCTGCTTCGCGCGGGATATCGGAGGGCGATTACGCCACGGTCACCAATGAGCGCGGCGAAGTGCTGTGCCGCGCTGAACTGAGCAACGCCGTCCGGCCCGACACCGTGTTCCTGCCCTTCCACTTCCCCGGCCAGGAGAACGCCAACCGGCTCACCGAGGCCGCAACCGACCCCATCTCCGGCATGCCGGAGTTCAAGACCAGCCGGGTGTGGGTCCGGCGGGCAGCGTCCACCCCGGTCCCCGCCGTCCCTCAGGATGCGGGCCTGTCATTGCACGCCAAGGAGGCTTCATGAGCGAGCGCATTGTTGTTGTCGGATTCGGACCGGTGGCCGCGAGGTTGGTGGAGGAACTGGCTCCTGCCGTCCGCTCAGGCCTTGTGCAACTGCTGGTTGTGGGGCAGGAAACCGAAGCCGCCTACAACCGGGTGATGGTGGCAGAGCTAGGCGTCGGGCGCACTACTGCTGAGGCCCTGGCGATGGCCGACGCCGCAGAGCTGGAAGCTGCGGGAGTGGAGGTCCGGCTGGGAACCAAGGTCCGGAGGATCGACCGTGCCAGGCAGCAGGTAGTGCTCTCCGATGGGACCCGTGAGCACTATGACCGGCTGGTCTTCGCCACGGGCTCGCGACCCGTCATTCCGAACCTCACGGGACTGAACCCGGACCCCTCCGGCCCGGTTCTTCCCGCGGGCGTGATCACGCTCCGGGACCTGCAGGACGCGGCCGTGCTGCGTTCGGCTGTTGCCGGCCGCAAGCGCGTAGTGGTTCTCGGTGGTGGTGTTCTGGGTCTTGAGACCGCGTTGGCTGCCTCCGAGGAAGGCGCCCGGGCAACCGTGGTGCACAACGGGCCCTTCCCCTTGGGCCGCAGCATCGACCGCGGCAGCGGATCGGTCCTGACCAACAGCCTCCGGGCCAGCGGGGTCCGCATGGCCGGCAACGCCCGGTCCACGGGGGTGGAAACCTCCGGGCCCGGCGGGTCTTTCTCCGCCTTGCTGCTGGACGACGGCTCGGCGATCGACGGCGACCTGCTGGTCTTGTCCTGCGGCGTGCGCCCACGGATTGAGTTGGCCGAAGGGTGCGGGCTGCCCGTTGGCACGGGAATCCTTGTGGACCACCACCTCCGCACCCACCACGAGCCGCACATGTTCGCCATCGGCGATTGCGCGGAGGTGCGGTGCGCCGATGCTTCATGCGTTGAATGCCGGACAGCCAGCGGCCCCTCCGGCTTGGTGGGACCGGGATGGCGCCAGGCCGAGTGGCTGGCCGAATACCTGACGGTCCTGGCCCGCGAGGGACAGGAAACCGCGGATTCGGTGGCGGGCCTGGCTGCCGAGAAACCTGCCGTGATCGTCCTGAAAGCCCGCGGAATCAACCTCGCCCTGGCCGGCGACAATCAAGCTGACCCGTGGGATGAAGAACTCCTGGAAGCCGGAGCCGCAGCAGGACGACCCCGCCGGCAGGTGTCCCAGTGGGCCGACCCCGAGCACGGACGCTACGTCAAGATGACCACGCGGGGCGGAGTGCTGGAAGGGCTGGTCGCCGTTGGTATGCCCAGGACCGCTGCTGAGCTGGTTGTCCTGTTTGAACGGTCCTCCGAGCTTCCTGCAGACCGTTCCCTGTTACTGCGCCTCGACGGGCCGGACCAACTGGACGGGAGCGCCGAGAGCAACGACCCCCAACGCACGGTATGCCGGTGTGCAGGTGTCAGCGCGGCCGCCATCGGGGAATCCGTGGCGGACGGCTGCTCAACCGTGGCCGGGGTTTCCAAGGCCACCCGCGCGGGGACGGGGTGCGGCGGGTGTCACGAGGACATCAAGGGCCTCATCGAGAAGCACTTCCAGGCTGCGGCTGCCTGAACTCCCCCGCCCCTTGGCGCCCAGTTCGCTGGAAAGCTGCGGGAACGCCGGAAGTTTCCGGGCACTCCGGCTGGTTTCCGGCGAACTCGTGGCCTGCGCGCCGAGCCCAGACCAGCCAAGCGCCCTCGAAGCAAGAACTACATGTGCACGTGCAAACGGCGCGCTGCCTCGGAGATGGAGCCGGTCAGCGAGGGGTAGACCGTGAAGGCACTCGCGACGTCGTCCACGTGCAGCTTCTGCGTCACGGCCACGGAGATCGGGAAGATCAGCTCGGAGGCGTTCGGTCCCACCACCACGCCGCCAATCACGGTGCCGGAACCCTTGCGGGCGATGATCTTGACGAAACCGTCCTTGGTATTGCGCATCTTGGCGCGGGCGTTGCTCAGCAGGGACAGCATCACTACATCGCCCTGGTACTTGCCTGAAGCCAGGTCCGCCTCGGACACACCGACGGACGCAATCTCCGGGGAGGTGAAAATGTTGGACGCCACCTGGTTGAGTTTGAGGGGCTTCACGCCATCACCCATGAAGTGCGCAATCGCGATCCGGCCCTGCATGGCGGCAACCGATGCCAGGGCGAACACGCCCGTGCAGTCGCCGGCAGCGTAAATGTTGGGAGCAGTGGTCCGGGAAACGCCGTCCACCTTGATGTGGCCCGACTCCGTCAGCGTCACTCCGGCTTCCTCAAGGCCCAACCCCGCCGTGTTGGGAATCGAGCCGACACACACCAGGCAGTGGGAGCCCGTGACGACCGAGCCGTCACCCAAGGTGACCTTGACGCCGTCGTCCGTCCGCTCAACCGCACTGGCACGGGAGCGGGACAGGACGCGCACGCCTCGACGCTCGAAAACGCCCTCCAGGAGCTTGGCGGCATCGGTGTCCTCGCCGGGGAGGACCTGGTCGCGGCTGGAAATCAGCGTGACTTTGGAACCCAAGCCGTTGTAGGCGGAGGCGAACTCGGCGCCGGTCACACCGGAACCCACCACGATCAGTTCCTCGGGAAGCTCGTCCAGGTTATAGATCTGCGCCCAGTTGAGAATACGTTCCCCGTCCGGCTTGGCCGTGGGCAGTTCCCGCGGGTGGGCGCCGACTGCCAGCAGGATGGCGTCGGCGTCGATGGTGCGGGTGCCCTCGAGGGTGAGGACCTCGATCGTGTTGTTGTCCAGGAGCTTGCCGGAGCCGATGACGATGTCAACGCCCAGGCGTTCGAGGCCGGCACGGATGTCGTTGGACTGGCCGCGGGCAAGATTGAGCACGCGGTCGTTGATGTGTTTGAGGTCGGCGTGCGGCTTGGATGCGGAGTCGTCGAACTTGACGCCCAGCTCATCCGCCTCGGCGACGCGGGTCATGAGGTCCGCCGTGGCGATGAGGGTCTTGGACGGGACGACGTCGGTCAGGACGGCCGATCCGCCCAGGCCCGCCCGTTCGATGATGGTGACTTTGGCGCCGAGCGAGGCGGCCACCATGGCGGCTTCGTACCCGCCGGGACCACCTCCCAGGATCGCGATTCGTGGGGAACTGAAGTCAACTTGGGTGGTCACAATTCTCAATTCTTCCGCATACACGCTTCGGCTGCCAGTCAGCCAAGCCTCACCCGCGTCAGGCCTCCAACGCAAGGTCCGCGCCGCCGTCGGACGCGTCCCTACCGGAACCCGGCAGCCGCACGGTAGCTTGTACCAGTGAGTAACACTGAGCTGATGAACACAGACCCCTTTGAAGCCGCCAAGGATGCCGCGGACTACATCGCCTCGGAGACCGGCGTGGAGTCACATGATGTGGCCCTGGTCCTCGGATCCGGTTGGGCCGAGGCTGCGGACCTGATCGGCGAAACCACCGCGACACTCAGTGCCTCGGAGGTTCCCGGCTTCCACAAGCCCGCCGTGGTGGGGCACGTGGGCACCATCCGCTCCGTATTGACCAGGGAAGGCAAGCGCGCACTGGTCCTGGGTGCCAGGACCCACTACTACGAGGGTCGCGGCGTCCGCTCCGTGGTCCACGGCGTCCGGACGGCGGCCGCGGCCGGGTGCAGGACGCTGGTGCTCACCAACGGTTGCGGCGGCCTCAAGGAGGCCTGGAACCCCGGCACCCCGGTCCTCATCAGCGACCACATCAACCTCACTGCGACGTCACCGCTGGAGGGAGCCACGTTCGTCGATCTCACCGACCTCTACTCGTCGCGGATCCGCCAGCTGGCCCGGGAAGTCGACCCATCCCTCCAGGAGGGTGTCTACGCCCAGTTCACGGGACCGCATTACGAAACGCCGGCCGAAGTGCAGTACGCCAAACGGATCGGTGCGGACCTGGTGGGTATGTCCACAGCGCTTGAAGCCATCGCGGGCCGCCACGCCGGCATGGAGGTATTCGGAATCTCGCTGGTCACCAACCTGGCAGCCGGGATCAGTCCGGTTCCGCTGAGCCACGCCGAGGTCCTGGAGGCCGGGGAGGCCGCCGGACCGCGGATTTCCACATTGCTCGCGGAGATCATCGCCAAGCTCTAGCTATTCGGCAGGACCCGGATCAGGTGCAGGGATACCCACCCGGATAAACACCGGCACACTGGAAACCCCGTCCACCGTGGCCGTGATACTGGCCTCGCCTTGCCCGCCGGCCCGGACCAGCCCGGAAGAACTGACCGATACGAAGACCGGTCGGCTGGATGCCCAGGAGATTACGGGTTTGCCGGGCCTTCCGTCGCTGTACCGCACTGCCGCGGTCAGTTGGAGGCTGGCTCCCGGTTGGAGCGCGTGCGGCCCTGCGGGACTCACGACGACGGCCACCGCCACGTGCTCGACCGTCACCTTGGACTGGGCCCGCCATTCACGGCCATCCTGGTCCACATGGACGGCTTCCACCAAGGTTTGTCCGACGCTCCGGCCAGCCAGGAGTCCGGTGGCACTGACGGTAGCGACCTGCGGGTTGCTGCTGGACCAGGCCACGTCGGTTGCGGGCGCCGAGGTGCCGTCAGAGGATGCGGCGATGGCTGTCAGTTGGACACTCTGCCCTTGTTTGACGGTGACCTCGGCCGGGTCCACGGAGAAGCCGGTCACCGCAACCGGTGGCGGGGTGGTCACGGTGATGCGCGCCGTGGCCTCAAAGCCGTCGTGGGCGGCGATGATGTCCGTGGCCCCGGGCCGTCCACCGGTCACCAGGCCGTTCCCGTCCACCCTGGCTGTTCCCGGGTCCGCCGACGACCAGAAGGCTTCAGCGTTGAGTTGCCCCAAGGCCCCGTTGCTGTAGTTTCCCTCGGCCGTCAGCTGCACCTTGCCGCCCACGTCCACGGACGCTTCCCCGGGACGGATGGCCAAACCGGTCAGCGCAGCACCATCGGGCGTGGTGACAGTGAGCTCGAAACGTCCGGAGACGCCGTCGAACGTTGCCGTTACGGCAGCCGAGCCGGGCGCAACCGCCGTGACCTCCCCTGTAGCTGCCACTGCCGCTACGGCCGGATTCTCCGAGGCCCAGGCGAGCCCCTCCGTTATTGACCTGCGGGTGCCGTCGCTGTAAGCCGCCTCCGCCTCAAGTTGTGCGGATGCTCCCGGGAGCAGGGTGTTGGATGGACCGGTCACGGTCAACGACTCTGCGGCGGCAGCACCCGAAACCAGGATGCGGGCCGTCACCAGGCCGGCAGCCAGCACCAGCGCCGACACGATGACCACCACCCAAGTCCGTATCAGCCTGCGGCGGACCCGCGCCATGCCTTCGGACAGGGCGCCGTCCATGTCTGCGGGGTAGGTGCGGACATGGCTTGCAGCCTCGGCCAGCAGAAGTTCCCTAAGCTCGCCTCTCATGGCGTGCCGGTCTCCAGCGCCAGGTGCCTGGTCCGGGCACCGGCTTCGGCCAGTTCCTTGCCAACCTCTGCCGGTTTCCGTCCGGTGATGCCTGCGATTTCGGTAACGGTCAGCTTGGCGAATTCGTGAAGGACGACGGCGACCCGCTGGTCGTGCGTCAGGCCCGCCAGCAGGCTACGGTCCCGTTTGGGGTGTTTCGTCCTGCCCTCCGCCGTGAGCAGCCACTTGCGGTAGTTCCCCAGGATTTCCACGTACAGGCACAGGGTATAGACGCGCAGCTGCGGGGTGACCGGCCCCTTCCACGCACCCGAAGCCTGGGACCAGGCCGCTTCCAGCATCCGGCGTGCCTGCTCCGGGTCGCCGCACAGCAGATGTGCACAGTATTCAAGGTCGCCTTTTTGTTGCTCGAAGACGCTGCGGAATTCGGCGTGCCTGTCCTTCAACGCCGGACCCAGTTTCACGGTGGGCGTCAGCCCGAGCTCCACCTCACGGATGACGGGCATGAAGACGGCGACGGCAAGGGCAAGGAACCCGGCCCCGATGAGGACGCCTGCCTGGATGCCCACCGGAAAGCCCCAGGGATAGGCGGGCGCCAGCCAGCCGAAGGCTATGACGCCAAGGGCAAGTACTCCGATCACCAGCCGCAAGGGAGTGATCGAGGAGCGCCATCTCCGCTTGGGAACTTCACACATGGGCACCAGCCATCCGGAAGTACCGGGCCTGCCATAGCACCGGGACTGCTACTAAATTGTACGTCCATCGATTGGAGTTGAGCACCCAACTAGGTCGCATTAGTGCGCGTTTTGAGCCTCCAAAACGCGCACTAATGCGACCTAGTTGGGATGGCGGATACGGGAAGGACCACCGCGCCGTCAAGTCACATGGGCACGAAGTAAACGGACTGTAAATTCCGGGAATCCCAAGGCTCTTCGAAGAAATATTTGACCGGCCATTGCCGGTTCTGGCACGCGCGCGTGTTGGCAGTGTAAGCGCTTGCATATAGATGTCAGACAACCTCGGAAAGCTGCCGAAACACGCTTTGAGTTTGAACCTCACACGTGTTTAGCGTGGAGTGCCTCCGGTAAGTCGACGTGCCGGAGCACCGGCTGCGGGCATCAATCGGATCCCGCCGCACCCTCGAAACGATGGCGTCCCTCGAAGACGCCACCAGCGGCTCGGGCGGACACCTGACTGGAGAGCCCCCTTCACGGGGAACCAGGGCATGCGCCCCACTCCACGAAGTCCAACACTCCGCGAGAAGAGCAAGCATGAACACGCACTCAACCCCTCAACGGCCACGCCGCCGGCTGCGCAAGGCGACCGCCTTGGCAGCGGCCGCAGGCGTAGCCGGCAGCATCCTGCTGGTGACACCTGCTGCGCAGGCCAACCTGCCGGCCGACCCGCCGTCGAACACCATGCCGGCACCCACGCCCGGCTTCCCGCTGCCGACCAAGCACACGCAACAGGCCTACGATCCGGCAGCAAGCTTCACCTCCAAGTGGACCCGCGCCGACGCCAAGCAGATCATGGCGCAAAGCGACTCCACCGTGGCTCCCGGTGAGAACTCCATGAGCCCCAACGTCACCATGCCGGAGATCCCCAAGGACTTCCCGGCCATGAACGACGACGTGTGGGTCTGGGACACCTGGTCCCTGACCGACGAGCACGCCAACCAGATCAGCTACAAGGGCTGGGATGTCATCTTCGCCCTGGTCGCCGACCGCCACGCAGGCTACGGCTTCGACCAGCGGCACTGGAACGCCCGGATCGGCTACTTCTTCCGCAAGACCAACGCCGACCCCAACAAAGACAAGTGGAACTACGGCGGGCACCTGTTCCTGCCCAACTCCTCGATCGGCAACACCGAATGGTCGGGCTCCACGCGCCTCATGCAGGGCAACAAGATCAACGTCTTCTACACCGCCACCACCTTCTACGACGTGGCCGAGCGGAATGCCGGCGGCGGCGGTATTGCCCCGGACGCGGTGATCGCCAAGGCGCTGGGCAACATCCACGCCACCAAGGACGGCGTGACATTCGACGGCTTCCAGCACACCAAGCTCCTGGAGCCCGACGGCAAGTGGTACCAGACCAAGGCCCAGAACCCGGGCTTCGCCTTCCGCGACCCGTACACGTTCGAGGACCCGGCCCACCCCGGCAAGACCTTCATGGTCTTCGAGGGCAACACCGGCGGAACCCGCGGCCAGTACAAGTGCAAGCAGGAAGACCTGGGTTACCGCCCCGGCGACCCCAACGCTGAGACCCTGGACCAGGTGAACAACACCACCGGAGCCTGGTACCAGACCGCCAACGTCGGTCTCGCTGTGGCAGACAACAAGGATCTGACCAAGTGGAGCTTCCTGACCCCGATCCTGTCCGCCAACTGCGTCAACGACCAGACTGAGCGTCCGCAGATCTACATCCAGAACGAGGACGGCAAGAACAAGTACTACCTGTTCACCATCAGCCACCAGTTCACCTACGCAGATGGCATGCGCGGCCCGGACGGCGTTTATGGCTTTGTGGGTAACGGCATCCGTTCCGACTACCAGCCCGTGAACAACAGCGGACTGGCCCTCGGTTCGCCGACGGACCTGAACATGCCCGCCAACGCCCCGGAAGGTCCGGACCCGCGCCAGAACGGCCGCCAGTTCCAGGCCTACTCGCACTACGTGCAGCCCGGCGGCCTGGTCCAGTCGTTCATCGACAACGTGGACGGCGTCCGCGGCGGCTCCCTCTCCCCCACCGTGAAGATGAACTTCAAGGCCGGCGTGACCCAGGTTGACCGCAGCTTCGGCAAGAACGGCCTTGGTCCGTTCGGCTACCTCCCCACCAACGTCCGCGTCGGCGGCGAGGGTCTCTACAAGTAATACCCGGCCCACAAGGCCCGGCGGGGGTTCGCCGGTCACCAGCCGGCGCACCCCCGCCATCCCCCCAACCCCAGGATTTACCCATGACTTTCCCCAGCCACCGCCTGTCCCGCCGCCAACTGCTCGCAGCAAGTGCCGCCGTCGTGGTTTCCTTCACGGCCGCCTCCTGCACCGCGCCACGCACCAGTGAAAGCACGACGCCGGTACCCGCCTTGGGCGGGCCGCAGTCTTCCGCGTCGGATCCCTGGCGGCCTGCCGTCCACCTGACGGCCTCGAAGAACTGGCTCAACGACCCCAACGGCCTCGTGTTCCACGACGGTACATACCACGCGTTCTACCAGTACAACCCGCGCGGAAACTCGTGGGGCAACATGTCCTGGGGGCACTCCATCAGCAAAGACCTGGTGCACTGGGAGGAACGTCCCGTGGCCATGGAAGCGGGACCGGAAGAAGAGATCTTCTCCGGCTGCATCGTGGTGGACAAAGACAACGCATCGGGCCTGGGATCCGCGGAAAATCCGCCCATGGTGGCCCTGTATACGAGCGCCTACGGCAGGAACGGCAGGCTTCCCCAGGGTGCGCAGGCGCAATCGGTGGCGTTCAGCCTGGACAACGGGACCACGTGGAAGAAGTACCACGGCAACCCGGTCCTGAACCTCCAGCCCACCAACAACAACTTCCGCGATCCCAAGATCACCTGGTATGAACCGGGCCGCTACTGGGTCATGACCACGGTGGTGGCCGACGCCCAGGTGGTGAAGATGTTCAAGTCCACGGATCTGCTGCAGTGGGACTTCCTCAGCGACTTCTCCGGCGTCGGCGCCCAGGGCGGACTGTGGGAAGTACCTGAACTGCTCCAGATGCGGGTCGAAGGCTCCACGGCCAGGAAGTGGGTGATGCTGCTCAGCATCAATCCCGGTGGCATCGCGGGAGGGTCGGGGATGCAGTACTTCGTGGGTGAGTTCGACGGCACCACGTTCACCGCGGAAAATGCCGCCGCACCCGATGCACCCCTGACCGAATCCCAATGGCTGGACCATGGTGCCGACTACTACGCCGCCAACTCGATCACCGGCGCTCCCGGCGGCAAGCCCATACTGCTGGGCTGGATGGGCAACTGGGACTATGCCCAGCACGTTCCCACCACGCCCTGGCGCGGATCCATGGCGATTCCACGTGAGCTCACCCTGGTCCGCGGGGAGCAAAGGCTTGAACTGCGCTCGGCGATTGCCGCGGCAGCCGTCAGTGCGCTGGAAGCCAAGGGCGGGGCCGACGTCAAGGACCTCACCGTCGATTCCGAGGTGCGGGAGCTGCCGCTCACGGCACGGAGCCAGCTCCTGGATGTGGAACTTGACCTGGGTACCGCCACCGAAGCCGGGATACTCCTCCGGCGTGCATCCCATGATGGCCCGGGGGAAGGCGCAGATGGAGGGCTGAGGATTTCCTGGAATGCCGGGTCCCGCACGTTGAAGGTGGACCGCTCGCAAGCCGGCACCACCAATTTTTCGGAGAATTTCAGTCCCTGGCACGAGGTCCGCCTCCCAGCCTCGGAGCGCACAGTCCGCCTCCGGATCCTGCTGGATTCTTCGTCCGTTGAGGTATTTGCGGAGGACGGCCAGGCCGTGGTTTCGGACACCTTCTTCCCAGGCTGGGACAACCTGGGCACGGCCGTCTTCAGCATGGACGGCGCCGCCTCCTTCAGCGTCAGGTCGCGGACACTCCAGCCCTGACGTGGGACGGCACCGTGCCCGCGGGCAACCCGACTTCCCCCTTTTGCGACCGGAGGGGGAGGCAGGACCCCCATGCGTCGTTGTAGTTTGGTGCTTATGACATCGAGCGATGCCACCCTTGACCAGCTGATCGACCAGGCCCGTGAGTGGGCCGCACAGGACCCGGACCCCGTCACCGCCGCGGCCCTCCGCGATCTGGCCCACGCCGCCGGAGCCGGTGACGCCGGTGCAGCCCAGGAACTGGGTGACAGCTTCAGCGGCACCCTGCAGTTCGGCACGGCCGGGCTCCGTGCAGCCCTCGGCCCCGGCCCCAACCGGATGAACCGCGTGGTAGTGCGCCGGGCAGCGGCGGGTCTGGCGGCTTTCCTGGCCGAAACGGTCGGGGCGGCTTCACCCGGAACCCGGCCGCGCGCCGTCGTGGGCTTTGATGCACGCTACAACTCCGATGTCTTTGCCCGCGAGACGGCGGCAATTTTCACGGCCGCCGGGATCGAGGTGTTCCTCATGCCGGACGCCCTGCCGACGCCGGTACTCGCCTATGCGGTCCGTGCACTGGACTGCGACGGCGGCGTGATGGTGACCGCCAGCCACAACCCACCGCAGGACAACGGATACAAGGTGTACCTCGGCCGGCACGCCGTGAGCGAGAGTGGCCGCGGGGCCCAGATCGTGGCTCCGTACGACTCCGGGATCGCGGCAAAGATCGATGCCGTAGGAACACTGGATTCCATCGCGCTGGCAGATGAAGGCTGGACCGTGCTGCCGGATTCGATCGTCAATGACTACCGGTCAGCCATGGCGGACCTGGTGGACAGGGAGCACTTCCCCGCCCGCGACCTCAAGATTGTGCTGACTCCCATGCACGGCGTAGGCGGTGACACTGCTGTGTCTGTCCTGCGCGCTGCGGGCTTCACCGATGTGACCCTGGTGGCAGAGCAAGCCCAACCGGATCCGGACTTCCCCACCGTCGCGTTCCCCAATCCCGAAGAGCCAGGCGCGCTGGACCTGGCGCTGGCCACAGCGGCGGACCTTGGCGCGGATATCGTCCTGGCCAATGATCCCGACGCCGACCGGGCGGCCGTTGCTGCGCTGGACCCGGCGACAGGTGCGTGGCGGATGTTGCGCGGTGATGAGGCAGGTGCCCTTCTGGGCGCCCACATCGCGGCACGGCTGGCTGCGAACGCCACAGGTGACGAAGCCCCCGAAGGTGTCTTCGCGAACTCCATTGTGTCCTCACGGCTGCTGTCCCGGATCGCCGCCACCGCAGGCTACGCCCATGTGGAAACCCTGACGGGCTTCAAGTGGATCTCCCGCGTTCCCGGACTGATTTACGGCTATGAAGAAGCCTTGGGCTATTGCGTGGCACCGGACCTGGTGCGCGACAAGGACGGCATCTCCGCGGCCGTCCTGATCGCTGAACTGGCTGCCGCTGCCAAGGCCGGGGGCAGGACGATCTTCGACACCCTTGACGAGCTGTATTTGGTCCATGGGCTCCACGCCAGCGACCAACTGAGCATCCGGGTGGCAGACCTTGGGTTGCTGGATGCCATGATGAACCGCCTGCGGGTCACCCCGCCCGAAGCGTTCGGAGGGTCCGCCGTCGAGGTATTCACGGACCTCGCCGAAGGCAGCGCGGACCTGCCGCCCACCGACGGTTTGCTGTACCAGACCCGCGACCAGAGCCGCGTGATCATCCGGCCCAGCGGCACCGAGCCCAAACTGAAGTGCTACCTGGAAGTCATCCAGCCCGTGGAATCCGCCGCCGAACTTCCGGCGGCACGCCAAGCAGCGCGGACATCCCTGGACGATGTCCTCCGGGATGTCCGCGAAGCGCTGGGGCTCTAGAGCCCGATCTCGATGAACCCGTCCACCAGGCGCGTGGCATAGGTCGCGAGCTTGAGCTCCGGGTTGGTGAAGCACTCGCCCGTTTCGAGGTCGTAGACCTCCTTGTGCAGCGGCGAGGCGATGGTCGGGCGGCTGCCGCGCGATCCGATGATGCCCCGCGCCATGACGTTGGCCAAGGTTGCAGGGTCCTGCTGGGCGACGGCGAAGACCTCACCCGGGGCGGTCAGGAACAGGGCCACTTGCGTGCCCTGGATCAGTGCCGCCTCGCCCCAGGCCGGTTCGAGCTCGTCCACCGGGCACACGCGGTGCCAGGTTGCTGTGGCGGACAGGTTCTCTGCGCGGTCAAGAATTACGGTCATTTCAGCCCCTCTCGCTGTGTCCGGACGCCGGCATCTTCCACCTGCACTCCCCCGGACGGGCCACGTTCGCGGCCACTCCTTCACGCTAGGACGCGGGTGTTTCATCAGGTGTCCGCGTATGTGTCCAGCGCGTAAAAGAGACCTCACGCGGCCGGAAACGCGTTCGTGATGCAGAAGTTAAGATCACGAAACAAACGGGAAACTGAAGCGAAACTGCCCCTCCCTAGGCTGGTTCCACAAGTTGCGGAGATCCGTCTGCGACCTTTGCGAAAGGCCCACCAGTGACCGGACACACTTCAAGTACAGAAAACCTGCGCCGCATCGTGGTTGTCGGAGGCGGCCCTGCAGCCCACCGTTTCACCGATGCCATGGTCAACCGTGGGCTTGAAGGTTGGCAGGTAACAGTGCTCACGGAGGAAGCCCACCTTCCCTACGACCGTGTGGCCTTGAGCAAGGCCCTCACCGAGACCGGCGTGGACCTCACCCTGGGTGCGGCGTCCATGTGGGACCACGAGGCAGTGACGCTCAAGACCGGCGAGCGCGCCGTCAAGATCGACACCGTAGCCAAGAGTGTCCTCACCGCTTCCGGCAACAAGTATGAGTACGACCAACTGGTGGTCGCTTCCGGCTCGGACGCAGCCCGGCTCCCCATTCCCGGTGCGGAGCACACGCATGTTTACCGCACGCTTGAAGACGTGTGGGCCATTAATAAGGCCATTGCGGAACTCGGTGCAAAGCTCGGCCGCAAGGTCAACGCCGTCACCATCGGCGGCGGCCTGCTGGGCCTGGAGTCCGCCGCCGGAACCGAACAGCTCGGCGCCAACCCTGTGGTGATCAACGGCTCACCGTGGCTCATGAACACCCAGCTGGACGAGGGCGCAGGCCAGGCGCTGGGGCGCCTGATCGAGGCAAAGGGCTTCGAGGTCCACGGCGGCGTCTTCCCTTCCGAAGTCGTAACGGACGACGACGGCCAGGTCACCGGCGTGCTGATGGCGGACGGCCGCACCATCCCCGCTGACCTGGTGATCGTGGCCATCGGTGTGAAGCCGCGCGACGAGCTTTTCCGTGCCGCCGAAGGCGAAGAGCAGCTCTTCAGCCTCGGCCAGCGCGGCGGTGTAGTCATCAATGACTTCTGCGCCACCGAAGTGGAGAGCATCTGGGCGATCGGCGAGGTAGCGAACTTCGGGGGCATGTGCCTGGGCCTCGTGGCCCCGGCCAACACGATGGCAGAGATCGTGGCTGACCGGCTGCACGGCGGCCAGGCAACGTTCCCTGGTTTCGATACCGCCACCAAACTGAAGCTCTCGGGTGTGGACGTTGCCAGCTTCGGCGACGCTTTCGCCCGCACGGAACATTCCCTGGAAATCGTCTACGCCGACCCTGCCCGCGGTGTCTACCAGAAGATTGTCACCACCGATGATGCCAAGACGCTTCTGGGTGGCATCTTCGTGGGCGACGCTTCCCCTTACATGAGCCTCCGCCCGTTGCTGGGCCGTGAACTTCCGGCTGAACCGGGTGCCTTCCTGAGCGCTGCCGGTGGTGGCGAGGCTCCGGAAACCGAACTTCCGGACGACGCGATCCTCTGCTCGTGCAACAACGTGGCGGCCGGTTCGATCCGCGACGCCATCAACGGCTGCGGCACCTGCGAAGGAAACGCTCCGGTGCAGGAACTCGGTGGCCTCAAGGGCTGTACCCGGGCCGGCACCCAGTGTGGATCGTGTGTTCCCATGCTCAAGAAGCTCCTTGAAGGCGAACTCAAGAAGTCCGGGATCGAGGTTTCCAAGGCTCTTTGTGAGCACATCAGCCTCTCCCGCCAGGAACTCTTCGACGCCATCCGGGTCCTGGAGCTCACGTCTTTCGAAGACATCATGGCCAAGTACGGTACCGGCGCCGGCTGCGACATCTGCAAGCCGACCATCGCCTCCATCCTCGCCAGCCAGCACTCCGCCTACGTCCTTGATGCCGGCCGTGGCACCCTGCAGGACACCAACGACCGGGCTTTGGCGAACATGCAAAAGGACGGCACCTACTCGGTTGTCCCCCGGATTGCCGGCGGTGAGATCACGCCCAAGGGCCTCGGTGTCATTGCCGCCGTGGCCGAAAAGTACGGCCTCTACACAAAGATCACCGGTGGGCAGCGCATTGACATGTTCGGGGCACGCCTTGAGCAATTGCCCGAGATCTGGAAGGAACTGGTGGACGCGGGCTTCGAGTCGGGCCAGGCCTATGGCAAGAGCCTGCGCACCGTGAAGTCCTGTGTCGGTTCCACGTGGTGCCGCTTCGGTGTCCAGGATTCCGTGCAGATGGCCATCGCCCTCGAACTGCGCTACCGCGGCCTGCGCAGCCCGCACAAGCTGAAGATGGGTGTTTCCGGTTGCGCCCGGGAATGCGCAGAGGCCCGCGGCAAGGACGTGGGAGTCATCGCCACGGCCGACGGCTGGAACCTCTATGTGGGTGGTAATGGCGGCGCCACTCCGGCCCACGCCCAGTTGCTTGCCAAGGACCTGGATGACGAAACCCTCATCAAGTACATCGACCGTTACCTCATGTACTACATCCGCACGGCAGACCGCCTGCAGCGCACCGCCCGGTGGCAGGAAGAACTCGACGGCGGGCTGAAGCACGTTGAGGACGTGGTGGTGAACGATTCCCTGGGTATTGCCGAGGAACTTGAAACCGCCATGGCCAAGCACATCGACACCTACGAGGACGAGTGGGCCGAGACCCTGAAGGACCCGGAACGCCTCCGCCGTTTCCGTTCGTTCGTCAACGCTCCCAACCAGAAGGACGACTCCATCGCGTTCGTTCCCGAGCGTGGCCAGATCCGACCCGCCACCAACGAGGAAAAGGGCAGCGTGCTGATCGCTTCCAGCATCCCCGTCCGCAGCACCGCCGGCGCAGAAAATTAGGGGTAACCAATGCAGCTCACCATCGACCTGACCGACCGGGACGTCCTTGTTGCCGGTTCCGACACCATGGCCCGCCAGGCCGTCCGCCGCTACCGGAACGCCGGCGCCGTGGTGCACAGGATCAGTGTGCCCTCCGCCGCCGCCTGTGACGGTCTGCTCGCCCGCCGTCCGTTCCTGGTTGCCGTGGTGGACGACGGCGATGCCGGCTGGCTGCCGCTGGTGGAAGGCTGCAAGGAAGCCGGCATTCCCGTGGCCTTTGAACCGGCAGCCGGCGAAGAAGGGCACGTGACCCTGGTGGGCGGAGGCCCCGGCGCACTGGACCTCCTGACGGTGGGGGCGCTGGATGCCCTGCGGGATGCCGACGTGGTGTTCTATGACCGGCTGGCGCCCTATCAGGAACTGGCCGACCTCACCTCCGCAGAGCTGGTAGACGTCGGCAAGCAGCCGGGCCACCACAAGGTGACTCAGCGTGACATCGAAAAGCTGATGGTCGAGGCCGCGCTTCTGGGCAAGAACGTGGTGCGACTCAAGGGCGGCGATCCCTACGTCTTCGGGCGCGGCGGCGAGGAAGTGGCAGCCTGCGTTGCCGCCGGCGTCCCCGTGCGGGTGGTCTCCGGCGTTACCAGTGCGATCTCCGTTCCGGCGGCGGCCGGGATCCCCGTGACGCACCGCGAGGTCAGCCACATGTTCACCGTGGTCTCCGGCCACGCACCACTCACTGACAAGGAGCACCTCCACTTGGCAGGCCTTGGCGGGACCATCGTGGTCCTGATGGGCATCGGAACCCTCCCCCAACTGGCCGCCGGGCTCCGCCGGGCCGGTATGAATGCCGATATGCCCATGGCTGTGGTGGAGCGCGGATACCGCCCCGGCCAGCGCACCACAATCGCGGACCTGGGTACCATCGAGACGGCTGCAACCGGCTGCAGCAACCCGGCCGTGCTGGTCATTGGCGAGGTGGTCAGGGTGGCTGAAGCCAACCGCAATCATGCCCAAGCCTCTGCCGAACTGAGCCGACTCGCCGCTTCCCTCCTTGAAGCCTGAAGGTAAAACCATGACTGTTACCCGTGCCCCTGAAGCACAGGATGCCGTAGCTTCACCTGATGCTGCCGAATCAGCCGAATCTCCCTTGGACGGTTTCCGCATCGGCGTCACCTCGCACCGCCGTTCCCGGGACCTTATCGAGGCCCTCGAACGCCGCGGTGCGAGCGTGCTGCATGCCCCTGCCCTGAAGATCGCTCCAGTCCAGGAGGACCTGGTGTTGATCGAGGACACCCGGACCATCATTGAGGCCAGGCCGGACATCTGCATCGCCACCACCGCCTACGGCATGCGCCGCTGGTGTGAAGCCGCCGACTCGTTCGGCATCGGCGAACAACTGCTGGAGGCACTTTCCGCCTGCCGTATGTTTGTCCGGGGACCCAAAGCCCGCGGTGCCGTGCGCGCGGCCGGGCTTGCCGACGTCGGAATCAGCAGCGACGAAACCACGGCTACCCTGGTGGATATGCTGCTTGCTGAAGGCGTCCGCGGCAAGACTGTTGCGGTGCAGCTGCACGGCTACACCGACGTCCGGCAGCTGGAACGACTGCGCATGTCCGGAGCCAACGTCCTGACCGTGACGCCGTACCGCTGGGTCAAACCGGACGGGGAAGACAAACTCCCGCGCTTGATCGAGGCCGTGGTCAGCGGAAACCTGGATGTGCTGACCTTCACCAGCGCACCGGCTGTGGATGCCCTGTGGAGCACCGCCCATGAGATGGGCCTGTACAGGCAGGTCATCGAGGCCCTGAAAGGACCGGTGACCGTAGCCGCCGTCGGGCCTGTGACCGCGCAGCCGCTGGTTGATGCGGGCCTGACGCCCCTGATCCCGGACCGGTTCCGCATGGGAGCCTTGATCCGGCTGGTCACCGAGCACTTGTCCCTGAACCATGTGCGCCGCGTGGAAACGCCCTCGGCCACCATCGAGCTGCGCGGACGGTGCCTGCGGATCAACGGCGATGTGGTGGACCTGGCTCCTGCTCCCCTGCTTCTCCTGCGGGCTTTGCTGGGGGCCGGCGGCGCTGTGCTCTCCCGTGAGGCGTTGTCCGACCTTCTTGATCTTCGCGGTTCCGTCCACGCTTTGGACATGACGGTCAGCCGGCTGCGGTCCTCGCTGCCGGACGGGAAGCTGGTGGAAACCGTGGTGAAGCGCGGGTACCGGCTCCGCATCTAACTGGTGGTGCACCCCGCTACGCCGCCTTCACCAGGGGAAGCTCATCCCAGTTGGTGGTGTAGCGGGGGCTCAGCATGCCCCGTTTCATGGACCAGTCCGGCCCGCCCCTGATGCCGGCATGGCCCAGGCCAATGGAGCCGCGCCCGTAGCGCTTGCTGACAGTTTCCAGCAGCGTTCCGATTCCACGTTCCTCGTGGCGGTTCTCGAAGACCTCCAGCGGCTTTTGGTTGCCGCTGGGACGGAGGTCCGTGACCATGATGCCCGCCTTCGCGTAGCGGACGCCGTCCTGGATCCTGGGCAGCAAGGCGTGCGCGGCCTTGGTCAGGAGTACCGGGTCCGCGGTGGGCATGGGCAGCCGCACATTGACGCTGGGGAACGATGTGTCCCGGGGGTTGTACACGGATGTGGCAGCAAAAGCGGTGAGGAGTTTGGCTTGCAGATCGTGTTTGGCAAGCCGGGCACTGGCCATTTGGCCATAAACGCTCAGCACCTGCCGCAACTCCGCCGCACTGGTGATGGGCGTTGAAAACGAGCGAGAGAAAATCAGTTGGTCGCGTCCTATCCGTTCCTCCTCCATGGGGATGCACGGGGTGCCCTGCAGTTCCAGGACGGTCCGCATCATGACGATCGAGAATTTGTCCCTGAGGGCAACCGGATCCGCCCTGACCAAATCCAGGATCGAGAAGATGCCCATCGCATTCAACCGCTTGGTCAGCCGGGTAGCCACACCCCAGATTTCAATCACGGACAGCCGCGCCATCAGGGCTTCCCGCTGCTCTGCGGGTACCGATTCCCAACGGCACACACCGTCGAACGCCGGGTTGTGCTTGGCCCACTTGTTGGCGAGCTTGGCGAGCGTCTTGGTGGGAGCAATCCCCACGCACACAGGGACTCCCACGTGCCTGCGGCAGGCGTCCTTGATGGTCCGGCCGAGTTCCAGGAGTTGGTTTGGGCCACCCTTGACCCCGAGGAAGGCCTCGTCAATGGAATAGATCTCCTGCCATGCCGAGTACCGGCCCAGCAACTCCATCACCCGCGAGCTGATGTCCCCATACAGCTCGTAATTGCTGGACAGTGCAACGAGTCCCCACTCCCTGGCCCTGGGTGCCAGCTTGAACCACGGGTCCCCGAGCCCGATCCCCAGCTTCTTGGCTTCCGGGGATCGGGTGACGGCGCATCCGTCGTTATTGGAGAGCACAATGACGGGTTTGCCTTCCAGCGCCGGGTTGAACGCGCGTTCGGCAGAGGCATAAAAGCAGTTGATATCCACATGGGCGATCTCCTGCATCCGGTGCATGATGGTTGGCTTGGACACTTTCCCTCCCGGCTCTACCAGATGAACGTTCGCGCGGTGAAGCGCGACACGGCTCAACTCGAACAAATATTCGAATACTTCCACTGTAGATCGGGGCACCGACAAAAAGGGAGCACCCGGCTGCCGGCCATGGTCGGACGGCAGCCGGGTACGGCCTAGAGGTTGGCCAGCAGCTGCTGCATTTCCTTGATTTCAGCTTCCTGGGCGGCCACGATGTCCCTGGCCAGTTGCACCGCCTCGGCGTTCTTGCCATCGGCGGTTTCGGCCTTGGCCATCGTCACGGCCCCCTCATGGTGGGCGACCATCTGGCTCAGGAACAGCTTCGCGGCCTCCACGCCCTGGGCCGCTTTGAGCCTGGACAGGTCTTCTTCACTCATCATGCCGTCCATGCCGTGGTCGCCGGTCATCATGGTGGGCTCGTTCCAGCTCTTCAACCAGCCGGTCATTCTCTCGATTTCAGGTCCTTGGGCGTCCTTGATCCGGGTCGCCAAGGCGCTGACGTCGGCAGGGATTCCCTGCTTGGCAAGGATCATCCCGCTCATCTCCACCGCCTGGGCATGGTGCGGGATCATCATCCGGGCGAACATCGCATCAGCGGCGTTATGGTCACCCGCCGCCGTGGCGGAGGACGAGGGCATCATGGATGAGCCCATGCTGCCATGGTCCATGCCCGGCATGGAGGTTCCGGACGATCCCGGGGTATTGGTGGAACATCCAGCCAGCGTTATGGCTGCGGCGACGGCAACGGCAGAGAGGGACAAGAACTTCTTTGTGTTCATCAAAAGATCCTTCACAAACGGTCACGGCGGCACGGCCCCCATGACAGGTATCAGCGGAGCTCTGCCCGAGGGATAAACCCGTCCAGGGCAGAAAGGAGTGACTGCCAACGGCAGCAGACAAAAGAAAATTGCACCGGGCATGGGCCGGCCCGGGGTGTCTATGTTCTGCTGATCGACAAATCACCCGGTGAAGGACTACCGGGCTGGTACGACCACATCGATCCCGCATGGCTGGACACGGCACGGTGCGCCGGGGAAAGGAACGATGCGCGTTCGGGTAACGGAGCTGCGAGACTGGCTGTTTTGGGGGACGGGATGCAGGAGCTGCCCATGGCGTGCCCTGTTGAGCAGTTTCCCTGGCACATGCACTGTGCCGGGGCGGCCGTGCCGGCCCCGGTATCAGCGGAGGTGGCGTGGCCGGTATGCCCGGCTGCTGCGTGCCCTGCCGCGGTGGCATGGTTCACGACGGCGGTGCTGGCCGCCGTGCCAACGGTCGCGGCTTGATGGGTGGAGTGGGCTCCGCCGACGAGGATGTGCATGCCCAGTATTCCGGCGATCAACGCCAGCACGGCCGTCAGGAGCCCGCCGCCCAGGAGGTACTTCGTCCATCCCGACTGTGCTGCCATGACGGTCCCTTTCCCCGCTGCGCGGCTGTTTTTTCCCGTTCCAGACTACCGGCCCGCGAACTGGTCCCGGCGGCCGTTCACAGCCGGGCCAGGATCCCGGCGACATCATCCAACGCACCGGGGACCAGGGAGAAGTACGCCCATGTGCCGCGTTTTTCCCGATGCAACAAGCCGGCATCAACCAGGATCTTCAAGTGGTGCGACACAGTGGGCTGGCCAAGGTCCAACGGTTCGATCAGGTCACACACGCATGTCTCGCCGGCGGAGGAATTCTTGATAATGGACAGCAGGCGGAGCCGGTTGGGATCCGCCAGGGCCTTGAAAACCGCCGCCTTCTGCCTGGCCGCCCCCTCGCCCAGCACCGTCTCCCCTGCAGGGCCGCAGCAGGGATCGGAGGTGGCCGGTTGGAGGACAGGCAGCGTGGTCATCCATCCATTATGCCCGAACATTGACTGCTATCAATATAGTCGGCGCCCCCCTCCTGGCCTGGAGCCACGTCATCACCCGCGGTCAGGAGCCCGGCTTCTCCAGCGGGTGCGGGATGACGACATCGTCCGCGCCCTGTGGCGCAGCAGGGAAAAGGACAGCCAGGACGCCGACGCCGATGGCCGCGCCAGCCAGTTGCGCGACGATGAAGCCGGGCACGGAGCCTGGAGCGATACCGGCAAACGTGTCACTGAAGATCCGACCGACCGTCACGGCGGGATTGGCGAACGCCGTCGAGGAAGTAAACCAATAGGCCGCGCCGATGTAGGCGCCCACCGCCGGGGCCGCGAAATGGCCGCGCCTGGTGGCGGCCAAGGCGAAGATCAGCAAAAGCAGCCCGGCGGTGGCCACGACTTCGCCCAGCAAGTGACCGCCACTGAGCCGGTCCTTCGTGGAGATGGTCGTGCCAACTTCGAACATCGCGTTCGCGAGCACGCTGCCCCCGATGGCCCCGGCGGTCTGCACCACCACATAAACACCCAGGTCGGGAAGCGACAGGCCGGTGCCCGCCTTACGGCCGAGGAACCAGTCGGCCAGGGAAACGACCGGATTGAAGTGCGAGCCGCTGACCGGCCCGAACACCAGGATCAGAACGGTCAGACCCAGCACCGTGGCGGTGCTGTTCTGCAGCAACTGCAGGCCCACGTTGTCCGGAGACAACTGCGCCGCGGCGATCCCGGACCCGACGACGACGGAAACAAGCAGGGCGGTGCCGAGGAACTCGGCGACGGCGCGACGCCACAACGGCGGTTGGGGAGGTGTCATGGCATCCAGCTTGACCCACAAATTTATCTCAGTCAAAATTGAACCAATGGATACTGAGCGAATGAACCAGTTTGAAGCGCGGGTCGCGATCCATGCCGCCCTCGCAGACCCCGCACGCCTGCGGATCATCGACCTGCTCACCCTGGGTGATTATTCGCCCACGGAACTGCAGGCCGAACTCGGCATTCCTTCCAACCTGCTCTCCCACCACCTCCGGACCCTGGAAGGTGCCGGCCTGGTCACCCGCCACCGCTCGGAAGCCGATAAGCGGCGCAGCTACGTCCGCCTCGCCGCTGCAGCGCTGGACGGTTTGGCGCCCGGGCGTGAACACGGCGCGAGGCGTGTGTTGTTTGTCTGCACGCGCAACAGTGCCCGCTCCCAGCTCGCGACCGCGCTCTGGCAGCGCGCCAGCGACATCCCCTCCATCTCAGCTGGAACGCACCCCGCCGACCGCGTCGCCCAGGGCGCGATCGACGTCGCGCACCGCCATGGCATCAACCTCGGCACCCCCACTCCGCGGCAGCTCGGCGACGTCGCCGAGGACGCGGACTTCATCATCACCGTCTGCGACAACGCCCACGAAGAACTCCCCGGCCTGGGCGGAATCCACTGGTCCGTCCCCGACCCCATCCGCGCCAATACGACCGACGCCTTCGACTCCGCCTTCGAAGACATCAACCGCCGCATCAACGACCTCGCACCCCGCCTCCACGCCGCCTGACCACAGCGCCGCACCAGCCCGCAAACCCTTTCCCGGGTGAATATTGACAATCATCAATACATCGACCGATACTCGTTACATCGACGATCATCAATGTCTATCCGGTGTCAGCCCAACCAAACCCAAGCTCCAAACCGATTCCAGGAGAAACCACCATGAGCACCGAAACCAGCAAGAAGCCTTCCGTTCTGTTCGTCTGCGTCCACAACGCCGGCCGGTCACAGATGGCAGCAGCGTTCCTGACCACCCTCGGCAAGGGGGAAATCGAGGTCCGCTCCGCCGGATCCCGGCCCGCGGACAAGGTCAACCCTGCCGCCGTGGAGGCCATGGCCGAGTTGGGCATCGACATGTCCGCCGAGATCCCCAAGGTCCTCACCACCGAGGCTGTCCAGGACTCCGATGTCGTCATCACCATGGGCTGCGGCGATGAATGCCCGTACTTCCCCGGCAAGCGTTACGAGGATTGGGTTCTTGAGGACCCTGCCGGGCAGGGCGTCGACGCCGTCCGCCCCATCCGCGATGAGATCAAGACCCGTATTGAGGGCCTGATCGCGTCGTTGATCCCGGCCACAACGTAGTCATACACCCGGTAACGTCGCAGGAGAGAACAGCAGAGGACAGCATGGATTCAACGAAGAACCTTCCCGTCGCCGTGATCGGGGCAGGGCCCATCGGCCTTGCCACAGCCGCCCACCTCCTGGAACGCGGGCTGGAACCGGTCATCTTCGAAGCAGGCCCGACCGCCGGTGCGGCCATCGAACAATGGCGGCACATCCGGCTGTTCTCCCCGTGGCGCTTCAACCTCGACGACGCTGCCGTCCGCCTGCTCCAGGCGACGGGTTGGGAGCAACCCCGTCCCACAGCCCTGCCTTATGGCGGCGAACTCATCGACAACTACCTCACCCCCTTGGCCGCCACCACAGCAATCGCCACCCGCCTCCAAACCAGCGCGAAAGTTGTCGCTGTGACCCGCCAGGGCCTGGACAAAACCCACGTACGTGAGCGGGACACCACCCCGTTCGTCGTCCGCGTTGAACACGACGGCGGCGTGATCCGCGACCACGTGGCCGCTGCCGTGATCGACGCCTCGGGCACCTGGTCCACCCGCAACCCCCTCGGCACCTCCGGACTGCCCGCAATTGGCGAAGAAGAAGCCACCGGGCGGATCTCCTTGCCCCTGCCTGACGTTGCAGGACGGGACCGTGCCACGTTCACCGGTCGCCGTGTCCTCGTCGTCGGAGCCGGCCACTCAGCAGCGAACACCCTGATCAACCTCGCAGACCTCGCCAAGGACGCACCGGACACCACTATCCTGTGGGCCGTCCGTGGCGCGTCGGCTGAGAAGGTTTACGGTGGTGGTGACGCCGACGGGCTGCCCGCCCGCGGCCAACTCGGGTCCCGGCTCCGCCGCCTGGTGGAGCGCGGAACCATCGAACTCCACACCGGGTTCGGCATCGCCGCCTTGAAATCCCTCGGCACGCGCGTCACGGTTGAAGCGGTCGACGGACGCACTATCGACGCCGACGTCATTGTGCCCTGCACCGGGTTCCGGCCGGACCTGGACATCCTGCGCGAACTGCGTCTGAACCTGGACCCGGCAGTGGAAGCACCCACCGGGCTGGGGCCGCTGATCGATCCTGAGTTCCATTCGTGCGGCACCGTTCCACCCCATGGAGCGGCATTGCTCGCCCACCCGGAAAAGGACTTCTACATCGCCGGCATGAAGTCCTACGGTCGCGCCCCGACGTTCCTGCTCGCCACTGGCTACGAGCAAGTCCGTTCTGTTGCCGCAGCCCTCGCGGGTGACCACGCAGCAGCCAACACCGTTCACCTGGAACTGCCCGAAACCGGGGTCTGCTCCACTGACGCCGGCACCAGCTGTGACGTCCCCGCAGCGGGCGCCACCACGGCATCCCAAAACGCCGGATCCCAGGGCGGATGCTGTGTGACTCCGGAACCCGCATTTGCCGGCTTCCCGACCGGGCTCGCCCACGGCCGTTCCGGCGGGCAGACACTCTAGACCAGCACAGAGCAGCGCAGCACGTCCGGACGTGCTGCGCTGCTCTGTTCCCGGGCCTTCAGGGGTCAGGAGTTCACGGATTCTTTCCGGTGCACCAAGTAGATGGCGCCGGTGGTCACGTCTTCCTCAAGCGCCTCCAGGGTACGGCCGCGGGTTTCCGGAACCTGCGTGTAGATGAAGACCAGGGCAAGGATGCCTACCACCCCAAACAGGAAGAACGTTCCGGTGATACCAACGCCCGCTACCAGGGTCGGGAAGAAGAGGCCCAGGAGCGCATTGGCGATCCACAGGCAGAAGACCGACAACCCGATAGCGAAGCCACGCACGTGCAGCGGGAAGATTTCGGACAGCATGACCCATACGGCGATGTTCAGGAAAGTCTGCATGGATCCAACGAAGGCCACCACCAGGAAGAGGATCACGAACGGACGCGCCCCGCTGCCCACGGGGAGCAGGATGGAGGCGATACCGATCAGGAAGTGGCAGACCGTGGTCAAGGTGAACCCAAGGAGCAGGGTGGTGCGGCGGTTCATGCGCTGCATCAGGGCCAGGGCTATCACGCCGCCCACCACCGCGATAACGCCGGGGGCAATGTTGGCGATGAGGGCCGCACTGGAGTCGAATCCCGCTTCAACGAGCACGGACTGGCCGTAGTACATGATCGAGTTGATGCCTGTCAGCTGCTGGGCAACACCCAAGCCGATGCCCACCAGGATGATGCGCAGGATCCACTTGTCCTTCAGCGCACCCCAGGAGGTCGCCTTCGAAGCCCTCTCCTCGTCGGCCAGATGCTTGACATCCGCCATTTCCGCTTCTGCGCGTTCCTCGGAGCGGATGGTCTTGAGGACGGCAAGCGCCTCCTGGCTGCGGCCCTTGGAGATGAGCCAGCGCGGTGATTCCGGCATCCGGAGCATCCCGAAGAACAGAGCGACGGCCGGCACCGCGGCCACGGCGAGCATGATGCGCCAGACTCCGCCGAATTCGCCCCAGAGGTTGCCGATGATGGCATTAACCACGAATGCGGCCAACTGACCGATAACGATCATGAGTTCATTGCGCCCTGCCAGGGAGCCACGGATTTCATAGGGTGCCAGCTCCGCCAGGAAAACAGGAACCACGGTGGATGCACCGCCCACTGCGAGGCCGAGGATGATCCGCCCCAGAACCATGACTTCAAAACCCGGAGCGAAGACGCAGGCCAGGGTTCCGGCGAAGAACAGGGTGGCAAGCAGGATGATGGTCTTCCGCCGCCCCCATCCGTCGGAGAGCCTGCCGCCGGCGACTGCCCCGGCGGCCGCCCCGAACAGCAGCGAGCTGGTGACAATCCCTTCCGTGAGCGGGGTGAGGGAAAGTTCGGCCGTCATTGGCCGGAGGGCGCCATTGATCACGCCCGTGTCATAACCGAACAGCAGGCCACCGAAGGTGGCGACCAGGGCGACGAGACCGAGGCGCTTGCGGTGCGGTCCCCCGGTGAGGGGAGGAAGTGATAGGCCGGGCGCGCCATCCCGCTGCATTTGCGTAGCAGACATCAGGACTCCTTTGTCAGTGTGGTGCGGGTCATAACCACCCGCTCTGAAACAAGACTAACGCGCGAAAGGTTTAAATGTAAGGTCAAACTAACAAATGACGAACAAGTGACGTCGCGGGCGTGGGAGGATGGGTCCATGGCACCCGACCATCAGCGACGCCCGGCCACGCAGAACGATGTGGCGCGTGAAGTTGGAGTGTCCCGGACCTTGGTTTCCTTCGCCTTCCGCGGAGCCCCGGGGGTCAGCGGCGAAACCCGGCAGGCAATCCTGGACGCCGCAAAGCGTCTGGGTTACCGACCCAACGCGGTAGCCGCGGACCTGGCACGCAAGCATCGCTCCGCCGTCGGGCTTTACCTCATGGATATCCGCAACGATGTCTACGCAGACATCCTCAACGGCGTCCGCAGTGCATTGCCCCATGAGCGCAACCGGCTGATCCTCAGCGTTTCGCGGACCCTCGACGGCGTGGACCGGGGTGCGGTGGATTCGTTGATCGAGGCGCGGATGGGCATCATCATCGCCGCTACCCTGCTGGACACCGACCAGCAAGTGCATGAGCTTGCACAGGTGGTACCCCTGGTCAGCGTGGCGCGCAGGGTGGAGGGCGTGGACAGCATCTACTCCGACGACGACGCCGGCGCCCGCGCGGCCACCGAACACTTGCTTGCACTGGGCCACCGGCGCATCGCCCACGTCGCCGGACCGGAGCACCACGGCCATACCGTCCGCCGCAAAAGCTATGAACGGACCATGACCGGCGCCGGGCTGGTACCGCACGTGGTGACCGCAGCGGACTACACCCAGGAAGCCGGCGAACGGGCCGCTTACACCCTTCTCGACACGCCGGATCGACCCACGGCGATCTTCACCCACAACGACCAATTTGCGCTCGGTGTCCGGGAGGCCGCGTTCGCACGCGGCCTGAAGGTTCCCGGCGACCTGTCCCTGGTGGGTTACGACAATTCCCGGACAGCCCGCCTGCACGGCATCGACCTGACGTCCATTGACCTTCACGCCCTGGACTTGGGCCGACTGGCTGGAGAGACCGCACTGGAGCGGCTCAACAACCCCGACGCCCCGGTCACGGACAGGCGCCTGATGCCACAACTAGTACTGCGGAACTCCACAGCCGCCCCCGCCCCTTAAACGTGGTGCAGGCACGTGGTGGCCACACCCCAAATGGTCAACTCGGACAGTGCGGGCACCCGGATATCCGGATACTTGGGGTTGTCCGCCTGGAGCACCACGCCGGACGGCGTAATGCGAAGCCTTTTGATGGTCAGCTCGCCATCCAGAACGGCCACCACCACGGACCCATCCTTGGGTTCGAGCGCCCGGTTGACGATCAACTCATCTCCGTCACTGATACCGGCGCCCTCCATGGACTGGCCGGTCACCCGCACCACGTAGGTACTGGTGACGTCCTTGATCAAGTGCTCGTTCAGGTCTATGCGCCCGTCAAAGTAGTCCTGGGCCGGCGATGGATAACCGGCCGGAACGGCCACGGGAGCCAACAGCACCGACACAATGGATAAGCCCGCATCTATCACGCGGGGGCCGACTATCACGCCCACAACACACCTTTATTCGAATATATGTTCGATATTTGAGTGTACAGCGGATGCCGGACATTACGGTCAGCTGGTCAGCCCACCTTGTAGCGAAGGTGGGACACCAGGCGTGTCCCACGGACTTCCAGGGGCTCAAGCTTCAGGTCTCCCACACCATCGAGCAGACGCTCGCCACCGCCCAGGACGATCGGTGCGACGTGGAGCCGGAGTTCGTCGATGAACCCGGCAGAAAGGAACTGCCTGGCCGTCGACGCCCCACCCGCAACAGCGACGTCCTTGCCGCCTGCTGCCTCACGGGCCTTGGAAAGAACGGCTTCAATACCCTCCGTGACAAAGTGGAACGTGGTTCCGCCCTGCATCTCCAAGGACTTTCGGGGATGACGGGTCAGGACGAATACGGGCGCGTGGTACGGCGGTTCCTCACCCCACCAGCCGCGCCAGTCCGCCGACCACGGCCCGTTTCCAGGCCCTGCGAACATGTTCCGCCCCATGATGTACGCCCCGGCGTCGAGAATGCCCGCCACCTCCGCTGCATTGGCCTCGCGTTCCTCGAACTGCCACCGGTGCAACGTTTCGCCGCCCGCACCCAGCGGTTCTTCCAGGCTCTGGCGTGGTCCGGCAACGTAGCCGTCAAGGGACACTGTGAGATCGCAGGTGACTCGGCTCATGCGCATATCCTGCCACCGCTTCCGGGCGTGGTCACGGCCTTGCGGAAACGGAGCAACAAAACCCTATGCAGTGCAGCGCCCGGGTCCTAGCCTGAACCTGTTCGCACGCGAGAGAGGACAGTGATGGCACGGGAACCACAACCCACACTGGATCAACTGGACATCCTGGTCGGCGAATGGGAAACCACCATTCCCAGCGCCGAAACGAGTGGTCGGACGAGCTTCGAATGGCTGGAGGGCGGGGGCTTTCTGATCCAGCGTGCCACGGTCCAACGGCCCGAATACCCCAACGCGGTCAGCATTATCGGGGCTACCGGCTCCGACGGAGCATTCCAGCAGCATTACTACGACTCGCGGGGCGTCGCCCGGATTTACGACATGACCCTCAAGGACAACGAGTGGATCCTTTTCAGGGACGGCCCGGATTGGCCCCAGCGCTTTATCGGCCGCATCAGCAACGACGGCAACACCATCACCGCCCGCCTGGAACGTGGCACGTACCCGGGCGGGCCACTGGAGCATGACTTCGACATGGTGTACACGCGGATTACTCCACCTCATGGACAGAACCGGGGCCCGGTGGGAACATAAGGGCCAATAGTCCGCGGAGGCATCGCCCGGCCACGCACGGCATGTCTTCAGGTCAGTTCTCCTGTGAGAGGAACGGCCATGGGTCGTCTGGGGACCGGGAACACTGGGGATGCGGGATACCGAACCGCCGATGATGCTCCACGCCGCAGCAACGGAACGCCGGAAAAAGTGGACGCCGTGGTGGTGGGCTCCGGGTTCGGCGGATCCGTGGTTGCCCTTCGACTGGCAGAGGCGGGCCAGTCGGTGGTGCTCATGGAGCGCGGCAAACCGTACCCGCCGGGGAGCTTCGCGCGTTCCCCTTCCGAGATGGGCCGCAACTTCTGGGACCCGGACCGCGGGTTGTACGGGCTGTTCGACGCCTGGACATTCCGGGGCACGGAGGGGCTGGTATCCAGCGGGCTGGGCGGCGGCTCGCTCATCTACGCCAACGTGTTGCTCCGCAAGGATGAAAAGTGGTTCGTCAAGGAGTCACCGGTCCCGGGTGGTGGCTACGAGAACTGGCCCTTCACGCGAGCCGACCTCGACCCCTACTACCAGGCCGCGGAGGAGATGCTCCGTCCGGTCCCCTATCCTTACCGGGACACGGCCAAAACGCTCGCCATGGAGAAAACAGCCGCCAACCTCGGACTGAACATCTCCCGGCCGCCCATCGCCGTCACCTTCGCCGCCGAACGGGACGGTGAGCCCCGGACCAACCAACCCCTCAGGCTGCCGGACTATGGCAGTATCCACGGTCCCGGCACGGTGCGGACCACCTGCACGCTCAGCGGCGAGTGCGACATCGGCTGCAACGCGGGCGCCAAGAACACCCTGGACCACAACTACCTTTCCGCGGCCGCTGCCCTGGGCGCGGACATCCGCACGTTCCATGATGTCCGCGGCATCAGGCCACTGGACGGCGGCGGCTACGAGGTACGGTTCGTGGTCCACCGGCCGGATAACCGGGGTGGTCTGCTCACCGAACAGATCATCCACTGCAAGCGGCTCTTCCTGGGCGCGGGGACGTTCGGCACCAACTTCCTCCTGCTGCGGAACCGGGGTTCCCTGCCCGCGCTCAGCGACGCCCTGGGGACCCGGTTCAGTGGGAACGGAGACCTCCTGACGTTCGTGATGGGCGCCAAGACACCGGCACAGAACGGTTCACCGCCCGGCGTGCGGACACTCACCGGCAGCCGCGGCCCGGTGATCACCACAGCCATCAGGGTGCCGGATGTTAATGACGACGACGGCGACGGCCGGGGCTACTACGTGGAGGACGCCGGGTATCCGGCCTTCATCAACTGGCTCATGGAAACGGCCCAGCTCGGAACCACGGTCAAGAGAACGGCAAAGGTGGCAGCCCGTTTGCTCAAGGACAGGCTCTTCGACGCGGGCCGTTCCAACGTTTCGGCGGACCTGGCGGCTGCGCTGGGAGACGGCCGGTTGTCCTCGAGTTCCGTGCCGCTGCTGGGCATGGGCCGGGACATTCCCGACGGCGTCTTGACCCTCCGTGACGGACGGCTCGCGATCTCGTGGACCATGGCTACCTCCAAGGAGTATTTCACCCGGGTCCGGGCAACCATGGAAGCGATCGCACAGGATCTGGACGGCGACTTCATCGACAATCCACTGTGGTGGGCCAAGCGCGTCATCACAGTCCACCCGATCGGCGGAGCCCCCTCCGGACGCCACCCAGGCGAGGCCGTCTGCGACTCCTACGGTGAGGTCTTCGGGTACCCGGGCCTGTTCGTGGTGGACGGTGCGGCCATGCCCGGCCCTGTAGGCGCCAACCCTTCCCTGACCATCTCGGCGTTCGCGGAACGCACCTGTGCCCACGTCCTCGACGTCCCGGACACCCCGCGCCACCGCGGCATCACTCCGGCAGACGCCGTCGGACCGGACGCTAACGGCCGGACAAGCAGTGCAGGCGACCCCGGCGGAACGGTGACCGTTCAGCGGGAAGCTGCGGGCGCCGTCGTCGACGCCGGTGCGCTGGCTCCGCGGGCCTTGGCGCCGGACGCGACCAAAGGGAAAGCGGCCCCCGAGGAAAAGCCGGCAGCCCGGACGGAACCCGAACCCCGCGTCCGGAGCCGGAGCCTCGGCCCCGCAATGGCCGGAAATCCACAGGAAGCGACATCGGTACGCTTCACAGAACAGATGCACGGATGGTTCAGCCCCGGCGTGACCGACCCCGAACGGGGCCGCAGCCTGGGGCGGGACCGCAGCCGCAAAATCATGTTCGAGCTGACGATTACGGCCCGGGACATCGACGCCTTCGTGGCCGACCCGCGCCACCCCGCCCACGCCGAAGGCTACGTGTTGGCCGACTACTTCGGCGGCCGCATGCCGGTGGAACGCGGCTGGTTCAACCTGTTCGTCGAGGACGCCTCGCCCGACGGCCGCCCCGCCCGACGCATGCTGTACCGGCTGTGGCTTCGGGACCCCGGCGGCACACCCTTCACGTTCACCGGTCACAAACTCATCCACAACGAGGCCGGATTCGACCTGTGGCCGGACACCACGGTCCTGTACGCCACCATCCTCCGCGGCCACGTCCCGGAAGAGGCTGCCAGCGAACCAGCCGCGTCCACTGCCACGGAACGGGAGGGCGTGGTGGGAGCCGGCATCCTCTACATCCGGCCGCTGGACTTCGCGAGGCAACTGACCACATTCCGGGCCGAAGGGCCCGCACCGGCAGCGGGCCTGGCGGCGTTCATGAAGCTGTTCGGCGGGGAACTCCTGCAGGTGTACGGCAACGGCGTCCCACGTGTTCCCTTCCCGCTCCGGGGCGGTCCCCGCGGGACAGCCGGGACATCCGGTAGAGCCGGGACGCAGCCCCGGCCCCGGCGAGGACGCTGACCACGAATGAAAAGCCGGGAGCTCACCCACCACCGTGCCGCACTCGGATTCACCCCGCAGCCGGCGGTCCGCTGGCTCTCACCCGCATCGCTGGCAAGGACAGCCCTCAAAGTGGCGGCAGCTACGGTTTTCGCCGACTTCGGTGACAAACGCGAGCTCGAAGGAAGCTTTCCCGCCGACCACCTCAGCCTGCACACGCTCCCGACACCGGGCCAGCCCGCGCAGCCACCCGTCGGAAGCCGCGGCCTGCCCCACCCCCGCGAACTTCAAAGTCGCGGCAACAACCCGGACACCGGACCTGAAGAGCTCTGGCTCGACTTTACGGCAGACCTGGGCGACGGCTTCGACGCCACCTACACCGTTGCGTGGCTCCTGGCCCAGGAAGCGCTCGCGGTCAACGGACGTGAACTGCCCAGGGGCCAGGTCCTGGTACTCGGCGGCGACGAGGTCTACCCGGTCGCCTCCCCCGCCGCCTACGAGAACCGGATGGCCGGGCCGTACAGGACAGCCTTCCCTGCCCGCCCGTTGCCGTGCCCGCAGAACGGCCCAAATCAGCCGGAAAACGCGCAGAGCGGACCCAACAACAAGCCACCCATCATGCTGGCCCTGCCGGGGAACCATGACTGGTACGACGGCCTGACGTCCTTCATCCGCGTGTTTACCCGCCAGCGGGCCATTGGCAGCTGGCGGACGATCCAAACCCGAAGCTACTTCGCCGTGCGCCTCACGGGCCGGCCCCCAACACCCGATCTCCCCGGCACCCCGGGCTGGTGGCTCCTTGGCCTGGACAGCCAACTGGGCCAATACATCGACGAACCACAGCTGGACTACTTCTACCAAAACGTCACCCGACAACTGCAGCCCGGGGACGCCATCATCCTCTGCGTCGCAGCTCCCTTCTGGGTTGACGCACCCGCCACGAGCCCGGACGCCGCCGGAGACCATCACAACGAATTCAGGCAGGTGCACTTCTTCGAACAGGACTACCTTCGGCGACGCTTCAACCCGGAGACCGGCCTGTTCGAACCCACCGGAGCGGAAGTCCGGCTCTGGCTGACCGGCGACCTGCACCACTACTCCCGGTACGCCGAAGACCTGACCGGAGGCCCCCAGCCCACGGCGACGCAGCTGATCACCTGCGGCCTGGGCGGCGCCTACCTCTCCGACGCCCGGGGACTACCAGGCCAGCTGGCCCTGCCGCCCCACGCAGCAACCGCCCACCACTCCGCCGGACCGCAGACCAAAACGGCGCCAGGCAGCCGCCTGTTCACCAAGGCCCCCGCCGGCTACCCGCGCCCGGAGGACTCCCACGTGCTGGGCGCCCGGCTCGCCAACCCCCTGTCGTCCTCGTGGCTTCCCCTCCGCAATCCAGGCTTCGGCGCCTCGCTCGGAGTCCTGCACGTCGTCGCCGCGCTCACCCTCTGGACAGTCCTCAGCGCCTTCCACGGCGCATCCTACGTGGACACGCTCCGGGACATGGCCCGCAGCACCAAACTGCCGGGCCTCGCAGTCCTGGTCCTTGCCATCCCCCTCCTGCTGGCGCTGGTCTCCCTGGCAGCCAGGGCCATGGGACAGGCCGCCGCCGGGGTCGTGGTCTTTGCCCGGGGCGCGCTTTACCAGCTCTGCGCGCTCGCGGTGAGCGCCGCCGTCGTGATCATCATCCCCTGGCCCGGCACGTGGCCGGACGTCGTGGTCGTGGTCCTGGCGTTGGCACTGTTCCATGCCGGCGGGTGGACGCTGGGCAGCGAAGCCTTTGCCCTGTTCATCCTGGCAACGCCCAGCGGCGAAGTGGCGTCCTGGAGGATGTCCGGGCAGTCGATCGAGGACCACAAGGGCTTCCTCCGCCTCCACCTCGCCGCGGACGGCACGCTCACGGTCTACCCGCTGGTGGTGGACACCATCTGCCGTGACTGGCGGTTTGCCGACAACGACGACGACGGCGCGCGGCTGGTCCCGGAGGCCGGCCCGCCCGCCGTGGAACTGCTTGAAGAACCCATCACCATCGCACGGAAGGGAACCGCACCATGATCATCACCCGTGCCGAGCACCGGACCGAGGTCATCCCGTTCCGAGCCCGGGACAACACACCGCTGAGCCTGGTCCACGTCACGTCGCCGGCGGAGGCAAGCAAAGGACCGGTCCTCCTTGTCCATGGGTCCGGAGTCAGGGCCGAACTGTTCAGGCCCCCGGTCCGCACCACCGTGGTGGACGTCCTGCTGGAAGACGGGTGGGATGTCTGGATGCTGAACTGGCGGGCATCCATCGATCTTGAGCCGCTGTCCTGGACCCTCGCCGACGCTGCCGTATACGACCATCCCGCGGCCGTGGACCACGTACTCCAGGCCACCGGAGCCCGCAGCCTGAAAGCTGTCATCCATTGCCAGGGCTCCACGTCCTTCACCATGTCGGCGGTCGCTGGACTGTTGCCGCACGTTGACACCATCGTGTCCAACGCCGTCTCCCTCCACCCCGTGGTGCCGGCGTTCTCCCGGCTGAAGATCGACTACCTTACACCGGTCGTCAAAGCCTTCACTCCATACCTGTCCCCCGCCTGGGGCTACAAATCCCAGGGCTACTTCACCCGGGCGATCCGCGGGATGGTCAAGGCCACGCACCACGAATGCGACAACACGGTCTGCAAGATGGTCAGCTTCACCTACGGCAGCGGGCGTCCGGCCCTTTGGTCCCACGAAAACCTCAGCGACCAAACCCACCAATGGCTCAGCGGTGAATTTGCCGAAGTGCCGGTGACATTCTTCGAGGAAATGGGCCGCAGCATCCGCGCCGGCCACATGGTCGCGGCGGGGAACCACCCCGAACTGCCGGAGGACTTCACCGCGCAGGCGCCCCGCACGGACGCCAGGTTCGCCTTCATCGCGGGCCTGGACAACCGGTGCTTCCTCCCCGAAAGCCAACAACGCACCCATGCGTTCTTCCAGAAGCACCGGCCCGGGAAAGACACACTGCACCTCATTCCCGGCTACGGCCACCTGGACGTCTTCTTCGGCGACCAAGCATGGCAGGACACGTTCCCGGTGATCGTCAAGGAGTTGAACTCGTGAAAACACTCACCGAACTGGCCACCCCGCTGCTCAAACTCATGCCCTCCCCGGTCCCCCGGCGCCAGGAACGCCTGCGGGGCCACCATGCACTGGCGGACGGCATCAAATACACCATGCCCGTCAACTCCGACGACTCCCCTGTGCTCATGGCCGCCTTCCCGATCAACAAGAAAGCGGCCGCCGCAGCCCTGCCCGGTTCTGAACTGCGGCCGTTCAGCCTGGGTGGCAAAGGCCTGTTGGTGGTCACCGTGGTCAACTACAAGTCAACGGACATCGGCAAATACATCGAGTATTCGCTGGCCATCGCCATCACGCACGGCCACAGGCCTGCACCACCCATCCTTCCGCTGTTGTTCCAGAAGACCTTCCGCCTGGGACAGTTCGTGGTGGACCTCCCCGTCAGTTCGGAAATCTCCGTCAAGGGAGGAAAAGGAATCTGGGGCATGCCCAAGCACCAGGCCAACCTGGACTTCGTGGTCACCGACTCCACGGTTTCCGCGCAGTACGACAAGGACGGCCAACTGGGCTGCTACGTCGAAATCGAACGGCCCGCAGCACCGGGCCCAACAGGGCTGCCGCTCAAGCTCGCCGCTTCCAACTACTGCGTCTTCCGGAACATGCTCTGGAAATCGGACATCTACTTCGAAGCCACCGGTGACATCGCCCTGGGGTCCGCGGCCAAGGCCCGGCTCGTCCTCGGTGACGCCCCCGGCGTCGAACCACTCAAGAACCTGCAAGTGGAACCCAAACCGGTCTTCACCGCCTGGCTGCCGCAAGCCCACGGCGTCCTGGACGACCACTACGAGGCCTGGTTCCTCACCGCCCCCACAGAAGCAGGCGCCGCAGGGCTCCGGGGAGGAGAGATGCTGGACAGCGTGGTGAACCTGGGGCAGGGCCAGGAATGGCTGGCCCCACCGGACCGGAGCCGCGTCACCGGCGCTGTCCACCCGGGAGGCGGTGCCCAATGAACTGGCTCCTCCTTGCCAATGCCCTCTACTTCCTGTTCGGCGCCACCATGTACGTGGGCACCATGTGGGTCCTGAAGCTCTTCCTCTACCCCACCTGGCACGGCCTGTCACGCGATAACGTTGACACCTACTTCGGGATTCCCACGCACGCGGCTACCAGGTTCTTCACGGCGGTGGTCCCCCTCATGTTCATCTCCGGGGGCATCCTGGTCTGGTCCGAGTGGGGCACTCTTCGCCTGGTCCCGGCCATCATCTGCCTGGTGGGGATCGTGGTGCTGACGTGGGTGGGCCAAGGCCTCATAATCCCCATCAATGTCCGGATCCGGGGTGGCGACTTTGCCGACGACACGGAACTGCGGTCCCTCCTCAAACGCTGGATGCTGCTGAACGACATCAGGTTCTACGTTTCCACGCTCACCTGGGCAGCAATCGTGTGGCTCCTGGTGGACCGCGGCAAGCTGTGGGAGACGTTCGCATGACCGCCCACCAGCCCGCCTACCCTGCGCGGCAGGGCAGCGTTCGCGCCTGGACCCGGGCCGACCCCCTGCGGGCCGTCCTTGCTGCGATCGCGGTCATCACCATCCTCACCGGAGCCTCCCAGATCCCCTTTGGTTCCACCATCCTGCGGCTCATCGGAGGCGACCCGACTCCGGGTGCGGTCCAGCTCTTCGGGACGGTGGGCATGTTCATGGTGGTGGTGGGCGGCCTGCTCCTCCACACGCTGCTGGCCGCCCGGCCATCCCCCGAAGTCGTCCTGTGGTCGGGCGTCCAGAAAGCAGGCGCCTTTGGCGCCGTCGGCATCGGGGTCCTGAACGGCGTGTTCTCTCCACTGGCCCTCCTGGTCGCGTTCTTCGACCTCGCGACGGCGGCGCTCCTCTTCGCATACTGGCTTCGCATCAAGCCCGGCAGCCAGCGGCCTCAAAGCCTGGCCCCATGAAACGCTCCCTGGTGCTGGCCGGCGGCGGGATGAGGGTGGCCTGGCAAGCCGGGGTCATGAAGGCACTCGATGAGGAAAACCTGGCGTTCCACCATGTTGACGGCACATCCGGCGGCATCCTGACGGCGGGAATGCTGCTCTCAGGTATCGGACCTGCCGACATGTGCAGCCGGTGGTCAGCGGTGGACGTGAAGGATTTCGGCTCCGCCCTCCCACTGGGCAACTACCTCAAAGGGCCGTGGTCCCTCCCTGCCCTGGGAGATGCTGACGGCATCCTGCAGAAGGTCTTCCCTGCCCTGGGGATCAACGACGCAACCATCCGCAGCCGGGCGACGGAACCGGGCGCCGTCGAAGGTTCCTTCAACGTCGTGGAATTCACCGAAAAGCGGTGCCACGCGATCGACGCCACCCGGATCGACGCCGGGTTGATGGCCGCCGGGATGTCGCTGCCCATCTTCCTGGCCCCGCTGGAGCGTGACGGACGCGTGTGGACCGATGCCGTATGGATGCGCGATGCCAACGTCCAGGAGGCGCTGCGGCGGGGCGCCGACGAAGTCTGGCTCATCTGGTGCATCGGAAACTCGCCGTACTGGGGCGACGGTCCGTTGGAGCAGTACGTGCACATGATCGAAATGAGCGCCATGGGTGCCCTGCTGGCGGACTTCGAAGCCGCTGCCGCTGCCGGCCGCGACTTCATCCTGCACGTGATCCGGCCGCAGCACCCGTTGCCGCTGGACCCTGAGTTCTACCTGGGCAGGATCAATGCCGACACCCTCGTAGCCATGGGATACCGCGACGCCCGGCAATACCTCGACACCATGGACCCCGATGGCGTTGCCAAGGACCACACCTGCACCGCCATGACCGACCCCGCTCCGGGGGTCCGCTTCACCGACACCCTGCGGGGCGATGTCGGCGGCCAGCCGCTCACTTTCAGCGCCACAATCATCCTGCCCTCGTCACCTGACGGCGGAAACCCGCAGCTCACCGGTTACCTGGACCACCCCCGGTTCAACGGACGGACCTTCCTGGCGGGCGGACATGTGGAAACGGACGGCAATGACATCACCTACCGTGCACGGACCAGGTTCGACGGCGGGTGGCAGGACGTCGCCGTGACGCGCACCCTGCACGACGACCCCGGTCCGGACGCCTGGATGGACTCGCGCCGGGCCCGGCTGAAGGTCGGGGATGCCACTGCTGAACTGACAATGTCCCTGGCGGATGCTGCAGGCCTGTTGGGCTCCGTGGAGCCGGTGGGCGCCCACGGCCTCGCAGACCGGGCGGGCGCCGTGGCGGGGTTCGCCGCGAACGGGCTGCGGGAGCTGCTGCGGAGGTACTGACAAGGGCTGTCCTGCAGCGGATGTGACGCACGTTATTACCGGCCGGTAAACGGCACGCTACGGAACAACGAAAGATGGCAACAGCCGGGAAACACCAGCGAAAAAAGGGCACTCTACGCTGAAAACCAACAGCACCAAACAGGTCTTACCAGCGAAAGGACCCACCATGTCCGCCACCTCCTCCGCAGCTTCCCTCCACATCGTCATCGCAGGGGCGGGCCCCGCAGCCCAGGCCCTCGTGCGGCGCCTCGCCGGTCAGTCCATCCCCCGCCAGCAACCTTTCAACGGCACCGTCACTGTCCTCAGCAACCGTGACGACTGCCCGGAGGAGTTACTGGAACTCGCAGAGCTGCCGCAGGTATCCGTCCGGTTCGGCCAGGCTGCCAGCTTCATCGACGCCGACGCCAGGAGGGTCACCACCGTGGACGGCATGGAGTTCGCCTACGACCAGCTGGTCATCGCCACTGGTTCCGCCCCGGCCCTGCCACCGGTCACGGGAGCCTACTGCGGCCTGAACTACTCCACCATCGACGACGCCGGAGCGATCGGCGAGGCGGTCAAGGACGTCACCCGGATCGTCGGTCGCCGTCCCCTCGGCATCCTGGTGGGCACCGGGCCGGCAGCCGGACAGGCCGAAGCCGTGCTTCGCGCCCGCGGTGTCCGTCCCGTACGCACCACGCTGCGCCCGGCCGCCGTCGTTCCCTCCATGGCAGGTTCCCCGCTGCCGGCTACAGGCATACTCTTCGAGGACGGCAGCAGCATGAACGGTGACCTGGTGGTCCTGGCCGAAGAACGCACGGCCCGCAGCGAGTTGGCCGCCAGCGCCGGTCTCCGCACAGCCCCCGACGGCGGCATTGCGGTGGGACGCGACCTCGCCACCTCGGTACCCGGCATCTGGGCGATCGGGGACGCCGCCTCCTGCGACGGCCTTCGGCTCGGGCTCCTCCTCACGGCAGAATCCTCAGCTTCGCTCTGCGCGTCCGGACTCCTGGGTCGCCGGGACTCCCTGGGCAGCAGGGAACCAGCCGGCGCGGCCGCCTGAGCAGGGCCGATGCCGGGTCCGGCCCATATGGCAAGATGGTCCTTTGACGGGCAGTGACAACCCTGCGGCCACCGGGCCGGCCACGCCCGGCACGGAAGGATTCCATGAGCAACCAAGCCGGCATCGCCTCCTACATCGACCACACCCTGCTGAAGCCCGAGGCCAGCGAAGCTGAAATCCTGAAGGTGTGCGCCGAGGCCGTCGAGTACAAATTCAAGTCCGTCTGCGTCAACCCCATCTGGGTCAAGACCGTCGCCAAGGCCCTCAAGGGATCCGGCGTCCTGACCTGCGCGGTGGTGGGTTTCCCGCTCGGCGCGACACCCACGGACGTCAAGGCGTTCGAGGCACGCGGCGCAGTCCTGGACGGCGCCAATGAGATCGACATGGTGGTCAACATGGCTTCCGCCCGCGAAAACGACAAGGGCGCGCTGGTGGAAGACATTGCTGCCGTCGCAGAAACCGTGCACGCCGGCGAGGCCATCCTGAAGGTCATCATCGAGACGTCCATGCTGACGGACGAACAAAAGGTGACCGCCTGCCAGGCCGCCGTCGAGGCCGGGGCAGACTTCGTCAAAACCTCTACGGGATTCAACGGTGGCGGAGCAACGGTGGAAGACGTTGCCCTGATGCGCAGCACTGTTGGCCCCGGGGTTGGCGTGAAGGCCTCGGGCGGCGTACGGTCCCTGGCCGATGCACAGGCTATGATTGCTGCAGGTGCAACACGTATCGGCGCCAGTTCCGGCATTGCCATCGTCAAAGGTGAACAGGGTTCATCCGCGTACTGAGGCCACCGGTGACCGCCACAGATTTTGAGCCCTTCAGGGCTGAGGAGGAACGAATGTCCAAGAACGCTACCAGCGCCCCGATTGAAAAAGAGAACAGCCTCGGCACCAGCCTGGTCCTGTTCGCCGTGATCATCGTCTGCTTCCTTGGCGCCATCTACTCGCTGTCCTTCCTCACCCTGGACAACGTCTGGCCTATGGCTGTCTGCCTCGGCTTGTTCGCTTTGGCGTTCTGGATCCCCCAGACCATCCTCGGCCGTTCGGATTCGGCCGGCGAAAGCTGAGTTTCCTGATACAAGATGCGGTCCGGGCCCAAAGCCCGGGCCGTCTTGTGTTTAAGGCTCCGGCTGAGATGCCCTGACACGTAGTATGTTTCCGGTTTGACCGGGATTACGCCGTCGGGAAAGAGGGCCCCGACCTGGGTGCCGTAGTGCCGGATCCATCCCGGCTTGAACTCGATCCCTTCTTCCCATGTCCACGGCTCCAACCCTCCCAGGAGCGCCGGGTCCGGGTGCGACAGGAGGTCGTAGGGAAAATCGGAATACAAGACCATCTTGTCGCGGTGCCCGGCACCGGCTTCCCGCGTCATCAGGTGGTCCACGTGGTTGCCGACACCGGCCGGACAGAACAGAAGCTCCGCTCCCGACACGGCCATGAGGTCGTCGACGGCGGCCCGGAGGTCCTGCTGCAGACTCCGGTCCCCTTTGGCGATCCGGCCGAGGGCGATATCGAAACGGTAGGTGGGATAGAGGTGCGTCAGCTCCGGCGCGAAGCGTTCTGCTGCCATGGTGGTGATCGCGGGGAGCAGGCTCCAGCCGGGGGTCCGCCGCCTGAACAGCGCATCCACCGCACCCAAATGGATGGACTGCGCCCCCAGTGCGGATAAAACCGCATGATCCTCGGCCCGGCGGTCCTCGAACAGCCGCCCCGCGTCATGGGCACCGCACTGCCGCATGAAGGACAGCGCGGCCCGGGTGTGGGGCGGAGGCGATGCCTCCGTGAAGACCGTGGCCACAACGATGTCGCGCTTCCCCGCCTGGGCTGCCATGAGCGCCGCACAGGACAGCACGGCGTCGTCCAGGTGGGGTGAGAGGAAAAGCCACGGGGCGCCCTGCTCCTCCCGGCGTTCAACGGGAAAGCCGAATGTCATGTCATGCCGCCGTCGCGCTGCGGTAGGCGCGGGCCTGCAACTCTGCCAGAGAGTCCCAATCGAACCGCCGGGCAAACTCCCGGCATGCCCCGGCCAGGTCCTCCGTTCCCGCCTGCGGATACCTCAGGACCAGTTCGTCGGCGAGCGCTGCGGCGTGGAAAGGCGGAACCAGCCAGCCCGTTCCCTCCGGAACGATCTCCCGGAGGCAAGGAATCCTGAAGGCAACCACGGGCGTTCCCACGGCGAGCGCCTCAAGGGCCACCAGGCCGAAGGTTTCCTGCCTGGACGGAACAACCACCAACCGGGCGTTGGCCATGGCCCGGAACTTCGGTTCGCCGGACAGCCACCCCATCAGCCGCACCCGACCGGATAGTCCGGCCTTCATGATTGCCCCACGCAGCTTCTCCTCATCCGGGCCGGTCCCGGCGATCAGCAGGTTACCGTCCATGCGGTCGATGCACTGCCGCCACGCCTCGATCAGCAGGTCAAGGCCTTTGGCCCCGAATTCCAGGCGGCCGATGTACAGGACATCGCGACCGGGTCGTGGGTCCTGCTTCCAGGCTTCAGGGTCAACGCCGTTGCCGATCACCTCTGTGTGCAGCGCCGGATTCATGGCAGCGAGCCGGTCTGCGATGCCTTGGGACACGGCGATAGCCCGCCGATGCCGGCGTACCCCCATCAGTTCCAACCAGTGGAGGGGCAGTTTGTACTGCCTGGCTTTGTCCCGGGCGTGGAGCCACTGGACCATGGCAAGGGTTGGCCTGCCGGTCCAGGCCGGAGCCGCCATGGTGGAGAACGGTGCGAAGAAGTCCTCCACCACCAGGTCCATGCCGTCCCTGCGTTGACGGGATTCGACGGGGAGGCGAAGGATGTAGGAAAGCAGCCTCGTGAGCCGGTTCCTCCCCTGGCCGAAGCCAATCGGCACATAGTGCACCCCGTCCTGTGTCCGTTCCGCCCACCCCGGGTACCGCGTGGTCAGCACGGTGATGGAGAATCCTTGGGTGGCGAGCCGCCGGTTGATCTCGTGCGTCCTGACCGAACCGCCGCCTGCCCCAGGCATGGCGGGGTCTTCAAAGCCCAGATGCAGTATTCTCATGCTCCTACCGTTCTGTTCCGGAGTCCTTGGACGGGGACCCAACGTTGGTGGCAGCGGCTTCCTTCAAATCCTGCCCGTCCACCCACCACAACGTTGTCCGGCCGTTGGTGGGTCCGGAAGCGCTGAAGACGGCCACAGCATGTTCCTCAAGCCATGCCAGCATGGTGGGGTTGGCATAGCCATATCCCTGCAGTGTGGGTGCTGATTGGGTGAGGATGTAGCTGGCGCCGTGTGCCTGCATCAGGGCCGCGGATGGCCAGACGCCGAACCGTGGATCGTGCTCGAAGATGTGCTTGCCGGTGCTGTTGGTGACGCTGACGCGGGCATCGGCGGGCAGATGGGTCCGGACCCATTCCCTGGCCTGGACAAAGCCGCTGTCCACGGTGGCGACGGTCCTGGTTCCCAGCAGGATGGTCATGGCGACGAAGCAGGCTGCAATGGCGGTCAAGACCCTTCGTCCCCGAGTGAACCGGTGCCGCAGCTCCGTCACCGCCAATACCGCGCAGATGACGCCGGCAACCATGACACCGTAACCGTACTGCTCTTCGAAGGTGCCGAAGAGGGCACTGTAGGCTCCCGCAGTGCCCAGCCCCAGTCCCACGAGGCCAAGCAGCCGGCACGGCGCGCTGAGGCTGAAACACAGCAGGAGTCCCGCGATCGGACACAGCGCCAGCAGGACATAACTGGTTCCGAAGGTGGCGCTTTGCTCTACCAGCCTGTCGACGATGCTGGGCGAACCTTCCGCGGTGAAGCCCGTGCTCTTCTCCACCCCACTCACCCTCAACAGTCCTTGGCTCTTGGCCTCCCACCACGAGGGAAGGAATCCGTTGAGGGCCACCACCATCAGGTAGGCCGTGTAGGGCACTGCAGAGGAAGCCAGAACCACACCGGCCTGACGCCAGGGCAGGGTGCGTTTCCAGACCGCAGCCAGCACCAGCGGGGCGGCAGTACAGATGATGAAGAAGTCCTTGCACAGAATGCCATAGCCCGAGATCACCGCCGCCTCAAGCAGGAAGTACCCCGGCGGATGCAGGAAGAACGGCCCGTCCGGCAGGGTGGGAAAGTGGCCGGCGCTGACTGACTGCCCCAACTGGACGTAGAGGAGCTCATCGACCCACACCTCGAAGGCACGTTCCAACCCCACAGCGCGGACGCACAACGCCCCGGCACCCACTGCGAAAGCACCAAAGATCCGGCTGCTCACCAGGCGCAGAACCATGCTTCCGGGTTGCCGGCCGATGCTTGAGACCCAGGCCAGGGACTGCCGGTGCAGCGACCTCCGTCCCGTTGCCGTCATGGCCGTCCTCCGGCATGCCGTTGATGTGCTGCCGCCGACGCGGGTCGCGGTGCCCCCTGCCCGCGCTGCCGGATCAGTGCTGCTGCACCCACGGCGGCAGCCAGAATGAGCCAAACAACCGGATGCAGCCAGGCTGCCGCTGCCAAAGCAGCAACCACTGCGACGGCGAGGCACAGGGGCCTGGCCCGGTTTCTTTTCCCGGATCTGCCGTTCATCACGGGCCGGGCCATTGCGGCGAGCACCAGGGCTGCAGCCACGGAACCCAGAGCCGAACCGATCGTCAGCCCGGCCACTCCCTGCAACTGCCAGCCGCCCCATAGCGCAGCCAGGATCAGCGCCGTGGCAAACACAAGACCCAACTGGCAACGCCGGTAAGCTCCCAGGGCCAGCAGAATCGTGGACAACACCATGATGACGGCGTAGCCAAGACCGGCGGCAGCCAACCACGGCAGCGAAGCGAGCGAGCCATGGTATTTCGCCGGGATGATGATTCCCGCCACGGTGTGAGGTGCCGTGGCAATGATGGAAAAGGCCACGACTGCCAGCTCGCCGAATGACGTAAACGCATCCGTCAGGACCTGCCGGATGTCCGCGCCAGGGGTGCGAAGCAGCGGAAAGGCCACCAGGGCCGTCCCTGCTGCAACGTACACCGGCCCCTTGGCAATGGTGGCCAGGGCCTGGAAACCGGCAGCGGGCACCGAGCCACCGTCAAGGAAACCGACCACCACCACGTCCAGGCCCACCAGCACGGAAACAACGCACAAGACCGACGCGATGTCGCCCGTTTCGGCCCATCTCCCCCTCTCCCGCAACACGCTGGGCCGCCACTGCAGGTCGCGGTAGAAGGACGCTGGAACTACCAGCGGCACCACGGAGCCCACGGCGAATCCAAGCACCGCTCCCCCTGCGCCCCAGGCAAGGGCCACCACCAGGAGGCTGAACAGGAACCGGGCCAGGACTTCTCCGACATTGGTCACGGCGTACCAGGAAAATCGAAGTTCACCCTGCAGCCACCCGGCTGGTGCGGTGACCGCGAAGATCGCCATCGACCCCAGCGCCACCGCCCCTGCCAGAGAAGGAGAACCCAGGGCCAGGGTGATCGTCCCGGTCACCAATGCAGCAGCAACACCGGCAAGGCCGGATACAAAAACCGAGAAAGCCATACCGTCCCTGCGTTCCAGCGAACCTGCGGGGTGGACGGCCACCACGTGCGACAACGGCAACGGCACCAGCGCGGATGCCACAATCCCCACCATGCCCAGCATCATGGCGGCGGCGGCGAACCTGGTGTAGTCAGCCGTACTGAGCATGGTGGCCATCAACAGGGTGCATGCGTAGCTGAGCACGCCGACTACACCTGCCGATACAGCCAGCACTCCGCTGCTGCGGGCAATTTTTGCGGCGGGCGGCGCGCCACCGGTCCTTCCCTCAGTGCCCATCAGCCGAATCTGCCAAGGTGGAAGCGTCCCGCGGCCCCGCCACGAGTACATTGCGCCCGGCCGCCCTGAGTTCCGGAGCCGTAACACCGATCCGCTGCAGCACGGCAAAGGCTTCGAACTCATCCCTCCCTTTCAACAGGACGGTGACCTCACCCGCTCCGTTGTCCCTGACTTCGTCGGTGGGCCCTAGGATGGTGCGGAGATCCACCCCATCGGGCATCCGGAACCGGGCCAGCGTTGACATGTCGGAGGCGGGGCGGAGGCCGGGAGAGCGTTGGCGGAGTACTTCCTCCATCACGACACCGGCCAGCAGGGCCGAACTCCGGTCCCAGGTAAAGCACTGCGCCCAGTCGCGGCATTGTGCAGTGATGGTGCGGGCCGCGGATGGGTCTGCCATGGTGTCCAACGCCACCAGCAAGGCGGCACCGAACTCCTTCGGTGTGTCAACGAGCCATCCGGTCCGGCCGTCGACCACCGAGTCCCTGATGCCCGGAACCCTCAGCGCAAGGCAGGGAACGCCCCACGCGGCGGCTTCAATGACAGAGCAGCCCCATCCCTCCGAGGCGGACGTGGAGGCGGTCAGCCATGCCCTGCCAAGCAGGCGGTCCCGTTCCTGGTTGGGCAGATAGCCATGAAAAGTCACCATGTGGTCCAGGCCAAGGTCGGTCGCCAGCTGCTGCAATCGCGGCCGTTCCGGTCCGTCGCCCACAATGTCCAGCTTCAAGGTGTGGATGTCCCGGGCTGCCGCGGCCACCTGCCCCAAAAGCAGTTCCAGCCGCTTATGCGGCACCAACCTGCTGACTACGGCAATAGTGGGGTCGGCAGCCTTGTCACCTGCCACCGTGGGCAGGTCGATGCTGCCGTTCGGCACCACGTGGATAGGCCCGGAAAAGCCGAGCTTGCGCAGTTCCATCCTGGTGGACGGGGACACGGCCGCAATGGCCCTCTGGCCGTAGGCAGCCTTCGCTCCCGTGCTTTCCAGGAAGCGTCCCAGTGCGGCCAGCGGCGGGGAGAACCTGGTGCTGAACTGTTCCTGGTGCACATGGTGCACCACCTGGACGATCGGCGGACCGCCCTGGACAAACAGGGGCGAAAAGAAGGGGATTCCATTCTGGCAATCCACGATTGCGTCAAAGTGGCCGCGGGTGCGCAACAGCCGCAACGCGGCGTAGGCGTAGACGGCCAGTGTGCCGCCGGAGCGCAGGATACGGATGCCGTCAATGGTGTCTTCGGCGGATTGGCCGTGGTCGCGTCCGGTATACCACGTGACCCGTGCACCGGCCTCGACCCATCGGCGCGAGATCTGGTGCATGTACTGTTCTGCGCCACCTGCTTGTGAGTGCCTGATGTCCCGCCAGTTGAGTACCAGCACACTCTTGCCGGCGAGGTCGGCATTACGTGCCACCGGCATCGGACTCATGGCTTGGGCTTCTGGAGTTGAAGAACGGAAGCGAAGCTCGCAAGTCCGTCCTGGACAGGCCGGAACGTGGATGCTTCCCCGTCCGTCCAAGCCACGGGCAACTCGATGATGCGGGCGCCCTGGTGCTGCAACCGGAGCAGGAGTTCGACGTCGAAGGCAAAGCCCGTGGCACGGCATTGGACCATTGCGGCCGTCAAGGCGTCGCGCTCAAAGAACTTGAACCCGCACTGCGTGTCAAAGATGCCTTTGACCTTTGACCTGGTCAGTACCCGGAATGCTTTGCCACCCAGCCGACGTCCAAACTGCTGGCGCCGGATCAGCCGGGAACCGGGGGCGTGCCGCGAACCGATCACGGCCGGCGCGCCAAGCTCGAGGTGGGACATGACTTCTGTCAGGGTTTCCAGGGGCGTAGCCAGGTCCGCATCGAAGAAACCCGTGTACTTGGACGTGCCGCTCAGCAGGCCGCGGCGGACGGCAGCCCCTTTGCCGCGCCGTGAACATCCGATAACCGAAACCGGGACCTTGTCCCCCGCCTCCCGCGAGAGACGCCGGACCAGCGCGCCGGTCTCATCCACGCTGGCGTTGTCCACCACCACGATGCGTGAAGACCACGGTTGCTGTGCCAGGAAGTCGACGGCACGCTGGAGCGTGAACTGGATCCGCGAAGCCTCGTTGTAGGCGGGAATCACCACCTCGAGGTCCACACGCGAGCGCCGCAGCGACATCGTGGCGTGGCGGGTATGGGGACTTTCCACAATAGCGGCGTGCGTGCTGCGCGCATGCAGCGGTACCATCTGATCCTCCATCATCCCGAACCCACTTGGCTGTTGGGCTGGTGCCCTCCGCTAGGGAGTGGAGACAGGAGGCATTACATGACGCCATTGATGAAGGCTCAAGCGATTGGTGCTCAGCCGTTGGAGAAGGCCATCAGCGCGGCCAGGACGCCGGGCCAGTGTTGCTCAGCCAAAGCCCACGCGGACGTCGCCATGCCTACCATGGCGTAGCCACTCACGGGAATAAGGACCAGCCACTCCCGCCGGGACCCCGCACGGCCCAGCAGCGGAATCGAGAACGCCCCGTTGGCCCGCCAGATGCCGCTCACCAGCGACTTCCTGAGGAACTTGGGTGGCTTGATGACGATCGGCCACAGCAGGGGCACTCCGCCCACCGTGATCATGTCCCCCACGATGTGGACAACGACGCCGGTCAGCATGGACAGCGGCAGCCACCCCCACTGGCCGGGCGCGAACCAGGTCACCAGACCGGCCATGGCCAGCGCGAACAGCCAGTTGGTGATCCACCCCGATTTGGGAAACAGGTTCAGGGCCTTGGCAGCCAGGTTGATCATGAACATGCACAGCAGTCCGGCGCCCACGGAGAGCTTGCCCACGGGGGTAACCACCTGGAACTGGGCCGCCATGGCCGCCAGCACCACGAACGCCGAGGCACCCAGCAGCGAGTGCGTCCCCTGCCGGTGCCCGCCGCTGGCCTTCTCGATGCCCACCGCGATGACATTGGACAGTGGCGGCAACGAGTTGGCGATCGTGCTGTGCCGGTGGTCCCAGTCGCACACGAGCGCGGTGCCCGCCGTCGCCATGGCTCCAATCAGGATGCCGGTGGAATCCAGCGGATACCAGCCCAGGGCATAGGGGCCGGTCGAGGCAATGGCGATCCACGCCGCGGCTCCCGACGCGGCGTGGTGTCCTCCCATCATTGAAGCTAGCCAGCCTTTACGGGTACGTCGGTGAAGATGGCCTCGATCACGCTATTGGCCCACTCGAGGATCTGGGCGTCCTGCAGGTCGCGGCCACCGATCCGGGCGGTCTTGGGCTTCGGAATGAGGACAGCGTCAAGCGCGGGCTTGACCTGCGAACCCGGGTACATGCGGTTGAGGCGCATGACTTTGGATTCAGGCAGTTGCGCTGGCGAGAAGCGGATGAAGTTGCCTTGGAGCGCGACGTCGGACAGGCCGGCTTCGCGCGCGCCCACACGGAAGCGGGCCACGGCAATGAGGTTCTGCACAGGCAGCGGCGGCTCACCGTAGCGGTCCACGAGCTCGGCCAGGACCTCGTCGATGGCCTCGTTCGTCACCGCAGCGGCCAGCTTCCGGTACGCCTCGAGCCGGAGCCGTTCGCCGGGCACATAGTCATGTGGCAGGTGCGCGTTGACGGGCAGCTCGATCTTCATTTCTGCAGCCTTTTCTTCGGCCTCGCCCCGGTACTCGGCCACAGCCTCGCCCACCAGACGGATGTAAAGGTCGAAACCCACACCCTGGATGTGGCCGGACTGCTCACCGCCGAGCAGGTTGCCTGCACCACGGATCTCCAGGTCCTTCATGGCCAACTGCATGCCGGCGCCCAATTCGTTGTGCGCCGCCACGGCCTTGAGACGCTCCAGTGCCACCTCGCCCAGCGGCTTCTCCGAGGGGTAGAGGAAGTAGGCATAGGCCCGCTCGCGGCCACGGCCCACGCGGCCACGGAGCTGGTGGAGCTGGGACAGCCCGTATTTGTCCGCGCCGTCGACGATGAGCGTGTTGGCGTTGGAGATGTCCAGGCCGGTCTCAATGATGGTGGTGCACACCAGGACGTCAAAGCGCTTCTCCCAGAAGTCCACGATGATCTTTTCCAGGCGGCTCTCGGACATCTGGCCGTGGGCCACTTCCACCCGGGCTTCGGGAACCAGTTCACGGATCTGAGCGGCAACGCGCTCGATCGAGGAGACCCGGTTGTGCACGAAGAACACCTGCCCTTCGCGCATGAGCTCACGCCGGATGGCTGCCGAGGTCTGCTTGTTGGTGAAAGGACCGACGTATGTCAGCACGGGATGGCGTTCTTCCGGCGGCGTGGCCAGGGTGGAGGTCTCGCGGATACCCGTCAGGGACATTTCCAGGGTACGCGGGATCGGCGTGGCACTCATGGCCAGCACGTCCACGTTGGTGCGCATCTTCTTGAGCGCTTCCTTGTGCTCCACGCCGAACCGTTGCTCTTCGTCCACGATCACCAGGCCAAGGTCCTTGAACTCGAAATCCTTGGACAGCAGGCGATGGGTTCCAATCACCACATCCACGGAGCCGTTCTTGACGCCCTCCGCCGTCTCCTTTGCTTCCTTGCTGGTCTGGAAGCGGGACAGCGGCTTGACCCGCAGGGGGAAGCCGGAGAACCGCTCAGTGAAGGTTTCGTAGTGCTGCTGGGCCAGGAGGGTGGTGGGCACCAGGACCGCCACCTGCTTCCCGTCCTGGACGGCTTTGAAGGCAGCACGGACAGCGATCTCGGTCTTGCCGTAGCCCACGTCGCCGGACACCAGCCGGTCCATGGGGATTTCGCGTTCCATGTCCGCCTTGACCTCGTTGATGGTGGTCAACTGGTCCGGGGTCTCAACGTAGGGGAATGCTTCCTCAAGTTCACGCTGCCACGGGGTGTCCGGGGCGAAGGCGTGTCCGCGGGAGGCCATGCGGGCCGAGTACAGGCGGATCAGTTCGCCCGCGATTTCCTTGACGGCCTTGCGGGCCTTGGACTTGGTGCTGGCCCAGTCCGCGCCGCCCATCTTGCTCAGCGCCGGTGTATCGCCGCCGACGTAGCGGGTCACTTGGTCCAGCTGGTCCGTGGGAACGAACAGCCGGTCGCCGGGAGCGCCACGCTTGGAGGGCGCGTACTCCAGGACAAGGTACTCGCGAAGGCCCGCATCCGAGGCCGACGTTCCCGCCACCTTGCGCTGGATGAGTTCCACGAACTTGCCGATGCCGTGCTGCTCGTGGACCACGAAGTCGCCTGCGTGCAGTTGCAGCGGATCCACGGCGTTCCGCCGCTTGGACGGCATCCGGCGCATGTCCTTGGTGGAGCTTGCGGACGCGCGTCCGAGAAGGTCGGCTTCGGTGAGGAGGCCCAGTTTGAGGCCGTCCAGCACAAAGCCACGCCCGACGGCGGCACAGGTCACCTCGATGATTCCCGGCTGGGGTTCTGTGTCCAGGGAATCCACGCGGCTGCACGGAATGTCGGCGTCGTGGAACAACTCGGCCAGGCGCTGCGCGGGGCCCGGGCCATCCGTCACCACCACCACGCGCCATTGGTCACGGACCCGGCCACCGATGAAGTCCAGCATCTCCGCAACATCGCCCTGGTATCCGCGCGGCTCCCGGGCATGCAGGTTGAGGACGTCGATATCGAGGACCAGGTCCTCGTCGGATGCCAGTGAGGTGATGGACCACCAGGACACATCGTGTGCCAGGGCAGAGGAACGGGTGTCCGTGAGGGAACGGAAACTGGCCGCATGCAGGTCCGTGGAGGCGCGGGACAACAGGGCAGTGTCAAGCGCCAAAGGTGCGGTCCCGCCGTCGGACGCTGTTGACCAGGCCGCCTCAAGGAATTCTTCGTTGGTCGCCGCGAGATCGTGTGCGCGCGTGCGCACCTTCTCCGGTTCGATCACCACGGTCAATGAACCTGCCGGAAGCTGGTCCACGAACGGAACCATGGCGTCCACCAGGACCGGCGCCAGGGACTCCATGCCTTCCACGGCGATCCCACCGGCGATCTTCTCCAACATGTCCGCCGCGGCAGGCATGTCTGCCTTCAGCTTGGCCGCACGGGACATGACCGAGGGCGTGATGAGGATTTCGCGGCACGGCGGTGCATGCAGTTCGGTGGGGTGGTGGATACCGGGGGCGGACAGCGAGCGCTGGTCGGCGACCGCGAACCAGCGCATCTGGTCTACCTCGTCGCCGAAGAACTCCACGCGGATCGGGTGGTCCTCGGTGGGCGGGAAAACATCGAGGATGCCGCCGCGGACTGCGAATTCGCCGCGGTGGGTCACCATGTCCACGCGGGCGTAGGCGGCGTCGGACAGTGCCCTGACCACGTCGGTGAAGGATCGCTCCTGGCCCACCTTCAGCGTGACGGGGACGAGGTCACCCAGCCCGGCCACAATCGGCTGGACCACGGCGCGGACGGGAGCAACCACCACACGCAACGCCGCCGCCGTCGAGCTTTCCGGATGGGCCAGGCGCCGCAGGACGGAAAGCCGGCGCCCCACGGTGTCCGAACGCGGCGAAAGCCGTTCGTGCGGGAGGGTCTCCCAGCTGGGGAAGGTGGCCACTGACTCTGCCGGAAGGTAGGAGGCGAGCGCGGCCGTCAGGTCCTCGGCCTCGCGGCCGGTGGCTGTCACGGCAAGCACCACGGGGTTTTCCGGGCCACCGGCCAGGGCATCGGCCATTTCAGCGAGCAGGACAGACCGCATGCCCGTCGGCGCGCTGATCTGGTAGTCCGTGCTGCGCGACGCGAAAGGCCGCCCAGCCTCTGTCCGGACGCGCGCAAAAGTCTTGTCCTCCGCCAACGCGCGGCGCAGACCGTTGAGGCTCATGGCTGAAACTCCTAGGGTGGGTCCAAGGGCAGGCAACACAAATGCCCGGAAATTCAAACGAATTGCCGGGTCATTCCAGCCTACCCCTCCCTCCGGCCCCAGGAGTTCCCTTGCAGCCAACCGAAGGAAAGCGGTCCCGCACAGTGCAGCAGCCCAGAACAGTCCTCGTCACCGGAGCCACCGGCTATATCGGAGGCCGGCTGGTGCCCCGGCTCCTGGAGGCCGGCCATCGTGTCAAGGTGGTGGTCAGGACGCCTCAGAAAATCGCCGACGTGCCGTGGCGGCAGGATGTGGAGGTGATCCAGGACTCGTTGTCGGACGGCGCCGCCCTGGAAAAGGCACTGGCGGACGTGGAGGTGCTGTATTACCTGGTGCATTCCATGGCCTCCGGCAGCGGGTTCGAGGCGAAGGAAGAGTCCATGGCCATGTTGGTCGCCTCCGCGGCTGCGGCGGCGAAGGTGGACAGGATCGTGTATCTGGGCGGGCTGCATCCTGACGATGCCCTGCTGTCAACGCACATGCGCTCCCGGGAAAAGGTGGGCCGGGTGTTCCTCGACTCCGGGGTGGACTCGATCGTGTTCCAGGCCGGCGTGGTGATCGGGTCCGGCTCTGCGTCGTTCGAGATGATCCGCCATCTGGCTGACACCCTGCCCGTGATGCCGGCACCCAGTTGGGTCAACAACCGGATCGAAGCCATAGCCGTCCGGGACGTCCTGCACTACCTCGTTGCGGCTGCCACGCTCCCGGACCGCCTCAACCGGACCTTCGACATCGGTTCCCGTGACGTCCTGAAATACAAGGACATGATGAACGAGTACGCAGTGGAACGCGGTTTGCCCCGCCGGCTGGTCATCGCCTTGCCGGTGCCTGCGCCCAAGCTGGCCGGGCTCTGGGTTGCGTTGGTGACGCCCATCCCGTTGTCCATGTCCTTGCCGCTGGTCCAGTCGTTGCAGCACGACGCTGTGTCGCGGGAGCACGACGTCGACCGTTACATTCCCCAGCCCGACGGCGGCCTGACGCCCTACCGCCGCGCTGTCGCCCTGGCGCTCGGCAAGGAACGCGACGGCCAGGTGGAGACCACCTGGGCCAATGCCGGCATTGACGCCGATCCTCTGCCGAGCGACCCCGACTGGGCCGGCTACAAGGTCTACACGGACACCCGCACGTTCCACAGCACAGCCCGGCCGGAGCACGTATGGACCGTGATCGAGGGCATTGGCGGGAAAAACGGTTGGTACTCGCTGCCGCTGGCGTGGCGGGTGCGGGGGTGGCTGGACAAGCTCCAGGGCGGTGCGGGCCTGCTGCGCGGACGCCGCCACCCCAAGACGCTCGGCACGGGCGAGGTGGTGGACTGGTGGCGCGTGGAGGCCATCGACCGGGGGCACCTGCTGCGGTTGCGGGCGGAGATGCGCGCGCCCGGGCGCGCCTGGCTCGAGTTGGCAGTGGAGCCCGACGGCGGCGGGAGCCTCTACAAGCAACGCGCCATTTTCTTCCCCCGCGGTTTGGGCGGAAGACTGTACTGGCTTGGTGTCTATCCGTTTCACGGCGTCATTTTCCCATCCATGGCACGGAACATTTCCGCCGCTGCCATCACCCTGCAGGAAGCTGCCGGTTCAGAGGTCGCCAAGGACACCCCGTAGGATGTTGGGAGCTAAAAGAGCTCCATAACCCCAATCCACGGAGGACCCATGGCCCTGAGTGCATCCACCACCCTGCCGCACAGCGTAGACCGCGTCACCGCCGTATTCGTCAACGAGGACTTCCTGCGCCACACGAGCGAACTGGTGGGCGGCTCCCTGGAATCGTTCACGATCGACGGCGACACCGCCGGCGCCTTCAGCACCACCACCGTCCGCACGCTTCCCACGACGCGCCTTCCGGATATTGCGCGCAAGTTCGTCGGCGAGAGCCTCACGGTCACCCAGACCGAGCAGTGGGAAGCCCCCGCTGCCGACGGTTCGCGTGCCAGCACGATCGCCCTCAAGGTGGCCGGCGCACCGTTGGACGTCACCGCGGTCCAGCGCCTCGTGGCCGAGGGTGGCAGCACCCGCATCGAACTCGAAGGCAACGTCAAGTCTTCGGTGCCGTTCCTCGGCGGCAAGATCGCCGATGCCGCGGAGCCGATGGTGGGCAAGGCCCTGAACATCCAGTCGCAGCAGGCCCAGGCCTGGCTCGAAAGCCACTAGCGTGGACATTCCCGCGATCCTGGCGGTCATCCTGATCATTGCGGGTGTGTGGTCGCTGGTCGTGTGGCCGCAGTTCCTCAAGCGCGTCATGAAGGACCCGCGCGCCCGCGACGCCGCCGGCAAGGCGACGAAGTTCCTGACCGTGCACGTGGTCCTGGTGACCATCTCCATGGTGCTGGGCCTCGCGACGGCTGTCATCGGCGTCGCAGGCCTCCTCGCCTGACCCCTCACCCAACTGGGTCGCAGTAGAGCGCGTTTTGACCGTTCATAACGCGCTCTACTGCTACTTACTTGGGTAAGATGGGTGTTGGTGTGCCGGGAAGTCTGGTCGGCGGAGTCATTGTGATACCCCGAACCAGCCAAGGAGCCCGCATGGCCGAACCCAGCACACCCAGCAAGATCTTCGCCCGTTCCAGCTATCCCGAGTACCGCCGCATCCTTGCGATCCTGCGGACGGAGACAGTAGGCGGGGCCCTCCTCCTTGCAGCAACTGTCGTGGCGCTGGTCTGGGCCAACTCCCCCGCTGCCGGCTCGTACTTCGGGCTGCGCGACCTCAAGGCCGGCTACGAACCCTGGCACCTGGACCTCAGCCTGGGCCACTGGGCCTCCGATGGGCTGCTTGCAGTCTTTTTCTTCCTGGCGGGCCTTGAACTCAAACGTGAATTCGTTGCCGGGGAACTCCGCAAACCCGCACGTGCCGTGGTCCCGGTGGCAGCGGCCGTGGGCGGCGTCATGGTCCCGGCGCTCATCTATGTACTGTTCAACCTCGGCTCGGGACCGGAGACCCTCAAAGGCTGGGCCATCCCCACGGCAACGGACATCGCCTTCGCCTTGGCCGTCCTCGCAGTCATCAACACGCATCTCCCAGCCGCCCTGCGGACGTTCCTGCTCACCCTCGCCGTGGTCGATGACCTCATCGCGATCGGCATCATCGCCTTCTTCTACTCCTCCGGCCTCCAGCCGCTCATGCTTTTGGCCGCGCTGGTGCCACTGGGGATCTTCACCTTCCTGGTGCAGAAGCGCATCCGCAACTGGTATCTGCTGCTCCCCCTGGCCCTGGCCACCTGGGCACTCGTCCATGCTTCCGGGATCCATGCCACGGTGGCCGGAGTGCTGCTGGGGTTCGCCGTCCCGGTCTTTGCCAGCGGAAGGAAAGGCGAGCCCGCCGAAGGACTCGCCGAGTACTTCGAGCACCGACTGCGCCCCTTCTCCGCAGGATTCGCTGTTCCCGTCTTTGCCTTCTTCTCGGCCGGCGTTGCCCTGGGCGGCGCGGAGGGCATGGCATCGGCACTCCGCGACCCCGTAGCGTTGGGGGTTGTGGCAGCTCTCGTGGTGGGCAAGGCCGTGGGCGTCTTCGGCACCACGTTCCTGATCACCAAGTCCACCCGCGCCAGCCTGGACTCAAGCATCGCCTGGATAGACCTCTTCGGCCTGGCACTCCTTGCCGGCATCGGTTTCACGGTGTCCCTGCTGATCGGCGAGCTGAGCTTCGGTGCCGGTTCGTCCCACAACGACCACGCCAAGGTGGCCATCCTGGCAGGTTCCCTGCTTTCGGCGCTGCTGGCCGCCGTCGTGCTTAAGGCCCGCAACCGGCACTACCGGCAGGTGGCGGCTGAGGAAGTACGGGATGACGACGGCGACGGCGTACCTGACGTTTTCAGCCGCACCTGAGTCCGCGTCGGGAGGGCGGCTAGGCTGTGGCCTGCTTCAGTGCGTCCTCGGCGGCAACCCAGGAGATCATGGCGCATTTGACCCGGGCGGCGTAGCGGGCCACACCCTCGAACGCGGCCGCGTCGCCCAGGATTTCAGGGTCGGCCGGGACCTTGCCCCGGGATCGCAGGACCTCGCGGAAGTTCTCAATTACGGCCTGCAGTTCATCAACGGCCATGCCCTCGCCCATCTCGCTGAGCACGGACGCCGACGCCATGGAGATCGAGCACCCCGCTCCGTCCCAGCTGATCTGCTGCACGGTCCCGTCTGCTACGGCCAGGCGCAGGGTGACCTCATCGCCGCAGACCGGGTTCAACTGGTGGGACTGGCCCGTGGCCGCTCCGGACGGTGCCGGGGTGCCTGCCAGGCCGCTGCCGTGGCGTTGCTTGGAGTGGTCCAGGATGATCTGCTGGTACAGCTGGTCAAGACTCATGGGGTTCTGCCTTTCAGGCCTGGAAGTACGCCCGCACGCCGGAGACGGCGTCGAGGAAAACGTCGACGTCGTCCGTGGTGTTGTACAGGTAGGTGCTGGCACGGGTAGTGGCCGTCAGCCCCAGCCGGCGGTGCAGAGGCTGCGCGCAGTGGTGGCCCACACGGACAGCGATGCCGCGGTCGTCCAGGAACTGTCCGACGTCATGGGCATGGACGCCGGCGACGTCGAAGGCGGCCAGGCCAATCCGTTCAGCGCCGGATGCCGGACCCAGGACACGAACGCCGTCGATGCTCTCCAGGCCGGCGACCAGGCGCTGTCCCAACGTTGTTTCCCAGGCGTGGATCCGGTCTACACCGGTTTCCGTCAAATAGTTCACCGCTGCGGCGAGGGCAACAGCCTGGGAAATCCGCTGTGTCCCGGCTTCGAAACGCTGCGGTGCCGGCAGGTATTCGGCACGGTCCATGGTGACCGTGGTGATCATGGAACCGCCGGTCAGGAAAGGCGGCAGGACATCCAGGAGGTCCTGCTTCCCGTACAGGACGCCAACGCCCGTGGGAGCCAGCATCTTATGGCCGGAGAACACGGCGAAGTCGACGTCCAGGTCCTTGACGTTGACGGGCAGGTGAGGGGCGGACTGGCAGGCGTCCAGCACTACCAGTGCCCCCACCTTGCGGGCCAGTGCCACAAGCTCCGGCACGGGATTGATGGTGCCCAACACATTTGAGGCATGCGTAAAGGCCAGCAAGCGGGTGCGCTCCCCCACGATCGTGGCTGCCGCATCCAGTTGCAGTGCACCCTGGTCTGTGATGGGGATGTATTTCAGGGTGGCTCCTGTGCGGAAGGCCAGTTCCTGCCACGGAATGAGGTTGGCGTGGTGTTCCATCTCCGTCACCACGATCTCGTCGCCCGGACCGATCGCGAGGTCCTTCAGGGCGGCAGCACCCCGTCCCTGCGCGGCCCATAGCGCCGCGTTGGACAGGGCATAGCTGATCAGGTTGAGGCCCTCCGTGGCATTGGATGTCCACACGGTTTCCTCATACTGCGCACCTATGAAGTCCGCCACCGTCTGGCGGGCGTTCTCGAAGGCATCCGTGGCTTCCACGGCAAGGTGGTGGGCTCCACGGTGGACCGCGGCATTGCGTTGTTCGTAGAACTCCTGTTCGGCTTCGATGACGCTCAGCGGGTTCTGCGACGTTGCGCCTGAGTCCAGATACACCAGGGGCTTCCCATGGACCAACTGGTCCAGCACGGGGAAGTCGTTCCGGATCCGCAGGACCTCCGCATTGTCCATGGCATGCACGGACGGCTGCAGTGACGCGGGAGTTGATACGACGGTCAAGGGGCGCTCCTTGGGAATCCTTCAGGGACAATCAATTATCCCACGCCCGGCTGTTCCGCCCGATGTGCCATTGCCCACGTCAGCAGCGTGCAGTGCCCGGCTGCCATCCCAACGGTGGAACGGCTTCACTGCCGAATGCGTTCCGGAGCCGCTCCAGCAAGAGGGTGACCCGGCGGCTTGCAGCGGTGCGGGTCCGGGACTCGTAGCCCGTGGCCGCCCGGGAATAGCAAAGGGCCGCTTCCGCGAAAAGCCTGTTAGCTGAGAGGCTGCGTCCTGCAGCCTCAAGAACCTTGGGATCATCGGCCAGCAGCGCCGTGGCGAACAACCGTGTAGCTTCGCCCTGCGGCCCTCCCAGCGCACCGCCCAGTTCCGCCAGCCGCTGCAGGAAGGAATTCCCGACGCCGGTACCGCTTGCGTTCAGTGCCAACAGGGACAAAGCCGACGCCTCCATCAACGGGGCCCGTCCCGATTGGAAAATGTGCGCCAGATCCAGGAGGGTGCCCGGATCGCCGGATGATGCAGCCAGGGCCGCAGCCCGGTACAACGCCGTTGCCTGCTGCAGGAGCCCCCCGGCGGGCTCCGCCTGTTCATCGGGCACCTTCCGGATCCGGTCCCCCGCCTGGGCAGCATCACCGGCGCATGCCTCGGAGTAGGCCAGCAGGACCGATGCCAGTGCGTGGACGGGCGGCAGGCCGGCGTCGTGAAGTTCAGCAACAACCGGTTCCAAAATCTGCCGCGCAGCCCCGGGCAGTCCCTGGCTGATGCGCGCGTACCCCCGGGCAACCTCCAGGCTCCACGCCATGTGCGCCGGTACGGCGTAATCCCAGGGACAAGCGGACGCTTGGTCCAGTTGGTCCCACGCCAGTTCGCTGCGGAGGCACATCATGTGCCGCAGCAGGGCACCGGGCCGGAAAACCTCCAGGTCCGGGTCTCCGTCAATCAACGACATCGCTGCAGTGGACGCGGCCAACGCGGCCGTGGCATCGCCTGACGGAAGCAGGCGCTCGGCACTGTGTATCCTTTCCACGACCATCATGCCGGGGTCATCCCCGCCCAGCCCGGACCCGCCGTCGGATTCCCGCGTTTCCGTACCGGCAGATCCTTGGCCATTCACCGGCCAGCCTGGACGTGCTCCTCCAAGAAGATCCAGCGCCATAAGCCGGTGCCTGGCATCAACCTGGACTGCTGCGACGGGCCCCGGGACTGCCAGTCGCTGCAATTCGGAAGCTGCTTTTTTCAGAAGGCCTTCGGCCACAAGCGCCCTGGCCTTGATCAGCCGGGCTTCGTCGCGGTGTTCCGGATCGCTGACACCTTCGGCTGCCCGCAACGCCAGCGCAGCCGTGGCCGGCTGGTCGGCGGCGGGGGCCGCGGAAAGGATCAGGTCATCGGACACGCTCAGTCCTGCATCCAGGGTCCAGGCCATCCAGCGGACCATGGCAGGGGCGGACTCCCTGGTCACCGCGGGCTGGGTGATACCGAGCCGGAGGGCCCTGCTCCTGGAAGGGGGAACCGACAACCGCGTGCCCTCGCCACGAAGCCACGAATGCGTCCTGACCTGGAACGGCTTACCCGGCAGCAAGCGGATGCAGCGCAGGGACAGCAGGTGTTCCACCGGCTTCTGACCGAAGCTGCGTTCCACGATGTCCAACTCCAAAGGCTCGGCGAGAGCGATCAACTCCAGCGCATGGCGTTCGTCTGCCGGCAGGAGCGCATTTTCGCCCTGTACGTAGTGCGTCACCCGTGGCCAGGAACACCGGGCCCCCAGATCCACCGTCCAGTATCCGTCGTGCCGGACCAGCAGGCCGGACCGGCGGGCGTCCTCCACCGCAAGGCACATCAGGCCCACGTTGAAGCCACTGATCGCCGCCAGCAAGGCACTGGTGCGCCGTTGGACCTTCCCGCCAAGAACGTCCCCGCACAGGGTGTGGGCTTCCGCGAACGTAAGCGGCGGCAGGAAGTACTGCTCCAGGAAACCGTCCTCCCATAGCTGGTAGAGGTCCTGGGGCAGGGGCCTGTGGCTGTCCGCTGTTGCCACCAGCGTGGCCCCGAAGCCGGGAAGAAGCTGGAGCAGGACGGCCAGGGAAGACGGATCCACGAACTGGATATCATCCACCAGCAGCACCAACGGCCGCCGGGTCGGCGGCACCGCCGGGCGCCTTCCCCGGCGCCGTCCCGGAGGTGGGGTGTAGAGGTGTTCGGCCGGGCCCAAGGTTCGGGTGAAAGCGCGAAGGATGCCGAGCCCGGGATGCCCCGAAGGATCGTTGTCGGGAGGGGGTCCGGCGTCTGCTTCCATGGCTGCGGCCGCGGCTGCGAGAGTGGCGTAGCTGGTGTTTTCCTGTCCTGCTTTGCCGGCAAAAGTCCGGACGTCAATGGTGTCCGGGAGTCCTGATTTGATGGCCAGCAGCAAATGGCTCTTGCCCGATCCCCTGTCCCCGGTAACTACGATGCCGTTGGTTGAGGGTGACGGGATGGCGGCGAGGATAAGCTCCAGCAGTTGCTGACGGTCGGGAAATGGTGTCGGGCTCAGTCCGGCTGAGACGGTCTCTTCGTCCAGCCAGGGGTCCGGCAGCATGCACACTCCAAAAGCAGCAGTCCCTTGATCCGGGAGGTTGATCGGTTCCACGATTGCGGTTTCCCTGGCCTGGAAGCCGGCGACGGCTGGGGGGAGAGTCTCGGTCTCAGAAGACTCTGTCGCCGCCGGCTTCGTCCAGGGGCCGGACCGCCTTTCAGCGGCCGGAGCATCGGCTCAAAGAGACCACCGATGCGGTGTTGCGTTGGTGGAGATCCGGCGATGCTTGGGGCTGACCGTCCTTCCAAGAAACAGTTAACCGCCCGGCGAAAACCGGGGCACCAGTAGTTGGTACTCGATTAGTTCCAGCGCTTTTGGGTGCCGGCACTCGCTGGTACTCAGTCACTCATGGCGGCGCTACTTGGTCCCACGACGGACAGGCGGGGCATTACTCCAGTGTTTGGTGGTATCTCCGATCGCATCGGACACCACCTAGCCGGGGCATGCCTGTCAGCGGTACTTGGCGGGCTACCCACGGGTGTCCGCCAGTTATGTCCGGTTGCCCGCTAGTTGCGGACGGCAGCTCCAAGATCTTCCCTGCGCCGGATTCCCAGCTTTGCGTAACTGCGGTAGAGATGGCCCTCCACTGTGCGCACGGACACCATGAGCTTCTCCGCGATTTGCCGGTCGGTCAGTCCCGACACCGCGAGCGCCACGATGTCCTGTTCACGCCGGGTCAGCGGCACGGACCGGTCGACTTCCGTGTGGGGGTCCCGGGCCACGGAGTCGCCAAGGCTGGCTTCGCTGACGTCCCGCAGCACAGCCGCCTGGCGGGCTTCCGGGCGTTTCCCTTCGGCATCGAAAGCGAGCGCCGCTTTATCGAAGGCAACCGCCGCCGGACCCGGCATTCCGCCGGCCGCCAGCAGGTTGCCTGCATTCACCAGGTCGTCCCCGGCCCCGTCCGCCTGGGCCGTGGCCAGCGACAGCCAGCCACCCGCCCAAGTCCCTGCCATGTCCGAGGCAGTCTCCCGGATCTCGTCCATTGCCTGCTGGTCGCCGAGTTCGGCCCGGAGGACCAGGTTCTGCAGCAGCACGCCGGAGAGGTGGTGCATGGGGGCGCTTCCAGGCAAGGTCCGGAGTCTTTCCAGGCCGGTGCCCCTTTGCAGGTGCTCGTGGCCGGCCAGCGTGAAAAGCTCGGCCAGGGCTTCAACATAGGCACCGCCGGCGGCGGGGACCTCGGGTTCGCCCGCCAACCGCAGGGCCAGTTCTGTGTTGCCCGAACGGGCGGCAGCGTAATAGGCCAGGGCGTTTCCTAGCCGGCGGAGGCGTTGCGGGTCCTTCACCCGCAACGCCTCCACCGCCGGCGTCAACTGGGCGCTGGCCTGTTCCAAGCGCCCTTGCCGCAGGAACGACAACCCCTTGAGTGCCTGGATGTCGCCGCCGAAGGTGATCAGCCCCATGGCCGAGCTAGCGGCATAACGGTTCAAGGCGCCCTCGGCCGCTGCCCACTCGCCGACTTCCAGGGCGGCCAAGGCATAGCGGACCATGATGAAGTCGCTGAAGTACAGGAGGTCGTCGTGGTGTTCGTCAAGGAGCACCAACGCTTCCCGACCTTTGTCGAGCGCCGCGACGGCCTGGCCCTCAACGGTCAGGAGCTCACACTCCATGGCCAGCAGGAACAGGCGGTTCATGACGAAGTCGGGCTGCCCGGGTTCCAGGCCGGCAGCGAAAGTCTCCAGGCCCCGGCCCAGTTCCCGGTACTGGCCGTCGTTGGCCAGGGCCGCAAGTTCCAGGGCGTCGGTGTGCCGATGGAGTTGCGACAGGACAGGATCGTCATCCGAACGCCCCTCGGCCCTCAGGGCAGCAGCCGACCGGGCATCGGCCACGATGTCCGCGGAGGAGTCGCCCAGGGCCGCCCGGGCCGCCGCCCACAGGAGCCCCGCACCCAGCGGACCGGTGGGATCCACGTCCAGGAACCCCGCTTGTTCCTCAAGCAGCCGCGCAGCAGTGCGGTAGTCGCCGTCGTTGTAGTTGACCATGGCCAGCACAGCACGGGCGCGCGGCCGCAGGGCCTCGGAACGCACCTTGTCCGCCGCGGCGCGGGCCAGCGGGTTCTGGAGCAGCTTGGCCGCAAGGAAGGCCGCTTGCAGAAGCTGTTCATCCTCGACGTCGGCACCACAGTCCAGCGCCCAGCTCACCATGCGGAGCAGGCCCTCAGCGGTGGCGGGTTCGGCGCCCAGGTGCTGCACCATCCGCTGGCGGATCTGAAGGCTGCGGGCGGGCGATACGATCTGCCGCAAGGCCTCACCGTACATGGGATGCCACATTTTCAGCGCGCTGCCGGGGCCATTCGTGGACACCACCAAACGGCTGTCCATGAGCGACCTGACGGTGTCCCTCCCCACCAGGGCATCCAGCACCGCGGTAGGAACCGGTTCGGAAAGGGCCACGACATACATGGCTTCCCGCTCAGCGTCGCTGGTGCGGAGCACTTTGTTGCGGACCACCTCCGCGAGCCCTTCGCCGCTGCCGGACAGGGCCCTGGTGAGGAACCAGACGCTGTTGCGGCGCACCAGGTTGCCGTCTGCCTTGGAATCGTCCAGCAGACAACGGAGGAGCAGCGGATTCCCTTCGGAGACGGAGTGGAGGACGTCTACCGTACTGGCCATGACCGTGCCGCCCAGCATCATCTCAGCCAGCTGCGCAGCGGTTTCGCGTTCCAGGGGGTGCAGTTCGATGCGTTCGGCCAAGCCGTCGTACCAGAGCTGAAGCAAGGCGGCGGGCAGTCCCGGCCTGGGCCTGCTGGTGGCCACCAGCCGCGCCCACCCGGCCGATACCAGTTCGGCGAGGATCTGGGTGCTGCCCTCGTCGAGGTCGTGGGCGTCATCAACCACCAGGAGCAGCCTTGCTCCCTCACCGCCGCGTCGCTTCTCGAACTGGGCCCAGAACTCCCTCAGGATCGCCACCGGGGACGTGGCCTGCTCCACCGGAAGGTCCAGCAGGTAGGGTGCCAGCACGCCGTACGGTACCGCCGACAGGGCCGGACTGCCGTGGACGCGCATCACCACCATTTCGTGGGACAAGCGGGCGGCTATTTCCGCAGCCATGGCGGTTTTACCCACGCCGGGGTCGGCGATGAGCAGGACCGCCCCCGCTCCGTCCTGGCGCAATATTCCGGTAGCGAGGTCCAGTTCGGCCTCACGGCCCACAAGGTGGTCAGCTTGCATGGGCACCCCGAACCGCGCCATAGGAGGTCAGGGCCGCCACCTCACAGGAGTCCGTTGAGTTCGCCCCGGGACGATACGCCGAGCTTGGTGAAGACTTGGTAAAGGTGACCTTCCACAGTACGCACAGACACCCCAATATCCATTGCGATTTCACGGTTGCTGATACCCTTTCCGGCAAGTTTGGCGATCTGCCGTTCACGCTCAGTCAGGACCGGGGCGTCGCTCCGTGGTTGGATGGGCAACGCCGACACTGACTGTTCCAGCCGTTCAAGCCGCAACTGGGCCGTCCTGGCTGCCGTTGTTTCCCCGGCGTCCCGGGCAAAATCGAGGGCCATGGCCACACAGCGGGCCTCCACCACCAGCAGTTCCATGGCAGCGGCAGCGTCCGCCGCCGCAAGGAGGGACCGGGAGCTGCGGGTCAGGGATCCGCGGGCCAGGTCGCCTGAGATCCGAGCCAAGGGGCCTTGCCTCTTGCCCGCGATCTCTTCCAAAAGCCGGTACTCGGCATCGCTTCCTTCCACGGTGGCACCAAAGAGGCAGATGCCCGCCGTCGTGTACCGTTGCTTGTCCACATCCTGCAGGGCCTTGGCGAACAAGCGCTGCTTGACCTCCGGGTCACCCATCCAGCGGCCGGCCATGTCGGCGCAGAACTCCGCGACCGATTCCGCGAAGAACGTACCCACACCACGGCAGGTGCGGAACAGGTCGAGATACCTGGCCGCTTCCAGCGGGTTTCCCAGCTGGGCATAGGCAAACGCGGTGGCGGCGTAGGCCACTTTGACCATATTCATGGCCGGACGGAGTTCGAACTGCGCCACCGCCGAACGCAGCGGTTCGATGGCGGAAGACGGCTTGCCCGCGTAGGCGTAAGCAAGGCCAATCCCCAGTTCGGTGATGGCACCCCGGTACTGCAACCGTGACGGGGTGGACGGCGCCCGGCGCATCAGTTCAATGCATTTGCGCCACTGGCCGGACAACAGCAGCACCAGATACGCGTGCCGGGCAAAAGCTTCTTCGAGTTGGGGGGTCCGGTCGGTCGCGTTCATTTGGCGCGAAACAGACCGTGCCAGGTCCTGGGCGTCCAGCTCCCTGCCGACCATGCAGCGGGCTTCAATGAGGTAGCACGCCGACCTGAGCCAGTGTTCCCTGTCCTCGCCAGGGCCCTTGGCCAGTTCCGCTTCCAATGCATCCAGCATGCCGGCGTACTCACCGAGGTAGGTCTGGTAGTCGTAGTTGCAAAGGTCCAGGCGGTTGCGTGCCCGGGTGATGATGTGAAGTTTGTTGGTGGTCCCGTTCCCAGGGGCTGCGGCCCGTGCGTCCAACGCCTCACGGGCCGCCGCAATGACCCCTGGCACCAAACCGGACCGGCCATCGATCCAGGTCATGGCCTGGCATTTGGCAGCCGTCACCTCGGCGAACTCCAACGGGTCGGCGGCAGCCAGCAAAGCTTCCGGGATCTCGTCCAGCGCTTGGGCTGCGTGCAGGGGCAGGTCCAGCATCAGGTAGGCGGACGCCTTGACCCGCTGCCCGGGAATCCATTGCGGATCCTTCTGGTCCAGGGACAGCGTGCATTGGATCGCGAAGTTGGGATCGTAGTCATCAAGTGCCGCCCTGCCTGCGGCAAGTGCGTGGGCCGGAGAAGGTGCCGGTTCGTCCTCGCACGCGTGCATCCAGGCCGCATAGCTCAGCAGGTCCCGGGGAGCCAAGCCCTGGAGCTCGGGTTCCTTGGGGCCCAGCAGCATCAGGCGGAGTTCACGGCGCCTGCGGGTGCCAAGCCATCCCCGGACGACTTCCCCCACGTACGGATCGCGGAGGGAAACCCAGTGCTCACCCGCCCGGTCCACCGTGACGAGGCCGCCTTCTTCCATCTCCACCAGCACCTCGGCGCCGAAGATCGCTGCCAGGTCCACCAGGGTGGCGCGCTGGGCGCAGGCCAGAATTTCGACGACGGTCCGGCTGGCCTGCGACTCGCGCGCCAGCCGGGAGCGCACAAAATCCTCCACCACCGTGGCGCCTTCGAGCTTGACCCTGTCCCGCAGCGTCCATACGGAATCGTTCAGCACCAGGTTGCCGGAGTGGCGCTGTTCATCAAGCAAAGCGTGCAGCAGCATGGGGTTGCCGCCCACCGCTGCGTGCAACGACCCCACCAGCGTGGATGACACGTAATGCCCCAGAACCGAGCCCAGCACCTGCTTGGTCTGTTCCTCGGTCAGGGTATTGAGGTGGACCTCCCCCAGTTGCTCCTCCAGGACCAGGCGGTGGAAGTCCTCCGGCAGATCGCTGGCCCGTTGCACCGTGGCAATCATCTTGGCCGTTCCGGTGGCCATGAGGTTAAGCAGGACACCGGTGCTCATGGGGTCCATGCCCCCGGCGTTGTCCACGATGAACACCGCTTGGCGGCCACCGGCTTCTGCCCGGATCAGGGACGTCACTGCATGCAGGATGCCCGTGGGCGAACTGACGGCTTCGGACGGCAGCCGGGCCAGGAGGAAGCCAAGGCATCCGTAGGGCGTCTGGCCGTTGGCTACCGTGTTGCGCAGTTGAAGGCTGTGGACTTTGGGGCCAAGGGAAGCCACCACTGACCGGGCCAGCCCCGACTTGCCGATGCCCCGTTCACCGGTGAGCACCACGCCGTAGGAACCGGGTGACTCCAGGAACCTGCTGGCCCGCGAAAGATCGTGGCTTCTTGCCAGGAGGGACCATGTCTGCCTGTCTGAAGCCCCGCCCACAAGCTCCGGGGCCGCGGCCCTTGCCGCGCCTCCCCCGCTCCTGTTTAGCAACTCCGCCGACATCTGCATCCTTAGCTACACATTCGCGACAGTCCCCCACCGCGTGGCCCCCACCGCTTTCCTGCGTACCATGCACACTACAGCCGGTCAGCGACAGTTTGGTAGATGCAGGTGCCCCCTGTGCCGTCAGGCTTTGATCAGGCTTTCCTCAAGATTCCATCAAGACCGCGCGGCGTGGTGTTTTTGCTGGGCAGCAAGCAGTCCTTCAGCCATGAGCAGCTCCACTGCATCAGCGGCTTCATCGATCAGGAACGGCAGGTCTTTCTTCTCCGCGGTGGCAAAATCCCGGAGTACATAATCCGCAGTGTCCATGCGGCCCGGCGGCCGGCCGACCCCCACACGGACCCGGAGGTAGTCCTTTGTGGCCAGCGCCTTGGAAATATCGCGGAGGCCGTTGTGGCCGCCCTCGCCGCCGCCAATTTTCAGCTTTACAGTGTTGAAGGGGATGTCGATCTCATCATGTACGGCAATGACATGGTCCGGTGCGATGTCGAAAAACTTGGCCAGGTTGGCTACCGGACCACCGGAAACGTTCATGTAGGTCATCGGCTTTGCCAGCACCACGCGGGGTCCGCCGATGCCCAGGCGTCCTTCGACCACCTGCGCCCGCGACTTATGGACTTTGAACTTCCCGCCCACCCTGGCGGCCAGTTCATCCAGCACCATCTGGCCCACGTTGTGCCTGTTGCCGCTGTACTCAGTGCCGGGGTTGCCGAGGCCCACAATCAGCCACGTGTCAGTCATGATCACATCCTAGGGAATCTGGTCAGGTTCAAGGAGCAAAACAAAGTGGCCGGGACCCCGCAGGGACCCGGCCACTGAAAAGGCTAAGCCTCAGGCAGTCGCAGACTACTCGGCGGCTTCTTCAGCTGCAGGAGCTTCTTCGCCTTCGGCTGCTTCTTCAGCCTCGGCAGCAACAGCCTCGGAGACGTTGACCACCAGGGTGTCGGCTTCGGTCAGCAGGCTGACGCCCTTGGGAAGAACGACGTCGGAAGCGTGGACGTGCGCGCCGGCCTCGCGGCCTTCGATGTCAACCTCGAGGGCGGTGGGCAGGTGGGTTGCCTCGGCCTCGACGGAGAGGGTGACGGCTTCCTGGTTGGCGACGGCACCCGGAGCAACTTCACCGGTGACGTGGACGGGAACGTCCACGGTGACCTTCTCGCCCTGGCGGACCGTCAGGAGGTCCATGTGCTCGATGGTCTGCTTGATGGCGTTGCGCTGGATGTCCTTGACGATGGTCAGGTGTGCCTCGCCGTTGATGTCCAGGTTCAGCAGGGCGTTGGCAACGCGGACTGCCAGGGTGGTTTCGCGGCCCGGGAGGGTCACGTGCACGGGCTCTGCACCGTGGCCGTAGATGACGGCGGGGATACGGCCGGCGACGCGTGCGCGGCGGGCGTAGCCCTTGCCGAATTCGGTGCGCAGTTCTGCTGCGAGCTTCTGCTCAGACATGTGTACTCCTTGATTACTGGTGTGCCGTTCAAAAACGGCGTGGTGATCAGCAAGGGCGGAGGTCTGGAGTGACCTTCCACGCCCGCGGGCCTTTGGAAAACCGGCCCGCCTTCGTCGAAGGAGGTTACAGACCCAGTCGATAACGGAGACCCGCTCGGAGGCATGAATGCCATCCGGAAGTGCTCTCCCTCGCCAAGGTATCTCCGAAAGTTTACCAGCGGCACCTCCGAAAACTGAAAACGGGCCATCCGCCGCCCTCGGCGGTGGATGGCCCGTCATGCCGTGCAGCCTTGGCCGGGCCTGACTAAGCCTTGCCGTCGAACAGGCTGGTGACCGAACCGTCGTCGAACACTTCACGGATCGCGCGCGCGATCAACGGTGCGATGGACAGCACCGTCAGTTGCGGGAAGCGCTTCTCGGCCGGAATCGGCAGGGTGTTGGTGACCACCACTTCCCGGGCGCCGGACTCGGCAAGGCGCTGTGCGGCGGGGTCTGAGAAGACAGCGTGGGTGCAGGCGATGATGACGTCCTTGGCGCCGGCGTTCTTCAGCACCTGCACGGCGCCGGAGATGGTTCCGCCGGTGTCGATCATGTCATCGATCAGCACACATGTACGGCCCTCGATCTGGCCCACCACGGTCTTGGACACTGCCTGGTTGGGTACGGTCAGGTCGCGGCTCTTGTGCACGAACGCCAGCGGCGCACCGCCAAGGCGCTCAGCCCACTGCTCGGCAACCCGGACGCGGCCGGTATCAGGCGAAACAACCGTGATGTTCTCGGAGTCCACCTTGGTGCGGATGTAATCCGCCAGAAGCGGGATGGCCATCAGGTGGTCCACGGGTCCGTCGAAGAAGCCCTGGATCTGGGAAGTGTGGAGGTCCACGGACATGATGCGGTCAGCACCGGCGGTACGGTACAGGTCAGCGACCAAGCGGGCGGAGATGGGCTCGCGGCCACGGCCCTTCTTGTCCTGGCGGGAGTACGGGTAGAACGGGGAGACCACGGTGATGCGCTTGGCGGAGGCACGCTTGAGCGAGTCGATCATGATCAACTGCTCCATGAGCCAGTTGTTCAGCGGTGCCGGGTGGGCCTGGATCACGAAAGCATCGGTTCCCCGGACGCTCTCAGCCGAGCGGACGTAGATCTCGCCGTTGGCGAAGTCGTAGGCATCGATGGGCAGGAGTTCTGTCTCCAGTTCCTTCGCGATTTCCTGCGCCAGCTCCGGATGCGCCCTTCCGGCGGCGAGAACCAGTTTCTTCTCGCCGTGTGCGGTGATTTCGCTCATGCCTGATTGCCCTCTTCTGTGGTTGCTGGAGATTGTGAGGAAGTGGAAGCAGGGGTCAGCAGGGCATCCTGCGCTGCCTGGGCGAGCTGCGCGGAGGTGGTGCCCTGGCGGTTTGCCAGCACCCATCCCTCCGCGTTGCGCTGTGCGGCCAGGCTGAGGGCAAGGGCCCCAGGCGGGACGTCCTTGCGGATGACGGCGCCGGCGCCGCTGTAGGCGCCATCGCCAACAGTGACAGGTGCCACGAAGACCGTGTTGGATCCGGTGCGGACGCCCGAGCCGATCACCGTGCGGTGCTTCTTCTCGCCGTCGTAGTTGGCCGTAATGTTGCCGCAGCCGATGTTCGTGTCCTCGCCGATCTCGGCGTCGCCCGCGTAGCCCAGGTGGGAGAGCTTGGAACCGCGTCCGATCGTGACGTTCTTGGTTTCGTAGAACGCACCGATTTTGCCTGTTTCGCCCAGGACCGTACCGGGACGGAGGTAGGTGAACGGTCCAACGCTCGCCTTGGCGCCGATCGTGGAACCGGATCCGTGGGTGCGGACCACCTTCGCGCCTTCGCCGACATTGACGTCGGTGAGGGTTGTATCAGGTCCGACGACGGCGTCCCTCGCCACGGTGGTGGCGCCGTGAAGTTGCGTGTTGGGCAGCAGGCGGACGTCCTCGTCGAGGGTGACAGTGGAATCGATCCAGGTGGTGGAGGGATCCACTACGGTGACGCCTGCGCGCATCCAGGATTCGATAATGCGGCGGTTGTGCTCGGCGCCGAGGGCCGAAAGCTGGATGCGGTCGTTGGCGCCCTCGACCTGCCAGCGGTCGTCAGTAACGACGGCGGCAACCCGGCCACCGGCGTCGCGCGCCAGGCCGAGCACGTCGGTCAGGTACATCTCGCCCTGTGCGTTATCCGTGGTGACGCTTTCCAGGGCCTTGCGAAGGACCGCTGCGTCGAAAGCGTAGATCCCGGAGTTGATCTCACGGATGGCGCGCTCTTGGTCCGTGGCGTCCTTGTGCTCGCGGATGCCCAGCACGGTGCCGTCCTCTGCGCGGAGGATGCGGCCGTAGCCTGTGGCGTCGTCCAGGACCGCTGTGAGGACCGTGACGGCGTTGCCTTCGGACTCGTGGGTGGAGACCAGCTCGCCCAGCAGTTCCCCGGTGAGCAAGGGGACGTCGCCGTAGGTGACAACCACCGTGCCATGCAGCTCGGCCTCGGCGTCGAGGGCCTTCACCGCAACCTCCACCGCGCGGCCAGTGCCCGGAATGTCATCCTGGTCCACGATCAAAGCCTGGGGATCCTGCGCGGAGACGTGTTCAGCCACGCGATCGCGTTCATGCCGCACCACGAGGGCCAGCTTTGCGGGGTTGATGGACCGGGCCGCCAAGAGGGCGTGGCCCACCATGGAGCGGCCGCCGATCTCATGGAGAATCTTGGGAGTCCGCGACTTCATGCGTGTTCCGGCACCTGCAGCCAGAACGATGACCGCTGCGGGACCGGTGGATTCGGGGCTCACGTACTGGCTCTCCTTGCTCGGTTTTGTCCCGGGTAACCCGGCTTCGGAATGCTGCCATCCGGACGTGGACCCGGGCATCGTTCGAGCCGTTCCAAGTACACAGTGGAGCGCGTTTTCCGACCGTTCCGCCCATAGGATTCGAACCTATACTCCACGGCTCCAAAGGCCGGGGTGCTGCCGTTACACCAGAGCGGACCGTGCATGCTTCAGGCGTCCGGACGGCAGGGTCCGGGGCCTTCCGGCGATCACCGGGATGCACACACAAGAATCTAGTTTGCCATGACCATTGCGTGCTTCGCGACTTGACCCCGCCCGTGCGGGTTCCGGACGGCGTTCCGGGCACGTCAACGACCCTCCTGCCCGGCGGGTGGGGCATGATGGACAGGTGAGCAAGCGCACTGGACTCCCCCGCCCCACCACTGGACCTGCGGAGCTGGAGCACGGCCCCGCGGTACCGGCAGTGCGGGCACGGATGACCGGCCAGCAGCGCAGGTCACAACTCATTGGCATAGGCCGCGCCCTCTTCGCCGCACGCGGACTGGATGGCACCACCATCGAGGAAATCGCTGCCACCGCCGGGGTGTCCAAGCCCGTGATCTACGAGCACTTCGGATCCAAGGAAGGCCTCTACCGCCAAGTGGTGGAGACCGAATTCCGCATCCTCCTCGACTCGATCACCGAGGCCCTCAGCACGGAGGCCAAGCCCCGCGTGCTGGTCGAAAGGGCAGCCCTTGCCCTGCTCGGATACATCGAAGACCGGACCGACGGTTTCCGGATCCTCATGCGGGACGCTCCACCCTCCCAACCGGAAGGTGCCTTTTCCACGCTCCTGTCGCACGTGACGGCCCGGGTGGAACATCTGCTGTCGGACGAGTTCGCCCGCCGGGGTTTCAGCGCAGCCGACGGCGGCATGTATGCCCAAATGCTCGTGGGAATGGTGGCGATGACGGGCCAATGGTGGCTCGACAGCCGCCAGCCGGACAAGCGCGCGGTAGCGGCCCACCTGGTCAACCTGGCCTGGAACGGACTGACCGGCCTGCAGAAGGAACCGGAGCTCCGCTCCGAAACCTGACCGTCTCTCACCAAACACCCCCATTCGACCGACCCTCTCTCACCAAACACCCCCATTCGACCGACCCTCTCTCACCAAACACCCCTATTCGACCGACCCTCTCTCACCAAACACCTGGAGATCTGGATTCCCCGTTAGGATCGGGCCATGACTGGCTTGCAGATTTATGTCCTCTTCCCTGGAACGGCCAACGAAGCCCTGACCTTTTACGCGGACGTCTTCGGCGGCGAAGTCGCCCTCCATACATACAAAGAATTTGGACGTACCGACGGCCCTGCCGACGCGATTGCCCACGGCGTGCTGAGCGGACCAGTCGCCTTGGCCGGCGCAGATGCCGCAAAGGGCGAGACGAGCCTCAGGACCGAAGGCCTAATGCTCTCGTTGCTGGGCGCATCGGAGCCAGCTACCCTTCACAGTTGGTTCGAGAAGCTCTCAGAAGGAGGCAAGGTCATCGACCCGCTGTCTCCCAAACCTTGGGGTGCCAGCGACGGCCAAGTGCTCGACCGGCACGGCCTCCACTGGCTCATCGGCTACGAACACTGAGAGAGCGTCCGCCAAAACCCGGCAAACACTGAGAGAGCATCCGCCAAAACCCGGCAAACACTGAGAGAGCATCCGCCAAAACCCGGCAAACGGTGAGAGAGCATCCGCCAAAACCCGGCAAACGGTGAGAGAGCATCCGGGGGAGGCTACTCTCCGAGGATCTCGACAGCCTCAAGCCACTCGAGCTCCAGGCCTTCCTTCTCCTCGAGCAACTCCTGCAGCTTGGCATTGAGCTCGCCCAGGGCATCGAAGTCGCCGGACTCTGACTTCGCCGCCATCTGGGTGTGGAGCTTCTCTTCCTGCTGCGCGAGCTTGCCGAGTTGCCGGTCAATCCGGTTCAGGTCCTTGCGTGCTTCGCGTTTCTCGGCCTCGCTGGGACCGGAGGCAGAGGACGAAGAACCGCCGGAGGAGGCAGCCGTCGGCGCCGTCGATCCCCCGAAAGCGCCGGAGGCCAAGGCGGCCTCACGAAGTTCAAGGTACTGGTCCACGCCGCCGGGAAGGCCGCGGAGTTTGCCGTCGCCGAGCAAGGCCATCTGGTGATCGGTGACGCGTTCCAGGAGGTACCGGTCGTGGCTGACCACGACCAACGTACCCGGCCAGCCGTCCAGGACGTCTTCGACGGCGGCAAGGGTGTCGGTATCGAGGTCGTTGGTGGGCTCGTCGAGCATGAGCACGTTGGGTTCACCCACCAGCAAGCGCAGGAGCTGCAACCGGCGTCGTTCCCCACCGGAAAGGTCCGGCACCGGCGTCCACTGCTTCTCCTTGGTGAAGCCCAGCTGCTCCACGAGTTGCCCGGCAGTGAATTCCTTGCCGCCCACGTTGAACGAACGCTTCTCGCGTTCGATCACTTCGATGACGCGCAGGTCGGAAACCTCGTCGAGTTCCTTCACGTCCTGGGTGAGGACGGCCGTCACCACGGTCTTGCCGCGCTTGAGTCGTCCGGACGTGGGCTGGATATCGCCGTTGAGCAGCTTCAGCAAGGTGGACTTGCCGGCACCGTTGACGCCGACCAGGCCGAGCCTTTCACCCGGGGCCAGCCGCAGCGTAATGTTGTCGAACAGCTTCTGTCCGGCCTCGCCGCCTTCAAAATCCAGCGAGACGTTCTCAAGATCCAGCACGTCCTTGCCGAGCCGCGCCGTAGCCATCTTGTTCAGGGCCACCGAGTCACGCGGTTCCGGAACGTCGGAGATAAGTTCGTTGGCGGCCTCGATCCGGAACTTCGGCTTGGAGGTTCGTGCCGGTGCGCCCCGCCGCAGCCAGGCCAGTTCCTTCTTGACCAACTGCTGGCGTTTGTTCTCGACGACGGCCGCCATGCGGTCACGCTCGGCGCGGGCCAAAACGTACGCGGCGTACCCGCCGTCGAACATGTCCACCATGGCGTCGTGGACTTCCCAGGTGTACTTGCAGACTTCGTCAAGGAACCAACGGTCGTGGGTGACCACCAGGAACGCACCCTGGTTGGCGCGCCAGCGCGACTTGAGGTGCCGGGCAAGCCAGGCGACGCCCTCGACGTCCAGGTGGTTGGTGGGCTCGTCGAGCATGATGACGTCGTGGTCCTCGATGAGGAGCTTGGCCAGGGCAACGCGCCGCTTCTGCCCACCGGACAGCGAGTGAACGTTGGCGTGCCAGTCCACATCGCCCACCAGGCCACCCATGATTTCGCGGATCTTCGGGTTTGCCGCCCATTCGTGATCCGCGCGGTCGCCGACGATCGCAGCGCCCACTGTCAGGTCGCCGTCGAGCACGTCGCCCTGGTCCAGGTAACCGACGTTGACGTCGCCGCGTTTGGTGACCCGGCCGGAATCAGGCGTGGAGCGCTGCGCCAGCAGCCGCATGAGCGTGGACTTGCCGTCGCCGTTACGGCCCACCATGCCGATCCGGTCGCCATCCTCCAAACCGAGGGTGACGCCGTCGAGGACTGTGCGGGTTGCGAAGGAAACCGTCAGGTTTTCGCCGCCAAGAAGGTGGGCCAAGAGGTACTACTTTCTACAGCTGGAATGCGTACTAAAGGAGGGTATCGGAGATGATCCGGGCACCCGGCACCGGACCGTGGACCGCAAGGGCAGTGTGGCCTTGGTGGGTGAAGTCCTCTGCGAGGGCTTCGGCTGAACCAGCATCCCGGGCCAGGAGCGCGATGGTGGGCCCCGAACCCGAGACCATTCCCGCGAGGGCACCGCGGGCCTCGCCCAGCCCGATCGTGTCCTTCAACCCCGGCGCCAGAGCGATCGAAGCCCGCTGGAGATCGTTGATCAGCACGCGGCTGAGAGTCTCCGGATCGCCGTTGCGGAGGGCCTGCAGGATGGTGGGATCCACATCCACGGGTTCTGCAATGTCTGCACCTTCGGCGTCACGGAGGCCATCCAGCGTGCGGAAGACTTCCGGAGTGGAGAGCCCGTAGTCGGCGAACACGAGCACCCAGTCCATTTGCGCTTTGGCCAAAGCAGGCGACAGTTTGTCGCCCACACCAAGCCCGACGGCGGTGCCTCCGAGGAGCGAAAACGGCACGTCCGCGCCGAGTTCGGAGGCAACGTGCGCCAATTCTTCCCGGGACAGGCCGCTGTCCCACAGCGCATCGCAGGCGAGCAGCGTTGCGGCGGCATCAGCGGAGCCGCCACCCATGCCTCCGGCCACGGGGACCCGTTTGGTGATTTCCAGATGGACACCAGTGGGTTTCTCGGACATCTCGGCCATCAGCGCGGCAGCCCTGTACGCGAGGTTCCTCTCATCCAACGGAATGTCTACGCCGTCCAGGTCCAGGGTGCTGTGCGGGCTGATACTGACCGTGATACCCGGGGACTCGGTGCTGGTGGCGGTGACTTCCTCGTAGAGCGAGACCGCCAGGTAGACGCTGGCTACAGAGTGGTATCCATCCGGGCGCAAGGGGCCCACGCTCAAGGAGACGTTGATCTTCCCGGGCGCTTTGACGCGCACGGTCCGGGCCTGGAAGCGGTCTGCCGGATAGGGCAGGCCGCCGGTCTTTCTCGTCCCGGGGGTCATGCTGCCACGGTGTGGCGGGCTTCGGCGATCCGGACATAGGCGGAGATGTCCAGCACTTCACCGCGGGCCGTGGGGTCGACGCCGGCCGCCACCAGGCATCGTTCGGCTTCCGCGGCGCTGCCCGCCCAACCTGCCAGCGCGGCCCTGAGGGTTTTCCTCCGCTGGGCGAAGGCTGCATCGATGACAGCGAAGACTTGCTCGCGGGTGGCGTGGGTTGCCGGGGGCTCGTGGCGGGTGAAAGCCACCAGCCCCGAATGGATCTTGGGAGCGGGCCAGAAAACATTCATGCCGATCACCCCTGCCTTCTTCATCTTCCCGTACCACGCGGCTTTGACCGACGGCACACCGTAGATCTTGGAGCCAGGCGTGGCGGCGAGACGGTCGGCTACTTCGTCCTGCACCATGACCAGCCCGTGTTGGAGGCTCGGAAAATGTTCCAGCAAGTGCAGCACCACCGGCACGGCCACGTTGTAGGGCAGGTTGGCCACCAATGCGGTTGGCTGCACGGGAAGCTCGGTGACCTTCATGGCGTCGGAGAGCACCAGGTGGAAGTTGTCCTTGGCCTGGGGCCGCCATTCACTGACGGTGTGCGGGAGCTTTCCGGCCAGGACAGGATCGATCTCGACGGCCACCACGTGGCTTGCCGCGTCCAGGAGGCCGAGCGTCAGGGAACCCAGGCCGGGCCCCACCTCCAGCACTGTCTCGTCGGCCCCGATATTCGCCGAGGACACGATCCTCCGGATGGTGTTGCCGTCGATCACAAAGTTCTGCCCCAGGGTCTTGGTGGGGCGGACACCGATTTCCCCGGCGAGCCGCCGTATGTCTGCGGCCCCCAGCAAAGGGACGACGGCGGCGGGTTCGGAATTCGGTTCAGTCACCTAGGTATCGTATCGCCTGAACAGGATCAGGCCGCGTGCGCGCAACCCCAGTCGCGCAGGCCGTTCTTGGCGTAGAGACGGTTGGCGATGTCAATCTGTTGTGCCTTGGTGGCGAGGTTGGCCGTGGGGGCGTACGCTCCGCCACCGTTAGCAAGCCACGTGGGGCTGGAGAACTGGAGGCCACCGTAGTATCCGTTGCCGGTGTTGATGGACCAGTTGCCGCCGGACTCGCACTGGGCGATCCTGTCCCACATGGCTTCGTTCGGCGCACCGGTGGGGCCGCTGGAGGTTGCTGCCTTGGTGGCGGGAGCGGGGCGGGCCTTGGTGCCCACGGCGATCTTCTCGGTCACAGGCTGGGTGGTGACATTGCTGGAGACCAGGGTGCGGGAGGCTTCACGGCCATCCACGAGGACCAGTTTGAAGGTCTTGACCACTGAGCCGGCCACGCCCTTCTGGGTGACCTTCTCCTCGCCCTTGTAGAGCTCGGCGCTCTCGGTCTTGACGCTTTCGAACGGCACTTCCTCAGTGGCCTCGGCGGTCTTGGTGGCGTCCACCCGGGAGACCTTGATCACCATGTCCTGGATGACCGGGGCATTGCTGGGCTGCGAAACCCTGTCCGTGGCTCCGACCGTGATTCCGGCGTCCTTGAGGACCTCGGCGACGTCGGATGCGGTGGTGGTGGTGCTGGTGTCCTTGCCGTCAGCGATCAGGCTGATGGTCTTGGGAGTGGAGATGGAAACGAAGGAGCCCTGCACCTCAAGTGTGGCGTCCTTGGGCTGGGAGATTTCCGACGAACCGGCCACCCCGAGTTCGCTGACCAGCCCGGCAACGTCCGAAGCGTTGGTGTTGACGGTCTTGCGGGCGCCATCGAGCTCGATGGAGACCGCCTTCGCCAAGTTGATGTTCACCACGGAGCCGTTGTCCACGGCGGCGTCCAGGGAAGGAGAAACCCTGTCTCCGTCCTTCAACTCGACTTTGGCCGCCTTGACCACCTGGTCCACCGTGCCGCCGAAAGTCTGGATGGAGCTCACTTTGCCGTCCACATTGAGGGTGACGGTCTTGTTGTTGCCGACAAAGGCGACGACTCCGACCACCAGCGCTGCGACAACCAGCAGCTGGGCACCGACTTTGAGAAAGCTGAACTTGCCATCCGTTGTGAAGAACTTGATCACGTTTGCCCATAACTCCCAGACCATCCGGGCACGGGGAAAAGCGCCAAAAAACAATGCCAGCCGCAAAACGGAGGGGCCAGGCAAAAAGCCTGGTCCCACGTCTGCTGCCGGCACCTGCGCCGCCAAGAAGATTCAACTGAGCAGCCCGGAATGAACCGAGCCAGTTGTCCGCAGGCCTTCCCCGACCCCGGCTACTAGTTGTACACAGTAACCGATCCGTTATAAACGGGCCAAGAAAAATGCATACCCGGTATCCACCCGAAGCAATCCCGGGACAACGGAGTCAGTCCCAGGATCCGTATGCTTCCAAGGTGTTGGCGGCCAGTCGGGTACACAGTTCAGCGACGTCATCTTTTGTCACTTCGGCCATGGACCGGACGGTATAGGGCACCATGTAGCTCGCGTTCGGGCGGCCCCGGTACGGGTGCGGGGTAAGGAACGGGGAGTCGGTTTCCACCAGGATCCGGGTGGGTTCGGCGATGGCCAGGGCTGCCCGGAGGTTGGCGGCGTTCTTGAAGGTCATGGTTCCGGCGAAGGACATGTACCAGCCGTTGTCGTTGCAGATCCGGGCCAGCTCTTCATCTCCGGAAAAGCAGTGGAATACCACGCGCTCGGGCGCCCCTTCTTCCATCAGGACCTGCACCACGTCATCGTGGGCATCCCGGTCGTGGATCTGCAGGGTCAGCCCCAGTCGCTTGGCGATATCGATGTGACGCCGGAACGAGTACCGCTGGTGCTTAAGGCCTTCGCCATGGGTCCGGAAGAAATCCAGGCCGGTCTCCCCAATGGCACGTATGCGTGGATGCCGGGCGAGCTCTTCGATCTCAACCAGGGCGCTTTCCAACTCGCCACGTCCTGCATAGACAGGCGCATCGTTGGGATGGATGGCCACAGCTCCCAGCAGCCGGGGATCCGTATCGACTGCCTGCACCGTAAAACGTGAGGATTCAAGATCGCATCCCACCTGCACGGCACCTTGTACCCCTACGGCAGCGGCGGCATCCATGGCATCGCTGACCGCCACTTCGATCAGGCCGTGGCGGAAGTCCAGGTGGGTGTGGTTGTCCATGACCGGCACCGGCAGTGGTTCCGGGGCCGGGGGATATTCCTTGCGGGAGTCCTGGACCTCCGTGGCACCGGGCGCCGGGCGGTAGGGAGCGGGAGCGAGCGAATTGCACATGGATCCACCATAATCGGACCGCGGTCCCCACCGGCCCCTGCCGGGCTCGGGCATAAATTCCACTTGGCACATAAATTCATCCAGCACTCTGTAAGCGACGGCCAAAGACTGGGTAGTCTGGAACGGACAAGCGGCCAACAGCGGCATTGGCCACGGCTGAAGGGCAGTTCATGGAGTCCAAGCGACAAGTCACCGTTGATCCTTCCATGCTCCAGGGCGAGGCTTATGGAACCTTGCCCCGGGACGCGGCTGCGCTCAACGGGCATCGTCACCAGGTCATGGATCCGGAGCGTTTCCATGACGCCAGCCAGCGCATCCTGGACGCCATCAGCAAAGTAATCGACGGTAAAGCCGACGCCACCAAGCTGGCTTTGACCGTCCTTCTGGCCCAGGGGCACCTTTTGCTGGAGGACGTCCCCGGCGTCGGCAAGACGATGCTGGCCAAGACCCTGGCCCGTACCGTGGATTGCACTGTTTCCCGCATCCAGTTCACGCCCGACCTGCTGCCCTCCGACGTCACCGGCGTCTCCATCTACAACCAGTCGTCGCGCCAGTTCGAGTTCCGGCCGGGCGCGGTGTTCGCCAACATCGTCATCGGCGACGAGATCAACCGGGCTTCCGCCAAGACCCAGTCGGCATTGCTGGAATGCATGGAGGAACACCAGGTCACGGTGGACGGACACTCCTACCAGCTGGGACTGCCGTTCATGGTGGTTGCCACGCAGAATCCCATCGAGATGGAAGGCACCTATCCCCTGCCGGAGGCCCAGCGTGACCGCTTCATGGCGAGGATTTCCATGGGGTATCCGGACCAGGAAGCGGAGATCGAGATGCTCGAGACCCACCAGTCCGCTTCGCCGCTGGCCCAGGTGAGTCCCGTGGTCTCTGCCGCCGATGTCGCCGCCATGATCGCCACCGTCCAGCAGGTGCATGTATCCACCGCCATCAAGGAGTACACGGTTGCCATTGGCCGGGCTACCCGGGAAAGCTCCCGGCTGCGCCTGGGCGCCAGCCCCCGCTCCCTGCTTCAGCTGTTGCGTGCGGCAAAGGCAACGGCCGCCCTGGATGGACGCGACTTTGTCCTCCCGGACGACGTCGTTGACGTTGCGGAGTCCGTCCTCGCCCACCGCATCATCCTCGACCGCAAGGCGGCCAGTTCCGGCGATACGCCCCAGACCGTCATCCGGGGCATCCTTTCGTCGCTGCCGGTTGCCCAGGAACCGCCCGGTGCGTGGCGCCGGGACAGGCACTCCGCCTAGGAGGATGACCGAATGGCACTTGTGGACCGGCTTCCGAAACATCTGTTCACCAACCGGGGTTGGGGACTGCTGGCTGCCGGGGCGGTATCACTGGTGTCCGCCCACATCATGGGCCGGCGCGATCTCCTGACGCTGGCGGTGTTCCTGATTCTGCTGCCCCTGGTGGCCTTGGCCGGGGTCCGGGTGTTGAAGCCAAGGTTCCAGGTGTACCGCGAGTTCAACCCTGCGACGGTGGAGACGTCGATGCCCACCACCGTTCGATTGGCCGTTGCCAGGACGGGATTCGCGACCGGCCACGTGATCATGGAGGAACAATTGCCTCCCCGCTTCGGCGATCCACCGGCCTTCCGGTTCCCCGCCCGGTCCGCGTCCGGCGGCACCAGCCGCTACGAATACCATCTGCGGTCGGGCAAGCGCGGCCAGTTCCGTATCGGCCCGGTGACGGCCGAGTTCAGCGACCCGTTCGGTTTGTCGCTGCGGCGCCATGCAATCGACGACGGCGACCTCCTCACCGTGACGCCTGCCGCCGTCGAACTTCCCGCGACCGGCCTGGCAGGCGCGCGGGGCAACGACGGCGTCACCGCCACGCGCATCCGGGCAAATCCCAGCGACGACGATGTCATGACCCGCGAATACCGGCACGGCGATTCAATGCGTCGCGTGCACTGGCCGGCAACGGCCCGTCACGGACAGCTGATGGTTCGCCAGGAGGAATCCGTCACCACACCTGAAGCCACCATCATCCTCGACCAGCGTTTCACCGCGTTTTCGCAAGGTGCCGGTTCCATGTTCGGCGGTCACGACGACGATTCGGACCTGGTCACGAGTCCCGGCTTTGAGTGGACCGTGACAGCGGCCATGTCCATCAGCGCCCATCTTGCCGAACGCAACTACTCGGTGCGGACCCTCGATGTCTTCGGCAATCCGGCGTTGGCGCGTTCACGCTCGGCCTCGGACCCTTTGGCTGAGGAATTCAGCGGTGCCGGCGGACTCCATGCCATTGCCGAGGGCCTGGCTGCCATTGAACTGAGCGGGCCGAGGCACCACCGGGCCGAACACCAGGGGTCCGCCACTGAGCAACGGCCGGCCGCTGACGACGCGGTGGACTCGGCCTTCGATGACCGCCTCATGGACAAGCTGGCCGCCCACCGCCTGCGCGGTCCCCTGCTTGCCTTGCTGGGCAACATCCCGCTTGCCGAAGCGAAAGCCCTGGGACCGGCGGCAGGTTATGGCGCGAATGCTTTCGCCCTGCTGGTCACCGACCCTTCACGCAACGTTGACCAAGTGGTGGAGACGCTGCGGCGCGACGGCTGGCGGGTAGTGGCCGTGACCTCCAAAACGCCGCTGGCGGAGGCGTGGGCGGCGTTCGACGAGGGCGGCATCATGAAGGCCGCGAGTGCAGCCATGGACGTACGGCGTGGAGCGGCGGTGCCGCGATGACTGCCACGTCCCACCGGGCGGCATCCGCCACCCAGCCGTCCCGGCAACCCGACGGCGGACCACGAACTACGGAGCAGGGCACACCACGCCGCCAGGGGAATTCCCTGTATGCATGGGCGATGGCGGGCGCCGTGGCTGTGGCCGTGCTGGGTGCTTCACTGTCCCTCAATGGCGTCTTCCGGGGTTGGGCCTGGCTCATGCCATTGATCACCACGGTGGTGGTGGTATCACTGGCGCTTGCCATCCTCCGGACACTTCGCGTGCAGCCGATTCTCGCCACGGTGGGGGCACTGGCTTCCCTGGCGGGAATCCTGGCGTTCACGTTCTGCCGGCAGGAGAGCCTTGCGGGGTTCATCCCCACAGCCGGGACCTTCGAAGCCGTGGGCAGGCACATCAAAAGGGCGGCCGAGACGGTTGTCTCGGAGAGTTCCCCGGTGGCGCCGAACGCGGGCATCGTGTTTGTTGCCTGTGCCTGCCTGGGCCTGTTGGTCATCCTTGTTGACGCGTTGGCGGTACCGCTCGCCATGCCTGCGGCGAGCGGTATCGGGATCCTTGCGATCATGGTGGTCCCGGCCACCATCAAGCCCCAGAGCGTGGGTCTGCCCGGGTTCATAGGAGGTGTGGTCGGCTTCCTGCTGATCGTGGGGTGCAGCCAGTGGTTCGCCCCGGATTCCCGCCTCCAGTCGGGCGCACCCCGCAGTTCGGGTCAGTTCCGCAGGGCCGTGGTGACCGGGGCCGTGGCGCTGGGGTTGACCATGGTTGTTCCGGTGGCCATCCCCGGCTTCGAAACCGGTACGTTCCCGCAGGGGTCGCGGTTGAGCCCGTGGGGCACATCCAACGGGCTCAACCCCATGATCACTCTGGGCAACAGCCTCCGCAGCCCTACGGGCGCCGGGCGGATCACCTATGCCACGAGTTCCAGTTCGCCGCTGTATTTGCGGTCGGTCACCATCGACCACTTCGACGGCGAGACCTGGGCCCCGGACGACCGCTCGGCCACGCGCCGGGCCGGGGCGGACAGGATGGAGACGGGGTACTCTGTACAGGGCGAAGTCGTGAACGCGGTGACATCCATCAATGCAGGGCTTTTCACCAGTCCCTACCTGCCGGCACCCTTTGCCCCGGTCTCCGTGAACGGGCTCAACGGGCGCTGGACCTGGGATCCGGCAACCTTGAGCATCATGAGCACCGAGACCAGCACGCTGTCACAGCGTTACGTGGTCTTTTCGGCAACTCCCAAGGTGACGGCCCAGTCGCTGTCGCAGGCTACAGCCGCTGCCCAGTCCATCCCGGAGGACTTCCTTCGGGTTCCCGGCAACCTCCCGGGCATCGTCCGTGAAACCGCCGACACCGTGACAGCTTCCGCGGGCAGCAACTACGCCAAGGCCCTGGCGATCCAGAAGTACTTGCGCTCCACAGAGTTCACGTATTCCCTGCAGGCTCCGGTCCAGAACGGTTACGACGGCAACGGCCTGTCCGTCCTGGCCGATTTCCTGTCGGTCAAGAGCGGGTACTGCGTTCACTTCTCCTCAGCCATGGCCGTCATGGCGAGGGTGGAGGGCATCCCCAGCCGCATTGCCGTTGGTTATGCTCCCGGCCGCCTCACCGGGGAGACAGTGTCGTTGGTGGGACAGGGTTCCTTCCCCGAATACGAGGTCGATGCCCGCGACGCCCATGCATGGCCGGAACTGTATTTCGAGGGCCTCGGCTGGGTTCCCTTTGAGCCCACGCCGTCGCGGGGTTTTGTTCCCGATTACGCCACTGAATCGTCCGTGCCCGGCAACCTGAGCACCAACGCGGACGAGAAAGAGGTTCCTTCCACACCGGCCACGCCCGCCCCTTCAGTTGCTCCCTTGCCGCCGACAGGTACTCCGGCCGGCACCGCTGCGGCGCCCGATCCGCTGCCCGGCATTCTGGCTACCGCCGGCGCCGTGGTCCTGGTTCTCGGGTTCCTGGCCTCTCCGTGGCTCAGCAGGACCGTGGTCCGCCGGCGGCGGCTCAACCGGCGCGGCCCGCCCGTGGAAAGCCGCCCGCCGGGTTTCCAGGATCCTTCGGCCGCCTTGGCCTGGGCGGAGCTCCAGGACCTTGCCACCGATTTCGGGGTGCCGTCCAGACCGAGTGAAACTCCTCGACATTTCTCGGCGCGCCTGCGCTCCAGCAGGGCTCTGGGAGAGCCGGGAGGACTGGACGACGCCGCGCACACAGCGGTTGCCTCCCTCACCTCGGACTTCGAGAGGCAACGCTACGGCCGTTCCGCAGTGGTCCCTTCCGCAGCATCGGCGAGGATCGGCGTCGTCCGTCAATCGTTGCGGAACAACGCCGGCTGGGTGGCCCGCTTCCGCGCCACCTGGCTGCCGCCGTCGTTGATGCGCCGGTGGGTCCACGCCCTGGGGGCGCCGTTCCGCGCTGTGGCTTCCGGGGCCCGGCATGTGGGCCGCGCGGCAGTGCGTTCCGGACGGGCCGCCCGGGGCCTTCTCCCCCAGCGCCGCTAGGCAACACCAGGCCTACGAATGGGCAAGGGCCCGGCACCGGAACTTGTGGTTCCAGTGCCGGGCCTTTACCGGTGCCGGCCGTTCTTGTTGCGAGAGCGGCGGATGCGGATCCTGCGATGCCTAGTCGGCGTACGGGTCCGCGATACCTACGTACTGGGTGTAGAGGTACTCTTCGATGCCTTCGGAACCGCCCTCGCGGCCCAGCCCGGACTGCTTGACGCCACCGAACGGTGCTGCGGCGTTGGAGATGACGCCGGCGTTGAGCCCGAGCATGCCGGTCTCGAGGCGCTCACTGACGCGCAGGCCACGGTTGAGGTCCTTGGTGAAGACGTAGGCCACCAGGCCGTATTCGGTGTTGTTGGCCAGGCGGATCGCATCGTCCTCGGTGGAGAACTTGATGATCGGGGCGACCGGTCCAAAGATCTCTTCCTGCAGGATGCGGGCGTCCTCGGCGACGTTCTTCAGCACGGTGGGCTGGTAGAAGTAACCGGGACCGTCGACGGCGGCACCACCGGTGACTGCCTCGGCGCCACCGGCCACGGCGTCGGCAACCAGGGCGTGGACGCCGTCGCGGGCCTTGCCGTCGATCAGCGGACCGACCTTGGACTCCGGCTCGGTGCCGCGGGCGGTGGTGAGCGAACCGATCCTGGCCGCGAACTTCTCAGCGAAGGCGTCGGCGATGGACTCGTGGACAATGAAGCGGTTGGCTGCAGTGCAGGCCTCGCCCATGTTGCGCATCTTGGCTGCGATGGCGCCTTCGACTGCCTTGTCCAGGTCGGCGTCCTCGAAGACGACGAACGGTGCGTTGCCGCCCAGTTCCATGGAGGTGCGCAGGACCTTGTCCGCGGCTTCGCGGATCAGGGCCTGGCCCACCGGCGTCGAGCCGGTGAAGGAGATCTTGCGGAGGCGGTCGTCCTTGATCAGCGGACCGGTGACGGCACCGGCGGTGGAGGTCTGGATGACGTTCAGGACACCTGCCGGGAGACCGGCTTCCTGCATGACCTGGGCGAACAGGAGGCTGGTCAGCGGGGTCAGGTTTGCGGGCTTGAGGACCATGGTGCAACCCGCGGCGACGGCCGGGGCCACCTTGCGGGTGGCCATGGCCAGCGGGAAGTTCCAGGGGGTGATCAGCAGGCAGGGGCCAACCGGCTTCTTCTGCACGAGGAGGCGGTTCTTGCCGTCCGGAGCGGCGGAGTAGCGGCCCGATACGCGGACAGCCTCTTCGGAGAACCAGCGCAGGAACTCGGCACCGTAGGCAACCTCGCCGCGGGCTTCGGCCAACGGCTTGCCCATTTCCAGGGTCATCAACAGGGCGAAGTCCTCGGCGCGCTCCGTGACGAGTTCGAAGGCGCGGCGCAGGATTTCCCCGCGTTCGCGCGGAGCGGTGCGTGCCCAGTCAGCCTGTGCGGCAGCAGCCGCGTCCAGAGCTGCGGCACCGTCTTCGGCACCGGCGTCGGAGATGCTGAGCAGGACCTTGCCCGTGGCCGGGTCCTCAACATCAAAAGTCTTTCCGGATCCCGCCGGACGCCACTGACCGTTGATCAGCAGGCCAGTGGGGACGGAAGCCAGCAGTTCGCTTTCGCGCTCAACCGTGACAGTCATGGCGACTCCTTCGTCTTGGGTGCTTTTGGAGTGTTGCACCACTAGGGTTCCTTGCCAGAAGTGGCTTGAATTACTGCCACGGTACTGCCCGGCCGGAAGCAGTGTCTACGCCTTCGCGCACTGCCCCGCGCCTCTCAATTTGTGCAGCTGCACAGGGCTGTCACCGGGCCGCGAGCACCGCCGCGTACAGCTCCCGCTTGCTGATGCGGGCGTCGTCGGCCACCGCTGCCACGGCTTCTTTCAGGCGGATGCCTTGGGAAACGAGCCCGTTGACGGCGGCAACGTGGTCCTCGGGCTTCGCCGGGGCCTGTTCAGGTGCACCACCGACCACCACGGCGATCTCGCCCCGGACCTCGTTGGTCTCCGCCCATTCCAGCAGCTCGCGCAGGCTTCCGCGGATGACTTCCTCATAGGTCTTGGTCAGTTCACGGCAGACCGCTCCGCGGCGATCCGGGCCGAAGCGTTCGTGCAGGGCCCGAAGCATCACTTCCAGGCGGTGCGGCGCTTCAAAGAACACCATCGTGCGGCGTTCATCGGCCAGGTCGGCCAGGCGGGAGCTGCGTTCACCGGCCTTGCGCGGCAGGAAACCTTCGAAGCAGAAACGGTCCGTGGGCAGGCCGGACAACGCCAGGGCCGTCAGCACAGCCGATGGGCCAGGGACTGCGGTGACCGTGAGCCCGGCAGCGACAGCGCCTTCCACCAAGCGGAACCCAGGGTCGGATACTGCGGGCATTCCGGCGTCGCTGACCATGAGGATGCTTTTGCCTGCGCGCACCTGTTCCAGGAGTTCGCCGGTCTTGGTGGCCTCATTGTGTTCGTGGTAACTGATCACCCGACCGGAGACCTCGACCCCCAGGGCATGGACCAGCCGGTGCAGCCTGCGGGTGTCTTCGGCGGCAATGATGTCGGAGCTGCCCAGCAGCTCAATCAGGCGGGACGAAGCGTCGCCTACGTTCCCGATCGGGGTCGCCGCCAGGACGATCCTGCCGGTCCCGGTGCCGTCAGCCTGTGCGGGCGCTTCCAGCCCGTCCTCAGGAAACTCGTTGTCCAAGGACGCCTCAGCAGGCTCACTACGTTCTTTTTCCACAGGCCAAGCCTAGTGCCCGCGCGTGCCGACCGGCATTTCAGCTTTGCACCAAGAATCGACAGGTAGCATGGGCGGGTGAACCAGTCGTCCGTTCCTGATACAGATTCCGGGACTCCCGTGACGCCGTCCCCGCCCAAAGGGCCCGAGGCGACGGCACAAGGATTTGTAGCCCATCAACCGGTAAGGAAACTGATGGCCTGGCAGCCATCGGGGTCAGCCTTGGGCGGCGGGGCTGGCCACGGACGCGGGCTTGAAGGTCATCGGTGGGTGCAGCGGCCAAGCGAAGCCTTCACCGCGGAAGCATTGCGGACCAGGCTCATCGGCGGGATCCAAAGCTGGCGGGACTACCCGCCGTCGTTGCGTTTATGGTTTTGGCTCATCCCGGCCATCACCGCCGCCATCGGGGGAATCCTCCGCTTCTTCCGCCTTGAAACGCCGCACAGCCTGGTCTTTGACGAGACCTACTACGTCAAGGACGCCTACTCCTATCTGGTCAGCGGCTACGAGCGCAGTTGGCCGGCGAAAGCCAACGACTCCTTCAACGCCGGCAACCCCGATGTCCTCCTGAGCACCCCTGAATACGTAGTCCACCCGCCCGTCGGCAAATGGATGATCGCATTCGGTATGTGGCTGTTTGGGCCGGACAACCCTTTCGGATGGCGGTTCGGCGCGGCCTTGACGGGCACGCTGACGGTATTCCTCGTGTCCCTGATCGCGCTGAAACTCTTCCATTCGCACACCCTTGGCGCTGTCGCCGGGCTGCTGCTGGCGATCGACGGCCACCACCTCGTGTTGTCCAGGACGTCGCTGCTGGACATCTTCCTCGCCTTTTGGATCCTTGCCGCCTTCGGTGCGCTCCTGCTGGACCGCGACGACGGCCGCCGTCGTCTGGCAGCCCGGCTCGCCGCGCAAGCGGCTGCTTCGCCCGGCAAGCGGCCCACGGCGGTCCAGCTCCTGTCCGGTCCCTGGCTGGGCATGCGTTGGTGGCGTCTCGTGGCCGGTATATGCCTGGGGCTGGCCGTGGGCACCAAATGGTCAGCCCTCTTTTTCGTGGCGGCGTTCGGCCTGATGACGGTGTTCTGGGATATGAGCGCACGCCGGATTGCCGGCATCCGGAGTTGGCCGAGTGCCGCGATCATCAAAGACGGCATTCCGGCATTCCTGACCATCATCCCTGCGATGGCCGTCACCTATACGGCCACATGGACCGGGTGGTTCCTGTCCAGGGATGCGTATTACCGGCAGTGGGCGGTCACCAATCCGGCGCCGGGCTGGGACTGGCTGCCCAACCCGGTACGATCGCTTGCGCATTACCACCTGGAAGCCTACAAGTTCCATCAGGGCCTCAGCTCCGACCACCCGTATGAATCCAGCCCCTGGACGTGGCTGGCTATGGGGCGGCCCACCTCGTTCTACTACCAGTCCCCCAAGCAGGGGACGGCGGGCTGTGTGGTGGAAACGTGCTCGGCTGCAATCTCTCCCCTGGGCAACCCCATTGTCTGGTGGGGTGGCGCCATCGCCCTGGTGATCCTGCTGTTTTGGTGGGCAGGCCGCCGGGACTGGCGGGCCGGGGCCATCCTGGCAGGCGTCGCTGCGGGATATCTCCCGTGGTTCATGTACCCCGAACGCACCATGTTCATCTTCTATGCAGTCTCGTTCGAGCCGTTCCTGGTGCTGGCAGTGACCTATGTCCTGGGGCTGGTGCTCGGCCGCAGCAGCGATCCACCCTGGCGCAGGCGCTCCGGCCTCTACATGCTCGCCATCGTTGTGGTGCTGGCCGTGATGGCTACGGCCTTCTTCTACCCCGTGCTGACGGCCGAAGTAGTCAGCTACCAGGAGTGGCGGATGCGTATGTGGATGCCGTCGTGGATTTAGGCTGGACACGCGGGGAACCTCGAAGGAGCCGGGTACAAGACACCCATCCAGGCAGAAAGTGATCAGGGTAGTGAGGGAAGCAAGCACGGAACTCTTGGTGGAGGCCGGCGAGGACACCAACGTGACGGACCTCCTTCTGGAACGCTGCCACAAGGACCCCTACGGGATCCTGTACGCCCACAAGACTCCCAACGGCTGGCTCAACGTACCCGCGGCAAAATTCCTGGCCGATGTGCAGGCACTGGCCAAAGGGCTGATCGCCGGTGGTGTTGCTCCAGGAGATCCTGTGGCTGTCCTGTCCCACTCAAGTTTTGAGTGGACACTGGTGGACTTTGCCATCTGGATGGCGGGTGGCGTCACCGTCCCCATCTACGAGACGTCCTCGGCCAGCCAGATCGAGTGGATCCTCGTGGATTCCGGCGCGCGCCGCATCTTCGTCGAACACGCCGGCAAGGGCGCGATGGTTCACGCGTTGGTGGAAAAGTCGGCTGCTCTCGGTGACGATCCCGTGACGATCATCCGGATGGAGCATGAAGGCGAGGCGCATAACCTGACCAGCCTGGCCGCCGTCGGAAGCGGTATCACCGATGCCGAGCTGGAACGGCAACGCAGCAAAGCCAACCTGGCAGATGTCGCCTCCATCGTCTACACCTCCGGCACCACCGGCAACCCCAAGGGCTGCGAAATCACCCACGGCAACTTCGTGCTCGTGGCCAGGAACGTCATCCCGTTCCTCCCCGAACTCCTGATGCAGGAGGGCGCCAGGACCTTGATGTTCCTCCCTCTGGCACACGTGCTGGCACGGGCTGTGCAGGTCGTGTGCCTGACTGCCGGAGTCACCTTGGGACACAGCGCCGGAGCCAATGGCCTCATGGCCGACCTCGGAGCCTTCAAACCCACATTCCTGCTGGCCGTGCCCAGAATCTTTGAGAAGGTCTACGCCGGCGCAGCCCACAAGGCCGCCATGTCCGGAAAAGCGGCGCTCTTTGCCGCAGCTTCGGCGACCGCCGTGGAATATTCGACGGCGGCAGACCTCGCCTCACGCGGGGAGGGCAGCGGCCCCGGTTGGTTGCTCAGCTTGAAGCACAAGGCGTTCAACAAGCTCCTCTACCCCCGGGTCAGGGACGCTTTTGGCGGTGCCGTGGGGTACACGGTCTCCGGCGCCAGCCCGCTCAGCCTTCGGGAGAACCACTTCTTCCACGGCGCGGGCGTACCCGTCCTGGAGGGCTACGGGCTTACGGAAACCACCGCCCCCTGCACCGTCAACACGCCTACCATGTCCCGCATCGGGACGGTAGGCATTCCACTGCCCGGTACCACCATCCGGGTTGCCTCCGACGGTGAAATCCTGGTTAGGGGAATCGGCGTCTTCAAGGGTTATCACGGCAATGAGCAGGCCACCGCGGAGGCTTTCGTGGACGGATTCTTCCGCACCGGCGACGTCGGCCAGTTGGACAAGGACGGGTTCCTGACCATTACGGGCCGGAAGAAGGACCTGCTGGTCACGGCCGGCGGCAAGAACGTGGCACCCGGACCTCTGGAGGAAAAACTGCGGGAGCACCCGTTGGTGGGCCAGGCGGTGGTGGTAGGCGACGGGCGTCCTTTCGTAGCTGCCCTGGTGGCCCTTGACGCCGAAGGCCTGGCCGACTGGTGCGAGGAGAACAAAGTGCCGCTTCTCTCCCCTGCCGACGCTGCCCGGGATCCACGCGTCCGTGCAGCCGTGCAATCGTCGGTGGATGGGGCCAACACGCTGGTATCCGCAGCGGAGTCCATCAAGAAGTTCGGCTTCATCAATGCCGAGCTCACTGTGGAATCGGGGCACCTCACGCCGTCGCTGAAACTCAAGCGCGCCGCCGTGGTCAAGGACTTCTCCGGGGCGGTGGAAAAGCTTTACGCGAAATGAACCACCACGTGCGCGTATCTGAACCGTCCGCGCGTGGCTGATTCTCCGATTGGACGCGGCAGTGATGCTCGCCGTTGTCTTCAGCTCCGTAGCTCCGAACGGCGAACTACGGGCGCTATTCCTGAACCGGGTGCGAGGGCTCGTCAAGCAACTCCGAACGAAACGGAAGAGGCTGCACCCGGATATTCGTAAGCTGTGAATGGCTAGCGGACGCCGGCCACCTCAGGGCCCTCCTCCGGAGCCTCATCGTTTTCCTCTTTGCCTTCTTGCTTCGCGCCCAACCCACGGCGCTTCCGCGTGGGCCAGGTCAGGATGAAGGTCAGCGTCGCTGCCAGGAAGGCCAGTGCAGCTATCACGATCCCCGCGTCCACCCAGAACTGTCCCGGGAACAAGCGGATGAGGGTGTCCTCCAAGGCGAAGGTCCATGTGCCGCTGGCGAAGAAGATGCGGTGGAACTCGGTGAAGAAGGTCTGCCAGCTCAGCGTGGCAAGGACGGCCAAGCCGATGATGATGGCCAGCGTGACGATTGATCCTGCGAACAGGCCACGCCGTACGCCGCCTTGGCTCCGCTTCCGCAAGTACAGGATGGCGATGATGCTGAGGATGATGAGGAGCAGTCCCGCGCCGAAGGACGACAGTATGACCAGCTTGACGTCGGCCATGTGGGCAACTTCGCTGTCCTTGAACAGCTTTCCGCCATCCTGGTTGACCAGCCCGCCCAAGTATCGCGGGCCGGCCCAGTTACTGAGGTAGTCCACGGCGTAGGATCCGTAGGTCATGCGGTCGTCCGTGCTGAAGCCGTAGCCGTCGCCAGGGAATCCCGGCCGGTTGTACTCCACCCAAAGGAAGAGCGGACTGGTGACGGCCCGGACTGCGAGAACGAGCAGGATGATGGGGTAGAAAACGGCGAGGAGGACCTGGAAGATGCGCGGACCCAGGGGTTTGACCTTGGCTGCCTGCTCCCGTTCAGCGTTGCGGCGGGCGACTTCGTCCTCCGGTGGCCGCACCTGGAGCGCCGACGTCGGCAGTGACTCAGAGTAGTGCCGCGTTTGTTCTCCGGTGGCCGCTACGGTGTCAGCAAAGAGCGGCGGTTCGGGGTCCGCATCGGCGGCTTCGGCAGCTTTGCGGTCGGCACGGCTTTCGGGCTGTCCGGTCACGGCTTGCCCTGGCGCCTGCCCCGAATCGGGCACAGTGGACGAGGCAGCCGCTGCGGGCCCGGCGGAGGCCGGAGAAGCTGCCGCGGAAGAACCACTGGATGATTGCGGCTTCATCCAGTCAAAGGCCGGTTCCTCGGTGTCGTCATGGACGTCCGTATCCGGTTCCTGTGGTTTGGGGGTCTTCTCGCTCACAGCGTTTCCACTTCCGTAGGCATCGACCGGCATTCGAACATTGCCGGCTCTCTTGTCTGCATTCGAGCCTACAGTCAGGGCTTGCTCTGACACGCTCTGCCACCCCGCAGGCCGCCACATTGAAACGCAACTGTAAGGTGCTAGGCAGCGATGCCGCGGTACCCGGCGTCGTGGGCGTCCAGGTCGCCGGTGGCGCCGGAGCGGAAAGCCCTGCGTCCCAAAACCAGGGTATAGACCCAGTACGCGGCGAGCACCAGCGCGCCGATCGCGATCTTCGCCCAGACAGGCAGCGGGCTTGGCGTGACGAAGCCTTCCACCACGCCGGACACCAGCAGGACCAGCACGAGCCCCAAAGCCACGGTGATCAGCGAGCGCCCTTCGTCGGCCACCGCCTGCATCCGCGTCCGCGGCCCCGGGCGGACCATGGCCCAGAAAATCCTCAGGCCGGCTGCGCAGGCAATGAACACGGCCGTGAGTTCCATGAGCCCGTGGGGAAGGATGTAGCTGAAGAAGATCTCCAATTTCCCGGTGGCCACGAACAGGCCCGCGGCGACTCCGACGCCCTGGGCGTTGAGGAACAGGATCATGGGGACCCAGAAGCCGGTGATGCCAAAGGCAACGGCTTGCGCGGAAATCCAGGCATTGTTCGTCCAGACCGCGCCGGCGAAGGAGGCAGCAGGGTTCTCGGAGTAGTAATCGATAAAGTCTTCCTCCACATAGCGGCGGACTTCTTCCTCGCTCGCCACCGCGCGCAGCGCCTCTGTGGACGTTCCGATCCAGAAGGCGTAGGCACTTCCGACCACAACGAAGAACACCCCGCACCACACCGTCAGCCAGCGGATGCGGTAGAAAGCCGCCGGGAGGGAGATCACGAAGAACCGGGCCAGGTCCTCCATGAAGTTGGAACGGGCACCGGTGAAGCGGGTGCGGGCCTGCGCCAGCGCTGCGGACAACGACGACGACACGGCCGATTCCGGTGCCACCGACCGTATGAGTGAAAGGTGCGCAGAAACTGTCTGATACAGGCGCAGCAGTTCGTCGGCTTCAGCCCCGGTCAGCCTGCGCTTATGGGCCAGCAGCGTGAGCCGCGACCATTTTTCCCCATGCACCGCCGAGAAGGCATCGATGTCCACGCCACCACACTAATCCCTGCCGGCCCCGGGGGCGTCCATCCGGAGGCAGAGATAGACTCGTGCTGCAGGGGTCGGTATCAGCCGGACCCGGACAAAGCAGAACCGGGGGGCGGTCTTGAGTTCGATCATCACTGGCGAGGCAGTTGTCCTGGAACTTCGCCCGGCCTCATTCGCCGCGAGGGCCCTTGGCCTCATCCTGGATGTCATCGTCCACGTGATTCTGCTGGTCGTGCTCATCATCCTCATCGCCATGGCCTCAGAAGACTGGGACGAGGCCGCCATGCGGGCTGCGATCATCTTCAGCGTGGTCTTTTCCTTCGTGATCGTGCCGGTCACAGTGGAGACGCTCACCCGCGGGCGGTCGTTGGGCAAGCTGGCTGCCGGACTCAGGATCGTGCGCGACGACGGCGGCGCCATCCGCTTCCGGCATGCCGTCATCCGGGGGCTCCTTGGATTCCTGGAGGTCTACCTGACGTTCGGAGGCCTGGCCATCGCTGTGGCGCTGTTCAACGAGCGGTCCAAGCGCCTTGGCGACGTTGTTGCCGGTACCTACTCCCTCCGGCAGCGCGTCCCCTCGGTGCCGCGGATCCTGCCGGCGGCCCCGCCCTACCTGCAGGCATGGGTATCCATGGCCGATATCGGGAGGGTGCCGGACGCCACCGCGCGGCGTGCGGGTACTTTTGTGCAGCAGGCTTATTTGATGGCACCAACCTCGCGCAGCAGGATGGCCGGATCGCTGGCCACTGAACTGGCAGGTTTCGTGGCTCCTCCCCCGCCCGCCGGCACACTTCCCGAGGACTACATCGGGGCAGTGCTCGGGGAGCGCCGCAACCGTGAACTCAACCGCCTGCGCCAGGCCGAGCAACGCAATTCATCCGTTGGCGCCCGGCTGAGCCGCCTTCCGTTCACTGACGGTTAGGCAGCGGCTTACCTCTGGGCGTAGGAGGCCCAGGGAATGTTCCAGTCCCCGAAGCCCTCCAGCGGCTCAACCGCGGGGGCTCCCGTATTGAGGATCTGCACCACATCGCCGGTCTTCATATTGTTGAAGAACCACGCGGCGTCCTTGGGCAGCAGGCCCACACAGCCGTGCGAGACGTTGGCCACGCCGATGGAACTCCATGCAGCTTCGAGTGCCTGGTGGACGTAGACCCCGGACCAGGTGAGGCGGTTGGCGTACTCCACCACCAACGGCGGGTAGTACCCTTTGTCTCCGGGCTTCAGGCCGATGGTCCCGGCATTGAAGTTGGAATGCCGCTCCTGTTCCATGATGACGGCGTACCCGGTAGGCGACAACCAGTCCTCGCCGCCCAGGGAAACCGGAGCCGTATGCGCCAACTGCCCGTCGATGTAGACGTTCATGGTCTTGGTCTTGTCGTCCACTACGGCAATGCGCTGCGGCCCGGTGGTGAAGGTGGAGGTGACGTCTCCGTTTCCGATCATGCCGTTGCCGAAGTCCACGCCCAGCAGTTTCATGTCCACAGTGACCGTGGTTCCCGCCGCCCAGAAGGCCTCAGGACGGATCCGCACCTTCTTGTCCGAGTACCAGTGCCACGCCACCGGCTGGCCGGAGGAAACGGTGATGCCTACCCGCTTCTCCATGGCCGCCTTGTCCAGCACAGGTTCACTGAAGTTGATTTCAATGGGCTGCCCGGTCCCGGCCACGGCACCATTGCGCGGGTAGATCGAAGCATCTGCCTCGTACGCCGCAGATACCGTGGTGAAGGTCTGGGTCTTCCTGGTTTCCTTGCCTGCGGTATCCACCACAGTAAAGGAGTAGCTGTATTGGGTTTTGAACTGCAAAACCTCCTGGGTGGTCCAGGTAGTGCCGTCGGGACCCGTGGTGCCCTTGACCGGTTCCCCGCCGCCCACAGGGGCCAGGACGACATCCTTGATCTTGCCGTTGACGGCCTTGATCTGCGGGCCGACCACTGGATTCCATTCGACGGCTCCGTCCAAGGGCGTAACACCCAGTTCAACGGGCTTGGCCTCCGGCGTGGGGGTCGGCTGCGCGGTGGTGGCGCTGTTGGTTCCGGACCCCGGCAGCAGACCCGGGATGGTGGCAACGCCGACACCGCCTGCGGCTATGGCAGCGCAGATCCCCACGATCGCGAGGATCCTGCCCGTTTTGCGCTTGGCGACTTCCGTCATGGTTTCCGTCTTCCTGTCCCCCGGCAAGCAATACTGAACATCCAATTCTAGCCGAAAGGCCGGCAACGCCTGGTCAGCGTGTCCGGCCCTTCGGGTGTTTCAGGCTATTAGTAGCGGTAGTGCTCCGGCTTGTACGGGCCTGCAACGTCCAGGTCCAGGTATTCAGCCTGTTCCTTGCTCAGCTCGGTCAACTCGACGCCCAGCGCGGCAAGGTGGAGGCGTGCGACCTTCTCGTCCAGGATCTTGGGGAGGACGTACACCTGTTTTTCGTACTCACGTTCGCCGGCCGGCTGGTCCTTTTTGGTCCAGAGTTCGATCTGCGCGATGGTCTGGTTTGCAAACGAGTTGCTCATCACGAAGGACGGGTGGCCCGTGGCGTTGCCCAGGTTCAGCAGTCGACCTTCGGACAGGACGATGATCGAGCGTTCGTTGTCAGACCCGGAGTCGAAGACCCATTCGTGGACCTGCGGCTTGATCTCGACCTTCTTCACGCCGGGAACCTTCGCCAGGCCGGCAATGTCGATCTCGTTGTCGAAGTGGCCGATGTTGCCCACGATCGCCTTGTTCTTCATGCCCACCATGTGCTCGGCCAGGATGACGTCCTTGTTGCCGGTGGTGGTGATGAAGATGTCGCCCTGGGCCAGGACGGATTCGAGCCTGGCAACCTGGTAGCCGTCCATGGCGGCCTGCAATGCGCAGATGGGGTCGATCTCGGTGACCACCACGCGGGAACCCTGGCCCCGCAGCGCTTCCGCGGCGCCCTTGCCGACGTCGCCATAGCCACACACGACGGCGACCTTGCCGCCCATGAGGACATCGGTGGCACGGTTGATGCCGTCCGGCAAAGAGTGGCGGATTCCATACTTGTTGTCGAACTTGCTCTTGGTCACGGAGTCGTTGACATTGATGGCCGGGAACAGCAGCATGCCCTGCTCAGCCAACTGGTAAAGCCGGTGGACACCCGTGGTGGTTTCCTCGGTGACGCCCTGGATTTTTGCCGCCGTCCGGGTCCACTTCTGCGGATCTTCGGCGAGGGTCCGGCGCAGAACGCCCAGGATGATGGCGTATTCCTCGGGGTCATCCTCCGTGGCGGCTGGAACGGCGCCGGCAGCCTCGAACTCCACGCCCTTGTGCAGCAGGAGCGTCGCGTCTCCACCGTCGTCGAGGATCATGTTGGGGCCCAGTTCCGGGTTGCTGTCCGCGCCCGGCCACGTGAGGATCTGCTCGGCCGTCCACCAGTATTCCTCCAGGGTTTCGCCCTTCCAGGCGAACACGGGAACACCCTGCGGGTCCGCGGGGGTGCCCTTCCCAACAACGACGGCGGCAGCGGCCTCGTCCTGCGTGGAGAAGATGTTGCAGGAAGCCCAGCGGACCTCGGCACCCAAAGCCGTGAGGGTCTCAATCAGCACCGCGGTCTGCACGGTCATGTGCAGTGAACCGGCGATACGTGCCCCCGCGAGCGGCTGCGAAGGGCCGAATTCCTCCCGCAGGGACATCAAGCCGGGCATCTCATGCTCCGCGAGGCGGATCTGGTGGCGGCCGGCCTCGGCAAGGTTGATGTCGGCCACTTTGTAGTCGAAAGTCATGGAAGTCCTTAGGGGTACCGTGTGGTTTTGGTGGAGGAAAGTCAGGCGTGCGGGCCGGATGCAGCGTCAGCCGCGGCGCGCAGTTCCGGCGGCAGGAGCAGGGGAATTCCGTCTTCGATTCCGTAGCGGACCGGCTTGCCATCCTTGGCGGCGGTGGTGGACACGAGTTCCTCGCCCTCCTGGACCAGCGGCGAACCCGTCACGGGGCAGCGCAGGATGGACAAGAGTTCAGGACTGACCTTAGGCATGGATGATGCTCCCTGGGTGGCGCCGTTGTGCGCCGCTGGCGGATTTATCTGCAGATTCCAGCCTACCTCGCACCATCACGCCGCACGGAGCCGGCGATGTAATACATGCAGGTCAGGACGGCTCGCGCAGGATACGGAGGTGGCCCCGGCGGGTTCCTTCAGCCACTGGCGCTTCAACAGGCGGGTGGCTGGTGCGGATGGGCGTTTCAGGCGCCGACGATGCGGCTTCCCGGACGGCGTTGGCCAAGGCCAGCAAGTCGTCGGGTCCTGGTTGGGGTGGCGTCCCGGGCATGGCAAGCCGGAGGACTTCCCAGCCCCTGGGTACGGTCAGTGTTTCTGCGTGCTGGGCGCACAGGTCATAGGCATGGGGCTCGGCGTAGGTGGCCAGGGGTCCCAGAACGGCCGTGGAATCGGCATACACGTACGTCAGAGTTGCCACCGCGGACTGGCGGCAGGCTGACCTTGAACACTGGCGAATAGCACCCACAACATCCCAGATTAGCGCCATTGGACACCGGAACCGTGCATTGGCCCCCTGCGACGCGGTGTCATGACGCAGGCGTTGGCCGCTACGGCGCGGCAGTACCCATGGTGTCGCGTTGGGCGATTCGCCGGACTAAAGTCGATATATGCAGTCACAGCCACATGTTCCCGGCTTCCAGGTCCGGTGGGCTGACGCCAATGGCGATCAGGCAGAGGGACTCGTTCGCTCCGAGGCCCGGGGCTTCCGCCGGCGCCGGCGGAACCGTCACGGCCGGGGATTGCGGGGAGAACTGATGCTTCCGAGCCTTCCGGGTTTCCGGACACGGGCCGAGCGCTTTGATGACATGGTCCTGGACTCCGCCGAGCGCCTCCAGGACATGTGGGGCAAGCAGTTGGACGGCGTATTGTTCGCCGTTGATGAGATTCCGCCCAACCTCGAGCAGCTCGTTTCAGCAGGAACTGCGGCCCCGATGGGCGCCTACACGCCGGGAGGCCGCGGAGAGCCCCCCATGATCACGGTGTACCGCCGCGTGGTTGAGCAAACGGCCGGAACCCGCGACGAGCTGCAGGACCTGGTCCACGACGTCGTGGTGGAGTACACGGCCGAGATGCTCGGGGTACCGCCGGAAACGCTGGACCCTGTGTACCGCCGTCGTTATCAATAACAACGGCGGAACAGCCGGCCCGCAGGCTCAGTAGCCCACCGACACCGGGACCTTCTCCAGTCCTGCGGCGGCATCCTGGATAGCCACCACCGAAACGTCGTTGCGTCCTTGCTTGCCCAGGAAAAGCGCCCCGTACACAGGGTCGCCCGAGGCGGAGACCACATACCCGGCGACAACAGCTTCACCGGATTTCGCCGGCAACTCGATCATGGACGTCGTACCGCCCGAGATGTCCACATCGACTGCCTTGCCTACTGCACCGTCGTCCGTCACGGGTGCGTAGCTCACGGTTGCGCGGCCTTCGGGCACTCCGAAAGCCAGGAAGCGCTGGCCGTCCCGGGGCACGGCCACCAGGTGCTGGCTGCCGAGCCGCGAGGACGACGGCGACCATGCGAAGTCCGTAGCCTCCTCAGCGTTGGAGCCGCGGGCGACCCTGGCGGAGGCCACGAAGGAAACATCCGAACTCGCCGCCACCGTGTAGCTTCCGGCCGGGACGCCATCGAGGTTGAGGGTAGCCACCGTTCCGCCCTTCACCGTCACAACTCCCCCACTGGGGAGCTTGCGTTCGCCGTTGGCTCCATACAACCGGACCTGCACCACAGCGTCAGCCGTTCCCGGCACGGCAATCTGGAGCGCGGGCACGGCGTCCGGGAATCCGGCCTTCCCGCTGAGCGCCTTCAGCGCTGCCGGGTCCTGGATGTCGACGCCGGCCATCACCTGGAGATTGGCGGGCCCGTTTCCCGGTGCCAGAAATTCAACCCCGCCCGGAACCAGGCCCCGCAGGACGCTCTGCTGGACCGTGGCAGCCACCGGTCCACCGGTGCTGCGCACGCGAACGGCCAGTTGGGCCTCGCCCGGGGCGAGTCCGGCGAGGTTCACCGAGCGCGTGGTGCCCGGGGCTACGAGGAGGCCCCTCGCCCCGGGCGCCTGGATCTGTCCCTGGTACCCGAAGAGGTCCAGGCTGACTGTGGCCGGGGTTTCGGACGCGTTGCTGACGTTCAGGACGGCCGTGCGGCCCAGGGAAGTGTTCGCTCCGAGCAGCCACGAGTCATTCCCGGGCTGCTGGCACGGGGCAACTGCCGAACCGCGCAAGTCACCGTCTGTAGCGGAGTAGCTGAGATTGGCCGCAAGGGACGCCTGCTCGTTGCCGATGGGGTCCGCACCCACCACGACCGGGGCCGTGACAGGGCTGATGGACGCCGTACCGGCAGCGAGGACCGGAGGGCCGGCCGTAGGCGAAGGAGTGCTGGTGGGTGCCTTGGCGATCTCGGCAACCTGGTCTCCGGCAAGCGACGTCACCTTGGTACCCGGGACAGTACCGGCGGGGTTGCTGAGCACTACGGCATTGAGTGCACTGGTTGCCGTGGTGGAGACAGGGCTGAAATCGGCGTCCGTGCCCACCACGGTTCCGCTGACCAGGCGTGCCGGTTCCGGGCAGACCCCCAGCGAGCGGCCAGCAGGGACATCGGCTTGCCTGATGTCCGTGGCGGTGCCACCGGAAGGCTGGGGAACCATGGTGGCGGCGGCCACCGCACCACCCCCGGCAGCAAGGATCACTACTGCGGACAACACGCCTGTCACCACTCCCGTTCGGGAGCCGCGGCCGCTTCTGCTGCCGTTCCGGGACTCCGGCCGGGTTTCGCTGGAACCGCGGGCGCGCTTTTGCCGGGCGTCTTCGGGCCGAGCGGCCTTTACGGGCCGCCCGTCATCCGGCGTGGGGGTTTGGCCGACCGTCTTCCGGGGGTCGTCAGACACTGCTGTACTCCTTACGGAGGGACACTTCATCCCTCGACATGCCCGTTCGGGAACGACGCGCCGGCATGGGTACGGCCAGCAACGCGGTGAGTCCGAAGACGGCGGCCTGCAGGATTTCCAGCCACGGCGCCCAGGGACTCGTGTACCGGATTTCCAACTCTCCGCCTCCTGCGGGAAGTTCAAAAGCCTGCGACCAGCCCACTGTTGCCGGCTTCAGCCCGCGGCCATCCAGGGTCGCGGTCCAGCCCGGGTCTGCCCGCTCAGCCAAGACCACCCGCCGGCCTTCCGCGCCGGGAGCAAGGTCGGCTTCCACCGTAATCTCCTCCGAGGGGAGCGTTCCGATGACAGCACCCTCCGCATCCACGATCCTGGCGCGGTACGCGGTGTCCGCGGCTGCACCGGATGACTCCCCGCGCGGTGTGACCCGCCACAGCCAGCCCGCATTCGTCTGGCCGACGGCCACCAGGCCAGGGACGGCGTCAATCCTGCTCGCGGTGAGCTGTGCTGCGTTGTCGGCTGCCTTGAGCACCACGAAGCCGACGCCCAGCTGTTCCAGGTCGGCACGGGGATCGACGTCGCTGCTCGCCACGATCGTGGCAACGGCTCGTCGCATGGAGGAGGTCGCGGCGTCGTCGGTGGTGATTTCCTCACGGCCCGGAGCGCCCATGATCGTCCGGGCAGATGCAATGGTGGACAAGGTGTCCAGTGTGGTTCCAGCGTCCCGCATCAGCGAGGAGGTGTATGCCCCCTGCTCACCACTGGTGATCACCAGGGTCCGCGTCCGCTCCGGCCCCGTCCCGCGGTCGACGGCGGTGGCAGGCAGGGTGCTGCTCTCCACCGGCCACACCAAGCGGGCCGCGCCGAGGGATCCCGGCGGCGTATCCGGGTTATCGGAAGCTCCCCCTTGCGCGGCTGGCTGGGAGCCGGTGACCGGGCGCTCGGCTATGTTATTGCTCGCCCATGCGGTCATCGCCGCGAGCGGTCCCGCTATAAGGACCATGACCACCGCTCCGGAGGCCGCACGCCGCAGAGGCAAGCGCCAACGAGCGCCGTCGTTGTTCCTTCCCGCAGCACCGGCAAAGATCTTCTCTGCCCCGAGGAGGGCGGCCCCCAGGAACATCATCATGGCCACAGAGACTGCCGGGCCCGTAAAGGGTCCCACAATGACATCGTTGTTGACCCCGGTGGCAACGTGGCCGACCAGCCAGTTGCTGGCCAGGGTGCCCAGGGCCACGAGCCAGAACACCCTGACCAGCGGGGCCCGCTTGCCCGGAACGAACAATGCAGCCACAGCGAGCAGGACCACCGGCGCACCAACCAGGATCGCAAGGATCAGCGCCCATGGCACAGCGCCGGGTCCCAAGGCACCCAAGCCGGTCAAGCCGCCGTCGGACTCAAATGCCAGAGGCTGGCCCAAGACCTGCTGCCACAGCGGAGCGGCCTCGAAGGTGAGCGGAAGACCTGGATCTGAAAGCAGGGACCGCGGTCGGTCCAGCACGGACACAACATAAGGAACAAACAACGCGAGGCTGGGAAGGAGGGACCACCACAGTGTCCTGCCGCGGTGGCCGAGGACCACGGCTGCCAGCACAATCGCTACCGTGATCGGGCCCAGCAAGGACGGAGCCGACGCCGTGATCGCGGCCATGGCCAGGCCAGCAGCAGCGGCAGCAGTCCATGACGGTGTTCCATTCACTCCCGGCTTGCCCCGGAGCGGCTGGGGCCGGCGACCGGCCGTGACCCCGGACGTCGCTGCCGACCTCGGCTGCACTATCCCCGAGCCGGAGGCACGCATCAGCGCCAGCAGCAGCAGCGGCATGAGAAGGTGCGCGATCAGCGCACCAAGGCGGCCTTCATTGAGGGCCGCCAGCAGGGCAGGTGCGCCCGCCCAGACAAGTGCAGCAACAGTCCGGTAGCGGCGTTTGGTGGTCAGGGCCCCGGCGGCAAACCACGCCGCCACGGCTGACAGCGGCATGGCCAGGACAAGGAGCCAGATGATGGCGGCGTTGCCGTCTCCAGCACCAAGAATCGACAGGACCCACAGGACGTAGCCGAAGGGATCACCGTGACCGGGAAGTCCTGCTCCCAGGGGGATCCACCAGGTAGACGCGTTGGCCCAGATATCACCCGGAGCAGCTGACACGGGAAGGAGGGCACCGCCGGCAGCGGCCTGGGAGCGCAGGAGGCCCAGGAATCCCACCAAGGCTGCGGCGAGGGCGATCACGGCCGCCGTTACCGCGCCGGTTCCCACCCATCCGCGTTCGTTGGTTGCCAGCGCCGCGAAATCGTCTGCGGCGTCGCCACTGGGTTCCGGCGCCAAGAGGTCCGTGACGGCCGGGCTGTCCTCGCCGGGACGGATGGCTTCCAGCAAGGACCGGCGGTTCGCCCGAACCTCCCGGGACGGCTTCTGCAGCCCACGGACCTGGGAACGCGGAACCGCACGGGTACGTGCGGCCGTACGCCGGCCACGGGCGATGGCCGCGGGACGCGACAAAGCTGCGATGGTGGCTGTGAATTGCGAGAAACCGTAACCGGGTTCCTTTACGAGGATGCTGAGCAGCAACCGGATCAAAGCACCGAGCGCGGCTCCGACACCTTGGAATGGGACCTTCCACCACTGCGTGTGCTTGAGCCGCATATGGATCTGGGCTTTACGGGCGGCCGATGGGGTGCCCAGCCCGTGCGGCCGGTTCTCCACATGGAACATCCGTGCGTTGGGAACCACCACAACACGGTTGCCGGCAAGCCAGTTGCGCCAGCAGAAATCGACGTCGTCACCGCTGCCGGGCAAGGCCGGGTCGAACCCCTGCAGGTGCTCCCAGACATCGCGGCGCACCAGCATACCGGCTGAGTTCACGGCGAAGGTGTCCGTACGGGCGTCATACTGCCCTTGGTCGACCTCGTCTGCATCAATCAGGGTGAGCCGTTCAGCCCATCGGCTGGTGGACAAGCCAACGTCCACCAGGTGGCGCTCGTTGTCCCAGCCAAGCTGCTTGCAACCGGCCACAGTGACGGATGTGGTGCGCTCCACGGCGTGCAGCAGTTCGGCCAAAGCGTCGGGCGCCGGTGCGGCGTCGTCGTGAAGCAGCCAGATCCATTCCACGGTCTCCGGGCGCGGATCGCCTGCGGGCGCCAACTCCCGCAGCCCGGCCTGGACTGCGGCGCCGAACCCGGTTTTGGGATGCGCGAAGACAGTGACGTTGCCGGCGCCCAGCGCTTCACGGAGCAGTTCCGGGGAGTTGTCGGAGGATCCTGTATCAACGCCAATGGCGGCATCTGCCGAACGCGTCTGGTTCGACAGAGCCGCCAAGGTCCTGGGGAGATAGTCGCCGCCGTTGTGCGCAACCACAACGGCGGTGACGTGTACTTCCTTAAGAATCAGACCGCTCGCTTCCTCAGCCGACGGCGCTCACGCTCAGAGAGGCCGCCCCAAATACCGAACCGCTCATCATTCGCGAGAGCATACTCAAGGCACTGCGACCGGACGTTGCATGCCCCGCAGACCTTCTTGGCGTCCCTCGTGGAACCGCCCTTCTCCGGGAAGAAAGCCTCCGGATCAGTCTGGGCACACAGTGCGTCGGTCTGCCATCCCAGCTCGCCTTCGTCATCGAAGCCGTCCTGCGTGGGGAGCCCGATCCAGACCGGCTGCCCCGGGTTTTCGAGCGGCCGGTGCAGCTCCATGGGAGGATCGTCGAGATCCTCGTCACCGCCATCGGGCAAATCCCCGATCAAAGCCTCATGTGCGGCCAGAAGGGCAGTTGCCTGGTCCTCCAGCGACTGCTGCACGTTCTGGTTGTATTTTTCTGCCGCTTCCGGATCCGCCGGGTCCACATACCAATCCCCCGGCACCTCCCGCGATCGGTACTTGACCGACGCGTGTTCTGCGACGACTGCATCTTCCTGGATACGCAACGCTTGCCCCATGGCGTCCCTCCTGAGTTTGCAGCTGCTGCCTGAATGTCTTTCAGATTCCCGGCGGTGTTCCGGTCCTCTATGCAGCGGCGTTGATTACTAATTACACGTGTGTAACTACCCGCCAGTCAAGCCGCGCCGGGATAATAATCAAGGTTTTGTAGAAACGTGGGATGCGCCACGCCCAACAATTTTCGGCGTGCCGCCGGGCGCGTCGCTGCGAAAAACGGAAGCCTTACGCCACTTGGCTGAACATTCGCTGAATTTCCGGCGCTGTGGACGTTCACTACCCTGTCCGCGGGCCTTCACGTCGGAACCTTATGTGCGGCATCTCACAGAAGCGCGGGTCCCGGCCAGCCGCTCCGTGCCAAGATGGACCCATGAGCATCCCGGCAGCAGACCTGATGACCGCCCTTCGTTCCGGACATTCAACGTCACCACGGCTGACCTGGTACGGACCGGATTCCGAGCGCGTGGAGCTATCCGGACGTGTCCTGGACAACTGGGTGGCAAAAACCAGCAACCTGCTGCAGGACGAACTCGATGCCGAACCAGGAACATCCGTGAGGCTGGACCTGCCCGCGCATTGGAAATCGTTCGTCTGGGCGCTGGCTGCCTGGCAGTTGGGCATGGAGGTGGTTTTCGACGATACCGCTGCGGACCTGTTGGTCACTGACACTCCCGACGGCGGTGCCGGAGGCCGCTACGACGCGGTGGTCGCCGTGCCACTGGCGGCACTGGCCATGCGCTGGCCCGGCGAACTGCCGGCCGGCGTCGTGGACTACGCAGCGGAAGTACGCTCCCACGGCGACGTGTTCATGGCCCATAACGAGCCGGAAACCGGGCGCGGAGCCGTCCGAAGCGGCGCGGCGCACCGTCACGAGGAACTGCTCGACGGCTTCGCCACCGCCCAGGACACCGGCGTACGACTGCTGGTGAAGGCGTCCGAAGGACTGGAAGCAGGATTGGCCGCCGCTTTGGGCGCATGGAAACAGGACGGGTCAGTGGTGCTGGTCCATCCGGACGTTCCGGTGACTGAACACCTTCTGGAGAACGAGCGCGTCAGCCGTTCTTGACCGAAGGCAGTTCCCCGGTGTGCGGTGCGGCAGCGACGGTATCGACAGCGCCCGCCCGGGGCTTGTGGTGCAGGTCGATTATCTCGTGGTCGTGCGAGTACGCGGGCTCTGCATCCAGTTCTTCGTTGAAGACCCAGAAACGGTAGGCGAAGAAACGGAAGATGGTGCCGAGGATCAGGCCGACCACGCTGCCTGCGATGAACAGCGAGAATTTGTCGTTGAGTTCAAGGATGTACTTGGCCACCCAGACGCAACCTGAGGCAATGAGCAGGCCCACGAAGTTCATGATGGCGAACAGCACGGCTTCGCGGACCACGTTGGCCTGCTTGCGGTGGCGGAACGTCCAGAACCGGTTGGCCACCCACGAGAAAATACTGGCCACGATGGTGGCAATGGCCTTGGCCCACACTTCGCTGCCATGCATCGGCCCGGAAAAAAGCCAGATGAAGACAGCGGAGTCGATGACGAAGGCAACACCGCCCACGGCGCCGAACTTGGCTACCTCACGCCAAAAAAGCGAGGCAAGTCCGCGGATGCGATCTGCAAGTGTGGTGATCATGACCCTCCAGGCCGTTGTAAAGATGGGCCAGTGGGCCACGTCCATTTTAGCGCCCATTTCCAAACGTTGCCCGGGACAAGGCTGGGAGAACGCCCGGAAAGCAGGCCCGGCGGCATTTAATACAGCCTCGAAAATTGCCCGGGAGGGCGGCAGAATAAGTGATCCAGCCGCCGGTTCGGTAGGCTGAACCTTGTGACTTTTCCAGTAATCGGCGTTGTTGGCGGCGGCCAGCTCGCCCGCATGATGGCCCCGCCCGCTACCGCTTTGGGCTTCGAACTGCGTGTACTTGCCGAGGGTGAGGACGTATCAGCCGTCCCCGCCGTGGCAACCGCGCCGGTCGGAGATTACAAGGACCTGGATACCCTGTTGGAGTTCGCCAAAGGCGTGGACGTCCTGACTTTCGACCACGAGCACGTCCCCACGGACCACTTGCGTGCCCTCCTGGACGCCGGCGTCAACGTGCAGCCCGGTCCGGATGCCCTGGTGAACGCCCAGGACAAGCTGGTCATGCGGGCAGCGATTGACCGTTTGGGCCTGCCCAACCCCGAATGGTCTGCGGTCGGCACCGTGGAAGACCTTGTGGAGTTCGGCGACAAGATCGGCTGGCCCGTTGTCCTGAAGACCCCTCGCGGCGGATACGACGGCAAGGGCGTCAGGATTGTAGATTCCGCCGATGAGGCGGCCGGCACTGCGGACTGGTTCCAGTCCATGAGCCCCCTGCTCGCAGAAGCCAAGGTGGACTTCAGCCGTGAACTCTCGGCCCTGGTTGCACGCACGCCAGGTGGCGAGTCCCGCGCCTGGCCGGTGGTGCACACCATCCAGGTGGACGGTGTCTGCGATGAGGTCATCGCTCCGGCCCAGAACATCCCGGTGGAGGTCGCCGCGGCTGCAGAGGAAGCCGCGTTGAGGATCGCCAACGAGCTCGGCGTCACCGGTGTCATGGCAGCAGAGCTGTTCGAAACACCCGGGGTCGGCGCAGGCTTCCTGATCAACGAACTCGCCATGCGCCCGCACAACACCGGCCACTGGACCCAGGACGGTGCCATCACCAGCCAGTTCGAACAGCACCTGCGCGCGGTCCTGGACCTGCCCCTGGGAGCCACGGACGCGTTGGCGCCCGTGACGGTCATGAAGAACTTCCTTGGCGGCGACAACCAGGATCTTTTCAGCGCTTTCCCCCTGGCCCTGGCGTACGAACCTGCAGCCAAGGTCCACTGCTACGGGAAATCCGTGCGCCCGGGACGCAAGATCGGGCACGTCAACCTTGTTGGCTCCGCAGCATCGGATGCAGACTCCGTCCGCCAACGCGCAACCGCCGTGGCAAACATCATCCGCGACGGCCGCGGACCGGCATCGACAACCCTCGAGGAGACCGAATGACGTCAGCAGCTCCAGCCCCCCTCGTAGGGCTCGTCATGGGCTCGGACTCGGACTGGCCCGTTATGGAAGCCGCGGCCGACGCCCTGGCCGAGTTCGGCATTCCGTTCGAAGCAGATGTTGTCTCCGCGCACCGCATGCCCACGGAGATGATCCGGTATGGGCAGACAGCGCATGAGCGCGGCCTGCGCGTGATCATCGCCGGTGCCGGCGGAGCCGCGCACCTGCCCGGCATGCTGGCATCGGTAACCCCTCTTCCCGTGATCGGCGTCCCCGTTCCGCTGAAGACGCTCGATGGCATGGACTCGCTGTTGTCGATCGTCCAGATGCCCGCCGGCGTACCGGTGGCCACGGTCTCGATTGCCGGAGCACGCAACGCCGGCCTGCTGGCTGTCCGCATGCTTGCTTCCGGAACCGATGAGCTCGCCACCCGCCTCCGCGAAGACCTGCAGCGCTTCGCCCAGGAGCTGAACGACGTTGCCACGAAGAAGGGCGAGAACCTGCGCAACAAGGTGGAAGAGGTCTTCTCCCCTGCCAACGCCTCGGGCCGGAGCAGCCGCTAGGAAGGCAGCGGATGACCACCATGCACAAGAATCCGAGTCAGTCCGGCGGTGCCCTGACTGATCCTGTCCGCTATCCGTCCGGGGCCAGCGCTCCGGTACGGACCAAGCGCGCCTTCGTGCTGGTCCTCCTGACCCTCTTCATTCCCGGGAGCGCCCAGATTGTGGCCGGCGACCGGAAGCTCGGGCGCACGGCCCTGCGCGTCACCCTGACCGTATGGGCACTGGGCATCCTGGCCCTGGTCATCGCCGCGGTAAACCGGACCATGCTGTTGAGCATCGTGACCCATCCGGTGGGGTCGCTGGTGATCATTGTTGTCCTGGTGGCTTTGGCGCTGGGCTGGGCGTTCCTGTTCCTGAATACCTTGCGCATCATCCGGCCCGCCCTCCTGGCCCCCGGTATGCGGCCCATCATCGCCGTGGTCCTCGCGGTGGCCACCCTTGCCGCCAGTGGTTCACTGGGATATCTGGCCTATGTGCTGAACGTCAGTCGCAATGCGATCGGCAGCATCTTCAATGCCGGCCCCGCCATCGATCCCGTGGACGGCCGCTACAACTTCCTCATGATGGGCGGCGACGCCGGAGACGACAGGACCGGCCGCCGTCCGGACAGCCTGTCCGTCATCAGCGTGGACGCCAAAACCGGCGAAAGCGCCATCATCTCAGTGCCCCGCAACCTGCAGAACGCGCAGTTCAGTGAGGACTCGCCGATGCGCCAGGTCTACCCGGATGGCTACAACTGCGGCAATGAATGCCTGATCAACGCCGTCAATACAGAGGTCACCAACAACTACCAGGACCTGTACCCGGGCGTGGCCGACCCCGGCGCGCAGGCAACGCTTGAAGCCGTCTCCGGGACCCTTGGCATCACTGTCCAGGCCTACGTCCTGGTGGACATGGATGGTTTCGCCAAGCTGATCGACGCCATGGGCGGCATCCGCATCAAGGCCGGCGGCTGGGTTCCCATCAGTGGTCCCGTGACCGACGAGGCCAACGGCATCCACGGCATGCCCGACGGCTGGATCCCCGCCGGTGACGTCCACCTCAACGGTTTCCAGGCGCTCTGGTACGGGCGGTCCCGTGAATTCGTGGATGACTACGCCCGTATCGCCCGCCAACAGTGCGTGCAGCAAGCCATGCTCAGGCAGTTGGATCCGGCCACGTTGCTGACCAAGTTCGAGGACATTGCCAATGCAGGCACCAAGGTGGTGGACTCCAACATCTCCTCCGGCCAGCTCGGCAGTTTCGTAGACCTCGCCCTGAAGTCCAAGAACCAGCCCGTCAAGCGCCTCACTATCGGGCCGCCGGACTTCGATGCGTCGTTCTCCACCGTGCCGGACTTCGACCTCATCCACGCGCGGGTGCAGGAACTGCTCACCCCCTCAGCCACACCGAAGGCGAATGACTCCCTGGTGACGGACGGCTCCCCGGGAGCATCCGCTGTCATGGCCGGTGGCGACCTCGCTGCAGGCCTGCCTGCCGGACAGCTGCCGTCGCCGGGTTCGACTGACTTCACCCCGGTCACCACCACGCCCGATGGAACCCTCATCACGGAAGAGCTGCTCAATGGCCTCAAGGCCCAGGGTGATGAGCAGGGCATCCGCGACCTCGTGGCAACCAACGGGCAGTGCGCCCCGCTGTAGGCCCCGCAGCCGCTCCATCCCACGTTCAGCGCGACGATAAGGACTTTCCTTCGTGTACCAGATTGAGAATGTTTTGCGACCCTACGCCTGGGGTTCGACGACGGCGATCGCCGGCTTGCTGGGGCGGCCGGCATCAGGTGGGCCGGAGGCTGAACTGTGGATCGGGGCCCACCCTGACTCGCCGTCCACGGCCATCCATCCCAATGGCGTCACCCAGCCGCTGGATGCACTGATCGCCAAGGACCCCGCGCATTTCCTGGGCGGGGAGAGCGTGGCCGCCTTTGGGCCGAGGCTGCCGTTCTTGACCAAGATCCTGGCCGCTGACCAACCTTTGTCCCTGCAGGTCCATCCCAGCCTGGAGCAGGCGCGGGAAGGCTTCGCCCGGGAGAACGCAGCGGGCATCGCGGCAGACGCGGCCCACCGCAACTACCGGGACGACAACCACAAGCCCGAGATGATTTTTGCCCTGACCCCGTTCCGGGCGCTGTGCGGGTTCAGGTCCCCCGCTGCCTCCAGGGCGATCTTTGAACATCTGGCTTCGGTGCTGGAATCGGCGGCCCTGGATGTTCCGGAGATCATCAAGGGTGTCATCTCCGACCTTGGCCTGCCCGTGGAAGAGGAAGCGCTCCGGGCAGCGTTTACCCGACTCATCCAGGGCGGCACGGAAGCCACCGAGGCCATTCAGGAAATCGAGGCCGTGCTCCGGGCAGGCGCCCCGCAGGAACCGCACGAGGACGCCCTGACCGCCATGGTCGGCATCAATGAGGCCTTCCCCGGTGATCCCGGCGTCCTCATCTCGCTCCTGCTGAACCACCTGTCCCTGCAGCCTGGCCAGGCCGTCTATCTCCCGGCCGGCAACGTCCATGCCTACCTCCAGGGCACGGGCGTGGAAGTCATGGCCTCGTCCGACAACGTGTTGCGCGGAGGCCTGACGCCCAAGCACGTGGATGTCCCTGAGCTTCTCAAGACTGTCCGTTTCGAATCGCTGGGTGTTCCCCGTGTGGAAGCGGTCCGCACCCCGTTCGGACAGGAGTTGTACCAGCCCCCGTTCGAGGAGTTCCAGCTGCAGCGCATCGAACTGGAACCCGGCGCCGAACCGGTGCCTTTGGCACAGTCCGGGCCGGCCGTCGTCGTGGTTGTTGCCGGCACCGTGGTGCTGGACTCCCCGAAGAGCGACCTCCGGCTCCAGCGCGGTGATGCCGCCTTCATCCCCGACGTGGAGAACCCCGTGAACGTGCACTCCGTTCAGGGCGCCACAGAGACCAGCATCGCCTTTGCCGTAACCACGGGGCTGGTGAAGTAGGCGTGGAGTTTTTCCTGCAGACACCTGCGTGGGCAGAGGTGCAGCGTTCGCTGGGCCGACGCGTCCACCAGCGCTCGGGCACGGGGTGGAGCTTCCTCGCCATCGAGGAGAAGAATCCCGCGGGCAAGGTGATCTACGCACCTTACGGCCCGGTGGCCACCTCGGTGACGGCCTTTGATGCCGCCACGGCCGCCCTGGTGGAGCTCGCCCGCAAGGAACATGCCGTATTTGTCCGCATGGAACCCGTGGACGCGGGTTTCGCAGCGTCCGACGCCGGCCCCCTCCTTCGCGCCCGGGGGCTGCGTCCGGCGCCGGTCAACCAGCAGCCCGAGTTGAGCTGGGTGGTTGACCTTGACGGCGACTTCAAGGATGTCCTTGCCGGCATGAAGCCGACCAACCGGAACCTCTACCGGAACATCCACAAGAAGGGTGTGACGTTCCGTTCCTCACAGGACCCCGCAGACATTTCCATCCTGCTCCACTTCCTGCACCTGACAGCGGCACGTAACGGCTTCAAACCGCAAAGCGACGAGTACCTGGCCACCGTGGCACAGTCCTTGCTGCCCGCAGGCGCCGGAACCCTCTTCATTGCCGAACTGGACGGCGAACCAATCGCCGCGGCCTTCGCCTACGATTCCGCCGATACCCGCGTCTACGCCCACGCAGCACTTGACGACACCCACCGGAAACTCAGCGCAGGCATCCCCTTGCTGGTGACGCTCATGGCCGATGCCAAGGAGAAGGGCCTCAAGTATGTGGACCTCTGGGGCGTGGCGCCAGAGGACGAACCCGACCACAAATGGGCAGGTTTCACGGCGTTCAAGAAGTCCTTCGGCGGCCGTGAGGTCTCCTACCCCGGCACGTGGGACCTTCCGGTCAACAAACTCCGCTATGGCGCCTACCAACTGGCCAGGGGCCTCCGCGACAAACTCCGCTAGAACAACAGAAGGACGGCAGGATGCTCCTGCCGTCCTTCTGTTGTTTTACGGGCTTACTTGCGCGCGTACGTCTCCCACTTGGAGGCGTGGTGCTCTGCGTCCACGAAACGCACCGTGCCGGACTTGGAGCGCATCACGATCGACTGGGTAACCACACGGTCCTTCTGGTAGCGCACGCCACGCAGGAGGTCGCCGTCGGTAATGCCGGTTGCCGCGAAGTAGCAGTTGTCCGAGGTGACGAGGTCGTTGGTGGACAGGACCCGGTCAAGGTCGTGTCCGGCGTCGATGGCCTTCTGCTTTTCCTCATCCGAGGTGGGCCACAAACGGCCCTGGATGACGCCGCCGAGGGACTTGATGGCACAGGCGGCCACGATGCCCTCGGGAGTTCCGCCGATGCCCATGAGGGCGTCCACGCCGGTACCGGAACGTGCGGCGGCAATGGCGCCGGCCACGTCACCGTCCATGATGAACTTGGTGCGGGCCCCGGCCTCGCGGATTTCCTCCACCAGCGGGCGGTGGCGGTCGCGGTCAAGGATCATGACATTGAGTTGGTTGACCTTCACGCCCTTGGCCTTGGCGATCAGGTGCAGGTTCTGCTTGACCGGAAGGCGGAGGTCCACCATGTCGGCGGCTTCAGGGCCGGTGACGAGCTTCTCCATGTAGAAGACAGCCGAAGGATCGAACATGGAGCCGCGTTCGGCTACCGCCAGGACGGCGAGGGCGTTGTTGATGCCCAGGGCGGTGAGGCGCGTTCCATCGATGGGGTCGACGGCGACGTCGCACTCAGGGCCGGTGCCATCGCCAACCTGTTCACCATTGAACAGCATGGGGGCTTCGTCCTTTTCACCCTCACCGATCACCACGACGCCGTTGAAGTGGACAGTGTGGAGGAATGAGCGCATGGCGTCGACGGCGGCACCGTCGGCCTTGTTCTTGTCGCCGAAACCTACCCAGTGGCCACCGGCAATGGCCGCGGCCTCAGTGACACGGACGAGTTCCAGCGCAAGGTTGCGGTCTGGCTCGTCAGTGCCGACGGCGAGCGACGGCGAAATCGTGGAATACTGCTGGGTCATTGGTGCAGGAGACACTTGAACCTCTTCTTCGAGTGACGATTCACGGGACCGGACACGGTTGCACGAGGCGACCTGGGGCCCCTCTACCAACGATCATAGTCGGCGCACCGCCGCGGAGTCGCTGGATGACCACGCCCCGGACAACAGACGGTGAGGTTGCCGGTTGTGTGTTCGGAGCCGCCATAAGGGACTATGGAAGGGTGAGTGAAACGCAGGACAAGCCAGCCGCCGGCAACAACCCCGCCGGTGCGCAGGCACACCGGAACAGCGCCCCGGATGCCACCGATGCCCCGTTCAAACCCGTCATTCCGGCAAAAGCCGCCAAGCGGGCCAACGCTTCGGTGATCGGCATGGTCATTGCACTGGTGCTGTGTGTCCTCGCTTTCCTTCCCGTGGTGCTGATGAATCCGGCGCCCAAGGGCGAAGGCTTCCGCCCGGAGGTGGACGTTGCTTCTGCCGCGCGCAATGCCGGCGATGTGGCCGGATTCACACCCGTCACACCCGATACGGGCGACACATTCACCCCCAACTACGCGCGGTGGGAATCGGGAACCTCCACCGGCGTGCCCACTTGGGAGGTCGGTTACCTGACGCCCAAGGAGGCGTTTATCGGCCTCACCCAGACCAGGCAGGCCAATCCCACCTGGATCCTCCAGCAGACCGGCAACCTGCCCTTGACCGGAACCAGGAATGCGGGCGGACAGGAGTGGGAACTGCGGGATTCGGGCAAGGACAAGCGCAGCATGGTGCTCGAATACCGCGGCACCACCATCATCCTGAGCGGCACTGCCAGCCTGGACGAGTTCGCGGAGCTGGCAGCCGCCGTCGTGAAATCCGCGGACCAGGCACCTGCCGCAAGCAGCGCACCCGCGGCCTGACATCGTTTCGCAACACTTCCCGCTCCCCGGCACCGGCCCCGTAAAGTAATAAGGTGCCTACTAATCTGACTCCGGCCCTGGCCTGGCAACGCCTGCGCGAGGGCAATGAACGTTTTGTTTCCGGCGAATCCCAGCACCCCAACCAGGATGCTTCCCGCCGCTCCTCCCTCCTTGAGGGACAGAATCCCTTTGCCGTTATCTTTGGCTGCGCCGACTCGCGCCTGGCGGCCGAAATCATCTTCGACCTCGGTCTTGGCGATGCCTTCGTGGTGCGCACGGCAGGCCAAGTGATCGATGACGCGGTCCTTGGCTCCCTGGAGTACAGCATCAGTCAACTCAAGGTTCCGCTGATCGCCATCCTGGGCCACGACAGCTGCGGCGCCGTGTCGGCCACCAAGGGAGCCGTGGAAACCGGAGAGATGCCGCCGGGCTTCATCCGCGACCTCGTTGAACGCATCACCCCCTCGGTGTTGACCGCCAAGCGCAACGGCCAGGAAGACGTCAACGAGATGGTGGTGGAACACGTCAAGCAGACCGCCGATCGGCTCGCAGACAGCTCACGTGTGATTTCCGACGCCATCGAAGAGGGCCGTGTTGCTGTGATCGGCCTCTCCTACAAGCTCGATGAGGGCCAGGCGGCCCTTGTTTCCGCGATCGGACAGGTCTAGGACCACGTGCCCCGGCCCCGTGGCCGGGGCACGTAGCACTGCCTTCCGGGTTTTCGGTGGAGCCCGCAATCGCCATAAGCTAGCCCCATGACTTCCACCACTGAGTTCCGTATTGAACATGACACGATGGGCGAAGTTCGCGTCCCCGTGAACGCCCTGTACCGCGCACAGACGCAGCGTGCTGTGGAGAACTTTCCGATCTCCGGCAAGACGCTGGAACGCGCCCACATTGAGGCACTTGCCCGCGTCAAGAAGGCCGCTGCACTCGCGAACGCCGAACTGGGGGTGCTCGATGGCGAGCTCGCCGAGGCAATCGCTGCAGCTGCCGATGAGGTTGCGACCGGCAAGTACGACGGCGACTTCCCGATCGACGTCTTCCAGACCGGCTCCGGCACGTCCTCCAACATGAACACCAACGAGGTCATCGCCGAGCTCGCTACCCGTGCCCTCGCCGCCGGCGGCAGCGACAAGGTGGTCCACCCCAACGACCACGTGAACGCTTCCCAGTCGTCCAACGACGTCTTCCCTACATCCGTCCACGTTGCGGCAACCTCGGCCCTGATCAATGACCTGATCCCGGCCCTGGAGTACCTGGCAGCATCCCTCGAACGCAAGGCTGCGGAGTTCAAGGACGTCGTCAAGTCCGGCCGCACGCACCTCATGGACGCAACCCCGGTCACGCTGGGCCAGGAATTCGGCGGCTACGCAGCACAGGTCCGCTACGGCATCGAGCGCATCAACGCCGCTCTCCCCCGCGTTGCCGAAGTTCCCCTGGGCGGAACCGCCGTCGGTACCGGCATCAACACCCCGGCCGGCTTCCCGGAGCGCGTGATCGAACTCCTCGCCGCCGACACCGGCCTTCCCCTGACGGAAGCCCGCGACCACTTTGAAGCCCAGGCCAACCGCGACGGCCTGATCGAAGGCTCCAGCCAGCTGCGCAACATCGCGATCTCCTTCATGAAGATCAACAACGACCTCCGCTGGATGGGTTCCGGTCCCAACACCGGCCTCGGCGAGATCGCCATCCCGGACCTGCAGCCCGGCTCCTCGATCATGCCCGGCAAGGTCAACCCCGTCATCTGCGAGGCCTCCATCATGGTGTGCGCCCAGGTCATCGGCAACGACACCGCCATCGCCTGGTCCGGCACCAACGGCGCTTTCGAGCTCAATGTCGGCATCCCCGTCATGGCGGCCAACCTGCTTGAATCCATCCGCCTGCTGGCCAACACCAGCCGCGTCATGGCCGACAAGATGATCGACGGCATTACCGCCAACGTGGAGCGCGCCCGCTTCCTGGCCGAGGCTTCCCCGTCCATCGTGACGCCGCTGAACAAGTACATCGGCTACGAAAACGCCGCCAAGATCGCCAAGCTCGCTGTCAACGAAGGCCTGACGGTTCGCCAGGCTACCGAGAAGCTCGGCTTCGTCGGCGAAGGCGAGGGCAAAGTTTCCGAGGCTGACCTGGACAAGGCCCTGGACGTCACCACCATGACGTCGCCGGCGCACAAGGCATAACTGCCGGAGCAAGACCCAAAGTACGACGACGGCCGGTACCTTCCGCACGGAAGGTACCGGCCGTCGTCGTACTTGCTGGATGTGAGGAGTGACACCCCGCCATCTTTTTGCACTACTAATTAAGAAGTGCAAAACTTTACTTTGTGGAAAATAGTGCAAATACTGACGGCGGACTGCGTGAACGCAAGCGCGCTGCCACCCGGCAGGCGATCACCGCCGTCGCGCGTTCCCTGACCGCTGACCACGGCCTCAACGGCTACACCGTCGAGGAAGTCTGCCAGGAAGCGGGCATTTCCCGGCGCACTTTCTTCAACTACTTCCATTCAAAGGAAGACGCCGTGATCGGCGCTTTCTCCGACGATTTGCCGCCCGACGCGCTGGAGTCGTTCAACCGGGATCCGCGCCGACGGAAAGACAGCATCTCCGGCACGCTGCTGGCGGCCCTCTACCGCCTGACGCTGGACATCGTGGAACGCTCCACCATCAGCCGCGCCGAAGTCCACCAGCTCATCGCTGCCATCAAGGCGGAGCCCCAACTCCTGGGCAGGATGACGTTGGAGGGCGAGGCGAAGGAACAGCAATTCACCGAACTGATCGCCGCGCGGGAGGGATTGTCCCCTGACCACCCGGAGATCGTCATGGCGGCGGCAGTCTTCGGTGCCGTCAGCAAGAAGACAGCCCAGCAGTTCTTCTCGCAGGACAACACCAGGCCCTACCGCGAGCTGCTGGACCAGAACCTCGCGGCCGCCCGGAAACTCTTTTCACAACCGCTGGACACATCCGCAGAACCTTCGAAGGACCTCCCATGAGTACTGTCTCCAAAGCGGCCGAACCGCTGCTGCTGACCCAGAAGAGAATCTGGATCATCTTCTCCGCGCTGATTGCAGGCATGCTCCTGTCCAGCCTGGACCAAACCATCGTGTCCACTGCCATGCCCACCATCGTGGGAAAGCTCGGCGGCGTGGAACACCAAGCCTGGATCACCACCGCGTACCTCCTGGCCACCACGATCGTCATGCCCATCTACGGCAAATTCGGCGATATCCTCGGCCGCCGCAACCTCTTCCTGGTAGCCATCGCCCTGTTCACCCTGGCATCGGTCGGCTGTGCTTTCGCTACCGACTTCTGGGGCTTCGTGATTTTCCGTGCCATCCAAGGCCTGGGCGGTGGTGGCCTGATGATCCTGTCGCAGGCCATCATTGCGGACATCGTGCCCGCCAACGAGCGTGGCAAATACATGGGTCCGCTGGGTGCGATCTTCGGCCTGTCAGCGGTGGCCGGCCCCTTGCTGGGCGGCTTCTTTGTCGACCACCTGACGTGGGAGTGGGCCTTCTACATCAACATCCCGATCGGCATCGCAGCCTTCATCACGGCCTGGTTCACGCTGACCCTGCCCAACAAGAAGGCAGAGAAGAAGATCGACATCCTGGGTGTCCTCTTCCTGTCCGCCGCCACCACCTGCCTGATCTTCTTCACCGACTTCGGCGGCAAGAAGGAGGAAGGCTGGGACTCGCCGCTCACCTGGGCCTTCGGTGCGGGCATGGTGGTGGCCGCTGCCGCCTTTGTCATGGCCGAGCGCCGGGCAGAGGACCCCATCATTCCGCTGAGCCTGTTCCGCAACCCGATCTTCATCAACGCCACAGCCATCGGATTCACCCTGGGCCTGGGCATGTTTGCCGCGATCGCTTTTGTGCCCACGTTCCTGCAGATGTCCTCAGGTACATCGGCTGCCGAGTCCGGCCTGCTCATGCTCCCGATGATGGTGGGCCTCATGGGAACCTCCATCTTCTCCGGAATCCGGATTTCCAAAACGGGAAAGTACAAGCTCTATCCGATCCTGGGAGCCGCACTGACCATTGCCGCCATGCTGTGGCTGACCACCCTGGCCGCGGACACGCCCATCTTCGTCATCTGCGTGCAGCTCTTCATCTTCGGAGCGGGTCTTGGCCTGATCATGCAGGTGATCGTGCTCGTGGTGCAGAACTCAGTGCCCGCGGACCAGATCGGTACCGCTACCAGCACCAACAACTACTTCCGCGAGGTTGGCGCCTCGCTGGGCGTAGCTGTGTTCGGGTCAATCTTCACCAACCGCTTGGCCGAGTCCCTGACGGAAGCCTTCACCGGTGCAGGCGCGTCGGCGGAGCAGGCATCCCGGTCCACCAGCACCCTCGACCCGCAGGCACTGTCCCAATTGCCGGACCAGCTCCGGGACGCGATCGTCAACGCGTACGCAAACTCACTGGCACCGGTGTTCTGGTACCTGGTTCCCTTCATCGGAATCGCCCTGCTGCTGGCCATCACGCTCAAGCAGATTCCCCTCTCCGACACGGCAGGGATGGTGGCCCGTGGCGAGGCAGTAGGTGGCGCCGAAGCAGAACGCCTGGAGGCCGAGCGCCTGGACTCAGCCAACCCCGGATCCGGGGCGGCCGTAGATGACGCTGACAAGGACCGTCCAACCGCCGGGGCGGCACACCGGTAGCAGTTAGTCCTCTGTTTGGTAGGCCACGGGACCTTCGGGTTCCGTGGCCAGCCGTATCGCCTCGAGGTTTCCCGCACTCATATCCGGCAGTTCATCCAGTCCGAACCATCCGACATCCACTGATTCGTCGTCGTTGACCGTGGCTTCGCCGGAGATGTAGCGGCAGCGGAAAGTGATGTCCAGGAAGTCGCACTCGTCGCCGTTGGGGAAGGTCACAGGCCCCACCACCCCAACCCCAAGGATCCGCTCCGTCTCGGCCACCACGGCTGTTTCCTCGAAGATCTCCCGGACGAGCCCCGGCGCCGGGTGCTCGCCCGGCTCCAGGATGCCGGTGATGAGGGTCCAATGCCCATTGTCGGCACGTTGGCAGAGGAGCACCCTGCCGTCGTCGTCGAAGACCACGCCGCGGACGGCAGGCAGCCAGAGGGGGTCGTGGCCGATTTTTTCCCGCAGTTTGAGCACGAATTCAGGGGCACCCATGGGGCCAGCTTACGGCGTCATGCAGGCAGCAGCACCATGGCCGCAGCCGCACCGGCGAGCATGAAGGGGCCGAACGGGATCGCGGAGCGGAGCGTTCCCCGCCGGGCGAGGAGCAGGGCCAGGCTCCAGAGCCCGCCCAGCAGGAATGCCGCAAACGTCCCGGCAAAGAGGTGCTGCCATCCCAGGTACCCCAGATACAGGCCCAGCACGCCTGCAAGCTTCACGTCCCCGAACCCCATACCGGGCGGATGGATGAGCCTGAGCACGAAGTAGAAAACCCACAGCACGGCTGCCCCTGCGATGACACCGAGCCCGGGAATTCCGAACAGGGACGCGTCGGCAGCCCTCCCGGTACCAGGCACCGCGAAAGCGGCCACAGCAGCGGCGAGCAGGAGCACGCCGGCGATCCCATACGACGGAAAGACGATGCGGTTGGGAAGCAGATGGCTGCGAACATCGATGACCGTGAGCCGTACCGCCATGACGAGGTAGTAGGCGCACGCCAGCAGCACCAGCCAGAAGCCCACGGGGCAGGCATTCCACAGTTCTGCGAGTCGTCGGATCACCCTCGGATGCTATCCCGATTCCGGCCCCCGGCACTGGTGGACGCGTAGGTAAACTGTGGATATGGGGCGTTTCGGTGGTACTGGTTCGGAATTCAACCCTGCAAACGCACAGGGCTGTCCCCTCAATGACTCGTCCTCCACATTCCGCAACCTGTGCAGGTCCTCACCGTGGAAATGGAACAGCCTCCGCTTCGAATACCTCGAACGGCCGGGCACCGGGGCAGCGCTCGTGCGGGCGTGGCTGAGGCGTCCTGGAGCCCTTCGGCTCGAAACGCCGGACGGTCAGCTGCTCCATAGCACCACCGGCATCAACGATTCGCGGGATGACCTGTATGTCAGTGCGACGCGGCGCTCGTGGTTGCTGCCGCCGCACCTTGTCACTCCGGTCCATGACGACGCCGGACTCGTCCGCCGTCGTCCCGAGGCCGCGTACGGAGAGCCGTCCTTCGGCAACGGGAGGCTGGCGGCCGCACTGGATCCCGTGGAACTCGCCGGCAACGCCCCGGCTCCCTTGGAGTTCCCGGATGCGAATCCCGTGTCAATGGACGAGCCCCGGATGGTGGACCACGAGGGCCGTCCCGCCCTCGAAACCGTGGTGATCCGGGGACGCACCTACAAACCCTCGGATCCTGCCGAGCCGCTGGCCCATCCGGGGAGGACACTGATCAGGATTGATGCCGCGACAGGTGTCTGCGTTGCCAGCCAGTCCCTTGACGGGGAAACCAGCGGCAAGGGGCACTGGCTCAGAATCCTGGCTGTTGACGAGTACATGCTCGATGACCTGTTCCTGGCCGAATCCATGAACCTGACCGACGTGCGCCAGCATATTTCCTGGGATATCGGGCCTGCAGCCTGACGGGCAGGGTGGACCCTCCACGGGCTTCGCCCAACTGCGGCTAGACTACGGCGATGACATCGCTGGCAGACATCTGGCCCCCCTTCGGACTTACCCTCGCTACCCCGCGGTTGGTTCTTCGCCCGATTCTCGACGCCGACATCCCGGCTGCGGTTGCTGCGGCAAGGTCAGGCATCCACGAACCAGGCAGGAACCCGTTCAGCACCCCATGGTCCGAGCTACCCAACGACGAACTGGCCCCAAACATGGCCCAGTGGTATTGGCGCTGCCGGGCGGGATTCACGCCCGACGACTGGACGCTCCTCTTCGGCGTTTGGCAGGACGATGAGTTCCTGGGCGTGCAGGACATCGCAGCCAGGAACTTCGGTGTCCTCAAGACGGTCCGCACGGGCTCCTGGTTGAAGCAAGCGGCACAAGGCCGCGGCGTCGGCACGGAGATGCGTGCCGCCGTCGTCGGCTACGCGTTCGATTACCTGCAAGCGGAAGTGGCCGAGTCGGAAGCCGCAGTGTGGAACAAGCAATCCCTCGGCGTCTCCACCACCCTGGGCTACGAACCCAACGGGATCGTCCGCCACACTTGGGGCGCCACAGTGGAAGAAGTCCAAAAGGTCCGCCTCATACCCACCACCTTCAAACGCCCCGACTGGACCCTCACAGTCCAAGGCCACGAAGGGCTGAAATCGTATCTGGGACTCTGACCTGCGGCACGGCGGACCCGGCCGCGGCTTGCTCTGGTGAACAAGCCGCGGCAGTACCCCTCTTAGATTTCTGCCCCTTCAAGCAACTCCGTCACCAGGGCCGCAATCGGCGACCTCTCGGAACGCGTCAGCGTGATGTGGCCGAACAGCGGATGTCCCTTCAGCGTCTCGACGACGGCCGCCACACCGTCGTGCCTGCCGACCCTGAGGTTGTCACGCTGGGCGACGTCGTGGGTGAGGACGATCTTGGAGTTCTGTCCGATCCGGCTCATGACGGTCAGGAGGACGTTCTTTTCCAGGGACTGTGCCTCGTCCACGATCACGAAGGCGTCGTGGAGCGAGCGCCCGCGGATATGGGTGAGCGGCAGGACTTCCAGCATGCCGCGGTCCATGACTTCCTCAACAACCTCCTGGCTGACCAATGCACCCAGGGTGTCGAAGACCGCCTGGGCCCAGGGGTTCATCTTTTCGGCTTCGGATCCCGGCAGGTAGCCGAGTTCCTGGCCACCCACGGCGTAGAGGGGCCGGAAGACCACTACCTTGCGGTGTTCGCGGCGTTCCAGGACGGCCTCGAGGCCGGCGCAGAGCGCGAGCGCCGACTTGCCCGTTCCCGCGCGGCCGCCGATCGAGACGATACCTACGGAAGGGTCCATGAGGAGGTCAATGGCCAGGCGCTGTTCGGCTGAGCGACCGTGGAGACCGAAGACATCCCGGTCGCCTTTGACGAGCCGCACCTGCTTGTCGGAGCCAACCCGGCCAAGGGCCGATCCGCGGTTGGAGAGCAGCACGAGCCCTGTATTGACGGGCAGTTCTGCTGCAGCGGGGATGAAGACGGGTTCGTGGCCGTAGAGGGTGGTGATCTCGCCTTCTGTGGCCTCCACTTCGGCCATGCCGGTCCAGCCGGAGTCTTTGACGAGTTCGTTGCGGTATTCATCGGCATGCAGGCCCATGGCTGAGGCTTTGACGCGCATGGGAAGGTCTTTGGAAACAACAGTGACGTTGTGGCCTTCATTGGCCAGGTTCTTCGCGACGGCCAGGATACGGCTGTCGTTGTCACCGCCACGGAACCCTGCCGGCAGGACGTCCGGCGAGATATGGTTCAACTCCACCCTGAGCAGACCACCCTCGGTTCCTATGGGTATGGCGTGGTTCAGACCGCCGTGTTCCGTGCGGAGGTCGTCCAGGAGTCGCAGGGCCTTCCGGGCAAAGTAGCCAAGTTCGGGGTCGTGCCGTTTGCCTTCCAGCTCGCTGATGACCACGATCGGCACGATCACCTCGTGTTCGGCGAAACGCAGCAAGGCGTTTGGATCCGAGAGGAGGACGGACGTGTCGATCACGTAACTGCGGCCAGCAGCGGACGCGCCGGTCCGCTTCGCTTGTGTGGCCCGCTTGCGAGAGGTAGCTGCACTTTCCCCGTCGGAAACCATTGCGGGCAGTTGCTCAGAAATAGCCACATCGACTCCAGCCCCGGGCGGTTGCCCGGCTTTATGGTGAAGCGGCTCGGCCGGAAGGCCGGGCGTGGCCTCCCCTGTAACTGGTGCGATGATCCGCTCCATCTACTGGCCTCCCCGATCAGCGGGCGGTTTTGCCTGCTGATGGGATTAACGTAATCCTGACCACATGCATTTCCACAATCATCGGGCGGCAAGTCGCGTGACGGGTGTGTGAATTCCACGTAAACCACGCCGCCGGTGGGCGGTGGTTCAGGATCCGAAGCGCCGTTGCCGGCCCGCGTAGTCCCGCAAGGCGCGGAGGAAGTCCACCTTGCGGAATGCCGGCCACAGGGCTTCGCAGAAGTAGAACTCGCTGTACGCGCTTTGCCACATGAGGAAGCCGGAAAGCCGTTGCTCGCCCGATGTGCGGATCACGAGGTCGGGATCGGGCTGGCCGCGGGTGTAGAGGAAGCGGGAGATGTCGTCCACCGAGAGCTCGTCGGCGACCTCGGTGATGCTTCTGCCCTTTGCTGCCGCATCGTGGAGCAGCTCGCGCACGGCATCAACGATTTCACGACGGCCACCATAACCGACGGCCACGTTGACGTGGATTTTCTCGTGGACCGGAGTGCGCGCAGTGAGTTTGTTGAGCCGCTCGGCGAGGTAGTCGGGCAGGAGTTCGGGGACGCCCATGGCGTGGACGGAAATGTCTTCGTTCTCGTCCAGGCGGTCCATGGTGTTGGCGATGATCCCCATCAGCAGGTCCAGTTCTTCGCCGGACCTGTTCATGTTGTCGGTAGACAGCATGTAGAGGGTGACCACTTTGACGCCCAGTTCCTGGCACCAGCCAAGGAATTCGTGGATCTTGTCCGCCCCCGCCTGGTGGCCCTGGCTGGTGGGAGCGTTGAACTGGCGGGCCCAGCGGCGGTTGCCATCCACCATGACGCCTATGTGCCGGGGGATTCTGTCCTGCTTGAGGGACTGCAGGAGCTGGCGTTCGTAGAAGCCATAGAGGAAACCGGGCAGTTCCACCGGACTCTCACCTGACTTCCTTCTGTGTACGACGACGGCGCACATCCAAGGCTACCTTCCCCAACCGTCCGGCTGCTGCAGCCGAACCCTGATGAGCAGGGAAATTTGAGCTACCAGTCAGTAACTTACCGAACCGTAGGTTACTCTTTAACAATGGCCGAACTGCTCGTCACCAAGCCCCTTTGGCGTGGATGGATCCATGCCGTGGCCACACCCTTCGCGTTGGCTGCAGGCATTGTCCTGGTTGCCCTCGCCCCTACGGCGGACCGGAAAATCACCTCCGCCGTCTATGCCCTGACGGGGATCCTCCTCTTCGGCGTCAGCGCGGTCTACCACCGCGGCAACTGGAGCCCCAAGGTCCGTATGGTGCTCAAGAGGCTGGACCACACCAACATCATGCTGGTCATCGCAGGAAGCTACACTCCCCTGGCGTGGTCGCTCCTGGAACGCTCCCAGGCTGTGACGCTGCTGTGGCTCATCTGGTCCGGGGCGATCGTCGGCGTCCTCTTCCGCATCATCTGGACCCACGCGCCCCGGTGGTTGTACGTGCCTGTCTACGTTGCCCTTGGCTGCGGCGCCCTGTTTTACCTTCCGCAGTTTTTCGCCGCCAACGCTCCCGCAGCGGTCCTCATCTGCGTGGGCGGTGCCCTCTACATCGCCGGTGCGGTGTTCTATGGCATCAAGCGGCCGAACTTCAGCATGAAACACTTCGGCTTCCACGAACTCTTCCACGCCTTCACGGTGCTGGCCTTCACGGCACACTTCATAGCGATCATGATGGCCGTACTCAGTCCAGGCCCGATTTAGGACTCCAACGCCGGCATCCGCGCAAGCCCGGCCTCAAGCTCCGCAACGGTAGCGGGCTCGCTCCAGCCGGCCACCCGCCGTCGTTATCAGCCTGGACGGCAACCACTGGGCCGGCCCAGGACGTTTTCAGCCCCGGGCCAGCGGTTTCCGTTCCCCTCAGCGGGTCCCGGTTCCGGCATCGCCGTTCTCATCCGCAGCGCCCCCGGCATCAGCCTGGGCGGCAAGGCGGGCCTCTTCCACTTGGGCGCGGTACCGCACCCGGCGGATACGGCGCACCATGTCCACGATCAGGAACGTCGTGAGGATCACGATGAAGGCCGTCAGCACGAAGCCCCAGGTACCGGGCGTCACCTGGTCCTCGGACAGGCCGGGCCGCAGCGAAGGTGTCGGCGCTGGCGACGGGCTGACAGACAGGGCGAGGAGCAAGTGGTGCACGTTGAAACCTTCTATGGGAGCTGATGCAAGCCGGCTGGCCTCATCCGGAGCCCGCAGCAGCAGCCGGCAGGCAACTTCTACGAACGATAGAAACTAGCTGGTACCTATCTTATCCCCGCAAAGAGATCCTTTTCAGGCAACTCCGACTCCACTGTGGACTTGACCAGTGTGTAGTCCTCCCACGGCCATGCCGTTCGCTGCAGGTCCGGAGAAACAGCAAAGAAGAAACCGACAGGATCGATCTGGGTCCGGTGGGCGCGCAGGGCGTCGTCGCGCACTTCGAAGAAATCGCCGCAGTCCACCTGCGTGGTGGTCCGGTGTCCGGGGGGCGGCGCTGTGTGGCCTTCGGCATCGGCCTCGAGCCAGGCGGCCAGGCGCTCCGCGTAGGGCGACTGCAGGCCTGCTTCCTCCAAGGCGAAGTGGAGTGCACGGAACCGTTCCGGACTGAAGGCACGGTCGTAGTAGAGCTTGCTGGGCGCCCAGGGCTCTCCTGTACCGGGATACCGGTCCCGGTCACCAGCGGATTCGAAGGCCTCGACGGCTACTTTATGGGCCATGATGTGATCCGGGTGCGGATACCCGCCGTTTTCGTCGTAGCTGATGATCACGTGCGGTTTGAAGTCACGAACCAGGCGGACCAAGGGTGCCGCGGCGCGTTCCAACGGCTGCAGCGCGAAGCAGCCGGCAGGCAGCGGCGGAAGCGGATCGCCCTCCGGCAGCCCCGAATCCACAAAACCGAGCCAGCGCTGGCGGATACCCAGTACCGCGGCCGCATTGGCCATCTCCAGGCGGCGGGCGCCGGCCATGTCCCGTTTGGGATGCGGGGCATCCTCCATGGCAGGGTTCTGGATGTCACCGCGGGAGCCGTCCGTGCACGTTGCCACCATGACGTCCACACCGTTGGCGGCGTACATCGCCATGGTGGCTGCACCCTTGCTGGACTCGTCGTCCGGATGGGCGTGGACGGCGAGCAGGCGCAACTGCTGATCGGAACTGCTGGACGCTGTCACGTGACGGCTCCTCTTTCATGAACGGTGCTGAAAAGGCTGTGCGGGAGATACCGGGATCCGCACTAAACTGGATGGGTGACTTCAGAGGACCTATCGGCCACCGAACTTCCGGCAAGCAACAGCCTAGCCAATCGCTACGGCGGCCAAAAGCGCGGCATGGCACGGAAGACCCAGCGGAACATCGTCATTGCCGCCTTGGTCTTGGGCATCGGCTTCGCAGCCTATGTGGCCACGGGTTCGGCGCAGGCTCCGGTCACGTTCAAGGACATCGGCTACAGCACCATCGACGGCACCCAGGCCGAGGTGGACTACCAGGTCACCAAGTACCCGGGCGCCACTGCCAAGTGCGCCGTGAAAGCCATGGATTCCAAGTTCGCCGTGGTGGGATGGAAGGTCGTGGAGGTCGGCCCGAACCAGCCGGAGGAAAACGCCGACGGCGGCCGGACCACCGCCCAGCGCACGGTCCTGAGGACCGAATCACCTGCTGTTTCCGGTGTGGTGGACAGCTGCTGGATCGTGGACAGCGGCAAATAGCGCCCCATGTGATGTGCAACTCAACCGGTTTGGGTTCATCCAAAGGATTTACTACAATGGATGAAACCTTCACCCCGTTAAGTTGGTTACTGAGTTTCAGAGTGGCCACCTCGGCGGGGTCTTTTGCTTGTCAGATCAAGAGGAGAAATCCGTGTCTACCACCAACGGCGCCACTGCAGCTTGGCTTACCCAGGAAGCTTTCGACCGCTTGAAGGCTGAGCTGGACCACCTTTCCGGCGCTGGCCGGGCGGAAATTGTCCAGAAGATCGATGCCGCACGCCAGGAAGGCGACCTCAAGGAAAACGGCGGCTACCACGCAGCCAAGGAAGAGCAGGGCAAGATCGAAGCCCGCATCCGCCAGCTCACCGTGCTGCTCCGCGATGCCCAGGTGGGAGAATCCCCCGCAGACGACGGAATCGTTGAGCCCGGCATGCTGGTGGTTGCCCGCATCGCTGGAGACGAAGAGAAGTTCCTTCTGGGTTCCCGCGAAATTGCCGGCGATTCAGACATCGACGTCTTCAGCGAGAAGTCGCCGCTGGGCGCTGCCATCATGGGCCACAAGGAGGGCGACAAGCTGAGCTACACCGCCCCCAACGGCAAGGAAATCCCGGTGGAGATCGTCTCCGCCAAGCCGTACGTCGGCTAAGACGCCCCACAAAAACGCCGGCCATCCGTTCACGGATGGCCGGCGTTTTGCGTACCCGGCTCCCCCAACTGGGTCGCATTTGTGCGCGTTTTGGGCCCTCAAAACGCGCACAAATGCGACCTAGTTGGGTGAGCGTGGGATGGAGGAGTTGTTCGTTCGGTTCTTCGGGCGCAGGAGTATCGCTGCCACGATGCCGCCGATCGCCCCACCCAGATGGGCCTGCCAGGACACGAATCCCATGACGGTGGGAAGCACCCCGAAAAGGATGCTGCCGTAGGCCATGAAGAGCACCACGGAGAGCAGGATCTGCCACCAGTTGCGGTTGAAGAAGCCGCGGACCAGCAGGAAGGCGAACAGTCCGAACACCAGCCCGGACGCTCCCACGGTGACTCCTCCCCCGCCGATCAGCCAGACGGTCAGTCCGGAGCCAAGCCAGCTGAAGGCCAGCGCCGTCAGGAACACCCGCGCGCCTGCGAGGAATACCAGGAATCCGAAGATGATGAGCGGGAGCGTGTTGGAGAGCAGGTGGTTAAGGTTGGCATGCAGGAGGGGGAACGTCAGGATGTCCAGCACACCGTCCACGTTGCGCGGCCTCAAACCGAAGGTGCGGTTGAGGCCGTGCATCATGAGGGTGTTCAGGAACTCGATGACGTACAGGAGGATGACAAATCCACCCATGAACAGCAGCCCGCCCTTGGCCCGCGCAGCGAGCGTCTCCTTGGACGCGGCTTTCGAGCCGTCAGGTGTTTCGAGGACCATGCCTTCCCCCTTGCATCAGTGGCATCAACGGACCGGATGTTCTCGTGGCTTTCAGTGAACAACGATTGGCTGGAAGCCTTCTGCACGCAGGGCGCCGAGAACCTGCTCACCGTGTTCATGGCCCTTGGTTTCCAGGTTGATGGTGATCGAGACATCGCCCATGCTGATCGACCCGCCCAGGCGGGTGTGGTCCAACCCGGTGACGTTCGCGTCGTTTTCAGCGATGATGCGGGCGATCGTTGCCAGCGAGCCGGGGCGGTCGTCCAGCATCATGCGCACGGTCATGAACCGGCCTGCGGCCGACAGACCGCGCTGGATGACTTTCAGCATGAGCATGGGATCGATGTTGCCGCCGGAGAGCACGACGGCGGTGTTCCCCGGGTTTTCGATCTTGCCGTCCATGAGTGCGGCTACTCCAACGGCACCAGCGGGCTCGACCACCATCTTGGCGCGCTCGAGCAGGAAGATCAGCGCCCGCGCCAGTGAATCTTCGCTCACGGTCACGACATCGTCCACTAGTTCACGGATGATGCTGAACGGGAGCTGTCCCGGACGGCCGACCGCGATGCCGTCGGCCATGGTCGAGACTTTCTTCAGCGGCACCAAGGCGTCGGCGGCCAGCGACGGCGGGTACGCGGCAGCGTTCTCTGCCTGCACGCCGATCACCCGGATATCGCGGCCCAACTCCTTGGCCTTCTCTTTGATGGCCACCGCAACACCGGCCAGCAGCCCACCGCCGCCCACGCCCATCAGGATCGTGTCCACGTTGGGAACCTGCTCCAGGATTTCCAGGCCGATGGTGCCCTGCCCTGCCACGACGTCCACGTTGTCGAAGGGATGGACAAACACAGCACCGGTTTCATCCGCATACCGCTGGGCCTCGGCCAGGGCTTCGTCCACGTTGTGGCCGTGGAGGACAACCTCGGCGCCGTGGCTGCGGGTTGCTGCCAGCTTGGGGAGGGCAACACCAAGCGGCATGTAGATGCGTGCGTTGATGCCCAGGCTCTTGGCCGCCACCGCGACGCCCTGGGCGTGGTTGCCGGCGGAGGCGGCAACCACTCCACGCTTCTTTTCTGCGTCAGACAAGCGGGCCATCCGCACATAGGCGCCGCGGACCTTGAAGGAACCGGCCCGCTGCAGGTTCTCGCACTTGAAAAAGACATTGCCGCCCACGAGGCTGCCCAAGGCTCGGGACGACTCCACCGGAGTCTTGGTAATAATGCCCTCGAGCAGCTCCTGCGCCTTGAGGACATCGTCCAGCGTGACGGGCAGGGTTTCGAGGGTATTCACGGACTATTCTCCTTTGTTGGTGTCGGCCGCCGGCTGCCCCGTGGTGGAGCTGCCGGATGCCTTGGTGTTACGGGCGGCGCTCTTGGCGCCGGCGGATTCGGCCCCGGGGAGCCTGGCTTCCTTGAAGTTGGAATCTCCGTCGGGTCCGGGCGAACCGGCGGCAGTTGGGGATTCCGCCGCGCCCAATCCTTCATCATGTTCCCACGTCCGGCCCGCAATGTACCGAACGGCCGTGTTTGCTACGGCGAGCAGCGGCACCGCAAAGAGGGCGCCGGGGATCCCCGCGAGGTAGGATCCGGCCGCCACCGTCAGGATGACCGCCACGGGGTGCAGCGCCACAGCCTTGCCCATGACCAGGGGTTGGAGGATGTGGCTTTCGAGCTGCTGGACCAGCAGGACGATGGCGAGCATGATCAGCGCGTTGATGGGTCCGTTGGCCACGAGTGCGAGCAGAACGGCGATGGCTCCGGTGACCAGCGCACCCACCACCGGGATGAAGGAGCCGATGAAAACGAGCACTGCAAGGGGCAGCGCCAGGGGCACCTGGATGATGGCTGCTCCCACGCCGATGCCAACTGCGTCCACGAAAGCCACGAACATCTGGATGCGGACGTAATTGACCATGGACGTCCAGCCGCGCCGGCCTGCTCCGTCTGCCGCCCGGCGTGCTGCCTTGGGCAGAAGCCGCACAATGAACGCCCAGATGCGGCTGCCTTCGAGCAGGAAGAAGATCAGGATGAACAGCGCCAGGACCAGGCCGGCGGCGAAGTGGCCGGCAGTGCTCCCAAAGGACAACGCGCCGCTGAGGATGCTGCTGCTGTTGTCCTGGAGGGCTGCCGCGGCATCGGAGATGTATTGGTCGATCTGGTCCGCGGTCAGGTGCAGGGGGCCGTCCGCGAGCCAGGCCTGGATCTGTTGGATTCCGGCAAGGGCCTCATGCCACAGCTCTCCGAAGCCCGAGATCAGCTGCCTGCCCACCAGGGCCAGGGCACCGGAGATGACGCCGATGAAGGCCAACACCGTTATGGCCACAGCCAGTCCATTCGGGACCCCGCGGTTCCGCAGCCAGGCCACCACCGGATACAGGAGGCCGGCCAGCAGTGCGGCGACCATGACGGGGATGATGAGGAAGCTGACCTTGCCGAGGAGCCACACCAGGGCCCCGATCATGAGCAGGATCAGGCCTGCGCGCCAGGACCACGCCGCCGCGATCCGGACCCCGTAAGGGATGTCCTCTGCTATTTGGCGGTCAGAGCGCGGTTTGGCGTCAGGCATTGGCGTCATAAACCCATAATTCCGCAGGGCGCGCTGTATGGGAAACCGGAGCGCGCGCTACGGCCTCCGGGACCTAGACCGACGCCGTGATGCCCCACGCCATGGTGAAGGATTCTCCCGCCCCAAGCCACCGCAGCCCGTCCCCGCTGTTGAAGGCGTTGGCCGGTCCGGTCATGGGCTCGATGGCAACGGCCCGGGAGCGTCCAGGGAAGATATGGGAGACATACACGTGCACATAAGCGCAGTTCACATCCTGCTCCAGGCTGACGCTGCGGCCATCAGGTGCGGCCAGCGTATGGCGGGCGATACCGGCGTCGTACTCCAGGTCCGTCAGGGCGACGTCTACGTCAAGGTCGCCCACGCGGCTTCCCTTGGACAGGTCGAAGACCCCGTCGGCTGGGGCGGTGCTGCGCGGGATGAGGCGGTCGTCTGCCACCAACCGCGTGGCGGCCTTGACCGTCAGGACCAAATCCTCGGGCGGTACGTCGCCCAACCTCAGGTACGGGTGGGCGCCGAGGACGAAGGGAGCTTTGTCCTGGGAGTCGTTGATCAGGGTCTGCCGCACCCGCAGGTCCAGGTTGGCGTCCACTTCGTAGCGAACCCGGTGTCGCACCAGGAACGGATAACCGTGCTGCGGGAACACGGTTGCCTCGAGGGTGACCGAGTGCTCTGATTCGTCCACCAGCGTGTAGCCGGTATTCCGCAGGAGGCCGTGGCTGGCATTGTTGTACTTGACCTCGGTGATATCGAGTTGCTGCTTCTTGCCCTCCAGCAACCAGGCGCCGTCCTCCACCCGGTTGGCCCAAGGAGCCAGCGTGATGCCGGTGGCGCCGGGTGGAATGTCGGCGTCGCCGTAGCTCTCGGTCAGTTGGACGCCATTGCGGGAATACAGGCGGAGGCCCGCAGCGAGCTCCGTCACGACGGCGAGCGCGTCGCCGCGGCGGAGTTCGAACTGGCGTCCGGTGGCGAAGCGCCGTGGCTCTGCGTGGTGGCCGGTTTCAGCGGAAGGTGAGGAAGCAGGCATGGGAACCACCGTACTGCATCTGTTGGCTTCCCTCCCCGGATTCAATGTTAAGTTTTGTGAGAATCTATGCGCTTTTGGGTGATTGTGGAATAATGGTCTGCATGACCCGCATTACCAGTACCCGCCTTGCGGACAGCCGCGAGCTGATCTACTTCGATGATCCAGGAACTCCGGAGCGCATGCCCGCCTCCTTGGCGGACCACCGCGACCTTCCGGTCCGCGGTGAGCCCGGCGAAGTCCGGTTCGATGCCTTGTCGGGTGAATGGGTGGCCATCGCCGCACATCGGCAGACCCGGACACACCTGCCGCCGGCCCATCAGTGCCCCATCTGCCCCACCACTGAGGAGAATCCGTCGGAGATCCCCGCCGCGGACTATGACGTGGTGGTTTTCGAGAACCGCTTCCCGTCACTGGGTCCGGCGGTTGGTGACATCCCGGTACCACCTCCCGCGGGAGGGTCCGGCCACGGGATCAAGGGTCCGGCCTTTGGCCGGTGCGAGGTCGTGGCTTTCACTCCCCGGCACACCGGTTCGTTCGCCGAGCTGGGGGAAACCCGCGCGCGGACAGTCATCGAAGCCTGGGCCCACCGCACGGAAGCACTGAGCGCCTTGCCGGGCATCCGCCAGGTTTTCCCGTTCGAAAACCGCGGCGCCGATATCGGCGTGACGCTCCACCATCCGCACGGCCAAATCTACGCCTACCCGTACGTGACACCGCGCGCTGCCACCTTGGGTGCTGTGGCCCGGAAGTACTACGACGACTCCGGCGCCAAAGAGACCCTGGGGGCCTCCCTCTTGAAGGCTGAGCGCGAAGACGGCAGCCGGATGGTCCTGGAAGCAACCCACTTCAGCGCGTACGTGCCGTTCGCTGCCCGGTGGCCCCTTGAAGTGCACCTGGTTCCACACCGCAGCGTCCCGGACCTTGCAGCCCTGACGGGCGAAGAACGGGACGAACTCGCCCACGTCTACCTGGACCTGCTGAAGCGGCTGGACGCCCTTTACCCTACGCCGATGCCGTATATCTCCGCTTGGCACCAGGCGCCCTTGGACCCGGCCCTCCGCCCTGCAGGCCAACTCCACCTTCAACTCACGTCCCCCCGCCGCGCAGCCGATAAACTCAAGTACCTCGCAGGGTCCGAGGCCGCCATGGGGGCGTTCATCAATGACACCACCCCGGAGGCCGTCGCGGACCGCCTGCGAAGCGTCGCGGCTAAAGCCCCTGTTTCCCAGACCCTGGAAGGCAGCCCAGCATGAGCACCACCACGGACACCAGCGCCCTCACCGCCCGTTTCCGGGAAACCTTTGGGTCGGCTCCCGACGGCGTGTGGCAGGCGCCGGGGCGCGTCAACCTGATAGGTGAACACACCGACTACAACGAGGGCTTCGTCCTGCCGTTCGCCATCGACAAGACGGCCAAGGTGGCCCTTCGGGTCAGAGATGATTCCAACGTCCGGTTGCTGTCCACATTCGGCGGGCACGGTGTGGTCGAGGCCGACCTCGCGGGGCTGGAACCGGGATCCGGCGAAGGCTGGGCCCGGTACCCCTTGGGGGTCGCATGGGCGTTGCAGGAGCAAGGCATCGACATCCCCGGATTCGACCTCCTGCTGGATTCCGACGTGCCGTTGGGTGCCGGGCTGTCCTCTTCACACGCCATTGAATGCGCCGTCATCACCGCGCTGAACGAGATCACCGGAGCCGGTCTGGGTGCCGAGCAGCTGGTCATCGCCACCCAGCGGGCCGAGAACGTGTTCGTAGGAGCTCCCACCGGCATCATGGACCAATCGGCCTCACTGCGCGGAGCCAAAGGGCATGCGGTGTTCCTGGACTGCCAGGACCAGCATGTGGAACTGGTGCCGTTCGACGCCGAGGCGTCCGGTTTGGTCCTGCTGGTGATCGACACGAAAGTCTCGCACTCCCACGCTGACGGCGGTTACGCTTCCCGCCGCGCGTCCTGTGAGCTGGGGGCAGAGGTACTGGGCGTCAGGGCACTGCGCGACGTCGGACTGGAGGCTTTGGAAGATGCAGCAGGCCTGCTGGATGAGATCACGCTGAAGCGCGTCCGCCACGTTGTCACCGAGAACGATCGTGTCCTCCAAACCGTGGAAGCCCTGGCCGCCACCGGGCCGGCAAGCATCGGCGCGTTGCTGGATGCCAGCCATGTTTCCATGCGGGACGATTTCGAGATTTCCTGCCCTGAACTGGACATCGCCGTGGATACGGCCCGGGCCAATGGGGCCATCGGCGCACGGATGACTGGCGGCGGGTTCGGCGGCTCAGCCATCGCCCTGACCCCGGTGGGCAAGGAGCAACAGGTGCGTGACGCCGTCGTCGTGGCCTTCAGCGAGGCGGGGTTCATGGCACCGGACATCTTCACCGTGACTCCTGCGGCCGGCGCATTGCGTCTTGCCTGAACGCCGCCGAGGCGTGCGTTCGGCATCCGCCCGGCGTCCAGCCATGTGCCGGGCGTAAGCTGGGCCCATGACTGAGGCTGTGATCGTTTCCACTGCCAGAAGCCCGATCGGCAGGGCCTTCAAGGGCTCCCTCAAGGACGAACGCCCCGACGACCTCGCCACGGCCATGGTGCAGGCTGCCCTGGCCAAGCTCCCGGGGTTCGAGCCGGCCAGCGGCCCCGGGACCGGGCTGGACGACATCCTGCTCGGCTGTGCGGAGCCCAGCGGCGAGGCCGGTTCCAACATGGCGCGGGTTGCTGCCGTGCTCGCAGGCCTTGACCGCGTTCCCGCTGCGACCGTCAACCGGTTCTGCGCGTCGAGCCTGCAAACATTGCGCATGGCCTTCCACGCGATCAAAGCAGGCGAAGCCCACGCCGTGGTGTCCGCAGGGGTGGAAAGCGTCTCCCGTTATAAAGACTGGGCCGGTGCCGGGGAAACCGACGCGGCCAACCATAACCCATTGTTCGGCGCGGCAGCACAGCGGACGGCGGCGCGGGCAGCGTCCAATATCCCTTGGACCGACCCCCGGCTTGGCGGGCGGTTGCCGGATATCTATATCTCCATGGGCCAGACCGCCGAGAACGTGGCCACGACGTATGGCATTTCCCGGCGGGAGCAGGACGAATGGGGTGTCACCAGCCAGAACCGGGCCGAGGCTGCTATCGCGTCCGGCTTCTACGCGCGGGACATCACCCCGTACACGCGCAGGGATGGCACTGTGGTGGATCGGGACGACTCCCCCAGGCCGGGCGTTACGTTGGAGGCGGTCTCGGCATTGCAGCCGGTGTTCCGTGCGGAAGGTACCGTCACCGCCGGGAATGCCTGCCCGTTGAACGATGGCGCCGCGGCTGTGGTGGTCATGAATGAATCAAGGGCACGGGAACTGGAGCTCCAGCCCTTGGCGCGGATTGTGTCCACAGGCGTCAGTGCGCTCTCACCGGAGATCATGGGCCTGGGGCCGGTGGAGTCCACCCGCCGGGCCCTCGCCCTTGCCGGGCTGACCATGGAGGACATTGACCTGGTGGAACTCAACGAGGCTTTCGCCGTCCAGGTCATAGCGAGCGCACGCGAGCTGCAGATCGACCCGGAGAAGCTGAACGTCCACGGTGGTGCGATCGCTTTGGGGCATCCGTTCGGGATGACCGGTGCGCGAATGGCCACCACGCTGCTCAATGGTCTCCAGGACCGCGACCAGACCCTGGGGCTGGCCACCCTGTGCGTTGGCGGTGGCCAGGGAATGGCGGTCGTGTTCGAGCGCTTGAGCTGAAGGGTCTCTTAACGGGACGTGCCCCGAAGGTTTCCCTTCGGGGCACGTCCAGAGGAACGGATGCCGTTAGTCGTCGCCGCGCAGGATCGCCAGCAGGCGGATGATTTCGACGTAGAGCCACACGAGGGTGACAGTCAGGCCGAAGGCAGCGGTCCAGGAGTAGCGCTCGGGAGCACCGGCGCGAACGCCTTCCTCAATGCTGGTGAAGTCCATGATCAGCGAGAACGCCGCCAGGCCGATGGCCAGGATGCCGATGAAGACACCCAGCGGGATGCCGGCGATCTCGAAACTCGTGCGGAGGCCGAAAGGCTCCTGCACAGCACCGGTCCACATCATCACGAGGTTGATCAGCGCGAAGACTGCGTACCCGATGGTGGCGATCATGAAGAAGCGGATCATCTTGGGGGTGGCACGGACCTTGCCGCTCTTGAACAGCAGCAGCGTGACGCCAAAGACAGCCAAGGTGCCGATGACTGCCTGAAGGCCGACGCCCGGGAACATGCCGTCGAGAACGCGGGTGAGGCCACCCAGGAAGAGACCCTCAAGGCCTGCGTAAGCAAGGATCAGGGCCGGCGACGGCTGCTTCTTGAACGTGTTGACCAGCGCCAGGACGAAACCGCCCAGCGCGCCGACGATCATGAGCATGGTAGCCAGGGCAGGAGCCACGAACAGGGTGACCGCGGCGCCGATGACCAGCACCACCAGGCACATGACGGTCTTCATGATGACGTCGTCGTAGGTCATGCGTCCGGTGTCCGCAGGACCTGCAGCCGGCTGGTTGTACATCTGCTGCAGCTGTTCGTGCGTCAGGTTCTGCTGCTGCGCCGCCCAGGCGGACTGGGCGTCCATGACCTGGCCGGGTGCCCGGCCAGGGACCTGGTTAAACTGCTGGCCGTACGGGTTCTGCGGAACAGGCGGCGCCTGTGTGGCTCCACGGAAATTCTTTCCGTTGAAGATCGGGTTTCCGCCAAGTGCCATTGCGGGTGTCCTCCTGAAAAAGGGCTAAGTGATAATTCACGGTACCAATTACCACGCGTTCAGGGCAGGGAAAGTTCCCCTGTTCACCCAGACGACACTGAACCGTGACACGACAGGCCCCTGCCGCCGTCGTAAGTCGCCCGCCTTCCCCCCTCCGAAGGTTGCCTGTGACGCCACAGTTGTTATCTGATCGCTACCTTAGCGCCCCTGAAGTGGGGATTTTTTGTCCCCCCCGAGCGGTAACATAGGCCACACATGGGTGACCTAGGTCACAATCGCGGCATTTAGGCAAGAATTGTCCACGAAGCCCATGACCGTTCGCACCGGCTGCAATGGCGCTGCCGGGACCACCCCCACTGTGGAGGTTTCCATTTTGAGAAGCACACTGCGCGACCCGTCCATGAGACGGTCCAAGGGACTGCAGAGAGCTGTGGGCGCATTCTTCGCCGCCCTCATCGCCACTCTGCTGATCGCCGCACCGGCGGCGGAGGCAACCACCCCCTCGCCTTCGCCATCACCAACAACATTCCAGAACAACATCAGCGGGTTCCTCCGCGACGACGCCCGGGCACCGATCTCCGGCGTCAAGATCAAGGCCTCCGGAAACGGGTTCGAGGGTGAGGCAACCTCGGGCTCAAACGGCGCCTGGAACATCGGAGTACCGGTGCAGGGCACCTACACGATCGAGCTTGACACCTCTACCTTGCCGGAGGGAATCACGCTCGCCGAGGGCCAGGAGAACCCCCGGGACGTCACGTTCAGCCAGACATCCAACCTGTCCGTGATCTTCGCCTTCGGCAAAGGCATCGTGATCCAGCAACAGGACTTCGGACAAAACCTCCTCAACCGTCTGGTGGCCGGCCTCAGTTTCGGCTTGCTGCTGGCGCTGGCCTCAGTAGGCCTCTCCCTGATCTTTGGAACCACCGGCCTGACCAACTTCGCGCACGGTGAGATGGTCACGCTCGGCGCGGTGCTCGTGTTCCTGTTCAACGGCTTTGGCTTCCCCTTCTGGCTGGCCATCCTGTTGGCCCTGGTGGGCGGCGGGCTCTTCGGCTACGTCCAGGACGCCGGTCTCTGGCGCCCCCTGCGGCGCCGCGGTTCCGGCCTTGTCCCCATGATGATCGTCAGCATCGGCCTCGCACTGGCCATCCGCTACGTCATCCAGTTCTTCTTCGGTGGTGCCACCCAGCAACTGCCGGGCGCACAGAGCGCCGAGATCCAGATCGGACCGGTCTCCATCTCGCCCAACAACCTGTGGTCGCTCATCATCAGCGCCGTGGTCATTGGCCTGATCGGCTTCGTCCTCCTGAAGACCCGCCTGGGCAAGGCAACCCGCGCCGTCGCCGACAACCCGGCCCTGGCGGCAGCGTCCGGCATCGACGTTGACTCGGTGATCCGGATTGTATGGATCGTCGGCGGCGTCCTGGCTTCCCTCGGCGGCATCCTCTGGGCGTACTACCGGCCCGGCGTTACCTTCGACATGGGCTCCCAGATCCTGTTGCTCATCTTCGCGGGCGTCACCTTGGGCGGCCTCGGCACCGTGTTCGGTGCACTGATCGGTTCGATCGTCGTGGGCATCTTCGTGGAGTTGACCACCGTGTTCGGGCTGCCCGCCGACCTTAAATACGTTGGCGCCCTCTTCATCATGATCGTTGTCCTTCTGTTCCGGCCCCAGGGTATCCTCGGCCGGCGTGAGCGTGTGGGTTAGGAGCGGGCCATGGACTTCGGTTTTATTCTTTCCAGCGCCCTGGGCGAACTTTTCAGTCCAACGACGGCGGCCTACGCACTCGCCGCTTTGGGCCTCGCCGTCCACTTCGGCTACTCGGGCCTGCTGAACTTCGGCCAGGCAGGCTTCATGGCCGTGGGTGCCTACGGTTTCGCTATCTCGACATTGTCCTTCGAGGTGCCGTTCTTCATCGGCCTGCTCATCGCGGTGCTGTGTTCGGTGATTTTCGCCTTCATCCTCGGTATCCCCACTCTGCGGCTGCGGGCGGATTACCTGGCAATCGTCACCATCGCCGCCGCCGAAATCGTCCGGTACGTGGTCACCACCAACCAGCTGACCAGTGTTACGGGCTCGGCCAATGGACTGGCGGCCTTCGAGGGCGGCTTCTACTCCATGAACCCGTTCCCTGAAGGCTCCTACATGGGCATGAACAACAGGGACTTCTTCATCCGTGTTGTCGGGTGGGGCTTGGTCATCATCTGCTGTGTCCTGGTGTGGCTCCTGATGCGCAGCCCGTGGGGCCGTGTCCTGAAGGGCATCCGCGAAGACGAGAACGCCGTTCGGTCGCTCGGCAAGAACGTGTACTCCTACAAGATGCAGGCCCTGGTGATCGGCGGCGTACTCGGCGCCCTGGCAGGCATGATCTTCACGCTCCCCCGCGGCGCGGTTCAGCCATCCAACTACGGCACGGAACTCACCTTCTTCCTCTGGACATGCCTCCTGCTGGGCGGCATGGCCACGGTCCTGGGTCCGGTGATCGGCGCCATGATCTTCTGGGTTGTTCTTTCCCTGACGCAGAGCGTGCTCTATGGACTCATTGAATCCGGAGCCATCACCTGGCTGACCACGGTACAGGCAGGCCAGTTGCGCTACATTCTGGTGGGTGTGGCCCTGATGCTCCTAATGATCTTCCGGCCGCAAGGCGTCTTCGGCAACAAGAAGGAGCTTGCTTTCACATGAGCGAGACCAACAGCGGGACCAACGGTCAAAACGCTGACACCATCGATTACATGACGGATAACCGTCCCATCGCCGTCGGGGACAACACCCCCGGCTGCAAGAAGCGCGACCCGATCGTCGTCGCGGAGAACGTCACCCGGTCCTTCGGCGGCATCAATGCCGTGGACGTGGAATACCTGGAGATTCCCCGCCACAAGATCACCGCCCTGATCGGCCCCAACGGCGCGGGCAAAACCACGTTGTTCAACCTGTTGACGGGCTTTGACACCCCCAACTCCGGCAAGTGGGAGTTCGAGGGCAACAGCCTGGCCGGTGTCTCCTCCTACAAGGTGGCCCGCATGGGCATGGTCCGGACGTTCCAGCTGACTAAGGTCATGGGCAAGCTGACCGTGATGGAGAACATGCGGCTCGGCGCAGCCAACCAGCCCGGCGAGCGCCTCTCCAAGGCATTGTTCAAAGGGATCTGGGGAGGACGCGAAAAGGAGATCACCGCCCAGGCGGACCTCCTGCTGGAGAAGTTCAAGCTGGATGCCAAGAAGGATGACTACGCTGCCTCCCTCTCGGGCGGGCAGCGCAAGCTCCTCGAAATGGCCCGCTCCCTCATGGTCCGCCCCAAGCTGGTCATGCTGGATGAGCCCATGGCAGGCGTGAACCCGGCACTGACCCAGTCGCTCCTGGACCACATCAAGAACCTCAAGGCCGAGGGCATGACCGTGCTGTTCGTCGAGCACGACATGAACATGGTCCGCCACATCGCCGACTGGGTGGTGGTCATGGCCGAGGGCAAGGTGGTGGCCGAAGGCCCGCCCGGTGAGGTCATGAAGAACCCCGCCGTCATCGATGCCTATCTCGGCGCCCACCATGACGTGGACCTCGGCGACGCTGAGGGCATCAAGGAACTCGAAGCCGAACTCGAGGCGGACGATGAGTCCGTGGTGGGCACCGAAGACGCCGGGATCCTGTCTACCGACATCACCGAGACCAAGCACGAGAGGGAAAAATGAGTGGAGCAAGCCCCATGGCTGCTGCCCCTTCAGCGGCTCCCGTTGGCGACGCCGTCGTCAAGGTCACCAACCTGGTGGCCGGGTACCTGCCGGGCGTGAACATCCTTAATGGCTGCAGCATCGAAGCCCGGAAGGGCGAACTGATCGGCATCATCGGCCCCAACGGCGCGGGTAAGTCCACGCTGCTGAAGGCCATGTTCGGTTTGGTGAAGATCCACTCCGGCACCGTGGTTGTCCGGGGCCAGGACCTGACCGGGCTGAAGGCCAACAAGCTGGTCACACAAGGCGTCGGCTTTGTTCCCCAGACGAACAACGTTTTCGCCACCCTGACCATCGAGGAAAACCTTCAGATGGGCATGTTCCAGCGGCCCAAAGCCTTCACGGAGCGCTTTGACTTTGTTGCCAGCCTCTTCCCCGAACTCGCCAAGCGCCGCGCACAACGGGCTGGGTCGCTGTCCGGTGGCGAGCGGCAGATGGTGGCCATGGGCCGGGCACTCATGATGGACCCTGCGGTCCTGTTGCTGGACGAACCGTCCGCAGGCCTCTCCCCCGTCAAGCAGGACGAGACTTTCCTGCGTGTCCACGAGATCAACCGGGCCGGAGTCTCCGTGATCATGGTGGAGCAGAACGCCCGCCGCTGCCTGCAGATCTGCGACCGCGGCTACGTCCTGGACCAAGGGAAGGATGCTTACACCGGCACCGGGCGTGAACTCATGAAGGACCCCAAGGTGATCCAGCTGTATCTGGGTACCCTCGCGGACGAAGTCTGACAAGTACGGCACAGCACTCGTTGGCCCCGGTTCAGCTTGCTGAGCCGGGGCCAACGTTTTGCTTGGCCCTCCCGCCCCCGTGCCGCCACCACCCACTTCGAGCCCACACAGCCCCTCAAAGCCCCGAAAACCCGGCGTGTCCACCCTAACCAGCCCCAAAGCAGGTGGCAGCCGCACACCCACCTCCCACAAGCGCAAACCCACGACGACGGCACTCACCCACGCGCCGCCGTCGAACCTCCCGCTCCGGATGACAGACGCAAACCCAGACCCCCGTACCGCCGCCACCCACTTCGAGCCCACACAGCCCCTCAAAGCCCCGAAAACCCGGCGTGTCCACCCTAACCAGCCCCAAAGCAGGTGGCAGCCGCACACCCACCCGCCCGTCGTGCCCCGCCCACAGCACACAAAGCAGGCTGGCAACGCGGATCGCCCCGCAGGCATGGCATTCTGGGTTGGTGATTGAGTCGATCAGCGAGAGGCAACACAGCCTGCTCGTCGCGTGGTTGGGCAGCTTTACCGTGGTGGGCGATTACTCGTGGCCACTGCAAGACACCACGGTGCTGCACGTGGAAAGCATGGATGGGCGCAAGTTCATCGTCAAGGCAAGCCGAACCAGCCACCATATCCGCCGTGAGATCGCCGCCTATGCCAGGGGCATGGACGGGCTGGAGGGGAAAGTTCCCACACTTCTGTTCTCTGCGCCGGAAGAGGGCTTGCTCGTTACCCAATACCTTGAGGGAACGCTGGTTGCCGGCAGTCCTGCTGAAAGCTCCCCGGACGTATATCGCCAAGCCGGGGCAGTTCTGGCACGGCTTCATCGTCCGGCTGGTATGTCGCGGAGTTACATGCGGTCATTAAGCGCCCGGACCAATGCCCTGATCGATAAGGCGAGGGATGTGCTGCCGCAGTCCATGGTGAGCCACCTGATCAAGGAGGTCTCCGCCGTCGAGCTTTACCCGGTTGCGCTGGTGACGTCCCATGGTGACTACCAGCCAAGGAACTGGCTTTGCGACGCCGGCGAGGTGAAAGTCATCGATTTCGGCCGCGCAGACCTGCGCCCTTGGGTGCATGATCTGGTCCGGCTGAGTCACCAGCAGTTCCTTACGGCCCCTGACCTCGCGGACGCGTTCCACGAAGGCTTCGGACAGACCATGTCCAGCCCGGAGGAGCATGCCATGTGGCGGCTCGAAAACCTGGACCAAGCGGTGGGTACGGTGGTGTGGGCACATGGAATTGGAGACCACGGCTTCGCACAACAGGGTGTGGAAATGGTTGAGAGAGTGCTCGCAGAGTCCTAAAGAAACAGACCCCCTTCCACCGGAGTGGAAGGGGGCCTGTTGGTCAGCGGGCGGAGGGAGTTGCGGCTTAGAGCTTGCCGAACTCTTCCCGGACCGGCTTGTAGGTGTTGTCATCCTGGTACTCGTAGATACCGATGTACGCCTCGGTCGGGTCACCGGCGTCGGAGAACGTCACCGGGCCGGACTGGCCGTCGTAGTCGATGTCCTTGCCCTCGCGGAGCAGCTTGACGCAGGAGCCGAAGTCGGAGCACTTCTCGCCGCCCTCGGAGACTTCCTTGAGCTTGGCCGCAATGTCCGGACCCTTGGTGCTCTTGGCGGCCTCGGACGCCAGGGCAATGAGGTTCACGGCGTCATACGACTCGCCTGCGTAGGAGTAGTCCTTCAGGGCGGGATCGATGGCGAGCAGCTTCTGTTTGAAGGCATCCTTGGCGAAGGTGCCGGGGATGGTTCCCTGTGCGCCCTTCAAGGTGCCGGCCTGGAAGTCCTTGCTGTAGTCGGAGGTGTTGCCGTCAACCAGGAACAGCTGCGTGGGCTTGATGCCCTTGCCGGTGATCAGCGGAACAATGCTCTTGGCCTGGTCGAAGGTGATCAGGGCGATGGCATCCGGCTTGGCCGCGAGGACCTTGTCCACCTGGCTGCTGAACTGCGAGTCGCCTTCGTTGAAGAGTTCTTCTGCAACGACCTTGCCACCGGCTGCCTCGAAGGCTTCCTTGACGTTCTTCTGCAGGCCGGTGCCGTAAGCGTCGTTGAGGACGATCATGCCAACGGTCTGGGCGCCACAGGTGGCCATGTAGTTGCCGAGCACCTTGCCCTGGAGGACGTCGGAGGGAGCCGTACGCCAGTACAGGCCCTTGTCATCCCAGGTGGTGAAGTCGGGCGAGGTGTTCGCAGGCGAGAACTGGATGACGCCGGCACCGGTGATCTGGTTGATGACCGTCTTGGAGACACCCGAAGATGCTGCGCCGATCACAGCGCTCACGCCCTGGCCAAGGAGGGCCGTGGTGGACTGTGTGGCGATGTCCGTCTTGGTGTCACCGGAGTCGCGGTGGACTACCGAGACCGGAGCGCCCAGGACACCACCGGCGTCGTTGACTTCCTTGATGCCCAGGTTCACACCGGCAATTTCAGGTGGCCCGAGGAACGCCAGCGACCCCGTTGTCGGCAGGAGCGAACCAATCTTGAGCGGCGTGTCAGTGGTGGTAGTCGAGGGAGGCACAGGTCCCGTGTTGGAGGCAGCCTGGCTGTTGCCGGCTCCCGCCCCGCCGCTCGGTGCCGGGCAGGAGATCCCTGCCGCCGCGGCGGATGAAGACCCAGTCGTGGTCGGCGTCGAAGACCCACCACAAGCTGTGGCCAGAAGAGCGACCCCAATGCCAAGCGCGGTTAGCTTGGCGGCTCGGGGCGCCGCTGGGGAAAGATCAAACATTCGTTGTCTCCTCGATCGAAAGGTGCGAACTGCCTTTGATGCGATTTACTCAGGTGTTCCTGATTAAGACTCAAACTAATGCAATTGACTGGCGAACATAAGTGATTCAGGTCACATCCCTATAACACTCGTTGCCTGTGGGGAATCTACATGAAAGCTGGGAGTCTGCCCACAGTGCAAAAACGCAGAAGGAGGGAAAGTTCAGGACTTTCCCTCCCGGCAGTGCCCCAGGTGGGACTCGAACCCACAACACGCGGATTTTAAGTCCGCTGCCTCTGCCAATTGGGCTACTGGGGCGCCCGGACCATGGTATCCCAGCTAGAGGCGTTCAAACGGCGGCGCGTAGCGGAAGGTGCCCAGGACGCCGTCGGGCCATCCCGGCAGCGTTAGCAGTTGGAAGTGGTCGCCCCACACCTCCTCGGGAGGCGCTACCCCCGCACTGGTCGCCGGGATGTAGCCGAATTTCGGGTAATAGGCGGTACTGCCAAGAAGGGCTATGCCCGGTTCCCCGGCGGTGACGGCCCGCGCGTGCGTTTCGCGCATCAACGCCGAGCCGATCCCGCGGCGCTGCAACGTCGGCTCCACGCCGATAGGGCCCAGGGCCAAGAGTTCAAGGCCGTCCACCCACCCGCGCGTGCTGATCACGTGGCCCACAATGTCGCCGCCCATCTCGGCCACGATGCTGAACCCGGGCAAGTACTCCGCACAGTCGAACAGTTCCTGCAGCAGCCCCACTTCGACGGGTGTGCCGTCCACCGGGGCGCCGGTCACCGGGGATATCGAGAATGCCCGGGAGGTCAAGGCGAGGATCGCCGGCCGGTCCTCGGGCCGCTCGTTGCGCAGGACGATGCCACGCGAGAGCAGCCGCAGCACTTCAAGGGCCCGGTCCGCGTCAGCCGACGGCACCAGCAAGTGGTCGTGGTGGAAGCCGGCCAGGACGTTGCAGCTGATCCCGGCGTGCGTCAGCGCTGCGCTGACGGCCGCAGTGAGGCCCACGGCTTCCAAAGCCGAATGGATCTGCAGCGTGATCCAGGAAGCAACAAAGTCGTAGGCCAGGCCCAGCCGGTCCGCCTCCCAGCGATGCAGGACCACGGTCAGCCCTTCCGCCTCGCGGACAGCGGCTTCGATCTCCCCCTCCAAGGGCTTGCCGTGCGGCCACAACGCGTACACATAATCTCCTTCCCGGAGGGAAGGATGCATGGACTGGAGCAGCGTGGTGAGGTCGGTTTCGCCGGGCATGGGAACAGTCTAGGGGCCGTCCGGGCGGCCGGTCTGTGGTTAAACGTCGACGGCGGCCACCCACCTGAAGTGGGCGGCCGCCGTCGGGCGTTTGCTACTTGGCGTCAGCCGTCACCGGGGTCTTCTCCTCGGCGGGCTTCTCCGGAGCCGGGGCCGGCGCGGGAGCGGCGGCCGGCTTGGGGGCCGGGGTGGCTGCGGCAACGAATGCACCGCGCGGGTTGTCCAGGTCCATCAGCTGCGTGGTGTCGCGGCCTGCGAAGAAGGACAGGATCCAGCCGAAGATCACGCGGAACTTGCGCTCAACGGTAGGCATGGCCATGCCGTGGTAACCACGGTGTGCCAGCCATGCGAGGCCGCCCTTGAGGCCGATGCGGCCCAGGAGGTTGATGTTGGCAACGCCCTTCCACTCGCCGAAGCCGGCCACAGCGCCAAGGTTCTTGTGCTTGTAGTCGTGCAGCGGCTTGTCCCAGCGGGAAGCCCAAAGGTTCTTGGCGAGCTTCTTGGCCTGGCGCAGCGCGTGCTGTGCGTTGGGAACGCAGGTGCCGTCGGGCAGGCCCTTGCCCGTGAGGTCCGGGACGGCGGCGATGTCGCCGGCGGCCCAGGCGTTCTCGATGATGCCCTCGTCACCGGCGATGCGGAGGTCCGGCAGGACGCGGACGCGGCCACGGGGCTCCAACGGGAAGTCCGTGGAACGGATCATCGGGTTGGCCTGAACGCCTGCAGCCCACACGAGGGTGTCGGCTTCGACCTCGCCTGCGGAAGTCTTGTCCGGCAGGTTGATGAGCTTGAGCGTGCCATCGGCGCTGTCCAGCGAGGTGTTGAGCAGAACCTCGATACCGCGGCTGCGGAGGTGCTCGACGACCCATTCAGCCTGCGGTGCCGTGACCTCGGGCATGATGCGGCCCATGGCTTCGACCAGGACGAAGCGGACTTCTTCCTGGCGGATGCGCGGGTTGTTGCGCACTGCCGCGCGGGCGAGGTCTTCCATTTCGGTGAGGCACTCGATGCCGGCAAAACCGCCACCGACCACCACGAAGGTGAGGGCCTTGGCGCGTTCGGCGGGATCGGTCATGGTGGAAGCGGCTTCAATGCGCTCCAGGAGCTTGTTGCGCAATGCAACAGCTTCCTCAATGGTCTTCAGGCCAATGCCCTTGTCCGCCAGGCCCTTGATGGGGAACGTGCGGGTGATGGCACCTGCGGCAATAACGACGTCGAAGTACGGAACCTCGAACGGGGCGCCGCCATCGGAGGGGGCAACCACTGCCGTGCGGTTGGCGTGGTCGATGCTGGTGACGCGGCCCTGGATGAGCTCAGTCTGCTTGAGGTGCTTGCGGTGGGACACGACGGCGTGGCGTGCCTCGATGTTGCCACCGGCCACCTCGGGGAGGAACGGCTGGTAGGTCATGTAGGGCAGCGGATCGACGACGGTGACGATGCCACCTGCGTTCGCGATCTTCTTCTGCAGTTTGAGGGCTACGTACAGGCCGACGTAGCCGCCGCCTACGACGAGAACCCGCGGACGGTCAATGAGCTCTGGGGTGGTTGCCATGACACCAGAGTACAGTACTTTGTGAAAATCTTCACTAACTACGGTTTGGCGGGCGGATCCACTGCCTCCATCACGCCGGTGTCGGCCTCCTCGGCCTGCGCCGGGGCACTGCGGGCTACGCGCCGCAGCTGGATGGCGGCACCTGCGATGATCAGGACAAACAACGCCCCAAAGCCCAGCACCACCGCGGCAGGCAAGGCATCATCCACCTGCGCCGGTGTCTTGGCGACCGGCACCGTGGGATCGGCCAACGTGGGTGCTGCGCTGGTGGGGCTGGCAACGGGAGCCTGCGACGGAGTGCTGAAGTCGCCGCGGCGGTGCACTCGGATCCAGTCCGCAATGGACCCCAAGGGGTTGGCGGCAGCAGCCGGCACATCATCCTTCAGCGCGGCCTCGGCATTGAGGATCCCGTAGCCATAAATCGGATCCTTCCCCGGGGCCCCGGCATCCTTGGCCGTGCTGACGATCCTGTTGATGACCTGCCTGGCACTCATCTCCGGCCACTTGGACCGGATCAGGGCAGCTACGCCGGAAACGATCGGAGCAGCTCCCGAGGTGCCGGCCCATTCGGCGTAGCCGCCGCCGGGCATGCCGCCCACGAGATTCTCAGCAGGTGCAGCCACGCCGATGCTGATGCCCTGGGACGAGGAATCGATGCTGGCCTTGCCCTCGCCGTCCAGCCCTGCCACCGTCAGGACGCCGGGAATCGTGGCAGGAGCACCCACCTGGACGTTGCCTCCCACGCGGTTTCCGGCCGCCGCCACTATGACCACGTCCTTCTGTTCGGCGTAGAGGAACGCGGCGTCCCAGCTCTGCGGCCAGTCCGGGGAAGTGCTGCCCAGTGAGATGTTGATGACCTTGGCACCGTTGTCCACGGCCCAGCGGACAGCGTCCGGAATCTGCTCCTGGTCCGTCTTGCCGCCGGGATTGGGCGAGCCAAGCCACGTGGAGACCGCGAGGATCTGGGCCTCAGGGGCAACCCCCACCATGCCGTCCGGCCCGCCGGCAGGTGCCGGGGCAGGAGGAACAGCAGAGGGCGAGGCTGACGGTGAGGCGGTGGGCGTGGCATGACCCCTGCCCGCCAGCATGGTGGCCACCAGGGTGCCGTGCTCCGGTTTGGCGCCGATGCTCTTCTGGCCGTTGGAAGCTCCCGCGCCGGAGGCATCCGCTCCCCCGGTGACAACTCCGCGCAGGTCAGGGTGGTTGCCGTCCACGCCGCTGTCGATGACAGCCACTTTCACGCCCGCTCCCTTGGAGACTTCCCAGGCTGCGGTGATACCGGACTCCTTCAGCCAGTACTCTTTGTCCCGCCAGGCATCCGCGGCGGCAGGTGGCGCCGCATAGAGGGACCCTGCCAGTGCGCCACCGGCCAGCAGGACCGACATGGCAGCGGAAAAGGAGCGTCGACGCGTCAACGTCATGCAGAATCCCGGATGCTCAAGGCTATGCCGTCAAGGATGTCATGCTCACTGGAGACGGCTCCGTTGACGGAGCCTTTGCTGACATCCGACAGGCGCTGCAGGATACGGCGCCACACCAGGGCTCCGGCTCCAATGACGTCCACGCGTCCGGGGTGCATGTAGGGCAAAACGGCGCGCTCGGCCCGCGTCATCTCCAGGAGGCTGGTGGCGGCATCGCTGATGGATTCCAGGTCCAGGCGGGCACCGTGGATGCGGTGGGGCTGGTATTCCGTCAGGCCCAGTGCATGGGCCGTAATGGTGGTGACCGAACCCGCCACACCCACCACAACAGAGGCGCGGTCCAGCGGAACGGCAAGGGCCGCCTCGTCAAGGGCGGCATCGACGTCGGCCTCTGCTGCGGCGATCTGCGCAGCAGAGGGGGGATCGTTGCGCAAGTGGCGTTCGGTGAGCCGGACGCAGCCGATGTCCACGGACCGGGCAGCGATCACCCCGTTGGCATCACCCAGGACGAACTCGGTGCTGCCACCGCCAAGGTCAACCACCAGCACGGCGTCCTCACCCTGGACCGGCAGCACGCTGCTGGCGCCTGCGAAGGACAAGGCGGCTTCCTCGTCACCGGAAATGACTTCCGGCTCCACGCCCAGGAGGTCGCCGATACCGTCGACAAATACCTGGCGGTTTCGGGCGTCCCGGGTTGCCGAGGTCGCCACGAACCGGACCTTGCCGGCACCGTGGTGATTGATCAGCGCAGCGTAGTCCTTGGCAGCGGCAAAAGTACGGTCCAAGGCATCGGGAGCAAGCTCGCCGGTGGCGTCCACACCTTGGCCAAGCCGGACCACGCGCATTTCCCGGACCACGTCCGTGAGCGGCGGTGCGCCGGCGTCCCCGGCGACGTCGGCGATCAGCAATCGGATGGAGTTGGTTCCGCAGTCAATCGCTGCAACCCTGCTCATGCATCATCCCCCGGTTCAATGTCCTGAAGCTTGGTTTTCCGGACCGGCGCAGGGCGGCCCACGATGTCCGGCAGGCCCTGCGGACCGTGGCGGCTCAGGTCCCTGGACGGAGCTTCGCCAGCCGTTTCCCAGGCACCATCGCAGTAGCAGCGGTCCTTGGTCCACCACTCCGCGATGGCTTCCAATGCTTCATCGCCGAGCGGGTTGACCCCCGGCCCCGCAGCCAGGGAATGCCCCACCAAGACGTGGAGGCACTTCACGCGCGTGGGCATCCCACCTGCGGAAATACCGTCGATCTCCGGGACGGAACCGGTTCCCGAGCGCCCGGCAATGTCGTTGCGGGCCTGGAGGTAGGCCTCATGAGCCGCACGGTAGGCCCCGGCCAGTTCCGTATCCTCCATGAGCCGTTGGTTCATCTCGTTCATCAGCCCGCCGGCCTCCAGCCGGGACACCGCGGAGGTGATGACGGGGTGGGTCAGGTAGAACGTGGTGGGGAACGGCGTGCCGTTGCTGAGCCTCGGTGCCGTGGCGGCCACCAACGGGTTGCCGCAAACGCAGCGGGCCGGAATTTCGACGACGTCACGCACCGGCCTGCCCAACTGGCGGCTGAGAACGTCGAGGTCATGTGCTGACGGCTGCCGGGATTCCTGCGGCACTGCTGCCGTGTTCTCTTCCACGAGCGCTGCCAACCTTCCTGCCCTTGTTGCCGTGTCCCATGCGGACACGATGGCGGCGGGCACCGCGTCTAGTCTGTCGCCGATCGTCTGATGGACTCCCACAACGCATCAACCCATGGCAGGTTCGCCGGGTTGGCAGATGATCCGGAGCCGGTGCGGCCACCCGGGGTACCGGCGGCTTCTTCCCCGCCAAATACCCAGTAGCCCGTTTCACCCGGCATAACCATGTTAATGCGGTCGCGGGCCTGTTGTTTCACGTAGTTGGGGTCCTGCCACCGCGACAGCTGCTTGTTGAGCTCGGCCTGCTCGGCTTTGCGGCCCGCAATCTCGGCTTCCAGGGCCGAAATTTCTGCCCGTTTTTCCAAGAAGATACGCACCGTTGGCGCCAGCATGATGGTGATCGCAATCATCACCACTGCCAGCGCGAGCATCCTGCCGGAGAAGGCCTTGGCAGGTACGGGATCGTTGTCCTTGATCTCTGACGGTTCGGGTTTCCCGGGCTGTGCGGAGGATTTGGCGGCAGGCTTTGCCGGTTTACCGGACGCAGCTGCGGCCGGGGGTGCCGTGGGACTTCCTGTCCCGGTACGGGCGCCGCCGAACTCGGCCTTGATGACGTCTCCACCGCCGGCATCACTCTTGGCAGGGGTGGCCGCCGTGCCGGACGGCCGGTCCTTTCGGGAGGACCCTCCAAGGGCGTCGGCCCTGGGGACCTTTGGACGACGGGTAGCCATGACACTCCTGTAATGCCCGGTGCTTGCCTGGCGGTTGTGCGCTTGCCCTGCGCCTTGCGTGGACTTTTGGTCCGGCTCAGCCCGCGGTTCTGCAGGCAAGCGTTAAACGGAACCGGTGGCTATGGTCATTTCCACCATAGCCACCGGTCAGCTGTTTTCGCGGAAGGCTAGCCCTTGAAACGCGGGAACGCGCTGCGGCCGGCGTAGCGTGCGGCGTCGTCGAGTTCTTCTTCGATGCGCAGCAGCTGGTTGTACTTGGCAACGCGCTCGGAGCGGGCCGGGGCACCGGTCTTGATCTGGCCGGCGTTGGTGGCAACGGCGATGTCGGCGATCGTGGTGTCCTCGGTTTCGCCGGAGCGGTGCGAGGTGATGGTGGTGTAGCCGGAACGCTGGGCCAGGGAAACGGCGTCGAGCGTCTCGGTCAGGGAACCGATCTGGTTGACCTTGACCAGCAGGGAGTTGGCCGTCGCGGCGTCGATGCCCTGCTGCAGGCGGACCGGGTTGGTGACGAAGAGGTCGTCACCCACCAGCTGGACCTTGTCGCCGATCGTGTCGGTGAGGGTCTTCCAACCTTCCCAGTCGTTCTCGTCCAGCGGGTCCTCGATGGAAACCAGCGGGTAGTCCTCTACGAGTCCGGCGTAGTAGGCGCTCATTTCGGCCGAGTTCAAGGACTTGCCTTCGAACTGGTAGGTGCCGTCCTTGTAGAACTCGGAGGAAGCGACATCCAGGGCCAGGGCAATGTCAGTGCCCGGGGTGTAGCCGGCGTTCTTGATGGCTTCCTGGATCAGGTCCAGGGCAGCGCGGTTGGAGGGCAGGTTCGGCGCGAAGCCGCCTTCGTCGCCCAGGCCGGTGGAGAGGCCCTTTTCCTTCAGGACGGACTTGAGGTTGTGGTAGACCTCAACACCCCAGCGCAGGCCTTCGGAGAAGGTTTCGGCGCCGATGGGGGCGATCATGAATTCCTGGATGTCAACGTCGGAGTCGGCGTGGGAACCACCGTTGAGGATGTTCATCAGCGGGACCGGCAGGACGTGGGCGTTCGGACCGCCCAGGTACTTGTAGAGCGGCAGGTCCGAGGATGCTGCAGCAGCGTTGGCAACGGCCAGGGAGACACCCAGGATGGCGTTCGCGCCCAGCTTGCCCTTGTTCGGGGTGCCGTCGAGGTCGATCATGGCCTGGTCGATGCTGCGCTGGTCCGTGGCGTCGAAGCCGATGAGGGCCGGCGAGATTTCGTCGATGACGGCGTCAACAGCCTTCTGGACACCCTTGCCGAGGTAGCGGCCCTTGTCACCGTCGCGAAGCTCAACAGCCTCGTGCTCACCGGTGGAGGCACCGGAGGGAACTGCTGCGCGGCCGATCTGGCCGTCGGAGAGCAGAACCTCAACTTCTACGGTCGGGTTTCCGCGGGAATCAAGGATCTCGCGGGCGTGGATGGCATCGATAAGCGCCATGGATGTGCTCCTTATGGGCGAATTACAGGAATGTGGAGGGAAATTCTCAACGTCCTCGTCGCTACTAGCGTAGTCGAGAGGGGGCCAGGTTACGGCACGGATTCACAAGACTAACGTCACGAAGCCGGGCCGGGGTGGTCCTGGAAAGCGCGTACGGCCTTGCGGAGGGCCCGTTCGGCATCGAGCCCCCGTTCCCGCGCGCCCGCCACGACAGCCAGCAGCAGCTCCCCCAGCGCCTCTTCCGAGGCCGGGATGAGAGGAACCACGACGTCGGCCGGGCGGCTTTGGGCGGCGACGGACAGGCCCGCGCGGGCAGCCCGGTCCAGTGACTTCTGCGCTGCCGCCAACGCCGGAAGGTGCGGCGGAATGCCCTCGAACGGATCGGCACGTTCCGGTTTCTCCGCGCGTTTGGCGGCGTCCCACTTGAGGATGATTTCCTCTACACTCGCCGGGAAACTCTCCTGCAGGGAACCGTCCGCTTTGAAGACGTGCCGGTTCCGCCGGACCATCTTGGCGTTGATGTCCCGTGCTACGTCCTCGAAGTCAAAGCTGCCCCGCTCCTCGGCGAGCCGGGCGTGAAGCACTACTTGAAGCAGCACATCGCCCAGCTCACCGCGAAGCTCATCATCAACAGCACCAGCCTCGATCGAGTCCACCACCTCGTAGGCTTCCTCGATCAGGTACTCCACCAGGGACTCGTGGGTGAGCGCGCCCATCCACGGGCAGTGCTCCCGCAAGGCACTGATTGTTGTGATGAGCTGATCGATGCCCTCAGCCGAGGTTGGCGTAGGCATCGTTAATGTACTCGACCAGGGCCTCGCGCTGATCCAGCGGCAGGAACGCTGCTTCGGCCGCGTTCAGCGTCAGTTCCAGCAGGTCGTCAAGATCGTAGTCGAAGGTCTCCACCAGGAGTTCGAACTCATCCGTAAGGCTGACGCCGCTCATCAGGCGGTTGTCCGTGTTGATGGTGACCTTGAAACCCAGCTGGAAGAGCATGTCCAGGGGGTGGCTTTCGATGCCCTCGCCGAAAGTGGAGATTGCACCGGTCTGAAGGTTGGAGGACGGGCAGATCTCCAGGGCGATGCCGCGGTCGCGCACCCAGGCGGCCACGCCGCCGAGCGTTACCATGCCGACCGTGCCTTCGCCGTCGTCGGGCGCGTTGTCCTCAAACTCCACCGAGATGTCCTCGGCGATCCGAACCCCGTGGCCCAGGCGCAGGGCACGGCCGTCCACCAGCGCCGACTGGATGCTGTCCAGCCCGGCGGCCTCACCGGCATGGACCGTGGCAGGGAAGTTGTTCTCCGCCAGGTACGTGAACGCATCCTTGAAGCGCGAGGGCAGGAAGCCGTCTTCGGCACCGGCGATGTCGAAGCCCACAGCGCCCTTGGCCCGGTGGCGGACCGCGAGTTCGGCAATTTCCTGGCCGCGATCGGCATGGCGCATGGCGGTGATCAACTGACCCACCTGGATCTGCTGGCCGCGGGCTTCGGCAGCATCGACGCCGGCTTCCAGGCCGTCCTGCACCGCCTCCACGACCTCGTCCAGGGTCAGGCCCTTCTGCAGGTGCTGTTCAGGGGCCCACCGGACTTCGCCGTACACCACACCGTCCTCGGCGAGGTCCTCAACGAACTCCTTGGCAACCCGGAACAGACCTTCCTTGGTCTGCATCACGGCAATGGTGTGGTCGAACGTCTCGAGGTAGCGCACCAGGGAACCGGAGTCGGCGGACTCCCGGAACCATTCGCCCAGTGCCACGGGATCCGTGGAGGGCAGTGTGTGGCCTACAGCCTCGGCCAGCTCGATGATGGTGGCCGGGCGGAGCCCGCCGTCCAGGTGGTCGTGCAGGGAAACCTTGGGCAGGCTCTTCAGGTCGAAGTCGAGGGCAGGGGCAGCGTCAACAATGGGCTCAGTCACGTACCCCACTGTAGGGGGACGGCAGGGAGCTTAGCCAGCAGGATTGGAAACGTCGCCTGCAGCTGCCGGTTGATGCGTCATCTCGGCAGCTGCAACCAGGGGCACCTCCGCGCGGGCAGCCTCGTCACGGGCAATGTCCCGCTTCTCCAGGTACTTGTGCCACCAGCGCAGGGCGTGGTCCACCACGATCCCCAGGAGCACGGCGAACGCCACGGCGATTCCCACGCCAAGCAGCGGGTTGTTGTGCACCCATTGGCCGGCGAGCAATCCAATACCGATCGAGTAACCGACCCAGGTGATGCAGGCGAAGGCGTCCAGCCAGAAAAACGTCCGGTGCCGGAACCCGGTCTGGCCTGCCACGTAGTTCACCGCCACGCGTCCCCACGGAATGTAACGGGCCGTGAAGATCAGCACCGCGCCCCGCTTGTCCAGCTCGTATTGGGCCCAGGCGAACATTTTCTGCACCTTGGGCCGGCGCATCCACTTCCACCGGGTCAGGCCGATCTTGCGGCCCAGCAGGTACGCCATGTTGTCCCCGGCCATGGCCCCGATCAGGGCCGTGGTACCCAGGATCCAAAGATTGGGTTCCCCGCTGTGAAGGGACAGCGCCGAGAGCCCCACAATGGCTGTTTCACTGGGGAGGATAGTGGCAAAACCGTCGATGAAGAAGAACAGAAGGAGTACCGGATAAATCCACGGCTGCCCGGCTGCATGCTCGAGCATTTGGTTCAAAAACTCCACGCGGCGGTAGCTCCTCGGCGAATATGACTTGACACTGTGACGGAAGTCGCTCTAAGTGTCCCATGGCCGGGACGTCGTTCGCTACGCCCCAGCCTGCGGGATCACAAACTTAACGCTATCCGCGGCGGCCTGGTTCCGCCGTCAACCGCCGGACTGATCTTGGGCACCCCGCGGCGTCAGACCGTGGGTGGAGAAGGCGCCTCGCCCTCCGGGACGTTCCTGGCCGGACCGGTTCCCTTCAGGTCGTCGGCTCCACCTTGCCGTTCTCCAGGGGAGTCGATCCGCGGACCTTGCTGATGATGCGGTCGATGATGATCCCCAGGATCACGGCCACCACGATCGCGATCACTGCGCCCAGCAGATGGTTGTGCTCGAACCAGACCCCGAAAAAGTATCCGAGGACCACCGAGTACGCCGCCCACAGGATGGCTGAAAGGGAGGTCAGCGCCACGAAACGGCGATGGTTGAAATGTGTGGCCCCAGCGGTCAGGTTCACCGCCACGCGTCCGATCGGGATGAACCGCGCCACCATGATCAGCGAGGCCGCCCGCCGTCGTAATTCCTTGCCCGCCCAGCGGAAGGCTCCCTGCATGCGCTGGGTCCGCATCCACCGCCACCGTTGGATACCGATCCGGCGGCCGATGAGATAGGCGATGTTGTCGCCGGAGAAAGCCCCCACGGCTGCCACCACTGCCAGCAACCAGACGTTGGGAGACCCCCCGCTGCCCGACACGGCGCTCAAACCGACCACCACGGACTCGCTCGGAATCGGGGGAAAGAAACCGTCAATCAGACAACACGCCAGCACCAGGACCAGCACCCAGGGCTGCTCTGCCGCGGCGAGAATGAAATCGTTGATGCCCTGCACGGTTTCCTTCGGGTAGCCGGCGCCATGGGCGCCGGAAGGCTGGTGTTCCGGGTGCCCACGGGAGGACAACCCGGAACATTAAGCCTAGGCGATGCGGTCGATGATCAGCTGCCGGGCAGGACGGGATCCTTCTGGAGCAATCACCACGGCGTCCCGCAGCGCTTCCTTGGCACGGTCGAACTTTTCCGGGGTGTCGGTGAGGAGCGTCATGAGCGGCTCCCCCGCCCGCACCAACGCACCGGGCTTGGCGTGCAAGCGTACCCCGGCAGCTGCCTGCACCTGGTCCTCCTTCCGGGCCCGGCCCGCACCCAGGCGCCAGGCAGCGACGCCCACGGAGAGCGCGTCCAGTTCCACCAGCACGCCGTCCGCCGGAGCATAGACAACCTCTGACTCCCTGGCCACCGGCAGCGCAGCCCGCGGATCGCCGCCCTGTGCTTCGATCATGCGGTTCCAGACATCCATGGCGCGCCCGTCCTTCAAGGCCGCGGCAGGATCGGCGTCATGGACGCCGGCACCGGCCAGCATCTCTTCGGCCAGGCGGACGGTCAGTTCGACGACGTCTTCCGGGCCTCCGCCCGCCAGCACCTCTACCGATTCCTCCACCTCGATGGCGTTGCCGGCAGTGAGTCCCAACGGGGTGGACATGTCGGTCATCAGCGCAACCGTGTGCACCCCGGCATCCTTGCCCAACGCCACCATGGTTTCCGCGAGCTCCCGGGCGCGGGCTTCGTCCTTCATGAATGCCCCGGAGCCAACCTTGACGTCCAGCACCAGCGAGCCTGTGCCCTCGGCAATCTTCTTGCTCATGATCGAGGACGCGATCAGCGGAATGGCTTCAACAGTGCCGGTCACGTCCCGCAGGGCGTACAGCTTCTTGTCCGCAGGAGCCAGCCCCGATCCGGCAGCACAGATCACAGCCCCTACGTCCTGAAGCTGGGCCATGATTTCGGCGTTGCTGAGGTTGGCCCGCCATCCGGGGATGGCTTCGAGCTTGTCCAGCGTCCCCCCGGTGTGGCCTAGTCCCCTTCCGGACAACTGCGGCACCGCCACGCCGAACACCGCCACCAGCGGCGCCAGCGGCAGGGTGATCTTGTCACCGACCCCACCGGTGGAGTGCTTGTCGCTGGTAGGTTTCCTGCCGCCGTCGGGCTTTGTCAGCGACGAAAAGTCCATCCGCTCCCCCGAGGCGATCATCGCCGACGTCCAGCGCGAGATCTCGTCTCGGTCCATGCCGTTGAGCAGGATGGCCATGTTCAGCGCAGCCATCTGTTCGTCGGCGATGACGCCACGGGTGTAGGCATCGATCGTCCAGTCGATCTGTTCCGGGGTGAGCGTGCCCTTGTCCCGTTTAATGGTGATGATCTGGACGGCGTCGAACGCTTCGGTGCTTGTCACGTGCTTTCCTCCAGGTGCTCGGGACCAAAGGCGTCAGGCAGCACCTGGTCCATGGTTTTGATTCCCTGCGTGGTCATGAGCTGCATTCCGGGTGCCCGGAATTCGTAGAGCAGCTGGCGGCACCGGCCGCACGGCATGAGGACGTTGCCCTGGCCGTCAACGCAGTAGAACGCAGCCAGCCTGCCTCCCCCGCCCAGGTGCAACTGGCCCACCAGGGCACATTCCGCGCACAGCGTCAGGCCATAGCTGGCGTTCTCCACATTGCAGCCGCTGATGATGCGCCCGTCCTCGGTGAGGGCCGCAGCCCCCACCGGGAACCTGGAGTACGGCGCGTAAGCCTTCTCCATGGCCTGCTTCGCAGCAGCTTCCAGCGCTTGCCAGTCGATGTCAGCCTTGGGCATCGTCAACCTTTCACGTACGGTATGCCGCTGGCGGCCGGTGGCCGCGACTTACCCACCAAACCGGCGACGGCGAAGATGGTCACCAAGTACGGCAGCATGGCCATGAACTGGCTCGGAACGGGAGTACCGATGATGCCCAGGATCGACTGCAGGTTGTAGGCGAAGCCGAACAGCAGCGAAGCCAGGAACGCCCCGATCGGGTTCCAGCGCCCGAAGATCAGCGCCGCCAACGCGATAAAGCCGCGTCCGCCCGAGATGTCCTTGGTGAAGGAGTCGATGGTCACCAGCGTGAACACCGCTCCACCGATACCGGCGATCGCACCGCCCAGCGTGACGTTCCAGAACCGCGTGGCATTGACGTTGATACCCAGGGTGTCAGCGGCCTGCGGGTGCTCGCCCACGGCACGGACCCGCAGGCCCCAGCGGGTCTTGAACAGCCCGAACCACACCACGGCGACCGCGATGTACATCAGGTAACCGGCGATCGACTGTTCGAACAGGATGGGGCCGATGATCGGAATGTCGGACAACAGCGGGATGGGCAGGATGTCCAGGCGGCCAGGGGTGTTGAACTGTTCCTTGTTGGGCACCATTACGGTGCCGAACAGGAAGCCGGTGAGGCCCGATACCAGCACGTTCAGCACCACGCCCACAATGATCTGGTTGACGAGGTACTTGATGCTGAAGACCGCCAGGACCATGGAGACGGCAGCACCTGCAGCCGCTGCCGCGATCAACCCCACGTACGGGCTGCCCGTCACGGTAGCCACCAATGCCGCCGTGAAGGCACCACCGAGCAGCTGGCCCTCGATCGCGATGTTCACCACGCCCACGCGTTCACACAGGACACCGGAGAGGGAGCCGAACACCAACGGCACGGCCAGGGTCACGGAGCCCGCCACGAGGCCGGCCAGGGAAATGGATGGCTGGCGTGCGCCCGCAACAATCCACACCAGCAGGGCAAACACGAACAGCACGGCGAAAGCTATGGGCAACCATTTGGGAGACCGTTCGCCCCGGGTCCACAGGAAGATCGAGTACGCGGCAATGGCCAGCAGGAGGATGCCGAGCACCACCCCGCCTGCTTGGCCCGGAATGAGGAGGGCGGGGACGGCGACGGCGTCACCGGGATCGCTGATCTTCATCTCCGCGGTCTGGTCCGGACCCATCAGGCCGAAAAAGACCAACGCAATCAGGGCCAGGACACCCAGGGAGAGCGGAACCTTCAGGGAAGGCCTGAAGCCGGGCAGGGCGGTTGCTCCGGAACGCGGAGCGGTGGATGTTGCGCTCACTTGGCACCTCCGGTGGCGTTGGCCAGCTCAGCTTTGCCGGTGGCCTTGGGCTTCTTGGTCTTCTTCTTCGGTTCCAGCCGGAACAGCGACCGGATCAGCGGGGGCGCCGCGATGAACAGCACGATCAGGGACTGCACCACCAGCACGATGTCGATGGGGGTTCCCGTTTGGATCTGCATCTGGACGGCACCGGCACGGAAAGCGCCGAACAGGAGCCCGGCGAAGAACGTCCCCCACGGCGTGCTCCGGCCCAGCAGGGCCACGGTGATGGAGTCGAAGCCGATCTGGGCTGCCACGCCGCCTGTGAGGACCTTCTCCGTACCGGCCACTTGGGCAACGCCTCCGAACGCCGCGAGGGCACCGGCGAACGCCATGACCAGGATGGTGGCCCGCGGAACCTTCACGCCGGCGGTGCGGGCGGCCACAGGGTTGGCACCCACGGCCCGGAACTCGAAGCCGATCGTGGAACGGTTCAGCAGCCACCAGACGCCGTAGGTCAGCAGGACTGCCACCAGGAAGCCCAGGTGCAGGCGGGACCCGGGAATCAGGACAGGGTACGTTGCCGTTTCGTCCAGGCGCGGCGAGATGGGACTGTTGTCGCCCGGCCGCCGGAAAGCCGCGGTGTTCAGGAGGAAGTCCAGCAGGAACAGCGCCACGTAATTCAGCATGATGGTCACGATGACTTCGTGGGCACCGGTGCGGGCTTTGAGGATGCCAACGATCGCGCCCCACACCGCACCGCCCAGGACACCCATGATGATGACCACCAGCAGGTGCAGCCCAAACGGCAGGTGCCAGGCGAAGCCCACATACGCGGCCAGCGTGGCACTGATGATGATCTGGCCTTGGGCACCGATGTTGAACAGACCCGCGCGGAAGGCCAAGGCAACGCCGAGGCCCGCACAAATCAGCGGCGTGGCTACGGTCATGGTTTCCAGCAACGGCAGGAAACCTTGCCGCGGGTTGAAGACAGATCCTTGGAACAGGGCCACGTAGCTCTCCGTCATGGCGTTCCACAGGGCGCTGAGGAAATCGGTGGGCCGGGCGAAGAAGTACCCAGCGGTCCGGGCTACCTGGCTGTCCGTGCTGGCGATCAGCAGGCCGCCGAGAATCAATGCCACGATCACGGCCAGGACGGAGACGAACCCGTTGCCCATGACGATCCGGCGCATCGTGCTGCCCTGGCGGTGCCCGGGGTCCCCGCTTTGGGAGGAAACCGGCACGATGGAGGGTTCCATCATGCCGCCGGCAGTATCCAGGGCGACGTCGGCGGCACGGACTTCGGAGGTGTCTTCCGGACGGGTTTCCTTCGGATCCACGTGATCGGGTCCGGGTGCGTTTGCTGGGTCCCTATCCGTCATGGGAGCCTCCTTCCGGGCCGACGCCGGCCATCATCAAGCCGAGGGTGTCCCGCGGTGTCCCCGCCGGCACGATTCCTACGAGCTTGCCTTTGTAGAGCACGGCGATCCGGTCCGCGAGCTCGATCACTTCATCCAGCTCCGTGGACACGATCATGACCGGTGTGCCAACGTCCCGTTCGGCCACGATGCGTTTATGCAGGAATTCGATGGAACCGACGTCCACGCCGCGCGTTGGCTGGCTGGCAATGAACAGCCGCAGGGGGCGGGACAGTTCCCGCGCCATGACCACCTTCTGCTGGTTGCCGCCGGAGAGTGTGCCGGCCGCTGCACCCGCCGAGGGGGTGCGGATGTCGAATTCCTCAATCTTGGCCTTGGCGTTTTCGGCCACCTTGGCGGGCTTCATGCTGACGCCGCTGGCAAAGGGCGCTTGGTCGTAGAGGTCCAGGACAAGGTTCTCGGCAACCGAGAACGGCCCCACCAAACCGTCCACGGTGCGGTCCTCCGGGACAAAGCCGACGCCGGAACGCAGCACGTCCTTGACCGGCAGTCCCAGCAGTTGTTTTCCGTCCAGGGTCACGGAGCCGCTGACGTGCTCCTGCACGCCAAGGATCGCTTCGGTCAGTTCAGTCTGCCCGTTACCCTGCACACCGGCGATCGCCAGGATCTCGCCCTGTGCGATATCGAAGCTGATGCCATCCACTACGTTGGTTCCGTTGGACACACGGACTGTCAGGTTCTCCACCACGAAGGTGGTCTCCTTGGGCTGTGCCTGTGCCTTGTCCAGGCTCAGGCTCACGGGGCGGCCCACCATCATGGAAGCCAGCTCTGTGGCAGAGGCCGAGGGAGGAGCGTCACCCACCACTTGTCCGCGCCTGATGACCGTGATGACGTCCGAGACAGCCTTTACCTCCCGCAACTTGTGGGAGATGAAAACGATCGATGTGCCCGAAGCCTTGAGCTGGCGCATGATGTCAAGGAGTTCGTCCGTTTCCTGCGGCGTGAGGACGGCCGTGGGTTCGTCCAGGATGAGCACTTTGGCGTCGCGTACCAATGCCTTGATGATCTCCACGCGCTGCTGCACGCCAACCGGCAGGTCCTCCACCAGGGCGTCAGGGTCCACATCGAAGCCATACTTGGCGGAAATTTCACGGACCTTCCGGCGGGTTTCCTCAATGCTGAGGACTCCGCCGAAGGACGTAGGTTCGGCACCCAGGGCCACGTTTTCGGCCACCGTGAAAACCGGGACGAGCATGAAGTGCTGGTGCACCATGCCGATCCCCGCTGCCATGGCATCTCCGGGGCCGCGGAAGGTGACGGGCTGGTCATCCACGAGGATTTGTCCGGCTGTTGGCTCATAAAGTCCATACAGCACATTCATGAGGGTCGATTTTCCGGCGCCATTCTCACCCAGGAGGCAATGGATCTGGCCGGATTCAACCACGAGGTCAATGTCTTGATTGGCGTAGAAGGTCCCGAAGGCTTTCGAGATCCCCTTCAGTTCGAGTTTCACAACTCCCACCGTTCTGTGAGTCCGAGGGACGGCTGTACTGCCCACTACCTTTTGGTAGCAGCGTAGTCAGGGCAAAAACGCGCCGCCAGTACCGGGGCCCGGTACTGGCGGCGCGTCGTGGAATTGTTTACTTCTTGGGGCTCGCAGCCGACTCAACGACCAGCTTGCCGGAGGCGATGTCAGCCTTCAGGGCATCCAGTTCAGATTTGGTCTCGGAGGAGACGGCGGAATCGAGGTCGTGGAACGGTGCGATCGCAACGCCATCGTTGGCCAAGGTGCCAACGTAGGCTTCGTTGCTGAACTTGCCGTCCTTGTCGTCCTTCACCACGGACTCCACGGCCTCGCCCATCTGCTTGACCACGGAGGTCAGCATGAGGTCCTTGTACTCGGGAGCGGTGAGGTAGCCGTCCGAGTCGACCCAGATGAGCTTGACGTCCTTGCCGGCGGCCTTGGCTTCCTTCAGGGCAGCACCTGCACCCTTGCCCACAGGACCGGCGACGGGCATCACGATGTCCGCGCCCTGGTCCAGGAGGTTGAGCGTGACCTGCTTGCCGGTATCCTGCTTCTCAAAGTCACCCGTGAAGGAACCGTCCTGCGTGGCCTTGTCCCAGCCGACAACCTGGACAGACTTGCCCTTGGCCTTGTTGTAGGCCTGGACGCCGTCGTAGAAACCGTCCATGAAGATGGTGACCGTGGGGATCTTGATACCGCCGAAGGTACCCACCTTGCCGGTCTTGGACGTGGCGGCCGCTGCGTAACCGGCCAGGTATGCGGCCTGGGCGGTGTCGTAGACGATCGGCTTGACGTTGGCGATCGGCGTCTCGTACGAGTAGTCAACGATCGCGAAGTGCTTGTCCGTGTTCTTTTCCGCAGCGGCCTTGGTGGCATCGCCCAGGAGGAAGCCGACGGTGACGGTCAGGTTGCACCCGGCGGAGATCATGCCGTTGAGGTTGGTCTCGAAGTCGCTGTTGGCCTTGGACTCTGCGGACTTGACGGTTATGCCAAGATCCGTCTCAGCCTTCTTGAGGCCTTCGAACGAGGACTGGTTGAAGGATTGGTCGTCGAATCCGCCGGAGTCGGACACGATGCAGCCGGTGTAGTCACTCTTGGTGGCCGCACCGGAGCCGGCGTCGGGAGCCTGGCCGCAACCGGTCAGCAGGAGCGCTGCTGCGCCAACAGTTGCGACACCAGCCATTGAACCGCGCTTCAGGGCGGCGCGCAGTGGTTTCTTCAATTTTCCTCCAGGAAGAAAGTGGTGTGGGCTACGACGGATGGTCAATGAGTGTCCGTTTCCTATACCTGAGGCAGAAATTCTGTTTTCACTGATGCTTCGCAGCACTGCGCCGAGGCGCACTTGGTGACACCAACACTAGTGGGCTGGACCACACCCGAATAGCACAATCCCGGGCACCGCGGCAGATTGTTGACCTTTTGTTACCAAGCAGTAGCCGGGCTGTTGCGTCACAAGCGGACGAGCATCTTTCCCGTATTGGCCCCGTCCAGCAGATCGATAAACGCCTGCGGGGCGTTCTCCAGACCGTCCACGATTGTCTCGTCGTAGCGGACCGTCCCATCAGCCAGCCACGCAGCCATCCTTTCCCTGAATTCGGCGGCATGGGCGCGTTGGCCACCCACCAGGAAGCCACGCAGCGTCAACTGCTTGCCGATTGCCACAGCGAGGTTCCTGGGCGCAGCCGGGGGCTCGGTGGAGTTGTATTGTGCTATCGCTCCGCACATGGCCACGCGCCCGCCCACGGTCAGTGTGTCCAACGCAGCTTCCAGGTGGTCGCCCCCGACGTTGTCGAAGTACACGTCGATACCGCGGTCCCCCACTGCCTGACGCAACTGCTCCAGCACCGGAGCGTCGTTGTAGTTGAAGGCGGCGTCAAAGCCCAGGTCCAGCAACCTGGCAACCTTGTCCGCCGAGCCCGCACTGCCGATTACTTTCCCGGCGCCCATTGCCTTGGCAATCTGGCCCACCATTGACCCCACGGCCCCGGCTGCACCGGACACAAAGACGACGTCCCCTTCCTTGAATCCGGCCACCTTGAGCAATCCGGCGTAGGCGGTCAGCCCGGTCATGCCCAGCGCCCCAAGGAAGGCCGGCGTCGGAGCCAGCCCCTTAGGCACCACGGTTGCCGCGGTGGCGTCCACCACCGCGTGGTCCCGCCACCCCAGTTGATGCACGACGACGTCACCCACCTTGTGCGCGTCCGAACGGGACGCAATCACCTCACCTGCCGCACCGCCGTCGAGCGCTGCATCAAGGCGGAAGGGAGCCGAATAGGACTTCGTGTCATTCATGCGGCCACGCATGTAAGGATCGACGGACATGTACTGGTTCCGCACCAGGATCTGGCCGCTCTTCAGTTCCTGCACGGGAGCGGTGACGAGCCGGAAGTTGTCCGGGACCGGCCGGCCCGACGGGCGCGAGGCCAGGTGGATTTCGCGGGTAGTGGCGGGCATTGGCGTCTCTGGAATGCTCATGCGGCGAACTCCACCAGTTTCAGGTCGACGGCCATGTTGCCGCGTGTTGCGTTCGAGTAGGGGCAGATCCTGTGCGCTTTGGCCATCAGCTCCTCGGCCTTGCCGCGCTCCAGTGCCGGCAGGGCAATCTCGAGTTCGGCCGCCAGGCCGAACCCCACTCCGTCCGGAAGTGCGCCGATGTGCACCTTGGCTGCGACGGCGGAGTCGGTCAGGTCCACACGTTCCTTGCGGCCCACCAGGCGCAGGGCCGAGTGGAAGCAGGCTGCATATCCTGCCGCGAACAGTTGTTCAGGGTTGGTGCCTTGGCCGTTGCCGCCCAGTTCTACAGGGCTGGCGAGGGCGACATCCAGTTTGCCGTCGTTGGTGCGGGCATTGCCGTCACGGCCTTCGCCGGAAGCCAAGGCCTCTGCGGTGTACAGGGTCTTCACGGGTCTGTTCCCCTTCTCTGTGGTGGATTGTGGTGCAGCGGAAAAGTCAGGGTGCCGCATGGAGGGCGGCGGTGAGCTTCCCGAGCGTGGCGTGCAGCTGGGCCATTTCGTCAGCCGACAGGCCCGCTGCTTCGGCCAGGCGCAGGGGCACGGCCTGCGCTTTGGCGCTCAGGCGGGTTCCGGCGTCGGTGAGGACCACGTCCACACGCCGCTCGTCCTCCGCCGAGCGGTGCCGCTCCACGAGGCCCATGGCCTCAAGACGCTTCAGCAACGGCGACAGCGTGCCGGAGTCCAGGCCCAGCTCGGCGCCAAGCGCGCGGACGCTCCGCGGCTCCTCCTCCCAAAGCACCAGCATCACCAGATACTGCGGGTAGGTCAGGCCGAGGTCGTCGAGCACCGGGCGGTAGACCGCCGTCGCGGCTTTCGACGCCGAGTACAGCGCAAAGCAGACCTGGTGGCGGAGCCGGGGAGCATCACTCATGGGAGAAACGGTAGCTCACAATTACATTGTGCACAACTTAATTCAGCCCACCCGAACCCAACTGGGTCGCATTTGTGCGCGTTTTGAGCCGTCAAAACGCGCACAAATGCGACCCACTTGGGTTATTGGTTGAGGTCGCGGATGGTTCGCAGGGCGGCTGCGGTGAGGACCCGGACGGCGTAGCCAAGGGCGCGCTCGTCGACGATAAAGTCGCCGCGGTGGAGGTCATACTCCTCGCCACCGGGAGTGTGGGTACCCAGGCGCATCATCGCACCGGGAAGGTCCGCGAGGAACCAGGCAAAATCCTCGCCACCCATGGACTGCGGAGTCAAAACCACCGCGTTCTCGCCCAACTCGGCGCGGGCGGCAGCCTCAATCAACGCCGTTTCGTGTTCCGAGTTGACCACGGGCGGGACGCCGCGCGTGTGCTCAAGGTGCACATCGACGCCGTAAGGCGCAGCCACCTGCTTGACGACCTCGTCCAGCAATTCGCCGGCACTGTGCCAGGCATCGCGGTCCAGGCACCGCATGGTGCCCGCCATGTAGCCCGACGCGGGGATGGCATTGGGAGCTGCACCTGCGGAAATCTGCCCCCACACCACAGACACGCCACTGCGCACGTCGACGCGGCGCGACAGGACAGCCGGAACGTTGACGGCAATCTGCGCCAGGGCGAAGACCAGGTCTTCGGTCAAGTGGGGCCGCGACGTGTGCCCGCCCCGGCCCGTCAACTCGATCTTGATGGTGTCCGAGGCCGACGTGATGGCACCGATGCGCGTACCGATCTGCCCGGCGTTGATGCGCGGGTCACAGTGCAGCGCAAGAATGCGGGGAACACCCTCCAGCACACCCTGCTCAATGCAGGACAGCGCGCCACCGGGCATGGTCTCCTCCGCAGGCTGGAAGATGATGCGGACGGTTCCGCCGAGCGGAGTGTTCTTGTGCATCCGCTGCAGCACCAGGGCAATGCCCAGCATGGTGGTGGTGTGGACGTCGTGGCCGCAGGCATGGGTCACGCCATGGTTCTTGGATGCGAACGGCAGGCCCGTCTCTTCGATGATGGGCAGGGCGTCGATGTCACCGCGCAAGGCAGTGGCAATGGGCCCCTCCCCGACATCCACCGTCAGCCCTGTGCCCTCGAGCCGCCGCGGCTTCAAGCCGGCCGCTTCGAGCCTCTCCACGAGTTTGTCCGTGGTGCGGAACTCCTTAAAGGACAGCTCCGGATGCGCATGGAGGTCGCGCCTGAACTCGATGAGCCCGGGAAGCAGTTCATCGACCCAGGGACTGACAACGGGAGGCGGCTCGGTCTCGGTGGTGTAATTGCGCACGTCACAACTCTAGCCAAGCGCGGCGGACGACGAACGAAAGCCACCTCTTGGTTACGCCGCGTTCAGGCGCAGGACAACAAAAGAGGTGGCTTCCGGTGTAGGTTTCCGCTTTACAGGACGTCGGTATCGCCGCTGGCCTTCAACGCGTCAACGGTGCCCTTGACCAGCTGGGCATGTTCCTTGGTGGTGACCAGGAGGGCGTCCGGTGTGTCCACGATGACCACGTCCTTGATGCCGATCAGCGCAATGACCCGCTTGGTATCGGAGACCACCACACCGCTGGCGTTCTCAGCGAAAACGCGGGCTCCCTCACCCAGGACGGTCACTTCGTCGACGTCGCCGGCGCTGTTCAGGCGGCCGATCGCGGCAAAGTCACCAACGTCGTCCCAACGGAAGGAGCCAGGCACGACGGCGACATCGCCGGCTGCCGCTGCGGGCTCGGCCACGGCGTAGTCGATGGCGATCTTAGGCAGGGTTGGCCACACCCGGGCAGTCACTTCGGCACGCCGGGGAGTGTCCCAGGCTTCGGCGATTTCCTGGAGCCCGGCAAACAGCTCAGGCTGGTTCGCCTCAAGGTGCTTGAGCATGAGCGACACGGGCGCGACGAACATCCCGGCGTTCCACACGTAGTCTCCGGCCTCGACGTACTTCCGGGCCACCTCCTGGCTGGGCTTCTCGACGAACTCAGCGACTGTCAGGGCGTTCGGGGCACCGTCCACCTTCAGTGCCTGGCCGGAACGGATGTAACCGAATCCCGTGGAAGGGTGCGTTGGCTTGATGCCGATGGTGACGATCTTCCCCGTAGCGGCAGTAAAGATGGCCTCCCGGACGGTGTCCTGGAACAGGTCGTCGGGACTGATGACCTGGTCCGCGGCGAATGAGCCCATGATCGTTTCCGGGTCGCGGCGGTGCAGGATGGCGGCAGCCAGGCCGATGGCGGCACCTGAGTCCTTGGGTTCGCTTTCAAGAACGAGTTCGTCGTCGCCGACTTCGGGCAACTGCCGGCACACGGCGGCGCGGTGGGCCTCGCCGGTGACCACCAGCACCCGCTCCCCGGCCAGCGGCTCGAGGCGGTCGTAGGTGGACCTCAACAACGTGCTGCCGGAGCCCGTCAGGTCGTGGAGGAACTTGGGCGCAGCGGCACGCGAGAGTGGCCATAGCCGGGTCCCCACACCACCCGCCGGAATAACCGCATGGAAGCGGTTCAACGGCGATTCCGGAATTGTCACGTCTTCTGTACTCACTGCAACACTTTATCGGACGCAGCACCCGGGACCGGCAGTTCGCCACACATGTGGCTTTCGTCTCAAACGGAGGGATAAATCGCCGGAATACGGGCAGGACACATGGAATTTACAAGCAAAGAAGCCCGTCCTAAATTGAATAAGCTGTAAGCGAAGCCTAGATTTAGGCGTGAGCTACGAGTGCTCTCGCAGCAGGCGTTCCCCCCGCGTGGATCCCATGCCAGCGCCGCTGTGTTGCAGGAAGGTTTATTCAGTGCCGACAAAACCAGCTGGCACCTTGTACCGCGGCCGTGAAGGCATGTGGTCCTGGGTTGGACACCGTATCACCGGTGTAGTGATCTTTTTCTTCTTGTTGGTCCATGTGCTGGACACCTCACTGGTGCGCGTGTCCCCTGAGGCCTACACCGCCGTTATCGGCGCCTACAAGAACCCCCTCATGGCCCTGGGCGAAACGGGCCTGGTCGCTGCGATCATCTTCCACGCCTTCAACGGCCTGCGCGTGATCGCCATCGACTTCTGGAAGAAGGGCGCCAAGTACCAGCGCCAGCTGCTCTGGGTGGTGCTTGCGCTGTGGCTGGTCACGTTCGCAGGGTTCGCCATCCGCCACCTTTCCCTCGCGCTGGGAGGCCACTAAGCCATGACCACCATCCAGTCCCCCCGCAGCGGCAAGATCGCCCCGAAGTACAACCGCACCGGCAGCAGCCGCGGCAACTTCGAAATGCTCGCATGGCTGTTCATGCGTCTTTCCGGCGTCGTTCTGGTCATCCTCATTTTCGGCCACCTGTTTGTGAACCTGCTGGTGGGCGAAGGCATCCACGCCATCGACTTCGGCTTTGTTGCCGGCAAATGGGCCGATCCGTTCTGGCAGTTCTGGGACCTGGCCATGCTGTGGCTGGCCATGCTCCACGGCACCAACGGAGTCCGGACCATCATCAACGACTACGCAGAGAAGGACTCCACCCGCTTCTGGCTGAAGACGGTCCTCTACGCCGCAACCGTGGTGATCATCATCCTCGGCACCCTGGTGATCTTCACCTTCGATCCGTGCCCGGTCGTCGACGGCGTCCAGCTTCCCGGCGGTTTCTGCCCGGCGCCTTAGCCGCTTCCACGGCGTGGCCGACCCCGCCCGGGACCGGCCGCGCCTTCCTTTGCGGAGCAGGCTCCGCCGACCATCTGAATTTCTGAAAGAGAGAGCATCCAGTATGCAGGTCCATAAGTACGACGTCGTCATTGTCGGTGCCGGTGGCGCCGGCATGCGCGCCGCGATCGAGTCCGGTCAGCGCGCACGCACCGCGGTACTGACCAAGCTCTACCCCACCCGTTCCCACACCGGTGCAGCCCAGGGCGGCATGTGTGCAGCGCTTGCCAATGTCGAGGAAGACAACTGGGAATGGCACACGTTCGACACCATCAAGGGTGGCGACTACCTGGTTGACCAGGACGCAGCCGAAGTCATGGCCAAGGAAGCCATCGACGCCGTGCTGGACCTGGAAAAGATGGGTTTGCCCTTCAACCGCACGCCCGAAGGCCGCATCGACCAGCGCCGTTTCGGTGGCCACACCCGTGACCACGGCAAGGCTCCGGTTCGCCGTGCCTGCTACGCCGCCGACCGTACCGGCCACATGATCCTGCAGACGCTGTACCAAAACTGCGTCAAGCACAACGTCGAGTTCTACAACGAGTACTACGTCCTTGACCTCCTGCTGGTTGAAGAGGACGCCGTCCGCGAAGACGGAACCACGTACAAGCAGAAGCGTGTTGCCGGCGTGGTCTCCTACGACCTCGCTTCCGGCGAACTCCACGTGTTCCAGGCCAAGTCCGTGGTCTTCGCCTCCGGCGGTGCGGGCAAGGTCTTCAAGACCACCTCCAACGCCCACACCCTTACCGGTGACGGCATGGGCATCGCTTTCCGCCGCGGTATCCCGCTGGAGGACATGGAGTTCTTCCAGTTCCACCCGACCGGCCTGGCCGGCCTGGGCATCCTCCTCACCGAGGGTGCACGCGGTGAAGGCGCCATCCTCCGTAACTCCGACGGCGAACGCTTCATGGAGCGTTACGCCCCCACCATCAAGGACCTCGCACCCCGTGACATCGTGGCCCGCGCCATGGCCAACGAGGTCCGCGAAGGCCGCGGGTGCGGTCCGAACAAGGACTACGTCCTCCTGGACCTCACGCACCTGGAGCCGGAGCACATCGAAGCCAAGCTCCCGGACATCACCGAGTTTGCCCGTACGTACCTCGGCGTAGAGCCCTTCACCGACCCCGTGCCGGTGTTCCCCACGGCCCACTACGCCATGGGCGGCATCCCCACCAACATCGCCACCGAGGTCCTCCAGGACAACGACACCGTTGTCCCCGGCCTCTTCGCTGCCGGCGAGGTTGCCTGTGTTTCCGTGCATGGATCGAACCGACTTGGCACCAACTCGCTGCTGGACATCAACGTGTTCGGCAAGCGCGCAGGCATCGCTGCGGCCGAATACGCCAAGACTGCCGGCTACGTTGAGCTCCCGGAGAACCCTGAGGGCATGACCCGCGGCATCCTGGACAGCCTGCTCAACGGCACGGGCACCGAGCGCGTAGCCCAGATCCGCAAGGAACTGCAGGACACCATGGACGCCAACATGCAGGTGTTCCGTACCAAGGAGTCGCTGCAGCAGGTCCTGAGCGACATCGCTTCCTTCGAAGAGCGCTACAAGAACGTCACCGTCCAGGACAAGGGCAAGCGCTTCAACCTGGACCTCCTGGAAGCCGTGGAACTTGGCTTCCTGCTCGACATGGCAAAGGTCATGACCGTTGGTGCACTCCACCGTGAAGAGTCCCGTGGTGGCCACTACCGCGAAGACTTCCCGGACCGCGACGACGAGAAGTTCATGAAGCACTCCATGGCTTACCTGGACAACACCGTCACCGCCGACTCGTCTGCCGAGTCCGTTGCGGGCATCCGTCTCGAGACGAAGCCCGTTGTCTTCACCCGTTACGAGCCGATGGAGCGTAAGTACTAATGACCACCGAAATGGCAGAGCCCGCTTCCAAGATCGAGCTGCCCGCCAGCGTTGCCGGCGACGGTGAGATCCCCACGTTCCACATCACGCTGCGTGTCCGCCGGTATGATCCAGAGATCTCCGACGAAGCCCGCTGGGACGACTACAAGCTGACCATGTACGGCACGGACCGCGTGCTGGACGCCTTGCACAAGGTCAAGTGGGAAATCGACGGCACGGTTTCATTCCGCCGCTCCTGCGCCCACGGTGTATGTGGTTCGGATGCCATGCGCATCAACGGCCGCAACCGCCTTGCGTGCAAGACCCTCCTGAAGGACCTCGACACCACCAAGCCCATCACCGTTGAGCCCATCAAGGGCCTTCCGGTGGAGAAGGACTTGATTGTGGACATGGAGCCGTTCTTCCAGTCCTTCCGTGAAGTCATGCCGTTCCTGATCAACAAGGGCCACGAGCCCACCAAGGAACGCCTGCAGTCCGTTGAGGACCGTGAGCGCTTTGACGACACCACCAAGTGCATCCTCTGCGCTGCCTGCACCTCGTCCTGCCCGGTCTTCTGGACCGATGGCCAATACTTCGGCCCGGCAGCCATCGTCAACGCACACCGCTTCATCTTCGACTCCCGTGATGATGCGGGCGACATGCGCCTTGAAATCCTCAACGACAAAGAAGGCGTGTGGCGCTGCCGCACCACCTTCAACTGCTCCGAGGCTTGCCCGCGTGGCATCCAGGTGACCAAGGCCATCGCCGAGGTCAAGCAGGCCATCCTGTCCCGCAAGATCTAGTCGCCGTTCCCTGAGGAACAGCACGACGACGGCGCCGCTCACCACTGCTGGTGACCGGCGCCGTCGTCGTTAATCCACTGCCGCAACCACCGCCATCCCCAAGGAGACCAGCAGCGTGTCACGATCCGAAAAGATTACCTTCACAGGAAGCACGGGCGATGTCCTGGCAGGCATTGTGGATGTGCCCGAAGGAGACATCCGGGGCTGGGGCCTGTACTCCCACGGACTGACGCTGGGCAAGGACAGCCCGGCCGCGTCGCGGATCTGCAAGGGGCTCGCCGACCAGGGCGTGGGCATGCTGCGGTTCGACAACCTGGGCCTGGGCGGCTCGGAGGGCGAGTGGTCGGCAGGTTCCTTCAGCGTGAAGGTAGCCGACACCATCCGGGCGGCGGGCTTCATGCAGGAGCAGGGCCGGGCGGTCTCCCTGATCGTGGGACATTCGTTCGGCGGCGCGGCCGTGCTGGCCGCGGCCCGCGACCTTCCCGAGGTGAAGGCCGTGGTGACAGTGGGCGCGCCCTACGAACCCAAGCATGTGGAGCACATGTTCGACGCCGAGATCGATTCGATCCTGCGTGATGGCAGTGCGGTGGTGGACCTGGGCGGGCGGCCCATGGAGATCCGCCGGCATTTCGTGGAGGACGTGGAACGCGCGGATCTTCGGGACTGCATCCGGACCCTCCACCGCCCCCTGATGGTGATGCACTCCCCTACCGACAACACCGTGGGCATCGACAACGCCAGTGAGATCTTCCGCACCGCCCGGCATCCCCGCAGCTTCATTTCGCTGGAGGGCAGCGAACATCTGCTCACAGGGAAGGGCCAGGCGGCGCGCGTGGCACGCATCATCGGCGCGTGGGCGGATCCGTACTTGGCGACCAGCGACCCCGCCTAACAGGACCGGCCTCACCCAACTGGGTCGCATTTGTGCGCGTTTTGAGGGCTCAAAACGCGCACAAATGCGACCCAGTTGGGTGTGGTGGAGTGGGCTACTTGCCGATGGCGGCCTTGCTTTCGCTGAGCCACTGCTCGGCCGCTTTCTCCGGCGAGAGTCGCTTGAAGAGGACCTCGGTGTTGATGCGCGCCGTGATTTCCGAGACGGCCGTTGAGCCCGTGGGTCCGATGTAGGTCGGCGCGAAGTCCATCTTGCCAATCTGGTCAATGTATTCGGCTTCAACCTTGCCTGTGGGGGTCAGCAGGTCCTGGATGGCCGTCCGCATGCCGGCGTTGCTCGGGACGCCGCGGTCGCTCTGGATGATCTTGGCCGCGGACTCGTTGTTCACCAGGAAATTGACCAGTTTGGCAGCTGCCTCGGTGTGCTTGCTCCGCGCGGAAATCGTGTAGAACTGGGACGACTGCAGCCAGATACCGGGCGTCGGCTTCTCGCCAGGGAGCTTCAGGAGCTTGAGTTCGGCGCCGGAGGCCTTGCTGAGGGCGGAGAGGGAATTGCTCCAGGTGAGCATCATGCCCGCCTGGCCCATACCCATGAGTGTCTGCTCGGTGCTGACGTTGAGCTTCTCCACTGTCTCCGAGGCACTGGGGGCTGCGCCTGATTCACTCAGCTTGACGGAGAAGTCGAAGTACTCCTTGACCGTGTCCTTTCCCAGTCCCAGTTCACCGTCCTGGGTGTACAGCGACTCCCCCCGCTGGCGGGCGAAAGCGTCCAGGGAATCGTGGGTCAGTACAGTAGCCGTTCCATAGGTCCCCTTGGGGCTCTTGGACGTGATGTCGCCGGCAATGCGGGCGAAGTCGTCCCAGGTCCACGTGCTGTCATCCGGAAGCGAGACGCCGGCAGCCTGGAAAACTGCGGGGTTCACGACGATCGCCAGTGCGTTGGCCCCGGTGGAGACGCCGTACTGGGTGCCCTTGACCTGGCCGTTTTCCAACGCACCCTGGTCCAGCTTGGACAGGTCAAGTGCGCTGCCGGCCTTGGACAAGTCCAACAAAGCGCCGCGGTTGGCGTACTCAGCCGGGTAGGCGCCGCCCATGGTGATGACGTCTGGAGCGTCGTTGGCGGCTACCTGGGTGGCCAACTTGTCGAAATAGCCGCTGATGTCGCCGTATTCGGGTTTGACCTTGATGTCAGGGTTGGCTGCCTCGAATTCCTGGATTGCCTTGGTAGTCAGTTCGGCCCGGCCGGCGTTGCCCCACCAGCTGAAGCGGATTTCGACGGGGCCGTCCTGGGACTGGCCTGCGTCGCTGCCGCCACAGGCTGTGGCCATGCCAAGCATCCCTGCAACGGCCACGAGGGCCAGTGATCTGCGGAAGGTACGGAGAGATTTACGCGTCATTGGGTAAGCTTCTTTCAGACTCAGAAAACGGTTCCTGAAACGTATCAAGTGCTGTAGTATCCGTCAATAGTTCTGAATGTGAACTATTACCCGGTGCGGCCCCCAGCGAAGGATGACATGAACCACTCCCGGCTACCGATTGATCGCGAGGCACTGGCCAGGCGACACAACGTACGGCAACACAAGCTGGATCCGCGCAGTCCTGTATCGGTGGGCAACGGCGAATTTGCCTTCACCATGGATCTCACCGGCCTCCAGACGTTCCCCGCTTCCTACCCCGTGGGTGCACGTGATGACCGGGCACCCGGAACGCTCCTTGGCACGCAAGCGCAGTGGGGCTGGCACTCCGTTCCGGCGGGAACCCCCTACGGGCTCGCAGGCTCCACCGTCATGTACGACTCGCCCCGCGGACCCGTACCCTACGTGGACATGGTGGGCGAGATCGTCAACGACCGGGAGACCGACACGTCCGACGCCGAAACCTGGTTACGGGCAAACCCGCACCGCCTGGACCTGGCGCGGATCGGATTTCGTTGGGTGGAGGACGGTCAGGATCATGCCCTCACACCCTCGGAGATCAGCGGGACGGAGCAGATCCTGGACCTCTGGTCCGGCGTGGTGACCAGCAGCTTCGCAGTGGCCGGTCACCCCGTGAAAGTCACGACGGCGTGCCACCCCGACCGCGATGAGCTCGGCCTCCGCGTCGAGTCGCCGGCGCTCGGCAAGGGCCTGGTGATCGGCGTCGACTTCCCGTACGGCTCGGAAGCGTGGCATGACGCCGCCGACTGGACCAAGCCGGAGGCGCACAGCACCCGGCTCAATCTGCCGGCCGACGCCAGACTGCAGGACACCCCGAGCTGGGTTGTGGACCGGGAACTTGATGACTCCCGCTATGCCGTGATCGTCACGGGCCGGGGCCTGGACGTGGAGCAGACAGCCCGGCATTCACTCCGGATCGGACCGGGACAGCCATCCGGCACCCTCGACCTCTCCCTCGCCTTCCTGTCCTCCGGAGACGGTGACTGCATTCCGCGGGGCAACAACAGGCCTGGACGGGCCGCGCCCCTGGTGAGCCTGGGAACGGAACCGGATTCCGGCGTCGTGCCTTCAACGGAACAGGGCGCCGGAAGCAGTGTCGCGGCAGCGTCGGCAGCGTACTGGCCGGGGTTCTGGCGCTCGGGCGGAGCGATCGAGCTTGATGCCACCAATGATCCGCGGGCCAAGGAACTGGAGCGGCGTATTGTCCTGTCGCAGTACCTGACCGCCATCAACTGCTCGGGCTCGTTGCCGCCTCAGGAAACCGGGTTGGTGTGCAACTCCTGGCGCGGCCGGTTCCACCTGGAGATGCACTGGTGGCATGCCGCGCACTTCGCCCAGTGGAACAGGCCGGAGCTTCTGTTGCCCTCGCTCAGGTGGTACTCAACAGTCCTGGAAACGTCCCGCCAAACCGCCAAGGCGCAGGGCTTCGATGGAGTGCGCTGGCCCAAGCAGGTGGGACCCGACGGGAGGGAAAGCCCCAGCACGATCGGGACGTTCCTCATCTGGCAGCAGCCGCACCCGATCTATCTCGCTGAACTGCTGTACCGGGCCAGCCCCGGGCGTGAGGTCCTGGAAGAGTTCGCCGAGATCGTCTTCGAGTCTGCGGCATTCATGGCCGGCTTTGCCCACCGAACGCAGCGCGGTTTTGAGCTCGGCCCCCCGCTGGTTCCGGCGCAGGAGAGCTACGGCTCCATCCGCAGCAGGGTCAGCAACCCGACCTTCGAACTGGCCTACTGGCAGTGGGCCCTGACCATCGCGTCGGAATGGCGGAAGAGGCTGGACCTGGAGCCTGTGGCCGCCTGGCAGGACGTGGCCGCCGGAATGGTGGAACCCCGGGTGATGGACGGAGTCTATGCCGCCATCGACGTCGAGCCCTTCACCATCCGCACCGACCATCCATCCATGCTGTGCGCGCTGGGCCTGCTGCCGCGGACGGACGTGATTGATCCGGACATCATGCGGGCAACACTGTCAGGAGTGCTGGCGGATTGGGACTGGGACAGCACCTGGGGCTGGGACTACCCTGTCATGGCCATGACAGCCGCACGTCTGGAAGATCCCCAGGCCGCAGTCAATGCGCTCCTGCTCGACGCTGGAAAGAACACCGTCCTGCCGAACGGGCACAACCGGCAAACGGATTCGCTGCCCCTGTACCTTCCGGGCAATGGCGGACTGCTGGCCGCCGTAGCCCTCATGGCAGCCGGCTGGGACAACGGACCCTCGCGCCATGCTCCCGGATTTCCTGCGGACTGGACCGTGGCGTGGGAAGGGCTGGTGTCCGCCCCCTGATTCGGCTGCGAGGTCATTCACGCCGGGGTCCAGTTGCCGCGCCCACCAGCGCCCCGAGCCCGAGCCCCACCAGAATCCCCGCGAAGGGTGACTCGAAGATCAGCTGGCCCACGATCAACCCGGCCGCTGCCCCCAGGAGGCAGGCGATCCACAGTTGGTTGTTCATGGCGCCTCCGTGCGAGGGGATCTGTCAGGTTTGGGGCGTGGCACGGCGTGAGCCGAGGAACTTCTTCCGCGGACTCTCCCCGGCCTTCAGGTCAGCTTCCCGGATGGCGGCCCAGGAAGCCGATACCAGGTAGACCTGGCTCACCAGGTTGAACCAGATCAGCAGCCCGATGATGATCGCGAACGATGCCAGGACCGGGTTGTTGCCTGCCCGGGCCAACAATTCCGTGCTGAAGATCTGCAGGACCGTGGTGCCCACGCCGGCAAGCACCACACCCTCCAGGAAGGGTTGTCGCCCCAGCTTAAGGCCACCGGCGATGCGGAACAGGACTGCCGCCGTCGCGCAGTTGAGCAGGAGGGGGACGACGATCTTGACGACGGCCGCCACCGGGGCCGCCACGGCCTCGTCGAGCCGAAGGAAATCAAACAGCACGTCCGCAGCAGTGCCGAACACCAGGGAGGCGCCGGCGCTGACTACGAGGATGACGCCCAGGAGCAACAGCGTTCCGGCATCGACCAGCTTCTGCAGAATGGGGCTGCGCTGCAGGGGGTCGGCGTCCATGACGCCGCGGACCCCCTCGCGCACGCTCGCTATCCACCCCAGGGAGGTGTAGATGGTGACTACCGCTGCGATGACCGCCGTCCAGCCAAGTCCCGACGGGTTCAAAAGCGTCTGCGGATCCACCAGGCCATCCCGGCCATCCACCTGCAGCAGCCCAGGGGCTGCCGAGGCGACGCTCCGGATCACAGCGTCGGTCAGGACCGGATTGCCACCCAACACAATGCCCGCGACCGCAAACCCTGTGGTGAGGAGACCAGTAACGGAGAAAAACATGTTGAAGCCGATACCGGCGCTCAGCAGCGGACCGTGTTGCCTGCTGTAGTGCTGGAAGGAACGCATGGCCCGGTTGGTATTGAGCCTGGCCATGAACAGGGCAAAGAACGCGCCCGCCTTTTGCGGCAAGCCGGCACCGGCTCTTTTGGCCTGGCCCCATTCCTGGCGTTTGTGGAGCAGCTGGAGTTTGAGCTTTGCCAGCTCAATGGGCAGCGGAGGACTGTCCGCTTGAGGACGTTGGTTCCGCCTGCTTCGTTTCGTCAGTGTTCCCGCCAAAGTCGAGCTCTTCCCGTAGCTGCCAAATTCCATTGGTGTCGTGCTCGTAGAGTCCCATGCTAACCACAGGAAAGGTGGCCCGGTAATCTCTTAGGACCGTTTCGGCCTCGTCAAGGTTTTCCTGGGCGACGTCGTGCGCCACGGTCACATGCGGGTGGTACGGGAAAGGAAGTAACCGCTCCAAGGGGCCGGTCTGAAGTTTTTCGTGCAACTGCACGCACTCTTCAAAGCCCTCCTCCACGTTGACGAACACCACTGGTGACACAGGCCGGAAGGACCCGGTGCCGGAGATGGTGATGGTGAAGGGCTTCTGTGCACGGGCGACGGCCCTGACGTGGTCCCGGGTAGCGGCCCAGTCCTTGGTGGGGGTGGTGGTGATCAGGGTGATGTGCGCCGGAATGACCTCGGCCATGGGATCACCAAAGGAAGCGCGCCATTCCTGGAGCTCCTTGGCGATCTCCGGCGGGAAGCCCAGAATCACTCCAACGCACAGGGTGTCACCGGCGCCACAGTCGGTGCCGGTGACAGCAGGCCGGCGCGATTCGTCCGGACCGGAACCTGGCAGGGTTCCGGTCTTGACGTTGATCTGGCCAGCGGCGCACATGGACTTAGCGGACTCCCTGCTCGCTGGGGCTTGCGGTTCCGCGGTACGGCAGGAAACCGACCTTGGAGTACACGTCGGCCAAGGTGGCCGAGGCGATGTCACGGGCTTTGTCCGCCCCGTGGGCCAGGAGCCGGTCGAGCTCTGCCGGATCTGCCAGGAGCTCGTTGGCCCGCTCCCGGATGGGTGCCAGGTGTCCGGATACGAGCTCTGCCAGGTCAACCTTCAGGTGCCCGTACATCTTGCCCTGGTAGTCCGCCACGATCTTCTCCACCGGACTTCCGCTGATGGCCGAGTAGATGGTGAGCAGATTGGAGACGCCGGGCTTGTTCTCGCGGTCGTAGCGGATCTCGGTCTCAGTGTCCGTCACAGCGGACTTGATCCTCTTGGCCACGGTCTTGGGGTCATCGAGCAGGTTGATGAGACCGGCCGGCGACTCGGCGGACTTGGACATCTTGGCCGTGGGGTTCTGGAGATCGTAGATCTTGGCGGATTCCTTCTGGATGAAGGCCTCCGGCACCTGGAACGTCTGGCCGAACCGGCTGTTGAAACGGTTGGCAAGGTCCCTGCTCAGTTCCACATGCTGGCGCTGGTCTTCACCCACCGGGACGCCGTGCGGCTGGTACAGCAGGATATCTGCGGCCTGGAGGATCGGGTACGTGAACAGCCCAACGCTGGCGTGGTCCGAGCCCTGCTTCTGCGCCTTGTCCTTGAACTGGGTCATGCGGCCGGCCTCACCCATGCCCGTAATGCAGTTGAGCACCCAGGCCAGTTGGGCGTGCTCCGGAACCTGCGACTGGACAAACAGCGTGCACTTCTCCACGTCAACGCCACCGGCAATGTACTGGGCAGCGGTGACGCGGGTGCGGCGGGCCAGCTCAGCGGGGTCCTGCGGCACCGTGATGGCGTGCAGGTCCGGGATGAAGAAAACGGCGTCGTACTCGTCCTGCATACGGACCCAGTTGACCAGTGCCCCGAGGTAGTTGCCCAGGTGCAGGGAGTCGGCGGACGGCTGCATGCCGGAGAGCACGCGGTGCTTGGCACCGGCTGCGGGCAAGGTGGAGACGGCGGGCAGTACGGCAGCGTCTGTTTCAGCAGTAGTCATGGAGGTAGGTACTTTCGTCAAGCTTAGAGCCGGTAGTCAACGACCACCGGTGCGTGGTCAGAGAAGCGGGTGTCCCACGAAGGCGCCCGGTCAACCACGGCCGAGAAAGCGGCGGCGGCGAGTGCCGGGGTGGCCAGGTGGTAGTCGATGCGCCAGCCAGTGTCGGTGTCAAAGGCTTTTCCGCGCTGGGACCACCAGGTGTAGGGGCCGGCGACATTACCTGCCAGGCCCCTGTGGACATCCCTCCATCCAATCTCGTCGCCAAAGAAGCGGTCGAAGTACGCACGCTCCTCAGGCAGGAAGCCGGCACGCTTGACGTTGCCCTTCCAGTTCTTGATGTCCAGCTCCGTGTGCCCCACGTTGAGGTCGCCCACCACCAGGGCGTGGTCGCTGTGCTTGGCCAGCTCAGGCAGGCGTGTGGTCATGGCATCCAGGAAACGGTACTTGTCATCCTGCTTGGGCGTGCCTGCTTCACCTGAGTGGACATACGCGCTGACGGCAGTGAGCGTAGTAGCTTCTCCAGCGGAGTTGTGCACCAGGAAATCCGCCTCGACCCAGCGGCCGGACGTATCGAAGTAGGCGTCCCCGTTGCCCACCCGGGTTGCCGTGGGCTCCTGGCGGGATGCGATGGCCACCCCCGCACGGCCCTTGGCCTCCGCCTCGGCGTGGAGGATGTACCAGCCCTCGCCGATCAACGAGTTCACGATTGCGTCAGGAGCACGGACTTCCTGCAGGCAAAGGATGTCGACTTCGCGCGGCTCGAGCCACTCCGCCATGCCCTTTTTGTAGGCAGCCCTCAGGCCGTTGACGTTGACTGATGCGATGCGAAGGAAATCCTTCTTCAATGCCGTACTCACCCGCTCTACTCTAGTCGATGATGGTTCCGGCCACGGGCTCGTCGGAGCCTCCGGAAGACTTGATCATGTCGCGGGCATTGGTGGACGTGATGGCGATGGTTTCCAGCGCCCGGTTGATGGTGTCCTGGTTGGCTGCAGCGCCCTTGGCACGCTCTTCCTCCACCACGCGTACCTGCACCTGGACGATCTTGAAGGAGTGGTCCAGTTTGAGGTCCCGAACCTCGTCGGCCTGGCTGCGCTCGGCAACGACGCGGGTTCCGCCGTGGTCGGCAACGTTCGACGACGGCGCGCGGCCGGCTGCGGAGTTGAAGGCAGCTTGCGCTTCGCTCAGCTTCGCCCCGGCCCGCTGCGCGGCCTTGCGGATGCTCAGCACGACGAACGTGGCCAAGGCAAGCCAGCCGAAGGCCACGACTGCCACGACCCACCCCACGACATCGTTCTGGTTGGCCGCGAAAATAACAGCCACCAGGAAGGCAATGATGACAACGGTCATCCCCAGGCCGCCGATGCGGAAGCCCTTGAACGGACCCTTGGCGGAAGCGGACGTGGACGGGTGCGGGTCACCGAGAGATTGCATGGGTTTATTGTCTCAAACGCCCGGGCCTGCCCCTGACGCTTCCACGGACGGCGAACATCGGGTACCCGGCATCACTTCAGGAAGAGTTGCCGCAGCCTGCCGGTGGTCAGCATGATGCCCAGGGTGATCATCACCAGGTAGTAGCCCACGTGGATGGCCGTGGCCCCGCTGAACGAGCCCACACTGATCTGGCGCAGCAACTCCACCCCATGCCAGAGGGGCAGCGCCTGGATGAACCATTGGATGGGCTGCGGATAGACACTGAGCGGGTAGAACGTGGCGCTGAACAGGAACATGGGAAGCAGGAAGAAGTTGATCCAGTCCATTTGCTGGAACGTCTTCATGAAGCTGGTGATCCCCATGCCGAAACTCGCAAAGCCGAAAGCGATCAGCACCGACGCCGGAATCACGAGGATGGCCCACCATGAGGTCAGCAGTCCCATGACACCCATCACCGCCGTGAAGCCCGTGGCGTACAGGAGCCCGCGGAGCAGGGCCAGGAAAATCTCCCCCATGGCCACATCCAAAGGCCCCAGCGAGGTGTACAGCATGCCCTGGTACAGCTTGGCGAAGTTCATCTTGAAGAACACGTTCCACGTGGAATCGTAGATGGCGCCGTTCATGGCCGAGACAGCCAGCAATGCGGGCGCGATGTACGCGGCATAGCTGATTTCCCCGCCTCCCGGGCCCTGCACGGTTCCGACGATCGACCCCATGCCCACCCCCATGGCCAGCAGGAACAGGACGGGCTCAAAGAACCCGGAGACCATCACCAGCCACGTGCTGGACCTCGCAGCCATAAGCCCCCGGCCCACCACCGCGCGGGCATTGCGCGAGTACAGCGACCCGAACTTCCGCTCCCTTGCCGCATCAGTGGCGCTGTGCCCACCGGTCAGGGTGCTCATGAGCCCATCCTCCTGACGAATTGGCGCCGCACCAGGAGCCAGCCTCCAGCGGCGGTGGCCACGAGATACAGCACATGGACGATGGTCACCAGCGGGTTCTCCTCCATCCCGTACGTGAAGACGCGACCCAGTTCCGTGCCATGCCACACCGGCGACAACCAGCCGATCCATCGGACGGCAAACGGCAGGGTGTCCAGCGGAAAGAACGTCCCCGAGAAGAGGAACAGCGGCATCACGATGAACCGTTGCACCAGGGCGAACTGTCCCTTGTCCTGCGTGATGCTGGCGGCATATGCCATCAGTGGCAGGCCGAAGGACAATGCGGCCACGGTGGCAACAATCGCGGACACCCAGCCCCAGGGGCCGGGAGATGCCCCGAACATCGCCACCACGGCAAAGTACACCACCGATTGCAGAAGGAACCTGAGGGTGCTGGCCATGATGTGGCCGCTCGCGATCTGCTGCGGGACCAGCGGCGATGCATGGGGACCGTAGAACACCCGGCGCCACTTGAAGCCGTCCATGATCGGGTAGGAAAACTCACCCGAGGCCGTCATCACTGCCGCGGACACCAGCAACGCGGGGGCCACGAACTCCAGATAGCTCACTCCGCCAAAGAGGGACTCACTGTTGGCGTCGACCAGGCTGGCCAGCCCCACCCCCATGGCGAAAAGGTAGGCCACCGGCTGCCCCACGCTGTACAGCACCACGGACCAGCCGTAGTTCCGCATCACCCGCAGGACCTGCTCGGCGTAGAAGAAGGAGCCCCACCGCCGCGCCCTGGCTGCCGAGACGGCAGGTGGGTGCGCCCGCAGCGGAGGTCCCGCCGTCGTGGTTTTACTGCCCGGCAGTTGCTCAGTCAACGAGGCTCCTGCCCGTCAGCCGGAGGAACACGTCCTCCAGCGAGGACCGGCGCACCAGCGAGGTCAACGGGCGAAGCCCGCGGGCCGTCACCTGTTCCAGGGCCGACTCGCCGTCCTGCGTGTAGATGAGGACACGGTCCGGCAGCGTCTCCAGCCTCTCGCCGATGCCTTGAAGCTCGACGGCGATGGTCCCGTTCCTGTCCGAGCCGAACCTGAGCTCAAGTACTTCGCGCGACGAGTGCTCGCGGATCAAGCCGGCCGGCGAACCTTCTGCCATGATCCGGCCCTTGTCCACCACGATCAGCCGGTCGCAGAGTTGTTCGGCCTCATCCATGTAGTGGGTGGTGAGGATCAGCGTGACGCCGCTTTCCTTGAGCCGGAACAGCCGGTCCCAGAGGATGTGCCGGGCCTGCGGGTCCAGGCCGGTGGTGGGTTCATCCAGCAGGAGGATCCGGGGTTCGTTGATGAGGGATCGCGCAATGGTCAGGCGACGCTTCATCCCGCCGGACAGTGCGTCCACCTTGGATTTGGCTTTGTCCGTGAGCTGCGCGAATTCCAGGAGTTCGTCCGCTTTCGGGCGCAGGTAGCTCAGGGGAAGACCGAAATAGCGCCCGTAGACGATCAGGTTTTCCCGGACCTTCAGTTCTTCGTCGAGGTTGTCCTGTTGCGGCACCACGCCCAGGTGCGCACGGACTTCGGGGCCATGGGTTTCCGGGTCCAGGCCCATGATGTTCAACGTTCCGGACGTCCTTTGCGAGACGCCGCCGATCATCTTCATGGTGGTGGACTTGCCGGCACCGTTGGGCCCGAGCAACCCGAAGGACTCCCCTGCCGGAACATCGAAGGAGATGCTGTCCACGGCCGTGAGGTCGCCGTAGGCCTTGGTGAGGTTGCGCGCGCTGATGACGGCGGTGGATGGGTTCATGCCGTCGTTGGACTGGGACGTTCCGGAGGGTGTTGGCGACGTTGCCGGGCTGGTTGCTTCACTGTGCACCCTCAGCAGACTAATCGCGCCCACCGATATGTGAAAGGGCTCTTGCAGATAATTGCCCAACTGACCGGCAGCAGTGGTTGTTCTGAGGGCTCAAAACAACCTCTGCTGCCAGTCAGTTGAAACGGCGTTGTGTCTAGGCGATACCGGCCTGGCGCTCGGCGGACTCCACGACGTTGGCCAGCAGCATGGCGCGGGTCATCGGCCCAACGCCGCCCGGGTTCGGGGACAGCCAGGCGGCGACGTCCGCCGCAGCCGGGTCCACGTCTCCGGTGACCACTGCCTTGCCGTTGCCGTCGTCCACACGGCTGACGCCGACGTCGAGCACGATTGCACCCGGCTTGAGGTCTTCAGCCTTGATCATGTGCGGGACGCCTGCAGCAGCAATTACGACGTCGGCCTGCCGGAGTTCGGCGGGAAGATCCACCGTTCCGGTGTGTGCCAGGACCACGGTTGCGTTGACTTCCTTGCGGGTCAGCAGGAGGCCGATGGGCCGTCCGATGGTGACGCCGCGGCCGACCACCAGGACACGCTTGCCCTTGAGCTCGATGCCGTGGCGGCGCATCAACTCCACGCAGCCCTTGGGGGTGCAGGGCAGCGGGGACTTCATCTCACCGTTCACGTTGGCCACCAGGCGGCCAAGGTTCATGGGGTGCAGGCCGTCGGCGTCCTTGTCCGGATCCATGGCCTCCAGGATGGCGTCCTGGTCGATGTGCTTGGGCAGCGGAAGCTGAACGATGTATCCGGTGCACTCCGGGTTCCCGTTGAGCTCCTGGACCACCTTGAGCAGTTCGTCCTGGGTGATGTCCTCGGGAAGGTCGCGCCGGATGGACTGGATGCCCACCTCGGCGCAGTCCTTGTGTTTTCCGCCGACGTACCAGGTGCTTCCGGGATCCGAGCCCACCAGGATGGTGCCCAGGCCAGGAACAATTCCCTTGCCGGCGAGGACGGCAACGCGTTCGGTCAGTTCTGCCTTGATGGCCGCGGCGGTTGCCTTGCCATCAAGGATCTGTGCTGCGTTCACCACTGCTCGTGCTGCGGGTAGAGCGGGAAGTCGGCGGCGAGCTTGTCGACGCGGGCCTGGAGGGCTTCCACATCCGTAGCGGAACCGGACTTCAGTGCGGTGGCGATGATCTCGGCAACCTCGGTGAACTCGGCAGCACCGAATCCACGGGTAGCCAGGGCAGGCGTACCGATGCGGAGGCCCGAGGTGACCATCGGCGGGCGCGGGTCGAACGGAACAGCGTTGCGGTTCACGGTGATGCCCACGGAGTGCAGGAGGTCTTCGGCCTGCTGGCCGTCCAGCTGCGAGTTGCACAGGTCAACGAGGACCAGGTGGACATCCGTGCCGCCGGTGAGGACGGAAACGCCGGCCTCGGCCACGTCCGGCTGGTTGAGGCGGTCGGCGATGATCTTGGCGCCTTCGAGGACGCGCTCCTGGCGCTCCTTGAATTCCTCGCTGCCGGCGATCTTGAAGGCCACGGCCTTCGCTGCGATCACGTGCATGAGCGGACCGCCCTGCTGGCCCGGGAACACGTTGGAGTTGATCTTCTTGCCGTACTGTTCCTTGGCCAGGATCACGCCGGAACGCGGGCCGGCGAGGGTCTTGTGCACGGTGGAGGTCACGACGTCGGAGTGCGGGACCGGGCTCGGGTGCAGGCCGGCTGCGACGAGGCCTGCGAAGTGTGCCATGTCCGTCCAGAGGAGTGCGCCGACCTCGTCAGCGATCGAGCGGAAGGCAGCGAAGTCCAGGTGGCGCGGGTAGGCGGACCAGCCGGCGATGATGACCTGCGGCTTCTCCTTGATGGCCTGCTCGCGGAGCTTGTCCATGTCCACGCGGAAGGTGTCTTCTTCCACCTGGTAGGCAGCGACTTCGTACAACTTGCCGGAGAAGTTGAGCTTCATGCCGTGGGTCAGGTGACCGCCGTGTGCCAGGGAGAGACCGAGGATCTTGTCGCCAGGGGTGATCATGGCAGACAGTGCGGCGGCGTTGGCCTGTGCACCGGAGTGCGGCTGAACGTTGGCGTATTCGGCACCAAACAGGGCCTTGACGCGGTCGATGGCGAGCTGCTCGGCAACATCGACGTATTCGCAACCGCCGTAGTAGCGCTTGCCCGGGTAACCCTCGGCGTACTTGTTGGTCAGGACGGAGCCCTGGGCTTCCATGACAGCGCGGGGTGCGAAGTTCTCGGACGCGATCATTTCCAGGGTGCCGCGCTGGCGGCCAAGCTCCTGGTCGAGGACTGCTGCGATTTCAGGATCGAGCTCAGCGAGCGGCTGGTTGCTGACAGACGCTGAAGTGGTGGTGGTAGACACGGAAATCTCCTGGCTAGGGAATGGGAGGTGCTACAGGTCAGGCTACCGGCAGCAGCATTCCCGCGTCCTCTCGATGACAAGAGGCATCGGTCACTCTGCATGCATTCGGTAAAACATGACCCTCGGCCCAGGCGTACGATCCGTGGTCTTCGTGATTGCCGCTCCCTGGTGGTAGTCCACCCAACGCCAGTTGCGACCCGTTAACAGTACAACAACGCCGCGCGGGTAGGCTTGGGCGTGTGACTGACTCCGCATTTGTTGTGACCCTTTCCTGCCCTGACCGCCCCGGCATCGTGCATGCCGTCGCCGGAGCCCTCCTGGAGGCAGGATGCAACATCGCCGATTCCCAACAGTACGGAAGCCCCACCACAGGTAACTTTTTCATGCGCGTGGAGGCAACGACGTCGGGCCCCCAGCAGGCGCTGGAGGCCGCGCTGCTTCCGGTTGCCGGGTCGTTCGGCATGACGTGGCAGGTCAATCCGGTAGGCCGGAAGGTCCGCACCATCATCATGTGCTCCAAGGACGCACACTGCCTCAACGACCTCCTGTTCGCCCAGCGCGCAGGCACCCTGCCCATCGAGGTCCCCGCGATCGTGTCCAACCACCGCGACCTCGAGGAACTGGCCAGGTTCTACGGCATCCCCTTCCACCACATTCCGGTGACCGCCGACACCAAGCCCCAGGCCGAAGAGGAGCTGCTGAAGCTGATCACCGAACACGATGTGGAACTGACGGTCCTGGCCCGCTACATGCAGGTGCTGTCCAACGATCTTTGCCGGGAATTGAACGGCAAGGCCATCAACATCCACCACTCGTTCCTGCCCTCCTTCAAGGGCGCCAGGCCCTACCACCAGGCCCACGCACGCGGTGTGAAGCTCATCGGCGCCACCGCCCACTACGTCACTGCGGACCTGGATGAGGGGCCGATCATCGAGCAGGAAGTCATCCGCGTGGACCACGCCCGCACGGCCGCCCAGTTCGTCCAGATGGGCCGCGATGTGGAAGGCCGGACGCTGGCCCAGGCGGTCCAGTGGCACGCCGAGCACCGGGTGCTCCTGGATGGCACCCGGACCGTGGTGTTCAACTGACGCCGGTCCTACGCTGGGGGTATGCAGGGTATCCCTGATCCGGAAGCTGACCTGGCTCTCTACTACGACCGCCATGCCGCAGTGCGGAACACCCGGTCCTTGACTCCACACCGGGTGGAGGCCAGGCAGTGGTTCGTGCGGCTGCTGAAGGAGGAGCACCGTCACTCCCTGTTTGAGCTCGGCTGCGGAACCGGTGTTGAAGGCCTGGCCTTTGTCCAGGCGGGGCTGCACTACACCGGAGTGGACCTGTCCGGTGAAAGCGTCCAGGTGGCCCGGGCCCACGGGCTTGAGTGTTCTGTGGCCAGCGGACGGAAGCTGCCTTTTGCCGACGGGGTTTTCGACGCCGTGTGGAGCATGAGCACCCTCCTGCACGTGCCCAACAGCAGGATTCACGACGTCGTCAGCCAACTTGTGCGGGTCGCCGCACCTGGTGCGCCGATCGCCGTCGGGCTGTGGTCCGGCGACGACGACGAAGTCCTGAACCCGGAAGACCTCGACGAGCCCCGCCGGTTCTTCAGCCGCCGGAGCGATGACACCCTGCACCGGATCTTCGGTGCCCATGGTGTGGTGGAGCACTTCCGGACCTGGCCCGAAGGAACGGGGGTGGAGTCCGGGCCCGGAGCAGGCCATTGGACCCAGCACTACCAGTTCCTGGTCCTCCGCACCCCCTCACCCAACTAGGTCGCATTAGTGCGCGTTTTGAGGGCTCATAACGCGCACTAATGCGACCTAGCTGGGTGCACGGGGTGACTTATGCTGGGGCACATGGCTCCCTCATACACTTTTGCCGGGGACACCCCGGACATCCATGGCACCGCCTTCGTGGCACCCACGGCGTCGATCATCGGCAAGGCCACGTTGGCCCAGGACTCCAGCGCGTTCTATGGCGTCTCGGTCCGTGCAGACACGGCGGCGATCACGGTAGGCGCAGGTTCCAACCTCCAGGACAACGTGGTCCTGCACGCGGACCCCGGATTCCCCTGCACCGTCGGCGAGCGCGTCTCAGTCGGTCACAGCGCCGTGGTGCACGGCTGCACCGTGGAGGACGACTGCCTCATTGGCATGAGCGCCACGATCCTCAACGGCGCCGTGATCGGAAGCGGTTCCCTCATCGCGGCGGGCGCCGTGGTCCTTGAGGGCACAGTCATTCCCCCGCGCTCCCTGGTGGCCGGCGTCCCGGCGAAGGTGCGCCGCGAGCTCACCGACGAGGAATTCGACGGCGTGAAGCGCAACGCCGCCCACTACAAGGAACTGGCTGCGGCCCACCGGGAAATGCACGCCTGACGAACGAATGCGGGGCCCGCTCACGCAGAGCGGGCCCCGCTTTCGTTGCATCAGTCCAGGGGGATCGGACCCAACTCGTCCAGCAGCTCACCCGGTCCGGGGTTGCCGGTGGCCGAGGATCCACCCAGGTGGTTCACTACGCCCCACACAGCGTTGAGGCCCGTGGTCACAGCGCCCTCGGCCCAACCGGCGGTAAAGGACACGTCGTCCCCGGCCAGGAAGATGCCACGCTGGTTCTCCGGCAGCTTGTCCTGCTTGAAGTGGGTGAACAACCGCTGCTGGTACCGGTAGTGTCCGGGCAGGTTGGCTTTGAACGCACCCATGAAGTTGGGGTCGGCTTCCCAGGACACCGTGACCGGCTGCCCCACGATGTGGCTGGCAATGTCCACGCCCGGGTAGATCTGCTCCAGCGAGTGCAGCATGAGCTTCACGCGTTCCTCGGCGCTGAGCGCAAGCCACTTCAGGGCATCGTCGTTCCAGGTGTAGGACAGCAGGATGACGGCGGGCTTGTCCGGGCCGTCGTCCAGCAGGTAGGTGGCCCGGTTGAGGCGGTCGGTGAGGGTCATGGAAAGGACCTCGCGGCCGGTTTCCGGGTCGATGTCCTTCCAGAACGGCCGGTCCACCATCACGAAGGTCTTGGACGACTGCATGTAGTGCGAGCGCTCGATCGCGGTCCACATCTCCGCTGGGAACAGTGCTTCTTCGGTGTGGATGCGCGTGGACAGCAACCAAGACTGGCAGGTGGTCACCACCGCAGAATAGGTCGCCTCGCGGCCCCAGCTTTCCCGGACCACCAGGTCGCCGTTGTCTGCGCGGCGGATGTTGTCCACGGCTCCGCGCGGCGAACCTGAGTGCAGCGACGCCAGCGAGGTGCCCTGCGGCCAGTGCGTGATGTCCGACGGCGCGTGGTTCCAGAGTGCCTCGGGCAGCCTTTGCGCTCCTCCCCGGATCAGCCGGTGCTGGTCATCGGCGTCGGTGTAGACGACGCGCAGGATCTCCAGGATGGAGTTGGGGAAGTCCGTGTCCCAGCCACCGGTGCCGAAGCCGACCTGGCCAAAAGCCTCGCGGTGCGCGAAGCCTGCATCCTTGAAGGACTTGCTGGCGGCGATGAATCCATAGAACGTCTGCTCGTCGAGTTCGGGCAGGAGCTCATTCCAGAGTTCCTTGATGCGCTTGGTGTCACGGGCCTTGATGGCTTCCTGCATTTCCGTGAACGCCGCTCCGTCCTTGATCGCGTCTTTCCAAGCGTCGGCTACTTCGCGGAAGAACGGCGGCAGGTCCTCGGGCGTGGCAGCGTAATGCTTCCGGCCCGCCAGTTCGATCACCGTGCTGGAGGTGACAGGCGCCAACGGGTTCGGGAAGTCCTGTGTTTCCAGTCCCAGGAGGTCGATGTAGTGGTACAAGGCCTTGCCGGAGACGGGGAACCGCATGCCACCGAGGTCGGCAACCACGCCGGGGGCCGAGGGGAAGCTGGCTGTCCTGAGCCGGCCGCCGATTTGGTCGGCCTCGTAAATGACGGGCTTGAGGCCGAGCTTCATAAGTTCGTAGGCCGTCACAAGCCCGGACAGCCCTGCGCCGATGATGGCGACTTCGGTCCCGTATCGCCCCGCGGGGACGGACCCCAGCCCGTCCGGGTGGGCCAGGTAGTGGTCGTAGCTGAACGGAAAGTCCGGGTTCAGCATGGTGATGGGAGCCTCCGCCGAGCTGTCGGCTGAGGGGTCAGTGGGGAGTTCGGTGGCGACGGTCATGCGTTGTCTGCTTTCACAGGTTCCGGGCTCGTGGCCCTGGTGGTCATTTCACGGTAGTCCTGCTCGCTCAGTGCGGCTACCTTGGAATTCCGGCGTCCATAGCCGAAGTAGATGGCGGCTCCCACGAGCATCCAGACCCCAAAGGTGATCCAGGTGTCCGCACCGAGATTGACCATCAGGTAGGCGCACATGGCGGCGCCCAGGATAGGGGTGATGGGGTACAGCGGCACCTTGAAGTTCCGTTCCAGGTCCGGACGGCTGCGCCGCAGGTAGATGACGGCCGCGTTGACGAGCGCGAATGCGAACAGCGTGCCAATGCTGGTGGCGTCGGCCAGCGCGCCCAGGGGCACCAGCCCGGCGGCAAGTGCGACGGCGGTTCCCACCAGCAGCGTTCCGGCCACCGGGGTGCCGGTGCGGCGGGAGACGCGGCCAAAGACCTTGGGCACCATGCCATCGCGGGACATGGACAGCAGGATGCGGGTCTGGCCGTAGAGCACGGTGAGCACGATGCTGGCGATGGCAAGTACGGCACCGGCTGAGAAGACCAGGGCAATCCACGGCTGTCCCGTGATCTCATGCAGGATCTGGACGAGGGCGGCTTCGGTGCCGTCGAACCAGCCCCATGGCCGGGCACCGATGGCTGCGACGGCAACCAGCACGTAGATGGTGGTCACGATCAGCATGGAAAGCATGATGGCCCTGGGCAGGTCGCGCTTGGGGTTCCGGGCTTCTTCACCGGCGGTGGATGCTGCGTCGAAGCCGATGTAGGAGAAGAAGACGCTGGACGCTGCTGCGGATACGCCCGCTGCGCCCATGGGCAGGAGCGGCTCGAAGTTGCCTGCGTTGAAGGCGGTGAAGGCTACTGCACAGAAGAACAGCAGGATGCCGACCTTGATGACCACGATTGCCGTGTTGATCCACGCGCTTTCGCGGGCGCCCCGGACCAGCAGGACCATGGCCAGCAGCACGATGACCATGGCCGGAATGTTGACCACTCCCCCGTCGCCCGGCGGCTGGCTCAGGGCATCGGGCAGGACCTGCCCAAAGGCGGCAAGGGTTTCATTGACGTACTGCCCGGCCCCGACGGCTACCGCCGCCACGGACACTGCGTATTCCAGCACGAGGCACCAGCCACAGATCCAGGCCATGCCCTCTCCCATGGTGGCGTAGGAGTAGGAGTAGCTGGATCCGGCCACGGGGACCAGCCCGGCCATCTCCGCGTAGGACACAGCGGAGAGAAGGGCTGCAATGCCGGCCACCACAAACGAGATCCAGATTGCGGGGCCTGCCAGCGGCACGGACTCTCCCAAGATGACCAGGATGCCGGTGCCGAGGGTGGCGCCGACGCTGATCATGGTCAGCTGGAGGACTCCGAAGCTGCGGACCAGCGGCGTGCCGCCTTCGCTGCTACCGGCCTCGCCGACCATTTGGCCGAGGGGTTTGCGGCGCAGGAGCTGGGCGCCCGGGCCCAGTCCCGCGCTTCGGGTGGCGGGTGGTTTTTGGGTGTTGACAGGCACGGTCACCGTTGACGTCCCTTCATGAGTAGTTTCGGTTTCCCCTCCACAAGACTGCCATGTGAGCCAGCTCTCAAGCTGGTGCAAAATGACCTATAGTGTTCAACCATGAGACGTAATGCACCCCATTCATCCCCCGCCCCGGCGGCGGTTTCCGGGCAGGTCAAGGTGGATCTGTCCGCGATTTCAGACAACATCCGCATCCTCAGGAAGCGCACGGAGGCACCTCATTTCATGGCCGTGGTCAAGGGCAACGCCTACGGCCATGGCTTGGTGGAGGTCGCCCGTACGGCCGTCAGCTCCGGGGCCGACTGGTTGGGAACCGCCCAACTCAACGAGGCTGTGGCTCTCCGCAAAGCCGGCATCACACAGCCCATCCTTTCCTGGCTCTATCTGGCATCCCAGACAAGCGCCACCATCATCGAAGCCTTGGAAAACGACATCGACGTGTCCCTCGGAAGCGTCCGCCAACTGGAGGTGCTCGCCGGTGCCGCCGGACGCCTGGGACGTCCCGCCGTCGTGCATCTGGAACTGGACAGCGGCCTGAGCCGTGGCGGGGCGCGCAAGGAGGACTGGCCGGAACTCGTAGCGCAAGCCCGGCAAGCGGAGGTGGACGGCACCGTCCGGGTGCGCGGAATCTGGACGCACCTCGCGTGGGCCGACGTCCCCGCCCACCCCGGCAATGCGGCAGCCGTGGCTGAGTTCGAGGACGCCGTGAGCCAGGCCCGCGCAGCAGGATTGAGCCCGGAACTTCGGCACGTGTCGAGTTCGGCCAATATCCTGGACCGGCCCGAGTTCCACTTCGACATGGTCCGCGCGGGATTGGCCATCTACGGGTTGGCGCCGGCCGACCACCTGGATCCCGCCGACTTCGGCCTGCGGCCCGCACTGAGCGTCACCGCGCCGCTGGTCATGGTCAAGAAGGTCCCGGCCGGTACGGGCGTCAGCTACGAACACCAGGCCATCACTTACGAGCCGCGCTATCTGGGCCTCATTCCCCTGGGCTACGCGGACGGCATCCCCAAGGGAATCAGCGGAAGGTCGGTGGTTCACGTGGGCGGGCGCCAGGTACCCGTGATCGGCAAGGTGTGCATGGACCAGTTCATGGTGGACCTGGGTCCCGATGCCACGGGGATCGACGTCGGTGACACCGCCGTCCTGTTCGGCGACCCCGCGTGCGGCGCTGCGAGTGCCGACGATTGGGGCTCGGCCATCGGCAGCCACGGCGACGAAATCATCAACAGGATTGCCCCGCGCCTGCCGCGCGTCTATGAATCCAGCGCGTACGAATGCCCCGACTACCAGGAGCCGGCCGCCGCCGGGCAGGGCAATGTCGCCTGAGCCCGCCACCGCCCGCATCAGCTCCGTCACCCTCGACCAGTTCCTGGAGCAGCTGCCGCCTGAGTTGACAATGCTTCACGACGGCGGCAGCGGCACCGAACTGCTGCGCTGGGTGGAACCAAGCGAGCTGGAAGACCCAACGCCCTACCTGCCCGAGGGCGAATTCCTGCTCACCGCCGGGCTGCCTTTCCTGGGGAAAGGTGGCTCGGCGGCCAAGGTGGACGCCTACGTCAAGCGGTTGGTGGGTGCCAAGGTTGCCGCACTGGGCTTTGGCATCCAGCCCTATTTCGACGCCGTTCCCGACGTGCTGCTTGAGGCTTGCCGAAGGCACAACCTCACCTTGTTCGAGGTTCCCGAGTCTTTGCCGTTCGCCGCGATCGGCTTGGAGTTCTCCCAGCTCCTGGAGACGGATGCGGCCCGGGTTTTCCGGCAGCTTGCCGACACCAACCGGCAGCTGATGCGGGCGGTCCTCTCCCCCAGGCCGGAACACGAACTCCTGGCTGCGCTGGTCCAGCGCGTACCCGTGTGGGCTTTGCTGGTGGGAGCGGACGGACGGGTGCGGGCCCGCGGGCACAGTGCCGGCGGCAGCACCGCCGTCGAGCAGTCACAGCTGGCACCCATGCTGGACCGGCTCCTGTCCGGCAGCGGGCCCCGCGTGGAGATGGACAGCTTTGAACAGCCCGGCTCGGCGCTGGTGTTCGGGCATCCGCTGCGCAGCACCAAGGACGCCAACCTGGGCGCCCTGGTCCTGGGTGCCGACGCACCGCTGACGCCTGCCCAGAACAGCGTGGTGCAGTCCGCCGTGGGTCTGTTGGAGCTGCTGGTGCGGCAACGGACCAGTGGATCCCTGGCCCCCAGCCAACTTGCAACAGCCGTGCTGCTGCACCCTGACTCGCTGGTGAACGGCGGCACCAGGCATGTCAATGGTCTCCGGGACCTGCTGGCGCAAAGCGTCTCCTCCACCAGGTCCGCTCCGGTCCGCGTGGTGCAGGGCATCAAAGTCGATTCTCCTGAGTGGCCCGCCGGCGACAGCCCCGTTCGTGAGGTGCTCCAATGGCGGCGGCTGTTCGACACCAAGCTCGTGGAGATTACCGAGTACGGATTCGCGGCCATCACGCGGTTGCGCGTTGACGATGCACTGCTGGCCGATGTCGAGAAGCTCGGCTGGCGCCTGGTGATCGGCGAGCCGACGGAACTGGCAGGCCTGACCGAGGCCTACCACCGTGCCAGTTCCCTGCGTGCCCGGGTACAGCTAAGCGGCAAGAGCGCCCGCGCGGACGAGATGACCTGGTCCGTCACCGGCCTCCTGGGCCAGGAAGCGGGAACCATGCTGGCGTCGCGGCTGCTGGCACCGGTCCTGGCACTCGAACCTGAACGCCGTGGTCCCTTGCTGGCTGTCCTGCGTGGCTGGCTCAGCGAAAACGGCAGCTGGGACGCCTCAGCCAAACTGCTCGGGTTGCACCGCAACAGCGTGCGCCGGCAGATCGGGGTCCTGGCTGAGCTGCTGGACATGGACCTCAACCAGGCGCAGGTCCGGGCCGAGCTGTGGATCGCGCTGCAGTATGTGGACGGGTCCGACTAGCGGTCCCACTCCGCATACAGTTCCGGCCTCCGCTCCCGGAGGTACGGGACCTCGTTCCGGGCTGCCTTGACGCTGTCCGTCCCCACCTCGGCGAACAGCAAGGCGGGCCCCTCCCCGGCGGCGGCCAGCAACGACCCGTCCGGGCCGGCCACCACACTGCCGCCCAGGAAGCTGTACACATCCTCATGCCCCGAGTGGTTGGCGTAGGCGACGTTCAGCTGGCTTTCCAGCGCCCTGGCGCGGATCAGGACCTGCGGGACGTTCTCGAATCCGGCCGACAACGCCGTTGGCACGAGCAACAATTCGGCGCCGCGGCTTGCAGCCGCCCGGACGGCCTCGGGGAACTCCACGTCGTAACAGATCAGCATGGACGTACGGATTCCGTTGAAATCCACGACGGCGGGAGGTGCTTGCGCGCCAACGAACGCCTTGTGTTCCTCCGGACCGAACAGGTGAACCTTGTTGTAGGTGAGCAAGCCGGTGCCGCTGGCGTCCAGCAAAGTAGCCGAGATGTGCCAGCGGTCCTCGCCGGAAGACGGCTCCGCTCCGGCGTCGTGCGCGTGGGCGTCGTGCGCGTGGGCGTCGAGCGCTTGGGCGTCGAGCGCTTGGGCGTCGAGAGCTTGGGCGGGGAGGTCCGGCAGGGCCGCCGGCGCCGGGAGGCTGTAGACAAGGCCGATACCGTGCTTCCTGGCAATGCCGGCCAACCGTTGGTGAAGCTCCGGCAGGATGGCTGGGTCCAGTTCTGCGTGAAGCCGCAATGGCGCATAGCCCACAGGGAACAACTCCGGAGTGAGCAGGATGGCGGCGCCGGCTTGGGCGGACCGGTGTGCAGCCTCGTCAATGGTCCGCAGGTTGGCGTCGATGTCCAGCACGGACGCGTTGGCCTGAAGGACGGATAGCAGCATCTTTACCACCTTGGTTAATCGACTTCGGGCCACTGCGGGCCACTTCTCCTTCCAGCGTAGGCCTGCGTGGGGCCCCCGGAGCAGGGCGTTTGGACCCACGTGCCCCTTGGCCGGGACGCATTGCCCGTTGCGCTCGGGGAGGAACCACTTGCGTTGGAGTATGTCTCGAAAGATTGACTCCTTGTGTTCACTTCTTGACTACAAGTCTTCTCTTGGGGCACGCTTCTTGTCATGCCCGCTACACAGCGCTCAACGAAGAGCCACCCACGAAAACCCGGTTCGCAATCAGCGCTCCGGCACCTCAACCAGCAACGGATCATCGAGTGCTTGCTGAGTGGGCCGTCGACGCAGGCCGAGCTGTCCCGGCAAACCGGGCTGTCCACCGCCACCGTGTCCAACATCGTCAAGATCATGCAGGACGCCGGACTGGTATCCACTGAACCGACCACCAGTTCCGGCCGCCGGGCAACCAACGTCAGGTTGAACAGCAACGGAGCCGTCGCCGTCGGAATCGACTTCGGGCGCCGCCACCTGCGGGTGGTCCTTGCCTCGCTGGGCTACCACGTCATCGCCGAGGAATTCATCGAGCTTCCCCTCGGCCACCAGGCCGAGGAAGGCATCGACGCGGCCGTCCGCCTGCTGGACCGGTTGCTGGAAGAAAACGACATCGACCCCACCGCCGTCGTAGGCGCCGGAGCCGGCATTCCGGGGCCGATCGACCGCCGATCGGGTACTGTCGCCCAGGGCGCGATCCTGCCCGAGTGGGTGGGAATCGACATCCTCCACAGGTTGGAGGAAGCGCTCAAAGTTCCCGTGTTCGTTGACAACGATGCCAACCTTGGTGCGCTCTCCGAGGTCACGTGGGGACCGCACAGCGGCGTCTCTAACCTGATGTTCCTCAAGGTGGGGTCGGGCATCGGCGCCGGGCTGATCCTCAACGGGGCGCCCTACTACGGAAACGTGGGCATTACGGGCGAAATCGGCCATGCGACCATCCACGAACACGGACTGGTATGCCGGTGCGGAAACCGCGGATGCCTGGAAACGATCGCATCAACCACCACCATGATCGAGCTGCTGGGGCGCGGCCAGGACACCCTGCTCACCCCGCAGGACATTGTCCGCAACTGCCTTGCCGGCGACTCCGCCACCCAGCGCGTGGTGGACGACGCCGGCCTTGCCGTGGGCCGGGCACTCGGCAACGTCGCCAACCTCATCAACCCGGAAGTGATCGTGGTGGGCGGCCCGCTGGCGGGCCTGGGCAACCTGTTGCTGGACCCGATCCGCCGGGGCCTGGTACGCCACGCAGTACCCGTGGTTGGAGAGACAACACACCTGGCCATGTCCTCCCTTGGAGCCCGGGCAGAGGCCCTGGGAGCGGCAGCTCTGGTCTTCCAACACGCAGGTATTACCGCCAGGTAACGAAATCGTTAGCTAGCTCATGCGTTCAAGTCTTGACGACAAGACGGGTGATCCAGTTTACTTTTTCATCAGACAGCCCCGCCATTGTGGGGCCGACAACGACGTCATGCATTGGAGGCGTAAGGGCTAATGACACCCCTTGACACGCAAGATGAACCGATCCTTCTGGAAATGCGGTCCATCACCAAGGAATTCCCGGGCGTGAAGGCCTTGTCCAACGTGAGCCTGCGCGTGAAAGCCGGAGAGATCCACGCCATCTGCGGCGAGAACGGTGCCGGGAAATCCACGCTGATGAAGGTCCTCTCGGGCGTTTACCCGCACGGCAGCTACACAGGCGACATCGTGTACATGGCCGAAACGCAGCAGTTCAAGGACATCCGCGCCAGCGAGGCCGCAGGCATCGTGATCATCCACCAGGAACTCGCGCTGATTCCGGAACTGTCCATCATGGAGAACATCTTCCTGGGCAACGAGCCCACCAAGTGGGGAGTGATCGACTGGGCAGAGGCCCGCCGCCGGTCGGTTGAGTTGCTGGCCCGCGTTGGCCTGCGCGAGGACCCGGATACCCCCATCAAGGAAATCGGCGTCGGCAAGCAGCAGTTGGTGGAAATCGCCAAGGCCCTGAACAAGTCGGTCCGCCTGCTCATCCTGGACGAGCCCACCGCGGCTCTGAACGAATCCGACTCCCAGCACCTGCTGGACCTGATCCTCGGCCTCAAGGGCAAGGGCATCACCTCGATCATCATTTCCCACAAGCTCAACGAGATCGAACAGATCGCGGACGAGATCACCATCATCCGTGACGGCAAGTCGATCGAAACCCTCAACGTCAAGCGTGACGGCGTGGACGAAGACCGCATCATCAAGGGCATGGTCGGCCGAACCCTGGAATCCCGTTTCCCGGACCACGAGCCGAAGATCGGCGAAGTCTTCTTCGAAGTGAAGGACTGGACCGTGGGCCACCCGCAGATCCAGGACAGGCTGGTCTGCAAGGGATCGAACTTCTTTGTCCGCCGTGGCGAAATCGTCGGCTTCGCAGGACTCATGGGCGCAGGCCGCACGGAACTGGCCCGCTCCATTTTCGGCCACTCCTACGGCCGCTTCATCAAGGGCCAGGTCTACAAGGACGGCAAGCCGGTGCACCTGAAGACCGTCCGCGCAGCAATCGACGCCGGCCTTGGCTATGTCACCGAGGACCGCAAGTCCCTTGGCCTCAACCTGCTCGATGACATCAAGACCACCACTGTCGCGGCAGCCCTGAACAAGATCAGCAACTACTCGGTGGTGGACAGCCGCAAGGAATTCCAGGTGGCCGAGGAGTACCGCAAATCGTTGCGGACCAAGACCCCGTCGGTGGAGGAAGGCGTGGCCAAACTCTCCGGCGGCAACCAGCAGAAAGTGGTGCTGGCCAAATGGATGTTCACCGACCCGGATCTGCTCATTCTGGATGAACCCACCCGCGGCATCGACGTCGGCGCCAAGTACGAGATCTACGGCATCATCCAGCGGCTGGCCAACCAGGGCAAGGGAGTGATCGTCATCTCCTCGGAGCTTCCTGAGCTCCTGGGCCTGTCCGACCGCATCTACACGATTTTCGAAGGCGCCATCACCGGTGTCCTGAACAAAGACGAGGCGAGCCAGGAAAGCCTGATGAAGCTTATGACCTCTTCCCGGAAAGCAGCCTGACCCTTGGCCCAGAACCACCCCTTCCTGACACAAGGACCAAAACAATGAACGCGCTCAAGAAGCTCTTTGGTGGCAATACCCGCCAATTCGGCATGATCTTCGCCCTGGTGGCGCTGATCGTCTTCTTCCAGATCTTCACGCAGGGCCGCACGTTGACCCCCGGCAACGTGATCAACCTGTTCAACGGCAACTCCTACATCCTGATCCTGGCCATCGGCATGGTGCTGGTGATCATTGCCGGCCACATCGACCTCTCCGTAGGCTCCGTGGCGGCCTTTGTGGGTGTCTCCGTGGCCCTCGCCATCCGGGACTGGGGCATCCCCTGGTACATGGGTGTGCTCTTCGGACTGTTCCTGGGCGCGATCATCGGCGCCTGGCAAGGTTTCTGGACAGCGTATGTAGGCATACCAGCCTTCATCGTGACGCTGGCGGGCATGCTCCTGTTCCGTGGTTTCAACCAGTTCGTGGGCAAGTCCAACACCATCCCCGTTCCCAACGACTTCCAGTACCTTGGTTCCGGGTATCTTCCCGAAGTCGGGCCCAACACCGGCTTCAACAACCTGACCCTCCTGATCGGCATCCTGGCCGCAGCGTTCGTGGTGGTCATGTCCCTCCGTGCCCGTGCAGCCAACAAGGCCCTGGGTGCTGACGTTCCCGAACTCTGGGTCGAAGTCACCAAGCTGGTCCTGATTTGCGGTGCCATCCTTTACGCCACCTACCTGTTCGCCACGGGCCGCCCCGGCACGTCCTTCCCGATCCCCGGGCTGATTCTGGCCGTCCTGGTCCTCTTCTACGGCTTCGTGGCTGACAAGACCGTCCTGGGCCGCCACGTCTACGCCGTGGGTGGCAACCGCCACGCAGCCGAGCTGTCCGGTGTCCAGTCCAAGAAGGTCAACTTCATGGTCATGCTCAACATGTCGGTCCTGGCAGGTCTGGCAGGCATGATCTTCGTTGGCCGCTCCACCGCGTCCGGTCCGTTCGACGGCGTCGGCTGGGAGCTGGACGCCATCGCCGCCGTGTTCATCGGTGGCGCCGCAGTGACCGGTGGCGTCGGTACCGTGATCGGCTCAATCGTGGGCGGCCTGGTGATGGCTGTCCTCAACAACGGCCTCCAGCTGCTGGGCGTCGGAGCCGACCTTACCCAGATCATCAAGGGTCTGGTGCTCCTGGCCGCCGTTGCCTTCGATGTCTACAACAAGTCCCAGGGCAAGCGGTCCATCACGGGCCTGCTGATGAAGAACTTCCAGCGCAACAACGAGATCAAACCGGACGAGACAACCTCCACCAAAGAGGTCATCTCCAAGGAAGCCTGAGCGGTTTCCACCAGAACTTCTCCACCAGAAGACTCGCTCCACCCCACCCACAGAGAAAGTGAACCAAGATATGCGAATGTTTGGTAAAGCAGGAAAGGCAGCAGCAGTAGCTGCCATCGCGGCACTGGCGCTGACAGCCTGCGGCCGCTCGGACAGCGGCTCCAGCACCAGCACGGCAGGCGGGGAAGCGTTCCCCAAGGACTCGCTGATCGGCGTCGCACTTCCGCAGAAGACCAGTGAGAACTGGGTCCTGGCGGAGAAGCTGTTCAACGACGGCCTCACCAGCGCCGGCTTCAAGCCGGACGTACAGTTCGCCAACGGCGGCGTCTCGGAGCAGCAGAACCAGATCAGCGCCATGGTCACCAAGGGTGCCAAGGTCATCATCGTGGGAGCCATCGACGGCGCCCAGCTCGGCACCCAGCTCAAGCAGGCCAAGGATGCCGGTGCCACCGTCATCGCCTACGACCGCTTGCTCCTGAACACCGAGAACGTGGACTACTACGTGGCCTACGACAACTTCAAGGTCGGTGAGCTGCAGGGCCAGGCACTGCTGGACGGACTGAAGGCCAAGAAGCCAACCGGTCCGTACAACGTCGAGCTCTTTGCCGGTTCCCCGGATGATGCCAACGCCAAGGTCTTCTTTGACGGCGCCATGAGCGTCCTGAAGCCGAAGATCGACGACGGTACCCTCAAGGTCCTGTCCGGCCAGACCGCTTTCGAGCAGGCTGTGACCCAGGGCTGGAAGGCAGAGAACGCCCAGCGCCGCGCTGACACGCTGCTGACCGGCAGCTACGGCACCGCATCGCTGGACGGCGTCCTCTCGCCGAACGACACGCTGGCCCGTGCAGTGCTGACGTCCGTCAAGGCCGCTGGCAAGCCGCTTCCCGTCGTGACCGGCCAGGACTCCGAGGTTGAGTCCGTCAAGTCGATCATGGCCGGCGAGCAGTACTCCACCATCAACAAGGACACCCGCAAGCTGGTTGAGCACGCCATCACCATGGTGAAGGACCTGCAGGCCGGCAAGGAACTGGAGATCAACGACAAGGACTCCTACAAGAACGGTGTGAAGACCGTTCCGGCGTACCTCCTGCCGCCGCAGATCGTAACGGCAGAGAACGTCAAGACGGCTTACGTTGACGATCCGGTCCTCGGCCCGATCACCAAGTAACACCTCTTTACAGCACCACAGTAAGCCCCGGTCGCCAGCAGGCGGACCGGGGCTTGCAGCTTTAAGGCCTTGCGGCTTCCACGTTTCACAGCCCACGCATAGCTTCGGCTGGCTTCCCGCACAGACCGGCTGGCCAGTGTTGGTCCTGCGGCCCGCGTCCGACGGGCCGCTCACCAGGTCCGAAGGAGAAACGTGAGCGTCCTTGCCCGAAGCGTAGGCAACGCCTTCCGCAACAAAATCAGAACGGCAGCCGTGGTGGCGGTGCTGGCCGTCGCCATCGGTCTGGCCTTGGCCATGCTGGTCGCCAACCAGGCCGTGGGTGCCAAGGTCCAGGAACTCAACGCATCCGTGGGCACCACCCTGACGGTGAATCCGGCCGGCGGACAGGGCTTTGAAGGCGGCGGGGAACCACTCACGACGGCGGAAGCTGAGACCGCTGCGGGCGTCGCCAACGTCACCTCGGTCGTGGGAACCAAAGCGCTCCGTCTCCAGACGGAATCCGCGACGTCGGGCACCACCACGCAGGCCGGCCCGGGCGGCGGCTTCGGGCCTGGCGGCCAACAGGCAGCAACAGTCACCACCAACCTGACAGCCGCCGTCGACGCCGGGACGCTCGGCAACCGGAACGGCTCCACCGGAACAACAACGGACGCCGCTGCCCAGCCGGTCCGCACCCTACCGATCACAGCCACTGGCATCGGCGCCGAAGTGGATACCACCGGCAAGGCCCTGGACATCACCAGCGGCACGGGGTTGGGCGACTACACCCTCGCGGACGGCAAAGCACTCCTGGGAACTACCCTGGCCGAAAAGAACAGCTTAACGGTCGGGTCCACGTTCACGATCGCGGATAAGACCTTTACCGTCGCGGGAATCTTCGACGCCGGAACCACCTTCGGCAACAACGCCGTCTATGTGACGCTTCCCGAGGCCCAAACCCTTGCCGACACCCCTGATGAGCTTTCCACCATGATTGTCACCGTCAACAGCATGGACAACGTGGACAGCACCAAGACTGCCCTGCAAAGCGCACTCGGCACCGACAAGGCGGACGTCACCCAAGGCCAGCGCAACCTCGAAACCGCCGTCAGTTCCCTGGACAGCGTCAAGAACATCTCGTTGGTCGCCTTCATCGCAGCACTCGCCACCGCCGGCCTGATCATCCTGCTCATCATGGTGATGCTGGTCCGCGAGCGTCGCCGCGAAATCGGTGTACTGAAGGCCATCGGCGCCCGCAACCGCACCATCGGCCTGCAGTTTGTACTGGAGTCGCTGGTCCTGGTCGCCTTGGGCAGCGTGGTAGGTGCGGTGATCGCTTCCCTTGCCAGCGGCGGCATCGCCTCTGCGCTCATCAGCTCAAATACAAGCACGACGGCGGCACCCGCCACCCAGCGCGGCGGCGGCCTGGCCGGGGCGATGCCAAACGGCGGTGTTCCCGGCGGTGGAGGGTTCGGTGGGCAAGGCGGTCCGTTGGGTGGGGCCGGCCAGTTGCTGACCTCCGTCACCGCGAGCGCCTCCCCCGGCGTGATCGCCGCGGGCATAGCCGCGGTGTTCGCCGTCGCCGTCATCGGCGCCCTTGTACCTGCCCTGCTGACCGCCCGTATCCGTCCCATCGAAGTACTCCGAGGAGAATAGCCGTGATCGTAGTCAAGGACCTCGTCCGCCAGTTCAAGTCCGGAGACAGGACCATCAAGCCGGTCAACGGCGTCAGCTTCGAGCTGGAGAAGGGGTCGCTGGCGTCCATCGTCGGTAAGAGCGGCAGCGGCAAAAGCGCCCTGTTGTCCCTCCTTGGTGCGCTGGACAAGCCGACCGCGGGAGACGTCGTCGTTGATGGCGTGAGCCTCGCGGGCCTTCCGGACGGCAAGCTGACCGAGTACCGCCGCCGGGACATCGGCTTCGTGTTCCAGCAGTTCAACCTGATTCCCAACCTCAGCGCCGTGGACAACGTGATGCTGCCCATGGAGTTCGCCGGCGTGCGCAAGGCTTCCCGCCTGCAGCGTGCCAGGGAACTTTTGGAGCAGGTCCAGTTGGATCCGGAGAAGCATTCCCGGCGGACCAACCGGCTCTCCGGCGGCGAGCAGCAGCGTGTGGCCATCGCCCGGGCTTTGGCCAATGAGCCCAAGCTGATCCTGGCCGATGAGCCCACCGGAAACCTTGACGAGCAAACCGGCGAGCACATCATCCAGTTGCTGAGTTCCTTGAGTCGTGACCACAACACCACCATTTTGGTGGTGACCCACGACCGCTCGCTGGCACAGAAGACGGACCGGCGCTTCCGGCTTCAGCAGGGACGCTTGAGCGAGGAGGTCAGAACCGGATTGCGTCAATAACCTTCACGCGCACCGCAACGACTGCCGGGATGGCCCCCGCCAGGGCGCCCACAAGGACCGCCGCTCCGAACCCCATGAGCGCGGCCTCGATAGGGAACGCCGGGAACTCGTTGAGCCCCGGCGCGACCTTGGACTCGATCCAAGGGTTTTTCACCACCGCGATCGCCAGCATGACGCCGGCCACGCCGGCGACCGCGGTGGCGACCACGGATTCCATCATGACGCCGAAGAAGATCCGTCCGGAGGTGGCACCAAAGCTCCTCCGGATGCCGATTTCGCGGACCCTGTACCGCACGGTGACCATCGAGATGTTCACCATCCCGACTGCGCCCAGGAGCAGGACCAGAACGGCTATGCCACCCACAATCCATTGGGTCGGCCCCAGCGGATCGCCCCAGGCAGCGTAGTCCACCCGCTGCGCTTGGGCATAGGTCCCCGGGAACTGCGATTGAAGGTCCGCGCTGATCGCAGCGGTCAGGGGTCCTGCCTGTTCTTCCCCCACCCACATCTTGAACTCGGACATCTGCGGCCGCACGCCGATCAGCTGTGCCCCGTCAGTAAGGATGAAAGCAGAGGGCGGGGCCATCTCGTGGACGTTCGGAACCACTCCGATGATCACCGCGGTTGCCGGATGCTCCCCTGGAAGAGTGACGGTGGGCTGGGTTGTGAGGTTGGGCCTTCCGGCCTGGTCATAGAAGGCTTCGGAAACCACGACGGCGGGTGCGAGCCTTTGCCCGTCATCGGCGGCGAACCAGCTTCCCTGCAGAATGGGGACGCGGTGGATAATGCCGTAGCCGATATCCACGATAGTCATTTCCACTCTGGTGACGCCCCGGGGAAACTGGAAGCCCGCCTGCGTCCTGCCCACGTGCGAGGACGTCGTGATCCCGAAACGCTGCTGGATGCCTTCATAGGCTTTGTCGAGCTGCTCGGGGCTTGGTACCGACGGGCCGTTCACGCTCAGGGAGACCGTAGCTACCCTGCCTTGGTCCCGCTCGGACTGGGCTTTGATGCCTTCCCGGGCCAGATTTCCCAGGCCCACCACTGACGTGAGCGCTGATACCGAAAGTGCAACACCCACAAGGGCCAGGAGGATCCGCACTTTATTGATGCGCAGCTCCTGCCACGCTTCCACCAGCGTGGACACAAAGCCGGTCATGCGGGTACTCCTGCCTCTGTGAGTGCCATGGTGCCGAGGACTCCGGAGTCGAGGCGGTAGCAGGCACGGGCCAGCGCGGCCACGTTGACGTCATGGGTGATGGTGACAAGGGCGGCCGCCGATTCCGTGGCTACGGTGTCCAGCAACGCCATGACGGATTGGCCGGTCTCCACGTCCAGGGCACCGGTGGGCTCGTCGGCAAGGATCAGCCGGGGCTTCCGGACCAGTGCCCGGGCGATGGCCACACGCTGCTGTTCACCTCCGGAGAGCATGTTGGGCATGGTGTCGGCCCGGGCCGCGAGGCCAACCCTGTCCAGCATGTCCATGGCGAGTTCCCGTCGACGCCAAAAGTCCTTGCCCTGTGCATAGAGCAGCGGCGTGATCACGTTATCCAGTGCGCTGCGACCGGGCAGGAGGTTGAACTGCTGGAACACGAACCCCACCGTGGAACCACGCAGGCGGGCACGGGCGTTGCTCCCCAAACGGTCCGCCGGTTGGCCCAGGAAGTGCAATTCACCGGAGGTGGGCACGTCGAGGAGACCAAGGAGATTAAGCAGGGTCGATTTGCCGCAACCGGACCTTCCCACGATCGCCGTGTGGTCGCCGCCGCGCACCTCCAGGTCGATACCCCGGAGAATGTGCAATTGCTGCCCGTCAGGCAGCGTGACCGAGCGGGTGACGGAGCGGAGGCTGACGAGGGATTCGCTTGTTGTTTCGTCGTCCACGCTGACCTACCCGCCCTGGACGTAGGTGACCGGCCCGGGACCCATCATCGGGTCAGTGACTGCGGGGGCGCCGGGAACGAATTCAAGAACCTGCTCACCTTCGGCCAGTCCCGACACCACCTCGACGACGGAGCCGTCATTGAGGCCGAGCTGGATTTTCCGTTCCTCCGGCGCTCCGCCGGCTGCACTGGAAACCCAGACGATGCCGTCTTTCACGCTGCCCTTCACGGCGGTCAGCGGAACGGTCAGGACGTCAGCGGCCACACCTGCACTGACGGTCATCGTGGCAGCGAGGCCCGCGAAGACCTGCTGGTCCGCGGGCACGGCACAGCTCAGCGTCCCCGTCGGCGTGCTGCCCTCCTCCTGTTGCCCTCCGCCTGGTCCCGCCAAGGCAGCCCCGACACCCATGCCGGCACCCCCTCCTGAGCCGGCCAACCCGCCCGAGCCGGTGCCGCCGTCGTCGGAAGCGTTGTTCCTGAGTGCAACCTCGGCGCACTGGAACGGCGCCGGACCACCTACCAGGGCGATCTCTGCCGGTCCGGGTTTGCCGAGCAGCCTGTACTGCTGGGCGGCAGTGACGGAGCCTGCCACGGTATAGGTGCCGGGGTCGATCCTGCCGACGCTCTCACCGACGGTGACTTGCTGGTCGATCAGTGTGCTCAGCGACTGCAGTGTTCCCGTGCCCGGGGCAAGGACGTTGAGGTAGTCATAGACCGGCTTTGGAGGTGTTCCGTCCTTGGAAACCTGAGGGTTGGTCACGGCCCGTTCAGCTTTGACCTGGAACAGCGGGTCGCCTTTGGACACGGCGGCCCCGGGCTCAACGAAGATCTTGACCACGCTGCCGGCGGAGGTACTGCGCACAGGTTCGGCCGCGTCGGACTGCACTGTGCCTTTGATCTGTACGGTGTTGGTGACCGTGGCCCGTGTGGCCGGGACCATCGGAATATCCACTTCGGCCAGCGGAGCCGGCTGCGAAGCGGCGGACTTGAGTCCATCAATGAAGGCGATCTTGACCAAGGCCACGGCAATTATTGCGAAGACCAACAACCAGGCAACCGGCAAAATGACGCGCCGAAAAACACCCATCCCTGCTCCATTTCGGTAACTCCCCACAGAACCTCTGCGAGGGATGATTGCTTCAGCCTAGGCGACGTCCCGGGGACTTCGGGTCATTCGCAAGGATGAACAGAATGCTTACCGTGTCGCCGCGCGGCGCCCGTTCCCAGCCGATGTGGCCGCACCCCTTATTCGCGCTGACCGCGCCCGTTCGCGCCGTTCGCACACGGGATTTCCGGTGCGATCGGCGGGAACGGGCGCGACGCTCCGGAGCTCCGCGTTAACGGGCGGGGCGAGTGAGAGGATTGCTGCCATGACACTCCCTATCGCCAAGCCGTGGCTTTTCTCCCAGACCAACCAGGATCCGCGGGCCGCCACGGGCAAACGGCTGAAGTGGGGTGTGGTTTCCACAGGGAACATCGCCAACAGCGTGTCGCAGGATCTGTCCCTGCTGGAGGATGCCGAGCTGTATGCAGTGAGCTCCCGGACACAGGCGGCAGCTGACGCCTTCGCCCACGCGGTTGGATTCGCCAAGGCCTACGGCGACGACGGCGGTGTACCCGGCTACCAGCGTCTGTTCGAGGACCCGGAAGTCGATGTGGTCTACGTCGCTACTCCCCATGCCCAGCATTTCCAGATCGCGTCGGCTGCCTTCCGGGCCGGGAAGCATGTGCTGTGCGAGAAGGCCCTGACCATCAACGCCAGGGAAGCCACGGAGCTGGTGAAGCTGGCGCGGGAGCAGAACGTCTTCTTCATGGAAGCCGTGTGGAGCCGCTTCCTGCCCAGCATGCAACGCGCCTTCTCGATTGCGGCATCCGGGGAAATCGGCCAGGTCCAGTGGGTCACGGCGGATCTGGGTTTCCCGGCGCCATACGATCCCTCGGCCCGGATCTGGGCCCTCAACGACGGCGGCGGAGCACTCCTGGACATCACGGTGTACCCGCTCCTCTGGGCCCTCGGGACCCTCGGCTTTCCGCAGTCAGTCACTGCGATCGGCACCCTGAACGAGGACGGCGTGGACTCGCAGAACGCCCTGACCCTTGGCTATGACACCGGTGCGCAGGCCCAGCTCACGTCATCCTTGATGGCCCATGGTCCACGGACCGCCACGGTGGCCGGCGGGCTCGGCTACGTCCAGACCGTAGGCTCGGTCAACAACCCCCGCGAACTGGTGATCCGCGTCGGCTGGGACGAGCCGCGTCACGAGCGCTTCGACGTCGTGGGTATCGGCTATACGTACGAACTCCGGGAAGTGACCCGCTGCATCCAGCAGGGACTGACCGAAAGCCCGGTCATGCCTCTTGAAGACTCCGTGAACGTGATGCGCTTGTTCGACGGCGTTCGGGCCCAACTGGGAATCCGGTACCCCAATGACGCCCGCTGAGCGGTGACTGAGGCACCCAGGTGCGGACCGCCGTCGTAATTTAACCCGGGCGCGTTAACGCGAGCCGCGGGCCGGCTGGCGCGCCAGCTTCCGATCCACGGACAGTGCGCCCGGTCCCAGGAAGACAAACGCCACCGAGATCGCGAAGTACACAATCAGGAGCTCCGCTGTGACCCCGGCAGCATCGGTCAGCAAGGGCTTGCCCGCTTCCGTGACGAACCAGATGCAGGCGAACATGATGGCTGCCAGGAACCCGGCGACCCTGGTCAGTGCGCCCAGCAGCAACAACGCTCCGAGCCCTACTTCGCCCGCGATGACCAGCCAGGCCACGGTCTCCGGCTTCTGGACAGCCATGGCCGCCACCGAGTTGGCAAACGCGGCGTGACCGGCCATGAGCTTCTGCAGCCCGTGCACCAGGAGCAATGCCCCGAAGACAACGCGCAGGATGGTGACGCCGCGGGCAGAGGACGTGGGAGAGGGGTGAAGGAATTTCACGCGTTCCAATCTTCCATGCCCGCGGCTTGTCGCCAAACACCCCACCCAAGTAGGTCGCATTTAAGCACGTTTTGAGCGCTGAAAACGTGCTTAACTGCGACCTACTTGGGAACGGGGGACAGCAGCGCCGGGATGTCCTTGACGCCGTCCAGGATGTGGTGGTGCGGGTGGGCAGAGAGTTCGGCGCGGCCCAGCTTCCCCGTCAGCACGCCCACGGCCGTGACTCCGGCATTGTTGGCTGCCGCGAGGTCGTTGACGGTGTCGCCGGCTGCGATCACCGCGCGGACGTCCTGGACGCCGGTGAGCTCCATGGCGCGGTGGATCATGTGGGGCGCCGGCCGCCCGGCGGGAACCTCGTCGGAACATACGACGGCGTCCAGCAGGTTTCCGTCCGACACCCGCCAGCCCAGCCGCTCAAGGAGGGGTTCTGCCACGTCCCGCGAGAAACCGGTGGTCAGCGCCACCTTGACGCCCTGGCCCCGGAGTTCCCGGAACGCATCCTCCACGCCGTCCAAGGCGACGGGCGGGTTGGCGTCATAGAACTCAACCAGCAGTTCCTTGAACCGTTCGAAGGCGCGGTCCACGGTGGCCCGATCGGCCGTCCCGCCACCAGCCGTGATGAGTGCCGTGATGGCCTCCACCTTGTCCGCCCCCATCCATTCCTGGACGGCTTCCGGCGTGGTGGTGGCTCCGGTTTCCTCGACGCAGCGCGCCAGGGCAACGTAAACGTCACCGTGTTCATCGATCGTGGTACCGGCCATATCGCAGGCAACAAGCTGGATCATGCAGGGGCTCCTTTGGCGGACGCGGGTCCGTGCGAACCCGGATCGGTGTGGATGCGGACCAGTGCGGCCCGGCGTTCCACGGTGTTGTCGATGGTGAAGTTGGTCAGTGCCGGCAGGTAACGGTCCTCGGAGTACTCCAGGGGTTGCCCGTCGGCAGACCGGGTGACGCGGCGTTCGCGCAGCAACGGTGTTCCCTCGGGTTGCTCCAGGAGTTCGGCGTCCTCGTCGCTGGCGGCCACGGCATCAATGGTGTGCCGTGCGCTGTGCAGATCCACGCCCTGCTCCTTGAGGTAGGCGAAGATCGATCCGGAGTCCGTATCGAAGTCGAACAGCTTCCTTCCTACCTCCAGCACGAACGTTGTGCGTTCGATCATGGCCGGCACCTGGTCCAGGTACCGGACGCGGAGGATTTCCACCACGGTGGTGCCCGGCGCCAGGTCCAGGGCATCGGCTGCTTCCGGGCTCGCCTCGCGGCGCGCCACTTCCAGGGTCCGCTGGCCCGGCTTCTTGCCGATGCCCGTGGCCCATTCGGTGAAGGAATTGAACGTGGAAAAGCTCTGCGTCGGCACGGACGAGCGGACCATGGGAGGCCGTCCGCGGCCACCGGTCACCGCACCTTCCGAACGGAGGAAGGCGAGCGCCTGGCGGATGGGCCCACGTGATGTTCCGAACTCGCGGCACAGCTCGGCCTCGCTTGGCAACTGGAAGCCCGGGGGCCAATCGCCCGACGCGATCCGGCGCATGAATTCCTCGCTAAGCCGGACATGGAGGGGTGTGTTCTGCTGGATGCTCACCAGTTGATCATACAAGTTGAATCAGCTCAGATGCCGCATAATAGGCGGATTCACGTGAATTTGAGATGAACCTCAGTGAACAGACATTAAATTCTGATTAACTTGTATATACAAGTGGCAATCTGGCTTGATTCGTTTCTTATCTGCCGTCAAGGTCGATTCTGTGAACAAGCCAAGCACCTCCCCCGCAACTGCCGGCAGCTTATCCAGCCAGCCCACCGACGTCGTGATTGTTGGCGCCGGAATCGTTGGCCTCGCCCACGCTGCCCATGCTGTTGCCAACGGCCTGACCGTCACCATCATCGAGCGCGACCACCATGCGGCCGGGGCCTCGGTCCGTAACTTCGGCCACTGCTGCATCACCGCACAATCCGGCGAACTCTACGAACTCGCCCAGACCTCGCGGAAGTACTGGCTCGACTTTGCCGCGCGTGCCGGTTTCTGGGCCGCCGAATCCGGCGCCGTGGTCCTCGCCCGAACCGAAACCGAAATGGCGGTGCTGCGGGAGCTTTCCCGGGAACGGGAACCGGGGCAGGTGGAACTGCTGTCCCCCACCCAGACCCGCCGGCGCCTGGGCGCGGCTGCAGGGCACGACGGCGGCACTCCGGTGGAGGGGGCATGGCCGGGCCTGGTGGGGGGTGCTTTCCTTCGGGACGACCTCCGCGTCGACCCCCGGACCACGGTGGCCAAGCTGGCAGACTGGCTGGTCCGGCAGCCCGGCGTCGAACTCCACTGGAACACCTCGGCCCTGGGCTTCGGGCAAAGCGACGGCCTGGCCACAGTGGCAACGTCACGCGGAGTACTCAGCGCCCGGCAAGTGTTCGTGTGCGTCGGCCATGACGTGGACTACCTTTTCCCCGACCTGGCGCAAGAGCATGGGATCAACCGCTGCGCCCTGCAGATGTCTTTGGCAGCCAAACCCGAAGGCGTGGAGTTCGCTCCCGCCGTGCTGACAGCTACCTCAATGCTCCGCTACCCGGCCTTCACGGACATGCCTGCGGCGGCAGCCCTCCGGGACGAAGTGCAGGCACAACAACCCGGGCTGCTGGACATCGGCGCCAACGTCATGTTCACCCAGCGCCCGGACGGAAGCATCATCCTGGGCGACTCGCACCACTACCACCGGACGGCCGATCCCTTCCTGGACGAGGCTGTCACGTCCGCCCTCAACTCGGACATCGAAGCCAGGGTGGGCCGGCCGTTGGACATCATCCAGCGGTGGCAGGGCGTCTATGCATCATCGGACGTGGCTCCCATCCTGGTCCGCGATGTCCACCCCGGCGTCACTGTGGTTTCCGTGACATCCGGCGTGGGCATGACGCTTTCCTTCGGCCTGGCCCACCGCAACACCTCCCGACTCTTCTAACCCCTTCCTTTCCCTTCGCATCTGAGGAACTTCCCATGAAAACCAAGCTCTTCACAGGATCCACCCTTGCCCTGGCTGCGGTCCTTGCCTTGACTGCCTGCGGCGGATCCGCGCAGTCCAGCAGCTCCCCCGAAGCCTCCGCCACCTGCCCCAACGGCGAAATCAAGTTCGGCATTGAACCCTACGAGGACCCCGCCAAGCTCAAGCCCGCCTACGACGTCCTGGCTGCAGCCCTCGCTGAGAAGCTGGACTGCCCTGTGGACGTGCAGGTGGTGGAAGACTATGCCGCGGAGGTCCTGGCCATGCGCAACGGCAAGCTGGACCTGGGCCAGTTCGGTCCCCTGGGCTACGTGTTCGCTGATGCCAAGGCCGGAGCCGAACCCCTGGTGTCCTTCGGTACCGCGGAGAAGGAACTGAGTACCTACACCGCAGGAATCTGGGTCCCCAAGGACAGCCCCATCCAGGCCATTGGCGACCTCAAGGGCAAGTCGCTGGCGTTGGGCAGCGTGGGCTCCACGTCCGGAGACGTGTTGCCCCGGTTCGGTCTCCGCGAAGCAGGAATCGCCGACGCCGACCTCAAGATGGACTACACCGGAGGACACCCGGAAGCCCTGCTCGCCCTGACCAACGGCAGGGTGGATGCGGCCCAGATCAATTCGCAGACCCTGGCAACGGCGATCGCCGAGGGCACGTTCACCAAGGACGACTTCCGCCAGGTGTGGACTTCGGATCCGATCCCCAACGACCCCATCACCGTCCGCGGAGACGCCGACCCGGCCTTCAAGAGCGCCGTCAAGGAAGCGTTCCTGTCCTTGTCGCCGGAAGACGTCGCCAAGGTAGGCGAGTTCCTGGACGTCACCCCTCCCGGCCCCATGCTGGAGGTCACCAAAGACAACTACACCCCCTTGTTCGACCTCGCGGACACCATGGGCCTGACCGAAAAGGACCTCTAGTGGCACCGCTGCTGTCTGTCCAGGGTTTGCGGAAATCCTTCGACGGGCGCACTGTGCTCGATGGCGTGGACTTCTCCGTCGCAGCGGGAGAGCTGGTGGCTTTCCTGGGGGCCAACGGCTCCGGGAAATCCACCACGCTGCGCTGCGTCATGGGAATCACTGCACCGGACGCCGGGACCATCAGCGTTGGCGGGACGCCTTTGGACCCGGCACCGGGCAGGGAACAGCAGTTGGCCCGCCAACGCCTGGCCATGATCTTCCAGAAGATCCACCTTGTCCCCCGGCGGACCGCCTTGGACAACGTGTGCGCGGGCGCTCTGGCCCGGATCCCCACCATCCGGTCCCTCACCCCGGCTCTGTTCCCGGCCGATGTCCAGCAGGAGGCCCTCGACTGCCTTGACCGTGTTGGCCTGGCTGATCGCGCGTTCGACCGCGTGGGCCGGCTTTCCGGCGGACAGCAGCAGCGCGTGGCCGTAGCCCGGGCACTATGCCAGCGGGCCGACGTCGTACTTGCCGACGAGCCAGTGTCCGCGCTGGACCCGCACGCCGCCGAACAGGTCATGGCACTCCTGCGGGAGCTCGCCCACACGGAGGGGCTGGCGGTGGCAGCTGTGCTTCACCAACCGGACCTGGCCCTCCGCTACGCCGACCGGTCCATCGGGCTGCTTCAGGGTTCCATGACCTTCAACCTGCCCTCGGCGGAGGTCACCGCCGATCATCTCGACACCCTTTACGCCTCGGACAGGACACTTGCCGCATGACACCCCAGACTCTGAACGCCGCCGTCGTGCGGCGGGACGCTCCGAGCCAAGCCCTCGTGGCGCTGGTCCGCCCGAAGAAGCCCCTGCGCTGGATCACGACGGCGGCAGCGGTTGCCGCCGTCGTCGGACTCCACGCTGTGGCCATCCAGGGGACGGACTTCAGGCCCGAACTCCTGGTGGACGGTTGGGAAGGCATGGCCGCGTTCGTGGCCGATGCGTTCCCGCCGGACCTCAGCTGGGAGCGCACGCTGAAGCCGGGGCTCCAGGCCACCCTCGTGACCTTGTGGATTGGATTGCTGGGCACCACGTTGTCTGTGCCGTTCGCTTTGCTCCTGGCCGCGCTGGCCGCCGCGAACACAAGCCCCCACCGGCTGGTGTATCAGGCGGCGCGTTCCATCCTGTCCTTCTTCCGTGCCGTGCCGGACATCGTGTTCGCACTGATCTTCGTGACTGCCGTTGGGCTGGGCCCGTTCGCCGGTGTGCTCGCGTTGATCTGCCACAACACGGGCGTTATGGGCAAGCTATGGGCCGAATCCATGGAGGAGATCGACGCCGGGCCGCAGGAGGCACTGCGTACAGCCGGCGCCAACCGGATCCAGCAGGTAGCCAATGCCACGCTGCCCATGGTGGTCCCCCAGTTTGTGGGCCTGCTGTTGTACCGGTTCGACGTCAACGTGCGCTCGTCGCTGGTCCTTGGCCTGGTGGGTGCCGGTGGCATCGGCCTGCTGATCAACCAGTCCATCAAGTCGTTCCAGTTCGATTCCATGCTCACGCACATCCTGATCGTGCTGGTGCTGATCATCGTGGTGGACCAGTTCTCCGCGTGGATCCGCCGACGCCTGGCCGCATAAACCTCCCCCATACCCAACTAGGTCGCAGTTAAGCACGTTTAGCGGCGTCTAAACGCGCACAAGTGCGACCTAGTTGGGCGGGGCGGGGGACAATGGAGGCTGACGGTTTTGCAATGAGCCGAATGAAGGGACGGAGCGGGTATGCAGGTTGACGTTGTAGTCGTCGGCGGAGGAGCCATGGGATCGGCCGCCGCCTGGCAGTTGGCACGCAGCGGCAAATCGGTGGTGCTCCTGGAAAGGTTCGAGGAAGGCCACCACATGGGCGCCTCCCACGGTGCCACCCGGAACTTCAACACAGCGTACGCCGAGGCCGACTACCTGGACCTGCTGGCCGAGTCCAAGCTGTTGTGGGACGAACTCGCCGCAGAGTACGGCGCTCCCCTGCTGGACCTTGTGGGCCTGGCAAATCACGGCCACGTGGCACGGCTCAAGGAAGTGCACGCGGCCCACCAAGCCCGCGGCATCGAGAGCTACTTCATCTCCGCCGGCGAGGCTGCCGACCGGTGGCAGGGCATGAACTTCAGCACCGAGGTGCTCTTCGTACCCGGCTCCGGCCGCATCCGGGCAGCCGAAGCCCTGGCAGCGTTGCGGAAGTCCGCAGAGTCGCGGGGCGCCCTTTTCAAGTACTCCACTCCTGTCCAGGACATCCAGGTCACCGGCGGCGAGTCGGTAGTGGTGGTCACGGAAGATACCGAGTACACCGCCCGCCACGTGGTGGTGACGGCCGGCGCCTGGACATCCAAGCTCATCGGCGCGCAGGTGGACCTGCCGGCGCTGGTGGTCACCCAGGAACAGCCCGCGCACTTCACGCCGCGGGACAACACCCTGGTCTGGCCCAGCTTCAACCACACCCCGGATCTGGATGATGATCTGTACGAGTACTGGTACAGCCCGGTCTACGGGATGCTCACTCCCGGCGAAGGCGTCAAGGCCGGGTGGCACGGTGTCGGCCCCGTCATGGACCCGGACGAGCGCACGTTCCAACCCATCCCCCACCAAATGGACGCCTTGGTGCGGTACGCAGAAGAGTGGCTTCCCGGCGTCGACCCTTCCACCGCGGTTCCCATCAGCTGCACCTACACCACCACGCCCACCGAGGACTTCGTCCTGGACCACTTCGGGCCTTTGGTGGTGGGAGCCGGATTCTCCGGACACGGTTTCAAGTTCACGCCAGCCATTGGCCGGGTGCTGAAGGACATCGTCGACGGCGGCACGGCACCTGCGCGGTTCGCCGCCGAGCGTTAAAACGCAAGTGACCCGCAGTTGTGGTTGTCATGAGCTCTCATAACAACCACAACTGCGAGTCAGTTGGGCGGACTAATTCAGGGTGGCGAGGACCTCGTTGAAGGTTGCCGACGGGCGCATGATCTCTGCGGCCTTGGCAGCGTCCGGGCGGTAGTAGCCGCCAAGTTCGACGCCGGAGCCCTGGACTGCGTTCAGCTCACCAACGATTGTCTCTTCGTTGGAGGTCAGCGATTCTGCGATCGGCGCGAAGGCTGCTGCCAGGTCCGCGTCCGAGGTCTGCTTGGCCAATTCCTGGGCCCAGTAGAGAGCCAGGTAGAAGTGGCTGCCGCGGTTGTCCAGCTCGCCAACGCTGCGGCGCGGGGACTTGTTTTCCAGCAGGAACGTGCCCGTTGCGCGGTCCAGCGTGTCGGCCAGGACCTGGGCGCGGGCGTTGCCCGTGGTGGTGGCCAAGTGCTCGAAGCTGACGGCCAGGGCAAGGAACTCACCCAGGCTGTCCCAGCGGAGGTGGTTTTCCTTGACCAGCTGCTGGACGTGCTTGGGAGCGGATCCACCGGCGCCGGTCTCGAACAGGCCACCGCCGTTGATCAACGGAACGATGGACAGCATCTTGGCGCTGGTGCCCAGTTCCAGGATCGGGAACAGGTCCGTGAGGTAGTCGCGGAGCACGTTGCCGGTCACCGAGATGGTGTCCTGGCCCTTGCGGATGCGCTCCAGCGTGAAGGCCGTTGCCTCGACCGGGGACAGGATCTCGATCTGGAGGCCCTCGGTGTCGTGCTCCTTGAGGTACTCGTTGACCTTGGCGATCAGGTTGGCGTCGTGGGCGCGCGTCTTGTCCAGCCAGAACACGGCCGGAGTCTGGGAAGCGCGGGCACGGGTGACGGCCAGCTTGACCCAGTCACGGATCGGCACGTCCTTGGTCTGGCATGCACGCCAGATGTCACCGGGGAAGACCTGGTGTTCAATCAGCACGGTACCTGCACGGTTGACGAGCTGGACGGTGCCGGGAACCTCGATCTCGAACGTCTTGTCGTGGCTGCCGTACTCTTCGGCTGCCTGCGCCATGAGGCCGACGTTGGGGACGGTGCCCATGGTGGTGGGATCGAAAGCACCGTTGGCACGGCAGTCGTCGATCACTACCTGGTAGATGCCGGCGTAAGAGCTGTCCGGCAGGACCGCCAGGGTGTCGGCTTCCTTACCGTCCGGGCCCCACATGTGGCCCGAGGAACGGATCATGGCGGGCATGGAAGCGTCAACGATGATGTCCGACGGCACATGGAGGCTCGTGATGCCCTTGTCCGAGTCCACCATGGCCAGGGCCGGGCCATCTTCCAGGCCCTTGGTGATGGCTGCCTTGACGCCTTCGCGGACGTCCTCCGGCAGGTCCTCGAGACCGCTCAGGATGGCTGCGAGCCCGTTGTTGGGGCTGATGCCGGCGGCTGCGAGCTGCTTGCCGTAGGTGTCGAACAGCTCGGAGAAGTAGGCCCTGACCACGTGGCCAAAGATGATGGGGTCGGAGACCTTCATCATGGTGGCCTTCAGGTGTGCCGAGAAGAGGATGCCTTCTTCCTTGGCACGGGCCACCTGGGCCTTGAGGAACTCGTCCAGGGCCTCGGCGCGCAGGACGGTGCCGTCCACAACTTCACCGGCCAGGACCGGGAAGTCCTTCTTGAGGACCTTGACGGTGCCGTCTTCGCGGACCAGCTGGATGCTCAGAGCGTCATCGGCTTCGATGACCACGGACTTCTCGTTGGAGCGGAAGTCGTTCTGGCCCATGGTGGCGACGTTGGTCTTGGAGTCTGCGGTCCAGGCGCCCATGGAATGCGGGTTCTGCCGGGCGTAGTTCTTCACCGACAGGGGCGCGCGGCGGTCGGAGTTACCTTCGCGCAGCACCGGGTTCACAGCGGAACCCTTGATCTTGTCGTAGCGGGAGCGGATGTCCGTCTCGGTGTCCGAGGAGGGGTTGTCCGGGTAGTCCGGGAGGGCGTAGCCCTGGGCCTGGAGCTCGGCGATGGCAGCCTTGAGCTGCGGGACGGAGGCGCTGATGTTGGGCAGCTTGATGATGTTGGCTTCCGGCTGCTTTGCCAGTTCGCCAAGTTCAGCCAGGGCGTTGCCCGTACGCTGCTCTTCAGTCAGGAAATCGCCGAACACGGCGATGATGCGGCCGGCCAGCGAAATGTCGCGGGTCTCGACCTCCACACCTGCGGTCGAGGCGTAAGCTTCCACAATCGGCAGGAACGAGTAGGTAGCCAGCATCGGCGCTTCGTCTGTGTGGGTATAGATAATCTTGGCCATTGGCGGGGTTCTCCCTGAAAGTCTGCAGATTTCAACATCTCTAACTTACCCGAGCAGGCCGTTTTGGCAGCCCTTCGTGTCCGGGATCACGCCGTGCGTTACCGCTTTCACGGCCGTCCCGCAGGCGGTTGGAAGACCGACGGCGGCCTGACCGCCGCAGTGGAGCGCCGCCGTCGTCCTCCTCTCCAAAGCCGCAACAGGAACTGGAAGCAAAATATCACAAAATCTGAAACATCTATTTACAAACTTGTCACACGTTGGGTACCTTCGATTCCGTCAGTCGGCGGTCGCCATCACTGACCGCCTCACTCCCTCGATTAGGTAGGAACAACGTGACAAAAACCAAGACCCTGGCCACAAGCCTGCTGAGTCTGTCTGCTGCCGCACTCCTCGCCCTCACCGGCACAGCCGGCGCCAACGCTGCCCCGGCAACCAACGCAGACTCACAAGGCTCGGTGGCCAGCAGCCACGCGGTATCTGACAGCGGTACTGCGGATTACTGGACTCCGGAACGCATGAAGTCCGCCAAGTCCGGTGACATCCTTGCCGCCAAGGCGCTGGAACGCGGCAAGCTCCTCAACCTCGGCAAGTCCCTGGCAACCGAGGCCCCCGGCGCCCTGACCAGCATCCCCGGCCAACAGGCAGCCACCGATTCCAAGGCCATCAACCTCAAGGCCAACCAGAGCGAAACCCCCGTCAAGCACATCGGCAAAGTCTTCTTCACACTGGGCGGGGCCAACTACGTCTGCTCCGCCAACTCCGTGACCTCCACCAACAGGAGCACAGTGTCCACCGCCGGCCACTGCCTCAACGAAGGCCCCGGAGCGTTCGCCACCAACTTCGTCTTCGTCCCGGCTTACCTCAACGGCGCGGCGCCTTACGGCAAGTGGACGGCAAGGGCACTGTACGCCCCCACGCAGTGGTCCGGCAGCGGCAGCATGCAGTACGACACCGGCTTCGCCGTCCTCAACACCCTCAACGGCCAGCGCCTCGCCGACGTCGTCGGAGCCTCCGGTGTCCAGTTCAACGCCGCCCGCGGCCTCAGCTACAAGGCTTTCGGCTACCCGGCAGCAGCTCCGTTCAACGGTGAATCGCTCAAGAGCTGCTCCGGCACCGCCACCAACGATCCCTACAACCCGCAGTTCAACACCCAGGGCATCCCGTGCAACATGACCGGTGGCTCCTCGGGCGGACCGTGGTTCATCGGTACCAGCTCCAGCGGCTACCAGAACTCGGTCAACTCCTACGGTTACGGCAGCAACTCCACCAAGATGTACGGCCCGTACTGGGGCTCGGTCATCCAGTCCACCTACAACACGGCCTCGGCTTCGTAAGGTTTTTGGCAAGTCCCTGTTAAATACGACGGCGGCCGTCCCCTTTCGGGGGCGGCCGCCAGCGTGTGAGCCCACGCCGCCCGGGTTCCCTGGCCGAAGCGCAGCGACGTCAGGGCGGCGGTGGAAACTAGTGGAAGAAGTGGCGTGCGCCCGTGAAGTACATGGTGATGCCGGCAGCGTTGGCTGCTGCGATGACTTCCTCGTCGCGGACCGAGCCACCCGGCTGGACCACGGCGCGGACACCGGCGTCGATCAGGATCTGCAGGCCATCAGCGAACGGGAAGAACGCATCGGAGGCTGCCACGGCGCCGCGTGCGCGCTCGGGTGCGTTGTCGCCGCTGGCGTTGGAGGCACCGCCGGCGCCATCGACGTCGGACTCCACCTGGACGCCCAACGTGTTGGCGCGCTCGACCGCCAGCTTGCAGGAGTCGAGGCGGTTGACCTGGCCCATGCCGATGCCCACTGCTGCGCCGTTGTCGGCCAGGAGAATGGCGTTGGACTTGGCTGCACGGCAGGCCGTCCATGCGAAGGCGAGGTCGGCGAGGGTCTTCTCGTCAGCAGCTTCGCCGGCGGCCAGGGTCCAGTTAGCGGGGTTGTCGCCGTCGGCATCAACCTTGTCCGTCATCTGAACCAGCACACCACCGGAAACCTGGCGCATTTCGGAGGGGTAGCGGCCGTAGCCCTCGGGCAGGGCGAGGAGGCGGATGTTCTTCTTCTTGGAGAGGATCTCCACGGCTTCGGGCTCGAAGTCCGGGGCGATGACAACCTCCGTGAAGATGTCCGCGACAGTGCGGGCCATCCCGGCCGTGACCGTACGGTTGGCTGCGATGACGCCACCGAAAGCGGAGACGGGGTCGCACGCGTGGGCCTTGGCATGGGCATCTGCGATCGGGTCGGCGGCGTCGGCGGAACCGACGGCAACACCGCACGGGTTGGCGTGCTTGATGATCGCGACGGCGGGCCCGGCGAAGTCGAAAGCGGCACGGAGGGCGGCGTCGGCGTCGACGAAGTTGTTGTAGCTCATGGCCTTGCCGTGCAGCTGATCGGCCTGGGCGATACCTGCCGGGGCAGCCTTGTCCACGTAGAGCGCGGCCTGCTGGTGCGGGTTCTCGCCGTAGCGGAGGACCTCGGAGCGTTCCAAGGCCAGGCCTGCGTAGGCGGGCCAGTCGATGACGCCGTCGCCGTCTTCGTCCAGGAACTGGCTGGCGGTCCAGGTGGCCACGGCGTTGTCGTAGCTGGCCGTGTGCGCGAAAGCCTTGGCGGCCAGGCGGCGGCGGGTGTTGAGGTCGAAGCCGCCGTGTGCTGCGGCGTCAACCACGGCGCCGTAGAAGGTGGGGTCCGTGACAATCGCGACGGCGGCGTGGTTCTTCGCGGCCGAACGCACCATGGCGGGGCCTCCGATGTCGATCTGCTCAACAACGTCGTCCTGGGCAGCGCCGGACTTCACGGTCTCCACGAACGGGTACAGGTTGACCACCACGAGGTCGAAGGTTTCGATCTCCATGCCGGCCAGGGTGTCCATGTGGGCCGGGACGCGGCGGTCGGCCAGGATGCCGCCGTGCACGCGCGGGTGCAGGGTCTTGACGCGGCCATCGAGCATCTCCGGGGAGCCGGTGACTTCTTCGACTTCCTTGACCGGGATGCCTGCGGCGGCGATCTTCTTGGCGGTGGAGCCGGTGGACACGATCGCGACGCCGGCTGCGTGCAGGCCCTTCGCGAGCTCCTCCAGTCCCGTCTTGTCGTAAACCGAGATCAGTGCACGGCGGATGGGAACACGGTCAAGCTGCGTCAAGCTCACAAAAGTCTCCGTCTTGGTTCGCGTAGATGGCGCGGATGGTGGGATGAAGGCAGTTTATCGTGTTTCGTTGCATGGCTGGTTTTGCGTCCTGCAACATAGGGTTGATCCATGGAAGCCACCGAGGTCGTTCTTGTTGCCGATGTTGGGAAAAGCCGTTGCCGCGTGGAGCTGCGGTCCGGCGATGAGCTCCTTGGTGCGGCGGACCAGCACGGCTTTCCCGGGGTGCACGTGGACAACGGGCCAACCCTGGCGTTCGAGCTCCTCCTTGAGACAACGGCCCTGCTTCCTCCGTCGTTGCCCATCAGCACCCTCACGGCGGTAGGGGCAGCGGTGGCCGGTGTGGAGGCGTCCGCGGAGAAGTCCCGGGAGCTCGCCACCATGTTGTCCAACCGGTTCAGCGTCCCCGCAGCTGTACTCTCGGACGCCACGGCAGCGCAGTTGGGGGCACTGCAGGGCGGACCGGGCACCACCTTGATCGTGGGGACCGGTGCAGTGGCCTTTCGTTTCGACGGGTCCGGTGTCCTCCACCGTGCGGACGGCTGGGGACCCTATCTTGGCGATCAAGGCAGCGGCCGGTGGATCGGCCAGCAGGGCCTCCAGGCAGTTCTGCACGCGTACGACGGCGGCCCCACCACATCGCTGCTGGCTGCGGCGGGCGCCCTGGTTGAGTCGCCCGAACTGCTCCCGGGCTGGCTGGCCAAGCAGGAGAACCCCTACCGCGCCATGGCCCGGTTCACGCCGCTGGTTCTGCACGCAGCGGAGGCGGGTGACGTCGTCGCACTTAAGATCATCGGCGAGGCCTGCCGCATCCTGACCACCACTGTTAAGTTGGCCTCCGAGGGCGACGACAGCAGCTCTCCCCGTGTGGCGATGCTTGGCGGGGTGGTGGAGTCGGAGTTCTTCGCGGAACTCTTGCGGAAGTCCCTGGCTTCGGCTGGGATTGAAGTGGTGGAGCCGCTGGGTGATGGCCTGGATGGCGCTGCCCTCGCTGCGACGCGCCGCGGGCTCATCCAGGAAAGGTACATCCACCGTGACGGAACAAACTGGCCGGACTGACGCTGACAAGCTCGCGGACCTCCGCACCGAACTGGCCGGACTGCAGACCGAGGCCGCGGCGGAGAACCTGAAGGACCTGGACATCCTGGGCACGGATGAACTCGTGCAGGCCATGCTGGACCACGGTGCAGGAGTACATGCAGCCGTCGCGGAGGCTAGGGATGCGGTTGTACAAACGGTCGACGCCGTGGCGGAGCGGCTCCAGCGCGGAGGCCGCCTCTTGTACGTGGGAGCCGGGACGGCCGGGCGGCTGGGGGTGCTCGACGCGAGCGAATGCCCGCCGACGTTCGGCACACCGCCGGGACTCGTCGTCGGGCTCATCGCAGGCGGTACCCAGGCGATCCAGAAGCCGGTCGAGTACGCGGAGGACAACGCCACGGCGGGCGCGCGGGACCTGCACGATATCAACGTGACGGAAGCGGACGCCGTCGTGGGAATTACCGCGTCCGGAAGGACCCCCTACGTGATCGGCGCTCTGGAGGAGGCGCGGAAGCGGGGGGCGTTTACGGCGTCGCTGGCCTGCAACAGGGGGTCGGCCGTGAGCCACCTTGCTGATGTAGCGATCGAGGTGGTGGTGGGCCCGGAGTTCATCGCGGGCTCGACGAGGCTGAACTCGGGCACGGCGCAGAAGCTGGTGCTGAACATGATCAGCACACTGGTGATGGTGAAACTCGGCAAGACCTACGGCAACCTGATGGTCGACCTGCGGGCAACCAACAAGAAGCTCCTGGCACGGTCGCAACGGACGGTGCAGCACGCCACGGGTGTCTCCGCGGCTGAGGCGGCGCAAGCGTTGGACTCGGTGGGTGGCTCCGTGAAGGCTGCGATCCTGGTGCTGCTGACCGGACTGGATCCGGCCGGGGCGAAGGCTGCGTTGGAAGAAGCCGGTGGTTTCCTGCGGCGGGCCATCGAAAGGCACCGGTAGCCCCGCTGTCTGCCCCAGCGCATAAGGTGTGATGCAGGAGGGCAAATGAATACATACACAGCCGTGCCCAGCGGCGAACAAGTTGTGCAGGAACTGCCGTGGCGGTGGAAGGTCCAGGGAAAGATCTTCCTGATCGGCGGCCTCGGTTTCATGTTCGATGCCTGGGATGTCACGCTCAACGGCATCCTGATCCCGCTGCTGTCCAAGCACTGGTCTTTGCAGCCTGCCGATGCCGCGTGGATCGGTACTGCCAACCTGATCGGCATGGCGGTGGGGGCGTTCGCCTGGGGGACCATCGCGGACACCATTGGGCGTAAGAAGGCGTTCACGGCCACCCTCCTGATCTTCAGTATCTTCACCGTCCTGGGCGCGTTCGCTCCGGACATTGTGTGGTTCTGCATCTTCCGCTTCATGGCCGGCTTTGGCCTGGGCGGCTGCATTCCCGTGGACTACGCGCTGGTCGGCGAGTTCACGCCCCGCAAGCAACGCGGCAAGGTGCTCACCGCCATGGACGGCTGGTGGCCCGTGGGTGCTGCGCTGTGCGGGTTTGTTTCCGCCGGGCTCGTGGCCGCCTTTGCGGATTGGCGCCTGACGATGCTGATCATGGTGCTGCCGGCGTTGCTCGTGTTCTGGGTCCGGCGCAGCGTGCCCGAGTCGCCGCTGTTCCTGATCCGGAAGGGGCGGAGGCAGGAGGCCGCCGCAGTGATCGATGGTTTGGTCCGGGCCACCGGAGCCGAGCCCCGCGCCTACAGCCTGCCCGAACCCCAGGCTGCCCCGCGTCTCTCCCCCGGCAGCGCGTGGACCCAGCTGCGGAATGTCTGGACCTTCAACTGGAAGATCACCACCGCTGCCTGGGCGCTGTTCTTCTCTGTCCTGCTGGTCTATTACCTGTCCCTGACGTGGATGCCCCGCATCCTGATCGGCGCGGGATTCGAGGAGTACAAGGCGTTTGTCACCACCGCCGGCATGGCCGCTGTGGGACTTCTGGGCGTGATCGTGGCTGCCCTGCTGGTGGAGCGGGTGGGCCGCAAGTGGATCCTGGCCATCACGGGTCCGTTGTCTGCCGTGACGCTGGTGATCGTGGCGTTCGTGGTGGACGTGCCTTCGGCGGCGGTGTTCTGGCTGCTCGTCTTCGGGTTCGTGGTGCAGGTGGCGATTCCCGTGCTCTACGCCTACGTTTCCGAGCTGTATCCCACCGAGCTGCGCGGTTCAGGCTTCGGGTGGGCTTCCACGTTCTCCCGTATCGGTGCAGGTTTTGGGCCGTTGGTGTTTGCCTCGTTCTTCTGGCCCGAGTTCGGACTGGCAACCTCGTTCGCCCTCGCCGGCGGGCTGGTGCTGGTCTCCGTGCTCTGGATGGCGTTCTTCTCCCCCGAGACAAAGCAGCGCATCCTCTCCTAAACCCCCACCCCCTTACCCAAGTAGGTCGCATTTGTGCGCGTTTTGGGCCCTCAAAACGCGCACAGCTGCGACCTACTTGGGGGTCCAGCCGTGTTGCTCGAGCGCCCGCCTCACCTTTCGCACAGCGGTTGTTGCGTCAGTGGACATGTGTATCCTTGAAATGCGTACGAGGATCCACCCTGCCCTGGCGAAGTCCTCTTCCTTCTGGATGTCCTTAACGATCTGCCCGGGCTCGGAGTGACTCTCACCCTCGTAGTCGACTGCGACCCGCCACTCGCGGTAACTCAGGTCAGGTTGCCGTACGACGCCGGGACTCAGCTCCGTGCGCACGTTGACTTCCGGTGTGGGCAGCCCAGCCTCGGCAAGCGCCAGCCTCAGCCGCGTTTCCGGTGCGGAGTCGGCACCTACGCGCGCCTGTTCCAGAGCGAGGCGTGCTTTGCGGATGCCGGGTGTCCCCCAGTGACGATCCAGCATCTCCTCGAGCTCGGCGGGGGTGCAGTACGGCGCTGTGCGGTTCTCAAACTCCGGCCTTGGGATTCGAATGAGGTGATCCGCCACCACGGTGATCTCATCGATGTCCATCTTCCGCGCGCAGTCCAACCACGTCCTGGCTCGAGTCGTGATGAACAGTCCGTTGAGGGTGGTGATTTCATCTTCGAAGAACTGCCCCCTATGCCCGATCACGCCCTTCCGCCGAGGGATAGCCATGGGCTCCGGCCTGGAAATGTGGATGGCTGGTTCGTGGCTTCCCGGCAGGAAACCTGGGAACTCCCATAGCAGGAAGGCCGTGGCGTGCGAAGCTGCCGAGAACGGCGTGATGCGGGTTAGAGGCCGAACCACATCCACCAGCGAGTGGTCGGTTCCGGATCGGGGCACTCGGATCGCCCTGCTGGGTGAGTCCAAGCTGTGGTGACTGAGTCGCCGTCGTGATACTCCGGCCCTCACGGCTTCATGCCACGTGAACGGCAATGACGACAGTGGATCAGGCAGGGGTCTTGGTGTCTTCATGCCCCATGCTGACAAACATCAGTGGGCGGATGCGCGGTTATCCACAGGCATGGGCCCCCAGACGAAATGTAGGTAGCAGCACAGCGCGTTTTGGGCCCTCAAAACGCGCACAAATGCGACCTAGTTGGGGGTGGGGGAAGGTGTGGAGGCGAGGTCGGCCAGGGTTTGGACCAGGAGGCGGCGCTCCACGACCTTGATGCGCTCGTGGAGGGTTTCCTCGGTGTCCCCCGGCTCAATCACGACGGCTTCCTGCGCAATGATCGGCCCGGTATCCACGCCCGCGTCGGCCCAGTGCACCGTGCAGCCCGTGACCTTCACGCCGTATGCCATGGCATCGCGGACCCCGTGGGCGCCGGGGAAGGAAGGCAGCAGGGCCGGGTGGGTGTTGACGTACTTGCCGTTGAAGGCATCGATGAAGTCCGCACTGACGATCCTCATGAACCCCGAGGAAACCACGACGTCCGGAGCGTAGGACAAAACCTTGTCGCGCAGTGCCGCGTCCCACTCGTCGCGCGTTTCAAAGGAGTTGAAGTTGACCACGAAGGTCTCGATGCCGGCCTCGTCTGACCGCTCCACACCATAAGTATCGGGCCGGTCTGCTCCCACCGCGGCGATCTCGACGTCCAGCTCACCCGACTTCACGGCGTCGATGACAGCCTGAAGGTTGGAACCAGTACCGGACACGAGGACAACAATGCGCATTGCACTAGCTTATGGGCGGCTCGCGTAGGCTGGAAAACATGAATCCCGACGTCGGCCCGCGGCCGAGCCAGCAGCCCCGCACCGAGGCGGAAAAGTCTGCGCTCAGCGTGACACAGATCCTTTTCCGTGCCTTCCTGTTGACGGCGTTGGGATCGTTTTTCGTCTTCTCCCTGAACGTTAACTACGTCTGGTTGAGCGCTGTTTTGACGCTGGCGGGCCTGGTGTTGGGAATCGTGGTTCTGGTCCGGACGGTGAAGTACAAACACCCCCGCCTCATGATGTTCGGGACGATCTCCGGGCTGGTTGTTTCCGCGATCATGTGCCTGCTGATTCTCACCTCCGCGCTGTTCTTCAAACAGGTCAGCACGTACCAGGACTGTGCCCGATCGGCTTTGACGGAGTCGGCCAAGACGCAGTGCCTCGCGGAGCTTGAGAACTCGATGCCCGGGCCGCTGCGCTAGCAACCACTGGCGCAGGTCCTAGGCGTGCTCGTCGTCGTACGCGTTTTCGTCCAGGTTCGCCTCGCGCAGCTTCTGGCTGCGTTCCAGCCACGGCCCCACTGCGTAGCCGATCACGACGCCGATACCCACTTCCGCTGCCACCCAGACTGCCGTCCACAGCGGGTGGGGTCCGATTTCGGTGAGCCGGCCAATGCCAGCCGATCCCCGCGCGATCCATGCCAGCGCCCCGCTCAGGAGCCCTGCTACCGCACCGATGAAGGCGCCCAGGACGAGCGTCGATGCCACGGCGGTGAACCAGCGGGCCTTGATCTTGATGGAGAGCCACTCGTCAAAGTGGTTTTCCCCTTGGCGCAGGAACCACCATCCGGCCAGGACCCCGGCCGTGACAGGGAGTGCGAGTGCCATGGGGCCGGCGTCGAGCTGTCCGCTCGGCAGCCCACCGAAGATCGGGACAGCCGGGAGGGGCCCCACGGCTGTTCCCAAAGGCCCGGCAGTAGAGCCGACGCCCAGTGAGAAGCCCGCACCGGACATCCAGGCCAGCGTGAAGATCACCAGGTTGGGAAGGAATCCGAGCTGGGCGATGGTGAGCACGGCACCGCCGAACGCTCCGGCTTTGAGGCCCTCATAGACGGCGATGATGTCAGCCCAATGCCAGACGATGTCCACGGCCAGCAGCAGCGCCGCCAGGGAAACCGCTGCCATGGTGGCCACGAAGCCCGCTTGCAATGCTGACCCCACGTAGGATCCGGCCCATCGCGAATGCTGGCTGGTCTTGGCGAGCCAGGCGACCGCGTCGACGCCGATGAGCCGACTCCACGAGCCCGCCTCACGTCGTGCACCCACCACCATGCCCAGGCCGAAGGAAATCAGCGGGATGCTCATGGCGAGCCACAGGTTGATGACCACGTCCGACGTGCGGCACACAAATCCCGTGGCGGCGCCGAATGCCGCGTACACAATCCATGCGCCAAGGAAGGCCTGCCACAACTGGTCCGTGTAGGAGGCACGGGCCAGACGACGGCCGGCCCGCCAGGCGAGCAGGAACGGAATGAGTGTCAGGCCCAACGGAATGAGGGAAAGCAACCCGGAGCCCGGGTGTCCTGCCGTGCCGACATTCACGGCGGACAAGTTCAGGGGAACCCCGTGGATCAGCAGCCAGGCCTGACCCCCCAGCCTGGCAAGGGCGTCCACGTTCCGGTTCTGGAAGCCGTCCGTGGCCCAAACACCAACCAACGGCAGGAGCACCACGACCGCGGAGATGAGGGCTGCCTGCACTGCTTCCAGACCGCCCTGCAGCCACAGGGGCATGGGGAGGCCACGGGTTCCAGTCTGATCAGCACGCAGTTTCATCGTGATCTATCGTGCCACGGCAGGCTTCGCGGCCGGGTAAGGCTGCCCCGGAAGCACCCGGATTTCCGGAGCTTTTTGTGGTGACCGGCCGTAAGATGGGAGGTATTCGCAAGGGGTGGTATTACGCGACGCCCGTGGAGTTCCATGGACTCAAAAGACCCGGAAACTAATCGAAGCCGGGAACTAGGAGCGGCCAATGGATAGGTGTCACAACTAACAACAGAAAGTCGTACTAGCAGCTGGTGCAACCGATACGGATTTTCTCCATGGTTGCACCAGCCTTCTTATGAGCGGGGCTGTCTCAGCGCCCATGGCCAGTGAGTCGGCTAAAGCTGCGGCCCGTAGATGAACTCCTTTGCGTGGTTGACGGCCTTCTTGAAAGCATCGTTCCTCAAGGTGACCTGCTCCTGGCTGGCTCCCTTGCTCGGCTCGACGAATGTTGTGGGCCCCGGCCTGAGCATCCAGATATCCCCCGCTGGCGGCAGATAGAACACACCGAAGGACCGGTGCTCGGGATCATCCGTCCAGATGGGCACCACTGCCACCGCGGCCCCCGTGTCCGGGTTGATCCATTGCGCCCGGGGCATGGGTTGCTCGTGGACTTCGGGATCCAGGAACGGGGCTGTTCCCCTCCCCCAGCGCTTCTCGAACCGTTCGTAGAAGGCGGGGATGATGTGGCCGTCGTAGGGACGCCATGCACTCATCGGTAACTCCTTGGAGTTCTCTGCTGGGATCTGCTGGGCGGCGCCCACCGGGTGGGGCCGGCGATGAACGGGGGTTGCCCACGGCCCGGCTCGCCGCCTGGCCCACCGCGGGCGGGCTCGGCATGGCCCGCCTCGCCGCGGCGGGTCTCGCCGCGGGGCGCCTCCGGGCGCGGTACGTCCGGCTGGGTTCCGGCGTCGCGCCGATGCACCCGGACCTTGACCGGTGTCCCCTTGCCCGGCACAGGCTGCCCCCGGCGTGCTCGATCGTAGGCCGCCCGTTTCTCCGGGTTCGAGAGCACCACATACGCCTGCATGATGGCATGGAGTTCCTGGCCGTCGGCACCTCCGGTGACGTATCCGGCGTCGTGATTGAGGCGGGTGTCCGGGTGGAGACGGCGAAGCAATGAGCGGTAGGCGCGCGAGATGTCCCGGGCCGAGGCGTCGGGGGCAACGTTGAGGAGGGCGTAGTAGTCAGGCTGCTTGCTCACAGTAGTGTCCGGTAAACGTGCCGTGGATGGGGTGTGGCCCTCGGCGTGAGCCGAGGGCCACTATCCCGGGAGACAGTTTCGGGGGCCGCGCTTCCTCTGCGCAACAAGCGCCGTGGCGTGGTGCGAAAACCTGCGCCCTCATTTCCGATGCGGCCGGTCCACTGTTCCCGGTCCTTTGCTCCGTCCAGGCCACCCCCGGGGAGACCCGGACGGAGCCGATTGGCTAGGCGTTGATCTCCTGCCGTTGCTCGTTGGACGTGATCTCGATGCGCCGTGGCTTTGCCTTTTCGGCGACAGGAATGCGGAGCGTCAGCACGCCTGCGTCGTAGCTGGCCTGGACGCGTTCGGTGTCCAGCGTGTCGCCGAGGATCAGCTGGCGGCTGAAGACGCCCTGGGGACGCTCAGCGGCGAGCATCTCGGTGTTCTCCCCTGCGGGTGACTTACGTTCTGCCTTGACGGTCAGGACGTTGCGCTCGATGTCCAAGTCCACCGAGTCGGGGCTGACACCCGGCAGGTCAAAGGCAACAACGAATTGTCCGTCCTCCTGCCATGCGTCCATCGGCATGCCGGCAGGGCGTGCTGTTGTGCCAAAAACCTGTTGGGCGAGTCGATCAAATTCGCGGAACGGGTCAGTGCGCATCAGCATTGTGGTCTCACTCCTTTTGGGTCAAGTGATGCGGTTTTGTTGTTGTGCCAGCCTTCCTGATCTATGGTGGCTGGTATAGATTTTTTATAGCACCAGCCAAAAAGTGGTGCAAGAGGTTTTTCGGAAGTTTTTGGAGGTGCCGGTGGCGGTTTCGGGTGGCGGTGAAACGCACGACGGCGGACCGGCCGGCGCCCTGCCTTTCGGCGCCCCTGGCGGGGCGTCCCCGCGTGACGCGTTGGGTGTCTACGCGATTTCAGTGGCAGCCGAACTTGTGGGCATGGGCCAGCAGAACATCCGGCTCTACGAACGCAAGGGACTGCTCACTCCGGACAGGACCGACGGCGGCACGCGCCGTTACAGCGAAGCCGACCTCGCGACGCTGCGCAGGATCGGGATGCTCCTGAACGAAGGGCTGAACCTGGCCGGGGTGAAACTGGTGCTTGAACTGGAAGCGGCCAATCGCGGGCTCGAAGCTGACAACCGCGGGCTCGTTGAGGACAATCGTGGGCTCCGCGCGGACAATCGCGGGCTGCGGAAGGACTTGAAGCGGGCACGGGGTGGGGAGTAGGCAGCTGTGGAATGAGTTGCGCGCAAGTCAGGTAGCCCGGAGTTGTGCGCTACTCACGTGTAGATCCCCTCAGAGGACTCAACGCCCTTCTGACAGTCTCGTGGTCGCGGGCTTCCACAGGTCCGTGAGCCAACTCACAGAATCGCCGTCATTCCGTTCCACCCCGTACCTACCCGAGAAGCCGAAGGCCACGCCGAACCCCCGGCACCGGAGTACAACCACAGCTCGCCTGCTGAGTTGCGGGCAAGGATGTCGGCACGGCCGTCGCCGTCGAAATCGCCAGGGCCGACCAGTGAATTCATGGAATTCCAGCCCTGGCCGATAGCAGTCCTCCCCAACCAGCTGCCGTAGCCGTTTGGCTGGTAGAGCCAGAGCGCGCCAGCGCCGTCGCGGGCAACGATGTCATGTACGCCATCTCCGTTGAAGTCCGTCACTCCGGTGATTTCGGACATCCCGTTCCAGCCGGTACCTGCCCAGGTCCGGGATAGCCAACCACCTGCACCGTCGCCGCGGTAGATCCAGAGAGTGCCGCTGCTGTCCCGTGCTGCGATGTCCAAAAACGTATCGCCGTGGAAGTCGCCAATATCCACGATTGCGCTCATTCCGTTCCAGCCTTGCCCCACCTGGACCCTGGGCAGCCAACCGCCCGAGCCGTCACCGGGGTAAAGCCAAAGCACCCCGGAACCGTCACGGGCCATCACGTCGGAATCGCCGTCGCCGTTGAAATCACCGGGAGTCAACAACGCGGTCATGACGTTCCACCCCTGGCCTACAGCGCGGCGGGGCAGCCACCCACCGGCGCCATCGCCCGGGTACAGCCACAGTACGCCGGACGCATCCCTTGCTAGCACGTCCGCCGTCCCGTCACCGTTGAAATCGTTCTTCATGGGCGTTGGAACGGACCCATCAATAACAGCAACGGAGCTGAAGCCATTGTTCAGCACGTACGTCTTGTCAGCTGAGGTATCGACGGCAGCCGCGAACGGTTCCCAGCCGGAATAAACGGCATGGGCGGTATTGTCCTGACCGTCGATGATGGTCACGCCGCGGCCTGAGAGAAGGGCATAGGCCTTATTGCTGGCCTCATTCAGTACGATCTCGCGGATCTGCGTTGGGGTTTTGATCTGGGCGATCTGATTCTGCGAGACGCCGTCAATGACTTTGACCGCGCCTTCCGGCGAACCCATATCCGCTGCCACGAAAATCCTGTTTGTCTGGGAGTTTACGGCCACCGTGCCCACATTGTTGGACATGGGAATTGTGCTCGTGACTTTGTCCGTTGCCCCGTCAACCACCCTGATACTGGCACCGAAGCGAGCCAGAGTGGTGAAGTAGATCTTGTTGGTTGCCTCGTTGACGGCCACTGACAGGATGCCGCCCGTTCCAATGTTGATGGACGTCTTAAGCTTGCCGCTTGCGTCGATCACATACAGGACTCCACCAGCCAGAACGTACGCCTTGTTCGTAGCAGGGTTCACTTGGATGTCGCGGGTATCCCCACTGACAGGAACCTTGGTGACGGCATTGGTATCGCCATTGATGATGGACACACCGTCTTTGACCCCAACGTAAATTTTGTTGTTTGACTCATCGACGCCCAAGACTCCGGGATTGGCACCGACGGGGACGTTCACCGGTGCACCATAGGTGGCACCATCCACGACCGAAACAAAGCCGCTTATGGTGCTCACGTAGATCTTGTTGGTCACGCTGTTGACGGCCACATACGCCGGTAGGTCGTTGGCCGCCACGTGCCCCGCGCCGGGTCCAAAGCTGGAGACGCCCTGAGAGGTAGCCACGTGAACCGTGTGGGTCACAGGGTTCACGGCAATTGCGGATGGCCGGTCACCTACCGTGAACACGTCCGTAACATCATCAGCCATGGCTGGAGTCGCAGCCATGAAACCACCAGCAAACAACGCCAGCCCCAATCCGGCTGCCACCGTCCGCACCGCCCCCAGGCGCCGCCGTCGTACGTTAACCCCGGCGCCCCGCGGCGAAGAAAGCGCGCGCGAATCAGCCCCAACAGCACCCATGAAAAGACCCCCAGCATCAAGAACGCCCCAGCCGCGTCGTAGAAGGCGAGTCTACCGCCGGGGTGCGACAAAACAGACAACCACCTGTTAACCAACTCTTCCTCCACAGGCCACCCGATCGAACCCGCAACGCCAACCGCCCCGACCACCGTTGAAGGCGTGAGGATCGCAATCGTTGCCGAATCATTCCTGCCGCTGATGAACGGGGTAACCCACTCCATACTTCGGGTGCTGGAGCATCTGCAGGAGCGCGGCGATGAGGTGATGGTGATTGCACCGTCGACGTCGGACACTGAGGTTTCGAGCGTCGTGAAGGGTGCGTACGTCCATCGGCTGCCGTCCGTGCCACTGGCCGGTTACACGAATGTGCGGGTTGCGTTGGGCGGCGTGAATCGGGTCAAGAGAATCCTTGCCGATTTCGCCCCCGACGTCGTTCACCTCGCCTCACCGTTCGTGCTCGGCTGGCGCGCCGTGCAGGCCGCGGACCAGCTCGGCATCCCCACGGTGGCGATCTACCAAACCGAGGTTCCGAGCTACGCCGCCCGTTATGGCGTGCCGTTCCTTGAGAACTGGGCCTGGAACCGCGTGGACAACATCCACCTCCTGGCCACCCGAACCCTGGTGCCGTCCACATTCGCTCTGAACCAGTTGCGCGGTCGCGGCATCATGCGCGTGGACATGTGGCGGCGCGGTGTGGATACCGGGCGCTTCAACCCCGCTAAACGTTCGACGGCGTGGCGCCGCTCGGTGGCGCCCAGCGGTCACCGGATTGTGGGCTACGTGGGGCGCCTGGCCATTGAGAAGCAGGTGGAAGACCTGGCCGTGCTGGCCGACCTGCCGAACACCAAGCTGGTGATCGTTGGTGACGGGCCTCAGCGGCCGGCCTTGGAGGCCGCGCTTCCGGATGCGCACTTTGCCGGTTTCCTCGGCGGGGAATCACTGGCCGAGGCGGTCGCTTCCTTTGACCTGTTCGTCCACCCCGGCGAGTTCGAAACCTTCTGCCAGACCATCCAGGAAGCCATGGCATCGGGAGTCCCCGTAGTGGCAACCGGCCGCGGCGGGCCCCTGGACCTGGTGGAGAACTCCCGCACCGGCTGGCTGTACGAACCCGGCAACCTCGATCAGTTACGAGGCTACGTTCAGGACCTGGTGGGCGACGACGCCAAGCGCCGGGCGTTCGCAACGGCAGCAACCGCGTCGGTCCAAGGCCGGACGTGGCCGGTGCTGTCAGCCGATCTGGTGCGCCACTACACCGAAGTCATTGCGGGTGTGCCATCCGGCCCCGACTCAGAACTCACCCAGAGCAAAGGACCTTTGTCATGAAGATTTCCGTGATCGGCTGCGGCTACCTCGGCGCAGTACACGCCGCCACCCTCGCTTCAATGGGCCACAGCGTGGTGGGCATCGACGTCGATTCCCACAAGGTTGAGCAGCTCAACAAGGCCCTGGCTCCCTTCCACGAACCCGGCCTGGACGAACTCCTCCGCGATGGCCGCACGAATGGCCGGCTGATGTTCACCACCGATTTCGCTGCGGCGGCCGACGCGCAGGTGCACTTCCTTTGCGTGGGTACCCCGCAATCCAAAACCTCCGACACTGCGGACCTCACCTACCTGATGGCCGCTACCCGGAGCCTGCTCCCCCACCTGGGTAAGGGTGCCGCCGTCGTGGGTAAATCAACGGTGCCGGTAGGCACGGTGGAGACCATCCGCGGGCTGCTGGCCCGACGCTCCGATGTGCTGCTTGGATGGAACCCTGAATTCCTGCGGCAGGGTACTGCCGTGAAGGACTCACTCGTGCCGGACCGCCTCGTGTACGGCGTGCCGGGCGGCAAGGGTGCCGCGGCCGGTGAGCCGATCACTGCCGTCCTGGACGCCGTGTACCAGCCGCTGATCAGCGCCGGCATCCCGCGTTTGGTCTGCAACTTCGCGACGGCGGAGCTCATCAAGTCCGCGGCCAATGCCTTCCTGGCCACGAAAGTCAGCTTCATCAATGCCATGGCCGAACTGTGCGACGCGTCCGGAGCTGATGTGAGTGAACTCAGCGAAGCCATGGGCCTTGATCCCCGTATCGGCAACCGTTACATGCACGCCGGACTCGGCTTCGGCGGCGGCTGCCTCCCCAAGGACATCCGGTCGTTCCGGGCGCAAGCCCGCGACCTCGAGGTGCCCTCGGTGGACGAGTGGATGGCCCTGGTTGACTCCGTAAACGTCAACCAGCGCTCCCGCGCCGTGGCAGTAGCCCGCGAAATGTGCCGCGGATTCCTGTCCGGGCGCACGGTGACCGTCCTCGGCGCCGCCTTCAAACCCGACACCGATGACATCCGCGACTCCCCTGCCCTGGACGTCGCCGCTCAGCTCGCCGCAGCCGGCGCGCACGTCACCGTCACCGACCCCAAAGCCATCAACAACGCATGGATCCGCTACCCGCAGATCCGTTTCGAATCTTCCACCAAGCGCGCACTGGAAGGCGCAGAGTTGGTGCTGCTGCTGACTGAGTGGAACGAGTACGTCGCCTTGCGGCCGGCTGAGGTCGGCGCACTCGTACGACGGCGAATGGTGCTGGATGCGCGGAACGTCCTGGACGCTGAGGCCTGGCGGAGCGCCGGGTGGACGGTCCGCGGGTTGGGCACCGGCGCGTCGGTTGCGTCTGAGGAACGTGGAGACGCTGCGGAGGCGCCGGCAGGGGCGGCGCCAGCGGTGCCGGCGGTGCCGGTGGCGCGGAAGAAGCACGCGCGGGCGTAGGACTCACCACCGCTATTCCTCAATCTGCAGCTCGGCGTACCGCCCTCGAATCGGACTGACATACAGCGCAAAAACGGTGGGCAAGGTTTTGCAAGATCGCAAAAGTTTGTGATTTCTGTTTGCTGCCCCAGTGCCAATCCTGCTGATCTGGAAGCTCCATACGAGAAGGGTGATTCACATGGAGCTTTTGATCGTCGCTGGCATACTTCTCTTCGTTGCTCTGGGTTCTGCAGGCATGCTCTACCAACGGCTGAGCGTTCGTTTATGCCTCCCGCGGCCGCGCGAGCTCCTGACTATATGGGCAAAACGTGGCCAAAGCATGGGGGCGAGCGATTATGAGGTGATTGTTCCCCGAATCCAGCAAGGGCTTCGGAAAGCGACAATCCCCAGCACTCAAGGCCGCCGCTTGGCTGTCGGGGCCCTGACATTGAATTTCAGTGATGCTGACCTCAGTGAAATCACAAACTATTGGAAACTGGACGCATTCGCCCACGACATCGGGGAGTCCTACAGGTACTCATGCACGGAAGCCCGCGTAGGCAACATTCCTTCCCAGCGAATGGAGATCTTTTTCGTAGCCGAGGCAGGCCGCCGTGACAACAGCCCGCTCGTGCGGCCAGGCCGCCCCAAGGAGGGCGGCCTTCGCATCGAAGTCGTTCTCGATCAGCCAGCCTTTTCTGCCGAGAAAGTCCTCACGCCCGAACCTGTTGGAGCCCAACAAAACACAGGTGACGCAGATCCGACAGCCACGTCGCTGTTGGACCCGGAGACTGCGCCCTTCACGGACGCCGAACTCCACGATCTGGTCCAGGACTGGGGTGGCTCGGGCAGGGGCGGAACGGGTGAGGACACCCAACCCGCCCCGGTACAAGGACGGCTCCGGTATGGCGCCACTTCGGTCTGTGTCATCACGGGTGCAGGCATCACGATCGGCCGGGCTCCAACCTGCGATCTTGTCCTCACACACAAGAGCGTGTCCCGCCAGCATGCCCGCATCTACAAAGCAGCCCAAGGTTGGTATCTTTCCCCCATAGACTCGCACCGCTGCATCATCAACGGCCAAACGATTTACGAGGAGGCACCGATACAGGAAGGTGATTCGTTGCGGTTTGGAGCCATCAGCGATTCGTACACCTTCGAAGAGGTCCAGCAGTGAGGTCCGGGCAGCGTCCCTTGAAGATCGGAGACCATGTGGAAGTGAAGGTTCGGCGTCAGGACACTCGCGGCGAGGTGTCTCTGCTTCCTCATCATTACCTCGTCATCGGCCACGGCCTCGGTGAGGACGTGCCGTTTGACCGCATCGACTTCGATATCGAAGGCCTATCCCGCAGAGCCGTTGAAATGTATAACTCCGGGCACAGCCTCTCCGTGGCGTCTTACCAAGAGCCGTGGGGAACCGTCAGCGTCACCCAGGAGGGTGTGGGACTTGCCAAGCTGCAGAAAAACAGGTCCCAGACCTTCATCCCGCCCTTTTCCATACAACTTCGCATCAACGTTGGTGATGACGTGGAGTTAGCTTTCCGCGTCTCGTGCGGCCCTGCACGCGACGATGAACAAGACACGGCAATGCCACCGGAGCCGAAGCGCCGAAACTCGAGCGACTGGCTGTTGGCAGTAAACGCTTTGGCTTGCGCCCTTGAAGACGGGCTGCCGCTGACGAACGGGGCCGCTAAGTCGTACTTCAACGCCGCAATCGACGTTTCCTCCGGTGACACCTACAGATGGCCAAGGGCAAGGGCTGATTTAGCCGCCAGATATGGGATCAACCCAGCAGACCTGGAGGGACTTCTCTTGGCCGGCAGGAACCGTCGTGACGTGACCCCAGATGTCCAGGACATGCTGAGGGCCCACCGGAACAATCGGGTTAGCAATGCCTCACGCGAAGAGCACGCGAAGGAGGGAACAGGATGACTGTCGAACTCAAGGTCGAGGACTCGGGCCCACGACCTGACCTGGAAGGCCGGACGGTCACCATGGACGCTGTTCTTGCCGACGGTGAGCCTCGCAAGATCAGGTTCAAATTGGGTGAACGGGTGGGCAGTGGCGGGAGCGCCAACGTCTACCGGGTAGAACCGCCAACCTGGTCGAACAAAACGTGGAATGCTCTCAATCTACGGCGCGGAACACCACTGGTATGCAAGTGCGAATTCGAACAAAGCGACCTGCTTCGTCGACGGCAGCTGACCCTAAAGGCTCTGGAAGAGGCACGGGCCAAGTCGCCGGAGGATCTGCTCGGACTTGTCCCGTTGCTCGCAGCAGGCAGGAGAGAACAGCGCGATACCAGTTCCAGGATCTATCTGGAGTTGATGCCGCATGCGGGCGAGACGCTGACCCATGCAATAAATTCGGATGAATGGGCGAGCCTTACCCATGAACAAATCCTTCTTGCCTTTCAACCCATCGTTGTTGCCATGGCCAACGTGCATCGCATCCGACCGCTCAAGGATCCCCACGGCGAAATCACGGGGCACAGGGACATTAAGCCCAGCAACACCTTCGTGCTTTTTCCTGAGGATCCAGGCTTTGGGCAGGCCTTTGATTCGCGTGCGGAACAGCTTCCCCGTGCAGAGGGCCTGCCGCTGCTCAGAGTTGGAGATCTGGGAAACCTGTACACCAAAAGTCTCGATCGGGAGGCTACATGGACAGCCCGCCCCATGAGAAGCCGCTATTGGACCGCCCCGGAAGTACTGCGCTATCAAAACGCTGCCGCAGACGTGGTGGCCCGCGATGTGTGGAGCCTTGGAGCCACATTGTTTTTCGCGCTCACGGGCAAACACCCCTGGTCGAGTGTGGAAACGTGGATGGGCAACAAGCAAGACATCGCTGACTTCGAGGTAGCCCTTGCGCTTGAAGTCCTACCGGACTCCGATGGTTTCGCGGACTTGGAAGCTACTGAGAGAGGAACTGCCATAGCGGTTTTGATCAGATCGTGCCTGACTACGGCGCCCGAGTCCCGACCGAGCATGCGGGATGTCATGCATGAAATTGATGAGATCACAGGAACCGCTTCTTCCGCGACCGAAGACCGGAAGCCCCTGCGCACAGCTGGCAGCGTCCCAGACAGTACCACCGGCAATGAACCTGCGAAGGAAGTCAGCGCTTCGATCATCCGGCCCCTGGCCCTTATTGGAATTGTCATCCTGTGCCTCGGCCTGGCTGGGTTGGCACTGACTACTTGGATGAAGTCGGGAACAAACGGCGGAAGCACCCCCGCAGCTTCGGTAACCGTAACGCCCAGTCAACCCGCCGGTCCAGAAACGCCAGCACCATTGGCGTCGCCCGAGATTGGCCGCGGTGGGTGGGGGCCGGGCCGAACAACGTATACGTCAGAAGTTCCGGCCGACCACGCTGTATTGAATTCCATCACAAACAGATACCCGCAGGACGCCACAATCGATGAGCGCTTGTTTTTATGGGTGGCAGGTGAAGACGGAAAAGACAGTTCATACAGCGTAGACGTGGCACCGGGCGATGAGATATCACTGGTTGGCTTTGTGGCCAACGATGCCGCAGACAACATCCGAGCATCAAAATCCCTGATTTCGAACCTTACTGCCGAACTCGGTCAGAAAGGGCGCGGCAGCCAATTGGGTCTATATGTCAGCCTCGAAGCCACTACACCCGGCGAGCCAAATGACCATTCTGAGGTTTGGGCCGGAGTCTCGGTGAGCAGCGCCACCCCCATTCAATTACAGTACGTACAGAATTCCTTTAGGGTGCAGAGTTCTTCGGGTACTTGGTCTGAAAACGGCGATGTTTTTGGTCGTGGAGAAAAGGTGAAGCTAGGGCTCAAAGGGCCAGATGGACTGCTGCCAGTCGGTTCAGGAGACGATGTTCTCTATTTGTACTTCAAGATGAAGGTCATACCCGATTCCGGACAGTGACACCGCTCTCAGGTTGGTGTCCGCACCATCAAGTGGAACCGCCATCACCTGCCGGCACCCAGGCGGGTCTGGAGGTCCAGCAAAAACTTAATGCCGACGTCCGAGAGCCGTTCACTGACCCGGTCCCAGCTTGGGCGCTCCCACAGTTCAATTCTGTGCAGGCCCCGGCTGACCTCGTGGTACAGGTGGCCTGCCCAACACGGAGGGGCGTCGCCCATGATTCTCAAGCCAGCATGGTGCAGCGCGGCTTCTATGACCTGGTCCATGAGTCCATATGGTGGCTCGTTGCCCGTCAATTCCCAGTGAACGATGAGTGGGAGGAGAACTGCGGCGGCGTCGTTGTCGGGAGTGGCTAGACGTGCCACCACGTAGTCCCATAGGCCAGCGGGGTCCCCCACAAGCTGACGGGCGGCAGGTGTCAGGAGAAGTTTGTCCTTGTACTTCCTGAGGAGCTTCCATTCTTGAAGCTGTTCACGCAGGTTTCGGATCGGCGCCGTACTGACCTCGACCCTGCCGGTTGAAACCCAGCCGTCATCCCAATTGAGCGCAGTCATGGCGTGCTTCACGAATGCAGGCTTGAGGTGGCCAGCGCTCGTCAAGGGCAGACCATCCGGCTCAGCTTCGCTTAAGAACCAGAGGATGGGCGCTAATGCGGTTACACGGTCTGCCTCGGTGACCTCGGACGGCCACAACCGTCGGGACAATCGCCGAAGGTCCTCGTTCACCGCGTGCAGGTCGAACGTCGTTGGGTCAAACGCGGACGCCCGTTCCTGGGTCACAAGTTCAAGCCAATCAAGTGCTTCCCTGTGCTCGGGATGCCGCTGATCCCCCACCACCCTGACCACGTTCGCGTACCCGAAGACGCCGCCGGAGTCCTCGATCGGACCACGCATAGCTCCATCAGTACACCTAACGGTCATTCCGTCGAGCTCAGCCGGTCCGACGACGTCGATCTCGTGCGTCCAGCTGTCGCCAAAGTCGTACTCGTACTCAAAAGGCGACCTGCCCGGAAGAGAAGGGTCGAACAGTTCAAGTAGCCCCACTTCAGCCGAAGACTCGGCACCGACCGGAGATTCGTCGTCGAGCACGGTGATGACCCGCCGCTTTCCATCAGGCCCCGTGCCATAGAAAACGTAAAGATGGGTGTTCTTCCAGCCGAAGGCCAGTTGGATCGCTTCATGCACCTCTGCAAGTGTGGCCGTCTGAGGAAGGACGAGTTGCCGCCAGATTTCCGGTTCGGCGTCTTGAAGGGAGATGCGCACCTCAAGGGCAGGGACTTCAACGGATGCAACCATATGGCACATTGTGCCAGTGCCCTCCAAGCCGGGACTATTCCTCACCACCTAGCCCCCGTCACACCACCACCTAGATCGGCCGCCACCACCACCTAGATTGACGCGCCATCGTCTGGGGAGGCCGTTGCCGCCACTTAGCCGGCGGTTGCACCGACGAAGATCCACCCATGGTGACCTTCTTCTATCCGCATGCCCTCCGGGTCCTCGGCTTAATCGTTATCGTGTGTTCGGCCGGGTCAGCGATCCTCCTTGCGGCAGCGGCACCACCCCGTGAACCATCAACCCTGGATATCCCCACGCTGAGGAACGTAGGTGTGGTTTTGCTCGGAGTCTTCGGCGTCGTGGGGCCGGTCAGCCTGCTGTTCCCGCGGCCCCGGGCGTTTCCTTTGATGAAAGCGGGGGCCTTTGCCTGCGCGGCATTCGCCAACGCCATGACTCTGAGTCCTTTGCTGGCAGTTCCCTTTCAGGACACGGCGTCGCTGGTGGCGGTTGGGTGCGGGCTCGCGCTGACCGTGGGCAGCCTCGTGGTGTACATGGAAGCGGTGCACAAGAAGCTCGCGGAGCGCCAGCGCTAACGCCGCCACCACCTAGGCCAAGCTCCGCCACCACTCAATTTCACCCCCACAACCACTCACATGGACCCGATCTGCCACCTAATTTCCCAAAGCCACCACCTAGACGCCGGATCCGGCGCATATTCTCACCCTGTGCCTTCGGGACGGGAACCCGTTGTCCGGCGGGATCCCCACCCGTCCCAGGCGTAGGAGGCACAGGCGCGGCTTCAGCCGATAACCCCCGGATGGGGCCGCGCCGCCTGCGCCGTTGATACCGCTTTGGATAAGCGTGCGTGTCCGCCCCTGTGCACCAGCACACCGTGGGTTAGCGTCTCTTCGGAACAACAGATTGGAAGAGTATGCACATCAGCGAAGAGCACCAGCCGATCCCTGAACTCGAAGGCCAGACGTCCATCAATGACTTCCTGGCGCCCACGCCGGCCATCACACCGGTCGAGCTGCGTGAACCGACCGACAGCGAGCTCGCCGCCTTCCTGTCAGCCAACACGGCATAGCGTCAGGAGCGCGTCCGCAGCCGCACCCAGCGGTACGCGATCCCCACGGCGAACATCGCCACACCCAGGCCCACGGACAACGGCGGCAGGGTGGCTACCAGCACTACACAGGCCACGGCACCGGCAAGCTGCAGCGCCTTCGGGTACCGGCGGTCCTCAGCGGGCTGGGTGAACGCCGCAATATTCGCCACCAGGTAATACAGCAGCACTCCAAATGACGAGAAGCCGATCGCGCCCCGCAGATCCGCCACAGCAATGATCAAACAGATCACCACACCGATGCTGACCTCAGCCCGGTGCGGAACCTTGTACTTGGGGTGAACGGCTGCGAGCGCATGCGGCAGGTCGTGCTCGCGGGCCATGGCCAGACTGGTCCGGCCCAGGCCGGCCACCAAGGCCAGAAGCGCGCCCAGCGACGCAACTGCCGCGCCGACCCGGACCACTGGCGCTGCCCATCCCAGCGAGCCATTCCCGACGGCGGCAGCCAACGGAGTCGGGTTGCCCGCCACACCGCCGGGGCCCAGGGCCGCGAGCAGCGTGACCGCAATGACGGCGTACAGAACCACGGTGATACCCAGCGCGATGGTGATGGCGCGAGGAATGGTCCTGCGAGGGTCCCGCACTTCTTCCCCCATGGTCGCGATCCGCGCATAGCCCGCAAACGCAAAGAACAGCAGCCCACCGGACTGAAGAACCCCGTACCAGCCCCCGGCCAGCAGACCTTCGCCCAGCACGTTGCCAAAGTCGGGACCGGAACCACCCCACACCGCCGCCAGCGAGACAACAAGGGCAGCCAGCACGGCGATCACCAGGATCCGGGTCAGGCCCGCGGTCCGTGTCACCCCGTGATAATTCACCGCTGTCAGAAGTACGACGGCGGCAATCGCCACCGGGCGCTCCCAGCCTTGGGGAGCTGCGTACGCGGCGAAGGTCATGGCCATGGCAGCGGCGCTGGCTGTCTTTCCGATGACGAATCCCCATCCGGCGAGGAACCCGGGCCAGGGCCCGAGGCGTTCGCGTCCGTACACGTAGGTTCCACCGGAGGTGGGATAGGCGGCCGCGAGCTGCGCCGATGAGGTCGCGTTGCAGAAGGCGACGAAAGCCGCAATCACCAGGCCAACCAAGAGTCCTGACCCTGCAGCCTGGGCTGCCGGTGTGAAGGCGGCGAACACCCCGGCCCCGATCATCGATCCCAGGCCGATGAGGGACGCGTCAAAAGTTCCTAGTCTTCTGGCCAACGCGGGTGACTGGTTCACAAGTGCCTTTCAGCATCAGGGGCCACGGCACTGCCGGGGAGTGCCGTGGCGGGGATGCTTCCAGCGTATCCAGTGTCACGTGGGCGGCAGTGAATTCCTGACGAGGATGAAGAGACTATTGCGCGACGTCGCTCCTGTTTTTCGCAAGGCGTTGGAAATGTGGTTTTCCACGGTCCTGGCACTGATGCCCAATTGTTCGGCGATTTCCACGTTGGAGCGGTATCCCGCCATCACGGCGATCTCGGTCTCCCGCTCTGTCAAGGGCACGGATTTCACCGTGCTGAAAGACAGCGGTTCGAACGCAGCGGGGAAGCTGGCCGCGAACTGGGACGATGCCTCCGCCAAGGCTTCCGCTGCCGTGGCGTCGCCTTCCAGGACGTGCCTTTTGAGGCCGCCCTGCAGCAACATGCCCACTTGGTACAGGTTGATGTCCGGTTCGTAGTGCTTCAGGAGAATGCCGAGTAGGTCATGGTCTCCTTCCACCACGGCGGTTGCGATGGCCAGGAATTGATCGTGGACGGTGATGTTGCTGTCCCTGAGGATCTTTTTCAGCAGGTCCAGCACCGGAAGACCCGGGCTGAGGCAGGTGCAGAGCAGCGAGGTCATCATGGCTTCAAGCACGTAGCCGCTTTTCAGCTGCCGTTTGATCAGCAGTCCTGCGCGGCGGTCGAAGCCCGCAGCGCGGGTGTTGCTTCCGGCGACCAGTACGTAAGCCCCCTTGCCCACGCCCGGCAACGGTCCGACGTCGGGCACTTCCGTTCGCGCTTGGGTGGCGATGGACAGCTCCGGCGCCGACGACGACGTGGCGTGCCGCAGGCCGGCGAGGCGAAGCATTGCGTCGTAGAGGATGTCCACCACAAAGCCGGGGCGGCCCATGGCGAAGACGCTGCTCATGAGGTACTCGGCTTCCTCGAAGTAGCCGCGGTAGAACAGTCCGTGGACCGCAATGTAGCTGCTGGTGACCACTCCGAACTGGTCCAGGTTCTTGCGGGCTTCGGCACGCCAGTCAAGTGCGAAAACCAGGGATTCGTCGATCCTGCCGGCGGCGAAGAGGGAGAATCCGTTGATGAAAGGGCGGAGGTGCGGGAAGGTCTCGTCGTCCTCGGCGTCCTTGATGGTGTCCAGGGCCGTCTCCGGGTTGAATCGGTAGAGGTGCATCAGGCCCTGGATCAAATGGCCGATTCCCGGGTTTTGGTCCACCCCGGTGTGGATGGGCGCCTCCGGCACGCGGCCGTGGGAGCCGCTGAGGAAGAGAATCGCAGCTTCTGCCCCCGCTTTCTGTCCCGGGTGCGCTTCACCGAAGTCCTTGAGGACCTCAACGGCGGCGTTCAGTCCCCGGCCGGCATTGATGGCGAGGAGGGCCTTCGTGATGGTGAGCAGCAGCAGGTCGGAGGGATCGGCGTCGTGCGTTGGCGTTTCTGTACAGACCCGCTGGGCGCGCTTTACATCGACGGGTGAGCCCCAATAGATGCGCAGCAGCGCCGCCGCGTTTGCAGCAGACTTGTTGGCCTCCCATCGCTCAAAGCGGGCACGTTCGCGGACCGCGCTGTGTTCGTGGAAGTGGCGGGCTGTGACGGCGTCGTCGCTGCTTCGTTCCCGGCGCAGCGCGGCAAGCACGCGGGAGAGGCTGTCCGATGTGGTGATGGTGTCCGTGGATTGGGGTGTGGAGTCCAGCACCCCGGCGATCCGGCTTCGCAGCAGGTGCCTGTCCCGCAAGGCTTTTTGGCCACGGAAGTAGTCCGCCATGACCGGTGGGCTGATGGCAGCAGTGGGTCCGTTATGGTGATCGTCCAGGACGGTGAGGAAACCCCTGCGTTCAAGGGTGTCCAGAACGTCCGGGGTGATGATCTTCTGGAGGATGTCCAGGCGCGCGGTGCCCAGGATGGCCATGATGTTCAGGCCTGTGAACTCCTCCGGGGTGAGTTCGGCCAGCAGGGCCTCTATGGTCCCGCGCAGATGATCGCTCCACAACGTGTCACTGGTCATCCGCCACAGCCCGCCGCGCTGGACCACCAGGTCGCTCAGGGATGCGGTCTCGGCAATCTTCACGATGAGCCGGGGGTTTCCGGCGGACTTGGTGAGGATCCGTGCTGTTGTGTCGGCGTCGGCTGGCCCGCCGAGTACTTGCGAGACGAGGGTGTGGACTTGCTCGTAGTGCAGGGGGTCCAGCTGGAGGACGGCTTCACGCCCGTGGTTGAGGACAGCAAGTTGGCCCCTGGAGAAGCTGAGCGTCTCGGGTGCCGTGGCAACCAAGGGGCTGCTGGAGCGGCTGCGGACAGCTTCCAGTACGGCCAGGGATTCGTTGTCGACAAAGTGGATGTCGTCCACCACCAGGACATGTTTGCCGATCATGGCGAGGTGGCTTGAAAGGACATCAGCCAAATCCAACACCCCGCTGCGGCCTGGCCGCAGGTCCAGTCCGAGGCTCTTGATGGCCGCGTAGGGGATGTTCCTGTGGGTACGGAGGCCGGCGATCGCGTGGACCACCGCCCCCGACTTCTCAAGGCTTGTGACAACGCTGCGCACTACCGTGCTTTTGCCGCTTCCGGGTACCCCAACAATGCGCACACCAATGCCTTGCGCAACATAGTCCAGGACGCGCTGGACCTCTGAATCGAACACCCGATCCAACCTTCTGCTTCTGTGCATGACCGTCATTCGGCTCACCTCGCAGGCTAGAACTTGGAGAGCGGACTAGGTGTTGAAAATGCCTTGCACAGGCCGGATTGCCCCAAACTAGGTGGTGATTTGGGCCAATCTAGGTGCTCCGAAAAATCGACTAGGTGGTGGCGGCGTGATGTGGGCTGGTTGTGGTGAGTGTTCGGGCAGATCATCAGTACCCCTTGCGTCATGGTCTCTTGCCATCAACGCTATGGGCTGCGGGAAGCGAATTACATGGGTGTAATTAGCTATGTGGATATGTGTTCTAGCTGCTAATGAAGCAGTAGTACTTATATTCGACTGGTACGACGAAAAGCAGGACCGGCCTCGCGGCCGATCCTGCTCGACGTCCACGGAGACCTTCTGGTTCTCCTCGAAGGAGCGGTAGCCCGGGGACTGGGGACCTGGGGCTCGAACAAGGGGTCCACCACACGCCTGTCTGAACCCTCATCCAGCGGTTGCTCCGGCACCTAAATCTAAAGATCGGGAGTAGGTGGTGAATATGCCTTGCACAGATGCTTTCGGGGTTAACTAGGTGGCGATTTCGGTAAAAATAGGTGCTGGCCAGCATCGTCTAGGTACTGCTGGCATTCGGAGATCGGTTAATAAGCGTTTCTGGTTTCACATTTCGGCTAAGCGAGCTGCCTTCCACACCTCAACTTGCCAAGTAGACTGATTTGACAAAGACAGTTATGGGGTTGAGAGTGTTCCTCAATCACGGAATCTGTGAACGGAAGATAATCCGGGCACAGTGAATGTGATCTATAGCGAGCAGCTAGTAGGTGCAATTCACCTTCAACCTGACGCCCTCTCGGACGTTGGGTATAAACCGGCCAAGAAGCCCGAGTCCTTCCTGCGATCATTTCCATTGGGGGAAAACGATCATGAAATATCGCTCCAGCATTGCAGTCGCTTTTCTTTCCGCGATCCTCGCCACAACGGCGATTCCCGCTCATGCCGCCGATGCGCCTGACAGTACACAGACTCTCAAGGACATCACCACACCGAAAACTGCATCGAGCACAGGTGCCCCGATGCAGTTGAGCCTGAAAAAAGGTGAGCCAACGTACTCAACTACGGCCGTCGGCTCTCGCCGCGCCAGCTTGTATTCCGGGAACTGGATGCTTTTCACGGAAGAGAACGTTGATTTCTACTACGACTGGAGGCAGGTAACGAGTAGCTACGGCTATCAACGCGTTGGTGCTTTCGTGTTCAACACAGTGCAGGCACTAGGAATCAATCGAAGTTACGCCAGCACCTGGCAGCACTCCTATCGGGCATTGACTGACGCAGGAGTAGGTACTCCAACCCCTTGGGGCAATGTCAATATCTACCACTCAACGGTGATCCAAAGTGCGAACGTTTACGGCGATGGTGCCTGGTACGCGTGGCAGGGCTAGCCGCACATCCCTAAACCCTTAGGGGCCAGTTGTCCGCAGCTGGCCCCTCATTGAAGAGGACTCATGCTACGCATCATCAATCTTTCCAAACGGTATGGGCGAAAGAAGATATTTTCCGACGCATCCTTGAGCATCCCTTCCACGGGCGTACACATAATGCGCGGAGAAAATGGATACGGTAAGACCACACTCTTCAAGTGCCTTGCCGGATTAGAGCAATATCAAGGAAGTATCCTTTGGCATAATGAATCGCTAAAGAATAATGTAACCGCCGTCTTTGATGATTCAACACTGCACGGTAGGCTCACAGGCTTTCAGAATCTGCGTGCCTTACTGGATGCCCCATCAAGTGTGGTTGAGGATGCTCCCGCGGTCAAGGAATTTCTAAACCGCGATCTGCTTGAGAAGCGTTCGGCAGGCTACTCTCTCGGCCAACGGAAGAAGATCAAGTTAGCAGCTGCTTTTGCATCCGGGAAACCTTGCATACTGCTGGATGAACCAGTATCCGGCCTGGATGTAGCCGGCCAAGACGGACTTCTGCGCCTGCTGGACCGCGCCTCGAATAAAGCATGCATCCTCATTTCTGCCCACGAAACCTCTTTCTACCGGGAAGTGACCTCGTCTGAGTTCACAATTCGGCACGGGAAGATCCGAATGGAACCAGATGAACCGCTTATCCAGGCGGATGATTTTGATGAATAGCCTGCTGCGTTCAATACGAACCGAACTGAGGTACCAGCACTGGGGCAGACTGGTTTTGCTTCCCATCGGCGGTCTCGCGTTGTCTCTCGTGTTTGCCTTCATTGGGAGCGTCAGCAACGTGGATGCGAGCATGGTTCGCCTTCAGACAACGGAGGCGCAAGCATCAGCCAATGGAGTGTCACTGACCCAGGCCCTGGCGCAGCCCATCAACCAGTCTCTCCTGGATGGTCAGACGCTGGTGGACAATCCACTTCGATATGACTACGAAAGGGCGTACTTCGCATTTCAAGCTTTCGAAGGAGCGAACGCAGTCGGTACCGGACTGGAGATGATCACCTTCTTAGTCATTCCGCTGCTCTTCTTCATATACGGGTGCGGAGTGGCGACCGACGACACTCGCCGTCGGATTCTGAAGGACCGGGTGGTGATGCAGGGCCCCAGGTCTTATATTGCGGCAAAAGTCGTTACCGTCGTAGCTGTTTCCTTGGCTGCAACCCTTATCGCTGCGACATTGAGCCTAACCGTGGCACCCATCCTTCGAGCTGCCTTCCTGGACTCAGTCCATCGCAACTTCCCCTACTCTGTAGCCGGCGCGGCCACTGGAAGCCCCGCGGCTCAAATCGCCTTCAGCACATCAGTTGCAATCCTGTTCGGGCTGCTTGGCCTGTTTGTCGGATTGGTGGTTAGAAGCATGCTGATACCGAGCTTGTCCGCCGGCGCACTTCTTATGGTGGCACCCTTCGCAGGGCCCTACGATCCGAGGAATGTACTTACTTCTGCCGGAGAGGGCATCTTCAACTACTGGGGTGGTTTCAGTCCCCGCCCGCCATATCCTGTCCACGTTGAGCTCGGTTTGGCCTTCATGGGTGGGGGCTTGGTCTTCGTTGCCCTGGTCTCCGTGCTCATCTGGTCACGAATGACAAAGTTTGTCTAATCGGGGTTGAGGTAGACAAAAGCAGGGCCGGTCAGCTCAGCTGACCGGCCCTGCTCTTGCGTCTATCCGAAGACTAGATAGCCTGGATGTTCACTGCCTGGGGACCCTTGGGGCCCTGCTCGACGTCGAAGGAAACCTTCTGGTTCTCTTCGAGGGAGCGGTAGCCCGAGGAGTTGATTGCGGAGTAGTGGGCGAAAACGTCCTGGCTGCCATCTTCCGGGGAGATGAAGCCGAAGCCCTTTTCAGCGTTAAACCACTTGACGGTACCTGTAGCCATAATTTCAGTCCTTACTGAAGGTGGAGATTGTTCCCGACTTTCGGGTCTCCGGTGTGGGGTGTTCTCCACCGTTACTTCAGAAGGTCGCGATCCGAAGTGGACCACGGGGACTGCCTGAACTACCAAATGCCAAACACAACAACACCGTCAAGTCTACAGACATCTGCGGGGATAGCTAGTGCCGGGGCGGATTTAATCCAGCGGATGTGGCAAAACTGTCGGGCCTCTGGCATAGCCTGTGAATCAGGCAACCACTTCCAAGCCGGTTGCAGCCCAGACGTCGAGGAACCCATGGACTACTACGCAATTGCTTCTCTGCGTGAGAACCACCCCGGGTGGTCGCTCCTCCGTGCTACGAACGCCCCGCTTGCGCTGCACTTTTTCATGACGGCGTTCACCGACGGCAACCAGCGCAATCTTCGAAGGCAGCAGCTCATCGATGCCCTGGATGACGTTCTCTTCGGGGTCCGGGAGACCTATGGCGAGGACAAATTTCCGCGCAACGCGTCGGAGTACTTGGACGAGTGGGCTGACCCGGAGCGCGCCTGGCTCCGGAAGTACTACGTTCAGGGGGAAGACGAACCCCATTATGATCTGATGCCCGCCACGGAAGACGTCATCCGGTGGGTTGAGGCCCTCAAAGGCCGCGACTTTGTGGCCACTCAGTCCCGGCTCACCAGCATCTTTGCCGTCCTCAAGGCCCTGGTCCAGCAGTCCGAAACGGATCCAGAGGTTCGTTTGGTCGAATTGCAGAGGCAGAGAGACCTGATTGACCGCGAGATGCAGCAAATCCGCGACGGCAACGTCAAAGTCATGAGCGGGCCGGAAGCCCTGGACCATTTCCAGCAGCTGACGTCCCTGGCCAGGGATCTCCTGTCCGATTTTCGCGAGGTAGAGCAGAACTTCCGTAAGCTGGACCGCCAGGTCCGCGAGCAGATCGCCACGTGGGACGGTAGCCAGGGCGAGCTCCTGGATTCCATCTTCGCCAACCAGCAGGACATCGGAAGTTCTTTGCAGGGCCGTACATTCCAAGGCTTCTGGGACTACCTCATGTCCCCCCACATGCGGAACGAGCTGGACGACCTTCTGCAGCGGGCCACCAGGATTGACGCCCTCGCACAGATGGACAACCTTCAGGCCATTACAAACCTCCATCAGGACTGGTTGCCCGCCGTTGAGCAAACGCAGAGCACAGTAAGGCAGCTGTCCCAGCAGATGCGCCGGCTCTTGGACGACAAGGTCTTCCTGGAGAACAAGCGCATCATGCAACTGCTCCGAAGCATCGAGGCGAGCGCCCTCGACTCCCGCGAGCAGCCGCCGTCGAACATTTTTATGGAGATTGACGCACCCACCGTGGCGGTGGCCCTGCCGTTCGAGCGGCCACTGTACGCGCCAGGCAGCCGGATTAGGGTGTTGGATGAGGTAACAGTGGCCGATGACGCAGCCGTGGATGCGAGCGCGCTGTTCAATCAGTTCCATGTTGACAAGGAACGGCTCAAAGCCAATGTCGAGGACGTTTTGGAGAGGACCGGCCAGGCAACGCTGGCTGACATCGCCGACTCCTACCCGCTGACCCTCGGACTTGCGGAGGTGGTGGCGTATTACCAGCTGGCCAGCGAGTCTGAATGGGCAACCATCAACCCTGATGTGACACAACGCCTGCAGTGGCAGACGGCAGACGGCGTCACTCGGGAAGCTACCGTAGACCAGCTCATTTTTGTGAGGCCAGCATGAACTTTGAGGCACCATCCACCCCCGAAGAACTGCCGTCGGTGGTCACCAAGCTGTTCAAAGGGGTGGTGTACGCGGAGTCGGACGAAAAGACGTGGCAGTCGCTTCTGGCGCTGACCTCGCACGTACGCGAGTACGTCGCTGTGCTCGGCTTGGACCTGATACTGGACGAGTCTGAGGGCTACGCGTTCCTCAGGTCACGGGAGGACCCTGAGAGCTCACTCCCCCGGCTCATTCAGCGGCGACAACTCACGTTCGACGTCAGTCTGCTCCTTGCGCTCTTCAGGAAGCGCCTCCTCGAATTCGATACGAACAGCAGCGAACTGCGCCTCATCATGACCGAGGAGGAGATTGCAGACATGGTTCTGTTGTTCCTGCCGGACTCCAGCAATGAGGTCCGGATCAAGGACCGGTTGGCTGCCAACATCAAGAAAGTGGTGGAGCTCGGTTTCCTCCGAAAGCTCAAGGGCGAAAGTACGGCGTACGAGGTCATGCGGATCCTGAAGGCCTATGTCGATGCGCAGTGGCTCGAAGAATTCGACGCTCGGCTCGCAGACTATCGTGACGAACTAACTGGAAGTAAATAGCCATGGACACAGAAGTTCAGGACAGTCTCTTCACGCTGGAGGAACCTCCCGTAGAAGCGAACGACGGCGGCCTGCCGCCCGGTTTTCGACTGCAGCGTTTGGAACTGCTCAACTGGGGCACCTTCCACGGCGGTGTACGGACCTTCCATCTGGAAGGCGCCAACAGCTTGCTCACCGGCGATATCGGTTCCGGGAAGTCCACAGTGGTGGACGCCATCACCACGTTGCTCCTCCCAGCCAACCGGATTGAGTACAACAAGGCAGCAGGGGCACAGAAGCGTGAGCGGAGCCTGATGTCCTACGTTCGGGGATACCACAAGAACACCCGGAGCACCGGCGGTGAATACTCCAAGCCCGTGGCATTGCGGGATCCAGGAACCCTCACCGTGGTGCTGGGCGTCTTCCACAACGCTGTGATGGGGAAGACAGTCACTCTGGGCATCACTCTATGGACCACACAGGAAGCCGGTCAGCCCACGCGTTTCTATTCCCTGGCGGAGCGGGAGCAAACCATCACCGAGGACTTTTCAAACTTCGGGCAAGAACCCGCCAAGTTGAAGAAGCGCCTCAAGGACGCCGGCGTTACAGTTCATGACTCTTTCGATCCCTACGCAGGAGCCTTCAAGCGCCACTTCGGAATCACCGGCAACCAAGCCATGGAGCTCTTTCACCGAACGGTCTCCATGAAACAGGTGGAGAACATTACGCACTTTGTCCGCACCAACATGTTGGAGGACGACGATGTGAACTCGCGGATCGCCAAGCTGATCAGCCACTTCGATGACCTCAAGAAGGCGCACGAAGCAGTGGTGAGGGCCAAGGACCAGATCGAATTGTTGAAGCCGATCCGTGCAGGTGCGGCCACCCACCGCAAGCTCAGCTCCGAGGAAGAGAGCGCCCGCGCCCAACGCGATCAGCTGCACGCCTGGTTCACCAGCCAGCAGCTCACCCTGAGTCTGGCCCACCAAGAAGAGCTGGAGCGGGCCGGCCAAAAACTCAGGGAAGACAGCACCCAGTTGGCTTCTGATCTCACCCGGCTCCGTCACGAGCTGTCCGTTATCCAGGAAGACATCCGCACCAGTGGCGGAGGCAGGCTTGCTGCCATCGACGCCGAAGCGTCCCAGCTCGAAGAAGCAGCCCAGCTGCAACGCAAGCGCTTCGAGCAATACTCAGCTGCCGCCGTCGAACTTCGACTGAACGTTCCCGAGGACAGGGTGCTGTTCGACGCGAACCGGAGTCGACTCGCCGAGATCGAAGAGAGCCTGGTGGCGCAGGCATCGGAGCTGCAGGATCGGCGCACGGCTTTCCATTCAGAGCTCAACGAGTTGGGCGTTCGGCGGGACTACTTGGACACCGAACTGAAAAGCCTCGGCTCCCGCACCACGTTGCTCGAAACGCCCCAGATAGACATGCGGCGTTCCATTTGTGCGGGTACAGGCATCGCCGAGTCCGCACTTCCCTACGCCGCAGAGTTGCTGCGGGTCCGCGAAGGCGAGTCCGTTTGGGAAGGCGCGGCCGAGCGCACACTGCGGGGCTTCGCATTGTCCCTCCTGGTGTCAGCAGAGCATTATGCCGCGGTGAGTTCGTGGGTGGACGCCAACGACCTCAAGGGCAAGCTGGTGTACCGGAAGGTGGGTGACTCGTACTCATCCCGCCCGGCCTCGCCAGGGACGCTGGGCGCCAAAATTTCCATCAAACAGGGAACACCCTTCCGCGATTTCCTGCTGGATGAGCTCAGCACGCGTTTCGATTACACGTGCTGCGACACCATGGACGACTTCCGCAGGTACCCCAAAGCTGTCACCGTCAACGGGCAGTTGAAGGGACCGCGGGGGCGGCATGAAAAGGACGACCGCAAAGGCCTCATGGACAGGCGCAACTTTGTGTTGGGTTGGGACAATCACGAGAAGATCGGTCGTATCCGCACAGAGCGTGATGACGTGGATGGCAAACACCGGAGCGTCCTGGCGGAGTTGGCCAAGGTGGACGCTGCCCTTGGATCTGCCCAGCGGCGGGGACAGCATCTGAACACCATCGGGTTCTTTACCGAGTTCCAGGAGATTAACTGGCAACTGTCTACGCGCAAGATCCAGGAACTGAAGGCAGAGAAGCTTGAGCTGCAAACCGCCAGCAGCGTGTTGCAACAACTGACAGCCAAAGAGTCGGAAGTCGAGGGGCGCATCGGCAAACTGCAGGACCGGTCCGATAAGGTCCGCGAACGGATCGGCGCGAATGGCAACGCGGCCCGAGACATCGCAGAGGCCATCGAGGCCTGCCGCCTCACCCTTGGTGAGCACCCGTTGACGGACGACGGCGACGTACTGGCTGCCGTCGCGAAGCTCACCGCCGAGGCTCTGGGCGAGCAAGCGTTGACGTACAAGAACACCGCGACGGCCGAGAGCAAGGTCCGATCTGGGCTGACCGCCACCATTGATGCCCTGACGAAGAGCATCGCGAGGGCCGAGACATCTACGGTCCGCCTCATGGCCGATTTCAGGCACGACTACCCGAACGAAACCACAGACATCGACGCCACGTTGGATGCCGCTGACGAGTTCAACAGGCTCCTTGAACAACTGGAACGCGATGACCTTCCGCGGTTTGAGGCGCGGTTCAAGGAGTCCTTGACGCAGAACACCATCCACGAGGTTGTGGCGTTCAACGCCTTCCTGGATGCGCGGCGGCAGAGCATCATAAGCAGGATCAGCGAGATCAATCGGTCTCTGGCGGAGATTGAGTACAACGCGGGCCGGCACATCCAGTTGGAGCACCAGAACTCCTCGGATCTGGACGTACGGCAGTTCGGCGTCGATCTGCGCGCCTGCTCCGAAGGAACCATCGGTGACGATGAGCAGTACTCCGAGCAAAAGTACCTGCAGGTGGAAAGGCTCATCGAACGATTCCGCGGCCGCGAAGGGTTCACGGCTTTGGATGAACGGTGGACTGCCAAGGTCACCGATGTGCGGAATTGGTTCACGTTCTCAGCGTCTGAGCGATGGACGGAAACCAGCGAGGAGTTCGAGCATTTCACTGACTCCGGAGGAAAGTCAGGCGGACAAAAGGAGAAGCTCGCCTACACGATCTTGGCCGCGGCGCTGGCATTCCAGTTTGGTTTAGCCGGCGTCAAGAGTACGCCGCGGGGCGTCGCGAAGGACCGGAGCTTCCGATTCGTGGTGATCGACGAGGCCTTCGGACGCGGGTCCGACGAGTCAGCCCGGTACGGCATGGAGCTGTTCCAACGCATGAAACTCCAACTTCTCATCGTGACACCCTTGCAGAAGATCAACGTCATCGAACCGTTTGTGGCACATGTGGGCTTCGTAGCCAATATCAACGGCAACGATTCGCAGCTCAGGAACATGACCATCACCGAGTACCGCGAGGAACGGGAACGGTATGCCGGCTAAGTCATCAGGTTGGACATCTCTTAGCGCCCTGCGGGCTTTGTCCGTTACTGCCTGGGACAGGGGCCAGCTGCTGCGGGAAACCCTTGAACCGTCTGGTGTCTACCCGCGGCGCCGGGTGTTGAAGCGACCTTCGGCTGCGGAGTTGCGGGACAACTACGCTGCTGCCAGGGATTGGGCGGCAGCATTGTTCTCCGCTGCAGGACCGTTCAGTTTGGAGACTGTAGACATCGGCCGCGCCACTATCGGTTCAAATCAGGTTCCCGCTGCAGCTGTGTTTGCTTCGGTTGAGGACGAGGTTGCTTTCGCAGGGAAGTCACGGGAGCTTCAGCGGTTCCTGTCCCTGGCCGATTCGTTGGCGGGATTGGATTCGTTGCTGCTTTCCTGGGCCGCGAAGCGACCAAAGCAGCTGCTGGATCTCGGTGACTCCGCGCTGGTTGCCGCCGGGGTGGCGCTGTGGCTCCAGAGCAATCCTTCGCCAGGGGTCTACGTCCGGCAGCTCAGCTTGCCGGGTGTGCACACCAAGTTCATCGAGGCGCACCGCAGGACCATCGACGAGATGTTGGAGGCGCTGGTGGGTTCGCAGGCGTCTGCAGAGGATCTGTCCCAACAGCCTTCCGACCTTGAGGTTTTGTTGGACGCGCGCCCGGCCCGAACCTCTGGCGCCCGTTTCGCTGAAAGGCATGGTTTCCTCCATCCGCCTGAGCAGGTTCGCTTCCGGGTTCTGGACCCATCGTTGGAAGTCCTGGGTGGCGCGCGGGACATCACGGTTACCGCTGAGGCGTTCGAGTCTCTCCGACTCCCAGTGACCAGGGTGATCATCACCGAGAACCTCGTCAACTTCCTTTCCCTCCCGGAACAGCCTGGAACATTGGCGATCTTTGGCAAGGGGTACGGCTTCTCTTCATTGCGCGACGCCTCATGGCTTCGGGACTGCGAAGTCCATTACTGGGGCGATCTTGATACGCACGGGTTCCGCATCCTCGACCAGCTCCGTTCAGTCCATCCCCACGTGGTGAGTGTGCTGATGGACGAAGAGACGCTGTTGGAACATCGCGAGTCCTGGAGCGAGGAGCCGGCACCATCGCGCGCCCTGCTTGGGCGCCTCACGCCTGACGAAGCACGAGTGTACGAGGGCTTGCAATCGGACTCGTACGGCAACCGCGTGCGGCTGGAACAGGAGCTGATCGGATGGGAGTGGGTGCAGGCTCGGCTGGGGAACGCAACCGTTCTACCGACGGCGAGTGATGGAATGTGTCAACTGTCCGTCCACTCCCTGCGCGGTCCAGTTTGAAGTCGAAGATGCCTCCAGACGAGTGGCGCTAACGGCGGCGACATGACGGACCGGCGTATCGGCCCCTACGCCGCATGGCCCCTATCTGACGTGCCACGCCCCGCCGTATGCTGCACCCATCCCCTACTCCCGGAGGAACATCGCATGCAGATGCCCAAGCCGTCAGAAGCCGACAAAGAGCGTTTCCGTTCCGTGGTTCCCGATCATCCTGACGTGGTGGTCAAACCAATGTTCGGCAACCTTGGAGCATTCGTGAACGGCAACATGTTCGCGGGGTTGTTTGGACCCACCATCGGCGTGAAGCTTTCCGAAAGCGACAAAGCCGAACTCGAAGCCAACCACCAGACGCAACACTTCGTTCCCGAGGAGCGCCCCATGGGCGGATACGTGGGCCTGCCGGAGGCCTGGAACGAAGATCCCGCCCAAGCGGAGCCTTGGGTGGCGAAAGCCTTTGCGTACGTTGCAACACTGCCGCCGAAGGCTGCCAAAGCTCCGAAATCCGCCAAGAAGCCGTAGCCTGTGGCCGTGTGAGTGCAATTTGGGGAGGTGCAGCGTCATTGCTCGGATGGGTCCTGCTGGGACACTTTGTCCAGGCTGACGTAGCAATCCGCACGACGGTCAGCGCCGGGGCTCCTCCGCTGACCGTCTTCGCTCTTCTCGCTCTCGTCCTGGCCGTGACGGTCCACATGGCCCATACGTTCCGAGCATTGCTTTGCGCCGTCGTCGCTCTGGTGGTCCGCACCAACGCGCCGTCAATGCGTGACGAGCCCCAACCGGGCTCACTGTCATTAGTCAGGTCTGTCCCCAAGGGCGGGACGGGACCACGCCCTCCTGGCTGGCTTCGCTGCCGCCCCAGGAGCCTCCGCGCAGCCCGGTGAAATCCGTCGCATAACCGCTGGAACACATCATCACGCTGCCTGTGCTGCTCCTCTTTGGGCGATCTCGTGACAGTTCTCTCGATGCCGCCACAAGGAGCTCCCCGCATGTCTCTCAATACCCTCTTGTCTTTGCTTCGCCCCCAACCCGGCCGATTCCGTTCGTGGCCGCTTCGTTTCCTGGTCCTGCGCTGGAGACTCACCCGCCGTTTCATTCTCCGAATTGCCACCCGAGCCGCACTGTTCGGCGGCTGGATCTGGTGTGCGGCCGCCTCCCTCGTTGGTTTGGAAACATTCGAGATCATCGTCGGCACGTTCGCCCTGGCCCCTGAGTTGCTCCCGCTTGTGATCCTGGGCCTCGCACTGGCGTGGTACTTCCGTGAACGAGTCAGGCGAGCTTCTAGGCGGGCCCGCGCACTTTGCCGCCTAAGGCGAATGAAGCAGGGTGCCAAGTCCACCGATTGAGCGACGCGAACGACGGCGGCACGGCAGCTTTGTCCGTCACGAACCTTGGGTGCGGCTCACGTAACTAGTCGGAGTACACGCAACGGGTTTGATGGGGGCGAAGACATATGGCTGGTGGGAAGTGCCTGAGGAGCATCTGGGAGCCGGATATCCTCCGCGACTTCGAGCTCCGTGTGATCCTGCAGATGTCTGGCTGTGAGGATGTCACCACGCGGCTTCTTGCCGGTGAACGCATGTCCTTGGCTGACAGGTCTCCTCTGGACCTGGCTAACTACATCGCGAGGCAGAAGGGGTTTATGCCGCTCTTCGTCCTTTCGGGTTCCGAGGTAGGCATCGCTGATGGTGGCGAGGAAGTGCTTCGCAGGTTCTTCAGATCCGAGGTGTGGGCGGGGCGGAATCCGAAGCAGACGCGACGAGCATGAGTATGCCGGTGGATGCTGCCCCTACGCCCTGTCCTGCATCCGCTCTGCGCCCAACCGTCTCTCCAACACCACCCATGCAACCGTGGCCGGGACCCCGACGAGCACCATAATCGATAGGCTCCAGAACCCATTGATCACGTGCGTGAGTTGAAGGACCAGAACCGTCAGCAAAACTACTTTGGCGGCTATGTTCAGAGCACGGAGCTTTGTCTTTGTAGTCATTTTCAAGATCGTCCCCCACGATATTTTCCAAGAAGCCTAGCGTCTCCCCTCACCGTGGCGCACCCTAAGGGAAACCGCAGAGCGCATTGGATCGTCGCAGACTTGTCCTTGGCATTGGACGAGGACTGGAGCGGCAAGAACCTGAACACGTTGGCCCAACAACTGGGCGGCACATACACGGAGGTCAACGGTTTCGACCCGTCGTTGGCATCGAGAGAAGTCGTGCCTCCCGGGATCAAGAGGTAGCCTGTCCCTCGCCAAACCGACAAAGAAGTGCTGTGATCGAGCTATGCCCTCCATGGTTGGACGAACAGCGCTGGTGACCGGCGCCGCGGGCGGCCTCGGCAAGGCCATTGCCACGGCATTGTCGCGAGAAGGAGCAACGGTAGTGGTGGTTGCCCGGTCGGAGGCCCGGGCCGGAGAGGTCATCCGGGATATTCGGGCTGTTGTCCCCCAAGCGTCGCTTGAGCCGCTCCCCTGCGATGTCTCGATCCAGGCCTCCGTTCGGGCCGCCGTCGAGATGTTCGAGTCGCGGCACCAGCAGCTCAACCTGTTGGTCAACGCGGCCGGCGTCTTCCGCAAGGAACGTACGGTGACCCCGGACGGGCTTGAGCTCACTTTCGCCACTAACGTGATGAGCTACTTTCTGCTCACCCGTTTGCTCGAGGATGCACTCAAACGCGGCAGCATCCAGCAGACCTCCAGGGTAGTGAACATCGCGTCCAAGTATTCCGGCGGTCCATCGGTCACCAAGATCGATTTCGACGATCTGCAGACCGCGAACGGCAAGTACAGCTACATCCGTGCCACCCCACCCACCATGCTCGCCCGGGTTCTCTTGACGCAGGAGTTCGCCGAGCGCCTCCGCGGGTCCAACGTGGTGGTGAACGCCGCGCACCCCGGCCTGGTGAAGAACACCCGGCTGCTGCTGGATATTGGCGGTCCCTTCCGCTTACTGACGAACGCCTTGGGTAAGCCCGCCGAGGAAGCTGCTGACACTCCCGTTTGGCTCGCCACCTCGCCCGAGACGGCGGGCGTCACCGGCAAACTGTGGGCCAAGCGTAAGCAGCTGCCCACTCCGGGCATGGGCTCAGACCCGGCCGCGCGGAAGCGGCTGTGGGAGGAATGTAGCCGGCTGGCAGCGCTCACTGCGGGCTGATTCTCGGCAACCTCAGAACCCATCCCCAAGTGAGGCCCCCGAGCGTACAATCCACGCCATGGGATCCGCCCCAGATACCGTGATCATCGGCGCCGGCCAAGCCGGTCTCGCCACCAGCTACTGGCTCACGCGGGCCGGCGTCGAACACCAACTCCTGGAACGGCGCGACTCCCTCGGCGGCGCCTACCAGGACCGCTGGGACGGATTCTACATGAACACCCCCAACTTCACGCTCGACCTCCCCGGCATGCCCTACACCGGCGACGAGCCCGAAGCCTTCCTCCCCCGCAACGCCATCGTGAACCTGCTCAGACGCTACGCCGAGGTCATCGACGCGCCTGTACATACCGGCGTCGACGTCACCCGACTGTCCGCCACAAAGGACGGCACCTTCAACCTGCAGACCTCGCTCGGCAGCATGCAAGCCAAGAAGGTCGTGCTCGCCACCGGCGCCTACCAGGTCCCCAAGCTCCCCGCCATGGCCGCCAGGCTGCCCAAGGAAATCACCCAGCTCCACACGCACGACTACCGCAACCCCCAGCAACTCCCCGATGGCGCCGTCCTCATCGTCGGCACGGGCCAGTCGGGCGGGCAGATCGCCGAGGAACTGCACGACGCCGGCCGCGAAGTCCACCTCGCCGTTTCCACCTGCCCCGAAGCGCCCCGCCGCTACCGCGGCTACGACATCCTCTACTGGCTTCTCGAAACCGGCAAACACGGCCCCGATGTCGGCATCAAAGCCCTCACCCGCGAGGCGCTCCCGTCCCCTGCCGCGCGCTTCGCGTGCAACCCGCTGCTCTCCGGCACCGACGGCGGCCACGACATCCACCTCCGCGAACTCGGCCGCCGCGGCATGCACCTGCACGGCCGCCTGGAAAACATCGACGACGGCGACATCACCTTCAGCGACGACCTCCCCGAACGCCTCACAACAGTCGAGCAAGGGTTCAACCAGCGCATGCGGAAGGCCATTGACGGCTACATCGCGGCGGCCGGGCTGGATCCTCCCGAGCAGGAGCCGGTTCCCGAGGACGACTGGCTTCCGTCGGAATCTGCTTCGTTGAACCTGGCCGATGCTGGGATCACTTCGGTGTTGTGGGCGACCGGATATGGGCTGGACTTCTCGTTCCTGGACATGCCTTTGCTGGATGAGTGGGGCTACCCGAAGCACACAGGGGGCGTCACCGAGCAGGCCGGGCTATATGCCGTGGGGCTTCCCTGGCTGACGCGCCACTACTCGTCCATCCTGGGCGGGGTGGGCTTGGATGCGGAATACGTGGCGGGAAAGATATCTAAAGAATAGGAATGGGCTCATGCCTCCTCCCGCCATCCCGTCGGTGATAGCGTCGGGTCATGGCAGAGGGGCCGTCATTCAGAACAACTTTGAGCCGCATCTACTGGACGAGACAGGCGCTGCGCTTGGCCCTCGTCACTGTGACAGCGTGGCTCCTGATCACCGGAATAGCGTCCTTGCAGAGTGCTGCTGCGAGCGTATTTTCTGGACTCAACTCGGCTGGGGGCCTCCTAGAATCGCTCGGCGGTGCCTTTCTGCAAGCTATCGCTGTGCCCGCCGGATGCATGATCGTCTTGGTCGCTGCGGCTTCCACAATCCAAGCCAGGGACATTCGTCGTCGCGATCCCATTCGACGCTTCAGTCGGCAACAGCGACGAACCGGCATGGCGCGTGCAAACGGACAATGCGAACTGGAGTCAGCCTTCGGCGGTCGCTGCTCCCGGCCTGCGGAACACGGAGACCACTACTACCCATGGTCCAAGGGAGGTGCGACTTCCCTGCGAAACTTCGCTGCAGCGTGCAGCCGTTGCAACCGCGCGAAAGGCGCGCGGCTCCCGACGCCGGGCCAGCAGGCGCGGCTTGAAAAACGCAGAAGAAGTTATGTGAACTCTGCGGAGATGGCGATGGTTGGGGAACGTCGAAGCCTGTAGCCCGGCTTCAGTCGCCACACGTTGTCCCATTACTCTCGCCCATCATGGGCGCAGCGTCCACGCTTACGCTTCCTTCAAGTCCAATTGAGGCGGCGGCCGACGGAATCCGCGCGTCAAGTACGCAAGGTAAGCCAGCCCAACAGCCGCCCACGCCAGACCGAAACCGAGCGACAGACCGCTCAGGCTCGTCCACAACCAGACCGTGAGCGCGAACCCAACAGCGGGCAGCACCAAGTTGTGAACGATGCCGCGGGCTCCGCGTTCCTTCTGGTCGAAGTAGTAGTGCTTGATCACCGCGAGGTTCACCACCGAGAAAGCAACGAGCGCGCCGAAGCTGATCAGCGACGAGATGGTCAACAGGTCCAAGACGAGCGCCAGCAACGAAACAGCTGAGGTCAGGAGAATCGGCAGAACAGGCGTGCCGAAGCGGGCATGCAGTTTGCCTAGCGCTGCTGGGAAGACGCCGCTGCGGCCCATCGAGTGGATGATGCGCGAGACCGAAGCCTGAGAGGTCAGGGCAGAGCCGAGGCTGCCTGCGATGTAGGCGGCGGTGAAGAAGGCGACAAGCAGCTCGCCGCCGGCCTTGCCGATGACCTCGATGGCGGCCGAGTCGACGTCGTTGAAGGTGCTGACCGGCAGAACCAGATGGCTGATGTAAGCCAGGCCGAGGAAGATGACGCCGGCCAGGACCGTGGTCAGCATGATGGCCTTGGGCAGGTTGCGCTTCGGGTCTTTGGTCTCCTCCGCGAAGGTCGAAACGGCGTCGAACCCGAGGTAGGAAAGGCACAGGATGGCCGAGCCCGCGAAGATCGGCGATAGCCCGTCCGCGCCCTCGGCTCCAGTGAAGGGAACCATGAGGTCGAGGTTGCCGACGCCGGTGACGGATGAGAGCCCTAATGCAACGAACAGGACGATGAAAAGCGCCTGCAGCCCCACCACCACGAAATTGGCCTTCGCGATCGCAGTAATGCCCAGGACGTTGAGCACCGTGACCGCGGCGATGGAAACGATCATGAACACCCACGCCGGGATAGCGGGGAACGCGGCCTCCATGTAAATGCCGATGAGCAGGTAGTTGATCATTGGCAACAAGAGATAGTCGAGCAGGAGCGACCAGCCCGCCATGAACCCCAGGCCCGCGCCGAATGAGCGCGTCGCGTACGTGTAGGCAGAGCCACCGAATGGGAACGCCTGCGACATCCGGCCATACGAGCGGGCGGTGAACAGCATGACCACAAGCGTCACGGCGTAGGCCGCGGAGAGGCGACCACCGGTCAGTTCCACCACGATGCCGTAGGTGCTGAAGATCGTCAGCGGCACCATGTAAACGAGGCCCAGCAGGACAAGCGAAGGAACGCCAAGGACGCGGCGCCAGTTTTGTTCAGTCGGCTTAGCGGAGGTTGGCCCCACGAGCTTCTCGCCTGCCGGAGATTGTGTTTCAGAGGTGGGGGTCATGGGTAGTCCTGGGTATTCAGGCAGTTGTTGACGAAGCAGCGGCGCTGATGCTTCTGGGCTGCGAGTGTGGGGTCTGTTTGGGTGGGTCAGGGCGTGGCCGGGTGGTGGTCGGCCTTCGCTCCCAACGCCGGAAATGAATTGCGTTCATTTATTGTGTCGGTGAGGCGGCTCACAGTCAATATGTGACGCAAGTGTTCTTCAACGTGCACCGGATGTGGCGCTGCCCCAAAACCCAGCCCACGTTTCCAATTGCCCCGAAGCGCCCCGGCAACGGCGCCTTTAAGACATCGACGACGGCGACATCACCTTCAGCGCCGACTCTCCAACCCTCTCGTATCGGTCGAGTGCGCTAACGACCGCATGCGTAAAGGGAAGTTCTTGGTTCTGGACGGGGCGAAGCTACATTATCGATGCACCCTCAGAGCCGTTCCACAACTGCTGAATCGCGAAGAACCCTCGTTGAGTATGCACTATTTCGCGACGGCTGCGGCAGTGGCGAACGTGTCCGCAGACATCGGGCGGTGGAGCCTCCACGTGATTGCTATGGGCCTTTCCCCGGAATGCTGCACGTAGTCGGCCTGCCCGAGGCATGTATATGGAACCGTCAGGCCGGTCTCGTCTTCAGCGGTGTCGCGGGTAAAGAGGAGCACATGTGACCCGTGTGCTCGCCGGTCCAGGTAGCGCTTGCCAGTGGGGCTCGATGGCGACGTGGCATTCTGCGACTCCCAATGAAACAGCTCCGGACTAATGGCGTAGTCCTTGTACATAGTCGTTGCGGAGTGCTTTCGGTCGTCCTTATTCAAGGTCACAAAGAAGGCATCCGTTGCAGATGCTGGGCACCAGGCAACTCCTTCACGGTGCTGCACGTTCTTCCCGAGTTCCAGAGAGCCATACTGCAGGGCCGCAAGAACTTCTTCACGTCGATAGGTTGCGTGCGTCAACAACGGAATGTGCTGAAGGCCGGCGCCCAGCCCCTTGGCAGCATGCTTGGATGACGCGACTCCCAGCCTCACAATTTGCTTGATCTCACTGCATACGAACCCGTAGGCACGAAGGTGGTCCAGTCCGTCGTCGTACGTCTTGAAACCGCCGCCGTCGTCCCAAAGAGTGTAGAAAAGCATTCTTGCGAACGTCTGCTCTCGAGTGCCCAGGTCCGCGTAGCGGGGCGCGTCTGCAGAGACGAGCATGGAATAGACCTCTGCCCGCTCCTGGTCGTCAACGTGGATGAGAGCAGCCATCCGCCCGAGCAGCTTCTTCTCCTCGGCACCCGATCGATCGTGATGCATGCCTTTGAGCACGGATTCCAGGGGGGAGAATCCTTCGATCAGTTGAGCCTGGCGAAGGTAGCCCGTCCACGAGTCTCGGGTCGAGCGATATATCGTCTTCAGCTCATTACCCGACTCCCGCAGGTACGAGGCCAGTTCGGTTTCGCCGTAAGAGGCCACGTCGTTGATCACCTGGTTCCGGTTGAAGCGGAGTTGGGCCTTGATGTTGTCCAGCACCACTTTCTGAGCGACACGATCCAACACAATTTGCGAGCCAGAAGGAAGATACGAAAATTCTTCCTCGACAGCCTTTTCAAGTTGTTTTCGTCCATAGCCAGTCAGCGCTCGGTAACGAAGATCGAATCGGAACTCACGACGCTGTTGGCCTATGAAGTCCAGGACAGTGAGGACAGCCTTGTCGTCCGCGCGGCGCAAGCCTCGGCCCAACTGCTGCAGGAAAACCGTGGCGCTCTGGGTCGGCCTCAACATGAGGATGGTGTCAACCTCTGGGATGTCCAGTCCCTCGTTGAAGACATCGACCGCGAAGATGCAATTTATTTCTCTGTTGCCCAGCCGGGCAATGGCGTCTGCGCGTGCGGCCTCGTCGGTTCCGCCGTCGATGGCGACCGAGGTGATGCCGGCGTCGTTGAAAACCCGGGCCATGTAGTGGGCGTGCTGGACCGAAACACAGAACCCAAGGGCCCGCATGTGTTCCGTGCCGACAACCTTGTCATGAAGCTCTCGAATGACCTTCGCCGCTCGGGCGTCGTTGCCCGTGTAGAGACGGTCGAGCTGAGCTGTATCGTAATTGCCGCGTTTCCACTCCAAACGACTGAGGTCCACATCATCGGAAACTCCGAAGTAATGGAACGGCACGAGGAGGTCGGCGTCCAATGCGTCCCAGAGCCGAAGCTCACTGGCTGTTCTTCCCTCGAAGAACTCTTTAGCGACGTTTCCACCATCGCCGCGCTCCGGAGTAGCCGTAAGACCGAGCAACTGTTGGGGCTGCAGGTAATCAAGCACTTGCCGATAGGTTGGCGCCAGGGCGTGGTGGAACTCATCGATGACTACGACATCGAATTGCTCGACGTCGAAGCTCTGGACGCCGAATGAAGCCAGTGACTGTACAGAGGCAAACAAGTGTTTCCAGTCCTGTGGCTTGTGGTCGCCGACATAGAGCTCACCAAAGGCTCCGTCCTGCAGAACATTGCGGTAGGTACGCAGTGACTGCTTGAGGATCTCTTGCCGGTGCGCAACGAACAGCAGAGACAATCGCCTTCCGGCCGCTTCACAGAGCCGCTTGTAATCGAGCGCGGCGATTACCGTCTTTCCAGTCCCTGTCGCTGCCACAAGGAGATTACGGTTGAACCGTTTGGACCTCTCAGCTTCCAGGTCTTCGAGCATCTCCTCCTGATGGAGGAAGGGGACGACTTCCAAACCTGTGACATCATTCGGAGCGGCAGTTCGCTTCCCACCGTTCCGTTCCAGGGCGGCGTCGAGCCTGTCGCCGTCGCGCTCGGGGTCGTAAGCCTGGAAAGCCTTCTGCTCCCAATAGCTGTCGAAGGTGACCTCGAACTTCTTAAGCAGGTCCGGAGTTGCGATGGCGCTGAGCCGGACATTCCATTCCAAGCCATCAAGCAGGGCAGCCTGGCTGAGGTTCGAGCTGCCGACATATGCGGTGTCAAAACCAGTATTGCGCCTGAAAAGCCAAGCCTTGGCATGAAGTCTCGTAGCCTGGGTTTCGTAGCTGATCTTTACCTCGGCGCCGTAACGTCGGACGAGCTCATCAATAGCTCGGCGTTCCGTGGCGCCCATGTAGGTGGTGGTGATGACCCTGAATTTCACGCCGCGCTCGTTCAACTGCTCAAGAGCCGGTTCGAGAAGCCGCAGGCCCGTCCACCTCACGAAGGCGCAGAGCAGATCGACGGTATTTGCCGACTCGATTTCCGTCCTCAGCTCAGCGGCGAGGTTTGGATCGTCCTTGCCATTTGTGAGAAGTGCCGACTCGCTCAGCTTTGTGGCTGGCCGTCTGAGCTGACGTCGCTTTAGAGCGTCAGGCTTATGGAGGGAGAGCAATTGACGCGGACCTGGCGTCACCTGGATTTCGGGTTGCAGCTGCGACAGGAATTTGTTGGCGAGTGCCACGCGTTCTTCCGGCTTCGTGGCGGACAGCGCATTCCTCACAGCCTCCGCGATGTGACGGGAAAGGACGTCGGGGCTATCGTCCGGGTCGACGTCGTCAACGACCGAGTCGAGCTCGGGCAGCAACGACAGCTTGGATTCAACGCCCGTTGTGTATAGAAGTTCGTAAAGTCCCTCCGGAAGCACTTCCCGGCCGAGTCCCCCATCAAATGTGTTCACTGCGCCAGGGTATTTGGCGGGTGTGACAAAAACAAAGATTTCAGATGCCTCTATTAGCATTGGGCGCATGACAATTTCTGTGGGGGATCTTTTTACCAGGAGCGGACTCGAGCCCGACGGCGTCGTACCATGGGGCACTTCGGTCCCCCTCAATGTTCCGGGGGTTTATGTGGTGGCATCGACGCCTTCCCTTGGTGACGCAGCGGGGCACGTCCCGACCTACAGCCCAGATCCGCTGGCATTCCGTGCACTGAGAATGCTGTGCCCCAATCCGACCATCGACGGCAGGGCGGCTTCAGATCACGAGTTGGCCAGCCGTATTGGTGCTTTTTGGATTCCAGAGACACCCATCCTTTACGCGGGCCTAGCCGGAACCTCGGTTCAAACGAGGGTCCGGCAGTACTACAGCACGGCCATCGGTCAGCGTTCACCACACGCGGGTGGTTGGTGGCTCAAGACCATGGCCGAGCTGGATGATCTCTACGTTCACTTCGCTGCAGCCTCTGACCCCGCCGGCGCGGAGTCCAATTTGCTCCGCACCTTCGCCGCATCCGTCCCCGCGCCGGCCATGAGGACACTTCACGACAAAGAACGCATAGCACCGTTCGCAAATGTGGAAGTCCGCAAAGGCGTGCACAAACGCCACGGATTAAAGGGCGTCAAAATGCCTCAAAAACCGTTCTCTGGAGCGACGGCATGAGCACCCCGGACACCACTAAACCTCACGTCTTTGTAGCAATGGCGGACATCCTCAACCTCCGATGTGATGCCTGGCTGCTCCCCACCGATTCGCACGTCCGCATCGAAAACCACTGGCTGGCGGCCGACAAAAACCTCCGAGAGTTCGCCGCCAAATCCGCTTCAAGCAAGTTCAGACAGGGAACGAGCCTGGCAGAGGTCATTCGCCCGTGGGATGAGTCAAAACCCCGGCCCGTCCTTACAGCAGTTCCACTCGACGGCCGGTGGGACGAGCTGGCTGTAACTCAGCGCATCGAAGCTTTTGTCGAGTGCTGCGTCCGGGAGGTTCCTCTACCGGCATACAGACCCTACAGACTTTTGGCCCTGCCCTTTTTCGGTACGGACGGCGGTGGCGCCGGACAGCATCTTGGGGCGGCACTCCGGGCCATCCTCACGACAAGCCAAAAGCTCTCCAGAAAGTACGAGGTGGACATTGTCCTGGTCCTGAGGGATCGCGCTGCATTCTCCTTGGCACAGAAGCTGCGGCGTGATGAGAGCGGGACATCCGCCTGGTCAGGACTGGACGCAAAGCTTCAGGAGAAGGCCCAATGGCTTGGGCACCAAGCACGGTCAGGGCACGTGGTTCCCTTCTTAGGCGCCGGCGTCAGTGTCAGCGCCGGGGCACCCACCTGGAAAGAATTGCTTCAGAAGCTAAAGGAAGGCGTCGAGCTTGACGATCAGGGCGATAAGGCCTTTGAGTGGCTGCCCTTGCTTGACCAAGCCGGCATCCTCTCGCAGCTGTATACGGAAAAGTACGGCACGCAAGAGGCCTTCGGCATTGCGGTGAGCGACGCCGTAAAACTTAAGAAGTACGGCTTGGCTCCCGCTCTGCTGGCAACCCTGCCGTCCAGCGGAGCTATCACTCTGAACTACGATCAGCTCTTCGAGGTGGCATGCCGGGATGCCCAGCGTCCGCGCACTGTTTTGCCTGAAGACGTGCCCGCCGTCGGGAACAACTGGCTACTCAAGCTGCATGGCTCCGTGAGCCGGCCGGAGAGCATCGTGCTCACCCGTGACGACTATCTGGGCTACAACACTAACCGCGACGCCCTCTCGGCGCTTGTGAAGGCACATCTGTTGACGCATCATCTGCTTTTTGTGGGCTTCGGACTGGCGGATGACCACTTCCACGAGATTGTGCACGACGTCCGGCGCGCCCTCCCCGCGAAGAGCACCACTGATCGTGAAATGGGCACTGTCCTGTCCCTCTTCCAAGAACCGATGCAAAACCTCGTGTGGAAGGGAAAGCTGGACATCGTTGCCATGACCGATACGGAGTTCCCCTCCGGCGACGAAACAGCGAAGCGCACTGCTTCAGCAAAGGCCGGTCGAGAACTGGAAGTGTTTTTGGACATGATGGCGGCCTATGCCACCGAGAGCCACTCGTACTTGCTTTCGCCCTTGTACTTTCAGGGAATGACTGAGGCGGAGGCCGATCTGCGTCGCCAACTCCTTGCCCTTGCAGGCTCAGACCGTTCAGCCGACACCGCCGAAGTCTGGGGCGTCATCGACGACGCAATGCGCCGGCTAGGTTGGGCACCCGACTATGGAATGGCCAAGCGAGGCGACGTTGGGCACGATTCCGCATTCCGAGTGGCGACCGAGACCACGCAAAGGCACGCACAGGTGACGGCAGCTGAATAGTTGGACGCACTGTTCACCTGCTGGACCTGTCATTTGCAATTTTCAAAAGCGTGATAGAACAACCAAACAAGCGAATAGGGGAAAACATTGATCGTTGAATTGAGCAATTTCTTCTACAGCCCGCACAGCCCTTTGATGACTCCATGGCTGTCCCGGTTTGGGGGCTGAAAGTGGTGCGATGTATTCCGGAAGCGCCGTTGTTCGCAGACGGCCAGAGTGCCGAGCGCATTGTGTGGGAGACTCTGAAACAAAGTCTTCCCGACGACGTCGTACTCGCTCACTCAGTTCAGGTGCGGGACGGCCGGGCTGAGCATGAGATCGACATCCTCGTTCTTTGGCCAGGCGTGGGCATGGCCGCCATCGAGGTCAAGGGTGGCCGGCTGTCAGTGCAGAACGGACAGTGGTTCCAGTCGGACAGAGACGGAAGCCGCAAAATCCAAAGCCCGGTAGTCCAGTCGCAGGGCTCAGCACACGGGTTCAAGAATTGGCTCGGGCGTCAGCTGGGAACTCCACTCACCAGCCGGTTCGCGTACATGGTCGCATTCCCGTACACCGCTGTCCCCGGGGCCTGGGAAATGGCAGGGTGCCCACGGGCACTGGTATTGGATGACTCGCAGTGTCAGGCTCCGGCTGAATTCATTCGTAAAGCAATCGAAAAAGAAGGAAGCGGCGCTACGCCGTTGGCGGCAGCATTCCTCGAACGCATCGTCCGGCAGCTCAGCGGAAATTGGGGGGCTGATTCGGACGAGGACCCCAACACCCAAGAAGACGAGGACACGCAGGACCACCTCACTGAGCGGCAAGCGATTCTGCTTCAAGCGACACGTTCACTGACCCGCGTGCGATTTACCGGAGGAGCCGGCAGCGGCAAGACCTGGTTGGCAGTGGAGAAAGCGAAGGCACTCAGCAAGCAGGGTAAGCGCGTAGGGCTGTTTTGCTACAACAAGGGACTGGGCCAATACCTCCAAGACCGCGTGTCCACTTGGCGACAGGCGAAGCCAGTTTTCACTGGCGAATTTCACGAATACGTTCGGGGGCTTGGAGTACCTGACGGCAAAGGGCAGGACTATTTCGACGTCGAAATGCCTCGACTTCTGAAAGCCCTGGCTGCCGACATGGATCCTCACGATCGGCTGGATGCAGTGATCGTCGACGAAGCTCAGGACTTCGCGCCGCTGTGGTGGGAGGCTCTGCTGGCTTGCACGGTAGATCCGGACAACAGCGAGGTCTATGCCTTCATGGACGACCGGCAAGACGTCTACCGTAGGTGGCGCGGAGCGACGGCGGGAGCGACGGCGGGAGCGACGGCGGGAGCGACGGCGGACCTCGCCTTTGGTCCCACTGCTGCCTTCGTTCCCATCCACGTGGACGAGAACCTACGCAACACTCGGAAGATCGCGGAAACTTTCAAACCCTTCGCTGGCGAACACTTCACGCCACGAGGCAGTACGGGCCTCCCAGTCCGTAGGGTTCAATGCACAAGCGACGCCGCACTGGATGTGGCAGGTGACTGCGTCGATGCCCTCATTGATGAAGGCTGGGCGAACAATCAGATCGCTCTCCTGACCACGAAGGAGCGGCATCCAGTTCATCTTGATTACTTCGAGCGCGGAGCCACCGAGGAGTACTGGCGAGAGTTTCACTCTGGCGAAGGCGAGTTCTACGGGCACGTCCTGGGGTTCAAGGGGCTGGAACGTTCGGTCATCGTACTTTGTGTCAACGGATTCAAGGACATGGACCGGGCCTCCGAGCAACTCTACGTCGGCCTATCCAGGGCGAGGAGCTTGCTGGTTGTAGTTGGCGATTCGGCGGTTCTCGAAGAAGGCGGCGGGCGGGAGCTAAAGCACGCGCTGGCACGGGCCCAGTCCTGGGATCCGATTTCTGTCGCAGTCCGCTAGCACGTTTCGGGCAAGGCAATACTTCACCAGACACTCACGAGAGGACATGCTTTGAGGCTTCCAGACATTCTCACGGCAGATCACACAGACGAGGCTGCTGCACTTGTCAAGAAGTACTACACGAAGCTCTACCGTCATAATCTCCCGCAAACAGGAAGCCGTTTCAACGACTGGGCAGACGGCGGTGACCGAGCCGACGTCGCAAATTCTCTCACTGCCGACGACGTTCTTGCTGTGTCATTCCTATCCGTTCAGGTGCCTGCACCGGCGGCCATCGGCCTACTTGAAACGTCCGCCGGAAAGGTGCAGGGGCTTCTGGAGCAGATTCCAACAGATCTCGATCTGGCGTCAGTTTCCTCCGTGGAGTACGAAGCTCTGCTTGGTCCGAACAGCCCAGCTAATGATCTTTGGTGCCTGTTGCGTGGGAGCGAAAGCTACCGTTGGGGCATCGGACCCACTACGGCCAGCAAGATCATGGCCAGAAAACGCCCTCGACTCATCCCGATATTCGATTCAGTCGTGGGGCCGCTCATGGGCCATCCAAAGGCCAAAGGCCAATGGAAGACATGGCATTCCGTCCTCACCGATGGTTCAGGTCTCCCCGCCCGGTTGCGTGCGATCAAGGCAGAGTCAGGAATCGATCAGGACATCAGCGACCTCCGAACCATGGACGTGGTCCTTTGGATGCATGGCAAGGAACTAGGCATGCAGGCTGTTGATGATTCCTTTTCCGATGATTAGCCCCATGAAATTTTCGACACAAACACGAAAACTTGGGTTGCCTTCAGTGTCAACCCTTTAGGCTCAACACAGCACACCTTCACTTGCACAATGGGGAATGGAAACAATTTGGATCTTCTTAGCGACGTGCGCCGTGAGTATTTTTATGTCCTTATCTGGGCTGCCACTGCCGTATTCATTGTGGCCGCAACAATCGCTCGACCCAAACGTTTTCACGCCACTGCTCTGGCTGGCTCGCTGATATTTGCAAGTCTCAGCGGAGGGGCCGGCGTCTACGTTCTGAATCATTACTCCGATCCCAGGTGGTCACCCCAAGCCACACAGTTGAGCGCCCCCTCTCTCTCCGAAACACCACTGGTTGGGCAGTTCTTGGGTCCTCTGGATTCAGCCCTCAGCTCCATGGTCAACGGCGTCAATGATTTTCTTGCTTTCAAGGATGCCCTCCCAGTGGCCCTGGACTTCTTTGGTAGCGCCGGATGGGCACTGCTGGTGTCTTTCCCACTGGGTATCTTGGCTGCCATTGTCAACTTTGTCTCGGTTAAGCGCAGAGCGGCAACCGTGGAAAGGTACCGCGCAACTGTGGACCAGCTGAAGGCCGACGTTGAGAAGCTCAAGCTTCAAGTTGAGGCCGGTATAAGCGCTGAGAGTGCTATTGCTCCCACAGAGCAAGAGTTCCAGCACATCTTGGTTTCGACACAAGAATCTTTGTCCCCACGATTGCCATAGGTTGAATTCATGAATCAGAACAAGATTGCTCGTGAGCAACAAATCGCTGTCTTTGGTGAGAGCGGCAGTGGAAAGACCGTGCTGTTGTCCTCCTTCTACGGATTAGCGCTGGAGCAGCAGCTCTCGGGCACAGAACGCTTTGACATCCTCGCCGCCGATAGCGCCCAGGGTCGCCGCTTACATCAGAATTACCTTGGGATGAAGAACTCTGCCTTACTCCCGATTAGCACGCACTTTTCGTCGACCTCATATGCCTTCACTGTCAAGCGCAAACCGGGCGCTGCCGCAAAGCCCAAAAAGGTCATTTCGGAAGAACTTCGCTTGGTCTGGCATGACTATCCCGGGGAGTGGTTCGAGGAGGAGCCCAGCGGACCAGAAGAGGAACAACGCCGAATCAGCACATTTCAGGCGCTGCTGGGCTCCGACGTGGCCATGGTCCTGGTGGACGGTCAAAAGCTTCTAGACCACGCAGGCGAAGAAGAGCGTTACCTCAAGTCGCTCCTGACCAACATCAGCACCCAGCTACTCAAACTGCGTGACGATGTTCTCCAGGATAACCAGCCGCTTGCCCGTTTTCCCCGGATCTGGCTCTTGGCTCTGTCCAAGGCAGATCTGCTGCCAGAGACCGACGTGGCGAGCTTCCGTGACCTCCTCGTCGAAAAGGCTGGACGAGAGCTGAACAAGCTTCAGGAGGTCGTGGGCACATTCGTCGAGGCCCCCGAGGCCTTGTCTGTCGGCGAGGATTTTGTTCTACTCTCCTCCGCGCAGTTTGAACCCAAGAAAATCGAAGTAACCAAGCGGGTGGGGTTGGACTTGATCCTTCCCATTGCTGCCATGCTGCCCCTGTCACGCTTCCTACCGTGGGCCCAAGCCATGTCAAAGGGCACGGGCGCGGCCAAGCATCTGATGAACGTGATTTCACCGCTGGTTGATGCGTTTGGCAGTGCCAGAGTGCAAGTACTTCTGTCCCGGCTGCCGGGTCCACTTGCCACCGCTGCAAGACTATTTGGTAGCTCCCTCTCAAAATCAGCGTTCGACCTCGCCGGCAGCAAGGTCGAAGACATCCACGTCCGAGCAAGGGAAAAACATGACTTCCTTACTGAAACCCTGACCGGATTCCAAATGGAACTGGACCGTGGCGACGAGGAGAAGGTCCTGCTCCGAGGTCGCGTATGAAATCTGGAAGCAGCAACCAAGCCACAGAGCTGGCCTTCATCTGGGCTACTCGCGGTAAAACATGGGGCTTTCGATTCCTACGCACTGCGGGTCAACCAAATCCGTTGGAACTGTATGAAAAAGCGTTCCAAGGCGAGCTAGATGCTCCAGAGACCTTCCAAACCAACGCCAATACTGTCGCGATCCGAGTCACGGATCCAGAGGGACGCCGTGACGCAGCCGGTCGCGTAATCCCCCACGAGTTCGTCTTGTTCAAGCCACTTCCTCGTGAAGTCACTTCGGCAGAAGAAGCTTTTCAACTGGTCTGGCCTGAGGTTAAGGAAGATTTTGCACGCGACTGGGACCAGCCAAAACCTAAGCGCTAATCGCTCGCGAACACGAGCGATGCGTCGCCATGACTCTCGCCGGAAAAGTGGTTTGGGTCGTCGAACGGGCCCAGCAACATATGTGTGGGCCGGTACCACGGCTGCCCAGCCTAAATTGTCCGTGCGATGACCTAGCATGCTGAACAACAAGGTCAACCTAAAACGAATAGGGACTTATGCCTGTCTATCTTGAAGAACTTGCTCTGAGCGTCGCCAAATGCGATGAAGTGGCTGCTGCAAACGATCCCCACTTCGGTGAAAAGCACCCCTGCCACAAGATCGTCAGGTCCCAGGACCGGCATCCTGGCCCCTTTCAGGTGCCCGAAGCCTGGGCAGGAAATTTGGCGCAGGCTCGAGTCGTTTTCCTGTCCTCAAACCCTGCCATCAGTGCAGGGGACCCTACAGCAAAATTACCTGCGAAGAGATTCGCAGAGAAATACCCCACCGCTGAATGGCCTGACGCCGAGATCGCCGACTTCATGATCAACCGCTTCAGCCCGGAGCACGTCTGGGTAAGCGACAGACGGCATCGCAAAGTAGACGAGGCGCAGTTGACCGGTGGACCGGTTTGGGGATCAAAGGAGCGCTACTGGGGCTGGATTGAAAAGCAAACCAATGCCCTCCTGGGTAGCGACCTTCCTTGGTTCGAGGGCGCGGTTATGACCGAGGTTGTGCATTGCAAATCAGGAAACGAGCAAGGCGTCCACGAAGCCGCTGCGCTCTGTTCCACCAAGCACATGGGACGGATCCTGGAAGCGACCCCGGCCAAGCTCGTTGTCGTCGTAGGCGGAAAGGCCGCAAGTTCGCTTCGTGCTGCCTATCCATCGGCCTTTGAGGACAAGCCGCTGTTCGGAAAGCATGGCGCGAATGGTCTTCCGGATCCTCAGCAGAACATCTTCGAACTCCACATCGGCGGGCAACGCAGGCTCGTGTGCTTCATCAAGCATCCAAGCGCTTTCGGCGGATCAGCCCATCTCACGAGTACCTACCCCACCGACTTTGACCGACTCCAGGCGGCAGCCGCTGCCCGGAGCTGATTGCTAGAGGGAATCCAGCGTTCAGGGCGACTCCGCAAAAAGGGGCCTGAGCCTCACGGAAGTCAAGTCACATCCGTCGACTTCGAAAGAGTAGGTGTACTGGAAGGTGCAGGTGCCCACAACGTTGATCTCGTAGTCCCAGGACTCGAGTTATACGGCCACATCGCGGCGAAGTTGCTAGCGGTCAACGGGTACAAGCGCATGCCCCAGGCCCAGCCCTCAACACCTAGGGCCCCGGGTCGCACCACCTATTTTTGGGGAAGTACGCCTCACCACGCATGTGAAAACCGCGGAATTCCGCCGATGGCCACCACCTAGGGTTCCGATTCTGCGGCTAAGCCTTGCCTCCTACGAAGAGAATGGGCTCAGCGACTTGCTCTTCCCCCATGAACTGAAACGGGACAACATGGAAGCTTTTCAATGGGTTCTGGCCGCCTTGGGAGCTTTGGCGGCTCTCTTTGTCGCTGGCTCCATCATCTGGGCAGTCATCGATGTCCTTCGACAGACCGCCCTGAACCAGACAACCAGGGCGGTGTGGCTATTCCTGCTCTTCACCGTTCCGCTCCTCGGCGTCTTCGCGTGGCTGTACTGGAGACCGAAGATCACGAGCAGCGATCCTCGAATCCAAAACACCCTTAAGCTCTGACCGCTTGTCATTTCGGAAATTTCCGACATATTATCATCCAGTGCATCCCGACATCTTCGGCGCCCTCGCGAACCCCTCGCGGCGCACCATCCTCGACAGCCTCCGCGCCGGTCCCCTGACCGCCGGGGAACTGACGGGACGCCTGGCACTTAGCCGTTCATCGGCGTCGGAACACCTGACAGTCCTGAAGGAAGCCGGGCTGATCCGCGAAGAGCGGCAGGGCCGGCACAGGATTTACCACCTTCAAGCCGAGGGTCTGCAGGAGGTCGGCGATTGGCTGAAGCACTACGAGCAATATTGGAACCGGCGACTCGATGCGCTGGGCGAACTACTGGATAAGGAAAACCCATGACCGAGAACGCCATCCGCTTGGAGCGCACCTTCGCCCACTCCCCCGAGGCCGTCTGGGCAGCGCTCACGACGCCGGATCTCCTCGCCAAGTGGTGGGCGCCGGGCGACATCGCACCCGTCGTCGGCCACCGGTTCACCATGGACATGGGTGGCTGGGGCCAGCAGCAGTGCGAGGTCACCGCCGTCGAACCCGGCAAGTCGATCACGTTCGTCTTCGCAGAAGGCGTCCTGGACACGACCATCACCTGGTCGCTGGAAGCCACCGACGGCGGCACGATCCTGCACTTCGAACACGCCGGATTCAATCTGGCCACCCCGATGGGTCGCCAGGCCCTCGAAGGCATGGGCAACGGCTGGCCTGGCTTGATCGCGCGCATCGATAAGGTGTTGGTCAGCGTCGGCTAAACACCGCGGACAATTGGGGGACATATGGAAGACGTTGAATCGCTGCTCAAGGGCCCACGCGGGCGCCGTTTGTGCCTGGAGCTGGCCATGGAAGCTGACCAGGAAGTCCGCCTGACCGTCTTCTATCTTGGCTACGATCTCGACCCGGGTAAAGGCACGTCTCGAGTGATGTTGTCCATGGCGTCCTCCGGTGAAGCGTCGCCCCCGCCGCCCGCTCCGACGGTGTCCGACCTGGCGAGGATGCTCAGCGAGCTGGACGTCAAGGACAGAATCCAAGGGCTCACCGGCACCGCTTTGATACGTGCCATCGACGCGGCTCGATACTGGCAGCCGCCCGACGGAGACGACGTACTTGCCGCCAACCCGGTCATCAACAGAGCCCTCGGCCACCTCGCCACAACCATCCTGGAAGCTCCATCTACAGACTGGTGGTCAAACAGGTTCCAAGCAAAGCAATGGACCATCGATTGGCGTTCCCCTAACGACCCCGCGCCGTTGTCCACGAATCCCAGCGACGTTCTCGCTGAATGGTCGCGCCACGAACGGACCATGGAACACCGGGCAGCAAGGGAACGACCGGCAGACATCAACGCCAATTACGGCGGAGAGTGGTGGTCCATCCCCTACCGCCTGACGCAAACTTTCAGCCGGATCCCCGAAGGACTTGGGCTCATCGAGGATTCGCTGGGTTGGGAAGAAGGCACGGTCATCCCGGTCTCGGGAAGCGGCCGCATCCTCGAATTAGAAACAGCAGAGGACTGGGCCACTCTGTGCCGGGACTTCCCGTTTGAGGTCACCGCGTCCCGCCGTCACGACTGGTACCGCACTACGGGTCGTGACGGACGATGGGTGATTCCGGACTGGGAACGCGTCGCCGGTCGATGGGATGCCGTACATCTCAGTGTGAGCGCATATCTTCGCCTGGCCGGCCGTGCCCTGGACGTAGACACAGCAGAGGGAACGGCCAGCGTCATCGCCGGCTGGAACCCGGACACTACCCTGTGGCTCACGGATGTCCTCCGCGAAACAGGAGAACCCCGCCAATTCTGGAACCGGGAGCACAACCAGGATCGTTGGGAACAACAGAGGACCCACTGACGTACCGGAGGCACCCGACCCAGCCACCCGCCGTCGTACGTTTCACGAACCGCAAGAAACGATGCCAGGTGACGTGACCCGGTAAGTTGGTGGAAAGAGTTTTTGACCCTCGGTGAGTAACACGCCCCGGCCTCACGAAAGCAGGATCACATGACCGTCTCCCCCCTTATTTGGGGTATCACCATCGTCGTTATTCTTGGGCTGCTGGCCTTCGACTACTTCTTCCACATCCGCAAGGCGCACGTTCCGTCGCTGAAGGAAGCCGCCATTTGGTCCTCCATCTACGTGGGGTTGGCCGTTGTGTTCGGCATCCTGGTGCTGGTGTTCGGCGGGGCCCAGATGGGCTCGGAGTACTTCGCCGGCTACATCACGGAGAAGGCCTTGTCCGTGGACAACCTCTTCGTGTTCCTGATCATCATGGCGAGCTTCCGGGTGCCGCGTGAAGACCAGCAGAAGGTGCTGCTGTTCGGCATCGTGTTCTCGCTGGTTGCCCGTACCGGGTTCATCTTCCTGGGCGCTGCGTTGATCAACTCGTTCGCGTGGGTGTTCTACATCTTCGGCCTGATCCTGCTGCTCACGGCAGGCAACCTGCTCAAGCCCGACGGGCACGGCGACGATCAAGCGAACAACTTCATGATCCGGCTCGCCAAAAGGCTCTTCCACACTACGGATAAGTACGACGGCGACAAGCTCTTCACCGTGGTCAACGGCAAGCGTGCCCTGACTCCCATGCTCCTGGTGATGGTGGCTATCGGTGGCACGGACATCCTGTTTGCGCTCGACTCCATCCCGGCGATCTTCGGCCTCACGCAGAACGTGTTCATCGTGTTCACTGCAACGGCGTTCTCGCTCATGGGCCTGCGCCAGCTGTACTTCCTGATCGACGGACTGCTGGACCGCCTGATCTACCTCTCCTACGGCCTGGCCGCGATCCTGGCGTTCATCGGCGTCAAGCTCATCCTCCACGCCCTGCACGAGAACAACCTGCCGTTCGTCAACGGCGGCGAGCACGTCAACGTCATCGAGATCTCCACCGGACTCTCACTCAGCGTGATCTGTGGAACCCTGATCATCACCGTGGTGCTGTCCCTGCTCAGCCCCGCCGGCAAGGCCCAGACCGCCATCAACAACGCCCGCCGGCACGCCGTCAACTACCTCGACCTGGACTACACGGCCGATGCCGCCGAACGCGAGCGCATCTACCGTGCCCTGACGGCCGAAGAAGCACAGATCGTCCAGATGCCTCTGAAGTACCGGAACAAGGCCAAGGACGTGGACCTGATTCGCGAGCAGGTAGCGGAGGCCCACCGCCAGCACGAGGAGTTCCTGCGGCGGTAGTCACCTCCCCGGAAAAGGCGGGCGGCGTCCTGTTCCCAGTGGACAGGGCGCCGCCCTTCTTTCTGAAAGTTCTCCATGGGCATGATGCCGGGCTAGGCTGACGATCGTGACTGCTGATGTGGGGGCTCAAATCAATCACCGCCGCGGCCGCTTCTGGCTGCCGCACCTCATAGCGCTCGTGATTATGGCGTTCTGCTTTGTCTTTGGAGCCCTGACCTTTGAGTCGCTCCCCGATACTGTCGCCACCCATTGGGGACCAAGCGGACGCCCTGATGCCTGGGCCCCGAAGTCCTTTGGGTCCGTGTTCTCTCCGCTGATGATGGGCGCGGGTCTTTGCGTCCTCCTGTCTATGGTCACGGCCTTGGTCCCAAAGATGGTGCAGGTGGACGACGACGCCAGCCTGTGGGAGCGGTATCGCCGAGAAGGAACGATCCGCGGCACTGTGGCGGTTCTGGGCGGCACCTGCGCTCTGATCGCCGCCATCATCGGATTTCTTTCCGTTGCCGGGTGGACGACTCCGGACCATGTTCCCTGGTGGCCGGCGGCTGTAGTCACCGCGTTGTTCCTTGTGGTGATTCCGGTTTCCTATGCGGCGGCTGCCCGTTGGGCACGGCGGACGGCCTCGGCTCAGGGAATTCATCCCACAGCGGCAGAGGAGCAGGAAGAAAAGCTGTGGATCGCGGGCGTCCTTTACAACGATCCAAACGACCCACATCTACTGGTCGCCAAACGCGCCGGGACCGGGGTTGGCTTGACCGTGAACGTGGGCAACACCAGAGGACGCGTAGCAGTCGCCGTTTTCCTGGGCCTTTTTGTGGTGCTTCCAGTCATTCTCGGCGTCGTCGCCGCGCTTTAGGGCCAGACCCAAAACCCCGCGTCACGATCCCCACCCTCACCCCACTCATCTGACAAGACCCAGGCAGATAGAGGGATGACTCATGACCGGAACACAAGAAACCGCGGACCCATCGGTGGGGTGGGTGCTGGCCAGTGACTGGACCAAGACCAAGGGCAGGAACGTAGAGGTTTACGATCACGGCGAGCTGATTGACCAAGGCACCGTGGAAAGCGTCGCCCCGGATGGGAACCTGCTGTGGCTCGGGTTCCACGGGAATACGCCGCGGCGAATCGTGGAGCGGCTCCGGGAGACGTGCGTGCGGATCCTGCCGGACTAGTACGTCTGCGCCCGGGAGCTATCCCAGCAGGCTGCCGTGGTGCCCTGGCAACGCGGCCACGCTCATCACGGTCTTCCCGCGGCCCTTTCCCCGGATCGCATCAACGCGCCGCACACAGCGTTCCACGGCGGCACGGCCTGCCGCGCTCCCGTCCAGGAGAATGTAGATCCGTGACTCGTGGAGGGTTGCTTTCCCCCGCACGGGTGTCAGCTCCGTTTTCAGGATCTGGCCAATGTCGGCGAGCACGTCCCAGCCGAGAGGGTACGAGTCCCACTCCAGGGCAAGCGTCGCCAACTCCGCGCCGCCCTGCTGGGTCAGCCCATACAGGGACAGGTCCAAGAGCAACTGTTCAAAGTGCGCCAGCGTGGGCAGGCCGGTCCTGGGGTCTACGCAGGCAATCGGCTGGATGCGTTCGCTTTCGAAGGTCCACCCTTCCACGAGGTCGCGCATGGTTTCTTCACAGACGGGCAGCTCGGCAGCGCTGAAGAAGGCGCTCATGTCCACCATGGTTTCCTTGACGCCAACGCCATGGTACGCCCGGGCCGCACCCAAAAGGCGTGCGGCTTCGGGGAGCGCGCGTGCCGCCTGACAGGCCCGGATCACGCCGTCAACTTCGGGGACAAGCCAGTCGCCGGGGTACCGCCAACCAGCTTGCTTGCTGTGTTCCTGCCACCGGTCGCGCAAGAGCACGGGATTACCGCTGCCGCCGCCGGAGATGTGAAGAGGGTTACTCATACCGATACAGTGCCTGACCTCAGGAATCGTGACGCGTTTTTCGAGGAAACTCCCAGCGAGGTTTCTACGCCTCCGCAGGCTTGCGCCAGAGAACGGACAAGACAATCACCAACGCACTCAAACCCAGCATAACCAGCACCATGAGACCCCAGTTGGCCTGGTTCACCCCGGGCCCATAGAACACCCCGATCAGCACGGTGGCCGTGATGGCTCCCAAGTACCGGCAGGTCTGGAAAATACCGGCGGCCACACCCCGTTCCTCGGGACGGGCGGAGACATACAAGCCCTGGTTCGACGCCGTGCTCACCGCCCCGTACGGAACACCCATGACTGCAGTGAGCACCAGCACCAGCGGAGGCCACAGCGAGAGTGTCAGCAACCCCAGCGCCGCCGAAGCACCAGCCAGCACCAGTACCCCGGTGATGAGGACGGACCGCACGCCGAACCGCTCAATCAGACGAACCGTCAGCGGCGTCACCAAAACCGACATGGATGCAAGGGGCAGCATGAGCAGGCCTACCAGACCGGCGTCGTAATTCCCTGCTTTCTGGAGCAACTGCGGAAGGCCGAAGAACGCAAAATAGTAGACGCCGCTGAACACCACAAACACCAGGTACACCAGCAGCAGCGGCCGGTTGCGGCCCAGCAGGCGGAGGTCCAGGAACGGCGGCTTGAAGCGAAGCTCCCGCCACGCGAAAAGAGCACCCACCACCAAGGCGCCGCCCAACAGGTACCAGCGATACCCCGGCAGCACGTTGAGCAGCGCCGTCATGGCGAGCATCAGGGACACCACAAAGGCGAGGATGCCGGGGATGTCCGAATCGCGGATGAGGGTGCCCAGTGAGCCGGTTTCCCGTCCGACGTCGGCGGGTGCGGTCCGCTGCACGATCAGCAGGGCGAGCAGCGCCAACGGCACGTTGATGACAAACAGCGCCTGCCAGTCGAACAAGCTCACCAGCAACCCGCCCACTACAGGGCCGACAGCGGCCGCAGAGGTGTTGGCCATCTGGATCCGGCCCAGCGGCCGCGTGGACGGAACCTTGGCGAGCCGGCTCAGTTCGGTAACCATGACGACGGCGGACGGGTACGCCGTCGCGGTTCCCACCGCCATCAGGGCCCGGGCCACGCAGACCAGCGCAAAGTTGTCCAGGAATGGCGCGACCGCACATGTCACCGCCACGAGCGCCATACCGAAAGTGAACAACCGGCGCGGGCCGAAGCGGTCGGCGAGCCTGCCCATCAACGGCTGCCCGGCGGCGGACGCAAGGTAGAAGGCCGTGATGACCCACGTAACCGTGGCGACGTCGAGCGAGAAGTCCTCCCGCAGCACCACCAAAGCCACGGCAATCATGGACGAATTGAGTGGATTCAGCGCGGTGCCGATGCTGAGCGCAGCGATGGCCAGACCGGGGCGGGATGTGTTGCTCACCCACCCAAGTCTGCTCCATGGTTGCCTTGGGTCACGAACGCGAGCCGGTGGGTGGACAGACCCCGTTACCCGGCAGAAGCACGCCTACTCCTCGAAGTGGGTGGTCACTTTCCCGGAGGACACGGCGGCAATGATCGATTGGGCCAGGTGGCGCAGCTTGATGTTGCGGTTGCTGGAGGCGGTCCGGAGGATGGTGAACGCTTCCTCCTGGCTGCAATGGTTCTGCGCCATGATGGCACCCACCGCCAGGTCAATGACCGTGCGGGACTGCATGGCAGCTGTGAGGTCGTTCTTGGCGTCGCTGAGCTGGGCGATCTTGAGGGCGAGGCGCAGGGACTTGGAAGCGTGCGAGGCAAAGACCTCTGCACGTTCCACGTCCGTGGGGCTGAACGCGTTGGGCCGCTCTGAGTAGAGGTTCAGCGCGGCACGGGTGTCACCCTCCACCATGAGGGGGACCGTGAGGACCGACCGCAGCCCCTGGTCGGCGGCTGCCTCCACGTACTCAGGCCAGCGGTCTTCGCGGAGGAGGTCCGGCACCATCATGGACGAGAGCTCGTCCATGGCGGTGAGGCACGGGCCATCGAGGGTGTTCTGGAGTTCATCCAGCACCCGGGCCCGATCGTCACTGCTGGCTGCCGTGGCCGACTTCTTCCGGCGCTGGACGGTGATGCCACAGTAGACGGGAGACTTGGGGTTGGAGAGGCTCTCTGCGGAGAACTGGGCGAGGTCGCTGAGAAAGGCCTCGACGTCTTCGCTGCCCAGGACGAGATCCAGAAAATATCCGTTCTGGAGAGCTTCCTGCTCAGGGCGGGGGTTGACCATGTGTGACGTTCCTACTGACTGAAAAGCGTCCCCAGCAGACAGCAAAGGAGCGAATTTGCCGCCCTCTGCAAAACGGTCTGAAAACACCTTATCGCCCAACGTTCACCGGTACAAAGTGCGGCACGACCTGCGGTTTCATGAACCTCACACGCTGCGATCTGTCAACTCACCGAGGGTGTCACTCCGGACAGAAAGTAAGTAGGCTTACTTTAGTAGGCGGGTCCGACACGCGGACCGGTTCTCGGAAAGGAGACATCTGATGGGCGTAGGAGACAGCATCCGCAATGCAGCCGAAAACGCAATGGAAGATCTGGCAGGAACCTCCGACCCGGTGAACAAGGGACGGGTGCCGGAACCGAACGAGAAAGAGGACGATATCCACGTCCACTCCTCCCTCAGCGAAGGGTCCAACGCCAACGACTCCGACACCCCGGAGGAACAGGCCCGGCGGACATCCGGCCACGCCGCATCGGCAGGACCTTCCACCGGCGGCACAGATACCGGAGACACCTTCGCGGGCGACGGCGGCGTGCACACCGACAGCGACGTGAACCAGGACCGAGAAGGGGATGCGAACGTGCCGGCAGCTTCCGGTGACGTCCCCGGCCCGGCAGGCCTTCCCGACGGCGACCCGGACGCCTTGCGCGCGGACCCGTCAGAGGGCGGCGAAGACCCGTCCACCAGCATGGGCCGCGGGTAGCACTCCCGGGCGGGGCTGCATCCCGGCTGAGCGGGGGCTGCGACGGACCTTAAGCGCGACGGACCTTAAGAAGGCACCGCCGCCGTGGACCCCCGCTCCACCAATTCCGTGCCAAGTTCGATCCGCTTCGGCAACTCTTCATCCCCCTCCAAGTGCCGGAGCAGCGCACGCATGGCCGTCTCAGCCATCTGGACCACGGGCTGGCGGATGGTGGTCAGTCCGGGCTCGATCCACTCCGCAGCGGGGATGTCGTCGAAGCCGATGATGGACAGATCCTCCGGGATCCGCAGGCCGGCCGAGCGCGCGGCCCGATAGGCACCCAGGGCCTGGGCGTCGTTGCCGGTGAAGATCGCGGTGGGCCTGTTCTTCAGCGCCAGGAGGGCGCGGGTCCCCTTCTCCCCCGACTCGATGGAGAAGTCACCGGGCACCATCAGGCTCGAATCCACATCCACCCGGGCTCGACGAAGCGCAGCCAAATACCCGTCCTCGCGGGCACCACTGCACTGCAGGTCCTCACGTCCGCCGATCATGCCGATGCGCGTGTGTCCCAGCTTCAGCAAATGCTCCGTGGCTGAAAACGCTCCATCCCAGTTGGCCGCCCCCACGGTCATCAACTCCGGACCGGGCTGGCCCACGGGATCGATCAGGATAACGGGAATGCCCAGCGACTTGATGCGCTGGATCTGCTTGGGGTCCAGTTCATAAACCGCCAACAGCACGCCGTCGGACTTCCGCTCTGCAAGGTTCGCCAACCAAGGCCGGATGCGGGAGCCATCCAGGGACAGGCTGCTCACCACGGTGCCGTAGCCGGCTTCCTGGGCAACGCGCTCCACGCCCTCGATGATCTCGCAGGCCCACTCGGACCCCATCCCCGGGAAAACCAGGTCGATCAGCCCGGCCCGTTTCCTGCGCTTGGCCGGCCGCCGGGCGTAGTCGCGCTTGGCAATAATGTCTTCCACCCTGGCACGCGTTGCTGCCGCTACATGGGCATGGCCGTTGAGGACCTTGGACACCGTGGGCACGGACACCCCGGCCTCGCGCGCAATCTCGCCGATGGTTGCCCGCCCCGCGTCCTGCTTGGTTGCCATGAAGCCCCTTTCAGCCGGGGAATCACCTCCCGGCAACAACAGTTTCGGAAAGTTCCCATGCCTGGATCCGACCGCACATGCCGTAAATTCTGCGGGTTTTCCGTTCGCCCATCGTAGTCCTCGCCTCCTGCATGTAGAAAGTTTCCTTTGCGTCCAGGGCTGCCAACTGCTCGGCAGTGGTGCCCGCCTGCCTCGACGCACCATCAGCCAGGTATCCGCGCCAAGCGTCCGTTCGCCCACGCACCAGCCGCCCGGCAGCGGCATGGAAGTCGGCGAGCGCCGCGACTCCGGCCTCCAGCACGGCGGCTTTGAGGTCGAAATACCCTTCCAACGCCAGATCACGACGACGGCGCGCGGCCGCCTCAGCGGTGACGTCACCGCCGTCGGCGTTCTGTGACGGAAGCTGCGCCGCGCGGGCGTAAGCGTCGGAGTCCATCAGATACTCAGGCGGAAACGTCATGACAGCGTCGCCGTTTTCGGGCAGGCCGGCGTTCTGCATGACCACCAGGACGCGCAGGTCACCGGAGTCGTTGATGGCGCGGTGAACCGTTCCGGGCGTAAACCACACCACTGTTCCGGGTTCCAACGGCGTGGTGGTGAACCCCCGTGAGTCCAGCGTCTCCAGGCGGCCGGTCCCCTGCTGCACCACGTAAGCCTCCGTTGATGCGGTGTGGAGGTGCGGCGAACCTCCCGCGGCACCGTCGGCTCCCGGCCAGTCATAGATGCTCACCTCGGAAACTGCGGTGGCGCCCGGAAAGGTGCTGCACACTAGGCCCACGACTCCAAAGCAACCCGTCCGGCTTCGGCGAGCGCCGCAGCCGAGTCGGCGTCCAGGCTGCCGTCCGCAATCACGACGGCGTACCTGTACCTGAGCGGCTCGCCCACCTTGAGCGGGACTTCTTCGCTGAAGAACGGCGCCGAGCCGAGGCAGGCGAACATGGACGAGCGTGCGAACCATTGGTTGGAGGCGCCGGGGTTGGCCTGGTCCTCGACGAAGAGGATGGAGGACTTCCGGCAGGTGTCGTCGTGCTGGCCTGTGAATGCGATCCACGGTGACCGGGTACCCATGAATTCGTCCGCTCCGGAGCCTGTCTCCGAGCGGAATTCGCCGCCCGTGAAGGAACGGGGACCGCGCCAGAACAGCCCGCCGTAACCTGCGTTGTCGCGGCCTTCCGTGGTGGGGCTGCCGATGGTGATTTCAGTCCCGGAAACATTCTCCATGGTGGTGTCGAAAAGCAGCACCCATTCCTCTCCTGAGGGCAGGAGCTGGATGGCGAAGCTCCGTTGTTCTGAAATGAGGGGCTTTCCGGGCGGAGCGGGTTCGAAGGATGTGCCGGGTTCCGCAGGCTGTGCCGTCCACACCAGGGATTCCGTGGCGGTGATCCCTTGCGGCCTTTCCTGGATGCGGGCGAACGCTTCGTGGTTCATGGCACCGTTATTGTCCAGGTTCGCGTAGCCGGTGCTGCGGGTGTAGGTGGCGCCGCCCCAGAAGTTGTGCTCGCCCACGTTGGGAAGTGCCCACGACAGGCCTTTGTGCCAAACGTGGTCCCACGGTCGGTAAATGGTGACTTCGTCTCCCCCCAGGGTGGTGAGCGGATGGAAGAAGGGCCGGGGGCTTTCGTACTGGTCGTCCGCGGGCCGATAGACATAGGTGGCGAGATGCCGTCCGTCGACACCGAAGGTCAACGAGCGTCCGTCATCGAAGTAGCCGATGGTAGTTGTCGGGTCGGTCTGGGCTGCAGTTGTCATGGGAAGGTTCTCCTGATGATGGATTAGGCGCGTGCTGTGGCGGCGAGGACGCTGGTGCCGAGTCCCTCGCCGTCCATGCCGCCATAGAAGGGATGTCCGGGAACGATGTCGCCGCGCCTGACGGGCTGGCCGGTGAAGGCTGAGGCGTAAATGGCGGCAGCGAACTCCAGTGTTTGCCGCGCTGAGGCTGCTCCGGCCGGGAGCGGCAATCCGGCGTCGAGCGCGTCATACATGGCCAGGAACTGGGCGGAGTGGCCGCTGCCCCGGTCGAGCGGTTGGGTGTTCCATGCCGTGGAAACGGGTTCCTCGTGGCCGGGCGCGGCGGTGATGGTCCAATTGTCGGGGCTGTAGCCATAGAGGTGGCTGAGTTCAACGGTGGCGAATTCGCAGTCAATGCGGATATCGGACGTCTCCCGCGGGGACAGCAGTGAGTTGATCACGGTGGCCACTGCTCCGTTCCCAAAGCGGACCAGGGCTGCCGAGACGTCTTCGGTGGATGTTGCCCGTGCCTGCCGGGACGCAAGGGCTGTCACCTCTTCCCATGGGCCCAGGAGATGCAGCAGGAGGTCGAACTGGTGGATGCCGTGGCCCATGGTGGGTCCGCCTCCTTCGGCTTTCCACGTTCCGCGCCAAGGAAGATCGAAGTACTCGTCCGGCCTGTACCAGAGCGTGTCGCAGCGGGCCACCAAGGGACGCCCGAAGTCAGCTCCGCCGATCAGCGTGCGGGCCGCGGCAGAAGCGTCGCCAAAGCGGTGCTGGAACACACAGGAGAACTGGGCGCCACCGCGCGCCTGGGCCGTGGTCAGGCGGTCGAAGTCGGCCAGGCTGAGGGCCGGTGGCTTTTCCGACAGGACATGGGCTCCGGCTTCGAGGCACTCAATGGCCTGGTCGATGTGCAGCATCGGTGGAGTGCAGAGGTGGACGATGTCCGGCCTGGCCTCAGCAAGCAGCTCGCCCAATTGTGTGTAGCGGCCGGGGATGCCGTGCTCGTCGGCAAAGGACTGGAGCCGGTGGTCGTCCACGTCGCACGCTGCAACCACATGGGCGCGCCCTTCGGCGCGGGCCAGGTTGGCGGCATGGACGGCAGCGATACCGCCCGTTCCGACGATGGCAACTCTGTAGGTGTTCATGGGAATCTTTCTGCTGAGAGGTCGGAAAGTTTCTGGTTTGGGGACGCGCCCGGAAAGCTCACGCGTACAACAGCGGTGACCCCAGGGGCGCGGAGGATCGCTGGCACGCCGGTTGATGCATCAGTAGCCAGTCAACACTTTTGGCTCTGGAAAGTAAACACAACTTTCTGATAGTTTCTAAAAACTTCCTCCCAACCCAAGGAGCACCCAGTGACCAGCGGCGCCGCCGAAAAGCAAGCACTAGCCCGCATCCCCGCCCAGGACGTGGTGGAACATCTCATCCGTGAAATGACGCTCGAAGAAAAGCTCGCCCAATTGGTCGGCGTCTGGGTCAATGCTTCAACGGACGGTGACTCTGTGGCCCCGCTGCAGAACCACATGGCCGGTGACTCAAGAACGTGGGACGAGGTGATCGCCAAGGGCCTGGGCCAGATCACCCGGATGTACGGCACTGTTCCTCTGGAACCCTCCGAGGGCGCGCGACGACTTGCCGCCGCCCAGGAGCAGATCGTTGCTGCGTCCCGTTTCGGCATTCCGGCACAGGTCCACGAGGAATGCCTTGCCGGCCTGGCGGCGTGGAAGGCGACAGCGTTCCCGGTGCCCCTTGCCTGGGGTGCCACATTCAACCCCGAACTGGTGCGTCTTATGGCGTCCCGGATTGGACGGTCCATGCGCTCCCTGGGTGTCCACCAAGGCCTGGCTCCAGTGCTGGATGTGGTCCGTGACCTCCGGTGGGGCCGCGTGGAGGAGACCATCGGCGAGGACCCCTACCTGGTAGGCACCGTGGCCACTGCCTATGTCCAGGGCCTTGAGTCCACGGGAATCGTAGCGACGCTCAAGCACTTTGTCGGCTACTCCGCTTCCCGGGCAGGCCGGAACCACGCGCCGGTCTCCATGGGACCGCGCGAACTCGCCGACGTGATGCTCCCGCCGTTCGAAATGGCCATCCGCCATGGCGCGCCCCGTTCGGTGATGCACGCTTATACCGACGTCGACGGCGTACCTGCCGCCGCGAACCGCGCACTTCTGACGGGGCTGCTTCGTGAGGAGTGGGGCTTCACCGGGACTGTCGTTGCCGACTACTTCGGGGTCGCCTTCCTGGACGTCACCCACGGCGTGGCCGGAGACTCCGGTGACGCTGCCGCGCTGGCCTTGACGGCCGGCGTCGACGTTGAACTTCCAACCGTGAACTGTTTCGGTGGGCCTCTGCTGGCCAAGGTGCGTGAGGGAGTTGTGGACCAAACCACCGTGGACGAAGCCCTGCGAAGGGTGCTGCGGCAGAAAGCCGAGCTGGGGCTTTTGTCCCCGGACTTCCGTGCAGAACCACCCGCCCTGTCCGGACCCGTTGACCTGGATCCTGCAGAAGACCGGGAGGTGGCGCGGGAGCTGGCGGCGCAGTCGTTGGTCCTGCTGAGCAACCGGTCCTTCAAGGGACAGCCAGCATTGCCGCTGGCTCCGTCCGGCCCTGTGGCCGTTGTTGGCCCCTTGGCTGATGACCCCTTCGCCATGCTCGGGTGCTACTCGTTCGATGCCCACGTGGGTGCATCGCACCCCGACGTACCCATGGGGATCTCCGTCCCCTCGGTGGCAGCCGTGGCCGCCGGCCGGTATGACTCTGTTGCGGTGTCGGTAACTGGAAACTGCGAGTCGGCCACCGGGGAACAGATCGCGGACGCCTGTGCCGCCGCGGCTTCTGCGGACACGTGTGTGATCGTGGTCGGCGACAACGCCGGCTTGTTCGGCCGTGGCACGTCAGGCGAAGGCAACGACGCCGCCGGCCTGCAGCTTCCCGGCGACCAGCACGAAATGCTGGACCGCATTCTGGCGGTGTGCGGCGAAACGGGAACCCGGTCAGTGATCGTGGTCCTCAGCGGCCGACCCTATGCCCTGGGCGACTTCGTGGATCGCGCCGACGCAATCGTTCAGGGCTTCTTTCCCGGCGAAGAAGGTGCCGCAGCCGTCTGGGACGTGCTGACCGGCGTCGTGAATCCGTCCGGCAAGCTGCCCGTCTCCGTGCCACGCTCCCCCGGCGGCCAGCCCGGCACTTACCTGCATTCGAAGTTGGCCGGCGCCACAGAAGTCAGTGCCTTGGATCCGTCCCCGCTGTTCGCTTTTGGTCACGGCCTCTCCTACACGACCTTCGACCTCTCGGACCATCGTTGCAGCGCCCCCACCATGTCCACGGAGGGAACGCTCACGCTGTCCTGCCGCGTGACCAACACGGGGTCCCTGCCGGGAGCGGAAATCGTGCAGCTCTACCTGGAAGATCCGGTCGGCGAGGTCGTCCGCCCGGTGCGGGAGTTGATCGGTTATGCCCGTGTCGAACTGGACGCCGGAGCCTCCGCTGTCGTCGAATTCGAGGTACACGCAGACCGCACGTCCTTCACGGGCCTGGATCTGGAGCGCGTGGTGACCCCGGGGTTGGTGAAGCTGCACGTCGGGACATCCAGCAGCCACTACGCCGCCACCCACGAGGTCATCCTGGACGGCGTGCGCCGGGTGGTTGGCTTTGACCGTCAGATGCTGACGCCGGCCAGGGTCCGGATGGACTGACTCCGGCTCAGGCCATCCGGGCGTCAGCTTCCGGGTCGCGGCGGGAACTGAGCATGCCGGCGATCTTCTCCTCCAGCGCTGCCACGGTCGCTTCCGGAAGGACGATCAATCCGTCGAGTTCCTTGCGGGCGCGTTTGTAGGCCGTCTGCCGCTCCGCAGGGGTAGCGGCAACATCCTCGGCGATCCGCAGCAGCTTCCTTGCCGTTGCCAGGCGTTGGCGTTCGGGCCCGGTGAAGTTGCCGTCCTTGATCCGCCGTGCTTCGCGCTCGGCTATGTCAAAGGCAATCTCGTAGCTGTGGACGGCCGCCCGGTATTCCGCCAGCCTGGCCGCCGTGGTGATGTCCGCGGCAGCGGAAGGCCGGACTCCGTCGGCTTCCTTCTTCGCCCGGAGGAACGCTACGGTCAGGGGTTCGCGGACATCCGTCATCAGCGGGAAATCGATGAGCTTTCCGACGTCGAGTTCGTAGTCCAGCCACTTGTGGTTGACGGCATCATGGGCGGCCATAAGCGCTGCGACTTCCGACTGGCTGGCCTGCTCCGCGATGGCCTGCTGGTTCTTGAGCTTGTACAACTCCACCTTGCGGCGGTGGCGCCGTTCGCTGGCCCTTGACCATGACTTGGCCCAGCCGCCGGCCACCCCGCCAAAGACGAACACGAGCCACCAGTAATTACCGACAAAGTCGAAGAAGGGTTCCACAGAGCCATCCTCCCACCGCCGCGGACCGGGCCTCAACGGTGGACCGGTGAAGGTTCGGCGTCCATGGGCTCCGAAGCTCGGCCCCAGCATGACGAATCCTTAGCCTCGACATATTTTGCCATTAGCGATCCTTTTGACTGGGTATGCTCGTCCGGACCGTTAGTGCTATCCGGAAGGACCTGCCGTGACCACCACGAATGACCACAACGACGTGGCCTCCACCCGCCCCCTGAACATCGTCGTCGCGGGATCCACCAGCGCCGCCGGCCAGGCCGTGGTGACCGCCCTGCTCAAGGCCGGTGCCAAGGTCGCCGCCGTGGATCTCGATGCTGCGAGGCTTGAGGTCCTGGCCGCGTCCCACCCCGGCGTTGCCACCTACACCTGCAACTTGGCGAACCCGGAATCAGTGGCGAAGCTTGCCGCCTCGGTACACAACGACCTCGGCCCCGTGGACGGACTGATTCACCTCGTGGGCGGCTGGAGGGGTGGCGAAGGCATCACGGGCCAGAAGGATGAGGACTGGGACGTCCTGCACACCAGCATCATGACCACCCTCCGGAACACCTCGCGCACCTTTTACCCCGACCTTGAAGCCTCACCGCGCGGCAGGTTGGCGATCGTATCGGCCACTACGGCCGCCAAACCCACGGCTTCCGGCGCCGGCTACTCGGCCATCAAGGCTGCATCCGAGGCATGGGTCCTCGGCGTGGCCGACGGCTTCAATGCCGCACAGTCCGGCCACAAAACCGAGCCCAGGGAGCAGACTTCGGCGGCAGTGGTGTTCGTGGTCAAGGCCCTGCTGGATGACGCTATGAAAGACGCTGCACCGCACCGCAAGTTCCCGGGCTACACGCACGTCAACGAACTCGCCGAACACATAGCTGCCCTCTTCACCGCCCCGGCCGCGGACCTGAACGGGACCCGGCAGCACCTGGGCTAGGTGCGCTGTCGCACCCTGTAGCTAGCATGGCTGTCATGGACCAGCGACTGCACTTCATCACCTTTGCCACGCCTGATCTGGACCGGGCCCGTGCCTTCTATAAGGACGGGCTCGGTTGGGATCCACTGATGGACGTCCCGGGCGAGATCATCTTCTTCCAGGTGGCCCCCGGACAAGTACTCGGGCTCTTCGATGCCGACAAGTTCAATCAAGACCTGGGCGGCTCGGCGGCAACCACCGGCGTCAGCGGCGTAACGCTTTCACACAACGTTGGCAGCGAGGCAGCTGTGGCCAGCACCATCGAGCAATTGAAAGCCGCTGGCGGCACCGTCCTCAAACCGGCCCAGCCGGGCGACTTCGGAGGCATCTTCCACGGCCACGTCAAGGACCCCAACGGCATCGTCTGGGAAATTGCGTTCAACCCGGGCTGGCGGATCGACGACGCCGGCACGGTGGTTTTCGGATAAGTGCTGCCTTGAGATAAGTCCGGCTTGTGGCATACCAAGAGCAATCTTAGGCTGGCTTAGTGGCTCTATCCTTGCGCAATACCCTGCTGCTAGGGCATTCTGGAATACCAAAAGTTGACGTCTGCCATGCGGCAGCGCGTCGGCATCCCCTTGCCCAGGAGTACAACGATGTGCCTTCACGACCACACCTCAGCACCTACGCCGAAGGGCGAACTGCCTCGCCGCGGAATCCTCGCCGGAGCCGCCGCGCTGGCCGGAATCTCGGTAGCAGGAATCGCCAGCCAACTCGCAACAGCCCCTGCAGCCAAGGCTGACAACCCCAATTCCGGCCCCAACTACCCCGGCCAGCCGCTCACTGTTCAGGCCGTCATCATCGAGGGCGGAACGGTTGTCGACCCCAAGACCGGCGACGCCGTGGCCGACGGTGTCGTGGTCCTCGACGGCGGTAAGGTGACCGCCGTCGGCAGCCGGGATGAGACGCGCAAGGCTGTTGCCGCCGTCGTGAACCGCGCCCGCGTGCTGAACGCCTCCGGCCGGTGGGTCCTGCCGGGGTTGGTGGATGCCCACGTCCATGCAAATGCGCTGGCAGACGCCCGCCTCCTCCTCCAAGGTGGTGCCACCAGCGTCCGCAGCGGTTCGAGCACGTTCTACCAGGACATTGCCCTGGCCGCCCTGCCGTCGTGGGCACCGGGCGTTTCACCCCGCATGACCCCCGCCGGCCTCTTCATTTCACCGGATCAAGGCGACTCGCTTCTGGCCGATCCGGACCTGGCTCCCCTGGCCACCATCAGCGGCGGCATCACCGAAACGCAGGATCTGGCCTACCTCACCCGGGTCAACATCAAGCGCGGGGCAAAGGTCATCAAGACCCGGGCCAATCCGCGCGCAGGCCTGCCCGAACAGGACCCCCGCGAGCTGGTCTATGACGTGGAGCAGATCGGCGCGATCGTGAAGGCCGCCAAGGGCGCGGGCGTCCTGTGCCATGCCTACAGTGCGGAGGGTATCGACGGCGCTGTCCGGGCCGGGGTGAAAAGCATCGAGCACGGCGTTTTCGTATCGGAGCAAACCATCCAGGAGATGGCCCGGCGGGGCACCTTCTTCACCCCGACCATGGATGCCATCACCAGCATGGCCGGGTCCAGCAACCCCGTCCTGGCTGCCCGCGGCAAGGAATACACCCCGATCCTCCAGGCCGCCGTGCGCGCTGCGAAAGATGCCGGCGTCACGATCGTTGCCGGTACCGACTCCTTTGGCACCGACGTCACCCCGATCGGCACAGAGGCGCGGCTCCTGGCCGAAGCAGGCCTGTCACCCCTTGAGGCACTGCAGGCGGCCACAACCAACGCGGCCCGCTTGCTTGGCCGCGGTGACGAGGTGGGCAGGCTGGTTCGCGGCTCAGTTGCCGACGTTGTAGTGGTGGACGCGGACCCGTTGACCAACGGCACCGCCCTGGAGAAGGTCAGCACTGTCATCGCGCAGGGAGCCGTGGTCAGGACGAACCTCTAACCGGCCGGTTGGGGCTCCCGTGCGGTGGTAAACCGGCGCTCAACGAGCCTGAGCAATGGGCGCGAGTTCAAGCACAGGAGATACACCACCAAGCCAACAACAAACAGCATCAGCCAGGCTGTGGTGGACAGCAGCACAAAACCGGTGACGAAGAGTATGCCTGCGTTCCCGAGGGACACGCGTTTGTGGGCACCGAGGCTGTAGGCGGCAAGCCGGTGGATGTCCACGGTCCGGAAGGTGAAACGGGACAGCAGCAGCAAGGCATGGGCTGCCGCAGTGCCCATCAGGATGCCGAGTCCCAGCAGGCCTGCCCGGGCAGCAACCGTTTCAGGGTTGCTGCCCGGCAGGCTGAGGAGGTTGGCACAGATGACAGCAAGGACGCCCAGGTAAGGCAACCCCACCACCAGCGCCTGTCCGAAATTGTTCCGGTAAGACCCCAGGAAGTCCCGGAACACCCCTGTGTCCTCTCCGGCAACAAGGCGGTTGAAGGCGTAGCAGGCAGCAACAACCGACGGCCCGGTCAGGAGCAGCGGCAGCAGGGCGACGGGCCCGATCACGCCGACGAGCAACGGCGACACAACCAGGAGGATGTTGGTGGCCACCAACAGGCCGCCGACGATCATCACGCCCTGGACGGTACCGGCGGCCTTGAACAGGGCACCGGTACCGAACTCTGCTTTCCTTGCTGTCATCAGCTGCTCCTGTCTGGAAACTACTTCTTGTCCGCGTAGGCCTTGTACGCCTTGTTGGCGAGATCTACGTATTTGGCCATGCCCTTGCTGTCCAGTTCCTTGACGTAAGCATCGAACTCGCCCATGCCCCGCTGACCAGTGATGAACTTGAGTGCGTTCTGCTTGACGTGGTCCTTGAGCGGGGTAAGTGCCAGCGTCGCTTGTTCGCGGTCCACATCATTGAACGGAACCGGCGGCGCAACGGGCCGGGGAGTCTTGGCCTTCATGGCGTCCTGGAAGGCGAGTTCTTCGTCATTGAACGTCGAATGCAGCAGTTCCGTAGGCCCGCCGTAGGCGAAGTTACCGCCGGAGAAGCCGTAGTCCACCCGCAGGTCCTTGGTCCCGGCGGGGTTGAGGCCCTGGAAGTTGATGTCGGCTGCCAGCTTCCGCTTGCCACCTTCCTTGGTGAAGGTGGTGCCCTCCACGCCCCACTTGCTGAACTCCTGCCCGGCATCGCTGTAGAACAACCAGTCGATGTACTGGATCAGCCCAACAAACGACTCCTTGTCCTTCACGGACGAATTCAGCATGATGCCGTTCTCCAGGCGTGTTCCGCCAATGATGTCCCCCTCCGGTCCCCCCGGAACCGTGATCTTCCCAATCTCGAAGTCGCCCTTGCCCAGAGACTGTTCCATGGACGTGCGGTAGGTGATGACGTTCTGCGAATTGGCGCTGATGACGAACGACTTTCCGGAGACGAACTTCTGAATGGCGGCGTCGTCGGTCTGCGTAAAGCTCTCCGGATCCATCAGACCTTCAGACACCAGCGAGTTGAAGTACGCGACCAGGTCTTTGAACTTCTCCGATCCGGCGGCGAAGCCGAATTCCTTCTTGTCCTGGTCGAACAGGAGCCCGTCAACCAGTCCCCATCCCGCGACCGTTCCAAAGGTCGGTGCTGCGAAATTCAGGACGCTGTCACCCTTGAAACGGTCGGAGAACGGGATGACGTCCGGGTAGGCCTTCTTGAGTGAACGGAGTACCTCGCGGAACTCATCCCAGGTCTTGGGCTCGGACAGGCCTTCCTTTTTCAGGATGTCCTTGCGGAAACACAGCGAGTAGTCAGGCCACAGCTCCTCGTGCAGGCCGGGAAGCACGTAGTACTTGCCATCCTCCTGGGTAAGGGCCTCGATTTCCGGTTCGAGCTTCCACTTCTTGACCTTGTCCTGGAAGTGCGGCATCAGGTCCACGTAATCACTGACGGGCAGCACGGCACCGGCGGACACGAAGGCCGATTCCTGCCCGGGGTAGGTCTTGGCGATGATTTCCGGCGCGCTGCCGGAGCTGATGAGGAGGCTGCGCTTCTGTTCGTAATCGCTGTTGGGAACGATGGTGGGTTCAAGAGTGACGTTGTTGTCCTTGGCCATCTTGGTGAAGAGCAGCCAGTCCTTCTTGTAGGGGTAGGTCGGCTGGTCCGAGAACAGGAACGTGAACGTCAAAGGCTGCGTCGCCTTGAACGTGTCTCCGACGCCGAAGCTGTCCATGGCGCCCGTCCGGTTCTTCGAGGTATCCACTTTTTCCGTGGTGTCCGCATCGCATGCGGTCATGACCAGGCCGATCGTGACCACGGACGCCAGGCCCAGGAAGTCCCTCCTGCGGAACTCTCGTTTGGTGATCATTGGGTGTCCTTTCATAAGGGTTATTCCTTGACGGAGCCGAGCATCACGCCCGAGAAGAAGTACTTCTGGACGAAGGGATAGACACAAAGGATGGGGATGACGGTCAGCACGATCGTGACCGACTGGATGTTGGCCGCGATCTGGCCAACGTTCTCTGCCGTGCCGCCTGCCGATCCGGCCGTGGTGACCCCGGCAATCATGTTGCGGAGGTAGATGGTGACCGGGAACAGGTCCGGGTTGTCCAGGTAAAGGAACGCCTGGAACCACGAGTTCCAGTTGGCCACCGCATAGAAGAGGACCATGGTGGCAACAATCGCCTTGCTCAGCGGAAGGACCACCCGGAACAGGATCCCGTACTGGGTCAAGCCATCAATGGAAGCCGCCTCTTCCAGTTCGCGCGGCATGTTCTCGAAGAAGGACTTCATGATGAGCAGGTTGAAGACGCTGATGGCATTCGGCAGCACGACGGCCCACAGGGTGTCCCTCATTCCCAAGGAACTGATGAGCACATAGTTGGGAATGAGGCCGCCGTTGAAGAACATGGTGAACACCGCCAGCCCGATGAACAGGCTTCGGCCCTTCAAGTCCTTCTTGGCGATCGCATAGGCAAATGAGGTGGTCAGGACCATGGAGATGGCGGTGGCCACCACGGTGTACAGGACGGTGTTGCCGTAGTTGGTCCAGAAGGCGGAGTCCGCCAGGATCAGCTTGTAGGTCTCGGTGTTGAAGCCCAGGGGGAACAGGTTGACCTGCCCGGCATTGATGAAGCCTTCACTCGAGAAGGACTGGGCAATGATGTTCAGGAAGGGATAGACGGTCAGAAAGACCACCAGCAGCAGGAACACCAGGTTGAAAGCCCGGAACACCCGCATGCCGGTGGACACTTTCATGTCCGAAAGGAGCACGCCGCGTTCGGCTCGTGAAGTTTTGCTCACCAGAGGCTCGTTCCTGCGACGCGCTTGGAGATCGCGTTCGCTGAGAGGATCAGCGTGAGGCCGATGACGGATTCGAACATCCCGATCGCAGCCGCGTAGCTGAAGTTGCTGGATTCCAGGCCCACCCGGTACAGGTAGGTGGAGATGACGTCGGAGGTCGCGTAGTTCAGGGGGTTGTAGATCAGGAGGATCTTTTCGAAACCCACCGCCATGAACGTGCCGATGTTGAGGATCAGCAGGGTAATGATCGTCGGGCGAATCGCCGGCAAGGTGACGTGCCAGGTCTGTTGCCACCGGTTGGCGCCATCGATTCTGGCGGCCTCGTACAAGGACTCATCCACCCGGGTCAGGGCGGCCAGGTACAGAATGGCGCCCCATCCCATGGTCTGCCACACCTCGGAACTGATGTACATGGGCCTGAACCAGGTGGGGTCCTGCGTGAAGTTCACGGTGTTGCCGAACAACGCCTCCGAAATCTGGTTGACGGTTCCCGTCAATGAGAAGTTCTGGAGGATCATGCCGGCGATGATCACCACGGACATGAAATGCGGCAGGTACGCCACGGTCTGGACGAACTTCTTGAACTTCTGCGAGCGCAGCTCGTTGAGCATCAGGGCAAAGATGATCGGCATCGGGAAGCAGAACACCAATGTAAGGACGCCCAGGATGATGGTGTTCTGGAACGCCTGCCAGAAGCTGGGATCGTTGATGAAGAGGGTGATGTATTTGAAGCCCACCCACTTCTCGCCGAAGATGTTGCCGCCGGGCTGGAACTGGCGGAATGCGATCACGTTCCCGGCCATTGGCAGGTACCGGAAAACCAGGAAGTAGGCCAGTGGTAGCGCTAACAGTGTGTACAAACGCCAATCGCGTTTGAACGCCAGCTTCCAGCTTCCGGGTTTGTCACGCCGCTTCTGCTGAGGCTTGTCCTCTACGGCCCCGGAAGGAGGAGCGTCCATTCTCAGTGCCATGCTCCCACTCCTTCCGCCAGCACCAGGACGCCGTTGGCTTCCAGCTCAACCGGGCCCTTAACCGCGCGTCCGCTGAGGAGGTCCGTACCGCCGTCGAGCACGTCCACCCGGGCCGGCGCGTCATTGTGGTTGAGCACCATAAGGAAGCTGCGGCGGGTGCCCTCAGCGTTGATAGCGTCACGACGGCGGGCCTGGACTCCGGCGGGGGCGTCCAGTACCGGTTCCACACCTGAGGCCTGGAGTTCCTCATCGAGCAACTGCCGGAGCAGGTCGTCGTCCACGCGTGCTGACAGATACAGGGCAGTCCCCCGGCCAAAGGAGTTGCGCGTGACGGCCGGAGACCCCGCGAGCCGGCCCGAGGCGTAGCTGGCCACGACGTCCGCCGTTACGGCATGCAAGTGCTCGGTCCAGTAGCCTGCGGATGAGGTGCTGCCGTCGGCCGTCACGAGCTTTACGCGTTCATCCTCGCCTGCAAGGGGATGCATCTCCTCGCTCCATGCACCCAGGACGTTCCGTAGCGCGCCGGGATAGCCACCCAGGCGGATCGTGTTGTTTTCGTCCACGATGCCGGACAGGTAGGAGACCACCAGCCGGCCACCGCCCGTGACGTAGTCCTCGAACCCAGCGGCCGCCTCATCGGTGAGGAGGTACGACGCCGGCATGATGACCAGGCTGTACTGGGACAGGTCGCTGGTGGCGTTGACGAAATCAACGGTCACGTTTGATTCGAAGAGCGGACGGTAGAAGCGAAGGACTTCGGTGGTGTAGTTCAAATCGGAGCGGGGTGAGTTCCCCAATTCAAGGGCCCACCAGCAGTCCCAATCGAAGACGATTGCCACCCTTGCCGCGGACCGGGTGCCCGTTAGGCCGGCCAGTGACTTCAGTTCCTGGCCCAGTTGGCACACCTCGCGGAAGATCCGGGTGTTGGGACCGGCGTGGTTGACCATGGCCGAGTGGTAACGTTCCGTGCCGCCCCGGGCCTGGCGCCACTGGAAGAAGAGGATCGAATCAGCGCCCTGGGCTATGGCCTGATAGGAGCCCAGCCGCATTTTTCCGGGAAGCTTGGATACGTTGATGGACCACTGGCTCACCGCGCCCGTAGCCTGTTCCATGACCAACCACGGCTGGCCGTGGCGCAGTGAACGCATGAGGTCGAAGTTGAGCGCGGCTGCGATATGTGCGTCGTCTTCGCGGGGATCGGGGTAGATGTCCAGCGCGGCGGCGTCTTCTTCCGCTGCCCATGCCCAGTAGTCATTGGTTTTGTAGAACCGCATGAAGTTGGTGACGATCGGCAGGTCCGGGCTGTGCTTGCGGAGGATGTCGCGTTCAGCCTTGAAGTGTTCCAGCATGCTGTCCGAGGTGAAGCGGTGGAAGTCCAGGCGCCGCGAGGGATTGGACCATGTTCGCGGCTGGGCGGGCACCCGGACCTGTTCCCAAGCGGTGTAGAGCTGCCCCCACACCGCGGTGCTCCAGGCCTGGTTGAGCTCGTCCAAGGACTCGTATTTGCGCTGCAGCCATTCACGGAACGCTTTCTCCGCCCAGGGGCCGTAGGACGCCGGACCGTATTCATTGCCGACATGCCACATCCGGAGCGCAGGGTGGCCGGAATAGCGCTCGCCCATCTTGTCCGCCAAGGCCAGGGACTTCTCGCGGTAAACGGGGTGGGAGACATCAAAGTGCTGGCGTGACCCGAAACCGAAGATACTGCCGTCCGCGCGTTCGGGCATGATGTCGGGGTGCTGTTCAACGAGCCAGGCGGGCGGGACGGCGTCCGGGGTGGCGAGGTCCACGCCGATTCCGTGCTCATGCATCAGGTCCATGACCTCGTCGAGCCATTCGAAATCGAACACGCCGTGGCTGGTCTCCAACCGGCTCCATGAAAAGACCGCCAGGGTCACGAGGTTTACGCCGGCTTCCTGCATGAGCCTGGCATCCTCCTGCCAGACGTCTCGGGGCCATTGTTCGGGGTTGTAGTCGCCGCCGTAGGCAATGCCGCCGAGGCGTTCGTGCAGGCGTTTCAAGCGCTCTTCCGCGCCCTGTAATTCCGCTGGGTGGATGGTCATCTTTGTCCTTCGCTCGGCCTTCGTCGCCCCAAAAGCTTCAGTGCGACGCGCATCACAGGGAGAAACTATCGTAAAGTTTTGGCAATAACAACAGTTCAGTATCCGAAACTTGCGAGTAACTTAGCGGCCCTTAATCGGCGCTGGCGTAGGACTTTCCGGCGATGGGTTGGCGTTGGGGCCGGGATGAATCGCAAAATTCCCACAGAATGTGGCTGTTTGTTTCTACGAAATTTCAGAAACTTTCCGGTTGCCGGGCCGTACTCGCGAGTTCGCGGGAAGCCTTCGAATGGGCCCGGAAAGGAACAGCGACCTCGGCGCATTCCCGCGATCGTGCGGAGAAGCTCAGGATAATCCATTGACACGTGACTAAATGGTCACCTATTCTGAACCCATGGACGCCGTGTTTAAAGCACTGGCAGACCCCACCCGGAGGGAACTGCTCGATGAGCTGTTCCGCGAGGACGGGCAGACCCTCAGTGCCCTCGGAGCCCGGTTCGAGATGACCCGTTTCGGCATCGCAAAGCACCTCAAACTGCTGGAAGATGCAGGCCTGGTGGTCACCCGCCGTCGGGGGCGTGAAAAGCTGCACTTCCTGAACCCGGTCCCCATCCGGCTCATCCACGATCGCTGGGTGAGCAAATATGCAGAACCATGGGCCGCTGCCCTCAGCGACCTGAAATCCAGATTGGAAAGTCCCATGGAAAAGATCTTCGAAATCTACATCAAGACCACGCCGGAGCGGCTCTGGGAAGCCATCACCACCAGTGAGATCCGGAGCAAGTACCAGTTCGGGAACACCTTCACCTCGGACTGGACGCAGGGTGGGCGCTTTGAGATGCGCAATCCCAAGGCCGACGCACCGCTCGGGGAAGGCGAAAACATCGAAGTCGATCCCCCGCGTCGGCTGGTCCAGACCATGCGCGCGTTGTGGGGCGAGGACGTCAAGGCCGAGGGAACCTCGCGGATCACGTGGGAGATTGAACCCGTGGGCGATTCGTGCCACCTCACCGTGACGCACGACCAGCTGCGCGAGGGCGCCAACGACCAACTCTACGGCGGCTGGCCCATGATCCTCTCCGGCCTGAAGACGTGGCTGGAGACCGGCGAAACGCTCACCACGCCGGGCTCGCTCATGTACGCCTAGGGGAACCCAACTAGTACGAAAGTAGTGGTGGGTTAGGCTGCGGTGACCGGGGTGATGGTGACGTTGTAGCCGAGGTTGTTGAGTTGTTTGATGGCGTTGTTCTTGGCTCTGGTTGGGTTGATCCTGTTGAAGTGGTCGGCGCCGGGGTCGGTGTAGCACTCGCCGTTGCGGAGCATGTGCCAGGCCGCTGTGAGGATGGAGTGTTCGATGGCGACGAGGGCTTTGTTGGTTCCGGAGCGGGCGGTGATGCGGCGGTATCTCGCGGCGAGGTAGGTGTTTTTGGATCGGGTCGCGGACATGGCCGCGGTGCCGAGTGCTGCTTTGAGGTATTTGTTGCCGGGCATGATGTGGCTGGATTTGATCCTGCCGGCGGATTCGTTGGCGCTGGGGCAGACCCCGGCCCAGGACGCGAGCCGGCCCGGGGTTTCGAACACGCTCATGTCCGCTCCGGTTTCGGCGATGATCACTTCGGCGACTCGTTGGGATACTCCGGGGATGGTGGCCAGGGCTTCCCTGGCCTCACGAAAGGGTTCCATCGCCTCCTCAATGCGTGCGGTGAGGGTATCGATGGTGCGGGTGTGGGCGTCGATCTGGTCCAGGTGCAGTCGTGCCATGAATGCGTGGTGGGGTTTGAACCTGCCGGTGAGGGCGTCGACCAGTGCCGGGATTTTCGAGCGCAGCATTCCACGGGCCATCCCGGCCAGCACCTCGGGGTTCCGTTCGCCGTTGATGAGGGCTTCGAGCATGTCCCGGGAAGAGACCCCGGTCAGGTCTGAAACCACGGAAGAGAGTTTGATCCCGGAGCTTTCCAGGAACTTCTCCAGCCTTTGGATTTCCCGGGCCCGGTCGCGGGTGGCGATGGCGCGGGCCCGGGTGAGGTCCCGCAGTTCGCGGATGGGTTCGGGCGGCACGAATGATGCCCGCAGCAGCCCGTGCGCGGCCAGTTGGGCCAGCCACGCGGCGTCGGAGACATCGGTTTTGCGTCCCGGGATGTTCCGGGCGGCTTTGGCGTTGACCAGCATCACCGGCAGGGTTTCTTCGAACAGGTAGAAGAACGGTTTCCAGTAATCGCTGGTCGCTTCCATCACCACAACAGTGACGTGTTCGCGTTCGAGGAACTCCCGAAGTTCCAGGATCGCGTGCGTGGTCGCGCCCCAGGTTGTGACCTTTGAGGTGTAGGTCCCTGCCCGTTCTCCGGGGACCCGCACGCAGACCTTCGCGTCGCGTTTGGAAATATCCATTCCCGCGGCCCGTTCATGAACAATGTCCATTCCAGCTTCCCTTCAATACATCCAGTTACCGGCGTCGTCTCGGGGAGGACAGGGAGAATATTCAGGAATCTAGTACCCGTGCTTGAAAGCAACAATCCACGGTTCCCGTGGAAGTCCTCCACGCCACGCTGGGTCACGGACTCAAGGCACCAAGTTGGGCCAGCGTTCACCGAGACGAACAATCCCATGATCAACCCGTATGGGCAGAGCCCACCAGAGCCCAGGCGAGCCAACCGCATACTTTCCCGGATCACGGCGCGCCGAAGGCACTCACACGCTGGGTCGCACTTGTGCGCGTTTTCAGCGCTCAAAACGCGCACAAGTGCGACCCAGTTGGGAGGGGACGCGCCTGGGTTAGGCGGCGGGGGCTGGCGTCTGGGCGTCACTAAGCCAGGCGGCCTTCATGGTTCCCAGGAGATGCGGGGCGAACTCCTCCCCGATCGAGAGCACTACCCGGCACCGTGCGCCGCGCTGATCGGGGAAGCCCACATATTGCCCGCGGAGATCGCACACAGTCTGGCCACGGCCCGGGCCATGGGTGGTGTCCACGGCCACCCGGACCTTGGGCGCCACGGCCAGCTCTACTCCCCTGACGGCGATGGCCGCGGCGAGGGGATCGTGCATTGCGGAACAGGCCCGGCCGAAGATGTCCACGTAGAAACCGAAGTAGTAGCCCAGCATCCCGCCAAGAGCCTGCGAAACAGGGTGATCGAAGGCCAGGAGTTCCTGGCGGTGGCTCTCCTCCAGGACGTTGGTCATGGTGACATCCAGGGGCACCAGGGTCACATCCCAGTCGGCAGCCAGAACCTCCGCCGCGGCTTCGGGATCGTTGGCGATGTTGGCTTCGGCCACGGGCGTGATGTTTCCGGGGGCCAACGCCGCCCCACCCATGATGGTCAGCTCGGCCACGAGTTCGGGCAGCTTGGGTTCGAGCCGGAGAGCCTCGGCGATGTTGGTCAGCGGGCCGATGGCCACGACGCGCAGCTCACCGGGATGCTCATGCGCCAGCTTCACCAGGAGTTCCGCGGCCGTACCCGGCACCGGCTCACGGTCCGACGGTTCCAACTCCACTCCTCCAATGCCGTTGTCTCCATGCACATGCGGGGCTCCACCGTGGAACGTGCCAACCTGCGGATCGTGGGCGCCCACGGCCACGGGAATATCCGGACGCCCGGCAAGCTTCAGCAAATCCAGCGTATTCCGGGCACCTCCGGCGGCGCTGACATTGCCGCTGACGGTCCCGATGCCCACCAGCTCCGCCAGCGGCGACGCCAGGAGATAGGCGAGGGCCAGGGCATCGTCGATACCTGTGTCGCAGTCGAGGAAGAAGGGTGCGGGCTGGTTCATGGTTTTCTCATTTCGGGTCTTTCGGAACAGGGTTGGTCAGTGGCCCCCGGCGGCGGGGTCCGGCGTCGTGCGTTAGATCTTTTCGCCCTTAGGCGCTGCTATGAACAGGCTCACGATGAACGCGAGAACGGTGATGCCCACGGAAATCCAGAGGGCCGTGGAGTACCCGGCTGCGGTGCCCAGGCCGGCGAACGGCGCAACGACCACGACGCCGAGACTCGCCCCGATGCCGAAGCTCGCTCCGTTGATGCCCGGCAGGGCGGCCGGTGCTTCCTTGGGCGACAGCAGGACGGAGAGGCCGTTGATCGCGGTCAGGAAGAAGCCGTTGTAGAAAATGCCCAACGCGGCGATCGCGATCAGGACAGCCACCTGGTTGTTGGCGAACATGGCCGCGACGATCGCACAGACAAGGCTGGCTGCAGAGCCGACGCGGACGGTTTTGATCCATCCACGGCGGTCGGCGATCCAGCCGGCAAGCGGAGCCGCGAAGACGCCGATCAGGGCAGCGGGCGTCAGGAACAAGAGTGCCGCCACCGATGCGGACAGGCCGAAACCACTGTTCTTGTCCTGGCTCAGCAGCACCACGGTGAAGTTGATGATAGCGAAGATGCCGGCCAGGGTCAGCACGGTGGTGGCGATCACCGGCCACACCTGGCGGGAACGGAGGTGGTGGACGGCAACCAGTGGAGTCTGGCGCTTCTTCTCGATCAGCCAGAAGGCGGTGAAGGACGCGATGCTGCCGGCGAGGAGGGCGAGTGCCGCCGGTGACGTCCAGCCTGCGGAGGAACCGGTGGACACGAAGTACGTGATGAAGACGAGGAACACCGAGAGCGAACCGGCGCCCCACCAGTCCATAGTGCCGGCGGCTGCAGCGAACCGTCCCTTGGGGACTACTTTGATGACGCAGACGACGGCGATCGCGGCCAGTACCAGCACGGCGACAAAGATCGACTGGAAGCCCATGGTTTCAGCCATGAGGCCACCGAAGTAGCCATCCACTCCGCCGACGCCGCCGTTGATGGCTGCGATGATGCCGATGGACGTGCCGAAAAGCCGTGCAGGCAGATGCTCGTTGAGGACGATGTAGGACAGCGCGAAGATGGCGCTCGAGACGCCCTGCAGGAAGCGTCCGGTGACCAGCAGGGGAAGGTTCGGGGCGAAGATGCACAGCACCGTACCTGCGCCCATGATGGCCAGGACCAGCAGGAGCGCGGTGCGGCGGCCGATGAAGTCGCTCCACCTCCCGATCACCGGGCCGGAGATGGCACCTGCCAGGAAGAACATGGACTGGACCTGGGCCACGGCCTCGGGAGATTCGCCAAAGAACGTACCGATGTGCGGCAGGGCCGGGGTGATCATGCTGGCGTTGAGCTGGAATGCCAGAACGGCCAGGACCAGGGTGGTGATCAGGAAGGCAGCGGCTCGGCCGTGGAAACGGCCTGCCTCGGCTGCCTCGAGCGCTGTCTCCTGCGGTTCCACCGCGGTGTTGGGGATGTTCACATCAAACTCCTTTGTCCGAGGGCGCCGGCAAGCGCCGCGAGATGTGAGTTGTTATACAAGCATGTATTACGAGCTTGTGCAACCTCTCCCATTTCTCCGGTACAGTGTCCCTAACCGATTCCTAGCGAGGCTCCCTTGACCGACAACGCCGTCCAGTTCCTGTCCCGCCCCATCGCAGCCCAGCAGGGCCAACCCCTGCGCGTGGCCGCCTACTCCCGCATCGCCGAGGCGATCAGGACCAAGCTCCTGCCGCCGGGTTCACTCCTGCCCACGGAAACCGAACTGGGCAACATGATGGACGTCAGCCGCACCGTCATTCGGGAAGCGCTGATGCTCCTGGAGGAAGACGGGCTCACGCGGGCACGACGCGGAGTTGGCAGGTTTGTGGCCGACTCGTTGCCCCGGATTGGAATCGAGCACATCCGTCCGTTTGACCAACTGCTGGGTGGCCAGGACTCGGATATCCAGGTCAAACGGGTGGCGGCCATCAAACAGCCGGCCTCGGAATTCGTGGCGCCCGGCCTCGGCGTCCAGCCCGATGACGACGTGTGGTTCTGGGAAAGCGTACTGATCCGCAACGGCGAGCCCGTGGCGCACCTGCAGGAGAACGTAGCGCAGGACATTCCTGAGGCCGGGGCCCTGACAGAGGCCGCCGAAGCTCCCGGGCTCCCCGCGCCGACACTGCTGGAGCTCCTGGCCGGCCTGACCGGGACCACCCTGGGCCCAGGCGAGTGCCAGATCAGCCTCAGCACCGCCGGTCCCAGCCGCGCCAAACTCCTGGACCTCCGGCCTTCCGATCCGGTCCTGGTCCTCACCCAGTACGTCCGACGGAACGGAGCCCCGTTCTACTTGGCCAAGTGCCTCGTGGCTGCCAGGGCCGGGCACCTCTCCGTCATCCAGTCCTCCTGAAGTTCATTTCCCAGATAGGCCTTCCCATGAGCTCTTCCCTGACTTCGCCTGCGCTGACCGTCGTTGGCAGCATCAACCTCGACATCACGGCGACCACCCACAGGCTCCCCTCCCCCGGCGAAACAGTGGGCGACGGCGTCCTTCGCCAACAGCCCGGCGGAAAGGGCGCCAACCAGGCCGTCGCCGCTGCCCGGCTCGCTGGTGCCTCGCGCATGGTCGGGGCCGTTGGCCAGGATGAAGCGGGCCGCACCCTGCTGCATGCCATGGCGCGTGCCGGCGTCGACGTTGCGGACGTAGCGCAGGTTGACGGCGCCACCGGCACCGCGCTGGTCTTGGTGGATTCCGACGGCGAAAACCAGATCGTCGTGTGCCCGGGCGCCAACGGGCAGGTTTCCGTGGACGACGTATCCTTCGCCGAGGACGAGGCAGTGCTGTGCCAACTCGAAGTCGACCAGGACGTGGTTCTGGAGACCGCCCGCCGCACCAGGGGCTTCTTCGCCCTGAATGCCGCACCGGCCGCACCTTTGCTGCCCGAACTCCTGGAACGCTGCGACCTGGTGATCGTCAACGAAACGGAATATGAGCTCATCCCCGAGCTGCGGAACGCCCCGCTGGTGGCTGTGACCTACGGCGGGGAAGGTTCGGCGATCTTCAAGAACGGCGAAAGGGTGGCGGAAGCTCCCGCCGTCACGGTAAGCGACATCGCCAACACCATCGGCGCCGGGGATGCCTTCTGCGCAGCTTTGGTTCTGGCGCTGCAATCCGGGCTGCCGCATGGCCATGCCCTGGCCGCCGCAAACGCGGTGGGTGCCGATGCCGTCCGCGATTCCTCTTCCCAGCCGGCACTGCAGCGGTTGGAGCACTACATCGAAGCGACCCGCCCGATGGCTGGCACCCTCATCCTTGAGCGTGTCAAGAATGGCGAAGTCATTGATGTGACCAACAACGGCGAGGTCGCCGCTACGCTCATTCCACCCTCTTCGTCGCCCTTTGAACGGCTTTTGCAAGCAGGAAGCGTTCGGCCAGCGGTAGATTCGCCAGTGGATTTCCGTCTCATACCGCGAGTCAAAATTGAGCTTGGGACAGCCGAGATACTCGCCGACCTGCGCGGTGATCGGTGATCGTTTATGCAGACACTTCGGCGATCTTGAAGTTGGTGGCTGACGAACGGGAGTCGCAAACCCTCGCCGATCACCTGACCCACATCAGCTCCTCCGGAGGGCATCTGGTCGCTTCGATGCTGCTCTATACGGAACTCCACTGTGCAGCCCGCCGCCGAAGCTTACCTTTCGACGTGGTCAACGACGTCCTATCAGCGATCAACTTGGTGGATGTAACCCGTGCTGACCTGATGTTCGCTTCAGCAATGCCCAGGCAGCTCCGCAGCGCTGACGGGATTCATCTGGCCACGGCCATCCGACTCCAAGTGGACAACTTGGTTGCTTACGATCAGGAACTGCTGCTTGCTGCCAAGGAGTCCGGACTTGCAGCGTCGTCCCCAGGGGCCTAGCCGATAATCCGGAAGTCGTCGAATTCCCCGGTCGCGTCCGAGATGTCGGCCGCAACGTCCTCCACTTGCCCGGGAGCGTTGGACGAATTGAGCCAGTCCAGCAGGCGGTCGACGTCCGCGTGCGGCCCTTCGGCCACCAACTCAACGGACCCGTCAAAACGGTTCCGAACCGTCCCGCTCAGAAGGAGTTCCTCGGCCTTCCGAGCCGTCCAGTAGCGGAAGCCCACGCCTTGGACGACTCCGGTGACGCGTGCGGTAAGCCTCACGTGCTCTGCACTCATGGACCCACCTTAACCAATCGTGCCCTTGTTCGCCGCTCCCCTCCTTCAGGGTAGGGATGGACGAACAAGGGCACGATTCGTGGGACGGGAAGCTAGGCCACCACGATGTCGCGCGTGGCGTGGTCGTACGTGAAGGTGACCGGACCGCCGTCGTGGTTCAACTCATGGTTGGCACCATCGCGTGTGCCGAACGCGCCATAGTTCTCATCCCAGGAACGGTTCAGCGCGATCTTGTAGGTGTAGAAGCCGGACGGTAGTTCCGCGGTCAGCGACCACAGCTGGACCAACGGGTTGAACTCCATCTGCGCCTCGTCATACTGCGGGGCCCAGTCCTCGGGGGCGCCGAGGATCTTGTTGAAGTCACCAGCGATGGCAACGGCCTCGGGCTGGGGAAGGGTCTCGACGGCGGTGGTCGCCGCTGCCTCGACCGGAGCCTTGCGGGTGGACTTCTTCGCGGCGGCGACCTTCGGAGCCGCAGCCTTCTTGGGAGCGGCAGCCTTTTTGGGTGCGGCGGCGCGCTTGGTCTTGGGCCTGGCCGGCGGCGCGGTCGGAACGGCGACATCGTCCGGAATGGGGGTCTCGGCGTCGAGCGCTTCCGCGAAGGCCGCAACGTCCGGGAAGGCGACCGTGGCACGCAGCCCATCCTCGGGAATGGTCCAGCCGGAACGGCCCTTGACCAGCCAACCGGCCTTGACCAGCTTGGCGGAGGCGGAGGTCAGGGTCTTGTGTCCCCGCGGGATGCCGCCACTGAGCAGTTCAGCCTCGTGGGCGTTGAACGGGACACGGGCAATCGCCTCGGCCAGTACCTCACCGGCGTTCAGCGTCGTTCCGGACCAGACACCTTCGGCGAGGATGTCCAATACGGCCTTCAAACGAAGGTTGGTGTTCTCGGCGGTGTTCGCGCCCATGCTTCTCCTTCAATGGGTGGATGCTCCCTAGAAGTTTGCCAATGATTTGTTAATTTGCGCGACTGTAATTGGTTAACAGCGTGTGTCGTGACCGAGTGTGACATCGGACGCGGCCGAAAGTGATGGGCGGGTCTCGCCTCCAGCGGCTCGACCCGCCCCAACGCTACTCAACCGGGACTGATGCCTTGACCCACTCCGTGACCTGGTCCAGCAGTTCAGCCTTCCGGGCATCGCTGGCGAACGATGACCGGATGGAGTTGGCGGCCAAAGTGGCCTGCTCCGGGACCGAGAACCCGTGCACCTTGACCAGTTGCTCAAAGTTGTCGTCAACATAACCGCCGAAGTACGCCGGATCGTCCGAGTTCACGCATACGTTGAGCCCAATTGCCAGCATGTCCGGCAAGGGGTGGTCGCTCAGCTTGTCCACGGCCCGCAGCCGGACATTGGAGAGCGGACACACGGTCAGGGGCACTTGTTCGGCTACCAGCCGCTGCACCACCTCGGTGTCTTCCATGCAGCGGATCCCGTGGTCGATCCGTTCCACATGCAGGACGTCCAGCGCCTCCGTGATGTACGTGGCAGGACCTTCCTCTCCGGCATGGGCAATTCTGTGGAGTCCGGCTTCGGTGGCGCGCTGGTACAGCCGCTCAAACTTCGACGGCGGGTTGCCCACCTCTGCGGAGTCCAGGCCGATACCCGCGATGGGGGCATGCATGGCAAGGAGTTGCTCCAGCACTTCCAGCGCCGACTCCTCGGATTCGTCCCGGAGGAACGCAGCGATCAGCAGCGTGGACACCCCGAAGTCCTCCTCGGAAGTAGCCAGGGCGTTGGCGATGCCGTTGACGCACGTCTCCAGCGGCACTCCCCGGTTCACGTGGGCCTGCGGGTCCATCATGATCTCCGCATGGCGCACTCCACCGGCCGCTGCGCGCTCCAGGTACGCCTTGGTCATGTCCGTGAAGTCCTGTTCCGTGCGCAGAACCGCCATGTTGGCGTAGTAGAGGTCCAGGAAGGACTGGAGGTCCGTGAATTCGTACTTTTCGCGCAGTTCGGGAAGATCTTCGTATGGCAGGTCGATGCCGTTGCGTTCAGCCAGGGAGAAGATCAGTTCCGGCTGAAGGGTCCCTTCAATGTGCAGGTGCAGTTCGGCAACCGGGGGCGCCGTCGTCGTCGTTTTCTCACCAATAGTTTCCACCCGACCACTGTAGGCCCGAACAACTGCATGTGTCCCGGGGCACCTAACTTGGTTATGCGCGGCCGCACCGCCAAACTGAAGGGATGCAGACTTTCCTCCCCTTCGCCGATTTCCGCGAGAGCGCCGCGGCGCTGGACACCGCGCGGCTCGGCAAACAGCGTGTTGAGGCCCTCCAGGTACTCCGCGCCCTGGTCATCCCCCACTACGGCTGGCAGCAACACCCCGCCGTCCGGATGTGGATGGGTCACGTCCCGGCACTGACCCTGTACGGCCTGGCGATGGCCGACGAGTGGATCCAGCGCGGACATCCGGACAACACCCGTTCAAATATCACCGAATTCGCTCCGCAGGCAGCCCACCCCGACTACGTTTCGCGGATCGCCATGCCGCCGTGGTTGGGCGACGAAGACCTGCACGCCAGCCACCGGTCCAAGCTGATCGGCAAGGATCCCCGGTTCTACGGCCCGCTGTTCCCCGGCACCGAAGAACGGCTGGACTACGTCTGGCCGGAACCGCGCCACACCTTCCACCCGGAGGATCCGGAAGACGAACGCCTCTGGATCCTGCGGGCTCCCGTCGAGGACCTCCGCCCGGAAGACCTGTCCACCGTCAGCCTGCCACCGCACGGCAAAGCCAAAGCCAAGGCAGATCCCGACGAGTATCAGTTCGTCTACGTGGAGGAAAAGTCACGCCGCAACCTCGGCGGACCGAAGAAGAGGGCCCCGCAGCCCCAGGCGAAGAAGCCAACCCGCAAGCGCCTCGCAGCAGAGGAAGCGTTCAGCACCCTGCCGGGCAAGACGGAGATCGCCGTTCCGTTCGAGGGCGGGAGAATCTTTGCACTGGGAAGGGTCGTGGGCCGTCCGATCACCGTTGACGGTCAGTTCGCGCGGAACTTCGAACTGACCGACGTAATTGACCGCGCAGCCTTCGACTACCCTGCCCTGCTGCAGGACCCCCGGGTCCTGTTCCCCGTCCCGGCACCATAACCCCGCCCGGCACCCGCCCGGCCTGCCCGGCACCCGCCCGGCCCGCCCGGCACCCGCCCTGCCCAGCCTCTGCCCGCCCTGCCCAACTAGGTCGCAGTTGTGCGCGTTTTGAGCACTCAAAACGCGCACAACTGCGACCTACTTGGGTGAGGGGTGGGAATCTGTGGGCCGGGGGCGGCGCTATTTGCCGAGGCCGGCGCGTCGGAGGGCTTCGGCCATGGCCGTGTCCGCCGGCGCGGGACTGCCTTGGCGGGGGCTACCGGTGCGCGGGTTGCCCTGGCCCTGCCGACGGTCGCCCTGCCTGTTATCACCCTGCTTGCGCTGGCCCTGCCCACGCTGGCCATTCCCGCGCTGGCCGCTGTCACGTTCGCCTGCGCTCCGTCCACCCGCACCACGCCCGGCGGTACCGGGTTCGTCGTCGAGCCTCAACGTCAACGAGATGCGCTTGCGCTCCGGATCGGCTTCGAGCACCTTGACCCTTACCACCTGGCCGGACTTCACGATCTCGCGTGGATCGGAGACGAACTTGTTGGACAGGGCAGAAACGTGGACGAGTCCGTCCTGGTGTACGCCGACATCCACAAAGGCACCGAACGCGGCAACGTTGGTCACCGTACCTTCCAGGATCATGCCGGGCACCAGGTCCGAGATCTTCTCGATCCCCTCGGAGAACGAGGCTGCCTTGAAAGCAGGACGGGGGTCACGGCCGGGCTTTTCGAGCTCGGACATGATGTCCTTGACCGTCGGCAAACCGAATGTTCCATCAACAAAAGCCTGCGGATCCAGGGACGTGGCTGGACCACCGCCGGCAGCAACCAGGATTTTCCGAGCGACCGAGTAGGCTTCCGGGTGAACGCTGGAGGCATCGAGCGGCTCTGCCCCGCCGGTGATCCGGAGGAATCCCGCGCACTGTTCAAACGCCTTGGCCCCCAGCCGGGGTACCTTCTTCAGGTCGCTGCGCTTGCCGAAGGGACCGTTCTCATTCCGGTAGGCCACGATGTTCTCGCTGAGCAGCGGACCAACACCTGCCACGCGGCTCAGGAGCGCCGGGGAGGCGGTGTTGACGTCCACGCCCACGGCATTCACGCAGTCTTCCACCACGGCATCCAGCGAACGGTCGAGCTTTGCCGCCGTGACATCGTGCTGGTACTGCCCCACGCCGATCGACTTGGGTTCGATCTTGACCAGTTCCGCCAAGGGATCCTGCAGGCGGCGCGCAATGGAAACCGCGCCGCGGAGCGAAACGTCCATGCCGGGAAGCTCGGAGGCAGCCAGTGCCGACGCGGAATACACGGATGCACCGGCCTCCGAGACCACCAGCTTCTGCACCCCTGGCATGCCTGCGGCATCGAGGGACTTGATGAGCTCCGTTGCCAGCTTGTCCGTTTCCCGCGAAGCTGTGCCGTTGCCGATAGCCACCAGTTCCACGCTGTGCTGCCTGGCCAAGCGTGCCAACGTGCCCAAAGCCTCGTCCCACTTCTTCGCGGGCGCGTGCGGATAGATGGTGTCCGTGGCAACCACCTTGCCCGTGCCGTCCACCACAGCCACCTTGACGCCGGTCCGGAGCCCGGGGTCGAGCCCCAGCGTGGCCCGGTTGCCGGCGGGCGCGGCCAACAGGACGTCCCGGAGGTTGGCAGCGAAGACGCGGACGGCCTCGTCCTCGGCGTCGGCGAAGAGACGACCGCGAAGGTCGGTGGTGAGCCGGTCCAGAATGCGTCCGCGCCACGCGAGCTGTGCCGTCTGTGTCAGCCACAGGTCAGCGGGGCGGCCCTGGTTGGCGACTCCAAGGCACCTGGCCACAGCGTTCTCGTACCTGGTGCGGGCGGCGGCCAGGGCGTCGTCGTCCGCGGGATCTGCCTCGGCGAGGTCCAACTCCAGGACACCGTCCTTTTCGCCGCGCAAGAGGGCAAGCACGCGGTGCGACGGCATTCCGGACGGGACCTGGGTGAAGTCGAAGTAGTCCTTGAACTTCTGGCCTTCGCTTTCCATCCCCTTCTTGACGCGGGACACCATGCGTCCCTGCTTCCACAGGCGTTCACGCAGGTCCTCAGCGAGGTCGGGATCCTGGGCCACGCGCTCCACCAGGATTGCCCGGGCGCCGGCGAGCGCTGCCGCAGAGTCCTCCACCGCGTGCTCTGCGTTGAGGTACTTGGCGGCTTCCGTCACGGGGTCCAACCGGGGGTTTGCCAGCAGCGCGTCGGCCAGCGGCTCCAGCCCGGCTTCGCGGGCTATCTGCGCTTTGGTGCGTCGCTTGGACTTGAAGGGCAGGTAAATGTCTTCCAGCCGCGCCTTGGTGTCTGCGCCCACGACGGCGGCACGCAGTTCCGGGGTCAGCTTGCCTTGGGCTTCGATCGCTTCGAGGACGCTCTTGCGGCGTTCTTCAAGCTCCCGCAGGTAGCGGAGCCGTTCTTCCAGGTCCCGCAGTTGGGTGTCATCCAGCGTCCCGGTGGCTTCCTTACGGTAGCGGGCGATGAACGGAACGGTGGATCCGGCGTCGAGCAGTTCCACGGCGGCCTTGACCTGCCAGGCTTTGACGCCAAGTTCCTTGGCGATCAGTTCGTAGATGGCAGCGTCTGTGTGGAGTAGTTCAGTCACCATGACAGTTTGCCTTACCCGGCTGACAGTTTTCAGGTCGGGGCAGCACAGGGCCTATCCGGAACGGGGTCTTGGTGCTGTAGTTGGAGCATGCAGGAACTGCTGATCATCCTCCAGGACGGGTTCGAGTCCGATGACGTGTCGGTGACCGTCAACGGCAAGGAAGCCGTGTCCCAGCGGAACGTTTCCACCAAGATGCTGCTGGGCATGGCCGATGAATTGACAGTGGAGCTGCCGGCCAAGGGCGCCACCGTGGGCGTGGAGGTCAGCAGCAGGAATCTCAGCGCCACCAGGAAGCTGGCGGGAAAACCCAAGAGCCTGATCGTCTCCATCGAGGAAGGCGGGCTGGTGTTGCGTGAAGGAACGGGCCGCGAGGCGTTCCTCTGACGGGGAGCGCTTCGCGGCGGCTGGATTCATGGGTTTGGGCCGGATGGTTGACTGCCCCAGGGCCTCAACGACGGCGGACGCCTCAGTGGTGCATGTGCTCCTTGGCGGAGATGTGCTCCACCATTTCGCCCACGCGCTGTTCCGAGTAGTTCCTGGCGATGTCGCCCTGGCTGATGATGCCTACCAGCTTGTGGTCGCTGATGACAGGAAGCCGGCGCACCTGGTGCTCCTCCATCATGGAGATGGCTTCGTCAACGTTGGCGTCCGCGTCGATCCAGTAGGGCTTGCCGGTAGCGAGTTCGCTGGCACGGACTTCGCGTGCATCCTTGCCCTCGGCCAGGCACTTGACCACGATGTCGCGGTCGGTGATGAAGCCGGTGAGCTTGCCGTCCATGCCGCAGATCGGGAGTGAACCGCAGTCCAGATCCCTCATCATGCGGGCGGCTTCCTGGAGAGTCCTGTCTTCCGGGATACATTGGGCATCCGTTGTCATGAATTCGCGTACGACACTCATGGGTCCTCCTTCATCGATTGGGATTCATCGACGCGGGGTCCTTCGGCTCCTGCGCCGATACATGCCAGCCTACGCTTGGCTGCTACCGCTGACCAGCGGCCGGAACATCCCGGAGGGGAGAAAATTCCGCAACCCCTCTGGATATATTCCATTCGCTGGAGTATCCTCATTTTCGGGTTACGCACGGCTTCTGGGCACTGGCCATCCTTGACTCGTAAGGGCTTCCACATTCGCACCCCCTGCCCGGAACCGGCATGCCGCCTGAGCGAACTCCCAGGCGAACGCACATGTGATTCCAGCGCGAGAAAGAACCCCCATGGACTCCCCCAACGTCCCCGGATCCCAATTCACACCTGTCCCCGACGGCCCCCTTCCCGTACCGCCGCTCCCGCCGGTCCCACCGGGCCCTGGCCCCTTTCCCCTTCCTGATCCTTCGCCCCTGCCGCCCGGTCCTGTTCCGTGGCCACCGGAAGACTGGTGGCGGTGCTGGCGGTCCACAGCAATCAGCGGCAGGTACGAAGGCCGCCAGGGAGGTGCTGCCCTGATCGGCAGTTCCCTGGATTTGCGCCTGGATATCGATCCACGAAGGAACCTGGAGGGCCCTGTCCTGAACAAAGTCAGCGGCGACTTCTACAGCACCCGGTTCGTCCGTGTGGGTGGACGGTTCCAGCTGGTGAAGACGTATGTGGAATCGTGGATCGTGGACAGGCCGACGGTCAGCATCACCAGGTGCAACGCCCACATCACCGGAACTGTCCGCTACTGGAAAGGAACCCATCCGGCCACCACTGTGAAGATCGTGGTGTCCTGGTCGCAAGGCGCGATCACCGGGGCTGTGGCAACCTTCACCAGCGGGGGCACAGCGGGCCAGCCATACGCCTGCGAATACCGCTCGGACTGCTTCCGCGATATCAATCTTGAGTTGGATTACTGCGCCTCGGTGGATTCCGAGCCCAAGGTCCCCGTGTACAACACGCACCTCCACAACAACAGGCCGGCCGACCTTTCCAACCGCACCATCACGATCGAGTCCGCCTACCGCGACGCCGGAGTGGCGGTCACGGTGGATCCCGTCCACACGGTGATTGATGACAGTGCTGCCGGCTTCTCGTCCTGGAGCGTCGGTGAACTGCACGACGCCATGGAAACCTCGTTCGGCAAGTTCACCTCCGGCTGGCCGGCGTGGAACATGTGGGGCATCCAGGCCGGCATCTTTGACAATGCCGGGGTGGGTGGCATCATGTTCGACGCCGCCGCCGGTTTCGGCGGTGCCGGCCGCGGACCGGACAGGCAGGGCTTCGCAGTGTTCCGCAACCATTCGTGGTTTACCAACCTGGTGACCACCCCCACCACCCAGGACCAGGCATGGGCAATGCGCCACTTCCTGTACACCTGGGTCCACGAGGCCGGCCACGCCTTCAACTACCTGCACGCCTGGGACAAGGCGCGGCCCGATTCCCTCTCCTGGATGAACTACGACTGGAAGTACGACCAGCGCAACGGCGCAGATACCTTCTGGGGCAACTTCAGGTTCCGCTTCGACGACGACGAGTTGCTCCACCTGCGCCACGGGGATCGGGCCGCCGTGATCATGGGCGGCGATCCCTGGGCGTCCGGCGGGCACCTGGAATCTCCGGCCGGGTCCATGACGGTCTCCGGTCCCGGCAGCGATGTGGAATTGATGCTGTCCTCCAAGCCCCATTTCGACTACATGGAGCCGGTGGCGATCGAATTCCGACTGAGGAACACCAGCGACGCTCCACTGCTGGTGGACGGGCGGCTTGATCCGCGTTTTGGAAATACCACCGTGTACGTGCAGAAGCCCAATGGCACCGTGGTGCTCCACGAATCCGTGGTGTGCTTCTACGGCCTTCCGGAACCGGTGACCCTGGCGCCGGCGGGTGGGGACAGCGACGGCAGCGACCGGTACAGCGAATTGGTCCAGCTGGCTTTTGGCGTTGAAGGATTCGCCTTCGACGAGCCGGGCCAGTACCTGGTCCGGGCCGTGTACTCCACTGACGGCATCGTCCAGGCGTCGAACACCTTGCCGCTGCGCGTTGGTTTCCCTGTCACCCGGGAAGAGGACCGCTTCGCTCCTGAGTTCTTCACCCGCGAGGTCGGTCTCACCCTCGCTTTCGAAGGGTCCATGTCCCCGTACCTCAGCAAGGGGCTGGACACCCTGACCGAGGCAGCCGAGCGTTTCGGCGGCGAGCCTTTGGGCGTCAAGGCCGCGACCGCCGTCGCGCAGTCCGTGGGAGACGACTTCTACCGCCGGAAGGAAGCAAAGCTGGTCAAGCACCACAGCGCCGACCCGGAACGGGCACTTGCCCTGACCGACCCGGGGCTTGCCAGCTACCGGGAAGGCGGAGGCGCGGCGAACAACCTCGCCTACCGGAACCTGGTGGAGCTGCGGACCGGATTGCATGTCATGGCGGACGATGCTGCTGCAGCGAAGTCCGAGGTGGAGAAACTGGCCAAGGACCTGGGCAGCCGGGGTGCCAACCCCGCCGTGGTGGCCCAGGTCAAAGAACTGATCCCTTCCACTCCGGCGGCCCGTTCCCGCCGGTCGGCTCCAGGGAAGCCTGCCAAATAGTCGTCGGATGACTCTTTGACATGTGGCTCCCAGCAGCCGGCGACGGCGGCACCCCGCCCTTGGTGCCGCCGTCGCACCCTTACTGCTGGTCTCCACGCGATGGCCGCTACTCGGCGATGTCCTCCGCCCACAGTTCGGGGCGTTCGCGCTGGAAGGTCCGCATCATGTCCACGCACCGGGGGTCGTTGAGGACCAGCACCTCAACGCCTCTGGAGCGCAGGAGGTCGAATTCGCCGGGGAAGGTCTCAGCCTCCCCCACCACGACGCGCGGGATCTTGAACTGGATAATGGTCCCGGTACACATGGCACAGGGAGCCAGCGTGGTGTAAAGGGTGGTGTCCCTGTAGCTCTTTTGACGCCCTGCTGCCCGCAGGGCTGACATCTCGCCGTGGGCGATCGGGTCGCCGTTCTGTACCCGCTCGTTGTGGCCGCTGGCGATAATTTCACCGCCGCGCGCCAAAGCGGCTCCGATCGGGATGCCGCCCTCCCTGAGGCTCTTCTGTGCTGCCTCAAAAGCTGCCTCGAAAGCTGCTTCGAAGGCGGGGTCCGTAGTGTGGGTTCCTTGCGTCATGGGGGCAGTCTAGAGGCACCGCACGCTAAAAACGTCGGTGGCCGCTGATAGCTTGGCTGCAAGGGTTTCAGCTTTGCTTGGATAAGGAGTAGGTCACCGTGTTCTTCCTCGATCCGGAAGCGGCGGACGCACCGCAGGACCTGGTCTATTCGGCCAGCGACCTCGTCATAGCTGCCACCTGCGAGTACCAGCTGCTGCGCACACTGGACGTGAAACTGGGACGCTCGCCAGCCCCGGATTTCGCCAAGGACGCCATGCTGGAACGCACCGCCAAGCTGGGCGATCTTCACGAACACCGTGTTTTGGACGACTTCATCGCCGAGTTCGGGCCTTGGGATGCGGCTACTGGAAAAGGCGTGTACGACGTCGAACCCGCCACCGCGATGGACCGCGCCAGCCTTTCGGCCAAGCACGCGGAATCCATCGACGCCCTGCGGTCCGGGGCGGACATCGTATTCCAGGCTGCGTTCTTCGACGGACAATTCCACGGACGCTCCGACTTCCTGGTCAGGAAACCGGGCGGCACATACGCTGTGTTCGACACCAAACTGGCCCGGCACGCCAAGGTCACTGCGTTGCTGCAGTTGGCAGCTTATGGCGATCAGCTCCTCAAGGCCAGGATCATGCCTGACCCGACCGTGACGTTGGTCCTGGGCAACCGGGTCCACTCGGACCACCCTTTGTTGGAGATCCTGCCTGTTTTCCGGGAACGCCGGGACCGGTTCCTCAGAATGACGGTAGAGCATGTTGCCGCATCCGGCCCGGTCCAGTGGGGAGATCCCCGCTATACCGCGTGCGGCCGCTGCGATTTCTGTGCCGAGCAGGTCCTGCTGCATCGAGACCTTCTGATGGTGGCGGGCATGCGCCTGAGCCGGAGGAAGAAGCTGATCGAGTCCGGCGTCACCACCATCGACCAACTGGCGGCCCTTCCCCAGGAGGGTGACCACACCCTCCTGCGGCTCCGCGAACAGGCCCAGCTCCAGACCGGCGCCGGGAACCCGGACGGAACGGTCAACTACACGGACAAAGCGGGTACGGCCAAGACCGTGAGCTACAAGATCCTGCCGGACAACACCCTGGGCAGGCTGCCCGATCCTGATCCGGGAGATATCTTCTTCGATTTTGAAGGCGACCCCCTCTGGCAGGACCCGGTGACCGGCAAATGGGGACTGGAGTACTTGTTCGGGGTCATCGAAAACCCCACCGAACCCGGGGCAATACCAGTGTTCCGGCCGTTCTGGGCGCACTCCCGGCCTGAAGAAGGGCAAGCCTTCGTCGACTTCCTGGACTACGTTGCCAAGCGCCGGGCGCAGTACCCTGGCATGCACATCTACCACTACGCCGCCTACGAGAAAACCGCCCTTCGGAACCTGTCACTGGCACATGTGGTGGGCGAGGCCGCCGTCGACGACCTCCTGCGCCAGGGCGTCCTGGTGGACCTGTATGACACCGTCCGGCACAGCCTCCGGGTGTCGGAGAACTCCTACAGCATCAAGAAACTCGAGCCCCTGTATATGGGCCGGCACTTGCGGTCCGGTGACGTGACCGACGCCGGCGCCTCCGTGGTTGCCTACGCCGACTACTGCACGGCACGGGACACCGGACAAGCGGAGCAGGCAGCAGCCATCCTGGAAAGCATCCGCGACTACAACGAGTACGACTGCCTGTCCACCCTGGAGCTAAGGAACTGGTTGCTGGCACGGGCTGCGGAGCGGGGCATTGTTCCCGGTGGGGCTGATGCCGCGTCGGAGGATTCCGGGCCCCCACCGGAGGAGGACAAGTACCAAGCCGCACCGGAGGAACAGGCGCTGTTCCACTACCTTGACGGGTTGCCGGAGGACCAGCGTGCTTCAACGGATGCGCGGGCCATTGCCATCGTGGCAGCAGGGGTTGGGTATCACCGCCGGGAGGACAAACAGTACTGGTGGGGCCATTTTGATCGCCTTGAGAAACCCACCTCGCAGTGGGAGGACGGGCGGGATTTGTTCATTGTGGACCACGCTGAGGTAGTGAAGGACTGGGCCAAGCCAAGCCCCCGCAAACAGCCGGCAAGGATCGTCAAGCTCGTTGGCCGTTCCGGGGACGGTGCCGGGCTGGAGCCGGGCAAGACCTACTTCCGCATGTACGGCCCTCCCCTGCCCGACTCCTTGGTAGCCAAGGAATCCGCAGCGCTCGGCAGGGCGGGGTGGAACAACACAGAGGTCCTCGACGTAGGCGACGCAGGGGACCTGGAGTCGGTCACCATCTGCGAGCCCCTCCGCAAAGACTCAGCAGAATTCAACCAGCTTCCCATGGCACTGACGCCGGACAGTCCCATACCCACCACCGGCCAAAAGGCCGCGTTGGCCGCTCTGGCCACCCGCCTGCGTAGCACCCTGCCGGAGTGGCCGGACCACCCTGCGCTGGATCTGGTCCGTAGGAAGCCACCCAGGCTGCGCACGCTAAGCGAGTTGCCGCCGGTACCATCCGGACCGGACGGCTACATCGAAGCGATCACGGCAGCCGTCAAGGATTTGGACAACTCCTACCTTGCCGTGCAGGGACCTCCGGGCAGCGGGAAGACCTACGTGGGGGCCCACGTTTTGGCCCGGCTGGTGGCTGACGGTTGGAAAGTGGGCGTCGTGGCGCAATCACACGCCGTGGTGGAACATATGCTCTGCGCTGCCGTGGAGAAAGCCGGCGTCGATCCGCAGAGGGTGGCCAAGGAAGTCAAACACCACGACCCCCTGCCGTGGACGCAATGCGCCAAGGCCGACGTTCAGGAAGCCCTCTCCAGGCCGGGCGGCGCACTGATCGGGGGAACTGCCTGGACCATGGTGGGAAATTCCGTTCCCGCAGGTTCGTTGGATCTGCTGGTCATCGACGAGGCTGGGCAATTCTCGCTCGCCAATACCATGGCCGTGAGCCGCGCCGCCAAGCGCCTCCTGCTGTTGGGCGATCCCCAGCAACTGCCTCAGGTTACCCAGGGAACACATCCCGAGCCGGTTGATGAATCCGCTTTGGGCTGGCTCTCGAACGGCTACAACACCCTGCCACCGGAGCTCGGCTACTTCCTGGCACTCTCGTGGCGGATGCATCCTGCGCTGTGCGATGCCGTGTCCGCCCTGTCCTACGATGGCCGGCTCGAGGCGGCACCGGCTGCGTCAAAGCGACACCTCGACGCTGCACAGCCCGGGGTTTCGTGCGTCTATGTACACCACACCGGCAACTCCACGTCATCCCCGGAAGAGGCCGCAGAGGTGGTGCGCCAGGTGCAAGCCCATGTGGGCCTCACGTGGCTGGATCCCTCCGAAGAGGAAGCCGCCCCACGCCCCCTCTCCGAGACTGACATTCTGGTGGTCGCGGCCTACAACGCCCAGGTACAACTCATCAAGCACCAGCTCCGTGCCGCCGGGCTCGGCGCAGTCCGGGTGGGAACGGTGGACAAATTCCAGGGCCAGGAGGCTCCGGTGGTCATCGCGTCCATGGCCGCTTCGGCGGCCGACGAAGTTCCGCGGGGCATGGAATTTCTTCTCTCCCGCAACCGGATCAACGTGGCGGTGTCGCGCGGGAAGTGGCGTGCCGTCGTCGTGCGTTCACCCGAACTGACCAACTACCTGCCCACACATCCCGAAGGCCTGGAGAACCTGGGCGGCTTCATCGCCCTCTGCCGGCGCGCCTAAGTACCCAAGTAGGTCGCACTTGTGCGCGTTATGAGCGCTGAAAACGCGCACAAGTGCGACCCAGTTGGGAGAACGGGGGGCTAGCTTGGGGAAACGCGAGGCCTAGCTGGGGAGGGCCAGGGCCTCGTCCAGCACGCGGCCGAAGTTCACGGGATCGTGCGCGAAGCGGCCCAGGAACAGCCCCGAAACCCCGTCCAGCTGAGGAAGGAGCCCAGGCTTGGCAGAGCCCCCATAGATGATGGGCAGCCCGGCCAGGTCCTGCGGGGCCAGCAGGCCACGCAGCCGCGACACCACGTCAGAGACGAACTGCGCCGAGGCAGGTTCCGCAGCACCGATGGCCCATACAGGTTCATAGGCAACAGCCAGTTTCCCGGCGAGGGACCAGTCGCCGGACACTGCCGATTCAATCTGCCCGAACACAAAGGCCGCGGCTTCAGCCGGAGGCACCCGTTCGGTCTCCCCGACGCACAGCAAGGGAGTGAGACCATGCTCGAGGGCGGCACGCACCTTGAGTGCGATCATCGCCTCGGACTCGCCGAACCAGCGCCGCCGCTCGGCATGCCCGATTTCAACAAGGCCCACCCCCAGCTCGGCCAGCATCGACGGGGAGACCTCGCCTGTCCAGGGCCCGTCCTCCCACCCGCAATTCTGCGCACCGAGCACCAGGGGCGTACCGGCCACCACGTCGGACGCGTCCGGCAGCACGGGGAAGGACGGGATGACAAACGGGACTACCCGTCCGGCCGCGAGGGCCGGACGGGCGTCCACTTCTTTCACCAGGTGTCGCAACCACGCCAGGGATTGCGCGTAGCCGAGGTACATCTTGGTGCTGACCCCTATGTACTGGGGCCCGCTTTTGAGGAATGTCACTTGCCCAGCAGCTCGTCGGCCTTGTTGCTGAACGCGCGCGTTCCAAACATCATCACTGCGGCGACGAACGGCAGGATACCCAGCGCGTAGACGCCCATGGTTCCTGTGTCTGAGGCCGTGACCTGGTTGACCGTGGTCCGGAGGATCGGAGCCACGAAACCGCCCAGGTTGCCCAGGGAGTTGATCAGGCCGATGCCCGCAGCGGCGGCAGTACCGGTGAGGAACGCCGTCGGGTAGGACCAGCAGATGGGGCCGGTGGACAGGAAGCTGCAGACGGCGAGGGTGATGAAGATGATGCCCACCGCCGGGAGGTGGTTGGCGCCGGCCCACGCGGAACCGAAGATGCAGATTCCGGTGGAGACGAAGAGTGCCGTGCCCCAGCGGCGGCGCCGCGCCACAGTGTTGGCGGCCTTGCCGATGAAGTAGCAGGCAAAGATCCCAAAGAACCACGGGATGGCGGCCAGGAGCCCGACGGCGAGCCCCACCTTTTGTCCCGTCAGCTGGGCGACCTGCTGCGGAAGGTAGAACGTGACACCGTACACCGCGACCTGCAGGCAGAAGTAGATCACGGTGAAGTACCAGACGCGGCCGTTCCGCATGGACGCCAAGACACCGCGCGGGCCTGATTCTTCCTTGACGGTGTCTTCCAGCGCCATGACGTCGGTCAGGGCTTTCTTCTCTTCCTTGCTGAGGAACTTGGCGTCCTGCGGGCTGTTGATGAGGAAGAAGTAGGCGGCGATACCGGCAACGACAGCCAGCATGCCTTCAACGAAGAACATGACCTGCCATCCGGCGACGCCGGGCACCTGGTCGCCGATGTTGATCAGCCATCCGGACAGCGGTGCCCCCATCATCTGGGAGAAAGGCTGTGCCAGGTAGAAGATGGCGAACATCTTGACGCGGACCTTGTTGGGGAACCAGGCAGCAAGGAACATGATGACGCCGGGGAACAGTCCGGCCTCGGTGACACCGAGCAGGAAACGCAGGATCACGAAGGACGTCTCACCCTGGACGAACGCGAAGCAGGCAGAAACAATGCCCCAGGTCACGGCGATGCGGGCAAGCCACACCTTGGCGCCGAACCTGGTGAGCAGCAGGTTGCTGGGAATCTCGAACAGGGCATACCCGATGAAGAAGATCCCGGCACCCAGGGCGTAGGCGCCCGCTGTGATGCCCCGGTCTACTTCCAGCGCGGCCTCCGCGAAGCCAACGTTGGTGCGGTCAAGGAAGGCCACGATGTACAGGATGACAAGCATGGGCATCAGCCGCAGCGATGCCTTGGAAATGGCCGATTTCAGGACCGGCGTTTCCAGCAACTCCTTGGTGGAATTGGTGGCAACAGACATTGAAACTCCTCTTTGAGTAACCACAGGGGTAGTCAGTTTGTGGTGAAGCTGCCGCGCCAGGGCAGCACAAAGCCAGGCAGGGCCTTTGGCAGGGGTGAATCAGCGCGGGAAGAAAATGAGCACGAGGCCCACGGCGCAGGCAAGGACGCCCACGGCAAGGTAGATCTTGCGTTCTCTTGTCCAGGTCCGCATGGTCTGCGCCTAGTGCATGTACAGGCCGCCATCCACATTCAGCGTCTGGCCGGAGATGTATCCGGCGTCCTCGCTGATGAGGAAGGCGATGGCTGCGGCGATGTCACGGGTGGAACCGACCCGGTTCACCACGAGGTCCTTGACGAGTTCGTCCTTGCGTTCCTCGCTCAAGGTTCCGCCCATGATGTCGGTATCGATCGGGCCGGGTGAGATCGCGTTGACGGTGATGTCGTACTCTCCCAGTTCCCGTGCCGTTGCGCGGGTCAGGCCGATGACGCCTGCCTTCGCCACTGAGTACGGGGTCTTGGAGAACGTGCCACCGCCGCGCTGCGCGGAGACGGAGGAGATGTTGACGATGCGGCCGATGCCGTTCTTGACCATGGATTCGGCTGCGCGCCGGGTAGCGAAGTGCACGCCGTTGAGGTTGATGCTGAGCACGCGGTCCCATTCGGCGGGTTCGAGTTCCAGGTAGCCGATGGGCGAGCTGACGCCGGCAACGTTGGCCAACGCCACGATCTGCGGCAGTTCGGCTTCCAGTTCGTCGATGGCGGCGCGGACCTCGGCTTCACTGGCCACGTTGGCCCCCACGCCGTGCGCCTGGACACCGTACTCGGCGGCGATTTCCTTGGCTGCAGCCTTGCACGTGGCGTCGTCAAGGTCGATGATGCCGATGTTCCAGCCCTGCGCGGCAAGGTAGTTGACGGTTGCGCGGCCGATGCCACGCTCCGAGACAGCTCCCGTAACGACAGCTGTCCGTGATGCGGGGAAAGTCATGCGTTTTCTCCTGTAAGTGTTAGTTGATCGGTGCCGGGCCAAGCTCTTCAATGAGCTTCTGCATGGCCACATACGCCTTGTTGCGGTAAGCGATAAGTTCCGGCGTGCGCTCGGCCGGAACGTTGAGGAATCCAGCGCCGGTCTTGGTGCCGAGCTTGCCGGCTTCCACCAGGTCGGACAGGATCTTCGGCGTCGCAAAGCGTTCCGGGAACCCGGTCTGCAGCGACTTGTAGCAGAAGTTGTAGACATCCAGGCCGGCCATGTCCGCGATGGCGAACGGACCAAAGAACGGCAGGCGGAAGCCGAACGTCGTACGGACCAGGGTGTCGACGTCGTCCGCTGTTGCGATCCCCTGCTCCACCAGCTGTGCCGCTTCGTGGAACAGCGCATACTGCAGGCGGTTGAGCACGAAACCGGTGACGTCCTTCACGACGGCGGTCTGCTTGCCGGCCGCGTGCACCAGGTCCCGCGATGCGGACACTGTTTCCACGGAGGTTCCGGCGTGCGGAATGATTTCGACGCCCGGGATGAACGGCGACGGATTGGAGAAGTGAACGCCCAGGAACCGTTCCGGACCCGTGACTGCCTCAGCCAGGGCGGCAATGGAGATCGTGGACGTATTGGAACCGATCAGCGCGTCCGGCTTGGCCGCAGCGCTGATCCTGGACAGGGTGGCGTGCTTGATCTCAAGCACCTCTGGAACGGCTTCCTCGATGAAGTCGGCGTCGGCAACGGCTTCTTCGATATCTTTGGCGGCCCACAGGTTCTGCTTCAGGATCTCGGTGGAGCCCGCCGGGAACAAACCGTCGGCAATGAACTGGTCGGACTCTTCCAACAAGCGGTCGTAGTTCTTCTGCGCTACTTCGGCGGACACGTCTGCCAGCGCCACGCGCGCGCCACCGAGCGCCAGCACCTGGGCGATGCCGCCGCCCATGTAGCCGGATCCTACGACGGCGATCTTCCGGGCTTGGTTTTCTGTTGACGTCATGGTCAGACTGCCTTCGTGTAGTCGGGTTCGTAGGAGCAGATCGCGTCTACCTTCGCGGCGGACGCAGAGTTCTGGTCGAAGCGGTGATCGAGCCATTCACCCACGAGCTTCTTGGCCAGTTCAAGGCCAATCACCCGCTGGCCGAGGGTAAGGACTTGGGCGTTGTTGCTCAGTACGGAGCGTTCCACAGAGTAGCTGTCGTGGGCTGTCACCGCACGGATGCCAGGGACCTTGTTGGCCGCGATGGCCACACCCAGGCCGGTACCGCAAATCAACAAGGCACGGTCGGCTTCTCCTTCGGCCACCTTGCGTGCGGCATCGACGGCGACGTGCGGGTAGGCGGTGGAGTCATTGGCGCCAACTCCCACGTCCGTCACGGAAGCTACGCGGGGATCGGCTTCAAGCAACGCTTTCAAGGCGTTCTTGTACTCGACGCCTGCCTCGTCATTGCCGACGACGATCCGCCAGCCTTCGGTTGTACTCATGCTTCTGCTCCGTTTCCGGCCGGTGCCGTGAAGGCGGCAGGGGCCAGTTGTGAATCGATGAATTGCGAGATACGTGCCGCGATCAGTCCAAAGGAAACCGCTCCGGGATCCGGGTGTCCGAGGCTCTTCTCCGCCAGTGGACGGGCGCGGCCCTTGAGGGGGCGCAGGTCCGCGGTTGCCGCGGCAGCGGACTCCGCCGCAGCGGCGGCCACTGCCAGGGCCCGGTCAACCGGGGCACCGCCGTCGAGCTCTGCCAGGAAGGTGTCGCGGAACGGCAGCAGGGCGTCCACCATGGTCTTGTCCCCGGTGTCAGCCTTGCCCAGTTCGGTGATGGCGTTGGCGAATGCGGATACGGCTGCCCGGGCGTCGGCTGCTGCGTAGGACTCCCGGTTGCCGAGCGCCTGCCCCGCAGCGATGACGGCCGAACCCCACAGCGCACCGGACGTTCCGCCGGCCCTTTCGCTCCAGGCTTCACCGGCTTCCAGAAGCACCCGCGCGACCGACGCACCGGATGCTGCCTGAGCGGCAGCGGCCGCAGCGTCCACGCCCCGGCGCATGCCGATGCCGTGGTCACCGTCGCCGGCGATCGCGTCCAGCTTGCCGAGTTCGTCCTCATGTTCGACGACGACGTCCCTCACCTGCGCGAGCACGGCCACCGCCTGCCGCCCGAGGTCAGCCGCGGCTTCGGTGGGCTGTTCGCTCTCGGAGGTTTCGGCGTCGTCCGCCACAGCAGCGGTGCGGGGCGCGCGAGGTGCCATGCTTCCCTTGCGGAAGGCGGGCGTGTCGGCGGGCGCGGACCAGTACTGCTCCAGTTCGTCATCCAGCCACAGCAGCGTCAGCGACAAACCGGACATGTCCAGGCTGGTGACCAGCTCGCCGCATTCAGGCTCAACCACCGTGAGGCCTGCTGCGGTGAGGAGCTTCTCGATTTTGCCGAACAGGAGGAAGAGTTCGTCGTACTTGACCGTACCCAGCCCGTTGACGATCGCAACCACACGGTCACCTGCGTCGTCCGGCTTGTCCGCGAGGAGCCTGGAGACCAGGAGATCAGCAAGCTCGGAAGCTGTGGGCATGGGGTGCTCTGAGATGCCGGGTTCGCCGTGGATCCCCAGGCCGAGCGACATCTGGCCCGTGGGAACGTGGAACAGCGGGTCCTTGGCGCCCGGCAACGTGCAGCCGTCAAAGGCCACACCGAGCGAGCGCGTGCGGTAGTTGGTCTTGATGGCCAAACGCTCGACGTCGTCGAGGTTCAGTCCCGCTTCTGCTGCGGCTCCGGCAATCTTGAACACGGTGAGGTCACCGGCGATCCCGCGGCGCTTCTCGATCTGGTCGAGGGGTGCGCTGGCGATGTCATCAGTAACAAGGACGGTACGGGTTTCGATTCCCTCGGCATTCAGCCGCAACTGCGCCTGGCCAAAGTGGAGGACGTCGCCGGCGTAGTTGCCGTAGCTCAGCAGCACTCCCCCGCCTGCATTGGAAGCCTTGGCCACGCGGTACACCTGGCCGGCTGCGGGAGAGGCGAACATGTTGCCACACGCCGAGCCTGCCGCGATACCAGGGCCCACCAAGCCGGCGAAGGCCGGATAGTGTCCCGAACCGCCGCCGATCACCAACGCGACCTGGCCTGCGGGGATTTCCGTCGAGCGGACCACGCCGCCGTCAACACGGGCAACGTAGCTGCGGTTGGCGGCCACGAAGCCGTCCAGTGCCTCATCGGCGAAGTCCGCCGGGTTGTCGAAGATCTGTGTCATGGCGGTCAGACTCCGGCGAACTCGGAGGTGGCGGGCTGCTGGCGTCCTTGGGCCACCTTGCTCTGGCCCAGCGCGTACCCGTCCTTCTTGGGGAGGATGTGGCGGCGCAGGTAGTCCTGGTTGCTGGCCGTGACGCTGAGACCGTCGCCGCCGTAGTGCTCTACGCAGAGGATGCCTTGGAAGCCCACGGAGAGAGCGAACTTGAACGCCTCGCGGTAGTTGATCAGGCCGCTCTCCATGGGGGACGGCATGGCGATGTAGCTGTCGCGGGCCACGTCTTCGTCGCGGATGTAGTTCTTCATGTGCCAGTAGTTGGAGTACGGCAGGGTCTTGTGGACCAGTTCACGCCAGTCCTCGATGGGCCGGTGCAAACGGATCAGGTTGCCGAGGTCCGGGTTGAGGCCCACATTGTCCAGGCCAATGTCCTGAACGAGCTGCACGGACGAGTCGCCGGTGCCCAGGAAGGTGTCCTCGTACATCTCCAGCGAAATCAGGATGCCGGCCTCGGCTGCGTGGCGGCCAAGTTCGCGGATGCGGGTGACGGCGTTGTTCCAGGCTTCCTTGTCTCCGACCGGATCCTTGTAGCCCTCAACGGTCCAGAACCACAGCTGCTTCTGCTGTTCCGGCGTGATGGCCTGGTGCAGGCCGAAAGAGACGACTTCGCAGCCAAGTTCCGCAGCGGCATCGATGGTGCGGTGGCTATAGGCAAGGTTGTCAGCCCAGTCCTGCTGGTGGATGACGCTGCGGCGGATCGCCGAGATGACGGGAACGCCGATGCCCACCTCTTTTGCCGTGTCCTTGAACTCTGCGAGGCGCTCCCTGCTGAGGTCGCCTGGGCGGACCCAGCTGTCGGTGAGGTCCGCGTTTGCGAAACCTGCGTCCTTGACTTCCTGGAGGACTGCGGCCCAAACGGAAGCATCGGCGTCGTTGACCTGCTGGCCCGAGGCATCCGTGCCCGGGAACTGCAGGAGGGCCGCGGTGATGGGCCAGTTTTCGGCGGTGTACGTCATGAGTAATCACTCCTTCGTGCAATCCTGTTTCCTATAGGATTTACGAATCAAGGCAAGCTGTCAACCCTTTGCTGGAAACTTCCTAGATCCTATATGTCTTACATATGCTTGTGAAGAGGGTCACGGCGTGGGGTCCTTTGCGGCGCATCTCCTACCGCCGATCGCACCTGTACCCACCTATGCGCCGGGCGCGAAAGGGTGCGCTACCGGTTCATACCCGGTGCGTATGGCGTAAAGGGCTGCGCAATCAATGCGCTCGAGCTTGTCAGTCCTGCGGCGCGTCCGCCATCGCGCGACCCCGGACTTGCTCCACGTGGTCAATCATCGCTTGGGCTGCTTTCTCGGGATCCCCGCCGATCATCGCATCAAGCACGGCCTGGTGTTCCGCGATGGCCTGCTCAGCGTCAGTGATCCCAACTCCCCCGAACAATCTGAAACGCTGGATCTGCCCGCCGAGCGTGTTGTACGCGGCAAGGAGGAACTGGTTGCTGGCCTGGGCAGCGATGAGTTGGTGGAACCGCTCGTCGGCTTCAAGGTAGCTGCGATACTCGGCAAAGGTCCCACCACGGGGAGCCGTCTTCAGGTCCTCGACCGCCTGCTTCAGCGCGTCCAGGCCCTCGGGCGTCATCCGTGAGCACGCCAGGCGCGCGTTGACCGGCTCGATCGAAAGCCGTGCTTCCATCAGCTCCGCGAAGTCTTCACGGGTGAACACCGGGGCTACGCGATATCCCTTGAGGGCCACCCGGCGGACCATGCCGGTGTGCTCAAGCCGGGCCAGTGCTTCCCGGACGGGCGTCGGTGAAACCTCGAGTTCCCGCGCCATGCCATCGATGCTGACGGCAGCTCCCGGCTCGAGCCTCCCGTCCATCAGCCACTCAAGAAGTGCCTCATAGACGTGGTCGGCAAGGACTTGGCGGCTCACGGGAAAGCCGGCACGGACGGAGCTCGGGGAAGCTTCAGGCATGCACAAATCCTATAGGAACGTGCACTTCCTGGGCCGGACCCCGCCCAAACTGCCCCCTCCCGGGCGTCACATTCCGCCCCTCCCCCAACTGGGTCGCAGCAGAGCGCGTTTTGGGCGCTCAAAACGCGCTCTGCTGCGACCTAGTTGGGTGCTCGGGGGTAACCTACGACGCCGGCACCTCAGGTGGGTGCCGGCGTCGTGCTTTCGCTGGGGTGCTTCGCGCCTAGTTGGCGTAGAAGGGGTAATCCGTATAGCCCTCGGCACCATCGGCGTAGAACGTCGCGGCGTTGGGCTCATTGAGCGGAAGCCCCTCGCGCCAGCGGCGGGCGAGATCAGGATTCGCGATAGCCGGCCGGCCCACAACTACGCCGTCGGCCAGGCCATCTGCCACCAGGGCGATGGCTTCCTCACGCGTGGTGATCTCGCTGAATCCCGTGTTCACCAGGAACGTGCCGTTGAAGCGCTCGCGGAGGTCCTGGACCAGGGAGCCCTTGGGTTCGTGGTGCAGGATGCTCAGGTAGGCCAGGTTGAGCGGCGCGATCGTGTCCACCAGGACTTCGTAGGTGGCGCGGACGTCTGCGGCGTCCACCTCGGCAATGCCCTGCACGTTGTGTTCGGGCGAGATACGGATACCCACGCGGTTGGAACCGAGCGCCTCAACCACGGCGTTCACGGTCTCGATGACAAAGCGGGCGCGGTTTTCCGGAGAACCGCCGTAGCTGTCAGTGCGGACATTCGAATTCGGCGCGAGGAACTCGTGCAGGAGGTAGCCGTTGGCGGAGTGCAGTTCCACGCCGTCGAAACCGGCCTCGATGGCGTTGCGGGAAGCGGTAACGATCTCCTGGATGACGGCCGGCAACTCATCGGTACGGAGTTCGCGAGGGACCGGGTAGGCCTGCTTGCCGTTCGGCGTGCGGACTTCACCTTCGATGGCGACGGCGCTAGGGCCAACAATCTCGTGACCACCTGTGATGTCTGCGTGGGAAACGCGGCCACCGTGCATGATTTGCGCGAAGATCCGGCCGCCTTCTGCGTGGACCGCGTCAGTGACCTTCTTCCAGCCGGCGATCTGCTCCTCCGTGACCAGGCCGGGCTGGCCCGGGTAGGACTGGCCAGCAGGAGTCGGGTACGTGCCTTCACTGACGATCAGTCCCAGCGATGCGCGCTGGCTGTAGTGCTCGGCGATGAGATCGTTAGGCACTCCATCCAGCCCTGCACGCAGGCGCGTCAACGGCGCCATGACCAGTCGGTTGGGGAGTTCGAGTTCACCGAGTGCCAGCGGAGAAAACAGCATGCGCAGTTCCTTTCAGAATGATCAGGTTCACCCTGAGCAACTGTGCAGCGTCTGCAACTATTCCGATTGAGGCGCAGATCACAACGGATCGGGGCTTTCGGGCCGCTCCGCCTCCCCAAGTATTTGCAGGCCTCTCTTGGCCCAGGCGATTTCCTGCTCGGCACGGGCGAGCTGCCCTTCATATGCGAAGACCTTGAAGCGGACCACCTGCTCCCGCTCCTCTTCGGCATATCGGCCAAGGCGACGGGCAAGAGTGGGATGGACGCGCCGCTCGAGGGCCTCGATCATGTGAAGCGTTTGGAGGCGCTGCTCCTCGTAATGGGCGATGTGGGCCCGCAACTGTTGGGCCGCTACGCCCGGGGGTGCCCACTCGAAGTAGGCAGCTTTGAGGCGTGCAGGATCCCGGTCACGGACGTAGGCCAGGGGCTGACTCTGCCACTCCCGCAGGGCGTCCTCGCCGTCCGGCGTGAGGGCATACTCGGTCTTGGTGGCTCCACGTGTCCCCCATGGCACGGACTGGCTGGAGAGGAGACCCTCGGCGAGCATCTTCCGCAACTCCGGATAGATCTGCGAATCGGGCGCATGCCAGACGTGGCCCACGGAGGAACTGAAGTGCTTGGCCACGTCATAGCCCGTCAGCGGGCCCGAGGACAGCAGCGCCAGCAAGGCCGAGCGAAGAGTCAAGGCGGGTCCTTTCAGGTCGGTATTGAACCCTCACCCAGCTTACTTCCAACAGACCTTTGCATATCACTATGAAGATAGCTAGTATGTGGTCTACCTCACCTACTAGCTATCTTCATAGTTAGTTTGGGTACTATCCGGCCCCCTCAACGATGAAGGACCGCTCCATGTCTGTCTCCGCTTCGAAGACCACAACCACAGCCAAGCTCCTGCCCTCCCCGCTCAACGCCTGGTACGTCGCCGGGTGGGACCACGAGATCACCGCCAAAGGGATCCTGGCCCGCACGGTTGCCGGTCGCCCCTTGGCCCTGTACCGCACCGGTGATGGCCGGGCCGTGGCACTGGCTGACTCCTGCTGGCACCGCCTCGCCCCGCTGTCCCAGGGAAAGCTGGTGGGCCGCGACGAGATCCAGTGCCCCTACCACGGCCTGCGCTACAACGCCGCCGGGCGCTGCACCTCCATGCCCGCGCAGGAAACCCTGAATCCATCGGCTACCGTTCCCTCCTTCCCCGTGGTTGAGCGCTACCGCTATGTGTGGGTGTGGCTCGGTGACCCTACAAAAGCGGACCCGGGCCTCGTACCCGACATGCACCAGCTGCAAAGCTCCGAATGGGCCGGAGACGGTGAGACCATCCATGCACCGTGCAACTACCAACTGGTTTTGGACAATCTCATGGACCTCACCCATGAGGAGTTCGTTCACAGCTCATCGATCGGGCAAGAGGAACTGTCCGAATCCGAGTTCGAGGTGACCCATGACGAGTCCTCAGTGACAGTCACCCGTTGGATGCGCAACATCGACGCGCCGCCGTTCTGGTTGAAGAACATGCGGGACAAGTTCCCGGACTTCGAGGGAAAGGTGGACCGGTGGCAGATCATCCACTACTACTTCCCCTCAACGATCTGCATCGATGTCGGTGTAGCGGAGGCGGGGAGCGGAGCGCCTGAGGGCGACCGCTCACGGGGAGTGAACGGCTACGTCATGAACACGATCACGCCGGAAACCGACCGTTCGTGCCACTACTTCTGGGCTTTCATGCGCAACTACCGGCTGGAGAGCCAGCTCATCACCACACAGCTGCGCAGCGGGGTGCACGGCGTCTTCGGAGAGGACGAGGCGATGCTCCTGGCCCAGCAGTCGGCGATCGATGCCAACCCGGACTACGAGTTCTACAACCTCAACATCGATATGGGCGGGATGTGGGTGCGCCGGCTCCTGGAGCGCGCGCTCGAAGCTGAGGGCCGACTCGCCGCACTGCCGGACGCCTGAGCAGGAGGAGTTCCACCGTGGCCGATTCCCACCAGATCATCTGGCAGCAGGCAACCATCGACTCAGTGTCCGACGTCGCCGAGAACATCCGTCGCATCGTCCTGCGCCCCGAACGCCCGTGCACTGTGCGCCCGGGCGAGCACGTGGATGTCCGCACAGACATTGCAGGCGAGCAGCATGTCCGTTCGTACTCCGTGGTGGATGCGGCCGAGGACGGCACGCATCTCGCCCTCAGCGTCTTCCAAACACCTGCTTCCCGGGGAGGCTCCGTGTTCATGCACTCGCTCCGGCCCGGGGACGTCCTGGAGGTTACCCAGCCGCTGCAGAACTTCCCGCTTCGGGTCGGGGCGCCCTCCTATGTCCTGCTCGCAGGCGGCATCGGCATCACCGCTATCGCCGGAATGGCCGCGCTGCTGCGCCGCCTGGGCGCTGACTATCGCCTCGTCTACGTGGCCCGCTCCCGGGAGTCGATGGCCTACCTCGACGACCTTGCCGCCCTCCACGGGGACCGCCTCGAGCCACATATCGACGCCGAGGGCACCTCCCTCGATGTCCGCGCCCTCGTGGGTTCAGTACCGGACGGCGCGGAACTCTACATGTGCGGTCCCATCCGGCTCATGGACGCCGTACGCCGCGGATGGACTGAACGCGAGCTCGACCCCACAAACCTGCGCTACGAGACCTTCGGCAACAGCGGCTGGTACGAGGCTGAACCATTCACTGTCCGCATCCCCCGGCTGGGGATAGCGACAATTGTCGGCCCGGACGAGTCCGTGCTGGATGCCCTCCAGCGCGAGGGCGTGGACATGATGTCCGACTGCCGCAAGGGCGAGTGTGGCCTGTGCCAGGTCAAGGTGCTTGAGCTCAGCGGGCGGATCGACCACCGGGACGTCTTCTACTCGGACCGGCAGAAGGAACCCAACACCAGGATGTGCTGCTGCGTCTCGCGTGCGGTCGCTGCAGAGGCTTCCGCCGCGCCGACGCCCCGCCCCGCCATCCTTACCATCGACGTCCCCTGAGAGGCATCAGCAGCATGGATATCCGACACCAAATCGACGCATCCAGGATGTCGTCGTACCAGTGGATCATCATCGCGGTGACCACCTTCCTCAACGCCCTCGACGGTTATGACGTCCTGGCCATGGCCTTCACAGCAACCTCCGTGACCAAGGAGTTCGGACTCTCCGGCGCCCAGCTCGGCTGGCTGCTCAGCACCGGTCTCATCGGCATGGCTGTAGGCTCCCTGGTCCTCGGACCGTTTGCGGACCGCTACGGACGGCGCAAGATCCTCATCGTGGCCTTGGCGATCAACGCCCTGGGCTTGTTCCTCTCCAGCACGGCGAATTCCGCTTTCGAGCTCGGCCTGTGGCGGGTCCTTACCGGCCTGGGCGTTGGGGGCATCCTCGCCTCGGCTACCGTAATCACGAGCGAGTACGCCAACACCCGCCGCCGCGGCATGGCCGTCAGCATCTTCACGGCCGGCTACGGTGTGGGCGCCACACTCGGCGGCATGGGCGCCACCAACCTGATCCCCGCCTTCGGGTGGCGCTCCGTGTTCCTCACCGGTGGCCTGCTGACCCTGCTGGCGATCGCCCTCACCGCGGCCCTCCTGCCCGAGTCGGTCGACTACCTCCGCACTCGGCGGCCGCAGAACGCCGTCGCGAAACTCCAGCACATTGCCCGCCGCCTGCGGCTCGAAGGCAGCGTCACCCTCGGTCCCGCTGCTGCGGGCAGTGGAAAACAGCAGGGCAGCGTGGCTACGCTGCTGAACTCCCGCTACCGCAAAGCCAGCATCCTGCTCTGGATCTCCTTCTTCGTGACCATGTTTGGCTTCTACTTCGCCAACTCCTGGACGCCCCGCCTGCTGGTGGAATCCGGGATGACCGAGCAACAGGGCATCATCGGCGGACTCATGCTCACCATGGGCGGTACCTTCGGCTCGCTGCTCTATGGCGCGCTCACTATCAAGTGGGACGAGCGGCGGACCCTGATGGCCTTTACGGTGCTCTGTGCGGTGACCCTGGTCCTCTTCATTACCACCACCGCTGTTCCCCTGCTGGCGTTCTCGTCAGGTGTGGTGGTGGGCATGCTCGTCAATGGCTGCATCGCCGGTCTCTACACGGTGGCTCCCATGGCCTACGAGCCCGGCGTCCGCACCACAGGGGTGGGGTGGGGCATCGGCGTCGGAAGGGCCGGTGCGATCCTCGCCCCTATTGCGGTCGGTGGCATGCTCGACAGCGGCTGGACCCCCACGCAGCTCTATATCGGCGTTGCGGTGGTAGTCCTCCTCGCGGCCGTCGCCCTGTTCCGGCTGCGCCCGTACGAAGAGGCCCAGGACCCCGTAACCGAGGACTCCGCTTCAGCAGCCAGCACCCGATAGAGGCAGGGCTGGGTGCTTTCCCGGGTCGAGAGGGCACCCAGCCTGAAGCCCTGTGCAGTCGGAGGGGAAGAGCCGCTGAGCTAGTTCTTCCCCAATTCCCGCATCGACTCATCGAAGCATTCGCACAGCGCCAGGACTGCAACGAGGTGCGCTTCCTCGGCGTGCGGCGGATCTGTGTTGATATTGATGGCTTCATTGACGGCCTGGGCCAGGTCGCGGGACTCCCTGCCGGTGAGAGCCCACACCTTGGCTCCCGCCGACTTCGCGGCCGAAGCGGCATCGCGGAGATCCTCCGTTATGCCTTTGGCAGCCAGGAGCACCACAATGTCACCGCGCCGGACCACGCCCGGGATCTGGCCACTGATGGTCTGCCCTTGGTCCTTGTTTGCGACGATGGCAACAAAGGAACCGTCAGATCCGCCTCCGTTGTGTGCGGCATCGTGGGCCGTGAGCTCGGAGGCAAAGCGCTGGGCTTCATGGGCTGAACCATCGCTGCCGGCGGCGAACACTTTGCCGCCGCGGAGCCTCGCCCTGGCCAACTCTTCACCCCACTCGGCAAGCCGTGACGATTCCCGCCGCAACGCCGCCACGGCCGGACCGATTTCGCCCAAGTGGCCGAGAACCACGTCCACAGCGTGCCGGTTACGCTTCGGATCCGCCGCACGCACCCCTTGGCCGGTCCGCCTCACCACGATGCTCATCTCCTGCCTCCGCTTCTTTCCACAAAAACTAAAGGTTTCTGCCGCCGTCCCGCCGCCCGTCACGGGCAGCACCGTCCCGAACGGAGTCATCACGCGTGGATCCCTCGCCCGCTGCGGTGCCGTTCGGGGAGGCGTCCCGCCCTGAGGCGTCCCGGTGCGTGCCGTCCCGGTGGGACCGGTCCCGCAGGAGGCGCTGACCGCCGTCGTGAACGCCGTCCCGGTCCTCCGACCGGCCACGGTCCCCGTTCGAGCGGTCGCGGTCAGAGCGGTCGTGGTCCGAGCGGTCGTGCTCAGAGCGGTCCCCCTCGGAGCGGCCGTCCCGCCCGGTGTTGACGTCGGGGTCGAGCTTGTCCGCGTGGCGCAGGTGCTCCTGGACGCGGCCGTGCGCTTCGTCGGCCTTTTCTGCGTGGCGGTCGGCCTCGCGGCGCAGCCGGTTGGCTTCGACCTCGGCCTGCACTGCGGCTGCCTCGGCCTGGGCCGACTGCGCCTTGGCCTGATGCGCGCCAACGGCTTCCTGCTCGGCCTTCTCACGCAGTTCTTCGGCGCGGTGTCGGTTGACTTCCGCCTTCTTGCGCCGGCCTACCAGCACGGCGATGATAATGGCGGCCACCACAACCACGGCCACAATGATGATGGTCACCAACAGTCCGGTATCCATGTGGATTACCTCCCTTGTGAACGGCTTTGTTGGGCGCCGTTGCCAGCCCAAGTCCGGTTCCCCGTCATGTACCCCATGTCCACTGCGCCCAAACGGTACGCCGGTTGCTCACGCCGGCAGTTCCATACGGAAGCCGCACCTGCATTCCAGGACCCGGGTCTTGAGATATACGTCCATCAGCGGATCATCGTTGTCCTCGGTGGTGATGGGTACGTAAACGCTCTTCGCGGACGACGCGGCAAACTGCATCGGCTCGCCGCAGTGGAAGTACTCCCCGCCAAATTGCAGGAGGCCGGAGATCGCACTCCGGCTGTTGAGGACTGCCGCCACTTCGTGGAACGTGGCGGTATGGGAGAAAGAAGCCTCGCACCGGGTGCACGTGTAGGAGACTGCAACCAGGAGTTCGCCCGTGTGGGGCTCGATGGATTCGATGGTTTCCAGGTCCAGGTTCTCACTTGAGCCACAGTTGGTGCACTTCAGTGGCTGCACGGCGGGACGTGATGTATTTTCCGGAACCGGTGGGTTCTGTATGGTCGACAACCTGCTCACTCCTCGGTCAACTTTGTCCGACAGATGCTCTGCTTGCCAACATCTTAACTAATAATCAGATTGCTTACTAGTTTTTGAACGGCACTCTCCAGAGCAGCGGCGCGGAAGCCGCCGTCGTCATTGGAGGGAGCCGGGCCTGACGCGTCAGCTGCCAGTGGCCTCAGGATGCTCCCGCGCCCGCTTCTCCTCCGGCGTCTCGCCGATGTCATCCGGGATGAACGCAGGGTCCACCTCCGTGGTGAAGTCACCTGTTCCTGGATCGCCTTCAGCCTGCCCGACGTCGGCAGGAACCTCTGTGGCGGACGTTCCGTCAGGTGTTTTGTCCGATCTGCGCGCTTGGTCACCCATAGCCCCAATCTAGGCCGGGAGACAGCGCGAGTCGAGGCTTCGCCGCCTTGTGCGCCGCCCCCGACTCTGCTTCGCTGGGAGGGTCTCCTGCAGCGCGGGACACCTCCAGCTATGGGCAGGGAGAACAATTGTGAAAGCAGTGACATGGCAAGGCCGGCGCTCGCTGAGCGTCACGGAAGTCCCGGATCCCACCATCCAGGAACCCACGGACGTGATCGTGCGGATCACGTCCACAGCTATCTGCGGTTCGGACCTGCACCTCTACGAAGTCCTCGGCCCTTACATGCACCAAGGCGACGTGATCGGACACGAGCCCATGGGCATTGTGGAAGAGGTGGGCCCGGAAGTCCACCGCCTCAAGAAGGGCGACCGCGTGGTGGTGCCCTTCAACATCTCCTGCGGCCACTGCTACATGTGCAACCAGGGACTGCAGTCGCAGTGCGAGACCACGCAGGTCAAGGAAAAAGGTTCGGGTGCTGCCCTCTTTGGCTACTCCGAGCTCTATGGTTCCGTTCCCGGCGGGCAGGCCCAGTACCTGCGCGTGCCCTTTGGCGACTATGGGCCGGTGAAGATCGATTCCGACCTTCCGGACGAACGGTACCTGTTCCTCTCCGACATCCTTCCCACCGCGTGGCAGGCCGTTGAGTACGCCAATGTGCCGGAGGGCGGCACCCTGGCCGTGCTGGGCCTGGGCCCAGTAGGCCAGTTCGCCGCAAGGATCGGCAAGCACAAGGGCTTCCGTGTCATCGGCGTGGATCCTGTCCCCGAACGCCGGGCCATGGCCGAACAGCACGGTGTCCAAACCATGGACTACAGTCCGGACGTGGCAGGCATGGTCAAGGAGGAGACACTGGGACGCGGCCCCGATGCCGTGGTCGATGCCGTGGGCATGGAAGCGCACGGCTCGCCCGTGGCTTCCTTCCTCCACCGGGCTGTTTCGCTGCTGCCGGACAAGCCGGCCCAAGTGGCCATGGAAACCATCAGCGTGGATCGGCTCGCGGCCCTCCATACAGCCGTGGACATGGTGCGGCGCGGAGGCACGGTCTCCCTCAGCGGCGTCTATGGTGGCCAAGCGGACCCCATGCCCATGCTCACGATGTTCGACAAGCAGATCCAGCTGCGCATGGGCCAATGCAATGTGCGCAGCTGGACTGACCAGTTGCTTCCGCTGGTGGAGGACGACGCCGATCCGCTGGGAGTCATGCACCTGGTCACCCACACCGGCGGTCTGGATGACGCTCCGGAGCTGTACGAGAAATTCCAGAAGAAGCAGGATGGTTGCATCAAGGTCGTCCTGAAACCCTGATCCTGCCGACAAACAGGTAAGCCCCCGGCCCCGGCCTGAACCGGACCGGCCGGGGGCTTCACTGTGCCTGGCTAGTTCTTTTGCGGAGGCAACACGAACGCGCCCGACTTGTCCGTGGATAAGGCGAGTGAGGAGATGAACCGCGGCTCGCCGTCGGGTCCGTCCTGACCCGAGCGGAGCATGTCCGGACGTTCGAACTCCAAACCAGTGACATGGCAGAGGAGCTTTTGGTCGCTGGGGTTGCCGTCGGAATCGAACATGGGCAGGTCAATACCGTCATCGGTGCGCCGCAGGTAGAAGCGGCCGCGGGTGGCGATCGCCAGGACCGGCGGGAGGATCAGGGCCAGAAGCACCGCGAAGATCGGAGAGTAGGGCTGGACGGACGCACCGAACGCTCCGAAGAAGACGGCGATGGAGACGCCAGCCGAGACCAGCATCGATACAAAGCCCACGGGGTTGACGGCGTGCAACATGCCGCGGCGGAATTCAGGCACCTTCGGCGAGATCTTCAAAAGGTACTTGTTGATGGCGATGTCGGAAGCCACGGTGACCACCCAGGCCATGGCGCAGTTGGCGTAGAAACCGAGGATCGTGTTCAGGAAGTGGAACATGTTCGCTTCCATAAGCACCAGGGCAATCACCAGGTTCACCACCACGAACACCATGCGGCCGGGGTAGGTCTTGGTGATGCGGGTGAACGAATTGGTCCATGCCAGGGAGCCGGAGTAGGCGTTGGTGACGTTGATCTTGATCTGCGAGATGACCACCAGCACCACGGCGAGGGTCATGGCCAGCCATGCTGGCATCATCTCCTGGTACACGCCCAGGAACTGGTGGACCGGCTCATTGGCGTGCACTGAAGCCGCCGGGTCAAGAGTGGCGATCAGGTAGATGGCAATGAACAGCCCGACGACCTGCTTGATCGCCCCGAACAGCACCCATCCCGGGCCGGCCAGGATCACTGCGCGCCACCACGCACCCTTGTTGGCTGCTGTCTTGGGAGGCATGAACCTGAGGTAGTCGATCTGTTCGGCAATTTGTGCCATGAGGGAAAGACAAACTCCTGCGGCCAGCATCACCGAGGCAAGGTTCGGCCCACCATTACCGGATGCACCGGTGTAGGCGAAGAAGGAGTCGATGCTTTCAGGGTGCGAGACCACCAGGTAGCCCACCGGGATGACCATGAGCAGCAGCCACAGCGGGGTCGTCCACACCTGCAGGGTGGCGAGGGTCTTCATCCCGTAGACAACCAACGGAATGATGATGACCGTGGACACCGCGTAACCCAGCCATTGCGGGACCCCAAGGCCGAGCTCCAGCCCCTGGGCCATGATGGAGCCTTCCAGCGCGAAAAAGATAAAGGTGAAGGTTGCAAAGATCACGTTGGTCACCACTGATCCGTAGTAACCGAAACCGGATCCACGCGTAATGAGATCGAGGTCGATGTTGTACCGCGCGGCGTAATAGGCGAGCGGGAAGCCGGTCACGAAGATGATGACCGCCGCCACAATGATGCCGAGGACGGCGTTGGCCGTGCCGTAAGCGATGCCGATGTTTGCGCCGATGGAAAAGTCGGCCAGGTAGGCGATGCCTCCCAGCGCACTTGTGGCCACCACCCCAGCGCTCCACTTGCGATAGGACCTGGGTGCAAACCGGAGGGTGTAGTCCTCCAGGCTCTCTTTGGCCGCGCTGATCGCATCGGCATTGGGTGTGGCTTGTCTTTGGCTTTGGGTCAGGACGTCGCTCATCCTTGCTCTCTTTCGCTCATGGGGGTTCTCAGGGGCACCGCTGGAACCCTGGTGCTGCCCACGACGCTAGTCACGCTGGTTGTCCGCACGGTCACGGCGGTGTTTCACAGGTGTAACTTCTGCATCAGCGGTCACGGGCTATGGCGGGTCACGGAAGCGCCCAAAAACGGCCGCGGCCCTTTGTGACTACTCTCCAAAATCAACTGTCACCGCCCCCGATAGCGTCATGTCCATGACCGCAGACACAGCTACTGACGCCCCTGCCCATGCCATTCTGGACCTCGCAAGGGAGCAGGTCCTGGGACGGGGCGAGGGCCTCACTGAACCCCAGCTTGTTGACATCCTCCGACTGCCCGACGAGGCCATCCCGGCAGCCCTGCAACTGGCCCATGACGTCCGGCTGAAGCACTGCGGCGAGGACGTCGAGGTGGAGGGGATCATCTCCATCAAGACCGGCGGGTGCTCCGAAGACTGCCATTTCTGCAGCCAGTCGGGGGTGTTCGATTCACCCGTCCGCGGCGTGTGGCTGGACATTCCGGAACTGGTCAAGGCAGCCAAGGAAACTGCCGCCACCGGAGCCACCGAGTTCTGCATTGTTGCAGCAGTCCGTGGCCCGGACATCAAGCTGATGAACCAGATCAAGTTCGCCATCGACCGCATCAGTGAGGAAGTGGACATCAACATCGCCTGCTCGCTGGGCATGCTGACCCAGCGCCAGGTGGACCAATTGGCCGCCTGGGGCGTCCATCGCTACAACCACAACCTGGAAACCGCCCGCAGCTACTTTCCGCAGGTAGTGACCACCCACAGCTACGAGGAACGGTTGGAGACGTGTGCCATGGTCAAGGCTGCCGGCATGGAGCTGTGCTGTGGTGCCTTGATCGGCATGGGCGAGACCTTGGAACAGCGCGCGGAACTCGCAGCGCAGCTGGCCGCCCTGGACCCCCACGAAGTCCCCCTCAACTTCCTCAATCCCCGTCCCGGAACACCTTTGGAGAACCAGGGCATCATGGACGGCAAGGACGCCCTTCGCGCGATCGCCGCTTTCCGCCTCGCCATGCCGCGCACCGTTCTTCGCTACGCGGGCGGCCGAGAACTGACGCTCGGCGACCTTGGGACCCGCGAAGGCCTGCTGGGCGGGATCAACGCCGTGATCGTGGGGAACTACCTCACCACGCTGGGCCGTCCGGCGACTGCCGACCTCAGTCTCCTGGTCGAGCTGAACATGCCCATCAAGGAGCTCCAGAAGTCACTGTGAGCAGCTACTGCAGCCACTGCGGCGGTGCGGTGGGAACCAAAGGCGAGGGCCCGACGTCGGACGCCCACCAGAGCTGCCAACAGCAGCTGTTGATGGAGCCGCCCAGGTTTTGCCCGCACTGTGGCCGGCGCATGAAAGTCCAGGTCACGCCCACGGGATGGACGGCGGAGTGTTCCCGCCACGGCGCCTCCGTCTCCCCTGGGTAGGCTTGTTGCATGGGCGAAAGCCGGGATCTCCTGACGCCGGAACAGCGCAGCCGGAACATGTCCCGGATCCGGGGCAAGAACACCAAACCCGAGTTGTTGGTGCGGAAGTTGCTGCACGCCAAAGGCTACAGGTACAGGCTCCACGGCCAGGCGGGCGGGTCCAAACTGCCGGGGCGGCCGGACCTGGTGTTTGCCGGGCGGCGCAAGGTCATCTTTGTTAACGGCTGCTTCTGGCATTTTCATGACTGCAGGGCAGGACTCCACGCGCCCGCCGCCAACGCGGAGTTCTGGGAGGCCAAACGCGCCCGAACCCGGGAACGCGATGCCCTGCAGCGCCGGCAACTCGACGCTGAGGGGTGGAGGGTGCTGACGGTCTGGGAATGCGAACTGAAAGACCGGGCGGGTTTGGAAAGGCGCCTGACAGGATTCCTGGACAGCGGCTTCGGTACAGCCCGCGACTACGGTGAGGACACTGAATCGGCGGACTGATGGGCCGGGCTGCCGTGGCCCTGCTCCCACAGTGCGAAGGCTGCTGTTCCTCCGATACCCAGCAAAACGGCCAGGCAAAAGACGATCACTGCCATCAGTGCGGCAGAGGGTCGGGCACCACCGTCCATGAGGTTTTCCGTTCCTTCAAACATGCCCGGACTCCCCCATTCCGCGATCATTCGGCTGACCAACCTAACTGTCAGGCCCTCCGATCAAGACTCCCGCGGGGTCCGCTCAAGATTGGATCAAGCTTTCGTTTTGGGGCAGTACGGCTATTCCGGGACACCTAATGTTGAATCGTGAATCCATTGTTCGGAGGCGGGAGGGGTTTGGTGTCTGACTATGACGAGTGCACAGACTCCCTGGTGGATCCCGCTGTCCTCCTTGGACTCCAGGCCGAACTTGGCGGGGACGCGTCCATCGTCACCACATTCGTCAAGAACTATGTGGAACTGCTTCCCTGGCGCGTAGCACGGCTTCATCAATCCTTGGTCAACCTGGACATGGAAGATGCCATGGACGCGGTCCTGAGCTTGAAGACTTCCAGCCATATGGTTGGGGCCGTCTGCATTGAACGGCTCGCCGCGGAGCTGGAAGTCAGCATGAAGCTGCTGCCGGGTGGTGACCATCTGATGCAGCTCAGCCCACAGCTGGAGGAGATCGACCGCTTCGTCTTCGGGACGATCTGCGAGCTCCGGCATCCCAACTAGGTCGCATTTGTGCGCGTTTTGACGGCTCAAAACGCGCACAAATGCGACCTAGTTGGGTGAGGTTAGTTGTTCTGGATCGCCGGGGCCAGGCGGTAACCGACGCCGCGGACGGTTTCCAGCCAGCGCGGGTTCTGGATGCTGTCGCCGAGCTTCTTGCGCAGGTTGCCCATGTGGACTTCAACGGCGCGTTCGTCGGCGTCGCTGACGTAACTTCCGACGTCGTAGGGCTCGTTGCGGAGGCGGCGCGCCAGGTCGGCCTTGGTGCGGACAATGCGACCGGTCTCCAACAGCGCCACCAGGAGGTCGAACTCCGTGCGGGTCAGCTTCACTTCGGTTCCGTTGAGGACCGCCGTGCGGGACCCTGCGGACACCGCCAGTCCGTTATGGACAAGTTCCGGGTCCGTGTCTGCCCCGGCGGGGCGGGATTCCGACGACGACGCGCGCGGCCTGCGCATCATGGCCTCCACCCGGGCACGCAGCTCGCGGGGACGGAAAGGCTTGGTGAGGTAATCGTCGCCACCGGCCTCGAGGCCCATGAGCGTATCCAGCTCCTCCGCACGCGCGGTCAGCATGATGATGTACGCGTCCGATGACTTCCGGATCTGCCGGGCGACTTCGAAACCGTCAATGTCGGGGAGTCCGAGGTCCAGGGTGATGACGTCAGGGTTCAGTTCACGGGCGGAGAGGACACCGGCGGATCCGGTGGAAGCGACATGGACGTCGAACCCGGCCTGGGAGAGGACCACGCGTACCAATTCGCGAATATCCTGGTCATCTTCGATGACCAGCCCCACACGTACTTCACTCATTGCTACCCCTCAGCCCCTTTGATAACCCTTCGAAGTATAACCATTATGGTTAGGCTGATCTCATGAACCGACTCGGTCCCCCGTCCCTGGTGGTTGTGCCATGACCCCTCCCGCCACCTGGGACCTTGGAGAGAAGAAGAAGCTGTTCTTCTTCCAACGCTCCTTCCACGAGCACACCTTGCGCATGCGCGTGGTCCTGAGCCAGCTTCCGCTGTCTGTTTGTGTCTGCATCTCCGCCATCCTGGTCTGGTTGTTCTTCCCGGCCACGCTGGAGAATCCGCTCTTCCTGGTGTTCCTGTTGAGCCAGGCTTTCCTGCTGGCACTGTGCATCGCGGTGCCGTGGCACCGGCTGCCGTTCCCCAGCTTCCTGGCCATCCCCATCCTGGACATGATCTCCATCGGTTTCGGACGGGAAGGCGGGCAGGAAGCCCTGACCGGCCTCAGCGTGCTGGTGGTCCTGCCCGTCATCTGGTTGTGCGCCTCGGGGCTCTTTCCCCGCACTGCCATGGCCCTGTCCTTTGTGGGACCACTGGGCATTGTGTGGGTTCCCTTGTTCATCAATGGCAGGCTCACGGAACAGGACCTGACCAAGCCCTTGCTGTTTCCCATCCTCATGCTGGGCATCGGCGTCTCCGTCAGTGTGCTGACCCTGAGCATGGTGCGGCAGCAGCGTGCCCTCGAACAGAAAGACGAGGCCTTGAAGGAGGCCCTCGAGGCCAGTACCAAGCAGGAGCGGCTGCTGAATACCGTCATGGAAGCGCTCCCGCTGGGCGTCGTCGCCGTGGACGGAGACGGCCATGACATCCTCATGAACCGCCGCCAGCGGCAGACCCACACCCTGGCCAGTCCTGAGGACAACGACGATCCCAACGAATCCCAACTCCTGGTCTTCGACACGGACAGGACCACCCCGCTGCCGCCGGACATCCGACCCGTACGGCGGGCGGTGCTGGGCGAACGTTTCACGGACCAGTTGGTGTGGCTCGGAACGGGACCGGAGCAACGGGCCTTCACCACCAGTGCCCGGCCCATGCTGGATGATGAAGGTAAGTTTGCCGGCTCCGTGGTGGTGTTCAGCGATGTCACGGACCTGGTCAATGCACTGGCCGCCAAGGACGATTTCGTGGCCAGTGTCTCCCACGAATTCCGGACTCCGCTGACCTCCATCCTGGGTTACGTGGAACTTATCCTGGACGACCCCACCGGACTCGATCCGAAATACCGCAAGCAGCTGGACATTGTGCGCAGGAATGCCGAACGCCTGCTCACGTTGGTATCCGATCTTCTGTCCGTCCGGTCCGGCCAGATCGTGGTGCAGCCGCACACCGTGGACGTGGCCGAACTGGTGCGCGGCAGTGTGAACTCTGCGGAGCCACGGGCTGCCAAGGCCGGAATCCGCCTGTCCGTGGATGCTCCCCCGGCCCTGCTCGCGCGGGTGGACTCCTCGCGGTTGTCGCAGGTCCTGGACAACCTGGTCTCCAACGCCATCAAGTACTCCCCCGACGGCGGCGACGTGGTGGTGGCGGCCTGGGAGGACGAGGACCACATCTACTGCCGCGTCTCGGACACCGGCATGGGCATGTCGGAGGACGAGCAGGCAGAAGCCTTCACCAAGTTCTTCCGTGCCGGAGCGGTGCGCAACAGCGCCATACCGGGAGTGGGCCTGGGCCTTCCCATCAGCAAGGCAATCGTGGAGGCGCACGGCGGTACCATCACCTTGGAAAGCGAGCCCGGGCAGGGCACCACGTTTACGGTGAAGGTCCCGGCCTGATCAGCGTTTGATGGTCGCCTTGCCGGCAGCTTCCCGACGGCGGCCGAACAGGAAGTAGCTCAGCGGACCAAAGAAGTTGATGAAGGATGCCAGGCGCCACAGCACCTTGTTACCCCTGATCTGCGAGTCCGGTGTCTTGGCGATGCTCCTTTGCGCGGCGCCCAGCAACGCCATGTTCAGCGCTCCGCTGCCCATGAGCATGACCCTTTGGCCTTTGCTCATATCGCGCCACGATTTCCTGCGGGCCATGATGCCTCCTTGGCGGTGGGTTACCTTTTCAGGCTAGTCCGACGCCGTTCGTCCCGCCACAGCTTGGCGCAGCACCTCTCCCCAGGACTGTTCCGCGAGGTCGGCCACTGCGGCCAGAATCCGGCCGGGCGGCAATGAGAGGTCCAGCGGATACTCCACGATGTCGATATCGGTATTGAGGATCCTCCGGAGCTTCACTTCCCCGGCACCGGCATAGACGAGCCAGGCCGTGGGGACGCGCAGGGCTGTGCAGTAGGCCAGCAGCTGGTAGTGGTCGGCGTTCAGCGAAGCGCCGATGTCTCCGGCTGCGGTGTATTTGGAGTCGTACACCACCACCGGGCGGCCGCCCAGGAAATGAACGGCATCCGGCCGAACGGTCAAACGGTCGGTGTCCCGCACGGCCTCATTCAGCAGGGCCCCGTACTGCAGCCGCATCTCTCCCGGGTACGCGCCCATGGCATGGCGCAGAGCCCTGCCCACGAATTCCTCGAAGACCTGGGCCATGTCCACCACGAACGAGGCCGTCTGCTGCGTACCCACCCCTGCTTCTGCGGAGCCGTTACGGAGGATCACCTCGGCCAGCCTCAGGGCGGCGTGGTAACGGAGGTTCATGCGCGTGGCCTGCCACGGCGGGAGCGGAGCGCCGGACGCCAGGCGGGTAACGGCGTCGAGCTTTCCCTTGAGCTGCCGCAAGCGGCTGAGGACGTCGGGACGGACGCCGGGCACCTTGCCCATGCGTTCGAGCGCGGCACGCAGAATGCGGTTTTCCGCAATGTCCTCGGTGAACTCGTCATAGGACACTTCCAGCGGGACCAGCATCCCCGGCCGGCGGGAGATCTGGTCGGAAATGCGGATACGCCCCTTGACCGTCCGGAGCGACTCATCCACTGTCAGGTAACCCTGAAGTACCCCACGGTTCAGTGCCCGCTCAGCCAATTGGGCCAGGGACTCCGCCAACGCGCTCCACAGATCGGGGTGCTCCACGGCTTCCACGGAGTGGTCGCCGAATCCTTGGTCTCCGGCGTAGCTCAGGAGGAACAGCAGCCGGCTCAGGCCCAAACGGTCCTTGGGCCGGACTTCCAACTGGACCGTCCCGGTGCGGACCGACCCCACCTTGCCCACCGGTTCAATTCTGTAGAGTCCCATTCCCAGCGGCGATGCCTTGGCCAGCCCGCTGGAGTTGATGAACGCAGCCGACTCCGGATCAAGCTTGTCCACTACCCCGCGAGAGAGCTCGTCCATCACCACGTGCCGCAGGCCAGTGGTCCGCCCCGGGCCGGATTTCGCGCTGGATGGCGCCCTGGTGGGCCTGGGCGGGATGGCCTTACCGGGCAGCAAGACGTCCCAACAACTGGTCGAGGCCGAACCGTTCCTCCAACTGGGCACGGTTCAACTGGCCGTGATAGTGCTCTTCGAGCAACGGCATGAGCTCGTACTTCCAGATCCTGCGGAGGCCCGTGGGGGTCTGGGCGGCGGTCTTCATGAAGTAGGACGGCCCGATCATGAGGTCGCGGTCCCAGTCGTCCATGGCGTCGTTCAGCGCATCCAGCAGGTCGGCATTGAGGGTGTCCAGTCCCCGCGCCTCCAGGAACCGGCGCAGTGAACCGCGCACGGGTTCTTCCTTGGGGTGCAGCTCGATGAAGGCAAACCGACGCCGGATGGCCGCGTCCATCATGGCGATGGACCGGTCGGCCGTGTTCATGGTGCCGATGATGTAGAGATTGTCCGGCAGGCTGAAGGGCTCGTTGGGGCTGTATTGCAGGTAGATCCGGTCGTCCCGGTATTCCAGCAGGAAGTACAGCTCACCGAAGACCTTGGCCAGGTTGGCGCGGTTCATCTCGTCGATGATGAGGAAGTACGGTTTGTGGGCGTTCTCAGGCTTGGCGGCTTCCTCCGCCAACCTGCGCAAAGGTCCGGCCACAAGTTTGAAGGAAACCTGGCCGTCGTCGGTCTTGTCCGGACGGTAGCCCTCAAAGAAGTCCTCGTAGGCGTACGACGGGTGGAACTGCACCAGCTTGACGCGTTCATCCGTACTGTCGCCGGCGAGCTCGGCGGCGAGGTGCTTGGCAAGGTAGGTTTTGCCCGTGCCGGGAGGGCCATAGAGGACCAGTTGGCGGTTGTCCTCCAGCAGCTCCGCGATCTCCTTCAACGGCTCCAGCTCCATGTGCAGGGATGCTGCGAACTCTTCCGTCAGCGGGCGGAAACCCTGCTGGACGACCTCGACGGCGACCGTGGGCGGGGCTTCGTCCTCGCCGTCGGTTTCGGCTTCTCCAGGGAGCAGTTCCTGGAGTGCCTGGATGACCCTGGTGACGTCCACGATGATGCCCGGCGTGGAAAGCTGGCGTTGCGCGTGGCGCGGCAGTTCGGTGATGGCGTAGCTGTCGTCGAACCAGCGGACCTTGCGGCGGATCCTGCGGCTGTCCTCGTCCGGTTCGCCCAGAACCACGCCCACGCGGACGCGGCCCGCGTGCTGGTACAGGGTGAGGTCACCGGGTTTCATGACGGTGAGGAAGGCAAACACCGCGGTTTTGGTGTCCTCGCGCTCAACGTAGCCCAGGTGCTTGTAGTCCTCGTCCACGGCGTGCTGGACCACTCCGGCGGTGACGCCGGCGGTGAGTGGGCGCAGGTGTTCGACATCCAGCGTCGCCTTCTCCTCCGCCACCCAGGAGGCCAGGAGGTCGGCGTTGTCATGATGGGTACGCAGCAACCAGGAGCGGCGGCCCGGGTCTCCCACCTTTCGCCACTGGCTGACCAACTGGCGTGAGTACCAATCGATCCGCTGGCCTGCCTGCTCATCCAGATGCAGCCTGATCCGGTGGATGTCCGCGGTGATGTCTTCTTCCGTGTCGCCCTTGGCGCCACCCACCAGAGAGGCGAAGGCGTCACGGATTTCGCGGCGTTCGACGTCGGCCACCACGGGTTCGAAATAGCTGGGCCAGACCAGGTACTCGATGCTGCGCCGGAGGGCGGGCTGGTCGTCCGGTGTGCCGGCAGCCAGTTCGTGGAACTTGTGCGGATCCGCGAGCGCCTGGTTGATGGCCTCAGTGCTCTGGCTGTCCAGGTGGGCGACGAACCGGCAGAGCCATTTCAGGTGGTCCCAGATAGTCCAGTTGAATTCGGCGGTGCGGTCCCGGATAACCCCGTGGTCCGTCATGCCCCCGTAGAGTTCCTCCGGCAGTTCGATGGCCGGTTCCACCCACGACGCTGCCTCGGCGACCCGGGCGCGTTTGACCCGCAGGGACTTGACCTCGTGGGCCAAGGGCAGCGACTGCAGATACAGGAGTTCAACGGCGAGCAGCTTGGCTTCCCGGGATGCGCCATCAAGGTTCTGCCGCAGGTTGGTCATCATGGGCGCCTTGGAGTCGGCAACGCCCCGCTCCAGCCGTTCCAGGAGTTCGCCGGCGGCATCTGCCGTCCAGGTGAGTGTCCTGCCGTCCAGCGCCGATGGCTTGCCGTGGAGTGCCGGATCGAGCACATACCAGGCAGCGTCCTCGATCTCCTTGGAGATTCCGGGAGCACGGTCAAGGGCTGTTTTCACGGAGGGGGTCACCATGCCAACTTACCTTGTTTGGTTTAACCAAGCATCTGGATATCCACACCCTAATGCATGCCGAATTGGTATTCCCTGGGGACGGGTTCACCGGGACAGACTTCCTGCCACAGGGCCGAGATCGCGTCCTCACCTTCGCGGAGGTCGGGAATTTCCACGCCTTGTCGAAGGATTGCTGCGGCGGCTGCCTGATCGCCGGTACGGGCCAGAGCGAGCGACTTAAGGAACGTCAAACGCCCGACGGCGGCGCCCTGCGTGGGTGCCGATTCTGCCAGTTCCAGCGTCATGGCCGGGTCGCCGTGACGGACGGCCAAGGTGGCCGCCTCGACCACCAGCGATGTGCTGGATGGGTCGTTCCGGACAGCCGTCCCGAGTTCAGCCAGGCCTTCCTGGTCCGCCCCCTCCGCCAGCAGCACCAAGCCGAGACCGCGATGGGCCAGGGCCCGGGTCTGCGGACGCACACCGTCGGCGGCCAGGACCAGCCGGTACCCTTCCTTGGCCCCCTCGAGGTCCTGCCGCGCGTGGCGCATGGTGGCCAGCTGGAAGCCTGCTTCCGGGCTTTCCTGAGCGCCAAGCAGTTCCTCCCAGTCCGCGCCGGCAACGAAGGAGGGTGCGCCGTCGAACGGTTGACCCTTCAGCAGCCCAAGCCAGGGCTCCTGTTCCGCAGTGACGCTTTCACTGACGAACGGCGTGCCGCTCTCGTCTATCCACCCCTTGCCGGCACGGCGCCGCCGGGCCCGTTCCACAACGCCCCACCCGCTGCCCGTCAAGATCATTTTGGACGGCGGGACATCGGCATTGTTGATTGCGGCGGGGAGAAGGGCCTCCAGTTGGTCGTGCGGCTGCAGTTCTTCGAGCCGCCGGCCGGTGTGCTCCACGGCTGCGTCCCAGTCCTGGCCGTGCGAAATGCCCGGGTCGAGGTGACCATTGCCGTAGGCCTCAACCCAGGACCAGACCGCGCCGGCAGGCATCACCAAGTGCTCGAACTGGGTCTGTGCCAGCCCGGCCTGGATCTCGGCATAGGGGCCGGCACCCGGGCTCAGCCACTCCTGCCACCGCTTGCCGCCCTGGCCTTGGCCCCACACAAAGAGCTTCTTCCCGCGCAACAGGCCGGTGGAGAGCATCGCCAGCCCGTCGCCGTCGTCATCCGCTGCCACCACCCAACGACGCTCGGCCGGATCGATATCGAAGAAGAAGTCCGCCGCGTGCGGGCTGTTCACCAGCCACGTGCCGTCGTAGCCTTCATGGGCGGTGGGCCGCACCCGGGTGATGTCCGTGGCGTAGTCGCTGCCGAACGCCTCGTCGGCGGGCGCGATCACGCGGGTCCTTGCCGTCTCCGGAATGGCGGCGTTGCTCCACCAGTACATGGGAATGTCCTGGTCATTGGGGTTCCGGATCCGGACCGCGGCGAACAACACCTCCGATTCCTCCGGCAGCCAGATGTCCACCTGGAACACCACTTCCCGGAGCCGTTCGAACTCCCACATGCGCAGGATGTGCTTGCCGTCCGGCGTATGGACGATCGCTGTGTGGAGCGGATCGCAGCTGGTTGGCGAGTGGCCACGCGTGCCAATGTTCCACTCCAGGCCGCCGGCGAACCATGCCTTGCGCAGGGCAATATTGGCAAGCTGCGGCGCCCCGTGAGTATGCAGCAGCTGCTTGCCGGTCGTCTTGTCGAACAGCTCCCAGATCCGGCCGCCCAGCGACGGCAGCACCGTGGCGCGCAGCTTGGCGTTTTCAAGCACGACGGCGGGCAGCTCCTTAGGTGCCGCCGCCCGGCTGTACCCGTCCTGCATGAGATACGGGTACACGTTGGGCACCAGTCCGTACCGGGCGGACGCCTGGAGTTCCTCGGGGACACCCTCGCCCACGGTGCAGGGCTGGTCCAGTTCGGAGGCCACCACGGGCAAGGGGTTCAGCGGGCCCACATCGGCCATGCTCAGCGTCAGGGTGGTCACTATGAGGTTGGATGGTGTTGCCACGTCAGTATCCAATCGTGAGGAGGAGCCCGCGGTTCGGCTCGATGGTCAGAGTTTGGCCGGGTTTGAAATGCGCGGCGGTTTGGAAGCCATGGATGGCCGGGGCTTCCAAACCGGCAGACGCAAGGTGGGCGAGACCGGCGTCGAACATCAACTGCACGTCCACAGTCTCCCCGGCCCAGGAGGCGAGCGCCACCACTGCCTTGTCCCCCTTGGCCCACGTGGTTGCGAGGATGTCCGGGTGGCTGGTTCTCACTGGAGCCCGGGGATCCCAGTGGCCGATCATGTCCAGGTGTTCCAGGCCGGTTCGTGCCCAAAATTCCCAGAGGGGGCGGTTATCCACCCGCGGAGCCCTGCCGGTCATGCCAAAGACCATGCCGCGCCAGGGGTTGCCGCCGCCCTCCAGCATCTCGCCCATGAGGCCGAACGGTATGCCGGAGAGCTCCACCAGCCAGTAGTCCGGGTCGCTGCGTTCGTAGTCGAAGTACTCCCCCAGCCAGAGCCGGTCCACATAGGGCAACTGCTCCATGTACAAGTTGGCCGACGATGCGTACCCGTCGCGGGCCGTGAACTGGTTCGCCGAATGCAAGTCGATCTCCGGACCTTCCACGCCGCGTTGACTGCAGGCCCTTTCCAGCACTTTCCGGACCCGCAGCATGGCGTGGCGGTCGTAGGCGATGTCGTCCAGGTAGATACCGTCGATTCCGTCTTCGCCTTCGGCGAGCTCAGCGAGGCTGCGCACATAGAAGTTCTCCAGCCGCGAGCCTCCCGTGGTGACCACGGCGATGTCCTCCACATTCGGCGCGAACCATGCCGAGACGTAGCGGCTTCCCGCATGTTCCTGCAGCCAGATGTGGCCCTTGCCCGGGCCGTCGCTGAAGACCTCGTGGTCCAGCTGGAGCATTGGCAACAGTTCGGGGCTGTGGAACGTGAGTTCACGGACGGTGTTGTAGATCTTGGCCTTGAGCCCGTGCTTGTGGCACGCGGCTATGTAGCTGCGCAGTCTGTCCTCATGCAGCAGAGGATCGTTGATGTAGGGAGCCGGTGCTGTGGCATGGTGGATGTTCACCACCGTGGCGCCCGCGGCCTTTATCAGCTCAGGGTCCGCCGGCTCATGGAAGTACCGCTTGGACAGGTGCTTGCCGGGTTCGATCGGCTTGAACGGAGTCAGGAGCAGGCGGAAGTCGAAGTCCAGGGGTTGCCCGGGGTACAGGGTGCGGGGACCGCTGGAGGCTTTCAATGTGACGGCCTCGTCTGCTGTTCGAAGCATCACTCCCCCGGTTCCCCAAGAGCGAGGTTCCAGCAACGGCTTCTCTCGGTAGAAATTCGTGTTCAGCGGGCGTTCGTAGTTCGAATCCCGCAGCGCCAATTGAACGCCCGCGTTGACGCCGCCCAACCACAGCGCATCCTGGTTCTTCGACGCCACGTCCCACGACCAGTCCAACTCCGTGGGTCGCCGGCCTCCGGGGACACCCAGACCCATGGCGAGCGGAACCGCAGCCTCATCGAACCCAAGGTGCAGCCCGACGTCGGGCACGTCCACCGTCTCCCACGGCGTGAGCCGAAGCGAGTACGAAACTGCCCCATCGGCGTCGAGCACGCCGGTCAAGTCCAGCGTCACCACCGCGTTTCCCTTGGCGTGGCCGGTCCACTGGCACCGCCACGCCACCCTCGCCGGGCCTTCCACCATGTACCTGATGGGGCCGTAGGTCCAGTCGGTGTTTTCCATCCGGAAACCCATGGGCTGGTTGAAAAGCCCGACGGCGGGACCGTCCGTTGCGGTCACAGCCGCGGCGAAGGTGGACGTCACCTGCTCCGGCAGGCCTGAGTCGGCCAACGTCACTGTCCGGCCGAGGATCCCGAGCGTCTTGCTTCCCTCATCGAGAGTGATGGCGGTGAACGGCGCCACAAGTTCAGCGTCCTGGGCGATGGTCGAGTCGAGCCACACGAGCCGCCGCAGCAAACGTGGATCGTTGCTTGCCTCAGATGGCTCTTTGACATCCAGCACCACGTTCACTCGTTGGATTGCGCCGCCGCCCGTTCGGACCGTGATATCCGCCGTGACCTTGGTCCCCGCTGCTTGGGCCGGAACCGGAAGCACCACGTAGAGAGCCTGCACCGTGCCCGCGCTGATGCTCAAGGACTTCCGCAGGGGCTTGCCCAAGCGATCCGTTCCTTCGGTGTTGATGCAATGGCCGTTGGTTACCTCAACCGTGATGTCGCTGAGGTCCTGCAGGGCGTACACACCGACTTGGACCACATAGTCCTCACCCGGCTCTGCTGTTCCGCGGAACCCGCCCGCAGGACCGTTGATGGCCCAATGCGCTGGCAACGTCTCCCGCAAGGAGGCGGGATTGAGCCGGTCCTCGGGAAACAGGAGGAATGTCTCGCCGGGGTGATCGGCATGAAGTCGGTCCAGTTCCGCCGACGTGGCAGTGAAGTTCATCGGCGCGAACGAGTCACGCTCGCTGGCCGCTTCATAGCGGAGAACCCGTGCTCCGGGCAGCTGTCCTTGCTTACTCGCCCACGGCGAGTCCACGACGGCGGCAGCCCACGCCGGTTCCGCAGCCGGCCGACGTGGGAGGTACTGCGCCTGCGGATAGTGGGCCTTGCCCACCATCGCGTAGGGCAAGTAGTAGACGAAGTAGTTTCCGGGCCCGTCGATGGCCTCGAAAATCAGGGCGCCGGACTCCTGTGTGGCCTCCTCAACGATGACGTTCGCGGTTCTCCCGCCGGATGCGACAGAGACGACGATGACTTCGACGCCGGCGGGGTCCAGGTCTTGCCGACGCCACGGAATGGTCACACGCCTGTTCCTGCCCAGGCCATCGTCCGGCACCTCCACAACGAAGCGATGGTTGCCGTAAAGGAGTTTGTCCCATGTTCCGATTCCACACTCGACGTCGGGGTGTCCTGTGGCGGCTTTTGTTTCCTGGGCCTGCACGCTTTCTGGCTCCTGTCCGGCGCGGCCGGATCGTGTGTTTTGGGTGGTTGTTCCGGAGTCGGCAGAACGGATAGTGGCCGGTGTGAGCGGCTCGGGCAGCGGCATCGCTGAGGCTCCTGAGGGTAGCTTTGGGGCGAATTCACCATGTTGGTGAATCCTTACATCATCCGGGGATTCTGCGGAGACTGTAAAGGGTATTGCGATGTGCGATGAGTGGGATTGGGGGGTTCCTAGATCCTCGACTCCAGGTTCACGGCATTCACCGCAGCCCTCGCTGCGCGAACGGTCTCACGGTCAGTCACCGTGTACGCCGTGGGGTCTTCGCCATCCTGGGTGCCGAGGGAAACCGTCTGATCGGCAAGTGTGGACACAGTCCTCTTGGCGGACAGATGAACAGCGGCGAGCCCGGCGGCGTGCATGTCCGGGATGTCAGAGAGCTTCAGTCCTCCCCCGGCCATGATCTCGATCTTCCCGGCTGAGCGCTCAACCAGCCGGGACAGCGTGGCCAGCCCTGCTCCGGCTGTTGCTTCGTGGCCGGAAGTCAGGACGCGAGTGAAACCGAGCTCCAGAAGTTGTTCGAGCGCCCGCATGGGGTCCTGAGACTGATCGATGGCACGATGGAACGTCACGTGCGCATCCGGACGGGTCTGCCTGGCACTGTCCACGAGCCGCCGAATGACCGGCACATCCACGTCTCCGGCACGGGTCAGAGCTCCCACCACTACACCGTCGGCTCCCAGCGCCAGCACATGGCGGATCTCGTGAACCATGGTGTCCACATCCGAGGCCGAATAGTGGAAGTCCCCGGGGCGGCACCGGACCAGGGCATGAATGCCCAAGCGGCCGTCAACGTGCTCCATGCTCGCTTCAAGGAGGCCTTGGCTGGGTGTGATGCCGCCGAGCTCCAAAGCACCGCAGAGTTCGATCCTGTTGGCGCCCTCCGCAGCAGAGGTTCCGGCGCCCGCAGCGCTCGTTACGGCGATCTCGAGGTCCATGGTCAAACTCTACGTGCGCCGGACTCTGTACACACGTGCGGCCCGGAGGATGAAACCCTCCGGGCCGCACATCCGGAAGCCTGGCTCACGCCTGGTAGGCAACCAGCTTTTCTTTTTGCTCCGGGGTAAGCCGCAAGACCCGTCCCGTGTCCTCGGCAACGAAAGCGAGGTGGGTGCTGGCCTTGACGCAGTCCTCCAGGGTCACAGGATCCTTGATGACGTAGTGGAGGTCGAAGCTGGCACCTTTGATGGCGCCCACCCAAATCTCCACGACGGCTGGGATGTTGCGGTAATCAAGGGTGCGCACGTACCGCACCTTGTGTTCGACAACCAGGGTCATGACCCCCTCGCCAACGTCGTTGAACAACGCGGCAGGTGGCTCTATGCCGGGTAAACCGGCGCCCGCGGGCGGCCCGAAGGCTGCGATACGTGCTTCCTCCAACATGCGCACGATCTGCACGTTGTTGATGTGTCCATAAGCGTCCATGTCACCCCAGCGCATGGGCACGTGGACCTCTATGCGCCGGGGTGCCTTGTCGTTCAGCTGTGCACCGCCGTTGAATCGTCGACCGCGGTTTCCCCGGCGTTCTCACCCGCGAACTGGGACATGTACAAACGGTTGTAGGCACCCTGCAGTGCAAGCAGCTGGTTGTGGTTGCCTTGTTCCACGATTCGCCCGTTCTCCATGACGAGGATGGTATCGGCATCACGGATGGTGGAGAGGCGGTGGGCAATCACGAAGCTCGTGCGGTCTGTGCGGAGGGCGGCCATGGCCTTCTGCAGCAACAGTTCCGTACGGGTGTCCACGGAGCTGGTGGCTTCGTCGAGGATCAGCAACGAGGGATCGGACACGAACGCCCGCGCGATGGTGATCAGCTGCTTCTCACCGGCACTGACGTTGTTGCCTTCTTCGTCGATGATTGTTTGGTACCCATCGGGCAGCGCCCGGACAAACCGGTCCACGTAGGTGGCCTTGGCGGCTTCCATGATCTGTTCCTCTGTGGCGTCGAGGTTGCCGTACCGGATGTTGTCGTAGATGGTTCCGCCGAAGAGCCAGGCGTCCTGCAGTACCATCCCCACCTTCGAGCGCAGTTCGGCACGGCTGAGGTCCTTGATGTCCACGCCGTCCAGGGTGATCCGCCCCGCGTTGAGCTCGTAGAAGCGCATGACCAGATTCACGAGGGTGGTTTTCCCGGCGCCTGTAGGACCCACGATTGCCACGGTGTGGCCGGGTTCGGCGCTGAACGAGAGATCCTCAATCAGCGGCTTGTCCTCGACGTAACTGAAGCTCACGTGTTCGAACTCCACATGGCCGTCCGTCTTGGCCGGCAAGTGCTTGGTGCCGGATTCCTGGACTTCCTCGTCGGCATCGAGGAACTCGAACACCCGCTCTGCCGAGGCCACACCGGACTGCAGCATGTTGGCCATGCCCGCGATTTGGCCGAGGGGCTGGGTGAATTCACGGGAGTACTGGATAAATGCCGTGGCATCGCCCAGGCTCATGGAGCCTGATGCCACGCGGAGTCCACCCACCACGGCAATTCCGACGTACGACAGGTAGGACACAAAGTTCATGGCCGGGAAAATGATGCCGGACACGAATTGCGCGCCAAATGACGCCTTGTACAGTTCCTCGTTCTTCTCGTCGAATCGCACCAGCATGTCAGCGTCCCGGCCGAACACCTTGACGAGGTCGTGACCGGAGAAGGACTCCTCGATCTGGCCATTCAGTGCGCCCGTGTTCTTCCACTGCGCGGCGAAGAGCTTCTGGCTCCTGGCACCGATGACACCCGCCATGACGCCGGAAAGCGGCAGGGCGATCAGCGCAATCAGCGCCAGCTCCCAGGACACGATGAACATCATGACGATGATGCCCAGCACAGTCAGGACAGAGCTGACGAGCTGCGCGAAGGCCTGCTGGAGGCCCTGCTGGACGTTGTCGACATCGTTGGTGACGCGTGAAAGGATGTCGCCGCGCTGGCGGGTATCGAAGTAGTTCAGCGGGAGGCGGTTCAGCTTGGCCTGGACATCGTCACGGAGCTTCTTGATGACGCGCATGACGATCCTGTTCAGAAGCCAGCCCTGGGCCCACAGGAAAATGTTGGCAACAAAATACATCAGCAACACGATCGAGATCAGGAACGTCAGCTTGGGGAAGTCGATCCCGTTGGTGAGTTCCATCTTGGAGACCATGTCCGCGAAGTTGTCCTGGCCTTGCTGGCGCATAAGCTCTGCGAACTGCTTCGGCGTAACACCGGGGGGAAGCTCCTTGCCGATGACACCACCGAAGATGACGTCCATGGCACTGCCCAGGACCTTGGGGGCGATGACGTTCAGGACCACCGAGACCACCACAAGGCCGATCACGATGTACACCCCAACGCTCTCGGGCTTGAGCAACCCCATCAGCCGTTTGGCTGACGGCCAGAACGCCTTGGCCTTCTTGGCCGGAACATCGCCGAACATGCCACCGTCGGCTTCAGTGGGAACGTACTCCTCCTCGACGAAATCCTCGTCCTCGACGACGTCGGTGGCCACCTCGGCCTCGGTGTTGGCACGAGCGGCTTTGGCTGCCTCAGCTTTGGCAGCCCAACCGCGCTTCTTTTGCTGGTCCTGCCCGCTCATGCCACTTCCTCCACGCTCAGCTGGGATTCAACGATTTCCTGGTAAGTGGGCGAAGTTTCCAGAAGTTCCTCATGGGTCCCACGGTCCACGATCCGTCCGTTGTCCAGGACCAGGATCTGGTCGGCCTCGGCAATCGTGGACACCCGCTGCGCCACGATGATCACCGTGGCGTCCTGTGTCTTGGCCTTCAGTGCCTTGCGCAGGCGGGCATCCGTGGCGACATCGAGGGCGGAGAACGAATCATCAAAGAGGTACACGTTGGGCTTGGTAACCAAAGCCCTCGCAATGGACAGCCGCTGCCGCTGACCGCCGGATACGTTGGTGCCGCCCTGCGCAATGCGCCGACCCAGCCCGGATGCCTTCTCCATGACGAAGTCCTTGGCCTGCGCGGTTTCCAGCGCGTCCCACAGTTCCTCGTCAGTAGCGTTTGGTTTGCCAAAACGGAGGTTGTGTTCGATGGTCCCGGAGAACAGGTATGGCTTTTGTGGAACTGCCGCGACACGGCTGGTGATTTCGGAGGCATCCAGCTTGGTGACCGGAACGCCGTCGAGCAGTACATCGCCGGACGCGACGTCATAGAGCCGCGGCAGCAGGGAGATCAGCGTGGTCTTGCCGGCCCCGGTGGATCCGATGATGGCCAGCGTCTGGCCTGGCTCGGCAGTGAACGAGACGTTGCTCAGCACGGGCGCCTCAGCGCCCGGGTACTTGAAGGTGACGTTGCGGAATTCGACATGGCCCTTCTTCTGGGCGGGCACCACCGGCGAGCTGGGGTTGTGGATGGAAGGTTCGACGTCGAGAACCTCGCCGATGCGGTCCGCACACACCGAGGCGCGCGGAATCATCATGGCCATGAAGGTGCCCATCATGACGGCGATCAGGATCTGCAGGAGGTATTGCAGGAACGCGGTCAGGGCACCGACCTGCATTTCGCCGGAGTCCACCCGCTGGCCGCCAAACCACAGCACCGCCGCAGTGGACAGGTGCAGGATCATGCCGATGGCCGGGAACATGAGGACAAAAAGGTTGCCGATCTTGACGGATACTGCAGTGAGATCCTGGTTGGCCTCACCAAAACGCTTGGCCTCGTAGGGCTCGCGGACGAAGGCCCGGACCACGCGGATGCCAATGATCTGCTCACGCAGCACACCATTAATGGAATCGATCTTGGCCTGCATGGAACGGAACAGGGGCATCAGGCGCACCACCAAGTAGCCAACCACGGCCACCAGCACTGGAACCGAGACCCACACCAGCCATGAAAGGCTTAAGTCCTCGCGCAGGGCCATGATGATGCCGCCAACGCACATGATCGGCGTGGAAACCATGAAGTTCAGGCCCATCAGGACCAGCATCTGCACCTGCTGGACATCGTTGGTGCCGCGCGTGATGAGGGTGGGCGCGCCGAACTTGTTAACGTCCTGGGCGGAGAAACTGCTGACTTGTCGGAACACACTGCGCCGGAGGTCGCGCCCGATGGCCATGGCCGTCCGCGAGCCGAAATAGACGGCCGCTATGGCTGTCACCACCTGGCCCAATGCCACCGCGAGCATAAGTGCGCCGGTCCGCCAGATGAAGTCGGTGTCTCCGCGGGAGACTCCCTCATCAATGATCCGGGCATTAAGGCTGGGGAGATAGAGCGTGGCGATGGTGGACGCCAGCTGGAAGATGAGGACGGCCACAATCTGCGGCACATACGGTCTTGAATAGCGCCGTATCAGGGTGACAAGCATGCCCACGAATCCTTAAGGAGAGAGTGAGTGAATGAGGTAAGAAAAGTTCTAGCAGCAGGCGCTGACAGTATTAGCCTCCCCACTCTACGAAATCCGTTGCCCCAGCGAAACAACCTCGGGGAAAGATCATCCCAGCGGAGTATCTCGTCGGCGGATAAGGCATGCGACGGATAGGTAAGTCGCCGCCTCAACCGCGTCAGCGGAGCTGATCCCGTGCTTGTGTGCCGAGCGGCGGACGTTCACGCCGCGTGTGACCAAGCGGCCAATGCGGCGCGGATCGCTTCAGACCGGTTGAGGTGCTCCCGCTCGGCTCGTGCCATCACCGCTGCAAGCTCGTCGACTGTCAGTCGTACGGGAATGACCTGAGACGCCTCCGCTCCCCGGGCCGGGCGCCCCATCCGCGCCTTCAACTCCTCGGGGTCGTAACCGGCGTCGGCCTCCTCGACCCATTCATCGATCTCGGTCTCCGAGACCTCTCTGCCGTGCATCTTGCGTTCCATGCACACAATCGTATTACGAATATCGGTGAGTGACCATGGCAGACTCATCGAGGCTGGCGGGCCCAATCACGGCAAAGCGCCGGCTGGAATCCCAACCGGCGCTTTCATCATGCCCTGTCCGCTTCATTCCGCACAGTTCGGAGGAGCAAATCTGCACAGGAACTGCTGGCAGTTCTAGCCTGCGTGCTTGCCGTGGTCGGCCCGGGACTCAACTCCCTGCAGAAGCAGCAACGCCATGCGTTCCTGCTCGCGGCGCTCACGCCTGAGTTCCTTCCGGAGTGCCTTCAACTCGTCGGCAGTGCGGGCCTGCTGTTCCGCAACAGTCTGCTGGTCACGCAGACGCGCCTGGAGCTCAACATTGGCCCGGCTGAGCTGGAGCTGCTGTTCAGCCAGGACATACTGCGTCCTGGAGAGTTGCTCCTGGAGTTCCTTGACGTCGGACGCGGTGTGGGGCCGTTCCTGCGTCAGGATCCTGGCGAACTCGAGGTCAAGGTCATCGGCTGACCGTCCCCCCGCCGCCGGACGGCCGGGAACCTCACCGGAACCCGCACGCTCCCGGGAACCTGCACCCGGGCGGTTCCCCGCATTCCGGGGAGCTCCGGCACCCAGCCGCGTTCCGGCGTCGTGCGCCTGGTCCGCACCGTACGGGACCGGCACCGCGTCCATGGACGTCGTATCCAGTGCCATCGCGGCCTCGCCGGAAGCGGTGGCGATGAGTTCCTTTTCTGGTGCCGCATCAACGGTCCGGCGAAGCGGGCGTTCCTTGATGAACAGGACAGCCAGGAGGGCAACGACGCTGATGAAGGCAGAGATCAGGAAGATCTGCGCGGTGGCATCGCCGTAAGCGGCACGCATGATGTCGCGGATCGGAGCGGGCATGTCCGCCAGGTCCATACTGGCCCCGGAGGCACCGCCCTGGACGGGAATGCCTGCCGCTGCCAGGCCTTCGGTGGCCAGGTCCTTCACATGGTTGGACATGATGGCCCCGAGGACCGAAACGCCGATCGCGCCACCTACGGAGCGGAAGAAAGCAACCGAAGCACTGGCAGTACCAATGTCCTTGGCCTGCACGGTGTTCTGTACCGCGAGCACCAGGTTCTGCATGAGCATGCCCAGGCCGAGGCCGAACACGCCGGTGTAGATGGCTACGATCCACAGCTCGGTGGTGTGGTCCATGGTGCCCGCAAAGGCGAGCCCGCCGATCAAAAGGACAGAACCTGCGATCAGGAACCGCTTCCATTTGCCGAAGCGGCTGATCAGCACACCTGAAGCCACCGAACCCACCAGGTTTCCTGCGATCATCGGCAGCGTCAGGAGGCCTGCCTCAGTGGGTGTGGCGCCGCGGGAGACCTGGAAGTACTGGCCCAGAAAGGTGGAGGAACCGAACATCGCAATACCAACGGCAACGGATGCCAGGATGGCCAGGGCGGTGGTGCGCTCCGAGATGATCTTGAGGGGAATGATCGGCTGGGAAACCTTGGTCTCCACGAACACCAGGAGGGCCAGGAGCGCCACGCCGCCGCCCACCATGAGGGCCGACTGCCAGGACACCCAGTCGTAGTATTCGGGGTTGCCCGCGAAGGAAACCCAGATCAGGAGGAGGCTCACGCCGGAAGTCAGCAGGATCGCACCGAGCCAGTCGATCCTGGCCGGCCGCTTGATGTGTTCGATCTTCAGGGTGATCTGGAGCAGGATCAGCGCAATGACGGCCAGCGGCACGCAGACGAAGAACGTCCAGCGCCAGCCGAGCGGACTGTCCACGATGAAGCCACCCAGCAACGGGCCACCGGCTGTACCTACAGCCATGACTGCACCCATGTAGCCGGAGTACTTGCCGCGGTCCCGGGGCGGGATCATGGAGCCGATGATGGCCTGGGCAAGGGCGGTGAGACCGCCCATCGCCACACCTTGGATGACGCGTGCGGTCAGCAGCAGCGGAATGGTCTCGGACAAACCGGCCATGACCGAGCCGGCTACGAAGATGATGATGCTGAGCTGGACCAGGAGTTTCTTGTCGAAAAGGTCGGCCAGCTTGCCCCAGATGGGCGTTGTGGCGGCGTTCGCCAGGAGTGCCGCGGTAATGACCCAGGCGAAGTCCGTCTGGGTGCCCTTGAGCTCGGACATGATGGTGGGCAGGGCATTTGCAACGATGGTGCTGCTCAGGATGGCGGTAAAGAATGCTGCCAGGAGACCGGTGAGGGCCTCCATGATCTGGCGGTGCGTCATAGGTGCCGGGGCTGCATTCCGCCCTGCGGCCGGTGTTTGGACTACTGGTGTGGCCATAGTTGTGGCTCCTGAACTGTGGGATTCGTTGTTGTGGAACCGGCCGCCGTTGCCCGGATTGAGTCTTTAAGGGACCCGGTGAGTTTCTGCAGCACCAGGGATGCCTCGAGCGCATCTTCTTCACTCCAGTCCGCGAGATAGTCGCGTAGCCTGGCGCTGCGTTGTTCTTCGACCTCGCGGAGCTTTGCCGTCCCGCTTTCGGTCAATGCAAGGAGTTGCGCCCTTCCGTCTGCGGGGTCGGGCCGGCGCACCACGTAGCCAAGCTCTTCCAGCTCGGACACGTGCCGGCTGAGGACCGGTGCGCTCACTCCCAGCCGTGCGGCCAGGTGCGTCGCGCGGGTCTCCCCCTCGCCAATGAACCGCATCACGCCCTGGACTGCCATTCCGACGTCGGGAACGCGGGCCAGGTGGGCGGTCACCACACAGCGCAGAGTCCGCTGGAGGTCGAAGATGTGATGAACAAGATCGGTTGCCGTGGCTGAACCGACGGACATGGAAAACACCCCTTTTTGTTTGCCTAAAGCAACTATACTCCTAAATGATTGCTTTGGGAAACTAAAGAAGGTCACCCCCAACTGACTGGCAGTAGTGGTTGTATTGACGTCTCAAAACAACCACTACTGCCAGTCAGTTGGGTTCTGGCTACTCCGGTTGCCGCGTCAGCGCCCTGGCCGCGAGAATCACTTCCTCCACGCGCCGGGGGCGGCTGACACCCGGCGGAACCACTGCTACGAGCTCGTTGGCCGGCAACTTGTCTTCGATGGGAACCAGCGCCACCCGGGCACCTGTGTAGAGGGACTCGATGCCAGGCCAGACGTTGGTCACAGAGTAAGCCTGCCCGCTGGCCACGATGCCACGGATGGTCTGCGCCACCACGCTCCTCCACCGCACCTTGGGTTCGATGCCGGCCGAGTGGAACATCGCAATGACACGCTCGGCACTGGGTGGAACATCGAACAGAACCACGTCTTCCCCGGCCAGGTCGGCGAACCTGAGGGACTTCCGGCTGGCCAGAGGATGGTCTGCGGCCAGCATGAACTGCGGCCGTGACGCGGCTACCGTCAGGATTTCGACGCCGGGCACCGCCTGGAGTGAATAGATGAAGGCAACGTCCAACTCACCTTCCCCCACCGCCCTTTGCAGCTCCTCCGCGTTGCCTTCCACGAAGTCCAGTTCCACCTCCGGCCACTTGGCGGCGAAGGCCCGGATGAGTTCGGGGATCAGCCGGGGCGAGATCGCAATCATGCACCCGATGGACACGCGCCCCCGCATGTCTTCGTGGGAACCGCGCAAGGCCCCTTGCAAGTCGGCCGTTTCGCGGAGGATCCGCCGTGCCCGCACACCCAACTCCACCCCCGCAGCTGTGGGCTCCACGCGCTTGGCGCGGGTCCGGATCAGGAGGTCCAGCCCGAGGCTCTTTTCCAATTGGGCAATTGCCATGGAGGCAGCGGCCTGGGAGATATTGCTCTCGCTGGCGGCCTTGGTCAGCGATCCGTGATCCAGCACGGCCACAAAATACTCGAGCTGCCGCAGCGTGAACTCACCCATCAGTTCTCCTTATGAACTCCTTAGAATTGATTGATTATACAAGTGACGTGGTGCGGACCACACTGGAAGAAAGCCATTCCGAACAAGGAGAACCATGACGCCGACGTCATCCCTCAAGCCGCACATCGTCACGCTGGGAACAGCAGGCGGACCACGTTGGTGGGCCGCAGCCGACACCGGTGAGCGCACGGGAATCGCCACGGCCGTTGTGGTTGGGGATGCCTTTTACCTGGTGGACTTCGGACAGGGCGCGGGACGTCGGCTCAGCCAGTCAGGGTTGCAGCTGAAGGACCTGCGTGCCCTCTTCATCACGCACCTCCACTCGGACCACGTCTACGACCTCGCCGGTCTCGGCATCTTCGGGCTCTACGCCTTGACCGACCGCACGGAGAATCCAGTGCGCATCATTGGACCCGGCAACCGGGGCGAGCTTCCCGCTGTGTCGCCGCGCGCCGTCGTCGAACCCCAACCGCTGGCGCCGGAGAATCCGACGCCGGGCACCCGCCAGATGTTCGAACAGCTCATGAAGGCACATGCGACGGACCTCAACGACCGCATCCTGGACAGCCTTCGGCCAAGCCCGCTGGACATCTTCCACGCTGAAGACATCGTCATTCCGGCGGATTCGGGATACCACCCCAACAACAATCCGACTCCGGACATGGAACCGTTCGAGGTGTACCGCGACGAACTGGTGACCGTGACGGCCATCCTGGTGGAACATCCTCCTGTGGCCCCGGCTTTCGCCTTCCGGTTCGATACCGCCGAAGGCTCGGTCACGATCTCCGGAGACACCGCGTACACGCAGAACATGATCACCCTGGCGCAGGATACGGACCTCCTCCTGCACGAGGCGATCGACTTCGCGTGGGTGGAGTCGCTCTATGCCGACAAGACCGACGAATCCAGCCGCGCCTCCCGTGACCACCACTACAAATCCCACACCAGCGTCCGCGAAGCGGCCAAGCTGGCCGAAGTTGCCGGCGTCGGGCATTTGGCCCTGCACCACCTGGTTCCCGGGTCCGCTTCCGCAGCCGTCTGGCAGGAGGCCGGCGAGCACTTCAGCGGCACCTTCACCATTCCCAACGACCTCGACGCCATTCCGTTCGACCGTCAGCGCTGACGGACGAAGAACCCAACCTGAGGAAGCACATGAGCACAGCACCAACAGCCCCTGACACAGGCGCTGCCACTCCCACAGCCACGTCCATGAACTCCAAGGACATGCGCCGCATTCTCGCCTCCAGCTTCGTCGGCAGTGCCATTGAGTACTACGACTTTGTCCTTTACGCGACGGCGGCGAGCCTGGTCTTCAACAAGGTCTTCTTCGCCAACCTTGGCCCCGGATTCGACCTCTTCGCTTCCTTCGTGACGCTCGCGGTAGGGTACATCGCCCGGCCCTTGGGCGGCCTGATTTTCGGCCACTTCGGAGACCGCCTGGGCCGCAAAAAGATGCTGGTCCTGTCCATGCTGATCATGGGACTCGGCACGACGGCGATCGGCCTGCTTCCGCCCACCGCCCAGATTGGCATGGCTGCACCGATCGCCCTGGTGATTCTCCGCCTGGTCCAGGGCGTCGCCGTAGGTGGCGAATGGGGCGGCGCGGCACTCATGGCCATTGAGCACGCACCCAAGGAGCACCGGGGGTTCGCTGCGGCCTTCGCCAACGCCGGCGGGCCGGCGGGCGCGATCCTTGGCACGCTGGCACTGTCCCTTTTCGCGGCGGTTTCCGGCAACGATTTCCTTGTCTGGGGCTGGCGCATACCGTTCCTGCTGAGCGCACTGCTCATTGTGGTTGGCATGGTGATCCGCTTGAAGGTTGCCGAGACACCTGCGTTCCAACGCCTTGAAGCAGCCGGCGAAAAGCGCCGCGTGCCGCTGCTCGATGTCCTGAAGAACAACCCCCGGGCCGTGGTACTTGGCCTGCTCGCGACCACGTCGTTCTATGTCTGCCAGTCGATGACCACCGTATGGGGCGTTTCCGTGGCAGTTGAAAGCGGCGCCGACAAGAACGGCGTCCTGAACATCAAGGCCCTGGCTGCGCTCCTGACCTTGGTGATCTGTTTCTACTCCGCACGCCTCAGCGACCGGATCGGCCGCCGTCGGGTGCTGATCGGGGCCTCCCTTTTGGGTGTGGTGCTGGTCTACCCGATCCTGCTGCTCATGAGCAACGGTGAACTGTGGGGCTTCGCCCTCGCGATCATCCTGGGCAACGGGCTGGTTCAGGGTTTCCTCTACGGTCCGATTGCCGCCTACGTGGCCGAGCAGTTCCCCACCCGCAACCGTTACACCGGCGCCTCCCTCGCCTACCAAGGCGCTTCGATGGTGGGCGCAGGCTTCACGCCGATGATCGTGGCTGGCCTGAGCCTCGTTGCCGGTGGTGGATTGTGGCTGATTGCCGCGTTCTGGATCGTCGCCCTGCTGGCCTCGGCCATCGCCGTCAAGGCCACGCCGGAAGGCACCCACCGCGAACTCGACTGACGTGCGTGGCCCGCAACGCAGGAAGCCCCCGCATGGTGTTCCATGCGGGGGCTTCCTGCTGTTCGTTAATCGTCCAGGTGGGTGGGACCGAACATCTTGAGGAGCGTTTCAACCACGACGACGTTGGGTCCGTCCGCGGCGAAGGACGCCTTGAGCGCGTCCCCCACCTGGTCCGGGTCGACTCGAACGGCCGGCACACCGAAGGACTCGGCCAGCTTGACGAAGTCGGGGCGGGCGAGCTCGGTGGCCGTGGCCTTGCCGAAGGCGCCCACCATGTATTCGCGCAAGATGCCGTAGCCGCCGTCGTCCACGATCAGCCAGGTGACCGGGATGTTGTGCTGTTTGGCGGTGGCGAGTTCGGAGATGGAGTACATGGACGAACCGTCACCGGAAACAGCCAGTACCCGGCTCGGCTTTCCAGTGGTTTCCAGGCCCACGGCCCCGCCGATCGCAGCCGGGAAGCCGTAGCCGAGCCCACCGGCTCCCTGGGCGGAGTGGAACTGTCCGTCGCGGGAATCCCAGCAGGACCATCCCCAGTACGCGGAGATGGTCATGTCCCAGAAGGTCTGCATGTCCGCCGGTACTGCTTCGCGGATATCGGCCATGAACTTCAGTTCCTTGGCCAGGTCCTGCGATTCCAGGCGGGCCTTGACCTTGGCCAGGGACTCCTTGACCAGTTCTTCCGGGCTGGTGCCGTGCCAGGACCGGACCGCCGACGTCGCTGCCCCCGCCTCGGAGAGGGCCGCATCCAGCGCGGCGAGGGCCTGCCCGGCATCGGCGCGGATGCCCAAGCCGGGACGGTTGGATTCCAGGACCCGGGGTTCGGCGTCGATCTGGATGATCCGTCCGCGGGGTTCGAACGTGAAGTAGTTCGAGGTCACCTCGCCCAGGGACGAACCGATCACGATCAGCACATCCGCGTCCTCCAGGACATCGGTCATGTACCGGTCCTCGATCCAGGACTGCAGGGACAATTCGTGGTTCCACGGGAACGCACCATTGCCGCCCGGGGTGCAGATGACCGGCGCCCGGAGCTGTTCGGCGATGGAGAGCAGCGACTTCTCCGCCCGGCCACGGCGCGTACCGCCGCCTGCGATGATTGCCGGACGTTCCGCCGTCGAGAGCCACTTCACGGCTTCGCGGACCAATTCCACGCGCGGCGGGTTATCGAAGGCTTCGGCCAGCGCGTCCTCCACCGGCGGCACCACGATCGGGTCCAGCAGCACGTTCTGCGGGATCTCGATCCACACCGGGCCCTGCGGGGAGGAAATGGCCTCGGTCCACGCGTCCTGGATGGCCGACGGGATACCAGAAGCATGCTGGATCAGCCGCTGGCTCTTGGTGACGTTGGCGGCGGAGGCCTTTTGGTCATCGAGCTGGTGGAGCATGCCCTTGCGGCGCGCGCCCAGGCCTTCCAACGGGATCTGGCTCGCAACCACAACCATCGGCACACCCGTGGCGTACGCCTCCTGCAACCCGGCCAGGGACGTCAGCGCACCCGGCCCGGTGGACAGGAACAACACGCCCACCTCACCCGTGGCACGGGAATAACCATCAGCGGCGAACGCCGAGTTGTTCTCCACCCGCGAGGAAACGAAGTGCAGGTTCCCGCGGCCCATGGCGTCGAACAAGCCAAGGGCGTGTTGGCCCGGAATACCGAAAACCGTCTTCGCGCCAAGCGCTTCAAGGGTCTCGACGACGAGGTCCCCGCCGTTACGCTCCCCGGTCTCCCTGGTAGGGGCTGCCGTGCCCGGGTCGAAATCGATCATCGCTGCGTGGCCTTCGCGAGTTCCTCAATGCGCGCACTGAGGGCCTGCTGGGCGTAGCCGTTCGGCGCACCGTGTCGGTCCCCTTCCACGGCGTTGTCGGCCATGAGGGTCACCAGTTCATAGGCCACGTGGCTGCCCGCAACACCGGTGATTTCGGCGTGGTCGTAAGCCGGAGCAACTTCCACTACATCAGCGCCAACGAGGTTCATGCCGCGGAAGCCACGGATGATCTCCAGGAGCTCACGGCTGGTGATGCCGCCGGCTTCCGGTGTTCCCGTGCCGGGTGCGTGGGCCGGATCCAGGACATCAATGTCAACGGAAATGTACAGCGGGCGGTTGCCGATGCGGTCCCGGATCTTGGCCACCGTCTCGGCTACGCCCTGGTAGTAGACATCCGCGGAGGTGACGATGCCGAAGCCAAAGCGGTGGTCGTCGTCGAGGTCCTTCTTGCCGTAGAGCGGACCGCGGGTACCAACGTGGCTGATGGCTTCAGTGTCCAGGATCCCCTCTTCCACTGCGCGGCGGAACGGGGTGCCGTGCGTGTACTCGGCACCGAAGTAGGTGTCCCAGGTATCCAGGTGGGCGTCGAAGTGCAGCATGGCGATGGGTTCACCGGCACGTTCGGCCGCGGCCCGCAGAAGCGGCAGTGCGATGGTGTGGTCGCCACCGAGGGTGACCAGCTTGCTGCCGTTCGCGGTCAGGTCCAGCGCGTTCTGCTGGATGGTCTCAATGGCCTCGTTGATGTTGAACGGGTTCACGGCCATGTCACCGGCATCGGCGACCTGGATGTTCTCGAACGGGCTAACGTCCCAGGCCGGGTTGTACGGGCGCAGCAGACGGCTGGCCTCGCGAACATGGTTGGCGCCGAAACGGGCGCCTGGACGATAGGAAACGCCGGAGTCGAAAGGCACGCCGACAACGGTGACGTCGGCCTTGGTGACCTGGTCCAGACGGGGAAGCCGGGCATAGGTCGCAGCGCCGGCGTAGCGCGGGATACGGGATGAATCGATAGGGCCGAGGTTCCCGTTGGCTTCAATGCGGAGCTCTTCCAAAGTTGCGCCACTCCTTAGATAGATGGATCTGGGTTGTGACACCCATCATACACTCAAAGTTGTCCAATATGCATCATCTGTTTACAACAGAGCCAGCGTATCCGGATGCAGTGAGATGCCGGTCACAGGAGGCGTTAAGATTCCATAAAAACCGGGGTCTGCGGCGGAAACGGCGTCCTACGCTCCTTGCTGAAGCAGCAGGGTGCTGCGCGAGAGGACACCGTGACAACGCTGACGAGGCCCCCGGCCGATCCGTCCAACCGGCCCAAGGGCGGCTTTCACTTGAAGGCCTGGCTGCTGGAAGGCATGCCGGACACGTCGGGAAAACGGCAGGGGCCCCACGGGAGGCCGTCGGACTCCCACAAGCCGCAGTCATGGTGGAAGGTCATGTGCCTGACGGGCCTGGACTACTTCTCCACCCTCGGCTACCAGCCCGCCATCGCCGCGCTTGCTGCCGGCCTTCTGTCACCGCTGGCCACCCTTCTGCTGGTAATCGCTACGCTGGCCGGCGCATTGCCCGTCTACCGGCGGGTTGCCAAGGAAAGCCCCCGCGGCGAAGGATCCATCGCCATGCTTGAACGGCTCCTTCCGCGCTGGGGTGGCAAGCTCTTTGTCTTGGCACTCCTGGGCTTTGCCGCTACCGACTTCATGATCACCATTACCCTCTCCGCCGCCGACGCGACAGCCCACCTGATCGAGAATCCGTTTGCTCCGCATTTCCTCGAGGGACAGCAAGTGGTCATCACCCTTGCCCTGATCGCAGGGCTGGGCATTGTCTTCCTTCGCGGATTCAAGGAAGCCATCAACGTGGCGGTCGTCCTGGTGGGTGTCTTCCTGGCCCTGAACCTTGTTGTGGTCGTTGTGGCGCTCAGCCACCTCTTTACCGAATCCCACGTCATCACCGACTGGTGGGCGGCACTGACCACGTCCCATGGCGATCCCCTCCTGATGATCGGCCTGGCCCTCCTGGTCTTTCCCCGCCTGGCACTTGGCCTGTCCGGGTTTGAGACCGGCGTGGCCGTCATGCCGCAGATCAAGGGCCACGCCACCGATACGGACAAGAACCCCGCAGGCAGGATCAAGGGCGCGCACAAGCTCCTGACCACGGCGGCCATCATCATGAGTTCGTTCCTGATCACCTCCAGCTTCACCACCGTGATGCTGATTCCCGCAGCGGAATTCGAAACAGGTGGGAAGGCCGAGGGGCGCGCCCTTGCCTACCTGGCCCATCAGTTCCTGGGTGACGGATTCGGCACGGTTTACGACATCAGCACCATCGCCATCCTGTGGTTCGCCGGGGCGTCGGCCATGGCAGGACTCCTCAACCTGGTCCCGCGGTACCTTCCCCGCTACGGCATGGCCCCCGCCTGGGCCCGCGCACTGCGCCCGCTGGTCCTCGTTTTCACCGTGATCGCCTTCGCCGTGACCATCATCTTCCAAGCGGACGTGAACGCGCAGGGCGGTGCGTACGCCACCGGCGTGCTGGTCCTCATCACCTCCGCTTCCATCGCCGTGACCCTCTCAGCGCGACGCAAGAAGCAGCGCGGCCAGTTCATTGGCTTCGGCATTGTCTCCCTGGCGTTCATCTACACCACGGTGGTCAACTCGATCGAGCGTCCCGACGGCCTGAAAATTGCAGCCTTGTTCATCCTGGGCATCGTGACGGTCAGCTTCGTTTCACGGATACGACGGGCCTTCGAGCTCAGGGCCACCCACATCAAAATGGACGAGGCGGCCTTGGAATTCACCGCTAACAACGCTGACGGTCCGGTGCGGATCATCGCCCACGAGCCCAAGCACCTGAGCGCCAGCCGGTACCGGGAAAAGCTGCGGCACGCCCAGCAAGCCAACCACTTGCCCGTGGACAGCGACGCCGTATTCATCGAGATCATCGTGGACGACAGTTCCGACTTCGAGCAGGAACTCCAAGTGGTGGGCAGGAAGCGCCACGGCTTCAAGATCCTGGAAGTCCACAGCAACAACGTGCCCAACACGCTGGCAGCCGTTCTCCTCCACATCCGGGACGTCACCGGCTACATGCCGCACATCTACTTCCGGTGGACAGAGGGCAACCCCATCTCCAACCTGAGCAAATTCCTGTTCTTCGGCGAAGGCGAGATCGCTCCCGTGACCCGCGAAGTGCTTCGGGAAGCAGAACCGGACGTGACCCGCAGGCCTTGGGTCCACGTGGGCTAGCAATCCCCGCCCAGATGGCACTTAATGACAATGTTTCCCCCAAACATTGTCATTACGTGCCATCTCGCGGAGACGAAAAATTACCGACTGGCTGCCGGAACCAGGACCCAGAGCACTTCCACGGTTTCATCGGTGGGATTGATCCACGTGTGTGGTTCCCGGCCGGGGAAGGAAAGGGTGTCCCCTTCCTCAAGGTCATATTCCTCATTGGTGAGGATGAGCTTGATACGTCCCTTGACCACATGGAGGACGTCAACATCGCAGTCCACGGCGTAGAGCTCATTCTCACCACGGCCATGCGGTTCGATGGTTGCCTGCAGGATCTGCAGCCGGCGCTCCGATCGCGCGGTGAGAAGCCGTTCAACGATGCCCTGGCCACCCAGGGAAATGCGGGGACCATCATCCCGCCGCGTCAGGTGGGTTTCCGGCGCCGCGAACAAATCGCCAACCGACACTGAAAGCACCTGGCACAGGGTAACCAGTGAGGCGACCGACGGCGAGGTGAGGTCCCGCTCCACGCGGCTCAGGAAGCCTTTGGTCAGGCCGGTGGCATCCGCCACTTGCTCAATGGTCAGCCGCTGGGCCTGCCGCGCGGCGCGGATGCGGGAACCGATGGCAACGGGGACGTTGCTCGGTTCAACGGGGAGAGCCTTCATTCACGAACCTTTCAGGCCTGCCATGCGGCCCTGTCATTGGAGCAATAGTAGCCGGATCATCTTCCGCGCAGCGCGGTTCCGGCGTAACCATAACCAAAGGACCTTGACTGTTACTCCAGTCACAACATATCCTCATAGGCAACAAGTGTTGTCTGTGAGGCACACAACACGAGCCAATCTCCCGTCATCACGCACAGAGCTTCCGGCCAGCCCAACACAGCGCCGGAAATCCCAACCTCTGTGCATCAGCTCCAAGGAGCCACTCATGGACTCTTCGTTCATAAACATCGCCATCGTGGTGGTGTACTTGCTGGCCATGCTGGCCTTCGGTTGGTGGGGCAAGTCCCGCACCAAGAACAACAGCGATTTCCTGGTGGCCGGCCGCCGCCTGGGTCCCTTCCTGTACACAGGCACCATGGCCGCCGTGGTCCTTGGCGGCGCATCCACCGTGGGCGGCGTTGGCCTGGGCTACAAGTTCGGTATCTCCGGCATGTGGCTGGTGGTGGCCATCGGTTCAGGCGTGCTGCTGCTCAGCCTCCTGTTCGCCGGCACCATCCAGAAGCTCAAGATCTACACCGTCTCCCAGATGCTGACCCTTCGCTACGGCAGCAGGGCGACGCAGACCTCCGGCATTGTCATGCTGGCCTACACCCTGATGCTGTGCGCCACGTCCACCGGCGCCTACGCCACCATCTTCGTGGTGCTGTTCGGATGGGAGCGCTGGCTGGCCATCGCCATCGGCGGTGCGATCGTGCTGGTGTACTCCACCATCGGCGGCATGTGGTCCATCACCCTGGCCGACCAGGTCCAGTTCGTCATCAAGACGGTGGGCATCTTCTTCCTGATGCTTCCGTTCGCCATGAACGCTGCCGGCGGCCTGGACGGCATCCGTGCACGCGTTGATGAAAGCTTCTTCGACATCGGCGGAATCGGCCTCCAGACGATCATCACGTACTTTGTGGTCTACACGCTCGGGCTCCTGATCGGCCAGGACATCTGGCAGCGCGTCTTCACGGCCAAGACGCCCAAGGTAGCCCGCTGGGGCGGCGCAACCGCAGGCGTGTACTGCATCCTCTACGGCCTGGCCGGCGCCCTGATCGGCATGGCTGCAAGCGTTGCGTTGTCCGGTATCGAGATCGAAGCCAAGGACGACGTCTACGCCGAAGTCGCCACCAACCTGCTCCCGATCGGCATCGGCGGCCTGGTCCTCGCCGCAGCCGTCGCAGCCATGATGTCCACCGCCTCCGGCGCACTCATCGCAGCGGCAACCGTGGCCCGCGCCGACGTTCTCCCGTTCGTGGCCGGCTGGTTCGGCAAGACCGTCAACACCGACGACTCCGACAACCCTGAGCACGACGTCAAGGCCAACCGCTACTGGGTCCTGGGACTCGGCATCCTGGCCATCATCATCGCCATCTCCACCAAGGACGTCGTGGCGGCACTGACCATTGCGTACGACATCCTGGTGGGCGGCCTCCTGGTCGCGATCATCGGTGGCCTGGTGTGGAAGCGTGGCACGGGAATTGCCGCCGCTGCGTCCATGGCCGTGGGCTCCGTGGTCACCCTGGGCACCATGATCATCCTTGAGATCAACGCCAAGGCTCCCCTGGACGGCATTTACGCGAACGAGCCCATCTACTACGGCCTGCTCGCCTCTGCGATCGTCTACGTGGCTGTTTCACTGTTCAGCAAGCCCACCGACCCTGCGGTCATGAGGGCCTGGACGGACCGTGTTGCCGGTACCCGCGTGGCCGAGGATGAGCTGAGCTCACCGGCCAAGTAGCTGCAGCTTCTGCCAGCAACGTCCGACGGCGGCGCTTCCCTTTGCGGGGAGCGCCGCCTTGTTGTTTTCCCGGGCCAGGGGACCGAATCCGGCAAACCTCTCGTTGCCCGGGTGCTGTGGGTGGGCAGTGTCAGGCAGCCAGCACCTTGGCGAGGTTCTTGAGGTTGCGGCGGAGGGACAGACCCAGGAACCATTCCACCAGCGGCCCAGGCAGTTTGCCCATCAGGCCCTCCATGGGTGTATTGAGCCGCAGTTGCTCGGTAACGCGGGTCCCGCCGCCAACGGATTCCAGGGTGAACGTCGCCGTCAAATCCCGCTCACCTTCGATCGAGCGGGACACCATGCGGCGGGGTGGATCGAATTCCGTATATTCAACCATCCAGTCAAACTGCCGCCCCATGATCCTGGTGGTTCCCCGGCCCCGGGTTCCCAGCCCTGGCGGAGCATCGCCGAGCGGCCCGGACGAAATGACAAAAGCATCATAGGTGGAGAGTTTTCGAACCGTGCCAGGAAGTCGAAGACCTCCTGCTGGGGCCGGGGAATATCCACGCTTTTCTCTATCGAGGGCATTGGGCCTCCTGGTGCTGGCTGATGCTTCCTTGAACAGTGTGTTCCTGCGGACGGGACCGGAACAAGAAGGCCCATGCGGTAGGGTGGTGCCAGCTTCAAGAGAGGTGGCGCCAAGCTCCGACTGGCCACACACCAACCCCATGTTCACGGGTGGTTCGGATGAGGAAGCGGCCCGTTCCGGACCAGAGACAACCGAGCGGGCAAGAGCACTCCCCAGGAGATCCATCCTTGCCGTTCCAAGCCCACCCCCTGAGCGAAACAAACACCCCTGCCCTCCCCCAACGTCCCGGCGTGCCGGTGGTTCCCGGCGTGGACGTTGTCAGGGGAACCGTGACGCTGTTCCTGGACGGCCGCTTGCAGCGGTTCCTCTGCGCGGACGCTCACAGGATGGAACGCGCCCTGGGCCAAGCGGTCCGTCCCACGCGATGGTGCAGCGCGATGCGGACGCTGACGGTGACCGTTGCCGCCGTCGGACAACCTCGGGGGCGCGAGCGGCACTTCCTGCTGAGCGACATGCAGGACTAGAGTTCGTCGTCGTCCTCGCGGAAGTCGTCCGCGTCGTCGATCGGGACCACCCGCTCGTCGTCGTCGGGAGCGTCCACTTCCTCAACCCACGGTTCGTCCACTTCCTGGTCCTCGCCGTAATCGTAGGCAGGATCCGACTCGATGGTTGCCCGTTCGGGGTGGCTTGCGTGCGGTTCGGTGCTGTTCATGCTCCAACCTCCGTGTGGTGGGCCGGCAAGCAGCCCTTCGGCCGAATGCGGGGAGTCCCCCGCCCCTGTCCTTCCATCTGAGCACCGGCCCCGGCGAACGGTCAAGACACCCGACCGGCACGTCGGAACGCAGGTGGAGCGGGGCTCCGAATTAAGGTCCGCCGAACATTCCGGTTGAGGAATACCGGCCAAAAAACCGCGGAAATAAGCGGTACAGTGGGCGGTGCAATGGGGCCGAAACCACCCCACCCAGCACAGGAGATAACGTGCAGAAGCACCATGAATCCCATGATCCGTTGAGCCCCGCTCCGGGTCCCGCCCCTGAAACGGCCCCGGCAGCGGAATCAGCTCCGGCAGCGGAAACGCCGCCACCGCCGTCCGCCTCCGACATCAAGCGCTGGCGCCAGTACCTGGCCGACGAACGGGCCGAAGCCGCGGTGTACCGGGAACTCGCGCAGCGGCGTGAGGGCGAAGAACGCCAGATCCTGCTGGCCCTGGCCGAAGCCGAGGGCCGCCACGAGGCCCACTGGCTCAAACTCCTCGGCGAACACGCCGGAATGCCCAAGGCAGCATCCGGCCGGAGCCGCTTCCTGGGCTTCCTCGCCCGCAACTTCGGATCGGTCTTTGTCCTTGCGCTCGCGCAGCGGGCCGAAGGCAGGTCGCCGTACGGTGCCGAGCCGGCCGCCACGCCCGCCATGGTGGCCGACGAGCAGATCCACGAGGAAGTTGTCCGCGGCCTGGCAACCCGGGGGCGGAACAGGTTGTCGGGCACCTTCCGGGCAGCCGTGTTCGGTGCCAACGACGGCCTGGTGAGCAACCTTTCGCTGGTCATGGGCATGGCGGCCACCGGCGTTCCCAGTTCCGTGGTGCTGATGAGCGGCGTGGCCGGCCTTCTCGCCGGAGCGCTGTCCATGGGTGCCGGCGAGTACGTATCCGTCCGGTCCCAGCGGGAGCTGCTCAGCGCCACCCTCCCCACCCAGGCGACGCTGACCGCGGCACCGTCACTGGACATCGAGCACAACGAACTCGTGCTGGTCTACCTGGCCCGCGGCATGACGCGTGAGGCAGCCGAACACCGCGCCGCCGAACGCCTGGGCCTGTTCAGCTGCGACTGCGACCCCAGCCTGTCCCTGCAGCCGGAAAAGCCGCCCACCGACGACCACGAAACCGTAGGGTCTGCTTGGGGAGCGGCACTGTCCAGCTTCTGTTTCTTCGCCTCCGGAGCCATCGTCCCCATCATCCCCTTCATCTTCGGCATGACGGGCGTGGCCGCGCTGGCAGTAGCCGGTGCGCTGGTGGGCATCGCACTGTTGGCGACGGGCGCCGTCGTGGGCTTGCTGTCCGGAACATCGCCGCTCAGCCGGGGTCTGCGGCAGCTGGCCATCGGCCTGGGGGCAGCGGCCGCCACCTACGGGTTGGGGCTGGCTTTCGGCGCCGCGATCGTTTAGGACGGGCCTTTCCTGGGCACATGTGAATGGACGCCATAGAGCAGGTGCCCGTAATGTTGGTTCGTCCTCCGCGCGGCCCGCGTGACCGGGGCGCAAGGAATGGAGAGCCGTGGAGCCGGAAAGTGAGACGCCGCGCGCGCCGAAACACCGGCGTGCGCTGACCACGTTGAAGGTTGTCCGCGGCCTGCTGATGGCCGCCGTGGCCGCTGTCGTGGCAGTCCTGGTGAGCGGATTTCTCCACGGCGACCCGCGCATCACGGGCCTCTTCCCGGGCGTTGCGCTGCCTGACACCCCGCAGATCGGGCAGGTGGTTCCATCGCCGGCACGGGCATTGGATGCGCCACCGCCGGGACTCGAAGAGGCAGATGCGCCACTGGCCTCGCCACTTCCTCCGGGCGCGCCCAGTGACTCGTACAAGTTCCTGGCCACTAACGACGACGGCACACCGGTGGGGTACTCACCGTGCCGTCCCCTGCACTACGTGGTGAATGACGCCGGCGCCCCCGCCGGAACCGGGCAACTGCTGGCGACCGCGATCGCCAACGTGTCCGAAGCCTCCGGCATCCAGTTCGTCAACGACGGAACCACCGACGAACCACCCGCTGACAAGCGTGAGCCCTACCAGCCGGACAGGTACGGCGACAGGTGGGCTCCACTGCTGATCTCGTGGACCACCCCGGCTGAAGCTCCGGCACTGGCCGGGAACGTGATCGGCACCGGCGGAAGCACCATGTACTCCCTGAACAATGGCGCCAAAAGCTACATCACCGGCAGCCTGGAACTGGACACCCCGCAAGTGGCCGAGCTGCTGGCAGAAGAAGGCGGCTCGGACTACGTGCTCGCCGTCATGCAGCATGAACTGGGGCATGTGATGGGCCTTGACCACGTGGAGGACCCCATCCAGCTCATGTACCCGGAGATCGGCGCCCCCGACGGGCTGGCCGACGGGGACCTCAACGGGCTGCACCTTTTGGCTTCCGCACCGTGCCGCAAGGACATTTAGCCGCGACGGCCCATGGACGCGTCGCCGGAGCGGCTCTATGCTTGCGGGAAGCGGCCGACGGCGGCGCCCCCACCGTCCGCCCGGACCGCAGCGTCAGGGGGTTCAATGGAACCTTATGGGTCGCCGCAGTGGCCGGACCCCTATCCCCCTCCGCCCGGCCGGCCACCTGACCCGCCGGGCAGGCCGCCGATCAGGCACACCAGCATCGCAGCCATTGTGTTCCTGCTGGCCGTGCTGGCGTTGGTCTGCGCCGGCGCATACTTCAGCGGCGGACTGCAGCAGTTCTGGAATGGCTCCTCTTCCCAGAGCCAAGGAGTTCGTCCGGGACTCCTGCCGTTCGGCCAACGCCAGGAGCCACCACCAGGCCTGGAGGAAGCCGATGCACCCCTGGGGACACCGGGACCCGTGCAACGCGCCAGCACCTCCTACAAATTCCTGGCCGTCAAGGAGGACGGCACTCCCCTGGCCTACTCCCCCTGCCGGCCCATCCATTACGTGGTGAACTCCGGAGCGGCACCGGCGAGCTGGCAACCATTGGTGGAAGAAGCCGTGCGGCAGGCCAGCCTGGCGTCGGGCCTCCAATTCATTTACGACGGCCCGACCTCCGAGACACCCACCACCAACAGGGACGGCTATCAGCCTGAAGTGTACGGGGACCGCTGGGCACCGGTCCTGATTGCATGGACCACCCCCGAACAGGTGCCCCGCCTCACCGGCCAAACCGTGGGGCTGGGCGGGAGCTCCTCGATTGGCCTGAGCAACGGCTACCAGGCGTACGTGACGGGCACGGTTTCCCTGGATGCGCCGCAATTCTCGGAGATCATGGACTCGCCACACGGAAAGGACATCGGGGTGGCGGTGATCATGCACGAGCTGGGGCACCTGCTGGGACTGGACCACATCGACGACCCCCGCCAGCTCATGTACGACGAAGCGTCTTGGGTGCGTGACTACGCCTCCGGCGACCGGACGGGACTGGCGAAGCTCGGGTCCGGGCCCTGCAGCAAGGACTTCTGAGCCGCCTCAGCGCTGGACCACGGCGAGCGCTTCCTCCACGGTGTCCACCAGGAAGATCCTGTCCGCCATGGGTCTACCGGCCGCGAGGCTCTGCAGCATGGGCCACGCCGGGTATGTGTGTTCCCAGTGCCGGCGGCCAACCAGGACCATGGGAGTGATGGTTTCCGGGGCGGCATAGTAGTTCTCGCAGGCATCCTGGAAGATCTCCTGGACTGTGCCTGCAGCGCCGGGCAGGAAGACAATGCCGCCATTGCACAGTTCCAGCAGGATGGCTTCGCGGATGGCATTGGCGAAGTACTTGGCGATGTGGGTGGCAAACAGGTTGGGCGGCTCATGGCCGTAGAACCATGTGGGGATGCCCAGCGTCGGGGTTCCGCCCGGATAGCGTTCGACGACGGCCGCTGCTTGCCGCGCCCAAGCCGTCACCGAGGGCCTGAACCCGGGAACAGCGGCGAGCGCTTGCAGCGCAACGTCAGTGCCGTCGTCGGGCAGTCCGCTCAGGTACGCCCCCATGTTGGCCGCTTCCATGGCGCCCGGACCTCCTCCGGTGGCGACGGTGAAGCCGGCACGTGCCAACAGCCGGCCCAGGCGTGCGGCTTGGGCGTACTCCTGGCTGCCGCGTTGGGCTGCGTGGCCGCCCATGACTCCCACCAGTGGTTTACCGGCGAGCTCACCGTCGGCGCGGAGTTCGTCCAGGGCGTCGCCGATCGCATGGTCGTGGAGTGCCGCGGCGAGGGTCGCTTCGAGGCTGGTGCGCTGGCCGGGCAGGATGCTCCACTGGTACACCCGGGCGTCGGGGGTGGATTCGTACTCCGTGGCGGCGATGTCCTGGTACAGCTCGGCGGCGGTGTAGAGACTGCCGCGGTAGGGATTGAAGGGGACCCCGTGCAGCTTTGGGAAAATGAGCGCACCACGGCTCCGCAGGCTGGCTTCCACGCCGTCGTCGAAGGTACAGCCCAGGAAGATGGCTCCTTGGGCGTCGAGTCGGCGCAGTTCCTGGGAGCGGCCGCGCAGGTCCAGCGACTGGGCGTGCCAGCCCCGCATGGTCACGGCTCCGGTGTGCAGGAGCCGGTCGAAGTGGGCCACGCTCTCGATGTCCAGGGTGCGGGGACTTGGGTTCAAAGCGCCGGAGGGGTTCATGCCCAACAGCGTAACGGCGCCCTTTGATGACGGACGTGTTTGCCTGGGCGCGGCCGGTCGGGTACTCATGGAGCATGACCCCTGCAGATGGGACCGGCGCACGGCCCAGGATCGGTGTCCCGGTCCGTTTGAGCGATCCGCACACTGCTGATGCCCGGGTAGGCGAAGCGAATGGGCTGTTCACGTACATCATCGATCTCCTCCGTGAGGCCGGCGGGGAGCCGGTGCTGTTGGAGGACGCTGCCGACGTCCGTGCTGACCTCGCGACGCTCGACGGCGTGCTGTTGCCCGGTGGCGGCGACCTTGACCCGCGCCTCTACGGCCAGGAACCGGTGGAGGCGGTGTACGACGTCAATCCCGACCAGGACCGCCTGGATCTGGAGGCCGCCCGTGCAGCCATCGACGCCGGCCTGCCGCTGTTCGGCATCTGCCGTGGCCACCAATTGCTGAACGTCCTCTATGGGGGCACCTTGGTCCAGGACATGGACCCTTCCGGGGTGTTTCACAACGGACTGGCCGGGCAGGGAGGGCTGGCCGGGCAGGACGCCGCACCCGCCGGGGAGTACGCCGGACTGGCCGGGCAGGACGCCGAAGGCAGCCTGTGGGCGTGGCATGAGGTAGTCCTTGCGGCCGGTTCGCGGGCGGCAGCCCTGTACGGCTCGGAGGGCGAAACCACCATCAGGATCGCCTCCGGCCATCACCAGGCTGTAGCCACCGTGGGCGAGGGACTCACAGTTACGGCAATCGCCGACGACGGCACGGTGGAAGCGCTGGAAGACCCCTCGCGGTGGGTAGCCTCGGTGCAGTGGCACCCGGAAGCCTCGCAGCTTCCGGAAGGCGAGCGCCTTGCGCCGTTCAGGGCCTTCGTCAATGTCTGCCGGAGCCCTATCAATCAGCTTCCCGGAGGAGTATAGTAGCGCTCACTGGTCCGGTGCCCGCAAGGCAGCGGACGGTAAAACTTCATTCGCATGGCGTCCTGGGGGCGTCGTAAAGTTTGCCGGCTGGGGGGCCCAACATCTGCTCAAAGGAGCATGGTTGTGGACCGTCCAAAACACTTTCGCCGTCCGAGTCATCCGAAATCCCCGTTCAAAAAGTTCCGTTCCGCCACCCGCCGGCTGCTGGGCTTGCTGCTTGCACCAGCCGTAGCCACGGGTGGCTTTGTTCTTTCCACCGCCGCCCCGGCCACTGCTGCGGTTCCGCCGTGCGCAGGGACGGGCGGGGCCATGCAGATCGTCGCGCACACGGACGACGACCTGTTGTTCCTTAGTCCCGACTTCATGCGGGACATCCAGGCAAAGCGGTGTGTCCAGACCGTATTCACCACCGCCGGCGAGGCCGGCGAAGGCGCAGCGTACTGGCGAAGCCTGGAAGCGGGCATCCGGGCAAGCTACTCCAAAATGGCCGGAGTGGCGGACTCTTGGACCACGTCCGATGCCGGGGTCCCCAACCGTCCCCTGACCATGCAGACCCTGAACGGGGCACCCAACATCTCCGTGGTGTTCATGCGCCTCCCGGACGGCTTTCCCAATGGTGACGGCAGTGCGGCGTACAACGACCAAAGCATCCTCAAGCTCTGGGACGGCCGGTTGTCCTCCATCCGGCCCGTGGACAACGCCGCCACGTTCACCAAGTCGCAGTTCCAAACAGCACTGAACCGCCTGGTGGCCAACTTCCAACCCACCACATTCCGCACCCAGGACTGGACCGGGAACTTCACCAGCCCCTACGACCACAGTGACCACTGGGCCACCGCCAAGTTCGCCCAACTGGCCACCCGCAGCTACACGGGACCGCACACGTCCATGGCCTACGATGCCTACGTCATTGACGAGTACCCGCAGAACGTCACCGGAGCCGAGCTGACCAACAAGGTGGACACATTTGTCCGGTTCGCCGACTTCGATATGTACCTGTGCAGCAGCCCCGGGGAAGGTTGCCCCGATTCGCCCTACAACGAGTGGTTGAAGCGGCAGTACATCACGGCCATCGAATGGGTGGGCAACGCAGCCAAGTCGGCCGGCACCACTGTCACCGCGTCCACTCAGAAAGCAACAGGCCAAAGCCCTGAAAAGGCCAGGGACGGCTACTTCTGGGGTGCGCCCATGGACGCCAACCGGGAATGGGTCACCGCCGCAGAAAAAACCGGCAGCTGGATCCAGTACAACTTCTCACCCACCCGGACCATCAACGCCGTCACGCTTTCCGACCGTCCGCTCCTGAGCGACCAGGTCACAGCCGGCAACCTGCAGTTCTCCGACGGAAGTACCGTCCCGGTGCCTGCGCTGCCCAACAACGGTTCCGGCCTGACCATCAACTTCCCCGCCAAGACCGTGAGTTCGGTTCGGTTCAACATCACCGGTGTCAGCTCCACCACCACCAACGCCGGCCTGGCGGAGTTTGAGGCATACCTGGGAGCGGACACGGTTGCTCCCGTGGTTACTGCCGATCCCCCGGGTGGAACGTACGCCGCCGGCCAGACCATCGCCCTCAAAGCCAATGAAACGGCCACGATCTACTACACCACCAACGGCACCACTCCCACGACGGCCAGCACCAGGTACACCGCTCCGTTGACCCTCAGCGGGCCACTGACGCTCAAGTACTTTGCCGTGGACGGTGCCAACAACTCCTCCGCGGTGGTGACACAGACCTACTCCACCGGGCCCGATGTCACCAAACCTGTTGTCACGGCAAACCCGGCCAGCGGAGCCTACGCGGCCGGTACCACCATCGCACTGAGCGCCAATGAACCGGCCGAGATACGGTACACCACCGACGGCACCGATCCTTTGACAGCAGGCCTGCTGTACTCGGCTCCCATCACCTTCAACGGACCCGGTCCGATGACGCTCAAATACTTCGCCAAGGACACCGCAGGAAACAGCTCGGACGTCGCGACACAGACGTACACGATTCCTCCGGACACCACCGCACCGGTGGTAACGGCCAACCCCACAGGAAGGGCACTGGCCAGCGGAGCAACCATCACCTTGACCGCCAACGAGGCAGCAGCCATCTACTACACCACCGATGGCAGCACACCCACCGCCACGGAATCGGCCACCAACATCAAGTACGCCACTCCAATCGTGATGGGCAGCTCCACGCTGACCCTCAAGTACATCGGCGTGGACACCGCGGGCAATGCCTCGGCAGTGGGAACCCAGACCTACACCGTTCCCGCAGCCGGACCGCCGTCGGCCCATGACTTCACCGGTGACGGCCGTGCGGACGTCCTCGCAGCCGATACGGCAGGAAACCTGTACATCTACCCGGGCAACGGCACCGGCGGCCTGTCCGCCAGGACCCTCGCCCTCCCCGCCCCCGCGTGGTCCTCCATCACGGACACCATCACGCCGGGCGACTTCAACAGGGACGGCAAGAACGACCTTTTGGCAAGGGCGGGAGACATTCTGTACTTCTACCCCGGCAACGGTGCTGGCAGTTTCGGCGCCCGCACACAGGTCAGCATCGGCTGGAGCACCATGACGCAGCTGTTCTCCCCCGGCGATTTCAGCGGCGACGGCATCCCCGATTTCATCGGCCGCCGCAGCAACGGTGAACTGCGCCTTTACGAGGGCAACGGCACCGGAGGGCAGCGTACTCCCTACACCGTCGGTTGGGGCTGGGGCGTCATGAACTCCATCTTCAGTACCGGCGATTTCAACGGCGACGGGAAGGGCGACGTACTGGCGCGGCGTGCCGATACAGGAGCATTATGGCTATATCCGGGTAACGGTTCCGCCGGCTGGTTGCAATGGACACAGATCGGGACAGGCTGGGGAACCCGGACTGCACTGGCAGGACCACGCGACCTTGACGGCGACGGCAGGAACGACGTCCTGGGGCGGATCGGAGACACCTTGTACCTGTATCCCGGGTCAGGCAGCGGAACGCTCAGCAACGTCCCGCCCATCAGCCTCGGCACCGGCTGGCAAAACATGAAAGTGATTGCCTGACCAGGTGCCCCCGAGACCTGGCGCGGGTCGGAGTTTTCCCCCAGACTCATCCGGCCCGCGTCAGCCATGCCCGATCCTCTCTCACTTGCCTGAAGAAGGCCGGCGGTACGTGGGAGAGCGTCAGGGGGCTACTCTCACGGGAACGCCGGTTTCCAGTGATTCCTGGGCGGCGTCAGCCACCTTGGACGCGGCGACAGCGTCCTCGGGAGTGCACGGATTCTTCCGCTCTCCGAGGATCACTTCCACAAAGGCGGCCATTTCCGAACGGTACGCCTGGTCGAAGCGCTCGGCGAACGTCTTGTGCGGGGTCCCGGCAGGGAAGGCAATTCCGGGCTCCGCCGACCTAAGGGCCAACTGCTGATCCATCCCCACCAGGACGGAACCCTCCGATCCCTGCAGTTCCAACCGGACATCATGGCCGGCCCCGTTGTAGCGGCTGGCCGAGACCGTACCTACCGTGCCGTCGTCGAGCGTCACCACCGCCAGGGCGGTATCGACGTCGCCCACCTCGCCGATGGCCGGATCGCCGTTGTTGGACCCCTTGGCGTAGACCTCCACGATTTCCTTCCCCGTGAGCCAGCGCAGGATGTCGAAGTCGTGAACCGAACAGTCCCGGAAAAGTCCGCCGGAGGTGGCGAGGAACTCCACAGGCGGCGGTGTCATGTCGCAGGTGACAGCCCTGAGTGAATGGATCCAGCCGAGTTCGCCGGCATCGTAGGCGCGCTTGGCTTCAAGGTAGCCCGCGTCGAAGCGGCGCTGGTGGCCGATCTGGACAGTACCGCCCTTCTCCCGGATGTACTCAACCACCGGCAGGGACTCGGCCACGTTGACAGCAACGGGCTTCTCGCAGAACACCGGAATGCCCGCGTCCACGCCCGCCCTGATCAGGTCCGGGTGGGTTGCCGTCCCGGTTGCAATGACCAATCCATCGATGCCGGAGGCGATCAACTCCGGCACGGACGGAAGGAAATCCGCGCCGAATTCCCCGGCCACCGATCGGGCATGCTCCTCGGCAACATCCGTGAGCTTGAGCCGAAGATGGACTCCGTCCGGGTTGAGGATCCCGTTCAATGCGGTGATGTTCCTGGCGTGCATCACGCCGATCCTTCCCACCCCCACCAGCCCGAGCGTCACTTGCCTGGTCATATGTCATGGTCCTTTTCGTTGTATGGCCTGTTTATAAGAAATGGGCGGTTTCGCAACGCCACCCCGTGCCGGATGTCACCTTCGTCAGGCAGGGACGTTCAGTGACGCTTCCAATGCTGCATCGGCATCCCGCAGAACCTTCGCGGCTACTTCAAGGCCCTCGATCCGGCCGAGGGAAACGTCCTCGTGCTCGATGTTGACCAGCATGTCCGGGTCAACCTCGTACAGCGCGCGGAGGAATTCGGTCCAGTAGGCGGTGTCGTGTCCACGGCCCAGGGCAACAAAGTCCCACGCAGAATTCTTTGGCCATTCGTTCGCCCACTCGTCTCCGCCCAGGTTGGTGCGGTTCTCCTCTGGTGACAGCCGGCGGAAGCTGTTGTCCAGCACACCGTAGAGCGCGGCATTCTCTGTGTTGATGCGGACGTCCTTCGCGGCAGCCTGGAAGACCAGGGAACCCAGTTCGCGGACCACCGCTACAGGGTCCATTTGCTGCCAGAACAGGTGTGAAGCATCCAGTTCCACGCCAACGTGCGTGGCGCCCGTGAGCTCAATCAGTTTGTACACGTCCGCGGTGTTGAACACGATGTTCTGCGGGTGGAGCTCCAAAGCGACCTTCACGTCGTGGTCGGCGGCGAGCCGGTCTGTTTCCTTCCAGAACTCCGCCGCGACGCCCCATTGGTACTCCAGGACATCAAGGGCTGCCGAGTTCCACGCGTTCACCACCCAGTTGACGGTGGTTGCTCCGGGCTCGCCGCCGGGCAGGCCGGACATGGTGACCACGCGGTTCTGGCCCAGGCGGTGGGCCAGTCGAATGGAGCGGCGGATGTCCTCGGCGTGCTGTTCGCCGATTTCGCGCCGTGGGTGCAGCGGGTTGCCGTTGCAGTTCAGGCCGGCAATCGAGACGCCGGTGCCCTCGAAAAGGCCCAAGTAATCATCCCGGGCGGCATCCGAGACCAGGATGTCGTCCATGGTGGGCACATGCACGGCCGGGAGGAACCCGCCGGTGTTGATCTCAATCCCTGTCAGGCCCAAATCCGCAATAACCTTCAAAGCCTCGGGCAGGGACCGGTCATGCAGGATCGCGTTGTAGACGCCGAGTTTCATAGCGTGATCTTCTTTCCGTTGTTCAAAGCTGATTCAGTGACGGCACCGAGGAGTTCCATGTTGCGGACGCCCTCGTCGAACGTGGCGCAGCGGGGCAACGACTCTGCTTCGGACAGTCCGGCGACCTCTTCCAGGAACGCCCGGGCCTGGTAGCCGAAAGCATCGTTCTGGCCGAAACCGACCTCTGGGGCATCCATGGCGAGGCCGCCTGCAATGTAGGGGTGCCCCGGGCCTAGGATGACTTGCCGGTAGCCGTTCTGCAGGCCGGAGTCGTCGTTGAGGAAGAGCTGGATTTCATTGGGGCGGCGCTGGTCGAACTTGGCGCCACCGTTTTCGCAGAACACCTCGAACTGGAGGCTGTTGGCGTGGCCGGCAGCAACACGGGACACTTCGAAACTTCCGGCGCCATTGGCGAACTCTGCATTGAAGGCCGCATAGTCGTCGTTCTCCACCGCTTCGAAAGTGTCACTGACGGCAACGTGGTCGTGACCCATGACGGCACTCAGGGGCAGCGGGCGCTTGTCGATCGAGGTGGCCAACCGGCCACCGCTGATGGACTTGATGTCGCCGCACAGGAACTCGGAAACGTACGTCAGGTGGCTCCCGACGTCGGCCAGCGCACCGGAGCCGGGTCCGCCCTTGTAGCGCCAACTCATGGGAGCGGAAGGGCTGAAACCGTAGTCGGTCCAGTACCGGCCACTGAAGTGCAGCACGTTTCCGAGGACGCCGTTGTGAATGAGTTCACGGATGTAGGCGATGCCGGGAGTGCGGCGGAACGTGAAGCCGATCCGGGCCAGGTTTCCGCGGGACTCGGCGGCACGGGCAGCACCGGCCATGGCACGGGCGTCCTCCAGGGTGTCGCTGAGGGGCTTCTCGCAGAGCACGTGCTTTCCGGCAGCGAGCAGGCCTTCCACCACTTCGCGGTGCAGCGAGTTGGCGATTACCACGCTGACAACGTCAATGTCGTCGGCCTCGGCAATGGCCTGCCACGAGGTGTCGTTGCGCTCGTACCCAAACCGGCGGGCAGCGAGGGAACCGAACTCCGCATTCACATCGCCAATGGAAACCAGCCGGATCTGTGGCAGCACAGGGCTGTAAAGGGCAGATGCTGTGCGATAAGCGGCAGCATGGGCCTTGCCGGCCATGCCTGCACCGATGACGGCGACGCCGAGGCTTTCAGCCATTGATTTCTCCTTCGAAATTTCACCGACACATGGGGCTCTGTGCGGATTTTGTAGCGCTACAATTTTGACGCTGAACTCGATCGTAACCATGTCCATATGTCCTGTCAATCCTTCGCCGACTATCCTCGAAGCAGACATGAAAGGCACCGAACATTCCGTGAACAGTCCCCAGACCCGACGCCCCACCCTCTACGACGTCGCCACCCAGGCCGGCGTCTCGCCGTCGTTGGTTTCGCTCTTCCTTAAGAACCCCGAAAGGGTCAGCGCGAAACGCCGGGACGCTGTCCAAAACGCCATCAGCGAACTCGGCTACCGGCCCAGCCGCGCCGCGACTACCTTGGCCAGCACCCGCACCAAGAGCATCGGATTGGTGATCGACGACTACCGGAACCTGTGGTTCGTTGACCTCCTCCGCGGCATGGAATCCGTCCTCTCCGAGCGCGGCTACCAAGTCACGCTCGCCGATTCCCGGCCTGGCGAGAACCGCATCAAGGAGGCCACCGACGGCCTGCTCGCCATGCACGTGGACGCACTGGTCATCGCAGCAGAATCAAGCGAAGCGATGCTGGAGCGCACCTGGGTGCCCACGGTCGTGGTCGGCTGGCGTAACGGCCTCCCCGAGGGCGCCGACTTGATCACCAACGACGACGACGCCGGTGGAAGCATGGCAACCAACCACTTGCTGCAGTTGGGACATCGGCGGATCGGGCACCTGTCAGGGCACGACGGCGCGTCCCGGCACCGGCGGTCGGGTTACCAGCGGGCCATGGAGACTTCCGGCCTCGAAGTACTGACAGGCCAGGCCGAGGGAACTTCCGAGGAGGACGGATACCAATCGGCAAGCTGGCTCCTGGACCACTATCCGGACATCACAGCGATCTTCGCCGCCAACGACACCATGGCACTGGGGGCCTTCGCCGCCCTCAAAGCCCGGGGACTGTCCGTTCCAACAGATGTCTCCGTGATCGGCTACGACAACTCCCCCTTGGCCAAGTTCCGCTACCTCGACCTGACATCCATCGACAACCGAAGCGACCTGGTGGGCGCCGATGCAGCGAACAGGCTCCTTGCCCGGCTCGAAGAACCTTCTCTTCAACTGGAACAGAAGTTGATCGAACCACTGCTGGTCCTGCGGAGCACAACAGCAAACCCACGTTAAAAGACGACTCTGCCCGGAGCCACGCAAGGCACCGGGCAGAGTTGACCGAGGAAGGCCTAGTGGCGCTTCGTGGTGTTCTCCGGTGCGGCGTCAGCCACCCCGGCCACTTCTGCCTTCACTTCCTCAAGGGCCTCGTTGTGGCCGCCGAGTTGCTCGAGCTCATGGGCCAGTTCAGCCAGTTCCGCGCCGCCGGCCATCTGGGCGGTGAGCTCTTCCAGGGTGATGTCCTTCTTCTCGTAGTAGCCGATCGACTTACCGCGCTTTAGCAGCAGGAACCGGTCACCGACAGGGAAAGCATGGTGCGGGTTGTGGGTGATGAAGATGACGCCGAGGCCGCGGTCGCGGGCCTGCAGGATGTAGCGGAGGACGACGCCGGACTGCTTGACTCCCAGCGCGGCCGTCGGTTCGTCGAGGATCAGGACCTTGGCGCCGAAGTACACGGCGCGGGCGATTGCCACACACTGGCGTTCCCCGCCGGAGAGCTGCCCGATGGGCTGTTCAACGTCGCGCAGGTCAATGCCCATGTCTGCCAGTTCCTTCTTGGTGATGTCCTTCATCTTCTGGACATCCATGCGCCTGAACCGTCCCACGCCGGTGGTCAGCTCGGAGCCGAGGAAGAAGTTCCGCCAAATCGGCATGAGCGAGACGACGGCGAGGTCCTGGTACACAGCCGCGATGCCGGCGTCGAGGGCCTCACGCGGTGAGCCGAGCTTGCGGTCCTCGCCCATGATCTTGAATGAACCTTCATCGTGCTGGTGCAGGCCGGCGATGATCTTGATCAGGGTGGACTTGCCGGCGCCGTTGTCGCCCAGGACACACGTGACGCGGCCGTTGTCCACAGCCATGGTCACGTCCCGCAGTGCGATGATGTTGCCGTAATGCTTGCCCACGGATTCGAGGGAAAGCAGGTGCACGGGCGTGTGGGTCAAGGGGTCCTTCTCGTCTTTCAGCAGTGTTCGCTGGTCGATCTGTTGTGCATTCATTGGTCCGGCCCCTTACTTCAGCTCTGCCCGGCGTTTGACGATGAGGTTGACGATGGTGGCCAGCAGCAGCATCAAGCCCAGGAAGAACTTGAACCAGTCCGGATTCCATTGTGCGTAGACGATGCCCTTGTTGGCCATGCCGAAGATGAAGGCACCGATCGCGCCGCCAACGGCGGAGCCGTAGCCACCGGTCAACAGGCAGCCACCGATCACCGCCGCAATGATGTAAAGGAACTCGTTGCCCACGCCTTCACCGGACTGGACGGCGTCGAAGGCGAACAGGTTGTGCATGCCCAGGACCCATCCGCAGAAGCCCACGGCCATGAACAGTCCGATCTTGGTCTTGGTCACCGGGACGCCAACGGCGCGGGCTGCGTTGGCGTCGCCACCAACGGCGAAGATCCAGTTGCCGATACGGGTTCGCAGCAGGACCCAGGAAGCGATCAGGACCAGGACGATCCAGAAGAACACCGTGATCTTCACTTCCACGCCGCCGATGCTGATCGAGGAGGCAAACACGGCACGGGCGGAGTCGAAACCGTCCAGCTTGGAAATCGACGGCGAGGAAACGGACCCGCCTATGAGTCGGGTCAGTGCCAGGTTCAGGCCGGTCAGCATGAGGAACGTGGCCAGGGTGACGATGAAGCTGGGCAGCTTGGTCTTGACAAGGATCCAGCCGTTGATGAACCCGATGCCCAAGGAGACCACCAGGGCCAGGAGGACGCCAACCCACGCATTCATGGAGAAGTACCAGCTGAACAACGAGGCCGTGAGTGCGGAGGAAATCACCGCGACACCGGTGGAGAGGTCGAACTCGCCACCGATCATCAGCAGCGACACGCCCACTGCCATGATTCCGATGGTGGAAGAACCGTAAAGCACCGTAGCCAGTGCGTTTGGCTGGGTGAACGTCTGGGAGACCGAGGCGAAAAAGATGAAGAGGACAACGGCTCCAACGAGCGCACCGACCTCGGGGCGGGCGAGGAACTTCTGGAACGGGTTGCGGCGCCCTACCCGTTCATCACCGGACGCGGAGGCCGGCGCCGGGGGCAGGGTTGCTGTGTTTGCCATGGGGATGACTCCTTGTTGATCTGGCTGCGCTGATGGTCAGGCTGCGCGGCGTGCTCCGCCGCGCAGCCTGAAGCCTGATCTAGCGCACGCCCTGCTGGGCGAACTTGAGGACATCGGAAGCGTTGGACTTGTCAACAATGGTGGGACCGGTCAGCACAGGCTGGCCCCCACCGATCTTGAAGCCCCCTCGCTTGGCCTGCCACAAGGCGTCGACCGACATGTAACCCTGGAGCCACGGTTGCTGGTCCACCGTAAAGATCACGGCACCGTCCACGATCTTCTGGGCCAGTTCTGCGTTGAGGTCGAAGCTGGCCACCTTGGCCGCGCTGCCGGCGTCGGACACCGATTTCAGGAGGGTCAGGGTGATGGGCGCCCCGAGGCCGATAATGACGTCAGCGTCCTTGGACGCCTGGAGCTTGGCGGTGGCGGTGGACTGGACAGCGGTCATGTCCTTGCCATCCACATAGAGAATCTCGGTGGCGGGAACCTTGGCCTTAACGCCCGCGCAACGTGCTTCCAAGCCGACGTGGCCCTGCTGCTGGATAACGCAGACCGGGTGCTTGTATCCCTCGGCGGCAAGGCGGGTGCCTACGGCTTCACCGGCCAACTGTTCGTTGGAGCCGAAGTGGGTGAAGGCACCGAGCTTGGCGGACTCGGACTCACCAGCGTTGAGGCTGACAACCGGGATGCCGGCGTCGGTTGCCTTCTTGAGGACGTCCTTCAGGGCGTCGGGGGTAGCAACCGTAACCGCGATGCCGTCAACCTTCTGGTCGATGGCCTGCTGCACCAGCTGCGCCTGGCGCCCTGCTTCGGGATCGCTCGTGTAAAGCAGTTCGACATTGTCCTTGGCGGATGCTTCCTCAGCACCCTTGCGCACGATGTCCCAGAAGGTGTCGCCGGCTGCGGCGTGCGTAATCAGGGCCACCTTGATGCGATCCGTGGATGCCACCTGGCCTCCGGCAGCACCACCGCCGGAATCGGACGGCCTGCCGCCCTGGCTCGAACAAGCGCTCAGTGCTACCAGGGGAACCACTGCTGCGGCGAGGGCCGCTTTGCGCCACGAGAATTTTGCCACCGTTATCTCCTTTGATGTCAGCTTGAGGGCGTCCATAAGACTCGTATCCGGATCACCCACTACTCAGATCATGGTGACTCGCCTCACACTTTGTCAATACTTTGTCCTGACATTAGGATGTTTTTACTTATCACCTCGAGTAGATGGGTTTACGACGGCGGCCGAAGGTCACCAAGCGCGGGGCGGCCGCAACTTCCTTGACGCTCCAAACCCGGCTGCTATGATCAGAAAAAGGCAGTATGTCCTATCAAGAGAACATGAGCGGACAAATCTGTCCTTCCGGCAGAGGAGCCGAAACCCTGCTCCCGCCGGTCTTGCGCAGCCGTCCAGGAGGAAACCGTGGCGAACCAACTCAGCCTCAGCATCGATCGTTCGTCCCCGGTGCCGCTTTACCATCAGGTTGTCCAAGGCATCGAAAATGCCATCCACAGCGGCGTGCTCGAACCGGGCAGCAGGCTGGACAACGAGATCGAACTGGCAGCCCAACTGAACCTTTCCCGGCCCACCATGCGCAAGGCCATGGATGAACTGGTCCGGGCAGGATTGCTTGTACGCAAGCGGGGCGTGGGCACTCAGGTAGTAGCCAGCCAGGTCCGTCGGCCGCTGGAACTCTCCAGCCTCTACGACGACCTCAGCAACAACGGCAAAAAGCCCACCACCGAGGTGCTCAGCTTCTCCCACGTCGAGGCCGACGCCGCAACGCTCACCGCCCTCCAGCTGCCTGCCGGGTCCAAGGTCTACCACTTCACCCGGCTCCGCAAAGTGGGCGGGAAGCCCTTGGCCCTCATGGAAAACTGGGTCCGGGACGACATCACCAGCATGGACGAAGCCCAGCTCGCCAGCGAAGGCCTCTACGCCATCCTGCGGCGCGGCGGCGTCAATTTCCGCCTCGCCTCGCAACGCATCGGCGCCATGATCGCCAATGACTACCAGGCTCCCCTGCTCGAAACCGAAGTGGGCTCGGCCTTGGTCACCATGGAACGCACCGCGGTGGACGACACCGGACGCATGGTCGAAACCGGACACCACGTCTACCGCGCCGATTCCTACAGCTTTGAAATGACCCTCGTACAGCGCTAACGCAAGGACTTAACTTATGGCCAACTGGGTATACCCGCTGGGAACCGCCACTGACGGCAAGTGGGACATCTCCCTCGGCACCTCCGATTCGTCCCTCGCCGTCGACGGCTGGGCCCACACGGGACTGAAGGCCGCCACACTCGCCCCGGGTGCCGCCGTCGAACTTTCCGCCGCCGCTGAAGAGCGCATCGTGGTGCCGCTGAGCGGCGCCTTCACGGTAACGGTCGACGGCGAGGCGTACAGTCTCGCTGGCCGGCAGTCCGTTTTCCACGGCCCCACCGATGTCCTCTACACCGGCATCGACAAAGCGCTCACCATCAGCTCGAACGACGGCGGCAGGGTCGCGGTCGCGTCAGCACCCGCCAAAGCGTCGTACCCCACCAGGCTGGTCACCGCCGCAGAAACGCCCGTGGAACTGCGCGGCGCAGGCAACTGCTCCCGCCAAGTCCACAACTTCGGCACCCCCGCCGCGCTGGAAGCGGACCGCTTCATCGTCTGCGAAGTCATCACCCCCGCCGGCAACTGGTCCTCCTACCCTCCGCACAAGCACGACGAGGAAAAAGAAGGCGAAACCAGCCTCGAGGAAATCTACTACTTCGAAACCCGCGTAGCTCCAGGCTCCCCGGCCCCGCAGGAAAACGACGCCATCGGCTACGCCCGCGTCTACGCCTCCGACGAACGACCCATCGACGTCTCCGCCGAAGTCCGCACCGGAGACGTGGTCCTGGTCCCCTACGGCTGGCACGGCCCCGCCATGGCAGCCCCCGGCTACGACCTCTACTACCTCAACGTCATGGCCGGCCCCGGACGCGTCCGCGACTGGCTCATTAGCGACGATCCCCACCACGGCTGGATCCGCCAGACCTGGGAAGGGCAGGACGTGGATTCCAGGCTCCCGTTCACTGCCTGATTCCGAATGGGTGATGCCCCTACGACACTGTCCTAGGGGCATCACCCGTTTTCAATTTTCCTTAACCCGCGTCATTTTGACCGCGCGTGGCGCCACTGGAAAAGCAGGCAGTCGTGGCATCAAAGCGGTTATCGCGGCCACCCGCCTCAATGAGGAATGAGAAACCGCCGCGGTCGCCACGTTCCTTTGCAAGCACTTCGCACAAGATCCAGCGATTGCCATAGAGGACCTCCGAGATGGGTCACACGCTGGTTACCGCGCTGTGCACGTTCTGCTGAACCTGAAAGACCTTCGGGGCAGGGTCGAGATTCAGATCCGAACTGAGTTGCAGGGCGAATGGGCGAATCTATATGAGGAGCTGGGCGACGTACTAGGACGCGAGATTCGCTATGAGCAACTACCTGATTCGGACGAACGCCGTGCCGTCATCGACCGAATGCAGGGCCTGTCCTTGGGACAGATCACTGACTCGACGAGTCAAAGGGGCTTTCGTGGTTTGGGCTTACTTCGCCTGGGCGATGAAGTCCGTCATCGTCTTGAGCTGGTAGCGGGAGACTTCCTCGGCGTTCTCGTCCTCGGCGAAGACGGAAGAGACCATCACCGTGTTTTCCTTGTCCAGGAACCCGATCTCCTTGAGACCGCCGAAGAACTCGTTCCAGTTCACATCGCCGTCACCGATCTTCAGGTGCTGATGGACACGCACGGCGTTCCCGGGCGGGTTGGTGATGTACCGCAGGCCGTGGGAGGCGTGGTGGTTCATGGTGTCCGAGACGTGCACCAGGCGTAGCTTGTCCCCGGCGGCACGCATGATGTCAAGCGGCTTGTTGCCCATGTGGAACGTATGCGAGGCAACGTAGACCATGCCGATGTTCGGCGAATTGACGCCACGGATGACGCGCAGTGCGGCCAGGCCATCCTCCACGAAGTCGTCCGGGTGGGGGTCGATCAGTACGTCCAGGCCTTCGCGCTCGATGATCGGCAGGAGTTCCTCCATGGAGCGGTAGAAGGCCCGCTCGGATTCCTCGGCCTTCTCGGGGCGGCCGCTGAACTCGGTGTTCATGGTCTGCACGCCCAGGTCAACGGCGATCTGGATGGCACGCTTCCAGTAGCGGACCGCGGCTTCGCGGGCGTCCTCGTCCGGTCCGGACCAGCGAAGCACGGGCAGGACAGAGGCGATTTCCACGCCGGCGTCCTTGCACGCTGCCTTGAGCTTGCCCACCAGTTCGTCGTCGGCCTTGGGGTGGTTGAAGAAGGGAATAAGGTCCGCGTGCGGCGTCATCTGCAGGTACTTGTACCCGAGGTCGGCAGCAACGCGGGGAAACTCCAACAGGCTGTGGCTGTGGTGGAAAGGGGTGGGGTCAAGTGCTATCTTCATGCCCGGGTCCTTACTTGTACAGGTCCGGCTTGGTGTTCAGCTGGACTTTGACCTTCTCGCCGGACTTCTGCGCTTCGACGCCGGCCTCGCAGCACGCCGCCGTGGCATAACCATCCCAAGCCGTGGGTCCGCCGATTTCACCGCGAAGTGCCGCATCCACCCAAGCCTGCACCTCGACGTCATACGCGGCACCAAAACGTTCCTCGAAACCGGGGGTGACGTTGCCGCCCCACTTACCGGCGGTCTGGACGTACGGGCCGCTGTCACCACCGATGCTCACGATGCCGTCTTCGAAGGACGCCTGCGTGGCCACCTGGTAGCCGAACTTGGCATTGACGTAAATTTCGACGTCGGCCAGCACACCGGATTCTGTTTCGATCAGGACCTGCTGGGGATCGTGCTGACCGCTGGGCGCGTTGCGCGTCGGCTTGCCAAGCCGGACCTGCACGGACGTGATTTCCTCACCGGTAAAGTAGCGGATCGCGTCGAACTCGTGGACCACGGAGTCGTTGATCAGCATCTCGTTGGTGAAGCCCTCGGGAGTGCTCGGGTTCCGGTGCTGGTGGTGCAGCATCAACAGCTCCCCCAATCCGCTGTTGCGGATGATGGAACCCAAGGCCGCGTACTCGGCGTCGAACCGGCGCATGAAGCCGACCTGGATGCGCTTGTGGCCCAAGGCCAGCTCCGCCTGGACAACCTTCCAGGAGCTCTCGGCATCCGGGGTCAGTGGCTTCTCGCACAGGATCGGGAAGTCCCTCTCCAGCGACTTGTACAGGATTTCCTCGTGCAGGAATCCCGGCGTGGCGATCAGGACGGCGTTGACGTCACCGTTGTTGAGTGCCTCGTCAGCACTGGCCAGGGCCACTGCGCCCTCGATGCCTTCGATGGCGGCTTGCGCACGGGCCAGGTCAACGTCGACGACGGCGGCAACTTCAGCGCCGTGGATGCGCGTGCTGAGGCGCTTGATGTGGTCCGCACCCATGCGGCCTGCGCCGATGACGGCTACGCGGAGAGTCTTAGTCACTGTTTCTATCCTTCGTGAGGTGGGTTGGCGGTGCTACTGGACCCGGGTACGGGATCCACAGGAGAGCAGGTAGTTGCGGGTGCGCTTGGCGATCGGCATCGGTACATCGAAGGCTACCGGGTACATGTCCTGCTCGACGATGCCGAAGATGGGACGGTTCAAGCCCTCAACGGCTTCGATGACGGCTCGAAGGTCCGGCAGGCCGTTCGGCGGCTCCGTCATGACGCCGGCCAGGTTGGCCGCTGCCCAGGTCATGTTCTCTTCGTTGACCTTCTTCAGGATCTCGGGGTTGATCTGCTTCAGGTGCAGGTAGCCGATCCGGTCCGGGTAGTTCTTGATAAGTTCCAGGCTGGAAGCACCGCAGTACTCGGCGTGGCCGGTGTCCAGGCACAGGTTCAGGTACTCCGGCTCCGTGGCCGCGAGGAGGGTCTCGATGTCCTTCTGGGCACCGACGTGCGAATCGGCGTGGGAGTGGAACTGCTGGTGCAGGCCGAAGTCCTCCAGGAGGACCTTGCCCATGCGGTTGTGGCCGGCGAAGAGATCCGCCCACTGCTCATCGCTGAGCTCCCCATTTTCCACGGCCTCGCCAGTGACGTCGTCACGCCACATGGCCGGAATGACCACGATGTGCTCGCCGCCCATGGCTGCCGTGAGTTCCGCTACCTTGCGGGCGGGCTCCCAGGCTTCGTCGTACTGCTTGGCACCGCGGTGGAACGCAGTGAAGACGGTACCGGCGGTGACCTTCAGGTCACGCTGCTTGAGTTCTTCCGCGAGTCGGGTGGGGTCGTTCGGCAGGTAGCCGTACGGGCCCAGTTCGATCCACTTGTACCCAGACTCTGCAACCTCGTCCAGGAATCGCTCCCACGGTGTCTGCTGGGGGTCGTCCGCAAACCAAACGCCCCAGGAATCGGGTGCGGTGCCGATGATGAGCTTGTTCTCGACGTCTGTCATGACAACGGTGTCTTTCTTCGTGGCCGTGGTGCCCTGGCGTTGTTGCCAGGGCACCACAGTGGGGCTAGTTGGAGGGGAAGTTGTAGGAGGCGCCGGAGGCGTGGTGGGTTTCTGGCCAGCGGGAGGTGATGACTTTGCCGCGGGTGTAGAAGGAGACGCCTTCGGGGCCGTAGATGTGTTTGTCGCCGAAGAGGGAGGCTTTCCAGCCACCGAAGGAGTGGTAGGCCACCGGGACGGGCAGGGGCACGTTGATACCGATCATGCCCACGGTGACTGAGCGCTGGAACTTCCGTGCCGCGGCGCCGGAGGAGGTGAAGATCGCGGTGCCGTTGCCGTAGGGGTTGGAGTTGATCAGCTTGATGCCCTCTTCGAGCGTGTCCACGCGGACCACCACCAGGACGGGGCCGAAGATCTCCTCGGTGTAGGCGGTCATTTCGGTTTTGACGTGGTCGATCACGGTGGGGCCGACCCAGAAGCCTTCTTCGTGGCCCGGGACCACCAGGTCGCGGCCGTCCACCACCATGGCAGCACCGGCTTGCTCGGCTTCGGTAACGATCTTCACGATGCGTTCCTTGGAGGCCGGCGTGATGACCGGGCCCATTTCGGCGCCGGGTTCGGTACCGTTGTTGACCTTCACGGCCAGGGCACGTTCTTCGACCTTCTTCACCAACAGGTCAGCAGCATCCCCGACCGCGACGGCAACAGAGATCGCCATGCACCGCTCACCGGCCGAACCAAACGCGGCAGCGGCGAGGTGGTCCGCGGCGTTGTCCAGGTCAGCGTCCGGGAGCACGATCGCGTGGTTCTTCGCCCCACCCAGGGCCTGGACCCTTTTGCCGTACTTGGTCGCGGTTTCGTGGACGTACTGGGCAATAGGAGTGGAGCCAACAAACGAGATGCCGTCCACGTCCGGGTGGGTCAGCAGGCCGTCGACGGTTTCCTTGCCGCCGTGCAGGACCTGGAAGACACCGTCGGGCAGGCCGGCTTCTTGCCAGAGCTTGGCCAGCAGCAGCGACGGGGACGGGTCCCGCTCGGAGGGCTTGAGGATGAACGCGTTACCGGTGGCGATCGCCATCGGCGCCATCCACAACGGCACCATCACGGGGAAGTTGAACGGGGTAATACCGGCCACCACACCGAGCGGTTCGCGGAAGGAGAACACATCGATGCCGGTGGAAACCTGGTCCGAGTAATCACCCTTCAACAAAGAAGGAATACCGCAGGCGAATTCGACCACTTCCAGGCCGCGGCCGATCTCGCCCTTGGCATCGGAGAGGACCTTGCCGTGCTCGGCGGTGATCAGCTCAGCGAGTTCATCGACGTGCGCTGCGACCAGTTCACGGAACTTGAACAACACCGCGGTGCGCTTGGCCAGGGAAATATCACCCCAGGAATCAGCGGCTTTGCGGGCAGCGGCGACCGTGGTGTTCAGGTCGGCCTCGTTCGCCAGGCGCAGCTGCGCGGTGACCTGCCCGGTCGCAGGGTTGTACACCGGCTGGGTACGGTCACCCTCACCGGAGGACTCAGCACCGTTGATGAAATGGTTGATAGTGGTCAAAGTGGTCGTCGTCGACATGTGTGGACTTCCTTGTCGGTGGTTCAGGGGTTGGTCAGCCGAGCAGTTTGCGCTGGCGGTTCTTGTGGTCGGTGTAGGTCTGGTAGGCCTGCTGGGTGGATTCGAGCTCCGAGACCGCGGAAACGGGCACGTCCCACCAGGACTCCGAGGACGGGGCGTCCAGGAGAGGATCGGACTCAACGTGGATCACGATCGGCCCGGTTTCCTCGGGAGCTGCCTTGGCGTCCCGGATGGCCTGCTCGAGCTCGGCGATGACCTTCTCACCCGGTTCGATCCGGATCACCTTCGCGCCGAGGGATTCGGCGTTGGTGGCCAGATCGATAGGCAGGTGCTCGCCGGCGTCGAAGGAGTGCTGTTCCTTGTCCAGGACCCGGTACTGGGTGCCGAAACGCTGCGAACCCAGCATCTCTGAGAGGGAGCCGATGGAGGCATAGCCGTGGTTCTGGATCAGGACCACGATCAGTTTGATGCGCTCGGCGACGGCGGTGACCAGTTCGGTGTGCATCATCAGATAGGAGCCGTCCCCCACCATGACCACCACGTCCCTGTCCACGCCACCGGCGGCGGCTTCGGCCAGCGCGGCGCGCTTCACGCCCAGGCCGCCGGGGATCTCGTAGCCCATGCAGGAGTACGCGTACTCGACGTGGTAACCGAACGCATCACGCACGCGCCACATCTTGTGCAGGTCACCCGGCAACGAACCAGCAGCGCAGATCACTACGTCCTGGGCGTCCATGGCCTTGTTCGTGGCCCCGATGATCGCATTCTGGCTGACCAACGGTGCGTAGTCCTGCCCGTACGCGGCATCCACTGTCGCGTCCCAGCGCTGCTTTTCGGCTGCGACCTTCTCTTCCAGGTCCGCGCCGACGCGGTAGCCGCCCAGTGCCTGGTTCAACTTCACCAACGCCTTGCGGGCATCGGCAACGATCGGCAAGTGGGTGCCATGCTTGTACGCATCGATTGCCGCGACGTTGATGTTCACGAACTTCACGTCCGGGTTCTGGAACGCGGTCCGGGACGCGGTGGTGAAGTCTTCGTAGCGGGTGCCGATGCCGATGATCAGGTCCGCCTCGGCAGCGATGGCGTTCGCCGCCGTCGTACCGGTTGAACCAATGGCACCGAGCGACTGCGGAGCATCCCACGGCAGCACCCCAACACCGGCCTGCGTGTTTCCTACCGGGATGCCGGTCAGCTCGGCGAACTTCGCCAGTTCGTCGTTGGCGTAGGCGTAGAGCACGCCGCCGCCGGCGATGATCAGCGGGCGCTTTGCTGCACGGATGGCTTCGACGGCGCGGCGGATGTCATCGTCCTCGGCCTCCGGGCGTCGGATGCGCCACTCCCGCTCGGCCAGGAACTCCTCGGGCACCTCGAACGCCTCAGCCTGGACATCCTGCGGCAGCGAAATGGTCACCGCACCGGTCTCGGCCGGGTCCGTCAACACCCGCAGGCCGTGGTGGAAGGCGGAGAACAACTGCTCCGGCCGGGACACCCGGTCAAAGAATTTGGACAGCGGACGGAAGGCATCGTTGACCGTGATGTCATATGCGTACGGCAACTCCAGCTGCTGCAACACCGGGTCGGCGGCCCGTGTGGCGAACGTATCACTGGGCAGCAAAAGCACCGGGAGGCGGTTGGTCGTCGCCAACGCCGCACCCGTGAGCAGGTTCGAGGAACCCGGGCCGATCGAGGTGCTGATCGCGAACGTCTGCCGGCGGCGCGTGTGGCGTGCGTACCCCACTGCCTGATGCACCTGGGCCTGCTCGTTCCGGCCCTGGTAGTACGGCATGATGGTCGGGTCCGCGGCCTGGTACTGCTTCAACGCCTGGCCCACACCGGCCACGTTGCCGTGCCCGAAAATACCGAACGTGCCCGGAATCAGGCGCTCACGGAACTCCACACCGGCAACAGAGTCCACGGTGTACTGCTTGGACAAGAACTCGACCACGGCCTGCGCCACGGTCATCCGACGGGTTGCTCCCACTGGTCTCTACTCCGATACTTTCACGGGAATACGGTCTGACGAGGTGTGCCCTGCAGCCTCGGCGACAGCGGGCGAACTGTTGTTCAGCAGCGAAGCGGCCGTTGCCACGGCCCCTGCGACGTCGCCGTCGTGCGGGTACAGCAGGGTGCGTCCGACGGTGAGGCCCTGCACGCCCGGAAGGGCGAGGGCTGCCTGCCACGAAGCGAATACTTCATCGGGGCTACCGTCAGGGTCACCGCCCAGCAGCACCGTGGGCAGCGTGGTGGAGGCCATGACGCGCTCCATCCCGGCGACCACCGGCAACTTCATCCAGGTGTAGGCGCTGGTGGAACCGAGGCCTTCGGCAATACCGACGGACTTGATCACGGCGTCGGCGCGGAGGTCGTTGCGCACCTTCCCGTGGGCGTCGCGAACAGACAGGAAAGGCTCCACCATGGCGATGAGCTTCCGCTCAGCCAAGGAGTCAATCGCCTTCGCGGTGGCTTCAAGGGTGGCCACCGTGTCCGGGTCGCCCAAACAAATCCGGGTGAGCATCTTGCCGCCATCGGCACCGAGCGCCTGCAAAGCCGCCGCAGTATGACCGGTGAAGCGGTCATCGAACTCGTTCACCAGGCCAGCAAGGCCGCCACGGTTCATCGAACCGAAGACCAGTTTTCCCTCGAGGGCACCGAGGAGCAGGAGGTCGTCCATGATGTCCGGCGAGGCCAGGATGCCGTCAACGGCGGGGTTGGCCAAGGCGATCTGCAGACGGTCCAGCAGGTCGCGCCGGTCTGCCATGGCCATCGGATCGGTACCAACTGCGAGGGCTCCCCGGGCTGGATGGTCGGCGGCGACGATGAAGTTCTGCACGCCGTGCTTCAGGCCGGGATGACGACGGCGGGTGGCAGCTGCGCGTGCCACGGCCTCCGGGTCCTCCAGCCGTAAGCGGCTCAAGTGTTCGTAACGGCGGGGGTCATCATTGATGCTCAACGCACGGCTCCTTCTGCGAGTGCGGCGGATGCGCCGGGGATGGGGCGGCCGCGTTCGGCCAGCAGCGAGGTGACCTCATCCGGCGTCGGCATGGCATCCGCGCAGGAAAGGCGGGAGGCGACAATCGCACCCGAGGCATTCGCGTAATCGAGGACCTCCGAGAGCGGCCACCCGGACAGCAGGCCATGGCAGAACGCCCCACCGAAGGAGTCGCCGGCGCCGAGGCCGTTGACGGTCTCAACGGGGACCGGCGCAGACACCACGCGTTCGGTGCGGGTCTTCGCCATGACGCCTTCAGCGCCCAGCTTCACGACCGCGATCTCGACGCCGGCGGCCAGGAGGCGGTCCGCCTGCTCATCAGGAGTGCCCTCCCCTACCGCCACGGAGCACTCCTTGTCGTTACCGATGGCGACGCTCACGTGCGGGAGGATCCTGGCCACTTCGGCGCGGGCTTCCTCTTCGGAGGCCCAGAACATGGGCCGGTAGTCCAGGTCCAGGATGGTGAATTGTCCAGGCTGCAGACCCGTGCGGGGGCGGGCCTCGTGTGCTGCAAGGTGGGCACTGCGCGAGGGCTCCTGGCATAGGCCCGTCACCGTGGACCAGAAGACACCTGCCTCACGGATAGCGTCGAGGTCCAGCTCTTCGGCCTTGATCTGCAGGTCCGGAGCCGTGGGGAAGCGGCCGTAGAAGTAGAGCGGGAACTCGTCCGTGGCCGGCTTGATTGCACAGAACGTAGCCGGTGTTTGACCCGGCGCGGGCGAGACGAAGGAGTCGTCCACGTTGAACTTGCGCAGTTCGCGGTGCAGGAAGCTGCCGAAAGGGTCATCGCCGGTCCGGGTAATCACACCCGTACGGCGGCCGTGGCGCGCCGCCGCGACGGCCACATTCGAGGGTGAGCCTCCGAGGTACTTGCCGAAGGACGTCACGTCCTCCAGGTCGACACCGATGTCGTTCGGGTAGATATCAACGCTGATGCGCCCGATCGTGAGCAGTTCGTGGGTCACGGTACTCGTGGACCTTTCTCTTGTGAACTCTGAACCTTTGAGCGCTGGGCCCCAATGCCTTGCTACCCCTCAGTGAGCGGGGCCACATGACTACTGTGCACCAGAATCAATGTCCTGTCAAAGGTTTGTACTGACATATTTACAACATGACACAGCACTTGCTATTTGGCAGGAACAGCCAGCTCTCCGGTGACATACTGGCTGCGACCAAAGCCGAAGGACCAATCCCCCGCCGTATTTTCGACGTATCCAACAAACACGTCCTCGCCGGCCACGCCGACCTCTGCCAGATTGGCCGCAAGAGCTTCGAACAGCGAACTCTTGGCCACCTGGCTGCGACCCCCCTGGGTGAAGATCTGGATCATCACCACCCCGGAACTGCGCTCGAATCCAAGCCCTGCATCCTGGGCAATGATGTGCCCCTGCGGATGCTCGGTCAGGATGTGGAAGTAGTCCCGCTCGGGAATTCCATACTCCTGCAGGATGGCGTCATGGATGGCGCGGCTGAGACGGGCGAGCTCCTCGGGCGAGCGGCCCTGGTTGACGTCGATGCGAACGAGAGGCATTGCGGATCCCTTCAAAATAGTTTGTCCTAACATACTAACAAACGCGGACGATTCCGGGTACAGCAAAGTCCCGCCGGAAGCACCGCCGGGACTTTGCTCCCCACAACGGGGCTTAAAGTACGACGGCGGCCCGTCACCTTCCATTCGAAAGGTGACGGGCCGCCGTCGGGGGTCAGCCGTGGAGACTAGAGCGCTGCGTAAACCTCGCGCAGGAGCTTGGCGGTCTCGGACGGCGTCTTGCCGACCTTCACGCCTGCTGCCTCGAGGGCTTCCTTCTTGGCCTGCGCGGTTCCGGCGGAACCGGAGACGATGGCGCCTGCGTGGCCCATGGTCTTGCCTTCAGGAGCCGTGAAGCCTGCCACGTAGCCCACAACGGGCTTGGTGACGTTGGCCTTGATGAAGTCGGCTGCGCGCTCTTCAGCGTCGCCACCGATTTCGCCGATCATGACGATGGCCTTGGTCTCCGGGTCGGCTTCGAACGCGGCCAGGGCGTCGATGTGGGTGGTGCCGATGATCGGGTCACCGCCGATGCCGATCGCGGTGGAGAAGCCGAGGTCGCGGAGTTCGTACATCATCTGGTAGGTCAAGGTACCGGACTTGGAAACCAAGCCGATGGGGCCCTTGCCCGTGATGTTCGCCGGGGTGATGCCAACCAGGGCTTCACCCGGGGTGATGATGCCGGGGCAGTTCGGTCCGATGATGCGGGTGATCTGCTTGCCGTCAGCGTCCACCTTGGACTGGGCGAGTGCCCAGAACTCGGCGGAGTCCTGAACCGGAACGCCTTCGGTGATGACCACGACGAGGCCGATTTCGGCTTCGATGGCTTCAACCACGGCGTCCTTGGTGAATGCCGGCGGAACGAAGACGATGGAGACGTCCGCGCCGGTTTCGGCGATAGCTTCCTTGACGGTGCCGAAGACGTTGATTTCCTTGTCACCGTGCAGGACCGTGGTGCCGGCCTTGCGTGCGTTGACGCCACCGACAATGTTGGTGCCGGCCTTGAGCATCAGCGCGGTGTGCTTGGTGCCCTCGCCGCCGGTGATGCCCTGGACGATGACCTTGGAGTCCTTGTTGAGGTAGATAGACATTGTCGCGTCCCTTTACTTAGCTGCGTTGGCGAGCTCGGCGGCCTTGTCGGCGCCCTCGTCCATGGTGGCGGCCAGGGTAACCAGCGGGTGGTTGGCCTCGGTCAGGATGCGGCGGCCCTCTTCGACGTTGTTGCCGTCGAGGCGAACAACCAGCGGCTTGTTCGCCGAGGAACCGAGCTCAGCCAGTGCACCAACGATGCCCTTGGCCACGGCGTCACAGGCGGTGATGCCACCGAAGACGTTGACAAAGACGCTCTTGACCTGGGAGTCGCCCAGGATAACGTCCAGGCCGTTGGCCATGACCTCGGCAGAAGCTCCACCACCAATGTCCAGGAAGTTGGCGGGCTTCACGTTGCCGTGGTTCTCGCCGGCGTAGGCAACGACGTCGAGGGTGGACATCACGAGACCGGCACCATTGCCGATGATGCCTACTTCGCCATCCAGCTTCACGTAGTTGAGGTCCTGCGCCTTTGCCTTGGCCTCAAGCGGATCTGCTGCGTCCTTGTCCTCCAGTGCTGCGTGGTGCACGTGGCGGAAATCTGCGTTCTCGTCCAGGGTAACCTTGCCGTCCAAGGCAACGATGTCGCCGGCACCGGTACGGACCAGCGGGTTCACCTCGACCAGGGTTGCGTCTTCCTTCTTGAAAACGTCCCAGAGCTTCAGGATGACGTCCGCAACCTTGCCGCGCAGTTCTTCGGCGAAGCCTGCAGCCTCAACGATTTCGTCAGCCTTGGCCTGGTCGATGCCGACAGCCGGGTCGATGGCGATCTTGGCGAGGGCCTCGGGGCGCTCGACAGCCAGCTGCTCGATTTCCATGCCACCCTCGACCGAGCACATGGCCAGGTAGTTGCGGTTTGCACGGTCAAGAAGGATGGAGAAGTAGAATTCCTCGGCAATGTCCGCACCCTGGGCGATCATCACCTTGTTGACGGTGTGGCCCTTGATGTCCATGCCCAGGATGTTGGTGGAGTGCTCAAGCGCCTCGTCAGCGGACTTGGCAACCTTGACGCCGCCGGCCTTGCCGCGGCCACCGACCTTAACCTGTGCCTTGACGACAGTAACGCCGCCGATCTTCTCAGCAGCTGCCTTCGCTTCTTCAGGAGTGTGCGCCACGATGCCGGCGAGCACGGGTACACCGTGCGCCTCGAACATATCGCGCGCCTGATATTCAAACAGGTCCACGGTTTAGTGTCCTTCTACGTCGAAGTAGTTTTCTGTTCAGCCGGGAACCGCGATGACCGCGATAGCCAGCTGCGGAAAGTACGCGGTCACAACCAGGATTTAAGCCGGTCACATTGCGTAAGGTCCTCTCGGAACTTTAGCCCTTTGAGGAGTCCCGCCAGCTCCACACTACCGGTTAAGTGAGTAAGCTTACACTTCTATCGGACGTAGAAAATCCGCGCGATATCGCGGGTTTTCGCCCCCGGCCAGGTGTCCAGAAGCTCTAGGCCAGGGTTCCGCGGACTGTCTTGCCGCCGTCGGAAATCAACTGGTAGCCCTCACGGCTGACGAAGAACGCCACCCCGCCGGAAACATTCCCGCAGGCGACGCCGCCGTTGTAGGCCGAACAGCGCAGTCCATTGCGTTCAATGTTCTGCCCCTCCCCCAGTTCACGCAGCTTGGAGATCGGACCGTCCTTGGTGCCCTTGGGCCCAAATTCCGATTCCATCTGTGTTACGCCGGACCGACACGATCCATAGACTGCCTTGTCCGGCGTCAGGAGGACGGTCCCGCCCAGATAGCCGAGGCCGGTCCCTGCGCAGTCGTCACTGAAGTCCTCCGGCGCGGGCTTGCCGTACTTGGCGAGTTCGCAATGGACCACGGGCACCACAGGGAACTTATTGTTGGCCGCGTCCGAGTACGTGTTGGGCAGGTACGGGACGTTCAGGTGCCCACCCCTGGATGAGGTCATGGCGCACACCACGTTCCGGTCGGCCGTAATGAAAGCGGTGACATCTTCCCCCGCGGACAACGTGGTCTGTTCCGTGACCGGTACCTGGGTCAGCTGCTCGAGCGGCGGCAGCGGGTCCGGCGGCACGTAGTGGGGGTCCTTGGCCGAGAACGAACAGGCTGTGCTGACCACCAGGAGCAAGGCGGCAAGAATCCCCAATACAGTCTGTCGCATGGGTTCAATTATGCCGTGGGTCTTCAGGCGTCCAGTTTGGTGAGCGGCGCGTAGCGCAACAGCAGGCGCTTCTCGCCGACGTCGAACTTCACCTTGGCGACCGTCTTGTCTCCCGCGCCTTCAACACCGAGTACCACCCCGTTGCCAAAGCTGGTGTGGTTGACTTTGTCCCCCACCGCTACCGCAATGACTTCCTTCTGCGGCTGGACACGGTTGCGCGCGACGGCGGCAGGCACGTCGGCGTCGAACCCTGCGGTGGGGCTGGCAGCCGCCCCGCGGGAGGTGCCGGCACCCCAGAAGGACCCGCCGTAGCGGTTGGAACCGATGGGCGCACTGCCCCATCCCCCGGCCTGGCGGCTCATGCCCTCGCGCTTCCAGTCCACGAGTTCCGAAGGGATCTCTTCCAGGAACTGGCTGGCCGGGTTGTACTGGCTCTGACCCCACATGTTGCGGACCTCGGACCGCGTCACGTAGAGGCGCTTCCTGGCCCGGGTCAGGCCGACGTAGGCAAGGCGGCGCTCCTCGGCAAGTTCCTTGGGATCGGTGGCAGAGCGCTGGTGCGGGAAGATCCCGTGTTCCATGCCTGTCAGGAACACCACCGGGAACTCCAGGCCCTTGGCCGTGTGCAGCGTCATCAGGGTAACAACGCCCAGGCGCTTGGCTTCCGCGACGGCGGCATCGATGTCCGCTCCCGGAGCGTCCGGGATCTGGTCGGCGTCTGCCACCAGGGACACCTGCTCCAGGAATTCACCGAGCGATCCCTCCGGGTTGTCGCGTTCGTATTCACGGACAACGGCCACGAGTTCAGCAAGGTTCTCCACGCGGGACTCGTCCTGGGGGTCGTTGCTGGCACGCAGCCCGGCCAGGTAGCCCGTCTGCTCAAGGACGGCCTCCAACGCAGCGGCAGGGCCCGAGCCCGCGGCTACCTCGGCGAGGTCGTCCAGCAGTTTCACGAACCCTTGTACGGCGTTGACCGAACGGGTGGCCATGCCCGGCGCTTGGTCTGCGCGGCGGGCGGCCGCCATGAACGACGTCCGGTCCCGTTCCGCGAGGGCGGCCAGGGCGCCTTCGGCACGGTCGCCGATACCGCGCTTGGGTTCGTTGAGCACCCTCCGGAGATTGACGTCGTCATCCGGGTTGACCAGTACCCGAAGGTAGGCCAGGGCGTCCTTGATTTCCTTGCGTTCGTAGAAGCGTGTTCCACCGACCACCTTGTACGGCAGGCCCACACGCACCAGAACATCTTCGATGGACCGGGACTGCGCGTTGGTGCGGTAGAAGATGGCGACGTCTCCTGGACGCAGGCCTTCCTCATCCTGGAGGCGGTCGATTTCCTTGGCGATGAACTGGGCTTCGTCGTGTTCGTTCTCGCCCACGTAGCCAACGATTTTCTCGCCGTCCCCTTCAGCCGTCCAGAGCCGCTTCTCCTGGCGGTTGGGATTGCGGGAGATGACGGAGTTGGCTGCGCTGAGGATGTTCTGCGTGGAACGGTAATTCTGTTCCAGTTTGATGGTGCGGGCGCTCGGGTAGTCGTGCTCGAACTCCACAATGTTGCGGATGTCTGCGCCGCGGAAGGCGTAGATGGATTGGTCGGAGTCGCCTACCACCGTCAGCTCGCTCGGCTCCACGCCACCCTCCGCGCTCAGGCCCACGATCTCCCTGACCAGCGCGTACTGGGCATGGTTGGTGTCCTGGTATTCGTCCACCAGGACGTGACGGAACCGGCGGCGGTAGGACTCTGCGAGCGCGGGGAAGGCTCGGAACATGAAGACGGTCTGCGCAATGAGGTCGTCAAAGTCCATGGCGTTGGCCTGGCGCAGCCGTTGCGTGTAGCCCTTGTAGACCTCGGCCACGGCGGTCTCGAAAGGATCGTTGTAGTTGGCTCCGGACGCGAAGGAGTCGTCATCCACGAGCTCGTTCTTCAGCGCCGAGATCTTGTGCTGGATGGACTTGGGCGGGAACTTCTTGGGATCCAGGTCCAGGTTCTTGGCCACCAGCGTGATGAGCCGCAGTGAATCGGCGGAGTCGTAGATGGAGAAGTTGGAATTCAGCCCGACATTGGCCGCTTCCCGGCGAAGGATACGGACGCAGGAGGAGTGGAACGTGGAGATCCACATGGCTTTGGCACGGCCGCCCACCAGGGCCTCGATGCGCTCCCGCATCTCAGCGGCGGCTTTGTTGGTGAAGGTGATGGCGAGGATCTCGCCGTGGTGGGCTCGCTTGGTGGCAATCAGGTAGGCGATCCGGTTACTGAGCACACGGGTCTTGCCGGAGCCTGCACCGGCCACAATCAGCAAGGGGCTGCCCGCGTGCTTGACGGCCTCTTCCTGCTGCGGGTTCAGGCCCTGCAGCAGGGCATCCGCACCGGGTAGTCCGGAATGGCCCTCCCCGGACCAACTGTTGGGTGCCGTGCCGTCCCCGGTCCCGGCGTTTGCGCCCCCAACGGAGGTGCGGGAGCCGCCGCTTCCGGCGTGCGAAAGCTCCGGGGCAGCTTTGGCTGCGGCTCTGGAGCCAGCGTTGAAGGGGCCGTCGGCATAGGGATCGAACAACATATCCATGGTGCCTACCAGTCTAGGCGGTGGGTGCGACACTCATTGATCGGGGTCGTTGAGCAGCCATCCTCCGGCCACCAGCCGCTCCCGCAGTGCCAGGCGGGTCAGTGGTTCCTGGTCCTCCTGGAACTTCCGGCGCACGGACGCCAGGTGTTTCTTCACCCCGTCCACCGAGATGCCCAGCATCCGTGCCGTGTCAGCCATGGTGGCCGCCACGCCGCCGAGGTAGACGGACACCACCTGGTGTTCCCGTGCGGAGAGCTGGGGCCCGGCCTGTCCGTCCGCGATGGCGGCGGCCACCTCGTCCGTGATGCACGGCAGCCCCTTGGCTGCGTTCCGCACCGCCATCTCCACCACGTCGGCGGGTGCGGTCTTGGGGATGTAGGCCAGGGCACCGGCGGACATCGCCTGCCTCATGACCGCCGGTTCAAGGATGGAGCTGCAGACCACCACCTGGGGGCCGGCCGAGATGATGGCCTGGATCTTGGCGCGCAGGGGCACCTGGTCTCCCAGCAGGACATCGAGGATGACGACGTCGGACAGCGCGCCGATGTTTGCCGCAGCCTCGGCCCAGGAAGCAAACCGCCCCACCACCCGGATCCCGGAAGAATTCGTTTGGAGCCACTCGGCCAGGCCCTCGCGCAGCACGGCGTGGTCTTCCACAATGTCCACCTCGATGGTGGGCCGGGACAGCGGGTATCGCGTCAAACCTTGCCTCCCCCTTTTATGATGTGGCTAGGTCGTCATCAGTTTAAGCGACACGTTTCGGGGGGAACATTCATGGGGGCATGGTTGGGCGGGGCCGCCATACGGCGGTTGGACATGGATCATTCGGGCCTGTTGGCCCGCGCTGGTGCTGTCATCAGCTTCTCGTTCGTCGCGGGTGCGTGGCTGTACTTGCGGCCGGCCGTGGGCGGGCCCGTGTGGCACCGTGTGGCGGTGACAGTGCTGGTGGCTGTGGTGTTCGTGTGCCTGGCAGCCATGTTGAAGACGGATGCCTGGCCGTTGCGCCTGATCATCGTGTTCAGCCTTATCCCGCTCTCGGAACTCGCTGCCGGCGTGGACTTCCGCCTGGACTCCGAGTCCTTGTTGGTTGCGCACTCCATGCTGATGGCCGCGAGCGCTTCCGTGGTGCTGTCTTTACGCGGTTCGTGGCAGTCCGCGGCCTTCACTGCCTTGCTGGGTGCCATGGTGTTCGGCCATACGGTGGCTACGTCCTTGGTCCACGGGCTGGGCCCTACTACTGTCCTGACGCTCCTGGCGGCCTGGTCCATCATGTTGGCGATCCGCTGGGCGGTTCCCCCGGCCTTGGCGCAGTACCGGCGGGACCAGGATGTCCGCCGGAAGTCGCTGGAGGCCCAGGCTGCGGCCCATCAACGCATGAGTGCGCGGCAGCAGGACGCCCGAACTCTGCATGACACCGTCCTGCGGACGCTGGCCGTTATTGGACGGGGCGGCGAGGGTGCCACCCCGGACGAACTGCGGGAGCTGGTTTCCGCATCAGCGTACGACGGCGGCAGCCCGGGCTCCGCTGCCAACGGCAGCGCACCGCCGCGCGAGGCGGGTGACGCCCAGGGCGACGGAAAAACGGTGGCGCCGTCCGCCGTCGTGATTGGCTCCAACGGTGCAGACGCAGCGGGGATGCTGGAGCGCATGGCGGAACGCCGGAGCGGAAACGGTTGTACCGTGGAGGTCTTCGGCGAGGCCGGGACGTTGCCGGAGGGCTTGGCCGCAGCGATTTTCGATGCCGCCGACGAATGCGTGGTGAACGCGGTCCGGCACTCGGGCACTGAACGCGTGGATGTTTTGCTGTCCCGTACCGGGTCAAGGGTCTGCGTGGTCATCAGCGATTCCGGGACGGGGTTTGATCCGGGCGCGATTCCGGCGGACCGGCTGGGCGTCCGGCATTCGGTGGTGGAGCGCATGCGCGACGCCGGAGGGGCGGCCAGGGTGATGTCCAGCCCGGGACGGGGAACCACTGTGGTCCTTGATGCGGAGGTTCCTTGAGGTCCCCGCTCCTGGTCTCCGCCGCGGCAGGGCCCTTGTTCATTTCCCGGTCCATCCTGGTGGTCACTGCCTTGGCCACCTGGATACTGTCCTTCGTTGCCACCGCCGGTTCCGTGGACGGGAGCCCGGCCGACCACGCCCGCCTGGGCGCGCTGACGTTCGATTTGCTGGGTTTGGCCATGGCCCTTTTGGCCTCCGACCCCCGGACACGGCGTCGTACCCTTCCGTACCTGCGTCTGCTGTGGCTGGGATCCTCCGTGGTCTCTGGTGTCATGACCGCTTCACTCGTGACGCCTACGTCCGGGTATTCGGCCCTGACCTTCAACGTGTTGCTGGGGACGTCAATGGTGTTCCTGGTGGCCATGCGCTGGGACCTGCCGGGGTTTTTGCTCCTGGTGGTTCTCAACGCAGTGCTCAGTGGTTTCTACTACTCCCTGACACCGCGGTTCGGGTCAGGCGAGGGAGCCCTGATCTTCTTCCTGTCCCTGATGCCGGGCCTGCTGGGGGCCGCCGCCGTGGTGGTCCTGCGCAGGTACCTGACAGACGCGGACACGACGGAATGCGCCCACCTTGAGGGGGCGGAAGCCGGTGACGGCCAAGGCGGTCCGGGCACCGGGGACGATCTTGCCCTGCTCCACCGCCAGATCCAGGACCTTTACGCGCAGGTGGCGGCGGCCCCCTCCGTTCCCTTGGCTCCGGAGCTGTCGCAGCACGCCCAGCGGTTGGCCGGACAGTTGAGGGCCCGGCTGCTGGTGGCCGGTAGCAAGGACTGGTTGACCGAGTCCCTGGCTTTGGCGGACATGGACGCCGTGGTGGCCGTGGTGGCACAACCTGACGTGGTGGCACGGATTCCGCACGCGTCAAGGCCACGGATCCTGGCAATTACCATGTTGCTTGCGGCTCCGGTGGACCGTGACGCCGCCGGCGAAGAACTCTCCCGGCAGCTCCACATCTTCGTCGAACCGCATCTGGAACGGACCGTGCAGGTCACCTGGAACGTGGCCGGACTCCGGCCCAGCCGCTGCACGCCCGCTTTGTGGAGCGAGATCGAAGTCCTGGGCGTGCCCCGGGTCCTGTCCACCCCTGGCGGTGCCAGCATCACCATCAGGATTGAGGCAGAAGCATGACATCGGCCCGTGTGCTGGTGGTCGACCAGCATCAACTGATCATCGACACCCTGGATGCCTGGCTGCAGGCCAACGCCCCCGACCTCGTGGTGGAGGACGGATGGCGGGCAGTCCCTTTCGCCCAGGACCCGGCTGCCGTGCGGCCCTCCGCATGGTTGCCTGCCGGAAAGGGGGCGGCCGTTGCCATCCTTGGCACTCTTGACCACCACTCGGAGTTGATTCCTGCCGTGCAATGGCTGATAGCCGCAGGCTTCCGCGTGGTGGTCCTCGCGGCAACCGCAGACGGTTGGGAAGCGGGGGCCGCCATGGCGGCCGGAGCCCACGCCTACGTCCCCAAATCCGCAGGCCCGGTAACCATCGAAGGAGCCATCAGGGCGGCAGTGGATGGACAGCAGTATCTCCACCCGGAGGCCGCCGGAGTCATCCTGGACACCCCTCCGCAGCGGGTCAAGCTGTCACCTCGTGAACAGCGTCTTGCCCAGCTGTACCTTGGCGCCGACGCCCTGTCCGTCCGCGGGGTTGCGGACGCCCTGGACATCAGCGAACAGACCGTCAAAGCCCACCTGCACCGCATCCGCCAGCGCTACTCTGCGGCGGGAATCAAGGTCGGCAACGTGATCAGCATGCGCAAACAGCTACATCTTGACGGCTGGATCACTTGACCCGCGATCGGAGGCAAGGATGCTGATGAGCGCAACCAGCAGGGGCACGCAGAGTGCCGCCAGGAAAGCCGTCACGATCAACTGGCGGTAGATCTCCGGCTGCCCGGAACCCAGCACCACCACCCAGAACTGGAGCCATCCCCCGGCTACCATGACTACCGCCAGGCGCCCGATCGCAGCGCCTCGACGGAAAGCAACGGCCAGGCCCAGGAGCATGGTCAGCAGTTGCATGGCCACGAGGACCACCGGCGCCGCCTTCATTGCCGTCAGGAGCCCCAGCATCACCGGGAAGCGCCGGTCCTTGGCAAACGGTTCCTCCCCGGAGTCCTCCATGAAGGAGCCTGCGTAGCGCAGTTCGGGTGAGAGCATCGCGGAGATTCCCCGCTCCCCCATGCCAATCAAGCGTTCAGGGTGGGTCGCGTAAAAGCCGGCCAGCTTCAGCGGTGTCACCTGTTCCCTGAACTGGTGGAAGTCCGGGTTGGTGACTGCTGAACCCGCGGACGCTGCCGTGGTTCCGCCGGCAGTGGCGAAGCTTTCGTCCAGGCCCAGCCAGGCAAGGTCTTCCTCCGGCGTGACAGAGTGGGGCAGCAACTCGGCGAAAACGGCATTGTAGAGGTTCAGGTCCGCCGTCCGCCCTGGTTGGGCAGCGACCACGGCCGCGGAGACGCCAACCAAAGCCACCACCGCCACGAGCGGCAGGGTCCTGCGGCGCCACCACCCCTGTTGTCCCGGGTTCCTGGTACGCGTTGCACCCCTACTCCGCCCGGAAGGCACCCACAGCAGCGCCAGAACCAGCACAGGAAGCCAGGACACCATGGAGGGTTTCGCGGAGACCAGGAAGGCCCCGGCCACCACCACCCCTGTCACGGCCAACCAGCGGACTCTCCGGCCATTCCAGTAGTGCAGCAAAGCCACGGCCAAACCCAGGATCCCCAGGAAAGCGGCAGGTTCCGGATACGGCGAAATGAAGAATGCAGCAAACACCCCGTCCGCCATCACGGCGACAACCAGGCCGGCCACCAGGAGCCGGAAGTTGGTGCGGCCCGGCAGTACCAGGACCAGGGCGGCGATCAGCGCGCCGAACACCACACAGCCCACCAGGCCCACGGCCCGCATATCCAGGCCCGGACCCCAGCCAAGGACCGGAGTGAGCAGTTTGCCGAGCCACAGGAGCACAAGCTGCGAGGACATCACCGGTTCGCCGCTTCCGCCGGCGCCGCATGCTTCCCCAAAGAATTCGTGCGGGACCCAGCGGGGGTAGATGTACCGGGTGAAATCGGAATAGTCCCACGGGCGGACATTGGTGACGCCCAGGGAGCACGCCAGGCCGTGGCCGTCGCCTTGATCGGCCATGCCCGAGGGCGAAGGCACGAACAGCCGCACCACCATGGCCACGGCTGCCACCAGACCTGCAAGGATCGCCGGGAGCAGCGCCGGCCGGCTGCCCAGGTCACCGGGGCCCAGCAAGCGGGCAAGGAAGCGGGCAATCCGCCGCACGGGGCCCGGTGATGTTCCCCTGGCGGGACGTACCCTCAAGGGCGCGAATTCTCCCGTTCCGCTGCTTTGTTCTTCAGTCCTTGCCTCAACCATTGGTGACACCTCCGACCGGGGCCAACGTTCCCGTCCACGGCGCGGGTACTTCCTGGCGGGGTGCCACGCCGCAGCGGACCGCGCGTGCACCGCCGTCGATCCTGACGATGGGCCGCACTTCCACGTTCTCCGGCAGAGTATCCACCTTGAGGAACTCCAGGACGAACGGCAGGCACCGTTGCACTTGGGCTTCCCTGCCCACCAGGGACGCGTCCTGACCGAACCAGGCGCTGACATCCTCCGTGGTGTGGGGCTCGGAACAGGTGGTGTCCGTGCCTTCCGTAGCAAGCACCCCGTCCTTGATGTCCTGCGCATAGCACAACCGGATGGTGGCAGAACCGGGCGCGGCGAGCGCACCCTCCAAGTCCATGGTGTTTTCCCGCGGACTCCCGTCAGGGGCGGTCAGCAGGACGTCGCACCTGACCGTCCGTTCTCCGGCAGCCCATCCGGCACGGCTCGGGTAGTACGCCGTGATGGTCATGCCAGCGGTGGCATCCCGGTCCACACCGCCCAGGTACTTCCGGAGTTCAGAGGCAGGGCACAGATTGCCGGTGGCGTCCTGCAGTTGCTCTGGAAACGGGCGTTCCGGGTAGGTGGCCAGTGCCGCCGGGACCTGGGCCGTCAGGAACGTCTGTGATGTATGCGGCTCGGTGCAGGGCACCGCCGGCGAACCGTCACTGGGCGAGGCGAACTCCTCCGGCGTGGTCAGGCTGTGGCACAGTCCCACCACCGCGGTTTGGTCCGTCGAGGCAGTAACCACCGCGGCTCCGGATGCCCCGCCGCTCCGGGCATCGCCGCAGCCGGACCCGGCGAGCAGCACTCCCAGCCCCAGGGCCGCGGCCCGAAACAGGTTACGCGGCACGTTTGCCCTTCCCGCCGGCCTGCTTGTCGTGGCGGACGACGGCGGCACGCACCAGCACGATGATGGCGGCCACGAAGCCAAGAATCACCACGAAGGAACCGAGGAAGTGGTGCATCAGGTCGAATCCCTGCTGCCCCCAGCTCTGCTGCGCGGCGGCGATCATGAAATACCTGGTGGCATTGCTGATGCACACGATGACCAGCGCCAGGAAGGCTGCGGGCAGCAAGCGTGACACCGGGATGCGGCCCATCAGGAACAGGATTCCTGCCAAAGCGGCGATGGGTGTCAGGAGCACGGCGCTGGAACACAGTCCCGTGACCATCAGCGCGTAGGGCTGGCCGCCCCCGACGTTGTGGAAGATGATGTCGTCCACGCTGTAGGAGGCGCCCCCCAGGATGCCGTCGAAGACCGCGGCCATGAGCCAGGCCTCTGCCGCCCTCACGGTTTCCTGCTGCAGCATGGCCACGGCAGCGGCAGCCAGGAACAATAATCCGGGTATCCCCCCGCCGCGTCCGCCACGCACGGGGAGGGCACGTGGTCCAAGGGGAAGTGCGGGGCCGCTGGTTTCTGCGCTCGTGGCCATCAGGCTTCCTTCGCTAGGAGGTTGGCGTCGTTCTCATGGTTGCGCCGGGTCTTGGCCCAGCCTTGGCGCCCGGTGATCAGGCGGTAGGTGGCCCGGAGCACGGTGACATAGTTCTGGTACATGTAGATCCAATAGCCAAGGCCCCACCCGACACCGAGCAGGAAGTTCTTCTCCGGCGTGACCTGCCTGCGGTAGACAACTCCCCAGAGGGCAAATGGCAGCACGCCAGTGGCAAAGATCAAGGGGATGATGTACCAGGCCTCCGTGATCCACGCCTGGAAGCTGCCCATGGTCAGTGACCCTTGCGCCACCATGGTGACAAACAGGGTGGGCCAGAGGACCAGCCCGATGATCTGGATGAAGGGCTGGATGAGGAAGTAGCTCGATTCGATGGCGCCGACATTACTGAAGTACGGCGATTCGAAGATCCGCTTCAGGTAGGTGCTGCACTGCATCCCCCCGTGGCACCAGCGGGTCCGCTGCGTGAGGAGTCGCCGGACATCCGGCAGCGCTTCCTGGGCCACATGGGTGTCGTGCATGTAGACCGTTTTGTAGCCGCCCAGCATGATGTGGATCGCCAGCTCGTAGTCCTCCAGGAGGGCGCCGTGCCACGGTTGCCCGGACGTTCTGGCAATCACGTCCAAGGCGGAAAGCCGGGTGAACTGTCCATTTCCTCCCAGGCCCACCGTCAGGGTGTGCCTGCGCAGGGACTGCATGGCGGCGATGGTGGTGCGGAACTCCATGTCCTGCATCAGGACGAGGTAGCGGCCGAAGGCCCGCTTGATGCGGTCCCGGCCCCTGCCTCCCACCAGGTCGGGGTCGTCCAGGTTGGACATCCAGACGGCGGTCTGCGCGGCGCCGACTTCCGGGTCGCCGAAGGCGAGGGGACCGGCCGCCTGACGGAAGGCGTTATCCGCAAGGTGACCGTCGGCGTCGACCACCAGGACGATCACCGAGGAACGGTCGACGCCGGGCGGCAGCCACCGGTCCAGGGTCCGGTAGGCGGCGTTGAGCGCATCGCCCTTGCCGGTGCGGGCCAGGGGCCTGCGCCGCCGGACGAGGTGGACCATGCTGTCCCGGTCCGCAGCGGCCTCCACCAAGGCGGCGGTGTCGTCGTCGCTGTCGTCATCGACCACCCAGACATGCGCCCCGGGAAACTTTCCGCGGAGCAGTTCCAGTGTTTTTCCAATCACCACTTCCTCGTCCCGGCACGGAACGAACACATGCCACGAGAAGGCGGAGGGGTCACCCTCGGGGTCCGGCTTGCGCCGCAGGAACGGCACCAGGATCACCAGGATGTAGGAAAGAAATACCACCAACAGCACAAAAGCCAGTGCCTGTGCGGACTCGAGTACCGACATTTACTTCCGATGCTTGGGCATGGCCTGGGGTCAGGCCAGGGAAATGGGTGGCGGGACGGCCCTTGCAGGGGCCGCCCCGCCGATGGTGCTACGGGTTGGGGCCCGTACCGCGCTTCGTAGCCTTGAGCCTGCTGTTGCGCAGGACCACGAAGCCGGTTACCAGCAGGGCGATGCCAACCAGGATGACCCAGCCCAGTGCGGGCGCACCCGTCACGGCAAGGGCGGTGCCTCCTGCGGCCGTACCGCCTGCAGTCCAGTTATGGCCGTACATAGCGTGTTCTCCTTTCGCTGCTGCTGATGCGCCGGAGCGATCAGGCAGCTGCTGCCGCGACCTGGCGGCGCGAGCGGACGAACAGCCAGGTGAACAGCGCCAGGAGTCCCACGCCACCGCTGATGGCCAGGGTGTCCGCGTTCACCAGCGGAATCGCTGCCGCGTCGAGGTTCGGACCAACGGTGGCGCTGGCCAGATCCACGGTGGCGATGGAGCCGCCGGCCACGCCAACCTGCAGCGCGGTCTGGGTGAAGGCACCCGACGGTGCCGTCTCCTGCACGTTGACGCGGGCTGACACCAAGGCGGTCAAAGCGTCGCCCAGCGGGGTGACGAGGCTGGCAGTCAGGCCGCCCACCAGGGTGTTGATGGCGGTTTCCAAGGTGCCCACGGCGAGGAGGGCCGTGGTCTTGGCGATGTTTGGCAGTCCAAGCGGCGGAATGGTGTCAGGCAGTGCCTCCACGGCGCTCCGGGTGGTGGCCAGCGTGGTGGCCAGGATGCTTTGGATCTTGGCGGACACCGCTGCCGGGAGGAAGGAGACCAGGTCCGTGCCGGCAGGCAGCGAGTTCAGGTCGGAGACGCCTGCCGCAGCCAGCAGATCCGCTTCCGTGATCTCGATGACGCCGCTTGACAGCGGGTTGGTGATCGGCAGTCCTACGGCGCCCAAGGCAACGTTGGCGGTGGTCAGCAGCGGGTCCACGGCGCTGGCCACACCCTGGACAATCGTGCCGCCGACTTCGGCCGAAACCCCGGCGACCGAGTAGGCACCCTGCGGCGCGGCACCCTGGTCCTTCTTGGCGGCTGCGGCGAGCGTGTCGATGTCGAGGGTAACGTTCACCAGGTCCGCGCCGCCCAGGATAGCGGCCGTGCCTGCGGTGATGCGCGCCGCCGGGATGGCCGGGTCACCGGAGGTCGGCAGGCCGGCCGGCAAGGTCACCAGGCCGGGTGCGCCACTGACGGTCCCGGAGAAAGCTTCCGAGGAGCCGTCGTTGACGGCCTTGCCGTACTGGCTGACGGCACCGACCTGGATGATGCCGTTGTTCTGCAGCAGCGGGATGTTCCCCGCGCCCACATTCACTACGCCGAACACGGCGCTGAGGTCCAGGGGCGTGCTGTTTTCGATGACTGCAGGACCGCTTGGCGGCGTACCGATCTGCTCGGCCGTTGCCGCACCGTTGGCGGCAAGCCCGGCGAAGTCCGGGATGGCTACGACGGTGCCGTCAATGATCTGGCCGCTGCCCACCGAAATGACATCGGTGGGGGCGGCATTGGCGGCAGGAACCGCTACGAGACCCATGGCCAGCACCGATGCGGCAGTAGCGCCGACGGCAGCAGGCCAGAGCTTGCTCTTGTTATTCAAGTATTTCCCCCTTGCGAACGCTGCAGGACAGGGACCGGCAGCTGAGATTGCGGGGCACAATCACCCCCGGTGCAAACTAACAAGGGCGGACGGCCCTGCCCGGGGAGGTACCCGAAGGGGTTAACGCGTTCCGGCGCCTAAGCGAACTGCGGAACAGAGGTGAGGGCGGCACGCAACTCGCGGACCGCCGTCGTACCTCCTGCCATGAACCAGTTCATTCCGTTGACCTGCACGACGGCGGTGTCCCCGCCTGCCGCGCGGACGATCGCCTTGCCGGGGAGCCAGTCCCACTCCGGGCAGCTGTGCTGGAACCAGCAGCCCAGCTCGCCGTCGGCGACGCGGCCAAGGTCGCAGGACCCGGAACCGAACATTCGAAGGGACGCTGCCGTAATTGCTGCGGCATGCCACGGCATGGCGGTCCTGGGGTCGGCGAGCCACGTGGGGTGGATGTACGTGGCCGCGCACAGTTCAGCCACGGAAGTCTCCCCCGCGCCCGAAATGGGTTCGTCGTTCAACGTGGCAGGCCTGTCTTCGCCGCCCAGCCACAACTTGTCCGGTTCAGGCTGGTAAATGGCGCCCAGGATCACTGAGGGGTCCGCCACCGGGTTGCCGCCGCGATCGGAATCGTCGCGTTTGAGCGCAATGGCAGAGCACCAGTAGCTGGAACCGTGCAGGAAGTTGTAGGTGCCGTCCACGGGGTCGATCACCCAGGTCCGGCCGCTGGTGCCGGCCACGGAAGCGCCTTCCTCGCCGAGGATGCCATCATCCGGGCGGCAGCGGCGCAACTGTTCCAGCACATACGCCTCGGCCGCGCGGTCGGCCGCCGTGACGACGTCGGAAATCGATGTCTTGCGTTCGCCCTGCAATCCACCCATCCGCATCAGCAGCGCCAGTTGGCCTGCCTCACGGACCAGGGCGCTGGCCAGTTGGTAATCGTCAAGCGAAGGGTCGAGTTCAGTAGCGGTGTGCCTGCCAGTGGTCATGGCTCCAGCTTATGTGGCGGGATAATGAATGGCATGGCCAAGACACCAGCACAGCGCATCAAGAAGCACGGGGCCAAAGCAGCGGTTCCCCAACACTCGCTGCCGCCCGTCATCAACCCCACTACACAGCGGACGCCGCAAAAAGCGCAGGGCAATTCGAGGCTGATCGTGATCGCGGGAGTGGTGGCCAGCCTGTTCCTGTTCTGGTACCTCCACCTGCTGACACTCAACCAGATGACCCAGCTTTCCGACGGCATGGCCATGCCCGACTCCCTGATTGGCGGTTTCTCCCAGGACTACGTGGCCCAGCTCCGAGGTGCCATGGACGACAACGACCGGGGCCAGCTCAATTACATCCATAAGACGGCGGGCACCCTGTTCCCGCTGATCTTCGGCTTTACCTGGCTGTTGCTGATCGGCAGCAACGTGGCCCGCAAGGCATTGCGCTGGGCCATGTGGGCTGCTCCCCTGCTGTTCGCCGTGGCGCACTTGTGGTCCAACGCCGCGATCGACTCCATGCTCACCCCGGAAACGCCCGACGCCGGTTCGGTCGCCTTGGCCTCGGGCCTCACCGTGGCGTCGTGGGTGCTGTTCTTCGTCAGCCTGGCCTGCGGGGTGGCGGCGGTCTTCCTGGGCCGCAAGCGCGCCAATAAATAATTCGCAGCGCCAGACTCGGCAGCCGCCGTCATGTCCGGCTGCGCGCGGCCTTCCGTTCCGCAGACACCCGCTGGGCGATCACCAGGCCTGCGGCTGACAGGCCGATCGTTACCGGGTAGCCCATGAGCCGCTCCAGTGTTCCCGGTTGCGGCACCTCCATCCGGGTCAGCCCGCCTACCACCAGCGCCCCGATGCACAGCACCCCGCAAGCTGCGATGAACCAACTCATGGGCGTCTGCCGGAACCACAGTATTCCCAGCAACAACAGGGCAAAACCACCACCGATGAAAAACATCAGCGCACCGGCGAAATGCCACGGCGAGGCGTAGTCCTCCGGCACGAGGCCCACTATGACGGTTCCCGCCCCTGCCACGGCAGTCAGGATCCGCACGGCGACGGCGAGGACCCAGGACTTGGACAACACGCGGGCGGATCCATTGCCGGCAACTTCCTGGAAACGGCGGGCACGGGCACCTGGCCTCGCGGCTACGCACAAGATCCCGGCCCCCAGCAATGCCGCGCCCAGGAGCAAGGCCAGCCCCTGGACCACAAAAGAGGCGTTCATCAGCAGATGCAACGGCGAGCAGACGTCCCGGTCCTCGTAGACCCCGCAGGAAACCGCGCCGAGGTCGCTGATGAAACCCGTTGCCCGGCTGTACGGTTGGGGACCCGCCCATGCCTCGATGACGGCGGCCTCCGCCACGAAATACTGGACGACGCTCAAATGCGCCCAGCCGCCGATGTTTGCCCGGATGCTGCGGACATCGGGAAGGAACGTTCCCGCTGCTGAAGGTGCTGTGCCGTGCCCATTCATGGTGGCCAGCCTAGCGGTGTTCGGGGAGCGGCCCCGCAGCTTGTATGCTTGTAGTCGTGTCCGGGCCAAGGAGCTCCAGCAGTGGGATTCATGCGCCAAGGACGCACAGGCCCTCGTAGCTCAGTGGATAGAGCACGGCTCTCCTAAAGCCGGTGTCGTTGGTTCGATTCCAATCGAGGGCACTTGAACCACCAGCAGCTTCCCCGGGACCTGCAGGCCTACCTGGCCGGCAGCTGGAGTGTGGAGCGGACACTCCTTGACCGCGCCACCGGCACCCGCGGTACCTTCACCGGCGTCGTACGTTACACCAGGAACCCCGACGGCGGGCTGGATTACCGCGAAGACGGCACCATGCACTGGCCTGCCCATTCAGGGCCGGCGTTCCGTGAATACCTCCTCAAACCCGGAGCCGACGGCCAGACCATGGACGTCTTCTTTCCGGACGGACGGCCGTTCCACGCGATGAGCTTCGCCGCCCACGCCAACCAGGACAAGCACTGGTGCGACCCGGATGACTACTACGTCAACTACACCTGGCAAGGTCCGGACGCCTTCAGCTTCACCTGGGATGTCCGCGGCCCGGCGAAGGACCTGCTGCTGGAATCACAGTTGAGGAGGACTGTATGAACGTAATCGTGGTCAGCGCAGTGTGCGTCTACAACCAGGTCGGTCAACTGCTCACCGTCCGCAAGCGCGGCACGGACAAGTTCATGCACCCCGGCGGGAAGCCGGAACCGGGCGAAACAGCCGCCCAGGCGGCATCACGGGAGCTGGCCGAGGAAGTCGGCATCGACGTACCGCCGGCGGAGCTTGAGCCCATGGGTGTGTGGCATGCCGTTGCCGCCAATGAAGCAGAAACCACGATCGAGGCAACGGTCTTCACCGCACCCGGCACTTGGGAGGCGCATCCCTCGGCGGAAATCGCCGAGATCCGCTGGCTGGACCTGCACGCGGAACTTCCGGGCGATCTCGCCCCGCTCCTGACGGACCACGTCCTTCCAGCCCTCGCCTCCCCCAACTAGGTCGCAGTTGTGCGCGTTTTGAGCTCTCAAAACGCGCTTAACTGCGACCTACTTGGGTGCTAGTGGTCGGGGACTGCCTCCTGGGCGACTGCGGCTGCTTCCGCGAACTGGGTGCGGTACAGCTCTGCGTACCGGCCGTCGGCCGCCAGCAGCTCGCTGTGCGTACCCCGCTCCACGATCCTTCCGTCCTCCACTACCAGGATCGCGTCTGCCGCGCGGATAGTGGACAGGCGGTGGGCAATCACGACGGCGGTACGCCCCTCGAGTGCCTCCCCCAGAGCCGCTTGGACAGCGGCCTCGTTGGTGGAGTCCAGCGCTGCCGTGGCTTCGTCCAGGATGACCACCCGCGGTTGCTTGATGAGCAGGCGGGCGATGGTCAGCCGCTGACGCTCCCCGCCCGAAAGCCGGTAGCCCCGTTCTCCCACCACGGTGTCAAGGCCGTCGGGCAGGGACCGGATCATGGGTTCCAGGCGGGCCCTCCGCAGCACGTCCCACATGTCGTCCTCGGTGGCGTCCGGCCTGGCAAGGCGCAGGTTGGAGGCGATGGTCTCGTGGAACAGGTGCCCGTCCTGGGTCACCATGCCCAGGGTGTCCCGCAGGGAGTCGAACCGAGCATCCCGGACATCAACGCCCGTGCCCGGCCCGTCGCCACCCAACCGGACAGCGCCGGAATCCACGTCATAGAGGCGCGAGAGCAACTGGGCCACCGTGGATTTGCCCGCGCCGGAAGAACCAACCAAGGCAACGGTCTGGCCCGGCTCAACCCGGAAGGCCACACCGTGCAGGACTTCCTCGCCGCCACGGGTGTCAAGGGTGGAGACCTCTTCCAGCGACGCCAGCGAGACCTTGTCGGCGGCGGGGTAGGAGAAGCGCACGTCGTCGAACTCCACGGCCACCGGGCCTGCGGGGATAGCGACGGCGTCCGGCTTCTCGCTGATGAGCGGCTTGAGGTCGAGGATTTCGAACACCCGCTCAAAACTGACCAACGCGCTCATGATTTCCACCCGCGCGTTGGACAGCGCGGTCAGCGGCGCATACAGGCGGGTGAGCAGCAGTGCCAGGACCACGACGTCGCCGGGAGCCAGCTGGCCGCCGATGGCAAGCCAGCCACCCAGGCCGTACACCAAAGCCAGCGCCAAGGCCGATACCAGGGTCAATGCCGTGACAAACGTGAACTGCAGCATCGCCGTGCGGATGCCGATGTCCCGGACCCTTCCGGCCCTGGCGGCGAACTCACGTGACTCCTCGTCGGGCCGGCCGAAGAGCTTCACCAGCGTGGCACCGGGCGCGGAGAACCGCTCCGTCATCTGCGTACCCATGGCAGCGTTGTGGGCGGCGGCTTCGCGGCGCAGGTCTGCCAGCCTGGACCCCATGCGCCGGGCCGGAATGAGGAACACCGGCAGGAGGATCATGGCCAGCACAGTGACCAGCCACGAGGTACTCAGCATGACAGCCAGGGTAAGGACCAGCGCCACGACGTTGCTGACCACGCCGGACAGCGTTCCGGCGAACGCGGACTGGGCTCCGATGACGTCGTTGTTCAACCGGCTCACCAGGGCGCCGGTGCGTGTCCGCGTGAAGAAAGCCACCGGCATTCGCTGCACGTGGTCGAACACCCGCGTGCGCAGGTCCACGATCACGCCCTCACCGATCGTCGAGGACAACCACCGGGTGAGCAGGCCCACCCCCGCCTCGCCGACGGCCACCACAGCAATGAGGACGGCCAGCCAGATGATCGTTCCTGCTCCGGCCTTCCCGATGATCGCGTCAACAACCTGGCCGGCGAGCACGGGGGTGGCCACAGCAAGGATTGCTCCGGCAACCGAGGCCACCACGAAGGCTATGAGCTTGCCCTTGTGCGGTGCCGCAAAGCCGAGGACCCGCTTGAGGGTCGCCTTGGAGAAGGGCTGCGAGCCGCTCTGGGCCCGCGTCAGTTTGTACAGCGAGCTCCAGGCCACGCCATCCATGCTCATCGTTGCTTCTCCTGACCGGGAACGTGGTGCAGCTCCTGGACGCGCCCCTGGTCCACGTGCCACCGCGAATCCAGCCGCACGTTCTCCAGCAGCCGACGGTCATGGGTCACCAGCAGCAACGCACCCTCGTAGCTTTCCAAAGCCTCTTCCAATTGTTCGATCGCCGGCAGGTCCAGGTGGTTGGTAGGTTCATCCAGCACCAGCAGGTTCACGCCACGGGCCTGCAGGAGCGCCAGGGCCGCTCGCGTCCGCTCCCCCGGCGACAGCGAGTCCACGGTCCTGGACGTGTGGTCCGCCTTGAGGCCGAACTTCGCCAGGAGGGTGCGTACGTCGGCGCTGGCCCAATCCACCAGCACGGCTTCCACCGCATCGCCAAGCCGCCGCCCGCCGTCGAGCAGTCCGCGCGCCTGGTCGATTTCGCCGATGGAGACGGAGGCACCCAGGGAAGCATCGCCGTCGTCAGGTGCCTGGGTCCCCAGCAGCAGGCGCAGCAGAGTGGATTTCCCGGCCCCGTTGGGGCCCGTAATGCCGATCCGCTCACCGCCGTTGAGCTGCAGGCTGACAGGACCCAGCGTGAAGCTGCCTTGACGTGCGACGGCGTCCCGCAAGGTGGCGACCACGGCGCTGGAGCGGGGCGCCTGGCCGATGCTGAACTGGAGCTGCCACTCCTTACGGGGCTCCTCCACCTCAGTGAGCCGGGCGATCCGCGACTCCATCTGCCGCACCTTCTGTGCCTGCTTCTCGGAAGATTCAGTGTTGGCCGCGCGCCTGATTTTGTCATTGTCCGGACTCTTCCGCATGGCGTTGCGGACACCCTGGGAGCTCCACTCCCGTTGCGTCCTGGCCCGCGAAACGAGGTCCGCCTTGGTGGCCGCGTATTCCTCAAAGCGTTCCCGGGCATGGCGTTTTGCGATGGCCCGCTCTTCGAGGAAAGCTTCGTAACCGCCGTCGTAGACCGCCACGGAGTTCTGCGCCAGGTCCAGCTCCACGATCCTGGTGACGCAGCGGGCCAGGAACTCACGGTCATGGGACACCAACACCATGCCACCCCGCTGGCCCTGGACGAAGGCTTCCAGCCGGGCCAGGCCGTCGAGGTCGAGGTCGTTGGTGGGTTCGTCGAGGAGGACGACGTCGAAGCGGCTCAGCAGGAGGGCGGCGAGCGCCACCCGTGCCGCCTGGCCTCCCGAGAGCCCGGTCATGAGGGCGTCGGCGCCCGGTTCAAAGCCCAGATCCGCCAGCACTGCGGGAATGCGGTCTTCGAGGTCGGCCGCGCCGGACGCCATCCAACGGTCGAACGCTGCCGAGTAGGCGTCATCTGCACCGGGCGCGCCGGAGCCGAGCGCCTCGGCACTGGCTTCCATCTCTGCCGTGGCCCGGGCGCATCCGGTGCGCCGGGCGATGGACCCGGCCACAGTCTCGCCGTCGATCCGCTCGTGCTCCTGGGGCAGCCAGCCGACGAATGCGTCCGACGGCGCCAGGCTGACCGTGCCTTCCTGCGGACGGTCGACGCCGGCCAGGATGCGCAGCAGCGTGGACTTCCCCGCGCCGTTGGCACCCACCACGCCCACCACGTCCCCGGGCGCCACCGTCAGCGACAGTTTGGAGAAGAGGGTACGGTGGCCGTGTCCGCCGGCCAGGTCCTTGGCCACCAAGGTTGCAGTCATGTGTCTGTCCTCTCGCGGCCCGCGCTCAGGCGGGCATGGAAAAACCCGCTGGTCCGGACTTGGGGGGTGTACGGACCAACGGGTTCAAGCATCAAGCATAATTCAATGTGGCCTCCGCGTAAAATCAAGATGTACCCCACCCGCCATCCTCCTTGCAGCCCTGCGGGGAACCGCCAGTTTGAAAGATCCAGAAAGCTCTACATGCCCCTTCAGTCCAAGGCATTCCAAAGATGGCTCCAAGGCGTTGCGCCCGACGCCAGCACGGCCGACGTCTGCAGGATCTCCGGGATCAAACGAACAACCTTGGCCCAGCAGCTGGTCCGCGGAAAGGTGGCGGAATCCACGCTGGTCAGCATCAGCCGCGCCTACAACATCAACCCGGTGCAGGCCCTGGCCACGTTCGACCTTTATGCGGACCTTCGCGGAGAACCGGTTCCGCCGACGTCATGCGAACTGGTAAGCCAGGTGGCCACCACGGACCTGTTGCGTGCGGTGGTTGAACGGAGCGAACCGGGATCGATTCCGCCGGGCCGCCTGTCTGATCCACCGCACCCCACCGCTGTGCGGAACTGGGTGGACGCGATCGACGACGGCGAGTTGCGGCACCGCGTCAGCGAAGCCACCGGCATCGCCCCCCAGAACTTCTCGGCACATCTGACGGCCAACAGGCTTCCCCCCGAGCTGGCGATCGCTACGTCCCGGGCGGCCGGCGTCGGACCTGCCGGCGGGCTCGTGGCCAGCGGGCTGATCACCGAAGCGGAGGCCGGATGGCCGTTGCGCGGCCGTCAGGAAGCGTTGGACAGCATGACCTTGGGCGCCTTGGTAACGCTGGCCGGTGAACGGCTCCAGGCCCTCGGCAAGACCCTTCGAAGACAAGAACAAGACCAGGAACACACGGAACGGATTTGGGAGAACCTCGGATGACAGCTGTCCTGCCCTGGGCAACGCTGATTGTTTGCCTGGCCATCACGGTGGCGCGTATCCCCAGCCTGCTGCGCGGGGAGAACCGTGTGGTCTTCTACATCTTCGCGCTCATCACGCTCGACATCTTCCTCAGCATTGAAGGCCCGTACATGGCCATCGACGCCGTGCTGGGCGGCATGAACGTGACAAACCTGATCCTGCGTTTCCTGCTCTACGGGACGTTCCTGCTGATGGGCTACAAGATTGCCACCGGCTTCGACTCCAAGTCGGCGGTCCAGGCCATCAGGGGGCCATGGGGGCTGGCCGTCCTTGCCCTTACGGCGGCACTGACCACTTACTTCTTTGTCATCACGGACACCCGCGGTTCCACTGTGGGCATGAACGGCCTGACGTGGGGCCCTTCCATGGAGGCCTACGCGGCCCTTGGGCGCTTCTATCCGGGCTACGTTTCAGCGTGCCTGCTTCCGGCCATCTGGCGCACCATCACGGGCCGCGCTCCGGGCCTGCTGAGGGCTGCGTCAGTGTCCCTGTTCGTGGGTTTGACCCTGCTCCTGGTGTCACAGCTTTTCCCCCTGATCCCCGCGGTGCACCTGTGGCTGCGTTCGCTGATCAACTACTCGGCGGTCCTGGCAACAGCGATCGGGCTGGCGGGGATCTGGTTCTCAAAAACCGTGGCAAAGCGAAAAGCACGACTTACGGCGTAAGACTTTCACAAAACCATAATTTCGTGGCACAATCATGAATGTGTGAAAGAGGCCGCAGCCTGACACCGGAATCAGAGAACGGGTTTCCGGTGGATGTGGCGCCCACGGGATCACAATTGGGGGGATGAGTGGTGGCGGGCTGTTGGGGACCGCCCCCACTCAGCCTTTTTAACGGCCGTTTCTGAGCGTGATAATACAGCCGGGCGGTGTTACCCGCTGGTACTTTCCCGCCCGTGACTAAGATGGCTCCATGAACAGCCTTCGCAACCGCCGGTCCGTCCTCGCAGCCACCCTGGCCTCAGTTGCCCTTGCACTGTCGGCATGCGGCGGTGGTTCAACTCCCGCACAGTCCGGTGGAGGGGATACCTCGCTGTCGGACGTGAAATCCAAGGGCGAACTGGTCATTGCCACGGAGGGCACCTACCGGCCCTTCAGTTTCCATGCCGACGGCGCAGGCGAACTGACCGGATACGACGTAGAGATTGCCAAGGCAGTCGCAGAGAAGCTCGGCGTCAAGGCCACCTTCCAGGAAACCCAGTTCGACGGCATCTTCGCAGGCCTGGACGCCAAGCGGTTCGACACCATTGCCAACCAGATCTCCATTAATGACGAGCGCAAGGCCAAGTACGACTTCTCGACTCCGTACACTGTGTCCACCGGCGTGGTGGTCACCAAGTCCGATACCTCGGACATCAACAGCTTCGCCGACCTCAAGGGCAAGACCACCGCGCAGTCCTTGACCTCGAACTTCTACAAGATGGCCGTTGACGCCGGCGCCAACGTCCAGGCGGTGGAAGGCTGGGCGCAGGCAGCCACGCTGGTGCAGCAGGACCGCGTGGATGCCACCGTTAATGACAAGCTGACCTACCTCGACTACGCCAAGACCACGCCGGACTCCGGCCTGAAGGTCGCCGCAGAGGCACCGGACAAGACCGAGAGCGCGTTCGTCTTCCGCAAGGGTTCCACGGAACTGGCCAATGAAGTCAACAAGGCACTGGCCGACCTCCAGTCCGATGGAACCCTGGCAAAGATTTCGGACAAGTACTTCGGCGCGGATGTCACCAAATAGATGAACTGGGATCTCGTCTGGAGTTCCTTCGGCCCGCTCGTCACGGGCGCCGTCACCAGCACCATCCCCCTGACCCTGCTGTCCTTCGCGTTCGGCCTCGTGCTGGCGCTCGTGGTCGCGCTCATGCGGCTCAGCCCCAACGTCGTGCTCTCCGGCATCGGACGTTTCTACGTCTCGGTGATCCGCGGCACTCCCCTGCTGGTGCAGCTCTTCGTGATTTTCTACGGCCTGCCGAACCTTGGCGTGAAGCTTGATCCGTGGCCCAGTGCCGTCATCGCGTTCTCGTTGAACGTAGGCGGGTACGCGGCCGAGATCATCCGCGCGGCCATTCTGTCGGTCCCCAAGGGACAGTGGGAAGCCGGACACACCATCGGCATGTCCGGCGGTCAGACCCTGGTCCGCATCATCCTTCCCCAGGCTGCACGCGTGTCCGTACCGCCCCTGTCCAACACCTTCATTTCGTTGGTCAAGGACACGTCACTGGCCTCGCTGATCCTGGTCACGGAACTCTTCCGCAACGCCCAGCAGATCGCGGCCTTCAGCCAGGAATTCATGATCCTCTACCTGCAGGCAGCCTTGGTTTACTGGGTCATCTGCCTCGTCCTCTCCACAGCGCAAGCTGCCGTGGAGCGGAGATTGGACCGCTATGTCGCCCACTGACGCACCCCCGCCTTCACAGCCTGCCGCGCTGGTCCTGGAAGCCCGTAACCTGGCCAAGGCCTTTGGCAGCAACGTGGTCCTCCGGGACATCGACCTGCAGATCCGCCGTGGTCAGGTGGTGGCCTTGATCGGACCTTCAGGCTCCGGTAAAACCACGGTTCTGCGGTCGCTGAACGGCCTGGAAATTCCCGACGCCGGCACTGTCACCTTTGGCGGCAACGGCGCCGAAGCCGGACTCGCCATCGACTTCGGCTCCAAAGTGGGCAAGAAGGACATCGCCGCCCTCCGTGACCGCAGTGCGATGGTGTTCCAGCACTACAACCTGTTCCCGCACATGACTGTGTTGAAGAACGTCATCGAGGGCCCGGTGCAGGTACAAAAGCGCCCCAAAGCCCAGGCTATCGAGGAAGCCGTGCGGCTGCTGGAAAGGGTTGGCCTGGGTGACAAGCGCGACGCCTACCCCTTTGAGCTCTCCGGGGGCCAGCAGCAGCGTGTAGGGATCGTCCGCGCCCTGGCGCTGAAGCCTCAGCTGCTCCTCTTCGACGAACCTACCTCCGCCTTGGACCCGGAACTGGTTGGCGATGTCCTGGGTGTCATCAAGGAACTCGCCGAAGAAGGATGGACCATGGTGATCGTCACCCACGAGCTGGCGTTCGCCCGGCACGTGGCGGACGAAGTCATTTTCATGGACGGCGGCGTGGTGGTTGAACGCGGACCGGCGGCCGAGGTTTTGCGGGCACCCCGCCAGGAACGGACCAAGCTCTTCGTCAAACGACTCCAACACGACGTCTAGGCGCTGGACTGGCGTATCCTCGAAGGGGCTGCACAGCAGGGGAGCCGCGGTTCTTCGGTGCCCAGGTGGCCGCAACAGTCAGCAATGTGGGGGATGTGAAAACTGTGGATGCGACACAGCAGCCGGTAGGAAAGACCAGACGGCGTACGCCGATCATCATCGTGGTGGTGGCCCTGGTCCTCGCCGCAGGAGGCCTTGGCACCTGGTGGGCACTCTCCCGCCCGGAAGGGGCGCAGCGCGCCGATGTAGCCCGCCTGGACAAGCAACGGGTGATCGTGGACACCTCCATGAACCTCTACGACCCGTTGGTGCAGGACTTCACGGCCCGGTACACCAACGTGGTCTCCGAGAGCGCGGATGACCAGGAGAAGGAAACAGTTCTCCAGCAGGAGACGGAGCGGCTGCAGCGCGAGTCCCGCACCAACAGGGCACGGCTGGACCAGATGGCGGAGTCGCCGGCGCTTGGCGACGGCAGCCTTGCCGATGCCTTCAACCGCTTTAAGGAGCATTACGGAGCGGTGGTGGATTACAACGACCAGCGCATTACCAATACGGCCAACATCACCCGCTCGGTGGGAGGCCCCTGCGCACCCCTCCACGCTGACTTGAACGTCACAAGCCCGACATACGCCGAGGACTACGTGAAAACTGCAGATGCCTGCCTTGGGGCGCTGGCGGACGCGAAGGACACCTCGGATCCGGCCACGGTGGAGCTCCTGACGGGGATCGAAGGCGTTATCAAGGGCCAGCGCGATAAGCAGCAGGAGGTCCTGGACGCCACCAGCGAGCTCGAGCGCCTCGCCAAGCGGACCACCGCAGGTGTGGCCCTGCTGGACATCAACGATGCCCTGGGCAAGGTCAGGACCACGTATGAGACAGCCGTCAAGGAAAGCTCCAAGAAGCTTGTTGACGAGGCCAACAGCTCCAACGAGGAACTGGGGCGGGTCCTGAAGGAGCGGCTGGAACCGTTCGATGCCGCCGGCCAGGAGGGGAAATAGGCCATGACCATGGAACAGCCGGACACCACCACGGCACCCGCCCGCCGCAAGCGCAATCCTGCCCTTCTGATCATCGGCATTGCCGTAGCACTGCTGGTCATCGCCGCCGGCACCATAGTCGGCGTCACCCACTTCGCCGGAGAGCAGCGGAAAGAGAGCCTGTCCCTGCTCAAGGATGACCGGCTCAACGCACTCAGTGACGCGCGGGCAAAAGTCTCCCCTGCAGTCAACGCGTATTTGGCCGCTTACAAGGAAGCACGGAACGCGCCGGCGTCCCGTGCCGATGCGGAGAAGGCCAGCCAGAAGCAACGGGATGAATTCAGGCAGGCCTCCGATGCCGCGCGCGCCGCACTGCAGGACGTGAAGTCCAGCCATGGTTCCGGTGAAGATCCGGTGGGTGTGGCCCTGCAGCAGCTGGTGGATTCACACGAGGGCTACTTTGACTACATGGAAGGACTCGTCGACTCCTATCCCCTGTTCGAAGGTCTCTTCCGGGAAGGTGACGCGGCCGGATGCAACGGCCTGTTCGTGGGGTCCAAAGCGGCCAGCCTCCGTGAGCGCCAAACGCTGCTCGCGCAGGCAGCCGGCCCCTGCCGGAAAGCAGCAGCCGATCTGAAACAGTCAAAGAACGCAGCGTATGTAGAGTTTGCCCGCACGTTCGATAACCGGGTGGCTGAGCTGGAGGCCCACGCCGAAGTAACGGCGAAGTCCGAGGAAAGCTACACAGAATTCGTCCGGATCAAGGACGAATTCGAGACCAAGCTCGACGACGCCGAAGCACGCAATGCATCCGATGAGGAATACCGGAAAATCGCTGATGAGGCCAAGGCCGTGAACGCCCAAATACGCGCCAACAGGTCGGAGTTCGACTTTGCCGCCGACCGCTACCTGGACAGGGTACGGGAGATGCCTGACCTGGTGGGGGATGTGTTCTCCAAGAACGTGGCAGCCGACATCAAGCATTTTGACGCGGTCATCCCCTTGCGGGTGCAGGTCCTCAAGGATGTGGTGGACACCGAGCTGGTGGAGTAGCCCGCCGGTGGTTCCGGCGGGCCGTTCCTGCACTGCGAAGCGCCGTTCCTAGACTGCGAAGCGCCGTTTCTGGACTGCGAAGCGGAGCGTCGCCAGCTGGAAGGGCCGGAGCTCCAGTTCGGCCGCGCCTTGGACCTCCTTGACCCCCGGGGTTTCCGTTGGCCTCTCCAGCAGGTCGGTGGCCGTCACGCCGGTTGAACCGAAGTTTGCCCGGACAATACCCTTGGAGCGCTGGCCCAGCGACTCGTACAGCCGCACGATCACATCCCCGCTACCGTCCTCCGCGAGCTTGACAGCCTCCACCACCAGCGCCGGGTTGGACACGGACAGCAGCGGCTCAACGGGCCGGGAGCCCCGGATGAAGCGCGGCTTGAGGTTGGTCCGGTAGCCCTCTTCCACGGCGTCGGCAATTCCCGCGCCCGGCCTGATGGACACGTCCAGGGTGTGCTGGCCCCTGTCCGCTTCGGGATCGGGGAACCGGGCCGAGCGCAGCAGCGAGACGCGTACCGTCGTCGTGGTTCCCGCGTCGTCCCGGACGGCGCGGGTGACATCATGGCCGTAACTCGAGCCGTTGCTGAGCGCCACACCGTAACCGGGCTCGGCCACGTGGATCCAGCGGTGGGCGCAGATCTCGAACTTGGCTGCATCCCATGACGTGTTGGTGTGGGTTGGCCTGAACACGTGGCCGAACTGTGTCTCGGACGCCGACCTGTCCGCGCGCACGTCCAGGGCGAAGGCGAGTTTGAGCATTTTCTCGCGCTCCTGCCAGTCCACGTCCGTGGAGATGGCCAGCGATTCAGCCCCGGCGTCGAGCGTGAGGCGCTGCGTGATAGTGGAGGAACCCACCCGCCGTTTGACGACCACGACGGCGCCCGTCGCCGTGCGTTCGAGCCCTACGGCGTCCGCCGTGGCCAGCGGAGTGACGTTGTGACGGTAGAACTCCTCAATATCCCAGGCATCCCACTCATTGGGGGTATCGCGGTACAGTTCCAGCAGGTTTCCGGCCTGGCCGGGTGCAATCGCGTCGCGTCCGCTCGCGTGGTCCACCAGGGACGTGAGCAGGCCGTTCCCGTCCAGGACCGCCCGGATCACGCCGTTGTCCAGCACAAAACCGCCATCGGTTTCAGTGACGGAAACGGGAGCCCCGGCCCGGCCGGCCTGCCCCACTGCCAAGGGCGGAACCCCGAGGCGTTTGTGGGGAGCGGCATTGAGCAGGAACTCCGTGTCGCCCTGCCCCACCAAGGCCTGGGCGGCGTCGTTGATGATGGCTTCAAGGTCCCGTGAGATTGCCTCGTAGTTCCGCTCTGCGTCCTGGTGTACCCACGCGATGGAGCTGCCCGGAAGGATGTCATGGAACTGCTGCAGGAGGACAAGCTGCCACAGCCTCTTCAGCTCCTGCGTTGGATAGGTGTACTGCTCCCCCACGCGGATTGCGGCGGTGGTGCACCAAAGCTCGGCTTCGCGCAGCAGGTGCTCGCTGCGACGGTTGCCCAGCTTGGTCTTTGCCTGGCTGGTGTAGGTACCCCGGTGCATCTCCAGGTACATCTCCCCCACCCACACTGGCAGGTTGGAGTATTCAGCCTCCGCGGCCGTGAAGAAGTCCCTGGGGGTACCGATCGTGACCTTCGGTGAGCCTTCCAGGTCTTTGGTGCGGTGCGCAGCGGCCACCATTTCACGCGTAGGTCCGCCACCGCCGTCGCCATAGCCGAAGGGAACCAGGGACATGGTTCCCCGGCCATGCTCCCGATAGTTGCGCTCAGCGTGGGCGAGTTCCCGCCCATGAAGTTCGGCGTTGTAGCTGTCCACCGGCGGGAAGTGCGTGAACAGGCGTGTACCGTCGATGCCTTCCCACGAAAAAGTGTGGTGCGGCATGCGGTTGACCTTGTTCCAGGAAATCTTCTGCGTCAGGAACCACCGGGAGCCGGCCGCTTTCACGATCTGTGGCAGCGCGCCGGAGTAGCCGAACGAATCGGGCAGCCATGCTTCCTGGCATTCGACGCCAAACTCCCGCTGGAAGAAGCTCTTCCCTTCCACGAACTGGCGGGCCATGGCCTCGCCGCCGGGCATGTTGGTGTCCGACTCCACCCACATGCCGCCTACGGGAACGAACTGCCCGGCTTTGACTTTCTCGCGGATCCGGACGAATAGTTCCGGGAAGTACTCCTTGATCCACGCCAATTGCTGGGCGGAGGAACACGAGAAGACAAACCCGGGGTCCTCGTCCATCAGGGCCACCACATTGGAGAAGGTCCGGGCACACTTGCGGATCGTTTCACGGACCGGCCACAGCCAGGCAGAGTCGATGTGCGCATGGCCGGTGGCCACCAGCTGGTGAGCAGAGGCGTATGCGGGCTGGCTGAGGACACCGGCCAGGGCCTCACGGCCGGCGGCGGCAGTCCCGGCGACATCGTCCGGGTCCATGATGTCCATCATCCGTTCCAGGGCGCGAAGGATGTCGTGGCGCCGGGGAAGCTCCATGGGGAGTTCGTGCATGAGGCCGCTCAAGGTCCAGATGTCCTGGTTCAGTTCCCAGACGGTCTCATTGAGTTCGGCGATGGCGATCCGCCCAAGGCGGTACCGCGGCTCATCACCCGAGGTTGCCTTGTCCCCCAGGGGTGTGGGCACGAAGGACCAGCCTTGCGCGACATCCGGGTTGGCCGCAGCCTCCACATAGAAGTCCACGGAGAGTCCGCCGCCGAGGAGTTTGAGGGGCACATGGTAGTTGCGGGGAGAGATGGCCTTGATGATGTTGCCGTCAGCCCGCCACGCGGTTCCTTCGCACTGGAACCCCGGGACATCGCTGTTGAAGCCGAGATCGACCACGATCTCCACCGCAGTGCCTTCCCGCGAACCCCAGCCTTCCGGGACCTCGCCCTGCAGGCGGAGCCACTTGGTGCTCCAGGCCTTGCCCCACGCAGCGCCGTGTTCCTGCGGGGTGAAGAGCTGGCGCATGGCTTCCGAAGCCGGAACGGGCTCCCCCGGGGCTTCCCAACTGCTCAATTCAAGGGGGACTGACCTGCCGTAGACAGCAGGAAGGATGCGGTCCCGCACAAACCGGTCAAGACGCTGTTCAGTGATCCGGCGGTTGTCGTGCAATTAGTTCCCCTTAGGCTTTGCGGGCGTGGCTGGGCAGGGTTTCGCGTTTCCATTCGATGGATAAAATCTACGTCGTTCCAGCCCGATAGCCAAGTGACAGTGAGCTCTTCCAGCCCCCATCAGGCCGGATCACCGAGGATCCGGTCCCTTCCGGCGTAGACGTTGAGGCTCTGCCCGCGGCTGAAGCCCACCAGGGTTACCCCGGACTCTTCAGCCAGTTCGGCGGCAAGGCTGGAAGGTGCGCTGACGGCGGCCAGGACAGGAATCCCCGCCATGGCTGCTTTCTGCACCAGCTCAAAGGAAGCACGCCCGGACACCTGGAGGACGGTACCCTTCAGCGGAAGCAGGCCGGCACGCAGGGCCCAGCCCACCACCTTGTCCACCGCATTGTGCCTTCCCACGTCTTCCCGAAGGCAGAGCAGCTCGGACGTGCCGTCGTCGTGGATCCTGAAGAGGCCGGCAGCATGCACGCCGCCGGTTTTGTCGAAAACGGCCTGGGCCTCCCGCAGCCTGTCCGGAAGGGCTGCGAGTGCACGGACCGGAACGGTGACGTCGTCCTCCATCGGCGAGTGCCTGGACGATTTACGCACTGCCTCGATTGAATCCGTGCCGCAGATACCGCACGAGCTCGAGGTATAGACATTCCGGCCCGTTTCGGGGCGTACCACATCGGGCCTCAGCTGGGCATCGACCACGTTGAAGGTCTGCACCCCGTTTTCGTCCTCACCGGAACAAAAGCGTTCGGAAACCAGCTGGCCCGGCTCCCACACCACCCCTTCCGACACCAGGAACCCTGCCACGAGGTCGAAGTCGTCACCCGGTGTCCTCATGGTCACCGAAAATGACATATCCCCCAGCCGGATCTCCAAGGGCTCCTCCACCGCCAGGACGTCTTCCTTGAAGCGGACAGGATGCTCCAGCGCCTGCGGCGAGCCGTCCAGGACGAACTTGTGCACCTTGCGGCGCTGGGTCACGCGTCCCACGTCAGGCTCCCGCCTCCTCATGCGGAATGAACCGGACCGTCATGGCCTTGTAACCGGGCGTGTTCGATTCGCGGGCCACCAGCTCGCGGTGCACCAGTGCATTCGCCTCCGGGAAGTATGCAGCAGCGCACCCCCTGGCCGTGGGATAGGCCACCAGGCGGAACCTGTTGGCCCGGCGTTCCGTACCCGCGAACGTGGAAATGACGTCCACCAGGTCCCTGTCCTTGAAACCCAGCTCCGCCAGGTCGTCCTCATGGACCAGGACCACGCGGCGGGCATCGGAAACGCCGCGGTACCGGTCATCCAGGCCGTAGAACGTGGTGTTGTATTGGTCGTGGCTGCGGACCGTCTGCAGGATCAAGTGACCTTTGGGGGCCTCAAGGTACTCGAGTGGGCTGACCGAGAACCTCGCCTTGCCGATGTCCGTGGCAAACGTGCGGGTGTCGCGCGGCGGGTTGGGCAGCACGAACCCGTTCCTGCCGCGGACCCGGGTGTTGAAGTCCTCGAAGCCGGGGATGACACGGGAGATGTGGTCGCGGATGACGTCGTAGTCCTCGGCCATGGCCCGCCAGTCGACAGGGTGGTCATCGCCAAGGGTCGCCTGGGCCATGCGGGCAACGATCACAGGCTCGCTCAGCAGGTGTTCGGACACCGGATCGAGGCGGCCCTGCGTCTTGTGGATGACGGACATCGAGTCCTCCACGGAGAGGAACTGGCGGCCGGTGGGGTGTTTGTCGTCAGTGTCCGTGCGGCCCAGGGTTGGCAGGATCAGGGACGTCCTGCCGTGGACCACGTGGGCCCGGTTCGGCTTGGTGGAAATGTGGACCGTGAGGCCTGCCCTCTTGAGTCCGGCCTCAAGGGCATGGGTGTCCGAACCCGCCGCGGCAAAGTTTCCACCCATGGATACGAACACATCAACCTCGCCCTTTTCCAAGGCGTGCTGGGTTTCCACGGAGTCGTAGCCATGGTCCCGGGGCATCCGGAACCCGAACTCGGCATCCAGTGCGGCGAGGAACGATTCCTTTGGCTTCTCCCAGATCCCCATGGTGCGGTCGCCCTGGACGTTGGAGTGCCCCCGGACAGGACACGCACCGGCGCCGCGCTTGCCGAAGTTGCCCTGCAGCAGCAGGAGGTTGATGATCTCCTTCAACGTATCCACTGAATGCGGCTGCTGGGTCAGTCCCAGCGCCCAGCAGATGATGGTCGCCTTGGACCGTGCCAGCATGCCCGCAATCCTGGTGATTTCATCGCGGGAAAGCCCGGTGGCCCGTTCAGTTTCGTCCCAGTCGAGCACCGAACGTGCCCGCGCGTACGCTTCGAAGCCCTCCGTCTGCTTGCCGATGAAGGATTTGTCGACGACGGTTCCCGGGTTGCGCTTCTCTTCCTCCAGGAGCAGGTGGCCCAGCGCCTGGAACAGGGCGAGGTCGCCGCCTACCTTGATCTGGAGGAATTCGTCGGCGATGGTGGTACCCCCGCCGATCACGCCGTTGAGGGATTGCGGATCCTTGAAGTTCAGCAGGCCTGCCTCCGGAAGCGGATTCACCGCCACCACCTTGCCGCCGTTGTTCTTGCAGTCCCGCAGTGCCGACAACATGCGCGGGTGGTTGGTGCCCGGGTTCTGGCCCACCACGAACACGAGCTCGGCGTGGTGGATGTCTTCGAGCGAAACGGTCCCCTTGCCGATGCCGATGGTGGGGTTCAGCGCGCTGCCCGACGATTCGTGGCACATGTTGGAACAGTCCGGGAGGTTGTTGGTGCCCAGGCTGCGCGCGAACAACTGGTACATGAACGCTGTCTCATTGGCTGTCCGGCCCGAGGTGTAGAAGACGCAACGATCAGGAGTGGTGGCATTGATGTGCTCCCCGATCAGGGCGAACGCCTCAGTCCAGGTGATGGGTGAGTAATGCGTTTCCCCGGGTCTGATGACCACCGGCTCCGAGATCCTGCCCTGGCTGCCCAGCCAGTATTCGGTTTTGTCTTCCAGCTCCGCGAGGGAGTGTGCTGCCCAGAAGTCCGCTCCCACCGTTCGCGTGGTGCTTTCCTCCGCGATCGCCTTGGCACCGTTTTCACAGAACTCGGCGGGGCTGCGGCGCCCTGTGATGGATTCGGGCCAGGCGCAACCGGGGCAATCGAAACCGTCGCGCTGGTTCACCCTGAGCATGGAACGGACAGTCCGGGCAACCCCGGCCTGGGAGTAACCCCGTTCGAGTGCCACGGAAACGGCTTTGAGACCAGCCGCGGCGCGCTTGGGTGGATGGATCTGCAGGTCATCCTCGTTGATGTCCTGTTCTGGGGCATGCCTGTTCATACGTCCATCATGTCAAGGCTTCGGGCCCTGTGACCACCCGCGTCCGCCGGACGACTCAATCGTCCAGGGCACTCCAGTCGACGGGGCCGGAGGCAGGCTTCCTCTGCTGCCGGACGGGGGCCTTGCGGGGCTTGTCACCGGGCGGTTTGGGCACAGGCAGCGGCTTTCCCCACGGCAGCGGGAATGCCGGAACCAGCTCACCCATCTGCACTCCGTGCGGCGGCACCACCATCACGCCATCGGCAGCAGCGAGGCCGCGCATCATTCCAGGGCCTGCGTGCTGCGCTGGCGATGCAAGGCCGTACACCAGCTTGAAGGGCATCAGCCGCGTCCGGCCGGGGTCGGCGTCGATCATGGCTCCGCACGGAACCTCACCGATGTCAGCAAGCTGCCCGTGGCCCAGGGCCGCAAGCAAGGGCCCGCCGATGGTGAACAACGCCATCATGGCCGCCAAGGGGTTGCCCGGAAGGCCCAGAATGAACCGTCCGTCCGGCAGTTCGGCAAGGACGGCAGGGTGTCCCGGGCGCATGGCGATGCCATCGATGAGCAGGCGTCCACCCAGCTCCGCCACCGCGCGCCGGAAATGGTCCGTTCCGGAGCGTCCGGTCCCACCCGTGGTAATTACGACGTCGGCAGGCGGCTCCGGCGCTCCGCCCACCTCTGCTGTGACTTCGGCGGCGGTACCTGGCTCAACTTCCCGCAGCGCGGCCAGCCACTCTTCATAGCTGTCGCCCACCCGGACCTGCTCCCCCGGAATTCCGCCCAGCAGGCCCACCACGGCGCCCAGTTGGGGTCCGAAGGTGTCCCGGACCTCGCCTGGTCCGGGAACTCCGGCCGATACGACTTCCGAGCCCGTGAGCAGGAACCGCACCAGGGGTTTGCCGAGGACCACCAGCTCATCCAGGCCCGCGAGGGCCGCGAGGGCAAGATGCGCAGGGTTCAGGATGGTGCCTGCCTTAATCAGCACATCACCTTCCGCGGCCTCTTCCGCCGCTTTCCGGATGTGCTGCCCGTTGCGCGGCTCCCCGGGCTTGGCCCCTCCCCCGACGGTGAGGATCGGAAGGCCGTCCTCATCGGCGGTGATGACGCCGTTTTCACTGCGGAGCACCGCCTTGGCTCCGGGAGGAATAAGGCCTCCGGTGACAATGGGACTTGCCTGGTGCGGGGCCAGCCGCTGGCCGGGCTCATTCAGGATCCATGGACCGCTTCCGTTGACGGCCCAACCGTCCATGGCTGAGGACGCGTAGTGCGGCATATCCTGTACGGCCACGGCGTCCTCGGCCAGGGTCCGCCCCAGGGCCGCGGAAAGAAGCACGGGGCCGGCAGGTATGGGAACAGCGCCATCGAAGGCCCGCTCGCGGGCCTCGTGCCAGGTGTGTGCTGCGTGGTGGCCCTGGTCCGGGGCCTCGGTCACTCCGCCTCGGTCCCCGTGCCGCCGCTGGTTTCCTTGGCGGCTTCAGGGTCCGCATACTGCTTGGCCACCTGGCGCGCGAGGTTCAGGGCAGCGGCCATCGCGGCGTCATCATCGGCCTGCCCGATACCCCGGGCCATGCCGGCAGCGTATCCGGCAATGAAGGTAGCCAGCGGGGCGGCCGGCCGGACCACGGAATGGGCCGCGACGCCTGCCACCGCAAGGACCTCGTTGACGTCCACCTCTACACCCTCAAGTTCAAAAGCCTGCAACAGCGCACGGCACCATTCCTCAAGCGTCTCGTCCTGGCTCTTCATGTCCGCCTCCAGTTTCTTGTCACGGTCCGGGCCTGTGTCCACGCCCAGGGCAGCCGCGTCCTCCCAGGTGTCCACGTCGTCGGTGGAACCAACAGGGACGGGCACTGCCAGCAGGTTCAGCCTAGCAAGCAGCCGGAATACCGAGGCGTTCGTTAACGTGCCGCTATCCGCGGCGGAGGCAATCTCCACCGCCAAGGCGTCCGTCCTGTAAATGCCCAGGAGGGGTTGTTGCCGCCCGTCCGCCGACACTGCCATTGCACCCTGCTTTCCGGAAGCCCGGGCGACCTGGTCGAGCAGTGTTCCCACGCCCCTGGCGGCATGCGGCATGTCGCATGCCAGCACCAACGTCCACGGAGCGGACCCACCCCCCGACTCCAACGCCGCCAAACCCGCAGCTATCGCAGCGGCCGGTCCTGCATACGCGGGTTCCTCGCGCGCCCTCAGCACCCCTGGAGGAAGGTCGGGGCCCGGCGGCCCAACCACTACTACCGAGCCCGCACCAGCGGCAGCCCGCAGTGCCAGCGAAAGGAGGGTGGCGCCGTCGTACGTCAATCCCTGCTTGGGCACGCCACCGAGGCGGGTGGCCCTGCCACCCGCCAGGATCACGGCATTGAACTCCATCCGGCCAGACTACCGCCACTGGCGGGAGCCCGGCGGAAATCGATCAGGCAGCCGACTCCGGCAACAAGAACGGATCCCAGTCCGGTGCAGGTTTCTCGAGTTCCTTGATCTGCCACGTAGTTCCTGTGGGAACGCCGGGCGTGAAACGGAGTTTCCATCCCATCTCGGCGAGTGTGTGGTCGCTCTTGGCGTTGTTGCATTTCAAGCACGCCGCAACCAGGTTTTCCCAGGAATCCGCGCCGCCCCTGGACTTGGGGTGGACGTGGTCTATGGTGTGTGCTGTTTTGCCGCAGTAAGCGCAACGGTGTCCGTCACGGCGGAGTACTCCGCGGCGGCTCACAGCTGTGATCCTGTTGTAGCGGGGACGGATGTAGCGGTTAAGGAGAATCACGGTGGGGCGACCCAGGATTTCCTGCGGCCCGACGACAGGCTCGTCGCCTTCGGCCACTACGCTTGCTTTTCCGGCCAGCACAAGGACCAGCGCCCGGCGGAAAGTCACTACCGCCAGCGGTTCATATCCAGCATTCAGAACGAGTGTGCGCATGCACGTACCTCTTCACGGCCGCACCCGTCAGGGGCACGAGGGCCGGCTGCCCTCTGCATGTACGGGCTGTGGATCGACAAGACAAGGGTAAGCACTTATATGCCATATCAACGAATTATTCTGTTGATTCCCCTGTGGTGTCGGTCAATGTTCACGTGCGGGACACCTGTTCCCGGGCAAACGTGGCGGCGTTAAAACGAGGAAACCCCGCAGGCGCTGTGCCTGCGGGGTTCCCTTGGGATGATCGATCAGCCGTTGACCCGGATGAAAACGGGGCCTGAGCCGACATTTGCACTGAACAGTGCGGTGGTGGATCCGTTCCATCCGCCGTGCACTGCCATGCCGTTGCCGACGTAAACGGCAATGTGTGCCATTCCGCCGTAGCCGCCGTTGGCGTAGTAGATCAGGTCTCCCGGCTGCGCTTCAGCTGCGCTCACCGTGCGTCCCAACGAAAGGTAGCCGGCCGGCCAGTCGTGGAAGTTGATTCCCACCGCCGCAAGGGAGTTGGTCACCAGCATGGTGCAGTCCTGCGTGACACCCAACTGTGCGTAGGCTGCCGCGGCGATCGCGGCACCCAGGCCGCTGGAGGCGGCGGGAGCCTTGGTGGCAGGGGCCGCAGTGCTGACCGAAACATTGGCCGCACCGGACTGCGTGGTGGCACCGGAAGCGGCTTTGGTTTCAGCCTTTGCGGGAGCCTTCTCCACCACGGGAGCCGGAGCTTCAACCGTCGTGACGACGGGGCGCTCGTAGGAGATGGCCACGGTGGAATCGGCTGCAATGGTTGCCTGGGCAACGGCCTGCACGTCGAGTGCCGTGGTGGCGGTGGACTCGCGCTGGATGTTGGTGTCGGCCGCGTTGGCAGCAACACCACTGGTCAGGACCAGGCCTGATGCAGCGGCGATAACGGCTGCCTGGCGGCCAACGCCGCCTGCATTGCCGCTGACGGCCTTGGCGATGACGGCGATGGAGCTGGTCTTGGGGGCCTCAGCGCGGTGCCGTGCATTCTTGTTTGCACTCGTCATGGTTACTCTCTTTTGTCGTATCCGGACGCGGTTGGGGACGCGTCCGGTTCGGCAGGCCAGCACTTGGGGGGCATGCTGGCTTGCCCCGAACGGGATGTGCTAGCCGAGGGTGTAGAACGAGGAGCTGCCGGTGGAAGCCACCGAGTGGAGCAGCGTGCCCTGGCTGGGGTTGAGGGCGCTGATCATCATGCCGTTGCCAACGTAGATGCCCACGTGGGCTCCACCGTTCTGCATCACCAGGTCACCGGGAGCCGGCGTGCTGGTGGGCTTCATGGCGGTCCATGCGTTGACGCGGGGGATGCTGATGCCGGCCTGGGCGTAAACCCACTGGGTGAAACCTGAGCAGTCCCAACCGTTGGGGCTGGTGCCGCCCCAGACGTAGGGGTGGCCAATGCCGGTGTAGGCAATGGCGGCGAGGCCCGAAGCGGCTGCGCTGGAAGCGGAGTCCTTGGCCTTGGAAGACTGGGCCGTCACTGCAGCACCGCTGGTGGAACCACCGTTGCCGGCCTGCGTGCGGGTGGTCTGGGAAGCGCGCTGGACCTTGGGGGCTTCCTTGGTGGCCACGACGGGGCTTTCGAAGGAAACCGTGGCGGTGGGCTCGGCGGTAACCACTGCGGTGGTCACGAGCTGCTGGGTGCTTGACGATTCCGACTTGGAGACGTCGGTGTCAGCTGCCTGGGCGGGCATTCCAACGCTGAGGACAAGTCCTGAAGCTGCGGCCAGAACGGCGGCCTGGCGTCCTACGGTGCCTGCATTGGTGGAAACAGCCTTGGAAAGGTTGTTCAAAGGGTTCGTGCGAACCGTTTCGGCGCGGTGGCGCGCAGGGGTAGTGCGTGAAGACACGAAGGTAGCCTCTCCCAATGCCTGCGAGGTGAGCTGTCGGATTCGGATGGGAGTCATCCGGCCGCTCCGCTTCAAGGAAGCTTTGCGACTTAACCCCTAGGCCTTCAAAAAAGGCCGGAAGTGGTTCCCCCGCCCCTGCCAGACGAATTTTGCGAACGGACCCTGGATGGTGGCAGAGCTAGGCAATCCACCCAAGTGCATCGGCTCCCTGGAAGCCGATGCGATTTAGACGGTACAACAGAAGTGCTTCAATGTCACATTCAGATCACGGGGCGTGTCACAAATGCGAGAGACGACCATCAGCTCTGGCTCAGAGCCAACCCATGGGGTCAACGACTTCGCCGTTGACCTGGACCTCGAAGTGGAGGTGGCAGCCGGTGGAGGCGCCGGTGGTGCCGCTCAGGGCAACAGTGTCTCCGCGGCTGACGGTCTGGCCGACCTTCACGCTGAACGACGACAAGTGGTTGTACGTGGTCTCGAGGCCGTTGCCGTGGTCTACCACCACGCGGTTGCCTCCACCGTACTCGTGCCATCCGGCGAACGTGACCTTGCCGGCTGCTGCCGCATGGACAGCGGTGCCGCACTGGGCCACAAAGTCCTGCCCGCGGTGGAAGTCGCCGGCGCCGCCCGTGAGCGGGCTGATGCGGTAGCCGAACGGAGAAGCCGTGCTGAGCGTGTCCAGCGGGCTGCCCAGGCTGCCGACGGATGAGGCACGCTGGATGCTCTCGGCCGACTGTGCACTCAGGAGCTGCTTGAGCTTTCCGTCAGGATCCGCCGCAGTAGCAACGGCTGCGCGGCTGAAATCGATCTTGGCCGACGCTTCCGCGGAAACCTCGGGCTGGCTGCCGCCCGCGACTGTCAGCGCGGCCTCGGTCTGGCCCGACTCGGAGGTGGCCATCACCGGGCTGGTGGCCGGCAGACCGACAGTCAGGGCAAGGCCGGTGGCGGCAAGCGCTACACCGGCTTTCTGCCCGACGCCACTGGCTGCGGCGAAGTCGGCAACCTGGCGCAACGGGCTCTTACGGCGGCGCACCTGACGCTGGGTGTCGCGGGGCCGGATCTCCGTTACGACGCGGGCTGGCCGCAGCTCAGTAGCGGGGCCGGTCGCGCGTCGGCGGCCCCTGGCGTTCTGCGATGTCAAACTCTGTTCCTCTCTGAAAAGCCTGCGAAGTTAGCTGTCGGATTCGGATCAGAGAGTTCAGACCCGGCCCGCACAAAGCGCACACGGCACACAGGTATCCCAGGAGGGACTTGCGTCAGTAGGCACTTCTGCTGCGGGCTTCACCCCAAGGCTGCTTCTTTAGACAGCCGCTTGTGGTTCCCCCGCCTCTGCCAGTGGTGGATGGCACACCTGATCTGCTGGCAGAGTTCGGCTCCAGATCAGGTAACGCTTTGGTATCAGCGCTAGTAGATAACTATAGGGGATTAAAGCCCGCAGTAATAAATTCGTTATCTACAGAAACGGGGCGTGGCGGAGCGAGCCCATACCACTTCCTGCGGAAAAGTGCAGGTCACACGCTGGCGCTGATCCCAAAGGTGAGATCCGCCACCCCGCCGGACGCACCGGACGGCGCCCCGGGCATGAGTTCAGTTGACGGCGACGAAGACGTGCGCTGCGACTTCCGGCGGCAGCTCCAAGGCGCCTTCGATACCGGGTACGCGGACCGAGATGTATTCACCCACGCGTTCGAGCGAGACGGCAGCGCCAGGGCGGATGCCGCCCTCGTCAAGCTGGGTCAGGAGCTCGGGCTCCACCTGGATGGGCTCGGCCAGGCGACTCACCACGACACGGGAGTCCGAAGCGTATCCGTCCATGGCCTGCAGGAGGTTGACATCACCGCGTTCCAGCGGCTGGCCACCCAACCCGCCCAGTGCTTCCAGGCCGGGAATCGGGTTGCCGTACGGAGATTCAGTGGGGTGTTCCAGGAGTTCGTAGAGCCTGCGCTCCACCCGCTCGCTCATGACGTGCTCCCACCGGCATGCTTCATCGTGGACGTAGGCCCAGTCCAGGCCGATCACGTCGGCAAGGAGGCGTTCAGCCAGGCGGTGCTTGCGCATGACCTCGGTGGCGCGCTTGCGGCCGACCTCCGTCAGTTCCAGGTGGCGGTCATTGGAAACAACCACCAGGCCGTCGCGCTCCATGCGGCCAATGGTCTGGGAAACCGTGGGGCCTGAGTGGCGGAGGCGTTCGGCGATGCGTGCGCGAAGAGCAACAATGTTCTCCTCTTCAAGCTCCAAAATGGTCCGAAGATACATCTCAGTGGTATCGATCAGATCCGTCATCCAGCTCAGCTCTCCTCGAACGCAGTTCTTGCGTAATCTCCACCGTACCGCGTCCCGGGCAAGTCCGTCGGTGCACAACCTCCGGCTCAGGAACGCCAAACCTTAGCCTAGCTTATTTGGAATTACTCTTGATAATTTCACTCTGCGACCGGGGCCTTCGGAGCCGGCGCCGTTCCACGTGGCGGACTATGACAACCGGAGGTTAGTGCCCGCCCTCCCCGTCAGGCAGAATTGGGGAGTCGAAGGGGCAGCTGATGCCACCTGCCACCTCCCCATCTTTGACCGAAACACATTGGAGCCACCGTGAGCGACAACAGCATCACCATTCCCGCCGACCTGCTGCCCAAGGACGGCCGCTTCGGTGCAGGACCGTCCAAGGTCCGCCCGGAACAAATAGAAGCCTTGTCCGCTGCAGCGAAGAACATCCTCGGCACCTCCCACCGCCAGGCTCCGGTCAAGAACCTTGTGGGCTCGGTCCGCGAGGGCCTCAGCCAGTTCTTCCGCGCGCCCGAGGGCTACGAGGTTGTCCTGGGTGTGGGCGGATCCACTGCGTTCTGGGATGTTGCTGCGTTCGGCCTGGTGGAGAAGAAGGCCCAGCACCTCTCCTTCGGCGAATTCGGTTCCAAGTTCGCTTCGGCCACCAACAAGGCCCCGTTCCTGGACGAGTCCTCCATCATCAAGTCCGAGCCCGGAACGCGTCCCGCGCCCAGGGCAGAGGCCGGCGTGGACGTCTATGCCTGGCCACAGAACGAGACCTCCACGGGCGTTGCCGCGACGGTCAAGCGCGTGGACGGCGCCGATGAGGGCTCACTGGTGCTGGTGGATGCCACCTCCGCTGCCGGCGGCCTCGACGTTGATGTTGCGGAGTCGGATGTCTACTACTTCGCACCCCAGAAGAACTTTGCCTCGGATGGCGGCCTGTGGCTGGGCCTCTTCTCCCCCGCTGCCCTGGAGCGGGCAGCCCGCATCAAGGCCGGCGGCCGTTGGATTCCCGACTTCCTGGATCTCCAGACGGCCATCGACAACTCCAAGCTGAACCAGACGTACAACACTCCGTCCCTGACCACCTTGGTCACCTTGGACGCGCAGGTCCAGTGGCTCAACAGCAACGGCGGCCTGGACTTTGCCAGCAAGCGCACGGCCGATTCCGCCAGCCGCGTGTACTCCTGGGCCGAAGCCTCCGAATACGCCACGCCGTTCGTCGCCAACGCCGAGGAACGCTCAAATGTCATTGCAACCATCGACTTCGACGATTCGATCGATGCCGCTGCCATCGCCAAGGTGCTGCGCGCCAACGGAATCGTCGACACCGAGCCTTACCGCAAGCTTGGCCGCAACCAACTCCGGATTGCCACCTTTGTTGCGATCGAGCCGGACGACGTTTCCGCCCTGCTGGCGAGCATCGACTACGTGGTCGGGGAACTGAAGAAGTAAGAGCACACAAAAGCGGCGCTGGCCAGGATCTCCCGGCCAGCGCCGCTTTTGTGTTTATGGGCGTCAGGTTTGCTGAGCGTCAGTTTTGCTGGCCTTGCGGCGCGGCTTCAACGTCCTCAAATGCCGTGTCCGGCTCGTCGGACTCGTCGTCGTCGTCTTCGTCCGACTCAGCCTGGACCGCCTCGTCCTCGGCTGCCTGGACCGACTCCTCGGAGATTTCGTCGGTGGACTCCTCCACCAGCGGCGTTTCATCTTCGGGCCGGACCCGTTTGGCCCAGGGCACCCACTCCGGCGCCAGGATGGAGTCGTCGGAGGGCAGGAGACCGAGTTCGCTGACGGTCACAACCTTGGAACGCGAATTGCGGGTCACCACTGCGAACCACTGCCAACCCCCATAACCGGGAAGCCTTGATTCGAAGAGGTGGGTCACCACGCGTTCACCTTCGGACTTTGCTCCCAGATGCTCACCGATCTCAGCCGGCTTTGCGATGGTCTGCACTGCCTCCCGGGCAACCCCGACGGCGGCAGCCAGGAAGGCGTCCGGCTTGCCTGTGCGCCACACCGGTACGCCTGCGCGCGGCTTGGCCGCGGCCGGCCTCCGCCCGGCGGCTGCCCCGTTTCCGGGAGCCGTCACGGTCCCAGGAGCCTGGCCGTCGGCAGCGGCGTCCACGGCGGTGGCCTGGACGTCCTCTCCGGACGTCGTGTCCTGCGCGGATTCCGATGTCATGGCGTTCCTAGGCTTCCAGCTCGTCGGCAACCTTGCGCAATGCCATGCCGATGGCCTTTGCCTTGTTGCCTTCGGGGTACTTGCCGGAGGACAACGTACCGGACAGGTTGTCCAGGACCGTCACAAGATCCTGCACCAGGGGTGCCAGATCCTTGGCGTTCATGCGCTTTGCCTTGGCAATGGAAGGAGTCTTGTCCAGGACACGCAGGCCCAGGGCCTGCGCGCCGCGGCGTCCGTCAGCCACGCCGAACTCCACACGCGTACCGGCTTTCAGCTCGGTGACGCCTGCGGGCAGGGACGTCTTGGGCAGGAAAACTTCCTGGCCGTCTTCGGCCGCGAGGAATCCGAAGCCTTTTTCCTTGTCATACCACTTGACCTTGCCGGTGGGCACCTAATCAACCTTCTTCGTTCTTGCAATGCGGAGACACGCCCAGCCACCACCGCATCCACAGGGTTCTGCGGGATCAGGAGTGACGGCTCGGTCCGTGTTGGTCTGTTCCTTCAAGGTTATCCTGCCTGGCCCCCTATTCCCGCTTCCCCGTGCCCGAACGCCGCCTGTCCCGGCCGGGCCACCGTCATGCCGGCGTCACAGTAGGCGCGGGATGCTGCGCTGACGGGGCGTGTGAAGTGGCCGCTGCTGCTAGCGTTGGGGTATGACTTCCCCGGGTTACCGCCGCCCTTTGACGATCATTGCCGCCGTGGTGGCAGTGCTTTCCATGGCCGCTGTCGGAGCCGTGATGGCCATTGCGTCCAGCGGCGGGCAGGCTCCCGCCTGGATCATGTCAACGGCCCTGTACGGCCTTCCGGTTGCGTTCATGCTGGCAGCAGTGATCCTGGTGGACGCCGTCCGCCAACGCCGCCGCCACTAAGTTCCGCTGTCTGCCGGACACGGGCCGGACAGTTCGTAACCAGTCCCGTGCCGGGCGGCTGCGACCAGTAGCCACAGGACAGGCAGGACCGGCCCCATGGCGGTAACGTTGGATTGATGTCCCTCATTCGCGCGCTCAGCAAGGAACTGGAAGCGCGCAGCGACAATTCGCTGCGGGCTCTGTTTGCCGCGCGGCCGGACCTCATCACCCCCATGGCACCTGATTTCGCCGCCCTGGCTGCCCGGGCCAGCGCCCGGGTCAGCGTCCAGCGCGCCCTGGAGCGGCTCACCAAACCCGAGATGCAGGTCCTCGAGGCGCTGCACCTGTGCACCAACACCGACACGGGGCACAGCGTCCCGGCAGCCGGGCTGAAGAAAGTCATCGCCGGGTCCACGCTCTCGGCGCTCGAACCCATCCTGCTGAAGCTGCAGGAACTAGCCCTGGTTCACCGGGCCGACCCGCCCGCCGGATCGAACGGCAACCCGCGCCAGCGTTTCTACCTTCCTGTCGGCAGCCTGAAGGACGTGATCGGTATCTACCCGGCCGGTTTGGGCCGCAGTTATACCGAACTGGTCCGGCTCCAACCGGCCTTTGCACAGCGGGCGGTCCAGTTGGTGGGCGAACTCCACCAGCACGGCCTGGGGATCCAGCCGGCCAGCACGCCTATGGATGCGGCCCTTTCCCTGCAGCGGTGGACATCGACGCCTGAAAGCGTGCACGCCATCCTGTCCACAGCTCCGGAGCGGACGGCCGGCCTCCTGGAAAAGTTCGGCAGCTGGGCCATGGGCGCGGTTCCCCAAGCGCAACGGCGGGCCTCCGTGACCCACGAAAGTGCCGACGTCGGACCCGTTGACTGGCTGCTGGCCCGCGGTCTGCTGGTCCCGTTGGATGCCGGCCACGTTGAGTTGCCCCACAGCGTGGGGCTTGCCCTCCGGGGCGGCGCGATCGTGAACGACTTCACCTTGACTCCACCGGTCCCCGAGCTCGGGCACACCAGTGCGGCCCTGCGGCGGAACGCTGCGCTCGGCGCGATTGCCGAGACCTTGCGGTTGACCGGCGAGATCCTGTTTGCCGTCCGGGAGCAGCCCTTGGCCACGCTGCGCAGCGGCGGCGTGGGGGTGCGGGAACTGCGCAGGCTCGCCGAATCCATCCGCTGCGGGGTTCACGAGAGCGCCATCCTGCTGGAATTCTGTGCCCTGGCCGGCCTGTTACGGCTGGATGTGGACAGCTCCACGTGGGTGCAGCCGCCATCGCTCGAATGGCTGGCGCTGTCCCGCCAGGAGCAGTGGCTGTGGCTGGTGAACGCCTGGCTGGCCAGCGAGCGCGCCCCGTCCATGGTCGGCCAGCCAATCGGGGGCTCGGGAGGACACCAGGGGTCGGCCGCCACCACCATCAATGCCCTGTCCGCTGAGGCCCAACGGCCGGATGCACCGGTGGTCCGCCGCAGGGTACTGGAGATCCTCAACGAACTCACGGTGGAAGCGGCGGCCCCCGACGGGAAGGCACCCGTTCTGGACGCCCGGGCAGTTCTTCAACGGGCCGAGTGGGCGCAGCCGAGGATGTCACGGCGTTTCAGTTCGCTGGTGCGCGGCATTCTCGAGGAAGCGGCGCTGCTGGGCCTGATGGGGTCAGGGGCCTTCACCCAGCCCGGGTCGGCAATCGCCAACGGCCAGCCCGAGGAAGCCCTTGCGATCCTCGGCGAGCACCTCCCCGCTGCCGTGAACCACATCCTGCTGCAAGCGGACCTCACCGCAGTGGCGCCGGGCTACCTCGCGCCCGAGCTCAGTGAAACCCTGCTGCTGATGGCTGACGCTGAAGGGCAGGGTCCGGCATCCATCTACCGTTTCTCTGCCGGATCCATCCGCAGGGCGCTCGACGCCGGCCAGGACGCCGAATCGCTGTTAACGTTCCTTCGCGAGCACTCGGCCACCGAGGTGCCCCAGCCGCTGGCGTACCTCGTGCAGGACACTGCCTCACGCCACGGCCGGCTGCGGATCGGCAGCAGCGCCAGTTTCATCCAGAGCGATGACGAGTCCGCGATCGCCGAACTGCTGCTTGAGGCCCGGACGTCAGTCCTCAGCCTGGTGCGCATTGCCCCGACCGTGCTGACGTCCTCGGCCAGCCCCCGCGAAACCGCCCGCGTCCTCCGCGAGCTGGGACTGTCACCTGCCGTGCAGGAGGCCGAACCCGCCGTCGTGCGCTTCAAGCGGACCACCGCGGTGCCAGGCAGCGGCCGCCCGGTCTACACTGCTCCGCGGACGGCTCCGCCGGATGACGACGTCGAAGCGCAGTTGTCGGTCCTGCGGCAACATCGCGGGGTCCCGGCTGACGGAACGGGCGAAGCGTCCACCCAACTGGGCCTGGAGACCCTGCGGAAGGCGATCCGACTCAAACAGGCCGTCACCATGAACGTGGTGGACAGCTTGGGGAATGCCAACACGGAGACAGTTGTTCCTGTTTCCGTCTCCGGTGGGCGCGTCAGGGTCTTCGACCCGGGCAAGGACACCGAGCGGGTACTGTCCATCCACCGGATCATTGATGTTGAACCCGCAGGAGACCTGCACACCTAACAGCGCTCCCGGGATGCCGGGATAGTGAGGAACCAAGAGTGACCGACGGTCCGCTGATCGTACAGAGCGACAAAACCATCCTGCTGGAAGTCGACCATGAGCTTGCCACCGAAGCGCGGCACGCCATTGCGGCCTTCGCGGAGCTCGAACGCGCGCCCGAACACATGCACAGCTACCGGCTCACGCCCCTGGGCCTATGGAACGCGCGGGCGGCAGGCATCGATGCCGAGCAGGTCCTGGACACGCTGCTGAAGTATTCACGGTTCCCGGTTCCGCATGCTTTGCTCATCGACATCGAAGAGACCATGTCCCGCTATGGCCGGCTGCGCCTGGAAAAGGACCCCCAGCATGGGTTGGTGATGCGCACGGATGACTACCCGGTGCTGGAGGAAGTGATCCGGGCCAAAAAGATCGCGCCGCTGCTGGGACCCCGTATCGACGGCGAAACCGTGGTGGTGCACTCCTCCCAGCGCGGCCAGTTGAAGCAGCTGCTGTTAAAGCTCGGTTGGCCCGCCGAGGACCTGGCCGGCTACGTGGACGGGCAGCCGCACCTGATCATGCTGGACGAGTCCGGTTGGCAGCTGCGGCCCTACCAGAAGGTGGCCACGGAAAACTTCTGGGCCGGCGGCAGCGGCGTCGTCGTCCTTCCCTGCGGGGCGGGCAAGACACTGGTGGGCGCCGCAGCCATGGCGACGTCCTCCACTACCACGCTCATCCTGGTAACCAACACCGTGTCGGCGCGCCAATGGAAGGATGAACTCCTCAAGCGCACGTCCCTCACGGAGGACGAGATCGGCGAATACTCAGGGGCTGTCAAGGAAGTCCGGCCCGTTACCATCGCCACGTACCAGGTACTCACTACCAAGCGTGGCGGCCTTTACCCCCACCTGGAACTGGTGGACGGCCACGACTGGGGCCTGATCATCTATGACGAAGTCCATTTGCTCCCCGCCCCCATCTTCCGCATGACAGCGGATCTGCAGGCCCGGCGCAGGCTGGGCCTCACCGCGACGCTTGTCCGCGAGGACGGGCGGGAAGGCGAGGTATTCAGCCTGATCGGCCCCAAACGCTACGACGCACCGTGGAAGGACATCGAATCCCAGGGTTACATCGCCCCTGCCGACTGCGTGGAAGTGCGGGTGGACCTCCCCCGGGATGAACGCGTTGCCTACGCGATGGCCGATGATGCGGACAAATACCGGCTCTGCGCCACGTCCGAAACCAAGACCGGCCTGGTGGAACGGATCGTGGAAGCCCACCGTGGGGAACAGCTGCTGGTGATCGGGCAGTACATCGACCAGTTGGACGAGATCGCCGAACGGCTGGACGCACCGCTGATCAAGGGCGAGACCAGCGTCAAGGCGCGGCAGAAACTCTTCGATGCTTTCCGTGCCGGAGAGATCCAGACCCTGGTGGTTTCCAAGGTGGCCAACTTCTCGATCGACCTTCCCGAGGCCTCGGTCGCCATCCAGGTATCCGGTTCGTTCGGATCCCGCCAGGAAGAAGCCCAGAGACTTGGCCGGCTCCTGCGTCCCAAGAAGGACGGCCGTGCCGCGCGGTTCTACTCCTTGGTGGCCCGTGACACCCTGGACCAGGAATTTGCCGCGAAACGCCAGCGCTTCCTGGCCGAACAGGGCTACGCCTACCGGATCATGGATGCCAAGGACATCGGCAACGACGTAGGGACCGGGCGCGATACAGGAACGGATGAATAACGCGCTTCCCCTTGCCAACAATCTCCAGCAACTTTACGATTCGGAATGTAGCTCTCCGCCCGAATGGGCTGCCCCTGGTCCAGGCAGCCCGGCGGCCAGTCGTCGGCAGTGGGGGTAGCCCGCAGCCAGGGTGCCGGCGATTCAAGGCCTTGAAGAATCTGTGAAGTCATTGCCAGAGGATTCCCCATGCGTAAGACCCTCCTGGTCCTTGCGGCCATCATCTTGTTGTCATCACTTGCCCAACTGTTGTTTGCCGGATACTTCCACTTCCAAAACACCATCGAAGCCCAGCGTGAAGCCGGGGTCTACCACGTGGTGAACGGCCAGTATGTGCTGCGCTATACGGCCCTGCTGGCGGTCATCGTTGCCGCGATCGCCCGGCTGGGTTCCAGGACCATCTGGCTTGCTGCCGGGATCTTCCTGCTGACCTGGTTCCAGTTGTTCATCTTCATCATCGGCGGAATGCTCACCGGTTCCTCCGAAGATTTCATTACGCCGTCAGGCTCCTGGGTGGCAGCAATCCACCCAGTCTCCGGATTGCTGATCATCTTCATGTCCTACTGGCTGTTCAACCGGGCACGAGCCGCTGCGCTCAACCCGCAACCACTGCCGCCGAGGACCACGTCACCTGATGCTTCGGCATCGTCCGCTGCTTCCTGACCTGCGCGGCAGTGAACACCGCGCAGTTGCTGGCAGCTGACCTGGTGCTGGCGGTCGCGGCTGCCGCCACCTGGACAGCCGCTGCTTGGCAGACGGTCTCTGCCACCTCACCACGACGCCCCCGCCTGCCCCTTGCGGCGGACGATGGGCCGACGGTGGGGAACCGGCCGGTGACGGCCGGGCCGGCAGTGGGGGCCGCGCCGACGGCGGCGAACCGGCCGGTGGACATTGCCCTGCTGCTGACTGCCGCCGCCGTGATTGCCACGACGGCCCGGTATGCCCTGCTTCCCGCCTTGGCGGCGGGCGGCTGGTGGTTTGCGAACGAGCGCATCACCGTCAGCCTGCCCCTGACCGCCCTTCCCGCGGCTTGGGCCGCGATGGCCGGTGTTCCGTACTTGCTGAGGAGACGGAACACCGGCTCGGACTCTCACGAAGGCGCCGCCCCACCTGCCATCGACGGCACCCCGGGAAAGGAAGCAGCAGTCCTCTCGCTGACAGCGGCGGCCGCTTCTGCCCTGGCTTCCCTGGCTGTGATCCTGGTGCTGGGCCCGTTCCCGGCTCCATGGACGGTGGTCGTACTGCTGCTGCTGACCGCAGGGGTGGTTCTGCTGGTGCGGCTTGCCCTCTTCAGTGGCACATCCCGGAAGAAGAACACGGGCCTTGCGGCCAACCCATCCGCTGGGCGACCTGTTGGGGCGCGGCGTGGACTGGGGTGGGGTGGATTTGGGCGGCGTGGCCGCCCCAAGCCCGCTGCAGCCCTGGCAGGACTGATGGCCTGCACCCTCCTGGGGTCCGGTGTCTTCGCGTGGCTTGGCAGCCGCTCGGCCGATGGCGCCGTGATCGCGGCAGCCGTGGGACATCACGACGGCGGGACGGCACCGACCGTCGTTGGTCCCACGCCGGTGACCGCCCTCCTGGGCAACGCGCCCACTGACGCCGTGGTCCGCCGTTACGAGGTCACCGCCCGGACGGAAACAGTCACCTTGCCATCCGGGCAATCCACCGAAGCGTGGACGTTCGGAAGCCTGCCGGGCCCTGCCCTGGAAGCAGACCTCGGCGACGTCATGGAAGTCGAACTCAAGAACCGCGACGTCGCTGCCGGAGTGACGCTTCACTGGCACGGCTACGACGTTCCCAATGCCATGGACGGCGTAGCCGGGGCAACGCAGGACGCTGTGGCTCCGGGAAAATCGATGACATACCGTTTCGTGGCCGCACAACCGGGTACGTACTGGTATCACACGCACCAGGATTCAGCCGAGGGAGTCCGCAAAGGGCTCTATGGCACGTTCGTCGTGCACGACCCGACCTTGCCGCGCGCAGACAAGGACATAGTGGTGGCCGGACACGACCTCGACGGTCTGGGGATGCTGGGCTCCTCAGACCGTACCAGCGAACATGGGGCGGTGCCGGGCTCCACCGTCCGGGTCCGCCTCATCAACACCGACTCCCTGCCGCAGCGATACCTGTTGGAGGGCACTGCGTTCAAGGTTTCGGCGGTCGATGGTACTGCCGTGAACCAGCCACCAGACGTCTCAGGCAAGCTCCTGCGTATCGGCGCCGGTGGCAGGATCGACATCGACTTCACGATGCCCGCTGCCGCGGTGACCATCCGTTCGGACTCTGCGGCCAGCGCCGCCGTCGTCGTTTCACCAGGGCCTCCCGCCGGCAGTCCTCCCGGGGAGCCGGCCGGCAGTCCTCCCGGTCAGCCGGCCGCGGGGCAGCCGGCTGAGGCGATTCCGGCCTCGGTGTTTTCCACGACTCCCGTGCTGGACCTACTCCATTACGGAGTCCCTGCGGCGGACGCCAAGACCATTCCGGATATCACCCGGGAGGAAGTCGTGGTGCTGGACCGTCAGTTCCGGTTCGTGGACGGCGTGCCGCGGTACGCCTTCACTGTCAACGGTGCTGCCTATCCCCTGGTGCCTGCCATGGAAGTGGCCATGGGCGACACCGTCAAGGTCACGGTGGTCAACAGGACCGCCGAACCCCATCCCATGCACCCCCATGGCCACCACGTGCGCGTCCTCAGCAGGAATGGCCAAGCTCCCACCGGTTCGGCGCTTCATCTGGACACTGTGGATGTCCAGCCCGGCGAGGTTTGGGAACTACTCCTGGAGGCCAACAATCCCGGCATCTGGATGGACCACTGCCACAACCTGGAGCACGCCGCAGAAGGCATGATGATGCTGCTCAAGTACGAGGGAGTGTCGTCGCCGTTCGTGCACGGTGGGCACGCGAACAACCGCCCCGAGTAGGCAGCCGATCGCTGCGGCAACCGCATCTTGGGCTGGTCACCGATCAGCGCGCAGGCGGCCGTCAGGCGACGGCCGTCAGGCGACCAGGCGAAGGTGCCCCTGGACGGCTACTTCCTCAACCACTGCCCAGCACTCATCGTCATGGAGCTGGAGGTTGGCGAAGCGTTCGGCGGAGGCCTTGTCTGCGAACTCCTCCACCCGCGTGAGGCGGGAGTGGCAGTCGAAATAGCACACGTGGTACTCGTAGGCTTCCGAACCAGCCGGTGTGGTCGGTGCGTTCTTTGATGCTTTGTTGTTGGGAACTGTTTGCTGTGCCATGTCTTCAGTGTGGATGGGAGCACTGACATTTTTTGAAGCATCCGTGGGCGTGTTCAAAATTTGGCGGGATTTACCCGCCTGGCCCCTTCAGGCCTTGCGAAGATACCGGCCGGACACCTTCCGGACAGTCTGGCTCAGCACATCAAGCACCACTGATTTCGTCTTCCATCGCTGCCAGTAAAGCGGTACGTCAAACGGACGTTCAGGGGCAAGCTCGATCAACCGGCCATGGTCGATGTCCTGCCGGCATTGGACCTCCGGAATGAGTCCCCAGCCCAGGCCCAGCCGGATGGCATCACCGAAGTCCTGCGAAGCCGGCACGTAGTGGCGCGGGCCCCGGCGCTCCATCCGTCCTGCACCGGGTGCCGTGGGCCACGAAGATACGAAGGCCCACTGGTAGGTGTCCTTGCGGTCAAAATCCACCGCCGGGACTGTGTTGAGGACGGCACCGTCCAGGCCGCCGGGAAAGCCAGGAAGCCAGCGCTGGATGTAGCGGGGAGCCGCCACAGCCCGGTAACGCATCACACCGAGGCTTTCCACACGGCAGCCCTGCACGGGGTCCGCCGTCGCAGTGACAGCTGCCATGACGGTTCCCGAGCGCAACAACGCCGTGGAGTGCTGTTCGTCGTCCCGGTGGAGGTCGAAGGTCACCCCAAGGTCTTCGGGTACCTCGGCCAGGGCCTGGAGGAACCATACGGCGAGGGAATCTGCGTTGACCACGATCGGCAGGGCGGGTTGGGGACCGTCGGAGGCCAGTCCCAGTTCTGCTCCGGCATCGGCTTCCAACTGCGCCACGTGGTGGGCAAGCCGCAGCACAACCTCGCCCGCTTCCGTGGGCCGGGCAGGGTTGCTGCGCTGGAGCAGGACCCGCCCCGCCGACTGTTCCAAGGCCTTGAGCCGCTGGGAGACTGCCGAGGGCGTGACGTGGAGCTGCCGGGCAGCGGCATCCAAAGTGCCTTCCGCAATCACGGTGGCGAACGTCAGGAGCTGTTCCGATGGAAAGTGTTGCACAAGAATATCTTATGTTGCTGAAGTTTCTTTAGCTGGCCTAATGGGCAGGTGCTGCCTAGCGTTGACAACGTGATAGCTCCGGAACTCCTTCATGCAGCAGGCCTCGGCCTTGCCACAGGCCTTGCCCTCATCGTCGCCATTGGCGCACAAAACGCCTTCGTCCTTCGCCAGGGGATCCTTGGTCAACACGTCGGAGCCATCGTGGCCGCCTGCGCACTGTCCGATGCCGTCCTTATCGCCGCCGGAGTCTTCGGCACAGGTGCGCTGATAACGGCAGCGCCTGCCGCCGTCGTGGTTTTGCGTTATGTAGGCGCGGCGTTCCTGGTGACCTACGGCCTCATGGCGGCCCGGAGGGCATTGCGGCCGCAGGCCCTCACCGCTGAAGGCGGCCCCGCACAGGACGGGAAACCCGCCACGGGGTCAGCGCGTCGCGGACTTGCTGCGGCCCTCGGGACGGTCCTCGCGCTGACGTGGCTCAACCCGCACGTGTACCTGGACATTGCACTGCTCGGTTCGCTCGCGAACGCGCAGGGCAGCCCGCTGCAATGGTGGTTCGGCGCAGGGGCCATGGTCGGAAGCATCCTATGGTTCTGTTCGCTGGGCTTCGGTGCCAGGTTCCTGCGGGGATTCTTTGCCAAACCGCGGTCGTGGCGGTTCCTTGACGGCGGCATCGCCGTGACCATGGTTGCGCTTGGCGCCGGATTGGCCTTGGGCGGTTAGGGCGTCCGGCAGGCGATTACGCAGTCGCCTCACATACAGCATCCAGATAACTCACAGAAACTGGGAGCATCATGGATGTCATGAAAAAGAACGGCCCCGAAGCCAAGCTCCTTGTCGTGGATGACGAACCCAACATCCGCGAGCTTCTCTCCACCTCCCTGCGGTTCGCAGGCTTCGAGGTCGTGGCTGCGTCCAACGGCCGCGAAGCCCTGACCGCAGCAGACACCCACTCCCCCGACCTCGCTGTCCTGGACGTGATGCTTCCCGACATGGACGGCTTCACGGTCACGCGCCGGCTCCGGGCAGCGGGGAAGCACTTCCCCGTCCTCTTCCTGACGGCCAAGGACGACACCGAAGACAAAGTCACCGGCCTCACCGTCGGCGGCGACGACTACGTCACCAAGCCGTTCAGCCTGGATGAAGTAGTGGCCCGCATCCGCGCGGTGCTCCGCCGTACCCAGCCACTGGAAGACGACGACGCCGTCATCCGCGTCGACGACCTTGAACTGGACGACGACGCCCACGAGGTCCGCAGGGGCGGAACGGTGATCGAGCTTTCGCCCACCGAGTTCAAACTCCTGCGGTACCTCATGCTGAACCCCAACCGGGTGCTGTCCAAGGCACAGATCCTGGATCACGTATGGGAATACGACTTCAACGGCGACGCCTCGATCGTTGAGTCCTACATCTCCTACCTGCGCCGCAAAGTGGACATTGACCCAGACGCCGCAGCCCTCATCCAGACCAAGCGTGGCGTTGGTTACGTGCTGCGGACGGCAGAGAAGCGCTGACCTTGCTGCAACGCTGGAAATCGGCGTCGCTGAGGTCCCAACTCGTCGCCATCATCATGGGATTGCTCCTGCTCGCCCTGGCGGCAACGGGAGCCGGTACCCTGACGCTCGTCAAGAGCTATCTGCAGGGCCAGGTTGACGACAAACTGAAGGCCGCAGTGGCGCTGGCACAGGACCAGCAGTCGTTCGACAAACTCTCCGAGCCCAATCCCGCCGTTCCCACCGATTACTCGCTCACGCTCTACGTGCCCGGGCTGGATCCCTACCCGTTCGGTGGAAGGTCCAACGACCGCCCCGCGATCGCCACTATCACTCCCGCCGAAGCGAAGGCCCGCGGCAACACCCCGTTCCAGGTCGCCGGTACTACCGGAAGCAACTGGCGCGTGGTGGCAGTGGGCGTCGTTGCCAACGGCCAGAACGGCGTTGTCATCATCGGCCTGCCGCTGACGCCCGTGGACAAAGTCATGGAACACGCCGTCCTCGTGGTGGTCGGCGTGGGGCTCCTTACTTTGGTGGCAGCCTTCTTCATTGCCACCTGGACTGTGGCCAGATCGTTCCGGCCCTTGGCGCGGGTGGAAAAGACCGCTGCCGCCATTGCTGCCGGCGATCTGTCCCGGCGTGTGGAAATCGATAATCCAAACACTGAAGTCGGACGCCTGGGCGGCTCCCTGAATGCCATGCTGGCCCACATTGAGGCGTCCTTCGCAGCACGCGCAGCTTCCGAGGCGCGCATGCGGCGCTTTGCCGCCGATGCATCCCACGAACTCCGGACTCCACTGGTGACCATCCGGGGATTCTCCGAGCTGTACAGGCATGGCGCCCTGGCCACCCCCGAGGACATCTCAACCGCGATGGGACGCATCGAGAGTGAAGCCAAGCGCATGGGTTCCATGGTGGAGGACCTGCTGTTGCTGGCCCGGCTGGACGAACAGAGGCCCTTGCAGCTCAAACCGGTGGACCTGCAGCTATTAGCCCACGATGCCGTAGTGGACACCCGGGCAACCTCGGGCGCCCGGACCATCACGCTGGTGGGCCTTGACGGCTCATCCCCGGCACCGGCACCGGTCCATGGCGACGAAGCCAAGCTCCGCCAAGTCATCGGAAACCTGGTGGGCAACGCCCTGCGCTACACGCCGGAGGACAGCCCCATCGAACTTGCCGTCGGGGTGCGGACCACCCAGGACGGCGCCGCATCCGTGATCGAGATCCGCGATCACGGTGCCGGCATCCCTGATTCGGAAACCAGCAAGATCTTTGAGCGCTTCTACCGCGCCGATACCTCCCGCACACGGGATACCGGCGGAAGCGGGCTTGGCCTGGCGATCGTGGCTGCCATCGTGGGCAGCCACGGCGGAACCGTACGGGTCACAGAGACCGACGGCGGCGGTGCCACCCTGGTGGTCAGCCTCCCCTTCCGGGAAGAGCCGGCAGAGCTGTTATCCACATAGCGGCGAAAGCTGGTTCTGCCGTTATGGAGTGGTGCCTAGGCTCGTTGATGTGGCCCACGCATTCCTTCCGCATCAGCGGACCATCTTCGTCGAAAGGCACTGCCCATGAGCGTTATCTCCGTAGACACCGAGCTGCTCCAGCTCAAGTCGTCCAACGTCAAGGCCACCGTGGATCGTATCAGCGCGGACGTACAATCCATGAGGCACGGGTTGGAGGAACTCCAGGCAACGTGGAAGGGTTCGGCAGCTGCGAACTTCCAGGCGCTCGTCCTGGAGTGGTCCCTCACGCAAAGCAAAGTGGAGGCCTCGCTCGCGTCCATCAATATGGCCCTGGCCTCAGCGGCCGCGAGCTACCTCGAGGTTGAACAGGGCAATACCCAGCGGTTTGCGTATTAGCACCACCTGCAACCCATGAACTCCTGCGGGGCCGGCCGTCTTCCCCCTGTGCGGCCGGTCCCGCAGGTCTGCCCTCAGGACAACCTGACAGGACTCAGCTTTCCAGGGTTCCCTGATGGAACCGCAGCCGCCACTGGCCACGGTCCAGGAGCCAGAGGGAACTGCGCAACGAGGAGCCGGTCGGGGTAGCACCGGAATGGCCGGAACTTCTGTAGTTGAGCAGGATGCTGTCCTCGCTGAGCCTGTCTGCACTGATCAGCTCCAAATCCACAGGTTCGCCCGGGTCTTCCTCGAGGGCAACCATCATCGCGTCCCGGGTCCAGAAGCGTCCTGAGCTGCCGATCTCCGCAAAATCAGGATGCAGCAGGACCCCTATGCGTCCAATGTCGGCGCGGACATCCGGCCTAAGCAACTCGCGTTCCAGTGCCACCACCAGTTCCTCCGCGGGAAGCTCCCGGGCGGCCGCTTCATCCTCCAGCTCACTGAACAGGTCCGGCTGGCCAAAGAATCCTGACTCGCCGAACAGTGCAGGCTCAGGGTGCGGCTGGGCGGCGGACGCGGGGCGGGATTCCGTGACGGTACCCGTGGCGGCACTTGCTGCCAGGGGCACCTGTGCGCCGCTGGACACCGCCTCTGCCGCGCCGGGGGCGATCTTGGATGCCTTCCCGGCGGCCTCAGTAAGAGCTGGATTGCCGGTCTTCGGGAATGAACCGCTGAAACCCGGGCCGCTGGGGGCAGCGGTGCCCTGCTGGTAGGCCGTAGCAACAGCCCGGGCACGCTCATCCGCGGCTTCGTTGAGTTCATGGCCTGCGTGGCCCTTCACCCATTCGAAGGTGTACTTGCGCCCTGCGATGGCTTGGTCGATGTCCTTAAGCAGGTCCACGTTAAGTACAGGCTTGCCATCGGCCTTTCGCCAGCCTTTGCGCTTCCATCCAGGCATCCATTTGGTGATGCAGTTGATGACGTACTGACTGTCACACAGGATCCGCAGGTCCTCCTGTGGAATATGGGCCGTCGACCGGAACAGGTCGAGGACTGCCATGAGCTCACCCATGTTGTTGGTGCCGTGCGGCCAACCCCCTGCGCGCCAACAGGAATCGTCAACATACCAGGCCCATCCGGCCGGCCCAGGGTTGCCGAGGGCGGAACCGTCGGCGGCAGCAATAATCGTCATGCGTTTAATCCTGCCAGACCCCACGGACACTGAAACCGCGCCAGCACCCAAGTAAGTAGCAGTAGATGCCGTTTTGGGCCCTCAAAACGGCATCTACTGCTACTTGGATGGGACGCAGAACGGCGGCCCCCACCCGAAGGTGAGGACCGCCGTCGTACGTGCTAAGCGTGACGCTGCAGTACAGGAGGCTTAGAAGCCGCCCATGCCTGCCATCTCGTCGCCGCCCGGAGCCGGAGCGTTCTTCTCAGGCTTGTCAGCAACAACAGCCTCGGTGGTCAGGAAGAGACCAGCGATGGAAGCAGCGTTCTGGAGTGCAGAGCGGGTCACCTTGACGGGGTCGTTGACGCCTGCGGCCAGCAGGTCCTCGTAGGCACCCGTTGCAGCGTTCAGGCCGTGGCCGGAAGGCAGTCCACGAACCTTGTCAGCAACAACGCCCGGCTCGAGGCCAGCGTTGAAAGCGATCTGCTTGAGCGGAGCGTCGATGGCAACCTTGACGATGTTGGCACCGGTAGCTTCGTCGTTTTCGAGGCTCAGGTTGGCGAATGCCTTGGCACCGGCTTGGATGAGGGCAACGCCACCACCGGCAACAATGCCTTCCTCGACTGCAGCCTTCGCGTTGCGGACTGCGTCCTCAATGCGGTGCTTGCGTTCCTTGAGCTCAACTTCGGTTGCGGCACCGGCCTTGATGACTGCAACGCCACCGGCCAGCTTGGCCAGGCGCTCCTGCAGCTTCTCGCGGTCGTAGTCGGAATCGGAGTTCTCGATCTCGGCGCGGATCTGGGCAACACGGCCCGCGATCTGGTCGGCGTCGCCTGCACCCTCAACAATGGTGGTCTCATCCTTGGTGACAACAACCTTGCGGGCGGTACCGAGGAGTTCCAGACCGGCATTCTCCAGCTTGAGGCCAACTTCTTCGGAGATGACCTGGCCGCCGGTGAGGATGGCGATGTCGGCGAGCTGGGCCTTGCGGCGGTCACCGAAGCCCGGAGCCTTGACGGCCACGGACTTGAAGGTGCCACGGATCTTGTTGACGATCAGGGTGGCAAGAGCCTCGCCCTCGATGTCTTCGGCGATGATCAGCAGCGGCTTGTTGGACTGCATGACCTTCTCCAGAACTGCAACGAGTTCCTTCACGTTGGAGATCTTGGAGTTGACGATCAGGATGTACGGGTCTTCGAGGACCGTTTCCTGGCGCTCTGCATCGGTGACGAAGTAAGCGGAGATGTAACCCTTGTCGAAGCGCATGCCTTCGGTGAGCTCGAGTTCCAGCCCGAAGGTGTTGGATTCCTCGACCGTGATGACGCCTTCCTTGCCCACCTTGTCCAGGGCTTCGGCGATCAGGCTGCCGATTTCCGGGTCGCCGGCGGAGATGGAAGCCGTGGCTGCGATCTCTTCCTTGGTCTCGATTTCCTTGGCGGAGGCCAGGAGTTCGCTGATGACGGCGTCAACAGCCTTCTCGATGCCGCGCTTGAGGGACAGCGGGTCGGCGCCGGCTGCAACGTTGCGCAGGCCTTCCTTGACCAGTGCCTGGGCGAGGACGGTTGCGGTGGTGGTACCGTCGCCAGCGACGTCGTCCGTCTTCTTGGCAACTTCCTTGACCAGTTCCGCACCGATCTTCTCGTAAGGATCGTCCAGCTCGATCTCCTTGGCGATGGAAACGCCATCGTTGGTGATCGTGGGGGCGCCCCACTTCTTTTCGAGGACGACGTTGCGTCCACGCGGGCCGAGGGTAACCTTGACGGCGTCAGCAAGGGTGTTCAGACCCCGCTCGAGGCCGCGGCGTGCCTCTTCATCAAATGCAATGATCTTGGCCATAACGGCGGTAGTCCTTTCGGGACAGTCGTTAAGAAGGTACCTGTCGGATGGGATGCCCGCGACGGACGGTCCTTTGCTTACGGCCTCTGTATGCCCCGCGCGCCGGACCTCATCCCACCAAGGTGTTTCTTGGTCCTCCCCCGCACCAACTGCAGGGAGCGCCGGCCGAAGCCGGTACACCGTTAGCAGTCAGCACCAAGGAGTGCTAAATCAATAATTAGCACTCGACCGTGGAGAGTGCAAGCAGGGGCGCCATCCAGAGCCGCAAAATTCCGTGTATTCAGCCAAGAGCGGAGGCGCGGTACTGTCAGGCGACGCGGACACTTTCCGCTTGGGGGCCCTTTTGTCCTTCTCCGAGCTCGAACTCCACCCGCTGGCCTTCCTCGAGGGCCCGGTAGCCTTCCATCTGGATAGCGGACCAATGTACAAAGACGTCGTCCCCGGAATCATCAACAGTGATGAAGCCGTACCCTTTTTCGGCGTTGAACCATTTCACGGTTCCCAAAGCCATGATGCCCACACTTTCACAGTAGCCAAGACCGGTGGCCGGGATCTCCGGACCGGAATCAATCCACTGTAACCACAGTCACTGTCGTGGCGCTGCGCTGCGGGCCGGGGGCTGCTGTTTTGTTATTGAGGCTTAACCGGAACGATGGGCAGCAAGTGCTACTGGTAGCCCGGGCCTACAACAACCACCAGGGGCTGCTGGACATCCGGGGACTCCACCACGTTGGTGATTCCCAGGAGCGTGGCCAACGCGTCAGCATTGGCCTTTTGCCCGGGAGCGTTGTAGAAGATCACTGATGCCTGCTGCGGAATGCCGCCCCAGTTGCCCACCGTGCCAAGTGCCCAACCGTCACCTTGCACCAAACCGGCCACGCGGCCGGCAAGGCCGGCCGTGGAGGTGCCGTTGTACACAGCAACGGCCGTGGTCTTGTCCAGGGGCGCACCGGAGGGGGTCGCGGAGGGAGTGTCGGACGGTGTTTCGTTGGGCGTGGGTTCTCCGGAAGCCACGGGAGCACTGCCAGACTCAGTCGGCGAAGCGGAAGGTGCGGCAGAAGTTTCCTGGGGTGCCGGCGTCGAAACGCTGGACGAAGCGCCGGGTGCCACCAGTCCCAGGCGCGGAAGGATGAGGAACGCAACCAGGCCGAGCACCAAGGCCACGGCGCCGACGGTCAGGATCGGCCAGAGCGAAGGGCGGGACGTTTCCTGGGCATCGCGGTGCACGCCTTGCCGGGTGCTGTTTTGCGGAACCCGGTCGAATTCATCCTTGGCAAATTTGGTCATGGTGAAGCGTTGTCCTTGCTGGTTGCTGCTGACGGTCAGCCTGGCGGTTTACGCGTCGGACCCCAAGCGGCGCGCTGTCCGCGCGCGTTGGCGGGACGTACGTAGTCTACGCAGTCTCTTGACCAGCATGGGATCGTGGGCCAGCGCTTCCTCGGTATCGATCAGCGCATTAAGGATCTGGTAGTAATGGGTGGCGGACAGGTCGAACAGCTCCCTGACCGCTTGTTCCTTGGCCCCGGCGTACTTCCACCACTGGCGCTCCAAGGCCAGCATCTGCTGGTCCCGCTCACTGAGGGGCGAATCGCTGCGGACGCCCACCGATAGGTCATCAAGAGCAAAACCGGTGGTCTGCTGCGCCATTGGTTCCTGTGCTGGTTCTGCCATGGCACACTCCTTGGACGCTGGTTGGCGAAAATGTCTCACCCCCATGTTACGGGTGAATAACAACGGTGTCATTCACAGCCCCCGGGCACAGCGATGGACAATGGCTGGATGACTGGCGAGCATGCACTCTTCGACCTTGAACCTGCAGGCACCTCCGGGCCGGGTTTCGATGCCCTGCGGGATCTGCCGCTGGAAAGCCTGGTGGCTGCCGATTGGGCCTACGCCCTGCGCCCCGTGGAGCAGGAGCTCCGCAGCGCGCTGGCGTTCGTTGCAGGGCAGGCAGCCGGCGGGGTCCAGGTCCTTCCGGCCGCCAGCAACCTCCTTCGGGCCTTCCGCACCCCTTTGGCGGACGTCAAGGTTTTGATTCTGGGCCAGGACCCGTACCCGACGCCAGGTCACGCCGTCGGGCTTTCCTTCTCGGTGTCGCGCCAGACGAGGCCCATCCCCCGCAGCCTCGCCAACATCTACCGCGAACTCCACGACGACCTCGGCCTGCCGCCCCGGATCCACGGCGACCTCACCGCCTGGAGCGAGCAAGGCGTGCTGCTGCTGAACCGTGTCCTCAGCGTCGCCGCCGGCAGCGCAGGCTCGCATCGCGGCAAGGGCTGGGAGGCCATTACGACGGCGGCAGTCACCGCAGTCGCCAACCGCACCGACACGGCGGGCCGCCGGAGCCCCCTGGTGGCCGTCCTCTGGGGGAAGGACGCCGAGGGTGTCGGGCCGTTGTTGAACGGTGCGCCCATTGTGGCGTCCGCGCACCCCAGTCCGTTGTCTGCTTCGCGGGGATTCTTCGGCTCCAAGCCCTTCAGCAGGGTCAATCAACTGCTGAAGGAACAAGGCGCCGAACCAGTCGATTGGGAGCTCCCGGTCCTTTAAGCCCCTGGCGGCTCCTCTCTCACATCCCATCAGTGTCCGTCTAACGGTGGATTCGGGTGGTGGCGAATGGGTGAGACAGCGGGTGAAAGCCAACCAAAGGTAAAGGTTCGACGACGCCACCGACGCAATTCTCGGACCGCGCCCTTCTCCGCCGCGTGCACCCGTAACGACTTCGGACCGCGCCCTTTTCCGCCGCGTGCACCCCAGACGACTTCGGGCCGCGCCCTTTTCCGCCGCGTGCACCCCAGACGACTTCGGGCCGCGCCCTTTTCCGCCGCGTGCACCCCTAACACCGGACGCGTGAGGCGGAAATGGGTGCGGCGGCGCGGGACGGGGAGGTGAGGTGAGAGAGCATCCCCGGAAACCGGTGTTTAGGTGAGAGAGCATCCGCAGAAATCGGTGTTTAGGTGAGAGAGGGTCGGGTGGGGATGTAACGTTCGACTCATACCCAGCCCGCCTCCAGCTGATTAGCTTAGGCTTACCTATATGACTGCCCTTCCCGTCACATCGTCAGCCAACCGAAACACGCGTCCGCAGGTCAATCTGACCGTCCTGCGAACAGAACGGCTTTCACCCCACATGGTGCGGATCGTAGCGGGAGGCCCGGGCTTCAGCGATTACACGAACAACGCGTTCGTGGACCGTTACGTCAAGATCGTCTTTCCCCAGCCGGGCGTGGACTACCAACTTCCCCTGGACCTCTGGGAAATCCGCGACTCCATGCCGCGTGAACAGTGGCCGCACACCCGCACCTACACGATCCGCTGGGTTGATCCCGAGGCGCAGGAGTTGGCGATCGACTTCGTGGTTCACGGCGATGAAGGCCTTGCCGGACCCTGGGCTGCGGCTGCGAAGCCGGGCGACTCACTGATTTTCACCGGCCCGGGTGGTGCCTACAATCCGGCACCCGAGGCAGACTGGTACCTGTTCGCCGGCGACGACGCCGCCATCCCCGCCATCGCAGCGTCCATTGAGGCCCTGGCTCCGACGGCACGTGGCTACGCTTTCCTGGAAGTGGACAGCACGGATGACGTTCTCCCCATCCAGGCACCGGCAGGTGTGGAGGTGCACTGGCTGCAACGCAACGGGGTACAGGCCGGATCCAGCGACCTCCTCCTCAATGCCCTGCGGACGCTTGAGTGGCTGCCCGGACGGGTGGATGTGTTCGCACACGGCGAGCGTGGCTACATGAAGGGCCTGCGCGAGGTCCTCTTTGTGCAGCACGGCCTGGAACGCTCCCAGGTTTCCCTGTCCGGTTATTGGGCGCAGGGTCGCGTGGAGGAAGTGTTCCAGGCCGAGAAGAAGCTCGCCATCGGCAAGATCTAGCAGGATCTAGCGGCGCCGTACCCGTCGCCGCTCGTTGCTGGACAGGCCCTTGGTCAGGGGCCGGGCGAGGTTGTCGCCCAGGACAATGCCGGCGGCAACGCCCAGGACAATGGCCGTGGCATTCAGCATGCCGCCGGCACCCAGGAGGATATCCGACTCCTCGGTGGTCAGAAGGTACATCGAGCGGAAAATGGTCAGCCCGGGCAGCAGGATCAGCGCCGCCGGAACGGCGACCACCAATTGCGGGGCACCCAGCTTCAGGGCGACCACCCTGCCCAGCAGTCCAATGACGACAGCCGAGATGGCAGGCGCCAAACGGTCGCCGAGGCCGAGCTCGCCAGCCCCCCACAAGACGAAGAAGCCCACCAAGCCGACTGCCGCCGTCGGGAGTAAAAGCCGCATCTGCGTTTGTTCGGTGATACCGATCGCGGCAACCGCCACGGCGATCAGGATCGCCTGTCCCCACAATGGATATGCGGGCGGGAACGTGTTGGTGACATCCAGAACTTCGCTGCCCATCAGCGTTCCGGTCACGACAGCAACGGCGATGCCCGCCACGATCGCACCGAAGGTCAGCAACGTGGAGAGGAATCGTCCGGCCGCGGTGACCGGGAAGCCGTTGATGGCGTCCTGGACCGACGAGACGAGTCGTCCGGTTGGAAGCAACAGCAGGATGCCGCCGGCTACGACGATTGATGGGGCAATGTCAGCACCTGCCCACCTCAGCATCAAGGCAATGAACGTGACCAGGAACGAGCACGACATGGTGACGAAGAAGTCCGGGGTGCGCCAGCGTCCCAACTGCCGGGCCACCAGACTGATCAGAAGATTGGAGGCGAAAGCGAGGGCAGAGGCTCCCGGGCCGCCACCCAACACACCGACGAAGACGGCGGCGAAGACGCCGAAAGCCACCGTGACCATCCAGCGCGGGAACGGCTTGGCACTGCGGGTGATCTCGTTGAGGCGACGCACGGCTTCATCGCGCCCCACTCCCCCGGCCACGATGTCCGTGACCAGTTGGTGGACCTGCGCCAGGCCGGCGTAGTTGTTGGTCCAGGACCGCACCACCCGGATCAGGGTGATGGGCGTTTGGTCCTTTGGCGCATAGTTGATGGCCACCGACTGGTTGGTGATGTCCACCTCAACGTTCTTCAGCCCCAAGGCGGCCGTCACGGCGATCATGCTGGTTTCGACTTCGAGCGCTCCTGCGCCGTAGCGGAACATCGCCTCCGCCAGGTGCAGGGCGAAGTCGATCGTCTTGCGGGCAGAGGCATCGACTCCGGCAACCTGGATGGTGGGGTTGGCGTAGGGGCTGCCTGCCAGCCGGTCCACGATGTTCATGGGCGCGGTAGGCGGGCTGTCCCCCTGGACCAGCCGCATCAGCATGCGCTTGGCGTTGGCGTTCTGCCGAACCTGCGATGGGCGCAGCGGTTGGGTCTTGGGCAAGCCGTCCGTGTGAGGCCTGCCGCCGTTGCCCTCCGGGCGTTCAGTCACGCAGCATTCCTCCTTTGCATCAGTTCTTCCTGAGGAACTTTCCGATCACCGGCAATTGCTCCGGCTTCCGCAAGTTTCCCAGAACGGTCTGGGCAGCTCCTGCGAGCTTCCTGACCGTGCGGTACGCGGTGTATTTGACCGGGCTCACCGGCATAACAAAGTCGCCGATCAACTGGACGACTTCGCCGCCGAAGCCCTTCTTGAATTCGTATCCGCCGTGCCCGGTCTCGTCCTGCCCCTGGATACCGAACGTTCCGTAGAAGTTGTAGCGCGAATAGCCGTTGTTCAGGGCGTGCAACATCATGCCCCAGTAGAGGGACGTTGCACCGTTGAAGTAGATGTAGTCCTGCACGGTTCCACCGATGACGCACGTGAGTTCATCACCGGAGCACGCAAAGTGGATGGCGGCGACTGTTGCCACGCCAACGGAATCCGGGAAGCGCTCAATGTCCTTGAGGCTGCGTTCATAGCTGTCCACAAGGTCCTGGACAACCTTGACGCGATTGGCTTTCTTCTTGCTGCCGGTCTCTTCGACCTCGCGCTTCAGCTCGGTGAGGGTCTTGGACTCCGCTTCCAGACGCTCCGTGATGGAACGGCGGTACTCCGGAATGTTGATCTTGGCCATCATGAGCTTGGTGAACTCATCGGAGGTGTTGCGGAGCAGTTGCTCGTAGTACTCCCGTTCCCGGTACGTGAAGCCCTTCTCATCACCCGCGGTCTTCAGGGCATTGTAGAAATCGTCCAGCGTTTCCAGCGTGGCCTGCTCCAGGTAGACGCCGTTCTTCTCCGCTTTTCGGATGGCCTTCCGGGTGCGGTAGTTCATGCCCATGATGAGCTCTTCGGAGTCCGCGACACCGTCCAGGGTCTTGATGAACATCCAGTTGATGTTGGCGAAGTTCATGTCGAAGCCCTGGTGCTTGAACCCGAGACCTTCAAGTTCCTTAAGAAGCGGCCGGTTGTCTTCGACCTCCGGGTGCTCCGCGCCGTCCTCGTCGCGTGCGAGGTACTTGACGTTGGGCGAGATGCGCAGCTCCGCCGCTTTCCGGGAGGCTGCGTGCTTCTTCAGAAGCTCGACGACGGGCCTCACCGCTGCGGCGTCGCTGTAGTCCATCAGTGGTCCCTTGGCGCACTCAGCAACCTTGTAGCCGAGACGGTTAGCGGTGTAGACGAGCTTTCCGGCGGCAATGAGGCTGCCGCCGCGGGTGACGCCGAAGAGCTCCACTTCCTGACCGCGCGCTCTCTGGAAACGGGTGAGGTCCATGGATTGGATGAAGCTCGCTTGTGGGTGTCCCTTGGCGAAGGTCTCGAAATCAGCGTCACTGAGAATTACGAATTCCATGTCGGTTCCAGCCTCGATCGGAGTCAAAGAAAATACCTCATCTTGTTGGATGTGCACCCGTTGGTGGCCGGGGCGGGCCGTGCGTCGGGTTGCGGTCTAGTAGAACTGTCCACCGGTGCGCATGGTTTCGAGTCGGCGGAAGACTTTCTCCGCACCTTTGAGCCACAGTTTGTACCGGACAGGTCCCAGAACGAGGTCGTAGCAGCCCACGAAGTCCGTGACGGTCTTGGTGAAGCTGGTTTTAAAGGATCCCAGTCCGTACAACGGATGGGACTTGTCCTTGATGCTTGCAGAAGGGGGTGTGCCGCAGAAGTCGTACTCCACACAACCCAGTTCCTGCATGCGCTGGATGGCTGCCCACTGCGTCAGGTGGGAGTCACCGTACTGCTTGCGGTTCTGGGTTGAGCCGCCGTCCTTGTAGGTGGCTTTGGAACCGTAGTTGATCACGAAGGCACCCACGCTCGGCTGGCCGTCCTCGTAGACGAAGAAGAAGTGCCCTTGGCCGCGGCTGCTGAACTCTCCCCAGAATTTGGCGTAATAGTCGTAGCTGCGCAAGGGCATGGCGCCCTTGGCGTTCACGGTGTTCTGCATCAGGGCATAGAGCTTCTTGTAACTGGCTGTGCCGGCTTCCTCCTGTATTACCTCGCAGCCCTCGCGCTCTGCGCGGCGGACGGCGTTGCGGGCCCTCGACGAGATGCTCCGCAGCACCTCGTTGGCGGGCGCAGAGATGTCCAGAACAGCTGTGAAGTCGTTCGACTGGATGTTGGGGGCCTTAACCAGGCCGGACGCCTTCAGTTGCGCAGTCACTTCAGGTGACTCCACGACGTCGGGCTCTATCTTGAGGGCGAAGACGTTCAGCTTCTGTTCCCTGGCCAAGGTGGCGACGGCGTCCAGCATCGGCTTGATGTCCTCGACTGACTCGGCATCGGGGCCCTTGATCAGGTACCAGAGGCGTCCCAGGACAGGAAACTTCTTCTCCAGCAGCAGGTTGTAGCTGGAGTATCCGGCGGTCTCGATGACGAGCCGGCGGACCAGCCAGCCGTTCCCGTCCTTCACTGCAGCATAGGCGTCCGACTGCAGCATGTTGCCGCCGTTCGGGTTGGCAGTGACGTGCTTGTCCCAGTTATCGATTTCCTCGGCGGTGGCAAAGCGGGCAGTAAATTCTCGCAAGGTGGCCGTGTCCAATCTCAGGGTTCAGTGCAGGGTTCAAGCGGTGTTCAGGCATAGTGCGCATGCGGACATGCAGAATCAAGTCTATCGGGCATGGGTATATGACCCGATTCCCGGATAGCGGCGCTCCGGCGCACATCAGTGATGCTTCTTGGGAGAGCCCAGAGCCAGGCGATCATCCGGGTCAGAGCCGGATCTGTTCCATGCTCTCCAATTGGATGGCCTTGGGGGCTTTCCCCAATTCCCGCATCCCGCTGGCGAGCCGATCGGCGTTGGTCAGCCGGCTCAGGCTCAGCCCGGTCAGGTCTGCGATCTCACCGACAGGAACCTGGAAAGTCCTGAACGGACCAAGGGGTGGCGGTTCTCCCTCCAGGAGGCGCTGCGTCAGAGCCTTTTTCAACTCAACCTTGCCCAACAGTGGCGACTGGTCCAGCACGAAGCCGGCAGCGCCGAGCGTTCCATCGTTGGTCCAAGCTGCGATTTTCCAGAATCTTTTGGGGATCTTCACGCCCCTGTATTCGGAATCGTCGTCGGCAAAGACCGGCCCGGTGAACACGCTGAGCTTGGCGTCGTGCGCGTCGGCGTGGCCCAGCACATGGTCTTCCAGCCCTACCCAAAGTTCCTTGCCTTGGTTGAAGTCATCCACTTGGGGTGCTGCATTGGTGAATGCGAAAGTGTCCTGATTCGCTTTCTTGGCCGTAGCAGCATCGCCCCACACCGGATCGAGCCGCCGCACCAGATGTCCCCGATCGAAGGCGTTGTTCTTGTAGACGTCCGGGCCTGCCTGCTGCTCCCGGGGTATGCGCTCGTCAAAATGCCACGTGCCCTCCCGGGCCAAAGGATTCAGTTCCCTGCCGCTGATGTTGACTCCAACAATCGCCGCGAGCTTCCGGGCAGGCCGGAAGCGCACGGAGAAGTGCGTGTAGTCCAACAAAGTAGTCGTTGCCGACGGACTGGGCAGCTCCAGGCGTGCCCGCAAGAAATCCCGGTCATATCCCCCGCTCATGCATACAGCATGGCACTAGGCACCGACAGCGAACAGACTCAGCATTCGACGACGTTGACGGCGAGGCCGCCCATCGCGGTTTCCTTGTACTTGTGGGACATGTCCTTGCCGGTCTCGCGCATCGTGACGATGACCTCGTCCAGGGAGACCCGGTGCGTGCCATCACCCCACAACGCCATCTTGGCGGCGTTGATCGCCTTCGCCGCAGCAATCGCGTTCCGCTCAATACACGGAATCTGCACCAACCCGCCGATCGGATCACACGTCAAGCCCAGGTTATGTTCCATCGCGATCTCCGCCGCGTTCTCCACCTGAGCCGGGGAACCACCCATCACCTCAGCCAACCCCGCAGCAGCCATCGACGACGCCGACCCCACCTCACCCTGGCACCCCACCTCAGCACCGGAAATCGAAGCCTGCTCCTTGTACAACACCCCCACCGCACCGGCAGCAAGCAGGAACCGCACCACCACATCATCCCGGTCCGACTGGCTGGCCTGATCCATCCCCGGGGCGTAGTGCAACGCGTAATACAGCACCGCCGGGATAATCCCCGCCGCACCATTGGTCGGAGCCGTCACCACCCGCCCACCGGACGCGTTCTCCTCATTCACTGCCAGGGCGATCAGGTTCACCCACTCCTGCCAATACTTCGGATCGTTGCGGTCCTTGTCCTCCTTCAACAACCGCTCCAACCAATCAGGCGCACGACGCTTCACCCGCAAACCGCCCGGCAGCACACCCTCACGCTTCAGACTGGTCTCAACGCAGGCCTCCATCACAGACCAGATATGCAAGAGCCCTTCCCGGATCTCCTCCTCGGACCGGGACGCCCGCTCATTGATCAACATGATGTCGCTGATCCGCAAACCCTTCGAAGAACACCGGCCCAACAACTCCGCCGCCGTCCGGAACGGCAACGGCAACTCCTGCTTCGACTCCTCGAGTTCCTGCTGCGCCGCGTCTTCCTCGCCCTCACGGACAATGAACCCACCACCCACCGAGAAAAACGTCGCCTCCCTCAGCACGTTCCCCTCAGCATCAGAAACAGCAAACTTCATCCCGTTCGTATGCCGCGGCAACACCGTCAACGGATGCAACACCATATCCTCCACCGCATACGGCAACTGGACACCGTCACCGGAAGCACCGGCCAGATTCAAAACACCCGTCTCAGCGATCGCGGCAAGCCGCTCCTCCACTTCCTCGGGGAGGATCAGCTCAGGGTGGTAGCCCTCCAAACCCAGCAACGTTGCTGTCATGGTTCCGTGGCCACGCCCCGTCGCCGCCAACGAACCATACAAATCAACCCGCAACGAAGCCACCGAGCCCAGAACCCCCTCGTCCTTCAACTCGCCGGCGAACACCGCCCCGGCACGCATCGGCCCCACAGTATGCGAGCTCGACGGGCCAATGCCCACGGAGAACAGATCGAAAACACCAACAGCCATAGCCGGGATCCCTTTTATACAGCTTGAAAACGGTCCGGCAGATGGTCCTGCCGGATGGCCGCTACCGCTTGTGGCGGAAGACGACCGAAGTACGACGCCGGATGGCCCCCAAAGGCGGCAATCCGGCGTCGCAATTTTATTGAGTTACTACAAGTCCACGCTACGCCTGCCAGCGACGGTGGTGCCCTTCGGAACGGGCGGCTTAACCCAGGTCTCCGCCGTTCTTGGAGGCGTATTCCTCTGCCGACAGCAGCGGGCCGTCAGACTCGGCAGCGACCTTGAACAGCCATCCCTGGCCGTAGGGATCGTTGTTGATGAGTGCGGGGTCGGACACAACGGCGTCGTTGATCTCCGTGACCTCACCGGTGACGGGCGAGTACAGGTCTGAGACGGACTTGGTGGACTCAACCTCGCCACACGTCTCGCCTGCAGTCACGGTGGAACCGACCTCGGGCAGGTCGACGTACACGATGTCACCCAGCGCGTCGGTGGCAACCTCGGAGATGCCAACAGACACCGAGTTTCCCTCCCCACGCAGGACCCACTCGTGCTCGTCGGAGTACTGAAGTTCAGGCGCTACTTTGGGCATTCTGTTTCCTAACTGTGGTTGATCAAAAACTATGACAGGCTCGGGCCTGCCTAACTACTTTTGGCGCTTGTAGAACGGCAATGCGACGACTTCGAACGGCTCGGGCTTCCCGCGAAGGTCTACATCCACAGCAGTCCCGGGCTCGGCCAAAGCAACGTCCACATAAGCGAGGACCACAGGGTACCCGAGCGTCGGGCTCGGCTGTCCGGAGGTCACTTCGCCCACCACGGCGCCGTCCTTCACTACCGGGTAGTGCGAACGGCCGGCACGGCGGCCCAGGCCCTTGAGGCCAACAAGCTTGCGGCCGGAAGACACGCCCGCACCGTCAGCCTTCAAAGCAGCGAGTGCTTCCTTGCCAACAAAGTCGCCTTCCTTGGACAGCGCCACAACGGGCCCAAGTCCGGCAGCGAACGGATTACCTTCGCGGGAGAGCTCGTTGCCGTACAGGGGCATGCCGGCCTCGAGGCGCAGGGAGTCGCGCGATGCAAGGCCTGCCGGAACCAGTTCACCATCCTCCGCAACAGCCGAAATCGCCTGCCACAGCGCGGCGGCGGATTCGTTGGGGACGAAGATCTCGAAGCCGTCTTCGCCGGTGTAGCCGGTGCGTGCCAGCAGCAGGTCCTGTCCGGAGCCGGCCACCAGGAAAGTCACCTCGACTGCGGCGTAGTACTTCAGGTCCGTGACCAGCGAGTGCTGCTCGGCCGGAACCAGGCGCAGCAGGATCGCTTCCGCAAGCGGCCCCTGAACGGCGATCAACGACGTCGACGATGAAGCATCCTCGACCACGACATCAAAGCCCGCGGCGCGCTGCAGCAGTTCAGATGCGACCACAAAGGCATTGCCGGCGTTCGGCACCACCAGGAATTTATCGGCACCACGACGGTACACAATCAGGTCGTCGATGATCCCGCCGTCTTCCTGGCAGATCAGGGAGTACTTGGCTTTTCCGTCGGCCATGGCGGAGATCTTGCCCACCAAGGCGTAATCCAAAAACTCTGCTGCCTGCGGTCCGGTGACCCAAACTTCGCCCATGTGGGAGAGGTCGAACAGGCCGGCGGACTTCCGGACGGCGTGGTGTTCAGCGAGCTCGGAGGTGTACTTAAGCGGCATCTGCCACCCACCGAAGTCCGTGAAAGACGCGCCGAGCTTCTTGTGCTCTTCGTAGAGGGCTGTGTGCTTCTCAGTCATTGCCGTTCCCCTTAGTTCTCGAACGCTTCGATTGGCGGGCAGGAGCACACCAGGTTGCGGTCGCCCGCTGCACCGTCGATGCGTCCCACCGGCGGGAAATACTTGTCCTGCTTCAGGTGGTGGACCGGGAAAGCAGCCTGCTCACGCGGGTAGGCGCGGTCCCAATCGGAACTTACGACGGCGGCTGCCGTGTGGGGTGCGCGGCGAAGCGGGGAATCCTGCACGGAGAAGTCGCCGTGGGCCACCTGGTCGATTTCCTTGCGGATGGTGATCATGGCTTCGATGAAGCGGTCGATCTCCACGAGGTCCTCAGACTCCGTGGGCTCCACCATGAGGGTGCCGGCAACCGGGAAGGCCAGCGTGGGCGCGTGGAAGCCGAAATCGATGAGGCGCTTGGCCACGTCTTCCGCGGTGACGCCCGTCTTGGCCGTCAGTTCGCGCAGGTCCAGGATGCACTCGTGGGCCACCAGGCCGGCTTCGCCGGTGTAGAGGACCGGGAAGTAATCGTTGAGGCGTGCTGCGATGTAGTTCGCCGCCAGCAGTGCCGACTTCGTGGCTTCAGTGAGGCCCTGGCCCCCCATGAGCTTCACGTACGCCCAGGAAATCGGGAGCACACCGGCCGAGCCGAAGCGGGATGCCGAGATCGGGACATCGTTACCTTCGGTCCAGGAGGCAGCATCCCCCGGCATGAACGGCGCGAGGTGTGCCTTGGCAGCAACCGGGCCAACGCCGGGTCCGCCGCCGCCGTGCGGGATGCAGAAGGTCTTGTGCAGGTTCAGGTGGGACACGTCGCCGCCGAACTTGCCCGGCTGCGCCAAGCCAACCAACGCGTTCAGGTTGGCGCCGTCGATATACACCTGTCCGCCGGCTTCGTGGACTGCGTCGCACACTTCCCGGACGTCGGCGTCATACACACCGTGCGTGGACGGGTAGGTGATCATGATGGCCGAGAGAACGTCACGGTTGGCTTCGATCTTCGCAGCCAGGTCAGCGTGGTCGATGGTTCCATCGGGAGCCGTGGCCACGACCACGACCTTCATGCCGGCCAGCACAGCGGAGGCGGCGTTGGTGCCGTGGGCCGATGCGGGGATCAGGCAGACGTTGCGCTGCTGGTCTCCGCGGGAGTGGTGGTAGCCGCGGATCGCGAGCAAGCCTGCAAGCTCACCCTGGGAACCGGCGTTCGGCTGGATGGAGACCTGGTCGTAGCCCGTGATTTCGGTGAGCTGGGCTTCAAGGTCAGCGATCAGCTCACGCCAGCCGGCGGTCTGGGAGTCCGGGGCGAACGGGTGGATCGAGGCGAACTCGGGCCAGGAGATGGCTTCCATCTCAGCGGTGGCGTTCAGCTTCATGGTGCATGAACCCAACGGGATCATGGTCCGGTCCAGCGCGAGGTCGCGGTCGGAGAGCTTGCGGATGTAGCGCAGGAGCTGGGTCTCGGAGCGGTGCGTGTTGAACACCGGGTGCTGCAGGTAATCGCTGGAGCGCTCAACGGAAGCTTCGAGCGCGAAACCCTCCACGGACTCAAGTACCGGGGCGCCGAACACTTCAAGGACACCGCCGACGATGTCGGCTGTAGTGGTTTCGTCAACCGAGATACCCACAGTGTCCGCGTCGACGCCGCGCAGGTTGATGCCGCGGGCCTCTGCGGCAGCGACGAGCTCGGCGCTGCGGCCCGGTACGCGGACCGTGATGGTGTCGAAGAACGAACCGTGCAGGACCTCGACGCCGGCGGCCTTCAGGGAGGCTGCCAGGGTCCGGGCGTGGTTGTGCGCGGTCTCGGCGATTGCCTTCAAGCCCTCGGGACCGTGGTAGACCGCGTACATCGAAGCGACGATCGCGAGCAATGCCTGCGCGGTACAGATGTTGGACGTGGCCTTCTCGCGGCGGATGTGCTGCTCACGGGTCTGCAGCGCCAGGCGGTAGGCGGGGACACCGGCGTCGTCCTTGGAAACGCCCACCAGACGGCCCGGCATGGAACGCTCCAAGCCCTTCTGGACGGCCATGTAGGCGGCGTGCGGGCCGCCGAAGAACAGCGGCACGCCCAGTCGCTGGGCGGAACCCACGGCGATATCGGCGCCCTGCTCGCCGGGAGGAGTGATGAGGGTGAGCGAGAGAAGATCGGCTGCGACGGTGATCAACGCGCCCCGCTCTTTCGCCGCGGCGATCACGGCGGAGTGGTCGAAGACTCGGCCGGAAACGCCCGGCTGCTGGAGGACGACGCCGTTGATGGCACCTTCCGGGAGGCCGAGGGAAAGATCAGCGACCTCAACCTCGAAACCGAGGGCCTCGGCACGGCCCTTCACGATCGCGATGGTCTGCGGCAGGCAGTCGGCGTCCAGGACGGTCTTGCCATCCTGGGCAGCCTTGTTCTTGTTGGCCCTGCGCATCATGAGGACGGCTTCGGCCACGGCGGTGGCTTCATCCAACAAGGACGCGTTGGCGATCGGCAGGCCAACAAGGTCCTGGACCATGGTCTGGAAGTTCAGAAGTGCCTCAAGACGGCCCTGGGAGATCTCGGGCTGGTACGGGGTGTAAGCGGTGTACCAGGCAGGGGACTCGAGGATATTGCGGCGGATCACCGGCGGGGTAATGGTGTCGTAGTAGCCCTGGCCGATCATCTGTACGGCCGTCTTGTTCTTGGCGGCCAGCTTGCGGAGTTCAGCCAGGACCTCAACCTCGGAAAGGGCGTTCTGGAGGGTCAGCGCCACGTCCTGACGGATGTCGTTGGGAACCGCGGTGTCAACGAGCGAATCGACGGAGTCGTATCCGACAGACTTCAGCATGGTTTCAACGTCGGCTTGGCGGCGGGCACCGATATGCCGGTCAACGAAGGTGGTGGAGGCAGAACTAACCGTCACGAAGGAACTCCAATACTTGGGCGGCGCGTGGGTACGCCGCAGCTACTCGGGTTCCTCCCCGCTCTGTATTGGACCTGAGAGTTTCCGCGCGTTGTCTGCACAACGATCGCTTGCACCGTCGGTGAGCACGGTAAGCCGCGCCGGTGGTGACGCGTTCCTGCCTGCTGCTTTCCAGAGTTGCCTCGCCGCGGCGGTGCATGGGCCTGAGAGATTCCTGGGGAGGGTTTGCTCCTACGGCGCCTGCATCACGTACTGCAGGACTCTCCCGCCGCAGATCAAAGGCTTGTTCAGTTGTCTGTGGGCGCTGGGAAGGCGCGCCACAAGGCTTAATTCTCCTACGCGGCGGGCGCCGCCGCAAATGGTGCAGGCGGCCTATGCCCGCAGGCGCTCCAGCACCTTCAGGAGAATCCCGACGTCGGCCTCCCGCCTGCCGTCGCCCGTCTCCTGGCCGCCCTCGAACATCGCGTTAAAGTACAACCCATCCCCCATGTAGCTGACAGCCTTGGCCACGTCGGGCCCCACATCCTCAGCCAGGACATCCAGCCACTGTTGCTGGATACCGGCGAACCGCCGTCGTGTTTCCTCATGGGCGACCTCCGCCAACCGGGTCGCCGCCACGAAGGCCCGGTCCATGGGCGTCCCCGCCCACAACGAAGAGCGGATGAAGTAGGCAGCCGCTCCATCGGGAGCAGCTTTCATCTGTTCTATGTCTTCCTGCGCGAGATTGTCGAGGCGTTCCAACAGCGCCGCGATCAGCGCCTCCTTGTTGGGAAAGTGGTAGAGCAGCCCGCCCTTGGAGACACCGGCGCGCTTGGCTACGGCGTCGAGCGTGGCGGCCCGTTCGCCGACCTCGATCAGGAGGGCTTCGAAGGCATCCAGGACCGAGTCCTTGGCTACTGGTTTTCGTGGCATGGGTTCCATCATCCCCTATTGCTGTGGGCATTCCGAAGTTGAAACTATACCGTCCAGACGGTACAGTTATTACCATGTTCACCCAGTCTTCGACCCCAGCAACCCCTGTCCGCCAGCAGTCCGCGCAGGACCGGGCACCGTGGCGCGACTGGGCAGCACTGGCCCTGCTGATGGTCCCGGTGCTGCTGGTCGCCGTCGACAACACCGCCCTCACCTTTGCTCTTCCGGAAATCGCCCGGTCCCTGGAAGTTGGCGGTGTCCAGTTGCTCTGGATCGTGGACTCCTACCCGCTGGTCCTGGCCGCCCTGCTGGTCTCCATGGGCAACCTCGGCGACAGGATCGGACGACGGCGGCTGCTCATGATCGGCAGCACGGGCTTCGCGGCGGTGTCGGCTGCTACAGCCTTCGCGCCGTCCGCCGAGTGGCTGATTGCCGGCCGCGCCGCCCTGGGCGTCTTCGGCGCCATGCTGATGCCCTCCACCCTCTCCTTGATCCGGAACATCTTCACGGATCCCAACCGCCGCAGGCTCGCCATCGCGGTGTGGGCCGCCGGCTTCTCCGGAGGCGCTGCGCTGGGCCCCATCTTTGGTGGCTGGCTGGTGGAGCACTTCTGGTGGGGTGCCGTGTTCCTCGTGGCGACCTTCCTGCTGCTTCCCTTGCTCGCTCTCGGCACCACGCTCATCCCCGAGTCCAAGGACGCCAATCCCGGCCGGGTGGACGTGCCCAGCATTGCGCTGTCCATCCTGACCATGGCGCCGTTCGTCTATGGCATCAAGGAATCCGCCGTCCATGGCTTCGGGGCGACCGCCCTGGCATTCATGGTCTTTGGCCTGGTCATGGGCACAGTGTTCGTCCGGAGGCAGCGCCTGTTGGAGAACCCCATGCTGGATGTCCGCCTCTTCGGCAACAAGGTGTTCAGCACGGCGATCGTGGCCAACGTCCTGTCACTGTTCTCCATGACCGGGTTCATCTACTTCTTCGCCCAGCACCTGCAGTTGGTGGAGGGGCAGTCCCCCATGGAAGCGGGCATCGCCATGATTCCGGCCCTGCTCGCCACGATTGTTGCCGGACTGTTGGTGGTGCCGCTGGTCAAACGGATCAGGCCTGGATTCGTGGTCGCCGCCGGCCTGAGTTTCAGTGCCGTGGGCTACCTGGTGGTTGTGGTGAGAGACCACGGACACGGGCCGGTGTTCCTGCTGTCCGCCCTGACCATCCTTGCCGTTGGCGTGGGAGCAGCGGAAACAATCTCCAATGACCTGATCCTGTCCTCCGTCCCGGCCGACAAATCCGGAGCCGCATCCGCCATCTCCGAAACGGGCTATGAACTTGGATCCCTGCTGGGCACCGCAGTGCTCGGTTCCATCCTGACGGCGTCTTACCAGCACAACCTCGTCCTGCCCGAAGGCCTGTCCAGCCAAGCCGCCGGAAACTCCGGGGAGACACTGGCCGGAGCCGTGGATGCAGCCGCGGCTCTCCCGGCACCCTTGTCTGATGCCCTCACCTTGGCCGCCCGGGTCGCCTTCGAATCCGGCGTCCACATCACGGCGGCGATCGGGCTGGTACTGATGGCTGGAGCGGCAGTGCTTGCCGCCGTCGTACTCCGCAGGGTGCCCAAGGCGCGCTAAAGGCGCCTCCAGGCAGTCGCAGCAGGAAGCCCGGGCCATCCCACGGCCCGGGCTTCCTGCTGCCTGCTGCTAGACGGCTTGATTGAGCGAGGACCCAAGGCCCAGGCCCCGGGTGATCCCTCCGGTGGTCGCCGTGGCCAGCGCAGCCAGGTAGTCATTGCGTCGCCGGGCGGTGATTCGGGATTCAGGTTCAAAGGGCTGGTCGGGGTTGTCCGCGTAATGGGCTGCCAGGCCGTCGCGCATGAGGCGGATGCCCTCGGCCCGCTGCTGCGACACTGCGGCGTGGGTCGAACCGAGTTCCTCGGCAAGGTCCTTCACGGAACGGCCGGCAAGGTAGATCTCCTGGATCACGAAGCGCATCTTCTCCGGAAGGGAGTCGACGGCGGCCCGCAGATACTTGATGCGCTCGTCCGCGAGGACAGAGTGTTCAGGGGACGGAGCGCCGGAGGCCACGGTATCTGCCACCACCTCGTCCAGCGAACTGAGCGTCCGGGCGGCATCGGCCAGGGCAGCTTCCACATGGCTGCGTTCCACGCCCAAGGCAGAGGCCAACTCCGGCACCGTAGGAGTACGCCCCAGCACGCCGGTGAGGGTTTCCTGGACGGCCATGGTTTCCTTGATGCGCTTCCGGGCCGAACGGGTGGCCCAGTCGCTGGCCCGCATCTCGTCAGCAAAGGCACCGATGATCCGACGGCGCGCAAAGGCACCAAAAGGAACACCGAGATCCGGATCAAAAGAATCAGCGGACGCAATAAGGGCCAACGACCCCACGGAAGCAAAATCGTCGCGCGATAAATGTGACGCACGCGCGCAAAGGTCAGAGACCAGGTAACCAACGAGCGGAAGGTGCTGCAACACCAGCTCGTTGCGCTGTTCGCGATTCAAATGTAAGTCCCCCCATGAGACCGGATTATTGAGTTGCAACGGACCCTGAACAGCTGTTCCACCGGCGCCGGGAGACCAATCACGGCGACGTTTCAGGACTTCGTCCAGGTACGTGTTCAGTGAACATATCACCTGAAAACGACTCTGCGTGTACGCTCGACACAAGAAACCAAAAAGCCTGCTAAATCGTCATTCAGGCTTTGCAATAAATGATTGGGGAACCGTGGGGGCGGACGAACTGTCGGCAACGCTGTGGCGTGAGCGAAGGCAACTGGATTTCCTGCTTTTTCTCCTGGAAACACAGCTCCTGCATCTCCGGGCAGGCAACTGGCACCGGTTGAATTTCACTGCCACCGAACTTGAAAAGGTTCTGGAAAACCTCCGTTTCGAGTCCCTTGCCCGCGGCGTGGAGGCCGCCTCTTTGTCGGCCGAATGGAAGGCTCCCCACCACACCACTTTGCCCGGCCTGGTATCTGCAGCGCCGCCTGGACCGTGGCCGGGACTTTTGGGCGAGCATCTGCAGGGCATGGCGGAATTACAGGCAAAGATCGACAACGCGGCCTCGGACAATGCGGCAGCCCTTCAGGCCGGGCCGCCGCCCGGGGCTCCCGGCCCGGACGAACTCGCGGACCTTGCCGTGCAGGCCAATGTTGGCCGGGCGCTTGCTGCGGTTAGCGCGGCATCTCTTCCGTCACTGCGCGATTTCCTCGGGCCTGCCTGACGGGACGTCCTTGCGGGCGGCTGGGGGTTGGAGGCCGGCCAGGAGCTGTTCGGCGTCGGGTCCCGCCTGGGCTGCGGCGAGGTTGGCGGCCGCGATCGCCTCCACCACCTCGCTGCGCTGGATGGAAACACCCCGGGGCGCCTCGATGCCGATGCGCACGCCATCACCCCGGCCCTCCATGACGGTGATGACAATGTCGTCGCCGATCATGATTTTCTCGCCCGGCTTGCGCGTCAGTACCAACATGCTCTCAATGTACCTTTCCCAGCGTGGCTGCTGCTGCGGGCCTGCCATCGACCCATCCCACCGGAAGGCCGAGTTCGTTGACGGTCTCGGGCGTGCCGGTCTGTGCGGCTCCAATGACAGCGAGCGCGTGGACGGCGATTGACTCACCCGCCAGGCCGGCGCGCAACGCGCCTGACCACCCTGCGGTGTCCTCTGCCTTCATCCGGGCGTCGGCCACGACCCACACCTGATCGGGCGCCAGCAGTGCAATGCGTGACGCCTGGCCGGGCGCATCCCCGGCAACCCCCAGCCCGTAAGCAACCACAACGGTATGGCCGGTCAGAACGGCCTGGGCGCGTGCCGCCGTCGCGCTGTGCCGTCCGTCCACGTGGAGGTGGCCGAACGCGGTGAGCTCCCCTGCCGTCCTCACGTCGGCGCCGCCTGCGGCCTGTGACATCTGCAGCGCAACGTCCAGGGCGTCGTCACCCAGGCCCAGGAGCAGGACCAGGTCGCCGTCGCCGGCCAGGAGTTCGGGCACCTCGGCAAACGCAGCGCTCGACGGCGGCAGCGTCACCACCGGGGCCGGCGGCACCGCCGGGGGCAGGGCCGGCGGGGGCGGGGCCGTCGGCGCGGATGTCCGTTCCAGTTCCTTGCCCAGTTGTTCCAGCAGCCCGGCGAAATCCGGCGAGGCCGTCGACACGGGGGCAGCCGCAGCGCCGGCGGAGGGCCTGGCCCGGTGCAGGTGAAGCTCCTCGGCGTCGGCCCGTTCCAGCAGCGCTGCAATGGCGGTGCCGTCCAGGTCATGGGCAGAACCGGGGTCGCGTGGGTGCTGCGCAGCCTTGACCGTCATGGCAGGCGCCCCGGGGACCTCCGCCGCAGCCTGCCCTGCAGGCTTGTCGCTGACTTCCACCGTGGCCTCGAAGCGGTTGGCCGCGAACAGTCCCACGATTCCCGGATTGGTGACTTTTTCGGCAGCCACAATCCGGGCACCGGGCCCGTAGTGCTGCAGCGCCTTGGCCCGGATCGCTTCCAGGGAGGACCCCTTAAGCATGTAGCGCTTCGGCATAGCGCACCACCCCCACGGTCTCGATGCGCAAATGGGCAGAGGTGACTTCCCGGTACGACAGGACGGGGACACCGCCGTCGGGGGCCGCCACCAGGCGACGCACGGCGGGGCGCAAGGCAGGCGCGCACACCAGCACCGCTTGGCGGCCCGCCGCCGCGGCTTCCTCCACTGCGGTTTTGAGGGACGCCAGGACGCCGTCCAGTTTGGCTTGCCCCATGACGATCTGGGCTCCACCTTCCGCGGGCCGCATGTCCTCCAACATGGACTGCTCCAGGAGGGGGTCGATCATCACCACGTTGAGCACCCCTCCGTCCAGGTACTTGGCCGCCAGTGCAGGCCCCAAGGCGTTCCGCGCCGACTCGATCAGGGCCTCCGGGTCGGTTGATACCTTGGCGCGCAGGGCCAGGGCTTCATAAATCCGGGGAAGGTCGTTGATGGGCACTTGTTCTTCCAGGAGGCCTTCGAGGACACGCTGGATTTCGGCCAGGGAGAGCAGCCCGGGCGTGAGTTCCTCCACTGCGGAGGGACTCTGCTTGCGGACGCCTTCGGTGAGGACGCGGACGTCTTCGCGGGTCAGGAGCCGGGCGGCGTTGGCCGTGATGATTGACGACAGGTGGGTGACCAGCACGGAGACACGGTCAATGACGGTGGCACCGGTCATCTCGGCACTGTGCCGCATCTCCGTGGGCACCCACTTGCCGCTCAGGCCGAACACCGGTTCCACGGTTGCGGTCCCGGGAAGGGCGTCCAGGAATTCGCCGAGGGCCAGGAGCTTGCCCGACGGCGCCACTCCCCTTCCAGCCTCGACGCCGGCGATGCGGATGGCATAGGTGGAAGGTGGCAGGTCCAGGGCGTCCCGCGTCCGGACGGGCGGGACCACGAGGCCCAGTTCCATGGCGATCTTGTGGCGGAGGGAGCGCACCCGGGCCAGGAGGTCGTCGGAAGCGCCGGAGACGATATCCACCAGATCCGGGGCGAGCAGGATCTCCACGGGGTGGATCCGCATCTCTTCCATGAGCCTCTCGTTCGGGTCTTCCGCAGCTTCCACAGCGGCGTCCTCGGCCTCCTGCGCACTGGCACGTGACTTCTGCAGGGCGGTCGCCCGGCGTGAGGCAAACACCAGCAACGCACCCACCAGGAGGAACGGCAGGATGGGCATGCCGGGGATGAAGGCCATGCTGGCTGCGGCCAGGCCTGCGATCAGCAGCGCGTTGGGCGACTGCATCAGCTGGGAGGACGCCGTCCGCCCCATGTCTTCCTCGGCGTTGGACCGGGTAACGATCATGCCGGTGGAGACGGCCATGAGGAGGGCGGGGATCTGGGTGACCAGGCCGTCCCCCATGGTGAGCAAGCCGTACGTGTTCAGGGCATCGCCGGCTTCCATGCCACGCTGGAGCACACCAATGGCGATACCGCCCACGAAGTTGATGATGATAATGATGATGCCCGCGATCGCATCACCTTTGACGAACTTGGAGGCACCGTCCATGGCACCGTAGAAGTCGGCCTCGGCGGAGACCTCGGCGCGGCGTTTCCGGGCTTCGGCGTCCGTGATGAGCCCCGCGTTGAGGTCGGCGTCGATGGCCATCTGCTTGCCCGGCATGGCGTCCAGGGTGAAGCGCGCCCCGACTTCGGCCACACGCTCGGCACCCTTGGTGACCACCACGAACTGGATGACCACCAGGATGAGGAACACCACGGCACCGATGATGAGGGAACCGCCCACGGTGACCTTGCCAAAGGCCTCGATGACCTGGCCGGCGAATCCCTGCCCCAGCACCAGTCGGGTCGAGGCGACGTTGATCCCCAGGCGGAAGAGGGTGGCCACCAGCAGCAGCGAGGGAAACACCGAGAAGTCCAGGGGCTTCTTCACGAACATGCTGGTTAACAGGATCAGCAACGCCAGCAGGATATTGCACACGATCAGGAAGTCGAGCAACGGCGCCGGCAGCGGCACCACCAGGAGCAGCACGATCCCTACGATCCCCACGGGGACGGACAGCCGGGCGAACCTGTTGTTGTTCATGGCTGGAAACTCTCCTTCATGCGATGGATTCCCCGTGCTGCTCCCCGGGTCTTGAGCGACATCACGAACGCAAGGACAGCAGCCACGGCGCGGTAGAGTTCCACGGGAATCTCCTGCCCCAGCTCGCATGCCGCATGGACAGCCCGTGCCAAGGGAATGTCCTGGACCATGGGCACCCCTTTGCTTTCGGCTTCTTCCCTGATGCGGGCCGCGATGATTCCCGCACCTTTCGCCACGACGCGCGGTGCCGAGGTGCCGGCGTCGTATTTCAAAGCAACTGCCACGTGCGTCGGGTTCACCAAGACCACATCAGCCTCCCCGATCGCAGCGATCATGCGGTTCCGGCTCATGCTGAGCTGCCGTGAGCGGCGCTGGGACTTCACCAGCGGATCGCCGTCGGTGTTTTTGTTCTCGTCCTGGACTTCCTTCCTGGACATCCGGGTCTTCTTCCGGTTGCGCCGCATCACCACGAAGATGTCTGCCGCGGCCAGGATGAGCCCGGCAGCCACGGCGAACTGGATGAGGGCCCCGATCCCGCCTGCCGCGGCCGCGAGCACGCCCGCCACCGGCAAGCCGCCGGCCGTCAGGAGCACGGGCATCAAGCCCTGGATCACGGTGTACAGGACAAGACCCACGACGGCGGTCTTCAGCAACGCCTTTACCCCGCCCCACAGCGCCTCGGCACCGAACATCCGCTTGAAGCCGGCCAGCAGGTTGAAGTGCTCGAACTCCGCACGGAACTTCTTGAAGCGGATACCGCCCTGCAGTGCCGAACCGGCCAGGACCACCACAGTGACCGCCAGCAGCAAGGGGCCAAGGATCCCGGCGAGGGAGCCCAGTCCCGTTTCCAGGGCAGCCACGGCCTTGCCGGGCTCGGGATCGTTCATGACGCTCTTGACCGTGAAGAGCTGGTCCACTGCGGCGTTGGACGCGTGGTCGATGGTGGCCGGCAGCATTGCCGCGGCGCCTCCCACGGCGAGCCAGGCCAGCAGGTCCTGCGACCTGGAGAGCTGGCCCTTCTCCCGGACCTCGCGCATGCGTTTGTCCGTGGCTTGCTCGGTTTTCTCCTGCGAATCCGCCACTACCCCACCCCCAGGACCGTTCGGGCGGCCAATTCGGCCAGCGATGCGACCAGGCGCGGCAGTGCCAGGAAGAGGAACCCTGCCAGGGCCAGCGTGATGAGGATTTTCAACGGGAAGCCGAGCGCGAAGGCATTCAGCGCAGGAGCCACGCGCGTGAGCAGACCAAGCCCGACGTCGGCCAGCACCAGGACCACCAGCAAGGGACCCGCAATCTGGACTGCGGAGATGAACATGCCGGTGACGGCCCCAACCATGGCGTCCACGGGTTTGCTGAGGTCGATGCCGCCGGCGAGTGGCAAAGCGTTGAAGCTGCCGGTGAGGCCGCCTATGACCAGCTGGTAACCGTCGGAGGCGAAGAGCAGCGCAAGGGCAGCCATCTGCAGCAGACGGGTGAACTGGGCTCCGTTGACCATCATTTGCGGATCGAAGGCCTGGGCCATCTGGAATCCGCTGAAAAGGTCGATCAAGCTTCCAGCGGACTGGATGGCGGCGAACACGGCCATCACCAGGAAACCAAGAACCAGGCCAGTGACCAGTTCCAGGACGACTGCTGTGATGAAGCCCGCGGTGTCCTTGGGGATGGCATCGGCGGAAAGACGCTGCGAGACGGCCAGGCCGAGACCGATGCCGAGCATGGCTTTGATGCGCGCAGGGATGGCGTGATGGGCGAAAGGGGGCGCTACCACCAGGAAGGCCGTCATGCGGACCGAGGCCAGCAGCAGGACCTGGATCCACGACTGGTTGATGGGAATGTCCACCTCACGCGCCACCGATCAGCCCGGGGATGCGCGTGAAGAGCTCGTTGGTAAAGGTGACCATTTCCGAGATCATCCAATGCCCGCAGACCACCAAGGCGATGGCCACGGCGACAGCCTTGGGCACAAAGGACAGCGTTGCCTCCTGCAACTGCGTGATGGACTGCAGGAGGGAAATCGCCAAACCCACCACCAATGCGGTGACCAGTGTGGGAGCGGCCAGCTTGGCGGCGACGATCATGGCCTGGAGGCAGATATCCAGGACTGCGTTGGTATCCATCAGCTGCTCGAATAGCTCTGGATCAGGGACGTGATCACCAGGCCCCAACCGTCCACCAGGACGAACAACAGGATCTTGAACGGCAAGGAAATCATGACCGGCGGAAGCATCATCATGCCCATGGACATCAGGGCTGCCGAGACCACGAGGTCAATGACCAGGAAGGGAATGAAGATCACGAAGCCGATAATGAATGCGGCCCGGAGCTCGGAGATCATGAAGGCCGGAACCAACGTCTGCAGCGGGACTGCCTCAGGGTTGTCCGGATTTTCCATGTTCGCCGCGCGGGTCATGAGGGCGATGTCCTCTTCCCGGGTATGGGCCAGCATGAAGTGCTGCAGCGGCGTCCAGCCCGCGGACATGGCTCCGTTGAAGTCCAGGCCGCCATTCAAGTAAGGCTGCACCGCCACCGTGTTGATGTCGGCGACAACCGGCCACATGACAAACAAGGACAGGAACAGAGCCAGGCCGGCCAGGACCTGGTTGGGCGGGATCGCAGGAAGGGACAGAGCGTTCCGGGTCATGGCCAGGACCACGAAGATCTTGGTGAAGGACGTCATCATCAAAAGCAGCGCCGGCGCCACGGACAACAGGGTGATGCCAATAAGAGTGACGACCGCCGACGACGGCGTTCCGTCCAGGCCATTGATGTCGATGCTGACGTTGCCACCGGTTCCCGGATCCGCTGGCGGGGTGGGCGGCGTGGGCTGCGTGGGGTCGATCGGTGCTGCGTGCGCTGCGGTTCCGAGCCACAACAACACAGCCGTGAGCAGGAGGGCCGACAGCGCCGGAAGCCACGCCCGGTTCCTGGAGCGTGGCCGTGCTGTTGCTTCCGGCGGTGCTGTTGCCGGGGCGGCGACCAAGGCACCGGAGCAAGCGGAAATGCTCAATTGCGGCGTCCCCTGAAAGCATCTGAGGCCTGGCGCCACGTGGAGGCGGAAAGGATGGAGCCGTGCAGCGGGTGGCTCTGTGCAGGCGCCCCGCGATGCAGTTCGGCCCGCCGGCGGACCACGGGAATCTGTCCGGTCACCAGTTCAGTCCGGGGCACCTGGTCCCCGGACGCCTGCCGGAAAAGCTGGGCGAAGCTTTGTTCCCCGATGACCTTCGGCTGGACGGGTTCGATGTGGTCCGCGGGCACTGCCGGAGCATCGCTGCTGTGCAGCACCGTGACATTGTGCTCGGTCACGCCCAACAGGAATCGTTTGTCCCCGGCATCGACCACCACCACGGAAGCCTTCTGGCCCACAGCCTGGCGGCTCACCACGGACAGCGTGGAATCGGCACGACGCCGTCCCTTGCCTTTACCGAGCCTGCGCTGCAGGAGCCAGATCACTGCCAGCACGGCACCGAGGGCCACCACCACCCGCAGCCCGAGGATGAATGAATCCATCTACAGCGTTCCCTCTGCCCCGTCCAGGATGCGGGTGATCCGGACAGCGTAGTCCTGGTCCACCACAACTACTTCCCCATGGGCAATCAGGCGTCCGTTGAGCAAGACATCGGCAGGTGCCCCCGCGGATCGGTCAAGTTCGATCACCTTGCCCGGTTCCAGCGCAAGGGCGTCCCGCACCGACATCCGGGTCCGGCCGATCTCCACGGTCAGCGCCATTTCCACGTTGCTGATGAGGCCCAGGCGGGCACCCAGGTCATCCTGCCCGCCCCGGGAGGAACCGCCGTCGTTATCCCGCACGCGGACAGCGAACCAGCCGAATGCCGTTCCCCCATCACTGAGCTCGAACACCACCGTGGCCGGGTCCTGCAGCAGCCCGGCGGCATCTTCCTCCCGCAACTCCCCCAGCACGCCGGCGTCGAACGCTGATGCGGCCTGTTCCAGAGCGGGACGCAGGACGTCGCCGGCAGAAATCTGCGCGCCCGCAACGGCGCCCCCGGCAGCGGCGAGGAACGAGTTGTCCACGAGCAGGAGCGCAAAATCGGCCGTGGAAGCTCCCACGAATGTTGCAGTCACCGCCGGTGACGCATACGGAGCGGCAACGTCGGCAGGAACGATGCCCGCCACGGTCAGCAGCGAGGAAGCCGGCAAGTGCTGCGCCAGTCGTTCCGCTGCCGCTTCCTGCAGGGTCAAGGTAATGCTCATCGCTGGTGCTCCTCGGTAGTGACAATGACAGCGGCGGCCCGCGACCCGTGGCGGGCAGCGGCCGCGGTGGCCAGGCGGGTGCCGTTGATGGCGACGTCGAACGGCCGGTTCTCCAGGTGCGGCAGCGGCAGGACATCGCCGACGGCGAGGGCCAGGATCTGCGCGGGAGTCACCTGCGCGGGGGTCAACTGGATGGCGACGTCCACCGGCACCTGGGCGAGTTGTGCCCGGACGAGGGCCTCGTTGTCGAGGCTGTGGACCGTGGGATTGACATCGCCCAGCCTGGAGAGGAGGACATCTGCCGGAACAGCCAGCGTGGACGTGCACTGGGTCCCGCCCACGTTCACGCTGAATCCGGCAACGATCATCAGCTCGGACGGCGCGGCAGCCTGGGCGAACTGGGAGTTGTACTGGATGCCATCCATGGTCACGGACTGCGTCAAGAGGTTGCCGAGGGAGTACTTCAGGTCCTCAAGGACTTCCTCCACTATGCGGCTGAGAAGGGCGTACTCGATCTGCGTGAACTTGCGTTCCGGGACGGCCGAGTCCGTGGAACCACCCAGCATCCGGCTGAGCCAGGTCAACGCCGCGGTTGCCGGGAACTGGATGACGAGCCGGGAATCGGTGTCCTCGATCCGGCACAACACCATGGACGTGACCGAGGGCAACGAAGCAGAGTACTCGTCGTAGCTCTGCATGCTGAGGTGTTCCAGGGTCGCCGTGGACTTGAGCCGGACCTTGGCCGTGAGCTGGGTTCCCCACTGGCGGGCGAACGTCTCGAACGCGACTTCCAGGACACGGCTGTGCTGGCGTGGCAAGGTGGTGGGCCTGCGGAAGTCATAGACGTCCACAGTGCGCTGCCGGTCCGCCGCGCGATCTTCCTGTTCTCCCACGGACGGCACTATCGGCCCTTAAGTTGCGGACGTAAGGCGATTTTTCTGCCGGTTTTAGACGGGCGGCTACTTGGCCTTTGCCGCCGCGGCTGAATCCTTGGTCTGTTCTTCCAGTGCGTTGGGAATCAATGCACGGATGTCCTCCGGACGGTCGGAGACGAGCACAATGTCAACGCGACGATTGAGCTCCATGAGCTCTTCCGTGGAGTCGTCCGTGACCTGCCTGGCTGCACCGAAAGCCACCGCCCCTATCCTGCCCGGTGGCATGCCGGACTGGTCCACGAAATATCGCAGAACATTCACCGACCTCGCCGCTGAAAGTTCCCAGGTGGAGGCATAGGCGGTATAGCCCTTGGCTGCGTGGCCCTCAATCATCACTTCCAAGCCGGAACCCACCACGGTAGGTGCAATGGCCTTCAGGATCTGGAGGGCTTTGGGTGTCAGGTCCGGCATGTCCGGTTGGAAGAACGTCTGCGAGCCAACGAGCTTGACCGTGAGTCCGCGCTCCCCCACTACGAACTCCACGTTCTTATCCAGCCCCTGCGACTGAAGCTGGGCCTGCATGGTCCCTTGGAGGGCGGTGAGCTTGGTGACTTCCTGGGTCGCAAGGTCCAGCGGCGAGAAACCCTCTCCGTTGGCGGTAGTCAGTTCGCCGGGAACCACCACGCCACTGGCGGTATCCACTTTCTGGCTGATCTCCGTACCGAAACCCGTGGCCAGGGAATTGCGGAGCTTCTCGAACTTGATCTGGTCCACCGACGACATGGCAAAGAGCACGATGAACATGCACATGAGCACCGTGACCATGTCCATGTAGGAGGCCATCCAGCGTTCGTCGACGTGGTGCTCTTCGGGTTGCGCCCCACGTTTCCTGCGCGACCTCATGCGGCCCTGGACGCTGTCAGCTTGCCGGTCTTGCCGCCGTCGTTGGTTTTGTTGTTCGCGTCATTGGCCTTGCCCTTGGGGTCGGCCGGAACCATGGCGCGCAGGCGCTCGGCGAGCAGCAGCGGCTGGGTGCCGTTTTGTACCGCGAGGAGGCCTTCCATGAGGAGGTTCATCCGCTCCACCTCAAGCTCGGACAGGCGCTTGAGCTTGGAACTGATCGGGAGCCAGATGAAGTTGGCAGACAGGAGGCCCCACAGGGTGGCAACGAAGGCTGCCGCGATCATCGGTCCAAGATGGTCCGGCGAGGAGAGGTTTTCGAGCACATGCGTCAGCGAGACCACGGTTCCGATAATGCCGATGGTTGGTGCATACCCGCCCAAGGCCGCGAAGAACTTGGAGGCCACATGGTCCGCGCGCATGCGGGTGTCGATCTCGTCCTCCATGAGGAGCCGGAGTTCCTCGGCGTCGGTTCCGTCCGCAATGTTCTGGAGCGAGCGCGCCAGGAACGGATCCTTGGCACTGTTGGCTTCCTCCTCCAGGGACAGGAGTCCATCGCTGCGGGCCTTTTCCGCGAGGCGGACCAGCTCATCGATGCTCGCACCGGCCTTGGCGGGCTTGCCCACGAAGACCTTGGGGACCTGCTTGAACGACTGGATGACATCGGGGAGGGTGTTCCCGGCCAGCCCCACGGCAATGGTTGCGCCGAACACCAACACCATGGGCGCAGGGAGGAGCAGGGACATCAGGTTGGCATGTTCCAGGGTGACCATGACCACCACAGAGGCAAAGGCGAGCAGCAGGCCGATGATTGTCACAGGGCTACCTTCCGTTTCGGGGAGTGGTCGGGTTTTCCGGTTCCGTGGACGCCGGTGGCACCAGGCTGAGCGGGTAGCCGGTGGTCCGCGGCAGGTCCTGCGCCCGCCGCAGCACACCCGCACGGTATTCCGCGATCAGTTCCACCACCTCAACCAGCGATTCGCGCACCACGTAAGCCGCGCCGTCGAGCGTCACCAAATGGGTGTCCGGGCTTTCATGGATGCGCTCCAGAATGTCCGGATTGACGGCGAAACGTGTGCCGTTGAGGCGGGTGACAACGATCATGTGCTGTTCTGCTTTGGCTTGGGGTGGGTGTACTTCCTACCATCGGCCGGTCGCGGCGCAGCGTTAGGGCCTGTTAACGAAACCTGCCCCTGCCCTCCCTGACGGAGAGGACAAGGGCAGGAATCCAAGGATCTAGCGCTTGAGGTTGCTCAGTTCCTGGAGAACTTCATCCGAGGTGGTGATGATGCGGGCGTTGGCCTGGAAGCCACGCTGGGCCACGATCAGGTTGGTGAACTCCTGGGACAGGTCCACGTTGGACATCTCCAGGGAACCCGAGCTGAGGGAACCCAGGCCTGCGTCGCCGGGAACACCAAGCTGGGCTGCACCCGAATTGGCCGTGGCAACGTAGGACGACCCGCCGGCCTTCTCCAGGCCCTCGGCGTTGGTGAAGCGGGCCAAGGCAACGCGGGCCAGGACCTGCGTGCTGCCGTTGCTGAAGGCACCCACCAAGGATCCGTCGGCAGCAAGGGTGAACGACTCAAGTTTGCCGGCCTCCGCCCCGTTGTGGCCTGTGACCGTGAGGGTGCTCATCTGCGCGAAGCCGGTGACAGCGCCGAGATCCACGGTGATCCCGCCAACGGTCAAGGATCCACCGGAGGTCAGTGCACCGTTGGCGAAAGTGAGGTTGCCCGAACCCGTCGCACCGTTGGCGTCGGCGCCCGCCACGCTCCATCCGGTGTTCGTGCGGCTGAAGGTGAGGGTGAGGGCACGTTCTGCACCGTTGCCGTCAAATACCTTGACCTGCCGCTCCAACGACGTGCCCACGGCTACGTCGGACGGCAGGTTCCCGCCCAGGGCTGCCGTTGTAGTTGCCACCGCCGGAGCCGTCGTGTTCGGGGACAACGTGATCGGCCCCGTGAGTCCTCCAACGTTCAACGCGCCGTTGGCGGCGGACCAGCCCTGGAGGATGCCGCCGTCGGGCGCGGTCAGACGGCCCGCGGCATCCAGCTGGAAGTTGCCCGCACGCGTGTAGAACTGCTGGGTTCCCTTCGCGGTGACGAAGAAGCCCTCACCGGAAATCATCAGGTCGGTCCCACGGCCCGTGCTCTGCGATGAGCCCTGGCCAAAATTTGTGCTGATACCGGCCACCCTGACTCCCAGGCCCACCTGGGCGGGGTTGGAGCCACCGGCGTCCGGCTGCGGCGCGGCAGCACCCTGGGTCAGCTGGGACAGCGTGTCCTGGAACTGCGCGGACGAGGACTTGAAGCCGGTGGTGTTGACGTTGGCGATGTTGTTGCCAGTGACGTCGAGCATGGTCTGGTGGGCGCGGAGGCCGGAAATTCCGGAGTACAGCGAACGAAGCATGGTGTTGCCTTTCTTCGGGGGGTCTGGGTGTTGTCTGTGCTTAGGCGGCGGTGATGCCGGTAATGCTGTCCAAGGGCACCTTCTTGTCGCCGACGCTGACCAACGGAACCCCGTCGGCGAAGGACACGGAGGTTGCTTTTCCCGATCCTTTGGTTCCGTCGGCGAGCGCGTATTCCACGGTGGTGCCGATAATCTGCGCGGCGGCCGTGCGCATCTGCAGCGAGAAGCTCTCCTTCGAGCCTGCGGTGAGTTCGGTCATTTTCTCCATCATGGACAGCTGTACCGACTGGCTCATCATCTGGTTGGTGTCCATGGGGGCGCTGGGATCCTGGTACCTCAGCTGCGTCACGAGGAGCTTCATGAAGACCTCGGAGTCCATCGTCTGGACGGGCTTGCGCACGCTTTGGCCGCTGTTGGCCTGGACGGCACTCGGGATGGCTTCGATGGTCACGCTGTTCTCTCCTTCACATCAGACGAGGATGTCCAGTTGGTTGGGGCTCTGTGCTTGTTGCGGGTCAGGTGCTGTTTCCACTGCCTCTGTTGGACCGGAACGCAAGGTGCCGTGGTACCCGGCGTGCCCATGCTGCCTGCTGCCCGCTCCCGTGTCCTTGGGGGCGTCCTGTGGGCTGTTCTGCGACGACAGGCTCAGGCTCGCCCCGGAATCCTCCAGGCCGCGGCGCAATTCCGGCAGCACGTGGCGAACGGCTTCCCGGCCCGCGTCCCCGGCGGCGAACAACTCGATCCGCACACCCGTGCTGTCGATGTGTGCCCTCACCGTCAGCGGACCCAGCTCCTCGGGTGAGACCTGCAGCGTCATCACGTGCTCCCCCGGATTGCCCGATGCCAGCGTAAACAGGGGTTGGGCGAGCTGGTGGGTCAGGGGCTGGTGCGGGGTCGGTGGTTGCGGCTGCATGCCTGGGTGCGGTTGGGCATGAAGTACGACGGCGGGAGCTGCCTGCGTGGGTGCGGGGACTCCCGGTGTGGCTGGCTGGGGGACGCCGGGGGCTGGCTGGATTGAAGCAGCATCGGCCGGCTCAATGCCGGGCTGCCGGGTGTGGTGCGCGCCGAACATCGGGACCAAGTTGTGGGCTTTGCTTTCCGGTTTGGTTGCTTCGGCGGCTATTGCGTCCGTGGTTGCGGGTGCGTAGCCGGCGAGCGGCGATCCGGCTCCCCTGCCGGCAGGCGTGCTTTCCTGCGGGAAGGCACTCCCTTGGGCCCCGTCAGGCATGGCACTGGCTGTTCCGAGTCCCGGCATTCCGGTGGCACCGGTCTTGCCCCCTTCGACGGACACTTGCGCACCGGCGGGCAGGAGTCGTCGTGCGGGCAGGGAGTCGTCCACGTCGGGCGTTGCTGCGGGGCCGAGATCTCCTGCCGCAATACCCTGGCCCGACTCGATGCCCGGCTGCAGGTCATGCCGCGCGAGCGGCACAGCCGGCAGTGGCCCCACGAATTGGTCCTGCGTGGCTTCGGCTGAGCCTGTGCGAGCGGGCGTTCCGCCGGTCGTTCCCCCGGGCGTTGCCCCGGGCGTTGCCCCGACTGAAGCCAAGGGTACGTCTGCGGAGACTCGCGCCGGTTCGATGCCTTGCTGCGGGCTGGACGGCAGGAGTCGCCTCATGGGCAGGGACTCATCGAAACGGCCAGGAATTCCGACGCCGGGATCTCCTGCCAAGGACTCCCCTGCAGCAACACCCTGACCCGATTCGCTGCCCGGCTGCAGGTCATGCGGTATGCCCGGGCCCAGGGCGGTCGGTTGCGTTGGGTCGAAGACAGGTACCGCCGGAGTCGCCGGGGCGGACACAGGTGCGGCCCCGGCCTGTAGTGGACCCGCCGCATATGCCGCTGTGGCAGCACCGGTGTCGATGACTTCCCGTGGATCGCAGGGCAGGAGTCCCTTGACGGGCAAGGATTCGTCCAAACGGCCAGGCACTTCACCGGCGGGCACTCCAACCGACGAATCGCCCTCCACAGATGCCGGTCTGAGCAAGGCCCCGAGGATCGCATCGAACGCCGCAGCATCCAAAGGTCCGGAAGCTCCAGCCGCTCCGGGACCCGCGGGAGCGCCGGAACCGGCTTGAACGCCACCGGCAAAGAAGGAAGCCACCTGCATCAAGCACCCCCGGCCGGGACGATCCTGCGAATGGACGTGAGGTTGGAGTACTTCTCCCAGGCATCCCGGATCTGGATGGTCTGCCCGGGCACGGGAGCATCGATGGCCTTGCCGTTGCCCAGGTAGATGGAGATGTGCTCGCCCCCGTAGCTGACCAGGAGATCCCCTGGCTTGGCCTCGGCAAGGGACGCAACCGGTGTGCCTTTCTGCATCTGGTCGCTCACCACGCGGGGCAGCTCCACGCCGAGGTCCTTGAACACGCGCTGTACAAAGCCGGAGCAATCCATGCCCACGGACGGGTTGGTTCCACCCCACACGTAGGGCACCCCGATGTACTTCCTGGCCGCAGCAACCACGGCGTCGCCCGTGGCTCCCCCGCCTCCGGTGGCGGTGGCAGCGGAGCCCTGGATCGGCGTCGTACTTCCCACGGCGGACAGGACGGAGGCGGCGCCGGAAGTCCCCATCGCCGAACTGAGCGCCGCAGCGAACGGGGCAGCGCCTGCCGATGCCGCCAGGGACGACGAGGACGCTGAAGACGCCGAAGCCGCCGCAGCTGATGAGGCAGCAGCCGAAGACCGCTCCGCCAACTGCTGCAGCGAGGCCTCGATGCTCTGGATCCGGCCCAGTGCTTCAACCATGCTCATGAGCCGGCCTTCCTGTGCCACGCTGTGGAGGCGATCTCGTCCAGGGCACCCTGTTCTGCCCGGAGCTCTGAAGCAACCAGGGCCGTGTCGTGCCGGGTTTCCAGTTTCTCGAGTCCAACAGCCCGGCGGCGCGCCTCAGTGTAGTCAGCCTGCGCAGCGGCAGCCTCGAGATCCGCGGCAGCAGCCAGGGCGTCAAGCTCCGCGAGCATGCTCTGCGCGGAGGCACGTGCTGCAGCAACCCCTATAAGGGAGGTGGAATCAACCACGGTCCCGGCCGAATCTGCAATCGCTGACCGCGCCTCCGCCCGGCGCTCGCGCAGTGAGGAAGACCGCGAGTTCGCCGCAGCCAACCCTGATTCCGCGGCCTTCTGCTCGGCCTGCCGAAGCCTCAACAACCCTGCCAAGGAGAACTGTCGGTTCACGCTGCTCCTTCCAAAGCAAAGTGGGTGGAGAGTCGGGAAAGCCAGGCCCACGACTCGCCAAGCAGGGAGGACGTGTCCATGCCCTGGCGCAGGAACTGGTTGATGGCAGCCTCGCTGTCCAGGGCCGCGTCCACCAGCGGGTTGCTGCCGTGCCGGTACGCTCCGACGTCGATAAGGTCCTGGGCGGAACGCCGTGCGGCGAGGACCCGGCGCAACGCGACGGCGAGCGCGGTGTGCGCGGGATCGTTGACTTTGGACGCCACGCGGGACACCGATCCCAGGACGTCGATGGACGGGAAGTGCCCTGTGACCGCGAGTTTCCGGTCCAGGACCACATGTCCGTCCAGGATCGAGCGGGCGGCGTCGGCAATGGGCTCGTTGTGGTCGTCGCCGTCCACCAGCACCGTGTAGATCCCGGTGATGGAGCCGGTTTCCGCGGTTCCGGCCCGTTCCAGGAGCCTCGCCAGGACGGAAAAGGTCGACGGCGGGTAGCCGCGTGTCGCGGGCGGCTCACCTGCTGAGAGTCCGATCTCCCGCTGGGCCATGGCCACGCGGGTCAGGGAATCCATCATGAGCACCACGTCCTGCCAGGCTTCACGGAACGACTCCGCGATCCGGGTTGCGGTGACCGCGGCGCGAAGGCGCATGAGGGCAGGCTCGTCGGAGGTCGCAACCACCACCACGGACCGGGCGAGCCCTTCCGCACCCAGATCGTCTTCCAGGAACTCGCGCACTTCGCGTCCGCGCTCGCCCACCAGCGCAATCACGGACACTTGGGCATCGGTTCCACGGGCCACCATGGACAGCAACGAGGACTTGCCGACGCCCGAGCCGGCGAACAGGCCCATGCGCTGCCCGCGCCCCAGGGTACAGAGCGTGTCCAGCACACGGACCCCGGTCTGCAGGGGCGTATCGATGCGGGCACGGAGCATGGCATTGGGTGCCTCCTGGTCCGACGGCACCCGGTTGGCAACGGACAGCGGCCCTTTCCCGTCGATCGGCCGGCCCAGCGCATCAAGGACCCGCCCCAACAACCCTTCGCCGGTGGGAACCAGCACAGGGCTCCCGGCAGCCCGTGCAGGAGCCCCCGCGGCGACGCCTCTCAGCCGGCCCAGGGGCATGCACCGCACTCCCCCGCGCACGGAGGCGACCACCTCGGCGTCGAGCGTTCCGGCTCCCGAGCCAACCGTGACCAGCTCGCCCACGGCGCAGTCCAGCCCGGCAACCTCCAGGCCCAGGCCCAGCACAGAAGTCACGGTGCCAACCCTCTGCGGCGCGGCAGCAGCCAATGCCGCAGGCAGGCCCCTCATGCCCGGTCTCCCAACAGCGCCTGGCGTGCACGGTCCAGCGCCGCGCCGAGCCGTGCGTCGATCCACCCCTGTTGATAGTCGCCGATCGCGTCGCCCGGGTTCAGCGCGGCGTCGGCTTTGAGTTCGACGCCGGGAGGAAGCACGACGCCGGCAGCCTCCAACGCGGCCACGTCGCCCGGGTGCAGGCGAACCACGGTCACGGTTGCGTCAGGCTGCCCGAGGGCACGGTTGAGTGCGGCGCGGGCTGTCCGGTGGCCGTCGGCAAGCTCGTAGCCGAGGATTGCTTCCGCGAGATCCAGCGCACCGGCGGCCAGCACGTCCTCTGCCGCGGCCACGGAAACCTCCTGCCGACGCTGCGCCGCCTCAGCTGCGGCCCCCAAAACGGCGACGGCATGCGCCACAGCCGAGCGGCCGGCGTCGAGCATGTCCCGATGCTCAGCCAGCAGCTGTTCCCGCATCCGGCGCTGTTCTGCCGCGGCGGCCTGCATTCCGGCGGCGTATCCGGCCGCGTGGCCCTGGGTGAAGCCGCGGTCCGCGGCGGGTTGCCCGGCGCTCAGGACCGGAAACGTGACGCGTGTGTAGGGCTCAGTAGACAAAGTCGTCCTCATCCCCGCGCCGGACTACGATTGCGCCCTCGGCCTCGAGTTCGCGGATGGACCGCACGATGTCAGCCCGGGCTTCCTCAACCTGCGAGGCACGGACGGGACCGGAAGCGTTCATCTCCGATTCCAGGATTTCCAGGTTCCGGCCGGACATGTTGGCGCGAATCGTGTCCAGGACAACCGGCGGGGCGCCCTTCATGGCGACGGCAAGAATGTTGGCACTGACGCCACGGAGGATCTGCTGGATATCGCGCGGCTCCAGTTTCACGATGTCCACGAACGTGAGCATCCGTGCCCGGACTTCGCTGGCAAGGTCCGGATCGAGCGTGCCCAGGCCATCGAGCACGGACCGCTCGGTGTTGACGTCGGAGCGGTTGATGATGTCCACCAGGGGCTGGATTCCGCCGACAACCTCGTTGGTCTTCCGCTGGGACATCACTGCGCCGGCACGGAGCTTGAGTGTTTCGGCCACGATTCCCACGGCTTCCGGCGAGGCCGAACCCATGGTCGCGATGCTCCGGGCAACCTCGATGCGTTGGGCGTCCCCCAGCCCCGACATGACCGCGGAGGCCTTGCCCGGACGCAGGTGGGCGAGGATCAGCGCAATGGTCTGCGGCAGCTCGCCGTCGATCAAGGCCAGGATTTGCCCGGGGTCCATCATTTCCAGGAACTCGAAGGATTTCCCGGCCATGGTGGAGGCGAGGCGGTCCATGAAACCTGCGGCTTTGTCGGCGCCGAAGGACGCTTCCAGGAGTCCGACGGCGAATTCCTGGCCACCGCGGGCCGTGCGGCGGCCGCTGACGGCCAGTCCGTGGAACTCGTTGATCACATGGTCCGCAACCACGGAGGAAACGCGGCGAAGACGGACGATCTCGGCGGCAATGTCCTCCGCCTCGGATTCGGAGAACTGGGCCATGACCGCAGCGGCACTGGCCGGACTCATCTGCATCAACACCACGGCCACCTTCTGCACGCCGCTCAGTGCTGAGGCTTCCGGGAGGCTCACACCGACTGCCTTTCATCCATAAGTCCTCGGAGGTACTCAGCCGTCCGGGCCGGGTTGTCCGCCACCATGGCCTCGATTTGGGCACGCTTGAGGTCGCCGTCCAGGGCCTCGGCCGCCGGGGGCGGGAGGGCCGGGGTGGGTTCCAGTGGAGCCACGGGTTGGATGGAGGTGAGTTCGATCGCCGTCGTGGGCGGACCTGCGATCGCCGGAGCGGGGATGGCCTCGGGCAGGGCGTCGAAGTCGGGGCGTTCACCAAGGTCCACGGGTTCCCGGCGTTGGCGGCGCTTGAGCATGATCAACACGGTCACGATCAGGGCAATGGCTGCGAGCATGATGCTTCCGGCCGTGATGAGCGTGTTCATGAGCGCTGCGTCCTTGGCCGCTTCGGCGTCCGCCTGGGCAGCTCCGAGCGCTTCGGCAGCTTTGTCAGCCGCCGCGGTGCTGAACGGAAGGACTTCCACGGTCACCACGTCCCCGCGTGCGGCGTCGATTCCGGCGGCCGATGTCACCAGGGCGCGCACCGAGTCTACGTTGACTCCCCCGGCGGCGGACTGGTTGATGGCCACGGAAATGGTCTGGCGCTTGACTGCGCCCTGCGGGATGGTCCGGTCTTCGGTGACCTTGTTGACCGCGTTGTTCCTGGTGGTGTCGCTGGATTCGTAGGAACCATTGGCAGCCGTTCCTCCCGGGACCGCGATGTTGTCCGGCCCCAGGACACCGGCAGCACCGCCGCCTGTGCCCGTGTAGTTCTCGGTCTTGGTGGACTCACTCAGTGCCGGCGTATTGGCAGCAGGAGTGAAAGTTTCACTGCGCTGCTGGGCCGACTCGGCGGTGACATCGGCAGCCACCGCCACGGTCGAGTTGCCCGGGCCAACCACGCTGTCGAGCACCGTGCGGACCGCCTCCGACGTGCGCTGCTGATAGTCCGTTGCCTGCTTGGACGAGGACCCCGTGGCTCCCCCGCCAACCGTGGAGAGGACATTGCCCTGTGAATCCACCACCGACACATTGGTGGGCTTCAGGTTTTCAATGGCGGCGGAGGTCAGGTGCACAATCGCCTGGACCTTGTCCGAGGACAGCGTGGTACCCGGCTGGGTCTCGACGAACACCGAGGCCGTGGCCTCCGGAGTGGTGGAAACAAACACCGACTTTTCCGGAACAGCGAGCTGCACGGCTGCGGACTTCACGCCGTCCATGGCCTGGATCGTGGTGCTGAGCTCCCCTTCAAGGGCCCGTTTGTACGTCACTGACTGCTGGAACTCCGACGACGTCACGCCCAGTTTGTCCAGCAACGAATAACCCGTGGCCGCGGCGGTCGGCAGGCCGGCAGCTGCGGCCTTCAAGCGCTCGTCGTACACCTTGTCCTCGGGGACGAGGATGGTGGAACCGCCGTTGCTCAACTCGTAGGGGACGTTGTCCTTGCGGAGCTGCTCCACGATGCTGTTGGCGTCCGTGTCCTTCAAACCGGAGAACAGCGGAGAATAGGCGGGCTTCCCCAGCCACGCAGCCAATGCCACCCCGCCGAGGGCCAGCACGGCAACACCCAGGATGGCCAGCGTTCGTTGGGCAGGGCTGAACGCCTGCACACCGCTGCCGAGTTTACGGAAAAACCGTGAAATCGCCGGTGGCATCAGGCCTGCATCCTCATGATCTCGTTGAATGCGTCAACACCCTTGTTCCGCACGGCCGCCACCAGTTCGAACGTCACCTGGGCTCGCGTGGCAGCGAGGGTTGCTTTGTGAATATCGTCAAGGTTGCCTGTCACAGCAGACACGGCCAGTTCCTTCGAGGCCGACTGCAGGGACTGCAAATCGTCGACGGCGCCAGTCAGGGCGGTGCCGAAGTCACCCCCGGCGCTGGTCGGCTTGGCGGTCCCGGCGTACCCTGTGCCGCTGACACCCTGGACGCTCTCAATGGGCCCTAAGGACATCAGGATTTTCCGATCTCGAGCGCTGCCAGGTACGTTTCGCGGGCGCGATCAACCACCTGGGCGTTGGCTTGGTAGCCGCGCTGGGCGATGATCAGGGTTCCCATTTGTTCGGAGAGGTCGATCTCCGGGTACTTCACGTTCCCGTTCGCATCTGCCAGGGGGTGGTCCGGCTGGTAGACGATCCTTCCCGTGGCGTCACCCAGGGGCGTGCTCTTCACATAAACGCCCTGGCCGTCGTTGCCCTCGGCGGCCTCGATGTAGCGGGCGCGGAAGACCTCGCCGTCCGTACTGGCAGCGTTGTTCATGTTGGCCAGGTTGTCGGACACAGCATCGAGCCACTTTCGGTGGACGGTCAGCGCCGAGCCCGCAATGCCAATTGCATCAAAAGTCATCAGTTTGTCCTCAACGCCGTGCGAAGGGACGTGAACTCACCGGCAACTGCCCGCGCAGCGAACTGGTAGCGCAGCACGGTATCGATGTTGGACATGGTCTCGGTGTCCAGGTTGACGTTGTTGCCATCAGTGCGGGTCGGCTCATCCGACGGGGAAATCGTGGCGTTGACGCTGCCGTCCCCGGACTGCACGGAGGCCGCGAGCTGGTCCTCGAAAGAGACCCTCTTGGCCGTGTAGTTGGGGGTGTTGATGTTCGCGATGTTGTTCGCGATGGTCCGCTGGCGCAACGACAGCGCATCCATGGCGCTGGCCAAGGCGACGGAAGTCACGGATTCAAGCACAAAGTCCTCACCTGGTGGTGTTCGTAAGGCCAATCCGTGGCCAAGCATCGAGCGATCCCTGCTCAGCAACAGTTATCGACACCGCACTATCGGACGTTAGGAGAATCCCCAATAAATTTTGTAAACCCGGCGCAGGCTTCACAACGCGTCGGTCGGGGCTGCTCTGGTGTCCACGTGGGCGGTCAATTCGTCGATCTGTTCCATCGCCCCACTCAACCGGCCCACCGTCTCCCACAGCCCAGGGTGCTCCGCACGTACTTCCTCCAGCGAGGTCCCACCCTTCGCCAGGGCAGCAAGGTCGAAGCTGACATTGGTCCGGGCTCCGGCAATCGCGGCCCTCAGGGCACCAAAGGCTACGACGACATCGGCAATCAACGCGGGATTCCCGTGCTCTGCCAGCCAGCCCAGGTCCCCAATAGCTGCGATGGCGTGGTCACCCAGCACTGCAGAAGCCTTGGCCGCTTCCACGGACGCCTGGCGGATGGCCTCCTCACGCTCCGGTCCTGGATCCAGGCGGAACGCCGCCCCGAAAGCCTTGGACGCCACCGCGTCCTCGTCCGCCAAACGAAGGGCAGTCTCCCGCAAGGTGCGTGCCCGTTCCAGCAGGTCTTCCCCGGCATTATCGGAGTACCCCGCAACCATGGACGTCAAGGAGGCTGCGATGCCGAGCATCACGCCGGTCCCGGCTCCACCGCCGGGTGAGCCGCTGGACTCTGCCAGGGCCCTGGTCCAATCCTCCACAGAGGAGCGTTGCGTGGTGATCTCTTCGGAAACAGCCATGCAACCCAGTCTGCCATCAGGCTTCCTCGCCACCCCCGCCTAGCACCCAACTAGGTCGCATTTGTGCGCGTTTTGAGCGCTCAAAACGCGCACAAATGCGACCCAGCGTGTGAGTGCCTTCGGCGCGCCGTGATCCGGGAAAGTATGCGGTTGGCTCGCCTGGGCTCTGGTGGGCTCTGCCCATACGGGTTGATCATGGGATTGTTCGTCTCGGTGAACGCCGGCCCAACTTGGTGCCTTGAGTCCGTGACCCAGCGTGGCGTGGAGGGCTTCCACGGGAACCGTGGATTGTTGCTTTCAAGCACGGGTACTAGATTCCTGAATATTCTCCCTGTCCTCCCCGAGACGACGCCGGTAACTGGATGTATTGAAGGGAAGCTGGAATGGACATTGTTCATGAACGGGCCGCGGGAATGGATATTTCCAAACGCGACGCGAAGGTCTGCGTACGGGTCCCCGGAGAACGGGCAGGGACCTACACCTCAAAGGTCACAACCTGGGGCGCGACCACGCAAGCGATCCTGGAACTTCGGGAGTTCCTCGAACGCGAACACGTCACTGTTGTGGTGATGGAAGCGACCAGCGATTACTGGAAACCGTTCTTCTACCTGTTCGAAGAAACCCTGCCGGTGATGCTGGTCAACGCCAAAGCCGCCCGGAACATCCCGGGACGCAAAACCGATGTCTCCGACGCCGCGTGGCTGGCCCAACTGGCCGCGCACGGGCTGCTGCGGGCATCATTCGTGCCGCCCGAACCCATCCGCGAACTGCGGGACCTCACCCGGGCCCGCGCCATCGCCACCCGCGACCGGGCCCGGGAAATCCAAAGGCTGGAGAAGTTCCTGGAAAGCTCCGGGATCAAACTCTCTTCCGTGGTTTCAGACCTGACCGGGGTCTCTTCCCGGGACATGCTCGAAGCCCTCATCAACGGCGAACGGAACCCCGAGGTGCTGGCCGGGATGGCCCGTGGAATGCTGCGCTCGAAAATCCCGGCACTGGTCGACGCCCTCACCGGCAGGTTCAAACCCCACCACGCATTCATGGCACGACTGCACCTGGACCAGATCGACGCCCACACCCGCACCATCGATACCCTCACGGCACGGATTGAGGAGGCGATGGAACCCTTTCGTGAGGCCAGGGAAGCCCTGGCCACCATCCCCGGAGTATCCCAACGAGTCGCCGAAGTGATCATCGCCGAAACCGGAGCTGACATGAGCGTGTTCGAAACCCCGGGCCGGCTCGCGTCCTGGGCCGGGGTCTGCCCCAGCGCGAACGAATCCGCCGGCAGGATCAAATCCAGCCACATCATGCCCGGCAACAAATACCTCAAAGCAGCACTCGGCACCGCGGCCATGTCCGCGACCCGATCTAAAAACACCTACCTCGCCGCGAGATACCGCCGCATCACCGCCCGCTCCGGAACCAACAAAGCCCTCGTCGCCATCGAACACTCCATCCTCACAGCGGCCTGGCACATGCTCCGCAACGGCGAGTGCTACACCGACCCCGGCGCCGACCACTTCAACAGGATCAACCCAACCAGAGCCAAGAACAACGCCATCAAACAACTCAACAACCTCGGCTACAACGTCACCATCACCCCGGTCACCGCAGCCTAACCCACCACTACTTTCGTACTAGTTGGGTGGGCGCGGGGGGAGGTTAGCCGCGGACGTCGAGCAACAGCGGCCGGGAGGAACCCGGGGCGGGCGATACTGCAGCGAGGGCCGCGAGGTGCGTCCCGGCGTCGTGCTTCATCGCCGCCACCATGTCAAGGGCGTCGGCCTGCGCCTCCAGGACCTGCCGGGCGCGCGGCAGCAACCCGGCAGGCAGCGGTCCGGCATCAACGGGCGGCTCCCATGGAGGAGGGAAACCGCCGGAAACTGCCAAGGCGATGTCCGCTTCCAGCCTGTCCAGGATGCCAGGCCAGGAATCAGGCGACACCGAGCGCCGATCCGGAAGCAACCGGTCCCGCCGTCAACTGCGCCGACGCCTCATGCCAGCCCTGCCGCAGCGGCTCCAGGAGCTCGATGCATTCCTTGGTCCGTTCCACGTCACGGTAGATGTTGGCACCGATGAGGGCCTGCATGGCGTACTCGTAGATGCCGGCAAGCGAAGCCGCCCCGTCCCACAGCTCCACCCGCAGGCTGGACTGCAGCTCGGCCACAATCGCCTGGGCGTGCAGCAGGGTCTCGCGGGCAACGTCCCAGTTGGTGTTTTCCTGCGCCAACCTGGCACGCTTCAAGTCCAGCAGCAACCGGTCGTAGAGCATGGTGAGCAGGCGGGCGGGCGGCGCGGAGAGGACGGCGTCGTCGTTGTAGCGCGAGAGCTGCTGCGCTCGGAGTGCACTGTAGGTCATGGCTATTCTCCTGTGGACTGCTTCGGGAGGCTGGAAATCTGCCCGGACAACCAGCTGGACTGCGACTGGAGGCCGCCGAGCAGGACCTCCATGTTGGTATAGACGGCCTGGAGCGTGGCGCGGCGGGTTGCCAGGCGCTGGTCCCAGTCGGCGATCCGGGTGCCGAGGTCCCGGGCTTCGGATTCCCGGCCTTTGATGAGGCTGGAGATGGAACCGCTGTAGGGGTCGGCAGCGGCCGTCGCGGCTTCAGCCACGCGCCCGGCCAAAGCCTGCACCGCGGCTTGCGTGGCGGCCGGGTCCGCGGCCAGCGCCGCGGAGAACTTGGCGGAATCGAACGTGAAGTTTCCGTCCTTGGTGATGTTGATGCCGTATTCGGCCGGTGACTTCCCGTCAACCGGCCGCGACAGTGCCGCGAGGACCTGGTCGTTGACGGCGCGCACGCTGCTGTTGCCGGTCAGGATCCCTGCCTTGGGGACGGTCGCGCCGCTGGAGTTGGTGGTTTTGGACACCGCGCTGTACATGGCAACGAAGCTGAGGACATCGTTGACGGAGGTCACCAGGTCTCCCGCCTTCTTGGTGATGCCGGGAACGTCACTGGAGACGGTCACGGTCACCGGACCGGTGCTCACTGCCGACGCCGTCACGGAAACACCGGGCAGGATATCGGCAAAGGTGTTCGTTCCGGAGGTCAGCACCTGTTCGGCGGCCGTGCCCGCGTACAGCGTCGCTTTGGCATCCTGCGCGGACTTCACGACGGCGGCAGCCGGGTCAGCCATGAGGTCCACCGCAGTGCCGCCCGCCACTTGGGCGGCCGTGCCCTGGTAGGCGGTAAAGGCTCCGGCGGCACCGGACGTGGTAGCCGTCAGCTGCAGGCGGTATGTGCCGTTGCCCGCCGGAACCTTCACCGCGTGGGCGCCACCGGACGCCGCGTTGATGGCCGAAACCACGTCATCCAAAGAAGTACCCGTGGGAGCTATCTCGGTCGTCTTGCCCGTGGAATCAACGATCGTCAGTCGTGCCGGGGCGCCGCCATCGGTGGGCCAGGAGGCCATGGCCGCAGTGACGTTTACCTGCGTCCGGGCCAGCTGCGTTACGGTCAGGTCGATCGATCCCGCAGTGGCCGCCGTCGTGGTTTTTGCCGTGACGGAGGGTTGACTGCTGGTGGCAGTGAACAGGTTCAGCGCGCCGGTGGTGGACCCTGCGACGGCAAGGTCCTTGAGCGCGGTGAGCTTGGTGTTGAGGGACTGCAGGGTGGAAATGACGGTCTGGTTGGAGGCCAGCTTGGTCTTGAGCTGGGTCTGCGGCAGTGCCTCGACCGACATCAGCGAGTTGATGATCGCGGTGGTGTTCAGGCCACTGGCGAGCCCGTCGATAGCGGTTGTCACAGGTTCTCCTTCCCGGTCCGGTCAATCCCTTGCCAGCGACGGCCGGCCAGGATGGGGCCTGGCCGGCCGTCTGTCCATGACGAGCCTTAGCGCAGGAGCGAAAGGACGCCCTGGCCGGACTGGTTGGCCTGTGCCAGCATGGCGGTACCTGCCTGGGACAGGATGTTCGCCTTGGTGTACTTGACCATTTCCGCAGCCATGTCCGTGTCGGCGATGCGGGACTGGGCAGCCTGCAGGTTTTCGCCGGCGACGTTCAGCGACTTGATGGCGTGGTCCAGGCGGTTCTGGCTTGCACCGAGGTCCGAACGCTGGGTGGACACTGCCTTGATGGCTGTGTCGATCGCCGTGATCGTGGTCTGGGCGGTGGCGTTGTCCGTCACCACGAAGTCCGTTGAGCCGGTTGCCGAAGCCAGTGCGCCAACGGCGGTGGCGACATCGCCGAGGTTGACGGAGATGACGTCGTTGGCCGAACCTGCGGTACCCACCTGGATGTTCTTGGCGCCGCCCTTGAGGAGGTCGATGCCGTTGAAGTTGGTGGATTCGGTGATGCGGTTCAGTTCCTTGCCGAGGGAGTCTGCTTCCTTCTTGATGGCCGCACGTGCGTCGGCGTTGTTCGTGTCGGAAGCACCCTGGACTGCGAGGTCGCGCATGCGCTGCAGAACGGAGTGGACTTCGGTGAGGGCACCTTCCGTGGTCTGGATGATGCTGATGCCGTCCTGGGCGTTGCGGGCTGCAACTGCCGAACCGCTCACCTGGGACTTGAGGCCCTCCGAGATGGCAAGGCCGGCCGCGTCGTCAGCCGCACGGTTGATGCGCAGGCCGCTGGAGAGCTTCTCCATCGACTTGGACAGGGTGTCCTGCGTGGCGTTCAAGCTGCGGTAAGCATTGTTTGCCATCAGGTTGTTGTTGATCTGCATGCCCATGATTTTTCCTCCGTGATCTGGACTTACTGTGTGGCGGCCCATCCGTGGGCCGTCACAGACCACAGTCGGCGGGCAGCAGAACGCCGTTAGCAAAAATCCGCAAGAGCTTTTGGCCCACGGGGCCGCCTAACGCCTGGCCATCCGCGGCCGATAGCTAAGGGGGAGCTACCGGGGACGCACCCCGTCCCCCAAACCATCCCCACTCAGAACTGGAGTCGACCGCAGTGGCCATCCATGAACTGTCAGCCCTCCTGTGGCGCGAACGTGAGCTCCTGGATCTCCTGACATTCAAGCTCGAAGAAGAGCAACTGCTGCTGACGGCCGGCAAATCCCGTTGGTTGCCGCATGGCACCCGGGAAGTGGAGCAGGTCCTGGACCGGGTTTCAAAGGCCGGTCTTGCCCGGGCCGTGGAGATAGCAGCCGTGGCGGAACAATGGGGCCTGTCCCCGGACTGCTCATTGGCTGAACTGGCCGCTGCTGCCCCCGACCCTGCCTGGGCCGAGGTGCTGATGTCCCACCTGGGCGCCATGCGGCAGCAAACTGCCTCCATCAAGGAGCTCCGGGACGCCAACGAGCAGTTCCTGCGTGCAGCCGTCCGTTCCACCCAGGAAACGCTCGCCGATCTGAAACCCGCAGCCGGCACCTATGACTCCCACGGCCGCACGGGCGATTCCGCGTCGGCCCACCTCGTCGACCGGAAACTCTGAGAGGCTACGCACAGTGAGCACATTCGGCGGACTCAACACTGCCTACCGGGGCCTCACCGCGGCCCAACAGGCCATCAACCTGGCCGGCCAGAACATCGCCAATTCCTCCACTCCCGGCTACACCCGCCAGCGGATCGAACAGTCAGCGATCGGAACTCCGCTGCCCGTGGGCCTGCATTCCAGCGTGGGCCAGGCGGGCCAGGGCGTCCGGGTGGACGGCATCGCGCGCCTGGGCAACAGCTTCCTCGACGCCGGCGTTCGCAACAGTGCTGCGGCCTCGGGATACGCCGGCCTGCGGTCAACGGAACTCCAGCGGCTTGAGGACTCGCTGCAGGAGCCTGGTGCGCATGGATTGTCGACGGCGATGCAGACCTTTTGGGCCTCGTGGCAGGGGGTAGCGAACCACCCGGGCGAGTCCGCACCGGCGTCGGTCCTGCTCGAAGCCGCCGCCACCGTAACTGAAACCCTCGCCGCAGGCTACAAGTCACTGGACGCGCAGTGGAGTCGCATCCGCGGAGAAGCCGCTGCCACGGTGGTCGAACTCAACGCAGCAGCAGGACGGGTGGCGAGCCTCAACTCGCAGATCCGCTCGACCGTGGCTGCCGGAGGTTCGGCGAACGAACTCATCGATGCCCGGAACCAACTGACGGAATCCATTGCCTCCTTGGCCGGTGGCACGGTCCGCGAGAACCCCGACGGCACCGCGGACGTTTTCATCGGCGGCAACGCCTTGGTGTCCGGGACCTCGGTACGCCAGCTCCGCTTGGCCGGCCCCACGGGCATGGACGCGGCCACCACGCCGGTCCAGTTGGAGTGGGCAGACCGCCCGGGCGCCGCAGTAAACCTCGACGGCGGCAAGCTCGCCGGAGCTCTCTCGCTGCTGGCACCGGCCGCAGGCGATGGCACCGGAGGCGCGATCGCCCAGGCAGCGGCGTCGTACAACGCCTTCGCAACCCAGCTCCTGAACGAGGTCAATGCCATCCACAGGACCGGCCAGTCCAGTACCGGCGCGGGCAACCTCGACTTCTTCGCCAGCACGCCCGGCGTTCCCGTGGCCCTGTCACTCAGGGTGGTCCCAAGCAGCCCGGCCGGGATTGCCACGGGCGCGGCAGGTGCGGGCGCACTCGATGGAAGCCTGGCCGACAGACTGTCCCAAATCGGCTCCTCGGCCGCGTCGCCGGACGTTTTCTGGAGCGGAGTAGTGTCCGGAATCGGCATGGCCTCGCGTTCAGCACAACAGCATGCGCACCTTGCGGACGCTGCGGGAGTTGCCGCCGTCGGGCAGCGCAACTCCGGTGCCGGGGTCAGCCTGGACGAGGAAAACATCAGCCTCCTCGCCGGCCAGCACGCGTACCAGGCCGCTGCCAGGGTGATGACGGCCATCGATGAGGCCCTGGATGTCCTGATCAACCGCACCGGACTGGTAGGAAGGTAAGCCGTGCTCAACCGCGTCACCACCCACATGATGGCCGCTTCATCGCAGCGGAGCCTGCAGTCGGCGCAAACCCGGCTGGCCGAACTGCAGGACCGTGCGCTCACGCTCAAGAACATCAACCGCCCTTCCGACGATCCGGCAGGCGCCGCGCAGGCCATCGCCCTGCGGGGCCAGCTGAATGCGGCCAACCAATACGGCAGCAACATCAGTGACGGAAACGGCTGGCTTGCGGCTGCCGACACGGCCTTGGGACAGTCCACCAACATCCTCAACCGGGTGCGGGACTTGGTGGTCCAGGTGGCCAACGGCACCCTGAACGATTCCGCGAAGGAGGCGATCGCCGTCGAAATCGAAGGCCTGGGCAAGGACCTCCTGACCCAAGCCAACACCAGGTACCTGGGCCGGAACGTCTTCGCCGGCAGCGCGGACACGGACGGCGCCTTCACCAACGGCTCTCCCCCGGTATTCAACGGCACCACCAACAGTTCGGTGGAACGCCGCGTTGACGCCTCGCGGACCGTGCGGGTGGATTCCGACGGCGGCGCGATCTTCGGCAGCGGCGCGAGCTCGGTCTTCGCTGTGGTGAGCGACGTCGTCGCGGACATCCGGGCCGGCATCAACCCCAACGGGCGGTTGGCCGCGATCGGTGAGCGCATCCAGTCGGTCATCGACGGGCGGGCCGGCGTCGGGATGCGGCAGACACGCCTGGGGCAGGCACAGGATTCCCTGGAAGGGATGAAGGCTACGCTGGAAACCCAGAGGTCGCGGGTGGAAGACCTGGATTTGGGAAAGGCAGTCATGGATTTGAAGGTGCAGGAGACCAACTACCAAGTGGCCCTCGCAGTGACCGCCAAGGTCCTGCAGCCGACGCTCATGGACTTCCTGCGATGAGCACGGCACTGGCCTTCGAGTCGTTGACGTTTGCCGCGCCCATGCCCGGACTGGAGGGTGCCGGCGGGTTCTCCTTGCGCGGTATCCCGGGGGCCGTGGGCCTGTTTGCCCTGGAAGCGGAGGAGCCGCAGGTGCGCATGTTCCTTGCCGATGCCTCCGTGTATGTTCCGGATTACGCTCCCACCATCCCGGCATTCGCTCTGGAGTCCGTGGGACTCCCTGCAGCCGGGGAAGGAACCCTTTTGGTGGTGGTGAATCCCGCTTCGGACAAGACCACCGTGAACCTGATGGCACCGATCGTGCTTAACCCCGCTACCGGTGTGTGCATCCAGGTGATTCTCGACGGCGGCATGTACCCCTTGCGCGCGGAACTCGCCAGCTGATTTTCGCAACTGACTGGCACCAGCGGTTGTTCTGAGGCTTCAGAACAACCGCTAATGCCAGTCAGATGGATACCGATCAGACCTTCTCGCGGATGCGTTCGGTTGTCGGTTCGGTGACGTCAAATTCCCGACGCCGGCGGGCCAGGAACGTCCACAGCGTGCCTTCCGTGGGTGGACGCTTCCCGGCGGGCTGAACCGGAGTTTCCTCTGTGGTGTGCGTTTCGGGTTTGCGCGCGGAGTCCTTCTTCGTGCGCCTCTCGAAGTCCTCATAGTACGAGTAGCACATACCCAACCTCCTTAACTGGCTGCCCTTTAATCGTCCTCGCCCCGGCGTCACAAGTCGACCGTTATTTGCTGGGAACCGCCATCCTGGCCTGCTCCACGGCACGCCGGGTTTCTGCCATCATGAGGTCCGCGTTGATCACCGCACCGGCCATGTTTCCTGCGGCGGCCGCGGCCACCACCTGACCGGTCAGATCCGTGACGTTGCCGGCCACCCACACCCCGGGAACGGAAGTTGCACCGCCAAGGGCCGTGCTTTCCACATGATGGCCAACGCCCATCGGATGTTCCGCAGGTTCGATGCCAAGCGACTCAAGCACCTGCGAACGGGCCTCCATGCGTGGCCCGACTACCGCAGCTTGCACGGGAATGACCGTCCCGGATTCCAGGGCTACACCGGTCAAGGCGTCACCTGTTACCTCCAGGGACTTCACCTTTCCTTCCACCACGGCGATGGAACGGGCCGCGAGTTGTTCCCATTCCTCTTCCGTCGGCTCCACCAGGTCATTCAGGAACAGTGTGATGCTGGGGCTCCACTGCCGGAAGAGCAATGCCTGGTGCATGGAAAGGGGTCCTGTTCCAAGGATCCCGATGGAGGCGTTCCTTACCTCCCAGCCGTGGCAGTACGGGCAATGAATCACGTCCTTGCCCCAGCGTTCCTGGATTCCTTCGATGCCGGGGAGGACGTCGCTCAGCCCGGTAGCCACCAGCAATCGCCGCGCTCCAACCACCTGCCCATCGTCGAGATCCACCTCGAAGGCGGGGTCCGTGCCCAGGCCAGGCTCCGTCGTCGAACGTGCCGCCACGGCCGTGCCGGCCAGCACTTCGCCGCCATACTTGCGGACCTCGTCCCGTCCCGCAGCCAGCAGTTCCCGGGGGCTCATACCGTCCCTCGAGAGGAATCCGTGCACCCCTTCCGCCGGCGCATTCCGCGGCTCGCCGGCATCAACAACGAGCACCGAGCGCAAGGCCCTGGCCAGCGTGACGGCTGCACTTAACCCAGCTGCGCCACCACCCACAACTACGACGTCGTACTGCTTTTCCATGTTTCCCTTCCTTCCCTTCGTGTCCAATGCTTCCGCGGCAGCATTCATACCGGCAAGATAGTTTGCTGCTATGGCAAAATATGAGCATGGATTCCGTTGTCAACAAGCTCCTCGATTCCGTCGGCCCACGCCTGCGAACCCTCCGCACCCAAAAGAACCTGACCCTCGCCGAAGCCTCGGAAGCCACCGGCATCTCCGTCAGTACGCTCTCCAGGCTTGAGTCCGGCCAGCGGAAGCCCACCCTTGAACTGCTGCTGCCCATTGCCCGGCTCCACCAGGTGCCGCTCGAAGAACTCATCGACGCGCCGGAAACAGGAGATCCGCGGATCCATTTGAAGCCGCACGTCCACGAATGGGGAACGGCACTGCCCCTGACCAAGCGGCCGGGCGGCATTCAGGCCTTCAAGATGGTCCTTCCAGGCTCCACCGGCAAAGAAATCCCCAACCCCCAATCCCACGAGGGGTACGACTGGATGTACATCCTCAACGGCAAGCTGCGGCTGATCCTCGGGGACAACGACTTCATCCTCAAAGCAGGCGAAGCCGCCGAGTTCGACACCCGCACCCCGCACTGGTTCGCCAGCGCCGGCAAGGACCCAGTGGAACTCCTGACCCTGTTCGGCCAGCAGGGCGAGCGCATGCACGTGAGGGCCAGACCCAAACGCTGATCCCACACCCCCGCACCCCCGCACCCCCACCCCGCACCCCCGCCCCCCGCGAGATGGCATTTGATGACAGTCCCGCCGCCCCACATTGTCATCAAATGCCACTTCGCGACGGGTCATAAACGAACGGCATTCATTTCACCTCTTGCGCTCCGGCGTGACTGCCGCCATACTAAATGAACGCTATTCATTTAGTGACAGTCGTCTCACCGGAGTACATGCCATCATGATTGAAATTACCCGCCTCGAAGCCCCCACTTCTCTGGCACGCACCGAACCGTCCACCCGCACGCCCTTGCGGGTCGGCGTCGTCCAGCACCAGTGGCACGCTGATGAAGCCGTCCTGCGCGCGGAACTGAACGAGGGCATCGAGCGTGCGGCCAGGCTCGGCGCAACGGTTGTCTTCCTGCCGGAATTGACGCTCTCCCGCTACCCCGCAGACACGCGGCCCGAGAACAAGCCCGACGCCGGTGTCCGCCCCTCGGACATCGCCGAGGACCTGCTCACAGGTCCCACGTTCACCTTCGCCTCCGAGGCCGCCCGCAAGTTCGGCGTCTCAGTCCACGCTTCCCTGTACCAGCGTGCAGAGAATCCGGACGGCACCGATGACGGTCTGGGCCTCAACACCGCGATCCTGGTCTCCCCTGCCGGCGAACTCGTCGCCCGCACGCACAAGCTCCATATCCCCGTCACTGCCGGCTACTACGAGGACAAGTTCTTCCGCCAGGGCCCGGACGCCGACGACGCCTACGCCGTCCACGCGCCGGCCGAACTCGGAGGCGCACGCCTGGGCATGCCCACTTGCTGGGATGAATGGTTCCCCGAGCTCGCCCGCATGTACTCCCTGGGCGGCGCCGAAATCCTGGTCTACCCCACGGCCATCGGTTCCGAACCGGACCACCCGGACTTCGACACGCAGCCGTTGTGGCAGCAGGTCATCGTGGGCAACGGCATCGCCAACGGTCTCTTCATGATCGCCCCCAACCGCCACGGCAGTGAGGGAACACTAAACTTCTACGGCTCCTCGTTCATCTCCGACCCCTACGGCCGTGTCCTGGTCCAGGCTCCGCGCGACGAGTCCGCCGTGCTGGTGGCAGACCTGGATCTCGACCAGCGCAAGGACTGGCTGACCCTGTTCCCGTTCCTCGCCACCCGCCGCCCGGAAACCTACGCCCGCCTCACCGAGCCCGTGAACCCGGACGCTCCATTGGGCGCCAGCCCCGCATCAAGCCAGCAGCCACAGGCGGTTTCGGCGTGAGCGCCTGGCGCATGCCGTCCGAGACGGCGCCCCAGGACCGCGTCTGGATGGCCTTCCCCACGGGCGGCTACACCTTGGGCGACACGGAGGAAGAAGCGCACGCTGCCCGCACCACGTGGGCGGCCGTCGCGAACGCCATCCTCGAGTTCGAGCCGGTCACCATGGTGGTATCCCCCGACGACGTCGATACAGCCGCGCGCTACCTTGACCCCCGCGTCGAGGTACTGACGGCGGAGCTCAACGACGCCTGGATGCGCGACATCGGCCCGTCGTTCGTGCTTGACGCCACCAACCAGCTCGGCGCCGTGGACTGGATCTTCAACGGCTGGGGAGGACAGGACTGGGCCGCTTGGGACAAGGACTCCCTCATCGCGGAGTTCGTGAGCGGCAAGGCCAAGGCACAGCACGTCCCCTCGGGGATCGTCAACGAGGGCGGCGGCATACAGGTGGACGGCGAAGGCACCGTCCTGGTCACGGAGACAGTGCAGCTGGACCAGGGCCGCAACCCGGGCCTGACCAAGGCCGACATTGAGCAGGAGCTGGCCCGCACCATCGGAGCAACCCACGTTGTGTGGCTCCCCCGCGGTTTGACCCGTGACTCGGAAAAGTACGGCACGCGCGGCCACGTGGACATCGTCGCCGCCATCTCCAGCCCCGGAACGCTGCTGGTGCATTCCCAGCAGAACCCGGAACACCCGGATTACAAGGTCTCCCGCGAAATCATCGACTTCCTGCGCACCACCCACGACGCAGCAGGCCGGGAATGGAACATCATCGAAGTTCCGGCCCCGGAAACACTGACCGACGACGAGGGGTATGTGGATTACAGCTACATCAACCACCTCGTGGTCAACGGCGGGGTCATCGCCTGCAGCTTCAATGACCCCATGGACGAGAAAGCACTCCGCATTCTCGCCGATGCCTACCCCGGCCGACGCGTGGTCAGTGTTGACGCGCGCGAACTCTTCGCGCGGGGCGGCGGCATCCACTGCATCACGCAGCAGCAGCCTACGGCCATCTAGAAAGGGCCCTCATGAGCCAGACAATCCACCGCGGCGGCAGTGAAGCCGCATCGTCGCATGACATCAGCGGCAAGGGACTGAAGACGGGGCAGTTGGGGCTCCTCGCCGTCGTCGTTCTTGGCATCTCCACCATTGCACCCGCCTACACGCTGACCGGGGCCCTGGGCCCCACCATCAGCACTGTCGGTCTACAGCTTCCGGCAATCTTCCTCATCGGGTTCATTCCGATGATCCTGGTGTCCTTGGCTTACCGGGAACTCAACTCCGATTCCCCGGACAGCGGCACCACGTTCACCTGGGTCACCAAAGCGTTCGGTCCCTGGGTGGGCTGGATGGGTGGCTGGGGCCTGCTCGCTGCCAACATCATCGTCCTGTCCAACCTGGCAGGCGTGGCAGTGGACTTCTTCTACCTGTTCCTGTCCCAGCTCGCGGGCAATCCGGAGATCGCCGACCTCGCCTCCAACAAACTCCTCAACGTGGTGACGTGCCTGGTGTTCGTTGCCTTGGCCGTGTGGGTCAGCTACCGGGGCCTGCACACCACCAAGATCGTCCAGTACGGACTGGTTGGCTTCCAGCTGGTGGCCCTTGGCCTGTTCGTGCTCATGGCCTTCGCCAACTGGTCTTCCTCCCCCACCGCCATTCCCTTCAGCTGGGACTGGTTCGATGTCACCAAGGTGGAAACATTCGGCCAGATCGCGGCGGGAATCTCCTTGTCGATCTTCGTCTACTGGGGCTGGGACGTGTGCCTCACCGTTAATGAGGAAACTGCCAACGGCAAGAAAACCGCAGGCCTCGCCGGCACGCTGACTGCCGTGGCCGTCCTGGGCATCTACCTGCTGGTCACCATCGCCACGATGATGTTTGCCGGCGTCGGCGATTCCGGGGTGGGCCTGAACAACGAGGAAAACCATGCCAACATCTTCACTGCGCTCGCTTCGCCGGTGATGGGCCCGTTCGCCATCCTGATGTCGCTTGCCGTGCTGTCCAGCTCGGCTGCTTCGCTGCAGTCCACTTTCACGTCACCGTCGCGGAGCCTCCTGGCGATGTCGCACTACGGCGCCCTGCCGGAGCGCTACAGCCGGATGAGCAGGAAATTCTCGACGCCGGGCTACGCCACCATCGCGGCAGGCGTCCTGTCCGCGGGCTTCTACGCGGTGATGCACATGATCAGCGAAAACGTCCTGAACGACACCATCCTGGCCCTGGGCCTGATGATCTGCTTCTACTACGGACTCACCGCGATTGCCTGCGTATGGTATTTCCGCAACAGCCTGTTCTCCAGCGTACGCAACGTGGTCCTGCGGTTCCTGTGCCCGTTGCTGGGCGGTGTCGGCCTCTTCGTGGTGTTCATCCAGACCGCCGTGGACAGTTGGGCGCCGGAGTTCGGCAGCGGTTCGGAGATCTTCGGCGTGGGTCTGGTGTTCGTACTCGGCGTGGGCATCCTTGCACTGGGTGTGGTGGTCATGCTGGTCATGTCACGCCTCAGGCCCGGATTCTTCCGGGGCGAAACCATCCGCAAGGACACCCCCGCGCTGGTGGTCCCGGAGTAGCCCCTGGAACCACGGTTTCGCTGGAAAGCTGCCGGTTCGTGCGGAAGATTCCGTACGAACCGGCAGCTTTCCCGTTGTTTGGCGGTGTCACCGATAAGGGAGGCCTACCAGCGGTGTGCCACGTCCACCACCAGGCGCGAACCGCCGCCGGGTCCGTCCAGGATGAAGACCCGGAACGGAAGGCGGGCACGGACCCCCAGCCCGATGCTGGTCTGTCCCTCGAAGCTTCCCGCGTAGACCACTTGCCGGAACGTTTGGTATCCGGAAACGTTGGACAGCTCAGCCTTCGCCGCAGGTGCATAGCTAAGGTTTCCGTACTGGTCGTAGGACGGAGCCGTCACCACCACCTGCAGGTCCGCGTCCCCCGCCACGGGAATTTGGAACCCGGAGCCGTCCTGGGTCACTACGGGAACGTAGTGCACTGAATAACCGGCCACTTTGCCGGCAAGATCGACCACCATGCGGTCGTAGCAGGGCTGCTGGCCCGTACGGACATTGGTGACGTGCGCGGAACTCATGTCGGGATCGGCCTTGGCCAGCGAACCCCACGTAATTCCGCAATAGGGTGACGCAGCCGCCGGCCCCGCTCCCATCAGTCCGGGTACGGCAGCCACTGCCAGTGCCGCCAGACCCGCACCTAACTTCCTCATTTTTTGCCCCCTTCAAGGCGGGATGGATACCTCCAGATTAGGAGCGGATCCGCCGCTTTGTTCCGTCCGTGTCCTCTTCGGCGCATAACCGTTAGAGGGGCTTGTTGCCGGTCACGGGCAGGTTATGCAAGGCGCCATTTTCTGGCTTTCAGGACACTTTCAGCGGGGCTGCGTGCATACTGCCGTAACCGAAGATAACGACACCGCGGCGTTATAAAACCGGCGCAGATATGCGAAAACCCCGCCAAGCTGTTTCTTCGCTTGTCGGGGTCCACGAGGTTTGTGCTGCAGGCGGTTCAGCCTTCGCAGTCCTTGCAGTACTTCAGGCCATTCTTTTCCAGTGCAACCTGTGAGCGGTGGCGGACCAGGAAACAGGAAGAACACGTAAATTCGTCGGACTGCTCCGGGACCACTACAACGGTCAGTTCTTCATTGGAAAGATCGGCTCCCGGAAGGTCAATGCCTTCGGCAGTGTCGTTGTCGTCGACGTCGATGACCGCGGTCTGGGCAGCGGCACCACGCGACGCCTGAAGGGCCTCAAGCGATTCAGCGGGAGACTCTTCTTCTGTCTTGCGCGGAGCGTCGTAATCAGTAGCCATTGAGGGTTCGCTTTCGTTGCTGCACAGTGCCGATCCGGCACCTCAGTGCAGCAGTTTAGGGCATAGTTCCCGCTATCAACTAATAGTGTGCCCAACGCGACACCCGGCCACCTTTTACATTGTGCCTACAAGGAAGGACGCGTGTTTTCCGCGTGCGACTGAATGGAATGAGCGGCAGCTACGGTCACCCCGCTCAGTGCCGGCAACCACGCCAAATCACTGCACCGCGTTCCCGCCCCGTGCCCATCCTGCCCAGCGCATTCCAGTACGTAGGCGGCCTCAATCCATCGGGCGATGGCCGAGCCGATTCTTCTGCACCCGGCAGCTAACGAAGTAGTCATGCCGGAAAACTACCGGGCCGTGATTCGCCGGGGATTTCCAGTGCGTCACCGTCGTGTAAATTACTCCTGCAATGCCTGCTGGACGATGTACTCCGCGATCGCCATCGACGAAGTAGCCCCCGGAGACGGCGCATTCCGAACCAGAACCATGTTCCGGCGTCGGGCAATGACAAAATCATCCACCAGCGTGCCGTCAGCATTCATTGCCTGGGCGCGGACGCCCCGGGTTCCGGGCCGCACTGTAGCCCCTTCCAGGGCCGGCACAAAGCGCACGGCCTCCCTGACGAATTTCCTGCGGCTCACCACCGTGCTGAACTCGCGGACCGCAGAGGGAATGTTCTGCCGGACGAAATTCCAGAAACCAGGGAAGGCGGCGTAATTCATGACATCGCGCGGGTTAATGTCCCGCCACGAATAGGATTCACGGCCCAAGGAGATGAATGCGTTGGGACCAAGCATCATTTCGCCATCGATCCTTTTGGTCAGGTGCACGCCCAGGAAAGGGTGCCTGGGGTCCGGCACAGGGTAGATCAGCCCTTTGACCGATTCGCGTGCTTCCTGGCCCAGCAGGAAGTATTGCCCGAAGAACGGAACGATGCGTGGTGCAGCAGGTTCCCCTGTGGCCGCGGCGAGGCGGTCGGACTGCAGGCCCGCGCACGCCACCACCAGGTCGTAGTGGTCACGTCCGTCGCGGGTGCCCACCACTACACCCTGCGCGTGCTGCACCAGCGAGGTCACTTCCTGCCCCAAGCGGATATCCCCGCCGGCGGCGCGGACGTCATCGGCGAGCGCGGCGGTGATGGCCGCGTAGTCCACAATGGCGGTTTCCGGTGAGTGCAGTGCGGACAGCCCGACGGCGTTCGGCTCCACCTCGCGTATCTGCCCGCCGGTCAGCATCCGTGCACCGGGGACCCCGTTGGCCCGCGCCCGGATGAAGATCTTGTCCAGCCGGGCTGATTCTTCCGGGGTCTGGGCGATGACGAGCTTGCCGCACGCCTCATAGGGCAGGCCCCGGTCGGCGCAGAACTCCTGGAGCAAGTGGACACCCCTGCGGCACAGTGTTGCCTTCAGCCCGCCGGGCTCGTAGTAGAGGCCTGCGTGCACCACTCCCGAGTTGTGGCCGGTCTGGTGGGCCGCAAGGCGGTCTTCCTTTTCATACACCGTCACCTGGACTTCAGGGAGCTTCCTGGTCAGTTCCCGCGCTACGGCCACCCCGATGATGCCCCCGCCAATAACTGCGCAGCGCTTGATGGTGCTGATCATGTCACTCCTGGTCGGGAAAGGTGTCCGAAGCTTTCAGCATGCCATGGCTCCGTCCGTGCAGGACGCAACCCGGGCCTGGCAGGTACGCGAAAGGGGCGGCACACCAGGTGCCGCCCCTTGATGGCGTCAGGAACCGGATTCCCTAGGCGGTGGGAACGTCAAAGCGCTGGCCGGCCGGGTTGGACGGCAGGAGCGCGAAGACGAGGATGGCAAGACCGCCGACGAACGGGATAAGGCCCAGCAGCGCAAGCCAGCCGCTGAAGTTGCCGTCGTGGAGGCGGCGGACCAACAGGGCGATGGAGGGAACCAGCACCGCCAAGTAGAACACCAGCAGGAGGATGAGGCCAACGGTTGCACCGGGGCCGGGAGTCGCGGTGCCGTTGGCGGAAACAGTAGCGCCGGCGCTGCCAAGCAGGCCGGTCAGGAGCTGGAGAACGAAGCCGATGACGCCCAGGGCAAGGGCAACCCACCAGTATTCGCTGCGGCTCGCACGGCCGGTAAAGGTGGCGTACTTCTTGAAGAAACGCTGGATGGCTGCACCGATCGGCGCGCCGTAGTAAGGAGCCCAAAGCGGCGGCTCGCCGCCCTGTGCTGCGTAAGGCTGGGTCTGCTGCGGTTGCTGCGGATAGCTCATTGGTAGATCCCCCGAACTTAAAGTGTGAATGATGCGTACTCGGTGACGAGTCGTTGATCATCGTAGTGCCCCGGCGGCAATTTAGGCAGTTCGATGGACAAAATTAACCGCGATTTAGCCGATTGACGGAATGTTTCCTGCCGTGAAAAAGGTCACGAACCTGCGTTTTTGGGATAGGCGGCCATCATCAGTCCGGAGACGATCCAGATGCTTCCCATGGCGATGACCAGCCCGGCACCGCCCAGTCCGGCCGCGGAGGCAGCCAGGGCTGCACCGGCTGCCGAAGCACTCGCCCGGAACCCGGCGCTGACCGTGAAGATCTGCGACTTCAACGGCGCCGGGCTGTGCTGGTTGCGCAGGAACAGCATGGCCGCGGCGGTCGGCGCCGTGAAGACGCCTGACAGTCCGATCAGGATGACCGCCCACACCATGCCCAGGTCAATGGCAGCCATGACCGTCAGTCCACCAGTGGCCAGGAATCCTGCCAGCATGACCCAGTGGGGCTGCCGGCGGGTCGGGCGCGCCGTCTCGTAGAGAGCGCCGGCAAGGCTGCCGACAGCAAATGACGTCACGACGGCCGCGCCCTCGGCCGGGGAGCCGATCCGTTCGATCGACAAGGCGATCGCGGCCACCGCCAGTCCGCCCTGCCCCAACTGGGTGAACGTCGACGATGCCGTCACCACCGCCAAAGGGCGATGCCCGAAGATCCTGCGCAATCCCGAGGTGATGGCCTGCCAGGGTGAGCCGGCACTGCGACCGTGCGGACGCAGCTTCAAGATCCCCACGGCCAGGGCTCCAGCCACAGCGGCCAGCGCCAACACCGCCAGCGCCGCCCGGGCGGGAAGGAAAGCAGCGATCGCCGCAACCAGGGCCGGCCCCGCTACGGCCGAAACGTTGTAGGACAGGGCGTCGTAGGCGAAAGCCCGCCTCGAATCGGGGATGGCACCTGCCACGAAACTGGACAAGCCACCCAGGTAGAACGGCGACACAGCGCCTGCCACTACCAGCATCACAAAGACCAGCGGCAAGGGCACCTGGCCCAGGAACGCCGCGGCAACGAACGAGCCAGCCGTCAGCAGCCCGGCGCCAGCGATCAGCGCCCCCGGCCGGGCCGCGCGGTCCAGCGCCGTACCCGCCAAAGGGGCCGCCAGAACGCTCGGTCCCAGCGATGCTGCTACCAGGAGACCCCCGACGGCGACATCCCCCACCTGCTCGACCGCCGCGAGGGGCAGGGCCACTGCGGCTCCCGCGCTTGCCATTCGTGGCGGAACGGAAGCTGCGAGGTATCCGGGCGCGCCCATATGCAGATGATGCCCCTTGTCAGGTTTGTGGGAATGAGTCTTCCCTGCACCATAGCCCACGGTCTTCCCGTGGCTGGGCGATGACGTTCAGCGGCGTCATGGGAACCTTATCGTGGCCGGTTCGGCGGGATATCTCTGAAAGAATGCAAAGGTTGGTCGTTACTTACTATCTGGGGTTGTCATGGGTCCGCTGAGCGCCGAAGTACAGATTCCACGCCTGGCCGCTGCGGAGATCGGGAATGATGCGAGCCTCCTGCTCGGCAAGGTCCATGCAGGCGTTTTGTCCCTCAACAAGCGTGTCCTGAGCGATTTCAGGCTGAGGGAACGCTCTTTCGCTGTGCTGACCCTCGCCTGCAGCGGACTTGAAGCCACGCAACGTGAGCTTGCCGAATTCCTGAGCCTTGATATGAACCAGGTGGCCGGGCTGATCGATGACCTGGAACACCGCGGCCTGGTGGAGCGCGTTCCGGGGCAACGGAACAGACGGTCCCGGGCCATCGTCTCCACGGCCGAGGGGCGCCGTATCCACACCAAACTGCGGGCAGAACTGCAGGCCTGCGAGCAGCAGCAGCTCGCCCACCTGAGCGACGAAGAGACTGAGCAACTCAAAGTTCTCCTCCGAAAGGCGCTCTGGGGTTAGCTCCTCGGTGCCGTGGACATCTGCACAACCAAACCCGCGATCGATATGCATCTGTCCATATCAGAGGCTTTTGAGTTATGCAAGGATCAAAGTTCATCTCCTGTCGAGCGTTTACGGGTCTGCTGAGGCAATCCGTACTAACCGGAATGGACCCATGAATCTCCCGCTTTTCCACGACCCCCTGCAGGGCACCGTCACCGTCGACGCCCCCGTACGTGATCCCAGGATCGGACGCGACGCCGCGTTCAGCCGGAACGCGCAGTCCCGCAGCACGCAACCACGCCCCACCACCACAAGGGCCCCGCGCACGGAGCACAGAACGCCCGTTCCGACGCGCAGCGCCCGCCAGCGCAAGGTCGCCGAAGACCTCCAGGCGCTCATGGCACGGACCGCGAACAGCCACTAGCATCCCACCATGGGCATCCACATCGGCACGTCGGGTTGGAGTTACGACCACTGGAACGGCGTGCTCTACCCGCCGGGCCTCCCCACGGCCAAGCGGTTGGATGCCTACGTCGCCAGGTTCAGCACCGTTGAGCTGAACGCGAGCTTCTACCGATGGCCACGGGATACCACCTTCGCCGGCTGGCGCAACCGCCTGCCCGCCGGCTTCGCCATGTCCGTCAAAGCGCCTCGCGGCCTGTCGCACGGCAAGAAGCTTTACGCTCCGGAGGTCTGGTTGGAGCGGATCAGCCGCTGCTGGCACGAACTGGGCGACAAGCGGGCGGTCCTTCTGGTCCAGCTCCCGCCGGACTTTGCCCGTGACGACGCCCGGCTCGACTACTTCCTGGGAGCCATTCCCCAGTGGATCAGGGTCTCGGTGGAGTTCAGGCATGACAGCTGGGACCACCCCGATGTCTACTCGATCCTGGAGCGCCATCAGACTGCCTACTGCGTCATGAGCGGAGCAAACCTGCCCTGCATCCTGCGGGCAACGGCTCCGTTCGTGTACGTCAGGCTGCACGGCCCGGACCGGCAGCACCTCTACGGCGGCTCCTACCCGGACGAGGACCTGCAGTGGTGGGCGGACCGGATCCGCGAGTGGAGCGGCTCAGGCAGGGATGTGTACGCGTACTTCAATAACGACGGCGGCGGGAACGCCGTGCGGAATGCGGACACGCTGCGGGCACTGCTCGGCGCCAATTGACGTGCCGCGGCACTGCTCGCCGCAGCTGTAACCGGGTGTCGCTTTATGCCGGTTTCAGGAGGCCGTGTTCCTCCACAGCGCTACGGGACAGCGTCTTGTAACCCTCTTGCTCGAACAGCACCGTGATGACGTCGTCTTCGTGCCGCATGACCAGCCCGGGGCCCCATTCCTTGTGGATAACCGTGGACTGCAGCGGGAAAGGCTCCTGGACTCCCGAGTCGTCGGACACTGCGGCGGCTTCGGCAGGAGCCTCGGCGCAGATGTCACAGTTGCCACATGGCTCCGGCAGGTCCTCGCCGAAGTAGCCCAGGAGGAATTGCCGCCTGCACGCGTCCGTTTCGGCGTAGGCGCGCATCATGGTCAGGCGGGACTGGTCGATGCGCTGCCTGGCCTCGGCCTTCTCCACGGCCCGCGAGACAAGGGTGGGAAGCTTGGCCTGCGATGCCAGCCGGACGCCCCGCTTTACGGTAGCAACAGCACCTGCGTCCTCCAGCTGATTGACCAGTGCCGTCACACGGCGGGCGGGATAGTCGGTGAGTTCCGAGACGGCACCTTTGGGAACCGCTGAGTCCGAAGACTTCAGGACCTTGAGGACAGCATGCAGGGCATCGGGGTCGGGGGTATGTGTCCCAAAGAACTTCCTGAGACCCAGGTCTTCCTCGCGGTAGTGGAGTACCGCCACAGCATCGGCGCCGTCACGGCCGGCCCTGCCAATCTCCTGGTAGTAGGCATCCAGCGACTCGGGGATGTCCGCGTGGACCACGAACCGCACGTTGGGCTTATCAATGCCCATGCCGAATGCCGTGGTGGCAACCACGACGTCCAAAGTGTCGTCCAGGAACTCTTCATGGATGCGCTCCCTGTCAGAGGCGGAGCGACCGGCGTGATAGGCCTCGGCCCTGAGTCCGTCCTCGACGAGTTCCGCCGCGTATTTCTCCGTGTCCTTGCGCGTTGCGGCGTACAGCAGTCCATGGCCTGACTGCGCCAGTTCGGCCACCTGCCGGTGGACGGCCTTGCGCTTGTCCTTGTCCGTCTGGTGCCGCATCACGTCCAGGCCGATGTTGGGCCGGTCGAAGCCACGCACCAGCAGCAGCGGGTCTTCCATGCCCAAACGCTCCACGATTTCATCCCGGACAGGCGGGGAAGCCGTGGCTGTGAGGGCGGCCACCGGCGGGTTGCCCAGGTTACGGCGTACGTTTCCAAGTTCCAGGTAGTCCGGCCGGAAGTCGTGGCCCCATGATGAAACGCAGTGGGCCTCATCCACGACCAACATGGTGATGTCCAGCCGGGCGATCCGTTCCACGGTTTCCTGTTTGGCCAGTTGTTCAGGTGCCAGGAACAGGAAGGCCGCCTTGCCCGATTCCACGGCATGCCAGGCAGCCTCCACTTCGGCGTCGCTGCGGGAAGAGTTGACGGCGACGGCGGCCGACTCACCCAGCTGCCCGGCCAGCCCGTCCAACTGGTCCTCCTGCAGGGCAATGAGCGGTGAAACAACGACGGCGGGCCGCCCCGTTTGGAGGTGGAGGTACCGGGCTGCCACCTGGTAAGTGGCAGATTTCCCGTAGCCGGTGGGCATGACTGCGAGGACATCACGACCGGAGGCGAGCGCATTCATGGCGGCAAGCTGGCCGTCGCGCAAATCAGGCAAAGCGAAGGTCGACGCCGCGAGGGCACGCAGCTCTTGATCGAGGGACATTGGTATGCGGCTCCACACGGTGGGTGTTGCGGCCGCTTGCTTCAGCCGAGGTAACCAGCCTAGCGCGCGGCGCCGTCCGCCGTCGCCATCGCCCGAAACATCTGTGGACAACTGTTCTTTCCCGTCGCGGGCCACAGTCCATGGCGCCGCCCGAAGGGTGGCGGTAGCTTTGGACTACTCCTCGTTCCCGGCAGGTGAGGCACCGCTGATGAATGATCTGTCTACGTCATTGCTCCTGATCGCCGCGCTGGCCATCGCCGCCCCCTTGGCTGCCCGCTCGCTGGACCGCTGGCTACGGATTCCCATCATTGTGTTCGAGATCCTGATGGGCATGCTGCTTGGCCCAAGCCTCCTGGGGTGGATTCAGTCCTCGTCGTTCACGGATACGCTGGCGGATTTCGGCCTGGCAATGCTGTTTTTCGTGGCCGGGAACGAGATCGACTTCGCGGCCATCCGCGGGCGTCCCGCCTACCGCGCAACGGCTGGGTGGCTGATCTCGTTGGCCCTTGGAGTTGGCGCCGGATTCCTGCTCGCACCTGGTTTCGAGGCCGCCGTGATCATTGGTGTGGCACTGTCCTCAACTGCCCTGGGGACGTTGATGCCGATTCTTCGTGACGCCGGTGAAGCGAGGACTCCGCTGGGCACCGCGGTCACCGCCCTGGGTGCGGTGGGAGAATTCGGCCCCTTGATCGCGGTCTCGCTGTTTTTCAGCGGCCGGGAGGTTGGCCCTGCCACCCTGGTGCTGCTGGGCTTCGTGCTTCTGACGGGGCTGGCAATCTTCCTGGCTTCACGGTCGCAGCACACCTTCCTTCACTTCCAGGTGACCAGCACGCTGCACACGAGTGGCCAATTTGCCGTGCGTTCGATCATGTTCATCCTGACTGCCCTGGTGGTGCTCAGCATGGTGCTGGGCCTCGACATGCTGCTGGGCGCTTTTGCGGCGGGCGTCCTGTGGCAGGTGGTGATGGCCCGCGCCCCGGAGGCCGACCGCCAAGTGATTGAGACCAAGATCGATGCCGTGGCGTTCGGTTTCCTGGTCCCGGTCTTCTTCATCGATACGGGCGTTGATTTCGACCTTAAGGCCCTTGTTGCCAGCCCCCTGACCCTGGCGACGGTTCCGCTGTTCCTGCTCCTGCTGCTGCTCGCCAGGGGCGTGCCGTCGCTGCTGGCTGCACCGCGCAGGTCGTCGTTTGCGGATAAGCGCGCGGTGGCGCTCTTTGCTGCCACAGGCTTGCCCATCATCGTCGCCGTCACCGGTATCGGCAAGGACGAAGGGCTGATTTCCAGTGGTACCGCTGCTGCCATGGTTGGTGCGGGAATGCTGTCGGTGCTGCTCTTCCCGCTCCTGGCCCTGCACGGGCGCAAGGCAACGCCGGTGGATCCGGCCGCCGGGTTGGCAACCCACCCTCCCCATGCTTAGGCTGGAATGGTAAGGCTGCTTAGTAACTGTGCGGCATGTCCACGGCGGGTCGGCGCAAGCAACCGCCCGCCTGCAACAGATGGAGGACTTCCATGACTGACCAGTACACCTTCCGAAACCCCGTCACCGCTTACGAGCACATCTCTCCCCCTGAGCAGCACCAGCCCGAGCCCGGCCTCGATGCCGAGCTGACACCCAAGGCCGACCTCGGGGAGGACACCTACCGGGGTACAGGCCGACTGGAAGGCCGGAAGGCGATTGTCACGGGCGCGGATTCAGGCATCGGGGCGGCCACAGCCATCGCCTTCGCACGGGAAGGCGCCGACGTCGTCCTTTCCTACCTGCCCGAAGAGGAAGAAGATGCTGCGCGGATAGCGGGGATCATTGAGGCCGCCGGCCGCAAGGCCGTCAAGGTACCGGGCGACCTCAAGGATTCTGCCGTATGCCGCGAACTGGTCGATACCGCGGTGGAAACGCTCGGCGGCATCGACATCCTGGTCAACAACGCCGGCAAGCAGGTGGCCCAGGAAGAGCTGGGGCAGATCAGCGACGAGCAGTTCGACCACACCCAGAAGACCAACGTCTACGCCATGTTCTGGTTGACCAAGGCCGCCCTGCCGCACATGCCGGCAGGCTCCACGATCATCAACACCACGTCAATCCAGGCCTACAACCCCTCGCCCACACTGGTGGATTACGCCACCACCAAGGCCAGCATCAACAACTTCACCAAGGGACTCGCCCAGCAGCTGGCCCCCAAGGGGATCCGGGTCAACGCCGTGGCGCCAGGCCCCATTTGGACCCCGCTGCAGGTCAGCAGCGGACAGCCAAAGGAAGAATTGCCCGAATTCGGACAGTCCACTCCCCTGGGCCGTGCCGGCCAGCCAGCGGAACTGGCGCCGGCCTACGTCTTCCTGGCCTCCCCCGAGTCCAGCTACGTGGTGGGTGAGACGCTGAACGTCAACGGCGGCAGCCCCACGCCTTAGCGGTTGATCCACGACGGCGGCACTCGCCACAAAGGCCCGCGCCGCCGTCGCGGGTGGCCTAGGTGGCCGCCGCGAAGGACGCTACCAGCAGTTCCAGCGGCGGTGGCGCCTGGCCTTCCGGCAGGGCATTGACCAGCAGCGGAGCGTACCGGATCTTGTTTCCACTGCGTCCGCCGAAGAACCGCCGCAGCTGCGCCGGGACCGTCTTTTCGCGCAAGGAAGGCTGGTTCTGCAGCAACCGGAATGAGGCCAGCTCACCTTGCTCGTCGATGACGTCAAGGACGCCATCCACACCCAGGGCGCGGATCAGCTCGTCTTCCAGGTCCACATGGCAGACGTGGAAACCAAGCTCCTCCAGGTCGCCCGGACCGATCCCCGCCCGGGCCAGTGCGCGGGCTATGCCCGGCGATTCCCGTGCATCGCACAAACCCAGGAGCCGGTGGCCTTCTCCCCGGGGCCCATAACGGTCAAGGAAATGGATGATGCTGGTGGCACCGCCCATGGGAACGATCGACACCCCCAGGGCAGCAAGATCGTGGCCCCTGCGCAGGGCGAGCGCCCGGACCGCGGCACGGTCACTTTCACCCTCGACCAACACTGTTGTGGGCTGCATCCTCCCAGTATGCGGGACACCCTCCTGATGGTCTTGGCTCAACGAAAGCCGAGGTGTAGATTCCAATACTAAGGAGGCTGAGTATCGAGGTGCACGACGACAGTCGACAGTTACGGAAAGCACTCATGGATGATCCACGGCAGACAGCCCGGAAGTACTTGGAACAGCACGTCATCACACTGGACAGCTTGTGGGCCAGGTACTGGGCCAACGGCGGCAGCGCCAAACCGCTGGAGCTGGAGGCTTACCTCTACCAAGCCAGGGAACCCTCGCCCTTCGATCTTGAAGTTCTCACGTGGGCTTTGGAAGACCTCGACGCAGAGTCACGGCAATAAGCCTGCAGCGGGATATTTTTGATGGAGCCCCCTGCCGGATTCGAACCGGCGACCCCCTGTTTACAAGACAGGTGCTCTGGCCAACTGAGCTAAGGAGGCGGACCCGGCGTTCCGGGACCAGCCCCGGCGAACCGGAGCAAGCGTAATTCAGCGCTAGATAAGGGTAGCCCAGACGATCCCCCGCACGGAAATCAGCCGGGCAGGACAACGGCGGCCGGCACAGGACAAAGGCGGCCGGCCGCGCCGGGGAACATGCCCCCGACGGCGACCTGCCGCCGTCGTCCGTGTCGCTAACCTAGCCCTTTGCGTCGATCGCGGTCTGGATCTCAGCGTTCAGGTCCGTGGTGCCGTCCCACTGCTTGCCGTCGATGAAGACCGTAGGCGTGCCGGTGACGCCGATTGCGGCGGCTTCCTGGGTGGCGACCTTGACGTAGGGGCGGAACTGCTTGTTCTCGATGCAGGAGTCGATGTTGGCTGCGCCCACCTCAGTGGCCATGGCCTTGAGGTCGTTATCGGAGATGCCCGCGCCGCCTTCGGCCGGCTGGCGCTCGAAGAGCAGGTTGAAGAATTCCGCGTACTTCTCCGGCGACGAGTTCACCACGCAGGCAGCGGCATTGGCCGCACGGGAGGAGTAGTTGGTGGTGGACTGGCGGTCCAGGAACCCGAGCGGGCGGTACTCCAGGGAAATTTTGCCCTCGTTGCGCAGGTTGGTCAGCGACTCCCCGTAGGTGGTCTCGAAGCGCTTGCAGACGGGGCAGATGAAGTCGATGTACGCGATGACCTTGACCGGCTTGCCGGCCTCGGCTTCGCCGCCGGGTACGGTCACGCTGGCGGGCTTGGTGGCCGGAGGCGACGGGACGTCCGCCACGTTGACGGTCGCCGGCTCCGATTTGGCGACCTCGGTGTTGGCGAGCAGCGTCACGCCGCCGTGCACGTTGCCGTTGGCGGGCGTGGGACCGCTGTCTGCGACGGGCGCACTGTTCTGCATGTTCTGCACCACCACCAGGGCGATGATCACGAGGATCGCTACGACGGCAACCACGATGCCCCACAGGACCAGCATCTTGTTGCGCTTGTCCTTCTTCAGCTGTTCTTCGCGGATCCTGCGCGCTTGTTCCCGGGCCTGGGCGGTCTTCTCGGCCTTGGACAGGCGCGGTTCGTTTGCGGGGCTCATCAAATCCTCGTGGTTACTCGGGGTCGTAGTGGCAACGGGGTCAGTTTACGGGAGCAAACCTGAAGATTCGCCGCGTGTGCAGTGACCCGGTTGTTGAACGATCAACGGTGGTACATGATTCCGCCGGTAGGCTGGGAGGTGAGTCACAGCAACCCCAGGGAGCAGTAATGCAGGATTTGGCAAGCGAAAAACTCACTACGGAAGAGGGCGTCAGGGCATCTCCCACGGGGAAGCCGACGGCGAGCACCTTCGACTTCATGGTGGTGTCCAACCGCCTGCCCGTGGACCGGTGCGAAGACAACGGCTGGCGCCGCTCGCCGGGCGGCCTCGTGACCGCCCTCGCCCCGATGATGACCAAGACAGACGGCGCCTGGGTGGGCTGGCACGGGGCACCGGATGAAACCGTGCGTCCGTTCAGCCATGAGGGCATGGACCTTGTGCCTGTCCAGCTCAGCAGCCACGACGTGGAGCTGTACTACGAGGGCTTCTCCAACGCGACCATCTGGCCGCTTTACCATGACGTGATCGCGCCGCCGGAGTTCCACCGTACGTGGTGGGATTCCTACCGCCAGGTCAACAAGAAGTTCGCCGACGCCGTCATCCGCCACGCGTCGGACGGGGCCACCGTGTGGGTGCAGGATTACCAGCTCCAGCTGGTCCCCCGCATGCTGCGGGAGGCACGCCCGGACCTGAAAATCGGCTTCTTCAACCACATTCCCTTCCCGCCACCGGAAATCTTTGCGCAGCTTCCGTGGCGCCGGGAGATTATCGACGGCCTATTGGGCGCCGACCTGCTGGGCTTCCAGCGGCCCAGCGACGCCGGCAACTTCATGCGCTCGGCCCGCCGGTTCCTGGGCGCCAGCGTCAAGCAGCAACAGGTCCACGTCAAGGGACCGGACGGCAGCATCACCCACATTGCCCGCGCGCAGTCCTTCCCGATTTCGATTGATGTGGACCAGATCAGGGAACTGGCAGCCCGGCCTGACATCATCGAGCGCGCCCGGCAGATCCGCAAGGACCTGGGCGACCCCAAGACCATCCTCCTGGGCGTCGACCGGCTGGATTACACCAAGGGCATCGGCCACCGGCTCAAGGCTTTCGAAGAACTCCTGGCCGACGGCCACATCAAGGTCGAGGACGCCACGCTGATCCAGGTCGCCAGTCCCAGCCGCGAGCGTGTGGAGCAGTACCGCCTCCTCCGCGAGGAGATCGAGGGCACCGTGGGCCGCATCAACGGCACCTACGACACCATCCAGAACACCGCGGTCCGCTACCTCCACCACAGCTATCCCGTGGAGGAGATGGTGGCCCTGTACCTTGCAGCGGACGTCATGCTGGTGACCGCCCTGCGGGACGGCATGAACCTGGTGGCCAAGGAGTACGTCACGGCTCGTTCAAATGACGACGGCGCGCTGGTCCTGAGCGAGTTCGCCGGGGCAGCGGACCAGCTGAAGCAGGCCTTCCTGATCAACCCGCACGACATCGACGGCCTGAAGTCGGCGATCCTGGGCGCGGTCAATCTTTCGCCCAAGGAAGCCCGCCGGCGCATGAAACTCATGCGCAAGCAGATCCTGGACCACGACGTCGACCACTGGTCCGCGGAGTTCCTCGCCGCCCTCGACGAGAAAGTGGTCCGCGATGACAGCTGAGCGGCCAGCCCTGACCCTGTCGCCCGAGCTTCTGGATGCGGTGCGCCGGATCGCGGGAACCGAGCACCTCCTGGTGGCCCTGGACTTCGACGGCACGCTCGCCCCGATCGTGGACCACGCCGAGGACGCCCGCCCCCTGCCGCGTTCAGCCGCCGCTTTGGAGAGCCTCGCCACCCTCCCCCGCACGACGACGGCACTCATCTCGGGCCGCGCACTGGACAGTTTGCGGCTGGTCGCCTCGCCACCTGCCGGCTCCCTCCTGATCGGCAGCCACGGCGCCGAAGTATGGCTCGGCGAAGGTTCACTGGGGCTTGAGCTGGACGAAGCCCAACGGGCCCGGCTGGCCGGAGTCCGCGATGTCCTCGCGGGAATCGTCAACGTCGCGCCGGGCACTTTGTTGGAGGACAAGCCGGCTGGAGTTGTCCTCCACACCAGGCTTGCTGACGACGACGTCGCGGAAGACGCCGTCGAGGCTGCCCTCCGCGAGTTGCGGGACCAGCCGGGCGTGTACCTGAAAACCGGCAAGCGGGTGCTGGAAACCTCCGTGGTCAAGGCCTCCAAAGGCGAAGCCGTGGAGTTCCTGCGCCAAGCCACCGGTGCCACGGCGATCCTGTTCGCCGGCGACGACGTCACGGATGAAGACGCCCTGGGCAGGCTCATGGGAGATGACGTGGGGATCAAAGTGGGCCTGGATTTCACGCAGGCCCAGTACCGCGTGGAGGCCCCGGTCCACGTCGCCGAGCTCCTCGAAGCGCTGCTGAAGGAGCGCCGCCGCGCCGTCCAGGAAGCAGCAGGCCAGACCGGGCAGTGACCAAAGCAACATGTGACGTTCGTAACATTTCGACAGGAAGTCAAAAAGTCTGACATACTCTTGGATGTGACGTGACGCACAGTACCGTGCGGCGTCGCACTGATCCTCCCCGGTCTTCGGCCGGGGAGTTCAACTGAACAACAAGAACCATTCACTACGGATCGTCCGGCACGTACCTGCCGGTGAAGGGATTGATAACTGTGGCAACAGTTACTTTTGACAACGCTACGCGTCTGTACCCGGGCACTGATAAGCCCGCTGTCGACAAGCTCAACATCGACATCGCCGATGGCGAATTCCTGGTCCTCGTTGGACCCTCCGGTTGCGGTAAGTCCACCTCCCTGCGCATGCTCGCAGGTCTTGAGGACGTGAACGCCGGCCGCATCCTGATCGGTGACCGTGACGTCACGGATGTTCCGCCGAAGGACCGCGACATCGCAATGGTCTTCCAGAACTACGCTCTCTACCCGCACATGACTGTTGCCGACAACATGGGCTTCGCCCTGAAGATCGCCGGCGTTTCCAAGGAAGAGCGCGCCGAGCGTGTCCGCGAAGCCGCCAAGCTCCTGGACCTCGAGCAGTACCTGGACCGCAAGCCGAAGGCGCTCTCCGGTGGTCAGCGCCAGCGTGTTGCCATGGGCCGTGCAATCGTTCGTAACCCGCAGGTCTTCCTCATGGATGAGCCGCTGTCCAACCTCGACGCCAAGCTCCGTGTCCAGACCCGTACGCAGATCGCATCCCTGACCCGCCGCCTGGGCGTCACCACGGTTTACGTGACGCACGACCAGGTTGAGGCCATGACCATGGGTGACCGCGTTGCAGTCCTCAAGGACGGCCTCCTCCAGCAGGTCGACACCCCGCGCAACCTCTACGACCGCCCGCAGAACGTGTTCGTGGCAGGCTTCATCGGCTCCCCCGCCATGAACCTGCTGGAACTGCCGGTTGTTGACGGCGGCGTCCAGTTCGGCGGCACCGTTTACCCGGTCAAGCACGACGTCCTGGACGACGCATCCGGCAAGACCGTCACCGTTGGTACCCGTCCGGAAGACCTGGAGACCGTCGGCAACGGCGAAGGCCTCCAGGTTGAGGTCGATGTCGTTGAAGAACTCGGCGCCGACGCCTACGTCTACGGCCACACCATCCTTGATGGCAAGAGCCACGACATCGTGGCCCGCGTCGACGGCCGCCGTCCTCCGATGAAGGGCGAGTCCATCTTTGTCCGTCCGCAGCAGGGCCACGTGCACCTGTTCGACACCAAGACCGGTCTCCGCCTGGGCGACTAGTCGCATTATGCAGTGCTGACAGCGGCCCGACCCTCAACGGTCGGGCCGCTCTCTCGTTAACCCATCTCCGGCGAAAGAACGGCATGAACACGACGGACAACCTGATCCCCTTGCCCCGGCACGTCACGCCCCTGGACGGCCAGGTTTTCACGCTTCAGCCCACGGCACGGATCATCGCTGAGGGCGCTGCCCGGACCGCTGCCGGGCAGCTGCAGCTCCTGCTGCAGCGCGGCACCGGCTTCGAACTGCCGATTGCCACCCATTCCTCGTCGGGTGACATTTCGCTGGAGTTGGTGGAAACGCTCGACGGCGGCCCCGAGGCTTACGGGCTCACCGTCACCGATGACGCCATCAGGCTGACAGCGCAAGCACCGGCCGGGTTCTTCAACGCAGTCCAGACCCTGCGCCAACTCTTCCCGGCCTCCGTGGAGCAGCCCCTTACGCCCCACGGTGCCCCACACGCCACGCCGGACGCGGGCACGTGGGTGATTCCCGGCGTCGTTATTCATGACGCCCCCCGCTTCCAGTACCGCGGGCTCATGCTGGACGTCGCCAGAAGCTTCTTCACGGTTGAAGAAGTGAAGGAGCAGATTGATGTCATGGGCCAGTTCAAGCTCAACGCCCTGCACCTTCACCTCACGGACGACCAAGCCTGGCGCATCGAAATCCAGCCGCCGGCGGACAACCCTTCCGGCCTGGACTACGGGAACCTCACAGCCGTGGGCGGCGCCGTCAACCACCCCGGAACCGGATTGGGACCGGGCCGCACCGGTTTCTATACGCAGGAAGACTTCAAGGACATCGAACGCTATGCGGCGGCGAGGAACGTCCTGGTGGTTCCGGAGATCGATCTTCCCGGCCACGTCAATGCAGCCCTGGCCGCTATCCCGCAGCTGAACCCTGACGGCCGGCCCCAACCCATGAACACCACGGGCGACGTCGGCTACTCGACCTTGGACGCCGGTCTTCCCGTTACCTATGAGTTTGTCCGTGAAGTCCTCGGCCAACTGGCTTCCATCACCACGGGTCCTTACCTCCACATCGGAGGCGACGAAGCCCTGGTGACCGGCCACGACAACTACGTCACCATGGTCCGCGAATTCGCCCGTATCGGGGCCGAAACCGGCAAGACGGTGGTGGGCTGGAACGAATACGCCGAGGTTGACCTGCCGGATGGCGCTGTAGTGCAGTACTGGCACGGCGGCTTCGACCCCGTGGTGGAGAAGGCCGGCGCCGGCTCACCGGTGCTCATGTCACCTGCAGCCACCACCTACCTCGACCAAAAGTACGATCCCGGCTCGCCCATCGGTCTGTCCTGGGTGGAAGGCGGACCGTTTACATGGGCCGAGTACTACGACTGGGACCCGGTGCAGGGCGGACTGGCGGAGCACCAGGTGCTTGGCGTCGAGGGTCCGCTGTGGACGGAAACGGTACGTGGCAACCGACAGGCGTACTGGCTTCAGTACCCGCGTGCGGTTTCCCTCGCCGAAGTCGCATGGTCCAGCCGGCCGGCCCGGGACCTTGATGGTTTCCGACGCCGGTTGGGCACCTTGGGTGAAAGGCTCAGCAGGCAGGGTGTCCCGTTCCAGGAGGCGCCCGGGGTCCAGTGGTCGGCACGGCCGTCCGACCCCTTCGCGGACACGATGGGAACCAACAGCGACGAGTACGGAACAATTGAGGCATGAGCGAGACGAACGAAGCCCAGTGGCACGACGAACCGACGGACTACGGGCAGATCGGCAAGCTCCCGCGCACCGAGGCAGCGAGCGCCCAGGACTCCACGCCCCCGGCCGGTGTCATCGGTTCGCTCAACATCACCGCTGCCGCGGCTGACCCGGAACTGCTGGACCTGCCGTGGCACATTGCCCTGGAGGACTGGCCGGCGGAATACCTGGCCGCGCTCCCCCGGGGTATCTCACGCCATATTGTCCGTTTCGCCCACCTTGGTGGCTCTGTCATCGCCATCAAAGAAACCTCCGAACACGTAGCCCGCCATGAGTACCACATGCTGCGGAAGCTCGCCCGGCTGGACGTCCCCTGTGTTGAGCCCGTCGCGGTCATCACGGGCCGGACCACGGCCGATGGCAAGCCGCTGAACCCGGTCCTCGTCACCCGGCACCTGAAGTTCTCCATGCCGTACCGCGCACTGTTCTCGCAGATGCTGCGCAAGGACACCCTGACCCGCCTCATCGACGCCCAGGCCCTGTTGCTGGTCAGACTGCACCTCATCGGCTTCTATTGGGGCGACGTTTCCCTGTCCAACACCCTTTTCCGCCGTGACGCCGGAGCCTTTGCCGCCTACCTGGTGGACGCTGAAACGGGCGAGCTGTACCCGGACCTTTCCATGGGCCAGCGGGAGTACGACCTTGAAATCGCCCGGGTCAACATCGCCGGTGAGCTGATGGACCTCCTGGACGGAGGCCTCATCGAAGAGAAGGTGGATCCGGTGGCCACCAGTGAGCTGATCATGGACAGCTACCGGCGGCTGTGGGCCGAGCTGACCGGGAAAGAGTCCTTTGAGCTCGGCGAGCGTTGGCGCGTAGGTGCCCGTATCCGCCGCTTGAATGAGCTCGGCTTCGACGTCGAGGAATACGCCATCAAGACCACCGCGGACGGATCCACCATCCAACTGCAGCCCAAAGTCGTCGACGCCGGCCACCACCAGAGGCGTTTGCTTCGCCTTACCGGCCTGGATGCCCAGGAGAACCAGGCCCGCAGGCTGCTGAACGACATGGACCAGTTCCGGGCCGACAACAATCCCGAACTGGATGAGGAAATCAGTGCCCACGCCTGGGTGAGCCAGATCTTCGAACCCATCGTCCGCTCCATCCCCCGCCACCTCGCCGGGAAACTGGAACCGGCCGAGGTTGTCCACGAAGTTTTGGAACACCGGTGGTACATGAGCCAGAAGCAGGACAGGTATGTTCCCCTTGCCGAGACCGTGCAGTCCTACCTGGACTCCGTGTTGCAGCACCGCCGTGACGAAGCCGCCATCATGCTGAATCCTGATACGGAACTGCTGAAGATCCTCGAGGTGGAAGTGGAGGAATCGAGCCGCTACGACGAAGTCGACGAATACCCGGACGCCGACGACTGACTCAGGGTTCCAGGGTCTCGGCAAGTCCGGCGAGCACGGGTTCGCGGCCCAGTTCAATGTGTGAGTAGGCCAGCGAGTACGCCAGTTCGGGGCGTCCCTGGAGGATGGCGCTGCAGAGCTGGGTGTGCTCGTCCCGTTGAAGCTCATGGCTGCGGTTGTGGGCCAGGCCGAAAATCCAGCGCATGCGTCCGAACAGGGGTTTCACGGACTCCATCAGGAGCCTGTTGCCGGAGAGGCGCACTATCTCGGTATGCAGTTGTGCGCTGATCAGCGTGACGTCGTCCATGCGGCCGTCGTCGATCGCCGCGTTGGAAGCCTCCATCAGCTCCTCCAGACGGGCGCCTGATGCGCCTTGAGCAACCCGGGTGGCAGCCATCCTTGCGGCAAAGGTTTCCAGGCAGAGGCGGACATCAAAGAGCTCGTTGACGTCGGTCAGGGTCAGCTGGCGCACCACGGCGCCCCGGCGCGGGAACGTTGCAACGAACCCGTCTTGTTCCAGGCGCTGGATGGCCTCACGCACCGGGATCCTGGACACACTGTACAGATCGGACAGTTCCCTCTCGCGCAGACGCGAACCCCGGGCGAAAGTACCCGTGACGATGCCTTCGAGCACCAGTTGGTAGACATGTTCCGCGCGGGCCTCATCGTCGCGGCCATTGGCAGGTTCCGGCGTCGCCTGGGCCACAGCACATCTTCCCTTCAGTCCGGCATCATGATCTGAAGCCGGCTCAACACGCCAGCTTCTTCCCGAGCTTACACGTGCTGGGAGATCCTGCAGGGCAGGCCTTGGTAGCATCCTGCTGGTATTCCAAGTGGTGATCTTTCTTGGTCTCTTGCCCTCCATTTGTGGGAATAAGCTATTTTGGTATTCAATGCGGCGCCCTCCCAGCTTCGGGTCCGCAGAGCCCAACGGACACAAGGAGCCACGTTTGAATACCCTGATCCGCGCCGTCCGCCCTTGGGGACAGGCCCTCAGCGACGTCAGTATTGTTGCCGACCACGCAGGCGGGGAGATCACTGCCGTCGAGCCCCACGATCCTCAACGCGCAGTCCCGGAAGGCACCGACATCGTCCAAGGCCGCAACCGGATATTGGTTCCATCCTTCTCGGACGTCCACGTTCATCTGGACTCCACGCGGATCGGACTGCCGTTCAGGGAGCACACCGGAGGGCCGGGAGTGTGGAACATGATGATGAACGACCGCATGAACTGGCGCAACGCCGAGGTCCCGCTGCAGGAACGGGTCAACACCACCCTGGGCCGCATGATTGCCCGCGGCACCACACGCGTGCGCTCGTACGCGCAAGTGGACGTCGACTGCAGGCTTGAGCGCTTCGAAGCCGTGGCCGGGGCCAAGGAGAAGTTCTCCGACAAGGCCGGGGTGGACATCATCGCGTTTCCACAGGCAGGTTTGTTGAGGGAAGAAGGCACCGTGGATCTCATGGAAGAAGCACTGAATGCGGGCGCCGACGTCGTGGGCGGCATCGATCCGTGCTCATTGGACCGTGATCCTGCACGGCATCTGAACATCGTCTTCGGGCTGGCTGAGAAGTACCAGGTACCGATCGACATCCATCTGCACGAACCCGGTGAGCTCGGGGTCTTCAGCACGGACCTGGTGCTGGAACGGACACGCGCCCTGGGCATGCAGGGTAAGGTGACCATGTCCCACGCCTACCAACTGGGCAGCGTCAGTGAGGCCACCACACGGCGGCTCATCGAGGCCTTCGCCGACCTCGATGTGTCCCTTGCCTCGGTTGCCCCGGCTGCGTCAGGTCAACTGCCCATCCCCCTGCTCACGGAAGCCGGCGTCCGTCTGGGCCTGGGCGAGGACGGCCAGCGGGATTACTGGTCCCCCTACGGCAACACCGACATGCTGGACCGGACGTGGCAGTTGGCCTTCACCCACGGCTTCCGTCAGGACGAACTCATTGAGCACTGCCTGGCTATCGCCACCATCGGCGGGGCCAGCATCCTGGATCCGGACGCAAGGCGGCTTCAGGGCGTATGGCACCGTCCCGGCGTCGAGGTCGGCGACCCGGCCGAGCTCCTGCTGGTGGACGGTGAGACGGTGGCTTCCACCGTAATGGACCGCGGCCAGGATCGCACGGTGATTCATGCCGGCAAGGTGGTGGCCGACCGGCTGGAACTGGTCTAGGGACTATTCGCCCCGGGCCGTCGGAGCATCATCCAGGGGTGTCCACCACGTCACCGGCGGGGTGACCTTGAAGCGCCTGCCCGTCACGGTGTCAGGGGTGATGCGGATGAATTGGTCCTTCTGCCCCGCTTCCCAAGGAAACAAAAGGAGGCCAATGGTATCCAGCACCTCCTGTGTCAGCGTCACTGCCGACGCCTGACCCTTCGCCACAACGCTCCAGGCAACGCCCGTTTCAGCGTTAACGCCGTCAGCCTCGATGGCCACAGGGGCATCGCTCAACGCTGCGTGGAGCTTGGTCCCTTCGCCCGTACGGAAAACCATGCTGCCGTGGTCCACTTTGTAGTTCACGGGAAAGATGTCGGGGTGGTCATCCACCAGGACTGCCAGGCGTCCTACGGAAACGCTGCGCAGAAGGTCCCAGCATTCGTTGGCCGGCAGGATCTCCGTAGCAGGGGTGTCTTGTTCATGGGTGCCCGATGAGTTCATACCGCTGAGGATACGCCGCGTGGCCCCTGCCCCGACAGGGCACGGACCGTGCCTGACGGGCGAGGGGCCACGCGAACTGTCCTAGATGGCTTTGCCAGGGTTCAAGATGCCTGCAGGATCGAACAGTTCCTTGATGCGGCGCTGCAGCTCCCGCACGGGCTCGGGCTGCTCAAGCCCCAGCCACCTGAGCTTGTACTGCCCAACGCCGTGTTCGCCAGTGATGGTCCCGCCCATTGCCAGGCCAACGCGGATGGATTCATCCAAGGCAGCATTGAGCCGGATCAGGGCATCAGCGTCCGTTGCAGGGTCCACCCGGTCCAGCCAGAACGTGGGGTGCAGGTTGCCGTCCCCGGCGTGCGCCACCACCTTGAGTTTGACGTTGAAGCGGATCGCCATGGCCTCGAGTTCGGCCACGAAGTCCACCAGGCGGGACCTGGGCACAGCGATGTCCTCACCCACCCGGAACTCGTCGTCCACTTCCACGCCGCGGCTGTTCCGGCGTAGTTCCACCAGCATTTCCGCTTCGGCGCTGGGCTCCATGCTCACGGTGGCGCCGGTGTCCGCAAGCACCCGCCTGACGACGTCAGCTTCGGCCGCGGCACCAAAACCGTCCGTCTGCACCAGCAGCAATGATCTGCCGCGCTTCTGGAGATCCGAGCCGTTGATATCGTCCAGCTGCTCCAGCGTCCCGTTGTCCAGGAGCTCCATGATGGCGGGTTGAACCCTTGCCTTGCCTACGGCCAACACCCCGGCGGCGGCACTGCGGAAGTCCTGGTAGAACGCGGCGATGGTGTGGATCTCCCGGGGCAGGTACTTCAACCGGACGGTGATTCCCACCACAATCCCGAGCGTTCCTTCCGAACCCACCAAAAGCGCCGTCAGGTCGTAGCCGGCCACCCCCTTGAACGTCTGGTGCCCCGTGTGCAGAAGCGATCCATCGGCCATGACCACATCCAATGCGAGAACGGAATCCCTGGTGACGCCGTACTTGGCACACCGCAATCCGCCGGCATTGGTTGCCACGTTGCCGCCGATCGTCGACATCTTGTAGCTCGCAGGATCCGGCGCGTACATCAGGCCGTGGACAGCGGCGGCAGCATTGAGGTCGGCATTAATGACGCCAGGTTCGACCACGGCCGTTTCGTCATCAGGGTTGAGGTCCAGGATGCGGGTCATCCGTTCCAGGCTGAGCACGATACAGCCGGCGGTTGCGTGCGCACCTCCGGATACACCGGTACCCGCCCCGCGGGGGACAATCGGCACATCATGGGCAGCGCACGTGCGGACGATCAGCTGTACGTCGCCTACCGATTCCGCCCATACGACGGCGAGGGGCAGGTGCCGCTCGGGCAGCGGCCCTTGGTCTGCCGAGTAGGTGGTGCGGGTGGAATGACCTTCGTCCACCTGACCTCGCCCCAGTCCCTGGACAAGTTCGTCCAGGAACGCACGCTCCGCAGCAGTGGGGCTGCCGCCGTCCACGTTGACGAGCGTCCGCTCCTTGATGTTTTCCTCTGTTGTTCCGGCCATGACCGTTTCGTCTGACAAGGTGGTTCCTCCACATGAGCACCGCGGACACGCCAAACCGGCAGTCTTCGCAGTGTTTTCAGTCATCACAGTCTAGCCACCGCGACCTCACAAGGGAGAAAGCCTTTCCACGGACGCAGCTAGCGCAACTGCCGCTCCATGATGAGCTCCCTTTTGCTGGTGTCCTGTGGGTAGGGTTTGCTCGCCCCTGTCGGAGTAAACCCGTGCCGCGCATAGAAAGCCAGTGCCCGTGCGTTGTCTTGGTGCACTCCAAGCTCCAGGATGGCGGCATCCAATTCCTCGCGGGCCGCCGCGCAAGCTTGGTCAAGGAGCTCGTCGGCAAGACCAAGGCCACGGTGTTGCGGCGCTACGTACACGCTGATCAGGACAGCCTGAAGCGGCCTGTCCGGTTGTTGAGGGTCTTTGACCACCACCCTCATCAACCCGGACAGGGGACCGCCGTCCGAGCCGGTATCCGCCACCAGGGTGACACTGCTGTCTCCTGCCATCGCGGCCGCGCGTTCCTGCCATTGGGTATCGGTTTGGCGCCGCGCCGATTCCAGGCTCTCCACATAGGCCATGGGAGTATCGGCAAGCATCTCGAGGCGGACCTTTTTCAGCAGGGGCCAGTCTTCAGCCGTGAGCCTGCGGACCCTAAGCAACCGCCCCACCCATGAACCTCACGTATCGATCCAGGACGCGGGGCCACCCTTCGGCATATGACTCCCGGCTGGCGGCAGGGTCCTCGGCACCTTCCCAGCCGTCGTGGACCAAGCGCACTTCGGTTCCGCCGTCTACGGCACGGAAAGACACCCGCAGCTCGGTGGACCACAGGGGCGTGCTTGCGGGATGCCAACTGGCGTGGAAAGACAGCGGAGGCTGCCAGTCATCAATGGTCCCCCACAAAGATGTGCGGCCGTCTTCGGCTGTTTCCAGGATCATGTTCTCTTCGAACTCGACGTGGGAGCCGGCGCCAAAGACACTCTCGTCTTCAAGCGGCCACCACAGATGCGGGTGGTCTGTGAAGCCCATGAAAGCGTGGGGTACATCGGCGGGAACCACCACCGTGACCACAAGCGGCTCCAGGTCGAAGGCCTCCGGGGAAGGTGCGGCCGGGTCCGGCTCGGGATGGCTGAAAAGACTGTCCATGAGCAACAACTCTACCTGTGGGGATGTTTGCCGGGCTTAAATGGGTGGAGCCCCGACCGTCGTGGTCGGGGCTCCTCCGTTGAAGTGTGTCCGGCGGTGTCCTACTCTCCCACACCCTCCCGGGTGCAGTACCATCGGCGCTGTGGGTCTTAGCTTCCGGGTTCGGAATGGGACCGGGCGTTTCCCCCACGCTATGACCGCCGTAACCTTGTTACCCGTCCCCCGTGTTGGTGGGGGTGGGAAGTTTTTGGTTACAACTGTGGTGTTGTTATTTGGTTGTGGTTGGTTTTCCTGAACGGTTGTTGTTCGGGAACCACATAGTGGACGCGTGCATGCAAGTGTGTGTGGTGTTAGTTGTTGGCCTATTAGTACCGGTCAGCTTCACGAGTCTTTGGTCCTCGCTTCCACGTCCGGCCTATCAACCCAGTGGTCTGGCTGGGGGCCTCTCACACGCTAGGTGTGTGGAAATCTCATCTTGAAGCGAGCTTCCCGCTTAGATGCTTTCAGCGGTTATCCCATCCGAACGTAGCTAATCAGCGGTGCACTTGGCAGTACAACTGACACACCAGAGGTTCGTCCGTCCCGGTCCTCTCGTACTAAGGACAGCCCTTCTCAAATTTCCTGCGCGCGCAGCGGATAGGGACCGAACTGTCTCACGACGTTCTAAACCCAGCTCGCGTACCGCTTTAATGGGCGAACAGCCCAACCCTTGGGACCTACTCCAGCCCCAGGATGCGACGAGCCGACATCGAGGTGCCAAACCATGCCGTCGATATGGACTCTTGGGCAAGATCAGCCTGTTATCCCCGAGGTACCTTTTATCCGTTGAGCGACGGCCATTCCACAATGTACCGCCGGATCACTAGTCCCGACTTTCGTCCCTGCTTGAGATGTCTCTCTCACAGTCAAGCTCCCTTGTGCACTTACACTCGACACCTGATTGCCAACCAGGCTGAGGGAACCTTTGGGCGCCTCCGTTACTCTTTAGGAGGCAACCGCCCCAGTTAAACTACCCATCAGGCACTGTCCCTGACCCGGATCACGGGCCGAAGTTAGATGTCCAAAGTGACCAGAGTGGTATTTCAACGATGACTCCACCCGAACTGGCGTCCGGGCTTCAACGTCTCCCACCTATCCTACACAAGCCACTCCGAACACCAATACCAAACTATAGTAAAGGTCTCGGGGTCTTTCCGTCCTGCTGCGCGTAACGAGCATCTTTACTCGTACTGCAATTTCGCCGAGTTTATGGTTGAGACAGCGGGGAAGTCGTTACTCCATTCGTGCAGGTCGGAACTTACCCGACAAGGAATTTCGCTACCTTAGGATGGTTATAGTTACCACCGCCGTTTACTGGGGCTTAAATTCTCAGCTTCGCCACGCGAGGTGGCTAACCGGTCCTCTTAACCTTCCAGCACCGGGCAGGAGTCAGTCCGTATACATCGTCTTGCGACTTCGCACGGACCTGTGTTTTTAGTAAACAGTCGCTTCCCCCTGGTCTCTGCGGCCCACACCCGCTCCACAACGCAAGGTCGTTTCACGGGGCAGGCCCCCCTTCTCCCGAAGTTACGGGGGCATTTTGCCGAGTTCCTTAACCATAATTCTCTCGATCGCCTTGGTATTCTCTACCTGATCACCTGTGTCGGTTTGGGGTACGGGCAGCTAAAACCTCGCGTCGATGCTTTTCTAGGCAGCATAGGATCACCGGATCCCCCCGAACGGGGGTCCCATCAGATCTCAGGAGCGTGCTCGAAGCACACAGGAACGGATTTGCCTATCCCTGACCCTACATCCTTGGACCGGGGCTACCATCGCCCGGCCCGGCTACCTTCCTGCGTCACACCTGTTAATACGCTTACCTCCCGGGATCAGGTCCCAGCCACCACCACAACCATCACACCACAAGTGGTGATCCGGGCAGGGTGGGGGGTGGTTAGTATCCCCCGCTCAGTATTGGCGGTTTTTCGCCGGTACGGGAATATCAACCCGTTGTCCATCGACTACGCCTGTCGGCCTCGCCTTAGGTCCCGACTTACCCAGGGCAGATTAGCTTGACCCTGGAACCCTTGATCATTCGGCGGACGGGTTTCCCACCCGTCTTTCGCTACTCATGCCTGCATTCTCACTCGTGTAGGCTCCACCGCTGGTTTCCACCGCGACTTCACCGCCCACACGACGCTCCCCTACCCATCCACACCCCTGAACCACAAAGGGCTGAGGTATATGTGTGAATGCCACAACTTCGGCGGTGTACTTGAGCCCCGCTACATTGTCGGCGCGGAATCACTTGACCAGTGAGCTATTACGCACTCTTTCAAGGATGGCTGCTTCTAAGCCAACCTCCTGGTTGTCTAAGCAACTCCACATCCTTTCCCACTTAGCACACGCTTAGGGGCCTTAGTTGGTGGTCTGGGCTGTTTCCCTCTCGACTATGAAGCTTATCCCCCACAGTCTCACTGCTGCGCTCTGACTTACCGGCATTCGGAGTTTGGCTGACGTCAGTAACCTTGTAGGGCCCATCGGCCATCCAGTAGCTCTACCTCCGGCAAGAAACACGCAACGCTGCACCTAAATGCATTTCGGGGAGAACCAGCTATCACGGAGTTTGATTGGCCTTTCACCCCTACCCACAGCTCATCCCCTCCATTTTCAACTGAAGTGGGTTCGGTCCTCCACGACGTCTTACCGTCGCTTCAACCTGGCCATGGGTAGATCACTCCGCTTCGGGTCTAGATCACGCCACTCAAACGCCCTGTTCAGACTCGCTTTCGCTACGGCTGCCCCACACGGGTTAACCTCGCGACGTAACACTAACTCGCAGGCTCATTCTTCAAAAGGCACGCCATCACAACAACAAGGCTGCTCTGACGGATTGTAAGCACACGGTTTCAGGTACTGTTTCACTCCCCTCCCGGGGTACTTTTCACCTTTCCCTCACGGTACTGGTCCGCTATCGGTCATCAGGAAGTATTTAGGCTTATCAGGTGGTCCTGACAGATTCACACGGGATTTCTCGGGCCCCGTGCTACTTGGGATCCTCACCAAAGGCGGTGCACAACATTACGGTTACGGGACTCACACCCTCTCTGGCCGGCCTTTCAAGACCGTTCACCTATACCTGCACTCTCACCCCACCGGTCCGGCAGAACCAGTACAGCAAGTCCCACAACCCCGCCCACGCAACGCCCGCCGGCTATCACACATGGGTCGGTTTAGCCTCATCCGCGTTCGCTCGCCACTACTAACGGAATCACTCTTGTTTTCTCTTCCTACGGGTACTGAGATGTTTCACTTCCCCGCGTTCCCCCCACGCACCCTATGAGTTCAGGTACGGGTCACACAATCACCTCACAGCGTTGTGCGGGGTTTCCCCATTCGGACATCCTGGGATCACCGCTCGGTTATCAACTCCCCCAGGCTTATCGCAGATTCCTACGTCCTTCTTCGGCTCCTGATGCCAAGGCATCCACCGTGCGCCCTTAAAAACTAGACCACACACACCAAACCCCCTCAAGGGGCCTGGCTGATGCTTGAATCCATTCGAGAGAACCACAGGAAAACCACCACCCACCCAACAGGCAGGCAGCAGTCCCAGGTTCTAAATCAAAGAAATTGCTACGAACACACACACCCAACAGGTGCATGCGTCCAGATGCTCGCGTCCACTATGTAGTTCTCAAACAACAACCCCAACAACCACCCCCACCACACAACCCCCACAAACAAAACAGGGGTACCCGTGTGACAAGGAAACGGCCGCAGGAAAACAAAGAAACACCAGAAACGTGTCTCCCCGCAAAAAGCTGCGTGAAGGTCCTGTTGCCTCAGGACCCAACAGTGCGCCAAACACAACCCCCACCACCAACACCCCGGCACCTTCCAAACAACCCCACCACAAAAGGACAGGACCGCCGTACTAACACCAGAACACCAGCAGCAAAAACCATGCCACCACAAAAAATGATTCGTTGATATTCCACCCATGAGCACCCACCGCAGAACATCCGCCTGCGCAATGGGCAACACTGACAACCACCAACACCCCCTACAGGGGCACCGACAGCTGTTAGCAGCTCCTTAGAAAGGAGGTGATCCAGCCGCACCTTCCGGTACGGCTACCTTGTTACGACTTAGTCCCAATCGCCGGTCCCACCTTCGACGGCTCCCCCCACAAGGGTTAGGCCACCGGCTTCGGGTGTTACCAACTTTCGTGACTTGACGGGCGGTGTGTACAAGGCCCGGGAACGTATTCACCGCAGCGTTGCTGATCTGCGATTACTAGCGACTCCGACTTCATGGGGTCGAGTTGCAGACCCCAATCCGAACTGAGACCGGCTTTTTGGGATTAGCTCCACCTCACAGTATCGCAACCCTTTGTACCGGCCATTGTAGCATGCGTGAAGCCCAAGACATAAGGGGCATGATGATTTGACGTCGTCCCCACCTTCCTCCGAGTTGACCCCGGCAGTCTCCTATGAGTCCCCGGCCGAACCGCTGGCAACATAGAACGAGGGTTGCGCTCGTTGCGGGACTTAACCCAACATCTCACGACACGAGCTGACGACAACCATGCACCACCTGTAAACCGGCCGCAAGCGGGGCACCTGTCTCCAGGTCTTTCCGGTCCATGTCAAGCCTTGGTAAGGTTCTTCGCGTTGCATCGAATTAATCCGCATGCTCCGCCGCTTGTGCGGGCCCCCGTCAATTCCTTTGAGTTTTAGCCTTGCGGCCGTACTCCCCAGGCGGGGCACTTAATGCGTTAGCTACGGCGCGGAAAACGTGGAATGTCCCCCACACCTAGTGCCCAACGTTTACGGCATGGACTACCAGGGTATCTAATCCTGTTCGCTCCCCATGCTTTCGCTCCTCAGCGTCAGTTACAGCCCAGAGACCTGCCTTCGCCATCGGTGTTCCTCCTGATATCTGCGCATTTCACCGCTACACCAGGAATTCCAGTCTCCCCTACTGCACTCTAGTCTGCCCGTACCCACTGCAGAACCGGAGTTGAGCCCCGGTCTTTCACAGCAGACGCGACAAACCGCCTACGAGCTCTTTACGCCCAATAATTCCGGATAACGCTTGCGCCCTACGTATTACCGCGGCTGCTGGCACGTAGTTAGCCGGCGCTTCTTCTGCAAGTACCGTCACCCCGAAAGGCTTCTTCCCTACTGAAAGAGGTTTACAACCCGAAGGCCGTCATCCCTCACGCGGCGTCGCTGCATCAGGCTTGCGCCCATTGTGCAATATTCCCCACTGCTGCCTCCCGTAGGAGTCTGGGCCGTGTCTCAGTCCCAGTGTGGCCGGTCACCCTCTCAGGCCGGCTACCCGTCGTCGCCTTGGTAGGCCATTACCCCACCAACAAGCTGATAGGCCGCGAGTCCATCCAAAACCACAAAAGCTTTCCACCACCATGACATGCGCCAGATGGTCATATCCGGTATTAGACCCAGTTTCCCAGGCTTATCCCAGAGTCAAGGGCAGGTTACTCACGTGTTACTCACCCGTTCGCCACTAATCCCCCCAGCAAGCTGGAGATCATCGTTCGACTTGCATGTGTTAAGCACGCCGCCAGCGTTCATCCTGAGCCAGGATCAAACTCTCCGTCAAAGTAAAACAAAAACGAAAACACAACAACCCCCACCGGAAAAAGACAGGAGAAGCCATGCAAAAATCTGAAACCAGCTGAAAACCAAACCACCACACACGGGGGTGCACGGCGGCCCGGCAAAATCCAACCAATCAAAAAACAATCGGTATCAACAAACTTGGCACACTATTGAGTTCTCAAACAACAGGTCACAAACCAGCACCACCACCAACCACACAGGCCAGCAGATCGCTCCGGAGCAACTTTTCAAACTTACCCACTGGATTCCTCCGAGTCAAATCGGCAAGCTCAACCTGATTTCCTTGCGGTTTTCGTGTTGGGCTGTGCGATCTCTCGTGGGGATCAGCGCGGGTACTAACTCTACCACCGCCTCAGCCGAATCGCAAAGTCACCCTGAACAAGGGAAAGACCCGGCCCCCGCGGAGTTCATCACCCCCGGGACCGGGCCCCTCAGACAGCCCGCGGCGGACTAGGAGTCCAGCGTGAACCAGGCCGCACCCAACGGAGGCAGCGTCACGGTCAACGCTGCAGGCTGTCCGTCCGTACCTGGAGTGGCGGCCACCAGCGAACCGTTGTTCACCACGCCCGAGCCACCGTATACCTCGGAGTCGGTGTTGAGGACTTCCTTCCACTTCCCTGCTTCCGGAACTCCAAGAATGTAGTCGCGGTGGGGACCGCCGGAGAAGTTAACCGCGCATACCAGTGCTTTCCCGTCGTGATCCCAGCGGATGAAGGACAGGACATTGTGGTCCGCGTCCCCGCCATTGATCCACTGGAAGCCGCCGGCCTCGTTGTCCCTGACGTGGAGCGCCGGCGTGGACGAGTACAAGCCATTGAGGTCCTTGACCAACAGCTGCAAGCCACGGTGGGCAGGGATATCGGCCAGGAACCAGTCGAGTCCGTACTGCTCCGACCACTCTGCTTCCTGCCCGAATTCGGTGCCCATGAAGATGAGCTGCTTGCCGGGGTGCGCCCACTGGTAGGCAAAGAATGAGCGCAGGTTGGCCAATTGCTGCCACCGGTCACCGGGCATCTTCCGCAACATGGAGCCCTTGCCGTGCACTACCTCGTCATGGCTGATGGGCAGCAGGAAGTTCTCGGAGAACGCGTACACCATGGAGAAGGTGATGGTTCCGTGGTGCCACTTGCGGTTGATGGGGTCCTCGGAGATGTACTTGAGCGAGTCGTGCATCCAGCCCATGTTCCACTTCAGCCCAAAGCCAAGGCCGCCATGGTTGGTGGGAGCAGTAACTCCGGGGAACGCGGTGGATTCCTCCGCGATGGTCACAGCTCCGGGATGTGTCTTGTAGACCGTGGCATTCACTTCCTGCATGAAGGAGATGGCCTCCAGGTTCTCACGCCCGCCAAACTTGTTCGGCTGCCACTGTCCTTCCTGCCGCGAGTAGTCCAGGTAGATCATGGACGCCACGGCATCGACGCGCAATCCGTCGATGTGGAATTCATCAAGCCAGTAGAGGGCGTTGGCCACCAGGAAGTTCCGCACTTCCCGCCTGCCGAAGTCGAAGATCAGCGTGCCCCAGTCCGGGTGCTCGCCGAGGTTCGGGTCCGAGTGCTCGTAGAGTGGCTCACCGTCAAAACGGGCCAGGGCCCAGGAGTCCTTGGGGAAGTGCGCAGGTACCCAGTCCAACAGCACGCCAATGCCGGCCTGGTGAAGGGAATCGACCAGGAAGCGGAACTCGTCCGGGTGGCCGAACCGCGAGGTAGGCGCAAAGTAGGAGGTGACCTGGTAACCCCAGGAGCCGCCGAAGGGGTGCTCCGCTACCGGCATGAACTCCACGTGGGTGAAGCCGAGCCACTTCACGTAGTCCACCAGTTCCTTGGCCAATTCCTTATAGCCAAGGCCAAGGCGCCAGGAGCCAAGATGGACCTCGTACACGCTCATGGGCGAGTTGTGCGGGTCCTTCCGCGCCCGTGCTTCCATCCACTCGGAGTCCTTGAACCGGTAGTTGGAGTCGATCACGCGGGAGGCCGTGAGCGGCGGAACTTCAGTGCCGAAGGCCAGCGGGTCGGCCTTTTCCACCCAATGACCGGCCCGCGTGAGGATCTCGTATTTGTAGCACGCCCCTGCTGCAACGCCGGGAATGAAGACCTCCCAGACACCCGAGGATCCCAGCGAACGGAGGGCATGGTGGCGGCCGTCCCAGCCATTGAAATCGCCCTTGACGCGAACAGCCTGCGCGTTGGGCGCCCAGACGGCAAAGGAGGTGCCGTTCACGTCGCCCAGTGACGTCCGGTAGCTCTGCAGGTGCGCTCCCAGCACGTCCCACAGCCGTTCGTGGCGGCCTTCACCGATCAGGTGCAAGTCCATTTCGCCCACGGTCGGCAAGTAGTGGTAGGGGTCATCAATGGTGACGGGATCGGCGTCGTACACCACCTCCAAACGGTAGTCGGGCACGTGCCCGTGCTGAAGCGGTTCCACGACAGCCACCCAGATGCCGTGTGCCTCATGCTCCATGGGGGTCCGGCCGGCTTCGGTAACCACCGTGACTGAGGTGGCGAGGTGCTTCACCGTCCGTATGGTGACGTGGCCGTGGTCGTCCAGGTGTGCGCCCAGGATGGAGTGCGGGGCGTGGTGTGCCCCGGCTGCCACACGGGCCAAGGTCTCAGGGTCCACGTGGAGGGGAACCCGGGGCCGTTCGGTGCGTGCAGAGCCTGTCATGTCATTACCTTCCGCTGTAGCTGCCGCGTTTCCGCCGCTGCTCGTGTTGTCGAGGATCCGCCGGGATGCGTTGACCGGAATGGACAGCCAGTCCGGTCTGTTCCGCAGCTCGTAGACCACCTCGTATAAGGCCTTGTCCAGCCACAATGCCACAAAGAGCGGCGAGCGGCGGTCTATGGTTCCCGGGTTAACCTCTCCGTACCCAGCCAGGAACGCTTCCGCACAGTCATCCACCCACGAGTCGGGCACTGACGCTGCCGGGTCTTCGCGGACGGCCGCTCCTGCGGCGTAGTCGAACGAGCGGAGCATGCCCACGACGTCCCGCAGTGGCAGGTCGGGAGTATTGCGCTCGTCAATGGTGCGCAGGGGTTCGCCCTCAAAGTCCAGGATGGCCCAGCGGTCCGGCGTCCCGCCGGTTCCGGGCACCTTGAGGATCTGGCCCAGGTGCAGGTCGCCGTGGACCCGTTGCAGGCGTTCGACCGCTGTGGCGTCGACGTCACCGAGCAGGGATTCCAGGCTTGAGTCGTAAGGCCCGACGGCGGCAGCAGCTTCCGCCCATGAGGCACGGATGCGTCGGGTCAACTCGGCGACAACGGCGTTCCCCTGGCCCTCGCCGGCATCGGCTCCGGAAGTTCCGAACGTCTCCGCAAGCCTGGCATGGACGGTCGCGGTAGCGGCACCAAGTCCATGGGCCTCTTCGGTGAAATCCTTGCCCGAAGACGCAGCCTCAACAGCCAGGCGCCACGCATCCTGCCCGCCGGCAAGGAATTCGTGTGCCACAGTCAGTTCGCCGGCAGCAGGGCCGTTGCTGCCCGAAGCGTCCCAGGACCCCGTGATCCACCCGAGCGTTGCCGGGACCTCACTGGTCCCGGCCGCGGTAAGGGCCGCTCCCAGTTCCACCTCCGGGTTCCTGCCCGCAGCCAGCACACGGAAGATCTTGACGATCGCTGCCGAACCGCCGTCGTCCACGATGACCGAGGTGTTGGACTGCTCGCCGGACAGGACCCGTACGGAGGTCGGCTGTGCGGGAAGGGTGACACGTCCCCGGGTCAGGTGCCCCTGCACCAGACCGTTGCCCACCGCGGATTCCAACCGCATGAGCCCAAGCCATGCGGTCACGAAGCCGGCATCGAACACCGCGTCGTACACCAAGCGGAGCCCCAGCTTCGGATCTGTGAACTCCCCCAGCAAGGCTGTGGGGGCATCTGCCAGGGGCTGGGTCCGGAAGCTCAGTGGCACCTGGACCACATCGGTGCGGGGGCCGCCGTCGGACGTTTTGTACGTCACGGCCAGCAGCAGGACCTCCAACCCGGCAGCGCCGCCCGGGTCCTGCAGCGTGAACCCACCCACGCGCTCCAGCCCAAAGTCCGGGCTTTTGACCGGAAACCACCGCTTAGTGGGAAGCCAGCTCCGGAGAAGACTTTCAATCGAGGGGTTAAGCGTTCCCTTGCTCATCTCATCCTTTCGTCGACACCACTGGGATCGCCTGCGTCATAGGCGACGAGGGATTGGAAAAAGCTGAACGAAGCCGCAGCCAGTAAAAGGCGTGGCTCCCCAGCATGACGGTCAGGTGTCCGTTGTCCCCTACGGCGGGAAACGGCTGGCCGCCGAAAATATCGCGGAAACCCCTGCCGGCAAACTCCGGCAAGTCCAAGGTGGCGGCTACAGGGTGCTGGGACAGGTTGAAGACGCACAGGATGGTCTCCGGGTCCTCCCCCTCCGGGTTGCCCGGCACAAGCTCCCGCACGTACGCGAGCACTACCTCGTGGTCCGCCTCGATGTTCCGGTAAGACCCCAGGCCGAAGGCCGGGTGGTTCCTGCGTACGCTCAGGATCTGCCGGGTCCACCGCAGCAGCGACCCGGAATGGGCAGCCTGCGCCTCCACGTTGGCCATGCCGTAGTTGTAGACCAGGGACTGGATGACCGGCAGGTACAACTTGCCCGGATCCGCGGCGGAGAAGCCCGCGTTGCGGTCCGGGTTCCACTGCATGGGCGTGCGCACGGCGTCGCGGTCGTCCAGCCAGATGTTGTCCCCCATGCCGATCTCGTCGCCGTAGTACAGGAACGGGCTGCCGGGCATGGACAGCAGCAAGGCGTTGATGAGCTCGATCTCGGCGCGGGAATTGTCCAGCAACGGCGCCAGCCGCCGGCGGATGCCGATGTTGGCACGCATGCGCGGGTCCGGTGCGTACCAGCCGAGCATCGCGGCACGCTCGTCGGCAGTGACCATTTCCAGGGTGAGCTCATCGTGGTTGCGCAGGAAGGTTCCCCACTGGGCGCCGCGCGGAATTTCCGGGGTCTCCCTCAGCGTCTGGATGATCGGGGCGGCTTTCTGGTCCCGCAAGGCGTAGTACAGCCGGGGCATGATCGGGAAGTGGAAGGCCATGTGGCATTCCGGATCATCGTCCGTGCCGAAGTATTCCACCACCTCATGCGGGGGCTGGTTGGCCTCGGCGATGATCACACGGCCGGGGTAGTTGGCATCCACCATGCGCCGCAGGTCCCTGAGGAAGGCGTGCGTGGCAGGCAGGTTTTCGCAGTTGGTTCCCTCTTCTTCGAACAGATACGGAACCGCGTCGGCCCGGAACCCATCGATGCCCTGGTCGAGCCAGAAGCGGACGACGTCATAGAGCGCCTCGATGACGGCGGGGTTTTCGAAGTTCAGGTCAGGCTGGTGGCTGAAGAACCGGTGCCAGAAGAACTGGCGACGGATGGGATCGAACGTCCAGTTGGACTCTTCCGTGTCCACAAAAATGATGCGTGCGTCCTGGTATTTCTCGTCAGTATCGCTCCACACGTAGAAGTCGCCGTACGGACCCGTGGGGTCTTTCCTGGATTCCTGGAACCAGGGGTGCTGGTCCGAGGTGTGGTTCAGTGGCAGGTCGATGATGACCCGGACGCCCCTGGCGTGGGCTTCTGCCACCAGACGCTTGAAGTCGCTGATGGTACCGAATTCATCCAGCACGGACGTGTAGTCGGCGATGTCGTAACCGCCGTCGCGCAGCGGCGAATGGAAGAACGGCGGCAACCACAGGCAATCGACACCCAGCCATTGGAGATAGTCGAGTTTGTCGATCAACCCGTGGAAGTCCCCGGACCCATCCCCGTTGGTGTCCGCAAAAGCCCGGACCAGTACTTCGTAGAAAACTGCCTTGCGGTACCAGTGCGGATCATGCTGGAGACCTGGGGCGTTCAGCTCGAAGGTGTTCTTCGGAGTGAAGTACTGGCTCGGGTTCTGCGGGGAAAAACTCACTAAGGCTGCCTCCTGATGTGGAGGATGTGTGCGGGCTCGTGGTGGGCGTCAAGCCGGACGTAGTTGTGTTCTCCCCATTCCCAGCTTTGGCCGCTGATAAGGTCGTCCACCCTGAACCGGCCGTCCTCGTTGTAGTCTGCCGGGTCCAGCTGCAGCGCCGCCAGGTCCAGGGAGACCGTGCTCTCGCGGACACTGTGCGGATCCACATTGACCACGATGATCAAGGTGTCCTTGGTGCCGTCCGGCAGCGTCTTGTGCTTGGAGTACACCACCGTGGCGTCATCCGTACTGCTGTGCAGGGTGAGGTTCTGCAGGTCGCCCAGCGCCACGTGCCCCTTGCGGATCGCGTTGAGCCGGGTGATGAAGGGAGCCAGGCTGTGGCCGGACGCCGCCGCGCCTTCCCAGTCGCGGGCCTTGTACTCGTACTTTTCGTTGTCGATGTACTCTTCCGCGCCTGGCCTGGCCACATGCTCATACAATTCGTAGCCCGCGTAGACACCCCAAAGCGGGCTGGCAGTGGAGGCGAGGACCGCCCGGATTTTGAACGCCGCCGGGCCGCCGTACTGGAGGTACTCGGTCAGGATGTCCGGGGTGTTCACAAAGAAGTTGGGCCGGAAGAACGGTGCGCTTTCGTGGCTGACCTCGTGGAAGTACTCCTCAAGTTCAGTCTTGGTGTTCCGCCACGTGAAGTACGTGTACGACTGCTGGAAGCCCGCCCGACCCAGGGCGTGCATCATGGCCGGCCGTGTGAAGGCTTCGGCAAGGAAGACAACTTCGGGGTTCTTTTTGTTGATCTTGCCAATCAGCCATTCCCAGAACCACACCGGCTTTGTGTGCGGGTTGTCCACCCGGAAAATCTTGACGCCGTGGCTGATCCACAGCTGGACGATCCTCAGGATTTCCTTGGAAAGGCCGGCCGGATCATTGTCGAAATTCAGCGGATAAATGTCCTGGTATTTCTTGGGCGGGTTTTCCGCGTAGGCAATGGTTCCGTCCACCCGCATGGTGAACCACTCAGGATTCGAGGTGACCCAGGGGTGGTCCGGAGCAGCCTGCAAGGCCAGGTCCAAGGCCACTTCCAGGCCCAGTTCGTTGGCGCGGGCCACGAATGCGTCGAAGTCCTCGAAAGTGCCCAGGTCCGGGTGGATGGCGTCATGGCCGCCGTCCTTGGAACCGATCGCCCACGGAGAACCGGGGTCCTGCGGGCCCGGAGTCAGGGTATTGTTGCGGCCCTTGCGGTGCTGGAAACCGATCGGGTGGATCGGGGGCATGTAGATGACGTCGAAGCCCATCCCGGCCACGGCATCCAGCCGCTTGGCGGCAGTCCGGAAGGTGCCCGAGGTCCACACGCCGGTGGCGTGGTCCAGGACTGCGCCCTCCGAGCGCGGGAAGAACTCATACCAGGCGCCGCGGCCCGCCAGGTCACGTTCCACCTGCAGGGGGAACCGCTCCGAGACCGTCACCAGTTCGCGGATGGGAACACGCCCGACGGCGGCCAGCACCTCGGGGCTGAAACCGGCACCAAGGCGCTCCTCGGCAGATCGGGTGGTGTCGGCGAGCGCAACTGACGCGGCGCGGAAGGTGCGCTTGTCCGCAGCGCTGCGTCCGGCGTCGTCATCTGCCGCTTCCGACAGGAGGGCTGCGCCCTCGGCGAGCATCAACTCAACATCGATTCCCGCAGCGACCTTGACCTCGGCGTTGTGGTGCCAGGTGCCGTAGCGGTCGTGCCAGGCCTCGATCACGAAGGACCAGGCACCGGTGCCTGCCGGGGTCAGCTGGCCCACCCAGCGGTCACGGCCTTTCCAGCGTTCCTCCTGGGAAGGGGAAAGGCGGACACGCTGGCGTTCCCGGCCGCGGGGGTCGAGCAGCACTGCCGACACGCCGAGCTGGTCATGGCCTTCGCGGAAGACCGTGGCACTGACGGCGATGTCCTCGCCCGGGAGTGCCTTGGCGGGAAAGCGGCCACCCTCTACCACCGGCTGAACTGCCGTGATGGGGAACCGGCCGAAGCGAAGTCCGTCGGTGATGTCCGTTTTTGTCTTGGATTTCAGGGCGGTCAAGGTTCGCGAGGTAGTCGTCACAACCACGACGTTAGCGACAAAAATCACAGAATGCTAAGCACACGACCTATCTTCTTGACGCAAGGTGTCTTTTACCTAAAAGAAACCCAAAGCAGTTCCGACTGCCATGTGAGTCCGTTAGTGTGGCGCTCGTGAAGGCAATTCGAAGGTTTACAGTCCGTACCGTCCTCCCTGAGCCCATCCGGCCTTTGGCCCGGTTGGCCACCAACCTGCGTTGGTCCTGGCACCGGCCCACGAGGGAACTTTTTGCGAGCCTCAACCCGGCTCTCTGGGAGGCAGCGCAGCACGATCCGATCGCCCTGCTTGGCTCCATCAGCCGCGAGCAGCTGCAGGACCTTGCCAACGACGGCGGGATCGTCAACCGCATACAGGAAGCGGCTTCGGACCTTGACCGCTACCTCAGCGAACCGCGCTGGTACCAGGGGCTTGGGGAGGAAGCACCCAGGTGCATTGCCTACTTCTCCCCCGAATTCGGCATCACGGAGGTCCTGCCCCAGTACTCCGGCGGCCTGGGCATCCTCGCCGGTGACCACCTCAAGGCAGCTTCCGACCTCGGCGTGCCGCTGATCGGCGTGGGCCTCCTGTACCAGGCCGGGTATTTCAAGCAGTCCCTGTCCCGGGATGCCTGGCAGCAGGAAACCTACCCCGTGCTGGACCCGGACGGCCTGCCGCTGACGCTGCTGCGCTGGCCTTCCAAGGAAGACGGTACTCCCGGCAAGCCGGTCCACATCTCCCTGCCGCTGCCCAACGGCCGTGAGCTCCACGCGCATGTCTGGCGTGCCGACGTCGGACGCGTTCCCCTGCTGCTGCTGGACTCAAACGTGCCGTCCAACGACGAAGCCGCGCGCGGCATCACGGACCGCTTGTACGGCGGCGGCGGCGACCACCGCCTGCAGCAGGAGCTCCTCCTGGGGATGGGCGGCGTCAAGGCCCTGCGCGTCTACCAGGAACTGACCGGCACTCCTGCGCCGGAGGTCTTCCACACCAATGAGGGCCATGCAGGTTTCCTGGGCATCGAACGTATCCAGGAAGCCATGGCCGACCCCACCGCTCCCCTGACGTGGGAGGAAGCCCTGGCCGCCGGCAGGTCGTCCACGGTGTTCACCACGCACACGCCCGTGCCGGCCGGCATCGACCGGTTCGAGGCAGTGCAGATCAAGCATTTCTTCGACGCCGGACTGGCACCGGACGTGCCCGTGGACCGGATCCTGGAACTCGGCCGCGAGAACTTCGACGGCGGCAACCCGGCGGTCTTCAACATGGCGGTCATGGGTCTGCGGCTGGCGCAGCGCGCGAATGGTGTGGCCAAGCTGCACGGCGTGGTGTCCCGCGAGATGTTCTCCGGCTTGTGGCCGGGATTCGACCACTCGGAAATTCCGATCACGTCCGTGACCAACGGCGTGCACGTGCCCACCTGGGTGGATCCGCGGATCTCTTCCCTCGCCCGCCAGCAGTTCGGTGCCGAGGCCGAGGCCCTGGGCCGGTGGGACCTGGCGTACAACGTCAGCGACGAGGACGTTTGGGCGCTCCGCCGCGAACTGCGCGTCCAGCTGATCGAGGATGTCCGGCGCCGCCTGCGTGCCTCCTGGAAGAAGCGCGGCGCCGCGGACGCGGAGCTCGGCTGGACGGAGAAGGTGCTCGATCCCGACGTCCTGACCATCGGCTTCGCCCGCCGTGTCCCCACGTACAAGCGGCTCACGCTCATGCTGCGCGACCCCAAGCGGCTCAAGGCGCTCCTGCTTGACCCCAAGCACCCCATCCAGCTGGTGATCGCCGGCAAGTCCCACCCTGCGGACGACGCCGGCAAGAAGATGATCCAGGACCTGGTCCGGTTCACCGACGACCCCGAAGTCCGCCACCGGATCGTGTTCCTGCCGAACTATGACATTGCGATGGCCCGCACCCTCTTCCCGGGCTGCGATGTGTGGCTGAACAACCCGCTGCGGCCCCTGGAAGCGTGCGGTACGTCCGGTATGAAGGCAGCCATCAACGGTTCCCTCAACCTGTCCGTGCTGGACGGCTGGTGGGACGAGATGTACGACGGCGAGAACGGCTGGGCCATCCCCACGGCCAACAACGGCGCTTCCGCCGATGAGCGCGACACGATCGAAGCCGCCGCGCTCTACGAACTGCTGGAGACCCAGGTGGCACCGCGCTTCTACGGCACCACGGTGGCGCAGGGCGCGGGGGCCGCAGGACCCTCCGAATCCAGTGTGGAAAAGGTGCCTACCCACTGGGTGTCCATGATCAAGCACACCCTGGCCCACCTGGGACCTGCCGTATCTGCGGAGCGGATGCTGCAGGACTACGTCAACAAGCTCTACTGCCCGGCCGCCGTCTCCGGACGCCGGGCAACGGCAGGGTCTTACAAGGAAGCCAAGGAGCTGGCCGCCTGGATCTCCAAGGTGCGCAGCGCCTGGCCGGAGATCGTGGTGGAGCACGTGGACTCCGTGGGCCTGTCCGAGGAACCCCAGGTAGGCGACACGCTGCAGGTCAATGCCTACGTGGCCCTGAACAGCCTCACGCCGGACGACGTCTCCGTGGAGGTCGCGTTCGGACGCGCTGAGGAATCCGACGAGCTCGAAGACGTGGTGGTAGCCGAACTCGCTCCGCTGGAGGACCTCGGCAACGGGCGCCACCTGTTCCGCGGCGACCTGGTCATCAACCGCTCCGGTTCCTTTGGATACACCGTCCGCGTGTTCCCGAAGCACAGCGCCCTGGCGTCGAAGGCCGAGTTGGGCCTGATCGCGAACGCGTAAGCCCACACCACGTAGCCGGCCCGCGTTTTTGGTTGTTGGGAAACAACGAAAAACGCGGGCCGGTGGCATCTGGAACCTATTGCTGGAACACCGCAATCACCGTGAGGTCACGGCCGGCGTAGCGTTCGGCGTCCTGCAGTATTTCGCACACTACGCCAAAGGATCTGTCCGTGCGGTAGGCCGCCGGGACCTGCCAGATCATGGTGACCGGACCGTCGCCGTCGTCGGACAGGGAATCGGCGAAGTCGTGCAGGGAGTCGTTCAGGGCATCCAGGTTGACGCCGTAATACTCGGGGAAATCGAGCACCTGGCCGAACACTTCCAGGACCGCCTTCTTGGTTTCTGCTGGCGGCACCAGGATGGTCCTGCGTCCGGCGTCGGCCACCTGTGCCTGCAGTTCCTCCAGGGTCCAGGTGTCTGCTGAGTAGATCTTCATGGGCTCCTACCTGCCTTCGACAATGAACGAGAACGACTCGTAGTGGTCCGGTGTGTAGTACTTGGCGCCGTCCTTGCCGACCACGATCCGCCGGGCTCACTTGGGGCTCTGGCTGGTGGTGCCGGATGCCAGCAGGCCGCCACCCGCTGCTTTTCATGGGTCCCTTCCTGCTGCTCCGGGTGGTCAGGTGCGGTAGATGTTGATGGTGTTGGCGTGAAGGATGTCCCGCTCCCCTGCAGCCACCAAGGCACCCTTCCGGCGTTCATGCAGCACGGAGGTGGTGAATCGAAGCTCAAACATGCGTTTACCGGTTCCCCTGTCGCTGGGGATGTCCGGCAGCACCATCCTAAGATCCTGGTTGCTTCCGTTGACTACCACCAGGCCCCGGACCTCACTGTCTTCATGGCCCATCAGGAGCTGCACGGTGCGGACGTTGGGATCGTTCCAGTGCACCGGCGTCATCCGCTTGCCCTTGTCGTCGAACCACTGGAGGCTGGAATTGTTGGCTGTCTCCGGGAAGTCCTCCGGCTGGTGACGCAGGAACCACCGGCGCAGGCGCACCAACTCCCGGGTGGTCCTGAACATGGACACGGCCTCCTGTGGCCAACTCCAGTCCAGCCAGGCAGTGGGATTGTCCTGGCAGTAGGCGTTGTTGTTCCCGTGCTGGGTGCGGCCAAGTTCGTCACCTGCGGTCATCATGGGCACGCCGATGGATAACAGCAGGGTGGCCATGAGGTTGCGTACGGACAGCGCCCGGGCAGCTACGATCGTTTCGTTTTCGCTGCGGCCCTCAACGCCGTGGTTGTAGCTGCGGTTATCGCCGTGGCCGTCACGGTTCTGTTCACCGTTGGCCTCATTGTGCTTTCGGTCGTAGCTGACCAGGTCCTTCAACGTGAAGCCGTCGTGGGCCGTGACGAAGTTGACCGATGCCAAACGGGTCCGCCCGGACGGGGCGAACAGCCCCTGCGACCCTGCCATGAGTTCAGCAAGGGATGCGATGGAGCCACCCTGCCCGCCGGCCTCGATCGCTGCGCGGTCCGACAGCCAGAAACGCCGCACGCCGTCCCGGAAGTGGTCGTTCCAATCTGCCCAGCCCTCCGGGAAACGGCCGGTCTGCCAGCCACCGTACCCCACGTCCCAGGGCTCGGCGATCAGCTTGACCCTGGAAAGCACGGGGTCCTCGGCAATGGCCGTCAGGAACGGGTGGTGCGGGTCGAACTGGTTTCCGGAATCCCGGCACAGCGTGACAGCGAGGTCGAAGCGGAAGCCATCGACGTGGAAGTCGTTGACCCAGTACCGCAGGGAGTCGAGGGCAAGGTCGACCACCACGGGATCGCTGAAGTCCAAGGTATTGCCGCAACCAGTGGTGTCCAGGTAGCGGCCGTGGGCGTCGTGCCGGTAGTAACGCTTTTCCGCGAGGCCCCGGAAGCTGGTGGGCGGACCGTCGGGACCGGCTTCGGCGGTGTGGTTGTAGACCACGTCCAGGAGGACTTCAATGCCGGCCGCGTGCAGCAGCTTGATCATGCCCTTGAGTTCGTCCTGCACCGCGTGCGGCCCGGCATTGCGGGCAGCCTCCGTTGCGTAGTCGGAGTGCGGGGCAAAGAAAGCCGCGGTGTTGTAGCCCCAGTAGTTGGTCAGGCCGAGGTCCTGGAGGTGGGCTTCGTCCTGGTGGAAATGGATCGGCAGCAGCTGCACTGCGGTAATGCCGAGCTCGGTGAGATGCTGGATCATCACCGGGTGGGCCATGCCGGCATACGTTCCCCGCAAGTGCTGGGGGATGTCCGGATGGAGCATTGTCTGGCCGCGGACGTGGGCCTCATAGATGACGGTGCTCCGCATCGGAGTGTTCGGGGGTTGGTCGTCGCCCCAATCGAATCCGGTAGCCACGTGCACACTGGTCAGGAATTCGCCCCGCTGGTCCACGGCGCGTCCGTATGGATCGAGCAGGAGGGGTTGTCCGCCGTCGTCGTCAAAATCCAGGGAGGGGACCGAGAGGGGAAGGCCACCCTCAGAGGGAGCCGCGCGGAAGCCGTAGCGTGTGCCGGGCGGCATGCCGCCGACGATGCCGAAATGGACGCCGTCCTCCACATTGGGAAGTGTGTGGACCCGCCAGCCATCACCGGGCGCCTGGTACGCAACCTCAACACGGTCCAGGCCGGGTGCGAATACCGCGACGTTGACCTGGCCGTCCCGGGCGTCGGGCTCACCGAACTGCCCGGGCCGGGGTGCGCTCAGTCCGAGGGGCCGGGGACGCGAGGCATCCGTGGTGGCCGCTGTGTCCAAAATAGGCATAACCATTGCTTGCAAGTTTAGTTCCACGACGAGTAAGTGCGGCCACCGTGCGCCGTGTGACGACATACACGGTGTCTCTTTTGGACAACGTGCCCTAGGTTGGAGTGGAACAACAGGAGGAACAACCGTGCGCGTGGCACTTGCTCAAGTCATTACCGGCCGGGACCTGCAGGAAAACCTGGGGATCCTTGAGGAATACGCCCGGAAAGCCAAAGAGGGCGGAGCGGCGCTGGTGGTTTTCCCGGAGGCGATGATGCGCGCTTTCGGCAACTCCCTGGTGGACATCGCCGAACCGTTGGACGGCCCATGGGCCTCCCGCGTGCGGGACCTGGCTGCCGAACTGGACCTGGTGATCGTTACCGGCATGTTCACGCCGGGTACTGCCTCCGAATCCGGCAAGCCGCGCGTGCGCAACACGCTCCTGGCCACCGGTCCCGGCGTCGAGGCCAGCTATGACAAGATCCACCTTTTCGACGCGTTCGGCTTTGCGGAATCGGACACCGTTGAAGCCGGTACAGCGCCGGTAACGTTCGACGCCGGTGGCCTCACCTTCGGTTTGGCCACGTGTTACGACATCCGTTTCCCGGCCTTGTTCACGGCCAACGCCCAACGTGGTGCCGTGGTCAATATCGTGTCAGCTTCCTGGGGCGCCGGCCCGGGGAAAGCCGATCAGTGGCAGCTCCTGGCCCGTGCCCGCGCCGTTGATACCACCACGTTCGTCCTGGCGTGCGGGCAAGGTGATCCGGCCACCCAGGGCATCGAAACCAAAGGCGCGGCGCCCACGGGAGTCGGGTACTCCGCCGTCGTGTCCCCCTTTGGCCAGGTTGTGGAAGGCCTCGAAGGTGAGCCCGGGCTGATCTTCGCGGACCTCGACGCCTCCGTGGTGGATGATGCCCGCCAGAAGCTCCCGGTCCTTGCCAACCGCCGCGACTTCTAGTCCCTCCCCCGACGCTCTCTCACCTAAATCCCCTTTCCTGCCGACGCTCTCTCACCTAAATCCCCTTTCCAGCCGACGCTCTCTCACCTAAATCCCCTTTCCGGCCGACGCTCTCTCACCTCCCGGGAGGAAGTGAGAGAGCGTTCGCCAAAAGCCGGGTTTATGTGAGAGAGCGTTCGCCAAAAGCCGGGTTTATGTGAGAGAGCGTTCGCCAGGCGACTGCGGAGCGTTAGCGAGGACTACTGTGCAACGCGCTGGCGCGACACTTCGTACAGGGAAATGCCCACGGCCATGGAGGCGTTAAGCGATTCCATGGCCGAGTCGATGGGAATCGACACAATCTGGTCGCAGTTCTCGCGGACCAGGCGGCTCAGGCCCTTGCCTTCGGAACCCACCACGATGCATACGGGTTCCGTGGCCACAGTGAGGTCCGGCAGTGAGACGTCGCCGCCGCCATCGAGGCCGAGCACAAAGATACCCATGTCCTTGAACTGCTTGAGCGCGTTGTTGAGGTTCGATGCGCGGGCTACCGGGACACGGACGGCCGCACCGGCGCTGGTCTTCCAGGCCGCTGCCGTAACGCCCACTGAGCGGCGCTCGGGAACGATGACGCCATGGCCGCTGAAGGCGGAGACAGAGCGGATGATCGCACCGAGGTTGCGGGGGTCGGTGATGCCGTCGAGCGCGACGAAGAGCGGGGCGTTGCCGATGTGCCCCTTCTTCCACTTGGCTACGGTTTCCTCGGCGAGGTCGTAGGCGTCCTGGTACTCATACGGCGGGATCTGCAGGACGAGACCCTGGTGGACAGCGTCTTCGGTCATGCGGTCCAGCTCGGGCTTGCCGGTTTCGAGCAGCGGGATGCCGCGCTCGGTCGCGATCTTCAGCGATTCCTTGACGCGGTCGTCCATCTCGATGCGGATGGCAACGTGCAGGGCCTTGGCGGGCACACCGGCGCGCAGCGCTTCAACGACCGAGTTGCGGCCGGTGACGAACTCTTCGGTGGCGCGGCCCTTGGGACCGGAACTGCGGCCCGCGGCGAGGCGGCCGGTACCGCGCTTGGCGGCCGAGCGCTCAGCGAGCTGCTTGTTCTTGTGGGCCTTGTGGTAGACGCGGTCCTCCGCCTTGGGCGTGGGTCCCTTGCCTTCCAGTGCCTTGCGGCCGTGGCCTCCGGTACCGACGGTGGCACCCTTCTTTTTCTTGCGGATTGCACCCGGGCGACCGTGGTTGGCCATTGTTTCCACCTTGCTTGAAGTTGATGAGTCTGCAATCCAGTCTACTGACCCCATGCAATTCGGCTGGCGGGCCGGGATTCACGCAGGAATCAGTCGCGTTTCAGGCTCCACGTGGCGCCCTCTGCACCGTCCTCCACCACGACCCCCGCAGCCGCCAGGGTATCCCGGATGGCGTCGGATGCGGCCCAGTCCTTGGCCGCCCTGGCAGCAGCGCGGGCCTCGAGCTGGGACTCCACCAGGACTTCCAGCGCGGCATGCTCGCGGCCCTGGACTGCTTCGGGCTGCCTCACGGAGTCGAGGCCCAGGACGCTGGTCATGGCGTTCACGCTGTACAACGCCTGTTTGGCTGCCTCAAGGTCGCCGGAAGCCAGTGCGGTGTTGCCCGCCCGGACCGTTTCGTGCAACACACCGAGGGCCTGGGGGACGTTGAGGTCATCATCCATGGCAGCGGCAAATGCAGCCGGCATGTTCGCCTGCGGAGCCACCGCGTATGCCGCGGGACCCCCCATATCGTGCTTCACTTTGGCCGCGGCCTTGGCGATGAAGCCATCGATGCGGGCAACGGCTGCGGCAGCCTCCTGCAGGGACGTGGGCCGGTAATCGAGCACTGAGCGGTAGTGTGCCTGGCCGAGGTAATACCGGACCACCCGCGGCGACGCCAGTTCCAGCATCTCGGCTGGGCTGACGGTGTTGCCCACGGATTTGGACATCTTTTCGCCCTCGTACGTGACCATGCCGTTGTGCATCCAGAAGTTGGCGAAGTCGTCGCCGGCTGCCTGGGACTGGGCCATCTCATTTTCGTGGTGCGGGAAGCGGAGATCCAGTCCCCCACCGTGGATGTCGAATTTTGAGCCCAGGTATTTGGTGACCATGGCGGAGCACTCCAGGTGCCATCCAGGCCTGCCGGCACCCCAGGGCGAGTCCCACTTGGCGGTTTCCGGTTCCCCGTCCTTGTAGCCCTTCCAGAGCGCGAAGTCCCGGGGATCGCGCTTGCCCCTCGGGTCGGCGTCCGTGGCGCCCTGCATGTCGTCAATGTTTTGGCGCGTCAGCGAGCCGTACTTGCTCCACGAGCGGACGTCGAAGTAGACATCCCCGGAACCATCGGGGGCGGGGTAGGCGTGGCCCCGGTCAATGAGTCGCTGGATCAGGCCGTGCATCTCGGGGATGTGTCCTGTGGCGCGGGGTTCGTAGGTTGGCCGCTGGACCCCAAGGGACCCGTAGGCTTTCTCGAATTCCTGCTCGTAACGGTAGGCCAAGGCCCACCACTCTTCGTCCTGCCGGGCGTTCGGCTCCGAGGCCCAGTCCGGCCCGAAGGACTGCTCCGACTTGGCCAGGATTTTGTCGTCGATATCCGTGACATTGCGGACCACCGTGACCTTCAGCCCACGGAATTCGAGCCACCGGGTGAGCTGGTCGAAAGCGATGGCGGAACGGACGTGCCCCACATGCGGCATGCCCTGCACCGTGGCCCCGCAGTAGTACACGCTCGCTTTGCCTTGTTCGAGGGGAACGAAGTCGCGGACTTCAGCGGAGGCGGTGTCGTAAAAGCGCATGGTCACCGCTCCAGATTAGCCGATGACGCGGCATGGACTGCCTACTTGCAGTACTCCCCCACTTTGTTGAACTGCACGGTGAGTCTTTGCTGCTGGTCCTTGGTGGCCGCACCCAGGGACGACGCCGCCGCCTCGTCCATGATGGCTGCCATCTCCTTGATGGGGTCCCCGATTTCCGGGGCCAGCTTGCCGGCGATCCCGTGGTAGTGCGCCGCGAGTTGCTTGGACTGCTGCTGCTGGTTGCCGTCGGGCTTGAAGTCGTCCTGGTCCAGGAACGCGCAACTGGCCTCGACGTCCATCCTCTGCTGGCTTGAGCAACCGCCCAGCAGGAGCGCGGTGGCCACCGCTGCGGCAAGGACGACGCCGGCACCCGGCTTACGCATCCGGCGCGCCTTCACGGGAAGGAACCGGATAGACCAAAGCCGTCGCCACAGCGGAAATTCCTTCGCCACGTCCGGTGAATCCCAGTCCGTCGCTGGTGGTTGCCGTGACGCTGACCTGCGCTCCCGCGGCTTCGGACAGCACCTGCTGCGATTCCTCCCGCCGGGGTCCGAACTTGGGCCTGTTGGCCACGAACTGCACGGCAACGTTGCCGATCTCAAAACCGGCGTCACGGACGATCCTTGCCGCTGCCCGAAGAAGCGTCACACCGGAGGCGCCTGCGTACTCAGGGCGGTCCGTTCCGAAGTGCGTGCCAAGATCACCGATTCCGCACGCTGAAAAGAGGGCGTCGGCCGCCGCATGGGCCACGCAGTCGCCGTCGGAGTGTCCGGAAAGTCCCTGTTCGCCTTCCCACAACAGGCCGCCCAACCACAGCGGACAAGGGTCATCCGCCGGCGCGAAAGCGTGCACATCCACCCCGATGCCGGTCCGCGGAAGAATCATTCCGGCTCCAGCCATCAGCCTTCCACCCACCTGATGCCCAGGGGACCTTCGAGCAGCCCTTCGGCAATGATCAGGTCAAGCGGCGTGGTGATCTTCAGGGACTGGCTGGCACCGCGCACAACATGGACCGGCACTCCCTGGAGTTCCACCAGCATGGCGTCGTCGGTGACCGCCGCGGACTGCTTGTCGTCGAACATGCCGGCGGCGTCATGGGCGCGGCGCAGGGTAGCCACATCAAAACCCTGTGGCGTCTGGACAGCCCGGAGCTCTTCCCTGGGCGCAGTTCCCGTGACGACTTCAGGGGCGATCCGGGTGTCGGAATCGTCGGTGGCCTTCACGGTTTTAATGGTGTCCACTACGGGCATGGCTGGAATGACGGCTTTCGCACCGGAAGCGAGGGCTTCGGAGACGCGCTGGAACACGCGCTCCGGAGTGAGCGCACGTGCAGCATCATGGACCAGCACGGCCTCCGTTCCGTCCTCCAGGGCAGCCAGTGCGGCCCGGACGGAATCCGCACGGGTGCGTCCGCCGTCGACCACCGTCACCTCAGGTCCGCCGTCCACCAACTCGACGGTGAAATCGGCTATGAGCTCGCGCAGTTCCGTATCGCCTTTAGGCACGGCGATGCAGATCTGGCGGGCGACATCCGCCGCGACCACTCCGCGCAGGGCGTGCATCAGGATGGCTTCGCCACCCAAAGGGACCAAGGCCTTGGGCTTGCCATAGCCGAGGCGTTCACCGGAACCGGCGGCGACAATGACCACAGCCGTGACGGAACGCTGCGTAGGGTTACTCATGCTGACAAGCGTACTTTGTGGCAAAAAGAAACCCGGCGGCGCTTTCGCACCGCCGGGGATCAATTCTTAGGAAGCCAAGACTTCGTCGAGAACGCTCGCTGCCTTCTCTTCATCTGTCTTTTCAGCCAGGGCAAGTTCCGAAATCAGAATCTGCCGTGCCTTGGCCAGCATGCGCTTCTCGCCTGCGGAAAGGCCGCGATCGTGATCACGGCGCCAAAGATCGCGGACGACCTCCGCCACCTTGATGACATCGCCCGAAGCAAGCTTCTCCAGGTTTGCCTTGTAACGACGTGACCAGTTGGTGGGTTCTTCAGTGAACTCGGCGCGGAGTACGTCAAATACGTGCTCCAGGCCTTCCTTGCCCACTACGTCCCTGACCCCAACAAGGTCAACGTTCTCTGCTGGAACTTCAATGGTCAGATCACCCTGAGCCACCTTGAGCTTGAGATACATCTTCTCTTCGCCCTTGATGATGCGCATCTTGATTTCCTCAATTTTTGCTGCACCGTGGTGAGGGTAAACTACTGTCTCGCCGACCTCAAAAACCATGTGGACTTTCCCCTTTCCCGCAGACTAGTCTATCACGATTAAGGCATACGACTGGCATCGAGGGGCCACTCCTGCCGCGTAAATAAAGGGAAACAGGCCTCATGGGGTCACAAACCACCCCTTGACGAAAACCCTGAAAGATGCTTGGAGCAACCACCTGACAGGCTGGTCCTCCCTCGTTGCGTCCGCCACAAAGGCTTCCCGAATCCTTGTTTCGGCCTCTTTGCCGATAGGCTATGGCTGAAAAGTTTTCCAATGACTCTTGAGGAGTAGGTGTCGTGCGCAATTCTGCGATGAACACTGTCCAGCGCGGCAAGCTGGCGATTGCGGCGGCTGCAATCGGCGTCGGCCTTCTGTCCGTTACCGGCTGTGGCTTCGTCAACGCCCAGCAGACCAACCACCAGTACTCGGCTTCGGACGGGATCAAGGCAGATCTCGGCCAGCTGCAGCTGCGCAACATCCTGATCGTCGCTTCGGGAGAGAACGAGCCCGGCCGCGTCATCGGCGCCGTGTTCAACAACGGCAGCTCCGACGCCACGCTGACCATCAACGGCGCGAACGGCGCACAGACCGAGATCCCGGTCAAGGCCAACTCCGAGACCTACCTGAACACCGGCGCCGACGCCGCGATCCTCAGCACGGCAGGCACCATCCCCGGCGGTCTCACCCCGGTGACCATCCGCAGCGGATCGGATTCCGCCACGGTCAACGTCCCCGTTGTTGACGGCACGCTTCCCGAATACCAGGAATACCTGCCTACCACCCCGAGCCCGACGGCCACGCCGTCCTCCACCGCAACCTCCACGGAGTCCGCGGCAGCCGGCCACTAAGGACCGGCCCCACCAGGCACACCAACAAAAGGAAGGGTTCCGCCGCGGCGGAACCCTTCCTTTTGTCGTAGCTTGGGACGCCTACGGCTCGAACTTGTAGCCCAGGCCGCGCACGGTTACCAGGTAACGGGGAGCCGAGGGATCGGGCTCCACCTTGCTGCGCAGCCGCTTGACATGAACGTCCAAAGTCTTGGTGTCGCCCACGTAATCGGAGCCCCAAACCCGGTCGATCAGCTGGCCCCTGGTCAGGACCCGGCCAGAGTTGCGCAGCAGCATTTCCAGCAGCTCGAACTCCTTCAGGGGCAGGGACACCTGTTCACCGTTAACGCTGACCACATGGCGCTCGATGTCCATCCGCACGGGACCGGCCTGCACGGTCGAGGTGATCAGTTCCTCCGGCTCACCCTGCCGGCGCAGGACTGCCCGGACCCGGGCAACCAGTTCGCGGGAGGAGTACGGCTTGGTGACGTAGTCGTCGGCGCCGAGCTCCAGGCCCACCACCTTGTCGATTTCGGAATCCTTGGCCGTCAGCATGATCACCGGCACACTGGAACGCTGGCGCAACTGGCGGCACACCTCGGTGCCCGGGGTTCCCGGCAACTGGAGGTCCAGCAGCACGAGGTCGGCTCCATTGCGGTCAAACTCCACCAGTGCGTCGCTGCCGTTGTCCACTACCTCGACATCAAAACCCTCTTTGCCCAGGAGGTAGGACAGGGGGTCGCTGAAGGACTCTTCGTCCTCCACTATCAAAATCCGGCTCAAGCGCTGGCTCCTTGTTCTTGGGCGCCCGGTGCGCCCTTGGTGTGAATCGCATGTGGTTCATTGGCGGCCGGGGCCGCCGAAAGTTCTGAGGCGGCCGGTGCGGCGTGGGCCGAAGCCGGCGTCCCGCCGTCGTCATCCTGCCCTTCCATCTCCGGCAAGCGGAGGGTGAACGTAGATCCCTGGCCCGGCTGCGACCAGACGGTCACCTCGCCGCCATGGTTGGAGACCACGTGCTTGACGATGCTCAGGCCCAGTCCGGTGCCGCCGGTGTGCCTGGACCGGGCAGCATCCACCCTGTAGAAGCGCTCAAAGACGCGTTCCTGGTCTTCGGGAGTGAGGCCCTCGCCCTGGTCGGTGACCGAGATAGCCACCACTCCCTCTTTGCTGCGGACGCCCACCCCTACGCGCGTATTGTCCGGCGAGTACCGGATGGCGTTGTCGATCAGGTTGCGCAAGGCGGTGACCAGGAGATCCCGGTCCCCGAACACCATGGCCTCCGAGTGTCCGCCCACCACGATCTGGATGTTCTTGCTTTCGGCCGGAAGCTGGGAGCGGTCCACGGCCTCCGTGATGACTCCGTTGATGTCCACGGGCAGGCCCTGCTGTGCCACGTTGGCGCCCTGCAACCGGGAAAGTTCGATGATGTCCTGCACCAGCGCAGCCAGGCGGCCGGACTCCTTGTGCATGCGCTTGGCGAATCTCCGGACGGCGTCCTCGTCGTCGGGAGATGCCTCCAGCGCCTCGGCCAGCAGGGAAATCGCCCCCACAGGCGTCTTGAGTTCATGGGAGACGTTGGCGACGAAGTCGTTACGGATTTCCTCGGTACGGGTAATCTCCGTGCGGTCGTCTGCCAGCAGCACGATGTATTCCTGGCCGAGCATCGCCGCCCTGACCTGGACCACAATGGCGCCCTTGCCCAAGGGTCCGCGGGGCAGCTCATACTGTTCTTCCAGGATCACGCCATCGCGGCGGACCTTAGCTGTCATGTCCAGAAGCTGTTTGTGGACAACGGTGTGGCCACGCACCAGGCCATACGCATAGGCGGCAGGGCTGGCCCGCACGACGCCGTCAATGGCATCCACCACCACGAACGCCCTGCCTACCACGGACAGGACTTCGGCCGCGCCCTCGGGAAGCAGCGGTTCGGTGACATCCAGGTCAACGATCCGGCGCTGCCGTTCACTGATGCGGAACGCGAGCATGCCAAAGACGCCAAGGGACAGGCCAACCAGGCCTGCCACGACACCTATGAGCAATGGATCCACCTGTCCAGCTTATGCTCTGGAAACAGGACAAAGCATGGATTCCATGCCAAACGCGGGCGGTTCAACTAACGTTCATCTAAAGATGCGCAACCGTTCACGGTTGGCTGTCAAAGTTACTGGTTGGATTGCCAATGGTCTGAAATCCACCGCCCGCCGCGGGAACCGGATTTCCAAAGAAAGGACGCCTTAGTGCGCAAGGTTTTTCAAGAGGAGCTCACCCAGGTAGGTGACGACCTCATCGAGATCTCCAAGCTCGTCCACGAAGCCATCACGAAGGCCACCACTGCCTTCGAGGGCGCCGATGTCGATCTTGCCCAGGACGTCATCGCTGCCGACGCCCGCATCGATTTCCTCCAGAACAGCCTGGACGAGCGCGCCATCGATATCCTGGCGCTCCAGGGTCCGGTAGCCAGCGACCTCCGCATGATCGTCGGTTCGCTCCGGATGAGCGCTTCGCTGGAGCGCATGGGTGACCTGGCCCGCCACGTGGCGCAGCTGGCCCGCCTCCGCTACCCCGCCACCGTCATTCCCGCGTCGCTGACCCAGACCTTCAAGGCCATGGCCCAGCACGACATCGACATCACTGCCAAGGTGATCGAGCTCCTGGAGACCCGCAACCTTGAGGTGGCGCGGGACATCCTGAAAATCAACATCGCCGTGGACGACCTCCACCTCAGCGTCTTCAAGGCCATTGCCGCCCCGGAGTGGAACGAATCCGCCTCCACCACCGTGGACGTAGCCCTTGCCAGCCGCTACTTCGAGCGTTTCGCCGACCACGGCGTCTCCGTAGCGCGCAAGGTCACCTACCTGGTGACCGGCGAATGGCAGCCCGAGGGTTTCTAACCCAAGCAAGTTAAATACGACGGCGGCCGGGTCACGTAAGGTGACCCGGCCGCCGTCGTTGGTGCTACTTTTTGCCCTGGTTGGCGACGGCGAGGATGGCTTCGGCCGCGGCGTCGGGGTCCAGGTAGGTTCCACCGGCGGTGACGGGCTTGAAGTCCTCGTCCAGTTCATAAACCAGCGGGATGCCCGTGGGAATGTTCAGCGAAGCGATGGCGTCGTCGCTGATGCCGTCCAGGTGCTTCACCAGTGCCCGCAGCGAGTTGCCGTGGGCGGTGACCAGGACGGTCTTGCCGGCCTTGAGGTCTTCCTTGATGTCCGATTCCCAGTACGGGAGCAGGCGGACCAGGACGTCCTTGAGGCATTCGGTGCGGGGCAGGGCGTCGCCGAGGTCCTTGTAGCGGACGTCGTTGGCCTGGGAGAACTCGCTGTCGTCGGACAGGGGCGGCGGCGGGGTGTCGTAGCTGCGGCGCCATTCCATGAACTGCTCTTCGCCGAATTCGGCGAGCGTCTGGGCCTTGTCCTTGCCCTGCAGCGCGCCGTAGTGGCGTTCGTTGAGGCGCCAGTCGCGCTTGACCGGGATCCAGCCGCGGTCGGCCTTGTCCAAGGCGATGTTGGCCGTGTTGATGGCCCGCTTGAGGAGCGAGGTGTAGAGGACATCCGGGAGGATGTTGTTCTCCACCAGGAGCTCACCGCCGCGTACTGCTTCCTTGCGGCCTTGGTCGTTCAGGTCAACGTCCACCCAGCCGGTGAACAGGTTCTTTGCGTTCCATTCGCTGTGGCCATGGCGCAGCAGAATCAGCTTGTAAGTCATGGTTTTCATCCTAGCCGAGGGGTCCGATTCCCTGCCGGGCGTTACGTTTGCCGACGTACTCGGCCGGGGCGGTTACGCGGGCCGCGCCCGTTCCCGCTGAGCGCACCCCGTGTGCACACACACCGCACCCGTTCCCGCTAAGCGCACCCGTAACCGCGGGGGCGGAAGGCGGCAAAGGGTGCGCCGGCCACGCTGAACGTGCACACGCCGCACCCGTAACCGCTGCAGGATAAGGTTGGGCCGTGGTACAGAAAGCTGAACGGGTAAGCCCGGCCCGCAGTCGAAGCGGCAAACCGGTCGGCAACATCACCCGCGGCACCACGAATCCCAACCGCATGCGACGTCTGGACAGGTGGCTTGCAGGTCCGCAGGCGTGGCGGCTCCGCACCGCCGTCGAGCCCTTGGTAGTGGACCTTGGCTACGGCGCGTCGCCGGCCACCGCGGTCGAACTCTTTGAGCGTCTGCAGGCGGTGCGCCCCGACGTGCGCGTGTGCGGCATCGAGATCGAGCCGGAACGGGTCCGCAATGCCAAAGCCCTGGAGCGTCCTGGCTTGAGCTTCCACGTGGGCGGATTCGAGATTCCGATTGCCGGGCAACCCGTCCTGGTCAGGGCTTTCAACGTGCTGCGCCAGTATGAGGAGACAGACGTCGCCGCCATCTGGCAACTGGTCCAGTCCCGGTTGGCACCGGGCGGGCTGTTCATCGACGGCACCTGCGACGAGATCGGACGCCGGGTCACCTGGGTAGCTTTGGACCACGAACGGCCGCTGAGCCTCAGCTTGTCCGTCCGCTTCGGAAGTTTCGATGTTCCCTCCGATGTAGCGGAGCGGCTTCCCAAGGCGTTGATCCATCGCAACGTTCCCGGTGAGCCCATCCACACTTTCCTGCAGGCCATGGACAAGGCCTGGCTGGAGGCGGCGCCACTGGCGTCTTTCGGGAACCGGCAGCGGTGGACGGCCATGTGCCGTTCACTGCGCGACGCCGGATGGCCGCTTCAGGACGGGCCGTCGCGGTGGCGTTTGGGTGAAGTGACAGTGGCCTGGGACGCGGTGGCACCGGGCCAGGCCGCGGGTTGACGGTCCAGCGGCCGGAAACGCGGTTTACCAGGGCCAGACCGGCCGGAAACGCGGTTTACCAGGGGCCGTAGGGACCCACGTTGCGGTTGCCGCCACTGCCGGCCTCCCGGAGTGCGGGGCGGACGTCAGCCAGGTAGACGCATGCTGCCGTAACTGCGGCGATGCCGAACAACCCAAGGCCGCTGCCGCCGGTCAGGACCGTCAAGGCACCGATCGCGAAAGCGATGCCGGTGAGGGCCAGCCAGAACGTCTTGGTGCGCTTGGACGCGGCGACGAAAAGCGAAGGCCTGTGCCGCAGGCAGTCAGCGAAGGCCCAGATCTCCAGTGCGAGGGCCACCAAGCCAAGGATGAAGTAGACCGCGTTGGTGACAATCGCGATCAAGAATTTTCCGTCCACGCCCATTAGCCTAACCGTCCAACTGCTTGAGCGCTTGCTCCAGGTCCGACCAAAGGTCCTCGACATTCTCGATGCCGACGCTCAGGCGGACCAGATTCTCCGGAACGCTGAGCGGCTCGGCCGTGTGCCGCCGTCGGCGTTCAATCAGGGACTCCACGCCACCCAGGGACGTTGCGGGCAGCCACAGCCGCAACGCGGCCACCAGTTGATCGGCCGCTTCGGCGCCAGTACGGGCGTCGTCCCCGGCAATCTGGATGCAGAGGATGGAGCCGAAGCCCTTCATCTGGACCTTCGCCCGCTCATGGCCGGGGTCCGATGCCAGGCCCGGGTAACGGATGGCTTCCACGCGCGGATGGGTGCCCAGGCGCTCGGCAAGGACAGCGGCAGAAGCCTGCGACCGCTCAATCCTCAGCGCCAAGGTCCGCAGCCCACGCAGCGCCAGCCACGATTCGAACGGTCCCGCAATGCCGCCGTGGATGATCCGGTGATGAAGCAGGCTGGCCCGCAGGTCCGGATTGGAGGTGACCAGGGCGCCGAGGACGACGTCTGAATGTCCGGCCAGGTACTTGGTCACCGAGTGAAGAACGACGTCGGAGCCCAGGTTCAGGGGCTGCTGCACCAACGGCGTGGAGAACGTATTGTCCGTCACCACGACTGCGCCCACGGCGTGTGCGGCGTCGGTGAGTGCGCGGACGTCGGCGATCCCGAGCATGGGGTTCGTGGGGCTCTCCAGCCACAGCATGTCCGCGGGCTTGCCGCTTTCCGGGGAAATGAGCGCCTTCACCGCTTCCGTGTCCGTGATGTCCACAGTGCGGAGCTCCAGGAAGCCCTTCTCCGCCAGCTCGGTGGCCATCACCAGCGAACCCGCGTAACTGTGCGACGGCATGACCACGACACCACCGGCAGGCACCAGGGACAGGGCCGAACTGACCGCGGCCAGGCCCGAGGCATAGAGCAACCCAGGGAGCGTGGCACCTTCGAGCTTGGCCAGGGCGTCCTCGAACGGATCCCACGTGGGGTTCGCGTATCGCCCGTAGCCGCGGTCCCCGTCGCCGAGGGGTCCCGTTCCGAAGTATGTGGAGGACAGGACGATCGGTGGATTGACCGGTTCATCATGTGCGCGCTCGGGGCGGCCTGCAGCCACCACAACGGTTTCAGGGGACAGATCCGCAGCATGCTGGTCCGGGAGGCTCATGGTTTCAGCGTAGCCGCGCTGCGGGTTGTGGATGAAAGAGATGACGTGGGCACGTGATCGGTAGGCTAGTCAGGTGAGTATTCAGAGCCCAGGTCTTTTCATCGCTTTTGAAGGCGGGGACGGAGCAGGCAAGTCCACCCAGGCCGCCCGGCTCTTCGACGCCCTGGAGGCACGCGGGCTTTCCGTGCTGCGGACCCGGGAACCCGGCGGCACGCCTATCGGCGAAAAGCTGCGATCCCTTGTCCTGGACCATGGCCACGGAACCATCGACGCACGCACCGAAGCCCTCATGTTCGCAGCTGCCCGTGCAGCCCACGCCAGCCAGGTCATCCGGCCCTCGCTGGCTGCCGGAACGATTGTCATCACCGACCGTTACATCGACTCGTCCGTGGCGTACCAGGGCGCGGGACGGGGCCTGGGGGCCGCTGAAGTTCTTTCCCTTAACCAGTGGGCCACGGAAGGCCTGCGTCCTGACCTCACGGTGCTGCTCGACGTCGAACCTTCACACGGCCGCCAGCGCCGCACGGCGGGCGACGCCACCGAAGACCGGTTGGAATCGGAGCCTGACGATTTCCACCTTGCCATCCGCAAAGCGTTCCTCGACCTCGCAGACCAGGAACCGGCACGCTACCTGGTGCTGCCGGCCAACCAAGGGATCGACGCCCTGGCCACCCGGATCCTGGAGCGGGTGGAGTCGCTGCTGAACCAACCCGTGGGCGATCGCCGGTGACTGTTTGGGACGACCTCCAGGGCCAGGCTCCCGTGGTGGCGCAGCTCCAGCAGGCGGCGCAAGGGGAAACCGGGCTGACGCATGCGTGGCTGTTCACGGGTCCGCCCGGGTCCGGCCGCTCCAACGCTGCCAAAGCATTCGCGGCTGCGTTGAACTGCGAACAGGACGACGTCACCCTGCGCGGCTGCGGTGAGTGCGCAGCCTGCCACACCATCCTTGGTGAAACCCACTCCGACGTGACCTTCGTGCGGACGGAAAAGGTCACCATCACCATCGACGAAGCCCGCGAACTCGTGTCCAAAGCCGGTGACCGGCCCTCCACGGGCCGTTGGAGGATCATCGTCGTCGAAGATGCGGACCGTATGGCCGAGCGCACCACCAACGTGCTGCTCAAAGCCATCGAAGAACCCACGCCCCGGACCATCTGGATGCTGTGCGCCCCCTCCCCCGCGGATGTGCTGGTCACCATCCGGTCCCGGTGCCGGCCCGTCAGTTTGCGCCTTCCGCCGGCCTCTGACGTCGCAGCCCTGCTGGTGCGGCGCGACGGCGTGGACCCCCAACTGGCCGACCGGGCAGCAAGGGCAGCCCAAAGCCACATCGGGATCGCCCGCCGGCTTGCCCGGGACGCCGATGCCAGGGAGCGACGCCTGGAGACTGTGCGCATCCCGTTGGGACTCCGCGGGGTCACCGCTGCCGTCATGATGGCGGAGAAACTGGTGAAAATCGCCACCGATGAGGCCAACAGCTCCAACGAGGAACGCGACGCCGCAGAGAAAGCAGCCCTGCTGGCCAGTTTGGGGGCTCCCGATTCCGGGACACTTCCCCCGTCAATGCGCAGCCAGGTCAAACAGCTTGAGGACGACCAAAAGCGCCGCGCCAAGCGTTCCATCACGGACTCGCTGGACAGGACGCTGACCGATCTGTTGTCGTTCTACAGGGACGTGCTGATCATCCAGCTGGGGAACGCCGTGGAACTGGTCAACGTTGAGCTCAAGAGTGAGCTCGAAGAGTTCGCCGGTCGTTCCACGCCGGAAACCACCCTGGCGCGGATGGATGCCATCAACACAGCCCGTGTCCGAATCACTACCAGCAACGTGGCGCCGCTCCTGGCGGTCGAGTCCATGGCAACCAGCCTGATCCAGCAATAGGAGAACGCATGATGTCCGCACCCCGCCGGCCTGCCGGTGCCCCGTCAAGGGACCGGTCCGACCAGCAGCTCGCGGGCTCCGACGCCGCCGTCGGAAGGGGCACACGACGCGGGTTCGCGGCGCTGTGCCTTGCCATCGCTTCGATGCTGGTCCTGAGTGCCTGCTCGTTGCCGTTCCTTCCGCAGCCCACAGCCAAACCCACCACCAGCACGGTGGACCCGTCCATCGCGGCATCGGCGCCTGAAGGCCTGGAGAAGTACTACTCCCAGACCGTGGAATGGAGCTCCTGCGAAGGCGGCATGCAATGCGCCACCATCCAGGTACCCATGGACTACGACGACCCCGACTCCGCGGACATCGAGCTCGCCGCCATCAAGATGACCAGCACAGGGACCAAGAAGGGGTCCGTACTGGTCAATCCCGGCGGACCGGGCGGGTCCGGCGTTGATTTCGTCAAGGACGCCGGCAACACCCACTTCACGCAGAAACTGCGCACCAACTTCGACGTAGTGGGCTTCGACCCACGGGGCGTCAAGCGCTCGTCCCCCGTCACGTGCCTGACCGATTCGGAAAGGGACGCCGCCCGTGAGATGGTTTTCCGCAAGGAAACGGACGCCGGCCTGGCCGATGCCCTGGCCTTCAACAAGTCCGTGGCGGATAAATGTGCGGAAAAGACCGGCCCGGTGCTGGGCGAAATCGACACCGTGAGCGCAGCCAAGGACCTGGATATTCTGCGGGCCGTGGTCAACGACGCCAAACTCAATTACCTGGGCTACTCCTACGGCACGTTCCTGGGATCGACCTACGCGACCCTCTTCCCGGACAACGTAGGCCGGCTGGTGCTGGACGGTGCCGTGGATCCCTCCATCAGCAACGAGGAACTCACCGCCGGGCAGGCACGGGCCTTCGAGAAGGCACTGCGCGCCTACGTCGCCAGCTGCCAAAGCCAGAACCAGTGCCCGCTCAGCGGTTCCGTGGACAACGGCATCCAGGAAATCCGGGAACTGATCAACGCCGTGGAGCAGAATCCTCAAACGGCCAAGGACGGCCGCCTGGTCACAGGGTCGGAGTTCGTCAACGGCATGTACTTGCCGCTCTACGACGACCAGAGCTGGCCTGCCCTCACCCAGGCGCTGGAGAGTGCCTTCTCCGGTGACGTCTCCCAGATGCTGCGCATCGCCGACCTCGGAGCCGACCGCGACCAGTCCGGCAAGTACACCTCCAACTCGGCCTTCGCATTCAACGCCATCAACTGCCTGGACTACCCTATGGTGTCGGACACGTCAGCGATGCGGGCCGAAGAGGCCCGGCTGAAGCAGGAGTCCCCCACGTTTGGCTCCTACTTCGCCTACGGCGGCATCAATTGCCAGGATTGGCCGTACCAGCCCAAGCGGACGCCCGCACCCGTGGAGTACACGGGTTCGGAACCCATCGTGGTCATCGGCACCACGGGCGACCCAGCGACCCCCCTCGAATGGTCGCAGTCGCTCCGGAAGCAGCTGGACAACGCTGCCCTGGTCACCTGGGAGGGTGAGGGGCACACAGCCTACGGGCGCTCCAACACCTGCGTCAGCACCGCCGTCGACGATTACTTTGTTGACGGCAAGCTGCCGCAGGACGGGCTGCAGTGCTAGCCGCTTAGCGGCAACTCAGAAGTGCCGGGCCTCGTGCTTCTCCAGCAGGAGCGGGAGCTGCTTGATGGAATCCACGACGGCGGTGGCGCCTGCAGCGCGGAGCGTCGCCTCCGAGTGGGAACCAGTGAGGACACCGGCCATCAGTGAGGCCCCGGAACGGACGCCGGACAGCATGTCCGAACTCGTGTCGCCCACCACTGCAACTTCGCGGACATCGTCCAGGTCCAGGGCCAGGACAGCGGTAAGGATCATGTCCGGGTACGGCCTCCCCCGGCCGGCGTCAGCAGGGCAAAGGCTAAGGTCGGCCAGGCCCATCCACCCCAGAGACTCAAGCACCATGTTCTGCGTGTGGCGGCCGAAACCAGTGGCCAGGCAGACCTGCATCCCGGATTCGCGCATCCACACGATCGCTTCTTCGGCGCCAGGAATGGGCCGGACGCCACCATCATCGATCATCTCGTCGTAGGCCGCCTCGAAGACCTTGTTGGCGCTGGCAGCTGTCGCTGGGTCCTCAAAAAGATGGCCGAATACCGTCAGTTTGGAGAACCCCATGGTGTCCCTGGCATAGCCAAGCATGCTTTCAAAACGGGTACTTCCGGGCTCGATGCCATGTTCCACGAGCGCGCGTGACATGGCCCGTTCTGTTCGACCGTCGTCGGTGATGGTGGTGCCTACCATGTCCACGACTGCCAGCCTCAACCGGTTCGGCCCTGTAATGGTGTCCCTGATCGATGCTTCCCCGGTCATTGCGCGGCCCCTTTGAGTGTGTGCCGGCTACCCGGCGACGGCTTGATTCCCCACAGCTTGCGGCGGCAGGGAGAAGCCGGCCTGAACCCGGCCCGACAACCGGGTGAACATCCCCGCAACGGCCGCCTTCGGCGTCGTTTTGACCGCGGCGCAGTGCCTCCATTACAGTTATGTCTTGCGTGATCGCCCGGGAAACCGGTAGATGGACGCGGTGCTTCCTTAGCTCAGTCGGTAGAGCGTTTCACTCGTAATGAAAAGGTCATCAGTTCGATTCTGATAGGAAGCTCGTTAAGAACCCCCGGAGATCTGCGGATTTCCGGGGGTTCTGCTTTTCCTGCCATCGCGCTTTAACGCCGCAGTCCGGCGCACAACGTTCAGCCTTGCCGGCAGGTTCCGGTTTCAGCCTCAGGCGCACAAGCATCCGACGGCGGACGGTCACCCGGTAGACTGGGCCACACTATGGATGACCCTCCTTCACATATGCCCAGGCCCCTCTGCTCATTGACCGGACTGCCGGTTTCCACGGGAGAGGGGCGCCCGAATGTATGAGTGGATCATGCTCGGCATAGGCCTCGTCCTCACTGTCGGCACAGGATTCTTTGTTGCTTCCGAGTTCGCGCTGGTCAATCTTGACCGCGCTGAATTGGAGGCCCGCCAAGCCCGCGGCGAAAAGCGGCTGGGGCCAACCATCAAGGCCCTGAAAATCACCTCCACGCACCTCTCCGGCGCGCAGCTCGGTATCACTTTGACCACGTTGCTCACCGGATACACCTTCGAGCCAGCCATCAGCAGCATGCTCAGCGGACCCTTGCAATCACTGGGACTACCCGCAGCCTTGGTGCCCGGAGTCGGAGCCGTGGTTGGCATCTTCGTCGCAACCGTGTTCTCCATGGTGATCGGCGAGCTGGTTCCCAAGAACTTTGCGCTGGCGCTCCCTTTGGCAACTGCCAAGGTGGTGGTCCCCTTCCAGGCTCTGTTCACCGCGGTGTTCAAGCCTGCGATCCTGCTGTTCAACAACACTGCCAACAAGATCATCCGTTCCTTCGGCATTGAGCCGAAGGAAGAGCTTTCCGGCGCCCGCTCGGCAGAAGAACTGTCATCGCTGGTACGCCGTTCTGCGACTGAAGGCCTGCTGGACCAGGACCACGCCGAACTGCTGAACAGGACCCTTCGTTTCTCCGAGCACACTGCCGGTGACGTCATGACACCGCGTGTCCGGATGGTTGCCGTGGACGCTGATGACACGGCGGCGGAGATCGTAGCCCTCGCATCAGCCACTGGGTTCTCGAGGTTCCCGGTGATTGGCAGGGACCGGGACGAGGTTCTGGGTGTCCTCCACGTGAAGCAGGCCTTCGCCGTTCCGTTGGACCGGCGTGAAGCAGTGACCGCCACGGACCTGATGACCGAACCGCTGTATGTACCTGAGTCAAAGGACGTGGACGCTTTGCTGGTTCTGCTGCGCAAGCAGGGCCTGCAGGTGGCCATCGTCTCGGACGAGCACGGCGGAACCGCGGGAATCGTCACCCTCGAAGACTTGGTGGAAGAAATCGTGGGCGAACTCGAAGACGAACACGACCGTGCCCGCGCCGGTGTGGTCCGTGTTGGCCGATCCATTACCTTTGATGCCTCGTTGAGGCCCGACGAACTGCTCGACCGGACGGGCATTGTGGTTCCGGAAGGCGATGAGTACGACACCGTCGCCGGTTTCGTGTCCGACCAATTGGACCGCGTGCCGGAGCTCGGCGACGAAGTTGCCATCTCCGGAGGCGTCCTTCGCGTGGAACGCGTAGCGGGCGCCCAGTTGGGACGAATCCGTTTCACGCCGGATCCCGACGCGGTAGAAACCAGCAGACACGACCAGATCGTTGACAAGATCTCCGAGGAGCTCGGCCATGAGTGAGTACCTTCCCGGCATCATCTGGCTGGTGATCCTGCTGGTGGTCAACGGCTTCTTTGTTGGCGCCGAGTTCGCTGTGATTTCGGCCCGTCGTTCACAGATCGAGCCCAAGGCCGAGGCCGGCAGCAAGGCCGCAAAGACGACCCTGTGGGCCATGGAGCACGCCACCCTCATGCTGGCAACCAGCCAGCTGGGCATTACCGTGTGTTCCTTGGTGATCCTTAATGTCTCCGAACCCGCCATCCATCACCTGTTGGAGATCCCGCTTGGGCTGACGTCACTTCCGGCGGAGGCCATTGGCATCATCGCATTCGTGGTGGCCTTGCTGCTGGTGACGTTCCTGCACGTGGTCGTCGGAGAGATGGTCCCGAAGAACATTTCCTTCTCCGTGCCGACCCGGGCAGCCCTGATACTCGCTCCCCCGCTGGTCCTCGTGGCCAGGATCTTCAAGCCCGTGATCTGGACCCTGAACGGGATCGCCAACTCGGTGCTCCGCCTCTTCCGGGTGGAGCCGAAGGACGAGGCCACCAGCGCCTACACGCTGGACGAAGTGGCCAACATCGTTGAGCAGTCCACGCGTGTAGGTACGTTGAATGACACCAGTGGAACGTTGACTGCGGCCTTCGAGTTCACGGCCAAGACCGTGAGTGACGTTGAAGTGCCGATCGCCAACATGGTGCTCCTTCCCGCCACGTCTACACCGGCAGACATCCAGAGGACGGTGGCGGAGCACGGCTACTCCCGCTACATCCTCACCGATGCTAACGGCGAGCCATCGGGATATCTCCATTTGAAGGACGTCATGGACCTGACGACACCGGAGAAGTTCAACCGGCCGGTACCCGAGAAACGGATCCGTCGCCTTGCGTCGGTGTACGTGGGAAGTGAACTTGAGGATGCTTTGGCTTCCATGCGCCGCAGCGGTTCGCACGTGGCCCGTGTTTTCAACTCCGAAGGTGCCACCACCGGTATGTTGTTCCTCGAGGACATCATCGAAGAGTTGGTGGGCGAAGTCCAGGACGTGACGAGCGCCTGATAACGCACTACAGACCCGGGAGACGTCAGCAGACCAGGGCGCGGTACTTTGCCCGGCGGGCCTGCAGTCCGGGCGTCCCGGCACTGAGCCCGTGAAGTTCGACGGCGATCGCCTCACCCACGCGGCGGCAGAAGGAAACGGGTTCCTGCGCGGCATCCGGCACTTCGGGAACCACCACATCCACCACGCCCGCGGCGGCCAGCGCAACAGACGTGATGCCCTGGCTTTCGGCGAGCGCCGGGGCGTGGGATGTGGTCCGGTGGACGATGGCGGACGCCCCTTCGGGAGGCAGCGGAGCCAGCCAGGCATTCCGGGCCGCAATGGTCCGGTCTGCAGGCAGGAGCGCGAGGGCCCCTCCTCCTGTGCCCTGCCCAAGGAGGACGGACAGGGTGGGTGTTGCGAGGCTGATCAGGTCGTGGAGGGACCGGGCGATTTCTGCGGCGAGCCCGCCCTCCTCGGCTTCCTTGGACAGCGTGGCGCCTGGAGTGTCGATGACGGTGACCAGCGGAAGCCCGAGTTCCCGGGCCAGCCGCATGCCCCGCCGGGCGTCACGGAGGGAGGCAGGGCCCATGGCCTTCCCGGACACCCCGTGGCGTCCATGCCCGACCACCACGCAGGAGCTGCCGCCGAACCGGGCCAGGGCAATCTCCATGCCGTTCTCCTTGGCCCCATCCCCTGCGCCCCGCAACAGCACCACACCGTGGGCAGCTTCGCGCAGCAACTCGGCGGTGGACGGCCGGAGCGGATCCCGTGAGGCCACAACGGAATCCCAGGCTGGGCGGTCCTCAACGCACAGGGGTGTGGCAGTGGCTTCCAAACCCGCGGTCGTATCCGCTCCGGAGGCAGGAGTGCACAGCACCTCCAGCACCCGGCCAAAGTAGCTCCCGAGTTCCTCCGGGGGAACCACGCAATCCACCAGCCCATGATCGTAAAGATTTTCCGCGGTCTGAACGCCTGCGGGGAACACCTCACCGTGCAGCGCCTCATAGACCCGGGGACCGAGGAATCCCAGCAGGGCACCGGGTTCAGCTGCGGTCACGTGGCCCAGGGACCCCCAGGAGGCCATGACCCCGCCGGTGGTTGGATGCCGCAGGTACACCAGGTACGGCAGGCCCGCTGACCGGTGTGCCTGGACCGCCGCGACAATCTCCACCATCGCAAGGAAGGCGGTGGTTCCCTCCTGCATGCGGGTACCGCCGGACGCCGGCATGGCCACCAGCGGCAGGCCACGTTCCGTTGCGCGTTCGACGGCGGCCACCAGCCTTTGTGCCGCATCGCGCCCGATGGAGCCGGCCAGGAAAGCGAAATCGGAAACCACCACGGCAACTCGATGGTTCCGGATGAGGCCTTCGCCGGTGAGGACCGACTCGTCGCTGCCGGACTTCCGGGCAGCGGCTGCAAGGTCGGCAGCGTACCCCGCCGCGGAGTCAAAGCCGGCCGCCCCCCGAACGGGACGGTCCCACGACACGTAAGTCCCGGCGTCGAGCATGACATCAAGCAGTTCCCGGGCGCCGAGGCGGCGGGCGGTAGCGGTGGCGGTCATTCAGCGCTCCTCCCCGCAGCGAGCCATTGACGGATACCGTCATTGTGCTGGTTGAGCAGCGGCGGCGCGGTATGGGTGCGGCGGGTGGACTCGGCCCCAACCATGTTGTCGAAGAAGCGCAACGGCGATCCGGGCAGGGTCACGGGGCCCAGCACCGGATGGTCAACCTCCGCCAGCAGGCCCTGGGATGCTACCTGCGGCCATTCGTAGACTTCCTTCAGGGAGCGGACCTTCCCCGCCGGAATCCCGGCAGAAGCGAGTTTGGCGAGGAGCGGTTCGGCCTCGTGTCCAGCGAAAGCCGATTCCACGAGCTCAATGACCTGCGTACGGTTCCGCACCCGGTCGGCGTTGGTGGCCAGGCCATCGGCGGCTGGATCCAGCCCGAAGGCCGCGGCGAAGGCGCTCCACAGCTTCTCGCTGCCCACGCTGATCTGGACACTCCCGTTCCGGCAACGGAAGAGCCCGTAGGGGGCGATGGACGGGTGGTGGTTGCCCTGGGCTTCCGGCGCTTCTCCAGCGACGGTGACCTTGGTTCCCTGAAACGCGTGCACCCCCACGAGCGATGCCAGCAGCGATGTCCGCACCACTTGTCCCTGGCCGGTCCGTTCGCGTTCCAGCAGGGCGGCGACCACCCCGTAGGCTCCGTACATTCCGGACAGCAGGTCGGCTATCGGCACGCCAACGCGTTGCGGATCGTCCGGACCGGAACCCGTGAGCGACATGAGCCCGGCTTCGCCCTGGAGGATTTGGTCGTAACCGCTGCGATGGGATTCAGGGCCGTCATGGCCGAACCCTGTGATGGACAGGATCACCAGTCCCGGATTGATGGCGTGCATGGCTTCCGTGCCGAATCCGAGCCGGTCAAGGACGCCTGGCCGGAAGTTTTCCACCACCACGTCGGCGCGCTCCAGGAGCTGCCGCAGGATGGTCCGTCCGTCATCGCTCTTGAGGTCAAGGGCAAGGGACTCCTTGTTGCGGTTGCAGGACAGGAAGTAGGTTGCCTGCGGGTCGTCCCCGGGGCCTACAAAGGGTGGCCCCCAGCCCCGGGTGTCGTCACCTGTGCCGGGATTTTCGATCTTGATGACCCGGGCGCCGAGGTCGCCCATCATCATGGCCGCGTGGGGTCCTGCGAGCGCACGGCTCAGGTCCACGACGAGCCGGCCGGCAAGCGGGCCGCCCGTCTCCTGCCGGACGGGTGCAGTTGCCAGGGTTTCGGTTGGTGCAGTCATGGGAATCCTTGATGTTCAGTTGCCCAGGCGGGACAGTAGGACAGCGACTGCGGCAGAGACTCCGCCGGCCAGGGAGCCTTCCAGCTCCGGGGCAAAGAACGGCGAATGGTTGACGGGAACCGGTCCCGGCCCATCGAAGGCCGAGGCGGGTGTACCGCCGAACATCCAGAACACGGACGGCACGCCGATGGCTGTCCCCAGGTGCCCGAAGTCCTCGCTGCCCATCATGGGCGGCGTCACCTCGACCGAGCCGTCCCCGAGCTCGAGGCGCAGTGCGTCGAGAACCGCAGGGACGGCGTCGGGATCGTTGTAGCACTGAGGGAAGCGGTACAGCTCCTCGATGTCCGGCGAGGGCGCGCCCGAGGCGGTTGCCTCTGCCTCGATGATCCGGCGGACTGCGGACAGGACCTGCCCGCGCACGTCTTGGTCGAAGGTGCGGATGTTGAGCGTGAACTCGGCCGCCGCAGGGATGATGTTCTCCTTGAGGCCCGCGTGGAAGGTGCCCACGGTGACGACGGCGGACTTCCGCGGATCCACTTCCCGGGACACGATCGTCTGAAGCCGGGTGACCATGTGTGCGGCCATGACGATCGGATCGATGGAATCCTGCGGCTGGGATCCGTGGGACTGTTGGCCGCGCACGGTCACGCGCAGCGAATCAGCCATGGCAGCAACCGGGCCGCTGGAGATGGAGATGGTCCCCACGGGCCGGGGCATGACGTGCTGCCCGAACACCACCTCCGGGCGCGGAGCCTTGTCCCACAGCCCGTCCTCCAGCATGGCCAAGGCACCTGCTGCGGTCTCTTCGCCAGGTTGGAAGACCAGCACCAACGTCCCGGACCAGGCGTCCGGGTTTCCGGCCAGGACTTCCGCTGCACCCAACAGGCTCGCTACGTGGGTGTCGTGGCCGCAGCCGTGCATCACCGGAACGGCAGCTCCGTCCAGCACACCGGTGTCCGTGCTGGCGTAGTCCAGACCCGTGGCTTCTTCGATGGGCAGCCCGTCCGTGTCTGCCCGGAAAGCGACCACCGGCCCCTCGCCGTTGCGCAGGATGCCCACTACGCCTGTGCCGCCGCAGCGGAAGTGGTCGATGCCGAGCCGGTCCAGTTGCTCTTCGATCAGAGCTGCCGTGGCATGTTCCTGCATGGAAAGCTCCGGATGCGCATGGAGCCGTCGATACAGGGCGTGAAGGGCCTGGGTCTGGACTGCGTCCAGGTGGAGAGCGGTTGCTGTGCTGGTCATGTGGTTTTCCTTCCGGTGCGTGCGGGGTCTGATCGGGGCGGCGCTCTACTCGATGTGGATCGGCTTGGCCTCGCTGACCTGCTTGCCGCGGAAGAACCACGCCAGCAGGATGGTGCCGAGAACCGCGATGGCCGTGGACACCATGGCGAGCGATGGCACCAGCGGCAGGACCACGAACACCACGACGGCGGATACGAGCAGGGCGAATACGGTGGTGCGCGGCTGCTTCATGGACACGATCGCCTGCACCAGGACCGCACCCAGGACCGTGGGCAGGACATACAGGCGGGTGACCGTCAGGACTGACGGCGGAATAACGCTGATCAGCCAGCTGCCCAGCAGTCCCACGAAGATCGCCAGCGAGACCAGGTGCACCACGGCGGCACCGCAGATGGCAACGACGGCGGCGAGTTCGGCCCGCTTGCTGCCTGGCTTTGCACCGATGTTGGTTTGGGCGATCAATGCCGCCGGAAGGAGCTTGTTGGAGATGTTGCCGATCATGAACGCCTGGTACATGGCCGCCGGCCCCAGGATCGGGTAGTACGTCAGGGGTTCGACGATCCAGATGATGCCGAAGGTGGCCGCCACTGCGGCGAAGGCGATCCACAACTGGGCGGGGCCAATGTCCAGCCCGGTGCCGAAGACCAGGTACAGCGGTCCTGCCACGGAGACCAGCAGTCCGCCGATCATGGTGATTTGTCCCCAGCGGGAGGTGGTCCGGTTGAAGTCGGCCATCGCCGTGCCGGTTGTTGTTGCGGGTGTGGAAGTCAGGGAAGACATGGGAGGTGTTCCTTTCAGTGCCTGGGTTTTCTCGAGTGAAGGACGACGGCGGCTGGTTGCCTTAGGCGCCCACGGCAGGACCGGCGGCGGCAAAGGCAGCACCCAGGCCGATCACGATCGAGAAGCCCAGGCCCCACTCACGCAGCCAGCTTTTGCCGAGCTTCCTGGCCAGGAAAAGGCACAGGCCCATGACGGCTGCTGAGACTGCGAAGGACAGGACGTGGATGGTGGACTTGGGCAGCTCAGTGAGGCCGAGGCAGGAAAAAGCACCGATCAACGCAGCGGCGGGAACGATGGCCATGGCTGCGGGGTTCACGGACCGGATCTTGGCGTCGCCCTTGCGCAGGATTGGGGTAAGGATCAACGTGGCCAGCATCCACATGGCACCGCCGATGCTCATCGCGAAGAACGCCACCGCGAAAACGCTCTGGGTGTAGCTCGCGTCGCCGAGCTTGGCGCCCATCGAACCGGCTGCGATGCCCGCGGCGGAAACGTCGTACGCCGCGGAGCCGATCAAGCCGATGCGGGAGAGCACTGCCGGGGCTCCGAAGAGGCCCAGGAGGGCGATCGCCACCAGGGAGACCGCCAGGGAGGGTCCGATCGCGGACACGGCACCGGAGCGGAACGACGTCCTGATGTCCTGGGTGCTCATGTCCACGGAAGGGGCGGCTTTGCGGGCCGCTTTCATGAAGATGACGGATTGGATGATGATGACGCCGAAGACGCCGGCCACGCAGATCCAGAGGACAGGATTGTTGGCGATGGCCAGGATATCGGCGGAGTCGGCAGCGAGCGGCTGTGGTGCGAAGGGTTGGTGCATGGGAACCTCCCGGTGAAGCCCAGAAGCAGGCATTTTTTCGAACCTCGTTGTACGGCGTGTGCTGAACAGCACGGCATGCGTCTGGGGAATCCTGCCCGAGGACCGAATCGGCCATCGGGTTGAGAACAGCTTTGACTATGAGCCTGATCACAAACAACGGTTGACGGAATCAGCCAGCTCCGTGGCCGAATCAGTCAAACTGCGGCTTTGCCCGGCCGCATGCTTCCACCCGTGTTGTGTGACCGGGCACACTTTCACGCAGTACACCCAGCAAAGGAGCACCATGCCTGACACCATTGGCGGGCTGTCCGCCGTCGAACTCACCGCCGCCATCCGCGCGAAGCGGATTTCAGCGCGGGAGGCCCTGGCCGCCCATCTGGACCGCGTCGCGGAAGTCAACCCGGTCATCAACGCCGTGGTGACGCTGGATCCGGAAGGTGCCCAGGCGTTGGCGCACCATGCAGACCAACTGACTGCCTCCGGAGCGGACCTGCCCCCGCTGCACGGACTGCCCATGACCCACAAGGACACCAACAACACCGCAGGTATGCGTACCACGCAGGGGTCCCTGGCCCTGCGGGACTTCGTGCCCGGCACGGACGACCTCATCATTGCGCGCCTGAAGTCAGCCGGCGTGGTGACCACGGGCAAGTCCAACGTCCCCGAGTTTGGCGCCGGTTCGCACACTTTCAACGACCTCTTCGGAACCACCACCAACCCCTATGCGCCCACGTTGAGCGCCGGCGGCAGCAGCGGCGGGGTTGCCGCCGTCGTTGCTTCCCGCATCCAAAGCATCGGCGACGGCAGCGACATGGGCGGCAGCCTCCGCATCCCGGCCTCCTTCTGCAACGTGGTGGGCTTCAGGCCGTCGACGGCGGTCATCCCCATGCCGTCCGACGTCAACGCCTACGCGTGGCTGGGCCGGACCGGGCCGATGGCGCGCACAGTGGAGGACATCGCGCTGTTCATGTCCGTCACCGCAGGGCCGGATGCCAGGGTTCCGCACCCCGCAGCCCTGGACCCCGAGGTTTTCCGGTCCTCATTGGACACGGACATGCGTGGCGTGCGGATTGGCTGGTCCCGGGATTTTGGGATCGGTATTCCCGTGGAACCCGAAATCCTGGAACATCTGGAACGGCAACTGGCGGTATTTGCGGACCTTGGGGCGATCGTGGAAGAAGCCTCACCGGATTTCAGTGAGGCAGACCTCGTCTTCGGGAACACCCGGGCCATGGATTTCGCCGCCGGGCTGGGCCCGATCCTGGAGCGTGCCGGGGACGTCATCAAGCCCGAAGTCCACTGGAACGTGAACAAGGGCCTGGCATTGACGGCCAAGGACCTGATTGAAACAGCCGCTGCCAGGACCCGGCTGGAGCTCGGTGTGCAGGAGTTCTTTGGACGCTATGACATGTTCGCGAGCCCCTGTGCACAGGTACTGCCGTTCGATGCCGCCCTGCGGTACCCGGCCTCGGTGGCAGGGGTGGAGTCGGAGACCTACCTCGACTGGATGCGTTCGGCCTGCGTCCTTTCTGCCACCGGCCTTCCCGTGCTGAGCGTTCCCGCCGGATTCAGCTCCGCCGGACTGCCGATCGGACTGCAGTTGGCCGGCAACCACTACTCGGACATGCAGCTGCTTCGCTGGGGCCGGGCGTTCGAGCAGCAGACGGGGTACGCCGCCGTCGAACCTGCTGTTGACGCTACCGGTTCCACCACGACGGCGGCACTTACGACCGCGTGATCCGCCCGCCGCGCTTGCGGGCATCGAGGAGGATGGACACGTCCACCCCGGCAGCGAACTGTGCCCAATCCGAGGCGGTAATGAAGCGGTACAGGGCTGACATGTCCCCCACGGTGACGTCCGCAACGATCTGGTAATCACCGGCGATGGCCGCGGCATAACGGACCGTGGGCAGCTCGGCCAGGCTTTTTCCGAGCTGCTCCACGTGCTGCGGCGAGGCCCGGATCCACAACAACGCCTCGACGGCCAGCCCAAAGGCAGCCGGTTCAACCACTGCCCTCAACTGGACCTGGTTGTTGGACAGAAGCCATTCACTGCGGCGTCGGGCAGTCGCCTCGGACACCCCCACCCGCCGGCCCAGGGCCTCGAAGCTCATCCGGCCGTCCACACACAGGGCATCGACCAGTTCGGTATCCTGGCGGTTCAGTTGCTGCTGGGCTTCCAGGATGCCGGCGTCCTGGGTCAGGACCGAACGGAGCGCTTCTGCCCGCTCCGCGCTAAGGACCTCCGGGCGCCAACCGCGGATCGTACGGAAGTACCGCAGGACGGGGTAGCTCGTGGAATCCCGCAAGCCGATGATGGAGGGAAGTTCGTCGGACAGCACGTCGCCCATTCGGTTCGGATCGGTGAGGATCTCCGCCACGCAGTCCCCCGTGCCGGTGGTGGTGTAGACGAACGTCGTGTCGTGGCGCTGCGCCAAAGCCTGGGCCGCGGCACGGACCGTTCCCGGGTTGCAGCGCATTTCCACGAGCACCGCGGCCGGGCGCGGCCTCACCCCGACCACCGCCACGGCGCCGGACTCAAGGAGCTGGGCACCGCGACGGGCAACAGTCCGCTCGGCCTCCCCCAGGACAGCTGCCATCTTGCGCCACGGGCAGCGCGGATCCAGCTGCAGGGCCGCAACGATTTGCCGCTCCAAGGGGTCAAACAGCACTGCTCGCGCTCCGTTCGGTTGGCCCTGGCCACTGGATCAGGGGTCTCAGGACAGACTATAGGCGCAGCTGGGTCGGTTGTGGTCCCGGGCTCCCGATGACGCTAGAAGGCCTGCCCCGTGGCCCTCACCATGACCAAAGACCGCCGGGGTACCAGGAAAATCCTGGCACCCCGGCCCTACCACGCAGGTCGTCCCATAGCAGGGGAAAGTCAAAATGATCCCCCGGTCCGCCTTCCCCGTATTGATGTCAAGTGCCCGGGGTTGACGCAGCAGCTTAGTGGAGGCGCGAGTCCAGCAAACCGGCTGCGAGTGCCGGAGCCAGACCGGGCGCCAGCGGGAGCCGAGGAACAACGAGGCAGTGCCACAAGTGGTAGATATCGGCCTTGCCTGACCACACAGTTGAGGCCACGTTGCCGTGCGCGTCCAGCTCCTGCTTCCAGGAGCCATGCTCGTAGTCGATGAACCAATCGCGGGCGTGGTCCCAAATCCGCTCGTACCAATCCGCGTAGCTCTGGTCTCCAGTGGCCATGTACAGCGCAGCCGCACCGCCAATCGCTTCCACCGGCACCCAACGAATGCGGGACGTGACAACGGGCTTCCCGTCCCAGTCCACGGAGTAGACAAATCCGGGATGGCCATCCGGCTCCCAGGCATCGCGGATGGCTGCGTCGAACAGACCTCGTGCGTCGTCCGTCAGCCAGGAAGGTGCCTCCATGCCCCGGGCCTCGAGTCCGGCGCGGAGGTGCAAGAGCAAGCGCGCCCATTCGACCCAGTGTCCAGGCGTTCCGCCGTAGGCACGGAACTGGCTTGCGCGGTCGTCCGTGTTGTACTCCGGAATCGGATTCCATTCCGGGTCGAAGTGCTCGAAAACGCGGTAGTTGTTGTTGCGGGCGAAGTGATGAATGAGCACTTCGGCGATGTGGAGGGCGCGTTCGATCCAGCGGTTCTCGCCGGTGACGTCAGCGACGATGAGGTAGGCCTCCACGGAGTGCATGCTGGCGTTCCCGCCTCTGTATGCCTCGGTTTCTGTGAAGTCGCGGTTCCAGGAGTCAAAGCACATGTTGGCTTCGTGGTCCCAAAATTTAGAGTCGGCTATGTGCAAGGCTTCCTCGAGCAGCTCCTGCGCGCCTGGCCGGCGGGCCGCGACGGCGCTGGCTGCCGCCAGGAGCACGAAGGAATGCTGGTACCCGGACTTTGCGTCGTTCACGGGCCCGTTCTCGTCCACTTCGGCGTACCACCCGCCATGCTCACTGTCACGGAAGACTCCGTTGAGCGCCGCTATGCCGTGGTCCACCATGGATGCCGCACCGGGCCGTCCCATCAACGCTGCCACCGCGAAACTGTGGACCATTCGCGCAGTGATCCACAGGTGGGTCGGCTTGCCCGGGTCCACCTTGCCGTAGTTGTCGAGCCAACCGAATCCTGTGGCGACCTTTGAACCGGCCGCGAAGTTGATGAGCCGGTCCGTTTCTGCTTCGAGCCAACGTGCGTGAGCGGCGCTGTTCAGCCACGTCATGTGCATCTCCTCAATGATGATGGGGGCCGCCGGAGGGGCCTTTAGTGATCTTAACTCCCGATGGTGGAATTCCACCAGAGTCAGTTTGAATTCAGACATTTGGAATTTATTGCAGGGCCACATTTGGCTATGCGCCATGCCACGGCAGGTCCGCCGTCGTCAATCCGTACAAAAGGGAGCCCGACGCCGGTTAATCGGCAGGGCAGGTCAGGAGCCTATGGCTCCGGGTGGCAGGGCCGCAGCGATGCGGTCAAGCCGCCACGATGAGTTTCACGTCGGCTGCTTTCAACGCGGCCGTAATTTCCTTCGGCGGCGGCGCATCCGTCACCAGAACATCGACTGCGTCAAATACCGCCAGCTTGGCCAGCGCATACCGCAGCATTTTCTGGTGCGTGGCCACCACTACCACCTGCTCAGCCGATGCCATGAGGGCGAGCTTCGTGGCTCGTTCAACATCACGTTCAATGTAGAACGCTTCATCATGGATTCCGCTGACTCCGATGAAGGCGGTCTTGGCACGAAGACCTTGGGCGGCACTGACGGTCATGGGACCGTTGAACGCCTGGCTGTCCAGCAAGAGTTCGCCGCCCAGGCAAATGGTCCGTGCGGACGTCAATTGCAGGCACCTCTGGATGGCTGGCGCCGAATGGGTAATGATCGTGCCCATGAAGGAAGCCGGCAGTTCCTGCGCGATCTGGTACGTCGTGGTTCCTGCGTCAAGGATGATGGCGTCCCGTTCGGCCACCATGTCCACGCAAGCCTTGGCAACACGCTGCTTCGCCTCGGCATCCTCGCGGGCACGCGCCGCGAAGTCAGCGTTTTGTCCATGCCCTTCAACGGCACTTACTCCACCATGGACCACCTTGACCAGTCCCAGCTTGGACAGCGCCCGGGTGTCGCGGCGGACTGTCATGTCAGAGACGTCGAAGGTTCCCGCCAAATCCGCGGTCGAAAGGAATCCTCGCCGGCCGAGCTCGTCCAGAATGGTGCGCTGACGCGGCGTCAGCGGCGCCTCTTCCCGTGCGATGCTCATGGCTTCGCCTTTCCTCTCGTGCCCTTGGACATTTTAGGGTGTCGCAAAGTGTTGTAATTCCAACACAATCCTACTTACTTCCGGGCGACAACCATTGGTGCGTGCAGTTCAATGGCGCGTCCTTCCACAATGGACTGCTCGGCCGCAAGGCCCATCCTGACGGATTGCAGGCCGTCCGCAACCGTGACATCCACGGGCCCCTCGCCCAGTATGGCCTTCCGGTAGCCGAGGTGCTCGTAGTAGGTGGACCCGTGATGGGCCCCCGCGGCAAGGACTGCCTCGTCCACCGGAACGTCGTGCTTTTCCGGACCCAGCGGCGAGCGCGGACTGAACTCGACGGTGGCTTCAGTTTCGTCGCCTTCGATCCAGTGGTTGGCGGCAACCGGGATGAGGGTCTCGATCTTGGCAGCGTCCCCCACAATCGAAATTCGTTCCTGGAATTTGGATCCCTCGGCGAACATGGACAACTCCAGCATGGCCCGGCGGCCGCCCCTGAAATCGACGATCACATAGGCGTTGTCCACCATGTCCGGTGTTCGACCGTCGTAGGACTCGTCCAGGTGGTTGACATCGTGCCCGCCACTGGCGTAGACGCGGGTGGGCTCGTCCTGCAGGATCAGGCGCATCAGGTCGAAGAAGTGGCAGCACTTTTCCACCAGGGTGCCGCCGGTGCGCTCGGCGAACCGGTTCCAGGCGTCCACCTTGTGCAGGAACGGGAAGCGGTGTTCCACGATAGAGAGCATGTGGATGTTGCCGAGCTTGCCACCATGCGCGGCCTGGATGATTTCCTGCACGGGCGGCATGTAGCGGTACTCCATGGCAACCCATACGGGGGCCGGGTACGAGGCGGCCAGCACTTCCAGTTCGTCAGCCTGCGCTGCACTGGTGCACACCGGCTTCTCCACGAGGACCGGTAGGTTGGTGCCGCTGGCGAAGATGTCCTTCAGGATTCCCAAGTGCGTATCGTTCGGGCTCGCAATCACGAGGGCGTCCACCAGCCCCGATGCCAGCAGGTCCTGGTGCGAGGAGAACGTCTTCACCTCATAGCCAATTTCGCGAGAGGTCTCCTCGAGGGAGGAGGGCGTGGGATCGGAGACCGCTGTGATGCGGCTTCCTGGGATCAAAGCAAGGTTTCGCACATGTTCGCGGGCCATGTGGCCGGCGCCGATGAGGCCGTAGCGAATGGTCTGGGCTGTTTCCTCAGAGGGCAATGCCATGAGCTGCTCCGTTTCTCTGCGTTGAGTGGGGGATCGACGTTGCATCCCAAACATCACTATACAGAATGTGTTGTTTTTCACACATAGCGTGTGTATATTTTTTCAAACCAGCCCAACTACAACGAGGTGGATCGTGCCCCAACTGTCATCCGGAACCCTTCTCTTCGTCGGGTGTGCCACTTTGGACTCCATCGCCCTCGTGCAGGAATACCCCGGTGCCGACAGCCGCACAGTGGCCGCAGATTTTGCTACTGCAGGCGGCGGACCGGCCGCCACGGCGGCAGTCGCGGCAGCCCGCGCCGGTGCAAAGGCGGCTTTTGCCGGCGTCGTAGGCGAGGACGAGGAAGGCGACCGGATCATCAGCGGCCTCGAAGCGGAAGGAGTGGACACCTCGGCTGTCATCCGCAACCCTGCGGTGAAGACTGGCGCAAGCGTGATCGTGGTCAGTAAGTCAACCGAAAGCCGGGCGATCGTCACCCGGCCTGTGCCTCCCGTCCGCTTTCCCGCAGGCAGCCGATTCCATGAGCTGGTGCGCAATGCGGATTGGGTCCATGTGGACCACTTGGGATGGAATGCCGTGATGAATTTGCAGGGCGTTCGGATCAGCGTGGATGCCGGCAACCCCATCCCATCCTTCAGTCCCGAAGGTGTGGCGCTGTACGTGCCCACGATCGAGCGCTTGCGGGTCGAATACGGTGACCACCTGCCATCTGAGACACTTGTGCAAAAAGCCGTCGACGCCGGTGCCGCCGCCGTGGTGGCCACGGCAGGTTCCGAGGGAGCCTGGGGCCTGGAGCGGGACGGCGTTCCCTTCCACATACCGGCAACATCGGCAGAAATCGTATCGACGCTCGGTGCCGGCGACGTCTACCACGGCGCTATCCTGGCCGCCGTCGCGGCCGGACTCCCCCTGGCGGAGGCAGCAGCCTTCGCAGGCCGCACAGCCACGGCCGCCTGTGCAGGTCTGGACGGACGCTCCATGATTCCCCGCCAGGCCATCACCCCCGTTTTGACCATCAATCCCACTGCCTAGCTGAAAGAAGCAGCCGATGACCACCACCGATCTTTCTCCCCTCCAGCGTCCTTCAGGTGCGTTCGCCATGCTCGCAGTCGATCAGCGCGAAGCCATGCGGAACATGTTCGCCGAGCACACTGACCAGCCCGTCACCGACGAGGACCTCCGTGACTTCAAGCTCGCGGCGGCCCGGATCCTCACTCCTTACGCGTCCGGTGTTCTCATCGACCGCCAGTTCGCACTGGACCAGGCCATTGAAGCGAACGTCGTCGCGCCCGGCTGCGGGCTCATCGCCTCAGCAGACCACTTCGAGTCTGCCCACGGCGAGCTGGTGGGCGAAGTGACCATCGACAAGCTGGTGGATCCCGCCAAGTACGCGGCGCTGGGAGCCAAGGCCCTCAAGCTCCTGGTGCTCTACCGTCCGGACGAACCCGCCGAGGGTCGGGTGGCAATGGTCCGTGAGTTCGTTGAGAGCTGCAAGTCCGCCGGGCTCATCAGCATCATCGAACCCGTCTCCCGCAAGCCTCTTTCAGGAGGCGACTTCGACTGGAATGCCGGCATCCTGGCCGCAGCCAAGGAACTCGGCAGCTTGGGCGCAGACCTTTACAAGGCCGAGGTCCCCTTCAAGGGCCTGGCCCCTGAGGCAGAGGTCCGAGCAGCGTGCGCCGAACTGACCAAAGCCATCGACGGCCCATGGGTGGTCCTTTCCTCCGGCGTCCCTGAGGACGTCTTCCCTGACGCCGTTCGGTGGGCGTGCCTGGAAGGGGCCAGCGGGTTCCTGTCCGGACGGGCCGTTTGGGCATCCTGCATCGGCTCCACTGACGTAGAAGAGTCCCTGTCCGCGGATGCCGTCCGCCGACTGCAGCGGCTCTGCGCAGTAGTGGACGAGGTGGTAGCGGCACAACGCACCACCGCCTGATCCTTTCCGGCGGCCGTGAAGGCGCCCCACTCCAAACAACGCCCCATTCCAACCAGGCACAGCAACACTCAATGAGGAGAATATTGTGAGTCAGATTTCACGTAGGCAGGCCATGGCCGTTCTCGGCGCCCTGGGTCTCGGTGCCACTGCGGCGGCATGCGCAGGACCCGGCGGGTCCACAACCCCTGGTGGCACCACCGGGCCGGCTGCTCCGGCCACCGGTGACATCACCGGCAAGGTGTCCTTCGCCCACTGGCGTGGCGAAGACAAAGCAGTGTTTGACGAGCTCATCAAGCGCTTCGTTGCAAAGAACAGCGGCGTGGAGGTTGTCCAGGACATCTCGACCTCCAACGACTACAACGCCCAGGGTTTGCAGAAGGTCCGGGGCGCGGCCATCGGCGACGCGTTTGCGACCTTCCGGGGTGCACAGTTCAAGAACTTCGGTGAGGCCGGAATCTACACCGAGCTGAAGAACAGCAAGGCCGTTGGCAACTACCAGAAGGGCCTGCTCACGGCCGGGCAGTCCGGCGACAGCCAACTTGGCCTGCCCTACCAGGTGGTGTTCCCCATGCCGATGGCCAACACCGACCTCTTCGACAAAGCCGGCGCCGAGCTGGCCCCGAAGGACTGGGATGCCTTCCTGGCCATGTGCGAGAAGCTGGCGTCCTCCGGTGTCACGCCTATCTCGTGGCCCGGCGGCGATGTGGGAAACGGTGGCCAGCTCTTCAACTGCATGATCGCCAACAACGCCCCAGTGGACGACATGTGCGCACAAATCGAGCAGGGCAAGCTCAAGTGCACAGACGACTGGTTCATCAGGATGTTGAATCAGTACAAGGACCTGGCACTGTTCCTGCAGTCCAACGCCACGGGCACCGCGGTGGAGCCCGCACAAAACCTGTTCTCCCAAGGCAAGGCCGCAATGCTGGCCACGGGTTCCTACCACCTGGCGGCGGTCCGGAACCTGGGCGCGAAGTTCCCGATCGAGTTGGTTTTCCCCAATACTTCAACCGACAGCAACGCCAAGTATGAGGGTGTCTACAACGCCACGTTCATCCTCGGCGTCAATTCGGCCAGCAAGCACCAGGCCACGGCGGCAGCCTGGATCGATTTCCTGTCCGAACCGGAAAACGCCGGGTACTACGCCAACCAGACAGCCCAGCACGTCTCGGTCAAGGACGTCGACTACACCAACGCGGACCTCAAGCGGCTGAGCCCGTGGCTGGACAAGAAGACGGCGCTGGCCGCCCGCTTCCAATTCCTGAACCTGGACGTACGCAACGCCGTGGAGGCAAGCGCGACGGCGGTAATCTCCGGTACCAGCCCTGAACAGGCGGCCGAAGCTGCCCAGAAGATTGTGGACGAACGGTTATGAGCACCCACACCGGAATGGCTGCGAAGCGAAAGGCACCGGACAGCAGCTCGGAAGCTGCCACAAAGAAGCGCCGGTCCCCTACGCGCGTAAATCCTGCGCTGTACCTTTTCCCGCTCCCCGCCGTCGCGGTCATCGCCTTCTTCCTGGTGATGCCCACCCTCCAGGCGTTCCAGTACGCCGTCACCGACTGGAACGGCTTCTCGGCAGCATTCAACTACGTGGGCGTGGACAACTTCATCCGGGCGTTCACCAAGGACTCGTTGTTCACCAATGCGCTGACCAACAACCTGAAGTTCGTGTTGCTGGTAGTCATAGCCCAAACAGCCTTCTCGCTTCTGCTCGGCCTGCTCCTCACCAAGAACTCCCGCGGCAGCATCCTGCTCCGCGCCTTGTTCTTCTTCCCCACTATCCTATCCTCCGTCTCCGTGGCCTTCATTTGGAAGTTCATCTACGATCCCAACTTCGGCCTGGCCAACTCGGCCCTGGGTGCGGTGGGGCTTGAAGGACTCCAAGGGTCCTACCTCGGAGACAACAACCAGGCGCTCTACTGGGTGGCCGTGACCCAGGTCTGGTTCCATGCCGGACAAATGATGGTGGTGTACATCGCCGGGCTGCAGTCCATACCGCGCGAACTCTACGAAGCAGCGGAAATGGACGGTGCCAACAAATGGCAGCAGTTCAAATCCATCACCTGGCCTTTCGTGGCCCCGGCAACGTCCATTGTGGTGGCCTACACCACCGTGCAGTCGTTCAAGGCTTTCGACCTGATCCTTGGTATCGCAGGCAATCCGCCCAAGAGCTCCCTGGACATCCTCTCCACCCGCATCTACAGCACTTTTGCCAACTCGGAGTTCGGCTACGCCGCCGCACAGTCGATCATCTTCATGGCGATGATCGCCCTGGTCACCTGGCTGCAACGCCGGTTGCTCCGGCTGACCCCGAAGGGGGAATAACAGCATGCTCGCTTCAATCAGCCGCCGCGCCATCCTCGGCATCTACGCGCTCATCATCATCATTCCGCTGACCGTTGTTGGTTTCGGCAGCTTCAAGTCCACGCAGGAACTTTTCGAAGGTCCGTTCAGCCTGCCACAGTCCCTCTCCCCCGGCAACTACGCCGAGGTGATCGGTGGCCAGGACCTGGGTTCGTCCTTCTGGAACAGCGTCGTCGTCACCGCCATCTCCGTACCAGTCACGCTCTTTCTTGCCAGCTTGGCCGGTTACGCCGTGTCACGGCTCAGGGGCTTCGTGTCCTGGGCGATCTTCGGCTTCCTGGTGCTGGGCATGGCCATTCCCGCCCAGGCCAACATGGTCCCGCTCTACGTACTTTTCGGACGGCTGGGACTGTTGGATAACCTCGCGGGACTGATCGTGGCCAATGTGGTCTCAACACTGCCCATAGCCGTATTCATCCTTGGCGGCTTCATGCGGACGCTGCCCAAGGAACTTTACGAAGCCTCCTCCATCGACGGAACCGGGCCGTGGAAGACCTACGCCTCGATCGCACTGCCCCTGTCCGCGCCCTCAATCGCGGCCGCAGCAATCTTCCTTTTCGTCATCCACTGGAACGAACTGCTCTATCCCCTTTTGTTCATCCAGTCCCCCGGAAACCGCACACTGCCGTTGGCTTTGCTGAGCTTCCAGGGCGAATTCCAGACCAACTACCCGCTGCTGTTTGCAGGAGTCATCCTGGCTTCGCTGCCGGTGGTGTTGGCCTACATCTTCCTGCAGCGCTACTTCGTGGCAGGCATCACTGCCGGTGCCAGCAAGGGATGACCACGCTGATTACCCGAAAGGCACCACATATGAACCTGAAATTTGCACATCACCTGATCAATGGAACCTGGCACTCTGCCGGAACCTCCAAAGACGTCACGGATCCCGGAAACGGTTCCACTGTGGGCGAGGTTGCCTGGGGCAGCGCGGACGATGCCACACAGGCCGCCGATGCCGCAGCCGAAGCGTTCGGCAGCTGGTCCCGGACCACCGCCCGAACCCGGGCCGACCTGCTCCACAACGCTGCCTGTCTCTTGGCCGAACGCCGTGACGAACTGGCCCCAACCTTGGCATTGGAGGCCGGTAAACGGCTTCCGGAAGCGCAGGGCGAAGTGGACTTCTCCGTGGAATACCTCCGATGGTTTGCGGAGGAAGCCCGGCGAACCACCGGCACAGTCAGCCCACCTGAACTTCGGGGACGCCACCACCTCTGCTCGCGCAAACCGATCGGCGTCGCCCTGAGCCTTACGCCGTGGAACTTCCCTGTGTCCATCCAGGCCCGAAAACTCGCAGCCATGCTCGCAGCAGGCTGTACCGTGGTGGGCCGTGTGTCCGAGAAGGCGCCTCTAGCAGCAACCGGCCTGTTCGAGATCCTGCACGACGCAGGGTTCCCGGCCGGGGTCGTCAACCTGGTCCATGGACCCTCCCGGGAAATGACCGGTGCCCTGCTCAAGCACCCCGCCGTTCGGGCGGTCAGCTTCACCGGCTCCACCGGCGTCGGACGGCAGATCATGGCCTCCGCTTCAGAACGGGTGGTGCGGCCGCTGCTCGAACTTGGCGGCAATGCACCCTTTATCGTTTTCGAAGACGCCGACCTCGATGCCTCCGTCGAGGGCGCAGTGCTTGGCAGGCTCCGCAACACCGGCCAATCCTGCGTAGCCGCCAACCGCTTCCTGGTCCAAGACAGTGTGGCAGACGAATTCACCCGGAAACTGGCCGCACGGTTTGATGCCATGAGTATCGGGCACGGGGTTCCCGACGGCGGCACATCGGTACCGGACCTTGGTCCAGTGATCGACGCCGAACGGGTGACAGCTGTCCAGGCCCTGGTGGATGATGCACTCAGCCGCGGAGCCCGCCGGGTCACCGAGCGGACCGAAGTCCCCGGGCAGGGTTCCTTCATGGCCCCCACCCTCCTTGCTGATGTTCCCGATGACGCTCCGCTCGTAAGCGAGGAAGTCTTCGGACCTGCGGCCGGGGTGGTGACTTTCTCGTCCGAGGAGGATGCCATCCGCAAGGCAAACGCGACCGAAATGGGTCTCGCCGCCTACGTCTGGACCAACAGTCCAAAGCGCGGCTGGGATATTCCCGAACAACTGGAAGCCGGCATAGTCGGCGTCAACGATCCCCTCCCCTCTGTGGCCTTTGCGCCCATGGGCGGGGCCAAACAGTCCGGTCTTGGGCGGGAAGGATCGAGCCTGGGCCTCGAGGAATTCGAGGAGGTCCAGTACGTTGCCTGGAAGGCCTGAATGCTGACCACGGGACTGGTGCTGGGTGCCGTGGTCATAGGTGCCGGGATGCAGCGCGTGACCGGGATGGGATTCGCCCTCGTGGCGGCCCCTTTCCTGGTCCTGCTGCTGGGCCCGGTGGAAGGCGTGGTGCTGGTCAACGTCTGCGGCGCCGTGACGGCCGGCGCCATCATCTTCCGGGTAGTCCGGGATATCGACTGGAAGCGGTACCTGGCGCTGGCCGCATCAGCCCTCCTGGGCATTATTCCCGCGGCCATCCTTATCCGGTTCATGCCGCCCCCGGTCCTGGAGATCTCCATCGGCGTCATCCTAGCCGTGGGACTGACAGTCCTGCTGTTCATGAAATCAGCTGTCCTGCCCGCACGTCGCCGATACCTCTTCGCTGCCGGGGGGCTCAGCGGTTTCATGAACACCGCGGCCGGGGTGGGAGGACCGGCCGTCAGCATGTACTCCATAGCAACCCGGTGGCAACACAAATCGTTCGCCGCCACCATGCAGCCCTACTTCTTCACCATCGGCTCCTTGTCGCTCATCTCCAAGGCCGTCACTGCACCGGAATCGTTTCCCATCCTGCCGGCAACCATGTGGGTGGCGGTCGCCGTCGCATGCCTGCTGGGGCTCGTCCTGGGCGACCTCGCCTCCAAGCGGGTATCGGCTCGGGCCGCACAGATCCTGCTGATCGTGCTGGCCTACCTCGGTGCGGCAGCCACCATTGTCCGCGGTGTCCTGGACGCCGTCGGCTGAACTCAATCAATCACTACGCAAAGGACCACCATGTTTGACGTCTCCTCGAAAGAAAGCACCCTCCGGGTTTCCACCTCCGAAGGCGAACCCGTAACCCTCGCCTTCGGTTCAAACAGCTCCCAGACCGTCCGGCTTGAAATTGAGGCCACGTGCGGCTGCAGCGAAGTTTCGGCCCCCCGAGTGGGTTCCTACACGGATACGGACTTCGGCATCCGGTAGGATTTTGTTGTTATTCCAACACTAAGCGTTTACTTCCCTCCACAAGTGGGGGCCAAGGAGAATCATGGATCTGTCCTCGTCATTCAAGGCCTACGACGTCCGGGGTATCGTCGGCATCTCCTTGACCGATCACATCGCACAGGCAATCGGGGCAGCCTTCGTCGACGTCCTGGGCCTCGCGGGGAAGACAGTGTTCTGTGGCGGAGACATGCGTCCTTCATCCCGGGGGTTTGTCTCGGCGTTCTCGCTGGGCGCCTCCACCCGCGGCGCGCACGTGTCCGACCTCGGTTTGATTTCCACCGACGAGCTCTACTTTGCCTGTGGTTCCCTCAACGCGGCCGGCGCCATTTTTACGGCCAGCCACAATCCGGCACAGTACAACGGGATCAAAATGGCCCAGGCCGGAGCCGTCCCCATCTCCTCCGACTCAGGGCTGTTCGATATCCGGGACCTCGCCCAGCGCTACCTCGCTCAAGGAATTCCGGCAGCCGGCTCACGGGGAACTGTGACCGCGCTGGACGTGCTTGCCGACTACGCACGCAAGCTGCGGTCCCTCGTGGATCTTTCAGGCGTCCGCCCGCTCAAGGTGGTGGTGGACGCCGGAAACGGCATGGCCGGGATGACAGTTCCGGCCGTGCTTGGCAGCCAACTTCTGGAGGCCCTGCCGCTGACGATCATCCCCCTGTACTTCCGTTTGGACGGCACCTTCCCAAATCACCCCGCCAACCCTTTGGAACCTGAGAACCTCCGTGACCTGCAGGCGGCTGTGGTGGCCCACGGCGCCGACCTTGGGCTGGCGTTCGACGGCGATGCGGACCGCTGCTTCGTCGTCGACGAGATAGGACAACCAGTCACGCCATCCGCCATCACCTCCATAATCGCGGTACGGGAGATCGCCAGAGCACAGGCGGCCGGAGAGGCAGAGCCAGCCGTGATCCACAACCTGATTACGTCCAAGTCTGTTCCGGAGTTCATCCAGGCCGCCGGTGGCCGTTCCGTCCGAACGCGGGTTGGCCACTCGTTTATTAAGGCCCGAATGGCCGAAGAGGACGCTGTGTTCGGTGGCGAACATTCCGCCCACTACTACTTCCGCGACTTCTACAGCGCGGACACCGGCATGCTTGCCGCAATGCACGTGCTCGCCGCTCTCGGCACGCAGCCCGGACCACTCTCCAGCTTGGCCGAGAAGTACCAAACGTATTACTCAAGCGGCGAAATCAACTCGACCGTGGCGGACACGGCCAGGTCCATCGCGGACATTCAGGGCTCCTACGAGGGCATGGACGGAGTCCTCCTGAATGATTTGGATGGTCTGACCGTGACCGCGGAATCAGGAGACTGGTGGTTCAACGTCCGGGCGTCCAACACCGAGGAACTGCTGCGGCTCAACGTCGAGGCCAAGGACGCCAAGACGATGGACAGCGTGCGGGACTCCGTGCTGGGCGCGATCCGGCGCTAGGACGGGCTGGCGTGCAGCGTCAGGGCCCCGCGTTGTAGCGGTGGGCGACGTTCGCTTACGCGTCCGGCCGGTAACCCAAAGTGCACCTCCCACCCCTTTGGCAATAGGGTTGCCACATGGGGACGAATACGTTGAACTCCGGTGGTCAGCTCGACAAGCAGTCCCGCATCCTTGACGCGGCGATGGAGCTGCTCTCCCGGCACGGCATTTCAGGCGTGAGCATGCGTGCTGTGGCGCGTGAAGCCGGCGTCGCGCTGGGTCTGGTCAACTATTACTTTGACGACAAAACGACCCTGATCCGGGCCGCGCTCCGACGCGTTGACGAGCACGATCTCCTGCTGGTGGCCGTGGACCCGGCCACCGACCCCCAGGAACAACTCCGCCAGGCCCTCCGCCGCGTGGCCGGCGCAGATCTGCTGACCACCGGATACTTGTCCCTGCGTCTACACCTGTGGGCCCTGGCGCAGGCTGACGAAGGCTACGCGGAAATCAACGCTGCCGCGTTCGACCGGTACATCGACGGCCTCGCCACCCTGGTCTCCAACGCCAATCCAAAACTTTCCTGGGAAGAGTGCCGGGACCGCGGTGCGGACATTGTCGTGATCCAGAACGGCATGTGGTTGACGTCTCTCCTGGGCATCGACAAGGCCGCCATCCAGCGAAGCATCGCCCGCACGGAAGAAATCGCCTTCGCTCCGGCCCGGGACGCCAAGTAGTACCAGCAAGCCCCGCAGGTCACAAACCGGCAGATTGATATATCTCGCTTCAAAACCCTTGAACGATCGTTCAAAGTGCTCTACTGTCTTTCTATGACCTACGACACACTCGTTCCTGGCTCTTAGCGAAAGCACCACCCACCTCCCGGCAACGTTTCACTACGCAGTCCGGGATCGCGCCGCACCACACGACGGCCGCGCAGCAATACCCGCCCCACAGCAACGGCCCCACAAGGCGCAGCTGTGCCGTGCCCACATTCAGGGACGCGCGGGACGTCAACACCTCAGCCCACGCTCTCAGCCGGGCATTGGCACCCACTACCGAGGGAGAACCATGTCAACAACAGCATCCACGCTCTTCATCAACGGCTCATGGGAGGCGGCCGCCTCCGGTGCCGCACGGGAGATCCGCAATCCGGCAGACGGTGAAGTGGTCGCCACAGTGTCAGAAGGTGGCAAGGAAGACGCCGAACGCGCCATTGCCGCGGCCCGCGCCGCGTTCGACTCCGGAGTCTGGTCCGGAACACCTGCCCCGGAGCGCGGGACGTTCCTCTTGAAAGTCGCAGCGGGACTTCGCGAACACCGCGAAAAGTTCGCCCGTGCCGAGTCGCTGGACACGGGAAAGCGGATCGTGGAGAGCCGCATCGACATCGACGACATCGCAGCCTGCTTCGAGTACTTCGGCAGGCTTGCCGGCCAGCAACCGGGCCGCGTGGTTGACGCCGGGAATCCCGATATCGTCAGCAGGATTGCCTATGAACCCGTAGGCGTGTGCGGCCTCATCACGCCGTGGAACTACCCCCTGCTCCAGGCCGCATGGAAGATCGCCCCGGCCTTGGCGGCCGGCTGCACCTTCGTCCTCAAGCCGGCCGAATTGACTCCGTCCACCAGCATCCTGTGCATGCAGCTCATGAAGGACCTGGGCCTGCCCGACGGCGTCGCGAACCTCGTCACCGGACCCGGACGCAAGGTGGGCGCCCCGCTGACGGAACATCCCGACGTCGACCTCGTCTCCTTCACCGGTGGCCTGGAAACCGGCAAGAGCATCGCCGCTGCCGCCGCCGCAACTGTCAAGAAGGTCGCGCTGGAACTCGGCGGCAAGAACCCCAACGTTGTCTTCGCTGACGCGGACTTCGATGCCGCCGTCGACAACGCCCTCAACGGCGCCTTCCTCCACTCAGGCCAGGTCTGCTCGGCAGGTGCCCGGCTGGTGGTGGAGGAGTCCATCGCCGAACGCTTTGTGGACGAGCTGGTGCGCCGCGCCCAGGCGATCCGCTTGGGCGGCCCGTTCGACGAGGACGCCGAGACCGGTCCGCTGATCTCCGCAGACCACCGCGACAAGGTCCACGAGTACGTCCAGCGCGGCATCGCCGAAGGCGCGCGGCTGCGGACCGGCGGTTCCGCACCTGAAGGCGGAAAGTACGACGCCGGGTTCTACTACCAGCCGACCATCCTGGACCGCGTCACCCGGGGAATGTCCGTGGTCACCGATGAGGCGTTCGGCCCGGTGGTGACAGTGGAGACCTTCAGCACCGAGGACGAGGCCGTGGCCATCGCCAACGACACCATCTACGGACTGGCCGGAGCAGTCTGGACGCAGGATGCCGGAAAGGCACAGCGCGTGGCAGGCAGGCTGCGCCACGGCACGATCTGGATCAACGACTACCACCCCTACCTCCCCCAGGCGGAGTGGGGCGGGTTCGGCGCATCGGGAGTGGGCCGGGAGCTCGGCCCCACCGGACTGGCCGAGTATCAGGAAGCCAAGCACATCTACCAGAACACCAACCCCCAGGTCACTGGTTGGTTCGCTGACCACGGCAAGGAGAACTAGATGCACTTCGACAACATCGAGAACCTCGGCGAGCGCTCATTCGACTACATCGTGATCGGCGGCGGGTCCGCCGGGGCAGCGGTAGCCGCCCGGCTGAGCGAGGATCCGGATGTCACGGTCGCGCTCGTTGAAGCAGGCCCGGACGACCGCAATCTGCCCGAAATCCTGCAGCTGGACCGCTGGATGGAACTCCTCGAATCAGGCTATGACTGGGACTACCCGATCGAACCGCAGGAAAACGGCAATTCCTTCATGCGCCACGCCCGTGCCAAGGTCATGGGCGGCTGCTCCAGCCACAACTCCTGCATCGCTTTCTGGGCTCCCCGCGAGGACCTGGATGAATGGGAATCCAAGTACGGGGCAACGGGATGGAACGCCGATGCCGCCTGGCCGCTGTACAAGCGGTTGGAAACCAACGAAGACGCCGGTCCGGATGCCCCGCACCACGGGGACTCGGGTCCTGTACACCTCATGAACGTCCCTCCCGCCGATCCTGCCGGCGTAGCGTTGCTGGACGCCTGCGAACAGTCGGGCATACCCCGCGCGAAGTTCAACACGGGCGCCACGGTCATCAATGGAGCGAACTTCTTCCAGATCAACCGCCGGGCGGACGGCACGCGCTCCTCCAGCTCAGTGTCCTACATCCACCCGATTATCGACCGGCCCAACTTCACCCTCCTGACCGGTTTGAGGGCCCGGCAACTGGTGTTCGACGCGGACAAGCGCTGCACCGGCGTCGATGTCGTTGATTCGGCATTCGGCCGCACGCACCGGCTCTCCGTGAACCACGAGGTGATCCTGTCCACCGGCGCAATCGACTCCCCCAAGCTGCTCATGCTGTCCGGTATTGGCCCGGCCGCACACCTTGCCGAACACGGTATTGAAGCACTGGTGGACTCCCCCGGCGTGGGCGAAAACCTGCAGGACCACCCCGAGGGCCTGGTACAGTTCGAGGCCAAGCGGCCCATGGTGGAAACCTCCACCCAGTGGTGGGAGATCGGCATCTTCACGCCCACGGAGGACGGACTGGACCGCCCCGACCTTATGATGCATTACGGCTCGGTGCCGTTCGACATGAACACCCTCCGCCACGGCTACCCCACCACCGAGAACGGCTTCAGCCTCACGCCGAACGTCACGCACGCCCGCTCCCGCGGCACCGTGCGGCTGCGCAGCCGGGACTTCCGCGACAAGCCCATGGTGGATCCTCGCTACTTCACTGACCCCGAGGGCCACGACATGCGCGTAATGGTTGCCGGCATCCGTAAGGCCCGCGAGATCGCCGCCCAGCCCGCCATGGCTGAGTGGACGGGACGGGAACTCTCACCCGGCATCGACGCGCAAACCGACGAGGAACTGCAGGACTACATCCGCAAGACCCACAACACGGTCTACCACCCGGTGGGGACCGTTCGGATGGGAGCGTACGACGACGACATGTCACCTTTGGATCCTGCGTTGCGGGTCAAGGGGGTCACCGGACTCCGGGTCGCCGATGCGTCCGTCATGCCGGAGCACGTGACCGTCAACCCCAACATCACCGTCATGATGATCGGCGAGCGCTGCGCCGACTTGATCAAGGTTGCACGTGGCGAGGCCAACGCTGCCGCCGCTACTACCGAAGAGGAGGAATTCACGCCGTCGTACGCCTGAGAAGGGTGCCCTCCGGGGCCCCTTCCTTTGGGGGAAACCACCACAGCAAATCCTGATTCGCCGCGCCCCAGGGCGGCCGATCCCATCTTGCTTTTCTGATAAGGAGTCCATAGTGGAACCCAGCAAGAGTAATGATTCAAGCGGCATGGATGAGTTTGGCTATACGCAGACCCTGGACCGCAGCATTGGCAAGTTCGCCAGCTTTGCTGCCGGCGTCAGCTACATCTCCATCCTCACCGGTGTTTTTCAACTGTTCTATTTCGGCTTCTCCATGGCCGGCCCTGCCTATGCGTGGTCCTGGCCAATCGTCTTTGTCGGCCAGCTCATGGTGGCCCTCTGTTTTGCCGAGCTTGCGGGCCGATATCCCGTAGCCGGGTCTGTCTATAACTGGGCCAAGCGGCTCGCTTCGGGGACGTCGTCGTGGCTTGCCGGGTGGCTGTTGCTTCTCTCCTCCATCATGGCCCTGGGTTCTGTAGCACTGGCGCTGCAGATCACCCTCCCGCAACTCTGGTCCGGGTTCCAGATCGTGGGGGACGGAACCGGGCCGTTCGACTTCGCCATGAACGGTGTGGTTCTGGCGACGATCATGATCACCATCTCAACGCTGATCAACGCCTTCGGCGTGAAGCTCATGACGCGCATCAACAGCATCGGTGTCTTTGTTGAGCTGATTGCGGCCGTGCTGTTGATCCTTGCGCTTGGCTGGCATGTGGTGCGCGGTCCCGAGGTATTCTTCGATACCGCCGGCTTTGGAGAAGGCACCGACCTGGGCTTCTTCGGTGCCTTCCTTATCGCTGCCATGGCCTCCGGCTACGTGATGTACGGATTCGATACGGCCAGTTCCCTGGGCGAGGAGACAAAGGACCCCAAGAAGACGGCCCCCAAGGCCATCATCCGGGCCGTGACCGCCTCCTTCCTCCTGGGTGGGTTGATCCTGTTCTTCGGCATCCTTGCCGCACCGGACCTCACTGACCCCAAGGTTGGTGCGGCCGATGGCGGGCTCCAGTACATCGTCCTCAGCGTCCTGGGCGGCCCTTTTGGCAAGGCGTTCCTGGCGTGCATTGTGGTCGCTGTGATCGTCTGCACCCTGGCCGTCCATGCAGCGGCGATCCGCATGATGTTCGCCATGGCCCGGGACAACAACCTGCCCTTCAGCCGGCAGCTCAGCAAGGTTGATCCCGTCCGCCGCACCCCCACCGTGGCCGCCATCGTCATTGGAGTGCTTGCCATCCTCCCGTTGCTCATCAACGTCATGCAGCCCGCGATCTTCACCATCCTGTCCAGCATCAGCATCGTGCTGATCTACCTGTCCTACCTGCTGGTGACAGTACCCCTGCTGCGCAAACGGTTCCTGAAGAAGTGGCCCCTTGCCACCGCGGACGGCTCGGAGCCCGGGTTCAGCATGGGCAAGTGGGGGCTGCCGGTGAATATCCTGGCCGTGCTCTGGGGCGGCGCCATGACAATCAACTTGATCTGGCCGCGGCAGGAGATCTACAACTCCGTCCCGCCCTTCGAGTGGTACCTGCAGTGGGGCGGAGTGATCTTCGTGGCCGCCGTGACCGTGGGAGGCGCGCTGCTGTACCTGCTGAAGATCAGGCACCAGACGGGCGTTCTCGCCGAGCACGCCGCAGCGGTCGCGGCCCATCCCTCATCGGGTGAGGAGCCGCAGCCCGCAGGCCAGTCAGCAAACCCGCCCGCCGCCGTCGTGCCTTAACAACAAGTGCCCCGCCCCCAACTAGGTCGCAGAAGTGCGCGTTATGAGCCCTCATAACGCGCACAAATGCTACTTAGTTGGGGCGGGGCACTTGCGTGCTGCGGCTTAGGCGAAGTCGGAGACAGCCGGGTCCGGGCCGATACGGCCTTCGGCGCCACGGTCCAGGCCGTTGATGGCCTGGACGTCAGCGTCGTCCAGCTTCACGGAGAGGGCCGCGAAGTTTTCCTGAATACGGGATTCGGTGACGGACTTGGGGATCACCACGTTGCCGACGGCCAGGTGCCAGGCGATAACCACCTGGGCAGGGGTGGCGTGATGCTTTGCAGCAATCTCGGCGACCGTAGCGTTCTCGAGCAGCTCGCCGCCCTGGCCCAGCGGGGACCATGCCTGGGTCAGGATGCCCTTGGAAGCATTGAACTCACGCAGCTCGGACTGGTTGAAGAACGGGTGCAGCTCGATCTGGTTGATGGCCGGGACAACGCCGGTCTCATCGATGATGCGCTGCAGGCCTTCGATGGTGAAGTTGGAAACACCAATGGACTTGACGCGACCGCGCTTCTGCAGCTCGATCAGGGCCTTCCAGGTGTCCACGTACTTGTCCTGTTTGGGCTGCTGCCAGTGGATCAGGTACAGGTCCAGGCTCTCCAGGCCGAGGCGGTCCAGGGATTCCTCGAAGGCAGCAAGAGTGGACTCGTAGCCCTGGTCTGCGTTCCACAGCTTGGTGGTGATGAAGATGTCCTCAGCCGAGAGACCGGAAGAAGCAATGGCACGGCCGACGCCGGCCTCGTTGCCGTAGATCTTGGCGGTGTCGATGTGGCGGAAGCCGGCCTCGAATGCCTGGCGGACAACCTTTTCGGCTACATCGTCTTCAACCTGCCACACCCCGTAGCCGAGCTGGGGAATGGTGTTGCCGTCGTTGAAAGTAAGTGTTGGTGAGGAAGTCATGTCTGCCATCCTGCCAGCATGAAGTTGCTCAAAGCACCAAATATTACCAGAATCAGCTATCCGCTTAACTTATTTCCACAGGGGAATAACGGCGCGCGCTGGTAGTTGCTTACGCGCTATACCTTGAGGGCGAAGGGTTAGGGGTTGAGTTGGCGCTCGGCATCCGACACTTGCTCGAAAACCGACTCCGCACGCCGTCGGACGGACAACGCTCCTACCGGCACGGGGCCAACTGCCAGCCTGAGCATCGCAGCGGCTTCTGCCGTGGTGGCCAGTGAATTACCGGCCTTGGATAACGCGCGATGCACCCCTGCCAAGGAGCCGGGCACATCCAGGCCATCGCTGGGAGCGCGTTTCTGGGCCTCCACACAGACAGCCCTGACCCGCGGCAGCAGTTCGGCCAGCTGGTTGGCGACGTCCACAAGTTCTCCGTAGAGCTGGTCGTCATCCACGCCTTCAAGTACCTGGTGGTACCGGTCCAGGCCACGGTGAAAGCGGTCATGGGCCCGGCGCCAAAGCCCCTTGCCGAGCTCAAGATCGTCCTTCCGCCCTTGCCGGACGGCCCCAAAGAAACCCACGGATCAGCTCAGAGGTACTGGCCCGGACCGTGGTCGGGGTCTTCCGGGCGGGCCTGCTGTGCAGCGCCAGGTGCCGGAGCACGCTGGGGCTGGCCGTTCTCGCCGATGACAATGCCAGGGGCTATCACCGTGCCGGGCGGAAGCTGGCGCAGCTGCATTTGTGCGGCCGCGTGGCTCTGGGCCGCCTGCTGGGCGGCGATAGCCGCCTGGATGCCGTGGAACAAGCCTTCCAGCCAACCAACCAACTGTGCCTGGGCGATGCGCAGTTCCGCGTCGGACGGAGCCTTCTCCTCAGGGAAGGGAAGGCTGATGCGCTCAAGCTCCTCGATGAGCTCGGGAGCCAGCCCGTCCTCGAGTTCCTTGATGGAGCGTTCGTGAATTTCAGCCAGCCGGCCACGCGCGGCATCATCCAATGGCGCGCTTTTGACCTCTTCCAGCAACTGTCGGACCATGGTGCCGATCCGCATGACCTTCGCGGGCTCGTCAACAAGTTCCTGAAGCTTGGTTCCCCTGGGCTTGGTTTCTTCCACCGAAGTTTCCTGCGGGGCCGGGCCGGCGCCGGAGGTGGCAGCATCCTGGTCCAGGGTTGTCCCCTCTACAGGCGTGTCGTCCGAAGCCGCAACCTCAGGCTGGGTGTTGTTCAGATCGCTCATGCGTTTCATACTCTCACGTGGTTCACGCCGGCCGGCCGCCGGGGCCGGATTTTGGACTTCGTTCGTAGCGAAACCCGCATCCGGACCCGGTCAGCAGCATCTGCCCTGCGGATTGGTGTCCTGGCGGTCCATCCGGTCCCGCCAGAACTCGCGTTCAGTCATGGCAGGACCGGAATGTCCGGTGTTCTCGAAATGCTCCAAGTACTTCTGGTAGGCGTCCGCACCCATCAAGGCGCGCATGTACGCGGAAAAGTCCTTCAAGCCCTTCGTGATTGCGTTCATCAGTGGTGTGCTGCCTTCTGGAGGCGCTTTTCCGGCGGCAGGGCGTTCCACTGGGCCAGCAGTTCCTTCTCCGCCGGGCTGGCAATCAAACCTGCGGGTGCATAGACCTTGGATGGCACTGCCGGGTCTTCGTGGTCGTGGCCTCCACCCGTACGGAAAGCCCGCACAGTGGCCAGGATGGCAGTCACAATCACGATGATGCTCAGGGTCACGAAGATGACCGAGAGGACGCCCTGGATCATGGTGTTGCGGACCACGGCTTCCATGGCAGCCACGGTCTTCGCGGTTCCGAACTCGGTCTTCCCTTCTGCCAGTGCCTTGCTGAACGCGGCGTTGTTGGCGAAGTAGCCTACAGCTGGAACGGAGGAGAAGATCTTGTGGAAACTCGCCGTAATGGTCACTACGGCTGCAAAAGCCAGCGGGACTGCCGGGATCCACAGGTAACGGAACGCTCCGCGCTTGGCCGCGATGGCCAGGCATACTGCCAGGGCAATGGCTGCCAGCAACTGGTTGGCAATACCAAACAGCGGGAACAGCGTATTGATGCCGCCCAGGGGGTCCGTGACGCCCATGAGCAGTACCGCTCCCCAGGCACCGACCATGATGGCGGTGCACAGCCAGGCACCCGGGCGCCAGGAGGCTTCCTTGAACTTGGGGATGAAGTTGCCGATCGAGTCCTGCAGCATGAAGCGCGCAACGCGTGTGCCGGCGTCCACTGCGGTCAGGATAAACAGTGCCTCGAACATGATCGCGAAGTGGTACCAGAACGCCATCATGCCCGGGCCGCCGATGAACTGCTGCATGATGTGCGCCAGGCCGACAGCCAGGGTCGGGGCACCGCCTGAGCGGGAGATGATGCTTTCCTCCCCTACGTCCGTGGCAGTCTGGGCCAGGACATCGGGAGTGATGTTGACGTTGGCCAGCCCGAGGCTGTTCACCCACTGGGCAGCCGATTCCACGGTGCCGCCCGTGAGGGCCAGTGGTGCGTTCATGGCGAAGTAGATGCCCCGGTCGATCGAGATCGCCGCAACCAGCGCCATGATGGCCACGAAGGACTCCATGAGCATGCCGCCGTACCCGATGAACCGAGTCTGCCGTTCCTTCTCGATCAGCTTGGGCGTGGTGCCGGAGGAAATCAGGGCGTGGAAGCCGGACAACGCACCACACGCGATGGTCACGAAAAGGAACGGGAACAGTGCACCTGAGAAGACGGGACCGTTCTCCCGGCTGGCAAACTCACTGAACGCAGGAACGTTGATCTCCGGGCGGACCACGATGATGGCCACTGCCAGCATCACGATCACGCCGATCTTCATGAACGTGGACAGGTAGTCACGCGGAGCAAGGAGCAGCCAGACGGGCAGGATCGCGGCGATGAAACCGTAGACGATGATGCCCCATGCGATCGTGACCTTATCCAGGTGGAAGAACGCCGCACCCCATTCCGTCCCGGCCACGGCACCGCCGCCGATGATTGCTGCCATCAGCAGGACGAAGCCGATGATGGAAACCTCCATCACCTTGCCCGGACGAATGAAGCGCAGGTACACACCCATGAACAACGCAATCGGAATGGTCATGCCCACGGAGAACACACCCCACGGGCTCTCACCCAGGGCGTTGACAACCACCAGGGCCAGGATGGCCACGATGATGATCATGATCAGCAAGGTGGCGATCAGGGCGGCGGTGCCGCCAATGACGCCAAGTTCCTCGCGGGCCATCTGGCCCAGCGACCGTCCGCCGCGCCGCATCGAGAAGAACATCACCAGATAGTCCTGCACGGCACCGGCAAGAACGACGCCGATAATGATCCAGATAGTGCCCGGGAGGTAGCCCATCTGGGCCGCGATGACCGGACCCACCAGCGGACCCGCCCCTGCAATGGCCGCGAAATGATGGCCGAAGAGGACGTTCCGGTCCGTGCGGACATAGTCCTTGCCGTCGGCCTTGTACTCGGCCGGGGTAGCCCTGCGGTCATCGGGCTTGAGGAGGTACCGCTCAATCACCTTGGAGTAGAACCGGTAGCCGATCAGGTACGTACAGACGGCCGCGAAAACGAACCAAATGGCATTGACCGTCTCTCCCCGGACCAGGGCCAGCATGACCCACGCAACGCCGCCCAGCAGGGCAATTGCTATCCAGAGTCCGATCTTGGCCGGGGTCCATTTGCGGTCCTCGGCCTCAAGGACGGAATCGTCCACGGCCGGTGGCGGCAGGCTTGGGTCCAGCCCTTCAGCCGTAATGGCCTTGCCAGGGATCTTGTCCATGTCTCCTCCTTGAGAGCTGCGGGTGGGTGCTTCAAGCACCCTAGCAACGCGCACGGACAGGAAAGAAGGACCCACGCCAACCACCGCCGAACACGCGGTAAACGGTTGCTCCCGTGCGGCAGGCGTGTGCGGCAGGCGTGTGCGGCAGCGGTATCCCGGGCCACGGTCACGGGAAGTCAGGACTGGGCCCGAGCCTGCACCATCCGTGCTTCGCACAAGTCAAGCCAGCGGACTTCCGCCTCCGCCTGGAAGATCAGGGAATCAAGGACCAAAAGCATCGCGGTATCTGCGGTTTTGGGATGTGTGGACAAGCTCTTCCGTGCCAGCGTGTGCTCCTGGAGGGCCCGGACGGAAACCTCACGCTGGGACTGGATCACGGCCGACGCATCCACCCCCGGCAAGGTAACGGCGAGCGCCAGCTTGATCGCGATTTCGTTCCGGGGCGGATTGCCCCGCTCCACGGCCCCCGCAAACCAGTCCCCGACTGCCTCAACCCCCGCGTCGGTGATGCTGTAGACCACGTGCCCGCCGCCGTCGTCGCCGTCCTTGCTGACCAGGCCGTCGCGCTCGAGCCGGTCCAGTGTCGTATAGACCTGGCCGATGTTCAGTGGCCAGGCGGCGCCAGTACGGTCCTCGAATTCCACGCGCAACTCATAGCCATACCGGGGCCGGTCCTGCAGCAGGGCCAGCAAACTGTGCCGGATGGACATGAGCCTCCTTCCTCGTGGGCGTGCGCGGTCAGGCGAGCAGCAGGACCTTCCCTACGTGCTCGCCGGAGTCGAAGTATTCATGGGCTTCCCGTACCTGGTCCAGGGGAAAAGTCCTGGCTACCAGCGGCTTGATCCGGCCATCGGCGAGCATGGGCCACACGGACTCCCGCACTGCGGACATGATGATGCCCTTTTCCGCGACGGGACGCGGACGAAGCGCCGTTCCGATAACTGCCGCGCGCTTGCTGAGCAGTTGGCCAAGGTTGATCTCCGCAGTGGTGCCGCCCTGCAGTCCGATGACGATCAGCCTGCCGTAGTCGGCGAGCGCATCAAGGTTCTGCTGGAGGTACTTGGCGCCCACGACGTCGAGGATCACGTCGGCGCCCCGCCCGCCGTTTTGTGCCTTGAGGCTCTCCGGAAAGTTCTCCTCGGAGTAGTTGATCGCGATGTCGGCACCGAGGAAGGCCTTGGCGGTGCCTGCCTTCTCGTCAGTGCCGGCAGTGGCGGCAACGTTGGCGCCGTAGGCCTTGGCGAGTTGGATGGCCATGGTTCCGATGCCGCCCGTGGCTCCATGGACCAGGACGGTCTCACCGGGCTGCAGTTGCGCGGTCATGATGAGGTTGGAGTACACGGTTGCCGCGGTCTCGGGCAGGGACGCGGCCGTGATGAGGTCGACGCCTTCGGGGAGGCGAAGCACCTGTTCGGCGGGAACAGCCACTTGCTGTGCGTAGCCGCCTCCGGCGAGCAGCGCTACGACTTTGTCGCCGAGCGAGAATGCCTTGGTCACGCCGGGCCCGAACGCCGCGATGCGCCCGGAGACTTCCAGCCCCGGAATGTCGGACGCGCCGGGAGGCGGCGGGTAGAAGCCGCGGCGTTGCTGCACGTCAGCGCGGTTCAAGCCGGCAGCTACGACGTCGATCAGCACCTCGCCCTCGCCGGGCACCGGAGCCGGTACGTCCCGGACCTCAAGGACCTCAGGTCCGCCCGGTTCTGAGATGTAGACGGCTTTCATGACGAACTCCCGGTTTCTTGCTGGTCCTACAGGGCCGGGGCGGGGCCTGCAGGACGTGATGTTTTGGTAGAGCCAACTCCCTATGAAACACTACTAGGCAGGGAAGGTTGTCCGAGCGGCCTAAGGAGCTGGTCTTGAAAACCAGTGTGCGGTAACCCCGTACCAAGGGTTCAAATCCCTTACCTTCCGCCAGGCAAATGCCCGGGTCCATGGACCCGGGCATTTTTTGTTGAAAAAGTGTCAGAGCCCCCGCATAGTGTTCTTCGTGTCTCCACCACTACACCATCAGCCGCGGAGTATGCCGCGGCCTGACTACAGGAGCTCTGCACATGCCTACGCCTGATATCACTGCCGGTTCACCGTGTTGGATCGATCTGATGACGTCCGATCCTGAGAAAGCGAAATCCTTCTACAACGCGCTCTTCGGCTGGACCTACGAGACTGGAGACCAGGAAAAGTACGGCGGCTACATCACTGCTTCCAAGGACGGAAAGCTCGTAGCCGGAATCATGCAGAAGCAGGAAGACATGGGCGCCATGCCTGACCTCTGGTCCACCTACCTGCGTACGGATGACATCAAGGCCACCACTGAGGCTACCGCCGCGAACGGGGGCCAGGTCTTCCTGGAGCCGATGGAGGTTCCGGAGCAGGGCAGCATGGCCATGTATGGAGACTCTTCAGGAGCCTCCGTCGGAGCCTGGCAATTCGGAGAGATGAAGGGCTATGAGGTCGCAGCGGAGCCCGGCACGCCGGCCTGGCACGAACTGTTGTCCAAGGACTACGAGTCGGCGGTGTCGTTCTACCAGAACGTCTTCGGCTGGCAAACGGAGGTCATGAGTGACACCCCGGAATTCCGGTATACGACGCTGGGCGCCGGAGACAATGCCAAGGCCGGCATCATGGACGCCTCCGGTTTCCTCCCGGAGCAGGTCCCGTCCATGTGGAGCGTCTATTTCGCTGTCGAGGACACGGACGCCACCGTGGAGAAGGCACTGGCTTTGGGCGCCACGGTCACCCAAGCTGCCGAGGACACACCGTTCGGACGTTTGGCCACGCTGACGGACCCGACGGGTGCCGTGTTCAAGGTGATCCAGGACCTGGGTCCCACGCCTTAGACTTTGATTTTAGGGTCGCGTCGGCCGCCACCTACCCAAGGGCGGCCGGCACGGTCTGCCCGTTGCCGATCCTGGGGGATCGTTCGGCACGGGTGCCTGTATCCGGTCCCTCATCGACCGACCACGTGTGCCGGATCTCAGTCCGGACCGATGTGGTCCTTCTGGGGAACGAGGACCGGAAATGCTCCACCTTTCACAAACCATCAAAGCCGCAGCCGTGCTGGGCGCTGCCGCTTTGGCGCTGGCAGGCTGTGCCTTCATCAGCAGCGGGGATGCCAAAAGAGACGAGTCGGGCCGGCCGACGGAGACCTCGATTGCGGACGCTTTCAAGGTCAAGGTGGGCGATTGCATCGCCGAGCCCGACGGCACCGAAGTCAAAGACGTAGCCGTCATCCCCTGCGGACAGAGCCACGATCTTGAGGCTTACGCCGCCAAGAACATTGTGGCCGACGCCTATCCCGGCCAGTCCGAGGTGGAGGCTCAGTCCGAGGATTTCTGTGGAGCCGAGTTCGCCACGTTCGTAGGCCTGCCCTTCGACCAATCGTCCCTGGAACTGACGTACTTCTACCCCACCAGTGAGACCTGGAAGGCCAACGACCGCGAGATCGTCTGCCTCATCGGTGGTGCCGCAGGGGAACCAACCACTGGTTCCTTGAAGGGGGCCGCCAAGTAAGTTTCACTTGGCCGCCTGTCAGGCGGTGACCAGCCGGTGGCCTGCCGGTGACCGGAGCAACCCCCCGGCCACCGGCGCGCCATCCCCTATTCATCCGTTCGTGTTCAGCTATGCCCGAGGCAGCTTTACCCGGGAGTAACTTCCGGTACATCGTCCACTTCACAAGACAGTGGGCGCCGTCCATGGAGCCCCACAGGGCTCACTAATGAAAGTTAGAGCGGATGCACCAAAAGCACTGGAAACTATTGGCAGGGACCATCCTGTCAGCGGGATTGATAGCGGCCCCGCTGACGGCGGTCCCGGCCATCGCAGCCGATGAACCGGCGGCCGGCACGTCGCCGGTGGTCATCAACGAGGCCTACTTGAGCGGAGGCAGCAGCGGGGCTGCGTTCAAGAACAAGTTCGTAGAGCTCTACAACTCCTCGGATACGCCGGTCAGCCTGGCCGGCTGGTCCCTGCAATACCGATCGGCGACGGGAACGGGAGCCCCCACCGGCATCACCGCCCTGGCTGGCACGATCCCGGCCAAGGGCCACTTCCTGATCCAGGGCGCCACGAACAGCGGCACGTCCACTGCTCCTGCCCTGCCCACGGCGGACGTCCAGGCCAGCGGCACCCTGAACCCGAGTGGCACGGCGGGAACCTTGATCCTCGCCAAGCAGCCAACAGCCGTCTCTCCGCTGGCCGCAGGCTCCGTGACGGGCGACGCCGCCATCGCGGACCTCCTCGGCTACGGTACGTCCAATACGTTCGAAGCGGCGCCGGCCCAGGCTCCGTCCGGGAACACGGACGTGCGGAGCCTTAACCGCACCAACGGCGTGGATACCGACTCCAACGCCGCCGATTTCAGCCTGAACGCCACCATCACGCCCACGGCGGCTGGAGGCAGCGGAACGCCCTCGGATCCACAGCCCGAACCCGGCACCAGGACCATCGCCGAAATCCAGGGCACGGGCGCAGCCAGCCCCTTCGTCGGTGCCACGGTGACCACCCGTGGCAAGGTCACCGCGGTCTACGCCACCGGCGGTTTCAACGGCTACTACGTCCAGACCCCCGGAACCGGCGGCGACGGCAGCGGGGCGGCCAGGACGGCGTCGGACGCTTTGTTCGTCTACTCCCCCACGACTGCGGGTTCCGTCCAGCAGGGCGAGTATCTGGAACTGACGGGGCCCGTGAGCGAATTCGCAAACCAGACCCAGATCACGGTGGAAGCTGCCGGGTTGAAGAAGCTCACGGAAGCCGCACCCGAAGTAAAAGCCACGCCGTTCGCGCTGCCGGCCAATGACGCCGCGCGCGAGGCTTTCGAAGGCATGCTCGTGGCACCCGAAGGCAATTTCACGGTCACCGACAACTACTCGTTGAACCAGTACGGCGAAATCGGCCTCGCTGCCGGGACGTCACCTTTGGTACAGCCGACGGCGGTAGCCGCCTACGGTTCGGCGGAACATGCGGCGGTGGTGGCCGACAACGCGATGCGCGGGATCAAGCTCGACGACGGCGCGTCCACCAACTTCCTCAAGGACGCCACCACCAAGGCCCAGCAGCTCCCGTACCTCACCACCACGGATCCTGTCCGGGTGGGCTCACCGGCAAACTTCACCACCAACGTGATCCTGGGCTACGGCAACAACGCCTGGAAGTTTCAGCCGCTCACTGCACTGACTCCGGCCAACGCCGACACAGTCCAACCGGCGACGTTCACCGCCAGCCGCCCCGAGGGTCCGGCAGATGTTGGCGGCACGCTGAAGTTGGCGTCCTTCAACGTGTTGAACTACTTCCCCACCACCGGCGACCAGCTCAGTGGCTGCGTGTTCTACACCGACCGCGACGGAAACCCGATCACCGTCAAGGAAGGCTGCAACGCACGCGGTGCTGCCAACGCGGAGAACTTCGAGCGCCAGCAGGCCAAGATCGTCGCAGCCATCGCCAAGTCCGGCGCCGACGTCGTGTCCCTCGAAGAGATCGAGAATTCTGCGCAGTTCGGCAAGAACCGCGATGATGCCCTGTCCAAGCTGGTGGACGCCCTCAACGCCCAAACGCCGGGAATCTGGGACTACGTGCGGACACCGGCCAACGCCCCGCCACTCAGCGACGAAGACATGATCCGCACGGCGTTCATCTTCAAGAAGGCAACGGCGGAACCGGTGGGCGAATCCATCATCCACAACGACACTGTGGCTTTCGCGAGCGCGCGCAAGCCACTGGCCCAGGTCTTCAAGCCGGTGGGCGCGGCCGATGACAAGAAGTTCATCGCAATCGTCAACCACTTCAAATCCAAGGGATCAGCGGCCACTCCGGACGACACGGACAAGGGCCAGGGTGCGTCCAACATTGCCCGCACCAAGCAGGCCGAATCGCTGCTCGCCTTCTCCAAGGACCTCCAGGCTTCCAAAGGCACAGACAAGGTGTTCCTGATCGGCGACTTCAACGCCTACGCCAAGGAAGACCCCATCAACGTCCTCACTGGTGCCGGTTACGTGGACCTGGAGGCGGGAACCAACAAGCACTCCTACCTGTTCGGTGGAATGGTCGGTTCTCTGGACCACATCCTGGCTTCCCCCGCTGCGCACAAGACCGTGACGGGAACCGACATTTGGAACATCAACTCCGTGGAGTCCGTGGCGCTGGAGTACAGCCGGTATAACAACAATGTGACCAACTATTATGCTCCGGACGAGTTCCGGGCCAGCGACCACGATCCTGTGGTGGTGGGCCTCAACCTGGCTCCGGACGCACCGGCAACCGTTGACCTGCAGTTCCTGGGCATCAACGATTTCCACGGCCGGATCGACACCAACACCGTGCTCTTCGCGGGGACCGTTGAGAAACTCCGTGCTGCGGCAGCTCCTGGCGCCACGGCCTTTATCTCGGCAGGTGACAACATCGGGGCGTCCCTCTTCGCCTCCTCGGTCGCCAAGGACCAGCCCACCATCGATGTCCTGAACGCGCTTGAACTCCAGGCCTCAGCAGTGGGCAACCACGAGTTCGACGGCGGCTGGGCTGATCTGCGCGACCGCGTTGTCGCAGGGGGCAACAACGCCACGTTCGCCTACCTCGGTGCCAACGTCTACCAAAAGGGCACCACCACCCCGGTCCTGCCGGAGTACAAGGTCCTGGACATGAACGGCCTCCGGGTGGCTGTCATTGGCACGGTCACCCCGGAGGTGCCCACCCTTGTCACGCCCGCAGGCATCGCGGATCTGGATTTCGGTGATCCGGTCGACGCCATCAACCGCGTTGCGGCCAGGATCAAGGCTGACAACGCGGCCGACCTGATCATCGTCGAAAACCACGACGGCGCAGCCTCCGGAACACCGGAAGGCGCCACCCTGGAACAGGAAGTCGAGGCCGGCGGACCATTTGCCAAGCTGGTCAACGAGACCACTCCCGACGTTGCCGCGATCTTCACCGGGCACACGCACAAGGAATACGCCTGGGATGCTCCCATCCTGGACAGCAACGGCCAGCCAACCGGCAAGACCCGTCCGATCGTCCAGACCGGAAACTACGGCGAAAACGTTGGCACCGTGACCCTGACGGTGGACACTGCTTCCAAGTCCGTGACGGCGTATAAGGCAGCCATCGTGGACAGGACAACCGAAACGGCAGAAAGCCTCGTCGCCGCCTACCCGCGCGTCGCCGCGGTCAGGACGATTGTTGACAAGGCACTGGCCAATGCTGCAGAAATCGGCAACCAGCCCGTGGGTGCAGTGACCGCTGATATCACCACAGCCTTCACCCCTGATCCGGCCGGCGGTGCCCCCAAGCGCGACGACCGCGCGAACGAATCCACCCTTGGCAACCTCGTGGCGGACTCCCTGGTGGACACGCTCAAAGCACCGGAACTGGGCGGGGCGGAGATCGGCGTCGTCAATCCGGGCGGTCTCCGGAACGAGCTCTACTACGCACCCGACGGCACCATCACGTACGCAGAGGCCAACGCCGTGCTGCCGTTCGTGAACAACCTCTGGACCACGTCACTGACCGGTGCCCAGTTCAAGACCCTGCTGGAACAGCAATGGCAGACCAACCCGGACGGCACCATCCCCAGCCGCCCCTACCAGCAATTGGGCCTCTCCAAGAACGTCAACTACACCTACGACGCTTCCCGCCCTGCCGGTGACCGCATTACCGGCATCCGGATCGACGGCGAGGTCATTGATCCGGCCAGGCAGTACAGGATCGGGACGTTCAGTTTCCTCGCCACCGGCGGTGACAACTTCCGGATCTTCAAGGAAGGCAGCAACACGAAAGACACCGGACTGGTGGACCGCGACGCCTGGATCAAGTACCTCCAGGGGAACAATCCGGTCTCTCCGGACTTCGCGCGACGTTCCGTGGCCGTGGCCAACTCCACCGCGGCGGAAGTCAAGGCCGGCGACGCCATCGCCCTGGCCGTCTCCAAGCTGGACCTGACCTCCATCGGCAGCCCGGCCAACAAGACCCTCAAGGCTGTCTTCATCGACGCGAAGGGCGCCAACACAGCCCTCGGCGATGTGCCGGTATCCGGGGGTGCCGCGGCGGTCGACCTCAAGGTTCCCGCCTCAGCAGCTGCAGGACCGGGCACGCTGGTGCTGACCGCCGTCGAGTCCGGGACCGTAGTGAAAACGCAGGTCACGGTGGCTGACAGCGGACCCACCCAGCCCCAGTGCACGGCTCCGGTGAAGCCCACCAAGTGGTACGACGTCGTGGGATGGTTGAAGTACGCCATCGCGTGGCTTGAATACCAGCGGTGCCTGAGGGGCTAGCCGCTCCCCCGCCGTCGTCATGCCCCCAAGCCCGGCTTGGGGGCATGACGCGCTTAAATGCCGAGGATGCTCCGCGCGATTTCGTCGGCATCGCGCAGGGTCCGCTGGCCGCTGGCGTAAACCCTGCCCGTGCGCGGACGCGCTTCGGCGGCGATGGCGGTCCCCCACTGGGAGGCCGACAGCTGCAGCCCCAGGACATACATGCCCTTCGTGACGGAACCGTTGGCAGCCACTGGACGGTACGGGTGCGGCTGGACGTCCAGGCCCGTGGTCTGCATCGGTGTGCCTTCCACGCTCATCATGATCCTGGTGCGCACCAGGCCGTCAGCCATCAATTGCTCCAACAGCGGCGAAACGTTGAAATTGACCCGGTTGGCCGGCGACATCGCCTCGATCAGCGTGCGGGCTTCCGCGGGATCATCGTGTACCCAGGGTGAATCGGCCCGGAAGACTCTCGCGGTCCTGTCTACGCTGAACTTGGGGTCGGGTCCTACGAAGCTCACGACGCCGGCCCGCGCCAAGGCGGCCAGCTGTTCCGATCGCAGGGCGGGAGGACCGCTCGCCAGCCCCTCCACGAACGACTCAAACCATCCGCGGAGTCCGGCAAGCCAGGACTCGTCGGTGATCCCCCCGTCCGCGACCACGGACTTCAAAATCGCACGGCCGGTATGAAGGGCGCCGATCGCCATCTTCACCGGGTCCGACTCCCCCAGGGCTGACCGCCGCGCGTCATCATCCAGGTATGCAGTGATCGCCGCATCCAGCTCACGGCGGGAACTGAAAGACCTGCCGGCTAATGGCGCGGCAAGCGCGCGCAGATTGAGGCGGCGCGAGGCTACGACATGCTTCTCCACGAGCTCGCCAACGTCGCTCTCCCAGTTCGCCGTGGAGTGGGCGTGCGGCTGCATCGCGTCCCCCAGGTCCGCCAGGAACTGTTTCGGGTCGCGGATGGCTGCCGGTTGGGACCTCGCCAGCGTCGAGTAGTAAGCCCACAAGGCATCCCGGTGGAGCAGCGGCCACAGATCGTGGTCAAACGCCGGCTGGATTCCTGCCGCCCGAAAACGGTCCATGGCCGCCTCCGTCAGGTACCGCATGGTGACGCTGCTGGGGTAATACCCGGTCAGGCCGGCTTTCGCGCGGTACGGCGTCCCGCGCCGGGAGGCAGCAATGATCTTCGGTTCGCGGCCCGATGGCCGGTACTCAAGAGCGGCGGCTCCGGGTGAGCCGGCGTCCACAAACTTGCCCCCACGCCCTTCGGTGAGCTGCCCCATCACATCGAAGAAATTCAAGCCCATGCCCCGGACCAGCACGGGCTCATTGTCCGGCACGCGCTGCCAGTCAACATCGGCAGGAGGCGCAGGAGGGAAATAGAGCAGGCCATGTTCGGCTGCCGCCTGGTCGAAGGAACGCTGCTCCGGGTTCAGCCGCGAGTCGACATGGCCCAGCGCCAGGACCACCGAACCGACGGTGAGGACCGCGCCGTCCGCAAGTTCGACGTCGAACTGGTCGCCTGACGGACGCGCAGCAACAGCCTCCGTCTGGTGGAAGGTGACCTCAACGGCGTCGGGCTTGCGCTCCAGCACCTCCGCGAGCGTCTGCCGCAGATAACGCCCGTACAGCGCCCTGCTCGGGAAATCATGGGACTCAAGCGTGGAAAGCTCCGCCTTTTCGGCCTCGTCCAGTCCGCGGCCATCACGACGGCGGGACTCCCGCCACTGGTCGAACGAACCACCTGCGAGCGGCGGCGCAAGTTGGGGATCCTCAGGAATCAGCGTGGGATAAAACGATTGGGTGTTCATCAGGAACAGCCGCGACTGCTCCGGCTGCCAGACATGCCCTGAACCCGCGGGGTAAGGGTCTACGACGTGGATATGGAGCGACTGGAAGGCTGTCGGGGTCGCCGTCCAGTTGGCGAGCAGGCGCTCAAGGACACTGGTCCCGCGGGGACCGGCCCCGATCAGGGCGACACTGCGTGTTTGCTTTTTATCCACGCTCCAGCTTAACTTCCGTGTGACTTGCTTCCCGTTGACGGGAGTTGCTTGGATGGGGCGATGACCACCACAGCAGAGACCGGTCAGGGACCGGCCGAACCGATCGCACCTGAACCCACGGACGAGAACGCGTGGCTGGAAGACATCCACGGCGAGGAGCAGCTGGCCTGGGTCCGGGAACAGAACGCGCGTACCGAAGACCTGCTCGATGGTGACGACTACGCTGCCGTGGAGGCCGGAATCCTGGAAGTCCTCGACTCCACGGACCGCATCGCCATGGTGGGCAAACGGGGCGGATACTACTACAACTTCTGGAAAGACCAGGAACACCCCAAAGGCCTGTGGCGCCGCACCACCTGGGACAGCTACAAGGCTGACGAGCCTGAGTGGGATGTGCTGCTCGATATCGACGCGCTGGCCGCTGCAGAAGGCCAGGACTGGGTTTTCCACGGAGCCACTTTCCTGCGCCCCCGGGACGGCGACGACTACCGGCACGCCATGATCGCGCTGTCGCCCGACGGCGGAGACGCCAACCGCTACCGCGAATTCGACGTAGCCACCCGCAGTTTCGTGGATCCTGTTGGCGGTGGCTTTGATATTCCCACGGCCAAGGGCAATATCAGCTGGCTCGACGCCGACACCCTGCTCGTCTCCAGCACGGCCGCCGGACTCCCTGCCACGTCCTCTTCGTATGCCCGGACCGGCGTGAAGCTTCGCCGGGGCCAACTGCTGGACGATGCCGAACGGCTTTTCGAGATCCCCGAAGACCACATGCTGGCCATGGTGGTCCACGACGCCACTCCGGGCTTCGAACGGACCTTTGCCGTTGACTACATCGATTTCTACAACCGCCATACCTGGTTGATGCAGGACGGCCGGTGGCTGGCCATCGATGTGCCCACGGACGTCAACATCAGCGCCCACCGCGGCTGGCTCCTGTTCCGCCCCCGGAACGACTGGGAACCGGCCGGCACCGTGCATCCCGCCGGATCCCTGCTGGCCGCTAGGTTCGATGACTGGCTGGCGGGTTCCCGGGAGCTCACCGTCCTGTTCACCCCGGATGAACGAACGTCACTGCAATCCTGGAGCTGGACCCGCGACTACCTCCTGCTGAACCTCCTCCGGGACGTTTCATCGGAAATCCGGGTACTGGATCCTTCCCAGGCCGGCCCGGACGGTTCCTGGGCGTCCACCCTGCTGGATGCCTGCCCGCCCCTGCACGACGTCAATGCCTACGCCGTGGACGACGAAGACGCTCTCCCCGGGCCGGGCGACGATGCGTCTGTGGACGCAGCCGGCAACGACTTCTGGCTGGTGGCCACCGGTTTCACGACGCCTACCACCCTGATGCGCGGAACCCTGACGGCCGCTTCCGGAACCCCCACCGTGGTGAGCAGCCACGCCGTCGTCAAGCAGTCGCCGTCGTTCTTCAACGACGAGCTCTACGAGGTGCAACAGCACTTTGCCACCTCCGCCGACGGCACCAAAGTCCCGTATTTCCAAGTCGCCGCCAAGGACCTGGTGCTGGATGGCCGGAACCCCACCCAGCTGTCCGGATACGGCGGGTTCGAAGTCTCACGCACTCCTGCCTACAGCGGAACCATTGGACGTGCCTGGCTGGAACGGCGCTTGACCGGTCCCGATGCACGCGGCGGTGTGTACGTGGTGGCGAACATCCGTGGCGGCGGCGAGTACGGACCGTCCTGGCACCGGGCGGCCCTGCAGGAGAACAGGCACCGCGCCTATGAAGACTTTGCAGCCGTGGCCAAGGACCTGGTCACCCGCGGCGTCACCAGCCGCCGGCATTTAGGCTGCGTCGGCGGCTCCAACGGCGGACTCCTGGTGGGGAACATGCTGACCCGGTACCCGGAGCTGTTCGGTGCTGTGTCCTGCGGCGTACCCCTGCTGGACATGCGCCGGTACACCAAGTTGTCCGCCGGATACTCCTGGATCGCCGAGTACGGCGACCCCGACGTGCCCTCGCAGTGGGAATTCATCAAGACTTTCTCCCCCTATCACCTGCTCAGGGACGGCGTGGACTACCCGGAGACGTTCATCTGGACGGCAACCTCGGATGACCGCGTCGGGCCTGTCCAGGCACGCAAAATGGCCGCCCGCATGCAGGCCATGGGCATACCGAACGTGTGGTTCCACGAAGCATTGGAAGGCGGACACGCGGGAGCCTCGGACAACCGGCAGGCCGCAGCATTGCAGGCCCGCAGCAATCACTTCCTCTGGCAGGCCCTGGCCGGAGCCTGAGTGACTGGGCGGCTGTTTTGCACTGGGCCGCACGTTCTGCGTATCCTTGGTGGGCTAGCAATAGCGGATTGGAGACGTGCCAGAGCGGCCGAATGGACTTCACTGCTAATGAAGGGTCGGGGTTAAACTCGACCGGGGGTTCAAATCCCCCCGTCTCCGCGAATTGGTCCCGGTTCTTTTGAACCGGGACCTTTTGCGTTCCAGGTGTCCGCTGAGGGCTTCAGCTGGACACCGCAAGCTACCTCCGGGCCGACCCGGCGCTGACCTCAGCACCTGCATCGCGGTGGAGGGCGAGGCTGTCGGCGGCGCTCACCAGCATCAGGACCCCCATGGCAATGAACGCGCCCTTGTAGGCGGCAATCTGGTCTGCGCCGAAGACCGGGGCGGTATCGAACAACCGCAGGAACAGGGCGCCCACCGCAATGCCTGCCCCTGCGGCCAGTTGGACCAGCGTGGCGGAAATGGCGTTGGCGGAGGGCAGCTCGTCCGGGATGATGTCCGCGTACTGCACTGAGGCGTAGGCGGAGAATCCTATGGAGCGGAACGCCCCGCTGAACAGAAGCAACGCAAAGATGATGGGTTCCGGTGTCTGCGGGGTCAGGAACGCGCAGAGGGCAAAGGTTGCCGCCGACGCCAGCGAGGCAAACACGAGCACCGGCTTGAAGCCAAAACGCCGAATGATGGGCGTGGTGGCTGGCTTGATGCCGATATTGCCGATGAACACGGCGGCCACCATCACCCCGGCCTTCAGGGGATCCCACCCGAACCCGTCCTGGAACATCAAGGGCAGCAGGAACGGGACGGAACTGATGGTCAGGCGGTAAATGAAACCACCCGTGGACGTCGCCCTGAACGTCCGGGTCCGGAAGACGCCGAGGTTGAACAGCGGCACGCGGGTCCTGCGCATCCACCAGACTGCACCTCCCAGCGAGAGGACTCCGGCAGCAACCACGACGGCGGCCAGCAGCCCGGGCGCGTGGCCGCCCAGGGTTTCCAGGCCTACCACCAAGGCACCAACGCCCAGCGTGGTCAGCAGCAGGCCAAACCAGTCCAGCTTGCGCTTGCCCTGAGGTTTGGTGCCCGGTACCAACCGGAGGGCTGCGATAAACGCCGCGATGCCCAGCGGCAGGTTGATGAGGAAGATCCAATGCCAGGACAGGAACGTGGTCAGGGCTCCGCCCACCATCGGAGCGAGGACGGGCGCAAGCAGGCCAGGCCACACCAGATAGGCGGTGGCACGCAGGAGCTCGGACTTGGGCGTGCCGCGGAGGACCACCAGGGTCCCGACCGGCACCATCATCGCCCCACCGGCTCCTTGGGCCACGCGGCTCAGCGTCAGCATGGTCAAGTCCTGGCTGAGTGCGCATAGCAAGGATGCGACCGTGAACACCGCGATGGCCGCGCAGAACACCGTTCGGGCGCCCATCCGCTCGGCCAGCCAACTGCTGAGCGGAATACCCATGGCCACGGTCACCAGGTATGCCGTCATGGTGATGTTGACATCCGCCGCAGCTACGTTGAAGTCTGAGGCGATACTGGGAATGGCCGTGGTCAGGACTGTGCCATCCAGGAACTCCATGAAAAACGTCGCTGCCACCAGCAAAGCCAGGCGTGGCTGCCAGGTGCCTTCCTGTCCTGCTGTGACGTCCGTGCTGCTGGAAGGTGTACTCATGACTTCCGTCCGGGATCTCTGGGGTGGTCCGCTCCGCTCATGCGGGTTTGCCTAGATCCTATAGAGGCAGCGTGGGAGCGATCACAACATGACGTTCATCGCAGGGTTTCATTGCAGTTGGACGTTCATACGGGCGTTCATAGCGGGTGCCACGCAGCATCCCCGCGCTATTCCGGCGCTATCCCGCCTGCGCCAGGGCCAGTGGAAGCACCGCGCCGGCCCCAGCATGCCGAAGCGCTCCTCCCGCCACTGTCATGGTCCACCGTGAGTCGATCAGGTCATCCACCAGGAGGACAGGCTGTCCCTGCAACGCTGTCAATGCGTGGGCCAACTCCGGCCCTACGATCAACCGGTCCCAGACTCCCGCGAGCCTGAAGGCACTGTTGCCGCCACGTGATCCCGTGGGTCCACCGAACTGGGGCTGGAGCTGACCCAGATACGGCATACGGCCGATGCCTGCGATTCCTTCCGCCAACGTCGCCACCAACTGCGGCTTGCTTCTTGAGGGAATACTGATCACAGCGGCGGGGCGCCCGGCTCCGCTCCACGGCGTTCCGCCTTCGGCCCCGGACCATTCGCGCAGCACCTGGACGCAGCCCTGCAACATGGCGGGGTCAACAGCGCGGTCTGTCGCTCCTGCTGCAAACAGCTCCCGCAGCGGACCTCCCCAGCCCAGATCAGTCAACCGCGCAAGGACGCGTCCTTCCGAAACGCTTGTGTCCGGCTTGATCTTTCCCTTCACCGCGACCCCCAGCCGGTCCATGCCACTGGGCCACTGCAGCCGGGGCTCCACTGCGACTCCTGCCCGGCGCAGCGTCTGGCCGGCTGTATCCATGGCGGAGTCGGCGATATCCGACGGGAACCAGCGGCCGGCGCAGTTGTCGCAACGGCCGCAGGGAGCAGCCGTAGGATCATCCAGCACCGACGTGATGAACTCCATGCGGCAACCGGCGGTGTCCTGGTAGATCACCATCGAGTCCTGCTCATCCACGCGGGCCTCCGCGATTCGGGCGTACCGCTCAGCATCGTAGCTCCAGGGGTGTCCTGTTGAGCGCCAGCCGCCTCCTACGCGTTCCACTGCTCCGTCCACGGCCAAAACCTTGAGGAGGAGTTCCAACGGGGTGCGGCGAAGGTCCACCCGGGCTTCCAGTGCCACCGTGGACATGGCCGCACCTGCTTCCGACAGGACGTGCAGGACATCCGAGGCCTTTTCTTCGGAGGGCATGGACGCTGTCGCAAAGTACTGCCAGATCTCACGGTCCTCGGGTCCCGGAAGCAGGAGGACGTCAGCGTTTGCTGCGCCACGACCGGCGCGACCCACCTGCTGGTAGTACGCAACCGGGGACGACGGGGCGCCAAGGTGGACGACGAAGCCCAGATCCGGTTTGTCGAATCCCATTCCCAAAGCGGACGTGGCCACCAGTGCCTTGACCTGGTTGTCCTTAAGCAGTTGTTCGGCCCGCTCACGGTCCGCTGGATCAGTTCGGCCGGTATACGGAAGCACATTGTGGCCGGCCTCGGACAACAGGCGGGCGGTATCCTCTGCAGCGGAAACCGTGAGCGCATAGATGATGCCGCTTCCCGGAAGGTCGCCCACGTGCGTCAGAAGCCACCCAAGGCGGTCCCTGGAGTTGGCCAGCTTGAGGACGCCAAGCCGCAGGGACTCCCGCCCCAAGGCCCCGCGAATGGTCAGCACTCCTGCTCCGAGCTGTTCTTCAATATCGTGCACCACACGCGAGTTGGCTGTGGCGGTGGTTGCCAGCACGGGGACAGACCCCGGAAGTTGGGCGATGAGGTCCGCGATCCGGCGGTAGTCGGGCCGGAAGTCATGTCCCCAGTCCGAGATACAGTGGGCTTCATCAATGACCAGCAACCCCGTCCGGCGGATTAACTCCGGCAACTGGTTTTCCCTGAAGGCAGGGTTGGTCAGACGTTCCGGGGAGACAAGGAGTACGTCTACCTCGTCAGCGGCCAGCTGTGCCCTGACTGTGTCCCATTCAAGGGCGTTCGCGGAGTTGATTGCAACCGCACGGACCCCCGCCCGCGCCGCCGCCGCGACCTGGTCCCGCATCAGGGCCAGCAACGGCGAGACGATCAGCGTTGGACCTGCACCACGGCGACGCAGGAGCAGCGACGAGACGAAGTAGACCGCAGACTTCCCCCAGCCGGTCCTTTGCACCACCAGGGTCCTTCGCCCGGCATCAACCAGGGCTTCGATGGCCTCGAACTGCCCCTCGTGGAAGTCCGCCTCTGGATGTCCCACCAGCTCCCGGAGGCAGGCCAGGGCGTCCTGACGGGTAGATGTTTGCACGGAAGCGGCGGCGTTCGAGGGGTGATTGGCCATGGATTCCAGTATTCCAGCCAGCCCCGACAGCCATCACCCTGCAACCGGCCTATGTGGAAAACGGGTTTCCACAAGCGCTCCTCCCGGTTCCTGCCGAATTGCCCTCCCGCAGTAGGATTGAGCGCGTGACTAGCGAGCAGAACCAGAATTTCGACCTCTCGGCTTCCTTCAAGGCGTATGACGTCCGGGGAATCGTGGGGGAATCCATCACGGCTGAAATCGTTGAGGCCGTGGGTGCTGCCTTCGTTGATGTCCTTGGCCTGGAAGGCCAAACCGTCCTGGTGGGCGGGGACATGCGCCCTTCCTCCCCGGAGTTCAGCCGGTCGTTTGCCAATGGTGCTGCCACCCGTGGGGCGGACGTGCAGCTGCTGGACCTTATTTCCACGGATGAGCTCTACTACGCCAGCGGCGCGCTCAACGCCGCCGGGGTCACGTTCACTGCAAGCCACAACCCGGCGGAGTACAACGGGATCAAGATGGCCAAGGCCGGTGCGGTGCCGATCTCCTCGGAAACGGGTTTGAAGGAGATCCAGGCCCTGGCAGAGGAATACTTGAACAGTGGTTCCATTCCTGCCGCTGCCGTGCGCGGGCAGATCGGTGTCCAGGATGTCTTGAAGGGTTATGCCGAGTACCTGCGCAAGCTGGTGGACCTGTCCGGTTCGCGCCGGTTGAAGGTCGTTGTGGATGCCGGCAACGGCATGGCCGGGCTGACCACTCCCGCGGTGCTCGGTGACAAGCTGTTGCCTGCCCTGCCCTTCGAGATCGTCCCGCTGTACTTCGAGCTTGATGGCTCTTTCCCCAACCACCCGGCCAACCCTTTGGAGCCGGAGAACCTCCGCGACCTGCAGGCAGCGGTGATCGAGCACGGCGCGGATATCGGCCTGGCCTTTGACGGCGACGCCGACCGTTGTTTCGTGATCGATGAGAAGGGCCAGCCGGTGTCCCCGTCCGCGATCACCGCATTGGTGGCCCGGCGGGAGATCGCCCGGGCCAAGGCAGCCGGTGAAGAAACCCCGGTGATCATCCACAATCTGCTCACGTCCAAGGCTGTGCCCGAGCTTGTCGCCGCTGATGGCGGCCGCGCAGTCAGGACCCGTGTGGGCCACTCGTTCATCAAGGCCGTCATGGCCGAAGAAGGCGCAGTTTTCGGTGGCGAACATTCGGCCCACTTCTACTTCCGCGATTTCTGGAACGCCGACACCGGGATGCTTGCCGCGATGCACGTCCTCGCAGCGTTGGGTGAGCAGGACGGGCCACTGTCGGAGCTGGGCCGGCAGTATGAGCCCTATGTCTCCTCCGGTGAGATCAACTCCGAGATCGAGGACAAGGCCGGCGCGATCGCGCGCGTACGTGAAGACTTCGCCGCAGAAGACATCGACGTCGACACCATGGACGGGTCCACCTTCATCGCCAGGAACGGATCCTGGTGGTTCAACCTGCGCCCGTCAAACACCGAACCGTTCCTGCGCCTGAACGCCGAAGCCAAAGACCAGCCCACCATGGAAAAGATCCGCGACCGCGTCCTCGCCATCGTCAGGGGATAAGGAACACAGACCATGAGCCAAACACCTCAAGCAGCGGGGAATCCGGCCGAAGACCACACGCAAACCTCCACGCCCGGCGCGGAAGATGCCGGGATCGTCCAGGAGCGTGAACTCCGGGAGACCCTTGGTACAGCCCTGGGCACCGCGCAGGAACACCTGCTCCAGAACGGTGGATTCCTTCCCTTCGGCATCACACTGTCCCATGACGGTGAACTCAGGATCGTCATGGTGACGCCCAACGAGCCGGACGAGAACGGCGAGCTCGATGCCGGGCAGATGCTGGACGACGTTCAGCACCTCCTCCGCCAAGGCCGGGACGACTACCGCGCGGTAGCCATTGCCTACGACGTCACCCTGCCGGAACATGGATCGGACGGGATTACGGGAGCAGCGGAGCACCGCGACGGTGGCGTGCTGGCAGCGATAGTTCCCTATCATGAAACAGAAGACGGGTTCACTTTTGGAGCAATGGAGCCCGACACCCACGAGCCGACGATCTGGGTGGACTAGACCTCGTCACGTAAGGGAAAGCCATGAAAATCAATGCTTTCGCGGATGTGAGCCTCCGCGCTGTCATGGTGCTTGCCGCCGCACCGGACGGCACGTTGTTGACCACCCAGGCTGTGGCCAATGCCGTAGGCACTCCTTACAACCACGTCAGCAAAGCCATGGTCCGGCTGCGCGAGATGGGCTTGATTGATGTTGAGAGGGGCAGGCTCGGCGGCTCACGCTTGAACACCGCCGGCCGCCGGGCCACCGTCGGCCAGATCCTGAGGCAGCTTGACAGCCGCCAGGACCCGGCCGAGTGCCAGTCCCCCAATGGCGATTGCCCCCTCCTGACCGAGTGCGGGCTCCGCCATGCCATGAAACGTGCACGAGAAGCCTTCTACCGCGAGCTCGATGCCGTAGTCATTTCCTCTTTGCCCCATGCGCGCCAGATGGCTCCGGTCTTTCAAACCATCGGCCTGCGTCCCGAATTCCAACACGCGTCTGCAGGAGAACCGGCAACCTCACCACAGGCAGCCCCGGCCCTCCCGTCTTGATCGGCCCGCGCCGTCCTGATCGGCCGCCCCCTTCCTGATCGGACCGCGCTTGGCGGACTCAACTTGCATAACCCTTCTACAGGGCGTAGAAATTGAGCTGTGAATACAAGCATTAGAAATACTTGTATTCGGATGGTCCGGACAACCCGGCCGGATACCAACGTCAGGAGAACCATGCTCTCGGAAAAATCCCGCCCCATCATTGAAGCCACTCTCCCACTGGTCGGATCACGGATAGGTGCCATCACCACAGACTTCTACAACCGCCTCTTCTCCGCGCATCCCGAGCTGCTGGACGGCCTGTTCAGCCGATCCAACCAGCGCTCCGGCGAGCAGCAGAAAGCGCTGGCGGGAAGCATCGCGGCGTTCGCCTCCCACCTGGTCGACAATCCAGGCACCCTTCCGGAGAGGGTTCTTTCGCGGATCGCCCACAAGCACGCATCCCTGGGTATCGTCGAGGAACAGTACGGGGTAGTTTACGAGCACCTTTTCGCAGCCATCGCGGCCGACCTCGCTGACGTCATCACGCCGGAAATCGCCGAAGCCTGGACCGAGGTTTACTGGCTCATGGCCGACGCCCTCATCAAGCTGGAAAAGGACCTCTATGCGTCCCAGGCCAACACCCACCTGTGGATGCCATGGCGGGTGGTATCCAAGGAGGCGGCCGGCAAGGATTGCATGACATTCACACTTGAACCTGCTGATGATACGCCGGTTACCGAAGCCAAGCCCGGCCAATACATCAGCGTCAAGGTGGCACTGCCGGACGGCCTCCGCCAGGTCCGCCAGTACTCACTCACCGGCGGCGCGGGAACCAGCCGGGTCTTCACCACCAAACTCAACGACGGCGGCGAGGTGTCCACCGCCCTGCACACCGCCGTCGAACCTGGTGACGTTCTTGAGATTTCCAACCCGTATGGCGAAATCACGCTCAAGGACGGGGAGGGACCGGTTGTCCTTGCCTCGGCGGGAATCGGATGCACCCCTACGGCGTCGATCCTGCGCTCGCTCGCAGACGCCGGATCGGACCGCGACATCCTGGTCCTCCACGCCGAGCGGTCCATGGACAGTTGGGCCCTGAGCGGCCAGATGACTGCGGACGCCGCGAAGATCGATGCCCGGTTGCACCTCTGGCTGGAGTCCCCGGAACCCGGAGCCAATGCCGGCTTCATGTCGCTGCGCGAGGTGGACCTGCCGGCCGGCGCCTCGCTCTACTTGTGCGGGCCGCTGCCTTTCATGAAGAAGATCCGCGACGAAGCGATTGAAGCCGGCATCCCCGCCACCCGCATCCATTACGAGGTTTTCGGACCGGACGTCTGGCTTGCCAACTAGAAAAACCAACGACGGCGGCCTGTCACCTTTCCAGCGAAAGGTGACAGGCCGCCGTCGTTCACTTAGGGACGCCGTTGTCCCTAAGAGGTCTAGGCCAGACGCTTCTTGAGGCCGTCCAGTTCAGACTGCAGTGCTGCCGGGAGCGAACCGCCGAAGTTGGCGAACCATTCCTCGATGGAAGCCAGCTCTGCAGCCCACTCGTCAGCGTCAACGCGGACCGCTGACTCAACCTCGGCCGGGGTCATGTCCAGGCCCTCAAGGTCGATTGAGTCTCCGGTCGGGACGAAGCCGATCGGGGTCTCCACGGCGTCGGCCTTCCCTTCAAGGCGCTCGATGGCCCACTTGAGCACGCGTGCGTTGTCACCGAATCCGGGCCAGGCGAAGCCACCCTCGGCCGTGCGCCGGAACCAGTTGACCAGGAAGATCTTCGGCAGTCGCCCGGGGTTGCCCTTGGCCGACAGGTTGACCCAGTGGTTCAGGTAGTCGCCCGCGTCGTAACCGATGAACGGGAGCATGGCCATGGGGTCGCGGCGGACAACGCCAACGGCGCCGGCGGCAGCAGCAGTGGTCTCCGACGAAAGGGTGGAGCCCATGAAGATGCCGTTGGACCAGTCGCGGGCCTCGGTGACCAGCGGGATGGTGGTCTTGCGGCGGCCACCGAACAGGATCGCCGAGAGCTCCACACCGTCGGGGCTGTAGTACTCGTCCGCCAGCATGTCGATCTGGTCGATCGGCGTGCAGAAGCGTGAGTTCGGGTGCGCAGCCGGGGTTTCCGAATCCGGAGTCCAGGAGTTGCCCTGCCAGTCGGTCAGGTGCGCCGGGGTCTCCTCGGTCATGCCTTCCCACCAGACTCCACCGTCGTCGGTCAGCGCGACGTTGGTGAAGATGCTGTTGCCCTTGGCGATGGCGCGCATGGCGTTGGGGTTGGTGCCCCAGCCGGTGCCCGGAGCGACGCCAAACAGGCCGGCTTCAGGGTTGACGGCCCGGAGTTCGCCTTCCTTGCCGAAGCGCATCCACGTGATGTCGTCGCCAAGGGTCTCCACCTTCCAGCCCTTGATGGTGGGATCGAGGAGCGCAAGGTTGGTCTTGCCGCAGGCGGACGGGAACGCAGCGGAGACGTAGTACGTCTTCTGTTCCGGGGAGGTCAGCTTGAGGATCAGCATGTGCTCTGCCAGCCATCCCTCATCGCGGGCCATCACGGAGGCGATGCGGAGCGCGTAGCACTTCTTGCCCAGCAGGGCGTTTCCGCCGTAGCCGGAACCGAAGGACCAGATGGAGCGCTCTTCAGGGAAGTGCACGATCCACTTCTCCGGGTTGCAGGGCCAGGCAACATCGGCCTGGCCGGGCTCCAGCGGAGCGCCAAGGGAGTGCAGGGCCGGCACGAAGAAGGCGTCGGTCTGTGTGATGCGCTCGAGGACATCCGAGCCGATGCGGGCCATGATGCGCATGGAGGCCACCACGTAGGCGGAGTCGGTGATCTCAACGCCGAACTTGGGGTCTTCGGCATCCAGGTGGCCCATGACGAATGGAATGACGTACATGGTGCGGCCGCGCATGGAGCCGGCGAACAGGCCGCGAAGCTTCTTCTTCATCTCCTCCGGCGCCATCCAGTTGTTGGTGAAGCCGGCATCGCGCTCGTTTTCGGAGCAGATGAAGGTCTGCTCTTCAACACGGGCAACGTCTGCGGGATCGGAGAACGCGGCAAAGGAGTTGGGGAACGTCTCCGGGTTCAGGCGCTTCAGAGTTCCAGCCTCGACGAGCTCGTCGGTCAGCTTCTTGTTCTCTGCTTCGCTGCCGTCAACCCAGTGGATGCGGTCCGGCTGGGTCAGTTCAGCAACTTCCTCAACCCAAGCCAGAAGGCGTGCATGCGTAGTAGGTGCCTTCTCAAGCAGCGGCAGTCGCGCCAGATCGCCCATTGCGGTTCCCTTCCTCGGGTTCAGTGGTGTGTCCTAAACGATAGGGGCCGCGGACCAGACCATTGGGCTTGTCAGACATCTGATCTGCAAAGGAACGAAGAGCAAAACCCCGGGAATTCAAGGATCTTGGCTTCGAGGAAGCGTATTTAAGTGACAAAGGTCACGTAGACCGGTCTAGTTGCGCAGATTACAGCTTCTCGATTTGGAACTTCACATGAACTTCTGTAAAGTTTATTGAGGTTCGAGGGGGTCAGAGAAACAGACCGCCGCGAATCACGCGAAATGCGCCCATAGCTCAGCTGGATAGAGCGTCTGTCTACGGAACAGAAGGTCAGGGGTTCGAATCCCTTTGGGCGCACAAATGAAGACCCGCACCGGTTCGCCGGTGCGGGTCTTTTTCTTTCCCCTGCGTACTAACCGAGCACCCAACCAGGTCGCAGTTGTGCGCGTTTTGAGCCGGCTAAACGCGCACAAGTGCGACTTGGTTGGGTGCTGACGGCGTAGGTAAAGGCACGACGGCGACGCCCGGGTCAGGTGCCTTGCCTTGCCGTCGGCGCTCCGCGGGGTTAGGGCCCGGCGCTCCGCGGGGTCAGGGCTCGGCCCTCCGCGGGGTCAGGGCTCGAAAGGCGTTGGCGGCGTATATCCCCTGCGGCGTGCCCCGGGGACCGGCTGGACCGGCGGAGCTTCTCCCACAACGTTCGTCAGCGTCCCAAGTCGCTCCACGGTCAAGCTCACAACATCCCCAGGCACAAGCGCGGGCGGCGTCAGGGAACCCTGCCAGCCCCAGAATTCCGCCAGGCACCCGCCACCACTGGTTCCAGAGCCCAGGATGTCCCCGCGCCGGACCCAGGTTCCCCTGCTGGCGTAGGCCACCAGCTCGGGAAATGACCACGCCATGTTGGCCAAGGAATCGGCAGCCAGGACCTCCCCGTTGATGGCCACTGACATGGCCAGCTTCAAGAAGCCATCCGAAACAACATCCACCAACTCATCCTTGGTCACAAAGAGCGGCCCCAAGGACGTCGCCGTGTCCTTGCCCTTCGCCGGACCCAGCCCAACCGTCATCTCGGCACGCTGGAGGTCCCGGGCTGACCAGTCATTGAGGATCATGTACCCGGCGATGTGCTCCTCTGCTTCCTCCACGGACAGGTTGAACCCGTCTTTTCCGATGACTGCCGCCACCTCAAGTTCACAGTCGAACTGCTGCGATCCCGGCGCCACCGGAACCACACCGTTGTGACCTATCGCGGCATGCGGGTTGGTGAAATAGAACGCCGGAGCGTCAAACCACGCCGGAGGAACGCCCTTATCCACCGCTACGGAACGCAAAGCGCCAACCGTATGCTGCTCGAACGTGATGAAGTCCCTGATGGAGGTCACATCAAAGGGCGGCAGGAGTTCGGACCCCAAATCCACAACATCACCGGACGGTGCAGTCCAGGGCCGTTCCAGGACATCGAAAACGTTCAGCCCCTCCTCAAAAAGCCGCCCCGCAACCAAGGTGTCGTCTGTCAGCCCAAGGCGCGGAACGCCGTCGTGCATTAACCGGAAGAACTTCACGCCACGGCCTCGTCATCGAGAATCGCTACCGCCCGGGTCCAGCCGGCGGAGGCACCGTGGATTTTTACGGGGAAGCAGGAGATCCGGAATCCGGTACTGGGCAGGACCTCCAGATTATGCAGTTTCTCAATGTGGCAGTAGCCGATCTCCCTACCGGCCTTGTGGCCTTCCCAGATGAGGGAGCTGTCGCCGGTCTCGATGTACCGCTTGGCCGTGTGGATGAAAGGAGCGTCCCAGCTCCAGGCGTCGGTGCCCGTAACCCTCACGCCCCGGCTGGTGAGGAAGAGTGTCGCCTCCCGACCCATGCCACAGCCTGTGGAGAGGTAGTCGTCCATGCCGTACCTCGAGCCCGCGGCCGTGTTGACCACCACGATATCCCCGGGTGCCAACTCATGGCCGATCCTTGCAAGTTCAGTCTCGACATCTGCCGCAGTGGCGACGTATCCGTCGTCCAACGCGCGGAAGTCGAGCTTCACTCCCCGGCCGAAGCACCATTCCAAGGGGACTTCATCGATGGTGATGGCCCGGGCTCCGCCATCCATTGTGGAGGCGTAGTGGTATGGGGCGTCCAGATGGGTACCCGTATGGGTGGTTGCCGTTACCCGCTCGATGGCCCAGCCTTCTTCGCCGGGCAGATCGGCCTCGCCCATGCCGGGAAAGTAGGATACAAGATCCTTCGCAGTTTGCCTGTGCGTGAAGTATTGGATTTCCGGAGTGAGTCCCGGCGGGTCGGAGGCGATGTTCGCCTTAAGGCTGACGGAAAGATCTACGAGCTTAGGCATGGTGCGCCGGTTCCTTCTGTTCGTTGTGGATAGCTTCCGGAGCAGCGCCCGTCCGCGGCAGGAAGAACATAAGCGCCCCGCCTGCAAGGAACACCGCGCCGGAAAGGATGAGCCCTGATGAAAAGCCCCAGGAAGCGGCGATTCCTCCCATCGCCAACGGCGCGAACGCTGCGATGCCACGGCCGATGTTGAAGCAGAATCCGGCCCCCGTCGTACGGATCCTGGTGGGGTACAGCTCGCCCAGGTAGGACCCGAAAAGGCCCGCGAAGGTCATGAAGAACGCGTACAGCGGCCCCATCCAGAGCAGGACTGACTGGTTGGTGACCAGTCCGTAGAGGGGAATCAGGAGTCCGGTGCCTGTGAGGGAGAGGATGATCGCGTTGCGGCGCCCGATCCTGTCCGCCACCCAGCCGAAGGCGAGATAGCCAAGGAACATCCCCAGGTTCAGGATGGTCATGAACACGCTGACTTGCCTGGGATCCAGACCGCGCTCCGTTGACAAGTAGCTCGGCATCCACGTCGACGCACCGTAAAACCCCACAAAGGCGCAAACAGCCACGAGGGTGGCGATGATGGTGCGTCGCCGGTACGGACCCGTGAACAATTCCCTGGTGGTCACGTTGCCGGATTCGCCCTCGACGGCGGAAAGCCGCACCGCGCGCTCGTCCAGCCAAGCCTTCGACTCGGGAAAGAAGAACACCACCATGAGCAGCGGCAGCAACGCGGACAGGCCCGTCACCAGGAACAACAGCCTCCAGTCCGGCATGAATACACCGGCGACCAAGGCTGCAGTGGCTCCGCCGAGGGGGTACGCCGCCAGGACGAACGCAACAGCCCGGCCACGCTGCGATGGAGGCCATGACTCGACGATGTAGGTCGACAGTACGGACCATACGCCGCCGAGCCCGATGCCGGCCAGGAAGCGGAGGGCCACGAAAACCCCGTAATTGGGCACGACGAACAGGGCGGAGGTCAGTGCCACAAACACCGTCATGGACACGATGAGGGCAAGCCGACGGCCCCGGTTATCGGCCAGCCATCCCGTAATGACGCTGGAGCAACCCATGCCCAGGAGTGTTGCGGTTGCCAGCAGTCCCCCGGCTTGGGGCGTCAGACCCAGCTCTTTGGTAATGGCCGGGAGGGCGAAGGAGAGCACAGCGATTTCGAGGGCATCGAAGAGGTAGATCACGAATGACCCAAGGAGGATGAACCATTTGGTTCCACGTCTCATGGTGGAAATCCCTTCTGAAGCGGGCGACGGTGCCCGACGCGAGACAGAACTTATACACCCGTTCAGTTTCTGTTGGGATAGAATTTATACACCCATTCAACTTGTGTCAATGGATGCCGGGCCCGGCGAGATAGGGTGGAGCGCATGTCCACAGAAGTGCAGGGAAACACCGCCGGGACGCGCAGGCGGGAGCAGATCCTGGATATCGCCGTCAGGATGTTTGCGGACCGCGGCTTCGAGGCCACTACCATGCGCGCCGTCGCGGAAGAGATCGGAACGACCGCTCCGCTGGTGATCTACCACTTCGCCACCAAACTGGATCTCTACAGGGCCGTGTTCGCCCGCTACCAACACCTCAACGAGGAGCGCCGCAGGGAGGTCCTCGGGGTGGACACCTCAGCCCCGGATGCCCTTGAGAAAATCGTCGAAGCCTTCCTCCTGCCAACGTTGAAGGCCCAGGAGACCCCGGACGGCAAGCTTTTCGCGCGTCTGGTCCTTCGCGAGGCTTCGGATCCCGCTGCCTACGAGCGCGGCATCCTTGCCGATTACTTCGACCCCATGGCCCGCGACTTCATCAAAGTGATGCGCCAGGTCCTCCCTGACAAGCCCGCAGGGTTCCACGAGTGGGCCTACCTGTTCGGCGTCGGTGCATTGACGGGCACGGCCCTCCCCCACCGGATCGCCGCGCTCTCTGACATCGGAAACATCAACGATTTCCGGTACGACTACCTTCGCGCGGTCCTCGTGGCCGGTTGGCGCGGCACCCCACCCAAGTAGGTCGCATTAGTGCGCGTTTTGACGGCTCAAAACGCGCTTAACTGCGACCCAGTTGGGTGACGGGGGCGGGAAGGTGACGGGCGCGCAGAAACGGAAGCGGCCGCCGTCGTACTTTGGTGAAAAGTACGACGGCGGCCCTTGTGTTGGGTGCGTTACTCGCCCACTGCTTCGCTGATGCGGCGGCGGATGCCGTCGAAGTGGCGGTTGAGGAGTTCAGCAGCCAGGACCTTGTCTCCCTTGGCGACGGCCGCGTAGATGTTGCGGTGGATCGCCGCAGTTTTCACCAAGTCCTCATTACCGGCACCGATCTCCACGTGGATCTTCCGGTAGACCTTCCAGAAAACGCCCATGAGGTTGATGAGCAGTTCGTTGTTGAGGGGTTCGAAGAGGCGGCGGTGGAACTCTGCGTCGGCTGCCACGAAGTTCTCCCCGGCGGCGGCAAGCTCTTCCATTTGCTTGACGGATTCCTCGATGGAGGACAGCTGCCCGGGGGTCATGACGTCGATGGAGGAACCAATCAGGCCGGATTCCAGTGCCTGGCGGACGTCCACGAGTTGCAGTGCTTCGAGGCCCTGGTGGCGAAGGGACAAACGGCCGCGGAAGGTGAGTCCGTCGGCGAGCGCATCGAAGTTACTGGGGGCGACGAACATGCCAAAACCATGCCGGATCTCAATGACGCCAAGCGCCTGCAGAACCTTGAGGGACTCGCGCAGGGTGTTCCGGCCAACGCCAAGGGCTACTGACAGTTCGCTCTCCGTCGGCAAAGGATCGCCCGCCTCAAGCTCGCGCTCAAGGATCAGCTCCATAATGTCCGACTGCAACGCACGCAGCCGGGCCTGTGCGCTGAACCGCGCCTGCGGAACCACACCGGAAGTTGTCATGGCGCTCTCCTTGCCAAGGCACCCGTGAGCCGGCGGGGCCGGGCAGGTGCGGTGTTAATATTGAGGCGAGCTTAGTGCCCACCACAGAATGACTGACTCGCAACATACAATATCGGATGTCCCATGTCCTTGATAAGTATGTCGCGGGAATTCGCAGGAATTCCCGCCAATGCTGCCTTTGGCCATTGATCGCCGACCAGGGGCACGCCCTCCCAGCAGGAAATCTCGCTTGACGTTCCGTTGTGACCGCCCTTACAGTTTCACTACGAGCATCGGACGTCCTACATCCGATAACCCACATAACTCGAATGGTGAGGCACCCTATGAGCAAGACGATCAACAGCCTGCCGCTGGTCAACGACGCCAGCCGCCGGAACTTCCTGAAGCTAAGCGGCGCAGTTGGTGCAGCGGCCGCCTTCACGGCAACACTTTCCGCGTGCGGCGGCGCTGCCAGCACCACTACCAGCAACCAGACCAACACCGCGGCAGTCAACAAGGACCTCATCATCGAGGCGGGCATCTCCTACGCCCTCTCCACCGGCTTCGACCCACTGAGCTCCTCCGGCGCCACCCCGATGGCGGCCAACCTGCACATCTTCGAAGGCCTCATCGAACTGCACCCGGCTACGCGAGAGCCCTACAACGCACTGGCCGCGGCCGACCCCAAGAAGGTCAACGACACCACCTACCAGGTGACCATCCGCGACGGCGCCAAGTTCCACGACGGCTCCCCCGTAACCACAGAGGACGTAGCCTTCTCCTTCACCCGAGTGATGGACCCGGCCAACAAGTCCCTGTTCTCCCAGTTCATCCCGTTCATCCAGGACGTCAAGCCGGTGGACGCCAAGACGGTGGAATTCACCCTCAAGTACGCCTTCCCGGGCTTCGGGCCGCGCATCTCCGTGGTCAAGATTGTCCCCAAGGCTCTTGCCACGGACCTCAAGGCCTTCGACGCCAAGCCGGTGGGTTCCGGCCCGTACAAGCTGGTCTCCGCGGTCAAGGACGACAAGATCGTGTTCGAGGCTTTCGCCGACTACAACGGCCCCAAGCCTGCGTTGGCCAAGGGGATGAACTGGCTGCTGCTCTCCGACGCTGCCGCCCGTGTCACGGCGGTCCAGTCCGGCCGTGTCCAGGCCATCGAGGACGTTCCGTACCTGGATGTGGATGGCCTGAAGTCCAAGGTCAAGGTCGAGTCCGTCCAGTCCTTCGGCCTGCTGTTCCTCATGTTCAACTGCGCCAAGGCACCGTTCGACAACAAACTGGTGCGCCAGGCCCTGCATTACGGCATGGACAAGGAGGCCATCATCAAGAAGGCCCTGTTCGGTAACGCCAAGGCCGCCAGCTCCTACTTCCAGGAAGGCCACCCGGACTACGTCAAGGCCAAGAACGTCTACGGCTACGACGCGTCCAAGGCTGCGGACCTGCTGAAGCAGGCCGGCGTCACCAACCTCGAGTTCGAACTCCTCACCACCGACACAGCGTGGGTCAAGGACGTGGCTCCGCTCATCCTCGAATCCTGGAACAAGATCCCGGGCGTCAAGGTCACGGTCAAGAACCTGCAGTCGGGCGCCATGTACACGGACCGTGTGGGCAAGGGCGACTACTCGGTCGTGGCCGCCCCCGGCGATCCTTCTGTCTTCGGCAATGACGCGGACCTGCTCCTGAGCTGGTTCTACTCCGGCGCCACGTGGATGGAAAAGCGCGCCTTCTGGACCACCCCGGAGCGCGCCAAGCTCCAGGACCTCATGAACAAGGGTTCACAGGCGTCAGGCGACGACGCCAAGAAGACGGTGGGCGAGATCGTGGACCTGGTTTCCGAAGAAGTTCCGCTCTACCCGATCTTCCACCGCCAGCTGCCCAGCGCCTGGGACGAGAAGAAGCTCAACGGCTTCAAGCCGCTGCCCACCACGGGCCTGTCGTTTGTCGACGTCGGACGTACCGCCTAGGCGGTCCCCCAGACCTTTGCGGGGCCCGCTGAACGCGCTAAAACCCCCACATAACGCGCACAGCGGGCCACGCAAACCCCTATCAACCGGAGAACAAATTGGTCACGATATTGCGTCTGCTCGGCCGCAGACTTGCAGCATTGCCATTGATGATCCTGGGCATCACGTTGCTCGTCTTCCTCGTCCTGCAGGCCGCTCCCGGCGACCAGGCCAGCTCGGCCCTCGGTGACGGCGCCAGCGAAGAAGCGAAGCAGCAGTACCGCCAGGAGAACGGCCTCAACGATCCCCTGGTCCTGCAGTACTTCCGTTTCCTCGGCAAGCTCCTGCAGTTCGACCTCGGAGTCACTACTCCCCCGGCCAAGTCGGTCGCTTCCATGATCGGCTCGGCCTTTCCGCTCACTCTTCAGCTGACCTTCCTTGGTGTGCTGATCGCGATCGTCGTCTCCTTGGCGTTCGGCATCATCGGAGCCCTGTACCGCGACAAATGGCAGGACCAACTGGTCCGGGTCTTCTCGATCGCCGCAATCGCTACGCCGTCGTTCTGGCTCGGCATCCTCCTTATCCAGTGGTTCGCGCTCGGCGAGAACCCGATGTTCCCCTCGGGCGGCATTGCGACGCCGGAATCCGGCTTCGGCGGTTGGCTCAACTCGATGGCGCTGCCGGCCCTGGCACTCGGCATTCCCGTCTCCGCCTCCCTGATCCGCGTGGTCCGGACATCCATGGTGGAAGAACTCGACCGCGACTACGTCCGTACCGCCATCGGCAACGGAGTGCCTTACCGGGAGGTCGTCTCCAAGAACGTGCTCCGCAACGCCCTCGTCACCCCGGTGACCGTGCTGGGACTTCGCGTCGGCTACCTGCTGGGTGGCGCCGTCGTGATTGAAATGATCTTCGCCCTGCCCGGCATGGGCCAGCTGATCCTCAACGGCATCACCAACCTGGACGTGAACCTGGTCCAGGGCGTGGTGCTCACCATCTCGGTCACCTTCGTTCTGGTGAACATCGTGGTGGACCTTCTTTACCTGCTCATCAACCCCCGAATCAGGACGGTATAGCTCATGCGCAGCAAGCTCGCAGAACGGCTAAGCGCCCCGGGCCTACGTTTCAAGGCCCTGCCCTGGGGATCCCGTATCGCCCTGCTCTTCCTCGTCATCGTTACCCTCGCGGCCATTTTCGCGCCGGTCCTGGCACCGCACGATCCGCTGGAAACCTTCATCCCGGCAACTCCCCCGGGCGCCGAACACTTCTTCGGAACGGACCGCCTGGGCCGTGATATCTTCTCGCGCCTCCTCTTCGGCGCACAGTCCTCGCTCATGATCGGCCTGGGCGCTGTTGGCCTGGCCATTCTGGTGGGTGCGCTCCTCGGCTCGTTCGCGGCCACCTCGAGCAAGTCGGTCAACGAAATCATCATGCGGATCATGGACATCCTCATGGCGTTCCCTGGCATCGCCCTCGCCGCGGTCCTGTTGGCAGCGTTCGGTAACTCGGTCCCGACCATCATCATCGCAATCGCCATCATCTACACCCCGCAGCTTGCCCGCGTGGTCCGCGCCAACGTCCTGGCCCAGTACGGCGAAGACTACGTCCGTGCCGAGCGCGTGATCGGTGCCGGCCGCTTCTACATCCTGGTCAAGCACATCGTCCGCAACACCGCTGCTCCCGTGCTGGTGTTCGCAACCGTCATGGTGGCCGACGCCATCATCCTGGAAGCCTCGCTGTCCTTCCTGGGCGCCGGCGTGCAGGATCCTGCTCCTTCGTGGGGCAACGTGATCTCCTACGGCCGCAACCTGGTGCTGTCCGGCGGCTGGTGGGCCACCACGTTCGCCGGCCTCACCATTCTGTTGACCGTCCTGTCCCTGAATATCCTCGCCGAGGGCCTCACCGACGCCATGGTCAACCCGAAGCTGCGCAAGGCTCCGGTAGTGAAGGACGACGACGGCTCCTCAGCTTCCGTGGCCGTGGACACCGAGGTTGCCACATCAGTCGCGCAGCCTTCCGTAGTTGAGGAACACGAGCTCGACGGCGTCCGCGCGGCTTCCGGACTCAGCGACGCCGATGATCGTGGCCAGGCAGCGGTGCTCACCGATGTGCGCCTGGCCGCCACCAACCCGCACGCACTCCTGGACCGTGAACTGGAACTCCTGGCCTCGATCGAAGCGAAGCGCACCGACCGCCTTCCGCAGGTCCCGGCAGGCGCACGCACTGTCCTTGAGGTGAAGAACCTGTCCATCCGTTTCCCCGGACGATTCGGCGACATCCCGATCGTGGACAACGTCTCCTTCACGGTCCGGGAGGGCGAGACCATGGGTCTGGTTGGCGAGTCCGGCTGCGGCAAGTCCATTACCTCGCTGGCCGTGATGGGTCTGCTGCCGAAGACTGCCCAGGTGACTGGCTCCATCGTCTTTGACGGCAAGGAATTGCTGGATCCCAAGTCGCAGCACAGCAACCCTAAGGCCTACGTGGGCCTCCGCGGCGAACAGATCGCCATGGTTTACCAGGATGCGCTGAGCTCCCTGAACCCGTCCATGAAGATCAAGGAGCAAATGGAGCAGCTCACCAAACGCGGGGGCCGGAAGACTCCCGCCGAGTTGCTGGAAATGGTGAAGCTGGACCCTGTCCGGACGCTTGCGAGCTACCCGCACGAACTCTCCGGCGGCCAGCGCCAACGCGTGCTCATTGCCATGGCGTTGTCCCGCTCGCCAAAGATCGTGGTGGCGGACGAGCCCACCACGGCACTTGATGTCACCGTGCAGAAGCAGGTTGTCGACCTGCTCAATGAACTGCGGGAACAGCTCGGCTTTGCCATGGTGTTCGTCAGCCACGACCTCGCATTGGTGGCCTCCCTGGCCCACCGCATCACGGTCATGTACGCCGGACAGGTAGTGGAGTCCGCCCAGGCATCGGAGCTGCTGCAGAACCCCAAGCACGAGTACACCCGGGGCCTCTTGGGCGCCGTGCTCTCCATCGAAGCCGATGCTGCCAGGCTTCACCAGATCCCCGGCACGGTTCCCTCCCCGCGGGACTTCGCCACGGGCGACCGATTCGCCGCCCGCTCTTTGCGGGCGGACGCCGACCCCAACCAGAAGCTGGTCCTTACCAAGGTTTCTTCGGTTGACTCCGTCAACGGTGAAGACACGGACCACTACTGGGCGAGCCACCTGAAGGAGGACGCGAAATGAGTTCCACACCAGTCATAGAGCTCAAGGACGTCAAGGTCTACCACAGGGCACGTACCGGCGGATTGTTCCGTCCCAACATCGTCAAAGCCGTCGACGGCGTGGACTTCACTGTCAGCCGTGGCGAAACGATCGGCATCGTCGGCGAGTCCGGCTGCGGCAAGTCCACGCTGGCCTCAGTGCTCGTGGGACTGCAGCCGCCGACGTCGGGACAGGTCTTGTTCCACGGCAAGCCTGCCATCAAGCGCAACGCAGCCATGCGACGGGACTTTGGTCGCTCGGTATCGGTGGTGTTCCAGGACCCGTCAACTGCCCTGAACCCCCGCATGACCATCCAGGACATCCTCACCGATCCACTCCAGATCCACGGCATCGGAACGGCCGCAAGCCGGGCCGCCAAGGTCAAGGAACTGCTGGCGCTGGTTGGTTTGCCGCAATCGGCAGCTGAAGTGACGCCGTCGCAGGTTTCAGGCGGTCAGCGGCAGCGTGTGGCGATTGCCCGCGCGCTGGCTCTGGACCCGGACATCATCGTGGCGGATGAACCGACGTCGGCCCTGGACGTTTCAGTGCGCGCTCAGGTGCTGAACCTGCTCTCCGACCTGAAGACCCAGCTGAACCTCGGCATGGTCTTCATCTCGCACGACATCCAGACCGTCCGGTACGTCTCGGACCGCATCTGCGTCATGTACTTCGGCAAGATCGTCGAGCAAGGTTCAGCTGCGCAGGTCTTCGACAACCCCGGCAACGACTACACCAAGAAGCTGCTTGGCGCCGCGCCCAGCCTGCTCCACATCTAGCTTTTCCTTTCACCAGTTACCAACAACGGAGATTTCTGTGTCCACTCAGTTCCAGGGCGTCATTCCCCCGGTCATCACCCCCCGCCACGCCGACGGCAGCCTCGACACCGCGTCGTTGAAGAACGTCACCAAGCACCTGATCGACGGCGGTGTATCCGGACTTTTCGTGCTGGGATCCTCCGGCGAAGTCCCCTACCTCACCAATGAAGAACGCGAGCTGGTGGTCACCACCATCGCCGACGCCAACGCCGGGGCCGTCCCGCTGATCGTGGGCGCCAACGAGCAGACCACCAACCGCGTGATCGAGGAAGCCCGCAAAGTGGTGGACCTCGGCGCGGACGCGATCGTGGTCACGTCCATGTACTACGCGATCGGCAACGTCGCGGAAACCGAGACGCACTTCCGCAGCATCCACGAAGCCATCCAGAAGCCGATCTTTGCCTACGATGTGCCCGTCCGCACCCACTTTAAGCTGCCCACCGACCTCCTGGTCCGCCTTGGCCGCGATGGCGTGATTGCCGGCGTCAAGGACTCCTCCGGTGACGACGTGTCCTTCCGGCAGCTGCTCCTCGCAGCCAAGGACATCCCCAACTTCGACATCTTCACCGGCCACGAAGTGGTGGTGGACGGTGCGCTCCTGGGCGGCGCCCAGGGTGTGGTCCCGGGCCTCGGCAACGTGGACCCGGCGGGCTACCGTCGTCTCTTCGACGCCGCGCAGGCCGGCGACTGGGCTCTCGCGGCAAGGGAACAGGACCGGCTGGCCGACGTCTTCGAGATCGTCTACACCCCGGGCGGCCGTGTGTCCGGCGGCGCTGCGGGCCTGGGCGCATTCAAGACGGCGCTGCAGGTGATGGGCGTTATCGAGTCCAACACCATGAGCTCGCCGATGCTGTCCCTGAACGAGTCCGAGACTGCCGCGATCCGCGAAATCCTGGAACGCAACGGACTGGTCTGACCTCTCGTGACCGCTCCCCTAGCCCAAGCGACCCACGTGATCGGCGTTGACCTCGGCGGCACCAAAACCGCCGCCGGGGTTGTCTCCCCATCAGGTGACGTGCTGGCCTCGGACACCATTCCGACGCTCAACCGTGCCGGTGGCGAAGCGATCCTTGATGCCACCGCAACGCTGATTACGGGCTTGGTGGAACGCGCCGCCGACGCCGGACTGACCGTGTCCGGCGTCGGCGTCGGTTCCGCAGGGGTCATCGACGCTGCTGCCGGAACCGTTGTCTCGGCGACCGACGCCATTCGCGGCTGGGCCGGGACGGTGCTCGCCGGTGGCTTGTCCTCGCGGCTCGGGCTGAACGTCCGCGCCGTCAACGATGTCCACGCCCACGCCCTGGGCGAAGCCTGGCTCGGTGCCGCAGCCGGTACCTCGAGTTCGCTGATGGTGGCGTTCGGGACGGGCGTTGGCGGGAGCTTTGTCCTGCACGGTTCACCCGTACTGGGGCACCGCTACGTCGGCGGGCACGTGGGGCATTTCGCTTCACCCTATGCCGTAGGCAACGGGCAGCCCCTGCCCTGCGTGTGCGGCTCGGCCGGGCATGTTGAGGCCATCGCCTCCGGACCCGCCATCCATGAGTCGTTCCTGCGCTTCGGCGGTTCGGCTTCGGCTGCGCTCGATACGCGGGCGGTGTTTGGGCTCGTTTCCGGAATCCACGACGCCGGTGCTGCCGCCGCCTCCGAGGAAGACGTCGCCGCCGCGCGGGCCGCCGTCGAACTCGGTGCCCTGGCCGCTGGCCAAGCGGTGGGTGGACTCATCAACATCCTCGACCCCGAAACTGTGGTCATCTCCGGCGGGCTCGCCGACGCCGGGGAGCTGTGGTGGAAACCGATGGAGACCGCCCTCCGCCAGGAATTGCTGTCGCCTCTGGTTGGCGTACCCGTGGTACCGGCAGCCCTCGGCAACACCGCAGCCATTGCGGGTGCCGCGAAACTCGTTCTCAGCTAAGGAAAAACCCTTGATCCTCACGCCAGGTGGCCTCGAAGCCCTCCGCTCCCAGCTCATCGTCTCCTGCCAGGCATACCCTGGCGAACCGATGCGCGATCCCCGGACCACCGGCCAGGTCGCGGCATCGGCGGTGATCGGCGGGGCTGCGGCAGTCCGCGTGCAGGGGCTGGCCGACGTGCAGTTCACTCGCACCGCCGTCGAAGTTCCTGTCATTGGCCTCTGGAAAGACGGGCACGACGGCGTTTTTATCACCCCGACCCTCCGGCATGCCCTGGCCGTGGCGAATGCCGGAGCGCACGTGGTGGCGATTGATGGCACGCGGCGTCCACGGCCGGATGGCTTGTCTTTGGCCGAGACTGTGGCCGGAATCCACGCGGAGTCGCATGCACTGGTCATGGCGGACTGCGGTTCTCTCGATGACGCCGTGGCCGCCGTCGAAGCCGGAGCGGACCTGATTGGCACCACGTTGTCCGGCTATACAGGCGAGCGCCCCAAGACCGATGGTCCGGATCTGGCATTGTTGGAACAGATCGCAGCAGCCGATCTGGCCAAGCCGTTGATCGCCGAGGGCCGCATCCACACTCCGGCCCAGGCCCGCCAGGCCCTCGACGCCGGCGCCTACGCGGTAGTCGTGGGCACAGCCATCACCCATCCCGCCACGATCACGGGCTGGTTCAAGGGCGCGATGCACGCCTAGCTTCATTTTCCACAGGCCTGCCCAATGCATGCCTGTACTGCGTGCTCTGCGCGCCAAAACAGACACCAAGCACGCAGAACGGGCCTCACAAGGGGAGGGTTCCCGGCGTAGGCTTTCCCCATGAGTGCCGAGACCTCCCGCGAGTACGACGTCATTGTGATCGGCGCAGGTGCCGTGGGTGAAAACGTGGCAGACAGGGTGGTGCGCGGCGGACTGTCGGGGGTGATCATCGAAAGCGAACTGGTTGGCGGCGAGTGCTCCTACTGGGCTTGCATTCCCTCCAAGGCACTCCTTCGCCCTGGCAGTGTCCTGCACGCAGCCCAAGGAATTCCGGGGGCCACGGAAGCCATCACGGGAACCTTGGATGCCGCGGCCGCACTGAAGCACAGGGACTGGTTCACCAACAACTGGCAGGACGGCAGCCAAGTGGAGTGGCTGGACAGCGCCGGAATCGACCTGCTCCGTGGACGCGGCCGGATCACAGGCCCCCGCGAGGTCCACGTGGATGGACTCGACGGCAACGGCTACACCCTCAGGGCCAGGCACGCGGTAGTAGTCGCCACCGGATCAACACCGACCATTCCGGGCATCGACGGCTTGGGGAACGTACCCTTTTGGACTACCCGGGAAGCCACGGCGGCCAAGGACATTCCGAAGCGGTTGGTGGTTCTCGGCGGCGGCGTGGCAGGCGTGGAGTTGGCCCAGGCCTTCGCCCGGCTCGGCTCCGATGTCACAGTGGTCGCCCGTGGTCGGTTACTGGGCAACTACGCGGAGGAAGCGGCGAATCTGGTCCTGGCCGGGCTTCGCGCCGATGGCGTTACGGTCCACCTCCACGCAGACGTCCACAAGGTGGAGAAGAACGACGACGGCGCCGTCACCGTGACGCTCGACGGCAAAACACTCCATGCCGACCAACTCCTGGTGGCGTCCGGCCGGCATCCCGCCGTTGCCGACCTGGGCCTGGAAAGCGTGGGCATCCAGAGCGGGGACGGCAAAGCTCCGCGGCTCACAACAGATGCCAGCGGGCTCGTCGAAGGACAGGCCGGCGATGCCACCAGCGATTCCTGGCTGTACGCCGCCGGGGATGCAGCGGGGAAGGTTCTCCTCACGCATCAGGGCAAATACGAGGCCCGCGCCACTGGCGACGCCATAGTGGCCCGCGCCAAGGGTGAACTCAAAGGCAGCCCGCAGCCGTGGAGCCCGTGGGCGCACACCGCCAATGAGCATGCCGTCCCCAGCGTCGTGTTCACGGACCCTGAGGTGGCATCAGTTGGCCAAGGACTCGAGCAGGCACTCCTGCAAGGAAAGAACGTGACCGGGGTTGAACTTCCCATCAACGTCAGCGGCTCCCAGCTGTACTCTCCCGACTACAAAGGGTGGGCACAGATAGTGGTGGACGAGGACCGGAGGGTGATCATCGGCGCCACCTTTGCGGGCCCGGGCGTTTCCGAACTCCTTCATTCGGCGACTATTGCGATCGTCGGCGAGGTACCCCTGGACCGGCTCTGGCATGCGGTGCCGTCCTATCCGACCATCAGCGAGGTATGGCTCCGGCTTATGGAAAAGTACGGGCTCTAATTCCTATTTGAACTGACTAGTCAGTTTAGTTAGACTTGTCGCAGACACCAGTTCTGCGAAAGGCTTCATTGTGCTGTCCGCACAGCAACTCCAGATCAACGGCCGCCGGACCGACCTCCTGCCGCCTACCTCGCTCGAAGCCAAGCGCGGCGAACTCATCCTCGTCACCGGCGATGGCCAGGATCAACGCACCGCGCTGGCACTTGCCCTGAGTGGCCGAATGAAGCCCAGCGATGGCATCCTGAGCTGGGACAACACCGCCAAGGCCAAGAGGATCCGGCTTGCGAGCGCCTTGGTCGACTCCCCCGGCGTCAACGAACCGGAACAGCACCTGAGCGTGCGCGACCTCGTCACCGAGGACCTGTCCCTCATTCCCCGTCGCTACCGGGGCGCCTTGCTCGCCAAGCCTTGGTTGAAGGTCAACGCCTTCGAGGACATTGCGGACCTGTGGATCGAGCAGCTTCCGGCCAAACGCCGGCTCGAGCTCCTGACATCCCTCGCCCTGGCCGATCCCGCGATTGACCTCCTGGTGGTCGACTCCCCGGACCGGCACAGCGCCGACCCCGCCGAGTGGTTGCCACGGCTTCAGGCATTGGCGTCCGACGCCGGGCGGCCCCTTGCCGTCGTCGCGACCGTCAGCGGTCTCCCGGACGGATGGGACGGACCCGCGGCTGTGATCGGCAACTCGGCGATCCCTGCAGCAGAAAACGGGCCGGACCACAGCCAGGAAGATGCCGCAGCCGGGCCCGGAACCGAAACAGCACCGGCCGCCGTCGAGCCTGATGCGGATGAAACCCAAGAAGACCACAACCTCCAAAGGACTGCACAGTGACTGTTCTGCGGCTTGCCCGCTCCGAACTCAAGCGCATGACCGGCGGGCTCCTGCCCAAATTGACCATCCTGGCCTTGACCATGGTGCCCCTGCTGTACGGTGCCGTGTATCTCTACGCGAACTGGGATCCATACGGCAACCTGGACCGCATCGATGCCGCGCTGGTGGTGGAAGACACCGGGGCTACGTCGAAGGACGGCACGCAACTGGAGGCCGGCCAAAAGGTCGCTGACAGCCTGGTGGAAGGCCACGTCTTCAACTGGAAGCAGGTTCCCAGTGCTGAGGAAGCCGATGCCGGCGTGAAGACCGGCGAATATGCGTTCGCCCTGCGCATCCCGCAGGACTTCTCCGCCAACCTGGTTTCTCCGGGAAGCTTCGACGCCGCCAACCAGGCCATGCTGCACGTCACCACCAACGACGCGAACAACTATCTGCTGAGCACGATCGTGGACAAGCTCACCACGGCCGTGCACTCCACCGTTGCCAAGGAGGTCGGCGAGGAAACCGCCAACCAGTTGCTCACAGGCTTTGGAACCATCCACGCGTCCATCGTCAAAGCCGCCGACGGTGCCGGGCAGTTGGCGGACGGCGTGGGCAAGCTCAGCGACGGCGCGGCCACGCTGCACCAGGGCACTTCCCAGCTGGTTACCGGCGCCGACCAACTGGTGGCCGGGCAGACCCAACTGCGCGACGGCGCCGACCAGCTCAACTCAGGCGCTGGCCAGTTGAGTTCCGGGCTTTCCGAGTTGAAGAACAAGACCGCCACTTTGCCCACCGACTCGCAAAAGCTCGCCGACGGCGCTGCGCAAGTAGCCGCCGGAAATGCCGAGCTGAACGCGAAAGTCCAGAACGTCGTCGGGCAGTTGGACGCCGCGGACAAGGGACTGCGAAACCGCGTGGTCGAATCCAACGCGAAGCTCGTAGCCTCGGGCGTCTTGACCCAGGAGCAGGCAGACAAAGTCCTGGCCGACTTCGACGCGGCCGCAGCGTCGAGCCCCGTCACGGATGCCAAGGCCAAGATCGCCGGAGACGCGGCAAAGATCCAGCAGCTCTCCGACGGCTCGGCGGCAGTGAGTGCCGGCGCCGCGAAACTCGCTGGCGCGACTCCGGCCCTCGCCGATGCCATCTCCAAGGCTTCCGCCGGAGCGGGCCAGCTCAGCAAGGGTGCATCGACCCTGGCGGTGGGCCAACAGGCGGCCCTCGACGGCGCCACTAAGCTCGACGGCGGCGCCCGCCAACTGGACGACGGTGCGGGGCAGCTTGCCGGCGGCGCAGTGACCGCTTCCGACGGAGCGCACACCCTGGCCTCGGAGTTGGCGAAGGGGGCCGGCGACATCCCGAACCCCAACGATGAACAGAAGAGCAACGTCTCGAAGGTGATTGCGGACCCCGTCGCAGTGGAGAACGTCTCGCAAGCCAAGGCGAACTCCTACGGTGCGGGCCTGGCGCCGTTCTTCCTGACGCTCGCCCTCTGGATCGGTGTATTCATGCTGGTCCAGGCCATGCGGCCAATCACCCAGCGGGCTCTGGCCTCGAATGCCCCTGCGTGGAAGATCGCAGTGGGCGGCTGGCTTCCGTTCTTTGTGGTCTCGGTGCTGCAGGCCACCATCCTCACGGTGGTGGTGAACCTGGGCCTCGGGCTGAACCCTGCCCACCCGATCGGAATGTGGCTTTTCATGCTCGCTGCAGTCATGGCCTTCAGCGCCATCATCCAGGGCATCGTGGCCCTGCTGGGAACTCCCGGTAAGTTTGTTGTGCTGATACTGCTGGTCCTGCAGCTCGTGTCATCGGGCGGCACGTTCCCGTGGCAGACCACCCCCGAGCCATTGCACGTAGTGCATGAGGTCCTGCCCATGGGTTACGTGGTCACCGGAATGCGGCACCTGATCTACGGCGGCGACCTGTCCATGATCTGGCCCACCGTGCTGGGCCTCCTTGGATACACTGTGCTGGGAGCGGCCATGTCAACGCTCGCCGTCCGCAAGCACAAGATGTGGACCCTGAAGACGCTGAAGCCGGAGATCGCAGTATGAGTACGCCCGAGCCCGCTGGTCCTGCGGTTGCCAACGGAAAAAAGCTCCGCCCCGAACGCACCAACGCCACCAAACAGCGCTTGTTCGAGGCGTCCATGGAACTCATCGGAGAACGCGGAGCGGCCGGGGTGACCGTTGACGAGATTGCCGCGGCAGCGGGAGTCTCCAAGGGAACGGTGTACTACAACTTCGGCAGTAAATCGGACCTCATAGCCCAACTGCTGCGGCATGGCGTGGAGATCATGCTCGCGCGGCTCCAGGCTATCGAAGGGCAAACTGCCGACCCCTTGGACGCCATGAAGGACATGGTGGGGCAGGCCATGGAATTCATGGACGACTACCCCTCTTTTGCGCGGCTCTGGGTCAGCGAAAACTGGCGCACCCCCGGCGAATGGAGTGCCGTCTTCGCCGAACTCCGGGGCGAACTGCTGGCCGTGATCGGCTCAGCGGTGGAGGGCGTGGCTTCCGGCTATACCGTGGATACGTCCATTGCCCGGGGAAGCCTGGAAGCGGCCATCTTCGGGGCGATCTTTGTGGTGGGGCTGGACCGGCAGACCTACAACCCCGAACGCACGCGCGAACAAAGCGTCGCCGCAGTCATGACCATCATGCATGGCTACGTCATCAAGTAGCTTCCGCTTCCACCGCGAACGGTATCCAACTGCAATGTACGACGGCGTGGCGCGGCGGCCTGGTCGGCGATGATTAACCTCATGCGTCGCATGGGGAACAGTGGAAAGCTCGCGATCGTGGCAGCTTTTGTGTCACTCGGACTCTTGGTCTTGGCAGCTGTGGTGCTCGAAGAAGTGGTCCTGTACCTGTTCCTAGGCGCTGTCCTTGTCTGCTATCTGTCCTCCGTGGTCCAGGTCTTCAACCGGCGCAGGTACCTGGTGGTCCTCCTCGGCGCGGCCGGGACCAGCCTGTTCATCGGGTTCAGCATCGCCTTCCTGCGGATGTGGGGGCTGGCCTTCAACCAGGATGCGAACGCCCTGGGAAGCGCAGTCAGCAGCCAGGATTCGGATATCTACTTCTACCTTGCCGTGGTGGCCGGTGCGGGCACCCTCGTGGTGTTGTTCCTCGGCGCAGTGATGCCCGGGTTCGGTGTCCGTGCAGAACCCCCGGCCAAGCGCCCGGCAGCCAAGCGACCGGCCGGACCTGCAGCGGTGAAACGTCCAGCCGGTACCCGCCAGGCGGCACCGCGCCCTCCGGCAAGCCGCACCCCCGCAAGGACCCCGGCAAAGCGCCCCGCGACCGCCGGAAAGGCAGCAGCGTCTGCCAAGCGACCGCCGTCGAGCATTTCCACCCAGCGCAAGCCTGCCCCCAAGCGCTAGCCCCCAACTAAGTCGCAGTTAAGCGCGTTTTGGGCGCTCAAAACGCGCTTAACTGCGACCCAGTTGGGCGTGGGAAGACCGGGCCTGGACGCGCTGGGCAGGCCCCGCCACGGGTGTTCCCGGTCGCTTTCGTGAGACACCCAGCACCGCCGTCGCCACTCCAAGGAGGAGTATCAGGCCACCGAGGATTTCAGTGGGAGTGGGGACCTCGTTCAGGACCAGCCAGGCGGCCGTCATGCCCACCACGGGGACCAGCAGCGTGAACGGCACGACGTCGGACCCCGGGTACAGTGCAAGCAGGCGGTTCCAGATTCCGTAGCCAACCAGTGAAGCGAATACTGCCGTGTAGACCGCGCTCAGGATGGTGGCCGGCTGTAGATCGGCCAGGGTCCCGATGACGGCGTCCGGGCCATCCACCACCAGGGACAAAGCCGCCAGCGGCAGGGGAACCACAGCACCGGACCACACCACCAGGCCCAGGCCCGACTTCGCTTTCGAGTGCCTGGCCACCACGTTTCCCACAGCCCACGAAAGGGCCGCCGCCAGGACGATCATGAGGGGCAACACCGGAGCCACGGCACTGCGCCCCAGGGCCACAACGCCCAGCCCCGCTACGCCCAGAATCACGCCGATTAACTGCTTGCGCGTGGCCTTCTCACCGAGAAAGCGCGACGCGAGCAGGATGGTGAACAGAACCTGCGCCTGCAGCACCAATGACGCCAATCCCGCCGGCATTCCCAAGGCCATGCCCAGGTACAGGAGGCCGAATTGGCCGGCACTCATGAAAAGCCCGACGCCGATGATCGCCTTCCAGCCCACATCCGGCTTGCGGATGAAGAAGATGAAAGGGAAGACAACCAAGAGGAAGCGAAGTGCGACGAAAAGCAGAGGCGGGACATCGTGTCCGGCAGGATGCAGTCCAAGATCGATGGCGACAAAGTTGATACCCCAGAGCACGGCTACGAGGACGGCCAGGAGGGAATGACGAAGATTCACAAGTCCACTCTGGCTTGAATATGGATGAAGCACCAGCGTTGAATTCTTCACCTCATCACGTAGATTTGCTTCATGATTGATCTTCCTGCGCTGCGCGCCCTTGTTGCGGTCGAGCAGCACGGCTCGGTGGTGGCCGCTGCGGACATCCTTGGATACAGCCCTTCCGCCGTCTCGCAGCAAATCAAGAAACTGGAGCGCCAGGCCAGGGTTGCGGTCCTGGAACGCAACGGCCGAGGCGTCCTCCTGACGGAACGCGGGATCGCCTTGGCCGGGTATGGACGGCGGATCATCGGCGAACTCGAAGAACTGCAGGCAACCCTGCTGTCCGACCCGTCCAGCCCTTCGGGCACCCTGCGGCTAGTCGCGTTCTCCACGGCATGCCGCGGATTGGTGGGGCCGCTCCTGGGCAGGATTGCCGTAACAAGCCCGCAGTTGAAGGTCAGCGTTCTGGCGGAGGACCCCCGGGAGGCAGTGCAGCGCGTGACAACGGGTGAGGCGGAACTCGCGGTGGTCCACAACTGGAACTCGGTACCCTTGGCCATCCCGGAGAACCTGGCCCTCGAAGACCTGTGCCTGGACCAGGCCGACGTCCTGCTGAACAGCAGCCATCCCCTTGCGGCGAGGACCGCCGTCGAACGGGAAGACCTCCTGGACGAGTCGTGGGTCAGTACGCCCGCTGGAGCCATTTGCAACGAGGCCCTGCTTCAGATCTTCGCCGGGCTGGGGAGGGTGCCTGACATCCGGATCTACGACCCCGATTTCTCCACCCACATCGCCATGGTGGAACAGGGCGTGGCCGTGGCCCTCGTTCCCCGCCTCGGCCGGCCGCCCCTGCCGGACAATGTGGCGGCAGTTCCGGTAGTTAACCCGGCGCAGCAGCGGGCCGTGGGCGTCGTCTACCGCAAGACCATGAGCGCGAGCCCCAACATCCGTCACACCGTGGGCCTCCTTCGCGAGGTTGCAGCCGCACAGCAACTACCCACGCCTGGTTGACCAAGGTCACACAAGGGAACATTCGACACGCCAATCGCACTTAGGTTAGCTTAACCTTACCTAACGCCCGCTACAGCAGAACGCGGGCGCCGAGCGTCTGGAGTGGCCATTGGCAGTGGAAGCGATCCTCTTTCCGACCGACATGAACAACCACCACATGTACGGCCTCGCCAGCTATCTCATGGTGGATGACGAACTCTTTCCAAGCACCCACAATCGCCGGGACATCTATGCCCTTCCCGCGTTCGACATCCGCGGGCAATGGGTCTATCCCAGCCGCTACAACGAACACCTGGCACCGCAACTGCCGGTCTACATGTTTGACGGCGAGTACCTGGTGGCCACCGGCCACGGGGAAGAGCCGGCGGGAGTACCCGCGTTCGAGATCCGGTGCATGTGCCTGCCGCAGTTGTCAGAGGGCCCAACCAACTCGCACTAGGAGTTGTTCTGAGTCCACAAAACAACCACTACTGCCAGCCAGTTGGGTCAGTGACGCGGAACCTTGAAATGGGTCAACCTGGCATCCTGCCCATCCAGCTCCGCCCATGGCTTCCCGGTCTCCAGTACGGTCAACGCACTCGTTGGGTACCGCGTGGCCGCATCCATGTAGGCGTCATGGTCTGAGTCGCGGGATGCCAGGTGCATTGCCAAATCCTGCACGCCCGGCATGTGGGAGATGACCATCAGGGTCGTCACGGTATCCGGGACGTGGTTGATGACGGCCAGCATGCGCGTGGCCGAGGCAGCGTAGAGCCCATCCTCGAGCTTGGGGGTGGGAGCCTTCTCGCCCAGCTCGTCGCAGACCCACGTGCAGGTCTGCCGCGTCCGCACTGCCGAGGAGCACAGGATGAAGTCCGGCACGATGTTGTGCTTCAGCAACCACTTGCCGGCCAGGGGCGCCTCGCGGTGTCCGCGCTCCTCCAAGGGACGTTCATGATCGGGAACACCCAAGGGCCAGTCGGCTTTGGCATGCCGCATGATTACAAGCCGCTTGATGTGGTGGTCGCTCATTCAACAACCATATAGCCGCGGAGCGCCGGCCGCCTTGAACGCAAAAGACGCCCGCCTCCTGAACGGAGACGGGCGTCCGATGCTTGCTAGATGGAGTATTCCGGAGCGGCCCAGACAATGACTTCCGGGTGCTCGTAAAAACGGTAGCCCTGGCCACGGACGGTGCGGACCGTGTTGGCGAGGCGACCCAGCTTGGAGCGGAGCCGACGGATGTGGACGTCGATGGTGCGCTCGTTGGGGACTTCCTCGGCGTTGCGCCACAGGCCTTCGAGGAGTTCGTCACGGCCGACGGTACGGGTGCCGTTCTCCACGAGGTAGTTGAGGAGCTCGAACTCCTTGAACGTCAGGTTCAGCGATTCACCGTCGAGGTGGACTTCGCGGCGGGCCAAGTCGATCAGCACGCCGGAGGGGCGGGCTTCCTGCTGCGGCGCCGGACGGGCGGCTTCAGTGCGCTGGCGTGCAGCGACCGTGGGGTCACCGAAGGTGGAGCGCACGACGTCGAGTGCGGACCCGGGTGCCCCGGCCGGCGCAACAGCGACGGCGGCATAGCTTTCGGCTCCGGTGACGAGGGACTGTGCGTAGGCCCGGATTTCCTGGGCCAGCTTGGCGATGGAGGTTCCGGCCGCGGCGGCTGTTTCCTCGTCAATGCCCATGTAGAGCACAAAGCCACGGGCCACATTGTCATTGGCCACAGGACGCAGGCGCTCCGACTGGGCCACCACTGGCGTGGGGGCAGTGATGGGAGCAGGCTCTGCAGCGGGGACGGCCCGGAGCTGGCCGTATGAGTTGGGGTTGTAGCCCTGGGGAACGTATCCGGGTGCCTGCTGGGCGCCCTGTGCGGCGGGAGCATAGCCGGGACGGTTGCCGAACCCGGGGCGGAGTCCGGCGTTGGCGGCGGCCTTGTTGGCGTTTCGGACGGAGATGTGGACGTATCCGGATGCAACTGACATGGAGTGCTTACCTCAATAGTGAATAGCCGTCATCGCGGCTTCGAATGCTTGGTGTCCCCGCAATGAGTTGGGGAGGGGCGCCCGACGGTGGGCAAGGGGGCGAATGCCTGAAACTTCTTGGGGTGGAAAGTTAGGCTTGCATTCGACAACAGCGGGTCTCGGGAGCAGCGGGTGCGCTGATCCGGATTGCTGCGGCTGCAGGTGCTGTTGAGTTCTTGTTCACATTGGAAGTGTGCAACGTAACAATGCCAACACGCAAGTAACAAAGCCTGGAACCGTCCACATTTTGAGACATGGGGGACTATTGTGTCGCAAATCACAATTCAGTGGTCCTTGTAAATGAACGCCATTTCATTCGCGAAAGCCGTGAAATATGGCCTCATAAATGAACTTAATTCGGCACAGGGTGAGAAGATGCGCCACTTGATGTCGGAGGCCCCACGGCCGGCGGAATCTCACGATCTGAAACAGTTGCTGTCCAATTGCAAAGTGGTTCCGTGTCGATCTTCAGCCCCCGGTCTGGTAGCTGGCCCGGCTCTTTGTCCCCATGCCCCTCGCGGTGGCCGGCATCTCGCTAGTGTTGACTTCACAGCGTCCTCACAGGGCAGGCTCAGCAGCGGCAAACGCACAGAACGGAGAGTTGTCCCATGGCATCCCCGCACTCCATGACCAACAACCTTCCCCAGCTGTCCCACCCGGATGGCTCCCCCATCCGCGCCCTGGTGGTGGACGACGAACCAAGCCTCGCCGAACTCATGAGCATGGGCCTGAGAATGGCCGGCTGGTCTGTTGCCATAGCCGGCGACGGACCGCAGGCAGTCAAGCTGGCCAAGGAGTTCCGCCCGGACGTCCTGGTGCTGGATGTCATGATTCCCGGCTTTGACGGCGTGGAAGTCCTCACCAGGATCCGCGCCTTTGCCCCCGAAGTTCCCGCCCTCTTCCTCACGGCCAAGGATGCCGTGGAGGACCGCATCGTCGGTCTCGCCGCCGGGGGTGACGACTACGTCACCAAGCCCTTCAGCATGGAAGAAGTACTGCTCCGCCTGCACCGTTTGGTCCAGCGATCCGGCATTGCCGCCATGGATACGGCGGAGCTCGTAGTGGGCGACCTGACGTTGAACGTCGATACCCGTGAAGTGACCCGGGCCGGGGAGGACATCCAGCTCACGGCCACCCAGTTCGAACTGCTGCGGTACCTCATGGAGAATCCCAAGCGCGTGGTCAGCAAGGCCCAGATCCTGGACCGGGTCTGGGACTACGACTTCGGCGGACAGGCAAACATTGTGGAGCTCTACATTTCCTACCTCCGCAAGAAAATCGAAGCCAACCACCCGCCGATGATCCACACCATCCGCGGTGCCGGATACGTCATCAAGCCAGCGGACTGAGCTTTGGCTGCGCTTACCGGTACCGCCAGCAGTGGCAAGCCCAACTGGCTCAGACCTTCAACGTGGCATTTGCGCACCCGGTTGATCCTGGTGGCGATGGCCTTGCTCATCGCCATCTGTGGCGCCGTGGGAGTAGTCAGTTACGCCTCCATGGACGTGGTGTTCAACCGCCAGCTCGACAAGCAGCTGGAGGAAGCGTCCAACCGCGCAGCAGACTTCGGCAGACCGCCGTCGGGCTTTCCGTCCACGCCGTCCCGCAAACCGGACCCCTTGGAGGCGCGGGGCCAGGCCGCTGGAACCTTGAATGCGCGGATCAACGGTTCAACGGTCAACAGCTCGGGACTGATCGACGCGGAGGGAAACCGCGTCTCCTTGTCCCAGGACGACCAACAGGTACTGCTCTCCCTGCCCAAGGACAGCACCCCCGTGGACCGCTCCCTCTCCAACGGCGACTACCGCTTGGTGGCAGTGGAAACGGCATACGGAGATGTCATTGTCACCGGCCTGCCGCTGGCGGACAAGCAAAGCGCGGAGGCGTCGCTGGTGTGGACCATGGTGTTCGTGTCGCTGGGAGGACTGGCGTTGATCGGACTGGCCGGTACCGTCATCATCCGCAGGACCATGCGGCCCTTGGAGCAATTGTCCGACGTCGCCACCAAGGTCTCCCGCCTGCCCCTCGACGCCGGCGAGGTGGCTTTGGCGGTACGGGTACCTCAGGGGGCGGCCCACCCCGGCACGGAAGTGGGCAGCGTGGGCCATGCCCTGAACCAGATGCTCGACAACGTCGCCAGTGCCTTGGAAGCGCGGCAGGCAAGCGAAACCAAGGTGCGCCAGTTCGTGGCGGACGCCTCACACGAGCTCCGCACACCGCTCACCGCAATCCGCGGATACACCGAGTTGCTTCGCATGACCGAGAACTTCACCGAGGACGGCCGGAAGTCCCTGGCCCGCGTCCAGAGCCAGTCGGAACGCATGACAGCCTTGGTCGAAGACCTGCTCCTGCTCGCCAGGCTGGATGAAGGACAAGCGTTGAAGGTCTCGGATGTCGACCTCACCCAGTTGGTGATCGAAACGGTCAGCGACGAGAAAGTGATGGCGCCGGACCACCACTGGAAGCTGCGGCTGCCCGACGAACCAGTCACCGTGCGCGGGGACGCGACACAGCTCCACCAAGTGCTGGCCAACCTGCTCTCCAATGCACGCAAGCACACGGATGCCGGGACAACGGTGGAAACCGGCGTCATGCTGTCCAACGACGGCGGCGCTGTGGTGACCGTGACAGACAACGGGCCTGGTATTCCGGGGGATTTCCAGGCGCGCATCTTCTCCCGTTTTGCCAGGGCAGACGCCGCGAGGTCAGGCTCCGAAGGGACCTCGGGACTGGGCCTTTCCATCGTGGAGTCCATCGTGCGCGCACACGGCGGTACCGTGGACGTCACATCCCGGCCCGGGCGCACCGAGTTCGCCCTCCGCCTCCCTCTGGGGAGCGCCGCACGCCTGTAACAAAATGGGCAAGGCGACGCACCGCCGTCGTGATCTCTGTTACCCAAATGTGACTTAAGCCGATTCGTCCTGTACCGTCGAAAGGGTGGGTCGCCCCAACCTGACCCACACCCGGGATGCGCCGAGCTCTGCCACTTCCCGGAGTTCCGTTCTCACCCAAAGGCAGAGACGGGGGACCCAGAGTCTCCGGGCCCGTGCATAGATTGCCGGCCCTTGGGGTGAAGCCGCTGCTGCACGCGCGGCCGGATGACCTCATCCGAACCCGACAGCTAACTCCGCAGGCGCTGAGAGGTAATCACACATGTCTGAATTGAACGATCAGACGCGCCCTTCCGCGCGTCACCGTGACGATCACAACGCTCCGCTGACCAAATCGCAGGCTGTCCTGAAGGACGCTGCCCGCCGTGGCAAGACCGGTCAGCGCATGTCCGTAGTAGCCGGCGTCGTGGCTGCCGCGCTGGGCGTTGCATCCCTGGGCACCGCCGCAAACGCTGCCTTCAACCTCCCGGAACTGAGCCAGGCCGCCGAAACCCAGGCCAACGCCCAGGTCAGCACCAACAAGGCTGCCGAGATCGCTGCTTCGATGGACGCTGCTGCCGCCCGGGGCGCAGCTGACCGTGCAGCCGCAGACAAGGCCGCTGCCGAACAGGCTGCCGCAGAGAAGGCCGCCGCCGACAAGGCCGCGGCTGAAAAAGCTGCTGCGGAGCAGGCCGCTGCTGCCCAGGCCGCAGCCGAGAAAGCCGCCGCTGATGCTGCGGCCAAGCAGGCCACCGATGCCGCAGCCGCCGAGAAAGCCGCCGCAGCTGCCGCTCCCAAGGCCATCGACGACCCCGCCGCCGCAAAAGCCTACGCTGCCAGCATCCTGGCAAACTACGGTTGGGGCGCCGGCGAGATGGTCGCCCTGAACACGCTCTGGGAGAAGGAATCGAACTGGCGAACCACGGCCACCAACCCTTCCAGTGGCGCCTATGGGATCGTCCAGTCACTGCCGGCAAGCAAGATGGCCACTGCGGGCGCCGACTGGCAGACCAACTACCAGACCCAGATCAAGTGGGGCCTGAACTACATCAAGGAACGCTACGGCTCGCCTTCCGCAGCCCTCGCCTTCCACTTGGCCAACAACTGGTACTAAGCCAGGCCTGAGCCAGAGCGCCGGTCCGCACCATTCCTTCTAAAACGAACGGTGCGGACCGGCGCTTTTTCATCCCCTGAATCTGTGCCCGGCAGGTTTATGCCCCGGCAGCTAGGCTTCAGCCTCCGCAGCGCGTCTGACGGCAGCGACGGATGCGGCGACATCGTCCGCATCCGTGGACCAGTTGCTCACGGAGATGCGCAGGATGTCACGGCCATGCCACACCGAACCGGACATCCACACCACCCCTTCGGCCATGACTCTCTGCGTGACCCGGCGGGTACGTTCATCGCTGCCGAAACTGACCGACACCTGGGTGAACACCACGTCGTTCAGGATCTCGACCCCGGGGATTGCAGACAGCCCCTCGGCCAAGGCCCTGGCGTTTGCCGCCAGCTTCTCCACCATTGCGATCGTCCCGGACCGCCCCAACGAGCGGAGTGCAGCCCACACCGGGATGCCCCTGGCACGGCGGGAAAGCTCCGGCACTTTCTCGTGCGGGTCGCCGGGGCCGTGGTCATCTGCGGGCAGGTAGCTGGCATGTACACCGAAAGTCCGGCGCATGACATCCGGCCGGGACACGATGGCCAGGCCTGAATCGTAGGGGACATTCAAGGTCTTGTGAGCATCGGTAGCCCAGGAATCCGCGGTTTCCAGCCCCGGCAGGTACTTGCCCAGCTCCGGGCTGACTGCCGCCCACAATCCGAAGGCACCGTCAACGTGGACCCAGGCGCCTTTCCCGTGGGCCAAGCGCACCGCCTCCTGGACGGGGTCGAAGGCACCTGAATGGATGTTTCCCGCTTGCAAGCACACGATCGCCGGGCCTGGCTGCCCGTCCATGGCGGCTGCCAATGCCTCCGGGATGATGCGTCCCTGGTCATCCACGTCCACCGGCGTGCAGTTTCCCAAGCCAAGATAACGGACCACCAGGTCGATGACCTCGTGCCGTTCCCGGCCAACAAACACCGTGACGCGCGGTCCTCCTGCGAGCCCCAAAGTGGCCAGGTCCCACCCCGCCTGCTCCAACACGTACTGGCGCCCTGCTGCCAGCCCCACGAAGTTGGCCATCGTCGCCCCGGTGGTGAAGCCGACGTCGGAGTTTTCCGGAAGGTGCAGCAAGTCCAGCAACCAGGCCGCCGCAGACTCCTCAATGGCCGCAGCAGACGGCGTCGCGAACCGCAGTCCGGTGTTTTGGTCCCATGCGCTGACCATCCAGTCGGCTGCGAGGGCTGCCGGTAGGGTCCCGCCAATCACCCAGCCGAAGAACCTGCCGGACTGCATGGCCATCAGGCCCGGCTCCGCCACCGCAACGAGCTCATCGATCACCGCTGCCGGGTCGGTGGGGCCCTCCGGGAGCGGGGAACCAAGCTTGGCCGCAACCTGGTCGGCATCCATGGTGGGGCGGACTGAACGCGTGGGCACTGATGCCAGCCACTGCTTGGCGTGCGCAACCGCCCGCTCCAGTGCTGCATCGTACGCCTCCGGCAACGCAGACATGGGCACAGCCTACGCCGGACGCCCCGATTGGAACAGAGCTATAGCGTCAGGGTGATCAGGTGTCCGCCGTCGATGTCCTTGACGGCCTTGACCGTCACCGCCGAGTAGTTGGGAATCCGCCACATTCCGGGCTCCAGCGCCCCGCCGGCATCACCAACCACGACCGTCCGCATGCCTGCTGCGCGGGCTGCGGCAATGCCTGCGGGCGCGTCTTCGAAAACCACGACGTCGGCCGGTTCCGCGCCCAGCAGCTCCGCGGCTTTGAGGTATCCCTCCGGGTGCGGTTGCCGCGCGTGACAGCCTCGGCGGTCACCGCCGTCGTGGGCATGGTCAGCCCGGCGGCCTGCATGCGGATGTCGGCCAGTACCCGATCGGCGGACGTCACCAGGGCGATCGCGTCGTCTGGCAGGGCTTTCAGGAGGGTCTCGGCGCCGGGCAGGGCAATGATGCCGTCCGTGCGGTTGCGTTCCATCTCGCCCAATTCCGCTGTGAGGGCCACGACGTCGGCCCCTTCCGGTGCGTAGCGTCTGATGGTGTCACCGGCCTGGACGCCATGGGACGTCCGCAGAATCTCGTTGTAATCCAGCCGGTAACGCTCCGCGAATTCAAGCCAGACCTGCTCCACGATTGCCGTGGAATCAACCAGTGTTCCGTCCATGTCGAAGAGGACTGCGCGGACGGCAAGGCTCTGTTGTGAATGTGATGGCTGCGCGGCAGGAAGGCTCATACGTCCATCCTGCCGCACAGCGGGCTTGCGGTGCTTGGCGTCGGCTCAGCCGTTCGGGCGCTGGGGTAAGTACTGGACCGCCCACCTGTTGCCGTCGGGATCGGCGAAATAGACAAAGTGTCCCCAGTCCTGGATGTCGATGTCGCTGACATCCACACCGTTTTCCTTGAGCTGCGCATGTGCCTTGTTGATGTCGGCCACCACAACTTGCAGATTCGGTGCGGAGCCTGGAGGGGCGTCAGTGAGGCCTTCTCCGATGGCGATGGAGCAGGCCGATCCGGGCGGGGTGAGTTGGACAAAGCGGATGCCGTCGGTGGGACGCTCATCGAAATCGGCGTTGAAACCGACTTTGTTGACGTAGAAATCCTTCGCGCGATCGACGTCGGACACAGGGACAAACACCAGTTCAAGTTTCCAGTCCATGCGCCACAGGCTAACGGGGCAGGGTGGAAAGCGGTAGGGGTGGCGCCGTTAGCCCGCGATGCCGTAGAGGCGGTCGCCCGCGTCGCCGAGACCCGGGACGATGTAGGACTTCTCGTTGAGCTTCTCATCGATCGAGGCAAGCACGATCTTCACGTTCTTGTCTGCCAGTTCCTCTTCGAGCTTGGACAGGCCCTCCGGAGCGGCCAGCAGACAAATGCAGGTGACGTCGGAGGCCCCGCGCTTGAACAGGAATTTGATGGCTTCGCGCAGCGTGCCACCGGTAGCGAGCATCGGATCCAGGACGAACACCTGTCGGCCGGTCAGGTCCTCGGGGAGGCGTTCGGCGTAGGTGATGATGTCCAGGGTTTCCTCGTCACGGGCCATGCCCAGGAAGCCAACCTCGGCGGTGGGAACCAACTTGGTCATACCCTCAAGCATGCCCAGGCCGGCACGGAGGATCGGGACCACCAAGGGCGTGGGCTTGGTGAAAGCCGTACCGATGGTCTTGGTGACCGGGGTCTCGATTTCCACGGGCTGTGTCTTGACCTCGCGGGTGGCCTCGTAGGCCAGCAAAGTGACGAGTTCTTCAGTAAGTTGCCGGAAGACCGGTGAAGGGGTGTTCTTGTCCCGCAGTACGGTGAGCTTGTGAGCGACCAGCGGGTGGTCCACGACGAGTGTGCGCATCCCCCAAAACTATCATTGAGACATGAGCCCTACCGAGCCGTATCACGCAGAACACAGTGCTTGGATGGGCCTTGCCCTGGATGAGGCCCGGCTGGCGTTGGAAACGGACGACGTGCCCATTGGGGCGGTGGTTTTAGGGCCCGACGGCGGCGTGCTGGGTTCGGGGCGCAACGAACGGGAAGCGCACGGCGACCCGACCGCGCACGCCGAGATCGTCGCCATTCGGCAGGCCGCCGCTGCCCTGCAACGGCATGCGCTGGAGCTGGGCGAAGGCGGGGACGGGTGGCGCCTGGAAGACTGCACCCTGGTCGTCACCTTGGAACCGTGCGCCATGTGTGCCGGGGCGATCGTCCTGGCCCGGATCCCACGCGTCGTGTTCGGTGCGTGGGACGAGAAAGCCGGAGCCGTTGGTTCCGTGTTCGATATCCTTCGCGAGCGCCGCCTCAACCACTGGGTAGAGGTCTATGCGGGCGTGCGCGAGGACGAATGCGCTGCGCTGCTGAGGGGCTTCTTCGCCGCGCACCGCTCTACCCCCCCGCGAGATGGCAGTTAATGGCAATCCGACGCCGCGGGATTGCCATTAACTGTCATCTCGGCGGACGAGCGAGGGCTGCCAGCACTGTCGCCGCCGTGTGCTCCCAGCCCGGGAGATCGTTTCGGGCGTAGACGGCTGCCCGGCGCCAGGACTCCCGGGTCGCAGGGTCGGTGAGCCAGGCGCGGAGGGCGTTTGCCAGGTCGCTGGGCCCTTCGACGGCCACGGTCCGCCCAGCGCCGCTGCTTCCCAGCGCTTCCACGGCCCCGGTCCCCTCCCGCACGATGACGGGTACCCCATGAGCCAGCGACTCGACCACGACCATTCCGAACGCCTCCGACTTCGAGATAAGGAGGCTGAGGTCGGCGGCGTGCCACTGTTCCGCAAGGTCCTGGCCGCTGAGTTCGCCCGTAAGGGTGATGCGGCGTTCCAGTCCGTAATGTTCGACGGCGGCACGCACCTTTGCGGCGTACGCCGGGTCTGCATCGGGCGAGCCAATAAGCGCGGCACTCCATGACAAGTCGCCTAGTTGGCTCAGCGCTTCCACGAGCAAGGTCTGCTGCTTATTCGGCAGCAGGGCAGCAACAGCCACGATGCGCGGGGGCTCCGAACCGACGGCCATGTCCGCAGGCTCAGCTCCGGGCCGGGCCACCACAACGTTGAGTGGGCCGTGCTTGGCTTGCAATTCCGCGGCCGCGTGGTTGCTCGGGCAGACCACGCCCGTAACCGCGGCCAGCGCATTACCCTCCAGCAGTGGGTGATCCGCCAGCGGCATATGCGAGAGTATCCACACCTTCGCTCCGCCACCAACGGCGGCCGCCACCTCCTCCGGCGCCCCGCTCGCAACCAAACCATCGGCAATCACCGTGGTTCCGCCGTCGAGCGCGTCCGCGAACCGCTGCCGGTCCGCCGGGCTGCCCACGGGCCAATCGCCGTCGACGGTTACTGTCTCAACTTCGGCGCCCAAGGCCGCCAATTGCTCAGCGAGTGCCGCGTTGTACTTGTTGCCGCCCGAGCCGTGGCGGACGTTGCCGGGGACGATGAAGCGGATGTCCACTTACTTGGCCGGAAGCTCCAGTGAGTAACCGGCCCAGGCGTCGGGGTTTTCGCGGAGGACGACGTCGATGCCCACGAGCGCTTTACCATCGGCGGTGTCGGTGATCTGTCCCGCTACAGCCTCGGCGATGTGCTTGGCGAGTGCCTCGGTGGTGGAGAGCTTGCCCTTGAAGGCCGGGTGCTCGTCCAGGTTCTTGTAGTTCAGGTCCTCCAGCACGTCCTCAAGGATGCCTCCGGCGGCGCCGATGTCCAGGACGATCGCGTCATCGTTAAGATCACGACGGCGGAAGCTGACTTCCGCGACAAAAGTTGCCCCGTGCAGTCCTTGGGCCGGGCCGAAGGCTTCGCGGGGAAGGCTGTGGGCGATCATGAAATGGCGTCGGACGGTCAGGCTGAACATGTCTTATTCCTCCGGCTTGGGATAGGCGACCAGGTGGCAAAAACCACCGGGCCGTTCGAACAACTTAACAAGGGTGTCGGGCAGGTTCCGGAACAGGCACTCACTGGTGAGGAACGTGTCGAACAATGGATCCTTCAGGGCAGCCGCAGCCGTTTCCAGGCGTTGGGCGTTGCTGCGCCGGTGCCTTCTGGGGAGGGCGACGGCGCCCACTTGGCTGGAGCGGATGTTCAGCCGGCGGGCGTGGAAGTCCTCCCCGAGCGGCAGGGTTACTTCCTTGTCCGCGAACCACGAGAGCTCGATGATGTCCGAGTCGTCCCCAGCCAGCTGGAGGCTCAGTTTGAGGCCTTCGTTGGAGGCTGAGCAATGGAAAACGATGTCGCAGTCATCCTTGGCGTTTTCCGGGAGGGCAAAGTCGATGCCGAGTGTTTGGGCGAGCTTTTCCTTCTCCGGATCAGCGTCCACAAGCTGCAGGCGACCCAGCGGGTACTTCCGCAGGAGCGTCGCCAAGGCGCCACCCACCAAGCCACCACCGACGACGGCGACCCGGTCACCCAGGCGCGGCCCGGCTTCCCAGAGCGCGTTGACTGCCACCTCGACGATGCCGGTGAGGACGGCGCGCTTGGCAGGAACATCCTCTGGAATCTGGGTGAGTTGGCACGTTGGGACCACGTAGTAGTCCTGGTGTGGGTGCAGGCTGAAAACCGTTTTACCCAGCCACTCCTGCGGCCCTTGTTCCACGACGCCAACGTTCAGGTAGCCGTACTTGACCGGCCCTGGGAATTCCCCCTTCTGGTGCGGCGCCTGCATGAGGTCTGCGACGCGTTCAGGGACACGCCCTTCGTGGACAACGCGTTCGGTACCCCGGCTGACCCCGGAGTAGAGCGTCCTGACCAGGGCTTCTTTGTTTTCCAAGGCAGGAAGGTCTTCGGAGCGCAGCTCACCCTGGCCGGACTCGGTGACCCAATACGCCTCGGCCCTAATGGGCTCCTGGGCGCCCTGTTCTTGAGAGATCGTCATGATACTTATGAATCTATCGTTGGGGTGCTCCGGACGGAAGTTGGCACTGGTTTCCGCACCTACGTGATGCCTCGTTTTGGGGAACCGCGCCCATCTCCGGTACCCTATTTCAGTTGGTGACGTGTCCGAGCGGCCGAAGGTGCAACACTCGAAATGTTGTTTGGTGTAAAAGCCAACGTGGGTTCAAATCCCACCGTCACCGCCATGTAGAAAGGCCCCGGTTCCCGTTGTTTATAAGGGAACCGGGGCCTTTTGCTTCGCTCAGATGTTGCAGCCCGATGCACGGGCAGTCGAATACGGGTACCAGCTGACCGGGCCGGGCCCCATCTGAGGAGCGCAAAGAATGTTCCACGTCCGTGGGCCGACGATACCGTCAGCCTGCAGGCCCCAGTAGCGCTGGAATCCGATCACAGCGTTGCGTGTAGCAGGTCCGAAGGAGTTGTCGACAGCCAGAGTTCCGTACGGCGATCCTACGCGCGTCCGGAAGGCGTTGAGCAGGATCTGAATGTTGCCTACGCAACTGGAGTAGCCGCCGTAGCTGTAGTTGTAATCGACGCAGCGTCCAGCCGCCTCAGCCGGTGCCGGAGCGGCGACGCTGAGCGTGCCTCCGAGGACAAGGCTGGCCGCCACTGATGTGAGCGCCAGACTGACGCGTCGGGTTGATTTGCGCACGGTAAATCCTTTCGATGGAGAATTTCGGTCCATGCTAACCCGTGCGCTCGGGTAGTGGGCATGGGCAGCACTGCCCATGCCTCAGCAACGCACCCAGCGAAAAAGCCGGAAAGCGATCCCAGGTTGAAGGTCGCCAACTCCACCTAAGACTTCGACACTCACCCCACGACAGAACGGAAAGGAATTCTAACTTCCGAAGTAGCCGCCTGCAGTAAGGACGGCCTGACCCATGACCCACTGCCCAGCGACACACGCCGCGATCATGCCAGTTCCGAGAATGTATGTTCCCACGCGCGAACCTTTCCGCATACGATGCGCATCCGGCTGCCTCCCCGAACGCCAGAACAAGAAAAGTACAACGAAAACAATACCGTCCTCCCGCCAGGTGCGTTTGACGGTTACCTACGCTGCCCAAAAGGCGCCATTATCAAGTGATTTCCTGGAGGTCCTCCCGGGTTTCGGTAACAGCGATGCTTGCCCCGCCGTCGTCTGGGATGGCGCCGGGGCCAGCCGGAATCAGGGCTCCGTCACGGGCTTGGATGTCGAATGCGGCTGGAAACTCTCCGGCCTGGAAATTCCCGCCGGGGGCTCCGTACAGGCCACGGCCAGGGTGACGGCCGACATCGCGGACCAGAAGGCAATGGACGAGTGGCTGCGCGCCGGAGCCACGGCCACCACAGCCGCACTGCAGGATCCTGCCGTGAAGGGAACAGCCTATCCCGTGCAACGCCTGAAGAACGTGGAGGTGCGAACGGCAGCGCGTGTAGTGACTCCCAGCCCGCTCAACATCACCTTGGTCCCGGTGTGGGCTGGTGGAGCCGATGAACTCAACCCGCTCTATGTCAGTCCCGCATCCGGCAAACCGTCCCGGATGTTCGAGGCTGTGACCGGCGGGGAGAAAGGCCTGCGCTTCGCCGACGGCTGTGGCGGCGCGTTGGCGGTGGACAGCTCGGGGCTTACGGTTACAGCACTGCAGATCACGCCCCAATGCACGGTGCGGGCCAGCGTTGGGAACTTTACTGAGTTGCAGTCGCCACCGTTCGCCATTACCTCCCGGGAAAACGCAGGCCAATAGGCGGCTTCCCATCCAAGGAGGGGCCGGCAACGAAGTCCGGATAGAATCGAAGCCGCAGCCAAGCCAAAACGCCAGGCCAAAACCAAGGGAGGACTCCGTGCGGACATCGCAGCCCCGGTCGCCCTTCCATGCCCTGCGGTCGGTAGCCATGGCGCTGGTGATCGTCCTTTTGGCGGCCGGTGCACACGTCCTCGGCGGAGGCTCCCTGCCAACGGCGCCCGTACTCGCGGCACTTATCACGCTGACCGGTCTTGCGGCAACGCTCGCAACGCGGTTCAAACTGAACTTCGCGGGCATGGCGGCCCTGCTGGGCACCGGGCAACTCTTGCTGCACGAGGCCTTCACCGCCTTGGCTCCACTTGACACCACCGTGCGCACCGGCAGCCACCATGCCGGCACTGAATTGTTGACTCCGGCGTTGGACCCGGCAACCCACCTCCACGAACCGGGCACCACAGCGGGTGCCCTGATGTTCGCGGCACACGTGGTTGCCACCATCGTTTCGGCAGCGGCGCTGGCAAAGGGCGAGGACGCGCTGTGGCAGCTGGCAGCGTGGTTGCGTCCTTTGGTCACGCTGCCGTCGTTGCTGTTCAGGCCCGACGCCGGTGCCACGCCTGTCTCTGTCGGCGCACCTGACGTTTTCCTCCCCCGCCCCTGGCGGAACCTAAGGCAAGACAGCCGCCGCGGCCCGCCCGCCGCCGTCGTACTTCCTTAATTCCGCCCGGCACCGCCTCTTCCTGGTGACGGGCTCCAAACCCGTACCCGCGCCCGTCTTTGGCGCACCTTGAAAGGCAATCCCATGAAGAACTCCGCCCTCCGCCGTACCCTGTCCGCAACCGCCGTCGCGGGTGGAACCGCCGCCCTGATGATGGCCGGCCTTGCCGGAGCATCAGCCCACGTCGGCGCCGACCCCAACAAGACCGCAGCCAACTCCTACGCGCTGGTGACCTTCGGCATCCCGCACGGTTGCGACACCTTCGGGACCACCAAGGTTGCCATCACGCTGCCGGAGGAACTCAACGATGCGCAGCCCACAGTCAACCCCAACTGGACGGTGGAAAAGGTGACGGAAACGCTGGCCGAGCCCAAGAAACTGGACGACGGCACGAGCATCACCAAGCGCACCAGTCAGATCGTCTACACGGCCAAGGCACCGCTGGATCCGCACCTGCGCGACGCCCTGGTCCTGTCGGTCAAGCTGCCCGACGCCGCCGGTAAGACCATCTACTTCCCCACCCTCCAGACGTGCGAGCAGGGCCAGACCGACTGGGCTGAGATCCCCAAGGACGGCCAGAATGAGCACGACCTGAAGTCCCCCGCGCCGTCGGTGACCATCACGGCGGCCGAGGCTGAAGGCGACCACCACGCCGCCGCCACGGTGTCCACGGAACAGGCCTCGTCGGTGAGGGACGACGGATCCCAGGCCATGGGTTGGGCAGGTCTGGTTGCCGGCCTTGCCGGCCTGGTTCTGGGCGGCGTGGCATTCTTCCGCAGCCGTCCGGCCAAGTCCGCCAAGTAGGTCTGTCACGGTGATGGCGTCCGGAACATCACGATCCGGACGCCATTTCCGTAGTGGACGCCGTGGCTCGATTGACTCGCGCCACGGCCGCCGCAAGGCTGGTGCCCATGTGGACTCAGCGCATCAAAACCGGACTTGTACTGACGACGACGGCGGCCACCACGGCGCTCCTTCTTGCCGGCTGCGGGCCAAGCCCCAGCCCCTCGGGCACCACCAGCGCCTCACCCACCCAGTCGCAGTCGCCAAGTACGACGTCGGCATCGCCCACGGTTTCCCCCTCGCCTTCTGCGACGGGCTCAGCAACGTCCGCCGCTCCCGCGGGGCCCGCCTTGTGCAAAGCGGCTTCGCTGACGGCCTCAACAGACTCCACCGGCGGCGGTGCTGCGGGCAGCATCTACGAAAAACTGATTCTGACCAACTCCGGCACGGCCCCCTGTGTCCTGGAAGGCTTCGCCGGTGTCTCACTGACGGCCGATGCCAACGGCGAGCCGATCGGGGAGCCCGCCACCCGCGAAACCACCACGCCTGTTACGCGGATCGAACTTGCGCCGGGAAAGGCTGCCTGGGCTGAGCTGAAGTACACGCAGGCCGGCAACTACGGGGACTGCACGCGGGTTCCTGCCGCCGGGTTCCGTATCTATCCACCGGAGGACACGGCCTCGCTCTTCGTCGCAGAACCGCACGATGCCTGCAGCAATCCGGGCATCAAACTCCTGACCATCACAGCTTTCCAGGCCGTCTGAGGCCGACCCCGCGGCCCCGGCTTATTCTGTCGGGGCCGTGGGGCATGATGGAGGAATGCAGGAGCAGCAGGCGTCCGCAGGCGCCATCCGCCGTTTCAGCCAGGCAACCAGGGAATGGTTCCTCGGCGCATTTTCCGTGCCTACGCCTGCGCAGGATGGCGCGTGGAATGCCATTTCCTCCGGTTCGCATGCCTTGGTGGTGGCTCCGACGGGCTCCGGAAAAACGCTTGCTGCCTTCCTGTGGGCCCTGGACCGATTGCATTCCTCGCCAACGGACACCCTGCCCGGCCTTGAAGACGCAGCCCCGGGCAAGCGTGCCAAAAAACCCAAGACCAAAACCCGGGTCCTCTATATTTCGCCGTTGAAGGCCCTCGGCGTAGACGTGGAACGCAACCTTCGCTCGCCGCTGATCGGAATCACGCAGACAGCCAAACGTTTGGGGCTCCCCGCGCCGCTGGTGACGGTCGGCGTCCGCTCCGGGGATACGACGGCGGCGGACCGCCGTTCGCTGTTGTCCAACCCTCCGGATATCCTCATCACCACTCCGGAATCCCTGTTCCTCATGCTGACCTCCCGGGCACGGGAGACACTCAGCGAAGTCGATACGGTGATCATCGACGAAGTCCATGCCGTTGCGGGGACCAAGCGCGGCGCCCACCTGGCTGTGTCCTTGGAGCGGCTCGATGCCCTCCTGCCAAAACCCGCCCAGCGCATTGGCCTCTCGGCCACGGTGCAGCCGCGCGAGCTAGTGGCACAATTCCTGGCAGGGCAGGCTCCGGTGGAGATTGTCGCTCCGCCGTCCAAGAAGAATTGGAACCTCACAGTCACGGTCCCTGTTGAGGACATGTCCGACCTCCAAGGTGCTTCCGGAGCCTTCGACTCCGGCCCTGCCTCCGGACTACAGCCGCAGGCCTCCATCTGGCCCCATGTGGAGGAAAAGATCGTGGATCTTGTCCTCTCCAAGCAATCCACCATCGTGTTCGCCAACTCCCGCCGTTTGGCCGAACGCCTGACCGCCCGGCTCAACGAGATCTACGCGGAACGCCAGCTGATGGCTGAAGCCGGGTCGGTTTGGGAGGCGCCTGCCCAAGCCGAAGGTGCCGGCAACCGGGGTACAGGGCCCTCGCCCTCCGCACCTTCTGATGCTGGTGGCGGTGGCGCGGCCACTACGGCCAAGGTACCCGTCTCCACTGCGACTCCGGCCCACATGATGGCCCAGGCCGGAAGCACCACAGGCGCTGATCCTGTCCTTGCCCGCGCCCATCACGGCTCCGTGTCCAAGGACCAACGTGCGCTGATCGAGGACGACTTGAAGTCGGGCCGGCTTCGGTGCGTTGTGGCTACGTCTTCGCTGGAGCTTGGCATCGACATGGGTGCCGTGGACTTGGTCATCCAGGTGGAATCACCCCCGTCGGTGGCCAGTGGCCTGCAGCGCGTGGGCCGTGCGGGCCACCAGGTGGGCGAGATCTCCGAGGGCGTGCTCTTTCCCAAGCACCGCGCGGACCTGCTCCACACCAGCGTCACTGTGGAGCGCATGCTCAATGGCCAGATCGAGCGGCTCAGCATCCCCGCCAACCCGTTGGACATCCTCGCCCAGCAGACGGTGGCAGCCACGGCGTTGGGCAGCATCGATGTGGAGGAATGGTTCAGCACGGTCCGGCGCTCAGCGCCCTTCGCCAGCCTCCCCCGATCGGCTTTCGAGGCGACCCTGGACTTGTTGGCAGGCCGGTACCCCTCCGATGAGTTCGCCGAGCTCCGGCCACGCATTGTCTGGGACCGGCATGCGGGAACCATCGAAGGCAGGCCCGGCTCCCAGCGCCTGGCGGTGACCTCGGGCGGAACCATTCCGGACCGGGGCCTGTTCGGCGTCTACATCATCGGTACTGAAGTTGAAGGAACCGGTTCTTCCGGCGAGGGTGACGGTTCCGGCGCTTCAGCGCGGGCAGCGAAAGGCGGCCGCCGCGTCGGCGAACTCGACGAGGAAATGGTCTACGAATCACGGGTGGGAGACATCTTCGCACTGGGGGCCACCAGCTGGAAGATCGAAGACATCACCCACGACCGTGTGCTGGTATCCCCCGCGTTCGGCCAACCTGGAAAGCTGCCCTTCTGGAAGGGTGATTCACTGGGCCGCCCGGTGGATCTGGGCCGCGCCCTCGGCGCCTTCATCCGGGAACTCTCCGCGGCCGATCCCGAGCCAGCCATGGAACGCTGCCAGGCAAGCGGCCTGGATGCATTTGCCGCCAGTAACCTGCTGCAGTATCTGGACGAGCAGAAACAGGCCACGGAAGTCGTTCCGAGTGACCGGACCCTGGTAGTGGAACGATTCCATGATGAGCTGGGCGACTGGCGGGTGGTGCTGCACAGCCCGTTCGGCATGCCCGTCCACGCTCCCTGGGCCCTGGCAGTCGGACAAAGGCTGCAGCAACGCTATGGCCTGGACGGTTCGGCGATGGCGGCAGACGACGGCATAGTCCTGCGCGTCCCCATGATGGAGGATGAGCCGCCGGGCGCTGAGCTTTTCCTCTTCGACCCCGAGGAACTCGAGCAGATCGTCACCGCCGAGGTCGGTGGCAGCGCCCTCTTCGCTTCGCGTTTCAGGGAATGCGCAGCCCGCGCCCTGCTCTTGCCACGCCAAAATCCCACCAAGCGCCAACCCTTGTGGCAGCAGCGCCAGCGTTCTGCCCAATTGCTGGACGTCGCCAAGAAGTACCCTGCTTTTCCCATCGTGCTCGAAACAGTCCGGGAGTGCCTGCAGGACGTCTACGACCTCCCTGCTTTGAAGGACATCGCGGCATCGGTTGAGCGCCGGGAACTGCGCATTGTCCAAACCACCACGCAGCAGCCGTCTCCCTTCGCCAAGTCGTTGTTGTTCGGGTACGTGGCGCAGTTCCTCTACGAGGGCGACTCTCCCCTGGCCGAGCGTCGTGCCGCCGCCCTTGCGTTGGACTCCACGCTCCTCAACGAACTCCTGGGCCGGGTGGAGCTGCGCGAACTCCTGGACGCCAAGGTTATCGACACCACGGAGCACGAGCTGCAACGGCTGGTGCCGGATCGGCGCGTACGCGGCATGGAAGGGGTTGCGGACCTGCTGCGGTTGCTGGGTCCGCTGGCGGTGGAGGAAGTGGCCGAACGTTTGCAAGGCCCGGACAACCTGGCCACGCCCGGGACGGACGACGTATCCGAGCAAATCAGCGCGCCACCGGCCACGCCGGCTGAGGCTGAATTGCATCTCCTGGCACTCCAGAAAGCCAACCGTGCGCTCAAGGTGACCATTGGCGGCGTCGAACGTTTCGCTGCGGTGGAAGATGCCGCCCGTCTGCGCGACGCCATCGGTGTCCCCCTGCCCATGGGCGTTCCGCTGGCCTTCATCGAACCGGTCAACGATCCCCTTGGCGACCTCGTCTCGAGGTATGCCAGGACTCATGGGCCTTTCACGGCCGCAGAAGCGGCCACCCGGCTGGGACTGGGCGTCGCGGTCGTCACTACGGCCCTGAAACGGTTGGCGGGTGACGGCCGTGTTGTCGAGGGGGAGTTCCGGCCGCACGCTGTGGCCACCACGCCCGACGCAGGCACGGAGTCCCTCGAAGCCCCGCCTTCCAGCGAATGGTGCGATGCCGAGGTCCTGCGAAAGCTCCGGCGCCGTTCCCTTGCGGCGTTGCGGGCCGAAGTGGAGCCGGTCGACGCCGCGGCGTATGGCCGTTTCCTTCCGGCGTGGCAGAACGTCGCTGCTCCCGGTAAGTCGCGCAGCCAGGCACTGCGCGGGCTGGACGGCATCATCACCGCTGTTGATCAGCTATCGGGGGTTCCGGTTCCGGCGTCAGCGTGGGAGCCCTTGGTCCTCGCGAGCCGCGTTGCCGACTACAAACCCGCCATGCTGGACGAACTCATGGCAGCGGGCGAACTTCTCTGGTCCGGTGCCGGGTCCCTGCCGGGAAACGACGGATGGATCAGCCTCCACGTGGCTGATTCCGCGGAGCTCACCCTCAACCCGTCCCCGGAGTTCGAACCCGGTGACGCCCAGCAACGCCTGCTCGAATACCTGGGCGCGGGAGGCGGCTACTTCTTCCGGCAGCTCACCGACGTCGCCGGCGGCATGGACTCCGTACTCAGCGACGACGCCGTGGTTTCCGCCCTGTGGGATCTCGTATGGGCGGGCCGGGTCACAGGAGACACCTTCGCCCCGGTGCGGGCCATGATCGCGGGCGGACGAACGGCACACCGCCAGGTCGCCAAGGCGCCACGGGCGCGGGCGCCGCGGATGAGCAGGCTCGGCCGGCACGGCGCCGGACTCCTGGGAACACCCGGCCTGACCGGAGGCCGCTACGGATCCGTGGCCGCGCAGGCACCTACGCCGCCACTCGCCGTCGGGCGCTGGTCAGCGCTGCCCCTGCCGGAACTGGACCCGACCATCCATGCGCGCGGCACCGCCGAACTCCTCCTGGACCGCTACGGAGTGGTCACCCGCGGTTCTGTGATGGCCGAAAACATCCTGGGCGGGTTTGGCCTTATGTACAAAGTGCTCGCACGGCTTGAGGAAGCCGGACGCTGCCGCCGCGGATACTTCATTGAGCACCTCGGTGCTGCCCAGTTCGCCGTACCCGCCACTGTTGACCGGCTGCGGTCCTTCACCGAGGACGCGCGGATCGCTGCAGCGGAACCGTCGGCGCTGGCCTTGGCCGCCACCGACCCCGCCAATCCATACGGCGCGGCCCTCCCCTGGCCGTCAGTAGCCGGCGACGCGGGTTCGGGGCACCGTCCGGGCAGGAAGGCCGGCGCCTTGGTGGTAATGGTCGACGGCGCGCTGGTCCTTTACGTAGAACGCGGCGGGAAGACGTTGCTGACGTTCAGCCACGACGAGGCCGCCCTGGCAGTCGCCGCAGAGGCGCTGGTGGCAGTGGTCCGGCGGGGCGCCGTAGACAAGCTGTTCATGGAAAAGGTCAACGGACACGACCTCCTGGAAACCCCGGTTGCCGTGGCCCTTGCCGCTGCGGGAGCTTACTCTACGCCGAAGGGATTGCGGATCCGTGCCTGAAGGGGACTCCATTTGGCGGGCCGCCCACAAACTGAACCAGGCGCTGGCCGGCCAGGTGATCACGGCGTCGGACTTCCGCGTACCCCGCTTCGCAACGCTGAACCTGGCAGGGTGGACCATGACCGAGGTGGTGGCGCGGGGAAAGCACCTGCTGATGCGCCTTGTGGGCCCTGAAGACAAGGAACCCGGAGCCAGCCGGACACCCCGCGCCCTGACCATCCACTCGCATTTGAAGATGGAGGGGGCCTGGATGGTCTACGCCCCCGGTGGGCGCTGGACCAAGCCAGGCCACACAGCCCGGTGCGTGCTGCGGACCGCCGTGGCGGACGCCGTCGGATTCTCGCTTGGCATCCTTGAGGTGATACCCACCGGAGAGGAAGACAAGGTGGTTGGACACCTTGGCCCGGACCTCCTGGGGCCGGACTGGGATGAGGAAGAAGCCCTGCGGAGGCTCCGGGCCGAACCCGAGGTTCCTGTGGGCTACGCGTTGCTGGACCAGCGCAAGCTTGCCGGGATCGGCAACATCTACCGCTGTGACTCCTGCTTTTTGTCAGGCATCCACCCGGCGGTACCGGTCGGCCAGGTCCCGGACCTTGCAAAGATCGTCAATGACGCAAAGCGCCTCCTGGGCGAAAACCTCGGTCCGGGACGGCGGTCAACCTTGGGCCCCCGCGCCATGCGTCCCGGCTACTGGGTGTACGGAAGGACCCGGCAGCCGTGCCGGCGGTGCGGTACTCCTGTGCAGCACGGCCTCCTTGCCGCCCCTGATGGCACCGAGGAAAGGGACATCTACTTCTGTCCGCGGTGCCAGCCCGGCTCCTAGTGCCCAGGCCCCGCGTCCTGGCCGGCGAAGCCCGTTGACTCACGACGGACAATCCTGAATCCGGCTTTGACCGTTTTGGGTGCGGATCCCTCCTCGCTTTCTTGGATGCGGTCCACCAGCAGTCCAACGGCTGTCTCTGCGATCTCCGTCCTGCCCGGATCAACGCTGCTCAATGAAGGCAGGGAGTATCGGCCCTCGTCCAGATTGTCGAAACCCATCAGGGCCACGTCGTCCGGAATGCGTATGCCAGCCTGCGCCAGGGCCCTTAGAGCGCCGAGGGCCAAGGTGTCGTTGAGGGCAAAGATCGCGTCGAAACCGACGCCGGTGGCGAGAAGATGCTCCACGGCATGCACACCCGTTTCCCTGCCCCAGACTCCGCCCCGCATTATCAAGGCCGGATCAGGTTTGATGCCGTACTGTTCCAAGGCCTGCGCGTACCCTCGCTCCCTTAGGCTCGCTGAACTAGCGTCGTCTTCCGTAGCGGCCGCGGCGCCCACCAAGGCAATCCTCGTCCGGCCGATGCCCAATAAATGATCAACGGCGGCCCGGGCAGATGAGGTGTTGTGCATGGTTACGTGATCCGTGGGGCCATGGAAGATGCGTTCGCCGAGAAGGACCAGAGGATCGGCGGTATTCAGGACATGGACGTCCTGCTGACCCAGGGCCGCCGGGCTGAACAGCAGGCCGTCGATAAACCGAAGCTGGCCGCCCGAAAGGACAGAGAGCTCCTTTTGTCGATCACCGTTTGTCTGCTCGATCAGGACCCGGAGCCCGCGCTTGGCGGCTGCGCGGATGACGGCGTCAGCGAGTTCGGCGAAGTAGGACTCACGGAGGGATGGAACAGCCAGGCCGATCACCCCGGTCTTGCCGGATCGCAGACCACGCGCTGACAGGTTGGGACGGTATCCCATCTCCGACATCAGGCGTTGCACCCGCTCGCGGGTGACAGCTCCCACCTTGGGGTTATCGTTCAGGACGTTCGACACCGTCTTGATGGAAACGCCCGCTGCCCGCGCTACATCGTGAAGCGTCGGGTTCGTAGTCATGTGGCCTTTCCATCCCCGGCAGGATCTCCGATCAGGGCATTGCGTAGATCATAACTTCACAATCCGGACTCCCGGAGATTTCCTTGACGGCTCTCTCCCCGCAGCCCTAGCATTAGGTTCAACGTTGTACCCGACCATTTGGTTGGAGTTTCTTGAGCTCACGCCGGAGCATTGACCCTCCGCGTGCGGCTCAAACCCCGCGCCACCGTCTCCGCCCACAAGAATTGGAGACCCTCCCATTCCCATGGCTCACAGGTACGGTTCTGCCCTATTTATACAACGTTGTAAATGGCCGAGCCGGGGACATCCCCGATTCCGGAAGAGACGCTCATCGACGACGAAGGAGTAAACAATGCTGAAAAAGAGTCTTGTGGCTGCAGTGACCATCATCGCCTCAGCCCTCGCCCTTAGTGGGTGCTCAGGAGGGACGGCACCAGCGGCTGACAAGGCTGTTCCCACGGACAAGCCCATCACGCTCACCGTGTGGAGTTGGGACGGAACAGTCAAGGAAGCAGTGCCCGGATTCCAAAAGCTCCACCCGAATATCACCGTCAAAGTAGTGAATGCAGGCTCATCCACCGATGAGTACACTGCCTTGGACAATGCCATCCAGGCAGGATCCGGCGTGCCTGACATTGCCATGTTCGAGTACTTCTCCCTGCCGCTTTTCGCCATCCCCGGGAAGCTCACCGACCTTTCGGAATTCGGCGCCAAGGACCTGGCCAAGGATTACGTCGACGCCGCCTGGGGCAACGTAACGATCGACGGAAAACCGTATGGCCTTCCCTCTGACTACGGCCCCGCCGCCATGTTCTACAACCAGGAAGTACTCACACGAGCGGGCGTTTCGACGCCGCCGGCCACGTGGGACGAGTATTACGACGCCGCCAAGAAGGTCCGCGCTCTGGGCGGCGATCACTACATCACCAACGACTCGGCCGACATCTTCCTGCTGATGTCACTCATGTGGGAAGGCGGCGGCCGTCCTTTCAAGGTGGATGGAACGGACGTCACCATTGACTTCAAGGACGCCGGAAGCAGCCGGGCAGTCGAATACTGGCAAAAGCTTATCGACGAAGACCTGGTCAACACGAAGGTGACCGGCTGGTCCGATGACTGGAACCGCGGCCTCAACGAAGGGACGCTGGCAACCCAGCTCATTGGTGGCTGGTTCACCTCCACGCTCCCGGAGAGGGCTCCGGACGCGGCAGGGAACTTCCGCATTGCTCCGCTGCCCCAGTGGAAGGCCGGGGAAACGTCCGGCGCGGAGAACGGTGGGAGCGCCATGGCCATACCGGCCGCCGCCCAGAACAAGGAAGCCGCGTACGCCTTCCTTGAGTACTTCACGCACGGAGACGGGCTACAGTCCCGGATCGATGCCGGAGCCTTTGTTCCCAACCTCTCCAACCTCAACAACGAAGAGTTCCTGAATACCACCAACACATTCTTCGGGGACCAGAAATACAACCAGGTCCTTGCCGAAGCCTCCAAGAATGTGGGCACCGGATGGCAGTACCCACCCTTCTTCGGCTGGGCCCGTTCCAACTACGAAGATGTGGCGGCGCCGCTGTATGACAGCAAGACCGGCACCCTCGCCGAGGTGCTCGAAACGTGGAAGCAGCGCAGCATCGCCTACGGCAACGAACAGGGATTCACCGTCCGATAGCAGCACCGTTGCCGTGCGGCACGCAACCGCACGGCAACGGTTCCTGTTATGTCGATGAATCATGAAAGTAGGATTCCCATGAGTCGCCACTTGCTCGCGAGCAGCAGATCGGAACCAGCCTTGTCACCTGAACCCGCCGTCTTCCGACGGCCCAGGCGACCCAAGGCCGGCTTGTTCTTTATCGCCCCTTTCGGTGTGCTGTTCCTCTTCGTCTTCATCATCCCGATCTGCTATTCCGCCTACACCAGCCTGTTCCAGAACAAGCTGATCGGCGGGAAGGTGTTCATCGGTCTGGACAATTACGTCAAGCTGTTCCAGGACAGCCAGTTCTACGACGGCGCCATCCGGGTTGTGTTGTTCACCGCTATCCAGGTGCCCATCATGCTCTTTTGCGCCATTGCACTGGCCCTGGCCTTGGATTCGCTCAAGTTGCACGGTGCCCGGTTCTTTCGCATCGTCGTTTTTCTGCCCTACGCCATCCCCGCCATCGTCTCCACGCTCATGTGGGGTTTCATGCTGGGAATCAAGTACGGGCTGTTGGGGAGCCTGAACCAGGCCGCGGGCACTTCCTTCAACCCCTTCGCGCCTGAGACCACGATGACGTCCATAGGAATCATGGTCACGTGGGGTTTCACGGGATATAACATGCTGATCTTCTATGCGGCACTCCGCGCTGTGCCCAGGGAACTCTACGAGGCCGCTGCCATTGACGGAGCGTCCGAGTGGCAAATCGTCCGGCACATCAAATTGCCTGCCTTGCGTTCCTCCCTGGTGGTCACGATCATCTTCTCGATCATTGGAACCTTCCAGTTGTTCAACGAGCCGAACATCCTGGCCACGCTGGTCTCCAACAGCGGCATCACCTCGTATTACACACCAAACATGTACGCCTACAGCCTTGCTTTCAACGGGTCGCAGCAAGGGTACGCTGCCGCACTGGCCTTGGTCATGGCGGTCTTCACCATCGCCATCGCGTACATCGTGCAAATCAAGGGAATGAAGAATGTCCTCAACAAGTAGCCAGGTCGCCACCCCCGCGCCTCCCCGGCAATCGCCAACTCCGGCCCAAGGGCCGCGCCGGAAGCTGTACACGATGATGAACCCGAAGAAGAGCACGGGCATTACTGTCCTGACGGGAATTTTCGCACTGTACTGCCTGGTGCCGATGGTGTGGCTCGTTATCAACGCCACCAAGACTCAAGGCGATTTCGTTTCATCATTCGGGCTTGGCTTCGGCCGGGAGTTTGCCCTCTGGGACAATGTGGTGCAGGTGTTCACCTTCCAGGAAGGCATCTTCACGCGATGGCTCCTGAACACGGTCCTTTACGTGATCGTTGGCGCCGTGGTGTCAACGTTCCTGGCTGCGCTGGGCGGCTATGCCTTGGCCAAACATGACTTCGTGGGTCGGCGCGCTTTCCTGCTCGTCGTCCTGGGTTCGATCTCGGTACCGGGCATCGCGTTGGCCATCCCCCAGTTTCTGCTCTTCGCCCAGCTGGGAATCACCAACACCCCTTGGGCGGTGCTCATTCCATCCTTTATCAATCCCTTTGGCCTCTACCTCATGTGGGTGTTTGCAGACCAAGCCGTGCCCAACGCATTGATCGAGGCTGCGCGGATCGACGGTGCGGGTGAATTCCGGATCTTCCTGCAGATCGCCATGCCCATGCTGGCACCTGCCACCGTGACAGTCCTGCTGTTCTCCTTTGTTTCCATCTGGAACAACTACTTCCTGCCGCTCATCATGCTCAAGGATCCCGCGTGGTACCCGTTGACCATCGGAATCAACCAGTGGAACAAGCTGGGCTCCACTGCGGGCAACGGCGAATTGATCCAGAACCTGGTCATCACCGGTTCGCTGTTGATGATAATTCCGCTGATCATCGCGTTCCTCAGCCTGCAAAGATACTGGCAGTCCGGCCTGTCACTGGGGGCCGTCAAGGATTAGACGCGCAGGGGCCCGAGCTCCATGCCGGGCCCCTGATCTGCAGTTCGTCATCAGGCAGCCCGGGCGGCCTCCACGGATTCCGTGGGGGCCGTCACCGTGCCGCGCTCGGGCACCATGAACCTTGGCAGCAGCAACTGCACGATCGGCCCGATAGCCAGCGCGTAAACCACTGTTCCCACGCCCACGGACCCACCCAGCAACCAGCCCACAGCCAGCACCACAACCTCGATGCCTGTGCGGACCAACCGAACCGACCACCCGGTACGGCGCACGAGTCCGGTCATCAGGCCGTCACGTGCACCGGGGCCAAGCCGCGCCCCGATATAGCAGGCGGAGGCGATGCCGTTGAGGATCACGGCCCCGGCCAGCATGGCGATCTGGCCGCCAAGGTGGGAGAACACGGGAATCAGCCATAAACCCAGGTCCGCGAAAAGACCTACCAGCACTGCGTTCGCGAGCGTTCCAATCCCGGGCATCTGCCGCAGCGGGATCCAGAGGAGCAGGACCAGGAAACTAACGGCGATGACCACCACTCCAATGCTGAAGCCGGTCTTTTGGGACACGCCTTGGTGGAACACGTCCCAGGGATCCAAGCCAAGTCCGGCGCGGATGAACATGGCCAGTGATATGCCGTACATCGCGAGGCCGATCAGGAGCTGGGTGATTCTTCGGGTCATCATGAACCCATCTTTGCTAGAAACTGGCCTTGTTTTCCATAGCCAGTTTGGAATACTGGACTGATGTCAGGCCTACTGAACCCGATCGCATTGACCCGCCTTCTTGGCTCCTGGAATTCCGGTACCCTGCCCGCATACCGCGAGCTTGCCGACGTCGTACGCTTGCTGGTGATGGACGGACGCATTCCGCTTGACGTCGCGCTCCCCAGCGAAAGGGCGCTGGCCCAGACGCTGGGACTGAGCCGAACCACGGTCACCGCCGCGTATTCAAGCCTGCGCGAGCAGGGCTTCCTGACCACCGGCCAGGGCAGCCGGGGACGGACCTGCATTCCGCAACGCACCTCTCCGGTGACCATGCCGGGGCTGGCGGCGCCGGAGGGATTGCTGGACCTGGCCTACGCATCCCTGCCGGCAGCGGGCGAGGTGGTCCACCGCGCGTTCGCCGATGCCCTGACCGAACTCCCGGCCCTCCTGCCCGGATTTGGCTACGACGCGGTGGGTGTCCCCGCACTGCGGCAGGCCATAGCGGACAAATACACAGCCGACGGCGTCCCAACAAACGCCCAACAGATCCTGGTGACCTCCGGAGCGCAGCACGCGTTGAACATCGTCCTGAAGACCCTGGCCGGAAAGCAGGACAAAGTGCTGGTGGAACACCCCTCCTACCCGAACGCCCTCGACGCCATCCGGGCCGCCGGCTGCCGCCCCTTTCCCGTCGCCCTCCCTGCCGCGGGTTCCGCGCCGGCCTGGGACATTGACGCGATGGAGGCCGCGATGCACCATCATCGACCTGCCATGGCCTACCTTGTTCCGGACTTCCACAACCCCACGGGCCGTATCATGTCCGGGCTGCAGCGCCGGCGACTGGCGCGGGCAGCGGCGTCCGCGGGGACGGTCCTGGTGGTGGATGAGACACTCCGGGGGTTGAACCTCGACGGCGTCAGTGCCGCACCGATGGCGGCGTTCAGTCCCACCGTGGTTTCCATCGGCTCGCTCAGCAAATCCCACTGGGCCGGCCTCCGCACCGGCTGGATCCGGGCCGACGAAGCCTTGGTCAACCGCATGGTCACCACACGGACCACCATGGATCTGGGCGGCCCCATGGTGGAGCAACTGGCTGCTGCCCGGCTGGTCAGCGCCTACTCCGAGCCCCTCGATGCACGGCTGGCAGAACTCCGCAACAACCGGGATTCGTTGATGGAATTGCTGGCTGAACATTTGCCGTCGTGGGATCCTGAGCGACCCCAGGGCGGGCTCACAGTGTGGTGCAGACTGCCCAGCCCCTGCAGCACGGCCCTGACGGTGCTCGCTCCGGAATTTGGAGTCCGGCTGGCCGCCGGGCCGAGGTTCGGGGTGGGCGGTGCCTTTGAGCACTACATGCGTGTCCCTTACACCTTGCCACCTGCCCAACTGGAGGTGGCCGTCCGGGCACTGCGGGCCGCCCAGGACAAGCTCGACGCCTCGCCCCAACTCCGCCGCAGCCTCAAGACCGAGCGGCCGGCCGCCGTCGGAGTCGCCTAACTGCCGCCCGCCGGGTCCACCCGGGCACCCCAACTAGGTCGCAGTTAAGCGCGTTTTCAGGCTTCAAAACGCGCACAAGTGCGACCCAGTTGGGTCCCGGGCGCCGTGCAGGGGCGGGGCGGGTGGCTACGCGTAGACCTTCTCCAGGAAGGCACCCCACTTCTTGGCCGTCAGCTCGGAATCACCCGCGCCAAATTGGTGGACGGTCATACCTACCGGCGCCCCAAAGGCATTGCGCCCAAAGAACCGGTACAAAGCATCGCCGGTGCGCAGTCCCAGGAAGTTCTCATTGGCGAAGTCCACCTCACCGCTCAGCCGCCCCACGCCGTCGACGTCTACCTCGAATGCCGAGCCCGCGGCGAGGTCCTCCACTCCGAGCGCCTTCTTGAGCTGCACAAATCCATCGGGCGATTGCGACGACGCCGGAGCCTGAACGTCCGTAAACACCACCGGCTGTCCATCGAAGTACTTCAGGTACTGCCCCAGGGTGTGCAGGTAGAACTCGGTGTGCTTACTGGCGCCGTCGTACTGCTCATCCCAGTTGTCGGCGAAGATTCCGCTGTGGACGTAGTGCAGCCTGGCCCGGCCGCCCTCCACCGGCTCCAGGACGTGCTCCAACTGGTTGAACCAACCATCGGGACCGTCCATCCGCGTGACGAGGTGGCCTGGGTATTCATCCACGGTCCGGACGGCCGGCCACTGGTCCGTGGGGAACATCCAGGCGGAGGTGTCCGCTGTGACCGCCTGCCAGACCCGCTCGGGGGTTCCCGGCAGTTCGGTATCGGCCACGATTTCAAATTCACGGTTACTGGTCATTGCCCTGGTCCTTTTCTACTGTGACTTCTGTTGAGGGGGTCTTGAGTGCGGGATGAAGTACGACGACGAGGCGATGCTTGCGTCCGCCGCCCGCCACCGCGGTACCGCCGTCGTGGTATTTGTCGACGAGCCGTGTGACCGCAACGCCGAGCTCTTCCGCGAACGCCGCGCGATCGGCGGCGGAACGGAAGGTAATCTCACCGTCGATGGCGAAGCTGGCGAGCTTCTTCCTGGCAGCGGCTGCCCCGGAAATGAGCTTGCCCATTTCCTGTACGGTGCGGGAGGCGAGCGACAACAGCCAGAACGCGGAGAACCTGTCCGCGAAGCGCCGAGGGTCCGGCGCCACGGAGGCCAACGCCACCGGCGAGATCAGGTAGGAGCCCGCGGTGGCCCGCAGTACGCGCTCGGTGACGTTGCCTTTGCGCCGTTCCTCGACCAGCTCCACCAAACCGTGGTGCTCAAGTGCTTTGAGGTGGTAGTTGACCTTCTGGCGCGGCATTCCCACCTTGACCGCGAGCTGCGTGGCCGAGGCGGGCTCGGCCAGTTCCCGCAGGATACGGGTTCGGATCGGGTCCAGCGATACTTCCGCTGCCGCCGGGTCCTCGATCACTTCGATGTCCAACATGGTTCCAGTATGCTTACCGACAACTTTTTTTGTCAAGAACTTTTTTATGTTCGGACCTGAGTCCGTGGTGGAGCCCTCTGAACAAGCCAAACCAGCCCCCGAGCACGCAAAGCGGGCCGCACAGCTCAGGCAAAGTAGAATTGTCCGGTGATGCAATCCCCCCTCCCTGTGCGCGATGGCGTGAACGCAACCCGCCTCCGCCTGCCGGACGAGGGCCCATGGGACACCGCGATGGACTACATGATGCATCGATGGGGACACATTGACCCCCAAGGCATCGAGGACCGCTTCGACGCCGGGGAGATCGTAGGCGAGGGCGGGGTGCCTTTGGACCGCAGTACCAAACTGGAGGACCACACCTTCATTTGGTACTACAGGACCCTCCCGCCGGAGACGCGACTGCCCGTGGAAATCAACATTCTGCACCAGGACGAGCACATCCTGGTGGTGGACAAGCCGCACTTCCTCCCGACCACTCCCGGGGGCACATACATCCAGGAATCGGCGCTGGTCCGGCTTCGGAACCTGCTCGATCTCCCGGATCTCATTCCCATGCACCGGCTGGACCGCATGACTGCCGGCATCCTGCTGCTCTCCACCAACCCGGAAACCCGGGGCAGGTACCAGGTCCTGTTCGAGAAGCGACAGGTCCAAAAAGAATACGAGTGCGTGTCCGCCGCGGCACCCGCCGCCGGCTATCCCGCCGTCGAATTCCCCACGGTGGTCCGCAACCGCATGACCAAGTCGCGCAGCTACCTGTTGGCGGAAGTGGTGGACGGCGAGCCGAACGCAGAAACGCGCATCGAGCAGGTAAGGACGTTCGACGCCGGGACGCACCAGCGTGCGCTGTACCGGCTGGAACCGCACACCGGAAAAACGCATCAGCTCCGCGTGCATATGGCCTCGCTGGGCCTGTGGATTGTGAACGATGCGTTTTATCCTGACCTCCTGGACAAGGCGCCGGACGACTACGGCAAACCGCTGCAACTCCTGGCGCGTGGCATCCGCTTCGTGGACCCCATCAGCAAACAACCGGTCGAATACCGCAGCGGCCTGGAGCTCAGCGAAGCCCGGCCCTGAGCACTCCGTTCGCGCTTTGAGTGTGGGTCACGCGCCGAACACAGTGCGGAAGACCGCCGTCGTCTCCTCGGAGAAGAGCACGAACTCAACCACCTCAAGGCTGGTGACCCCGGAACCGCTTCCGGCAGCAACTGCTGCCAACTCATTCACCGCGTCGCGGGCTGTTTCCGCCACTTGGCGGGCGTCCCACCCGTAGATTCCCGCACTGACGGCGGGGAACGCCACGCTGCGTGCGCCGACCTCCCCGGCCACACGAAGGCTTTCCCTGAAACAGGAGGCAAGAAGGTCCGGGTCGGTCTGGCCCGCATGCCGGTTGGGTCCTACGGTGTGGATCACCCACTGCGCAGGAAGCCTGAAACCCGGCGTTGCTACGGCACTACCTGTCGGGAGCCCGTCGGGAAGCCGGGTACGCCGCAGTTCACGGCAGGCTGCCAGCAACTCCGGCCCCGCAGCCCGGTGGATGGCACCATCCACTCCCCCTCCACCGAGCAGTGAGGAATTCGCGGCGTTCACAATCGCATCGACGCGGCGGGTGGTGATGTCTCCGTGCAGGATCTCAGTGCGCATGGGGACAGTCTTCCGCCGTGCTGTGACCGCAGCAAGTGCGGTACGTTGTGCCCATGGACTTCATCGCCCCGGAGTTGTGGGGATCGGCAATCTACCTCTGGATTGTGCCGATCGTGCTGGGCGATGCCATCTTCCCGCCCATTCCGTCCGAGATGGTGGTCATCACCGGAGGTGCGCTGGCGGCGGACGGACATGCGAACTTCTGGCTGGTCCTGATGTTGGCCGCTTCCGCTTCCTGGCTGGGTGACGTGGCGGTCTACCTGCTCTTCAAACGCAGGATCAGCCATGTGCTGGACCGCTGGGCCTGGGGCAGGAAAGTGCACAAAGGCATCCACGAAGCCATCGCCAAAGCCGGGCGTTCCTCCACCTACGGGACGATCATCGGAGCACGATTCATTCCCGGCGGCCGGCTCGCCACGTCCGCTGCTGCCGGCATTGCCAATGTCTCAGTCCGGGGATTCAGTCTCTGCGCCGGTTTAGGAGCAGTCTTGTGGGCAGTATGGCAGGTGGGCCTGGGCTACTTCACAGGCTCCACCACCAAACTGCCCTTCTGGGCGAGCTCGCTGATAGGCGTCGGGGTCGGGCTTGTCATCGGCGTGGTGGTCGGGTTCATCGTGACCCGGCGCCGGGGCGACCCTTCTCCAGTGGATGAACCCTACGACGGCGACGAACCATACGACGGCGGGCCCGGCGCAGTCCCGCAACCCGACTAAACCGGCGCCCAGCGTCCCCGGCTGCGCCGCAGGACATACAGGCTCCCTGTCAGGGCAACGCGTTCGACGGCGTCGCGCATCATGGCTGCCGACGTGCGGGCTTCGTTGTTCTCACCAGCGTAGTCGCGGGCGTCCACCATGAACCGCAGGCTGATCTGGGGAACGCCGCCCACGATATCCAGCTGGTTGGACTCCACGTGATGCCGGGTTTCCAGGGCTTCGACGGCGGCGGCCATCACGGACTCAGGCGGGTTCCCCGGCTTGAGTCCGGTGATCTTCAACTTGGTCTGGAACGACGGCATCCCACCACCCTAACGTCCCCCATCCGATGCTATCCGGTGTTGCGCAGCCCTGCGGCTACACCATTGACCGTGATCAGCATGGCACGCTGGAGGCGCTCGTCGATCTCCGCTCCGGAAACCGAAGCTTCCCGGACACGACGCAGCAACTCCACCTGCAGGTAGCTGATGGGGTCAAGGTACTGGTCGCGGATTTCAAGGGACCTCTTGAGCGTGGGCTGGGCATCCAGAAGCTCGATCTCACCGGTGAGCCGCTCAATCTCGGCCACGGTGAGCTCATACTCATCACGGATCATGTGGAACAGGCGGTGCAGTTCTTCAGGTACCAGCGATGAGACGTAGTGGCCGGCGATTTCCATGTCCGTCTTGGCCAGCGTCATTTCTACGTTGGAAATCACCGAACGGAAGAAGTGCCAGCGGTCCATCATTTCCATGAGCTGGTCCGTGTTGCCGGCCTCGCGGGCTGCCTTCAAACCCGAACCCACACCAAACCAACCAGGCACGATCTGCCGTGACTGCGTCCACCCGAAAACCCAGGGAATGGCGCGCAAGCCGCCGAGCCCGGCCCCCGAGTCGGGACGTTTGGACGGACGGGAGCCGATGTTCAGCGAGCCCAGCTGTTCCACTGGCGTGGAGGCCAGGAAGTACGCCGGAAGATCGGGATCGTCAATCAGCGAACGGTAGCGGGCGAAAGCGCCGTCGGAGATGATCTCCATGACGTTGGCATAGCGTTCCCGCTCATCCTCCGACGTTCGCGGGGTCCGGTGCAACGCCGAGCCCTGCATGACTGCGGCCAGCGACAGCTCCAGGTTTTCCCGGGCAAGGTCGGGCAGCGAGTACTTGTCGGAGATGACCTCGCCCTGCTCCGTGAACTTGATTTCACCTTCAAGGACGCCGTTGGGCTGGGCCATGATCGCGTCATACGTGGGCCCGCCGCCACGGCCCACGGAACCGCCACGACCGTGGAACAAACGGACGCGGACGCCGTGCTTGGCAGCAACATCGCGCAGCTTGCGCTGGGTCTTGTGAATCTCCCATTGACTGGTCATCACGCCGGACTCCTTGTTGGAGTCGGAGTAGCCCAGCATGATTTCCTGGATGTCGCCCCGCAGGCGAACCAGTTCGCGGTAGGACGGATCGGACAGCAACTGGTCCACGATTTCGGCGGAAGCCCTCAGTTCCTCCACGGTTTCCAACAGCGGGGCAAAACCGATCTTGGCGTGCGGCTTGGAACCGTACAGGTCGATCAAGCCTGCTTCCCGCGCAAGGACCGCGGCGGCAAGGACATCGTCTGCGCCACGCGTCATGGAGATGATGTACGTCTCCACAACGTCAGGGCCGTAAGTGTGCAGGGCCTGGCGGATGCTGCGGAAGACATCGTAGGTGCCGTCGGCGGTTCCCTCGAGCTTGATCGGGTGCCCGGACAGCGGGCGGCGCGATGCCAGTTCGGCCCCCAGGAATTCGAAGCGCTCCGCGCGCGTCAGGGAACCGTACGGCTTCTCGGTGCCCAGGCGGTCAACCAACTGACCCACGGCATCGTGGTGGTAATCGGCGTGCTCCCGGATGTCCAGGGTTGCCAGATGCAACCCGAACGCTGCAATGGCGCGCCGTACCCGGGCAAGTGCTCCATCGGCCACCAGTGCTGCCGAGTGGTTCCGGAGGGAGGACTCCAGCAAACCGAATTCGGCCAGCAATTCGGAGGTGGTGGCGTAGTCGCGTCCGGGCTCATGGTAGGACGAAGCGGCGACCCTGCGGCCTGTGTTGATGAGCTTCGCCTTGATGCAGGTCAGCTTGAGGCGGTACGGCTCCTGCGCGTTGAGCTCCAGGATCCGCTTGTCCAAACCGGGAAGGTTCTTGAGGTCCACGTCGATTGAGTCAAGCAACTCCTGGTCCGCCCCAAAGAGTGCGGTCGAGTTGGAAAGCACGGAGATCAACTCGTCAATCAGGGCAATGCTGATACGCACGGCGTTCTGATTCTGCAACTGGAGGATTTCCCTCGTGACACCTGCCGTGACATTCGGGTTGCCATCGCGGTCGCCGCCGATCCACGAACCAAACCTCAAGGGAGCCCCGCCGGACGGAAGGGCAACGCCGTGCTCGGCGAGGAGCTCGGAAAGCTCCGTCAGCATCTCCGGCATGGCATCGGTGAGGATGCTGTTCAGGTAGTAGATGGCATTCCGGGCCTCATCCACGGGCGTGGGGCGCACCTGGCGCAGCTCATCCGTTTGCCACATCTGGTCGATGATTTCGGCCAGCTGGCGGTCCTGCCTGCGGCGGGCGGACGTGCCTTCCTCGGTGGGCTGCGCCAGGACATCCGAAAGCTTCCGGATCTTGTCCAGCACCGAACGACGGGAAGCCTCAGTGGGGTGCGCCGTGAAAATCGGGCGGACATCGAGTTCGTTGACGACGTCCTGCAATACCTCCGGACCTGCCTGGCCAGCGATCTCGGCGACGGCCTTCGCCAGCCACCCGTCCTTTTCCTGCCGCGTGCGGAGTCCACGGACGCGGTGCACCTGTTCGGCCGCGTTGCTGAGGTGGAAGTAGAACGCAAAAGCCCGCACCAGGTCGGTCGCCTGGTCGAGGGGCAGGGAGGCGAGCAACTCGCGGACCTGGGCTACGACGTCGTGCGCGCTCCAAGGGCCGGTCGCATCGGCGCCGCCGCGCGCGGCTTCCTTGGATTCCTTGGTCAGCAGGCGGACCTGTTCCACCAGTTCCAGCAATTCCGGACCGTGCTGCCGCACGAGGGATTCGCCCAGGAGAGTGGAGACGCGGCGCACGTCGGCGCGCAGCTCGGCGGCGAGATCGGTGTCTTGATGGGCAGTGTGAACCATAGATACTTACCTTCGGGATCTGGTGTGGCCCGTACACTGCGCTGGATACTGTGAGCCGGATTACTTATGTTTCCCAAGGATCTTACCCGCCCCAAAGTTAACCGCGGGAATGTGTCTCAGATCCTGGCGTCACCTGGATCGGAACGTGCAGAATCGATACCCGGGGTCCGTGGCCCGGCTGCGTAGCGTTCATGCCGGCGTTGGCGCAGTTCCTCTGCCGCCGCCGCTGATTCCTGCTTGGTGGGCGCACCCGTGGCGGGATCGATCATGGACAACACGCTGCCCAGGGTGCCGGTAGCGCCCTTGCCGGGCACACCCCGCTGGATCAACCGCGTACCGCCCCAGACTGCGGCAACGATGAGACCGATGCTGACCAGCGCCGAAAACAACCCGTCCATCCCCATGCGCTCAGGGTACGCCCGCCAGTCAGGGCGGGGAACCCTGGTCCGCCCACGCGGCCTCCAGCACGTCCCAGTGGTCCTCCGTCATCAGGCTTGCCGGCGTCACGGACACCGAGGTTGCGCCACCGCGGACCGCGTCCTCAAGCGCAGCGGCGAACGTCTCTGCGGAGATGATGCCGTCCTGTGACCACAACCCCAGCGACAGCGACATGCGCGGCCCCGCCCGGCGGTCCATGGCGCTGGCAAGCTCTTCGGTCCGTGGTGCCCGCTCGTCGTTGAGTCCCACATACTGCCAGACGTGGAGCCGGTCCAACTGCTTGAGCAGGAGGTCATAATCATGGCCGCTGTCTGCACGGTCACCGGTGGCTGACTTCTTTGGCGACCGCACGTCCATCTCTGCCCTGACGCCAAAGGGCTCGACGGCGGCAGCCACCTTGCGGACGATGTCCGCCACTGCCTCGCTGCGCCAGGTCTTGATGTAGGGGTTTGTTTGGTCGATTGCACCGTTGGACTTGCGGGGCCAATCCTGTTGCCCCGTTGTCGCCGTAAAGTCCCGGAGGTCTTCACTGCCGAACGTGAAGCCGTCAAACATCAGCTCCGTAAGATCCACAGCGTCCGGCCGGTACCTTTCCGCGACGAAGGCTGCAAGCCTGACCAACCGAGTCCCGGCCCCGCCGTGACGCAGGGCGGACACGCTGGCAAACGCAGTGGAACTGGTGCCGGTGACATCGCGCCCCGCCAAGGAGGGTGTTTCCTGAAGGGCCCGGTCCAGCAGGACATCCACGGTCAGGACGACGTCCCGCTTGGTGCCATCGCTTGCCGTACCCAGCGCCGCCATGGCCTCAGCGACGTAATCCCGGCCGGTGTCCGCAACGCTGCTGGAGGCAGCACCAAGGTCGCCGGGCCACGGAAAAGCTGTCCAATCAGTCCGGCCCACGGAGATGGACACCGCAGTGGCGTCCACGGCATCGAGCCGTGCGGCCAGGCTATCCAGATACTCCGGAGCGGTGCCGACGATGTCCTCGAAGCCGAGGTTGACCATGCGATCGGAGGGCCGGTCGCGTTCCTCTGCGGAGGAGGCGGTCACCACTACGGTGGATGCCAAGGCGGTGGCCAGCATCAGGATCATTGAACGCACAGTCCGCTTCATGCCGGGTTCCCCGCTGCGTCGCCTTCCAGGGCCGTCACGGACACCACGCCGGTCCGTTGCAGTTTGTTCCACCGCGCCGGGCTCCCCCGCAGTTCCTTGACGATGGCGTTTGCCAGGGCAAGGCCCACAAAAACGGAGTAGAACGGCCAGAGCGGAACCGTCCAGACATACCGCAGATCGCGCCAGGAGTGGTTCAGCCCGAGGGAAAACACGATCAGCAGAACCGAGATGAAGAGGCCCAGCCATCCCAGGATGGCCAGGATCTCCCCGGGGATGGGGCCCTTGCCCGCCACATAGAGGAACGGCAGTATCGCCAGGACCGCCAGTTGCAGGATGGGGATCACCACCATGGTGATCGCATTGAAGACCAGGAACAGCCCGAACGGTCCATACCGGGCCCTCCCCAGCATGCCCAAATGCAGGCGGAGTGTCTGCAGGAGTCCACGCGACCAACGCACCCGTTGCCGCCACAGTCCGCCGATGGTGGAGGGCGATTCCGCATACACCAGGGCCTTTGGCTGGAACCGTACCCGGTACCCGGCCGCGTAGACCCTCCAAGTGAGCTCCAGGTCCTCCCCCAAGGTGTCCTCGTGGAAACCCCCGACGCTGCGGACCAGGTCTGCCCGGAAGGCACCGATATTGCCCGAAACTATCGGAAGGCAGTGGGTCAGCGAGAGCGCCCTGCGCACCAATCCGGTGCCCACGTGGCTGAGGACCGCCAGCATCATGGTTTGTATCCGGTTGAGGTTGACCGGACGGTCGTCGCCGCACACGGCTCCGATTTTCGGATGGTCGAAGCCCTCCAGCATGTGTATCAATGTGTCCGGGGCGAAGATGCCGTCGGCGTCGACGAACATCAGGATCTCGCCTTGTGCCGCCGCGATGCCGGTGTTAAGGGCGGCTCCTTTGCCGGCATTGGCCTGTGAGAGAAACCTGACGCGATCGTACTGGGCTGCGAGACCGGCCATGATCTCCGCCGTCGAGTCGGTAGAGCCATCGTCCACCAACAGGACTTCGAGCAGCAGATAGCGGCTCCTGAGGATCGACTCCACGCAGTTGGTGATCACCACGGCCTCGTTGTAGGCAGGAACGATCACCGAGACCAAGGGTTTTCCACTGATGACGGAGTACCTGTGCTTGACCGTCGGTGGCCGGTGCACGCGGTTGAAGTACAGGGCCAATGGGACATACACGATCTTGATTGCTCCGAAGCCCAGGATGATGGTCCCGCAAATCTGCACAAACGCGAGCGCGGCATCGATGATGATCAACCTGGCCGTCCCACCATGGCGTCCGGGGCCAATCGTCCAAGGACGGTGTCCACGAGTTCCGGGGCGTGGACGCTGTTTGCCCCGAACCTTGCGTTGACCTCAAGGACCACGGGGCTGCCGTCGGCCATCCGCCTGATGTCAATATCCACGGGCCCCGTCAGTCCGAGGGCTTCCACCGTTGACAGGGCCAACTCTGCCACGTCCCGGTCGGCAGGAGGTTCGCTGCGGCGCACGGACACAGCGTTTCCGAGGTTGCCGTCCTTGAGCGCCGTCTTCTCAAGGACCACCACGATATCCTGTGAATGGTTGCTTCTGTGGACGACCGGCGCGTACTCGGTTCCCGGGGCGAACCGCTGCACGATCCACCTGTCATTCAGCGTGGCCCAGATGCGGTTTGCGTTCCGTCCACGATCGGACAGGCGTTCCAGCAGCTGAACGTTCCGCCCGCCGCGCGATACCCGAGGTTTCACCACCACGGGGCCGCCCAGAAGATCCATGGCTTCTTCGGCCGAGCCGAAGGTGCCCGGGAGGCCGAAGTCCGGAACACCGAGACCGGCGGTATCGAGGCATCGCATGGTGTGGAATTTGTCGTTGGCTATGCGCACCGGGGCAGGGTCAGCCACCAGCACCTCCACTCCCGGAGCAAAATCAAGCCGTGCGTCAGCCATCAAAACCAGTTCGTCGCTGACCGTAGGCACCACCAGTTCGATTCCATGCTTGGCAGCCAGCCCCCTTAGCTCCCACAGGTAAGCGGGGGCGTCTGAGCTGGACACCCGGGCAACGGCGTCTGCCGTGCGGGGATTGACGTCCCGCATGTCCACACCCAGGACCCAGTGCCCCCGCAGTCGCAGTTGCGTGGCGAGGGAAGCACCTGCCGGCCCGCCCACGCCGGTCACCATAATCCGCGCCATCAGAACTCCCCTACGGCCGAGCCAAGCAGCCGGACTGGTTCAAAGCCTTCCGCGTAGGCGGTCTTCACCTGCGAACCCCGGAAGGCCGCGAGACTGCGGACCCTTTCGGCGCTCATGTACGGCTTGCCTTTTTGGTTCCGGTGCATGGAAACCGCATGGATCTTGACGTCGACATATCCGGCGATGTCCACAAAGACGCTGGGGTTGAACTGCCGGGTGGAAGACGGGCTCTCAAAGCACAGAATGGACGAGTGCTTCCGGGCGGCCCTCATGGTGGCGCTGTGAACAGCCTGATGGTCCTGGTGGTAGTCGTTTCCGGAGTGGGTCATCACGACGTCGGGCTTGAAGTCATTGATGTATGCCTCGATGGCCTGGACCATCTCCTGGCCATGGTCGGACAGCAGGGTATCCCTGAAGTCGTGCACCTGCACGGCGGAAGCTCCCATGAATCCGGACCCTGACTGGGCCTCGCCGGCGCGGACGGCGCTGTCGCCGCCTTTGCATCCCGAACTCATCACCATGGTCCGCACCTCGTGTCCGGCATCTGCCAGCTTCGCCAGCGTTGCCCCACAGGCGAGTTCAAGGTCATCCGGATGTGCCCCGATAGCCAACACCTTTCGGGGTTCGGTGGCGGTCGCGTGATCGATCCTGAGCGCCGGCGCCACCAGGAAGCCAACCACGAGCCCCGTGGCCGCCAGGAGGATCACGATTTCCATCCAAGGACGCAACTCCGGGACCATTGCCCACCCTGCCACGGCAACCATCAGCAAGCCACCCAGCACCGCAGTGATCCAGCGCAGCCGGTGCGGTGTGCTGAATCTGCGAACGTACCAGCCTTGGCTTGCGGGAAGCAGGGCTCCCACGAGGGCCACTGCCCCTAAAACGCCGGCAACGGCAAACAACGTTGCTCTCATTCTTCCCCTATGTTCCCTCGATACATGCGCAGTACCGGTCCGTGGATACTGCCGATGAATCAGTGGCGGAAGGCGAATTTTCATGACGCTGTTGGGTGGGACAAGGTCAGTACTTGTAGGCAAACTCACCTGTGGCCAGGCCGGTCCCGCTCAGCGAGTACGTCAGGACTTCCGGGTCCCTTTGCCGCTTCGATTCGGCCGTCACATGGAAATGAAGCTCGCCACGCTCAACCCACTTGGTGACGCACCTCAGCACCCGTCTTCCTTCCTGTAGCGAACAGGACCAGCCTTCCGGAGCTTTCAGTGAGCTTTCCTGAATCTTGGAGCCCTGTTCCACGGCGAAGACGGCCATGCCGGGGCCCAACGGCTCGGTGCCGTCGGCAGCAAAGTCAACCTGCATGGCAGTAAGACCCGCCTCACGGTCCTTCGCCGACCAAACGTAGGTGGTGACTGCTGCAGGGGCATCCACTCGCGTTGGTTCGGCAGGTGGAACCGAAGGTGAAGGAGGAACTGGTGGCGGGGTTTCAACGGCGGGCTGTTCGGGAACGGCGGACTGTTCCGGAACGGCGGGCTGCGCTGAAACGGCGGGCTGCGCTGGTTCAGGGACCGGCGGAGCCGGATCCGAGGCCTGCGGAGGCACGGAAGGGAGGGGGCTGGGTATTGCAGCGGGTGAGGTGGAAGGCGACGGGGCCTGCACGGTCACCTGGGGATCGGCCATGGTCTGGACGGACCGCCGCTCCGGCAGGGGACCCTGGTCCAGGTGATCCATCAATCCCAGTCCACCAAGCACCAGGCCCAGTCCAGCAGCCGACACAACAGCCATGACGGCAGGCTGGGCCAAAACCGGCATGCCCAAAACAACCTTGGCCGGTACAACGCCTCCGAGGACTCCCAGTCCGGCTCCCTTTCCAGCCCAGGCAGCCAGCGGAACGCCAGTGATCAGGGGAAGGAGGACACTCCTCATGGTTCCCTGGACGTCCTTGAGTTCGGCCAGGGCCACAGTGCACCCAGTGCACCCATTGAGGTGCTCCCGGACCTTGCGCTCAGCTCCACTGGATAGCCCGCCGCGAAGATAACTGCCCAGTTTGGACGCGAAATCGGCACAGCCCTTGTCCGGGTGCTCAGCGACATGGGCTTGAAGGTACTGCCTGCGCAGGCCCTCCCGTGCCCGCAATGCCAGGGCTGACACGGCATTCGGCGACAAGCCCAGGATCGGAGCAACGGCCGCGGGCTTCATCCGTTCAACATCCAGATACCAGAGCACAGCCTGCCACCTTTCCGGCAGGGAACGGAATGCTTTGGCGACAGTTTGGGACTCGAACGCTGCGACAGCTGAATCGGGCTCGGCAAGCGGAGTGTCGAGAACCGCTTCGTCCCCGCTGGGCACGGTTTTGCCGGCACGGCGGTTCCTGTGGTGCGACAACCTGGTCACCGTGGAAAGGAGGTATGCCCGGAAGAAGTTGTCCGGCCCGCGCCCCGCCACCAGGCTTTGCAGAACGGACTGGAATGCCTCTGCCACAACGTCCTCGGCATCGCTGGGGTTATCCACGTTGCGGCGCGCAACAGCGGAGGCTATGGATACGTGGCGCTCGTACAAGCCGGCGAAGGCCGACACGTCTCCACCACGGACCAGCTTCACCAGGTCGCCATCGCTCTCCACACTGTTGTGGGAGTTGCTGCCCGACGATGTTCCTTGTGCCACTTTAAGGCACCCCCATGACCAATAAATTCGTGCCCATATAGTCGAAGTGGCTCGAGGGCACGAGTCATGACGCCAATAAGTACAAAGCTTTGAACAATTCGCGACGAGTGGTACAACGTCACGAATGCTGCTCCGCCCGCACTGTTGGGATATGACATCGTTCCGGACAAAGACCACCGCCGAGTGCACGTTCTCGCGGCATCTCTTGCTGCGCAGATGGCAGACAGCCAGCTATCAGAGGGGTTGGCGGTTCAGAGCGGACTGGTTTCTCCCTGAGGTCCGAACGGTGGTGACATCCCTTGCCACCCGTTCCACGGTTCCCGCTCCCACGGCCAAGTCACTCGGCGCGGCCCGCGCAAGGAACGGGGTGAGCATCACCGAAACCATCAGCGACTTCCGGGCACTCTTCGTGGCCGCGGAACAGCGGGTGGATATCGACGCTCTCCAGTCACTAGCAGAGGGATGGGCGGAAGTGGCGGAAATTGCCCCGCCCATCTCGTGCACCGATGTCTATACAGGACTGGCCACACGCGCCCACTTCCAGCGCCGGATCCACGAACTTTCAGCGGAAGTGCCCGACGCTTCCGGCGGGCATGCCCTGGCAGTCATCTCTTTGCCGCCTCCCCGGGAGGGTCGCAGCCACCGGTGGACTCTCCTGGCCTTGGTGGGCGATACCGTCCAGCGGACGCTGAAGGGAACCGGTGCCATGGCGATGTATCAGAACTCCGCGATCCATGTCCTGTTTCCCGTTAACGACGGAAACCTCCTGCGCCTCATCGACTGCAGGAAGTCCGTAGAGGCCCTGGCCCTGGAAACGCTAAGCCCCGCGAGGCTGAAGTTCTATCCGCTCTCGATGTCGGTGTCCCTGACCGCACTGCAGGAAGGCCCACCCGACACGTGTTGAACCACCACGTGGGCGTCACGAAAACAGTGCTGCAATCACTCAGTCCTTGACGAACAATTCCAATCGGCCAAAGGACCATCCAGTACATGATTAAGCAGATCCACCTCACCACCACTTCGCTGGTGGCCGCCATCCTGGCTGCGGCCATGACCCTTATCGGGCTGAGTTGGTCGGCCCTCCCGGCCTCCGCCGCGGACATACCGGAAGCCAGCGTTGCGCTTCACACGGAGTCAGTGGTCAACTCACAATGGGACCAGGTCGACCTGACCTGTGAGTGGTCCGTACCCGACCATTCCCAACCTGGAGACACTTTCAGCCTTCAGCTTCCTTCCGAACTGCGATGGTTCGGTACCGCTTCCTTCGACCTGAAGAACGACGACGGCGAAACTGTCGCCACTGCGGTGGCCGACGATGAAGGCCGGGTGGTGTTCACGCTCACCGACTTTGTGGCGTCCCACCCGCTGAACGTTGGCGGCACCTGTAACTTCACCACACAGTATGCTCTGGATCCGGGCAACGGCAGCGTGGACGAACTGGTCTTCACCGTGGGCTCCAGTGTTGTTCGGGTTCCGCTTCCCGATGCCGGCGAGTGCACCTCCGATTGCGAACCCACTCCGCCAACCTCCGCCGGGAAGGGCATGTGGTGGGCTGATTCTGCACAGACGCAGCTCGAGTCCATTTTCTACATGCCACCCATGGCTTCCGACAGCAATGACGTAGTGGTCACTGACGTTCCTGCCGAGGGCATGGAGATTGATTGCAGTGCTGTGACACCCCGGGTTGGACGATCCGTTAACGACGACGGCAACCTCGTTGAACCGCTGGACAACGAGCTTTACCCGGCAGTCATCGATTGCAGCCCCGAGCGCTTGACCGCCTCCTGGACGGGCTTGCCGGAAGGGGAAAGGGTTGAGTTGTTCGTGGTCACCAAGGTCACGGACCCGGCGCTGGATGTCTACCAGAACAATGGAACCGTGGTCATTTCCGGCGAAGAAACCACTGTGGGTGCGGAGACCAAAAGGACCAGCGCCGGTGGGACGGGCAACGGCACGGCGACGCCGTCTCCCACACCCAGCGCCACCTCGACCCCAACTCCGAGCGCAACACCCACCCCCTCCGCCAGCGTGACGCCGAGCGCAACGCCCACCCCTACGGCGACCGCGACCCCCACGCCGAGCGCAACGCCCACGGCAACCCCCTCCGCCAGCGTGACGCCGAGCGCAACGCCCACCGCGGAGCCAAGCCCCAGTACCACCTCCCCGGGCATCGGCATCGTGCCCTCCGACGCCCCACCGGCTTCGGGCACACCGGAACCGCTGGCCACGACCGGCGCCCACAGCGCGGCGTTCATCTTCGCGGCTGCCGCCCTGCTGGCTGTGGGATCGGTGCTGGCCTTCCTGGGTGCACGCCGGGCGCGCAGGCACTAATCCACCCGGGGCCATGAGACCCGGCTCGCGCTGGCATGTATTGGGGGCCAGCGCGAGCCGCTTCCAGCAGGACGACCACAGGATGCGCCAGACTGCCGCATCCTGTGGTTATGCTCGGGAATGCCGGCCCTCCACCCGGGGTTGAGGTGATTGCGGGCCGCGCCACCCGTGCGGCCAACCAGCGGAGGAGAACCATGAACGCCCCAGCCACGTCCATTGACGCCCAACGTGCCCGGTGGGAACGGTTCCGTACAGGGAGGAACGCTGCCCTGGCTGCGGACCACGGCTGGCTGACATTGACATCCTTCCAATGGCTGGAGAAGGAGCCCAGCGAACTGGAACTCGTTCCGGGGCTCTGGTCTGTTGAAGGTGACACGGCACGCCTGACTGCCACCGCGGCGGACGGGTTGACCTTGATTGACGGCGGGCATCCGGTGGAAGGCACCGTGACGGCGGTGTTGCAGGACGAAGAATCGCTTATGTGGGTTCAGTACGGCGGACCGGCAGGCAACCAAGTGGTGGTCGAACTCGCGATGCGTGCCAACAGGTACGCAATCCGGACCAGGGATACCGGCTCGCCCGTCTTCACCGGGTTCCATGGTGTGCCCACGTTTGAGTACAACCCAGCCTGGGTCATCGAAGGCCGGTACGAGGCCTATCCCGAGCCCGTGGACGTCCCGATCGGAACGGCAAACCCGCTGGTGGACGGCGTTCACCGCTCCGTGGGCGAGATTGTGTTCCGTATTTCCGGTGTGGACCACGAGATCCGGCTCCACGCCGAGGCGGAAAAGCTGGGCGCCCTGAATGTCACGTTCCATGATGAAACCAACGGCGACACCACGGACGAATGGCGGAAGGTGTTCATTCCCCGGCCACGCCCTGACGGTTCAGTGGTGATCGACTTCAACCGTGCCATCAACTATCCCAGCGCTTTTACTCCTTATGGGACCTGCCCCATGCCCGTGCGTGGCAACTCGGTCGATGTAAAAGTGGAGGCCGGCGAGAAGCTCCCGGAGGAAGACCTGGACTGACCGGCTAGACGATCGCGGACACCCCGGTCACTGCCCGTCCCACGATCAACGAATTGATTTCATATGATCCCTCGTAGGTGAAGATGGCTTCGGCATCGGCGAAGATCTTGGCCATCCTGTAGTCCGTGACAATTCCGTTCCCGCCCAGGATGGACCGGCCACGTGCCACCGTTTCCCGCATCCGGGCAGAGCAGTACGCCTTGGCCAGTGCCACTTGCGCCATGTCCGCGCCACCGTGGCGGACGCCCTGTGCATCTGTGTAGGTGTCCTCTTGGAGTTGGGCGATCCTCACCATCATTCCCATGCTGGCCACGGCGTTGCCCAGCATCTCCACCAAGTGCTGTTGGATGAGCTGGAACCGGGCCAGTGGTTTGCCGAATTGCAGGCGCTCCACAGCGTATTGCCGCGCCACGTCAAAGGCAGCCAACTGCTGGCCAACGGCCTGCCAGGCCACCATGATCCTGGAGCCGCGCAAGAGGTGGTTGGTGTCGACAAAGCTGCCGATGCTGGCAAACCTGTCGGACTCGGCCACATGCACGTCCTCAAACAGGATGTCGGCATTCTGTACAGTTCGGAGCGCGATCTTGTTTTCGATGCGTGTCCTGGTGATTCCGGGCAAAGAAGCGTCCACGATGAAGCCCCGGACCGATCCGTCGGCCTCATCTTTGGCCCAGACCAGCATGTAGTCACAGAACGTCCCGTTGCCTATCCAGCGTTTGGCGCCGTTGATCACCCAGTACGTGCCGCCGTCGACGTCGTCCCTGTCCACCCTGCGGGCGGTGGTTTGCATGCCTCCGGCGACATCGGACCCATGGGCCGGTTCAGTGAGTGCGAACGCGCCAGTGGTCCGAAGGTTGGAAGCGTCGTCGAGGTATTTGTCCTGCTGCGCGTCGCTGCCGAAGTCGTAAAGGGACTCGACAAAGAGATCGTGGTGGACCATGAAGAACGTTGCGATCGATGTGTCCACCCGCGTCATTTCCGCGATGACGAGTCCCGCGAACAGGTGCGTATAGCCGCGTTGGGCCGGAGCGCTGAGGCGTAACGCGGCGAGCTTTGGGAGGATGTGTGCGGGGAATTCGGCCTTCTCCCACCACTCACCGGCGTACGGGGCGATTTCGGTGGCCAGGAATGCCCGCAGTTCGTTGAGTTTCCGCTGCTCCTGCACGCTCAGGAGCGACTCGAAATCGAAGAAGTCGGCGGTGGGCAACCCGCTGACGGCTGCGTCGGTGACGTTCGATGGCGGCCCTGACGCGGGTGCCGGGAGTGGACTCGCAGTGTAGTCACCCATCATTTGAGCCCCATCCTGATGGCCCCGTCCAGGCGGATGGTCTCGCCGTTGAGCATGGCGTTTTCCACGATATGCGCGGCGAGGTTTGCGTATTCCGCGGCCCTGCCCAACCGGGCGGGGTGGGGTACCTGCTGGCCGAGCGAATCCTGGGCCGCCTGGGGCAGACCCGCCATCATAGGCGTCTCGAAGATGCCCGGCGCGATGGTCACCACACGGATCAGTGAACGGGCGAATTCACGGGCCAAGGGCAAGGTCATGGCCGCCACTGCGCCTTTGGATGCTGCATACGCTGGCTGGCCGATCTGCCCTTCGAAGGCGGCCACGGATGCCGTGTTGATGATGACTCCACGCTCCGGGCCGCCCAGTTCTGTGGCAACGGGTTCCGTCCCGGCCATGGCTGCGGCAGCCAATCTGACCACATTGAAGGTTCCCACCAGGTTGATCTGGATGACTTTGTTGAACGTTTCCAAGGGCAGTACGCCGTCGCGCCCCAGGACTTTGCCGGGGGTGGCCACGCCGGCACAGTTGACCGCGATGCGGAGCGGCCCAAGGGCCATTGCGGCATCGACGGCCGCCTGGACCTTGGCTTCGTTGGTCACATCTGCCGGAGCGAAGACAGCCTTGGCTCCGTGATCCCCACCAGCTTCATTGAGTTGGGCGGCATAGGATTCCCCTGCTGATTGCGGCAGGTCCACGATCACCACCGATGCGCCCGCATGGTGGAGCCGTTCGACGGTTGCCGCTCCCAAACCCGACGCGCCACCGGTGACAAGCGCCACCGTCCCCCTGATGTCCATCCATCCTCCTCGATGCCGGCTCAAATCCGTTAATGCATGTTAACTGGAATTGTGATCCAGCGCACCCTGAACGTCCCGATAGGCTGGTCCCATGCCTGCCGACCAGAACCCTGCAGACCAGCTCGCGGCATCGAATCTGCCAGCATCGAACCTGCCGGCGCCGGACGCCGCCGACCGCGCCAACCAGGCCGCCCGCTCAGTTACCCGGGCTTTCGGCAGGCGGCTGTTGTTCATCCCCGGAACCCACCTCGGCACCGTCACGCTCCCCTCCGCCGGTAGCCTCCGCAGCCTGGCAGCTCCCTGGCATTACTGGTGGCAGGCGCACTATGTTGACTGCCTGGTGGATGCAGGCCGCAGGGAACTGGCCTCGGGTGTGAAGTTCGACGGCGGCTCCCGCCCCAGCGCAGGAAGGCTGGCTTCCCGGCTGGTCACCACCATCCGGATCCGCAACCTTTTCCGCTTCATCAATCACTACTACGACGACATGGCCTGGCTGGCGCTCGCGACCCTGCGCCTGGAGTCGCTCGCAAGGGAGGCGAAGAAGCCGGGCCGCAGGCGCAACGCGTACGTGCGGAAGTCCCTCACCGCGCAGTTTGACTCGGCGTCCACGGACGAGCTTGGCGGTGGCACGTTCTGGAGCACCGCACGGGACTTCAAGAACACCCCGGCAACGGCCCCGGTGGCCCTCTACTACGCCAGGACCGGGAACGTGGCCAAAAGCCAGGCCCTGGTGGAATGGCTGAACACCAGGCTGCTGCATGCAGAACGCGGCCTCTACATGGACGGGCTGCGTATCCGCGACGGCCAGGCATTCCTTGAGGAAGCCGTATACACCTACAACCAGGGACCGGTCCTTGGTGCCCTGCTTGAGCTGGGCGGAACAGGCAACCTGGAACGCGCTGCCCGGCTCATAAGCGCAACCGCCCGCGAGCTGACTGTGCCAGGGACCGGCATCATCCGGGGTGACGGTACCGGCGACGGCGGTCTTTTCACCGGCATCCTCGTCCGGTACCTGGCCCTTGCCGCACGCGACGAACGCCTGCCGGAGGACACCCGCGCTACCGCCCGCAACCTCGTGGCAGCTACTGCGGACGCGCTGTGGTCCGGCCGCACCGACGCCGGCCACGGACCGGCATCCCGTCCGCGGCATGTTTTCTCCTACGATCCCCTACGGCCGGCGGCTGAGACGTATCCGGCAGGTGCCGCCGTCGAACTTTCCACCCAACTCCAGGCGTGGATGATCCTTGAGGCGGCCGCGACGATCCCAAGTAACGCGCCGATCCCAACTAAGTAGCAGCTGTGCGCGTTTTGAGGGCTCAAAACGCGCACTAATGCGACTTAGTTGGGTTTTTTGCGCTGGGGGTACGGTGCCTCATGCCTGGCCAGCATCTCCACAAAACCGGCGATCTTGCGTGCGCGGGTGTCGGCACCCTTCACCGCGTTGGTGCGGAGGATGAGGGCGAAGCGGTTCTGGGATGTCAGGACATCGAACATGGCCTGCGCCTCGGGCACGGCGGCGATAGCGGCGGCGAGGTCGTCGGGAACCACGGAATCGGCAGGCCCGGCGTAAGCGGCTTCCCAGCGGCCGTCGGCTTTGGCTGCCTCCACGACGGCTCGCCCCGCCTCAGTCATCTTTCCAGCCTCCTCCAGCCGGGCTATGTGGCCGACGTTCCGCAGCGACCACATGCTGCGGGGGCCTCGCGGCGTCATGCGCTGCACATAGCACTGGGCGTCGCGGCTTTTCGTCTGGCCATCGATCCACCCAAAGCACAAGGCCTCATCCAGGGCAGCGGCGTAGTCCAGCTCCGTGACGTTGCCGCCCTTCTTGTGGAGGACAAGCCAAACCCCGGGGCTGACCGCAGCATTGTTGGACAACCATTGCCGCCACTCCGCAGCGTCCTTGACCGTCAATTCTTCAAGCTCAACAGGCATGGCCCCATTCTGCTGTGAATCGGCCCCCACGGCATAGGCTTGTGCGGAAGCACGCCTCGGAACCACCCAGGAGGACCCATGCTGCGAGCACGCCCCATCCATTTCACGTCCCGGCCGGAGAAGTGGACCCAGTTGTTGACGGCACTGGGCCTGGCGAACACCGTTGCGGACCATGACTGGTGGGAGTTCGACGCCGGCTCCGGCCGCCTTGCGCTGCACCGCGTGGCGCACCAGCAGCCGGAGCCACAGGACGGAACCACCCGGTTTGGCGTGGAGGTCGGAGTGCTGGCCGAGTTCGCCCGACGTACCCGGGAGGACGGGACCATCGCCGATATGACGGAAGCCGCGCACGGAGAAACCGTGCAAGTCACTGCGCGCGACGGCTTCTCCTTCCTGGCTGATCCGGCCAAGCGCGCCGAGGACGGTACATGGGCCACGTCGGACAAAGCCGACCCCGCCATCACGGTAGTAGCCACCTGGGTGAGTCCCGCCGTCGACGATTCCGCGCAGGAACTGCGCAATATTGGCGCGCGGCCACGGACCGCAGATGACGACTCAGCGACCTTCACCACCAAGAACGGCGGCATCCTGCGGGTTGTTCACGGAGCAACCGCCGGATCCGGGGAACTGGCTTTTGAGTACGACGGCGGGCTGGAACCGCTGCTTGACCGGCTCACCGATGCGGGAATCGACGCGAGGATGGGCGACGGAGTGCTCTATGTCGCCAACCCGGATGCCGTGGGTGGCTCGGCACCGGCTTCGATCGTCGTGGAGCGGAAACCCGGGCTGACGGGGCAATAAAAAGTCATTGCTTCAGTCCGCCAAAGCTCCGTTGCACAGCCGGCTGACCACCTCGGTGAGCATGGCGAGCCCGGCCACGATGTCCTCATCCGTGGTGTATTCGTGCTCGTTATGTGAAATTCCGTCGACGCTGGGCACGAACAGCATCACCGTGGGAACTACGTCCTTCATGTTGGTGGAGTCGTGCCCGGCCAGGGTCATGACTTCCTTGTTGCTCAAGCCAAGGTCTGCGGCCACCTTGGCGGCGAGCTCCACTCCCTCGGGCTGGTACGGCGTGACAGCCCAGGAGTGCGAATGGTGCTGCTCCACGGAAACGTTGGCCAGTCGCTCGATCTCCCTGATGCGCGAGTGCAGCAGGGCATCCGCTTCGGCCAGCACTGCCTCGTCGGCGCTGCGCAGGTCCAGCAGCAAGTTCACGCGGGATGGCACCACAACCGGCGAGTTCGGGTAGACGTTGAGCTGGCCCACCGAAGTGTGCAGGACACCCGGGAACTTATCAGCGAGTTCGCGGGCCGCGACCACCAGCATGGACGCCCCGAGGAGGGCATCCTTGCGGTCGGCGATGACGGTCGAGCCGGTGTGGGCCTGCTCGCCGTGCACCACGAATTCGTACTTGTTGGCCGCCCAGTTCGAGTGGACCAAGCCAATGGTGACGCCTTCGCGCTCCATGCTGCGGCCCTGCTCAATGTGGATCTCGGCGCAGAAAGCAGCTTCCGGCCCTTCAAAGTCACCTCGGCAGCCAATGGCGTCCAGCGCCTCACGTACGGAAACACCGTCGGCATCCTTGGTGTTAAGCGCCTCTTCCAAGTCCAGCTTCCCCGTATAGACGGACGAGCCCATCATGGACGGCTTGAAGCGGCTGCCTTCTTCGTTGAACCAATTGACGACGGCGAGGTTGAACTTGGGTGCCTCGGCGCCGGTTGCCCAGCGCTCAACCAGGCGGAACGCGGCGTGGGCGGCAGCGAGGACGCCGTAAGCGCCGTCGTAACGTCCCGCGGTCGGCTGGGAGTCCATGTGCGAGCCGACCACGACGAACGGAGCACCGGGAACGGCTTCGTAGAGACCCCACTGGTTGCCGGCGCGGTCGAACCTGACCGAAAAGCCGTGTTTCTCAAGGAGACCGGTGAGCCAGCGGCGTTGTTCGCCGTCGGGGATCGTGGCGGCCTGGCGGTCCACGCCGCCGTTGTCCGTGGCCCCGAAGGCGCTCATGGTGCGGAAGTCCTGGACGAAGGCGGTGTCCTGGGCCGTGAAGCTGGTGGTGTTTATCATGGTCTCCCCTAATTGCTCTTGTGGGATTGGCCGGCAGGAACGAGGGCCGCCGGCGCAGCGTGGAAGTCTGTCGATTGGTACGTGAAGTGGCCTCCGACGGCGGTGGCCAGGACACGCAGTTGGCTGATGTCCGGCGCATCCAAGGGAGAGGCGGAGAGGACGGTGAAGTCCGCGAGCTTGCCCTGCGTGAGCGACCCCTTGTCCGCCAGCGTGCCCGTGGCTGAGGCCGCTCCGCTGGTGTAGGCGGCCAACGCCTGCAGCGCGGTGAGCCGCTCGTCCGGATTGCCGAACACCGCGCCTGAAGCTGTCTTCCGGTCCACGAACGCCTGCATCCCGCGCAGGACGTTCCCGTCCGCCACGGGCCGGTCGGAACTGCCTGCCAGGACAACCCCGGCATCGAGGAAGCTGGCCGCCCGATAGGCCCAGGAAAGGCGCTCGGGACCAAGGGAAGCCGTCATGCCATCGCCGCCGTCGCGGAAGAAGCTCGCCTGCGGAGTGACGGCGATCCCGGCTTCCGCAAGCCTGGAGAGCTGCTCGGGCCGGGTCATGGACGCGTGCTCGATCCTGTTGGGCACGCGTCGCGGACCGTAGGTGGCTTGACATTCGGCGATGATGTCCAGCGCTAAATCGATGGCCCTGTCCCCAATGGCATGCGCCGCGATGGACCACCCCGCGGCGTACGCTGCCTCGATGCGTTCCCGCAACTGGGCCGGGTCCGCTTGGAAGTAACCGACGTTGCCGCGGTTGTCCTTCTGGCCGTGGCTGCAGAACTCATGGCTCACAGCCGCGGTCTCGCCCAACAATGATCCATCAAGGAAGACCTTGGCTGGCCCGAGGGACAAGTACTCGCTCCCGAATCCGCTGAAGATCCCAAGATCCAGACCGGACGGAGCCACCCCGGCGCTGTCGGCGCTGTGCCCATCCAGGCCGTGCAGCACATCCAGCACCGGCATCACCTGGGCACGGGCGTGCAATCGGCCATTGGCGGACGCCCGCTGGTACGCGGCGAGCTCGGCCGGGCTGTGCCCGATCCATCCACCGCCCACACCGGCTTCGGTGAAACTCGTGATTCCCTCGGCGGCGTAGTACAGCGTTGCCCGCTCCAAGGCTGCCTCGATGTCCTCCAGCGAGTACGGCAGGATCAGCTGCTGGATCAATTCCTGGGCCGTCTCCTGGACGAGTCCCGTGGGACGTCCCGCTGCGTCGCGGACTATCGCTCCGCCGTCGGGATCGGGGAACGACGGCGATTCGGCACCTGCCAGCCGCAGTGCGGCGGTGTTGACCACGGCCATATGCCCGGAGTTGTGGCGCATGAACAGCGGCCGTTCCCCTGTGATGCGGTCCAGCTCGGCGATATCCGGGAAGGAACCGCCGTGCTGGGTCTGGCTGAAGCCGGTGGCGAACAGCCAGCCATCGCCTTGAGCCGTGGCATCTGACAGCAGTCCATACAGCTCCGCCAAGCCACGTGCCCCGGACACATCCAGCTCCGCCAGGCCCAGCCCGAACCAGGTGGTGTGGCAGTGCGCGTCGATGAACCCGGGGGTTACCGTCGCGCCGCCGAGGTCCAGTACGTCAGCGGCGTCGAGCCCGGAAAGCTCCTCGTCCAGGCCAACTATTCGGCCCTTCCAGATGCCCAGCGAGCTGGCCGATGGGCGGTCCGGATCCATGGTGATGATGTCTGCGTTGCGCAGGAGAAGATCGAGTTTCATGGCGCGTTCTAGCGGTGCGACGTGGTGACGGACTTGATGCGGGTGTAATCCTCGAGCCCGAATACGGAGAGGTCCTTGCCCGTGCCGGAGTGCTTGAAACCACCGTGGGGTGCTTCGGCAGGAATGACTTGGTGGCAATTGATCCACACGGCACCGAAGTCAAGCTCTGTGGAAACGCGCGTCACCACCCCATGGTTCTCCGACCAGACGCTGGAGGCCAGGGCATACTTGGTGCCATTGGCCAGTTCAAGCGCTTCCTCTTCGGTGGTGAAAGGCTGGACCGTGAGCACGGGACCAAAGATCTCCTCGCACACCACCTCGTCGGTCTGGAAAACGCCGTCGATCACGGTTGGTTCAAAGAAGTACCCGGTACCGGTGCGCTTGCCGCCGGCCAGGACCTGCGCGTTGGCAGGGAGCCGGGACATAAAGCCCTCCACGCGTTCCAACTGGGCAGCACTGTTGAGCGGGCCGAGGTCCGTTCCGACCTTCAGCGCCGAGGCAGCATCGGCCAAAGCCGCAGCAAACTCCGTGTGGATCTCTTCCTGGACCAGCACGCGGGTAACGGCCGTGCAGTCCTGGCCGGCGTTGAAGAAGGCTGCCAGTGCGATTTCCCGCGCGGTCCGTTGGATATCGACGTCGGCAAACACCACGGCGGGTGCCTTGCCGCCGAGCTCCAGGTGGACGTCCTTGAGCGTCTTGGAGGCCGCGGACATGACCTGCGCCCCGGCCCGGGTGGAGCCGGTGATGGAGACCATTTCCGGGATATCGTGGTCCACCATCGCAGCCCCGGCTTCACGGCCGCCGCACACCACGTTGACCACGCCAACCGGGTAGACCTGCTGAGCCAGCTCGGCCAGGACCACGGTGGACCACGGGGTGGTGTCGGCCGGTTTGAGGACCAGCGTGTTTCCAGCGGCCAACGCGGGACCGATCTTCCAGATGGCCATCATGAACGGGTAGTTCCACGGCGTAATTTGTGCCACCACGCCAATCGGCTCACGACGGATGGTAGAGGAGAATCCCTCGACGTACTCCGTCTGTGCCGTGCCCGAAACAACGCGGCAGGCCCCGGCAAAGAAGCGCAGCTGGTCGGCACCGCGCAGGATTTCCAGCTCCTTGGTCAGCGCAGCAGGCTTGCCGGTGCAGGCCACTTCGGCCTCAAGCAAGCGGTCAACGTTGGCCTCGACGAGGTCCGCGAGCTGCAACAGCAGCGACTGCCGCGTGCCCGGCGTCGTGCGCTTGTAGCTCTTGAACGCCGCGGCAGCAGCCTGGAAGGCGGAATCGACCGTGGCGGCGTCGCTGTCCGGGGCGGTGCCGATCTGCTGACCCGTCGCGGGGTCGAAGAAGGGCAAGGTATCCACTGAGGGCACGGACTCGCCGTTGATGATGTTCTGAAGCTGGATCACGTGGGGTCCTGACTCTTAGTTGGACGTTTTGGGCGAGCGGGTAGCGGGGTCCTGGGGAAGGTGCAGCAGGGCGGGCAAGCCTGAATCTGCGGCACGGCGGAACGCGGCCGCGAAGTCTTCTGTGCGGTCCACCCGCTCCCCGTAGCCCCCGTAGGAGCGGGCCAGCGCAGCGAAGTCCGGGTTGGTCATGTGGGTTCCGGACGGGCGGTCCGGGTAGTGCGCTTCCTGGTGCTCGCGGATGGTGGCGAAGATGCCGTTGTCCACCACCAACACAATGAACTGCGCTCCGTAGCCCATGGCCGTTGCGATTTCCTGGCCGTTCATCATGAAGCACCCGTCGCCGGCAACGGAGATGACTTGGCGGCCCGGGAACGCGAGGGAGGCTGCAACTGCCGCCGGAATGCCCATGCCCATGGCTCCGTTGCGCGGTGCTGCAAGGGAATTGGCGGAGTTGTGCTTCAGGTACCGTGCGGGCCACAGGGCGTGGTTCCCCGCACCGAAAGTGAGGACGGCGTCGTCGTCCATCTCTTTCTTGAGGACTTCCATGGCGACGCCCAAGTCAACGCCGATGCCGCCGTCGGGCCGGGGTGTGGAGAAGGCGAGGTGGTCGGCACGGGCAGTGGCGAACCAACCGGCCTCGCGGTCGCCGCCCGCATCAGTGGGCAGCGCTGTGGCAAATGCGGTGACGTCGGCAACGATGTGTTGGTCCACGCGGCCGAAGTGGCCCAGGAGGTTGGCATCGGCGTTGACCACCACCGTCTCCGCGTTGAGCCCGCGCTTGTAGCCATCGGAGAGGACATCGCCGCGGACGCAGCCCACGAAGACCAGGAGGTCCGCGTCGTCCAACCGCTGGGCATTGGCGTCGCTGCGTCCGTACCCCAGAAAGCCGGCGTAGGCGTCGCTGCGGTGCGGAACGGCGTCGTACGCGCGGAAGTCCGCCAGCACCGGAACGCTGTGGCGGCTGGCCCAGGCGGCCAACTGCCCACCGGACTCCTGCGTCCAGCCTTCGCCGCCGACGACGATCAGGGGCTTGCGTGCCTTGTCCAGCTTCTGCTTCAAAGTGGCAAGGTCCGCGGCTGCGGGAGTGGACCGCGCCACCGTGCGGGGTTCCACGGTGGCGTCTTCCACGACGTGCACCAGCACATCTTCCGGGAGGCCGATCACCACCGGGCCGGGGCGGCCGCTGAGGGCGGTGAAGATAGCATCGTCCACCACACGGGCAGCGGATGCGGCGTCGTCGAGGGTCACCACCTTCTTGGCGGTGCTGCCGAACCAGGCGTTGATGTCGAATTCCTGGAACGACTCGCGGCCACGGTCGGCCACCGGAATCAGGCCAATGAAAAGGATGAGTGGCGTGGCGTCCTGGTGCGCGGTGTGGACGGCGATGAAGGCGTTGGCGGCACCCGGTCCACGGGTCACCATGGCAACTCCGGGAAGCTCGGTCAGACGGCCCTCCGCGAGGGCCATGAATCCTGCGCCGCCTTCCTGCCGGGCCACCACGTTGGTGATCGGCGAGCCGTGCAGGCCATCCAGGACATCAAGGAAACTCTCCCCGGGAACGGTGTACACACGTTTGATTCCGGCCCGTTCGAGTTGGCCCACAATGAGGTGGCCGGCGGTGGTGCTCAATGCTTCATTCCTTCTTCTTTGATGGACAGGCCCGGGAGGAACAGGCCGGACAACGCGGTCAGCGCCGAGACCACGAGCAAGATGATGGCGCCGGGCCAGTAGGAGTTGCCAGTGGCCGCGACCAGCGCGGTGGCGATCAGCGGAACGAAACCGGAGATGACGCCCGCGGTGTTGGACGTGATGGCGACGCCGGTGTAGCGCACCTTGGTGGCGAAGAGGGCAGTCAGTGCCGTGCCGGACACCGCGTACGGAATGGAGAGGACGGCCACGCCGATCATCATGCCGATGACCACAAGGAACGGGTTGCGGCTGTCGATGGCCAGGAAGACGGGAACCGCAATGGCAGCCGAAGCCACGCCACCCCAGAGGATGACCTTGCTGGCACCGAATTTCTCGCCCAAACGGCCGGCCCAGATGAGGGCGCCGATCTCCAGGGCAGCGGCCACGAGGCTGCCGAGCAGCAGGAGCTCAGAGGGCAGCTTGAGGACCTTGGTGCCGTAGAACACCACAAAGCTGGTGATGAGGTAGAAGCCGCCGATACCCAGGAGGGCCGAGCACATGCCCACCAGGATTTGGCGCCAGCTGTTCTTCAGCACTCCGCGGATGGGGGCGTGCTCGGTTTCGCCGGATTCCATGAGGGCCTCGAACTCGGGTGATTCACTGAGCTTGCTGCGGATCCACAGGGAGACGGCCAGCAGGGGGATGGCGGCGATGAACGGGATACGCCAGCCCCAGGCGTCAAAGTTGGTCTGCCCCACCAGGTAGAGCATGCCGAAGAAGCCGCCGGAGGACAGGATGGTGCCGATTGGGGAACCGACCTGCGGGAGCGCGGCATAGCGCGCACGCTTTGCCACGGGAGCATTCTCGACGGCGATAATCACCGCGCCGCTCCACTCACCGCCCACGGCAAGGCCTTGGATGATGCGCAGGAGTACCAGGAGAACCGGAGCGGCCATGCCGATGCTCATGTAGTTGGGCAGGAGGCCGATCATGCCGGTGACAATGCCGATCCCGACGATGGTGACCATCAGGATCTTCTTGCGGCCCACCTTGTCTCCCAAGGCACCGAAGATGAAGCCACCTATGGGGCGGGCAACGAAGCCCACAGCCAAAGTGGCGAAGGAACCCATGGCGGCGACGAACGGATCCTGCGAGACGAAGAACTGGGCGTTGAACACCAAGGCAGCAGCCGTGGTGAAAAGGAAGAAGTCGTACCATTCCAGCGCCGTGCCAACCAGGGCGGCCAAAGCCACCTTCTTGGTGACGCTTTCGTCGATGACGCGATCTGCCGAGGGGCTGACGCCCGTGGCTCCGCTGACGGTGCTTGCCATTGATGCTCCAAAAGTGCGAACGGACCGGATATTGGGATCCGGGACGATGGTGTGGATAGCTTGTGAGGGGGTTCACTCCACAGTGACTTATTCCATAGTGCCAGTAGTTTTTCCCAAAATAACTAGCGATACATCACGCAAACAGGGCGTTAGAATGTGTGAATGCACAATGTCGAGACCTCGGGGCACAACGTTCGCTGGAGTGCGCTGGTGGAACAGCTGGAAGGCCGCCTGGACGGGCTGGCGCGCGCGTTCACCACCCGTGTCCGGGAAATCCCCGAGTACGGCGAAAGCCAAGTTACCGTCCAGGAGATCACCGAGACGGCACGCGAAACCTTCCGGCGCCTGATCCGTGGACTCAAGGGCGGGGATCCCACCAGCCAGGACGGACTGCTGGACTTCGCTTCCGACCTGGGGTCCAAGCGCGCACGGGCCGGCATTCCTCCGGAATCGCTGACCTCCGCTGTTCGGCTGGACTTCAGCATCCTGTGGGCCGAGTTGCTGGAAATCGCGAAGCCCGAGGACGCCATGCTGCTCGCTTCCAGGGTGGACCAGGTTTGGAAGGTAGTTGACGAATTCGCCACCCGGACCCACACCAGCTACCTCACCGAACGGGTGCGCATGGCCCAGGAAGAGTCCAGCATCCAGCGCGAGTTCATCGCCAGACTCTTCAACCAGAGCACGCCGTCACTGGAAACTTCGGCCCAAGTTGCCTCCGCGCTGGGCCTCAATCCGGACTCACGCTTCGCCCTGGTGGCGGCCAGTGGTGAGCCCGGAGCGCAGCTGCGGTCCGCCGTCACCCACGCCGGCACGGCACGGCCCCGGCTGTTCCTTCACGAATCCGGCGGCAACACCTACGTCTTCTGGCCGCTTCCGTCGGTCCGAACCCGCGGCGCCGCATCCAACAACACCCTTCCAGCCGCACTCTCGACAGTCCCCTGCGGCTACGTATCAGAGGTCCTCGGACTGCGCGCCTTGCCCGCGGCGGCCCGGACAGCCGAAACGCTCGCCGCTTTGCTCCGTCCCCGCGACGCCGGTCCGCTCTCGGCCGATGCAGCCTGGGCCAGATTGGCCCGGCAAAACCTCCAGGACGCAGGGCTGGACCTCGCCGCGGAACTGGAGGAAGCCCTCGCCGAGTGCAAGGGCGGCGAGCGCGAGCGTCTTCTGGAAACTGTGCGAAACTACCTGACCACCGGCAATGTCACTCTGACCTCGGAGCAGTTGTTCTGCCACCGCAACACCATCCTCAACCGGCTCAACCGCTTCCAGGAACTGACCGGGATCGACCTGGCCGTTCCCGTGCAGGCAGCGCGCCTGGTGGTTGCCTGGGCCTAGTTCGGGTCACGGGCAAGGGCACGGGCGATGTGTGTTTTCACATTCCGTATCGCCTTTTGCTGGGATTTATGCCATTGAAGCTGTGATCGGCAACACAGAATAGTTGTAGCTACCTTGCAACGGACACTCGTCCCCGCACCCCATCCGGAGATTCTGATGGCCCAAACGGTAGATACCGATTCCGCATCCACAGCCAGGCTCGACCTGACGAAAATGCGCAAAATTGCCCTCGCCAGCGTTATTGGCACCACCGTCGAGTGGTACGACCTTTTCGTGTTCGGAACGGCGTCCGCACTCGTCTTCAACAAGATCTTCTTCCCCAGCTTCGATCCCATCGTGGGCACCATGCTCGCCTTCGGAACCTTTGCCTCGGCGTACATCGCCCGCATGGTCGGCGCCATAATTTTCGGGCACTTCGGCGACCGCCTGGGCCGCAAATCCATGTTGCTCGTCTCGCTGCTGACCATGGGCGCAGCCACGTTCGCGATCGGCCTGCTGCCCGACTACCAGAGCATCGGCATCATGGCGCCACTCCTGCTCCTCCTGCTCCGTGTCATCCAGGGATTGGCCCTTGGCGGCGAATGGGGCGGCGCCGTGCTCATGACTGTGGAGCACGCCCCCGCCAACCGCCGTGGCTTCTTTGGCTCGTTGGTCCAGGTTGGCGTCCCGGCCGGCACCCTCATTGCCAACGTCGCGTTCCTCATCGTGGCTTCCAGCATGAGCACCGACGCCCTGCACTCCTGGGGCTGGCGCATCCCGTTCCTGGCCTCCGTGCTGCTGGTGGCCGTGGGCATCTACATCCGCTTGAACATTGAGGAGACCCCATCCTTCCAGGCCGTCAAGACCGCCGGCGCCAAGGCAAAGATGCCGTTCGCCTCGCTCATGGCCAAGTACTGGAAGCAGGTTGTCCTGGGCGGCGTCGCCACCCTTTCCACAGGCAGCACCTTCACGCTCCTGGTGGCGTCCGGCGTCGCCTACGGCAAGAAAGAACTGGGTCACTCGGAAAGCCTCATGCTCTGGGTTGTCCTGGCCGCCTGCGCGCTCTGCTTCGTCCTGATCCCGTTCTTCGGCAAGCTCTCCGACAAGCACGGCCGCAAGCCCATCATCTACGCAGGCGTTGCCGCTGAAGCCGTACTCGCTTTCCCGATGTTCTGGCTCATGGACACCAAGTCCGTGGCGCTCCTGTTCGTCGCCTACCTCGCCATGATGACGGCCTTCGCTGCCAACTACGGCCCCATCGCCACCTTCCTGGCAGAGCTCTTCGGGTCCAAGGTCCGCTACTCCGGCCTTTCCGTGGCCTACATGCTGTCCGGCCTGCTGGGCAGCGCCGCCACCCCGTTCATCACCACGTGGCTGCTGGGACTGACCGGCCAGAGCTCCTCGATCGCCTGGTACATCATGGCGGCAGCCATCCTGTCCCTTGTGGCCCTGTTTGTCCTGACCGAAACGCGCCACGGCAACATCGACGCCGTCGATGTTGCACCGGCTGAAGCGGCAGCGAAGTGAACGCAACCCCCATCGTGCGCCTGGCCGGCATCCCCGGCCAGGCGCCCGCCGTCGGCCCTTTCCCGCCAGCGGTCATTGCCAACGGTTTCGTGTTCACCTCCGGCCAGATCCCCGCCATCACCGGACTTAACGATCAACCCGGGACTTTTGAAGGCCAGGTCCGCCAAACCATCGACAACCTGGCCGGAGTCCTGGAGGCGGCCGGGTCCAGCTTGCAGCACGTGGTCAAGGTCAACACGTACCTGACCAGCGAGGAGCAATTGGAGGACTACAACCGCGTGTACGTCGAGTACTTCGGCGCGGCCAAACCGGCGCGAACCACCGTGTGCGTCAGTCTGTGGGGCGTGTCGCTGGAGATCGAGTGCGTTGCCGTCCTGGCCGGAACCGCCTCGACCGGAACCACAGGGGCCGCGCAGTGATCCGGGCGCTCCTTGAGGACCTAACAAGGGTCAGCTACCCCACGATCGGCCACTTCCTGGAAGATGGCTTTGTTGACCCGGCCATTCAATCCCTCCTGCCCAACGTCAAGGTCGCCGGGCCCGCTGTCACGGTGCGGATCGCCGACCATGACGCGATAGCCATGAACCGCGCCCTCCTGGCGCTGCACCCCGGCGACGTCCTGGTGGTGGACATGCTCGGCGACCACCGCCATGCGCCAGTTGGTGCCGTCACTGCAGCCACGGCGATCGCCCAAGGCGCAGCCGCCGTCCTGATCGACGGCATGGCAACGGACCTGCTGGAACTGCGGCAGGCCGGGCTGCCCGTCTTCGCGCGTGGTACCACCTGCCTCACCACCAAGCGCGCGTACAGTACTGGCTCCGCCGTCAATGTGCCGGTTCACTGCGGCGGCATTGCAGTGAACCCCGGCGATTTGGTCCTCGGGGATGACAACGGCTTGATCATCCTGGAGCCGCACGCAGCCCGGAACGTCATGGGTCAAGCCCTTGCCTCGGATGCGGCCGAACCCGCGATCCTGGCCAGGATCGCGGCCGGCGAACCGCTCCACACGGTCCTGGCCCTGTAACTCCGCCACCCGTAACCCCGCTGTGGCACCAACGGACTTCGGCCGGGGATGCGGTAGAACTTAACCATGAGCGTACGTACACCCGACCCATATCCCGGCTGGCTTTCCGACGAGGACCTTTTCGAGGCGCGAGGGCGCCTTCCCATGGTCTACGTGGAGGCTGTTCCCGTCCGCCTGGATCCCCTCGGGTACGTCAATGAAGTCGGCTCCCTGCTGCAGGGCGACGCCGACGGCAACATGGTCCGCTACCTCGTCTCCGGCCGCGTCCTCTACCGCGAAACCATCCGGGCAGCACTCCTGCGGCACATGGAAAAGGACCTCGGTCCCCTGGCTTTCCCCCAGCTGCCCATCAGCCCGGTCCCGTTCACGGTGGCCGAATACTTCCCGGCCCCGTCCCAGACCGGCTTCACCGATGACCGCCAGCACGCTGTCTCGCTGGTGTTCATCATCCCGGTCACAGGTGAATGCGAGCCCCGCCAGGACGCACTGGAACTGACCTGGATGACTCCGCAGGAAGTCCTCAGCGAAGACGTTCAGCAGGAATTCGAAGGCGGCCGCGGCAACCTCGTGCGGCAGGCCTTGGCCTACTCGGGCATCGTCGTCTAGGGCGGGTCCCGGCGCCTGCCGCGGCCGGACTTTGTAGACTGGACGGCGGACCGCAAGAGAACCAAAGGACTTCCGATGACTCACAGCCCAGCCTCAGAGCAGTACCGCGAGAAGCAGGCTGGGGACCTGCAACCGGGAGACTTTGTGTACCCGCCGGGCGACGGTCCTGCCCGGGAAATCCGCAGCGTCGAGACCCAGCACGATGACTACGGTGTCGCTGCGCTGCTGCTGGTCACAACGTTCGACGGCGGTTCGGTGCGGATCGCTGCGGGCTCCAGTGTGCCGGTTGGCAGCGGAGTCCCGGGCAGCGGCGTCGGGTCCGGTTCCGGCGACAGCACAGGCACCAGTGCCGGCGACTCCGGCGACAGCGCCGGTGCCGCCTCCGGCGGCGGGGCCGAAGGCGGCCCCACCGAAGACCCCTCGCTCAGCACCCCGGCGGAAACGGACCAAGAGGCGCCCGCCGCTCCCGCCGTCGTCGTACCTCCACGCCCGGAAACGCCGCCAGTGGCCACCGGACCGGGTCCGGAAGAACTGGCCCTCATCCCCGAGCCGCACGGTACTCCGGAGTCAGTGGTGGTGGCCGCCGCAGCCGGACACAAGGGCAAGAACGGTGTTCAGGTACTGGCCGACCGGCTGGCCAAAGGCATCAACACCAAGTCGGGAAGCTGCCTCCGGGATCTCAGCGACCTGGCCTTCGACCTGTGCGTGGTGTTGCGGGATCCGGACAAGGCGCTTGAAGTGGCCGATCTCCTGAACGTCCTGCCCTTCGACGGGAACCTTGACCGCTGGGCGTCGATTGAACGCGCCCTGGCGCTGTCCAGCTTCATCTGCCGCGAATCCGGACAAACGGACCGGGCGGCTGTGTACGAAAAACTCCTGCGGGCTCCCGAATCGCAGGAAGAGGACCCGTTCAAGGCCCGTATCAATGCCAGGGTCCGGCAGCGCGCCCTCAACGAACCCAACCTTTACGACAAGGAGATCTTCCGCGCGATCGACAACGGCAACCGCGAAGCCGAACGTGAATGGCGGTTCCTGCGGCTCGAAGCGCTGCTGTTCCTCCGCGCGCACGGCGGCTCCAAAACCCTCGCCGGAGACGAACTGACACGCCGGATCGCCAACGAACTCGAGTCGGTCCGCGCTTAGGGCCGCCGGACCGCCCGGCACGGGAAGATCAAGCCCTGTTTTATGTGCCCGAACGGCGGTAGATTCTGGGCCATGACGAACAATCTGAGCGTTGTGATTAATGCCGACGCGCAGCAGGTTTGGACAATGCTGCGTGAACCGTCGCTCGTGGCCCAATGGCATGGTTGGGAAGCCGATGACCTCGCCGACGAAATCAAACAGATCTACTTCAACACCGATGTAGTGGAAGGACCTGACCACACCAGCCTCACCGTCAACGGCGGCGACATCTTTGAGCTGCATCCCGTGTCCGGCGGCACCGAAGTCAAGGTGACCAGGGCCGCGCTGGACCACAATTCCGAGTGGGCGGAGTGGGATGAAGACATCACGCAGGGATGGCTTACCTTCCTCCACCAGCTTCGGTTTGCCTTGGAGCGGCATCCGCACGGTAAGCGCCGGACGCACTTCCTGTCAGTCTCAGGTGACGGCTCAGCCATAGAAAAGCTGAGGCTTGGCGACCTTCCTCCCGTAGGCGAGGAGTATTCGCTCACCCTGAAAACCGGCGAGAAGATCTCCGGCAAGGTCTGGTTCAAGAGCCGGCACCAGGTCGGCCTGACCGTGCACAGCTACGCCGCGCACGGCGACGGGCTGCTGATCGTCGCAGAACAGTTGCCGATTCCGGACAAAAGGCCCGACGGCGGCGCGATAGTGATTGCCTCGACGTACGAGCTCGGGGCCCACACGTTCAACGACATCCGTGCCTCCTGGGACAAGTGGAAGGAAGCGAACTACAGCTCCTGAGACGGCGCCCATCGGACCTCCGGCAGGGTGACCTTCGGTAAAGCTGGCACACTTGGTAGCGTGCCAGCTTCCGCTTCTTTGCCTTCGCCTGATTCAACCACCGCGCCCTCTGTGGCCACGGCCGGATTTTCCTTCGAGGTGGGCCGGCGCCTGACGGAAACGTGCCCGCCGTCGTCCTCGCTTGTGGAGGCGAACGGGGGCGGGTTCCTGGGCCGCACCGGAACCATCACCACGCCGCACGGAACCATCCAGACGCCGGCGTTCATCGCCGTCGGGACCAAAGCCACCGTCAAAGCCGTGCTCCCGGAGTCCGTCGCCGAACTTGGTGCACAAGCTGTGCTGGCCAACGCCTACCACCTCTACCTCCAGCCCGGGCCCGAAATCCTCGACGCCGCAGGTGGGCTCGGCGCCTTCATGAACTGGCCCGGCCCGACCTTCACGGACTCCGGCGGGTTCCAGGTAATGAGCTTGGGCTCCGGGTTCAAGAAGGTGATCGACATGAAGAACGTCGACACGTCCGGGCCCGACGACGCCGTCGCCCCGGGGAAGGAACGGCTGGCGCACATCGATGACGACGGGGTCTGGTTCAAGTCCCACCTCAACGGCGACAAGCACCGTTTCTCCCCCGAGATCTCCATGCAGGTCCAGCACCAGATCGGGGCGGACATCATGTTCGCGTTCGACGAGCTGACTACCCTGCAGAACTCCCGCGCCTACCAGGAAGAGTCGCTGGAGCGGACGCGGCTCTGGGCGTTGCGCTGCTTGGAGGAGCATTTCTCGTTGACTGAGTCCCGGGCAGGCAAGCCGTACCAGGCCCTGTTCGGGGTGATCCAGGGCGCCCAGTACGAGGACCTGCGGCGCAAGGCATGCCGCGATCTTGGCGCGATGCCCTTCGACGGGTACGGCATCGGTGGGGCGTTGGAGAAGGAGAACCTCGGGACGATTGTCCGCTGGTGCAACGAGGAACTGCCCGAGGACAAGCCCCGCCACCTGCTGGGCATCTCCGAACCGGACGACATCTTTACCGCCATCGAGAACGGGGCCGATACCTTCGACTGCGTCTCCCCCACCCGCGTGGCCCGGAACTCCGCGTTCTACACGCCGTCCGGCCGGTTCAACCTGTCCGGTGCACGGTACAAGAAGGACTTCGGGCCACTCCAGGAAGGCTGCGACTGCTACGCCTGCGCCAACTACTCGCGCGCCTACATCCACCACCTGTTCAAGGCCAAGGAGATGCTCTCCGCAACCCTGATCTCAATCCACAACGAGCGCTTCGTGGTGAAGATGGTGGACGACGCCCGCTTGGCCATTGAATCCGGGGATTTCTTCGAGTTCAAGGCCGAGACGCTGGGGCGGTACTACTCCTAGCTTTCCTTGGTGCCGGTGCCGGGTTCGCGGGAAACGTTCGACGGCGTTGGGAAGCTTCCAGCTACCCCGCGCCTTTCCAGCGAACCCGGCGAAAGGCTAGGCCGCGATTGCGCCGTAGCTCGGCTCACGCTTCTTGATCCAGCCCACCACCAGCACGGTAATGGGCACGAAGATGAACTCAACCGCGGTCTTGTACAGGAAGCCCACCAGGACGTAATTGATGAACGAGCCGACGTCGGAGATGCCGATCACCGACGCCGCGATGCTGCAGAAGATCAGGGTATCGACGAACTCGCCCACCACGGAGGAGCCCATGAGCCTGGCCCACAGGGTCTTTTCTCCCGTGCGCTCCTTCATCTTGACCAGGATCCAGGAGTTGATGGTCTGGCCTGCGAGGAACGCCAGCAGGGACGCCAGGACGATTTGCGGGACGGGCCCGAGCGCGCCCTCGATGGCTGCCTGTTTGGCGGTTCCGTAGTCGTCATCGAAGCCGGGGAGGATGATGATCACCCAGTAGCAGAGCGACGCGAAGACACTCAGGGCGAACGAGGTGATGATGGCTTTGCGGGCCACCTTGAAACCGTAGACCTCGCTCATGACGTCGCCCAGGATGTAGGCCAGCGGGAAAAGAAAGAAACCGCCGTCGGTGATGATGGGCCCGAGCACCACGCCTTTGGAAGCGCCGATGTTGGAGAGGATCAGCACCACGGCCATGACCGCGAGCATGATGCCGAAGTAGGGGGAGCCGATGGACGCAAAACGCGGTGCGGGCTTGCTCAAAGTACTGCCGGAAGGCGAGGGCATGGGTCATCCGTTTCGTAGTGGTTCGCGCAGGCGCTCTGCAACTCGCGGCGCCCCGCTGTATTAGCACTGGGGTAGTGGGGGCATCCTGCCCGGCACCAGCTACATTGTCCCACCCTCCGCACCCTCTCTCACCTTCCGCCCGGTTTCCCGCCACCCTCTCTCACCTTCCGCCCGGTTTCCCGCCACCCTCTCTCACCTTCCGCCCGGTTTCCCGCCACCCTCTCTCACCCAAACCCCCACCCTATTTGAACGCGTTCAAAACTTGTGCCACACTCATTCTTGAACACGTTCAAGAATCTGCCGAAGGAACCAACATGGCCACCAAGAGCGAACAAACACGGCAAGTCGTAGCCGACGTCGCACTGAAGATGTTCCGCGAGATCGGCTTCGAGAAGACCACCATGCGGGCCATCGCCCAAGAAGCCGGGGTCTCGGTGGGCAACGCCTACTACTACTTCGCTTCGAAGGACGAGCTGGTCCACGAGCTCTATCTCCAGGTGCAGGACGAGCATGCTGTCGCCGCGGCCGCGGCCCTTCACAACGTGCAGGATCTCACCGGCCGGCTCAAGGCCGTGCTGCACACGGGCATCGACGTCATGACCCCGTACCACGAGTTCGGTTCCGACTTCATCGCGACGGCGATCCGGCCGTCGTCGCCCGTTAATCCGTTCGGCGAGGCGTCCACCGCCGCACGTGACGCTTCGCTCGCGATCTTCCGTTCCGCCGTCGACGGTTCCTCCCCCGCCGTCGCCAGGAAACTCCGGGCAGACCTGCCGGAACTGTTGTGGCTGGCGTACATGGGAATCGCGCTGTTCTGGGTTTACGACGCGTCCGAGGGCCAGCGCCGCACCCGCAAGCTCATCGACGGCGCGGCGCCGCTGGTTGCGCGCGGGCTGTCATTGGCAAAGATCCCAGGCGTCAGCAAGGTGTTCGACGACGTCCTGGGAGTGGTCCGCAGCGTGAAGGCCGAATCGTGACACCCACGGTGGTGGTCGCGGGAGCGTCGGGCTTCATCGGACGGTACTTCCGGAGGCGGTTCGCCGCGGAGGGCTGGCAGGTCCGCACCATCGGGCGGGACACTTCGGCTGACGCCCAATGGAACGACGACGGCGGCATCGCCAAGGCGCTTAACGGCGCCGAACTGCTGGTAAACCTCGCCGGACGAACGGTCAACTGCCGATACAACGAGCGGAACCGTCGGGAGATCCTTGACTCGCGGGTACAGACGACGCGATCGTTGGGGGTCGCACTCTCCCGTTGTGATGAACCGCAACGCACGTGGATCAATGCGAGCACCGGGACCATTTACCGTCACGCGGAGGACCGGCCGCAGTCAGAAATCGCTGGCGAGTTGGGTAGCGGATTCTCCGTCTCCGTGGCCCGCGCGTGGGAGGACGAACTGGCGGCGGCCTCGACTCCGTTGACCCGGCAAATTCCTCTGCGGATCGCCATTGTCCTCGGCAGGGACGGAGGAGTCATGGGTCCCTTCCGGAACCTGGCGCGGCTCGGGCTGGGCGGGCACATGGGCCGCGGGACGCAGAAGTTCAGCTGGATTCATGTGGAGGACTTGTTTCATTCGGTTCTGTTCCTTCACGAGCGGCCCGAGCTGTCCGGGCCAGTCAATGCGGCGTCGCCATATGCTGTGGACAACCGTGAACTGATGTCCTTGGTCCGGCGGAGCCTCGGTGTGCCGTTCGGAGTTCCAACACCGGCGTGGCTGTTGGGGATGGGCGCCGTCATCATCCGCACGGAGACCGAACTGGTCCTGAAGAGCCGATGGGTCGAGCCAAGGAAGCTGGTGGAGGCCGGCTTCGCGTTTCAGTATCCCGCTCTTGCCGACGCCCTCAACGCGATCAGCAGATCCAGCCGATGATGACCGACCCGAGTGATGAGTATGCTCCGGCAGAGTTGAACACGCCGCAGTACCGCCCCCTGCACCGGGTGGTTCTCAATGGCAAGAGCCTGGCCCTGGGTGTCCTGGTTGCGTACCTGGTCTTCAGCTCGTTGTTGGCCGTGCAGGCTCCCGACTGGGCTCTGATCTTCTTTGTTTACGCCGCGATCCCCGTGGCATTCATCGGCACGGCCGTAGGAGCTTTACTGGGATTGGCCATGGGCCGCGTGCGCAACCAATGGCTTCACGTGGCTGCGTTTTTCGCGACCGGGGCTCTCATCTGCCTACCCTTCGGCGGTTTCTCGAGTTGGGGCGCAACCTTGTTTAGCCTGTCCATTGCGCTGGCAGCAGGGATCGGCCGGCTATCGGTCTGGCGACTCGTCCGCATCACGCAACGCTCTCTCACCTAAGCGCCCCCTCAGCCGAACGCTCTCTCACCAAAGCGCCCCCTCAGCCGAACGCTCTCTCACCGTCCATCTCAAGGTTCGTGGCGCCGTGGGATTCCGACGTAACGCGGCACCTCCCTCACGTACTCGACGTAGGGCTGCCCAAACTCTTTCTGAAGTGCCCTTTCTTCCCAGAGGGTGCCAAGATGTTCCACCAGCATGCCCGCCGGCAGAGTCACCAGAGCCCACGGCGAACCCCTGAATGCCGCTACACCGGCATGGATCATCCACCAGCCCAAGTACATAGGATGACGGCTCAGGGCATAGGGGCCGCTGGTCACAAGTTCTTCAGGGCGGCCCAAGGCAAAGGTCCCCACGGTGTGGCGTCGTCGTTCCACAACCGCCCAGACTGTAACTCCCGTGCCGGTCAGCAGCAAGATCGTCCCCACGACTTTGCGAGTGCCACGAACTGGTGTGATCGGCGTCGGCAATACCCGGTCGAGGACCCCGTCGAGGACGAGTCCGAGCACTTGACCAGGTGGAAGCGGTATTCCGCCTGCTTCCTGTTTCAGGATGAGAACCACCCGCCGAAGTGTGCCCATGCCATGAACATTAATCCCGTCCCAGCCTGAAGGCCACGGCCTGCACGCACGGAGTGAGAGAGCATCCGCCCAAAACCGGCGATCCCTGAGAGAGCGTCCGGCGGGGGAAACCTAAGGAAGTGTTAGGAAATCCCCTCCCGCGTTGGCTGTGCCGTGCATCACCCATAGTTTGGAATACGTCCTCTTCACCCCCAAGAGGGCCTTTCTAAGTCACGAAGAGCCATGCGCAAGGACGCCATGAGCACGAGCTTCATGGACAGAACGAACTCATGAAAGACACGGCTGCCACGTGCGCAGCCGGCCAGGAAGGTTCATTGATGAGCACCCAACAAGCTGCGCCCCTCAGCGAGGCGGCCCAAACACGCAAGGCCGTGAGCAATATCCTCAAGGGCTCCGCGGGCAACCTCGTGGAGTGGTTCGATGTCTACGTCTACACGGCGTTTGCTGCATACTTCCAGTCACACTTCTTTAATTCGTCGGACGATCTGCAGGCGGGCCTCGAAGCGATGGCCGTGTTCTCGACGTCGTTCCTCGCCCGTCCAGTCGGCAGCTGGTTCTTCGGCCGCTACGCAGACCGCAAGGGCCGTAAGGCCGCGCTGACGCTAAGTGTCACCATGATGTCCGCGGGCTCATTCTGCATTGCGATCCTCCCCACGCAGGACGTCATCGGCTTGTGGTCCATGATCTTGCTGGTGTTCATCCGCGTGCTGCAGGGATTCTCCGTCGGCGGTGAGTACGGAACCAGCGCCACCTACATGTCCGAAGCCGCAACGGCGAAGCGCCGCGGTTTCTTCTCCAGCTTCCAGTACGTGACGCTGGTGGGTGGCCAGATGTTGGCTCTCCTCGTCCTCGTGATCCTGCAGAACACCATGACCAAAGAAGCCCTCACCGAGTGGGGCTGGCGCATTCCGTTCGCGATCGGCGGCGTCGCTGCCTTGGTTGTCCTCTGGCTCCGCCGTTCCATGGAGGAAACCGTCTCGGCCGACCAGATCCGCGCGGCCCACATCAAGGTGGAAGGCGAAGCCCAGCCGGGCACCATGAAGCTCCTCTTCACCAAGCACTGGAAGCCATTGCTCATCTGCATCGGCATCACGCTCGGTGGCACGGTGGCGTTCTACACGTACACCAACTTCATCCTGAAGTTCATGAACGATACCTCCGGCATCGCCAAGACCGACACCTCTGTGATCAACTTCTGGGCACTGTTCATCTTCATGCTGCTGCAGCCGGTGTATGGCATGATCTCGGACAAAATCGGCCGAAAGCCCCTGCTGGTGTGGTTCGGCGTCACAGGTGTCCTGTTCACGTGGCCGCTGCTGTCCACCTTGGCCGGCACGCAGGACCCCTTCATGGCGTTCCTCCTGATGATGGGCGGCCTGCTCATGGTTGGCGGCTACACGTCCATCAACGCCTTGGTGAAGGCCGAGCTCTTTCCGGCATCGATCCGGGCCCTGGGCGTGGGCCTGGGCTACGCAATTGCCAACTCGCTGTTCGGCGGCACCGTTCCGTTGATCGGCGCAGCACTGCAGAAGTCCGGCCAGGAAAACCTGTTCTTCACCTACGTAACGGCCGCGATTTTCGTATCCCTGCTGGTGTACATCTTTGCGTTGAAGAACAAGAAGGCTACCCACCTGGACGCCGAGCAAGGCAGCGCGTTCAAGGTCAAGGACGAGGACGACAAGAAGGACCTCGTCAACGCCTAAAGGCCGTGCCTGCGAGGCCCGCCCTGCGCCCTTTGGTCATTCCAAAGAACGCAGGGCGGGCCCAGCTTGGCTAAGGGGTGGGCGTTTGGTGATAGAGGGATTCCCTGAAGGCGCCGGTAGGTGATAGAGCGTTGGGAAAGGAGTAACCTCCAAGACGGAGCAAACGCCCCGCAAGCAGGAGGAAACCCCACAGTGCACGTGCTTATCGTCGAGGATGACGACTCCGTAGCATCTGCCCTTGCTGCCGCCGTCGCATCCGCTGGCCACAAAGCTGCACGGGTTTCCCGGGGTGAAGACGCACTGCTGGCCCATCGGCAACATGAGGTGATCCTCCTCGACCTCGGCCTCCCTGATATCGACGGCCTGGACGTCCTCAGGAAACTGCGCCAGGTCACGCAGGCTCCCATCCTGATCCTCACGGCCCGTGATGATGAACGCAGCGTGGTGCTGGGCCTGCGTTCAGGAGCAGACGATTACCTGGTCAAGCCCGTGAAACTCGTGGAACTGCTGGCAAGGATCGAGGCGGTGACCCGACGTACCAGCCGTTCAGGGCAGGGCACACCCCACGTCATCACCGTAGGACCCGTGACAGTGGACCTGGACCGCCGCGTGGCCGCCGTCGAAACCCGGGAACTGGCACTGACAGCGACCGAGTTCGACCTCCTCAGCCTCCTGGCCAGGAACGCCGGCTCGGTGGTGACGCGCGAACAGATCCTGGACGCCCTCTGGGGTGATGCTTTCCTCGCGAATTCACGCTCCCTGGATGTCCATCTCACGGCCTTGCGTTCCAAGCTCCAGCAGCCGGGGTTCATCATCAACGTACGCGGCGTGGGCTACCGAGTGGAGGGCGAACCCGGATGAGGGTGCGGGTCCTCGGCATCCTGAGCCTGCTGGTGGTGGTCATCGTAGCCACCGTTTCCAGCGTGATCCTGACATCGGCAGGCCGTGAACTGACCCAGGAACTGCAAATCAACCGGGTCGCAGCCCTCAACAGGTTCGCCCAACTGGCAAGCGACGCCGCGCAGGACAACAACACCACCCAGCTGGAACGCGAGATGAACCGGTACTCCGAACTGTACGGCGAGGGTGTCCTGATCCGGCTGCAGGACACCACGGTCGCCTCGGGCGGACTCAGCGAGGAACGGCACGATGTCCGTGACGCCCTGGGACGTGCGAGCCTCAACCTCAGTGACACAACGCTGAACCCGGTGAGCCCGTTCACCACCGGCAACGAGGTCCTCTCGCGTCCCTTCGGGACAGCCAGCCAGGTCCTGGGCGAAGCGGTGGTTGAAGTGGACCTCGACACGGCGCGCCGGAAACTCCGGGAACGCTGGGGTGCTGTTGGGCTCGCGGCTTTGGCTTTGGCCGCGTTGCTGCTCCTGGCCGCCTCACGCATCACCGGCTGGGTTCTCAGGCCCGTGCAGCGGCTCAGTTCTGCTGTCCATGAACTGGAAGCCACGGGCAGGACCAGCCAGCTCCCCGAAGCCGGACCGCCCGAGCTCCGGGAACTCAGCCGTTCCTTCACGGCCATGGCCAATACGGTCACCGAGAGCATGGAATCACAGCGCCGCCTGATCGCCGACACGTCGCACCAGCTCCGGAACCCGGTGGCCGCGTTGCGGCTGCGCATCGACCTGCTGCAGCTGGAACTTCGTTCGGCCAAGGAACAGCAAGCCGCAGCGGGTGTGGTGGCCGAGCTTGAGCGGGTTGAGGACATGCTCGACGGCGTGCTGAAGCTGGCTGCCGCTGAGCACCGCGCCTCCGCGGGGGCTGCCCCTGCAGCGCACTCGATGGCAGACCGAAGGGCGTCCGTGATCGATGCCGTTCCCGTGCTGCAGGGAGAAGTTGAGCGTGCCATGCCGACGGCCGAAAGGGCCGGATCAACCCTTGCCACGGACTTTCCCGGGTCCCCGGTGGAAGTCCTCTGCAACCCGGAAGAACTGGCACAGATGGTGCGTGAGCTCCTGGCCAACGCCATCAAGTACGCCCCGGGCGGCCACATCACTGTGGCGACGCAAAAGACGCAAGGAGGTGCCGCCGTCGTGATTTCGGACGACGGTCCCGGCATCCCCGAACAAAGCCTGGCCGCCGCTAAAACCAGGTTTTGGAGGGGGCCGCAGCACGGCGCGATCGAAGGAAATGGTTTGGGAATGACGATCGTGGAGCGCCTGGCGCAGGCCAACCAGGGAACGCTGGTACTGCAGAACAGGAAGCCGCACGGACTGTCGGCTCGCGTGGAGTTCCCGTCCCCGGCAGGAGGATCCGGTGCGTGATCCTCAGCTGACGCGGAGGAAGCTGCTCGCGGTGGGGCTCGCCGGTGGGCTGTCAGCCGTTGGAGCGAGCGCCTGTACCGCCGTCGATCAAGCGGGCAAAGTAACCGTGGCGGGCGGCGAAACCGGAGGGTTCTACCTTGAGTTCGCCACGCTGCTCGCCGGGCTCCTGCAGCGGGAAGGGGTGGCATCGTCTACCGAAACGCTGATCACGGGCGGCAGTCTCGACAACATCCGGCGCGTCTTGTCCGGCGAGGCGACATTCGCCGTCGCCCTCGCCGATGCCGCCGTACGGGCCGCCGCAGGGCAGGAAGCGGCCAGCCAGGACGGAAAAGACCTGGTGGCCTTGGGCAAGGTGTATGAAAACTACGTGCACTGCATTGTCCGGGAGGACAGTGGCATCCGCAATGTTTCCGAGCTTGCGGGGCGGACCGCCGGCGTTGGCGAAGTTGGTTCGGGCACGTCGTTGACTGCGGACCGCATCCTGGCGGCTGCCGGCCTGGCCGGGGGCGCCGCCCCGGGACCGGTGAGGCAGGTGAACCTGGGGCTCAGCGAGGGACTGGCCGCACTCAAGGACGGGTCGATCGACGTCATGATCCAGTCCGGGGGTGTGCCCACCGCACCGATCGTCGGCACGGCGGACGAAGTGCAGCTGCGGCTCCTGGACCTTTCCGACCTCATCCAGCCCACCAGGACCCTCTCCGGATTTTTCTACGACCGCGTCCTGATTCCCGCCGGCACCTACGGTGACGCTCCCGCGGTCTGGACGTTGGGGGTGGCCAACCTGCTGCTGTGCCGGCGGGACCTCGCCGACGCGTTGGCGCGCAGTACGGTGCAGCTCCTGGTGGAACGGGCCAGTGAGCTCGTCCCGGCCTCGAGCGCCGGGGTGCAGTTCCTCAGTCCGGAAACCCTCATCAACACCGCCGGCGTTCCGTTGCACCCCGCCGCCCAGGCGAGCTACCGGGAACTGCACGGCTGAGGGCCGGGGATCCGGCAGGAAATGGCAAAATGGAATCCATGACTTCAGCCGTTTCCCCTGCCATTGCACTGACCATCGCCGGCTCGGAAGCGACCGGCGGCGCCGGTGCGCAAGCCGACCTCAAGACCTTCCAGGAACTGGGAGTGTTCGGCATCGTCAACCTCACCTGCATCGTCTCCTTCGACCCCAAGGACAACTGGAACCACCGCTTCGTCCCGGTGGACCAGCAGGTTATCGCGGACCAACTGGAAGCAACGACGGCGGCCTACGGTGCCGCTTCCGGCGCACCTTCGGTTCTGGACACCGTGAAGATCGGAATGCTCGGCAGCCCGGCCACCATCAGCACGGTTGAGGAGGCCCTGCGTGGCGGCGCGTTCGCCAACATCGTGCTGGACCCGGTGCTGATCTGCAAGGGCCAGGAACCGGGGCACGCGTTGGATACGGACCAGGCGTTGAAGGCCCAGATCCTTCCCTTGGCCACGTTTGTCACGCCGAACCACTTCGAGGCCGAGTCGTTGTCCGGCATTGCCATCACGGATGAGGAATCGCTGAAAGCCGCAGCCATCCGCATCCACGAGCTCAGCGGCGCAGCGGTCCTTGCCAAAGGTGGGGTGCGGCTGGAAGGTGCTGACGCCGTCGACGTTTTCTACGACGGCGAGACGCTGGAAGTCCTGCGCGCCCCGAAGGTGGGCGAGGTTGCCGTGTCCGGTGCCGGCTGCTCGCTGGCCGCCGCAGTGACCGCCGAGCTCGCCAAGGGTGCCACCCCGCTTGAGGCGGCCCGGACTGCGAAGGCTTTCGTGACCGAGGGAATCCGCAACCGCGTGGCCTCCGGCGCCCCGTTCGACGCCCTGTGGCAGGGCGGCGCGCTGAGCTAGCGCGAGACCTTGCCCATCAGGGACGCGATCGGGCGGAGGAACAGCGGGCGGGCCAGGAACCACGCGGCGGCGGTGAAGACGATCGACGCAGCGAAGATACCGAAGCCCCACCAGCTGGTGTTGTCGTCGTTGGCGGCGTACATGTGGTTGAGGTTGCGGAGGGCGCCGGTGGCGAGGACCAGCGTCACGTGGACGATCACGAACGCCACGAAGTAGATCATTACCGGGAAATGGATCTTGCGGGCCAGTTCGATCGGGTAGAACTTGTTGACCGCAGCCTTCTTGGGCCACGCACCGGACATCCGCAGGCCCGTAATGATCGCCAGCGGCGCAGCGATGAAGACGGTGATGAAGTACGTCAGCAACTGCAGGGCGTTGTAGTTGTTCCAGCCGTTTTCGACGGGCCAGTTCAGCGAGGCGTACTGCAGGCCGGCCGAGACAGCGTTCGGGAAGACGTCCCAACTGGTGGGCACAATCCGGAGCCACTGGCCAGTGGCGAACAGCAGCACGATGAAGATGACGCCGTTGAGCACCCACAATGCGTCCAGGGTCAGGTGGAACCAGAGGTCCAGGCTGATCTTGGTGGGCGGGTTCTTGGTTTTGATGAAGCCCTTGTTGTTCCGGGTCCAATAGGCGGGCGGACGGGTGGTGGTCCGCACCTGCCAACCCGATCGGATGATGAGGACCAGGAAGAACATATTGAGGAAGTGCTGCCAGCCCAGCCACGCCGGGAATCCGGTGGGAGCTCCCTCGGGCAGGTCAGAGTGGCCGGGGTAGTCAATGAGGAACTGCTTCACGGGTTCCAGCGTCCGCAGCCACATGGCAACCAGCACCAGGATCAGCGCCAACACCAGCGCGCCAGCGGTGATGACCCCTGGTTTGAACCACCTGTTCGACGTGATCCCGGACGACTTGCTTGAAACGGACATCAGGCCGCGTTCCTCTCTGGCTTGTTGGCGTGCGACCAGTTGGCGCTCTCATAGCGATTCAACCAGTTGCTGCCCGACGGTGAAAACGGCACCCGGGTTTTGGGGCGTTCGACGTCAAAAATCGCAGCATTTGGTTACATACTGCAATACATATTTCTAGAACAGACTTCCAGAATTATTTCCTGTATTTTGGGCCTTGGTCAAGGATGGGCCGCTCCCATCCGCCTCTCGGTCGGTTCAGCATTCCAGAAATCGTCCGGAAGACACACCGACGCTGCGGCAAGGAGGTCCCATGGTCCGGAAGACGTCTGACGCCGGGGTCCACGCGGGCTCCTGGCAATGGTCGCGCACGGCGGCCACCCGCCGGAACCTTCTTGACGCGGCCGGCGCCGTTTTCTCCGAGCAGGGCTTCAGCAACGCCGGGATCTCCGATATTGTTGCCCGCTCCGGCTCCAGTGTCGGCAGCCTCTACCACCACTTCGGCGGCAAGACCGAACTGTTCCTCGCCCTGTGGGACGACTACCAGAACGAGCACGAACGCCTGGTGGCGACCGCCGTCGCCAGAGCCCGCAAGTCCGGCGAAGACGATCCGCTGGCGCTCTTCAACGTCGGCAGCCGGACCTACTTCGACTACACCTGGAAGCACCGCGACTTGGAGCGCGTCTTCATCGAGGGCGACACTCCCCCGGGCTTTGAGGTCCTCCGGCGCGAACGCGGCCGCGAGTGGGTGCGCCAAAATTCCGTCCTGCTCGGCACCAGCGAGGACACCCTGGGCCGGCTCACCGTCGCGGTGATCACGGACATCATTACGGTTGCCGGCCAGGAGGTCGCCTTGAGTGGCAGCAAGAAGGAGGCGGACGACGTCGTAAAGGCCGCGGCTGTGCTGGTGGCGCGGCTGGCTCGTTAGCCGTGCGCGCCGAATTCGCCGGAAGCGTGCTTGCACACCGGGAAACTTCCGGCGATCCAGCACGGTTCCAGCGAACTCGATTCGCCGACCTAACGGGGGTCTGCCACCCACCCGGTAAACAGCGGCATTCCGCTCTCCACGTGCAGAATCTCGTAGTGGAACGGACGGTCAAGGATCATCACGCGATCCGGAACCAAGGCGCTGGAGGCCTCTGCGTTGATCTGGGTCACGGCGGAAGCGATGGTCCCCTTCTCGGCAACGGTAATGTTGGCGGCCTGTGCAGCCTGCGTCAGTTTCATTCCCTGCTGGATGGCGTCGAAATCGGTGGAAGTGGCCAGCGTCTCCTTGAGTCCCAGGGATTCGAACACCTTCCGCAGTTCGAAAGTGGTCTTGTGGTCCCACTTCGGCAGACTGATCTGCACCATTTCTCGCGAGGCCGAGGCCAACCCCTTCGCCACGTCCCCAAGCACCTCAACCGACACCGTCTCCGAACCGCGTGAACCCGGCGTGCCGCCGTCGGGCAGTATCAGCCGCATAACGAAACCCTCGGCATAGGGCAGGTCCACAGCTTTCCACCCGGGAGCTTCCGCGTACGCCACGGCGAGCGGAGCGTGCATGGTTGGCACGTTGATCACTTCACCACCGGCCGTGGTGAACGGGCGGTCCGCGGTGTCGTTCGCATCGAAGGGGGTCTGCCAGGCGGCGGCGAAATAGAGCGCGTTGAGCAGGCTGAACGTGTTGTCCGGACTGTACTTTGCCGGCGCTTCCTTGATACGGCCACCGGTGTTCTTGCTGACCCACTGGTCGATGGCGGTCTTGGTCACGGCCTCGTCCCTAAAGCTCACCGGGTACACGCCTGTGCCGAAATGCCGGGCGAGCGTGGTGAGAAATCCCTCGCCCGCAGGCACACTTTTATCCACGAACAGCCCATTGGCTGCGTGCATGACCGGCGTGCGCGGCGGGTTGTCTTCGTCAACGGAGCCGGGGTCGCCGTCGAACTTCTCCAGGGAGGCGAGTAGCGCGTTCATTGCCTCGTCGCGCCCCTCTGCAGGGAAGCCAAGCACCGCATCCATCTCCGCCGCTGCGGCGCCCGAAGCACCAGCGCGGAGCATGCTCAGCGCGATCAGCAAACTTGCCGGAGCCGACACCACGTTGCCGTTGGTGGAGTCGCCGCCATCTGCCAGCAACGTCCCGCCAAGCTTGCGCGCGGACGCGTTGAACGCCTCAAGCTGCGCGGAGTAATCGGCCGTTTGGACAGAAACGCGCGTTACGCCGTCGGCCTTAACCAGCACGACGGCGGCTGGCTGGGGCGCGCACGCTGTGACGGCTACCAGCGCACCCGCCACAGCAACTGCGGCGATCCTTGACAACGTCCGAGCCATGACCCAACCCCCTTGGAAACCGTGATGGCTTCATGGTGCGCTGAAGGCAGGCAGAGTTCACGCGATGTGGAAGAGGGATGGACGAATGTTGCCGGAATGTGAGAGAGCGATCCGGAAAAGAGGCCGATCCGTGATAGAGGGTTGGGAGGGGGGAGGTCAGCGCCCCGAGTGGGCCGCCAGGAAGGAGTACACCTCAGTCTCGTCCACGCCGGGGAAGGCGCCCGGAGGCATGGCAGCGAGCAGGTGGGAATGCGCCCGGGCAGAGGGCCACGCGTTTCCGGCCCACTCATTCGCCAAAGCCTCGGGCGGGCGCTTGCAGCAATTCGGATCCGGGCAGTTCGAGGTAGCGCGGGCAGTGGTCTCGCGTCCGCGGAACCACTTCACGTGCTGGTACGGCACGCCAATGCTGAGCGAGAACTCCCCGGTAGCCGACCGCTCGGTGCGGGCAGTGCACCAGTACGTCCCGGACGGCGTATCCGTGTACTGGCTGTAGGCGCTGAACTTGTCCGGGACGTCGAACACAGCCCGTGACGTCCAGGCCTTGCATGAGGGCTGCCCCTCGATGGCGCCGGTGTGATCTTGCGGGAACGTCACGCCGTCGTTCTCGTAGGCCTTGTAGATGATGCCGGACTGGTGGGTCTTCTGGAAGTGCGTGGTGATGCCCAGGTGCTTGGTAGCCAGGTTGGTGAAGCGGTGCGCGGCGGTTTCGTATGACACGGCGAAGGCATCGCGAATGTCCTCCACCGCGATTTCCTTGGCCGCCTTGGCCTTTTGCAGGAACTCCACCGTGGCGTGCTCGGGCAGCAACAAGGCCGCCGCGAAGTAATTGGTGGCCACACGCTGCGCCAGGAAGTCGCCGTAGTTCCGCGGAGTTTCGTGCCCCAGGACATAGTGCCCCAGCGCTTGGAGGAGCACCGAGCGGGGGTCGTGGTCCTGCCTCTGGTTCTGTGTCAGATAAATTCTGCGGTTCTTCAAATCCGTCACGGACCGCGTGGAATGCGGCAGGTCACCCACATGGTGAAGCGAAAAACCGAGGTTCTCGGCGATGTCCGCAATGACGTGCTGGCTCAGCGGACCCGTGGTGTAGCCGACGCCCTTGAGGACCTTCTGTGCCTCGGCCTCATACTCGGGGAAATAGTTGCCGCGCTCGCGCATCATGGCACGCAACTCGCCGTTCGCGCGGCGGGCTTCTTCCGGCGTCGCGGCTTGCTCATTAAGCTTGCGTTCGAGCTCCTGAAGCAGCCCCACCTGCGACTCCAGCACCTCCAGCGGAAGCCGCGAGCTGATGCGGATTTTCGGCAGGTTCAGCGACTCGTAGAGCGGTCCCCGCTGGTACCGTTCCAGCTCGATTTCCAGGGCCGCACGACGGCTGGGCGGCTCCGCCCCCAGCAACTGGTCGATGCTCACATTGAGGGACGCAGCCAACTGCTGCAGCAGACCCAACTTGGGCTCGCGCTTGCCGTTTTCGATCAGGCTCAGCTGGCTTGGCGCGGTCCCGACGGCGGCACTCAAGTCATCGAGCGTCAGGCCTGCTTGCTTGCGCAAATGGCGCACGCGGCGGCCAAGGCTGATGACGTCCAGTTCAGGGGACGCAGGGGACGACGACGGCGACGCGACTTCGCGATTCCAGCTCACAGGCGACATTTCTTGAGGATACGCGAAGAACTGCATTTCTTTCCATGCCTTTCCTCTGGAAAGCCTCTTGAAAGTGCAGAAAAGTAGTTCTCACGAAAAAGAAACACAGACCCCGGGCAAGCCGGCCGAAGCAGCAATGACGCAGCGGAGGCCGGCCCGGGAGCCCCGCCATATGAGGAGACATGCAATGACCGCATCGTTTGAACCAGCCGAACAGACCGCTGAACAGCAGGCAGCCGCGCTGGAACTTGAATGGTCCGCCAACCCGCGCTGGGAGGGCGTCACCCGTGATTACTCGGCCACCGACGTCGTCCGCCTCCGCGGCCGCGTCTCCGAAGAGCACACCCTGGCCCGCCGTGGTTCGGAGAAGCTGTGGAAGCAGCTCACGGAGGAAGCACCCACCGGTGGTTACACCAACGCGTTGGGTGCGCTGACCGGCAACCAGGCCGTGCAGCAGGTCAAGGCCGGGCTGCGCGCCATCTACCTGTCCGGTTGGCAGGTGGCCGCTGATGCCAACCTTTCGGGCCACACCTACCCGGACCAGTCCCTGTACCCGGCCAACTCGGTTCCGCAGGTTGTCCGCCGCATCAACAACGCCCTGCTCCGAGCAGACCAGATCGAATACGCCGAGGGCATCAAGACGGTCGAGGACTGGCTGGTCCCGATCGTCGCCGACGCCGAAGCCGGTTTCGGGGGCCCGCTTAACGCCTACGAGCTCATGAAATCCATGATCACCGCAGGTGCCTCGGGCGTTCACTGGGAAGACCAGCTCGCTTCCGAGAAGAAGTGCGGTCACCTGGGCGGCAAGGTCCTGATCCCCACCCAGCAGCACATCCGGACCCTGAACGCAGCCCGTCTGGCAGCCGACGTCGCCGGTACCCCGACTGTCGTGATCGCCCGCACCGACGCCGAGGCCGCAACCCTGATCACTTCCGACGTGGACGAGCGCGACCGCGAATTCATCACCGGTGAGCGTACGGCCGAGGGCTTCTACAAGGTCCGCAACGGGATCGAACCCTGCATCGCCCGCGCCAAGGCCTACGCCCCCTACTCCGACCTGATCTGGATGGAAACGGGCACCCCGGACCTGGAACTGGCCCGCAAGTTCGCCGAAGCCGTCAAGGCCGAGTTCCCGGACCAGATGCTTTCCTACAACTGCTCCCCGTCCTTCAACTGGCGCAAGCACCTGGACGACGCCACGATCGCGAAGTTCCAGCGCGAACTCGGCGCCATGGGCTTCACCTTCCAGTTCATCACCCTGGCCGGCTTCCACGCCCTGAACTACTCGATGTTCGACCTCGCCCACGGTTACGCCCGTGAAGGCATGAGCGCCTACGTCGAGCTCCAGGAAAAGGAATTCGCCTCCGAATCCCGCGGCTACACCGCCACCAAGCACCAGCGCGAAGTCGGCACCGGCTACTTCGACGACATCGCCACCGCGCTCAACCCGAACGCATCCACCCTGGCCCTGGTGGGATCCACCGAAGAAGGCCAATTCCACTAACAACTTTCCCAACTAAGTCGCAGTTGTGCGCGTTTTGAGCCGTCATAACGCGCACAACTGCGACCCAGTTGGTCCCCGAAGGGATAAATCAGATGAACAGCTTCACCGACAACTTCACTATCAACGGGATCACCCTGACCGCGCAGCCCATTTCACGGCAGAACGAGGTCCTTACGCCGGATGCGCTTGAGTTCGTCGGCAAGCTGCACCGGGCCACTGCTGACCGCCGCCAGGAGCTGATGCAGGCACGGCACGCACGGCGCAACGCCATTTCGAGTGGCCAGGATCCCCGTTTCCTGCCGCAGACCGAGGGCATCCGCAACGACCCGTCCTGGCGTGTGGCTCCCCCGGCTCCGGGCCTGGAGGACCGCCGCGTGGAGATCACGGGTCCCGTGGACAAAAAGATGACCATCAACGCCCTGAACTCCGGCGCGAAGGTCTGGCTGGCCGACATGGAGGACTCCTCCACGCCGACATGGCGCAACGTCATCCAGGGCCAACTGAACCTGACCGATGCCTTGGAACGCCGCATCGACTTCACCTCCCCGGAGGGCAAGGAGTACAAACTCAAGGCCGCCGAGGACCTCCCCACCATCGTGGTCCGTCCGCGTGGCTGGCACCTGCCGGAGAAGCACCTGCTGATCGACGGCAAACCGATCGCCGGCGGAATTGTGGACTTCGGCCTGTACTTCTTCCACAACGCCCGCCGCCTCCTGGCCCAGGGCAAGGGTCCCTACTTCTACCTGCCCAAGATCGAGAACCACCTCGAGGCACGGTTGTGGAACGACATCTTCATCCTGGCCCAGGACCTGCTCGGCATCCCGCAGGGCACCATCCGCGCCACCGTGCTGATCGAAACCATCACGGCCGCCTTTGAGATGGAAGAAATCCTGTACGAACTCCGCGACCACGCTTCCGGGTTGAATGCCGGCCGCTGGGACTACATCTTCTCCCTGATCAAGAACTTCCGGATCCGTGGCCCGCGCTTCGTGCTCCCGGACCGGGGCCAGGTCACCATGACCCAACCGTTCATGCGTGCCTACACCGAGCAGCTGGTCCGGGCCTGCCACCGCCGCGGAGCCATGGCAATCGGGGGCATGGCAGCAGCGGTTCCGAACCGGAAGGACGAGGCCGCCAACGCAGCTTCCTTCGAGAAGGTCCGCGCGGACAAGACCCGCGAAGCCAACGACGGTTTCGACGGCTCATGGGTGGCCCACCCGGACCTGGTTCCGGTGTGCCGCGAAGTCTTCGACGCAGTACTTGGGGAGAAGCCGAACCAGCTGGACCGAAGCCGCGAGGACGTCACGCCCGATGACCGCGCCCTGATCGACATCTCCACCACCGAGGGCTCTATCACCGAGGCCGGCGTCCGCCTGAACATCGAAGTAGGCATCCGCTACATCGAGTCCTGGCTGAGGGGCAACGGGGCCGTGGCCATCCACAACCTCATGGAAGACGCCGCCACCGCGGAGATCTCCCGCTCCCAGCTTTGGCAGTGGATCCACTCCCTCGCGATCACCGAGCACGGAGACATCATTACCCGCGAATGGGTCCAGGACATGCTGGACGAAGAGTTCGCCCGCCTGGAACGCTTCGATGGAGACCGCTTCGCAGACGCCCGCAGCATCTTCGAAGAGGTCACCCTCACCGAGGAATTCCCGACGTTCCTGACCATCCCCGCCTACGCCCGCTTCCTCACCGAGGCCAAGGAAGAGGCAACGGAAGAAGAACTGGTCGCCGCCTAGCCCCTGGCGATTGTCCAGGAAACACAAAGCCCCGACGCTGGGCTGCCTGCACTCTTCGCAACAAGTGACCCCGAAGGCCGGGGAAGGCAGCCCAGCACCGGAAACCTCACCCAACCAGGTCGCAGTTAAGCGCGTTTTGAGCCGTCAAAACGCGCTTAACTGCGACCTACTTGGGTGCGTACGACGGCGGCACACGGCCCGCGCGGCTGGCTCACCCCGCGTGGCGGCTCACCTTCCTTGGCGGGAAACCCAGCGGACGGACAGTGTTGTGCAGACGCAGAAAGCCAGCACCGAACCAAGGATCACCAGCAAGGGAACAGTCCAGCCGCCGGAAGCGTCATGCACGTAGCCCACAATGGTCGGAGCCAGTGCCGCAAAGCAATAGCCCACACCCTGCACCACGGCCGACATCTTCCCGGCAGCCGCCTGCGAGTGCGCGAACTTGATGACGGCGATGAAGATGACCGTGATACCACCACCCTGGGCAATGCCGCCCAGGGAGGACCATAGCCACCACCAGCCCGGGGCCAACAACAGGCCAACGGGAACCGTCAACCACAACGCACTCAAGGTGACCGCGACCGTCGTCGTGCTGGAAAAGCGGGCCAGCAGCGGCACGCCCAGACCACCCACAATCGCGAAGATCTGGAACAGCGACGATCCCGCTCCGGCCTCGGCGGTCCCCATGGCGAGTTCGTCAGACAGGAAGCTCGGCAGCCACGCGGTGACCCCGTAGTAGGAGAACGCCTGGCCCGCGAACCCGATGGTCAATCCCGCCACCAGCCAGGCCACGCCGCGGGTCTTTCCGGGGGGTGCAGGCGCCGGAGGTGGAACGGGTGCCGGGACAAGCGCCCGGCGCGCTCCCACGGTGGGTATCCAGAACACGATCGCAGCCAGTGCCAGCAACGCGCTTGCAGCCAGAGACAACCGCCACCCCACCAGTTCGGCCAAGGGCGCCGTGGCTACCGATGTGAGGAAGGAACCGATGTTGAGCGCAGCCGTGTAGACACCCATGGCCGTGGCCTGCCGGCGCGGCGCAAAGTCGCGCCGGATGATCAGCGGGACGGCGATGTTGCCGATCGTGATGGCTACCCCGATCAGGACGGTGCCCACCATCACGGGAACACCACCGCCGCTGGACCGGATAACGACGCCGGCCAGCACACCCAGCAACGTCAGCATCACGGCGAACTCGGCCCCGAAACGACGCCCGGCCAAGGATGCCAGCGGCGAGGCCAGCGAGAAGCAAAGCACCGGGATGCCGGTCAGCAATCCCAGTTCCACGGGCGAAAAGCCAAGATCCCGCCGCAGGGACTCCACCACGGGCGCCACCGCCACGAACGGTCCGCGCATGTTCAGGGCAATAAGGCCGATGCAGGCAAGGATCAACCAGCTCCGCGGGACTTTGGCAAGGAATTGACTCATCGGGGAGGCAGGACTGGAGCAGGAAGCGTTTTCATCACCTTCATTGCTATCACGCCTGCGCACCTGGAAAGCGCCGGAGCCCGGTCTTATCCGGCGGCCTGCAGCGTGGCTTCGATCACGGCCGGCGACAACACATGCTGCGTGACCATCTGGCTCGCACCGAGGATCGCGGAACGATCGCCCGCCATGGAGATGCCGATCCGCAGGTGCGTGGTGGCCAGCGGCAGTGAACGCCGGTAGACCACCTCGCGGATCCCTGCCACCAGGTGTTCGCCGGCCTCCCCCACGCTGCCGCCGATGATGATCATGGAGGGATTAAGCAGGTTCACCACCGTGGCCAGGACATCGCCGACGTCCCGCCCCGCCTGGCGCAAAGCCTGGATGGCTTGCAGGTTTCCTTCGTCGACGAGCCGCAGGACGTCGGAACCCGTGGCGGCTTCCAGCCCTTGTGCCTTGAGTTGACCGGCGACGGCGGGACCTGAGGCGAGCGCTTCAAGGCACCCGTAGTTGCCGCAGCGGCAGAGGACGTCGTCGCCGCGCGGGACACGGACGTGCCCGAGGTCGCCCGCGGTTCCATTGGCTCCGCGCTGCAGTTCGCCGTTGCTGATGATGCCCGCACCAATGCCCGTGGCCACTTTGACGAACAGGAAGTTGCGGTGGTCCGGCCAGTAGGCGGTACGTTCACCAAGCGCCATGATGTTGACGTCGTTGTCCACCAGCACCGGAACGGGCAGTGAGCGCTGGACGTAAGGGACGACGTCGAACCCGTCCCACCCCGGCATGATGGGCGGCTTCACCGGACGCCCGGTGTCATGTTCCACCGGTCCGGGAAGTCCGATGCCGATCCCGGCGAGGTCGCCCGGGTGGCGGCCGGTCTCGGCCAGCAGTTCCTTGCCCGCAGAGATGACGCGGCCCAGGACTGCTTCCGGACCGTCTGAGACGTCCTGCTTCAGGCGGCGCTCAGCGAGGATGCTGCCGCCGAGGTCCGTCACAGCGACGATCACGTGGGTGGCCCCGACGTCGACGGCCAGGACCACGCGGGCTGCCGGGTTGAAGGCGAAGCGCGACGGCGGCCTGCCGCCGCTGGAGCTGGCCTCACCTGCGGGGCCCACCAGTCCGGAGCTGATGAGGGCATCAATGCGGGAGGCGACGGTGGAGCGGGCGAGGCCGGTGGTCAGCGCGAGTTCGGCGCGGGTGCGGGCCTGGCCGTCCCGAAGCAGTTGGAAGAGATCCCCGGCACGCGAGAGATTCGCGGCTTCCGGCGCGGCCGCATCTTTTCCGGCCTGGGTACCCGGGGCTGAGGTCATGGACTTAGTGAAGCACGATTGCTTATGAGTGTCATGCACCAAAAGTATGTCGATTAATTTTCACCTTTTGCTTGACGCTCGACAAAAGTCCCCATAGGTTGTGAGCAGCACCACATCACGCGCATCAATGCCGCGCATCACCCCTATGAATCACCCTCATTCCACAACGACGAGGAGAGACAGTGTCATATTCGATCCAGCTCTACACGGTCCGAAAGGCCCTTGAAGAGGATCTCGCTGGAACCATCCGCCGGCTGGCGGACATCGGCTTCACCATGGTTGAGCCCTACCGCTTTGTCGCCAAGGCCGCCGAGCTCAAGCAGGCGCTGGCGGCAAACAACCTCACCGCCCCGTCCGGCCATGCCCCTCTGCTCAGCGACGACCAGGACGCCATCTTCGCCGCTGCGCAGGATCTGGGAATCGGCACCGTCATCGATCCGCACGTGCCGATCGAGCGCTGGAACACGATCGAGGACATCAAGGAAACGGCCCGGCAGTTGAACGAAGCAGCCAGGAAGGGTGCCGGTTACGGCGTCCGGGTGGGCTACCACAACCACTGGTGGGAAGTTGAGTCGGTCATCGATGACAAAACCGCCCTGGAACACCTGGCGGACCACCTGGATCCGGACGTCATCCTGGAGCTCGACACTTACTGGGCCGCAGTCGGCGGGCAGGACCCGGCACAACTCCTGGCGCGGCTCGGAGACAGGGTCAAGTTCATCCATATCAAGGACGGACCCCTCACTCCGGACCCCTCCGCCCAACTCGCCGTAGGCGACGGAAAGATGGCCATCCAGGACGTCCTGGCCGCAGCCACCTCCCTGGAAGCAGGCGTTGTGGAACTGGACGACTTCCAGGGCGACATGTTCCAGGCCGTCCAGGACAGCTACAACTACCTCTCCGCCGGGAAGGTGTCCGCATGAGCCACGCAGCAGGTGCGGCCTTGGAAGCCCAGGGAGCGGGTCCCGTTGGCGTTGGCATCATCGGGGCAGGCGTCATCAGCAAGCAGTACCTCGACAACCTCACCAGCTTTCCCGATGTCAGGGTGGTGGCAATCGCCGACCTCTTCGAAGAGGCGGCGGCAAGCCGGGCTGCCGAGTACGGCATCCCCCACCACGGCGGCATTGAAGCGGTACTGGGGAACCCCGACGTCGAGATCGTCATCAATCTGACCATCCCGGCTGCCCACGTGGAGGTAGCCACCCAGGCCGTGAACGCCGGCAAGCACGTCTGGAGCGAAAAGCCCTTCTCCCTGGACCGCGAAAGCGGAATCGGCCTGCTGAAAGCGGCCGACGCCGCGGGCGTCCGGCTGGGCTGCGCGCCGGACACTTTCCTGGGAGCCGGCCTGCAGACAGCCCGCCGGATGATCGAACGCGGCGACATCGGCACCCCGCTGACCGCCCTGACCCTCATGCAGTCCCCGGGTCCCGAGTCCTGGCACCCGAACCCGGCCTTCCTGTTCCAGGACGGCGCGGGTCCGCTGTTCGACATTGGCCCCTACTACCTGACCACTCTGGTGCAGACGTTCGGCAGCATCCGCCGGGTAGCCGCTTTCGGTTCGAAGTCGCGCGAAACCCGCGTCATCGGCTCCGGCCCCAAGGCCGGGGAAGTCTTTGACGTCACCGTACCCACGCACGTCAGCTCCATCCTGCAGTTTGAGAACGGCGAATCGGCGCAGAGCATTTTCAGCTTCGACTCCCCCCTCAAGCGCGCCGGCTTCGTGGAAATCACCGGATCAGAGGCCACTATCGCCTTCCCGGACCCGAACAACTTCGACGGCGATGTCCGCATCTGCGCTTTGGGATCGGACGACTGGACGGTGGTCCCCTCGGTCGGATCCACGGCAAGCCGCGGTGCCGGTGTGCTGGAGATGGCCCGGGCCATCCGTGAAGGCCGCGAACACCGGGCCCAGGGAGAGCTGGCTTACCACATCCTCGACACCATGGCGTCCATCTCGGAGTCGATCGACAACCGCGCGTTCGTGGATGTGGAGAGTTCCGCATCCAAGGTCCCTGCCCTGCCCGAGGACTGGGACCCCACCGCTTCAACACTGTCCTGACCCACCATCTGTGCCAGCTCGACGACGAGAAAACCGGAGCACCATGAAAAATCCCTTGAAAGTACTCTCTGCCCTGGCTGCGACAACCGCCATGGCCCTCACGCTCAGTGCCTGTGGCGGCGGCAGCAGCCCGCAGGCAAGCAGCGACACCATCACCTACTGGGCATCGGACCAGGGCAACAGCCTTGACGACACCGCCGCCAAGTTGAAGCCGTCGCTGGACCGCTTCACCGAGAAGACCGGCGTCAAGGTCCAGCTGGAAGTGATCAGCTGGACGGACCTCTACAACCGCATCCTCACCGCGGTGACCAGCGGCGATGGCCCGGACGTCCTCAACATCGGCAACACCTGGGCCGTGACGCTGCAGGAGACCGGAGCCTTTGAGCCGGTGGAAGGGGAACTGCTGGAAGCCGTGGGAGGCAAGGACCGCTTCCTGAAGACCAGCTGGTCCACCGGTGGCGCCGAGGGCAAGACCCCCACGTCGGTCCCGCTCTACGGCCTGGCCTACAACATGTACTACAACACGAAGATGTTCAAGGAAGCCGGCATCGAGAAGGCCCCCACCACCTGGGACGAATTCGTCGAGACTGCCAAGAAGCTGACCAAGGACACCAACGGCGATGGCAAGCCGGACCAGTGGGGCTTCACCGCGGCGGGCGCTTCGGTGTCCGCCAACTCGCACCAGGCCTTCGTCCGTGGCCTGCAGAACGGCGGCACCCTGTTCGACTCCGAAGGCAAGCCGACCTTTGACAGCGACCCCCAGGTTGAAGGCGTCAAGCAGTTCGTGGACCTGATGGCCACGCACAAGGTGATGTCGCCGTCGGACGCTGAACTTAGCCAGGGCAGCCAAAAGGTGGACAACCTCATCAACGGCAAGGCCGCCATGATGTTCGACCAAAGCCCGTTGAAGAACTTCGCTGCACGCGATTTCAAGGACTGGGGCGTAGCTCCGGTCCCGATGATGACCGCCGACGCCACCGGCGACCGGGCCACGCAGAGCCACGTAGCCGGAATCAATCTCAGCGTCTTCAAGAACAGCGACAACAAGGCGAACGCCATCAAGCTGGCCGGCTTCCTTACCAGCGACGAAGAGCAGGTAGCCCTCAACAAGGCCTACTCCTCCCTCCCGGTGGTGACGGCTGCGTCCACAGACGCCGCTTTCCAGACCGACGAAGTCAAGGCCAAGAACGACGCGCTGGCCAACCACTCCCTGCCCATGCCCCTCATTGCCAAAGAGGGACAGATGGAAACCCTGACCGGCACGGCCATCAAGAACCTCTTTGCCAAGGCCGCTACCGGAACTGTTTCCGAGGACGACATCCGGGCGGCCCTCAAGGACGCCAACAACCAGATGGCCGCGGCCCAGTAACCAGGCCCAGCGGGCGGGGGTGCCACCGGAACACGGCACCCCCGCTCCGGCCAAGGAGTTTCCATGTCACATTCAGCATTGGACAGCGGACCAGCCGCTGCAGGCAGCCCGGCTGCGCACGATCCTGAGCCCGGCCCATCCAAGGCGGCCGGCACACCGGTGGTCCGCAAGCGCCGCCGTTCCTTCCTCCCCTACGGCCTGATCGCCCCCGCGGCGGTCCTCGAACTTCTGATCCACATCGGACCGATGCTCCTGGGCATCTGGATCGCCTTCATTTCCCTGACCCAGCTCAACCTGACCAACTGGCTCAACGCCCCCTTCGTAGGGCTGCAGAACTTCATCAACGGACTGAATCCGGACAGCACCATCGGCCAGGCATTCTTCGGCACGGTAGGCCGCACGCTGGGCTACACCGTGCTGGTGGTTGGCTGCTCGTGGGTGCTCGGCATGGCCGGCGCGGTCTTCCTTTCCTCCAACTTCAAGGGCCGCGGACTGCTGCGGACCTTCTTCCTGGTCCCGTACGCACTTCCGGCCTATGTGGGAACCATTGCCTGGGCCTTCATGTTCAACCAGCGCGACGGCGCAGTGAACCAGATCCTGGTGGACACCTTCCGCCTGTTCGGCGACGAACGCCCGTTCTGGCTGCTGGGCGAGAACTCCTTCGGCGCCATGGTGGTGGTGAACGTGTGGCAGCTCTGGCCCTTCGCGTTCCTGATGCTGATGGCTGCCCTGCAAAACGTCCCCAACGACGTCTACGAGGCCGCGGCGATCGACGGTGCCAGCCTGTGGCAGCAGTTCAAGAGCATCACCTTGCCCATGGTCCGCCCGGCCAACGGCGTGCTGCTCATGGTGATGTCCCTGTGGACGTTCAACCAGTTCAACATCCCCTTTGTCCTGTTCGGCGCATCATCACCCAAGGAAGCCACGCTGATCTCGCCGCTGATCTACCAGAACTCCTTTGGAAGCTGGAACTTCGGCCTGGGCGGCGCCATGAGCGTCCTGCTGCTGATTGCCCTGTTCATCGCATCCGCCTTCTACATCCGCATGGTCCTGCCCAAGGGAGCCGACAATGATTGAGACCCGCAAATTCCGGATCCTGCGCAATATCGTCCTGACCGTCCTCTCCCTCTGGGTGGCAATCCCCCTCTATGTAGTGGTGTCCACCTCGATCAAGCCGCTCAAGGACGTCGCCGGGCTCTTCCAGTGGATTCCGCGCGAGATCACCCTGGCCCCGTACCTGGATATCTGGACCACGGTTCCCTTGGCGAAGTACTTCCAGAACAGCCTCATCATCACGATCTGCGCCACCGCCTGTTCCGTGACCGTCGCCGTCCTGGCCGCCTACGCGATCGCCCGCCTGCCGTTCAAGGGCAAGCGTGTCTTCAGCTTGACGGTCCTCTCCACGCAGATGTTCCCCGGTATCCTGTTCCTCCTGCCGCTGTACCTGATTTTCACGCAGATCCGGAACATGACCGGCCTCCAGCTGCAGGGCTCCTACCTGGGGCTCATCATCACCTACATGACGTTCACGCTGCCTTTCGCGATCTGGATGCTGAGCGGATATTTCGCCTCCATTCCCAAGGAGCTGGAAGAGGCGTCGATGATTGACGGCACCGGCCGGATGGGTGCACTGTTCCGGGTCATCCTGCCGGTAGCCAAACCCGGCATCATCGCCGTGGCCGTGTACTCGTTCATCTCGGCGTGGGGCGAAGTGCTGTTCGCATCGGTCCTGACGAACGAAGCCACCAAGACACTGTCCTTGGGGCTCAAGGCCTATGCCAGCGAGTCGGACGTTTTCTGGAACCAGCTCATGGCTGCCTCCGTGGTGGTCAGCCTTCCCGTGCTGATTGGTTTCATCCTGGTCCAAAAACATTTGGTGGCAGGTCTGTCCTCCGGGGCAGTGAAGTAGGTTGACTGTTAAGTGACGAACCACAGCAACCTGACCAGTCCAGCATCACTGTCAACGATGCGCTACGTGGAAGGAATCCCATGTCCTACTCACTCCAGCTCTACACCCTGAGGGATGCGATTGCCGAAGACCTGCCCGGCACCATCCGGCGGGTCGCAGACATCGGTTATACCCAGGTTGAGCCGTACAACTTCGTGGCCCTCGCGCCGGAGCTGGGTGCGGCCCTGAAGGAGAACGGCATCACCGCCCCTTCCGGCCACGCGCCGCTGCTCAGCCAGGACCAGGATGAGATCTTCGCGGCCGCCAAAGAGCTGGGCATCACCACGGTGATCGATCCATTCCTTCCGGCAGAGCACTGGCAGGACGCCGGAGACATCCAGTCCACCGCGGCCAAGCTCAACGCCGCCGCAAAGAAGGGCGCCGAATACGGCATCCGCGTGGGGTACCACAACCACGCCTGGGAGCTGGAGTCAACCATCGAGGGACAAACTGCCCTGGAGTACTTCGAAACCCTCCTGGACCCCGAAGTGGTCCTGGAAGTGGATACCTATTGGGTAGCCGTCGGCGGGCAGGACCCCGTTGAACTGTTGACCCGCCTGGGTGACCGGGTGCGGCTCATCCACATCAAGGACGGACCCGCCACCACGGATACCAAGGCCCAGCAGCCGGCCGGAAAGGGAACCATCCCGGTGCTGGATGTGATCGCTGCGGCCACGTCCCTGGAAGTGGGAGTTGTTGAGTTCGACGACTACTCGGGGGATGTCTTTGAAGGCATCGCCGAGAGCCTCAGGTTCCTGACGGCCGCAGCCAGCGTACAGGCCGCGGAAGGAACCGCTTCCGGGGAGGCACGGGCATGACCACCACACCATCCACACGCAAGGGCCCAGTGGGCGTTGCCGTCATCGGCGCGGGCAATATCTCCAAGCAGTACCTTGATAACCTCACCACGTTCCCGGACCTGACGGTCCATGTCATCGCCGACCTGTTCGTTGAGGCCGCCGAGGCGCGGGCCAAGGAATACGGCATCGCGGAGTTCGGCGCCCCGGAGCTGGCGCTGAACCATCCCGACGTCGAAATCATCGTCAACCTGACCATCCCGGCGGCGCACGTGGAGGTCGCGACGGCCGCAGTCAAGGCCGGCAAGCATGTCTGGACGGAGAAGCCGATCTCCCTGGACCGCGAATCCGGCCTGGGGCTGCTCAAGGCCGCGCACGCCGCAGGTATCCGCCTGGGTACGGCGCCGGACACGTTCCTGGGCGCGGGCTTGCAGACCGCGCGCCGGATCATCGAACGTGGCGACATCGGCGCGCCGCTGACCGGGATGACCACGTTCCAGACCCCCGGGCCCGAAAGCTGGCATCCGAATCCGGCGTTCCTGTTCCAGCACGGCGCGGGTCCGTTGTTCGACATGGGGCCGTACTATTTGACCGCCCTGGTGCAGACCTTCGGATCGGTGCGGAAGGTGGCCGCGGTCGGGTCAGCGGCCAAGGCCACCCGCGTCATCGGTTCCGGTCCCAAGGCAGGTGAGGAGTTCGCCGTCGAGGTGCCCACGCATGTGTCCGCGATGGCGCAGTTCGAAGGCGGGCAGTCCAGCCACAGCGTCTTCTCCTTCGAGTCCCCGCGCCAGCGGATGGGATTCGTGGAAATCACCGGTTCGGAGGCGACCCTTTCCCTGCCGGATCCGAACTACTTCGACGGCGACCTCAAGCTCTGGCGCCCCGGAGCAGAAGAACCGGAAATCATCCCGGCCACCGGCCCGGCCAACGGCCGCGGCATGGGTGTGCTGGACATGGCCCGTTCCCTCCGCTCCGGAGAACCCCACCGTGCCACCGGTGAGCTCGCGTACCACGTGCTGGACACCATGGTCTCGATTGCCGAGTCCGTGGAATCGGGCACCTTTGTGGAAGTCGCCAGCAACGCCCCCTCCTCGGCAACACTTCCCGAGGACTGGAACCCCACAACAGCCACGCTTTAACGACCCCTGAAGAATCAGCGAGGACCCAGACCATGACCACCCCCACCCACTCGTCCCGACAGCCGGCCGCCCCTTTGCGGGTGGCAGCGATCGGCTACGCCTTCATGGGGAAGGCCCACTCGAATGCGTGGCGGAACGTGGCCAGTTTCTTCGACGTCCCGGCGGTGGAACAGGCAGTGCTCGTGGGCCGCGACCCCGTCCAGGTGGCCGAAGCGGCCGCCAAGTACGGCTGGGCCGAGTCCGCCACGGACTGGCGCGACGTCATCGACCGGGAAGACATCGACATCATCGATATCTGCGCACCGGGCTGGATGCACGCAGAAATCGCCATCGCAGCGCTGGAAGCCGGCAAGCACGTGCTGGTGGAGAAACCACTGGCCAACACCCTCGCCGAGGCCGAAGCCATGACTGCTGCCGCAGCCAAGGCACGCAAGCGCGGCGTCCAGTCCATGATCGGTTTCAACTACCGCCGCGTCCCCGCACTCACCCTCGCCAAGGAGCTCATCGCCGAGGGCCGGCTCGGCACCGTCCGCCACGTCCGGGCCGCGTACCTGCAGGACTGGCTCTCAGACGCCCGGTCCCCCATGACCTGGCGGCTACGGAAGGAAACCGCCGGCTCCGGCGCCCTCGGCGACATCGCCTCCCACGCCATCGACCAGGTCCTCTTCCTCCTGGGCGAGGACGTCACCGAGGTCACCGGCCGCCTGCACACCTTCGTGGACCACCGCCCCGGGGCGGACGGCCCGGAACAAGTAACGGTCGACGACGCCGCCTGGGCCACGCTGACCCTCACCTCCGGAGCAATCGCCTCGGTGGAAGTCTCCCGCGTAGCCACGGGGCAGAAGAACTCCCTCAAGCTCGAAATCTACGGCGACAAGGGCACGATCCTGTTCGACCTGGAAGCGCTGAACGAGCTCGGCTTCCTGGACGCCACCGTCCCGGTCCGGGAGCAGGGTTTCCGCAGGATCCTGGTCAACGAACCCGAGCACCCGTACCTTGAAGCGTGGTGGCCGCAGGGTCACATCATCGGCTGGGAACACACCTTCACCCACCAGATCCGGGACTTCCTGCGGGCCATCAGTGAGGGCAGCGAGCCATCGCCATCCTTCGAGGAAGGCCTCAACGTCCAGCACATCCTGGCCGCCATCGAAGAGTCCGCGGCCGCCAAGAGCTCACTGATTCAACTGTCCAACACCAACGAATCCGCACACGCAACCGAAGGAGCCTGACATGCCCCGCCCGTACACCCTGTTCACCGGCCAGTGGGCCGACCTCCCCCTCGAGGAAGTCGCCAAGCTCGCCTCGGGCTGGGGCTACGACGGCCTGGAAATCGCCGTCTCCGGAGACCACCTGGACGCCTGGCGCTGGGACGAACCCGGCTACGTCGAGTCCAAACTCGAGCTCCTGGACAAGTACAACCTCAAAGTCTGGGCCATCTCCAACCACCTCAAAGGCCAGGCCGTCTGCGATGACCCCATCGACTTCCGCCACGAAGCCATCGTCGGCTCCAAAGTGTGGGGCGACGGCGACCCCGAAGGCGTCCGCCAACGCGCTGCCGAGGAAATGAAACACACCGCCCGCCTCGCCAAAGCCCTCGGCGTGGACACCGTGGTCGGCTTCACCGGCTCCTCCATCTGGCAATACGTCGCCATGTTCCCACCCGTCCCCGAGAAGGTCATCGACGCCGGCTACCAGGACTTCGCCGACCGGTGGAACCCCATCCTGGACGTCTTCGACGAAAACGGCATCCGCTTCGCCCACGAAGTCCACCCCTCCGAGATCGCCTACGACTACTGGACCACCGTCCGCACCCTCGAAGCGATCGGCCACCGCGAAGCGTTCGGCCTGAACTGGGACCCCTCCCACATGATGTGGCAAGGAATCGACCCCGTGTCCTTCATCTGGGACTTCAAGGACCGGATCTACCACGTGGACTGCAAGGACACCAAGGTCCGCCAAACCGGCCGCAACACCGTCCTCGGCTCCCACCTGCCCTGGGGCGACCCGCGCCGCGGCTGGGACTTCGTCTCCGCCGGACGCGGTGACGTGCCCTGGGAAGCCTCATTCCGCGCCCTGTCCGCGATCGGCTACAACGGCCCCATCTCCGTCGAATGGGAAGACGCCGGCATGGACCGCCTCCACGGCGCCCCCGAAGCCCTCAAAGCGCTCAAGAAATACGACTTCCCCGCCTCCCAAACCAGCTTCGACGCCGCCTTCAGCAGCAAAGACTAGGAGCCGTCCGACGTGATCCGCACCCTGCAATCCGGTCAACAGTGCCAGGTGCGGATCGCGTCGGTGACCGGCGAATCTACGCTGCTTTACAGCACCCACCGCATCCTCCTGGAAGCCCCCAACTGGACCCTGGATGGCCGGTCCCTGATCCTCAACGGGGACGGGAAACTTTGGCGGTTGGACATAACTTCCGGCACCCTGATCGAAATCCCCCTCGGCGGTATCCCTGACCTGAACAACGATCACGTCCTCGCGCCAGACGGCGAAAGCATCTTCCTCTCCGCCAACGACGGCCACATCTACAGGGCTCCGCTCACCGGCGGCCATGCCCAGCGCATCACCCCGGATGACGGTTCCTTCCATTTCCTCCACGGTGTCAGCCCGGACGGGGCGGAGTTGGCGTACGTGGGAATCGGGGGCGGGGACTTCAGGCAGCCGGGCCGCCTCATGACCATAGCGTCCGACGGCGGTGCTCCCGCCCGCGTCAACGTTGGAGAGGGCCACTGCGACGGGCCGGAATACTCGCCCGACGGGAAGTGGCTGTACCTGAACACGGAATCCTTCAGCACCGAGCCCGGCCATGCCCAAGTCGCCCGCATCCGGGTGGACGGGACCGGCTTCGAGCAACTCCTCGAATCCAAAACGGTGGACTGGTTCCCCCATCTTTCCCCGGACGGGCAGTATGCCTCCTACATCCGGTTCCCCAGCGGAACGCAGGGCCACCCCGCAGACCTGCCGGTCGCCGTCGTACTCGTCTCCACAGGTGACTGGAAAACTCCGCTGCACACATGGCCGCTGTTCGGCGGCCAAGGTACGCTCAACGTCAACAGTTGGTCGCCGGACTCGGAGCATTTCGCGTACGTGGCGTACCCGCCGGCTACCCAAACGGAGGACTGAACACGTGTCACTTTCTGATGGAACCATTCGCTGGGGAATCCTTGGAACGGGGTTCATTGCGGACCTGCAGACCCGGGACCTCCGTGAGAACGGGTTTACCGTCCAGGCCGTCGGCTCACGGTCGCTGGACTCGTCCAAGGCCTTCGCTGAACACCACGGCATCGCGACCGCCCACGGCAGCTACGAGGACCTCGCGGCTGATCCCGATGTGGACGTCATCTACATCGCCACCCCGCACCCCATGCACCACGCAAATGCTCTCCTGGCTTTGAATGCGGGCAAGCACGTGCTGGTGGAGAAGTCGTTCACCATGAACGCCAGGGAGGCGCGGGAGGTGACCGAGGCGGCCGCTGGCAAGGGGCTCGTGGCGCTGGAAGCCATGTGGACGCGGTTCCTGCCCCACATGGTCCGCATCCGCGAAATCATCGCGGCCGGGACCATCGGCGAGGTCCGCAAGGTCGTCGCCAGCCACAACCAGAGCCTGCCCACCGATCCCGCGCACCGGCTGAACGACCCCGCCCTCGGCGGCGGCGCGCTGCTGGACCTGGGTATCTACCCCATTTCCTTCGCCTTCGACATCCTCGGCACACCGTCTGCCATCCGCGCCAGCGCGTCGATGACGGCCACCGGTGTGGACCGGCAGACTGCCGCTATTTTCGACTACGACGACGGCGCCCAGGCCGTGGTGGACTGCGAACTGGATGCGGCGAGCGCCAACCGTGCCATGGTGGTCGGAAGCAAGGGTTGGATCGACGTCGAACATACTTGGTACAACCCTGTGCCGTTCACTGTTCACGCCGTTGACGGCTCTGTCCTGGAACGTTTTGATGAACCCGTGAACAGCCGCGGAATGCAATTCCAGGCCGCCGAGGTGGAGCGCCTGGTGAAGTCCGGCGAAACCGTGGGAACCATCCTTCCGCCGTCCGAGAGCGTTGCCATCATGGCCGCCATGGATGAGATCCGCCGGCAGATCGGGCTGGGCTACGGGGCTGATCGAGCATGAGCGATTCACCACGCCTGCAGGAGTTGCGGCAGCAGGAGGAAGAACTGGTTTTCGCTTCGTTCGATCACCATGATGCCTGGCGGCTGGGGTCGTTGATCGCCAACCACGCGATCGCCGAGGGCTTTGGGGTGGCAGTAGACATCCGCCGCCACAACATCGTCCTCTTCCGCTGCGTGCTTCCCGGCGCCACGTCCGATCAGGAGGAATGGATCCGGCGAAAGTCCAACTCGGTACTCAGGTTTGAGCACAGCACCGCGTTCCTGTCCGAGCAGTTCTCCGCTCTCGGCCACAATCCGCTCGGCGGTGGCTGGCTCAACCATGACGACTACACGCTCGCCGGGGGCTCTTTCCCTCTCCGGGTCCGGGGTGCCGGGGTGGTTGGCGCGATCACCGCTTCCGGCCTGGCCTCCGACGAGGACCACCGGTTGGTAGTGGACGGCATCAGGAACTACCTGAAGACAGTCGGGGCGTAACCCCCACAAGAACGTGTCCTAGGCCATCATCCACGCCGCCCCCAGGCCAAGGGCCGCGATCAACGCCCAAGCACACAAGGCCATCACGAGCGACCGTGGTCCGGCGTGCAGGAGTTCACGTACCCGGACCGCGGAGCCCAGGCCGAACAGGGCTGCACCCAGGGCGATCTCCTGTGCCAAGCCGCCAAGGTCCAGGACAGGGGGCGGAGCCCAGCCCAGGGTGCGGAGCACGATCATGGCCAGGAATCCCACCACGAACACGGGAACAATGGGCGGGAACGTCCCCGGACCCCCTGATCCGCGGATGCGCTGAAACCGTTGCCACAGCCCTGCCGAGGCAACGATCGGCGCCAGGAGGACCACCCGAGTGAGCTTGATGACCACAGCAGCGCCGAGGGCCACGGTTCCGGCAGTCTGGGCTGCGGCCACCACTTGCCCCACATCATGGACCGATGCTCCCACCCATCGCCCGAACGTCACCGTGTCCAGGCCCAGCGGATGCATGAGCAGGGGCAAGGTGCCGATGGCCAGGGTTCCGCAGAGCGTTACGAGGGCAACCGGCAGGACGGTGTCCTGGTGCTTTGTTCCCCGGACAGCCGCCATGGCCCCGATGGCCGAGGCACCACAAATCGAAAACCCCGTGGCGATGAGCAGCGGAGCATCGCCCGGGAGCTTGAACAGCTTGCCCAAGGCATACGTGCCGGCGAAAGCGAGCAGCACTACCGCCACGATGAGCCCCAAGGCCTGCCAGCCCAAGGCGGCGATGTCCCCCAGGCTTAGCTTGAGCCCCAGCAGGACGATGCCGGCCCGCATCAGGTGCTTACCGGCAAAGCGGAGACCCGGCTGCCAGGCACCGCCAACCCAAGCTGCAGTTCCGGGCACGTTGGCGCCGGCAATCCCCAGGACCACGGCAAGGGTCATGGCCGGAAGCGACGGCAACAGGGCGTGAATGCCGAAAGCCAACGCCACCGCCACCGCACAGGCGGCTAGCCCGGGCGCCAGGGCGCGGAGGCGGTCACGACACCGGATGGCAGCAGACAGCCCCGGTTCGTCTTGGGCGGTTGCCCTGGTTGTGGTCATACTTCCACGATCCCCCGAATCCGCGGCCCCCGGTAGCCGTCGTTTCAGCCTGAACCCATGCCTAATTGACATGAGCTGACTCTGAGGCATATCGTCCACGCATGAGCAGCCGACCAGACCTCACCGCCTTGGAAATCCTGGTCCTGGTGGCAGAAACGGGGTCGGTCGGCGCTGCCGCCCGCCGTGTGGGCATGGCCCAACCCAACGCCAGCCGCGCATTGGCACGGCTTGAGCGGCAACTGGGCCTGACCCTGGTGGTCCGTACTCCTGCCGGTTCCCGCGTCACCAATGAGGGCGAGGTTGTCACGGCGTGGGCCCGTGAGGCACTCGGCGCAATGGACCGGATGATCCTGGGAGCCCGCTCGCTTGCCGAGGAACGGGCGGCCCACCTGACGGTTGCGGCCAGCCTGACCATTGCGGAATACCTGGCTCCACGTTGGCTGGCCCGTTTCCGCCGGACACACACGGACCTGCATGTCAGCCTCGCGGTGGGAAACTCCGGCGAGGTCCTGGAGCAGGTGGCCGCCGGGAAAGTTCCCCTGGGCTTCGTCGAGACTCCGGTGTTGCCGCGGACTGTTGCTTCAACCACCGTGGCCCGCGACGAACTGGTTGTGGTGGTGGGGACAACGCACCCTTGGGCACGGCGGCGGGTCCCCGTCCAGCCGGACGAATTGATCGCCTCCGACCTGGCCCTTCGGGAAGTCGGCTCGGGAACCCGCGACACCCTGGTCAGGGCCCTTGAGCGTTCGGGCGCCCCGCTGCATGAGGCACGGATGGAACTGGCCAGCACCGTTGCCGTCAAAGCGGCCGCCATTGAAGGTGCTGCCGTGGCGGTGCTGAGCGAGCTTGCCGTGACCGCAGAACTGGCCACCGGCCAACTCATCGCCGTACCCGTCCAGGGCCTGGACCTCACGCGGTCGCTTCGCGCCGTCTGGCTGCCCGCGCGGAGGCCTGAAGGAAGCGCCGCCGAATTGATCCGGATCGCGAAGGCGGGCGAGCGGCTTCACCGCGGCTTGAGCACATAGCGCCTTTCAGGACGCCCGACGCCGTACTTCAACTTCACGTCCACGGCACCTTCGTCGTGGAGGTACTCAAGGTATCGGCGGGCACTCACCCGTGACGTGCCCAGCTGTTCGGCGACTTCCGCGGCCGAGAGGTCGCCGCTGGCGGAACGGAGCGTTGCCTGGACCCGCTCGAGGGTCTCCACGCTGCAGCCCTTGGGCAGGGAACGCCCGGTGCTGCCCAGCCCGAACACCCGATTCACATCCGTTTGCTCAGCCACGTCCTTGGAAGCGTCCAGGCCCTGATAGGCGCTGAGATAGTGGTTCAGCCGTTCCTGGAGGTCTGCCTGGGAGAACGGCTTGATCAGGTAGTGCACGATCCCGCCGCGCAGGGCCTTGCGGACTGTCTCCACCTCCCGCGCGGCGCTGATCACCAGGACATCCAGTTCCGGTGCCACCTCCCGCAAGCGGTGCATCAGGTCAAGCCCATTAATGTCCGGCAGGTGGATGTCCAGCAGCACCAGGTCCGGCTGCAGGCGCCGGGTCTCTTCCAGCGCCTGCGCTCCCGTGTGGGCCACCCCCACAACGCCGAACCCTTCCGTGCGCTGAATGAAACCGGCGTGCACTTTGGCCACCATGAAGTCGTCATCGACAATCAGGACCTTGATCACGGCTTTCCTGCCCCTTTGCTGAACGTCGCTGTAAATACTGCCCCCTGGTCATTGGCCACCGTGAGGTCGCCTCCGGAGCGCCGGCAAATGACCCGGGACAGGGCCAGGCCGAAACCACGGGCATCCCCTGGTGCGCGCTCCTTGGTGGAGAACCCCTGCCGGAAAATCTCCTCGACGTCGGTGTCCGGGACCCCAGGTCCGTTGTCCCGGACACTGACGGTTACCTCGTTGTCTCCATCAGCCACCACCACGCTGACCGTTGCCCCCGGAAGGCCGGTGACGGCGTCGAACGCGTTGTCCACGAGGTTCCCCACCACGGTGGTGAGGTCGCGGGAAAGTTCCTCCTGAACGCGCGGCAGCGCAGCAACCGGATCCAGCTTCAGCTCAACGCCGCGTTCGGCGGCGAGGCTGGCTTTGGCGATGAGGAGGGCGGCGAGCGCCGGGTCTTCGATACGCCTGGTGACGTCGTCGTTGAGGCGCGTACGGTCCACCGTGACGCCGTTGACGAACTGGACCACGGAATCATAATCCTCAAGCTGGATCAGGCCGGAAATCACGTGCAACTGGTTGGCGAACTCGTGGGCCTGGGCTCGGAGGGTGTCCGTGACGGTGCGGGTGGCGCCGAGTTCACGTTCCAGGGATGAGAGCTCGGTGCGGTCCCTCAGCGTGGTGACGGAGCCGATGTCACGGTCATGGGAGCGGAGCGCCACCCTATTCATGACCACCAGCCGGTCCCCCACCAGCACCAACTGGTCCGGGGTGTCCTGGTCGCGGGTGAGTACGGTCTTAAGCGCCGGGTCTACGTGCAGGGACCGGATCTTCCGCCCCACGCAATCCTCCGGAAGGCCCAACAACTGCCGAGCGCTGTGATTGGCTACGGTGATGCGTTCGTGGGGATCCAACGCAACCACGCCTTCCTTCAGCCCCTGCAGCATGGCTTCGCGGTTCTCCACCAAACCGGTGATTTCGTGCGGTTCCATGCCCAGTGTTTGGCGCTTTACCCGGCGGGACAGCAGGAATGCCCCTGCAACTCCCAGAACGCTTGCCACCCCCAGATAGGTCAGGAGGTTGGGAACAGCGTCACCCAGGCGTTCGATGGTGGATGGGTAGTTCCGGCTGATGGCAGCGATGCCGATCATGGTCCCGGAGTCGTCCAGCACGGGCACGTGGGCTGAGAGCACAGCGGCTCCGCCACTGCCAACGACTCCCGTCCAGGCCCGCCCCTCGCCCACGCGGCTGTCGCCAAGGGGCAGGGGCTTACCCAGGATTCCGGGATCAGAGGCGGCGACCACGGTGCCGTCCAGCTTGGCGAGCGCAACATGCGACGACCCGGAGACGGTCCTGACCGATTCAGCCACGGCAGGGAGGGCTGAACCGGCGCGCGGCTCGGCGGCGGGCAGGAGCGCGCGCACTGTGGGGTTGCTGGCCAGGGCTTCGGCGGCGGACAAGGCCCTGCGGCCTTCGGTCCGCTCGAACGTTGCCGCTGACTGCGCCAGCGAGATGGCGACGACTGCCACAAGAACGGCCAGGACGATCAGCAACTGCAGGACAAGGTACTGCCCCGCCAGGGACATCCCTCTTCGTCGAGTCACGGCATGGATCCTTTTTGGGTGGCTCCCGGGCCTGGACAGGGGCTGGGTGTTGTCCGGCAGGAGTACCGGAACTATACCCCAGGCGTCACCGTTCGCTGCCTGCTGGTGAACGCAATGAACTTAACGATCACTGCGAACACAAGAGTGATCCCTGTCACCTGCGGACCTAGCATCGATTCACGGGGCACACCGATGTCCGCCCTGCACCTAATTTTCATCGTTGAGAAGAGGAACACCATGCGCCAGATCCGCGCATTGCGCCTTGCCGCCGTCGCCGCCGGCATCGCCCTGATGGCCACCGGCTGCGGTGCCACCGGCAAGAACTCCACCGGTTCCGAAAGCACCGGCGCGGCCGGCCCGGTCACCGGCCTCCAGATCATGGTCCCCAACACGCCCGGTGGCGGGTACGACACCACGGCGCGTGCCGCGGCCAAGGTCCTCGATGACGAGAAGATCTCCACCAACACCGAGGTCTTCAACCTTGCCGGAGCCGGCGGCACTGTTGGACTGGCGCGCGTTGTCAATGAAAAGGGCAACGGCGACCTCACCATGCTAATGGGCCTTGGCGTGGTGGGGGCCAGCTACACCAACAAGTCCGAATCCAAGCTGACCGAGACCACCCCGCTGGCACGGCTCATCGAAGAACCCGGCGCCATCATGGTCAGCAAGGACTCCCCCTACAAGACCATCGATGACCTGGTGAAGGCGTGGAAGGCCGACCCCGCGTCCATCTCCGTGGGCGGCGGTTCCTCCCCGGGCGGCCCGGACCACCTCCTGCCCATGCAGCTTGCAGGTGCCGTGGGCATCGATGCCACCAAAGTGAACTTCGTTTCCTACGACGGCGGTGGGGACCTGCTCCCGGCCATCCTCGGCAACAAACTCGGCTTCGCAGCTTCGGGCGCCGGTGAATACCTGCAGCAGATCAAGTCCGGTGAAGTCCGTGTGCTGGCCACCAGCGGCGAGAACCGGCTGGAAGGCGTGGATGCCCCCACGCTGAAGGAATCCAACATCGACCTCGTGTTCACCAACTGGCGCGGAATCGTGGCCCCTCCGGGAATCAGCGACGAGGACAAGAAGTCCCTGATCGCGGCCCTGGAGAAGATGCACGAATCCGCCGGTTGGAAGGAAGCCCTGAAGACCCACAGCTGGACCGATGCCTTCATCACCGGTGACGAATTCCAGACCTTCCTGACCGAGCAGGACAAGCGGGTGGCGGACGTGCTCACCAAGCTTGGGTTGGCGTGAGCACTGCAGCAACAGGCCTGAAAGGCCGCGCCGAGCTGGGGGTTTCCCTCCTGCTCGGCGCGGCCGGCGTCCTTGTCTTCCTTGACGCCAACGGCCTGGTTACCCCGTATTCGAAGTCGGACCCTGTAGGTCCAAAGACCGTTCCCTTCATCGTTGCCGGCCTCTTGATCGTGTGCGCAGTCCTGCTGGCCATCAACGTCCTCCGCGGCGGCAAGGGGGAAGCCGAAGGCGGCGAGGACGTGGACCTGGCACACCCCGCGGACTGGAAGACCGTCCTGCCCCTGGCCGGCGCGTTCATCCTCAACATCCTGCTGATCGATTGGGCCGGGTGGGTCATTTCCGGAACGGTCCTGTTCTGGGGCAGCGTGCTCGCCCTGGGCAGCCGCCGCTACATCCGTGACGGGCTCATCTCGATTGCCCTCTCCTTGCTGACCTTCTACGGCTTCTACCTCGGCCTGGGCATCGCCCTGCCGGCCGGGCTCCTGGAAGGAATCCTCTAATGGACGTCTGGTCCTCACTGATGGACGGGTTCGCCACCGCCCTCACCCCCATGAACCTCATGTTCGCCGTCATTGGCGTGCTCCTTGGCACAGCCGTGGGCGTTCTGCCCGGACTGGGCCCGGCCATGACCGTGGCCCTGCTGCTGCCGGTCACCTACGCCCTGGAGCCCACCAGTGCGTTCATCATGTTCGCCGGCATCTACTACGGCGGCATGTTCGGCGGTTCCACCACGTCGATTCTGCTCAACACACCCGGTGAATCGTCGTCAGTGGTGACGGCGATCGAAGGCAACAAGATGGCCAAGGCCGGGCGTGCAGCCCAGGCGCTCGCGACGGCGGCCATCGGTTCGTTCGTAGCCGGCACCATAGGCACTGCCCTCCTGGCTGTTTTCGCGCCCGTGGTGGTGGAGTTCGCCGTCAGCCTGGGCGCGCCCAGCTACTTCGCGATCATGGTCCTTGCCTTGCTCGCTGTCACGGCCGTACTTGGCTCCTCGCGCCTGCGTGGCTTCGCCTCCTTGGCGCTCGGCCTGGCCATCGGGCTGGTGGGCATCGACTCCGTCACCGGGCAGCGCCGGCTGACTTTCGGCCAGCCGCTCCTGGCAGACGGCCTGGACATCGTGGTGGTCGCCGTGGCGATCTTCGCGGTGGGTGAAGCACTCTGGGTCGCGGCGCATCTTCGCCGGACCCCGCTCCACGTCATCCCCGTCGGCCGCCCCTGGATGGGCCGCAAGGACTGGGGGCGTTCGTGGAAGCCATGGCTCCGTGGCACAGCCTTCGGGTTCCCGTTCGGTGCCCTTCCCGCCGGCGGGGCCGAGATTCCCACGTTCCTCTCCTACGTCACGGAGAAGCGTCTCTCCAAGCACCCGGAGGAGTTCGGCAAGGGGGCCATCGAAGGTGTCGCCGGGCCGGAAGCTGCCAACAACGCCGCAGCGGCGGGGACCCTGACCCCCATGCTGGCCCTCGGCCTGCCCACCAACGCAACGGCCGCCGTCATGCTCGCAGCGTTCACCACCTACGGCATCCAGCCCGGACCGCAGCTGTTCTCCAGCGAGGGCCCCCTGGTATGGGCGCTGATCGCAAGCCTGTTCATCGGCAACCTGCTGCTGCTCCTGATCAACCTGCCGCTGGCTCCCGTATGGGCCAAGCTGCTCCAGCTCCCCAGGCCCTACCTTTATGCGGGCATCCTCTTCTTTGCCACCCTGGGCGCCTACTCGGTCAATCTGCAGGCCTTCGACCTGGTGATCCTCTTGGTCCTGGGCGCACTGGGCTTCATGATGCGGCGGTTCGGCCTTCCCGTCCTGCCACTCATCCTCGGCGTGATCCTCGGCCCGCGCATCGAGGGCCAACTCCGGAAGACCCTGCAGCTGAGCGCGGGCGACCCCGCCGGGCTCTTCAGCGAGCCGATCGCCGTCGTGGTTTACATCATCGTGGCCCTCGTCCTGGCGTGGCCGCTGGTCTTCAAGATGATCCGGCGCAACCGTCCCGCCCTCCACACCCCGAACAACCATCCCGAGCCCCAGAAACAGGAGAACCCATGACCATAGTGGTGGGATACGTCCCAACCCCGGAAGGCGAGGCGGCACTCACCCAGGCCATCGCCGAGGCCAAGAAGAACAACGCCACCCTCTTGGTCATCAACTCGTCCAAAGGCGACGCCCTGGTGGACAACCGGTACGCCCAGGAACCGGACATCCAGAACATCGAAGAGCGCCTGGCAAACCACGGCATCCAGCACATCATCAAACAGCCGGTCCGTGGACATGACGCCGCTGCCGAAGTCCTTGATGCGGCAGACGAACACCATGCCGAGCTCATCGTGATCGGCCTCCGCCGCCGCAGCCCGGTGGGCAAGCTCATCATGGGCAGCGTTTCGCAAAGAATCCTGCTTGAAGCGGACTGCCCGGTCCTGGCGGTCAAGGCCGACTAAGGACTCCCCGCACGGAAAATGCCCTTAAGATGCGTTCTTGAGGGCATTTTCCGTTTCAACCCCAGGGGGACCCACATGACCGAAACCATCCGCACGGCAAGAGCGGACGACGCCGGAAAGCTGGCGGAGCTGGCCGCCGTCACGTTCCCCTTGGCCTGCCCTCCCGGCGCCTCGCCGGACGACATCCAGGCCCATCTCGAAAAGAACCTCAGCGAGGCCAGCTTTGCCGGTTACCTCACCGACGCGAATATCACCATCCTGGTGCTCGACGACGGCGGGCAGCTCAACGGCTACACCATGCTGATCGCCAAACCGGCAGGCGACCCGGACGTCGCCGCGGTCCTTTCGGCCCTGCCATCAACCGAACTCAGCAAGTGCTACGTGCACCCCGACCACCATGGCCAGGGTGCAGCGTCACGCCTGATGAGGGCCTCCCTGGCCGACGCGGCGGACAAGGGTGCGGCCGGCGTCTGGCTTGGCGTGAACAGCGAGAACGCGAAGGCCATCAGGTTCTACGAGAAGTCTGGCTTCCAGCGGGTGGGCACCAAGTCCTTCAAGCTCGGCGATTCCGTGGAGCACGACTTTGTGATGGAGTACGCACTCTGACTAGCCGAACATGTCTCCCGTCAACGGCGGCCGCGGGTCGCTCCGCAACTGGAGCCCCTCGGGCAGGTTGGTCACCGTCCCCGAGGAACCCGACGCCTGCACCGTGATCCGCGACTTGCCCAGCAGCACGTTCTCCGCTTGGAACTTCCCCAGTGAATCCGGCAGGATCGGCGCGAGATGCAGGACGTTCCGGGTGAAATCGGGATCGAACCTCAGCAGGATCCTGGCGAGCTGGATCGGCGCCGCAGCCGCCCACGCCTGCGGGGAACACGCCGTCGGATACGGTACCGGCGCCGAAAAGTCGTCACGGTCAAAGCCGCAGAACAGCTCCGGGAGTTGGCCGCCGAAGTGCTCGGCGGCGTCGAACAATCCGCGCGCTACCCGGCTGGCTTCCTTGACGAAGCCGTACCGCATGAGTCCCGTGGCGGCGAGCGCCGTATCGTGCGGCCAGACGGAACCGTTGTGGTAACTGACGGGGTTATAGGCTCCCATGTCCGAACCAAGCGTCCGGATCCCCCACCCTGTGAACATCTCGGGCGACATCAGCCGTTCGGCCACCAGTCCTGCCTTGTCCTCGTCAACGATGCCTACCCACAGGCAGTGCCCCATGTTGGATGTACAGGAATCCACGGGCCGTTTGTCCTTGTCCAGCGCCAGGGCGAAGTAACCCTTGTCCGGAAGCCAGAAGCTTTTGTTGAAAGCCTCCTTGAGCGCCTCGGCCCGATCAGCGCAACGGCGTTCGACGGCGGAATCACCTGCCGCGCGTGCCAGCAGGGAGCGTGCTACGTAAGCCGCGTAGGAGTAGGCCTGGACTTCGCACAGGGCGATCGGTGTCCCGGCCATGGTGCCGTCAGCGAAGTTGATGCCGTCCCACGAGTCCTTCCACCCCTGGTTGACCAGTCCGTGGGTGTTGGGCCGCTGGTATTCCACAAATCCGTCTCCGTCGCGGTCACCGAACTCTTCGATCCAGGCCAGGGCGCGATCGGCGTGGGGAAGCAGGGATTCAATGATGTCCGAGCCCAGGCCCCATCGGCTGAGCTCGCCCAGCAGGGAGACGAAAAGCGGTGTCGCGTCGGCGGTTCCGTAATACGCGGTGCCGCCGAGGGATAGCCCGGCTGTGACTCCCAGGCGGACTTCGTGCGGCATCCGGCCGGGTTCCTCTTCAGAGTCAACGTCCACGGTGGTGCCCTGCAGTGCCGCGAGCGTCTGCAGCGTTCCGGCCGCGAGCCCGGGGTCCACCATGAGGGACATGTAGGAGGCCAGGATGGAATCCCGCCCGAACAGGGCCATGAACCACGGCGCACCGGCAGCCACGGCTGCCCGCCCGGGGTGGTTCGGGTCGAAGATCCGAAGGGAACCGAGGTCGCTTTGGCTCCGTTCCAGGGTCTGGTCCACGTTGCGGTCCGTAACCTCGATCCTGGGCACGTGTTCGGTCCAGGCGATGTGCCTCCGGGCACCGGTGGTGTGGTGCAGGGGCGTGGTTTCAGTGAATGGCTCGTCCGGTCGTTTGCCGTTGACCAGGGGAACAGCCACAACACTGGTACTCCACTGGCTGCGGGGTGGGATGGTGATGTGGAAGGTGAGCCCTTTTTCCGTGGCCCTGGCACCCGATGCCCGGAACGCCACCCCGCGCCGTTCGCCGTTGGGGTGGATGGCCTCGAGATGGAGCTCGCGTTTATGTGCTGTCCTGGTCACTGCACCCGCACGGCCGGACCGTCCGCCCTTGACGTCGAAGAGGTCTGCCAGGTCCGCATCCACCAGCAGTTCGATCTCGCAGGGTGCAGGCTGGCCGGAGTAGTTCCTGATGGTCAGGTCGTCCCGGAGTCCGGCGCCCACATGCCTCTGGTGCCTGACCACCAAGGGACTATCGAAGCGCCCGTCCGAGGAGCACGCCCGGCCCACGTACTCGGCCTGGAAAGCCGTGGGATTCCTGGCGACCAATGGTTCCCTCAGTGCACCGTTAACGCGCAGGACCCACATGGAGACGATCCGGGTGTCCTGGTAATAAGCCCCTTGGGAGCCGCCACCGTGGACGTCACCCGAGTGGGAGGAGATACAAAAGGAAGAGCCTTCGACGACGGTTACGGCACCCAGTTCCGAGGCACCGGCTTCGGTGTCGGCGTTCCAAGCTGTCATGGCCGTCAGGCCTCCTCCATGGGATCCCGGGATGGTCCGGCCGTCTGCGCTAGAGGGCCTGGCTTCGATTCTCTTGCACCGGCGCGCTCCCCGATACCCCTTTACCTTTGAATTGTTGGATCACACGGGCGTAGAGGTCCAGGTGTTCGGCAGCCATCCGCCCGGCACTGAAGTAGTCGTCCACAGAGCGCCTGCAGTCTGCGCGGCTCAGGCGTGCTGCCGCATCCACGAAGCCGGCCAACCCGTCCACTCCGGCAAGGTAGCCGGTCTGCCCATGCCGGATGATCTCCGGCGCTGCTCCCATGGGTGTGGCCAGGACCGGAGTACCCGTGGCCAGGGATTCGATCATGACCAGGCCGAAGGGCTCGTGCCATTGGATGGGATTGATGAGCGCCAGAGCACCGCCCATGAGTTCATACTTTTCCGGGTCGGACAGTTCACCCAGGAACTCCTCATCGGGACCCAGCGCCGGCTTCACAACCTCGCGGTAGAAGAGCTGTTCATCCTTGGCGTGCATTTTCGCGGCGATCCGCAGGGGAACCCCGGCTTTCCGGGCAATGGACACTGCCTCCATGAGCCCTTTGTCCGGGCACATGCGCCCGACGAAACAGGCGTAGCCCCCGTCTCCTGGACCGACTGACACCGTGGAGAGGTCCAGTCCGTGATGGATGACGGCTGACACATTAAGGTCCGGGACCAGGCCGCGTTGGTCGTGGGAGATGGCGACGATGGCCGTGTCCCCCTCCATCGCCCGGTACAGGCCGGTCGACTGATGATTCAGGGGACCGTGGATGGTGGTGACCACCGGGATTCCCGGCGGCCGGTGGGCGTAGAGCGGGCCGGCCAAAGTGTGGTCGTGGATGATGTCCACCCCGTCCATCGCACCGTAGGCCTTGATCACATGGGCCAGTTCGCTCAAGGAAAACCCCAGCTCGTCCGGCTCGCTGGGCCCGAGGTCCGGTACCTGCGGCACGGGACAGGTGCTGTCCGATGTCGCCGCCAGCAATACGTCGTGGCCGGCGTCGGCGAGCGCCCGGGCCAAGGCATCCACTACTCTTTCGGTTCCGCCGTAGCGTTCGGGCGGCACGGTAAACCATGGTCCAACTATGAGTCCGATGCGCATTCCGGGGTCCTTCGCGCACACCCCCAAACCACGGGCTGACTTCATAACCCGCTTCAAGGCTATTAGCCCCGTGAGGAAAATAACAGGTCAGCGCCGGAATGCTCCCGCAGCCTTCACGGTTGGCAAAACCATGAAGATTGAGATTTGGTCGGACGTTGCCTGCCCGTGGTGCTACATCGGCAAGCGCCGTTTTGAGACTGCCTTGGCACAGTTTGCACACCGCGATTCGGTGCAGGTCCAGTGGAAGAGCTACCAGCTGGACCCCTCCGTGCCCGGGCACTACGACGGTACGGAACTGGATTACCTGAGCAAGCGCAAGGGCATGGCTCCGGAGCAGGTCAAGCAGATGTTCGCCCACGTCACGGAGACCGCGAAGGGCGAGGGCCTGGATTACCGCTTCGACCAGGTGGTGGTGGCCAACAGTTTCACCGCGCACCGGCTGATCCACCTCGCGGCCACCCACGGCAAGCAGGATGCCGCCAAGGAACGCCTGCTGAGCGACCACTTTGAGCACGGCAAGGACATCGGCAACCAGGAATACCTGAAAGACCTTGGAGCTGCCCTCGAACTGCCCGCCGCCGAAGTCGCTGAACTCTTCACTTCAGAGAAGTACACGGAGGAAGTGAACCAGGACATCAACGAGGCCCGTGCCATCGGCGTGACCGGAGTCCCGTTCTTCGTCATCGACCGCAAGTACGGGATCTCGGGCGCGCAGCCCGCCAAGCTCTTCAGCCAGGCACTCAACCAAGCCTGGCAGGAAGCCAATCCGCTCATTCCCGTCGGCGCCTCCGACGCCGAGGCCTGCGGCCCCGACGGCTGCGCCGTTTAACCCGGCCACCCGCCGTCGTCCGTTAGCCCGACTGGGTCGCATTTGTGCGCGTTTTGAGCGCTCAAAACGCGCTTAACTGCGGCCCAGTTGGGTGCCGGGCTAGGCTTTGGCGACCTCAAGCTCGACGACGGCCCAGGACAGGGCGGGCAGCGTCAGCCGAAGCTCCGAGCCACTTGCCTTGACGTTCTCCAAAGGCTTCAAACCCACCCGGTCCGGCTGGGACTGGCTGTTGATCGTGAACCGGTCGCCGCCGTCGGGAATCTCCAAGACCTCCGCCCGCACTACCTGCCGTGCGTCGAAGCCACGCAGGGCGGTCTCAATGTCAGCCGCCTCCTCCAGGCCGCGGTTGGCGAAGAACAGCGCAACGCGTCCGGTCTCCTCGTTCCAGGTTGCGCTGACATCCACCAGGTCCGTGTCCCCAAAGCGGGCATTGGAGTACTTGTCCGAGTCCACGGCCAGCTGAAGGATCTGCCCCTTGGCGAGCTCTGCCATGCGCGCGAACGGGTGGAAGATGGTCTGCTTCCACGCCGGCCCGTTCTCTTCGGACAGGATCGGCGCGATCACGTTGACCAGCTGCGCCTGGTTGGCGATCTTGACCCGGTCGCCGTGCCGGAGCAGCGAGTTGAGCACCGTGCCCACCACTACGGCGTCCGTGACGTTGTACTTGTCCTCGATGACGCGCGGATGTTCACGCCACGGTCCCTTGACGATGTTGCGCAACTGGTCCTCGGTGTCCCGGCCGCGCTGGTACCAAACGTTCCACTCGTCGAAGGACAGGTTGATGTGCTTCTTGTGCTTGCCCTTGGCCCGGACTGCGTCGGCGGTGGCAATGACCGACTCAATGAAGAAATCGGTGTCGACGGCGGATGCCAGGAAGCTGCCGACGTCGCCTTCCTCTTCGAAGTAGTAGGCATGGAGGGAAACGTAGTCCACCTCGTCATAAGTGTGCGTGAGGACAGTCTGCTCCCACTCGCCGAACGTGGGCATCGCGGATTTTGAGCTGCCGCACGCTACGAGTTCAATGGACGGATCCACGTAACGCATGGCCTTGGCGGCCTCCTGTGCCAGGCGGCCGTACTCATCGGCCGTCTTGTGTCCGATCTGCCACGGCCCGTCCATCTCGTTGCCGAGGCACCAGAGTTTGATGTCGAACGGGTCCTTGTGGCCGTTCTTGGCGCGCAGATCCGACCAGTACGTGCCTCCCGGGTGGTTGGAGTACTCGACGATCGCGCGGGCTTCTTCCACTCCCTTGGTGCCCAGGTTGATGGCTTCCATGATTTCGGTGCCGGCCTGCCTGGACCAGTCCACGAATTCATGAAGGCCAAAGGCGTTGGTCTCTACCGTGTGCCAGGCACCGTCCAAGCGGCGGGGCCTGTTTTCGCGCGGGCCGATTCCGTCTTCCCAGTTGTAGCCCGAGACGAAGTTGCCGCCCGGATAACGGATCACGGTGGCGCCGAGTTCCTTGACGAGTTTCAGGACATCCTGCCGGAATCCATGCTCGTCTGCTTCAGGGTGCCCGGGTTCGTAAATTCCGGTGTAGACGCAGCGGCCCATGTGCTCCACGAAGGAGCCGAACAGGCGGCGGGGTACTTCTCCGACCGTGAAGTCGCGGTCGAGGGTGATGCGTGCGCGGGACATGGATCTCCTTAAGTTTTGTGATGGCTGGAAAGCTGGCCGGTCAGGTGCCGGCAAGTCCGGTGGTGGAAATGCCCTTGATAATCTGGCGCTGGAAGAACAGGAAGACGATGATCAGCGGCAGTGCGGCCAACAAAGCTGATGCCATGTTCTGCGCGTACTGCACGCCGTAGGCGCTCTTGATGGTCTGCAGGCCCACGGGGAGCGTCAGCAGGGAGTCGTCATTGGTGGAGATGAACGGCCAGAGGAAGTTGTTCCACGCGCCGATGAACGTGAAGATGGCGACCGCAGCCAGGATGGGCCGGGACAGCGGCAGGATGATCTGCAGGAAGATGCGGAGCCGGCTGGCCCCGTCCATCACGGCGGCTTCTTCAAGTTCACGCGGGATCTGGTCAAAGAACTTCTTGAGCACGAACACCATGGCCGGGTGGATCACCTGCGGAAGGATGATGGCCCATGGCGTATCGATCATTTTAAACGCGAGCATTTGGTAAAAGAGCGGAATCATGAGCACCGGTGGCGGCACGATGATGCTGGCGATGATGGCCGCCATCAGGATCTTCTTGCCCTTGAACTCGATCCTGGACAGCGCGTAGGCGATGAGGGCGGAGATCACCAGCGTGATGAGCGTGATGGCTGCGGAGGTGTAGAGCGAGTTCCACGTCCACAATGGGATGTTGCCGGCCTGGAACACGCTGGCGAATGCGTCGACCGTAAAGCCCGACGGCGGGATCCAGCTGACCTTCGACGCCGAGGCATCCGCTTCGGTCTTGAAAGCGGTAACTGCCGCCCAGGCGAAGGGGATCAGCCAAAGGACGGCGAGGACGGCTGCGACGGCGATCGCGATGATCTTTCCGACGGTCGGTTTCCGGCGTGGTTGCCGGATGACCTGGCGGTCTGTGGCTGGCGCAACGGTACGGGAGAGGGTGGTGGTTGCCATGGCTATGCACTCCTGCGGCGGGTGACGAAGAACTGCATGACGGACACCATCACGATCAGTCCGAAGAAGATGTAGGAGATGGCTGCGGAATATCCCAGCCGGTACCCGGTGAACCCGGTTTCGAAGATGTACTGGACCACGGGCCTGGTGGAGCCACCCGGACCGCCCGCTGTCATCTGGTAGATCTGGTCGAAGATCTTGAGGGATGCAAGGATCTGCAGCAGCACGATCATCACGGTGGTGGGCGTCAGTTGGGGCAGGGTGATGGAGAAGAACTGCCGCCAGGCGCCGGCTCCGTCCAGCGATGCCGCTTCATAGTGCTGGACCGGGATGTTCTGCATTGCGGCCAGGTAAAGAAGGAAGTTGAATCCCACGGTCCACCACAGCGTTGCGATCACAATCGACCACATGGCCACATTCGGATCGTTGAGCCACCCGACTTTCGGGATGCCGAACTTGGACAGGAAATCGTTGATCAGGCCAAGCTGCGGGTTGTACATCCACACGAAGAACATGGACACCACGGTGGAGGCCAGGAGGTACGGTGCAAAGTAGCTCAGCCGCCACAACCACTGGGCCGGGAGGCCGATGTTCAGCAGCGCCGCCATGGCCAACGCAACCAACACCAGCGGAACCGTGCTGATCACCGTGAAGTACAGGGTGTTGCCCAGGGAACGCCACATTCCAGCGTCGGCGAAGGCCTCGGAGTAGTTGGCGAACCCGATGAGGGCGTCATTGGCCCCTGTGAGGGACTTGCCGGTCAGGCTCATGTAGAAGCCGTACAGGATGGGCCATATAAGGAATACCAGGAAGAATGCGATGAACGGGGCCGAGAACGCCCAGCCGCTCACGTTGTCCCTGCTTCTGCGCAGGGAGGGGCCGGCCTTGCTGCCGGGTGCCGGTGTTGTCCGTAGTTGGCGGGTCTGCCGGGACACTGTAGAGGAACTCATGAAGGACTCCTTTGTCGCTCGGTGTGCTGATGCCGGTCAGACCGGGTTGGGCCGGAACAGGAGGTCGTTGGTGCGGTCCACGAAGCCGTCCCACCCGTCCTGCGCCTTGCTGCGTCCCAGAAGCACGTTCTGGATGAACTCGGCAAAGTAGTTCTGCCAGTCCGAGCCTGACCCGCTGAACCCGGCCTCGGGATCGTAAGAGATGATGTCCGCCGCGTTGGCGTAGTGGACCTGCGGGGTGAGCTCTTTGTACGCCTGCGATTGCACCACGGGCTGGTACGCGGGAATGTGGCCTGCCTCTGCCCACGACAACGAACCCTTGAGGATGTCGCTGACGAACTTGTAAGCGTCCTTGCGCTTGTCCTGGTCAGCCACGAGTTGCCGCGGAAGGACGAACGAATGCGAATCGGCGTAGGCAGCCGGCGTCCCGTAGAGGGTGGGAATGGTGAGCGCATCAACGGGCAGCTTTGCCTTCTTCATGGTGGGCAGTTCCCAGCCGCCGCTGAACAGCATTCCGGAGTCGCCCCGGACGAACTCGGCGATACCGGTGTTGATGTCGTTGCCTTTGGCCGCGATGGTGTCGTCAAAGAGCGAGGCCATGAACTCCAGCGATTCCACGGCGGCGTCCCGGTCGGCCTGCATGGGCTGGCCGGGTGTCAGCACAATGTCAGCTCCGTGCTGCTTATAGAGCGTGTAGAACAGACGCCACATCTGGGAGCCGAGGTTCAGGTAACCAAAAGAGAGGCCGTGGGCTTTGGTGACCTTTTGCATCTCCAGGGCCATGGCTTTGAACCCTTCCGGCGACGTCACCTCCTGCAACAGGCCATTGCTTTCCAGAAGCCCTGCTTTGGCGGCGATGTCCGTGTTGTAGAACATGATGAACGGGTGGGAGTCCAGGGCGAGCGAGAACACCTTCCCGTCCTGCCGGCTCTTTTCCCAGATGCGCGGCGCGAAGTTCTCCGGCGTGATGCCGTTCTCCGCCAACAGGTCCAGGTCCCAGGGCTCAATGAGGCCACCCGGGGCGTAGCCGGGCACCCGGCTGGCATGCATGATGGCGACTTCCGGCGGCCGTCCGCCAGCCGACGCCATGGCGAGCTTGGTGTAGTACGGCGGGCCCCAGGCCAGCACCGTTGGGTGCACTTTGAAGCCGGCGTTGAGGCTGTTGGCGTTGGCAATCATGGCCTGCATCTTGGTGCCGTCCCCTCCGGAGAGGAGATGCCAGAAGTTGATGGTCTCCTTGGGGGCGGCTCCGGCAGTCCCGCCGCACCCCGAGAGGCCCGTGGCCAAGAGCCCACCGCCAAGCAGCGCTGAGCCGGCCAATAACTGTCGCCGGGACAAACTTCTCCCGGCCAAAGATTCAAACTGCTTCACCCATCACTCCTTTGGAAGGGTCCGCTGAAAGGACACACACTGCTGCACTAAAGTCCGGATCCGTAGCGTCTCCTCGTGTGGGAAATGGTGGCCCCGGGGTGACGCAGGTCTCACATTACATCGTTGTAAAAATAAGAACAAGAGAAAATTGTTAGCGCACACAATTCTGCGGCAAAGTCCCTTTCACCGACCGCTGCTGGCCCGTTCCACGATCGAGTAGTCCACCTCCACCACCCGCTGCTCCCGGTGCCTGTCTCCCATGCGTTCCATCAACAGGCGCAACGCCTCCGAAGCAATGGCCCGCTTGTCGAAGGAGACCGTGGTCAGCGGCGGGACCGCAAACCGCCCGTCGGCAATATCGTCAAAGCCTGCCACGGCAATGTCATCCGGCACCCGGATCCCCCGCTTCCACAACGCATTGAGTGCACCCAGCGCCAATGAGTCCGTAAAGCAGAAAAGGGCCTCCGGCAGGGGATGGGATTCCAGGTATTCATCCAGGGCCTGCGCCGCCGACTCCGAGGTCCACCGTTCACAACGGATCAACAGCTCATCGTCGGGCGTGATGCCCAACGATTCCAAGGCGGCCTCATACCCCGCGGCCCGGTGGATCGCGGTGGACGAGTGTCGGCCCTGGTTGATGCCCAGCACGGCGATCCGGCGGCGCCCAGGCTTGGCTAGTGCAAGGGTCAGGTCGCGCGCAGCACCAAAACTGTCCACGTACACCCGGTCCGCCAAGTGCTGGGTGACCTCCCCGAGCAGGACAACGGGAGGCAGGGACACCCCCACTTTTACCGCACTCTCCTGCAGTACCACCGGATTGAGGATCAACCCGTCGATCAGGTTGGAGCGCGCCCTGGTCATCAGTTCCTGCTCGCGCTGGGGATCCAGGCCCGTTTCCTCGATCTGGATGCTCCAGCCCAACTCATGGGCCACGTCCACAACATGGTGGGCTATCTCAGCGGAGAAAGGGGTTGCGAGGTCCGGCAACGCCAGGCCGATCACTCCCGAACGGCCGTTGCGGAGGCCGCGCGCGGACAGGTTGGGGACGTAGTCGAGTTCGGCCATGGCCTGCTCCACCCGCAGCCGCGTGGGAGCGCTGACCGGCACGACCCCGTTCATGACGTTCGATACGGTTTTGGGCGATACCCCTGCTCGCCGCGCCACATCCTTGACCGTTGCGCGCAACAGTCCCCCTTGTTGAGTTATTGTCCGGTCCCCTGATGGTACGCGAGTTTGTGAGCGCAAACCTGCCACTCTTAGTGACAGATCACTGTAAAGTGTCTATATGCCAAGGATCACGGCCCCTACCAATGCTGCCCAACGAGCCGCGACGCAGCGCCGGATCCTGACTGCTTTCGGCGAGCTCCTCTTCACCCACGGACTTCCGGGGCTCACCATGACAGACGTCGCCCGCCATGCGGGAGTTGGCCGGACCGCCGTCTATAACTACTACGCGGACATGGAACAACTGTTGATCGCGTACGCCTTGGACGAGACCGAACGCTTCATCGGCGACCTCCGCGACTCGCTCGCCGCCCTGGAGAACCCCGTGGACCGGCTTGCGCTCTACGTGCGCGCCCAAGTGGAGGACCTGAGCCGCCGGCACCTGCCACCCGGGCCGGCCATGGCCGCCGTCCTCTCCCCGGGCTCCTTCGCCAAACTGGCGGACCACGTGGGTGAGCTGAACGTCCTGCTTGAGGACATCCTCAACGACGGCGTACGGCAGGGCTACCTACCGGACATCGACGTCGCCCAGCTTGCGCGGCTTATCCACGGCACCCTGTCCGCCAGCGCCGCACGACGCAACCGAACGCCCGACGGCGACACTCCCCCGCCGTCGCCGGCCTCCGACGTCGACATCCAGACAGCGCAAACGGTGCGGTTCATCCAGTTGGGTGCCGGCGCCCAGTTCGACGAGGCCAACCGGCCCGTCCGCTTGTACGGGCAAGCTCCGGTGGGCACTGCGCTACTGGTTGGCCGGGAGGGTGGGAACGATCGGCCACTTTGAGTTATCGGCGATCCGCAGGTTCTCCCGCGGGCACGCCAGCATGCCCGGGCTCTTGTCCACCTTGTCAGCATCAACCAGGCCCTGGTAGCCGGACGTCAGGATGACATCCACGGACTCGTCCTCGCGGTTGTCCTGGAAGTAGTCGGTCCCGGCCAGGTTGCGCTGGACGTTGAAAGCTGCGGCCTGCCCCTTGACGCCGGACACCACCACGCCCACGCCCGTATAGGCGGTGTCGCTGTTGTCCACCCCGGCCACCTTGTAGCCGCGGGCCGTGAACTGTTCGGCCACGGTCCCGGCCAACCCGCCCCGCGATGTGGCATTGAAGACGTTGAGCGTCACGGACTCGTTGGGCAGGTAGTCGAAGGTAGTGGTGGGGCAAAGGCTGGTGGGCGCCTTGCTGGAGGCCGCCGTGGGAACCTTGATGACCCCGCTCATGACCGCCCAGGCCCCTACTGCGCCGGCGGCGATCACGCCAACCAGCAGGACAAGCACCACCGCATGCAGCACCCGGCGGGCGAAGTGCCCGCGGGGCGGCTGGGTACCCTCGGTGAAGGTGGCCCGGAGCTCCGGACCAGTCACCACGTGGTGGCCATGCAGCTGCGTCACATCCTTGGGACGCCGCCGTTGCCTAGCCATCGATCACCAGCACGCGTGCGTGGATGGCCGTCCTTTGATGCAGCGCCGTCCTGACCGCCCTGTGCAGTCCGTCCTCCAGGTACATGACCCCCTGGTACTGCACGACATGGGGGAAGAGATCACCAAAGAACGTGGAATCCTCGGCCAGCAGGGCCTCCAGGTCGAGCGTCCGCTTGGTGGTCACCAGCTCGTCCAGGCGTACGGGGCGGGGAGGCAGGGCAGCCCAGTCGCGCGGCGCCGAATATCCATGGTCAGGGTACGGGCGTCCCTCGCCCACAGCTTTGAAGATCACCCTGCAAGCCTATGGAAGATGCCGCCGCAACGGAACTTGTGACCGGCGGCACACGCAGGTTGTAGCCAAATGGTGACTATCGACGTGGGGCGTCATAGCTGGGATGCACGGCCCGGGGGCTGACAGAATAGGGGCATGACCCAACCGCTGCAAGGTACCCGCCGGACCACTGCCCGCACCGCACCCGCCCTCGCGCTGCTGCTGGACGTGGACGGCCCCATCGCCAGCCCTGTGACGCGCGACGTCAAACCGGACATCATTGCCGACCTCGTGGCACTGGCCTCTGCGGGCATTCCCGTGATCTTCAATACCGGACGCTCGGACGCCTTCATCAGCGAGCAGGTGATGGCACCCATGATCGCCGCCGGCATGCCCGCGGGGACCGTCATCCATGCGATCTGCGAGAAGGGCGCTGTCTGGTTCAGCTACACGGCCGGGGGCCCCGGCCCGATCCACGTGGACCACGAGCTGTCAGTGCCCAAGGCCTACGCCGATGACATCCGCCGGCTGGTGGCGGAGGACTACGCCGGGCATATGTTCTTCGACGAGACCAAGCGCGCCATGGTGTCCGTGGAGCAGCACGTGGAGGTGGCCAGCGAGGACTACCTTGCCGAACAGAAGCTCTTCGACGCAGATGCCCTGGACATCATGAACCGGCACGGACTCAATGCCGCAATCCTTGACCACCATGCGCCCGGCTCGGACGACACTGCCGACTACCGCCTCGACCCCACCATCATCTCCACCGACATCGAATCGGTGCGGCTGGGCAAGGACCTCGGTGCCAGCCGCGCCGTGGAACTGCTGGCGGCCCAGGGCATTACCCCGTTGTCGTGGCGGACCGTGGGAGACTCGCGCACCGATTACGCCATGGCAGACTGGCTGCACCACAACGATCACGAGGTCAAGCACGTAGACGTCCGGCCGGCAGACGGAGTTCCGGTGAAGCCCTACCCCATCCTTACCGCCGCCGACCTCGAACTGGCGGACGACGTGATCCACGACGACGCCGGCGGAGCCTTCCTCCGCAGCTGGCGCGAGGCCCTCGCCATCTAGCCAGCCACCCACCCGCATCCACCCGCAAAGACTACGGAGAAACAGCCATCACGCAAGCACAGGTCGATCCCATTTACCACGGCAGCCCCACCGTAGAAGAGGATGCGGTCGCCGAGGCGGTCTCGCCTGCCGTTGTTGCCCACCTTAAGCACAGGCCCGACGTCGTCCGTCACCGCGGGCGCTACGCCCTGCTGAACGCCGACCTCACCCCGCAACAGGCGATGATCGAGGACCTCCTGGCGGTCCGTGCCGCCCTCGATGCCCAGGGCGTTGACTTTATCCTGGTCCGCGGAAACGACGAGCGGCCGGTCATCGCCGTCGACTGGGAGTCCCGCAAGCAGGTCCGCGAAGCCCTGGTGGCCGCCTTCCGCAACGAACCCTTCTACTCCATGACCGTCGACGCCAAGAAGAAGGCTTCCGTATTGGTGGCCGACGGGGAACTCTCGGCCAACCGCAAGGCCAGGATTTTCCGCCTGTACCGACCCCGCGTTGAGCCCACGGGTGGCCTGTCCTACGGCCCGGGCCTGGGTGTCCAGCTGGAACTGTGGCGGTTTGAAGGCAACCACCTGGAGCTGCCGGTGGAGAATTCCCTGACCCGGCGGACGCTGATGCGCCAGGACGCCGTCCGCGGCACCGTGAACCGGCATGGCCTGGAATGGCCCACGATCGAGAACATGTTCGCCGACCACGCCAGTGACATCGACTTCGACATCGACATCGTCTTCTCCTGGGTGGACGGCACGGATCCCGCCTACATCGCGGCCCGGCGCAAGCAGCAGGCCAACGCCGTGCTGGGCGAAGGGGACGACCACGAAGCCCGCTACCGGCAGATCAACGAACTCAAGTACGCCCTGCGTTCCGTGCACATGTTCGCGCCCTGGATCCGGCGGATCTTCATCGCCACCGACTCACCCGCTCCGTCCTGGCTGGCCGACCACCCCAAGGTCACCATCGTGCGCAGCGAGGAATTCTTCACCGATCCGACCGTCCTGCCTACCCACAACTCGCAGGCCGTGGAGTGCCAGCTCCACCACATCGAGGGCCTGTCCGAGCACTTCCTCTACTCGAATGACGACATGTTCTTCGGCCGCCCGGTGGGACCGGACATGTTCTTCACTCCCGGCGGCATCACCAAGTTCATCGAAGCCGACACCCGGATCGGCCTGGGCGAGAACGACGCGGAGCGCAGTGGCTTCGAGAACGCCGCCCGAGTCAACCGGAAACTGCTGTGGGAACGGTTCGGCCGCATCACCACCCGGCACCTTGAGCACACGGCGGCTCCCCTGCGGCGCAGCGTCGTGGAGCAGATGGAACGCGAATTCCCCAACGAGTTCACCAAGACCGCGGCAAGCCGCTTCCGGGCGGCCGACAACATCTCGGTCACCAACTCGTTCTACCACTACTACGCGCTTCTGACCGGCCGGGCCGTGACCCAGACCAACGCACGGGTCAAGTACGTGGACACCACGTTGTGGTCCGGGCTGCACTATCTTCCGAAGCTCCTCGCCAAGCGCCACATGGACCTGTTCTGCCTCAACGATGGCAGCTTCCCCGAGGTCCACGCCGACGAACGTGCGGCCATGGTGACGGACTTCCTGGAAAAATTCTTCCCCGTGAAGGCTCCTTGGGAGAAGTAGGCGTCAGCCTCGGCTGCCGGCGGGCGACACAAGTTCCTGCGGCTGCCGTGCCTGCTTCCGGCTGGAGCCCTCCGGAATCCGGATTCCGGCTTCTGCCAGCCGCCGCTGCACCTCGGCCGCGTCAACGGGTTCGCCCACGGTGACCCCGCCGGACATGGGCACCACCGAATGGACGATCGTGTGTTCGTACACATGCACCATGTTGTAGGACTGCGCACCGTCGCGGCCCCGTTGGCCGCCGGCGCTTACGGCCAGGTCCTGGGTGTAGCACGTCGCCGAGGCGACCGACACCGGGATGCCGGCGAAGCCCGCCGTCGTGGAGTAGTGCAGATGCCCGCCCAGAATGGTGCGGACGTCCGTATTGCGCACGACGTCGGCCAGCGCGGCCTGGCCGCGCAGCTCCACCAGCACCGCGAGGTCCTGGACGCAAGGGACGGGCGGGTGGTGCAGGGCCAGGATGGTGCCGTCCGGAGCGGGCGTAGCGAGTTCGGCGGCGAGCCATTCGAGCTGCGCCTCGGACAGTTCACCGTAATGGTGGCCGGGCACCGTGGTGTCCAGGGTGATGATCCGCAGCCCGTTGACGAAGTAGCTCCGGTCCACCGGGTCTTCCGGCTTGCTCTTCTCCGAGGCGTCCAGGAACGCTGAACGGAAGTTGGCACGGTTGTCGTGGTTGCCCATGGCCCAGATCGCCTTTGCGCCGACGGTCTCGCAGACGGGTTCGATCATCTCGCGGAGGCGGCTGTAGGCCTCGAACTCGCCCTTGTCAGCGAGGTCTCCGGTAAAAATGATGGCCTCGGGACGGATCCTGGACGCGATGATCTGGTCGCAGATTTCCTGGAGGCGGGCAGAGCTGTCCACCGAGCCGTGGAGCGTGGCGGCACCACCTACCAAGTGAAGATCGCTCAAGTGCAACAGCACATGACCTGGTTTGGGGTACTCGGCCTCGATGAGCTCCATGACTGCCCTAGCGTTTGGTGGGAGACGGCGCCTCCCGCTTCCTTCCAGTACGACCAATCCAACCAGACAGCAACCCAACATCAGGCTAATTTCCGGCGGAATGTTGGAAAATTACCTGTTTCCCTTCTGCGTCCGGCTGATCAGGCCAGCGCCTTGTCCACTGCTTTTAACAGGTCTTCGGAGTCAGGCCCAACTGCGGATGGGACCCAATCCCATGGTGTTCATCCAACCGCCCTGGGCCCGCGGCGGGGCCGTGGTTCACCCGGGGAATGGAGCAGCTACGGCGCCGGCGTGATGAAGGCGGACAACGGAATGGTTGTCCCATCAGGTCCCTGGACCAACCCTGGAGCCACCACAATGTATCCAGGCGGCAGGATCACCGTGGGCAGGGTCGCAACGGTGGTTACGGGCGCGGGCGCGGGAGCGGGGGCCACAGGCACGGTGGCCGCCTGCGTGGTTGTCACCGGGACCGGCGCGGGAGCCGGAGCGACGACCACCGGAGCGGGGGCCGGTGCAGCTGGAGCGGGGGCTGCCGGCGCAGGTTCAATCGGTGCCGGCGCCACTGGAGCAACGACGGCGGCATCCGGGCTGGGTGCCGTCTGCGTCGTCAGTTGGGGTGCCACAGTTGTGGTGGCCGGCGTCGAGCCGGTCGTGGTACCCGTGGCAGGAGCCGTCGTCACCGGGGCCGGCGCAGTTGTCTGGGTTGGCGTCGGTGTGGCGGTCTGCGTTGGCGTCGGCGTAGCGGTCTGGGTTGGCGTCGGCGTAGCAGTCTGCGTCGGTGTCGGCGTGGCAGTCTGCGTCGGTGTCGGTGTGGCAGTCTGCGTCGGCGTCGGTGTCTGTGTCGGAGTAGCGGTCTGCGTCGGTGCCGGTGTCTGTGCCGGTGTCTGCGTGCCGGGCGGGGTGGACGTGGTCGGAGTTCCGGCAGGACCGGATGGTCCGGGAACCACCGTGGCGGGAACTTCGTCGTGCTCGTGTTCGCCGCCGATGACCGCGCGGGTGGTGCCGTCCGAGACCGGAACTGCCCACTGCGGCGCAGCCGAAGTCCCGGTGCCGGCACCCGGCTGGTAGTTGACCATGGTGATTCCCTGCAAAGGATCCACTTGGCGGATCGGCAGGAGCGTCCAGTTGGCCGGGTTTGTGTGCAGTCCGTTGACGATGGTTTCGAAGTGGAGGTGGCAGCCAGTGGACCAGCCGGTGGTCCCGACTTCCGCGATGACCTCGCCCACCCGGACGGATTGCCCCTGCGTGACCCCAATGGCCTGCAGGTGGTTGTACGTGGTGACCAGTCCGTTGCCGTGCTCGATCTCCACGCGGTTGCCGCCGCCCCAGATGTGCCAGCCAACAGCCCTGACCACGCCGGCGTCAGCCGCGTAGACCCGGGTTCCACACGCCGCAGCATAGTCCTGGCCCCAGTGGAATTCGCCCGGGAGGCCGGTCAGCGGGCTGAGCCTGTAGCCGTAGGAAGAGCTCGGGTTCAGCACTTCGAGCGGAGCGTAGAGACTGCCTGCGGGAGGCCGTGACAATCCGGCGGAAGCAACGGTGAGTCCCGTGGAACCGTCCTTGCCGACCGTCCTGACCAAGGCCCGGTCAAAGTACACCATGGGGGTGCCGGCGGTCTGTTCGGGAGGCTCCGGGAGAGGGTCGATCACCGTCGTTTCGGCCTCCGGAGGCACCAACTGACCCAAAGCCGCTGGTCCCACCACGCCCTGGGCGAGGGAACCATTGACCGATCCGGTCGAGGCGGACGTGAGGGGTTGGAATCCAAAAGCGAAGAACGCCAGCACTGCGAGACTGCCCGCGACGAACACGCGGCGGAACCCCTCGGTGCGTACCAGATCCACTACCCGGTCTGATTCATGATGCTTGCCCACAAACACTCCCCAAAAGCCAGCGTCACCAAACCCCAGCCTGGCGTGCAAGCTCCATTCTTGCCCCAATCATGGGGAAAATAAACCCTTTCGGGCCGCCCGGGAGTGCAAGGTTGGCTCAGTTTTTGCTCAAGGCACCCTTGAGGAAACCTGCGGTTTACCTAGCCGAGGTTTTCCTTCAGGAGGGCGCGGTGCTCCACCGCCGCGCTGGCATGGAGTTGGCGGCCGGCCTCGGTAAGTTCCAGGAACAGTGAGCGGCGGTCATCAGAGCACGTCTGGCGGGACACCAGTCCGGCCTTTTCCAGCCGGTCCACCACCTTGGATACAGCACTTTGGGTCATGGGCGTCCGCTCCCCCAACTGCTTCATCCGGCAGGCTGCGTCGGTGCTTTCAGCCACAAGGTCCAGGATCTCGAACTCGTTCAGGCCGATGTCGAACTTGGCTTCCAAGGCGCGGTCTATGGCTCCGGCGGTCCGGAAGTAGGAGTCCTGGATGCTGCGCCACTGCTCTACAAGCTGACGGTCACGCGTTGATGCCATGCCCCGATTCTAGTTCATCCGGCATTTGAAATCCACGTCATAAGATGACGCATCATATTCCTTGTCATTGAATGACGCGTCATATAGATTGATCGCATGACTTCACCCACCACCCTCAAAACACCTGCCGGCGCCGTGGTTTCAGCGGTCAAGTGGACCCGTTCCCAATGGCTGCTGCTCATGGTGGTCTGCACTGTCCTGGCCCTGGATGGGCTGGATGTTTCCATGGTCGGGGTGGCCTTGCCATCGATCGGCCAGGAACTGAACCTCGGCACGGATACCCTGCAATGGATCGTGTCGGCCTACGTCCTCGGCTACGGAAGCCTGCTGCTCCTTGGCGGGCGGCTCGCTGACCTGTTGGGCCGCCGTCGTATCTTCCTCATCGCGTTGGCAGTATTTGCCGCAGCCTCGCTGGTAGGCGGCCTGGTGGATGATCCTGCGGTCCTCATCGCCACCAGGTTCATCAAGGGGCTGGCCGCCGCCTTCACCGCACCTACCGGATTCTCCATCATCACCACCAACTTCGCCGAGGGCCGCGAGCGCAACAAGGCCCTGTCCATCTTCACCACCTTCGGCGCCAGCGGCTTCTCGCTCGGCCTGGTGGTGGGCGGGCTCATGACCAGCCTGAGCTGGCGGTGGACCTTCCTGGTCTCCGTACCGATCGCCGTGGCCGTGGTCCTGTTGGGCATCAGGTTCATCCCCAAGGACAAGCCGTCGGCGGAAAACAGCGGCCACGATATCTGGGGCGCCGTCACCCTTGCACTGGGCATGCTCGGGCTCGTTTACACCCTGGTCTCGGCACCGGAAGCGGGGTGGGGATCTGTGGCAACAATCGCCGGATTCGCCGTCTCCGCAGCTGTGCTGGCGGCCTTCGCAGTGATCGAGAGCAAGGTCAAGCACCCGTTGATCCGCTTCGGCATCCTGAAGGAAGGCTGGGTGGCCCGGGCCAATCTCAGCGCCGTCGGGTTGTTTGGTTCGTACCTGAGCTTCCAGTTCATCGTGACCATGTTCCTGCAGTCTGTCCTGGGCTGGACGCCATTGGGGATGGCGCTGGCCTTGCTGCCCGCCGGCTTGCTCGTCGCCACGAGCGCTCCGTTCGCTGACCGGCTGATCGAGAAGTTCGGCGCCACGCAGCTTATCCTCACCGGCCTCACTGCCTTGGGCCTCGGCTATGTCCTGTTCCTTCGGGTGGGCACCACCCCCAACTACGCCTTGGACATCCTGCCGTCCGTGATACTGCTCGGCATCGGGTTCGCTTTGGCCTTCCCGTCCATCAACGTCCAGGCCACCACCGGCATCAAGGACTCCGAGCAAGGCTTGGCAGCAGGCCTCATTCAGACCAGTACCCAGGTTGGGGCAGCCTTGGTGCTGGCAGTAACCACGGCCCTGGTCAGCAGCCACGGTCAGCCAACCGGATCCGTCAGCCCCCAGGCCATGCTGGAACAGTACCGTCCGGGCCTGATCCTGAGTGCCGCCGTCGCCATTGCCGCCTTGTTGGTGGCAGCAGCCCCGGCACGGCGCCGCCAAGCCCCGGCAGGCAGCGCCAGGTAGGGGCAGCCCGCGGTACAGGTCCCCCACCCGGGCGGGACCTGTACACGCTCCCCGAACCGGGGTCGAATGGAATGCATGAGGAATTACCTCACCGAATACCGGCACGCACTCCAGCACACTTTCACCGGCACCTCCGGCACCCCGCCCGAGTGGGTACCGCGCCTGGCCGAAGGCAACGACACCGGATACCACCTCCCCGGCTCGGCGGTCTGGACCGTGCACGGATCCATGACCCCGATCGTTGCCGGGATCCGCGTCCTGCTCATGCAGGCGCTGCACCCCGGAGCCTTGGCGGGAGTCTATGAGCACTCTGGTTTCAAGGAAGATCCGCTGGGACGCCTGGCCGGAACCATTCGCTGGATCTTCACCGTCACGTACGGGTCCCGGGAAGCTGCGCAGGCCGCCACTAACCGGATCAGGAAACTCCACCACCATGTCCGGGGAAGCTACGTGGACGGCACGGGGGCCCACCGCGACTATGTGGCCAGCGACCCCGAACTCCTCCGCTGGGTCCATGTCACTTACGCTGAGTCGTTCGTCACGGCGCACCGTATCTGGGGCGGGCCCATACCCGGCGGCCCTGACCAGTATGTGCGTGAGTGGGCTCAGGCGGGCACGCTCATGGGTGTGGAGAATCCTCCCTCAACGGAGGCAGAAGTCCACCGGGAGTTGGACGACTGGTACGCCTCCGGAGTCCTGCGTTCCGACGAGCGCCTGGCGGAAACTGTGGCCTTCATCCGCCATCCGCCGCTCAACCCGCTGCTGCGGCCCGGTTACAGCGTCCTCTTCGCAGCCGCCGTGGCAAGCCTTGAACCGAAGTACCGGGAGCTCCTTGGGCTCCGGACGGCCCACTTGGGACCCGTTCCCCTGCCCGCCATCCCGGCAGCCCGGGTGGTGCTGGCCGTTGTCCGCCTGGCACTTGGGCGGCATGGCCCCAGCGAACTCGCCGCCCGTCGGCGGCTTGAGCGGCTTGGCTGGCCTGACTGATCCACTTCTGCGTGCCGCCACCACCCACTTTGACGGCAAGGGCCCCGGGGCGGGCCCGGATCCTCGGCGTGTCGGGCGCGATGGCGGCCAAAGTTGGTGGTGGAGGTACGGGCCCTCGCCGCGGGAAACCAAAAAGCCGGGCAGGTCGGAGTGAATCCGTCCTGCCCGGCTTTGCGGGAGGTGCCTTAGATCAGGTGGTCGGAGAGGTGGTTCGGGGTGCCGAAGCGGTGGGCCGTGATGGACACAGCCTGTTCGCGGAGGAACGGCAGCATCTCGATCCGGCCGGCCTGGGTCACGGCACCGTGGTACACAGCGACATCCGGACGGCCACCCATCGCCGCGCTCAGCGCGGTGAAGTCGCCACCGATCAGGCGGATGCGGCCGCCGTCGAACGTTGCAGCGCGGGCCAGCCATGCGGCGTCGTCCTCAACGCGGACGCTGACGCCCAGGTTCGCGAACACACTCACCACAGCATCCGGAAGTACGACGGCGGAGCTCACCTTGAGCGCCGAGCCAGCCACGGCACCGGCTGCTGCAACGCGCAGCAGCTCGGCGAGCCGCTCACCTTCGGAAAGGCGGATGGTCACCGGGATGGGGCGGTAGCGGAAGACGTTCCGCTCGGCGGTCAGGCCGGAGACGTCCTTGCGGGTACCGAACTCGGAGTCCCAGGCTGCGGCGTCACTGAAGAGGGACTGTTGCAAGGTCTGCAGTTCCTCCGGCGTCACGTCAACAGACTTGGCTGCGGACAGGATCTGCGCGGCAGCGCCCTGGAGGACCGTGCCGCGCGTGGCCGTGGCCTCGGCCGGAAGCCAGCTGCCCAAACCAATGAGGTAGTTGGGTCCACCGGCCTTGGTTCCGGCGCCGACTGCGGACTTCTTCCACCCGCCGAACGGCTGGCGCTGGACAATCGCGCCGGTGATGCCACGGTTGACATAGAGGTTGCCGGCCTGGATCGTGTCCAGCCACGTGCCGATCTCTGCGGAATCGAGTGAGTGGAGACCGGCGGTCAGGCCGTACTCGATCTCGTTCTGGATGGCGATCGCTTCTTCCAGGGTTTCAGCGGTCATGACGCCGAGGACCGGGCCGAAGAACTCGGTCAGGTGGAAGTAGGAGCCGCGTTTGACGCCCGAACGGATGCCCGGGGACCACAAGCGGCCGGTGTCGTCGAGGCGTTCGGGCTTGACGGCCCAGGTTTCGCCGTCGCCCAGGGTGGTGAGGGCGTTGAGGAGCTTGCCGTTGGCGGGCTCAATGATCGGGCCCATCTGCGTGGTGGCGTTGTCCGGGTAGCCCACGGTCAGGGAGCGGGCGGCATCGATGAGCTGGTTGTGGAACCGCTTGGACTTTCCGACCGAACCCACCAGGATCACCAGGGACGCGGCGGAGCACTTCTGGCCGGCGTGGCCGAACGCGGAGTAAACCACATCCTTGGCGGCAAGGTCCAGGTCGGCACTCGGCGTGACGATGATGGCGTTCTTGCCGGAGGTCTCTGCCAGCAGGGGCAGGTCCTGGCGGAAGGAACGGAAGAGTTCAGCGGTCTCGTAGCCACCGGTGAGGATGACGCGGTCGACGCTCGGGTGCGAGACCAGCTGCGTGCCAAGGTCGCGCTCTTCGAGCTGCACGAGCGACAGAACCTCGCGCGGCACTCCGGCCTCCCACAGGGCGTCCACCATCACGGAACCGGAGCGGCGGGCCTGCTTTGCAGGCTTGATCACGACGGCGGAGCCTGAGGCGAGTGCCGCAAGCGTCGAGCCGGCGGGAATCGCCACCGGGAAGTTCCACGGCGGGGTCACCACGGTGAGGTTCGCTGGGACGAACGTGGCGCCGTCGACCGTTTCCAGGTCCTTGGCCCGCTCTGCGTAGTAGTGGGCAAAGTCGATCGCTTCGCTGACTTCCGGGTCACCCTGGTCGATGGTCTTGCCGGTCTCGGACGCCATGACCTCCAGGAGCTCGGCGCGGCGGGCTTCCAGGACCTCGCCGGCGCGGTGGAGGATGGCTGCACGCTCCGCGGCGGGGCGGGCGCCCCAGGCCTTGCCGGCATCCACGGCTGTGGTGATGATGCGCTCAAGCTCGGCAGCTTCGGAGACCTTGGTGGACTCCACGATCTTGTTTCCTGCCGTTGACCCCGGAACGCGCTTCAGGATGTCGCGGCCCCAGGCGCGGTTGGCGGGAAGGGCGGGGTCCGTATCCGGGGTGTTGCGGAAACCTTCTGTGGGAGCCGGCTCGGCGGGCAGGCGGCGGTCCTGCTTGCGGTTCGGTTCCGGGACCTCATCCGTGAGTTGCGCGAGGGAGTTGAGGAAGCGCTGCTTTTCGCGCTCGAAGAGTCCCTCGTTTTCGCTGAGTTCAAAGACGGCCGACATGAAGTTTTCCTGGCTCGCGCCTTCTTCAAGGCGGCGGATCAGGTAGGCGATGGCCACATCGAACTCACCCGGGTGGACCACCGGGGTGTAAAGGAGCAGGCTGCCCACGTCCTTGCGGACCGCGGTGGCCTGACCGGTCGCCATGCCGAGGAGCATCTCGAACTCGATGCCTTCAGTGACGCCACGCTGCTTGGCAAGGAGCCAGGCAAAGGCGACGTCGAAGAGATTGTGCCCGGCAACGCCGATGCGCACCGCGTCCACATGCTCCGGGGTGAGCGCGTAGTTGATGACGCTCTTGTAGCTGGTGTCTGAGTCCTGCTTGGTGCCCCACGTAGCCAGCGGCCAATCGTGGAGGGAGGCTTCCACCTGCTCCATGGGAAGGTTGGCGCCCTTCACCACGCGGACCTTGATGGGAGCCCCACCGTTTGCGCGCCGGGCGGTGGCCCATTCCTGCAGTTCCTGCATGGCGCCGAGGGCGTCCGGGAGGTAGGCCTGGAGGACGATACCGGCCTCGAGGTTCTTGAACTCAGGCATGTCCAGGATCCGCTTGAACACTGCGATCGTCATGCTGAGGTCTTTGTATTCCTCCATGTCCAAGTTGATGAACTTGGGCTTGGGGAACGACGCAGCCAGGCGGTAGAGCGGGGTGAGCTTCTCCACCACGTGGTCCACTGCCTCGTCGAAAGCCCACGGGGAATGAGGGGCCACGGTAGAGGATTCCTTGATGGAGACATAGTCGACGTCCTCGCGGGCAAGGAGCTTAAGCGTGCCGTCCAGCCGGCGCTGGGCTTCATGCTCGCCCAGGACAGCTTCACCGAGGAGGTTCACGTTGAGGTGGACGCCGTCCTGGCGGATCTTTTCAATGGCAGGGCCGAGCTTGGCGTCCGTTGCATCAACAATCAGGTGACCCACCATCTCGCGGAGAACGCGGCGGGCGATCGGGATAACCACCTGGGGCATGATCGGGGCCATGAAGCCACCCACGCGGACCGCGCTGCGCATGTACCACGGCAGGAACGCCGGCACCTTCGGGGCAAGCTCGGCGAGCTTCCGGGCGGCGACGGACAGATCCTCAGGGCGGATGACGCCGTCGACGAATCCAACCGTGAAGTCCAGTCCGTTCGGGTCCTTGAGGACGCCGGCGAGACGCTGGGCGGAGACGTCCACTGGAATCTTGCCGGCCTCTGTCAGCCAGTGACGGACCAAGGCGATGGCCTCTTGGGCCAGTGCGTCGAACTGCCCGGATTCCTGGGTGCGCGGAGAGGTCGCATCCGGGAGGGTGCTGGTCATGGGGGCTCCTTCTGGGACGGAGAAGTTTGTTTGTTTCCATCAGTATGGATCTACAATCCCATTAGGAAAAGCGATCTTTTCTGACGAATATTCATTACTCATCCCGATGCTTTGGAGGCCACCGTGCTGGACGTCCGCAGACTGCGTTTGCTGCACGAGTTGAAGATCCGGGGAACCCTTGCCGAGGTGGCCGATGCCATGCAGTACAGCCCCTCCTCGGTGTCCCAGCAGCTCACGCTTTTGGAAAAGGAAGCAGGCGTGGAGCTGCTCCGGAAAGCCGGCCGCCGCGTGCAACTGACTCCGCAGGCGGAGATCCTCGTGGCGCATACAGCTGCGCTGCTGGAGACGCTGGAACGGGCCGAAACCGAGCTGGCCGCTTCCCTGTCCACGGTAACGGGAACCGTTCGACTGGCCGTGTTCCAGTCGGCAGCCTTGGCACTGCTGGCCGACTTTCTCACGATCATGCGGCAGGAGTACCCGGACGTGCGGGTGGAGATGACCCAGCGCGAACCTGAAACTGCGTTGTACGAGACCTGGGCGCGCGACTTCGACATTGTGGTGGCAGAGCAATACCCCGGCCACGCCGCTCCGCACCATCCGGGACTGGACCGCGCGACCCTCACCAGCGACGCCATCCGGCTGGCCACTCCCCCGGTGGGCATGGGCGGGGAGAGTATCGCCTCGATCGCTGATACCGCGTCCATGCCCTGGGTCATGGAGCCACGAGGTGCGGCCTCACGGCACTGGGCCGAGCAAGCATGCAGGTCGGCGGGCTTCGAGCCGGACGTAAGGTATGAGACAGCCGACCTCCAGGCACAGATCCGCCTGATCGAGTCCGGGAACGCAGTAGCCCTGATGCCGGACCTTGTGTGGACCGGGATGGAACGCCCCGTCCAACTGATCGACCTCCCGGGCCTTCCGGCCAGGACCATCTTCACGTCCACGCGCACCGCCGGACGCATCCATCCCGCGATCCTTGCATGCCGCGAGGTGCTGGAGCGTGTGGCAGCAGCCCAGCGGTAGGGGTTTCCAGCCAACGCAAAAGGCCCCGGTCCGAAGACCGGGGCCAACCGCGGAGAATGGGGGATTTGAACCCCCGAGGGCGTTAACCCAACACGCGTTCCAGGCGTGCGCCATAGGCCGCTAGGCGAATTCTCCCTGCTTCCGATTCGAAAGCAGATACTACTGTACCTGAGAATTCCGGCATCGCCCAATCGAGGGTTAACCCTTGACCCAGGAGCCGCGCCTTAACGAAAAAATGGACGCCCCCAACGCGCCCATTCTTGCGGTATCACCGTTGAGCTGCCGGGTCCGGCCCCTCTTGCCCAGGCCCCGCAGCTCACAATCTGGAGATTGCCCCAATCGGTGTACATACTTATGGTCCGCTGTGGATGGCGGATATGCAATGGTCCTGCCCGCTTTTCGGACTCTTTAGTGACAGGATGTGCCCATGACAGAGCTCCACGCCCTGGTGGTCTACGTGCCGGTTGACCACGTCGAAGTGGTTCTGCGCGCCATCGGGGACGCCGGCGCAGGGCGGATCGGAGACTACTCGCATTGCGCCTTTACCTCGCCGGGAACCGGACGGTTCACTCCGCTCCCAGGCGCCCGGCCCTTCATCGGTGAAGTGGGGGCGGTGGAACAGGTGCCCGAAGTCCGGGTTGAGTGCGTAGTTGCTTCAGACGTGCTCGACGGCGTGGTGCTGGCTTTGCGGGCAGCGCACCCTTATGAGGAACCGGCTTTCATGACCTGGCCGGTGAACGGGTGGAGGTGAGGGGCTGAGCCGGCACACGGGGCCGGCTCAGCGCCGCGTCCGTTTCCGCCCGTCGCACCCATAACTACGGGTGCGCCAGGCGGAAAGGGTTGCGCAGCCCACGCAGAACGGTTGCGAATGGCGGAAAGGACCGCGAAAACCTTTCGCCGTCGGGAGTTTTTCACACCGGCCACGGCCGATTCGAACCCCGAAGTAAGTTCGGGTAAGCTTGTCGACGGCCCCTCATGTGGCGTCATCCTGTTGAACTCCCCCAGGACCGGAAGGTAGCAAGGGTAGATGGGCTCTGGCGGGTGCATGAGGGGTCTCTTATTTAAAATGTCAGTCCCTATAGGTAGGTTTTCCCTGTGACTGTTACAACTGCCCTGTACCGGAGATACCGCCCGGATTCTTTCGCGGACGTTATCGGGCAGGAACACGTCACCGAGCCGCTCATGACGGCGCTGCGGAAGAACCGCGTCAACCACGCCTACCTTTTCTCCGGTCCGCGCGGCTGCGGTAAAACCACGTCCGCCCGCATCCTGGCCCGCTGCCTCAACTGTGCGCAGGGCCCCACGGATACCCCCTGCGGACAGTGCCCCAGCTGCGTTGAGCTCGCCCGCGGGGGTTCGGGTTCCCTGGACGTCATCGAGATCGACGCTGCCAGCCATGGCGGCGTGGACGACGCCCGCGATCTCCGGGAGCGGGCCACCTTCGCTCCTGTCCGGGACCGCTACAAGATCTTCATCATCGACGAGGCCCACATGGTCACGTCTGCCGGCTTCAATGCACTGCTCAAGATCGTTGAGGAGCCGCCGGAACACATCAAGTTCATCTTCGCCACTACGGAACCGGACAAGGTCATCGGCACCATCCGTTCCCGCACCCACCACTACCCGTTCCGCCTGGTGCCGCCCGAGCCGCTCATGAACTACCTTGAGCTGCTGTGCCGTCAGGAAAACGTGCCGGTGGCTCCCGGTGTGTTGTCCCTGGTCATCCGCGCCGGAGGGGGCTCGGTCCGTGACACCCTCTCCGTGCTGGACCAGCTCATGGCCGGAGCCGGACCCTCGGGCCTGGACTACGAGCTCGCCGTCGCACTGCTGGGCTACACGCATGCTTCCCTGCTGGACGACGTCGTGGATGCCGTGGCTGCGGCAGATGCCGCCACAGTGTTCCGGGCCGTTGACCGCGTCATCCAAACGGGTCACGATCCCCGGCGTTTCGTGGAGGACCTCCTGGAGCGCTTCCGCGACCTCATCATCGTCCAGGCCATGCCGGAGAGCGCCCAGGCCATCCTGCGCGGGATGCCCGAGGACCAGATCGCCCGCATGCGGAACCAGGCCACCAACCTTGGTGCGGCCGAGCTGTCCCGCGCCGCAGACGTCACCAACACCGCGCTCACCGAGATGACCGGCGCCACCTCTCCGCGCCTGCACCTGGAACTTCTGTGCGCCCGGATCCTGCTGCCCGGTTCCGAGCAGACGGAGCGGGGAATCGCCGCACGGATCGACCGCGTGGAGCGCCGCCTTAATTACGCGGGCGACGCCGGGTCCCCGGTTGCTGCTGCTGTCCCGCCATCAGCAGGTGGTACTGCCCCGGGCGCCGGTCCGGTCCCTGCCGCACCTGCCCCTGCAGCGGCGGCTCCCGCTGAACCTGCAGCGGCCGTGCCTGCCGCGACGGCAGCAGCTGCCCCTGCGGCGGCTCCCGCAGCCGCCGCTCCCGCTGAACCTGTCGCGACTGTTCCCGCCCCCGCCGGGTTCCCTGCGTCCCCGCAACAGGCACCCGGGCAACCCATGGAGCGGCCCGCCCGTGACGGAATCACGGCTCCGCGCGTGTCCACCAACGACTGGCCCGTCGAGAACCGCCAAGGTCCGTCCGGGGTCGACGCTCCTGGCGCCGCACAGCACGCCGAAGCGCAGCCGCCAACAGCCCAGCCTGCTCCCGCTGCGCAGCAGGCCCCCGCAGCACAACAGGCCCCCGCAGCACAGCAAGCACCACCGGTGGCGGCATCCGCTCCTGCAGCCCCGGGGGGCGGGGATGTCGAGGTACTTCGCCGTGCCTGGCCCGATGTTCTGCAAACGCTGGCCAAGATCAAGCGCAGCACCTGGGCTCTGGTGGAGCCCAATGCGCAGGTTGCACACTTCGACGGCCAGTTGCTGACGCTCTCCTTCACCACGTCCGGACTCGCCGGGGCTTTTGGCCGGGCGGACCACTCGGAGAACCTGCGCCAGGCAATCCACAAAACCATCGGCATCGACTGCCAGATCGTGGCTTCGGCGGGCGGCAACAGCTCAGCGAGCTCTGAGCCAAACCCAAAAGCACCTACTAGCCGGGCAACCCCGGCATCGGATGGCAGTGCTGGGCCGGCGGGCCGCTCCGTAGCTTCTGCAGCCCAGGGAGAGGCGAAAGCTCCAGCAACGCCTGCGGGCCCGGCAGTTCCTTCGGCACAGGCTGTTTCGGCCGTCGACTCCGCGTGGGGACTGGCCCCGGCACAACCGTCCCCCGCAGCCACGGCCAAGCCGGCTCCCGAACCCGGCGCGCCCACCGGCTCGTCGTCCGTTGGCGCATCATCCGTCGGCCCGCAGCCAGGCAGCGCTCAAGCAGCAGCTACGCAGCCCGCGAGCACGCCCGCAGAAGCCACGCAGCCCGCGAGCACGCCTCCGTCAGCTGAAGCCGCTACTGGGGGCTCCGGAGCTTCTCCTGTCACAGCTTCCGGCGCCACGGCAGGAACCAACCCCTCGCCGGGTGACTACTCCTACGCCGACGACGACTGGGGTGCTCCCCGCGACGAGGACGTTCCCCCGCTGGAGGAAGAGCCGCCCTACGACTGGGAGCCGTCCTCCAACGCCGGGCAACCTGACAGGCACCGCGCGCCGTCCCCTGCACCTTCCGCTCCTGCCGCTCCTGCCGCTCCGGCTGTCCCTGCCACCAACGAAAGCGACCCACCCGGATCTGCCCGGGAGGATTCAGGCAGCCCGGCCCGCCCGGTAGCTGATGACCCGTGGTCCCGGGCCGTTGAGCATGCTCCGGGCACGTGGGTAGTGGGAACGGAGTCGAATGTCGGCACAACGGCAGTCCGTCCGCAGCAGGAGACTCCGGCATCCTCCGGCACGCCGGATTATGAACCCGCCGCGGCGCAGGTCCCGGCAGAGCCAAGCTATGGCCACCCCACCAGCGGCGATCAAAACGGCTCCTCCGGCTGGAACGTCGCAACGCCGTCGGGCTGGCCTGGAACCGCAACCCGCGCGGCGGCGAACCCTGCCCAGGCCGCCGGCGTGGCACTGCCTTCAGGTTCCGTAGCCACGCTCGAGGGGGACGCGCCGTCGTCCGGTCCTGTAGGGCGGCAAAGCCTGTACCAGCGCCTGACCAACAGCCCGGAAGCGCAGATGGGGCGGGTCCAGGCGCCGACCCGTACCCAGCCCCAGCCACAGGAAGTGGCTGACGACATCCCCAGCCCGGAGGACGAAACCATTGAGGAATCCCGGGTCTTTGGGCGTGCCGCGGTGGAGCGTATTCTGGGCGGGAAGCTGATTGAAGAGCGGTCGCTGGACGGTTCTCCGCTGCCGGGCCGTTAGCGGCCGGCGTCCTGGTCGGACCATCGTCACCCATCACAACCCACGGCTGGATCCCAGCCGGACCACCACCGAGCAAACGAGGACATTGTGTACGAAGGCGCAGTTCAGGAGCTGATCGACGAGCTCGGCCGGCTTCCGGGCGTGGGCCCCAAGTCGGCGCAGCGCCTGGCGTTCCACATCCTTGAGGCTGATCCTGAGGATATGAAGCGGCTGGTCGCTGCCATCACTACGGTGAAGGAACGGGTGAAGTTCTGCTCAACGTGCTACAACGTCACCGAGCAGGAAACATGCAACATCTGCCGTGACCCTCGTCGGGATCCATCGGTCATCTGCGTCGTGGAGGAATCCAAGGATGTCCTGGCCGTGGAGCGCACCCGCACGTTCCGGGGCAGGTACCACGTGCTGGGCGGGGCCATCAATCCGATCGCGGGCATCGGTCCCGAACAGTTGCGCGTCCGGGAGCTCCTGACACGCCTGAACGACGGCGCCATCCAGGAAATCATCATCGCCACGGACCCCAACCTTGAGGGCGAGGCCACGGCAACATACCTGGCGCGCATGCTGAAGACCATCGGGATCACCGTCACCCGACTGGCTTCCGGGCTGCCGGTGGGCGGGGACCTCGAATACGCGGATGAGGTCACCCTTGGCCGGGCCTTCGAGGGCAGGCGGAACGCGTTGGCCTAAGTCCGGCGCCTGCGGGCTCCCAGCCTCCGTCCGGGCACCACCACCATGGCAGCAACAACAACCTGGACCGCAAGGCCTGTCACGGCGACGGGCACAGACGGCGGAAGGCCTTCGCTGGACTGACCGTCCAGGCAGGGAACATCCCGGGCCGGGCCATCGGCAGCCCACTGCAGCCCCGCCAGCACCCAGGCAAGGTCGTGGTCCCGGGGAACCATTCCCCCGGCGAGGCCCCCCAGTAGCAGCGCGGGGTGCGACGCAGCCATCCACGCCACCCGCTCCGTGTACGCCACGTCCACTGGCCGGGGGCGTCCAACACATTCGTACGAGGTGATGCGGCCTGCGTCGTCACGCTCCACATTGACGGGCACGGACGCCTGGGCTGTCCCTTGGGTGCTTGGCAGGAGCGCCACCGTGGCCACCACGTTGGCGAGGCACAGAACCACCAGCACAACCGTCGCAAGGGCAGACCCCGCAGCGCGCGAACGGAAGCATTGACGCGCTCCGTGGCCGATGAGCCCAAACAGCGCACCTTCCACGACGGTGACAACGACGGCGGCACCGGCCACCCCTATCGGCACGCCGCTGCCGGCGCCCACCGCAGCCAGAAGCACGCCGGCGGGCAAGGCAAGACCAGCGGAGCGCAGCGCACCCGCGGTCAGGACCGCGAGGACGTTGCCTGAGGAAGCGAAGCCCCAAACGGTGCCCAGGACCGCGGAGAGAACGGCCAGCCATGCTGCCGCCAGCAGGTTGGAGGCACTGGGAACACTCGACTCGAACCATCCGTTGGCCTGGCCGAAGCTTACTGTGGCCGCGGCCAGCGCCCAGGACAGGCCGAGCGCAGCACTGCAGGCCAGCCAATAGGACCATGACGTCCAGGACGACCACGCCTGGGAGCCGCCGTTCCGCACGGCGTTCACCAAGGCACGGCGGGCATCCTCCTGCGGATGGACGGCGTGTTCCGGCGTTGCCCTGCGCACGGGAAACCGGTCGTCGATCTCACCGCCGCCGATCACCTCGTATCCCTGGTTCGAATCCGGGGCATCACGGGGCAAGCCGGGGTCAGGCCCGGGCAACGCTCCGGGCGGCTGGTCAGGCACCTTGGCCACGGCCCCACCCACGTGTCATGGAGGCATAGTACCCAGCCGTTGACACGCGAAACAGGGACTGTGGCAAGACCGGAAACCACGCTCCTTTCCGCAGTGGTCCTGCTGGTGGCCGCGATGTGGTCACAATTCCTGCCCGGGCAGCTGACGGCGATAAACTTGCCAAATAAGCTACGCAGGCGTGCTCCAATTGGATTGCAGTGTGCCGCGTTCGAACCCTATTGATGCAGTGAGGGTGCGCGCATGACTATGCCCACTACCGAAGTGAAGATCGAAGAGCTCGCCGACGGGGCTGCCAAGACCAAGCAGCTGATCGTCCAGAAGTTCGGCGGTTCCTCGGTTGCTGATGCTGATGGCGTCAAGCGGGTGGCCCAGCGCGTTGTGGATGCGCAGAAGGCCGGCAACGAGGTCGTGGTTGTTGTTTCCGCCATGGGAGACACCACCGACGAACTCCTGGACCTTGCCGCCCAGGTAACCGATGCCGCTCCGGCCCGTGAGATGGACATGCTGTTGTCCGCCGGTGAGCGTATCTCCATGGCACTGCTGGCCATGGCGATCAACAAGTTCGGCGCCTCGGCGCAGTCCTTCACCGGTTCGCAGGCGGGCATGATTACCGACGGCATCCACGGCAAGGCCAGGATTATCGACGTCGATCCGCACCGTATCCGCACGGCACTGGACAAGGGCCATATCGCAATCGTGGCCGGTTTCCAGGGCATGAGCCGCAGCACCAACGAGATCACTACTCTTGGCCGCGGCGGTTCGGACACCACGGCTGTGGCGTTGGCTGCCGCACTGGAGGCCGATGTCTGCGAGATTTACACGGACGTCGACGGTATCTTCACCGCGGACCCGCGCGTGGTGTCCTCGGCCCAGAAGATCGACCGCATTTCCAGTGAGGAGATGCTGGAACTGGCTGCTTCCGGCGCCAAGATCCTGCACTTGCGCTGTGTGGAGTACGCACGCCGCTTCGGTGTGCCGCTGCACGTCCGTTCCTCATTCAGCCAGCATGAAGGCACCTGGGTCATCCCCGGCGCTGACGAAAAGTTCACGATTCAAGAGGGAGTTGCCTTGGAGCAGCCAATCATCTCCGGCGTTGCACACGACCGGTCCGAAGCCAAGGTCACCGTGGTGGGCGTCCCGGACATCCCGGGCAAGGCTGCCGCCATTTTCCAGGTGATCGCCGATGCCCACTCGAACATCGACATGATCGTCCAGAACGTATCCACCCACGGCACCGGCCGGACGGACATCTCCTTCACCCTGCCGATCGTCGAAGGCGCCGACGCCCTCGCTGCCCTGCGGGCCGCCGAAGCACAGATCGGTTTTGAGAGCATCGAGTACAACGAACACGTTGGCAAGCTCTCCCTCATCGGTGCAGGCATGCGCTCCCACCCGGGCGTCTCGGCAACCTTCTTCAAGGCCCTCTCCGATGCCGGCATCAACATCGACATGATCTCCACGTCGGAAATCCGCATCTCGGTGGTCACCAGCGCGGACGCTTTGGATGACGCTGTCCGCGCCATCCACAACGCTTTCGAGCTCGACGGCGAGGCAGAAGCTACCGTCTACGGCGGCACCGGCCGCTAGGAATTCCTCGGGCGACGAGCCCAACTAAGTAGCAGTAGTGCGCGTTTTGAGGGCCCAAAACGCGCACTACTGCTACTTAGTTGGGTGAGCACGTCCTTGTCGTACAGCCACTGCAGCTGCAGTCCGTCGAAGGCATTGTTCACCGTGGTTTTCACCACATGAGGCCTCTTTACGGTATGGTATGGAATTTTCATGGCATGCTGTACGTTGCATAGCCGTAACTCCCCTATCTGAAGAGGCAAATAAACAAGTGGCAGCCGATTACGACGAACTCCGTACAGACGTCAAAGAAAACCAGGAGCAGTCCCTCCAGGCACTGCAGTCCGCCAGCGCCCCGACGGCAAAGAGCGTCGTGCTGGAACTCGATGAAACCGATGGCCTTGACGCCAACGGCCCGGGCGGCGAAATCGTCGCTGAAGAGCTCGTCATCCAGGTCATTCCCCAGGCAAGCGATGAGTTCACGTGCAACTCCTGCTTCCTGGTCCGCCACCGCTCGCAGATCGCCCGCGAGAAGGATGGCGTCGCCTACTGCACTGACTGCGAAGGCTAAGACAACCACCACCCGGGCGGTCTGATCGTCGTCAGGGAGTGCCGCCGTCGGGTCTTAATTGCGGAAGGGACCGGAGCACATGCTCCGGTCCCTTCCGCAGTTAATCAGTGTTCTTCCGAGTCCGGCTCGGTGAGCTTTTCCTCATCCGTCTCCTCGGGAGCAACCACGGGCGACAGCGCATCACCGAGCAGTCCCGGCGTCCCCTTGTCCCGCTCAGCACCCGCGCCGAGGTCAGGGGCGTCCTTCCCGGGATCCCCGCTCACTGTCCGGCCCTTGGTCCCATGGCTGCCCGCCGCCGGTGGTTGTTGATCCTCAACTGCAGAATCCGGGCACCACCGGCAAGGGCCACCAGCACACCGCCACCCACGGCAGCAATGAACAGGGTTGTTCCGAGGGCCAAGGACCCTTCCAGTCCGAAGAACCTCACCGTCACCATGTCCTGGTTCTGCACAAAGAAAACGATCAGGAGCACCAACACCGCCAAGCCCACAGCCACCGCCACCCACACTGCCGCGGTCCTGGTGGGCCGGCTGCTCTCCGGGGCCCGTGTTTGCTCCGGATAGGCCGGCCCGGTGGGATCCACGCGCCGTTGATCAACGGGTCGTCCGGGTGTCACCGGCTGTCCGTGGGTTGTTGCAGCATCATCCTGGAAACTCATCAAGGCCCCCTTGGTCGCGGATTATCCGTGCACTCACATGATAAGCATGCTGATTAGTAGACTCACAGGGATCCGGCGGGCTTACTTCTTCGCCTTTCCGTGGCACTCCGGGCTAGATGGCATAATCCGTCGTGGTCGGGCCGGGATCGTTGTTCCGCACTGCGTAGTGGTGCCCCTCGGAATCGGTCTCGATATCGAAGGTCTTCAGATCAGCCTCGGAAGCAGTCTCGAATTCATCGTGCTTATGCACCACGGGGCTGTCCGTATCTCCGCGCGCTGCGGGGCCAAAGACCATCTGAAACCGCTCGGTTGCGTGCTGGAAGCCTTCCAACCTGCGTCCCATATTCTCCACCTCCTCTCGCCAGGAGTAGGAAAGAAACGGCTGGGCGTGACAACCGGCCCAGTGATGAAATTTTACGCCCGGGACGGGGAAAAGGCACCGGACGGCACCGGCGGCTACAGGTAGTCTGCTGCCCTCTCGCGGGAAATTTCCAGGAGCGTGGAATGGAAGGCCACTTCCGCGGGCGCGTACACCTTGTCCTGGCGCTGGGCGAGGAGCACCCTCCTGAGCGGCGCCGCGGAACCAAGGCTGATGGTTCTGACGTCCGGATGTTGCAGGGCCATGGCCGTCTTGGGAACCATGGCAACACCCATGCCGACGCTCACCATGGCCTGCGCCTCCTGGTAGTCGTTCGCCAGGAAGCCAATGGAGGGTTCAAACCCCGCCGCCTGGGCAGACCGCCGGAGCACTTCCACCACAGGGTGCGCCTCTGCCCTGACAATCCACGACTCCTTGCTGAGTTCCTCCATGCGGACTTCCCCGCGCCCGGCAAGGGGGTGGGTGCGGGAGACGAGGATCACGGTGCTTTCCTGAAAGACTTCCGTGACCCTGATTGAATCGTCATGGAAGCGGTTCCAGGGATAGTCCCACAACAAGCACAGCCCGGTGACGCCCGACTGCAGGTCCTCCACCAGTTCGTCGAACCGCGCACTGCGCAATGACAGTCCGATGGCCGGATACCTCTTCTTGAACGCGCGGATGACCAACGGCAGGAATGAACCGGCGAGGGTGGGAAAGGTGCCCACCGTCAACGATCCCCTCTTGAGGCCTGCAATCTGCTCCAGATCGCTGTGGGCTGCCCGCATCTGACCGACGATCCTCCGGGCATGGCCCGCCAGGACCTGGCCGGCCTCAGTGGGAACTACCCCCCGTGAGCGCCGGTTGAACAGCGGCTGCCCGACTTCCTGCTCCAGCTTCCTCAGTTGCTGGGACACGGCGGACGGGGTGTACATCAGAATGTCGGCCGCCGCGGTGATGGATCCCTGTTCGACGACCTCAACCAGCAGCGCCAGCCGTCGGATATCGAATAATTCCCGCATCTCATCGTTTAGCATCACTTCACTCTTCCACACGAAAGCTTCAACTGCTGATGGCTGGGCCTGATCCGCAGACCAACGGTGTCCGCGGAAGGTCCAGACACCTCCCACTAGCCACCCTGCATGCCATAAGCAGCAGTTACTTAAGAACCTCTACATCCTCCCTCACATATCCAACATTGTCTTCAATTGTGATCTGGCTCAATCTCGAATCAAGCCCAAGAACTTTTGAGGGCGACGGAAAGCGAGGAACAGATCATGCAGATCGAAGCGGAATGGATGCGGGGCGGGACCAGCAAGTGCTGGGTCTTCGAAACATCACGCCTGGAAGAGACCCGGACCAGCCCGGATATCCTGCTGCCCCGGCTTTTTGGCAGCCCCGACCATCGGCAGATCGATGGTGTGGGCGGGGCCAGCTCAACCACCAGCAAAGCAATGATCCTCAACCGGCCTGACGACGGAGACGTTGATGTCGAATTCACCTTTGCGCAGGTGGGAATCGAAGAAGCCGTCGTGGATTGGGGCAGCAACTGCGGCAACTGTTCAGCCGTTGTGGGCCTGTATGCCATCGAAAAGGGCTGGGTGGTGCCGCACGGGGACATCACCCGGATCGTCACGCGCAACACGAATACAGGCCAGATCATTATCCAGCGCGTGGCAACCCCCGCGGGAGCGCTGCCCATCCTTCCCCAGGCAGTGATGCCCGGGGTCCCCTTCCCGGGATACCAGGTGGGGTTGGGGTTCCAGGATCCGGCGGGCAAGACGACGGGCACGTTGCTGCCATCGGGTTCGGCAACGGACCTGGTCGAGGCTGGCGGAACCCGCTTGACCGTCACCATGGTCGACGCCGGGGCTCCGGTGGTCATACTCCGGGCCGAGGACTTGGGCCTCGTTCCGGATCGCTACGATAACTGGTCCACTGATGTGCAACCATTCCTGCCCACCCTTGAAGAGATCCGTCGTGGCGCGGCTGTCCGCATGGGGCTTGCAACTTCACCAGGTGAAGCAGCCCGCGCCGTTCCCAAGGTCGCAATCGTGGGGCAGCCGTCCCCGGGCAGTTCCCTCGATGACCCGGCAATGGCCAGCGACGTCAACGCCATGATGCTGTCCATGGGCAAGCCCCATCCGGCCCTGGCGATCACCGGAAGCATCGCGTTGACCCTCGCCGCCCGCACGGATGGCACCATCCTCAACGCCATCACAGGGCCTGCAACCCAGCCAACCCTCCGGCTGCGGACGCCGGCCGGGGTCATCGAAACGTGGAGCGAGGAACGGAACGGATCCCTGCTGGTGGGCGTAGACCGCACAGCCCGCACCATCGCCACCACCACCATCCACCTCCCGGAGGTCATCGACAGCATGGTCGAACCCTCCTTTGCCGGCGCTACTCAATGAAGAGAGAGCATCATGACTAAAACCGCAGTAAAACCAGCCCCCGCCACCGCTTCCGGTGACCGCTCCAGGCGACCGAACCGCCGTCGTCGTATCCTGCTGGTGACGGCAGCCGCGATCACCGCCCTGGGTCTGGTCGCCCTCCTGTTTGGAGGTGTCCTTTTCGACCCTTCGGCCGCCGCGGAATCGGAGCCGACCATGACCCCCACCCAGATCATCCCGCTCGTTATCCTCGTGGTGATGTTCGTGGTTGCCACCAAGTGGCCGCTCAACATCGGCGTGATGGGCCTGGTGGCCTCCTTTGGAGTCGGTTACTTCATGCTCGGTATGAACGACAAGGAGATCCTGGCAGACTTCCCGGCCAGCATCGTCCTGACGATCATCGGCGTGACCTACTTCTTCAGCATGGCGCAGAGGAACGGGGCGATCGACATCATCGTCCAGTCCTGCGTGCGGATGGTACGGGGCAAGACACTGCTGATGCCCTGGGTGTTCTTCCTCATGGCGGCGGCGCTGACGGCTTTGGGAACCTTCTCCCCTGCGGCTGTGGCTTTGCTGGCCCCCGCAGCGCTGGGCCTTGCGTATGAATCGCGCATCCATCCGGTCCTTATGGGCGCCTTCCTGATCAATGGCGCGCACGCCGGAGGTTTCTCGCCCCTTTCAGTAGCAGGGGTCCTGGTCCATGACATCGCCCTGAAGAACGGCTTCCCCATCTCCCAGGGGGCATTGTTCTCAGCCAGCTTTGCCCTGAACTTCATCCTGTCCGCACTGACCCTGGTGCTGTTCGCCCTCATGGGCAAGCTCCGCGACAAGCACGCCAACGAGTACGACGGCGTGGAAACCCCGAGGGCAGGCCGTCCCAACGGCCAGCAACTCCTCACCCTGGCACTGATCCTGGCCATCCTCGTCTGCACGCTCGGTTTCCACCTGCCCATCGGCTTCGTGGCGCTGTCGGCGGGCCTCCTCCTGGCACTGGTCAACATCAAGGAGCACAAGACCTTCATTGGCGGCGTTTCCTGGTCCACCGTCCTCCTGGTGGCCGGCATGATCACCTACGTTTCGCTGCTCCAGCACGTAGGCGTTATCGATACCCTGGCTGAGCAGGCCCTGGCTTTGGGCGCACCACTGCTGATCGCCCTGGTCCTGTGCTACGTGATCGGCGTCGGCTCCGCCTTTGCTTCCTCGACGGCACTGCTGACGGCCTTCATCCCCATGGCGGGTCCCCTGCTGGCCACCAGCTCACTGAGCGCTTCGGGAACCGTTGCCGCCCTGGCCATTGCCGCCACCGTGGTGGATGTCTCCCCGTTCTCCACCGATGGCGCCCTGGTAGTGGCCAACGCCCGGGAGCATGACCGCCAGCGCGTCTACCGACAGCTCATGGTTTACGCCGGTGGAGTGGTGCTGGTTGCCCCCGCCCTGGCGTGGCTGCTCCTGGTACCCACCGGGATCATGTAGCTCCCCGGCTACCCACCGCGTGCCGGACCTCATGGCCGGCAGACACGGAACGCCCTGCACTCCATCGCAACAGGACACCCGAAATACGGGCGCAGGGCACCGTATACAGCAAAGGCAGGGCGCATCCCGCGCCCTGCCTTTCGCTTGCAGTTGTATCCGGCCCCGACCCGATCCATCCAGCCGCGGCTACCGCAGCGACTTGTCGTCCGGGTTGCGGGGAACCACATAGGTGCTGCCGTCGGGGCGGCGGATGGTTTCCCACTGCTGGGTCTCTGCCTGGCGCTGGGCAAGGAGCCGGCGGTTGTCCTCGGTCATTTCATGGTCGATCGAGCTGCTGTGCGCCGGTCCAAAAATGACCCGCAGCTTCCCCGTTGCGCGCATGAACTTCTGGGCGAAGGATTCCTTTGCCACCCGGATCGACTCCTCTTTTCGACGGTTCAGTACCTTCATAGTACGCTAATAGTTAGTACACTAACTAATCGATCAGCAGGAGGCATCGATGACCCTTACCAGCGAGAGTACCCAGGACACCGATGACGACCTGCTGCTCGAACGCCAGTTGTGCTTTGCCCTGACGGTTGCTTCGCGCACCGTGGTGGGCGTGTACAAGCCAGTCCTCGAGCACCTGGGACTGACCCACCCGCAATACCTGGTGATGCTCGCCCTGTGGGAGCGGAGCCCCAGGACGCTGAAAGACATCAGCGACGCCCTGCTGCACGAGCCCGCCACGCTTTCCCCGTTGCTCCGCCGCCTGGAGGAAGCCGAACTGGTAACCCGCGAGCGCGTCCCGGGCAACGAACGCGCCCTCGCCATCAAGCTCACGGACAAGGGAGCAGCGCTCCGCCGGCAGGCCACGGAGGTACCCGGCGCCATCCGCGAGCGCCTGCAGCTCAGTCGCGAAGAAGTCGCAGAGCTCCACCAGGCCATGACCGGCCTGATCGCGGCGACCCAGCGGAATGCCACGGGCTCCTAGGCGCCATTCCGGGGGTTGGTGTTCCCTGCAGCTGACAAGGCGGACCGGCGGACCGGCAGCGTAAAATGGACGTGAACCAAGGAGATTCGATGCGTCTGCGATCCGTACGTTCCGCGCTGGCGGTCCTGGCCCTGGCAGGCCTGTCGGCCACCGGACTGGCTGCGTGCACGGGCACCCCGGCGCCAGGCGGGTCCGGCAGCGCAACGTCTGCTCCGGCGTCGTCGTCCAGCACTGCTGCCCCGACGCCTGGCGGGTCAAGCACCAGCACCCCTACGCAGGTGCCCACCACTCTCGGTCCGGGGGACACCGGGCCCAACCCGAGCCTCCCAGGCCCCAACCCGGTTCCCGGGCAGGGCAATGCCGAGCTGTCCATCACCGTCCTGGACTCCCCGGAGGCAGCACCCCGGAACTACACCCTGGTGTGCCAGGGCGGAACGCCGGCCGCGGAAAGCAACCACCCCACCGCTGCCGCTGCCTGCGCAGCGCTTGAGGACAACCCGGGCCTGCTGGTCCCGCCCACGCCCACAGACCAGGCCTGCACGCAGCAGTTCGGCGGCCCGCAAACGGCCACGGTGACGGGTGCCGTTGACGGCACGGAAGTGACGGCCCGTTTCAGCCGCACGGACGGTTGCCAGATCGCCCTGTGGGACGCTGCCGCCGGCATCCTCGGTTCCAGCGGTGGGGCAGCTTAGCCTGCAGCACCTCCCCCAGGACCTATGGCTTGGTATGGAGGCTGCCCATCACGCACGCGTCGCCCGGTACGCTGATCCCTACCTGGCCCGCCGCTCCGCGGGGAAGAAGCATCCCGTAGAGGACTTCCTTTTCACGTACTACACGCAGAAGCCCGGCCAGCTGCTGCGTTGGCATCCGGGCGACGGCGTGGTGCTCAGTGGGGAGCGCGCCTTGGAGCGGGCGGACTGGAAGTTTTATCAAAGGCTCGACGACGGCCAGCTCGCCGCTGCGGGATTGGCGCCCGGGACGCCTGCGGTCACCTTCCACCGCGAATCGTTCCTGGACCAGCGGGCGGAAGCTGTCCGCTTCGCCGGGATCATCCTGAAGGGTACGGCGATGCGGCCGGCACAGTTTGGCTGCTTCGGGCTGCATGAATGGGCCATGGTGTACCGGCAGGACAAATTCGACCTCCGCCACGAGTACCTGACGTTGCGACTGGGCGGTCAAGGGACGGATGAAGTGGTGGAACGGAACCGCATACGCTGCACCCATTTCGATGCCTTCCGTTTCTACACACCGGACGCCATACCCCGGAACGAGCTCACGCCCACCCGGGAGAACCAGCGGGCCATGGAGCAGCCGGGTTGCCTGCACGCCAACATGGACCTGTACAAGTGGGCCTACAAACTGGCGCCCGCGCTTCCCAGTGAACTGGTGATGGATTGCTTCGAGCTGTCGTGGCGGATCCGGACCATGGATATGCAGGCGTCCCCCTACGATCTTGCGGAATGGGGCTACCCGCCGATCAGGATCGAGACACCGCAGGGCAAGGCCGAGTACGTTGAATACCAGCGGGCTTTCGCAGCCGAATCCCAGGTTCTGCGGACCCGCGTGCTCCAGGCGGTAGGGCCGCTGTTGGAGGGCCTGCAGTCCGGGTGACATGCCCGGCTGTCCCGCCGGAGCACCCGCCGCCGCCACCAGCGAAAGGTCACCATGGATTCACCGCAGAACAGCCCGTACGACGTCGACCTGACAGTTACGCTCACAGACGCACCTGGCGCCGAGCCGAGGATGTTCCGCCTCCGGTCCGTTGACGGCGTCCTCTCCCCTGACGAAGGGTCGCTGGAATCCAACTTGCCGGACGCGCATGCGGCGCTTGCCGCCGTCGAGCAGTTCGGCGAGGAAGCCTTCTTTCCCGCGCCCCGTCCGGACCGGATCTGCACCCAGCAATACGGCGGACCGCAAGTGGCTGTGGTCCATGGAGTGTTCCGCGGACGGCAGGTCACCAGCCGATTCAGCCGCACCGACGGCTGCGAGATCGCGCGTTGGAAGAGCCTGGCACCACTTCTGGGCAGCATCGGAGGCTCCACGGGCAACGTGTGAAATTTCCGGCGCAAACAGTCCCGGCCGGTCCGTTGATGACTTCGACGGACTGGCCGGGCTTGTTCAATCGGGGCCGGCCCCGGGGGAAGTCAGCTGGCTGCCTTGGCCGGCCGGCGGAGGAACAGGGCCACTACAACGGCTGTGGCCAGGCACAGCACTGCGTTCACCCAGATGGCCGTTGTGACTCCGCTGAGGACAGCCGGAGGGGCATTGTTTCCGCTGGTCAGAATCTGTGCCGTGAAGATTGCGCTCATGATCGGGATACCCATGGTGATGCCGATCTGCTGGCTCATTGTTGCCAACCCCGTAGCCAGGCCCTGCTCTCCGTCAGGCAAGCCCGAGGTGGCGGTGACCATGAAACCGACAATCACGACGAGGTTCGCCACGCCACCGATGAACGTGGCAACCAGAAGCAGCGCAATCGACGCCGGGTGGTCGCTGAGCAGCACAAGCGCGCCAGTGGCGATGGCTTGGACGATGAATCCGTAAACAATGGCCTTCTTGTTGCCGATCTTTCCGATGACCTTGGGGCCAAGAACTCCACCGAGCACTGTTCCGAGACCCAGGACCGCGAAGGCAAGGCCGGCGCCAAGCGGGGTGTACCCGAGCACTTGCTGCAGATACAGGGTCAGCAGGAATACCAAGGACGTCTCGGTGACGAAGGCAAGAATGCCGGCGATGTTTCCCCAGGCGACTGTGGAGCGCTTCAGGATGTCCAGGGGAACCAACGGGGACGACGCCTTGCGTTCCACCGCCACGAAGGCCACGAACAGCACCACGGCTGCGGCGAGCGAACCCAAAGTCAGCGGATCGGTCCAAGAATGCTCGGCAGCGTTGGTCAAGCCAAAGACGAGCGCCAGAAGGCCCAGGGTCACCGTGATGGCTCCGGGGACGTCGAGCTTCAGTTTGGTAGCAGGCTTGCTCTCACCGAGCACGATCGGGGCGATGATGAGAACCGCGACGGCGACCGGGACGTTGATGAAGAAGGCCCAGCGCCAGCTGAGCAGGTCAGTCAGGAGCCCGCCAAGGATGGCTCCGGTTGTAAAGCCTGCGGCCATCAGGGAACCGTTGAGCCCCAATGCCTTGTCCCGCAGCGGACCTTCGGGAAACGAGGCCAGGAGCAAGGACAGCGCAGCCGGGACGACTATGGCCGTCGCAATGCCTTGGCCAACGCGGGCTATCAACAGCATTGCGGGATCGGCAGCCAGGCCGCCGGCCAGCGAGGCAGCTCCCAGCAAAGCCATGCCGATGATGAACATCCTGCGACGCCCCGCAATGTCTGCCACGCGGCCAAACAGGAGCGTCAACCCGGCGGCGCACAGGGCGAATGCCGTGGCGATCCACTGCAGGTTCTCCAGGCTGAATCCAACGTCGGCGCCGATGGCGGGAAGGGCAACGTTGAGGATGGAAAAGTCGACGGCCAGGGTAAAGCCCGCCGTCAGCAGGACAATGAGTGCCAGCCTTTGACGGCCGTTCATCCGCGCCGGAGCCTGGGCCGCTGGCTGGGCGGGCGTCCGGACTTCTTCAGTCAAGGGTGGAACACCGGGGTCCGTGCTGACATCGGGTTGCGTTGTCATGGGAAAGGTCCTTCTTTTGGAGGTACAGCCGCCCGTGGACGGCATCTTCACAACTCCACGTTCATCCAATCCCGCGGCATCAACCACACCCCCTTCTGCCTACCACTGGCAGTGACAGGACAGGGCAGCGAAGGACCGGCAGAATGGGGCGCATGAGTAATCCAAGTGAACTTGGGGAGTTCCTTCGCGTTCGAAGAGCTGCCCTACAGCCAGAGGACGTCGGCCTGCTCAACTACGGGATCCGTCGCGTACCTGGCCTGCGCAGGGAAGAGCTGGCCATGCTCGCCGGCGTCAGCAGCGCCTACTACACGCGGCTGGAGCAGGGACTCAGCAACAACGCCTCCGAGGCCGTTATCGACGCCATCGCCCGGGCCCTGAACCTGACCACCGTCGAGCGTGCGCACCTTTTCAACCTCGCACGTCCGGGAACCATCACAAGGAGGACCTTGAACAGGGCTGACAAGGTCCGCCCGGGCACACTTCGCCTCATCGAGTCGTTGGCCGGTACACCCGCCGTGGTCCTGGGACGCCGCAGCGAAGTCCTTGCATGGAACCGGATGGGCCACAGGCTCGTGGCCGGCCATTTGGATTTCGCAGCACCTCGGAAACCTTCAACCAGGCCCAACCTGACGCGGCTGTTGTTCCTCGATCACCACACCCGTGAGCTTTACAGCCGGTGGCAGGAAGAGGCGGCCCGGGCGGTGTCGTCCTTGCGGCTCGTCGCGGGCCGATCCACCGGTGATCCTGAGCTCGCCGCACTGGTTGGAGAGTTAACGCTGAACAGTCACGAATTCGCCGCCCTTTGGGCACGGCATCCGGTGGATAACTGCATGTCAGGGGTGAAGTACATGCATCATCCCGAGGTCGGCGATATCGAACTCCACTTCGAGGTCCTGGCCTTGCCCGATGACTCCGGGCACCGTGTTCTGATGTACGCGGCCGATCCCGGCACGCCCGCAGCCGAAGCGCTGCAGCTGCTGATTTCCTGCGATGCCGGCCATATGGTCCCCGTGACGTGACGCACGCGGCGCTCCCATGGACGCAGCAGTGGCCGGCGGGGTCTCCGCCGGCCACTGCTGTTCTTCAGGGGAACCGGGGTTTAGCCGGCGTTGTTCTCCTGGCTCGGTTCGTCACCGCGGATCTTGCCATGGCCTTTCTTGTCCTTGGCGGGATCTTCCTGGTCGGGAACCACAGCGGCTCCGCCCGGGCTGACCACTACGGTCACGAAGGTCGGCTGGCTGGTCCCGGCAAAGGTCAGGCGTCCGATGTAGGAGCCCGGCTCCAGGCCGGTCCAGTTCAGGGCAATTGTTGACTTCTTGCCGTTGTGGAGCTTGATCGGATTCGGAGTCACGGTGGCGTTGCCCTCGTTGGCCCCCAGGACAGCCGCATCAACCGTGGCCTTGGTGGGCTGGTTGTTGGGGCTGGCGTAGAGGTTGGCGAAGATGTAGTAGTCTCCCGGCGCCGGGTTGGGCACGGTCACGGATTCACTGGCCGAGGCCGTAGCCGCCGGAAGCTGCTGCCCGGCAGGTGTCAGGACCAGCATGTCGAAGTCCGCGGCTTCGTCCGAGGAGATGACAGAGAACTTGGCCAGCGCGCTGCCCTCGCCCACAGTCACCTTCTTGACGAAGTTGGAAGCGTTGGTCTCCCCGGCAAACGGACCGGGCACCAGTTCGACGGCGGAGGAGTCCGCCTTGGACAAACCATCAACCGTCACGCCGACCGGCAGGTTGGTGCCGGCGACGATGTTGATGGTACCGGAACCGTTGGGCCCGGTCCCGGTGAAAGCGAGGGCCTTGTCCGCAATCACCGACTGCGGACGGACCGCTATCGGCGAGGTGACGGTCTTGTTGGCGCCCTGCCATGTCAGCGATCCCATGGCGAACTGTCCCAGGGCGGCGCTCTTGTTTTCGAACTGCACCTTGAACGTCTTCTTCTCCCCTGCCGCACCGAAGTTCAGTACCGACGGGGTGATCTTGACGTTCACGCCCGGCACGTTGGCCGTTGCGCGGTACATGCCCGGGGTCAGTGCGGTCACGGTCCTGGTGACTTCGATCTTTCCGGCCAGGTTGCCCAGGGCGAAGGACGGCACGTTCATGTCACGCGGCTGGGTGGATCCCAATCCCTCGATGCCCAGGTCAAGGCCGGTGCCCTGCACGAACTTGAGGTAGTCCTCCGTGGAGGCGTCGTAGACCAGGCCGGGGCTGAGCACCTTGGCAGGATCAACCTGGCCGGCGCCCGTGGCGAAGACATCCTTGTTCGGCTGACCGTTGGCCAGCTTCACCTGTCCGGCGGTGGTCATCATGGCTGATTTCACCGTGGCCGGGGACCACTGCGGGTTCTTGGCCAGGATCAGGGCGCCGAATCCGGCAACGTGAGGCGATGCCATGGACGTTCCGGAGAGGAAGCCGAAGTTGTCGCCGCCGGTTCCAATGGGAGACACACCTGCGAGCACGGCCACGCCCGGTGCGGATACATCCGGCTTCAGGAGGTCGGAATCAGTGGCCAGGAGCGGACCACGGGAGGAGAACCCTGCGATCTGGGGCTGCGCCTCTGCGGGCAGGCCGGTGGTGTCGCGGTTCAGCAGGTTGACGGTGATGGCCGGGTTGGCAGCCACCTTGTCCTTGATGGCCTGGGTGGCAGGCGGGTTGACGTGCACGGTGGGTACGGCGTGCTTGTCCGTGTCCAGGGACGATTCGGTGAGGTTCACCAGGATCATGCCCACACCGCCGCCGCGCAGGACCTCGGCGCTCTTGGCGGTACGGTCCACCACGCCACGGTCGCAGACAACAACCTTGCCGGCAACCTTGGCGGGGTCCAGGGACCCGGGCGCGCACAGTGCAGCACTGCCTTCGCCGCTGGCCGCCTCGGTGGAAAGTACGACGCCGGCACCGGTCACCTCACGGTTCATGATGCTCGCTCCGCGGAACTTGCTGCCATCGGAGAATTCAACCGTGCCCTGGAGTTCCTGGGAGAAGGAGGTTGCTGCAGTGGTGGTCAGCCAAGGTGCACCGTGGTTGACGGTGCTGGCCGTGGGTCCCGAGTTTCCGGCCGAAGTGGCTACGAAGATCCCCGCGGAGGCTGCCGACAGGAATGCCAGGGATACAGGATCAGTGGTGGACGTTGCCGAACCGGAGATGGAGTAGTTCAGCACATCCACGCCGTCCAGGATGGCCTGTTCGATTGCATCAACAGAGGCAGAACCGTAGCAGCCGCCCGTGGAGGGATCGGTGTCTTCCCAGCAAACCTTGTAGATGGAGAGTTTTGCGGCCGGTGCGATTCCGCTGGTGATGCCAAAGCTGCGTCCATCCACCGTTGCCTCGACGTTGGCGTTGCCGGCGGCGGTGCTGGCCGTGTGCGTGCCGTGGCTGTCCACGTCCACGGGGGAAATACGTTCCTCGGGAGCGCGGTTTTCTTCGGGCACGGTCTCGAGGAAGGCATCAGCGAAGTAGTGGGTGCTGAGGACCTTGGAGTTGCAGGCGCTGCCGTCGTAGTCGGCGCCCGTACCGGTGCCGGGCTGGCATTCGCCGATGAAGGTATCACCGTCGGCCTTCAGCATGGCGATCCTGCCATCGTCGGTGCGGTACGGAACGCCTACCTCGGGGTTGCCCGTGAGCGGGCCGACCGGTTCACCGGCGAAGAAGGGATTGGAAGGGGTGTAGCCGGTGTCGATGACACCCACCACGGTGCCCTTGCCGGCATTGTCGACGCCGCCGTACTGGGTGGCCCAGGTTCCGTCGGGTCCGCTGAGCTTCAGGAAATCCGTGGTGGAGTAGTCAGGCGCGTACTGGGTGTCGGGGGCCACCAGGAGGACCTTGGGATCCTTTGCCAGGTTGATGGCCTGGTCGGCCGTGAGGTTGGCACTGAAACCGTTCACGGCGGTGGTGAAATCACGTTGGATGGTGACGTTTTCCTGCTGCGCAATGTCCTGCTGCTGCCGCTGCAGGTGCTCTTGGTATTCCTTGACCTCGGCACTGCCGGCATCGAGCTTCTTGCCTTCTTCCGGCTTGGTGGGCGCCAGGCCGGGAGTCCCGCCGTCGTAGGTGGCCGCGGGCTTTTCGGCCAGGACAACCATGTAACGGCCGTCTTTGTAGGCGTTGGGGTCGAGGTTTTTCTTGGCCACGCCTGCCACATTCCCTGGCGCGGTCTCCGGGGCAGGAGCGGCCTGGGCCGGCAACGCCATGGAAGAGAGCAGCAACGGCAAGCCCACGGCCACGGCCGCCGCCTTCCGAAGCCCCCCGCTTCTGACGAAGCTCTTTCCTTGTGATTTCACGAGTGATTGCACCTTTCACTGGGAGGGCCAGGGCGCCATCGCCAAAGCCCGTCAACTGAAGTTGGTTGCATTTTTGACAGTTCTTGTCAATCAAACGCAACCAACCGAGTCACACAGTACAGAGTGGGAGGGGATTTCGACATACTGCACATTTTGGGAAATTTGTCTTGTCACAAAGGCCACCCTCCGACACGCAGGCGCGCGGAAGGGACGGCAACACCGGCACGTGGTGTTACCGCCCCTTCCGACCGTGTGGCCCCGCCCGGTCAGCCCTTCGGGGTCACCTGCAGGCGGTCGAAGGAAACCTGGACGCCGTGCTGGTCCAGGACCACGACGTCGTCGCGGCCGTTCTTGACATCGGAAGGAAGAATGAACTCCACGGTGTTGTCCGTGGTGGGAAAGATCCACCCCAGGCGATAGCTGGTCTTATTCAGGTACACGTAGTACCACTGGCCGTAATCCAGCCCCTGAAGCACCACTTTTTGGCCGTTGCGGTACTTATCCGCCGTAGCGAATTCCACCGGCGCTGCCTGGCCTTCAAAATCCTGCACCGTGAGGACCGGCTCACGTGACGGCTGCGCGGGCTGGACAGCCAGTTCAAGGGGCTCACCCGCCACGGACGCCGTAACGTCCTTGGAGCCGTTGCCGGCCTTCACATCGAAGGACCCGGCAGGCAACGTACCCTTGGCAACGTCCTCTTCAGTCAGGACGTGGACGCGCGTGGAGGTGATAGTATCCCCTGCTGCCAGGATCGGTTCCGAGATCCCTGCCGCTGCCGCTTCCACGCCTGCCACGGCCACATTGCCGGCGTTGCCCACGGTGTACGTGTAAGTCACAGGATCACCTGCGCTTGCATACCTGTCTCCGTCGGCATCTGACCACTCGGCGGTCACTGTGCCCTCCACCTTGGGTTCACGGACCTTCAGGTCTACCTCTCCCCCGTTGATCTGGTAGCTCCTGGCACTCTGGCCCGCCGCGCCAACCTCCCAGCTGGTCAGCGGAACGAAGAAACCCTGCGCGGCTTCCTCCGCTGTCACGGTGTGGCGGGGCGTGGAGCACTGGTAGCTCTGCCCGGCAGGCAGGGACAGGTAGCGGCAGTTGCCAGGGCCGTCCGGCAGGAAGGGGTTGAAGTTGCCGGCGGTGGGGACCACCTTTTCAGTGAGGGGGCCGGTGTTCTTCACCGTGAAGGCATACGGGACCAGGTCACCTGCCATATAGGGCTGCGTTGCCAGGTCACGCCCGGCATCGGCGCGCGCCCCGCTGATGTCGGCCAAGACCAGCCCGTCCCGCAAGGCGACCGAAGCACCCGTGAACGATACCGTTTTGGTGAGGGCCGGCGTCGTGCTTGAGGTGATGCTGAAGGCGGCTTCGGGCGTGAAGTAGCCGCGCTGGATGTCACCCGACGTGACCACGTGCTTGGCCGTGGAGCACGTATAGGTGGCTCCGGCAGCCAGGTTGTTGTACCGGCAGTTGGGGGCCGACGGCGGGAGGAACCCGGAATCGAACGTCCCGGACACCGGGACGGAGTTTGCCGTGACGTTGGATGTGCTCTTGACGGTGAAGGTGTAGTTGACGGTCTCGCCCACCTGGTATGGGCTGGCCGCCACGTCCCGGGCCGGTGCGCTGCCACTGATGGCCAGGCCCACCTGCGGTGCGACCGGCACAGTGGCCGTGAAGGTGTACTGCGAAACCCGGCCGTCCGCCGTCGTGAATGCGGCGTTGAGGTTCTGCGGGCCGCTGGCGTTGGCCGGCGCGGTGAGTGCCACATTGACGGTGGCCGAAGCGCCCGGAGCCAGGGCCGGCACCGGGACGGTGGTGGCCGACCAGCCCGTGGGCGTGTAGACGGTGGCGGTGGCACCGCTGAGGGTGGTGGCTTCCTGGTTGGTCACCGTCACCGCCACCTGCTGGGTGGCTCCCGGCGCGGTGGTGACGGCCGGGACGGTGAGCGGTGCGCAGACATAGTTCAGCCAGGCATCATCGAACTGGGCGAAGGGCATGTTGTCCGTGTAGTTGCCCTCGTACAGCACCCCGAAGGCGCCGTCCTGCAGGCGGGTCACAGTGGAGTACGCGGAGAAGCCCGCCCGAATGGTGCGGACGCCGGGCCAGGTTGCGCCGTCGTCGCAGGAGACGCGGGCCGAGACGTTTTCACGGCCGGTCCTGGAGTTGGCGTTGGTGAAAATCAGCTTCTTCGCATTGGCCGAGCCCTGCGCAGCATTCGGGAACATCCTGGCGATCGCGCCGTTGTTGGCGGGATCGGGCAACTCGGTATCCTGCGTCACCGGACCATACGTGGCGCCCCCGTCCGTCGAAACCGCCACCTTGCGATACCCCTGGTTGGCGTTGTCCCGGGAGTTGAGCAGCACCCGACCATCGGAGAGTTCAACGGTCTTGTTCTCATCCATGCGGTCGCCCACGTTGGCGCCCTTCTTCCAGGTCACGCCGTGGTCATCGGAGTAGACGCTGTAGGCCTGGATCTTGTTGGTGCCGTCCGGCTGGCGGACGTCACCGGCGAATTGCTGGATGAGCCGGCCCTTGTAGGGGCCGTATTTGAGCTGGATGCCTTCGCCCGACGAGGCGAAGTTGGAGCGCACGTCGCCAGCCACGGGGTTGGTTTTGCTGGTACCAGGCTTGGTGACATTGGTGATCAGCCGCGGCTGGCTCCACGTCACGCCGCCGTCCGACGACTCGATGACGGCAGAAGAGATGACGTTCCTGTCGGCGTCGTCGTTACCGAACTGACTGCCACCGAAACCCTGGTCCTTGGAGTAGACAAAGAACGCGAAGACCTTGTTGGCCTCTGCATCGTAGATGTAGGAAGGGTCGCTGTACCCGTACTTCGGGCCGCTGGAGTCCGCGATATGTCCGGCGGCGATGACCTGGACGGGGCCCCACGTCTTCCCGCCGTCGGTACTGCGGCGCTGCACGATCGAGTTGGGGTTGGGGGCATCGGCAGCGCTGCCTGGGCGGCCGTCCCACGCCGCCAGCACCACATTGTTGCCCAGGTAGGTCAGTGCGGGGATGCGGTAGAAGAAGTTTGCGGCGGTGCGGTCGGCGGCCAGGTTGGTTTCGCTGAAGCTTCCCGGAGCCAAGGTGGGATTGCTGGGTGGAATGGGCGCCGCCTGGGCCGGCAGGCCTGGCCCGGCAACCAAGCAGGCGGCCAAGGCGCCGGCAGCGGATATTCGTGCGAAGGAAAGTGCAGGGGATCTCAAATCCAGGGTCCTTTCGAAACGGCGGGGTCGTTCAACGAGGGCATTGGTGTTACGTGCCACGTCGAACGTCCTACAACCATAAGGTGTTCACCGTCACATTGCTAGGGATGACGCAGGGGCGGCGCTCGGCGGTATCCAACGGGTAGCGTCGTGACCATACCCGCCGCCCTGGAGCAATGGAGCTTTTCGTGAAAATCCTCGTCCCCCACACCATTCACCTCGATCTCTCCCCGATCACGGACGAGGTGGTGACCTATGAGGTTGACCAGTCGATTCCGGACGAGCACACCGACGCCGACGTCCTGGTGGTCTGGCAAAACACTGCCGACAACCTCCGCGACGCGGCCCGGCGCCTGACCCGGCTGCGCCTGGTGCAGACCCTGGCCGCCGGCCCGGATTCCGTCCTTGCTGCGGGATTCGCCCGCAGCGTGGCCATCACGTCCGGCCGCTCGCTGCACGACGGACCGGTGGCCGAGCACACCCTCGCGTTGGTGCTTGCCGCGATCCGGCGCCTGGACACGCTGCTGGAGGCGCAGAAGTCCACCACGTGGGACCGCGACTTCAACGTGGCGCAGTCCGCACCGGAAACCGAACAGCTTTACACGCTCGACGGCGCCAGGGTCACCATTTGGGGGTTCGGCTCCATCGCAGGGCGGCTCGCTCCCCTTTTGGCTGCGCTGGGTGCCAGCGTCACCGGCGTCGCGAATTCCGCCGGCGAGCGGTATGGCTTCCCAGTGGTCGCCACCTCGGAACTTCCCGACGTCCTGAAAACAACGGATGTGCTGATCTCGATCCTCCCGGCTACCCCAGCGACGGCAAATTCCCTGAACGCGGACATCCTGGCCGCCCTGCCCCGGACTGCCGTGTTCGTCAACGTAGGCCGTGGCGCCACCGTGGACGAGGACGCCTTGCAGGCCGCCCTGGCGGAGGGCCGGCTCCGGGCGGCGGCGCTGGACGTCACCAAGACGGAACCATTGCCTTCGCACTCCCCGCTATGGGCCACCCCAAACCTGATCATCACTCCCCACGTTGCCGGCAACCGCCCCAAGGGTTCATCCGCGCTGGTCCTGGCCAACGTGGCCGCACTCAAGGAAGGCCGGAAGTTGACCAACCAGGTGGCCGGTCCGGTGCTTTAGGCACTTAGCATTGCACGCAGATAGTAAGCATGCTTATGGTGGGCGGGTCCGGGATGGCCAGCAGAGGGTTTCCATCCCAACGAGCATGAGACACCGTGAGGAAACGCCATGTACCTGCACACCCAGCTTCTCATCAATGAAATAGCGGCGGACGAACCGGACCCCGCCGCAGCCAACGCACTCCAGGAAGGCCTTGGAGGGCAATTTGGCGAAATGCGCACCATGATGCAATACCTGTTCCAGAGCATGAACTTCCGCGGAGACCCCGCATCCAAGCCCTACAAGGACCTGCTCCAGGGCATTGGAACCGAAGAGATCAGCCATGTCGAACTGATCGGCACCACCATCTCGCAACTCCTGGACGGCTCACCCCGCTATCAGGGCAAGAAGACAGACCCCGTGGATGAGCCCGGTGCCAAGGGAGCCACTCCGCTGAACATCGCCCTGGACACCAGCAACATCCACCACTACCTGGTGGGCGCCCAGGGCGCCCTTCCCGTTGACGCGGCCGGCAACCCATGGAGCGGCTCCTACGTCTACAACAGCGGCAACCTCGTTCTTGACCTGCTGTACAACCTGATGCTGGAGTCCACGGGACGGCTCCAGAAGTGCCGGATCTACGAGATGACGGACAACAAAACAGCCCGCTCCACCATCGCGTACCTGATCGTCCGCGACCAAGCGCACGAGAACGCTTATGCCAAGGCCTTGGAAAGCCTGGGGGTCAACTGGGGCAAGGTCCTGCCCATCCCCAAAACCAACGCAGAGCAGTTCCCGGAGGTGAAGAGGTTGCTGGACATGGGACTGCAAAGCATCCAGTACACGTTCAGCGCCGATAACCAGAGCGAGGCGGGCAAGCTGTTCCGGGGCGCGTCACCATCCAACGACGGAACCGAACTGACCACGGATGTCATGCCCGACGGCTTCCCGATCACCATGTCGCCTGAGCGCAAGGAGGAGTTCGCACCCGGGCTGGACCCGGAACTCCTGGCACTGATCCAGGCCACCGCGGAGCAGGAGCTCAGGGATGCAGACAGTCCCGCGCAGGCGAAGTAACCGGTAGCAGCAAAAGAGCGGCACACCCCGTGGGTGTGCCGCTCTTTTGTCCGTTGGTTGCTTGCCGGTCAGGCGTGCTCGTAGGTCAGGCAGTCAGCGGCTTCGGCGCCGGGTCCTACCCTGACATCGTGGGCCTCGCACATGAGGTTGTTGTTGTGTACGCACTCAGAGCGCTGGCAGGCTCCAACGTGCGCGAGAACCTTGGGCAGTCCGCCCATCCGGGTGGTGTCGATGAACGTGGCGCAGGCAGCATGGTCCTGGGTACCGCCGATCGTGATACCGAATGCAGTGCAGCCATCATGGTTGAATCCGCAGCTGCCAACACTACAGGCGGATACTTCGGCAATGTGGTCGGTCATTGTTCCTCCTGGTAGGGCCTTGGGGGGTGCTTAAACCCCGCGTGTAATCCCAAAGTACGCCGGATCTGCGCGGTTTAACCCGTTCGATTAGCGCATTTGTACGTGTGCTAATCGCCCCCAAAACTACCTGCGACGCGCTCCACGCAGGGCTTCGCTGATTTTCGCGCGGGTTTCCGCATCCAAGGGAGGTGTTACCATGCGGTCCCGGGCTGCCCTGTCCGCCAGGATTCTCTGCAGCACCATGCGCCCCAGCCCGGCAAAGACCGCTGCGCCCACCACACCCAGAACCATCGACTTCGGCTTCCCGCTCATGCGGCAATCCTAGTGGCATTTTGGGCCGGACCGGCGGGGGCTGCTCGCGGAATCGCGCTGAATAGGGTATGTGGGCTACTCCCGGTAGGATAGATGTGCAAGCTCGCGGAGCGCCCCCACACCGTTTCAGGACACCGTTTTCAGGACACAGTTCGAACGCGGCTGAACGGCGTGAGACGGCACCCCTCCGCGGCAGCCTTGTTTAAAGGTTCACCCAACTCACGCACAGGAGTTACCGGATGCCCCGGATCGTCGTTGACGTCATGCCCAAGCCCGAGATTCTGGACCCCCAGGGGAAGGCCATCGTGGGTGCACTGCCCCGCCTCGGCTTCAACAGCTTCAGCGCAGTCCGCCAGGGCAAGCGCTTCGAACTGACCGTCGACGGCGAGGTGACCGATGCGATCCTGGCCCAGGCACGCGAGGCTGCTGAGACGCTGCTCTCCAACCCGGTGATCGAGGACGTTGTCAACGTCGAGGTCGTCGAGGCCTGAGATGACTTCAATCCCCCTGATTGGCGAGGCCGTGGCCGTCGCCGCAGAGCCCCGCTTGGCAGGCGCCAAAATCGGCGTCGTCACCTTCCCCGGCACCCTGGACGACCGCGACGCCGCCCGGGCAGTACGGCTTGCAGGCGGCACGGCGGTTTCGTTGTGGCATGCTGACGACCACCTGGGCGATGTTGACGCGGTCATCATTCCCGGCGGTTTCTCCTACGGCGACTACCTGCGCGCCGGCGCCATTTCGCGCTTTGCACCGTTGATGTCCAAGATCATTAAGGCTGCAACAGGTGCTGCATCCTCTAATCCTTTGCCGGTCCTCGGTATTTGCAACGGCTTCCAGATCCTGACCGAATCGCACCTGCTGCCCGGTTCCATGATCAAGAACGACCACCTGAAGTTCATCTGCCGCGACCAGGTGCTCCGGGTGGAAAACGCCAACACCGCCTGGACGGTGGACTACCAGCAGGGCCAGGAAATCACTGTGCCGCTGAAGAACCAGGACGGCCAATACATCGCCGACGAGAAGACCCTCGATGCCCTGGAGGCAGAGGGCCGCGTGGTGTTCCGCTACGTGGGCTTCAACCCGAACGGTTCCCGCCGCGACATCGCCGGCATCTCCAACGCCGCGGGCAACGTGGTGGGCCTCATGCCGCACCCCGAGCACGCCGTTGAGGCCGGCTTCGGTCCGGAAGCACTCGATGGAGCAGCTTCGGACACCGATGGCCTCGGTTTCTTCACCTCCGTTTTGACCAAGATTGTGGGAGGCGACAAGTGACCACTGAGACCACCAAGAAGTTCAACATCGATACCGTTGAGCACGCTGCCAAGACCCCGGACACGGAACTGCCCTGGGCCGAACTGGGCTTGAAGCAGAACGAATTCGACGAGATCGTCAAGGTCCTGGGCCGCCGCCCCACCGGCGCGGAACTGGCCATGTACTCGGTCATGTGGAGCGAGCACTGCTCGTACAAGTCCTCCAAGAACCACCTCCGCCAGTTCGGCGAGAAGGTTACCCCGGAGATGAAGAAGGACATGCTGGTTGGCATCGGTGAGAACGCCGGCGTAACCAACCTCGGCGACGGCTGGGCCGTGACCTTCAAGATCGAGTCGCACAACTCGCCGTCGTTCGTGGAGCCGTACCAGGGTGCCGCCACCGGCATCGGCGGAATCGTCCGCGACATCATCTCCATGGGTGCCCGCCCGGTTGCCGTGATGGACCCGCTGCGTTTCGGCGCCATCGACCACCCGGACACCGCGCGCGTCATGCACGGTGCCGTTGCCGGCATCGGCGGCTACGGCAACTGCCTCGGCCTGCCGAACATCGGCGGCGAGATGGTCTTCGACTCCGTCTACCAGGGCAACCCGCTGGTCAACGCCCTGGCCGTTGGTGTCATGCGCCACGAGGACATCCGCCTGGCCAACGCTTCCGGCAAGGGCAACAAGGTTGTCCTGTTCGGTGCCCGCACCGGCGGCGACGGCATCGGCGGAGCCTCGGTCCTCGCGTCCGAGTCCTTCGACGACACCAAGCCGTCCAAGCGTCCCGCCGTCCAGGTGGGCGACCCCTTCGCCGAGAAGGTGCTCATCGAGTGCTGCCTCGAGCTCTTCAAGGGCTCCCTGGTGGAAGGCATCCAGGACCTCGGTGCCGCCGGTATTTCCTGTGCAACGTCCGAGCTCGCCTCCAACGGTGACGGCGGCATGCAGGTTGAACTGACCTCCGTTCTTTTGCGCGACCCCACGCTGACCCCGGGCGAGATCCTCATGTCCGAGTCGCAGGAACGCATGATGGCAATCGTCACGCCGGAGAACGTGGAAGCGTTCGAGGCCGTGATGGACAAGTGGGCCGTGGAGTACTCCTGGTTGGGTGAAGTGACCGACACCGGCCGCCTCATCATCACCTGGGAAGGCGAAGTAATCGTCGACGTCGATCCCCGCACCGTTGCGCACGATGGCCCGGTCTACGACCGCCCGTTCGCCCGCCCGGAGTGGCAGGACTCGGTCCAGGCCAACGCCTTCACCGGCTCCGTTGAGGATGCCAACCGTCCGTCCGCTCCCTCGGAGTTGGCAGCAGCGGTCACCGAGCTGGTCTCTTCCCCGAACATGTGCAGCAAGTCCTGGATCACCAAGCAGTACGACCGCTACGTTGGCGGCAATACTGCCATGGCGTTCCCGGACGACGCCGGCGTGGTCCGCGTTGACGAAGAAACAGGCCTGGGCGTTGCCTTGGCCACGGACGCCAACGGCCGCTACACCTACCTGGACCCGTACCAGGGTGCACAGTTGGCGCTGGCCGAGGCCTACCGCAACGTGGCCACCTCCGGTGCGGTTCCCATGGCCGTCAGCGACTGCCTGAACTTCGGTTCCCCCGAGGACCCGGACGTCATGTGGCAGCTCGCCGAAGCCATTCGCGGCCTGTCGGACGCCTGCATGGAGCTTGGCGTTCCGGTCACGGGCGGCAACGTCTCCCTGTACAACCAGACCGGCACCACGCCGATCCACCCCTCCCCGGTGGTGGCAGTCCTCGGCAAGCTCGACGACGTCGCCCGCCGCACGCCGTCGGGCTGGCGCGAAGATGGCCAGGCCATCTACCTGCTCGGCACCACGGCTGCTGAACTGGATGGTTCCGAGTGGTCCAACCTCCGCGGACACCTCGGTGGCCAGCCGCCGAAGGTGGACCTCGCCGCCGAGCGTGAACTGGGCGAGATCCTCATCAACGCCTCCCGGGACGGCATGGTGGACGCCGCGCACGACCTCTCCGAAGGTGGCCTCGCTGCCGCTTTGGTTGAGTCTTCGCTGCGCTACGGCGTGGGTGCCCGCATCGCGCTTGAGGAACTCATGGAACGCGACGGCGTGGACCTGTTCACTGCCTTGTTCTCCGAGTCCCAGGCACGTGCAATCGTCTCCGTGCCGCGCTCCGAGGAAGTCCGTTTCAAGGACATGTGCACCGCCCGCGGCTTCGCCCACCTCCGGATCGGCGTGGTTGACGCTGCCGCCGGGAAGCTGGAGATCAACGGCGTGGACGAGCTGTCCCTGGACGCCCTCCGTGAAGCCCACGAAGGCACCCTGCCGAAGTACTTCGGCTAGGAACAGTCAGCAGAAACCCCCGGCACTGACGTCAGTGCCGGGGGTTTTTGCTATGCGGGCCAGGTTTCCTGCTGCGCCAGTTGCGCCGTGAAATCCGTTTCCGGAAGCGGCCTGCCAAAGTAGTAGCCCTGCCCGCTGGTGCAACCGATGCTGCGCAAGGCCTCGGCCTGTTCAGCGGTCTCGATGCCCTCCCATACGCCGTCCAGCCCGCAGGATCGGATGACCTGCTGGATCGCGGCCAGGAAATCCAGCTGACCTGGTTCCTTGCAGAGGTCCCGGACAAACTCCCGGTCTACTTTCACCCGGTCCACCGGGAGCTTGCGGAGGTAGCCCATGGACGAGTACCCGGTACCGAAGTCGTCGATTTCCAGCCCGACGCCCAGACGGTGCAGGCTGAGCAGCGTGTAGCGGTCCAGTTCATTGTTCTGGATGATGGCGCTCTCGGTGAGTTCCAGGACCAGGGCTTCGGGTTCGAGGCCGGCCGCGGCCAGGGCCTCGCGCACGTCGTCGCCGAACTCCAGGCTTTGCAGGTCCGCGGCTGAGACATTGATGCGCATGGTGAAATGATGGCCCGCGGTGGCCGGGTCGTCACGCCACTTCCGGAGAGTGCGAACGGCTGTCCGAAGAACCCAGCGGCCCAGCTCGGCGATGAGCCCCGTGGATTCGGCGACCGGAATGAACTGGTCCGGCATGATCAGCCCATGCACCGGGTGCTTCCAGCGGACCAGCGCTTCAGTGCCCTGCAGGCGTCCCGTTTCCAGGTCAACGATCGGCTGGTAGTAGAGCACCAACTGGTCCGAACGGATCGCGTCCTGGAGTTCTGTTTCGATCTGGCGCTGCAGTTGGCGTGCGTGGAGCATGGCGGGCTGGAATGCCTTGAGCTTGTTGCGTCCCTCGGCCTTCGATTCCTCCACGGCCATGCCGGCTTCCTGCAGGAGATCGGCGGCCCGGTGATCCGGCTCCGCGACGCGCAAACCCATGCTGGCACCGCAGCGGAAGCTGCCTTCGCCGACGTCGATGTTTGGTTCCAGCGCCGCCAGGATGCGGTTCCCGACGGCGGTCGCCCGGCTCAGCGGCGTGGCGGGCAGAAGGATCGCGAATTCGTCGCCGCCCAGGCGGGTAACGACGTCGTCCTCCCTCACTGCCGAGCGGATGCGGGCCGCGACGGCGATCAGGATCTGGTCGGCTGCCTCGTGGCCGGCGGCCTTCCGGAGAGACCTGAATCCGTCCAGCTCGAGGAGCAGCAGGGCAGGTGCACCCGCCCCCTCCGAGGCTGCTTCCTTCGCCTTGAGGTACGCGTCCACCAAGGCGAGGCGGTTGCCCAGGCCCGTCAAGGGATCGGTCAGGGATTCCCTGGACTGCTGCTGCCGGCGGGCCTCATGGAGTTCACCCATCAGGGCATGGACCTGCCCCGCCAGCAGACGGATGCGGGAGTCGGCATCAAGGGATCCATGGCCGGCCTGGGAAAGCGCCGGTTCAAAAGTGCTCAAGTAAGTTCCAAGCGTCGCAAGGTGTCGTCCACAACGGTTTTTGGCTTGGCCATGGGGTTGCTGCGCTCGTCCATGAAAAGCCGGTAGGAGGCGACGTCCAGACGCCCGTCCCTCACCACCGATGTCCCCGAACGGTAAACCTGGTTCAACCAGGACCCGCCGAGGATCGCTTCGATCCAGGCATCGCATTCGGCCAGGGACAACTGGACACGGCTGCCGGTGCTGCGTCGATGCCCGGCGATGGAAACCGTAATGCAACTGCCAAGGAGGCCTTTGTCAGCGGTGAACCATGCCAGGCCTTCCACGTCCCCCACAATGGTGAGGTTCGCGTTGCCGTCCTCCACCGACTGCACCGGGCCCATCCGGACCGATCGCCGGGCCGCGTTGAGCGCGGTCGGTGTACCGGCCTGGTAGGGCGGGCTGGTGATGTCCTGGCGGAAACTCGCCAGTTCCTGCGTGTGCTGGACCTGGATCCTGGTGGTGAGTTGTGTGGTGGTCATGGTTTTCCCCCGTCGGCGATGGTGGCCGCACCCAGGCGGTCCGCTCCTACAATCCGGTTTCTTCCTTGTGATTTGGCGCTGTACAGGGCGGCATCTGCCACCTCGATCATGACGTTCAGGTCAGCTCCGGCCGGAATGCTGGAGGTGACCCCGTAACTGATGGTGGGGAAGGCGTGTCCTTCCGGCACCTCGGCGGTGGCCATGCGGCGGCTGATTTCCGCGGCGATGTCCTCCGCCCGGTCCTGGGTGGCACCGGGCAGGAACAGGATGAATTCCTCCCCGCCGTACCTGCCGATCAGGTCCGTGGAGCGTACCGAGGCCGTGCAGGCCTCGGCAAAGGCCTTCAGTGCGGCGTCGCCGGCGCGGTGGCCGTGTTCGTCGTTGACCAGCTTGAAGTGGTCCAGGTCCGCCAGGACTACCGCGGCACCTGAATTGGCGGCCCTAAGCCGGTTGAGTTCCGAGCCGGCGAGTTCCAGGAACGTGCCCCGGTTCAGGAGGCCGGTCAGATGGTCCCGGCTGGCCCTCTCGCGCAGGCCCCTGATCAGGTGGTCGCTGCTGAGCGCCGTCATGCTGAACGACACCGTCACCAGGAGCACCAGGGACACCAGGCCTGACGGGCCCGGCCCGAACCATGAGGTGAAGAGGTGGCTTCCCGGCCCTTCCAGCGCGTACACGGTCCAGCGGCCGAGGTAATAGGTTGCCAGCAAGCCCGCGGCCACCGACAGCGCCTTGTGCACCTGCGACTGGGCTGCCTCGATGAACCACAGGTCACGCGCGGCCAGCCCGATCCCCAGCGCCATCATGGCCAGGTAGACGAAGCCTCCGGACCATACATTGGACGCCGGGTTTTCCAGCATGGAGGCAACCGCGGTGACGGCTGGGCCCAAGGCCAGCTGCCAGGGAGTGGCTTTGAGGTCGCGCAAGGTCCGGGCGCCGGCAAAGACGCTGAAGGCTCCGGCCACCACCAGGACGTTGCCGGCGGGGTTGGCCCAGATCTGGTGGGGCGTGCCGTTGAGGAGGAAGGCGGCGTTGCCCAGCATGAACTCCAGCAGCGCGACGCTCCACCACCCCGCGTACGGCGAACGGGTGCGGCGGTAGGACAGGCAGAACAGGACCAGCAGTGTCACTGTTACCACGCCAAGGGCAACTCTTACTGAAAACGCATCGAGCACCATTGATCGCTCCTGCCACGTGGTCCCACGCCAATTTCTAACATGTCAGGGCTCCTGTCAACGCAGCGCCTTTCCACGCATTGGACGTGCCGGGAACCTTGTAATATCCACGGATTTCATAGGTCCAGGTACCAACCAACTGGATTCCGGAGGTATAAGTCCTTCCGGATGATTTGCTGAGGTCACCGGTGAACTCCAGAGCACCGCTGCGGTTGTACAGCTTGATTTCGTGGTAATTGGTGCGCGGCACCTGGTCGAAGGAGTTGACCACTACCGTCGCCTTGAGGCCGAAGGTGGAACAGGTCATGTGCACGTCGGCAGCGGCCGGTGCAGTGATCCGCAGGGCGCTATAGTGCGGCGCTTCGCTCCGGGTGTCCGAGAAGGCGGCAAACGCACCTGCCGGCGCCATCAGGCATGAACCAGCGACGGCGGCAGAGGTCGCCACGGCGCGCCAGGTATGGTTCCTGTTCATGCCGCCCGCCCCCTTAGCTGCTACCGGCTTTGCCCGTGGTTTCAGTGTGGTGGCTGCGGCTCAACCCTGCTGCGGCGTTTCCTCAAGATTCAATCAAGAAAACCCTCCGGCAGGCCGGTTCATAATGGGACCATGTGGATTGGGTGGATCGAATTCGATGTCCTTCTGGGCGACGTCCACAGCCTGAAGGAGAAGCGGTCCCTGGTTCGGCCGCTCGTTGCTGAACTCAAACGCCGTTTTGACGTTTCCGCCGCCGAGACGGGACTGCAGGACCAACACCGCAGGGCGATGATCGGTGCGGCGATGGTGTCTGCCGACCACGCCCACGTCACGGAGGTCCTGGACGCCGTGGAACGCTTGGTGGCGGCGCGTCCCGAGATTGAACTGCTGAGCGCCCGGCAGCGGGAGCTCCACAGCGAAGACTAGCTGGGCGTTCAGTAACCTATGACGGCCAACCTCGTGGAGTCGAGGTGTGCGTCGATCGCCTGGTGGGCTGCCTCCAGGCTGCGGCTGCGGAGGGCATCCACAATCAACTGGTGTTCCCGGAGGACGTCCCCGGCCCTGTCTGTTCCCCGGGTAACCGCGCGGACACCGATTCTGAGCTGCCGCTGCCGCAGCGATGAGTAGAAGTCCGCCAGGATGGGGTTGCCCCCGGCGCGGACCATCTGCGTATGGAACTCGGTGTCCAGCTCGATGAACCTGGCAGGGTCGTCCTTGGCCTCGTGCTGCTGGTCAATGATGTGCTGGAAACTGTCGATCTGCCCCTCGGCCATGCCCTCAAGGGCCAGGACGGCCCACTTTTCCACCACAGACCGTGCCTGGAGGATGGCGCGCACATCAGGGTCCGAGATCGGCGGCACGTAGGCCCCCTTGTGGGGAATCCTCTTGACGAAACCCTCCGCTTCAAGCCTAAGGAGCGCTTCCCTGACAGGCGTGCGGGAAGTGCCGGTCGTTTTCGCCAGGACTGCCTCGTTGAGGAACGTCTCTTCCTCCCGGGGCAAGGCGGCGATGTAGCTTTGCATCCACTGGTAAGCCACGTCGGGCTGCGACTGCGCAGCTGGTGTCATCTGGATCATGGAGAGCCTTTCTCGCGAAGCCCAGTATACGAGTTGCATTCAGCCATACTCGCTATAGACAGGTTGTATACAACTAGTCTACAGTGATGTTCCAGTGATTCAACTCACTGCCCGGAACCCCTCATCTCCGTGGAGACCGGCTCCCCCTGAATGCCGGCCCACCCGCAAAAGGATCCCCACCATGACCGATTTGAAGAAAGCAGAACTGAGGCAGCAAAAGCACTCGAGCCTCCCCGTAGTTGCTGCTTCGAGCCTGGCCGGCACCGCCGTGGAATGGTACGACTTCTTCCTCTACGGCACTGCGGCAGCACTGGTTTTCAACAAGCTCTTTTTCCCCACCGACGATCCCCTGGTAGGCACCATGCTCGCGTTGGGCACGTTCGCCGCCGGCTTCCTGGCGCGGCCCCTGGGCGCCATTGTCCTTGGCCACTTGGGTGACAAACATGGCCGCAGGGCCACGCTGGTGGCAAGCCTCATGCTCATGGGTGTTGCCACCACCCTCATCGCTTTCATTCCCGCCTATGCCGCGATCGGCATCGCGGCGCCCTTGCTGCTGCTGCTCCTGCGCCTCGTCCAAGGGTTTGCGCTGGGTGGCGAGTGGGGCGGCGCAGTCCTCCTTGTCTCCGAGCACAGCAACGACAGTGCACGGCGTGCCTTCTGGTCCTCGTGGCCGAACATGGGCCCGCCACTTGGAAACCTCATGGCCGCAGGTGTCCTGGCCATCCTGGCCGCCACCATGCCGGAAAGTGACTTCCTGGCCTGGGGTTGGCGGATCGCTTTCGGCCTCTCCGCGCTGCTGGTAGTCATTGGTTTGGTATTGCGTCTTTACGTCCAGGAGACGCCGCTGTTCAAGGAAGCACAGCGGAAGCGCGAAGCCACGGCCGCCAGCGAGCGCAAGATGCCCCTCGCCATCCTGTTCCGCCGGAACTGGCGGGAAATCCTGATCGCCACAGGCAGCCGAATGGGCGAAAACGCGGGCTTCTACATCTACTCGCTGTTCATCATCACCTACGTCACGCAGATCATGGGACTGCAGCGGCAGACGGGCCTCACCGCCGTCATGATCGGCCAGGCCGTCGCAGTCGTCGCCATCCCTGCCCTGGCCCTGTACGCAGACAAAGTCGGGCGCAAGCCCATCATGATCGGGGCTTCCGTAGCCACAGTTATCTGGGCCTTTGCGTTCTTCGCCCTGCTGAACACCGGCCAGGTCTGGGGAATCATCGCCGCTGCCGTCGGAGGCCTGCTGATCTTCGCAGCCTACAGCTCCGTGATCGGCGCCTTCTTCTCCGAACTCTTCCCCACCGATGTGCGGTACAGCGGAACTTCAGTGGCGTACAACCTCGCCTCCCTGATTGCCGGCTCGCTGTCCCCGATCATCGCACTGGCTCTGTACAGCGCCTTTGGCACCGGGTACGCGATCGGCATCTACCTCGCGGCGATGGGCCTGGTCTCCATGGTCTCCGTGATGTTCGCCAAGGAAACCAAGGACCTGCGGCTCAGCGACCTGGACGACCAGCCAAGCAACGCAAAGTAAGGAACCCACGAATGAAAATCGCACTCGTCCAAGTGGCCAGCCCGGACAATGAAAGCCGCGGGGAACGCCTCGAACGGGTCGAAGCCCTGCTCCGGACCATCAAGGGCGCCGAACTGATCGTGCTCCCGGAACTGTGGAGTGCCGGGTACTTTCACTTTGACCAGTACCAGGACCTTGCGGAAACAGTGGCGGGGCCAACGGTTTCCATGTGCTCCCGCGTAGCCAAGGACCTCGGCGTACACCTCCACATCGGAAGCATCGTGGAGGCCGGTGAGGACGGAGAACTCAGCAACACCTCCATCCTGCTGGGACCGGACGGCAGCGTGGTCCACACGTACCGCAAGATCCATGTCTTTGGCTACAAGTCCAAGGAAGCCGCCCTGCTCACAGCGGGGACATCATTGCCCGTGGCGGAACTTCCCTTCGGAACCACTGCCGGCATCACCTGCTATGACCTGCGGTTCCCGGGCCTGTGGATGGAGCTGAGCAACCGTGGCGCCGAGATCGTGATTGTTCCGGCCGCGTGGCCGGCAGCGCGGCGGGAACATTGGCGGCTGCTCACCTCTGCCCGGGCCGTGGAACACCAGATCTTCGTGATCGCCTGCAACGCCACCGGCACCCAGGAAGGCGTCGGGCTCGGTGGCCACAGCCGGGTGGTGGACCCCTCCGGGAACGTCCTGGCTGAGGCCAACGAGGACGAATCGGTGGTTTTGGTGGACATCGACCCTGCCCAGGTCAGCGCAGTCCGCCAGGAATTCCCCGTCATCAACGACCGCCTCGCGGCCTACGACTCTTTGACCGTCTAAGGAGAAACCCATGCAAACCAACAGGCACGTCCCCCTCACCTTCAGGGTGGTGGGAACAGACAAGACGATCACGGTGGCGGACTTCCACGCGGTGGTGGCAGGCTACACCGGCCGCGATCCCGAGGCAGTGCAGCACCACATCGACGAGCTCGCGGCCATCGGGGTCGCTCCGCCGCCCGAGGTCCCCATGTTCTACCGCATGGACGCGGACCTTTTTGAGACCTCGGGCGAGCACGAGGCCTCCGACAATCTCACCTCCGGCGAAATCGAGCCGTTGTACATCCGCCATGAGGGCAAGTTCTACCTCGGCATCGGTTCCGACCACACCGACCGTGACATCGAAGCCCGGGACATCGGCGAGTCCAAACGGGCCTGCCCCAAACCCGTCGCCGGCGAGGTGATCGCCGTCGACTCCTTGGAAGAGCTGGACCTGGACCAATGCATGGCTCGCTCCTGGGTGGACGGCGGGCTGTACCAAGAGGGTCCGCTGAGCGGCCTGCGTAAGCCGGCTGACGTCGTCGAACGCCTTCTGGCGCGAACGGACATCGGTGACGCCGACTTCATGTGCCTCGGCGGCACTTTGCCGCTGCTGAACGGAAAGTTCGTTGACGGAACTTCCTGGAAGTTGGAGCTCTCGTTCCCGAATGGGACCACCATTGAACATAACTACAAAATCAAGAAAGGCTCACTCTGATGAGGACCGGAAAAGAGTATTTGAAGTCCCTGAACGACGGCCGGACGGTGATCCTCGACGGTGAGGTGGTCGGCAACGTGCTGGAACACCCGGCCTTCGCCAAGGTTGCCCACACCATGTCCGAACTGTTCGACATCGCAGCGGACCCCGCCAACGGCATGCAGTTCCACTCGGAGGAAATCGACGGTCCCGCAAACCGTACCTTCGCAGCTCCGCGCAGCCAGGAGGAACTGGTCCTGCGCCGCCAGGCCATCGAAAAGTGGGCCAAGCACACCCACGGCTGGGTTGGCCGCAGCCCGGACCACGTTGGCACGTTCTTCGCCGCCTTCGGCTCGCACCCGGACGTCTTCGCCAACGAGGAACGCGACTTCGCCGGCAATGTGGAGCGTTACTACAAGAAGGTCCTGGCCGAGAACCTGTACCTTTCCTACGCGATCATTCCGCCGCAGGTCTCCCGCGCAACCACAGCGTCAGGCTGGGAAGGCGAATACCTGCAGGTCGGCGTCGTGCGTGAAACCGAGGAGGGCATAGTTGTCCGCGGTTCGCAGATGCTGGCCACCGGCGCCGCAATCGCCGACGAAGTCTTCGTCACCTGCATCAAGCCGCTCGGACCGGACGATGTGGACTTCGCCGTCAGCTTCGCCGTCCCGGTGGCGACCGATGGCCTCAAGCTGTACTGCCGCCGCCCGTTCGCACCGGCTGCCACCAGCGACTTCGACTACCCGCTCACCAGCCACTACGACGAGCCCGATGCCCTGGTGGTGTTCGACGACGTCCTCATCCCGTGGGACCGGGTGTTCATCAACCGGAACATCGACACCCTCCGCCGGCAGTTCTTCGACACCGGCGCCCACGCCCTCGGCAACTGGCAAGCCCAGATCCGGTTCTCCACCAAGCTGAAGTTCATCGCTTCGGTGGCCCGCAAGGTCACGCAGGTCAACGGAACGGACAAGATCCCCGGCGTGCAGGAAAAGCTCGGCGAGCTCGCCGCCATAGTCCAGTCGGTTGAGTCGGCGGTCCTCGCCGCCGAATACACGGCGACAACCGACGACGCCGGGATGCGGGTTCCGGGGAAAGCGGCACTGTACGGGGCCATGGGCCTGCAGTCTGAAACCTACCCCCGCGTGATCTCCATCCTCCGCGACCTGGTGGGTGGCGGCGTACTCCAGCTGCCCTCGAGCGTTGCGGACATGACCAGCAGCGTGACCCGTCCGGACATGGAACGCTACGTCCAGTCCCCCGGCGTCGCCAGCGAGGAACGTGTGAAGCTCTTCAAGCTGGCCTGGGACATCATCGGCTCGGAGTTCGCCGGCCGCCACCAGCAGTACGAGATGTTCTACGCCGGGGCACCGTTCGTGGTCCGTGGCGCCTACACCTACCGGAACTACGGCTACGACGCACTGGTGGCCGAGCTGGATACGTTCCTGGGTTCGTACAGCATCAGCTCAGAATCGGAAGGGATCTGACCATGGCCAAGCCGGAATTTGAGTTCACCCCCACGGACTCGGTGGAGTTCGCACCCTGCAACCCGCACATCGAGGGCCTGTCCGAGGCCATCCTCGCCCGGGATTCGGACAACGACAGCGTCACCAGGATCCTGAAGTTCGAACCCGGCACGGATACCTCCCCCAACGGCGTCCTGACCCACGATTTCTGGGAAGAGGTCTTCATTTTCGAAGGTTCGTTCGTGGACCAGCGGCTCGGCAAGACCTTTAAGGCCGGCGACTGGGCCACCCGTCCCCCGGGCATGGAGCACGGCCCGTGGGTTTCCGAGAACGGCGCCAAGATGTTCGAGGTCCGGTACTACACCGATCCGGCGCAAACCGGGCGGAGGAACTGACATGAGCCTCGCACCGCTTTTCACGGTTCCCGATGCCATGGGCATGCGCCGCGCTATGGGCCGGTTCCTCACGGGTGTCGCCGTGGTGACCACCAGGCACGAGGACGAGCTTTACGGGATGACCATCAGCTCGCTGACGTCCATCAGCCTGGAACCGCCCATCCTCATGATTTCGCTGAACTTCGGCACCCGGACCGGCGATGCCCTGATGGAAAGCGGCAAGTTCGCAGTCTCGATTCTCGGGTCCAAACAGGAGTCGATCGCGCGACGGTTCGCAGTGCGCGGCGGGAACCGCTTCGACGAGGGCGATTTCGACGTCACCGAGAGCGGCTTGCCGGTCATCAAGGGCGCCCTGGCCCAGGCGGACTGCACGGTAGTGCAAAAGTACGACGTCGGCGATCACCAGGTCTTCTTCGGACAGGTCACCACCTGCCGGGACCGGGACGGCGAGGTGCTGGCGTTCAAGGCGGGCCGCTTCGGTTCGTTCAGCGACTTCGGCCACGCCGAGATTCCCTGGATGTTCTAGCGGGCATCAGTGGCTGCGCCTCCACCACCAACTTTGGCGCACGAACGCCCCCGACACGCCCATCCCAGGGCGCGTCGGGGGCGTTTCGCGTTCAAAGTGGGTGGTGGCGGTACAGCCTAGGCGATGGTCAGTTCGCCCATCCGGTCCCAGCCGGTTCCATCGATCTGGCGGCTGACAATGTACGGAGTCGCTGCCAGCGCCTGGGGCATGTCGGCCATGGCTTTCTTGAAGTGTTCGCTGGTGACATGGGCTTCGGCAGCGTCATCCTGGAAAGCTTCCACCAGGACGAATTCGTTGGGGTCGTCCACGCTGCGGGACCAGTCGAACCAGAGATTGCCCGGTTCCTTGCGGGTGGCTTCGGTAAAGTCGGCCACCAGGTCCAGCCAGCGCTCGGACCATTCGGGCTTGACGGGGAACTTGACCACAATGAAAATCACGGGTTGTCGCCTTTCGTTGAACTGCAGATCCTTCCCATTCTGTCACTGCCGTTAAATGCCCGACGGCGGTCCGCACCTTAAGGTGCCGGCCGCCGTCGAACGCTGTTTTGGCTTGGTTGTGCTACTTCCGGGTCCTGCCTATTTGGAGGTCCCCTGGGACACCGAACCCTGCAGCTGGCGCTGGAAGATCACGTAGACGATCAACACGGGAATCACGGTGACGCTGACCGCGGCAAACAGAGCACCGTAATCAACCGCATACCCCATCTGGCCTGCAAAAGCTGCCAGCTCCTGGGAGAGGACCCTGGGCCCGGCGGCGTTGATGGAGACGGGGATGAGGAACTGGTTCCACAGGCCCAGGAAGTTGAAGATGGCTACCGATGCCAGGCCGGGCTTGGCCATGGGAAGCATCACCTGGAAAAAGGTCCGCCACTCTCCTGCACCGTCCAGGGCCGCGGCTTCGGTGATCTCGTGCGGCAGGGACTTGAAGAACGAGAAGAGGAAGAACACCGTGAAGGGCAGGGCGAACCCGACGTACACGATGATCAGGCCGGGCAACGTGTTGAGCAGGCCCATGTTCCTCAGGACGAAGAACAGGGGAACCATGGCCAGGAAGATCGGGAACGTCAGTCCCGCGAGCATCAGGTAGTAGATGGCACGGCTGCCCGGGAAGGTGTAGCGGGCCAAAACGTAGGCGCACATGGCGCCGAGGACCATCACGATCACCAGGGCCGCCGCGACCACCAGGACGGAATTCAGGAAGGCGCTGCCGATTCCGGCGTCGCTCCATGCCTTGACGTAGTTGTCCAGCCGCCATTGCCCGGGAAGCGCGAAGGGCGAGGCGAAAATCTCGCTGGAGGTTTTGAATGACGACATGAAGGTCCACAGGAGCGGCAGGATCACGATCAGGGTCCACACCGTCAATGCCGTGTGCGAGACGGCACCCACCACTTTGTCGCCGGGACTTGTGGCCGGCGTGCGGGGTTGGAAGTGCAGTGACTTCATCTGCCGGGTTGAAACATCCGTTGCCATTAGAGGCTCACATCCTTATCGCCGCCGGTGAGCTTGTTGACCGCGAATACCAGGCCGGAGAAGATCAGCGTGGCGATCGCCAGGACAACGCCCATGGCACTTGCCAGGCCGAACTGTCCCTTGCTGAAGGCGGTGAAGAACAACTGCTGCGCCATGACCAGGGTTGAGTTGTCCGGGCCGCCGCCGGAGTTGAGGGCTGCCATGTACACGAAGGCGTCCAGGGCCAGGATGCCCATGTAGATGTAGGCCGTCTGGATGTTGTCGCGGATCAGCGGGATGGTGATGGACACGGCGGTACGGAACCGTCCGGCGCCGTCGATCCTGGCAGCTTCGAACAATTCGGCGGGAATGCCCTTGATACCGGCCACGAACAGGACCATGTAAAAGCCCACGAAGCCCCACACGATCACGAACATGGTGGCGATCATGGCGGTGTTCTTGTCTCCCAGCCAGGCGAAATCCTTGAACTGGTCAAGGCCCAGTCCGGTCAGGATGCCGTTGAGGAGGCCGCCGGAGGGATCGTAGATCTGGCCCCACATGATGCCGATCGCGATGGCCGGGATGGTGTACGGGAAGAAGGACACCACCCGGTAGAAACTGGAGTTGCGGAGGCCCTTGATCTGGCCTTTGCTGCTGCCGCCCACGGTGACCAGCGACGCGAGCACAAGGCTCAGGACTATGGTGATGACCGGCAGGAAGATGACCAGGAGGATGTTGTTGCCCATGGCCTTCATGAAGATGTCGTCCGTGAAGATCCGGGCGTAGTTCTCCAGGCCGATGAAGTTCTGCGTGGGAGAGAACCCTGACCAGTCCGTGAGCGAGTACCCGAACGCCTGCACGAAGGGCCAGATCACGAACAACAGGTAGATCGCCAGGGGAAGGCCAAGGAAGACAGCGAAGAAGCTGATCTTGTCCCATGTCAGCGGTTTGCGCCGCCGCCTGGTTACCTGCGGTGGCGCCACGGCCGGAACGACGGCGGCCGCGAGGCCGTCGCCGCTCCGGCTCTGTTGAGCTTTCACTACGGTCACTTCACTTCAATCTTCTTGACCGAGCTGTCGTTGCGGACCTTGTCGGTGATCTTCTGCAGCTCCGAGGTCAGCGTTGCGACGTCCGACTTACCGTCCAGGAAGGTGTTCCAGACAACCAGCTGGTCCTTGTTGGTGCCGTACAGGTCGATGAAGTTCCAGGTGTAGATGTCCTCCCCTGCGTCCTTGAGGAGCTTGGTCTGGGACACGAGCGCCGTGGATCCGAAGCCGTCTTCAGGGACCGTGTCCTTGACGATGGTCGGTGCAAGCTTGGTCTTGGCGAAGTTGGTGGCTGCCTCCTTGGAGAGCATGACGCGGAGCAATTCCTTGCCGCCGGCCACGTTCTTGCCTTGTGAGGGAACGATGAAAGGTTCACCGGCCGCGCTGTGCAGTGCGGTGTACGGCATCTTGGGGCTGGCGCTCACGGAGGGCACGGGTGCACCCATCATGTTGAAGCCGGCCTTGGTTTGGTCCTTCATCTCGTTTTCGATCCACGAGCCGGACGGGTAGAACACTGCTTCCTGCGCGTTGCTCCACTGCGCCTGGGCGGCTGTGAACTGCGTGCCGGAGCCACCGGGCTTGAAGAAGCCGGCTTTGACGATCTTGTCCAGTGCAGTGAAGACGGACTGGATGGCCGGGTGGGACCAGCAGTTCTCCTTGAGGTTCTCCAAGGCCAGCCGGACTTCGTCGCCGCCTTCCTTGATGGCCGAAGCAATCGCCATCTCCTGGTAATAGGTGGCGGCCTCCTTGCCCCACACGAACAGGTACTTGCCCTTGGCCTTGGCTTGCTCGCCGAGGGCATACATTTCGTCCCACGTCTTGGGAACAGTCCAGCCGTTTTCCTTCAGCAGCGCATCCGAGTACCACACGGCGAAGACGGTGAGCACGTAGTTAAGCGCGGCCAACTTGCCGTCAAAGGTACCCGGGGCGAGGACGCCGGTGTACAGGGTGTCCTTGATGACCTTCCCTTCGAGGTTCTTGGCTTCCACCAGGCTGGTCAGGTCCTCGAGCTGGGCAAGGATGGTGCTGAAGCCGATGGCCTTGGCGCCGGAGTTGTCAATCAGGTCCGGTGGATTGCCGCCGACGAAACGCGGCTGCAGTTCCTGGGCGATGTCGGTGGACGGGGCGATCTTGGCGGTGGAACCCGAGTGCGTGGACTCGAAGGTCTTGCCGGCAAACTCAACGTAATCGATCCCGTAGCCACCCTTGAAGATCACGGCGTCAACGGTGGACTTGTCGGCCATGCCGAACGGGTTGGTGTCGGAGACAGTTCCCGTCGGCCCTGCAGTGGTACCGCCACCGCCTGCTGCACATGACGCAATGGTTCCGCCCATGGGGACGAGCACCGCGGCAGCGAGTGCTCCGCGGAGGAATCCGCGGCGACCAAGGGACTGGTGCTGAACGTTCATTTCAAAACCCTCCAGTGACTCGTTATGTCGACTGTTGCGGCGGGGCGGCCGGAAAGTCGGACAGTCTGGGTTGGCGGCCCTGCAGTGCCAACCTTCGTGTGACATACTTCACCACGAATGATCGAAAATCAATATTTCCCGGGACTTTCGATCAAGATTTGTCAAAGCGTGATCTTTCTACGGACCCTCCGCCAAGGCCTTCCCGCACTCAGTGATTGCTTCCCTGGCGAGCTCCCTCTGGCGCTCAGTTCCCAGTCTTTCCGCCCATTGTTCGGCCAACTGGAACTCCACCATGGCCTCAGTGAAGCGCCCGTTACCGTGCAGAAACCAGCCCAGCCGCGTGTGCAAAACGATCATCCAGCGCTTGCTCCGATCATCATGCGCGGTGGAGGCGTACTCCAGGGCACTCCGCAGCCACGATTCGGCATGGGCGGCGTCGGCGGAAGACAGGGTATGGAGGGCGTCCACGGCGATAAAATCCTCACCAAGGTGGTCCGCCAGTTCTGCTGCCTGCTCCAGGAGGGGAACCGCCATGGCCGGGTGTCCCCCGGCATTAAGCACACGGCCACGTTCCAGCAGGATACGCACGCCGACCGTGGGCTCATCCCCGTCGATACCGTCCAAAAGCGCATCGGCTTCCTCGAAACGGCCCTGCAGGCTGATGGCCCGCCCCAGCTGGGTTGCGAGCTCGGCCCGCTCGTCGGGGTCGTAGATGTCCTCAATCATGGCCGCCCGGAACCGGGCCTCGGACGCAGCCGGATCACCGAAGTTCCAGAGTCGATCCAATGTTCCCTGATCCAGCATCCACCCGCTCCTGACCAGCCCACGGGCTGCAACGTTGGTTTGCACTATCAATCTAGCCCCATGTCAGCGGCGTGGGGAGAGGGCTGCCGGGCGTGTCAGGCGGGACCGGGATTGGCCAGCCGCGCCCAGCCCAGTTGCTCCTGCTGCCTCCGGCTCAGCGATGCCACCACGAGGTCGTAAGAGTCTTCCACGAGGTCATGGATCATGGTGTCGGGGAGGCTCCCGTCCAGCCGGACACCGTTCCAGTGGGTCTTGTTCATGTGCCACGCCCCCGTAATTTCCGGATGCGCCGCCCGCAGTTGTTCAGCGAGCGCAGGTTCGCACTTCAAGCTCACGGTCCAGTTGTCCGGGTCCATGGCGGACAGGGCGAACATTTTGGCCGGCTGCCTGGCCCCACCGGCGACGGCGGCACGCACCTTGAACACTGATAGTTCCGGGCCGAAGGGGAAGTCTTCGAACGCACCGGGGAAGCCGAGGCAGAGCTCGCGGAGGCCGGGAATGTCCATGGGATCGAGGGTACGCCGCGCTGCTACGCCGCGCCCAGGAAGTCTTCCAGCAACACCACTTCCAGGCCGGCTGCCAGCTGCGCGGCACGGAAGGCGGCCAGGTCCGCAGCGAATTCGGCACGGAAATGCATGAGCACAATGTCCCCGGGCCGGAGCGAATTTCCCACCTGGTAGTCCATCTTGCCGGCGTTGGCTTTGGCTTCCCACGTAACGATCGCCTTCATCCCCGCTGCCGCCACCGCCTGCCGCATAAGAGTCGAGTACGCGCCTCCCGGCGGCCGGAACAGCGTCGGCTTCCGCCCGTAGTGCTGGAGGGCGTACTCCTGCATCCCGGCGATGTCATTGAGCTGCTGCTGGTACCCCCACTGCCGCACCATGTTGATGTTGTGCGAGACCGTGTGGTTTTCCACCAGGCTGCCCTGCGCGTGGAATGCCTTGAAGAAGGCGGGGTTGTCCGCGATCGTGTCCCTGGTCAGGAACAGGGAGGCAGGATAGTCGTATTCGGCCATCAGGCGGATGGATTCCGGGGACTTGATGTTGCCGTCGTCGATCGTCAGGAAGACCACCGGGTGTTTCGTCTCGATTTTGGTGATGACCGGAGCCAGTCCACCCACCACGGGAGGCAACTGGTAGTCGGGGATGAAAGACCGGCGGATGCGCTTGGTGGCCGTTGGCGCCGGAGTTGCCCCGGAAGTAACGGGCGACGTCGGCACCTCGCCTCCCGCGCCCATGGCACCGTTGGCGGCCGGCACCGCAGGTGGGGTCGCTCCCGCACTGGGCGGCAGCTCCGGCGTCGTGCCCGTACCCGGGCTGCATGCGGTCAATCCAGCCAGGAGGGAAGCGCCGAATGCCCCGACAACCGTCCTTCTGCTGGGTGTGGAAAAGGACGCGGAAGAATGGTCGCCGCACATGGCCGTCCCCCAAGGCTCAAGGAATGATTCAGCTGCAATGTAGCAGAGGAACCGGCCGGAATTTCACAAGCCGTAATGCCAGCCTTCGCGTGCCGGGCAGGAGTTGACCACAACGTCCAAACCCGCATCCTTGGCGCGCTGGCAGGCCTCGTCGTCAAAAACCCCCAGCTGCAGCCACACGGCCTTGGCGCCAATGGCAATGGCCTGGTCGATGACCGCCCCCACGCGCTGGGAGTTGACGAAGCAGTCCACGACGTCAATCGGCTGCTTTTCCGGGGGTATCGCGTCGAGCGACGTATATCCCTTCTCGCCGTGCACGTCCTCGCCCTTGAGGTTCACCGGGATGATTTCCATCCCCATGCGGTCACGAACGTAGAGGGAAACATCGTAGGCTGAGCGCCACTCGTTGTTGCTAAGGCCCACAATGGCCCAGACACCCTTGGTTCGCATCAACCGGTCAACCACGGCGGGATCGTTGACGTGCATCATGGGGAAAGCCTACCCCCGGTGCTTCAACCAGCTTTTCAGCTTGTCCACGAACGACTGGAACTGCTGCTCCGAGCCGTTCCCCGTCAACGGCGGGAGCACCGGGCCTGGTTTGTTGACTGCGCCGGGCTTGTCAGGGGATGCCGTAGGCTTGGCCGCTGCCGCAGGCTTGCCGGGTTTCTGTTGGTCCCGCTGTGCCTGTTCCGGGTTGGCTTGGTGTTGCCCTGCCTGGTCTCGTGCTGCTTGGCCGGGCGGGTTGTGGGCCGTTCCGTTCGGGGCCTGCCGGCCTGCTTGGGTCGGCCCCTGCTCCGCAGCCCCGGCCGGGGCGTCCACTGCAGGAGTGCCCCCTCCGGCAGTGGACGGGACAGCGTTTCCTGCGGCGTTCCCGGCTGCGTTTCCTCCTGTGTTTCCGGCGGAGTCGTTAACTGGAAGCCCGCTGGATTCAGGTGCCGCCGGGGCTGGCCGGGCCGCAAGGGATTCCGGCGCAGGGTTGGTTGCGGGGGCGGGAGGCAGGGCCGACGGATCCACCCCGGCCCCGGGCTCAGTACTGACCTTCGGGGCGTCCGGGCCGGGCAGTGCCACCGGACCGGTGGACCCCTGCTGGGTAAACGTTCCCACCAAACCCTCAAGGAACGCCGGTGTGCGGCTGAAACCGGACGTTGCAGCAGCCACTCCACTGACACCAAGGCCCATGGCCGCCACTACAGCGGCACTGACCACAACGGTGCGGTGCTTGTTGCGCCAGCGTCGCTTGGAAAGTTGGTCGTGTGGACCGGCCAGCATGGCGGCCAACTCGCCCTGCGGGGTGGGCGCCGGAAGGTGCGCGAAAGAGCCCAGGGACAGGAGTGCCTGGTGGACGTCGCGCGAGCCGGCGAGATCGGCGTCGAGCAAGAGCTCGTCCACGATCCCTTCGCGTTCACTATCCCTGTACGTCATGACGACACGTATTCCTTTACTGCCGAATGCTCACGGAGCGTAATCAGTGCCCGCCGTTGCAGTTGCTTCACTGCGCCGGCGGTTTTCCCCATGATGTCGGCCACCTGCTCCACCGTGAGGCCGGCCACGATCCGGAGGGCGATGACCTCCCGTTGGTCGCTCCCAAGGTGATCCAGGAGTTTCATGACCTCCCGGGGTGCCAGCAGGGCCATGGCTTCCGACTCGGCGGAATCCGACTCGCGGGTGTCGCGTTCGGGCTCGAACTCGTGGTGTTCGGGTGCCCGGTTCTGCTTCCGGTGCTCGTCGACCATCCGGGCATGGGCCACCGAGAAGATGAAGGTCCGCAGCCCGGCTGCGCCACCGCTGAGGTCTTCCAACCGTGGCAGCACCGCCAGGAAAACGTCCTGTGTGACAGCTTCAGGATCGGTCACGCCCTTGGCGGTCAGGTAGCCAAGCACCGGTCCCGCGTAGGACTGGTAGACGGCGCTGAACAGTTCCGAGGTGTTGCCCCTGAGTGCTTGAAGCGCGTCGTCGGTCAAGGCGTCGGTCACAGAAGAGACTTTCGATCGGCGGCAGGTCCGTGGCTTGGAGCCGTGTCGTCCGCCTGTTGCTCGACGGGCGACCCCACCAAGATTATCTGCTCTGCCGGGCCGCCCAAAGGACGGTCGACCATGTCCTGCCGAAAAGCCACCGGGACAAGGAAGAGCCGAGCTGGAACATGATGGGGGACAAATTCCAACTCGGCCCTTTCAAAGAGGTAATCGCCCGGGTACGCCAAAGGGTTACGCGGGATACGGATTTTTTTGAAAACTTTTTCCGGAGGGGGTCCCGGCCACTACCCGGGAGCATCTGTGGGGGCTTCGTATCCTTCTGGAATCCGGGGAACGGAGGCGTCCGGCAACCCCGTAAAAACACGGGCAGCCGCGAGCTTGCCGCCCGGCCCCTCAAGCGCCACGGTCAGGCGCTGCGCGGTGGCAGCGGGGACCTGATGCAGGCGGCGGATCCCCACCGTCATGCCGGCTGCAACATCAACACCGTCGGCCTGAACACGGTGGCCGGTGATCCTCTGCCCGTCCGCCAGGTCCTCCACGAGCTCAAGGTGCCCGAACGTTACCGCAGCCGGGAAGGTCAGGGTGGCTCCGCCGTCGTGGTTTTCCACCACGGCCTCCACCGGGCCGGAGAGGCGGCGGTCCAGTTCCTGTTTCCACTCGCGCAGCCGGGCCCGGTCCCCGTCGGGGATGAGTCCGCGGCTGTCCGGCGGAAGATTCAGCAAAAGGTTGGCACCCATCCCCACGGAGCGGTAGTAGATGGCCAGGAGGTGTCCGGTGGTTTTGGGCTCGTCGTCAGGATGCCAGAACCAGCCCCGGCGGAGGGAGACATCGCACTCGGGTGGCAAGTACCGGGGCCCTCCCACACCGGAGCTCGAGTCCGTGTACTGGCTGTCCGCCGTCCGCTCAACCACGTAATTGACGGGGTCTTCGGCCAGCCCGTTCTCGTTGCCGACCCAGCGGATGGACGGCCGGCCCATGTTGAAGACCATGGCCTGGGGCTGGTGGCGGCTGACCACCGCCATGATCCGGTCCCAGTCGTATTCACGGCCCACGGAGCCCGCGCCGTCGAACCACAGCTCCATGAGCGGCCCGTACCCGGTGCAGAGCTCGGTGAGCTGCCGGACATAGAAATCGTCGTACGCGGCAGGGTCCGCGTAGCAGCCGGCGTTGCGGTCCCATGGCGAGAGGTACAGCCCCAGGCCGATCCCCTGCTCCGCGCACGCATCGGCAACCTCCCGGACGACGTCGCCGGCGCCGTTGCGCCACGGCGAGTGTGCCACCGAGTAGCCTGTGGTGGCCGTGGGCCAGAGGCAGAAGCCGTCGTGGTGCTTTGCCGTCAGGACCAGGTACCTGGCACCCGCTTCCTTGGCGGTGCGGACCCAGCTGCCGGCGTCGAGCATTGCCGGGTCGAAGGCGGCCGCCGGGACCGTGCCGTCGCTCCATTCCTTCCCCGCGAAGGTGTTGATGCCGAAGTGGATGAACACGCCGAACCCGAGGTGCTGCCAGTCCAGCTGCGCCGGGGTGGGGAGGGGACGGGGCACTGCGGGCTCCTGCCGTAGGCATTGTTGAACCAAGGCTAGCGGGGCCGGGCCTTCCGTCCCAGCACGGCCAAGGACCCGGCCAAGGGGCTGGCCAAGGACCCGGTCAAGGGGCGGACTCGAGCGCCCCCTTTACTCGGCAGGGATAGTCAGTAGGCTGAAAACACCATTTCCGAGTTCCAAGGAGAGATCATGACGCTTCCTCCGACTCACGAACCAGAGCCATTCCCGCCGGACCCGGGCCCGGTGCCTCCGCCGCCGGATCCCACAACACCTTTCCCGCCCAGCCCCATTCCGGACCCGAATCCGAGTCCCGGCCCCATGCCGGTGCCCGAGCCCGGGCCCGTCCCTCCTCATCCGGACCCCACCCATAATCCGGACCAGCCACCCATGTAGGCGGGCCATTACTGCTGCGGAAAATAATCAGTAGGCTTATGTTTGATCACTCCGGTCCTCCGATGCGAACGAACAGGAGCTGAATATGGCCCGGCCCCACACATCAACCGCCGTTTCCGTCAGCAAAGACCACAGACCGAATCTCTGGGCCGACTCCCTGGGCCGGACCGCCACCCGCGCAGCACAGATACTGCTGATCCTTACGGTTGCCGTGGTGGTGGTGTTCGCCCTGCTGCAGATCCGGCTCCTGGTCATCCCGGTCCTGATCGCGCTCATCCTGGCGGCAGCGATCGGACCATTCGTCAACATGCTCCGGCGGCGCGGCTGGCGGGGCGGGTTGGCCACGGGCGTGGCCTTCCTTGCCCTGCTGCTGGTGCTCGCCGGAGTCATCACCACCATCGTCCTGTCTGTGCGCAGCCAGTGGGACGAACTCATCAGCCAGGCGTCCGCAGGCCTGGACGAACTGGAAAACTTCCTGCTGACGGGGCCCTTCCCCCTGGACCGGGAGCAGCTCAACCAGGCGAGGGAGTCCGTGGTTGAGTTCGCCCAGAGCAGCCAGGTGCGCTCCGGCGCGGTCACCGGCCTGTCCGTGGTCGCAGAATTCCTCGCCGGTGCCAGCCTCATGGTGGTGATCCTCTTTTTCTTCCTGAAGGACGGCGCCAAGATCTGGAACTTTTTCCTGCGGCCCTTCAAGGGGGCCCGGGAAGCCAAGCTCCGCCGCGTGGGAAAGCGGACCATGGAAGTGCTGGGCGGCTACGTCCGGGGCACGACGATCGTTGCCCTGGTGGACACGGTGGCGATCGGCGCCGTGCTGCTGATCCTCCAGGTCCCGCTGGCGATCCCATTGGCCATCATCGTCTTCATCGGCGCCTTCATCCCACTGGTCGGTGCAACCGTTGCGGGCGTGCTGGCGGCGTTGGTGGCCCTTGTTGCCAACGGCCCCATAGTCGCCCTGATCGTGGTGGCTGTTGTCATCGCCGTCAACCAACTTGAAGGCGACCTCCTGCAGCCCATCGTGATGGGCAAGTCGCTCCAGCTGCACGCGTTGGTCATCCTGATGGCACTGACCGCCGGCACGATCCTCGCCGGCATCATCGGCGCAGTCCTCGCGGTGCCGCTCGCCGCCGTCGCCTGGGCGATCGTCCAGGTATGGACGGCTGAGGATCCCAACCTCGAACCCATGAATCCGGACCTGCCGCCGCCGAACAGCCAACCCACCTAGGACACGGCATCCGGTAGTCTTGTCGCGGTTGGCGAAGCAGGCCAACCACTCCACACAACTTCATCCATTGGGGGAAACATGACCAGGAAAGCACTCTTCGGAGCAGGCGCATCGGCCCTGCTGGTCCTCGCGCTCACCGCTTGCAGCAGCGGTTCAGGCACATCGTCAACCGCAACGTCATCACCGTCGGAAACCGCAACGCCCACTCCCACGGTCGCGAAGCAGTACACGAACGACGAGCTCATGGAACTGGTCAAGCAGATCAAGACTGCCGACGGGGCGGACCTGACGGTGATGAGCAGCGAGGACCTGGCCCAGGAGAACCCCATGAAGGCGCTCCTGAGCATGATGACCATTGAACCGGCCGAATGCGCCGACCTCGCTACGCTGGGTGGGTCCGAACCGCTTCCCGGCTCCACCACGGCCGCCGGCGCGGACGTAACCTCCGGGGCTGCAGGAGTCATGTCGGTAGTGACACTGACCTCCGGGGTGGACGCGGACGCCCTGAACAAGAGCGTTGAGGACAGCAGCGCGCACGCAGCCAAGTGCGCCACCATGACCCTGACCATGGCAGGACAGTCCCTCACGGTAGCCACGGAAAAGGTCGATGGCATCAGCAAGGTACCCGGAACCGTAGGCTACAAGACGGCGATGTCACTGCCCGACGGCCAGAAGCAATCCACCTACATGGCTTTCGCCATCAAGGACGGCGTCCTGATCTCGGCCACGGCATCGGGAAAGACCGCCGAAACCGAGGGTGCGGCAGCCGCAGGGGCATTGATGGACCAGGCAGCGGCCCTCATCAAGTAGCCCTCCACCACAAGCACACAGGCGCCTCCCCTGCCGTTCCCACGAGGTTAACCTCCCTGCCATCCTCCTTGCCTACCGTCAACCAGGGCTTGGGGAGAGCAAACGAAACAGAGGGAGGCGCCCATGTGCACCGGAGCAGACACCACACCACCCCGCAGCGACAGCGTGAAGCTGGCTGACCAAGAACTGAAGGCCATGGGGATGAGCCGGCGGCGGATCCTCCAATCGGCCGGAATACTGGCTGCAGGTAGTGCTGCCTCCACCGCTTTTGCCCACCCCGCCGGCGCCAACCCGGGCGGAAATGACCCCCAACTGACGTGGCTGGTGGGCGACCATCATGTGCACACCCAGTACAGCCACGATGCCAAGTACCTGATCAACCAGCAACTGGACGCTGCCCGGCGGTTCGGCGTGGACTGGCTGGCCTTCACGGAGCACAGCAACTTTGGCCATGCCAACAACGGCGGGGCGGTCAACTCCAACAAGGAGATCCAGGCGCAGCGGGCAGCACGTCCGGAACTGCTCATTTTCCAGGGCCTGGAGTGGTATATCCCTGCCGCCGAGCACGCCACTGTCCTGGTGGCGCCGGGTCCCCACGAAGTGGAACTCCTGCGGACCTTCGAACTGGTGTGGGACGGCAAGCTGAACCAGTGGGAGAAACCCACACCCGGGACTGCCCAGGCAGAAACCTTTGAGCGCAAGGCGGTGGAAGCCATCGCGTGGCTCGCACAGCAGCGCCGCAGCGGCTACATCGACGACGTCGTGGCCCTGGCCAACCACCCGCTTCGCCTCGGCATCGACTCGCCACACGAACTGCGCGCCTGGCGGGACGCCGCCCGCGACATCATGATCGGCATGGAAGGCGCGCCCGGCGCCCAGGGCTCCGGCGTCAGCACCTTCGCCCGGGCCGGTGACCAGCGCGGCGAATACACCAACAATCCCACGCAGTACAGCTACCCGGGCTACCCCGCAGACGCTTTCCGCCCGTATGGCGGCTTCGACTGGGCCACAGCCACTGTGGGAGGCGTATGGGACTCGATGCTCGCCGAGGGCCTGCCGTTCTGGATCACGTCCAACTCCGACAACCACCTCACGGTCAAGGACACCTGGAAGACCGGCGCCTACCCCGCGGAGGAGCCCTACCTCAGCCTGCCCAACGAGTTTGACCGATGGTCAGTAACCGGCAAGCGCCCCGACCCTTACGACACCGGCGAACTCCAGGGTGGCAGCGACTACTGGCCGGGTCAGTTCAGCAGGCTCCACACCGGGGTCACGGACCATTCCTACACGGGCGTGCTCGATGCCATGCGCAGGGGACGGATGTGGGTGGACCACGGTCACCTCCTGCAGGGGTTGGAGGTTCGGGTCCGCGAGGTTCGCGGCAACGGCGGCGGACGCAACGGCGTCACCCTTGGCTCGCGAATCAGCATCAGGCGGGGTGCCGACGTCGAAATTTCGATCACTGTCACGACGACGGGCTACCGCAACTCCGCGGGTATCCTCCCCGCACTGGCGCATGTGGATGTGATCGGCGGGCCGGTAACCGGCAGCCCGGCCGACCGGGATGCCATGCGGGCACCGGGAACGACAGTCTGGAACCAGATCGACGTGGCCGGCCGCACCGGAACGTTCACCGTCAAGCACACCATCAGGGATCTGCAGGAGTCCTGCTACTTCCGCCTCCGCGGCAGCGATGGGAACCGCCACGGCGCGGGTTACTACGGCGCTTCCGTGGATCCGGCCGGCCCCCTCCGGCACGGCAACAACCTGGGCGACGCCGATCCGTGGACCGACACGTGGTTCTACGCGAACCCCGTGTTCATCGACGTCCGGAGCTAGTCGAAAAACCCCACGATGTAACCGATGAAGTAGAGCAGGGACAGCAGAACCACCACGCCAATGATGGACATCCAGAGAACCTGGGTGCCTTTCCGCGGCGCACCCTCCTCATGACCCTGGGGTCCGGCGGTGGAAGCTTCACCCGGAGGTGTTTCCCCGGGAGGCACTCCCCCGCCGGGTTCCAGGCCAGTGAGCTTGTCTTCATAGGGATCTGGGTTGGTGCCTGACATCTTCACTCCCTTGATCGCGGATGTTTTCAGCCTAACCGGCAGTGCTGCCAGGGCCTAGGTATGGACAGTGGTCCTCGAGGATCCCGTACCCAGTGCGGCATCGATCAAAACGGATGCAGCCTCCCGGGCTTGGACTGCGGCTTCAGCGGTGCCTGCGATCGCCGCGGTGGTCTGGGCTCCTTCGGCAAGAATCGCGAGTTGTGCCGCCAGTTGCGCGGGCGCTCCGGCGTCCCGTGCCAGCGCGGCCACGTAGCGCTGGAATGACTCCTTGTGCTTGCGTGCGTAGTCGGCCACTTCGGGACTGACGGCGCCAAGTTCGGCGAAGCTGTTAATGAAACCGCAGCCGCGGAAACTGTCCTGGCGGAACCACACAGCAAGGTAGTCGAAGATGGCCAGAAGGCGCATGCGCGGTGATTCCGCCTGCTCTACGGCAGCGCCCAGGCCTTCGGTCCATGACTGGTGCCGCCGCTCCAGCACTGCCATCACGATGCTGCCCTTGGACGGAAACTCCTGGTACAGCTTTTTCAGGGAAACGCCCGCAGCGGTGCGGAGTTCGTCCATCCCGACAGACTGGATGCCCTTGGCGTTATAAAGATCGTCGGCGGTGGCGACGATGCGGGAGCGGACATCGGAAGAATCCATGGAGCCATTCTACTTGAACAGAGAACGATCGTTCTATAGGATGGCTTGCACAGCGGGAGAACGATCGTTCTCCCCGTCGAGACAAGGAGTGGTTTCCATGGGCTTCATCAAGGTCGGCACAGAAAACAGCACGGACATTGAGCTCTACTACGAGGACCACGGATCGGGCCGGCCCGTAGTCCTGATCCACGGCTACCCGCTGGACGGCGGCTCATGGGAGAAGCAGACCGCTGCCCTCCTGGAGGCGGGCTACCGGGTTGTCACCTATGACCGCCGCGGCTTCGGGAAGTCCAGCAAGCCGACCACCGGCTACGACTACGACACGTTTGCCGGGGACCTCAACACCGTTCTGGAAACCCTGGACCTGCAGGACGCAGTCCTGGTGGGCTTCTCCATGGGAACCGGTGAAGTTGGCCGCTACATCGGAACCTATGGCGAAGCACGCGTGGCCAAAGCGGTGTTCCTGGGGTCCCTGGAGCCTTACCTGCTGCAGACGGACGACAATCCCACCGGCGTTCCGTCCTCCATCTTCGACGGCATCCGCGACGCCGCCATCGAAGACCGCTACGCCTGGTTCAGCAACTTCTACAAGGACTTCTTCAACACGGACAACTTCCTGGGCAACCGCCTGAGCGAGGAAGCCCTGCGCAACGCGTGGAACGTTGCCGCCGGCTCTTCCTGGTACGCCTCCTTCGCCGTGGTGGACACCTGGCTGACCGACTTCCGTGCGGACATCGAAAAGATCACCGTCCCTGCGTTGATCGTGCACGGAACCGACGACCGGATCTTGCCCATCGATTCCACCGGACGCGAATTCACCAAGCGCCTGCCGTCGGCCGAATACGTGGAAATCGACAACGCCCCGCACGGCATGCTCTGGACGCACGGCTCCGAGATCAACGAAATCCTGCTCCGCTTCCTGGCCAAGTAGTTAAGAACGACGGCGGCAGGTCACCGTTGGTTCCTCATGGAACCGCGGGCGACCTGCCGCCGTCGGGCGTTCTACGCGTGGCCGTCGTCCACGGCCACGACGATCTTGCCGCGGGTGTGGCCATCCATGTTGAGGCGGAAGGCCTCAGCTGCCTTGGCCAGCGGGAGGACCTCGGCCACCTCCACGTGGAGGTGTTTTTCGTCCACCAGGTCGGCCAGCTCTTGCAGTTCGGAACCGATGGGCTTCACCCACATCCACGTCCCGCCATGTTGCTCCACGTCACTGTCCGCGATGGAGGCATGCCTGCCGTCCGCACGGATCACCTGGAGCGTGGACTCAAGGTTCCCGCCCACGAAATCGGCCACGGCATCCACGCCATCCGGGCTCAGTGCGAGGACCCGCTCCGCCAGGCCATCGCCGTAGGTGACAGGCTCCGCGCCCAGGGAGCGGAGGAACCCGTGATTCTTGTCGGAAGCGGTGGCGATGACGTTGGCTCCCAGGGCAACTGCGATCTGCACACCCAGCGAGCCAACTCCGCCGGCGCCGCCGTGGATGAGCACGGTGTCCCCGGACTGCACCCCCAACCTGTTGAGGACCTGGAAAGCCGTCAACCCGGCAAGGGGCAGTCCCGCCGAGGCGTTCCAGTCCAGCGAGTGCGGCTTCCTGGCCACCAACCGTTCCGGCAGGGCGATGTACTCCGCGAAGCTGCCGCCATGGACAAAGTCCTTGCGGCCATAAGCGATCACTTCATCCCCGGGCTGGAACTGCGGCGCGTCGATTCCCACCGACTCCACCACCCCTGCAACGTCCCACCCGGGTATCGCAGGGAACTGGATATCCATCAAAGGATCCAGGTAGCCCGCCATGATCTTCCAGTCCACGGGGTTGACTGCCGCTGCCTTCACTTTGACCAGGACCATGCCTGGGCCAACTTTGGGCATTGGCTGTTCGGTCAGTTCAAGGACGTCAGGGTTTCCGTACCCGTTGTAAGCAATAGCCTTCATGGTTAGCGACAACTGCCGCCGCGGTGGAGCTATTCCGGGATTCCCACCCGGACAGGTTCCGGCGATACAGCCTCGCGGACCTTACGGCCCCGCACGTACCCGGCCACGCCCAAGGCAAGGATGCAGCCCAGGGTGCCGAGGGCGAAGGCCTCGAACGTGAACTGGGAGACACCCCACGTTGCCTCGAAGTCGTAGGGAAGCCCGAACACCATGTCCAGGGTTCCGGGGAAGATCGCCACCCATGAGCCGATCAGGATCCAGGCGAAGCACACCGCACCGAGCACGCGGAAGCCGGCGTCTGAGACAGGAACCTTGAAGGGCCGGTCAGCCGCGGGGTACTTGCTCCGCAGTTTCACGGCGGCCGGGATGGCAAACAGGTAGCTGAGCAGGAAAGTGGAGATTGCGATGGAAAGGACCACGCCGAACAGGGCGCTGCTGGTTCCGCTGAGCTGCATGGCGGCGAGCATGAAGAGTGTCGCCACGACTCCGGAGAGGGTATTCACCCTGATCGGAGTGCCCAGTTTCGGGTGGAAGCGGCCGAAGAAGCCGCCAAAAAAGGAGCCATCGGCTGCGGCCATGGCCTGCATGCGGTCGCTGATGATCATCCAGGCTGCACCCTGGGAGACCAGGACGAAGCAGAACACGATCGCAGATATCGCGAGCATGGCCTCCGCTGCCGGACCAAAGACCGTGTACACGGTGGCCACGGCGCCGAACAAGCCGCCAATGCCGGTGATCTGGTCCAACGGCACCACCAGGAGGATCGCGAGGACCGGCAGGAGGTAGCTCGCTGCGGCAATCATGGAGGATCGGGCCACGGAGATGGGAACGTCCTTGGCCGGGTTCTTCATTTCGCCCGCGGCGCTGTTGCCCGATTCGAACCCCAGGAACGAGAACAGCAGCAACGGGGTAACCCCGAGGAAACCGGCAAGCGTGGGCGAGAAGAATCCCAGGTCCAGTCCGTTGAAACCGTGCTGCAGCCCGTACACCAGGGTGACGATGATGAAGAAGGTCAGGAACACGACCTTGAGGATGGCCCCGAGCGACGGGAGCCATTTGCCGTGCTTCAGGCTGATGATCGCGGATGTCACGGTGATCCAGATGAACAGCAGCTTGAAGACGTAGTCGCCCACGCTGCCGGCCTCCACGTGACCCACGTACTCGGACCAGGTTTCCACGGCCACGAACGCCATGGCCCCACCCACCCAGACGGGCTGGGTGACCCAGGTGAAGAGCGAGGTAATGGCCGCCACCATCCGGCCGAACGCCATTTTGGTCCACACGTAGACGCCGCCTTCTTCGGTGAAAGCGCCGCCCGTTTCGGCGAAGATCAACCCGTAGGGAACCATGAACGTGACGGCCAGGATCAGGGTCCAGGTGAACGTTTCGCCGCCGAAACCGGATACCTGCCCCAACACCTCCACGGAAATGACGGCGGCAACCACCAGCAGGAGGATGTCGAAGCGGCCGAGGGATTTTTGCAGATGTTTGCTCTGCTCCTGGGCAAGCTGTGTCTGCGCCTGCCCTGTGGCGGCTGATGGTTGGTCCATGATGGGGTCCTTTGCTACGGCTTAAGTCTGCTACCGCACTGGAGGCGGTGGAAGCGTTGGAAGGGGATGAGCATCAGCGTAGGCCTGTGTTTCAGATCACGTAAAACACTGAATGCCGATACCCATCCCCGGATTTATTGATGAACCAGCTCAGCCGTACTGGATCCAGGTGGTTTTCGGCGCGGTGTAATTGTCGAAGGCGTAAAGCGAGAGATCCCGCCCGAATCCGGACTGCTTGAAACCACCAAAAGGCGTACTGTTCCCCAAGGCATCCACGGTGTTGACGGACACGGTTCCCGCCAGGAGCAGTCCGGCCACCCGGTGCGCCCGCGACAGGTCCGACGTCCAGACGGACGCTGCCAGGCCGTAGTCCGTATCGTTGGCCAGGGCCACGGCTTCATCCTCCGTATCAAACGGGTGCAGCACGGCCACCGGGCCGAAGATCTCCTCCCTGTGGACGTCATGGTCCGCGGCGAGGCCACCGAGCACAGTGGGTTCCAAATACGCGTTGGACCCCTTGATGGTCCGCCGGTCGCCGCCGAACAGGACGCGCCCCTCCGTCCTTCCCCGCTGGATCCATCCTTCGACGTCGTCCGTATGCGAAGAACTGATGAGGGCACCGTTGCCCTCCACTCCGGCCAGTGGATCGGCCGGGCGGTAGTCCGCGGCCGCCTCGGCCAGCAGCCCGGCAAAGTCGTCATGGATAGTGCGCTGGACGAGGATCCTGGAGTTTGCCGAACATACCTGCCCCTGGTTGTAGAACGCCCCGAAGGCAGCCTTGGAGGCGGCCGCCGAAAGGTCTGCGGTGTCCGCGAAGATGATGTTGGAACTCTTGCCGCCGGCTTCCAGGCTAAGGCGTTTGAGGTTGCTCCGTCCGGAGGCTTCCAAAAGTGTCCGGGAGACCGCGGTGGAACCCGTGAAGGCCAGCGCATCCACATCCATGTGCATCGCCAGGGCGGCACCTGCCACGCGGCCCGTGCCGGTCACGATGTTGAGCACGCCGTCGGGAAGACCCGCCTCGGCTGCCAGGTCGGCCACCCGAAGGACGCTGAGGGATGTCTGCTCCGCGGGCTTCAGCACCAGGGTGTTGCCGGAGGCTAGTGCCGGCGCAAGCTTCCACATGGCGATCTCCAGCGGAAAGTTCCATGGCACGATCGCCGCAACGACGCCCAACGGTTCACGGGTCACCAGCGCTGTGGCCCCGGGCGGTACGGACGGCAACTCCCCGGATTGCTTGTCTATGGCTTCGGCATACCACCGCAGGGTGGAGATGGCTCCGGGGACATCAACCGTGGTGGTCTGCAGGATGGGTTTGCCGCTGTCCAGTGACTCGAGCAGGGCAAGCTCGTCCGCGTGGTTCTCCATGAGTGCGGCCAAGGCCAGCAGCACGCCTTTCCTGCTTTCCGCGCCGGCCCGCGACCACGCGGGAAAGGCGCGCCGGGCCGCGACCACGGCAGCATCGACGTCGGAAGCGCCGCAGGACGACAGTTCCGCGAGCACGCGACCGTCGATAGGGCTGGTGGTGGGCCGGGTGCGGTGCCCGCCGGCGGCGGTGCGGTTTCCGGCAATGAAGGCCCTGCCGTCCGGCACCAGGCTTTCGGCGCGGACATGCCAGTCAACAGGGGCCTGGATGGTGGTGTTCATGCTGTCTCCAATGCGTTCGGGTGGTGGCTTGGTGGGTGCCCGCCGGCGTTTAGCCCACGACGGCGGGACGGTCGGCGGTTTGTTGGCTCCGCGGCGGCGCGGTCCGGGTCAGGCGCAGGGCTGCGGAGGCAGCAGCCAGGCACAGGATTTCGATGCCCATCACGGAGAGCATGGCCTCTGCGTGCCCGGCCGCGGATCCTGATACCGGAACACCGTGCAGATGGGATGGCCCGGCCGGGAATCCGTTCAGCAGGACCACATGGGCCAGGACCATGGCGGCGCTCATGGCCATGAGGTGTCCTGCCGCCTTCCGCACGCGGAACCGGCCGGGTGCCAGGGAGCGGAAGCAGGCCAGGCACGCAAGGCCCATCGCCGCCATGAGCCAAGCCATGGCTCCCGCAGGTCCGAAGAGCGCTGCGAAGGCGTGCCCTAGTGCGCTTCCCATCGCGGCACCGCCCACCAGGCAGGCGGGCAGGGCCGGGCGTGTCGGGCGGCGGCGGTCGGTATGCTCCATGGGTTTTTCCTCCGTGGGTGGCGCGGTGGTTTTTCTCCGGCCAGCGACTTTACGTGCAGCTTGTGAGGTGGGTAACATCAAAGCGTTGGTTGAACAGTTGTACCATCAAAAATCGACTTCAGGAAGTGTCATGACCCTTCACACCACCTCTTTGGCTTCCCCCCTGCAGGCCCTGCGGCCGCAACACCCCAGGCCGCAGCACCCGCTGGAACAACTCACCGCCGAGGAAATCCAGCAAGCCCGCCGCATCCTGGCCGACGCCGGGCTCGTCGCCGACACCACCCGTTTCGCCTACCTCGGGCTGCTGGAACCACCCAAGTCAGCCCTGCGGGGAAACACCGGGGACGCCGAACGCACAGTCCGTGCCATGCTCTGGGACGCGGCACGTTCCCGGTCCCTCGACGTCCGACTCTCCCTGACCACCGGGCTGGTGCAGGAACAGCGTGAGCTGAATCCCGCCGTCGACGGCCAACTCCCGGTCCTGTTAGAAGAATTTGGCCTGATTGAAGAGATCCTGGCCGCAGATCCGCAGTGGATCGCGGCGCTGGCCAGCCGCAACCTGACTCCGGACCAGGTGCGCGTGGCCCCGTTGTCGGCGGGTGTCTTCGAATATCCCAACGAGGAAGGCAAGCGGCTGCTGCGTGGCCTGGGTTTCCGCCAGGACCACCCGGCCGACCATCCCTGGGCGCACCCGCTGGACGGTTTGGTGGCGTTCGTGGACGTGGAAAACCGCCGGGTGGACCACCTGATCGACGACGGTCCCGTCCCCGTCCCGGAGGTCAACGGCAACTACACCGATCCTGCCATCCATGGCGAACTGCGCAGCGACCTGAAGCCGATCGACATCACCCAGCCGGAGGGACCCAGCTTCACCCTCGAAGGAAACCTGCTGTCCTGGGCCGGATGGGACCTGCGTGTCGGCTTCGATGCCCGGGAAGGACTGGTCCTCCACCAACTCCACCACACCCTGGACGGCAGGCGCCGCCCCTTGATCCACCGGGCGTCCATCTCCGAGATGGTGGTCCCTTACGGTGATCCCGCTCCGTACCGCAGCTGGCAGAACTACTTTGATTCCGGCGAATACCTGGTGGGCCGGGATGCGAATTCCCTCAAGCTCGGCTGCGATTGCCTGGGCGACATCACGTATATGTCCCCCGTGGTGGCTGACGACTTCGGGAACCCCAGGACCATCCTCAACGGCATCTGCATCCATGAGGAAGACGCCGGGATCCTCTGGAAGCACACGGACGAGTGGGCCGGTTCCAACGAGGTGCGCCGCAACCGCCGCCTGGTGGTTTCCTTCTTCACCACCGTGGGGAACTACGACTACGGCTTCTACTGGTACTTGTACCTGGACGGCACGATCGAATTCGAAGCCAAGGCCACAGGCATCGTGTTCACCGCGGCCCTCCCGGACAAGGAATACGCGTACGCCTCGGAGATCGCCCCGGGCCTCGGCGCGCCCTACCATCAGCACCTCTTCAGCGCGCGGCTGGACATGGAAATCGACGGCGACGCCAACCGGGTTGAAGAGCTCGACCTGGTGCGGCTCCCCAAAGGCCCGGGGAACCCCCACGGCAACGCCTTCACCCAAAAGCGCACCATCCTGGCCCGCGAGTCCGAGGCAATCCGTGACGCGGACGGGTCCAAAGGCCGCGTCTGGCACATCAGCAACCCAGGATCACTCAACCACCTGGGCCACCCGGTGGGTTACACGCTGTACCCGGAGGGCAACCCCACCCTGGCCATGGCCGATGACTCCTCCATCGCCTCCCGGGCCGCCTTCGCCCGCCACCACCTCTGGGTAACCCGCCACGCCGACGATGAGCTGTACGCCGCGGGAGACTTCGTCAACCAGCACCCCGGGGGCGCAGGACTTCCTGCTTTCGTGGCGCAGGACAGGGATATCGACGGCCAGGACCTGGTGGTGTGGCACTCGTTCGGGCTCACCCACTTCCCCCGCCCGGAGGACTGGCCCATCATGCCCGTTGACACCACCGGCTTCACCCTGAAGCCCCACGGCTTCTTCGACGTCAACCCCACCCTGAACGTGCCGCCGTCCACGTCCGCCCACTGCGCCGCCGCTGAACGCAGCGCAGCCACGGACCACTGCGCACACTGACGGGGCTGCGGGGACGTCCACCGGGCGTCCCCGCAGTGGTAGGGTGCACACGGCCCCGCCGCCACCCTGCAACGCCTACCTGCAACACCTACAAGGAGCAGCATGCCCCGCTTGGTCGATCACCACGAACGGCGACGTTCGATCATCGAGACCACATGGCGGCTCATCGCTGACCAAGGCATCGAGAATGCCAGCATGCGCGACATCGCCCGTGAATGCGGGTACGCCGCCCCCGGTGTCCTTGCCCATTATTTCCCCAGCAAGGACGCCCTCCTGTTGGCGTCCTACGAGCTCATCTGCGAGCGCACCAATGAGCGCATCGCCAAGCACACGGCCCGCAAGCGTGGGCTCTCCGCCCTGCGCAGCCTCTGCCTGGAAATCATTCCTGCCGATCCGCTCACCGTGGTGGAGGCGAAGGTGGCTGTCTCGTTCTGGCAGCGCGCCCAAACGGAGGACGCGCTGCGCGCGGTGGGACGCGAGGCGCTGCTGCATTGGCGCAGACTCATCATGGACTTCCTCACCCAGGCAGGGCACGACGGCGAGTGCGCGCCTTTGGTTGATCCGGATGCGGTGGCCGATGAGCTGCTGAATATCATGATGGGCCTGCATGTGACCTCCATGCTGGACCCTGACGCAGTGACCGGTTCACGCCAGCGCCATCTGGTGGAGAGGGCGCTGGCCAGGCTGGGCCGGAAAGAATCCTAGTCCCGGGCGGCTTTCGCTGCGACGATCTGTTGCCGTACCGCCTGTGCCACCGCGCGCACCCGCGCCGTGGGGCGATGGGATTTCAGATGGGCCAGGACCGTCTTCAGTTCCGGCACGTCGTCGCGGATTTCCACGGCAGCCAGCCTGCCGCCGTCGTAGGTCAATGGATGCTGCGGACGTTGGTGGAGGATCGAATAGCCAAGTCCCCTGGCCACGAACGTGCGGACGGTCTCGTAACTGGCCGAGCGGAACCGGATGTCCGGCTCGCGGCCGCCCAGGCGGGCAATGGAGAGCATCAGGTCGCGTGTGTGCGGGAGATCGAGCAGGACGAATGACTCCTCCGCCAGGGACGACAACTGGATCTTTTTGGACTGCGCCAGCTTGTGGTCCGGGGGCAGGGCAACGTAGGGCCGGACCGTGTCCACCACGGAGCGGGATATGGCATCCGGAAGGTCAAGGTCGTAGCAGAGTGCCACGTCGGCCTGGCCCGTCAGCAGCGCGCTGATGCATCCGGCGGTGTCTGTTTCGATGACCTCGGTCTCCAGGGCAGGGTGGTCCTCGCGCAAAGTGGTCAGGACCCCAGGCAGGAGGAACGGCGCCAGGGTGCTGAAGCACGCAATCCTGATCCTGCCTGCGACGCTCTGGTGTTCGCCACGGGCGTGGTCGATGCTCTCTTCCACCTGGGCCAGGATGGCCTGCGCGTCCCGGACGAAGAGCTCGCCCGCAGGCGTCAGGACCAACCCCTTGGAACGCTGCCGGATGAAGAACTGCGTGCCCACATGCCGTTCGAGCTGGGCAATGGCGGCTGAGACAGCAGACTGCGCAACATTCAACCTCAAGGCGGCCCCGGTCATGGACAGTTGCGCCGCCGCTTCCACGAAATAGCGCAACTGGGTAAGCGTGACGTCCATGCATCGAGGATACACCGCACATCAGAAATATCGATGCAATCGTTCTAAAAGAACTGTTAGACAGATTCAACCGCTGACAGGAAGCTGAAAGGTACAAGCTACCTGCCACTGAAAGGCATCCCGTGAAACACCAGCGCATCCGCACCTTCAACACCAAGGACACCTACCCGGAACAGAACCTGGACAACGACCTCTGCCAGGCTGTCGTGGCCAACGGAGTGGTGTATCTCCGCGGGCAGATCGGACAGGACCTGGAAACCCGGGAATCCGTGGGGATCGGCGACGTGGAAGTCCAGACCGAGAAGGCCATGGCCAACATCGACATGCTGCTCAAGGAAGCCGGGAGCAGCCTCGAGGACATCGTCAAAGTGACCGTATACCTCATCGATCCCCGCTACCGGGAGACGGTGTACCGCACCATGGGCCGTTGGCTGAAGGGCGTTTATCCGGTGTCCACGGGAATCGTGGTCCAGGCCCTGGCCCGCCCGGAGTGGCTCGTGGAAATCGACGCCACCGCAGTGCTCTCCACGGAGGGACAGCAGTGACGTTCAGCATCGCCGCCACGGACGGAAGGGGCAGGTTCGGCCTGGCCGTTTCGTCGTCCTCTCCCGCTGTCGCAGCCCGCTGCGCCCACCTGCGCGACGGAGTCGGCGCTGTCAGCTCCCAGAACATCACCGATCCCAGGCTGGGCGTTGCCCTGCTGGACCGGCTCCAGGCCGGCTATTCCGCGCAGGAGGCGCTGACCGCCGTCGTCCATGAATCACCGTCCGTGAACTTCCGGCAACTGGTGGTCCTGGACGCCCACGGCGGATCCGCGGTCTTCAGTGGGTCCGGGACGCTGGGCATCTTCGGGGAAGGACGTGGCGCCCGCAGCGTTGCTGCCGGGAACATGCTCGCGCATCCCCACGTCCCCCAGATACTCTGCGATGCCTTCGAGTCCTCAACCGGGGAACTGGAACTGCGGTTGATGCAGGCACTCCGCGCTGCGGAGGCTGCCGGCGGCGAGGCGGGACCGGTGCGGTCCGCCGGCATGTCCGTAGTGTCCGGACACGGCTGGAGGGACACGGACCTGCGCGTGGACTGGCATGATGACCCGATCGGCGAGCTCGAACGGATCCTGGAGGTCTGGCTGCCGCAGCGGCGCGATTACGTGATCCGCGGGCTCGACCCCGCTTCCTCCGTGAGCTACGGGGTGCCCGGCGATGACCGCTGAGCGGGTTGTGACGGTGACGCCAGCCACGCAACGCGACCGGGTGCTCGGCGTCGTCAGGGCGCAGCAGGCTGCCCTGGTCCAGCTGTCGGAAACGCTGCATGCCAACCCTGAAACGGGCTGGCAGGAACACCGTGCGGCGGAATGGACCGCGGACTACCTGGCATCGCTCGGCTTCGACGTGGAGCGCAGCTACCTGGGATTCCCGACGGCGGTCCGCGCGGTTTTCGGTTCCGGCTCCCGCCGGGTGGGACTCATGGCTGAATACGACGCCCTGCCGGGCCTGGGGCATGCCTGCGGCCACAACATCATCACCGCCATGTCCTGCGGTGCCGCGGCCGCCCTGGCCGGGTTTGCCAAGGAGCACGACCTCACCGTGGAGGTCTATGGCACCCCCGCCGAGGAAGGCGGAGGCGGCAAGATCGAACTGCTCAAGAAGGGCGCCTTCCACGGACTGGACCTTGCCATGATGGCGCACCCCAGTCCCGTGGATTCAGCCGAAGCCCGGCCCTTCGCTGTGGCGCATAACCACGTGGAGTACAAGGGAAAATCGGCCCACGCCGCGGCCTACCCCGAGCAGGGAGTGAATGCCAATGACGCGTTCATCGTCGCCCAGGTGGCACTGGGCCTGCTCCGCCAGCAACTGCCTGCCGGCACGCGGGTGCACGGTGTCCAAACCCGGGGCGGTGAGGCGCCCAATGCGATTCCGGAAAAGACCGAGGGCCGGTGGTATGTGCGGGCGGAATCCCTGGCACAGCTGGGGGTACTGGAGGAACGGGTCAATCAATGCTTTGAAGCAGGCGCGGTGGCGACAGGCTGCGAGCTTTCCATCACACCGGAATCGGAACCATACTCCGAGTTCCGGACGGAAGAGCGTGCCCTGGAGTTGTACAAGGAGCATGCGAAGTCCTTGGGTCGCACCTTCGATGCCCCGCCCGGGCAGGCCACCATGAACAGGGCTTCCACGGACATGGGCAATGTGTCCCAGGTGGTTCCCGCCATCCACCCCTACATCGGGCTCGGCTGCTACCCGGCAGCCAACCACCAACCCGAATTTGCCGCGCACTGCGTTGGTGAAGCTGCCAACCGGGCCATCCATGACGGCGCTGCTGCCTTGGCTCTGACGGCATTGGACTTCCTGGCCGGATAGCGCCGGTCCCCCGTCAACGAAACCCGTCCGTCACAAGCAAACGACAACTGAACAGGACCATGACACAACCATCAAACATCCCGGCCCCGGAGTTGCGGCGGGAACATGACAGCCTCGGGGACCGCGATGTCCCCGGGGCTGCTTATTGGGGCATCAGCACCGCCCGGGCCGTGGAGAACTTCCCCGTCAGCGGGCGCACCATCGGCACCCTCCGATCCCTCATTTATGGCCTGGGCGCAGTGAAACTATCGGCCGCCCGGGCCAACGAGGACCTGGGTCTTCTGGAGACCGCCAAGTCCGCGGCCATTCAGCAGGCCGCCCGCGAGGTGATGGACGGGAGGCTCGACCGTGAATTCGTGGTGGATGCCATCCAGGGCGGGGCAGGCACCAGCACCAACATGAACGCCAACGAGGTCATCGCCAACCGCGCGCTGGAGTTGTTGGGCCGCACCAAGGGTGATTATTCGGCACTGCACCCGATCGACGACGTCAACCGGAGCCAGTCCACCAACGACGCCTACCCCACGGCCATCAAGATCGCCCTGCAGCGTGATCTTGCTGCCCTGTGCACCGAGCACCATCGACTGGTGGGGGCCTTCGAGTCCAAGGCGGCAGAGTTCGCCGGCATCATCAAGGTAGGCAGGACCCAACTGCAGGACGCCGTGCCCATGTCCCTGGGCCAGGAGTTCGGCGCCTTTGCGGAGACCCTCCGCGAGGACGGGTGCCGGCTGCAGGAACTCCTCCCGCACCTGGCCGAATCGAACCTGGGGGCCACCGCGATCGGGACGGGCATCACCGCTCCCCCCGGGTATCGGGAGGCGGTCATCCGTGAACTGGCGTCCGTGACCGGGCTGCCTCTGGCTCCAGCCGCCAACCTGGTGGAAGCCACCAGCGACACCGGCGTCTTCCTCCTGGTATCCGGCGTCCTCAAGAGGGCTGCGGTGAAGTTGTCCAAGATCTGCAACGACCTGCGCCTGCTCTCCTCGGGCCCCCAGGCAGGTTTTGCCGAGATCTTCCTGCCCGCTGTCCAGGCAGGATCATCCATCATGCCCGGCAAGGTAAATCCCGTCATCCCGGAAATGGTGAACCAGGTGGCGTTCCGGGTGGTCGGCGCCGATGCCACGGTCACCATGGCAGTAGAGGCCGGTCAGCTGCAGCTCAACGCCTTCGAGCCGGTCATCATCGACTCCCTCCTGGAATCCATTGCCTGGCTGGGCGTGGCGTGCAGGCAACTTCGGACACACTGCGTCGACGGAATCACCGCGAACACTGCCCTGTTGCAGCACCGCATGCTTGATTCCATCAGCGTGGTCACCGGGCTGGCACCGCTGATCGGTTACGCGGCAGCCGCTGAGCTCGCCAAGGAAGCCCTGGCCACCGGGCGGGGCATTGCCAAGCTGGTGGCTGAGCGTGGCCTCCTGGACCAGCACCAGATGAAGGAAGCACTGTCTGCCCGGACGTTGGCAGGCCTGGACTGACCGGAGCTGAGTAAAACAACGGGGACCAGGCCTTGGGCATGGTCCCCGATGCTTCTATTTTTCGTCAAGCGTTAGGAATGAGTGTGAGCGCTGACCGGCGGCCTTGCCCCGGACCTGGTTTTGTTGGTGGGTGGGGCGCTCGTGGTGAGTGGCCAGCCCCCATCTCCCCCGTTCGTTGTTTTGGCTGCTGGCGAAGCTTGCGGAGCTGTGCCCGACGGAGGCCTGTCTACCCTTTGGGCAAGGGCCGGGAAACTCCTGAAGGAAATAAGCGACGCAGGAGCGCCGGAAGGAAATTCCCGGGACGCAGGCCCCGACGTAGGAGGGGCTAGACCGGCCGGAGCGGGAACGTACAATCCCTTGGGACAGCAGCCAAAAACAGGAAAAACGCTTCTACAGCCCGAGCGGAGCGAGGACCGATTCCGGTGCGGGCTGCCGCGCCGGCATGCTGCACCGGAAGGTGAACTGCCGCGCAAGACACCCGATGCCAACACCGAGGCGGTTATCTGCGCTCCGGTCAGAGCATCGCGTCTGGCTTCACTGGGTGGCCTTCTTCCGCGCACGGCGTGGGGGCGGTACTGGGGCAGGTTCGCGTCGAAGGGCGCGGTATACGGTGGTGCGGCTGACTCCGAGGACCTCGCCGATCTTTTCGACGGTCATGTCCTGCTGCTCGTACAGACGGCGGGCGGTACGGAGCTTGTCGCTGGTCAGCAGCGACGGCCTGCCCCCGGCGCGTCCTCGAGCCCGGGCTGCCTTCAGTCCGGCGTTGGTCCGTTCTCGGGTGAGATCGCGTTCGAATTCGGCGAGGGCGGCGAAGACGTGGAAGACCAGCTGACCGCCTGGTGGTGTCGATGGCTCCTGCAAGGAACGGAACCCGATGCCGCGGTCCTGGAGGGTAGCCATCTGGTCGATGAGATGGCGAATGGATCGGCCTAGCCGGTCCAGGCGCCATATGACCAGAGTGTCACCGGGTCGGAGCTGGTCCAGGAGTTTGGTTAGCTCGGGGCGGGACTGAAAGGATACGGAAGCCGTGTCGGTGAAGATCCGGTAGCATCCGGCCTCTGTGAGTGCGTCCTGTTGCAGGGCCGCGTCCTGGTCTGCGGTGGAGGTGCGGGCGTAGCCGAGGAGCTCTCCCATGGGCTAAACGTAGCAATACCCGTGACGCAGGGATAGATCCGCTACGTAGATACCGGCACTCCCTTCTGCGACAGCCAGGTGGCCCCAATTCCCCGGTCGAGGGGGCCAAGGGCGCTTGTATCAAAAACGCTCGTTTTTGCAACTGATTGGCGATTTGACCGGGTCAGGGGATTCAAAGCCCGAACGCTCCGGATAGTCTGAGGCCGAGGTCCACGGGAGGGAAGAAGGACTACTGCGTGAACTCTTTTGCCTTGAGCGGTCAATACATAGTGTGAGCACAGACAGCGACATCATCAGGCAGTCCCGCGACAGCCCTGCGGTTTTCGGGGAGCTGTACGATCGGCATGCGCCAGCCATCTACCGATACGCGGCAAGACGGGCCGGGGAGTTTGCCGCCGAAGACGTTACCTCAGAAACGTTTCTAGTCGCTTGGGAACAGCTGGATAGCTATGACGTCACCCGGGATGATGCCCGTCCATGGTTGTTCGGCATCGCGACCAACCTCCTTCGGCAACATCACCGTGCGGAAGCCAACGTCCTGAGAGTGGCAGCCAAGTCTGCCTCACGTGAGGCCTTGACTGACGACTCCGAGAGGATCGCCGCCGAGGTTGACGCCAAAGCGGCCACCGGGCGCATTGCTCAGGCGCTCAGGAGCATGGCTGCCATCGATCGCGAAACACTACTGCTCTACGCATGGGCTGACCTGACCTACGAAGGCATAGCCCAGGCCATGGGCGTCCCTGTAGGAACGGTCCGCTCTCGTCTGAACCGTGCGCGGCAAACGCTCCGATCCCAGTTCAACCTCGAAAGACTTACGGAAATGGAGAACAACCATGGACGACCTGCAACTACTCCGCGAGATGCGTAACGACGTGGGCTCCGCCCCGCCGTCCACCCTGGCCCGGGGCCGGGAAAAGGTCATGGCCAAAGTGACAGCTTCGTCCACGCCACCACCGCAGCAAAAAGGAACCGTCACTGCTCTCCGTTTCCGACGCCGCGCTCTGTTCGTTTCTGCTGCGGCCGCATTGGTGGTGGGAGGCATCGTTATTTCAGATGTCATTAGGCCCGGATCTCCGGGAGCGACAGCGGAGGCGGCCGAGGTGCTAAACAATGCTGCTGCTGCAACCATCCGGACATCTGACCCGGTCGTGGGCGCCGGTCAATACCTCAAGATTGAGAAAAAGTCGGTCATCGGGTCCGGGGGGCAGGCTACGGATCTAAGCAAGGTGAAGTGGCAGGGGACCTCAAACAGCCAGATGTACGTGCCAGCGAACAGGGCGGACGAATGGGTCTGGAATCACGAGCCGCGCATGATTTTGGACTCTCCGAGTGACGCCCAGCCTCTGCCAGAGGAGATTCGCGAGGCTCTGCAGACACAGGACCAAGAGCAATCCGAGTTAGTCGGCATCCTGCGTGCCCCGGGAGGTACCTTCAACGGCAAAGAACCCACCGTCCTCGTTGGGACGTCATTGAAGGAAGCTTCGACTTTACCCCGAGACCCGAGGACTCTGCTGGATCTGGTCTATGAACGTACCAGAGCCACTGGGAAGTCTGCGGACAACGAGGCTTTCATGGCGATATCGGAAGGTTTGGGGACAGGTTTCGTCCCTGCTGACCTCCGCGCTGCGCTTTACAAGGCAGCTGCTCTTATTCCCAACGTCACGGTAACCAACAAACACGCAATGATCGACGGTCACTCAGGCATAGCCATCGGCATCGCATCACAGGACGGGGTTACGGGATCCAACATCGTCATCGATCCCGAGACCGGGTTGGTAATTGGGAAGCAAGCCGTACTACTCAAGGACTATCCAGGATTTCCTGCAGGGACTGTTACCACCTGGACCTCGCTGCGGACCTCCGTGGTCGATTCGACCCTTTAAGCGATCCACCCGATGTTCCCGCTCGCTAAGGCTTTTGAACGCACACAACCTGGGACGGGCGGTCGTCATCGGGGGGGGTGACCGCCCATCCACACACAACGCCTTCTCGTCCTTTTGGAGACGGAGAGATCTCCTGAAGCCTCGAAAGAATGCCGAAAAGAACCGTCCTTAGCGCACCATCCTGATTCCAGGGTTTAGCAAGCAAGCTGTTGCAATCCAGCTAGCTGTTCGAATCTGCGCGCCAAAACCACAGCAAATTGAACGTTAAGTAAAGAGCAATATCGGCAGCTCGCTACTAGATCTCAGTGAAGAAATTTAGGAAGCCAACGAAGGAATAGCGACACTCCTATTGTCAGGAGCACCTAAAATCCAGAGTTACTCCGCAACCACCCAAAGACTACCCTTAGCGCAACCGCGTTCCGTCCAACTGTCGGATACGGTGTCAACAAGGCCCCCACCGACATCGAAGGGTGAACCGGAGCTTGCCACAACATTCTTCTTAGCATCGACAATTTCAAAGCTCTTCGAATCGCCCCGTACCGCGTAACCCTGGGGCCACACAAGGGTGAACAGGGACCCATCCCCGGAGGCCCTTGCGTGCACGCAGCCTTCACCATCGAGTTCCAGGGTTCCTGAGAATCTCGCGTCCATCGCCATTTGCTGATGTGCTTCAACGGTGACTAGACGCAAAGCAGGCGGCGTCGAGGACGTTGCTGGCGCTGCGCATGCGCCGACGGCCACCGCTAGCGAAAGTACGACACCTACAGCTGTCAACCTATGCTTATTTCCCCCCATAGAAAGACTATACGGGTGAAACATGCGAATGCACTATAGGTAAGTCGCTAGAGCTTGACGTGCAATTTGGAAGTGTACTGAGTATTGCAAGTACCTAATTACATGTCGTTGCCATTGGCGATGTAGCCCCAGGCTCTGCGTTTCAATGCGTCCACCAAGGCAATTCACCATAATTGTCAATGGGTGTGGCGGAGTCAGAACGTCTCATATGCGGGTTAGAGTCTGCCGTAGTCGGGATTCCCGGCTATTCGAATCAGAACATGGGGGCAACATGTGGAAGTTAATTAGGGGCGGGATCTCTGGGATCGCTGCCCTGGTTGCAGCACTTTTTGTCGTAGTGATAGGCGTGCAGCCGGCTCACGCAGGGTGGTACAACTACCTAGTTGGTCATCCAATGTACAAGGGTACGTCGCCTTGGTGTACCGGAAGCTACGTAATCTACGGCACGAGCGGAACGTTTATCCTGACGGCAGGGCACTGCTTTTACGTTGGCGAACGAGTATCCGGCACCGGCGCCGGATTCGGGACGCTGGCGTACCGAAAGGCCTACAGCACTGACGGTGACTCAGGACTTGTTCGAGCCGATCCTGGTGTAGACATGTACCAAACCATCGTCGATCCCACCACAGGAAATGCACCCGGAAGCGGTCAAGTAACGGGAAAAATGCCCAACTCGGAGCAGACCGTCCTGACCCGAGTCGGAAAAATGGGAAATACTACAGGCTGGACTGAAGGGACAATCCAGTACCGGTACCAAAACTGGGACGGCGTCACTGCCTACTGCGCCGACTACGCCCGTGCCGGAGGTGACTCCGGTGGCCCTGTATGGCGGCAGGACAGTCAAGGCCTTCGCGCCGTAGGGATGCACGTAGGCGCCATCAACTATTACGGTTCCACCCTTGGCTGCTACATCCCCATCGACACTCTTTTGAGCCAGTGGGGAGCCAGCATGAACTTCTGGCCGAGCTACGCAGCCCGTGGAGCAGTTGCTGAAGAGGAACTGCTGCCTCCCAGCCCTAGCAAGGAGCTTCCACCTGTTCTTACAGCCGCCGACGGCGTGGAGCTGATACGCGACTGAGACTCAGCGGAAGTGTAGACGGGAGGAGCACTGCCTTTCCGAACACCTAGAATGCACTGACCGGAGCATCAGGGCCCGGCGGTCACTCTTGCGAGAGCGAGAGTGACCGCCGGTTTCTCTGTGACGTAAAGAGCGTTGAGTTGACGGTAGAGGGTACGGGCGACGTAGCGCTTGAGAGATCTACGGATTTCGCGGTAGCTCCGGCCTTCCTGGGTGCGTTTTGCGACGTACTCCCGCGTCCCCGGGTCGTGGACCATCCGAGTCATGGTGATTGTATGCAGGGCACGGTTGAGGCGCCTGTCACCGCCCCGGTTGAGCCTGTGCCGGACAGTGTTGCCACTTGATGCAGGCAACGGATTCACACCACCAAGTGAGGCGAAGGCAGCTTCGCTGCGGACCCTTCCTGGATGCGACCACGCTGTCAGGACAGTGGCGACCGAAACGGCCCCGGCGCCGACCATCTCCAACAGCGGCGCCGCGGGGCATTGCTGGATCAGCTCGGTCATGCGCTTCTGGTTCGCGGCCAACTGCTCGGTCACCTCAACTACACGGCGAGCCAACCGAATGGCTTCCTCGCGCGCGATCGAGAGTTCCAGAGGCTCCTTTCGTTCCCGCCACCTGGCAATTGTGGCGATCTGCGCGGGAACTAATGCTTTACGGGCATCGAACCCAAGATCGTGGGCCCGCAGCAAAGCCAGGAGTGCATTGACATTGAGCGTCCGATCGCGGGTCAATTGGTCCCGGGTAGCACTGAGGATCCTGAGTCTTGCACGGGTTCCTTCGCCCCTCCGCGGAGACCGGAGCTGAGCATCCTCCAGCCCGAGGACAGCAGTTCCGAGGGCGGCTGCGTCCAGCGGGTCGGATTTACCGATCCCCGGCGATTCCGCGCGTTCATACGTGGGGCTTCGGCGACATCGTAGCCGGCGTCAGTTACTGCCTTGGCCAGACGGGCCCCGTACGTGTCGACACCCTCAATTGCCCATAGACACCCCATGTCGCCGCCTGTCCTGCGCCTACCCAAGCCAGTGCGCGGGATATCCCGGCCGGGTGGTTGGGAACTGCTCACATGCGATCTGTCGCCTGGTACTGGCCTCAATGACGGCGTAGGTGTGGGTGCGGGCGTGGCAGTCACGCCAATAACAAATGGGCGGGTTTGGGCAACGATGGTAAACGCGGCCACCCTCCTTTTATTGAACGGGCAAAATGGCCGCACGACGGCCGGCGTTGAACCTGGGAGGAGTCACTTCGAGGCAAAACTGTGATGAGCCACAACCACCAAAGGCTGGGCAAGCTTCTGATCAGGCCACCGACGTGGAACAGGTCAATGCCGGCCGCTCCACCCAGCGCGGACAGGTCGGGGGTAGTGCACCCTCAAGGGGCCAGTAGTTTTTTAGGTCCTAGACGCCGGCCACCAGCATCTCCTGCTCGTTGTGGGCCAGGTAGCTGCGCTGGATGGCGATTTGGTCCGCTACATATTTGGCGTCGTGCCACACGCCCCAAATGAAGCTCGATCCACGGCGCGACTGCCACGGCAAGCCGAGGAAGTAGATACCGGGCTCTGAGGAGACACCACGCTGCTGGAGCGGCCTGCCCCTGTCATCAAAGGCATCCACTTCCAGCCAGCTGTAGTCCTGGACGAACCCGGTAGCCCAGATAATCGACGCGACCCCGGCGGCTTCAAGGTCCAGTTCCTGCAGGGGATTCTTAAGGCACTCCGGATCCGGCCGCATCGCACGGGCCTCAGGTTCCTCGGGGAGGTCCAGGCCGTTGCGCTCCACATAGGCATCCGCCTCGTCCAGCAACTGCAGGTAATGGGCATCACCGTTCGCGACGTTCTTCCGCAGGTCGTCCGCGAAACGCACGGTCCCGCCGTCGTACGCTTCAGTGCGCCCCACCAGGGTGATGCCCTGTTCGGCGAGTTCCCGGAAGTCCACTGTATGGCCGCCGTCGGCGCCGCTGACGGCGATGGTGACATGCTCGGCACCCTGTGGAGGAGTAGAAGCATCCCACAGGCCCAGGACGCCAAGCCACCAGCAGAAATCCCGGCCGCGGTAGCTGCGCGGGGGACGGTCGTGGGGCCCCACCGACAGGTAGACCTGCCGCCCGGAGCGCTGGATTTCCGCCGCGATCTGCACTCCGGACGATCCCGCACCGACCACCAGCACCGCACCTTCCGGGAGTTGGTGAGGGTTGCGGTAGGAACTTGAGTGCAGCTGCTGCACCGCCGCAGAGCCAGGCACGACGGCGGGAATCACCGGCCGCTGGAAGGGTCCGGTTGCTGCCACGACGTAACGGGCGTTGTAGCTGCCTTCGCTCGTTTCCACCTGGAATCCGGGGGCACCTGTGTTCCGGCGAACCGACGCAACCTCCACGCCGCAGCGGATCGGCGCACCGATCTTCTCCGCATAGGCTGCAAAATAGTCGGCAACCTGCTCCTTTGAGGCGAACTCGCCCGGTCGCAGGTCGCTGAACTCCAGCCCGGGGAACCGGTCATGCCACGCGGGCCCGTTTGCCACCAGCGAGTCCCATCGCATGGTCCTCCAGCGTTCGGCAATCCGGTGGCGCTCCAGGACAACGTGATGGATGCCCCGGTCGCTTAAGTGCTCGCTCATGGCCACTCCGGCCTGCCCTGCGCCGACGACGAGGACCTCCACCTCTTGGCTTGTCATGTGATCTCCCTAAATTCAGGCGGAGTGCTGGCGGCACCATTGACCGCGCACCTCCGCGATGCCCATTTCGTGGCGGTTAATTCATTCTCGCCACGCGCAGTGCATCTGCATAGCGCATAAATTCGCGCAACTGCATCTGAATTCTCGATGTATTTAGATCGCCGTGTGCGGCGCCCTGCTTTCATCGCCATGCTTCCGCCGGGCCTCGTCAGCGCGCAGGCGGTCCAGCCTCTGCATCAGCGGAGCCGTGGTGGCCCCGTGGACCACCACGGACAAAGCAACAACCAACGCAACCAAGGCCCACAAGGCGTGCTGGTCGCCGTCGAAGTTTCCGTGGCTGAGGGCATACGCCACGTAGTACAGCGACCCTATGCCCCGGATGCCGAAGTAGGAGATGGCCAGGCGCTCGCGTGGTCCAGTCTTGCCTCCCAGCAACCCCAGCCAACCCGCTGCCGGGCGCACAAGCACCAGGAAGACCAGCGCCACCAGCACTTCCGCCCAGCCGATGCCGTCCAGGACTCCCCGGGCGATCGCGCCACCCAGGAGGACCAGAATCACGATCGTCATCAGCCGCTCAAGCTGCTCCACGTAACCGTGAAGCACCTGGTGATAAGAGTGGTGGCGTTCGGCTGCTCTGATGGTCAGGGCGCACACGAAGACAGCGACGAATCCGTAGCCCTCGATCATCTCCGTAGCGCCATAGGCAAGGAACGTGGCGGCCAGCGCCACGAATCCCTCCGAATGCTCGGACAGGCGGAAACTGCGGATCGGGGAGGCAAAGAAGAGCCGGCTGAGGACTTTCCCGGTTCCGAAGCCCACCAGCACCCCCGCAACCATGCGCCAGAGGATATCGAGCGCAGCCCATTGACCCACCGCTTCCGGCGTCACTCCCACCAGGCTGATCGCAATGGCCAGGTAGACAAACGGGAAAGCCAGGCCGTCATTGAGCCCCGCCTCCGAGGTGAGCGCAAAACGGACTTCATCCTCGTCTGGGTCCGTCTCGGTGTCCGCCGGCTTTCCCACCTGGACTTCGGAGGCGAGCACAGGATCGGTGGGCGACAACGCAGCGCCGATCAGGAGTGCCGAGGCCAGCCCCAGCCCCAGGACCCACAGCCCCAGCATGGTCATCACCACGATGCTCAGGGGCATGACGATCGCCAACAGCCGCCATGTGGTGGACCACCCCCGCCACCGGAAAGGCCGGTCCAGCGCCAACCCCGCACCCATGAGCGAGATGATGACGCATACCTCAGTCAGATGCATGGTGAAATCGGCGTACTTAACCGGGTCCGGGTCAGGCAGGTCGGGAAGCAGGGCGAATGCCAGAATTCCGCTGCCAAGGAACACCATGGGCATGGACAGCGGCATACGGAGCAGCAGCTTGGGCAACACCGCGGCAGCGAGGACCGCCAGGCCGGCCGCAAAGAACAGGATGCTGGGGGCTTCGAACAAAGGGGCTTCTTCCTGTGGCACCGGCTTGCAGGGCAGTTGGCTCAACCCGCGCCGGTTCCCAGTAGCTTAGCCCCGGCGGCTGAGGCGGTGCTACGGCTGAGTGGGCGGGGTAGTTATTTCATGACGCGATAAATGAAATGTTTTTCGTACTTTTTGTATTTGACGTTCAAAAAGGACAGACGTGCAATTTTCAACTACTTTTGAACATCGCAAGCAATCAATAATTATGGGGGAACACATGCGTCACGGCTGGGTGGTGGGATCCGTGGTCATCCTGGCGATGCTGTTTCGATTCACCGGTGTTCACCGGGCAAACGACGTCTTCATCGACGAAATCACCTATGCCGATCTGGCCGGACAAATAGCGCAGGGAACCGTTCCCTCAATACTCGGAAATCCTTTTTTCCTGCATCCTCCCGGCTCCTACATCCTTAACTCGTGGGTCATCAACATGTTTGGCCTTGAGGGCCACCCTATGGACCTCGCGTTGCAGTTACGATGGGTCAACGCCGTGCTCGGCGCGGTAACCGTCGGGGTCTGTTGCCTTCTGGTCCGAGGCCTGGTGGGGGTGCTGCCCGCAGCAGCAGCCGGCATCATCATGGCAAGTGACCCCTTCATCCTCCGCATGGACGGCCGGTTGATGATGGAAACGCCCGCCGGGTTGGCCGTCGTGTCCGGGTGGCTCCTGGTGATAGTGCTGCTGAACCGGAAATGGCGACGACCGCGTCTATGGCTGGAACTCGGCGCGGGGCTGGTTTTCGGACTGGCAATCGTCATCAAGGACATGACGGTGGTGTTCACCCTGGTCCCGCTCCTTGCGGGCGTGTTCTGGAGGAACACCATTCCACCCCTGACGGCCCTGCGCCTGATGGGGTCCGCCAGTCTTCCATATCTGGCGTACATGGGCTGGGTGGCGGCCAACGGGCTGCTTCCGCAGTGGTTCGACCAGAAATCGGTCGGTGTCCTGCGGATCCTGGGGGCCGTCCAGATGACAGGTTTCAACGCCGTTCCGAGTGCGGATCTTGCGGGACGGCTGATCGAAATGACTGGTCGCTTTGGAACGAGCTACCTGCTGCTGGGGCTTTCCATTCTCTCCGGGGCAGTAGCGGCCACCTCAACAGTTGCCACCCGGCGCACCATCGGATTGTTCTCACTGTTTACGGGCTTCATGGGAATCTACTCCGTCTTCTTCGGAGCAGCAGAGGAGCAGTTCGGTTATTGCGTGGTGCTGGCCGCCCTCGTTTCCACGCCCATCGCCGTCGAAATGCTGATGCGGTGGCGCCCAAGGCTCCGGCGGGCCTTCGTCATCGCCACGGTGGCGGTTGTCATTGTTGGGCTCGCTCTGGGGGTACAGGCAAGGACGGTCACCGACGATGGCCTGGTCCGGGCCCGGGAGTGGATGGTCAACAACATCCCGGCCTCAGCGACCGTTGGGCTGACCTCGGTCACCGGCGAATTCGCGCTGCTGCCCCGCGATCACTGGGAAGTCCTGCCGTCGCTGCTCTCGCTCCGGGACAAAGACGCGCAGTATGTCCTCACCCAGGGCAGGCAACTCAGCCAGGGCTATGGCTTCGCAGCCCCTGAACTCCTGGTGTGGCTGGCGGGCAACGCCGAACCCGTCTTCACGTTCACGGGGCCAACCAACGGGGAAACCGTCGTCTGGAAACTGGACCGGGAAAAACTCGAGGACGCTGTGGAGGCAGGCCAGACGCTCCCGCCGGTATCCGGCGGCTACCGGTGATGTGCTGAACAAAGCGGCGGGCCGCCCGTGGTTCCGTTCGGAACCCGGGCGACCCGCCGCCGTCGTGCGTTAACCCGCCGCAGTACCCCTAGAGGTTCTCCACCAGGGAAACATCACGCACTGCGCCCTTGTCCGCGGAGAGCGCCATGGCGGCGTAGGCCCGAAGAGCCGGGGAAACCTGGCGGTCACGGTTCTTGGGCTTGAAACCGCCGTTGACCAGGAGCTTCTCGCGGCGCTCAGCCAGGATCTCGTCGGAGACCTGCAACTGGAGCGAGCGCTGCGTGATGTCGATGCTGATGATGTCGCCGTTCTCCACCAGGGCAATGTCGCCGCCGGAAGCAGCTTCCGGGGAGATGTGCCCGATCGACAGTCCGGAGGTGCCGCCGGAGAAGCGGCCATCGGTGATGAGGGCGCACTTCTTGCCCAGGCCGCGGCCTTTGAGGAACGAGGTCGGGTAGAGCATTTCCTGCATGCCCGGACCGCCGCGGGGGCCTTCGTAGCGGATGACCACCACGTCGCCTTCCTTCACGGTCTTGTTCAGGATCAATTCCACGGCCTCGTCCTGCGACTCGCACACGATCGCCGGGCCTTCGAACTTCCAGATGGACTCGTCCACGCCTGCGGTCTTCACCACGGCACCGTCCACGGCGATGTTGCCGCGGAGCACGGCCAGGCCGCCGTCCTTGGAGTAGGCGTGCTCCACCGAGCGGATGCAGCCACCCTCGGCGTCGACGTCCAGGGAGGTCCATTCGTTCGACTGCGAGAACGCCGTGGAGGAACGGACGCCACCGGGGGCAGCGTGCCACAGGGCCTTGGCTTCCTCGGTCGCCTTGCCGCCGCGGATGTCCCAGTCGTCCAGCCAGCCGTCCAGGTCGTTGGAGTGGACGGAGTGGACGTCCTTGTGGAGGAGCCCTCCGCGGTTGAGCTCACCCAGCAGCGCGGGGATGCCGCCGGCGCGGTGCACGTCCTCCATGTAGTAGGTCTTGTCCTTGGCAACGTTCGGGGCCACCTTGGCCAGGCACGGAACCTGGCGGGACTTGGCGTCCATCTCGGCCAGGCCATAGTCCACGCCTGCTTCCTGGGCAGCGGCCAGCAGGTGCAGGATGGTGTTCGTGGAACCGCCCATGGAGATGTCCAGGGCCATGGCGTTGTCGAAGGCCTTGGCGGTGGCGATGGAGCGGGGCAGGACCGACTCGTCGTCGCCGTCGTAGTAGCGCTTGACGAGGTCGACGACGGTCGCGCCCGCCTTCTCATACAGCGCCTTGCGGGCGGTGTGGGTCGCGAGGACCGACCCATTGCCCGGGAGGGACAGGCCGATGGCCTCGGTGAGGCAGTTCATGGAGTTGGCGGTGAACATGCCCGAGCAGGAACCACAGGTGGGGCAGGCGTTCTCTTCGATGAGGTTGATGTCTTCATCGGAGATGGATTCGTCCACGGCATCGGCAATGGCGTTCACCAGGTCCAGGGAGCGTACGGAACCATCGGTCAGGGTCACGCGTCCGGCCTCCATGGGTCCGCCCGAGACGAAGACTACCGGGATGTTCAGGCGCAGCGCGGCCATGAGCATGCCGGGGGTGATTTTGTCGCAGTTGGAGATGCAGACCAGGGCATCAGCGCAGTGTGCGTTGACCATGTACTCCACTGAGTCGGCGATCAGGTCGCGGGAGGGCAGGGAGTAAAGCATGCCGGAGTGGCCCATGGCGATGCCGTCGTCCACGGCAATCGTGTTGAACTCACGCGGGACGGCGCCTGCTGCGAGGATCGCATCGGAAACGATCCGGCCCACGGGGGCAAGGTGGGTATGGCCGGGCACGAACTCCGTGAAGGAGTTGGCGACGGCAATGATCGGCTTGCCGATATCCGAGTTGGCGACGCCGGACGCGCGCAGCAGTGCGCGGGCGCCGGCCATGTTGCGGCCGTGGGTGACAGTTTTAGAGCGTAATGCAGGCATGAGTACCATCCTGCTGTGTTTGTCAGCTTCGCAGAAGACGGCCCTGATACTAGTAGTAGGAGTACCAGAGTAATAGTATTTGTGGGTGCATGATTCGGAGAGACGCAAGGAGCTGGGCCTATTCCTGAGGGCCCGCCGGGATCAGGCACTCCGCACCGAATACGGCCTTCCGCCGATTTCCCGCAAACGCGAGCGTGGACTCCGGCGCGAGGAAGTCGCCTTCCTCTCCGGTTTGAGCGTCACCTGGTACACCTGGCTTGAGCAAGGCCGAGACATCAGCCCGTCCCGGCAGGTGCTGGAAGCCATCGCACGGGCGTTGCACTTATCCGATACCGGGCTGGCCTACGTGTTGTCCCTCGGTGGCTATGCTTCCTCGGTTTCCACCGCGCCCGTGGCCGGAAGCGCTCCCCCGCACGTCCAGCGCCTCCTGGATGCGTTGGACCCAAACCCGTCCTATGCCCTCTCCCCCGATTGGGGCGTGGCGGGGTGGAACAAGGCGTACGAGGCGCTGTATCCGAACATCGCCACGGTTCCTGCGGGTGACCGGAACCTGTTGTGGCTGGTCTTCACCGACCCGTACGTCCGCGACCTGCTCCCGGACTGGGACGTCACCAGCCGGCGCTTCCTTGCCGAGTTCCGGGCCGAGACCGGCCAACGCCTGGGAGACCCCGACGTGAAATTCCAGGTGGAACGCCTCAAGGAAGCCAGCCCGGAATTCCAGGAAAGCTGGGACCAGTACGACATCCTGGGCTTCGAATCCCGCGAGCGCCTCTTTCATCACCCCGCCGTCGGCGTCCTTCACCTGGAGCACCACCAGGTTTCGCCGTCGGACAGGCCGGACCTGCATCTGGTGGTTTACACGCCAGCGCCGGGGAGCGGGGCGGAGGAACAGATCGCGCGGCTGATGGAGTTGGGCGCGTAGCGTTACGCCTCCGACGGCGGATGGTTGCCTGAGTACCAAGACGCAACCACCCGCCGTCGTGCTGTATGTCCTTTGACGTAGCGCAGGTCACGTTCTATGATTTATGAATCGATTCAAGATGTAACCCTCCTCACGTTGATGTGCGGGGAAAAGCTCTTGTTCCTTGCCAATGACGGACAAAGGAGACTCACGAATGAACGTCATGCACCGGAAGGACGTCCAGCCCACCGCAGGGACTGCACCCCACCACAACGGCCCCGGCCGGAAAGATCCCAAAAAAGCCGCGATGAGCGGGTGGATCGGAAGCGCACTGGAGTATTACGACTTCGCGCTGTACTCGCTGGCAGCAACGTTGCTGTTCCCCACGATCTTCTTCCCTGCGGACAACCCGACCGTTGGCATCATTGCCTCCCTGGCCACCTACGCGGTGGGTTACGTCTCCCGGCCCCTGGGCGCCGTGGTGCTTGGCGCCTACGGTGACAAGCATGGCCGCAAGCAGGTCCTTGTGGTTGCGATGCTGCTGATGGGCTTTGCCACGTTTGCCGTGGGCCTGCTGCCCACCTACGGACAGGTAGGCCTCCTGGCTCCGGTCCTGCTGGTGATCCTCCGCCTGATCCAAGGGTTCGCTGTGGCGGGCGAACTTGGCGGAGCCAGCGCGATGATCGTGGAGCACTCCCCCGACGCCCGCCGCGGCTTCTTCGCGAGCTTCAGTCTGCAAGGGACCCAGGTGGGTTCCATCCTGGCAACAGCGGTCCTGATCCCGCTGGCGTCCCTGCTTCCTGACGAGGACTTCCACTCCTGGGGCTGGCGCATTCCGTTCCTGCTCAGCGCCGTGGTGATCATTGCCGGCTACGTCATCCGCCGCCGGGTCCAGGAACCGCCCGCCTATCTTGCGCAGTCCGAGGCTGCCCCGGCCAAGCGCCGCTTCCCGTTCGTCGATCTGCTCCGTACCCACCCATGGGTCCTGGTCCGCTGCATCGCCATGACGTTCACCAACGTCATCGGCATGGCCACGCTCATCTTCGGCGTTTCCTTCGCCACCCAAAAGGGCTACGGCATTGGCTTCTCCAGCAGCGAATTCCTTTGGGTCACCATGGCAGCGAACGTGGCAGCGGTGGTCACCATTCCAGTCTTCGGGGCACTGTCCGACCGCATTGGCCGGCGGACCCTGATGGTGGCCGGCGGCATCGTCGGTGGCCTGCTCACCATGGGCTACCTGTATGCCATCCAGCTGGGCAGCCTGCCGTTGGTGTTTGTGTGCGTGGTGATCGTCCAGGGCATCTTCTTCCAGATGTGGAACGGGACGTTCGCAACGTTCTTCCAGGAGCAGTTCCCCATGCGGATGCGCGTCACTGGCTTTGCAGTTTCCCAAAACATCGGGCTCATGATCGCCTCCTTCTTCCCGAGCCTCTTCACGGCCATCGCTCCGCCGGGCTCGGCGAATATCCCCTTGGTGATCGGCCTGACGACGCTCGGCATTTGCATCGTCTCCGCCGTGGCCACATTGATGTCCCCTGACACGAAAGGCAAGACGCTGGACGAGTTGGAGGCTCGCTAGGGCCTCCAGTCGCCCGGCAATCAGAACGCAAGTGCCGCCGTCGGAAATGAAAGGCCTCAGGACGCTTCTGCCGCGCGTTTCCGCTGCCAGGCGCCACGCAGTTGCTGGCGGAAGGTCACGTGGTTGCGCCGGCTGACAAGGACGACGGCGGCCACGCCGGTCACCAGGACGATCGCACCGCCCGCCGCCACCGACCACCGCGCACCGAACTCCGTGCCGATCCAGCCCATCAGTGGCGCACCGATCGCTGTCCCTCCTTGGAGGATCGCAAGGTAGAGGGCCAGCACGCGTCCGCGGAATTGGGGTTCGACAGAGAGTTGGATGGTGGTGTTGCAGCTGTTGAGGAACGTGATGGACGCCAACCCCACCGGAATCAGGACAACGGCATAAATCCAGAACGACGGCGCCACGCTCGCCAGCAGCGTGAAGGCGCCAAGGAACAGGGCTCCGCCGAGCATGAAGCGGAGGCGGGGTCCGGAACGCCGGGCTGCGAGCAGCGCACCGGCGAGGGTCCCGACCGCCATGATGGAACCAAGGACGCCGAATTCCTCGGGCCCCATGCCGAACTCGGCCGTCGCCATCAGGGAGTTGGTCACCGGGAAGTTCATCCCGAAGGCGCCGAGGAGCCCCACCATGACCATGATGAGGACCAGGTCAGGGCGCTCACGGACATAGCTGAGACCGTCAATGAACTGGTGTTTGCCCCGGGCAACGGGGGTCGACGGCTCGAGTTGGGAGACCTTGACCCGGACAAGGGAGAGGATGACGGCAACGAAGCTCACTGCATTGAGAAGGAAGACCGGCCCCGTACCGATCCAGGCAATGAGCATTCCGGCGATGGCCGGACCCGTGAGCCTCGCACTGTTGAAGGACGCCGAGTTGAGGGCAACGGCATTGGCGATCTTGTCCGGCCCCACAAGTTCGGAAACGAAGGCCTGCCGGGCCGGCGCATCCATGGCGGCAGCGACCCCCAAGGCTGCCGCAGCGATGTACACATGCCACAACTGGGCCACCCCGGTAACCACCAGGAGGCCGACGATCAATCCGCAAATGCCCATGGCCGTTTGCGTCCATAGCAGGATCACGCGTTTCCGGTAGCGGTCGGCAAGGACGCCGGCGTAGGGGCCCAGCAACAACATGGGCAGGAACTGCAGTGCGGTGGTGATACCGACGGCCGTTCCCGAGTGGTTGGTCAGGACAGTCAGGACCAACCAATCCTGGGCCACGCGTTGCATCCACGTGCCGATGTTGGAGACCAGGGCGCCGCCGGCCCACATCCGGTAGTTGCGGTTCTCCAGTGCCTGGAACATGGCGCTCATTTGGCACTCATTTCCTGCATGATGTGCGCGGCGCGGCTGAGTATCTGCCGGTCCTCATCGTTCAAGCCTGCTACGCGCTGCGCCAACCAGGCGGTCCGTTGGCTGCGTGCCTCGGCCAGGACTTCCTGCCCTGCGGGGGTGATGCTGATCTGGACCTGGCGTCCGTCGCCCGGGTGGGCCTGCCGTGAGGCGAAGCCTTGTTCGGTCAGGGCGTTGACAATGCGGGTCATAGAGGGCGCTTGTACGTGCTCACGTTCGGCGAGTTCCCTGAGGGTCTGCGACCCATTGCTGAGGTGGGCGAGCACGGTGTACTGGCCGGGGGTGATGACGTCGCCGGTCGCTTCGATGCGCAGGCGGCGGGACGTGCGCATCACCGCGGTGCGGAGTTCGATGGCGAGGGTGTCGGGCTGAACGGTTGTTTCCGGGTGTGTTGCTGCGTGGGCCGTGGTCACTATGGAGGCGCCTCCTGAGGTTGGCAAAATAGTTAGCAGTGCTAATTAGCTCCGCTAACTATTATGCTCCCTTCCTCAGGAGGCTGTCCATTGAATGTGATGAGGCGGACGCGGGCGGCTCAGGCGGACGCGCTAACCGTTTGCTCCCGGGTAATGAATTCCCCGGCGCCAACGGCCAGGCCTTCCACCACCTTCTGCGCTCCCCGAACCGCGATGGCCACGCTCATCAGCGTCGGATTCATGGCCGTCGCGGTGGGGATCAATGCATTGCCGCCCACCACCAGGTTGTCGTAGCCCCACACGCGGGACCATGGGTCCGCAACGGAGGTGCCGTCGTCGGAATCGCCCATCCGCAAAGTGCCCTGGTAGTGGAGGCTGGAACCATTCGGCATCAACCGGGGTTCGGCCACGAACTCGCCCAAGGCATTGCCTGCACGCCGAAGACGGGCGGTGGCATCTTGGATCTCGGCGTTCTCCCGGTCCGTGAGCGCGTACGTGATTGTCATGTTCGGGAAGCCACGGTAGTCCAGTTCGTTGTCGTCAAACGTGACGCCGTCCTCGAAGCGCGGGTGCTTGCGCAAGCCGTAGCCCATGTTGACGTAGCCCCAGCGGTTCTGAGCGCGGGGTGCATCCGCGGGCATCGGGAACGGGGTCGTCTCCGAGTACATCACCTGGACGGAGAAGGGGTGGTCCGGCTCGGAAAAGGGGATGCGGTTGACGGCTGCCACGGGATCGACCGGGTTCTGCGCGCGACGCGCGAGCTCTGCGTCCAGGTCGGACTCGCTGGCGAAGCGTTCCATCTTCTCTGCGTCGAGGGCCACCGTGGAGATCACCACGGGGTGCTCCGTCAGGTAGTGGCCCAGTGCAGCAGGGCGGATGCCCGAAGCCCACAGCAGCTGCGGCGAACGGAAGGCGTCCGCCGCAACCACCACTACGTCGGCTCCCACGAAAGAGGACGCCCCGGTGCGGAGGTCTTCCACGGTGACGCCAGTGGTACGGTTTCCCGTTGTTTCCACGCGGCGGACCAGCGTCAGGTCGCGGAGTTCGAACCGCTGGGACAACGGCGATGCCGGGTCGATGAGCGGCCCCAGGACGACGTCGGCCCCGGCCCAGCGCATGGACCCGTCCGGCTGCGGGTCACCGGCAACGGGAAGCGTGCCTACGCCGTAGCCTTCCGGCAGCTCACCGGCAAATTCCTCCTCCAGGAGGGACCGGATGGCGGCTCCCACTCCGGAATCGGCAAAGGCTGCGCCCTGGACGTGCAGCAGTTCCTTGGCCTGGCCAATCAGCTTGTCCCACTCGGCATCGTCGATGAACGGAATCTTCTCGCTGAAGGCAGGCGACGGCGTGGCGCAGGTCCAGTGGGCACCTTGGCCGCCGACGTTGGTGGCCGCTGCTGCTGCCGGGAAGGTCTCGGCGTGTGCCGATCCGGTTCCACCGAAGTCCAGGAGATGGGTACCCTGGCGCGCAGTGAACATCCCTTCGGTGACAGTCCCTGCCGGGATGCCGAGGGATTCGCGGTAGGCGCCGGCTTGGGGACCCTGCGACATTTCGCGGGCACGGGCCTTGGCGTCGGCGTCGACGATGTTGCGGACGCTTTCGCCGGGCCGGTCCGTCAGCTGCGGGCCTGCCTCGAACATGATGACCTTGGCGTCCGGGATGCCTTCCACCAGCAAACGGGCGTAGGTGGAGCCAATGGGGCCACTGCCAACTACTGCAATTGTCGGGTTCGGGGAGCGGTGTGACGTCATGGGTTTCTCCTTCGTGGAGGTCAGGCCGAAAGGGGCTCGGCGAGTTCGGAAGCGGCAGTGCGCGGCTCATCAGACAAGCGCCCGTGCGGAAGCAGGAGGGCAGCGATGATGCCGATTGCGTACGTAACGGCCAGGGCGATGAAGATGGGCGTGAACACCTGGCTGTAGATTCCGGCGACGGCGTCCTGGGTGGCCGCCGGTGCTTGATGGACTGCGTGGGGGGTCAGGGACGCCGGGTCGATTCCAGCGGGCAGCAGCCGGGCAACTCCGAACGCGATGCTGCCGCCGATGATGGCCGTGGCAACCGTGGATCCGACCTGGCGCACCAGGTTGATGGATGCCGTGATCGCACCGGTCTGGCTGTCCGGGGCGGCACTCTGGACGACTGCGACGATCAGGCTCATGAAGGAGCCTGTACCCATCCCCACCACGGCCATGACAAGCATGGGCACCCAGAGCGGAAGTCCGGCGGGCAGGCCCGCCATCATGAACAGGCCTGCCGCGCCCATGCACGTCCCGATGATCGGGAAGACGCGGTACCGGCCCGTTCGGCTGGCCAGCCACCCCGTCAACAGGTTGCTCACTAGCATGCCCAGGACTGTTGCTATGGGCACCAGCCCGGAGACGGTTGCGCTGACCTGGTACGCCATCTGGAAGTACGTGGGCAGGTAGGCGGTAATGGAGAAGAGCCCGACGCCGATGATCGCCGAGAGCGCGGTGCCTGCGGCTATGGTGCGGTTGGCAAAGAACCGAAGGGGGACGAGTGGTTCAGGTGCCTGGACCTCGATGATGAAGAATGCCAGCAGCGCCACCGCCGCGGCCACCAGTGCGGCAACAGCCTGGACGCCACCGCTGCGTTCAGCAGCCCACGTGACCCCAAGGACAAGGAACACGAGCCCCACAGTGAACGTGGCGGCACCGGCGACGTCGTAGTGGCGGGGAATCTGTCCGCGTTCCAGCCGCGGAACCGCCGCGAACGCAAACGCCAGGGCAACGAGGCCCACCGGGATATTGATCCAGAAGACCCAGGCCCAGCCCCAATAATCGGTGATGACTCCGCCGAGGACCGGGCCCACCAGGATGGCGATCGGAAATGCGGCGCCGATGATGGCCATGTACCGCGGGCGCTCCCGGGGAGTGGTGACCTTGGCAATGATGGTTTGGGACATGAGCTGCAGCCCGGCCGAGCTCATGCCCTGGACCACCCGCGCAACAATCAACCACGTCATGTCCTGCGCAAATCCGCACGCGAGCGAGGCCAGCAGGAACACGAGCAGGGAGACCAGGAAGACCCGGCGCGGACCCAGCACATCTCCGAGTTTCCCCAGGACCGGCAGCAGGACCGTGCTGGCCAGGGTGTACCCGACCACCACCCAGCCCATGAGTTCCAAGGCTCCGAGTTCGCCGGCGATGGTAGCCAGCGAGGTGGAGACAACGGTGTGGTCAAGTGCCCCCAGGAAGGACACGGTCAGCAGGGAGGCAACAAGGAAGCGAAGTCTTAAGGGTGAAAGTGGCATGGTGTTCTGCCCGAACGATCGGGCCGTCGACGCGACGGGTTGTGCCCCGGCAGCATCCTCACTGCCGGGAACGGATCCACCCAGGGATCCCGACGCCACTTCCATTCTAAATCGGCTTTAGTCGGAAATCAACAAAAGATTGTCCGAATTAGACCCGGATTCGCGCGCGGTTGCGGCTGCGCGCGCGGCGGACGTCAGGACCCACGACGGCGGCCCCTACCGTAGCGGTCAGCTCACCAAGGCCTTCCACCACCATGCGGACCGCATCGCCTTGGGCGAGCGGTGCGGGATCGAGTGTCCCCCGCCTGCCCCACAGCTCGCCAAGGCAGCCACCGTTGCCCACGGTTCCGGACCCGAGGACATCACCGAAAACCACCTTGGAGTTCCTCGACGCGTAGGACACCAGCTCGCCAAAGGTCCAGCCCATATTGGACACAAGGTCCTCCCCCACGAGTTCCCCATTGACGAACACCTCGGCCCTCAGGGCCAGGAATCCGTCGTCATCGGTGAACGGTTCCAACTCGTCAGCTGTCACAATCCAGGGCCCCAGGCTGGTGCCGAAGTCCTTCCCCTTGGCAGGTCCCAGGCGGACCTTCATTTCGCGGGACTGGATATCGCGCGCAGACCAGTCATTCATGATGGTGTACCCGAAAATCGCCCCTGCAGCTTCCGGAGCGGACAGGTTTGAGCCTCCCGGACCACCGATCACAGCGGCGATTTCAAGCTCGAAGTCCAGCCGCTGGGTGACCGGCGGCAGCACAGGCTCACCGGGCCCCAGCACGGTGTGCGGATTGGTGAAGTAGAAGGTGGGGGCCTCATACCATTCCGGCACCACCTCACTCTTTCCATCCACCGAAGCACTGACTCCTTCGACGTGTTCCTCGAAGGCCACGAAGTCCCGGATCGCCGCCGGAACCAACGGCGCGAGCAGCCGGACAGCGCCAAGCGGCCGACCGGCGTCGTGGTTCAACCGTCCATACACCTCACGGGCGCCGGCCAGGCCGCGCGCCAGGACCTCGGCCACCCGCAAGCCGTTCGGGAAGGGCACCGCGGTGTCGCCGATGATGAAACCCTCGCCGACCTCGGCGCCGTCCTGCCACCGTGCGATCTTCATGCCCGGACCCGCTCCCCCATGAGGGCGGCGGCGTTGCCGGAGAGGATCGCCTGCGTTACATCGGCGGGCAGCCCGGCTGCCCTGACCTCTGCAACCGGGTCCTCCGGCCCCATGTCGAACGGGAAGTCGCTGCCCATGAGGACCTGGGACGGTCCTGCGACGTCGACAAGGTGGCGCAGTGCGGAAGGATCGTGGACCACGGTGTCGAACCAGATGCGCCGCAGGTAGCTGGACGGCTCCTCCGCGCAACCGTGGGCTTCCGGACGGACCCGCCAGGCGTGGTTGGACCGGCCGATGGCCGTTGGCAGGTAGCCGCCTCCATGGGCAGCCAGGATTTTCAAGCCGGGGTGGCGGTCCAGCACGCCCGAGAAGATCAGGTGCGACAGTGCTACGGCGTTTTCGGCCGGCTGCCCTACGGTATTGGACAGGTAGTAGCGGTCGAGGCGCTCGTCCAGGCTGCACCCGAAGGGGTGGAGGAACACAACGACGCCAAGCTCCTCCACGCGGCTCCAGAAGGGTTCGAGCCGCTCATCGGACAATTCGACATCGCCGGCGAAGGACGAAATCTCGATACCCGCCAGGCCGCGACCAAGGACGGCATCGTCAACGCATTCGACGATCCGTTCCGGGTGCTGCAACGGCACCAGGCCAAGCCCGGTCAGGCGTTCCGGTGCTTGGGCAACATGCTCGGCCACCAGGCGGTTGGCCTCCGTGGCCGTCCATACGGCAAGGCCTTCTTCAGCCCAGGGGTAGAAATGGTTCGGGGAGGCGCTGACCCACTGGTGGTCGACGCCCTGTGCGTCCATGGCGGCCAGGCGGGCGCGGACATCCGTGAGCTTGGGGAACCGCTCACCGATCATGCGGCCCGAAGCCGCGAGGCTGGCTGGCCCATTCCGGCGCGCCTCGAGGTCGACTGCGGCCTTGAAAGCCTCAGGCGCTCTGCGTTCCACCTCGGCCTGGAGGGAGGGAAGGAGCACGTGGGCGTGGACGTCGATGGTCATGCTGGGACCGCCATCTTCTGCGCGATGCCGAAGAGCAAGCCCGGAGCATCCGCGTCCTTCCTGCCCTCGATCTGCCACTCACCGAGCTGGACGGAAGCATCCACCACGGCCTGAACCCGCGGGATCCTGCGTTCGTGGAAGCTGTCCCACAGCTTGTCGCTGAGCTCGTCCGACCCGATCAGGAGCTCAGCCAGGACCACAGCGTCCTCCAGTGCCTGGGCGGCCCCCTGGGCAATCGTCGGGGGGCAACTGTGCGCGGCATCGCCGATGATGACCACGGGTCCGCGGTTCCATCGGCCTGGTACCAGGTGCTTGGTGAACCACGTGTAGTTGACCTTGGCACCCTGGTTCAGGTCCTCGCGGATGGCATTCCACGGACCGCCGTAGGCCATGGATTCGCCCAGCATGATCCCGGTGGCATCCTGGTCCGAAACCCCGAACCGGTCCTGCGCCTTTTCCACGAGGAACGCGTACATGGTGTCCTCACCGGTGGGCGTATAACCTGCGATGTAGACGGGGCCTCCGTAGTACAGCTCGCTGTGTTCCACTTCCTTGGGCCGGGAAACGAAAGCCCGCCAGATGCCCATGCCGGTGCTCTCCGGGGTGGTATCGATGCCCATGAGGCTCCGGACCGAGGAGTTCACTCCGTCGGCACCGATCAGCAGGTCGTAGGTTCCAGCCGAAGCCTCGTTGACGAAGACCTCAACCGAGTTGTCGTCCTTGACGTCGAAGCCGGTCACCGTGGAACCGAAAGCCACCTTGGCGCCGGCCTTCTCTGCATGCTGCAGCAGGATCCTGGCAAGATCGGGACGATACATGCCCATGCAGGCGGGATAATCCGGGCCACCGGTCTTGACCTCGGGAAGCTGCGCGATGACCGGCGCCTCCGGGCCCGGGGCGCGGAGCGTGAGGCCTTCGAAAGCCATCCCCTTTTCCCGCACGTCCTCCCACACGCCCAACGCGTCAAAGACGCGCAGGGCGTTGCCCTGCAGCGTAATACCCGAACCGAGCGCGCTCAGCTCCGGCTTCGCTTCGAAAACCTCGACGGCAACCCCCGCCTTGGCGAGCTGGATGGCGGTGGCCATGGCAGCCACACCGCTGCCGGCGATGGCCACTTTCTGTACTGCAGTCATGATGACCCCTTGTTTGTCTCGGGTGTATTAAAGGATCGCGACGGGATTGATGGGCGAACCCACCGCACCCGTGATCGGCAACGGCGCCGCCACCAAGAGGAACTCGTAGCGGCCCCCGGCCCGGCATTTGTCAGCCAGCGCGTCCAGGTCCCAGAGTTCACCCACGGTGAGTCCCATGTTGGGGATGACCACTTGGTGGAGCGGCTGGAAGGCCGGTACGTCGAATTCGTTGGGACGCACTTCGAATCCCCAGGTGTCCGTGGCAATGGCGGCGGTTTCCGTGCGGTGCAGCCAGCCCGCCGTCGTGAGCGAAAGTCCGGGCGCCGGGCCTCCAGCGTAATCGCCCCAGCCCTCACGCCGGGCGCGGGTGAGCTGGCCGGTCCGCACCAGGACAATGTCTCCCGGGCCTACCATGCTGGTGGCGCCCTGGGCTTCAATGCAGGCTTCCAGGTCCGCAGTGGTGATCGCGTAGCCGTCCGGGAGCTCTCCCGTTTCGGGGCTCAGGAAACGGCCAAGGTCCAGGAGGACACCCCGCGACACCGGCGCAGCGGCTGCGTGCTCGATGCCGGTGACGAGGTCGCCGTCGCTGGTTACCACGTCCCCCGCACGGCGGCCGTTCCAGGCAGCACCGTGATCGAAGATGTGGCCCAATCCGTCCCACTGCGTTGAGCATTGGAGCGGCATGGTGATGACGTCGTCCGCACCGCCGAGACCGTGCGGGAACCCCTGGGTGCCACGCTCTGCATCCGTTCCCGTGTCCAACATGGTGTGGACTGGATTGGTCCGCCGGCGCCAGCCTTTCTGGGGGCCGTTCATGTCGAAAGGCTGCGAGAGGGAGATGACCTCGCCATCACGAACCAGGGCGGCGGCCTGTTGCCGCTTGGCCGCATCGATGAAGTTCAAGGTTCCCAGGACGTCGACGTCGCCCCAGCGGCCCCAGTTGCGGTAGGCCTTGCCGCGGCGGGCGATCTCGCCGTCGGGGTCGTTGCGGTCCAGGCTGCCGGGCTCGTCCAGCAGGGCAGGACTGTTCAGCAGTTCCGAGTTCCCGAGGTTCATGCCTGCACCTTTCCCGCTGTTTCTTCTGCGACGCACCGGACTGCCTGGGTGCCGAGGCCCTGGATGCTGCCGGTCATGACGTCCCCGTCACGCAGGAGCCGGCCCCAGTGCGCGCCGTTGCCTGCGGGGCTGCCGGTGAGCAGCAGGTCACCTGGCAGGAGCGGCATGTTCTGCGATGCGGCGGAGATGAGCGCGGGGATGTCGAAAAGCAGGTCATCCGTAGTAGCGTCCTGCATGACGTCACCATTGAGTTCCAGCCTCACCTTGAGTTTGGCGGGATCCACGAACGGCGCTGGCACAAGGAACGGGCCAGTTGGAAGGAAGCCGGGGGCGTTCTTTCCGCGGTACCAGTCCGTGCCGATTTCCTTCATGTCGCGTCGGAAGACAAGGTCGCGGGTGGTGATGTCGTTGACGATCGTGTACCCGGCAACGTGGTTCATTGCGTCGTCCTTGGACACCCGGAAGGCTTCGGTTCCAATGACCACAGCGAGTTCGAGTTCCCAGTCATGCTTCCGGCTGTAGGCTGGCAGCACCAGGGGTACGTCGTCGCCCACCACACAGGCGGGGAGGCCAATGAAGAAGTAGGGCTCGCCGTTTGCCTGGCGGTCATCCATCATCTTCCCGGCCCATTCGCGCGCCTCTTCCGGCGAGCGCGGATCGTCTTTTGCCAGCCCGGCCACCACCAGGTCGATGACGTGCGTACGGTAGTTCGCACCCGTCTGCAGGACCTGGCGCGGTTCCACCGGAGCGGTGAGTGTCACGCTGTCCAGGGGAAGCCATGGGCCATCCTGGGCGGCGAGGTCTTCCAGTCGGCTCCAGTCGGGCGAGCCGAGGAAGTCATTGAGCCCGGCAGCCCCAAGCTCCCCCGGGCCGATGGGCCGGATGCGGTCTCCTGCTACGAGTCCGAGCCTGACCGAGTCCCCGTCGCGGTAACGGGCGATCGCACATGGCGCTTCCACTTGTCCTGACGTCGTCGTCAACGTAACTCCCCTCGTGGACCATCCGCGGCCCACTTTCATTTAATGTCGGAAATCGACATAAGTAAATCAATTCGTGGTGATGCCCTGGATTGGCTAGCCCTGGCCTTGGCGGGCGTAGGGGTTGAAGAGTGCTTCCTTGATCTCGTCCGGCACGCCCTCTTCCGTAGCGCTGGGGCCATCGGCGGGCGGGAAGGACTCCGTCATGGACATCGGCATGGCACCGTTGCGGTACATGTTGTTCGATCCCAGGGAAGGGGTCCAGGTGTTAGGCTCCCAGTCCGGAACGTAGTTGCGGTAGCCGCCGGTGTTGAGCTCGATGCGCAGGCTGGACGGTTCCCGGTAGTAGAGGAAGTTCTGCTCGCCGATGCCGTGGATTGAGGGACCATACTCGATCGGGACACCGTTCTCGATCAGGGTGTCGGCCGCGATCAAGAGTTCCTCACGCGTGTCCACCCAGAAGGCGTAGTGGTTGATGCGGCCGGCGCGGGAGGAACCGTCGAGCACGACGCCGAGGTCGTGGGACTTTTCGTTGGTGGTCAGGACGGAGAAGACCGAGATGGGAGCCTCGTCCAGAACGGTCCTGGCCATGATCCGGAAGCCAAGGACGTCGTTGTACCACTTGGCGAAGCCGTCAACGTCGGATGTTGCGATGGTCACGTGGTCGAGCTGGCGCGGCGCTCCGGCCACCATGCTGCGGCGGGCCGGACGATCCGGGTACGTGGAAAGTTCGTTGCCCTCGGCCTGGTAGCGCGTGACATCCCAGTGCAGGGTCATGCTGTGGCCCCACGGACCGGTGAAGCGGTAGGCCCGACCGATGCCGTGAACCTCGATCCATTCGCCGGTGACACCGGCGGCCTCGATCCTGCGCGCCGCCTCGTCAAGGGCCTCGGCACTGGAGGTACGCCATGCCATGGTTTCCAGAGCCGGCTCGGTGCCGGGAACAACCACGACGCTGTAGCGGTAGTAGTCGCCCCAGCAGCGCAGATAGACGGCACCGTCGACGCGGTCTACAACCTTGAGGCCCACCTGCTTGACGTAGAAGTCAACGGAGGCTTCGACGTCGGGCGTGGTGATGGCCACATAGGAGAGGTGGGAGAGAAGCTTGATCATCTTCGATCCTTTCAATTTTTCGGCTGGCGAATGGTTCTGTGAAGCTGCCCACATCAAGTCTCCGGCCCGCCTGGCACATCAGGGAAGACGATATTGCCTATGCCGAAGATCAGCCTTGGTTATGCATCTGCAGGAGTGTGGCGACGATCCTCTGGTCCTCCAGCAGGTCAGCAAGGTCCGGCAGGAGGGCCCCCGAGGTGGCGGCGTCCACAGCGCGACGAAGGGCCAGCCGGGCGGGGCTTTCGTAGCGTGCAGCTGCGAGGGTGGAACCCCCGACGGATGATGTTGTGAGGCGGACTCCAGCTCCAGTGGGCCCTGATTCGACCACCGAACGGACCTCGCCCAAGGCCGCCACCCGGAGAACTGGAAGGGCATCCATCCGGGACAACCGAGTGGTCAGCACCGTCACAGGGAGGTGCCCCCGGGATGTTGCGGCGTGAAGCAGCGCCATGCCACCTTCAGCCGGTATAGGCACGGAGGTTGCCTCAAGCGGGCCACCTGCCAGCGTTGCCGCCCACCGCAGACCGTCACGGAGGGCAGACCCCTCGTCGCCGGCAGGCGCCGAGCATTCGATGGTCACCAGCGTCGCCGGACCGCCGGAGCGGGCTGCGAGGGCCGCCGCAAGATCGTCCGGCCGTGCCAACGGCCGCTCGACCGCCACAGGGATGGACAGCCGGCCGAGGAGGGTCGCCACCGCTTCCGCCGGAACCTTCTGCGGATTGCCAACGACGGCGGCCACGGCACCTTCGGCTTGCGCGTGAAGCAGCGCGGTCCACCAGTCACCGCTTCCGGGGATGTCGACCACTGAGCCCCTGACCGACCCGGCCTTCCTCGTGCCTGTCGGCAGCTCTGCGACGGCTGCCCGATAGCGCGCGGAGGCGGCAAATACGGGAACAGCCGGGTTCATGGCCGGTCTCCTGCCGTCATGACATCAAAGACCCGTTCGGCCAGTTCAATTGGGTACAGGGCGTCGGCCAGGATGAGATCGTAGTCAACGGGATGGCGTCCCTCCACAAGCTCGGCAAAATTCAGCCACTCCGCTTCATAGCCGTCCATTCGCGATGGCGGGTGGTTGATCGCCGAACCATCGGCGGGACGCGTGGCGACCGAACCGCTGCCGGCGTGCACGAACGGCGGCGAATAGTCCAGGTCAAGCCGCTGGCTCCCCGTGAAGAAGCTCATGCGCCAGAGGGAATCCGGCCCTCCGGGGAGCATGGTGAGGGCAAGCTGGATGTCGATCCCGCTGGCCCTGTACCCCACCGCATAGCCGATCGGCGGGACAAACCGTGCATACTGCACCGCCTCGATGTGGGGTGCTACGTAGCGGATGGCCGGAAGGTCGTGGATCGCAAGCCCCGTGATCAGCTGCTTCACGATGGCTGCCGCGATGGCCGGGTCCTGCGTGTCAGGCCGCCCCCGGGACGGAGCCGGGAACGGTCCGCCGTCGAAAACCACCTCGTGGTAGCGGCCGTTGGGAGGAAGAGCCAAGGTGACGGCAATGGATTGGACCGGCTCGTCCAACTGGTCCAGCCAGCCGCGGACCTGCAGCCACGCGGGGTCGTACAGGTGGTTGGTGCCCACCATCAGCGCCACGCCGGCTTCCCGGCAGGCAGTTACGACGGCGGTCGCCTCCTCCCGGCGGGTGGCCAATGGCTTCTCGCAGAAGATGGCTTTCTTTCCCGCACTGACCGCGGCCTGGATCTGCCGTTGATGTTCAGAGGGAGGAGTGCAGACAGCCACAACGTCAACGTCGGCGTCAGCAAGGAGCTCCCGGTCTCCCTTCGACCACCGGACACCCAAGGGCCCCGCCAACTGCTGGGACCTGCCACTGCCGCCGTCAGCAATATGGGTTACCCGGATCCGGCTCCATAACCGGCCAACCGTAGGAAGATGCAGCGCTCCGACACCGGGTCCGGCACCCAGGAATCCTAATTTCACAGCGTTACCCTCTCTTTTGTCAGTATTATCCATAAGTTGATGTGATTCTGGCTATAGTCGAGGATTTCCGCACCTTAGTACCGCTTCTGTGGAAGAATCTGGGGATATGACCACAGATTCGACGCTCCGGTTTGGCGCACAGACGGACGAAGTCACGAGCCTGCTCCGCATCGTCAACCTCGTCCGTACAGGAGAAGCCACCACGCGCCCCGAGATTGGCCGCGTGACAGGCCTCGGCCGCGGCGTCGTCACCCAACGGGTGGACCAGGCAATCCACATGGGATTCCTGGGCGACGGGGAGTTCGGCGCCTCATCCGGCGGTCGCGCGCCACGCACCCTCCGCTTCAGGTCGGAGCAGGGCCGCATCATCGTCTGCGCCCTCGGCGCCCTGCACATCCGGGTTGGCTATGCCGACCTGGACGGAGACATCATGGAGCAGAAACACCGGGAATGGGACATCGCCCGTGGGCCTGAGGAAACCCTCAAGGCGGCCATGGAACTCCTGGATGAGCTGCTAAACGGGGCCGAAGAGAAGCCGGTGTGGTCGGCGGTGATCGGCGTGCCGGGACCGGTGGACTTCGCCACCGGGCAGCCCGTGGCTCCGCCCATCATGCCGGGGTGGAACGGTTTCGACATCCGGACGCCCTTCGAGGAACGCTTCGACGCACCGGCATGGGTGGATAACGACGTCAACCTGCTGGCCTTGGGTGAACGTGCCCGACGCCGCGACGCCTACGCAGACCTTATCTACTGCAAGATCGGCTCCGGCATTGGAGCGGGCTTGCTGTCGCAGGGACGCATCCACCGCGGAGCGAACGGCGCCGCCGGCGACATCGGCCATGTCCGCGTGCCGGACTCGGACGCCCCGTGCCGTTGCGGCAAGGTTGGCTGCCTGGAGGCCGTCGCCGGCGGCTGGGCATTGATCCGCGACGCTGAGCTCGCCATCAAGGAAGGCGCCACCGGCCCGCTCGCCACCTCAGTTCAGAAGGGGAACCCGCTCTCTCCCGAGGCGATCGCCTTGGCCGCGGTCAACGGTGACGGTCTTGCTGTTCGGCTGCTGCAGAACTCGGCGCGGGTGGTCGGAGAGTCAATCGCCGGCCTGGTGAACATGTTCAACCCGGGAATCATCGTGATTGGCGGAGCCATGGCCTCTGCCGGCGAGGTCTACCTGGCCGAAGTGCGGCAGCGGGTCTACGAGCTATCCCTCCCCCTGGCCACCAGGGACCTCCGGATCCTGTTGTCGGTCAATGACGAGCGCGAGCCATTGCGGGGCGGAGTGGAACTTGCACGGGAGCAGCTCTTCGAAACTACCTTCCCGCGATGGTTCGCGCAGGGCAAGCCCGGGCCGGTCAAGACTCTGACGGCTTCGTAAGGACCAAGAACCCGCCCTCCGCACACAACCCCCCAACCGTCCGCGTCAGGCTACATCACGGGAGACTTCCGCGGCTCCGGGGCTTCGAACCAGCAGCATCGCCTCCATATGGAGCGGCAACACGAGTGGGCCTTCTCCCCCGCCCCGCAGATAGGGCACCATCAGCTCAAAATCGACCGCCACGTGGTGGCGACCGGGGCCGAAGTCTCCGGGGCCGGCCGGAATGAAGAGCACCAGGCGATCCTGGATGAACCACCAGCCCGCCTCGTCCGCCAAAGCCCCGGCAGGCACAGTGCGTTCGCCGAGATGGACGTGCAGGTCATCGCTTACGGACACCCCGTCCATCCTCACGGAAAACCCGGAAACGCTGGAGAGCGGCATGGACCGGATCCACGGCAAGCCAATCCGCAGCTCATAACCCTCCTGCACCACCGTCAACGCATCCTCGCGCAACGCGTTCTGCAGCATCGCCCACTCCTTCATTCATCGCCATCTTTGGCTATTTGATGATTTTTGTCTGATTCTGACATAAGTTTGTCAGTAAGCAACTATTTTGGAAAGGCCCACCATGGACGCCACTCTTCCCACCGGCTGGACGCTGGCCGCCAGTGCTTTCAACTGGACCCCGCACATCATCGAAGCCCGTCGAACCAGCGCGGAGATCGTGACAGGCATCGCCGGGGACAACGTGGCCAACGTTATCGAGCTGGAGCCGGGCCTGCTCTGGCGGACCTTTCCTGCGCCGCAGAACCACGAGGTTGACGCCTTCCGCGAGGAGCTCCGGGCCGCGGGAGGCCGGGTCAGTACAGTCGGCTGCAGCCTGGATGATTTCACGGGTACAACGCAACGCCGTACTACCGGCCAGCGGCTTGAATTCCTGGTTCCCCAACTGGACGCAGCACATCGCGTGGGTGCTACGGGCGTGCGGCTCCCGATCGGGCAGGCCGGTCCTGAGCTCCTGCGCCTGATCCTGCCTCTCCTGCATGACCTGGACCTGGTCCTTTTTGAAGAGATCCAAGGCCACCAGACTCCACTCAATCCCCAGATCCGCCCTGCCCTGGACCAGATCGCCGCGCTGGACGATCCAAAGGTCAGGGTCCTGGTAGACATCAGCATGCTGATGCCGGGACTGCCTGTTACTTATCTTGATGAGTTGGCCCGCGGGGGTGTCTCTCCAGTGTTGTGCAGCAGGTTGGAGAGCGAGTGGAAGGACCCTTCCACCAATCAGGCAGTGGTGGCTGCGCTGCGTTCCGGTACCGTTCCCGGACGGATCCACACTTTGTTCATGAACCTGCTTATCCGGTTCGGTCGCAGCGACGCCGCCGAGCTGCGGGACATCATGCCGCTTGTGGGCGCGTTCCACTTGAAGTTTTGGGATCTGGAGGACGCGGACGGGCGGGTTTCGCAGCCCATCGAAGATCTTGGTCGGCTGTTGACCCGGCAGGGATTCACGGGAACGCTCACCAGCGAGTGGGGCGGCCACGAATGGCTGCGGAATGATCCCTCGGAGATGACCCGACGGCACCTGGCACTGGCGGAAGCATCGCTCGCCGCGGGCTCCACCCGGGAACCTGCAAAGGCTACCTGAACCACTTCGCGGGAACCGCGCCCGGTTCGCCGTAACGGAACAGCGAACTGGGCGCCTGACCCACGAACTCGTGCGCCCGACACCGGAATGTGCTCGGCGATAGCGGTCATGGGGGTGGGTGCCCCGGGGCAGAAATCTGCTCTACGGGTGCGAAGCGCGTGGCCGAGCCGACAAGGACGACGGCGCCATCCTCCGCAAACGCCAAAGCGGCCACGCGGCCCTGGCCGCTGGCGATGCCGATGATAACGGCAGTCTTGCCTTCGAGCCTGGGCCTGCGCAGCCGCATGGTTCCCCTACTTGGTACTGAACGCGGCGTCGAAAGCCGCGGCGGAGGGTTGGTAGGAGGAGAGCTTGCGGACAAAGCCCAAGGCCTCCGGCGCACCGAGCAAGCGGTCCATGCCCGCGTCCTCCCACTCCACGGACAAGGGACCGGAGTAGTCGATCGCGTTCAGCATGCGGAACGCGTCCTCCCACGGAACGTCCCCATGCCCCGTGGAGATGAAGTCCCAGCCGCGGCGTGGGTCAGCCCAGGCAAGGTGCGAGGACAGCCGGCCGTTGCGGCCATTGCTGAGGCGCTTCTTCGTGTCCTTGCAATGCACGTGGTAGATGCGTTCCTTGAAGTCCCACAGGAAGCCGACGGGATCGATATCTTGCCAGACCATGTGGCTCGGGTCCCAGTTCAGGCCGAAGGCCTCGCGGTGACCGATCGCTTCCAGCGCGCGCTGGGTGGTCCAGTAGTCATACGCGATCTCGGACGGGTGGACTTCATGGGCGAAGCGGACACCCACCTCGTCGAAGACGTCCAGGATGGGGTTCCACCGGTCCGCGAAGTCCTGGTACCCGGCGTCGATCATCTTCTCGCTGGCTGGCGGGAACATGGCCACGTACTTCCAGATGGCTGAACCCGTGAAGCCGGTGACGGTCTTGACGCCGAGCTTCGCGGCCAGGCGGGCCGTGTTCTTCATTTCCTCGGCAGCACGGCGGCGGACACCTTCCGGATCGCCGTCGCCCCAGACAATATCGGGGAGGATGTCCCGGTGGCGCTGGTCGATGGGGTCATCGCAGACGGCCTGGCCCTTGAGGTGGTTGGAGATGGTCCACACCTTGAGGCCGTTCCGTTCCAGGACATCGAGCTTTTCCTGGACATAGGCCTCGTCGCCCCAACGCCAGGGATCAAGGTGGTCGCCCCAGCACGCGATTTCAAGCCCGTCGTAGCCCCACTCTCCAGCGAGCCGGGCGACCTCTTCGAACGGCAGGTCGGCCCACTGCCCGGTAAACAGGGTGATTGGTCGTGCCATGTTGTGGTCCTCTTTCTATGCCTTCACCGGGACGTCCGCCGCAACGCGCGTCCACACCGAATCGTTCTCCGAGCTGCGTTCCACCGCATCCAGTACGCGCTGTACCCGGAGGCCATCGGCAAACGTGGGGTGCGGGTCCGTGTTCCGTACGATGCCTTCCACCAGGTCCTTCACCTGGTGGGAGAAGCCGTGTTCGTAACCGAGCATGTGCCCCGCCGGCCACCAGGCCGAGACGTACGGGTGGACGGGTTCGGTCACCAGGATCTTGCGGAAGCCCTGCAGGTCCGCCGGTGCCGTCCGGTCGTAGAACTGGATGCTGTTGAGGTCCTCAAGGTCGAACGCAAGAGCCCCCTTGTCCCCGGAAACCTCAATCGTGAGCGCATTCTTGCGGCCCGTGGCAAACCGGGTGGCCTCGAAGGAGGCCAAGGCCCCCGAGGCCAGGCGCCCGGTGAAGATCGCGATGTCGTCCACGGTGACCTGGCCGTAGCCGGCAGTGGCCTTGCCGGAGAGGCCGGAACCGCTGCCCTGGAGCGGACGCTGCTTGACGATCGTGTCCAACACGCCGGAAACGCGTTCCACATCCATACCGGTCACGTATTCCACCAAGTCGATCGCGTGCGCTCCGATGTCCCCCAAGGCACCGGAACCCGCGTGCTCTTTCTGGAGCCGCCATGCCAGGGGCATGTCCGGGTCCACGAGCCAGTCCTGGCGGTAAGACGCGCGGACGTGGGCGATCCTGCCCACCACGCCCTCGGCAATGAGCTGGCGAAGGAAGGTCACCGCCGGAACCCTGCGGTAGGTGAACCCGACCATGGCCTTGATGCCCCGTGCGGCGGCACGTTCTGCGGCAGCGGCCATGGCCTCCGCCTCGGCAACGGTATTGGCCAGTGGCTTCTCGCACAGCACATGTTTGCCTGCGTCCAGGGCGGCGATGGCGATCTCCGCGTGGGAGTCACCGGGGGTGACGATGTCCACGATGTCGATGTCGTCCCTGGCAACGACTTCACGCCAGTCGGTTGCCGACTCGGCCCAGCCCCATTTGGTGGCCGCCCTGGCAACGGCACCGGCATCGCGGCCAACAATCACTGCCATCTCCGCCCCCGCCGGAAGATCAAACACCCGTGGTGCCGTGCGCCAGCCCTGGGAATGGGCCGCGCCCATGAACCCGTAGCCGATCATGGCCACCCGGAGGCTTTTCATGCCAGCACGACTTTGCGTTCGACGGCCACGCGGTTGCCCACATAGCGCATGGGTGCGATCTGCATATACAGCAGGCGGAGGGTCAGGATGACCTCGACGTCGATCTCCTCGCCTGCGTCGGGGACGCGGTCAAGCGGGATGATGATGTCCGGCTTGTCTGCGACGAACCACAGGGTTTCCCACTGGTCCGGGAGTTCGGCAATGGAGTAGGACTTGCCCTGCAGTTCGAAGCGCAATTCCGACGTCGGGATGTCGACGCCGTTGACGGTCGCCGCCACGTCATCCACAGCGGACAGCCAGAGGCTGCGGTACCACGGCAACTGCACCGAAACGGAAATGCCTTCGGGGTGCCGGCGGACGTCAGCGTCCTGGAAAAGGGAGTTGTGGGTTGCCATGATGATCCTTACTCGAATGTCTCGACGAAAGTCTGGTGCGGAACCGGCGGTTGCGGATCCAGGGTCTGCCGCGTGGACGGGCTGTACGGGTGGTACTCGGCGGGAACGGGCTCGTCGGCCGGGGGCATGAAGACGGGCTTGCCGTCATCACCGAAGTACATGAGGTCCAGGGCGAAGGCGTGCTGGTTCTTCTCGGCGAAACTGATCCAGTTTTCCTCGAAGGGCGCCCGGAGGAGCTCGTAGCAGCGGAACTTCCAGATCTTCCATTCACCGTCCTGGCGGAGGAAGTCCACGGCATACTTGCACCAGACCCAGTGCGCCCACACCTTTTTGCCCTGCACTTCGCCGGGCGAATACATGTAGTCGGGGCTTTCCTTGGCCACCTCCGGGTCGGTTAACCCCGATTCGTTGCCGGTCATGATCCACACGCCCTTGGCGGTCTCACCGTCAGCGGCCACCTCGATCACCGGCGTGGTGGTGTAATGCAGGATCAGCTTGCCCACAGGCGTTGGGCGGCCCTGGTGGTACCCGATCACGCTGTCGTAATCGGTGTACTGTCCGGCGTTGGTGTACCTGGCCCGAATGCCTGGAGTCCCGCGCTTGACCCACAGCGGAATGATCTGCTCATCCTGGAAGGCGTTGTGCAGGTACATGTAGCGGTTGAACAGGTTTTCAATGTCACCGCGGTCGTTGGCGCGGCGGGCCAGGCGCTGGGTTTCCTTCAGCTCGGCCCGGAGTTGCTCGATCTCCGCCGTGAGGTCCGTATCTATGGCAGGCATGTCGCCCCTCCCCTACGCCGTTGCGACGGAATCGGTGGCGCGGGCCTCTTCGATGGCGCGGCGCATCAGGGCGTGCTGCTTCTTGACCAAGTCGATCGGATCCGACTCGCCCAGGTCGGCAAAGGCGTGGCCTTCCCACTCGCTGGACAGGAAGCCCTTGTAGCCACCCTTGACGAACTGGCGCACGATCCTCGGGATGTCCATGGCGGGCTCATTGCCGTCCTGGTCAATGTCGTAGAACTTCGCGTGCACGTGGAACATTTGCGGCATGATGTCCAACCATTCCTCCGGAGCCACCAAGCCGTGCATGTTGAACGCGAGCCGGGTGAAGGGACCGAGGTTGGCGGGGTCGAAGTTGTTGGAGCGCAGGTAGTCCTCGAACTCCTGGTTGCGTTCCTGCATGGGCAGGGGCTTGCGCCAGATGTCCTGCATCACGGCGAAGTGTTCCTCAGGCAAGCCCATCTGGGTCAGCGTCCGGTAGAGGGTAGGCGACAGGCTGTGCATGGTGGAACTGAAATCGGCCGTGAAGCCAAGGCGTTCGCTCCCCAGTTCCTCGTACATCTCACGGATCTGCAGGATCTTGGGGTCGTTCGGGCCCTGCGGAGCGTGGATTTCGTAGCCGAGCTTCTGGTCGTACTTCTCGGCCAGCGGCAGGAGCCGGCGCAGCAGTTCCTTGCCGGCGGAGCGGATGACGATCTTGTGGAAGCCCAAGGTGTTGGCCGTCTTCAGCTGGCGGGCAAAGAAGTCGTATTCCTCGTCCGGGGTCATGTCACGGTCCTTGCGCCGGCCCATGTCCAGGTTGGTACCTACCGCACTGGGAGTCAGCCCGTAGCGGTCCATGCTGTCCCGCCAGAGCTTGACGAAGTCGTCGTCGACATCCGGGTAGGTGCGCAGCATCTGCGCAATGTTGAATTCGACGCCGGGACCAAGGCCTTCATCGGCAACGGCCTTGATGAGGGTCTCGGGGGTGTAGATCCCTGCCGCAAATTCCGAGGTGAGGGAGTAGAGGGTGATGCCAAGCTCGATGCCCGAGCCTGCGATGCCGTTAGACATGGTGGTATCCGTTTCTTCTTAGCCGAGGACCGGCTGGGCGAGGTGACTGCTGAGGATGCGGCGGGCTTCAGACGCATCGGTAATCATGGCCGAGCCTGCGTTGGAGGCTGCAGAGCGCTGGACCGTCTGTTCCCCGCGGATGATCTCGAAGGGGTCCTGCCAGTTGTTCCAGTGCCAGCCTTCGTATTCGCTGGAGATGGCACCGGAGTAGCCGTTCTCCACGAGCTGGCGGACAAGGTCCCGTACCGGCACGGACGGCTCTTCGCCGTTCTCGTCGATGCCGAAGAATTTTCCATGGACGTGGCGGACGAAAGGCATGATTTCAAGCCAGGTATCGATCGGAGCCGGACCGAACAGCCCGGTGCCGTTGATGGCGAAGTCGATGCCGAGGTCCGGACGTCCATGCCGGGCAGCCAGGCCAATGAAGGCTCCGAAGCGTTCCCCGTGGACCTTCTGCGTATTGGGCGGGCCCTCGGCGTAGAAGCCATTCCAGAGCTCAACTACCTGCTGGAGCAGCTCTTCGGAAGCACCACGGCGCCGGTAAGCCTCAACAAGGGAGGGAGCGAATCCGGTGACCGTAGCGCCCCAGTCGGCGGTAAATCCGAGCAGCGGCGAGTTGAGTTTCTCGTAGCGATCGCGCAGGGCAAGGACGCGCTCATGGGCGCCATGCTGGTCTGCGTGGACCTCCAGCGCCAAGGTGACCCCGTATTTTTCAGCCACGGGCAGCAGGCTTTCCATGGCGTCCGGTGTCAGGGAGATCTGGACCCGGGCGATCGGGAATCCCAGCCGTGAGGCCACCTCGATCTGCGTCCGCATGTACTCCACCAGTTCGTCGTGGTTCATGAGGCGGTCCCTGCGGATGCCCGTGTCCACATTGACGGCCAGGGAGGTGGGCACCAGGTCCACTTCCGCTACCAGGTCGCGGAAGTGGCCGACGAAGGAATCATCAATCTTGTCCGGGAAACCGCGCAGGCTTGAAAAGCCAATGATTTCCAGTCCGGGGCCGAAGCCCTCCGCAACCACCTTGCGGATCAGGCCGTCAAGATCGTACTGCCGGCCGTGGAAGGCACGGGTAAAGCTGTACAGGGTTACGCCCTGGATGGGCGTGCCGAGGCCGGTCATCACTGTCCTACCTTCATGGTCTTGGTGCAGTTCTCTTCGATGTGCAGGACCCCGTGGTCCGTAATGATGTAGGGGATGTAGAGCTTGAGGTCCACCCGGACCTCATGGTCAGCCGCTGTGTCATCAATCGGCAGTTCGCCCGAAAGGACGGCCGAATCCAGCGGGTACCACCACTCCCCTGTCTCTTCCACGAGTTCGTCGAAGCTGAAGGTGCGCTCATTCATGGTCCAGCGCAGCGATTCCTTGGGCGCAGCCACACCGTCAACGGTGAGCGACGCGTCAGCGATGCACGAACCCGGAAGGGCGCGGTACCACGGGATTCGGACTTCGACGGCGGTCCGGTCGCCTTCGGTGGTGAGCGTTCCCTGCTCGATCATGCGGTCGGCAATCATCGGGACTCCTTGTCTTGCCCGGGGCATCGGCGCCCCACGGGACTTTTTCCTTATTTAGTAATTCTATTGTCTGATTCTGACATAAGTAAAGAGCTGCCCAGTTCAGATGCGATCTTGCGCGCCCCGCGGACTGCAAGTGCCACAGCCGTCAACGTGGGGTTGCACGCCGTTGGGGTCGGGATGACGCCGTTTCCCGCCACGAACAGGCCCGCCACTCCCCACACCTCGCTGTCGGCTGAGCACACGCTCTCGCCGTCATCGGCAACTCCCATACGCGTGGAGCCCTGGTAGTGCAACGAGGCGCCTGGCGGAAGCACAAACGGACGGTCATCCAGCGGGTGGCCCACGGCTTTGCCCAAACGAACGATCTCGGCTTTGGCCCGTTCAATCACCTCGTGGTCCTTGGCCGTCAGCTTGTAATGGATCCGCATGGCCGGCATGCCATAGGCATCGCGGACGTCCTCGTCGAACGCCACTCGGTCCTCGCGCTGCAGGTCCTTGGCGCAGAAAAGACCCAACCCCACGATCGATCCCGGCACCACCGGATCATCGTCCGCGAGCGGCACGGGCGAAGCGTCCAACTGCATGATCTGGCCGTGGAAGGGAACGTCGTCGGTGTACGGAACCCAGGCGACGCCGCTTTGCTGGCTCAACGCCCCGCCGGCCCGCGGCTCGGCAGGCACCGGAGCCGTGACGCCCTCCAGCCGGCTGGCGAAAACCACCTGGGGTTGGTCATTGAGGTATCGACCCAAGGCATCGGGCCGAATACCCGAAGCCCACAACAGTTGCGGTGTCCGCAGGGCATCGGCGGCCACCACCACAAAACGGGCCGCCACTTCATGGCTTTGCCCGGTCCGGCGGTCCTGGACCTCGATGCCGGTGGCCGTGCCGCCGTCGTACGTCACCTTGGTGACCAGCGACTCGTCGAAAAGCTCGAACCGCGGGTTCTGCCTGGTCGCCTCCCCCATCACGACGTCGGCTCCCGACCACATGAGGCGGCCGTCAGGCTCGCGGTGGACAGCGAGCGGCATGGGCTGGACACGCAGGGCGGCTTCGCGGCCCTCATCCACGGCGGCGGAGAGCCGGTCATGGACGATGTCGGAGAAGGGAGCACCGTCGAAGGCGTGCGTGGTGACGCCGAGGAGACGCTCCGCATCGGTCAGCAGCGCATCCATGTCCGGCACGAAACCGATGGATTCCTTGCCGGAGGGACGCGGGCAAGCCGCCGTCCAATGGGCACCCATGCCGCCGACGTTGCTGGACATCGCAGCAACGGGCAGTCCGTCTTCGCCGGGGAAGGCGTAGCCTTCGCTCAGCAAATACGTGCCGGGCCTCGCCCTGCGTTCGCCGCTCTTGACGGCGCCGGGCGAGTTGACCATGGCAGCCCCTGCACCGGGACCTTCGGAAGCGCGCTGGGCCAGGATCCGGCTTTCCGCGTCAGCGATGTTCTTCACGTGGGCACCCGGGGGGTTGCTGACCGTGGGGCCAACTTCGAACATGGCGATCGTGGCGCCCGGCGCTTCTTCGCTGAGGATCCGTGCGTACGCCGACGCCGTGGGCCCGCTGCCCACGATGGCGACGTCCACTGCGGAAGGGTAGGAGCGCTGACTCACCGGGAGGCCACCAGTTCCTGGATGCGACGCACCGACTTGGCAGACTCGATGGTCGGGTAGTACTCGAGGCCCACGGGCCCGGCGTAGCCACTGGCCTTCAGGTCATTGAGCCGCGCGGACCAGTCGATGGAACCGGAACCTGGCTCGCCGCGGCCGGGAGCGTCTGCGATCTGGACATACTTAACGAGGCCCCCGGCGTTGGCCAGTTCAGCGGCGACGTCTTCGCCCTCCACGGTGGAGTGGTAGAGGTCGTAAAGGATGCCGAAATCAGGCGAGTCCACGCCACGGGCGATGTAAACGGCTTCAGATGTGCGGTCCAGCAGGGCACCGGGGTGGTCAACGCGGATGTTGACCGGCTCCAGGACCAGCGTGATTCCGGAACCCTGGATGTGGTTGATGCCCTTGGTGAAGATCTCGATGAGCTCGTCCAGCTGGTCTTGGCGCTTGCGGCCGCCGAAGCCCGTGCCACTGCCCACGACGATGCGGGGGCAGCCAAGTTCCTGGGCCACCTTCACACCGGCATCGAGCCCCTCATAGAAGGGTTCGTGGTTCTTGGGCGGAATCATGAACTGCATGCGCGGCTCGGCGAGCTGGGCCGTGAGCTGGACGCCCGTCTCCTCCAGGGCAGCCTTGAGTGCCGGGATGTCCTTGCCAGTGGGTCCCCACATCTCGATGGCGTCAAAGCCGGCGGCCGCTGCGGCCCGGACGCGGTCGGCTGCACTTTCGCCGGCCTCAGAGAACAAAAGGTCGATATTCGGCGCAAGTTGGAACATGGGTGTCTCCTTAAGATCTGTACGGATTGTCGGTGAGGGTGGCTGGCTAGCCCTTGAGCCCGCCGGAGAAGCCTTGGATAAAGCGCTTCTGGGCGAACAGGAACAGGGCCAGGATGGGAATCATGGACACGATCACAATGGCGAAGATCGAGTTCCACTGGGACACCAGCGATCCGATGAAGTAGTACATGGCTACCGGCAGGGTCTGGTTGCTGGAACCGCCCAGGAAGATGAGCGAGGTGAAGAAGTCGTTCCACACGATCAGGCCGGCAAAGATCGTGACCGTTCCCGTGGCCGGGGCCATCATGGGAAACACCACCTTGGTGAAGATCTGGGTCTTGCTGGCCCCGTCAATGGTGGCCGCTTCCTCGTAGTCCGTCCCCAGACCGCGGAAGAAGTTGGCATAAAGGAAGATCGACAGGGGCAGGAGCATGCCCGTGTACAGGACGATCAACCCCCATGCCGAGCCGGTCAGGCCCAGGGTGCGCGCGCCCATGTACAGCGGCACTGCTCCCAGCTGCCCGGGCAGGATGATGGCGATGAGGAAGAGGTAGTAGACCCCTTTGCTCCAGCGTTTGGTGGAGCGGGAAATGACATAGCCGGTGATCGAACCCAAGGCAATGAGGCCCACGATGCTGCCCGCGGTGATGATGACGCTGTTGACCAGACCAAGCACCACGTTGGAGTTCCCTGATGCGGTCAGCACCGCGGTGAAGTTGCTGAAGTCGGGGCTCGACGGCGGTGCCAGCGGCGACGTCGTGTAGATCTCGGCGTCGGACTTCAAGGCGGTGGTCACCAGGAAATAGAAAGGTGCCAGGAACGTCAGGGCCAGTGCCCAGAGGCCGATCTCACGCAGGAGGGTCAATTTGGTGTAGCGGAACATGTCTTAGTCCTCGGGGTTCGATCGCGTCAGCCGCTGCTGGATCACGGCGAAGAACAGGATGATGACGGCCAGGACCAAGGCAAGGGCGGCACCGCCGCCGAAGTTGCCCAAGGCAAAGGCCTGCTTGTAGACCTGCGTGGCCAAGGTTTCGGTTGCACCGGCCGGGCCACCGCCGGTGAGGGCCATGATGGGGTCAAAGACCCGGAGGCCCTGGACAATGCCGAGCGTGGTGGCAATGGCCACGGCCGGGCGGATCCCCGGAAGGGTGACATTCCAGAAACGCTGCCAGAGGTTGGCGCCGTCGATCGCTGCTGCTTCCTCGATTTCAACGGGAACACTGGCCAGGCCCGCCATGAAGATGACCATGGCGAAGCCGGTGCTGCCCCATACAAGGACAACCAGCACGGTCCAGATGGCCCACTGCGGGTCCGCGAGCCACGGCTTTGCGAGATCTTCGGCTCCGATGGACCGGAGGAAAACGTTGATGGGACCATCGAAGTCGAAGATGTACTTCCAGATGTAGGCCGTTGCCAGCGGGCTCAGCACTACGGGCATGAAGAACAGCGTGCGCAGGATGTAGCGGGTCTTCAACACGCGGTTCAGGCCAAGGGCGATGACCAAGCCTGCCACGTTGCCGATGAACACCGACGAGAAGGCCAGGAACAGGGTGTTCATCAAGGCCCCAAGCTTGGTGGGGTCCTTGAAGATGGCCTCGAAGTTGGCGAGTCCAACTACTTTGAACGAGCCGATTCCGGTCCAGTTAGTGAAAGCGAAGTAGCCGCCAATCCCGGTTGCCACATAGTGGATGGCGATCACCAGGGCAATACCTGGAAGGGCCCACCACCAGTGACCGAACTGCAGGGAGCCGCCCCGGGAACGGACCTTTCGGGCCGTTCCCGGAGCGCGCCTGCCTCGCCGGGAAGCGTCAGCTGCTTCGGTCTTGGATTGCATCGTCGCAGTCATGGTAATCCTTGCTTGTCCCTTTGAGTCGTCTGGGCGTGGGTGGTGGGAGTCCCGGGTCAGCCCCAGGCTGCGTCCATGGCCTGCAGGACCTGGTCGACAGACTTCTGGCCGGTCAGGAGACCCTGTACACCGGTGGCCAGTGCGTCATAGACGGCGGAGTTGGGCCACTGGCTGTTGGGCAGCGGACCGTAGTTACCCTCCTTGATGAGGTCGCCGACGTTCTTGTAGGCACCCGACCCGAAGTCGTAGCTCTCAAGGCCGCTCACGGGGAGGGCTCCGTCAATCTCGGCGAACGTCTTGGTCTGTTCCGGCTCGGCGGCCCAGGCCAGGAATGCTTTGGCAGCTTCCTTGTTCTTGGACGCAGCGTTGATGGAGAAGGCGTAGTTGGCGCTGGCGTAGACAAAGCCCTTATCCGAGCTGTCCTGCGCCGGAAGGGCGCGGACCACGAACTCCGAGTCGGCGGCCGCGGTCTTCAACTGCTTCCATGAGGGTCCGGGGATGAAACCGGCCACGGAAGTTCCGCTGGCAAGGCCCTTGGTGATGGCATCGAAGCCGGCACCCGCTGCGCCCTTCTGGAAGCATCCGGCGTCGTTCATCTTCTTGACGGCTTCAAGGGAGTCTTTCCAGCCCTGTGAGTCTGCGAAGGTGGTTTCCTTGTTGCTCCGCTTCTCATTCCACTTGGGGTCCTCGGCATAGACGCGGGTCGCTGCGAGCGACATTGCCATCAGGCCAGTGTTGGGCGCGGCTGCACCGGCGAGCGCGAAGAAGGACTTTCCGGAGGAGCTGAGCGTGGAGCACTGCTTCTCCAAGCCTGCGAAGTCGGCGGGGAATTCGGAGACACCGGCCGCCTTGGCCGCAGTCTCGTTGGCCACCATGCCCACCACGGTGATCTCGGGCGCCTGGCCGTAGACCTTACCGTCCTTTCCGAACAGCGCTTCGCTGCCCACGGGGACAAGGCTCTTGGCGGAGTCGTCCAGCGGTTCCAGGAAGTTGGCCTCCACCAGGGGGAGGATGCTGCGGCCCGTGCCGGAACCGGGCGAGGTGACGATGACGTCAGAGGCATTGCCGGCCTGCAACTGCGTGCGGACCGTCTGGTCGTAGGAGTCGTTGGGCTGGGCGTTGAACGTGATCTTCACGTCGGGGTGGGCAGCCATGTACTGCTCAGCCAACTCCTGGAACGGGCTCTCAATGGTGTTGGACGTGGCGAACGTCAGCGAGAACTCCTTGGAGCCTCCCTCGGTGCCCGTCGTGGTGGAACCCGAGCAGCCGGTCAGCGCAAGTGCCGCAGCGGTTGGGATTGCGAGGACGCCAACCTTGAGTCCCCGGAAGCGGTGCTGTGTCATTTTCAGCCTTTCTGACTTCTTTGTCTGTCGGGGTCCGTGACCCCGGTCACTCACCAGTATGACCGGCATCTGCAGGAAAGACACATAAGTATTTCGGATACCGCACATAAGTCCCGGCACTCTGCGTAAGATGTTTCTGCCACGCCTTTTCCGCCAGGCCCTGACTCAAAGGATGCCCCCCAGTGACGGACTACTCCCTGCTCTCCAGGCTCGACCTCAATCTGCTGACATCACTGGACGCGCTCATCACCGAACGGAGCGTCACCCGCGCAGCTGAACGGCTTCACCTGAGCCAGCCGGCACTCAGCGCGTCGCTGGCCCGGCTTCGGAACCACTTTGGGGATCCCATCCTTGCCAGGCGGGGAAACACCTATGAACTCACTCCTTTTGCACTGCGGCTGGCCGAGCACACCACCTTGGCCCTCGATGCCGCACGCCGCGTCTTCGAGAGCCAGGCCAGTTGGGAGCCCAACGAATCCGCGCGGGAATTCTCCATCTACGGCTCGGACTATGGCTTCACGACCGTGGGAAAGGTGGTGTCGGAGCTGGCGGCGGAGCGCGCGCCGGGAGTGCGCTTCCGCTTCATGCTGCACAACCCCGTGGTGGTGGAAGACGCGGCCAACCGGCTCAGGGCAGCGGACGGCATGGTGATTCCCCATGGCATCCTGACCGGCCTGCCCTACGTGGACCTGTGGCGCGATGACTGGCTTGCGGTGGTTTCCGAGACCAACGCGGAGGTGGGCGGGGAAGTCTCCATGGATAACATCGCCACGCTCCCGTGGGTCATGACCTACCAGTCCCGATCCGCGTTCACCTCGGCAGAGCGGCAGATCCAGCAGTTGGGCATTGAACCGCGGGTGGAGGTCGTGGTGGAAAGCTTCCAAGCGCTCCCCCACTTCATCACCGGAACCAACCGGATCGGGCTGATCCAGGCGGCCCTGGCTCCCATCGCGCTGCGGCTTGGCGGCGTCCGCGTCCTGCCGCTGCCGTTCCCGGCCACGCCCTTGGTCAACGCCCTGTGGTGGCATCCGGTGCACAATGCCGATTCCGAGCACATCTGGATGCGCGGACTGTTTGAAGAGGCCGCGGCCATTGTGGCATCAGGGACTGAGTCCGGAGACTGACCCCAGGGCAGAGAGCCCGGCCGGAAACCCGGCCGGGCTCTGCTCCTCTTTTGTGCTGCGCGTCAGACGGCGGCGGTCATAGCCGCACGCATGCTGCGCCTGATCAGGTCATGCTGCTTCCGGACCAGCAACAGGGGGTCCACCTCGCCCAGTTCGGCGAAGGCATGCCCCTCCCACTCACTCGACCAGTAGCCTCGGTAGCCGCCTTCCACAAACACCCGCACCAGTTCCGGGTAGTCAACGGCAGGCTCGTTCCCGTGCTCGTCAATGTCGTAGAACTTCGCATGCACGTGCATGATCTGCGGCATGATGTCCGACCATTCGCGGGGATCAACATGTCCGTGCATGTTGAACGCAAGGTGGGCGAAGGAGCCCAGCCTTGCGGGGTCGAAGTCCCGGCTGCGGAGGTACCCGATGAATTCCTCCTGGCGCTCCCGCATGGAGGCATCGGTGGACCAGATGGCCTGCAGGCGCTCCAAGGCCTCACTGTCCAGGCCGGCCCTTGATACAGCCCGCAGCAACGTGGGAGACATGCTGTGCATGGTGGAGGAGAAATCGGCTACGAAGCCAAGCAACGGCGAATCCAGCTCCGCGTAGACGTCGCGGACCTTCATGATCTCCGGAGAGTTGGGGCCCAAGGGCGCGTGGATCTCATAGGCGAGCTTGAGGTCGAGCTTCTCCGCCAGTGGCAGCAGCCTCCGCAACAGCGCAGGCTTTGCGCTTTGGATCCTCACCAGCGGGAACCCGAGCTTCCTGGCCCCATGGAAGAGCGTCTCCGTGAACTCGTACTCTTCGTCCGGCGTCATGTCGCGGTCCCGCCGGCGCCCCATGTCCAGGTTGGCGCCGAAGGAGCTCGCAGCGAACCCGAATTTGTCGAAGGCAGCCTGCCAGGACCGGGCAAAGTCGTCGGTGACCTGCGGATAGGTGGGCAGCACCTGCGAGGCGACAATCTCGATGCCCGGGCCGATGCCCAGCTCCGCCACACGGCTCAGCAAACCGTCGAAGTCGTACCATCCCGCTCGGAACTCGGCACTGGCTGAGTAGAGGGTCAACCCCAAGCGGAACGGATCTTCGTCCGCTTTCGGCGGCGGGGGCGCGACCGCCGTCGTGGTTGTGGGCGGCGGGGCGTCCCGGTCAACCACCGCAAGCTCAAGGGTTTGGTTGACGAAGTTGGGCACATACATTCCCGGTCCACCGTCCTGGCCGGGCGCGATCTGCATGTAGGGCAAGCGGAGCTCGCCGAGGATATGGATCGTATGCGCCTCCCCCAACTGCACGGGTTCCGGGCGGCGGACAACCAGCAGCGGGTGCTCCTGGAGGAACCACAACGTCTGCGCCTGTTCGGGGAGCTCCTCCAGGGCGTAGCGCTTACCGGCGAGTTCGAAGGAAAGGTCTTCGTGCGCGATTTCCTCACCGTCGACGGTCAGCTTCAGGGTGGAGACGGAAGAGAGCCACAGGCTCCGGTACCAGGGAAGGGTGAGCGATAACGCCAGTCCTTCCGGATGGGCGCGGAGGCTGTCGTGGTGAATCAGTCCATTAGGCATGGGTCTTCTCCAATAAATCGGGGGTTGAGTCAGTCGAGTCCGGAAGCAATCCTGCGGATGAGCGAGTGTTGGCGGCGTATCTGTTCGATGGACCGCCACGGCGTCCGTTCACCCTCGTACTCACTGGAGAGGTAGCCGTTGTATCCGGCGGACTTCAGGGCTTGGAGTACGGGCTGCCAGGGGATTTGCTGGTCTTCCAGGTGCTCGTCGATGTCGTGGAACTTGGCTTGGACGAAGACCACGTATTTCGCGATGTCAGCAAAATCCGCCGGATCCACGCCGATGCCATCCAGGAAAGCGGGCCGCGTTTCCCTCGTCTCGCCAGCGCGGAGCGGAATGGGCCGGTCCTGGAAGATCCCCGTATCGATCAACAGGCCGAAGTTCTTGGTCCCGGTGCGTTCAATGAGCTCAATGTAGTCATCCACCACCGGGTGCTTGATGGGGGTAGGCGAGTGGATCTCGGGGCAGATCACCACGCCCAATTCGTGTGCCAGGTCCAGCGAGCGCTCCACGGACTCGGTCCAGATGGGGTCCGGAATGAGGTCGCTGGAAACCACGCCGATCTTGGGGCGCACGAACCCGAAGCCCAGGCGGTTGGCCAGCCTGAGGTCCCTCTGCAGCGCCGACGCCCCTTCCTGCGCCGTCATCCCGCGCCCCGGGTGCAGGCGGGTGTCGATCCAGGAGCCGTAGTTGGTGGGTTCCAGGGAGTACTTCTCCAGCAAACCGAACCACTCGTCAATCCAGGCGGCGGACGGCTCCGGGTAGCCGGGAACATGCCCTTCGCCGAGAATTTCGACGCCGGTTGCACCCGTGTCCGCTACGGCCGCCAACGCGGTTTCCAGGTCAAGGACCGTTCCGAAATCGTGCATGAAACTGTACAGGGAGACACCGTAGCGGAAGACGCCATCGCCGCCTTCCGGACCCAGCGTGATGTGTCGGGACTCGCGGTACACCGATGGCTGGTGTTCCTGGGGTATGTAGGACATGCGGAGCTTCAGCTCCACGGACACCTCGTGTACGCCTTGCGGCAGGCCGCCCTCGAAGGGCACCGTAACGGTGGCTGCCTCCTCCAAAGGCCAACGGACGCCATCAGTTTCCTGCAGATCCTGCAAGGTGTAGGTGGTGCCGCCAAAAGTCCAGACTGGGACCGGCGCCGGAACATCCACCAGACTGCCTACCCTGACGGCTACGCCATCGATCAGGGACGCGGCCATGCCGCGGTATGAAGGCATGCGCAGCTTCAACTGGAATCCGGTGAGGCGGTCACCGCTGCGGACGTTGCGGAATCCCGTGGCTTGAATGAGGTCTCGTTCGAGAAGCATCTTTGCTCTTTCCGTGAGGTTTGGAAAAAGCATACCCACTTATGCTTTATTTGAACATAAGTACGTTCAGATTCTGCTGAATGACCCGCTGCCGCCGGCCAGGACAAACATCGAAAAAGCAACACCCTAGGCCGCTGCCGTTGTTGTGGTCCGCAGCCGGTACAGCGAAGACGTCGCCGTGATGTACAGGTCATGGCCGTCCGGCCCCCCGAAGCAGACGTTCGACACCTTCTCCGGTATCCCGACGTCCGCCAACAGAGCGCCGTCCGGCGCATAGACCCGGACCGACGCTCCGGCCGAGGTCCACACCCGGCCTTCGACATCCACGCGGAATCCGTCGGACGGTTTGTCCTCTTCCAGCTCAACGAACGTCCAGCCCGGGCCACACTTGCCCTGCTCCACGGGATACACCCAGATGCGATAGGGAACTCCGCGGGCCGGACCGGCTGTGTCAGCGACGTACAACAAGGACCCATCGGGCGAGAAGGCCAGCCCGTTCGGGTACACCAGGTCCGTGACCACCGGCGTCAGTTCCCGGGTGGAGGGATCGAAACGGAAGACGTAGCAGGCACCGTACTCCAGCTCGCCCTCGTGACCCTCAACCGTGCCCGGGAGGATCCCGTAGGGCGGATCGGTGAACCAGACCGTCCCGTCCTTGGCCACCACAACATCGTTGGGCGAATTGAGCCGGCGCCCGCCGAACGCTTCGACGATCGGCGACACCACGCCGTCGTGGTCCCGCTCGACGCGGCGCCGGCCGTGGCTGCACTGCACCACGCTTCCGTCGGCGTCCAGCGTGCGCCCGTTGGTGTATTCGACGGCGGTCGCGTACTCACGCGTTTGGCCCGTCTCCGGGCTGTACTCCAGAATCCTGTTGTTGGGGATATCGCTCCAGCGGACCGTTTGGGATTGCGGGATCCAGACCGGTCCCTCGGCCCAGATGGTGCCTTCGAAGACCTTCACCACCGCACCCGTGATCAATTCCATGCTGTGACCCTTCCGTTGTGACCTGCGGGATCGAGCCTAATCCTGCGAACCCACGGTTTCCGCCGAAGGAGCCGACTCGGGCGCGGCCTTCGCGCCGGCTCCGGGCATGGCGATCACCGCTGCCACCGTCAGTACCGCAGCAACCAGCACGGCAAGGAACACGGCCATCGACGCCGAGACCGTTGACTGCGGGTCCGGGCCGCCGCTGTTCGCGTAGATCGCGTTGGCAACCGCACCGAACACGGCCACGCCGATGGAGCTGCCGATGGAACGGGAAAAGAGGTTGGTCCCGGTGACGACGCCCCGTTCGTTCCAGTCGACGCTGGACTGGGCTGCTATCAGGGTCGGTGTGGCCACCAGGCCAAGCCCGAGTCCGACGATGAAACAGGCCACGGCTACCAGGAGCACGTTGGGAGTTGACGCCGTCAAGGCAAGAACCGCCGTGCCGATGACCGTGATGGAGATGCCGATCAGGGCCGTGGTGCGGAACCCGATCCGGAGGTAGAACCTGCCGGCCTGCGATGCACTGAGTGGCCAGCCGAGCGTCAACGCGGCCAAGGCCAGGCCCGCCAGGATGGGGGAGGTTTGGATGGCGCCCTCCAGGAAGGTCGGCACGTAGGAGGTAAGTCCGAGCATGACAGCGCCGACGCCAAAGGAGACCAGCGCAGTGGTTGCCAGAAGCCTTCGGGAAACCACCCACGGTGGGAGGACCGGCTCGGCCGCTTTCCGCTCGACCAGCAGGAACGCTCCGAGCAATACCGCGCCGATCGCAAACACCGCGATGCTGATGGCGGAGTCCCACGCCCACGCGTGGCCGCCCTCCAGCGCACCGAGGATCAGGAGGCTCAGCGACGTGGTGAGCAGGAGTGCACCCAGGTAGTCGATGCGGTGCCTGGTCTTTTGGACGTCCTCGTGGAAGGTGCGGACCAGCATCCAGCCGGCCAGCAGGCACAGCGGAATGTTGATCAGGAAGATCCAACGCCAGATCTCCAACGAAGCAAAAATACCGCCGAGCGTGGGGCCAACGACCGACGATATGGCCCAGACACTGGCCAGGTAACCCTGCACCTTGGCACGCTCGGCAAGCGTGTAGATATCGCCGGCAATGGTGATCGAGACCGGCTGGACCGCTCCGGCGCCCAACCCCTGCAACACGCGGAACGCGATGAGCGCCGGCATGCTCCAGGCCAGCCCGCACAGGATGGAACCGAGCAGGAACAGCCCGATGCCGCTGAGGATGATCGGCTTGCGTCCCAGGACATCGGAGAGCTTGGCATAAACAGGAACCGAGACGGCCTGCGCCAACAGATAAGCCGAGAAGAGCCACGGGAAGGAAGAGAAGCCGCCGATGTCCTCAACGATCGACGGAACGGCCGTGGCGACGATCGTCGAATCGATCGCCACCAGGCCGGTGGACAGCATCAGGGCAATCAGGATGGGGCCACGTTTGGATCGGAACCCGACGCCGTCTTCAGTCTCAGTAGTCATGTATCCCGTCATCCCGTCGCGTTCGTGCTGTTCCTCCAAAAAGAGGTAACTCCGGAGGTGGCGGAATTAGTCCCGGGCTTGGGGTGGAGCGAGGTCCTATTGGGCAAGCACTATGGGAACTACATCTTTCGGGTGGACTGCCAAGGCAGCGGCACCGGCCAGCTCCTCCTGGGTGCCGTAGCCCCACAGGGCAAAAACTGTCGGGATTCCAAAGGCGGCAGCCCCCTCGACGTCGTGAATCCTGTCTCCCACCATGACAGGCCTGGCCACGTCCACGCCTTGGAACTGAAGTCGCCGCAGGGACGCTTCGATGACGTCCTTCTTGTGTGATCGATCCAGTACGTCTGAGGCTCCGCAGATGTCAACGAAGTACTGGCCGATCCCCAGCAGGTCAGCCATCCTGAGGGCTTGGTCTTCAATCTTGGAGGTGGCGACAGCCATAGGGAGGCCGCTTGGCAGTTCTTGGAGGAGCTCGTAGACGCCGTCGAAGAGGCGGGCTTGCCGGACTCCCCATTCGGCGTAGTGGGTCCGATAATGCTTGAGGGCCAAGCGCGCCCGCTCTTCGTCCATGCCCGGAAGCGAACGGAACGACTCGATCATCGGCGGACCCACGTAAGACATCAGTTCCTCCGGCCCAGGCGCTTCGGCCCCGACTGCCTTCAGGGCCGCAGCTGCGCTCCCTGTCACTCCTTCGGCGGAATCGACCAAGGTGCCGTCCATGTCGAAAAGGATGCACGTGAATTCCCCCGCAGTCGGCTCGCGGAGCTGTGGACGTATCATTTCTTCTTGGGCCTTTCGGTCAAGGCAGGTGCTGTACTGTGCGCCTGCATGCTTATTTGTGGATGGGACGCATGGAACGACCAAGCCTGGACGGTATTGACCAAAGCATCCTCGCGGAGTTGACCAGGAACGCCCGGGTTCCCCACGCGGTACTGGCCAGCAAGGTCATGCTGTCAAGGAACGCGGTACGCCAGCGGATCGAAAGAATGGAGCGGCAGGGCTACATCCAGGGCTACACCGTGGTGGCCGGTGGAGATGCCCGGGACTCCGTTTCGGCATTCCTCATGGTTTACCGGAAGGACCGTATGCGTGGAGCTGACGTTTTGGCTGCACTCCGCGCGATCCCCGAGGTAGTCCTTTGCGATGTCCTGAGCGGTGACTTTGACTTGATCGTCCGGCTCGAAGCCCGTTCCTTGGGCCGAATCCAGGAAATCTGGGAGGAGATAGCCGCCATCCCGGGCGTGGCCGATACGGTCACGGCCATGACGCTCTCCAATGTGATCCGCAGAGGTTCCGTTTAGGGCGCTATCCGCCCGGACGCATTCCCGGCCGGAGTCCGGCGGCATCATCGAGGATGGCCTTGGCCGAATCCCCGTCCAACAACCCCATTGAGGTGATTGACTCCAGCACGGGCGCGTTGTCCCTCAAAGCCTGCTTCGCAACCGAGGCTGCAGCTGCGTATCCGAGCGCCGGGATGAAAGCGGTGGCCAAACCGGCCGAGCTCGCCACCTTCGACCGCAGCAGCTCCTCGTCCGCTTCAACGCCCTCGACGCAGTGGGTCCGGAGGATGCGGGCTCCGTTGGTGAGCCAGGACAGTCCCTGAAGCAGTACATGCCCAATCACCGGTTCGAAAGCATTGAGTTGGAGTTGGCCGTTGTCAGCGGCCATGGTGACAGTTGTGTCCGCGCCTGCGACGGCGAAAGCGATCTGGTTAAGGGTCTCCGGGATGACCGGGTTAACCTTGCCTGGCATGATCGATGAGCCAGCTTGCCGCGGCGGCAGCCTCAGCTCACCCAAACCATTTTGTGGTCCGCTGGAGAGCAACCTGAGATCGCTGCTGATTTTGGACAACTTGACCGCGGAGCGCTTCAGCATTCCGGACAAGTGCATGAAGACACCGACATCGGAGGTAGCCTCTACCAGGTTCAGGGCCGGAACCAACGGGTAACCAGTGATCCCTGCCAGTGCGTCCACTACCCGCTCCCGGTAACCGGTTGCGGCGGTGATTCCGGTTCCGACGGCGGTGGCCCCCAGGCTGCATTCAAGGAGGAGACTGGCAGATTCTTCCAGCCGCTGCCGGTCCTCGGCGATGGTTGCTGCGAAGGCTTGGAACTCTTGACCCAGGGTCATGGGAACGGCGTCCTGCAGCTGCGTGCGCCCCATCTTCACAATGTGGGCGAAGGCCGTGCCCTTGCCTTTGAAGGCCCCGACCAGCCGGTCCAGTTCCTCGCACAGGCCTTGCGCTGCTCCTGCCAAGGCCAGTTTGAGGGCCGTGGGGTACACGTCGTTGGTGGACTGGCAACGGTTGACGTGGTCTATGGGATGGAGGAACTGGTAGCTGCCGAGAGGGTGCCCCAAAGTTTCCAGGGCAATGTTTGCGATCACCTCGTTGGCGTTCATGTTGGTGCTGGTGCCGGCGCCTCCCTGGATCACGTCAACGCAGAACTGATCATGGAACCGCCCGGCCTCGATGGCTTCGCAGGCTTTGCCGATGGCCCGGGCTGTGGCGGAATCAATGACGCCAAGTTGGCCGTTGGTGACTGCGGCTGCCCTTTTGACCCTTGCCAGGGCCACGATGAGCCGGGGGTGCTGCGCCAAGGTAGTTCCGCTAATGGGGAAGTTCCACAGGGCCCGGGCCGTGTGGGCGCCCCAATAGGCATCGACCGGCACCTCGACGCGGCCAAGGGAGTCTTCCTCCACCCGATATTGCTTATGCAAAGTTTCCCTCCCTCAGTCCTTGATGCAGATGACTTTTGGCTGAGTCATATCCTCGTAAGCGAAGCGCACGCCCTCCCGGCCCAAGCTGCCGTACTTGAAACCCCCGAACGGCATTCCGTCGAACCGGTAGTCGGAGGAGTCGTTGATCATCACGCCACCCGCTTGGAGCTGTTTGGCCGCCTCCATGGCATTGCCGAGTGAGGACGTGAAGATCCCGGCATGGAGGCTGAAGTCGATCGAGTTGGCAACCTCAACTGCCTCTTGCAGGGAATCCACGGGCCGCAGCATCACGAGGGGTCCGAAGGCTTCTTCCTGCCACATCCGGCTGTCTTCGGGAACTGCCTCAGCTACCGTCGGCTGGACAAGGTTTCCGACGTTCCTGCCACCCGCCAGCAGGACTGCACCGGCGTCAACGGCCAATCGGATTTTGTCCATGAGCGCGCCGGCGGCCGCGGCGGTGATCATCGGCCCGACGTCGGTCTTTCCGTCATTTGGGTCGCCCACCACCAGCGATGCAGTTTCGGCCAGGAACCTGGCCTTGAACTCCTGATAGACGGAACTGTGGACCAGGATGCGCTGCACTCCAACGCAGTTCTGCCCGGCCGCCCAGAACGCTCCGGAAACGCAGGACTCCAGGGCTTTCTCCAGGTCGGCGTCGTCCATGACAATGACGGGCGCATTGCCGCCGAGGTCCATGGCCAGCTTCTTGAGCCCGGCGGTCCTTGCGATGTCCTCGCCCGTTGAGAATCCGCCGGTGAAGGACACCATCCGGATGTCCGGCGCGGACAGGATCTTCCGGGCAACCTCGCGTCCACCGTGGACAAGGGTCAGTACGGTGTCCGGAAGTCCGGCTTGGATGAGGGCTTCGGCCAGCAGTTGGGCGGACAGCGGAGTCAACGCCGAAGGTTTAAGTACGACGGCGTTGCCTCCTGCGATTGCCGGCCCCACCTTGTGCGCTACCAGGTTGAGCGGATCGTTGAAGGGCGTGATGGCCAGAATGATTCCCAGGGGTTCACGTGAGAACCACCCGTGGCGGTCCTCGGATCCTTCATAGGCGTCAAAGGGGATGACCTCACCGGCATTCCGGCGGGCCTCCGCGGCTGAGAGCCGCAGGGTGTTCACTGCCCTGAGGACCTCTTTACGTGCCTGGCGGATGGTCTTTCCTGCTTCATCGACTATTGTCCGGGCGAAGATTTCGCTGCGTTCCTCGATGGACTGCGCCGCGCGGTCCAGGATCCTGCCCCGGTCGTTACGGGACAGCGCTGCTGATGCCTCGGCGCCGGCGCGCGCCGCGGCAAGGACATCCTCTACCTCTTCCAGGCTGGTGAGCTTGATGCTGCCAATCCTCCGGTGGTCGTAAGGACTGGTGACATCCTGGACGTCGGTCATGGTTGGAACCTCCGCGATCAAGGTCTCAGACATGGGAATCAACTTTCTTGGCTGCATGCATGGCGATGATGTCGGAGAGCAGGGCATAGGCAGTCTCCATCCGTCCGGCGCCAGGGCCGGAGATCGTTACCGGACCCAACAGGTCCGTGGCGAAGGAAACGGCGTTGGTGGCACCGGAAATACCGGCCAAGCCATGGTCCAAGGGCAGGGCCATCGGTTTGACTGAGGCTGACACTGTGCCGTCGGTATTCCTGCTTGCTGACCCGATCAGTTTCCATCGCCGCCCCTCTGCAGCCGCCTTGGAGATGTCTGACGGGGTTACGGAGGAGATGCCCTCGCGGCTGACGTCTTTGAGCGTGATCCCGGCACCCAGCAGTTCATTGGCCAGAATCAGTACCTTGAGTTGGACGTCGTATCCTTCGATGTCTGCGGTGGGGTTGGCTTCGGCGTAGCCAAGATCCTGTGCTTCCCGAACGGCGGACTGCAGGTCCAGGCCTGCTTCCATGCGGCCCAGTACGTAGTTGCTGGTGCCGTTCAGGATGCCCTCGAACCCATCGATGGCAAGCCCGGTGAACATCTGCTTTGCGAGCCTGATGACCGGAGTACCGCTCATCACAGCGCCTTCAAACTCGAACCTGGCTCCGATCGCTTCGGCCAGGCGTGCCAGCTCCGGGCCTTGGAGCGCCACAGGCCCCTTGTTGGTTGTGCAGACACTCTTGCCGGATTCCAGGGCCCAGCGTACGTGGGACACGGCCGGTTCACCGTCTTCCGGGTTGGTGAAGGTGGCTTCGCAGATGATGTCAGCCGTGCAGTTGCGGATCACGGCTTCGTTGTTGGTGTCCCGGGATCCCCCGTGGTCTGCGAATGTTTCAGCGGACGAAAGGTGCAGTGCCATGCCGAGGTCGATACCGCCGGGGACCATCAGCGATCCCAAGCGCAGGTCTGTAATCGCAACAATGCGCAGTCCGAACCCGAGCTCGGCGCGGAGTTCTTCACCGCGTATGTGGACGATTTCCGCAAGGGTGCGGTTGACTCCGCCGAAGCCAATGAGGGCGAGATCGTAGGTGGTCATGGTGCTCCTTCAGGTGGGGTGGCCTTTGATGACTCAATCCTGCGGGGGCCCGGTGTCAGCGCAGCCATGTCATACCGGCAAAGAGCATGGTCATTTTGACCATTCGCCGGACATCAAAGGTCATCCGGGAGATCTATGCGTGCGTTATATGCATTCATAAATGTTTTTAATGACTGCTTTGCGTTCTTTTGTGTTACCTTCATCACTACGGACTCCAGCGGGTGAAATTCGACCCGCCCGGCTCTTCCCCTTCGCATCCGTCACCGACCGGAGAATCACATGGAATCTTCAACACCCCTGCAACTGGACCACCGGCCGGAAGCAGCCGGCGCCGGGCCTGCCCCGAGCGGACTTCGCAGATCAATGGGCACCAGGCACCTGATCATGATCGCAATGGGAGGTGTGATCGGGTCCGGACTCTTCCTGAGTTCCGGCTATACGATCTCCCAAGCCGGTCCGCTGGGCGCAGTCATCGCCTATCTGATTGGTGCGTTCGTCGTATACCTTGTCATGGCGTGCCTCGGCGAACTGGCCATTGCCTATCCCGTATCCGGGGCCTTCCACATCTACGCAGCGCGCTCGATTGGACCGGCCACGGGATTCACCACCGCTTGGCTGTACTGGCTCTGCTGGGCCGTGGCCATCGGTTCGGAGTTCACGGCGTCAGGACTTTTGATGCAGCGCTGGTTCCCGGATGTCGAGGTATGGGTCTGGTGCCTTGTCTTCGCCGCAATCCTCTTCGGCTTCAATGCAATCTCTTCACGGTTCTTCGGGGAGTCCGAGTTCTGGTTCGCCATCATCAAGGTGGGCGCCATTATCGGCCTCATCATCCTCGGCGGCGCGGCCCTCTTTGGCTTTCACCCGTTGTCCGGTTCCGGCAACCATCCCTTCCTCTTTGAGAACTTCAATACTTCAGCCGGTCTCTTCCCCAATGGATTCACTGGCGTCCTGGTTACCGCGCTGGCGGTCTTCTACGCCTTCTCCGGATCTGAACTGATCGGCGTCGCGGCAGGGGAAACGGCCGATCCCGCGCGAAACATTCCCAAGGCAATGCGAAGCACCGTCATTCGTTTGCTGATCTTCTTCGTCGGTGCAATTGCTGTCATTGCGGCAACGGTCCCCTATGACCAGGTGGGTCTGGACGAAAGCCCGTTCGTCACAGTGTTCTCTTCCGTGGGGATTCCCTATGCGGCGGACATCATGAACTTCGTCATCATCACCGCCCTGCTGTCCGCCGGCAACAGCGGCCTGTTCTCCTGTGCCCGCATGCTTTATTCGCTTGCGGACGAAGGCCACGCGCCGAAGGCCTTTAAAAAGCTCACCCGCCGCGGCATTCCCATGATCGCGCTCTCCGTGAGCATGCTGGGCGGCCTCGCATCCCTCATCAGCAGCGTCGCGGCACCTGAAACCGTCTATCTGGCATTGGTGTCCGTGGCGGGTTTTGCCGTTGTTGGCGTATGGATGTCGATTGTGGCTTCCCATTTCTTCCACCGGCGCGCCTTCGTCCGCAACGGCGGAAACGTAGCCGATCTCCCCTATAAGGCGCCATTGTTTCCGTTGGTGCCCATCCTCGCCTTTGTCCTGTGCCTCGTTTCCTTGGTGGGCATCGCCATGGACCCGTCGCAGATAGCAGCGCTGTACTTCGGGGTTCCGTTCGTGGCCGCTTGCTACCTGTTCTTCCGGTTCCGCTACGGCGGCAGGACCCGCAAGCCCCAGCCGGCCTGATTCCGTTATCCATGCTCAGCGGTCGGGCACTGTTTAGCCCGGCCGCTGAGCCGTATTCAAAGGAACCCCCATGTTGCATCCGGTTCCCCCCGAACCCCGCACTGATCATCTGGCCAGCTGGGTGGAAGTAGACGGAGACGCTTTCGAATCCAACGTGCGTGGAGTACAGGCACTCTTGTGTGACCGTGCCAAGGTCTGCGCCGTGATCAAATCTGACGCGTACGGGCACGGGGCGGAGCTGCTGATGCCTTCGCTCGTGCGGACCGGCGTCCCCTGCATTGGTGTCGGCTCCAACCGTGAAGCAGCTATCGCCCGGAGCGTCGGCTTCACCGGCAAGTTGCTCCGTGTCCGCGCCGCCGCACCACAGGAGGTAGCAGCCGCCGTCGGATATGACGTCGAAGAGCTGGTTGCCGACCCTCAAAGCGCGTGGGAAATCAACCGGATTGCAGCTGATTCCGGGCGCGTGGTCCGCATCCATCTGGACATCAACTCATCCGGCATAAGCCGCCACAGCCTTGACGTATCCGGGGCGTTGGGGAGGGCAACAGCAGCGGGAATTTTGAGTCATCGGCACCTGGAACTTGCCGGTATCATGACGCATTTCCCGCTGGACGACGTTGCGGACATCGAAGCAGGTCTGAGCCGTTTCCTGGAGCAGGCCCTGTCGATCCTTAGTGCGGCCCGGATACCACGTGAGCAGATACTGCTGCACGCAGCCAACTCCTTCGCGACGCTCAACGTTCCTGCAACCTGGCTGGACATGGTCCGGACGGGCGCGCTGCTCTACGGCGACTCGGATCCACGGCATCCGGGCTACCGGCGATGCCTGGCCTTCAAAGCCAGAATCGGCTCGGTAAACACTTATCCCGCAGGTAGCAAAGTGGGCTACGGACTCCTTCATACGCTGCGATCCCACGCGCGGCTGGCCACCGTCACCGCCGGCTATGGCGACGGTTACAGGCGGGCGTTGGCCAAGGCAGGGACTGTGCTCGTCCGGGGACAGCGGGTTCCAGTGGTGGACGCGGTCTCCATGAATTCCATGGTGGTGGACGTTTCCGGCGTCACGGACATCAGCCCGGGAGACGAGGTAGTCCTCTTCGGCCGGCAAGGTGGAGAGGAGATCACGGTGAATGAGCTAGAGTCAGCCAACGGCAGCATCCTTGCCGATCTCTACACAGTGTGGGCAGGGGGTTCCCGCGTCCTCGCGCAGGAGACGGCCATGTGAGAATGGCTAGAGCATGCTGAAAGGAGCCCGATCCGTGGATGTTCCATCCGAAGCGTCGTCCTTGGCCCAGGGCCTTCGCTTGGTGCGGTTGGTGGCTGACCGGGAAAAACAGGGCAGGCAGTTGCTGGGTGTCTCACAATTGGCCGCGGAACTGGACATGGAACAGAGTCGCGTATCCCGGCTGGCCCAGGAGCTTTGCGACCTCGAGTTGTTGGAGCGGGAGGACCGCGGGCCGTTCAGGGTGGGTCGGCGCTTCTTTTCCCTGGCCGGTTCCCTCAACGGGAACTGGGTCCGGGAATCCAGAGCCGAGTTGGAAGAGCTGGTGTCCGGGTTTGGCCTCCGCGCCCGATTGTCCGTACGGGACGGCGTGCGGGTGCAGCTCCTTCGGGCTTCAATCAATAACGCCGCTCTGGGCGGTTTTGCCAAGCCCGGGATGGTGACACCGGCCTGGTGCACGGGGGCAGGCAGGGCCCTGCTGTGGGATCACGACACCGGCGCCTTGCATTCGTTGCTTAAGGACGTAAATTTCATCGGCGTGGGCGGACCGGCCGCCGCCCACACTCCAGCCGAGGTGCAGGAGCTGATGGAGCGCGACCGGCCGGGAGGATACGTCCTGGCAACCGAAGAATACGAGCACGCTGTGTGGGAACTGGCAGTCCCTGTGCGCTCACCCCGCGGTGACATCCTGGCTGCACTCAGCGTGCTGGGCAGCCTTTCCGGTGCTGAGCTGGACATTGCTGTGGTGGCCCGGGCCCTGCAGGCGGCGGCAAAACGGTTGGGTTCCGCCCAGGGCCAGGTTCACTGAATTCCACCGACCCGGGTTTCAAGCCAGTCGCGCCATGACGCGAGTGCCAGCGCATGCTGTTCCCGTTGGGGTTCCAGCCGCTCTTTCGGGCCCACTATCTGCAGCGCCGCGGCGACGTCGCCTTTGAAGTCGCGGATCGGTGCTGCAAGCGAATAGAGGCCCGGTTCGGCCTCCTCGTCGACGATCGAGTAGCCCCTGCTCCGGGCACTTTCCAGGCGGTGAAGAAAGTCGTCCACCGACGATGGCGTGTTGGGCCCGTGCCGGACGAACTCCACGTTCTGGAAGATCCGCCGCACTTCCTCCGCCGGAGCGTCCCACAGAAGAGCCTGGCCGGCGTCGCTGCAATAGGCAGGATAGGGGCGGCCCAGCCATGAGCCAACAAGGTTGGCGCTTGCAGGTACGTGCTCGGCAATGGTGACTGTGCTGTTTCCGCTGAGAACGCCCAGGAAGCAGGCCTCGGTGGATTCGGCCGCCAGCCCCTCCAACGCCGCCAACCCGTCAGTCCGCAGCCGTTGCTCGGTCACCAGCTGGGCATCGGTGAGGAGCGACCAGTCGAGGCAGTACGCCCGGTCCGCCGTGCGTGCCAGGAACCCTTCCTGGAGTGCACCTTTGAGGCTGCGGGAGACCTGGCTGCGGTCTTTGTCCAGGCGCGCCGCAACTTCGGCGACCGTACCGCCGTCGTACCCTTCGGCGTGCCGCTCGCCAACGGTGAGGACGGCCATCATGCCGCGGCCCATGCTGGAGGTCTTTGACATTTCTCGATTCTAGCCAGTCCCGGGGGCAGTCCGACGCGGGCTTGACGACGGGCGGACTGTCGCCTTAGTGGACCGCGAACACGCGGGCGGGGAATCCGCTTCCACCGAGTGGCTTGGCCCAGGTGGCTATAACTGCGCCCCCGGACTCCGGCACGCCCTTCAGGTTGGCGAGGAGTTCGATCTGCCACCTGTCCTTGGCCAGTATGTAGGTTTCGAGGCTGAAGTCCTGGCGTGATGTGGCGCTGCCGGGGTCTGTATCGGTCTGTTCGTGCCCGATCGCCGCTACGTTGCGTTCCTCGACCAGCACCTCAAGGACTTCCCGCGACCATCCCGGCGTGTGGCTGATGCCTTCCGGATCACGATTGGCCATTGCCTGGGCATCGGGCCACCGCAGGCTCCAATCCGTGCGGAGCGCAACGAAGGATCCCGCCGGGATCCTGCCGTTGCGTTCCTCCCAGGCGTCGACGTCGGCCAGCGTCGGCGAAGCGTCGTTGTCGGTCGCGGCGCGGCTGCTGATGTCCAGGACCACCAAGGGCAGCACCATCTCCTGGACCGGTAGCTGGTCAAGAGTTCGGCCGCCTCGGATGAAGTGCGACGGCGGATCGACGTGCGTGCCCCACTGGCCGACGATCGAGTACCTGTGCGCGGTGAATCCGTCGCCCTTGTCCATGTCAAAGAGGGCTTCGCGTTGCTCATCGGGAAACGCCGCAAAGTGCGGCTGGCCCGGATGGAAGGCGTGTGTCAGGTCGGTGAAGGTCCTGTTGGCGAGCAGGGGCGCCAATTCCTGCCACAACGGAGCTTTCACGAGGCGATCCTTTCCTGAAGGATGTCCGCGGCCTTGGAGGATACGGCGCCTCCGGTGGAAACGCTGAGCGGCGCGGAGACTTCAATGACGGGAACCTCCCATGGGTGGATTTCCACAATGCGCTGCACCAGTAGCTGGACGGATGGTTCGTCCAAGGCGGCATCGAAGTAGGACGTGAAGACAAAGGTGGGCGAGATGGTCCGCTGGCCGACCTTACCCAGCGTTGGATTTGCGCCCTCTGCCACGGTGAAACCCTCAAAACCCGCCGTGGATTCGAAGACGTGGTGGTAGTTGCCGAACCCGCCGAGCTCAGGGGTGGCCTTCAGTGTGTCCAGGAGGCGAGCGATGCCGGTGTCCGATTCGAGGGCGCTGGATTCGCCTTGCCCCATACGGGTCATCGTCTCAACAGATACAGGCCAATGGATGCGCAGCTTGCGGACGCTTTTGAGTGCAATATTCACGAGGAGGTTCCTTGGTCGGGAGTGGATGCCAGCATCATCGTGCCATACGTCACCGTGCATTACAAGCATGCAAACTTGTGAATAACGCACATATCTATTTTCGTTGTTTCTCAGTCCGAGACGGCTGCCAGTCCAGAAACCACAAACGGCGGGCCGCCTCCAAGGTTCCATTCGAACCCTGGGGCGACCCGCCGTCGTCGTAATTCTGTAAAACTAGCCGTCGATCAAATCATGCACCACGATGGTCTGGTCACGGTCCGGCCCGACGCCGATCGCGGAGAAGCGCGTGCCGGAGAGCTTCTCGAGGGCCAGCACGTAGTTGCGGGCGTTCTCGGGGAGGTCCTCGAGCGTGCGGGCCCCGGTAATGTCCTCGGTCCAGCCGTCGAAGTACTCGAAGATCGGCACGGCGTGGTGGAACTCGGTCTGCGTCATGGGCATTTCGTCGTGGCGCACGCCGTCCACGTCATAAGCCACGCAGACGGGGATCTGCTCGATGCCGGTGAGGACATCCAGCTTGGTGACGAAGTAGTCGGTGAAACCGTTGACGCGGGAGGCGTGGCGGGCCAGGACGGCGTCGTACCAACCGCAGCGGCGGGGACGGCCGGTGTTCACGCCGAACTCACCGCCGGTCTTCTGCAGGTAGAGACCCATCTCGTCGAAGAGTTCGGTGGGGAACGGCCCCGCGCCAACACGGGTGGTGTAGGCCTTGATGATGCCGATGGAGCGGGAGATGCGGGTGGGGCCGATGCCCGAACCAACCGACGCGCCGCCTGCCGTCGGGTTCGAGGACGTAACGAACGGGTAGGTGCCGTGGTCCACGTCCAGGAACGTTGCCTGGCCGCCTTCCATGAGCACAACCTTGCCCTCGTCCAAAGCGTTGTTCAGTTCCAGCGTGCTGTCGATGACCAGCGGACGCAGGCGCTCGGCGAAAGACAGGAAGTACTCCACGATCTCCTCCACCACAACGCTGCGGCGGTTGTAGATCTTGACCAGGAGTTCGTTCTTCTGGCGCAGCGAGCCTTCCACCTTCTGGCGCAGGATGGACTCGTCGAAGACGTCCTGGACGCGGATACCCAGGCGGGCCACCTTGTCCATATAGGCCGGGCCGATGCCGCGGCCGGTGGTGCCGATGGCGCGGCTGCCGAGGAAGCGCTCGGTGACCTTGTCCAGGACCTGGTGGTACGGAGCCACCAGATGGGCGTTGGCGGACACACGGAGGCGGGAGGTATCGGCGCCACGGGCTTCAAGGCCGTCGATCTCCTGGAACAGGGCCTCGAGGTTCACCACGCAGCCGTTGCCGATAATCGGAATGGCGTTGGGGCTCAGGATGCCCGCGGGAAGGAGCTTCAGCTCGTACTTCTCACCGCCGACCACCACGGTGTGCCCGGCGTTGTTACCGCCGTTGGGCTTGACCACGTAGTCGACGCGGCCACCAAGCAGGTCGGTTGCTTTGCCTTTGCCTTCGTCGCCCCACTGGGCTCCGACGATCACGATAGCGGGCATGGGATCCTCCCCCATTCTTTCGGGCAAGACCCGGCTGGAAAGCCAGGCCTTGGCGCCGTACATGAGAATGCCCCGACGGTACTTGGTACAGCCTGCCGCGGCCGCGGCAGACGCAAGAGTTTCGGGGCTCTTACCAGCCAAGTTTAGCCGATGGCACCTGAAAGTCTGGTGTCAAGGAGCGTTCGACGGCGGTCGCGTGAAGTTTTGTGGGCGGCCCGGTTGCAGCGGGCGCACACGGTGGATCACGTGCCGGGTGGAAGATTCCGGCAGTTGCCCCCCAGCCCGGCGATCAGCCCGGCGTTGCTGGCCACGGACGCGGCCTTTGACGTCCACGACGTTGCCGGGTCCCTGATCACAATGGCGATCTGCAGTTCCGTTCCCAGCCCCAGGAGACCGCCCAGGAGGTTGGTGGGTACGTCCGTAACGTAACCGGCGGCCGCACTTCCGGTGGTGTTGATGGAGAGGTTGTACCCGGTGAGCGGTGCGAGCGCGGAGCCCAGTCCGCTGGTGGATGCCTGCACCTCGGCCTGCGACAGGGTGTAGCCGGAGGGCGGGAGCCAGAAGATCCGCACGTAGGCACCCAACCCCAAAACACCCGGGTTGTAGGTGCATTGCCCGTTCAGCGTAGGGGCGGGGATTGTCACGGTGCCGAAATTGCCGGATGCGTAGGTCCCACGGGCCCACGAAGCCTCCGTGACGGCCGGCGGGTTGGACGCCGTCAGCATCATGGCCACGGGGAGGGCCACTGCGCCCAGGGCGGCCAGGTACTTCCTCATCCCCGCCCACCCCGCCATCGTGAAGCCGCAAAGCCGCCGACCACGGCGAGCACACCGAGCAGCAGGAAGCCACCCAGGCGGGCGCCGGTGTCCGCAAGGGATCCCGACGGCGCCTGGCCGGGCTTTCTTGCTGCCGCACCGCCGGGATCATCGCCCGAGCCGAAAACCCCGATGACGATGCTGGTCCTGGTCCCTTGCACGTCCTTTGGGGCATCGACCGCGAGCGCTGCTGTCAGGAGGACATAGGTGGTATCAGGTAGCGGGGAGCCGGAAGCGGCCCGCGAAGTCTCACCCAGGAGATCCAGGCGCGTCCCCTCGGCCTCCCTCAACGCTGTGGATTCCAGCACAGTGTCTTCTCCGGCACCGCAGGTACTGCCGGCCGGACCGCCCTCGTCCCAGGGCTGGCCGCAGGTCCTCAGGGTGACACTGAGGTAGTCCCGGAGGATCCCGGCCCCGGGTTCCAGCCGCAACTCCAGCGCCGTGGCGGGTTCGCCCCGGACCCCCACCGCCACCGCCCAGTCAGCAGTCCCGCCCGGGGTGAGCCGGTGCACCTTCCCGGCCGGACCGGCGTCGAGCTCCAACCAACCGGAGGGTTCCTCCCGGGCGGGCTGCCGATCGGACGTCAGGGCGTGCGCTGGCGCAGGCTGGAGCATCAGGGCGCAAAGGAACAACAGCCAGCACCGCTTAAGCCGCGACATGCTGCCCACGCCTGCGGCCGCCATGCTTGTTGCCGCCTCTGCCGGGGGTTTCACGACGCGGCCACAGCACCCAGGTGACCAGGCCGGAAACGGCCACAGTTGTTGCCCCGAGCACCACCGGGTTGGCGGCTGCGGCAAGCGGGTACGCGAGCCCCGGGACGGACCACAGGACAACCCGCACCCGTTCCACCACATAAGGCGCAGGGTCCGGAGCGGTATTGGCGTCGCCCTTCATGGTGATGGTGCGGGAGGCACCCTTGGCATCCTCCACGGTCTGCACCCGGTGCGTAATGGGCAGTTTGCCGGGACGGTCAACGGTGACAACGTCGCCCACCCGGATGTCAGCGGCAGGAATTTCCCGCACCAGGGCCAGGGATCCGGCGGGGATGCCCGGGGCCATGGAGCCGGTCTTGAACAAGATGAGCGTGATGTTGAATGCCAGCGCCAGGATCACCGCCACGATGCACACCGCACCGCCGGCCGCGGCGAGGTTCAGCAGGCATTCGCGGACGCGGGACGTGAAAGCGCGGCTCATGGGCTGGAGGTGGCAGTGAACTGCCAGGTTGCAGTGGCCGTTTGTCCCTGCAGGGCGTTGTTGGCGCCAAGGGGCAGGGTCACTTCAAAGCAGAACTGCGTGGGCGCCCCCGGCAGTGTGGCCGTGGCCGCCTGCAAAGGATTGACGACGCCGGCCGCCTGGCCTTGGGTGAAGGGCTTGGCTCCGTCGCTGCCCACCACGAACACCGGTGTCCCCGTGAAGGCGGTGGCATCGCAGGCGGCTGAACGGACCACACGATACCGGAGTGCAGCCCCCAGGTCCGCTGTGCCCGTGCCGCTGCTGGTGACCGTCGGTGCCCCGAGCACCACTTCTCCGCCCACGGACCCGGCCCGGGTACGAATGGCCAAGGGCGCGTAGGCCACCGAGCCCGGGCTCATGGCCGTGGCGTTGAACACCAAGGCGGCACCCGGGGCAGCGTCGTTGGCACTCCATGTCCCCGACGCGTTGTAGGGTTTGCTGGCGTTGGACTCCGTCACAAAGACACTTGCGCCAAAGGTCCCTCCGGCGAAGTCACTGTCGGTCCAGGACGCGAGCGTTACCGAGCCGCCAAGGCCCAGCGCCAGGGCCCCGGCCAGGACCGCACGCAGCCGCAGGTACTTTCCGGGCGGCCTCACCGCCCGGTGCTTCGTGGAGCGTCGCGTGCCCATGGACTACTGGGATTCGGCCGCGAATTCCCAGGTGGTGGAACCGGTCTGGGACTGGACCAGGCCGGAGCCGGCAGTGATCCGGAAGCACAGGTTCACTGCGGCTCCCGCACCGGCACCCCCGCCGTCATCCAGCGCGAAAGTGGTGCTGCCCGGCGTCGTACCCAATCCGGTCCCGGGGTCCACCAAAGTGTCCGTGACCGGTTCGCCGCAACCGAAGGCGTCCGATTGGGTGAGCGAGTATGTCAGGCCGGTCAGTGCGCCGGTGGATGATTCGGTGGAGACCGTCACCGTGGCACCGCTGGTGGTGTCTTCGTCAAGCCGCACCGCGAACGGTGCAGTGACAACATCACCGGGCGCCAGGTTGGTGGGCGCGGCCGTAAAGGAGAGGGTCGCCGGCGAGCCAACGGGGTGCTCGGCGAATGCAGTGCCGTCGGTGCTTCCCTCAAGGTTGAAGGACCCCGCTGTGAAGGTGCCCTGGGCGAACTCCGAGTCGTTCCAGGCAGCAAGGGTGATCGCGGCTCCAACTCCCAGGACGAGGCCGCCGGCCAGGATCGCCCGGATCCTGGGTGCCTTCCGTGGACGCTGGGTCGATTCGGGCGACGAGTCTGGTGCAACCACTGTTTACCCCCAAGGTAGTTGATGATGGTGCCCCTCCATCTTCTGCCGTCGTCAAGCCGGCGGCCCGGGAACTGCACTTAAGGGTTAATCCAGGCCGTTGCAATTGGTCCGGCGGAAACGGAGCCCTCCTTGGTCCGGTAAGGTTAACCAGCCCCCAACTGCACCCTGACGGATCCGCTGCGGCATGCCCGCAGCCCTTGTGGTGCGCGCTGTAACACCTAGGAGACTTAACCCCCGATGCAAGACCTGGCGACCGACTCACCCGAACAACTCCTCTGGAACCGCCGTTACGAAGACCACATCGCCGAGGTCAACACATTGTGTGACTCGATCAAGGATCAGAAGCCGGGCAGCGAGGTCCTCTACATCGACCCCGCCCACAGCATGGACGACTGCCGCATCGTGAGCCTCTTCTCCAACCAGCGGGTCACCTCCGGCGAGGGCTTCATCAAGCCCGGTGACGACGAGGCCACCACCCGCATGCTCGGCATGCAGTGGCAGCTGGGCCTCCGCCCGGAGTACGTGATCCCGTGGAACGTCTACCCGTGGATCGAGCCGGCCGGCGAGCCGGGCAAGCTCACCCCCGCCAACATCACCGAAGGGCTCAAGCCGCTCCTGCGCCTCCTGCAGCTCCTGCCGCGCACCTCCGCCCTGGTGGCACACGGCAACGAGGCGCACCGTTTGGCCGACCAGCTCATGAAGTCGGCTCCCGCCAGCATCGCCCGCCGCGGGTTCAAGACGTTCAAGGTACGCTCCCTGGGTGGCCGCTCCTTCGCGGGCACACCCGAGCGCCAGCAGGAATACCTGGACGCCATCCACGGCGCATACGCCGAGGCCATGGCCCGGACCGGCATCCCCCGCAAGGCCTAGTTGTAGTTCCCATGGAGGTTGTGAACAGCGTGGCGTGATGTAAAAGGCGAAAGCCTCCGGTATCGATTTGGGTTACCACACTCATCTCGACGCCAGGAGGCTCTCGTTGTCCTACGTTACCCATGCCAACGCCGATCTGACACCTAAGGCCAGGGCGAAGCTGGCCCGTTTGGTCGTTGAGGAGGGCTGGACGTTGCGCCGGGCCGCGGAACGTTTTCAATGCTCACCAGCGACGGCCAAGAAGTGGGTGGACCGCTACAGGGTCCGTGGTGAGGACGGCATGGCTGACGCGTCCTCCCGCCCGCGGCGGAGCCCGAAACGCACCCCCGTACGCACCGAACGCCGCATTGTGGGGTTGAGGTTCAATCGGCGGTGGGGACCGCACCGGATAGCGGCCCACCTGGGCTTGGCCCGCTCCACCGTCGGCAAGGTCCTGACCCGGTACCGGATGCCCCGGCTGGCCTGCCTGGATCAGGGCACCGGTCTGCCCGTTCGCACACCTGCACCGCAGCGCTACGAGCACGAGAACCCCGGAGACCTGATCCACGTGGACATCAAGAAGCTTGGGCGCATCCCCGACGGCGGCGGACACCGCGCCCTCGGACGCGCCAAGGGGCAGCGGAACCGCCGTGCCGGGACCGGTTATGCCCACCTGCATCATGCCGTCGATGACCACACCCGGCTCGCGTACTCCGAAATCCTCAACGACGAAAAGAAGGAAACGGCCGCCGCCTTCTGGCTGCGAGCCGCCGCATTCTTCGCCGCCCACGGCATCACCGTCAAAGCGGTGCTCACGGACAACGGGTCCTGCTACCGCTCCCGGACCTTCGCAGCAGCCCTGGGACCGCACCTCAAACACCGGCGCACCCGCCCCTACCGACCCCAAACCAACGGCAAGGTGGAACGCTTCAACCGCACCCTCGCCACCGAATGGGCCTACGCCCGGCCCTACACCTCAGAAACCGAGCGCGCCGCCACCTACCCGGCATGGCTCCACCATTACAATCATCACCGAACCCATACCGGCATCGGAGGCAAAACCCCCATCAGCCGCGTTCACAACCTCAGTGGGAATTACACCTAGTCTTCCCCAACTGGGTAGCAATAGTGCGCGTTTTGAGCGCTCAAAACGCGCACAAATGCGACCTAGTTGGGTTTAACGCACGACGGCGGCCCCCACCTTTCGCGTGGGGGCCGCCGTTTTGTTGGGGCTTGTTGGGGGGTGGTGGTACTTAGCCGACCAGCAGGGCGCGGAGGTCCTTGAGGATCAGCTGGGCGCCTGTGGGGCCAAGACCGAGGAACCAGACGTCGTCGTTGACGGCCTTCGCGTGGCCCTCCTTGACGGCGGTGAGCTTGGGCCATACGGCGCCCTCCACTACGGACGTTTCACCGGTTGCTGCGGGTTCGCCGTAGCTGCTGTAGAAGATCCAGTCGGCGTCGGCCTGCTCGATGTTTTCGGCCGAGATTTCCGCGGCAAGTTCATCGATATCCTGGTTCTCCGGCCGGGCGAGGCCTGCGTCCTTGAGGATCACACCGATCAGGGACTTGTTGGCGTACAGGCGGATCTTGCCGGGGAGGAAGCGCACCAAGGAGATCTTGGGGTCACCCTGGACATCCTTGTTCAGGGCGTCGGCCTGCTCCTGGTAGTCGTTGAGCGCCTTGACCGCCTTGTCTTCCTCGCCAAGCGCCTTGCCCACCAGGAGGAAGTTCTCCTTCCACGGGAACCCGGGACGGATGCCGAAGACCGTGGGAGCGATCGCAGACAACTGCTTGTAGAGTTTGTCGGCGCGGAGCTGGCTGCCAAGGATCAGATCCGGCTTGAGGGCAGCGATGGCCTCAAGGTTGAGATCCTGGATGGTGCCGATCGAGGCAACGTCCTTGACCTTGTCCGCCAGGTAGCTGGGAACAGGGTTGGCACCTTCGGTGGTGGCCATGCCCACGGGGGTGATGCCCAGGGACACCACGTCGTCCAGCTCTCCGGTGTCGAGGACCACCACGCGGGCGGGCTTCTTCTCCAGGGTGGTTTCACCGTTGGCGTGCTTCAGGGTGCGGGGGAAAACGCCGGGGGCAGCGTCCGTGCCAAGCTTTGCGGTTTCCTGGTCGGCAGTAGTGAACTTGGAGCCGCCAGTGGCTACATCGGCGTTGCCGGCGGCGGAGCCTGACCCGCCACTGGTGCCGCAGCCTGCCACGAGGCCCATGACCAGGGCGACGCCGGCCACTTTCAGTGCGGCACGGCGCAGACGCGGGGCCTTGCGCGGCTTTATTACAGAATCGTCGTTTTTCACGGAGTAAGGCTAACCTAATTAGGACACACTTCTGTGACGTTGTGACAACGGTCACGGAAACGCCCTCATCACCGCTTAGCTTTCCGGAATGGTTTTCTGTCGTGTCCCAAGTGACGGCCCCCGTGCCACCACGTGCCCAGCCGCACACCGCCGCCCCGCCGGCCGGCAGCGCGTCCGATCCTTCGGGCGTCGTACGCAAATCAGGCTGGCGCGTCCTGTTCCTGCTGCTGGCAGCGGCAGTCCTGCTGGGTGCTGTGCTCCTGAGCCTGGGCGTGGGAGCAAAGTTCATCCCGGCGGGCACGGTCCTGCAGGCCTTCCTGGACCCCCGGGACACCGCAGACCATGCAATCATCCTCCAGAACAGGCTGCCGCGAACCCTCATGGGCCTGGGCGTCGGGGTCGCCCTCGGTGTGGCCGGCGCCCTGATCCAGGCCTTGACCCGCAACCCGTTGGCCGATCCCGGAATCCTCGGCGTGAACGCGGGCGCGTCCTTTGCGATCGTTGTGGCCATTGGTGTCTTTGGGATCGCATCCCTCAGCGGATACATCTGGTTCGCCTTTGCCGGGGCCATCCTCACCACCGCCGCGGTGTACCTGATCGGCACCTCCGGCCGGAATGTGGTCAACCCCATCCGCTTGACGCTGGCGGGTGTCGCACTGGGGGCCGTGCTCACGGGTATCGGCTCGGGGCTGACCCTGCTGAACCCCAAAGCGTTCGATCACCTGCGCTCCTGGAGCATCGGTTCCCTGGACAGCCGCAGCATGGACGCCGTGGCAACCGTTGCCCCGTTCATGGGGATCGGACTCCTGGTGGCTCTCTTCTGTGTCCGCGGGCTCAACGCCGTGGCGCTGGGTGACGACCTCGCGACCTCCTTGGGGGCCAACGTCAACCGGACCCGCATTCTTGGCATCGCAGCCATCACGCTCCTCAGCGGTGCCGCCACTGCCGGCGCCGGAGCCATCGGTTTCGTGGGACTCATGATCCCGCATGTTGCCCGCTGGATCGTTGGCCCGGACCAGCGCTGGATCCTCGCATCCACCGTGCTGCTCTCCCCCATCCTTGTGCTCGTAGCGGACGTGGTGGGCAGAATCGCTGCGCCAGGGGAACTGCAGGTGGGCGTAGTCACGGCGTTCATCGGGGCGCCGGTACTGATCGCACTCGCGCGCCGCAGGAAGGTCAGCGGACTGTGACCCGGCCAAAGACGGTGACGAACCCCATTGATTTCGGCCGGGCTGCCCTGCCGGTCCGCAACCGCGTCTTCAGTGGCCTGGTGGACGTACGCAGCATCCTCGTCTGTATCCTGCTGCTCCTTGCCGCCCTGACCGTTTCCGTCGTGTCTCTGGCCACCGGGGATTATGAGGTCACCGTGCCCCAGGTGCTGCAGGCTTTCACCGGAGACGCTCCCGGACTGGCCCAGACCATCGTCATGGAATGGCGTCTGCCACGGGTGCTGGGCGCGCTCCTGTTCGGTGCGGCGCTGGGGATGGGCGGCGCAATCTTCCAATCCATGACCCGGAACCCGTTGGGCAGCCCGGACATCATCGGCTTCAACACCGGCGCCTATACGGGTGCGCTCGTTGTGATGCTGACTGTGGGCGGCGGGTACCTTGGGGTGGCTGCCGGTGCCTTGGTTGGCGGCATCCTCACCGCGATCGCCGTTTATCTGCTGGCGTATCGGCGCGGTTCACAGGGCTTCCGGCTCATCATCGTGGGCATTGGCATCAGCGCGATGCTCGCGGCCTTCAACCATTGGCTCATCCTGCAAGCCGAGCTTGAAGCGGCCCTCGCCGCCGCCGTCTGGGGAGCCGGGTCCCTCAACGGCATCACGTGGGAGCAAGCGGCGCCTGCCGCCGTCGTTGTTGTTGTGCTCGGGGCAGCCACGCTGGGAGCCGCGCGCCGCATGCAGCTTCTGGAAATGGGCGACGACGCCGCACGCGCCCTGGGCGTCCGGGCCGAGCCAACCCGGTTGCTGCTGCTGGTGCTGGGCGTTGGTCTGACCGCTGCGGTCACTGCCGTTGCGGGGCCCATCGCATTCGTGGCACTCGCCGCACCGCAGCTTGCCCGCCGACTGGTCCGCAGCGCGGGCATCACCTTGGTCCCGTCCGCGGTGATGGGCGCCTTCCTCCTGGCCGCCAGCGACCTCGCCGCGCAGCGCCTGTTCGCGCCGATCCAGTTGCCCGTGGGCGTGGTGACCGTGTGCATCGGCGGCATCTATCTCGTCTGGCTCCTGGCCAGGGAAGCAAGGAAATCATGAGTATCAGCACCGCCGCTCCGCAATTGAAAGCCGAATCGCTGACCATCGGCTACGAACAACGCGTTATCTCGGAGGACCTGAACGTACAGATCCCCGAGGGCGCGTTCACGGTGATCGTTGGCCCCAACGCCTGCGGCAAATCCACCCTGCTGCGCGCCCTGGCCCGGCTCATCAAGCCGCGCAGCGGACACGTACTCCTGGACGGCAAATCTGTGACCTCGTTGCCCGCCAAGGAACTCGCCCGGCGCCTGGGGCTGCTGCCGCAGTCATCGATCGCGCCCGACGGCATCACGGTGGCCGACCTCGTTGCCCGCGGACGGTACCCGCACCAGATACTCCTGCGCCAATGGTCCCAAGCGGACGAAACCGCGGTGGTCGAGGCCATGGAGGCCACCGGCGTTTCCGCCTTGTCCGGCCGCCTGGTGGATGAGCTGTCCGGGGGCCAACGGCAGCGGGTCTGGGTGGCCATGGTGCTGGCCCAGGAGACACCGTTGCTGCTGTTGGACGAGCCCACCACCTTCCTCGACATCGCACACCAGATAGAACTGCTGGAGCTCTTCCGCGAGCTCAATCTGGACAAGGGACACACCCTGGTGGCCGTCCTGCACGACCTCAACCACGCCAGCCGCTACGCCGACCACATCATCGCCATGAAGGACGGCGCCGTGGTGGCCGAGGGCGCGCCGGCGTCCGTGATTACCGAATCCTTGGTGGAGGACGTGTTCGGCATGGCGTGCCGGATCATCGACGACCCCGTCACCCACACTCCCCTGGTAGTCCCCCTGGGCCGCCCCCGCCTGCCCAAGTAGGTCGCATTAGTGCGCGTTTTGAAGGCTCAAAACGCGCACTAATGCGACCTGGTTGGCGTTAACGGACGACGGCGACCCTCGCCTTTTCGGTGAGGGTCACCGTCGTTGTTTCTTGAGGCGCTTAGCCCGCTTCGATAGCCGCCTTGGCCTTCGGGTCCGAGTCGTTCAGGAACTTCTCGATCCGCTCCGGCTCCTCAGCCTCGCCAATGGCGGAGGCTGCGCGTCCCAGCGCGTACAGGGCGCGCAGGAAGCCCTGGTTTGGCTCGTGTTCCCACGGGACAGGCCCGACGCCGCGCCAACCGTTCCGACGCAAAGCGTCCAGGCCGCGGTGGTAACCCACACGGGCGTAGGCGTAGGACTCGATGGTGCGACCCTCGGCCCATGCTTCCTCGGCGAGGATCGCCCACAACAGGGACGACGTGGGGTTCTGCGCCACGAGGTCCAACGCTTCCTTACCGAGGGCGAGGTGCTGGTAGACCTCGGTTTCGGCGGGCAGGAGCGTGGGCTCCGGCCCCATCAGGTTCTTGCGGAATTCGTCGGACATCAGAACGTCTTGCCGGCCGATCCGAGCTGCTGTGCTGCCTCCACAATGCGTGCGGCCATGCCGGCTTCAGCCGAAGCACCCCAGACGCGGGGGTCGTAGGTCTTCTTGTTGCCCAGGCCGCCGTCGACCTTGAGCACGCCGTCGTAGTTGGAGAACATGTGGCCGGCCACCGGGCGGGTGAACGCGTACTGGGTGTCGGTGTCGATGTTCATCTTGATCACGCCGTAGGAAACGGCGTCGGCGATTTCCTGCTCAGTGGAGCCCGAGCCGCCGTGGAAGACGAGGTCGAAGGGGTTGTCCTTGCCGATCTTGGCACCGACCTCGGCCTGGATCTGCTTGAGCAGTTCGGGCTTCAGCTTGACGTTGCCCGGCTTGTACACGCCGTGGACGTTGCCGAAGGTCAGGGCGGTCAGGTAGCGGCCGTTTTCGCCGGCACCCAGGGCCTCGATGGTGGCCAGTGCGTCTGCGGTGGTGGTGTAGAGCTTCTCGTTGATCTCGTTCTCCACGCCGTCTTCTTCACCGCCGACGGTGCCGATCTCAACCTCGAGGATGATCTTGGCAGCCGCCGCGCGCTGCAGCAGTTCACGGCCGATGCGCAGGTTGTCTTCCAGGGTTTCGTGCGAGCCGTCCCACATGTGCGAGTTGAAGATCGGGTCCTTGCCGGCCTTCACGGCTTCCTCGGAAGCCGCCAGCAGCGGGAGAACGAAGCCTTCCAGCTTGTCCTGCGGGCAGTGGTCCGTGTGCAGTGCGATGTTGACGTTGTAGTTCTTGGCGACCTCACGGGCAAACGCGGCGAAGCCGAGGGAACCGGCAACCATGTCCTTGACGGATGCACCGGACCAGTAGGCTGCGCCACCGGTGGAAACCTGGATGATGCCGTCGGATTCGGCCTCGGCGAAACCGCGGATCGCAGCGTTCAGAGTCTGCGACGACGTCACGTTGACCGCGGGGAAGGCGAAGCCGCCAGCCTTTGCGCGGTCGATCATCTCGGAGTAAATCTCTGGGGTTGCAATGGGCATGGTGACTCCTATGCTGAATTCGTCTGTGGGCTGGTGACCCTGGAGTAGACCGCTTACGGCTAGCACCATCCTAGCGACAACCGTCCGGGGCCAGTGTTTCCGGTCACGCGGGCTGGTAACACTGGCGCCGAGATGGCATTTAATGGCAATCCCGTGCGCCGGGATTGCCACTAAATGTCACTTCGGTGACCAACCCCGGCTGACGAGCGCTCGCCGAACCTTATGTACGACGGCGGGCCGCTCACCTTCGAGGTCCCGCTTGGAGATGCGGACTTCCAGCCACCCGAGGGAAAGGGATCTTTCCTGGCGTTCGATGTCCCGCACATGCTGCTCGGTGCCAGCGTGGTGTTGCCCGTCGTATTGGAGTGAGACCTTGAACTCCCGGTACGCTCCGTCCGGCCACAGGACTGCCTGCCCGAGGTTGTTGCGCACCACGTGGTTCAGTTCGGGCTCCGGCAGGTTGGCGTTGACGAGTGCCAGGCGCATCCGGGTTTCCGGGGCAGAGTCAGCACCAACCCTGATGAGGTCAAGCGCCGCCCTCGCGGCCCTTACTCCCCGCATGCCCGGGTGGCGGTTTACCATGGCTGCCAGCTCACCAGGGGTGCATACGGCGGTCTTGGGGACGGGAAACTCCGCGCCGTGCGAGCACACCAGGTGGTCACCGGCAGCCACCAGATCCTCCACGCTCAACAGCGCGGCCAAGTCCAACCACGTGCGGGCAGGCGAGGTGAGCTTGACGCCGTCGTACTCGGTTGTTTCCCCGGGGAGGAAGGTGAGGAGGTGACCCACCACATTGACCCGGCGTGGAACGCTGAACCCCCGGCGTCGGGCAATATGAATGCGCCAGTCCCCCATCCGATGACCGGGCAAGGGAATGCCCCAGACCCGCGCCGCCGACAAGGAAACCAGCACCGAGGTGTCATCCAGGTCTGTGTAGGCGCGCAGGGCTGACGCTCCGGAAGCACCGGACGAGGCCGGGACCCGGATTCCCCTCGATACCAGCACAAGATCCCGGGCATGGGTGCGGGAGCGGGTTACGCCGGCCTTGTCCGATGCGCGCACAGAGAATGAACCTGATGTGAGGTGTTCCGGTAGTTCTTTCCTGCGCATGCCACATTGTTACTGCTCCGCGAGGGACCCGGACGCGTTATCCACAGCTTCCGCCGCACCCACCCCGCCGAGAAGGCATTTAATGGCAATCCGGGGCGCTGGGATTGTCATTAAGTGCCATCTCGGCGGGGCGCTAGGACACGGGTTGCTTGAACACGTGGCGCCGAACCCAGGCGTGCATTGCGATCGCGGCTGCGGAGGCTGCATTCATGGACCGGGTTGAGCCGAACTGTTCGATGGACAGCGTGGCTACAGCGGCGTCGTGGACCTCCGGGGTGAGGCCAGGACCCTCCTGCCCGAACACGAGGACGCACTTTTCCGGAAGGTCGTAGGTCTCCAGCGGCACCGAATCCGGGAAGATGTCGATCCCGATCACCGCCAGCCCCTCGCCCTCCGCCCACTGGACAAAATCGTCCACCGTGGGGTGGTGGCGCACGTGCTGGTAGCGGTCGGTGACCATGGCCCCGCGACGGTTCCACCGCCGTCGTCCTATGATGTGGACCTCCTTGGCGAGGAACGCGTTGGCGGTCCGCACCACGGTGCCGATGTTGAGATCGTGCTGCCAGTTTTCAATGGCCACGTGGAATTCGTGGCGCTTGGAATCCAGGTCGGCAACGATCGCCTCATGTTTCCAGTAGCGGTACTGGTCCACCACGTTGCGGCGGTCGCCGTCGCGCAGCAGGTCCGGATCCCAGTGGTCGCCTTCCGGCCACTCGCCTTCCCAGGGCCCGACGCCGACCTCCGCCTTCGCTTCTATCTCCCCTTCGGCCGTGGTTCCCGTGGGAGTTTGGTCGCGCGGGTCGGCAGCGTGGGGCAGGGCGGTGTCGGGGGGAAGGTCAGTCACCCCTCAACTTTAGCGGCGCACCCTAGGTCAGCTTCCACTTGTTGATGCGGTACGAGTTGGCCAGCTGCTCGAACAGGCCCGGGTGGGCGTCCCAGTATTCCTTGTGTCCGCTCACGCCAAGCATCTGCGGCGTTCCCCAGGGCGTCACGGAGAACAGGTTGACGGCCTGGATGTGTTCACCGCGCGCGTTGGTGCACGTGAAGCCAACTACCACAGCCGCTCCACGGCGGAATTCCCGGATCTCCGGCATGGTGGTCTTGAAGTCGGACGCGCATTTGTGGCCCACCAGGTTCTGCGGCAGTTCCGTGGCGGTCATGCCCTTGTAGCGGGCTTCGATGTCCTCGATGGCCTTCTTGACGTCCGACGGTTCCTTGCCGAACTTGCCCTCTTCGGACTCGGCAAAGAACGCGTAGGCGAGTGCAATGCCGTCGCCATCGGTTTCCACTGTGCCCTGGGCTTTTTTCTGGATTTCCTCGCCCGTGGTGGGGTCCTTGGTGATCCCGAAGGACTCATCGTGGGTCCACTCGGCCAGGTACTGGAAGGACGATTCGCCCGTGACCCACTTGCTGAACAAGGGATCGCCGTCCGCAGGGACATTGGACGGTCCCGCGAAGTCCTCCCATACTGCCGGGAGCGGGATGGCACCTTCAGGCACGCCGGACGCCCCGGAGCTCTGTTCCGGGTCAGCGGAAGGTTCGTCGGAGGACCCGGCGGCGTCTTCCGACGGCTGCTCCGAAGCACTTGCCGACGGCACCGGGGTGTCGACGGCGACCGGCTTGGTCACGGAGGGAATCAGCCACGCGAACACCACCACTACGGCAATGATGACGACGACGGCGATCCCGCCGAGGATGAGGAAGAGCGCCTTTTTGTTGTGGTCGCCCGGGGTTTGGGGAGGGTAGGCCTGGGGTGGAAGTCCCTGCGCCGGGAAGGCCTGCGTCTGGAAAGACTGCGCGGGGAAGGCCTGGGTCGGTTCGCCGGGCTGCGTGGGGAATGCCTGCGTCGGCTCGCCCGGCTGGTGCTGGGCACCCGGCTGGTGCTGGGCACCCGGCTGGGGCTGGGCTCCGGGCTGGCTGCCCGGCTGGTGCTGGGCTTCCGGCTGGTATAGCGGCTGGGTCTGCTCTGGGTTGTACTGCCTGTATTGTCCTTGCCCGGTGTCGTAGCGGGGCTGCGGAACGCCGTCCGGGTTATAGGCCTGGGGCGCGCCATTGGGATTGTAGGGAGGCTGCGGCGCTCCGTTGTTGTTGCTCAAGACAGGCCCTTTCAGGGTGCTGGAATGCGGCGGCTCGAAAGCAGCCGTGCGGCGTACCGGGGACCTCTTGAAGCCGCAGGCGGCGATGAATCCACCGCGTCGATCCCCCGACCCGCGCTGTCTGCACGCCTGCGCAGCAACCACAGTAGTGCAGCCAGGCAGCGTCCTTGCAAGTCAAAACCGGTTTTCCACATGGGTACCTCTATCCACATACGCCGCCCCCGGGGTGTCTGGCCGCCCGAATAATGAAAGACTGGGACGCAGTGAATGAACAACCCCAGCCGGAGGCAAACATGGCAGAAGAAACCACGCCCCAGACGTCCGAATCCCTGTACCGCAACGGCCATGAAATCGAGTGCTGGCTCACGGACATGGACGGGGTGCTGGTTCACGAAAACCAGGCCATTCCCGGAGCGGCCGAGCTCATCCAGCGCTGGGTTGATACGTCCAAGCGCTTCCTCGTGCTGACCAACAACTCCATCTTCACTCCCCGCGACCTCGCGGCACGCCTGCGCGCGTCAGGCCTGGAGATTCCGGAAGAGAACATCTGGACCTCGGCTCTGGCCACCGCGCAGTTCCTCAAGGACCAGGTAAGCTCCTCGGACTCCGGCAACCGTGCCTACACCATCGGTGAGGCCGGGCTTACCACCGCCCTGCATGAGGCCGGGTTCATCCTCACCGATACGGATCCGGACTTCGTGGTGCTCGGCGAAACCCGTACCTACTCGTTCGAAGCCATCACCATGGCGGTCCGGCACATCCTGGCCGGGGCGCGCTTCATCGCCACCAACCCTGACGCCACGGGACCCTCCAAGGACGGGCCGCTGCCTGCCACCGGTGCCATAGCGGCCATGATCACCAAGGCCACCGGGCGGGAACCATACATCGTGGGCAAACCTAATCCCATGATGTTCCGTTCCGCCATGAACCAGATCGACGCCCACTCGGAAACCACGGCCATGATCGGCGACCGCATGGACACGGACATCGTTGCGGGCATGGAAGCAGGCCTTCACACCGTCCTGGTCCTCAGCGGCATCACCCAGCGCGAGGAAATCGTGTCCTTCCCGTTCAGGCCCAACCAGATCCTGAACTCCGTGGCGGATCTCAAGAGCCAGATCTAGCGGACCGGTATCAGACCATGGCTGTGCTCAATCTGCGACCCCTGGCCGGTGGCCGGATTCTCAGGGGGAGCCAGCCCTTTGGCCTGGATGCGGCCGGCACGTCGGAGTTCCTGACGGAGCACGGCGTCCAGACGATCATGGACCTGCGCAGTGAACTCGAGCGGTCGTTGGTTCCGTGGCTGGTACCGGGCGAACCCGGCGCGCCCATGCCTGGCCGGCCCAGCCCCGGAAACTCTCAACCCGCCGTCGAGCTGATCCACAATCCTCTGGATCCCAACGCGATTGCGGGGTCGCTGCAAGCCGTGGAAACCCCTGAGGATCTTGGCGACCTCTACCTCGGCTGGATCCGGATCCGACCGGAGTGGGTGGCCGACGCCCTGCGTCCTGCTGCCCATGGGAAGCGGACCCTGATCCACTGCTCGCTGGGCAAAGACCGAACAGGCGTCGTCTCCGCGGTGGCGCTCATGGCGGCGGGCGCCCCGGACGAGGCCGTGGTGAAGGACTATACGGCCACCACGGCCAACCTTCCCACTGTCCTGGAGGTCATGGCAGAAACCTGGCGCCTGCACGTCCCATCGACCCCGGCCCAGTACTTCAGTCCGGACCTCATGATCCTTCAGAGCCCGGAGGCAGCCATCCGGCAGTTCCTGATCGGTTTCGCGCGTGAATTTGGAGACGCGGCGTCCTTCCTGCGGGAGGCGGGCATGACCGCCGTCGAGGTTGAAGCCCTGCGCACTGCCGCCTAGGTTCCGCCCCACTTATCCCATCTAAGCGGGCCTGATGATCCGCCCGTTCGGTTCCTCGAACAGGGGCTCCTCCCGCTCCGCCGGCAGCGGATCCAATTGGTTCTGGACGTGCTCCACCAACGGCCGGTACACGTCCGGATTCCACTGCGGGCTGGCGTGGGCCGGCCGCGCACCCTCGGTACTGAGGATCGGTAGCTTCATGTTGTCCGCGAACACCTTGCTCCACCCTGCACGCGCGGTGAGGTAGTTGACCGTGGCGTCTCCGGAGTTTCCCATGTAGGCCATCTTCGCCGGACCGAGTTTTCCCATATAGCGGAGGGCATCGAAGTGGTAGATGTAGGCCGACTCCGTTTGGACGAGCACGCTGGACGGCGCGATGGGCGACAATTGCTCTGCGGTTTGGTCGAGGATCTGCCGCCACGAGCGCTCATCCTTATGGACCAGCCGCTCCCCCAACTCGTAGCCGCCCCGCAGGACCGACGGGATGCGGAAGCCATTTTCATAGAGGAACACGACGCCGTCGAACCAGCTCTGGTCCAGCACGTCCGCCCGGCTGAAAGGGCTGGAGTCCAGGACGATCAGTTCGGTCTCCACACCGTGCAGTTCCAGCAAACGGGCAGCAACCTGCGTAGCCAGCATCCCGCCAAAGCTGTGGCCGTAGAAGTACAGCTTTTCCAAACCCAGTTCACGGACATGCAGGACGACTTCGCGCACCACCTCGTCCACATCCAGCCCCAGGTTCGAGTAACCAACAGCAGCCAATCGTCCGCGCTGGTGAAGCGCCGGGCGCAGGGAGTTGAGGATCCACTGGGCCTCTTCCCAACTCGTCTTGTACCCAGGGAAGAGGATCCAGCTGGCCTTCGGGAAGTAAAGGTCGGAGTAGGGATCAGGGACGCGGAGAATCTTCGGTGCGCGGCGTTCGGCCTGGACATGGCGGGTGAAGAGCATGTCCCCGGCCAAGGCGGCGGAGGCCCCGGCGGCCACCAGGAAGTTACGGCGCGACGTCTTTTTCAGCCGGGCAGCGTAAGGCAGGATCCGGGCCCATGAACCCGGATCCTCCGCTGGCTCCGTCCCTGCACCGGGCATGGCGCCCGGGTCAGGCGTGGCGGGCAGCGGGAGGTCTTCTTCCACATCCGGCGGTGCCGGAAGTTTCCCTACCTGAACGCCCACGCAGCAAGCATAGGCTTCGAAGCCAGTGCCTTACAGCCCTGTGGAAACCGCACCGCCGATGCCCTTAAGATGCTCCTTTGAGTGCACCGGCGGAGCATGAAGTCCTTAGTCGAGGCCCAGCTCGTCCTTGCCGAAAGCAAAGAGGTATGGGACACCCGTTTCGGCTTCGATCTTCTCCTTGGCGCCTGTGTTGCGGTCCACGATCACAGCGACGGCAACTACATTGCCGCCCGCCTTGCGGACACCCTCGACGGCGGTCAGTGCCGACCCGCCCGTGGTGGACGTGTCTTCGAGGACTACAACATTGCGTCCTTCAACCGAGGGGCCCTCAACCTGGCGGCCCATGCCGTACGACTTCTGCGCCTTGCGGACAACGAATGCGTCCACGGCCCGGCCGGCATCGGCGGCAGCGTGCATCACGGCGGTTCCTACGGGGTCGGCCCCCATGGTGAGGCCGCCGGCGCACTCAACCGGGATCCCGGCGTCGTCGATCATGGACAGCATGACCCGGCCCACCAGCTTGGACGCCTCGTGGTGGAGGGTGATGCGACGCAGGTCAATGTAGTAGTCGGCTTCCTTGCCGCTGGACAGGATCACCTTGCCGCGGACCACCGCCAGTTCTTTGATCAGTTCAAGAAGGCGGGCGCGGGCAACTGAGGTGTCAGGCGAGGAAGTCATGGCTCCTATTCTACGGAAGCATCCGGGCGGCTTCGGGCCGTGCTTGGATTCCCGGGGGTGCCGGCTTTGGTCCGTGCCCGCCACCTCCCGCTCTGCCAGAGGATCCCGAAGAGAAGCACTCCTCCAGCCAGCGGCCCGCCGAACCACATCATGGGCCATAGTGTGCCGGAAGGATCGATTTTCTGTTCGTCGATCACGTACCCGCCGGTCTGCATCGCAACGATCCATGCCAGCATGAGCACACCGCCCACGATGATGGTCGCGGCGGGCGCGGTTCGGTATTTGCCGTTCGACAGTGACATAGTTCGCCCCCGGGTTCCCTGTGAAGTCAGCTGATTGCTGCATATACATAGTGTCAGCGGCCTCAGAACATGACGCACGCAAAAGAGCCCGGCACAGCCTCGTAAGCCGTGCCGGGCATCCCGTGCGTCTACCGCTACGAGACCGCGCCCCCGGGGTGGGAGGACTACAACCGGGTGTCGAACGAACCGCAGAACACGTTCTCGTTATACGTGCCCTGGAATTCGGACTTCCCCTGGATTTTCTGGATGGTGGCGCGGATTGCCTCGCGGGTTCCGGCATGGGCGTGGATGGCGGTTTTGACCATGGGCACGTCGATCAGGTGGTTGGGCTGGTTGAGCGAAACGAACACCGTGGGAACCTCAGTGGCGTACCAGGGGATCTCGGCTGCCATCGGCGATGACCACTTGATGCGGATGGCTGCTTCCTGCGCAAAACCCTTCACGTTGGCGAAAACGAAAGCGGCATCGTAACGATCGGCGTAGTCCGCTGTGGCTTCCTCAGACAACACCCGCATGAAGTTCATTCCGGTCTCCCCTGCGGCCTCGCGCTGTTCGGCGGTCTTGAACACGTCCACCACAAAGCCTGCGGCTTCCAGTTCCTCCTTGACGGTGTCCAGATAGGCCAGGGGGTCAGCCCGGGTGAAATCTGCCCCGCCCGAGATCCCATATAAACGGATGCGTTTGTGGGTCTTGGGCGTGATGGGCAGGTTCCCCGCGGTGTCCTTCACCAACGTCACCGTCTTGTCCGCGATATCCGCCGCAATGGACCGGTGTTCGTCGCTGCCGATAACGGCCAAGGCATCGGCGGAAGGAACCAAGGATTCCCGAGGCTTAACGTGCAGACCCAGGCTGGCCTTCAAACCGAGGATCCTCCGCAAGGCATCTTGCAGGCGCACATCGGAGATGACCCCTGACTTGTAGCCGTCCAGCATGAACTGGAAGTCCTCCTCCGGGTTGCGGAAGAACAGGAACATGTCGCACCCGGCAGCGATGGTGGCCGGGACGAGGTCGCGCCGTTTCATGGCCTGGGTCAGTCCCACCATCAGCGAGGCGTCGGTCAGCACCAGGCCGTTGAAGCCAAGTTCACCCCGGAGCAGGTCCTGCAACAATTCGGGGGCCAGGGTCGCCGGACGGATCTCAGAGTCGGCGAGGCCCGGACGGAGATGACGCGACACCTCGGGCGCACCAATATGCCCCACCATGATCGACTGCACGCCATGCCCGATCATCTCGCGATACACGTGCCCGTACGTCCGGTCCCATTCCTCGTAACCCAGCGTGTTGTAGGAGGTCACCACGTGCTGGTCGCGCTCGTCGATGCCGTCGCCCGGGAAGTGCTTCATGGCGCAAACGGTGGGCGATTCACTGATGCCGTCGAAGTACTCTTTGGCGCGCTCCACCACGATCTCCGGCGTGTTGCCGAAGGCCCGCGTGGAAATGACTGTGTTCCGCCAGTTGTAGTGGATGTCCACGATCGGCGCGAACGCCCAGTTACAGCCCAAGGCAGCGGTTTCGACGCCGGCCACCACGCCCATGAGTCGGGCAATCGACTTGTCCGGGTGCGAACCGGCCTGCAGGTGCGTGGAGACAAACGTGCCGTCGTCGCAGCTTCCCGCGCCGCCCATCTCGGGATTCGAGGCAACCAGCAGCGGAATACGCGTCTTCGACTGCGCGTACCGGATGTGCTCCTGCACCGCAGCCGACGGACCCGGACGGTACCGCATTCCGCCCACGTGGAAGTTCTCCAGCACGTTGTCCAGGTACTCCGGAGAGTAGTCGTTGTTGTGGTTGATGAAGAGCTGTCCGATCTTCTCTTCCAACGACATGGATGCGATGGTGGATTCGACCCAGTTCAGCGCGGCATCGTCGAGACTGAACGGCGCGGCCGTCAAATCCACGAGGTACTGCGGCGCGGACGCATCGGCCTGGACCTGATGGCCCGACATAGCCGATACAACGTGCTCCACGATGTCCTCCACGGATTGGTCGATATCCACGACGATTCCAGCTTCATCGTCCTGCAGGGGTTCCAACGTAGCCAGTTGCGAGTCCAGCAGCGACGGCGGCATGAAGTGGCCGGGCCGCGAGGTCATGCGCGCGCTCAACAGCTCCCGCGTGCCGCGCAAGTGGACGAACACCACGGACGGGTCGCCGCTGCGGATGATGTCGCGGTAGCCGCGCTTGAGCGCGCTGCACGCAATGACCAGAGCAGTGTCCGACGCCGGGAACCGCCTCCCGATTTCGGCCAGCCAAGGTGCCCGGTCGTCGTCGTTCAGCGGAGTACCCGAGGCCATCTTGTCGATGTTCGCCTGCGGGTGCAGAGAATCGCCGTCGAGGAACCGGGCACCGAGCCGTTCGGCGAGGGCGATCCCCACCGTGCTCTTGCCGCACCCGGCCACACCCATCACCACAAGATGGTGACCGGAAGGACCGGGGAGGGTGCCGCCGTCGTGAGTGCCGCCGTCGTGCTTTGTCCCGGGTTTACCAGTCATGGACGGTGCCGTCCACGAGGCGGTTGTAGGGCAAGTAAGCCTGCTGGTAGGGGTAGGCTGCGGCGGCTTCTTCGTTGAATTCGACGCCGATGCCGGGGTTGTCGCCCGGGTGCAGGTAGCCGTCCGTGAAGGTCATGGACTGTTCGAAGACCTCGTTGGTCTTGTCCGAGTGCTGCATGTATTCCTGGATGCCGTAGTTGTGGATGGCCAGGCCAACGTGCAACTGCGCGGCGAAGCCCACCGGGGAGATGTCCGTGGGGCCGTGGAAGCCGGACTTGATCTGGTACTGCGCGGCGAAGTCCATGACCTTCTTCAACGGGCTGATCCCGCCAAAGTGGGTGGATGCGGCACGGACGTAGTCGATCAGCTGTTCCTTGATCAGGGTCTGGTAATCCCACACGGTGTTGAAGATTTCACCGATCGCCAAAGGGGTGGTGGTGTGCTGGCGGACCAGGCGCAGGCCTTCCTGGTTCTCGGCCGGGGTGCAGTCCTCCAGCCAGAACAGGTCATAGGGTTCCAAGGCCTTGCCGAGCTTGGCCGCCTGGATGGGGGTCATGCGGTGGTGGCCATCGTGCAGCAACGGGATTTCGGGGCCGAACTCGTTCCGCACGGCTTCGAAAACGGTGGGCAGGTGGCGCAGGTAGGCGCGGGTGTCCCAGTCCTCCTCCAGCGGGAAGTTACCGCGGCCGGCAGGTTCGTAGTCGTAGCGCTCCCCCGAGGCCTGGGCCTGCGCAGCAACACCGTAGACGGCCTTGATGCCGGGAACAGCGGTCTGGATACGGATGGACTTGTACCCCAGCTCCAGGTGCTCCCGCACGGAATCGAACAGCGAGGGAATGTCCGAGCCCGAAGCGTGCCCATAGGCCCGCAGCCCGTTGCGCGAGGCACCGCCCAGGAGCTGATACACCGGCATGCCTGCCATCTTGCCCTTGATGTCCCACAACGCCATGTCGACGGCGGCAATCGCCGCCATCGTCACCGGGCCACGGCGCCAGTACGAGGAGCGGTAAAGGAACTGCCACGTGTCCTCGATCCGGTGCGGGTCCTTGCCGATCAGCAACTGGGCGACGTGCTCCTTCAAGTAAGCGGCGACGGCGAGTTCGCGGCCGTTCAGGGTCGCGTCACCGATACCGGTCACACCGTCTTCGGTGGTGATCCGCAAGGTGACGAAGTTGCGGGACGGGCTGGTCACGAAGACGTCAGCGGCGATGATTTTCATGGTTGTCCTTTCAGTACGGGATCGGCGACGTGGCTGCCCGCGGGTTCAAGAGTGGAATCGTCAGGGACCGCGGCCGCGAGTTCTGCCTGCAGGGCGGTCAGGCTCTCTAGCAAGTCGGTGTCGCGCATCAGGTCCGGGCTGAGCAAGCCCAAGAGGGCTCCAGTCCGCGCAGTGCCGGTGAGCAGGTTCGCCTGTTCGATGGCCTCTGCCTGTGGGTCTTGTCCGCCGGAGTACGCAGCCACGTAGGCGGACCACGCAGCGATCATCCGGGCTGCCCCGCTTCCGTCTCGGCCGGCCGCACGTTCGGCGGCAAGCACGGGAATGGCGCGCATCCGGAGTTTCGTACTGCCGTCCAGGGCGATCTGGGCCAGGTGGTGGGCGATCCGTGAATTGCCGAAGCGCTCCAACAATGCGGCCCTGTACTCCGTGATGTGCAGGTCCGGGCCGGTCAGGTGTTTCGCTGCTTCGTCCCAGAATTTCTCAACGGCCTCCCTGCAGATGGAATCGGCAAGGGCCTCGGCCACGGTGGTGTGCCCCCGGACCAGGCCTGCGTAAGCCAGGATCGAGTGCGCGCCGTTGAGCAGCCAAAGCTTCCGGTTCTCGTAGGGTTCGATGTCGTCCACGAACACTGCCCCGGCGTCCTCCCACCGGGGCCTCCCGGCAGGGAAATCGCCGGACAGGATCCAGTTGTGGAACGGCTCGGTGACCACGGGCGCCTCGTCCCGGTACCCACAGGAAGAGGCCACCAGGGCGATGTCTTGCGGTGTGGTGCGCGGGGTGATCCGGTCCACGGACGTGCTCACAAAACTGACGTTCGCCTCGATCCACCCCGCAAGGCCGGCATCGAACTCACGCGCCACTGACAACACACCGTTCCGGGCCACGGTCCCGTTATCGGAGAGGTTGTCGCAACTGACCACAGCGAGCGGCCCGCCCTCGGCGTCCCTGCGGGCGGCGAGGCCCGCGACCAAGCGGCCCATCGGCGTCGTGGGTTCCCCACCGGCGAGCAGCACGGGCACGTCGGCGGCGCCCAGACCGTACGCGGCTTCAGTGATGGTCAGCGTGACGATGGCCGTGGAAGACGCGGCGAGTAGTTCAACCAGGCGGCCAACATCAGCACCATCAACGGCCTCAACAATGCTGCTGACAACCTCGAAGGCATCCCCCGCGTCCGAGCGTTCCACTACCGTGAACAGCCCATCCTGCGCGGCAAGGACCGCAGCGGCGTCGGGGCGGCGGCCGGTAAAGGACGCGATCCCCCACTCCCCCGCATCGCCGGCGTGCTGGGTGTACCAGGCCTGGTGCGAGCGGTGGAAGGCACCCAACCCAAGATGGACGATGCGGACCGGAGCGGCCGGAGCCGTCCTGTGCAATAGGGAGCTCACAGCTTGAACACCCTCCGCGGCGACCCGTCAACGACGTCCACAATCAGCTCATGCGCCCGGTCCTCGCTGACGCGGTGCTCGGCCACCAGACGCGCCAGGAACGAGGCCTCGATCCTGCGCGATGCATCATGGCGTGCCGGGATGGAGCAGAAAGCGCGGGTATCGTCGATAAAGCCCGAGGACCTCGAGAAACCGGCCGTCTCCGTCACGGCCGAGCGGAACCGCAGCATGGCATCCGGGGCATCGAGGAACCACCACGGCGCGCCCAGGTACACCGACGGATAGAAGCCTGCCAGCGGCGCCAATTCACGCGAGAACACGGTCTCGTCCAAAGTGAACAGCACCAAGTGGAAGTCCTTGGCCGTCCCGAAATCCTGCAGCAACGGACGGATCGCCTCGGTGTAATTGACGGCAAACGGGATGTCATGGCCGGTGTCCGCGCCGAAGGCCTCGAACGTGGGCCCGTGGTGGTTGCGGTACGAGCCCGGATGAATGGTCATCACCAGCCCGTCCTCCACCGACATCCGCGCCATCTGGTACATCATGTGCGCCTCGAACGCGTCCCGGTCCGCAGCCGTGGCGTTACCCGCGCGGGCCTTCTCGAACAGGGCCCCGGCCTCGGCGGCCTCCAGCTTGAGCGTCGCCGGAGTGCGGACGCCATGGTCCGCGGACACGGCGCCACGGTCCACAAAATAACGACGGCGGTTTTCCAGGGCCGCGAGGTAACCGGCGTAACCTGTGCCGCCGTCGGCCGCGGTTTCGATCAGCCGCTCCACGTTCGATATCCACGACGGGTGGGCGATGTTGAGGTAGGCATCCGGACGGAACGTCGGCAGGACACGGCCGTTGAAACTGGGGTCCTCGGTCAACGCCTTATGGCTGGCCAGGTCATCCAGGGGATCATCCGTGGTGGCCAGGACCTCAATGTTGAAGTCCTTGAACAACTGCCTCGGGCGGAAGCCAGGCTCCACAAGCTTGGCCGAAATAGCATCGTAGCTGGTATCGGCGGACAGCTCGCCGAGGTCCGCACCAAGCTTGAACACCTGCTCGAACTGGGTACGCAGCCAATAACCGGAGGCCGTCCCCTCAAAAAGCGGCCAGGCCTCCACGAACCGGCGCCACACTTCCCGGGAATCCCGGGAGCCGCTTGCACGGAGCTGGTCCATCGGAACACCATCGGCATGAATCAGGCGCGTCACGTAATGGTCCGGGCTCACCAACAGCGCGGCGGGATCCGGAAAAGGCGTGTTCTGCTCAATGACAGCAGCGTCAACGTGGCCGTGCGGAGAGATGATAGGCAGGTCCTGAACCCTGGACAGCAGCGAGCGGGCAATCTCCCGGGTTCCAGGATCCGCGGGAAGGAGCCGATCAGGGTGGGCTGCAATGGAGGAAGGCATCAGTTCAACCTTTCGCCAGTGAGTCAGCGGCATTGCTCTCGCTGACGGTCAACCCAGCCGCGGAGGCAGCGTGGCGAAGGAAGTCCAGGTTGCCCGCGGTACGCTCGGCCAAAGGCACTTCCGTGGAAAAGTCCTCTACCGTGACCCAACGGTCGTAGCCCACCGATTCGAGCGCCTGGAAATATGCCAGCACGTTGCCTTGTCCTTCTGCGAGCGGCGCCCACTCATGTGCCCATATGGCTGCGCCTGCCGCGTCGCGTTCTTCCGTCCGGACCCAGCGCGCATTCTTCACGTGCACGTGGGCCAGGTAAGGGCCAAGCAGTTCGAGCCCGGGAAGCAGTGATTCCCAGCCCTCTATCAGCAGGTTGCCCAGATCATGGATCACGCCCACATGCTGTGGATCAAGGCCTTCGAGGAGCCTTCGGGCAGACGAAGCGGAGGCCGTCACCGTGCCGTGATGCAGTTCAACGAGTGCTTTGACCCCGTGGTGCGCGGCCCTCCCGGCCACCCATTCGTAGTGCTCCCGCGTTGAGGCGAACAGTTCGGGGTAGGACAGCCCGCTTGGCTCCTGGCCCCCCATGGTGGAGTTGCCCAGAGGAAGGACATTGACCCTGACTTGCCGGGCACCCAAGGCGGCCGTGGCTGCAAGAACCCGTTCCACGCCGTCGTGGTCATCACAACGTGCGTAGCCACCCAGGCCGGAGTATTCCAGCCCGGATTCCTTGGTCAGCCGGGCAATCTCAGGGAGGGTTTCCTCAAGCCCGGTCATGGGCCAGGTGGCTTTGTTGCCGGCCCAGAAGCCGGGTTCCGACGCCTCAGCCTGGTCCGTGACCCGCCACTCGATGCCGTGCCATCCTTGCGCGGCCAGAGTCATGGCCGCTTCCTGCGGAGTCCATTCCGGGGTCGATGCCGTGAAAACCGAGAACTTCATGCCGTGACCTCCTCAAAGTGTCCATTGCCGGTACGCACCTGAACATCGTTGTACTTTCCTGCCATGACATCGGCGATCAGGACGGGCCTGCCCAACGTGGCTGAAACGTAAAGTGCGCGGACAGTAGCCAGGGCCGTGACGGCGTCAGCAACCGTGACGCCGGGTGCCCTGCGGCTGCGGATGGCATCCACCACGTCGCGGTACTGGCGGATATGTCCAGCCGGGTAAACCGTGGGGTCGAGGTTGGTGGCTACTGGTGGCTCGGCGAAGGTGGCAAGCTCGGACTCGGCCTGGTTGCCACCGCCGCGGACACCCATCGGGTTCTTGTTTACCTCCTCAGGATCCCCTGCGTGGAAATACTCAAGGTTGTCATTGTCGATGACGGCAGAGCCTGTTGAGCCCATGACCTGGAGCCGCACGGTCAGTCCCGGATAGGCGGCAGTAGTCGCGTGCAATACCGCGAGCGCGCCCGATTCGAACGTCAAGGTGGCCACTGCGGTGTCCTCCACCTCCACGTCCGTGTGCGCCAGGAGTGCGGTCTTGGCGCTGATCTCCACTGGCTTGCCCAGGAACCACAGGAGGAGATCCACAGTGTGCACGCCCTGGTTCATGACTGCTCCGCCACCGTCCATGGCCCACGTCCCGCGCCATGCCCCGGAATCGTAGTAGCCCTGGCTGCGGAACCAACTCACCGACGCGATTGCCGACGTCAGACGGCCGAACCGGCCAGCACGGCGTGCCCGGTCCACCAGTACCGACGCCGGGTCGAAACGATGTTGGCTGATGACGGTGGCAACGAGGCCCTTTTCCTCCGCGGACCTGGCTGCGGCCAGGATTTCATCTGCTCGATCGAGGTTCACGTCCAGCGGTTTCTCGATGACAACGTGTTTGCCCGCGGCCAGTACCTCCAAGGCCTGCTGGATGTGCAGTCCGCTGGGGGTGGCGATGATGACAAGATCGACGTCGGCAGCGGCAAACGCTTCACGCAGGCTTCCGTAGGTGGCTGGACGGGAGGCACCGCTGTCTTCAATGTGCTGCGCCAGGGCAGTGGCAGCTTCCTCAATCTCGTCAACCAGTGCGGTGACGCGCAGTTCAGGCAATTCGCCGACGGCGGCAGCGTGCGTCCTGCCGATGCTGCCGCATCCGGCAATGGCAACGTTAATGGGTTGGTTCGTATCAGTGCTCACTTGGTTTCCACTCCAGCTTCGTTCACTACTTTTGCAAAGGCGCGTGCTGCCATTCCGAACGCAGTAGGCCCGGAGAATCCGCCGAGCCCATGGGCACCGGCGAGGTGCGGTTCCAGGCTGGCAAAGCCCACAAAGCCGTCATCCTTCAGAGCCTGGACAGTACGGAGGAGATCGCCGTCGCCTTCTCCGGCAGGAACCACGACGCCGTCGGCGAACCGTGCGTCCTTTACCTGCAGGTATTCAAGGTGCGGACGGAGCTTGGCATAGCCTTCATCGAACGGTTTGACCCCCACCTGGACAAAGTTGGCGGGGTCCCAGGCCACTTTCAGTGCCGGTGACGCCACTGATTCGATGATGTCCAGCACCCGCTCAGGAGTATCTCCGAAGATGTCCTTCTCGTTCTCGTGCAGCAGCACCACTCCGGCTTCCTCTGCCACGGCCGCCAAAGCCCGCATCCGGTCAATGACGTCGTCGCGGATGCCTTCTACGGCAACGTCGTCGCCGTAGTAGAACGAGAAGATCCGGATATAACGGGCGCCCAGCACCTGGGCGGCGTTGACGGCACGTCGCAGCCGTTCAACCTCGTGGTCCACTGGCAGCGTGACATCCACCTTGCCGATGGGCGACGCAATGGCGGATACCCCCATGCCTGCAGCGTCGAGGAGTTTCCTGAGTTCACCCAACTGCTCCGCAGTGAGTTCCACGATGTTGGTTCCCCATGCACTGCGGACTTCGATGTGGTTTGCACCCAAGGCCTGGAGCACCGCGATCTGCAGCACGGGATCGTCGTCGATTTCGTCTCCGAAGCCCGAGAGCGTCCACTCCACTGTTGCTGAACCGGTCATTGCTACTTGACTCCTCCGGCGGTCAGGCCGCCCACTAGGTAACGTTGGAAAATCAGGTAAAGAATCACGACGGGCGCCGCGCACACGAGCGACGCCGCCATCATTTGGCCGTACAGGGGGATGGCTCCACCTTCTTGCGAGGCGCCGAAGATCTGCAAAGCGACTGCCGCGGTCTGGCTGTCCGGCCTGGTCATGACCGAGGCGAACAGAACATCGTTCCAGCCGAGCAGGAAGGCGAAGATTCCCGAGACCACAATTCCGGGCCAGCTGAGAGGCAGGATGATGCGCATCAGCACCCCAAGGTTGCTGGCGCCGTCGATCCTGGCAGCCTCTTCCAGTTCGCGGGGCAGGCCGCGCAGGTAGGTAACCATCACCCACGTCGAGAACGGCATGGCGAACGTCAGGTAGGTGATGAACAGGCCCCATTGCGTTCCGATGACCTGGACTCCCAAATAGCTGGCCGCGGACGAGAAGAGTACGAACACCGGCAAGACCATGAGCGTCCCGGGTACGGACTGGAGTGCAAGCAGGCTTCGCAGGATAGTGAGCCTGCCACGGAACTGGTACCTGACCAGGACGTAGGCGATGGAAACGGACATTGCGGCGGACACCACGGCTGTGGCTCCAGCGACGAGCACACTGTTGGCAAGGCCCTTGGCCAGGCCAACGCTGGACCAGATCTTGGTGTAGTTCTCCAGGGAGAACGTCGAGGGCCAGAACTCACCGTTGGCCACGCCGATGTCCGAGTTCACGGACGCCAGGAAGATATAGGCGACCGGAATCAGCACAATGGCACTCAGGAACGCCAGGATGATGGCCAGCAGGGGGCCCGGAAGGAGTCGGGTTACTTCAAGCTGCCGTTTGGAGCCGGGCCGGAATCCGTTTCCGGACGAACTCCGGTCGGCCGTGCCGCGGACTGAGGTGGTTGGTGCGCTCACTTCTTGCCTCCCGGCGTATCGGCGTCGTCCAACTTGACGGCGCGCAGGTAGATGAACAGCGGAATGGCGATCAGCACAAGGGACACGAATGCCATGGCGGCGCTGAGGCCGAACCGGAAGCTCTGGAAGCTGGTGACATACGTGAGGATCGGAAGGACTTCGACGTCGGCAGGGGCCGGAACGCCGAACAGCACGAACGGGAGCGTGAAGTTGTTGATGTGATGCAACATGCCGATGAGGAAGGCCAGTGCCAGCGGACCCTTCAAGTACGGGAAGATGACGTACCGCAGTTTGTTCCACCACAACGCACCGTCCAGGGCCGAAGCCTCGTGGACCTCGTGGTCCACGGACTGCAAGCCGGAGAGGGCCAGCAGGTAGATGAACGGCCAGGAAGCCCAGATCTGAACCAGGATGAGCGTCCAATACGTTTGCGGGCCGTTGAGCCACAGCCCGCCGTCCATGCCGAAGGCGCCCAGGGCTGAGTCCACCACGCCGTCCGGCTGGAACATGGTCCGCCACACCGTGGCAACCACAAAGGATGGGAGGACGTAAGGGATCAGGAAAATCGAACGCACAAGCGCCCTGCCCCTGAACGCGTTCTGCGTCGCGACGGCAGCAGCGATCCCCAGTGGCAAAGTGACCAGCATTGCGATCAGCGAATAGCTGACGCTCAGCCATACCGAGTGCAGCAGGGGTGAGTCAGTCAGCGCTTCCACAAAGTTGTCGACGCCGATGAACGGTGCGCTGATCCACTTGCGAAGGGTGTACTGGTCCAGGTTGAGGGCCGACATATAAATGCCGAGGAAAAGCGGAACCACGATGATGACGAACATCAGCAGGCCGCCCGGGATCAACATCCACAATGGCCGGTTGCGTTCGCTCATGCCTTTCCGGCGGGCGGGTTTCCTGCCCCGGCCGGCAGGACCCATGGTGCTGGTGCCCGGGGTCGGTGCGGTGCCGCCGTCGGACATTTTTGTTGAGGTGCCGGACCGGACCGGCTGCCCTCCGGCAGCCGGGCCGGCAACGGCCTTCATTTCCCTGAAGGAATCAGTGGACATGGGGAACCCTGCCTAGGACTTCGCGGCCCGGTCGAGGGATGCTTGGCCCTTGGACTGGGCGTCCTTGAGCCGGGACTCCAGGGCAGCGCTATCCACGGCGCCGTTGGCCAGGTCCGGAATGGACTGGACGGTGACGTTCAGGAGGCCCAGCTGGATGTCGCCCCAGGCACCGGTAAACGGAGTTGCCTTTGACTTGCCTGCAGCCTCGGCGATGGGCTGAAGCTTCGGATCAGTCAAGGAGGCCAAAGCCTCGGCATTCGCCGGCAGCTCGCCGAAGATCTTCTGGTAGTTCAACTGCTCTTCCTTGGAGGTGATGAGCTCGATGTAAGCGAACGCCAGGTCCTTCTGCTGGGAGTAGTCGGCAACCACGACGTTGTCGCCGGAGAGGATGCTGGCGGCCTTATCGCCGTCGCCCTTGGGTGAGGTTTCACCGGGCGCCGTGGTGGGCATAATCGAGTAGGCGTATTTGCCGGCGATCGGCGACTTGTCCAGGGTGGGAACCGAGCTGGACGTTGTCATCATCAAGTAGCCCGCCTTGCCGGACGCGAAGGCAGCCACCGCGTTGCTGTTGCTCCAGCCGATCGCTGCAGGATCCACGACCTTGTCCTTGGTGAGCCAGCCGAAGTAGGTCTCGTAGGCTTTCTTGACCGTGGGGTCGTCCATCTTCAGCTGGTCGCCGTCCACCAGCGGGTTTCCGGCCTGGACGGACATGGCCCAAATGAACTTCCATGGGTCGAAGTTGTCCTTGTAGCCGGTGGCCAGGCCATACGTGCCGGTGCCGGCGTTGGTCATCTTCTTGGCCTGCTCAGCGAGTTCGTCCCACGTGGTTGCCGGCTTCTCAATGCCGGCCGCCGCAAGGAGGTCCTTGTTGTACGCCATGACGAACGGGCGGCTGACGAACGGAATTCCTGCCATGTGCTCAGCATCCGGTCCGGAGATCCCCAGGGCAGCCTGGTTGAACCTCTCTTTCCCGCCCACCTTCTTCCAATCGTCGTCGGAGAGGGTCACGAAGGCCTTGGTGGCGTAGGCCGTGGGTGTGAAGGTGGTGCCGAGGCTGTAGACGTCCGGGCCCTGGCCTGAAACGACAGAAGTCTGGATCCGCGTCAGTTCGTCGTTTGCGGAGGCGAAGGTCTCGAACTCAACCTCTGCGCCCGTCTTGGCCTTGAACTTCGCGGCGATGTCCTTGAACCATTCCTTCTGCTGCTCGGGATACTGGTTGTTGACTCCGGTCAGGACGCTAAGTTTCTTCCCGGTGCCATCTACGGGACCACTTGAAGCGGATGAACTTCCGCCGTCACCTCCGCACGCTGTCAGAGCGAGTGCGGCTGCTGCGACTACAGCCGCCAGCTTTGCCGATGGTGCAAACCTCATTGTTTCCTCCTTGGTTGGCCAGCCCGCAATGGTGGTCTATGTCACAGGGGCTCGGAGTTGAGTCTAGGAGTTGGCAATCCCTGCGGCAAGCGGTTGCCAAAAGTTGCCAAAACTGCTCAAATGTTGGCAGGACGCGCCCACCGGGATGGGCGGACGCCAGCTGGAAGGAACCGACATGGCAGACTCGACAGTTCGAGGCACGGGTGCTCCTCCCACGATCCGCGACGTCGCCGAACTGGCAGGCGTGGCAACATCGACCGTCTCCAGGGCACTCTCCAACCCGGGGCGGGTGAACCGGATAACCCGGGAACGGATTGAGCAAGCGGCGGCGACCCTGAACTATGTGCCGAGTTCGCAGGCCAGGGGGCTCAGCTCAGGGCGCACCAACGCAATTGCCCTGCTTGTCCCCGACGTAACCAACCCCTTTTATTTCGACATCATCCGCGGCACCCAGAACCAGTTGAAAGCTGCCGGATACACCCAGTTGCTGGTGGACACGGAGGAATCGGCAGAGATGGAGGCAGACACTCTCAAGAAGATGCAGCGGACCGCTGACGGATTTATTCTGGCTGCCTCCAGGCTCACCGATGCCCAGTTGGCTGCGGCGGCTTCATCCCAGGCGATTGTCACGATCAACCGTTCGTCATCCAATGCACCAACCGTCATGATTGATACGCCCGGGGCGATGGTCCAAGCAATCGACCACCTGTCATCCCTCGGCCACACCAACATCTGCTACGTCGGCGGCCCGGCGTCGTCGTGGTCCAACGCCAAGCGATGGAAAACCTTCGAGGACGAAAGCCACGAACGTGGATTGAACACGTCACGAATCGGCCCCTTTGCTCCCAAGACCACGTCCGGAGCCGCGGCTGCAGACGCAGCTGCGCGGACGGGAGCTACCGCCTGCATCGTGTTCAACGACCTCCTGGCCATCGGAATGCTCCAGCGGCTGAGGGAGCGCGGAATCCGGGTTCCCGAGGACATGAGCATCGTGGGCTGCGACGACATCTTCGGCGCCGACTTCTGCAACCCGCCCCTGACGACCATCGCCTCGCCGATTGAGCAGGCAGGCCGGGTGGCTGTCTCCATGCTGCTGGCCCAGCTGGATCCCTTGCATGCTGGTTCAAGCCGGCGGCTTGCAGTCATGCCCACCCACCTCACCGTCCGCCGCTCCACCGGCCCGGCACCCAAGTAGGTCGCAGCAGAGCGCGTTTAGCGGGCTCAAAACGCGCACAACTGCGACTTAGTTGGGCAATGGGAGGCGAAATGGTTGAGCGGTCACAACTGCCCTGACTAGTGTTGACCACATGCGCGAACTCCAGGCCAAGATCATCGAGGAAATGGGCGTCCAGCCCCGGATCACTCCAGCAGAGGAGGTGCGCAAGCGGGTTGCCTTCCTGAAGGACTACCTGAAAGCCACGGGTACCAAGGGCTTCGCCCTGGGCATCTCCGGCGGACTCGACTCCACGCTGGCCGGCAAACTCGCCCAGTTGGCGGTGGAGGAACTGGAAGCCGAGGGCGTCGACGCCAACTTCGTGGCAGTCCGGCTCCCCTACGGTGTCCAGCACGACGAAGACGACGCCCAGGCAGCGCTGGACTTCATCAACGCCAAGACCGAGTGGACCTTCAATATCTCCAATGCCGTGGACGGCTTCGAGGATGAGTTCAAGAAAACCACGGGCGCAGAAATTTCCGACTTCCACAAGGGCAACACCAAGGCCCGCGCCCGCATGATCGCCCAGTACGCCCTGGCGGGCGAGCACAACTACCTGGTGATCGGCACGGACCATGGCGCCGAGTCGGTCACGGGCTTCTTCACCAAATATGGCGACGGCGGTGCGGACATCCTTCCGCTGTTCGGCCTGAACAAACGGCAGAACCGCGAACTCCTGGCGGAACTGGGCGCGTCGGCCCGCCTGTGGCAGAAGGTTCCCACGGCAGACCTCCTGGACGACAAGCCTGGGCGCACGGACGAGGACGAGCTCGGCATTACCTACGACCAGATCGATGATTACCTCGAAGGCCGCGACGTTCCCGACGGCGCCGCCGAGCTCATCGAGCAGAAATACCTCCGGACGCGCCACAAGCGCACGGTACCGGTCACCATCTTCGATACCTGGTGGAAATAGCCACCAGCCTCCCAAAACCGCGACGGCGGGTGCGGACTTAGCGATAAGTCCGCACCCGCCGTCGGGCGTTAACGACCCTCTCTCACCTAAAGCCCTTTCCAGCCGGACCCTCTCTCACCTAAAGCCCTTTCCAGCCGGACCCTCTCTCACCTAAAGCCCTTTCCAGCCGGACCCTCTCTCACCTAAAGCCCTTTCCAGCCGGACCCTCTCTCACCCGTCTTGACGACACGATAGTTACCGATATATCGTTAACTATCGCCGATACTCCTTCGGTGGAATCTATCGAAAGGATGATGCTGTTATGAAAGGCATCCACGAACACGACCACCACTCTCCCGAACAAGGTCCGGGCTTCCCCGGCCGTGGACGGTTTGGCCGCGGCCGAGGACGTCGGGGTCCCGGCGGTCACGGCGGCGGATTCGGCCCAGGCTTCGGTCCGGGATTTGGACCCGGCGGCCTCGGTCCCCGCGGCTTTGGTCCTGGCGGACCGCGCCGCAACCGCGGCGACGTCCGCGCGGCAATCCTGTCGCTGCTGGCCGAATCCCCATCGAACGGCTACGGGCTGATCAAGACCATCGCAGAAAAGACTGCCGGCGCATGGCGTCCCAGCCCTGGATCCGTCTACCCGACCCTGCAGCAATTGGAAGATGAAGAACTCATCGCCGCCACCGGTGAGGGACGCCGCACCGAGTTCACCCTCACCGAAGCCGGCCGTGAATACGTTGCCGGACACCAGGAAGAATTGGCCAACGCCTGGAACACGGGCGTGGACGGGACCGACCACGAGTTCCACCAGAGCATCGGGAAACTCATGGGGGCCATCCACCAGTTCCGCGCCACGGCCACCGAGGAACAGCGCAAGGCAGCCATCGAGAAGCTCGATGAAACCCGCCGGGCGCTGTACCTGATCTTGGCCGACTAGTACCGCACTCATCCCCTTGACCTTGACGTAACGTCAACCTCTACTGTCAAAGGACAGGCACGGGACGGAGGACGGATGGACTGGTCAATCCAGGAAATCGCAAGGATGGCAGGAACCACAAGCCGCACGCTGCGTCATTACGACGACATTGGGCTGCTGAAGCCAAGCCGGACCGGACATAACGGCTACCGCTATTACGACGGTCCGGCCTTGGTTCAGCTCCAGCGCATCCTGCTGCTGCGGGAACTGGGGCTTGGACTGTCGGCCATTTCAGACGTCCTTGCACGGGAAACGGACACCGTCAAAGCCTTGAATGGGCACTTGGAGTGGCTTGGACAGGAACGCGACCGGCTAGCCCGGCAAATCGCGTCGGTGCAGCAAACGATCGAGACATTGAAAGGGGATGGAAAGTACATGGCACAGGACATGTTCGACGGCTTCGACCACACTGAGTACAAGGATGAGGTGGAGGAGCGATGGGGCAAGGACGCCTACGCCGCCAGCGATGCGTGGTGGCGGGGCATGGGCTCCGAAGAAAAGCAGGAATGGAAAGACCGTTCACAGAAACTTGGCAGCGACTGGATTGCGGCAGCGACGTCCGGGGTTTCGCCTGACAGCGCAGAAGCCCAGGATCTCGCACGGCGCCACGTCGAGTGGCTGCGCGGTATTCCGGGAACCCCCTCCGCCGCTCCGGGCGGAGATGTGAAGGGCTATGTGGTGGGCCTCGGCGAGATGTACGTCGCTGATCCGCGCTTCGCAGCCAACTACGGCGGGGAATCGGGGGCTGCATTTGTGCGGGACGCGTTGCGGGTCTACGCGGAGGCGAACCTCTAACCAACCGCAGCTAATTACAGCCTTGTAATTCAGGCAACTAGAATCCCCGAGGGTGTCTTCCCAAAAGCGCCCCAAGTCGGCCGTTGACTCGCGGCCTGACGTCATGAAGAAGGGGATTATTTTTGCCGGCTTTGCCCACACACGTCCTATCCGGTTGGCGACGCCCAGGCGCCCTTGTCCTGGCGGTATCGCTGGCCTTCTTATTGGGAAGCTGCGCGCCCGGCCCGGTCGAAGCCACTGGCGTTCGTGGAGCCTCACAGGCACTCGATACCCTGACAACCCTCCCTATCAAGGGTCGCGCCCCGAAAACGGGATACGACCGCGACCAGTTCGGGCAAGCCTGGGCGGACGTCGACCGCAATGGATGCGACACCCGGAACGACATCCTCAAACGTGACCTCACAGCCGTCAGCTACGTCAACAGCGTGCCCTGCAAGGTCAAAAGCGGTACGCTCGCCGACCCTTACACGGCCAAGACCATCGCCTTTGTCCGCGGCACCACCACAAGCTCAGCTGTACAAATCGACCATGTGGTGGCCCTCAGCGACGCCTGGCAAAAGGGCGCCCAGCAGCTAAGCCGGGAACAGCGGACGGCCCTCGCGAACGATCCGCTGAACCTGCAAGCTACCGATGGGCCCACCAACCAGCAAAAGGGCGACGGCGACGCCGCCACCTGGTTGCCGCCCAGCAAAGCCTTCCGCTGCGAATACGTTACGCGGCAGATCTCGGTGAAGGCCGCTTATGGCCTCTGGGTCACGCAGGCTGAACACGACGCCATGGCACGGATCCTCGGAGATTGCCCGGTCTAAGTGGTTCGGGAAGTGAAAGGAACACAGCGTGGATCTTTTCACTTAATCCTCTAAGTGAAAAGATCCTTACCCACAGCAGCCAACGCTGCTTTAAACAAACGCCGACTTCCCCGTCACAGCCCGGGCCACGATCATCGAGTTGATCTCGTAGCTGCCCTCGTACGTGTAAAGAATCTCCGCGTCGCCGAAGAGCTTGCCCATTTCGTAGTCCGTGGTGATGCCGTTGCCGCCCAGCAGGGAGCGTCCCATTGCCACGGATGAACGGGCCAGGCGGGTGGTGGTCGCTTTGGCCATCGCTGCCTGGACCATCTCCAATTTCCCGGCTTCCTGGATGCGGGCCAGTTCCACCATCAGGGACAGCGATGCGTGGGCGTTCCCCAGGATGTCCGCGAGTTGCTGTTGGACCAACTGGAAGCGCGCCAACTCCCTGCCGAACTGGAAACGGCTCAAGGCATATGACCGGGCGACATCGAAAGCGGCCAGTTGGATCCCTGCAGCCTGCCATCCAACCCACGCCCGGGAGTCGCGCAGGAGGTCGTTGGCCCGGGAAAACTCGGTGGCGCCAGGCAGCAGGTTGTCCAGGGGGACGCGGACCTCATCCAAAACAATGTCGGCATTCTGCATGATCCTCAGGCCGATCTTGTGCGAGATCTTGGTGGCGGAATACCCGGGCCGGTCCGTCTCAACGATGAAGCCTTTAATGTGCCCGTCGGCCTCGTCGCGCGCCCAGACCAACGCGAAGTCGGCAATCGTGCCAGCCCCGATCCAGCGCTTGGCACCGTTGATGACCCATTCACCGCCGTCGCGCCGCGCCGTCGTCGAGAGTCCTCCGGCGATGTCGGACCCGTGATCCGGTTCGGTCAGCGCAAAGGCGCCCAACTGGGTGAAGGCTTCGAGGCCCGGCAGCCAGCGCTGCTTCTGTTCGGACGAGCCCAGTTCATGGATCATCCCGACGATGAGTTCATTGTGGATCCCCACCAAGGCCGAGAGCGAAACATCGGCCCGGGCGACCTCTGTGTACATGAGACCTTTAAACAGCTTCGACGAACCATCCGTCTGCAGCCTGCCAAGCCCGAACTTGGCCATGTCGGCGAGCAGGCCATAAGGGAATTCTTCCCTGTTCCAGTAGTCGATACTGGCAGCCCGCACGTGCGATTGGAGGAACTCCCGCACGTCAACGTAGCGGGCGTGTTCCCCGGCAGGGAGCAGGTCCACTACGTGCATCAGGTCCGCCTCCGGGTAAGGAGGGAGGACATTTTTGCTGCTTGCCCCGTTGGCGGCTCCGCTCGTGGCAGTGCCGGCTTTTTCGTCGAGCATGTGACCCCTTCGTCATGTCCCGCGCAGGCTCTTCCAAACCCTTGGATGTCCTAGTATATTGCAAGGTGATGTGGATCACTAGGGCGGCGATGCCCCAGCGAAAGGCGGACTATGACAGTCACTGACGACTTCCGTGCGGCCCGCGACCGCTTGCTCGAGCTTCGTGAGGACTATCGGCAGGCCCACAGCGAATTCCAGTGGCCTCGCTTCGAACACTTCAACTTCGCCCTGGACTGGTTCGACCACCTCGCAGCAGACCCTGCGCGAATGAACCAACCCGCACTGGTCATCGTGGAGCAGGACGGCAGCTCCACACGCCGCAGCTACCAGGAACTGTCACAGCGTTCCTCGCAGCTGGCCAACTGGTTGCGGGACCAGGGCGTCCGCCGCGGCGACCATATGATCATCATGCTCGGCAACCAGGTGGAACTGTGGGAGCTCATGCTGGCCGGCATTAAACTCGGCATCGTCATGATCCCCACCACCACCCTCATGGGCGCCCGCGATCTGCAGGACCGCGTGGAGCGCGGCGGCGCCTCGTGGGTCGCCGTCGGCAGCGCCAACATCGGCAAGTTCGCCGACGTCGAGGGCACCTACACGCTGATTGAAGTCGGCCAGGAAGCCACCAGCAAAGCGGCAAAACAGTATAAAGATTCTTACGACGCCGGCACTGACTTCACGCCCGACGCCCCCACCCGCGCGGACGAGACGCTGCTGCTCTATTTCACCTCCGGGACTACATCGCGGGCCAAGCTCGTGGAGCACACGCATACTTCCTACCCCGTGGGCCACCTGTCCACGATGTACTGGATCGGCGTGGAACCCGGCGATGTCCACCTCAATGTCGCCTCCCCTGGCTGGGCCAAGCACGCGTGGTCCAACGTCTTCACGCCGTGGATCGCCGAGGCCTGCGTCTTCATCTACAACTACGAGCGGTTCGACGCGAAAGCCCTCATGGAACAGATGGACCGCGAAGGCGTCACGAGCTTCTGCGCCCCGCCCACCGTGTGGCGCATGCTCATCCAGGCTGACCTGACGCAGCTTGAGAATCCGCCGAAAAAAGTGGTCTCCGCGGGCGAACCCCTGAACGCCGAAGTGATCGGCCAGGTCGAGGAAGCCTGGGGCGTCACCATCCGTGACGGCTTCGGTCAAACGGAAACCACCGTCCAAATCGCCAACACTCCGGCCCAGCCGGTCAAGATCGGTTCCATGGGACGCCCCCTCCCCGGATACGACGTCGTCCTCGTGGACCCGGTCACCGGCCAGGAAGCCGACGACGGCGAACTCTGCTTGCGCTTGGACCCACGGCCCGTGGGGCTCATGAAGGGCTACTTCGGCGATGAGGCGAAAACGGCGGAAGCCTTCCGCGACGGCTACTACCACACCGGCGACATGGCCAGCAGGGACGTTGACGGTGTCATCACGTACGTAGGCCGGGACGATGACGTCTTCAAGTCCTCGGACTACCGTTTGTCGCCCTTCGAACTCGAAAGCGTCCTGATCGAACACCCCGCAGTGGCGGAGGCCGCCGTCGTGCCTTCTCCTGATGCCGTGAAGCTGTCGGTGCCCAAGGCATTCGTGGTGCTGTCCGCCGGCTATGAACCCGGCCCGGCGGTCGCCGAGGACATCCTCCGGTACGCCCGGGAACACCTGGCACCCTTCAAACGGATCCGCAGGATCGAATTCGGGGAACTGCCCAAGACCATTTCCGGCAAGATCCGCCGGGTCGAACTGCGCGGAACCGAGGTGGCCCGCCACGGTGCCGGCCCGCTTCCGGCGGGCCTCGGCGTCGAATACACGGAGGAAGAGTTTCCGAATCTGAAAGACTAGGCACCCACCACAGAAAGGACGTACATGGGCACCCCGCTCCCCCGCGACCCCATCGCCGACGCCCAACGCAACTGGGAACGGCATGGGTGGGGCGATGTCGCGGCTCCCATGGCTGCCATCACCGCAATCATGCGGACCCAGCAGATCCTGCTGGCCCGCATCGAGACGGTGCTCAAGCCGTTCGGCCTGACGTTCGCACGGTATGAACTCCTGGCCCTGCTGAGCTTCGCCCGCAGCGGTGCGCTGCCCATGAACAAGGCGAGCGCCCTGCTGCAGGTGCATCCCACGTCGGTGACCAACGCGGTCGACCGCTTGGAAAAGGCCGCGCTGGTGGCCAGGTCACCCCACCCTACAGACGGCCGCACCACGCTGATCGAGCTCACCCCGGAGGGCCGCACGCTCGCAAAAAAGGCGACGGCGGCGCTCAACACCGAGGTTTTCGGCAAGTCGGGATTCAAGGACGACGACGTCGATCACCTCATCCGCGTCCTCGGCGCCTTCCGCAGGGATGCCGGAGACTTCACCGGGGAGTAGCGCTGGGCGGCTCGGCGCTGCGGCGGGATACCAGGACGGGACCGGCGGCGTGATGCATGACTGCATGCGCGGTTGACCCTATGGTTCCTTTGATGAGTCCGTGCCCTTTGGTGCCGACCACAACGATCCGGGCGTCCTTCGCGGCCTCGAGGATCGCCCGCGGCGTCGAGTGGTCGACCAACAACTGTCCGGAAACCTCCACGTGCGGCGCCTCCCGGCGTGCCTTGAGTACTGCTGCGTCGATGAGTGCTTCCGCTGCCGGGTAGGCGTCCACGGGGTCCCGCAACCGCCGGTAGCCGGACGGCTCGTGAACGACGTGGACGATCTTTAGCGTGGCGCTTTCGGCTTCCGCCATGGCGCACGCGTCCTCGAGGGCCGCCGGTGAACCTGCATCATCGATCGCCACCACTACGGGGCCATCAGGATGCTCAACGGATCGGATGACCGCCACGGGGCAGGAGGCGGTGGCCGCCATCTCCAAGCTGACGGATCCGATGAGCAAACCCATGAACCCGCCGATTCCCCGGCTGCCCAGGACCAGCATGTCCGCGTCGGCTGACATCCTGGCCAAATGGTCCCTCGGCAAGCCATGGAGCAGCGTGGTGTTAACCTCCAGTGCGGGCGCCGCGTCTTTTGCGAGCGCCCGGCCCTCCTGCAGGACAAGCTCGGCCGCCCGCTCAAGCCCGCTGTCGGCTACACCGGGGACCGGAGCGAGGTCGGGGGCGACCAGAATCCATAGGGAGCAGTGCACCAGATGCAGTGGACGCTTCCGCAGCAGCGCTTGGTTGGCAGCCCATGACACGGCCAGCTTCGCTTCTGTGGAACCGTCATATCCAACGACGATGGGTCCGGACTCCGTCATGGCCCCGAGCTTACGCGGGCACGGACACAGGAACCAGTGCCGGTTGGCCTCGCAACTTCTTCGCGTCTCCTAGGTCAGGGCCGTGGCGTTGGCGGGTGACCCTGTTCCGCCCACAATGTTCAGTGGCTTGATACTGACAAATGCATCCCAGGTTTTGGTCTCACGCATGTGCCGGGCCAGTGGTCCCAGCTTCCATAGTTCCCCCAGGGGCATGCCGAGCTTTGCCAGGAGCTGTTGGTGCATCATGCCATTGTCGTTGGGAGCTGCCTCCAGATAGGGGCTGTCTGCCACTGCGGGCAGGCATTCGAAGGCAAAGTTATCGGCGGCCAGCAGCGCAAACCGATGATCCCAAGCCCACGCGACAAACTCGTCGGATTGCACCACCCCTGTTGCTTTGCGGCCCGCCCGTACCTCCTGCTTGTCCTCAGGCTTCAGCCCGAGGAACCATTCGCACCAGCCTGTATGGAGCATGAGAATGTCGCCCGGTTCCAGGCTGAGGGACTGGTCCTGGATGGCGGCCTTGATCAGCTCCAGTCCCAACGGTTCGCCGGATGCGTGGTCGATGGGATTGCCCTGGGCCGACCTGAACCCCTCGAGATCCACCAGCACTCCACGGCCAACGATGGGCTGGTCCGCCCACCCCTGGATGCCGAGGTCCGGCGTTCCCTCCCTGACCAGATCGTCGGGAGTCCCGTTGTAGAAGCCCACGTCGTCTGCCCGCCGGTGGCGGAGCCCGTCGATCTGTGTGGAGCCTTGAAGGTAGAACCCGTCAAGGTAATCGTCCCGGTGGGCGGGGTGGGACGAGTAGATAATGTGCCGGGGGGCTCCCCGTTTAAGTGACATGCCCGGGTCGAAGGCGTCCACCGCGTAATCCAGTCCGAAGACAGCCCCCGTGCGGATGCAGTCCTTTGCTGCCAGGATTGCATCGGGGGTGATGAACGACGGCGTGCCGCGGTCTTCGTCGGTGAACAGACCCCAGGAGGTACCGGCCAGCCGGCCTTTCCGCCGCAGCAACGCGGCATAATCGGGACATCCTTCCGTCAAACCGGTCATCGCGCAGTGGCCTCCGCGTGGTCTTCCTGCGGCTGGTGCTTCTTATAGCTGAGCACAAACCCGGCCACGGCGCAGACCGAAGCCGCGATGGACATCATCGGCTTGAACACGTCGTCCAGAAACGTCAGCCACTCCCCCTGTCCTGCTGCGAGGGACAGGGCCTGCCCGGTGACGAAAAGCACTCCTCCGGCCAGGAGCGCAGCGAGTGTAACGACGAAAGTGGCCTGTACGGCGCGTCGGAGCTGATGCATTGGTGGGGTTCCTTAGATGGGGAGGACACCCAGGATGATCAGCACACCGATGCCCAGCAACGGCAGGGCATAGTGCGTGAGGAGCCTGGAGAAGGTCTTGATCGGATTGACGTCGGCGATTCCGCACGCCACATACAGAGGGGCACCACCGGGCGGGACTGCAGCTTCGCAGGAAGAAAAGACCAGCACCGCAACCGCGGCTGTTGTCGCGGGAACTCCGGCTGCCACCAACGTCGCCACGCCGACGGTCCCGACGGCGGCCATGGTCGCTGTGGCGGACAGGGGCGCGGCCACTGCGATGATGATCAGGCCAATGAGAATGGCGAGCAGCCACAAGGGCAGATGCATCTGGCTCAACAGGGCCGTCATTTGCTTCGGCAAGCCTGTAGCCGCCAAAGCATTGGCACCAGCGAAAGCAAAAACCACGGTTATCCCCACAACACCAAACCGGGGAGCCGAGTTTTGCAACAAATCCCACCAGGCCTTGCCGTTCCGCGGCAGGAGCTTCCGGCCCAGCAGCGCACCGGTAATGATGAGAACCACCGGAATCCAGACGATCACGCTGATGGACTTGGTGATGTCCCCGCCTGTCCAGCCGGAGAGCGCAGCGCCTATGGCGCCGGAGGTTATGACCAGCGGGACCGCTACCACCACAAACAGGAGCAAGGTTGCCCATCCCCGGCCGAAGGCATTCCGCACGCCCAGGCGGTGGGCGGCGTCGAGGGGAGCCATTCCGCTCTTGCGCACCAGAAGCCAAGTGACGATCAGCCGGTGCAGGAAACACCACAAACCGCCAACCAGCAAGGGCAGTACGAGGTCATTGATGTTCAGCAGCGGGCCCACGGTGGCGGATCCCACCAACACAAACATGGAGGCGCTGAACGGGAACGTGATGCCCATGCCTGCATTGCCCGCAACCAGCGTTGCGGCGGACGGTTTATCCAGTTTGGACTTCTCCATCCACGGAATTGTGACAGAACCGACCGTGGCGGCGATGGCGGCCTGGTTGTGAACCACTCCGCCCAGGCCGGCCGATGCGACGGTGGAAACCCAGGCCGGTCCGCCCTTAACACCCCCGATCAGGGAATTGAGCAGGTCGATAAGCTTGTCCAGCACTCCCGTTTTGTCCAGGAGATATCCCATGAAGACGAACGCCATGGTGGCATAGACGATTTCATCGGTGATGGCCGAGTACAGCGACGTCCAGCCGACCTCGCCGGCCGCCGCCCCGGTAAAGGGAAGGACTACCAGGAAGCCGATGATCATGGCCTCCCCTACGCTTCGTTTCAGGAGTGTGGTCCAGAGCAGGATCACGGCCAGGTAGGCTCCAAGGGCCCATATGCCGATCATGTTGGCGCTCCTGACGGGTATGGCATTGCTGGTGATACATTCACGGGTGGCCTGGTCCTGATTCTTCCCGATCCCCTGATTCTTCCCGATCCATGGTTCAGCGCAATACCGCCGCAGTGTCCGCCTCTGCACTGGCCATACGGGTCAGGGCCACAGCCGAGGCCGTGGTCATCTCAGCCGGCACCTTCAGGTCGTCGGTGAGGTAGCTGGCGGTGTCCTGCATCTCCTTGGAACGCCGTTGCGCATGCTTGGCCGTACCCACCAGGAAGCGGTCGATTACGGCATGGCCGTCTCCCGCGAGCTGCCGGGCGATCTGCTCGCGGATCCAGTCCTCCAGCCCGGCTGCCCGGCCAGCCGTCACGGCCTCCACCACTACCGACGCGAGCCCCTTCATCAGGACGCTCCGCAGGAGCTTGTGTGCCATGGCGGCGCCCGGCACGCCGTCGGCAATTTCGACGTCGGCACCCAAGGGGGCGAGCAGCCCGGCTATCGCTTGGGAACCTGGGCCGCTGACCATCAGCGGGGTCCTTGCACCTTGCGTGGGCACGGGACCGAGGATGGCGACGTCGGCGAACTGTGCCTTGGACGGCAGCTGGCCGAGCTCCTGCATGACGTGAGGGGAGGATGAGGTGAAGTCGGCGTAGCAGCTGCCTTCGTCCAGGACCGGGAGGCATTCAACCGCGACACTGCGGGCAGCGGCCGCGCCGGTCAGGACCAAAACAATGTCCGCTCCGCTGCAGGCTGCTGCGGCAGTGGCTGCCCGGGAAACCCCTTCGGGAGTGGTCGGTGCAACGGGATCGAATCCGGTCACCTGGTGGCCGGCTGCAACCAGGGCTGCTGCATAGGTGGCTCCGGCTTCGCCGAGGCCTATGACGGTGCAAGCTGTCATGTTCGTGTCTTTCATCTGTGGGCCGATGGGCACACCGGCATAAGCCGGCCCCAAGGAGTTGCGGGGCGCGGCTGATGCCGGTGGCTGGATTATGGTTCCTGCTACTTCCGGCGATCCGCGATGATCGCGGCACGGCGGTTGGTTTCGTCCGCGAAGACCGCCTCAGCGGCCTCGGCGACGGCGGCCGCTTGTTCGCGGGGAACAACAACCACTCCGTCCGAATCGCCGACGATGATGTCGCCCGGCATGACGGGCACCCCTCCGAAGGAGACCGCAGTGGCCAACCGGGAGGGCCCGTTCTTGTAGGGCCCTGCCGGTGTGACGGCACGGGCGAATACCGGCATGCCGATCTCGCCCAGCGCCTCCGCATCCCGTGCCGCGCCATCCAAGGCAAATCCGGCAATCCCCAGGTTGATGGCCCTTTCGCCGATCAGTTCTCCCAGCAAGGCCCGGGACTCGTCCCCGCCTCCGGCGACAACAATCACGTCACCTGGTTGGGCCAACTGCAGGGCCTGATGGATGCCCTGGTTGTCGCCGGGCCGGGTCCACACCGTGAATGCCGGTCCCGCGAGGCGGGCGCCGGGCCAGATGGCCTGGATGGCCGAGTCCGCCACGCCCAGGCGGTCCATGGCGTCCCCGATGTTGGCGGCGGGGAGCTTCGCGAGGCGGTTCAGTATGTCCTGGTCGGGACGGGGGAAGTCGGCGTCGATGTCCTCAAGGACGGGGCTGGTCATGGTGGTAGTCCTTCGTCTGGATGGTGGTCAGGAGATGTAAAGTCGCCGAGGCAACTGCCGCGGGGCCGGCTGGCTTCCCAGGCAGGCTCCAGTTCATGTCAGGCTGTTAGTCCTTCTTCTGGACCAGTGGCAGGACCTTCTTGAAGTCGTCTTCCTGGCTTGCCCAGAACTGCTGGTACCCGGAGCCGTTGAGGTAGCTCGTCTGCAGGCCGAGGTCCTCCATCTTTTGGACCACGGCAGGGTCTTCGATTGCCTTCTGCAAGGCTGCTTCAAGCTTCTTGGCCACGCCGTCGGGCAACCCTGCCGGCGCTGAGTATCCGCGGACGGTGCCGGCTTCGAGTTCGTAGCCCGATTCCTTGAACGTGGGCACGTCGGGAAGTGACGGAGCACGTTCTGCCGTCATGACACCGAGGACGCGGGCTTTGCCCTGCTTGGTCAGGTCCGTCACGTCACTGACGTTTGCCACCAGGATCTCCACGTGCTTGCCAAGGAAGGCCGTGGTGGCCTGGGAGGCGCCTTCTGAGAAATGCACCGGGGCAAACTCGGCACCCGTAACTTCCTGCATCTGGGCCAGGGCGAAGTGTTCACCTGTCTGCAGGCCGGTGGTGCTGGCCGTCATGGACTTGGGGTTTGCCTTCGCTGCATCAAGGAGTTCCTTGAGCGTCTTGTACGGGCTGTCCGGCTGCACGGCGATCACCGTGGGGTCGATGACCTGGCGACCCAGGGGCTGGAAGCTGTCGCGGGTGTACTTGGCTCCACGCGCCGGATCCAGTGGAGACGCGACCACGGACGGGGAGCCGGTGGCACCGATGGTGTATCCATCCGGTTTGGCGCTGGTGAGCTGCGTGTAGCCGATCTGGCCGCCGGCACCGGGCTTGTTGATCACTTCCACATTGGTGCCCAGTTCCTTTTCCAGGATGGGCTGGACCAGGCGGGCGGCCGTGTCCACGGCTCCACCGGGTGAGAAGGAAACGATCAGTTCGATCGACTTGCCCTTTTTGGGAAAGTCGTCTGCGGCTGCGTTGTTGTTGGATCCGGCGTTGGCGCCGCAGCCGGTGAGGGCCATCAGGGTTACGGCTGCGAACGCTGCAGCCATGCGTGTACGGGGCATGGTTCTTCTCCTTTGAAGTGGGCTGTGGGACGTAGGGGGATGGATTGTTTAGGTCTCGGGGTCTTCAGTGAGGGCCTTGGGCTTGCGGAGTTTCAGGAGCGGGCTCAGGACAATCAGGGCGCCGATACCGATGAGCACCATGGAGATGGGTCGGTTGACGAAGATGCCGAAGTCGCCCTGGCTGATCTCCAAGGACTCGCGCAGCGACCGTTCCATGAGCGGACCGAGGACCAAAGTGAGCACCATGGGGGCCAGTGGGATATCGAGGTGACGCAGGGCCAGGCCCAGGAGGCCGAACGCGATCATGACGAACACATCGAAGACACTGAAGTTGATCGTGTAGGCACCGATCACCATGAACAGCAGGATGAGGGCGGTCAGGATGGTCGTCGGAACCCGGAGGATCGAGGTCCACAGACCCACCAGCGGCACGTTGAGGAGCAGCAGCAGGAGGTTGCCGATGAAGAGGCTGGCAATGATGGCCCAAGCAATTTGCGAGTGCTCGGTGAACAGTGTCGGCCCCGGGGTAAGGCCTTGCTGCAGGAACGCACCCATAAGCACAGCGATGGTGGGGGAAGCGGGGATGCCGAGCGTGAAGAGCGGGATGAGGGCAGCGTTGGCATGTGAGTTGTTGGCCGTCTCGGGACCGGCAACGCCTTCAATCGCGCCATGGCCGAGTTCGTTGCGGTGCTTGGAGAACTTCTTTTCGGCACCATAGGCCAGCAGTGAGGAAACCGATCCGGTCATTCCGGGTATGAGCCCCAGGCCGAAACCGATGCCCGTACCCCGTGCCATGGATGGAGCACTGCGGCGCCACTCATTGGCGTTGGGAAGCAGGGAGCGGAAACCGGGCGCGTGGACCGTCTGGACCTTTGCGTCCTTGCGGTAGGACAGGATTTCCGACAGTCCAAAGACACCCACAATGACGGCCACAAAGCTGACCCCGTCCAGCAGGTTGTCGGAGCCGAACGTGAAGCGCGGGGCACCAGCCACAGGATCGATGCCCACCATGGAGATGATGAGGCCCAGGGCACCCGAGATGAGGGCCTTGACCATCGACTTCCCTGCCAGCGCCACCAGCAGTGAAATACCCACCACCATCAGAGCAAAGAATTCAGGCGGCCCGACCAGGAGGCCGAGCTCCCCCAATGGTTTTGCTGCAGCCACCAAGCCAAGCGTGGCTATGGTTCCGCCAACAAAAGACCCGACGGCGGCAATGGTCAGTGCCGCACCGGCCTTGCCGATCTTGGTCATGGCATAGCCGTCGATGGTGGTAATGGCCGAGGCCGCCTCACCTGGCGTGTTCAGCAGGACACTGGTGATGGTCCCGCCGTACGCCGTGCCATAGAAGATGGCACACAGCATGATGATGGCACCGGTCGCGTCGAGGTTCATGGTGAGCGGAATGAGCAGGGCAACGCCGGCCACCGGACCAATGCCCGGCAGGACGCCGATGACGGTGCCCAGAAGGCAGCCGATGAAGGCGAAAATCAGGTTCTGCCAGGTCATGGCGGCAGCGAATCCGCCGATCAGTTCATTGAGGGTGTCCACGTCTAAAGTCCGATCGAGTTCAGGAAGGGGATGCCCGCAGCGGGAAGGGCCACATTAAGCCCGTAATTGAAGGCGTAGAACGCGCCGACGCTCCCGGCGAGCGCAATGATCAGCGTTGAGGCCCAGCCCCTGCGTCCACGCACCTTGAGGTGGTACAGCAGGAACAGGAACATACCCAGTTGGAAGCCGATCAGGTCCAGGACGGCGGCAAGTACCGCAAGGCTTACGACGACGGCAATCACCGTTCCCCGATCGGCGCCCTTCGGCGTTTCGCTAGGGCGGCGCAATTCCTGGACAAGCCAGATCAGCGACATCGCTGCCATCAGCGCGCCCATGGCAAAGGGGAACAGTCCGGGACCGGGCCCCAGGCTGGTCCACAGGCCAAGTTCCAGTGAACTGACCAGCACGTAGACGCCTGCTGCGACGAAAGCGCCAATCCCTGCGAGGACGGACTTGGCCACTCTCCCCCTGGCATTGGACGTGGCCGTAAGTGACTCCGTTGTCATGGTTTCCTTCTGACGTTTATTGCCTTACACCCTATGGATTTCTGTTTCATAGGATGAAAGAACATTGCGTACTCAGAAATAGTGACAGGGGACACAGGAGCTGTCAAGCGCAAGGAACTTACATAGAATGAAACAATGACCGAGAGCCCCCCTTCCCCAGGCGCCGCAGCCGAGGACAGCCCCAAGGCAGCCAACATGCGGTCCCTCTCCCGGGCCCTGGAAGTGTTCGCCGAATTGCAGCGTGCTGAGCGTCCGCAACGACTGAGCGACCTTGCCAGGACGTGTGGGATGAGCCTGCCGACCACGCTGCGGATTCTCCGGGTCCTGCAGGACTTTGGCATGGTCAGCCAAACCGACAAGTCGTACCGGGTGGGTCCTGCGGTCCTTCCCGCAGCCAGGAGCTACCTGGAGAACGACCCCTTGGTGGTTGCCGCGCGTCCGATCCTTCAGCAAGTGGCATCCCAGACGGGTCTCACCGCATCCCTCTACACGCGCTTGGGGTTCGAGCGCATCCTGGTAGCGCGGGTGGATGGGGAATCGCCCCTGCGCTATGACCTGCCCCTCGGTAAGCGGCTTCCACTGACGGCGGGTGCGGCAGGGAAGATCCTCCTGGCAGGCTTATCGCGCGGGGAACTCGAGCAGGTGGTTGCGGCGGCCATCACGGCAGGGCACGAGAAAGACACCTTTACTGCGGACGACCTCGGGGCACGGCTGGCGCAGGACGGACAGGATTACGCCTATTCCGAGGACGAGCGCGCCACCGGCGTGCTGTCCGTTGCGGTGGCCATCCCACGGGCCGACGCCCGGCCCACCGAGTCGATCTCGCTGACCAGCCCCGTCGAATCAGCCAGTGGAGACGTCCTCAAGGCAGGGGTTCCTGAGATCAGGCGCGCGGCCCACCGCCTGTCCGAGCTCCTTCAGGGCACCGTCTACTGACAGGGGACGCCGTGTACGAGCGCCGGACAAACACCGCGCCTGACCAGCGATATACCGACCGGTCTTTATGCTGGTTCAGTCCCCCTTCGCCGACAACCATGAGGAGCACCCAGCCGTGGGCTTTGCCGAAGACCTAAGGACCAGTTGCGCCGCTGATTGGGAAGCCGCCGTGCATCACGCCTTTGTGGACAAGCTGCTGGATGGCAGCCTTTCGGACCACCACCTGCGCCACTACCTGGTGCAGGACTACCAGTTCTGCGATGCCTTCACTGCCCTGCTGGGCCAAGCTGTGGCGTCGGCCCCTGCCCTTCCGTCGCGGCTGGTGTTTGCCGGCATTCTGGGCGCCTTCGCCTCGGATGAGAACACGTACTTCCAGGACTGTTTCGATGAACTCGGCGTGCCTGCCCATGACCGTACCGCTCCGGTCCTTGGCCCGGCAACGGCCCAGTTCGACGCACTGATGAGAAGTGCCCTGGCAACGCGCTCGTATCCGGATGTGCTGGCGGTGCTCCTGGTGGCCGAGTGGCTCTACGGTGACTGGGCTGCACGGGCCGGAGACCCCGCGAACTGGCCTGCGCAGGCCAAGCATTCCGAATGGATCCGGCTCCACAACAATCCCGGGTACAACGCCTGGGTGGCTTGGCTGCGGGCAGAGTTCAATGCCGTGGAACCGGGTAATCCGGCGGTTCGCGACCGGGTGGCGGCAACGTTCCGGGAAGCCGTCCGCCTGGAGCGGGCGTTCTTCGACGCCGCGCTGGCGCCGGCAGCTGTTTAGTGCTGCCGGCGTCCGGGCCGCCCCTTGCCAGAGCTACGCGTAGGTCGCCGTGAAGGCAAAAATGAGTGCGGAAACCAAGGACAGGACGCCGATCCCGTAGCCCACGGCCAGCGCGCCCACGGCAAGGGGCCGGCCCCGCTCACCGCGCTCCTGGATCTGGTTGAGTGCCACATGGCCTGCACCCACCACGAATACGGCAATGACTGCCATGCCCGCGAAGAACAAGCCCACCAGGGCCAGGACCGCCATTGCCGCTGCGACGATCGCAAGACGATTGACTTGCTGGGCCGAAACATCGACCTGACCGGCCGGAACACTCTCCGTTGACATGTTCTCTCCCCCTTTGTCGGTGGCCTTGAGTCTATCCGGGCCGGGGACGGATTCCGGGCAGGAACTACCGTGCAGGAATTACCGGTGCTTGAAGGCGGGCTCGCGTTTCTCCATGAAGGCCGCCATTCCTTCCTTTTGGTCCTCGGTGGCGAAGAGTGAGTGGAACACCCGGCGTTCATAGACCACGCCTTGGGCGAGGCCCATCTCGAACGCGGCATTGACGGCTTCCTTCGCCACCATGGCTGCGGGTTTGGACTTCGAAGCAATGACATCCGCTGCCTTCAACGCTTCGTCCACAACTTCCGCGGCGGGCACCACCCGGGAGACCAGGCCCGAACGCTCAGCCTCCTCCGCGTCCATGAAACGCCCGGTCAGGACCATGTCCATCGCCTTGGCCTTGCCCACAGCCCGGGTGAGACGCTGGGAACCGCCCATGCCCGGGATCACACCCAGGTTGATCTCGGGCTGCCCGAATTTGGCGTTGTCGCCGGTGATGATGACATCGGCCATCATGGCCAACTCGCACCCTCCGCCCAAGGCAAACCCGGAGACCGCCGCAATGATGGGTATGCGCAGGCGCGTCAGGTCCTCCCAGTGCCTGAACCAATCCGCCGCGTACATTTCCATGTAACTGTTGGAGGACATCTCCTTGATGTCCGCACCAGCCGCGAAGGCCTTTGCCGAACCCGTGATCACTACGGCACCCACACCGGGATCACGATCCATGTCAGTGACCGCCTCGACGAGTTCATTCATGAGCGCCGTGTTCAAGGCGTTCAAAGCCGACGGTCTGTTCAGCGTCACCAGGCCAACCCGGCCCCGGCGCTCCACCAGGATGTTCTCGAACGTCATACTCTCCCTCTCAGCAACCAAAACTTACGAAGACTTGTCGCGGATGTCGGTAATGATGCCGGAGAAGTCCCGCGCGGCGCCCTCTCCGGCAGCAAAGGCATCGTAGATCCTGGACGCCAGCGGCCCCATCTCCGCTGCGACACCCGTACTTTCCAACGCATTCACTGCCAGGCGCAGGTCCTTGGCCATCAAAGCGCCGGCAAAACCGGGTTGGTAGTCACGGTTGGCCGGACTCGTAGGCACGGGACCGGGAACCGGACAGTTGGTGGTCAACGCCCAGCACTGCCCGGACGCATTGGACGCAACATCGAACAGCGCCTGATGGGTAAGGCCCAGTTTCTCGCCCAGGACAAAGGCCTCGGCAACAGCGATCATGGACACCCCCAGGATCATGTTGTTGCACACCTTCGCGGCTTGGCCGGCTCCGTGGTCGCCGCAGTGGACGATCCTCTTGCCCATGTGTTCCAGGAGCGGCCTGACGGCGTCGAAATCCCCGGGCAGCGCTCCCACCATGAAGGTCAGGGTTCCGGCCTCGGCGCCTACTACCCCACCGGACACGGGAGCATCCACAGACCGGTGCCCCGCAGCGACGGCCAGGGACGCTGCCTCGCGGGCCTCGTCCACGTTGATGGTGGAACAGTCGAGGAAGAGGGTGTCCGGCCGTGCAGCCGCAAGGAGCCCTGGACCCTCGACGCCCCGGTACGCGTCCAGCACATGCTTGCCGCTGGGCAACATGGTCAACACCACGCCCGCGTCCCGCACGGCATCGACCGCCGATTCCGCCATGGGGATCCCATGGTCCCTGGCCGCTTCCACGGCGGCCGGCACAGGGTCGTAGCCGATCACCTCATGCCCTGCCTTGATCAGGTTGGCCGCCATGGGACCGCCCATGTGGCCGAGGCCCAGGAAAGCGATGAGTCCCGTGGCCGACCTCGCTGCATTCTCTGTCATGATCGTCTCCCTCAACTCGACTGGACTGGACTTGGCGCAAGCCCCAGTTCACGGTCGCCAAGCGGCGCGAAATAGCCCTCGACGTCGGACGCCGCCACCTCGGCGAGGGTGGCCGGCTTCCATTGCGGATTGCGGTCCTTGTCCACCACCTGGGCACGGATCCCTTCCCGGAAGTCCGGACCCGAGAGGCAGCGAAGACCCACCCTGTACTCCTGGTCCAGGGCTTCTTCGAGGGAGAGCCCCCGCACACGCCGCAACGATTCCAGGGCAACCTTGACCGACGTCGGGGATTTCCCCTCGATCGTGTCCGCGGCTTCGGCCGCGTCCCCACCGGCACTGCGCAGGCGGTGCACGATCTCCTCGGCCTCGCCGCCTGCGTAGCAGGCATCGATCCAGTCCCGTTGCGCCTCCAGGGGTGAGTCCGGCGCGGCTTGGGCAAAGCGCCCGACGGCGGCGTCCGCCGTCGAGCTTTCCAGCGCTTGGGCAAGTGCCGGGAGGCTTCCGGACGGCACGAAGTGGTCCGCAAGTCCGAGGAACAGTGCATCCGCCCCGGTCAAGTGCGCTCCCGTCAGGGCGGCATGGGTTCCGGTCTCCCCCGGTGCACGCGACAGCAACAGGGTGCCGCCGACGTCGGGCACGAAACCGATGGTTGTTTCCGGCATGCCGGTACGGGTCCGTTCGGTGACCACCCGGACCGATCCGTGGGCCGAAACGCCCACGCCACCACCGAGCACCAGCCCGTCCATGAAGGCAACGTAGGGCTTGGGGTAGTTGGCAATCAGGGCGTTGAGCCGGTATTCATCAGCCCAGAAGTCTGCCGTGGCCGAACCGCCGTGCAGCATGTCCTTGTAGATGGCCACGATGTCACCGCCGGCGCAGAGACCGCGGTCGCCGGCACCGCGCACCAACACCGTGGCAACGGAGTCATCATCAGCCCAGGCAGCCAACTGCTGCAGCATGGCTTTCACCATGCCCGCATTGAGGGCGTTGACTGCCCGGGGCCGGTTGAGCGTCACGATGCCCAGATGGCCGCGGCGCTCAAAGAGCACTTGGTCTTCTGCCTGTTCGGTGGAAACTGTTTCTCCCATCAGCTGCCTGCCGGCATCACGAAGCTGGCGCCCTGGCGGATGCCGGAGGGCCACCGCGAGGTGACGGTCTTGGTCTTGGTGTAGAAACGGAAGGCGTCGGCGCCGTGCTGGTTGAGGTCGCCGAAACCGGACGCTTTCCAGCCACCGAAGGTGTAGTACGCGATCGGCACCGGGATGGGGACGTTGATGCCCACCATGCCCACTTCCACCCGGCTGGCGAAGTCGCGGGCGGAATCGCCGTCGCGGGTGAAAATGGCCACGCCGTTGCCGAACTCGTGCTCGCTGCAGAGCCGCAGAGCCTCGTCGTAGTCTGCCGCCCGCAGGACACTGAGCACGGGACCGAAGATCTCTTCCTTGTAGATCTTCATGTCCTTGGTGACATTGTCGAAGAGTGTGGGGCCCACCCAGAACCCGCCGTCATAGCCGTCAACGGTCAGGCCGCGCCCATCGGCAACGAGCGTGGCGCCTTCATCAACGCCGGACTGGATGTATCCCTCGATCCTTTCCTTGGCGGACGCGGCAACCACCGGCCCGAAGTCCACGTCTTTGTCCAGGCTGTGGCCCACCTTCAGGTCCTTGACCCGTTCACCCAGCTTGGCCACCAGCGCATCGGCCGTCTCCTGGCCCACAGGTACGGCCACCGAGATGGCCATGCAGCGCTCACCTGCGGAACCGTACCCGGCACCAATCAGGGCGTCGGCAGCCATGTCGAGGTCGGCGTCGGGCATGATCACCATATGGTTCTTTGCCCCGCCGAAGCACTGGGCCCGCTTGCCGTGCGCAGCGGCGGTGGCGTAGATGTACTGGGCAATCGGCGTGGAACCCACGAAGCCGATCGCCTTGACCCGCGGGTCCTCGAGGAGCGCGTCCACGGCTTCCTTGTCACCGTTGATCACGTTGAAGACGCCGTTCGGCACCCCGGCTTCGCTGTACAGCTCGGCCAGGCGCAAAGGAACGGAGGGGTCGCGTTCGGACGGTTTAAGGATGAATGCGTTGCCGGCGGCGAGCGCAGGTCCGGACTTCCACAGCGGAATCATGGCCGGGAAATTGAACGGGGTAATGCCCGCAACCACCCCGAGTGGCTGACGGAGCGAATGGACATCGATACCCTGGCCTGCGCTGTCGGAGAATTCACCCTTGAGCAAGTGCGGGGCACCGGCGGAGAACTCCACCACCTCGATGCCGCGCTGGATATCGCCCTTGGCGTCGGCAAAGGTCTTGCCGTGCTCCGAGGACAGGAGCCTGGCGAGTTCGTCCATGTTGTCGTTGACCAAATCAACGAACTTCAGCAGTATCCGGGCACGGCGCTGGGGGTTCATGGCAGCCCACTCGAGCTGGCCCTTCTCCGCATTCGCTACCGCGTTGCGAACCTCGTCCGCGCTGGCCAACGGAAGCCGGGCCTGGACCTGGCCCGTGCAGGGATCGTAGACGTCGCTGAAACGGCCGGACGTTCCGTCCACCCGTTGGCCATCAATGTAGTGGGAAAGTTCGCGCACCATGGTGAATGCTCCTTTGCATCGTGAATGACTGCCGTTCCCGGGGTGCTGGGACGTGGCGGGAACACGTGACCAACTGTGATCCAGGTCATCTCTGAACCTGAATATACTCGGACTTCCTACTAAATTCCAGAGGGGCACCCGGCAGCGGCGGGCAGGCCTAAGTGGACCTCGCGCAGCTCCTTGTAGGCATCCAGCGCGTCCTGGCGGGAGGTCTTGAGGTCCACGATTTCGGCGGGATAATCAGGCGTGCCGAACTCCGGAATCCAGTGCGCGATGTACTTGCCGTGCGGGTCGAACCTGGTGCGCTGTGCCTCAGGATTGAAGATCCGGAAGAACGGTGAGGCATCAGCACCTGAACCGGCCACCCACTGCCAATTGGCCGGATTGGACGCAGGGTCGGCATCAACCAGTGTGTCCCAAAACCACTGCTCGCCGAGCTGCCAGTGGATGCCAAGATTCTTCACCAGGAAGCTCGCAGCGACCATGCGGACCCGGTTGTGCATCCAGCCCGTGTGCCAAAGCTGTCGCTGCCCGGCATCCACCATGGGAAACCCGGTGAGGCCCTTCTGCCAGGCTTCGAACTCCTCGGGCGCGGACTCATGGCCGGGATGCCTGCCATCGGAGGAACTGCCGGAAGCTCCCGGCCATGCCCACGGAAAACGGTCGAACTCGGTTCGGAGATTGGCCGTGGCCAGGGTCGGGTTGTGGAAGTACTGGTGCCAGCAGAATTCCCGCCACCCAAGCTCGGAGGCGAAAATCGTGGCGCTGTCCGAGCGCTTGGTGCCCAAGGCGTGCCAGACCTCGAACGGGCTCAGTTCACCCCAGCGGAGGTAGGGCGACAGGGAACTGCTGCCATCAACATCCGGCCGGTTGCGTCCGTCCTTGTAGCCGGACAGGCCGTTGGCCACGAAGTCCCGGAGCCGCCGGTGACCGGCATCCGAACCGGGCGTCCAGCGCTCAGCCAACCCCCCGGACCAGTCGGGCCTGGTGGGCAGGAGGTGCCAGGAATCCAGGTCGTCATACGCGGGAAGCTTGCCCCCGTAACCATGCCCCTTGGCCGGGATGGCCAACGGTTCACGGAACTCCTGGGCGGACACCGCCCGCCAGAAGGGCGTGAAGACCTTGTACTGCCCGCCGGTCTTGGTAGTGATCTTCCACGGCTCATGGAGCAAGGAGGCCTGGAAGCTCTCTACATGCAGCCCCTCGTCCCCCGCCCAGGCCTTGATCCCGGCGTCGATGGTCCGTTCCACTTCGCCGTACCGCCGGTTCCAGTACAGCGCGCCCGCGCCTGCCGCCGTCGTGGTTTTCCGCACGACCTCCGCGGCCGGTCCACGCCGCAGCAACAAAGGAATCCCGAGTTTGTCCAGATCCTCGCGCAGCGCCGCCAGGGAGTGGTGCAGCCACCACTTCGCGGCACCGCCGTGCGGACGGATGCCGTGCGATTCCTCGTCCAGGACGTACAGGGCCACTGCGGCGCCATCATCGACGGCGGCGCGCAAGGCCGGGTTGTCGCGGACCCTGAGGTCGTCACGGAACCATACGATGGACGGCTTCACTTGAGCCCCTCTTCCAGGTTGAATACAGAAAGTGCCCTTACGAACGAATCATAAGGGCACTTTCTGTAAACATTCCGACTAGCTGAGGGTGGAAACCGGCCCATCCTGTTCAACCACCAGCAACGCCGGGGTGGGAACCTCCAGGGCACCGGCTACGGGAACGCTGTTGACCACGTAGTCCCGCGCAGCCTCGCCAATCATGCGAAGTCCCGGGTAGTAGCGCAGACCGTCACGCTTGTCGTGCTTGACGCCGCTGATCCGGACTGCCGTGCGGAAGGCACTGTCCGGGATGGGAACCTTGTTCCCCAGCAAGCACCAACTGATGTACAGGCCATACAGGGCTTCAAAGCCCAACCCGTCTTCGCTGTCTTCTTCGTAAATTACGGAATCGCGCAGGAACGCATGAATCTGGGAATCTGTCATTGCAGAGGCCTCCGGCCATCAAAAAGGGCCGCCGGTCTGCATCAGCGAGGTAGTGCTCTTCCCCACTATAGACCCCTTTCCACCGCCCGGCTGGCCCGCGGAGATGAACTCCGGGTACAGAGGTCTGGTATCCGCTGCCGGCACGGCGTACCGTCAACTACATCCCGCTGCACGCCGTTGAAGGAGCCCCCGTGGCCGGATGGAATACTGACACGGCCGCCGGCCCCTTGGGTTCCGGTACGGTGACGCTCGTGGAGGGCTCGTCGTTTTGCATCTCCACGGCCAACGGGGACATTCGCCCAGGCCTGCCCCACGGTGTCTTCCATCTGGACACCCGCATCCTGTCGCGCTGGGAAATGACCATCAACGACCAGCCCCTGGAACCCCTGGCCGCCGAAACCCAGGAACCATACCGTGCGCTGTTCGCTTGCCGCGTACCGGGGCCCGGTGGCTACTCGGACAGCCCCCTGCTGGTGGAACGGCGCCGGGAGGTTGGGGCCGGGATCCTGGAGAAGGTTACGGTCCACAACTACTCCGCCAAGCCCACGGAATGCCGGATCACGTTGTCGGTGGAAGCCGACTTTGCGGACCTGTTCGAGGTCAAGGAGGCCCGGGTCACCCGCGAGTGGAAGGAAACCCGCCGGATCGACGGTGACTCCCTGGAAATCCGGGGTCAGTGGGAAGGCGTGCGCAAAAGTGTGGTCATCAGGGCCGAAGGCGGCGGTGCAGGAGCGAAGGCCCTGGGCTACAGGATCACCGTGCCGCCTTTTGGGGAGTGGAACGCACGCCTCAGCGTGGTCCCGACGGTCGACGGCACCGGCACGGCCCTTCCTTTCGGGCATCCGGACCGGGACGGGCTCTCCCCCAGCGACCGCCGAAGGCAGGAATGGGTGGCCAGGATCCCGGTCCTCCAGATGGGCAACCGGTCCATCCAGCGGACCCTGCGCCGGAGCTACGAGGACCTGGGCGCTTTGCGGATCCAGGATCCCAACCACCCTGACAGGGTGGTTGTGGCCGCCGGTGCGCCCTGGTTCATGACCCTGTTCGGCCGCGACTCACTCTGGGCGTCGGAAATGGCGCTGCCTGTGGATCCTTCCCTGGCGCTGGGTACCTTGCGCACCCTCGCGGAACGGCAGGGCACCGAGGTCAATGAGGACACCGAAGAGGAACCGGGCAAGATCCTCCACGAGGTCAGGCTGGATGTCACCAGTGGGCAGGCACTGGGCGGCAGGTCCGCTTACTACGGCAGCGTGGATGCCACGCCGCTTTTCGTGGTGGTGCTCGGCTCCGTCAGCCGCTGGGGCTTCTCCAGGGAGACCATCAAGGCGCTGCTGCCCAATGCGGACCGGGCGCTGGACTGGATCCGCCATTACGGGGACCGTGACGGGGACGGCTTCGTGGAGTACGGCCGGCCCAACCAGCATGGGCTCATCAACCAGGGCTGGAAGGACTCGTGGGACGGCATCAACTTCGCCGACGGCACCCTCGCGGAGGTGCCCATCGCCCTGGCGGAGGTCCAGGCCTATGTGCATGGCGCCTATGTGGCACGCGCCTGGATGGCTTACGACGACGGCGACACCGCCTTGGCGGCCGACCTCCAGGAACGCGCGGACCGGCTGAAGCAAAGGTTCAACGAGGAGTTCTGGTTGCCGGACCGGGGCTACTTCGCCGTAGCGCTGGACCGGGACAAGCGGCCGGTGGATGCGTGCGCCTCCAACATGGGCCACTGCCTGTGGTTTGGTTTGCTGGATGAGGACAAGGTTCCCTCCGTGGTGGAACATCTGATGTCCAAGGAAATGTTCAGCGGATGGGGAGTGCGGACCTTGGCCAGCAACATGGCCTCCTACAACCCGGCCAGCTACCACAACGGATCAGTATGGCCCCACGATAACGCCCTGATCATGTCCGGCTTGCTCCGGTACGGGTATGTGGAGGAAGCCCAGCGGATCGGCACCGCCCTCCTCGAGGCGGCCGAGTACTCCGGTGGCCGGCTTCCCGAGCTCTTCTGCGGCTTCGACCGCGACAGGTTCATGGAACCGGTGCCCTACCCCACCGCCTGTTCGCCGCAAGCATGGGCGGCCACCACGCCCATCCACGTGATCACCAGCCTGATGCGGTACGACACCCACATCTCGCAGGGCGGGATCTGGCTGGACCCGGTGCTGCCGGAGTCCTTCGGGGACCTGCACATCAGCAACGCCCCCATGGGAGATGCCCGCATCACGATCGACGCCTCCGGAATGCAAGCGACGGTGCAAGGCATTCCGGAGGGTCTCACGGTTCATCACGGGCAGCGGCCCTGGATGTCCGAGCTCGTGGAGCGGGCCCGCTTGCGGGAGCCGGACAGGTAGGCCGCCAGCTACTGGATGGCAGCAGCAGTTACTGGATGGCAGCCTTCAGTTCCTTGGCAGCCAGTTCCGGGTCCTCGGCGCTGTAGATGGCGCTTCCGGCAACAGCAACGTCAGCACCTGCCAACTGCACGGATCCGATGGTGGAGGCGTTCACTCCACCGGCCACGGAGAACGGAACACGGGCTTCCTCGCCGGCGTTCAGCAGGGTGCGCAGGTTGTAGCCAGGCTGTGCCTGCTCGTCCAGGCCTGCGTGGAACTCGATGAACTTGGCGCCCAGTGCACGGGCTTCCTTGGCCCGGGATACCTTGTCGGCAACACCGATCAGGTCCACCACGATGCCCTTGTTGTGGGCCTTGGCTGCGGCGACGGCACCGGCAATGGTGGAATCGTCGGCGGTGCCCAGCACGGAGACGAGGTCGGCTCCGGCCTTGAACGCGATGTCAGCCTCGAGCTCGCCGGCGTCCATGGTCTTCATGTCCGCGAACACGATCTTTTCCGGGTGGGCTTCCTTGATGGCGGAGATGGCGGAGAGGCCCTCGGCCTTGATGAGGGGCGTACCCAACTCGATGATGTCCACGTACTCGGCGACCTTGCCGGCCAGTGCCAGGGCATCTTCGGTGGTGAGGAGGTCCAGTGCAACCTGCAGTTTCATGTTTTCTTCTTTCCGGTGGTGTTGGTTGTTGTGCACAGCACGGGTAAAACGAGGACGCCTACTCGAGGTTGGCGTGGCGGAGCCATAGCTGCTCAGCCGGCTCGTCTGTGGTGTCCCAGAGGGTTTGGAACACCGTCTCGGTGGCCAGGAACAGAGACTGCTCAAAAAGGCTCCCGGAGTATTGGCGGGTGATGGCGGATCCGTGATCCGTCTTGCGTGCCGCCGGGATAACCACCACGGCACCGGCCAGGCCGGCCAGCGGCGAGTCCGGGTCGGTAGTCACCGCCGCGACCTCTGCTCCGGCGTCGCGGGCAGTCTGGGCAGCCTTGACTACCCCGGCCGTGGTTCCCGATCCCGACGCAACCAGCAGGAGGTCGCCCGAGGTGATGGCCGGCGTCGTGGTGTCACCGGCCACGTGCACCGTCAGTCCGAGGTGCATCAAGCGCATGGCAGCCATCCGCAGGACCAGCCCGCTCCGCCCGGCGCCGGCCAGGAAGACACGGTCCGCGCCCTTGATCCGGTCGGCCAGGACTGCCAGTTCCCGGACATCGATCTTGCTGGTGGTGTCCAGGATTTCCTTCTGGATGAGGGAAAGGTTCAGGGCGGCCTGATCGGTGGTTCCGGTCAGGGACGGCGACTCTGCCGTTACGTCCATACGTGCTCCCTTCTCAGGTGGTAGATGGGCCGCTTCTGCGGCCTGATACCAGTTTTCAGGTATCTGCGGGTAGGTAATACGCTGAAAAAGAGCAGTAATACCTATCCGTTCGGGTAGTCAGGGCGCGCCGACAGCCGGTACCGTTCTTCCATGACCATCACTGCTGCGCCTTCTGCCCTGCTGTCCACGGGACTTCCCTGGCAACTGCTGGACCACATCACGGCAGTTGTGCAGGCCCCCCTCCTGGGCATCGCCGGGAGCCTCCGCGCCGCTGTCCAGCCGTTCATGGCAAACAGTGCCCTGGTGATCTTCACCGAAGACTGCACCGGACGGCCCCAGAAGAAGGCCGGCGACGAGGCAATCATCGGGCGGGTCACCATCGCGGAGCTGGAGCGCCTCCGCGCCGGGGTTCCGGACGGGAAAGCGTGGACAGGGCGGGCGGAGATCGGGGGCATGGAACGGGACGTTCTTGCCCTGAAATACCAACCCAGCGGGGCCTTGCTTGTGCTCACGGACCCCGGGCACGTACAGGCAGGGCAGCCTCCGGCGGAACAGCTTCCCGCAGCACAGCCCAAACAGCATGTCAGTGGGCAGCTGCGCATTGTGGAGTACCTGTGGTGCCTCGCAGCCGCCCGCATCCAGGAAAAGGTATCGGATGCGCCGCCGTCGTACCTTCTGGAATCCCGTGCCGCCTCGGCCGAGCGCCTGCGGGTCACAGCAGAGCTCGTGGACCAGCACTCAACCACGCTGGAAACGGTGCTCGCTGCCCTGCGCTCCACAGCCTTGGACGACAAAGCCGCCCGCACCGCAGTGACGGACATGACCGCCAAAGCATTGGTGGGCCTGCGCACACTGAACGACCGCACCAGCGACCTCGCGGAGGAACCCGTGAGCAATGCGTTCGCGCGACTGCGGGAGGACCTCCGGCCGTTGATGCGGTTCAGCAACATCGATACCCAGTTCATCGAACCGCCGGCCAACGGCAGGGCACTGCCGGGAGAAGTTGCCCACGCCGCCAGGGCGGTAGTGCGGGGACTGGTGTTGGCGATCGCGGAGCAGCCTGATGTGCGGCGGGTCCGGGTCCAGTGGGACTGCGACGGAGAAAACCTGCTGGTCAATGTCCGTGACGACGGCCGCGGCGACCTCTCCCCCGACGCCCCCACCATCGACCGGCTGCGGCAAAGGGTTCAGGCGGTGGACGGACGCATGGGCATCGACGTCATGCAGGGGTGGGGAGCGGACATCTCCGTAGTCCTGCCCCTGGATCCTCCCGGGTTACCGGGCAAGGACGTAGCTGCATGGGGACTGGCGCAGAGGGAGCTCGAGGTTCTGGAGCTCCTGGCCGCGGGACACAGAAACCGTGCCATCGCTGCTGCCTTGAACATCAGCGAGAACACGGTGAAGTTCCATGTGCGGAACTTGTTCAGGAAGTTGGACGTCCGGTCCCGCACTGAGGCCACGGCAATGGCCCACAGTGCGGGAATCCGGTAGTCCGTTGCTGCGCAGGACGCAGCCGGATTGGAGTTAAGCGTCGATCACCAGGTCGGTCTGGGCAGTGGAGCAGCAAGGCAGGAACTTGCCCGCGTCGATCTCCCTCTTTCGGATTCCGCCCTGGTGGTTCATGTCGATGTCACCAGACAGCTTGACCACCTTGCAGGAACCGCACATTCCTTCCTTGCAGTTCGCGCCGATCCTGACGCCCGCGCGCTGTGCCACCTCAAGGATGTGCTCGCTGGGGTCGATCCGCACGTTAATGCCGGTCTTCAGGAAGGACATCGTGAGGCTGCCGGAACCTACAGTGTTGAAGCTTGAGGCATCGGGAGTTGCTGCCTCAGGCTCGGTGACCGGACCGCCGTCGTTCGTCCCGGAACCGGAGGGCTCCCCCTCAACCGTCTCCAGGGGCAGGCCTGAGGCCTCCAGGGTCCCGTCGGCATCGTAACCGGGCTCGTAGAGTCCGAATGCGGCGGGCTGGCTTTCGTAGTAGTCCTCGGCCGAGTCGGCGATTTCCTCCGCGATCTCCTCGGCAATGTCCGCGGCGAGGGCAACCTCGGCCGCGTATTCAAGGAGCGTCTGGCGATCACCGGAGAAGAACTCCATGTAGATGGAGGTGTCGTCCACGCCCACCTTCTTGAGAAGTTCGGTGGCGGTGTTCAGGTAGCCCTCGGGACCACAGGCATACACCTGGCGTCCATTGGCGTCAGGCGCCACGTGGTCAATCATTGCCGAAGTCAGGCGCCCCGTGAGGCCTTCCCAACCGTCCGGCTTGTTGCGGTCACCCAGGGAGTAGAAGACCCGGATCCGCGAATCCACGGAAGCGATGTAAGCCAGCTCCCGGTGGAAGGCGAAGCCGCCTGCTTCTGCGCCGTGGTAAAGCACCACAACGTCCGCGTGACCCGGCAACGAATGGATGGTGCGCACCATGGACATGATGGGCGTGATGCCGGCTCCGGCTGCGAGCAACAGGTAACGTGCACGCCGGTCCGCATCAGGCAGATGGAATGCACCCACGGGACCGAGCATCTCCAGCACGGTCCCGGGCTTGACGTTGTCGTGCACCCACGGGGACACCAGGCCGCCGGCATCGCGCTTGACGCTGATGCTGAAGGTCCACGGCTCGGTGGGCGAGCTGGACAGGGAGTAGCTGCGGTCCACAGGCTCGTGGTCCTCGCCGTTCACGGGGAACGCCACGTTGACATACTGCCCGGCACGGAATGCCAGGGGCGCACCGTCGCAGCGGCGGAAGACGAAAGTCATCAGGCCGCCGGCCTCGGGAACGGTTTCCACGCACTCGGCCATGAACTCCTGCGGATGCCAGGGGCCCAGGGCCCGGGCAGCGCGGGCCGGTGCATCCGTGCTGCCCATCACCCGGTTCCACGGCATCTCAAGGCCGCGGATACGCTGCGGTTCCTCGATGACCGTCTCGGTGAGGAGTTCCGTCATGCCAAGTGCTCCTGAACGCGCTGCACGTACCAGTTGATGAATGCTTCAACCTGGTATTCGCTCTTCATGTACGGGCCGGGCTCGTAGGCAGGGCTGCCCGCGCCGGTCTGGCACAGCTCAACGAAGGCCTTGTCCTGGATGTTGGTCTGCTTCCAGGTGTAGGTGAGCTTGTCCAGGTCGTAGTCCACGCCTTCTTCGGCGTCGTCGGCCACCAACCAGGTGGTGCGGACCAGGGACTGGTGTTCGTTGATCGGGAAGACACCGAACGTGATCACGTGGTCGCCCAGGAAGTGGAACCAGCTGTTGGGCTGCAGGTGCATGGAACAGCGGCCGAGGCGGAAGTCCGGCAGGTCGCCGAGCAGCTTCTTGGAAAGGCGGCGCCCATCGGCGGAGAACGATTCGCCTTCGCCGTCCAAGGACTCGCGTGAGATGCGGATGCCGGCAATACGGGTATCGAGTTCCTCAACCACCTCGTAGGGGAGGCCATAGCGACGGCAACGCTCTTCAAGCGAGGACTGGGCTTCCTTGTTACGGTCCCAAACCTCCTCAAGGTGTGCCGGGATCAGGCCCTCGGTCAGGCCCCATGTGGGGAAGAGCGAGCACGCCAGCTCGGGGTGTCCGTCGCAGTGGTAGCACTCACGGTTGTTCTCCATGACGAGCTTCCAGTTGCCCTCTTCGATGATGTTCTGCTGGTAGGCAATCTTCGTCTTGGACAGATCGTGGGGCGCCAGGTAGGGCTCGAAGATCTTGGAGGTCTCGTCAAAGTCCGTGGGCGGCTCGTCCGCGATGCAGACAAAGATGAGTCCGGCGACCTCGCGGCTGTGGGCACGCTTGAGGGCGAAGCAGTTCTTGTCGAACTTGGCTTCTCCGGGAGCGGAGGCGTGGATCAGGTTGCCCTCGGGGGAATAGGTCCAGGAGTGGTAGCCGCAGACGAGGTTTCCGGTGGAGCCGGCGGCTTCGGTCAGGACGCGGGCACCGCGGTGGCGGCATACGTTGTGGAGAACGTTGACGTCACCTTCATCGGTGCGCAGCACGATCAGGGAGTACGGGCCGTAGTCCACCGTGATGTAGTCGCCGGGCTCAGGCAGTTCGGCGACGCTGCCGGCAAAAATCCAGTGCTGGCCGAAGATGGCTTCCATGTCGATCTTGAAGATCGTGGGATCGGTGTAGAAGGGGGCATCGAGGGAATAGCCCGTACGCCGGAACTCAAACAACGCGGTGATTTCTGCCAACTGCTCGGCAGGCAGGGATGAAGCGAGTTTTCCGCGTGAATTGAGGGCGACGTTCACTGGAGCAGTCATGGGTTTCCTCCCGGGAGGCTGGGTACGTAGGTGAATCTGGGGGACCGGCAATGCGTCGTCGCGGCCGGTATTTTCGAAGTCTTCGTAGTAAGAGATTAGGGTCACAGGAACTGCAACAAAAGCGCAATATTCAGGAGATAACCGTGCACGTTTGGTGCATGATTAGTTCATGATCGATCCAAGGCTCAATACCCTTCGCGTGTTTGCCCGCTGCGGCACGGTCGGAGCAACAGCCGAACTCACCGGTTACTCCCCTTCTGCAGTGTCCGCGCAGCTCCGCGAGCTCCAGCGCCTGCTGGGAATGCAGTTGCTGACAAAGGACGGAAGGGGCGTTCGGCTGACCGCCACAGGCCGGTACCTGGTGGCCGGATCGGACGCGCTCGTCGCGGAATGGGAGAGCCTGCGGGCGGCGGCCATGGAAGCCGGCGACCAAGTGCAGTCACATTTTGGTTTGGGCGGATTCTCGACGGCGGCCGCCCAGTTGCTTGCGCCGCTGGCGGCAACGCTGCGGTCAACACGGCCGCAGCTCGAGGTACAGGTATTGGAGGCCGACCCGGCCCGCTGCTTTGACCTGCTGGTCGCCGAACGGATCGACCTCGCCGTCATAGTGGCCATGCAATCGGACACATACGGCGAGGACGATCCGCGCTTCGAACAGACCGTCCTGCTCGACGATCCCCTGGACGTGATTATTCCGGCCGACCACCCCCTGGCAACGAGGACGACCGTGACGCTCGAAGAGCTGGCCTCGGAACCATGGATCACTGAGTCAGCCGGTTCCACGTATCACGCCCTGTTTACCGCGGCGTTCACTGCGGTGGGCGTGACCCCGCGGATAGCCCACGAGGCCGTTGAGTGGGAAACCCAGATCGCTTTTGTCGGGGCCGGGCTCGGCGTTGGCCTCTTGCCGCGCCTGGCTCCCCTCCACAGTGCCGAAAACGTGGTCCGGCTCCGCATTACGGGCAAGGGAAAGCCAGCGCGCCGCATTGTCGCCGCAGTCCGCAGGGGAAGCATCTCTTCGCCCCTGATCAAGGAGTCGCTGGATATCCTGCAGGCCCGGGCCCATCGGATCCTCACCGCCCGCCCGGAGGACGACCTCTGACCAGCTCGTGTCTCCCCAAGCGGCGTCCTGGCGTCGCCTGGATTTTCCAGCCGACGCCAGGATCATGCCAAGCCATTCGGCGCAGGTTCTAGACGCCTGCGATCCGCGCCGGCTCGGCGGCTTGGTCGTCGACGATGGTTTCCTTGGAACCCGCAGCCGCTGCCAACGACATTCCCTTGGTTTCTTCTGCCAGAAGTACGCATACCAGCCATCCGAGCGCGGTGAGGCCGGCTGCTGCCAGCATTGTGGGACCAATGCCCCAGTCGCGCAGAGCAAAGGGGATCACGAACGTACCGATGGCCGCCCCGATCCTGCTGGCACCGGTGGTAATGCCGATGGCACTCGCCCGGATCTCCGTGGGAAAAAGCTCGCTGGGGTACGCCCACTCAAGGATGTTGGGACCGCCCGAGAAAAAGGCGTACATGCAGAAGCAGGCAATGATGATGGCGACCGGCGCTCCCGGAGCGAATCCCAAAACAAAGAGCGGGAGCGCCATCAAGGCAAAACTCCAGATGATCAGCGGTCGGCGGCCGACGGTTTCAACCAGGCGGAGGGCAGGCAGGCATCCAAGCAGGAAGACGGCATTGATGATGACCGAGCCAAGGTTTGCCAGGTTGCCCTCCCCCAGGCCAAACGAGCCAAGAATGACCGGGCCGAACGTGAAGATGGCGAAGAGTGGCGTGACTTGGAGGATGTAGAACGCGCTGCAGAAGAACAGGCGCTTGGGGTAGGGGCGGCGAAGCAACATGGCGAAGTCCACCTTGCCCCGCTTCGACGCCCCGGACGGCGCTTCGGCTTCGGCCGCAAGCACCGCCGCTGCGTCCACCTGGTCGCCCAGGCCGGTACGCAGGGCGTCCTCTGCCTCTTTCAGTCGACCATTGTTGAAAAGCCAACGCGGTGATTCCGGAATTCCGTGCCGCATGGCCAGCACCGCGATGCCCAGCACCGCAGAGCTCCCCAGCATCCAGCGCCAGCTTTCGGGACCGAAGACCTCCGACATGGCGAACCCTACAAGGGATGCCAGGGCAGCCCCCGCGAACCAGCCGGTGATCAGCATGCCAAGCATCCTGCCGCGGCGCTTTTGGGGCAGCCATTCGGCCAACAGTGCACTGGCAATGGGGTAATCGGCACCGATGGCCAGGCCCACTATGAAGCGAAGGATGATCAACTGCGTGGCATCCTGCACCACGAACTGCAGCGCCGAGGCAATCACCAGCGCCCACAGGTCGATCGTGTACATCAGACGGCGCCCGATCTTGTCCGTCAGCGGCCCCAGGAGCAGCGCGCCGAAGAAGATGCCCACCAGGGCGGAGGCGCCAATGAGGCTGACTTCGAGCTCATTGGCTCCGAACTGGGCAGTAAGCCCCACCATTGCTATGCCAATGATGCTCAGCATGTACCCGTCCAGGAGTGGACCTCCCATGCAGCCAATGACGAGTTTTCGATGGAAAGGGGAAAAGCGGGCGGAATCGAGGGCGGAGCTTAGACCCATGGTTCTCCTTGGCCTGTCCCGGCGCGACGCTGCGTCGGGAAAACGGTGAATATATTGACAGCAGAAAAACTGATATATGAGAACGTAGTGTTGGCCGTCTCACAGTGTCAATTTGTGTCAATATCCCGCCATGGCCCCTCACATGCTGCTCAGTGCCACACCTGATAACCGGTCGATTTATCGAACAGACGGCGGGGTTCGGCCCCGTCCGCGGCCAGCCACAGGACAGAATCATCGGCGGCTGCCTGCTCCACGACTCCGGACATGATGCGGTCGTCCTTTAACCACACCTCCACCACGTGCCCCGTCAACTGGGCCCAGTCATGGCGCAATGCACGCCCTTCTTCCGTCCAAACCTGCCTTGCCTCCGGCACCTCGATCACCATGCGCGTTCGGCGAGGCGGTGCGGTTGCGGGATCTCGTCGACGTTGATGCCGACCATGGCTTCACCCAGGCCGCGGGAGACCTTGGCGATCACGTCCGGATCGTCGTAGTAGGCAGTGGCCTTCACGACGGCGGCCGCGCGCTGGGCCGGGTTGCCGGACTTGAAGATACCGGAACCGACGAACACACCGTCGGCGCCGAGCTGCATCATCATCGCAGCATCAGCCGGGGTCGCGATGCCACCAGCGGTAAACAGCACCACCGGAAGCTTGCCCGTCGCGGCGACTTCCCTGACCAACTCGTACGGAGCCTGCAGTTCCTTGGCCGCAACATACAGCTCGTCCTCGGGAAGGGCGGAGAGCTGGGCGATCTCGGTGCGGATCTTGCGCATGTGACCGGTGGCGTTGGAGACATCGCCGGTACCGGCTTCGCCCTTGGAGCGGATCATTGCCGCACCTTCGTTGATGCGGCGCAGCGCCTCACCGAGGTTGGTGGCACCACAAACGAAAGGCACAGTGAAGTTCCACTTGTCGATGTGGTTGATGTAGTCCGCCGGGGTCAACACCTCGGACTCGTCGATGTAGTCCACACCGAGGGACTGCAGGACCTGGGCCTCGACGAAGTGGCCGATGCGGGCCTTGGCCATCACCGGGATGGACACGGCGGCAATGATCGACTCGATCATGTCCGGATCGGATATGCGGGACACGCCACCCTGGGCGCGGATATCAGCCGGAACACGCTCGAGCGCCATGACAGCCACGGCGCCGGCATCCTCGGCGATGCGGGCCTGCTCGACGTTAACGACGTCCATGATGACGCCGCCCTTGAGCATCTCAGCCATGCCCCGCTTAACGCGGCTGCTGCCCGTGAGCGCGATGTTTTCAAAAGGGAGAGGTCTTGGGTTCACGTGATACTCCAAAGGAATGAAAGCCGCGGTGGCCGCGGGCACCCGGGGATCGATCATGCAAAGGCAGGAGTGTCTGATATCCGGGTGATATATTAGCTGCGGATTTCAGTATGCAAGCCTTGGTTCCCGGAGTCAACGGCAGGACCGAAGGGCGAACGGGAATGAAGCGGGCGGGCTGCCGTCAGGCGGCAAACAACGCCTGGCGCACGGCCTGCTCGAAGCCGCTCACGTGAACACGGGCCAGTTCGGCCGCCTTCTCGGCTTCACCGTCGATCACGGCTTGAAGGAGGTCCACATGTTCATGGACATGGTGCTCAAGATTCGGCAACCGGTCCAACACCATGCACCAGATGCGCGTGGCGAGGTTGTCATAACGGATCAACACGTCTTCCAGGTGCGGATTGGCGGCCGCCGCATAAATTCCCTGATGGACGCTGGCGTCCAGCTTCAGCGTTTCAACGACCGTGGCCGCGCGGAGGTCGAACGCTTCTACAGCGCGCATCACTTGGCGAAGATGGTCACGGCCCGCCGGAGTGGCTACCCGCGCAGCGCGGGCAGCGGCCACAGGCTCCAGCTGGACGCGGATTTCCGAGATGAAGGCGAGATCGGTGACTTCCACCCTGGTGGCGAAGGTTCCGCGCCGCGGATAAGTCACCACCAGGCGATCCAGCTCAAGGCGCTTCAAGGCCTCGCGTACCGGCGTGCGACCGATGCCCAGCTCCCTGGCGAGTTGCTCGTCGTTCAGGAGATCCCCGGGCTTGATGTCCAGTGTCAGCAATCGGTCCCGCACACTCTCGTAGGCGATCTCCGCAAGGGACTTCCTGCCCGCCTCTTCGGCGGTTGCCAGAGTTTGGATTACCACAGTGCCGAGCCCCTTCCACAGTTCAAAAAAACCTATTGACCCCGTTCCAAGGTCCAGTATACGCTGAATCCAATCCTAATATATCAGTACACGACTCAGGAATATATTTAGGGAATTATCTAAGGAGGACCTATGACCCTCGTGGCTTCAGACTCTCACCTCAGCACCGTGCCGGCAGAGCGCAGCCAGCTCAAGGACGAGCAGGCGCAGAAGTTCGTACTCACACTGTCGTGCGTCGAACAGCCCGGCATCGTGCATGCAGTCACCACGTTTCTGTTCGAACGCGGCTTCAACATCGAAGAGCACCAGCAGTTCGATGACAGCCTGCGCCAGACGCTGCACCTGCGTACCGCGTTCTCCGGTCCGGAGAGCTACTCCCCGGAGCAGCTTGAGGACGAGTTCCGTTCCATCGCGGAGCGTTTCGACATGAAGTTCAGCTTCTACGACCAAACCAAGCAGCGCGTCCTGGTGATGGTCTCCAAGTTCGGCCACTGCCTGAACGACCTCATCTTCCGCTGGCGCGGTGGCAGCCTTGGCGGCGAGTTGGTGGCGGTGGTGTCCAACCATGAGACACACCGCGCCATGGCCGAGGCCGCCGGCCTGCCCTTCATCCACGTCCCGGTAACCCCGGACACCAAGGCAGAAGCCGAAGCCCGGTTGCTTGAGCTGGTTGATGAGTACCAGGCCGACCTCGTCGTCCTGGCCCGTTACATGCAGGTCCTCTCCGACGACCTCTGCCGCAAGCTGGAAGGCCGTGCGATCAACATCCACCACTCCTTCCTCCCCGGCTTCAAGGGTGCCCGCCCCTACCACCAGGCCTACGACCGCGGCGTGAAGCAGGTTGGCGCCACGGCCCACTACGTCACTGCGGACCTGGACGAAGGCCCGATCATCGAGCAGGAAGTCATCCGGGTGGACCACAGCTACGGCCCCACTGCCCTCTCCACGGTGGGCCAGGACGCCGAAGCCCTCGCCCTTTCCCGCGCCGTCCGCTGGCACTGCGAACACCGTGTCCTGCTGGACCAGACCAGCACGGTCGTTTTCCGCTAACCCGCACCCTAGCCCCGCCCGAATCACAGCAGGAGAATACTTTCATGGCCTCCACGCCTCGCATTGTCATCATCGGAGCCGGCATTGTCGGCACCAACCTCGCGGACGAACTCGTTCAACGCGGCTGGAACAACATCACGGTCCTGGACCAGGGACCGCTCAACATGCCGGGCGGTTCCACCTCGCACGCCCCCGGCCTGGTTTTCCAAACGAACCCGTCCAAGAGCATGGCCCTCTTCGCCAAGTACACGGTGGAGAAGCTGCTGTCCCTGACCGAGGACGGCCAGAGCTGCTTCAACCAGGTGGGCGGCCTTGAAGTTGCTACCACCGAGACCCGTCTGGCGGACCTGAAGCGCAAGCTCGGCTATGCGGCATCATGGGGCATCGACGGAAAGATTCTTTCTCCGGAGGAGTGCAAGGCCCTCTACCCGCTGATCAACGAAGAGGACATCCTGGGCGGTCTCCACGTGCCCAGCGATGGCCTGGCCCTCGCCGCCCGCGCAGTCCAGCTCCTCATCAAGCGCACCGAGGCTGCCGGCGTGAAGTACCAGGGCAACACGGAGGTCACCGGCATTGAACAGTCGGGCCGCCGCGTCACCGGCGTCCAAACGGCCGACGGCGTGATCCCGGCTGACATCGTGGTGTCCTGTGCCGGCTTCTGGGGCGCAAAGATCGGCGAGATGATCGGCATGTCCGTGCCGCTCCTCCCCTTGGCACACCAGTACGTCAAGACCACCCCCGTCCCCGCGCAGAAGGGCAAGAACGAGCTCCCGAACGGCGCCCAGCTGCCAATCCTGCGCCATCAGGACCAGGACCTTTACTACCGCGAGCACGGCGAACGCTACGGAATCGGCTCCTACGCCCACAAGCCCATGCCAGTGGACCTGGACGAACTCGGCAAGTACGAGCCCAGCAGCATCAGCGAACACAACATGCCGTCCCGCCTGGACTTCACGCTGGAGGACTTCCTGCCGGCGTGGGAAGCCACCAAGCAGATCCTTCCGGCGCTGCGTGAGAGCGAAATCGAAGACGGCTTCAACGGCATCTTCTCCTTCACCCCTGATGGCGGCTCCCTGGTGGGCGAGTCCAAGGAACTGGACGGCTTCTACGTGGCAGAGGCCGTGTGGGTCACCCACTCCGCAGGCATTGCGCGCGCTGTTGCCGAGGTGCTCGTGGACGGCAAGTCGCAGATCGACCTGGGCGATTGCGACATCCACCGCTTCGAGGACATCCAGCTCACTCCCGAATACGTCAGCGAAACCTCCCAGCAGAACTTCGTGGAAATCTACGACGTCCTGCACCCGCTCCAGCCCAAGTTGTCTCCGCGCAACCTGCGCGTCAGCCCGTTCCACGCCCGCCACAAGCAGCTGGGCGGCTACTTCCTGGAAGGTGCCGGCTGGGAACGCCCCTACTGGTTCGAAGCCAACGCCGAGCTCCTGAAGGAAATGCCGGACGAATGGCAGCCGCCGGCCCGTGACGCCTGGTCCGGCATGTTCAACTCCCCTATCGCGGCAGCCGAGGCCTGGAAGACCCGTACCGCAGTAGCCATGTACGACATGACTCCGCTGAAGCGCCTTGAGGTTTCCGGCCCTGGAGCCCTCAAGCTGCTGCAGGAACTCACCACCGGCGACCTCAACAAGAAGCCGGGCGCCGTGACCTACACCCTTCTCCTTGACCACGCGGGCGGTATCCGAAGCGACATCACGGTTGCCCGCCTGGACGAGGACACGTTCCAGCTCGGCGCCAACGGCAACATCGACACCGCCTACTTCGAGCGGGCAGCCCGCCACCAGACGGAGAACGGCGGAGCCGGCGACTGGGTGCAGGTTCGCGACACCACCGGCGGCACCTGCTGCATCGGCCTCTGGGGACCCCTGGCCCGCGACCTTGTCAGCACCATCAGCAGCGACGACTTCTCCAACGAGGGCCTCCGCTACTTCCGTGCAAAGAAGGTCGTCATCGGCGGCGTTCCCGTGACCGCCATGCGCCTGTCCTACGTTGGCGAACTTGGTTGGGAGCTCTACACCAGTGCCGACAACGGCCAGCGCCTCTGGGATGCGTTGTGGAAGGCCGGCCAGCCGTTCGGCGTCATCGCGGCAGGCCGCGCGGCGTTCAGCTCGCTCCGCCTCGAAAAGGGCTACCGTTCCTGGGGCACTGACATGACCACCGAGCACGATCCGTTTGAGTCCGGCCTCGCTTTCGCGGTCAAGATGGCCAAGGAAAGCTTTGTCGGCAAGGCCGCCCTGGAAGGCCGGAGCGAAGAAAGCTCCGCCCGCCGCCTCCGCTGCCTGACGGTCGACGACGGCCGCAGCCTCGTGCTGGGCAAGGAACCGGTGTTCTACAAGAACCAGCCGGTGGGTTACGTCACCAGCGCCGCGTACGGCTATTCCGTCCGCAAGCCGATTGCGTACGCATACCTGCCGTCGGCTGTTTCCCTGGGAGACTCCGTGGAAATCGAATACTTTGGCCGCCGCATCCAGGCAACGGTCACCGAGGACCCGCTGTACGACCCCACCATGAGCAGGCTTCGCGGCTGATCGCGCAGCCTTTCAAGGGCATGCGGCCCGGACACCCTTTCTCCCTCGCAAACCGTGTCCGGGCCGCTGCCCTTTCCCCTGCCGTCAAGACGCCCCACCACGCCTCTCTCCCGTACGCCCAGGAAGCCCCATGATCAGCTCTGAAAGCATGAACGATTACCTCTTCCGGCTCGCATCACGCCAGCCGACTCCCGGCGGTGGCGCCGCTGCCGCCCTGCACGCAGCACAGGGTGCTGCACTAGTGGCCATGGTGGCCCGGTACTCCACCGGTGAGAAATATGCCGCCTACGCGGAACAAGTAGCCCGGATCACCGAATCCGCAGACACCCTCCGGCACGAAGCCCTCGGCCTCGCCGATGAGGACGAACGCGCCTTCCAAGGCGTGATCGATGCCTACAAACTTCCCTCCACTACGGAGGAGCTCAAAGCCGCGAAGACCGCAGCCATCCAGGACGCCCTGGTCACGGCCGCGCAGACACCTGCGCGGCTGATCGGCCTTTCCGGCGCTGTGGTGGACCTTGCCACCGAACTCTTCGACGCCGCGAACCCCAATGTGATCAGCGACGTCGCCGCCGCCGCGGACGCCGCCCGTGCTGCTGCGACCACTGCCAGGGTCAACATCGACATCAACGTGGTGGCCATCAAGGACCCCGCGGTCCGCTCACGCCTGGCCAGTGAAACCGACGGCCTGGAAGAGAAAGTCGTCCTCGCTGCCGACACCCTGGTGCAGCGGGTCCGCGAAAGGATCCTCGCATGAATACTGAAGTCCTCTCCGGCAAGCCGCTTGCCGGACTCATCAAGCAGCGGGCGCAGGATGAGGCCCGCCTCCTCGACGCCGAGGGCGTGCATCCGGTCCTGGCCGTGGTGGTTGCCACCGACGACGAATCGACGCACTGGTACGTCCGCTCGATTGAGCGCGCCGCCGAGCGGGCCGGCATTGATTGCCGGATCGTGGACCTCGGCCACGACGCGACCGAACAGGTCCTGGCCAGCGTCCTGCGGGATCTCAGCGCAGAACCTGCGGTCAACGGAATCATCCTCCAGACCCCCTTGCCCGCCGGTGTCCGGAGCGATTCCCTGGTGGGCCTGATCGCCCCGGAAAAGGACATCGACGGCGCAAACCCCCTCAGCCTGGGACGCCTCGCCGTGGGGCAACCTGCATTTGCGCCGGCCACCGCACGGGCCGTGGTGGAGTTGCTGGACCACTTCAACGTGCCCACAGCGGGACAGAACGTAGTGGTCGTCGGGCGCTCCGCAGTGGTGGGCAAACCGCTGTCCCTGCTGTTGCTCGCCAAAGACGCCACCGTCACCGTCTGCCATTCCCGCTCCGGTGAGCTGGAGCCGTTCACCCGGCCCGCCGACGTCGTGGTCGTGGCTGCAGGCCGCACCGGACTCCTGACCGGCAGCCATGTTTCGGAGAAGACGGTAGTGGTCGACGTCGGCACGAACGTCCTGCCCGACGGTTCCCTGGTAGGGGATGTCGACGAGGCGAGCGTCAGCGGTGTGGCAGCTGCGTTGACACCGGTACCGGGCGGCGTAGGCTCGGTGACGACCGCACTCCTGCTGCTGCACACCACCGAAGCAGCCCGCAGCCAGGCCCGTGCGTCCACCGGCCAGCCGCTGGCCGCCGTCGTCGCCTGACTCCCGCAAAGCCGTTAGTTCCTGATCTGGAGGGAAGATCGCCATGGCTTCCAAAGCCCCCCGCGAAAACATCGACGAGTCAAAGCTGACCGTCACCAAACCCAAGACAAAGGCCGTGGGCATCCCGGCTGTGGCCAATGCGCTGAAGATCTCGTTCGAACAGATGGGACCGGTCCGCAGCGTTCAGACGCTGATGGCCGTGAACCAGCTGGACGGGTTCGACTGCATGGGCTGCGCCTGGCCGGAGCACGAGAAGCGCAACGCGGCAGAGTTTTGCGAAAACGGGGCCAAGGCCGTGGCCGAAGAAGCCACGAAACGCCGGGTCACGCCGGAATTCTTCGCCAAGTACTCCGTTGCGGAACTGAAAACCCGCGACGATTACTGGCTTGGCCAGCAGGGCCGCCTGACCCATCCCATGGTCCTGGAAGAGGGCGCCACCCACTACGCACCGATCAGTTGGGATGACGCGTACGCGCTGATGGCCGATGAACTGCGCAGCCTGGAGACTCCGGACCAGGCAGTCTTCTACACCTCGGGCCGCACATCCAATGAAGCCGCGTTCGTGTACCAGCTCCTGGTCCGTGGCCTCGGCACCAACAACCTGCCGGACTGCTCCAACATGTGCCATGAGTCCTCCGGATCCGCCCTGGTGGAGACCATCGGCATCGGCAAGGGTTCGGTGAGCCTCACGGACCTGGAAACAGCGTCCCTGATCTTCGTGGCGGGCCAGAACCCGGGCACCAACCACCCGCGCATGCTCAGCGCTTTGGAAAAGGCGAAGAAGAACGGCGCAGTCATTGTCTCCGTCAACCCGCTGCCTGAGGCCGGGCTGCTTCACTTCGAGAACCCGCAGCACGTTGCGGGCGTGGTCACGGGCACCAAGCTGACTGACGACTTCCTCCAGATCAGGGCAGGCGGCGACCAGGCACTTTTCCAAGGCCTCGGGAAGTACCTGCTGGAAGCCGAGGCCGCAGGCCGTGCCACTCCCGGTCTGGACACCGTGCTGGACCACGCGTTCATTGCGGACCACACCGTGGGCATCGACGAATACCTCCGCTACCTCGAAAAGGTGGAGTGGGATGACATCGTCGAAGCCAGCGGCCTGACCCTCGAACAGATCCACGCCACAGGTGAGCGCCTCCTGGCCTCCAACGCCACGATCGTCTGCTGGGCGATGGGGCTGACCCAGCACAAGCACTCCGTACCCACCCTGCGGGATGTGGTCAACGTGCTGCTGCTCCAAGGCAATATCGGCAAGCCCGGCGCAGGCGTGTGCCCGGTGCGCGGACACTCGAATGTCCAGGGCGACCGCACCATGGGAATCTTCGAAAAGATGCCTCCGACGTTCCACGACCGGCTGGACCACGAATTCGGGTTCCTGTCGCCCAGGGAGCACGGTTACGACACCGTTGCGGCCATCCGGGCCATGCGGGACGGCAAGGTCCGCTTCTTCATGGGAATGGGCGGCAACTTCGTCCGCGCGGCCCCGGATTCGCAAGTGACCGAGGACGCCCTTGCCAACACGGCACTCACCGTGCAGATTTCCACCAAGCTCAACCACTCCCATCTCTCCACAGGGCGTCGCGCCTTGATCCTGCCGACCCTGGGACGGACCGAGAAGGACACCCAGGCTTCCGGTGACCAGCGCGTGACGGTAGAGGATTCGATGAGTGCGGTCCATGCTTCCCGCGGACGGTTGAAGCCCGCCAGCGACCACCTCCACTCCGAGGTGGCGATCGTGTGCAACCTCGCCCACCTGCTGTTCACCGACGGCCAGGGCAGGCCACTGCCGGGAGCACCCCGCGCCAACTGGCTCGCCCTCCGGGACGACTACACCCTGGTCCGCAAGCACATCGAAGCCGTCATCGACGGGTTCGAGAACTTCGAGGACCGCATCCAGCATCCGGGCGGTTTCGTCCTCCCCCACCCGCCCCGGGACGCCAGGAAGTTCGACACCGTCTCCGGAAAGGCCCACTTCACCGGGAACGAGCTCGAATACATCAAGATCCCGGCCGGCCGGCTGGTGCTGCAGACCCTGCGTTCGCACGACCAGTACAACACCACCATCTACGGCAAGGACGACCGTTACCGCGGCATCCACGGCGGTCGCCGCGTGGTCATGATCAACCAGGATGACATCACGGAGCTGGGCTTCGCCGATGGAGACATGGTTCACCTCATCTCGGAGTTCCAAGGCACAGAACGCATCGCGGAGAACTTCCGGATTGTTTCCTACTCCACGCCCAAGGGGTGCGCCGCTGCCTACTACCCGGAGACGAATGTCCTGGTTCCGCTGGACTCCGTCGCCGACACCAGTGGGACGCCGACTTCCAAGTCCGTCATCGTCAGGTTGGAACGGGCTTAGAAGGGCCTGTACATCATGTGATGCGTGCCATAGTATGTCACTGATATATCTATAGACCGAGTTCGCAGATATCAGAGGCTTTTCCGGTCTGGCTCCGGCCCGGCCCCAACCCCGTGCAGAAGACATGAGTCAAAGGAGAATCAATGTCTGACATCACCCAAACCCACGCCGACGCCGTCCTTGCCGCAGCACTCGGCTCCGCCCGTGAAACCGGCACAGCCATGAACATTGCGGTTGTGGATGCCGGTGGCAACCTCAAGGCCTTCACCCGCATGGACGGGGCCTGGCTGGGGAGCATCGACATTTCCATTAAGAAAGCCAGGACCGCGCGCTACTTCGACATGCCCACCGGAGCCATTGGCGGGTTGTCCCAGCCCGGTGGTCCGCTGTTCAACATCGAGGTGTCCAACGGAGGACTCATCACGTTCCCCGGCGGTGTCCCGCTGAAGGACGGCAGCGGCGCGGTGATTGGAGCGATCGGCGTCAGCGGCAGCACTGTCGAGGACGACCACACCGTGGCATCGGCTGGAGCTGCTGTCCGGTTCCAAGGCGTCGCCTAGACCCAATGCACAGCTGTCCAATGGTCCGTGAACGGTGCTTCGGTGGCCTGAAACCTGGGGAGGTATTCCTCATCGGAGCATCGCTTTCGGACCATTGGACAGCCCATGAGTTCCGTATCATCAACTGTCCAAGGAGTGGCCATGTCAGGAAATAGAGCAGTCGCCTACAAGGAACCCGGTGTCGTCGAAATCATCGACACTGAGTACCCGACGTTCGAACTCAAAGACGGACCTGGCGTCAACCCGGCCAACGTCGGCAGGAAGGTGCCCCACGGCGCCATCCTGCGTACCGTGACCACCAACATTTGCGGTTCCGACCAGCACATGGTCCGCGGCCGCACCACCGCGCCGCAGAACCTGGTCCTCGGCCACGAGATCACGGGCGAAGTGATCGAGGTGGGACCCGACGTCGAGTTCATCAAGGTAGGCGACATCGTCTCGGTGCCGTTCAACATCTCCTGTGGCCGGTGCCGGAACTGCAAGGAACGGAAGACCGGCATCTGCCTCAACGTCAACCCCGACCGCCCGGGCAGCGCCTACGGCTACGTTGACATGGGCGGCTGGGTAGGCGGCCAGGCCGAGTACGTCCTGGTCCCTTACGCGGACTGGAACCTGCTGCGCTTCCCCGACCGTGACCAGGCCCTTGAAAAGATCATGGACCTGACCATGCTCTCGGACATCTTCCCCACGGGCTTCCACGGCGCCGTCACTGCCGGCGTCGGCGTGGGCTCCACCGTCTACGTTGCCGGCGCCGGCCCTGTGGGTATCGCCGCTGCCGTCGGCGCCCAACTGCTGGGTGCCGCCGTCGTCATTGTGGGCGACATGAACGAAGACCGCCTGGCACAGGCGCGCTCCTTCGGTTGCGAAACCGTCAACGTCTCCAACGGAGACCCGAAAGACCAGATCGAACAGATCCTCGGCGTGCCCGAGGTGGACAGCGGCATCGACGCAGTCGGCTTCGAGGCCCGCGGCCACGGCAAGGACGCTTCCCACGAGGCGCCGGCCACCGTGCTGAACTCCCTGATGGACATCACCGCAGCCGGTGGCGCCCTGGGCATTCCGGGCCTGTACGTCACCGGCGATCCGGGCGGAATCGACGAGGCCGCCAAGCACGGTTCCCTGTCCCTGTCCCTCGGCACCGGATGGGCCAAGTCGCTGTCCTTCACCACCGGCCAGTGCCCGGTCATGAAGTACAACCGCCAGCTCATGATGGCCATCCTCCACGACAAGGTCCAGATCGCGAAGGCAGTCAACGCCAAGGCGATTCCGCTTGAGGACGCACCGCGCGGTTACGCGGAATTCGACGCCGGGGCGGCCACCAAGTTCGTCCTGAACCCCAATGGCTATGTAAAGGCCTGACAACCGCGGGTTCAGTTCGCAACCACGGATTCCGGGGGCGGCACGGCAAAAACGGGAAGGCCTGCCGCCCCCGGCTTCCGCATTTAATGCACGGCATCCGCCGTCAACCAGCTCAGATTCTCAAACAGCCCAGACAGCACAACCAGACCAGGAAGTGGGCATCATGCTAGCCCAGGAAGTCTCCGACATCCCCGCATTCCACATGTCCTGCGAAAATAAGCACTCGCCCACGTGGCTTGAAGCGCGGCACGTGGCCTACCACTGCGCCAAGCCGCTCGGTTCCGTGGTGGTACCGCTTGCGGACGGAATCGGATCTGCACTGACCGCGGACGTTGTGGCGCGCCAGGATATTCCCCACTACGCCTCCTCCGCCATGGACGGCTGGGCCATCAGTGGCCCCGGACCTTGGATCCTCGTGCCGTCAGGGTCGGTCCTGGCCCCCGGAGAGGCCAGCATCATCGCCACCGGAGGGCTCGTCCCCGAGGGAGCCGACGGCATCCTGCGGAAGGAAAGTGGCGAGGTCACCGCAGACGCGGCCGGCACCCGGCAGGTCACACTCACACCGAACGCCAAGCCCGGAGAAGCACAACCGGGCCGCCACATCCGTCCCGCGGGGGAAGAAGCCTCGGCAGGCGACGTCCTGGTTCCGGCCGGGACCATACTCAACCCGGCCCACATCGCCCTTGCGGCTGTAGCAGGCCACGACCACGTGCGGGTACAGCGCAAGCCACGCGTCGCCGTCGTGCTTACCGGGTCCGAAGTAGTAACGTCCGGTGAGCCGGCTCCGGGACAGGTCCGCGATACTTTCGGTCCGCAGCTGGCCACGGTTATCTCGCAACTGGGCGGCGAGCCGGCCGGCCGACACAGGATCGGCGACTCGTACGACGAATGGCTGGACGCCCTTGCCGGCCGCCACGACGGCCACCAGGCGGACGTGACCATCACCACCGGCGGTACCGGGGTATCCGGAACAGACCACTTCCGGACTGCCGTGGACGCCCTGGGAGGGCGCCTGCTGCTGGACGGAATTGCCATGCGTCCGGGCCACCCCGCGGTGCTGGCCGAGCTTCCTGACGGTCGCTTCATCATTGGGCTGCCAGGGAATCCGCTGGCGGCCATGCTGGCCTTGGCCACCCTTGGCGAGCCGTTGCTGGCCGCCCTTGGAAACCGCCCGCTGTCCGCCGCAGGCCGGATGACGTCGGGCGCGGATTTCGAACCGGACCGCGGCAGGACGCGGCTGGTCCCGTGCACGTTCGTCCACGGACTCGCCGTTCCCGCCGCCCACACCGGGCCCGGAATGATGCGCGGACTTGCCTGGGCAGACGGCTACATGGCTGTTCCCCCCGAAGGGGTGGAAGCCGGCCAACCCGTCCCGGTCATGCCGCTGCCGTGGACATCGCCCCTGGACCGCTACGGAAGGACGGCCCCATGGCACGCATGACCCAGCGCCGCAAGATCCACCGCTTCCTGTTGGATGACGCGGCAAGCGGGCACCCGGTGCGGTTCAAGGAAGACGTCCTTGCCGCGGAGGAGCCCCTGGAGATCCGCCTCAACGGTACGTCGTTCGCCGTCACCATGAGGACGCCGGGTGACGACTTCGATCTGGTGGCCGGGTTCCTGGTGTCCGAGGGCATCATCCGCCACCAAGCCGAACTGGTTTCCCTGCGGTTCTGCGCCGGCGAGAGGGACGGCGTTCAAACGTTCAACGTGGTGGAAGCCCAGCTGCGGCCGGACGTTCCCCTTCCCGACACCATGAGGCACGTCTACACCTCAAGCTCGTGCGGCATCTGTGGAACAGACTCCATAGAGGCCGTCCGGAAAACCATCAGCTTCGATCCATCCAGCGACCCCCTGCACGTCCCGGTGGACCTTCTCGCCCAACTGCCGGATCGGCTACGCGAGGCCCAGGCCGTGTTCGACCGGACCGGCGGGGTCCATGCCGCAGGACTGTTCAGGCTGGATGGCCCGGAGCCGGAACTGCTTTGCCTGCGCGAGGACGTAGGGCGTCACAATGCAGTGGACAAAGTGGTGGGCTGGGCACTGCGGCAGGATCTGCTGCCGTTGTCCGGCCTGGTGCTGCAGGTGTCAGGCAGGGCATCCTTCGAACTGGTCCAGAAGGCAGCACTGGCCGGCATTCCCGTCCTCTCAGCCGTCAGCGCCCCATCCAGCCTGGCGGCCGACCTGGCCGCAGAGACGGGCGTGACGCTGGTGGGCTTCAGCCGCGGCAAAAGCCTCAATGTCTACTCCGGGCGGGAGAGGGTCGGTCTCCCGCGTCGGGCACTCCTTGAGGAGGCGCGCATGGGCCCCTAGAGTCCCTTGCCCCCGCCTGCGTCCGTCCTGTCCGTTTAGGATGTGAACCATGGCACGCAGCAACCCGGACATCGACAAGGACGCAGACGCCCAAGGCGGAGGCGTCCAGTCAGTGGACCGTGCCCTCCAGATCCTGGAAATCCTGGCCCGCGAGGGCGATGCCGGAGTCAGCGAAATTGCCGAGGAAATGGGCGTGCACAAATCCACGGTGTCCAGGCTGGTTGGCTCACTGGTTGCCCGTGAACTGGTCCGGCAGAACAGCGAACGGGGAAAGTACCAGCTGGGCTTTGGCATCCTCCGCCTGGCCTCCTCCATCCCCGGCCGCCTCAGTGTGGTCCACGAGGCCCGCGAAGTGCTGGAGACCCTCGCTGCCGAATACAAGGAAACCGTAAACCTGGCGGTGCTGCGGTCGAACTACGCCGTCAACGTTGATCAGGCCATGGGACCCTCCACGCTGGCCACCTACGACTGGGTGGGCAGCCTGACGCCACTGCACGCGACATCCAGCGGCAAGGTGCTCCTGGCGGCATTGACGGCGGACGAGAGAAGCCAGGTCTTCAAGGCGGTGGGACTCCCGGCCCGCACCCCCCGCACCGTCACCAACCGCGGGGAGCTCGAACGGCAGCTCCATGATGTGGCACGGAACGGCTATGCGGTGGTCCACGAGGAGTTCGAGATCGGACTCACGGCAGTCGCTGTGCCGATCTACAACCACTTGGGCAGCGTGATCGCCGCGGTCAGCATTTCCGGGCCGGCGTTCCGTTTCAACCCCGAGGACCAGCCCGGACTCATAGATGGACTTCGCGAGGCCGGGTTGTCCATCAGCGCCAAGATGGGTTACCGGCACCGGTAATTCAGCGTCTTCGTCCGCTGGCGTGCCTTCCGGACTCCGCTGTCGGCACCTAGCCGGACTCCGCCGTCGCACATTGCGCAACTGTTGACACCATACGCAACGGGCCGACTTGAAGCCAATTGATATATCAAGTTGCCGTCAAAGAGCCAAAAAGGCTTGACTTTGAGTGTGACGGGGCGCACTCTGTTGCTTACCGCGAATGTTGTTGATTCTTGCGGAACGCCCGTCAGGCCGGACGGCCACCGGGCCGGCAGACCGTCCCATACACCGGAAGAGGTGCATCATGCACGACGCCTCCCCGCCCAGCGCAACCGCTGACGGGAAGGCAGCAAGCCCCCAAACAATTGCTCCGACCGCCGCTTTCACACGTGATGATGGCGGGACCACCGCCACTGACGGAATGCATGACGCCGCCAGGTCCGGCCTCCATAGCCGAGGATCGGACACCCGCCCGGTATACCTGCCGGTCGGCGCCGACAAACTGCAGACCGCCACCGGCAACCGCATGGTCACCGGTCCGGATGAAGCCCCCAACCTTCCCTCCGGCCCACCATTCCACGGCCATGTTTAAACGCAAGCCCATGACTCGCCGAGCAAAGGACCCGCTCATGGCCATAAACAGTGACACAAAACCCTTAACGCCCGAGGAGTTACCTGCCGACAACCTGCCGGCGGAAACTCCAACAGCCAACAAACACACCCGCAAGGGAACGGATGAAGACGTCATCACCGTCTCCCCTGAGGAAACAAACCCCGCAGTCCTCGACGCTGAGGACGGAGGGGCCGAAGTTCTCCCGGACGCTGAAGAATATGAGCAGATCCTGGAAGAACTCCGCGTCGCCAAGACCGAGCAGGCCGTATCGGCCCGCCGGAACCGCAAACTTACGCTCGACAAAGTCACCTTCGGAATCACGGGCGCCATCGCCGTCGCCTTTGTGGTCTGGGGATTTGTCGGAAGGGACAGCCTCTCTGAAACCTCCAAAGGTGCCCTCAACTGGGTCATGGAGTACACCGGCTGGCTGTTCATGGTCCTTGCCTCTTTGTTCGTGATCTTCGTGCTGTGGCTTGCCCTGGGCAAGTTCGGCAATATCCCGCTGGGCAAAGACGGTGAAAAACCGGAATTCCGCACCATTTCGTGGATCGCGATGATGTTCGCCGCAGGCATGGGCATCGGCCTCATGTTCTACGGCGTGGCAGAACCGCTCTACCACTACATCTCACCCCCGCCCGGCACCGTGGATGGCCGCACGCCTGACGCCATCCAAACCGCCATGGCTACCTCGATCTTCCACTGGACCCTCCATCCTTGGGCCATGTACGCGGTGGTGGGCATTGCCATGGCCTATGGCACCTACCGCCTGGGCCGGAAGCAGCTGGTATCCGCGGCTTTCACCTCGCTGTTCGGCATCCGGATGGTGGAAGGTCCGCTCGGGAAGTTCATCAACATCCTGGCCATCTTCGCCACGCTCTTCGGCACCGCCGCGTCTCTCGGCCTCGGCGCCCTGCAGATCGGCAGCGGCATGACGTCCAACGGCTGGTTCGGGGAAATCGGCACGCCCATCCTGGTGGTGATCGTGGCCATCCTGACCTTCTGCTTCGTGGCTTCCGCCGTCTCCGGCATCAGCCGGGGCATCCAGTGGCTGTCCAACATCAACATGGTCCTGGCCGTCGTCCTGGCCCTCATTGTGTTCGTCGCAGGACCCACGCTGTTCATCCTCAACCTCATCCCCTCGGCAGTAGGCGACTACGCCCGCGACCTTGCCGAGATGTCATCCCGGACCGAGGCTGTCGGGGACGACGCCCTGCGCAGCTGGATGACCAGCTGGACCATCTTCTACTGGGCCTGGTGGATTTCCTGGACGCCCTTCGTTGGCATGTTCATCGCCCGGATCAGCCGCGGCCGCACCATCCGCCAGTTCGTCACCGGTGTCCTGCTGGTGCCAAGCATCGTCAGTGTCATCTGGTTCGGCATCTTCGGCGGAGCCGCCTTCCACGTCCAGCAGGAAGCCGACAAAGCCGGCACGCCGGGGCTCGTGACCATGGTCGACGGCGCTCCCTCCATCAACTTCGACGGCGCACTTTTCGATCTGGTCAAGAACCTTGGCATGCCGGAGTGGCTCACGGCAGGCGTGATCGTGCTGGCCATGGTCCTGGTGGCGATCTTCTTCGTCACCGGCGCCGACGCGGCCTCCATCGTGATGGGTTCACTAAGCTCCAACGGCGCTGAGCACCCCCGCCGTGGAGTCGTGATCTTCTGGGGCAGCCTGACCGGTGCCGTGGCAGCCGTCATGATGCTGGCCGGCGGCGATGAACCGTCCGAAGCGTTGTCGGGGCTCCAAAGGGTCACGATCGTGGCAGCACTGCCCTTCATCCTGGTCATGTTGCTGCTCTGCTTCGCCCTCGCGAAGGACCTGAGGCGCGATCCCCTGTCCCTGCGGCGCCGTCTGGCAACATCCGTCGTGGAACGGGCCATCCGCACCGGGGTGGAACAGCACCGGGGAGTCAAGTTCGATCTTGTGACCAAGCACGAGTGTGCCGAGGATTGCCCGGACTCTGACTGTCCCGGTGGAACCGCCACCGGCAGCATTCCCACCGTTGAAGACAACCCCCCGAAGGCGAAAGACCTGTAAGTCCAGCCTTCCCCTCCCAGCAACCAGCAGTAAGGTGTCATGCCATGACCTCAACCCGTGCAGAAGAAAGCACAGTCAGGGTATCCAGCGATTCCAAGGAGCACGTCTCCTTCACCGTGGATGCTTCCAGCCCCGTGACCGTCCGAGTCGAGCTTAACGGCGGTTGCCCCTGTGGAGCAGAACACCGCCACACAGGGTCCTACGTGGACAGCGACCTCGGCCGCTGAGCCCGGACACAAGAAAGCAGGCGCCGGAAACCCGGCGCCTGCTTTTTCTTTGCCTTCAGGTCCTGCTTACTTGGGCATCAGCACCGAGTCGACCAGGTACACCGTGGCGTTGGCGGTGTGGACGCCACCGCAGATCACGTTGGCGCCATCAACAGTGAGGGCATCCTTGGTGCCACCCACCGTAACTTCGCCACCCTGGACCGTCTTGTGGGTACCCACGACCTGGTCCGGGGTCAGCTGGCCCGGGACAACGTGGTAGGTCAGGATCTTGCTCAGCAGGGCATCGTCCGTCTTGAGCGTTTCGATCGTGGCGGGATCGATCTTGGCGAAGGCGTCATCCACCGGGGCGAACACCGTGAATTCGCTGCCGTTCAACGTCGAGACCAGGTCCACCTTGGGGTTGAGCTGCCCGGACACTGCCGCGGTGAGGGTCTTGAGCAGCGGGTTGTTGGACGCGGCCACGGCTACGGGGTCCTGGGCCATGCCAACCACGGAGCCGGGGCCGTCCGGGACCTGGGCTGCGTAGCCGGCGCAACCGGGACCCACCAGGTCGCGGGCGGGGTCCATGGCGGCGCTGCTCATGGAAGAGGCGGACGGCGACGGTGCCGCTGACGACGTCTCCGGTGCTGCGGAGGAAGATGCAGGAGTGCTGGAGGTGCTCGAACCACCACAAGCCGTGAGTCCGAGGAGGGCGGCTGCAGTGAGGCCGACGAAGGCGAGGGCGGGGCGGCGCTTTGTGGACAACATGTCATTCTCCTTGTTCTTGGAACCATGGGCGTTTGGTCCTCTGGGGGTGGCACGGGCGGCCCGGCGATGGTGCTGCCGGTGTTGTGCTCACCTGCTATTCGGAGGGTCTGCCGGGGTGGATGGGTGCGGATGGAAAAAATTTTGGAAGCACCCTTGTTTTCCTGAAACGCGGGCTTAAGGCACGGCTCCAGGCGGACTGGCCCCACTCCTGCCATCCCGCTGCAAGCCGGACCAAGCCGTCCGCCCTGCCGCTCCGAACTTCCTGCAGATCCCGGAGCCGGACCACCACACGGCCGGCCCGGCTACGTTGGGAGACTTAATGCTGCAATTGGCACTCATCGGCCTGCTCGGCGGGCTCATCACGGGAATCTCGCCGTGCATCCTGCCGGTCCTCCCGGTGATATTTCTATCGGGCGGCGCCCAAGGCGCCCGCCAACGTACCGGCAGCAAGGCCCCGGCCGCCAAGGACAACCCCGACGGCGGCAGCGGACTCCGCGCCCACAGCACCGCAGCAGCCGGGTCACCCGGCAGCAGCGCCGGAACAGCCGCCGTCGAACGTGGTTCCGTTGCCACGCAAAAGGAGGCGACCGCCGTCGGGACCCCCTCCGACCGTGCCCAACGGCGCGCAGCCGGGTGGCGTCCCTATCTGGTGATCCTTGGCCTGGTCATTAGTTTCAGCACCTTCACGCTGGCAGGATCTTTCCTGCTGACGCTGCTGAACCTGCCGCAGGACCTGCTGCGGTGGATCGGGCTGACCGTGCTGGTGCTGATCGGGCTTGGCCTGATCTTCGACCGTTTCCAGCACATCCTGGAGAAGCCATTCTCGTGGATTCCGCAGAAGCAGGTGGGGACGGAAAACGGCGGGCTGGTGCTGGGTCTGGCGCTCGGCGTCGTGTATGTTCCCTGTGCAGGACCAGTGCTGGCCGCCATCGCGGTGGCCGGGGCAACCGGCCAGGTGGGTCCGGAGACGATCGTGCTGACGCTGACCTTCGCCGTGGGCGCGGCCATTCCGCTGCTGGTGTTTGCCCTCGCTGGACGGCGGGTTGCCGAACGGGTCAAGGCCTTCCGGCGCAATCAGCGGAAGATCCGTATCACCGGCGGCATCATGATGATCGCCTTGGCCATTGGCTTGGTCTTCAATCTCCCCCAGCTGCTCCAGAAGCTGGTCCCCGACTACACCTCCACACTCCAGGAACAAGTGCAGGACAACGAATCGGTGAAGAAGGCGCTGGACCTCGGCGGGCTCGTGAACGACCAGAACAGGGATCTGGACAAATGCAGCAACGGTGCGGCCGAGCTGGAGTCCTGCGGCACTGCGCCGGACCTCAAGGGGATCCAGGAATGGTTCAACACCCCCGGCAACCAGCCGGTGAACCTGAAGGACCTCAAGGGCAAGGTGGTCCTGGTGGATTTCTGGGCATATTCCTGCATTAACTGCCAACGCTCCATTCCGCACCTCACCGACTGGTACGGAGCCTACAAAGACGCCGGGCTGGAAGTTATCGGCGTGCACTCCCCGGAATACGCATTCGAGAAGGAAGTCCGGAACGTCGTGTCCGGCGCACAGGGCCTGGGCATCACCTACCCTGTGGCCATCGACAACAACCTCTCCACCTGGACCAACTACCGCAACCGTTACTGGCCGGCCCACTACCTGATTGATTCCGAGGGCACGGTGCGGCACATCAAGTTCGGCGAGGGCGGCTACCAGACCACGGAACGGCTGATCCGGGAGCTGCTGAAGCAGGCCGATCCGTCCGTTGAGCTGCCGGAGCCAGTGGAAGCGTCCGACGACGGCCCGGTAGCGGGTGCCACGACTCCCGAGACGTACCTGGGCGTGACCAAGAAGGTCAACTATGCGGGGAGTGAACCGTATAAGGCCGGGGTGGGCACGTACACCGTCCCTGCTTCGCAGCCCGCTGACAGTTTCGCCCTGGCCGGCGGGTGGGACATTGGCACGCAGTCCATTACCCCCACGGGTGCCGGGTCCTCCATCACCCTGAATTACCACGCCAAACAGGTGTACATCGTGGTGAGCGGTGAGGGTTCGCTGGATGTGGTTCGCGACGGTAAGGCCACTCCCGTGGCGGTTTCCGGGACGCCGACGCTGTACAAGATCGCGGACGATCCGGACATCCGCACGGGCCAGCTCGAAGTACGGGTTCCGCAAGGGATCCAGGCGTACTCGTTTACCTTTGGGTAGCAGCAGCCTTTCGAACGGTGGCAGGATGGGCGGATGGCTATCGAAGTCCGCCCTGCCACGGTGTTCGAAGACGTCAAGACCATGGTGGGACCCAAAAACCCCGGCTCCAACGTGTGCTGGTGCCTGAGCTATCGCATCCCGTCCAAGCTGAACCAGAGCCTCCAGAAGGAAGCCCGCGGCGAATATGTGGAGAAGCTGGTCGCCGAAGACCCGCCTCCGGGTGTTTTGGCGTACGACGGCGACGACGTGGTTGGGTGGGCAGCCGTCCACCCGCGTGCGGACACCAGTTTCGCGACGAACCGGAAGATCCCGCACGTGGACGACTCCCCGGTTTGGTCCGTCTGGTGCATCCGGGTGCGGCCGGGCCACCGCGGGAAGGGCATCTCGCACCATCTGCTGGCGGGGGCCGTGGAGATGGCCAGGAAGTACGGGGCCCCAGCCATCGAGGGATACCCCGTGGACAACAAGGGCGGCAACGTGGACCTGACCATGGCGTACGTAGGAACCCGGAGGCTGTTCGAGAAAGCCGGGTTCAAAAAGGTGGCCGAAACGACGTCCGTCCTCAACGGCTTCCCCAGGGTCCTGATGCGCCTGGACCTCCCCTAACGCCCCACCCCCAACTCCCCCAACTAGGTCGCATTTGTGCGCGTTTTGAGCCCTCAAAACGCGCTTAACTGCGACCTAGTTGGGGTTGGGACCCTTGCAGACGCGCGGTCATCCGGTGGGCTTCCTCGAGGAGGAGTTTGCCGAGGAACTCCTGGCGCTCCGCCCGGAACCGCGGCTCGATCCCGGTCAAGGACAAGGCCCACGCCGGGTGGCCCTGCCGGTCGAAAACTGCCGAACCCATGCCCCAGCTTCCTTCCAGAACCAGCCCCGGGTTCACCGAGTAGCCGGCCAGCCTGGTCTGCTCCAGGTTTCCCCGCACCACGTCGGCGGGATGTCCCACGGCGAATTCACCGGCATGCCCTTCCCAGTCGGCGAGCAACGACTCCTGCTCCGTCTCCGGCAGGAAAGCCATGATCGCCGTCCCCGCGGACGCGACGCCCAACGGGAAGCGCACGCCTTCATGCAGGACGAACGACCTGATGGGAAACGAGCCCTCTTCCCGCAGCACGCACACGGTTTCATTGCCACGCCGGATGGAAAAGAAGGCGCTCTCCCCCGTTTCAGCCGCGAGCCTGCGCAGGGACGGCCGGGCGATGTCTTCCATGGGAAAGCGGGCCGCTGCCACGGTACCCAACAGGAAAATCTCCGGTCCAAGGACCCATTTACCGGTGGCTTCCTCGTGTTCCACCAGGCCCTCGACTGCCAGCGATGTCAAAAGGCGGTACACCGTGGGCCGGGTCAGCCCCGACTCCCGGACCAACCCCGCCAAGGACATGCCGCCGGGTTTTCGGCCGACAAGCCTCAGCAGCAGGGCAACGCGTCCCACCACTTGGGCGCCTTGGACCGGGTTGGAGGATGCGGATTTAGTGGCCGTCACAGCTGCTCCTGAATTTTCATCCACAATATGGACACCTAGCATCCTATCGTCCACAGCGTGAGTCGCGAAGCTTGGCTGCCGTTGCTCAGAAGGAGCGCCGCTCTTAGGCTCAAGATCAACGAAACGCCGGTCCACAAAGTGGATACTCAACGAGGAGTCGCCCAATGTCCAAGCTGCATCCCTCCGCAACCCAAGCGCTCCATGACCTTTTGGCAGACGGCCAGACGATCGCCGTCGGCGGTTTTGGCCTCAGCGGCATACCCGCCGACCTGATCGACGCCGTCCGCGAGTCGGGCGTCAAGGACCTCACCATCGTCTCGAACAACATGGGCATCGACGGCAAGGGCCTCGGGGTGCTGATCGAGGCGGGCCAGGTCCGGAAAGTCATCGCCTCGTACGTCGGTGAGAACAAGCTGTTCGCCGAGCAGTACCTGGCCGGCGAGCTGGAGGTCGAATTCACGCCCCAGGGCACGCTCGCTGAACGCCTCCGGGCCGGCGGCGCAGGCATCCCCGCCTTCTACACCCGCACCGGAGTGGGAACCCTGGTTGCCGAAGGCAAGCCCCATGAAGAGTTCGACGGCGTGACGTACGTCCGCGAGCGCGCCATCACGGCGGATATCGCCTTGGTGCACGCGCACACGGCCGACACTGACGGCAACCTGATCTACCGCTACACGGCAAGGAACTTCAACCCGGTGGTTGCCACGGCAGGCAACATGACCATCGCCGAGGCGGAGGTCATCGTGGAGCCCGGCCAACTGGACCCGAACCACATCGTGACCCCGGGCGTGTATGTCCAAAGGCTCGTCCAGGCAAGCAACCGGGTCAAGGACATCGAACAGCGCACGGTCCGCCAGCGCCTCGAACCCGCAGCCGTCTAACGCGGCCGTCCAAGCAGACTAAAAGGAGCACACACCATGGCATGGACACGTGACCAGATGGCCGCCATCGCGGCCGAAGAACTCAATGACGGCGACTACGTCAACCTCGGCATCGGCATCCCCACGCTGGTGGCCAACAACCTGCCCGACGGCGTGCAGGTGGTCCTGCAGAGCGAGAACGGCCTGCTCGGCATGGGCCCGTTCCCCTATGAGGGCGAGGAAGACGCCGACCTCATCAACGCGGGCAAACAGACCGTCACCATCAACACCGGCGGCAGTATTTTCGACTCCGCCACCTCGTTCGGCATGATCCGCGGCGGCCATGTGAAGGTCGCCATCCTGGGCGCCATGCAGGTCTCCGGCAGCGGGGACCTCGCCAATTGGACCATTCCGGGCAAGATGGTCAAGGGCATGGGCGGTGCCATGGACCTGGTAGCCGGCACGCCCCGGGTGGTGGTCCTGACTGAGCACAACGCCAAGGACGGATCGCCCAAGATCGTCACCGAATGCACTCTGCCCCTCACGGGCCTGAAGTGCGTGGACCGCATCATCACGGACCTCGCCGTTTTTGACATCGCGCCTGATGAAACGCACGACGGCGGCACGCGCCTGCTGCTGACCCGCCTCGCCCCGGGCGTGACGGTGGACGAGCTGCGCGACAAGACGGAGGCGCAGTTCACGGTCGCGCTGGACGCAGAAGCACACACCCTGGAAGGAGCCAACGTATGAGCCTCAAGGACCAATTCGGCAGGGACATCCTGCTCACAGGCTGGGGCCACAGCAGGTTCGGCAAGCTCACTGACGAGACCTTGGAGACCCTGATCGTCCAGGTAGCCGGTGAAGCGATCCGGAACTCAGGCCTGGACCCCAAGGACATCGACGAGATCTACCTTGGCCAGTTCAACTCCGGCATGCAGCCCCTGGGCTTCACGTCTTCCCTGGCACTGCAGCTCTCCGCGGACCTGGCCAACGTCCCGGCAACCCGCACGGAGAACGCGTGTGCTTCCGGTTCCGCGGCGTTCCAGCAGGGCGTGAAGTCTGTCCTCGCGGGCACTGCCCGGAATGTGCTGGTGATCGGTGCCGAGAAGATGACCGATGCCGGAGCCGACGTCGTGGGGGCAGCCCTCCTGGGTGCCTCTTATGAGATGGCCGGAAAGCCTTCCACCACCGGGTTCACGGGTCTTTTCGCCGAGGTCGCCAAGCACTACGGGAAGCGCTACGGCGCGGACATCGCCGGCCCGGGGTTTGAAGCGGGCCTCGGGGATGTCCTTGGCTCCATCTCGGCCAAGAACCACCGCAACGGCATGGACAACCCGTACGCCCAAATGCACCGCGACTTTGGCGAAGAGTTCTGCCGGACCATCTCCGAGAAGAACCCCATGGTGGCCGATCCCTTGCGCCGCACTGACTGTTCGCCGGTCTCGGACGGTGCTGCCGCCGTCGTACTGTCCACCCAAGCGAGCAACGGCGCAACCGCAGCCGTGCGCCTCGCCGGTTTTGGCCACGCGAACGATTTCTTCCCCGCGGAGAAGCGCGACCCCACCGAGTTCGCCGCCACGCGGGCTTCGTGGGAGCGGGCGTTCGGCATGGCTGGCGTTGAGGTAGGCGACCTGGACTTCGCAGAGGTGCACGACTGCTTCACCATCGCCGAACTCATCATGTACGAAGCCATGGGCCTGGCCCCACGCGGCGAGGGTTCCCGGGCCGTCAAGGAAGGCTGGGTGTACAAGGACGGAAAGCTGCCCGTCAACGTGTCGGGCGGCCTGAAAGCGAAGGGCCACCCGGTGGGTGCCACCGGAGTTTCGCAGCACGTCATCGCGGCGATGCAGCTCAGCGGCACCGCCGGGGACATGCAGTTGCCCAATGCCCGGCGCGGCGCGGTCCAAAACATGGGCGGCGTGGGGATCGCCAACTACGTCAGCATCCTCGAATCCCTCTAGCCCTCCCAACTGGGTCGCACTTAAGCACGTTTTGATGGGTCTAAACGCGCTTAACTGCGACCCAGTTGGGTAGGGGGGAGGTGAGACGGGGCGGTCAGCGGTTGCGGATCAGGGCCGCGATCTCCGTGAAGCCGAGCCGCTCCGCGTTCTGCAGGGCAGTTCGACCTTGGGGATCACGGATGTCTGGATCCGCGCCAGCTTCGAGCAATTGCCGCACCACGTCCTGCTGGTTCGGCCCGCCGTTGTTGAGCAGGATCGCCTCCTGCATGGCGGTCCAGCCCAGGTTGTTCACGTGGTTCACGGGCACTCCGGCGGCAATGAGTATCCGCACCGTTTCCGTGTGCCCGTGCTCGCTCGCAGGGATCAGCGCCGTTCCGCCGTACCGGTTGATACTGCGGACATCGGCCCCGGCATCCAGGGTCAACTGCAGGACCTCGTTGAACCCCTCCGCGCCGGCATACAGGAACGCGGAGTCCTGGATGTCGTCCTTCGCGTTGACGTTTCCGCCGGCGGCAATCAACTCCCGGACGCGCACGGGATCGTTGGCCTTGGCGGCGAGGATGAGCAGCCGGTCGGTTTCCATCTGGTCCTCCGGTGACAGTTTCGGCGGCACGGCAGGGGACGACGACGTCGGGCCGCCACCCGCGCTCGACGACGGGGCTGTTGGAGGTGCTTGGGCGGAGACGGGGCCGGAAGGCGGGACAGCCGCCGTCGGGCCTGCCGGCTCAGGTGCCGCGGACGGCACGCAGCCGGCCACGAGCCCGGCGAGCAGCATCGCCGAACCCGCGGCCAGGCCGCGCGCTTTCCACAAACTCATACGTCGAGGCTACTTCGCGGCTGCAGCCAGGGCATCGGCTCCGGCGGTGGCGCAGGCTTCGTCCAGGGCACCGTCGGGAGCACCGCCGACGCCGATACCCGCCACCGAGACACCGTTCACCTTCAGCGGCACGCCGCCGGCGAGGTAGAGGGTACCGGGGAGGTCGGCGATGGACGGACCAGTGCCGTTGATGCGCTTGGCAAGTTCACTGGTGGGAGCACCGAAGGCGGCAGCGGTGTAGGCCTTCTGCTTGGCGGCCTCGATGGTGTGCTCGGCGGCGTTGTCGCCGCGGAGGAGCGCCTGGACCGTACCGAAACGGTCAACCAGGGCCACTGTGACGAACGGCAGCTTGTCGGCCTGGCACTTGGCGAGCGCAGCATTGACTGCCTTGCTGGACGCACCCACGGTGATGCGGTTCTGGGCGACGACGTTCTCGGGCGCCGGCTGCACATCGGCCGGAACCTTGGCAACCGCGGCAGCGGGAGCGGACTGCGGCGCAACGGCGTTGGCAACAGCGGTGACGCCACCGGTGAGCAACAATGCTCCGGCGGCAGCGGCGGCGATCATCTTCTTCGACTTCTTCACGGGGTTCTCCTCGCAGTAGGCACGGTCAATCCGGTACAGCTCCATGCTTCCGCCCGGCACCCCGTGCCCGCATCGGCCAGCCGCAGGGACCGGCCTCAGCCTTTCCGCCACCGGTATCAGCCAAAAGGTGGAGAGACCGGTGGCTGCGCGGGATTTAGCATGGAAAGAGCGCCCTCAACCGAACGGGAACCCTCATGCCAGCCCCCACTTCCGCCGCCGGCCGCATCGACGGCCGGATCGACATCGTGGTGCACCTGGGTTTCGCGGTGCTGATGGTGGCTTCAGCCGTCCGGTATGTCATGCGCCACTCCCCCGTCGACAACCTGTGGACTGTCGCCTTGGCCGCTGCGGTGTGCGCTCTTTACGCCGCTACTGCCGTGCTGGCCCACAGGGGGAACGCCGGACGCACCGTGCCGTGGATGGTTGCCCTCCTTGCGGCCTGGGCGGCGTTGGTGGTGGCGGCTCCCAGTTTTGCCTGGTGCTCCTTTGCGATCTTCTTCCTGGCCCGCACCGCGTTCACCGGAGTAGCCGCGTACATGGCGGGCGGGGCGACGGCCGCCGCTACCGCCGTCGGGCTTTTCCGGATGAGCGGTTGGACGGACGTGGCCATGCTGCTGGGTCCGCTGGCAGCGGGAGCCCTGCTGACGCTGACGTACGACAAAATCGAACGCGATGCCGCCCTCCAGCGCAGGCTGGCGGAAGAGGTCACGCGGGCGCAGGAGCAACTCACCGCCACGGAACGGGCGGCCGGCATCGCCGCGGAACGTGAACGCGTTTCCCGCGAAATCCACGACACCGTGACCCAGGGCCTGGCCAGCAGCCTCCTTCTCCTGGAAGCCGCCCAGAGGTCGTGGCCGGAAGCGGATGCCCGGGAGGACGTGGCAAAAGCGACCGGGTTGCTGCGGCGGAACCTCGCCGACACCCGCAGCCTGGTCCATGAACTCTCCGCGCCCGGGCTGGAGAGCGGGCCGCTCGCGGAGGCCGTGGAGCACGCCGCGCGGCAGCATGTGGACAACGTCCGGTTCCAGGTAACCGGCGATCCCCTGCCTGTCCCGCCGGAACTGCGCCACGCCCTGATCCGGGTGACCCAAAGCGCCGTGGCCAACATCAAGCTCCACTCCGACGCAGGGCACGCCAGCGTCACGCTCGGTTACCTTCCGGAGGCGGTCACCCTGGACGTGTACGACGACGGCCGCGGCTTTGATCCCGCGGCGGTACCTCCGCCGTCGGAAACCGGAGGGTACGGTTTGCGGGCCATGCGCCAGCGCATGGAACAACTGGGAGGACAATTGTCGGTGGAAAGCGCGCCCGGCGAAGGCACCATCATCGCGGCGCAGTTGCCCCTTCAAGGCACCGGCTTCCAGCCAAAGGAGACTCCGTGACCACCATTTCCGTGCTCCTGGTGGACGACCATACGGTAGTCAGGAGCGGCCTCAAGGCGCTGCTGGGCACCCAGGCGGACATCGCCGTCGTCGCCGAAGCCGCATCGGGTGAGGAAGCCCTGCAGGCCGCGGCAGAACACCAACCGGCTGTTGTGCTGATGGATCTGGCGATGGGCTCCGGAATGGATGGGATCGAAGCCATCAAGCAGCTCCGTCAGCGCAATCCGCGGCAGGCCGTGATCGTGTTCACCACCTATGACTCGGACGCCGATATCGTGCGGGCCGTCGACGCCGGCGCCATGGGCTACCTGCTCAAGGACGCGGCCCCGGAGGAAATCTTCGCTGCCGTCCGCGGCGCGGTGCAGGGCAAGAGCGTCATGAGTGCGCCCGTGGCTTCGCGGCTGTTCCAGCAGTTGCGGAACCCCGACGAAATCCTCACCCCGCGCGAGGCCGAACTCCTGAGCCTCCTTACCCAGGGCCTGAGCAACCGTGACCTGGGCAAGCGGCTGTTCATTTCCGAGGCGACGGTCAAAACCCACCTTGCCCACATCTATGCCAAGCTCGGCGTAGAGACACGGGCGGCTGCCATTGCGACCGCCATCCGGCGCGAAGGAATGCGCTAAGGAAGCCCCGTATGCCTCTGTTTCCGGGAGGTCCGTTCGATTAAGCTGACCGTATGTCCGACGCTTCGGGACGCAGGATGTTCAAGCATTCGGGGACAGCATTGCTGGTCCGGGGAATCATTGCCGTGCTGTTCGGCTTCCTGGTGGCGGCGTTGCCTGTGGCCACGGTGTTCGGGCTGATCCTGGCCTTCGCCGTCTTTGCCGTCACGGACGGCCTGACCAACGTGGCGCACTATTTCTACGATCCTTCCCGCCATTCCCGGTGGACCCTGGTGGGTGGCTTCGTGTCCATCGCTGCAGGACTTGCGGCAGTGGCGTGGCCGGGGCTGACAGCCGCTGCGTTCGGGGTGCTCCTTGGTCTCTGGGCATTGGTGCTGGGGCTTTCGGAAATCATCCTGGCGTTCGCCGCACGGGAGACCATGAGCGGCTGGGGCGTGTGGGTGCTGACCGGTTTCCTGACGGCGGCGTTCGGACTCTTCCTGCTCATCAACCCCGGGCTGGGCCTGTTGAGCATGGCGGCCTTCCTCGCGGCGTTCTCCGTGGTGGCGGGGTTGCTGCTGATTGTGTGCGGGATCAGGCTCCGCAGGGGTCCTTCCTCGCAGTTCCTGTACGCGCACTGAGCCGCAGGTACCATCAGCCCGGATTCCGGGGAGACCGGCACCAAGGGATGCGCTCAGCGCCAAGTTCGGTAAGTTAGTTGCTGTGAAGATAGCTACCTGGAACGTGAACTCCCTCCGCGCACGCGCCGACCGCGTGGAAGCCTGGCTCGAGCGCAGTGACTGTGATGTCCTGGCCATCCAGGAAACCAAATGCAAGGACGACAACTTCCCGTGGGAGCTATTCGAGCGCATGGGTTACGAGGTCGCCCACTTCGGACTGAACCAGTGGAACGGCGTTGCCATCGCCTCGCGGGTGGGCCTGGAAGACGTTGAGCGCACGTTCGTGGACCAACCGGCGTTCGGCAAGGCCGGCAAGGACCCGGCCCAGGAAGCCCGGGCCATCGCCGCTACCTGTGCAGGGATCCGCATCTGGTCGTTGTACGTCCCCAACGGCCGCTCCCTGGATGACGAACACATGCCCTACAAGATCAAGTGGCTCGAAGTCCTCCGCGACCAGGCAGCCGCATGGGCCCAGGCCGACCCCAGCGCCCAGATCGCCCTCATGGGCGACTGGAACATCGCACCCTTCGACGACGACGTCTGGGACATAGAGCTGTTCCGCAACAACAACTTCACGCACGTCAGCGAACCCGAGCGCGCAGCTTTCCACGCGTTCGAAACAGCAGGCTTCACCGACGTAGTCCGCCCCTACACCCCGGGCCCCGGCGTCTACACCTACTGGGACTACACACAGCTGCGCTTCCCCAAGAAGGAAGGCATGCGGATCGACTTCTGCCTCGCCTCCGCACCTTTGGCAGCCAGGGTCACCGGCGCCTCGATCGACCGCGAGGAACGCAAGGGCAAGGGTGCCTCGGACCACGCTCCGGTGATTGTGGAGCTCGCAGACTGACCATTCACTGACTCGGACGAAAGGGGCTGGTTGGACATGAGCGGGAACCTGTACAGGGGCCAGGCCGGCCTGCCCTTTTCGTCGTCACTGCGCATCTACGAGCCCTTGGAGGCCTTCCCTCCCGAACAGCAGCGCCAACTCGTGGCGGACAGCGGCCGGATAGGTTCCCGGGCCGCCGTCGAGAATGCGGAGCTGCAGGCCTCGCTCGGACGCATCACCCGCCCGGGCGGTGACCCCTTTCCCACAGGGCGGACCGACCTGGTCCGGATGACCCGCGTCCCCGCCGGGCGGCATGCGGCACCTGATGATTCCGGCGAGGTCCCGCAGGAGCACGACGCCGGGCGGCTGCTTTACTGCCCCAGCCAGCTCGTGATCCGGGCCGGCTTGGCGGCAAACGCCCTCATGGACGGCGTGCACAGTCCGCTGGCCGATCTCCTGATTCCGGTTCCGCAGCGGGACAGGCACCAGCTCCGGATCGACCGGATCAACGCCGGCGAGGACGCCAAGCGGGTCCATACCCGGGCATCCACGTGGGGCATCCCTTTCAGTTGGTTCTCCCTGTTCGCTGAATCGGACCGTACGGACGTGGTGGAGGCTGATGGCCGGATCGTCACCGTCCGGGTATGGACGCCCCTGATGGAAGCCCTGGACAGGGCGCGCTTCGCCGTGGCCCACCTGGCCCTGGCTGCGCCCGATCTGGACATGCTGGATGACCTGACGCAGCTGACGGAATGGCTGGAGTTGTTCCATGAGCAATCGATGGTTGAGCTCGACTACGGCGCCGTGGCGGACAAGGTGTATCCGGACGAATCCCCCATGGACGTGCGCCTTGGCATCGAATGTCTGGCTGAAGGGGACATGACCGGCGCCGCGGCAGCCTACCGCAGGCTGGCTTCGCGGTGGATCCCCATCCGCCAATTGGCGCGGGCGTCGTAGTTGCCGTAGCTCCCGCCAGGAGATGAGTCCTAGTTGGCGCAGGGCGGAGCGGTGGTCTCGCGGACGATAAGCCGGTGGGGCGCCACTTGGGAATGCACGGCGCCGGTGATCCCGTCCAGCTCGTCAAGCAGCATTTTGGTGCCCAGTTCAGCTTGGTTGTCTGGGCGCTGGCCCACTGTGGTCAGTCCCAGCGAGGCCGAAAAATCGTGGTCGTCGATCCCGATCACGGAAAGGTCCTCCGGTACCCGGACACCGTGCCGTGCTGCTTCGAAGATGACGCCCATGGCCATCTCGTCGGAAGAACAGAAGATGGCCGTGGGCTTCCGGCCGGGCCTGCCCCACAGCCGGTTGAACGCTTGCTGCCCACTGGCTACCGTGAAATCCCCCCATTCGTCCCATTCGGGACGGACCTCCAGGCCGGCGTCGGCCATGACCTCCTGGAACGCGCGGATCCGCACGCGGGGAACATCGAAGTTCAGGTCGGTCTCGTCGTCGCCATGCAGCAATGCGATGTCCGTGTGCCCCAACTCCAGCAGGTGCCGCACGGCGGTGGACGCGGCGTCGTAATCATTGATCCCGATGTACGCGCAATCCTCAACGTGCCCGCCTACCACCACCAGCGGAATGTCCAGCTTGTGGAGGTGGCCCAGTTCCTCTTCGCCCAGGGCCATGCAGAGGACCAGCAGGGCGTCGATCTGCTTATAGACCATGGTGGAACTGAACAGCCGCTCGCGGTTGCTGCCGTGGCCGCCCAGGTTGAACAGGGAGAGGTTGTAGTTGCGTGAGTGAAGTTCCCGGTCTGCTCCCTCAATCGCTTTGGAGAAGAACCAGCGGCTGACGAACGGGGCGAGGACGCCCACGGTACGGGTCCGTCCGGTAGCCAGACCCGAGGCGGACGACGACGCCACGTAACCCAGCGACGCGGCCACTTCCAGGATCTTCTCGCGGGTCGCCGGGGAAACCCTTGGGAGTCCGCGGACCGCCCTCGAGACTGTCGCGGTGGAGACTCCGGCGGCCGCGGCGACGTCCTCGATGCTGACGCCGGCATGGCCACCGCGTTGGGACCTACCCGTCGCACGCGTCACAGGTCCCCCTCTCCGGCTGCTCGGTGCCTGTGTGACTATCTTTTGGCGAACAAACAGTCTATTTTGTGCAGGCCCCGGTTACGCAGCGGGGTGTACCCGCTGCGTAACCTGCCGCATTTGTTGTTATCCCTTAAGACCGCCGGACAGCAGGCCGCGTACGAAGTACCGCTGCAGGCCGAAGAAGACCAGGAGCGGGATGATGATCGAGACGAAGGCTGCTGCCGGGTTGAGGTAATCCCTGGCGCCACGGGTACCCGAAATTTCGGCCAGGCGTTGCGTAATAGGTGCAACGTCTGCCGTTCCGCCGGAGAACACCAAGGCCACCAGCAGGTCGTTCCAGACCCACAGGAACTGGAAGATGGCCAGCGACGCCAAGGCCGGAACGGACAGTGGAAGGATGATGCGCCAGAAGATGGTGCTGTGTCCGGCACCATCCACCCTTGCCGCCTCAATCACTTCACCGGGGATTTCCGAGATGAAGTTATGGAGGAGGAAGATGCCCAGCGGGAGGCCGAACATGGTGTGCGCAATCCACAGCTGGGCGTAGGATCCGGCCGGCAGTTGCAGCGTTTGCGTGAAGAACTGCAGGAGCGGGATCAGTGCCATCTGGAGCGGAATGATCTGCAGGGCAAAGACGAAAATGAACAGGGCATCGCGGCCCTTGAACTTGCCCCAGGCGAACACGTAAGCCGCCATGGCTGCCAGCACCAGCACGAAGACCGTGACGGGGATGACGATCGCTATGGAGTTGACGAAGTACTGCGAGAGGTTGGCGGACTGCGAACCCGCCGGGGTCAGCACGTCCACGTAGTTCTTGAACGTGAAGTCCCAGTCAACGAACGCATTCCACCATCCGTCAGAGCGGGGACCCACCTGCTTGGCGGCGGGACGGAACGACGTGACGAAGAGGCCGAACGTCGGCACGGACCACACAACGGCGATGATGATTGCCGCCGCTGTTGCCCACTTGGACGTCAGCTTGGTCTTGACGCGCCGCATGATGGGCTGGGCGTCCTCCGTGGGATCCGATCCAGGACGCTGCCGGGTGGCGGCCTTTGAGGCCTCTTTCGGGGCTGGCGTGGCTGTCAATGGATCTCCCTTTGCTTGCGAAGGACTCGGGCGTTGTACACGACGATCGGCAGGACCATCAGGAACAGGACCAGGGCCAAGGCGGCGCCGCGTCCAGGTTCGCCGGCACGGAAGGCCTGCGTGTACATTTCGTTGGCCACAACCGACGTCTCGTAGTTACCGGCGGTCATGGTCCGGACAATGTCGAAGACCTTCAGCGTGGCGATCGTGATGGTGGTCAGGACCACTACCAGGGCTCCACGGATGCCGGGAACCGTGACGTTCCGGAACTGCTGCCAGGCGTTGGCGCCGTCCAGGCGGGCTGCCTCAATGAGTTCCACCGGGACACCCTTGATGGCAGCGGACAGGATGACCATGGCAAAACCGGTCTGGATCCACACCATCACGATGATCAGGAAGATCGTATTCTCCGGAGCGTCCAGCAGGAACTGCTTGGGATCCATGCCCAAAGCCACCCGGAAGAAATTGATGACACCGGTTTGCTCGATGTTCGGGCCGCGGTAATCGTAGACGAGTTTCCAGATGATGCCGGCGCCCACGAAGGAGATGGCCATGGGCATGAAGACCAACGACTTCAGGACCCGCTCGCCCCTGGCCTTGTCGATGAACACGGCGTAGGCCAGGCCGAAGCCGGTGGACAGCAAAGGCACCAGTACCGTCCAAATGACGGTGTTGCGCAGCGTGACCAAGGCCTCCGGCTGCGTAAACATCCAGACGAAGTTGTCGAGACCATTGACGTTCCCGCTGGCGTCCGTGAACGCCAGCATGGACGTGCGGATGGCGGGATAGACCAGGCCGACCACCATGAGGATCGCGGCAGGAGCAAGGAATCCCGCCACCGTGACCTTGTCTTTGATTGATTTGGGGGCCCTGTCCACCAGCAACATGATGAGGCCGATCACCGCTGAGAAAATCGCCAGGGCTATCACTACTTGAAGGAGTTTTTCTCCTATGAATTCCATACCCAACCTCCGGGGCGTGAGTGAATCACTTCAGTTCCGGGAAAAGCACTGCCTCCCCGGCTGGGCAGGGCCAGCAAGGGAGGCAGTACTCGGTGAGTCAGCTCTTGGGCCAGCTGGACTCGATGCTGTTGGCCACATCCTGGGAGGACGTGCCGTTGATCCACTGCACGATGCCCTTCCAGAAGGAGTTGGATCCCACGGCGCTCGGCATGAGGTCCGAACCATCAAAGCGGAAGACGGTCTCGGGGTCCTGGAGGATCTGGACGGTCAGCTTGTCCAGGTCGGACTGGGCGTTGTTGGGGTCGAGTCCCTTGTTGGCGCTGACAACACCACCGAGCTTGACGCGGTTGTTGGCGAAGTCGGCGCTGGCCAGGTAGGCAAGGAACGACTGAACCTCAGGAGTGTCCTTGTAGGCACCCACCATTTCGCCACCACCCGTGACAGCCTTGCCCTTGCTCTCGTCGATCGGGGGCGTCATGAAGGCCCAGACGTCGCCGTCCTCGGCAACGTTGGTTCCCGCGGGCCAGTTGGCAGCCTGGAAGTTGGCCTGGTGGTGCATGGCGCACGTGCCGTCCAGGACCGGCTGGCCGGCCTGTGCGAAGCCCGTGCTCAGGATCGAGCGGACGTCACCGAAGCCACCGTTGACCATCTCCGGGTTGAGGAGGATGTCACCGGCCTTGTTGAAGGAGTCCACGATCTTGGGGTCGTTGAACGGAATCTGGTGGGTGATCCACTGGTCGTAGACCTCCGGGCCGTGGGCGCGCAGGACGACGTCCTCGATCCAGTCGGTGCCCGGCCAGCCCGTGGCTTCACCGGATTCGAATCCGGCACACCACGGCTTCATGTTGGGATCGTCCGCGGCAATCTTCTTGGAGAGCTCGATCATTTCGTCCCAGGTCTTGGGGACTTCCCAGCCCTTGTCCTTGAAGGTCTTCGGGGCGTACCAGACGAAGCCCTTGACGTTCGCCAGCATGGGCGCGGCGTAGAACGTGCCGTCCACGGTGCCGTACTTCTTCCAGTCCGGAGACCAGTTCTTGTCCACGAGGTCGGAGACCGTCTGCGGAGCCGCCTTCAAGTAGCCTGCGCGGGCCTGGGTAGCAAGAAGTCCGGGCTGCGGGAAGATCGCCACATCAGGCGCGGTGCCGGACTGGGCGCGGACGCCGATCTGGGTTTCGAATTCCTTGCTGCCCTCGTACTTGATGGTGATTCCGGTGCAGTCCTCGAACTGCTTCCAGGATTCTTCGAGGTTGGTTGCCTCGATGTCGACGATCGTGGAGTAGACGGAGACGGTCTTGCCGTCGTGCTTGCCGTAGCTTTCGTAGGCCGAGCAATCGTCCGATCCGGCCGTGTTTCCTCCGCCGCCGCTGTCGCCGCTACAGGCGGAGAGGGTAAGTGCCAGAACACCGGCCGTAGCGACCGGGAGCAGGTACTTGGATTTTTTCATGCTGAAGACTCCTCGCTGAGTACAAGAAAAGCGTGGCGCAACTGATGTGGTGGCCCTCACACTAGCGACCAAGCACTATGACATGCAAGCGCTTACACCGACCGTAACCACACTGATACCAAGTAACCTTTCCATCGCGATGGCGGGGCCACGTTAGGGGACTCCGCGCGCCCCTTGGCAAGGTCCTGGCATCCGGCCTGGCACCATCCAGAAGAACACCGGATTTGGTTGCCTAGTATTGCCTATGGAACAGTGGGAAGTGTGGATGAACTAGAAGCACTCCAGACTATTGGCCGGCTGATCAAGGAAGAACGCCTGGCCCAGGGGCTCAGCCAGGTGCAGCTGGCCAAGCAGGCCGGGACCGCCATCAAGACCGTCCGGACGCTGGAGTCGGGCACTCGTCGGACGCAGGAAATCAACCAGCGGAAATTGGAGCATGCCCTGGGGTGGCGGGCGGGCTCGGTTTCAGAAGTTCTTAAGGGAAAATCAAGCTTCGCCCCCGACCAGATCACGCCGGACGACATGCGGACCACCGAAGACTCCCGGCAACTGCCCGGTCCACGGGTTACAGCCCCGGCCGCCCCGATCGCCCGGGCGTCACACCTCTCGGATGAGGAGCTCCTTGCTGAGCTGACCTACCGGATGATGCACCGCAATCGGGGCTAAGTTCCTCAGGATTGCTTCCGGCGCACCATCTCATTGATCCAGATGGGCGCGAACGGAGAGGTGCAATTGGGCGGCGTGGGGTAGTCCTTGAGCACTTCCAGCCGTTCGCCGATGCTCAGGGCACGGGCACGGAAGTCCGGGTGCTCGATCCCGATCTGGGCCAGGCAATGGTTCATGGCCCACTGAAGACGTTCCGGGGCCTCCTTCATGCCGGCCTCGATCGTGTCCAGCAGCCCGCCGAGGTCCAGGCCTTCAGGGCTTTTGACTACGCGCTCCGTCGTCAGTGCCCAGCCTGCGCTGGCAATCACCGGGTCCGGGTCAGCGAACCATGCTTCGCGCAGCGCTTCTGCGTGGGCACTCTTCTTGACCACGTAGTTGACCAGCCAGTCATGGACCTTGGGTGTACGGGATTCCCGCAGCATGCCGTCCAACTCTTCCCGAGTAAAGGCTTTGGGCCTGCAGATCAGCAGCGCGAGCAGTTTCGCGGCGGTGTCATCGGTGGCCCAGAGCTCGCGTGCCAGTTCCTGCTGGGTTTTCAGGCGCTTGGCCACAGCCCGCAACTTACCCAGGTTTACACCGTGATCGTCGCCGTGTTTTTCGTTGACTTCCCTGGCGCGGGGATCCTCCAGAGCGGCGAGTTCGGACATCACCTGTTGGAGGGTGGATTCTCCGAGAGCAGTTGTTCCTGACATCAGCGGACCCTTTCAGCCTTGGTGAAACGCGCACGGGCGCCGGTTGCCATGTGGACCAGGACAGGGGTCTTCTTGCCGATGACCAGGTCCAGCGCCTCCACCAAACGGGACACTTCTGCGGCAAGGAGGTGCGGGGCCACTCCTTGCCTCGGATGGATACGGACCCGCAGGCACGGCTGGCCCTTGACCTCATAGGTTGCCACCGAGGCTCCGGCGAGGTCCGGCCTGTCCGCCAGCGCTGCACGAAGGGCCTGCTCGGCAACGCCGCCGCCGATCTGGACTTCCCCGTCAACATGGCTGTCGTCGTCGCTGGACACCAGCAGGTTTGCCCGGCCCTTGCCCTGTTGCGCCAGCCACGCCACCATGGCCACGATGACCAACAACAGGACCGCGCCTGCGACTATCCAGAGCCAGCTCTCCTGGCGGCCGGGAAAGCGCGTGGCCCGGAACGCATCTTCGGCGCCGGCCCAGACGGATCCAGACCACCCGTGCCACCAGTCCGCGACCGCCGGGACGGTCGCCAGCAGCACCAGCAACAGCCCTACGGCGAGCATTTTCACACCGATAATGAACAGGAGCACCCGGTTGAGGGCCCTGGGGGTCTCATTCATGCACCGATCACCCCCGACGTCGCCAGGTTAACCCGCACGGTTGGCATGGGAACGGGAGACATTTCCTCAAGTTCAGCCTGGACCGCGGTGAGGATCGCTTCCCGGCTGACCCTGATGCCTGACGTTGGCCGTACGTTCACGATCACTTGCTGCTGCGACACCACCACCATGACCTGCTCCTGGGTCACGTTCGCGGCAGTACGCGCACGACGGGCCAGGGCGGAGGCCAGGACCTCGTCATCAACCACGACGGCGGTGCGTGCGTCACGCAGCAAGTGGCGCGCCCGTTTGCCCGGGAGCACCGCCTGGAGGAGGAAAAACAGTCCCACCATGGCGATCACTGCACCGCTGGCCCCGAGCAGCAGCGGAGAAATTCCCGCAGGCAGGGCGATGATCCTTTCCGCAGCGGTGCCGGGGTCTACGAGCCAGGGCGGTTGCCCGATAGCGCGGACCACCGATTCCAGCAGCGCATAGACACACACAATGATGACCAGCACTGCCGCGATACCGGCAGCACCGGCACGCGATGAGTGGGTCTCCCTGCTCAGGATCCGGCTCATGGCGGCGTCCTCACCGGCAACAGGGCTGGCTCCCGGAAGATGCCCGGGGGCGGGGTCCGCAGGCCCCGAGACGACATATTCCTGGGTCATTGGACCCGGCCTCCCTCCGAGACATGCGCGCCGCTGATCCGGATATCCACGCGGCTTAGTTGGGAACCGCTCAGCTTGGTCACGGTTTCGAGCACCATGGCTTTCGCTGCCACGGCACGGTCCCAGATGGAGCCGCCCATGCCCCGGACGCGCTGCGGGTTCCGGAGGACGTCGCCCAAGGCGGGGATCCGGATCGGTGCGACGATCGATAGAGCCAGCAGGCCGTCGTCGTCCGTCCAATCTGCACGGATATCACCCTGGGCAACGCCGAGGGCCTCGGCGGCGGCAGCCTGGGCCAGCGATGTCAAAGCCTGGGTACTGATCCGGTTGTGGCCGGCCAGGCTGGTGGTGGGTTCCACAGCCTCAGCCACACTCATGACGACGAGCGCCGGCCCGTAAGCGCGTCCAGGACGCTGCGCAGGTCCAGCTTGCCGTCGGCCGCGCGTCCAAGGAGGGCGCCTATGCCCATGAACAGCAACGCCACGAGGAAGCCCCAAAGACCGAACTGAAGGGACATGAAGGCCACGAAGGCGCCGATCGCAATACCCACCACAGTCATGCTCACTGGAGTGCCTCCTTTTCGACCACCACTGTTTTCGCCCCGGCAGGTTTGGCGGGCGGTGTCACGTAAACATCGTTGATTTCCACGTTGACTTCAATGACCTGGAGCCCCACAAGTTCCTCCACCGCCCGATAAACGGCGGCGCGGACCTGGTTGGCTACGCCGTGCAGGGGGTAGCCGTAGAGGGCGACGAGGTTGATGTCCACGGCCACCTGCGTTTCGCCCACCTCCGCCCGGACCCCGGCTGCGTGGTCCGAGCTGCCCACGGCATCCCGGATCGCGCCAAGCGCCCGTGAAGGTCCGGATCCCAGGGAGTACACGCCGGGGACCGTGCGGGCCGCAATGCCGGCAACTTTGGCTACCGCGGTTTCCGAGATGATGGTGCGCCCGGTGCCAGGGACTTCGTCCCCGGGCATGGGTTCTATCTGCACAGTCGGATCCGGCACGTTGTGGTGTGGCACGTTCTGTTCTGACACGGAGCACTCCCCTTCTCTTGACTACCACCCTAACGTCTAGGTCAGACGCTTTGGGAGAGAAGGAGTTGCGCGGCGACCAGTACTTGCAGCGCCAATGCCTGCAGCCCGGGCCGGGACTCTTCCTGCACATGCCGAGGTTATCCACAACCGTGCTGCACGGGGTCGGAACCTCCATCCTCCCCTGCCTAGACTGGCCGACAATACGCCAAACAGCCGCTGGGGAGCCTGTCATGCCACGCCGTACTTTCCTACCGACCTTTCGCCTGCCTGTCGCCGCTGCTGTGGCGGCAGCGCTGCTTCTGGCCGGCTGTTCGAGCGGTGGCTCACCATTCGCCAACCCCACGACGACGGCGGCACCCGCCCCAGGCGGCTCGGCGGGTCCTTCGGAAAGCAGTGGGCCGCCCACTGTTTCAGCCACCGGTGCATATAAGCCGGCGGATGCGCAGGGGAAGGCCCAAAACGTCCCGGTTCCCGTGATGCCGGCATTGGCCCGCGAGAACACGAAGGAGGGGCTGGAGGCGTTTATTCGGTACTGGTATGCGCAGCAAAACTTCTCCATTGAGACTGGCGACCTAGCCGGATGGACGCCCCTCTATAGGAACACCTGCGCCACGTGCGGGCGGATCGCCACAGGTATCAAGGACAGCTACGTCAAGGGACGATGGAGCGCCGGTGGCAAGATACACACGCCAGTCATTGAGGTCCTGTGGGTAGACGGCGCCGAAGCCCAACAGTCCAAAGTGCAAGTTGTTCAGGACCAGGCGGACTACTACAACGCTGACGGCTCAATGGGGCGGCCCCCTGAATCCGCCAGCAACTCAGCATTCGGCATCTTCACCGTTTTCGAAGCAAATGAATGGACGGTCTCTGACCTTGGCCTCATCAACTGACATCCACCGAGGGCCACGCCGGCTGATCGCCCTCGTGGCGATCGTCGCAAGTTACTTATTGGCACCTGGCCCTTCGGCGATGGCTGACTCTGATACCTGGGTCGGCTACAACAACCAGGCCGGGGCACTGGAACTGTCGAGCAAATTCAGGTTCAACCCAAACACGAGCGCCCTAACGTCGGCCTTGATCGAATCGCAGGCGCCGACCGAGGATCCGAATCAGTACATGGCCGATACTCATTGCCGGGCTGATGGTCCGGACACCGTGGACCCGGGCTGTTTGGCCCTGTCCTGCCCACCCCCGGCTACCGGAGGCGCGGAAGGCACCCCGGTGATCTGGAAACAAGCACCCAAAGCCATCACCAATCCCGGCTGGACCGACTGGATCCCCGTCAGCGGCCCCACCTGCCTCTACACCGAAGAACCCGCAGACGTCCTGGCCGAGATCGCCGCACGGATCCTCACCGACTTCCAACACCTGCCCATCAACCCCGGCACCGTGGAAATCCAACCCTTCCCCCACACCCTCATCGGCGCACCCACCAACACCTACACCACCGCCACAACCCAGACCTTCAACACCACCATCCTCGGCCAAAACGTCCACCTGACCGCCACCCCCACCAGCCACACCTACACCTACGGCGACGGCACCACCCTCGGACCCACCCCCGACCACGGCGCCCCACTGCCCGAAAAACACTGGCTCCAGGACAAAACCCGCACCAGCCACACCTACACCACCACCGGGAACTACCCCATCACCGTGACCACCACCTTCACCGGAACCTACTCCGTCAACAACGGCCCACCCCTGCCCATCAACGGCACCCTCAACCTCACCACCCCACCCAAAACCATCCACGCCTGGAAAACAGAACGAGCCCTCGTCGCCGACACCTGCGAAGAAAACCCCACCTCATGGGGCTGCCCCCAAAACCGATAGACGACCGGCAGCCCAAAACAGATAGGAAGGAGAGGGCGCCACCGGCAGCGTTTATCGGATCGCTGCATGCCACCAAAAAAGAATGTGGGAAAAATGCAGGAGACAGCGGGTTAAACAAGAAAAGCACCAGTTCCGAAGAACTGATGCTTCCCAGTGGTGGCTCCGACCGGCGTCGATCCGGTGACCTTTCGATTTTCAGTCGAACGCTCTACCAACTGAGCTACAGAGCCTAGGTGACATGTCACCTTGAGAACCGGAACTGCTTCCGGCGCTCAGAGCGACCCTGACGGGACTTGAACCCGCGACCTCCGCCGTGACAGGGCGGCGCGCTAACCAACTGCGCTACAGGGCCTTGCTTTGCGGTATCTCTACCGCGTTTTTTTCAAGGCTTCCAGCTTACCAGACTTTTTCGGTCCGATTTACCACTTGCCTTGCGTACCCCCAACGGGATTCGAACCCGTGCCGCCGCCGTGAAAGGGCGGTGTCCTAGGCCGCTAGACGATGGGGGCCTGAACTCAATTCGAATTTCGCAGCAGAACACAACGCTTTATGCGTTCTTTTCCGCTCTCGCTCGTCCGAACTGGACTCTAAAACTTTAGAGCATAGATACCCGGATTCCAAAATCGAGGGCCGTGTGACCTCCGACACGCACTCGCGAATCACTCCCTGGCGACTACCCGACGCCACCGGGAACGTACTCGAACAGGTCCCCCACCTGACACTCGAGGACCCCGCAAATGGCTGACAGCGTAGAGAAGCGGATCGCCCTGGCGCGGTCATTCTTCAGGACGGACAGATTCACCAGGCTCACCCCAACCCGTCGGCTGAGCTCGGTCAGGGTCATCCCCCGCTGCTCCAGCAGCTCATCCAGCTTGCAGTGGATGGCAAGGTCTTCCTCGGCCGGCATCAGACCAGGCCCTCCACATCGCGCTGCAACCGCCGCCCAAACTGGAAAACCCCGGCGAACAACAGCAGGGCAATTCCGGCCACAAGGGGTGTGGGATTAAAACCCGACACATACAGCAGGGTCTCGCCCGGGGTTGCCGGAGCCAGGCCGACGTATTCAGCGAGCCGGTTGCGGGCCGTTGAGTCCATGATTTGGCCAGCGCTCCCGGCAATCGCCAGAACTCCCCCGGCAATTCCCAACACCACCGCGGTACCGCGGGCGAAAAGAACCGCATTCGCCAGCCTGTGGGCCAGCAGGACCAGCAGAGACGCCACCGCCAGGATCGCCACCTGGTTGAACACGGCAGACCAGCCCAGCAGGGCTGCCTCATTTTCCGGGAGCCTTGGCATAGTGACTTCGACTTGGGACGTCCGCCCCGCGGCCCCGAACCCCAGATCGCGCATTTCCTGCAGCGCTGGATCCACCGGCAGCCTCAGCACAACCTCGCCGGAGTTTCCGATGATCGAGACCACCGTGAAACCCGTGGTCACCAAGGCCACAGCAAAAGCGATCACCATCAGCACCACCGAATCAGCCCTCGAGACCACTTTGACGCGAGCCAAAGAGTCGCTGACGTTACTTCGCAAGCCCATGACCAACCCCCAATTTATCGATATTCGTTATTACCGTTAATCGATAACGTACGGCAGCAGCCTGCGGGGGTCAAACATTGGCAGTTTCTTGAGGGGACGCGTCCGAAATCCGCCAGCCGCGAACCTCAGGACCGGGCTAGATTTGCCCTATGACAACCACCACCCCGGCCGAACCAGGCCAGCCGTCCCCCGGCATCCGGCAGCGCACCACCCCAGCGCCAGGAGCCCCCATCAGCAAGGCCGGCATCGCAGCTGTGGCCATCACCGTGGTTCTCTGGGCCTCCGCGTTCGTGGGCATCCGCGCCGTCGGACCAAGTTTCTCCCCCGGTTCCCTGACGCTCGGACGTTTGGCGGTTGCCGCCGTCGTTCTTGGAATTGTGGTGCTGCCGACCCTGAAGGTGTGGCCCCGCGGACGCGAGTGGTTGCCGATCGCCGCCTACGGCGTGATGTGGTTCGCCGGCTACAACGTTGCCCTGAACGCCGCAGAACACCTGCTCGACGCAGGAACGAGCGCCATGCTCATCAATGTCTCGCCGATCCTGATCGCCGTTCTGGCCGGCGTAATCCTGAAGGAAGGCTTTCCGCGGTGGCTGCTGATCGGCAGCGCGGTGGCCTTCGGCGGAGTGGCGATGATCGCCTTGGGCTCGGGCCAACGCTCGACGGCGGATGTCACCGGGGTCCTGCTGTGCTTGCTTGCCGCCGTGCTCGCCTCGGTGAGCGCGATCCTGCAGAAGCCGGTACTGCGGAAGTTCACCGCGGGGCAGGCGACCTGGTTCGGCATCATGGTCGGCACGCTCTGCTGCCTGCCGTGGACCGGACAACTCATCAGCGAGGTCCAAGCGGCTCCCATGCCGGCGACGCTGGGGCTGGTGTACTTGGGCATCTTTCCCACAGCCATCGCCTTCACTACATGGGCTTATGCGCTGTCCCTGATTTCGGCAGGGAAGCTGGCCGCTACCACCTACCTGGTTCCCGGAACCACGATCCTGATTTCGTGGGCCGTGCTGCAGGAAATCCCCAGCATCTGGGGCTTGGTCGGCGGCGCGGTGTGCCTGGCAGGGGTTGCACTGACGCGTCGCAACCCCCGGCCGCGCACATCACACTGAACCGGTGAACTAGCGGGCCATACCGGCCAGGAGTTCACGGTGCGTTGGCGGATTTGCTCCGGGCCGGCCCACCGTGATGGATGCGGCCATGGACGCAGTGGTGCCGATCCGTTCAAGCACGGTGGGTGCCAGCCCGTCGCTGCCGCGCAGCAGCAGACCCATGATGAGGGCCGACATATAGGAATCGCCGGCGCCAATGGTGTCAGCCACGGAGGACGGAATTGCAGGAACGTTGAGCTGCATGCGCGGGGCGGCCATCAGGGAACCCCTGGGTCCCTGCGTCACCACTGCCAGCCCGGTCCCGAGCGACAGCAGGTGGTTCGCGGTGTCTTCCAGGTCCTTCCCCGGGTAGAGCCAGCGTGCGTCGTCGTCGCTCATCTTGACCACGTCGGTGAGCGGCACGAGTTCTTCAAACAGCGCCAGCGCCTCGTGGTGGCTGCCCAGCAGGTCCGTGCGGATGTTGGGATCGTAGGTGACCATGCAGCCGCCCTGAGCTTGTTCCAACAGGCTGCGGACCACCGACGCACCAGGCTGCAGGAAAGTCGCGATCGAGCCCGTGTGCAGGATCCGAGGAGCGTATGGCAGCGTCAGCGGGGCAAGCGCCCAGTCAATCTCGAACGTATATTCAGCAGACCCGTCCGCAGCGATACTGGCCGTCGCCGTCGCTGTTTTGCCCAGGGATTTGGATCCCGGCAGCAGCACCACGCCGGCGCTCTGCAGGTGCGCGGCGATCGCATCGCCCCGCTCGTCGCGGCCGATCGCGGTCAGGAGCCCCGTCTTGACGTCCAGCCGGCCCAGGCCGTAGGCGACGTTGGCCGGCGAACCGCCGGGGTACTCGGTCTGGCCGTCGGGAGACTGCACGATGTCGATAAGGGCTTCACCCACCACGACGACGTCGAGGGGCTCAGGCGCGGTGTTGGCAGTGGCGGTCATGCGGTTCCTGTTCGTTGAGTGGGGAGGTGCTGGAGATGGGCCACGGAGTGCCGTTCAATCAAAGGACATTCGAACAATTCAGTGTGGCCCGGGGTAGCGTTGCCGGCGAGGATCAGCTCCACGGCGCGCCGCCCCATGTCCACAAAGGGAAGCTTCAGGGTGGTCAGGCCAGGCCGGAGATACGGCGCCAGGGACTCCTGGTTGTCGAAGCCGACCACGGACACATCGTCGGGAACGGACAGCCCCAGCGAAGCCAGCGCCTGGTAGGCGCCCCACGCGGTCCTGTCGTTGCCACAAAATAGCGCTGTGGGAGGTTTCGGGCCCGTCATGAGCGCGAGGGTGTTCCGGTACCCCCCGTCTTCGTGGCCGTCGCCCGGGCGGTGGAGGTCGTCGTCGTAATCCACGCCCGCCTCAGCCAGGGCGCGCCGGTAACCTTCAAGACGCCCGACGACGGCCGGCAGCCCCTCCTCGACGTCACCGATGTTGATAAAGCCGATCCGCCGGTGGCCTGCGTCGATGAGCCGCCTGGTGGCGGTGTAGCCGCCCAGCCCTTCCGACGGCGCGATGCTGGGAAAGGTGCCGCTTCTGTCCCGGGCATTAAGCACGACGGCGGGAACTTCACCCAGGACGTCGGGGACGTCCACCACCTGGTGATACATGGACGCATAAACCACCCCGGCCACCTTGTGGGACAGCATGGCCTCCAGGGACGCTTCCTCCAGTCGCTGGTCTCCCCCGGTGTTGACGGTGAGCAGCAGCATGCCGGCTTCCCATGCCCTGGCCTGCGCGCCTTCGATGATCTTGCCGGCGAACGGAGCCGTGGCCACGTGGTCGCCCACGAAGCCGATCATGCCGGCCACGCCGTCCCGCAGCACCTTGGCGTGGGCGTTGGTGCGGTACCCCAAATGGCGGGCGGCCTCGTGAACCCGCTGACGGGTGTCCTCGGAAAACCTTCCGCCGCCGGCATCATTGAGCACCAGGGAGACCGTGGCCTGCGAGACGCCCGCCGCGGCAGCGACATCGTGCATCGTGGGGCCGTGCCGGGTACCGGGGCGCGTCATGCGGGACCTGTCTGTGAGCGGAATGAAAGAGGCAGTTATACGAATAACCAAACCCGGAAAACTGTATCTCCCATCACAACCAGCGTCAACGCCCCGCCAGCGGACTAAAGTCGGATTATGCCCGCGAACCTTCCTCCCGGCCTGCCGATTGTTCCTGATGGTGAGCGCCCCTCATCACCCCTCGCCGGGCCGATCTCCGAGCGAAACGCCGTCCACAGCCCCGTGGAAGAAGTGGGCCAGCCTGCAGGGGCACCCTTCGAGATGTCTCCGGAGGAGTTCGAGGAAGCCGTGAGCGATGCGCTCCAGCTCATTCCGCCCAAAGCTGCCAGTGCCATGGACAACGTGGCGATCTTCATCGAAGACGACTACACCCCGCAACCGGGCGAGGACCCCGACACTGTCCTCCTGGGACTCTACGAAGGCGTGCCCTTGACCGAGCGGGACTCGTGGTGGGACGCAGGATCCCTGCCGGACCGCATCACCATTTTCCGCCAGCCGATCCTCGATATCTGCACGTCCCGGCAGGAAGTGATCGACGAAGTCGCGATCACCGTGGTCCATGAGATCGCCCACCACTTTGGAATCGACGACGACCGCCTGCACGAGCTGGGCTGGGGCTAGCCTTGTAGTCATGGGGCACGACCACAACCACTCGCACGGACTCACAGCTACCGGCAAGCACCGGAAGAGACTGGTGGCCGTCCTTGTCATCACCCTGGGCGTCGTGGGCATCCAGGTCGTGGGTGCTTTCCTTTCCGGTTCGCTCGCCCTGTTGGCCGATGCAGGCCATATGCTCTCGGACGCCGCCGGGGTCTTCATTGCGCTGATGGCAGCGTGGATCGCCACCCGGCCCGCCAGCGACCAGCGCACCTACGGCTACCAGAGGGCGGAAGTCCTGGCAGCGCTGGCCAACGCGTTGATCCTCATCGTCATCGCCGTGGTGATCATGATCGAAGCCATCCGCCGTTTTGGGCAGACGCCCGAAATCCACACGGACGTCATGCTGTGGGCAGCGATCGTGGGCGCCGCAGCCAACCTCATTTCGCTGCTCATCCTTCAGGGTGCGCAAAAGGAAAGCCTCAACGTCCGTGGTGCCTACCTGGAAGTCCTGGGCGACCTCCTCGGTTCGCTGGCCGTGATTGCGGCTGCGATCGTCATCATGACCACCGGATTCACGGCAGCGGACCCCATTGCATCGGTGGTGATAGCGCTGATGATCATTCCCCGGGCCTGGCACCTGCTCCGCGATGTGGTGGATGTTCTCCTCGAGGCGACCCCCAAGGGGATTGAAGTCACCATGATCCGGGAACACATCCTGGCCGTCGAGGGCGTGGTGGACGCGCACGACATCCATATCTGGACCATTACGTCCGGTGTTCCGGTCTTTTCAGCACACGTGGTGGTTGAAGACGAGGTGCTCAACGCGACGGGTGCCGACAGCATCCTGGACCAGTTGGGCTCATGCCTTGGCCGGCATTTCGACACCGACCACTGCACGTTCCAGCTGGAGCCCGTCAGCCACTCGGAGCACGAATCCCACCAGCACGCCTAGGCTTCAGCGGCTGGAACCACTGTCCCGGCGGCTCCGTCCACAGTAATGGCCTGGCCGGTTTCCAGGCGTAGCGTGGCATCAGGAACACCCACGACTGCGGGGATTCCGTACTCGCGGGCCACCACTGCCCCGTGCGAGTTGGGGCCACCCATTTCCATGACCAGCCCGCCCGCCGTGAGGAAGAGCGGCGTCCATCCGGGGTCTGTTGAGGGGGCCACCAGGATCTCGCCGGGCTCCAGGTGGGCTCCCACGGGATCCATGATGACCCTTGCCCGCGCCGTCACTACTCCCGCCGACGCCGGGCTTCCGGCAAGGGCACCAGGCGACAGGTCCTTGGCGGCCAAGTGGCCTGTTGCCTCGGGTTCGGTGCCGTCAGAGAGCAGGACCCGCGGAATATGCCGGCGGCGCAGCTCCTGCTGGTAGGCCTCGCGCCGCTGTACCACCGTGGACTGGAAACTCCTTCCGGACAACGCGAGATCGACGTCGTCAAAGTCAAGGAAGAAGATGTCCTCCGGCGCGTCAATCCGGCCGTCCCGCGCGAGGTCCTCACCAACCACGAGCAACTGCCTGCGTGCCGCCGCCAAGCCGAGAACCAGGTTGTACTTGGGCAACTCCCGCAGCCCGGCAAACCGGCGTGTTCGGTCCAGGGCTGTTTTGACGAGTGCCGCATGCACCGGGCTCTTGGTCCTGGCACGGGCCACGAGCCTTGTCACCTGTTTTTCGGCCTCCCGTGTGGCGTGCTCGAACTGCCGGTCGGGGTCCCCGGGCGTTGGGGCATCCTGGTGCGGGCTTCCCCGTTCCAAGCGTCCTTCCCGGCGTCCTGGAGATTCCAGCCTGAGGTAGTTGGCCACTACGCCCAGGATGTGGGTCGGGTCCTCGGACCAGCGCGGCATGCCGAGGTCGATCTCAGCCACTGCACGGTGTCCGTAGGCGGCGAGGAATTTTTCCACACCGGACTGGGCACGGGGAGGGAGGGTTCCAGCCACGCACGCCGCTCCCAGATCCCCTGCACTGTGTGTCCGGAAGTAATCGGCGGCTTCGGGGTCCTCCCGGATTTCCGCGGCCAAGCTCCAAAGCTCCAGGTCCATCTCCGTGGTGACATTGTTGGGTAGCCCCCGGATGACGGTTTGGAGCTCGTTGTAGGCCACGTCCGGCCCAAGCAACTTCCTGACCATCAGCAGCATGCCGAAGCCGAGGGCCGGCAGCGGAAGGATTTGTGGCACGGTGGCAAAAATCTGCCGGCCGAGGATCTGCTCCGCATGGCCCAGGCGCTCACGGCTCGTGGCAGCGCCGGAAAGTTCCAGTGAGTCCCTGAGGTGCCTGCTGAGCTTGCCCACGCGATCCATGGCGGCATCCGGACGGAAAAGGCCTCGAAGCGCGGTCTCCGGCACCCTGTACCTGCCAACCACCGGAGCCACATGCCGGAGGAGCTTCAGCGGGGTTTTGTTGGTTATGGAGAACCGTGGATCTTCCGTAAGCCCCCGGATCAGCGCCGCGGAGCGGGCCTCCATGATGTCGAACACACGCGGCACGATGGACCGGCCCACCCGGCTGCGCACAACGGACGTGAGATCGAAGAAGATCCGCTGCCCGGCCTCGTAGTACGGCGAAGGACCGGAACGCGGATGGGGAACGTCGAAACCGGCAGTCCGGGCAACGCAGGAAGCGATCAGCCGTATCCCGGCCAGTCCCATGGGTGTCAGGGGACGGGTCAGTCCCTGTGCGAGGCTGAAGTTCAGGAAAGCGTGCTCTCCAGGGGTGCCTGGCTTCCTGGTGAACAGTGGATACAGCGTGGTGATGGGCCTTGCCTGCGTCAGCCACAAGGTGCCGGTTTTGTCGATGGCCCATTCCGTGTCCTGCGGGGCAGAGTAGTGCTCCTCCACCCGTTGCCCCAGCAGCGCCAGCTCCTGGATCCGGGAGTCACTGAGGCACTGTTGGGGAGGGTTGTCCGGCAGGGTGGCCTCGATCCGTTCCGTGCCGCCGCCGGGTACCGATCGGATTTCCACCCGACGATCACCGAGGGTCCGTTTGAGGATGCTCCGGGTTTGGACATCGACGATGTACTGGTCCGGATTGACCGCTCCCGACACCACGGCCTCGCCGAGCCCGGGGCTTGCGTCGATGACTGCCTCCCGCCGGCGGCCTGTCACCGGGTTGGCAGTGAACATCACCCCGGCGGCCGCGGAGTCGATCATTTGCTGCACCACCACCGCGAGGGTCACCGTTGAGTGGCTGATTCCGTTGGTGGTCCTGTAGCTCACGGCCCGGTCGGTCCACAGCGAAGCCCAGCATCTGCTCACTGCATCAACGACGTTGTCCACCCCCACGACGTTCAGGAAGGTGTCCTGCTGGCCGGCGAAGCTCGCAAACGGCAAATCTTCCGCGGTGGCCGAGGAACGGACCGCGACAGGAGCGTCTCCGCCCAGGGCCAGATAGGAACTTCGCAGTTCGGCGACCACATCAGGAGGGATTCCCGCCTCCCGTATCAGCGATCGCGCGCGGGCCGCCAAGGAGTTCAGTTCGGCTGTGGCCCGCTGGCCGGACGTGTCCCGCTGGCCGGACATGGACTGCTGGCCGGACGTGGACTTAGCCGCAGCATCCAAGGCCTCAAGAACATCCTCCAGGCCGGTTGACGCGAGGGAATGCCTGTACGCGGCTGTCTTCAGGCAAAACCCTGAAGGCACGGGGAACCCGGCGGCAAGCAACTCCCCCAGGTTTGCCGCCTTGCCTCCGACTTCTGCGAGCATCCCAGCCCGGATCCGGTCCAGCGGCACAACGTACGTGCGTCCACCAGTTCCTGGTTGCCGGTTCCGTTCCTGGCTGCTCATGTGAAGGGCGGCGCTGCTTTAGGCTGTGCCAAGCATGGGACCGAACTTGGCGCGGTCGGCGAGCCTGGGATCTTCCCTATCCGGAACCACCAGCACGGGCCCCTTGGCATGGTGCAGGACGCCGTCCGAAGTGGAGCCCAGAAGCATGCCGGCAAATCCACCCCGTCCGCGGGTGCCCAGGACCACGAGCTCAACACTGCGGCTGGCCTCCACCAGGACGTCAACGGGTGCGCCGTCCCGGAGGTCCGTCTCCACGGTCAGCCGGGGGAAGTGGCTCCGCAGCCACGCTACCCCAGCGTCCAGTTGCACCTTGATGTCCGCGAAGAGGGCATCGCGATCAAGCGGCGCAGGCACCCAGGCCAGCGATCCGCTGTACTGCGGAACTGCGCAAATGACGCGGAGGCTGGCGCCCATCCGCTCCGCTTGTTCAGCGGCTTCCAAAACCGCGACCCGCGCCTGCTCCGAACCATCCACGCCCACGACGACCACATTCTCCACCGTCCGCGGACCGGCCTTGGCGTGTTCGGCCTTGATGTGTTTGTCCTCGGTGTTCTCGCCCAAGCGGTCCGCGCAGTAGAGCGGCACAGTAACGGTAGGGCATTTAGCATGGGCAGGCAGCGCGCTGCTCACGGAGCCCAGGAGGCGCCCGACGAACCCGCCACGCCCGCGGCTTCCGAAGACCAGCAGCTCCGCCTCCGCGGACAGGTCCAGCAGGACACCGGCCGCGTCTCCGTTCTCAACGGAAGCGTCGACATCGATGGAGTAGCCGGAAACCTTGTCCATGGCCTGTTTGACGATCGCCTCGGCACCCTCCCGGATCACGGAGTCGTCCACTGTGGCGTACCCGCCGTCCAAGCCCGAAGCAGCAAAGATCGGCACCGAGTAGGCGGTGACGATGTGGAGCGGGCGCTGCCGGCGTTCAGCTTCCCGGGCGGCCCAGACCAAGGCGCACTGACCGTGCTCCGAACCATCCACGCCGACGACGATTCCTCCTGGTGCTGCCACCGGGTCCTCACCGTCCCGGGTGTGGTCAACGTGTCTGCCGTGCTGGTCCATTGGGGGCCTGCCTCTCCACCTGCTGCTTGATGTTCCGGCCATTCTGCCAGAGGTTCCAGCTATCGATGGACCTCGTGACAGGCTTGCCTGCGGCCGGGGCCGGGGAAGCCCTTGGGATTCCCCTTCCAATCCCAACTATTCTCGGTTGGCATGGCCGAATCAAGGCGACGTTGGGCTATGTGCATAACGGTCCGGGCTCGGTTTCGGGGTCCAGCCAGTGCCCGCAGCCAGGCTCCTTGATGCGGCCAAAATGACTACAAAAAACACGCTGTGGCGGAGGCTATCCACGACACAAAAAGTTGGGTAATGTTCGAGTCACCGAATGGCCGGCAAGCGTGTTCCAGCACACATACCGGCCATTTACTTGCGACCGCTTGGGGACCCGGACGCAACCCATGCCATGCCCGCGGGCACACAGTCAAGGAGGAACCAAGCAGTGCACCTCACGCCTGATTCCGGCACGGAACGGACCACCACCGTGGTCATCGGCGCCGGGCTTTCCGGGTTGGCTGTGGCCAGCGAACTGAGCCGTCATGGCGTCGGCTCAATCGTGGTGGACAGTCTCATGGGAACACCTTCCCCGGCAACGGCGTCCCTTCATACCGGCATGCTGCCCCGCTGCGATGTTTCCGACCCCGCTGCCATGCAGGAACGCAACGAAATCCTCCGGCACTTGCGCAACTACGCAGCGAGCCATCACTTGGATGTCCGCAGCACTACCCGCGCCGTGCGCCTCGATTTCCTGGGCAGCGAGCCACAACCGGCCTATGGCCAAGTGGCGGACCTTGGCAGCACCCGCACCGGCCTATCCCCGGTCGAAACCCGGAAATGGGCGGTCCATACCCCGGACGGCATCCTTCTGGCCGACCACATCGTGGTCACGCGCTGTGCCCAGAGCCAGTTGCGCAGGATGCTCGCGGACCTTGGAATCAGCATCGGCCAGAACCTCGTGGCCGCCATGCGGGCGGTAGGCATGCACCTGGTGGGCGTGGGCGAACTCGTGACCCCCACCCCCAAGGAAGTACTTCGGCAGGCCAAAGCCGTGGGCCAGGCCATCTCGGCGAGGGTGGCCCTTCCGGCCTCACCGGGCGTTGCCCTCGCCTGAAACGCCTTCCAACCAGACAACAAAAGCCGGCACCCTCGGGACGTTGAGTCCCGGAGATGCCGGCTTTTGGGTGAAGCGTGAGGCTTAGGCGCCTGCGCGTACGTAGGTCAGGGGGCCCGTTGCGGTCAGCCAGCTGATGGGGTGGATGCCCGTCTGGTTGCCGTTGATGCCACCGCTGATGGCCTGGCCGTTGCCGATGTAGATGGCAACGTGGCCGGACTGGACGATCATGTCGCCCGGCTGCGGGTCGCTGACTACCTTGCCGTAGTTCAGGAACTGCATGGGAGCGAGATCGCCAACCCGGATACCTGCAGAGCCGAGGGCCTTTTCAACCATGGCGGTGCAGTCCTGGAAGATGCCGATCTGCGCGTAGGCCGAGGCAACCATGGCGGCGTTGACGCCACCGGCGGCCGGAGCTGCGGCAGCAGGAGCGGCAGGAGCCGGAGCGGTTGCAGTGGCGGTAGCCGTGGCCTTGGCCGGGGCGGCAGCGGTGGTGGCTGCAGCCTTCTTGGGTGCCGGCGCAGGAGCCGGTGCCGGCTTTTCGATGACCGGTGCTGCTACGGAAGCAACCGCCGGACGCTCGAAGTTGACGGTAGCCGTTGCAGCGGCGGTGACAACCTTGTTGGGAGCCTCGGAAACCGTCTGCGCCACCGTGGCGGGGCTGGAGTCGCGCTCCACCGGTGCCTGTGCCGGGGTTTCCGCGGCGTGGGCGGCGATGGAACCGGTCAGGACCAGGCCCGACGCGGCGGCGATAACAGCAGCCTGGCGGCCTGCGCCCGATGCGTTGCTGGCAACAGCCTTGGAGATTGAGATGAACGGATTGGGACGTACGCTGTCCGCCTTACGACGGCCGCGAAGAATGCGTGAAGACATGAAAAAGCCTCTCCCGATGCCTGCGAGGTTAGCTGTCGGATTCGGATGGGAGTCACCCGGCCACTGTCTCCCGCCATGCAGCGGAAGCTTCGTGACTTCACCCCAAGGTCAGCTTCAAAAGCTGACCAAAATGGGTTCCCCGTCTCTGCCGTAGGTATGTCTGCGAACGGATTCCAGCCTGCGGCAGAGCTAGGCAATCAGGCCGGAAGTGCCCCGTACATGGATCGGGCACAGGTACTACCGTACGCGATGATCACACCAAAGTCACATTTGAGTAACGAGAAGTTTGGTTTTGGCGTGTCGCAGTAACCGATCCGAGACCTTCGACGCTAGGTAGAAAACCCCGTTATTCTGCGGATTTTTCGGCATCGGCGCTGTCGGTGGGCGCCAACTTCCGACGCGCCGTAACGGCCAGGAAGATCACGAGGCCAACCGCAACAACAGCCAGCCCGACGATGCTCCAGGGAAACGGCTGGGACTCCGCGGGGGCAGCCTCGTTGCCGCTGGTACCAGGTGCTGACGTGCCTGCCGAAGGGACCGACGCTGCCGGTGCGGACGCCGACGGTGACGCCACCGCCGAGCCGCCTGCCGCCGTCGTACTTCCGCTGGCGGCCGTGAAGGAAAAGGTGCCCTCGATCGGGTGGGAGTCGGAGCTGACCACGCGCCACGTGACCGTGTATTGGCCAGCCGGCGCGCCGGGGCGAAGCTTCTGCACCGCTTGGTTGTCGATGATTTCGACGGCGCCATCCGCCCAGTTCTCGCCACCGGAAGTCACCGTTACGCCCGAGCCGATGGCCAGGGGGCGGTTGTTGAAGGTGATGGAGACCGACGCCGGGACCTCGGCAACGCTGGCACCGTTCGCCGGAGCGGTGGACTCGGCGACATCGTGCGCGGACGCCGGAGCAGCACCGAACAGCACTGCGGCGGTTAAGGCCACAGCAGCAACGACGGCGGCCAGAAGGGGGCGGATGGTACGCATGGGGCGGTTTCTCCTAGTGTTGGCTTCCTTACAGACTAGGCGAATCGTCCGGCCGGGCCGTATCCGCGGCATAGGATTTGAGAGCACACTCACCCAATCCCCGGAGACCTTCATGCTTAAACAAGGTTCTGCCATCGACCGTTACTTCAAGATCTCTGAACGAGGCTCCACGTACTCACGCGAGATCCGCGGCGGCTTTGCGACGTTCTTCGCCATGAGCTACATCGTTGTCCTGAACCCCCTGATCCTCTCCGGAGCGGACTCCAGCGGCGAATCACTCGGCTTTACTGCCGTGGCAGCTACCACCGCATTCGTCGCGGGCATCCTGACCATCCTCATGGGTGCGTGGGCAAAGCACCCGTTTGCCGTGGCAACCGGCCTTGGCGTCAACGCCTTCGTGGCCGTCACCGTGGCCTCGCACCCGGAACTGACCTGGCCGGACATGATGGGCCTGGTGGTGCTCTCCGGCGTGACCATGCTGATCCTGGTGCTCACCGGATTCCGCACCGCCGTGTTCAAGGCTGTCCCGGAGGCGCTGAAGACCGCGATCGTGGTGGGCATTGGCCTGTTCATTGCTTTGATCGGCCTGGTGAACGCCGGCTTCGTGCGCCGCATCCCGGACGCCGCCGGCACCACTGTGCCCCTTGGATTGGGTGTTGAAGGCAAGCTCATGGGCTGGCCCACCCTGGTGTTCGCCGTCGGGTTGCTGCTGACCATCGCCCTGGTAGTCCGCAAGGTCCGTGGCGCGATCCTCATCGGCATCGTCGCATCCACCGCACTGGCTGCCATCCTCGAGTTCACGCTCCACATCGGCCCCAGCGTGGACGGCGACACCGTGAACCCGCGCGGCTGGTCCCTGGTGGCCCCTACCCTGTCCGAATGGGGCGCACCCGATCTCTCACTGATCGGCAAAGCCAACCCGTTCGGTGCCTTTGAGCACCTGGGCTTCATCGCCGCGGCGCTGCTGGCGTTCGTGATCCTGCTGAGCATCTTCTTCGACGCCATGGGCACCATGGTGGGCCTGGCCAACGAGGCCGGGACCGTGGACGAAAAGGGCAACATCCCCAACGTCGACCGTGTGCTTCAGGTTGACGCCCTCGGCGCGATCGTGGGTGGCGGTTCGTCCGTGTCCTCCAACCAGATCTTCGTGGAGTCCGGCGCCGGCATCGGCGAAGGTGCACGCACCGGCCTCGCCTCGATCGTGACCGGCATCCTCTTCCTGGTGGCCATGTTCTTCACGCCGCTGATCAACCTGGTTCCGTTCGAAGCCGTCGCCCCTGCACTGGTGGTGGTGGGCTTCATGATGGTCTCCCAGGTGGGCAAGATCGACTGGCAGGACTGGGGCGTGGGCATCCCGGCCTTCCTGACCATCGCCCTCATGCCGTTCACGTACTCGATTGCCAACGGCCTGGGCGCCGGATTCATCTCCTACGTCCTGATCCGCACGTTCCAGGGCCGTGCCCGCGAAGTCCACCCGCTGATGTGGGCCGTGGCCGCCGCCTTCCTGTTGTTCTTTGGCATTGGCACCGTGGAGGAGCTGCTCGGGGTCAAATAGCTCCCCGCCGAGATGGCATTTGGTGACAATGTTGGGCTCCGGCATTGTCATCAAATGCCATGTCGCGGTGATGTCCGGGCCTGGATGTCCGGCATTTCAGACACTCCGGACCCGGAACTGCTGGCTTTGGCCGTCCGGGTCCGGTCTGCTTTAAGCATGGAAACAAGCGCCCTCACCGTAGACGTCACTCCCACCCCGTGGACCGGCCGTTTCGACGGCGACGGCGCCGAGCACCGCAGGTGGTGGCAGGCTGTGGCTCCCCACACCCCGGAAACGTCCGCAGGGGCCCTGCGTCCCGCCGTCGTGCTTGGTTTTTGCAGTGACGCCGGCGTCCGCCGCAACAAGGGCCGGGTAGGTGCCTCAGCGGCGCCGGCCGCGATCCGTTCGGCACTGGGTCCGCTGGCGTTCCATCTGGACCGCGACCTCTTCGACGCCGGCGACGTCGTGGTGGAAGGCGACGCCCTGGAGGCGGGCCAGGAGCGTGCCGGGCGCGCCATTTCGGCACTGCTCGACGGCGGAAACCTCACCGTGGTGCTGGGCGGCGGACACGAGACCGCGTTCGCCAGCTACCTGGGCGTTGCGGGATCTAACGCCGTGCGCAGTGGCAAGCGGCTGGGCGTGCTGAACCTCGATGCCCACTTCGACCTGCGGGATGAGCCCACTCCGAGTTCGGGTACGCCGTTCCTCCAGATGTCCCGGGAGGAAGCCGCCGCCGGGCGCGAACTGCAGTACGCCGTCGTCGGTATTTCGGAACCCAACAACACGCGGACGCTGTTCGACACCGCTGACCGGCTCGGCGTGAAATACCTGCTGGACGAGGACTGCTCCGCGGAACGGGTGGAGGTTTTTGTTGCGGATTTCCTTGCCGGCGTGGACGTACTTTATCTGACGATCGACCTCGACGTGCTGCCGGCCTCGGTAGCTCCCGGGGTGAGTGCGCCGGCGGCGTATGGCGTGCCATTGCCGGTGATCAACGCAGTATGCCGCCAGGTTGCTGCCAGTGGAAAGCTGCTGCACCTGGATGTGGCAGAACTGAACCCGGAGTTCGACATCGATTCCCGGACGGCCAAGGTTACAGCGAGGCTGGTGAACACGCTCCTCGCGTGAGCCCTGTTCATCGGCGTCTTTCTCCGCATAGCCTGTGTGGAGGAAAGGATGGCGATGCGCACTGCTCCTGTGCAGGACAAGTGGGCCTGGGCGGCTGGTGTGATCGCTGTTGCCCTGGGACTGGCAGCCCACGTGGCTGCCGGTGGCACTCCCCCGGCACTGCCCCTGTTGCTGGCCCTCCTTGCGCTCACCTGCCTCGCAGCGCAACTGGTTACCCGTTGGGTCCATGGCCCCCTGTTGCTGCTGCTGTTCTCCGGCGTGGCGCAGCAACTCCTGCACTTCGGGCTGGATGCCTTTGGCGGATACGTGCCCGGCGGCGGACTCTTCGGGCATCTGCACGGTGGCAATCAGCCCCTGGACGTTCCTGCGGATAGCAGCGCCGCGTCCGAAGGATCCGTGCACCTGATGCTCTACACGCACGTTGCCGCAGCCATCCTTACCCTGCTGCTGGCCTCCAGCGCGTGGAAGCTGGCCCGTCTGGCAGCCCGGAGCGGGACCGGGACCCGGTCGTCACAGGCCGCCACCCACGGAAACACCACGTAGCCCAACCGGGAAACACTCCGTAGCCCCGGGAAAGATTCCGTAGCCCCGGGACCACCGGGGAAAAGAACTTTGCCCGGCACTTGCCACCGCGCCTAGGGTCGTTGGCACGTGGTGTACCCAAGAGGCCAGGGAGCTGCCTGCAAAGCAGCGCACGCGGGTTCGAATCCCGTCACCACGTCTCTGGCCCCCGCGAGATGGCATTAGATCACAATGTTTGGCTCAAACATTGGTATTAAATGCCATCTCGCGGCGATGATAGAGGGAGGCGCAGGGACTCTCCAAGCCGCACCAGCACGGCCCCTCCCTGGACCGCCGGAGGCAGCGGAGGCGCAGTGGCATGTCACCAGGGATCGGGCCGGCCGATGATTTCCTGACCGACTACTACGAGCACGTATCCGATGACGACGTCCGCAACTACACGCCCGAAACCCTCCTGGAACGGGCACGCTACCACCGTTCGTTGGCAGAGCGGCGTGAGCCCGGCCAGTCCGTGGTGGGCATCCTCCACGAGACCAACGCCAGCGTGGTAGCCATTGTCACCGATGATCTCCCCTACCTCCTTCCGTCCGTCACCGCCGAAATCGCCCGTGATGCCTCCTCCATCCGGCTCCTCGTCCACCCCACCTTTACGGTCGGGCGCGACCCCGCCACCCACCGCCTTACCCACATCCACCGGGGACCGCACCGCACGGGGCTCCCAGCCGCCGTCGGGCCTTCCTCCTCCGCAACGCACGACGGCGGCCGCCTCACCGAGTCGTGGTTGGCGTTGGATATCCCGCGCCTGCCGGATGAGGCGAGCGCAGAACTGCTCATTGCCAGGGTGCAGGACGTGCTGGCGGATGTCCGGGCCGCCGCCGAGGATGCCCCCGCCATGCAGGCACGGCTTGACAGGGCTGTTGGCGGGCTCGAAGGCGAAACCAGGGCAGGAACGCTTGATGCCCAAGCGCTGCTGCGCTGGCTGGCCGAAGGGAACTTCGTGTTCCTTGGCTACCAAGGACCGGGAGAAGCCGGTCTGGGGATCCTGCGGGGCGAAGCCGCGATCGACAACCGCGGCGCAAGGGACCCGATCCTCACGCTCACCAAATCCACCCGGCGCTCCACCGTGCTGCGCCACGCGTACCTTGATGAACTGAGCCTGGGGACGGGCAACACCTTCGTTGGCCTGTTCACCCCGAGTTCCTCGGCGCACCCTGTCCTGCAGATCCCCGTCATCCGGGACACGGTCTCCGAGGTCCTGCGGTCCCTTGGGTATCCGCCGTCATCCCATCACGGCCAGGAACTCCTCGCGGTGATGGACGCCTACCCCCGGGACGAACTCTTCCATATCGATCCGGAGCAACTGGCACTGCATGCCCGCGAAATACTTCGCCTGCAGGAGAGGCACAGCACCCGGCTGTTCCTGCGGCCGGATTCGTACGGGCGTTTCATGACTGCGCTGGTCTTCCTGCCGCGCCACCGGTACAGCACCGCTGTGCGCCTGAACATCGAGCGCGAGCTGCGGGAAGCGTTCGGAACGGATGCGATCGAGTTCGAGCTCCGGCTGGGCGAATCCGCCATGGCACGGGTCTTCTTCCGCATCCTGCTGCCTGCCGCCACCGGAACCGGCCAGCAGGAGGCACGTACCGCCGTCGTTGATTCCGCAGTACTGGAGCAGCGCATCATTGCTGCCACGAGGTCGTGGGCGCAGGGACTGGAGGAGGCACTGCAGGCGGTGTATCCGCGCGGGGAAGCCAGACGCCTGTCTGCGCAGTGGGCTGCGGCGTTCCCGGCAGGCTACAAGGCAGAATACGAGGTCGAGAACGCCGTAGAGGACATCGGCCGGTTCGAAAGCTTCGGACCCAGCGGCACGGCCGGTGAACCCGGGCATGCTCCGGACCCTGTGCTGTCCGTCTACCAGCGCCCGGGCACGGCCGTCCTGACCGAGGACGCCCGCATCCGCGTGTACCTGACCCGGCCCCAGAGCCTCACCGAAATCCTGCCGTTCTTCCACAACCTCGGGTTGAAGGTCCTGGACCAGCGGCCGTTCGAGGTGCAGCGGGCCGATGGCCGGCAGTTTTTCCTGTACGACCTGGGGCTCAAGTATCCCCGCGGCGTGGATCCATTGCCGACAGCCGGGCTGCTGGCCGACTCGTTCATTGCGTCCATGCGGGGCGATGCGGAGTCGGACGCCTTCGACGCGCTGGTCATCAGGGAGGGGATCGGTTGGCGCCACGTTGCCGTCCTTCGCGCGTATGCCAAGTACCTGCGGCAGTTGGGCAGTACCAACTCGTATGGCTTCATTGCGGACACGCTTCGCGGCAACCCCGCCGCCACGCATGCCCTCCTTGACCTGTTCGAGGCCAAGTTCAATCCGGACTTGTTTGGCCCCGACCTGTTCGAGCCCGGCCTCGGGGCGCAGCCCGGCGGCGGGGCCCCGTCCGGTGGCGGGGGGCCGTCCGGCGGCGCCGGGCCGTCCGGCGGCGGTGACGTCTTCGAGGAAGGCACCAGCGAACTAAGCCACCGCACCCAGGCAGTCCACGCGGCCAGGACCACGCTGGCCAACGCCATCGACGCCGTGCCCGTGCTGGACGCCGACCGGCTTTTGCGGCAGCTGGCGAGCCTGGTGGAAGCGACGCTGCGCACCAACTTCTACCTCAACAAGCCGTACATCAGCGTCAAGCTCAACCCCTCCAACGTGCCGGCCGCCCCGGCCCCACGGCCGAAGCACGAGATCTGGGTCTACTCGCCACAAGTGGAGGGTGTGCACCTGCGTTTCGGACCGATCGCCCGAGGCGGCTTGCGCTGGTCGGACCGGCGCGAGGACTTCCGCACGGAGATCCTGGGGCTCGTCAAAGCCCAAACGGTCAAGAACGCAGTGATCGTGCCCACCGGAGCCAAGGGCGGATTCTTCCCCAAGCGGCTCCCGGACCCGGCGGAGGACCGCTCAGCCTGGCTCGCCGAAGGTCAGGAAAGCTACCGCACGTTCATCCGTGGCCTCCTGGATCTCACGGACAACCTGGTGTCGGATCCCGACGGCGGACCCAACGGGACCGTCGTCGCCCCGCCCCGCGTAGTACGCCACGACGGCGACGACTACTACCTTGTGGTAGCGGCCGACAAGGGGACGGCTGCGTTCTCCGACCTCGCCAACGCGGTGGCGGCCGAGTACGGGTTCTGGCTCGGTGATGCCTTCGCCTCCGGCGGCTCGGTGGGTTACGACCACAAGCAGATGGGCATCACGGCCCGCGGTGCCTGGGAATCCGTGCGCCACCACTTCAGCGAGCTCACCATCGACTCCCGCGCAGAGGACTTCACCGTGGTGGGCATCGGCGACATGAGCGGAGACGTTTTCGGCAACGGCATGCTGCTCTCCAACCACATCAAACTCGTGGCTGCGTTCGACCACCGGCACATCTTCCTGGATCCCACCCCGGACCCGCTTGCTTCCTACCAGGAACGCGAACGCCTCTTCGCGCTGCCCCGGTCTTCATGGGCCGACTACGATCCGGCGAAGCTCAGCCCCGGCGGTGGTGTGTACTCCCGCGCGGAGAAGTCGGTGCCCATCACCAAGGAGGTCCGGCTCGCCCTGGGCATGGAGGAAGGGCCGACGGCGGTCAGCCCACCCGAGCTGCTGCGCGCCATCCTGCGGGCCCCTGTGGACCTGCTGTATAACGGCGGCATCGGCACCTACATCAAAGCGGCGGCTGAAACCCACGAAGAGGTGGGCGACAAGTCCAACGACGCCATCAGGGTCAACGCCAGCCGGCTCCGCACGCACATCATCGCCGAGGGCGGCAACCTGGGCGTGACACAACGGGGCAGGGTTGAGGCAGCGCTGGCAGGAATCCTGGTTAATACGGACGCGATTGACAACTCGGCGGGGGTGGATTGTTCGGACCATGAGGTGAACATCAAGATCTTCCTGGACCGGATGATCTCGGCCGGGAGGATGCCCGCGGCTGAACGGACCGGCTTCCTGCAGTCCTTGCAGGGTGAGGTTGGACGGCTCGTGCTGAAGACCAATGCGGACCAAAACGTCCTGCTCCTCAATGACAAGCAACTGGCCCTGGAATGGAGCCCGAGCTTTGAACGGACCATGGACTGGCTGGAGTCAGCGATGGACCTGGACCGTAGCCTGGAGTTCCTCCCTTCCAACCAGGAACTCCAGGCACGGGTCCTCACGGGCAAGGGCCTGACCACTCCGGAACTGGCCGTCCTGGCAGCCTATGCCAAGATCGAGCTGGCACGGGAGCTCACGGAAGGCGGCCTTGCGGATGATCCATGGTTCGCCCAGACGCTTCATTCCTACTTTCCCCAGCAGGTCTCCCAGCGGTTTGGGGAACAGCTGGCCACGCATCCGCTGAGGCGCGAGATCGTGGCCACGGTGATCGCCAATGACATGATCAATATGGGCGGAATCTCGTTTGCTTTCAGGGCCATGGAGGAAACCACGGTTTCGGCCACGGCAGTCGCACGGGCCTTCGTGGTCATGCGGCAGATCTGGGACTTCGACTCGGTCATGGAAGCGATCGCGGCGCTTCCTGCAAGCACTCCGAGCGAGCACGGAGCCGCCGTTGCCCTTGATATGCGCCGCCTCCTGGACCGGTCCGTCCGCTGGTATGTCACCCACGATTTCAGAGACAAACCGGTGGCTGATGCCTTCGCCAGGCTGGAGCGGCCCATGGCGTTGATGCGGGCCAACTTCACGGGGTTCCTGCACGGCATCAACCTGGCCCACTCGCTGAAGCGACTGGCACACACCGATGCTGTGGGACTCCCGCACAGCCTGGGCGTCCGGGCGTCCGAACTCCTGGTGAGCTATGGCCTGCTGGACATCTCCGCCATCGCCGAAGAACTGCAGGAGCCGGTGGAGGCTGTGGCGGAAGTGTATTTTGCGGTGTTTGAACGGATCTCGGCCATCCCTTTGCTGGAGCACATCACCATGCTGTCGCGGGACACCCACTGGGAATCATTGGCCCGGGCCGCGTTGCGGGACGACATGTACCTGGTGCTGGCGGACATGACCAAGGCCGTCGTCAGGCACACGCCACGGTCGTCTGCTGCAGCCGGTGATCCCGTGGAACGGATCGTGGACTGGGAGCGGGGAAACATCGAACAATTGGCGCGCATCCAACAGACCATCAAGGAAGCCATCAAGCCGGGCCCCATGGATATTGCAGCCCTGTCCGTGGCGGTCAAACTGCTCAGGGCCATGGTTCGTAGGTGAGATCCAGATCACGGGGCTGCCAGTCATCTTACAAATTTTCGGGGCAAACGCTCTATAGTTGATGGGTCGCCTTCGCATAGCGGCACGTAGAGGAGGCCCCAACCATGACCCCTGCGATCACCGCAGAACGCGAAATCCGCTTGTCGTTCTCCAACGCAAGCGAGATCCACGACGGTCTTGACCGCGCCGTGGATGCCCTCATCGAAAGCGCAGGAGCAGATGCCAACTGCGGCATCCTGGTGACCAGGCATGAGCCCGGCACCTACACCGTGGCCCTGGACGAATCCGTTCCCTTCGGCCAGACCCACGAAGCTCTCGCCGCTTAGCAAGCAGAACCGGGGCCCGTCGCTTTCCGCCATTACTACCCGCGGAAAGGGACAGGCCCCGGTTTCTGTTTATGCCCCCCCAACCAGGTCGCATTTGTGCGCGTTTTGAGCAGTCTAAACGCGCACTACTGCGACTCAGTTGGGTACCTACGCGCGGCGGAGGGTCACGCCGTCGGACTTCATGAAAAGTTCCTTGCCTTCTTCGGTGACACCCGGGCCGGAGTGTTCAAGCCACACCACATTGCCGCTGCCGGAGACTTCCTCGATCAGTCCAGCCGCGATCACATGGGCGTACTTGACCACTTCCACCCTCTCGCCGACCTTGAGCTGCTTCCAGTCGGAAACCGTCGCAGAGTGTGCGTTTCTTCTGGAAAGGACTGCTCCCCGTGCCTTCATTGAACTTCTACCCCTTTGTGGATGTTCTCTGTTGATATTCACTTGACCGTCAAGCCCGGGACACCGTTGTCGCCGGACGTGACGTACACCATAAGTTCTACTACATTTGCCACGCCCCGGACGCTGCGTTGCGAACAAAGTCCGGGGCGTGGCTAAATTGCGCATCAAAGAAGCGCTTTATTCGGCGTCAGGCTAGAATCCCGACGGCGGATTCGGCGGCCGCGCGCACGGCACCGGAGCCGACAAGGCGGTCAGCCGCCTCCAGTTCGGGCGACAGGAACCGGTCGGTACCCGGTCCCTGAACCACTTCGCGAAGCACCTCAAGCACTGCCGTGCCGGCAGGACCGGGAGTCAGTTCGCCGTCGGACAGTTGCGTGCGCATATCGATCGCCCGGGCGCTGGTGACAAGCTCGACGGCGAGCACGCGCCGCAGGTTCTCCACGGCCTTGCGCAGCTTCCGGGCCGCGTGCCAGCCCATGGACACGTGGTCTTCCTGCATCGCGGAACTCGGGATGGAGTCCACGGATGCCGGAACGGCGAGGCGCTTGTTGTCCGAGACCAGGCCGGCCTGGGTGTACTGGGCGATCATGAGGCCCGAGTCCACGCCCGGGTCCGCAGCCAGGAAGGCCGGGAGACCGTGCGAGCGGGCCGGGTCCAGCATGCGGTCCGTGCGGCGCTCAGCGATGGAGCTGAGGTCCGCCACGGCGATCGCCAGGAAGTCCAGCACGTAGGCGACCGGAGCGCCGTGGAAGTTGCCGTTGGAGGTCACGCGGCCGTCCGGGAGGACTACCGGGTTGTCGATCGCAGCCGCGAGTTCGCGGGAAGCCACCAGTGCGGCGTGGTCGACCGTATCGCGGACGGCGCCGGCAACCTGGGGAGCGCAGCGCAGCGAGTAGGCGTCCTGGACCTTGGTGTCGTTGATCCGGTGGGAGGCAACGATCGGCGAGTTGGAGAGCACGCGCAGCATGTTGTCCGCGCTCGCTGCCTGGCCCGGGTGGGGACGCAGGGCAGCGTGGAGCTCAGGCAGGAACACCTGGTCCGTGCCGAGGAGGGCTTCGACACTGAGGGCCGCGGTGACATCGGCGGTCGCCAGCAGCATGCGCAGGTCCGCGATGGCCATCAGCAGCATGCCGAGCATGCCCTCGGTGCCGTTGACCAGCGCCAGGCCTTCCTTCTCAGCCAGGGTTACCGGCTCGATGCCGTGCTGCGCGAGCAGCTCAGCAACAGGTGCCTTGCCTGCGGCCCCGTACAGTTCGCCGTCGGGCCCTGTTGCTTCACCTTCACCCATGAGGACCAGCGCGCAGTGGGACAACGGTGCAAGGTCGCCGGAGCAGCCGAGCGAGCCGAACTCGCGGACCACCGGAGTGATCCCGGCGTTGAGGACATCCACCATGGTCTGCAGGACCACGGGACGGACACCCGTGCGGCCCGATGCCAGGGTCTTGGCGCGGAGGAACATGATGCCGCGGATGACTTCGCGTTCCACGGCCGGACCCATGCCGGCCGCGTGGCTGCGGATGAGCGACTTCTGCAGCTGGGTGCGGAGTTCGTTCGGGATATGGCGGTTGGCCAATGCACCGAAGCCCGTGGAAATGCCGTAGGCCGGGACGTCGCTGGTGGCCAGGCCGTCAATGTGGGCACGGACCTTGGCAACAGTGTCCAGGGCTTCCTGCGAGATGGTCACCTTGGCACCGTGGCGGGCGACGGCGACGACGTCTTCCGGGGTCACGCCGCTTGAGCCGAGGGTGACGGTGAGCTGTTCGTTGCTTGTAATGGTCATGTTCTTACTTCTCGTTCATGGGGATGCGGACGCCGCGTTCGTGGGCGACGTCGATGGCGCGTTCGTAGCCGGCGTCGGCGTGGCGGATGACGCCCATGCCGGGGTCGTTGGTCAGCAGCGCGGTCAGTTTCGCCGCGGCCAACTCGGTGCCGTCAGCGACGGAGACCTGGCCGGTGTGGATGGACCGGCCGATTCCCACGCCGCCGCCGTGGTGGATGGAAACCCAGGTGGCACCGGAGGAGGCGGCGGTGAGGGCGTTCAGCAGCGGCCAGTCAGCGATCGCGTCCGAGCCGTCCTTCATGGCCTCGGTCTCCCGGTACGGGGACGCCACGGACCCGGAGTCCAGGTGGTCACGGCCGATCACGATCGGCGCCTTGACCTTGCCCTCGGCCACAAGCTTGTTGAACAACAACCCGGCCTGGTGGCGTTCACCGTACCCGAGCCAGCAAATCCGCGCCGGAAGGCCTTCGAACTCGACCCGCTCGGCGGCGGCGTCGATCCACTTGTGCAGGTGCTTGTTCTCCGGGAACAGTTCCTTGATGGCCTCGTCGGTGACGCGGATGTCCTCCGGGTCCCCGGAGAGCGCGACCCAGCGGAACGGGCCCAGGCCCTCGCAGAACAGCGGACGGATATAGGCCGGGACGAACCCGGGGAACTCGAACGCCCGGGTGTAGCCTCCCTTGCGGGCCTCATCACGGATGGAGTTGCCGTAATCGAATACCTCAGCCCCGGCATCCTGGAACTCCATCATCGCCTGTACGTGCCTTGCCATGGAGGCCTGGGCCTTCTTGGTGAAGCCCTCCGGATCGGCGGCGGCCTCGGTGTGCCACTCTTCCACCGTGATGCCCTCCGGCAGGTAGGACAGCGGATCGTGGGCGGAGGTCTGGTCAGTGACGACGTCGATGGTCAGTTCACCGGCTTTGTGGCGGGCCAGCAGTTCCGGGAACACCTCGGCGGCGTTGCCCACATACCCTACGGACCAGCCGCGACGCTCAGCCTTGGCCTTGTTCACCTTCGCGATGGCCGTGTCCAGGTCCGTTTCGACCTCGTCCAGGTAACGCTTCCCGGCACGGCGGCGCAAACGGGTCTCGTCCACGTCCACGATCAGGCACGCGCCGTCGTTCAAGGTCACGGCGAGCGGCTGGGCGCCGCCCATGCCACCGCACCCACCGGTCAGGGTCAGGGTGCCGGCGAGCGGGCCCTCGGTGGAGCCCTCAGGCGCGGGCGCCGGGTGCCGGCCCTCCGCAGCGAGCTTGTTCCCGACGGCGGCGAAGGTTTCGTACGTGCCCTGCAGGATCCCCTGGGTGCCGATGTAAATCCACGATCCGGCGGTCATCTGCCCGTACATGGTGAGGCCCTCGGCCTCGAGGCGGCGGAACTCAGGCCACGTTGCCCAGTCTCCCACCAGGTTCGAGTTCGCCAACAACACCCGCGGCGCCCACTCGTTGGTGCGGAACACACCCACCGGCTTACCGGACTGGACCAGGAGGGTCTCGTCCTTTTCCATGGTTTCCAGGGTCCGGGTGATCGCATCAAACGCAGCCCACGAACGCACCGCCCGGCCCGTACCCCCGTAAACCACCAGGTCATCCGGACGCTCGGCAACCTCCGGATCGAGGTTGTTCATCAACATGCGCAGCGGCGCTTCGGTCTGCCAGGACTTGGCAGTGAGCTCCGTACCACGGGCAGCTTTGACCGGACGGGCTCCAGTAGTGAAATCGGCGGGTGCCATGATGGCTCCTTCATCTCTCGAAAAGTGTCTGGGTGAAAGATCTTCTGTATCCAGTAGAGCCTGTCCATCAACGTCGCGGAACGGCTTTCTGATGGGTGCTGTCCGGGATTACAGACGGATGCCGGGCCTCTCGCAATCGTCGTGGAAGAGGTGCATGCTGGTCCCATGGCAACCTTCCGAGTGTCTGCTTTCGTGGCGGCTCCCCCTGACCGCGTTTTCGCCACCTGGACAGATCAGGACCGGTTCAAGGAGTGGATCGGCGGCGTCACTCGAGTGACCGACCGTGAGGGTCCAGTGGACCAACCCGGCAGCCGTTACACCGTGTGGTTCGGACGGATGGCCAGCCCCACCGAGGTCCTTGCCGTCGAACGGCCCAACCACCTGCGCACCCGGTTCGGCAACGCAATCCTGAAAGGCGAGTCGGATGTGCGGTTCGTCCCGGAAGGCGGGGGAACCCGCATCAACCAGGAGTTCGTGACCCGTGGATTCATCTCCGGGATATCGGCACGGATCTTCGCTGCAGGCTCTTACCGGGGAAGCTTCAAAGGGGAGCTTGAGACCTTCCGGAGGCTCGTCGAGCGCGAGAACCCAGGGACCGGTGGAACCCGCTGATCTGCAGCCCACCTCACCCAACTGGGTCGCATTTGTGCGCGTTTTGACGGCTCAAAACGCGCACAAATGCGACCTAGTTGGGGCGGCGGCCGTGGATACGCGCGGACAGTTCGTCCGCCGCCTTGCGGATGCGTGCGGCAAGGACAGGCCATTGCTCTGCGGGCACTTTGTCCTCCAGGAACGTGACGGCGACTGCCGCCGTCGGCCATCCCACGTGATCCGTCACAGCGGCGGCGATCGACCCGAAGCCCGGGGTAATCTCGCCGTTTTCCGTGGCATAACCGCGCTGCCGCACCTGGTCCAGGTGCGACGACAGAGCCGAGTACTTCATGATGGGAAACTCAACTTCATGCCGGGACGTAAAGGCGGCAGCGTTCGGGTATAGGGCGCGGACCTGCGATTTCGGCAAGGCGGCGAGGATTGCACGGCCACTGGCCGTGAGGTGGCTTGGGAGGCGGACCCCGACGTCGGTCACCAGGCTTGGGCGATTCTTGGCCCGCTCTTCCACGATATAGAGGACGTCGCGTCCGTGCAGCACTGCCAGATGCGCACTCTCCCCGATGGCATCCACCAGCGAGGCCAGCATGGGCCGACCCAGCCGTGACAAGGGTTCCTGCCGCGAGTACGCCGAGCTGAGTTCAAACGCACTGATTCCCAAGCCGTAGCGCTGCTCCTCATGCAGGTGCAGCACAAAGCCGTTCGCCTCCATGACTCCCAGCAGGTGGTACACGCTGGACCGGGGCAACCCCAAAGCTGTGGCGATATTGGACGCCGCCATAGGGCCCCGGCGCGATGCCAGCAGTTTGAGGATCCGCAGCGTGTTTTCAGCTGCCGGAACTTTGGACGTGGCTTTGCCGGGTGCCAAGGACGTGGTGGTCATGGTTCCTCACTGCTCGTACGGGCGAGGACCGGACAGCGCCGGGCAGTCCGGTATCCCGTACTCAAGCGTGCACCTTTCTTCCGGCCCGCGCCAGTCGCTGCAGACCGATCCCTGTCCGGGATGCCAGACTGCCGCTCCGGAATAAAAGTCAGTCTGTGAAGCCTCACGGTTTGGCCGGGAAACTTAGGGAAGCCTAAACTAATGGGCGGCCCGTGGCCTCCGTTCCATCGCCTGCACCGTTCGCGGGCACCCCTTCACCCAGGTGGTTTTATGCGCATCTCCCTGCCTGCCTCCGTCTCTTTGGGACTGGCAGCCCTCCTTACCTTGACCGGCTGCGGCTTCACTGGTTCCAGCACCGGCTCCAGCCAGACCACCCAGGTTGCCGACAAGCAACAGCGGATCGTGGTGGATAACTTCAGGGCGCCCGTGGCCAACTGGGCGCTTGAGAGCGACGCAGCCTACATCCTGTCGCTCTCCGGCTGCCTCGAAACCCTGACGCGCTACGACGAAGCTGAAGGCAAGATCGTCCCGCTGCTCGCCACGGAGTGGAAGCAAACGTCACCGCTGGAGTGGGACTTCACCATCCGCGAAGGCGTCACGTTCCAGGACGGCACCCCGCTGACCGCGGAAGCCGTGGTCGGGTCCTTGCAGCGGGTCCTGAAAGCGGCAGTGCCTGCCAGGGCCTTCAACCCCAAGGTGGTCAGCGGTGTTGCTGCCCTCGACGAGCGCACGGTCCGCATCACCACACCCACCGAGAGCCCCCTGGTTCCGTACCGGCTGGCCAGTGTGAACACCGGCGTATTGTCGCCGGCCGCCTTCAAGGGCGCCAACGTTGACCCGTTCGGGCACTGCACTGGCCCGTTCAAACCCGTCTCCGAAAAAGCCAAGCAGTCCCTGACCCTGGACCGGAACGAGAACTACTGGGGCGGCGAAGTGCAGCTGGCCGGAGCAGAAGTCCGCTTTGTGACCGATGGCGCCACCCGCACCACCCAGGTCCAGACGGGCGAGGCGGACATCTCCATGTCCATACCGGTCTCAGGCCTTGCCACCTTGGAAGCCGACAGCAACGTCAAGGTCCTCAAAGCCGACTCCCCGCGCACGGCCACGCTATACATGAACAACGGCAAGGCGCCGTTCGACAAGGTGGAGTTCCGCCAGGCCGTCACCAAGGCGCTGGATCTTGAGGCCCTCGCCGCCAGTGTCTACGAAGGCGCCGCCATCCCGGCCAACGGCCCCTTCGCGCCGTCCGAACCGTGGGCCGGCGGGAACCCCGGCGCTCCGAAGAAGGACGTGGACGCCGCCAGGAAGCTCCTCTCCGAGGCCGGCTACACCTCGGACCGCCCGCTGGAGATCATCGCGATCGTCGAGCGTGCCGAGTTCGCCGACGTGGCAACGGTCATCCAGGACAACCTCAAGGCCGTGGGCGTGCCGGTGAGCATCGTGACCAAGGAATATGCCGCCGTCGAACCTGACCTCCTGTCCGGGAACTATGACATGGTGCTCAGCCAACGCAACCGGCTGATCGACATCGCCGATCCGATCGGGTTCCTGACCGCCGACTACACCTGCGACGGCACCTACAACCTCAGCCACTTCTGCAACGAGGAATACGACGCCATCATCGCCAGGGCTTCCAGGACCGCCGACGCCGAAGAGCGCTACGGCCTCTATGCCCAGGCCGGCAAGATCCTGAGGGACCAGGCCGTCAACGTGTGGCTGGTCAACGAACAGGCGATCGACGCTGTCCGCTCCAACGTCCTCGGCCACACCCAGGATCCGCTGGCGCGCTACGTGCTCCGGGCACAGTCGGCGAAACCCGCGTCCTGACCAAGATGTTTGACTTGAAGACCCCGGATCGGGCCCGGCAATGATCCGGTTCCTCGCTCGACGGACAGCGGCCCTGGTGGCCGCTGTCCTTCTTGCGTCTTTCGCAGTGTTCCTGATCCCGTACGTCACCCCCGGTGATCCCGTGCGCAAGATCATCCGTTCACGGGTTGCCGGGGACGTGATCGATGAGTCGGCCGTGCAGGCGCTGTCAGCCGAGTTGGGCCTGCACGATCCGCTGTGGACGCAGTACTTGCGCTGGCTGGGGCACCTCGCCAGTGGGGATATGGGTTTGTCCTACACCAGCCGCACTCCCGTGGTCGACCAGGTCCTGCCCGCACTCGGCATCACGCTCTCCATCGTCGTCCTGACCCTGCTGGTTGCCGCAGCGGTGTCGCTGCTGCTGGGAGTTACGGCCGCGCTCAACGAAGGCCGCTTGCTGGACCGGGGCATCAGCGCCGTAACCCAGGCATTCATTGCCATCCCCGAATACTGGCTGGCCCCGATGCTGGTCCTGGTCTTCTCGCTGCAGCTTGCGCTGCTCCCTTCCGCCGGCTGGAGCGGCCCATCTTCCGCCGTGCTTCCCGTGGCTGTCCTGGCACTCCGCCCCACCAGCTTCTTCACCTCAGCCGTGCGGGAAGGCGTCCTCCAGTCGTTGGCCTCCGACCACGTGGCAGCGGCCCGCAGCCGGGGAATGTCCCGCGCTGCCACTGTGGCACGGCACGTCATCCCCAACGGCCTCCTTCCACTCACCACCTCGGTAGCCATTTGGTTCGCCGGACTGCTGGGCGGCTCGGTGATTGTGGAGGTCATGTTCTCCATCCCGGGCATGGGCAGGTTGATGTTTGAGGGCGTGATCAACAGCGACATTCCCGTGGCGCAGGGTGCCGTGGTGGTTGTGGTGGCCTTCGCCGTGTTGCTCACCACCACCGCCGACCTGGTGCACACGTTCCTCAACCCGCGAATGAGGTCCACCGTTGCGTAGACTCCCCCTCCACCTGTGGGTGGCCTGTTCGGTTTTGGCCATCATCGTCGTCGGCGTCCTGCTGTCGCCCTGGCTGGCCCCGTACCCGCCGGCCGGTCAGGACCTCGCCAACAGGCTCGCCCCGCCCAGCCCTGCCCACCTTTTGGGCACCGACCACCTCGGGAGGGACACCCTCAGCAGATTGCTCGACGGCGGCCAGTTCTCCCTGACGCTGGCGGCACTGGCTACCGTGCTCACGGCACTCGTGGGCACGGCCATCGGTGTGCTGAGCGCGCGGCGTCGCGGCTGGCTGGACGAATTCCTGACCCGCACCAACGACGTCCTGCTCGCCATGCCGGAGATGGTGGTGGCCCTGTTCCTGGTGGCCGTCCTGGGAACCGGATACCACTCGTTGCTCCTGGCCCTGACCGTGACAGGGTGGACACCGTTCGCCAGGCTCGCCCGCTCACTGGCCTTGGACGTCTCGGCGCGCGGGTTTGTGGAAGCGGCGCACGTGCTGCGGTGTCCGCCCTCGTTCATCGTGATGAAGCACATCATCCCGCACTTGGCCGGGCCGCTCCTGGGCCAGGCAACCCTGCGTTTTGGCCATTTCCTCATCAGCGTTGGAGCCCTGTCCTACCTGGGCCTGGGCGTCCAGCCACCACAGTCGGATTGGGGTTCCATGCTGGCCGCTGCCCAGCCCTACGCAGCGCGGGCTCCGCTGACCATCCTGGCTCCCGGCCTGGTGATTTTCGCCGTCGCCCTGTCCGTAACGCTCCTGGGCCAGCACCTCTCGCGGACGTCCAGGCTGACCACAGCCCAGGTTCTTTCTCCGGAGGCGGTGCCCGCCAATGCATAGCGGATTGGTGATCGAGGGCTTGCATGCAGGGCTGCGGGATTCCTCCGGACCGCAGGGCATCCTCCACGACGTCACGTTGCACGTGGAACCAGGGGAATTCGTTGCGCTGGTGGGAGCCTCCGGCAGCGGCAAGACCATGACGTCCCTGTCCATCACCGGGTTGCTTCCCGGCAACGTGGCCATCCAGTCCGGGTCCATCCGGTTGGGCGGAACGGAACTGCGCGACCTCAGCGAAGGTGAGCTGAACCGGGTGCGCGGCGGACGGATCGGCATGCTCCACCAGCAGCCCAAGCGCATGTTCAACCCCCGGATGACCGTGGAACGCCACATCCGGGAACCGCTCAAGCTGCACCGCGGCCTCCGTGGACGCGAAGCCCGCACGGAGGTGCTCCGTCTCCTCGCGGATGCGGGCTTCGAGCAGCCCGGCAGCGTGGCCGCGTCCTATCCCCACCAGTTGTCCGGAGGCATGGCACAGCGTGCCATGATGGCTGTGGCCATGGCCGGGCAGCCCGAACTGCTCCTTGCCGACGAACCCACCTCGGCCCTGGACAAGGTGCTCGAACGCCAGATCCTGGAGCTGCTGGACCAGCAGCGCAGGAACCACGGACTCGGGGTTCTCTGCATCACCCATGACCTGGCTACGGTCTCTGCGTTTGCCGACCGCGTGATCCTCATGAAGGACGGCCGGATCCTGGAACAGGGAGTGACCCGAACCGTCCTCGCATCACCGCAGACCCATTGCAGCACGTGGGAACTCCTTCAGGCCTCGGCCCTGGATCCGCGCGAGGATGGCGACCACGGGCCAGCGGACGCGGAGAAGAACACCGGGACAATCCTGGATCTCAACGGCGTGACCAAGACCTTCCCGTCCGGCTTCCGTAAGAGCACAGCAGCACTAAAAAATGTCACGCTCTCGCTGAGGCACGGTGAAATCCTGGGCGTGCTGGGCCAGTCAGGTTCGGGCAAAAGCACGTTGGCGCGGCTCCTGGTGGGCCTGGGCACGCCGGATTCGGGAAAGATCACCACGGCTCCGGGTGCCGGCGTCCAATTGGTGTTCCAGGAACCCTACGACGTCTTCGATCCCCGCATGACGCTGCTCAAAAGCCTGGAAGCGCCCCTGCTTCGATCCTCGGGCACCGCTGACGACCGGATCGAACGCATCCACCAGGCTGTCAGGGAAGTAGAGCTCAACCCGGCGATCCTGGAACGCCGGCCAGGGCAGTGCTCCGGCGGTCAGTTGCAAAGGCTGACCATCGCCCGTGCGCTGTTGCTCGAACCCGCGGTCCTCATCTGCGACGAAGCAACGTCTGCGCTGGACGCCATCACGCAGCGCAAGATCCTTGACTTGTTGCTCAGGCTGCATCGAAGCCGTGGGGTGTCGCTGATCATGATCTCCCACGACATGAACGTGATCCGCTACATGAGCCACCGTGTAGCCGTCTTCTACCGCGGCGAAGTGGTGGAGCTTGCGTCGGTGGCGGATTTCTTTGCCGAGCCGCGGCACGAGCACAGCAAACAACTGGTGGCGGCAGTCCTTCCGCTGACCCGGGGAATTCCTGATGGCGCGCCCGCAAAGGCCTGAAACGTCCACGCTCCTGGGAGCCCAGCTCGTCTTCAATATCGGGTTTTACGCAGTTGTCCCCTTCCTGACCAGCGCATTGTCCGGGGAGTACGGAATGGGAGCGGCCGCCGTCGGGCTTGTCCTGGGCGCCCGCACCTTCAGCCAGCAGGGCATGTTCCTGGTGGGCGGGATGCTGGCGGACCACTGGGGCGCAAAGCGCTCCATCCTGTTGGGCTGCCTCGTACGGATCGCGGGATACGTCACGCTTGCGCTGGCCGCCGATTTCCCGGCGTTCCTCCTGGGTGCTGTGCTGACCGGGGCCGGGGGCGCCTTGTTTTCCCCTGCCCTGGAGTCGCAGCTGTCCAGGGCCGACGATCCCGGGCACCGGAACCCGGCAAAGCGCTCGGTTTTTGTATGGCTGGCGCTGACCGGGGAGTTCGGGGCGCTCGTGGGTCCGCTGCTCGGCGCTGCGCTCCTGGGCTGGGGATTCGACGCCGCCTTAGCCTTCGGGACCGGGATTTTCTGCATCGTGACCGCCCTGTTGTGGCTCAGGTTGCCTGCGACGCCGCGACAGCAATCCTCCAAAGCCGGCAAACGCGCCGGTTTTGCGGTTCCGGACGCCGCCAGGAACCGCCGGTTCCTCCTGTTCTGCATCCTCGTCAGCGTGAACATGGTGGCCTACAACCAGTTGTACTTCACCATCCCCCTGGAACTGGGCCGCCTGGGGCTTGGCGACGCCTGGCTCGCCGGGATGTTCCTGATGGCTTCCGTCCTGACGCTGCTGCTGCAGATTCCTGTGGCTACGGGAGTTCAGAGGCTGGGCGAAGCACGCGCGATGTCCGTGGGCTTCTCCCTTCTGGCACTGTCGTTCGTGCTCGCGGGCGGCGCTGGCGTGGTGTCCGGATCAGGCGGTAACGGTGCCGTGCCGGTACTGGCTGCCGCCGTTGCTTTGCTGATCCTGGGGCATATGAGCCTCACGCCCACCATCCTGGCCGTCATCCCCCGGTTCCTTCCGTCCGGCACTGCAGGCCGCGGCGCGTACTACGGACTGGCAGCCACGTGCGGAGGCATTGCCGTGCTGCTGGCCAACGCCGCCCTGGGACTGCTGCGGTCCTGGTCCGGGCAGGCTGGCTGGGAGCCGGGCGTTTCCTGGCTGCTGCTGGTGGTCCTCTCCGGTCTCTCAGCCGTGGCGCTTCCTTCCGTCCTCCCGCCCAGGCCCCGCCCAACAACCCGATTGTCTGCGATCGAAGACAGCAAACACCCGTGAGTCCCATCACAAAGGCCCGGAAAGTGATGTGCTGAATAGCGATCCCCTCCCAAAGACGAGAAGGTTTTACCATGCAACAAACCACGCTGGCCGCGAAGGATTCTGTCCTCCAGGCCGCCGGGACGGCACTCAGCCGGGGCCTCAACGTCCGCCACATCCGCTTCATGGCCCTTGGGTCCGCGATCGGTACGGGACTTTTCTACGGGTCCGCTTCCGCCATCCAAAAGGCCGGACCGGCCGTCCTGTTCGCCTACATCATTGGCGGTGCCGCCGTCTTCATGGTGATGCGGGCACTGGGCGAAATGGCCGTCCGCCATCCCGTCTCCGGTTCCTTCGGGCAATACGCCAGCCGGTACCTCGGCCCGTTTGCCGGCTTTGTGACCGGATGGACGTACGTGTTCGAAATGGCGATCGTGGCCATCGCCGACGTCACAGCCTTCAGTATCTACATGGGCTTCTGGTTCCCACAGGTAGACCGATGGATCTGGGTGCTGGCCATCATCCTCTTCCTTGGCGCCATGAACCTGCTCAGCGTGAAGGTCTTTGGGGAGCTTGAGTTCTGGTTCTCGCTCATCAAGGTGGTGGCGATCATCGCCATGATCGTCGGAGGCGCCGCGATCGTCGTGTTCGGCTTCCAGACGGGGAACGACGGCGGTGGCGTGGCACCGGGTCTGGGGAACCTCGTCAACCACGGCGGTTTGTTCCCGAACGGATTCGAAGGGCTCCTGGCCGCGTTCGCCGTCGTGATGTTTGCGTTCGGCGGGATTGAGACGATCGGCATCACGGCAGGCGAGGCCGCCAATCCGAAGAAGGTCATCCCGCAGGCCGTGAACACCGTTCCCGTGCGGGTCCTGCTGTTCTACGTCCTGACCCTCGGCGTGTTGATGAGCATCTTCCCGTGGAACGAAATCGGCAGCAATGGCAGCCCCTTCGTGCAGATCTTCGACGGCCTGGGCATCCCCGCAGCACCCCACATCCTCAATGCCGTGGTCATCACGGCGGCGCTGTCCGCCATCAACAGCGACATCTTCGGAGCCGGGCGCATCCTCTTTGGTCTCGCCCAGCAGGGGCACGCTCCCCGAAGCTTCAGCAGGATCTCCCGCCATGGCGTTCCATGGATGACCGTGGTGATGATGGGCTGCATCCTGCTGGTGGGCGTGGTGCTGAACGCCGTGATCCCGGAAGACGTCTTCGTGGTCATTGCTTCCATCGCCACGTTCGCCACTGTGTGGGTCTGGGTGATGATTCTCGCCTCGCATGTTGCCATGAAGCGCGAGATCAAGCGCCACGGGCTGCCCGCCTCGGAGTTCGGTTCGCCCCTGTGGCCCGTGGCGTCGATCCTGACCATCGCGTTCATGGCTATGGTCATCGTGATCCTTGGAGTCTTCGAAGACACCCGCGTGGCCCTGTATGTTGGCGCTACCTGGCTGGTGCTGCTGTTCGTGGCCTACAAACTGTGGGTCCGCGGTGGCGGTCTGCGCCGGGCCGAGTTGGTGGACGAGACGGCCTGATCCCCACGGCACCCCCGCCGAGATGGCACTTAATGACAATCCGAGCGCCCAACATTGTCATTTACTGCCATCTCGCGGGGGGTGCCGGGCGTGAAAGGGGGGCGGGCTACCTCGCCGACCACCCGCCGTCCATGGTGTAGCTCGCGCCGGTGACCATGCCGGCGTCGTCGGATGCCAGCCAGGCGGCCAACGACGCAACTTCGGATGGCTCCACCAGCCGCTTCACCGCTGACTCCGTGAGCATCACCTTGGCGAGGACTTCCACTTCCGGGATGCCATGGACGCGCGCTTGGTCGGCGATCTGGCGTTCCACCAACGGGGTCCGGACGTAGCCGGGGTTGATGCAGTTGGACGTCACCCCGCGCTCCCCGCCTTCCAGGGCAGTGACCTTACTGAGCCCTTCAAGCCCGTGCTTGGCGGACACATACGCACTCTTGTAAGCCGAGGCCCGCAGCCCGTGCACGGAGGAGATGTTGATGATCCGTCCGTAGCCGTTGGCGTACATGTGCGGGAGCGCGGCCCGGATCAGCAGGAACGGCGCCTCCAGCATGAGGGTCAGGATCCGCCGGAACTCCGCCGGTTCGAACTCCTCGATGGGCGCTACCTTCTGGATGCCGGCGTTGTTGACCAGGATGTCGCAGTCCAGGCTCAGCGCAGCAAGCGCTTCGGTGTCCAGGAGATCCACCGTCCACGCGGTGCCACCCAGCTCATCCGCCAGTGCCGCCGCTCCGGAAGCGTCGACGTCGGCCACCACAACCTTCGCGCCGCGGGCGGCCAGGGCTCGGGCACAGGCCGCCCCGATTCCACTCGCACCGCCGGTTACCAAGGCTTTGCACCCATTCAAGGAGTCGTCCATCAGATCAGCCCTTCGGGGTAGCGGTTGCCAGTCCGTGCCGTTCGGCGTCGGCCTCGTCGATGTCTTCCAAGGCGATGCTCTTGGTTTCGCGCAAGGACAGCACTGCCACGGCGGTCACGGCGCAGGCGACCACGAGGTAGATGGCCGTGGGCACCCAGGAGCCTGTGTCCTTGAGCCACTGCGTGGCCAGGAGCGGAGCCAGGGAGCCTGCGAAGATGGACGTCACCTGGGAGCCGAGGGAAACGCCCGAGTAGCGCATCCGGGTGGGGAAGAGTTCGGACATGATGGCCGGCTGGCCGGCGTACATGAACGCGTGCAGGCAAAGGCCGATGGTCACGGCGAGCACGATGATCACGGCGTTCTGCGTGTCAAACATGGGGAAGGCGAAGAACGGCCAGACCGCACCGCTGATGGCCCCCACCAGGTAGACCGGCTTGCGTCCCCAGGAATCCACCAGGCGGCCCACCTGCGGGATGACCACGAAGTGGATGGCGTGCGCGATCAGGAGGGCGAGCAGCAGCGACGACGTGTCGTACTTGTGCACGCTCTTGAGGTAGACAATCGCGAAGCTGACCACGAGGTAGTACATGATGTTCTCAGCGAACCGGAGGCCCATGGCCTGCAGGATGCCCTTGGGGTATTTGCGGATGACCTCACCCACGCCGTAGCTGATGGCCTTGGATTCCTCCACCTGCGCCTTGGCTTCCAGGAAGATGGGCGCCTCGGTGACGTGGGTGCGGATGTAGTAGCCCACGAACACGATCACGGCGGAGAGCCAGAATGCCACGCGCCAGCCCCAGCCGAGGAAGGCCTCGCTGCTGAGGACGCTGGACATGACGAACAGGACCAGCGTGGCCAGGAGGTTGCCGACCGGCACCGCGGCCTGCGGCCAGGAGGACCAGAATCCGCGGGACTTGTTGGGGCTGTGCTCTGCGACGAGGAGGACGGCGCCGCCCCATTCACCGCCGAGCGCGAAGCCCTGGATGAAGCGCAGGGCCACCAGCATGGCCGGAGCCCAGTATCCGATCTCGACGAAGCCGGGGAGGCAGCCCATGAGGAACGTGGAAACACCCACGATCACGATCGTCAGCTGCAGCGTGGGTTTCCGGCCGAGTTTGTCGCCAATCTGTCCGAAGACGATTCCACCCAGCGGCCGGGCCACGAAGCCCACGGCGTAGGTAATGAATGCCTGGATGATTCCGTCGAGCTCGTTGCCGGTGCTCGGGAAGAAGTATTTGCCGAAAACCAGTGTGGCGGCGGTGGCGTAGAGGAAGAACTCGTACCACTCCACTACGGTGCCCACCATGGAGGCGGCGACGATCTTCTTCAGGCCGGATCCCTTGCCGGTGTTCCCGGCGGCGGGTGTGGAGCGTTGCTCTACGCTCATGTCCATCTCCTCAGTGTCTTCTTTGACAGTGCCCTTTTGATGCGCGTTGTGATCCACAACACGAATTGCTTCACTGAGTATTGCTGCAGATTCTTCGCGCCTCAATGACCAAAGAGGCACCACGCATGTGCAGAATTGCAGATATGAATCCGAACCCGGACGACCTCCTCATCCTCCTCACCGTCTCACGGTCAGGTAAATTCACGACGGCGGCACAGGCCTTGGGCCTGAACCACACCACCGTTTCGCGCAGGATCGCGGCGCTGGAGAAGGCGCTGGGCGGCCGGGTCCTCGCGCGTGCAGCGGGCGGCTGGGAGGTGACGGACCTGGGCGCGGAAGCCGTGCTGGTCGCCGAACGGATTGAAGCTGCAGTGGGCACGCTGGGACAGAGCGACCGCGCACCCGACCCCATCACCGGCGTCGTACGCATGACCGCTACTGATGGTTTCAGCGCCTACATCGCGGCACCCGCAGCAGCCCGCCTGCGGAAGGAGCATCCCGGCCTCAGCCTGGAGATCGTGACGGTAACCCGCCGGGCCCTCCAGCAGCGCTCGGGGCTGGACATCGAAGTCGTGGTGGGCACACCGCAGGTCCACCGGGCCGAAGCGATCAAGCTGGGCGAGTACCGGCTGGGGATGTATGCATCAAAGCAGTACCTGAAGGACCACGGCACCCCTGCCAACGCGGCGGAGATGACCCGGCACCAGCTCGTGTATTTCGTCGACTCCATGCTTCAGGTGGATGACCTCGACGCCCCGCGCAGACTGGTCCCTACGATGCGCGACGGACTGACGTCAACCAACGTGTTCGTCCATGTGGAAGCCACCCGCGCCGGCGCCGGTGTGGGATTCCTGCCGTGCTTCATGGCGGACCGGCACCCGGACCTCGTCAGGCTCCTCCCCGGGGACTTTGCCGAACTCCTCCCTTACTGGCTGGTCCTCCGCCCCGACTCCATGCGCCGCCCCGCAGTGGCCGCCGTCGTGCAGGCATTGCGGGAGGAAACTGAGAACCGGCGCGGGGAACTGCTGGGAAGCGGTCAGCCCCGCAGCTTTTAACGTCTAAGTTAGGTCAGCCTTACTATGGGAAGCATGCCTCCCCGTACCGCTACGTCGCTCTGCCCTCCCGGGCAAGCCAAGCACAAGCCATGGAAGACATCCCGGCTCTTCCGGTACTCGCTGTTCGGGAACCGTCGATGGAAGTACGTCGTGGTGGGCTGCGCAGGCCTCGTGCTGCACCAGGTCAGCGAGGCCTTGGTGCCGGCCACGATCGGCGCCGCGGTGGACAAGGCGATTTCACCGCACGACGGCGGCGCCCTCCTTTGGTGGCTCGGGGCACTGGCCGTTGTCTTCATCGTGCTGGCTCTTTCCTGGCGGATCGGCACCCTCGCCACCATGCGCACCTACTCCTACGGCGCGCATGACCTCCGACAACTCGTGGTGGAACGCGTGCTCCATCCACGCGGCATGGCAGCCCGGCGCGCACCGGGAGAAATCGTGGCCATCGCATCCTCGGACACGGACCGTGTTGCGGGCCTGGCCTGGCTGGTGGGCAGCGGACTCGCGTCGGCCGCCGGCGTGGCGACCTCCGCCGTGACACTGCTCCTGGTGTCCGTGCCGCTGGGGTTGGCCGTGCTGCTGGCGACACCCGTGATGCTGCTGATCATGCACCGGCTGACCAAACCCCTGGAAGACCGCAGCGACGCGGAACAGTCCACCGCAGCCCGCGCAGGTGCCTTGGCAACCGACTTCATCACCGGGTCCCGGCCACTCAAAGGACTGGGGGCCGAGGACGCCGCCGTGGCACGCTACCGCACTGCCAGCCAGGGATCGCTGGTTTCGGCGTTGAAGGCCGTTCGCGCGAAGGCCGCCTTCACTGGGGCGAGCACTGCCATGTCCGCGGCTTTCCTGGCCGGAATCGCCTTCTTTGCGGCGTGGTTTGCCGTGCAGGGCCTCATTACCGTTGGCCAGCTGGTGACCGTGGTGGGAGTGGCACAGTTCGTCCAGGGGCCCATGGCATCGCTGGGTTTCCTGAGTGTGGAGCTCGCGCAGAAACGTGCCTCTGCGGCCCGGATCGCTGCCTTTCTTGGCGAGGCCGAAGCCGTCCCGGCCCGGTCCGGCACTACGGCCGCGCCTCCGGCCGGAGCTACGGCCGCGTCTCCGGCCGGAGCGCCTCCGGCCGGAGCGTCGCCGGCTGCGCCTGGCGGGGATGCCGATGCCGCGAAACCTGCCACGCCTGCTCCGCTGCTTGAGCTCTGCCCGCCACCTGGCGGGGATTTTCCGCCGTTTGCTGCTTCTCCAGGGGAGATCGTGGGCGTCGTCCTGCCTGACGGGACGCGTGCCCGGCAACTGGTGGACACCTTGGGCTTCCGGATACCCGCGGCTCCGGGCGTCGTGAAGATTGGCGGCCTCGATGCAGCACACCTGGATCCCTCGCACGCCCGGTCCACAGTGTTTGCCGACAGCCACGAGGGCGTGCTTTTCCGCGGCACCGTGCGGGAGAACGTGTCAGCAGCCGACGCCCAACTGGACGAGCGCGCGGCCTCGGCTGCCGCCGTCGTCGATTTTGTCGCGCAGTTCCCGGAAGGTACCGAAACGGTGCTGACCGGGCATGGGCAGAACCTCTCTGGCGGGCAGCGGCAGCGGCTTGTCCTGGGTCGCGCCCTCCACCAACCCCAACCGGTGCTGGTCCTCCACGACCCGACCACGGCGGTGGACACTGCCACCGAAGCCGTCATCGCGGAGGGGCTGGCAGGATTCCCGGACAAGGCGCTGGTGCTGGTCACCACGAGCCCCACGCTGCTGGCTGCCTGCCACCGGGTGGTGCTGGACACGGCAGGTGGTCCCCCCGAAACCGGGACCCACCGTGAACTGCTGGCGGCCTCGGCAACCTACCGTGAAGTGGTGCACTCATGAACCACGGAATCCTTCCCATCGCCACGCCACGGGAAACCCGGAGGGCCATGTGGCGGCTGCTGGCCGCAAAGCCCTGGCGCCTGGCCCTGACCGTCGTGACCTTGCTGGCGGCCTCGTGCTGCGGGCTGGCAGGACCGGCGATTCTGGGCATCATGGTCAACATCGCAGCCACCGGCGGCGAGGTTCCTGACTTGCTCTGGCTTGCCCTTGGGCTGCTGGCGGCGGGCGGAGCCGGCGCCCTGCTGGGTGTTGCGGGCCAGAACATGCTGGCCCGGATCTGCGAGGAAGCACTGGCGGACCTCCGCGAAGAAGTGTTCGCCGCGGCTGTCCGGAAGCCACTCGCGGAGCTGGAAAAAGCGGGCATCGGCGACGTCGTTGCGCGCGTGTCCGGGGACGTCGAGGCTGTCAGCGAGGCCATCTCCGGAGTCCTTCCCGCCTTCACGGGCGCGGCGTTCACCATAGCGGTGACCCTGCTGGGCCTCGGCGTGATCGACTGGCGTTTTGCCGTAGCCGTGCTGGTCGCAGCGCCCCTCCAGGTGTTCACCCTGCGCTGGTTCCTGAAGCGGACCGCACCCATTTACCGGACCGTCCGGATCACGGAAGCAGACCGGACCGAACAGATCATTGAGACTGTCCACGGCACGCCGTCAGTCCTGGCCCTGGGCCTGCAGGACCGGCATTCGGACCTGGTGGCGGCGGCTTCACGGGAGACGATCGGGCACTCCCTGCGGGGCGTCAACTACCTCACCCGCTCCTACAATCGGCTGAACCTGGCTGAGCTGATCGGCCTTTCGGCGGTGCTGGCCATGGGTTTCCTCCTGCACGCCGAGGGTGCGGTCACGATCGGTGCCGCCACGGCCGCGGCGCTCTACTTCTACCGGCTGTTCGATCCGATCGGGACGGTCCTGGGCCAGTTCGACGAGCTCCAGAAGGCCGCTGCCGGGCTGGGCCGCATGGTCGGGCTGACACAGGACAGGGCCGCGGAGCACGGTGCCGCGTTGGCGGGCCGGCCGCCGTCGGGACCTGCCGCCGGAATCGTCCTGGACAGCGTGACGTTCGCCTATCCCGGGCAGCGGCCGGCGCTGAAGTCAGTGTCCCTGCGGGTGGAACCCGGTGAGAGCGTGGCGATCGTGGGCACCTCCGGCGCGGGCAAGACCACGCTCGCCAAAGTCATCATGGGTTTGGAGAAGATCCAGGACGGGTGCGTGCTTGTGGGCGGCATTGACGCCACCACGGCACCGGCGCACGAGCTGCGGGGGCGCATCGCCATGGTCAGCCAGGAAGTCCATGTCTTCTCCGGAACCCTCGCCGAGGACCTGCGGCTCGCCAAACCGAACGCCACGGCAGGGGAACTGCTGCAAGCGCTTCGAGCCGTCGGCGCCGCTTGGGTTGAAGCGCTCGACGACGGACTGGAGACGTCCGTGGGTGCAGGCGGCCACCAGCCCACACCGGAACAGGCGCAGCAACTGGCCCTCGCCCGGCTCATGCTCAAGGATCCCCCCATCGCCGTGTTGGACGAGGCAACGGCAGAAGCGGGCACCGGCACAGCCACCATGCTTGACCGGGCGGCAGAGGCAGCCCTGGCCGGGAGGACATCGGTGGTCATAGCCCACCGGTTGTCGCAGGCCGCGTCCGCCGACACCGTGGTGGTCATGGACCAAGGACGGATTGTGGAGTCGGGCTCTCACGCCGAGCTGCTGGCCGGCGGGGGCAGATACGCCCGGCTGTGGGACGCCTGGAACAGCTCCCTCAGCCGCCCCTAGGCGACCGGCGGCCCTAAGCAGCCGGCGGCACGGGCGCCGGCGAAGGCGCGTCGTGCCGGACCGGCGTTCCGGCCGCAAAGGCGCGGACCTGCGCGTCGTTCCAGATGTGCGCCGGGACAGCCCCGCCCAGGAGCCGCCGGGCCAGCGTCGGGTCGTCGCCGAAGGGCACATGGCTTCCGGCCATGATCATGTTGCCGTAACGGCGTCCTTTGAGCATGGGTGGGTCCGCGATGATCATGGTGTGCTCGAACGTGTCCGCGATGGTGGCGGCGTCCGCCCTTGCATTCTTCAGGTCGGGAGCATCGCCTGAGTTCACAACATAAAGGCCGTCCGGAGCCAACACGGCGTCGGCATGGGCATTGAACTCGCGGGTGGTGAGGGCCCGTGGCGTGTACGCGCCGGCAAAGACGTCACGGATGATGAGGTCGCGGGTGTCCGGCGTCAGGGTTTCCGTCACCTCCCGGGCCTCGCCCACCCGGATCCGGAGCAGCGGCGCCTTGGGGAGGTCGAACCAGTTGCGGACATACCCGGCAAGCTTTCCATCCAGTTCCACCACCACTTGCCGCGCGTCGGGGTAGGCGGCGTGGAAATACCGCGCCATGGAGCACGCGCCGCCACCCAGGTGAAGCGCGCGCAGCTTTGGCTTGGCCTCCCTGGGCCAGCGGGACTCCACCAGGGCAGCGATCCACCGCATGTATTCGAAGTCCAGGAACAGTGGGTCGGCCAGGTCAATGTGCGAGCTCAGCACGCCGTTGATTTTCAGGAGCCACCCGTTGGTGTTGTCGGGATCGTGGAGGAGTTCGCAGTCTCCTGTGTCGATGTAGTAGATGCCCTCCACGGGACCGTCCGGACGGGTGCCGGCAGGCACCTCGATGACTCCCGCCGTCGACCTTTTACCCCTGGCAGACTTGGCTGCCTTACCGGATTTCGCCACTATGCCCATCCACCGTACGTCATGCCTCCACCCTAGTGCGCCCCCGAGGCCACTGTTACTAAGGATACTTACCATTAAGGGGTCCGGGGCCATACACTCTCATCATGGATGCTGCAGGAACGCTATGGATGGTGGTGTTGTCGGTCGCCGTCGCCTGGCTGACGGTCGTCGGCCTCATCCTGGCGCGGGTGCCAAAGCTGCCCAGTATCCTGGGCGACCCCGACGAGGCCGGCGACCCGTTCCAGGAACGTCCGGACAACGGATAGCGCGGCGGTAGCCCTGGCCCCGAAATCAACGCCCGACGGCGGCACGCACCATGCGGTGCTCCGGCAGTGAGTGCCACGAAGGATCGCACAGTTGGCGCTTCCCGTCCGGGACGAAACCGTTGCGGCGATAGAACGCCTGGGCCCGGGGGTTGTCGTCCAGGACCCAGAGGTAGGCCGGACCCGTGCCGATCAACGCATCCACCAGTGCCTGCCCAACGCCTTGCCCGTGGACCCGCTTCAGCGTATACAGCATGAACAGTTCCAGCCCGCACGGACTGTCTTCGTCCCTGCCCGGCCCGGCCGCCGCGATGCCCACCAATCCACCCTTCGGGTCGTGGGCAACCACGCGCTGGTGGCCGGCTGCGATGTACTCCCGGTACCGTTCGATCCTGGCGCCCAGGCCGGCTTCCTGCCGTACAAAGAACTCCTCCGGAAGAAGATGTCCGTAGCTCTCCCGCCACGACTGGAGGTGCATGAGCGCCATGTCCTCTGCGTCGTGGACCCGGGCCGGCCGGATGGTGAAATCCATCAGCGCACCCTTGCCAGCGCGAAGCCGTCCCAGCCCTTGCTGCCCACGGTCTGGATCGCGGTGGAATCGAGCCGGGGATCCTGGCCCAGCATGTCCAGGGCCCGGATGATGCCGGGGGCATTAACCTCGTCCCGTTCCGGCTCAAGGATCGCACCGTCCCAGATGACGTTGTCCATCACGATCACCGTCCCCGGGTGGCCCAGTCGGATGGCCCAGTCCAGGTAATTGGCATCGTTGTCCTTGTCCGCGTCGATGAAAACGAAGTCGAAGGATTCCTCCGCGGCCAGCGTCGGCAGGGTGTCCAAGGCCGCGCCCACCCTGATCTCCACCTTGTGGCCAACACCCGCCGCGTCCACGTTGGCCCGCGCCACGTCCGCGTGCTTCCGGAGGTATTCGCACGTGACGAGGCGGCCGTCGTCGGGAAGTCCCTGCGCCATCCAGATGCTGCTGAAACCGGCCAAGGTTCCGATTTCCAGGATTCGGCGGGCACCGCTCAGCTGCACTAACAGTTTGAGCAACTTCCCGGCGGTGGGAGCCACCTCAATGGGCGGCATTCCCGCTTGGACGGCAGATTCCAAGGCGCGCTGGTGCGCAGGATCCGGACCTACGACGACGTCAGTCAGGTATTGCTCCACCTCAACCCATGCGGGTTCGGCTGCGTGTTCAACCATGGGCCCCAGTCTGGCACCTGTGGCGCCTCCGGGGGAAGGAACTACTCCTGGTTGCCGAGGGCCCTCTCCAGCCGCTCGACCTTTCCGGTCAACTCGCCGGTGTAGCCGGGGCGGATGTCGGCCTTGATGACCAGGCTGACCCGGCTGCCGTACCGGCCCACCGCCTCGGTGGCGCGCTTGACGACGTCGAAAACCTCATCCCATTCACCCTCAATGGTGGTGAACATCGAATCGGTACTGTTCGGCAGGCCGGACTCACGGACAATCCTGACGGCGGCCGCTACGGCATCGTGGACCGATGCGTCCGCTGAGGGTCCGCCTTCGGAGGCGGAAGCAGGCTGGCCGGAAGGAGCAACTGAAAATGCAAGCAACATGAAAACCAGTGTTTCATGTACCGGTATGTCATATAACGGCCTACTCCCGCGTAACCACGGCGCCCACCCGCTCCGTTGCTAGTCTGGCAAGCATGGAACAGCCCTCCCAACGCAAGCCCCTCCGGGCGGACGCTGCACGCAATGTGGACAAGATCATCACCGCCGCCCGGCAGTGCTTCCGCGAACACGGCCCGGACGTTCCCTTGCAGACCATCGCCTCCACCGCAGGAGTGGGCCCCGCAACCTTGTTCCGCAACTTTGCCGACAAGGAGCAATTGGTTTTGGCGGCGTTGTCCCGCCAGCTCCGCCAGCACGTGGATCCCGTGGCCGAGGCGGCACTCGACGGTATGGACGCGGCGGAGGGCCTGATCAACGTGATCGACGCCGTGGTCCACGTGGCCAGCGAAGACGCCAACCTGCTCAACGCGGTGGCCGGGCGCCGCGGCCTGCTCATGGGCATCACCGGTGGACTTATCGGCTCCATGGCCACTTTGCTGGAGCGCGGACAGGGCCAGGGGTCCTTGCGCAAAGACATCACCATCGAGGACATGGTCCGCCTGCTGGCCATGCTCATCGGTGCCGTGGACACCATGGAACCCGGCTCACAGGCATGGAAGCGCCCGGTGGCGCTGATCGAAGATGCCATCCGCACCCAGCGGCCATCGCGGCCGCTGCCCGAACAGTCCGATATCCCCGGCGTCACCTTGTCCGACGTCGTCTAGGTTTCAGCCCCAGCCGAGCAGCCGCAACAGCGCCGCCGCGGCAGCACCGGATATAACCACCACCAGGAACGGCGCCCGCAACCACAGGGCCACCGCGGCCGCCGCCAGTGCGCCGATGCGGGCATCCAGCACCAGCCCCTGGCCCGAGGCCAAGGCATTGACTGCCGTCAGGGAGGCCAGGAGGCCGATGGTCATGGTCCCGGCGATGTGCATGATACGCGGGCTCTTCAGCAGCTTGGCCGGAACGAAGTACCCCACGAGCTTGGTGAGGTAGGCCAGGGCGCAGGCAATCAGGATCCAGAGCCACAGATTCACGAGGATCCCTCCCGCCCATGGCCGTGGCGTCCCGCGTAGGGGTCAATATCCGGTTCCAGTCCTTCGTCCATACGGGCGTGGCTGAACCAGCCGATGACGCCTGCGATCACCGCTGCCACCAGGATTGGCACGCCGGACGGTACGAACGGAACGGCCAGGATGGTCGCCAAGGCACAGGCAGCCGCAATGGCCCACGGTTCGCGGCCCTTGAGCCGCGGCCATAGCAGCGCCAGGAACGCAGCCACCGCAGCGCCGTCCAGTCCCCACTGCTTGGGATCCCCCATGGCATCGCCGGCCAGGGCACCCACAGCTGTGAAGATATTCCACAGAATGAATATGCCAATACCGGCCGTCCAGAATCCCCGGCGTTGCTCGCCCGCATCTGTTTGGCCCGACGCCGTTGCCGTGGATTCGTCGATGGTGATGTGCGCGGACACATACCGGCGCCATCCGCGGGGATGCAGCATGGCATTGATCTGCATACCGTAGATTCCGTTGCGCAGCCCCAGCAGTGCACTGGCCGTCATGGCTGCCACGCCGGAGCCGCCACCGGCAACAACCCCGATGAACGCGAACTGGGATCCTCCGCTGAACAGCAACAGGCTCAGCACCATGGTCTGCCAGACGTCGAATCCGGAAGCAACGGAGAGCGCCCCGAAGGAAACCCCGTACAAGCCAGTGGCGATACTCAGGGAAAGTGCGATCTTGAAAGCCGGCGAGTCCCGGAGCTTCATGGGACCCGCTTCCTGGGAGGGACCGCTCATTTCCGCAGGCTCCATGACCACAGGATCAAAGGGGCCTGGAGGGGCAATCGCAAGGTGTGGACCCTGCGTTCAGCCGGTGTCCCCTCCGGCCCGTATGCACGACGCAGAGCATCAATATGCCCGGCAAGGAATACTGTAAACATCGCAGTTGTCGCGTCCGCCGCGGCTTTGCGGGTAGCGGGAATCAAAAGGCCGACGCCGAGTGCCGCCTCGATCAGGCCGGAGGACGCCACCCATTCCTCACGGGACATCACGGCCAGGGCACCATTGGCCTTGCTGCCGGGCTCGTCCCGGCGGCAGAGATACTCCGGAACCACGGGGTAGTAGAACTGCGGAGTGCGGAAGTGCTTCATGCCGCTGGCCAGGAGGAGCGCGCTCATTCCTATTACTGAGACGGAATGTAAGAGGTGCGATGGTGTGGGCGAACGGCGTAGCGACATGAGACCACTCAATCACAACGGCCGGGAGACCCGCCAAAGTTTCCCCAACCAGGTCGCATTAGTGCGCGTTTTGAGCGCTCAAAACGCGCACAAGTGCTACTTAGTTGGGACGGCGAGCTGGGCCAGGACCTGGGCAGGCTTGTTGGTGGTGATCTCGTGGATGCCCAGCCCCTGGCACAGGGCTACATCCTTGTCTGAATCAACTGTCCAGACACGGAAAATACGGCCGGACTCAAGCCATCGCTGGACGTTCCTGGCATGCTCGCGCACATAATCGATTCCCGGCCCGGCGATCAGTACCTCGCCCGCGTCGAGGACCCGCTCGGCTTCCTGCTGCGTTGCCCTCATGACATTGGCCAGCGCGCCTGCCGTGATCGGGCCGAAGCCCAGGTCTTCCCGGATTTCCTGCGCGGTGAAGTTGTCCACCAACTGGCAGATGTGCTCACCGGGCACAGACGCCAGAAGATGCTGGATGGAATCCGTGTCGAAGCTCATGAACGTGATCCGGATATTGTCCAGCCGTGATTCCTCCGGGCTCCAGCCTTCGCTGCGCAACAGGTCCAGCACCCTGTCCTCCAGTTTGAGCCGGTAGGGGCTTGGATGCTTCAACTCGATGGCCAGCCCGATTTCCCGCCCGGCTCCGCGCAGGATGTCCAGCAGCTCCGGCAGCGTCAGGAACTGGTCGGCCGTCCCGCCGTAAGCGTCCGGGATGCGGGCGCCCTTCCAGGAGGAGAAGTCCAGGGCACGCAGTTCGTCCAGCGTCTTCTCCGCAACCGGCCCGGTCCCCGTTGACGTTCGGTCCAGGGTGGCATCGTGCAGGAGGACCACATGCTGGTCCCTGGTCAGGTGGACATCGCATTCAACACCGTCGGCACCATCGGCAATGGCCTTCAAGTAGGCAGCCCTGGTGTGCTCGGCGAAGGCAGCGCTGGCTCCCCGGTGCGCGTAGACCTTGGGCCGGGCGGGAACGAAGTCGTCACTTGTCATGCAGACACGGTAGCCCACGCTGTTGGACGCTCGGGGCTAGGCTGGATTAATGCAGGTGAACTCTGAACAAATCCCAGCCGAAGACGTCACCAACCATTCCCCAGCCACACCGGCGGCAGGCACCGCACGCACCCGCGGTGGGTCCGCCGTCGTCGGGCCTTCCTCCGGAGACGAGGAGAAGGCTGCGGCGCTGCGCCGTATGAAGCGGCTGGCACTGTCCCTGCTGATTGTCATGGCTGTGGTCTTCATGGTTGCCTTCGCATTCCAAAAGGAATACCCCTGGCTGGAATACGTGCGGGCCGCGGCCGAGGGCGGCATGGTGGGCGCGTTGGCGGACTGGTTCGCCGTCACGGCGCTGTTCAAGTACCCCATGGGCCTCAAGATCCCGCACACGGCCATCATCCCGCGCCGCAAGGACCAGATCGGCGAGTCATTGAGCAACTTCGTGGAGAGCAACTTCCTGTCCCAGGAAGTGGTGCAGGACAAGCTGGCCAGCATCGACATAGCCCGGAAGGCCGGCGCCTGGCTCTCCGGTCCCGGCGGTCCCGAGCGCGTAGCCAAGGAAGGCGGCGCACTGATCCGCGGTGCCTTCACCGTGCTTAATGACGACGACGTCCAGGCCGTGATCGAGGGGATGGTCCGAAAGCACCTGCTCACGCCTCCCTGGGGTCCGCCCGTGGGACGGATGGCGGAACGGATCTTCGCCGACGGCCACCACCACAAGCTTGTGGACCTGCTGGTGGACCGGGCAGCGGACTGGGTGGATGCCAACCACGCCACCGTCAACCGCCTGGTCTCGGACCGCTCGCCGGTGTGGGTGCCAACGTTCGTGGACGGGCTCGTGGGTGACAAGGTGTACGTGGAACTCTTGAAGTTCATCCGTGCCGTGCAGAACGACCAGAACCACCAGGTACGCCAGTCCATCGATGCCTACCTCACCGAACTCGCCCAGGACCTGCAGCACGACCCCGCCATGATCGAACGGGCCGAAGCCATCAAGGCACAGATCCTCGGTGACCCCGAGGTCCGCGAGCTGGCTTCCCGCACCTGGGGTACCGTCAAGAACGCGCTGCTCGCCGCCGTCGACGATCCCGACAGTGAACTGAGCCTGCGCTTCAAGGGCGCCGTCCGCGATTTCGGTACCCGGTTGGTCAACGACCACGAGCTCGCCGGGAAGGTGAACGCGTGGATCGGAGACGCCGCCGGCTATCTGGTGAACACGTACCGCTCAGACATCGCGGGTGTCATCTCCGATACTGTTGCGCGGTGGGACGCGGAGGAAACCTCCCAGAAGATCGAACTCCAGGTGGGCAAGGACCTGCAGTACATCCGCATCAACGGAACTGTGGTCGGAGCCCTGGCCGGGCTGGCCATCTTTTCGGTGGCTCACCTGCTGTTCGGGTGAGGCTCAGCGCAACAGATGCACCATCTGGCCGGGTCTTGCCTGGCCCAGCGCGTCCAGGTCTTCGTCGCGGACCACCGCAATCACGGGCGAGGAACCCGTAGCCGGGTGTCCGGCCAGCGCAATGATGGGAAGGCCCGACGGCGGGAGCAGGACCGAGCCTGTCACCAGCGGTCGGGCCTGGGGTGCTTCGCCCGCCTCGTGGAAGCCCTGGGCAGGTCCGTCGGCCGGGTGCAGGGAACGCCCCACCAGCCGCGCTCCGGCGCGGTCCGACTCAGGCGAGAGCGTCCAGGGTTCCGTGGTCAACCTCAGCCAGGTGGCGGCGTCGTATTTTTCAACGTCCGGGCCGGGCTCCACCCTGGCGACCACGGGTCGTTCACGATCCAGGGCACGGCGGGCGGTCCGGGTCACGGCCGGGAAGGTGTGCCCGTTGGGCGGCCCGAAGGTTAGCGTCCGCCCTGTGGTCAAGGCATCGGACTGCGGTTCCATGCCGCCTTGCACCGCGAGGTAGTAGCGGATGCCGAACAGGGCAGGGCCGAACTCGAGCATGGCACCGGGGGCCACCCGGACCGCCTTGTTCAGGGGCAGCTCTGAGCCGTTGAGCTTGACCATGCCCTCCGCGCCGGAGACAGCCACGGCGGAACCGGTGACAAACCGCAGGCGGAGGCCACCCACCAGGACCTCAAGCCCGGCAGCCTCACCGGCGTTTCCCAGCAGCGCATTCGCCAGGTTCAGGGACGCCCTGTCCAGGGCCTGTTCCGGCGCCACCACCACGGCGGAAGCACCGGGGTCCATCACTATCGCACTCATCAGGCCTCCTTTGGTCTGGCCAAGCCGTGCCTAGGCGAACGCTTCGATCTCCACACCGGCGCGTTCAAGTCCCTGCCGCACGGCCACAGCCATGTCCACAGCGCCCGGGGTGTCACCGTGGATGCACAGGGAATCGGCCCGGACGGACACCACGGAACCGTCAACGGCCACCACTTCGGCCCGCGTCGCCAGCCGTACTGCCTGGGCAACCACGGCCTCCGGGTCGTGCAGTACCGCGCCGTCCTGCGAGCGTGGAACCAGCGTGCCGTCCGGGAGGTAGGCCCGGTCAACGAACGCTTCCGCGAACACGGGGTGGCCGGACTCTTCGGCCAGCTTCAGCCATGTCGAACCCGGCAATCCGAGCACCGGCAGGCCGGGGTCGTAGGCGTGCACGGCGGCCACCACGGCTTCGGCCTGGTCCGGGTCATGGACAATCCTGTTATAGAGCGCGCCGTGCGGCTTGACGTAGTCCACGGAGGCTCCCACCGCGTGGGCTACCCCATCCAGGGCGCCCAGTTGGTAGAGGACATCCCCGAAAAGTTCATCGAAGCTCATATCCAGTGACCGCCGCCCGAACCCTGCGAGGTCGCGGTACCCCACATGGGCGCCCACCCGGACATCGAGGTCGAAGGCGGCACGGCAGCTGTCCAGCATGGTGAGGGGGTCGCCGGCATGGAAGCCACAGGCCACGTTGGCGCTGCTGACGATCCTGAACATGGAGGCGTCATCGCCCATGGTCCACGAGCCGAAGGACTCGCCCAGGTCAGCGTTCAGATCCACCGGTGCCCCCTTCCAAGGGAAGATCCTGCCTGGCTGCGCCGGGCTGGAGTTCACCGGGTACGGTGTCCGGCAGCGGCCCGAATGCTTCCTTGGCCGTGGCCACCACAGCCCTGCCCATCATGAGGTTGCCGGCGCCGCCAACCACCGCTCCCACCCCGAACGGCAGGGCCCTGCCCAGCAGTGCCGTTCCCTGCCGCTTCACCAGGCTCTTCAGGAAGGCCCTTTGGATGGCGTCGCGGATCACGCCGAACCCGCTGCCCGGTATCTTCTTGGTCAGGGTGCGGCCCCATTCGTTGGTGATGCCTTTCCCGCGGCCCAGCGACTGTCCGCTGAGTGCTCCCAGCAGGGATGTGCCTTCCTCGCCCAGCATGATGGCCATGACCATGGTCCTGGCCCTTTCGGGGTCGGTCAGCCGGATTCCATGCAGTTCGGCCAGCGACGACGCATACAGTGCCGTGGTCTCCAGGAAACCCACGGTGGCCAGCGCGGACAGTCCCAGCGAAGCTGCGGTTCCAATACCAGGTACGACGGCGGTAGCGCCTACCGCTGCTCCCCCGCCTGCCACGGCGGCCAGGTAGTCACGCTCGAGTTTGGCGGCCAGTTGCGCGGGAGTCGCGTGGGGGTGCCGCCGCTGCATCCTCCTGAGGTTCGCCAGGACCAGGGGCCTTTGCACGTCCACGGCCTTGAGCAGGGCGGTGTGCACGCCCGGCTTGGTGTTTCCCTGGGCGTCGAACACGGCGTTGTGTGCTGTCTTTTGGGCGATTTTCACAGCGGGGTTGGGTCGCTTGGGCATCTTCACCTCTCCATGGCAGCTGGCTCGTTTCCGAAGAACTACTGCGTTCAGCCTATGCCACGCCGGCTGCACACCGGGCGTAGACTAGGGTGCATTCACGGAAGCAGTCCCCTGGACAGGAGTATCCGTAATGAACCCAGCCGACAAGAACGAACACGTGATCAGGCACCACACAGATTCCCCGGCCGAGGGCGGGACCGAGGATTGGGTACCGGACGACATCGGCATCCATAGCCAGGATCCCGCAGAGGGACCGGACACGGACGACGACCAGTCGGCGCCGGGAGCTTCCTGACCCGCTCTCGCCTGTGGCCGCTGCCGGGTCTAGGCTGGTGGAATGGCCGCTCTGAGGGCGTTGCGCCCTTTTGCACACCGTGAATTCCGGGTGCTCATCGCCGCGCTTTCGGTCTCCATTTTCGGCTCGGGTATGTGGGCCGTGGCCATGGTGTACGAGGTCATCCACCTCGGCGGCGGTCCCTTGGAGTTGTCCTTTGTGGCAACCGCGGCCGGCGTGGGCCTGGTGGCGTTCGTCCTGATCGGCGGCATCGCAGCGGACCGCATGCGCCAGCGCCTCCTCATCATTGCGGTGGAGGGTGTCAACCTGGCAGTGATCGCCACGGTCTCCCTGCTGGCACTGCTCAACCTCCTGCAGTTGTGGCACCTGGCGGTCGGGGCCTTCGTGCTGGGAGTGGGACAGGCATTTTTCTTCCCCGCGTACTCCGCCATGCTCCCCCGCATCCTGCCGCCCGAGGACCTGCTGGCCGCCAACGGCATGGAGGGCACGGTCCGCCCCATCCTCCAACAGGCAGCAGGCCCGGCGCTTGCGGGCATTGTGGTGGCGTCCCTGTCCCCTGCGTTCGCGGTGACAGGAGTCGCCGTTTGCCACCTGGTGGCCTTCGGCATCCTGAATTTCCTGAGCCGGCAGGACCTGGACATCCGCGGGCCCACCGCAGACCTGGCCGGAGCGGAAGTCCCGGCCCGGACGTCCCTCTTTCACGACCTGCGCGAGGGATTCAGCTACACGATCCGCACTCCCTGGCTGTTGTGGACCCTGCTGTGGGCCTGCCTGTCGGTGCTGTTTCTTATCGGCCCCATCGAGGTCCTGCTGCCCTTTGTGGTTCGGGACCAACTGGGCGGTGACTCGCGGATGTTCGGCTTCCTGCTGGCGATCATGGGCGTGGGCAGCGCCGTGGCGTCCCTGGCTACGGCATCCTTCCGGCTGCCCCGACGCTACCTCACGGTGATGATCGTGACCTGGGGCGTGGGCAGCCTGCCGGTGGCGGCCATCGGGTTCATGGACAGCGTGTGGGTCCTCGCGGCTGCCATGGTGGTCTTCGGAGTCACCGAGGGCGTCGGTGTGGTCATTTGGGGAACGCTCCTGCAGCGGAGGGTGCCACCACATCTGCTGGGCCGGATCTCAAGCCTGGACTTCTTTGTGTCCCTGGCCCTGATGCCGGTGTCCATGGCCCTCGCGGGTCCGCTGGCCGAGGTGGTTCCCATCTGGCTGATCTTCTTCGTGGGCGGGCTGGTATGCCCCATCATGGCCTTCGTTGCCCTGTTCGCGGCACGGATGACGGTGGACGAGATCCAGCACCCGCTGTCCTCGGATTCGCCCGATCCGGCCGGCCGTCCTTCAACTGCAGGTCATTCACCGGCATAGGTTGTTACTGCGCGGGGGCAGGCCCCGTTGTCCGGCGGAGCACCACGTGGGGAGTCCGTACAGCGTGGGTGGGAGTCGCCGCGCCTTCCAGCCTGTCAATGGCCCTGTCCACCGCGGCCCTGGCAAGCAGTGGCGCGTCCTGGCTGACTGACGTGAGCTGCACATAGCTGAGGCGCGCGAACTGGCTGTCGTCGTAGCCCATCAGGGAAACGTCTTCCGGCACCCTTAGCCCTGCGGCGCGGAAGCTCTCCCGGATGCCCAAGGCGCAGCGGTCATTGAAGGCCAGGACCGCCGTGGGCAACTCGTCCAGCAGCGCCTGGCCTGCGCGCATGCCGTCCTCTTCCGTGGCCCCGCCCTGGACAACACGCGCCTCCAGGCCCCTGCTTTCCATCTCCTGGACGAAAGCCTCACGGCGCCTGGATCCGGACACGGCAGTTCCGCCGTGGACGTGCACAATCCTGCGGTGCCCTTGCGATACCAAGTGGTCCACTGCCAGCCGGATGCCTTGGAGGTCGTCGCTGCTGACTGAGTCCACGGTAGGGCCAACGTCGTCGCGCAACAGGCTCACCACCGGCAGCCGTGCGGAACAGCGTTCCAGTTCGTCCTGCCCCAGCGCCGGGGAAATCATGATCAGGGCTTCGCAGCCCAAATCCAACAGCGACTCCACGGCCTGCGACTCCGGGCGGTCCCCTGTGACTGCGCTGAGGGCGATGTCGTAACCACGGTGGGCGGCTCCGGCATACGCTGCCTCCACGATTTCGGCATGGAACGCTTGTGCCGTGGAGAAGGTGACGCCCAAGAGCCTGGTCCGTGAACTGCGGAGCAGCCGCGCCCTGCTGTCCGGGCGGTAGCCGAGGTTTCCGGCGGCCTCCAAAACCCTGGCCCGGGTGGCCTCGGACGCACCCGGGGCGTTGCGCATCACGATCGACACCAACGCCCGGGAAACTCCGGCTGCCTCTGCCACGTCCATTAACGTGGGGCGTTTTCCTGCCATGGCCCTCCTCCGACGGAGCAAGTCTATAGAACGATCCAGCAGATGACTGGCGCTCGGTTTGCCCGGCGGATGGCCGGACCATGGGGTGACAGGTACCAGACGTGCGGCCGGCCGCGACTCAGACGACCGACCGCACTAGCCCGGTTCCACAGCGACGGCGCCCCGGGTGGGCCCCAGAACCCACCACATCCATCGCTGCTCACTCAGCATTGCCCGTGGATTTGTACCGAAAAGGGCGACGGCACTGCACACCGGGCAACGACTTGGGCACTGGATATGTGCCACCTGACCAAAGATCGTGACGGAGGTTTTGAAAGAAGTTTTGCGTTCCGGGCCAGGTTCCTTTTGACACGTGAACTAGAACGATCTAGACACCACGTCCGGCACGTGCCACCATGGACTGACTAGAACGATCTAGACCAGGAGAACCAGGAGAACCAGGAGTCGACATGACATACCTCCAGCATTCCGCGCCCCAAAGCCGGCCGGTCCGGATTGCCCTGCTTGGCGCCGGCTGGATCGGCAAATTCCACGCCGGTTCCATCGCACGCCGGATTCCGGATGCCCGGCTGGAAGCCATCGCCGACCCCCTCCTTCCCGCCGTCCAGGATCTGGCCACCACGTTCGGGGTCACCAAGATCAGTACCGATGCCGCAGATGTCCTTGCCGATCCCGACGTGGACGCGGTCCTCATCGCCACTCCCCTGCGCTTCCACGCGGAACTGATCCAGGCCGCCGCGAAGGCCGGCAAGGACATCTTCTGCGAAAAGCCCGGCGGACGAACCATCGAGGAACTGGACGCGGCCATCGAGGCGGCGGCGAGTGCCGGCGTCGTCCTTCGCTTTGGTTTCAACCGCCGCTACTCCAGCGACTTCGCGGCCGCACGCAGGCTGATCGAGGACGGCGTTGTGGGCACGCCGCAACTTCTCCGCTCCCTCACCCGCGACCCAGGCACGGAAGCCGGCCTTGGCAATCCTGGACGCATCGCACCGGGCACCATCTTCCTGGAAACCCTGATCCACGACTTCGACACCCTCAACTGGCTCAACCCCGGCGCCGTCCCCGTCAAGGTCCACGCCGTTGCCGATGCCCTGGTGGCACCCGAGGCGAAGGCGGGCGGGTTGCTGGATACCGCCGTCGTGACCGTCACGTACAGTAACGGCGCCATCGCAGTAGCGGAAGCGAATTTCAACGCCCTCTACGGCTACGACGTCCGCGGCGAAGTCTTCGGATCCGCAGGCATGGTCACCGCAGGCACGCCCCAGGCCACCAACGCCACCAGTTACACCGCTGCCGGCATCGCCTCGGACACCACGCGCCTGAACATCCACCTGTTCCACGACGCCTACACCGATGAGCTGGCGCACTTTGCACACGACGTCGCGGCACGCCGCGGCTTTGAAAGCACGACGGCGGCCGCCTCGCCTACCGCCGCTCCCGGCGGGGTCGACGCCCGGAACGCCTTGGCCGTGGCGTTGGCTGCGTTCAAGTCCGCCGAAACCGGGCAGCCGGTAGACGTTTCGGAGATCGCTGAGCTCCGCCCGGCCGAAGATGCCGTGCAGTTGCAGGGAGCCGGAGCATGAGTTTCCGCTTGGCTGTCTGCGCCGAAATGGTCTACGGCGAACTGCCGCTGATCGACCGTGTGCGCAGGATCCACGATCAGGGTTTTGAGGTGGAACTCTGGGACACCCGTGGGCGGGACATCTCCGGGTTGGCGGCGACCGGCGCCTGTTTCTCCTCCATGAGCGGCTATTTTGGCGGCAGTGTCATCGACCCCGCCAACGCCCACGAGGTCCTGGCCTCGGCGGAGAAGCTCATTCCTACTGCCCTGGATTTGGGTGTGGAGCGGATGGTGGTGCACCCGGCCGAACTGGGCGAGGGCGGGCGTGCCGTGAGGCCAACGCACCGCTCCACGGGAGAAATGTGGCTGACCGGACTCCGCACGCTGGAGAAGCTCGGAGCTTTGGGCGCGAAGCACGGCATCACGTTCGCGCTCGAAAACCTGAACACCATCCTCGACCACCCGGGCATTCCACTCGCCCGGGCCAAGGACACGCTGGCACTGGTCCAGGCCGTGGATCATCCGAACGTCAAAATGATGCTGGACCTTTATCACGCTCAAATTGGCGAAGGGAACCTGATCGAACTGGTCCGGGCGGCACAGCCGTACACCGGCGAAATCCAGGTGGCCGACGTTCCCGGACGTTTCGAGCCCGGGACCGGGGAGATCAACTACCCGGCCATTGCCAAGGCACTCCGTAACGCCGGGTACACCGGAGTGATCGGGATGGAAGCCGGAGCCGCGGGTGGCCAGGGCATCGAGGCAGGCGACACCGCCCTCGCCGCCTTCCGCGCCGCCTTCACCTAACGCCCGCCCCTCCCAACTGGGTCGCATTTGTGCGCGTTTTGAGCGCTCAAAACGCGCACAAATGCGACCTACTTGGGTTAGTACTTGATGGGTTCCATGCGTCCGGAGCGCAGGGAGAGCACGGCGGCTTCGGCGATGGCTTGGGCTTTCAAACCGTCCTCCAGCGCGGGAATGGACGCCGGGCTGCCTTCCAGCGAGGACACGAATTCTGCCAGTGCCGCCGCGTACGTTGGCTGCACACGTTCGAACCATCCCGGGTGCAGCCCGTCCTCCACCACAGCACCACCCGAGTACCGGGATACGGCGCCGTTCCGGTGGCTTCGGGCTTCCACCATTCCCTCAGAGCCCATGATCTCGATCCGCTCGTCGTACCCGTAGCCGGTGCGGCGCACGGAATCGATCTGGACCAACGCCCCTCCGGGGAGCCGCAACGTGACCGCGGAAGTGTCGACGTCGTCGTACTGCGTGATGGCCGGTTCCGCCAAAGCCGAACCCGTGGCGAAAACCTCCACCGGATCCAGGCCGGACAACCAACGCGCGAGGTCGAAGAAGTGGACGGTCTGGTCGCGCAGCTGACCGCCGGAGGTGGCCACGTAGGACAACGGCTGCATGGACGGGCCACGCGAGGTGAGCTGGATAAGCTCAACGGTTCCGATCCCGCCGGAGTCCACCACGCGCTTGAGTTCGGCGTAGTCCCGGTCGAAGCGGCGGTTGAAGTCCACCATCACCGGGATGCCGCTCTCCTGCGCGAAAGCGGCGGTCTCGCGGGCCCGGTCCAGGTCCAGGTCAATGGGCTTCTCGCACAAAGCGGCAATTCCGACGGCGGCGGCGCGGCGCAGGTGTTCGGCGTGCGTATCGGTGGACGATGCGATGAAGACGGCGTCAATCGCCTCAGGGTCAAAGACCTCCTCGAGCGATGTGGCTGCCGAGGCGCCATGCGCGACGGCGAGCGACCCCGCGCGCTGCGGGTCGACGTCGTACACCAAACGGAAGTCAACGCCGGGGTGGGCGGCAAGGTTGGCGGCGTGGACGGAACCAATGAAGCCGGCTCCCACAAGGGCGAAACGTTGCATGTCAGGCTACTGCTTTCTTCAGGGCGGATTGCTCCGGGGCGGATTGCTTCAGGGCGGATTGCTCCGGGACGGATTTCTCCAGGGCGAATGCGGGGACTTTCCACGCGGAATCATCGTGGTGCGAGGCGGCGACGGCCTCGACGAACTGGACACCGATCAGGCCGTCGATCCCGGTGGGGAAGGAAAGCTCGCGCTCCGGGAGCGGCGTAGAGTCGCGGCGGGCACGCAGCACTTCGGCGAGGTCGGAGTAGAAATTCGCGAAGGCTTCAAGGAAGCCCTCCGGGTGGCCGAGGCCCACGCGGGTGAGCCGGGACGCGTCGTCGTGCAGTGTGCTGAGGCCGTGCGTGAGGATGGTGGCGGCGCCGGCGAGGTCCTGGACCTTGAGGTGGTGCGGATCCTCGTGCTGCCATTCGAGGCTGCCCTTCTCGCCGTAGACGCGAATGCGGAGGCCGTGGTTGTGCCCGGTCGCCGCCATGCTGGCCCAGACGCGGGCGGGGACGTTGCCGGTGAGTTCGAGTTCAACGGTGGCGTTGTCGAAGACGCGACGGTTGGGCACGAAGGTCTGCAGCCGGCCGGACAGGCGCTCGGCTTCGAGGCCCGTGATGTAGCGGAGCAGGTGGAAGGCATGGGTGCCAAGGTCCCCGACGACGCTCGGGAAACCGGCGACGTCCGGATCCGTGCGCCACTTGGCCTGCTTGTGGTCCAGCTCTTCGAGGGCTGTCGCCGCCCAGCCGGAGGCATGCTCGACGTCGACAAACCGGATCGAGCCCAGCTCACCGTTGCGGACCATGCGGGCAGCCTGGCGGACCATCGCGTAAGCCGAGTAGCAGTGCGGAACGGCCAGGATGGCGTTGTTTTCCCCGGCGATGCGCACGAGTTCGGCGGCGGTGGCGGAGTCCTGGGTGAGCGGCTTTTCGCACACCACGGAGATGCCCTTTTCCAGGAAAGTCCGGGCGATCGTGAAGTGGCTGTCATTGGGCGTGGCCACTACCACCAGGTCAAGGCCATCTTCACGGGCGGCCTCGGCGCGGGCCATGTCGCGGATGTCAGCGTAGTTCCGGTCTTCCGGAATGCCCAGCCCGGCGGCAATCTCCCGGGAGCTACCAGGGTCCCGGCCAAAAATACCGGCCCGGAGATCGTAGTGGCCGTCCAGGCGCATGGCGTAACGATGCGTCTTGCCGATGTCCGCGCCGGGCCCTCCTCCTACCATTCCGGCCACCAGCTGCCGTGTGTTCGGTGCACTCATGAGAGATCCTCTTTGACTCTTTGGAACTTACTTGGACCGGTCCATAATGGCTGTGACGGACCTCCAGCGTCAAGCCCCTAAGCTTGGTTGCGGAGCGCTGGACGAGAGGAGACACTGCATGCCGGCCGCGAAACCCACCATCCGCGATGTCGCGAGCGCCGCAGGCGTCTCCAAATCCCTGGTGTCCCTGGTCCTCCAGGGATCCGCCAACGTCAGCGAGGGCCGCCGTCGTGCTGTCCTGGAAGCCATGGACCAGCTCGGATACAGGCCGAACCGCCTGGCCCAGCGCCTCTCCGGACCGCGGAGCGGAACCATCGGCGTGATGCTCAACGACATCCGCAACCCCTGGTTTGTGGAACTCCTCGAGGGTCTCACCGCATCGCTGCACGCGGCCGGGATTTCGCCCGTCCTGGCCGACTCCTACACGGACAACCGGGTGGGCCGCAGCTCTGTGGAGACCCTCCTTGAACAACGGATCGATGGCCTGGTGGTGGTGGGAACCACCACGGAGTCGGCGGCCATCGAAAAGGCGGCGCAAAGCATCCCGGTGGTCCTGGCCGGGACGCGCGAACCGATGTTGGACGGCGTCGACATTGTGGTCAATGATGACGACGCCGGCGCGCGGCAAGCAACCGAACACCTCCTCGCGCTGGGGCACCGGCACATCGCGCACCTCCAAGGGCCGGGCGAAGTGGGCAGGCTGCGCCGGTTGTCCTTTGAGCGGACCATGGTGGGTGCCGGATGCAAGCCGGTGGTGCTGACCGGCGGAGTCACCGAGGAAAGTGCCTACGCCGCCGCAAGCCGCTTGCTGGCGGGAACGGAACGTCCCACCGCCATCTTCGCCTACAACGACATCGCCTGCATCGGCGCCCTCTCCGCCGCCGACGATCTTGGCCTCTCCGTTCCCGAAGACCTTTCGCTGGTGGGCTACGACAACACCTACCTGGCCAAGATCCGGCACCTCTCCCTGACCTCGGTGGACAACGGAAACCTCGCCGTGGGCGTCGAAGCAGGAAAGTTCATCCTGGAACGCCTCAGCACCCCGGACCTGCCCGCGCGACTGCACCAGGTTCCGTCGCAGTTGCAGGTGCGGGGCTCATCCGGCGATGCACCGGCCTAACGCGAGCGCCTGAGCAGCAACACCCCCGCGTTCGCAGCCACGATCAGCCCAATGCCCACCCACTGGACGGGCGCCAGCTCCTGGCGCAGCGCGAGCGCTCCGATGATTGCCGCGAACACGGGGTTGATGCTCATCAGGATGCCGAACAGGCTGGCGGGTACCCTGCGCAGCGCGACCAGGTCCGCCACGTACGGCAGCACGGAAGCCAGGATCCCGGCGGCCACCGCACACAGAACCGTAAATCCATCCACGGGCTGGCTCAGGAAAATCACGACGGCGACAGGCAGGAAGAGCGTCGCGGATACTCCCGTGGCGGCAGCTGTGCCTTGGATGCCTTGGGTTCTTTGGCCCACTACGCGGTTGAGGAGGATGTAGGCCGCCCAACTGCACGCAGCCACCAGTCCGAAGCCGATGCCCACGAAGTCCGTGGATGCTTCCGGATTGGTGATGGCCACGACACCCGCCGCAGCAGCCACCGCACAGAGGGCGCTGGTCTTCTGCCGCGAACTGGCCAATGCCACTGCGAGGGGCCCCAGGAATTCCAGCGTGACGGCCAGGCTTAGGCCGATCCGCTGGACTGACGCGTACAGCCCGAGGTTCATGGTGCCGAAGGAAACAGCCAGCAGGAGGACCGGCCACCACTGCCGCCAGGCCAGGTCCCGCAGGCGTGGCCGGACCAAGGGCAAGAGCACGGCCGCAGCCACGAGTTGGCGGACAGCCACCACCCCCACCGGCCCGATGACCGGAAACGCCAGCGAAGCCGTCGCGGCTCCGAGCTGGTTGGAGAGGGCACTGGCCACCAGCGTGGCTGCTCCGCCGGCCTTGCCCGCAGTTGCTGATGGAGTCGTTTCGGTCATGGGGAGAGTCTGCGCGCGGAAGGCCCATCCGCTAAATGCATAAGCCACCCTATTTATACGCTGCATGCATGAATAGGATGGGCCGCATGGATGTGGAACTGCGGCAACTGCGGTGCCTGCTGGCGGTGGTGGATGAAGGCACGTTCACCGACGCTGCGATTGAACTGAGGATGTCCCAGGCAGCAGTCTCCCGGAACATCGCAGCACTTGAGCTGGCTCTGGGGACACAGCTGGTGCGACGGACCACCAGGAGTGCGGGCCTCACGGCAGCCGGCGAGCGGGCGACAGCGACCGCGCGCCGGATCCTCGGCCTGTTGGCGGACCTTGAACGGGACGCCCGCGCCGGCACCGGGAAGATCCGGATCGGCTACGCCTGGTCGGCCCTGGGCGAGCACACCACGGAGTTCCAGAGACTGTGGAAGGGGCGCTTCCCGGACACCGAACTGCAGCTGGTCCGGTCCAACACACCCAGCGGCGGGCTGACCGACGGAACCACTGACATGGCGATCCTTCGGCGCCTGCCACCAGGCGCCGCCGTCGAGCATGTCCTGATAGGTGAGGAGAAGCGCTACTGCGCCATGTCGACTGACGATCCGCTTGCCTCCAAGCGGACAGTCACGTTGGCGCAGATCGCGACGCTGCCTGTGGCCATGGACCAACGCACCGGCAGCACCACACTCGAGTTATGGCCCCCGCAGGGTGGACCCCCCGAGGTGATCCCCATCAACGACACCGACGATTGGCTCACGGTGATCGGCAGCGGTGCGGCACGAGGCATCACCGCCGCCTCCACCGCGCATCAATATCGACGGCGGGGCGTCACCTACCGCCCTGTCCGCGACGCGCCGCCCGTTCCCGTGCATGCGGCCTGGACCGGACGAGACAAGCCCCGGGAGTTGGAGGCGATCATCGAACTGCTGAAGGGTTTGTACTCGCCAGCGGATAGATAAGCATGCTTACCATAGCCTCATGTCGCAGCGAACAGTTTCGGATCTCATGGTGGAACGCCTCACAGCGTGGGGTGTCAACAGGGTCTTCGGATACAGCGGAGACGGCATCAACGGGTTCATGGGGGCCTTGCGCCGTGCCGAGGGTGAAGTGGAGTTCGTCCAGGCCCGGCACGAGGAAGCCGCTGCCTTCATGGCCGTGGGACATGGCAAGTACACGGGCGGTGTGGGCGTCGTGACCTCAACGCAGGGTCCCGGCGCGGTCCACCTGCTCAACGGCCTCTATGACGCCAAAATGGACGGGGTGCCGGTGGTCGCCATCATCGGCCAGCAAAGCCGGACCGTACTGGGCTCTGCCTACATGCAGGAGATAGACCTCCTGACCCTTTTCAAGGACGTTGCCGCGCAGTTCGCCCAGCTGGCCAGCTCCCCCGAGCAAGTGCCCATGCTGATGGACCGGGCTTTCCGCACCGCCCTGGAAACCCGGACACCGTGCGTAGTGATTGTCCCGCACGACGTACAAACCGCCGGCGCACCCGGGCTCGAGCCGGAACACGGCATCGTGGTCACGGCCCCGGTCTGGCATCCGGCCCGCGTGATGCCCCGGGACCAGGAGCTCGACGCCGCAGCCGGGATCCTGTCCCACGGAGAGCGGATTGCCCTGCTGGTCGGCCAGGGCGCCCGCAACGCACGGAAGGAAGTGGTGGATCTTGCGGAGAAGCTCAATGCCGGCATCACCACCAGCCTCCTCGGCAAACCGTATGTGGATGAAACCCTTCCCTTCGCCGCCGGCACCATGGGCCACCTCGGCACCACCGCGAGCGCCTACCTGATGGAAAACTGCGACACCCTGCTGATCGTCGGCTCCAACGACCCCTGGACCGAGTTTTATCCCAAGCCCGGCCAGGCCAGGGCGGTGCAGATCGACATTGACGGCCGCAAGATCGCCAACCGGTACCCGGTGGAGACCGGCTTGGTGGGTGATGCCGCCGAGACGCTGCGGCAGTTGGCGGTCCGGCTCGAAGCCCTGCAACAGGACAAAGAGAGCCAACGCGCCCAGTGGCGTGCCGACGTCGGGCATCAGGTCCGCGCCTGGCGGACCCTGTCGGAAGAACGCGCCGGGATCGCCGCCAGCCCGGTCAACCCGGAACTGGTGGTGCGCGAACTTAACGGCCGGCTTCCGGACAACGCCCAGGTGGCGGTCGACGTCGGAAGTTGCGTTTACTGGTACGCGCGGCAGTTGACCCTCCCCGAGGGAGTTCCGGCGCACCTGAGCGGAACGCTCGCCAGCATGGGCTGCGCCGTCCCCTACGGACTGGCCGCCAAACTCGCCCACCCGGACCGGCCGCTGGTGGCTCTTGCCGGCGATGGCGGCATGCAGATGCTGGGCGTCGCCGAACTGATCACCGTCGCCCACCGCTGGCGCGAATGGGCCGATCCGCGGTTCGTGGTGTGCGTCTTCCACAACCGCGACCTCGCCGAAGTCTCGTGGGAACAGCGCGAAACCGAAGCCGAACCGCGCTTTCCTGCCAGCCAGGTAATCCCCGGCTTCGACTACGCCGGCTATGCGGAACTGCTGGGCCTGAAGGGCCTTCGCGTGGATGACCCAACGAAGCTCGGCGCGGCCTGGGAGGAGGCCCTTGCTGCCGACCGGCCCTCCGTACTGGAAGTACTGACCGACCCCAACGTTCCCCTCCTTCCGCCCTTCCCTGCAGGAGCGCAGAAGCTGGACGACATGCGTTCGGCGCTCGCGGAGGAAGGGGCGGACGGCACCCACGCCCGGAAGCTCCTGGATCTGTACGCGGAGGGCGAGGAACGGCTGCGGAGCCACAGCTGACCGAGGTTGACCGTGGCGGTCAGCCGCCCACGTGGTGCACGGTGAAGGCCGTGAGGAATCCGACGGCGGCTGTCAGGCCGGTGAGGTTGTGGTGCTCTTCAAAGGCCTCGGGAATCATGGTGTCGGCGAGCATCGCGAGGATCCCGCCGGCGGCAATCGCCGTGATGAACGCGATCAGGGCATCGGGAGCGCTTTCCAGGGCTGTGTAGCCAACCAGTGAGGCAAGCCCGCTGAACACCGCGATTCCGCCCCAGGTACCGAAGACGTAGGCAGGGCTTCGCCCCGCCTTCTTCATCCCTGCTGTACTGGACAGGCCTTCCGGGACGTTGGAGATGAAGACTGCGGCCAGCATGGCGGGACTGACCGTACCGGATGCCAGCAACCCGACACCCAGCACCACGGACTCCGGGACGCCGTCGATCAACGCTCCAACGGCGATCGCCGTGCCGCTGCCCGGCGAATCCTTTTCCGACGGCTGGCGACCGCCCGAACGCTTCCGGTGCCTGGCCCCCGCCTTGGCCAGCAGCACGTTGGAGCCTACGAAAATCAGGGCGCCCACCAGGAAACCGGCCACGGTGGGCACCAGCCCACCGCCTTCCACTGCCTCGTCCACCAGTTCAAAGGCGAGCGCAGAGATCAGCACCCCTGCGCCAAAGGCCATGATGGTGGAGACGACTTTGCCCGGCACTTTCCAGATCCAGGCAACCGCGGCACCCAGGACCAACGCCCCGCCTGCCACCGTTCCCCACATCAGCGCCTGCAGCCACATCGGCATGGTTTCCAGCCTCCCGTTTCAGATCAACCAGAGTATGGTAAGCACACTTACAACCACTGGGCCGCGGGAACCACCGTTATTGGGCCGGCTGAGCCTGCGCCTTGATGCTCCAGGCAGACCAATCCAGGGGGTGCACTGACGGCCGGCCCAGGAGGTAACCCTGCGCAGCCGTGATGTCCAAGGCTGTCACTTCGTCCAGTTCCTCCGGGGTTTCCACGCCCTCGGCCACCACGAAGGCCCCAAGTTCACGCGCAAGCTCCGCCACAGCGCGGGCACGGAGCTTCTGGCCGTCGCTGGACCCGATGCCTTCGATCAGATGGCGGTCCAGCTTGATGATGTCCGGGTTGAGCTCTTCAAGCCTGTCCATGGACACGTACCCGGCCCCGGAAGCGCTGACGGCGATCCGAAGACCCAGCCGCCGCAGGGGTCCCAGGCCGTCACTGGAATGGACTCCCGCTCCGGCCAGGCTGCCGTTCAATTCGATGATGATCCGTTCAGGTGCCAGTGGCGACGCTGCCAGCAGGTTGCGCACCCGGGGATCCCTGGAGGTTGCGGGGGTGAGGTTGAGCGCTACGGCAATGTCCTCGGGAACGTCCTTGGCGGCTGTCAGGGCACACAGCAGTGCGGCAATCTCGAGTTCCGTGCCGAGTCCCGCCTCCTCGGCCTCGCGGAACCAGACATCCGCTCCTGCACCATCCACACCCACGAACCTGGTCAGCGCTTCCACACCCACCACCTCGCCCCCGGGGAGGGCATGGACCGGCTGGAATGCCGTCAGGAGGAGCTTGTCCTTCAGGATGGCCTGGATGTCCTCACGAACAGCATGGCTCACGGGAACAGCCACGGTTTGGGCGTTGTCGGAGGACTCCAGGTGGAGGTTAGCGGACGCCTGTTCCACCGGCACCTCGCGCTCAGCCTCGGCTACCTCGCGCGTTTCGATCAGATGCTCCAGGAGGGCGGCCTCGGGATTGCCCGGATGGGCTTCCACGAGACGGCGGAGTTTGTTCCGCGACTCTTCGCCACGGGGTTCGGTGTCCGCAAGGATGGCACCAATAATTTCCACCACTTGCCCGCGCATGGTCAGTTCGTCAGAGCCCGCTTCTTGAGCCATTGATTATTCCTTTGTGTGTGTCCCCCGCTGGCAAGAGCCAGACCTGACCCGAGGCATGTGCGCCGGGTCACGAATCTCCTGTCCCGAATCTTACAGATGAATCGCCCCGGACCTGTATGGCCGGAAACACTGCACTACGGCGGCCCGCACTGACATGCTGGGAGGGTGACACCAACCGCAACGGGAACGCCGCGCACTGCACTGGGCTGGAAGCTGCTTCCGGCTTCCCTGCTGTCCCTGTCAGCGCCACCACTTTTCGCCTTCGGAAATGATGCCCTGGGCTACAGCCTGCTGGCCGCAAGCGTGGCAACGGCGGCCGTGGTGGACCGTACCCTCCTGCGTCATCTGGCGATCATTGCCGCCGGCCTGGTGATCATCAGCCTGGTGCCGTTGCACGCCGACTTGAGCATCAGCCACATGGCGCTCATGGGCACCGCCCTGACTTTGGCGGTACTGGTTCCGTGGGTCATATCGCGCTATGCCTACCGGGAGGACATCATCCGCTTCCCGGTCAATACCGGGCGCAAGTGGCCGCTGGCCGCCAAACTGTACCTGGTCGGAGTCATTGCGCTCGGATACTTCATCCTGCCCGCGTACCTGATCCGGACCGGCGTCTACCGGAACTGGCCCGACGCCTCGGACCCGGAGATCTTCTGGCGGCTGTTCCTTGGCGTGAATACCGTAGGCATCTGGGACGAGCTGTTCTTCATCTGCACCACGTTCACTCTGCTGCGCCGCCATTTTCCGGACTGGCTGGCCAACCTGCTCCAGGCCGTGGTCTTCTCGTCATTTCTGTGGGAGATCGGCTACCAGGCGTGGGGGCCGCTGTTGACCTTTCCCTTTGCGCTGCTGCAGGGCTACACCTTCAAGCTGACCAAGTCCTTCACGTATGTGGTGTCCGTCCACCTGTTGTTCGACTTCGTCCTGTTCCTGGCCCTCGTCCACGCCCACAACCGGGAGTGGCTGCCCATCTTCCTCTACTGATGCTCCCCTTGCGCCCAGGGGTCGTTTCCAACGCCGAGTTCGTCGGCCATGTCTTCCAGGAACCGGATTACCGTGGCGCGCTCGGATGGAGAGAGCCGGGCCGCCGCCAGGAAACGCCTGGCCTGCTTGAGGCCCACGGTCCGCATGGCGGCTTCATGAGTCTCGGGCGTGATGGAGATGGCAAGCGCACGCCGGTCGGAAGGATGCGCCTCGCGGACGATATGGCCTGCGCGTTCCAGGCGGTCCAGCAGCTTGGTGGTGGACGCTGTGGAAATGTGCAGGTGGGCGGCTATGGCGCCGGGAGTTGCGATGACTCCGCTGTTGGCACTGACGATCAGGTAATGAAGCGCCCGCATGTCCGACTGGTTGAGCTTCATGTACTTCATGGAGGCTTCCGAGAGCCGCTGCTCGGCGTCGCGAAGCCGTCCCAAGGCAGCAATCACCTGGTTGATCTGCTGGATGTCGGCGTCCGTAAGGCGGGCACGGTCCACCAGTTCACGGCCGGGGTCGTTGGCGTCCAAGTGATAGATCGCAGAAGAAACGGTGGCGTCAATTTCTTCCGGGTTGGACATGAAAGTATGTTACACCGAACTTCCTACATGGTAGTCTTCTTTCTAGCTTGTCTAGCAATATTGGTGTTGGAAGAAGGGCGCGGCAGGATGAATACAAAAGAAATGGTGGTTCTCCTCGATGACGCCGGGGCTCCGATCGGCCAAGCTCCCAAGGCGGGCGTCCACACGTACCAGACTCCCCTCCACCTCGCTTTTTCCTGCTACCTCTTCAACGGCGCCGGCGAGATCCTGCTGACCCGCCGCTCGCCGGAGAAGAAGACGTGGCCAGGTGTCTGGACCAACAGTTTCTGCGGCCACCCTGCTCCCGGGGAAGCTTTCGAAGACGCCATTCTTCGGCGGGCGCACTTCGAACTCGGTGTCGAAGCCAAGAAGGTGGAGGTGGCTCTGCCGGACTTCAGGTACCGGGCGGTCGACCCCTCCGGAATCGTTGAAAACGAGGTCTGCCCGGTGTACGTCGCGCGCATGAGCGGACCAGTCAACCCCAACCCGCTGGAAGTCGCAGACCACGTGTGGGTCAGCCCAAGCCTCCTGGCCGAGTCCCTCGAGCGGACCCCCTCCCTCTTCAGCCCGTGGATGGGCCTCCAGTACCCGCAATTGCTGGAGGTAAAGGAAATCAAGGAACTCCAGGGACTGTCGATTGGAGCCGGGGCATGACCGTCACCTCCAGCGCAGTCAGGGGCCGGACACGGCTGTGCGATGCGATCGAGCATGAACTCAACGGCATGATTTCCGCGCGGACCCGCGCCGCTGCGGACTATGGCACCGAATTCACCAGGCTCTGGACCCTGGCCGGCCGGAACGTCCTCGGCGGGAAATTCGTACGCCCGCTCCTGCTCATGGAGACCTACGATGCCTTGCAGCCAGCGGACCTGCACCCCGGCGGCAGGCGCCAAACCGCCATCAGTATCGCGGCCGCCGTCGAACTTCTCCACTACGCTTTCCTCCTCCATGACGACGTGATCGACGGCGACCTGGTCCGGCGCGGCAAGCCCAACCTCATCGGTTCGCTCCTGGCCGAGGTTGATCATCTGCCGGGTGCGGATCAACTCGCCGGCCCGGACCACCCTGGCAGTGCCCACCTCCCCGCCCGCTCCATCACCAAGCACGGCCATGCGGCCCTGCACTGGGCCCAGACCGGCGGGATCCTCATGGGGGATTTGCTCCTGGCGGGCACACACCAGGCGTTCGCCCGGGCGGACCTGCCGCACCCCGTCCGAGTGCGCCTCCTGGACCTGCTGGAACACACCATCCACGAAACAGTTGCCGGCGAGCAGTTGGACGTCGGGCTGGGCGACGGCGTGGTTTCCCCGGACCTGGAAACCATCCTGAGAATGTGCGGCTACAAAACCGCCACCTACACATTCGAACTCCCCCTGCGCGCCGCTGCCGCCCTGGCCGGGGCGGAGCAGCCGGTGGAAACTGCGCTGGCAACCGCGGGCCGGCATCTGGGACTGGCGTTCCAGCTCCAGGACGATCTCCTCTCCACCTTCGGGGATCCCAGCCGCCACGGGAAGGACCCCTTCTCCGACCTGCGCGAAGGCAAGCAGACCGCCATCATCGCCTACGCCAGGATGACCAGCGTCTGGGCGGGCATCGAGCCATGGTTCGGGCGGGCCGAGCTGGCCCTGGAGGACGGCGAGCATGTCCGCCGCCAGCTTTCGGACTGCGGCGCGGAAGCGTTCGTGCAGGGCCTCATTGACCAACAGATGCAGGCCTTCCACGACCTGCTGAACAGCGCAACCACCGTGATCCCGCAGAACGCACGCAACGTCCTGGCCGATTTGGCCGGCCACCTGGAAGGACGGCAGTCTTGAGCACCATGGTTGACACCTCGTTCTCCCATTTCACCCGCACGGCCGAACGTGCCGCCAACCAGGTCATCGCGGCCTACTCCACGTCATTCGGGCTGGCATGCCGGCTCCTGGGGCCCCGGCACCGCCAGCACGTCCGCAACATCTACGCCCTGGTCCGGGTGGCCGACGAACTGGTGGATGGTGTCACGGCAGAGGCCGGCCTGAGCCACGAGCAGCAGAGCGAAGCGCTGGACCATTTCATTGACGAAACCCACCGCGCCCTGGCCATCGGCTACAGCAGCGACCTCATCATCCACGCCTTCGCCCAGACAGCCCGGGCAGCCGGAATCGACCAGTCACTGACCACGCCGTTCTTCGACTCCATGCGTACGGACCTTGGCGGGCGGACCGCGTCCACCGGAGCGCCGCTCCGATTCGATGCCGCAGCCCACCAGGGCTACGTGTACGGCTCCGCGGAGGTCGTGGGGCTGATGTGCCTGCGGGTGTTCATCCGCGGGCACAACATCGACGACGGCGATGCCGCGGCCCTGCAGTACGGCGCCAGCCGGTTGGGGGCTGCTTTCCAGAACATCAACTTCCTCCGCGACCTCTCCGACGACACTGTCCGCCTGGGCCGCAACTACCTCGGCACCGCCGACCACCTTGAGGACGAGGACCGGATGGAGTGGGTCACAACCATCCGTTCCCAACTGGCCGATGCCAGGGCTGTCATCCCGCTCCTGCCCCACGACGCCCGGGCGGCCGTCCGCAGCGCCCTGGAACTGTTCGCGGCACTGACCCGGCGCATCGAGCACAGCAGCGTCGATGAGCTTTACCAGGCCCGCGTCCGCGTGCCGGACGTGTTCAAGGCCGGGCTCGCCGCCCGGGCCGTGGCTGCCACGTGGCTGGAGCCCCGGGGATGACCCGGGCAGCGCGGGCGACCCGGACAGTAGTGATCGGCGGTGGCATCGCTGGGCTTGCCACCGCCGCACTTCTTGCGCGCGAAGGCCATGAAGTCCAGCTCCTGGAACGCCTGGACCAGGTGGGCGGCCGGGCGGGCTCGCTGCACCGGCAGGGCTTCCGCTTCGACACGGGACCGTCCTGGTACCTGATGCCCAACGTCTTTGACCACTTCTTTCAACTGTTGGGCACCAGCGCTGAAGAGCAACTTGACCTACGGACCTTGAGCCCGGCCTACCGCGTCTTCAGCGAACCAGGGAACGACGGCGGCAGGAAGGAACCGCTGACCATCCCCTTGGGCACCGATCACGTCATGCGGATGTTCGAGCAGGTGGAGCCCGGGAGTTCCGGGCGCCTTGCCCACTACCTTGCCTCCGCCCGGAATACCTCGGACATGGCGGAACGGTTCTTCCTCTACAACCCCTTCACCCGGCTCCAGTCGCTGCTTCACCCCGAAATCCTTAGGGGACTCCCGGAGCTTGCCCGTCTGCTGGCCACTCCCCTGGAACGGTTCGTGGCCCAACGGTTCGAACATCCCGTGCTGCGCCAGGTCCTTGGCTACCCCGCAGTGTTCCTGGGCACCAATCCCGCCGATGCCCCGGCCATGTACCACTTAATGAGCGCCATGGACCTCGGCGACGGCGTGCAGTACCCCATGGGCGGGTTCCGGCACCTGGTGGAGCGGCTGGAAGCCCTGGCCCTCGACGCCGGCGTCCGTATACACACCCGGGCCGAGGCATTCCACATCGAAACCCGCGAAGTACCCCGGCCAGGCGGCAAGGGACATTTGGGCGGCCTGGGCCGCCGTCGTATTCTCCCCCGGCGGGACCGCGAGGTCACCGGCGTCAAATGGCGCGACGGGTACGGTGCAGAACACTTCAGTGTGGCTGACCTGGTGGTCTCCGGCGCCGACCTCCACCACACTGAAACCGCGCTCCTGGGCAAAACCGACCGCAGCTACCCGCAGCCCTGGTGGCAACGACGCACCAGCGGGCCCGGCGCCGTGCTGGTCATGCTGGGTGTGCGGGGAACGCTGCCGCAGCTGCCCCACCACTCGCTGTTTTTCACCAGCGACTGGGACGCCAACTTCGCCGCGATCTTCGGTGACCGGCCAGCCATCCCCGATCCCGCCTCGATCTACGTCTGCAAACCCAGCGCCACCGACCCGGGAGTCGCACCGCAGGACCACGAGAACCTCTTCGTCCTGGTACCCATCCCGGCCAACCCCGCCCTCGGTTCCGGAGGGCCGGAGGGCAGCGGCGACCCCCTGATCGAACAGGCCGCCGACGCCGCCATCGACCAGATAGCGGCGTGGGCGGACATCCCCGATCTCCGCGAACGCATCGTAGTACGGCACACCACAGGTCCCGGCGACTTCCTCCGCGACTACAATTCCTGGCGCGGCGGCATGCTGGGTCCGGCGCACACCCTGGGCCAAAGCGCGATGTTCCGGGCGCAGAATGCCTCCCGGAAAGTCCGGGGCCTCTACTACGCCGGGGCCACCACGGCACCGGGCGTGGGCGTACCCATGTGCCTCATCAGCGCCGAGCTGGTGTTGAAGAGGATCCGTGGGGACCACAGCGCCGGCCCCACCCAAGCCAGGCGGACTGTACCCTTGCCACGGAAAGTTGGCTGATGGGCTTCGTCTACCTCGCTTCCCTGCTGGCCGGAATCGGCTGCATGCTGCTGCTGGACCACCGTTTCAGGTTGTTCTTCTGGCGTGACGCGCGCGCGGCATCCATCGTGACCGCCGTGGGCGTCCTTTTCCTGCTGGCCTGGGACCTTGCCGGGATCGGGCTGGGCATCTTCCTCCGCGGTGAAGGGGCGATTGCCACCGGGGTGCTCCTGGCCCCGGAGCTTCCCCTGGAGGAGCCCGTCTTCCTCACCTTCCTGGTCCTGTGCACCATGATTCTTTATACCGGCGCCGCACGGCTCCTCGCGGCCAGGCAGGCCAGGCCGGCCAGGAGCCGTGAGCAGGAACGGGAGAACGCATGACGTACCTGTGGCTTGCGCTCGCCTTCATCGCCGCGGCAGCGACGGCGGGCGTACTGTTGACGCGCAACGCCACTGGTGGACGCCTTGCCACCGATGGACAGCGCGGCGGGCAGCATGCAGGGAACGCGGGAAGGCATTGGAAGGCGGCCGGTCTGGCCTTCGCTGCCCTGGTGGTCCTGACGGCGGTGTTCGACAGCATCATGATCGGGATGGAACTCTTCCACTACGACCCCGGCCACATCCTGGGGTTAAGGATCGGGCTGGCTCCGGTGGAGGATTTCGCCTATCCGTTGGCGGCGGCCCTGGCCCTCCCCGGGCTCTGGATCTGGCTGACCCGCAAACGCCAGGGAACGTCCACGGTTGAAGACGCTTCCGGCAGCCCGCGCAAAGGCCTCATTTCCCAGGCCTTCCTGGCCTCCCGTCCGGTCAGCTGGATCAACACGGCGTATCCCTTCGCGGCCGCCATGCTCCTGACCACCCGGGAGATTGACTGGGTGCTGGTAGCAGGAACCCTCTACTTCCTGGTTCCCTACAACCTGGCCATGTACGGGATCAACGACGTCTTCGATTACGCCTCCGACCTCAAGAACCCCCGCAAGGGCGGCATTGAGGGGGCGCTCCTTGAGCCCCGGCTGCACCGGCCCATGCTGTGGCTCGCCGCCGTGACCAACCTTCCGTTCCTTCTGGTGCTGGGATTCGCGGGCGGACCCGCAACCTGGCTGGCCCTGGCCGTCAGCGCCTTCGCGGTGGTGGCCTATTCTGCCGCCGGGCTGCGCTTCAAGGAACGTCCCGTGCTGGATTCCATGACTTCCAGCACCCACTTCGTCAGTCCCGCGGTGGTGGGCCTGACCTTGTCGGGAGCCACCATGACGCCGGGCCTGGTGGTCCTGCTGGCCGCATTCTTCATGTGGGGCATGGCAGCGCACGCCTTCGGTGCGGTCCAGGACATCGAACCCGACCGGCAGGCGGACATTGCCTCCATAGCAACAGTCTTCGGGGCCCGCCGCACGGTGCGGACCGCCGTCGTACTGTGGCTCCTTGCCGGACTGGCGATGCTGGCTACACCGTGGCCCGGGCCGCTGGCGGCCGTCATCGCCCTGCCGTACATCCTCAACTGTGCGCCGTGGTGGAACGTCACGGACTCGACGGCGGCACGCACCAATGTGGCGTGGCGCCGGTTTATCTGGCTCAATTACGGTTCAGGTTTCCTGGTCACGCTGATCCTCATCCTGCAATGGAATACGGTCCCGTGACCGGCGCGCCTAATGCCCGGGGTGCCCTTCGCCGGGTTCATCGACCGTGTCCAGGGCTTGGCTCATCCGTTGCAGGAAGTCCACCACAACCTTCGAGTCCTCCGGGGTCAACGAGCTTGCGACGTCCAGCATCCGGCGGTGCATGGCGCCAAGCGTATGGCGCACTTCTTCATCCGAGGCGGGTGTCGGCCGCACGATCAGGGCCCGCCGGTCGGTGGGATGCGGTTCCCTCCGAAGATGTCCGGACGCCACCAGCCGATCGATCAAGGTGGTCATGGAGGCCGAGGTTATGCCCAGCCGCTCGCCCAGGTCCTTGGGCTTCATCACCCGGCCATCGGCTTCGGCTTCAAAGAGGTACCGCAGGGCCAGCAGGTCCTTTTCTCCCATCAGCATGGAAGAGCGGGTGCGGCGGCGCATGGCCTGCTCTGAGGTCCGGTAGTCCCGGAGCGCATTCAGGACACCAACGGCAATCTCCTTTTGGCCCGGGTCCTTCCCGTACCAGTAGCCCTTCGCGTGCGCGTCCGCGTTCATGCATGATCCTTCAAAGAAGCTTAAAGCTCGTTTACCTAGCAATTGATAGTAAGTCACCAATCGTGGCAAACGCATAGACCGCAGGCAATCCCACCAGGAAAGAGGCTCGGCTCATGGCAATCACAAGGTCGGACACCGCCCGGCAGATCACGGTAACAGTGAGCCTGGCGGTGTGCATGGTGGGCTCCATGATCGGGGTCGGGGTGTTTGGCGGGACGCCCATAGCTCAAGCCGCAGGCGGTGCCCTGGCCGCGGATTCAACGCTCCTGGCCCCGGCCACGCCCGCATTCTCCATTTGGTCCGTGGTGTACACGGGCCTTGCCGCGTACACCGTGTGGCAGTGGCTTCCTTCGCAGCGGACCAACCCACGGCAGCGGGCACTTGGCTGGCTGGTGGCCTTGTCCATGATCCTCAACGCCGCCTGGATCCTCTCCGTCCAGGCGGGATGGCTGGCCGCCAGCGTGCTGGTGATCGTTGGATTGTTGGCAGTCTTGGCGGGGTGCTTCCTCCGCTACAGCCGGAGCCGCCCGTCGTCCCCGGCGGAAGCCGTGGTGGTGGATGGCACCCTGGGGCTCTACCTGGGCTGGACCAGCGTGGCCGTGTGCGCCAACATTGCCGCCGCCCTGAAGGCCGCGGGTTTCTCCGGTTTCGGGTGGCGGCCGGAAGTATGGTCCATTGCCGTGCTGGTGGTGGTCGCCGCCGTCGGGATTGCCTTGGCAGTCAAGGGCCAAGGGCGGCTGGCCCTGGCTGCAGCCATCGCGTGGGGCCTGCTCTGGATCACCGTGGGGCGCAGCGCAGACGCGCCTGAATCGTTCCCGACCGCGATAGCCTCGGCCGCAGCGGCCGCCGTGGTTCTCGGAGCCGCCATCCTGGTCCGTACCCGCGTGGCCCTGGCAACCGCCCCGGTCCGCAGCCGGAGGGCCTGACGTCCTAGGGTTTGGGTTCCTTCCGGTCCACGGGCCCGCTGACCACTACCTGGGCAGGGCTGTGCAGGAGGTATCCGTTGAGCCAGGAGAACAACGCCCTGACTTTCTGCTGGGTCCCGGAGAGAAGCGCCAGGTGCACCAGCAGCCACGACACAAAGGCGAACGGCCCCTGCAGCTGGATGCGCTGCCGACCGATTTCCGCCACGGCTGCACCGCGCCCCACCATGGCCATGTACCCCTTGTCCACGTAGTCAAAGGGCCTGCGGGTGCCTCCGGTGAGGTCGGCCAGGATGTTGCCGGCCGCCCATTTGCCGGCTTGCTGGGCCACTGACCCCAGCTGCGGCAATTTGGTTCCCTTGGAATCGGTAATGTTGGCGGCGTCGCCCAAGACGTAGACTCCGGAGGCGTTGGGGGCGGTCAGGTCGGGCAGCACGTCCACGCGGCCCCCGCGCCCCAGCGGCAGCCCGGAGTTGGCTACCACCGCGCCGGCCTTCAGCCCGCCTGCCCACACCACGATCTGTGCCGGGATGCGGCTGCCGTCGGCCAGCGTCACGCCGTCCGGACGGACATCGGTGACTCCTACGCCCATGTGGAGCTGCACCCCTACTTTCGTGAGGTGCGCGGTGGCGTATTTCTGCGACTTTTCAGAAAACGCGGCCAGGACGGTGGGAACCATGTCCACCAGGTGCACCCGGCACCGCGAAGCAAGGTCCTTGGAGAAGTACTTGCCCACCACGTACTTGACGTTTTCGGCCATCGCCCCTGCAGTTTCCACGCCAGTGGGGCCTCCGCCCACCACCACCACGTCAACGTCGGCCTCGGGATTCTTGTCCGCCTCATCAAGCAGCCGGGTCAGGCCCGTTCCAAGTTTGGTGGCATCAGTGACCGAGTACAGCGGATAGGCGTGTTCCTCCGCGCCGGGGGTGTTGAAGAAGTTGGGTACGGCGCCCAAGGCGAGGACCAGGCTCTCTCCCCGGAAAGTGTCGCCGTCGCTGGTCGTGACCGATTTCGCGGCGACGTCCACCGTTTCCACGTGCGCGGTGACCACCCTGACTGTCTTAAGGCGCCGAAAAACGGAGCGCAGTGGCCGGGCAATGGCGGACACGCCGATTTGGGACGTCGCCACCTGGTAGAGCAGGGGCTGGAACTGGTGGTAGTTGTTGGAGTCGATCAGCAGGACGCGCACGCCCTTGCGGCCCAGCTTCCTGGCCGCTGCAACGCCGGCGAACCCGGCCCCGGCAATGATGACCTGATAGGTGTCGTCCATGCGAGCAACTTACTGCACGAGGGCGCCGTGTAACAGGCCCCCCGGGTTTCCCGCCCACAGGAACCAACCGAACGCTGACTCCCACTTATTACGCTTTGAACTGGGAAAACGTTGGAGATACTCCCGGCGTAATGATTGACATGGCGTAACTCACATTCTGTAAGCTAATTTCAAAGTCACGCAGCCGGCTTCCTTCGCTCTACTTCCGGGGAGGTCCGAATGGCCCCCAATTCCCTCAAATCAACGTACTCCCACGCAGTGGCACCATTCGCTGCACCTGTTGCTCGACGGGGAGCAACCAGGCCGCACGATCTGCCCAACAAACCCGATGCCCTGCTCGGAGCAATGGCAGTCAGGCAACTCTTCCGGCGATGGCCGCTGGTTCCCACCCGGGAACTGGAACGGATCCGCCACGTCCTGGTCCATTGCGACCAACTTGGCTCGCCGGAAGCACATCATCTGTCCGAACCCGCCCAAGCCCTCCTGGACCTGATCACGGGCGAACTTGAGCGACGCCGGGAGGCCGCCAAGGCAGCCCACCCGGCGAGCGGACCAGCACGTAAACCGGCAAAGACGCCGGCAAACCCGGCGGCGCAACCCGCTGTCGGTGAAAGGAGCCACCCTCATGGCAGGCCACTTTGAACTCGTCGACGCCGCAGGCGGGGATTGCCGCGTACGCCTGGTAGACGCCGACGGCCAGGAGTTGGCGCTGTCCATGTGCTTCCAGGACAAGGCAGAGGCCGCCAAGGGCATCTTCTCGCTGCGGGAAATCGCAGCGAGCGGCCTTATCGAGGACCACACCTCACCGCACTAAGGAAGGTGTGGCCGGGTGCAACAGAGCCTGTTTCACCCGGCCATGGCCTTAGGCGGGCTTGCCAACGATCGGAAGTCCCGCCGTCGGGAAGGTACTGGGAAACACCGACGGCGGCGGGACCGGTACGGCGTCCAGCGGCACCGTCACGGTGTCCGTGCCGACCGTGACGCGCTCGCCGCGGACATCCACGGCCAGCGGCTCCAGGCTGTAGCCCCCCGCGGGTTCAAGCGCCAGTGCGATGGAACCCTGGGACAGCTCGACGGAGAGCAGCCTGCCCTGGACCTTGAGGCGGAACGACAACCCGTCCCATTCGGACGGCAGGCGGGGGTCGAAGCGGAGCACCTCGCCCTGGTCCCGCATGCCCGCGAAACCGCACACCAGGGAACTCCAGATGCCGCCGGTGGAGGCGATGTGCACGCCGTCGATCGTGTTGCCGTGGGAATTGTCCAGGTCGATGAACAGCGCCTCGGTGAAGTGCTTCAGCGCGACATCGCCATAACCGACTTCGGCGGCCATGATGCCCTGCACGCAGGCCGACAGCGTGGAGTCGCCGGTGGTGATGGGATCGTAGAAGTCGAACGCGCGCTGCTTTTCCTCCGCCGTAAAGTCCTGCCACTGCAGGAACATGGCCAGCACCGTGTCGGCCTGCTTCAACACCTGGTGCCGGTAGATGACCAGCGGGTGGAAGTTCAGCAGCAGCGGGTACTTTGAACGGGGCGTGTTCCAGTCCCACGGCTCCAGCGTCATGAAGTCGTTGTCCTGGCTGAAGACCTGCAGGTGCGGATCATAGGGCAGCGACATGCGCTCGGCAGCCTGCCGCCACACCATCCGTTCGGTTTCGGCGATGCCGTGGTGGTCGAGTTCCGCAGCGGCACGGAGGTTAAACCGTGCCATGACGTTGGTGTAAAGGTTGTCGTTGACCACGGCGGTGTATTCATCCGGTCCGGTGACACCGTGGATGTGGAACATGCCGTCCTTGCCGAAGAACCCCAGGGATGCCCACATCCGGGCCGTCTCGATCAGGAGCTCAGCCCCCACCTCCGCGGTGAACCCGGCGTCGCCGCTGGCCCACCGGTAGCGGTTGGCGGCAAAGGCGATGGCTGCGGCGATGTGGAACTGCGCCGTGCCTGCTGCGTAGTACGCACTGGCCTCCAGGCCGTTGATGGTCCGCCACGGGAACAGGGCGCCGTCAACGCTGAGCTCCTTGGCGCGCACCCTGGCATCGGGAAGCATCGCATGCCGGGACTCGAGGACTTTCCGGGCGCCCTCGGGGTTGGTGTACGTCAGGTAGGGCAGGAGGTAGACCTCCTGGTCCCAGAAGTAGTGGCCTTCGTAGCCCGAACCGCTCACGCCCTTGGCCGGGATCCCCGCAACTCCGGCACGGGCCGTTGCCTGCGCCAGCTGGAAGAGGCCCCACCGCACGGCCTGCTGGAGTTCGGGCTGCCCACCGATCGCCACGTCCGCGGTGGTCCAGTACTGGTTGTAGTGAGCTTGGCTCTGGGCGACGATCTCGCTCAACTGCACGAGCCGGGACTCGGCCTCCAGGGCCAGGCTTTCGCCGCGGTCATCGGCGTCGTCCGCACCGGCTACCACGTAACTTGCCGTCTTCTCCAAACGGAACGGCTCGGCGTCGCTGATGGCCAGGACGTACCGGACCGAGGACTCGTCCTCGGCAACCACCGTTTCGAACGGCTGGCCCTCCACGGAAATCCAGTGGTCCACGGCTACTGCAATCCGCTGGCGGGACTCGGCGGTTTCCCATGCCAGGCGCAGCGACCCGTCCGCGCCCTGCAGGTGCAAAGGCAGGAGCACACGGCCGGCGTGGCGGCCGGAGCGGCGCGGGTCATGGACCGAGTGGTCCTCCACCGGCTGGTCCTGGCGATTGACCACGGCCGAGGTGATGTCCGCAGAGACATCCCGGTCCGCGCTCACCGTCAGTTCCAGGCCAAGGCACCCGCGTGAATCGAACCCGACTGCCCGGCGCTCCACCGTGGTCACGGTGGCGCCGGAGCGGCAGGCCCACGTGGTGCTTTCCTCATAGACTCCCGTAGAAAAGTCCACGCTGCGGTAGTAGTCGAGCACCGTGGACTCGGCCAGGCTCAGGGCCTCGCCGTCGATCGACACGGTGAAGTTGTTGGCGTCCGGAACATACACGATCCGCTGGCCCGTCCTCGCAAAACCGTAGGCGTTCTCAGCGTGCTTGATATCCCAAATCTCGTGGAACCCGTTGATGAACGTCCCCGGAAGTCCGCCGTCGCCGCGGGTCGAATGTGCGCCGCGGATTCCCAGGTGGCCGTTGCCGAGGGTGAACAGCGTCTCCAGCGTCCCCTCGTCACCGGGGACGTGGATGTTCTCCACAAGCTTCCACGGTTCACACGGGAAGCGCAGCCGATCGGAGCTGATGAGTGCCATGGGCTCTTGGTGTCCTTCGAAAAAGTAGTGTCAGAGAAGGTCGCTGAGGTCGTCCACCACCAGCGTGGCTCCGGCATCGAGCAGGGCTTGGCGGCCCGCTCCCCGGTCCACGCCGATCACGGCCTGGAAGTTGCCTGCACTGCCGGCCTGGACACCGGACACGGCGTCCTCCACCACAATGCACTCCTCCGTGGGAACACCCAGCAGCGACGCGGCATACGTGAACGTTGCCGGGTCCGGCTTTCCGGGAAGCCCGACGGCGGCAGCCACCTGGCCATCCACCACCACCTCGAAGTGGTGGTCGAGTCCGGCGGCCTTCAGCACAGCGGGAGCGTTCCGGGATGACGACACGACCGCTACCTTCAGTCCCGCCTCCACCGCTGCATTGATGAACTTGACCGAGCCTGGGTACGGGTCCACGCCACGGGTGTCCACGATCGCATTGAAGATCGCATTCTTGCGGTTGCCGAGGCCCTGGACTGTTTGGCTGGTGGGGGCATCGTCCAGGGGACCTTCCGGCAGGGTGATGCCGCGGGAGGCCAGGAAGTCCCGGACCCCGTCAAAGCGCGGCTTGCCGTCGATGTGGTCGAAATAATCGCTTTCGCGGTAGCCCGCGGGGTGGCCGGCTTCGGCGAGGTAGCCGTCGAAAAGTTCCTGCCACGCCTGTTCATGCACCACGGCGGTGGGCGTCAGCACGCCGTCGAGGTCGAACAGGAGCGCAGCAGCGCCGGTCCAGGCAGTATGGAGGTCAGTCATATGCAAAAGTCCGTTTCAGCGCCGCAGGGCGCATCTTTTAATTCGGTGTTCGATGGGCTTTTAAGGGGCAGGTGTTGGGGTTCTGCTGCCGGGGGCCGTGCCACGCAGGTGGTGCGGTGGACTGGACGGCTCTGCGCCCGGGCCCCGGGGGCCCGTCATCGATGCCAACGACCATTGTCCCACGGAAGATTCCCCCGGGATACATCCGGGCACATGCAGCTAACGGTGTTCACTGCATGGAGTGCGGCCTCCAATCGCTGCCGTCGGTTCCTGTTGCCGGCTGTTGGGGAGCCGCAAGCCAAAAGTGTAAGCGCTTACAAATTCGTCATTCAACAGAGTATCCCCGGCCATCTGTATGTGACGGGAATCGCAAAAAAAAGATTGCTTCCGGCGGCGGTTTGCCGTCTAATCCGGAGCGTTCAGCACGTAGAAGCGCAGGAAGGCGCTCACGTCCACCAACTCCGGCGGTTCGATCCTGTGCCCCATGCCGGGATAGGTCCGTGCCGTCAGCGCCACGTTGGCGTTGAGCCACTCCTCCGTGTGGGCGATCGCGTCCTCGTTGATCACCGGATCAGCCTTGTCCCGGCCCCAAAAGAACGGCGGCGGCGTGTCAAAGGACTCGCTCAGGGCCAGGAGGTCGTTATCCAGCACAAACCCGGACAAGCCCACCGTGGCTTTGAAGGCATGGGGGCGGAGCCGCAGGAGCGTGCTGGCCATGGCCATGCCCTGTGAATAGCCGAGCAGGCTGACGCTGCTGTGGTTGCCCTTGACCGAGCCGATCCAGTCGAACACCCGGTTGGTCGACGTGATGACATCGGCGAAATCGTTGGTGAGGAAGTAGTCCAGCAGGAACCAGCCGTAGTGGTCCCCGATCACCATCGGCCCGCGCAGGGCGGCGCACGTGAACTCCTTGGGCAGGTGCGGAAAGAGTTCCACCATGCGCTCCTCACTGGTGCCGTAGCCGTGCATCATCACCAGCAACGGCGTGCCTGCGCGCTCGTTTTCAGGCTTCGACCAAACCACTGAATCCATGGACCCGAGCCTAGTAGACTGACCGCATGACACCGCAGGAACTGGCCAACCTGGCCCATCTGCGGCGTGCCCGGGACTTCATCGACCGCGAGTACGCACGGCCGCTGGACGTACCCACCATGGCCGCCGGCGCACTCATGTCGCCCGCCCACTTTTCCCGCCAGTTCAAAGCGGCGTATGGCGAATCCCCCTACAACTACCTCATGACCCGGCGGATCGAGCGCGCCATGGCCCTGCTCCGCGCCGGAGCCAGCGTCACCGATGCCTGCATGGAAGTAGGGTGTACCTCCCTGGGTTCCTTCAGCTCCCGCTTCAACGAAATCGTGGGAATGACGCCCAGCGAATACCGCTCCCGCGAGCACCAGGCCGTCAAGGCCATGCCCACCTGCATCGCCAAGCAGCACACCCGGCCGGAACGGAAGAAGGCCGAAACAGCCGCCACCAGTTGAGCAGGATCGGAGAAGCGCCGGCCAGGCCACTGCAATAGCGTGTGGGACATGAACATCTCACTGAAATACGCACACATCACCGTCAACGACATCGACGAGTCCCTGGCCTTCTACCGGGACGCACTCGGCCTTGATGTCAGGAACGACGTCGGCTCTGACGGGCAGCGTTGGGTGACCCTCGGCAGCGAGGCGCAGCCGGACCTTGAGCTGGTCCTGTCCCCGCCGCACGCCGGGCGATCCCAAGCAGACGGGGACGCCATCCAGGAACTCCTCACCAAGGGCGTCATGCCCATGCTCGTCTTCGCGACCGACGACCTCGACGGAACGTTCGAGAAACTCCGGGCGTCCGGCGCGGAAGTCCTCCAGGAGCCCATTGACCAGCCGTGGGGTCCCCGCGACTGTGCCTTCCGCGACCCGTCCGGAAACCTGATCCGCATCAACCAGGGCTGAAGCACGCCAAGCGGGAGGCGGCCGTGGCACCCGCGGCGGCCTCCCGCCGTCGTGCGCCCTTGGACGGCGGGGCAGTTACCGGCGTGCGAGCCCTACATCGGACCGCTGGCCGTCCTGATTGGTGGTGGCGATCGCGGCACTGACCACGTCCGCCAGCCGTAGGCGGCGAGCGTAGGCCTGGCGCTGCAAACGCTCACCCGTGCCGCGTTTGAGGATCCTGGCCAGGCCGGACCGTGCGGTTCCCAGGTCGCCCGTGCCGGTCAGCGCCTTCCGTACGTGCCGCAGCAGAGCCCCCACCACGTCGGCTGCGGGGTAGGGCACCTGCTCCAGCGGATGCAGCAGTTGGTCGCCCATGCCAAAGCGGCTGGCGCGCCAGTTGGACATGCGCAACACGCTGGTCAAAGCGTTCGACGGCGGCGCCCCCTGCCGCCATTCCCCCGCCGCGGTTTCCACCAGGGCCCGGGCGATGACGGCGATGGTCAGCGCATCCTCCGCGTACAGGCAGACGTCGGCAATACGCAGCTCCACGGTGGGTTGCCCGCGGGAAAGGCGCGCGTCGAAGTAGATCATGCCCTCATCCATGGGTACCCCGGTGGCCAGCAGCTCCGCGAGCACTGTCCGGTACCCCTCGGCCGAGCCGAACACGTCCATGGGGCCGGCGGTGGGCCACCTGTTCCAGATCTGCGTCCGATAGCTGGCAAAGGCTGTGTCCGCGCCCATCCAGAAGGGAGAATTCGCGCTCAGGGCCAGCAGGACAGGCAGCCAGTGGCGTATCCGGTCCAGGACGGCAACTCCTTCGTCCTGGGACTCGATGGACACATGCACGTGAAAGCCACACGTGAGCTGCTCACGGGAAATGAGGCCGAACTCCGCCCCCATGGCGGCGTAGCGGCGGTTGCCCAGGGTTGGTGTTGCATGGAAGACCGGTGGCGTGGCCAGGGCTGCCACCCTGGCACCCACTGCCCGCGCAGCCGAATCGGCCAAGGCCCGGCCCAGCACGATCTCCTCCCGAAGGTCGGATGCCTTGCTGCAGGGCCGCGAGTTCACTTCAATCTGTTCCTGCTTGAACTCGGATTTAAGTTTCGGGGACTCATCGGGCCCCTTGCCGGATCCTGCGGCGACATCCAGCATCCCGGTGGCAAGCGCCAGCGGGGTTCCGTCCACCGGATCGGCAATGAGCAACTCTTCTTCGACGCCGAACGTACGCATGGCCACCCTCCCCTGTGGATGTGGATCAAAGACGGCACTCAGCCGACGTGGCGCGGCACCTCCATCTGGAAGCCGCAACGGCAGTGCAGCACCTGTGTCTGGAGATAGACCTCCAACAAGCTCGGGCCATCCGGATCGCCAGTGGTCCGGGGAGCCTCAATCACGCGTTCGGCGGGGCGGCCCAGCGTCATGGGTTCACCGCAGTGCGTGCAGCTGAACCACAGTCCGGCCGCCGAGGTGGCGAGGAACTCCGCCTGAATGCTGGGGACGAGCTCTGCCAGGCGGACTGCGTGGGCGTAAAAAGTGTCACATTCACTGCAGGTGTAGCTGACTTCCACCAGCTCGGACTGGTTGGGGGCAGCTTCCACCACTGTTTCAACAAAAATATAGGAATCGGTTCCGCACACTGTGCACCACGGCCGGGTGTCACTGGGGGCCGGTTGTGCCCCGGGTCTGGTTGCGGGTTCCGGGGCGGGAATCGGGGATCCAAGCGTCATTGCCATTCTCCTTCAAGCACATTTCCACTGTGCAGTGGTTCCGACACATTCCCTTGCGGGGGCGCATTGAGAGCGTCGGGAAGAAGCAGATTGCTCCTGGTGAAAGCGGCGCGGAATGCACGCGGGTCGCCGGCCGAGGAAGGCCACAGCTGGGGCGTGCAGTTCAGGGACCATTTCCGGGATGGCTCCAGGTCGCGGGGCTTCAAGGGCTATCGGCTTAACCCACTAAGAATGTAGATCACCAGTGGCGGACCCCACAAGATGCAGGGTTGACGGGAAGCGCTCCCCAACGCTGCCTCAGGGCTCGAAATGGGAGACCGGCGCCTCGTTCGCCATCGCCCGGATCAGCTGCTCGGCCACGTCCCTCAGTTTTTGGTTACGGCCATTGGAGGCCTTGGTCAGGATCTGGAACGCTTCCTTCTGGCTGCACCGGTTCTGGCCCATGATGATGCCGCAGGCGAGGTCGATCACCGTGCGTGACTGCATGGCGTCACGGAGGTCGTCGGCATGCTGCTGCTTGGTGCCGATCCGCACTGCCAACCGCAGGGAACGTTCCGCCTGCCCGCCGTAAAGTTCGCATTCCCGGATGGTGGCAGGATCAAACACCCCGGCCTTGGGTGCGAAAAAGTTCAATGCAGCCGTTGCGCCCTCGTCCAGGGTGACCGGAACGCAAAGGACGGACAGGTGCCCGCGCTCAGCGATGACAGAGCAGTAATCGCTCCACCGCTGATCCACGGAAGTGTCCGGCACATGCACCGTGGCCCTGGATCTCATGGCCTCCAAACACGGTCCGTCTCCGTACGACTGCTGAACCTCGTCGATCAGGCGGGCTTCCTTGGTGCTTCCGGCCACGGTTGCTGAACGGCGGCGCCGGTTCAACGTGATGCCGCAGAGCACGTCCAAACCAACGGCGGCGGACACGGCGGCAGCCGAAAAGACGGCCAGATCCTCGAGGAATCCGTTGACGTCGTCGCTGTCGATGACCAGATCCTGCAGCTGCTCAGGGATCGAAATATCGTCCGGCACCACCGCGTCGTTACGGCCTGCGTATTCAACGTTCATTTCGTCCATGATTCAGATTATGTCGCCAACTGCGCCCCGCGTCATTCTTTGCGGATACTGGCAAAGAATCCTTGCATCCACGGTGCACCTATGTGCACAATCTAGCTACAGTCCGCCCCACGGACCCAGGCGTACGCTCATGCAGACGGGCACCCGCATTCACATGCAAAGGTGAATACCCATGCCGGCCCAGCCAGCGTCGAGAGTCCCGGACGAAGCCCACCAGCCGCCCGACGAACCTCTCTGGTGCCCGCAGTGCAATACAGACCAGCACCTGCTGGTGGGCACCATCCAGCAGCACTACCCGCCGGCCACCACCACGCTTGATGTGGATTATGACTGCGCCGCCTGCGGGAACTCCTATCTCCGGACCGCCACAGTGCAGCGTGTGGCCATGATCCTGAACCGGCCCGGCTCCTCCCACAGCGTCTTCCAGTTCGGCGGCCAATACCTCCACTGCGGCGCCCCCATGAAAACCAGGAGCTGCGAGCTTCGGCGGATCCAGGCCACGGCGGCAGTGCGTCCAGGCAGCAGCGCCCAGCTTTATGAAGTCCACATCAACACACGCGTCCTGGGATGCAGTTGCGGGTTCCGCATGGAATTTCCCGACTGATGGCCGGCGGAAACCTCCTGCGGCAGCATCCAAGGACCTACCGGAAGAAGACAGCATGAAGGCAGACAAGCGAAGGAAAGAGTCACTGGCGACCGGTTCCGATTCGAGGTCCGGCAAGCACAAGCTTCCGGACCCACCCGACCCGGACAACCTTCCCATCGACTACACCAACGGCTGGGACTCGAGCCGGTTCCCCACCAGCGCGCCCAGGAGCCTCCGGCCACAACACCTGGGGCACCGCAGGAACAACAAGCCGTGAGCGGCAACTCCCCGGGCGCTGGCGGCGCGGGAACCCCGGACCTGACGAGCGCAGACCCCGCCGTCGAGCCGGACCCTGCCATCCAGTCCCGCCAGCGGGAACCTGCTCCCACTCCGGAACCCGTTCCCCTGCCCGAGCCCGGGCCGCCGCCAGTACCCGAACCGGACCAGATACCGGAGGACGACCAACTTTAGAAGAAGGGCCTGGCTGCGGGAGCCGCCGGGCCAGTGGAACCGCAGGGGCGCCGGCTCCCGACAGTTCCACCGAATGACCGGGTCCTGCCAAATCCCCCAGTCAGGACCCGACGAGGGCACGTCGCGCTACAGGGAGCGCGACGTGCCTTTTCGTTTGCCCTGCACACGCCTGATCCTTCGCATCATCAATCTTTGTTTGTGTTGGTTTCTCTTGACTTACCCGCATAAACAAAGATAGAGTCAAGCAATTCCACATTGTTGTGACAGCAATCACTCACAGTGGATGCACGAAAACAGGCATTACCGCAATGGAGGGTAAGTGTTCGCCGAAGAGCGCCAACAACTGATCTCCGCACTCGTCGCAGAGCGCGGACGCGTGAGCGTTACCGAGCTCGCCGACCGGTTCAGCATCACCACCGAAACCATCCGCCGCGACCTCGCGGCCCTCGAGGTTTCCGGCAACCTGCGCCGTGTGCACGGCGGCGCAGTCCCCTCGGACCGGCTCAGCACCCGCGAAGAAAGCATCCTGGAGCGCGCCATTCAGCGCCAGGCCGAAAAACTCCGCATCGCAGCAGCCGCCCTTTCCATGATTCCCGGACCCACCACCGGCAGTGTCCTGCTCGATGCCGGTTCCACCACGGAAACCCTCGCCGACCTCCTGGCCCAACGCACGCCGGCCAATGGGTCAACGGACGACCTCGTGGTGATCACCCATGCCATTCCCATTGCCGGCAAGCTGTCTGCCACTCCCGGTGTTGCCCTCCAGATCCTCGGTGGCCGCGTCCGCGGGCTGACACAGGCGGCAGTGGGCCAGTCCACCGTGGAGGCCGCTTTCAAGCTCCGGCCGGACATCGCGTTCGTCGGTGCCAACGGCATCCACGCTACGTTCGGTCTCAGCACCCCCGATCCCGAGGAAGCCGCCGTCAAGGCAGCCTTCGTCAAGTCAGCCCGCCGCGTGGTGGCACTGGCCGACTCTTCCAAGCTGGACGCCGAAACCCTGGTCCAGTTCGCCACTTTGAAGGATGTGGATACCTTGATCACAGACAGGGAGCCCTCCGCGGAACTCGCGGCAGCCCTGGCCGACGCCGGTGTAGACGTGGTGGTCGCATGATCGTCACGCTGACCGCCAACCCCAGCCTTGACCGGACAGTTGAACTTCCCGGGCCGCTGGCCCGCGGAGAAGTGCAGCGCGCGGTGGCCGTCCATCAGGAATCGGGCGGAAAGGGCGTCAATGTGTCCCGGGCGCTCGTGGCCTCCGGCCTCGAAACGCTCGCGGTTCTTCCGGGCGACGACTCGGATCCGGTCCTTGCCGGACTGCACGACGGCGGTGTGCCCTTTGCCGCGCTCCCCATCGGTCAAGCGCTGCGCAGCAACGTCACGCTCACCGAACCGGACGGCGTCACCACCAAGATCAACGAGCCCGGCCCGGAACTGAGCGGGGAACAGCAGGAGGCCCTGATCGGGCTGCTGCTTGAACGCTCGCGTGGCGCCAGCTGGGTGGTCCTGGCCGGCTCGCTCCCACCAGGAGTGCCCGCCGACTTCTATGCCACCATCGCCCGCCGGCTGCGTTCCCGGGCCGATGGGATCGCCGCTCCAGGCATCGCCATCGACTCGTCCGGGGCTCCCCTCGCGGCAGCACTGGAAGGTGACGCCGCCGGAAAGCCGGATCTCCTGAAGCCCAACGCCGAAGAGCTCGCAGAACTCGCTGCGGCGGCAGGCTTCGCCACTGTCTCCACCGCTGACGAACTGGAAGCAGACCCGGCCAAAGCCGCCCAAGCTGCTGCCGCCGTCGTTCACAGCGGTGTGGGTGCCGTACTCGCAACGCTCGGATCCAAGGGCGCAGTGCTGGTGACGGCAGACGGAGCGTGGCTTGCCACGCATCCGCCGATACAAGCCGTCAGCACTGTAGGTGCCGGCGATTCGTCCCTGGCCGGCTACCTGCTGGCCGCAACCAAAGGTGGTTCCGCCCCGGACTGCCTCCGTCAAGCCGTGGCCCATGGTGCCGCCGCTGCTTCGCTGCCGGGCTCCACTGTCCCGGCAGTCCACCAGACAACCCCAGACGCCGTTACCATCACGGCCCTCCCGAAGGACTAACAGTGACCCAGCTGATCACACCCCAATTGGTCACCCTCGACCAGAACCTGGGCGATGCCCCCGCCGACGTCATCCGTGTCCTGGCCGGCAAGGTTGCCGCCGCTGGCCGTGCCTCCGAGGTTGAAGGGCTCTTCACCGACGCCTTTGCCCGCGAGCAGAAGACGGCCACCGGCGTTCCCGGCGGCATTGCCATCCCGCACTGCCGTTCCGCCGCCGTGACGGAACCCGCCCTGGCCATGGCGCGGCTCTCCCACAAGGTGGACTTCGGTGCAAAGGACGGCCCTGCGGACCTCATCTTCTTCATTGCAGCCCCCGACGGCGCTGACCAGGAACACCTGAAGCTGCTCTCCAAGCTGGCCCGATCACTCATCAAAAAGGACTTCACGGCTGCGCTGCGTGCGGCTTCCTCTCCACAAGAGATAGTCGAGCTGGTAGATGGCGCTTTGAGCGATAAGCCGAGTTCCGGCGGAGCCGGTGATGGGGGTCGCGGAGTGGTTGGGCATCGCGAAGCGGGCACGACCCCCATCACCGGTGAAGCGACCCCGGCCGGACCCAAGCGCCTCGTGGCCGTTACCGCTTGCCCAACCGGAATCGCGCACACTTACATGGCTGCCGACTCGTTGGTTGCCGCGGCCAAGGAAGCGGGTGTGGACCTGCAGGTGGAGACCCAGGGTTCCTCCGGCGCCAAGCCGCTGGACCCGGCGGTGATCGCCGCGGCAGATGCGGTGATCTTCGCCGTCGACGTCGACGTTCGCGGAAAGGAGCGCTTCGCCGGCAAGCCGGTCATCAACGCGCCCGTCAAGCGCGGCATTGATGAACCGGACAAGATGGTCCAGGAAGCCCTCGCCGCTGCCGATGACCCCCACGCACACCGGGTGGCCCATTTCGGTGCGGAGGAGCAGGCCGAGCGCGAGGCCGAGGAGAAGAGCGAGCACGTCGGCCAGAAGCTGAAGCGCGCACTCCTGACCGGCGTGTCGTACATGATTCCGTTCGTGGCCGGTGGCGGTTTGTTGATTGCGCTCGGCTTCCTCATGGGTGGCTACCTGATCACGGGCTTTGCCGACAAGATCGTTGTGGAGAACAGCATCTTCAACCTGCCCACCGAGTTCCCGGACAATGCCTGGGGTCCCTTGGGCGCCTACCTCGGTGCCGTCCTCTTCAAGATCGGCGCCCTGTCCCTCGGCTTCCTGGTCCCGGCACTGGCGGGCTACATCGCCTACGCGATCGCCGACCGTCCGGGTATTGCGCCGGGCTTCGTCGCCGGCGCAGTTTCCGGCTTCATGGGCGCGGGCTTCCTCGGCGGCATCGTCGGCGGTTTGCTGGCCGGCTACGTCGCCTACCAACTGGGCAAGCTTAACGTGGCCCGCTGGCTCCGTGGCCTGATGCCGGTGGTCATCATCCCGCTGATCGCGTCCCTGGTAGCGTCCGGGTTGATGTTCCTGATCCTCGGCGCCCCGATCGTCGCGCTGACCAACGCCCTCAACGCCGGGCTTTCCGGCCTGACCGGCGCGGGAGCCATCATCCTCGGCGTCATCCTTGGCCTCATGATGTGCTTCGACCTCGGCGGCCCGGTCAACAAGGTCGCCTACTCGTTCGCCGTTGCCGGCCTCGGCACCGCGTCCATCACCAACCAGGCTCCGTGGCAGATCATGGCCGCCGTCATGGCGGCAGGCATGGTTCCGCCGCTGGCCATGGCGCTGGCTACCGTGCTGGACAAGAAGCTGTTCTCGCTCGCCGAACGCGAAAACGGCAAGGCTGCCTGGCTTCTGGGAGCATCGTTCATTTCCGAAGGTGCCATCCCGTTCGCCGCCGCCGATCCGTTGCGCGTTATCCCGGCCAGCATGGTGGGTGGTGCCGTGACCGGTGCACTGTCCATGGCCTTCGCTGTCACGTCCAAGGCACCCCACGGCGGCCTGTTCGTTTTCTTCGCCATCGACAACTTCCTGTTCTTCTTCCTGTCCATCGCCGTGGGCGTGGCGATCACCGCACTGCTGGTCATAGCCCTCAAGCGCTGGGCCGTGAACAAGCCCGTCGAAGCGGAAGCGGTTCCTGCCACCGCAGGCGTCTGACCTTCCTGCACCACCGTCACCCTGGACTTCCCACACCCACATCCCTATCCAAGGAGCACCAATGACTGAACGTACCGCCACCATCGCCAGCCGCGTCGGCCTCCACGCCCGCCCGGCAGCCATCTTCGCCGAGGCTGCAGGGGAACTTGACCTCGACGTGACCATTGCCCGCCAGGGTGAACCCGCCGATGACGCCATGGACGCGGCCAGCATCCTGTCCTTGATGAGCCTGGGCGCCGAGCACGGCGATGTCGTGGTGCTGCGTGCTGAAGGCGCGGGTGCGGACGAAGCCCTGGACCGCCTGGTGCAGATCCTCGAAACGGACCACGACGCCTAGAAGCACCGGCTCCTAAAAGCCTGGCCGCTCCCGGAGGATGCGGCCAGGCTTTTTTCGTTTAACGCCTGCGTCCAGACTGGCCTTTGCGTCCAGCAGCCACTTGCGTCAGCCCTGCTTGGAGATCAGGAATTCCGCGATGGAGGGCTCCGTTGGCTTCACGTCGAGGAGTTCACCGGAAAGATACGCTTCCACGATCCGCGGGTCCACGTAGGAGGTGCGCGCCACCGTGGGCGTGTTGCCCAGCAACCCGGCCGCCTCTTTCATGGCTTTGACCAAGGCCTGGGGGCGGGTCATGGTGCCTTCAGTCTTCAGGAGGCACAGCGCTGCGGCGGCAGTGCCCTTCCACGTCCGGAAGTCCTTTGAACTGTAGGCTTCACCGGCAATGCTCCGGAGGTACTCATTAACCATGGACCCGTCCAAGGGAACCCACGAGCCGTTGGCCTTGTAGGCCAACAGCCGCTCCTTGCCCGGCCTGCGGGAAAGGGGTTCGAGGAAGGCAGCCAGCGCTGGGTCATTAATGGAGGTGTCCCACCATTGGCCGCTCTTGCCGGGAAACTTCAGGCCGACGGCGTTGTCCTTGATCCTCGCGTGGCGGCACCGGAGGGTCGTCAGTCCGTAGGACCCGTTCTGCTTCATATAGCTTTCGGAGCCGACCCGCAGTGCTCCCAGATCCATGAGGCGGACAGCGGCAGCCAGGGTTTGTTGCCTGGGGTCGGAGGTGTCCTTCAAGTGCAGCGTCACGGTGCGCCGGATCGATGGGAAGGCCGAGCCCAGTTCGGCGGCGCGCTGGAATTTCTCGGTGTCCTTACGTTCGCGCCACCGGGGATGGTAGAGGTACTGGCTGCGTCCCGCGGCATCCACGCCCGTGGCCTGGATGTGCGCATTCTCGTAGGGACTGATCCAGACCTCGGTCCACGCAGGCGGGATCGCCAGCGCATTGATGCGCTGGCGATCCTCTTTGTCCAGGAGTGTCCCGTCCGGATGGCGGTAGCTGAAACCCTTGCCCGAACGGCGCCGCACGATGCCGGGCTTGGAAAGGTCACTGCGCCGAAGCCTGGCCATGGGTGCTCCGCGTGTCCGGTGCCGGGCCGCCGGTCAGGCTTCGTCCGGGTCCGTTACTGCGGCGCCGGCACCCATGATTTCTGCATTGATCATCCAGACCAACTGCTCAAGGCGGGCGATGAACTCATGCAGGAGGTCCGCCGTCGTGGGGTCTTCCTCATCCACCTCGTCATGGACGTCGCGCATGGTCTGGACGGCTCGTTCCACGCGGTCTGTGACCAGTTTGACGGCGTTCTTGGTGGAGACAAGGCCGCCCGGGAACTCCTCCAGCCGAGTGCCCTTGGCGATCGTGGCGCTGCGGCCGTCGGGGAGGGCGTGCAGTGCCCGCATGCGCTCCGCGGTGTCATCGGCAAACTGCCGCGTGGCCACCACAAGTTCATCCAACTGGAGGTGGAGGTCACGGAAGTTGGGGCCAACGATGTTCCAGTGGGCCTGCTTGCCTTGGAGCTGTAGCTCGATGAGGTCCGTCAGGACGATTTGAAGGTTGTCTGCAAGCTGCTGTGACGCTTTCATGTTTTCCTCTCGTGGACGGTCGCTTGGGCGAAAAACCATGCCGGCAAATTTCTTCACCAACAGGTCAATCATCAGGTGACGACTGCAATTACTCTTTCATAAGGATGCTTAGTAGTACAATGGAGAGTGTCGCTGTTCACAACTGGCGAACCCGCTCACCCGCGGGCCGCTGGCGGTGATAACGGCCAAATGGCACCCGGCGGCAGCAATGCACCGGGAACCGCAACAAAGAAATGAAGTAAGCAGGAATGCATAGTCAGGAATCCAGGAAGATCCCCGGGATTCCAAGGAAAGGAATGTGCTGACCATGAATACGCTTCTGATAATCGCTGGTGTAGTGGCAATTGTTCTTCTTCTGGTGGGCGGCTTCTCGCAGGCCCTCAACTGGCTGCTGTGGGTAGGCGTGGTCCTTCTGGTCATTGCCGCCATTGGCTGGCTGCTCAGCTTCATGTCCGGACGCAGGGGCCACACGGTTTAGAGCGGCGCCGCCAGGATTGACTCCTCAGGCGCCCCAAGCGCCACACCCCGGATGATCGCGGAACGCGAGGGCTGTCCCCCTGCAGCAGGCTTGCGGCACGGGGCAGCCCTCACGCTGCTCAGGCGTTGTCGTCCGGCGAAGCGCCGGTCCCTTCTTCGTCCGTACTTTCCGGTTCCGGAGAGCTCCCGGGTGCGGGCCGTTCCGGGGTTTCGCGTCCGGAGCCACCACCGGGCAATTCCTGCTCCGGTGTAGGTGTTCCGTAGCCGCCGGGTGCATCTTCCGGGTCGACGCGGTGTGGGTCCTGGCTCATTTCTTCCTCCTGGTAATTCCTGTGAGGCCCCGATAAAACACGAGGAATGCTGACAGTTCGACCGTAGTCCGGCGTTCCGTTGGCGTCCACCACATACCCAGCTGGAGGTGCACGAATGGTTGAGCCCGATCAGGCTCCCAGGACCGGCAGGAATGAATCCACCGAAGAGCGGATGGACCGCAATTGGATGGAATTGATCCAGGAATTACGGGTCCTGCAAACAGGCGTGCAGATCCTGGGAGGTTTCCTGCTGACCCTGCCGTTCCAGGAAAGATTCGAGGACCTGGACGATTGGCAGCGCGGGCTTTACCTCTTTAACGTCATGGCCGCCGCCCTCACCACGTCATTGATTGTGCTGCCCGTCAGCGTCCACCGCCGGCTGTTCCGCCAAGGCCTCAAGTCGACCCTCGTCTCCAGTGCCAACATCATCACCAAGTTCGCACTGTTCGGCGTGGCCATCCTCATTGTGGGATCAGCATCGCTGGTCTTCGATGTGGTGGCCGGTAGGACCGCCGGGCTGGTCTCCGGGGGTGTCATCATCCTGGTCCTGCTTGTCCTTGTCCTCGGGACACCGATCTGGCTCCACCGGCGGGCCCTTCGAAACCATGACAACGGTGACAGCGCTGATGAGGCGACAAACGGTAGGGAACGCTGACCCGTGCTGCGGCCAACAGAGCATCAGGAAGCCTCAACGAAAGGAGGACCGATGCGCCAATGGATGAAAGACCACGGCTTGCTGCTGGCAAACGCCGGCCTGTTCGTCGCCTTCCTGGGCGGCATGGTGGTGTCCGGGGCAGCCAGCTACAGCGAGGAGCAGCAAAGCCACGGACAGCCGCCACTGGGCGTCCTGGAGTACGTCGGCACAGGCCACTTTGTGGAGGCCGTGTTCGAGAACTGGGAATCCGAGTTCCTGCAGATGGCCATGTACGTGGTCCTGACCATTTTCCTCTTCCAGAAGGGCTCCTCTGAATCCAAGCCCGTGGATAAACCGGCACCGCAGGATGAGGATCCCCGGGAGGCCAAGCACACTCCCAAGACCCCCTGGCCCGTGCGCCGTGGAGGATGGGTCCTGAAAGTGTACGAGCACTCCCTCGCCGGCCTGTTTGCCCTGCTCTTCCTGGCATCGATCACGCTGCACGCCTTCGGAGGAACGGCGGCGTACAACGAGGAACAGGTCAGCCATGGGCTCCCGGAAGTGGGCCTGTGGGAGTATGTTGGTTCCAGCCAATTCTGGTTTGAGTCATTCCAAAACTGGCAGAGCGAATTCCTGGCCGTCGCCGTCCTCGTCGGCGCCTCCGTTTACCTGCGCCAGCGGGGCTCTCCGGAATCCAAGCCAGTGGCTGAACCACACAAGGAAACCGGAGCCTGATCGACCAGAGAAAGGAAAGACATGCCAGCCAGGAAGAATCCCAGCCTGAAGGATCCGGAGCTCTACGAGGAACTCCGGGAAGACGGTGCTTCCAAGGAAAAAGCCGCGCGCATCTCCAATGCCGCCGCAAACCAAGGCCGGAAGGAAATAGGACGCAAGGGCGGTAAATCCGGCGATTACGACGACTGGACGGTGGACAAGCTGAAAGCCCGCGCCAAGGAGCTCGGCATCACCGGCTACTCAGGGAAGAAGAAGTCGGAGATCATCTCCATGCTGCGGAACCACTGACAACTAGTCCTGAAGCCGCGGCGCGGGCCTGAGCTTTTTCAGCCACTGTTCGGTCTGGGCAATATGCGCCGCCATGGAGGTTGCCGCGAGCGTGGGATTGCGCTGGGCAATCGCGTCAACGATCGCGCGGTGTCCGTCGGTGCTGCCCTCGCGCACGGCGGTGCCAATGTCGCCGTCGAAGATGTGGAAGTGGCCCCCGCGCGAACGGAAGATGCCCACCAGGCCGGCTAGCGTGGAGTTGCCACTGGCACGGCAGATTTCTTCATGGAACCGGGAATCGTACTCCGAATACTCGGAAGGGTTGTCCGTGCCCTCCATGCTTTCCAGCAGCTCCGTGAGGGCAGCGACAGCGGCCGGGGTTGCATTGGCTGCCGCAGCGGCCGCCGCGTGGGACTCCATCAGCCTGCGGATCTCGAACAGTTCCAGCAGCCCGTCCAGGGGCAGCAGGTCCACCAGCAGGGCGAAGTTCTGGAGAATGACGGTAGGCTCCAGCGACGAGATGTAGGTCCCGGACCCGTGGCGCGACTCCATGATCCCCAGCGCCGACATCGCCCGGACAGCTTCCCGCAGGGAACTCCTGGATACCCCCAACTGTGCACAGAGCTCAGCCTCGGGGGGACATTTTTGCCCGGGCCCCAGCTCCCCGGATGCGATCTTGTTCCGCAGGCCCTGCATGGCCGTTTCAACTGCACCCACTGAGCCGCTCCCTCCAGACGTGTTACACGCTACCCCACCCAGGCAAGCGTGCGCCGGATCGTCATAGTGTCGGACTTTTCTCCAAAGACATCTTATCTCTCCGTCATGTTTTGAACCGTAGAGCCACTTAAGCGCTTTATTTCGCCAAAGTCCTCTGACTTCCTTGCAAAGTTGTCTGTTGTCTTGGCTGCTCCTGTGATGTAACTTACAGACAGTCCCGCCTCTTCAACCAAGAAGGCTTCTGTGTACCCAGCCAGCAACCTCACGGCACCGCATCCGATGACGACTCCGGATGGCAACCCGTCCATCTCCGACTGGAGCCTGACCCCACACAAGACCCACCTGAACCACGGTTCATATGGCTCAGTCCCACGGGCTGCCCAGGAAGTGCAGCTCCAACTCAAGGCCCGCATGGACGCCAATCCGTGCACCTGGTTCATGGGGCAGTACAGCGCCGTGGCCAAAGCCCGGGCACAGGTTGCCGGCTTCCTGGGAGTTGACGCGGGCCATACAGCCCTCGTCCTCAACGCGAGTGCCGGCATCAGCGCTGTCTACAACTCCCTGGACTTCGAGCACGGCGCGGAGATCGTCACCACAAGCCATGCTTACGGGGCCGTGCTGCACGGGGCCCACCGCATCGCGCGCAAGCACGGCGGCAGGGTCCGGATCGCCGACGTTCCGTTGGATGCAGACGCGGAGACCGTCTGCGCCCTGGTTCTGGCCGAAGTCAGCAGCAGGACGGCCCTCATCGTCGTTGACCAGATCACATCGGCAACTGCACGCGCCTTCCCGGTCGAGGCCATCGCGCGGGCCGCGGCCCCGCTCGGCATCCCGGTGTTGGTGGATGGAGCACACGCGCCTGGCATCGTGGAGTCACCCGTGCCCGACTTTGAGGGTTTCTGGGTGGGGAACCTGCACAAGTTTGCCTGCGCCCCCAGGGGAACGGCGGCACTTGTGTGCAGCGGCGACCGTGCTGCGGGCCTGGTGCCGCTCATCGACTCATGGGGATTCCCTTACCGCTTCCCCGAAAACTTTGACCACGTGGGAACCCAGGACGTTACCTCGTGGATGGCTGCCCACGCCTCTTTCGACACCATCGAGGAACGATACGGCTGGGGGACGTTCCGCAGCTACGCCGGCGGGCTGTGCGACTACGGCGCGTCGATCATTGGAGATGCTTTCACCGCGCACACCGGCGAGGACCACTCCGTGGAGGTCGGCATGCCCGTAGGTCCCCTGCGACTCCTCCGGCTGCCGAAGGGCCTTGCCACCACCCATGAGGATTCGCATAGCGTCCGGGAGCTCATCTCCGAACGGTGGGACTTTGAAACTGCCGTGACCACCTTCGCGGGTGAGGGCTTCCTTCGCCTTTCCGCGCATCTCTACAACTCGCCAAGTGATTACGAGGCCTTCGCGGAGAAGGCCGTTCCCGGGCTCGTGGAGCTTGCCCGATCCACTTGAGGAAACCACGCTGCGCCGCCAACCGGTGCAGGACCATCCATCACAACCATTCAACGGAGGACCCACGTGAAATCCAGATTTATGGCCACTGCCGCAGCAGGCCTTGCGGCTGTTCTTGCACTTGCCGGATGCGGCGGCGGCCAAAATGCTGCCGATGGCAAGGTCACCCTGAAAATGGTGGAAAGCCTCACCAACCCCACCAGGACGGAGACCCTGAAGAAGCTGATCTCCGGGTTCGAACAGGAGAACCCGGACATCAAGGTGGAGCTGATTTCGCCGCCCACGGATCAAGCCGACCAGAAGATCCAGCAGATGCTGCAGTCCGGCAAGGGGATCGACGTCGTGGAAGCCCGCGATATCACGGTGGGGTCCTTCGGAGCCAACAATTGGCTGTACGACATGACCAAGGACCTGGACGGCTGGGATGGCTGGAATAACCTGACAGAGAACGCCGTCACCTACTCCAAGCAAAACGGCAAGACCTACTACATTCCCTATGGTTTCTACGGCCTCTCCCTGTTCTACCGGTCGGACCTGGTCAAGGACGCCGGCTTTGACGGCCCGCCCAGCAGCTGGCCGGAGATGGCGAAGCAGGCCGAGGCCCTGAACAAGCCGTCAGAGAACAAGTTCGGCTACGCGTTCCGGGGTGGTACCAACGCCAACTCCAACGCCGTCGCCATCATCGAGGCCTATGTGGCCGATGAGATCGACCGGGAGAACGCCTTCAAGCTGACCAGCGGCAAGACGATCTTCTCCTCCCCCAAGGCCCAGGAAGCCATGGACCTCTACATCGACCTCTTCAAGAAGGGATCGCCGCCGTCGTCCGTGGCCTGGGGCTACCCGGAGATGGTCCAGGGCTTCAGCAATGGCTCCACGGCCTTCCTGCTGCAGGACCCCGAGGTCATCGCCACCGTCAAGGAGTCACAGGCCATCAAGCAGGACCAGTGGAATGTTGCGCCGTTGCTCGTAGGACCGGGCGGCAAGGCGATACAGCCAGTGGCTTCGGCCGGCTGGGGCATCGCACAGTCCTCCAACGCCAAACCGGAGGCAGTCAAGCTCATCAAGTACCTCGCCCAAGGTGACGCCGCCACCACATTCAGCAAGGACAACAGCCTTGTCCCCACGCTGAAGTCCGCCGCGCAGGACCCCTTCTACAGCACCGGCCCCTGGGCTGCCTACGTGAAAATGACGGAGAACCCCGACACCTACATCTCGGCCATCCAGCCACGCAGTGTTTCCTGGTGGACCGAGTGGATCAAGAAGTCCGACGGCGAACTTCAGCGGGTGCTCACCGGCCAGATGAGCACCGCCGACCTGCTGTCCAGCTGGGACACCTACTGGACAGAAAAGATGAAGGGCTAGCCGTTCATGAGCCTCGACGTCAAGCGGTCCACGTCGCCTCCCTCGGGGCGCAGGGACGTGCAGCGGGACCAGGGCAGTGGCGGCTCCAAGAGGCGGTTCAGCGGCCGGACAGCGCTGACCCTGCTGGCCTTCCTGGCACCGGCCGCCATATTCGTGGGGATCTTCACCTACTACCCCATGCTCGCCGGCAGCCAGATGGCCTTCCGGAACTGGAACCTGAACGACCTGTCCGATACGTCATGGGTTGGTTTCGGGAACTTCCAAAGCCTGTTCGACGCACCCGAGTTCGGAACAATCGTCCGCAACACCGTGGTGTGGGTTGTCGGCTCCCTGGTTCCCCAAGTGGTCATCGGCTTTGCCGTCGCCCTGTACCTGAAGCGGAAGTTCAGGATGCGCGGCGCCTACCAAGCCATGATCTTCTTTCCCTGGGCAGTTTCCGGTTTCCTCATCGGGATGCTGTTCCGCTGGATGTTCAACGCGGAATTCGGGGTGGTCAACGACCTCTTGATGAAATCCGGACTCATCAGCTCGCCCATCCCGTGGCTATCCGATCCGGGCTTTGCCATGGCGGCGATCATCATAGCCAACATCTGGTACGGCGTGACGTTCTTCGCCATCATGATCCTCGCTGCCCTGCAGTCGGTGTCCGACGAGATGTATGAGGCCGCCGCACTGGACGGCGCCGGCAAAGTACGGACGTTCTTCAGCATCACGCTGTCCAGCATCTCCACGACCCTCGCGCTGACCATCCTGCTGCGGGTGATTTGGATCTTCAACTTCCCGGACATCATCTTCGCGATGACCGGCGGCGGACCTGCGGACCAAACCCACATCATCACCACCTACATGATCAAAATTACCCAGGAAGGCGACTACGGCAAGGCTTCCGCCCTGGGATTGATCGTGATGGTCACCCTCATGCTGTTTGCAGCGTTCTACCTCATGGCTGTCCGGTTTCGAAAGGGAGCCCCATGATCAACAGTCCAACGCTCATAGGCCGCGTCTCAAAAGTTGTCTTCCTGGGCTTATGCCTGATCGTCACTGTCTTCCCGCTGTACTGGATCGTGGTGACCTCCCTCAAGGAGCCGGGAGCAATCTATTCGCTGCCGCTGGACTACTGGCCGCGGCAGTTGTCACTGGACAACTACATCGGGCTTTTCACGAAGTCGGACTTCGGCCAGTACATGCTCAACAGCCTGGTGGTGGCCCTGGTGGCCGCCTCGGTGGCCACGCTTATCTCGCTGCTCTCCGCCTACGTTCTGGCGCGGTTCCAGTTTTCCGGGCGCGGTGCAGTGCTGGGTGCTTTCCTCATCACGCAGATGATCCCCGGCTTCATTGCCCTGGGCCCGCTTTACCTGATGATGACCGATTTCGGCCTGGTCGATTCCAAAACCGGGCTGATCCTGATCTACATCGCCATCTGCATCCCGTTCTGCACCATCATGCTGCGGGGCTTTTTCGAGAACGTCCCGGACGCCTTGGAAGAGGCGGCCATGATCGATGGCTGTTCCAGGATGGGGGCGCTCTTCAGGGTTATCGTCCCGGTCATGCTGCCCGGCATCGCAGCCAGCTTTGTCTTCAACTTCGTCAATTGCTGGAACGAACTGTTCCTCTCGGTGACCCTGATGAACAGCGACAGCAACAAGACAATTCCGACGGCGTTGGCCGGCTTTATCTCCAGCTTCAACATCGATTGGGGTTCCATGTCCGCCGCCGCGGTCCTGACTGTGGTTCCCACGCTGGTGATCTTCGCCTTCGCCAGCAAGTTCATCGTCCAAGGCCTGACCGCCGGATCCGTCAAAGGCTAATCCCCCCGATTCACCCAACCAGGTCGCAGTTAAGCGCGTTTAGAGCCGTCTAAACGCGCTTAACTGCGACCCAGTTGGGTTTACGACGGCGGGTCACGCCTTTTTCTTGGCCCGCGTCTTGGGTTTGGCCGCAGTTTTGGTGGCGGCAGCGTCGTCGTCGGCGGCTTTTTCCTTGCCGCGCTTCTTGTCGAGGCTGCGCTTGAGGGCCTCCATGAGGTCGATGACGTCCCCACCTTCCCCTTCGCCTTCCACCGCACCGAAGGTGGCCTCGGTGTCCAGGGCCTCGCCCTTCTCCAGCTTGGCTTCGATGAGTGTCTTCAACTGGACCTGGTAGTCATCGGTGTACTCATCGGGGTCGAAGTCGTGGGCCATGGACTCCACCAGGGCGGAGGACATCTCAAGCTCCTTGTCCGAGATCTTGATGTCCGTCTCAAGGGACGGAAACTTGGCCTCGCGGACTTCGTCGCCCCACAGCAAGGCCTGCAGGAGCAGCACGTCGCCGCGGACACGCAGCGCGCCGAGCCGTGTCTTCTGGCGCAGCGCATACTGGACGATTGCGATCCTGTCCGTGTCCTCCAGTGTTTGCCTCAACAGCATGTAGGCCTTGGGCGACTTGGAGTCCGGCTCCAGGAAGTAGCTGCGTTCGTACATGATGGGGTCAAGCTGCTCGGCGGGGATAAACTCCACCACCTCGATCTCACGGCTGTTTTCCTCGGGAAGGGACTTCAGTTCAGCCGCTGTGAGGACCACAGTGCGGCCTTCTTCCTCGTAGGCCTTGTCGATGTCCTCGTAGGCAACAACCTCGCCGCAAATTTCACATTTCCGCTGGTAACGGATGCGCCCGCCGTCCTTATTGTGGACTTGATGGAGGCTGATGTCGTGGTCCTCCGTGGCGCTGTAGAGCTTCACTGGTACGTTGACCAGACCGAACGCGATAGATCCCTTCCATATGGCCCTCATGCACCCAGTCAACAGCACAAGCCAGCAGAGGAGAAGAGGTGGCAGTCAAGCAGAAGGAGCGTGTCGTCGTCGAGGGCCATGAACTGACCCTGACGAACCTGGGCAAGATCATCTACCCGGAGACAGGCACCACCAAGGCTGAAGTCCTTGCCTACTACGCAGCGGTTGCCGCGTTTCTCATCCCGGCGGCAGCCAACCGGCCCGTGACGCGCAAGCGGTGGGTCAACGGGGTAGGCACTGCAGAGAACCCCGGGCAGGTCTTCTTCCAGAAGAACCTGGAGGACTCGGCGCCCAAGTGGATTCCGCGCGCCACCATCCACCATTCGGACCACACCAATGACTATCCGATGGTCAACAACCTCGCCACGCTCACCTGGATGGCCCAGATCGCGTCGTTGGAAATCCATGTGCCGCAGTGGCAGGTGGATCCGGCCGGCAATCCGCTGCGCCCGGACCGTTTTGTGCTGGACCTTGACCCCGGCCCCGGCGCAGGCCTGCCCGAATGCGTGGAAGTGGCCAAACTCGCCCGGTCCATCCTGCAGGACATGGGCATGGACCCCGTTCCAGTGACCAGCGGCAGCAAGGGTATCCATCTCTACACGGGGCTGGAAGGCACGCTGAAATCAGAGCAGGTGTCCGCGTTCGCCCATGAGCTCGCCCGCGCCCTTGAGTCCGATCATCCGGACCTGGTGGTCAGCGACATGAAGAAGTCCCTCCGCCACGGCAAGGTCCTGGTGGACTGGAGCCAGAACAGCGGCAACAAGACCACGATCGTGCCCTACTCGCTCCGCGGCAAGGCGCACCCCACGGTAGCTGCACCACGCACGTGGCGGGAACTGGCCTCCCCCACGCTGGACCACCTTGACTTCACCGAGGTCATGAAGCGCGTCAGCACGGGGAAGGACCACTTTGCGCCGATTTCCTCGCGTCATCTCCCGCCGCACGGGGAAGATGAGGACGACGGCGGCACCTCCACGGGCGGCAGCGGCGCCTCCCGGCGGGGTACTCCGGGCGGCCGCGAGCGGGTAGTGACCGTTGAGGACCGTCTTTCCAAATATGTGGGAATGCGCGACCCGGGGAAGACTCCTGAACCTTTTCCGGCGTCGTCCTCCAACCGCGATGGCGGGCAGGCACCTGCCGCACGTTCATCAGAGCAGCCGAAACCCGGCGACCCGCCGCCTCCCGGAGGCATCTTCGTCATCCAGGAACATCACGCCCGCCGCTACCACCTGGACCTGCGGCTGGAGCGCGACGGCGTCCTGGCCTCGTGGGCACTGCCGCGCGGCGTGCCGGAAACGCCGGACCGGAACAACCTGGCCGTCCATACCGAAGACCATCCCATGGAATACGCAAACTTCGCGGGCGTCATCCCCAAGGGCGAATATGGGGCCGGGACCATGACCATTTGGGACCGGGGCGAGTACACCTGCGAGAAATGGCGTGAGGGGAAGGAAGTGATCGCCACCCTTACGGGCCAGCCCGGTGGCGGTCTGCAGGGCACCAAGCGCCTGGCCCTCATCAATACCGGCGACCGCTGGCTCATCCACCTGATGAAGGAACAACCCGGCGGCCGGAAGAAGCCCGCCGCGAAGGTGGCTCCGGAAACGAAGCCGCCACCCGCCGTCGGGCCTGAACCCATGCCGGCCTACACCCCTATGCTGGCAACCTCCGGAACCGTGGGGGAACTCCGCGGCGGCGGCTGGCTGTATGAACTGAAGTGGGACGGGATCCGGGCGATCATCACGGGCACCGGGAGCAGCATCCGCCTGACGAGCCGCAACGGAAACGACCTCACCGCGACCTACCCGGAGCTCACGGACCGGAAATGCTGGCCGCCGGGCGACTTCGTGGCGGACGGGGAGATCGTGGCGCTCGGCAAGGGAGCCCGCCCGGACTTTGGCCGGCTGCAGTTGCGGATGAACCTGGTCAAGGCTGCGGACATTGAAAGGGTCCGCGGGTCAGTCCCGGTGAGCCTGATGTTGTTCGACCTGTTGTACGACGGCGGCACCGACCTCAGCCGCCTGCCGTTCCGCGAACGTCGGGACCATCTGGCGGGCTTCGCCGGGAAGCTGCCAGGTGGCTGCGCAATCCACCTCTCCGAGGTCCTGGACCATGACGTGGACGACCTCATGGCGAGCGCCGCCGAACTGGGCCTGGAAGGGGTGATGGCCAAGAAGGCGGACAGCCCGTACGTGGTCGGACGCCGGAGCCGGGCGTGGTTGAAGCTCAAGCTCGAACAGAGCCAGGAAGTGGTGGTTGGCGGCTGGCGTGTTGGTGCCGGCGCCCGCAGCGGCACGTTCGGTGCCTTGCTGCTGGGCGTGCCCGACGGCGACAAACTGCGCTACGTGGGCCGGGTAGGAACCGGGTTCAAGGACTGGCAGCTGCGGGACATCATGGACAAGCTCGAGCCGCGGGAGATCCCGGAATCACCGTTTGCGGACATCCCGCGGGAGGACTCGGCCAATGCCCGCTGGGTGAAGCCCGAGCTTGTGGCGGAAGTGGCTTTCGGCAACTGGACGGGTCCCGGCCGGCTTCGGCACCCCGTGTGGCGGGGTTGGCGCCCGGACAAGTCGCCTTCCGACGTCAGCCAGCCCAACTAAGTCGCATTTGTGCGCGTTTTGAGCCCTCAAAACGCGCACTGCTGCGACCCAGTTGGGCTGGCTTGGGTTGGTGGGTGTTCAGGAGGAGTGCGGCATCTGGGGCCGGCTGGTGCGGTGGACCGCTGTTACTGCGGCGCCCTGGCCCATGCGGCCATGCGCCTGTTCCCGGTCCTTCGGGTGGCGGCGCTTGCCGTTGCCATCGGGCCACTGGTTCCCCGGAGTGCCGCCCAGGGCGACAGCCAAAGTTGCCGGTTCCGGCATGGGAGCCATGTCCATGGACTCCACCAAATGGTTGGCAACCTCAGGATCGATGTTTTCGGCTTCATGCTTGGCAGCCATGGTTCTTCCTTTCCACGCTGAAAATGAAGGGACTTCAATATTAGGGTGGTGCCTCGTTGCTTGTCTGCAGGAATTTGCCCGACAGCTACCAACGCACCTTCTTGACCGTTTTCGCTTGCTTGCCGCTCGCTGACGTTGGCTTGTGGCCCTTGCCCGTGCTTTGCCAGCCGCCAGGCGCGCCACCACCGGACTTGCTGGCGAGCATTGCACGCTGGGCTTCGGTCAGTTTGGAGCGGATGCCTCCGCTGGCGGGGGCATCCTTGGGGCTTTTGCTTGCGGGTGTGGCAGTCATATGCGGACTCCTTAAAAATGGTGAGTCCTGGAGAGGCGGGGGAACCATGGCGTCACGAGCGCACGATCCTTAACGGAAAATCACGTGCGGGAAGGCGTCGACAACGGGAACGGCATGGAGGCATGGCCTCTACAGGCGTGGATTCTTGGTCGGATGTAAACGGGCGAAAAGGCCGGTCTACTCAAAAATCAGTGTTCCCATGCGTCATACCCTAACTACCCTCTGCGGTGTTTGTGAACCCCTCGGCTAGCATTCCAGCATGACCGGGTCCTCCGCTATCGTCGAAAGGCTGCGTACGGCAGGCTGCGTTTTTGCCGAAGATGAGGCGCGGCTGCTGCTGGAAGCTGCCAACGGACGGGACCACCTTGAGCATCTGGTTGAACAGCGGGGCCAAGGATTCCCCTTGGAACACATCCTGGGCTGGGTGGACTTTTGCGGCAGCAGGATGATCATCCGGCCAGGTGTTTTCGTTCCGCGCCGGCGCACTGAATACCTTGTCCGGAAGGCGGCGCACCTCGTTGCCGCGCTGGGCAAGCCCGAGGCCGTCGTCGTGGACTTGTGCTGTGGTTCCGGCGCCATCGGCGCAGCCGTCAGCGACCTGGTGGGCGGCTGCGAGCTGTATGCGGCCGACATCGATCCAAACGCCGTGGCCTGCGCACGGCTTAACGTCCAGCCGCGGAGCGGACACGTCTTTGAAGGCGACCTCTATGACGCTCTTCCGCCCCGTCTTCGGGGCCGCGTGGAAGTGCTGGTGGTGAACGCACCGTATGTTCCCACGGACATGATCGCGCTGATGCCACCGGAGGCGCGCCTGCATGAGTCAGCGGCAGCGCTCGACGGCGGCACTGACGGTTTGGAGGTCCAGCGGCGGGTCGCCGGGGAGGCGGCTGAGTGGTTGGCACCGGGTGGCGCGCTGGTTCTGGAAACGTCATCCAGGCAGGCCGCCGGGACAGCCCGCGTGATGGCCGCCGCAGGGCTCGCGGCTGAGGTCTTCGTCGAAGACGAGGACGGTGCCACGGTGGTGGTCGCCTCCATCCCCTGACCCTGGGGCGACCCGTCAGTTTTTGGCGCACTAAACGGCCGTTTCGGTGGGCTAAGCCAAACAATTTGGTAACAACGTGCTCCGGAGGGCAAAAACGGGCCAACATCCGCGTCTTTACAGGGCAAAACCGGGCAATGAGATGCAACACAACTGGGCAATTTGCGTCCAGAAACGGCCCAAAAATCGGATCTCAACTCGGGTTTTGGGCACAAACCCCGTAAAATTGAACACCTGCCCAGAGCGGGGCAGCAGAAGTCGCAAGCAAATGACCTCCCTAGGAGAAGCCCAAATGCCCATAGACCAAAGCAAGATCGTCTCTCCGGACGGCGCAAGGAACGCCGCCGGACCACAGGTAACGGCAGGCCATGCAACGGCCGCCACGCCTGCAGTCAAGAGCCCCAAGAAGGGCAAACTCCGCCCCAGGCGCCGGTTGAAGGAATCCGACGTCAATGTGGTGGACCAGCCGATGCTGAAGAAAGCCCTCGGCGGCACGATCGTCGGCAACACCATGGAATGGTATGACGTGGGTGTCTTCGGTTACCTCATCACCACCATGGGACCTGTCTTCCTTCCGGAAGCTGACAAGTCCGTCCAAACCCTCTTCCTCCTGGGTACGTTTGCTGCCACCTTCATCGCACGCCCTCTCGGCGGCGTAGTGTTCGGTTGGCTCGGCGACAAGATGGGCCGCCAGAAGGTGCTCGCAGCGACACTGATGCTGATGGCGGCAAGTACTTTCGCCGTCGGGCTCTTGCCTGGCTACGCGCAGATCGGCATCTGGGCCGCCGCGCTCCTGGTCATCCTCAAGCTCGTCCAGGGCTTTTCCACCGGTGGAGAGTACGCCGGTGCCACTACTTTCGTCAGCGAGTACGCTCCGGACAAGCGCCGAGGCTACTTTGCCAGCTTCCTCGACATGGGCAGCTACATCGGATTCGCCCTCGGCGCCGCCCTGGTTTCGGTCCTGCAGCTCACGCTCGGACAGGCCGCCATGGAGGAATGGGGCTGGAGGATTCCGTTCCTCATCGCAGGTCCGCTGGGCCTGATCGCCGTGTACTTCCGCAGCAAGATCGAGGAGTCACCCCAGTTCCAGGCCACCCTGGACGCCCAGGAGGCCTTCGCCAAGGACGCCGCATCAAAGGATGCGGACGCTGCCAAGGGTCCGGTGGGCATCATCAAGGCCTACTGGCGCCAGATCGTGCTGGCCATGATCCTCGCCGCGGCCGCCAACACGGTCGGTTACGCCCTGACCTCCTACATGCCCACTTACCTGACCGACTCCAAGGGCTACGATCCCGTTCACGGCACCCTGCTGACGATCCCAGTCCTGGTGGTCATGGCGATCTGCATCCCGCTGACGGGCAAGCTGTCAGACCGCATCGGCCGCCGCCCCGTGCTGTGGATCGGCGCAGGCAGCACCATCCTGTTCGCGGTTCCCGCGTTCCTGTTGATCGGCCTTGGCGAGATCTGGTCCACGCTGGCCGGCCTGGCCCTGGTTGCCTTCCCGGTGACGTTCTACGTGGCCAACCTTGCTTCGGCACTGCCGGCACTGTTCCCCACCTCCAGCCGCTACGGCGGAATGGGCATTGCCTACAACTTCTCCGTGGCGATCTTCGGCGGCACCACCCCGTTCATCGTGCAGGGCCTGATCGAGGGAACCGGCAGCGACATGATGCCGGCGTACTACCTGATGGCAACGTCCATTGTTGGTGCAATCGCGATCTACTTCCTGCGTGAATCCGCCCAGCGTCCCTTGCCCGGCTCCATGCCCAGCGTGGACACCCAGGCAGAAGCACGGGAACTGGTAGCCACGCAGGACACCAATCCCCTGATCAACCTGGATGAGATGCCGTTTGATGGCCAGCCCGTGGACAACGTGGCATTCGGCAACGACAAGAAGGATCTGGCTTCCGTCTAGGAGCCATCTGACTGCAACTTCTGCGCAGCGTTCAACACCCGCGGCAGGCAGCCGCCCACTGCAGCCACCGATCCCAAGGCGCTCTCCTTGGATTGGTGGCTGCGGGCGTTAAATGGCAGACGTGTTTCAGCATGGACTCTCCCCCTGAGTCGATCAATTCGTTTTATGAAACAGCTGTATCGTAGCGCAGATATCCCGCATGACAAGCCGCTTCGCTTGACTTGACTTACCGCAGAAAACCCGCAACGCTCGTTCACGGTTGTCCGGTTCGGGAAATTCTTCCCGCATTGGATAACCAGACTCATCACATTCATATCCCATGGGATAAATATTGAAAGGGCACTCTCATGTCAACTGCTGTTGATGGCGGTAAGCGCATTTTTGGTCGTACTCCGGCCCAGGTGGCGAAAATTGGAGGCGTCACCTTGGCCTTCTTCGCGACCCTGTCCGTGGCTTTCCAGGCTGTTGCAACGCTGGGCATTTCTTCCGGCCTGGCAACAAATCTCTACTTTGCCTTGAACGCCCTGTCATGGGCCGCTGCAGCTGCAGCAATCGTGGCATCGTTCGGCATTGGCACGGCGCTGGCCGGACTGATCTTCGGGCTGGCCAAGAAGTGGGCCCTGAAGCAGTTCGTCGCCTGGTAAACCGCTGATAGACGCCTGACCCAGAGAGGGCCACTTTGAATTCACCCATCGCCGCCCATCGGCATGACCGTGCCTTCAGTGTGGTCCTCTCCGGGTGCCGGGCAACCTTCACCAATGATTTCCGGCGGAGGTCCCACCGCTTCCAGGACGTCGCGGGAAGCCTCGGCTTTCGTGTTGGCGCCGGGACAGCCAACGGCTTCCTGCTGGCCGGGCAGTTCCTGACGCTGCTGCTGATTGTCGCCGGACTGGCATGGACTCCCCCGGAAACAGGCCTGGAACCACTGGGGATTCCTGTCACCACCCCGGAACTGGCGGGCGTCGCGGGAGTCCTGCTCGCGGTAGCACTGCTTCAAGCCCGGCGCCGTTACAGGCGGAGCCATCGCCACTGGAACACCGTGTCGCAGGCACTGGATACCGGCATGCGTGCAGGGGTGGTCCTGCTCGATGCGGGCCTCGCCCTGATGCTCATTGTCCAGAACCTGCGGTGGGCCGGGGCGGGCAACATCCTGGCGGCACTCAGCCTGCTGGCAGCCTTGGCTCTGGTCCTTTCCGCCGCGAAGCCCTGGTTGATACGGCCCCTCGCGATCGCGGCGGTTTCCGCAGGAGCCGGGAGCCTCGTGGCTGTTGCGGCGCAGGCGCCATGGCTCGCCGCAACAGCCGGCATCCTGGGTGGCGGCATAGCACCCACGGTGCTGTCGCTTTCCCTGGGGCTCGCCGTCACGGTCTTCGCCACACCCCTGCTGTACAAAGCGTCAGCCCATGTCCGCGCCCTGCAATCGAGGGGCCTGCTGATTGACCTCAGCGTGAAATCCGGAAGCCTGTTTATTTTTGCCGGCGCAGCACTGCCTCTTGCCGGGTCAACGCCGTGGCCATGGACTGCTCCCTTTATTTCACTAGCGGTATTCTTCCTGGGCCTCGTCCTTTTCCGTTCTTCATTTGCACGGATATCTTCTCCTGAAACAGCAGGATATTCGCTATTCCTTTATCGGCTGGCACCCCATCACATAAGACCACTTATTATCAGAAGCCTGCTGACCTATCTGCTGCTGGTATTACCGGCCAGTGTGGCACTGGCGATAACCCTGGTCGTCAGCGGCTACGCCCTTCAGGCCCTATTGCTGGCCGCACTTGTTATCCTTGAAACGAGCATTGACGCCTTGGTTATCCAACGGCGTACGGCCATATTGCCGGCCTCCCATATTTCGCAGTTGGCGCAGAAATCCAAGGCAGGCCTGGGGGCCGCCGTGTGCGCGGGCGTGGCAGTGGTCTTCTCCGGGATCCTCGGCGCGGTCAATCCGCAGGCCACGGAAAACCCTTGGCTGGCCATGGCTTCCGGAGCATTGGTCCTGGTAGCCGGGTTGCTGACCGGCGTGGTCCTGGCCGACGCCACATCCTGGCTGCGTGAACTCTCGGCAACAGAAACGGAAGATGCATGAAGTCCCTTGCCCGCGTTGACCATGCCTTTGGCGCCCATGTGATTTTTGATGCCACCGCGATCGAACTCCCGGAAACGGGCGTTGTAGCCCTGCGGGGCCCCAACGGTTCCGGCAAAACGACCCTGCTCAAGTTGTTGGGCGGCATTCTCGCCACCTCCTGCCAGGACATCAAAGCCTGGCGCAAGGAGTACTCGGCGGTCTATCTGGACACGGACTTCCTGACGCTCGACTACCTCCGTGCCGGCGAAGTCCTGGAAATGGTCAGGCCGCTCACCGGAGACATTCCCCGGGACGGGCTCCTGACCGAACAACTGCTGGCTGCCAAAGTGAGCGACCTCTCCCTGGGCCAGCGGCAGCGGCTGGTCCTGAGGATAGCCCTGTCCCTCAGGAACGTGGACGTGCTGCTGCTGGACGAGCCCCTGAACGGCTTGGACCGCGAGGCCTCCGCCACGGCACGGCAGGCGATCCGGGAGGCAGGCCGGAACCAGCTGGTCATCGTTGCCACCCACGAGGACGATCACTGGACCGACTACGACCTCAGTATCGGGCCCGGCCACGGAGTGGAGCTGGAAACCACAGGAGCACGCAAGTGACAGTCCTTCCCGACAGGAGCCGAGCCACCGGGTTCCGGGCTTTCACCACCGGAATCCGGAACAGGTTCCCCCACCTGGGCAAGGACCTTGCCAAAATCCTCGTGGCCGTCGCCTGCGGTGCAGGCTTTGCGTCACTGTTCACCTGGGACACCGGGACTGACGCGTCAGCCATCACGGCGCACGGCATTTTCCTGCACAACACCGCCCTTGCCGTGCTGGCACTCTTCCTGACGCACTACGGTGCCACGTTGATGATGGTCCTGAACGGATTCTGGCTGGGCATGGGGATGGTGGGCAGCATGGCAGCCGCCGGGGTGGAGAAGACCCTGGCGCTGACCGTCGTCCACGTGCCCTTGGAGGTCATTGCGTGGGCACTGACCATCCAAGGCGCCCGCGTCCTGTGGCCGGTTCTGCTGGGCGCGGCCCGTAAAGTCCACAGCTGGCGCCACGCCGGCGCCACGCTCCGCGGCGTCCTGGCCGCTCCGTTCATCTTCTACATCCTCGCGGCCCTTGCCGAGTGGGCCGAGCATGCTCTTCTGGAAAGGTAAGCAATGACCCCCCCGTATCCCGCAACCTCCAACCAGCCGGCGCCCGCGGCGGTGAAGAAGGTCAACCCGGCTTGGATTATAGCCCTCCTGCTGGCCTACACCGCAGCTGCCCAGGTGGCGGTGGGAACCGGCATCGACCGGCTGGTGGCCGAGAACGCCGAGTACAACCAGTTCTCCAGCCAGGAGGTGCTGGTCACCTTCCTCCGGGTCGGTGTCATTGTATGGAGCGCCCTGGCATCATTCCTCCAAGCGCTGGTCCTGCGGCTGATCTACAAAGGCATCGTCCGGGGGCAGGCTCCCACGCTGCGCAGCAGTTGGTTCTGGGTGCTTTTGGGGCAGATCCCCTTCATGCTGACAGTCCTCGGCCTGTTTCTTGCCGCGGACGCGTTTACTGCTCCGGACGCACTGGGCGTGCTGGGCCAGGCCTGGCTGAGGATCCTCTTCGGGGCTGTGGGTGCAGCGATCTACGTAGTTTTGGCCCGCAAAACCCTGGGGGCGCCTGTGGGCCGACTCGCCGTGCTGTTCGCGATCGTCACGATCGTCAACTCCGTGCTGCTGGTGGCCGGGGGGCCCGCCTAGGTCATTGACCTTAAGGCACGCGGCCCAACTGCGCGCGCACTGCCTCACCCACAATCCGAGCCCCTTCCGGAAAAGCTGCAGGGTTGGGGCCGGCATAGTTGAGGCGGATGCAAGGCCCTTCGGGTTCGGCCGGGAACCATTCCGTTCCCGCCGCGATCAGTACACCGGCGGCCTCGCAGTCCCTGGTGAGCTGTTCGGCGTCGAACCCGTCCGGCAGACGCAACCACAGGTTCAAGCCGCCCTTGGGCAGGTGGCTGAGATGCGCCTGAGGCACGTGGTCGCGGAGGCTGGTGGCCAGGAGGTCGCGCCGCGACTGCAGTTGGTGGCTCAGACCCCGCAGGTGGGCCTTCCACCCGGGCTGGGTGACGACGTCGAGGGCTGCCGCCTGCAGCAGTCCGCTGACGTACATCGACTCGGCCGCCTGCGCGCCCATGATCCTTTCCCGGGCGGGTCCGCGGGCGATCAGGGCCGCCACCCGGATGGCAGGCGAGACGCTCTTGGTCAGCGAACGGATGTAGACCACGTGGCCGGAGTCGTCCTTGGCAGCCACCGGCGCTGACGGTGCGGTGATGCCAAAGTCGTGTGCCCAGTCGTCCTCCACAAGGAAGGCGCCGTACCGCTGCACGATCTGCAGCACCTCCTCTGCCCGTTGGGCGGACCACTGTGCGCCAGTAGGGTTGGCAAAGTTCGGTTGGGCGTAGAACACCCGGGCACCGGACTCCTCGAACGCCCGCGCGAGTTCGTCGGGGTCCGGTCCCTCGGGACCGCTGGCCACCGGAATCACCCGGACACCGGCTTGCCCTGCGGCCAGCAGCGCACCCCAGTAGGTGGGCGACTCCACCAGCAGGGGTTGCCCGTGCCCCACCAGTCCGCGGAATATCGAGCTGAGTCCGCTCTGGCTTCCCGGAAGTACGACGACGTCGCCCGGCTGGGGCGGTGTTACTCCCGTTGGTGTTGAGGTACTGAGTTCCTGCGCGAACCACGATTGCAGTTCCGGGAGCCCCTGCGCCGGCGGACGCGACAGCGCAGCCTCGCTCCGGGCGACCCTGCCCAGCGCCGAACGGACCAGTCGCTCAGGGAGGAGCTCGCGGTCCGGGTAGCCGGAATGGAAGGCGATGACATCGTTGGATGTGCTGCGCATGGCGGCGGCGTTCAAGGGACGGGCGGCCTGGGCTGGCCGCAATGCCGCAGTCTGCCATCCGTAGTCGGCGGGGCGGGCCATCCGGTAGGCCCGGACGAAGGTCCCCACACCCGGCCGGCTCTCCACCAGGCCCTGTGCTGTCAAGGTTCGCAAGGCCTTTTGCACGGTGACCGGACTTGCCTGGTGTTCAGTCACCAACTGGCGGGTCGAAGGCAGTTTCGCACCCGGGGCGGCGGAAGCGATCCACGCCTTCAGTTCCGCAGCAATCCGTGAACTGCTATCGTTGTTCATGAGTCACAATAGTAGCGCTACTACCTTTTTGCGGCCACTGATACCGAGCCGGACATCCACCGGAATCCTGTGGGGCCTCCTGGGCGTCCTTGCCTTCTCCCTCACCGTTCCGCTGACCAGGGTGGCCGTGGAAGGGCTGGCCCCGCTCTTCATCGGCGCCGGCCGCGCAGTGGTGGCAGCATCCTTGGCCGCCGTTGCCTTGGCCGTGACGCGCCAACGCTTCCCCCGCGGGCTTCAGTGGTTCCGGCTTGCCGTGGTCGCCGCCGGCATTGTAGCCGGGTTCCCGCTGTTGACCACGTTCGCCCTCACCAGCACCTCCGCCAGCCATGGAGCCGTGGTGATCGCCCTGCTTCCGGCGGCCACGGCCACAGTAGCGGTCCTCCGCAGCCGGGAACGTCCCCGGGCCCTGTTCTGGGTCCTGACCGTTGTTGGTGTCCTGGCGGCCCTGGCTTTCGCGTTCATCCAGTCCGGCGGCCTTGGCTCACTTCACTGGGCGGACCTGCTGCTGCTGGGCGCCGTGGTGGCTGCTGCCGTCGGGTACGCGGAAGGCGGCCTCCTGGCACGGGAGCTGGGTGCCTGGCAGACCATCTCCTGGGCCCTGGTCGTAGCGTCACCCGTCATGATCGTGCTCACGCTGGTTTCGCTGGAATCCGGAATGCCCCAGGCCGCCCCTGGACAATGGTGGTCCTTCGCCTACCTCGGCGCAGTGAGCATGTTCCTCGGCTTCTTCGCCTGGTACCACGGCCTGGCCATCGGACCCATGGCGCAGGTCAGCCAGATCCAGTTGGTTCAGCCCGTCATGACCATTGCCTGGGCATGGTTGCTCCTGGGAGAGCCACTGACCTGGGCGACCGTGTTTGGCGGGCTCCTCGTCATTTTCTGCGCAGGTGCCGCCGTCCGCGTGAGGCTCGCGCCGCCGTCGGGCTCTTAGCTGCGCACCCAACTGAAAGGAAGAACCCATGTACACACCAGCCCACTTCGCTGCGTCGCCTGAAGCAGTCGATGCCTTGCTGCGCCAAACCGGCGCTGCCCACCTGGTGACTTCGTCATCCGACGGGCCGCTGGCCACACTCCTGCCCTTTGTCTACAACCCGGGCGTCGGGGAGCACGGAGCATTGCAGTCCCACATGGCCCGGAACAACAACCAGTGGTCGTCTCCTGCGATCGGGGAGGCCCTGATGATCGTCCAAGGCGCGGACGCCTACATTTCCCCGTCCTGGTACGCCTCCAAGGCCGAACACGGCAGGGTGGTTCCCACCTGGAACTACTCCACGGCCCACGTCTACGGGGAGCTTGTTGTCCATGACGACGTCGAATGGCTGGCCCGGCACGTCCGCCAATTGTCCGATCAGCACGAGTCCGCGATGCCGTGCCCGTGGTCGGTGGATGAAGCACCCGAGCGCTTCATCGCCGGACAGCTGAGGGCGATCGTCGGCATCGAACTGGTCATCCGGCGGGTGGAGGCGAAGACGAAACTAAGCCAGAACCGCACATCAGCGGACGTAGACGGAGTGATCGCCGGGCTCCGGTCGGCGGGGGACGCTGCAAGTGCCGCAGATGTGGAACGGGCGCGGACCTCGTAGACTCCCCCCATGGGCGAGGTTCAGGTGGGGTCCATCCACCACATCGAGATCTGGGTACCGCATCTTGAGCGTGCCAGGGAGGAATGGGGCTGGCTCCTGGCGGAACTCGGATACGAGCCGTTCCAGGAGTGGCCCACAGGCTGCAGTTGGCGGCTCGGCGGGATGTACGTGGTCGTGGAATCTTCCGACGCCATCACGGCAACGGCCCACAGGAGGACGGATCCGGGGCTCAACCATCTCGCGTTCCACGCAGGAACACCGGCCAACGTGGACCGGATCCGCGAACTTGGTGCAGACGCCGGATGGTATGAGATGTTCGAATCGAAGTACCCACACGCAGGTGGGCCCAGTCATTACGCCGCCTACTTGGTGAACACCGACAGTTACGAAGTGGAGCTTGTTGCAGACTAGTGGCCCGGGGGCGCGGTAGGCCGCCACATGGCCACGCGGGGCCAGCGGGTCAGGCCTAGCTCCGCCTCGTGTTCCATGAGGCGGGTTAGCTGCGGACCCCAGGTTCCGGCGTCGAGCTCCTCAAAACCCAGGCGGCGGTAATAGGGGGCGTTCCACGGAACGTCGCGAAAGGTGCTGAGGGTCTGGCGCTGCATGCCATGGCCCCGGCCCCAGATGCGGGCTGCATGCAGCAGCTCGCGGCCCAGTCCCTGGCGGGCCGAGTCAGGGTGGACGGTGACCTGCTCCACGTGGGCGTTGCCATCCACCACGTCCACCAGCACGTAAGCAACCGGGAAATCCAGGCCGTCGGCGTACACCCAGGCGCGTGACGCTGCTGCATACACCTGCAGTTCGTCCAAGGAAGCGGGGTCGTCATCCGCGACCGAATCCATGCCCAGCCCGCGGAATGCTTCCCCGGCCGCCCGCTCGATATCCTGCAACAGCGGAAGGTCTTCCACCCGCGCGAGCCGGATCATGGTTCGCCCTCCACGGCGGCTGGCTGGCCCACCAGGAACCGGTTGCGTTCCTTGATCAGGTTCTCCATGTACCTTGCCAGCACCAGCTTCTCCACCAGCCGTCCCAGGATGCCGAAGGGCGCAGCGAATTCCACGGTGTCCACCATGAGGGTTCCGCTCCGTTCCGGCCTGAACTCATGCGTATGCCTGAGGTACTTGAACGGTCCGCGCACCTGTTCGTCGGAGAACGACGCCGGCGCCTCCATCCGTACGATCCTGCTGGTCATGCGGAACCTGGCTCCGAGATGCCACGCCTGCCAGGTGACTTCCTCCCCCTCGGAGATGAGCCCGGAAGTGACGCCGGCGATGGCGCGTTCCCGGCTCCTTTTCATGGAGCCGACGTGGAAATCGATGTCGCGGGACAGGTCGAAGAGCTGTTCCGGGGCAAGGGCAGAACGGGTGCGGCAGACGAAAACTACGGGCATACCTTAATTTTTCCAGACCTTTTGTGATCGGAGGGCTCTTAATAGTGGTCGGTCAGGGAACGCCCTTACGCAGCGGTTATTTCCAGCCCTCGGGATCGGGAACACAGCGGCTGAAGCCATACACCGCGGTCCGCAGATCACCGGTAGACACTGCGATGGTTAAGCCGTCGGGTCCATGGGCGGTGGTCATGACGAGATTGTTCTCGGCAGTAGATTGGTCGAACACCTGGACGATGTAACCCCGGGACTCATAGAACGCCCGGACTTTCTGCCGCAGCACTTCCCTGTCGACCAGACTGAGAGGGGCCATGGCCCGGGTACCGGCAAATTTCCTGCCGTTTCCGGTTCCCTGAAAATTGCAGTACCCACCGGTCGAGACATCCTCGTTGACCCATGCACCGGGTGCCATGGCCTGGATCTCATCAAGCAGACCGAAGAACTCCTCACGGGCCTCATCCGGGGTCATGGTTGCTCCCTTTCCATCATTGGGCAGCCGCCCGGGGTTGGGTGGCATGCAGGGTTGAAGCCCCCGACAACCCCTCCCGGGGAGGAGGAGTCGATGCACAGCCAGCTAGCAGCAGACAGGCGGCCAAAAGAGCCACCGCCGGAAAAGTCAGTTTCAACAAAGGGTTTCGTTCTTTCGCAGCGGCCTGGAAACCCACATGCTTGGGGGTCATTTGTTGCTCTGTGGATCCGGAACGCAGCGGCTTTCTCCGGCGACCATGGTCCGGGTATCGGCTGTGTAGAGACCGATAGTCAGGCCGTCAGGACCGAACCCCGTAGTGATAAACAGACTGTTTGTGGTGGTTGATTGATCGAGGTTTTGCACGACGTACCCGCGCGACTTGTAAAGTTCCGTTACTTTTCGTCGCAGCTCCTCCCGTTCGGCGAGGCTAAGTGGGTCCATAGTCCGGGTACCGGCAAATCCTTTACCGTTCCCGGTTCCCTGGAAATTGCAGATCCCTCCGGCCGGGACATCCTCGTTGACCCATGCACCGGGTGCCATGGCCTGGATCTCATCAAGCAGACCGAAGAACTCCTCACGGGCCTCATCCGGGGTCATGGTTGCTCCCTTTCCATCATTGGGCAGCCGCCCGGGGTTGGGTGGCATGCAGGGTTGAAGCCCCCGACAACCCCTCCCGGGGAGGAGGAGTCGATGCACAGCCAGCTAGGAGCAGACAGGCGGCCAAAAGAGCCACCGCCGGAAACATCAGTTTCAACAAGGGGTTTTCGTCATTCGTGATGCACCACGGGCTTTCCGGAATTCGTCAGCTTGGCTGTGAGCCCAAGGGAGGCATAGGCCTGATTCACACTGGATTCGGTATTAAGCGAGGCGTAACCACGCTTCCCATCCGACTCAAGCCAACCGTGGTTCTCGGTCGGTAATCTTGCCATCTCGGTTTCCGTTGCTGCGGTCCCATCGGCGCCGAGCTGTGTCGCTCCAAAGCCTGGGACGGGGACCGTAAACGACGGACCTCCCAACGGGCTCTGGTTCGTCTGGACATGGGCAACCTGGATGTGGTGCCTGCCTAAGTTACCAAGCTCGGAAACCTGGTCCACTGTGAACTTGGTCTGATACACCTCGGCACCCGGGTTCAGGTGAAAGTCCTGCACGCCGCTGATGCCGGGAAGAACGCCGACATCGGCGTTTAGGTTGATACTGTCCACCGCCAAACCTTCCACGGCCGCTGCCTGGGCCGTCAAAGTACCGTAGGAAAGGGCTGAAACGTTGTTGCTCGCGGGGTTCCCGAGGCTGTCCTGCACAGCGGCTAGCGCCGTGATGTCCTTGCTCAGGACGTCCCCGCCTGTCCGGGCGTTGCCGTCGTCGTAGACTCCGGCGGCCGGAGGTGGCTCGAAAGCCACCCACGCCACCACAGCCAGCCGCGGTGGCGTGCCAGCTCTGGTTAAGTTCAGTAGCGCACCACCATTTTGCTCTCGATATTGGACATCAGCGGCGATCGTAAGATCGAACATGCTTTTCGACACCGTCGTATCGACCCCGGGGACCTGGTAGGTGGTGACCTTGGCTGCGTCTAGGTCACCCACGCTGATCGCGGCCCCTGGCTGGTCGAGGTTCAGGCTGATCAGCTGTTTCACGGCCCCGCTTGGGCCCGAAGTTAGTGCATTCCGGATGCTCTTGAGCCGCTCAAGGTGCCCCGGGCTCTTCAACCATGCCGGTGGAGCAGGCTGAGCTCCCATCGCTGACTGACGTACAAAAACATCAAACTCCTCCAGTTGCCGCGTCAACACCAGCCGGTTGGCCAAATCACGTGCTGTGTAAGCAACACCCTGCAAATTCCCGATGATCCCCGGGAAGGCTTCGATAAGGAGCCGCTGGGTCTCGCCCACGATGACTTTCCCGGTGCCGGGATCTACCGATTGACCCAGCCCCGACCACCACACAGCAGTCAACGCAGGATCGTATCCTTGCGCACGGAGGAGTCCGCCCAGTCTGTCTCTTTTGGCAGGAACTGCGAGCCAGGCTCTCAACTCTGCCGAGCTCAGGGTGGCGATATCACTTAAACGGATCTGGCCAGGCTCCGCGTAGTGCAGAAACAGCCCGTTAAGCGCTGTGTCGGCCAAGTAACCGCTCCCGGCTGCTTCGAAAGCGGCGGCTATCTTCTCCACCCAATCCGCATCACTGGCGTTTTCTGCTATCAGCCTCTCGAAACCGGACACCCCTGTGGCCTGGTCTATCGACACCCAGGAACACGAATCGATGAAGGCATTCCACGCAGCACGTACCTTGCCAAACTCTGCGTTAAGGATGTTGTTGGCGGCACGGGACTGGCCCGCAAAAGCACGCAGCCTTCCGGGCTCAGCAGAGGTAGTCCCTCCTCCTGAGCCTCCGGCAAACCGAGGCCGATCCCGAACAGAAAACGGGGCGGAAATCGTCGGCGCCGCGATGGCTATGTCCGAAGGTTTCACGTCAAACAGCAAGCCGTCGAACTCCAACAGGACACCGAAAGGGTCAGCGCGTCGCTGCTGTTCCCTGGCCTCCTCACGACGCTGCCACGCCGCGAGTTCTTCCTGCCGGTCCATCTCTTCCCGGGCCTTCAGCTTGGCACTCCGGACATCATCGGCGAGGGCCGCGAAGACGCCACCCAACCGGCCGCGGTCGTCCGACCTTGCTACGCACGCCGCAGCGAACAAGCGCGCGTAGCCGCCCGAGAAGTGTTCCATCGCCTGATCCAGGGCGCTGTCCAAAAACCCACGCTCTGAACGCAGAGAACGGTCCGCCGATTCGGCAGCATCGATCAAAGCGTCAGCAACGCCATCATCAAAAGCAATCCCCACGCCGTCCACTTCCGCCCAAATCCTGACGCTTGGGAGTGGTCCCGGACTTGGATTCATGACGGAACGGCAGCCGCGCCGCTCAGGGCCGGCCGTTACTACGGGGTGTGACCGGGCTTATGGCGGGGTCGCCAACGGCCCTGATAATTTCGACAGCAAACCCTTAGCGATTGGTGGTGTTCCCGTGCCCGCTTTCATGACGCTCGCCCGCGAACTCCACAGGATCGGGCCGGCGGACAACGACCGCCTGTCTGCCGTCCGTGTCGCGCTCAGCGTCGCTGTCCCGGCTGTGGTCCTCATCCTCATCGGCCGCCCCGACCTCATGATGTACGCGGTATTCGGGGCGTTGACCGGGATGTACGGGCGCAACGAAACCCACCAGCTCAGGCTCAAGCACCAGGCGCAGGCAGCACTCGTCCTGGTGGGCGGCCTTGCGGTCGGCACGTTCCTCTCCGTCAACCACATCCATTCCTGGTGGCTGGTCCTGGCGGCTACCCTTTTCGCCGGGGCAGGCTCGTTGTACGCCGATGCCGTGCGCCTCAAGCCCATCGGACCGTTCTTCGGGATTCTGGCACTGGGAGCCTGCGCGTCGGTCCCCACCAGTGTTCCGCTCACGACGGCGGTACTCATCGGTGCAGCGTCTGCCGCCTTCTCGATCCTGGTCGGTTTTGCCGGCTGGGTCCGGCACAGGACGTGGGCTGCCCGTGCCGCCCGCGACGTGCCGGTATTCCGCGGCCAATTGCGCCAGTCTGCCATGGTCCACGCAACCCGCTACGTGCTTGCCGTCAGCGCCGCCGGCACCGCAGGGGTTTTGAGCGGCAGCGGGCACCCGCATTGGGCCATGGCCGCAGGGGCCGTGCCCTTGGCAGGAGCGGACCTCCCAAGCCGCGTCAACCGGGGCATCCACAGGATCGTGGGGACGTTCCTCGGCTTGGTGGTGGTCGCCGTCGTCCTTTTCCCTGGACCGATGTCACCGCTGCAGTACTTTCCGGACCACCAGGCACTGGTACTGGCCGTGGTGGTGGTTCTGTGCCAGTTCCCCACCGAACTGTTCATGGCCCGGCACTACGGCTGGGCCATGGTGTTCTTCACTCCGGTGGTGCTTCTGATCGCCCAACTGGCGGCCCCAATGGACCCGGGGGTGCTGGTGTTGGAGCGTGCCGTTGAGACGTTCGTGGGGGCCGTGATCGGTATCGCCGTGGCGGTGGTGGTCCGGGCTCCCGGCAGACTGCCGGTGGCCTGAGCTTACTGCGAGCGGGTGTCGAACCCTGCTGCCGACTCACGCAGCAGCCGCGCCACGGTGTCCACGGGAGTACTGGTTGGCCTCCGCCGGTCGAAGCGCCGCAGCACGATCCGACGGGTGCCCAATCCAGGCACGTCCAGGACGTCCACTCCATCCTGCACAACACCGGTCAGGGCCAACGTTGGGATAATCGCGGCGCCCTCGCCGGCTGCCACCAACGCCAGGGCCGTCAACGTGTCCTGGTACTGGTGGACGATCTCTATTGGAGCGCCGGTCGAGTGGTGAAGCCTGCCAAGCACCGAGGCGTTGGCCGCCGAGGGCTGCACGCCCAGCCAGGGAAGCTGGAGCCGGCTGAGGTCGATATTGTCCGTGGACAGCACAGCGCCGGAGGGGACCACCAGTTTCCAAGGTTCATCCAGGAGCGGTTCCTCGATCATTCCGGCGCCGCGGGGCTGTTGCTCCACGGTGGTGGAGTCCAGTTCCACGACCACCGCATCCAGTTGCCGCTGGCGCAGCAGGCGCATGAGGGCCGGGAAGTCTTCCTCCACAATCCTGACCTGCAACTGGGGGTAATGGCTGCGCCATTCGGGCAGGCGCGGAATCACCACGGTGCGCATGAAACTCGTGAAGCCACCTACCCGCACAACGCCTGCAACCTTGGCGCCGCCCTCCATCCGGGAGCGTGCCATGTTGAGCGCCCGCTCGATCTCCTCCCCCGCTTCAGCCATCGCAAGGCCGGCAGGTGTGAGCACCGAGCCCTTGGGGGTCCTGAGAACAAGGTCATGGCCGGTCTCGTTCTCAAGTTTGCTGAGCTGCTGCGACACTGCGGAGGGCGTGATTCCCAGCTCATCAGCCGCCGCCAGGATGCCGCCTGTGCGGGCCACGGCAAGGAGAACTAGCAACCGCCGGGGGTCCATTTCCATGTTAAGCAACACTAAATGGCACCTTCAGGCGAATGCAATTGATCTAAAGCGAAAACGGCTCAATAATTTACTGAAAGCTCCGTTCTGGAGCCGGACAAAACCACACTTGCGCCTTACCCCTGCCTTGCCATGGGGAGCGCCGGACTTGTGAAAGGACACCCTGTGGAACTGCTGTGGGAAATCACCGGCTGGGCCGGCGCCGCTGCGATGCTTAGCGCCTACATGGCTGTGTCCATGGGGTGGTTGAAAGCCGGCAAGACCTTCCAGACGGTCAACCTTTTTGGCTCCTGCGCCTTCATCATCAACGGCACGCTGCATGGGGCCTGGCCTTCCGTGGCTACCAACGTGGCCTGGTTCGCCATCTCGGCCATTGCGCTCCTTAGGATGCGCGCTGGCCAGCAACCACCGGTAGTCACGGCTGAAACCGGTCCCATTCCCATCCTGACGGTCCCGGATGCAGGCGAGCCATCACTGGCATTGGACCACCACGGGCATATCGCAGCCCACGATCAGCTGGCATCCCCCAGGGGCCGCCGGGGCGGCCCGGCGCTGAGCTTTGCCGGCAGGATGCGCGCAAAGAAGCTGACCACCTTGTAGCGCCGGGTCGGGATGGACACTGCCTTGCCCTTGGCATTGTCTTCCAGTCCTTCCCGCACCACCCGCTCAGCGGTCAGCCACAGGAAGCGCGGCGCCACGGACTTGTCCATGCCCATGCGGTCGTGGAACTCAGTGTGCGTGAAGCCGGGGCACACGGCGGTGACCTGGACGCCGGACTTCCCGTAGACAGTGTTGGCCCACCTGCTGAACGTCACCTGCCAGGCTTTGGCCGCCGAGTACGTTCCGCGGTTGGCGAAGGCCGCAACGCTGGCGACGTTAATGATCCTTCCCTTGCCGCGGGCGAGCATGACCTCCAGCGCGGCATGACACAGTTCCATGGGGGTCTGGACGTGGAGCCTCAAGTGGCGGCGTTCCTCCTCCAGCTCGTTGTCCTCGAAGGACTTCAGGAGCCCGATTCCGGCATTGTTGACCAGCACGTCAACGGGACTCCCCGGGTCGCGGAGCCGGTCGGCCACTGCTGAAACCCCGACGTCGGTGGTCAGGTCCGCGGGCAGGACCTCCGCCGAGATACTAAAGTCGCGTTCTAATTCCCCGGCTTTGGCCTTGAGCCGCTCCTCATCGCGGGCCACCAGGACAAGGTGGTGTCCTGCTTCAGCGAGCTGGCGCGCGAATTCCGCACCGAGCCCGGCCGTGGCTCCGGTGACCAAGGCAGTGCGTTCGTTGGCTCGAGTGATCATGGGCCCAGACTAGCCTCCACGGCCGGCCCGCACCCCCTCTCCCCTCCCTTCCCGGCCGAGATGGCATTTGATGACAATGTCTGCGACCACGATTGTCATCAAATGCCATCTCGGCGGGGGTCCTAGGCGAACTTCGCCAACGGGTTGGCGAGCCGGCCAGCCATTTGCAGGCCTCCCGAGGGATCCGAGATGTCCAGCATCTGCTGGTTGTTCCGCAGTTGCAGCCTGTTAAGGCACGACAATTCGAAGTCCGGCGCGAAGAGGTCGTGCATGGCGAACTGGTCGGCAAGCTCCGGGTGGCGTTGCTGGTACTCCCGCAGCACGGCCGCCGCAGTTCCCCAGAATTCGTCCTCGCGGAGCGTTCCGTCCTCTGCCAGGATGGCCGCCAGGAAGCGGAAGATGCAGTCGAACACATCGGTAAAGATGGCCAGGACCATTTCCTCGGCGGGGATCTCCGCCTTGATGCGGGAGACCTCCTCCGGCAGTTCCAGCCTGTCCCCCATCACGACGATTTCCTCGGCAAGGTCCTTCATGATGGCCCGGACCGGCACGCCGTCGTCCAGGATCAGGATGACGTTTTCACCGTGGGGCATGAAAGCAAGTTCATACTTGTAAAGGCAGTGAACCAGCGGCACGAGGTAGGCCTCGAAGTACCGGCGGAGCCACTCGGTGGGCGCCAGGCCGGAACGCTTGATGAGCGCGGAAACCACGGATTTACCGGACTGGTCAACATGCAGCAGGGACGCCATGGTTGCCAACTGCTGGCCATCCCCGAGCAGGGGCAGCGGACTTTCCCTCCACAGGGCAGACAGCATTTTCCGGTAGGGGGAACCCTTGGCGGAAGCGGCCTCGTAGTAGTGGTTGTGGTAGCCGATCGCGGCGCTTTCCTTGATCATGGCCAGGCCCCGGTCCTGGAGCTCCTGGTCATTGTCGATCAGCTCCTGCAGCCAGTCGTTGATGGCCGGCGTAGCCTTCATGTATTGCGGCGAAAGCCCACGCATGAAGCCCATGTTGACCACCGACATCGCCGTCTTGACGTACGCCTTCTCCGGTGAGGTGGTGTTGAAGAACGTACGGATAGACTGCTGTGCCTGGTAGTCGTCCCCGCCCGTACCAAGGTGCACAATGTGCCGCTGGGCAATCTCCGCAGCGAAAGTCACGGTCAGCTTGTTGTCCCACTGCCACGGGTGGACCGGCATGAGGAGGTAGTCCTCGGGATCCAGCCCGGAAGCGGACAACTCCGCGTTGAACCACGCAAGAGTTGCCGGACCAAGTTCAGCTTCGAAGTGCGTCCGGTAGTCCAGGCCGGCACTGGAAGTGAACACGGCCTTGGAGCGGTGCACCGCGATCCACTGAAGCTTCACCGTTGCTCCGGTCTCCGGAGCAAACGCGTGATAGTCGGCAATCCCGAAGCCCAGGCGCCCGTTATTGGCCACGAAGCAGGGGTGGCCCTCCGTCATGCTGTGCTCGATCGCCTGGAAGTCCGCAGCCCGGTCAGCTCCGCCGGTGACCCCGGCGGCCAATTCGGCCGAACTGAAAGGCTTGCCCTGCTTGTAGGCGTGGCCCGCCAACGTGCTGCTGATTTCTTCCAGGTACACGGGAAGCATATCCATCCTGATGCCCAGGGCCTCGTGGAACTCGGCAATGAAGTCCAGTGCATCCAGCGGCAGCTCTCTACCGTCGCGGAACCGGGCAATGGACTCCAGAAGCACGGACCAGTGCTCAAGTTCCAGGACCTTGGCCCGGAAGCGGTACTCAACGGCGTCGTCGTCGCTCACCACCTTATAGAGGCCGACGCCCTCGCCCTCGTCGCGGATCAGGTCGGGAACCAGGATCCGCTCGTGCGAAAACTCTGCAATCGCCTTGCGGACCAGATGCCGGTTGGCTACGGCCCAGCGTTCCGGAGTCAGGTGGGAAACCGGGCCTGCTGCCTGCGGGGCAATGGCTTCAACAGTGCTGGTCATTGGTCTACTCCTCCGGTCGCCCCGGCAGGCGCGGCCAGGATAGGGGTCAGGGTCGCAAGGAAGTCCTCGCGGCTGCAGAAGCTCAGGAGGCCCTGCTTGTGGTCTTCGGAAGGGTCGACGGCGGGAAGGGTCACCACGCCGTGCGGGCGGAAGCCCACCTTTTCATTGAGTGCGTGGATCTTGTGGTTGCGGGCGTCAGGCTCGACGACGACCCGGCGGGTTGCGGGGTCAGCGAACAGTTCCGCCATCACGGCCCGCATCACGGCAGTGGTGTACCCGGGCTGCGGGTCGCCGTCCGGCGGGGACACGAGCAGGTGCATGCCGATATCCCCAGGCTGGACCTCGTAGACGTCCGCAAGGGGCGACGCTTCGGGAAGGTACCGCTCCATCAGAAAGGAGGGAACGCCGTCGTCGAGTCCCAGGAACGCCTGGTGGTGACCGGTGGCGGCAATCTTCTTGTACTCCTCCACAACATCCTGCTCGACACAGCCCACCATGCCCCAAAAACGTGCATACTCTTGGCTGACCCAGCTGTGGAGGACGCGTGCATCTTTCACAGGATCAACCGCGCGGAACGTGAAACTCATACTGCTGCCACCGCTTCTTCCGGAGCCTCCACAGCAACCGGCGCGGGGGCACCAAACTGCTGGAACGCGATGCTGCGTTCCACCGGGTAGACCTCGCGCCCCGTGATCTCACGCAGGATGACGGAGTTCCGGTAGGCAGCCATGCCCAGGTCCGGCGTGACGAATCCATGGGTGTGCAGCTCAGCGTTCTGTACGAAGATTTCGCCGGGTTCGACGCCGGTCCCATAGTTGCGCTCCACATCGAAGCGGCCCTTGTGGTCACGGCGGATGCGGTCCTTGATACCGGACAGGAAGGCCGGTTCCTTGTAGGAGTACCCGGTAGCCAGCATCACCGCTTCGGACTCCAGCGTGTAGTCGCGGCCGTGCTCCTCGTGCCGCAACTGCAAGGTATGCGTCCCGGTCGCAGGATTCCACGCAGCGGCGGTCAGGGACGAGTGCGTGTGCAGCTGGGTATCCACCATGCCGGAGAGGCTCTTGGTGTATAGAAGGTCGTAGATGTCGTCGATCAGGTCCGAGTTGATGCCCTTGTACAGGTTCTTCTGGTTCTTGATCAGCGAATCACGTTGGTCCGACGGCAGCGAGTGGAAGTAGTCCACATACTCTGGCGAGGTCATTTCCAAGGTGAGCTTGGTGTACTCGAGTGGGAAAAAACGGCCGGAGCGGGTCACCCAGTTGAGCTGGTAGCCATAGACGTCGATGTCCGAAAGGAGTTCGTAGTAGAGCTCGGCGGCACTCTGTCCGCTGCCCACGATCGTGATGCTGCGCTTGGACTGCAGCTCAGTCTTCCTCGACAGGTACTCGGCGTTGTGGAGGACCAGTCCCCCGCCGTCCACGATGCCTGCACAGGACACCGGAATGTACGGTGAAGTTCCCGTCCCCAGAACCAGCCGGCGGGCGCGAAGCACCTCAGCACCTTCAGGACCCTGCACCGCAAGCCGGTACACGCCGCCGTCGTAGCTCACATCCAGCACATCCGTGCTAAAACGAACCGACTCCAGCTGCCCGGCAACCCACTGGCAGTACTGGTTGTACTCGGCACGCAGCGGGTAGAAGTTCTCACGGATATAGAAGCGGTACAGCCGTCCTGTCTGCTTCAGGAAGTTCAGGAACGAGTACGGCGACGTCGGGTCGGCCAGGGTCACCAGGTCCGCCATGAACGGCACCTGCAGGTGGGCCGGTTCAAGCATCATGCCCGGGTGCCAGTCGAAGGACTCACGGCGTTCCAGGAACACGCAGTCCAGGTTCTCCACCGGCTCGCTCAGCGCGGCAAGGCCAAGGTTGAAAGGTCCGACGCCGATACCGGCGACGTCGTAGATCCTGCTGTTGTCCGGGGTGCTCACGCGGCGGCCTCCGTGGTGTTTGCGAGCAGGCTGGCGCCCGTGCGGCGAATGAGTTCGATGATTTCCTGAATGTCCCTCAGGGAGGCCTCGGCGTTGAGGAGGGTGAATTTGAGGTAATGGCGACCAGCCACCTTGGTACCGGCCACAACTGCTTCGCCGGAGGCAAAGACAGCCGCCCGGATGGCAGGGTTGAGGGAATCGGCGGCGTCCTCGTCAATGCGGACTCCGTTGATTTCCGGTCGATAGCGGAAGACGAGGGTGCTCAGTTGGGGAGCGGCAGCGAGTTCGAATTCGGCGTCGTCCGCCAACAGGGTCCCAACGCGGCCGGCAAGGTCGATCGCCTCGTCGAACAGCGCACCAATGGCGTCGGCGCCCATGATGCGCAGGGTGAGCCACAGCTTCAAGGCGTCAAAGCGGCGCGTGGTCTGGATGCTCTTGTCCACCTGATTGGGGATCTCGGCCTTGGCGGCGCTCTCCGGGTTGAGGTAATCGGCGTAGTAGGTGACGTGGCGCAGCATGGCACCGTTGCGGACCAGGACTGCACTGGAGCTGACGGGCTGGAAGAACGTCTTGTGGAAGTCGACCGTGACCGAGTCCGCCAGGTGAATACCGTCCAGGAGGTGGCGGTAGCGGCCGGAGACCAGCAGCCCTCCTCCATACGCAGCATCCACGTGCAGCCAGGAATCGTAGGCACGCACCAGGGCCGAGAGCTCGGCGAGCGGGTCCACCGACCCAAAGTCGGTGGTCCCGGCGGTGGCCACGACCGCCATAGGCACCAGCCCGGCGTCGTGCGCTTCCGCCAAAGCAGCCGCAAGGGCGGCGGGGTCCATGCGGTGGTCGTCAGCGGTGGGGACTGCGATCACAGCGTCGAAACCGAGACCCAGCATGGAGGCAGACTTCTGGATGCTGAAGTGGCTGTCCACTGAGGTGAAGATGCGGAGCCGATCCAGCAGGTGCGGGAGGCGGGCTTCGGGCTGGTCGGCGCGGAGCTTGGCAACGGCGTGGTTCCGGGCAATCAGCAGCGCCTGGAAGTTCGACTGGCTGCCGCCGGACGTGAAGACGCCGTCAGCCTCGGCGGAGAAGCCAATGCGTTCCGCGGTCCAATCGATAAGGCGGCGTTCGATCATGGTGGCACCTGCACTCTGGTCCCAGGTATCCATGGACGAGTTCACCGCTGACAGCACGGCCTCCCCCACCAGGGCGGGGATGACCACGGGGCAGTTCAGGTGGGCGGCGTAGCGGGAGTCGTGGAAGTAGATGGCGTCCTTGAGGTACAGCTCATCCAGTTCCTCCAGGGCAGCAGCCGTGTCCGGCAGCGGCCGGCCCAGGTCCACGGCACCCACTTTCGCCTTAAGTTCGGAATGCGCGACGCCGGTAAATGGCTGGGTGGTCCGCTGGACTTTGGTGGAGACGGCGTTGACTCCCTGAAGGACCTGCGCCACGTAGCTGGGCGAATTTCGCGCGTTGAAGAGCTGGTTGGTGGCAGCAAGTGCCAACTCCACTTTGGAGCCGAAGTCCTGCTCCTGGGCTATCTGCTCTTCGACACTGGGTGACGTCACGACAGCTTCCTTCCGTTGCGTTGGGGTCGCTAGTTAGCAAAGGCAAGCCTTACTTAGGTTTGCCTTTCCGTCAAACTTTCGTGACCTAATTCGCTCAGAAGGCGGTTTCTCGCTGTTCTACTTGCCGGTAGCGCGTCATTGACTTTCCAGGATCCGGTTTTAGGTGCAAAATATCCGCTCCCTTCGCAAGCCCGAACGCCGCCGTCGCTGCTGTTCCCACGGCAGGTCATGTGGGTTCCCGGAGGACCACTATCGGGGTAGGGTCAGTGCCACAGGCCATAACGGTGGGGGGAATCCATGACTGACCATACGCACGAGCGGCTCGGTTTCCGCGAAATCGATGACCAGGGCAAGGCGGTGCGTGCAGTGAGCCCCCATGCACCGGAGCCTCTCGATGCTCCGAAGAAGCGCTTGTCCGTGAACCCGTTCATCGTGGCGCTGTGGGCGCTCGATGGCGCGATGCTTTACTTCAGCGTCTGGGCCTTCACCGAGACCTTGCGCCCCATGGTTTCCGCTCCCTCTTCGGACGGAATGCCCATGAACTTCGTGGTCCTCTCGATGCTCCCCTACCTCGTGCCGGCGTCTCTGCTGATCACCGGCGCGTTGCTGTTCTGGCACGCGTTTCAGTGGCAACGTCGGCACGGCCCACAGGGCCAGTCAGGGAGTTGATGAATGCAGCAAAGTGGCCGGCCAGGGATGCCCTGGCCGGCCACTTTTCTGTGTGCCGCTTGCGCCCTGCCGCCCGGACCCCGCTGCTGGAGTCCCGACTTTCCGGCCGCCTACTGGAGCACAGCCGCTCCCAGCACACACTTGGCCTCGGTCCCCTTTTGGGGGACTTCGGCGGTGATGGCCCAATCAAGGGCTTTTCCTGCCTGCGGGTCTTTGAAAGTCTGCTCGCCGCGGGCCAGCACCGATGACGATTGGGGATCAACCCAGCTCACCGAGATCTTCACGGTTCCCTTGGTACCCTCAGGCGGGGTGACGGTACCCTTGGCGGCAACCTTTCCCGCAGCGGTATCACACGAGGTCATCTTGGTGGCCTCGATGATGCCGGTTCCAGGGTTGGCCGCTTTCGCCTCGCCCGTCGTGGCGGCCTGGGTGGTGGTGGACGAGGGCAATGAGCCCGCCCCGTTCCCTGAACAGCCCGCGAGGGCTGCTGCGGCAACCAGCACGCCGGCAACGCACGTGACTGACTTCTTCATGGGTTTACTACCTGACTCTTGGGTAACTGGGATGTGGAACGTGCGCGGCAACCGGCTCGGGGTCCGATTGCCGCGCACTTTGGCCCTACGCTTCAGAACGCTTGCGGCGTCCCATGAGCAGCAGGAACAGGCCCGCACCAACCACCAGGAGGGCAATCGGCAGCACGGTGAGGACAACTCCCGTGTTTGCCAAGGAGCCACCCGGCTGGCCCGGATCAACCGGCGGGAAGGTCACGACTGCGCTTGCAGGCGGCGTGGTGACCTGGGGTCCCGTCGGAGGTGTACCCGTCGCCGTCGCCTTGTTGGCGACCTTGCCGGCGTTGATGTCGGCCTGGGTGATGGCGTACGTTGCCGTGGCAGTCACCGACTGGCCCGGCAGCAACTCGCCGGGGGTACCCGGCCAGGTGTAATCCAGGGCAGACAGGCCGGGCATTTCATCCACGATGGCCACGTCAGTCAGCGTGACATTGCCCGTGTTCGTGGCCGTGAAGTTGTAGGTGACAATGTCGCCTACCTTCGCGGGATCACCAACGGCGGAGGCATCCGCAGTCTTGGAGAACTGCAGGGCTGCATCCGGCGACAGCGGGGTGTCCGTACCGGCAGGAGGCGGGGTGACCGCCGGGCCGCTGGGAGGAGTACCCGTAGTGGTCGCCAGGTTCTCCACGTGACCGGCGTCGAGGTCCGCCTGCGTGACGGCATACTCCGCCGTCGCCGTGACGGTCTGGCCCGGCAGCAACTCACCGGGGGTACCCGGCCAGGTGTAGACCAGGTCCGAGAGGCCAGCCATGGGGTCGTCGATGGACACCTTGGTCAGCTTCACGTTGCCGGTGTTTTTGGCCGTGAACCGGTACTCAATCTTGTCCCCCACCTTGGACGGTCCCGAGTTTGCCTGAACCACTGCCTGCTTGCTGAATTCCATCGCAGGAGTCGGGGTCAGCGGGGTGTCCGTGGTGCCCGGAGGAGGCGTTACAGCAGGACCAGTGGGCGGATTGCCCGTTGCCGTAGCCGAGTTGACCACGTGCCCGGCGTCGATATCAGCCTGCGTTACCGCATACTTTGCCGTAGCAGTTACGGTCTCCCCCGGCTGCAACTCGCCGGGCGTACCGGGCCAGCTGTAGTTGAGGGCGGACAGGCCTGCCAGGGGGTCGTTGATCGACACGTTGGTCAGCTTCACGTTGCCGGTGTTCTTCGCCGTGAAGGTGTAGGTGATGACATCACCAACCTTCGTGGGGTCCTGAAGAGCACTCGAGTCGGCCGACTTGGTGAACTCCATCGCCGGTGCCGGGGTCAACGGTGTGTCCGTGGTTCCCGGAGGAGGCGTCACCGGAGTGCCGGTGGGAGGAGTACCGGTGGACGTCGCCACGTTGGTGACATGGCCGGCGTCGATATCAGCCTGGGTGATCGCGTACGTTGCCGTAGCCGTCACGGACTCGCCCGGCAACAACTCGCCAGGGGTTCCCGGCCAGGTGTACGCGAGCTCCGACAACCCCGCGAGCGGATCGTTGATGCTGACACCGGTCAACTTCACATTGCCCGTGTTCTTTGCCGTCATCGTGTACGTGATCACGTCCCCCGCCGTGGCCGGGTCCTGCACGGCCGAAGCGTCCGCGGACTTGGTGAACTCCATGGCCGGTGCCGGGGTCAACGGGGTATCCGTGGTTCCCGGAGGCGGCGTCACAGCCGGACCCGACGGCGGAGTGCCCGTGGTCGTCGCCGCGTTGGCGACATGGCCGGCGTCGATATCAGCCTGGGTGATCGCGTACGTTGCCGTAGCGGTCACTGTCTGACCCGGCAGCAGTTCACCGGGCGTGCCCGGCCACGTGTAGTCCAGGGCGGACAGGCCCGCCAGCGGGTCCGTGATGGATACGTTGGTCAACTTCACGTTGCCGGTGTTCCTGGCAGTGAAGGTGTAGGTGATGACATCATCCACTTGCGCAGGGCTCTGCACAGCGGAGTCGTCTGCCGTCTTGGTGAACTGCATCGCCGGAGCCGGGGTCAGCGGGGTATCCGTGATTCCCGGAGGCGGCGTCACAGCAGGACCCGACGGCGGAGTGCCCGTCGTCGTGGCGGTATTCACCACGTGACCTGCATCGATATCCGCTTGGGTGATCGCATACGTTGCCGTAGCGGTCACGGTCTCACCCGGGAGCAGCTCACCCGGCGCACCCGGCCACGTGTACGTGAGCGCGGACAGACCGGCCAGCGGGTCCGTGATGGACACGTTGGTCAACTTCACGTTGCCGGTGTTCTTGGCGGTGAAGGTGTAGGTCAGCAGGTCGCCTATTACAGCAGGATCCTGGATAGCGGAAGCGTCCGAAGACTTGCTGAACTCCATGGCCGGTGCCGGGGTCAACGGGGTATCCGTGGTTCCCGGAGGCGGCGTCACAGCCGGACCCGACGGCGGCGTACCAGTGGTGGTCGCCGTGTTGGCGAAATGACCGGCGTCGATATCGGCCTGGGTGATCGCATACGTTGCCGAAGCGGTCACTGTCTGGCCCGGAAGAAGGATTCCTTCTACGCCGGGCCAGGAGTAGACCAGCGGCGACAGCCCCGCGAGCGGGTCATTGATGACCACATCCGTGAGCGTGACGTTGCCGGTGTTCTTGGCCGTGAAGGCGTAGTTGATGCGGTCGCCCACCACGCTCGGGTCCTGCACGCCGGAAGCGTCGGCCGACTTGGTGAACTCCATGGCCGGTGCCGGGGTCAACGGGGTATCCGTGGTTCCCGGAGGCGGCGTCACAGCCGGACCCGACGGCGGCGTACCAGTGGTGGTGGCCGTGTTGGCCACGTGACCGGCGTCGATATCGGCCTGGGTGATCGCATACGTTGCCGTAGCCGTCCCCGACTGGCCAGGCTCCAGCTCGCCGGGAGCACCCGGCCAGGTGTACGTGAGCGCCGACAGGCCCGCCAGCGGATCGTTGATCACAACGCCCGTCAACTTCACGTTGCCAGTGTTCCTGGCCTCGAACGAGTAGGTGATGATGTCCCCCACCCGGGCGGGGTCCTGAACAGCCGACGCATCAGCGGACTTGGTGAACTCCAACCCAGGGCCGGGAGTCAGCGGCGTATCCGTGCCGGCCGGAGGCGGCGTCACAGCAGGACTCGACGGCGGAGTGCCGGTCGTGGTTGCCGTGTTGACCACATGGCCCGCTTCGATATCCGCCTGGGTGATCGCATACGTTGCCGTAGCGGTCACCGTCTGGCCCGGCAGCAACTCGCCGGCAGTGCCCGGCCAGGTGTACGTGAGCGCAGACAGGCCCGCGAGCGGGTCATTGATGATCACACCGGTCAACTTCACGTTGCCCGTGTTCTTCGCGGTGAAGGTGTAAGTGATCTGGTCACCCACAACAGCAGGGTTCTGGATGGCGCTCTTGTCAGCTGACTTGCTGAACTCCATGGCCGGTGCCGGGGTCAACGGGGTATCCGTGGTTCCCGGAGGAGGCGTCACCGGAGTACCGGTGGGAGGAACACCCGTTGCGGTGGCGCTGTTGGCGACATGGCCGGCGTCGATATCCGCTTGGGTGACCGCGTACGTTGCCGTAGCGGTCACCGTCTGGCCCGGCAGCAACTCGCCGGCAGTGCCCGGCCAGCTGTACGTGAGCGCAGACAGGCCCGCGAGCGGATCGTTGATGCTCACACCGGTCAGCTTCACGTTGCCCGTGTTCTTCGCCGTGAAGGTGTAGGTGATCTGGTCACCGACCTGCGACGGGTCCTGGACAGCTGACGCGTCAGCGGACTTGGTGAACTCCAGGGCAGGGCCGGGAGTCAGCGGCGTATCCGTGCCGGCCGGAGGCGGCGTCACAGCAGGACCCGACGGCGGAGTGCCCGTGGTGGTCGCCGTGTTGGCCACGTGACCGGCGTCGAGGTCAGCCTGCGTGAGCGCATACGTTGCCGTAGCCGTCACCGACTGGCCCGGCAGCAGTTCGCCGGCAGCGCCCGGCCAGGTGTACGCCAGTGCCGACAGGCCAGGCAGCGGATCGTTGATCACAACGCCCGTCAGCTTAACGTTGCCCGTGTTCTTCGCCTCGAACGAGTAGGTGATGACATCCCCCACCTGTGCCGGGCTCTGAACGGCCGACGCGTCCGCTGTTTTGGTCAGCGAGAGATCCGCGCCGGGTGTCAACGGCGTGTCCGTGCTGGCCGGCGGAGGCGTCACGGCAGGACCCGTGGGCGGCGTGCCCGTGGTGGTCGCCGTGTTGGCCACATGACCGGCGTCGATGTCAGCCTGCGTGAGCGCGTACCTTGCCGTAGCCGTCACCGACTGGCCCGGCAGCAGTTCGCCGGGGGCACCAGGCCACGTGTACGTCAGGGCGGAAAGTCCGGCCAGCGGATCATTGATCACAACGCCCGTCAGCTTAACGTTGCCCGTGTTCTTTGCCTCGAACGTGTAGGTGATGATGTCCCCCACCTGCGACGGGTTCTGGATTGCCGAAGCATCCGCCGCCTTGGTCAGGGTGAGGGCAGGACCAGGAACCAACGGAGTGTCAGTGGTTCCGGGAGGAGGGGTAACCGGTGGGCCGGTGGGAGGATTACCCGAGACCGTTGCCGAGTTGGCAACGTGTCCGGCATCGATGTCAGCCTGGGTGATGGCATAGGTGGCCATCGCCGTCACTGTTTCACCCGGAAGCAGGGTTCCGGGCGTGTCCGGCCACGTGTAGCTCAGAGCGGACAGGCCGGCCAGGGGATCGTTGATGACGACGCCAGTGAGGACCGTATTGCCGGTGTTCTTTGCAGTGAACGTGTAGGTGATCACGTCACCTGCCTGCGACGGTGACTGAAGGTCCGAGGTATCAGCTGACTTGGTGAACTCCAGGGCAGGTGCAGGAACGGCAGTGTTGGTCAGGACACAGTTGATATCCGCGCCGGCCACCGGCACCAGGGCCAGGGAGCCTTCGAATGCAGCGCCGGACGGCAGCCCCTGCTGGAGACCGTTGGCATCAGTGCAAGTGATGGCTTGATCGTACCCGGAAACGTTGGAGCCGGACTCAGTCAGGTAATAGGTGCTGCCGGCGTCCGCAACGTAGGTGCCAGTGACACCCGTTCCGGCGGTGACAGCTGAGCCGGTTCCCGAGGTGGTGGAGTTGGCCGTGCTGTTGACCACTGCACCGGTCGCGGAACCCGAACGGATTTCCATGGTGAACTGGTCGCCATCGGTCAGGCGGGGAGCATCCAGTGCCTTGGAGAGGGCCAGGCGGGGAGCCTTGACCACCAGGGTGGCGTCAGCAGGCGGGTTCAGGTTGGTCTCGATGTTCGCAGGACCGTTGACGTAGGAACCCTCGGTGTCCGAGGTGACATCGACGGTAATGGTGCAGGACTCTTCGCCCCTGGCCAAGTCGCCGCCAGTCACGGAGATGACGTTGCCGCCGGCCACCGCGGTGGTGGCCAATGGGGCACCGGCGGACTGAACGCACGTGCCGCCGATATTCGGTGCTGCGGCAACCACCAGGCCGGCCGGAAGGGTGTCCGTGATGGACCAGTCGTTCTTGGCGTTGAGCTCGCTGGTGTTCGTGACGGTCAGCGTCAGCGTGGAAGCCTGGCCCGGACCGATCAACGTCGGAGAAAACGACTTGTCCAACTGCGGGGTGACGTCCACCAAACGCACATTGTCAAAGGCGCCGTCGTTGCCATTGGATCGGCCATTGTTGTTCCACATTTCAAGACCCAGCGATCCGCCCGTGGACTGGAAGGCTTCGTTGGTGAGCATCGAATTGATGTTCACGGTCTTGGTGATCGTGCCGAAGGAACCACCGACATCGCTGGTGACATTCTGCTGGTATGCCTGGACATTCGGATCGGACGACGCCTGGCAGCCGTTGAGCGGGTCACCTATGGGCGTGACCGTGCCGTCGGCGTCGATCCTGGCAAACTGGTAGGACGGATCAGACGTGCCGCCGAAGCAGTTCATGTACGCCGTGTCAACGCCGAAGGTGTAGTAGTGGCCGGCGGTGGTGGCCAGCGGGTTGGCCGTCTTGAACATCACGCCGTCCGTAGGACCGGCAGGAAGAGTGGCGCAGAAGCCCCCGGCCGTGTTGGTGGACAGGCATTCGGTGAAGGAGCTCGTCACATGGTTGGTGCTGGGCGAACCGGGCGTGAACTGCTGGCCCATGGCCTGCGCGAGCATCCGCAGGTGCTGGTAGCTGCGGCGGGTATCGACGTCGGCGCAGCGGTTCTCCGTACCCGATCCGGCTGCGCCGGACACTGCCCAGGGGGGTGTCTCGGAGTTGTCATAGCTGAGGATGACGCCGTTGCAGCGGATACCGTTGATCCAGCTGATCGAACCGGTGTAGGTCTGCCCGGTTGCACCCACGTAGGTGGTGGACCCGGGCGCGGAGTACGACTGCGCACCCAACGGGGTGTTGTCGGTACCGTTCTCGAAATCTTCGGTGAAGACAACGGTGCCGGGCTGGGTAACACCCGGCGTGCCCGGCACCGTGGCCAAGGCCGGCGGCGCCAAGGCGCCACCAGCCCCCAGGGACAGGATCGCTGCAGCGAGTACGCCCGCCAACAGCTTTCGTGGACGTGAATGTTTCATGGACTCTCTTGTTTTCTCTAGGTCACGCCGAAGCCAGGTCAGAGGTGACCGGCCCGACTCGGCTACTCGCCACTGACCCAGTAGGCGCAGCGGGGGTTTCGTGTCGTCGAAGCCCGGACAGACTTCAGCGGGCGCACCGACATAGGGCGGCCCAAAGCTGTAGTGCGGGCAACACGTGAAACGTGACGCTGGTAATGAGAGAAACTTTGAGAAAAGTTGTCCAGGCCCTAGTGGAAGGTGCTGGCGAATGTTTTGGTGACGATGTCCTGGCCGCTGAATCCATAGTCCAGGGTTTCCAGCTCCGACGTCGCAGGCATGGTGACCCCGAAAGCAAAGTTCAGCTGGGCGGGATCCATCGCACGGCTGGTGCACGTCACCTGACGGGCACCGGTGGCACTGCATTCCCACCCGGCGGGTGCGAGCGTCCTGCCGGAAATGAACGTGGCCTGATCCGGCAGGGTGAAGACGGCTTCACCGGCGGTGGGTGAACCGTCACCCACCAAGGAAAACTGCACCTCAAGGTTCCGCTCCACGGCGTTGGCCGCAGTGGTGGAAGCAAAGACAGCCTCGACCGTCTGGAGCGCGGACGTCGGCGAAGAAGGTTGCGGCACCGGAACCGAAGTGACCACGGCAGAGTCAACGACCGTCGCCTTCCGCTGCAGCGCAGGCTCCTGCGCAACCACGACGGCGGGTTGTTCCGGAGCCGCTGGAGGTGCCGGGACTGCCGGAACTTCCGCAGGAGGGGCAGAAGGAGATGGCTGCGGAACGGTAGGGACCGGGACCGGTGTGGCAACCGGCGTCGGGGTCTCAACGGCGGGCGCGGCGGGAGGCGGCTCCGCGACGACCGACTGGGAGGCAGGCTGCAGGATCCACCCCAGCGCTCCTGCCGCGACCACTGCGGCAAGCACGACGGCGGCGGCTGGCTTCCAGAGGTTGCCGGCACCTTTCGACCCGCCCGGTCCCGACAGGACAGGAACAGCCGTCGAGCCGGACAATGACCCAAGTGAACCCACGGCCCCCGCGCCGGCCCCCGATCCGGAGAGGACGGCCGCAGCGACGCCCGGCGTGAAGGTGATGCCCGCGAACAACGGGAACAGGATGGCCCGCATCCCACCCTGGACATCGTTGAGTTCGATCAGGAGCGCCGTGCATCGTGCACAGCCTTCCAGATGGGCATTGACCTTTTCCCGGGAGGTGCGCTTCAGGGCATTGCGGGCGTATTTGCCCATCTGGCCCGCAAACTCAGCGCACGCCTCATCAGCCACGGTAGTAATGTGATGCTGCAGGTAGGCCTGCCGGAGGCCTTCCCGGGCGCGGATCGCCAAGGATGACACCCCGTTGGGAGTGAGGCCGACCAAGGGAGCAACCGCAGCGGGTTTCAGTCCCTCGATGTCCATGTGCCACAGCACCGCCTGCCAGCGTTCGGGCAAGGACTTGAAGGCTTTGGCCATGATGGTGGACTCCAGGTCCTTCATGACCGTGTCGTCATCCAGCACCGCGGTGTCCAGCAGGGCGTCCTCGGTGGTCTGCGTACGGCGGGCTTTCCGGTTGCGGTCGTGGGCGGTCCGCCTGACCACCGTCAGCAGGTAGGGACGGAAGAACTCTTTGGGCCCTTTGCCGTCCTTGAGGGACTGGAAGACGGAGGCAAACGCCTCGGCCACAACGTCGTCGGCGTCGCTCTGGTTGTCGGTCTGCTGCCGGGCAACGTACAGGGCGATCTGCAGGTGGCGCTTGTAGAGGGTGTCGAAGGCATTGGCGTCGCCCTGGCGCACAAGGTCAAGCAGGCAGGGATCAGTGTCTGCGGGCCCCTTCAGGACGGAAGTTCCCTTGGCTCCGGCCGCTGTTCCATGATCCATAAGCAATAGTGTGACATCACATTGCAATCTGACTTGAATCTCAGGGTACTTACGACTATAAGGGGGCAATTTTTGTGGTCAAAGCCGCGACATGTTCCGGTAGTTGCTGCCACTACCCAAACATGAGGCTGCACAGCATTGAGTCCCCTTCCCCGAGAGAACAGGCAGACCGCCGTCCGCCGCTGGCCAAAATTGCGCGTTCGTGGCGGAAAAGCCGCTCCACGTGGCCTGATGCTGCTGTGAGACCCGGCCTGCAGGCTCCCCGTGGAGGACGTTTTGCGCGGGGAAAAACGGCGGCAACCATCAGCTTGGTCTACGGCTCCGACCGCTCCGTGGCCGTCCCGGGCGACACCGTCATCTTTACTGCCTGGATCACCAACGACTCCCGGAGCCACCTGCGTAACATTCGACTTATTCCGCGTTCATTCACCAACGAGGCCATGGAACCGTTGGCTTATTCCTCGGCGCCGGCACGGGAAGACCTCGCTATCCCATCCCTGGCGCCCGGCGAAGCTGTCATGCGGAGCTTCTCCTACCAGGTCACGGCAACGGACCACATCCACGGCGGCAGCCTGGTCAGTGCCATGCAGGTCAAGGCACTGTGCCTGGGCCGCCACGTTTCAGACGAGCACGACGCCATCGTGTCCCTGACGGGCGCACGGATGAGCTGGCCCTTCCGGTCCGCCAAACCCGGCCTTGGCTATTGGAACATCACCAGGATTGCGTCGGTGTCACCACGGCGACGGCCCCGCACACTGGTCAGCGCAGCTAACTGACGTCAGTCGTTGTTCGGATTTCCCACGGGCTTTTCCGCCGGCCAGTCCACATCCTGCTCATAGCCTTCGTGCTTCTGCAGGTATGCGGCGATGTACGGGCAATGCGGAATGATGCGCTTGCCTGATGCCACAACATCGTCCAGTGCGAAATGTGCCAGGACCTTGGCCAGGCCCTGACCCTTGAACTGGGGCTTGGTTTCGGTGTGCGTGAAGTCGATGTGACCGGGCCTGTTGATGAAGTGTGCGATGACCGCCAGTTCACCATCCACGTGGAGTTCGTAGCGGTGGAATTTATCGTTGCGGGCAGTCGTGACGCCTGCACGGAAAGAGTCGGCCAATGAATCAGTATGCTCGGTCATGCTTCGAGATTGGCACGTAAACCTGCCTCTGGCAATCCGGAGCCCATCGCGTTCTCCACCTTTCCCGACGGGTGCCGGGACGGCGGCGGTACCGGCGTCGGGACCCTGCCCAGCAGCAGGACGGCGAGCGCGAAGCAGGCCGCTCCGCCACCCAGCAGCGCCAGCGTCAGGCCGTTCAGTGCTGCATCCACCACCGGGACAAAAACCACGACGGCGGCAGTCACCACAGCGGCCCGGGATGGACCCCGCGCATGGCTGGCCGCCGTCGGACGGTCTTCCAGGCGCCCCAGGAACACGGCCACGGGAACGAGCAACGCAGCCACGGCGAGGAAAACGGGAATGCGGCCCCACCACCACTCGGCGGTTTCCGGGGAGGGCTTCGGGAAATCCGTCAGCAGCAGGATTGCCGACATGCCCACCAGCAACGGCAGGTGCCACAGGTAAACGGTCATGGAACGGCGGCCCGCTACGGCAATGCACGTGCGGACCCACGTGACTCCCCCAAGCCATGTGATGGCTCCGCGCAGAAGCTGGATCGTGGCTGTTTGCGATACGCCAAGGAGCAGCAAGCAGAGGTTGGGTGGGTTGATGTTGACCACCATGTTGCCCGGATAGATGCCAACGCCGGTCAAAAGGCCGAGCAGCAGGTTGCTGGAGATCATCACGCCCATCAACCAGGTCCGGGTGCGGTGCTGAAAGCCCCCGTCGGCGATGAAGAAACCCAGCTGCTGCACAGCGCACCAGACAAAGGCCAGGTTAAGGTAGGCGATCACCGGCAAAGCGCCGCGGAGCGAATCGACCGTGATAATCAGTGCCACCAGAGCTGTGAACGTCAAGCGCGGCGCTGCCCCATGGCACCGTGCCAGCAAGGGGATGCTCAACTGTGCTGTAAGGTACGCGGCGAGGAACCAGAGCGGCATGGCGGCGCCGGCAGTCATGAGCTGGATGACCTGCGGGTGGACCCCCAGGAGCAAGGCCGCCCAGAGGGCCGCCCACATGATGGCCAGCAGTGCCATGGCCGGGCGGACCAGCCGCAGCAACCGCAGTTGGGCGAATCCGTAAGCGGTCCCGCCCCGGGCCTGCAGGCGTCGCCACGATTGCAGCCCTGTCACCCCTCCCATGACGAAGAAGAGGGGAACGATCATCAACACCCACACCACGGGCGTAAACCAGTCTTGCTCCATCAGGGTGTTGTGGGTGGTGACTGTTCCATCCGGGTGGAGGACAGGGCTGACCATCATGCAGTGGGCGGCCACCACCAGGAACAGGCAGGCAAAGCGCACAAGGTCGATCGCCGGGTCCCGTCCGGGGGCTACCGCCTGCCCGACGGGAGTATCCACATGCCGTGGCCGCTCCATGGCTCCTCCCCGCCCGATGCTGCCTCTATTGTCCGCCGGGTTCGGGATCCGGGCCAGAGGACCGGGCTTGTCCACATAGAGCGGGGATACTCTGGACGGGGCCGCCAAACAACGGCAGGATCAGACCCATGACAACCTCTATTTTTGTGAATCTGCCTGTCCGCGACCTTGAGGCGTCCAAGTCGTTCTACACGGCGCTGGGCTACACGATCAACCCGAACTTCACGGATGACACGGCGGCCTGCGTCGTCTTCAGCGACACGATTTACACCATGCTGTTGACGCACGCCAAGTTCAGCGAGTTCACCAAGCAGCCGATCGCAGATACGCAGGCATCCACCGCTGCCATCCTTGCCCTGTCTGCGGACAGCCGGGAAGCCGTGGACGAGCTGGCCACCAAGGCGTTGGAAGCCGGCGGCTCGGAAACCTATGACGCGCAGGATCTTGGCTTCATGTACAGCCGGGCGTTCCGGGATCTGGACGGCCACCACTGGGAAGTCCTCTGGATGGACGAAACCGCCGCCCAGGACGGTCCGCCGGCTTCCTAGTACACGCGTGCTTTACGGACTGCCGTGGGCTACCCCAGCGTTATGGCCAGGATTCCCAGCACGACGGCTAGCAACGGCGTAGTTCCCTGCAGCACCGCTGCGCGGAGGTACTTCCGTCCGCTGGCCGCGAGAACCAGCGCAGCCAGCAGCATGGAGCCACAAGAACTGAAGACCAGCGTCCATCCCACCTGCGGTGAGCCGGCCCAGACGGCCACGATGCCTGCCAGCGCACCGATGGCCAGGAACAGGTTGTAGAAGCCCTGGTTGTAAGCCAGCGGTTTGGTGGTTTCGGCGTCTGCCTGGGACGTGAGGCTGAAGCGCTTCCACGTTGCCGGCTTGGTCCAGGTAATGGATTCCATGGTGAAGATGTACACATGCAGGAGGGCTGCCACCAGGGCAAAAATCAGGGAGGCCAGGATCATGTGTTGATCCTAGCCTCCCGTGATTTGGCGCTTCAGCGTCAGGCGCTCAGCATGTCCAGCGTGGAGCCCGCGAAGGCCGCTGCCGATGCGTTCCAGCGGCCCAGCAGGCCTTGGAGATTCTCCCCGTCGGCGCGGTGCGGAGCAGTTTCAGTCTCAAGCGTCTGCAGGATGCCCGTGCGGAGTTCGGTGTTGAAATTCACCTTGCCCACGTGCAGGGAAGGAGCCTTGGCAAGTTCGGCCGCGGGGATCCCGGAGGCCCCATGGAGCACCAGCGGCACGTCCGTGCGTGAGGCGACATCCTGCAGCACATCCCACCGGATGTTGGGTTCGCCCTTGTACTTTCCATGCACATTTCCCACGGCAACGGCGAGCAATTGCGCACCGGTGCGTTCCACGAAGTCGGCCACCTGGCCAGGGTCGGTGAGGCCCGCAACCGGAGTGCCGGCGTCGGGCGTTTCAGCACCGAAGGCCTTGTCCTCGTCACCGGCCAGGCCGCCGAGTTCGGCTTCGATCACGATGCCCGTGTGGCCGGCGCCGTCCAGGGCCGCGCGGACGCGACGAACCAGCGCGATGTTGTCCTCGTAGGCCAGGGACGAACCGTCCGCCAGCACCGCATCGGCGCCGGCTGCCACGGAGTCGAGGATCACCGGAAGGTCCGAAGCGTGGTCGAGTTGCACTGAAACCGGGACGGAGGCGCTGTCCGCCAGGCCTCGGAGAGCGGTAATGAGCCGCTGCCCGTTGGGGGTGGCTGCTGTCTTCGGTGCGACCAGCAGGATCACACCGAGGCGGGCCTCTTCCGCTGCGGACACCACGGCCAGTGCAGTGGTGAAGTCGTAGCAGGTGAAGGCGGGGACCGCTGAGCCGGAGGCAAGGGCGGACGAAACCAGCTGGTCGAGTGTGGTGCGCATCAGTGGGCCAGGCCTCCCACCAGGATCCAGGCCACGTAGGTCAGCACGAAGCCGGCCAGGCCAAGGATGGTGGTGAGGACGGTCCAGGTCTTGAGACCGTCGGACACGGTGAGGCCGTAGTAGCGGATGACGGTCCAGAAACCGGCGTCGGTCACGTGCGAAAGGCCCAGCGAACCGAAGCCGATGGCGATCACGATTACGGCGATCTGGGCGGGCGAGTAGCCGCCTTCCATGACGGCGGAGGTGAGCAGGCCCGTGGTCGTCACGATGGCGACGGTGGCGGAACCCTGGGCCGCACGGAGTGCCAAGGAGATGATGAAGCCGAGCACGATCACCGGAAGGCCCAGGCTGTCCAGCGTGTGGGACAACGCGGCGCCGATGCCGGAGGTGCGAAGGACTTCACCGAATACGCCACCGGCTGCAACCACCATGAGGATCGAGGCGATGGGAGGCAATGCCCCTTCGAAGATCTCGCCCGTTTCCTTGAGCGACCAGTGACGGCGCACTGCCAGCAGGAAGAAAGACAGGGCCACGGCCACCAGGAGGGCAAAGAACGGGTTGCCGATGAAGGCCGCAACGCCGTACCAGTAGTTGTCCTTGGGCAGGGTGAGCGTACCCACGGTGCCGAGGAGGATCTGCACGATCGGAGCGGCGATGAGGAACATGATGAGGCCTGGACGCGGCGGAGCGATGGCGCGGGCACCGGGGCCGTCGTGGCCAGCGTGGACCAGGGAATCGGAGCCGAACTCGTCCACCTGCTGCTTCACACCGGGAAGGAGCTCGTAGTCCTTGCGGTTCATGATGCTGGCAACCCAGTAGGACAGGAAACCCAGCGGCACACAGATAATCAGGGAGATCAGGGTGATGAGTCCGATGTCCGCACCAAAGACACCGGCGCCGGCAACAATACCGGGGTGCGGCGGGACGGCGACGTGGATGGACAGCATGATGCCGGCCATCGGGAGGCCGAACTTGATCGGGTGGACCTTGGCGATCTTGGCGAAGGCATAGACGATCGGCACGAGCACGATCACGCCGACCTCGAAGAAGACGGGGATGGCGACCAGGAAGCCCACCGCGGTCAATGCCACCGCGACCCGCTTGGCACCGAGTTTCTCCGTGAAGTGCGTCGCGAGCGACTGCACGCCGCCGGAAACTTCGATCATGCGGCCGAGGATCGCGCCTAGGGCGATCAACAGCGCCACCTTGCCCATGGTGCTGCCGACACCTGTGGTCACCACGGTAAAGATGTCCTTGAGCGGAATCTGCGCGGCAATACCCACCAGGATGCTGACGGCGAGCAGGGCCACGAAGGCCTGGATCTTGAAGCGGATGATCAGCACCAGCAGCAGTGCGATGCCCGCGGCGGCGATGGTCAGCAGCAGCGGAGTGCCCAGCTCCACGGCCGGCTTGATAGGCGGCGCATCGGCGGCGCGGACCATCAGCGAATTGATGAGGGGATTCATTTGGGGAGTGTCTCCTTTGACATACCAGTCTAGAAGACCGGCGAAAAGGGGCGACGACGGCGAAGGGGGGACCGCCGTCGTCGCGGGTTTTACAGGGGTGCTTAGGCGGTGCGCTTCTCGGGCGCGACAACCTTGATGACGGCGGAGTCGTCAGCAGCGGCGAGGCCTTGGGCCTGGCCGAGGAGGTAAAGCTGTTCGGCAGCGGCGGCGACGGGCGCAGCCAGACCGGCAGCACGGGTCGCCTTGCCCACGATGCCCATGTCCTTGACGAAGATGTCGAGGCGGCTGAGAACTTCTGCGCCTTCTTCGGTGTAGGCCTCCAGGATGCGGGGGCCGCGGTTGGAGAGCATGAACGAACCTGCCGCGCCGGCTTCGAGGGCGGCGAGGGTCTTCGCCTGGTCCAGGCCAAGGGCGTCCGCCAGGGCCATGGCCTCTGCTGCGGCGGCGATGTGCACACCGCAAAGCAACTGGTTGACGGTCTTGAGGGCCTGGCCGTCTCCGGGCTTGTCGCCCACGATGCTCAGGGTGGAGGCCAGCAGTTCGAGCGCCGGGCGGGCCTTTTCGAGGGCTTCAGGCTCGGCGCCGACGACAATCAGGAGGTCGCCTTCGCCGGCACGCTTCGGGCCACCGGACAGCGGAGCATCAACCAGGGCAACGCCGTACTCAGCCAACTTAGCGACCGTGGCCGGGATGGCTTCGGTGCCCACAGTGCTGCCGAGGATCACGACCGCGCCCGGCTTCAGGACGGATGCCACGCCGTTCTCTCCGAAGAGGACATCGTTGAGCTGTTCGCCGTTGCGGACGGCAAGGAGCAGTGCGTCGGCGTCCTGGGAGGCTTCGCGGGCGGAGGCGAACGTCTTGATGCCGGCTTCTGCTGCCAGTTCCAGGCGGGCTTGGGCGATGTCGAAGCCGTGGACGGTCAGCTGCGAGGCGAGGCGGGTCGCCATCGGCAGGCCCATGGCTCCGAGGCCGAGGACGGTAACGGTGTAGTTGCTGGTCATGGTGTTCTCCATTGAATTTCCTGGTGGGGACGTGCAGTTAGAAAGTGGCGCTGAGCTTGCGCGTGACCTGGGCGAGGGACTGGTCGTCGCCCACGTTGCCGGCGAAGACGATGTAGGGGATGCCCTTGGCCGGACCGTCCACCGGTTCCCAGAGCGAGACAATGCCCGGGAGCATGGGTCCGCGGACGATCGCATGCCGGATTTCCAGACCGTGCGCGGCGACGTCGGAGGAGGTGATGCCACCCTTGGCGATGACGAACCGCGGTGGGAACGTCTTCAGGGTCCGGTTCACCACGGATACGACGGCGGCGGAGACCTTGCGGGCGATCTCCAGGCTGGCCGCGGGGTCGTCGGTCTTGATGAGCAGGCGGCTGGTGTGCACGATCACGTCGCCTTCGCGGAGGGCAGCAACGACGTCGGACACGACGGTTCCGATGAAGGCATCGGCTGCCGCTTCGGTCCCGGCGGCGAGCAATTTCTCGACATCGATCTCGATGATTTTTGCCGAGCCGTGTTCCGCGGTGAGGACGTTGAGCTGGCGGGTGGTCAGGCCCACGTGGGAACCGACTACGATCAGGCCACCGGCGGTGGAGGGGCTGTTTCCGGCGTAGGCTTCCTCGCCGGTGAGGGCTTCACGGATGTCCTGGCCGATGCGGCCACGGACGAACGGCGGGCCCACGCGGTACAGGAGCTTCTTGCCACGTCGTTCGGCCTCCTCGAGGCCAAGGGCCAAGGCCCGGAAGTCGTTTTCGGTGACGATGTCAGCCACGATCGGGGTGGAGTCCGTGGCCGGTTCGATGGCGTCGGCAATGGCCTTCGCGGAGATTGCGGGGTCGTTGGCGGCTGCACCTGCGCGGATGATGTTCAGGTCCAGGACAATGACGTTCTCTGCGGCGAAGCGTCCCTTTGATTTCTCTTCCACGTACTTGGCCATCTCGGAGTTGGCGAACCCGAACGTAGCGTCCTTGGCGAATTCGGTCCCGGCCACCGGGGTGAGGGCGCCGGCATCTTCTCCGGAGGCGCGCATGTAGTGCACACCGCCGATGGTGACGCGGCCGGCGTCGGGAAATGCCGGGACGATGACGACGCCGTCGGTGGCTTCGCCGGTTTCGGCGGCGACGGTCGCCGCGATGACGTCCGGTTCCAGTGGGTAGTGGCCGCGGAGGGTGGAGTCGCTGCGGCTGACAAAACCGAGGCTCAGTCCGGCAGCAGCGGCTGCGGCGAGGGCGTTGCGGACGATCTCCTCGTTGCGGGCGGCGGCTTCGGCCGGGTCCAGGCTGCGCGTGTTGGTCAGGACGTAGACGGCGGGCTTGGTCTGGTTCCCGCTGATATGCGAGAACGCCCAGGAGAAGTCCTCCACGTCCCAGCGCGTCAGCACGGCAAGGTCCGCAACGGACTGGGTGCCCGTGGGGTCGTCATCCAGGACGACCAGGACGCGGGGGCTGCTTGCCGAAGACTCTGCAACGGCGTCGGCCACGAGCTGAGCGGGGATCTGGACTTCAGCCGGGAAGGCGGCCAGGACGTCGGCTTCTAGGATCACGGGACACTCCATCGTGGGAAATCTGTGGGGCAGTTTTGTGAATGTAAGATGTCAGACATCTAACATTTGAATGCCAGTGTGACATACGGCTCTTCCCGGCGCAAGATGGCCGTGCTCACTAGGCTGGGTCCATGGCTGACACCGGCGTGCCGCACTGCTTCGTTGACAAACGCGAGCCCTCAGGGGCTTCGGCCGTCCAGCCCCCGGCAGTGCTCATCCACGGCTGGGCTTCGGGCTCCACCTACTGGGAGCCACTGACTGCCTTCCTCCTCGCCGCCGGACAAACAGTGTGGATCCTGGACCTGCCCGGCTACCGCCGTGGCCAGGACCTTCCTGCCGGATTCGAATGGACCTTGGACTCGGCAGCAGCATCGGTTGCAGCGACCCTGGAATCCCTGGGAGCCGATGGGGTGCATCTGGTGGGCCACTCCATGGGCGGCAGCGTTGCATTGACCCTCGCTGCGGCGTGGCCGGAAAAAGTCGCCTCCATAGCTTTGGTGGGCATGGTTCCGGCACCCCCAAACGCTGGCTTCAGGAACCTGATCCGGCAGCAGGTGGAGCAGGGATATTTTGATGCCGCCACCATCCGGAAGTGCATGGAGGCCTGGTACGGGGAGCTCTCCGCGGAGGACAGCGAGCGGCTTGGCAGAGGGTTTGATGCGCCCTTCCCTGTTCTTGCCGCCAGCGCGAAGGCGGCCATGACCGGCGTCGAACCTACAGTACCCGGGCGCGTCCACGCGCCGCTGCTGGTGATCGCCGGAGCCGGGGACCGGGTGCGGCCGATCGAACAGATGGAGTCGTTCGTCGCGGCAGCCCCGGGGCGGCGTTTGCGCGCGATACCCAATGCCGGCCACAGCGTCCACTGGGAACAGCCCGGCGAATGCGCGGCGACATTGAACGAATTCTGGAGAACAAGCCTGCCATCGCCAGCGTAAGATGTCTGACATCCATCCCGCCCACGGGGAACCCTGGGGTGCGCGGCCTGAAGTACAGAAATGGGGACACATGGCACGCAAGTCGCTGGTCGGCGTCGTTGCTGATGAGCTGCTGGACAGGATCGTCGCGGGGGAATTTCCCCCGGGCACAGTGGTCCCCGGTGAGCTGGAGCTCAGCGCCCGGCACGAGGTAAGCCGCATGACCGTGCGCGAAGCCATGAAGACCCTTGAGGCCCAGCGGATCCTCAGTGTTGAGCGGGGCCGCGGGACATTCGTCAACCCCCTCAATCAGTGGGCGTCGCTGGAGGCTGTACTGCGGGCCGCCTCCGAAGGAACCAAGGACGCGGAAGCAGCCATCCAGCTGATTGAGCTGCGCCGGATGTTGGAAACCGGCGCCTGCGAACTTGCGGCTGAGCGAATCTCCGATGAGGACCTCGCGGTTCTCGCGGACCATGTGGAGAAGATGCAGGCGGCGCACGAGGTCAACGATCTTGCAGCTTTCGTAGAGGCCGATCTCGCCTTCCACGATGTCATCCTCCACGCCTCCGGCAACATCTTCGTGGCGGTCCTGTTTGAGCCGCTGCACCGAGTCCTGGAAGCCCGGCGGGCCCAGACATCGGCAGTGCCGGAGATCCAAGCGCATGCAATCGGACACCACCGGAAAATTGCGGCAGCCCTGTCATCCCGGAACCCCCACGACGCCCGGCTCGCCATGGACGCCCACATGCAGCAGACGCTGGACGACCTGAAGACGTACGTGCTGGAGGCCTAGCACCCAACTGGGTCGCATTTGTGCGCGTTTTGAGCGCTGAAAACGCGCACAAATGCGACCCAGTTGGGTCAGCGGCGGAGGCTCTCCGACGGCAGCTCACCGAAAGTCTGCAGATAGAGCGCCGAAAAGCGGCCCTGATGCGTGAAGCCGCACAACTCGGCAACAGCGGTGACGGACTGTTCGCGGGGGTTGGCGTCCAGGAGCATCTCGCGGGCGCGGTCAAGCCGGATTGAACGCAGCAACTCCGACGGCGTTGCACCCGTTTCGGCCCGGAGCGCGGTCTGCAGGGTCCGGACGGAAACACCCAGGCACTCGGCGATGTCCGGCACCGTCAATTCCTCGAAGGCGTGCCGTTCCAGCAACTCCCGGCACTGGCGGACAATCCGGCTTTCTGATTCACCAGCGCGCACCTCCGGCGCCGGTGGTTCCATCGCCATGAGCAGCCGGGACATCATGCTGTCCGCCAACAGCCCCTGCACGAAGACGGGCGCGGCAGCCGCCGGCCTGCTGATCAGGTCGTCGTGAAGTTCGACGACGGACCTCAGGAAAGCGCGGCCGCTTCCACTCGTGAGGTCCATGCCGTAGCCCAGCCCGCCGACTTCCCGGCCGTACAGTTCCAGCGCTACCCGCTCCAGCGCAGTACGGCGCACGTAGACGATGAGGTGCGGACTTCCACTGTCCCAGGACATCGAAAACGGCCTGTCGATCGGTGGCACCGTGGCCATGCGCGGCGTGGAGTCAACCGTCTGCGCCCCTACCTGCATCGACGCATGGCCCGCCAACGGGATCTGGACCAGATGGAAATCCTGCAGCCCCTCCGGATCAATGCGGACATCTGACCCATAATCCAGGAACTCGATGCCCACATCCCCACGGTGCATCGAGCGCAGCTTCATCTCCACGGCGGACGTCCTCGTCCGCGGTGCCAACTCATGGCTGCAGAACAGCGCGGCAATTCTGGCGTGAGCCTCGTCGACGTCGTTGGTAGCCGTCGTCGGCTGCCCGCGAAGTACGTCGCGGGGAAGCATCTTCACCATCCAACACCTGCCCTACGAGGTCATTTCACGGGATTTTCGCTTTTCGGATGATCTCCTCGCCCAGCGGATATCCCCGGCTGCAGCCGCTGCCTAGAGTCGCTTTCAGGACAAGTATGACCCAGCTCACAACACCATCACAACGTTGAAAGGAAGGTGGGAACAGTGAAGAACATTAAGCTCGTCCACGATCGCCGCGAAGAGTGGGACAGGAGCCACTTCGCCTTGTGGGCGGCTGAACTCCTGCGGAAGGACACCCCGCTTACTTCAGCGCCGTGGGAAGGGTGGCACCAGGAGGACGAGGACTCTGCGCAGATCGGATAGCCGCTGCGCCAAGTGGATATTCCGTGCATGGTCCGGCGCCTAGAGTCACTTTCAGAGTAAATATGACGCACGTCATATTTGCGTAACACGACCATCGACCAAGAAAGGCTTGCCATGCCGGAACTGAACGGCAGAACTGCGATTGTCACCGGAGGTGCCACCAAGGTAGGACAAGGGGTGGTCACCGCCCTGCGGGATGCCGGCGCAACAGTGGTGGTCGCCGATATAAACCCCGACGGCGGAACCCTCACCAAAGCCCTCGGAGAAGGAATTCACTACGCCCACACAGACATCACCGACGATGCCGCCCTGGGAGAACTCATCGAAGAAACCGTGGCACGGCACGGAAGCCTGGACATCCTCGTCAATCTGGCGTGCACCTACAAGGACGAAGGAGCCGCATCAGGCCGGGCGGACTGGCTGGAAGCCCTCAACGTCAACCTCATCAGCGCGGTGATGGCGGGTAACGCAGCCCGGCCACACCTGGCAAAGTCGGGACACGGCGTGATTATCAACTTCACCTCGATCTCCAGCTCCGTCGCCCAGACGGGCCGCTGGCTTTACCCCGCCAGCAAAGCCGCACTGGTCCAGGTCACCCGCAGCATGGCCGTGGACTTTGCCCCGGATGGCATCCGGGTCAACTCGGTCAGCCCCGGCTGGGTGTGGAGCAACATCATGGACACGCTCAGCAACGGGGACCTGGACAAAACGGACGCGGTAGCTGCACCTTTCCACGCACTCAAGCGGGTAGGCCGCCCGCACGAGGTGGGTGACGTCGTCGCCTTCCTCGCCGGCGACCAGGCAAGTTTCGTCACCGGCGCCGATTGGGCCGTCGACGGCGGCTACTCCGCCTTGGGTCCCGAGCGGGCCGAGGAAACCATCCCGCTCCTCGCCGCAGAATGAACCACTCAAACGAGAAGAAAGAGCCAACACCATGACGCAACGCCACATCACGATCGTCGGTGCAGGCCAGTCGGGCCTCCAACTGGGCATCGGCCTGTTGGATGCCGGCTTCCAGGTCACCACCATCTCCAACCGAACGCCGGAGGAGATCCGCAACGGCAAGGTCGCTTCCAGCCAATGCATCTTCCATGACGCCTTGGAACACGAGCGGGCCCTGGGGCTGGATTTCTGGCCCGACGCACCCACGGTGGACGGCATTTCCTTCACCATTCCCCACCCGGAATTGCCCGGCGAAAAGGCCATCAGCTGGGCCTCCAGGCTGGATAACCACGCCAAGTCCATCGACCAGCGAGTCAAGTTCCCACGGTTCATGGAGGAATTCACCCAGCGCGGCGGGGAGCTGGTGTTCGAGGACGCCGGCGTCGAGGACCTGGAACGGTACACGCAGAACTCGGATTTGGTGATCGTGGCAGCGGGCAAGGGCGAGATCGCCCAACTGTTCACCCGCGACGCCCAACGCAGCACCTATGACACCCCGCAGCGGGCCCTCGCGCTGACCTACGTCAAGGGCCTCACGCCCCGCGAGGACTACTCTGCGGTCTCCTTCAACCTCATCCCGGGCGTGGGCGAATACTTCGTCTTTCCGGCACTCACCACCACAGGGCCCTGCGAGATCATGGTGTTCGAAGGTGTTCCCGGCGGCCCCATGGATGTCTGGAAGGGCCTCACTCCCGAGGAGCATCTGGAAACGTCCAAGAACATCCTCAAGACCTTCCTTCCTTGGGAAGCCGAGCGGGCCAAGGACGTGGAACTGACCGACCCGAACGGCATCCTCCAAGGCCGCTTCGCCCCCACCGTCCGCCACCCGATCGCTACGCTGCCCAGCGGCCGGCAGGTACTGGGCCTGGCCGACGTCGTGGTGTTGAACGATCCCATCACCGGGCAGGGCTCCAACAACGCGAGCAAGTGCGCGGCGTCCTATCTGGACAGCATCGTCCGCCACAGCGGACCGTTCGACGCAGGTTTCATGCAGGCCACTTTCGAGCGCTACTGGGACTATGCACAGCATGTCGCCCAATGGACCAACGCGCTGCTGGCCCCTCCCCCGCCGCACGTCCTGGAACTCCTGGGCGCAGCCAACTCCGCCCCGGAGATCGCCCACCGCTTCGCCAACGGGTTCAACCACCCGCCGGAGTTCCAGGAATGGTTCATGTACCCGGACAGGGCTGCCGACTACCTGGCCAGCCTTGAGGCCGCCAAAGTTTGATAGCACACCCCTGCCACTAAGGATCCACCATGCGCAGCATTGCAATCATCGGAGCCGGCGAATCCGGCGCCCAATTGGCCCTGGGCCTCCAACGGGAGGGCTACGCCGTGACGCTGTTCTCCGACCGCTCCGCCGCCCAGATCCGCGCCGGAAAAGTCATGTCCAGCCAGTGCATGTTCTCCACGGCCCTCGACGCAGAGGCCCAAATGGGAACAACACCGCAGGTCACCGGAGCGGCCCCTCCCATCACGTCCATCCGGGTCCACGTGGCCCACGAAGGCGAGGCCATCGAATGGGAAGCTTCATTGGACGGCCCGGCCAGGTCGATCGACCAGCGCATCAAGAGCGCGCATTGGATCGATCGCTTCATCGCCGCGGGCGGGGACTTCCGGATCGAGAAAGTCACGCCCCGGATGCTCGAGGAACTGTCCCGCGGCTACGAACTCGTCATCGTCAGTACCGGCAAGGGTGAGATCGGCCAGGTCTTCCCCCGGGACAAGGCAAAGTCACCTTTCGACCGTCCCCAGCGGGTCCTGGCACTGAACTACGTGACACCCGGCGAAGAGGACGACGGCGGGGCTGCCGCCGCCGTCCGGATGTCGATGACACCCGGGGTGGGCGAGTTCTTTACCTTCCCGGGCCTCACAGTCTCCGGCCCCTGCCGCATGATGGTGTTCGAAGGCGTGGTGGGTGGCCCCCTGGACTGCTGGACCGGCGTCGTAAGTCCTGAAGCGCAACTGGCCAAGTCGCTCGAGGTTCTCCGGGAGCATTTCCCGCATGAGGCAGACGCGTTCCGGGACGCAAAGCTGACCGACGACGGTGCCACGCTCCTGGGCCGCATCACCCCCACGGTGCGTTCCGCCGTGGCTGAACTGGGGAACGGCAGGCTGGTCTTCGGGCTGGGCGATGCCGTGGTCCTCAACGATCCGCTGACGGGGCAAGGCTCCAACAATGCCACGTTGGCGGCAAAGTACTACCTCGACTCGATCGTCCGGCGCGGCCGGCAACCGTTCGACCGGGAATGGATGGAGCGGACTTTCGACGAGTTCTGGCGCGGCTGGGGTCAGTGGTCGGTCGCATGGACCAACGACATGCTCAAGCCTCGACGCGACCACCAGGTCACCTTGCTGAAGGAAGCCGCGGAGCACCCGGCCTTGGCGGCAAGCATCGTTGCCGGTTTCGACGACCCGCGGACGTCCTACCCCTGGTGGTTCGATCCGACGGCGGCCGCTGACTTCATGCAGGCACGGAAAGAAGAGGACTCCGCCGCTTTCGATGTCCGCGATTTCCGCAACGCACTGGGACAGTTTGCCACCGGCGTCACGGTGGTCACCACAGTCTCGCCGGATGGCCGCAAGGTCGGCATGACGGCGAACTCCTTCACCTCCGTCTCCATGGAACCGCCGTTGGTGCTGTGGTGCCCCAGCAAACGCGCTCCCAGCCTCGCTGACTTCGAAGAAGCCTCACACTTTGCCATCAACATCCTGGCCAGCGACCAGCACGTCCTGTCCAGGCAGTTCGCCACCCCGTCCCCGGACAAGTTCGACGGCGCGGAGACCACCGAGGGCATCGCCGGGGTGCCCTTGCTGGACGGCGCGGTTGCAACATTCCAGTGCCGCACGGTGTCGCGCCACGACGCGGGCGACCATGTGATCTACGTTGGCGAAGTGGAGGAATACACCAGCGACGGCGGTTCTCCCCTTGTCTTCCACAGCGGTAAGTACCACGCGACGGCCAGCCACCCGGACTTCTGAGAGGACCATCCATGAACGATGTTGCCGTCATAGGCTCCGGTATCAACTCGCTGGTGGCCGCCGCGGAACTGGCGATCGCCGGGCAGCAGGTTTGCCTGATAGAGCAATCGGACCGCCTGGGTGGCTTCATCCACTCCGGCGAAAGGACGCTGCCCGGGTTTATCCATGACTCGTTCTCTTCATGGCATCCGCTCTTCGTATCCGGCGGAGCTTATGCCGCTTTGGGGAGTGAACTGCACGCACGGGGTCTGGAGTACTGCAACGCCTCCACGGCGGTGACGGCCTCGGTTGCCGCCGATCCAACGGGCGGGCACCGGGTTGTGATCGCACACCGTGATCCGGCCGTGACTGCTGCGGCGTTCAAGGAGCCAGGGGACCAAAATGCCTACCTCGCGATGCTCGATGACCTTGGGCATCATTCCGGAACCGTGTTCGGGGCCTTCGGAGCGGAGTTGCGTTCCCTGAAGGACCTCGTGAAACTGGGATTCGGTGCCCTCCGCACAGGTGGTGTCAAGGCAAATGAGCTGTTCATCCGGGATGCCCTGATGAGCGGCCGCAACTACCTCCGCAGCCGCTTTGACGGCTGGGAAGCGGACCAGCTGTGGTCTCCTTGGCTCCTGCATGCCGGGCTTGGTCCGGACCAGGCAACGGGCGGGGTGATGTTGCCCGTCATGGCGATGACCATGCACGGCTTCGGCCTTCCCGTGGTGAAAGGCGGGGCCTCACGGTTCGTAGAAGCCTTTGAGTCGCTGCTGCGTGATCATGGCGTCCGGATCATGCTGGGTGCCGAGGCCCGGGAGATCCTTTCCGTTTCCGGCTCGGTGACCGGCGTGCGGACGTCCCAGGGGATTGTTCCGGCGGCTACTGTGCTGGCCAACGTGTCGCCGCAGGCCCTCTACACGCGGCTGCTGCCCGGCGCCCCGGCCGGGCTCGCCGCGGGTGCCCGCAGGTACCGGAACGGCCGTGGTGCCATGCAGATCCACCTTGCCTTGGATAAGCCGGTGGAGTGGCTCGACCCCCGGCTCAACACGGTCCCCCTGATCCATATCAGCAACGGAGCCGACAGCACGGGCGTCGCCTGCGCGCAAGCGGAGGCCGGGCTGTTGCCCGCCGAACCCACCATCGTGGTGGGCCAGCAGTACGTGCTCGACCCGTCCCGGGCTCCCGAGGGCAAGGCCACGCTTTGGCTGCAACTCCAGGAGGTACCGTTCTCGCCCGTAGGGGACGGGGCGGGCGGGCTCTCCGTGGCCGAAGGCTGGACTCCGGAGCTCAAGGAGGCGTACCTGGAACGCGTCCTTGACCGCTTGGAACAGTTCGCCCCCGGAACCCGGGCAAGCGTGCTCGCTTCGGACATCATCGCCCCCACGGACCTCGCGGCTGCCAATCCGAATGCAGTCCACGGCGATCCCTACGGCGGTTCTGCGGAGCTCTTCCAAAACCTTTTGTGGCGCCCGTTCCCGCAGGCCGCTGGGCATCAAACATATATCAAGGGTCTCTGGCACATCGGCGCGTCGACCCACCCGGGACCGGGCCTGTCGGGCGGGTCCGGCCACCTTGCGGCGCAGCGCCTTACAACCAAACGATCCAAGAACACCACGCGATAGGAGAACAAATGTCTGTTCTGGCCGGGCTCACAGCAGCCCTTTCGAATGGCTCGGTGGAGATTATCGACCTCACCACCCCGCTCAGCTCCGAAACACCCATCCTGAACCTTCCGCAGCCGTTCGCGAACACGGTTGGATTGTCCGTCTCACCGGTCAGCAATTTCGACGACGCCGGACCGGCCTGGGCGTGGAACGACGTCACCGTGGGTGAGCACGCAGGGACGCACCTGGACGCCCCGGTCCACTGGATCACCGGCAAGGACGGCAAGTCAGTGGACAAGATCGAACCCCATCGCCTGGTGGGACCGCTGGTGGTGATTGATAAGACAGCCGAGGCTGCTGCTGATCCGGACTTCCTCCTGGAACCCGAGCACTTTGAGCAGTGGCAGGCCGAGCATGGGCTCTTTCCGGAGAACTGCTGGGTCATCTTCCGCACGGGATGGGCGGCCCGTGGCGGGGACGCTGCAGCTTTCGTCAACGCGGACGACGCCGGTCCCCACACTCCCGGGGTCTCCGCGGCGGGTGCCAAGTGGCTTGCGGGCAACGCATCGATCAGCGGTTTTGGCGTGGAAACCGTGGGCATCGACGCCGGGCAGGCCGGCGCCTTGGATCCGATGTTCCCGGTCCACTCCTTCCTGCTGGGCGCGGACAAGTACGGTGTGACGTCGCTGCGGAACGTGGACCGGCTCCCCGTCACGGGCGCCACGTTGGTGGTTGCCCCGCTGCCCATCGTTGGTGGCACGGGAAGCCCCAGCCGCGTGTATGCGCTGGTAGAGCACGCATGAGCGCGGAACTGGAATCGGTCAGAGTTTCCACTCTGGTCGGACGAACGTTGGCCAAGCTCGGCGTCGGGCATGTCTTCGGGGTGGTGGGCAGCGGCAACTTCGATGTCACCGGCACGCTCATGGCCGAAGGTATCCCCTTTACGGCTGCACGGCACGAAGGTGGTGCCGCCACCATGGCCGACGCTTACGGGCGGATGTCCGGCAAGGTTGGCGTAGTCACCACCCACCAAGGCTGTGGACTCACCAACGCCATCACCGGCGTAGGAGAAGCCGCGAAAAGCCGCACCCCCATGATCGTCCTGACCGCAGACACCCAGGCAGCCGCCACCAGGTCCAATTTCAAGATCGACCAGGATGCCTTGGCCCGCAGTGTCGGGGCGGTGGCCGAAAGGATTCACTCGCCCGCCTCGGCCGTCGCGGATACGGTCCGGGCATTCCGCACGGCCGTCAACGAACGGCGCACCGTGGTCCTCAGCTTGCCGCTGGACATCCAAAGTGGAACCGCCGCAGACGAGGTGGGTGCCGCCGTCGTGCCTGTCCCTTTGAAGGTGCGGGCGGACGTTGCCGCGGTTCAGCAGCTGGTGGCGTTGATCGCCGGGGCTGACCGGCCGGTGTTCGTGGCCGGGCGTGGCGGACGGGGTGCCCGGGAGGAGATCCTGGTTCTGGCTCGGCATGCCGGTGCCTTGGTGGCTACTTCCGCGGTGGCGAGCGGCCTGTTTAACGGCGATCCGCACAACCTCGGAATTTCCGGGGGCTTCTCCTCGCCTGTGACCGCGGAGCTCATCAGTGGAGCCGACCTGATTGTTGGATGGGGCTGCACGCTGAATATGTGGACCATGCGGCACGGGCGGCTGATTTCGCCGGGCACCAAAGTGGTGCAGATCGACGTCGAGAATGCCTCGCTGGGTGCCAATCGTCCCATCTCGCTGGGCGTGCTGGGGGATGCCGCCCTGACCGCCACGGATGCTTTGGCGGCGCTGCGTTCCGTGCAGGCAGAACCGGTGGAAAAGTACCGCACGGAGGCCAATGCGACGGCCATCAAGGAGCGCTCGCGCTGGCGCGACGTCGCCATCCAGGATGTGTCGACCGAATCACGGATCGACCCACGCGTCCTGACCCGGGAACTGGATTCGATGCTGCCCATCGAGCGGATCGTGTCCGTGGATTCAGGCAACTTCATGGGCTATCCCAGCCAGTACCTCGCCGTCCCGGATGAGTTTGGGTTCTGCTTCACACAAGCATTCCAAGCGATCGGGTTGGGGCTGTACACGGCGATCGGGGCCGCCGTGGCGCAACCGGGCCGCTTGCCGGTGCTCGGTGCCGGCGACGGCGGTTTCCTCATGGGCATCAGCGAACTCGAAACCGCTGTCCGGATGAAGCTGCCGCTGGTCTGCATCGTGTACAACGACGCGGCGTACGGGGCAGAGGTACACCACTTCGTATCAGGTCATCCCGAGCAGGACCTGTCCAGCGTCGTGTTCCCGGACACGGACATCGCAGCAATCGCGCGGGGGTTCGGGGCGGAGGGTGTCACTGTAAGGACCGTGGGCGATCTGGCCGCAGCCCAGCCGTGGCTGGAGGCGTACGCTGCCGGAACGCAGGACAGGCCGTTGGTCATCGACGCCAAGATCGCCTCTGACGGCGGATCGTGGTGGCTGGCTGAGGCATTCCAGGGCCACTAAGCCCCGGGCTTCCCCAACTGGGTCGCAGTTAAGCGCGTTATGAGCCCTCAAAACGCGCTCAACTGCGACCTACTTGGGTGCTTAGGCGTCCACTTCCGTGTTCACGATGTACACATCGCACGGCGCCCCGTGGGCCACGCTGTTCGCGATGCTGCCCAGGACGCGGCCCAGGCCCTTCATCCGCTTGTTGCCCACCACGATCAAGGAGGCGTTGTGCGTCTCCGCGTAGTTGATGAGGGCGTTCGCCGGAGTGCCCCGGGCGGCGTAGTACTTAACGCTGTTGCCGGGGATGTCCAGGTCTTCGGAAACCTTACGCGCCACGTACTCTGCGGAGTCCGCCGAAGAAACCGTAATGCGGTCGCTGCCACTGCCGAATTCTTCGATGCGGTCATCGGAGAAACCGCTGATGACGTGCAACTCGGCGCCGAGCGCAGTAGCCAGCTTGGCTGCTGCCACGGCCGCACGCTTGGCTGTTTCACTGTTGTCAACGCCGACAACGATTACTTCTGGCATGAGTTCTCCTCATTGATGGATTCATGGGTGGTGCTCCACAGCAATTTACACGCCATCACGCCCGCCAGGGATCCCTCCCGTCAGTGTGTTTACGGTGCGCCGATACGGGTAAGGGTAAATCATCGAAAACGATCACTGACCGGAAGGCAAGATCATGAGCGACCCAGAGTTTTCACCGCAAACCGCCATTGTCACAGGATCGGATTCAGGCATCGGCCGGGCAACCGCCGTTGCCCTGGCCAAGGCAGGCCTGGACGTGGGCATCACCTGGCATTCGGACCAGCAGGGCGCCGAGGAAACCGCCGAAGAGGTCCGCAGCCTGGGGCGCAAGGCCGTTGTACAGCAACTCGACACCACCAAAGCGGCGGAGACTGCCGCCGCCGTGAACCAGCTGGCCGACCAACTGGGCGGCGTGGATGTGTTCGTCAACAACTCGGGCACAGGCGACGGCACCAAGTTCCTGGAACTGGACTACGCCACCTGGATGTCCACCCTGGACACCAATCTCAACGGGGCGTTCGTGGCGATGCAGGCCGCGGCCAAGCGCATGGTCCAGGCCGGCAGAGGTGGCCGGATCATCGCCGTCACGAGCGTGCACGAATTCCAGCCGCGCGTGGGGGCGTCGGCCTACGACGCCTCCAAGCATGGACTGGGCGGGCTGATCAAGACCATGGCCCTGGAACTTGCCGAGCACGGGATTACCGCCAACAACGTGGCCCCTGGCGAAATCGCAACGCCCATGACGGGCCAGGAAGATGAGGATCCGCGGCAGAAGGAACGCCCCGGCGTGCCCCTGGGACGCCCCGGTGATGCCCGCGAAATCGCCGCCGTCATCGCCTTCCTGGCATCCCCGCAGTCCAGCTACGTCACCGGCGCTTCCTGGCCCGTGGACGGCGGGATGCTCCAGATGGGGCCGCAGGCCGGCTCGCATATTACGGGCAATGACTGGCGGGAAAGCTAGGCCCCGCCAAGCTCTGGCCGCACGGTAATCCGTGGGCTAGTCTGCATGGACGACCTGCCTGGCGGGTCTGATTTACCTTTCCAAAGATTCCTAAGACGTTGATGAGGAGCACCATGGCTGGCCACACATATAGCGTTTCCGAAATTGTAGGAACTTCCACCGAGGGTGTGGATGACGCCATCAGGAATGGCATCGCGACCGCCTCGCAGACGCTGCGGCACCTGGACTGGTTTGAAGTCAAGGAAATCCGTGGCCACCTTGAGGACGGCGCGGTTGCCGACTGGCAGGTCACCATCAAGCTTGGCTTCAGACTGGAACGCTGAGCTACCCGCCCCGCCCTTCGCCGAATTGACAGTTGATGCCAATGTTTTCAGCAAACATTGGCATCAACTGTAATCTCGGCGGGCGGGCTCGGGGACCTCGGCCTGGGTGGCCACGCCGCCGAAGCTGCTGAGCAGCGTCAAAGCGTCCGACGACGGCGAGCCGGCCTTCGCGGAATACACCCTCAGCAGCTGGTCGGGATCGTCCGGGAGACCGAGCGTCTCGAAGTTCAGTTCCAGGTCCCCCACCACCGGGTGGTGCAGCCGGATGATACCGGCGGAGCGGGTGGCGACCCGGTGCCCGGCCCACCATTGGCGGAAATGCTCGCTGTGCACGGCAAGCTCGCCCACCAGCTGGTTGGTCCGGGGATCGTTGGGGTGCCGTCCGACATCCATGCGCAAGGACCCCACTGCCTCCGCGGCCACCGTTTTCCAGTCCCGGAAAAGGTCCCGCGCGGCGTCGTCGAGGATCGTCCAGCGGGTGAGGTTCCGTTCGGTTGCCGGCATGGAGGAGAAATCCGTCAGCAGCAGGCTGGCCATGCGGTTGGCGGCCAGGACGTCGGCCCGCCTTCCGAGCACCATGGCAGGTACATCCCCGACGGCGTCCAGCAACTGCCGCAGGGCAGGCCTCACTTTTTGCGCGGGGCCGGGGTTGGCGGCAGAACTTGCACAGTGCTCCAGGAGGTCCATCATGTGCGCGTGCTCACCGGTGTCCAGCCGCAGTGCACGCGAGACCGACTCAAGCACCGCTTTGGAAGGGTGGATGTTCCTGCCCTGCTCAAGGCGGGTGTAATAGTCCGTACTCACGCCGGACAGCCTGGCCACCTCTTCGCGGCGGAGCCCGGGTACGCGGCGGGAACCGCCGGACTCTGTCGCCCCGGCGTCCTCGGGAGAGAGCCTGGCCCGCATGGCTTTGAGGAACTTGCCGAACTCAGCGCTTTGACCCATCCGTCCATTTTGCCGCCCCTGGCCTGCCAAAACCACACCAGTGGGTAGGACTGGCAGACCTAGGAAAAACAGAATCAGGCAGAACTGCTGACTCCGTGCACAAAACTGAATAGGCTCATGAAAGAGCCGTCCGAAAACGCTTTCACACAGACCGCCCACCGGTTGCCCCGTGGATTCGGAAGGACCACACTTTCTACCTCTTAAGGAGACCCTCATGGCAGAGCTGACCTTGAACAACGGCGTCACCATTCCCCAGCTCGGATTCGGTGTCTTCCAAGTGCCTCCGGAAGAGACGCAAAAGGTGGTGGAAGACGCTCTCGAAGCCGGATACAGGCACATCGACACAGCTGCCGCCTACCGCAACGAAGCCGGCGTGGGGGCTGCCATTGCGGCTTCCGGCATCCCCCGCGGGGAGCTCTTCGTCACCACCAAGCTTCGTAACGGCGAGCAGGCCGAAGCTTACGACGCTTTCCAGCGCAGCCGTGACGCCCTGGGCCTGGACGTTGTTGACCTGTACCTGATCCACTGGCCGGTCCCATCGCAGGGCCTCTACACCCAGGCCTGGAAGGAAATGGAGAAGCTCTACCAGGACCAGCAGATCCGGGCGATCGGCATCTCCAACTTCCTGCCCGACCATGTGGACACTTTGCTCCGCGAGGCCGACGTTGTCCCGGCAGTGAACCAGATCGAGCTTCACCCCACCTTCCAGCAGGCTGAGCTTGCCAACAAGTGCCGCGACCTGACAATCGCCGTGGAGGCATACAGCCCCCTCGGACAGGGCAAGGACCTGAACGCGGAGGCCGTCGCCTTGGTCGCAGCAGCCCATGAAACCACCCCGGCGCAGGTGATCCTCGCCTGGCACCTCGCCCAGGGAACGATCGTGATTCCCAAGTCTGCAGACTCGGCACGCATGCGGGAGAACTTCGGCGCGGCGGACCTCACCCTCACGGAATCCGAGCTCGCCGCCATCACCGCCCTGGAGGCGGGAGCCCGCATTGGTTCCGATCCCGCCGTCGCGGCCTTTACCCAGCTCTGACCCTCAACGCGAAGGACCCACCACCATGCAGTACACGCACCTCGGCCGTTCCGGCCTCAAAGTCTCCCGCCTCTGCCTGGGCACCATGAACTTCGGCCCCAAGACCGAAGAAGAGGCCTCGCACTCGATCATGGACTCCGCCCTGGGTTCGGGCATCAACTTCTTTGACACCGCCAATGTTTACGGCGGCACCGAGCACCGCGGCTGGACCGAGGAGATCATCGGCCGCTGGTTCGCCAAGGGCGAGGGGCGGCGCGAACGGACCGTGATTGCCACCAAGCTCTACGGCACCATGACCGACCGCCCCAATGAATCCAAGTTGTCTGCACTGAACATCCGGCGAGCGCTGGATGCAAGCCTGAAGCGCCTGCAGACCGACTACATCGATATCTACCAGTTCCACCACATCGACCGCGATACTCCGTGGGACGAGATCTGGCAGGCGATAGAGGTCGCGGTCCAACAGGGCAAGATCCTGTATTCGGGCAGCAGCAACTTCGCCGGTTGGCACATTGCCCAGGCCCAGGAGGCTGCACGACGCCGCAACTACACCGGGCTGGTCAGCGAGCAGTCCATCTACAACCTCTTCCGCCGGGAGTTGGAGCTGGAGGTCATCCCCGCAGCCCAGGACTACGGTCTTGGACTGATTCCCTGGTCACCGCTGCAGGGCGGCCTGCTGGGTGGTGTCCTCAAGCAGGAGGAACAGGGCGTCCGCCGCACGGAAGGCCGGGCCCTGGAGACCCTGAAGAAGCACGAGGACCAGATCCGGCAGTACGAGGATTTTGCCGACGAACTGGGACACGCACCCGGCGATGTCGCACTGGCCTGGCTGCTCCACCAGCCGGCGGTGACGGCACCGATCGTCGGTCCCCGCACGCAGGAACAGCTGGACTCGGCCATCCGCGCCCTGGATGTCACGCTGAATGAAGATGCGCTCAAACGGCTGGATGACATTTTCCCGGGCCATCGCACCGCTCCGGAAGACTACGCCTGGTGAGCAACATCCTGTTCATCGGCGGGACGGGCGTCATCAGTGCGGCGGCGGCTGAACGCGCCGTCGCACTGGGCCACCGGCTGACCATCCTCAACCGAGGGCGGTCAACCGGGAGACCGGTTCCCGAAGGTGTAGAGATCCTGCACGCCGATATCCGCGACGCCGCGGCGGTACGTGGGGTACTTGGTGCACAGGAGTACGACGCCGTTGCGGACTTTATCTCCTACACTCCGGAGCAGGCTCGCACGGCCTTGGAGTTGTTCCGCGGGCGGACGGGGCAGTATGTCTTCATCAGTTCCGCTTCGGCGTACCAGAAACCGCCAACCACCCTGCCGATCCGGGAGTCCACGCCCCTCAAGAACCCGTTCTGGCAGTACTCCAGGGACAAGATCGCCTGTGAAGAGCTGTTCTATGAGGCGTACCGCGAGCAGGACTTTCCCGTGACCGTGGTCCGGCCATCCCATACCTATGACCGGACCAAGATCGCCATGCTGGGTGGCTGGACGGACATCCACCGGATGCGGGCCGGACTCCCTGTCCTTGTCCACGGCGATGGCACGTCGCTTTGGACATTGACCCACAGCCGTGACTTTGCCAAGGCCTTTGTCGGTTTGCTGGGTCGGCCACAGGCCATTGGCGAGAGTTACACCATTACTTCGGACGAATATTTGCCGTGGGACCAGGTGTTCCGCTTGTTTGCCCGCGCTGCTGGTGTTCCGGATCCCGAGCTCTTCCATGTTTCCTCGGAGACGATTGCGGCCCACGCCCCGGAGCTTGGGCCCAACCTGCTGGGTGACCGTTCCCATTCCGTGGTCTTTGACAACTCCAAGATCAAGGCTTTGGTACCGGATTACCGGGCCACGATCCCGTTTGCGGATGGCGCCCGGGAGATTGTGGAATGGCACGACCAGCACCCGGAACTTCAGGTGGTGAAGGATGACCACATGGAGCTGAGCGACCGCCTCTACCAGTGGTCGCAGCGTCAATTGTTGCCAAGTACCGCTTCACCAGCGTAGAAAAGCAAGGAACCTTTCTTTTTTCGCCACAGCTAATACGCACAGCCACTTCGCCCAGCTAGAAGGAGATCGCGCCCATGGCCCAAGCCCCGCTCGTGGAACTCAACGACGGCCACAAAATCCCGCAACTGGGCCTGGGCACCTGGCCCCTGGATGACGCAGAGGTTGCGCAGGCTGTAGCTGAAGCCGTCTCGCGCGGATACCGCCACATCGACACCGCTGTGAAGTACGGCAATGAGACCGGCGTGGGCAATGGAATCCGGAACAGCGGCGTGGACAGGGACGAACTGTTCATCACCACCAAACTCAACGGTGAGTTCCAAGGCTCCGGCAAAGCCGTCGCCGGCCTTGACGGCTCCCTGAAGCGCCTCGGCCTGGATTACGTGGACCTGTTGCTGATCCACTGGCCCCTGCCCCGCCGCGGCGAGTACATCTCAACATGGAAGACTTTTGAGGAACTGCAGGCCTCGGGGAAGGTCCGTTCAATCGGCGTCTCCAACTTCAAGCCCACCCATCTTGACCGACTGTTCCGCGAAACCGAGGTGGTGCCTGCGGTCAACCAGATCCAAGTGAGCCCGTCCATTCCCCGTCCGGCCGCCCGCGCCTTCAACGGCAACCACGGGATCGTCACCGAGTCCTACAGTCCCCTGGGCGCCAGGAGCGACCTCCTGAACGCCCCCGTCCTGGCGGGAATCGGCCACAAACATGGGAAGACGCCGGGCCAGGTGGTCCTGCGCTGGCACATCCAGCAGGGACTCGTGGCCATTCCCAAGACCTCCAATCCCCAGCGGATGGAAGAGAACCTGGACATCTTCGACTTCCAGCTGGACCAGGAGGATCTCACCGGACTGCAAACCCTCGACGCCGGGCCAGACGCCGGCGTGGACTCGGACGTACAGGGGCACTGATCATGAACACGCTTATCTGGACCGGCTCATACACTGCAGACCGCAACGCCAACGGCAAAGGGATCGGCGCAATCAGCGTGGACTCGGATGGAAAACTGACATCGCTGGGTCTCGCTGCAGCCGCCGATTCTCCGTCCTTCCTGGCCAAGCACCCCACCCTGCCGGTCATCTATGCGGTCGCCGAAGAGGGCCAGGTAGTCCAGGCCTACCGGCGGACGCGGACCGCTGAACTGGAACCCATGGGCAAGGCCTGGCACTCGGGCGAGGCCACGTGCCACGTCGCTGCCGATCCCCACGGGCGCTTCATCATTGCCACCTGCTGGGGTGATGGCCAGGTGGTCCTCTACGAACTTGACGACGACGGCGCCATCACCTCGCGCACGTGCGCGGAAGCCGCCGTCGACCCTCACCAGACCGGCCCCACCGATGACCCGCGCCCCAGCAGGGCGCATTCGAGCCACATGCTCCCGGATGGCCGGATACTCACCACGGACCTCGGCCACGATCTGGTGCGGGTGTGGCGCTACCAGAAGGGAACGGGTTTGGTGCCTGACCACCAGGTGGTGCTGCCCAAGGGCTCAGGCCCCCGGCATATGGTCCGGCATCCCAGCGGCACGGTGTTCATCGACACCGAGTACTCCGTTGAGGTAGCCGCAATCCGCGCCGAGCCGCAGGGGGTTTACGAACTCACCGCGATCGTCCCCGCCAGCGTGAACAAAGCGTTCGACGGCGACGCTGCGGCCGAGATTGCCCTCTCGCCTGACGGCCGGTTCGCTTATGTGGGCGTGCGGGGCTCCAACCGCATCTGCATCCTGAAAGTGATTGACGGCGGAACCGCGCTGGAACCGCTGGCGGACGTGCCCAGCGGCGGGGACTGGCCGCGCCACCATCTGGTCCACGGCGAGTGGCTCTTTGTAGCCCACGAGGGGTCCGATGACGTGGTCAGCTACAGGCTGGATCCGCAGACCGGCCTTCCGGACGGACCCGTCAGCAGGGTGGAAACCGGCTCACCGAGCTTCCTCATGACCGCCCATTAAACCCGCCGAGATGGCATTAAGTGCCAATGCTCCGCTCAAACATTGGCACCTAATGCCATCTCGGTGGTGTTTCAGGCGGCCCAGACCTCAACGTCGTCGGTGCCGCAGATGAGCTTGCGACCGGTGGGCTCGAGGATGACCCAGAGGAGTTCCTGGTGCTGGGAGACATCGTCCACCCGGCCGGTCCCGGCACCCCAGGCGACGTCGTAGATCCAGACGGGGTCGCCCGTTTTCAGGCTGGTCCATTCCGATGCCGGGACGTGCTGGTAGTCCTCGGGCCTGCCCAGGGTGGCCCGGGTCATGCCGTGACGTCGGCGGAGACCCGGCGGCGCCACACCGTCGGTACGCCATTGTGGGCCGGAAGGACGTGGCCTTCGGGGAACACCTGGACTGCGTCCGGTTCGGAGTCCGGGCTCCATACACCCGAAGCCGGGCAGTGGGAACCAGTGGGCATGACGCGGGTGGCTCGTTCGCGCAGGAGGGCGATGCTCTTCATCGTTGAAACTCGTCCTTGGTAGTTCTGGCTCTGCGGGTGTGAAGCAGATCTCCTCAACCCTATGAAACTCCCAAGACGTTTGTTATAGGCAAATGCACAAGGTTTCTGCACGGTGGTATGCAATTGACCAGCATGGTAAGGGCGGGTCCCGCAGCACAACGGAAAAGCGGCTGCGGGCCCGCTCGATCCGGCCTATTTGTAACTCAGGCTCATCAGCATCTCCTTGAGTTGCGCATACTGTTGGGTGCCCATCCAGGCCTTCGCTGCCGCGGGGGTGGCGAAGGTGGGTTGCTTCTCGTAGTCGAACAACACACGTGCAGTCATGAAAAGGCTTGGCGTCATGACCAGCGGTGGACCCGAGCCCATCTCACCGTCTTTGAACTCCCCTGCAATACGAACATCCATGAAATAGTAGGCGCTGCTCTCCGACCAGGACTCTGTAGGAGTCGGCAGGCCTTGGCTGGTGTGGGGCAGGATGATGTCCGAAGCGAATCCAAACTCCGTAGCCCGTCCCGAGCTGTCTGTAAGTCCAGGGACCACAGCCTTGTCCAGGACAGTCCTTCTGACCCACCCGCCCGTTCCTCCGCCGTAGGAGCCGCTGGCTACAAAGGCCACCTCCGCACCGGAACTGTCCATGATGGTCGCGTTCACGGCACCTGCCTTCGTTTCCTCCGTCAGGTAGGCCCCCTGCCCGGTCTTAACCGTCCAATCTGACGGGTACGTGAAGGACAAGTGGCCGTCCGGAAAGGTAAATGTCTTGAACGCTGGCGCCTGGACCGGGGGAACTACCGGAACTGTGGTGGCCACTGCCGGCACGGTGGGCGTCGGCACCTGGGTGGGCTCCGGCGTCGTGCTTGCCGAAGGCGTGGGGGTGGGTGCGGCAGTGACCGACACCGTGGGTGACGGCGTGCTGGTTTCCATAGTGACCGCCGGCGCAGGAGTGGAACTGACCTGGCCGAAGTTGGCAGCCACCAGCACGCCCGCCGTCACGGCCGCTGCCCCTAAGAGCAGGCCGCCCGCGATCCGGGCCTTCCGCCGCCGACGATCCTCCAGCGAGGGGACACCCCGCAGCGGTTTGGTGTCGCTGTACATCGTGGAGCCTGACAGCATCCGGTGCAGCGCTTCCTGCCCATCCGGCTCCGTTCCCGGTTTGAACGGGTCGATTGCGGCAATCTGGTTCTTGATCGGATCCATGTCAGACCCCCAACTTTTCTGTAGCGGATGCGGAACCTGCAGGCAGTTGTTTTTGGAAGGCTTTGCGGGCGCGGTGCAGGCGGACCTTGGCGGCCGACTCGCTGCACTGGAGGACCCCGGCTATTTCGGCAGGGCCCAGTCCGTCCCAGTAAGCCAGCTGAAGGATGTCGCGGTCCTGCCCACGCAGGCGGTCCATGGCGTCCTGGACCATCGCGTTGCCGGAGTCGGGACCAAAGCGTTGGACCGCCGTCGTCCGCAGTTTTTCCTGGAGTGCCGACTGACGCTCGCGGCTGCGGTAGGCGTTACCCACCAGGTTGCGGGCGATCCCGAGCAAGTAGCCGAGCTCGGGCCGGGTATTGTCCGACCACTTCTGCCAGACCACCCGGAATACATCGGCGGCAATTTCCTCCGCCACCTCCAACGACTCAACGCGTCGGCCAACAAACCTGAAGACGGCTGGGTAGCTGTCTTTGTGAATGGCGATAAACGCCAGTTCGCGCTCGGAAAGCACGATTCCCCCTGATAAATAGAGCCCGGAACTGCAGGATACCCATATAGTTTCCGGCCCCCCTTCCGCGGTTACACGCGCCCAGAAAATTCTGCGGAAGCGACCGTCTCCGACGTATAGTCAACAACCATGGTGACTATGGGACCGGCCGCTGACTGGGCACGCAGGCAAGTGGACACCGGACGCGTTCCGGTGGCTGTGCTGGGCGTCTCGTCGAGCCGCGGCATTGAGGACATCGTGGCGTTCGGCAGCGACGATGGCCGCCCGGCGTCCACGGAGGACCACTTTGCGTTGTTCTCCGTCACCAAGCCCATCACTGCGCTGACGGTAATGCGCAACGTAGAGCTTGGCCGGCTGGCGTTGGGGACGCCGCTGTCCGCCGCAGTGCAGGGTTTCGGCGCCAGCCGTACGGACACCGTCACGCTGGAGCACCTGCTGAGCCACCGGTCCGGTATCACCGACCCGAAGATCGACGACGTCACTCCCCTGCGTGATTCCCTCATGGCCGCAGGGCAAACCTTTTACGCGGGTTCGCTGGTGCAGTACTGCAACCTGGCGTTCGAAGGGGCTGCCGCCATGGCTGAGTGGGCCGCCGGGCGTCCGTTCGAAGCCCAGGTCCAGGCCTTGGCTGACGACACCGGCGCAGGCGGGCTTACCTTCGACTCCGATTGCAATCCGCACACTGTCCATGTGGACAGCGAGCCCAGCCTCAACGTTCACGCGATGTACAAGAACCGGCACCCCGGGGCGGGCCTGTTCGGAAGGGCAGCGGATCTCCTCAACCTGGGCACTGAACTGCTCCGTGACTCAGGCAAGGCCGTCCAGCCGGCTACGTTGGCGGCGATGCGTCGGCCGCGGACCACGGGCGTGCCGTTCATCAGCATCCTTGAGTCTCCCCGCCGCCACACAGGGCTGGGCTTCCAGATGCCCGCGTACGAATCGGAGCTCCTGGCCAACGGAATCTACGGCCACCCGGGGTGGGCGGGCACGGAGTGGTGGATGCTCCCGGAGCAGGACAGGTGCGTGGTGTTCCTGACCAACGTTCTGGACACTCCGGACCTTGGCGTGGACACCACGGAACTGTTCAACGCGGTAGCGGCCTCCTAGCCCCGGCTCACCCAACTGGGTCGCAGTTGTGCGCGTTTTGAGGGCTCTAAACGCGCTTAACTGCGACCTAGTTGGGCAGGGGACATAGGGCGGGACAAGGGTTACAGGGCGGGCAGGTCAGACGGCGGGCTTGGTCCGGCCGCGCCACGCCGAGACGGCCCACACGATCACGAACAACCCGACCAACACCAGGCCCGCGTCACCCAGATCCAGTGCGCCCAACCACGCGGTCACGGGATCGTCCAGGCCAAACGCTGCATTTGCCAAACCGCCCAGGGTGATCACCGAGATGAAGAGCGCCGAGACCGCGGAAATGCCCGTGATCACCGCGTTGAAGCCGAGCTTCCGCTGCGGATCCGCGATAGCCGAACGGTACATGCGCATCATCGCCACGCCGTTCACGGAATCACACAGCGTCATGGCAGCCGTGAAGGCCAGCGGCAACGCCATCAAGGCAAGCGGCGGGACTCCGGCGAGGGTCGCCGTCGTGGTGATCAGCAGCAGCCCGATGGTAGTGGCGGTGTCGAACCCCAGCCCGAAGAGGAAACCAATGACGTAGATGTTCCGCGGCCGCTCCACCCGCGCCAAAGGTTTGGCCAGGAGCCTGGCCACGAAACCCTTGGCCTCCAGGTCTTCTTCCCGGACTGCGGCACCTTCCTGCGCGCTTCGGTAAACCTTCAGGGCACGCAGGAACGCCGAACCGTTGAACAGTCCCATGGCCAGCAGGAACAGTCCCGAAACACCGCCGCCGATCATCCCCAGCACCATGTTCCCGGTTGTGCCATCCTCCATGAGCTGCCCGATCATCGATGCCCCGGCCACCACCAGCAGCCCGGCCAGAACCACCACGGAACTGTGACCCAGGCTGAACGCGAACCCGACGCTCACCGGGTCCTTCCGCTGTGCCACGAACTTCCGGGTGGAGTTGTCGATCGCTGCGATATGGTCCCAGTCGTAGCTGTGCTTGACGCCCGCCAGGTAGGCGGTGACCACAAGCCCCAACGCCAGCGGCTCCGCACCACCGGCGGAGCCCAGCAGCAGAAGTACGACGGCGGCACCGTGCAAAGCGGCCACCGCACCGAACGTGAACAACAGCCTCGTGCGGAAGGACAGGGCATCCCGTTCCCGGTACAGGGTGGTGAATCCGGTCAGAGCGCTCATCAGTGTTTCCTCAAGTTCAAGGGCGCCTGCCCATACCAGCGCTCGCGCAGCAGCCCGGTACAAGCACCCAGCAAGCGGTTCAGTTCCCCGGTGCTGTTGGACAACGACCTCAAGACGAGCCCCCGGGTCCCGGCAGTGCCCATGGTCAATGAAACACCGGAACAGGCATCAAAATCACGGGCCACCGAATGCAGTAGGTCAGCCAGCCCCTGGTTCACCCTCGGGTCGACCACCACCAGTGAACCCAGATGGCTGTATCCCTCCATGAACCCCAATCCTGTGACGTCCACCAGGGGCGGCCTGATAAGCACGTTGTCCAAAGCCAACAGCCTGCTGCCCTGTTGCGTTTCCACCCGGATTTCGTTGCGGAGCCGGATCTCTTCGAAGCCAAACGCGCCGCCGTCCGGCGACCACCCCGGCGTGATGACCTCCGCCATGACAAGGCTCGACGACGGGTGGACACTGATGTGCGAAACCTGCCTGTAGCTGGCCTCCCGGTAGGCGATCAACTGGTCCGGCACCAATTCCAACCGGGCCCCCTCCCCCAAACGGACGGTCATGCGCTGCTCAGCAAACGACCCCGGAGTCCTGTAAACCTTGGTGGCCGACTGCGTGGTCAGAAGCAACTCAGCCCCGTCCCCCACGTCCACCTCAACAAGGAACAAATCCGCGCCCAAATAAGCCCCGCCAGGATTGACCACGACATAACAAACCTGTCCACTATCGTCGAGGTAGTGCGGCCGCAACACGCGTAAAGCTCCCTCGTGGAACTGCCGCGAAGCAACGGACTTCCCACCCCGCTCGACGATCCCCAGCCTGAGTTCGCCCCTTGCGGCTGTCGCTACTGTGCTCACTGCGCCAAATCGAGCATCAGGACGTCCCGCTTGATCCAGCCAAGGACCTCCCCCAACCCCTCATCGGTCTTCAAATTCGTGAAGCAGAACGGCTTGTTGCCCCGGAATTCCTTGGAGTCGCGCTCCATGATGGACAGGTCCGCCCCCACGTGCGGCGCCAAGTCGGTCTTGTTGATGATGAACAGGTCGGACTTGATCATGCCTTGCCCGGCTTTCCGGGGGATTTTTTCGCCCTGGGCGACGTCGATGATGTAGATCGAGAAGTCCACGAGTTCCGGGCTGAAGGTGGCGGAAAGGTTGTCGCCGCCGGATTCGACGAAGATCACCTGCAGGTCGGGGTGGCGTTGCTTGAGTTCTTCGATGGCGGCGGTGTTCATGGAGGTGTCTTCGCGGATGGCGGTGTGGGGGCAGCCTCCGGTTTCGACGCCGATGATGCGGTCCTCGGGCAGGATGCCGTTGGCGGCCAGGATCTTGGCGTCTTCGATCGTGTAGATGTCGTTGGTGATGGCGGCCATGGAGGTGTCGCCGCTCATGTGGCGGGTGATCCGCTCCACGAGCTGGGTCTTGCCGGCTCCGACGGGCCCTCCGACGCCGATGATGATGGGTTCTGTCATGTGTCCTCCTGCGTTAGCTCATGAACATGCGGGCGCGTTGCCGTTCGTGCTGCATCTGTGAAATTTCGAGGCCGGGGATGACCGCGCCGAAGTCGTCCCAGCCCAAGTGGGGTACAGCGTCGACGGCGGCAGCAACGGCGTCGTGCGCGTGCCGAAGTACCCGCTGCCCGGCGTTCTGGCCGAGCGGGATGGCGCGGACGGCGTTCTGGGTCAGTGAGGTGGCGGTGGCGAAGAAGTAGGCGGCCAGCGCCTCGCGCAGGGGCACGCCGAGGGAGCGCGCGACGACGGCGAACGCCAGGGGCTGGTGGCCCGCCGCCCGATCCTCCCGGACCAGCGAGCGGTAGGCGTCGAGCTCCGGGGAGGGGAAGACCTCGGTCCCGATGTCGAGCAGCCGCCCACCCATCTTGATGGAGGCTTCCCGGCCCTCCTTCGCCAACAAGCAGCCGGTCAGCATCCCGTCCAGCACGCCGATGTCCCCGCCCTCATAGAGGAGGCGGACAGCCAGCCCGTCCGTGTAAACCAACTGATGCCTGACAAACACCGTCAACCAGGTCGAAAAGGTCAACTCATCCCGGACGACCCCTCGGTCGATGTAGGTCTCAAACCCCAGGGAATGGGCGAACGCCCCGGTGGGCAGCGCCGAATCAGTCAGCTGCTGGAGGGCCAATTGGTAGTCAGTGCGTGTGCCCTGCATGGCGGAATGGCACCGGCATCACCCGTTCCTGCCTCTGGTAGGGCACGCCGACGTGCTTCAAGTAGTCCTCCACGGTGTGGTCGTATTGGCAGACCATGACCTCTGCCGCGTACTCGGAGGACGCGTCGAAGAACTGCGCCTGCAGGTGCCGGTTGCCCAGCGAGTGTGCCACAACGCCCATCTCGTGGATGGTCCGGGGTGAGATGACCAGGACGTCGGTAGGCAGGACGGAAATGACAATGAGGTTCGTGTCCTCCATGGCGAGGATGTCGCCGTCGCGCAGGTCCCCCGAGCCGGCGCGAAGTCGGATGCCCAGTTCCTTGCCGTGGTCTGTGGTCACGCGCTGGATGCGCTTGACCAGCAGGCTGCTGGGCAGCACCACCTTCTCCTTATGGTGCCCTGCATAGGTTTCCGGCGGCAGTTCATGCAGGTTGCCCAGGATTTTTTCGATGATCACGGTAGCTCCTAGAACAAGAAGTAGCGTTGGGCCATGGGCAGTACATCGGATGGTTCGCACGTGACGTCCACGCCGTCCACCTTCACGCTGTAGGTTTCGGGGTCGACGGCGATGTCCGGGGTTTCGCCGTTGTGCTTCAGGTCAGCTTTGCGCAGCGTCCGGATACCGCGGACGGGCCTGACGATGCGCTCAAGGCCGAGCTGCGCGGGGACGCCGGCGTCGATGGCGGCCTGGGACAGGAACGTGATGGACGTTTCCTGCACGGCCTTGCCGTAAGTAGCGAACATGGGCCGCATGGTGCGGGGCTGCGGTGTGGGGATGGAGGCGTTCGAGTCGCCCATGAGGGCGTATGCGATCTGCCCACCTTTGATGACAAGTTCCGGCTTCACCCCGAAGAATGCAGGGTCCCACAGCACCAGGTCGGCGAACTTCCCCTCTTCGACGGAGCCGATGACCTCCGACATGCCCTGGGCAATGGCGGGGTTGATGGTGTACTTGGCCACGTAGCGCTTGAGCCGGAAGTTGTCGCTGTCCGGCGAACCGTGCACCGTGCCGGAGGGGTCGTGGAGCACCCCGCGCTGGCGCTTCATCGCGTCCGCCACCTGCCAGGTCCGGGTGACCACTTCACCCACGCGGCCCATGGCCTGGGAGTCGGACGAGGTGATCGCAAAGATGCCCAGATCGTGAAGAACGTCTTCGGCCGCGATGGTCTCTGCCCGGATCCGGGAATCAGCGAAGGCCACGTCTTCCGGAATGTCGGGGTTGAGGTGGTGGCACACCATGAGCATGTCCAGGTGCTCTTCGATGGTGTTCTTCGTGTACGGCAGGGTGGGGTTGGTGGAGGCCGGAAGGACATGCGGCAGGCCTGCGATCCTGATGATGTCCGGGGCGTGGCCTCCACCTGCGCCTTCGGTGTGGAAGGTGTGGATCACGCGTCCATCGATTGCGCGAATGGTGTCTTCGACGAATCCGCACTCGTTGAGCGTGTCCGTGTGAATGGCCACCTGCACGTCGTATTCGTCGGCAACCCGCAAGGACATGTCGATGGAGGACGTGGTGGACCCCCAGTCCTCGTGGACTTTAAGCCCCACGGCACCGGCGCGGATCTGCTCCGCCAGCGGTTCGACGGCGGATGCGTGCCCCTTCCCGAACAGGCCGATATTGACGGGCAGACCTTCAGCGGCCTGCAGCATCCGGGAGATGTGCCACGCACCCGGTGTGACGGTGGTGGCCTTGGTCCCTTCGGCGGGTCCGGTGCCGCCGCCCACCATGGTGGTGACTCCGCTGCACAGCGCCGCGGGTACCTGCTCCGGCGAGATGAAGTGGATGTGGGTGTCGATGCCACCGGCAGTGAGGATCCTGCGTTCACCGGCGATGATCTCCGTGCTCGATCCAATGATGATGTCCACGCCGTCGGTGATCTGCGGGTTGCCCGCTTTGCCGATTTTGAAGATGTGGCCGTCCTTGAGGGCAACGTCAGCCTTGTAGATCCCCGTGTAGTCCAGAACCACAACGTTGGTGATGACGGTATCCGGCACACCGTCGCCGGAACCGGAACCGTCGCGCGTCAGTTGGCCGTTCTGTCCCATCCCGTCGCGAATGACCTTGCCGCCTCCGAACACCACCTCTTCCCCGTGCACCGTGTAATCGTGCTCAATCTCGAGGAACAGTTCCGTGTCGGCGAGCCGGATGGCGTCACCTGTGGTGGGGCCGTACAGCTCAGCGTATTGCCGCCGTGGAAGCTGGAAGCTCACTGCGCGTCCCCCTTAAGGTGGGTGCCGCCGTCGAGCTTTCCGTTGACCGCATTGCTGAGGCCGTAGACCTCGCGGCTTCCGGCGATCGTGATCAGGTTGACGGTCCGGCGGTCGCCGGGTTCAAAACGGGCCGCGGTCCCGGCAGGGATGTCCAGGCGGCGGCCGTGCGCGGCGTGGCGGTCGAACTCAAGGGCACGGTTGGCCTCGGCAAAGTGGAAGTGGGAGCCCACCTGGACGGGGCGGTCGCCGCGGTTGACGACCTCGACGACGATCGCCTCACGTCCGCTGTTGCATTCGATGGATCCTGGGCCGAGCCGGTATTCACCGGGAATCATGGCTGCTCCTAACGGATGGGGTTGTGGACGGTGACGAGCTTGGTGCCATCCGGAAAGGTGGCCTCGATCTGGACGTCGTGGATCATTTCGGGAACCCCTTCCATGACCTCGTCGCGGGCGAGCACCGTGGTCCCGAAGCTCATGAGGTCAGCTACGGTCCGCCCGTCGCGGGCACCCTCGATCAGCTCGTAGCTGATGACGGCGACGGCTTCGGGGTAGTTGAGCTTGAGCCCGCGGGCCTGGCGGCGCCGGGCGAGGTCGGCGGCCACCACGATCATGAGTTTTTCCTGCTCACGCGGCAAAAGGTGCATGGTTCTCCTACAACATGGGGATCACCGGGGACGGTTGCTGCCAGCGTAGGGAGCGGACGTTTCGACGACGTTTCCAAACTGTCTCAGCCGCGGGTCAAAACTCTGTGCAACGGCGGCGAGGGGGTTGGGCAGGGGCCATTACAGGGCCGGCGCGGAGGCCGCGCGAAAGCGGCGCGGGGCAGCGACGCGGGGGCCGCGCGAAAAGTTATGGAAACCGTAGACAGCCTAATACATCACTAATATACTAGTTGCGTACTTCACGCTGCTGGCGTGATCAGCTCGACGAGGAGTTATACCGCATATGCAGAAACTCGCACACCGGCTCGAACGACTTGGCACTGAAACTGCTTTCAGCGTCGCGCAGGCCGCCGCTGCGTGGAAGGCGAAGGGCAACCTGGTCTACCCCTTCCACCTCGGTGACATCAACATTCCCACCGCACCGCACATCATCGAGGCCATGAACAAGGCGATCACCGATGGCTACACCGGGTACTGCCCCGGCCCGGGCATCCCGCAGCTGCGCGAAGCGCTGGCCGAGGACATCGGATCGCGCCGCGGAATCGAATTCACCCCGGAGAACGTGGTGGTCATGACCGGCGGCAAGCCCGTGATCACCAAGTTCCTGCAGGCGGTCATGAACCCGGGCGAGGAAGTGCTGTACCCGAACCCGGGCTTCCCGATCTACGAATCCCAGATCGAGTACCTTGGCGGCACGGCCGTGCCTTACCGCTACGTGCCCACAGACAAGGGCTTCGCGATCGACCTGGACCAGGTCCGGGCCTCGATCACGCCGAACACCACGGCGATCATCTACAACGACCTGCAGAACCCGATCTCGGCCGAGTCCACCGCCGCCGAGCGTGAGGCAATCGCCCGGATCGCGATCGAACACGATCTCTGGGTCCTCTCCGACGAGGCGTACTTCGAGACCCGCTACGAAGGTGTTTCCTCCTCCATCACCTCCATTCCGGGCATGGCCGAGCGCACCGTCATCCTGTACACGTTCTCCAAGAAGTTCGCCATGACCGGTTCCCGCCTGGGCTGCGCCGTCGCGCCCAAGGAGATCGCCCAGGTCCTGTCCACCCTGAACACCAATGACGAATCCTGCACCACCCACTATGTCCAGTGGGCCGGCATCGAAGCCCTCCGCGGCCCGCAGGAACCCGTCCAGGACATGCTTGACATCCTCAAGGGCCGCCGCGACGCCGCCTGCGACATCGTCAACTCCATCCCCGGCATGAGCGTCGCCGTTCCGCAGTCCACGTTTTACCTGTTCCCGGACGTCACTGAAGCCATGCAGAAACTCGGGTACACCGCTGTGGGCGACTTCGCCTCCGACGCCCTGTACAAGACCGGTGTGTCCTTCTGCACCCGCGAGCACTTCGGCCGCCGCCTGCCCGGCGAAGACCGCCAGTACATCCGGCTGGCCTACTCCGGCATCGAAACACCAGCCATCCAAGAGGGCCTGGGCCGCCTGCGTGAATGGATCGCAAACGCATGAGCCGCGTCGTCGTCACGGGGCGCATCCCCGAAGCCGCCCTCGAAAACCTCCGCGCCAACCACGACGTCCTCGCTTGGGAAGGCGAGGGGTCCATCAGCCGCGAAGAACTCCTCCGCCGCGTCGCCGGGGCTGACGCCATCGTCAGCCTCCTCACCGAACGCGTCGACGCCGAACTGCTCGACGCCGCCGGCCCGCAACTGAAAGTCGTCTCCAACGTCGCCGTCGGCTACGACAACATCGACGTCCCGGCCTGCACCGAACGCGGCATCACCGCCACCAACACCCCCGGAGTGCTCACCGAAGCCACCGCGGACATCGCGTTCGGGCTCATCCTCATGGCCACCCGCCGCCTCGGCGAAGGTGAACGGCTCATCCGCGCCGGCCAACCGTGGAAATGGGGAATGTTCTTCCTGCTCGGCTCCAGCCTGCAAGGCAAAACCCTCGGCATCGTGGGAATGGGCGGCATCGGTCAAGCCACCGCACGCCGCGCCAAAGCCTTCGGCATGGAAATCGTCTACCAGTCACGCAGCGAAATCGACCCCGCCATCGCCGCCGAACTCGGCGCCCGACGCGTGGAACTCGACGAACTGCTGGCCATCTCCGACGTCGTCTCCCTGCACTGCCCGTACGGACCGAACACCCACCACCTCATCGGACCCGAGCAACTCGCAGCCATGAAGGACACCGCGTACCTGGTCAACACCGCACGCGGACCCATCATCGACGAAGCAGCCCTCGCCACCGCACTGCGCGAAAACCAGATCGCCGGCGCAGGCCTGGACGTCTTCGAAAACGAACCCAAGGTCCACCCCTGGCTCCTCGAACTCGACAACGTCACCCTCGTCCCGCACCTCGGATCCGCCACGGTGGAAACCCGCACCGCCATGGCCGTCCTCGCAGCCACCAACACCCTCGCCGTGCTCGGCGGCGAACAACCACCAACACCCATCAACTGACAAACAACAAAGCGGCGGTCGGGGCACTCCCCGACCGCCGCTTTTCCTTGCTAGTTGTTCTTCCCCCGGGCTGCGACTTTCCAGGTGTCCACCACCGCACCATCCCGGACCGCCGTGACGTCGTCCACCAGGTTCATGGCCAAGCACACGTGGTTCGGGATGACCCTCAACCGTTCGCCCAGACGCGGCAGGCCGGCATCGTCAGGCCACACGATAGTGGCATGGTGCTCTGACAAGGCCGTGATCCGGGCGTCGCGGAACCCGGGAAGCCGCCCATATCCGGAAGCCCAGTCCGGCCTGTCGCTGCCCAGGACCTTGCTTCCGGCATCCACGACGATCCGGCGCACATTTCCGCCGCCCGCCTCGTGTCGGCTTACTACCGTGGCGGCCACCGTCAGTGCGATGTCGTCCCATGAGCAACGCTCAAGCTCAAGCTGCTGGGCATCCCCCAAAACGTAGACGCCCGGACGCAGCTCCGTGGCCGCAGTTTCATTCCCGATCAAGGCCGTGGGAGTTGACCCGCCGCTGATGGTCCGTACCGTGAAACCGGCACGGGTCAAAGCCGCGGCTGCTTCCCCCAGTGCATGGTTCTCGTTGTTGGCAGCGCCCGTGGGCATGCCCGGCTTGTAACTGTGGCCGGGGAACGTGAAAACGCCCGCAACATCAAGGCCTGCATCAGCTGCTGCCCGTGCCACCTCCACCGCTTCCTCCGGAAGGACGCCACTGCGATGGTGCCCGCTGTCAATCTCCACCAGCACCCCAACGGCACCAGCGCTTTCCCCGAGGCGGCGGCCCATCGCCGTCGCACCTTCCACCGAATCGACGCCCAGCGCCAGGGTGCAGGCCCCGGCCAACCGGCGCAGCCGTTCAGCGTGGTGTTCTTCCACCCACAACGGATAGGCAATGAAGATGTCTGTCGCACCGCCGTCGGCAAATACCTCAGCCTCGCCGATCGTGGCCACGGTAATGCCCACAGCCCCGGCCGCGAGCTGCCTGGCCGCGATTTCCAGCGTCTTGTGCGTCTTCACGTGCGGGCGGAGCCCGATGCCCCTGTCCTTCATCGCCGCGGCCATGCGATGGATATTCCGGTCCAGGACGTCGACGTCGATCATGACGGCGGGCGTGACAATATCTGCGGGAATTACCTGGGTCATCCTTCGACAGTAACGTCCCCCGGCGCCGACTGCCGCACCCGCAACGCGAACGCCGCCTCCGGCTGCTCCACGTCCACGGCGTTGCCCTTGCGCTCGATCCTCTTGATGAGGAGTTCGACGGCGCGCTCCGCAATTTCCGTACGGCCCGGCGCCACCGTGGTCAGGGAAGGAGAGGCGAAGCGGGCCTCATCGATGTCGTCGAAACCGGCCACGGCAATGTCTTCCGGAACCTTCCTGCCGCGCACCAAGAGTTCGTGCAGGGCACCGAGGGCCACTGCGTCATTCAAACCGAACACGGCATCGAACTCCGTCCCGCTCTCCAGCAACCGTCCAACGGCGTCCGCGCCGCCGTCACGCCGCCACCCACAAGGAATCACCAGCTCCGGGTCGTACTCGACACCCGCGGCAGCGAGCGCAGCCCGGTATCCCTGAAGGCGGAGGCCGCCACTGCCGCTCGTGTCGCCGTCGTTCGCGCCAAGGACGGCTATACGACGGCGGCCGCCCGCCAGCAGGTGCGTGGTCACCGCCGCGGCGGCCTCGTGGTTCTGGATGAGGACCATGTCCAGACGCGGATCCTGCACATACTCACCGAGGAGGACCAAGGGTTTCTGCCCTGCCGCCTGGATGATCTGGTCCGCATCAAGTCCCAAGGGAATGAACAGCAGCCCGTCCGTCAGGCTCCGGAACTGGCCCTGGAGCGCTGCCCGTTCATGGTCCGCCTGGTTGCCGGACTGCTCCACCAGCACCCGGTAGCCCTTGGCCCAGGCCGCCTTCATGATGTCCGACGCGAGCTCGGCGTAGTACGGGACGTTCAGGTCCGCGAGGACCAATCCGATCATGTTGGTCTTCCCCGAACGGAGGCTGCGGGCCGTCAGGTTGGTCTCATAACCGAGCTGGTCGATGGCATCAAGGACGCGCTGCTTGGTTTCCGGGCGGATGAACTCGTAATTGTTGATCACATTGGAGACCGTCTTGAGGGAAACGCCTGCAGCGCGCGCAACGTCGTTCATGGTGACGGCCATGCCTGTACTCCTTTGGATCGCCGGGCAGCCGGCTGGCGGGTGTCCCTTGCCGGAGGTCCTTTTTACTGGTGGTCCCGGCACGGGAGAAGCTACGATGGGAACTACACGGAAGTCTAGCGATCACACACGCACATCGGCCGCCCACGGCACCTATACCAAGCCGACCATCATGAGCTTCTATCCGAATGAACCTGAGCAAAGCAGAAGGCTCCAAGCAGTGCTGACAGCAGCGGATATCAGCAGCGATTCGCTCTGGCTTTACTACTTCAGTATCGGCGGGTCCATGGGCGAATGCGAGGTCGAAGCGTACGTCCAGGGCATGTTCTCCGTCCCCGAACTCGAACGCGACCTCCTGGCCATGGCAGCCAACGAGCTTACCGACGACGCAGCACCCCATGCACCGTACGCGGAAGAACTCCGCAAGGGCGACCCCACCTCCGGGCCGCAGAACATCTCCGCCCCATAGCCGGTCCCGGGCGCCGTCACACAGCGCTCATCATTCTGCAACGCCCCCGCAACATGAATGCGGAAAGCTGGATTCAACGGAGCAGCCCAGCTGAAGGGGACAGACATGAGCATCGCAAAAAGGGACCTATTCCTGGCCCTCAAGACACAGGCCAGCCTGGCCCAGGCGTTCGGCAGCCTGCCGGGAACCAGGGAAGACACGCACCCGCTGGCCGAGGGCCAGTTCATTGAAGCCTGGCACAACGGGCGCCTCTACCACCGGGGCACGGTGGTCAAAACCGTTGCTGGTACGGAACTCTTCTGGCTGCAGGATGAGACCGGCAACCGGCGTCTGCTGGACATGGAGTCACTGGAGATCGTCACGGCGGAGGGCGAAGCTCCGGCCCCCATCAAGGAGCCGGAGCCGGCAACGGTCACTCCGCTCTCGGTGTTTCCCGTCTTCCAGGACGGTTCCCAGGCAATTGCCTAGGCCAGCTGCAACCTGACCATGGTCCAGGACACCGCCGGAAGCCCGGCGGTGAGGCGGCCGCCGTCGAGCTTTACACTGACGTTCTCGGACGGCAGGACCGACGTCGAATCATCAGCAGTTGCCTGCCAGTACGGATCCTTGTTGGTGTAGGTCACCGCCTCAATGACCTTGGTTGCGCCCAGGCTTCCGACGGCGGCATCCAGGGTGAGTGCCTCGGTCGACGAACGGTTGACGGCGAAAACCACAGCTTCCTTGGCCCCGGCATCATAAGTGGCCACCGCGGAGAGCGCCGGGAAGCCGGACGTCTTGCCGCTATCCAGGGTTGGCGATTCCACCGCGAGATTCAGCACCGTTCCCGAGGCATGCCTGGACGTGAGCGCGAACGGGTGGAAGGTGGTTTGCTTCCACGAGCGGCCACCCGGCTCGGTCATGATGGGGGCGATCACGTTGACCAGCTGCGCCAGGCTCGCGGAGTGGACCCTGTCCGTGTTCCGCAGCAGGGTGATGAGGAGATCGCCCACCACCACGGCGTCAGCCACGGTGTAGCGGTCCTCCAACAGCACGGGTGCCACGGGCCAATCATCACCTGTGGGCGCCTTGGACTCGTCGCGGGACATGTGCCACACGTTCCACTCGTCAAAGGAGATGTTGACCTGCTTTTGGGACTTCAGGGCGGACTTCACGTGGTCGATGTGGGACACAAGATCCTTGATGAAGGCTTCCATCCGGTGCCCGGCGGACAGGTGCTCCTGCAGGTCACCGAAGTCCTCGAAGTACTGGTGGGCTGAAATCAGGTCAACAACGTCGTAGCTTTCCGTGAGCACCACCCGCTCCCATTCGCCGAAAGTGGGCATGGCAGGAGCCGAACTACCGCAGGCCACAAGCTCAAGGCCCGGGTCCACCATGCGCATGGCACGCGCAGTTTCTGCCGCCAGCCGGGCGTACTCAGACGCCTTCTTGTGCCCGATCTGCCACGACCCATCCATCTCGTTGCCCAGGCACCACATCCGGATGTTGTGCGGTTCCACCGTGCCGTTGGCCTTGCGCTGCTCAGACAGGGCCGTGCCGCCCTTGATGTTGCAGTACTCCAGGATGTCCAGGGCTTCCTGCGTTCCCCGCGTGCCGAGGTTCACGGCCATCATGGGTTCCACGCCGGCCTTCCTGGACCAGGCACCGAACTCGTCCACGCCCACCAGGTTGGGGTCCGTAGAGTGCCACGCGAGGTCCAGGCGTGCAGGGCGTTGTTCTTGGGGGCCAACGCCGTCCTCCCAGCGGTAGCCGGAGACAAAGTTGCCGCCCGGGTACCGGACCGTTGAGACGCCGAGTTCCTTGGTGAGTTCGAGGACGTCGGTTCGGAATCCGTCTTCGTCGGACTTGGGGTGGTCCGGTTCGAAGATGCCGGTGTAAACGCAACGGCCCAGGTGCTCGACGAAGGCTCCGAACGTCTTCCTCCGGACAGGGCCCACGGTAAACGCGGGGTCAATGGTGATTTTGGCTGTGGGGTGTTCTGGGGTTTCCAAACGGGGCGTCCTCTGCGTGGGCTGGGCTTTACTGGTTTACAACGTTGTAGAAACCATGCTGACGGGCCGGAGGGGTAGGAGTCAAGAGATTTCTTACTGCGCCACGGGTTCCTTGGGATGCTGCATGTGCCGAGGCGTTGGTCTGGCGTTGGTTTCAGCGGGCATGCCGTCTCACCCGGACGTCGCAGAGGAACTGGAACTGGAACGGAGGCCGAAGTTCCCGGGATACAGCTCCTTATAGATTGCCGTTTGGTCGCCGGCGACGCAGGCACTGTCCATCTCGAGGCTGGAGCCTTTGCTGGTGGCGGTGAAGGATATGAGGTGTCCGCCGTTCTCGTTGGCGTAGAGGCGGATGACTCCCGGCTCCCTGGGGTTGGTTTCAGTACGGGTGGCGAAGCCCTTGGACTCCCAGAACGATTTGACCACGTTGACCGAGGCTTCCAAGTCGAGGGTTTCCATTGTTTGGCTCATGACGCTGTAATTCACGCCTTCTTGCCCGTCTGGTGTGGTGCAGGCACTATTTCGGAGGTTCTTGTCCGCCCACTGCTGCGGTCCGATGGCTTTTTGCGTTTCGGTTTTGAAGGTGTGGAGGTCCGCGAGGACCTGCTTGAGTTCTTCGATCTGGGCCTTGACGGTTGCCGGGTCGCTGAGATTGTTCGAGCCTGTCATGGGTTTCTCCGTGGTGGTGGATGTGCAGGCGCTCAACGCAAAAACTGCGCAGAGCAGCACGGCAAGAAAACTGCGGGCCTTTGGACGGCCATTGAATTCAGCGGGCATGCGTTTCACTCTTTCCAAGACTGCTACTCGGCCCACACCGCAATGAGCGGGACGGCCACCCAGGAGGCCTCATGCTCAACCGATCTAAGTAGTGGCCGAAGCGGCACTGGAACTCGCGTCCTCCCTGTCCAGCTCCTTGTAGATCGCCGTTTGGTCGCCAGCGACTCAGGCACTGTCCATCTCGAGGCTGGAGCCTTTGCTGGTGGCGGTGAAGGATATGAGGTGTCCGCCGTTCTCGTCAGCGTAGAGACGGATGTTGCCCGGGTCCCGGGGGTTGGTTTCTACACGGGTGGTGAAGCCTTTGGACTCCCAGAACGTTTTGACGACGCTGACCGAGACTTCCAAGTCGAGGGTTTCAAGGGTCTGGCTCATGGCGCTGTAGTTCACGCCTTCTTGCCCGTCTGGTGTGGCGCAGGCACTATTTCGGAGGTTCTTGTCCGCCCACTGCTGAGGCCCGATGGCTTTTTGGGTTTCGGTTTTGAAGACGTGGAGGTCCGCGAGTGCCTGCTTAAGTTCTTCGACCTGGGCCTTGACGGTGGCAGGATCACTTGGATTACTTGAGCCGTTCATCGGATTCTCGATGGTGGTAGGTGTGCAGCCGCTCAATGCAATAGCCGCAAGGAAGAAGGCGGCAAGAATACAGTGGGCCTTTGGACGGGCATTGGTTCCAAGAGACATGCGGTTCACTCTTTCCAAGACTGCCACCCGGCCCACACCGCAATGAGCGGGACGGCCACCCAGGAGACATCATGCACAACCGATTCAAGTAGTGGCCGGAACGGGACTGGAACTCGCGTCCTGCCTGTCCAGCTCTTTGTAAATTGCGCTGAGGTCGCCGGCGACGCAGGCGGTATCCATTTCCAGCCCGGATCCTTTGACATTTGCGAAATAGGACAGGATGCGTTCGCCGCCCTTATGAGCGTAGAGACGGATGAGGCCCGGCTCCCCGGGGTTGGTTTCGGTACGGGTGGTGAAGCCCTTGGATTCCCATAACGTCCTGACGATCTCTGTTGACGATTCCAGGTCTACAGGATCAGCTGTTTGGCTCAAGATGATGTAGTTCACGCCATCCTGCCCCCCGAGCGTGGTGCAGCCACTGTTTCGGGCGCCCTTGTCTTTCCATGTCTGGGGTCCGATGGCCTTCTGGGTTTCGGTTTTAAAAGCGTGGAGGTCCTCGAGGGCCTGCTTGAGCTCTTCGACCTGGGCCATGACGGTTGCCGGGTCGCTCGGATTGTTCGAGCCGGTCATGGGTTTCTCCGTCGTGGTGGGTATGCAGGCGCTTAGCGCGAAAGCTGCGCATAACAGCACGGCAAGAAAACTGCGGGCCTTTGGAGGGCAATTGAATTCAGCGGGCATGCGTTTCACTCTTCCTGTGTTGATCATCGGCCAGCAAATCCTGCGGGAGGTGTCATGGGCCGCGCGCCTTGCAGGACACTGTCTCCGTGACCGGTCGATGTGAGGGCAGCTTGATGTAGGGCGGTGGTTCCTCGGTCCAGGTATCCGTAGCCGTCGCCGTCTTTTCTGTGGACCAGCGTGTTGTGTTCCGTGGTGCCTCGATAGCGAGTCCCATCAATGGTGGCCTCTTCCGAGGAGAACACTTTGGCGTCGAAAGACTCCAGACGCGGATCCTGGCGCAGGAAGCGGCCCATCTGAGCCAGACCATCACCTGCTGCGTGGCTGACGTACACCTCTCCAGCAGGCACATAAAGCGCTGCGGCGCTCCCGATCTCCTTTTCCATGCCGGCAGAGCCCAGCATGGTGAACGAGGCGACATTCAGTTCCCCGGTGGCAAGGGCATTGGACGTCACGGTTGTCCCGTAGGAGTGGCCCAGTACGTGCAGGGTCTCCGACGTTCCGTTTCCCAGGCCTTTCCTGACGGCGTTGAACCCCTGAAGGTCAGCCACGAAGCGGGTGGCACCGACCCGGGCGGCATCACCGCTGTTCACGGTGGCCGGGTTGGGCGGTTCGTAATTGATCCAAGCCACCACCGCGATGGATTCACCTTCGTCAAGCAAGAGTTGCTGCTCCGCAAGGTTCGCAGCATTCTCGGCCCAGTCGTTGAACCCGCTTTGGGGAGTGATGTTCATGCCGGACACAGCGTAGGTGACATTGTCAGCTGTGTCCGGATTACCCGCAGAGACCTGCGCCTTGGGTGAGCCGTGAGCGAGATCGAAACCAAGCATGACAGCGTTGATGCCTCCTGCGTTTCTCAGTGCTTCCGTGATCCCGTCAAGTGCCTGCTGCTGCGTCTGCAGGTTTGTCCAGTTCGGGTTGGGTATGGCCCGTCCGGTGGTGGTGAACAGGAATTCCGGCGTCCTGGCCAACTCCGAATTGATGCGTTCCTGCTCGGTGATGAGACGGTTCCGGTTGGCGAGATCCCGTGCTGTCGCGGTCACCCCGTTCAAGTTCCCGATAACCCCGGGGAGTGCTTCGATCAGCAGCCGCTGCCTTTCACCGACAATGACGGTCCCGGCGTCCACGGACTGGCCGAACCCGGCCCACCACTTGGCAATCACTACAGGGTCCAAGCCAGGTTGTCCGAGGAGCCCCTGAAGCCGGCTCTTGTTCGCAGGTACGGCGAGCCAGGCTTCCAGTTGCCCGGCGTTCAGCGCCCCGATGTCGTTCAGATTGACTTGCCATGGTGGCGCGAACAGTATGAGTGCACTGTTGAGCACCTTGTCAGTTATGGACCCGCTGCCGGCCGTTTCGAATGCCGTGGCGATCTGCTCAAGCCAGGTTGCGTCAGCGCCGTTCTCAGTCAGCAGTTGCTCGAAGCCCGACACGAGCGTGACAGTGCCCCAGTTCACCCATGAACACGAGGCGACGAATCCGCTCCATGCATTCCTGACCCGTCCAAGCTCCGCCTCCAGGAAATTCGTCGAGGCGCGGGATCGTGCCGCGCACTCGCGCAGCTTTCCGGCATCGGCCGAGCTGGTTCCACCTTCGGATCCACCGGCGAAACGCACCCGCTCCTGCGCGGAAAACACCGCTGAAATTGTCGGTGCGGCGATCGGAATTTCCTCTGGCTTCGGATCATGAGCCATGCTTAGCAGGGCCGCGGACTGCAGGGCCGGATCAAGGGACGCCAGCTCCTGCTCACGGGCAACCGCGCGGTGCCGCCAAGCAGCAACTTCCTTGAGCCGGTCCTTCTCCCGCTGGGCCAGCAGTTTCGCTTCCCGGACATCGTCAGCCAACGCCGCGAGAACAGCGGCAAGCCTGCCACGATCCTCGGCCCTCAAGGCACAGGCTTGGGTGAAAAAGCATGCATAGTCGCCCTTGAAGTCCTCCATTGCACATTCCATGGCGCCGGCCAGCGACCAGCCCTCGGAACGCAGCGCGTGGTCAGCGGAATCGGCAGCGCTGATCAGGGCGTCGGCAGCGCCGTCGTCGAAGGCAATCTGCACCGCTACATCAAAAACCGTCACAACCAATCCCCCAAATAGTTAATCCATCGAATAGCGTAACCGATGATCGAGCAAGGATCAGCCATGGCCAGGGAACGAAAAAAGACAGGCCGGAGACTCATGGTCTCCGGCCTGCCTTGAAGGGTGGGCCCTGTGGGGATCGAACCCACGACCCACGGATTAAAAGTCCGATGCTCTACCAACTGAGCTAAAGGCCCTCCAGCTGTAGAAACAGCCATGAATACTGTACCCCAATGCCGGAGCTGCTACAGAACCGTACCGCCACCACCCACTTTGAGCGGAGGACGACGACGGCGCGCAGCCACAGCGGCGTGTCGGCCCACCGGCGGCCGCAAAGTGGGTGGCAGCGGTACAGCCAAACGTCAGAACCAGCCCAAACAACCGTTACTCGACCCGGCCAGAGCACAGGAGTACGGTGAACTCATGAGCGAACAGTCAGGATCACGTGCGTACGGCGGAGCGAACAGGCACCACAAACCCAAGCCTTTTGCGCCCATCGATTTCGAACCGTTCGCCGGCGGAGCGGATCCTGCCCGGGTCTCTGAAGCAGCGCATCTGGCCGCCCAGGCATTGGTCAGGCGCGGCCGCGACAGTGACGATCCCAAGGTCACCCGGCGCCTGGTGAAGCTGGCCGACGAACAAGGCCTTGAGGCAATTGCAGAAATGTGGGCCGAAAGCCCCGCCCGATCCCTCCCGGGTGCCCTGTGGCGGCTCTACGCACTGCGGGCTGCCACCATCCAGAACCCCGAACGCATCTCCGTATACTTCAGGGCCGGACGCGACACAGCACAGGTATCCAATGTGGTTGCCGGCGCCGCCGAACCGCCCGGAGCCGAAGAGATGAAGACCATGGCGGACGCCATTTTGTCCGGAGCCTTCGATGGAGATTTCGACGTCGCCCTGGAACGTTCCGCTGCGTTCTGCCGGGTGGTGGCACTCGGCCAGGCGACCCTCGCCGACGGCGCAGAGCACAGCAACGAAGGCCACGCCAGCAAGCTCACGCGCAACTCCCACCAACTGGTGAAGACGGCCGAAGACCTCGAACACGCCGCCAACGCATGGCGCCTGGGAGAACTGGACTAGGCCGAAAACAAGGCCGGACCGTACCTACTGCTCGCCGCCGATGTCAATGTTGACTTAGGAGCGGCCCCGTAGAAAACTAAAACTGGTGCCGAACCGCGAAACCCCCGGGCTTCAACTTATAGCCGCTTCGAGCGGCCTACCGCCGAGAGGCGTATCCGGTTCGGCACCATTTTCATGCCCTACTTCAGGGTGACCGTGGTTTCAGCCTCTTCCTCTTTGTCGAAATCCAAATCGCCGGCAGCGTTCTCGGGGGTCATGGTCGCCTTAACGTCCGCTTCCTTGCCAGCGGTGTAGGCAATGGTCCTGGCGATGTTGAACGACTCGCCCGGCTTCAGGATGAACGGGGCCAGCTCCTCCTCTTTCACACCGGAATTGGTCAGCCCGTGCTCCTCGTATCCGGCGCTGTTGGAGTCGGACAGCATGCCAACCATGTACTTCCAGTCCTCATATTTGGCCCCGAGCGTGATCAACTCTTCGCCCAGCGGGATGTCAGCTGCCGAGGTATTGGTGACAACGTAGTTCAGGTACACGATCGGATCACCTTTCTTCAGGAGGCTCTCCTTGGTTTCCTTGTCCACCCACGAGCTGTCCTTGGACGCGACTCCCGTGGCCACCTGATAGATGTCCACGCTGAAGCTGTCGCCTTTTAGCGCACCCAATTTGTCACCGGCGCTCGAAATCGGCAGGGCCCAGGCAGCTGCCGTGTACGACCGCGCACCGGATCCATCAGCTGAAGCAGCCGACGCCGAGGACGACGACGGCGGCTGGGAACCTTCCGCCGTCGTGCTTGAACCGCCGCCGCAGGCGCTTAGGGCCACCATCACCGCCAGTGCCGGTCCGACGATCTTCACTACATTGTTGATTGGCATAATTCCCCCAATAAGTGGACTTACTTTGAAACGTTCCGAGTCTTCCACACGAAGCGGAAGATCTCCATGGGTAGAACTTCCCGCCGGTGCAGGGCCAGGTGCGCAGGGCGGCTGCAGTGCCGGTAAAGTTGGGGCTGAAACGGTCAGCGTCAAGTCAAGCTGCCCGCCCCACCCGACCGCCCCCGACCGGAAGCGTTATGAAGCTGCGCCTTTTCCCCCAGGAGCCCGCAGGACTTGCACTGCTCGCGCAGATGGCAGGCGTTATTGTGGCTGCGACCGGAACCCTGTCCGAGATTCTCGGCGCTCCCGCGAGCGAACACGATCGGCTCAGCGAAGAACTCCACGAACACGAATCCAAGTCGCTCGACCTGCATTTCGCGCTCCTAACCCATATGCGCACGAGCTTTGTGAACCCGCTCCCCCGCGAGGACATGTACACGCTCTCCCGGCACCTGAACGAGGCCATGGAGAAGCTGGACGCCGCCGGGGAACTCGTTGCCCTGTACAAGCTGGACCGCTTGCCCAAGCGCGCCGCTGACCAACTGGAAATCATCAGCCGCCAAGCGGAACTCACGGTCAACGCCATGCGGAAGCTGGAAGACCTCGATGAGCTGGAAGATTACTGGATCGAGGTGCTGCGGCTAGCCAAAAGGGCCGAACGGACGCATCGGATCTGGGTGGCGGAAATGCTGCGGGACATGAAGCCGACGCCCTACTCACGGCACCGGGACATTGCCAACCAGTTGGTGGAAGTCACCAAGGACATGCGCAAGATCGCCACCCAGGTAGGCAGCATCATCGTCAAGGAATCATGACGTGACCACTGCAATCCTGTTCCTGGTGGTGGGCTTGGCCGCAGGATTCGCGTTCCTCAATGGATTCCGCGACGTCTCCAATGCCGTGGCCCTGTCCACCAGGACCCGTGCGCTCACGCCGTCCATCGCGGTGTTGCTCGCCGTGATCTTCAACTTTGTGGGCGCCATGCTGAGCGGCGGCTTCGTGCTGGCGTTCACCCAGGCATGGATTTCCCTTCCCTCCGGGATCAGCGGGCTCACCATGCTGGCCTCGTCCTTGACGGCAGCCATCCTGTGGGGTGTTTATGCGTGGTGGCGGGGCATCCCCCTGTCCTCTACGAACTCGCTTATGGGTGGCTTGGTGGGTGCAGGCTTGGCGAGTATCTCGGTGGGCGGCAACTTCATTGACGGCGTGGACTCGGCACTGGTGGGGCAAGTGGTGCTGCCGCTGCTGGTCTCGCCCCTGGTGGCCTTCGTGGCTGCCTACCTGTTGGTGTGGCCCGTGACGTGGGCGGCCCGCTACGCCCAGCCCAGCGTGATCAACAGGCGCTTCCGCCGGGCGCAGGCAGTGTCTTCGGCGGCGGTGGCGTTCGGCCATGGACTGCAGGATGGCCAACGTACTACCGCCGTCCTGTTGCTGGCACTGGTGGCCGCGGGCCTCGATTCCGGGGACGACGTACCCTTCTGGATCCTGTTCCTGACGGCCATCATGCTCACGGCGGGAACCCTGTTTGGCGGGTGGAGGATTTCCCACACCCTGGGCCACAAGCTCATCCGCGTCGATCCCCAGAGGGGCTTCATCGCGCAGACGTTGACGTCCGTGATGCTCTTTGTCGGCGCGATCGGGCTGCACTTCCCGTTGTCCACCACCCACACCCTGACAGCGTCCGTGCTGGGCGCCGGAACCAACCAGCGCTTCCACGTCGTGAACCGCCGGGTGGTCCGCCGGATCCTGCTCTTCTGGCTCGTGACTCCCCTGGTCACGGCCGCCGTCGCGTTCATCCTGGAGCTCGCGTTCTCTCCCCTCGCAGACCTCCCCAACTAGGTCGCAGTTAAGCACGTTTAGCGGGCTCAAAACGCGCACAAATGCGACCCAGCGTGTGAGTGCCTTCGGCGCGCCGTGATCCGGGAAAGTATGCGGTTGGCTCGCCTGGGCTCTGGTGGGCTCTGCCCATACGGGTTGATCATGGGATTGTTCGTCTCGGTGAACGCTGGCCCAACTTGGTGCCTTGAGTCCGTGACCCAGCGTGGCGTGGAGGACTTCCACGGGAACCGTGGATTGTTGCTTTCAAGCACGGGTACTAGATTCCTGAATATTCTCCCTGTCCTCCCCGAGACGACGCCGGTAACTGGATGTATTGAAGGGAAGCTGGAATGGACATTGTTCATGAACGGGCCGCGGGAATGGATATTTCCAAACGCGACGCGAAGGTCTGCGTGCGGGTCCCCGGAGAACGGGCAGGGACCTACACCTCAAAGGTCACAACCTGGGGCGCGACCACGCACGCGATCCTGGAACTTCGGGAGTTCCTCGAACGCGAACACGTCACTGTTGTGGTGATGGAAGCGACCAGCGATTACTGGAAACCGTTCTTCTACCTGTTCGAAGAAACCCTGCCGGTGATGCTGGTCAACGCCAAAGCCGCCCGGAACATCCCGGGACGCAAAACCGATGTCTCCGACGCCGCGTGGCTGGCCCAACTGGCCGCGCACGGGCTGCTGCGGGCATCATTCGTGCCGCCCGAACCCATCCGCGAACTGCGGGACCTCACCCGGGCCCGCGCCATCGCCACCCGCGACCGGGCCCGGGAAATCCAAAGGCTGGAGAAGTTCCTGGAAAGCTCCGGGATCAAACTCTCTTCCGTGGTTTCAGACCTGACCGGGGTCTCTTCCCGGGACATGCTCGAAGCCCTCATCAACGGCGAACGGAACCCCGAGGTGCTGGCCGGGATGGCCCGTGGAATGCTGCGCTCGAAAATCCCGGCACTGGTCGACGCCCTCACCGGCAGGTTCAAACCCCACCACGCATTCATGGCACGACTGCACCTGGACCAGATCGACGCCCACACCCGCACCATCGATACCCTCACCGCACGCATTGAGGAGGCGATGGAACCCTTTCGTGAGGCCAGGGAAGCCCTGGCCACCATCCCCGGAGTATCCCAACGAGTCGCCGAAGTGATCATCGCCGAAACCGGAGCGGACATGAGCGTGTTCGAAACCCCGGGCCGGCTCGCGTCCTGGGCCGGGGTCTGCCCCAGCGCCAACGAATCCGCCGGCAGGATCAAATCCAGCCACATCATGCCCGGCAACAAATACCTCAAAGCAGCACTCGGCACCGCGGCCATGTCCGCGACCCGATCCAAAAACACCTACCTCGCCGCGAGATACCGCCGCATCACCGCCCGCTCCGGAACCAACAAAGCCCTCGTCGCCATCGAACACTCCATCCTCACAGCGGCCTGGCACATGCTCCGCAACGGCGAGTGCTACACCGACCCCGGCGCCGACCACTTCAACAGGATCAACCCAACCAGAGCCAAGAACAACGCCATCAAACAACTCAACAACCTCGGCTACAACGTCACCATCACCCCGGTCACCGCAGCCTAACCCACCACTACTTTCGTACTAGTTGGGTAAAAAGGTGGGTGGCGGGAGCGGGTATGACGGTATGACAAAACGACGGCGGCCGTACCCCCAAGGCGACGGCCGCCGTCGTTGTCACTGCCGGCTCCCCCCTGAAGCCGGAACCTGCAACCCTTATCCGAAGCGGCCGGAGACGTAGTCTTCCGTGGCCTTCTGGGAGGGGTTGTTGAAGATGGTGGTGGTGTCGGCGAACTCAATCAGTCGGCCGGGCTTGCCGGTGCCGGCGATGTTGAAGAACGCCGTCTTGTCCGACACACGCGCAGCCTGCTGCATGTTGTGCGTCACGATCACCACGGTGTACTGGTCCTTGAGCTCGTTGATGAGGTCCTCAACGGCCAAGGTGGAAATGGGGTCCAGGGCGGAGCACGGCTCGTCCATGAGGATCACCTGCGGCTCCACGGCAATGGCGCGGGCAATGCAGAGTCGCTGCTGCTGGCCACCGGAAAGACCCGAGCCGGGCTTGTCCAGGCGGTCCTTGACCTCGTTCCACAGGTTGGCCCCTACCAGGGACTTCTCAACGAGCGCGTCAGCAGCACCCTTGGAGATCCTCTTGTTGTTCAGCTTCACCCCGGCCAGCACGTTGTCGCGGATGGACATGGTGGGGAACGGGTTGGGGCGCTGGAACACCATGCCCACCTGGGTGCGGACGGTCACGGGGTCCACGCCGGGTCCGTACAGGTTGTCGCCGTCGAGCAGGACTTCACCCTCAACCCGGGCGCCGGGCAGGACTTCGTGCATGCGGTTCAGCGTGCGGAGGAAGGTGGATTTGCCACAACCGGACGGGCCGATGAAGGCGGTGACGGACTTGGCTTCGATGTTGATGTTCACGTCCTGTACGGCCAGGAAGTTGCCGTAGTAGACATTCAAGTCTTTGACGTCGATGCGCTTGGACATGGTGTTCCTTTTTTCCTTGGGGGGGTTTGGAAGTGTGTAGTGGGCAGCAATGCTGCCCGCCCGGTTACCGGCCCGTCTTGGGAGCGAAGATGCGGGCGATGAGGCGTGCTCCGAGATTCAGGAGCATCACCAGGATGATCAGCACCAAGGCGGCACCCCAGGCACGCTGGTCTGACGGACCAGGGTTGGACGGCGACGTCGGGTTGAGGATCTGGGTGTAAATGAACGTGGGCAGGGAGGCCATCCAGCCGCCGAACACGTTGTTGTTGATGGTGGTGGCGAAGCCTGCGGTGACGAGGATCGGGGCGGTTTCGCCGATAACCCGGGCAATGGCCAAGGTGACACCGGATGCGATGCCGGAGATCGCCGTCGGAATAACCACCTTGGTGATGGTGCGCCACTTGCGCACGCCGAGCGCGTACGACGCTTCGCGGAGTTCGTTCGGGACGATCTTGAGCATTTCCTCGCTGGAGCGGACCACCACCGGGATCATCAGCACTGAAAGCGCGACGGCGGCTACCGCACCGGTCTTGGTGCCGGGGCCTACGAGTGCGAAGAAGAAAGCCGCAGCGAAAAGGCCGGCCACGATGGACGGGATACCGGTCATGACGTCCACGAAGAACGTGATGGCCCGGGCCAACGGGCGGTCGTTGCCGTACTCCACCAGGTAGATCGCGGTGAGCAGGCCAACCGGCACGGAGATGACAGTGGCCAGCAGCGTGATCTGGATGGTGCCGAGCACGGCGTGGTAGATACCGCCCAGCACGGGAGCGCCCTCTTCGGCTGCCCGGTTGTCGTAGACGCCGGTGACACCGTTCATGGACGTGGAGAGGAAACCGGGCGTGACCAGGCCGGGGATGCCGTTGACCAGCACGGTCCAGATCACGGAGATCAGCGGAAGCAGGGCAATCAGGAAGGCGCCGACCACGAGGCAGGTGGCCAGCTTGTCCTTGGCCTTGCGGGCCCCTTCAACAGCGCCGCTCCAGGAAACCAGTCCGATGGTGAAGAGGATGGCCGAAACAATGCCCCAGCCGAAGGCATTGAAGCCGATGAGGGCAAGGATGGCCGCGCCGACGATCAGTGCAACGGCAAGGACGACATACGGTGCGAACCTGGGCAGCTGCCCCTTGGTGAGCGCCGAGCGCTTACGGACTACTGTGGCGGTCATTTAGTTGGCTCCCGAGAATTCTTTGTGCCGGGCAATGATCCAGCGGGCGATCATGTTGACGCCGAGCGTGATGACGAACAGCACCAGGCCCGCAGCGATCAACGTGTTGACCTTGAGTCCGCTGGCTTCGGGGAAGTTCAGGGCGATCTCGGCGGCGATGGTCTGGTTGCCGGACTGGATGAGGCTGGCGGTCAGGACACCGGAGGAGAGCACCAGGGCAACGGCCATGGTCTCACCGAGGGCACGACCCAGGCCGAGCATGACGGCGCTGATGATGCCGGGGCGGCCGAACGGCAGGACGGCCATCTTGATCATTTCCCAGCGGGTGGCTCCCAGGGCCAGCGCGGCTTCCTCGTGCAGCTTGGGGGTCTGCAGGAAGATTTCGCGGGACAGGGAGGTGATGATCGGAAGGACCATGACGGAGAGGACGATGCCGGCGGTGAGGATGGTCTTGCCGGTTGCGGAGGCCGGACCCTGGAAGATCGGCAGCCAGCCCATGTTGTTGGCCAGCCAGTCGTAGGCGGGCGAGATTTCCTTGGCCAGGAACGCAGCGCCCCAGGCGCCGTACACCACGGAAGGGATGGCGGCCAGGAGGTCCACCACGTAGCCGAGCCCGGATGCCAGGCGGCGGGGTGCGTAGTGGGAGATGAACAGGGCGACGCCGATGGCCACCGGCGTGGCAATGATGAGGGCGATCACGGCGGCGATCAGCGTGCCGACCACGATCGGGGCGATGTAGGCAAAGAAGCCGTTGCCGCCCTGGATGTCCGCCGCAGGGGCGGTCAGCGCGGGGATCGCCTGGACTACGAGGAACAACGCAACCCCGAAGAGGACCGCGAGGATAAGGCACCCTGCGGCCAGGGCGGCCCCGGAGAAAACCTTGTCCCCGGCGCGTCCGGCGCCTTGGGAGGTTGTCAGGGAGTTGGTGGTCACTTCACGATCCTTCAGGTTTCAGTGAACTGGTCATACATGGCTAGTTCCCCGGCCCGCGGAGCGGCTTCTTCAGCCACTCCGCGGGACAGGGAACTTCAGTGTTCAGCCGGGTTCAGGCGAACCTACCGGGGAACCCTCAGGCCTTGGCCTTGACGGTCTCGATGGCAGCCTTGGCCTTGTCCTGCAGCGCCTTGGACAGCGGTGCGGACTTGGCGGCGTCAGCAGCGGTCTTCTGGCCCTCGTCGGAGACAACGTAGGACTCGAAGGCCTTGACCAGGTCGGCAACTTCCTTGGTCTCGTACGTCGTGCAAACAACGTGGTAGGAGACGAGGACTACCGGGTAGGCACCGGCAGCGGTGGTCTTGCGGTCCAGCTTGATGGCTACGTCGTTGGCTGCGCGGCCTTCGACGGGAGCGCCGGCTTCGACAGCCTTGGCAGCAGCCTCTGCGGAGATCTTGACGAATTCCTCGCCGACCTTGATGGACGCGGTGCCCAGCTTGCCGGAGACAGCGGAGTCGTCAGCGTAGGTCACGGCACCGGGGGTGTCGGTAACGGTCTTGACGACGCCGGAGGTGCCCTTGGCGTTCTCGCCCTGGAGGCTGGCGGGCCACACGCCGGCAGCCTTGTCGGTCCAGACCTCGGGAGCAGCAGCTGCCAGGTAGTCGGTGAAGTTGGTGGTGGTGCCCGAGTCGTCGGAGCGGTTCACGGGGGTGACCTTGAGGTCAGGCAGGGTAACGCCTTCGTTGAGGGCGGCGATCGCGGGATCGTTCCAGTTGGTGATCTGGCCGCGGAAGATCTTGGCGACCGTTGCTGCGTCGAGCTTCAGGTCGGTGACGCCGGGGACGTTGAAGGCGACAGCGATCGGGGAGATGTACACCGGGATGTTGATGGCGCCGTCGGGGCCGCACTTGGCCTTGGAGCTCTCCAGTTCCTCGTCCTTCAGGTAGGCGTCGGAACCGGCGAACTGGGCGGAGCCGTCGATGATGGCCTTGCGGCCTGCGCCGGAGCCGTCCGGGGAGTACTGAACGGTGGCGCCCTGGTTCACGGCGGAGAAGCCGGCCTTCCAGGCGTCCATGGCTGCGCCGGTGGAGGAAGCGCCGATGCCGGTAAGGGTACCGGTGACGTTGGCGCCGGATGCAGCAGACTGGGTGCCGGCCGAGGTGCCGGTTGCGTTGTCTGAACCGCAGGCAGTGAGCGCCAGAGCGCCGGCTGCGATGACCGCGAGTGCCGCGTTGCGGCCGAAGTGAGTTGCCTTCACTTGGATGTGCCCCTTCCAGGGTTTCTTCGATGCGGGCCGAACGGAGATTTCGGCGTGCGCGAGCTAAGGACCTTTTCGTTCCTTTACTGAAGGTAAAGAGCGCAGGTAACGGGACCTGTTGTGGAAAGTGAACGGAAGGTGAACGACGGCGGACCATTGGGTTAAGTGGCGCGCGCCACCTTGAGTGGGGCGCCGCGTCCCGTTCGGGTGCGGGCTGCGGCAAATAGACTGGAAGGCATGGCCGCCGTGAAGGGACTTTCCGCAAGCAAGAGATTCGTGCGGGCACGGTTCCGCACCGGCCTGGTCCGCAGCCGCACGTCCCTGGTCCCCGCGATCCAGATGACCGTGTGCGCGGTAGGCGCCTATGCCTTTGCGGAGTACGTCCTGGGCCACCAGGGTCCCCTGTTCGCGGCCACCTCGTCTCTGATTGCCCTTGGATTCTCCCGCGACCCGCGCCTGCGGCGGGTCATCGAAGTCGGCCTTGGCTGCACGCTGGGGATCGTCGTTGGCGACCTGCTGCTCCACTGGCTGGGCGCCGGAATCTGGCAGGCCGCCGTCGTACTTCTTTTCTCCATCCTGCTGGCCAGGTTCCTGGACAGCGGCACCATCTTCACTACCCAGTTGGGACTTCAGTCGCTGCTGGTGGTGCTGCTGCCGGCACCGGCCGGCGGGCCGTTCACACGCAGCCTGGATGCCGTGATCGGGGGCGTGTTTGCGCTCCTGGTGACCATCCTGGTGCCCAAGGATCCACGCCGCGAGCCGCGCAAGGATGTCCAGAAGATCCTGCATGAACTCTCGGAAGTGCTGCGCGAGTGCGCCAAGGCGATGATCGAAAGCGACTCCACGGCCGCCTGGCATGCCCTGATCCGGGGCCGTAACTGCCAGCCGCTGGTGGACCGGATGCGGCAGACGCTGCGGGCGTCCGGTGAGGTGGCCACGCTGGCTCCTGCGCACCGACGGCACCGGGATGAGCTGGCCAGCCTTGAGCATTCGCTGGAGTACATCGACCTGGCGCTCCGGAACAGCCGGGTCTTCGCCAGGCGATTGACCAGTGCCATCAACCACGCAGCCCTGTCCGATGAGGCGATCGACAGCATCGCCGAGGTCCTCCAGGAAACGGCCGCCGCCGTGGACGAACTCAATATCGGCCTGTCCGAGCAGAGTGAAGGGGCGCGGCGGGTGCACCTGAGGCGTGCCCGGACCGATCTGTCCGTGATCGCGTCCCGGCTGCACCCCAAGATGCTGGATGTCCAAAGGCTCGAGGGCGAAACCGTGGTCATGCTGTTCCGCCCGCTCATGGTGGATCTTTTGGAGGCCAGTGGCGTGGAGCCGGACGAAGCCCGGGCGGTACTGCCGCCGCTCTAGCGCCCTGCGTTTAGGGATGCCCCGGCTTCATGGGGGAAAATGGGGCGATGATCCCCGCCGCCCCGACGCGTTTCCGCGCCGCACCCGCCCTCAGGCTGCGCCAGCAACCGCTGTTCCTGTGGGCAGGTGGTTTGCTGGTGGCAGGAGATGTGGTGTTCTGGCTGATGTTTGCCGCCGTCATGTCCGAGTCCGGCCTGGCCACTGCCGACGTTTCGGTGCACACCTTCGTGGTGGACTCGCGCACCGGTTGGGCCACGGCACTGTTCGCGTTGCTGTCCACCATCACCTCCCCGCCGTGGTTGTCCGTACTTACCGTTGCCGTGGCCGTCGGCTGGGCTCTGTGGAAGAAGGAAGTGTGGCGCCCGGCCATCCTGGCAGGTGCCATGGGGTTGTCCGTGGTGCTGACCACTCTCGTCAAGCACGAAGCGGGGCGCTCCCGCCCGCCGTCCTCGGACTTCCTGATGGGCCCGGACGACGCCCTGTCCTTCCCCTCCGGCCACGTCATGGGCGTCTGCATCTTCGCCCTGGTCCTCACCTACCTGCTGGTCTCGCGTTCGGGCACACGGACGACGGCGGTCCTTGCCTTCGCTGCGGCCGCTTTGTTGTCCCTGGTGGTCGCCTTCAGCCGGATGTATCTGGGCTACCACTGGCTCACCGACGTGGTGGCATCCTTGGGTGTGGCACTGGGCGTGACGGGCATTGCCATTTTTGTGGACGCTGCACGGCACGGCAGGGCCCTTGAAACTGCTTGACCAGGCCGTTATTCCGGCTGACTGACCAAGTAGCCGCCCCCGGCAACCTGAGTACAGGACGGGTGCCGGCGCCCCGGAATGCCTGAACTAATCGAGTACCAACTACTCGTGTACTGATTTTCGCCGGGCGGTTAACTGTTTCTTGGAAGAACGGTTAGCCCCAAGCATCGCCGGATTTCCACAGTCGCAACAACCGCATCGGTGGTCTCTTTGAGCCGATGCCCCGGCCGCCACCGCGCGGTCGGCCCTTGACGAAGCCGGCGGCGACAGAGTCTTCTGAGACCGAGACTCTCCCCCCAGCCGCCGCCGGCTTCAAGGCCACGTTGCCGCTTCCGATCCCCTGGCACCTATCCTGTCAGTCCCCGCGGCTAACCTTGGATCCATGGCTTCAAAGACCTCCCGTGCTTCCAAGACCCCTGCCTACAAATGCTCCGAATGCGGCTGGACCGCCATCAAGTGGGTGGGCCGGTGCGGTGAGTGCCAGGCGTGGGGAACCGTTGAAGAGTACGGCGCCACTGTTGCGCGTACGACGGCGGCCGCTTCAGTTCTGGAGCCTGCCCGCCGGATCGCGGAGGTAGACGGGACCACGGCAGCGTTCCTGCCCACGGGCGTTGATGAGCTTGACCGCGTTCTGGGAGGAGGGCTGGTTCCCGGTGCCGTGATCCTGCTTGCCGGGGAACCCGGCGTCGGGAAATCCACCCTGCTGCTGGACGTCGCCGCCAAGTTTGCCCGCACGGGGCAGGACGTCCTGTACATCACCGGTGAGGAATCAGCTGCCCAGGTCAAGCTCCGGGCGGAGCGGATCGATGCCGTAGCGCACACCCTCTACCTGTCCGCAGAGACGGACCTTGGGCAGGCCCTGGGCCAGGTGGAGAAGCTCGAACCCAAGCTGCTGATTGTTGATTCCGTGCAGACGCTGAGCAGCACGGAAGTGGAGGGCAGTGCCGGCGGCGTATCCCAGGTGCGCGAGGTTGCCGCTTCCATCATCGCCGCGGCCAAGCGCCGCAACATGACCACCCTGCTGGTAGGCCATGTCACCAAGGACGGCACCATTGCCGGCCCACGCCTGCTGGAGCACCTGGTGGATGTGGTGTGCCAGTTCGAGGGTGAACGCCATTCCCGGTTGAGGCTGCTCCGCGCCGTCAAGAACCGGTACGGAGCAACGGACGACGTCGGGTGTTTCGACCTGAACGAGGCCGGCATCGAAGGCCTGGCCGACCCCAGCGGGCTGTTCGTTTCCCGGACCCGGGAGCCGGTGTCCGGCACCTGCATCACTGTCACCATGGAGGGTCGCCGCCCCCTGCTGGCCGAGGTCCAGTCGCTCCTGGCGGAAAGCGCCAATGCCCAGCCACGGCGTGCCACCAGCGGACTGGAAAGCTCCCGGGTGGCCATGCTGCTGGCGGTCCTGCAGCAGCGGGCCGGGTGCATGCTTCATAAAGACGACTCCTATGTAGCCACCGTGGGAGGCGTCAAGCTCAGCGAACCTGCTACGGACCTCGCCGTGGCCCTGGCGGTCGCTTCGGCGAAGTCGCGGAAGGCACTCCCCCAGCGGCTCATTGCATTCGGCGAGGTGGGCCTGGCCGGAGAGGTACGGCCGGTGCCGGGGATCAACCAGCGCATCCAGGAGGCCCACCGGCTGGGCTTCACCCACGCGATTGTCCCAGCGAGTCCGGCCGGCGCAGGCGTCATTCCGGATGGTTTCTCTGTCAAGGAGGTCGGCCACCTGGCCGAGGCGCTGGAACTGCTGATCACTTAACCCTTTCGGGGTGTCGCAGGGCTGCCGCAAGGGCGTTCGGCAAGGATGGGACGCATGACCAAACGGACGGTGCTTATCGGGGGACGCTTTTTCTTTGGGATTCTGACGTTGGTGGCTGTGGCGACCCAACTGGTGGTCCACATCAGCCTGAACTACGACGTCGGCAACTTCTTCAGCTACTTCACCAATCTCTCCAACATCTTCGCGGCGGTTGTGCTGCTGGTCAGCGGATATCGGGTGCTGGTAGGAAAGCGACCCAGCGAGGCTGACGACGTCACCAGGGGAACGGCAACCATCGCCATGGCCGTGGTGGGCATTGTCTTCGGCGCGCTGCTGGCCGGGGAAGACCTCGGCTCCATGGTCCCGTGGGTCAACTTCGTGGTGCATTACCTGATTCCCGTAGTCATGGTGGTGGACTGGCTTTTCCAGTCGCCGCGGGCCAAACTCCTGCTCCGGCACATCTGGTACTGGTTGATCTACCCCGTCGCCTATCTGACCTACAGCCTGGTCCGCGGGTCGATCGTGAACTGGTACCCGTACTGGTTCATCAACCCGGACCGCGCCGGCGGGTGGGGTGGCGTGGTGTTCTACGCCATCGCGATCGCCATCGGTTTCCTGGTGGTCAGCCTTGCCATGCTCTGGCTTGGCAACAAAATGAAGCGCAACGTGGACTACTGACCCCTCAAATGGCTCTGCCGGGCGCCGGCCGAAACCCACTTTTGGGAGCGCCTCGCTGATAACAAAATGGTCCACTTTGGGGCTTGCTGGTGCGGTTAACGGTGCCGGGAAGCTCTATCATGGTGCTAGTCGCCTTTGGGGCATTTTTGCTGCGCCCCTGAACGCGAAGAACCAGCTTGTCTGTGAGCCGTGGCTTGCACCTTCGAAAGGGAAAGACCGTATGGCCCGGAGCCCGGAAGAAACGCTCAAAGCGACCCTGGCCAGGGTCGCCCCCGGAACTCCCCTCCGTGACGGCCTTGAACGCATTCTCCGCGGCCGCACCGGCGCCCTGATCGTCCTCGGATACGACCGCACCATCGATTCCATCTGTTCCGGCGGCTTCGATATCGGCATCGAGTTTTCCCCCACCCGGCTCCGGGAGCTGGCCAAGATGGACGGCGCCATCATCTGCGACAAGGACGCCAGCAACATTGTCAGGGCTGCAGTGCAACTGGTGCCGGACGCAAGTATCGAAACCCAGGAATCGGGCACCCGCCACCGCACGGCCGAACGCGTGGCCATCCAGACCGGCGTCCCGGTGATCTCCGTGAGCCAGTCCATGCAGATCATCGCGCTGTACGTCAACGGCCTGCGCCACGTCCTGGAAGGCTCCGAGAAAGTGCTGGCCCGCGCCAACCAGGCCCTGGCCACGCTGGAGCGTTACAGCGCCAGGCTTGACCAGGTCACCAGCTCCCTCTCGGCATTGGAGATCGAGGCGCTGGTCACGGTTCGCGACGTCGCCGTCACGCTGCAGCGCCAGGAAATGGTCCGCCGCATTTCAGAGGAAATCGCCCAGTACGTGTTGGAACTCGGCGAAGACGGCCGTTTGCTGTCCCTGCAGCTGGAAGAGCTCACCATGGGCCGGGGCCCCGGCAGCGACATCATCATCCGCGACTACGCCGACCCCAACGCCACCCCCGAGGACATTGAGGAGTCCGTCCAGGCGCTTCTCAACCTCGGCCCCACGGAACTGATCGACCTGAGCCGGATCGCCCACATCATCGGCTTCGCCGGCGGCGTGGAACAACTCGACGCCGTGGTCCAGCCCCAGGGCTACCGCCTGCTGTCCGGGTTGAAATCCGTGCCCAAGGCTGTCGCAGACCGTTTGGTGGAGTACTTCGGCGGGCTCCAGAACCTGATGGCCGCCACCATCGACGACCTCATGACCGTGGATGGAATCGGCGATCAGCGCGCCCGCACAGTCCGCGAAGGTTTGAGCCGCATGGCTGAGGCCAGCCTGTTGGACCGATTCCTTTAAGGCGGGATCCGCCGTCGTGCCTTAACGGAAGCGACCCGGCACGAGCCTAAGCGATCCGCGAGCCAAAGCGCCCCGGCGCGTGAACCTCAGTTGAGCTGGAAGACAGCCTTGGGGCTGGACTTGTTCCCGAGCCGCGCCTCGAACGTGTAGTAGGCGCCGCCCGCGCCGGGCTTGGCGTTGATCGCAGCGCAGCCTTCCAGGGTGCGGTTGCGCTGCCACGGGAAGTTGGCGGTTTCGCTCTTGCCGGGCTGGATGGTTTTGATGAGGTCCACGCCGCCGGTCTGGCAGTCCTTGGAGGAGAAGATCCGGTCCGCCCCGCTCATGACCAGGTACTCCATTTGGGAGGTGCCCACGTTGACTTCGCAGGGGGCCGAGCCGCCGTTGGTGATGGTCATGGTGAGCATGGGTTTCTCATCCGCGCCATAGGCAGCCTTATCGGTCTTGGCTGCGACGGTCATCAGGTTGAAGTCGCACACGGGGGTGGGCTTGGCCGACGGCGACGCTGAAGCGGCGGCCGTTGGCGCGGCGTCCTGGGTGGAGCCCTGGCTGGCTTCGGGCGTGCCCGTCGCCTGGGGTGCAGGGCTGCCGGCCAGCGCGGAACCAATGGCGACTACGCCGCCCACGAGGAGTGCGACCACCACCAGCAAGGCGCCGAACACCACGAGTCGTCGACGGCGGTACACGGCAGGGCTCGGACGTCGCCGGGCGCCGGGGCGGCTCTGTCCGCGGGCAGCGCCTTGCGCCGGCGCGGACTTGCGCACGGTGGACTGCTTACCCTGATTGGCCATGTTTCTAGGCTAGGCGCGCCGGGCTGGGCCAGCCCGGCCACCACGCCGCCGGGCGCCAAACCGGACGCATGTGACGTGTGCCATGCCGTATCCCGCGGGCACTGTCACGTGCCGCAGAAGGTCCTGTAGGGGCCGAAGTCGTCCGGAGCCGGCTCAGCGTAACGTTCCCGGCCGGGCCGTTCGTCGAAGGGGGCGGTCACGGCGGTGAGCAACTGCCGGGCAGGTTCCATGTCGCCAGTGGTGGCAGCCGCGAGCGCCTCTTCAACGAGGTGGTTGCGGGGGATGTAGAGGGGGTTGACCCTGTCCATGGCATCGGCGTCGGGCTGCAGGGCCTGCCACCGCGCCAACCATTCGTCGAACGCGGGCAGGTCCAGCACCATGCCCCGCGCCGGTCCGGCATCTCCGCGGGCTGCTTTGCCGAGATTCCGGAAGAAGGAGGTGTAATCCGCCGGTGCTTCCTGGACCAGTTTGAGCAGGTCATCCACAAGGGGGGAGGCCTGTTCGTCATCAAGGTCCGGCAATCCCATCTTGGCCTTCATGCCGGAGAACCACGCGGCGCTGTACTGCGTGCGGAACCCGTTGAGGGCCTGCACTGCCAGTTCCACGGCCTTGTCCTGGTCGTCGTGGATGAGGACTGCCAGCGATTCGGCGAACCGGGCCAGGTTCCACTCGGCCACCACCGGCTGGTTGCGGTAGGCGTATCGTCCGGATTCGTCGATTGAGCTGTAGACGGCGCCCGGATCAAAGCCTTCCATGAAGGCGCAGGGGCCGTAGTCGATGGTTTCACCGGAGATGGTCATGTTGTCCGTGTTCATGACACCGTGGACGAAGCCCACCAGCATCCACTGGGCCAGCAACCTGGCCTGGACGGCGATGACCCCTTCGAGCAGGGCCAGGTACGGATTCGGTTCCTCCGCCGCCGAAGGGTGGTGGCGGGCGATCGCGTGGTCGGCCAGGCGACGCAGCAGGTCCAGGTTGTTGGTGTTCCTGGCGTACTGGAAGCTGCCGACGCGCAGGTGGCTGCCGGCAACCCGGGCCAGGACGGCACCGGGCAGGAGCGACTCACGCTGCACCTGCCGTCCCGTGGCCACGACGGCCAGCGACCTGGTGGTGGGAATCCCCAGGGCATGCATCGATTCGCTGAGGAGGTACTCGCGGAGCATGGGTCCCACCACGGCCTGCCCATCACCATTGCGGGCAAAGGGAGTGCGGCCGGACCCCTTCAAGTGGAGGTCACGCAGGCCGCCGTCTGAGTCGACCTCGCCCAGCAGGAGGGCACGGCCGTCACCCAGCCGGGGCGAATACCAGCCGAACTGGTGCCCGGAGTAGGCCTGGGCTACCGGCGTGGCGCCTTCCGGGACATGGTTGCCGGTGAGGAACCGTACTCCTCCGGGGCTGCGGAGGTATTCCGGGTCAAGGCCGAGCTCAACGGCAAGGGCGTCGTTGAGGACCAGAAGCTGCGGTTCCGGGGCGTCCTCGGCCTGCCAGGGAATGGCCATCTCCTGGAGTTCGCGGGCAAACCGCCCCTGAAGCGTGATGGTTGAATGCGCAATGCCACTCATCGAACAAGTTTACCTTCTGCTCCCGCGGAACAACCGGCCGGCGGGGTGGCCGCACGGCCTGCCGGACCGCGACCTTCCACTACAGTTGATGTCAGCCAACACCGTTCCGCACCGGCGGACCACGCCATCCAGAACAGGGATTCCCAGCACGCATGACGCTTCCGGGCACCGCCGAACTCGCCGGCCTGCACCAGGCCCTGGACCACTGGTTCACGCAGGCAGCCAGGGATTTGCCATGGCGCGACCCGGACTGCAGCCCGTGGGGAATCCTGGTCAGTGAGGTCATGCTGCAGCAGACCCCGGTGGTCCGGGTGTTGCCCGTCTGGCGGGACTGGATGGACCGCTGGCCCTCCCCTGCCGACCTCGCCAACGAACCGTCGGGAGAAGCGGTGCGGCATTGGGGGCGGTTGGGGTATCCCCGCCGGGCTCTGCGCCTCCATGCCGCTGCCGTGGCCATCCGGGACATTCACGATGGCAAGGTACCCGATACCTACGCCGAACTCCTGGGCCTGCCCGGCGTCGGCAATTACACAGCTGCCGCCGTCGCCTCCTTTGCGTTCGGCCGCCGCGAGACCGTGGTGGACACCAACATCCGCCGCGTCCACGCCAGGCTTTTCATGGGCACAGCGCTGCCAACCCCTGCCCTGACGGCCGCCGAGATGAAGCTGGCCGTTGCTGCCCTTCCGGAGGACCGGCAGCTGTCCGTCCGATGGAACGCGTCCGTCATGGAGTTGGGCGCCACGGTGTGCACGGCACGCAGCCCCAAATGCGCCGACTGTCCTGTCCGCGCACGGTGCGCCTGGCTGGCGGCAGGCGAGCCTCCGCCGTCGTACACCCCCAAGGGTCAGGCCTGGCACGGCACCGACCGGCAGGTCCGCGGTGCCGTGATGGCCGTATTGCGCGAGGCCGCCGCGCCGGTTCCGCGTGAGTTGTTCGAGCGGGAGCCGGCGGACCTCGGTTTCGGACCGTCCGGCGTCGGGGTTCCCTTGGCGGCGCTACACCGGCTCGATACTGCTCCGGAGCAGCTCGAGCGCGCACTGGACGGCCTGCTCCAGGACGGTTTGGCTGAAATGCACGACGGCGGGCTGCGGCTTCCGGCCTGACCGGCCGGGTGTCGCTTTGGCCACAGAGCGGGACGACGGGTAACAATGCGGGCGCTGTTCCGCGGATACCGGGTCCCCCTCGCGGCGCCGGGCCTACCCTGAAGCATGGGGAAAACCGCACTGACGTTGACCTTGGCCGGAACAGCGGCGCTGTTGCCCGGCTGTCTGGAGGAACCCGTGGCGTGCCCCGCCATAGGGCAGGTTCCCGGGGTTTCGATCACGGTGGCTGCCAGCTACGCGCCCTCGGTGGATTCCTTGACCATGAAAGCCTGCCAGGACGGGACGTGCACACAGGAAGAGCTTGTCCTGCACCCCGGGGCCGTGGCCGTGGACCAGGGATGCACGCCGGAGGGTACGTGCTCGGCCACGACATCGCCCGACGGCACTTTGCAAGGGTCCCTCATGCTTCCTGTGCTCACGGAGTCACCGCTGGAGGCGACTGTTTCCGGAACGGCCCCGGACGGAGCGTCCCTCCCTGTCAGGAGCCTGACGTTCACGCCCAAGGGTGAATATCCCTTCGGTGAGCAGTGCGGGCGGTTTGTCACCGCGCATGTGCTGCTGGACGCCGCAGGCCTGAGGCAGGACTAACCAATTTTGTTGGGGGCTGCCGCATAACCGGGCCGGAAACGGGTACGCGTGCATTCATCACCATGTGGATCCACGCTGGAGGTCTCCCGTGCCTTTGTCCGAACATGAGCGACGGGTTCTGCAGAACGTCGAACGTGAACTTTTCATAGAGGACCCGGCCTTGGCCCGACGGCTCGAGTCGGGCCGGGCCGAAGACGGCCATGTCCCGCGGCGGACGTTGGGCCTGGTTGCCTTGGCGGCAGGTGTCCTGTTCTTCCTGCTGGGGCTGCTGGAGAACCTCGCGGCGGTGGGCTGGCTCGGATTCCTGGTGGCGGGGCTGGCGTTGGTCGACTTGTGGACGCACCGGAGAGAAGGGCGGGGAAGGAGGGGCAGATAGGCGATTCCCAAGGGGATGTATCGCGTTCAGACTTGCCCCGGAGGCAACTCCCTGCTCTGCCCCTCTTGTCAATCGACTACCCGCCGTCCCAGCCGGGAGTATACGTCCGGTCGCTTTGAGCGAAGGTACAGCGCGTAGACGATGCCGCCGATGAACAGAGCGAACGTGAATGACATAAAGATGACGGTCAGAACGGCCGATCCGCCAATCAACTCAGGGTAATTGGTGATGGCCAGCCACGTAATGGCACCGAGGAACAGCACACTGATCAAGGGGGCCACGATCGTCTTCCAGACAGACCCCGGAGTGGTACCGCGGCGGCGGGCAAAGTAGACCAGGACAGCCCCGCTGGTGATAAACATCAGGAGCAATACAGCAAAGGTGCCACTGCCGCTGGCAATCGGATAGAGGACCTCCGGAGCAACCCCCAGAACGGTGAAGAGCACCGTTGCCGCCGCCCAGACCAAACCAACAGCAAGCGCAGATACGTACGGAGACCTATGGCGCGGATGGACACGGCCCAGGATTGAGGGCAACGCATGGTCCTGCGCCAGCGAGAAACTGTACCGGGCCGAGATGTTCTGGATGGACAGCATGCAGGCCAGAACCGAGGTGATCAGCAGAACCATGGCAATATCGGCGAAGATCCTTCCCGCCAGGGCCGCCGCGGCATCATTGAAGAGATTGACGGTGTTCTCTTGGGCAGCGGTCTGGATATTGTCAGATCCAAGGAAGGCTATGTATGCCCATGCCGCCACCGCATAAAAGATTCCGATTCCCACCACGGCAATGTATGTTGCCCGGCCGATGGTCTTGTCGGGGTTCTTGACCTCATCGCGGTAGATGACCGTCGCTTCAAAACCAAAGAAATTGCCCACAGCAAACAGCAACGCCAAACCAAGCGAAGCATCCGTGACCGACGGCAGGGCGAAGCCGGCGGTTTGCACTGCCTCCAGGCCGCTGGCGGAGAACGACACCAGATCGAAGACCACGATGACGGCAACTTCGAGGAGCATCACGATCGTGAGGACCTTGGCGGAGAGGTCGATCCGGTGATAAGCCAGAATGGTCGTCACCGCAGTGATACCCAGCGCGTACCAGTACCAGGCAATCTCCGGACCACCCAGCGTGTTCACCACGAAGCCCTGGAGCGTGACGCCGAAGAACGACGGGGCGAAGAAGCCGATGAAGATGTAGCCGAAGAGTGCGAGCAGCGCGCCGCCAAGGCCCGCCGGTTTGCCGAGGCCCTCCGTCACGAATGAATAGAATCCTCCGGCGCCTTTGACGCTGCGGCTCATCTTCACAAAGCCAACGGAAAAGATCAGCAGCATCAACGTCACCAGCAGGTAGATCGCCGGGGCGGTCTTTCCGCTGAACATCAGCAACACCGGCAAGGTTCCGGCTACCGTTGCCAGCGGCGAGGAGAACGCAAGCACATTCATGACGAGCTCACCAACTCCCATGTTGCCACTGAGCTTGTTCGTCCGGACCTGGCGCGCCAACCCAGGTGTGTCTGTTGCGGTGTTGTTCATGTAATCCTCATCACTGGATATTGCGTGCGGGATCACACTATCCGGGCGGCAATTGGGGAACATGTGCCATGTTGGGACACCACCGCCCTGGAAGTCGATGCCGGCGGCAAAGGGCGGTTGACCTAAGTCGGGACTCCGGAGCCGATCTCGAGAATGGAACGTGAAAGCGCCACTGTGCGGTCCACTAGGACCTGCAACTCCGGCTCGCCGCCGTTCCAGGCCGCCCATCGTCCCGCACCGTCAAGGAGCGTAAGAATAACGTGGGCAGTCTGGCGGGAGAGCGGGTATCCCATGTCCTGCGCCGACGCGACAAACATGGCTTCGCGCAAGCGCAACCAGGCGGAAATTTCTTGCCGGACTTCCTCGCTGAAGAACCGGGACACCTTGTCCGTAGCGACCAGCAGATCCCCGAGATCGGCCTCAAGGCCCCTTAGGTGCTGGACCAGGTGAAAGCGGACCAAAGCTGCCCAGTACTCTTCCGGACCAGCAGTAGCCTGCACGGCCGCCAGGAGTCCGAGGGCAAACCTCCGCCTGAACCCCAGAAGGACCTCAGCCACGATTTCCTCACGTCCACCCGGAAAGCTTGAGTAGAGGCTTGGTGCTTTGAGGCCCAGTTCACGGCTCAAGGTGCGCATCGTCACGGATTCGAAACCATGCGCCCCGGCAAGTCGGAGGAAGGCTGTAACGATCCGCTGCTGGGAGGTCGTCAGTAGGGGCCTGCCGCGGTCGGAAAGAAATTCTGCCAGGGCCGCGGTGGCCTGATCACGCGACGAATAGTTCAATGCCATCCTCGGCCTGCTGGTGAAACCATCTCCCACTCTAGCGAACGATCGTTAGTAAGGTAAAGGACTGCCGCGCCGTAGCCACAAAGAATCTCCCATCCGGAGATCCGGCAGGGAAGTGAGTAATCCGGCGCCCACGCGTCCCACGACGAGTTCGTCCGAGTAGCTGCTGCGGCTGGTCAGCGTCACTCCAGGGCGGGACAGGGTGAGCGAGCCTTGGGGGACCAGTTTGGCGGGTCGGCTCCCTTGCGCGGATTGGTGCCAGTCCCCGGCCCAGGGTACTTCGAGCAACGCCGAGGCTCCTGGGGAGGCGAACGTCCTGACCTTGTGTTTTGTGCGGCACAATCGCCGGATCAAGCTACGTTCCGGCACGTTCAGGAGCAAGCAGGCCACTGCCAGATCCGGACCATCAAAAATGGCAGGCACACTGTGCGTCATGGCGGAAAAGTCACCGCGGGCATAGGAAACCTTGGAAAAAGCGGCCACCAGCACGGCGCTGAGCCCTTTCAGATCAACGGCTCCGGCAACGTAATCCACAATGACGCCGTCACGGAGGCCGCGGATGTCCGTGATGCCGTCGAAATCCAAGGACTTCACCGCTTCGATAAACGGAGCAATCCATGGCCCGCAGCCAGCAGGCTGTGGAAGTTCCACCAGGAGGGTGCCAGGCCTGCATGAAAGGATCGTGGGTGCATAACCAGCCATCTTCACCTCCACCAAGGGCTAAGGAAGCGGACCGCAACGCCTGGAACAGTGCCGGCTCCAAGCGCTGCGGCCCGCGGTCTTCAGGAGGGGTTACGCCCCCGGGTACGGCCAGGGCGTGGCGTCGCTGATGTCGCGCCCTTCGACCATGTCTTTAAGAAGCCGGTGAACGTTGCGGCCGGACCGCTTCATCTGGTGGTCGCTCCGCTCCCCAAGTTCAGTCTCGTTAATATGTGCTGAGGCCCGCAGCCATTCAACATGCCGTCCTTGGGCGAGCTTCCTGTTCATCATCGGAATCAACTCTCAAAAACTAGTGGTGCCTTTTGGTCTTTCCAGAATCCAACTTTTGAGGTGCCGCTGATCGTGTCAGTTTGGGACACGGTGATCAGAAGAGGTCCGGTTGTCACCGGGAGCGGGCAGGATTTCCTCCTACTCCGTCCCACCGGATGGACCGGGATCCAGGGCAATGGCCAAGTGCTTGCTGGAAAGCTCCGGGTCGATCTGCGAAACCTGCATGGCGCAGCTGAACCCGTCCGTGAGGACCAGGGCATCCGACGCGCCCGCGAGCGCCGGAACGATGGAGTGCCCGGCAACCTTCATGGACATGTCAAAGTGTTCGGCTTCAAAACCGAAGTTGCCTGCCACGCCGCAGCATGAGGAGGATTCCACGAGCTGCGGCACCCCCCAGGCTTCGAGGACGCGTTTCTGGGCGCCGGAACCGAATACGGCGTGCTCGTGGCAATGGGTTTGCAGCACTGCCGTGACGGGCGGTTGGGCAGTGGGTTTCCAGCCACGATTTATGGCCTCATCCACTGCGACAGAGAACGAGCGGACCCGGTCCGCAACCCTCGATGCCGCCGCACCACCCACCAACTTTGGTCCTTCGTCGCGAATGGTGGCGGCACAGCTGGGTTCCAGGACCACGATGTCGCGGTCTGTGCCGTCGTCGAGCTTTTCGATCAACTGGGCCAGCCGCCGGCGGGCACCATCACGCTGCCCGGTTGAGATCCAGGTCAGGCCACAGCAGGCATCCGGGGTACAGCCCACGGAACTGCCGGAGTCGCGGAGCACACGGGCGGCGGCGGGAACGACTTCGGGACGGAAAGCGCGGGTGAAGCTGTCGATGAACAGCAACGCATCGGCACCGTCCGTGAAGCCGGCCTCCTGTATGCGTTGCCGGATGCGGCCCCGCTGGGCGAAGTCCGGGAGCCGACGCCGGGCGCTGACACCCAACCATTCGCCCACCAGGCGGAACGGACGGAATCCGGACCCCAGGTTGGCGAGGGCCGCTATGCGGGTCAGCAACGGCAGCCAACGGGGCAGCCAGCCGATGGAGTAGTGCGTGAAGGGGCGGATCCTGCCTTTGTAGTGTTCGTCTACCAGCTGCGATTTGGCTTCGGCGATATCCACGCCGGTGGGACAGTCGGCGGAGCACGCTTTACAGGACAGGCAAAGGTCCAGGGCTTCCCGGACTTCCGGGCTGGACCAACCGTTGTGGCTGGTTCCCTTGCTCCGCGTCAGTTCCTGGAGGACGCGGGCACGGCCCCTCGTGGAATCCTTCTCGTCTTTGGTGGCGCGGTAGCTGGGGCACATGAACCCACCGGTCGTCGCCCGGCAGCGTCCCACGCCGATGCACGCGTGGGTATTTCCTACGAAGGGGCTCACCACCGGCAGCAGCTGCCGGCTTTCAGTGGAAGGCAGGACGGCGGCACCTGCCACTGCGTGCAACCCGCCGTGGTCGGGGCCCGGCAAGGGAACCCCTTCCAAGGCAAGCGAGGCAGCAAAGGGCTTCGGGTCCACGATGATGCCCGGATTGAGGATTCCCGCAGGATCCCACAGGTTTTTGAATGCCTTGAAGATGCCCACCATCGAGGAGGAATACATGACATCCAACAGCTCACTGCGCGCCCGTCCGTCGCCGTGTTCCCCGGATAGTGAACCTCCATGGGACACCACCAGCTTGGCCGCTTCGCGGGTGAAGTCGCTGAAGGTCGTCCGGCCTTCGTCACTGCGGAGATCGTAATCAAGGCGCATGTGCACGCAGCCTGCGCCGAAGTGTCCATACATGAAGGCTGTGTAACCGTATTTTTTCACCAGTGGCAGCAGCTCCGCGAGGTAGTCTGCCAAGCGCTCCGGGGCTACCGCTGAATCTTCCCAACCCGGCCACGTCTGGATCCCGTCGATTCGCCGGGATGAAAGCCCGGCTCCGTCCTCGCGGACCCTCCAGAGCTTGGCGCGTTCCGAGGGCTCCGTCACTATGGCGTGGTCGATAACACGGCCGTCGGCGGCGAGTTTCTCCAGCAGACGTTCGCAGTCTGACGCCGCTTGACCGATGCTGTCTGCGGAGAATTCGACCATCAGGAAGGCGTTGCCCTCGGGAAGGGAGTCGACGCTGGCGGAGCCGCGGCGGTGCCGCATGATGTCCACGATCGAAGCGTCCAGGCCTTCGATGGCACTCGGCTTCGCGGCGAGGATGGTCATCACGTCGCGGGCCGAGTCAATGGTGTTGGCGTAACCGAGGCAAAGCAGGGCGGTGGTGCGCGGCTTGGGGACCAATCCCACCCTGGCCCGCACCACTACGGCACAGGTTCCCTCGCTGCCGGCAAGGGCGGCCGCGACGTCAAAGCCGTGCTCAGGCAGGAGGTGTCCCACATGATATCCGGACACCTGGCGGGGAATGGACTGGAGTTCTACGCGTAGGGGCGCCAGGTTGGCCTGGGCGAGTTCCTTCAGCCCGTCCATGAGCTCACCGGCCCGGGTCACCGAGTGTTTGTCCGTGGCATCCACAGCCTGCAGGAAGTCCTTGCCGGCGCGCAGGTAGGCGCCGTCAGCTGTGACCAGTTCCAGTTCCTTGACGTGGTGCGTCATGCGTCCGTAAGCCACTGAATGATTGCCGCAGGCGTCGTTGCCAATGGAGCCGCCGATCGTGGCGCGTGTCAGTGATGACGGATCCGGGGCGAACGTCAGCCTGCCTTCGCTGGCCCTTTCAACGTAGGAACGCAATTCACCCAGCACCACTCCGGCGTCCACCCATACGGTGCCGTGATCGGCGTCGAGCGTTCCCACGGACGTCATTCGGCGCGAGAGATCGACGACGAGCCCCTCGCCTATCGCGTTGCCGGCCATTGATGTTCCGCCGCCGCGAGCGGTGGTGGGCACGCCGGAGGCGGAGCATGCGCGCATGACTGCACGGACCTCGTCCACATTCTGCGGGAAGGCGACAGCGGACGGACGCACGCGATAGTTCGATGCGTCATAGGAGTACTCGGAGAGCCTTCGCGGAGTCTCCTCCACCTCGATGCCCGCGTCCCGAAGTTCGTTCAAAAGGACTGCGACGTCGTTCTTGGGCATGCTTACGTTCTCCATTTCTGTGGTTCCACGGCAGTGTAGGCAGGCGGGGGTGGTGCCGCAGTGTGCCAAAACAGAACGGGCGCAGCGGATCTCTCCGCTGCGCCCTTGTCTGCTTGGGTTTTTACTTCAGGAACTCGGACAGGTTGTCCTTGGTGATCAACGTGAACGGCAGCGTGTACCGGTTCTCCGCTTTGCCGCCATTGAGGAAGTCTGTGACGACCTCGACCGCCTTGACGCCCTGACCGGCAGAATCCTGGCGAACAGTTGCCGACATGGTGCCAGCTTTGATGTTCTGCAGCGCAGGCTCGGTGCCGTCGACGCCCACCACTGCCTTGAACTCGGCAGTACGGCCCGCATCGGTGATTGCGGAGGCGGCGCCAATGGCCATCTCGTCGTTGTTGGCCACTACGGCGTCGATCTCACCCTTGCCAAAGCGCTGCAGGGTGTCTTCCATGTTGCGCTTGGCCTCGTCACGGCTGCCCTTCGCCTGGAATTCAGCGACAACCTTGAAGTTCTTGTTGATCTTGCTGTCGAAGCCCTTCTTGCGACGGTCGGTCCAGGACGCGCCATAAATGCCGGCTGCGAAGACGATGTCGCCGCCTTCAGGCATCGTTTTGTTCAGGTACTCTGCCTGCATTTCACCGGCCACAGTGTCGTCAACACCGATGTAGCTCTTGTAGGCCACGTCTGCACCTTCTGCGAATTCGGTGGAGAGGATGAACAACGGGATGTTGGCCTCAATGACGCGCTTGGCGGCGTTCTGGCTGCCTTCGCCGTCCAACGGTTGCAGGATGACGGCGTCAACCTGACGGGTGAGCAGGTCCTCCACCTGGTTGAGTTCGCTGCCAACGTCCTTCTTGGAGTCGGTGATGTTGAGCTTGACGCCCTTCTCGTCGGCAGCCTTCTTCATGGCGTCCGTCATGTGTGCCAGATCCGGGTCCTGCAGGTCAAGGACCACAACGCCGATGTTGTAGCTCTTGGCTGCCCCCTCGGAACTGCTGGCATTGGTGCTGCCTGCGCACCCGGTGAGTGTCAGGGCGCCGGCGGCCAACATGGCGGTGGCTGCGGCGAGCTTCTGTCGCATTCCCATGGTTGTTCCTTTCAGTGGTTCTTGATGCTGGGGAGATGTGTTGCTGGGTTGGTGGGGCCCAAGGGGTTGTGGGCCCCCGGACGCTGGTTCAGTCCGACTTCCAGCGGTTCAGGAGGACTGCAAGCACGAGGATTACGCCTTGCACACCTTGCTGGAAGTAAGAGGAGACGCCCATCAGGTTCATGCCGTTCATCACGACGCCCAGCAGGAGGACGCCGATGACGGTTCCGCGGATGGTGCCGACGCCGCCGAAGAGGCTCGTGCCGCCGATCACGACCGCTGCAATGACCTGGAGCTCGTAGCCGGTGCCGGCCACGGGGGCAGCGCCGTCGAGACGGGCAGTGAGGACCAAGCCTCCCAGGGCCGCGGTGACGCCACCGATCAGGTAGACGGTGAACAGCACCCTGCCTGTGGAGATACCGACCTTCTTGGCCGACTCCTCATTGCCGCCCACGGCGTAAACGTGGGAACCGAATTTGGTGCGGCTAAGGACAAACTCGCAGATGACGGCCGCGATCAGGAACACGATGACCGGGACCGGGATCGGTCCGACGAACCCGGACCCGAGCCACTCAGCGGGTCCGCTGAGTCCCGAGACGACCTGGCCATCCGTCACCACCAGTGCTGCGGTGCGGGCGATCGCCATGGTGGCCAACGTCGCCAGGAAGGGAAGGATGGCACCCCAAACCACCATCGCTGCGCTAAGGAATCCCACCAGGAGGCCCACTGCCAGGCCGGCTATCAGGGGTATCCAGAATGCCCCGCCGCTTGCTGGTGCCATAATGGCGAACACCATGCCGGCCAGGCCCACAATGGAGCCGACCGACAGATCAATGCCGGCGGTAATCATGACGAAAGTCATTCCAAGCGCGATCAGGCCAATGATGGAGGACTGCCGGACCACGTTGACCAGGTTGTTCACCGTCAGGAAGTTCGGGGCGGCAACCGCGAGGAAAATGATAATGAGTGCGAAGAAGATCAGGATGCCGTAATCGCCGACGAACCTCTTGACCTTGGTGGACAGGTCACCGTCTTTCAGATCAGCCGGACCCAACTTAGTCTTCAGGCTTTCCATGGTGAGGCTCATGAGTTGCTCCCGTTGATTGTTGTTCCGCGGGCAGCCATGGCGTCCACTACAGGCAGGGACGAGGTGCTGCCGATCTTCCGCCGCTCGTCAGGTATGCCGTCCCCGTTATCGATGTAGTCGTCCAGGGTCCCGTGGGAAATAAGGTGGGCTACCTGGGCTTCGGTGACGTCCCCAACGTGGAAGCGACCCACCACCTGTCCCTGCCGCATCACGGCGAACCTGTCAGCCACGGCAAACGCCTCGTCGAGGCGGTGCGTGATGATAATGACGGCAATGCCCAGGTCTTTGAGTCGCTGGGTGACTTCAATGAGCTTGTCCACCTTGGCCACGGACAGGTTTGCCGTGGGCTCATCCATGATGATCAAGCGTGCATCGAAGGCCAGGGCGCGTCCGATCGCGACGGCCTGCCTTTGGCCGCCGGAGAGCCGTTTGACCTTGAGCCGGGGGTTGATGGGGATGTCCAGGCGGTCCAGTACGCGCTTGGTTTCCGCTTCCATCTTCTTACGGTCGATGATCCGCACCAAGGGGCCAAGGAGGTTCTTCTGCGGTTCCCGTCCCAGGAATACATTGGTCCGGACATCGAGGTTGTCTGCCAGGGCGAAGTCCTGGTAGACCATCTCGACGCCTTGGTCGCGGGACGCTGACGGTGTGGGAAACTCCGTTTTCTTTCCGTCCAGCTCTATCGAGCCCCGGTCCGGCTGGTAGACACCGGTGAGGACTTTCATGAGCGTGGATTTGCCGGCAGCGTTATCGCCAAGGAGCGCAAAGGTCTCGCCTGGCATGACATCGATGCTGACGCCCCGCAAGGCGGACACCGCCCCGAATGTCTTGTGAATGTCTTTTAGTGCGACCAGCGGAGGGGTCGCAGGTGGTGCATCGGTCATCTCGTCCTCGTTTGATTGGGCCATGTAATGAACCGGTGAAACGCCTCCGGCGAGGATCAACCAAACAACGTTGTTTGATTCTGCAGATGATAGGAGCGGTTTTTAAAAAGCCCCGTCACTGCGTGACCTCCGCCACAATGTTTCACTTACTTGAACTTTGACGGACGCGATGATGGGGCATTTGTGCCAATTTGGAACACGGCTCTGAATCGATTCATTCCAGCAGGTCAATTCCTGGAGAATCGACCGGGCAACACCTGTTCCTTAAACGGCAAAACCCGGCCCCGGGCATGGACGGTTGCGAAAGCATCCATGCCCGGGCCGGGCATCAAGGGGTCCTAGGCGGACAGATCCACGGCGATCGCAACCCCGGTCCTGGCCGACCTCTCCGCGGCATCCGCAAGAATCAGGGCAGCCCGGCCGTCCTCGAAACCGGGATTCCGGTAAGGCAGGCCGCGGACGGCGCGAAGGAACTCAGCGACCTCGAGCCGGTACGCCTCCGCATAACGCTCCAGGAAGAAGTTTTGGTACGGTGCGATCCCCTCCACGGTTCTGGAACCCCAGTGCCGGACAAGGTTGTCATTCTTGTTTGATACGTGGAGCAGGCCGGTGGAGCCGAAGGCCTCTATGCGCTGGTCATAACCAAAGGCGGAATGCCGCGAGTTCAGGATGGTCACAAGTTCACCCGTGGATCCCCTGAGGGTAACCACGGTCGAGTCGAAATCATCAGCCTGTCGGATAGCGTCGCTGAACACATTGGCGCCCCGGGCCGATACCTCCACGATGTCCGGAATGAAATAGCGGGCCATATCCAGGTCATGGATGGTCATGTCCCGGAAGATCCCGCCGGATTGGGGCAAGTACGAAGCGGGTGGCTCACCCGGGTCACGGCTGGTGATGATCAGTTGTTCCAAGGTTCCGATCTCGTTGGCAGCCACGCGCCGTTTCAACTCCACGAAGTGTCTGTCGAAGCGCTTGTTGAAACCCAGGGCTATGGGAACGTCGGCGGCCGCCGCCTTTGCCCGGAGCGCGTCAACCCGAGAAATGTCCAGGTCGATGGGCTTTTCGCAGAGAACCGGGATGCCTGCATCGATGGATTTCTCCATCAGGTCCACGTGCGTGGCTGTTGGAGAAGCCACGATCACGGCGTCGACCTCCCCGGAGGCAAAGACTTCGGCCGGGTCATCGGTGACCCGGCCACCGAACTCGGCGGCCGTGCGCTTGGCCCCCTCAATAAAGGGGTCGCATACCCAGGTGAGGGTTGCTTCTTCCAAAGTTGCCAGGCTCATGGCGTGCACCTGACCGATCCTGCCGGTACCGAACAGGCCAACTCTGATCTGTTGCGTCATTGCAGATCTCCAAAGTATTCAAATGGAAAGGGATTTTTAGTCGATCTTTTGCCGACCCAAACGCGCATAAACGTCCGGCCGCTTTGAGCGCAGGAAGTATGCGTAGACAATTCCGCCGATGAACAGAGCGAAAGTGAAGGTCATGAAAATAGCTGTCATGATCGCCGAACCACCGATCAGCTCGGGGTAGTTTGCGATGGCCAGGTACGTAATCAGGCCAAGGAACACCACGCTGACGATCGGGGCCACGATGGTCTTCCACGCAGACTCAGGGGCGTAACCACGTCGGCGGACAAAGTAGACCAGCACGGCAAAGCTCGTGATGAACATCAGGAGCAATACAGAGAAGGTGCCACTGCCGCTTGCGATCGGGTACAACGCCTCAGGAGCCACCCCCAGCAGGGTGAAGACGACAGTGGCCACCGCCCACAGCAGCCCGACGGCCAGCGCTGATACATAGGGGGACTTGTGCCGGGGGTGCACACGGCCAAGTGCGGGGGGAAGGGCTCCATCGGCGGCCAGCGAGAAGCTGTACCGTGCGGCAATGTTCTGGATCGAGAGCATGGAAGCCAGGATCGAGGTGATGAGCAGAACCACTCCGATGTCAGCGAAAATCTTGCCCACCAAGGCAGTAGCCCCATCGTTGAAGAGGTTCACTGTGTTGGCTTTGGCAGCTTCCTGCACGTTGTCTGCGCCCAGGAATGCCGTGTAAGCCCAGGCTGCCACCGCGTAGAACAGGCCGATTCCAACCACGGCCAGGTAGGTAGCCCTGGGGATGGTGCGGTCGGGATTCTTCACCTCGTCGCGGTAGATGACCGTCGCTTCGAACCCGAAGAAGTTACCGACGGCGAACAGCAGCGCGAGGCCCAAACCGGCGTCGGTAATCCACGGCATGGAAAAGCCAACACCCTGGGAGGCGTCTCCTGCGGCAAACGCGGCAACGTCGAAAATGATGACAACGGCAGACTCAAGCAGCATCACCACCGTGAGGACCTTGGCGGAAAGGTCGATCCGGTTGTATGCCAGCACAGTGGTGATGGCTATGATGCCCAGCCCGTACCAGTACCAAGGGATGTCCGGTCCGTTAAGCGTGTTCACCACGAAACTCTGCAGGGTCAGGGCGAACAGGGAGGGGGCAAAGAATCCGATGAACACGTACCCGACAAGCGCCAGCAGCGCCCCGCCCAGGCCCGCCGGCTTGCCCAGCCCGGCCGTGACGAAGGAGTAGAAGCCACCGGGGGCCTCGACGCTCCGACTCATCTTGACGAATCCCACCGAGAAAATCAGGAGCATCAGGGTCACCAGGAGGTATATCCCTGGAGCCGTGTGGCCGCTGAAAAGGAGCATCACGGGCAAGGTGCCTGCGACGGTGGTCAGCGGGGAGGAAAACGCAAGCACGTTCATCACGAGCTCGCCCACCCCCATGTTGCCGCTGAGCTTGTTTTCCTGGGTTTGGGTGGGCGTTATCGGCTTCCCCTTTGTTGAGCTTGACATGTAATCCTCGTCACGAAAGTACTAGTGCTGAATCACACTATCGACGCGGATCGTGGCAGCACTGTACCAGCTTGGGACACGGTATTTGGAGCACTTCCGCCAAGCTTTTTGAGGTCCACAACGTCGTTGAGGGGCTGGCCTGCCTTCCACTGCTGAAGGTTCCGCGCAAAGCAGTCCACTACCCGCCCACGCCACCCGATCAGGTCGCCGGAGGCGTGCGGGGAAACCAGGATGTTGTTGCGGCTCCACAACGGATTTTCGGCCGCCAACGGTTCATTCTCAAAAACATCCAAGGCTGCTGCACCGAGGTGTCCGGCATCAATGGCATCGAGCAGATCCTGCTCCACCACCACGGCCCCACGGCCCACGTTGACCAGCCGGGCGCCCGGACGCATCTTGTCGAACCGGGCAGCGTTGAACAGGCCCCTTGTCTCCTCGGTCAGCGGAACCGTCAACACCACGTCCTGCACCTCACCGAGCACCACATCCAACTCATCGAAGGAGGCGATGGCCCCCAACTGTTCGTCCTCGCGGGCACTCCTGCCAACGACAGTCACATCCATGCCCGCCGCCCGCAACAGCAGCACAGTCTCGCGACCCACAGGGCCTGGACCGACCACCAGGACTTTGCGGCCCAGCAGCGGTTCAGTTTCGCGGTGCTGCCACGTCCTTGCCTGCTGCAGCTCTATGGTCCGGCGCAGGTCCTTGGTAAACATCAGAAGGACACCCAGGACCCATTCGGCGATCGGCCGCTCACAGACGCCGCGGGAGTTGCTGACGACGATGTCACTGTTGATGATCTCGTCCGTCATAAGGCTGTCGACGCCGATGCTGGACGTGTGGATCCACCGCAGCCCGCCCGGACCTACTTCTCGCAGAAGCTTGGTCCGGAAGTCGTTCAGGAACAGGATTTCCGTTCCGGGCAGCGCCGCCCTGAACTCCCCTGCCGTCCGAACCACCACCACATCGGCTTCGGCGTCTAAGCGTTCCACGGGAGGAACCGGGCGGCCCTCCTGGACTATGACAATCACTTTTGGTCGTGACACACGTGCTCCCTCCCGGGCCGCTCCCCCCAGGAGCGGCCCAATGTTTTGTAGTTTGTCGTTTGCGGCTGCTTACCAGCCGCCCTGCCAACCGCTCATGAGGCCGTACGGCAGCCGCTGCGGCTCTTCGTCCGGCAAGCCCTTGAGGAAATCGAAGTCGCAGCCTTCGTGTGCCTGGTTGACGTGGTCGATAAAGAGCCGGCCGTAACCACGCCGATACTTGGGCGCCGGGAGGTTGAGTTCGGCGAGTCGGGCCTTGATCTCCTCCTCCGGCAGGTCCAGGTCCAAGCGCTGGTTCTCGACGTCCAGGATGATCGGATCGCCGTCGCGAACGATCGCGAGCGGTCCGCCCACGGCGGCTTCGGGCGACACGTGTAGCACGGTTGTGCCAAATGCGGTGCCGCTCATGCGGGCGTCTGAGATGCGCACAATGTCACGAACACCTTTGCGCAGCAGCTTCTGCGGAATGGGCAGCATGCCCCACTCCGGCATGCCCGGAGCACCCACCGGACCACTGTTGCGGAGCACCAGGACGGAATCCTCCGTGATGTCCAGGTCCGGATCGTCAATCCTGCGGCCGAGGTCGTAGATGTCATCGAATACCACGGCCGAACCCTTGTGCTGCAGGAGTTCCTTCGAGGCAGCGCTCCGCTTGATCACGGCACCGTTGGGGGCCAGCGAGCCGCGGACGACGGCGATGCCGCCTGAGGCGTCGAAGGGCGTCTCGAGCTTGCTCACGACGACGCCGTCCGGCTCGGGTGCGTTGATGTAGCCCTTTTCGAGGGACTCGCCCGTGACGGTCAGGGCGTCCCGGTTCAGGAGCGGGTCCAGCGCCTTCAGCACGGTGGAGATGCCGCCCACCTGGAACAATTGCTGCACCAGGTACTCACCGGACGGGCGGACATTGACGATCCGGGGGGTCCGCTGGGAAATCTCGTGGAAGCGGTCCAACTGCAGTTCGTAGCCCACCCTGCGGGCCAGAGCCAAAAGATGAACCACTGCGTTGGTGGAGCCACCCACGGCCATGAGCAAGGTGATGGCGTTGTCGAACGCTTCCTTGGTCAGGATCTCGCTGGGCTTCGGTCCTGACAGCGCCATTTCCACTGCCCGGCGGCCTGTGGCTTCCGCCGCCTGCCCGCGGCGTGAATCGACGGCGGGAATGGACGCAGTGCCGGGAAGGCACATGCCCAGCGCTTCAACGAGCGACGTCATGGTGGAGGCCGTGCCCATTTCGCTGCAGTGGCCGGCGGAGGGCTTGGCAGAGGACTCAAGTTCATCGAAGTCCGCCTCGGTGATCTTGCCCGCGCGCAGTTCGTCCGCGTACTTCCACGTGTCCGTGCCAACGCCCAGCTGCTTGCCCCGGAAGTACGCCGGTTCCTGCGGGCCGCCCGTCAGCATGATGGTGGGAATGTCCGCGCTGGCCGCTCCCATGAGCTGTGCCGGAACCGTCTTGTCACAACCACCCAGCAGCACGATCGCATCCAGCGGGTACGCGCGGATGGATTCCTCAACGTCCATGGCCATCAGGTTGCGGAACTGCATGGCCGAGGGCTTCATCAGGCTTTCGCCCAAGGAGATGGTGGGGAACTCCAGCGGCAAACCGCCGGCCATCAGGACGCCGCGCTTCACGGCCTCGGCAAGGAGCTTGAAGTGGATGTTGCAGTTGACCAGCTCCGACCAGGAGTTTGCGATGCCAATGACCGGCCGGTCCTTGATGGCGAAGCGCGAGAAGCCTTCGGCCTGGATGGCAGTACGGTGCACGAATCCCGTGAGGTCGTGCGGCGCGAACCAGTGCGCACTGCGGAGATCGTTGTAGTTCGACTCAGGCATATCTCTCAAAGCTCCTTGGCTTGTTCGTCTCTTGTGAGGTCTTGGGCGGGCAATCAGGCAGCAGATGTGCCGCCGTCGAACGCCATGCTGGTGCCGGTGGCGAAGGTGCCGTCGACCGCCAGGAAGTAGATGGCGGCGGCCACTTCGCCGGGGTCCGCGAGCCGGCTCAGCGGAACCGCGCTTTCCTTCTGCCGCAAGGCCAGGGCGGGGTCCGGTTCGGCCTCAAGGCCGGTACGCAGCATGGGGGTGTCAATGGGTCCGGGGCAGACGGCATTGACGCGGACATCGGGGGCCAGTTCCAGCGCCAGCGCCCTGGTAAGACCCACCACACCGGCCTTGGCTGCACAGTAGTGGGCCAACCCTGCAACCCCCATGGCCGCCAGGTCAGAGGCGACGTTCACGATGGCCCCTCCCCCGGACCTGCGCATGTGCAGGCCGGTTTCCCTGGCGACGTAGAAGGTGCCGGAGAGATTGGTGCCTAACACCTCTGCCCAGCGGTGCTCGTCCAGGTCCTCCAGTGCGGCGTAGCCGGCAACCCCGGCCGCATTGACGGCTACATCCAGGCCACCCAGTGCATGGATTGCACTGCGGACACCGTTCCGCGCTGAACCGGGGTTGGAGACGTCGGCGACCACCTGGTGCGCACCGCCGTCGATTTCCTCCGCAACCCGCCGGAGTTCAGCAGGCCGCCGACCCAGCAGCGCGACCCGGGCTCCGCGACGGGCGAAAAGTTTGGCCGTTGCTTCACCGACACCCGATGTGGCTCCGGTGACGAGCACCCGCAGGGGTTTGGTTCGATCCATCATCGTCGACGGGCTCCTTTGTTGGCGTTGGCGGACTAGTACGTTCTACATAAACAGCACGCCACCCTCTCCGGATGTCTCAGATTGAGACACAGCACACACCGGCAGACTTCATAGGCTGATCGGCAGATGCCGCCATTTGCGTGGCACCGTTTCCCCGAACCCAGTTGCTAGACAAGAGGAGTCTCCTTTGGAAGACCAGAACCGCATTGGCGTAGGCCTTATCTCCGTTGGGTGGATGGGACGCCTGCATTCCCGCGCCTACCTCGCCACCAAGCAGTTCTTCCCTGAACTGCCGCGTCACCCTGAGCTTGTGATCGCCGCAGACCCCGACGACGCCGGCCGTCACCACGCGGAGGACGCGCTCGGTTACAAGGAAACGGCTACTGACTACCGGAAGGTGCTGGAGAACCCGGACGTCGATGTCGTCTCGATCTGTTCCCCCAACTTCCTGCACCACGAGATCGCGCTGGCCACCATCGAGGCGGGCAAGCATTTCTGGATCGAGAAGCCCATGGGCCGCAGTGCCCGGGAATCCCGGGAGATCGCCCAGGGCGCCGAAGCTGCCGGGCTGATCACCTCGGTGGGTTTCAACTACCGGCACACCCCGGCTATCGCTGAGGCACGACGGTTGATCCGTTCCGGGGCGCTGGGCAAGGTGACCAACGTGCAGATCCGCCTGCTGACCAGCTACGCCTCGGACCCGACGCAGGTGTTCACATGGCGCTACGAGCAAGCGCGCGCAGGTTCTGGCGTATTGGGCGACATCCTGAGCCACGGTTTCGACCTGGCCCAGTTCCTGATAGGCCGCATCACCTCGGTCAACGCGGTGACGGAAACGTTCATCAAGGAACGTCCGCTGCCAGCCGGAACGTCGTCGAATTCCTTCAACAAGGGTGAGGCCTCGGATGTGACCCGGGAGGTGGAGAACGAGGACTACACGGCCATGCTCGCCCGGTTCGAGGGCGGTGCAGTGGGCATGTTCGAGACAACCCGCGTCGCGATCGGCCCGCACGCCGAATACATCGTGGAGGTTTACGGCACCGAAGGATCCATCCGCTGGAACTTCGAGCGCATGAACCAGCTGGAAGTCGCAACGGACCGCAGTGGATACCGGACCATCATGACCCCGCCCTCCTTCGGCGAATTCGGGCGCTTCCAGCCCAACGCCGGGCCCGGCATCGGCTTCAACGACCTCAAGACCATCGAGGCCGCGCTGTTCCTGCGTTCGGTGGCCGAAGGCAAGCAGCTTGGACCTTCTGTGGCCGACGGTTGGTCGGCATCGGAACTGGTGGATGCCTCCCTGCGCAGCGCAGAGTCTTCCGCTTGGGTGGAGGTCCCGGAAGTCACAGGGAACACCACGTACGGGGCCTAGGCTCCTGCGACAAAGATGGAGGCCGGATCGCGTGATCCGGCCTCCTTTTGCTGCGCTGAAATTTAGTCGCTGAAACCTACTTCGCGAAGCGGAACAGCTTCTTGTTGGCGAACTCCAGCATGCCCACCTTGCCCAGTTCGCGGCCGTAGCCGGACTTCTTGACGCCGCCGAACGGCACGTCCGCACCGCTGAGGTCGTAGGCACCCACGAAGACCATGCCGACGTCGAGCTGGTTGCCGACGCGCTCGGCGCGCTCAACGTCGTCACAAATCACTACCGATCCCAGGCCGTACGGCGAGGAGTTGGCCAGCTTGATGGCTTCCTCGTCGCTGCTGACCTTGTATAGCTGCGCAACAGGGCCGAAGAGTTCCTCGCTGTAGACGTCCATGGCCGGCGTGATGTTCGTGATCACTGTCGGGGTGAACACGTTGCCCTGGGGCTCATTGTTGCCCACCAGGATCTCTGCGCCTTGGTCCAGGGCACCCTGCACCTGGGAAGCCAGGAACTTTGTGGCCGAATCGGAGGACATCGGTCCGAAATCGCCGTTCTCGTAGGACTGTCCGGCGATGGCTGCCTTGAACTTCTCGGAGAACTCGTCGAAGTACTTGTCCAGCACCACGATCCTCTTGGAACCGTTGCACGACTGCCCGGTGTTGCCCATGCGGCCCATGACGGCCTTCTTCACGGCAAGGTCCACGTTGTCCGTGTCCAGGACCAGGAACACATCGGCGCCGCCGAGCTCCAGCACGCACTTCTTCAGCGCACGTCCGGCCTGTTCAGCCACGATCGCTCCCACCTGCTCGGAGCCGGTGAGCGAGACACCCTGCACCCGGTCGTCCGCGATCATGGTGGAGATCTGCTGGTGGGTGGCGAACAGGTTGACGTAGGAACCCTCCGGGAAGCCGGCATCGCGGAAGAGTTCCTCCAATGCCAACGCCGACTCCGGACACTGGCTGGCGTGCCGGACAATGACGGTGTTGCCCAGGATGATGTTGGGAATCGCGAACCGTGCCACCTGGTAGTACGGGTAGTTCCATGGCATGATGCCCAGGATCACGCCGAGGCCCTGGTAGCGGAAGAAGCTCCGCAGCCCGTCGGCTACCTCCAGTTGCTCATCGGCGAGCCATTCTTCGGCATGCTCAGCAAAGGCAGCGGCAATGGAGCCGGAGAACTCGGCCTCGCCGGCGGCCTGCTGCAGCGGCTTGCCCATCTCGCGGTTGATGATAGCGGCCAGCTTGTCCTTCCGCTCAACAAACAGATCCGCGAGGCGTTTGGCCAGGGCAGCGCGCTCGGCGACTGTGGTGGTGCGGGACCACTCCTGGTAGGTCTGCTGGGCGGCGCTGAGCCCGGCTTCCACCTCTGCGTCAGTGGCGGCGGGGTACTCGGCGTGGATGGTTCCGGTAGCCGGATCAGTAACGGCAAATGTGCTCATAATGATTGCTCCTTGGTCAGTAAATCCCGTAAAAGAAACGGGCGGGACCGCTGGATGGAGCGGTCCCGCCCGGTGCGCCTAGCGTGCGTCAGGTGCGGTGGTGGCAGCGTAGAAGCGCTGGCGCTCACGGCCCTTGAGGTGCTTGGCAGCACCCTCCAGGGTGGCAGGCCGCTCCGAGGTCATCGGAGCTCCAACGTCCCAGAAGGCGCCGTTGCCGGAAAGGTAGCGCCACGGCTCCACCCGGGCGACGATCACTGCGGGACCCTCTGCCTCCTGCGCCTCGGTGAGGGCGGCGGAGAACTCCTCGACCGTCGTCGTCGACCATGCCGCACAGCCCATGCTGGCCGCGTTGGCGGCGATGTCGAACTCGAGTACTGCCCCGTCCAAGCGGCCGGACTCCTTGCTGCGTTCCCGGTACTGGGTGCCGAATTCGCGGCCCGGACCGCCCTTGGCAACCTGGAGCGGCCAGATGCACTGGTGGCCGCGGTTGTCGATCACGATCGTGATGATCTTCTTGCGTTCCTGGACGGCCGTGACCAGTTCCGTGGGCTGCATGAAGTAGGTGCCGTCACCGATTAGGACATACACCTCGCCCGGCGCGTCATCGCGGGCAATCCGGTAACCCAGGCCTGCGGGGATCTCGTGGCCCATGCAGGAGTTGGCGTACTCGAAGTGGATCTCGGTGCCGTTGGACGGGTCCCAGGCCTTGTGGATACCTTCGACCACGCCGCCGGAACCCAGGATCAGGGCATCCTGGCTGGTGGTGCGCTTGTTGAGCACGTCGATCACCTGGGCCTGGCTCATCAGTTCGCCCGGGAAGGCCTGGAGGTCGTGCTTGCGCACTTCCAGCGTGGCCTTGCGTGCGTCCGCGATGTCGCTGCGGAACTCGTCCGACGTCGAGTACCCGACGGCGGTGAGCCGCTCACGCAGGCCGGCCAGGTTGAGCCTGGCGTCGCCGATGACGGGGAACGAGCCCATCTTGTGGGCGTCGAACGAACCCACGTTGAGGTTCACGAACTTCACGTCCGGGTTCTGGAACAGCGAATGCGAGGCGGTGATGAAGTCCTGTAGGCGCGAGCCAACGGTAATGACGCAGTCCGCGCCGTCGGCGATCTCGTTGGCTCCCACCGTGCCGGTCACGCCCAGCGCACCGAGGTTGAGGTCGGTGATGGGTCCGCTTCCCTTGCCCGCGTAGGTCTCGGAGACCGGGATGCCGAACTCGGAGCTGAAGCGCGCCAGTTCTTCCTGCGCCTTGGAGTAGCGGACGCCGCCACCGGCGATCAGCAGCGGACGCTTGGCGTTGCGGATGATTTCCGCGGCGTCGCGAAGCTCGTCCTCAACAGCCGGACGACGGCGGATGTGCCAGACGCGCGGGGTGAAGAAGGACTCCGGGAAGTCGAACTCCGCGCCCTGGATGTCCTGCGGCAGGCAAACCACCACGGCACCGGTTTCCGCGGGATCGGTGAGGACGCGCATTGCCTCCGGGAGCGTGGACAGCAACTGGGCGGGGTGCGTGATGCGGTCGAAGTAGCGGCTGACAGGACGGAAGCAGTCGTTGGCGGACACGTCGCGTTCCACGGGGTGCTCGATCTGCTGCAGCACGGGATCGCCGAAGCGGTTGTTGATGATGTCCGCGGGGAAAAGCAGCACGGGCAGGCGGTTGGTGGTGGCTGTGGCGGCACCGGAAACCATGTTGGTGGATCCCGGACCTGCGGAAGCGGTGCAGGCCAGGGTGGCGGCACGGTTGGAGGCCTTGGCGAAGCCGATGGCCGCGTGGACCATCGACTGTTCGTTCTTGCCCTGGAAGTGCGGGAAGTCCACACCGTACTCGTCGATGCCTTGGGCCAGGCCCACGGAGTTGCCGTGCCCGAAGATGCCGTACATGCCGGCGATCAGGCGGCGTTGTTCGCCGTCGAGTTCGCTGTACTGGACCTGCAAATACTCGACGATCGCTTGTGCGACAGTGCGGCGGCGGACGGCCTTTTTATCGGCTGCGATATTGACCTCGGTGCCGATATCAGCAGCGGCTGTGCTAGTCATGCGTTCTCCTAAATTCGTAGGTGCGTCGGCATTTGCAAACCGATTCGCCCGAACATCAGGTTTTCACCGTGGGGAAGCAAAGTTGTGTCCCAGTTTGGGACGCGGGCCACCTGCCCGGACACGCAAGAACAGCAGCCGACGGCGGTACGCGCGTACCGCCGTCGGCTGCTGTTTGTTTTCGCTTGTCTTAGTCGAAGCGGTAAGGCTCCTGCGGTCCCACGGAGGGCAGCGGCCGGGGCCGCTCGCAGGTGCTTTCGATCGCGATGTGCTTGCCCTGCTCCGAAGATGCCTCGAAGGCGAGGAGGACTTCCAGCACGTGGTAGGCGAAGTCGCCGCCCGTGCGGGGTTCCACGCCGTTGCGGATGGCGTAGCCGAACTCGGCCAGGCCAATGCCGCGGTAGGCGTCGTCGCGGTGGGTGATGGGCGTTTCGCGCCAATCGCCGCCGCCGGGAGGCGTCATGTCCAGCGCGAGGTCACCAGGCTCACCGCGCCGCAGCACGGGAGCGCCAGAGAAGTGGTCTGGGTTCGGTGCTGCCAAGGAACCACCCGTGCCGTAGATCTCCAGGTGCGGCAGGTTGTGGTTCCAGATGTCCCAGCTGACGATCACGGTGGCAGAAGCGCCGGACTCGAAGTCGAGGGTGCCCGTGACGTGCGTGGGGGTCTGGATCTGGATGACTTCGCCGTCCTTGCCGGGGCGGGGACGGGTCTCGGACGAACGCGGCGTGGTTGCGGAGACGCGGGAAACGGGACCGAAGAAGTTCACCAGGTTGGTGATGAGGTAGGGTCCGATGTCCAGCATGGGGCCGGCTCCGGGGCTGTAGAAGGGGTCCACGTTCGGGTGCCAGTGCTCGTAGCCGCGGCACGCGAAGGAAGCGAATGCTGCAACGGGCTCACCGATCCAGCCGTCGTCGATGAGCTTGCGGCTGGTCTGCATGCCGGAACCCAGGAAGGTGGTGGGCGCGGAGCCAACCTTGACACCGGCTTCCCGTGCCGCGTCCAGGATCTGCTTCGCTTCCTCAAGGGACGTGGCGAAGGGCTTCTCTGAAAGGACGTGCTTGCCGGCCGCGATCGCCTGGAGCGTGACAGGCGCGTGGAGCTTGGGCGGTGTGAGGTTCAGGACCAGCTCCACGTCCTCGTCCGCCAGCAACTCGTCCGGGGTGAGTGCTTTGGGAACGTCATACTCGGCGGCGCGCTTCCGCACGGCCTCGGGGTTCACATCCGCGAGCGCCACGATGTCCACGTCAGGGTGGACGCCGATCTTGTCCAGGTATTGGTTGAGGACGTTTCCGACGCCGATAATGCCGACTCGAATGGGTTCCATGTGAATCTCCGTTTAATGATTGTTGGAACATCCCGGGGCGAGGACTATACCCCGCCCCGGGATGGGTTGCGATAGCTGCGGTTTAGCCGGCCAGGCGTTCCACGCGGGTCTTCGCCGTGGCTGCCTCGTCGATGGCACCGTCGGTGATGACCACGCCGTAGTGTGCGGCCGCGGCTTCGAGGGTCACGCGGGACTCGCGGTAGTCGTCGAGTACAGCCAGGACGTCGCGTTCCAGCGGGTCGCCGTAGCCGCCACCGCCGGGAGTGATGGAAACGACCTTCTCGCCCGACTGCAGGTCGTAGCGGCCCACTACGGGAATTTCGCGGCGTTCGCCGGTCTTGAGGTCTTCCACCCACGCAGACGGTTCGGCTCCGTCGTGGCCACCGCGGACACCCTTCGGCGGGTTGATCTTGCCTTCGATGCCATAGGTAAGGGTGACGCTCTCGCCGCGAGGCTCCATGGTGACGCGTGTGGCGAGTCCGCCGCGCTGGCGGCCGGCTCCGCCGGAGTCGGCAACCAAGGTGCGTTCGTGTACCAGGATCGGGTACCGCTGCTCGTCCACCTCCACGCTGTCGTGGTAGAGCAGGGCCCCGCAGACGGGACGTTGGTAGGTCGGCCAGCCGTCAACGTAAGGTGTGGCCGGCCCGCCGACGCCGCCTACCAGGATCTGGTTCACGTACGGGTTGCCGTTGCGTTCGTCCGTCCCGGAGATGACCGACTTGGCAGGTGCCTGGCCGGCTGCGCCCTCGGCGGTGCCGTAGCCGTCGTCGATCTGGGAGAAAGCGGCCTGGACGATGTTGACGACCCGGTCCGCCAGGTTGGTGGTGCCGGACGAGCAGGAGTACGGGTGCTTGGGAACACCGACGGCGCAGCCGTCCCGCAGCAGCACCTCGACACGGCGGAAGGTTCCCGCATTGCTCGGCAGGTTCTCCGGGATGCCGGAAAGGATGCCGGCCAGGGCGGCGCCGGTGGCAGTTGCCTTGGTGAGGTTCAGGCCGTTGGGCAGGTTGTCCGGGTTGTCGCGCAGGTCGATCACCACTTTGCCCTGCTTGGGCTTCACCTCGAGGGTTGCCTGCAGCTGCACTCCCTCCGGTCCGGTTCCGGGGAACGGATCGTGGGCGGAAGTGCCGTGTAGGACGTACTCGGGCAGCTTCTCGATCGCGCTGGCGGTCAGGCGCTCGGAGTAGTCGAACCAGGCGTCCACGAAGTCCACCAGGTCATCCACGCCGAACTTCTCGGCGAGTTCGTGGATGCGGCGCTCGGCGATGCGCGAGGCGCCGACGGAGGCCAGGTAGTCGCCGTACCACTGGTCCGGAACACGGATGCGGGACCGGCACATGCGGATGATGTCGTCGATGTCCGTGTAGTCGCGCTGGATCCGCACGCAGGGGAAGATCAACGCGCCTTCCTCGTACACGTCCCGCGCGGTGGCGAAGAACGTGGTGGGAAGCGAGTTGCCGCAGTCGGCTTGGTGGGCCTTGGTCACGGCGGTGAAGAGGTGGCGGCCCTGGATGAAGATGGGCACCAGGATCACGTGGTCTGCTGCGTGTGAGTTACCCATGTAGGGGTCGTTGTGCAGGAACGCGTCGCCTTCGCGGATGTCCTTGTGGAGTTCCACCATGTCCTCGCCCAGCGGGCCGGCACCGAAGACGTGCACGGGAACACCTTCAGCCGCGGCAAGCAACTGGTTGTCCGCTGTCAGCACGGCGCAGGAGAAGTCGCGGGCCGTGTTGATCACGGAAGAGCGGGCGGAGCGGAGCAGGCCGCTGGTCATCTCGCGGACAATGCCGTCGAATGCGTTGGCAAGGACCGAGAGCTTTACGGGATCGAATTCGCGGGTCACGGTTACGCCTCCTTACGGGTGAGGTAGATGTTGGATCGTTCATCGAGCGTCGCGTCCCATTCCGGCGGTACGACGATGGTCGTGGTGGGCTGGTCGATGACGGCCGGTCCCACGATCTTGTCGCGCGGAGCGAGCGTCACACCGCGGTAGCGCTGGGTGCTGAAGGGTTCGCCGCCAAAGACGATGCTGTCAGTGCGGTGGATTTCCGCGGTGCGGCTGAGTTCACTTTCGGACCTGGTGTGCTCCGGACGCGGGATTTCCACGCGGACACCCCAGGTGATGATCTCCACGCGGCTGTCCGGATCGTGGGTGCCGTTGCGGCGGTCGTGCTCTTCGTGGAAGGCCCGCTCGATGATGCCTGCCGCGTCACCGGAGGTGTCCGGGGCGGCGTCGAGGTAGACGCGGAGGTCCCAGGCCTGGCCGGGGTACCGAGCATCCACGAAGTAGGTGACCTTGGGCGCTTCGCCTACGCCGTCGAAGCGCTTCACGAAGAGCTCAGCCTTGGCTGTCAGATCCTCCACGGCGCGGGAGGCCGAACCGGCGTCGAAACTGCGGGTGTCGTTGTGCAGCGGGGAGAGGAACTCGGTGGCTATCGGGGCACGGTGGGCGCCGTACGCGGCCAGGACGCCGGCTGTCGCCGGGATCAGGACGGTGTCCGCTTCCAGGAGCCTGCCAATGATCGCTGCGACCATGGCGCCTGCGCCGCCGCCGGCAACAATAAGCGCACCCCGGGGGTCAACGCCCTGTTCCAGGGCAGACTGCCGGATGGCGGTAGCCATGTGGTTGGCGGAGACATCCAGAATGGCCTGGGCGGCCTGCAGGGTGTCCATCTTCAAAGGCCCGGCGATGCGGGTATCGATGGCCTTGACGGCGGCCTCGCGGTTCAAGGTAAACCCGCCTTCGAAGCCCTCCGTGTCGAGGTAGCCAAGCGCCACGCAGGCGTCGGTGACGGTCGGTTCTTCGCCGCCGCGGCCGTACGCTGCCGGACCGGGAGTGCTGCGCGCACTCTGCGGGCCCACGCGAAGGAGGCCACCGCCGTCGATCCAGGCGATGCTGCCGCCACCAGCGCCGATGCTGGAAACCGCAACGGAAGACAAGCCGGTGAGGTGACCGACGAACGGCTCCCCCAACCAAGCTTCGCGGGTGTGGCGGACCACGCCGTTCTCCACCAGCGACACATCGAAGGTGGTGCCGCCCATGTCGCAGACCACCACGGTGTCGTGGTCCGGGGCTGCCGCCGCACCCACCAGCGGTGCCATGGACGGGCCGGAGTTCAGCAGCAGGACGGGACGGTCAAGGACATCGGCGACGTCGAGCACGGCACCTTCGGAGGTCACTACCAGGAGGTCGCCGGCGAAGCCGTATTCCTGCAGGTCCGAGCGCAGCTTACCCAGGTGGTCGGCCATGAGCGGCTTCAGGGAAGCGTCGATCGAGGCTGCCGAGGAGCGTCGGTATTCGCGGATGGTGGGGTTGGCCGCGTTGGAGAGCGTGTACGGAACGCCGGGGAGGATTTCCTTGATCAGCTCGGCAACCCGCTTCTCGTGGGCGTCGTTGATGATGGACCACAGGAAGGACACCGCAACGGCTTCGATGCCCTGTTCCTTAAAGGAACCGAGGACTTCGCGGACCTGCTCTTCGTCCAGTTCCACCAGGATGTCGCCCTCGGCCGAGATGCGCTCGGTGATTTCAAAAGTCAGGTGACGGGGAATGTAAGGCGGCGGGTAGGCAGCCTTGGAATCGAAGGCATCGCGGCGGCCACCTTCGCGGAGCAGCAGGGTGTCGGCGAAACCGTCCGTGGTCAGCAGCGCTGTTTTGGCGACCTTGCCGGTGAGCACTGCGTTGGTGGCATGCGTGGTGCCGTAGACAATGACGTCAGCGTTGCGGAGAACGTCGTCGCCGCTCCAGCCAACGGACTCGGCCGCGCGGCGGACCGAGGCTTCGAAGCCGGTGAACACGCGGTCGTAGGTGGTCAGCGCCTTGCCGACCGCCATGTCACCGCTGTTGGAACCGACCACGACGTCGGTAAAGGTACCGCCGGTGTCGACGGCGATGCGGTACCGGGCCTCGCCTGGTTGTGTTTGTACATCACTCATGGTCTTCATTACTTTCGTAGAGCTTGCAGGGGGTTAGAGCTGGGGCTTGCCCACGGTGTTGCGGAGCAGACCTACCTTGTCGATTTCGATTTCCACGGTGTCTCCCGGTTCCAGCCAGACAGGCGGGTTCCGCTTGGCACCGATGCCCTGCGGGGTTCCTGTGGCAATGACGTCGCCGGGTTCCAGGGTGAGGAAGCTTGAGAGGTAGGAGACGATCCGCGCGATCGGGAAGATCTGGTAGCTCGTGTTGGAGCGCTGCACTTCAATGCCGTTCACGCGGGTTGCGAGGTCCAGGTTCTGGGGATCGCCCACTTCGTCCAGGGTGACCAGGGCAGGGCCCCACGGGGTTGACCCGTCCACGGCTTTGCCTGCCAACCACTGGGTGCCGCGGTACTGCAGGTCGCGGGCAGTGACATCGTTCAGCGGGGCAAGTGCGGCCACATAGTTCAGCGCCTCTTCTTCCGTGACTTCACTGGCCTTGCGCCCGATGACTACTGCCAGTTCGCCCTCGAAGTCGAGGTTTTCGCTGACCTTCGCACCGCCGATTTCGTCCTCGGGCCCAACCATGGTGGAGGCGAACTTGGCGAAGACGTCAGGGTATTCCGGGAACGCGCGGCCGGTCTCGGCAACATGGTCCTTGTAGTTCAGGCCAATGCAGAGCACCTTGGAGGGATTGGGCACCGGAGTGGTCAGGCGGACATCGGCCCGGGCACCAACGTGTGCTTCCGGATCCTGTCCGGCCAAGGCGGCTGTCTCCGCGGAAATGGCCTCCAGCCGGTCGCCGTAAAGTTCCAGGAATTCCCGCACGGACGTGGTGGCTCCGTACACTGCCTGGCTGGAACCCTGCAGCAGCAGTTCCAGGTCATAGACGGTGTCCTCGATCAGGACGCCGCCGCGGATACCGGATTCGTGTTCGTAGGAAACGATCTTCATGGTTACTTGGCACCTTCCATAGTGGGAGCCTCCGAGGCGACAGCCAGGACAGCGTCGGCCAGGCGGTCAGTGATGTCTTGGACCACCTTTTCGTCCATGGGCGTGGACAGCGACAGCAGGTTGGCTGGGGAACCAAGCAGTCCCCGTTCGTAGGAGGCCCACCACAATTGGTGCTGCGTGCGCTCGTCCACCTTCTCCGCACCCGCGGGAACCGCGCGGAGCAGGGAGCCGCTGCCGCGGATCTCCCAGCCGGCGCCGGAGACCCTGGCGTTGACCGTGTCGCGGGCCGTATCACCCAGGTGGTTCAGTCGCTTGACTTCCTCCTCGGTGTAGAGCCGTAGAGCAACGGCGCCGGCCGCCATGCTCACAGGGTTGCCGGAGAAAGTCCCGCCGTGCGGGAGGCTGCCCGGACGGGTGGGGTCGACTTCGGCCATGAGCTCGGCCTTGCCGCAGACTGCCCCTACCGGGAAGCCGCCACCAATGAGTTTGCCGGTGGTCAGCAGGTCGGGGGAAATTCCGTACTCGCCGCTGAACCCGTTGTAGCCCAGGCGGAGGCTGATGACCTCGTCAATGATCAGGACAATGCCGTACTGGGTGGCGAGTTCCCGGGCGGTACGGACGAATTCCTCGTTGATGGTGAGAAGGCCGGCCCGGTTGGGCAGCAGGTCCAGGATGATGGCGGCATACTGGTCCGGGGCGGCCTCAACGGCCTGCCGCAGGAAGTCGACATCGTTCAGCGGCACGGCCGTGACATCGTCGATCACGCCGCGGGTGACACCACGCTGGTAGGACGGTCCGCCGGGAACCAAGGCAACCTCAGACGTTCCGTGGTAGCCGCCCTTGGTGACGATGACACGTTCACGGCCGGTGCTGGCTCGGGCAATGCGGATCGCGGACATCACAGCCTCGGTGCCGGAATTAGCAAAACGCACCTGGTCAAGGTCGGGAAGACGGCCCAGCAGCAGTTCGGCGAGTTCCCACTCGTAAAGGTTGGGGATGCCCCAACTCGCGCCGCTGGTCAGGGCCGTAATGGCGGCCTCGGTGATTTCCGGGTGGGCGTTTCCGTGGATCAGGGAGGTGAAGTTGTTGTTCGCGTCGATCAGTTCACGGCCGCGGTCGTCCCACACGCGGTAGCCCTCACCCTTGATGGCGTAGGGGCTCGGAGCGCCGGTGTAGTACGTTGAGCGGCCGTAGCCGCCCGGCAGCAGCGGGAAACCACGCGGTCCACGGCGCAGGTGCGGATCTTCTACGGGGTTCTGCAAAGCAGCGAGGTCTTCAAGATGATTGGTGGTTGCCAAGTCGGGTTTCTCCAGTCTCTTCAGTTCACAGGTCGTTTCAGTTCACGAGGTCGATGAGTGGCTGGCCGGTCAGCGCGAGGCGGACCCGCTCCACAGCGCCGTCCTGCAGGGCGCCCGTCGACCGGTTGGAACGCCAGGCAATGTGCGGGGTGAGGATGGCGTTGGGTGCCGTGCGCAGGGGGTGGTCAGCGGCGAGCGGTTCCTGGGCGAAGGTGTCGATGCCGGCGCCTGCGATGTGACCCGAGGTCAGGGCCTCGGCGAGCGCGGCCTCATCGATAAGTCCGCCGCGGGACACGTTGACGATCACAGTGCCCTTGCGCATCTTTGCGAGGACTTCGGTGGAAATGAGGTTCGCCGTCTCGTCGTTCAGCGGCAGGTGGAGGGAAACGACGTCGGAATTCTCCAGGATGTCTTCCAGCCCAGCCATCTCCACGAAGCTGTCCGTCACGAAGGGATCGTAGGCGCGGACCCGGGCGCCGACGGCCGAGTACATGCGGGCTACGTGCTGGCCGATGCGTCCCATGCCCAGGACGCCTACCTCCAGCTCGGAGAGGACAGGGGTGTCGTAGCCGATGGTTCCGGCCCAGCTGAGGTTGTTGATCGCTGCGTTGCCGGCGGGCAGGCGGCGGGCCAGTGCCAGGCCCATCGCGAAGGCGTGGGAGGCAACTTCCTCCGACGCCGTGCCGGGAACGATCGAGACCGGGATGCCCGCCTCGGTGGCCGCGGCGACGTCGATGTTGTCGTAACCGATCCCGTACCGGATGACTGCACGGCACTTGGCCATGAGCGGGAAGTCCGCCGCAGTGAGCTTGGCGTAGGGAGTGATCATCACAATGTCGGCTTCGGCCAGCCCCTCGCGGAAGGCGTCAGTGTCCGCCGCGGGGTTGAGTGCGTAACCGAACTCCTCCGCGAGCGCGTGCTCACGGTCCAGGTCCGGGAAATGGTGAGGGGCCACAAGAATGGTTCCCTGGGCATCGCGGGTCATAGTCAGTCGTCCTGTTCGTGTTGGTACCCTCGGTCCTGCCGGACACTCCTTGGGACGGGTGCCGGTGTCGGGTGATTTCCAGTACAACGCGATTTCGGGGCGGCCATCCGTGCCAGATCGAGACACCGCCGTGGGACACTGTCCCAGCGCCTGGGTGTCTGGGCCCTGGACGCGCAAAGCGGCCACCCGCCGTCGGGCCTTTCGCCCCGGGCAGCGCCGAGCAGCCGGCCCCTGAGGAGGTCGGCTGCTGCTCCCTGCGTGAAATCAGAGGTCGAAGCCGCGGCTGCGGAAGTAGTCCATCCGGCGGTACAGGGTGGAACGCCCTATCTGCAGTGTTTCGGCCGCGAGGCTGCGGTTGCCCTTCGCTTCCTGCAGCGCCGTGCGCAGCTCGCTGAGTTCCGCATCTTCCAGACGGGAAAGCCGTCCCTTGGTCAGGACACGGTGGAAGCCCTGTGGCAGGTCGTCGGCCGTCACCTCGGCCCCTTCCGCCCGTTCCACGGCGTTGGAGACGACGGCCCGCAACTGATCGATGTTCCGCGGCCAGTCTGCGTGGGTGAGGGTGGTGAGAAGCCTGCGGGACAACCGCCGCTCCCCCAGTTCCTCCGCTATGGCATTGGCCAGTTGCGGGATGTCTTCACGCCTGTTGCGCAGGGGTGCCACCGATACTTCCAATACATCAAACGCCTCCGACAGGACCAGGGTGGCATCGGTGGGGCGGGTGACGGTAAAGATCAATTTGGTGGTGGAGTTGTTGCGGAGGCTGCTTGCGATCTCACCGGCCTCATTTTGCGAGAGCTCATCGGCGTGTTCAACGATCAGGGTGGCCGGCAGTTCGCTGGCCACCCGGTGCAGGACATCCCTGAAATGGGAGTTCCGAAGGTCACCACTGCGGGCATCGACCAGAATGTGGCCGCCTCGCAGGGACGCCATCGCAGTGGCCAAACGCAGTTTCCCGCTCCCCAGCTCACCGATGATCACCACGGACCTGTCCTGGTCCACGGCCTTCCGGGCCAAATTTAAAGTGCGTTTGAATTCCGTGCTCGTGCCGTCCACGTGCTTCATGAGTCTTTCGGCTGTTCCTTGGGCCGCTGATTCCAACGTCAGGGCAGCGCTTCCGGAAGCGACACCGCGCTCCCTTGCAGGTGAGTGCGGGCGGACCACAACAATGGCTCCCACATTCGCGGCCGATAGCGTCACGGGCGAAATCTCCAAGGTGGACAGCCCGGGCCCTTGAAGCATGACCTCGCAGTTCATGTCGCGACCGGAGGACATCACTGCGTTGGCGTAGCCGGAAACAATCGAGAAGTCACTGTCCACCAGTGTGGCCGTGGCCGAGGCGTTTTGCAGGGAGTTCTTTCCATCCACCGCGATCACGGCCCGGTTCCCCCGGCGGCGGGAGATCCGCAGGTACTCGCTTAGGAGGGCCCGCTCCCTGGAGGAGGTGCGCACCTCAATGTCCCGCTCAATCCGGGAAGCGACACCCTCCAGCATCAGCAACGTCGAGGACGGTTCCAGGGCTGTGACGCGGTTGGCTGGGAGCGTGAGACCAATGACGGCGCGCACGCGGTTATGGAAAGGATCGCGGATCAGGGAGGCAAAGCACCAGTTGCCGCGCATGTCCTCGCGGAAATGTTCTTCGGGGGCAAGCCAAACGCCACGGCCCTCCTCCAGGGCGAGCCCTTCACCGTTGCTGCCGCAGCTCTCCTCCAGCAGCGAATATCCGGCGGGGAAACCGTCGTCGCGGAGGAAGCTTGCTTTGACCAGGACTCCGTTCGGTGCGGTGATGCTGACGTAGCCACCCAAGTCCGCAGCTACTTCGTCCAATTTCTGCAGATGCGGGCCGGCAGCAGCAATGGTGTACTCGTCAACGCGGCCTTCATCGAAAATGCCGCGGTCAGCCACTGCATCCACGCCGGCAGCCCGGCTTCTGTACCAGGACCGCGCAACGATTGGGCGGATGCCGCTGAGATCAGCGTGGGGTTGCATCAGGAAGAGTTCGCGGAGACGGTCGGTTTCACGCAGCGGTTCGTAGGGCCACGGCGAGAGCACTTCTGCAGACATGGGGCAGGTTCTTTCTGGGTTCGCAGGGCTTCAGGCGGCCAAAGCCGGTCCGGTGCCGCCGGGACGGGCTTTTCTGCGCAGCCATCGGGGCAGGCGGGGGCGGAAGGCCTGTTCAGCACTCCATTCCTCAAGCAGCGAGGCGTTGTCCTCCTGTGCCCGGGCGTTGATGTACGCGGCGACCATGCCGGATAGGCCGCTGGCGAGAATGACGTTGTTGTTCCGAGAGGCTCCCAGGCTCGTGTTTTCGGTGACCATGTGTTCTGCTCTTCCCGTTCAAACCGCTTGAGAAGCTACGGACTCATTTGTGTTCCGCGCCACTCACCAGCTTACCTAACTAACAGACGTTAGGGAAGAAGATCCAGCCACCCTAACTAACGACTGTTAGGATGGCGGCTTATGAGCACCATGTCCTACAAAGCCGCCCGGAGTGCCTTCGAACTCCAGCTGAAGGAGTGGAACTGGAGCGGCCAGAAGGCTGCGCGCCAAAACATTCTGCGGGCCTTCCTCGAGCTCGCCATCACCAACGGAGTCAACTCCGTGTCCATGCGGACCATAGCCAATGCCGTCAACATCAAGGCACCCAGCCTGTACTCCCACTTTCCCAACGGCCGGGACGAGATTGTGGCCGAATCGCTCCGCTGGCACTTCCATCGCTTCGGTGTCGCCCTCCTCGAAGCCGTCGGCCCCGCCGGGAATGCAGATGAGTTTTGGGATGCCATGGTCAAGCTGCACTTCACCCGGCAAGTCCGGCTTCCTGAAAGCAATCTCTGGGACCTGCTGGTGGCGACGGACAGGATGGCCGGGATTTTACCGAAGGACCTTCGCGCGCAGGTGGACGCCTGGGTCACACTCCATGAGCAAATGTACGTCGCCGCCGCGGAAGACATGGGATGCGTCGAGGCCTCCGAGCACGTCAGGGTGGTCATGACGCTGCTTGAGGGCGCCACGCGCTGGGCACCCACGGATTGCACCGATGCCGAGCTTGCCAACCTTGCTGACCGCGCCGTCACCCTGTCGCGGGCCATCCTCTCCGTGGACTTCGCGGCATAACCTGCCCATTATGGAAGATGGTAAGTAGGCTGTCATTTATGACAACCGACACCCGCCCCCTCGCCATGGTCACCGGAGCTTCTTCCGGGATCGGCTATGAACTGGCCAAACAGTTCCTCGCCCATGGCTTCGACACCGTCATGGTGGCCGACGGGCAGGACATCCGGAGTGCCGCTGACAGCTTGGCGGGACTGGGCGGGTCAGCCATACCCCTGCAGATCGACCTTGCTGACCGGACCGGCCCGGGTACCCTCCAGTCCGCGGTCAACGCACTGGGCACACCCCTTGAAGCGGCAGCCATCAACGCGGGCATCGGCGTCGGAGGACCCTTCATCGAAACCGATCTCGCCCAGGAACTGAGGATCATCGACCTCAATGTTGCGTCCACCGTCAGCATCGCCAAATGGGTGGCCCGGGACATGACCGCGCGGAACAGCGGACGGATACTGTTCACGTCCTCGATCATCGCGCGCACCCCCGCGCCCTTCCAGGCGATCTACGGAGCGTCCAAGGCGTTCGTCCAGTCCTTTGGGCAGGCTTTGCGCAACGAACTCAAGGACACGGGCGTCAGCGTCACCACCCTGCTGCCCGGCCCTACGGAGACGCCGTTCTTCGAGAAGGCCGACCTCCTGGACACCAAGGTCGGAGCTGAGGAAAAGGACGATGCCGCCCAGGTGGCAGAACAGGGCTTCACGGCCTTGATGAAGGGCGAAGGCAACGTCCTGGGCGGCTCGTTGAAGTCCCGCACCATGGGGCTGGGATCGAACATCCTCCCGGACGCCTTGGGCGCGGCCTTCGGGAGGCGGCTCAGCGAACCCGGCTCCGCCGATCAGGATGAGTGAACACCAACTGCCCACAGTCCGGCGGTACGTAGCTGGTCACGCCATCAGGAAACGCACAAGCAGAACGGATGCCCCGCGGGGTCCAAAAAGACCCTGAACGTCTCACCCGGCTGGTGATCATGCTTGCTGGCGCCGATCGCCAGCACGGCCTCTTCGGCCTTGTCCAGGTCCTCGACAATCACGTCGAAGTGCATCTGCTGCGGGATGGTCTGGCCGGGCCACACAGGCGGCTGATAGACCTCCACCTGCTGGAACGAGATGCAGTTGCTGCCGTCGGCCGGGCGGATGTCCGCCCAGTCCTCGTCTTCCCGGGTGACCTCCCAGCCGAGCAATTCGGCGTAGAAGGCGGCCAAGGCGGACGCGTCGGGACAGTCGATCACAACGCTGGGGTGTTTGGCGATGGCCATCGACTAAACCTCGTCCGCTGTTTTCTTGAGCCGGGCCAAGGCACTCTTGGTGCCCCGCTGGGTGAGAACGTGCACCACGGCGCCGACGCCCGCGGATACCACCGCGAAGACCAGTACGCCCGGAAGTGAGTCATCCAGGTCCGTGCCGTCCTTGGGCGCGGGCTTGCCGGTCTTCTTCTCCCAGAGGCCCTCGAGGGTCTTGTTCGCCAGGGCACCTGCACCCAGGCTGACCACCAGTCCGAACAGTTTCACGAGCAAGTTCACGAAAAAATCCTCCATCCGATCGCGGGGCAGTTCCCCACAATGTACGCCCAACAGCATGGCGGGGCCGCTGCAACCCGCAGCGGCCCCGCCATCTTTGCTAATCCTTCTTGAAGGCGTCCTTGACCTTTTCGCCGGCATTCTTAAGGTCGGCCTTGGCCTGCTCGCCCCTGCCTTCGGCTTCAAGGCGTTCGTTGTCAGTCAGCTTTCCAGCTGCTTCCTTAGCCTTGCCCGCGATCTTCTCGCCTGTGTTCTGAGCTTTGTCGTCAGCACCCATGTTGCACCTCTTTCGTAGTGAACCTGTACCTCTACAACATCACTAATCAGGATACTTATCAACGTTTTGGGTGGATTCGGCGTGTATCAGGACTCACCGAAACCCTCTTCCACCAACCGCCCTACGTACTGCACCGCTTTCAACGCATCTTTCCCGTCCGCTTCCACGTGCAGGTTTGCGCCCTGGCCGGCGGCGAGGGTCATCAGCGCCATCACGGAGGTACCGTCGACGCCGTTGATGGTCACTTCCGCGTCCAGCGAGGAGAGTCCGCCGGCGATCTTCGCGGCAGGCCGGGCATGGATGCCCATGGGATTCACGAGCTCGAAATCGCCGGATGCTTCGGGTTCGCGAGGGGCAGGTTCCCCGGCCGGCTGGCCTTCCGCGCTACCGAACCTGACGCTCTCCGCAGCATTGCGGACATCCACGACGGCGGCACCACCTTGCGCTGCCACGGCAGCAGCCACCAGCCCTTCCACCAAGGGGGCATCGGCCAGCACCACGGCATCCGGATCGCTGCAGAACTCGATCGCCGACTCCGCCGTCATCACTGCCGAGCCGAGATCGGCGAGCACCACCACGCCATCACCTCCGGCGTCCACCAGGGATTGCTCGACGGCGGCAAGCACCTTCTCCAGGCTGGTGCCGATCCGGCCGTCGTCAGTTCCCCCGGCGGCGGCGAGGTCGACGTCGGGAGCCATTTGCGCGGCGAGTTCCACCGCACCGTCAGCAATTCTGCTGCTGTGCGATACCACCACAATGCCAACCGTCATGAAGGGTCGGCCCCAGAGGCTCCCGGCCCTGCGACTCCGCCCGCTGCCTCCGCGGCCGCCCGCAGGAGAAGCGCTGTGGAGGCGGCCCCGGGATCACGGTGTCCCGCACTGCGCTCCCCGAGATAGCTGGCGCGGCCCTTCCGGGCAACCAACGGGTCCGTCGCTGCGGCACCGGCTTCAGCTGCTTCGGCGGCCTTTTCCAGGACGGACACCACATCGCCGCCGTTTTCCACGGTGGTCGCGGCCGCTTCCACGGCAGGGGTCCAGGCATCCACCATCGTCTTGTCGCCCGGTTCGGCCTTTCCCCGCGCCACCACTCCATCGCGGGCCGCAGCCAGTGCGGCGGCCATGGCGGCAGCGTCGATGTCCGTAGCATCACCCAACGAGGTCGCCGCGCGCAGGTACGCGGTCCCGTAGAGCGGTCCGGCAGCGCCGCCCACCTTGGACATCAACGCCATGGCCGCTGCCTTCAACGCAGCGCCTGCCGTCTCCGGCGGAGTTTCCTCCAGCTTCTGCAGCACGGCCTGGAATCCGCGGTCCATGTTCTCACCATGGTCCGAATCGCCGATCGCCCGGTCCAATTCGATGAGTTCGGTGCGGTGTTCTGCCATCGCCTTGGCGGACAGCCGGATCCAATCCAGTGCCCAATCGACTCCGAGCCCCATGCTCACACTCCCCACCGTAAGGCTGCGGTGTGCACTGGAGCGTCCCACAGGGCGGTCAGCTCGTCATCCAGGCGAAGCACGGATACCGAGCAGCCCTGCATTTCAAGCGACGTGACGTAATTGCCCACCAGCGAGCGCGCCACCGTGGCACCACGTTCGGCCAACACCTGGGCGGCGCGGCGGTAGACGATGTAGAGCTCGCTTTGTGGAGTTCCGCCCATGCCGTTGACGAACAGCAGCACGTTGTCCCCCGAAGCAAGGGACAGGTCTTCCAGCACCGGTTCCAACAGGCGGTCCGTGATGGCGTCCGCACCTTCCATGGCGATCCGGTGCCGGCCAGGCTCGCCATGGATGCCGATTCCGATCTCGATTTCGTCATCGGCCAGTTCGAAGCTTGGCGTTCCTGCATGCGGAACGATGCATCCGGACAGGGCCACGCCCATGGTCCGCACGTTGGCCACCACCCGCTCTGCGATGGCTGTCACGGCGTCCAGGTCATCCCCGCGTTCCGCGGCGGCCCCTGCGATCTTCTCCACCAGCACAGTACCGCCCACGCCCCGGCGGCCCGCCGTGTACAGCGAGTCCTCCACCGCGACGTCGTCGTTGACCAGCACGGACCGGACGGCCACGCCTTCGGCCTGCGCCATCTCCGCGGCGGTTTCGAAGTTCAGGACGTCACCGGTGTAGTTCTTGACGATATGTACGACGCCGGCACCGGAGTCCACGGCGGTGGTCGCCGGAATGATCTGGTCGGGTGTGGGCGACGTGAAAACTGCCCCTGGCACAGCTGCGTCGAGCATGCCCAGGCCCACGAAGCCGGCGTGCAAAGGTTCGTGACCGCTGCCGCCACCGGAGACAAGGGCTACCTTGCCCTGGACCGGGGCACCTTTCCGGACGACATACTTGGGCTCGGGATGGACGTCCACCAAATCGGCATGCGCCATGCCGAACCCTTCGACGGACTCGTCCACCACGGCGCGAGGATCATTGATGAGCTTTTTCATGGGTTGCTCCTGGGCATGCAGTGGCTGGTGCTCTGACCCTACTACCGGCGGGCCGGACCGCGGTAGGGCTTCCCGCGCGGTCCGGCCCGGCCTCTTAGCCTCGGCCGTCGATCGGCGGTTCGGTGCCGACGTCGGTGGCCGCGGGAGTGCCAACATCGGTGGCCGCGGGAGTGCCGATGTCCGGCCAAAAGGCCGCATAGAGGTCGGGGTCGGGGTGGCCGCCACCGGGCCACAGGGTTTCGTGCGCGTCGGTGCTGTACGGGATGTCGATCTGGAAAGCCGAGAAATCCGGGAACACAGGCCTGTCCTGCATAGTGGGCTCCTGCACGGCGCGCCCCTAGTTGCCCAGGGCGGCGTCGGCGCCGGAGGTCACAACGTCTTCGAGCAGCACGGTCTGGTCGATCACCGGGAGCCCCACCACGTGCCCAAAGCTGAACATGTTCTGCGGATCCAGTTCAACCTTTGCCTTGCGGAGGCGTTCACGGATGGCCGGGCCCCAGGCACGCTCCCGGTCCTCGGCGTCCACGAAGTGCCCGTGGAGATTGACGAAAGTCCCGCTGTTGGAGGCATCGCGCAGGTCCTGGCGAACGGCGTCGTACACCTTGGGAAGCAGCTCCGCCAGAGGCGGGACAGCCATGCCCGCCATGAAGAAACTGAAAGCCGCGTCGCGGCCACCCACGGTGTCCTGGCCGTCGCCGGCGGCAAGGGCTCCGCCAAGCAGCCGGAGCTCGGCCATCAGTACGGGACTTTCGACGCCGGGACCGAAGTGCCGCAGGATGGCCTCCCGGGCCGGGCCGTCCAGGCGGTCCAGGAGGAAGCCGCATTCACGGGCCGGTACGGGCTGATCCGGGTCCATGTGGATGGTGTCGAACCGGGTGGAGTCCAGCGGACCGGTGCCGTCCATCATGAAAGGCGCACTCCGGCGCATGGGCTCCAGCAGCTGCGTGGCAGTGGCCGCGTCACCCTGGTAGGCGTACCGCAGATGCACCACGAATTTGCCGCGCAGCGGTTCGGGGATGATGTCCATGTCCGGCAACCGCAGGAAAGCCAACGACGCCGACGCCTCCGTTGGAAGCGTCCCTACCCATTCGCTGAACTGCTGGAGGACGGTGGCTGCGTGGTCGCCGTCGAAGTAGATGCCGCCGGCGAAGATGTCCTGGCTCGGAAAGAGATGGAATTCCATGGCAGTGACAATGCCCAGGTTGCCCTTGCCGCCGCGCAGGAGGAAGAAGAGCTCCGGATTCTCGTCTTGGGTGACCCGGTGCTGCGTTCCGTCGGCGGTGACGAGCTCGAAGGCGATCACATGGTCCGAGGCGAACCCGTATTTCCGGCCCATAATGGGCAGGCCGCCGCCGAGCGTGTAACCCACCACGCCCACGTCCGTTGTGGAACCGCAAAGGCCCATGAGTCCGAAAGCCGCAGCCTCGTCCACTACAGCCTTCCACCGGACGCCGGCTCCGACCCGGGCTGTCTTTTCAAGCGGGTCGATGCTGAGTTCCAGCATGCGGCGGGTGCTGATCAGCAAACCGCCCTCGATCGCATTGGTGGCGCCGTGGCCGGTGGACTGGACGGCCACGGGGATTCCCCGTTCCGCCGCCCACTTCACTGCGGCCGAGACGTCCTCTGCGTCGAGGGCGCCGAAGGCGAGGTGGGGCTGGTGCTGTGTTGAAAGGTTAAAGGCCGCTACCTCGGTTGCGAAGCCCGGGTCGGCCGGCGTGAACACGGGACCGCGCACGCTGAGTTGGAGTTCTGAAACGGCTGAAATGGACGCGTGGGACTGCATGATCTTCTCTCGATTGATGCATATTGGCGGAAGCTCCCCAGCAAGCCTCGACCAGTTTATCCATCAAGTTTAGATAAGAGAAGATGGTTTAAATCAGGCATTTTCCTTGTGTTTTGCCGCGCGTGTTACTGAAGGTGCTTGATCATACGGGTGTTACCCAAGGTATTGGGCTTAACCCGGGCGAGGTCGAGAAACTCAGCCACACCCTCATCATGCGAGCGCAGGAGCTCCGAGTAGACCTGCGGATCCACGGCAGACTGGTCCGCCATCACCTCGAAGCCGTGCCGCTTGAAGAAGTCCACTTCGAACGTGAGACAGAAGACCCTGCTGACGCCCAGGGCTTTGGCTTCCTTCAGCAGGTCCTCCACCAGGACATGGCCCACACCCTTGCCGCGCCATGAATCCGCCGCTGCCAGGGTGCGGATCTCCGCGAGGTCTTCCCACATAACGTGCAGTGCGCCGCAGCCAATGATCTCCCCATCCACGGATTCAGCGATCCGGAATTCCTGGAGGCTCTCGTAATAGGCCACGGTTTCCTTGGCCATGAGAATCCGCTGCTCAGCCAGCGGCGCCACCAACCTCTTGATCTGTGCCACGTCGCTGGTGCGGGCAGGGCGAAGGCTGAAGGCGGAATCCACTCCCCCATCCTAGCCAGCCGGGGCAGGGTCCTTGTTTCTGTTGCTGTTAGTGCCAAGGCAACCACGGTGATGAAGGCACAAGCAGCAAAGATCCCCTGTTGGCCGAGCCGCGCGGCCGAACCAAAGGCAATGAGGCCGCCGGATGCGATCGCGCCAACACGGCGGGTGAGGAACCTGGACAGGGCGCAAGCGTCGCACCATCAACTTCCGGCGCTCCAGCCGCCCGCAACAGGGATACATCCAGCCGCCAGTACAGTGACGCTCACCGCAAAGCAGTTTCGCCTACTGCTCCCCCAGTTTGACGAAACGTCCATTATCGGCATTCAAAGTACGGGAGCAGAAGTAGCTGCAAGAGCAGATTTCCCCGTCTCGGACCAGGCGGTCAAAGCGAAGTACATTGCGTCGGCGTATGGGCGGTTGCTTGCCCGGATTCCGAAGAATGTCGCATCGCCCATTCAGGACTTGTCAGGGCAACGGTCCCGGACTGTGCTACGGGGCGACCGTGGGGGACGCGGCCGGCTGCAGGATCGGGTTGGTGATGCTGACTCTAATAAGGCCGGGGCATCGAAGTTGACAAAACCGAGGTTCAGCAACTGGGGCAGTCTATAAGGCAGTGGGCGATCATTGCGATGCAGCCGCAGCGAGCAAGGTTACGGCCTCGACAATGTGTTTGCGTCGGGAATGGACACGGCTTGCCGAGGAATCTGGAATCAACGCTTCCAGCTGTGGTAGCGCTGTCGATGCGCTACAAAGTGTCATGAGAGTAAGTAGGAGCTCCCGTGCAGCATTCTCACTAAGCCCGGCTGTCTCTTGAAGAGATGCTAGTACGGCTTTTGTATTCTCTAGGCCTGTCAGTCGGGTCGCAGAACCCTTTTCGAGTGCCGCCCAGAACCAGAATCGTGCATTTCCAGGGTCTGCGGCATAAAAGTCAAAGACGCCCCCTGCCAGTTCTTCGACGGACAGGTGTCCGTCGGTACAGAGGCGGTAGAGCTCCTTATCAAGCTGCTCCTGTTTTGCGGCAAGCACCTTGTCAAACAGTGCTTCCTTATTTCCAAAGTATTGGTATATGCGTTCCTTGTTGACACTTGCAGTCGCAGCGATTCTGTCCATGCGTGCACCTGCCAGGCCGTACTCCGTAAATTCAGCTACTGCAGCTGTGAACAGCAGGGATTTCGTTAGCTCTGTGTTCCAAGCCAAGCTTTGTTGCTCCGTTCCAACCGTGGTCATGGGCTAATTCGCAACGTTGAAAGACCGGGCGGGCTCGACGGGGGGCGGGCCAGCGGGTCGGCCAGGGGAATTCTTAGGTCAAAGAGCGCGTCTGGCCACGGGTCTAAACCCGTGGCCAGACACGCGGACAATTAGTTGATGTCTTCGAAGCTCAACTCGCGTTTACCTTGGGAGGCCCTCACGACCAGGCCGATGATGGCGGCAATCGGAACAAGAACCCAAAGCCATTCTGCGAGTCCTTCACCGCCAGCGAGGAAGGAGAAGTTCAGGACTGTCAGGATGATCGCCACTGCAAAGGCGGTGAACGCAATGGCCGGCGCCACCAACGCAGTCCAGACATTCTCACGTTCGTCTGTCTTTCTGAAATATGTCACAACAGAGAGGGAGCTGGCGCACATCAGCAGCAGCACGCCCAAGGTTCCGACCGCAATGAGCCACGCATACAGCTGGTGGAAGGGGTCCGCGCCCGCCAGGATGAAAGCTCCGATGACGACGAGGACTGTGATGGCTGTGACAATGCTGCCGATGTGAGGGGACTGGTGCTTCTTATGGCTGCGGCCAAAAGCGGCAGGCAAGATGCCGGCGCGTCCCAGAGCGAAAACATAACGGCTCATGACATTTGCGAAGCCAAGGAGGATCGCGAAAAAGCTGGTCACGACCAGGATGTTCAGAATTTTCACCCAAACGGGCCCGACATATGCCCCTGCGACATCGAGAATGAAGCCCGTGGGATTTTCAGTAGCTACGGTCAGGATCTTGTCCCCACCGACGGCGTTGCTCACCATGAATGTACTGAAGACATAAAAGATACCCAGTGCCGCGATGGTGATGTAGGTTGCGCGCGGGATGGTCTTTTGTGGTGTGCGGACCTCTTCGCTGAATACGGGAGTGGACTCGACTCCCACGAACGAACCGAGCGCGAACAGGGCCGCGAGGCCTATGCCTGGACCGAAGACCAGCTGGGGTGAGAAGCCCTCGAAGGAGAAGCTTCCGCCTGCACCGCCCTGAAACAGAATGGAGACGTCCAGGACGAGGATTGCTGCGACCGCGAGGACCAAGAGAACACCCATGATGCGAGCACTGAACTCAACCCGGTTGTACGACAACGGAGTGAGGATAGCCAGAGTCACAACCGCCCAAAAGCCCCAAGGAAGGTCGAGGCCGAAAAGCTCAATGGCGGCTTGCTGAAGAAAGACGGCGTGAATACCGTACAAACTGCTTAGGACAGCTACGTAAGTCAGCAAGGTTACATACGACGCTGCTACTCCGGCTCTGATTCCTAGGCCTTTGACTATGAAGGCGATGAGGCCACTGGCAGTTTTCGAGCGCCGACTCATAGCCATGTACCCCACGGCGAATATGAGGAAGAGTGCGGTGGCCAGAAGGTAAACTCCCGCTGTTCCAGCGCCGCTGAGCATGAAAACCAAAGGGGTCGCACCTAAGAAGGCTGCCATTGGGCCGATCATGGCTACGACCGTAAATACCAGTCCCCCTGTGCCCATGGCATTCGTTCGAAGCTTGGATTGATCAACGTTTTGGACTGCATTGTCCGGAATTACGTTTGACATTATTTCTCCTGGGGAGATGAAAGAAATTAATATGAGGTTGCGTGTCCCATGTGAGAGACGTGCGGGGAGGTGGCGTGTGGACGCATGTTGGGCTGTCGCACGGTATATCGGCTCGGAGAGCTTGCTCTCCTCTTCCGTTGTTCTTTTAGGCTGGCGGCCGGGTTGTTGTCTTCAATTCCGGCATTGTCAGGGCCTCGTTCGTGCCCTTATCCAGTCTTCGAAGAAGGTGATGGCGTTTTCGCTTTCGGGTAGCAGCCGGCCGTGAGGGATGGCGCCGGACGTAAAGCCAGCCTGCTGCCGTTCGACCGCCTCGACGTCTTCTTGGATGGTTTGGGCGTAGTAGGTTGTCACCCACTCCTCCAGTGCCGCGGCCGGCACGGCTTCGTCGACGTACATGTCTGAGACCACCTCGCACGTGACCGGGCTGGTGGGTACGACCCTGAGGGCGTACATGGCGAAGTCGTCTATGCCGATTAGTGTAGATGGCGGCAGGAAAAGGAAGTGGAAACCATTTGCGGAGCGCCCCTGCGGCAACTCCTTGGGCGTGACCCTGGAATCGCCGTGCTGGGTGACGACATGGGAGTGAACCAGGCTCTCGTATTCACCGTTGCCCACATTGAATGCCTTGGCGAACGTCTCCGAATGAATCAACGGGCAGTGGTAGCACTCGATAGCGTTCTCGACAAAGAGTTTCCAGTTGCCAGCTATTTGGGAGGTTGTCTGGCCCCGGTAGGAGAAACGCTTGGAGTTCTCGATCATCGCATTGACAAAGCCCTGGCAGTCCCGGAGCAGATCAGGCATCGAGGTAGCCCCGCTATCCAGATTCGCGAATACCCACGGTCCCAATGTCGCTACTCCGACGGGCGCTAGTCCATGTTGGTCTTTGTCCAGTTGTAGTTCGTCGCGGCAGCGAGGCGCGCTAAGAAGGGAGCCATCAAGCCTGTAGCTCCAGCCATGGTATCTGCACTGCAGCACCTTCGAAGACCCGTCTTCGAGAGCCACAGGGTGGAGCCTGTGGCGGCAGATATTGACCATGCCTTTCAACGTTCCGTCCCCGTCTCGGGTAACCACCACGGAGGTCCGGCCAAGTGTGGCAACGATATGGTCGCCAGTATGTTGAAGTTTCTCCAAGGGACCGACGTATTGCCAGGTATCTGTAAAGGCACCCCGTAATTCAGCTTCTAGTGACGCGGCGGATACGTAGGAGCTGCTATGTAGGGTGTAGCCGAAGGGTGCGCTGTCAGAGGTCGCTTCGATTTGGATTTCGTTCGCGGTCGTCATACTCGCTCTCCTAGTGTGGGACGGCAGTTTTGAAGAGGGGGCCCAGATCACTTGCGGAGGCCGATCCTGAGTACTGTTTCCCCGGGTGGCCGAGCCTGACCCCAGGACAGGCCACCCGGCGGAAACGTAGTGCAGCGTAGAGAAGATGGCGTGGTTCTACTCTGCGCTAGCTAACTGCTGCGGCGTCTCGACCGGCGCGGATACCGGTTGCAATCGCACCATCGATAAGGGCATATGACCCGCTGGCGATGTCAGCTCCTGCCAGGAGCACTCGCCCGTCCCGGGCTTCGACGGCGTCTAGCTGTTCTCGAAGTTGACCAGGACCTGGAACAGCCCAGGTACCGCGGTACAGTTCGTCGGCCTTCCAGTTGTGCGTGGCAACCTCAAGAACCTCAATGTCGGGAAGCCAGGTTCGCAGTACACGCTCGACTTCGGCCGGGGATGAACCGTCGACAGCCGTGGCATCGGAACCGAACGCGACTGCAATGTGGTCTCCGTCTATGGGCCGGTCGTACTGAACGAGCACAAACGGGTGACCTTCAGGTGCGAAAGCCATGTAGGGGGTCCGGTTTCCCTTGATCCGGCAAACGACTTTTTGACCGCCGGATATCTGACCGGACGCTGCAAGCTTCTCCGCGTGCGGGTGCCTCGGCTCGAAGGCAATACGCGACAGCACGTTGACCGGTACCGCGCACACGACAGCTGTCGCCGAAATCGTCGACTCGTCCGACAAAGTCAAGGTTACCTGTGATGCGTCCTCGGAAACCCGGGTAACGGCGGTTCCCATAATGAACTCTGCCTTGGTGTCAGCGAGGATTCCGTCGGAGAGCAGACTCATGCCGCCAACGATCTTGTATCGCGAGATCACATCCAGCATGACATGCCAGTCCCATCCGGACAGCGCCAGCCATCGCAACGGCAAAGTGATACCGGCTTTGTGCAAAGGGGCCTGGCAAGCTGCAGCCCAGAAAGAGGACGTCACGTCCCGCTCCAGTTTGGACATTGGCACATCGTCGAGGAACTCGCCCAACGTGAGCTTGTCGTAATCAAGGGCGGCGCTCGAAAAACGGGGTTCGTGGGGACGCTGATACAAGGTGCGTGAAAGTTCCGCCAAGGCGGTCATGCCCTTTTCCATCAAACCGAAGACGGTATCCTCGGACCCTTCGTGCACCTGACCGTCGTCCAGGTACAAAAGCTGCTCCGGCGGGGCAAATTCTTCGAGATCCAGCCCGTAGCGTTTGATCTCGGACCACACATTGGGCTGGAGCCAATGGACGTCTGTTCCGCCCAGTTCGATGCGTGTACCGAGACGGTTCTCCGTCCAGGTTCGTCCACCAAGACGGTCCGAAGCTTCGATCAGGACCACGGATTTGCCCAGGCTGCTGGCTTCACGCGCAGCTGACAGACCCGCGAAACCGCCTCCGATGACGGCTACATCGTATGTTCGACTCATGCCCCGGCCCCCTGAATCTCAACCGAGAACTTACGGAAGGGGGCATGGAACGTCCACGTTGACTCGCTGCCCTGGGGGAAGAACGCGGCGTCGCCGGCGCGCAGAACCACCTCGTCACCATCTGCGGATGAAACGTGAACCTCACCTTCAATGACCCAGATGTACTCATCTGTCTCAAAGAAGTAGGGAACGGGGATCCGGTCCGGGTATTCCCCCTCAAGTACGCGAAAGACACCCGTCCGGACGTCCTCGCGGCCTGGAACCTCGGAGAGTTCACCGGTAACTTCACCTTCCACAATGAAGGGTTTGTATCCTGCAGAAAGTTGTTCGGCGTTGATCAGATGGCTTTGGGTTGTCATGGTGTTTCTTTCGTAAGGCTGTCTGACTTCGTTGTGTTCCACGGTTACTCTTGTCCGGGCATTCACTGGTACGGGTAGTTCCGCCGGCCATGATTGACCGATATCCACTTCAGGGTGGTCAATTCATCGATGCTCGAGTGGCCGTTGAGGCGGCCAACTCCCGATTGCTTCTCCCCCCCAAAGGGAACGATCGGCTCATCGGCGATGGTGGCATCATTGACGTGGATCATGCCGCTGTGGATTTCTTTGGCGATTCGAACACCGCGGGCAATGTCGCGTGTATGGACAGCTCCGCTAAGGCCGAAGTCTGTGTCGTTGGCGATGTCAATCGCTTCCTGATCGTTGTCGAACTCGAGCACGATGATGACCGGGCCGAACAACTCGTCATGCGCAACCGAGGAATTACGGTCGACATTCTCAAGAACCACAGGCGGGAAGACGTTGCCTTCGGGTTGCCCACGCAGTATGGCCTTGGCTCCTGCTGCGACGGCGGCGCTGACCTTGTCATCCAGTGCTGCCACCTGCCGTGCGTTGATCAACGGTCCGATGATGGTCTCCGGGGAAGCCGGATCGCCCATGCGCAGGGCCGAAACCTTCTCGATGAATCGACTCTTGAACTCTGCGGCAATGCTGGAGTGCACGAGAAGGCGGTTGGCGGACATGCAGATCTGTCCTTGGTGTGTAAAGCGGCTGAAGACAGCGGCGTCAACAGCGTATTCAAGGTCGGCATCCTCACACACAATGAAGGCGCTGTTTCCTCCAAGTTCAAGGATCGACTTCTTGAAATGGCGGGCGGCGACCTCCCCAACGTGTCGGCCAACACCGGTGGATCCGGTGAAGGCGATGACCCGGGGAACAGGGTGCTCCAGGAAGTAGTCGCCAATGACTGGAATCTCTGTCACGGTCACATTCAGCAGACCAGCAGGCAGGCCAGCTTCTTCGAAAATGGAAGCGAGCAGTGTGCCGCCAGTAATCGGTGTTTCCTCGTGGGGTTTGATGACCACACCGTTACCTGTTGCCAAGGCTGGAGCTACTGACTTCATGGAGAGGAAGAACGGGAAGTTGAAAGGACTGATGACGCCTACCACGCCGACTGGGATGCGGTAAACGAAGTTCTCCGTGTCTTCGACCGGTGACGGGTAGATGCGGCCCTCAATGCGCAAGGGCAGCGTGGCGGCTTCCTTCAGAGCATCAATCACAAGCCCGATTTCGAAGGCAGCCTTGAGGGCGGTACCGCCCACTTCAGCTGTAATGAGCTTACTGATCTCTTCGCGACGCTCTTCGACGATCCTGGCCGCAGCCTCGAAGACGCTCCTCTTGCCGTATGCGTTGACCTTGTTCCAAGCTGTCTGTGCTACAGCCGAAGCAGCGTATGCTTCGTCGATATCGTCGGTGGTTGCGACGGGGAACTCGCCCAAGGTCTTGCCGTCGAACGGGTTCCGGTCGACAAGAACCTTCTCTCCCGAACCGGGCCGCCAAATGCCCCCAATGTACTGCTGTGCCAGCTGCGCAGTGTCCATGTTTCTCTACCTTTCGGGCTCACTTCGAAGCCATACCGAATTTGTCTGCCAACAATGACATGCGTCACACAGGGTGCGCGTCCGTAGTAATACGGAGGTGCTTACGGAACTTTTGGTGAACAGTCCTCGTCAGGTCGCGTGGATCGAGATTCTTCTGCCAAAATCACCGTAGGATATGGCCACTCTCAGAGGTTCCCGCACGTGGAAGCAGCCTTCCGGCGGATTGCCGGCTCCCTGCGTTTCCGATGCTTATATCCAGCATCGGAAGCATTCGCTATGTCGTTGCGCAATGCTTCGAGTAGGCGTTGTGCCGGACTTTGTGGGGCGATTCCTTTCCAATTCGGCAGAGAGCAGACCCAGCGGGATCTGTGACGCTACAGTTTCCTCAAGGCTTCCTGCGTGGAAAGCGATCGGAAGGTTTGGATCCGTTTTAATTCGCCGGTTGCCCGCCTCTTGTCTCCGATGATGCGCCGGGTCTGTGCGGGTGTTTCATCCACGCGGCCTTTTAAGGTGCGGAGCCACTGCTGCAGGTCATTTTCGCTGCTCGGCCCGATCTGCATCGTTTCCACGAGTTCCTTTCCCGACAGTGGAGCGTAGCGGGCGAAGGTTTCCTCTGGGGCTAGTGCCCATGTGGACATTCGCTCCAGTTCTTCCGCTGACGACTCAATCTTCAGGTCATGCGAATCCACGGTCCCGCTGCTGCTGTAGGCCCAGGCGCTGGCGAGGTTCTCGAGAATTACAGACTCGTCGGTCCAGCCGTTCAGGGCGGTCCGTAGGAAGTCGGTGCCGTGGGATGGAACATCGGGCAGCACAAGACGGGTTATGGCGCGATCGTTAATGGCAGCCAGGAGGGCAGCAGGATCGTCTTCAACCAAAATCTCATGCCTGGGGGGCCACACGTCGAAACTGCTGTGGTCCCCATGCATGCGGCCGACGTGGAAGACGTAGATCTGGGGGTACTGCGCTGCTCGGGTCCTTCTTTCTGGTCGGGCCTCATAATGCAAAAGTGCTGCTAGTTGCATCAGCAGGCTGGCGCCGAGGGTTTCCCAGGCCTCACGGGTGACGATGCCAAGCCGGTCGCGTGCTGTCCAATCCGGGAGAACCTCATCTGTAGAGACGGGTTTGCCACGAACCGAGATAGTAAACATGTCCTTGCGGATATCGGTTGCCACATGCATTTCACCCAACTCCAATCATCTGGGAAAGCCCCCTGCGGCCGGTCCGCAGTGTGCAGGTGAGGTAAACAGTGGCACAAGACGGCAAAGGGGCGCGTCCGTATTTACACGGATCTAAACCCCGGGGACTCCAATTCAGCCGTAGGTGAGGAACACCCCTGTGCTCCGCGCACCTGGTGGTCCGGGTGTGTCATGACGTCGACGGGTCCGGATGCAAGCGCGCCCATACGGCCGCCATTTGGGCTCGGTTTTCAAGGCCAAACTTCGCCAGGATGTTCTCCACGTGAGTTTCTGCTGTTCGTGGTGAGATGGTTAGCTCCACGCCTATCTCGCGGTTGCTGAACCCTCGGCCCAGCAAGGCTGCGACTTCTTTCTCGCGGCGGGTGAGGCGGATTGAGGACTGGGTTTCCAGGCCAGGGACTTCATCCTGACCGGCCGCTTCGAGCAGAAGAAGGTCACTGGTGTCTGTCTGGAAACCTTCTGCGTAGGCGGAGTCGAAGGCTTGGTGCCCCACGGCGGCTCGGCATCGTTCAAGCGATTCCTGGCGTTGGGCGCCGATGTTGTAGAAGCCTGAAAAGTAGCTCCCCATGAACTTCCACAGACGATCGGCGCCACCAAACAGGAACGCCGCTCGGGTATTCCGCCCATTCTGTTGGGCACACCAAGCCAGAAGCTCGATGCAGTGGGCTAACAGCAGTTGGTCATAAACGTATCCGGCCACCTTCAGGGCCTGCTCACGGGCGCGGAGAGGTTCTTGTTGAATCCAGGCGTGGACCGCGAGGGAATATTCGATATACCCGCGCCACATGAAGTCATCGAAGTCCTCGCAGAGATTTAAACCGATCTTGCTCAGAGCTGCTACCTGTTCATCGTCACGGTCGAAAGCTGCCAGGAGCACAGCGACGCCGATCGCATCCATTGTGAAAATCTCCGCAGACGGTCCGGGGACCTGTTTGTAGGCATGAATGGCTTTGTCGAGGAGCTCACGGGCCGTGGCAAGCCTGCCGTATCCTGCCTCTATTACTCCGGAGACCTGATAAGATAGGCCGCGGTTCAATGGGTCCTGCGTCGGCGGCTGGCTGCTGGCTGCCAGTTCAAGGAGTTTCTCAGCCGACCGCAATTTGCTTTGCAGTGCGCATAGATAGGCATGCATGCAGAGCGCATGCTCTCGTTCGCGGGTGTGAAAACCAGTGTTATTCGAGGCCAGAACGCTGCTTAGAGTGGAACGTCCTTCAGAGAGCTGGCCTACAGCAAACCAAAAGTACCAAAGTCCCGATGCCATGCGCAGGCTGCTGGCACTGGTTGCTGGGTCGAGCAAGCCAAAGTTGATTGCCGAGAGGATGTTGGGGTACTCGAGACGCAAACGCTCCAAACGTTTCTGCTCACTAGTTTCAGGACCATGGGCGCTGAGGCGATTGAACGAGGATTCATAGTGGGCAAGATGTCGGATCCGCAGCTGCTGGCTCTCACCAAAATCCTCGGACTTCAACTCGCCATAATCTCGGATGAGGCGCAGCAGACGGTACCTCGCTTCATCCCCGACGTTATCGACAACAACCACTGACTGGTCCACCAATGAAGCCAACTGGTCCAAGAGTCTTGTCGGCGCCAATGGTGGCTGCCCGCAGACGGCCTCGACAGCCTGCAGATCAAACGTATTCTCAAAGACAGTCAGACGCGACCAAAGCAACTTCTCGTCGTCGCTGCACAGCTCGTAGCTTCCAGCTGTCAGGGTCCGAAGCGTTCTGTGTCGGGGATCAGTAGTTCCGGTCCCTGCCTGGGGGAAATCCGGGTGGCCTTCCATCCGCTGCATAATCTGCTCTATAGACAGCGCCCTGGTCCACGCCGCCGCTAGTTCTATGGCCAACGGCAGCCCGTCAAGCCTGTTGCATAGTTGGGCAAGCGAGGAAGCCTGTCCTTCAGTCACCGTGAAGTCAGGCCGGACGAGTCGGGCACGGGCAAGAAAGAGCTTGCCCGATTCAGAGCCCAGAACATCGGAGAGTCGAACGTTCGGTGTGCTGGTATCGGGTAAGGAGAGCGGAGTGAGGCTCACCAGCTGGCCCCCTGCTACGTGCAGGGCCCGCCGGCTGGTTGCCAGAATCCTGCTTGGAGTAGCCGAGGCGACTAGGTCTTGAAGGAACAGCAGGCACCCAGAGTCCAGAGCGTCGCAGCTATCCAAGACGATCAGAGCTTCGATCTCTTGTAAATAGTCACGTAGCAGGTCCGGCGAAACCTGTCCGCTGTCACGCATTCCGAGCGCACCGGCGATGCGGGCACAAAGCTCTCCGGAGCCGGTGACTCGAGCAAGGTCTGCGAAGAAGAAGCCATCCGGAAAAGCGTCCGCCACCTTGGCCGCAACGCTTGAAACAAGACGCGTTTTTCCTACTCCACCTGGCCCGACCAAGATAACAAAGCGACTGAGTTCAATTGCCGTTTTGAGCGTCGATTGCTCCACTTCTCGGCCTACGAAGGTCGTCACATACTTTGGTAGTTGTGCCATCAGGGGCTGAGTAGTCATTGGCAATCCCTTCTCATAACACCGTCTGCACCGCGAGTGCCCCCGATTTGAAGAGGCACCGCTTGAGGGCCGCCCGGATGTAGCCGGCTCAGTGCAGCCTCTCCTTGCCCTATTTAAGAGACCCGCGTGGGTCACGTCATAAAATGCTCATCCGGTTGTCGCGATGGAGGAATTTTCTGCACAGTTCAGGCTGGTGAAGAGTATTTGCCCACGACCCTGAACTGCTTGCAGTTCTAGTCCCGCAACACGACGGAACACTCTCATCTCCGTCTGCCGCTACACGATCACGGGCCCAGCTCCTGGGCGGCCAGTACCGGTAGTGTTGCCGCGGCGGAAGCCCGGACGTGTTCAATACACGCCAGTCGAGCTTGGCTTGGGTCCCCGGCAAGAACGGCATCCACGATTCGTTGGAGGGCCTCGATCGTGGGCTTGGCTCGATCCCTCATGGATAGGGAGACCCGGCGAATCTGGTGGATGCGCACATGCAGACGATTAACTGCATCGTGCAGTTCTGTATTTGCGGCACCCGCCAACAAGTACTCGTAAAAGGCATCGCTTGAAATCAGGGCTGCCGATATGTCGGCCTCTTCAATGGCTCTTCGAACGGGCTCCAAGGACTCTGCAAACAACTTCTTCGCTGATGATGATCCGCGGACCGCGAAAAGCTCGCCTGCCAAGCCCTCAAGCACGGCGCGAACCTCGTAGATATCTGCAGCGCCTGCGTAATCCAGTTCCCGCACCCGGGCTCCCCTGTTTTCAGTGAGAACAACAATTCGTTCCGCGGCAAGATGCCGAAGCGCATCACGGACGGCGGTGCGCCCCACCCCGTACTTTGCGGCCAGTTCCCGTTCGACGAGTTTGGTGCCAGGAACGAGCTCGCCGTCGGCTATGGCCCGCCTCAACACCTCTGGGAGATCCCGGAGGTCCTCCATGGCCTTACTCATCTGTACAAGCGACATTTCGATGCACTCCTGGCTCCTGACCTGTTCTTCTGCTCCGAGCATTGCAGATCTCGGGAGAACTTGGTAGGGGTAGGCCATCTTTTTGTCGACAAAAAGAAACAATATCTGTCCGTCCTCGTTGGCTGGAGAAGCCCCTTCGCAAGCGAAACGGACAGTGTTGATGGGCCTGATTTCCGGGGGGAATACCATCAAGCCCACGCTCCCCATGTGAGGTCACAGTAAGGAATCCGGAAAAATACGTGGAATTACGGAGTTTTTTTGTCGACATTTCATCCTAAGCTGGCTCCACTGCTCGACGAGGTGCAGACCTGGCCCAGATCCCTGCACTCTTCGGATTGCACTGAGCGTCTCTCGACCGATCGGGAGCATCACCAGCGCAGCAGAGAGCACCAAACGAGGAATGGAGGACCCCCGGTTGTACAACTTGCACAAGTTGCTATGGGACATCCGCAGAGATCCCACGCTCGCAGAGAAGTTCCGCAACGATCCACAACCAATTCTCGACGAGTACGGGGTTGAAGGCGAGGCCCGGACGGCAATGTTGGAGCTTGATTTCAGGAAGCTCCACAAGATCGGAGCGAACCCCTATCTGATCTACTTCTGCGCCATCCAACTGGCTGTTGACCGTGCCGCCTATTACGCACAGATCCGTGAGGAGGAGAACTGATGGGCAAGATCGTAGGAGCATTCGCAGCATCACACTCCCCTGGAGTGACCGGCTGGCCGGAACGGGCCGAGCCGCACAAAAGGGAAGCAATTGAAGGGGCCTTCGCTGAGGCCCGCCGACGGATCGAAGCCTTGGAACCTGACGCAATTATCGCCATTTCCGTGGAGCACTTCACCAACTTCAATTTCGGCAACCTGCCGGCGTTCGCCATAGCCACGGCGGACTCCTATCTGGGGCCAGTAACCGAGGAAATGAGCAAATTTCTTCAGGTTGAACAGCACCAGTATCCCGGAAACGGAAAACTCGGCCGCCACATCTACGAGTTCGCGATTTCAAGCGAGTTTGATCCGTCCCTTGTCGAGGGTGGTCTGGATTTCGATGAGAACTTCTGTGTTCCGTTCAAGCACCTCGACCCCGATTCGAAGTACCCGCTCGTTCCCATCATCGTCAACGGTGTAAACCCGCCCTGGCCCACCGCGAAGCGCAGCTACGAGTTTGGCGAGATGCTGCGTCGGGCCGTCGAAGCTCAGGACGCAGTCGAACGCGTCGTGGTCGTCGGCACCGGTGGCCTCTCCCACTGGGTGGGGTTGCCCGAAGCGGGACAGGTAAACGAGGAGTTCGATCGCGACTTCATTACCCGCATCGAGAGCGGCGATCCAGAACAGCTTAAAAGCTATTCGCCGAAGGAAATCGACGCAGCTGGCAATGGGGCCCATGAAGTCCGTACATGGATTGCGGCCGCTGGCGCCATCGGGGCGCCCTTCGAGGTACTCGCTTACGAGCCCGTTCCTGAGTGGCTGACAGGAACCGCTGTTGCCGCAGCAACACCGGGCTTGAAGCTCTAGATCCCACCCCTAAACAGGCTCTGCACCCTGCGGAAGCCAAGCATTATCAAGGAGAAAACAACAACATGAGCAAACTTCCCAAAGTCACCGGTCGCGATATGCGTGGCGTCATGTCCTACCCGCCCACGCCTGCTCTGCCCGGCGCGGACCAGGTGGAGGCACAGAACACCGTGGATCTGGCCGAGACCGAGCGCATGATCCGCCAGCTCATCACCGATGGCGTAGACGCTATCGCGTTGAACGGCACCCTCGGTGAAATGGCCACGCTGACTCTTGACGAATGGAAGGCTTACGCTGAATGCGCAGTTCAGACGGCGCACTCAGTCAATCCTGACTTCCCGATTTTCGTTGGCTCCACCACCTTGAGCACCCGCGAAACGATCTCACGCATGCGGTTCCTTTCGGACCTGGGCGCAACCGGCACACTCCTGGGCCGCCCGATGTGGGGCGAGATGGTTGCCCCTGTGATGGAGAAGTTCTACCGCGATGTTGCAGAAGCCGTCCCTGACCAGGCGATCGTGGTCTATGACAACACAGCTGCATTCGGTGGCATCATCCCCCGTTCGGTGTACCGCACTCTCGTGGAGCTTCCCCAGGTAGTGGCCGTCAAGTATGCCGGCGGCGCCTCAGTCGGCTTCCGGTACCACAACGACATGGCCCACACTGGCGACAAGTTCCCGCTGATGCCGATCGAAACGGATTGGTTCCCGGCATGGGAGATGTACGGCGAAGAACTGGTTGGCATGGCATGGTCCTCCACCACAGCTATGGGACCGGACCCGGTCCTTCACCTGCGCGACGCGCTCCAGCAAGGCCGGACAGAAGACGCCCGCTGGCTCACCGAGCGGCTGCGCTGGGCCCACGAGCCCTTCATTGTCGGACAGGACTTCTTCGAATTCGCCAAGTACAACATCCCGCTGGAAAAGATCCGCGTCAACAAGGCCGGTTACATCAACGTAGGCCAGAGCCGCGTGCCTTACACCGAGGACCTCGTACCCCAGAAGCACTGGGACACAACCGCAGAGCACGTCGAGCGCTACAAGAAGATCAGCGCAGAAATCGACGCGCGACTCGGATCCCGCCAGAAGTAGAAGTCACGGAATAGACAGAGGAATCAGCGAGGTCATCAACATGACAACGGAGTCGGTAAACCCAGACACGGATGCCCATCTGCGCCAGATCCGGGAAGGGATCAAGCAGGGGCGCTTTCCGGCCCATGTCTTCAACGATCAGCAGATTTTCGACCTGGAGCAGGAACGGCTGTTCGGACAGGCATGGACCTTCCTGGCCCATGAATCGGAAATCCCGAAACCGGGTGACTATGTCACCCGCTACATCGGGAACAACAATCTGATCGTTGCCCGCGACGAGCACGGAGAGATCCACGCCAATCTCAATATGTGCCGTCACCGGGGCAACATGATGTGCAAGTCGGAGATGGGCAATGCCTCCCACTTCCGTTGCTCATACCACGGCTGGGTGTACAAGAACTCCGGTGAGCTTATCGGAGTTCCGTACATGGCCGAGGGTTATGAAGGCCGGCTGAAGAGGAAGGACTGGAGCCTGGTGGGGGCCCGTGTGGACAGTTACGCGGGTCTGGTGTTCGGAACGTTCAATCAGGACGCCCCAACACTGGAAGAGTACCTTGGCGGGTTCCAGTTCTACCTCGACCTCTATCTCAAGCAAGGTTTGGCCGGCAGTGAAGTGCACGGCCCACCGGATCACTGGATCACCGAAACCGACTGGAAAATTGCGGCGGAGAACTTCGCAGGGGACGGATACCACACCCCCGTCGCTCACCAGTTCGGCTTCAACCTGGGCTATTTCCCCTCATCCGGGGCTACACACAGCCAAGGATGGGCCGCCAGCATCCCCGGCAAGGGACACGGAATCGGGCTCGGACACACACCTGGACTTACCCCCTTCGCAGGCTTCCCGGATGACCTGACTGAAGAGATGCGGCGCAGCCTATCTCCTGAGCAGGTGGAAGTGTTCAGCAACACCCGCACAGCGGTTGGCACAGTGTTTCCGAACCTGTCCTTCCTTATGCAGCCCTTCAGCCTGACACCCGGTGAAACTGGTGTGCGGTTCGTGACCATGCGGTTGTACCATCCCATCGGCCCGGGAAAGACCGAAATGTACTCCTGGTGCCTGGTCCCCAAGGACGCCTCCGATGAGTACAAGGAAGCTGCCTACCAGGCATATACGCTCGCGTTCGCGCAGGCAGGGACCTTCGAACAGGACGACCTCGAGAACTGGGCACGCGTGACCCGCATGGCCAAGTCGTCGGCCGTGCGCGGCATCGAATTCCCCTACATGATGGGCATCGAGAGCACACAGGATCCGGAATTCCCCGGCCCTGGCCACGTCGTCAAGCCATACGTCAACGATTCCAACTTCCGGAACCTATGGACCCGGTGGGCAGATTACCTGCTGGGAGAGGCCTGATCATGACCATTCTCAGCACCGTTGATCGGGCCGTTCAAGAAGACATCCGGGAATTCATGTCCCGGGAGGCGCTGGCCCTAGACGAACGCCGATTCCGCGACTGGCTCGAATTCCTAGCCGAAGACATCACCTATGACGTACCTCTGCGTGTTGTTCGCGAAGGACTGGCCGAATGGGAGCTCTCTCCCAACGGCCGGATTTTTCAAGACAACAAGCAAACCCTCGAAGTTCGGGTGCGTCGACTCGAAACCGACTTTGCCTGGGCAGAACAGCCACCGTCGCGTACTCGTCACTTCGTGACAAACGTGCTCGTGGACGCCGGCGAGCGGGACGACGAATACGAAGTCAGTTCCTACTGCCTCATATACCGCAGCCGCGGCGACAGTATCGAACCGAACCTCGTATCGGTGTTCCGAAAGGATCTTGTCCGCAAAACTGCACACGGATTCGAGATCGCCCGACGCTGGGCAGCCATTGACCAAGCAGTCATCAACGCCCACAACCTGTCCATCTTCATCTAAAAGGAATCAATCATGTCCGAATCGACAGCAAGCCCACAGGCGGAAAACCCGGACACCGGCGAAGTTCTTGAAGTCCCGAAGGATGGAGGCAACAGCGGTCCCATCGTCATTGCCAACGAATTCGCTGATGTCGTTGTCCGCAAAGTCGATACGCGCAACGGCGTCCGGCTTGAAATATGGTCCCCCCGGCGTGGCACCTGCGTGCGCTATGACGCCGTAGCCCTTGATGTCCTGAGCTACCAGGAACCAGAGTTCATCACCAAACTGCTGAGCAGGACTCCCGGAGCATGAGCGGGACACTCTCCGGACAGCACATCCTGGTCACCGGCGGAGGGTCCGGAATCGCCCGGGCCGCCGCCGAACGCTATCACCGCGAGGGCGCCAAGGTCACCGTGCTTAACCGCTCCGCAGCGGGCGCCGAAGCGGTCGCCGAAGCCTCCGGCGGGGCCATTCAGGCCCTAGTTGGAGACGCGACCGATCCCGAAGTCCTTCAGGGTGCCATCACTGCGGCAGCCGACGCAGAGGGACGACTACACAACATCACATGCGGCGTCGGAGTATTCGACAACTACGCAAAAGTCAACAAGCTATCCCCAGAGGAGCTAATCACCGCTGCCGACGAGATCTGGCGGGTCAACGTGCGATCCACATTGCTCGCAGTTAACCTCGCGGTCCCCGCGCTACGGGCCGCGGGCGGATCAGTCACCCTCACACTCTCCGAATCCGCGTTCAACGCCATCGGAGGGGGCGTGCTCTACGGCAGCTCCAAGTGGGCACTGCGCGGAATAGTTGATCACCTGGCCGCCGAGCTGGCCCCCGACATCCGAGTCAACGGCGTCGCCCCGGGAGGCACCGGAGGCACCCGCTTCGGCGGACTGACTTCGCTCGACCAAACCATGACAGCTGATCGCGTGGAAGGTCGCGACGAGAGGATCGCCGCGTCCACCCTGCTCGGGTTTACCGCCACTCCTGAAGACCACAGCGGCGCCTACCGCTTCCTGGCCGACCCCGTCGATGCCCGCGTGGTTACCGGCGTGGTGATCCGAACAGACGGCGGACGACGCCTCTAAAGCCCCCAAATACACAAACCCGGAACTGGTACGCCGCTGTACCGAAACCAGAATGAGGAACACAAATGGTTGAGAAGCCCATCGAAATCCGCAAGACCTTCGCCCAGGTCGAAGAAATCCGTACCTCCGCCGGAAAAAGCGACAACGCCGGCCCGCTACGTAAAGTCGCCGTCTGCGCCGTGATCACCAACCCCTACGCCGGAAAAGGCTTCGTCGAGGACCTCTCAGCCCTGGTCGAAGCATCCCAGGAGATCGGCACTTTGCTGGGCAAAGAAGCGGTCGGGCTTCTCGGTGCCCCCGTTGAAAGCTACGGCAAAGCAGGCCTCGTAGGAAGCGCAGGGGAACAAGAACACATCAACGCCGCACTCACTTCCGTTTTCGGAGATGCCTTCCGTGAGGCCATCGGCGGTGGTGCAGCCTGGATCACATCAGTGACCAAACCCGCCGCCGCAGGTACCGTCATCGACGTGCCAACGGCTTTCAAGGACGAAGTCTGGGTCCGGTCGCACTACGACGCCATGGAAGTACGGGTGCCGGATGCTCCCCACCCCGACGAACTGGTCGTCATCGCTGCCGTGACAAACCGAGGACGGCTGAACGCACGCGTTGGCGGCATGTCCATCGCAGAGGCGAAGGAGAAGGGGCTGTGACAGGATCGATCGCTGTCGTCGGAGCAGGCACTATCCTCTCCGGAGACTGGCAGTCACCCATCATTAAGGACGCCGATACCGTCATCACCAGGGACGGGATCATCACCGCTGTTGGCCGAAAGCAGGATCTGCTGGCCGAAATTGACGCCTCGTCCCATGTCATAGACGCCCAGGGCACCACACTAGCTCCCGGGCTCATCGACTCTCATTGCCACGTCGTGCTCGGGGACTACACACCCCGACAGAAAACCGTGGACTTCCTCGCAAGCTACGTCCACGGCGGGATCACCAGCGTGGTGTCCCCGGGCGAAATCCACGCACCCGGCAGGCCCCACACCGCCTCTGGAGTCAAAGCTCTCGCTATTGCCGCAAAAGAGTGCTTCGACAACTTCCACCCCAATGGAATGACCGTCCACGCCGGCGCCGTTGTCCTCGAACCGACCTTGCAGGAAAAGGACTTCGCCGACCTGCAGGAGGCCGGGGTTCACTTGGCAAAATTCGGTTTCGGGCGCTACATGGATCCTGCCGATGGCGTGGACCAGGTCCGATGGGCCAAAGAACACGGGATCACCGTGATGTGCCACTCCGGAGGCGCGAGCATCCCGGGCAGTAAGCCGATCACCCCAAAGCATCTCCTCCTTTTGGCCCCGCACGTCTGTGGCCATGTCAACGGTGGGCCAACCTCACTAGATGAGGCCGGCGTGGACCTCATCATGGACGAGACGGACATGGCTTTGCAGCTCGTGCAGGCTGGTAACCTGCGCTCTGCAGTGCGGATTATTAACCGTGCTGCTGACAGGGGCATGTTCGAGCGGGTGGTCATAGGCTCGGACACCCCCACCGGTACCGGCGTCATGCCCCTCGGTGTAATGAAGACCGTAGCCGAGCTGTCATCGCTCTCCGACGTTGACCCGGCCCTCGTATGGGCGGCTGCCACGGGCAACAACGCCCGCGTATGGGATCTGCCGGCAGGTTTCATCGCCCCCGGTCGTGCCGCCGACCTCGTGGTACTCGACGCTCCTTGGGGATCAACCCGCGACGATGCCCTCGGCGCGCTGTCCGTAGGAGACATCCCAGGCATTTCAGCAGTCATCACCGGTGGAGTTGTCCGTACTCTCCGCAGCCGGAACACACCACAAGCCGCACGCGCGGCCGAGGTCACACCACGCATCGAGCACCTCGAAGCCTCAGGCCACTGAGAAATCGAGCATCAAAGGAGACAAGACATGGCATTCAAGATCACGGTGGATCTTCCGGCTTGCCAGGGTTACGCCAACTGCCTCATTGAAGGTCCCGCACTTTTCGACATCGATGATGACACCAACAAAGCGGTAGTGATCGGCTCTGACGAACACGACGAAGCTTTGCGGACCCAAGCAGAAGCCGCCAAGCGCGGGTGCCCGGCACACGCTATCTTCATCGAGGACATCTGATGCAGCGAATCGTCGTGGTCGGAGGCTCCCTCGCCGGGGTGCACGCAGCCGAGGCGCTCCGCGAGCATGGGTTTGACGGGGAACTGACCCTCGTCTCGGCCGAATCTGGACTTCCCTATGACCGCCCACCCCTCTCCAAGGAACTCCTGCTTGACGGCATGACTCCCGAGCAGCTCCTGCTGCGCCCCGCCCCCTGGTACGAAGCACAAGGCATCAAACTTCGGCTCAACACAGCTGCCCGCGGCATAGATGCCGACAAAGGACTGCTCGCCCTCACTGACGGGTCAGACCTTGCCTACGACGGCTTGGTCATCGCCACAGGCTCCGCCGCCCGCCGCTTCCCCTCTGTCGCCGCCCAGGCCCGCGTGCACGTACTGCGGACCCTCGACGATGCCCTCGAACTCCGTCCCGAACTCATACCCGGCAGACACCTCGTTATGATCGGTGGCGGGTTCGTTGGCCTCGAAGTCGCCGCCGTGGCCCGAGGGCTCGGACTGGACGTCACCTTGATCGAAGGATCCCCGCTGCCCTTGGCACGGGCCTTCGGCGACGAGATCGGCTCATGGTACCGGGAACTTCACGAAGGCAACGGTGTCCGCCTGATCTGCGGGTCGTCCGTGCAAAGCCTGCAGGACTCCCCCGGCGGCGTAACGGTCACCCTCAACAACGGTGAACGACTCAGCGCTGATGTCGTAGCAGCAGGCATTGGTGCCACACCCGCTGTTGAGTGGCTCGCCGGAAGCGGCGTCGAGGTTGCCAACGGTGTCACCTGCACACCGGAATTGCTGACTTCGGTTCCAAACATCGTCGCCGCCGGAGACGTCGCCAACTGGCGCAATCCGGTCTTTGACGAGGAAATGCGGATAGAACACTGGTCGAACGCAGTGGACCAGGGCCGGCATGCAGCAGCAACGCTGCTTGGTGAGAGGGACCCGTTTGCGTCAGTGCCGTACTTCTGGACAGATCAGCATGACAAAAAGATGCGCTTTGTGGGCCGCACCGCCGGTGCCACCGACATCCGAATCGAAGAAATGTCGGACGACAAACTGGTGGCCACGCTCGGCCGCGACGGGCTACTGATCGGCGCACTCACCGTCTGCGCTCCTCGGCAACTCGCCAAATACAAGATCGCGATCCAAAACCGCACCCCTTGGGAAGCCACCGACGCAACCCGGCTGGCCCCGGCCAACTAAATCTTCCTTCCCACCCGAATCCAACAAGGAGACACACATGAACACCGTCAAAACGAGCGACGCACTGTCACTCATCGAACTTTTCCCCCAGGACGAAGACTGGTCCCTGCAGACCATGAGACTGCTTTCCCAGGTCGCAGTCGGCGGTTCTGACCTGTTTGAATGCGCACGCACTGCAGCCCGCATCGGCCGGGAAACCACCGACGGCGAAACCTGGCACCGCGAGTGGAGCCAAACAGCAAAAGACATCGCAGCAACCGGCTACGAAGCCCTCGAACGCGGCGACATCACCACCGCCCGGCGCGCCCTGTTCCGCTCCATGAGCTACTGGCGCCACTCCGAATTCTTCCTCGACTCCTTCGACGAGCGACGCACCGAAGCCTACATCGAGGGCACCAAAAACTTCCAGAAGGCTGCGGAGCTGTCCGACGGGCTGATCGAGCGGATCTCCGTACCGTTCGAGGGCAAGGAAATGGAGGGCTACATCGTCCGGCCCGACAACTCCGGCCAGGCCCGCCCCACGGTCCTCTTCCTTGGTGGCGCCGACTCCTGGGCCGAAGAACTCTACTTCCTGGGCGGAACCGAATTCCCGGCCCGCGGCATGAATGTCGTCATGGTCGACACCCCCGGACGCGGCAGCTCACTGCGCTTCAAGGAAATGTACAGCAGGCCCGACTATGAAGTACCCGTCGCCGCCATCTTCGACTTCCTTGAAAAGAGAAGCGACGTCGACGCCGACCGGTTCGGTCTCGCCGGCGTGAGCTTCGGTGGCTACTACGCCCCGCGTGCTGCTGCTTTCGAACCCCGCGTGAAAGCAGTAGCCGCCTGGTGCGGAACGTGGAGTATCCTCACGGACTTCTACGAGTTCTACCCGCCCCTGCAGAAGCAGCTCCAGTGGCTCAGCGGCTCAAAGGACGATGCAGAAGCCCGCGAGAAGCTGGCCAAATTCACCCTGGACGGCGTCGCAGACAAACTGAAGATCCCCGTCTACGTTATGCACGGCACCGCCGACATCATCATGGACATCAAGGGCGCCGACCGCTTCGTTGAGGCACTTACCTCCGACGACGTCACGGTGGACATCTACGACGGTGCCGGATCGCTGCACTGCAGCTACGACTACATGTCGGTAGCGGGTGCACGACTGAGCGACTGGTTCCTCCACCGCATCTAACAGCATCCAGGCTGGCTTTCAGCATTCATTTACGAGGATGCACTCGCCTCCCCTGCCATCCCGATGAATCCTCGGGGTGGCAGGGGAAACCACTAACTGCAACTGCGTACGCGATGAGGAACGGTGCACTACTCGCCCGGGCCGGAGCGCCGAGAATCAATGACAGATTTCAAGAAAGAAGGACCTTTACGTGGAAGCTCTCTTGGTCCAGGGCGAAATCGCCGAGATATTGCCCACCCTCACCAAATACCCGCCGTTGAAAACCAAAGACTGGGCTGGTCTTAGTCCTGGGGACCGGCTCTACGTCCGGAGGGAAGGCCAGGTGCCCATACGCGGCACTGTAGATGACTTGGTTCCGGATGGATCGATTTTCTGGATCTGGATTGACGGCGGAGGTGGTCGTATCGCTGTCCACAAGGATGATGACCTCCAAGTGTGGCTGGTCGAAGAGCCTGCCGGGTCACGCATCAAAAGACGTTTCAATGGGGCCGCCGCGACAAACTAGCAGAAGTTCGACAACACCCGGGGCCCGCCGCTGTGCCCAGTACGGAAGTCGAAATGAACACCGAACCCGTAGTTCTCTTCCTGATGCGTCCGCTCACTCAGCCCGAAGGAGCCTGGGGTTTTATCTTCAACGAAGATCCTGATCCCACTACCGGCGTCATCTGGCCGCCGTCACGGAAGCGCCAGAACGGTCCAGTCAGGGCCGATTTTTAGAACGGCTCGCCGAGGAAATAGACCAAGAGGACTCTGAGGCAGACGTGAAGGTTTACCTCCACGGCGGCGACCACCTTTTCCACAAACGATCGACTCCGAGGATGACCCTGGGCAGGCCGGGACCGATCAGAATTCACCATCAGAACCACCGCCTCCAGCGGATGCGCACAAACATAACTTTTGGGTATGGGAGCCAATGATGCCGATACAAACTTCGATCACCGTCGTTGCCCGGGACCGCGTCTCACGGGACCAGCAACTCGATGAGGCTACTCGCCTGCTCCGTAAGAACCAGCCTCGTTGCGGCATCCTGGTAACACGGCACACCTTTACAACCTTCACCGTTGCTTTGCACCCGGAAATCGGGCACGGAATGATCCAGGAGAAGGATTTAGTGATGTTGTGAGCGGTCTGCGTTCGCGCCCATCCGATGCCCCCAACGCCTACTTCTGCCCCGAAAGACCTCCTGCCCCAAAACGCCCACGGCGTTGGTAGCCCCTTTTGTCGACACCTACGCCAGATCGCCTCGCCCCCCAACGAGCTGTGACCGCAACATCATCCTCGCGGCGCCGAAGTATAAGACCGAGCACCGCACACTTATTGAGGAGACATCCCACATGATCACTTCAACCGTAATCTCCCCTGCCACAAGATCCGAACGCGAACAGAAGCTCCTTGCTTCCGTGCCAACCGGCCTGTTGATTGGTGGGGAGTGGCGGGACGCGTTCGACGGCGGAACGTTTGACGTGCACGATCCCGCCACCGGGGAGGTTCTTGCCACCCTTGCCTCAGCCACAAGTGAGGATGCCATTGCTGCGCTGGACGCCGCAGACGCGGCCCAGACTTTCTGGGCGCAGACCGCACCACGGGTGCGGGCCGAGATTCTCCGCCGCGCGTTCGACCTCGTCACCGAACGAGCCGAAGATTTCGCGCTGCTAATGACCCTGGAAATGGGCAAACCCCTGGCCGAAGCCCGTGGTGAAGTAACCTACGGCGCCGAGTTCCTGCGCTGGTTCTCCGAAGAAACCGTCCGCGACTACGGCCGCTATCTCACCACACCTGAGGGCAAGAACAAGATTCTCGTCCAGCACAAACCCGTTGGCCCCTGTCTTCTCATCACCCCCTGGAACTTCCCCCTCGCGATGGCCACCCGCAAAGTAGCACCTGCTGTCGCCGCCGGCTGCACCATGGTCCTCAAACCCGCCAAGCTCACACCCCTCACCGCACAGCTTTTCGCCCAGACAATGAGGGAAGCCGGCCTGCCAGCAGGTGTCCTGAACGTTGTCCCGTCCTCCTCCGCGTCAGGGATCTCGAGGCCGCTTCTGAATGACTCCCGACTCCGGAAAGTCTCTTTTACCGGCTCCACCCCGGTGGGCAAGCGACTGATGGCAGACGCTGCGCAGAACGTCCTCCGCACCTCGATGGAGCTCGGCGGGAACGCCCCGTTCATCGTGTTCGAGGATGCCGACATCGACAAGGCGGTCGAAGGGGCAATGGCGGCGAAGATGAGGAACATGGGCGAAGCCTGCACCGCCGCCAACCGGTTCCTCGTCCACGTCTCCGTTGCGCAGGAATTCACCCGGAAGTTCGCCGCCGCGATGGGCGCCCTCACTACTGGGCGCGGTACAGACCCCGGTTCGCAGGTCGGCCCACTGATCGATGCCAGTGCCCGCGCCGATGTCCACAATCTCGTCAGCGCTGCTGTCGACGCCGGAGCAATAGCCGTTACCGGTGGCGCGCCCGTGGACGGGCCAGGTTACTTCTACCAGCCGACCGTCCTTGCCGACGTGCCCAATAATGCGGTGATCCTGAGCCAGGAAATCTTTGGCCCCGTCGCGCCCGTCACCACCTTCACCACTGAGCAGGAAGCCATCAAACTGGCCAACGCCTCCGAGTACGGACTCGCCTCTTACCTCTACAGCAGAGATTTCAACAAGCTCCTCAGGGTCGCGGAACAGATCGAATTCGGCATGGTCGGGTTCAACGCCGGCGTCATCTCCAACGCCGCAGCACCTTTTGGTGGCGTCAAGCAATCCGGTCTCGGCCGTGAAGGTGGATCGGAAGGGATCGCCGAATACACCACCACCCAGTACATCGGCATCAGCGACCCTTACGCCCGCTAACAATTACTTCTAAGCCGCCCTCGGGCAGCCCTGCACCGTTACAGAAAGGCCTGGCCATGGCACAAACCACGACTGGACAAGAAGATCCCAGATCCCTGGCTTATGCGCTCCGGAATGGAAAAATGAACCGGAGGGCGTGGACTATCACCGGGATGCTGGTAGTCCTCCAAATCATTGCTTTTGCCGACAGGGCGGTACTTGGACTCGTAGCGCCCTCAGCCATCGCCGAACTTGGGATGACAACTACCCAGTTTGGGTTCGTCGGTAGCTCCTTTTACTTCCTTTACGCGGTCATAGCCGTTGTAACCGGTGTTCTAGCCAGCAAGTTCTCCGTTAAGTGGATCCTGTTTGTGCTTGGACTGACCTGGGCGCTAATGCAGTTTCCATTGCTGTTTGGCGGTGGCGCTGCAGCGCTACTTGTCACCCGCATCGTCTTGGGAGGTGCTGAAGGTCCTGCGACTCCGACGTCGCTGGCGGCAGTTCACTCTTGGTTTCCCGCATCGCGTCGCGCCCTTCCGTCAAACCTTGTTGCAATCGGCTCAACTCTCGGTCCGGTAATTGCCGCCCCGATGCTGGGTTTCGTTATCGCTGCCTGGGGATGGCGCTGGGCTTTTGGTGTTTTGGGGATTTTTGGCCTGCTGTGGCTGGTTGCTTGGCTCGTCCTTGGCAAGGATGGACCGTACGCCCCTAATGCCGGAACCGCATCCCCAGCCGAAAATGACAGCACAAAAAGCCCTGATGCATCCGAAAGCAGCGCATACTCCTGGTTCGACAAGCAAAAGCACGTTCCGATATTCAAGGCGCTTCTTAGCGGAACCTTTCTCATCACGGCTTTCGGAGTGTTCACCAACTTCTGGACCATGGGTTTCTTAACTACATGGCTGCCTCAGTACCTGAAAGTGTCCGCAAGCCTCACCATCGAGCAGGTCGGCATCGTCACGGTTTTCCCCTGGCTTTTTGGTGCCGCAGTCCTGCTGGTTTTGGGAATCATCAGCCGCCAGCTCATGAAGAAGGAAAAAACCGTGCGTCAGGCGATGGGCGCACCCTACAGCCTGACACTCGTTACCGGGGGTCTAGGTTTCGTATTTGCGACCCAAACTTCGGGAGCGCTGGCAATCGTGCTCCTTACGATTGCGGCCGGGTGCAGCATCATTTATCCAATGGGCGCAGCCATGGTCGCCTACATTGTCGGCATGAAACAACGGCCCATCGTCATGAGCGTCCTGGGTGCTACAGGATCCATTGGTGCCATTGTTTCCCCCGTCTTGGTCGGTTGGCTCATGGAAAACGCCGGATACCGGGCAGCCCCCGCAGGAACGGTGCAGACCGCGGAAATGGTCGGCCGCATGGTCACGGGAGTGAACCAATCCTTCCTGATTGCCGGACTACTTCTTCTGGTTTCCGGTCTGCTCGGGCTGGCATTCATCCGTCCTGACCGGACTGCCAAGAAGCTGCAAGGGACCGTCACCCTTTAACGTGCAACCCTGCTGCGCCAAGCACACAACGCAATGGCGCACCCCATACTTCGCGGGCACTACGAACTCGCGAAAAGAAAGGCGCGTCCACACACGATCGCGGCAGAACGGGAACGCTGACCAACGCTTCACAGTAGCCAGTCCGGTTATCAGAGCATGTATGAAGGCGCGCTGGGAACCCCGGCGCGCCTTTCCCACCAATCGAAGAGTTCATGCCCGTAAGGAAGATGGAACAGTGAAGTTCGGAAAACAGCCCGCCCCCGTGACGGACATCAACGAGGACAATCTCGAAGTCCACAAACCCAAGACCGAGGCCGCCGGCGTTAAGGCCGTGATGGTCGCGCTGGAGCGCGCCGTTGCCCAGGCGGGTGTGACCCGTACTGCCCAGTCGCTTCTGCGGCTGAACCAGCGGGGTGGGTTCGACTGCCCGGGCTGTGCGTGGCCCGAGTCGGACAAGAAGCGCAAGGCAGCCGAGTTCTGCGAAAACGGCGCCAAGGCCGTGGCTGAGGAGAACACGCTGCGGACCGTGGGGGCGGACTTCTGGGCCAAGCACTCCATTGCCGAACTAGCCACCAAGACGGAGTACTGGCTGGGGAACCAAGGCCGGCTTTCCGAGCCGGTGGTCATCCGGGATGGCGAGACGCACTACTCGCCGATCTCCTGGAATGACGCGTTTGACCTGATCGGCGATCGCATCCGGGCGAGCACCCCGGACCGGTGCGTGTTCTACACCTCCGGACGCACGGCCAACGAGACCGCATTCCTGTACCAGCTGTTCGCCCGCTCCATCGGAACGAACAACCTGCCGGACTGCTCCAACATGTGCCACGAGTCCTCCGGCTCGGCACTGAACCCCACCATCGGCATCGGTAAGGGCACTGTGTCCCTGGACGATATACATGACGCCGCACTCATCTTTGTGGTGGGGCAGAACCCTGGCACCAACCATCCACGCATGCTCTCCGCACTGAAAGAATGCAAAGACAAGGGCGGCAAAGTGGTGGCCGTCAACCCGCTGCCTGAAGCCGGCCTGTTTAACTTCCGCGACCCGCAGACACTCTCCGGGGTCGTCGGAGGCGGCACCCCGCTCGCCGACGAGTACCTGCAGATCAAGGTCGGCGGCGATCTGGCCCTGTTCCAGGCCCTCGGCCACCTGCTCCTGGAGGCCGAGGAGAAGAACCCGGGCACCGTCCTCGACCATGACTTCATCGCCGCCCAGACGGACGGGTTCGACTCCTACAAGGAGGCCCGCCGCGCCGTCAACTGGGACGAGACCGAGAAGGCCACCGGCCTGACCAGGGAACAGATCGAAAAGGTCGCTTCAATGCTGGTGGCCTCCAAGGCCTCCATCTTCTGCTGGGCCTTGGGCGTGACGCAGCAGCCTCACTCGGTGGACACCATCAAGGAAATGGTCAAAGTTCTGCTGCTACAAGGCAACTTCGGCAAGCCCGGCGCCGGCGCCTGCCCCGTCCGCGGGCACTCCAACGTTCAGGGCGACCGGACCATGGGCATCTGGGAAAAACCCAAAGAATGGCTTCTCACCTCCCTGGACACCGAGTTCGGCATCACCTCGCCACGGCACCATGGCTACGACGCCGTCGAAGCCATGGAAGCGTTTGAACGCGACGAAGTGGACGTGTTCGTCTCCATGGGCGGCAACTTCTCCCTGGCATGCTCGGACACCGAGACCCTGGAATCCGGAATGCAGCGGATCGGCCTCACCGTGCACATTTCTACCAAGCCCAACCGCTCCCACATAGTCCACGGCCGCACCTCGCTGATCCTGCCCACCCTCGGCCGGACGGACAAGGACGACAAGCACCCCAAGGGGGCCCAGTTCCTGTCCGTGGAGGACTCCATGTCCGTGGTCCACTCCACGCAGGGCCGCCTGGCCCCGGTCTCCGAGCACCTGCTCGCCGAGCCCGTGATCGTGGCCCGGATGGCCGAGGCCACCTTCGGACCGGACCACTCTGTGGACTGGCGGGGCATGGCCGAGGATTACGACGTCATCCGGGACCACATCGAACGCGTGCTGCCCGGCTTCGAGGACTTCAACGCCCGCGTCCGGACGAAAAACGGGTTCGTGCTGCCCAACCCGCCCCGGGACACCCGCTCCTTCGCCACAGACATCGGCCGTGGCCGGTTCACCGTCAGCCCGCTGGAGTACCTTACCCCGCCCGACGGGCATCTGGTCCTCCAGACCATCCGCAGCCACGACCAGTACAACACAACCTACTACGGCCTCGACGACCGCTATCGCGGCATCTCCGGCGGCCGCCGCGTTATCCTCATCCACCCTGGAGACCTCGCCGAGTCCGGTTTCCAGGACCGCGAGCTGGTGGACGTCATCAGCACGTTCCAGGGCGTGGACCGCCGCGCGGACAAGTTCCGACTGGTGGCCTACCCGACGGCGAAGGGCTGCGCAGCTGCTTACTTCCCCGAGGCCAACGCCTTGGTCCACAAAGAAAACGTTGCCCGCGAATCCAACACCCCCGGCTTCAAGGCCATGTTCGTCCGCTTCGAACCCCACAAGGGCGAGGCAGTGACGGCAGCAGAGTCGGCTGGTGAACTGGAATCGGCCACAGCGGGCTAACCATCGACGCAGCAGCAGTTACCGACAGATGATCTCTTTTCGTAAAGAGAAGCCTGACTCTTGCCGATGTCGAGATATTTGCTCCTCAAAGAGTCTAAAACTACCGGGCCGGAGTGCATTCAAGCATGCGGAGGTTATTCAGGTTGGGGTCGGCAGAACTTTACAATCTCTTGCGTGGCGCCCCTGGCGCAGAACTTGATGACGGGCAGGCATATGCGGTGATGCAATATGAGCGGAGGCGATGAACGGAGTCCACATGGTGTTTGACTTATTGGAACGGCAGATTGTTGCTGCACTCCGGCTGGATCCGCGGTGCCCCTGGCGGAAGATGGCAGCGGTGCTGGGAGAAGCGGAGCACACCGTGGCACGGCGAGGATCAGCCTGGGTTGGAGAGGAAGTCTTCAAACGAGTTCAGGCTTTCCCCCGGCGCAGCACAGGGAGGCCGGAAGCCTCCCTACTCGAACTTGCTGGTCGCTTTTATACACCTGCGCTCACAGGCGATCCACCGGCCCTTCATATCGTCTTCTTTCCCGCGTTGGGAGTGGGGGCCAGAGGATCCTGGCTAGCAGCGTGTGTATGTCTGGAGGGCGGCAGCGCGTAATCCAGCACCCATATTGCTTGGTGTCCCATCCACACCCGGTATCAGGTGGCCCTGCTGGATGTAGCCAAACGGTCACGGAACGTCGATTGCTAGCCACCAACCACCTAGTGGAGCGTGGGCGCACGTACAGCCAAGGACACCGGCTTCTGGATCCACCGGCCAATACCTGCATCATCTGAAGTTGCCTTTTCAGCCTTGCTTCTAGGCCACGTCGCTAGTGTTCAAACCAGTTGACTGCCCTGCGGCCGTCAGCTTTCGATGCCGCTGACTATCTCTTTGGTGGTTTCAACAAAGGCCGTGATGTCGTCGTCGTTCATTGGCAGCGACAACGAGAAGTCACCACGGGCGACCGGGAAGAAGCCTCGATTAGCAAGTTCCAGCGAGCAAATTTGTGTCCCAGTACCGTCGAAGTTCCGCCAGTAGTCGCGATGTGTCCGAATACTCAATCCAGGTTTACGCATGAATCCATAAGCGAGGTGGGAGATTCCCCTGCCGTATACGGCGAAGCTGCTACCCCGCTGGTTGCTCCATTCGTTGAGTTCCTCCATCACGCGCGTGGCCATTCCATTGAGCCGGTCAAATGCCCCTTGGGTAAGCTCCCTCATCGTGGAAATTCCGGCGGCCAAGGCGATCTTATGGCCGTGGTGAGTGCCGGAGATGGAAACGAGACCTGACTCCAAGACGCCCATGATCTCGGCAGAACCACCTACTGCACCGAGCGGGAAGCCTCCACCGATGATTTTGCCCATTACCGTGAGGTCAGGTGACACCCCGTAGTCACCCTGCATCCCCTGATAGCCGGCACGAAGGGTTACGGTCTCATCGAAGATCAGGACGATTCCCAGCTCCGAGGTCAGTTCACGAAGGCTCTCGACATAGTCCTGCTCAAGGGTAACAACCCCGCCGGAAGCACTTTCGAGCTCGAGGATGACGCAGGCGAGCTCGCTTGCGTGAGCCCGCAGGATTTGCTCCGTGCCCTCACGATCGTTCTGGGTTAACACGACCACGTTGGCAACGTCCTCCGCAGGTATGCCTGCGCTGTCGGGGATGGCTTTCGGGGCTTCATCGGGACCGCAGTCTCCATCGTGGTCGGGGTGCCAGGAGACCTGAAGCGGGTCCGTGAAGCCGTGGTATCCGCCTTCGAACTTCGCTATCTTTGTCCGGCCTGTGTATGCCCGTGCCACCCGGACGGCAGACATGCAGGATTCAGATGCTGAGCACGAGAATTGGACACGATCAATGGATGGGATCCGATCAACAAGCAACTGGGCAAGTTCCGTCTCCAAGGCCACAGGGTTACCAAAGGAAACCCCTGTTTCGATGGATTCGCGCAAGACTCTCTGCACCGACGGATGATTGTGGCCCAGTACGTTCACCGTGAAGTTGTTGTTCAGATCAAGAAGTCGGTGGCCCTCGACTGTCGAGATGTATGCGCCGTCTCCGCTCTCGACATAAATGGCGTGCGGACCAAAATTGAATGAGTTGCGGCTGTAACCGCCAGGGATGACTTCTCGTCCCCGCTGTGCCAGCTTTGCTGACACCTCAAACCGGCGCGAGAATGTCGCCAGTGAAGAGTCAAGTGTAACGGCGCTCATGTCTGTTCTCCTTGGTTCGTTACGGGGCAGCCTGGATGTCGAGGCGGCCTGGCCGGTTGCGGCAGCACGTGGCTATGCCTTGCCGACAAAAATAGAATTGACCTTGTCAAGGAGCTCGTGCAGGCAGGCAGGTCCCGCTTCGCTTGCTCGTGCCGTCTGCTTGACTCGGCCGAAGCAACCCACGTCACGCTCGCTACCGGAGGCCTGGCCCGCAGGCTAAACCGCAGCACCTGGATGCAGAATTCCTCGATTCGAGACTAAATCAGCATTGAAGCGCCGGCAGCCCTCCATACGGCTGGAATGCCGGACCCCCTCGTTCGAGGGATCTACTTCTGGTGCTCGGTAACCGCTAAACGCGCCAACTCGACTCGAGAACGGGTGCCGGTTTTCTTAAAAATCTGGCGAAGATACCCCTTTACGGTGTGCACGCTCAGGTGGAGGTTCTGGGCGATCTCGGCATCACGTAGGCCCTTGCTCACCAACATAACCACCTCACTCTCGCGGGCGGTAAGGCTCTGCCGAAGCCATTCAGGAATACCATCTTCCTGCCCGGAGCTGCGCAGGACTGCCATGAGCCCATCTCCACCTGGCAGTGAGACAACACGCTTCACAAATCCGTGGATCGAGTCCGGTGCCGGGCGGCTGTTCTGCAACACTAAAAGCGCTTCGTCAAGCAGCGGGGCGTCACTGGGCTGTCGTTCCAACGTCTTCTTCGCGGCCGGATTCATGTAGCGCGCGGCTCTCCCCGCATCACTGATGACAATTGGCTCATCACTCATGTCGAGTGCGTCACGGAACATCTTTACTTCATGTTCAAGGAGCTCACGGAGACAAATCGACCCAATGAGCGAACTGAGGAGACCTCCGACCTCCTCTACATCATGCAGCTCCCTTGCTGTAAACCGAGGCTTCCCTTCGACCCTTCCAATGTTCAGGGTTCCTAGCACCTCGTCGGAGACTATGATCGGAACGTAGACAAGGGTCGTCAGCCGATGCAGGGAGAACGCCTCCCGATAAACCTCCAGCTGCTGCCACTCCTTTTCGGACATCATCTCAAGGTTGTACGCAAAGCCGCGACGGACGATGGCCTGTTTCAGTACCGGGTCCACGTTCCGGGCCACGCTGTCATATCGAGCAAGGAAAAATTCGCTCACACCCTGAGCCGAGGTAGACAGCAAGCGATGGGAACCCGGGTCAAGCAGATCGAAGCCCACGGCAGCCGAGTCGAAGACACTTCCAATGCCTGCATATAGCTCTTTGATGAGATCGTCGATTGAACGAGCCCGGGAAAGTGCGGCCGCAAACTGCAGTTTGCTCTGTTTGCGGGGTTGCATCTCATGTTTATAGGGGAGGCTGGTGGTCCAGTCAAGCAGCGGCCTTCTCGCTCACTCTCCGCAGGCACGTTCTCGACCTTGGATTGAAGAACAGTCAACATGAGGAGATGCGGGGAACGATTGGTCTCGCCTGATGAATCACCGAAGAGGGTCGGTTTATCCTCGAAAGACAATATTTCCTATAACCACCCGGCGCAATGGGGCTGGGCGCGAAGTTACGTGGAAATACGGAGGCCCTTTGTCGAGATCGGGCCTACTCTGAACAGCATGGGTTCGTCAGCGGAGAAAGACGGGCGTCATCGAGTTTCGGAGACAAGGCAAGGAACGGTCCTTTGACAGAGGTAATTACCCATCACTTCAAAGCAGCTTCTTGGCCCTCACTCATGGATCATCTGGCACTGCAACCCAAGGACTGGGTGGGCCTGAGCTCTGGTGACAAAGTCTTTCTTCGCAGGACGGATCAAATCCTGGTCAGGGGAACCGTGGAAGACATAGCCTCTGATGGCTCTATTTTTTGGGTATGGATCGATGGCGGTCGCGGGAGGATCGCTCTCCATAGAGATGACGAAGTCAGCCTTTGGTTGGCGGAAGAACCCAAGAGCATCCGGTCATGCCCCAGCTGTACCCCTCCCTCGCCTTGGGGTGTCAGTTGTCATCCCTAGGTCCGTGCATCCAAACGCTGGCGAGCCACGGTGGAGGGAGTTGAGGTGCCTTATCTGAATGTCAGCACCGCTTCCCTTGCTGTACTTCATTCCGAAATTTCCGCTTGGGTAGGACAGCAGGATGAATGGGATTGGGCAGATGTCTTTGGAAGAGAATTTAATCCCCTCTTTGACATCAGTCTTATATTGTTGACGCTAGGGGCGCTAACATTCCAGATTCTTCTCGTAATTCGAACCGCCCGCCGAGGTGGTTTGACTCTAGAAGACTCCGAGTCAGCAGTGAGAATCTATCTCGCCGCCGACCTTCATAACGATCCATATGTTCACATAATGGAATCTTCCAATCCCGAAATCAGGAAGGGTGGATCTCACCCTCGGGAATAAAGCAGATCATCAAGTATCTTCTACATGGATTTGTTCACAGGGGTTAGCATGGTTGATAAAGTGACTGACACAAGCACGGAAGCGCAAAACTACATTGATGATATGGCCCGTGCTAGGGGATACGTTCTCGACTATCACAAAGTCATGGCAAAGCAGGACTTCCCTGTCCTGAAAGCTGCCAACCATCTTGTTTCCGCAGCATATCTCGATCAACGAGCTCTGGATCGGAAGACCAAGGAGCTCCTGTTCATCGTCAGTCTTACTGTCATGCGGGCCGCCAAGGGGCACATTCAAAGCCACATCCGAGTGGCCTTGGACCTTGGGGTTACGCCTACTGAAATTTTGGAAGCGATCGAAATTTCCCTCCCCGAAGCGGGTGTCGTTGCCTTCCAATCCGGATTCGAGGCATGGTGCGAAGTGGTCCAAGCCGAAGGGCTTGAACCCACTGTCCCAGCTCACGAAGGTGGAAGCGGAACCAGCTGACACTCGAGGTTTCTAAAGTTGCCCAACGTCAAACGGGCCGCATAGACGCTTCTTTCCTTGTGCCCCCCAAAGCCAAAACGCTATAAACGTTTGCCTTTCCTCGAACACGGAGGATCTGAACCTCCTCATTCTCCCAGCCAAGTTTGTGCTGCATTCGTGAGTTTGTGGCCGCACCGCTTCCTTGCAGGTTGCCGAGTGAGGGTTTGAACGTGGTCGTAAACTCACAATCGATGTTGCTGCTGGTCAACAAGTAGTGCCCCCACGGTTTGGTGGAGGCACTACTCATGCAAGGGTCGCGAGGTAGGACAGACAACAGGCGCGTCAGCCGCCGGCAGCGAAGTTGACGATCAGCCGTATGGACAGCATGAATACCGCCAGGAGTCCTAAAACGCCGAAGAGGTTTTGCCACCATTTATTGCGCAGCGAACCCATCAACTTGCGGCGATTGGCCATGACCACGATCAGTGTTGCCAGCAGCGGCGCAACCAGGATCGTCAGTGCCTGAGCTACAACAATCACCTGAACAGGTGAGGTTTGGAAGATGACGGTGATGGTGAGGCCGAACGCAAGGATGATCGCACTGATGAACTTCTGCGTTCCGGATGTGATGCCGTTGGCGCCGCGTCGGTTGAGTGCATCGGAAAGCATCGTTCCGCCGGCCGTGCAGTTTGCGGTCATTGCCGAGAAGGCAGCGCCAGTGAACCCGATCGCGAAGATTGCACTGCCGACCGGCCCGGCGAGGGGTTCGAAGATGCTTCCGAGCTTGGCCATAGTTGCAGCGACCTGGCCAGTAGCGCCGAGGACGGAAGCCGCGACGACGATGACGAGCGACGTCATGATGCCCGGAGCAACAATGCCAGGGATCGTATCGACCATAGTGATGTCGCGGTAGTCTTCCTCACCGCGTGCCCGCTCTTTCGTGCCGTAAGAGGTGTAGAAGGCGGCGTTCACCGAGAAGTTGGTGCCGACCAGAGCGATGACCAGCAACCAAGCATCGCTGGGAATGCTGGGGATCAGCCCAGATGCGGCCGCAGCCCAGTCGGGGTTCGCGATGAACGCGGACGTAACGAATGCAACCGCCATCACCCCGACCATCACGACAAGCACCTTTTCGATAACCCGGTAGACATTGCGGAACAGCAGAATCGTGGCAACCAATGCGGTGCCGACGATCGTCCACATGACAGGCGATCCGCCGAACAGCATGGAGGCGCCGAGGCCGACGCCGACAGCGTTACCGACGGAGAAGCACAAGGTGACCAAGAATACGCCGATGCCGGCGACCACGCCGACTGTTTTGCCCAGGTGGTCCTTGATTGATTGGATAAGCGAAACTGGGGATTTGATGCCTAAACGAACGCTCATGTCCGTAAGGAAGATCATCAGGATGGTGGAGACGATAATCACCCAGATCAGGGTGTATTGGTAGCCGCTGCCAGCCTGGACGGCTGTGGCGAGGTTGCCGGGCCCAAACTGCCAGGCGCCGGCGACGAAGGCCGGACCAATCAGGGCAAGTTGCTGCCAGAACGATCGACGGGTTTTCCGGGCTTTGACCATGTTCTGAACGTCGTCGGCCGCCGGGCGTCGCAGACCGGTGACCGGCTTATGTGAGGTGCTAGGCGTCTTCGTGTACTCACTCACGGCGCGCCCTCCTTCCACGGGACTATTCTCCCGCTCAGTCTTCTTTGACTTTACTTATTCCGACCCCAATGTCGGGTGGGCGGCCTACCGCGAGGCCGATCGCTTGCGTTCAAGCGAATAGTGCCGGCTCAGGGTGCGTGCGTTGAAAGGTCTCCGCACGCACCCTGCTCTCGATCAGGCCGGGACAGTGACCTTGCCGATGTTTGCTTCGGCGAAAGCATCTGCGATCTCGCCCTCGGCGCCGTCAGGCAGCGGCAGGAGCGGGGTGCGCACGGTGGCGTGGTCCAGGATGCCGCGGTTCACCAGGCCCCATTTCAGGGCGACTGTGCCCTCCATGTGGGAGCCTCGGTGGTAGACGTTCTTGGTTACCGGCAGTAGCCGCTCATGAATGGCGTGGGCGCGCCTGTAGTCCTGTGCCTTGCCGGCCTCGATCAGTTCAACGAGCAGTTCGGGGGCGATGTTGCCGTAGCCAACGAGCAACCCGTCGACGTCGAACATCGTCGGCAGGAGGTACTCGTCGTGGCAGGACAGGATCTGCAGTTCGGGGTATGCGGCACGCAGCGCCGGGATCTCGGTGTACCACCGGCGCATGTTGCGGACACCGTTCTTCGTGGCAAAGACGCCTTCCTGGCCCGCGATCTCCAGCTGAGTGTCGAGGTCGTAGGTTGCCTTCGTGTTGTCCGGGTACTGGAAAAGAATCAGCGGCAGACCGGATTCTTCATAGATCTCCCTGTACCGCGACTGCGGGGCGCCCTTCTGGTAGCCGAACCGCAGCCACCCGTGCGAGGGGTATACGAGCCCAGCTGAAGCGCCGGCTTCGACTGCCTTCTTGGCCTCGAGGGCAGCAGTCTTGTTGCCTTCCTTCGTGATGCCGGCCACGACCGGGACGCGGCCTTCGGTCGAGGCGACGAAGGCACGGATTACGTCCAGCTGCTCCTCTTCAGTGAGGAACGTGCCTTCGCCGGCGTGTCCCAAGACGACCAGGCTCTTCACGCCTTCAATCGATCCAAGCCACGAACCCAGACGCTGGATTGCAGCAAAGTCGACAGCGCCATCTTCAGTGAACGGGGTGACGGGTGCGGGGCTGAGTCCGCGGAGATCGAGTGTCATTACAGCTACCTTTTCTCTTCATTGATGTCGGTAATCCCGCTAGGATGAAAACGTTTGCGGGAACGTTTTCAAGTTTGCACGTGTCGCAGCTCACTGTCAAGAGAACGTTTGCATGAAGGAGGAATAGAGTGTCTGTTACACCCTTGGTAAAGAGGAGAACCGCGATGGAGCAGGCCTTACCCGCAGCGATCGTTACCCTGAAGGACGTCGCAGCGGCCAGTGGCGTGAGCATCTCTACGGCCAGTCGAGCTTTGGACGAACGCACGCCCTCACGGTCGGCTGCAGCGGCACACGTGCGGAAGGTAGCCGAAGAGCTTGGCTACCGCAGGAATTCCTTTGCTTCCAGTCTTCGCCGGGGAGAAACCAGGACCCTCGGAGTGCTGGTACCCCGCCTAAGCGATACGGTCATGGCGTTGATGTTCGAAGCGGTTGAACGTGCCGCAGCGGCGCGCGGCTACTTCGCCATGGTGGCCAGCAGCGGTGACGACCCCGAAGATGAACGCCGTGCAGCGGAGACACTGTTGGACCGGAACGTCGACGGGCTGATCCTTGCTACAGCCCGGCTCGGCGATGAGTTGCCGAAACTCCTGCGTCAGCGCGCGGTGACGCATGCGCTTGTCCTTCGCACGGACGGCGAAAGCCCGTCCGCCGTCGGTGATGATGAGGTTGGCGGCTACCTCGCCGTCCGACACCTGGTTGACCTTGGACATCGGGATATTGCCGTGATCACTGGTCCGGTCTTCACTTCTACCGGAACGGCACGTCTGGCAGGGGCCCGCAGGGCGTTGGAGGAAGCGCGAGTCTCAGCCCGGGAGGAATGGATGGTCGCTGCCGGTTACGGAATCGAAAACGGCTACACCGCAGGACAAACCCTCTTCGCCGCAGGACCCGAAAACCGGCCCACGGCTATTTTCGCCGCGAACGACAACATCGCGATGGGTGTCATAGCAGCCGCCCAGCACGCTGGCATCACAATCCCCAATAGCCTCGCCCTGGTTGGCTACAACGACACACCACTGTCGGCGCGCTTGCCCACGCCACTCAGTTCGGTCCGCGTCCCGCTAGATCAAATCGCTGCGACGGCCATAGATCTGATCGTCAACCCCGGCACCGAACCGCGTATCCGGAAGGCGACGCCAAGTCTGATGCCACGTCAATCCAGCGGAGCACCTCTGCTACATACCCGAGCCGTCAAACCCTGACTTGTAGGACACTGTGCGCATCGGCCGATTCTCCGCCGGTGATGAAACCTTATTTGGTGTCACACGGGCCAGCCCAACCACGAGGAAGTCACCGTCATCAGCGGCGACCCATTCATCGACGGCATCAACCTCACCCACAAGACTTACCGTCTAGATGATGTTCGGCTGCTCGCGCCGATCACAGCCCGCAGCGGATTTTCGAATCAGCGCAGAGGATAACACGACATATGGGTGCTTATCGGCGTTCGCTCTCAAATTCGTATGGGTGGCGCGCCAGTCGCTGAGCAACGGCGTCACCCAAAATCTCCGAGGTTAATGAGTTTGGCTCGGGTGCTGAGTTCCTGCGACCTGCCGACTGAAGGAATGGGCCCACAAGGCTCACAAGGACGCTCGGGATCCGCTGCGCTGAACCCCCACCCGGCCTGCAGTTTGGCTCTACTCCCCCCCGAGTCGATTGGTGGCGCAGGGGGCTTGACTAGCGCTCAGAGCCAGGTGTGCCGCTGCCAGCGTCGGCGTTACTGCTTCCCGTGCGCGGCCCGGCCTCGCGGGGCGTTGGTCGCGCTGCGGAAGCCTTCAGCCGCTGCCGCGACCGGCAACGACTCAGGAATACTCAGGAGTCAGCAGCCAGGTGATGGCTTCATCGTGGGAGGCGAAGAACCGGGTGGGAACCGGCAGCGTGCGCCGTGACATGGCGAAGTTGGCGATGACCCGGTTGACCGGGTTTGAACCCACCAATGCGATCCGCGAAGCAGCGCATTTTGTACTGAAAGCCGATTTGGCCTCCCGGGTGACCGACTGGGTGTGGGTGATGTCGATCAGCATCGGATACTCGGCGTCACCGGCGAGTTTGTTGATCTTGTCCATTGCCGCGCGCACGTCCTCCGCCGTCAGGACGGTGCCCTGTCCCCAGATCAGCTGCAGGATTCCTTGCCCGTCGAGCCCGATGGTTCCCTTGCCGCCGTCCACGGTCTCCTGCTCCATTTGGCACTCCCCCCATTGCGTCCTGTGACGCTAAGACTAACCCGCAGCACCCGGCCCGTCCGGGAGGCGCCATATTGCGAGGTCAAAATACCCGCACCTACAATGCTGGATGTGGAAACTGAGGAGCAGAATGAGGACTTCCAGCGACTGCACCAACTCATCGCTGGTTCCGACGATGTTAAGTCCTTTTTGGACCGCATGACCGGCTACGCCGCGGCCACTCTGAGCCGGGCTACCGGCACCCGCATCGAATGCGCCGTGACCCTTTGGCGCCGCAAGCGGGCCGTGACCTTGGCTGGCAGCAGCGATAACGCCATCCTCTGGGACGGCATCGAACAGGCCCTGGGTGACGGTCCTGTCCTGGAAGCCCTGCAAACCCGGTCACCGGTGGTTCTGGCCGACACCAGCACAGCTTCCCCGTGGCCTGCATACGCAGCGACCCTGGATTCCGCCGGGGCACGCAGCGTCCTCGCGGCGCCGCTGGAGCTGGGCAAAGACGCCTCCGCAGCACTGAACTTCTTCGCCCCCAACACCCACGCGTTCACCGACGACGCAGTGAGTGAAGCGAAGATATTCGCGGACATGGCCGGGCAGGCACTGCGACTTGCGCTGCGGATCGCGGCAGCGGACCTGCTCGCCGAGGACCTCAAAGCCGCCATGAAACGCCGCACCGTCATCGACCTCTCAACCGGAATCATCATGGCCGAAAACAACTGCACCCAGGAACAAGCCTTCGCTTTCCTGAACCAGGCCTCGCAGAACCGCAACCAGAAACTGCACGACGTAGCCGCTGGCATCATGTCCGAACGCAATGGCACAACCCCTGCCCCCTCAACGCACTTCGAAGACTAGCGCCTGCCGGTCAGCCTCCGATTTTGACCACGGAAACCTCGACGGCGGCAGCCGGCTCATGCAGGTGGCTTCGGATCGCTTGGGCTACTCTTCGCGCCACCGCTGGTGCGGAATGGGCAGCCTCGACCCCGATCCTCACCTTGACGGACACTCCGCCGGGGCTTTCCGTCAGCGCAACCAGGGGCAGCGCTTCACCCGTTATGGCTTGCAGGGCCACTCCCGCCACGGACTGCCACAATGGCCGGGCGGGGAACAGCGCACTGACCCCATCAACGGCCTGGGCTATCCGCATCAGTTGGTCGGCGAGCGCACCGGTTGCCGGTTCCGTCATGGTTGCTCCTCCCGGTTGTTCTCTGGACTGGCAGCGGGTTCGAGCACGTCGGTGATGGTCACGTCGATCCCGGTGACGTTCAACTCCGTATGCGTCCCCAGTGCCTCTGCCAGACGGGCGCGGACTTCACTGGCCCGTTCTTCAAGGTGCCGGCCATACATCACGGCCACGTCCACGTGGACGCTGATTCCAGCGCCTGGCTCCGTGACGTCCCCCAGCAGGCTGCACCTCCCCGCGGCGGTTCCGGGAATCTCATCCACGAGGGACCGGATGAGCGCAGTAATGGCTCCTTCTGTTTCCGAAAGCACATCGGCCGGGTTGTCCGAACGCAGCGGGATTGTCCGCCCGGGCCGAAGCTCCAAGCGCAAGTTGGACAGGATCGATTGCATCCATTCATCGGTGCCCGAGCCTGCCTCGGCCGTATCTGCGTGCACAAGGTCGCCCGCGAAGCGGGAGAGGCGGCGGAGGCTTGCCAGTCCTGCTTGGCATTCGGGGCACGATTCCAGATGTGCCGGATCACTGAATTCGCCGGTATCAAGGTAGTCGCTCAACTCCGCAAGGGAATGTCCGCATTCCATGGTGTCATGCGAAGCGTTCATCGCCATTCCTCCATTCTGCGTGCGAGGGTGATGCGGGCCCGGGCCAGTCGGCCGCGGACGCTGTCAGGGCTGATCTTCAACGTCTCGGCGATCTCCTCATAGCTTTGGTCATTGAATTCCCTGAGAACCCAACATCGCCTTTGTTCTTCCGGTAACTCGGCGAGGGCAGCCTTGAGGGCTTCCACCCCGGATCCGTTGAGGGCGGCCGGTTCCGGATCCTGGGCCCTGGGCTGCGGCGCCGGCACTTGCGCAGATTCGAGTTCCGCATGGTTCCGGCGCTTCCGCAGGTGGTCGATGCTCCGGCTGCCAACAATCCGCAACAGCCAGCTTCGGACCGCCGCAGGGTCCCGCAGGCTCTCGAGTTGCCTCCATGCCTGGACCAGCGACTCCTGGACAACGTCGTCGGCGTCGGCCCAGGATCCGGTGAGGCGGCGGGCGCTGGCCCGCATCACAGGTCCATGCCGCCGGGCCAAAGCCTCGAAGGCTGCGGTGTCACCGTCGCCCGCCCTTCCGGCAAGAATGGCGTCCGGAACATGATCCAACGGATTCCGGGCCCGTTGTGCGTTTGTCACGCGACTCCTTCCTTCGCTGCTTTGCGCGATGCCCGGGGAGGCACTGCGCAAACTCGGAAACGTCCGTTTGCCCGCCTTGTTCAAGCCGATTCAGGCATCGATGGTGATTCGGATCAGGTCCGGCACCGGATGGCTCAACCTTGACTTTGGTGCCCGGCTTCCAGCGAGGGGATCCCGGAGGGCGGGCTGCCGCGTCCGTTCTTCGCCACAGTCCGCCCTCACAGGTTCAGTGGCTATTTCCTGGAGAAGCCTTCCTTGATCTTGTGGGCAGCGTCCTTGAGGTTTTCGGCGATGTCGGCTGCTGCGTCCTTGACCTTCTCGCCGGCCTGCTGAACCTTGGCCTCTGCCTGGTCTTGCTGGCCTTCACGTTCCAGGGATTCGTTCCCGGTCAATTTGCCGGCATTTTCCTTGGCTGCGCCGAGGTGCTCAGTGGCCGCGTTGTTGATTTTGTCGTTGATTCCCATGATGGTTTTCCTTTCCTGTTGTGTTGTTGATGGTTCCTAGCGGGCCCGGCCGGTGCCGGCCAACCGGCTTCGGGTGCCGGCGGTGATGCGCACCAGCACGGGTGTCTGGCCCCCCAGCCACGTGTCGATCGGCTGGACCAGCAGTTCGGCTGTCTCCACCAGCTCACGCGGCGAAGCTCCCTTGCGTGCCTCTATCCGGAGTTTGATCGCCGTCCCTTTGCGCAACTCCCATGCCGAAACGGAACTGGCGAGGATTTCGCGGTTGCCTTTGACTGCTTCCTGCACGGCCGAGTTGATGAGTCCGGTGTCCACCACGGTGCGTCCGCGGTCGCCGTCGTGCACTTCCGCCAAGCGGGCCGTGCGACCGCCGCCCTGCGAGACCAACCAGCCCACACTGAGTGCCGCCGCAACCAGCAGCGCAGCTACGGCCACCACTGCCCACCAGCTTCGTGGCGGATCTGCCAACGGGGCGGATGTGAGCAGTTCCCGCGACTGGTCGCGGAGCCGGTTTCCGGTGGAGGTCCACGTCTGCGCGAATCCGGGAACGACGACGGCCGCGATCAGTGCGGCGCCTGCACCCGCCAGGACTACGCCCAGAAGGGCAAGCAGTGTCCGGTTCAAAGCCCTGTTGGTCTTCCTCATTGCCCCACCGCTCCTTGGCTGGCCACCTTCACTGACGATGTGAACGGGCCAGCCATTCCGTAGGCGGCCAGTTCGTCGTCCACCGCTTTGCGGATGGCGTCCGGGTCCAGCGCAATGCCCGACGTCGGACGCACCCGGACGCGTACGGACCGTCCACCGACGGTGGTGGTCACTTGGCCGGGCGCGAGGCCCGCGACCTGGCGGGTCTTGCCGGAGACCGCCGCTGCAATGACCTCGTCGTCAACGACGACCGCACTGCGGTCACTGCTGAGGGCTCGCCGTGCCTTGCGACCACGCCCGAAGGCAAGGCCCAGGAGAAGCATCCCCAGTAACCCAAGTCCCGCTCCTGCGGCGGCCAGACCCGCCGGGATGGTCCTCACCGGCAGGTCTGTCAGCCACTGAAGCAGCTGCGCCGGCCCTGCGATCACGGCTGGCCCGCGCACCAGCCACAGCACGATTTCCGCTGCCAGCCACAGGAAGACGCCAGCCACCAGTACTGCGCAGATGGATGAGGCCAGCGCCCGCGAGGAGTGGGTCTCCCTGCGGATCATGCGCCTGCTGATGCTGTCCGCACTCACCGCACCCTCCTTTCCTGGTTGTGTGGCGGTTTGCCTGCTGTGAGCCTGATGTCTACCCGGCCAAAGGTCATTCCCGTCAGTTGCAGCCCGCGGGCCACGATCCTGGAGCGTGCGCTTTGGGCCTGTTCGAAGACGTTTCCCCCGTGGCGGGGATCGGACTGCGGGGAGGGCAACTGGGGAAGGGCCAGCTGTACGGCTACCCTCACACCCAGCTTGCCGCCGTCGTCGTCGAGTTCCGCGGTGACGTTCCTGCCACTCACCCGGAAAGCTTCTGCTGTGACGGCCTCCACGGTCTTTCGCAGCGCCGTGCGGGCAATCCGGGTGTGCCCGGCCCGCGTCATGAGGACGAGCGCTTGCCGCGCAGGGCGTCCAACACCCCGCCGAGGTCAAGCTTGCCTTCTGCCGATCTGCCCAACACTGCTCCGATCCCCATGAACAGCGCCGTCAGCAGCAGCCCCCAGAATCCGAACCACAAGCCGGCAATCGCCAGGACGGCTCCTATGGCGATGCCGGTGACCGTGGGACTCATGCCACCCTCGGTTCCCGATCGTCGTCGTCGGATTCATCGGAGGGGACGTGGATGTCGGTGATGGTGATGTTGACTTCGGTGACTTCCATGCCAACGAGGTCTTCGATGGCGGTGTAGACAGCGTTGCGGGCGTTGTCGGCAACTTCCTGAAGGGGGTACGGGTATTCGACGACGAGGGTGACGTCAACAGCAACCTGGGTTTGGCCGACTTCCACGCTGACGCCCTGGGTCAGGTCCTTCTGGCCCACCTTTTCGCGCAAGGTGCCGATGGCGCGTGCAGCGCCGCCACCCAGTGCGTGAACGCCGGGGATTTCCTGGATGGCGATCCCGGCGATCTTGGCCACCACACCGTCAGCGACGTTCGTTGCTCCGCGGCCGTCCTTGCCCTTGTACTCCACGGCTTCCTTAAGGGAAGGAGCGGACGTTGCTCCGGTCTTTGCCACAGCAGATGAGGTGTTCCTTGCTGCAACCTCTGCGGGGGTATGCGTCTGGTTTGTCATAGCACTCGCTCCTGTCGGTGAGATGGTCGCGTTTTGCGCCTTCATAAGGAGGACGGGATGAGGCATCGAAAGCTCACGGAACTTTATGTGTGATATGGCTCACACATGGAACACGGTGACGTAAACAGCGGCATCAAGGCCCAGGGCTAAACTCCCAGCTCCTCCGGCAGCTCCACGTCCTCCCCGAGCACCTGCTTGGCCAGGAAGTGCTCCACCACTCCGTACCAGATCCTGGCGTGCTGCGGCTGGAGTACCCAGTGGTTCTCGTCCGGGAAGTACAGGAACCGGTGCGGACTCTGCCCATCCTCACCCGCAGGCAGCCCGGACGACGAAAGCAGCTCATACCAAAGCCTCAGGCCTTCGCCGATCGGCACGCGGTAGTCCTTATCCCCGTGGATCACCAGCATGGGTGTCGTGATGTTGCCGACGTTCAGGTGCGGTGAGTTCTCCATGGCCATCTCCACGGTCATTTCCTTCAGCCAGTACTGCGCAGCATCAGTCGTGGGTCCGAACTGGTCCAGCGCCCACAGACTAGCGTGGGTCACGATCGCCTTGAACCGGTCCGTCTGTCCGGCAACCCAGTTGGCCATGTAGCCGCCGAACGAACCACCCATGGCCGCGGTCCGGGACTCGTCGATATCCGGGCGCGCAACCACTGCGTCCGTCATGGCCATCAGGTCGGAGTACGGCTTCTTTCCCCACTCACCCCAGCCACGCTGAATGAACTCCTGCCCGTACCCCGTGGACAGCGCCGGATCCGGAAGCAGCACGGCATAGCCCTTGGCCACCAGGAGCCACGGGTTCCAGCGCCAGGTCCACGCGTTCCAGGAACCAAGCGGTCCACCGTGGATCCACAGCAACAGCGGGGCAGGCGCGGTCTCCGACGCCCCCGAAGGCAGAGCCAGGTACGCAGGCACCCGCGTACCGTCAGCCGCCGTCGTCTCCACCCGTTCCAGCCGTCCGTCAAAAACGGGCCGCTCCGCTGGAGCCGGAAGCCGGACAACGTCACCGGAGGCAAGGTCGATCCGCACAGCTTCCGACGGGAATTCGTACGAACTCCGCAGCGCATACGCTGTGCTGCCGTCACGGGAAACCACGACGTCGGTATACGCCGCCGCGTCATTCGTCACCCGGGTGACCCCACCGTCGGCGACGTCCACCCGGAAAACCGGCGACGCGCCGTCGTCGTCCGCCGTGACAAGGACGGCACGGCCGTCCGGAAGCCAGGCAACCGGGGTGGCCCAGCGGTCCCAGTTGTGCGCAAGCGGCACCAGGTCAGTAGTTTCACCGCCTGAGACATCGAGCAGATGCAGCTTGACCTGCGGGGCCTGGGTTGGGGTGGTGTCGCTTTCGCTTTGCACCACCAGCGTGCGGTTGTCCGGGCTGACCGGGCCGGGGAAGTAGCTCATGCCGTCGTGGTCCAGCAGCACCTTGACGGTGCCGGTGGCGACGTCGACGGCGGCAAGCACCTCGCGGCTGTCAGCCTTCGCAAGCGCTTTGGTGAGGCTCGTGTAGATGGTCTTGCCATCGGGACTCACCACGGTCTTCGCTTCCCGCAGCGAACCTCCGACGGCGGGAGTCAGGTTCCGGAGCTTGACCGGCGGCCCGGCGTCAATGGTCGCGGGCTTCCCTGGCTCACCGACCTCGCCTGCCTCCACCGCGAAAATCCTCGGCTGCGAAGGACCGAGGTCGGCATCCCAATAGCGCACCGGATAGCCGCTGTGCAGGATGGCCGAGACCTTGTTGTCCTTGCGGGCCTTGCGGCGCTCTTCATCGTTTTCCTCGTCCGTGGAGCCGGCCAGGACGTCCGCGACAACAAAGGCGGCATCCGCGTCTGCCGCGGCGAGGACGGAACTGACGCCTCCGGCGCGGGAATGCGCCACCCGGGCCTCTCCCCCAGCCGCGGGCAGCAGCCAGAGTGCGTTCACAGGATCCTCGTCCGGGCTCTCCGGGTCCGGCCGGGCCGAGGTGAAGTAGAGGTCGCCGTTGGCCGCGAACGCAGCGCCGGCCTCGCCCTTGGCACTGCGGGTGATCCGGCGCGCCTGCTTGTCCCCCGCGGGGTCGAGCTCCCACAGGGCCGTCACGAACTCGGTGCCCTTGCCGTTGAGTGTCGTGACCGTGGTGACCAGCCGCGTGCCGTCCGGGCTGAGGGTGAGGCCACTGACCCGGGGAATGGCCAGGTAGTGGTCCAGATCGTGGAAAGGAGTCTTTGGTTGCGGGGTGTGGGAGTCAGTCGAAGGCATGATCCGATTCAACACTTAATGTGCCCTCAATCACAGAGTGGTTCACTAAGAGTGAAACACTGCTTTCACATCCACCCCCCTCACCCAACTGGGTCGCATTTGTGCGCGTTTTCAGCCCTGTAAACGCGCTCTGCTGCTACTTAGTTGGGTGAGGGCTTGGAGGACCGGGCCGGTTCCGTCCTCAACCGCGATACGTCCGGCGAGCAGCCTAGCCCGGGAAGCGTACGACGGCGACCTGGCCGCCTTGGCGATGGCGTCGCCAAGGCGCTCCGCCGTGAGCTCACGGAACGGGACAGGCCTCGGCCCGGCGCCCAGCGCAGCAATGCGGGAGGCCCACAGCGGCTGATCCGTGAAGACCGGGACGCAAACTGTTGGTACCCCCGCGCGGAGACCGGCCGCCGTCGTACCTGAACCTGCGTGGTGCACAACAGCCGCCATCCTGGGGAAGAGCCACTCGTGGGGGACGTCGCCGACGCCCAGGGCGTCATCTTCCCTCACGCTCCCCCCTTGCATCACCACACGGACACCGGCCCGCCGGGCAGCCTGCAGGACGAGCTCCACGTCCAGGGCGGCGCCGCTGCCGAAGCCAACGAACACCGGCGCGGGACCTGCGGCAAGGAAGTCCACCAACTCCGCATCCGGACGCCACTCCGGCCGGGATGGTGGCCACCAGTACCCGGCCATGACCAAACCGGGGTGCCAGTCGGCCGGCCGCGGAAGGACCGTGGGACTGATGCCATGGAGGACGGTTGCGTTCCGGCGCCTTCGACGGCGGTCCGCGGCTCGGCGGGACAGCTTGGGCAACCCGAGTTCCCGCCGAAGCCGGGCGCCCGGCGCATCATAGGGAGCAGGTCCGGCCAGGGCACGCTCCCCGACGATCCTGTTGCCCAACTTTCCCAGGTCCCGGGCGGACCCCATCAGCACGGGCGGGTAGTCGGCGCTGGGTTCCACCGGTTGCAGGTGCGCGCCAATGGCGGGGATGCCCAGCGCCTCCGCGACGTCGTACGCGTAGGGAGCCACCGAATTGGCGAGAATGACATCGGCCCCCGCTTCCGCCGCCGCCAGCGTTCCTGTGGCGGCGCGGTCCATGTACTCCCCCAGCGCCCGCCATGTGGTGGCCAGGTCCCCCATGGCCGGTTTGGTGCCAGGGGCCGTCCGCGTGATGATGCGCGTCAGGTCCCCGGGCAATGGGCTGTACCCGCAACCCGACGACACCACCAGCTGTGCATAGGCTGGGTTGGCAGCAACCGTGACCTCAAACCCGTGCTCCTGCAATCGGCGACCGAGGCCCGCCATGGGAGCAACGTCCCCACGGGTCCCCGGCGCCACCATCAAAACCCGCATCAAGAAACCCACTTCCTGGAAACACGAATGCCCCGCACACTCCCAGGAGAATGTGCGGGGCACTCTGCTTGTGTAGCTTCTGCCTTACGCGGTAGGAGCGATCTCCGGGATCCGCGGCTTGGCGTTGCCTTCGAACGTGAACTTGGCGTCGTCGCCTTCGCCTTCCACATCCACCACAACGATGTCACCGGTGTGGAGATCGCCGAACAGGATCTTCTCGGACAACTGGTCCTCGATCTCGCGCTGGATGGTGCGGCGCAGCGGCCGGGCACCCATTGCGGGGTCGTAACCACGGGTGGCGAGCAGGACCTTGGCGGCCTTGGTGAGCTCGATGCCCATGTCCTTGTCCTTGAGGCGACGCTCCAGGCGGGTCACGAACAGGTCCACGATCTCGATGATCTCGTCCTGCGTCAGCTGCGGGAACACCACGACGTCGTCAACACGGTTGAGGAACTCGGGGCGGAAGTGCTGCTTGAGCTCCTCCGTGACCCGGGCACGCATGCGGTTGTAGCCGGTCTGGGTGTCGGTTCCGGACTGGAAGCCGGTAGCGACGCTCTTGGAGATGTCGCGGGTACCCAGGTTGGTGGTCATGATGATCACGGTGTTCTTGAAGTCCACCACGCGGCCCTGGGAGTCGGTCAGGCGGCCGTCTTCCAGGATCTGCAGCAAGGAGTTGAAGAGATCGGCGTGAGCCTTCTCAACTTCGTCGAACAGGACCACGGAGAACGGACGGCGACGGACCTTCTCGGTCAGCTGGCCGCCTTCTTCGTAGCCGACGTAGCCCGGAGGAGCACCGAAGAGACGCGAAACCGTGTGCTTCTCGGAGTACTCGGACATGTCCAGCGTGATGAGGGCGTCCTCTTCACCGAACAGGAACTCGGCAAGTGCCTTGGCGAGCTCGGTCTTTCCGACGCCGGTGGGGCCGGCGAAGATGAACGAGCCACCCGGACGCTTGGGGTCCTTCAGGCCGGCACGCGTGCGGCGGATGGCCTGCGACAGGGCCTTGATGGCCTCGTCCTGGCCAACAACGCGCTTGTGCAGTTCCTCTTCCATCTTGAGCAGGCGCGAGGATTCTTCCTCGGTGAGCTTGAAGACCGGAATGCCCGTGGAGTTCGCGAGGACTTCTGCGATCAGGTCCTCGTCAACCTCGGAGATGTCGTCCATGCCGCCGGACTTCCAGTTGCGCTCCTTCTCTGCGCGCTCGGCAATGAGCTTCTGCTCCTTGTCGCGCAGCGAAGCGGCACCCTCGAAGTCCTGGGCATCAATCGCCGATTCCTTCTCCAGCTTCACGTCAGCAATACGCTCGTCCATGGCCTTGAGCTCCGGCGGAGCGGTCATGCGGCGGATGCGCAGGCGGGCGCCGGCTTCATCGATCAGGTCGATCGCCTTGTCCGGCAGGAAGCGGTCCGAAATGTAGCGTTCGGCCAGCTGCGCAGCGGAGGCAAGGGCGCCATCGGTGATCGTCACGCGGTGGTGTGCCTCGTAGCGGTCACGCAGGCCCTTGAGGATCTCGATCGCGTGGGCGACGGAAGGCTCCTTGACCTGGATCGGCTGGAAGCGGCGCTCCAGGGCGGCGTCCTTCTCGATGTGCTTGCGGTACTCGTCCAGCGTGGTGGCACCAATGGTCTGGAGTTCGCCACGGGCCAGCATCGGCTTCAGGATCGACGCGGCGTCGATGGCGCCTTCAGCCGCACCTGCACCGACGAGGGTGTGGATCTCGTCGATGAACAGGATGATGTCGCCGCGGGTGCGGATTTCCTTGAGGACCTTCTTCAGGCGCTCTTCGAAGTCACCACGGTAGCGGGAGCCTGCCACCAGCGAACCGAGGTCAAGCGTGTACAGCTGCTTGTCCTTGATGGTCTCCGGGACGTCGCCGCGCACGATCGCCTGGGCGAGGCCCTCGACGACGGCCGTCTTGCCGACGCCGGGCTCACCAATAAGCACGGGGTTGTTCTTGGTGCGGCGGGAGAGGACCTGCATGACGCGTTCCATCTCCTGCTCGCGGCCGATCACGGGATCAAGCTTGTTCTCGCGGGCAGCCTGGGTCAGGTTGCGGCCGAACTGGTCAAGCACCACGGAACCTGCCGGAGTGCCTTCCTGCTGGCCCTGGCCGCTGCCCGCGCCGGCAGTTTCCTTGCCCTGGTAGCCGGACAGCAGCTGGATGACCTGCTGCCGGACGCGGTTGAGGTCCGCTCCGAGCTTGACCAGCACCTGGGCAGCAACGCCCTCGCCCTCGCGGATGAGGCCGAGCAGGATGTGCTCGGTGCCGATGTAGTTGTGGCCGAGCTGAAGTGCCTCGCGGAGGGAAAGCTCCAGCACCTTCTTGGCGCGCGGCGTGAACGGGATGTGCCCGGACGGAGCCTGCTGGCCCTGGCCGATGATCTCCTGCACCTGCTCGCGGACGCCATCGAGCGAAATGCTCAAAGACTCAAGCGCCTTTGCGGCAACACCTTCACCCTCGTGGATCAGACCCAAGAGGATGTGTTCGGTACCGATGTAGTTGTGATTCAGCATCCGTGCCTCTTCTTGGGCAAGGACTACCACGCGACGGGCACGGTCTGTAAATCTCTCAAACATTTCGCCACACTCCTAGCTACGACGTACTTTGATGCTACGTGGCGAAGCCGGAGATTTGGAGCGTGTTCGCCACAGGGGAAACATGACGCCTTGCGGAATAAATTTCCCCCACTTCTCCCGCAGCCGCACATGCCGCCAGGGCCGGTGCCGGGGAGCACGGCGCTCGGGACCCGCAGGACTTTTCCTGCCGGTCCGCGCCCGAAAACCCTGCCGGTCCCGGCACCTTGGACCAAACAGCAATAGCCGGGCGAGGCCCCGAATTACCAAACCGGCATTGCGCGGCGTCGTCTTTGCCGGACCACGGCGCGGATATTGACCGCCGCATCGCCTGTCGTGATTCCCGCATATTCCAGGCAGGAAGGAAGCAGAACCCAACAAAGGGCGCCCGTTAAACGCCAATGCCCCGGCACGCAGCCGGGGCATTGAGGCAGGTGAATCAGGAATTGGCCTTCTGGTACGCTTCCTGAATTTCGGCCTGAATACGGCCGCGGCTGTTTACCGTGTAACCGTTGTCGCGGGCCCACTGGCGGATCTGCGCGGAATCCTGGTTACGGGCAGTGGTGGAACGGCCCTTGGTGGCACGGCCACCTGATGTCTTCCGTGCTTTGGCCACATACGGCTCAAGAGCCTGGCGCAGGGAAGAGGCGTTAGCGGTGGACAGGTCCATCTCGTAGCTGACACCGTCCAGGCCAAAGCGGACAGTTTCATCGGCTGCCCCCTCATCCAGGTCATCGACGAGGATGATTTTTACTTTTTGTGCCATGAGTAGCCTCTCTTTTGGAGGGTTGGATATTCAGAAATCCCCATAGTGCTATTCCTGATTATCGTTCACGGCAAGCACACTCGTCAAAGGCATATGTGGATTACCGCTTACACCCCGCCAATTTACGGGCTATTTAGCGGCCGGGCCCTCGGTGTCAGGCGTCGAATTGCGCATATCGGCCTCGGCCTGGGCGCGGGCTTCGGCCTGGCGCTCGGATTTGTCCGCATTAAAGATCGACTTCATGGCGAACCAGAAGATCAATCCAACAACGATGGACGGCGCCAGGACTGCGATGTATTCCATGGTCAGTGGCCTTCAGGCTTCAGCAAGGGGAACAGGATGGTTTCACGGATGCCTGCACCCGTGAAGAGCATGACCAGGCGGTCAATACCCAGGCCGATACCGCCCATGGGCGGTGCACCGTATTCCAGGGCACGGAGGAAGTCCTCGTCCAGCTGCATGGCTTCGACGTCGCCCGCGGCCGAGCGCCGTGACTGCTCCGTCAGCCGTTCACGCTGGATGACCGGGTCAATGAGCTCGGAGAACGCCGTGCCCCGCTCCATGCCGCCAATGATCAGGTCCCAGGCCTCGATCAGGCGGCCGTCCTCGCGGTGCGGACGCGCCAGGGGCTGGGCCGACGGCGGGTAGTCGTACACGAAAGTGGGGTTCAGCAACGTGGGTTCCACGATTTCGCCGAACAGTTCAACCACCAGCTTCTCGGCGTCCCACTGGGGATCGACCTTGACCTCATGCTTGGCGGCGATGGCCTGCAGCTCCGCCACCGTGGTGTCCGGGGTGATCTCTACCCCCACGGCCTCGGAAAGACCCGGGTATACCGGAAGCCAGGCCCATTCGCCGTCGAGGTTGATCTCGCCGGCCTCCGTCTGGATGGTGCGGGTACCTACGACGTCGGCCACATTCAGGATGATTTCCTTCATCCGCTCGGCCATGACGAACTGGTCAGCCCACGCCTCGTAGCACTCCAGGGTGGTGAATTCCGGACTGTGGGTTGAGTCCACGCCCTCGTTGCGGAACACGCGGCCCATGTCGTACACGCGGTCGATACCGCCAACAACTGCACGCTTGAGGAACAGCTCTGTTGCGATGCGAAGGGTCATCTTCTGGTCGAACGCATTCATGTGCGTCTCGAACGGACGGGCAGTAGCACCACCGTGGACCAGCTGCAGGATGGGGGTCTCCACCTCGACATAGCCATGGCGGTCCAGGGTGTCGCGGACAGAGCGGGTGATGGCGGCACGCTTGTAGACCATCTCGCGGGCTTCGTCGCGGACCATGAGGTCCACGTACCGCTGGCGCACACGGGTTTCCTCGTTGAGTTCAGCGTGCAGCACCGGAAGCGGCCGCAGGGCCTTCGAGGCCATGGACCAGGAATCGGCCATGACGGAGAGCTCACCGCGGCGGGAGGAGATGACTTCTCCCTTGATGAACACGTGGTCGCCAAGGTCCACCAGGGCCTTCCACTCGGCCAGCGCCTCTTCCCCGACGTTCGCAAGGCTGAGCATGGCCTGCAGGCGGACCGCCTTGCCGTCCACGCCGCCTTCCTGCAGCGTCGCAAAGCACAGCTTGCCGGTGTTGCGGACAAACACCACGCGACCGGTGATGCCCACGGTGTCGCCGGTCGTGTCATCGGCTTCCAGGTGGGCGTACTTCTCCCGGATTTCGGCCAGTGAGTGGGTCCGCTCGACACCCACGGGGTAGGCCTCCGAGCCACCCTCGATCAGCTTGGCGCGCTTCTCCATGCGGATGCGCATCTGCTCGCTGGCGTCGGCTGGTTCTGCGGTGGCATTCGGGGCGGGGGTGTTTGCGGAAGTCACAGTCCTTAAGTTTACCGTTGATTACGGGCCGCCACTTCCGGACATAGACTCGGGCTGTGGAGACATGGACGGTTGAAACGGACGACGGCGGCGGGCAGCTTGAGGTGCACACCTTCCGCCCGGCGTCGGGAGCCTCCCTTCCCGGATCTTCGGCACCTGCGGAACCACCCGGCGTCGTGGTTGTCCACGGCACCTTGGTGACGGATTCCCTGTACTGGCCGTTCGCCCGGACCCTGGGCGCCATGCTTGGCCGGCCGGTGCATTGCTACAACAGGCGCGGGCGCGGCAGATCGGCACCCCAGCCGGCGGGGTACTCGGCAGAGACGGAGGTTGCGGACCTGCAGGCAGTGATGGCCAAGAGCGGTTCGTCGGACGTGGTGGCGCACAGCTACGGCGGCTTCATCGCCCTCCAGGCTGCGCGCTCGGCCGCGATCAACCGGCTGGTCACCTACGATGCCGCAGTGTCGCTGTCCGGCAACCTCTCCAGCCGTTGGCGCCCCGAGCTGGAGCTGGCCGTGACGGCGGGGCAACTCGACCACGCGTGGGCGCATCTTGTCCAAGGGCTGGGTACAGCCGGGCCAATTTCCTACCTGCCCATGGGCGCGCTCCGCATGCTCAGCATCATGTCCGCCCGTACCCGGCTGGGATTCGAGATGCGCTCCCTGCTGCCCACCGCCGTCGTCGAAATGCGCGCCGTCCTCGACGCCGACGCTCACCTCAGCGACTTCGTGAAGCTCGCCACCCCCACGCTGATGCTCAGTGGCGGATGGAGCCCGTCCTACTTCGCTGAAACGGGCCGCGTCCTCGCGGGGGCTGTGCCGGCCATCGACTTTGCGATCGTGCCGCTGCAGTTCCACGAGGGGCCGCTCCGGCCGGGACGGCGCCTGGCCGCCCGGATTGCACGTTTCCTGTCGGCGGAACCGGCCGCCACTGTTCCGGCCACCTAGGATGATCCGGTGAGGGAACGCGACATCAAAACGCACGACGGCGGCAAACTCGCCTTATACACTTACGGCACGGAAGACGCGCCCGGGGAACATCGTGTAGTCCTGGTGGGCGGAGCGTTCCTGACGGCCCTGATCTACCGGCCCTTCTCGATCGCCCTCGCCAAGGGGCTGGGCGAGGGCTGGGCCGTGGACGTGTACGACCGCCGCGGCCGCGGGAAGTCGACGGCACAACCCCACAACTACTCCATGGCCACGGAAATTGCCGATGTCCGCACCATCATGGACGCAACCGGTGCCAGGAACATCCTGGGCCACAGCCTCGGCGGCTCGGTGGCATTGAACGCCGCACAGGCGTTCGCCGGCACGTGGCACGAGCCGGGAAAGCTGGCCGTGTACGACGCCGCCGTGAACATCGACGGAAGCATGGACACCAACTGGCTGGACGCGTTTGCGAGTTCCGTGGACCAGGGCAACATCAATCTGGCCCTTGCCCGGCTGAAGCGGGGAATGCATCCCGGAACGGCTCTCGCGCGTGTGCCGGAACCGGTCCTTGCCGGGCTGATGGCCGTGGTATCCCGTACCAAGATCAACAGGTTGTTCCGCGAACTCCTCCCCTCGGGCGTGGGCGAACTCAAGGCAGCCTTTGAGGCCAGCGGAAAAGCCAGCGACTTTTTAGTCCTGCCCGCGAACACGCATTTCATGGTCGGGAAGAAGAGCCCCCAGTACTACAAGGTGACAGCCACACGACTGCACGCCGCTGTTCCGGGAAGCACGTTGGAAGTCTCCCCCAAAGGCTTCCATGGCTCGGTGCCGGCGGCCGTGAAGGAACTGGTCACGGACATCTCCGACTACTTCATGCGGCCGCACGGATAGGACACCTTCCACACGGCAAGGGCATGCTGCCGGCATTCAGGTGGCTCGGTTAGGCTCGGAACATGACTCGCGAGATCATCACCACAGCGGACGGCGGACACCTCGAAGTTCTCACCACGGGTGGTGACCTGACAGGGGCAGGTTCCGGCGTCGTGGTGGTCCCCGCCTCCATGGTGACCGCCGCCGATTACACGCGTTTTGCGCAGAAGCTGAGCGAAGCCCTGGGCCGGCCGGTTCACACGTTCAACCGTCGCGGGCGGGGCAACTCTTCACCACAGGCAGAGGACTACACCCTGGAAGCCGACATCCGGGACCTCTCGGCGGTCATGAAGCACACCGTCAGCACCGACGTCTTCGGCCACAGCTTTGGCGGGGCAGTGGCGCTCCATGCCGCACGAACGTTGCCCGTGGAGCGGCTCGCAGTGTACGACCCCGCAGTTTCGGTCAACCACAGCGTCAAAGCCGACTGGACGCCGGAATATGAACGCGCGACGGCGGCGGGAGACTACGACCGTGGCCTCGCCGTCCTGATCAAGGGCGTTGAAACCGGCGGCGCCTTTTCGCGGATGCCGCTGTCCATGCTGACACTCGCCACCAAACTCACCTCGGGAACGCCCATGGGGAAGCAGATGCGTGAGCTCATGACCTGTGGAGTGCGGGAAATCAAGGCCGTGATCGCCGCTGACATGCCCGCTGAACCGTTCCTTGAACTGCCCCTGGAAACACTGATCGTTGTGGGTGAAAAGAGCCCGGCCTACTTCGGTGTGGCCTGCGGGCAGATCCACGATGTCCTGTCCGGTTCCAGTTACACCATCCTGCCGGGGTTCGGGCACGATGGGCCCAACAAGGCGCCGGACAAGTTGATCTCTGAGTTGTCGGTGTTCTTCTCGGGGTAGCGGCTACCCGAGTTCTTCTCGGGGTAGCGGCTACCCGATCAGGTCGCGTTTGTGCGCGTTCCGGGCGCTGGGAACGGCCTGGTTTGCGATCTGGTTTGGGGGTTAAGTGGCTCTTCACGGTAGATGGTGAATCGGGTCTCGTGTCTTGAGAGCTGAAGGGCTCGTAGCCCTGCTGTGATGGATGTTCTCTACGCATTCATCAAGTCAGGAGCTACGAGCCTTGATCGAGCCTACTTCCCCGCACCCTGATGCTGCCACCGCCATCATCAACCTGCCCGACTACCGCGTCACCGGCACCGAGATCCTGGGCTTCGGGCAGCGGCGGGTCAGTGTCGAAGCCACCGCAGAGGCCGGCTGCCCGTCCTGCGGCGTGATCAGCGCCCGGGTTCATTCCCGCCGGCCACAACGGCTGCGTGACATCCCCATCGCCGGGCCAGTCGAAGTGGTCTGGGCCAAGCGGAGGTTCTTCTGCGATGAGTACTTGTGCCCTCAGCAGACGTTCACCGAGGAAACAAGCCAGGTTCCCCGCCGGGCACGGTCCACCCGCCGCCTTCGCGACGCGCTCGTAGCTGCCGTGATCGGGTCCGGACGGGCAGCAATGGAAGCAGCCTCATCCTTCGGGGTGTCGTGGTGGCTGGTCCAGCGGGCCCTGGACTCGGCGGCCGCGCTGACGCTGCCCGACGTTGATGCAATGGCACCGCGGATGCTTGGGATTGATGAACACCGCTACCGGTCGGTCCGGTTCTTCCGCGATCCCGCCACCAAAGCCTGGAAACGCTACGAACCATGGATGACCACAATCGTCGATCTGGACACCGGTCAAGTTCTAGGCATCGTGGACGGCCGCGACAGTGATGGCGTCGGCGACTGGCTCTTCGCCCGCCCGCTTGAATGGCGGTTGGGCGTGCAGGTCGTCGCGATCGACCCCTCTGCAGCGTTCCGCAAGGCCCTGCGGATGTGGCTGCCACGCACCGCCGTGTCAGTTGATGCGTTTCACCTGGTCAAGCTCGGCAACGACATGCTCACCGAAGTCCGGCAACGCCTCACCCAGCAAGTCCACGGCCGCAGAGGACGCTCCATCGACCCGGTCTGGGCCAACCGGCGTCTGCTGCTGCGAGCCGGCGACACACTCTCGGACCGGGCACGAGACAGGCTCAGCACCGTTTTCGCGACCGACGACGCCACCGGGAAACTGCAGGCCGCATGGTTGGTCAAAGAACAGCTCCGAACCCTCCTCGCGACCGGGTCCCTCGCCGACGCTGCTGCCGCGAAAGACCGTTTGCAATCCCTGGTCGAGAAGGCCACACAACCGGAAACGAACCGGCTCTGGCGCACGGTCTGCCGCTGGTGGAAAGAGATTGAAGTCCTCATTGTCACCGGCGCGACAACAGCGAAAGTCGAAGCCAACAACACCGCCATAAAACACATCAAAAGGACAGGTCGGGGATTCACCAACGCACGGAACTACAAAACGCGTATCCTGTTGCGCAGTGCCGTTAGAACAGCGGCATGAACATCCGCCACGGCAGAACATTCACCACGAACCGTGAAGAGCCGGTTAAGTGGGTTTAGCCCCGGTTGTTGTGGTCGGGGTTTTTGTGTGGGTGGTTAATGTGGGAGACCCCCCAACGTGGTTGGGGGGTCTCGACCTGAATGGTTGTCCGGCGGTGTCCTACTCTCCCACACCCTCCCGGGTGCAGTACCATCGGCGCTGTGGGTCTTAGCTTCCGGGTTCGGAATGGGACCGGGCGTTTCCCCCACGCTATGACCGCCGTAACCTTGTTACCCGTCCCCCGTGTTGGTGGGGGTGGGAAGTTTTTGGTTACAACTGTGGTGTTGTTATTTGGTTGTGGTTGGTTTTCCTGAACGGTTGTTGTTCGGGAACCACATAGTGGACGCGTGCATGCAAGTGTGTGTGGTGTTAGTTGTTGGCCTATTAGTACCGGTCAGCTTCACGAGTCTTTGGTCCTCGCTTCCACGTCCGGCCTATCAACCCAGTGGTCTGGCTGGGGGCCTCTCACACGCTAGGTGTGTGGAAATCTCATCTTGAAGCGAGCTTCCCGCTTAGATGCTTTCAGCGGTTATCCCATCCGAACGTAGCTAATCAGCGGTGCACTTGGCAGTACAACTGACACACCAGAGGTTCGTCCGTCCCGGTCCTCTCGTACTAAGGACAGCCCTTCTCAAATTTCCTGCGCGCGCAGCGGATAGGGACCGAACTGTCTCACGACGTTCTAAACCCAGCTCGCGTACCGCTTTAATGGGCGAACAGCCCAACCCTTGGGACCTACTCCAGCCCCAGGATGCGACGAGCCGACATCGAGGTGCCAAACCATGCCGTCGATATGGACTCTTGGGCAAGATCAGCCTGTTATCCCCGAGGTACCTTTTATCCGTTGAGCGACGGCCATTCCACAATGTACCGCCGGATCACTAGTCCCGACTTTCGTCCCTGCTTGAGATGTCTCTCTCACAGTCAAGCTCCCTTGTGCACTTACACTCGACACCTGATTGCCAACCAGGCTGAGGGAACCTTTGGGCGCCTCCGTTACTCTTTAGGAGGCAACCGCCCCAGTTAAACTACCCATCAGGCACTGTCCCTGACCCGGATCACGGGCCGAAGTTAGATGTCCAAAGTGACCAGAGTGGTATTTCAACGATGACTCCACCCGAACTGGCGTCCGGGCTTCAACGTCTCCCACCTATCCTACACAAGCCACTCCGAACACCAATACCAAACTATAGTAAAGGTCTCGGGGTCTTTCCGTCCTGCTGCGCGTAACGAGCATCTTTACTCGTACTGCAATTTCGCCGAGTTTATGGTTGAGACAGCGGGGAAGTCGTTACTCCATTCGTGCAGGTCGGAACTTACCCGACAAGGAATTTCGCTACCTTAGGATGGTTATAGTTACCACCGCCGTTTACTGGGGCTTAAATTCTCAGCTTCGCCACGCGAGGTGGCTAACCGGTCCTCTTAACCTTCCAGCACCGGGCAGGAGTCAGTCCGTATACATCGTCTTGCGACTTCGCACGGACCTGTGTTTTTAGTAAACAGTCGCTTCCCCCTGGTCTCTGCGGCCCACACCCGCTCCACAACGCAAGGTCGTTTCACGGGGCAGGCCCCCCTTCTCCCGAAGTTACGGGGGCATTTTGCCGAGTTCCTTAACCATAATTCTCTCGATCGCCTTGGTATTCTCTACCTGATCACCTGTGTCGGTTTGGGGTACGGGCAGCTAAAACCTCGCGTCGATGCTTTTCTAGGCAGCATAGGATCACCGGATCCCCCCGAACGGGGGTCCCATCAGATCTCAGGAGCGTGCTCGAAGCACACAGGAACGGATTTGCCTATCCCTGACCCTACATCCTTGGACCGGGGCTACCATCGCCCGGCCCGGCTACCTTCCTGCGTCACACCTGTTAATACGCTTACCTCCCGGGATCAGGTCCCAGCCACCACCACAACCATCACACCACAAGTGGTGATCCGGGCAGGGTGGGGGGTGGTTAGTATCCCCCGCTCAGTATTGGCGGTTTTTCGCCGGTACGGGAATATCAACCCGTTGTCCATCGACTACGCCTGTCGGCCTCGCCTTAGGTCCCGACTTACCCAGGGCAGATTAGCTTGACCCTGGAACCCTTGATCATTCGGCGGACGGGTTTCCCACCCGTCTTTCGCTACTCATGCCTGCATTCTCACTCGTGTAGGCTCCACCGCTGGTTTCCACCGCGACTTCACCGCCCACACGACGCTCCCCTACCCATCCACACCCCTGAACCACAAAGGGCTGAGGTATATGTGTGAATGCCACAACTTCGGCGGTGTACTTGAGCCCCGCTACATTGTCGGCGCGGAATCACTTGACCAGTGAGCTATTACGCACTCTTTCAAGGATGGCTGCTTCTAAGCCAACCTCCTGGTTGTCTAAGCAACTCCACATCCTTTCCCACTTAGCACACGCTTAGGGGCCTTAGTTGGTGGTCTGGGCTGTTTCCCTCTCGACTATGAAGCTTATCCCCCACAGTCTCACTGCTGCGCTCTGACTTACCGGCATTCGGAGTTTGGCTGACGTCAGTAACCTTGTAGGGCCCATCGGCCATCCAGTAGCTCTACCTCCGGCAAGAAACACGCAACGCTGCACCTAAATGCATTTCGGGGAGAACCAGCTATCACGGAGTTTGATTGGCCTTTCACCCCTACCCACAGCTCATCCCCTCCATTTTCAACTGAAGTGGGTTCGGTCCTCCACGACGTCTTACCGTCGCTTCAACCTGGCCATGGGTAGATCACTCCGCTTCGGGTCTAGATCACGCCACTCAAACGCCCTGTTCAGACTCGCTTTCGCTACGGCTGCCCCACACGGGTTAACCTCGCGACGTAACACTAACTCGCAGGCTCATTCTTCAAAAGGCACGCCATCACAACAACAAGGCTGCTCTGACGGATTGTAAGCACACGGTTTCAGGTACTGTTTCACTCCCCTCCCGGGGTACTTTTCACCTTTCCCTCACGGTACTGGTCCGCTATCGGTCATCAGGAAGTATTTAGGCTTATCAGGTGGTCCTGACAGATTCACACGGGATTTCTCGGGCCCCGTGCTACTTGGGATCCTCACCAAAGGCGGTGCACAACATTACGGTTACGGGACTCACACCCTCTCTGGCCGGCCTTTCAAGACCGTTCACCTATACCTGCACTCTCACCCCACCGGTCCGGCAGAACCAGTACAGCAAGTCCCACAACCCCGCCCACGCAACGCCCGCCGGCTATCACACATGGGTCGGTTTAGCCTCATCCGCGTTCGCTCGCCACTACTAACGGAATCACTCTTGTTTTCTCTTCCTACGGGTACTGAGATGTTTCACTTCCCCGCGTTCCCCCCACGCACCCTATGAGTTCAGGTACGGGTCACACAATCACCTCACAGCGTTGTGCGGGGTTTCCCCATTCGGACATCCTGGGATCACCGCTCGGTTATCAACTCCCCCAGGCTTATCGCAGATTCCTACGTCCTTCTTCGGCTCCTGATGCCAAGGCATCCACCGTGCGCCCTTAAAAACTAGACCACACACACCAAACCCCCTCAAGGGGCCTGGCTGATGCTTGAATCCATTCGAGAGAACCACAGGAAAACCACCACCCACCCAACAGGCAGGCAGCAGTCCCAGGTTCTAAATCAAAGAAATTGCTACGAACACACACACCCAACAGGTGCATGCGTCCAGATGCTCGCGTCCACTATGTAGTTCTCAAACAACAACCCCAACAACCACCCCCACCACACAACCCCCACAAACAAAACAGGGGTACCCGTGTGACAAGGAAACGGCCGCAGGAAAACAAAGAAACACCAGAAACGTGTCTCCCCGCAAAAAGCTGCGTGAAGGTCCTGTTGCCTCAGGACCCAACAGTGCGCCAAACACAACCCCCACCACCAACACCCCGGCACCTTCCAAACAACCCCACCACAAAAGGACAGGACCGCCGTACTAACACCAGAACACCAGCAGCAAAAACCATGCCACCACAAAAAATGATTCGTTGATATTCCACCCATGAGCACCCACCGCAGAACATCCGCCTGCGCAATGGGCAACACTGACAACCACCAACACCCCCTACAGGGGCACCGACAGCTGTTAGCAGCTCCTTAGAAAGGAGGTGATCCAGCCGCACCTTCCGGTACGGCTACCTTGTTACGACTTAGTCCCAATCGCCGGTCCCACCTTCGACGGCTCCCCCCACAAGGGTTAGGCCACCGGCTTCGGGTGTTACCAACTTTCGTGACTTGACGGGCGGTGTGTACAAGGCCCGGGAACGTATTCACCGCAGCGTTGCTGATCTGCGATTACTAGCGACTCCGACTTCATGGGGTCGAGTTGCAGACCCCAATCCGAACTGAGACCGGCTTTTTGGGATTAGCTCCACCTCACAGTATCGCAACCCTTTGTACCGGCCATTGTAGCATGCGTGAAGCCCAAGACATAAGGGGCATGATGATTTGACGTCGTCCCCACCTTCCTCCGAGTTGACCCCGGCAGTCTCCTATGAGTCCCCGGCCGAACCGCTGGCAACATAGAACGAGGGTTGCGCTCGTTGCGGGACTTAACCCAACATCTCACGACACGAGCTGACGACAACCATGCACCACCTGTAAACCGGCCGCAAGCGGGGCACCTGTCTCCAGGTCTTTCCGGTCCATGTCAAGCCTTGGTAAGGTTCTTCGCGTTGCATCGAATTAATCCGCATGCTCCGCCGCTTGTGCGGGCCCCCGTCAATTCCTTTGAGTTTTAGCCTTGCGGCCGTACTCCCCAGGCGGGGCACTTAATGCGTTAGCTACGGCGCGGAAAACGTGGAATGTCCCCCACACCTAGTGCCCAACGTTTACGGCATGGACTACCAGGGTATCTAATCCTGTTCGCTCCCCATGCTTTCGCTCCTCAGCGTCAGTTACAGCCCAGAGACCTGCCTTCGCCATCGGTGTTCCTCCTGATATCTGCGCATTTCACCGCTACACCAGGAATTCCAGTCTCCCCTACTGCACTCTAGTCTGCCCGTACCCACTGCAGAACCGGAGTTGAGCCCCGGTCTTTCACAGCAGACGCGACAAACCGCCTACGAGCTCTTTACGCCCAATAATTCCGGATAACGCTTGCGCCCTACGTATTACCGCGGCTGCTGGCACGTAGTTAGCCGGCGCTTCTTCTGCAAGTACCGTCACCCCGAAAGGCTTCTTCCCTACTGAAAGAGGTTTACAACCCGAAGGCCGTCATCCCTCACGCGGCGTCGCTGCATCAGGCTTGCGCCCATTGTGCAATATTCCCCACTGCTGCCTCCCGTAGGAGTCTGGGCCGTGTCTCAGTCCCAGTGTGGCCGGTCACCCTCTCAGGCCGGCTACCCGTCGTCGCCTTGGTAGGCCATTACCCCACCAACAAGCTGATAGGCCGCGAGTCCATCCAAAACCACAAAAGCTTTCCACCACCATGACATGCGCCAGATGGTCATATCCGGTATTAGACCCAGTTTCCCAGGCTTATCCCAGAGTCAAGGGCAGGTTACTCACGTGTTACTCACCCGTTCGCCACTAATCCCCCCAGCAAGCTGGAGATCATCGTTCGACTTGCATGTGTTAAGCACGCCGCCAGCGTTCATCCTGAGCCAGGATCAAACTCTCCGTCAAAGTAAAACAAAAACGAAAACACAACAACCCCCACCGGAAAAAGACAGGAGAAGCCATGCAAAAATCTGAAACCAGCTGAAAACCAAACCACCACACACGGGGGTGCACGGCGGCCCGGCAAAATCCAACCAATCAAAAAACAATCGGTATCAACAAACTTGGCACACTATTGAGTTCTCAAACAACAGACCCTCCAAAACATAACCCCGAAGCGCACCACACAAAGCAGCACACCCACCAAGGGCCATTGGAAAAGAAGAGTTATTTATCCGCCGCCTCCCGGCCCGTACACACCTTCCGGCTTTCCGTTCCGCTCCCGGCGACTCAGAAAACAATACACGCCCCCAACCCCCAACGCAAATCAACCCACTGCAGGGCCTCTCGAAGGCAACCGGACACACCGTTGTCCCATATGAAGCGCTCATGAATCTCCCGTGAAGAAGCCACGATCCACGGGCTATCCGCCCCCGCTCCACCGCCCGGTCCAGGCCGCCGGCCCCCGGCGCTTGCGACGAACCGCCTCATCCAGGGGCCACCCTCCGCTGACGTTTCTGGCTGGACGTTGTGCCGTGGTGGGAGGATTGGCACATGGAACTGCACATCACAGGAGATCCCACAGCCGACCGACTGCTCAGTGACGACGCTTTCGCGCTGCTGACGGGAATGCTGCTTGACCAACAGGTCACTATGGAGTCCGCCTTTGCGGGGCCCGAGAAGATCCGCACCCGCATTGGCTCCCTCGAGCCTGGAGCCATCGCCGGCTACGATCCGGCAGGCTTCGTAGAGGTCTTCAAGGAAACACCTGCCGTCCACCGCTTCCCTGGCTCCATGGCAGGACGCGTCCAGGCCCTGGCCGAAACGGTCCACAACGACTGGGGCGGCGACGCCACCGCGATCTGGACCCGCGGCAACCCGGATGGACCTGAAGTTCTCCGCCGGTTGAAAGCACTGCCCGGTTTCGGGGACCAGAAAGCGAAGATCTTCCTGGCCCTCCTCGGGAAGCAATGCGGCCTCCAGGCTGAAGGCTGGCGCGAGGCCGCGGGCCACTACGGCAACGAAGGCTCATACCTCTCAGTGGCGGACATTGTGAGTCCGGAATCTCTGGCCAAGGTCCGTGCGAGCAAGCAGGCTGCCAAGGCTGCTGCCAAAGCCGCGAAGGCCTGAGGTTCCCTGCCGCAATCAGCGAAAGCGCCGACCGTCCAGGCGATTTCCAGGGGTCGTTGCAACACCTGTTGGTTAGGTGGTTAGTAGTAAATCACGTAAACGCTCGGCTGGAGTTTTCCAGCCGAGCGTTTTGCGTGGGCGGCCGTTGAGTTCCTGGGCTACGTGCTCGAGGTCTTCGGGTCCGTAAACGGACAAGTCGGTGCCTTTGGGGAAGTACTGTCGCAGCAACCCGTTGGTGTTCTCGTTGGATCCGCGTTGCCAGGGGCTAGCCGGGTCGCAGAAGTAGACCTGCATGTCGGTGGCGAGGGTGAAGGAATTGTGGCCTGCCATTTCAGCGCCTTGGTCCCAGGTAAGGGAGCCTCGCAGGTGCGCCGGCAGGGTGGCCATGGACTTGATGAGGCCGTCGCGGACTGTTTCGGCGGTGTGGTCGTCCATCCGGGGATTGGAATTGCGGGCAAGTTCCCGGCTGACTGTTGAAGCCGGTCGTGCCAGGGTGCGGGCGATCGCCCTGATGGAGGACCCTGCTGCTTGCAGGTCCCGGATCATCTCCCGTTCCTGGACGTTGAGGTATCGCGGGTCGATGGGCCTCTCCAGGGCCGATACCGGGACCGGCATGGGTCCGGCCGCACTGCCGGGAGGAATCATGGTGATCACACCACGTTTGTAATCGATGACGCGGCCGTCGGGGTAAATGCGTCTCCCACCAGTCTTCCGGATTCCTTGATCCCACTCTTCGGCGGTTCGCAGATGTATCCCGATCGCCGTGGCAGCTTTGCGCCGACTTACGCCGGTCTTGCGCAGCCGGAAGTACTCATCCCGCCCCGGGTGAGGGCCCGCGCCCGGTTTCCCATGGCTTTTCAGCCCGGCTTTACGAACCCAATCCGGCGCATGTATCAGGGTTCAGTGCGAGTTCCCTTGCAGCTTTCCTCGTGCTCTTGATCCGGTCGAACACTTTGAAGAACTCCGCCTTCTGGGCCGGGGTGTATTTCCGCTGCCCAGCCTTGCGATCCCGGGGGGCCCGTTGAGGGAGTCGTGATTTATGCACCCACTGATAGCACGTCATCTGATTGAAGCCGAGCTCCGCAGCGGCCGCGCTCACGCTCCCACAACGATCCAACACAAGGAAGAAATCGGCCTTCTGCTCGGGCGTGTACTTCCTCCGCCCGGCAGTTTTCCCCGTTAAAGACGACACGGTCGTTGCAACTCCCAAAAATTCTGGGTGTTGCAACGACCGTTAGAACCCGCCCCGTGGTCGGGGTTTTTGTGTGGGTGGTTAATGTGGGAGACCCCCCAACGTGGTTGGGGGGTCTCGACCTGTGAATGGTTGTCCGGCGGTGTCCTACTCTCCCACACCCTCCCGGGTGCAGTACCATCGGCGCTGTGGGTCTTAGCTTCCGGGTTCGGAATGGGACCGGGCGTTTCCCCCACGCTATGACCGCCGTAACCTTGTTACCCGTCCCCCCGTGTTGGTGGGGGTGGGAAGTTTTTGGTTACAACTGTGGTGTTGTTATTTGGTTGTGGTTGGTTTTCCTGAACGGGTTGTTGTTCGGGAACCACATAGTGGACGCGTGCATGCAAGTGTGTGTGGTGTTAGTTGTTGGCCTATTAGTACCGGTCAGCTTCACGAGTCTTTGGTCCTCGCTTCCACGTCCGGCCTATCAACCCAGTGGTCTGGCTGGGGGCCTCTCACACGCTAGGTGTGTGGAAATCTCATCTTGAAGCGAGCTTCCCGCTTAGATGCTTTCAGCGGTTATCCCATCCGAACGTAGCTAATCAGCGGTGCACTTGGCAGTACAACTGACACACCAGAGGTTCGTCCGTCCCGGTCCTCTCGTACTAAGGACAGCCCTTCTCAAATTTCCTGCGCGCGCAGCGGATAGGGACCGAACTGTCTCACGACGTTCTAAACCCAGCTCGCGTACCGCTTTAATGGGCGAACAGCCCAACCCTTGGGACCTACTCCAGCCCCAGGATGCGACGAGCCGACATCGAGGTGCCAAACCATGCCGTCGATATGGACTCTTGGGCAAGATCAGCCTGTTATCCCCGAGGTACCTTTTATCCGTTGAGCGACGGCCATTCCACAATGTACCGCCGGATCACTAGTCCCGACTTTCGTCCCTGCTTGAGATGTCTCTCTCACAGTCAAGCTCCCTTGTGCACTTACACTCGACACCTGATTGCCAACCAGGCTGAGGGAACCTTTGGGCGCCTCCGTTACTCTTTAGGAGGCAACCGCCCCAGTTAAACTACCCATCAGGCACTGTCCCTGACCCGGATCACGGGCCGAAGTTAGATGTCCAAAGTGACCAGAGTGGTATTTCAACGATGACTCCACCCGAACTGGCGTCCGGGCTTCAACGTCTCCCACCTATCCTACACAAGCCACTCCGAACACCAATACCAAACTATAGTAAAGGTCTCGGGGTCTTTCCGTCCTGCTGCGCGTAACGAGCATCTTTACTCGTACTGCAATTTCGCCGAGTTTATGGTTGAGACAGCGGGGAAGTCGTTACTCCATTCGTGCAGGTCGGAACTTACCCGACAAGGAATTTCGCTACCTTAGGATGGTTATAGTTACCACCGCCGTTTACTGGGGCTTAAATTCTCAGCTTCGCCACGCGAGGTGGCTAACCGGTCCTCTTAACCTTCCAGCACCGGGCAGGAGTCAGTCCGTATACATCGTCTTGCGACTTCGCACGGACCTGTGTTTTTAGTAAACAGTCGCTTCCCCCTGGTCTCTGCGGCCCACACCCGCTCCACAACGCAAGGTCGTTTCACGGGGCAGGCCCCCCTTCTCCCGAAGTTACGGGGGCATTTTGCCGAGTTCCTTAACCATAATTCTCTCGATCGCCTTGGTATTCTCTACCTGATCACCTGTGTCGGTTTGGGGTACGGGCAGCTAAAACCTCGCGTCGATGCTTTTCTAGGCAGCATAGGATCACCGGATCCCCCCGAACGGGGGTCCCATCAGATCTCAGGAGCGTGCTCGAAGCACACAGGAACGGATTTGCCTATCCCTGACCCTACATCCTTGGACCGGGGCTACCATCGCCCGGCCCGGCTACCTTCCTGCGTCACACCTGTTAATACGCTTACCTCCCGGGATCAGGTCCCAGCCACCACCACAACCATCACACCACAAGTGGTGATCCGGGCAGGGTGGGGGGTGGTTAGTATCCCCCGCTCAGTATTGGCGGTTTTTCGCCGGTACGGGAATATCAACCCGTTGTCCATCGACTACGCCTGTCGGCCTCGCCTTAGGTCCCGACTTACCCAGGGCAGATTAGCTTGACCCTGGAACCCTTGATCATTCGGCGGACGGGTTTCCCACCCGTCTTTCGCTACTCATGCCTGCATTCTCACTCGTGTAGGCTCCACCGCTGGTTTCCACCGCGACTTCACCGCCCACACGACGCTCCCCTACCCATCCACACCCCTGAACCACAAAGGGCTGAGGTATATGTGTGAATGCCACAACTTCGGCGGTGTACTTGAGCCCCGCTACATTGTCGGCGCGGAATCACTTGACCAGTGAGCTATTACGCACTCTTTCAAGGATGGCTGCTTCTAAGCCAACCTCCTGGTTGTCTAAGCAACTCCACATCCTTTCCCACTTAGCACACGCTTAGGGGCCTTAGTTGGTGGTCTGGGCTGTTTCCCTCTCGACTATGAAGCTTATCCCCCACAGTCTCACTGCTGCGCTCTGACTTACCGGCATTCGGAGTTTGGCTGACGTCAGTAACCTTGTAGGGCCCATCGGCCATCCAGTAGCTCTACCTCCGGCAAGAAACACGCAACGCTGCACCTAAATGCATTTCGGGGAGAACCAGCTATCACGGAGTTTGATTGGCCTTTCACCCCTACCCACAGCTCATCCCCTCCATTTTCAACTGAAGTGGGTTCGGTCCTCCACGACGTCTTACCGTCGCTTCAACCTGGCCATGGGTAGATCACTCCGCTTCGGGTCTAGATCACGCCACTCAAACGCCCTGTTCAGACTCGCTTTCGCTACGGCTGCCCCACACGGGTTAACCTCGCGACGTAACACTAACTCGCAGGCTCATTCTTCAAAAGGCACGCCATCACAACAACAAGGCTGCTCTGACGGATTGTAAGCACACGGTTTCAGGTACTGTTTCACTCCCCTCCCGGGGTACTTTTCACCTTTCCCTCACGGTACTGGTCCGCTATCGGTCATCAGGAAGTATTTAGGCTTATCAGGTGGTCCTGACAGATTCACACGGGATTTCTCGGGCCCCGTGCTACTTGGGATCCTCACCAAAGGCGGTGCACAACATTACGGTTACGGGACTCACACCCTCTCTGGCCGGCCTTTCAAGACCGTTCACCTATACCTGCACTCTCACCCCACCGGTCCGGCAGAACCAGTACAGCAAGTCCCACAACCCCGCCCACGCAACGCCCGCCGGCTATCACACATGGGTCGGTTTAGCCTCATCCGCGTTCGCTCGCCACTACTAACGGAATCACTCTTGTTTTCTCTTCCTACGGGTACTGAGATGTTTCACTTCCCCGCGTTCCCCCCACGCACCCTATGAGTTCAGGTACGGGTCACACAATCACCTCACAGCGTTGTGCGGGGTTTCCCCATTCGGACATCCTGGGATCACCGCTCGGTTATCAACTCCCCCAGGCTTATCGCAGATTCCTACGTCCTTCTTCGGCTCCTGATGCCAAGGCATCCACCGTGCGCCCTTAAAAACTAGACCACACACACCAAACCCCCTCAAGGGGCCTGGCTGATGCTTGAATCCATTCGAGAGAACCACAGGAAAACCACCACCCACCCAACAGGCAGGCAGCAGTCCCAGGTTCTAAATCAAAGAAATTGCTACGAACACACACACCCAACAGGTGCATGCGTCCAGATGCTCGCGTCCACTATGTAGTTCTCAAACAACAACCCCAACAACCACCCCCACCACACAACCCCCACAAACAAAACAGGGGTACCCGTGTGACAAGGAAACGGCCGCAGGAAAACAAAGAAACACCAGAAACGTGTCTCCCCGCAAAAAGCTGCGTGAAGGTCCTGTTGCCTCAGGACCCAACAGTGCGCCAAACACAACCCCCACCACCAACACCCCGGCACCTTCCAAACAACCCCACCACAAAAGGACAGGACCGCCGTACTAACACCAGAACACCAGCAGCAAAAACCATGCCACCACAAAAAATGATTCGTTGATATTCCACCCATGAGCACCCACCGCAGAACATCCGCCTGCGCAATGGGCAACACTGACAACCACCAACACCCCCTACAGGGGCACCGACAGCTGTTAGCAGCTCCTTAGAAAGGAGGTGATCCAGCCGCACCTTCCGGTACGGCTACCTTGTTACGACTTAGTCCCAATCGCCGGTCCCACCTTCGACGGCTCCCCCCACAAGGGTTAGGCCACCGGCTTCGGGTGTTACCAACTTTCGTGACTTGACGGGCGGTGTGTACAAGGCCCGGGAACGTATTCACCGCAGCGTTGCTGATCTGCGATTACTAGCGACTCCGACTTCATGGGGTCGAGTTGCAGACCCCAATCCGAACTGAGACCGGCTTTTTGGGATTAGCTCCACCTCACAGTATCGCAACCCTTTGTACCGGCCATTGTAGCATGCGTGAAGCCCAAGACATAAGGGGCATGATGATTTGACGTCGTCCCCACCTTCCTCCGAGTTGACCCCGGCAGTCTCCTATGAGTCCCCGGCCGAACCGCTGGCAACATAGAACGAGGGTTGCGCTCGTTGCGGGACTTAACCCAACATCTCACGACACGAGCTGACGACAACCATGCACCACCTGTAAACCGGCCGCAAGCGGGGCACCTGTCTCCAGGTCTTTCCGGTCCATGTCAAGCCTTGGTAAGGTTCTTCGCGTTGCATCGAATTAATCCGCATGCTCCGCCGCTTGTGCGGGCCCCCGTCAATTCCTTTGAGTTTTAGCCTTGCGGCCGTACTCCCCAGGCGGGGCACTTAATGCGTTAGCTACGGCGCGGAAAACGTGGAATGTCCCCCACACCTAGTGCCCAACGTTTACGGCATGGACTACCAGGGTATCTAATCCTGTTCGCTCCCCATGCTTTCGCTCCTCAGCGTCAGTTACAGCCCAGAGACCTGCCTTCGCCATCGGTGTTCCTCCTGATATCTGCGCATTTCACCGCTACACCAGGAATTCCAGTCTCCCCTACTGCACTCTAGTCTGCCCGTACCCACTGCAGAACCGGAGTTGAGCCCCGGTCTTTCACAGCAGACGCGACAAACCGCCTACGAGCTCTTTACGCCCAATAATTCCGGATAACGCTTGCGCCCTACGTATTACCGCGGCTGCTGGCACGTAGTTAGCCGGCGCTTCTTCTGCAAGTACCGTCACCCCGAAAGGCTTCTTCCCTACTGAAAGAGGTTTACAACCCGAAGGCCGTCATCCCTCACGCGGCGTCGCTGCATCAGGCTTGCGCCCATTGTGCAATATTCCCCACTGCTGCCTCCCGTAGGAGTCTGGGCCGTGTCTCAGTCCCAGTGTGGCCGGTCACCCTCTCAGGCCGGCTACCCGTCGTCGCCTTGGTAGGCCATTACCCCACCAACAAGCTGATAGGCCGCGAGTCCATCCAAAACCACAAAAGCTTTCCACCACCATGACATGCGCCAGATGGTCATATCCGGTATTAGACCCAGTTTCCCAGGCTTATCCCAGAGTCAAGGGCAGGTTACTCACGTGTTACTCACCCGTTCGCCACTAATCCCCCCAGCAAGCTGGAGATCATCGTTCGACTTGCATGTGTTAAGCACGCCGCCAGCGTTCATCCTGAGCCAGGATCAAACTCTCCGTCAAAGTAAAACAAAAACGAAAACACAACAACCCCCACCGGAAAAAGACAGGAGAAGCCATGCAAAAATCTGAAACCAGCTGAAAACCAAACCACCACACACGGGGGTGCACGGCGGCCCGGCAAAATCCAACCAATCAAAAAACAATCGGTATCAACAAACTTGGCACACTATTGAGTTCTCAAACAACAGGTCACAAACCAGCACCACCACCAACCACACAGGCCAGCAGATCGCTCCGGAGCAACTTTTCAAACTTACCCGAACCAGCCTCACAAAGCAAACCAGCCCAAGCCCCCACCAACCCCGACAGCACACCAAAGCACCACCGGAAACCGGCCATTCAAAAGGGAGATTGTCGCCTTCAAACCCGCATCAGCGGCGGCAACTCGAATAACTTTACACACCCCCAACACCACAAACAAATCCACAACCCGTGAACCCCATCACACCCCACAACCACGCGCCGGGAAGTGAGAGAGCGTCGGCCCGAAAGCCAACACAGGTGAGAGAGCATCGGCCCAAAACGGGCGATAGATGAGAGAGGGACGGCTCAAAAGCCAACATAGGTGAGAGAGGGACGGCTCAAAAGCCAATATAGATGAGAGAGCGTCGACCCAAAACGAGCGATAGGTGAGAGAGCGTCGACCCAAAACGAGCGATAGGTGAGAGAGCGTCGACCCAAAACGAGCGATAGGTGAGAGAGCGTCGACCCAACACGGGCACCCGGAACTACCCAGGACCAGCGTCCTAGTGGCCGCCGTGGCCTCCTGCGCCCTCGGTCCTGCGCATCATCGAGCCCAGAACTACGGCGGCGACGGCAATGATGGTGGCCGCAAAGAAGGCGGCCTGCATGCCGGCTACCTGCCCGGATTGCGCTGACACTACGGCAAAGATCGACACGAGCAGCGCGGTTCCTGCGGCGCCGGAGACCTGCTGCGCCGTACTGATGATGGCCGAGCCATGGGAGTACAGGTTGGGCGGCAACGGGTTCAGGCCGGTGGTGAAGGCCGGGGTGAAGAGGAGGGCCAGGCCAAGGCTGAGGACAACATGCAGGGTGATGACCCACCAGAGGGCGCTGGATTCATCAAGTCGGGAGAAGGCCCACAGTGTAGCCACCATGAGGACTGATCCCGTAACCGTCAACGGCAGCGGCCCCACTTTGTCGAAGATGCGGCCGATCACCGGGCCCAGCAAGCCCATGGCGAGGCCACCCGGGAGCAGCGCCAGACCGGTTTCCATCGGGGCCAGGTGGAGGGTGTTCTGCAGGTAGAGCGGCAGCAGGATGACGCCGCCAAACAACGCCATCATGGCGACGACCATAAGCAGCGTGGACACCGTGAACATCCGGTAGTTGAAGGCTCGAAGGTCCAGCAGCGGGGCGTCGGATTTCTGCAGCCTGAGCTGACGGACCACGAAAAGCGCCAGGCAGGCCACACCCACAACGAGCGCGATGACGGGGACAATGCCGGCTTCGGCGCCGCCGATCTGGCTCAGCCCGTACACCAGCCCACCAAAGGCAGGAACGGTGAGGATGACTGAAGCAAGGTCCAGCGTCGTTTTTCCACGCTCACCCACATTGGTGAGGTACTTGGCGCCGATCGCGAATGCTGCCAGCGCAACGGGAAGGACGAACACGAACATGAAGCGCCAGGAGAAGTGGTCCAGGATGATGCCGGAAACGGTGGGACCCATGGCCGGCGCCACGGAGATGGCGATGCTGACGTTGCCCATGACGGCGCCACGCCTGGCCATCGGCACCAAGGTGAGGATGGTGGTCATCAGCAGCGGCAGCATGATGGCGGTACCACCGGCCTGCACGATCCGGGCCACCAGCAGCACCAGGAAGCCGGGCGCCAGGGCAGCCAGCAGCGTCCCGCCGCTGAAGAGGCCCATGGCCAGCATGAAGGCACCCCGGGTACTCATCCGTTGCAGGATGAAGCCCGTAGTGGGAATGACCACGGCCATGGTCAGCATGAACCCGGTGGCCAGCCACTGCACGGTGGACGCGTTGACCTGGAGGTCGGTCATGAGCCGCTGCAGGGCAACGTTCATGATGGTTTCGTTGAGGATCACCACGAAGGTGGCAACCAGCAGCGTGACAATGACCGTGACGGATTCGCGGGACATCTTCCCGGAAACGGGTGGCTGCGGGCCCGTCACCTCCGCTGGGGTGGCCTGCGCGGTCGCGGCAGAAACAGGCCCGTCGGACGTGACGTCGGAAGACATGGAAATTCCCTCTGCTTGAGATGTGGTTTCCGGCGATCCATGCCGGTAAAGACAGGAACAGTCTAGACGCCCGCTCCATTCCCGTCAGCAGAAAATCCAAACGTTAGGAATTCAGTGGCACATTGTCAATCAAGCGAACGGGCCCTACTTTCGCGGCAATGATCGCCAGTCCCTCCCCGCGGAACGGCGTCTCCTTGCAGTTCTCGGCGAGGGGTTCCAGGGTGGTGGGGCTGACGACGTCGAAATAGTCCAGTTCCACCCGTGGCTGGGACTTGACGAGCGCGACGGCGGAGTCCAGGTCCAGCGGTTCGTGCGCCTTGGCGCGGGACTCAAGCAGGCGCAATGCCCGCGAGAGCACCAGTGCCGCCTCGCGCTCTTCGTCGGAGAGGAACCGGTTGCGGCTGGAGAGGGCGAGCCCGTCAGCACTCCGGACGGTCGGCACGGGGACGATCTCTACCGGGAAGTTCAGGTCGGCGACCATGCGCTTGACCAGGGCCAGCTGCTGCGCGTCCTTTTGGCCGAAGTAGGCGCGGTAGGCCGCCGTCGTGCCGTCCGAAGCCGCACCGCCGGGAAGTCCATAGTGCAGCAACTTGGCGACCACGGTGAGTGCTCCGTCGAAGTGGCCCGGCCGTGAAGCGCCTTCCCATTTTTCGCCCAGCGGGCCGGAAGTGATCCGGACAAGCGGTTGTCCGCCGGGGTACACCTCGTCCACGGACGGCGCAAAGACCAGGTCCACGCCCTCGGCGTCCAGGAGTTCCATGTCGGCCTCCAAGGTCCGGGGGTAGCGGTCGAGGTCCTGGGCGTCGCCGAACTGAAGGGGATTGACGAAGATGGTGGCAACAACGACGTCGTTTGCCGCTACGGCTGCCCGCGCCAGCGCAGCGTGTCCGGAATGCAGCGCGCCCATGGTGGGCACCAGGCCTTGGGACGAGCCGTTCTTCCCGGCCAGGAGGCGCGCACTTTCCGTGCGGAGCGCGGCCGCTGTAGTGACGAGTTTGATGGCCATGCTGTTCAGTGTCCTTCCGGTTCCGCGGGGCCATCCCGCAGCACCTCGATGATGTCGGTGACTTGCTCGGCCCGCAGCAGCCCGCGGTTGGCTGCCCTTCTCGCGGTTGCCTGGGCCATGGCCTGGTAGGCCGCGAGGACGTCGCCCCCGGCACCGCCGTCGTACTCTTTCAGGGCCTGGGCGTGGGCAGAGACTGTCCCCACGTCGCCCCGGGCCACCGGCCCGGTCAACGCAGTTTCCCCCGACGCCAGGGCGTTTTCCAGCGTGGCGCGCAGCAGCGGCCCGAGCATGGCTTCAGGCGATTCGACGCCGATCTCCCGGAGCAGCTGCGAGGCCTGCGCCACCAGAGTGACCATGTGGTTGGAACTGTGGGCCAGCGAGGCATGGTAAAGGGTGCGGTCACCTTCGGCGATGGCCACCGGTTCCGCACCCATCTCCACCACCAGGGCCTGCGCAATCGGCAGCATGGCAGCGTCAGCCGTTACCCCGAAGGTGCAGTCCATCAAGCGGTTCAGGTCAAGGCTCAGCCCCGTGAAAGTCATGGCCGGGTGCAGGGCGAGCGGAATGGCACCGGCCGCGCGGACGGGTTGCAGGATGCCCACCCCGAACCGGCCCGAGGTGTGCGCTACCAACTGGCCGCTTTGCCACGCACCCAGCTTGGCCAGGCCGGACACCAGCTCTCCCAGGGAGTCATCCGGAACCGCGATCAGCACCAGTTCGGAACGCTCCACGATGTCCTGGATCTCCAGGATCGGGACACCGGGGAGCAGGGTCTCTGCCCGCTCCCGGCTTGCCTCGGAGACGGCGGAAACCCCGACGACGGCGTGCTCGGCCCCGCGCAAAGCGGCACCAAGGACGGCACCCACCTTGCCGGCCCCGATGATGCCTACTCCGAGTCGTCCTGGCCTAGCCATTGTGGGGTTCCTCCTTGGTTGGTGGGGTGTCAGCGGGCATGACCTGGGCGAGCCACTGCTCGCTGGTTTGCCGCTTGCGGGCTTCGCGCGCCCTGGCCGCCTGCTGGTCGAACAGCGCCACCGCTTCCTCCACCCCTGCCTGGTAGAGCCGCGGCATCACTGGTCCGGTCGTGGTGTGCAGGACCAGGTCGGCAACCCTGAAACGCCGCGCCAGCGGCCCTTGCTGGAGGGCCATCGACTGGGTGCGCTGATGCGGGACCAGCACCAAGGTACGCCACCACCGGCCGGACCGCAGCAACAGCGCGGTCCCCGTAGCCAGGAAGCCGTTCCTTCTCCATCCCAGCGGGGCAAGCAGGCGCGCGCGGCGGGGAGTGGTGACGAATCCGTCGGGACCGGCGGCGGCTATGGTTGCGGCTTCGGGCACCCTCGCGGCGGAAGCGCCAGACGTCCTGGCCGATCCGGCCGCAGGTGCCAGGCCTTCCAGTCCCGCCGTGAAGACCCCCACGGGATCGGCGATGCCCGGATCGGGCAGCACGAGCGAGAGCATCATCATGACGTGCTCCTTGCGGCCAACCGGAAGCAGGGTGGTCCGCGCCGCAGACTCATTCCCTGCGGAAAGGCCATAACCGGCAACATTGACGTGCATCCGGTACCAGCCGAAGATCCTCCACAACGGCGGCTGCGTTACCTTCACCGCCTGGATGCGCCCCGGCGGAAGCGTCTGTGCCTGGGTATCCAGAAGCCCATACCGCAGCCGGATACCGTCCGGCGAGATGGCGGCCGTGAAGTTGTACCCCTTGTTGAAAGAGCTCCAATACGCGGCTCCGATGCCCAGGATGGCGGGTATCAGTGCAAAAAAGATGGCGCTGTTGTCCGTCAGCACGGAAACGGCTACGGAGACGGCCGCGCCCAGGACCACAAAGACAGTCTGCTCGCTCAGTAGCAGGGAACCCACCAGTCGCGACGGCGGGACGGACAGGACCACCTGCTCCGGAGCCTCGGGGTACTCCTCGAAGGCAGACGATTCAGCCGCGGGGCCTGGTCCTCCCGGCGCATGGTCCGCTGGTATAGCGCCGTCCGCCGCTACAGCGCCGTTTACCGGTACAGCGCCTTCTGCCGGTACTGCACCGCCTGTCTGCCGGGGCGGGTACCCCGACCCGGGTAAGGGCTCCTGCCCGGGCACCGACCCCTGCAGGACTCCTGTTGCCGGGGACCCTCCGCGGGGAGCAGTTGCGACGCCGGCGGCCCTGGCCAGGATGGTGGCCCGGAGCTGCTTGGCCTGGGCGAGCGGCAGGTAGGCCAAACGCACGGCCGATTCACCGGCGTCGGCCACTTCGAACTTCAGCTCGGCGAGCCCGAAGATCCTGGCCAGCAGCGGCTGAACGATATCGATGGCCTGGACCCGGTCCAACCGTGCCTGGCGCTGTTGCTTGAACAGGAAGCCGGTGTTGACCCTGACGTACCCCTCGGCCACCTGGTAGCGCGTAAAGTACCAGCTCAGGATGAACCCGCCCACGGTCAGCAGCATCACCACGGCCCCGCCGGCCAGCAGCCACGGGACCCGGCCGCTGAGGTTGGGGTCCAGGAAATCACGGCCCTGCAGTATCCGTTCGAAGGCGTCACGGCCGAAGAAATACACGACGGCGGCAAGCGCCACCCAGCCCCGCACGAAAGGTGAGGCAGGGTGTACCCGCCGCCAGTCGCCGTCGACGGCTTTACCGGGAAGGACAGCCTCCGGGCTCACAGCCCGGCCAGCCTGGCTTCTCCACGGGCGGAAAGCTGCTCACGCAACCGTGCGCCTTCCGCAGCCGGAAGGCCGGGAAGCTGCGCGTTGGTACCCACCGACGCCGTGTGGAGTTTCAGGGTGCACAGCCCCAGGCTGCGTTCCACAGGGCCCACCGCAACGTCCACGTACTGCATGCGGCCATAAGGCACAACCATGGTCCGCTGGAAGAAGATGCCACGCCGGATGAGAAGGTCGTCGTCGCGCTCCGCGTACCCAATGGCCCGCACCTGGCGCGGAATCAGCACCAGCCGCCACAGCGCCAGGACCAACATCACCGCGGGAACGGCAACCGCAAGCCACAGCGGCGGCCACCGCCACCACCCCAGCTGCACAAAGATCAAAGGAAGGCTCACGATCAGCAGCATCACCGCGTTGCCAATCGCCCACTCAACCAATCGCACCGTGACGTACTTGGGCGAAACCCGCTGCCACTGGATGCCGGGAGGGTCAATCGCCTCGGTATGCATACTCGCCTTCGCCTTTGGACTCACCGCGACGGGTTTCCGGCCCCGTCGTGCCGCCGCCTTCGAAATCTTCCGGGGGGATGCGGCAGAACCGCTCCACGACCAAGCCCACCACCAGCATCACCACGCCGCCGCCGCCCATGACCAGGGTGTTCCACAGAATGCCCTCGCCGCTGCGAAGCGTTCCGATGCGGAGCAGGTCAAGGGCAATCCCGGCGTGCCAACCCAGCAACAAGGTGCCCGCATAGGCACAGGCCTGGGCAAGAATCAGCGTTCGGGCCGCCATGATCGGGTTGAGCAACGTCTTCTTCTTGCCGTTCCGCCAGCGCAGGACCCGGATCCCCATGACGAGCGTGAGGACGGCAATGACGCCCATGGTCACCAGGGCGGACACCGGCAGGACCGGGGTGGCCATGCTGTAACGGTTGGTGGCGGCGGTAGCCAGCAAGGCCAGGCCGGCAGCCAGGACGGCGATAATCACCAGGGTCAGCGGTCGCATGGCTTTCATGGCTACTCCAGGGCTCCTGTCGCCGGGACGCCGGCCACATCACCGTACCCGTCGAAACGCCGGATGTCCGGCATGTCGCTGGCACGTGCCGCGAGTTCCGCTACGCTCCGGCCGTCCAGTTGCGCATTCGGTTCCAGCAGCGACCACGGGTAGAGGACGAAGGCGCGTTCGGCCGCGCGCGGGTGCGGCAGCGTCAGGACGGGGTCGTCGCTGTGCAGGTCGCCGAAGACAATGATGTCCACGTCCAGGGTCCGCGGACCCCACCGCACTTCCCGGGTCCGGTGGTGCTTCTGTTCCACGGCGTGGCAGTGCTGCAGCAGTTCCAACGGGTCAAGAGTGGTTTCCACGGCCATGACCATGTTCAGGAAATCGGGCTGCCCCTCCGGGCCACCCACCGCCTTGGTCTGCACCACGGGAGAGACGCCAAGGAGCCGGACTTCCGGCGGGTCGACAAGGTCGGCGACGGCGGTCGTCAGGGTGTCGTTGCGCTCCCCCAGGTTACTGCCCAGCGCCAGGATCGCCTTGGTATAGGAGCCGGTCATGTGCGCTCCCGGTGAACGCTGACCGTGACATCGCCGAACGGCACCTCGATGGGGGCCTTCGGTTTGTGGACAGTGACGTCGACGGCGGACAGGCTTCTGTAGTTGGCCAGGATCCCCTCGGCGATCCTGACGGACAGCGCCTCGATCAGGTTCAAGGGCTCCCCCTCAATGTACGAGGTGATGAGCTCGGCTACCTCGCCGTAGTGCGCTGTGTACTGGAGGTCGTCCGTTTCCGCTGCCTTGGTGAAGTCCGTGTGCAGCACGGCATCCACCACGAACGGCTGGCCATCACGGCGCTCAAAATCGAACACACCGTGGTAACCGACGGCAGTGACGCCGGTCAGCGTAATCCTGTCCACAGCGACCTCCAGTCAGCGTGCGATTCGAGCGGCGACCTTGACGGCGTCAAGGCTTGGACCGACGTCGTGCACCCGGACAGCCCAAACGCCCTGCGCGGCACTCAGGGTGGTGATCGCGGCAGTGGCGGCGTCACGTTCCTGCGGGGCCGCCGACTTCCCGGCAACCGTCAGCAGCGAGCCCAGGAAGCGTTTGCGGGACGCGGCGACCATGACCTTGTGACCGAGGCCGAACAGCTGGTCCAGGTTCTTGAGGATCTCCCAGTTCTGGTCCTCATTCTTGGAGAATCCAATGCCCGGATCAACAATGATCTGCTCCGGGCTGACGCCCGCTGCGTAGAGTTTGTCGCGTACGCCCTGGAGCTCGGAGACGACGTCTTCGGTGACGTTGTCGTAGTCCGTGAGGCTGTCCATGGTCCGGGCATCGCCACGGCGGTGCGTGAGGATATACGGCACCTTGGTGCGGGCCACCAGCTCCGGCATGCCGGGCTCGATGGTCAGGCCGGAAACATCATTGATGATCGCAGCCCCGGCTTCCACGGCGGCGGCCGCAGTGGACGTGTGCATGGTGTCGATGCTGACCAGCGCCCCGGCCTTGACCAGTGCTTCCACAACGGGCAGCACACGGCGCTGCTCCTCTTCCGGCGACACGGGCTCGGCCCCCGAACGCGTGGATTCGCCGCCGACATCGATGATGTCTGCGCCGGCATAGAACATCCGCAGGCCCAGGGCGATCGCGGAGTCGGGGGTGCGATGGGCTCCGCCGTCGCTGAAGGAATCCGGGGTGACATTCAGGATTCCCATGACGAGGGTCCGGTCCGTCGGCAGGTCCTCGAACCTGGCCGTGGGTCGCGGCTTACGGAGAATCGGCAGCGGGCTTGTGGCCGGGCCGGTTCCGGGTGCTGCGGCGAGGGAATCCATATATTGCTTACCTTCCGAGTATGAGGCTCATGGCTTCGGCGCGGGTGGCCGGGTCATGGAGTTGACCGCGCACCGCACTGGTGACGGTCTTGGCGCCCGGCTTGCGGATGCCGCGCATGGACATGCACATGTGTTCGCACTCGACGACCACGATCGCCCCGCGCGGGTTGAGATGCTTCACGAGGGCCTCGACGATCTCCGTGGTCAGCCGCTCCTGCACCTGCGGCCGGCGGGCATAGATGTCCACCAGGCGCGCCAGCTTGCTCAGGCCCGTCACCTTGCCGTCATGTGACGGGATGTAGCCAACGTGGGCCACTCCATGGAACGGAACCAGGTGGTGTTCGCACGTTGAGTAGAAGGGAATGTCCTTCACCAGGACAAGCTCTTCATGGTCAAGGTCGAACGTGGTGGAAAGGACCTCGGCAGGGTTCTGGTGCAGCCCTGCGAAGACTTCCGCGTAGGCCTTGGCCACCCGCTTGGGAGTGTCCTGGAGGCCGCCACGGTCAGGGTTTTCACCGATGGCCAGGAGGATTTCACGGACAGCTGCTTCGATGCGCGGGCGGTCCACTTTGCTGCCCCGGTGGGCGTCCACGGCAGAACCGGGAACGGCGGCGAGGTCGTCGTCGTCGAAATGAGTCACAGCAGAAAGCTTAGCCGTGAAGCGGGGAGTCGTTGCCGCCGTCGGGTCCCGGCGCCTGGAAGTTGTCCTGGCTGCTGACGCCCTGCGCGTGCGGGGCAACGGTGTCCAGCGGCTCGTCCAGGCGCGCCTTCTTGGCTTCCTCCTGGGCTTCGCGTTCGGCACGTTCCGCGCGGCTTTCCACCGGCGGGATGGTCTGCACGGGACGCGATTCCTTGGACAGCCAGATCTCGCGGAAGTCGCGCTTGCGGACATCGCGGAAGATATCGGCGATCTCGGCCTGGTTCAGGGTTTCACGCTCGAGCAATTCCAGCGCCAGGCGGTCCAGGATGTCGCGGTTTTCGGTGAGGATCGCGTAGGCCTCGTCGTGCGCCTGGTCGATGAGCCGGCGTACTTCCTCGTCCACCACGTAGGCGATCTGGTCGGAGAAGTTGCGCTCCTGCGCTGCGTCGCGGCCCAGGAACGGCTCGCCGCCACCCTGGCCCAGCTTCACGGCGCCCACGCGTTCGCTCATGCCGTACTGGGTGACCATCTTGCGGGCGGTGCCGGTGGCCTTCTCGATATCGTTGGAGGCGCCGGTGGACGGATCATGGAACACGATCTCCTCCGCCACGCGGCCACCCATGGCGTAGGCCATCTGGTCCAGCAGTTCGTTGCGGGTCACCGAGTATTTGTCGTCCTCCGGAACCACCATGGTGTAGCCCAGGGCGCGGCCACGGGGCAGGATGGTGATCTTGGTGACCGGGGCAGAGTTGCGCAGGGCTGCTGCAACCAGGGCGTGGCCGCCCTCGTGGTACGCGGTGATCTTGCGCTCGAGTTCCTTCATGACCCGGCTGCGCTTCTGCGGGCCGGCCATGACGCGGTCGATTGCCTCGTCCAAAGCGCGGTCGTCAATCAGGTTGGCGTTGGAACGGGCCGTCAGCAGGGCGGCCTCGTTCAGGACGTTGGCGAGGTCGGCACCCGTGTAGCCCGGGGTCTTCTTGGCCACGGCCTTGAGGTCGATTCCCTGGGCCATCGGCTTGCCCTTGGCATGGACGTTCAGGATTTGCTCGCGGCCCTGCAGGTCCGGCGCTTCCACGGTGACCTGGCGGTCGAAACGGCCGGGACGGAGCAATGCCGGGTCCAGGACATCCGGGCGGTTGGTGGCTGCGATGAGGATGACGTTGGTCTTGACGTCGAAGCCGTCCATCTCCACCAGGAGTTGGTTCAAGGTCTGTTCGCGCTCGTCATTGCCGCCGCCGATCCCGGCACCACGGTGACGGCCAACGGCGTCGATCTCGTCCACGAAGATGATGGCCGGGGAACTGGCCTTTGCCTGCTCAAACAGGTCGCGGACACGGGAAGCACCCACGCCGACAAACATTTCCACGAAGTCCGAACCGGAGATGGAGAAGAAGGGAACGCCGGCCTCGCCCGCGACAGCGCGAGCCAGCAGGGTCTTACCGGTGCCCGGAGGGCCGTACAGCAGCACACCCTTGGGAATCTTGGCACCCACGGCCTGGAACTTGGCCGGCTCCTGGAGGAATTCCTTGATCTCCTGCAGTTCCTCCACGGCCTCGTCAGCACCTGCGACGTCGGCAAAGGTCACCTGCGGCATGTCCTTGTTGACCAGCTTGGCCTTGGACTTGCCGAACTGCATCACCTTTGAACCGCCACCCTGCATGCGGGACAGCAGGAACCAGAAAAGCACACCCAGCAGCAGCACCGGAATCAGCAGCGAGAACAAGCCGGAGAACCAGTTGTTCTCGATGGGCTGGTCAGTGAAGCCCTTCTCCGGATTCGCATTGGTGACAGCCTTGACGACATCCGGACCACGGTCCGTGACGTAGAAGAACTGGACGTTCTTGCCCTTGTCCTGGCCATCGATGTTCAGGTTGTCCTTGAGGACCAGGTCAACGCGGTTCTCGGCGTCGAAAATCTTTGCCTGCTCCACCTTGCCGCTCTGGGCGAGGAGCTCGAGGCCGTCCTTGGTATCGATGCGTGCAGACCCGCCGGGGGCCAGGGTTGCGAATGCCACCAGGAGCAAGCCGACAACGACAACAATCCAGATGCCCGGGCCCTTGAAGAAACTCTTAGCTTTCATCTGATCGGGGTTGCGCCCCGTCCCTCCTGGTAGTGCTGCAAGGCGCAACTTCTGCGCGCAAGTGGTGCTGCTTCAGTTTCTAGCTATACACCCGTTCCCAGTAATTCACGCACTGGAATGCTCAAAAGTTCCCTCTGGGCGTACACAGGATACCCGCCTCCGACGGGCTGTAACAGGGGTTCCGGCTTGGCGCTCCCCCTTATCACCCGCACCCGCACCCCTTCCCGCCCAATGCACCCCGTCCCCCTCCTGACACCCCACCCGCACCCCTTCCCGCCCAATGCACCCCGTATTACGGGTGCGCCTGGCGGAACCGGGAGCGGAGACCACACCAGAGGGGTGCGCTGGGTGTGAACGGGTGCGGCCCTGGCTGACCAGACCCGTTCTCTTTTTCCACATACGGCTGGGCAGGCCTGCCTATCCGTGACGGGCAGCGGGCATCGTTGCTGTCATGCCTTCCTCCACTCTGATCTTGAGTTCCGACGCCACGCGGATCGGGCAGGACCCGCGCCTGCTTGCCAAGCGAGCGCGGCGGGGAGAGCTGATCCGTGTGCGCCGGGGAGCCTATGTCTCTGCCCGGGACTGGTCTTCCCTCAACGATCGGCAACGGCACGGTCTCCTTGCTGCTGCACTGGCAAGGACCTGCCTGAAAACACCCGTCTTCACCTTGAAAACAGCGGGTTTGCTGTGGGGCTTGGGGGTGGTCGGGGTTCCACAGCAGCTCCAGACCGCTACCGATGATCCCCGCGGCGGGCGATCCAAGAACGGAGTCCTCCGCACTTTGGGGTCTCTCGACCACGGTGTCTGCGAACTCGGAGGATTTCGGGTTACCGACAAGGCACGGACAACGATCGAATTGGCAAGCAGACTGAACTTTGCCGAAGCCCTGGCGGTGGTTGACTCCAGCCGCCGCGAACCATCCAAACCTTCCATGGACACAGCCGCAGATTGGGACAAGGAGGCTCCGTGGGGCACGGCACTCAAGGAGAAGACCCTGGAGGACGCGGTCAGCACCCTTCCGGCATCATCCCGGCAACAGCGTGCCGCCAAAATCATCGAGTTCTCTACATCCGGGTCGGAATCTGTTGGCGAATCCATGAGCCGTGCAAGCATGATCCTCCACAGGATCCCACTGCCTCGGCTTCAGGCCGTCTTCCAGCTAAGGAATGGAAAGACAGCAAGGACCGATTTTTGGTGGCCGGAGTTGGACTTGGTCGGAGAATTTGATGGCCAGGGAAAGTACCTGCGGAACCAACTCCGGGGCGGAAAGACCATTCAGCAGGTAGTCATGGAGGAAAAGGCACGGGAGAACGCCTTGCGTGCGCTTGGGCTAACCGTCATTCGGTGGGATTGGGCCGAGATGATGAATCCGCGTACGTTCATCAGGATCCTGACAGACGGCGGCCTCGAACCCGTTCGCACTGGGCGGTGACGATGCCAGGGAGGAACCTCGGGGCCTTGCAACTGTGCACCCCTTAAGCGCGTGCGCCGCACTCCCTCGCGCCAGATGCACCCGGTGTTACGGGGGCGCCGGGCGGAAACGGGTGCGGCGGTATGCGCGAGCTGCCGGGCCCACGCAAACCCCACGTACGGGGGCGCCGGGCGGAAACGGATGCGGCTGAAGGAAAGGCTTACTCGTAGACGTGCGGGGCCAGGGTGCCTACGAAGTCCAGGTTGCGGTACTTCTCCGCGTAGTCCAGGCCGTAGCCCACCACGAACTCGTTGGGGATGTCGTACCCGACGTACTTGACGTCGATCTCCACCTTGGCGGCCGTGGGCTTGCGGAAGGCGGTGCAGATTTCGACGCTGGCCGTGCCGCGGGATTCAAGGTTGGACTTGAGCCAGGACAGGGTGAGGCCGGAATCGATGATGTCCTCGACGATCAGCACGTCCTTGCCCATGAGGTCGGTGTCAAGGTCCTTGAGGATCCGGACCACGCCCGATGACTGGGTACCCGAGCCGTACGACGACACAGCCATCCAGTCCATGCTGACGTGGCTGTGCAGTGCACGCGCCAGGTCCGCCATGACCATGACGGCCCCCTTCAGAACACCCACGATCAGGATGTCGCGGCCCTCATAGTCCTTGTCGATCTGCGCCGCCAGTTCAGCGATACGGGCTTGGATCTGCTCTTTGGTGTAGAGAACGTGCTTGAGGTCTGCCTGGACGTCGTTTGAATCCACCAATGGCTCCTGTTTGATGCTCGGGGTGCGGCTACTGTTGGGCCGTTTTTTGATGCTGGAATACTAGCTTCCCACAGGGTGCGGCTTCCCGGGGAACGGGGGTAGCCTGGCCGGCTTCCACTGCCCTGCGTTCCCGCTCCAAATCACTGAGCGACAGTCGGTAGACGCTCACGTGGCCGGGCAACTCAACGGGACCTGCGGAACCCTGCCGCCTGAGCAGCGCTTCGGCTGCTTGGAGCCGCCCGTACCCGGGCTGTTGACCCCCGACGTCGGCAGCTGCCTTGGCGATGACACGGAACCTGAGCGCCGGGGCCAGATCCCGGACGGCGTCCTCGGGCAGCTGCACGCCGCCGTCCCGCCGTTCCACCAGGGACAGGTAGGTCTGTCCGGCGAGGTCGTCCAGGAAGTCGGCGTCCTGCTGCAGGATCGCGGCGGTGCGTGCCAGGGATTCAGCGACTCCCGGGCCGAGCTTTTCTTCCAGCACCGGCATCACTTCACCACGGGTCCGGGACCTCGCGAAAGAGGGGTTGGTATTGCTGGGATCATGCCAGGGATCGAGTTCCTCGACTTCACAAATTTCCAGTGTTTCAGTTCGCCGCAGCCCGAGGAAGGGCCGGAGCAGGCGGCCACGGGCCGGCCGCATCCCTGCCAGCGAACGCGTTCCGGAGCCACGGGCCAGGCCCAGGAGAACTTGCTCGGCCTGGTCGTCCAAGGTGTGGCCGAGCAGGATCGCATCACAGCCAAGGGCATCGGCCGCGGCATTGAGCGCGGCATGGCGGGCGTCCCTCGCTGCAGCCTCAGGACCGAAGCCCGTGGACTCGACATCCACTGTCAACACTTCGACAGGCGACAGGCCCAGGTCACGCAGGACCGTGGCCGTCCGGGATGCGACGTCGGCTGAGCCGGGCTGCAATTGATGGTCAACCACGGCTGCCCCCACGGACACGGGATGCCCATCCACATGGCCGCGCCGGGCAAAGTATGCAGCAACCGCAGCCAGAGCAAGGGAATCCGGACCACCGCTGCAGGCCACCAGGACGCGCGCGGGGTAGCCGGCGTCGGCCAAGGCGTTCTGCACCTGCTTGCGCGCCTTGCCGATGACAGGCGCAAGGCGACCGGGCCGCCGTCGACCCTTAAGGGGCGGGGCGTCGCCGGAGGTGGGGGAAGGACTCAAAGTCCCATCCGTTCAAGCCACTGCCGGGAGTTGTGGATTTCGTCCTCCGTGGGGAGGTTCTCCGCCGCATCCCACACCCTGTTGAAGCCGTCCATGCCTGCCACGGCCACGACCTCGCGCACGAACTTGGCGCCATCGGTGTACTGCCGCATCTTGGCATCGAGGCCCAGGATGTTCCGGATGAACTTCTCCACGATGCCGCGGTCCTTCCCGCGATCGTTGAAGCGCTGGCGGATGGTTTTGACGGACGGCACGATGCTCGAGTCCACGGCATCCATCACCACGTTGGCATGCCCCTCCAGGAGGCTCATGACGGCGGTGATGTGCGAAATGGAGGCCTTTTCCTCCGGATCCTGCAGGAGGTCAAGGATGGCACCGCGGCCGGGTACGTTTCCCGTGGCGGAGCGGTCGCGCAACGACTTGGCCACGGCGCTGGCCCGCTCGACCAAGGTGTCCATGTTGCCCAGGAGGTGTCCGCTCAGCTTTTCGATCTCCTCCAGCATGTGGTGGCGGAGCCATGGAGCGGCGGCAAACTGCACGCGGTGGGTTTGCTCGTGGAGGCACACCCACAGCCGGAAGTCGTCCGGATGCACGTTGAGCTCGCGCTCCACGGAGATGATGTTGGGTGCGACCAGGAGCAACCTGCCCGCCGGTGGAACGTTGGCTGCCGGCGATAGCGCTGCGAAGGGGTCGTATTGGCCCAAAACCTTGCTGGACAGGAAAGCCAGGACGGCGCCCAGCTGGCTGCCGGTAATGGCTCCGCCTGCAGCGGCGGCGGCCGGGGTCATGGAGAGGCCGCTGCGGCTCTCCAGCATCTTCTTCAGCGCAGGTTGCAGCATCACGGCGAAGCTTTGGCTGTTGGCCTTGGACCAGGAAGCCCTGTCCACCACCAGCACATGGGAGTCGCGCAGGTCCTTGGCCGCATCCAGTCCGGTGATGTCATGGACGTGGGGCACGGAAATATCAGCATTGAAGCGGAGGTTCTCCACCGCCTTGCCGATCTCCCCGGCGCTCAAGGCAGGGCCGGGAGGGGCCAGCCGCGCAGCCGTGGACGCGGCCAGGTCCCAGTTGATCAGGGACTGGGCCCCCGCTGACGAATCTTGGGCAGATGACACCATAAGGTCCATCACACCACACGGCACAGACAGAGTGCGCTTAAGTTCGCTCCACGCGGAGCCTCGGTGGCACGCGAAGCCTCGCCCGGCACGGCTGGGCCTCGGCGGCACGCGAAGCCTCGCCCGGCACGGCTGGGCCTCGGCGGCGCGGCGGAGCCCCAGCGGCACAGCCAAGCCTCGCCGACGCACCTCAGCCCCGGCACCCGCAGGCGGCCAGGACGGACGCGGACCTGTCCATGGCCACCTTGTTTCCTCCGGCACCCGGTTCAAGGCCATTGCCGATGAAGGAAAAAACCAACAACCTGCCGTCGGCGTCCACAACGTATCCGCTCAATGCGATCACTGTATTAAGGGTGCCGGTCTTGGCCCGGACCAGGCCCGCGCCGCCTGCGGTACCGGCCTCGACGTACCTGTCGTCAAGGGTTCCGGTCAGTCCGGCGATCGGAAAACCGTCCAAAGCGGTGCGCAGCGCGGGATCGGGGCCGCTGGTGATGGCGCGGACAACCTCGGCGAACTGCCGGGCGCTGACCTGGTTGCCCAGGGCAAGACCGGAAACGTCTGCCAACTCCATCGCGTCCGTGGCGAGGCCCAACTCCCCAAGCCTTTGCCGCACGGCCGCTGTGGCGCCGTCGTACGTTGCTTCCTTGCCCGACGCCTTGGCGGTCATCCGCCCCAAAGCCTCCGCCAGGAAGTTGTCCGAGGATTCCAGCATGAGGTCCACTTGGTCGCTGACGGTGGCTGACTCGGCGGCGGCCAACACGTTGGCGGGGATGCCCTTGCCGCGCTCGACGCCGGGACGCACCTCAATCCCGGCCGCCGCCAACTGCCGGGCGAAGGCCTCCGCGGCGGTGGCGGCCGCATCCTGGGGCCTGGGCCCCGTGGTGACGCCGGGTGCATAGCGGCCCGAGTTCAAGGCCAGCGGGAACAGCGGTGCGGTTTCACCGGCGGCGACGTCGTCCAGGCTCCATGCCGGGTTTAAGGGCGGGCCGGAAAAGAGCGAATCGTCCACTGTGACCGTGACCGGCCCCTTCACGCCCGCAGCGGTCAGTTTCGCCGCGGTCTCCTTTGCCAACGACGCAAGACCTGCATGACCCATGACAGCTGCCGGGTCCGAGTCCCCCGCTCCGAGCAGCACGTCCCCTCCGCCGGTGAGGACCACCGTGGAGGGATCGTCCGTGGCCAGGACGCGGGTAGTGAACCGGGCCTCCGGGCCCATCGCTTTCAGGACGGCGACGGCGGTGAGCAGCTTCATGTTCGACGCCGGGATGCGGGCGGCGCCGGCCGCGCGGTCGAAGAGGACGTCGCCGCTGGAGGCATCCATGACCACCGCGCTGATGTCGCCGGGGCCGTCAGGCCGAAGGGTTTGGTTCAGCAGCCGGGCAACCTCCCCGGGCACCGGCACGGGAGCTTCACCGTCAAGGGGAAGTACTGCCTTGGTATCCGAAAGGCGGTCAGGCAGTTGCTGCCATGCCGGCACCGCAGGCGCTGCTTTGGGTGCGCTGAACAGGTGGGGAGCCATCCCGGCAACCACCGTGGCGCCCAGGAGCAGGAGGACCAGCAGCAACAGCAACGGCCATCTGGAGCGGGCCCACAACGCCGAAAACCGCGAGCGGGCAGATCCGTCTTTAACGCCCATCATGGAAGTTGCTTGGTCCTGTCAGTCCTGAAATGTCCCCGCCGGTTCAAGAAACCCGGGCCTCTCGCTATATCCTCAATAGTAGTCGGCGGCGTCGGCTTACTTTTGCCTGCCGCCAGCCCCGGGCTGAGCAGCCTGCCCAGGCACCGTCACCCGTGGCGGCCACCGCTTCGGCGGAGCAACGCCCCACCCACACCCGTCAAGGAGCATTCCATGAAGCACGACGTGACCATCGAGATCCCCAAGGGATCACGCGTCAAGTACGAAGTCGACCACGAGACCGGCCGCGTCCGCCTGGACCGCGTCCTCTTCACCTCCATGCAGTACCCCACGCACTACGGCTTCTTCGAGAACACCCTGGGCGAAGACGGCGACCCGTTGGATGCACTGGTGCTCCTTCAGGACTTCGACCTTCACCCCGGCGTGATCGTTGAGTCCCGCCCGATCGGTGTCTTCAACATGACCGACGACGGCGGCGGAGACGCCAAAGTCCTCTGCGTTCCTGCCGACGCCCGCTTTGACCACATCCAGGAAGTCAGCGACGTCAGCGAATTCCTCATCAAGGAAATTGAGCACTTCTTCACCCGTTACAAGGACCTTGAGCCCGGCAAGTGGGTCAAGGCCGAGGGCTGGGGCGACCGCGCTGCTGCCGAAGCCGAGCTGGAAGCTTCCATCAAGCGCTTCTCCGCCGAAGGCCACTAGCCTCTCTCCCCAACTGGGTCGCAGCTGAGCACGTTTTGGACGTTCAAAACGCGCACAAATGCGACCCAGTTGGGTGACGACGGCGGGTGGTGCGGTTCCGTACGGGACGGCACCACCCGCCGTCGTGCTTTAAGCAGCGTTGGCGCACATGGGCATGTCTCCCCATCGCGGCTCCTTGCAGCTCCGCCTAGGCTGGTACGAGACTTTTCGATGCTTACAGGGGGTTCCATATGGCTGGGTTCTACGGCGCGGACATCGCGCAGCTCCGCAGTCTTGCAGGGGTCATGGGCAAGGCTGCCGATGCCATCAACCTGCAGAGCACGCAGCTGTCCAACGCCATCAACTCCACCACCGCGTGGCAGGGCCGCGATGCCACCGTCTTCAAGAGCGACTGGAACAGCCAGCACCGGCAAAGCCTGGTCAAGGCTGCCAACATGCTGCGGGAGAACGCCAGCCAGCTGAAGAAACACGCCAACCAGCAGGAGTTCGCCAGCCACAACGACGGCTCGGGCACTTCCGTGGGCGTGCTCAAGGACGTCTACGACACCGGCCTGGGCGTCAAGGACCTCGCCGCCCAGCTGTGGACGGCGTACAAGTACGGCAAGCTTGGCCACGCCGAATGGGTCAAGACGCGCGAAGTCCTGACCAACTGGCGGGCCGGCGGCACAGTGATCCGGGACGCGCTGACCGCACTGCGGAACGGTGAGAAGGTCACCGACGTCCTCACGGACCTCAAGGCCAACATTCCCTACAGCCAGGCCTTCCAGGATGCGAGCAAGTTCTCCAAGGGCCTGCGCATCGCCGGCGCACTGGCGGCTCCGCTGAACATCGTGGGCGGCATCAGCGACATGATCAACCCCGAACACGACGGCTGGCGCGGTACGGGCGACCGGATCGCCGGCGGACTTTCCGTGGTGGGCGGTGTGGGCAGCATCATGCTGATGACCGCAGGCGGCGCAGCCCTGCTCGGTCCCATCGGCGCCCCGATCGTGATCGGCGCGGGAATCGTTGCTGGCGCCTGGGCCTTGGGCAACCTGGTAGCGGACAACTGGGATTCCATCACCAACTTTGCGCGCAACCCCGGCAGCTACATTGCCGACGGCGCCCGGGAGGTGGCCGACTTTACCAAGGACGTAGGCAGTAAGGTGGCAGACGGGGTCAGTGACGCCGCCAAGTCAGTCGGAAACTTTGTCGGAGGGATATTCGGATGACCACCAGCACCATGAAATGGACTGCGCGGGACATTGAGGCTGCCGCGAAAGTGCTTGCCTCTGCCAGCGCCACCGGAGCCGCACTGCCAACCCTGACGGACGAGGAAGTCGTGGCGCTGGACGGCGTGCAGCATGAACAGATCGTCGCACTCCCCTGGCTTTCCACGCAGGATGCCAGCAAGGAACTCATGTGCGCCGTGGCCCTCCGCGGCCTGCTGGCCAAGGAACTGGTCTACCCCGTGATCTTCGAGGGCGAAACGGAGCCCAGCAGGCTTCATGCGACCGAGGAAATCACCGGCGCCCTGACGCTCCGCCGCAGTGGCAGCAGCGTGGTGTCCGTGGAGCGGACGGTCTCAACAGGCAAGCGGTGGCTTTACGGCTACCTCCACGACGACGGCGTGCTGCTGGAAGAAGTGGACGAGGGCGGCCTGCACGGCTTCACCGTCGTCACCCGGGACCAACTGGTGCCGCGCCTGGCCGAATTCGTTGATCCCAACCAGGCTGCATCCCGCGACTCGGACCCCGTGGAATATACGGAGTCGGAATTCGAACAACACGCCGCAACCGCCTTGGCCGACACCCAGGCGGCCAGCAACGTGGTGGCCTTCAACGCCGACACCAACGACTTCCCGACCCTCACCGTGTACACCGGCCCGTCCGGCGTCCACGTCCTCACGCCCCTCGTCCAAGGTTCGCCGGAAGGCCAGGGTTCGCCGGAACAGGGCGGTTCTGTCAGGCTTGAAGTAAAGGAAACGTCCGCGTCCGGCCTCGCCGCAGTCCTGGGTGGACTCGCGGGCCTGTCCTGACGCCGCCCTCCCAGCCGTCCAACCGCCGTCGAGCTGAAAGCCACGCATGAGCAACCCGAAGTCAGAATCCGCCACCGGCCTGGTTGACGCCGTCAACGGACGGAAAGTCCGCCGCCACACCCAAACCGGCGCCTACTACGTGAAGGCGTCCGGTGCGGCCCACTTCTGGGGGCGCGTGTTGGATGCCGTGGTGTTCCTCGCGGCGTATTCGGTGCTCGCCGTGGTGCTGGCCGTTGTTCGGAACTCGATGATGAACAACGGCTCTGCGGCCGCTTACAACGACGGCCTGTGGCTCGCCCTCTACGTGATCCTCTGGTTTGTGGCGCTCCTGGCCTACGGCATGGTGTGGGGCACCGTGGGCAGCGTTGGGGACGCAGCTGCTGGAATGCGCTCCGTCAGGATCAAGGACGGCACGACGGCGGGCGCCTGGCTCGGCGGTTGGCGGGCCATCTGCTGGTCCTTCTTCCCGTTCTTCGTGGTCATGGTGATCGCCTCCGCGCTGACCGGCGGCTCGGGCGACACCTGGGACCCCAAGTTCGCCGCAATGGACCGCCGTTCCGGAACGGCGCAGGGCGTGCAGCCGGTACCGGATCCCAAGGCCGTGGCAGCCCAACAGGCTGCCGACGCCGAACGCGGGAACCTCCCGCATCTCTACAACCAGCACCCGGATGCGCGGCCGTAACTGGCTCGTCAGGGGTGCGGAACAGCGGCTCGGTCCGGAACTGGGTGAGCTGCGGTTCATTGCGTCTTCCCGGCATATCTACTGGAAGGCGCTCCTTCCATGCCTGGCGGTCGGCTTTGTTTTCGGAGTGATCGGTGAATTCATCACCCCGATCCGCTCGACCCGCAATCCCGCCCATTTTTCCGACCCCGTGCTGTTCGTAGTGGCGAGCATTCTCACCGGGCTGCTGCTGTGGAGCATGACCCTGCTGGGGAGCTTCCGAAAGCTGCTGGTGTTCCAGGGTGGCCTGGTGGCCCGCTACGCCCAGCCACGCACCACCATTGTGATCCCTTGGAAAGACATCGCGCCGGAGTCCATCAAGGCTGTGACCACTCCGGACGGCACGGACCCCGAACGGCGGCTCGTGGCAAGCAGGAAAGTGTCCTTGGGGGCCGCGGGACGCCAGGCGCTGGTCTTCAAAGCCCTCGGAAGTTATTGGATCTTCTCTACCGACGACGAACCGGCCGGACTGCTGTCGGCGGTCCAACAGAGCATGGTGGACGCAGGCGTACCCGGGGCCGGCCAGGTCATGGCAGGTGCGCTGCCCGCCGTCGCCGTAGGCACCCGTACTGCACTGGATTGAACCGTGCGGAACGCAAAGTAATACGGAAAAGAAGCCCTTGCAGAGCAGCTACCAGCCGGTAGCATGTGATCCACTATGTTCACGCTGACGATCAACCAACGCGACAGCCGCCGCGACGGCGACCTCGTGCCCCAGCTCCTGAAGGACCTGCGGCATATTCCCGCACGGCTGGACTTTGACCGCTCAGTGGAAGACGAAGTCCAAGGCATCGTTGACGATGGCCACCAGGCTGTTGAAACCGCCTTGATCGCGCTGCGGACCGGCCAGTGGTATGTGGGGATCGGCGTTGGTCCCGTCAACGAACCGCTGCCCAACCTGGTCCGCGACGCGTCGGGCCATGGCTTGGTGTATGCGCGGAGGGCCGTGGACCGGCTCCGGAACGGCAAGGACCGCATCCCGGTGGCTGTGGACGGCCCCTTTGCCGCGCTGGCTGCCGAAGCCGAGGCTGTCCTGCGGCTGCTTGGCCACATCGTCCAGCACCGCAGCGCGGCCGAGTGGCGGGTCCTGGACCTGTTGACCCCGGGAGTGCGGGGCCAACAGCGGGCCGTGGCCCAGGAGCTGGGCATCACGACCCAGGCTGTGAGCAAGGCCGTGGCCCGGGCCCAGTGGGTTGAGGAACACGCGGCACGCCCGGCAGCGGCACGCTTGCTGCACATGATCCTCGAGGTCCGCTAGGAACCCAAGCGGAGGAACACCCTGGCCGGCGACCCGGGACCTCCGGAACCCCGGGTGGCCGCCGTGCGGCGCCCCAAATAGCCGCCGCAAAGCCGCAGCGTGGCGGCGTCGCGCTCATCACGACGCCGCGTTGCTGCGGCCCGGCGGGGTGCCCGGTGGGGTTACTGGTTGCCCAGGTTGTCCTTGGCCGTGGAGGCACGATCCTGGACGTCCGCTGCGGCGTGCTGGCCTTCGTCCTTGACGTTGGCTGCCGCTTCGGTAGCGGTTTCCTTGACGCTCTGGACAGCTTCCTGTGCAGGTTCCTTGAGGTGGTCGGCCACTTCCTTGGCGGCGTGGCTCAGTTCCTCGGTGAGTGGCTGTGCCGCTTCCTTGACTGCCTGGGCGGCCTCGCGTTCCTTCTCCGACGGCGGGATCAGCGCCGAGACCAGCAGACCTGCGCCGAAGGCGATCAAGCCGGCGGCGATGGGACTGCCCTGGGCCTTGCGCGTGATTGCCTGCGGAGCGTCGCCGATGTCGGAGACGACGCCGGCCACGGCATCCTGGGCGTTGTGGGCGGCGTCGCTGGCCCGGTCGTGGACATGGCTTGCCCGGTCGTGGACGTCATCGCGTGCACCGAAGACGGCCGTCTTAATACGGTCAACCCTCCGGTGGACAATGTGCGAGGGAGTGACCTTGTCCGCCACTGCATCAACGTTGGTACTGAGCCGCCGGCGCGTTTCTTCGATATCGGCGCGCAGGGCATCGGGGTTCTGCGTCATCGTGTCTCCTCAGTATTCGGTTTGAAGGTTGGAGGTATTTCCTTGACTGTCTCAGCGGTGCGCGGCAGTCCTTTGATGTTGTTCAGTTCCTTGCGGCCCATGCTGGCCAGGACTGCGGCAATGATTCCCCAGATGACCGCCACGATCACGGCGGACCATCCCAGGCCGACGAGCTGGCCCAGCGCCCACCACAGGGCGATAGACAGGAACAGGACGGTGATGTGTCCGGCCCAGGCGGCACCGGCCAGCATGCCGGCGCCTTTTCCTGCCTTGGTGGCACTGTCCTTCAACTCGACCTTCGCCAGTTCCACTTCCTGGCGCATCAGCGTTGAGACGTCGCGGGTCAGGTCGCTGAGCAACTCGCCCAACGGAACGGATTCAGCTTTCGCGTGGGCCTCCGTAGGAGGAAGGTCGGCGGGACTGCTCATCGGGAACCTCCATACTGGGGGTCATCGGGATCGAGCGGTCCAGCCAGCGGATCGCCCTGTGCCTTGACCCCGCCGGCGTCCGTCTCCGGGTAGGGAGCGGTGGACCCGTCCAGTCCGCCCGTGGCGCCCGCACCGTAGCCGGTGGTGGTTGCTGCGCCGTAGCCGGCGTTGGTTCCGTAGCCCGAGGTGGTGGCCTCCGGGCCGGGGAGATCAACCGGCGGCGGTGTCACAGCCGAACGCGAGGTGGGGTAGTACTCGGCACGGGGCGTGGTGGGGGCAGTACCGGTCGATGCGTCTTCGGAGGCGGCACCGGCCATTCCGCGGCCGAGCCTTCCGGCGAGGACACCCGCACCTGCTGCGATCAGGAGAAAGGCACCCGGCTTGCGGCGGGCGAAGCTCTTGACCTCATCCAGGAGCGAACCCGGATCACGGTTTTCCAGCCACTGGGCTACCGAGGAGGAACGCTGTGCTGCCTGCTGCACAAGGTCGGAGGCAACCCCGCCCTGCGTGGAAGCGTTGGCCATGGTGGACAGCTCGTCGGAGATGGACCGGAGTCCCTCGGCGACCCGCTGCTGCTGCGTTGCGGCCTGGTCGGTCAGCTCACCCTTGGTTTGGTGGAGCAGTTGCCGTGCATTCAGCTTGACCTCCTGGGCCACATGCGAGGCCTCGGTCTTTGCCGTATCCACGACACCGCCGGCAGCATCTTTTGCTGCACCGGCTACACCAGCGGCTTCCTGCTTGGCGGTCTCGACCTTGCCCGATGATTCGGTGCCGCCGGTGGTACCCGTGGTTCCGGTGTACGTGGTTTCGGTGTCGACCGGCGCGTCGAGGTAGCTTCCGGAGTATGGCTCGGTCCCTGCAGGGACTCCAGTTCGTGGCGCCGCGAAGCTTCCGTCCTGCGGCGATTGGCTCTCAGTCATTGTCGCTCTCTTTCCACAGTTGGCAGGCTGCGGACAGCAGCCGGGATAGTAAGTATCGTTACTATCAAATGGGTGTGTACCCCCTTGTCCCGGCTTCAATCACACATATTTTCAAAAGTTCCCGGGCCCGACCGGGGGTTCGACAGGTCGGAGGCAACGTGCCTACGTTGGAACAATGAGGCATAAGCCCATCAGTGGGCGGCTGATCCCCGCTCTGCAAAAAACCGTGACCCGCCAGCGGCTGCTTTTCGCCGCCAAAACAGCGATCGCCGCCGGCCTGGCCTGGTACCTGGCCCCCTTCATGCCGGGCCCCGCGGCGGCCTACCCGTACTATGCCCCGCTGGGCGCCCTGGTGAGCATGCACCCCACCGTGGCCGACTCCGCCAAGCGCGGGCTGCAGAGCCTGTTGGGCCTGGCGCTGGGGATTGCCATGGCCTTTGCCGTGACGACGGTAGCCAGTCCTACGTCGTGGGCCGTGGCCCTGGTGGTGGGCCTGGGCGTCATCATCGGTGGCCTGCCCCGCCTGGGTTCGGCCTCGGAGTGGGTCCCCATGGCCGCCTTGTTCGTGCTGGTCCTCGGTGATTCCAATGCCCAGGGCTTCTCCTTCGCCTATGTGCTCCAAATGGGCATGGGAGTCGCCGTGGGATTCGCCGTCAACTGGCTGGTGTTCCCACCGCTCCACCTGGACGACATCGATCCGGCACTGGCCGGACACCAACGGGCCCTCTCCCGGCAGCTCAGCGACATGGCGCGCGCCATGCAGGAGTCCTGGCCACCCGACCATGAGGCCTGGGCAAGCCGCAGCGGCGAACTGGACGCAACCGCGGCAAACGTGCGGACCGCCGTCCACCAAGCGGAAGTGAGCGCAAAAGCGAATCCCAGGTCCCGGCGTCGTCCGGGCCGTATCCCTGGCGCGCTGGCCGGAATGCGGACGGTGGAGCGCCTGACGTTCCACGTGCAGGACATTACGGACGTCCTCCAAAGCGTGATCTGGGAAGAGGACGCCGGGACCGTGATTCCGGACAGCGTCCTGGCCAATCTGTCCGAGGCCTTGGAAGCTGCGTCGGGGATGATCGATGAGTGGCGGACAGGTGATGCGGAGAAACGGAACGCCCGCTTGGATGAGGCCAGGGATAGGGTGGCGGCCCTCGGCGAGGCGATCAACGAAGCCGCAGCGGGACAGGCCTCAGTGAATGCGGCAGCTTCCGTGGCCATGAGTATCCGGCGGATGATTACCGCGGTGGCCACAGCCGGTTGAGTGGCCACCTGGGTGCGGACCCATCAGCGTGGCGTCAGCGGCGGCGAAGCCTTCCGCCCCTTCCCCGCACCCAGGCCGTCCAGGATTTCGGTCAATGCCTCCAGCGAGGACTTGTGCGGCATCCAACCCAGCAACCCGTGCGCCCTGCCGGTGTCCATCACCGGCGCGCCCGCCGCCATGTCCACCCACCCCGGGTCCGTCACCTGCAGGCGCAGCCGCCAGGAAAGATCGACGACGGCGCGAAGCACCGGAAGCGGCAACGGCAGCAGCCGCCGGGCTTTGAAGATCCACGCCAGCGCATTCGGATCCAGTACAGGTTCCGCGGCGATATTGAACGCTCCCTCGGCGCGCTGGTCGAGGACGCGCCAGTAGGCATCGGCGACGTCGTCCGAGTGGACTGCCTGGAACACAAGCTCCTTTGGAACAGGTAGTACGGGCAGCCAGGGTTTGCGGGGAATGAGCCGCGGAAGGAGCCGCCCCAGGAAGTACCGGCCTACCTCGCTGCCGGCCTCGGAACTGAAGATCAGCGCAGGGCGGAGCCGGGCCACCACAATGTCCGGATTCTCCTTGACGAAGCTGTCCAGGAGCCGTTCCTGGGCGGCCTTGTCCACGCTGTAGTGTGAGCCTTTCACCCCGCCGGCCGGCCAGCCTTCCTTGGTCCGCTGGTCCTTGGGTGCCGGAGAGTAGGCGCCCACTGACGAGGCGCACACGACATGCCTGACCCCCGCGTGGCGCGCCGCCCCCAGGACATGGGCCGTGCCCGCCACGTTGGTGCGGCGAAGGAGCTCGCGGTTGTGGTTTGGCTGGATCTGCCAGGCAAGGTGCACCACGGCATCTGCTCCTGCCATGGCCTGTTCCAGTGCCCCACGGTCCTGGTAGTGGCCAACGTCCAGCGTGTGCCACTCCACACCCTTGTAGGGGGCGGCATTCCGGTCAGGTTCACGACGGGCAATGCCCACGAGTTCAAGGTCCGCGCCTTCCTCCGTCCGCGCCTTCTGGAGCCGTTTGAGCAGTGCAGTGCCGGCGTTGCCGGTGGCACCGGTAATGACGATCCGCATCTGGTTCCCCTTGAGGTTGGGACTTAGTCGGTGGGAGTGTCGCCCGTGGAGCGGATGCGTTCCAGGACGGCGGTGGTGGAGTGTTCGGGCACGTAGTCCAGGATGGTCACGGTGCCGCCGTATCGTTCCACGGCTTCCGTCTCCGCCAGCATTTCCGGCGTGTAGTCGCCGCCCTTGGCGTAGACGTCCGGCTCCAGCAGCTCAATCAGCGGGATCGGCGTCGGAGTGTCAAAGACGGTCACGTGGTCAACGCAGCTCAGCGCCGCGATTACTGCGGCACGGTCTGCCTCGTGGTTGACGGGCCGGTCGGGGCCCTTGAGCTTGCGGACGGAGGAGTCACTGTTGAGCGCCACCACCAGCACGTCGCCCAGTTGCTTGGCCTGGTTGAGGTACCGGGTGTGCCCGCGGTGCAGGACATCGAAACATCCATTGGTAAGGACGATTCTTTGGCCCTCCCGGCGGTGCGCCTCGATCTGCCGTGCAAGTTCATCTGCCGACAGGGCGGTATCCGCGAATCCGCCCAGGTGCCGGGCGAGTTCCTCCGTGCTGCACACGGAGGTGCCGGGCCGGTGGACCACTACGTCCGCGGCGGCCTGCGCGAGATCCACGCTGGTGGTCAGGGGCAGTCCCGCTGCCCGGGCCAGCGTCAGCGCCGCCACGAACGTATCGCCGGCACCGGATGCCTGCTTTTCGGCCTCGGGCCTGGCCCAGGTCCGGTGATGCGGGGGCAGGTTGCCGCTTTCGCCGGAGCGCAGGGTCAACGTGCCCTCCCTGTCCAGGGTAACGACGACGGCGGCGGCACCGGAGGCGCGAAGGAGCTGTTCCGCGTGGGCTTCCACAAAGGGGCACCGAGCGGCACCGCCGGGAAATTCCGCACCCAGGAGGGTGGCAGCTTCCATGGCATTGGGGGTGGCCAGGTCCGGGCGCAGTTCGGCCCAGCGGGCGGGATGGTGCGCATCCACCACCAGCAGGTTCCGCTGCTGCTCGGGACCAAGCGCGGCGAGCAACGCGGACCGGACCGGCCCGTCCAGGGTTCCGGCCTCGTAATCGCACAGGACCACGGCCTCCGCACCGGCCACTGCTGCGGGGATGGCACCAGCCAGCTTCCGCAGTCCGGCATCCGGCACCTCGGCCGCGGCGTCGTCCAGGCGCAGCATCACCTGCCCTCCACTGCTGACGCGGAACTTGGTGGTGGTGGTCATGTCAGGATGCGACACCACGCCGGACACGTCCACTCCTGCATCCGCCATCCGGTCCCTGAGCCGCTGGCCCGCCTCGTCCTCCCCCACCAAAGAAACGAACCTGACCCGGGCGCCCAGCGCGGCAAGGTTCATGGCGGTATTGGCAGCCCCGCCAGGTGCGTACTCGCGGCGCTGCACCTGAACCACCGGCGCAGGAGCCTCGCGGCAAAAACGCTCGATCAGCCCCTCCCACCAGCCGTCCAGGATGGCATCGCCAATGACCGTGATGACGGGGCGTTCCTCGGCCAGGCGGCGGGGCAGCCACTCAGCCAAACCTTCTTGATTGGATAGGCGAACCATGGGGTACCTTCCGGTAGAGGCGGCATGTTCCTGTTCCCCTCAGGTACCCCGCGGTCCGGGCTTCACACGCCGCGCCGGAAGTTTTCCAGCACCCCCCACGAAGGGAAATACTCATGGTCGTTCCCCCGCCTGCAGGCACCAACAACGGGATGCAAGCAGCCCGCCCGGCCGGATCCGCCCGCCGCGTGGGCCAGGGTGTTGGGCCGGTGCTGGAAAAGTTCACGGGAGTCGAACGGATCGCTGTTTTGCGGGGCGGCGGACTGGGCGACCTGATCTACACCTACCCGGCGTTGTATGCCCTCAAGGCGGCCTACCCCACCGCTACCATCACACTCCTGGGCACACCGATCCACGCCGCCCTGGCGGCCGCCACGGATGGTCCCATAGATGCTGTGGAACTGCTCCCGTTCGCGGAGGGCGTGCGTGACGGTGGATCCGGAAATACCGACGAGGACGAGCAGGCCGTGGAGGATTTCTTCGCTTCCATGCGCGCCAGGAAGTTCGACCTTGCACTGCAGATGCACGGCGGCGGCAGGTACTCCAACCCCTTCCTCCTCAGGCTCGGCGCCCGGCATACCGCAGGCACCCGCACCAAGGACGCCCGGTTCCTCGAGCGGAACCTGGACTACGTCTACTACCAGAACGAACCCGACCGTTGGCTGGAGACAGCGGGCCTGGCCGGGGCGCCCACCATCATCCCGCCGTTGCTGCGGGCCCGGGACGAGCACCGCCGGAACACCGCAACCCTACGGAACCCGGACCGGGCCTCCCTCGTGGTGGTCCACCCGGGTGCCACCGATCCCAGAAGGCGATGGCCGGCGTCGTACTTCACCGAGGCCGTAGTGGGAATAGCGCTGGAAGGAGCACAGGTCCTGGTGGTCGGCGACCGCTCGGAGAAGGCCCTGGCCCAGGAAGTGGCGGAATGCGCCGCGGCCAAACTGCCGGCCGAACACCGTGACGCCGTCCGGTCCGTGGCCGGTGAGCTGGAGATCGGGGAGCTTGCAGCGCTCCTGGAATCGGCCACGGTGATGCTGGCCAGCGACAGCGGCCCCCGCCACCTGGCCCAGGCCCTCGGCACGCCCACGGTGGGGATTTTCTGGGTCGGCAATGTCTTCAATGCAGGCGCCCGGGGTCGCAGCCAGCACCGCATCCACATGTCCTGGGTGACGGAGTGCCCCGTCTGCGGTGCTGACGTCACCCAGGTCGGCTGGACCGCACCGCACTGCGGCCACGACGACACCCTCATCAGGGGCATCGCCGTGGCCGCCGTTGTTCAGGATGTGCTGGACCTTACGGCCACGAGCCTTCTTCTGCAGGAGTGATCAGAAGTTCGCGGACCTCGCTGCCGAAAGGCTGCGACAGCGCGAACACCACTGCCTGGGCCACATTTGCCGGATCGTTGAGCTTGGAGTCGTCCTGCGGCTTGTACTGTTCGTCACGGTCGTCGAAGAAGTGGGTCTTCATGCCGCCCGGGATGATGGTGGTCACGCCGATGACCCCGCCGGTTTCCGCGGCGAGCGCCCGGCTGAAGCCGATCACGCCGAATTTGGAGGCACAGTAGGCCGTGGCATCCGGCAGGGCCCTGAGGCCCAGGGTGGAGGCGATGGTGATGGCCCGGCCACGGGATTCCTTCAGGTACGGCAACGCGGCGCGGATGGTGGAAACGGTGCCCAGGAGGTTCACACCGATGACTTTCTCCCATTCTTCCGCCGGGACGTCGCCCAGCTTGCCGCACCTGTCGATGCCCGCTGCCGTCACCACGCCGTCCAGGCCGCCCAGGCTTTCTGCGGCTTCCTTGACGGCGGCTTCCACGGATTCGCGGTTGGCCACATCCACCTCGAACGCCTTTGCGCCGGAGACGTTGCTGATGTTCCGGTCGAAGACCACCGGGGTGCCGCCGGCATTGCTGATGGCCCCCACGATTGCTGCGCCAAGGCCGGAGCCGCCTCCAGTAACGATGACGCGGCCAGGGGTTTGCGTGTTCATGCGGTTCCTTTCGTTGGTCGGTTCTCTGCAGGAGCAGGTTCTGTTCAGCCCACTTTGGCCAGGGCTGCCGCCAGGCCGCTGGTGGAGCGCGCCGGGTGGAAGGGCACTGTGACGCAACGCCCTCCCCAGCCCGCCACCAGGCGGGCTTCCGGCAAATCTTCGGGTTCGTAGTCGCCGCCCTTGACCCAGATGTGGGGCCGCAGGAGGTCGAGGCAGGCTTCCGGGGTGTCCTCGCCGAAGATCACCACGGCATCCACGCAGGACAATGCGAGCAGCAGTTCCGCCCGGTCTTCCTGGCTGACGATCGGCCGGTGCAGGCCCTTCAGCCGCCGGACGGACTCGTCCGAGTTCAGGCACACCACCAGGCAGTCCCCCATGCTGCGCGCCGCAGCCAGCGTGCGGGCATGCCCGGCATGCAGCAGGTCGAAGCATCCTCCGGTGGCTACCACCGTGCCGCCACTCCTGCGGACCGACGCAGCCAGTTGGATACCGTCAGGCTCCAGCCCCATCGCATGGCCGCTGGGCAGGCCGAGGCCTTTGAGCTCGACGACGGCACGCTCCCCATCGCCGGAGGGCCTCTTGCGCACTGCGGCAGGTGCGTCACCCACCGCGGCTACCAGGGCAGCTGCCCCGCCGGCTCCCAGGAATGCCGAGGCGTCCTCCACGGCGCGGGCGGCGGCCACGGGCAGTGCCAGACCGCGGCCGAGGTGCACGGCCAGGCTTCCGGCCAGCCGGTCCCCGGCGCCGCAGGGATCCGTGACCGAAGTTTTCGGCGCGGGTATCTCCACCGCATCGGCCGCAGCCCGGAGGAGCACGGCGCCTTCCTCGCCTCTGGTCACCAGTACTGCCTCGCTCCGCCAGTGCTCCTGCAGGTGCCGCCCGGCCTCCATGGGACCGGCACCGGACGCGTCCAGTCCTGCCGCTTTGGCCACGGCCATTGCCTCGGAAAGGTTGGGAGTCACGACGGCGACACCGGGCACGGGCGAGGAACCGGACGGGTGGGGGTCCCACACCACCGGGACACGTCGCGCTGCTTCCGACAGTGCGGCGCGGATGTCCGGATTGGCGGTGATGCCCCGGCCGTAATCGGCCACTACGATCGCGCCGGCAGATGCTATGGCAGCCACCATCTCCGGCGTACAGGCGGGGGTGGGGGCCGGCGCGCAGCCTTCATCGAAGCGCACCATCGGGTGTGATCCGATCCGCACCCGCGTCTTGGTGGGCGTCGGGGCAAGCGGCTCTCCGGCGAGCACGGTGATACCGGACAGGGCGCGCCTGAGGTGGCTTGCGCCGTCGTCGTCCGCTACCGCGGTGACCAGCGTGACATGGTTGCCGTCCTGCGAAAGGAGGGTAGCTACCAGGCCCGCTCCGCCTGCACGACGCCGGACGTCACCGACGTCCACCACCGGCACCGGCGCGTCGGGGCTGAGGCGGGAGGCGGTTCCGTTGATGTCCACGTCCAGGAGGACATCGCCCACGACTGTCACTTTCATGACGATGCTCCGACGCTTGGTGAAGGCCCGCTGCCCGTGCGGCGGGCGACCTCGGCATCGAAGGCACGGCATACAGCGTGGACGGCGATGAGGTGGCCTTCCTGCGCGTTCGCGGCAATCGCGTCGACCATGATGGCTTCGTCGCAGGCTTCCGAGAGGGGGTTCGGTCCGGTGCCGGTGAGCGCCCACGTGGTGATGCCGCGTTCCTTGGCGGCACGTACTGCGTTCAGGAGATTGGGGCTGCGCCCACTGGTGGAGAGCAGGATAAGGACATCGCTGGCCCGGCCATGCGCGCGGACCTGCCTGGCGAAGACTTCGTCGTATCCGTAGTCGTTGGACAATGCGGTGACAGCCGACGACTCGGCGTGGAGCGAAATCGCGGAGAAGGGTGCGCGTTCTCCGTCGAAACGGCCCACGAGTTCGGCGGTGAGGTGCTGCGCTTCGGCGGCGGATCCGCCGTTTCCCGCTGCCAGCAGGCGCTGCCCGGCAAGGAGCCGATGGGCGAGCTCCGTCCCCCAGGCGGAGAGCCTGCCCGCCTGCGAGCGCAACGACTCGATCGCCGGGAGGACGTTGTCCAGATGCGTGGTGACTTCTTCGGTGCTGCCGGGGCCGCGAGGGTCCGGGGAACCTCCCCACCCGGCCGGTACGGTGTCCGGGATGGGCCTGCGGGCAGGCATGGGCTTGGCGGGTACGGGCTTGGCGGGTACGGGTTTGGCGGTCAGGGGCTTGATGGTCACGGGTTTGATAGTCACAGTGCCGTTCCTTCCAGTGGTTCCAGGCCCTCACCGGCCTGCCGGGACAGACCGGCAGCCAGGACGGATCGGTATGCTTTTTCGGTGTCAGCGGCAATGCGGTCCCAGGAGTAGCGGGAGCGGGCGCGGCGCATGCCGGCCTTGCCCATGTCGGCCCGGGACGCGGGGTCGGCCAGGAGCTTGGCCAGGGCGTCGGCAATCGCTTCGGGGTTCCGTGGAGGGACATGCAGGCCGGTCTTCTGGTCCACCACTGTTTCACGGAGGCCGCCCACTGCCGCTGCGACCACGGGAACACCGCAGGCCATGGCTTCCAGCGGCACGATGCCAAAGGGTTCGTACCACGGTGCGCACACCACGGCATCGGCGCTGCGGAAGATGCCGGGCATCGCGTCGCGGGGAACCTGGCCGCGCATGGTGACTTTGTCCTCGACGCCGAGTTCCTTGGTGAGTGCGCGCAGGCGCTGGGCCTCGGGATCTTCTTCCAGGGTGAGCGCATCCCCGGAACCGCCGACGATCAGGAGTTCCACGTCGTCGAAGCCGGCTTCGGCCAGGAGGGGAAGCGCCTGAATAATTAGGTCCACGCCTTTGCGCGGCACCAACCGTCCAACACTGAGGATGCGGTGGGCCCTGGGTTTGGCCTCCGCCTGCTCCGTCCCTGGGAACAGGGTAAGGTCCACGCCGCAGGGTGCAATGGAGATCTTCGACCTGCTGATGCCCAGGGCCTTGAGTTCGAAAACCTCGTCCGGGCACGTGGCAATGACCCAGTCGGCGGTTCGGCCGACCCAGGGTTCGAGCCAGTCGCGTGCCGGCGGGCTGGTGTCTGCTGCTCCCTGATGCCGCTTCTTGACGGCGCCCAGGGCATGGAAGGTCTGCACGACGGGGATTGCTGTGGCCGCGCCGGAGCGTCGGGCAGCCTGGATGGCGGCCAGCCCTGACATCCAGAAGTGTGCGTGGACGACGTCAGGTGTCTGGTTGCCCCAGTGGGCGCAGATGCCGTCGGCCAACTCCCCCATGAAGGGCAGGAGCTCGTCCTTGGGTATCCGGGCGGCCGGACCGGCGTCCACGTGGACCACGCTGAGTCCCGGGGCTACCTGCACCGTTGCAGGCAAGGAGGGATCGTCGCGCCGGGTATAGACGGTGACCTGGTGGCCGCGTCGGGCCAAACTGGAAGAGAGTGCCGCGACGTGGACGTTCTGCCCGCCGGCATCCACTCCTCCCAGCGCGGCCAGGGGGCTGGCGTGTTCGGAAACCATGGAGATCTTCATGGGTACGTCCTCTCTTTCTCATGGCTGACGGGCACCGTCCCGGGTTGCGGCCGGTGGTCCGTTCCGTGGTGCGGGTGGCCGGATTCCTGTGCCCGGCCGCCCCTTGGCTCCATGCCGGAATCGGCCACGAGATCGGCCAGGAGCCCGTCCCAGGCCTCCAGGAATTTGCCAAGCCCGTAGCGTTCCAAGGCGGCTTCACGTGCCATGAGGCCAACTGCGTGGGCCTCCTCCGGATCATCCAGGAGCCTGCGTGCGAAGGCGTGGAGCTCCTCCGGATTGTTGGAAACCATGCCGGCTCCCGGCGGTATGGCACGGGCGGCCTCCGTGGTGTCCAGGGCCAGGACGGGCATGCCCAGATGCATGGCTTCCAGCAAGGCAAGCCCCAAAGACGTCCAGCGGAGAGGATGCAGATAGACCCTGCAGCGTGCCAGTTCCTGGTGCATCCCGGCTGGCGGGACGTCCCCGGCAATCCTGAGCCGTTCTTCGCTGAGGCCATGGTTCTTCAGGTTCAAGGCCTGGGGCAGGGCCTCGGTTCCCATGCCGAAAACCCGCAACGGTCCAATGCCTGCAAACCCGGGAAGGAGGTCCGTCCCGGTCACCCGGCCCCGGCGGACGGGCTCGTTGACCACCACGCCCATTTCTGCACGTTCGCCGGTGTAGAGGTGGCCCGGGTCAGGGATGCCGTGCTCGATCACCACGGTAGGCGCAGATCCCGTGTCCCAGAACAACCGGTTGAAGTGGGTGACATGCACTACGGGAATGGAGTGCTGGTCGGCCATCGGATGCAGCGTAAAGGGAACATCGCCCTTGGGGGTGTTGTGTTCCAAATACACAGCCGGCAGGTCTGCGCCCGGTTTGCGCCCGAGGGTCCGCGCGACGGCGGCGATCTCCTCGGGCCGCTGCAGGACCACGGCGTCCACGCTGTCGGGGTCGATCGTGGCCAGGTCTATCTCCTTGGCGGCGGCCGGCCACTCACGGCCACCGCGCCCCAGGCCCCAAGGGCCGCCGTCGGGCTCAACCGGCAGAAGGTACTCGTGTCTGCCCCTGACAAATGCCTCCATCCATCCACCGTGGACATGCCACACCAGGATCCTCATGGTTTCCAGACCTTTCTTCGCGTGGCCAGTGACGACACTCCACCCAGGAGCCGCTCGACTGCTTCCAGCACTTGTTCGGGGGTTACGGAACTCAGGCAGGGGTGCCCTGGAACGGGGCAATGGCGTGCGCGCGTGTTCCGGCACGGGGCTTCCTGGTCGCCGAGCAGTTCCATCGGGACCCCGTACGGCGCCCACCTGATGGCCGGGACCACGGGAGAGAAGAGGCACACCACCGGAGTTCCCACCGCTGCAGCCAAGTGGGCGGGTCCGGTATTGCCGGTGACCACGACGGCGGCTCCCTCAAGGACCGCTGCAAGGGTGCGCAGGTTGGTCCTGCCACCCAGGTTCTGCGCCGAAGGCCCGGCCACGGTGGCCGTCAGCGACGTTTCGCCAGGTCCGCCCGTGACCACCACCCGGTGCCCATAGGCTTCCAGCAGTTCCACCGTGGCAGCGTGGTGCAGGGCCGGCCAGGCCCTCGCCGGGGCCGCGGCACCCGGGTGCACCACGATGTAAGGGCCTTCGTCGGCGAGTTGGTCCACCAGTTCGTCATCGTCAGGGGGCGGCTGGATGTGCAGTTTCCCGTCGTCGCCCTGCGGCAGTTCATAGCCGGCGGCACTGGCGATCCCGAGGGCCCGCACTACCTCCGGCTGGTCCTCGGGGAAGTCTTCTCCCGGCTTCAGCCGGACGTCCAGCAACGAACCGGCGTAATCGGTGGACGCGCCGGTGATCTTCCCTACTCCCGCCAGACGCAGCAGGAGTGCCAAGGGCAGGGGGGACTGGTGGAAGGAGGTGAGGATCACGGCCTCCTCGATCCGTGAGCTGCGGACGAACTCAACCAGGCCCTGCGTCAGCTCTTCAGTGGCCGGCGGGGCGGGGTTCACGATCCACGGACACGGCCACGTGTGCACCTGGGTGACTCCGGGCAGCATCTCGGCCGCACCGGTTCCTTCAGGCCCGCACAGGAGGACAACCTCGTTGGGCGCGCTGCCATCCGGCCGCTTCCCGTTGGCTACCGCACGCACTGCCGGGCCGGAAAGGAGGACGTCGCCCATGCTGTCCAGCCGGGCCACCAGGACGCGGCTCATGCAGGCACATCCTCGACGGCGGCCCGTCCGGGTTCCGCGGCCCGCCCGGGTTCCGCGGCCAGCCCCGGTTCCGCGGCCAGCAGCGGCGGGGCTTCCTCCACCGGGGCCAGCAACAATTCGATGGCGTGCCACAGGTCCTGTGCCACCAGGGGCGCCGCATCGATCTCTTCTTCGCGGGTCACGTCCGTGGGGACCAGGACAGCACGTGCGCCGGCAGCGGTGGCGGCCTGCATGTCGGCACCGATGTCCCCAACATATGCGGCCTCCGAAGGCCGGATGCCCAAGGCGCGGCACGCACTGAGGATCATTCCCGGCGCCGGTTTGCGGCATCCACAGCCGTCCCCCGGTCCGTGCGGGCACACTTCCCATACATCGAATGGCCCCAACAGCTGGTCCACCCGCTGGTTTACGGCTTCTACCTGCCCGATCGTCAACAGGCCACGAGCGACGCCCGACTGGTTGCTCACTACCCCTGTCGCCAGGCCTGCCCTGCGGACTTTTTCCAAGGCCGGGCGGGCACTGTCCATGGGCCGCACCAGTTGCGGGTCGCCGTTGTATGGCACATCAACGACGAGCGTTCCATCGCGGTCAAACAGGACCGCTTTCAACGTTCCGGTTCCTCCCATACCCGCAACGTTCCCCAGTTCTCCAAGCGCTAAACAGCGGCGGGATGATAAGTTTCCTGCCGATAGACTCCTGGCGGGAGGACTCAGTGAACACCATCGAAAACAACAAACAGCCGGTACTGCTCGCCCTGCGCGCGCTGAAACTAGGGGACCTGCTGGTTGCGGTTCCGGCCCTGCGCGGACTTCGCAAGGCCTACCCGGACCACCGGATCCTGTACGCGGCACCGGCTTGGATCGCCGAAGCCCTGGAGTTGGTGGGTGGCATCGACCACCTGCCCACGCCGGGGCTGGACGACCCCTTGACCATGGCCCCGGGCACCGTTGACGTTGCGGTGAACCTGCATGGAAACGGCCCCGAAAGCCGCCGTCGGATTCACGAACTCCAGGCCCGGCGCGTGATCGCGCACCAGTCGCCGGCCTTGGACGGGCTGCCTGCACTGGAGGGGCCGGAATGGGTTACGGGCCGTCACGAACGCGAGCGCTGGACCCGGCTCCTGGCCTGGCACGGCATAGACGCGGACCCCCTCGACTTCCGGCTCAACAAACCCAGCGTCCCCTCGCCCCGCCCGGGCGCCACCGTCATCCACGTGGGCGCCGCCTACGGAAGCAGGCTCTGGCCGATCGAGCGGTTCGCGGACGTGGCCGTGGAGCTTGCGGCCGCCGGACACAACGTGGTGCTCACAGGCGGGACATCGGAACGGGACCGCGCGGAAGCCACCGCCGCTCTGGCCAAGCTCAAGGGAGTAAACCTCGACGGCGGCGTGCTGGCCGGGCAGCAGGGGCTCGCCGCCTTTGCGGCCACCATCGCGGAGGCGCGGCTGGTGGTCTCAGCCGATACCGGAGCGGCGCACCTCGCGTCGGCCTACGGACGCCCGTCGGTCGTGCTGTTTGGGCCCGCTCCTGCCGAGGAATGGGGCCCGCCGCCCGGGCCGCACAAGGTGCTTACCGCCGTCGGGCTCCGACGCGGTGACGTTTTTGCTCCGGATCCTGACCCCGCGCTCCTTGCCGTGGGTGTCCGCGACGTACTGGAGGCCGTGGACTCGCTGGAGCCCTGAGCAGCCGCAGCGGCGCGGCCCTCCGGGTGCCCTTAGGGAGCCGTCCCTGTCTGGCTGTGTACTTCCTCGTCCAGGAGCTGGGTCTGGAGTGCCACCAGGATCTTGGACAGCTTGCGGGAAACCTGCATCTGCGACATCCCCAGGGCGTCGGCGATGGTGGACTGGGTTTCCTCGCGGTAGTACCGCCGGTAGAGCAAGTGACGGTCTTCGGCGCTGAGGCTGCGGATGGCGTTCCGCAACGCCAGCACATCCTCCAGCCGCTCGGTCGGGCAGCCCTGCGCTGACAGGGAGCCCTGAAGTCCGTCGCGTCCCTCGCCCGCGGGAGCGTCCAGCGAATCGGGGCGTTTGCTGGTACCTGCCATCAGGGCTTCGCGCACCTGGCATGGTTCCAGCTTCAGGTCCTCGGCCACTTCCTCGGGCGAGGGTGTCCGCTGCAGCGCCTGGGTCATTTCCTCGGTGCGGGCCAATACCTGCCGGCGCACGTCCTGGATGGGGCGGGGCGGACGGACCACCCAGCAGTGGTCGCGAAGGTACCTTTTGACCTCGCCGGCAATCGTCGGGGCGGCATAGGCGGGGAAGCTCACCCCTTTGGCTTCGTCGTAGCCGCGCGCCGCCTTGATGAGGCCCATATACGCAACCTGCCGGACGTCGTCGAGATCGTGGGTATGCGCGGAATAGCGCGCGGCGATGGACTTGGCCAGGTTCAGGTGGTCCAGGACGAGGCCGTCCTGGAAGCTCTGTCTAATGGTGCTTTCCGGGGCGTTGGCCCGGTTTGTGTACTGCAAGGGTCGGGCTTGTCGCATGTGGCTTCAATCCTTTGACCTGTTGGTAAGGGTGAGCCCACGGCAAGACTCCCTAAAAAGAGAAGCACACTTACTATTAGCTTTCAACGGGTGTACAGGACTAGTCTCGAAGAGTAGCCTCGTCCAGGGATCGGAGATCCAGATGGAAGACCCACAACTGACCCAAGAGTCCCCGCCGGTGGCCACGGACGTGCAGGACCTGCTCCTGGACAACCCCGAGGTCGGGGCGTTCCTCACCGAGCTTGCACGCCATTCGTCGGCAATGTTCAGCTCGCCTGCCGGTGAAGTTTTTTGCGGCCTGACCCTGCTGCGGCACCGCGAAGCCGCCACCGCCGCAAGCAGCGGTGAACGCGCGCTGCAACTCGACGAGCTTCAGTACCAGTTCGACGACGGTCCTTGCCTCACTGCCGCACGCGAAGGGACGCTGGTCCACATCACGGACCTGGAAAACGACGCCACCTGGCCCGAGTACAGCGAAGTAGCGATCCGGCAAGGGATACGTTCCGTCCTCGCCGTACCGTTTCCCTTGCCGGAAGACGGCGCCAAGGCAGGACTTAACCTCTACTCCGAACGACCGCACGCCTTCGACCAGACCGCCGTCCAACGTGCCACGGACTATGTCCAACAGGCATCCAAGGGACTCAGGCTGGCCATCATGATCGCCCAGCACAGCCAAACCGCCAGCAACCTGAAGGCGGCAATGGCGTCACGGACGGTCATTGACGTGGCCACCGGCATCATCATCGCGCAGAACCATTGCACCCAGGCAGAGGCCGTAGAGCTCATCAAGCGCGCCTCCAGCAACAGGAACATCAAGCTCCGCGAAGTCGCGCAGGCCATCGTCAACTCGGCCGGTGGCGGGCCCGTGGAAACGCACTTCAGCTAGGCACTACCAAGGCGAGGTACACACGCCATGCAAACGATTACCAAGGCCGTGGAACTCGAGGTTCCCGTTACGGTCGCCTATAACCAGTGGACCCAGTTCGAGACCTTTCCGCAGTTCATGACGGGGGTCGAGAGTGTCCGCCAAATCGATGACACTACCCTGCACTTCGCCACCAAGGTGGGCGGCGTAAAACGTGAATACGACGCCCGCATCACCCAGCAGGTACCTGACCAGGTGATCAGCTGGGAAAGCCTCGACGAGCCCCGCAATGCAGGGACCGTCCGATTCGATAATCTCGGCCCGGAACACTGCGGCGTCAGCGTCACCCTGGAATGGGAGCCCGAAGGATTCCTCGAGAAAGCCGGCGCCGCGCTTTCGGCGGATGAAATGCAGGTGGCCGCGGACCTGGAAAAGTTCAAGGACTTCATCGAGGACCGGGGCCGCGAAACCGGGGCGTGGCGCGGACGGGTGGGCTGACTTCCCCTACGCCTGCAGGGCACCGATGATGGCGCCCATGGCCGTGAAAGTAACCACGTTGTAGCTGCCGTTGATGGCGAACAGCACAGGGCTGCGCCGTTCAAACAGGTAATTGACGCCAAGGGCAGCAGCCACCCAGCCGATACCTGCAGCGAGGCCCGCGAACGTTCCGAATGCTGCCCCTCCCCGGCCGATGAAGGCCGCCAGGAAAACGGCCATGACCACCGCCAGGATGAACGACCCCGCGAACACCCGCACCGTTCCGGACCTCAGCTGCTCGTCGGTGACACCGGCGGCCCTCTGCCAGGGCTTGGCGAAAAGCACGGAATACCACAGTCCGCCCACCACAAAGGTCGCCAACGCTGCCAGCACCACCGCCAGCCAGTTGATGTAGACGTCCACGCCTGCCCCTTTCACCTGCTGTCCTGTACTTGGGTGGACAGTACGGCGCACCGGCATGCTGCGTCTTGTAAAAAATCCCCATGCCCCGTTCAGACGGCCGGAACGCTCTCCATCGGTACGAACGTGGCGTATTCGGGACCATATCCCTGCACCACACGCAGGTACTCGGTGGGGGTGAAGCCGCTGAACCGCCGGAAGGTGCGAATCAGATGTGGCTGGTCATAGTAATCGGCCAACTGGAGGAGTTCACTGCCCAGTGCGGCGCCTTTGGGCAGGGCGGCAGCCTGGTTCACAAACCTGTAGAAACGGCAGACGTCGGAGTACGCCTTCGCGGTCACCCCACAGTCCCGCGCCATGATGCGTTCCAGCGTCGACCAGCTGATGCCCGCATCCCGGGCAAGCGCAGCAATCTCCATGTCACGCCCGGCCAGGGTTTCCGTGACCCGCACCGTCCTTGCATCGGCCCGGTACCCCCGCCTCAGCCTGCTCCGAAGGAAATCAGCGAGCGCTGAAAATGCCTGGTCCGGGGAGGCTTCCTCCAGCCGGGTTTGAAGCTGCGTGAACCCTGGAAAGAGGTCTTCCGCATCCACCACGCGGCCTTGGACCTCCGACGGCGGAAGCCCGGTAAAGGCAGGCAGGCCGAAAGGGGCCAGGCGTACGCCGACGTTGAACAACCGGTCCGGGTTCTCACTGATCAGGTAACTGCGCTGGAGCCCGGCATAGAATCCGGCTGCTACAGCCGTGGACGTGGCAGGTCCAGCGTCCACCGCAGGGGTAATCAGGCGGTACGGAGCGGACAAATTGAGGATCAGGTGCGCGGAAGGGCCCGGAAGGATCTTTTCGTACCGCGCCTGGGGCTGGGCCCGGATGAACCAAAAATGCGTGGCGAACGGCTGCAGATCCTCTGGTGCCGCGGCCTCCTGATACAGCACGGCGGACGTGAGTGGCTCTTACAGCAGGCCGCGCAGCACCAGGGCTGCGCCGTCGTCGAACACTGACGCGGTGACTTCATCCGCCACGGCGAGCACTTCCTCCGGCGCCTGTCCCATGGCCACACCGCGGCCGGCCCACGTAAGCATCTCGATGTCATTGCGGCCGTCGCCGATCGCCACGGTGTTGTCCGGGTCCGTGCCCAACTGAAGGCGCAGGGCCTCCAGTGCGCTTGCCTTGGTGACCCCCTCCGCGGCGATGTCCAGCCAGGCCGTCCAACCCACCGAATACGTGACACCGGACAGGCCGATGTGGTGGATGGCTGCGTTGAACTCCTCGGAGGTGTTCTCGCTGCTGAAAACCACCACGCGCACCGCAACGGAATCCAGCATGGTCTGGAAGTCCACGCCGATGGATTCAACGCCGAAGCTGGCGTCCTGGAAGCGTTCGGTGGACAGGAAGTTGCCCTCTTCATCTTCCAGCGCGTACTTGGCATTGGGCAGCCGTTCGCGGAGCGCCTTCAACGCAGGAGCGGGATCGAACGTGGCCTTGTGGATGATCTCGTAGCCGGTGTCCAACGCGGGGTCCAGGCGGAGCGTCACCCCGCCGTTGCAGCACACGGCGTACCCGCGGTCCAGGCCGATCTGTTCGATGATCGGGAGGGTCGCGTTGAGGGAACGTCCCGTGGCGATCATGACGTCGTGGCCACTGGCGACCACAGCCTGGGCAGCTTCCCGGACTGCCGGCGACATGTGGCCGTCGTGGTCCACCAGTGTGCCGTCAACGTCCAGGGCGATCATGAGCTTTTGGTTGGTATTTGGCTGGTCATCGATGCCAGCAACTGTATTCTCAGTCAAAATAGTCATGGTTCAAGTAGAGCAGACACCCCGGACACGGCACTAGGACCGGGACCACAGCAGCGGCTGAACGGTGGGTGAACACTCCCCCCAACTGACTGGCAGCAGTGGTTGTTCTGAGAGCTCAGAACAACCACTACTGCCAGCTACTTGGACAGGACGGGAAGGACTTCCAGACCGCCAAGGTACTTCTGCAGCGCCTTCGGGACATTCACGGAACCGTCCGGGTTCTGGTGGTGCTCCAGGAGGGCAACGATCCAGCGGGTGGTGGCAAGCGTGCCGTTCAGGGTGGCCACGGCGCGGGTTCCCTTGGCAACGCCTTCCTCGTTCACCACGCGTTCGCGGATGTTGAGGCGGCGGGCCTGGAACGTGGTGCAGTTGGACGTTGAGGTCAGCTCGCGGTACGCATTCTGCGTGGGAACCCAAGCTTCACAGTCGAACTTGCGGGCCGCGGACATGCCCAGGTCACCGGCCGCGGTGTCGATCACGCGGTACGGAAGCTCGCACTTGGCCAGCATTTCCTCTTCCCACGCCAGCAGGCGCTCGTGCTCGGCGGCGGCTTCCTCAACGGTGGTGTAGATGAACATCTCCACCTTGTTGAACTGGTGCACGCGGATGATGCCGCGGGTGTCCTTGCCGTGCGAACCGGCCTCGCGGCGGTAGCAGGAGCTCTGGCCGGCGTAGCGGATGGGGCCCGCAGAGAGGTCCAGGATCTCGTCCGCGTGGTAGCCGGCGAGGGCCACCTCCGAGGTTCCCACAAGGTAAAGGTCGTCTTCAGCAAGACGGTAGATCTCGGCGTCGTGCTTTACATCAAAGCCGGTGCCCTGCATGGTTTCCGGACGCACCAAAGTGGGCGTGATCATGGGGATGAAACCCGCCTCGATGGCCTGGTCCATGGCCATCTGCAGGAGCGCCATCTCCAAGCGCGCGCCAACCCCGCGCAGGAAGTAGAAGCGTGCGCCGGAAACCTTGGCGCCGCGCTCCATGTCAATCGCGCCAATCAGTTCGCCGATCTCCAGGTGGTCCTTCGGCTCAAAGTCTGTAAACTCACGCGGCGAGCCCACGGTCTTGACCACCACGTAGTCGTCCTCGCCGCCCTCGGGCACGCCGTCCACCACCAGGTTGGGGATGATGCGGAGCAGTTCCTCCTGCTTGGCCTGCGCCGCGTCCGCCTCAGCCGAGGCAGCCTTCACCGAGTTGGCCAGTTCCTTGACCTCGGCCAGCAGGGCCTGCTTCTCCTCGCCCTTGGCCTGGGCAACCTTCTTGCCGAAGGCGTTCTGCTCCGCCCGCAGGGTCTCGTAGCGGATCAGGGCCGCACGGCGGTCGGAGTCAGCGGAGATGATCGCGTCCACAACGGACTCGTCGGCGCCACGGGCGCGCTGGCTGGCACGGAACTTGTCCGGGTTTTCGCTGAGGTCTTTTACGTCGATCACCACACAAGAGTATCGAATCGGACGTGCCCTCCCAGGACGATAGTGTTGGATCACCATGAGCGACTGGATCCTGTACGTGATTCTCGCTGGGGGCGTGGTCTTTGCCGTCTCCAGTTGGTGGGGTGTGCGCCGGTTGAGGGCCCGGCACATCAGGAGCGCGGTGCGGGAGGACACCCACAAACCGGATCCCGGCTACCAGAAGGTCGCCGTGATCCTCAATCCCATCAAGAACAACGCCGAAGAAGCCCGGCAAGGCATTATCGACGCCTGCGAGCTCGCCGGCTGGGACCCGCCCAGGTTCTTCGAAACCACGGTCGACGACCCCGGCTACGGTCAGTCACGGGAGGCCATGGAGTACGGGGCCGACGTCGTTCTTGCGTGCGGTGGCGACGGCACAGTACGCGTGGTGGCTGAGTCGCTGGCGAATACGGGAGTCGCGATGGGCCTGGTGCCGCTGGGCACCGGCAACCTGCTGGCCCGGAATGTCGAGCTGGACGTCAACGATGTCGCCGACTGTATCCAGATCGCCTTGTTCGGGCATCAACGGTACATCGACACCGCCACCATGGCCTTGGACAACAGCATCACGGGCGAATCCTCCGAGCACACCTTCCTGGTGATCGCCGGCATGGGCCTGGACGCGGAAGTTGTGGGCGACACCAAGGAAGACCTGAAGAAAACCGTGGGATGGCTCGCCTATACCGAGGCAGGCGTCCGCCACCTGCCGGGCCGCCGCAAGCGGGTGACCATCACCATGGACGACGAACCCGAACAGACCCGGAAGATCCGCAGCGTCCTGTTCGCCAACTGCGGCCTGATCCCGGGCGGCATCGACTTCATTCCGGAAGCGATGCTGGACGACGGCATGCTGGATATCGTGGTCATGAGTCCACGCAGCGCGTTGGGCTGGCTTGCCATGTACGCCAAGGTCCTGTTCAAGCACAATGTGAACCTGCCGGTCATGAACTTCTACCGTTCCGGGAAGGTCACCATCCGCAGCCAGGAACCCATGGCCACACAGCTCGACGGCGATCCCTCGGGTGAGGCGACCAAGGTCACCGTCCAGGTGCGGCCGGGTTCATTGTTGGTTCGCGTCCCCAAGGCCGAAACCGCCTAGACGGCGCCCTTGTCCGGCTGCGCTGCGGTCTCTTCGGCAGCTTCGGTTGCTGCTTTCGCGGCGGCGCGGGCCTCTGCCTGTTCGCGGATCATGGCTTGTTCTTCTTCAAAACGGAGCCGATCCGCGCGGTCGGCTTCGTCACCGTCCCAGTCGTCCTTGTTGTCACCGGAGGGCTTGGGATTCACAATCATGCCCTGGCCGTCTTGGTCATCGCGATGTGCTGTCATGACCGCTCCCTTCGTTTGGGCATTCATCCATCGTTTGTGGATCAAGCAAGCATACGCACACTTGGAGGCTCGCGAAAGGGGTTGAAGCGTCAAGGAAATACGGCAGTTTCAGCCCTTGAGAATCGACTCCACCCAGGCATGCGCGGCAGCAAACGAGGCATCGGACGTGTGCGGCGCCACGACCGCCGCCTGCTGGTCAGCCCGGGCGTAAGAGCCCAGGAAACGCGTGCCCGGGCTGATTCTGTGGAGGCCCGCCAGCGCGTCCGCGACGCGGGAATCCGCGGCATGCCCGTCCGCGTCGATGCTGAAGAAGTAGTGCCCCAGGTACTGGCCGGTGGGGCGGGATTCGATCCGGCTCAGGTTGACTCCGCGAGAGGCGAACTGGTCCAGGATCTCCATGAGGGCACCCGGGTGGTCTTCGGGCAGGGGTACCACCACGGTGGTTTTGTCGGCACCGGTTCGCTCGGGCAACGTGCCGGGTTTGCTGACCAGGATGAACCGCGTGACCGCATCCGGGTTGTCGCCGATGTTTTCTGCCAGCACCCTCAGCCCCGGCTGCGATGCTGCCACCAGGGGGGCGCAGATTGCGGCGTCGTAAGGGGCTCCGTCCTCCAACAGGCCCATGGCTGCAGCCGCGGTCGAGGATCCGGGGACGTAGTCGGCTTGCGGAAGATGCCCGTCGACCCACAAGCGGCATTGCGCCCAGGCGTGGCCGTGCGTGGAGATCCGCTTGATGTGGGAAATTTCGACGTCGGGCCTCGCCACGAGGACGAACGTGATGGGTACCAGCGCCTCCCGGATGATCCGGAGCTCCGGGCCTGAAGCAATGGCGTCCAGCGTTGCGGTGACACCGCCTTCGACGGAATTTTCGATGGGCACCATCGCCGCGTCGGCCTCGCCGGACCGCACCTTGTCCAGGGCGGTGTTCACGTTGGTGCAGGGCACGCGCAAAGCCTCGGCTGCTCCGGGCACCTGCATAAGGGCAGCCTCGGTGAACGTCCCTTCCGGGCCCAGGAATGTATAGGTATGGGGCAACGGCATGAATATTCCTTGCTGGTTATAAACGCCTAAAGGACGACCGGTTTGAGCCCGTTGTCCGAGACCATGGGACGCCCGGACTCTAGCCACATGTCCATGCCCCCGGCCACGTTGACGGCGGAGTATCCCTGTCCCACGAGCCACTGCACCACGCGGAAGGAGCGTCCCCCGGTGCGGCAGATGACGAACAGGTCGTCGTCCGGATCCAGTTCTTCCAAGCGCGCGGGAAGCTGGTCCATGGGAATGTGCACGGCGCCTTCGGCATGCCCGGCAACCCATTCGTAGTCTTCGCGCACGTCCAGGATGCTGGCGTTGTCCGGGATGTCTCCCACCGGCACTGTTTCGAAGTCGCTCATGGTGTCCTTCCTTCGATTTAAGTCACCATCAAGCCTAGTCCCCCGGACATGCGGCGGCAGCGTCGCTTGCGTGGCGCCGTCGTGGCACTAAGACTGGGACGCGTAGCTCTTCCCCAAACCGGCACTTGAGGAGTAGGACCATGGCGGCTGGACAGCCCACCATTCTGGCAACATCGGGCGGGTACAAGCAGGGAAACCGCACCAGGGTCGAGTTCAACCACCTCATGCATTACGCCGTGGAACTCTCCGGTGTGACAGGGCGGTCACCGCGGGTGACCCACTTGGGCACCGCGTCAGGGGATCAACGCTGGTGGGCCGCGGAAATGGACCAGGCCGCCCGGATTGCAGGCTTCGATTTCAGCCACCTGAACCTCTTCACCATGCCCAACGTGGAGGACCCCGAGGCCCACCTCATGGAGCAGGACGTGGTGTGGGTCAATGGCGGATCGGTGGTGAACCTTTTGGCGGTGTGGCGCGCCCACGGACTGGATGCGATCCTCAAGCGTGTCTGGGAAAGCGGGGTGGTGCTGGCCGGCGTCTCGGCGGGCTCCATCTGCTGGTTCCAGGGTGGGGTCACGGATTCGTTCGGTCCTGACCTCAAGCCCGTCACGAATGCGCTGGGCTTCCTGCCTTACGCCAACGGCGTCCACTACGACTCGGAACTCCGCCGCCGGCCCACCGTCCACAAACTGGTGGCCAACGGAACGCTGGGCGAGGCCCACTGCACGGACGACGGCGTGGGCCTGGTTTACCGGGGCACCGACCTCGCGGAGGTGGTGTCCGAGGCGAAGGACAAGGCCGCGTACCGCGTCACGGCAGGAGCAGGCGAGAGCGTGGATGCAATCGCCGTGGAGGAACGGCTGGAGCCCCGCTTCCTTGGCTGATACGTCCGGAATCGCCGGGCTCAGCGCGGTTCGCCTCCGGGATGCCCTGGCCAAGGGCGAGCTGTCGGCGCGGGAGACCACTGAACACTTCCTCTCGGTAATTGAGCAGCGGAACAGGCACCTGGGTGCCTTCATCACGGTGACAGCGGAGCAGGCGCTGACGGACGCAACTGCAGCGGACCAACTCCACGCAGGCGGCGGACCACTCCCCCTGCTTCACGCCATGCCAGTGGCCTTCAAGGACCTTACGGACGTGGCGGGCGTGCCCACGACCCACGGCAGCGCCGCCCTGGAGCACAAGCCTGCGCCGGAAGATGGTGCCTTGGCCGCCACGTTGAAGGGGCAGGGCACCATCCCGCTGGGCAAGACCCAGGTGCCGGAGTTCGGGCTCACCGCGTACAGCGAAAACCGCATCGCACCGCCGTCGCGCAATCCGTATTCCCCGGGCCGAAGCTCCGGCGGCTCATCCGGCGGGAGTGCTGCCGCGGTGGCCGCGGGGATGGTCCCGTTCGCGCCGGGGACGGACGGTGGCGGCTCCATCCGCATCCCGGCCGGGGCCTGCGGACTGGTGGGGCTGAAGCCCGGTCGGGGCGTGGTCCCGTCCGGAGCCGGCGCGGGAGATGCTGCACGGCTGGTGGTCGCCGGACCGCTGGCAAAGACCGCAGCGGATGCCGCGCTGCTGATGGATGCGCTGGTCCCGCCGCAGGACAAGCCCGACGGCGGCTACCTCGCCAACGTCGGCCGCACGCCCTCGGGCCTGCGCGTGGGCGTGAGCCTGGACAGCCCGTGGGCAGGCGTGTATCCGTTCAGGATCGGGCAGGAAGCCCACGACGCCCTGGCCGTCGGCATCAAGCTTTTGGAAGGCGCCGGCCATAGTGTGTCCGAGGCGGAGATCCGCTACGACAACCGCTATCCCCAGGCGTTCACTGCGGCGTGGACTGCCGGCGTCGGGGGTGCCCGGATAGCACCCCAGCGGGAAGCGCTGCTGACCCCGCTCACCCGGACGTTCCGGCGTCGTGCACAACAGCGCAGTGCCGCCAAGGTCAACGAGGCCCTGAAGTTCCTGCGGCAATTCGAGCATGACACCGTGGCTCAATACGCCCGCTGGGACATGATCCTGATGCCGTCCCTGGCGCAGACGCCGCGGCCCATCGGCTGGTTCACCGGCGGCGGGCACAGCACGGAGCAGTGGCCGGGCGAGTGGGCCGGAGACGCGGATGAGGACTACAAGCGGCAGTGCGAGTACGCACCGTGGAGCTCCATGGTGAACGTGTGCGGACTGCCAGCCATCAGCATCCCGGTGCACACCACGGAGACCGGACTGCCCATGGGCATCCAGCTGATCGGGCGAACGGGATCTGAACTGCAGCTTCTCCAGGTCGCTGCCTCACTTGAAGCCCTCTGAAGTACGCGTCTAGCATATGGAAGCTGGTTGCCACGGGCATTCATCGATGTGACAATGCCCGCAGTCAGTGCCAGCATTGAGGAAATGAGCACACCTCAAACCACGGCTACGCCCGCCAAAACCCCGGGCGATACGTCATTCTTCGGCCACCCAAAGATGTTGGCCAGCCTCTTCTCCGTGGAAATGTGGGAGCGATTCTCCTTCTACGGCATGCAGGGAATCCTGCTGTACTACATGTACTTCACGGCCGACCAGGGCGGCCTTTCCATCGACAAAGGCCTCGCCGCAGGCCTGGTGGGCGCCTACGGTGGCGGTGTCTACCTGTCCACGATCCTTGGTGCCTGGCTTGCCGACCGGGTCTTCGGTTCCGAGAAGGTCCTCTTTGGCTCGGCCATCATGATCATGGCCGGCCACATCGCGCTGGCCCTCCTGCCCGGGATTCCCGGCCTGATCGCCGGCCTGGTGTTGGTGGGGATCGGCTCCGGCGGGCTTAAGGCGAACGCTACGGCACTGGTGGGAACCCTTTACGGGGAGAAGGACGAACGCCGGGACGCCGGGTTCTCCATCTTCTACATGGGCATCAACATCGGTGGCCTGATCGGCCCGCTGGTCACCGGCTGGCTGCAGGAAAGCCGCGGTTTCCACTGGGGCTTCGGAGCCGCAGCCGTGGGTATGGCGATCGGCCTGGCCATCTACGCATTCGGGCGCAAGAAGCTCCCGGAAGAAGCACACCGCGTCCCCAACCCGCTTCCGGCTGCAGAACGGACCAGGTACGGGCTGATTTTCCTGGGCATCCTCGCGGTGATCGGCGTGCTGCTCGGGACGGGCATCGTCAACGCGGACAACCTCGCCCGCAGCATGGCCTACGCCGCGATCGGCGCCTCGGTGATCTACCTTTTCCTGATCTTCCGGAGCCCGCTGGTCTCCGCCCTGGAACGCAAGCGCGTGGTCGCCTTCATTCCGCTGTACGTGGCTTCGGCTGCATTCTGGGCGCTGTTCCAGCAGCAGTTCACATTCATCGCCGTGTACTCGGAGGAGAAGCTGGACCGCAACCTCTTCGGCTGGGAGATGCCGGCTGCCTGGGTGCAGTCCATCAACCCGGTGTTCATCATCATCTTTGCCGGCGTCATGGCTGCGCTGTGGACCAAGCTGGGATCCCGGCAGCCCAGCTCGCCGTTCAAGTTCTCCATGGGCCTGTTCATCATGGGCCTGGCCTTCCTTGCCTTCATTCCGCTGGCCGGCGACGGCAAGACCCCGTTGTTGGCGCTGGTGGGCATCCTGTTGCTCTTCACCTTGGCGGAACTGTGTCTCTCCCCCATCGGCCTGTCCGTGAGCACCAAGCTTGCACCCAAGGCCTTCCATACGCAGATGGTGGCGTTGTTTTTCCTGTCGGTTTCGCTGGGCACCACCCTGGCGGGCATCCTCGCCGGACTCTACAACCCTGACGACGAGTTGCCGTACTTCCTGGGCATCGGTGGTGTGGCGGTCGTCCTGGCCATTGCCCTGGCCGTCGCGTCGCCCGCCATTAAGAAGCTGATGGCAGGCGTGCGGTAAGGCAGCCCCACGCCGGTCGGCCATCGAAATCCAAACAACTACGCTTCCCCTATACTCTTAGGCATGCCGCCCTGGTGACGGCATGAACATTCCCCAGGGATCCGCAGGGGCACTTTTCTTGGCCCCCGCCGATCGATTGAGATTCCTGGCGCCACAGCCTTGCCCCGGCTGTGATCGTCGACGAAACAGGACCCTTCCGGGTGCACTCGGAAGGGTCCTGTTTGACCGAGTGGATGTTTAACAGTTTGGGGGGCTTTGTGAACTTCGATGGGGACGTTTCCGACCGTCTTATCGGTGCTTGTCGTGATGCGGTGTGGGTGTTGTCGGAGCAACGCAGTAGCCGGGATACGGCCTCGAACGGTGCCCTCGGGGAGTTCCGGGGCGTGTTCGCCGACTGCTTCCAGGACAACATGGCTGCTGAACGGGCGGCCCGGTTGGAACTGATTCATATGCTGGAGGACGTTGCCCGTCAGGTTCAGGGAGCAAAGAGCGCTGCCGAGTCTGAGCAGCGTCGCCTTGATGAGGTGACTGCGTGGGCTCTAGCCTCCGGTTGGGCCGGCGCCGGCAGCGGCATTGCCGTTGACGTGGGGCTCCGCCCGTCCGTGGAGGAGACTGACCGTCCTGTGGTGAGCGTCGAAACTGCACGTCAGGGTTTGCGTGCCTGGGTGAGCGGAAGCACTGCCGGGGCGAGTTCAGCTGAGCCGGATGCCTTGGACTTCGCAGTATCCATCTTCAAAACCCAGGACGACACTGCCCGCTGTGCCGCCGACCAGGTCAGTGCGGCCGTGTGGGAGTTCGAGTTGGAGTGTTCCTGGGCGCACACGGACCTGAACGCTGTAGTCAGCGGGCTGCGGCGGTTCCTGGAAGACAATCGGCAGGACGCAGACCGGCTCTCCGCCATCGCTTCGACATTCCGGGCAGCGGGTGGGAGTGGGCACGTGGGGCAGCTGGCGGTCTCGAACGGAGCCCTTGTACTTGCCACGGTGCCGGCCTCGTTATCGGGTGCGGCGCTGCTGAACTACCTGTCCACGGGGACCCTACAAGTGCAGAAATGTATCTCATCAGAGAGGCTGAATCGGGTGTTATTCGTATCGCATCAGGATCTGCTTGTTTTGCATTACCCGAGGGAACTTACCCGGGAGGGGATTTCTAATCCTCATGGATGACGACAAGCCCTCCAGCAGTGACGGCAACGAGCAAGCCCTCCAGGACATGCCTGGGATCGTGGCTCGTTGAGGGCTCGGAGCAGTGCATTGGCGTTGGTGCTGGTCGCTTCGACCGGCCTTGCCGGTTGCGCCGGGACACCCACCGCGAGTCCAACAGAGTCGAGTGTCCCCACTGCGGCCAAAACATTGGCGGAACCGGTGGAAGCCAAACTCACGTGGCAGGAAGCCAAAGTTCAAGCCCAAGCAACGGAACTGGAGATCGCAGCACTGATCCCCAAAGACCTGGTTGTCTCGATCGATCAGAAGACGAAGGGCGTGCTGCTGTCCTGCAACAAGACCCAGCACAATTGGCATGGCTTCACGACCATCACGATTAGCGAGGGCACCCCTGCCGAGCCGATCGTGAAAAACATCGAGGCCCACTACCGTGCGAATGGACTCAAGGTGTCCATCGATAAGGATGTTGACGAGAAGTATCTTGTCCAAATCGATTCACCCCCGCCCGGTGAGAATTACCTGGTTGGTGAAGGCATCAAGGCCAATGAGATTTGGATTGATTCCGGTTCGCCATGTTTCACGTTGCCGGAAGGTGTGTACCCCGGAGGGAATTTCTAATCTTCATGAACACCCACAACCCCTCCAGCACCGACGGCAACGAGCAAGCCCTCAGGACTTACCTGGATCTGAGGCGCGATAAGGGCGAAAGGGCCGGAATGGTTCGCCGCCAGGCACGACTGCGGCCGCGGCTCCGGTGAGGTTCCCACCTGAGGCCGCGGCCGCCGTCGTACGTTGTTGATCAGTAGTTGTAGCTGCTGGAGGCGCCGATCGCGGCGACCATGACGGCGATGAACACCACCGTGAGCGCCACGCCGATGTAACCCATCACCAAACCCGCGATCGCCATGCCCTTGCCAGCGGGTTCGCGCTTCAGGGCGAGGTGGCCGAGGATCACGGCGGCGATCTGCGGGAGGATGAAGAACCCGAAGCCCACGAAGATCGCAATACCGCAGCACATGCTGGCAATGCTCAGGCCCTTGGGTTGGTTGGGCATGGCATAGTAGGCGGGCTGGCCGTACGGGTTCGACTGGCCGTAGGGGCTTGACTGCCCGAAGGCCTGCTGCTGGTACGGGCTGGGCGGCTGGCCGTAGGGGTTCGGCTGGCTGGGCTGGCTGTAGTCGCCCGGCGTGTAGGAACTGGAAGCAGACGACGACGTCGACGGCGAATAGAAATCGTCCTGGCCCTGGGCGTTCTGGGTGTACGCGCCTTGGTCGTACGGCGGCAGTGGCTGGGTGGCTCCGGCGCCCTGGTCGGACTGCTGCGAAGAACCGTACGACGGCGGTGGCGGTACAGCGCCGCTCTGGCCGGGCGCACTGAATTCTGCCGGCGGGACGTATTGCGGCGGCTCGTAGCCCGCGGGCTTGTCCTCGTTGCCCTTGGATGGCTGGTCTGACATGAGATATCCCCCTGGAATCGGTCTTTGATTCCCACCCTACAACTGCGGGGTGCGCCGCATAAGACATGGCGCCTTGTGGTGTCCGCCTACCTTAAGGGCGGATGAACTTTGCACGGCCAGGAACCCGATTCGGGCCTGCGACGGGCGCCATTCAGCGTCACAGGTGTCTTATCCGGGTCATTTCCTGTCAGCGGGCGTGACGGTCTGGCATGCTGGACGACATGGCTAGCCGAGCGGGCACAGTTGCCCTTCCCCAGGACCTTGTTGACATCACAGCCCTGCTGGACGCGTATTTCGACGTAGCTCCGGACTTGGGTGATCCCGCACAGCGTGTGGCGTTTGGAACGTCCGGACACCGCGGATCGAGCTTGAAAGCGTCCTTCAACGAGGCGCACATTCTTGCCATCACCCAGGCGATCGTCGAATACCGCGGACGGCAGGGCATCACCGGGCCGTTGTTCATCGGCCGTGACACCCACGCCCTGAGCGAGCCGGCGCAGAACTCCGCCCTGGAGGTTCTGGCCGCCAACGGCGTCACCGTCCTGGTGGACGCCCGCCACGGCTACACCCCCACGCCCGCCCTGAGCCACGCGATCCTTAAATACAACCGGGAAGCCGCACCGGGTTCTCCCCAGGCCGATGGAATCGTGGTCACCCCCAGCCACAATCCGCCCGCGGACGGCGGTTTCAAGTACAACCCTCCGCACGGCGGCCCTGCCGACACCGATGCCACCGGGTGGATTGCCAACCGTGCCAACCAACTCCTTGAGAACGACCTCCGCGGCGTGAAGCGCATCCCGTTGAATGATGCCCTCAACGCTGACACCACCGGAAAGTTCGACTTCCTCAGCAGCTACGTCGATGACCTCCCCTCCGTCCTGGACCTCGACGCCATCCGCAACGCTGGTGTGCGGATCGGCGCCGATCCCATGGGCGGTGCCTCCGTGGACTATTGGGGCGAGATCGGCGAGCGCCACCAACTCAACCTCACCGTGGTGAATCCCACGGTGGACCCGCAGTGGGCGTTCATGACCCTCGACTGGGATGAGAAGATCCGCATGGACTGCTCCTCGCCGTCGGCCATGGCTTCCCTGATCCAACGGATGTCCGTCGGCGCGGACGGCAGGGCTGCCTACGATGTCGCTACCGGAAATGACGCCGACGCTGACCGCCACGGCATCGTAACCCCCGATGGTGGGCTGATGAACCCCAACCATTACCTCGCCGTGGCCATCGACTACCTGTACCGCAACCGCAGCGGCTGGAACCCGGAGTCCGTGGTGGGCAAGACCCTGGTTTCCTCCTCGATCATCGACCGGGTTGCCGGTGGACTGGGCCGCAAGCTGGTTGAGGTTCCCGTGGGCTTCAAATGGTTCGTTCCCGGCCTGCTGTCCGGCGAAGGTGCGTTCGGCGGCGAGGAATCGGCCGGTGCTTCCTTCAACAAGCGCGACGGCAGCGTGTGGACCACGGACAAGGATGGCATCCTGCTGGCTCTACTGGCCTCGGAAATCACCGCCGTCACAGGGTCTTCGCCCTCCCAGCTCTACAAGGGACTCACCGACCAGTTCGGCGCCCCCGTGTACGCCCGCATCGACGCCGCCGCCTCGCGTGAGCAGAAGGCAAAGCTGGGCAAGCTCTCCGCTTCCGACGTCACCGCCACCACCCTGGCCGGCGAGGAGATCACCGCCAAGCTCACCGAAGCTCCCGGCAACGGTGCGTCCATCGGCGGCCTGAAGGTGGTTACCGAGAACGCCTGGTTCGCTGCACGGCCTTCCGGTACCGAGGACGTCTACAAGATTTACGCCGAGTCCTTCAAGGGCGCCGACCACCTCAAGCAGGTCCAGGAAGAGGCCAAGGCCCTGGTGGACGGCGTCATCGCCTAGCCTCCGGGGTCATCTTCTCCGGGTCATCACCGTCCGTCGCGTCCTGGCTCCACAGCTTAAGGATGCGGCGGATGGTGTGGTTTCCTTCGGGGGCCATGTCCACCAGCGCTATCTGGTCAAGCACGACGACGTCTCCGGACTTGGGGCGCTTGCCGTTGTGGTGCGAGATGTGCGGCCGATAACGGTCCAGGATGTATTTGGGAGTGGCGATGCGCCCTCCCACGCTGTCGACACCTTCCACGATCTCCTCGTGGAGCCCCTGCAGCAGTGGATTGTGTTTGATCAGGCTTACCGGGATCGACCCCATGTGCCCGAACCCAGCGTCCCCGCCTACCTGCAGCCGGGTTCCCAGCGCACCTTTGACGGGCGCTTCTGCCAGGTCCACGAGGACGTCGACGACGTCGGCACTTCCGTCAGTGCCGACGTCGAACCTTAATAGGGTGATGTGGAGCGGCCAGTCGCTGCGCGGAAAAACCAGCCCTTCTGTCACCGGCTCCGTAAACGCCACCCAGATGAGGTTCCGCATAGGGACAGTCTCCCACCGTCACCCAAAGGTGAGAGAGCGTTCCCCCAAAAGGGCGTTTCCCTAATAGAGGATCCAACGCTCTTGCACCTAAACCCCCAAAATCCCCAACGCTCTCTCACCTAAGCGCCCTTAAACACCAACGCTCTTGCACCTAAGGGCAAGAGCGTTGGCGGTTGGAAGCGTGGATCAGACGGTGCGGACAACGTCCTCGTAAGCGAACTTCGGCTTGGCTTCGCCCCAGGCGTCCGGGCCGGGCTGGCCGATGTTGACGATCAGGAAGCTCTTCTGGTCGCCGTTCGGGAAGAACTCGGCGTCGATGGCTGCGAAGTCGGCGCCGGTCATCGGGCCTGCAGCGAAACCAAGGGAGCGGACGGCGAGGATGAAGTAGCCGGCCTGCAGGTGGGCGTTGTTGTTGCCCGTAGCGGCGGTGAGTTCGGCGTTGTCGTCGTACATGGCCTTGGGGGCGCCGTAGGCCGGGAGGAACTTGTCCCACTGCTCGTGCCAGTCGGTGTCGTAGGACAGGATGGCCACCAGCGGAGCCGAGGCGGTCTTGGCCTGGTTGCCACGGGACAGGTGGTCTACCAGCTTGGCGCGGGCCTCGTCGGAGCGGACGTACGTCACGCGGAGGGGCTGCGAGTTGAAAGCAGTGGGGCCGAACTTGGTGAGCTCGTAGATCGCACGGGCCTGCTCGTCGGTGACCTCACCGGAGAAGCTGTTGGCGGTACGGGCTTCGGCAAAAATGGCGTCGACTGCTGCGGCGTCAATGACTGCTTCTTCATGGGCAATCGTCATGGATAAACCTTTCGCTGTGCCCTCGCCTCAGGGGAATGGCCGGGCTCTTTTGCTTTCCATGGTTGCAACTTCAACTTCGCCTGTCGTCTTCCCGTGACGGCGCGTGACGTTGGGCACACGGGACCTGTGGAGCTGGCGGTGTGAGGCCCGGCTTGCGTGTCAATCCAACGCGAGGCGCGTAGAGCAGGCCCCACAACGGCGGTAATGTTGCACCGAACCCCAACTTTTCTTCTGAGGAAGGCCCGCCATGAGCATGCTCGGCATCAAATGGAAGCTCCACGGCAACGGCAAGACCATCCGCCCCGGCCACGTGGTTGCCCCCGACGAGCGTCTCGCGTGGCCGCTCACCATCGGCGTGGGCATGCAGCACGTCGTGGCCATGTTCGGCGCCACCTTCCTCGTCCCGATCATCACGGGCATGCCCCCGGCCACCACGCTGTTCTTCTCCGGTATCGGCACGTTGCTGTTCCTGGTGATCACCAAGGGCCGCGTGCCCAGCTACCTCGGTTCGAGCTTCGCGTTCATCGCCCCGATCATGGCGTCCCAAGAGCAGCACGGCGTTGCCGGCGCCCTGGGCGGCGTGGTGCTTGCCGGCGTCGTACTGGCGCTCATTGGCGCGGTCGTGCAGAAGTTCGGCGCCGAATGGATCAACCGGCTCATGCCTCCGATCGTCACCGGCGCGATTGTCGCGCTGATCGGACTTAACCTCGCACCTGCGGCCAAGAATAATTTCGACGCCGCTCCCGTCACCGCACTCGTAACGCTGGTAACGATCATCCTGGTTTCCGTCTTGTTCCGCGGAATCCTGGGGCGCCTAAGCATCCTGGTGGGCGTAGTGGTGGGTTACCTCGTTGCCATGATGCGCGGCGAGGTCTCCTACGAGAAGATGGACGCCGCAGCCTGGGTTGGCCTGCCCACCTTCCAGACGCCCGAGTTCCACATCGGCGTGGTCGGCCTGTTTGTTCCCGTGGTGCTGGTGCTCGTCGCTGAAAACGTGGGGCATGTGAAGTCGGTGGCCGCAATGACCGGTCAAAACCTCGACGGCGTCTCCGGACGCGCGCTGATGGCCGACGGTGCCGCGACGGTACTTGCCGGGTTTGGTGGCGGTTCCGGGACGACAACCTACGCGGAAAATATCGGCGTCATGGCCGCCACCAAGGTCTACTCGACGGCGGCCTACTGGGTGGCGGGTGTCTTCGCCATCCTGTTGAGCTTCTCGCCCAAGTTCGGCGAACTGATCGCGACCGTCCCGGCCGGCGTCCTTGGCGGTGCCGCGACGATGCTTTACGGCATGATCGGCGTCCTCGGTGTAAAGATCTGGGTGCAGAACAAGGTCAACTTCTCCAACCCGATCAACCTGACCACGGCTGCGGTGGCTTTGATCATTGGCATCGCGGACTACACCTGGACCATCGGCGACCTGAAGTTCACAGGCATCGCACTTGGGTCCGCAGCTGCACTGGTGATCTACCACGGCATGAAGGGCCTGGCCCGCTGGCGCGGCACGGTCGCTGAGCCTGAGACCGAGACGGCGGGACTGCCGCCTGCCGTGAAGTCGGCGATGAACGCTGCGGCGAAGCGGAGCGGGAAGAAGAAGTAGGCCTACGCCTTCTTCGCGTCCGCAGCCGCGAGGCCCGCCCGGATCTTCTCTTGGTCCACCGGATCCCACGGGCCCGAGCTTGCCAGGGGTATCTCCGTGATGAAGCGCCGTTCTTCCGGCGGAATCCGCGCCGCCACGATCTCCGGGCTGACCGCCGCTGTCGCGTAGAGATTGGGACCGTCGGCGTAGAACGGGTCCGTTAGAACCAAATTGCCCGACGCGGCGCGCATGATGTTGCTCGGGTTGTCGTCCAAAGGCCCGCACCACGGCAGCTCCTTCTGCGCCCGTTCGTGGACGTCGTGCAGGATACGGCTCAGATCCGCCAAGTCGTTACTGCCAGAACGAAGTTGCTGCCAGAATCCAGCCGCTTCCTCATAGGTCACTGGGTTGAGCCATTCCATCAGCTGAAGGTCGCCGCCGCCGTCCAGGCGGTGATGGGCCAGCAGCTCAGGGACGCGCCCAGTGGCCGTTGCCTCGCGGTAGAACGCAACCGTAAACGGTCCCACAGGATCGAACGGACTGATCCGCGCCGCAAGTTTGCCGTCGGGAGAACGAAGCGCAATCGCCCAATCACCGGCGCCGCAGGAAACCCAACCCAGTCCACGTAGGTACAGCTCTGCGTCCGCGTGAGTCGCTCGACTACCGAGCGGGTTCAACACTGAATCCAAAACATCTTCCGAGGCCATGCTCAAGACTAAGTGCCCGACGGCGACGGGTCACCACAGCGCCGCGGCGCCGGTGGCGGGGGACCGCCGTCGAGCAAGCTTGCTGGCAGTCCGCACTCCGCGCCACCCAAGACCTCACACAAAGAAATAGTCAGCTTGCTTACTAACTCCATTTTCCCTAGGCTGGATCAGGTCAAAGAAACAACTCTCGCAGCAGCGGAATACGCCCACAGGCCAACGCCGCACCACGGAGGAGGAACAATGTCAGAACACAGCATTACAGGTAAGAAGGTCGCCTTCCTGCTGACGGACGGCGTGGAGCAGGTGGAGTTGACCAGCCCATGGCAGGCCGTCAAGGATGCGGGCGGCGAACCCACCCTCATCGCTCCCGAAAAAGGCAAGCTCCAGGGCTTCAACGGCGTGGACAAGGGTGACACCTTCGACGTCGACCTCGCAGTAGCCGACGCGAACGCCTCGGACTTCGACGCACTGGTACTCCCGGGCGGTGTGGTGAACGCAGACCACCTCCGCGTCGACAAGGACGCCCAGGACTTCACCCGCGCTTTCTTCGAGCAGCACAAGCCCGTAGCCTCAATTTGCCACGGACCATGGATCCTGATCGAGGCCGGCGTCATCAAGGGCCGCAACGTCACTTCCTACCACACCCTCCAAACGGACCTCCGGAACGCCGGAGCCAACTGGAGCGACCAGGAAGTCGTTGTTGACCAGGGTCTGGTCACCAGCCGCAACCCGGACGACCTCCCGGCCTTCAACAGCAAGGTCGTCGAGGAAATCGCCGAAGGGCAGCACGCAGGCCAGACCGCCTAGCGGCCGCCGCGAGCCAGCACTAAAAGGCGGGTGCCGCCGTCGTACTTTCACAAGAAGTACGACGGCGGCACTCGCCTCCCTCACGCACCGAACCACCCGCACCCACAGCAAAAGACAACACCAGCACCTCGTCGTAATGTTGCGCAGATCACATTCGATGCTTACGCTGGGGAGGCTGCAGCGTGGCAGCACACCGATGAAAGGCAACAAATTGACCAGCGACAAGCTCTCCGTAGTGGTTCGCGTCGACGTTGACGGCGAACAGATCCAGATTGCAGCAACCGGTCGTGTCACAACCTCGAGCCTTCAGGGGCTCTACCCCGTAGTCCAGCGCACCAAAAGCCTCGGCAGCGGACTCGACGTGGAGATGGACCTTTCAGAGGCCACAGTGGACGCCGACGCCATGGACGAGCTGCAGATTTACTCGGAGCTTTACGAAGTGCCCGTCCGCCTTGCGGCTGAGGCCGCCAATGTCACTGCATTGCCGACGCGGGCAGCGCGCCTGGCGACGGCAGCCGCCTAGGGCCTGGTCGGCTCCAGCACAGGCCCTGCGAGCAACCCGCCACGACCGGCTCGTTACGCGATACCGAGGAAGACCAGCAGCGCCTCCCGCCCTGAACCAGGACGGGAGGCGCTGTTCTGCTGCTAGTGGCTGCCGGTAATGTCCTGCCACGGGAGTTTGTGCGCATTGCACAGGAGCTTCGGGGATTCGCCCATGGCAGCAAGTTCATCCTTGAACCCCTGCTTGACCGCCTGTCCATACGATTGCACGCGTCCACCCTCGGGGTACGCAGCGTCAGGATCGTCGTTCAGGCCAGAGTAGGAACAGATGGAGTTCGAGTTTTCCGGACCACGTTCCGACTGCCCGGCGGCGAAGGCCGGTGTGGCCGAGAACGCCGTCAACGCACCAACACAGAGTGCAGCGGAGAGAATTTTGATTCGCATTGCTTTACCTCGCTTCGTTAGACATGGCGCGCGCTCCCCAGCCGGCCCGACGCAGGTTGGACCAAGATAACGCAACTTGCGGTTGAATATAAGACCCCTCACCAAGCCTGCACTGCCGTCCAAAAATGCCGTCGACAGCAGCCCTCACAATCAGCAGACCTTGCCCCGAAATACTAAGCATGCTTATGGTAAGTGGACCGGCAGTCACCCAACGGAAGTACCCCAGGGGGCACCCATGACCATGACCCAAGTCGCCGACGGTGTGCATCGATTCTCGGATGCCTACGTCAACTTCTATTTGGTGGAAGGCCGCGAAGGACTGACCCTGGTGGACTCCGGCCTGCCGGCGATGTGGACTCCGCTGGAGCGCGCACTCCAAGGGGAGGGATTTGAACTCGGGGACATCAGGGCGCTCGTGCTGACCCACGCGCACTTCGACCATCTGGGCCTGGCCCACCGCCTCCACCAGGAACTGAGAATTCCGGTGTGGGTCCACAGGGAAGACTCGTACATCGCCAGGCATCCCTACCGGTACCGGCACGAAAGGTCCCGTCTCGTTTTCGCCCTGACCCACCCCAAGGGCCTTCCGGTGTTGACCAGCATGGCAAAAGCAGGTGCCTTCAAGGTCCAGGGCCTGGAGGACGTCAGGCATTTTCCCGGCACCGGCGCACTCCCGGTTCCGGGCAGCCCGGAGATCGTGTTCTCACCCGGGCATACCAGCGGCCACTGCGCCCTGTTCCTCCGCGAACGCGGCATCCTGTTCAGTGGGGACGCCCTGGTCACCCTGGATCCCTACACGCAGCGGAAAGGCCCGCGGATCGTGGCCGGGGCGGCCACAGCGGACAGCGTCTTGAACCTCGCCTCGCTGAAGCAGCTCGCCGCTACCAAGGCACAGCTTGTCCTGCCCGGACACGGCGAACCTTGGGAGGCCGGCATCGAATCCGCGGTTTCCATCGCCCGCGCAAACGGTCCGGCCTAGGCCCAGCAGGTGCTACTTCTTCCCCGCCTTCAGGTCCGACACGACCTTGGCGATCCGCCGGGCCCGCGTCTCCTCCGACTTGGCATCGCCAATCGGCTCGACATAGCGCCGCTGCGCGCTGTAGTTGAGGGTTGCATAGAACGCCTTCGCGTCCGGTTCGGCGTCGAGGGCTGCGGCAAGGTCGCCGGGAACCTCGACGACGCGTGGCCGGGTATCGACTTCGAGGTCAACTTCCAGTGTGTCCCCGGCAGAAACGCCGGTCAGTTCCCGGTTGGCCGCACTGACTCCCACCATGTACTTGCCGCCCATGACAGCGATACTGCTGCGATAACTCTTGCCGTTCATGGTCACCACCACCGGGGGCCGCTTGCCCGCACCCAGCCCAGTGACCACATCTTCGGGAACCTCAATGCCGGCCTTGTTGCCCTCGCCCTGAATTGTGGTGGTGAATTTCATGAGCCAAGTATGCAGGGCGGACCGGCACCAGCGGCACCATGGACGCACCCGTGACGCAGGACTACGGTCAGTATCAACGCCCACAACCCAAGGAGAAGGCCATGGACAACCAGGACATCCTCGAACGCATCCAGTCGCTTGTCGAGGAGGAGCACCGGCTCCGTGACGCCGACACCAGCACTGAGGCCGGCGACGACAACACGGCACGGCTCGCCCAACTGGAGGCCCAGCTGGACCAGTGCTGGGACCTGCTGCGCCAGCGCCGCGCCAAGAGGGACGCCGGCGCCAATCCCGACGAGGCCGAAGCCCGCCCCGTCAGCGAAGTGGAGGGCTACCGCCAGTAAAGGCTACGCCCCTTCAAGCACCTGGCTGGTGGCCCAGGCAACATACTTTCCGGCGTTGGCCACGGCGTCGGCCACATCAGGGACGCCGTCCTTGCGCTGGGCAACGTCCAGCAACTGGGCTGCGGCCACGATGCCGTGCTTGGCCAAATCCTCCGGGGTGACCGTGATGCGGCCGGCGACAGCCACCACGGGAATGCCGTGAACGCTGGCGGCATCGGCGAGCGCGATGGGCGCCTTGCCGGTGAGCGACTGCTCATCCATGGAGCCCTCGCCCGTGATCACGAGATCGGCCTCACCCAGGTGCCTGGCCAGTCCGGTCAGCCCTGCCACCAAGGCAAAGCCGCCTTCCAGTGCCGAATCCGTGTAAGCAAGGAACGACGCCGGGAACCCGCCTGCCGCTCCGGCTCCCGGGACGTTGACGTCACGGCCCGTGGCTTCCCGAAGGAGCGAGGCCCAGTTGCGGAGACCGGCGTCGAGCTTCTCAACCGCGTCACCATCTGCCCCCTTCTGGGGACCGAAGACATGCGCCGCGCCTTCCGGCCCGTACAGCGGGTTTTGGACATCGACGGCGATCCGGAACTTCACGCTGGACAGTCGCGGATCCAGCCCTGAGGCATCCACGGAAACGACGTCGGCCAGGGCACCTCCGCCGAGGGGAACCACATTCCCGGCAGCATCCAGGGGCCTGAGCCCCAGTGCACGCAAGGCACCGCTGCCGCCGTCGGTCATCGCCGAACCGCCCAGCCCGAGCACGATCTCGGTGGCGCCGGCGTCCAGAGCGGCGGCAATCAGCTGCCCGCAGCCGTAGCTGTGTGCCCGGAGGCTGTTCTCCGGCGTCGGCTCCATGAAGGCGAGGCCGGATGCCTGGGCTGTCTCAATGACGGCAGTTCCTCCACCAAACGCGTCCTTGCGGATGGCCCATGAGGCACCGACGGGCTTGACGATCGGACCCACAACGGCGTTGTTGTGTTCCTCGTAGCCCGCGGCGATCGCCGCATCGAGGGTTCCTTCGCCGCCGTCGGCGACGGGAAACTGGGTGGTCACGGCGTCCGGATAAACACGGAGGGCGCCCTCGGCCATGGCTGACGCGGCTTCGGCGGCGGTCAGTGATCCCTTGAACTTGTCAGGGGCAATGAGAATACGCATGGTCTACATCTTGCCAGCAATTCTCTGGAAAGCGCTTGCCGCCTGCGTAATGTCCGCGTTGTGGGATGTCGTGGGCGACCCGCCAGGGAGGTGCTCAGCCGTTCAAGACCCGGACCGGAGCACCGGACAACCAGGCCTTCACGTCCTCGAACGCTCCGCCATAGAACTGCCGGTAACTTTCGTGGGTTACATAGCCCACGTGCGGCGACAGCACGGTCCGTGGCGCGTGCACCAGGGCGTGACCGGACGGGAGCGGCTCCTCATCGAAAACGTCCAGGGCCGCTCCGCGGATCCATCCCTCTTCCAACGCCCGGATCAATGCCGCCTCGTCCACCAGGGGGCCGCGCGCCGTGTTAACCAGCAAGCCCTCCGGCCCCAGCAGCTGCAGTTCCGCGGCACCAACGATCCCTTCCGTCCGCTCAGACAAGCGCAGATGCAGGGTGACAATGTCCGACTCTCTGAACAGCTCCTCCTTGCTGACCTTCCGGGCACCCGAAGCAGCAGCAGCTTCCTCCGTCAGGTTCTGGCTCCACGCCAGGACGTCCATCCCGAAAGCCCTGGCGTACCCGGCAATACGCTTGCCGATCTTGCCGAGGCCCACCACCCCGAGCGTCTTGCCCGCCAGTTCAAATCCGACGCCGGTCTGCCACCCGCCTGCCCGCAGCGAGTTCTCTTCCACCGTCAGGTTCCTCGCGAACGCCAGCAGGAGCGCCCAGGTCAGCTCGGGGGCCGCAGCAGGGGAACCCGCAGTTCCGGCCACCACGATGCCGCGCTCGGTGGCGGCCGCAAGGTCAATCGAGGCGTTCGCCATTCCGGTGGTGACCAGGAGCTGCAGGTTGGGCAATGCTTCCAGGACGTGGCGGGGAAAGCGCGTACGTTCACGCATGGCGACGACGATATCGAACGGCTCCAGCGCTGCCACCGCCTGCTCTTCGGAGACAAAAGGCGCGCTGAAGACCGTGACCTTCACGCCGTCGTCGAGCAGTTCCTCCCACGGCGCGTAATCGCCGGAGACCTGCTGGTAATCATCAAGGATGGCCAAACGGTACTGGGTCATGGACGCTCTCCTCGCGGCGACGATTGGTACACACACCATCTCACGGCAGCAAACCCTCGCGTCATCAACGGAAAGATTCTAACGTTGTAAAGATGAACCAATCCCGTTCCGAAGGAGTTATCTTGACCGAGCCCAAGACGAACCAGTCCCTTCCCAAGCCCGAACATCCGCGGCCGCAACTTTTCCGGGAGAACTGGCTCAACCTCAACGGCACCTGGGGTTTTGAGATCGACGCCGGGGACTCCGGCTTGGAACGGGGACTCCGGACGCGTGGGCTCACAGGAGAAATCCTTGTTCCCTTCGCCCCCGAATCCGTGCTGTCAGGCGTGGAGCACGTCGACTTCATGGAAGCAGTCTGGTACCGGCGGACAGTCACTGTTCCCCAGGAGTGGTCGGGACTGAAACCACTCCTGCATTTCGGCGCGGTGGACCACGACGCCACAGTCTGGGTCAACGGTGTTGAGGTTGCCCGGCACCGCGGCGGCTTCACGCCGTTCACCGCCGACCTCAGCGATGCCGTGGAGCCCGGCGCCGAAGCCGTCATCGTGGTGCGTGCCCGCGACTCCCGGCACGAAATGCAGGCGCGCGGCAAGCAAGCCACCTGGTACAACAACACGCACTGCCAGTACACCCGCACCACAGGAATCTGGCAGACGGTCTGGCTCGAGGCAGTGCCGGAGGTCCACATCAAGCGACTTCGGATGACGCCCAACCTGGCAGATTCCAGCCTGACCATCGAGATTCCGCTGTCGCAGAACCGCGCTGGTTACACAGTGACCGCCACCCTCAGCAGCAACGGCACAGAGGTGGCAGTGGCCCAGGCGCGGGCAGACCTTGACCTTTCCCCTTCCCTGCGGCTCGGCATCCCTGGGGATTCCCTGCGTCCCTGGTCACCCGAGGATCCGTTCCTTTACGACCTCGAGCTCCGCATCAGCGACCCGGACGGCCGTGTGGTGGACCAGGTCAGCAGCTACGCCGCTGTCCGCTCCGTAGCCTTGGATGGCAAGGTGGTGCGCATTAATGGGAAGGCGGTCTTCCAGCGGCTGGTCCTGGACCAGGGGTACTGGCCGGAGTCGCTGATGACCTCCCCGGACGACGCCGCCCTGGTCAAGGACATCGAGTTGTCCATGCAGGCCGGCTTCAACGGTGCCCGGCTGCACCAGAAGGTCTTCGAAGAGCGCTTCCTCTACCATGCAGACCGTCTCGGCTACCTCGTGTGGGGTGAGTTCGGGGACTGGGGTGTCTCCGGCGGCGGCACTGTCGGCCACAACCAGAAGCCCACCGCCAGCTTCGTGGCGCAATGGCTGGAGGTCCTCCAGCGCGACTACAACCACCCCAGCATCATCGGCTGGTGCCCGCTCAACGAGACCCACCAGCACCTCCACGATCGGATCACCGTCCTGGACGATGTCACCCAGGCCATGTTCCTGGCCACCAAGCTCGCCGACCCCACGCGTCCCGTGATCGACGCTTCCGGCTACTCGCACAGGGTCCGGGAAACCGACATCTACGACTCCCACTCCTACGAGCAGGACCCGGTCAAGTTCAAGCTGCAGCAGGAAGGCCTCGCCGAAGGCAAACCCTTCCTCAACCGCGGACACGACGCCGTGGACTACTCCGTCCCCTACAACGGCCAGCCCTTCTTCGTCTCGGAGTTCGGCGGGATCTGGTGGAACGAGGCGGAAGCAAGGCAGGCCGCGGAAGCCGCGGGCACCGACGTCGAGAGCTCTTGGGGATACGGCCAGCGGGTGGCCAGCGAGGAAGAGTTCTACGAGCGGTTCGAAGGCCTCTGCAACGTTCTGCTGGATAACCCGGACATGTTTGGCTACTGCTACACGCAGCTGACGGACGTCTTCCAGGAGAAGAACGGCATCTACAACTTCGACCGGACCTCCAAGCTGGACCTTGCCAGGATCAGGGCTATCCAGGAGCGCCAGGCTGCGATCGAACGCGGCTAAGCTGCCAGCCGCTTACGCGCAGATGCCCGACGGCGGTACGCACCGCCGTCGGGCATTATGCCTTAGCGCACGCTAAGTTCCCGCAGGTACTTCCGGTCCTGTTGGCCAGCGCAGCAAGGCTGCCACGTTGACGCCATCAGGAAGCGCGCCTGAGGGAACCAGCTGAACCCGGGCATCGGTCAGCACGTCGGCGTTCTCGAGACCATCCACCGTGCCAGTGCTCGCGTCGACGTAGGCAACGCACCACGGTCCGGGCTCCCGATAGAGGCCGGAGTACTTGGATAAGTTGTCAGTCATCCAGCCCACCCCCGGCTTCGCCCTTGCCGGCTCCAGGGTTCAGCGCGTTCTGGACTTCCTGGGGGTCTGTCTCGTCCGGGAAGGGTTCGGTCTCACGGCCTTCCTCGACGTGGGCGGGCTTGGTTCCCCGCACGATTCCCTCCGCCTCATGCTTCATCTGGTCGTCCAGTTCCGAGCCGTGCTTGGTGTTTCCTCGTTCAGCCACGACGCTCCTCCTTTTCACTTAGATGTTCCTCATATCGATTCGCGATCAGCGATTGACGAGCTTGAAGAAGGTGCTGTCCTCGCCGCTCGCCTTCTTTGCCTGGTAGAGGAAGGCGAGTTTGCTCTCATCGAACTTCTCGAACCATTCGTCCCAGCTGATGTGCTCCAGGCTGTCTTCACCCGCACCGCCGGGGAAGTCGATGCGCAGGATGCCTGGATCATTTTTGTCGCCGGTTTTCTTGACGCTTGCCGGCTTGCCGTCGTTGCTTTCAACCCACTTGCGGATCTCGTCGTGGTCCGTGGTGGTGTGTGATTCCGAAGCCAAGGCGTGTTCCTTCCCTTCCCGATCGCCGGACACAGGTGCGGACACTGCTGCCGGCGAAGAATTATCCGGACACTTTCGACCCTAGCCCGGATCGGGTGGAAATAGAAAGGGTACTGACTATTTAAGCTCCGCCGAGTTGGCATTTAATGACAATGTTTGAGGCTGGGATGTTATGTCTCGACACATCGGTGACAGTTCTGCATCAGAACATCGGTGACACAACACGGGGTCTTGGTGGTGACACTTCGCTCTGATTACCCGGGTCTATGGGTTGAACTAGGCTGATGTGAAACCTAATGATCCCGTTGATGCGCGGCTTCGCTTGGAAATCGCTCAGTGGCCTGACGACGCCCCGCGTGGGGCCGTGACCACGTTCTGCGAAGCCCATGACATCAGCCGCAAGACGTTCTATAAGATCCTCGCTATCGCCCGCGAGGAAGGGCAAGCGGCAGCCTTGGAGCCCCGCTCGCGCCGACCGAAAACCTCTCCCACCCGGCTGGAGGAGACCGTTAAGGACCAAGCAGTCAAGGTTCGCGCGGCGCTGGAGTCCTCAGGCTTGGACCACGGCCCGATCAGCGTTCACGACAAGATGAAGGCCCTTGGAATGGCTGCTCCGTCCACGGCAGCGTTAGCCCGAATTTTCCGTGAGAGGAACGTGGCCCGTAACGAGCCGAAGAAGAAGCCCCGCGCCGCGTGGCGACGCTTTGTCTATCCGACCGAACGCGTGCTGGCAATTGGACGCCACCGAGTACGTGCTCTCCGGCGGACGTCAGTGCGTGATTTTCCAGCTCCAAGATGACCATTCCCGGCTGGCCATCGCCTCGCACGTGGCCCCGGGAGAGACCAGCGAAGCAGCCCTGACGGTGGTTAAGAAGGGCATGGCCACCCACGGTGTCCCTCAACGGTTGCTCACGGACAACGGGACCGCGCTGAATCCCACCCGTCTGGGCGTGCAAGGCCAGCTGGTGACGTTCATGAGCTCTCTGGGTGTTTCGATGATCACCGGCAAACCCTACAAACCCACGACGCAAGGCAAGAACGAAAGATTCCATCGAACCTTGTTCAGGTACCTGGACAAACAGCCCATCGCCGCGTCGTTGAACGAGCTGCAGGACCATGTTGACCGATTCGATGTCATCTATAACACCCAGCGGCCTCACCAGGGCCTGCCCGGCAGGATCACCCCGCAGCAGGCGTGGGAGGCGACCAGTGTCGCCGAACCACCACGTCCACCCGCCCTGGAGTTGGCTGCGCCCCACGTACCTGTATTTCGAACGCCTGAACCGCTGCTTGCCGCAGAGCAGGTGGAGTACCAGGCGATCGCGCCGGAGCGAACGATGCTCGGCAGCCTCATAACCACCGACCCGACCGGACAACACACCCTGAAGGTCTATTCCAACGGGACCGTCAGCTTCAATAGGGTGATCTACTACCTGACCACACGCATGGCCTACCGCCCAGTTCTCATTGATTGGAACAGCGAAGCAATCACGTTCATCAGCCCCGAAGGGGAAATCATCGCGGAATTCGATTGGCCTCCTGCCGGAACCAAACACGTGGGAATGAAATCAGCCCGGTACGCATTCCAGCAGGCTCCATAACCGGGCTCTGCACCGGTGACCGCCGGGAACTGTCACCGATGTCTTGACACACGGACTGTCACCGATGTCCTGATGCAGAACTGTCACCGATGTCCCGAGACATCACATGTTTGAGGCTGGGACTGTCATTAAATGCCCTCTCGCGGGGGATCAGACCCACTCGCCTCGACGAACCAGCACTTCCTTGAGCAGATCCAGCCGGTCGGAGACAAGGCCGTCCACGCCCAGGTCCAGAAGCCGTTCCATCTCCGCGGGCTCGTTGATGGTCCACACGTGCACCTGGAGGCCCGCCTTGTGGGCGCGGCGGACAAACCCGGAGGTCACCACGGGGAACCTGCCGTACCGGGCAGGCACTTGGAAAACGTCGACGCCGGCAAGCAGCTTCCGGGCCAGCGCTGCGGGAAGGACCGGGCCAAGGAAAACAAACACGGCGGTCAGCGTGCTTCCGGCGGACGTGGCAACGCGCCGGCCGAGCCGCCGCAGCACAGCCCGGCGCCTGCGGTCCGAGAAGCTCGTGACCAGCACCCTGTCATGGATACCGTGCTTCCCGATGGCCTCGGCCACGGGCCCCACCGAGTTCCAGTCCTTCACGTCCAGGTTCAAGCGCCCTTGCGGAAATGCAGCCACCAGCTCATCGAAGGTCGGCACGGGTTCCAGCCCCTTGATCCTGGCCTTGGCAACGTCCTCGGCCGTCAGCTCCGAGATCCGCCCGGCAGAATCGGTGACCCGGTCCAAGGATTCATCATGGAAAACGAGCAACACCCCATCAGCGGTGGTGTGGACGTCAGTTTCAAGGTGCACCGTCCCCAGCTCAACGGCAGCCCGAAACGCAGCCATCGAATTCTCCAGGCCATGCAGCGAGAATCCGCGGTGGGCGAAGGCCAGCGGGCCAACTGTGCCGTCTTTGCGGAGGAAGTATGGGAGCACCACACCGGTAGCGTATCGGAGCCGCACTCCCGGAGGGCCGCTCAGGAATCCTGCGGCACGATCGCCACGCCATCGCTGACGTGCACCAGCGTCCGGCCGCGACCGCCGTCGAGCTCCACCCAAACGGCAGTGGCATCACCGGTGACGTCGTCCACAACACCATGCGCAGCGAAACCCGGCGTCAGCGCGACGCTGACCCGGTCCCCCCGCCGGAGGGATCGCCAATGGTGGTCCGGCTCGATGCGCCGCAGCGGCGCGTTGGTGAAGTCGTTGATCCGACGCTTTGCCATGGTTCCTCCTGCTGATCGAATGAGTCACAGAACACGATGCGAACGGGTCCGTGGCTGGAAGCCTACGTTTGCCAGTTGAACGCCGGTTGTATGGAAGCCGGGAGCCAGGTGACAGTTGCGGGACTGGCAAACTAAGGACATGACTGTGTTGATTGCCGGCTGCGGCGACCTTGGAACCGAAGCCGGCCTGCGTTTTGCGGCGGCCGGTCATGACGTGATCGGGCTGCGGCGCTCTCCTGGCAAGCTCCCTGCCGGCATCCTCGGGATTGCAGCGGACCTGTCGAAGGGGGTTCCGGAGCTGCCTGGCGCCGTGGACACCGTGGTGGTCTCGCTTGCCGCGGATGCGTCGACGGAGGAGGCGTACCGCGCAGCGTACGTGGACGGCCTGCAGAACGTGCTGGACGCCGTGGCGCGGCAGGACAACAGACCCCGGCGGATTATTTTTGTCTCCTCCACCGCCGTGTATGCGGACGCGGGCGGTGCCGTGGTGAACGAATCAACGCCCACCGAGCCCACGCGGTTCAGCGGAAAGATCCTGCTCGAAGCGGAGGACCTGTTGTTCGCGCGGGCACGTGAGGCCGGCTTCACCGCCGTGACCCTGCGGTTGGGCGGCATTTACGGCCCGGGGCGGACCAGGCTGATTGACCAGGTCCGTTCGGGCAAGGCCGTCATCCCCGACCAGCCCAAGCACACCAACCGCATCCATCGGGACGACGCAGCCGCCGCGATCGTCCATCTGGCCACCATGGCCCAGGACCCCGAACCCGTATATGTTGGCGTGGATGACGAATCGGCTGAGTTGGGCGATGTCCTGAGGTTCCTCGCCGGGGAGCTGCGGCTTCCGGAACCGCAGGTGGGGCGGACGTCCGACGGCGGTGCAGGCGACAAGCGCTGTTCCAACCGGCGGCTCCGGTCCACCGGCTTCACCTTCACCTACCCCAGCTACAAGGAGGGCTACCGGGCCATCCTTGCCGGGGTAGGCGCGCGGCATCCGTGATGGCGGGTCCGCGCTTGCGGACCTGGCTTAGACCTTCTGTTCCGTCAGCTTCGCTTCAAGAATCTGAGCCACGCCGTCGTCGTCGAAATGCGGCGCCTGCCGGCCCGCGGCAAGAATCGCTTCCGGGTGGCCGCTGGCCATCGCGTAGCCGTGGCCGGCCCAGCGCAGCATCTCAATGTCATTGGGCATGTCGCCGAAAGCCACCACGTCCGCGGCGCTGATGCCCAGCGATTCGGCGTAGGTGGCCAAGGTAACGGCTTTGTTGATCCCCGGCACGGACATCTCCAGCATGGCGGTCCGCGGCGCTGAGTGCGTGGTGGCCACCAAATGGGCCACGGCAGGTTGGACCTCAGCGAGGAACTCGTCCGGGGTGCCTTTTCGCGTAATGGCCAGGAACTTCACGACGGCGTCTTCCGCAGTCAACGTCCGGTCCAGCGGTGCGGGGGTGAACTCTGCGAGGAGCTCGCTGGTTTCGTTTTCGATGAAGCCGGGCTCGAGGTGGAATCCGGTCAGCGTTTCGGCCGCAAAGAGGGCGTCTGGACGGATCTTCTTGATGATGCGGCGCGCCTCGAACAGCGAGTCCAGGTCCAGCTCGGTAGACGACAGCGGCTTCTCCGTGGCCAGGTCCCACACCACGGCACCGTTTGAACAGATGACGATCCCGCTGTGACCCAGCTGCTCCTGCAACGGGTACAACCAGCGGGGCGGGCGGCCGGTGACGAACACAAGCTCCACTCCGGCGTCGCGGCAGTCCTGGAACGCCTTGATGGTCCTGGCGCTGATTTTTCCGTCATGGCCAAGGATGGTGCCGTCAATGTCACTTGCTACGAGCCGCATCATGTCAGTTTACGTGGGCGTTGGGCGGGCAAGGCCTCTGCAAGTGATAGCAGGTTCCGGGAAACACCACATAGTGTGGGTTCATGAGTGAGAAGACCAGGGAAGAGCACAGCACAAGGGGCGCATACGTAACCGGCGGCGAGTTCAACCGCGACACCAACTACATCGAAGACCGCATCACCCGCTCCGGACAGCCCGGACCGAACGGCGAACCGGGATGGCCCGTGGAACCCGGGCGTTACAGGCTTATCGCCGCCCGGGCCTGCCCGTGGGCCAACCGCACCGTGATCGTCCGCAGGCTGTTGGGCCTTGAGGACGTCATCAGCCTCGGCCAGCCCGGACCCACCCACGACGCACGCTCCTGGACTTTCGACCTCGACCCGGACGGCAGGGATCCGGTCCTGGGCATCGAACGGTTGCAGGAAGCCTTCTTCAAGCGCTTCCCTGACTACCCGCGCGGCATCACGGTTCCGGCAATCGTGGATGTTCCCAGCGGGGCCGTGGTCACCAACAACTTCCCGCAGATCACGCTGGACTTCTCCACGGAGTGGACCGAATTCCACAGGCCCGGGGCGCCGGACCTGTATCCGGAACACCTGCGCCAGGAAATCGATGAGGTGAACAAGCGCGTCTTCACGGAGGTCAACAACGGGGTGTACCGCTGTGGTTTTGCCGGCTCCCAGGAGGCCTACGACGCCGCGTACCACCGGCTGTGGACCGCCATGGATTGGCTGGAAGAGCGCCTGTCCAACCAGCGCTACCTGGTGGGTGACACCATCACAGAGGCCGACGTGCGGCTCTTCACCACGCTTGCCCGCTTCGACGCGGTCTATCACGGGCATTTCAAGTGCAATCGCAACAAGCTTGCGGAGATGCCCGCCCTGTGGGCCTATGCCCGGGACTTGTTCCAGACCCCCGGTTTCGGCGACACGATCGACTTCGTGCAGATCAAGCAGCACTACTACATCGTGCATGAGGACATCAATCCCACCCGGATCGTCCCGGCCGGCCCGGACCTCTCAGGCTGGCTGACCCCGCACGGACGGGAATCCCTGGGCGGAAGGCCGTTCGGCGAGGGCACTCCGCCGGGTCCGGTGAAAGCAGGCGAGGAAGTCGCGGCCGGCCACGGAGCCGGGTAGCCCTCTAGGACGGACCGTGGTTAAGTTCCGCGCGGGTGGGCGGGTTTGCCCCGGCGCGGGACACGGTGACCGCGGCTGCCTTTGCGGCGTGTTCCATGATCGCGGCCAGGGTCTCGGCCGGCATGGCGCGCAGTTCTTCACGGTTTTGCGCGCCCACCAGGCCCCGGTCCACCAGGGCGGACAGTAGTCCTGCCATGAACGAATCCCCGGCACCCACGGTATCCACCACGTCCACCGACGGCGCAGGGACGTGCGTCTCCCCCGCCGCTGTGATGCCCCACGGCCCCCATGCACCCCGCGTCACCACCACCAGCGCAGGGCCTTCCGTCCCGCCCAGCGACAGCCACCGCCGGGCCGACTCCAGGGGATCAACGTCCGGATACAGGAACGCCAGGTCCTCGTCCGAGGCCTTGACGATGTCCGCCAGCGCAACGAACCTTTCGGCCTGCGTCCGCGCATGGTCGCGGTCCGCGATGAGGCTGGGGCGGCAATTGGGATCGAAGCTGATGGTGCTGTTCGGATGGGCCTGCTCGACGGCGGCCAGCACCGCTGCGGCGCCCGGCTCCAAGGCCGTGGCAACCGACCCTGTGTGCAGCAGGGTGCCTCCCTGCAGCATGAGGGGCAACCGTTGGCCCAGGTCAGGCAGCTCCCAGGTGAGGTCGAACGTGTAGGTGGCGGCGCCGTCGTCGTCAATCAACGCAGTGGCCACGCTGGTTGGCTTGCTGTCCGGCGGAAGCGGAACCATGACCGAGCTGGAACGCAGGTGCGCCGCCACCGAATCTCCGTAGGCGTCCTGTCCGTAGCGGCCGATGAACTGCACCGGGTGGTCCAGCCGCGCCAAACCGACCGCAACGTTCAGCGGACTGCCGCCGACATGTGCCTCGATACCGCTGGGGCGTTGAACGACATCGACAAGGGCTTCACCAATCACAGTCAGCATGGGTCAACTCTGCCAGAGGCGTCCTGACTGGACCAGCGGTCAGGACAGCAACCGCTGCACCAGTTCCCGGCACTTCTTATAGGCCACGGCCTTGGGATCGATCAGGTCGAAGTGGTCACCGGGAACGCGAAGCAGCTGGGCAGCGCCGCCGGATGCGTTGCTCGCAGCGACATAGGCCTCCGACTGGCTGGCCGGAACGTCCTCGTCTTCGGTGGCGTGCACGGCGAAAACGGGAATTTCCAAGGGCAACGACGTCATGGGGTCGGCGTACTTGTGGCGCTTGGGATAGCGGCCCGAATCGCCACCCATCAGGTTGCAGACCGCGCCGTTGCTGAGGTTGAGGCGCTCTGCCGCGGCGAGGTTCAGCAGCCCGGACTGGCTGACCACGCCGGTGAGCCGCACGGCCTTTTCTTCCGGTCCCCGCACCAGCTGCCTGTCGGCGTCGGGCGTTCCAAGGGACGAGAGGCGGTGCCGTCCGGCCGCCCACACGGCCAGGTGGCCGCCGGCGGAGTGGCCCAGGGCCACCACCTTGCCCAGCTGGAGGTCATGGTTGCCGGCGATCTCGGACAGATGGTCGATGCCGGCCAGGATGTCCTCGAAAGTATGGGGCCAGCCGCCGCCGTTTCCGGCCCTGCGGTATTCGAGGTTCCAGGCGGTGATGCCGTGCGCTGCGAGGTCCCGGGCAAGGGGCTCACCCAGCTCTGCGCCGTACTGCGAGCGCCAATAGCCGCCATGGATCACCACGGCCACGCCGCCTGCGATCGTCGACGGACCGCGATGGTTTCCGTTGCTTGGTTCAGGTATGAAGAGTTCGCCCCACTGACTGGGGTGTTCGCCGTAGCTGTACTTGTGCCGCAACATTGCGCCCTCCTTTGTACCGAGCCTATCGCGAGGATTCGGAACTTTGGGTAGATACACCCCGACGGCGGGTGGCCGGGCCCAGTGTCGGGGCTGCGCCGTAAGCTGGGGGCATGGCAAGCAATTGGGACAGGCTGGACCCTGAACAGCGGGAGGCCGTACAGGCAAACGTGGAGCTTTACGAGCGCGTGCGCCCCTCGTTGAAGCGGATTACACGCGATGTCCTGCTGACCCTTCGCGGCATCCTGAAGGAAGCCGAGGTCACGCCGTTGTTCGTCACGGGGCGGACCAAAACGGTGGAATCGTTCCGCGAGAAGATCTCCCGGACGGATGACCCGCTGGAGCCCGGGGGCCCGCGGGTCCTGAAGTTCCCGGACCCGTTCCGGACCCTGAACGACATGGTGGGCATCCGTGTCATCACCAAGTTGCCGGCGGACAATGCGGCAGTAGCCAACATCATCAAGCGCCAGCGGCACCTCTTTGATTGCCGCGGGGACCGTGAGAAGGACATTGGCTCCATTGAATCCGGGACGTACGGATACTCGAGCCGGCACCTGATCCTGCGGACCCTCCAGAACGAGACCGTCAAGGAGTACCAGCAGGTCTTCAACCCGGACCTTCCGGCCAACGGCAGCTACTTTTTCGAATGCCAGATCCGTACGGTCTTCGCCCACGCCTGGAGCGAGATCGAGCACGATATCCGTTTCAAGGCTGACGATCCCCGCGCGTGGACTCCACAGTTCGACAGGCAGTTCACGGCCACGGCGGCCATGCTTGAAACGGTGGAGAGTGCCTTCGCCGATCTTCACGAGCGGTATGAGGAAGTCCGCGGGTTCTGGGACCTGGAGGGCGAGGGCGCTTCGCCCCTGACCCCCAACCGTGTGCGCGACGTCTGGCGTACGCTCCTGCCCCACGTTGACCGTAAAGTGGATGACGACTGGGGATGGGCGGCCGAACTCCTGGCAGCCCACGGACTGACCAAGACCGTGGAACTTGCCGGACTGCTCAGCGCCAACCGGATCACCGAGGTCCGCAAGGCACTGGACCACCGCTACTCCCCCGGCCCGGACCGCCTCCTGGACGACCTCCTGCTGTGGCAGTACGGAACCGAACACATCGATCTCACCGCTGAGGCGCCCGACATCGTTCCGCACCCGCGGCGCGACAGTCTCCTGCGGCGCCTGAAGCAGATTGAGCGTTACCGCCAGACTGCACTTTAAGGACCCATGACCCCCGAGCAACTCATGTCACTGCGGGCGACCTTCCGCTCGCCCCGCCGCCTTCTGACGGAATCCCTCGCAGGACTCGTGGTGGCCCTGGCGCTCATCCCCGAGGCCATCGCGTTCTCGGTGATCGCCGGAGTGGATCCGCGGATCGGGTTGTTCGCTTCCTTCACCATGGGAGTGGTCACGGCCCTGGTGGGTGGGCGTCCCGCCATGATTTCCGCGGCCACAGGTGCCGTGGCCCTGGTGATCGCACCGGTCATGAAAGAGCACGGCCTCGACTACCTGATCGCCACCATCATCCTCGCCGGCGTTTTCCAGATCATTCTCGCGGTCCTCGGGGTCACCAGGCTCATGAGGTTCATTCCCCGTTCGGTCATGATCGGATTCGTCAATGCGCTGGCCATCCTGGTGTTCATGTCCCAGATGCCGGAGCTCTTCAACGTGCCCTGGATGGTCTATCCCCTCGTTGCCGTGGGCTTGGCCATGGTGTTCCTCCTGCCGCGCTTGACCAAGGCCGTTCCGGCTCCGTTGGTGGCAATTGTGCTCATCACGCTGGTGACGGCGCTGGGCGGCATTGATGTTCCCACCGTGAGCGACAAGGGCGAGCTGCCGGACAGCCTGCCCGGGTTCTTCCTGCCCAACGTGCCGCTGAACCTGGAGACGTTCCGGATCATCGCACCCTTCGCCTTGTCCATGGCCCTCGTGGGGCTGTTGGAGTCCCTCATGACTGCCAAGCTGGTGGATGACATCACGGACACGCGTTCCAACAAGACCCGGGTCTCCTGGGGTCAGGGTGCGGCGAACATCATCACGGGGTTCCTGGGTGGCCTGGGCGGTTGCGCAGTAATCGGCCAGACCATGATCAACGTCAAGGGCTCGGGTGCGCGGAGCCGCCTCTCCACGTTCCTGGCGGGTGTCTTCCTGCTGATCCTCGTGGTGGCCCTCGGCGACATCGTGGGCATGATTCCCATGGCAGCCCTGGTGGCCGTGATGATCTTCGTTTCGCTCATCACCTTCGACTGGCACTCCATCCGCCCCTCCACGCTTCGGCGGTTGCCAAAGTCCGAGACCGCCGTCATGCTCCTGACTGTTGCCGCTGTGGTGGCGACGCACAATCTGGCGGTGGGTGTCGGCGTCGGGGTTTTGGCCGCAATGGTGCTGTTCGCCCGCCGGGTAGCCCACTTCGCCACCGTGGAGCGCACTGAACTGAAGCTCAATGGGGAGACGGTAGCTACCTACGTTGTGGATGGAGAGCTTTTCTTCGCCTCCTCCAACGATCTTTACACCCAGTTCGATTACGCAAAGGATTCCTCAGAAGGCATAGATCGTGTGGTGATCGACCTCCATGCCTCGCATCTGTGGGACGCGTCAACTATCGCGGTCTTGGACTCCGTGACGGAGAAGTACCGGAACCACGGGCGAGAGGTTGAGCTCATCGGGCTGAACGAGGCGAGCATCAGGATGCGCGAGCGCCTGGCCGGCAAACTCAACCCCTGACCCCAACCCCACCCCCAACCCAACCCCCACCCAAACCAACCCCCACCCAACCCCCACCCAACCCAACCCCACCCAACCCAACCCCCACCCAACCCCCACCCAACTAGGTCGCATTTGTGCGCGTTTTGAGCGTTCTAAACGCGCACAAATGCGACCCAGTTGGGTGCTGGGGATGACGGACGTCTGACATATACCGCCGGACGGATGTAACGAAAGTAGTTCCGTTTGAGGCCCGGGTGTCAGCATGGATAAATGCTTGAGGCAACAAAATCCACCACGTCAATCCCTGAAAACCCTGCGCTTGCGGCCGAGGCGCGGATTGCGCGCATCGCCGTCACCGCTTTCCCGATTTTGGTGGTCATCGCCGGCGTCCTCGGATTCCTCCTGCCGGATCTGTTCAAACCCCTTGGCGTCAGCGTGCCGTACCTGCTGGGAGTCATCATGTTCTGCATGGGCCTCACGCTGACCCCGCCGGACTTTGCCTCGGTGGCCCGCCGCCCCTGGGCCGTGGCCCTGGGCATCGTGGCGCACTACGTGATCATGCCCGGCGCGGGCTGGCTGATCGCCGTCCTTCTGCAACTGCCGCCTGAGCTCGCCGTCGGCTTGATCCTGGTGGGCTGCGCTCCGTCCGGCACTGCCTCGAACGTGATGGCATTCCTGGCCAAGGGCGACGTGGCGCTGTCCGTGGCCGTGGCTTCGGTTTCCACGCTGATCGCACCGCTCGTCACTCCCGCACTGACGTTGCTCCTGGCCGGTTCCTTCCTCCACATCGACGCCGGGGCCATGGTGCTGGACATCGTGAAGACCGTCCTGCTCCCGGTCATCGCAGGCCTTCTTGCCCGGTTGTTCCTCTCCAAACTGGTGGCAAAGGTGCTTCCCGCGCTTCCGTGGGCGTCCGCCGTCGTGATTTCATTGATTGTGGCGATCGTGGTGGCCGGCAGTGCCGGCAAGATCGTTGCCGCGGGCGGAATCGTGTTCCTGGCAGTTGTCCTGCACAACGGCTTCGGCCTGGGTCTCGGTTACCTCGCGGGCAAGCTCGGCCGCCTGGATGACAAGGCCCGCCGAGCCCTGGCATTCGAGGTTGGCATGCAGAACTCCGGCCTCGCCGCGACCCTTGCCACAGCGCACTTCAGCCCCCTCGCGGCCCTGCCTTCCGCGGTCTTCTCACTCTGGCACAACATTTCCGGCGCCATCGTGGCCGCTTGGTTGGCCCGCCGTCCGCTGAAAGGCTAGCCCAGCGTGGTTCCCCGGCGGTGCAGCTTCCATGCCGCCGGAACGCGGATCCCCTCCACCGGTGTGGCACCTGAAAGCCGGTCCAGCAACATCCCTACCACGCGGTCAAAGATGGGCTCCGGCCCCACTGTTGTCAGGGCGGGATCGTATTGCTGCCCCTCGGTGGAATTCCCGACGCCAACAATCTGGATGTCCTCAGGAACCCGAAGGCCCAGGCGGAATGCCGCGCGGACAGCCTGCAAAGCCTCCATGTCGTCTGTGGCAAAAATGGCAGTGGGCCGGTCCGGAAGCTGCAGCAGCTCCAAGGCCGACTGGTAGGCAAGATCCGGGCGGTGCTGTGAGGTACGGACCAAGGATTCATCCAGACCGATGCCTACCGCCTCCAAGCCGGCAGCGTACGCCGCAAACCGGCTCTTCCGCCTGCCGGACGGCTCCGCCCTGCGGATGCAGGCAATCCTGCGGTGGGAGGCCGTGAGGAACTCCATGCACTCCTTGAGGCCGGCGTCCTGCTCCGGGGCCAGCACATCGAACCCCGCCGGCTCCATGGTGCCCGAGATGACCACTTGCGCCACCCCGCGGCGGGCCAACTCCGTCACGGTCGCATCCTCGGCGGTGGCTTCCGGGAAGTAGCCGATGATCACGCCATCGGCTCCTCCGGACATCATGAACTTCCGCCAGTCGTCCCCCAGCAGGATCACGGGCTGGTACCCGTGGGTCGGCAGGATCCGTGCCGCGGCCGTCGCGAGTGCGCGGTCCCAGGGCCACTCCAGGTTGCCGATCGCAACAGCCACCACATCCGTCTTCCCGCGGCGCATACCCCGGGCTGCCTGGTTCGGGACGTAGCCCAGTTCCTTCACGGCAGCCAGCACCCGGTCCTGCGTCGGTTGGCTGATCCGGGTAGTCCCTCCATGCCGGCCGGACAACACGTAGGACACTGTGGTCAGGGAGACGTTCGCAGCGGTCGCAACGTCCCGGATGGTGGGCTTGGATCCCTTGCTCACATGGTGCTCCTGCTGGTCGGCGGCTTTCCTGCACTCTATCGCCACCACGTGGGCACCCCTTGACGGCTCGTTTTGTGAACGCTCACACTGTTGGGACGCCTCGAAGACCATAGGGAAAGATCACGTCATGAAGAACTGGGCAGGAAACCTCGAGTACTCGTCTGCCGAAGTGCGCCGGCCACGCTCTGTGGCCGAACTACAGGAACTGGTGGCCACGGCCGCCAAAGTCAAAGCCATCGGCAGCCGCCACTCCTTCAACACCGTCGCGGATACGGACGGCACGCATATCCTGCTTGATGCCCTGCCACAGGACATCACCGTAAATCCGGACAAGGAAACGGTCCGGGTCAGCGGCGGAATCAGTTACGGCGCCTTGTGCCGGGCGGTCGAGGAACAAGGCTACGCGATCCACAACCTCGCCTCCCTCCCCCACATCTCCGTCGCCGGGGCCATCCAGACCGGCACGCACGGCAGTGGAGTGGACAACCCCTCGCTGGCAGCCGCCGTCGTCAGTATCGACCTGGTGCGGGCCTCCGGCGAACTTGTCACCATCACCCGTGGCGACCGCGACTTCCCGGCCAGCGTGGTGGGGATCGGCTCGCTGGGTATTGTGACAGCCCTGGAACTTGAGGTGCGCCCGAGCTTCCAGATGCGTCAGCGCGTATTGACCGGCCTGCCCTGGGAGCGGGCGCTGGCTTCCTTCCGGGAGATTGCATCGAGCGCGTACAGCGTCAGCTTCTTTACCGACTACACCGGTGACACCATCCCGCAGGTATGGCTGAAGGCACTGGACACGGAAGCCGCGCTGCCTGACCTGTTCGGCTCCACCGCTGCCAGCGTCGCCATGCACCCGCTGCCTGGAATGTCCGCGGAGAACTGCACTGGCCAGTTGGACGAGCCCGGCAAGTGGCTGGACAGACTGCCCCATTTCCGCCACGAGTTCACCCCCAGCAACGGTGAGGAACTCCAGAGCGAATTCCTCCTCCCCCTGGACGATGCTCCTGCCGCCCTGGAGGCTGTCCGCGGTTTGGCGGACCGGATCGCCCCGTTGCTGTTCGTCTCGGAGATCCGCACCGTGGCGGCAGACGACTTCTGGCTCAGCCCGTTCTACCAGCAACAGAGCGTGGCCCTGCACTTCACGTGGAAACCCCTCCAGGCCGACGTGGAGAACGTGCTCCCCGAACTGGAGGCCGCCCTGGCACCCTTCGGAGCCCGCCCACACTGGGGCAAGCTCTTCACCCCGGGGCTGTACGACTTCGCGTCACTGTACCCGCGGTTCGAAGATTTCCGCGCCCTGGTCCAGGCCAATGATCCCAGTGGCAAGTTCCGCAACGCCCTTCTGGACACGGTGCTGGGCGTCGCGGTTCCGGCGGACAGCTAACGGACGTTAATGCCCGACGGCGGACCTGTCACCTGCCGGGGCGGCGCGGTGTTTGGGTGCCGGCCCGCTTACTCGATGTGGGCCAGCACAGCACCCGCAGTGACCACGCCACCGGCCTGCGACAGCACCTCGGTGAGGGTTCCGCCGCGGTGGGCCGGCACTTGAGTCTCCATCTTCATGGCTTCGAGGACCACCAAAGGGTCTCCCTCTGCGACGTCGGCACCTGGTTCAACCAGCCACTTCACCACCGTGCCGGACATGCTCGAGACCAAAGCGGACTCGGCGGGTGAATGATCGGAGTGCGGCGCATCGGCTTGGGCAGAAACTGCGGGCAGCCCCTGTCCTGATCGGGCCCAGCCGTCCAGGAGGTCAGCCGGGAGTCCCAGGGCCAGACGCTTGCCGTCGACATCCACGGTGATGGTGCGGCGGGAACCGCTGGGAGCAACCGGGTTGTAGGCGGGATCGGCTGGGATCCGGTCTGCGAAGTCCGTTTCGATCCACCGGGTATGCACCGCGAGGCCTTCCGGGGAAGTGAAGTCGCGGGCTTCCAGGACAGCCTGGTGGAAGGGAAGCACGGTGGCCACGCCCTGGATCCTGAAGTCGGCCAAGGCGCGGCGTGCCCTGCGGATGGCCTGCTGGCGATCAGCCCCGGTGACGATCAGCTTGGCCAGCAGGGAATCGAACTGCGGAGCAACCGTCGAGCCGGCACGAACCCCGGTGTCCACGCGGATGCCCGGGCCGGAGGGGATGTCGAAAGCTGCAACGGTTCCGGGCGACGGCAGGAACCCCCGGCCAACGTCCTCGGCGTTGATCCGGAACTCAAAGGAGTGGCCCTTCGCTTCCGGGTCCTCGGTGATGCTCAACGGCAAGCCGGCGGCGATGCGGAACTGCTCCTGCACCAGGTCCACCCCGGAGGTTTCTTCCGTGATGGGGTGCTCAACCTGGAGCCGCGTGTTGACCTCCAGGAATGCCACAGCGCCCGTGGCGGACACCAGGAACTCAACCGTTCCGGCTCCGTTGTAGCCGGCCTCACGGACGATTGCCTTGGCGGCGTCATGGATGCTGGTCCGCTGCTGCCCAGTGAGGAACGGTGCCGGTGCTTCTTCCACCAGCTTCTGATGACGGCGCTGCAACGAGCAATCCCGCGTGCCCACCACCACAACGTTGCCGTGCTTGTCGGCAATGATCTGGGCTTCCACGTGCCGGGGCCGGTCAAGATACTGCTCCACGAAGCATTCGCCACGTCCGAAAGCCACCACGGCTTCCCGCACAGCGGAGTCGAAAGCCTCCTCAACCTCGGCGAGCTCCCGCACCACTTTGAGCCCGCGTCCGCCACCGCCGAAAGCGGCTTTGATGGCCACAGGAAGACCATGCTGCTCGGCAAATACCCGGGCTTCGGCAGCAGAAGAAACCGGGCCGTCGCTGCCCGACACCAGTGGCGCACCGGCCCGGACGGCGATCTCCCTGGCCGTGATCTTGTTCCCCAGCTGGCGGATGGACTCCGGTGACGGGCCGATCCACTCCAGTCCGGCGTCGAGGACCGCTTGGGCGAAGTCCGCATTTTCAGACAGGAAACCATAGCCAGGGTGCACGGCATCAGCGCCGGAGCGCGCGGCAACTTCCAGGAGTTTGCCGACGTTCAGGTAGGTTTCGGCGGGGCTGTTGCCGCCAAGGCTGTAGGCCTCGTCGGACGCGCCCACATGCATGGCATCGGCGTCGATATCCGCATACACAGCAACGGAGGCGATACCGGCATCATTGCAGGCTCGTGCTACCCGGACGGCGATTTCGCCGCGGTTGGCAATCAGGACCTTGCGCATCAAAAACTCACTTCTTCGAGGAAATCGTGGGGGCAGGAGAGGCTTCCGGTACGGGACGGAACCGGATGCGGCCTCCGATGGGTACTTGTGCGGCACGGTCCAGATGCCCGTCGACCACCACGCCGATCACGGGATATCCACCGGTGATGGGATGGTCGGCCAGGAAGAGGACAGGCAAGCCCGCGGGCGGCATCTGAACCGCTCCGGCCATGGTCCCTTCACTGGGAAGTTCACCCTGCCGTGCCCGTTGCAGGGGTGTCCCGTCCAGGCGCATGCCCACCCGGTTGGATTGCGGCGTCACCAGCCATTCCTGGCTGTAGAGCGAATCGATCGCTGCTTGGTCGAACCAATCGGCCCGGGGACCAGGAACTACATCCAGGACGGTGACGTCCGTGCCTGGGAAATCCGGCTGCAACTCCGGGCTGCCCACCACAGTCGAGGCCGTGAGGCCGCCCGCTGGTACCTGGCTTCCGATGCGCAGGGGCGCCGGGCCGATCCCGGACATCGTGTCCGACGAACGGCTCCCCAAAACCTCAGGAACGTCCACCCCGCCCCGGATGGCCACGTAATTCCGGAAGCCGGAGTCGGGGGCGCCCAAGGACAGGACTTCCCCGTCGAGCAGCGCGAAAGGCGTGGCCATGGCAACGGTGCGGCCGGCACCTTGCCGGGCTCCGCCGTCGTGATCAACCCACGACGGCGGCTGGATGGTGAGCGTCGTCGGGGCACCGGTCACGGCAATCACCTGATCACCCACGGCCTCCACCACCAACCCGCCGTTGACGGTCTCGATGGCTGCCGCAGATGAAGGGTTTCCCACGAGCCGGTTGCCGCGGCGCAGGGAAGCCCTGTCCAGCGCACCGGCCGCTGACACACCCAGCGGACCGAAGCCCTTCCTTCCCAGGTCCTGGATAAGGCTCTGGGCTCCCGGGTTCAGGACGCGGAGGCCGGGGCCGTCGGACTCGCCGGCTTCGGGGGTCTTCGCCGCAGAGGGAGCAGTCACGACTTCGCGGACTGCACGGTACTGGACCCTGTCGCCCGGCCGGACCAGAGCAGGTTGTGGCCGGTCCAGGTCCCACATCCGGGCTCCGGTACGGCCGATCAACTGCCAGCCGCCGGGAGACTTCCGCGGGTACACGGCCGAGTACTGGCCTCCCAACGCCACCGAGCCTGCCGGAACCGCAGTGCGCGGGGAGGACCTGCGCGGGACGTCCAGGGCCTGGTTTTCGCCGACCATGTAGCCAAAGCCAGGAGCGAAGCCCGCGAAGGCCACAGTCCAGACCTGCCCGGTGTGGACGGCCACCACGCCGTCCACACTGAGGCCGGTGAGTTCCGCGACATCGGCGAGGTCCTCGCCGTCGTACACGGTCTCAATAACAACCAGGCTGGAATCGGCGGCTTCGGGTGGCGTGAGTTCCACGTCCTGGAGCCGGGCACCGATGGCACGGGTGGCCGAGGCCGACTCGCCCACCACCATGACGGTCTCCGCTGCCGCCAGGACATCCACTTGTCCGGGCAGCGGCGACCGGTTCAGGAGATCCTGCAGGGCAAGGACTTCCTGGAGGTCGTCGAGTTCAACCAGCACCGCCCGGGTGCCCACAGGGCGAACGGAGCGGAGCTTCCTGGGTGCGGCGGTTTGCGTCACGGTGTCCATCATTGCCGAAACCGCCGCCTAGGCGCGCTGCTCCTGCAGGAGCAAAGCTTCCTCTTCGGGCTTGGGGTCACGGCCCATGAGCATGCCCACGATCGTGACGATGGCCGTGGCGAGGAGGTAAAGGGCAATGAGGTACCAGCCGCCGGAGGCCGCACCGTAAAGGGCAGTGAAGATGATCGGTGCCACGGCTCCGCCAATGACACCGGCCAACGTGTAGGCCAGGGAGCTGCCGGCGTACCGGAGGCGTGCAGGGAACTGTTCGGTGATGAATGCTGCCTGCGGACCGTACATGAAGGCGTGCAGGGCCAGGCCGATCACCACGCCGATGGTCAGCATGGCCACGGACTTCCCTTGGATCATGAGGAAGAACAGCGGAATGTAGGCAGCCGTGGCGGCAGCGGTGACGCCGTAGACGAGTCGGCGGTTGAAGCGGTCGGTCAGGGCACCGGCGGCCGGGATGAGGAACAGCTGGAACGCGGAACCGATGAGGATGGCCGCCAGGACGTTGCCTGTTGTCATGCCCAGTTCCTTGGTGGCGTACACCGCGACGAAGACGGTGAAAAGTGCGTACAGGACATCAGGGCAAACGCGGGACAGGGCGGCGGAGACCAGCGCCTTGGGCTGGGTGGTGAAGACTTCCTTGATGGGTGCCTTGGGACGTTCACCGTGAGCCTGGATGGCCTTGAACACGGGCGTTTCCTCCAGCTTGAGCCGGATCAGCAGGCCGAACACCACCAGGAGGGCCGAGGCCAGGAAGGCCACACGCCAGCCCCAGGACAGGAAGGCATCGGTGGGGAGCGAGGCCGCGAGGATCGCGAGTACGCCGTTGGCCATCAGGTTGCCGGCGGGCGGGCCGATCTGGGCTGCGGAAGACCAGAATCCACGCTTGTTGGGATCGCCGAATTCGCTGGACAGCAGGACCGCGCCGCCCCATTCGCCACCAACACCGATGCCCTGCGCCAGGCGTAGCAGCACCAGGATGGTGGGTGCGGCAACGCCAATGACCGAGTAGTCGGGAAGCGCGCCGATGAGGACTGTTGCCACGCCGATCAGCACCAGCGTGAAGACCAGCACGAACTTGCGCCCGATCTTGTCGCCCAGCCGTCCGAAGACGACGCCACCGATGGGACGGGCCAGGTAGCCCACGGCGAAGGCTGAGAAGGACAGGAGGAGGCCAACGAATTCGTCGCCCGCCGGGAAGAAGATCTTGGGGAAGACCAGGGCGGAGGCCACGGAATAGATGGCGAAGTCGTAGTACTCCAGCGACGTGCCGGTGAGGCTGGCGATGTATGCCTTGAGGGCGCCGGCCGGTGGCTTCCTTGTCACGGCCTTGGCTGCCTTGTTGGTGCTGGTCATGGTTTTCCTCCGGGGATGAGGGATTCTGTTGGGGTTTGGACGAACGGGGAGATGCTGACACCGGCATCATCCAGGGCGGACTTCACGGCGCCCGCCATGGCCACGGCACCGGGTGAGTCACCGTGCAGGCAGATGCTGTCCGGCTGGACGCTGAGGATGGAGCCATCGATTGCCTGGATGCTGTTTTCAGTAGCCATGCGGAGAACGTGGCGGGCGACTTCCTCCGGATCGTGGAGGACTGCACCGGGCCGGGAACGGGAGACCAGGGTGCCGTCGGGGTTGTAGGAACGGTCCGCGAAAGCTTCGGAGACACTCCGCAGACCTGCCTCGTCAGCCAGCCGCAGCACTTCCGATCCGGGAAGGCCAAGGATTGGCAGTGTGGGATCCACCGATTTCACGGCATCCACCACGGCGCGGGCCTGGGCAGTGTGGCTGACGATCGCGTTGTAGAGGCCACCGTGCGGCTTGACGTACTGGACTGTGCCGCCTGCGGTTGCAGCCAGCGCCTGCAGTGCTCCGATCTGGTAAACGACGTCATCGGCGAGTTCCCTGGGATCGATGTCCAGGAACCGGCGGCCAAAGCCCGCCAGGTCGCGGTATCCCACGTGGGCACCAATAACGACGCCGGCCTGGACCGCCTTGTGGCAGGTGCTGCGGATGACGCTGGGGTCACCGGCGTGGAATCCGCACGCAACGTTGGCGCTCGAGACTGACTGGAACATGGCTGAGTCATCGCCCAGCGTCCACCGGCCGAATGATTCGCCGACGTCGCTGTTCAGGTCAATGCTGGGCATGGTGTGATCCCTGTCTCGTGAGGTGCGTTACATCAAGAATGCACCAAATCGCCGGATTGTTCAACAATCCAGCGATTCCCCTTTTTGGCAATCGTGTAAATTTTGATGCATGGCCAGCGCAGACGGGATCGTTAACAGCACGTCGGACGCCTCGGGCTCCAAAGCCCGCATGCGCGTCCGCGTCCCGTCGGTGGCCGAACGGGTGGCAGAGGAAATCCGGTACCAACTGGCAGAGGGATTCCTGGTACCGGGTGCCAAGCTGACCGAAGCCACCATCGCCGAAGACCTTGGCGTCTCCCGCAATACCGTCCGGGAGGCCTTTGCGGAACTGGCCAGTGAACGCCTGCTGGTCAGGCTTCCCAACAGGGGCGTGTTCGTGGCCACCCTGGAGGCCGGGGACATCCACGACGTCTACACCGTGCGCCGCGCCATCGAGGTCAGCTCCATCCGGGCGGGGGGTTCCCCGGACCGCATCGCCGCCGTAAGGGCCGCCGTCGAGGAGGGCAAGCGCGCCTCAGCCGAAGGTGACAACGACGGCCTGGGCAGTGCGAACCAGCATTTTCACGGGGCGATCGTGGCCCTGGCGGAAAGCAGCAGGCTTAACACAATCATGGCCCAGGTACTGGCCGAGATGCGGCTCTACTTCCACAAAGCCACCGTTGACGCGCACTTTTATGCCGACTGGCTGGCCGAGAACGACCAGATCTGCGCGGCGCTGGAAAGCGGCGAACTTGAGAAAGCCGGCGATCTCCTCCTGGCCTATCTCAACCGTTCAGAGGCACAGCAGGCCGCAATCCACGGCGAGTAGGCCACGGCGAGTAGACCTTGGCGGGGCGGAAACGTCAGCGCTTGCCCTTCTTCCGCGAACCGCGGCCGCGGCCTTTATCCGGGTTGGGCGCATACCGCTGGGCGACGGCCGGCTTCTTCGCGCCGGAAGACCCTCGGCGATCAGGCTTGGGCGCCCTCTTCGGCTTCTCCGCCTGCGCCGACGGTTGCCGCGAGCTCTGGGCAGTACGACCCCTGACGATTCCAATGAATTCCTGAATCAGCGGGCTGTCCTTGTCAGCGAGCCACGCAACACCGATTTGTGTCCCCGGTACGCCTGACAGACGCCGGCTCACGGTCTGCTTGTTGTTCAGGTGCCTGGCCACGGGCATCGGCAGGATCACCAGGCCGGCCCCCGAGGCCACTACCTGCAACGCCATGTCCGGGCCGCCCATGTCCGCGACGTCCAGGAAGTTCTCCTCGGCGAGGTCCTCCACTGCCACGTCCTCGAAGACGGAGATCTCGTGTCCCTTGGGAGCCACCACCGCAGGCTGCTCCTCATAAAGGGGAATGAGGTTCAGGCCTTCCCGGTCCACCGGCAACCGCACAAAGCTGACGTCAGCGGAACCGTCACGCAGTACCGACAGTTGAGTGCCGTCGTCGGACATGAACGCATGCAGCGGGACGTCCGGCATCCGTTCCTCCCACCGGCGGATCCACTTGCCGGGCGTTACACCGGCCACATAGGCGAAGCGGAGCTCAGGAGTTTCGGGGGTTTCTTCGGGGGCTGGCACACACTCACAGTACCGGGCCGGATACCCTTGAAGCATGACTCCCAAGAACTCCCAGACCATGAAGCCGGCAACAGCTGCCAAGAAACTCGGCATCTACCTGCCCGCCGCACCGCAGGAGTTCCAGGACTCGCCCGTCACCCGCGACGAATACGCCGAGCTCCAGGCCAACCCGCCGGAGTGGCTCGCCGAACTGCGCCGCAACGGTCCGCACCCGCGTCCGGTAGTGGCACAGAAACTGAACATCTCCATTAGCGGCCTCACCCGCGGCGGCGTGACGGAACCACTCACGACGGCGGAAATCGCCGAGCTGCTGCAGGCTCCCCCACAGTGGCTGGTGGTTGAGCGCGCCACCCATGCCGCCGTCCGCGCCGACGCCTTGCGCGTCAAGGAAGAGCAGCGGAAAAAGGCAGCCACCAAGGAGGCCAAGGAGAACGCGGCCGCCAAGCGCGCAGCTCCCAAGGGAACCAAGCGCAACTCATGATCCATCAAAGCCGGTGGCCGGGACAGCAATGTCCCGGCCACCGGCTTTTAACTAGTCCTGGTGCAGTTGGACGAAGTTGCCGCAACCGTCGTCGAAGACCGCGCTGATGCCGGAGGGATCCTCTGCCGGCTCCCCCTTGAACAAGACTCCGGCGGCGAGCAGGCGCTCATACTCTGCCCGTACGTCCGGAACGCCAAGCACCACAGCCGGCATCCCGGCGTCGTACACGGCGTTCATGTAGTTGGCGCCGATGGGGTTGTCGCTGGGTTCAAGCAGCAGACCTGTTGCGTTGTCATCGGCGCCGGGATTCTTGATGATGAACAGGTTGTACTCCGGCATGGCCATCAGCGTGTCGAAACCGAGCGTACCCGTGTAGAACGCGTGGGCTGCTGCGGGGTCCTTGACGTGGATGCTGCACATTTTCAGTCTCATGGGCTTAGGCTACGCTCCGGCCCCGACAGTGTCCCGCGGGCAGAATCACCTTCAACCGGACAAGACACCGGCGCACGCCGTGGTGAATTGTCCGGTGGGAGGTGTCGCGCAGCCAGCCGCTGCCGCATACTGAAACCACAGCCTTTGCGTCCGGGAGGTGCTCCGATGCTCTTGTGGGGATTGGCCCTGGTCCTCGCCACCGCGGCCACGACGTTTCTCCTGCACCGCAAGCTCACCCACGGCAGAGGCCCGGAACCGGACACCATTTTCTGGGATGTGTTCGCAGGGCTCACCGTCATTGCGCCAGCCATCCTGGTTCCCTCGGTGCAGTGGCCACCGGCGGGACTGGTGATGGTCGCGCTGGCAGGAACGACGGCGGCCGGAACCCTGGCTGCCATCCGGAAAGTCGAGCGCGTGCAGGCTGCAGACCCGTGGCGGCGGGCAGGTTTTGCTGTCGACTCCGCCCGGCATACCGAGATCCTCACCCAATGGCGGCGCTACGAGTTGGACCCTGCACGGACCATTGACTACCCGGGCATGTCCGACGTCCGGATCACGGAAACCGCAGCCCTCGCCAAGGCCATGCGGGAGGCCGAGCGCTGCAAGGTGACTGCGGGCACCGACTACAGGGCCGCCGTCGAGCACCTTGCAGAGGCCCTGCGTGAAGCCGAACGGGCCGCGGGCGTCCCCACCATCCTCCCCTCGCCGAGATGACACTTAATGACAATCCTGGGCCGCAACATTGTCATCAATTGCCACCTCGGCGGGAGAAGTTCCTGAAGAACTCCGGGCGCACCCGATACATCACCAGCATGATCACGACGCCCAACAGGATCACTCCCATGCCCAGAATGAACACCAAACCCACGCCACCGACCGACGAACCCGAACCATACTCCGGGTCCATGGAGTCGATCGCGGTCTTCACGAACATGACCAGCAGGATCACGCCACCCAGCAGGGGTGACAGGAACTTGAAGAAGAACGAACGGACACCGGCAAAGGCCGCAGCCCTGAAGTACCAGACGCAGGCCAGTGCCGTGATGCCGTAGTAGAAACAGATCATCATGCCCAGGGCCGTGATGGTGTCCCAGAGCGCATTCTCGGAAACGGTACGGGTGACCACGTAGAAGCCCGCCGCAGCAATGGCTGCGGCGATGGTGGCTGTGCTCGGAGACTTGAAGGTGGGGCTGATGCGGCCGAACCTGGGGGAAATGGCGCGGTAGTGACCCATCGCCAACAGCGTCCGGGCGGGTGAGACGAACGTCGACTGCAGGGAGGCCGCGGAACTGCTCAGGATGGCCAGGGACATGAGAATCGCGAAAGGACCCATCACCGGACCGGCCAGTACGGCGAAAATGCTCGACTGGTTCTCCGGGTTGCCCGCCCCCAGGCCCGTGTCCCCAACGCCCGCAAAGGACAACGTCGCCAAGGCCACGGTCATGTAGATGACCACAATCACCAACACGGTCACGGTTGCGGCTCGGCCGGGTGTCTTTTCAGGGTTCTTCGTTTCCTCGTTCATGGTCAACGTGACGTCCCAGCCCCAGTAAATGAAGATCGAGAGGGACACACCCGCGGTGAACGTCGTGAAGGAGTCAACCGCAAACGGGTTGAACCAGTCGGGCGAAATGGCCGTGGCGTCGAAGGCCGTGCCATTGGCAACATGCGCGAACGCCGAAACGGCGAACCAGCCAAGGACCAGTAACTGGAAGGCCACCAGCACGTATTGCACGCCCTTGGTTGTTTCCATGCCCCGATAGGAAATCCAGCAAGCCGCGGCGATGAACACCAGCGTTGTGGCGATGTTCAGGGGGAGGATCTTGCTTAGCTCGGCAAGGGACGGATCGCTGAAGACCTGCCCGAGCATCAGATAGAAGAAGTCCACGGCAACCGCGGCGAGGTTGGACAGCACGATGATCGTCGCCGCGATGAGCCCCCACCCGCCCATCCAGCCAATCCACGGACCAAAGGCGCGCGTTGCCCACGTAAAGGAGGTTCCGGCGTCGGGCATGGCGTTATTGAGTTCGCGGTAGCCGAGCGCCACCAGCAGCATCGGGATGAAGCCCACCAGGAAGATCGCGGGAAGGTGGACACCCACCTCGGAAACGGTGGGGCCAAGCGCGGCGGTCAGCGTGTACGCCGGCGCGATGCAGGAAACCCCGATCACGACGGCGCCGATGAGGCCCACCGATCCGGCTTTCAGGCCCTTCTCACTCAGGGCCGAATCTTTCGACTGGACCGTCTTTGGTGCAGTTGACATGGGTATTGCCTCTCGGGCGACGGCTAGGAGCGCTGTCGCGTGTAGTCGCGGGGAACCACGATCATGGGAACTGGCAGGGCACGCAGGATCCGGTTCGCGGTGGTGCCAAGGAAGGTGGCGCGGTGCTGCGCCAGGCGGCTGGAGCCGATAAGCAGGATTTCGCCGTCTTCCCACTCGAGCCGGTCCACGGCCTCCTCGATCGTGCGGCCTTGCGCGACGACGATTTCGGGTTCAGCGCCTGCGTCACCGGGGGCGGAGCCGGAGTCGGAACCCCCGACGGCGGCAAGACGGTCGGCGGCATGCACCCAGGCGGCGTCGGCGAGCCCGGGCGAGTTACCGCCGTCGAGCGCCAACAGGGAGACTAGCCGCAGCGGAAGATGGCGGTCACGCGCGGACTCCACGGCGACGTCGAGCAGTTCATCCGCACCTGGCCGCGTGCCGAAACCGCAGCTGAGTCGGGTGATGCCCGCTGTCCGATCAAACCCGTGGGGCGCCAAAGCGACCGGGACCGGCGATGAGTGCAGCAGGGAACTGGCCACTGAACCGATGGTGAACCGCTTGAACAGGCCGTTGTTGGTGGCACCGATGACCAGCGCGGCCGCATCGAAGTTCACGGCGGCATCGATGAGTGCCTGAGCTTCCGAGTCTCCACGGCGGATGTGGGCGCGGGCAGTGACGTCGTCGGGAACCAGGGCCAGGCCGTCGTCGAGCCACTGCCGGGCTTGCTCGTTGAGGATCGAGTCGTAGCCGGGCTCGGGCGGGTACACGGCGTTGTACGGGGAGTCCTCGGGGACCACCAGGACCAGGTCCAGGCTGGCGTCCTGGCCGCGGGCCAGCGCGATGGCGAGGTGCACGGCGTCGCGGCCCCTCGCGTTGGCGGTGTAGCCGACCACGTAGCGCATGATTCTCCTTAAACAGTGCTGCCGGCAGCCCGGGGACGGCACTTCCCCCGGACTGCCGGTTGCTTGATTCTGCGGCTAGACCGCGACCGAAGCCAGCTTGTTGGCTTCGACGATCCGAGCGGCGGTCGCCTGGCCCATGCGGACCGCGCCATCCACGTGCTGGTAGCCTTCGGCGGCGAGGTCGGACGAGGACCAGTAGATCGGGCCGACGTTCGCGTGCTGGTCCTTGCCGTAGCGGTGCAGGCCGCCAAGGTCATAACTGGACGCGTATGCGCCGCGGGTCCATTCCTCCGAGCCCCAGTCGGACTCGTAGTAGACCTCGGGGGTCAGGGCCTTGTCCCCAAGGAAGCCGGCGATGGATTCCAGGATGGCCTGCTTGCGGTCCTCGGCGCTGAGCTCGAAGACGGCGTCGGCCTTTTCGTCGGAGACGAAGCCCACCAGGGTTCCGCGGGTGTCGCCATGGTTGGTGTTGTCGTAGACCTCCTGGACCAGCGCACCGGCGCTGAATCCCGTGCCGGACAGTCCCTCTTCGCGCCAGAAGGGCGTCTCGTAGACGGCGTGCACCTTGATGACCAGGCCCAGGGACTGGTGCTGGTGCATCTGGTGCTGTCGCCGCGGCAGCGGCGGATTGAAGGAGACCCGGGAGTAGAGGTTCGGCGGAACGGCCATGATCACGTAGCGGGCGTTGACCGTCGCGCCGTCGGAGACGACCGTGACGTTGTTGTCTTCCCAGTTGATGCTTCGCACCGGGCTGTTAAGGACGACGTCGGAACCCAGCTCCGCTGCCTGCAGCAGCGAAACCTGCTGCATGCCGCCGATCACGCGCTTGTCCAGGATGAAGTCCTCATCCGTCAGGTGCGTGAAGGAACCGGCCGAGGCAGCCATGAGGATCGCCTGCAGGGCAGAGAAGGCATGGGCGGGTTTGGTGAGCATGCCGCCTGCGATGAAGAGGCCGATGTTGTTGCAGGCTTCCTCGTCGTTGGAGTTCTGGCGGAGCCAGTGGTGGAAGGAGATGGTGTCCAGCTCCCTGGCCTTGGGGTGTGCCCAGGGTTCGGTGGGGCCGATCTCCGCGGCGAGCTCATCCAGGATGGCAACGAGCTTGTCCATTTCGGCCTTGGTGGTCTCGTTGACCGGGAAAGTGTCCCCGGTGTACTGGACGCGCTTGCCGTCTGCGCCAATATAGACGGATTCGCCATCGCGGTAGCGGGAGTACATTTTCAGGCCGAGTTCGTCCAGCAGCTCCATAAGGGCCGTCTGGTCAGGGGAAACCCACTGGCCGCCGATCTCTAGCATGGCGCCGTCGATGGTGTCGGTCCAGGTGCGGCCGCCCACGCGGTCGCGCGCTTCGAGCACTGCGACGCTGAGTCCGGCCTTCTTCAATTCGCGTGCCGCCGTCAGCCCTGACGGTCCGGCACCGACGATCACAACGTCGCGATCAAGATTCTGCATGATGTCCTCTCCGTGGCCGTCCGTTGGTGACTGACCAATAAATGAATGTCATTCATTTATCTCCATGGTAGCCCGGGAATCGGCACCTGTGAAGCCCCGATGGAATAATGCAGGGGATACTGGCAGCAGAAAGGCTCCCGATGCCCGCACCCACACCCGAGGCCGCACCCGCGGCTGTTGGCTCAGCCCCCGCCGCCGGCAAGTCCCGCCGTCGTGCCGGTCGCCCGGTTGCGCGGATCCTGGACCAGCACGGAATTACGACGGCGGCACTCGAGTTGATCAGCAGCAAGGGTTACGACGGACTCACCATGGCGGCACTGGCCCGCTCACTGGGCGTTGCACCGTCTGCGCTGTATAACCACGTCTCCTCCAAGGACGACGTGCTGGTGCTGCTCGAGGATCACCTCGCGGCCATGGTGGATGTGTCCGCCTTCGGCAAGGAGCCGTGGGAAGCTGCCGTGCGTCGTTGGGCCTGGTCCTACCGCGACGTCTTCTCCGAGCACACTCCCCTGATTCCGATCATCGCCGTGCTCCCCGTTGCCAACGCCCCCAAAACCCTGGCGATGTACGAGGCCGTAACAGCCGGGTTCCGGGATGCCGGATTCCCCGAAGAACGCATCATCTCCGCGATCGTTGCGTTGGAGGCCTTCGTGTTCGGCGCCGCTTACGACGTCACCGCACCGGAGGACATCTTCGACGCCGGCAACCTCGCCGAAGACGTCCCCAACTTCACCTCCGCCGTGGACCGCTTGTCCCTGGCAGGCCACGAGCGCCCCACGGATGCGGCGTTCAGCCTGGGGCTGGAAGCGCTCATCGCGGGATTCGGGGCGATGCGGGCCTGATTTGCCTAGGCTAGGTCCATGACTGAACCGCTGGATGAAGGTCCCTTCTATCACGGTACGAAAGCTGAAGTTCAGGTGGGTGACATCCTCTCGCCGGGCTATCGCTCCAACTACCGGCCCGACGTCGTTATGAACCACATCTACTTCACAGCGTTGCGCGACGGTGCAGGACTGGCGGCGGAGCTCGCCGTCGAGCTTGCCTCCGGCAACGGGACGCCGCACGTCTACCTCGTTGAGCCGACCGGGCCGTTCGAGAACGATCCGAACGTTACGGACAAGAAGTTTCCCGGGAACCCCACGCGCTCGTACCGCAGCACTTCTCCGCTCAGGGTGGTTGAGGAGGTCAACGACTGGGCACGGCTGACACCCGAAGCGCTGGATATGTGGCGGGAGCGCCTGAATGCGCTCCTCGCAGATGACCGCGGGGAGATTATCAACTAGCAGGTGCTTGGATTCATAATGCCAAGTTAGTGCAGTATGCTGCACTCTATGGATCGAAGTGCGGAATCGCTGTCACGTGCCATCGGCATGCGGGTGAACCAGGAACGCAAGGGCCGCGGCTGGACACTCGACCAGCTGGCTGAACTGGCAGGCGTCAGCCGCCGGATGCTGGTAAATGTCGAGCAGGGCGGCGTGAATCCAAGCATCGGAACACTGCTGCGCCTCAGCGATGCGCTGGGGGTGGGATTGCCGGCCTTGGTCGAACCTCCGGCATTACGGGCGGTGAAGGTGGTCCGCGCAGGCGAGGGTGCCGTGCTGTGGACCGGGCCCTCGGGAGGCCGCGGCATCCTGGTCGCGGGCACTGAGTCTCCCGACGTCGTCGAGCTTTGGGACTGGACGCTTGCCCCCGGCGAGCGGCATGAAAGTGAGGCGCACTCTGACGGCACCCGCGAGCTGCTGCAGGTACTGGAGGGCTCCCTCACGGTGCTGATCGAATCAGAGGGCCACGAGCTCAACACCGGCGATGCGTTGACGTTCCGAAGCGATGTTCCCCACTCCTATGTGAATCCCTTTGCGTTGCCCACCCGCTTTACGTTGGCAGTCTTTGAACCGGGCGTTGGAGCCGGACATCGCGCGGAGAACACCAATGCGTAGCGCCCTGACCAGTACTCTCACGGCAGCTCCGCCCTGGTCGATGGCCGTCGCAGCAATGCTGACCATTCAGCTGGCCAACGCCCTGTCGGTATCAGTCATCGGCCAGGTGGGACCTGCGGGTACCGCTTGGGTCCGCATGTGCTTCGGCGTTGTGTTCCTGTGGATGATCAGCCGGCCGGCCATTCGTTCCATACGCCGACGCGATCTTCCGGCGCTGACAGCCCTTGGAGTGGTCACGGGTTTCATGACCGCTTTCTTCCTTGCCGCCGTCGAGCGCATCCCGCTGGGCACCGCCGTCGCCATTGAATTCCTCGGACCCCTCACGGTAGCCGGCATCATGAGTCATCGCCGGAAGGCGCTGGTGTGGCCATTGCTCGCACTGATCGGAGTGGTTCTGCTGACGGAGCCGTGGCACGGCACCATCGACCTGGTTGGTGTGGGCTTCGCCCTGGCCGCAGGCGCGTGCTGGGGTTTGTATAACGTGCTCACCCAGCATGTGGGCGACCGCTTCTCGGGGATCAGCGGGCTGTCGCTCACCATCCCCGTTGCCGCCTTGGCCACCCTGCCCGTTGGCTTGCCGCAGGTATTGGGTGGGTCGCTTGAATGGTGGGTGCTGCCGGTTGCCGCGGGAATCGCGCTGATTACCCCCGTGATCGCGTTTGGCCTGGAGATGCTTGCCTTGAGACGCATGACCCATACGGCCTTTGGCACTCTGCTGTCGATTGAACCTGCCTTCGGTGTGCTGATCGGGTTGCTGGTGCTCGCGCAGGCGCCGACGCTGATGCAGGTTCTCGGGATCGCCCTGGTTGTAGTGGCGGGGACGGCGGCGCAGCAGGGTGGCAGGCGGTCTGCCAAGCCGGTGGTGACGACGGACGTGCCGGCGACGCCGGGCGGCGTGGCGACGCCGGGCGGCGTGGCGACGCCGGGCGGCGTGGCGACGCCGGGCGGCGTGGCGACGCCGGGCGTCGTGAGGACGCCGGGCGGCGTGAGGAACGAAGACGGACGCGTTGAAAGCTAGTTGAGGCGTTCGAACACCATCGTCGCTTGAATCCGGTCGCCTCCACCAATCATCCCTTTGCTGCCGCTGCTCGCGGTGGTGATGGTGTGCAGGCGATAGCCTTTGGCAGCTTGGTCGTTGATGGCTTTCTCGAGGGACGGCAAATTGCCCGATCCGGCTCCCATCAGCTTTTCTTTCAGGATCACCTGGAGAACGACATACTGCTGCATGAGTGAAATCCCTTCGGTTGGTGATCAATTGAACGCAATGCTAATGGATCCGTGGGGTGCGGCACGCGTTGTCGGATTCTACCGGCGGTGGCGATGGGTGAGGAACGTGACAGTGAGACCGTCTCAATGCGGTGAGCGGAAAAGCGGTAGCGAGAAGGCCAGCGCAAGACAGGCCTATCCGTTCAGTCCTTTACGCTGAGCTCACCTATCAGGGCTACAGGGGTGTTTAGTACGGGGCAGGCCCAAAAACCTTGATCATCGATCAGTTGGGCGGCCAAAGGGTGATTGTTGGGATGCCAAGGGCAACAAGGCCAATTACTGTTAGTGGGGCTGTTCTCTTCGATAACCCATTCTTGGACCTGGTCCGCCACTGATACAAGCTGCTCGGCCTGTGGTAGGTCCTCTTTGACCGACACACCCTGACCTGTGGAATCTCGCGTACTGTAAATCATCGCCGAGAGCATCCGCGGGTCGTCGTCCCAGTCGCTCTCTTCGATGCGTGGTTCTTCAAGCCCGGCGGAACTCACATCCCGCAACACCTGACGGATGATCTCTACGATCTCTACTCTCATGAAGGCCTCTCTCACTACCGCTATGTGCCCGCCTCCGCTGCTCGAGCCTCTTCATCTGCTACGTTACCCCTGACCGCGGCCGCTAGTTCGACGTGACAGAACACCGGGATCAATGTTCAATCTATGGGGGAGATATGCGCCATCCTGGCATCAAATTCAGGCAAGCAATCATAGGCATTTTTACAGCGCTTGGCTTGTCGCTTCTAGGAGTTACTCCCGTCGCCCAAGCCGACACCACGCAAGACTCCCAAGTATTCGTCATAAATGACCCCACTCCAGCTGCCGATTCAACACTATAGATTGTGTTCGATATACCCTTATCCAAGGAATCCGCCCGCGATGTAAAGACCTCACTGGGCGACAAGCCTTTGATACAGCCCATGAGCTACGTTGCACCTCCGCTGGTACACGGTCCAGCGGTCAATCAGAATATCAGCTGCAAAATTGGGAACTACCGTTTCTCGGATACTAACGGCGCTTTCCAGATCCGGAATAATTGCCCCTACAATAATGCTAACTGGAGTTACCAGATCTCCTCCTTACTTCGGGTAAAATAACAAGCAATGTCAGTGAATCAGGCCTTGTTTGGTACAAAGCGGGGGTTCGTCAAGGGAAGAATGCACCCCACACAGTTCCTGCGAACTATTATTTCCACGGCACTATGAGCAATGTAAGAAACTATGAAACGGTTACCTATGGCGATCAGCTCTCATTCCGAGTCCTCATCGCCGGACGAGCTGGTTCGGCAGTGCTCACCATTGGAGGCACGGTGAAGATGGTCCCTTAGATGAGGGAATCCGTCTCAAGGTGACGAGCCATCGGCTAGCCCGGCGCACTCCATTGCCGTCCACATGGCCTATATTCCAGCGCGTGCATGTGGCCCGACACTTACCGCTTCGCGTGCGCGCCGTCCGGGTGGCAATGGTGCCGCCAGAAGTGTGCCATTTACCTCCCAGCGTCAACGCACAAATGCAAAAGCGCCCCGGGAGGTGCGCCCTGGTGTGCTCTGCAGGATGGGCGACGATCGAATCGGACCGCAATAGTAGGGTTCGGGGTGAACCGGACGAGCAGGCTTGTAGTCGAAGGGAGAACCGTGATCTCAGCGCTAAACCAACTCGTCGACTTTATCGATGGCCACCTCACTGAGGAGATCAATGTTGATGACTTGGCGATCAGTCTCGGCATGACGGAGTACCACCTCCGTCGGATGTTCTCATCGCTGGCCGGCATGCCGCTTTCCGAGTACGTCCGCAGGCGCCGAATGACGGTGGCTGCAACGGACGTTCTCGGAACGGGTGACCTGCTGGCTATTGCGGTGCGGTATGGCTACGGCTCCACCGAGGCTTTCAGCCGGGCATTCCGGTCAGTGCACGGCGTCGGTCCGAGCGACGTGCGCCGAAACGGCGGACCCCTTCGCACACAACCGCAGCTCAGGTTCCGCCTGACCGTAGAAGGGAACACCACAATGGACACTCGCATCGCAGACCGGCCGGCATTCAAACTCATCGGTCATTCGGCACGTGTCCCACTGATACACAGCGGCCCAAACCCGCACATCCAGGCACACATCGCCTCACTCCCGGTATCAGAGCACGCACGGCTCAAGGAATTGAGCAACACCAACCCCGCTGGCCTGCTCCAGGTGAGTGCCGACGTCGACCCTGACTATACGGAGGGCAGCGAGCTGACCTACCTTCATGGCGTCGCGGTCACCGAAACAACACCGGTGCCCGAAGGGCTCGACACGGTTGAGGTCCCCGCCGGCACGTGGGCGGTGTTCCACGCCGAAGGGGCCTACCCGGAGGTTCTTCAGTCCACGTGGGCCTCCACTGCCACCGATTGGTTCCCCTCCAACCCGTGGCGGCTCCGCCCGGGCCCAGCGATTGTGGCAGTTCTCGATCGCGCGGCCGACTTCCGGACAGCGAGCTGTGAACTCTGGCTACCGGTGGAACGCGGCTGACGGATCAGCCCGCCGCCAGGTCAGTGGCCATCCGGCGGGCTCCTCCGAAAAGTTATCTCTTGTAGCATAAGTACCAAACTTGTATCCTAAGTATCACACCCACTTAGGAGACCCAGTGAGCCCCGTAGATCTCATCCGGCACGTCAAACTGTCCACCGCCCGGCTACCCCTCAGCGTGCCCATCAGCGACGCCAAAGTCTTCACGGGCCGTCAGAAGCCCATGACCGAGGTCGTGTTCCTGTTCGCGGAGATCACCACTGAACAGGGTCACAGCGGCGTTGGCTTCAGCTATTCCAAGCGGGCCGGAGGCCCCGCCCAGTACGCCCACGCCAAGGAAGTCGCGGAGGGCATCATCGGCGAGGACCCCAACGACATCGGCAGGATCTATACCAAGCTCCTCTGGGCCGGCGCGTCAGTCGGAAGGTCAGGGGTGGCAACACAGGCGCTGGCAGCGATCGACATCGCGCTCTACGACCTCAAGGCCAAGCGTGCCGGTCTTCCCCTGGCCAAGCTCCTTGGCTCGTACCGCGACTCGGTCCAGACGTACAACACCTCCGGCGGCTTCCTCAACGCCACCTTGGACGAAGTCAAGGCAAGGGCTACGCAATCCATTGAAGATGGCATCGGCGGCATCAAGATCAAAGTTGGACTGCCCGATTCCAAGGAAGACCTCCGCCGCGTTGCCGGAATCCGGGAGCACATCGGATGGGACGTCCCGCTCATGGTGGATGCCAACCAACAGTGGGACCGCGCCACCGCCCTGCGGATGGGCCGCCAGTTCGAGGAGTTCAATCTCATCTGGATCGAAGAACCCCTGGACGCTTACGATTTCGAGGGCCACGCGCACCTCGCACAGGTCCTGGACACCCCCATCGCCACGGGTGAGATGCTGGCTTCGGTCGCGGAGCACAAGGGCCTCATCAGCGCGCATGGCTGCGACATCATCCAGCCGGACGCCCCACGGGTCGGCGGCATCACCCAGTTCCTGCGGCTCGCCGCGTTGGCGGATGAAAGAGGCCTTGGCCTGGCCCCGCATTTCGCCATGGAAATCCACCTCCACCTCGCCGCCGCCTACCCCACTGAACCCTGGGTGGAGCACTTCGACTGGCTGGACCCGCTCTTCGAGGAACGGCTGGAAACCAAGAACGGCCGCATGATCGTTCCGGACCGCCCCGGTTTGGGCGTCACCTTGTCCGAACAGGCCCGCGCCTGGACCACCGAGTCCGTGGAGTTCGGCGCGTAACCTTGAACGCATGAGCCGAAACCTGACCGCGGACCTCGCCGCCGACCTTCGCAACCGGATCGTCGACGGCGTCATCCAGCCAGGTGAGAAGCTCCCCAGCGAAAACACCCTCATCAGCGAGTTTGGCGTGAGCCGGACCGTTGTCCGCTCCGCACTCACCCGCCTGCAGGCCGAGGGACTGGTGGAAACCGAACGCGGGCGGGGCAGCTTCGCGCTGACCCCGCCCGCCGACGGCCCCACCCAGGCGCCCGGCACCCGGCAGGTCTCCACCGCTGAAGACCGCCTGAACATGCTGGACTTCCGCATCGGTGTCGAAGCGGAAGCGGCAGCCCTGGCGGCGCAGCACCACTCGGACCGCCAGTTGAAGGCTGTCCACGGTGCCCTGGAACTATTCACCGCCAGCTCCGGCCACCCTGCGCACGCCATGAAGGCCGACTACGAGTTCCACCGCGCAATAGCCGCAGCCTCGGGCAACCCCTTTTACACGGATTGCATCACGGCTTTGGGACAAACGATGATCACCATGCCGCGACCCCGACTGCTCTCCAGCGAAGAACCGGACTCCCCCGACCGTTTCGCCCAAGTGGTCCATGAGCACGCCTCCATCTACGCAGCCATCGCCGAGCGCGACCCAGCCGCTGCCGCTGCCGCCATGCGCCTTCACCTGGCCAACTCAAGACGCCGGTTCAAGGCTTCCGCACGCAGCTAACCTCTAACCCCTCACCTACCCAACTAGGTCGCAGTTAAGCACGTTTTGAGCGCTGAAAACGCGCACAAATGCGACCCAGTTGGGTAGGGGCGGCGGGAGGGCGTCACATGACGAATTACTCCGCCCCCCGCCGACATATTTCGTCGTGCAATGACGCCATTTAACGAAATGGGAATCACCGCGTCGCTCCGTTGAGAACTATTGATCGACATTTCCTTTAAGTGGCGCCCGGATTCCGAGGACCGATAATTTTTTATGACTGACTCCCAGTCATTTCGCGGCCGGGATATCCATCAAAAAGAATCCGGGCTGCACGCTGCGCCATTCCGTCATGTGTGCGCCCCAGGAGGAGAGATCCCGGCATGACAACCCAGCAGATCACGGAAGCACCGGCCATACAGGCATACCTCCGGAAGCTCACTGAGCTGTCCCCGGAAATAGCTGTCCTCGAACCGGGCGCTGAAACTACCCGGTACAGCCACGACGCAGCCACCGCCAAGGCTGCCACTGCAGCGCAAACGCAAGGTCCCGCCGTCGTGCTTCCAGCATCGGCGACCGAAGTCCGGCAAGCCGTGAAGCTTGCCGGGGACCTCGGTGTCACCGTGGTTCCGCGGGGTGCCGGCACAGGCCTTTCGGGCGGTGCTGCGGCTACCGGGAACCAGGTGGTTATTTCCACGGAAAAACTCAGCCGCATCATCGAAGTTTCTCCCTTGGACGAAGTGGCAGTCGTAGAGCCCGGCGTCATCAATGCTGATCTGAACAAACACCTCGAGCCCTTCGGCCTTTTCTATGCCCCGGATCCCGCGAGTTTCGACATTTCCTCCATCGGCGGCAATATCGCCACCAACGCAGGCGGGCTGCGCTGCGCCAAGTACGGGGTGACGCGCGAATCGATCCTGTCCCTCGACGTCGTACTCGCCGACGGCAGCCTCATCACGGTCGGCCACCGCTCCATCAAGGGCGTCACCGGTCTTGATCTGACGTCGTTGTTTGTCGGTTCCGAAGGCATCCTGGGTATCGTCACCCAAGCCACGGTGCGCCTCCGTCCCATCCCGGTAGCCCGCAAGACCGTCAGCGCCTTCTTCGACAGCACCGCTGAAGGCACCGGCGGCCTGGCAGCCATCACCCGCTCGCCCGTGCGCCCTGCGGCCATTGAATTCTTTGACACGCCCAGCCTGGCAAACATCGACGCCCACTCCGGCACAGCCCTCCGCAGCCGGGGCGCCGCCTTGATCCTGATCGAGCTCGACGGCTATGGCATCGGCGACCAGGCCGCGGACCTCGCCACCGCCCTCAGTGCGGTGGGTGGCCGGGTCACCGTGGAAGCGGACGACGACGGCGTGCGGCTTTGGGAGCTGCGCCGCAGCGGCCGTGGACTCCCGCAGGACAAGTGGTACATCGGTGAGGACATCGCGGTACCCAAGTCGCGCCTGGCCGAGGTTTACGCTGCATTCCCAGCCTTGGAAGCCCGGTTTGGCGTCACCATCTCGGCCGTCTCACACGCCGGCGACGGCAACCTCCACCCCCTGATCACCCTGGACAAAATGCCCGACGACGGTCCCACCCCGCCTGCCCCGTTGCAGGAAGCTGCCACTGAACTGGTGAAGGTTGCCCTGTCCCTGGGCGGCACCGTCACCGGTGAGCACGGCGTGGGAACCATCAAGAAGGAATGGGCTGCCTTGGAACTCTCCGAGCGCAGCCGTGCATTGCAGCACGCCATCAAAGCAGCCGTGGACCCCGCCCACCTGCTTAACCCCGGCAAAGCCATCTAGGCCCGGCCGCGCAATCCCAACAGCATCAAGGAGACCCCTCATGAACATCATTGGCACCCCCGAATTCCGCAGGCGCGCGTTCCTCGCAGGCCTCGGCGCCCTGTCCACCTCCGCACTGGTCACCGCTTGCGGCGGACCTACCGCCAGCACCGGCCCTACCGGAGGAAGCCCGGTAGAGGGCGGAAACATCACCTTCCTGATCCAGGGCTACGACACCGGCTGGGTTCCCAGCAAGACCGCGATCTCAAGCTACGAGGGCAACCTTTGGGGCCAAATCACCGACAAGCTGGTGTACGTCAACGAGAAGGGCGAGCTCAGCCCGTGGGTTGCCGAGAAGTGGGAAGAGCTCAACGGTGCCAAGGACTTCGTCCTGCACTTGAAGGAGGGCGTGACCTTCTCCGACGGAAGCCCGCTGGACGCGGCCGCCGTGGTGGCCAACCTCAATGCCTGGGCCAAGGGCGATGCAGAGCGCGGTATCAGCAAGGTTGGACTGTTCCCCTCCACCAACTTCCTCTCTGCGGAGGCCGTGGATCCCAGGACGGTCAAGGTTGCTTTCTCCTCGCCGGCCCTGGGCTTCATCGCCACCCTGGCGTACCACGGCTGCATCCTGCTTTCCCCGAAGACCTTGGCATTGCCGGTTGAAGCGCAAGCAGACCTCAGCCAGGAAATTGGCAGCGGTCCCTTTGTGGTCAAGTCCTGGAAGCAGGGCGACAGCTACGTCCTGGAGAAGCGGAAGGACTACAACTGGGGCCCGGCGGCACTCGGACACACGGGTCCGGCCCGCTTGGACACCATTACGTACAAGGTCATCAAGGACACCTCGGTCCGTACATCCACCGTGGTGTCCGGCCAGGCGGACGTGGCCTTCAACGTGGAACCCCAGGAAATCGAGTCCCTGAAGGCCCAGGGTTTTACCGTTGGCACGCCGCGCTACCTTGGCTTCGTCGACGGCTTCCAAGTCAACACCACGGCATTCCCCACCAACGAGCTCGCCGTCCGCCAAGCCATCCAGCACGGCATCGACCGTGAAGAAATCCGCAAGACCGTCTACACCGACGACTGGAACGCTGCCACCACCTTCATCCAGGGCAACGTCCCCGAAGCGGGCGAGTTCAGCGACTCCTTCGCGTTCGATCCCGGGAAGGCCAACAAGGTGCTGGACGACGCCGGCTGGGTCAAGGGCTCCGATGGCTACCGCACCAAGGACGGCAAGACCCTCGAGTTCACCCTGACACCGAACCCCTACGTCCCCTCCACCAAGGCCGAGGACGAGCTCATCGCCCAACAGCTGAAGAACGTCGGCATCAAGGTCAACCTCAAGGTGGTCGATGTTGCGGGCTACGCAGCTGTCCAGGCCAGCAAGCCGCCGCTGTTCCAGACCTCCCGCAGCTTCGTCGACGTCGGAACGGTCGCCGGTGTCCTGACCAGCCAGAACAAGGGCGAGGACTGGTTCAGCGTCGGAACCAGCGACCAAAAGCTGAACGACCTCTCGACGGCGATCGCCACTGCCTCGGACCGCGCTTCCCGTGAAAAGGTTGCCGACGAACTGCAGAAGTACGTGCTGGAGCAGGGCTATTTCGTTCCCCTTAACCAGCTGGTCCAGCGCCTCTACCTCATCAGCCCCAAGGTCCAGGACGTCCACTACAACGGCCTTGCCTACGCCAACTTCTACACCGCCTGGATAGCAAAGTGACCTCCGGGTACAAGCGTTTCGCTGTGGTCAGGGCGGGACAGGCGGCCATCGTCATCCTGCTCGCTTACGGAGTGACGTTCCTGGTGATCAGCGTGCTCCCGGGCGACGCCATCACCAACACGCTGCGTGACCCGCAGCGCGGCCTCAGTGAAGAAGACATCCAAAGGATTGTGTCGTACTACGGCCTGGACGAACCTGTGATCGTCCAGCTGTTGCTCTCCCTTGGCCGCTTCCTCACCGGTGAGCTGGGCTTCTCCCTGCAGTCCAACCTGCCCGTGGCTCAGCTGGTGGGTGACGCGCTGCCGTCAACGCTGACGCTGGCTTCCACGGCACTCGTCATCGCCGTTGTCTTCGCGGTGGGGATCGCCTACGGTGCGCAGTACCTCCCAAGCCGGGCAGCCGCCGTCGTGCGTTCCATCCCATCGCTGTTCCTGTCGGTGCCCAACTTCGTGATCGGCCTGGTGCTGATCGAGCTGTTCGCGTTCCGGCTGCATACCTTCACTACTACCGACCCCAACAGCGCCGTGGCGACGTTGTTCGCTGCCATCACATTGGCTATTCCGGTGTCGGCACCCTTGGCCGAAGTGCTGATCGCCAGCCTGGATCATGAATCCCGGCAGGAATACGCGCTGGTGGCACGGTCACGGGGGCTGACCGAGGCGAGGCTGTTCGCGAAGCACCTGGTGAAGCCTTCAGCCCTGCCGTCGGTGGCCATGATCGCCCTCATCGTTGGCGAGCTGCTGGGTGGGTCGGTCATCACCGAGACCATCTTCGGACGCGACGGAATCGGCACGGTCGTCCAGAGCGCCGTGACGGGTGAGGACCAGCCCGTCCTGCAGGCCGTGGTCTCCCTCTCCGCAGTGGTGTTCGTCGGCGTGAACCTCCTGGCCGACCTCGCCTCGCCGCTGCTCGACCCCCGCGTCAAACTCCAGGAAAAGGTGGGCGCATGACTGCCATCCTCAGCAACCCCGAACTCGCCGGACCGGTGGCTCCACCCAAGCGGCTCTTCGCGGGCCTGCCGCCCGTCACAGTGCTCCTGTCTTTCACCGTGGTGCTCATCGTGATCCTCTGGTCGCTCGCTCCCGGGCTTTTCACGCACTACAGCCCGGTTACCGGCGATACCGCCAGCAAACTGGCCGCGCCCAGCGCCGCACACTGGTTCGGAACCGACTACCTCGGCCGCGACCAATACGCCCGGGTGGTCTACGGAACGGCATCCTCGGTCACAAGCGCCCTGGTGGCCGTACTCATCGGCCTGGTGGTAGGCAGCATCATCGGCCTTGCCAGCGGGTTCCGCGGCGGCTGGCTGGATGCTGTGCTGGGCCGGTTCGTCGATGTCCTGCTGGCCATCCCGGGATTCCTCCTGGCCGTGGTGATCGTCAGCTCCCTGGGTTTCCAGACCATCAACGCTGCCATCGCTACCGGAGTGTCCGCCGTCGCCGTCTTCGCCCGGCTGATGCGCGCGGAAGTGATCCGCGTCCGCAGCGCCAGCTATGTGGAAGCGTCCTACCTGGAAGGCGGCAACCGCCGCCACGCCCTGCTTGGACACATCCTGCCCAACGCCTACCGCTCGGTGCTGGTGCTGGCGGTGCTCCAGTTCGGCACGTCCATCCTCGTCATCGCCTCGCTGGCGTTCCTCGGCTACGGCGACCCGCCACCGTCCTCCGATTGGGGACTGCTGGTGGCCTCCGGCAAGACCTACGTCACGGGTCCATGGCTCGTGTACGCGCCGGCGCTGGTCATCGTTATCACCGTGTTGTCCGTGAACCCCATCAGCCGCTGGCTGCGAAAGGCGAAGTGACATGAGCTCCCTTTTAACAGTGCAAGGTTTGTCGATCGCGTACGGCCGTACCGCCGTCGTTCATGACGTGTCGTTCTCCCTCGCCAAGGGTGAGAGCCTCGCGCTCATCGGTGAGTCGGGTTCCGGCAAGTCGACCATCGCCAAGGCCGTCCTCCGGCTGCTTCCGCACGACTCAACCGCCACAGGTGCAGTGGAGCTGAACGGCAGGGACGTCCTGGCCCTCCCGGAGAGGCAGTTCCGCCCGCTCCGGGGAAGGGAGCTTGGGTTTATCCCGCAGGATCCCGCCTCCGCCTTGAATCCCGTGCGGACCATCGGCGCGCAGGCTCACGAGGCCGCCGCGCTGCTGGGCGAAACCGATCCGCAAAAGCGGCGGCGGAAAATCCTGGACGTCCTGGAGCAGGTGGGGCTCCCGGATCCTGCCCGGGTTTACGACTCTTATCCGCATCAGCTCTCGGGCGGAATGCTGCAGCGCGTACTGATTGCACTGACGGTGCTGCCACGTCCATCCCTGATCGTCGCCGACGAGCCCACCTCCGCGTTGGACGTGACGGTGCAGAAGCTGATCCTGGACATGCTGACCGAGCTTCGCAGCGAGTTGGACATCAGTCTGCTCCTCATCACCCACGACCTCGCCATCGCGGCCGAGCGCACCGACTCCCTGGTGGTGCTGAAGGACGGTTCGGTCCAGGAAAGCGGGGCGTCCCGGGACATCTTTGCGTGGCCAAGGACCGAGTACGCCCGGAACCTCCAGGCCGACGTTCCCGCGCTGCACCCGGACAGGTACCGGAACCAGCGCTCCACCCGTGAAGGAACGTACGACGGCGGCTTCCGGACTGCGGCGGACAGCACGCCGTCGGCGGGCGAACGGCAGATTGATGTCCGGGCCGTGACCAAGCGCTTCACTGCGGGCGGCAAGGAAGTGGTGGCCCTTGATGGTGTTTCCTTCTCCGTGGAACGGGGACGCACGCACGCGCTGGTGGGCGAATCGGGTTCCGGAAAGACCACCGCTGTCCGGCTGCTGTTGGGGCTGGAACAACCGGATGGCGGAGATATCACGGTAGCCGGCCAGTCGACATCGGGCAGGTCGCGGTCGGAAGTCCGCGGGATCCGGCGCCATCTCCAGCTCGTCTACCAGAACCCGTTCACGTCCCTGGACCCCAGCTGGCGGGTGGGCCGGATCATCCGGGAGCCCCTGGACCAATTCGGCGTCGGCACCAAAGCCGAACGGGCACAGCGTGTCCGGGAAGCATTGGACGCAGTAGGCCTGCCGGAGTCCGTCGCATCCCGCACGCCCGCACACCTGTCGGGTGGCCAGCGGCAGCGCGTGGCCATTGCCCGCGCGCTCGTGGTGCGTCCCGACGTCGTGGTCTTGGACGAACCGACGTCCGCCCTCGACGTGAGCGTCCAAGCCGGAATCCTGGAACTGCTCTCCAAACTGCAACGGGAACTGGGCCTGACGTACCTGTTCGTCTCCCACGACCTCGCACTGGTGCGCCAGGTGGCAGACACCGTCTCCGTGCTGCGCCGTGGCCATGTTGTGGAGGACGGCCCTGTGGAGGACATCTTCCTGCGGCCGCAACATCCCTACACCCAGGCGCTCTTGGACGCCATTCCCTTGGCAACGCCTGTATCCGAAACCAAACAACCAGCGAAGGCAACCGCATGACCGTGAACCTGACAAGCACCCGCCGGCCTGCACTGATCGAGGCCTTCACCGCACCGAAGGGATTCGGTGACGCCACCCTGCGTGACAAGCGGGCTGACGCGATTGAACTCCTCGGCGGCATACCGGACCCCGGCGTCCTGCCGACCCAGGAACTCGCCCAAGCCACGGCCCGGGTTTTGGCCAGGCCGGGCGTACCCGCGCTCCAGTATTCGCGCACTGAAGGCATCTCTCCGCTGCGCGAGTGGATCGCCGAACGCGAGGGAGTCTCCGTTGACCGGATCCTGATCACCAACGGCGGCTTCCATGGACTGTCGCTGGCCATTCAGGCTGTAGTTGAGCGCGGCGACCTGGTGGCCGTGGACAACCCGATCTTCCCGTTGTTCCTCCGCGGCCTGCAGCTCTCCGATGCCCAGACACTGCCCGTGTTCGTTGGCCCGCGTGGCCTGGACGTTGACCATCTCAGCGACCTGTTGCGTTCGGGAGCCCGTCCGTCCGCGCTCTATACAGTGCCGGACTTCCACAACCCCTCGCAGGGCACGCTTCCGGGCGAGGCGCGTGCGGAGCTGGTGCGGCTGGCGGAGCACTACGGATTCGTCATCCTGGCGGACAACCCCTACCGTGAACTGCGTTTTTCCGGCGAACAGGAAAGTGTGGAGGAGTTCAACACCTCGGGCCACGTGCTGCACATTAATACGTTCACCAAAACACTGGGGCCGGGCCTGCGGCTTGGCTGGACTGTAGCACCGGAGCACCTGGCCCGTGATCTGGTGGCGCTCCGCAGCCGTCAGGACTCGCACAGTTCCACGTTGGTGCAGGCGATCATCGGCGAACTGGTCACGTCCGATCCCGGAATCTTCGATAGGACGCTGGAGAGTGCACGCGCGCTGTACCGCAGCCGTGCGGAGACTCTGGTAGAAGCGCTGCACAGGGAAGCCCCGGGAGCTTTCGAGACTGTCCTTCCGGAGGGTGGCCTGTTCCTGTGGCCGCGGCTGGCCGATGACTCTGTGGACGCGGATCAGTTGGCCGCCGATGCCAGTGCCGAAGGCGTGGAGTACCAGCGCGGCTCGTTCTTCCCCTCGGGACCAGGAACAGACGCCGACCGCCACCTCCGCCTTGCCTATGGAGATGTATCCGGGGACAAGCTGGAAGAGGCCGCTGCCCGCCTGGGACGGGCCCTGAAGCGCCAATCCCTCTAACCCCTCACCCAACTGGGTCGCATTTGTGCGCGTTTTGGGCCCTCTAAACGCGCACAAATGCGACCTAGTTGGGGGCGAGGGGAAACAAAAGAGCCCCGATCCGTAGATCGGGGCTCTTTTCATTGCGTGCGCGAGGGGGGATTTGAACCCCCACACCCTTTCGGATACTGGCACCTGAAGCCAGCGCGTCTGCCGTTCCGCCACTCGCGCGCAACTTCTTTTTCAGGCGATCCACCGGAAACCGGCTTCGCTTCCTTCAAAAGCAGCGAGATCAAGCATAACGGACACCCCGGGCAAAACACCAATCGAGCAAAACAGGGCATCATGGCAAGGTCTTTGAAGGAAGCTTCACAGACGAAACTTCGCCTGAACAGCGCGGAAATTTCACCCCGCAGGAAGGCCGTATGGACGGGGCGCGAGCGAACTTTTCCGGGTCGCAAGGCGTTGTGGATTAAGGCCATTCCCAGTCACGCCCAGTAGTATCGGGAAGTGGAAGGGCCGTTCGGCGCTCATTTCGCTGTGTGCGCAGAAGGGTGAACGGACGGACTATCGGACAGGCACTGACCGTGCCGCGGCAAGGAAAGGAGAAGGACCATGGGTTTGCTGGATAAAGTCGAGCGCGGCATCGAAAAAGCTGTCCGCAACGTCTTCTCCACAGGGTCGCGGGCACGGGTCGAGCCGGTGGAGATCGCGAGCAACCTGCGCCGGGAACTGGACAACAAGTCCATCACCATCGCGGCCGGGCGTACCTTGGCTCCCAATGTCTTCGACGTCCTGCTCAGTGACGAAGACTTTGCCCGGGCCCAGGAATGGGGAACCCCGCTGGCCGAGGAACTGTGCGACGTCGTGATCCAGCACGTCCGCAGCCAGGGCTACACCCTCCAGGGGCCGGTCCGGATCTCCTTCCGCCGCAACGAAGAAGAGCGCGCCGGGCATTTCGAGATCACCTCGCGGACGGAGAAAACCTCCGACGGCGGCGCTCCCGCCCCCCAGGCGCCGCGGCCGAACGTTCCGGCAGCCCCCTCCAGGCAGCCCACCCGCCTCCAGCCCGTGCTGGACATCGGCGGACAGCGATACTCGCTCAATGCCCAGTCGATCGTGCTGGGCCGCTCTTCAGAAGCCGACATCCTGGTCGATGACACCGGAGTGTCCCGCAAGCACCTTGAAGTCCGCACCCAGAACGGCACCACCTGGGCTGTGGACCTGGGTTCCACCAACGGCAGCTATGTCAACGGGCATAAAGTCGACGGCAGCGTGGAACTCACTGACGGCTCAACCATCACGATGGGACGTACCAAGATCATTTTCCGCCTCCTCCCCCAGAACCCGGGTGGCCACGCGTGAACGACATCAGCGAACTGACCATTACCGCTCTTCGCTTTGGCTTCCTCCTCCTGCTGTGGATCCTCATTTTCAGCATCGTTTCCACCATGCGGCGCGACTTCCAGATCGGCCGCAAGGCTGCCACGGGTGCGCCCACGGCGCGTGAAGTGCGCAAGCACCCGGAACTCGCTGCATCGCCGCCGCCTGCCATCCAGCATGCCCGCAACCTGGTGGTGACCGAAGGGCCGCTCAAGGGCACCACGGTACCGCTGGCTGCGAGCCCGATCCTGCTCGGCCGGGCCCAGGAGGCCACCCTGGTCCTCGAGGATGATTACGCTTCCGGACGCCACGCCCGGCTGTTCCCGCAGGGCAGCCGCTGGTTCATTGAGGACCTCGGCTCCACCAACGGCACCTACCTCGCCGATCAGCAGCTCACGCGGGCGCTTCCGGTCGAGCTTGGCGTCCCCGTGAGGATCGGCAAGACGGTCATCGAATTGAGGCCGTAGTCCATGGCTGCACCCCAGACCACCGAAGGCAAGGAGAAGCCGGCGGAGCGCCCCCTCATCATGCGCTACGCCGCGCGTTCCGACGTCGGCAGGATCCGCTCCAAGAATGACGACTCCGCATACGTGGGCCGTCACCTTGCCGTGGTTGCCGATGGCATGGGCGGTCACGCAGGCGGCGATGTCGCCTCCGCTTCCACGGTGCTGGACATGATCCATCTGGATCACGACGACTATCCGGACGGAGCTGACACCGTCCTGGCGGACGAGATCCAGACCGCCAATTCGCTGCTTTCCGAGCTGGTGCACCAGAATCCCAAGCTGTCGGGCATGGGAACCACAGTCACTGCCCTGCTCCTTGAGGGCCGCAAGCTCCATTTCGCCCACATCGGCGATTCCCGCGCCTACCGACTGCGGAACAAGACGTTTGAGCAGGTCAGCATCGACCACACGTTCGTCCAACGCCTGATTGACGAGGGCCGGCTGCGTCCGGAGGAAGCCGAGACACACCCCCACAAGAATGTGCTGATGCGCGTTCTGGGTGACGTGGACGCCAGCCCGGAGCTGGACCTGGACATCCTGGATGTCGAACCCGGCGAACGTTGGCTCCTGTGCTCGGATGGACTGAACTACGTGGCCGGCCATGTGGTGGAGCGTACGGTCCGTGAAACCAAGGACCTGCGTGAATGCGTCGAGACCCTGGTGGACCTCACGCTGGAGGCCGGCGCGCCGGACAACGTCACCGTGGTCATGCTGGAAATCGCCGAGGAAACCGACGACGACGTCACTACCGCCGCCGTCGACGTCGTACCGCCCGCAGCGCTTGCCGCGGTGGACGGACCTGCGGCCTCCAAGGATGCGGCCAAGGGCAAAAAGGTAACGGAAGGCCCCTCCGCCACCAAGTCCGCGGAGGAAACCCCCGCTGCATCCACTGCTGCTTCCCGGGAAAAGTCCGGCGAAGAAACCCCTGAAGACGCCAAGCCCAAAGACGCCACCGAGGACAAGGACGCCGCAGAGGAAGCAGAGCCCCCTGCTACCACTGACCCCAACCTCGGCGAACACCTTTCCGCGGAGGTTCTCCGCGAAGAACTCGCCAGCAGGCCGCACGAACTCGTCGGCGCCGCTGCAACTGCTGCCGAGACGGGCTCCATCCCCACCGTGGCCGGGCGAACAGTGGCCCGCCGCGCGGCGACCGTCCTGACGCACAAAGCCGAACAGGACAGGCTAGACCTCGAAGAGCCACCGCGCCGCCGCGTGCGCTGGCTTATGCCCGCCGTCGCAGCCTTTGTGGTCCTTGGAGTGGTGGTCGGGTTGTGGCTCGGCTACGCCTGGACACAAACCCGCTATTACGTGGGCGAGTTCGACCAGCGGGTAGCCATCTTCAACGGCATCTCGCAGCGGCTGGGTCCCATCCAGCTGTCGCGCCTGGAATCGGTGACCGAACTGCGTGTCGACTCCCTTCCGGAGTACGGCCAGCAAAGCGTCCGGCAGACGGTCCCGGCAGGAGACCTGGACGACGCCCAAAGGATCGTGGAGAACCTCAAGAACTTCGGCAGCACGTCCGGCGCCTGCCCCACGACGAGCGGCACCCCCACGGCACCGGCTGCATCACCCGGCGCGGGAAGCCCCGCAACCGCGGGAGCCAGCCCAAGCCCGGGAGCACCGGCTACGGGCACCCCCACGCCGAGCCCGGCACCTGCCACCAGCGTGGCAGTTCCCAGTACTGCTGCGATCGCCAGTTCACCTGGAGAGCCAACGCCCTCCCCCGTCCCGACTCCCTGTGAGGTGGCACCGTGATTCAAACAGATACCGCCACCAAGCCACGCCGCAATGTAGAGCTCGTCCTGATCGTGCTCGCTTTGGCCGTGGGAATCGGCGCGAGCGCCCTGGTGAGCATCAACTCGGACAGCGGCCTGGACCGGGACTTCTGGTTCCAGTCGAGCCTGCTTGCCGTGGCCGCGTTCGCCTTCCACGTCGTACTCCGGCTCCGCGCCAAGTATGCCGATCCGGTAATTCTTCCCATTGTGGTGGCGCTCAACGGACTCGGTCTTGCTCTTATCCACCGCATGGATGGGCCGGCGGACGATACGGGCAACAACCAGCTGCGGTGGACCCTCATCGCCATGGCTGTGTCCATCGCAGTCATCTGGTTCCTCAAGGACCACCGGATCCTGCGCCGTTTCACCTACATTTCGCTTGCAGCCAGCGCCTTCCTGCTGATCCTTCCCTTGGTGCCCGGCATATCCGCCGGTGAAATCCTGGGTGCCCGGGTGTGGATCAGGGTGGGCCCCATGACGTTCCAACCCGGTGAAATCGCCAAGATCACCCTCGCCATATTCTTCGCCGGGTATCTTTCGTCCAACAGGGACCTGATCCTCCTTGCCGGCCGGAAGATCGGGCCCATGCAGTTCCCGCGGTTCAAGGACCTTGGCCCCATGATCACGGCCTGGCTGGTCAGCATCGGCGTCCTGGTGTTCCAGCGCGACCTCGGTTCGTCCATCCTGTTCTTCGGCCTCTTCATCGTGATGATCTATGTGGCCACGAGCCGTATCTCCTGGGTGGTCATCGGCCTGACCCTGATCCTGGGCGGTGGATTCATTGCCTCGCGGATCTTCTCGCATGTGGCCTTCCGCATCGACAGCTGGATCAATGCCTTCACCCCGGAGGTCTTCGGCAGGTCTCCCGGCGGCAGTGGCCAGATCGTGCAGGGCCTGTTCGGCATGGCCGACGGCGGCCTGGTGGGTACCGGCCTTGGCCAGGGCCGGCCGGATCTGGTTCCCTTTGCCAACAGCGACATGATCGTTGCGCTCATCGGCGAAGAGTTGGGCCTTATCGGGCTTTTCGCCGTCGTGATGCTCTACCTGCTGCTCTTCACCCGCGGTTTCCGTGCCGCGCTGGGTACGCGGGATGCTTTCGGCAAGCTGCTGGCGTGTGGCCTGTCCTTCGCGATCGCCCTGCAGTGCTTCGTGGTCATCGGTGGCGTAACGCGCCTCATTCCGCTGACCGGCCTCACCACGCCGTTCCTTGCCGCCGGAGGGTCCTCCCTGCTGGCCAACTGGATCATTGTCGGATTGCTCCTGATGATTTCCAACACGGCCCGGGGTCCTGTGGACACTACACCCATGGTGAACAAACCCCCGGCCACCAGCAGCAACCCGGCTGCCCGCAAGCCGGCCAATCCCCCCACATCAGGCGCACCTACCGAGGCGGTGAAGCAACAATGAACCAGGCCATCAGAAGTTCGTGGATGGCAGCCGTGGCCATGTTTGCTTTGATCTTCGGCGCCATCAGCTACGTCCAGGTCATTGGCGCGGACGACCTCAACGCCAATCCGTGGAACCAGCGCGCCATCCTGGCATCGTTCTGCAACGACCGTGGATCCATCATTGTCGGGGGCAAGCCGGTCGCGGAGTCCGTGACCGGCACCGAATCCTGCGCGTTCCAGCGCAAGTACACGCAGCCGGAGCTGTACGCAGGCGTCACCGGGTACTTCTCCCGTGGCTTCGGATCCACAGGCCTTGAGCAATCCATGAGCGATACTCTGGCGGGAAATTCCGACCAGTTGTTCCTGGACCGTGTGAGCCAGATGTTCCTGGGCAACGAGCCCAAGGGCGCATCGGTGGAGCTGACGTTGGACCCCGAGGTCCAAAAGCTTGCCTTTGACCTCATTCCGGACGGCCAGCGCGGCTCCATCGTGGTCACCAACCCCAAGACCGGCGCCATCCTGGCCATGGTCTCCAAGCCTTCCTATGATCCCAACCTGATCGCAACGCACGACACCGCCGCGGCAGAGGCCAATTACGCCGAGCTCAACCAGGTGCCGGGCATCAACCTGAACCAGAACGTCAGCGGCCCCACGGGCAACCTGCTGTCCCCGGGCTCGGTCTTCAAGCTGATCGACACCGCCGCGGCATTGAACTCCGGCAAGTACAACAAGGACAGCGAGCTTCCCAACCCCAGCAGCCTGCCCTTGCCCGGCTCGAGCGCAAGCCTGCCCAACTATGCGGGCGGCAACTGCAACGTGCGGGAGACGGCGTCGTTCTCCTTCGCGCTGGAGCAGTCCTGCAATACGCCCTTTGCCAGCATCGCCCTGGACCTCGGACAGGATGCGATCCGCGAGCAGGCCGAGAAGTTCGGTTTCGGCCAGAACTTCGGCGACCAGCTGAAACTGCAGATGGCCCCCAGCATCTTCCCGACCGACCTGGACCAGGCCCAGCTCGCCCAGTCCTCCGTGGGCCAGCGCGACGTCAAGGCGACGCCGCTGCAGATCAACATGATGACTGCCGCGATCGCCAACAACGGCGTCCAGATGAAGCCGTACCTGGTCAAGACCGTACGGGCTCCCGATCTGCGCGTCATCACCGAGACCAGGTCCGAACGGCTCCGCACCAGCACCACCGAGCCGATCGCCAACCAGATCACCGAGTGGATGACCAGCGCTGTAGACAACGGCATCGCCAATGGAGCTTCCGTTTCCGGGGTCAAGGTGGCCGGCAAGACCGGTACCGCTGAACTGGGCGATTCAGGTTTGAACAACTCATGGTTCACCGGGTTTGCCCCGGCGAACGATCCGCAAGTGGCCGTCACCATCGTCATGGAGGGTGTGGATGTGGTCACCGGTTCCAAGCTAACCAGTCCGAACGCAAAGAAGATTTTTGAGGCGGTGTTGAATAAGTGAGGCCTACTTCGGGAATCACACTCGGCGGCAGGTTCCAGTTGACCAGTCGCATTGCGATTGGCGGCATGGGTGAAGTCTGGAAGGCCAAGGACCAGATCCTGGGCCGGATTGTTGCCATCAAGGTGCTCAAGGAGGAATACACCGGTGACCCGGGCTTCCTGCAGCGGTTCCGCGCCGAGGCCCGCCACACCGCCCTGCTCAACCACGTGGGCATTGCCAACGTCTTCGATTACGGCGAGGAAGCCGGTTCCGCATACCTGGTGATGGAGCTCGTTCCGGGACACCCGCTGAGCGCCATCCTTGAAAAGGAACAGGTGCTGTCCCCGGACATGACCCTGTCCATCATTTCCCAGACGGCACGGGCTTTGGCCGTGGCCCACGCGCAGGGGCTGGTTCACCGCGACATCAAGCCGGGCAACCTGCTGATCACGCCGGACAACCGCGTCAAGGTCACCGACTTCGGCATCGCCCGCCTTGCCGACCAGGTGCCGCTGACCCAGACCGGCCAGGTCATGGGCACTGCGCAGTACCTTGCCCCTGAGCAGGCGACAGGCCAAACAGCTACGGGCTCTTCGGACATCTACTCCCTGGGCGTCATTGGCTACGAGTGCCTCACCGGGCACCGACCGTTCTCGGGTGAGTCACAGATCGCCATCGCCTTGGCACAGGTCAACGATGCTCCGCCGCCGCTTCCGGAGACGCTGCCTACGCCCGTGCGCGCTCTGTTGATGTCCATGCTGGCCAAGGATCCCAAGAACCGCCCGGCCAACGCCATCAAGCTGGCCGAGGCCGCCGAGGCCATCCGCAACGGTGACATCGCCACGGCACACGCGGCCGTTCCCGGCATGCTCCTGTTCGAAGGCGCCACAGGACCCATCACGGCCCCCACCGGCGTAGTCACGTCGCCCATCGCCAAAGAGCAGACCACGACGGCGACCTCCGCACTTCCGGTGGTTGGTGCCGGTGCGGCAGGGGCTGCTGTTGGGGCCGCCGCTGCAGCTTCGGCGGACAACCCCCTGGCGCGTGCGAATGCGCTGGAGGCTGAGCGCCAGCTGAATGATGACGCCACCATCTACGAGGAAACCACCTACGACGACCCCGAGCCCGAGCGCAAGAAGCGCAGCCCGTGGACGTGGCCGCTGGTGGCCCTCATTCTCCTGGTCCTGTTTGCCTTGGTCGGCTTCCTGATTTCACAGTCAGGTTTCTTCTCACCAAGCCCTGGTCCAAGCGAAACAACGTCGTCCAGCCCCAGCCGGACGTCGAGCCCCGCGTCGTCGTCGGCCGCACCCACGCCTACGCAGACCTCGCAGGCGCCCTCACCATCGCCAACGCAGAGTACTCCCCAGAAGATCAACGTCATTCCGGAGCAGTACCTGGGACAGCCCTTCGAGACCGTCAGTGCCGAACTCCGGGGCCTCGGTTTCGGTGTAGATGGCCGGGAAGAGTTCAGTGACACGGCTGCTGTTGGCCTGGTGACCGGCCTGAACCCCACCGGTCCGCTCGATCCGGGCACCACCATCACGGTCACGTACTCCAAGGGCCCGGAGAAACCGGCTACAGTCACCGTTCCGACGATCGGCGTCGGGGCCACGGAAGACCAGGTCCGGGCGGCGATCGAAGGTGCCGGCCTGAAATGGATTCCGGGTGATCCCGTCAATGGTGCAGTCGGCCAGCAGCCGGGCACGTTCGTCCGCTCTTCGCCGGCCGCCGGGACCGAGGTTCCTGAGGGCTCCAACGTCACCTACTACCTCTCCAGGTCAGTAGTGCCCACCAGCCCGTCTACGTCCAGCGGCAGCCCCACCAGCCGTCCGGGCAACTAAGCAGCCCGCCATGTCAACACCCAGGCCTGGTTCCCCACATCGTGAGGGGCCCGCACACCGCGAAGGTCCCGCGCACAGGGAGGAGAACCCTTCTGTGTCTTCACAGCGCATCCTCAATGGCCGCTACGAACTCGGCGACCTGATCGGTCGTGGCGGAATGGCCGATGTCTACCGCGGCACGGACACGCTGCTGGGCCGGACCATCGCGGTCAAGGTCCTGCGTGCAGACCTCGCCCGCGACCCCCAGTTCCAGGCGCGCTTCAAACGCGAGGCCCAGGCTGTTGCTGCCCTGAACCATGCCTCCATCGTGGCTATTTTCGATACCGGCGAGTTCTCCGTGGACGGCGGCCCCGCCGAGGATGTGCGCGTTCCGTACATCGTGATGGAGTTCGTGGCAGGCCGGACGCTGCGGGACATGATCAAGGCCAAGGAACTGGGCGTGGAGGATTCCATCCGCTACACGCTGGGTGTCCTCTCCGCGCTGGAATACAGCCATCGGGCCGGCATCGTCCACCGCGACATCAAGCCGGCCAACGTCATGGTGTGCGAGGACAGCGGTGACGTCAAAGTCATGGACTTCGGCATTGCCCGTGCCATGGCCGACTCCGCAGCTACCATGACCCAGACCCAGGCCGTGGTGGGCACGGCCCAGTATCTTTCACCGGAGCAGGCCCGCGGTGAGACCGTGGATAACCGCAGCGACCTCTACTCGGCGGGCTGCCTGCTCTACGAACTCCTGACCAGCCGTCCGCCGTTTGTTGGGGACAGCCCGGTGTCCGTGGCGTACCAGCATGTCCGCGAGATGCCGGAACCCGCCAGCACGCACAACCCGGATGTTACCGAAGCCCTGGATTCCGTCCTGGCCAAGGCCCTCCAGAAGAACCGTGAGGACCGTTTCCAGGACGCAGCTGCTTTCCGCCGCGCCCTCCGGGCGGCAAGCAATGGAATTGCCGTACCCGTCGTACCGTCGGGGGAGGCAGCCACGGATCCTCAGGACCACGTAGCTGCGGAGGATCCGCCGACCCAGCTGCTCAGCGCCACTGCCGTGGGTTTCCTCGACGTTGACCCCGTGGACGACGACAAAACCACTGATGTGTACAACGATGCCCAGTACGCGGCCGGACGCTTCAACCCGCCTGCTGACGAGGCCCTTCCGCTGGGCCTCCCACCGGAACGCGAGAGGACCGCACGGCAGAAGTCCCGCCGTCGTGCCTGGACTGCCACCCTGGTGATTTTCACTGTCCTGGTGTTGGCAGGCGCTGGTTTCTGGATCTACAACGTGGTGAACACGCAGCCACCCGCCCCCGCCAAGGTTGCCGTTCCCACGGTCGCCAACATGACCGAATCCGAAGCCCTCCAGGAGCTGTACTCGGCCAAGCTGGTCCCGAAAACCTCACGGGTTTCCAGTGAATCGGTCGCCAAGGACATGGCCATAGGCACGTCCCCGACCGCTGGCGCCATGCTGGAGGAGAATTCGGAGATCATCCTCAACATCTCCAGCGGACCGACCTCCCTCACCATTCCCGCAGACATCGTGGGCCGGACCGAGCCCGATGCCAGGGACTACCTGAAGAGGCTCGGCTTCACCGGTGTCATGGAAACCGTGCGTACCCACAGCCCCACCGTGCTGATGGGCCAGATCGTCGGGACGTCCCCGGCTCCCGGCGGAGCGATTGCGCCGGATGCCAAGATCCTGCTGCAACTTTCGTCGGGCAAGGTCCTGATGCCGCAGTTGATCGGTATGACCCAGCAGGAGGCCGAGGCGCGCCTGAAGGAAAACGGCCTGGTCATGAACGTCGTGGAGCAGGAAAACTCGCAGGTGGCCGCCGGAAAGGTAACCGCCCAAAGCGATCCTGCGGACACGGAAGTCGATCAGGGCAAGACCATCACGGTTACTGTCGCCAAGGCCCCTGCCCCGGACCCCACGCCGACGCCGAAGCCAACGGAGACGTCGAGCTCCAAGCCCACGCCCACCAAGAAGGACTGAACCGGCCCCCTGAACGCTAGTGCTGGATCAGAGGGCTGAGCTTCGCGGCACGCTCTGCGGCGCCGTGCATCCCGAGCGACTCGAGCCAGTTGCCCAGCATCTGGTAGCCGCCTTCGGTCAGCACGGATTCAGGGTGGAACTGCACTCCGCAGAGCGGTGCGGTCTTGTGCTGCAAGCCCATGACCACACCATTGGTGGTTTCGGCGGTGATTTCCAGGACGTCCGGGATGGAGTCGCGCACGGCGGCCAGTGAGTGGTAGCGCGTAGCTGTCACCGGGGAAGGCAGTCCGTAGAAAACGCTCTTGCCTTCGTGGCTGACCGGAGAAGTCTTGCCGTGCATCAGCTCCGGCGCGTGGGTCACCACGCCACCGTAAGCCTCGGCGAGGGCCTGATGGCCCAGGCAGACCCCGAACATGGGCTTGCTGGCTTCACCACACCATTTGATGAGGTCGATGCACACGCCGGCTTCAGCGGGCGTTCCGGGGCCGGGGGAGACCAGGACGCCGTCGCGGGCGGCTGCGAGTTCCTTGGCTTCGGCCAGGGTAACGTCGTCGTTGCGGACCACGGTTGTTTCGGCGCCCAGCTCCTGGAGGTAGCCCACCAGGGTGTAGACGAAGCTGTCGTAGTTATCCACGACCAGGATTTTTGTAGTGCTCATGGCTGCTGTACTGCACCAATCGTTGAGTCGGTCAAGGTGGTGAACTGGGAGAACCAGGGGAAGAGGAACTGAACCATCAGGACCAGGGCCACGGCCACCAGCACCACTGATGTCAGTATCCGCACCCACAAGGGGCCGGGCAAATTGCGAAAGATCCAGGCGTACATCCGTTACCCCTTTCCTTGGGCTTGGGCTACTTGGGCGGCTATTTCCGACGGCGGTCCCGCTGAGGAAGGTTGCCAGCTGTCCAACACGGAGTAGGCGATGATTCTTTCCTGCGCGCCAAAGCGGGGATTGCAACTGGTCATGGTCAGGATGCTCTCCTCGGGCGCGGCCCCTGGCTGCGTGGGGACGGGCAGGAGAACATCAGCACGGTTGGGCAGCACGATCTGGTTGTTCCGGAAAACGTAGGTGTAATAGCCGTCGGGTGTCTGGACGTAGATCCTGTCGCCCGGGACCAGGGTGTGGATGCTGTCCAGGACTGCACCGTGGGTCTGGCGGTGTCCTGCTACCGCGAAGTTGCCTTTGGCCCCTGGCATGGAGGTGCCTGCGTAGTGGCCGATTCCCAGGGTGTCCAGGACATCTGCTCCGGTTCCCTCAATGATGGGCCGGGTGTACGTGGCGCCGAAGCGCGGGATGTACATGATGCCGATCGTTTGTCCGTTGGAGGGAGCGGTGCCCACTACGGGTGGTCCGTAGTCCGTGCCCGGGACAGCCGGTTCAACCGGGCCTGTCAGCTCCTGGGCGAAGCTCTTGATCGCCTCTGACTGCTTGGCATCGGCTTCCACATTGGTCCACCACAATTCCCAGCCCACAAACAGCAGCAGGACGATCCCCCCGGTAATCAGGAGCTCGCCGAATATCTGGCTGATTTTGCGGAGGACATCGGAGACACGGAGGCGCGTGGTCGGCTGCCGGCGCCTCTGCCCGGGGGCAGGCGGACGGCTGGCATCGGCCGTCGTCTGCTGGTGCGCCACGGGGTCTCCTTGATCGGTGCGGGCGGCACAGGATGACCCCGAGTTGCGGCTAGACTTGACAGCTAGTAACAACCCGGAACGCCGCGTGGCCGTTGACCGCTGGAATTTTCCTTCCTGCAGGATACCAAGGCCGGCGCATCGGGGGTCCACACCGCCAGCCAAGGAGGCTCCGTGCCCGAGTCCAAGCCCCGCAAGCGGCCTGCCCGTCAGGCCGAGCAGACTTCCGCAGCGCAGCAGTACAAGCCGAACCCCGTGTGGTACAAGGCCGTCATGTTCGGACTGATGATCCTGGGGCTGCTGTGGATCATCACGTTCTACATCACCGAGGGCCGCTTTCCCGTCCAGGACTGGGGTTCCTGGAACATCGTGGCCGGCTTCGGCATCGCGATCGTCGGGTTCCTCATGACCACGCGCTGGCGCTCCTAGGAACCGCACCTCACATTAAGGTGCCCGTGAGCGTCTACAGGGTATGACCACCAGGCACACCACCATGGATTCCCCGTTGGGGCAGTTGACGCTGACTGCCCGCGGGGACTTCCTCACGGGCATCTTCTACGAAGGCCACTGGCACCTGCCCCCACCGGACTACTTTGGTGCTGCAGCACCCGCCGATGACCCCGTTTTCGCGCAAACTGCGGCAGAGCTCAATGAGTATCTTGAAGGCCGCCGCACCGCGTTCGACATTGGATTCAAGACAGCGGGCAATGCCTTCCAGCAAAGGGTGTGGGAGCGGCTCCACCTCATCCCGTTCGGCGAAACCATTACCTATGGGGAACTTGCCGCGGAGTTGGGCGACCCCCACCTGGCCCAGGCAGTGGGTTCAGCAGTGGGCCGCAATCCGGTCAGCATCATCGTTCCATGCCACCGCGTGGTGGGCAGAAACGGGCAGCTGACCGGTTACGCCGGGGGCCTGCGGAACAAGCGTTTCCTCCTGGACCTCGAAGAACCGTCTGCGGCCAAAGAGGGCAAACTCTTCTGATGGCACGCGCGCCGGGGCACCGCAAGCTGCCGTTTGAAGTGATCGTCCAGGAATACGGGGCGTCCGTACTCAGGGTTTGCCGCGCCGTGGTGGGTGCCCAGGAGGCCGACGACGCCTGGTCGGACACTTTCCTCTCTGCCCTGCAGGCGTATGCCAAGCTCCCCCCGGACGCCAACATCGAGGCGTGGCTCGTCACCATCGCGCACCGCAAGTGCGTGGACATCCTCCGGGCCCGTTCCAGGCGGGCTGCGCCCGTCGACCAGCCGCCGGAGCGGCCTTCCGTGCTGGGCATCCCGGGCGGGGGCTACGCGGAACTGCTCGACGCCGTGGGGCAGCTGCCGCCCAAGCAGCGGCAGGCGATTGCCTACCACTTCCTGGCCGGAGTTCCCTACAAGGACATTGCGCTGCTGCTGGGCGGAACACCGGAAGCAGCAAGACGTGCAGCGTCCGACGGCATCAAAGCCCTCCGTGGAACCGTGCAGCGTCCCTTATACACACCGCATGAGCCTGCACCCCCCACCTCCCTCACCGCGAAAGGAGCGCCACGATGACCTTGCCATCATCTTCTCCGGAGTCCCTCCACCAGGACCGAACAGCCGTGGAACACACAGACAGCGCCGGGGTGGCCATGCTGCTCGAACCACTGGACCATCGACTGGAGCCGGCACTTGCCGGGCTTCATGAGCGGCTTGCCCAGGCAGCGCTTGAGACCGGCGACCTAAAGATCGCCTATACCGTGGTCACCTCCCCGGTGGGCAACCTGTTGGTGGCGGCAACGCAACAGGGAATAGTCCGCGTAGCCTTCGAAAACGAAGATCACCAGGCGGTGCTGGAGAAATTGGCCGCAACAGTCAGCCCCAACATCCTTCACGTACCGTCGCAGCTTGCGGAACCTGCCCGGCAATTGACCGAGTACTTCCGCGGGACACGCAGGACCTTTAATCTTCCGCTGGACTTCCGGTTGTCGCGGGGCTTCCGTTTGAACGTCCTTCACCACCTTCCGGAGATTGCCTATGGCCGGACCGAGAGCTACGCGGAAGTGGCTCGTGCAGCAGGGAGCCCGAATGCCGTCCGCGCGGTGGGGACAGCCTGTGCCACCAACCCGATCCCCGTCATCGTCCCGTGCCACAGGGTGGTCAGGACGGACGGCAGCTACGGTGGCTACCTCGGGGGAACCGAGGCCAAACGGACCCTCCTCGCGTTGGAGGCGGCCGCATGAGTGAAGACGCGTTGTTCCCACGGGAGCTGGTGGCACCTGCCGATGACTCACCCTCCGGACCCCGGGAGATAGCTCCCGGGGCAGTCCATGTGCCTGGGTGGCTGACCTTGGAACAGCAACAGTGGATTGTGGCCCGCTTCGAAGAGTGGAGCCAGGGACCAGTACCTTTGCGTGCCGCAACCCTGCCAGGAGGCCGCCGGATGTCCGTGCGGACAGTGTGCCTGGGCTGGCATTGGCAACCGTACCGCTACACGCGGGAAGCAACCGACGTCAATGGCCTGCCCGTCCTGGACTTCCCGGACTGGATGGTGCGGCTGGGAAGGAAGGCGCTGGAGGCCGCGTCTTCCGGGGCAGACCCCTCCCTGTCAGGACTGTCAGCAAAATACACGCCTGATGCCGCGCTGGTGAACTTCTACTCCGACGGCGCAGCCATGGGCATGCACCAGGACAAGGACGAACTGTCTGATGCCCCCGTAGTGTCCTTGAGCATCGGAGACGAGTGTGTTTTCCGCTTTGGGAATACGCTGACCCGGACCAAGCCTTACACCGACGTGCACCTTCGCTCCGGTGATCTTTTCGTCTTCGGTGGACCGTCCCGGTTCGCCTACCACGGGATTCCCAAGGTCCTTCCCGGAACAGCACCGGACGGATGCGGTCTTTCCGGGGGACGGATCAACATCACCATGAGGGTGACCGGCCTGTCCTGAAAGCGTCATCAGAAAATGTCAGGGCCGCGGTGCACAATATCCGCAGGAGCAATGGAGGAGAACTGCGTGACCCCTGGAGAAAACGGCATCATCGTCGGTCCTGACGGCCTGGCGCGTCCACTGTGGGCAGCCGCTGACCCCTTGATGCAGTCGTACTACGACCACGAGTGGGGCATGCCGGTCCGGGACGAGCAGGGGATGTACGAGCGCATCAGTTTGGAGGCATTCCAGGCTGGACTGTCCTGGGCCACCATCCTCCGCAAACGCGATGCTTTCAGGAAAGCTTTCCTGGACTTCCACCCTGAGAGTGTGGCCGCCTTCAACCAGGCCGACGTTGAACGCCTCATGCTGGACGCCGGGATCGTCCGCAACCGCTTGAAGATCAACGCTGCCATCACCAATGCCAAAGCCACCATTGCCCTGCGCGAAGAGGGCGGCCTGGTGGATTTCGTGTGGTCCTTCCAGCCCGCTTCAACTCCCGCCCCCCGGACCGTGGCTGACATACCCACCACGTCACCGGAATCCATTGCCTTGTCCAAGGCGCTGCGCAAGAAGGGGTTTGCTTTCGTGGGACCCACCACCATGTTTGCCCTCATGGAGGCAGTGGGGATCGTGGATACCCACTTGCTGGACAGCCACAGGCGCGGTTCATCCGGAGTGTGGGCCTGAAGCCCTCGGCAGCACAACGCCGCGTGCATGGAGGCCCGGCCCTGTCCACAAAAGTGCGTAACTTTATCCACAGGTGGGGATAAAGTTTGTGGACATCCACGCATCTCAGCACATCTCCCGCGTCCTGACGGTGTCCAGCCACCAAAAGTACCCTGCTGAGAGTTTTACCCAGTGTGCACATCGCTGTGGATAGTGGCCGTGACTTCACGGAAAGTTCACGGTCACAGCATTGCCGGCGTCACCCACTCTGGTTCCTCCCCGCAGAGGATGATCCGCCGCTCCACCCGGAGCGCCAAAGCGTCTCCATGAGACTTACCCACTTAACAACATGCCAGTACCCACAAGTTATCCACAGGTGGGGAAAACCTGTGGCACTTCACTTGAGAGGGCCCGCGGTTGCTGGGATCCGGGGCCCTCGTCACGCCTGAATTACAGTCCTGTAAGTTATTAACAGTGTTGATAAGCCTGTTGAAACCCGGGCTAAGCGTGCGGAATTAACAGTGTTTTCCACAGATGGTGGTCCTGGACCTCACTTGTCCACATTTCCAGCCCCGTAGGGGACAAAGTTATCCACAGATGTGGACTAATTCATGCCTTTGAGGGGATATCTGTCCCCACAGGCCACCTCTGACACCGGGGTCACCTTTAACTACACCTATGTAAGTTACTCACAGTGTGGAAAACTCCTGTGGATAAACGCTAAAGAGACGAAGGGCGGCAGGGACAGTGACAGCCGCCGAAAGAAGGAGTGGAGTGGGCATGGAGAAGGCAGAACTGAAAAAGTCCATTCCCTCCTACACTGCGCCCCGCGGAAAGTTCTCACTCGTCACAGGTGCCGCGGCTGCAGTACCTGATGATTGACGGGCACGGTGATCCCAACAGCTCACAGGGGTATCAGGATGCCCTCAAGACGATCTACCCCGTGGCGTACGCACTCAAGTTCTTCAGCAAGAAGGAACTGGACAGGGATTACGGTGTGATGCCGCTGGAGGGACTCTGGTGGGCGGACTATATGGAGAGTTTCACCAGCGCACGTGACAAATCTCTATGGTCATGGACAGCCATGAACCTGGTCCCGGACTGGATCGGCCAAGACCATCTGGAACGGATCCTTGAGGTGGTTGCGGCCAAAGGGGAAGCGCCATCCTTGGATGCGTTACGACTGGAGCCCTTGGAGGAGGGGCTCTGCGTCCAGACCTTGCACATTGGCCCTTACGATGCCGAGGGGCCGGTGCTGGAGAGTATGCACAACGGGTTCATCCCGGAAAACTCACTCACGATGACCGGCAAACACCATGAGATCTACTTGAGCGACGCCCGCCGCACGGCGCCGGAGAAGCTCAAAACGATCCTCCGCCAGCCCGTGATACCAGCAGCGGGCCAACTGCCCCGGAACCCCGTCGTCCCTGGGGAATAGGCGCTACGCAGCCAGCCTGAATCCGGCAACTACGGCCAGTAGCCCGGCGACCAGGACCAGCCCGCCCGCTTGCAGGAGCGCTTGGTTCTTGCCGCGCGGCGCGTACGCGATGGCGGCAGCAGCAAGGCCACCGGTGATGAGCCCACCCAGGTGTGCCTGCCAGGCGATGCTGGGGACAAAGAAGCCGATCGCACCGTTGATCGCGATCAGGACCCACAGCTGCTTGGTTTCTCCGCCGCGGTGCCTCTGCACCACCAACATGGCGCCGAACAGGCCGAAGATGGCGCCGGAGGCCCCCACGACTCCCACGATCGGACGGTCGGGTGTCAGGAGCAGGAAACCTATGGAACCGCCGATCGCGGACATCAGGTACACAGCGAGGAAGCGGATCCTCCCGAGCAACGGCTCAAGGGCTTGGCCGAAGATCCACAGGGTGTACATGTTCAGGACGATATGGAGCAGGAAGCCCTGCGAATGCAGGAATGCCGCGGTGAGCATGCGCCAGGGCTGGCTCTCCGCGAAGATGTTGGCGAACGCGAAGTTCTGGAAGATGACGTCTCCCGGCAGCACCCACTGGAGGATGAAGACCAGCAGGCACAACCCGATGATCGTGTACGTCACCAAAGGACGCCCCATGGCCAAGGCGCCGCCGTATGCGGACTTGTAGGCCGGCGTCGTACGTTTTTGCTCGTTGACGCAGTCAACGCATTGGAACCCGACGGCGGCCGCCCGCTGGCATTCGGGGCACGCGGGGCGCCCGCAGCGTTGGCACCTCACATAGGAGGGCCGGTCCGGGTGCCTCGGGCACACCGGGATATCAGCGGACGGCTCTGCCGACGGGATTCCGTAGCTCATGGATGCAGGTTAGAGCTGTTCGATGTCGATGCTGTTGATGACGACGTCCTCAACAGGGCGGTCGCCCATACCGGTGCGGACGGCCTCGATCGCGTCCACAACCTTGCGGGATTCCTCGTCCGTGACTTCACCGAAGATGCTGTGCTTGCCGAACAGCCAGTCGGTGTTGACAGTGGTGATGAAGAACTGTGAACCGTTGGTTCCCTTGCCCATCTGGATGCCCGCGTTGGCCATGGCCAGCTTGTAAGGGGCATTGAAGGTCAGCTCGGGGTGGATTTCGTCGTCGAACTTGTAGCCCGGTCCGCCAACACCACGGCCCAGGGGATCGCCGCCCTGGATCATGAAGTCCTTGATGATCCGGTGGAAGATGGTGCCGTTGTACAGCGGCGTACCGGTCTTGTCTTCACCGGTTTCCGGGTGCGTCCAGGACTTTTCACCGGTGGCGAGGCCGACGAAGTTGGCCACGGTCTTGGGGGCGTGGTTACCGAAGAGGTCAACCTTGATGTCGCCCAGGCTCGTGTGGATTGTTGCTTTTGCGGTTGCAATGGTCATGGGGACATTCTTTCATGCAGGGTCAACGCCGGTGGGGCCCGCAAGCCGGTTCCGCGCTGGGTGAAATCCGGGAAGAATCGCGCAGATGAATAGCCGGTGTTCCCCAAGCCACGTAGGCTAGCAACAAACGAGCATGTGTATCGGGAGGTAGTTGTGAAGAAATCAGACCGTATTGCCCGCGACATTGAACACTCCGTGGTGGTTGGTGTGGATAACGCCCGCGACTGGGCGGCGCCCCGCGTTGAAGCTGCCGTCAACTGGGCTGTTCCCCGCATCCAGCACGGCATTGACACCGCTTCCCCCAAGATCCAGGAGGGCCTGAAGAGCGCAGCCCACAACCTGGCGGACGGCGTTGCGACCGTAACCCCGCGGATCCAGGATGGGTTGGCCCACCTCGCGCCGAAGATCCATGACGCTGTGGAGGATGCGACTCCCAGGATCCAGGAAGCACTGAACAAGGCCACCCCGGCCATCGGCCTCGCGCGGGACAAAGTTGTGGTGGAGTACCTGCCCAAGCTGTCCGAACAGCTCGGCCAGGCCTCGGTGGCAGTCCATCACGTCCTGGAGAACGCTCCGGCGCAGGTGGACGCCGTTGCCCAGAAGCTTGCGGACTCGGGTGTTGTCCACAGTGTGCAGGAACAGGCCCAGGCAACTGGCAAGCACATCAAGGTCGTTGCGGACGAGGCCGGCAAGGCTGTCTCCGCGCAGCTCGGCAAGCAGCAGAAGCCCCGGAAGCGTGGCCTGCTGATCGTCACCGTCATCGCTGCTGCCGTGGCCGCCGGGGTCGCAGCCTGGAAGGCTGCCAAGCCGGTTGAAGATCCATGGAAGACACCGTCGCCCGTGACCCCCACACCGTCAACCACTCCCGTGGCATCGGACACGGCTGCGTCGGATGCCACGGCATCGGCAACCGCCGCCACCGCGGCAGCATCCACTGGTCCGGAGAAGCACGCTGCTGACCTGACGCCGGAGGAAGCTGCAGCCGAGGCCGAGCAGGCCACCAAGGACGCCTTCGCCAACGTGGAGGGCACCGTCGCCACCGACGCCAAGACGGCTGTCAAGAACATCGCCGCAAGCCTGGACAAGGACAAGGGCGCCGAATCCAAGGACTCCGGTCTCTAGGAACGCGCGGCAATCACTGCCGGACAAAACACTGAAGGGATCCCGGAAGGGGTCCCTTCAGTGTTTGCCGGGGCGTCATCCGGCGCTCAGCCTGACGCGGTGTGGCTGGTGTTAGATTTGAAGTGATGTCTGCCGATAGACCCCTCGCGGGTGCCCTCAAGGATGCTCCGGAACCGCCCGGCGTATCAATCGTCATCCCGGCGTATAACGAGGAAAGCGTGATCCGCCAGTGCCTCATCGCGGCCATCTACCAGTCTGTTCCGGCCAATGAGATCATCGTGGTGGATAACCTGTCCACGGACCGGACGGCGCGGATCGTGCGCCAGATGCAGCAGGAGTACCCGGAAAGCCCCATCATCCTGCTGAAGCAGGACACGGTGCAGGGCCTCATTCCTACCCGCAACTTCGGACTGAACAGCGCCACCTCGGACATCGTGGGCCGCATTGATGCCGACTCGGTGCTGGAGCCCGACTGGGTGGAGCAGGTGCAGAAAGCCTTCATGGACCGTCATGTGCAGGCTGCCACCGGCCCGGTGGTCTATTACGACATGCCCATGCGCCGCTTCGGGCTTAAGGCGGACGATAAAATGCGGCAGCTCATGCTGCGCCTGGCCAAGCACCAGTACCACTTCCTGTTCGGCTCCAACATGGCCCTCCGGCGCACCGCCTGGGAAACCATCCGGGACGAAGCCTGCCTGGATGAGAAGGATGAGATGCATGAAGACATCGACCTCTCACTGCACCTGGCTGAACACGACCTCCACATCCAGTACTGTCCGCAGATGGTCTCCGGCATGTCAGCGCGCCGCCTCGAAGATTCGCCGCGGGATTACCGCTACTACGTGACGCGGTTCGACCGCACCTACAAGGCACACAACGTCAAGAAGATGGCCCTGAAGGCACCCATGGTGGTGTTCTTCTCCGTGTACTTCCCGGCCAAGCTGTTGCGCGCAATCCACACGGCCAACGCCGCCCAGGGCGCCAGACGCGTCGGGCTGTAATTACGGACAGCCCGACGGCGGCACGTCAGTCTGTGCCAAGTTCCGCCTCGCGCCGGTGTGCTTCCGCCCGGTCCCGGCGTTGGCCGGCCACCACCACCGTTAGTCCTGCGAGGATCAGCCCCAGGCCCGCGTAAATCCCGGCGGGCAGGGCCTCGGCCAGGAAAACCGCCGCAAGGACGGCAGCGCCGGGGATCTCCAGCAGGATGATCATGGAGACGACCAGCGGGCTCATGGTTGCCAGCAGATGGTTGAACGCCGTATGTCCCACCAGTTGCGCGCAGACGGTGATGGCAAGGATCCCAAGCCAGCCTCCGGCGTCGAACCCTGTCAGTTGCTGGCCGCCCACCAACGCCATGACCGCCACCAAGGCCGCGCACATTCCGTAGCACAGGGCGGTGTACGTCCCGATACCCATGCTCTGCCGCGCCTTTCCGCCGGCCAGCGTGTACAGGCCCGCCAAAGCTCCGCCGGCCAAGGCCAGGATGTCGCCCAGCAGCGCTTCCGGGGACGAGCCCATGTCGAATCCCGTAATGGCCACGACACCGGCGAAGGCGATGCCGAGGCCCGCCAGCACAGGCCAGCGGTGACGGGTGCCGCGGAACAGTTGGAAGACGGCAATCCATGCCGACTGCAGACAGACAAGTGCCGTGGCGGCCGCGACCGACGTCAGCTGGAGCGCCGTGATGAAGCAGGCAAAGTGGAATGCCAGTGCCACGGCCGCAACAACGGACCAGCCCAGCTCGCGGCGCGTGATCTGCGCAAACTGCCTTGGCTCCTTGATGGCCACCGGCGCCGCCATGATGACGGCCGCAAGAGCGTTCCGCCAGAACGCGATGGCCAGTGCCGTCACGGAGGTAGCGCCGAGGGTACCTGCGATCAGGGGCCCGGACGACGCAACGCCCAGCACACCCAGCGCGGCAATGAGGAGGTTCACGCAACAACTCTAGTTTGGCGCGACGCTCGTCCCGCCCCTATCCAGCACCATCGGGGTGTGATTGTCTTGACACATCGTTCCAGTGAGCCGGAGACGGCATACCCAAGGGGATACCCGATTTGAACGCAGCACCTGCCGGCGCTGGCACCAGGCGGAGGCGATCCCTGCTGATCGTTGCCGCGGCTTTCGCGATGGCATTGGTGGTTGTGGTGGCGTGGATCACAGTTGCCCGTGATGGCGGGGATCCCCGGGGGGAGGACCGGAAAGGCATACCGGCCGTCCATCCGATGCCCCAGGATGTCAGGTCCGGAAACGGCACTGTTCCCTTGAACGGGCGGGTCTACATTGTGGCCGCGCCGGGAACGGACCCGGCGTCAATCAGCGTCATCCAGGACCTTGTGGCAGATGCCGGGGGTATGTCCGAACCCGGGGCCGCCACCGGGAGTCCGGAGGAGGGTTCCTCGGAAGTCCACCTCGGGACTGATGAGGCTGCGGGCACGCTGCTGAAGGACGTGGCGGGAGGGAACCCCGAAACCGTGCAGGACGCCCTGGAGCGCCCGGAAGGTTACGCGATCGCCACCGGAGAGCGGGAGGGGATCCCGACGGCGGTACTCGCCGCGAGCGACGGTGACGGGCTGTTCCATGCCGTGCAGACCCTCCGCCAGCTCGTGAAAGACGGTGCGGTGGCCAGCGTACGGATCAGCGACTGGCCGCTGATGGAAACCCGCGGCGTGATCGAGGGGTTCTACGGCACTCCCTGGTCGCACCAGGCGCGCCTTGATGTCATAGCGTTCGCGGGCCGCCAAAAGATGAACACTTACATCTATTCACCCAAGGACGATCCCTTGCTGCGGGACAAATGGCGGGAGTTGTACACGGACGAGGAGCTGGCGGAGCTGCAGGAGCTCATCGCCACGGCCACCGCCAACCATGTCGGCTTCAGCTACGCCCTGTCGCCCGGAATCGACATTTGCTATTCGCGTCCCTCCGATCTTGAGGACGCGCTGGCAAAACTTGAGTCCTTGTATTCGCTGGGGGTCAGGTCCTTTGTCATTCCGCTGGATGACATTGCCACCCGCGTGCAGTGTGCGGGGGACCTGGAGGAATTCGGCGCGGGACAGGCCAACCTGGCCAGGGCCCAGGCCCGGTTCCTTAACCGGGTGAATGAACAATTCAGTGCGGCCAAGGAGGGCCTCCAGCCATTGGAAACGGTCCCCACTTTCTATAACGGCTCGGCAAGCAATGCCTACAAGGAAGTGCTGGGCGAATCGCTTGATCCCTCGATCGTGGTGCAGTGGACCGGCGAGGACGTCGTCTCCCACCGCATCACCGCACAGTCCGCACGGGACGCCAGCCGCACCTACGGGACTGCCGGCACACCCCGTGCCCTGGTGGTCTGGGACAACTACCCGGTCAACGACTTTTCCCAGGACCACCTCTTCATGGCTCCCGTCGTTGGCCGTGATGCCACATTGCACCAAACCGTCCGCGGGATGGTCACCAACCCCATGATCCAGCCGTATCTGTCCCTCCCGGCAGTCTTCACGTACGCGGACTTCACCTGGAACGGACCGGCCTACGATCCCAAGGATTCCATGGACGCTGCCTTGGACCTCCTGGCCGGGCCGGACCCTGAGGTGCGCTCGGCAGTCCGCGCCTTCGCTGACCTGAACCAGGAGTGGCAGGATGATCCGCTGACACCGTCAGCTCCACAGCTGCGGGCCGATATTGAGCGGTTTTGGTCGGATTACGACGCCGGCAGGTCACCTTCAGGGGATCTCCTCGCCAGGGCGCGGCTACTGCAGCGGCTGCCCGAGCTGCTGCAACGGATGGCGGTCCCCGGGTTCGCATCCGATGCCTCGCACTGGAGTACCGCGGCCGCTGAGTATGGCCGCGGTGTGGAAGACGCCCTCGAGATGCTGGAGGCCTCCGCACGGAACGATTCAGCAGGAGTGGCTGAGGGCCGGCGGAACGTAGAGCGGGCACTGACGGCTGCCGGCGCAAGAACCCAGCCCACCCTGGAACTGGGCGTGGTCACCCCGATCCTGGGAGACAGCGAACTGAAGACTTTCCTCGAACGGGCACTCGAAACCCTCCCACCCAACTAGGTCGCAGCTGTGCGCGTTTTGAGCCCCCAAAACGCGCACAACTGCGACTTAGTTGGGTGCCGGGGGGACATCGGGGAATGGGTTAAACGAAAAAGTCCCGGCCATTCCTGGCCGGGACTTTCCTTATGGTGGAGGCAAGGGGACTCGAACCCCTAACCCCCTGCTTGCAAAGCAGGTGCGCTACCAATTGCGCCATGCCCCCATAAGAAGCAACCCGTCCATCATACCCCATGCCCGAGCTGGTCAAGACCAGTTGGTGCCGGGATCCATTGCTAGTCAACCTTGTCGGTGGACTTGCTCCAGACTTCTTTCCGGGCTTCGGATTCCTGGGCCTTTTTGTAGACCAGGACACCTGCGATTGCCGCTGCTACTGCTACCAGCAACTTCTTCACAAGTACCTCATTCCGTTCAGTTTCCTGAACCTGTTAGGTTCCGTGGGCGTACCAGGACTTGAACCTGGGACCTCTTCGTTATCAGCGAAGCGCTCTAACCGCCTGAGCTATACGCCCCGATGCCTCATCGGGCCGAGATATGACTGTACAGCACATCCCGGCCCGATCTCAAATCGAGGCTTTCGTCCCGCTGCTTTCCGCCGTTTTTCGGCGGATTTTCGCGGTTTTTTGCTAGTCGTCGGTCAGCGTCACGCCGATGCCGCCCACCAACGTTGCCGAAATGTTATAGAGCACTGCGGAGAGCATGGAGAGGGCGGTCAGCAGGACCACGTTTACCACGGCGATGATCGTCGCAAAGGATGCCACCTGGCCCAGGGATGCGATCTTCTTCAGCTCGAAACCGCTGCCTTCGGAGCCCGCCAAGGTGCCCAGCAGGCTGTCCACCTGGTTGAAGATGCCTGTGAGATCCAACACGGTCCAGAGAACGATGGCTGCCACCACGGTCACGATCCCGAGTGCCACGGACAGCAGGAACGCCATCTTCAGCACGGACCATGGGTCAACCTTGCTCACCAGCAGGCGTGCGCGGCGGACTTTGGCCTTCGGCGCTGGCTTCACGAGCCCGGGGTTGCCCTGGGCCGGCCTTTGGGCGCCGGCACTGGCCGGACGTTGACCCGGCTGGGTCGGACGCTGGCCGGGTGTGCCTGACGGCCGCTGGCCTGCCGATGCGGGGCGTTGGCCCGGCGCGTTCGCCGGCCGTTGTCCGCTCTCCTGGCCTGCGGTTGGCCGCTGCTGCGGCCGGGCCGGCGTTCCGGTCTGTGCGGTGCCCGAGGGCTGCCGGACCCCGCCGGATACACCCGTGCTCGGCTTGGGATATGAGTCCGAATTGCTCACTCGTTACCTCCGGTGTTGTCTTCGTTCAGCTCCGCGCCCGCATCGGTATCCGGGTCTGCGTCGTCTTCCGTTACTGCCGTCGCGACGCCCTCTGAGGCATCGTTGTCTGCAGCCAACGTTACGTCATCGTCCAGTGCGTCCTCGGATTCTTCGCCTTCCAAGCCGCGTTCGCTGTTGCGGGCAACCTCGATGATGCGGTCGTTCTTGTCGGGCTTGGCGAAGATCACGCCCATGGTGTCACGGCCCTTGGCGGGCACGCCACTGACCGCCGAACGGACCACCTTGCCGCCTTCCATGACCACCAGGACTTCGTCTTCTTCCTGCACGATCAGGGCCCCCACGAGGTCACCCCGGTCTTCGGCAAGCTTGGCCACCTTGATGCCCAGGCCGCCACGGCCCTGCAAGCGGTACTCGTCAACAGCTGTTCGTTTGGCATAGCCACCTTCGGTGACCACAAAGACGAACGAGCCGTCCTGGACGACGTCCGCAGCCAGCAATTCGTCGTCTTCACGGAACTTCATACCGGTCACGCCTGAGGTAGCGCGGCCCATGGGACGCAGAGCGTCATCGGTGGCAGTGAAGCGGATGGACTGGCCCTTCCGGGACACCAGCAGGAGGTCGTCGGTTTCGCTGACCAACTGCGCGGATACGAGCTCGTCTTCATCGCGCAGGTTGATGGCGATAACGCCCGCGGAGCGGTTGGTGTCGTAATCTTCCAGACGCGTCTTTTTGACCAGTCCGTTCTTGGTGGCCAGCACCAGGTAAGGTGCCTGCTGGTAATCACGGAGATCCAGTACCTGGGCAATGTGCTCGTCCGGCTGGAAAGCCAGGAGGTTGGCAACGTGCTGGCCCTTTGCGTCGCGGCCACCTTCGGCGAGCTCGTAGGCCTTGGCACGGTAGACCCGGCCCAGGTTGGTGAAGAACAGCAGCCAGTGGTGGGTGGTGGTGACGAAGAAGTGCTCCACAACATCGTCGCCGCGCAGCTGGGCACCCTTGATGCCCTTCCCGCCGCGTTGCTGGGACCGGTAGTTGTCACTGCGCGTGCGCTTGACGTAGCCCCCGCGCGTAATGGTGACCACCATTTCCTCTTCGGGAATGAGGTCTTCCATGGACATGTCGCCGTCAAAGCCCATGAGGATCTGAGTACGGCGGTCGTCGCCATGCTTGGCAACGATCTCGGCAAGTTCCTCGCTGATGATGCCACGCTGGCGTTCCTCGGAAGCGAGGATCGCGTTGTATTCCTCGATCATGGCTTCGAGCTCCGCATGGCGGTCCTGGATCTTCTGGCGTTCCAGGGCCGCAAGGCGACGCAGCTGCATGTCCAGGATGGCACGCGCCTGGAGTTCATCGATGTCCAGGAGTTCCATCAGGCCTTCGCGTGCGGCGTCCGTGGTGTTGGAAGCGCGGATGAGGGCGATGACCTCGTCCAGCATGTCCAGCGCCTTCAGGAGGGCCCGCAGGATGTGGGCTTCTTCTTCGGCCTTGCGCAGGCGGTACCTGGTGCGGCGCGCAATGACGTCCATCTGGTGCGCCACCCAGTGCCGGATAAACGCATCCAGGCTCAGGGTCCGCGGCACGCCGTCCACAATGGCCAGCATGTTGGCAGAGAAGTTGTCCTGCAGCTGCGTGTGCTTGTACAGGTTGTTGAGGACCACCTTGGCCACGGCATCCCGCTTCAGGACGATCACGAGCCGCTGGCCTGTGCGGCCCGAGGTCTCGTCGCGGAGGTCGGCGATGCCCTGGATCTTGCCGTCCTTGACGAGTTCGGCGATCTTGATGGCCAGGTTGTCCGGGTTGGCCTGGTAGGGAAGCTCCGTAACCACCAGGCAGGTGCGGCCCTGGAGTTCCTCGACGTTGACTACGGCCCGCATGGTGATGGATCCGCGACCGGTCCTGTATGCGTCTTCGATCCCCTTGTGGCCCAGGATGGTGGCACCCGTCGGGAAGTCGGGCCCCTTGATCCGCACCAGGAGTGCTTCAAGGAGTTCCTCGCGGGTGGCGCCGGGATTCTCCAATGCCCACTGCACGCCGTCGGCGACTTCCCGGAGGTTGTGCGGCGGGATATTGGTGGCCATTCCCACGGCAATGCCGGAGGATCCGTTGACCAGCAGGTTGGGGAACCGCGACGGCAGGATGGTGGGTTCCTGGTTCTTGCCGTCGTAGTTGTCCTGGAAGTCGACGGTTTCCTCGTCGATGTCACGGACCATTTCCATGGCCAGCTGGGCCATCTTCGTTTCGGTGTATCGGGGCGCAGCAGCGCCGTCGTTGCCCGGTGATCCAAAGTTTCCCTGGCCCAGGGCAAGCGGGTACCGCATGGTCCAGTCCTGGATGAGACGGACCAGGGCATCGTAGATGGCCATGTCACCGTGGGGGTGGTAGGTGCCCATGACGTCGCCTACCACGCGGGCGCACTTGTTGAAGGCACGGTCCGGGCGGTAGCCGCCGTCGAACATCGCATACAGCACGCGCCGGTGGACCGGCTTCAGGCCATCGCGGACGTCCGGAAGGGCGCGGCCAACAATGACGGCCATGGCGTAGTCAAGGTAGGACCGCTGCATTTCGGTCTGCAGGTCCACCTGTTCGACGCGGTCGGTCAGCAAATCGCCTTCCAAAACCGCATCCGGGACGTCGGTGTTTTCCGCCGGGACTTCGGGAGTTTCGTCACTCATAATGTCATGTTCCGTTTCAGGTATATGTCAGTTCTGGAATATCTCTTGAGCGATGGAGGCCCTAGATATCAAGGAACCTGACGTCCTTGGCGTTCTGCTGGATGAAGTTTCTGCGGGATTCGACGTCTTCGCCCATGAGCACGGAGAAGGTTTGGTCGGCTGCAAGGGCGTCATCCATGGTGACCTGCAGGAGCGTCCTGCGATCCGGGTCCATGGTGGTGTCCCAGAGTTCCGTGTAGTCCATTTCGCCCAAGCCCTTGTAGCGCTGGATGCCGTTGTCCTTGGGCAGGCGCTTGTTCATGGCGGCACCCTTGCGGATGGTCTCGTCACGCTCTCTGTCACTGAAGACGTAGTCGTGCGCGGCGTTCGACCACTTGATCCTGTACAGCGGCGGCTGGGCCAGGTACACATACCCGTTCTCGATCAAGGGCCGCATGTAGCGGAACAGCAACGTCATCAGCAGCGTGGTGATGTGCTGGCCGTCGACATCGGCATCTGCCATGAGGACGATCTTGTGGTACCGCAGCTTGGAGATGTCGAAGTCCTCCCCAATGCCCGTACCGAACGCGGTGATCATCGACTGGACTTCGGCGTTGCCGAGCGCCTTGTCCAGCCGGGCGCGTTCCACGTTCAGGATCTTTCCCCGGAGTGGCAGGATGGCCTGGGTCTCAGGGTTGCGTCCACGCTTGGCGGAACCACCTGCGGAGTCACCCTCCACCAGGTAAACCTCGCACCGCGAAGGATCCTTGGAGGAGCAATCGGACAGCTTCCCTGGCATGCCAAAGGATTCCAGCGGGCTCTTGCGGCGTGCATTGTCACGGGCCTTGCGCGCAGCCATGCGTGCCTGCGCAGCCTGGATGGCCTTGCGGATGACGTCGCGGGCTGGGCCGGGATTGCGTTCCAGCCAGTCACCCAGCTGGTCGGTGACAACGCGCTGCACGAACCCCTTGACTTCGGAGTTGCCCAGCTTGGTCTTGGTCTGGCCCTCGAACTGCGGTTCGGAGAGCTTCACCGAGATCACGGCGGTGAGCCCTTCACGGATGTCATCGCCGGTGAGGTTGTCTTCCTTCTCCTTGATGATGCTCTTCTCGCGCGCGTAGCGGTTGATGAGCGAGGTCATCGCGGCCCGGAACCCCTCTTCGTGGGTACCGCCCTCATGGGTGTTGATGGTGTTCGCGTAGGTGTGGACGCTCTCCGAGTAGGCGGTGGTCCACTGCATGGCGACCTCGACGGCGATGTGCCGCTCAGTGTCTTCGGTTTCGAAGGCGATGACGTCCTCGTGGACGATTTCCACCTTCTTGCTGGAGTTCAGGTGCTTGACGTAATCCAGGAGGCCGTCCGGGTATTCGTACACCACGGTGCGGTGCTCGGCAGCCACTTCGCCCTCGGTGGCAACGGCATCGAGGTCCAGGTCATCATCGCCTTCACCGGCAACGGGACGCTCGTCCGTCAGGGTAATCTTCAGGCCCTTGTTCAGGAACGCCATCTGCTGGAACCGGGCACGGAGAGTCTCGAAGTCGAACTCGGTGGTTTCAAAGATCGAGCCGTCAGGGTAGAACGTCTGGGACGTCCCGGTTTCCCCGGTGGCTTCTCCCTTGACGAGTTCGCCCTGGGGCTTGCCGCCGTCGGCGAATGACATGCGCCAGACATGGCCTTGGCGGCGCACCTCCGTGTTGACCCGGCGGGACAGGGCGTTGACAACGGAGATGCCCACGCCGTGAAGACCGCCGGATACGGCGTACCCGCCGCCGCCGAACTTGCCGCCGGCGTGCAGGATGGTCATGACCACCTCGACCGTGGGCTTGCCTTCGGTGGGGTGGATGTCCACGGGGATACCGCGGCCGTCGTCCACGACCTTGACTCCGCCGTCGGCCTGGAGGGTCACCTCGATGTGGCTGCAGAAGCCGGCCAGGGCCTCGTCGACTGAGTTGTCCACGACTTCATACACCAGGTGGTGGAGGCCGCGGGGCCCGGTGGAACCGATGTACATGCCGGGACGCTTGCGGACGGCCTCGAGGCCTTCCAGCACGGTGATGTCGCTGGCGCCATACTCCCTTGGGGTTTCCGCAGGGGCGTCGGGGCTGGTAACAGTCTCCTCCGCGGGCTCTACTGCCAAGGTCTCTGCATTGTCGTTAGCCACAGGCGCTTTCGACTCCTCTGTACTCGATGACGGTCGTCCCCGGATCAGGCAGCGGCGAACCGCAGCCGTCAAAGGGCACGTGACTGATTGCGCCGTTTACTGCGACAGAGGGGGTCCCGGATGGCACGGAACTGCATACAGGACCCCAACGGACGTTTCACCGGCGCTCAGTGATCTAGGGCAATTCTATCGTGGAAACCGCCGGATCCCTGCAAATATGGAGGCAGCCGAGAGCTGAATATGCCCGTGGGAGGCCACTGGCCCTATCTGAAACGGCCCTGCGTGGGTGCCGATGGGGGCCTATACGGTCCGGGGGCCTTGAATCGCCCTGCACGCCGTTCAGCCGTACGTGTCCCTGGGTCCACGACCATTGACGCTGCGGCCACCCTTGCGCCAGTTCGGTGCCGAGGGTCCCAGCACCTGAATGCTGGTGACCACACCCTCACCGAGCTCATTCCGGAACTTCCCGAGGAGGCTGGAACTGAGCAACCTCAACTGCGTGGCCCAGGCTGTCGAGTCGCACCGGACATGCAACGTGGTATCCGTAAAGCTCTCAGGCGTACAGTGGGCGGAAATTTCCGGTCCAACCAAGGCGTCCCACTCCGCCATGACCGAGCCCACCGCAACGGGCGAGGTCCAGCCGCGTTCGGCGACCAGCCTGCCCACCACCTTCCCGAGGCCCAAAGGATCCCGTCCAGTGCCATGGAACTGGCTGAAACCACGGGTGTCGCGTACTCCCTTGCGGTTGGCTGCCTGGCCCGGCCTCGGCGCACGCTGGCGCACTTCGCCCCGCGCGGCCGCAGCTTCCCGCACGCGGTTCAGCGCAGCCTGCGCGGCATCGATCTCATCCGGTTCACGGCCGGGTTGGAGTCCGTCGGGACTACCCTTCGCCATCGATGCCTCCCGGAACAACGGTTACGCGCCGTCCGGCCAGCTCCTCGGGGATATCGGCGTCGACGGCGGCTGTCACCAGTACCTGTTCGGCACCGGCCACTATTGCAGCCAGTTTACGACGGCGTTGGACATCGAGTTCAGCGAAAACATCGTCCAGGATCAGGATTGGTGCCGTGCCGCCGGTGCGGGCGTCATCAAGCATGACGTAGTACGACGCCAGACGCAGCGACAGACACATTGACCACGTTTCGCCGTGTGAGGCGTACCCCTTGGCAGGTGCTTGTCCGAGGACCAGTTCAAGTTCGTCCCGGTGTGGGCCCACCAACGAAATTCCGCGTTCCAGTTCCTTCTTGCGGGACGCTGCAAAGGCTTGGATGTAACGCTCGGTGAGCTGTTCGACGGACAGCACCCGGAGGTCCTCGTACGACGCCGGAGGTTCCGTCGCGCGGTCGGCCGGACCGCCGTCGTCGTCAAGGACGCCCTGGATGGTTGAGCGGTAGACCGCGCCGGCCTCTTTGGACCCGTCCGTCAGTTGGGCGTAGGCGCTGTTGAGGTGCGGACGAAGCCGCTCCACGAGCTCCAGCCGGGCATGAAGAAGTTCCGCTCCGGCCCGCGCCATATGTTGGTCCCACACATCCAGGGTGGCTTCATGCCCTGCTGTGAACTTGCCCGTGCGGGCGGATTTCAACAAGGCATTTCGCTGCTTGAGGACCCTGTCGTAGTCACTTCGGGTGGCGGCGTGGCGCGGAACGAGGCTGACCAGGAGCTCATCGAGGAAACGTCGCCGATTGGAAGGATCGCCCTTTACCAGTGCCAGGTCTTCCGGCGCGAAGAGTACGGTCTGGCATATGCCCAGGATGTCCCGGGCCCGCACCGGGTTCCCCCGGTTGATCCGGCCCCGGTTGGCCCGGCCTGCGTTGATTTCGAGCTCGATGATGGTTGATTGTTCGCCCCGGACCAAGCGGGCACGGATCAGGGCCCGTTCGGTGCCGAAGCGAAGCAGTGGCGCGTCCGTGCTGACCCTGTGGGAACTCAGCGTCGCCAGGTAGCCGATGGCTTCCATGAGGTTGGTCTTGCCGATCCCGTTGGACCCCACCAGGACCGTCACCCCGGGGCCAAGCTTCAGATCAACCTGGGCATAACTGCGGAAGTCCGTCAGTGAAAGATGTTCTAGGTACACGCCGTCAGCAGGGCTCCTGCAGCCTAGTTGGCTGGACGGGTGGCGTGTCCGCCGAACTGGTGGCGCAGGGCGGAAACCATCTTCATGGCCGGTGAAACGTCTTCACGGGAAGCAAAGCGCGCAAAGAGGGCAGCCGTGATGGCCGGAGCCGGGACCGCGTTGGCGATCGCTTCTTCCACAGTCCAGCGGCCTTCCCCGGAATCTTCCACGTAGTCGTCGATCGAGGCCAGGCCGGGGTCTTCGTCCAGTGCCTTGACCATCAGGTCCAGCAGCCAGGAACGGACAACCGTGCCTTTTTGCCATGCACGGAACGTGCCGGGAAGATCCTTGACGATGTCCTTGGCCGCAAGGAGCTCGTAACCCTCGGCGTAGGCCTGCATCAGACCGTACTCGATACCGTTGTGGACCATCTTGGCGTAATGGCCGGCGCCGACTCCACCGACATGGACGAAGCTGTCGGCCCGTTCACCTTCGGGCCGCAGCGCATCGAAGACAGGCATGGCGAATTCAATGTCTTCTTCGGCGCCGCCGGCCATGAGGCCGTAACCGTTCTGCAGGCCCCAGACACCACCGGAGACGCCGCAATCGACGAACCGGATGCCCTTTCCGGCGAGGACGGCGCCATGCTTTTGGTCCTCAGTGAACCGGGAGTTGCCGCCGTCGATCACCAGATCGCCTTCGGCGAGTTTTTCGCCGAGTTCGGTGACCACGGCATCGGTGACGGCTCCGGCGGGAACCATGACCCAGACCAAGCGAGGGGTGGGAAGGGCAGCGATGAGTTCGTCCACCGAGGCGACGTCGGTGACGTCCGGGTTCCGGTCATAGCCGGTGACTTCGATGCCGCCGTTCCGCATGCGTTCACGCATGTTGAAGCCCATCTTGCCAAGGCCGATCAGTCCGATGTGCACAGTGTGAACTCTTTTCTGCGAAGGGTGCCGGGCTAGTTGGGAAGTCGGACGGGCATCACCAGGTAGCGGTAATCGTCCTGGTCTTCGCCGTCTGCCTCCGCCTGCGCGGTGATCATGGCGGGCTTGGGAGCTGTGGTGAACGAAAAGCGGACGAACTTGGTCTCGATGACGCTGAGGCCTTCGACCAGGTAGTGGGGGTTGAAGGCCACTGTGATGTCATCACCGGAAAGCTGGGCTTCCAGTTCTTCCGAAGCCTGGGCGTCCTCGCCGGTTCCGGCGTCGAGGTTCAGGAGCCCCTGGGTGAAGGCAAGCCGCACCGGGGTGTTGCGTTCGGCAACAAGCGACACACGGCGAACAGCCTCCACGAGTTCCTGCGTCTGCACCGTGGCATGGATGGGCGTGGATTCGGGGAACAGGGAGCGGATCTTGGGGTAGTCGCCATCCACCAGGAGCGACGTGGTGGTGCGTCCGCCGCTCTCGAACCCAATGAGCCTGCTGTCGTCGTCAGCAAGGGCCAGGTTGATGTCACCACTGCCGCCCAGGGTCTTGGCGACCTCGTTCAGGGTCTTGGATTTCACCAGTGCGCTGGTGGAAATACCCGGGGTGACAGGCTTCCAGGGCACTTCACGCATGGCCAAGCGGTACCGGTCGGTGGCGAGCAACGTGATGAGGTCGTCTTCGATCTCCATGCGAACACCGGTAAGGATCGGCAGGGTGTCATCCTTGCTTGCGGCGATGATGACCTGGGAAACAGCCTGGGCGAAGGCATCACCGGGCAACGTTCCGCTGATCGCAGGCAATGCAGGAAGGGCGGGGTACTCGGACTCCGGCATGGTGGCCAAGTGGAAGCTGCTTCGGCGGCAGGTCAAGGTGACTTTGCTGCCGTCGGTCTCTACCTCGACCGGCGCGGAGGGCAGGCTGCGGCAGATGTCGGCCAGAAGGCGCCCGGACACCAGGATGGTGCCTTCAGTGGCGATGTCTGCAGGAATTTCGAGCCTGGCAGAAGTCTCGTAGTCGAAGCTTGAAAGGCTGACTGTTCCGGCTTCCGCCTTGAGGAGGAGGCCCGAGAGTACGGGCACTGGCGGCCGCGGAGACAACGACCGCGCGGTCCATGTAACGGCTTCTGCCAGGACGTCGCGGTCGACTCTGAACTTCACGGAAGGGTGCCGCCTTTCATTGCTGCTGCCATGTAGTGCTGCGGACTTCCTGGTGGGCGCCCGCCAATTCTTCGCGATCCAACCCGGAAACCTGCATGGTCCGCACGCAACGAATGACACAACAGACCCGGGGATGGGAACGCTGCTGACAGCTTAGCCGGAAGATCCGCGATTAACCCATCCCCCACGGGCGCCGCCCCTCATAGGTGGACAGCCGCAGGCTGTCCTTCAGCCTGGCCTTGGGGCCGGCGGGTGTGCGGGAGAACGAGGTTGTTATTTGAGGGATTTCAATTTTTTGGGATTCGTAGTGTTAATAACTGCTGTGGAAACTGTGGATAAGTGGCTCCTGCCGCGCGGTTCCGCGGTTAAGCCCTGTTCACGGCTTGTGCGTTAACTGGGTTTTAAACAGGGTGTGGATGGGGACAACCGGAAGGGGCATTTTTAACGATCCACAGACGGCTTAAGGGTTTTAAGCCCATTAAGCGCGCTTGTCCCCTTAAGAATCCACAGGGTTATCCACATGCGCCTGTTAATAAGGTATGGAGTGCGCGGCGTGATGTGGATTCAGGAGTCCCGTTGCTGCTGCTTGATCCGGTTGGTGAGCTCGGTGACCTGGTTGTAGATCACACGCCGCTCGGCCATGAGTTCGCGGATCTTGCGGTCTGCGTGGATGACGGTGGTGTGGTCCCGGCCGCCGAGCTCCTGTCCGATCTTGGGCAGGGACATGTCCGTGAGTTCGCGGCACAAGTACATGGCGATCTGGCGGGCCGTCACCAAGGTGCGTGTGCGTGACTTGCTGCACAGCTCTTCCATGCTGAGCTTGAAGTAGTCCGCGGTCTGGTCGAGGATCTGCTTGGCCGTGATCTCCTGCGCGCCGTCGTCGGTGATGAGGTCCTTGAGGACCATCTCGGCCAGGGCCACGTCCACGGGCTGCCGGTTCAGGCTGGCGAACGCCGTGACCCTGATGAGGGCGCCTTCGAGTTCACGGATGTTGCTGGAGATCTTTGACGCGATGTACTCCAGGGCGTCGTCCGGCGCGGAAAGTCCTTCGCTCAGGCCCTTTTTGCGGAGAATGGCGATACGGGTTTCAAGTTCCGGCGGCTGGATGTCCGTCAGCAGGCCCCACTCGAAGCGCGAGGTCATGCGGTCCTCAAAGCCGGCAAGCATCTTGGGCGGCTGGTCCGAGGTGATCACAACCTGCTTGTTCGCGTTATGCAGGGCGTTGAACGTGTGGAAGAACTCTTCCTGGGTCCGGTCCTTGCCGGCAAGGAACTGGATGTCGTCGATCAGCAGCACATCCACGTTGCGGTACGTGGTCTTGAAGCTGGTGCCTTCGTCGTCGCGGATGGAGTTGATGAAGTCGTTGGTGAACTCTTCAGAGTTGACATACCGGACGCGGATGCCGCTGTAGAGCCTGCGGGCGTAATGTCCGATCGCGTGGAGCAGGTGGGTCTTGCCCAGTCCGGAGTCACCGTAGATGAACAGCGGGTTGTAGGCCTTGGCCGGTGCCTCCGCCACGGCTACGGCCGCCGCGTGGGCGAAACGGTTCGAGGAACCGATCACGAATGTGTCGAAGATGTATTTCGGGTTGAGCCGGCCGAACTCGTGCGACGTGCTGGGAGGGGTGGGCTGGGGCTTGGGCTCTACCGCCAGGTCCGGTGTGGCGGCAAGTTCGACGGCGGGTTCCGGCTCAGCGTGGACAGGCACCAAATCGGTATCTACGTCGATCGCGCACCGGATGTCGTCAGAGAACACGCTGCGCAGGGCGTCATCCAGCGCGTCCTTGACCTGGGTCTGGAGTACTTCCCGGGTCAGCTCGTTGGGAACGGCCACCAGGAGCGTGGAACCAATAAGGCCCTGTGCCTGGGCCAGGATGACGAAACCGCGCTGACGGGGTGTGACCCGGTCGTCCTGCTCCAGCAGGCTCAGTACCCGACGCCAGGAACTTCCGACAGTATTGGCGTGGTTGGCTTCGTCTACTGTCAT